>CAWAIT010000001.1:0-268180 GCA_963782235.1 uncultured Acidobacteriaceae bacterium
ACCAAAACCTAGGCACCTGCTGGTTTGGGAGAAATACTATCGAACAGTAAACATATGTCGTCCCCACGGGACTCCTAATTTCCCTGAACGCACCTTTCCCGGCACTCCCGTGCCGGGCTACAGGCTGTTACGTTCCTGCGGGACTCGGAGCGGGTTTGGTCATCCCGCGATCTTCGTAGCCATGGGTTTCTCAGTACACGTCCAGGTCATGTGCCGAGACCACCGCTCCGGGATAGTGATTGCGTATCTGCTGCAACATTTCGCCTTCCGAGACGCCGTGAAACATCTGGTGATACAGCACCAGCAGCTTCGGTTTGGCCTGGGTAGCGATCGCGGCCAGTTCCATCGTCGACGTGTGAAACGCCTTAAAGTAGGCCTGCCATTGCGGCGAATCCATCTCACTGTTCGGCCCGGAGGCGTAAACCTCGTGCACGAGGACATCACAGCCGTTGCAGGCCTTCACGACCGAATCCGCCGGCGAGGTGTCGCCCGAGATGACGATGACTCGGTCCGGAGTCTGAAAGCGATAGCCGAGGGCCTCGTCCCAGGAACCGTGTTTCACCAGAAATGCAGTCACGGTTACGTTTTCGTCTTTGTAGACCACGCCGGGCTCGATTTCATGCACGTCGACCAGGTAGCCGCCGGCGTTCGCGTGCTCCAATCCCTGCGTACGGACCTCGATATCCTTTTTCCACGCCGCGAGGATGTTCTTCGTCATATCGGCCGTGCCGCGCGGACCGTAGACCGTGAGGTGCTCCCTGCGGCCAAGGACCCAGGGCGTGAAGATCAGGTCGGGATAGCCGAGCGTGTGGTCAGAGTGCAGGTGGGTGATGAAAAGGGTGTTCAAGTCTTTCATCGCCAGACCGGGTACACCTTCGCGCGTAGCGGCGGCGGCACGGCGCACGATTCCGGCGCCGCAATCCACGAGATAGCTGTGTCCATTGACGATGACGGCTACCGCGGGCCCGGAGCGGTCCGGATCGGCGTTCGGGTTGCCGGAGCCCAGCACGACGACTTCGGATATCCGGCGTGCAGCGGCGGAGCTGGATTCTTGAGCCGGCGCAGGCTGCTGAGCGTTCGCTGGGAGCAGAAAACCGGCCGAAAGGAGCAGGGACAACATCAGGCGCTTCATCGGCAGAATCATACAATCCGGTGCGAGCCTTGAGTGAGGTGAAGAAAGAAACGGCGGGTCGTGCAGACTCAGCGGCATCGGTAAGACGGTAAAGAGCTGATTGAGGTATCCCGCAACTTCAAGAGAGCGACCCTTTCAGGTCACCCAGGTAAGGGCATTTCCTCCTTTAGATACGGCTTTCACCTGATAGGCACTTGACTGGCCGGGACTTTACCGTTGTGGCAGTGAGCAACGCAGTTTCGGATGGAGGCTCACCTAGGAGGGTCCATCCGGGTTGGGGGCTTCGGCCATTTGTTTGGCCGAAGCCTCTGGCGGATATCCAAGAGATTCGGAGGTAAATCGTGAAGAGCACAACGCTATTTCGGCTGATGTCGAAGCTGAGCTTGCTGCTGTTTGTGGTGAGCGGCGTGGGCGCCGTCCTGGCTGCTCAGCAGGAACGTCAGCCAAACTCCCCGGCAACGGCAGCTCAAGAACAGCAGCAAACAGATCCGATGGATCAGGCGCAGGCCGACAGTAAGAGCCAGGTTCCGGATTCCAAGGCTTTCAGCGGCAAGATCGTCAAGTCCGGTGACAGGCTGGTATTCCAGGACAGCATGGGGGAGTCGGTTTACCAGATTGAGGACCAGAACAAGGTGAAGGCCTTCGAGGGCAAGGACGTGAAGATTACGGGGGCTGTGGACCCGTCCACCAAGACGATCTATATCGCCAGCATCGAACCCGAATAATCCCTAAACACTCTCAATAATCCCCTAAAAGACTCTCATGGAGGCGCGCGCTGCCGCGCCTCTCTCCCCTTCTTTTCAACAAAATTCGAGCTAGGAGGGAGCTGCCAGACTTTGAGTGTGAAAGTATTTCTGATGGGCCGCAATCCACCGCAGCCAGATCACGTGGTGTGTCGGCCGTCGACAGGCCCCGACTGCGAAGCTCGTCAGACAGGGCGATAACCTCGTTCTCCAGAACGGACGTTGTCGCAGGGTCGTGCCCAACCTCGGCCGCGCAAGGGGCTAGCGGCCGGCATGTCGATGGAGGAAGTCATCGGGCCAGGTTACGATTCTGTCTTGTACATTCCGTTCCACGACACTTTGTTCAGGGTTTTTTCGTAGAATTCGAGACAACGAACACACTCGCTGAAATATACGCTGAACAAAATCGGTTTCTCCGGAATATTGTAATGAGCCGCGATCGGGGGGCGAATACGCAGGGGCAGCGAGGGTTCTGCTTCAGGAAAGCTAATCATGGGCAAACCGCTGCGCTGGGCGTCTCTTTTCAGCTTTCTTCTAATTGCGTGTACGGTTGCCCTTGCGCAGAGTAACCGAGGAGAGTTACGCCTCACCGTGACCGACCTGAGCGGGCTGGGCGTGAAGGCGTCTGTCCAGCTCGTCAGCGAGGCGAATCAATACAACAAGAACTTGACGACGAGCGAGGACGGTAAGCTGAATGTGCAGCGCCTCTCCTACGGCATCTACGAGATTGCCGTTCAGGGAACAGGCTTTGCGCCGGTGTCCCAAACCCTCGACATTCATTCCTCTCTTCCCATCGAAGTGGCGATCCAACTCCAGGTCGCTGCCGCGAATGAATCCCTGACGGTGACGGAGCAGGAAACGCTGCTGGACCCGGATCGGGCTGGGGCGGTGAATCAGATCGGGACGGAGGCCATTCAAAAGCGCTCGACCCCTTTACCTGGCCGGTCGATTCAGGACCTGGTGAATACGCAGCCGGGCTGGCTTTATGAGGGCAATGCCGTGCTCCACCCGCGCGGCTCGGAGTACCAGACGCAGTTTGTGGTCGACGGCGTTCCCCTGACCGACAATCGCTCTCCCAGCTTCGGGCCGGAAATTGGAGCCAACGATGTCGATTCCATGACGATCTTCACGGCGGGATTTCCGGCAGAGTACGGCCGGAAGATGGGCGGCGTTGTAGAGGTCAATACGCTACGTGATCCGCAGCCGGGATTTCATGGCCAAGTCGTGTTGTCGGGCGGAAGCTATACCAGTGCCGGCATGTTTGCGCAGGGGCAGTTTACCTGGGGAAAAAATGCTCTCGGTTTTAGCGCCTCGGGAGCCCAGACCGATCACTATCTCAATCCGGTTGTGCCCGAGAACTACACCAATGGCGGCACGCTCGGCGACTTCTCCGTGAATTACCAGCGCGACCTTACGCCCAACGACCGGCTGAACTTCATCGGGCGGTACGAGCTTTCGCGCTACCAACTGCCCAATGAGATCGTGCAGCAGACCTGGTGTTATCCGTCCGGTGAGACTGTGGGACCACCATGCCAGCGGCAGGACGGCAACAATTTCGAGGCGATGCTGGTGGGCAACTACCAGCATATTTTCTCGCCCAAGGTGGTCGGTGATTTCCGCGCCATGATCCGCAACAACGGGAATGATTTTTACTCGAACGCGCTTTCCACGCCGATCATTCTGTTTCAGCACAACTGGTTCAACGAAGCGTATTTCAAAGGCATGCTCACGGTCGATCGCGGACGGCATGAGTGGAAGATAGGCTTTGAATCGGACAACACGTTCCTGAACGAAAACTTCAACTACCTTATTACCGACCCTTCGCAGTTCGCCGACAACACGGCGCTGACCTTCAGCTTTCCCGGAGCGTATCCCAGCCAGGGCCACCGGGCGGACCTGGAGCAGTCGGCGTTCGTGCAGGACCTGGTCCGGCTGGGCAACTGGACGATGAACCTCGGCCTGCGCTGGGACCACTATCAGCTTGTGGTCAATCGTAACGCGGTTCAGCCGCGTCTCGCCATCTCGCGTTATTTCCCAAAGATCGGGCTGATCGCACACTTTTCGTATGATCGCGTTTTTCAAACGCCTTCCTTCGAGAACATCCTGCTGGCCAGCTCGTTCGAGGCCCAGTTCATCAACCCTGACTTCCTGGTAATTCCAGTTCAGCCCTCTGAGGGAAATTATTACGAGGCGGGTGTATCGAAGGCATTTCGAAACAACCTGCGGCTGGACATCAACTACTATTTGCGCAACGTCAATAACTACGCCGACGACGACCAGATTCAGAACACCACGATCAGCTTCCCCATAGCGTTTCGGAAGTCGACCATCTATGGAGCGGAGGCCAAGATCGAGGTGCCCAACTGGCACCGGCTCTCCGGCTTCCTCAGTTACTCCTACATGGTGGGAGCTGTGTGGTTTCCTGTGACAGGCGGCCTTTTTCTGGGGCAGGATGTGGAGGAAGTCCAATCGGAGTTGGGCGGACATTTCCCCGACTCGCAGGACCAGCGCAACACTTTGTTCACGCGCTGGATCTATCAGGTGAAGCCGCGGTTCTGGTTCGGCGGTGGCGTTCAGTACGGCAGCGGGTTACCCTTCGAATTTGTCGGCGACTACGAAACCGCTCTGGAAGAGTACGGCCCTCAGGTACTCAGCCGGGTAAACTTTCCTCGCGGGCGCATCCTTCCGTCTCTAATTCTCAGCGCCTCGGCGGGCGCCGACCTGTACAAATCCGAACGCATGAACGTCACACTTCAAGCCGACGGCCATAACCTCAACAATGAATTGAACCTGATCGACTTTGGCGGATTGTTCTCGGGCAATGCCATCGGTCCTGCCCGCAGCTTCTCGCTACGCCTTACGACGACTTTCTAGACAGTCGAGATTCTTAGTCGGCATTCAGACCACGCCCGTGGAGGACCTCTCTTTGCCTTATTCTAGTTTCGATGACATTTCACCGCACTGACGATCTGCGCATCAAGTGGACCAAGGTCGTCCTGCCACCAGTCTTTCTAGAAGAGGAGCTGCCCGTCACCGATGCGGCAGCAGAGACGGTCCACCGAACGCGGGCCGAGGTATGCGACATTTTGGCTGGACGCGACCCGCGGCTGTTGGTCGTTGTCGGACCGTGCTCCATCCACGACACGAAGGCGGCCCGCGAGTATGCCGAGCGGCTGAAGCGAGTTATCCCCGAGTTCTCGTGCGAGCTGTTGATTGCCATGCGCGTGTACTTCGAGAAGCCGCGCACCACGGTCGGCTGGAAGGGCCTCATCAATGATCCGTATCTCGATCAGTCGTACAAGATTAACGACGGCCTGCGCCTGGCGCGGCATCTTTTGCTCGACTTGGCGGAGATGGGCGTGCCTGCGGGGACGGAGTTCCTCGACATGATTACGCCGCAATACCTGGCGGGGCTGGTGAGTTGGGGAGCCATCGGCGCGCGCACCACAGAGAGCCAGGTGCATCGCCAACTCGTATCGGGTCTGTCGTGTCCGGTGGGATTCAAGAACGCGACTTCCGGCGACGTGCAGATCGCGATCGAAGCGGTGCTCTCGGCCGCGCATCCGCATACTTTCCTGGGACACACCAAGAGCGGGCAGTCGGCCATCTTCGTTACCACCGGCAATCCCGATTGCCACGTGATCCTGCGGGGTGGCAGAAAGTCCGTGAACTATGACGCCGTATCGGTGGCGCAGGTCACGGCACAGTTGCAGGAAGCGGGGGTCAATCCGCGGGTGATGATCGACTGCAGCCACGCCAACAGCAACAAGGATTACACGCGCCAGGGAGCGGTTTGCCGCGACGTGGCCAGGCAAATACGCCACGGCAATCGCAACATCATGGGCGTGATGCTGGAGAGCAATCTCGTCGAGGGCGCGCAGAAATTGACGAACAGCGCGGCGCTAACCTACGGGCAGAGCATTACCGACGCGTGCATCGGGTGGGAGGAGACGCAGGAGCTGCTGGCGGAGTTGGCAGCAGCGGTGCGCTTCGGACGCTTGCAAACCTAATCTTGCACAGAAACGCGATCAGGGGGCCGTGCAGTCGTCAGCGGGGCCTCGCTCCCGCTTCCGAACAAGAAACGTATTCGAGGTACCTTCCAGCGCCCCAATCAGGTTGTCGGGCCTGCACTTCAAGTAACTGGCAGCCGCAGCCTTCGATGATCCGGAACACGTGCCGCTGAGGCAGAACGCGCTGCAGCACGATGATGAAAACACGAGATCCACGTCAGTCTTTCAGCCGGGGCAGCAGATCCGACATTGAAACTTTTCCCTTGAATTCAAGTCTTCCACAACCGGAGCACCAGGGACGCATTGTTTCCCTCGCAGCCGAACGCATTGACCAGCGCGTATTCACCGGATATGGGAAGGCTGGCTGAAGACAGGCGCAGGCCTGGGGAATCGCCGGCGAACCCAGCGGTTGGCGGGATCGTCTGGCGCAGCAAAGACAATCCGGCCACCACGGCACAGAGAGCTCCAGAAGCTCCCATGGCCTCGCCGAAAGCCGCCTTTGGCGCGCAGACCGGGATCTTCGCGAGGTGTGCGCCGAACACCCGATCGAGAGCGCGGGCCTCCATCTCGTCACCCACGCGGCTGCCGCTGGCCGAGCTGACGATGCAGGCAACCTGTTCGGGCGCGATGCCCGAATTCTCCAGCGCCTGGCGCAACGCCTCGGCCGCGCCTTCACCGCGCAAATCGAAGCCGTTTATGGAATGCGCGTCCTGGAAGCAACCGAAACCGAGCACCTCCAGCCACAGGATACGGCCCCGCTCCGCGGCGGCTTCCTCGGCTTCCAGCATCAACAGAGCCGAACCTTCACCGGGCACGACGCCATCGCGATTCGGCGCGAAAGGCCTGGCGATTCCGGAAGCTGATATCGCACCGGTCTTTGAAAAGCCGCGTAGCGATTCGTCGCAGAGTTCTTCCACGCCGCCCGCCAGCACCGCCTTCGCGCGTCCGAATCGCAGAAACTCCGCCGCGTAATCGATCGCAAACAAACCGGAAGCCAGGCCCGCGCAGACGGTCGAATTCACGCCCCGCAGTTTGTACTTGATAGCCGCCTGCCCCGCCGGCGCATTTATGACGGTGTTGGCGAACTCCGTGGGGTTTACCCAATTCGGCCCTTCCTCAAGCCCGCTCCAGTCGAATGATGCGATGCTATGGAGACTGCCGAAGACCGTGCCGCAAACAAGCCCGAGATTCGCATCGCCGCTCTCCGAATCTTCCTGCGAAAGGCCTGCGTCGTCGAGCGCCATTTTCGCCGCGACCGCCAGCAGCCGCGCGCTGCGATCGAGGACCCGGATGCCCTTTGAGCCAAGCCAGAGTTGAGGATTGAAGTCCGAGATCTCCGCAACCGTGACACCGGCAAAGCGCTCGCTCGGCGCCGCCGCGATCCTGCCGGACTCCAGATTACGGGCGAAGTCCTCCAAACCCGCGCCCAGGGCCGATATCACACCTGCCGCCGTAACCGCGACCCGTCCGTTGATGCCGTTAGCCCTCATGCCGCGCCAGGCAGAGCGAAGAGTTGTTACCGCCGAAAGCGTAAGCGTTGTTCAGAACAACCCGCGGATATATCCTGCGGGCTTTGTTCGGCACGTAGTCGAGAGCGAACTCCGGATCGGGATTTTCAAGATTGATGGTCGGCGGAATCCACCCGGTGCTCAGCGCAAGCGAGCAGGCCGCGGCTTCCATCGCGCTCGCTGCTCCCATCGTGTGCCCCAGCATCGACTTGATTGAGCTCATGGGAACTCCAGGCGCGCCGCTGCCGAACAGTGTCGATACCGCGAGCGACTCCACGCGGTCGTTGGTTGGCGTTCCCGTGCCGTGGGCGCTTATGTAATTCACGTCATCCCGCGAGATGATGCTCTCCTTCATCGCCGCGGTCATGGCGCGGATCGCGCCGTCGCCGGTCGGATGCGCGGCCGTCATATGGTGCGAATCGCAGCTCACGCCATAACCGAGCACTTCCGCGTAAATCGTCGCGCTGCGCTCCTTCGCTTTGTCGAGCGGCTCCAGCACTAAAACTGCAGCGCCTTCGCCCGGCACCATGCCCTTGCGATCCTTGTCGAACGGCTGGCAACGCTCCGGAGCGATCGCGCCCAGCCTTGCAAACCCCATGTAGGTGATTCGCGAAAACGCATCCGCGCCGCCGCTGAGCATCATGTCCGCGCGTCCCGTTCGGACCATGTCGAACCCATATCCAATAGCGTAGTTACCCGCCGCGCAGGCGGTCGGAATCGTAAGGCACGGCCCATGGATGCCCAGCTCGATCGCGATGTGGGTGGGAATCACGTGGCATGGATAACGGGGCATAATATCGCCGGGAACCGCGTCCGCTCCGTCTGCCCTGCGGATGTTGTTGTACTCCTCGATATAAAGCGGTTCGCCCGACGTCGTTCCCATGGATACGCCGGTGCGGTTGCGGTCGAGCTGTTCCGGATCGAGTCCGGCATCGGACAGCGCCATGCGGGCGGCAGCCACAGCGAGCTGCGAGGCGCGGCCCGTGGTTGCCGGACTGAGACGCCGCAAGTACGTCTGAGGATCGAATCCCAGAACTTCGGCTCCGATGTGCACCCGGAACGCCGAGGTATCGAAGGAAGTGACCTGGCGTATGCCGGAAACGCCTGCCAGCAAACCCGCCCAAAATGTTTCCCGGCCCGAACCGATGGGCGTGACCACACCGATTCCCGTAACTGCGACGCGCCTCATGGAAGCGCCGTCATGCCCCTTGCGTCATGGCTGATTCCAGATGCCGCTGCACGACCGGCACCGCATCATCCACGGTCAACAATTTCTCGAATTCTTCGTCGGGGATGTCGATCCTGAATTTCTTGTCGATAGCGAGCATCAATTCCAGGGCCAGCAGCGAGTCGACGCCCAGGTCTTCTTTGAGGCGCGCGCCATCTTGTATCTCCTCCGCTGCGCGCTCGGTCACCGACGCGACCAGCTCCTTGATATGCATCCTAATCTGATCGGTAGTCGGGTGCCCATTCTCCGTCATATTCTTTTCCCATGGGTTGTTACTCCGTCAGAGGCCTCGATAGCCTTTTTGCCTTCAGACCTTCCAAATCATCAATGAGGTCCTCCAGGAAACGCTTTTCCCGTGCGTAAATTGTGGCATTTACATGTTTCAACCTCTTAACGCACCTCAACTGATGAGAACGTTTCGAGATCTCAGTCGTCAACCTGGTTTCATCCCAGGTCTTGGCCTGATCCAAATAAAGCGGGAGCAAGTCTCGCCAAATCTCAAGCAGACCCTTTACTTGTATGACCTTGGATTTCCATTCGTGCATCAGGAATTCAGTTTGTGAGCCGTCGACGTGGTCGCAGGCATACCACGCCTGAACGCTGAGACTAGCGCTATCGGAAGCCATCGGCAGCACCGTCAACACTCGGGTGCACGAGTTCTCGCCCGGCCGAAGTGAGATAACGACGTCCTGTTCCCGCCGACAAAAGCGGTCGGCATTTCCAACCAGCTCAGCTTTGATCCGCACTGCAAATGAGCGGTCCGTGCGGTTCCAAATTACGCACTGGATCCAGATCGTTTTGGCCCCTTTTATCTTTGCCGGGCTGTCCATCAGCGCCGGTTGGGCGCAATTGTTTGGAGACACTGCATAAGCAACATCCGTTATCTCGACTTCGTGGTTCGCAACCCCGGCCAGCGCCTGAACGTATTGGCGAGCCTGATCCAAATCGTTAAAGCGATGCGCGATGTCGTTTCCGGTGTCAACATCCTGAACGAAATACAGGTTGTCCGCTCCACTACCAACGATCGCATAGGGACTGAGCCTGTAGACTTCAGTGTGTTTTGGATCATCCGGCACGTTGGCTGAAATCCCCATTCCCGCCATTTCCTAAGGACATCCTGCCGGCGAGAATTTCCGTCCAGGGCTCACGTACCCGCTCCTGGTTCTCGACGCTGAAGCGGAAATCACAACTGACCCGCGTACGACTGGTTTCATTCGGGAAAGTTCCATGTTCGAGAAATCCGCCATCCCAGATCAGAGCTTCGCCATATTTCAGATTGAGCGGGCGATAGTCCTTCAAACCGTAGGAGCTCTCGCACCACACCGTATTCGTATCGGACACATCGGTGAAGGGCAGGTAGCAATTGATTTGATCCGGCCGGCCGGTTACGTCCGCATCGCGGTGAAACTCGCTGACGCAGCCCGTTCCGGCCAGATGAACGCGCATCTTCGGGTGTGCCGAGTAACTGATTCGATAGCCAAACTTAGGGGCAATGACTTCCTTCACCCACTTATGGTAGACCCGGTAAAAGAGCGAATCGTCGGGCAGGTTCTGCATCAAGCGGCGAAGCTTCAGGTTATCCTCGTATGACGCCTGGCTCCTTCCAGTCTTTTTCGCCAGGTAAACATGCAGGCGGTCGAGTTCGGGTACCTTGAAAACGTAAGCCGCCAGAACCTTGTCAAACGGATATTTGTCCGTCGCAAAGGAAACCACCTGAGCATACTTGAGCATGCGCCCTACCCGTAGTTGAAGACGCTTTCCGAATGCAGGGTCTTGCCAGCGGTAAATTCTCGCACGGCAATTGAACCCGAAGGTTTCGCCTGGCCTTTAACCATTACGACTTTGGTGAAATCGAAGTGGTGAGTGCCCACAACCGTTTTGCCGTCCGTGTCGTAGTGGGTTACCTCGGCGGAAACGGGCACGCCGTTCTGCGAAGTGGTAGCGACACTGGTTTCGAGCGTTCCGTCGCTGCGAAAGGTGTTCTTGGTAACAGGAGGCGCTGCGGGCTTCTGAGCGTCCGCCTGCGCCGGCGCACTCGCTGGCTTGGCGCCGGCTGACGACTGGCTTGTCTTAGCCACGAGGCTATTCCACACAGGAACCAGGTCGGCGTACGTTTTCGCCGGGCCAGCGGCCGCCGCGACCGGAACTGTCTGCGTCTGCTTGTTGACCACTGCGCCGTTTTGATCGTAAGCCACGTTTGTCGAGGAGACGAGACGTTCGTTACCGTCGTAGACATCCACCTTGGCACTACTGTTTATCACGTGGTTGTTATTGTCAAACTTGGCGTTCGAGTAGTCGGTCACGATCTTCGCCGCAAGACGCCCGTCTTGAAACCGCCAGGACTGTACGGAAGCGGGAACCGCGTTGGCAAACGAAACGATGGAATGCGATTGAGGGTTCTGGTTCGGGTCCGTGACATGCACAGCCAAAGCCCCGGAAGAAATCTCGTTCCGCGCGTTAAAGCTGACGGCGCTGTAATCGGCGGTTACGTTTGATTTCACCGCGCCGGAAGCGGCATCCAGATTCGCGGTTTGAACTTGCTTGACTCGCCCTAATCCATTTTCGGCAAAATCTACCTGCGAGTTGGAAGAAACGGCCTGAGTCGGCGTCTTTCTCGTTACCTTCATCTGTCCGCCCATGACCTTCATACCTTGAAAAGTCACACCCGTGTAATCGAGTTCAGTGAGCGAATCAATGGCCTTCTGGTCTGTGGCCGAGTACTGCGTAACCGAGCCGGAGGCAAGCTTTTCCTTCTGAAACACCATCGTTCCCGACGACCTCAGCGCTCCCGTCACAGGATCTTTGGTGGCAACGCGAACTTCTCCTGAACCGACCTTGCCGCTGTCCGTCCATTTCACCGCGGAGAAGTCCGTGCTGAGGACCTTGGCAACTCCTGCGTCGTTCTTGTTGTGGATCTGCGTTTCCGCCAGACTTGGTTTGCCGCCCGGCGCCAAATGAATCGTCGAAGAGTTGATGGGCTTGCCTTCCGGCGTCGCTGTGGATTGCAGGATGTGGCCGCCTGTGATCGAACCGTCAGCAGCGTATTGCACATTTTCGAAATTCACCTTGCCGACCGAAGCCTGCTCCTGCCCGTCCGGACCATAACTGGTAACGACGCCGTTCTTAAACGCGCCCCCGCCTGTTCCCGTCGGCGAAGTGGCGGAAACGATTCCGCTGACTTGATTCACCAGCGCCCCATGCGTCATTGTGTCCGAAGCAATCATCTCGATTCTCCCTTAACTTAGTTTTGCAACCACTTTATTTACCACCATGCTCGTGTAGTTCTGCTTTTCCCACTTGTGCCACAGGAGCAGGCCGCCCTGCGCGCTGTTTTTGCGCACGATTCCGGCGAGGTGGGCCGTTGCCCATTGCGGCATCTTTGGCCCGAAATAGGGCCCATCTTCTTCCACCATGGAAGACCCGCAGCAGGGCTGCCTGCTCTCTTCGCCTTCCACGGCCGCGGTTCCAACCAACTCGACCGAGTTCAAGATGGGATCGACCAGAAAGCGGACATCTCCCGAATAGCAGTTGCCGTTCCCGCCAGACCACGAAAGCGTCCCGTTTGCAAACCGGGAAACCTCGACGGCCTTGTCGTTAATGGTGAATCCGCTTGCGGCGATACGGAACCGGTTGACCTGGCCAGACGATCTTCGACCTGTCCTTACGGCGTACTCGCCTGAAACTCGCGAGAAATCATCGCTCTGGCAAAGACTCCCGACGACGCCGAACAGGGATTTTCTCTCGGGGTCGATCTCATCCGCCGTAAAGTTGTTCCGCGCCGGGATCGGCTCCCCGCTCGTCCAGATCTTACCGACGATTCGCCGGTTGCCGTGCCTATCCAAGTCAGGTCGCAAAAAACCGTTGTAGGGATTGCCGGGGCCTGCTTTCCACTTGATGACCCCGTCGTCGCAGATGAACTTCCTGATGCGCTCGCCGTTCACATAGATGATGCTGTTCGCGCGGTGTTCACGGCTCCCGATGATGGTGAGCAGAAGTTGCTTTTGCGGCTCCAGATAGACGCCCGTCCAGGGATAAAGCGCGTTGCGATGGATGTAGTCGATGGATCGATGGATCGCTCGCCGCTCGATCCGAAGACCTCGCTTTTCGAGCCAATCTTCAAATTCGCGGGAGGCGCCTCCGTTTCGCCGTCCTCTAAGGGCGCCGAGCAGCGACCGGGCAGATTCTCTACTGGTAAGTATCCCGGCAATGAACTCCTCCGTCTCCACCGAACGCTGATAAACACCCTTGCAAGCGATCTGGATCGCTCCCGAATCCCGCGAAGCGAGCATCGCCCGCTCTTTCTCCGTCAGATATGCAAAGCGCGGCTCGGAAACCGCGCCGAGGGGGTCGTTTTCATAGCGTTCCTGCAAATCGGGATCGAAGCGGAGTTCGATCAGAAATCTGCTGGCTCCCGTTTCCTCCTGCCACTGGTAGGAGGACGGAATTGTGAAGGCATCAAACGCGTCGAACGCTTTCATCTCCCTAGGGCCGTATAAACCTATCTCCCGCAGGGGAGTTGAAGGTGTGACCAGTCTTTGACCCTCGCGGATCAGCCCCAGATGTCTTACTACCTCCAGGTCGGAAGGCTTCACGTCGCGCGGCGGAAGATAGAAGGTCGAGATCCCAGTGATCTTCAACTGTGCCTCCGGGTCGTGAAGCTCGCTGAGGCGATACTTCTCGATCAACGGAGGGATCGTGGGATATTTCGAACCGATATAGTGCGTGACTTCGTAATCCTCTCCGTAGACTCGCTGAAGCCAACTGATGAAATACGAGAAATGGTTGTTCAGATAACCCTGCCGCCGGTAACCCAGTTCACCGATCAGCCCTACCTGCCAGAGGACAACGTGCAGGCTGGTATCCGGAATTCTCTGCCGTATCAGAGCATCCGTGGCTTCATGTGTCTGAAGACCCGGGTGTGCAGGATCGACGCCTAAGTCGGCGCACAAAGTGTCAAGGGCGCTAACGCTGGCCTTCATGGTCGCTTTGTGGCCTTCGCGCCGCGCCAGTTTGATCGCCCTGTGGGTCGAGAGAACGAAAATTCCCGGATGCCCGTAAAAGACGACCACGACCTTCAGTCCCTGCCGGACCCAATAGAGCTGGGCTTCGGTCATCTGCATATAGGTCGTGTACCTGAGCTTGTTCTCGCCGTACAGGACGTAGAGATCGAGCGCATCGGGACGCAGTTGCTTCAGCCAGACAATGGTTGCCGGATCGGCGATGCAAAACAAAACCTTGTCGGCCGACTCGATTAGTTCCTGGTCTCCGAGAGTGATCCCAACCGTCTCGATTCCCGAACCGATAATAATAAGTTCACCCTTGGGGCCATTCGGAGCGATCTCTCCCTCCGCGCTTTTACGCACCTGGCTTCGCAGGGAGGCGATTCCCCGCGCAAGCTCCCTCCACGCTGCCTCATGCTCCTCAAATGCGGGGTATCTGCTCCGATCCATGTCTTAAGCTATGCCCTCAGATGATCTTGGCAATGAATTTCAAGGCGACCGACGCGCCCACCTTAAGCGGAAGAGCCTTGCCTTTGTACTGGTATGAGGCCAGAGTCTGATAAGCCTTGTACCAGTCCGCCTTAGCGGAGTGTGCGGTCATAGCGTTGAGCGCCGCCGACTGATCGGCCGGGGGCCACGACCATGCCTTCAGGGCGGCGTCCTCAGCCGCGCTCTTCAGCGCAATGATCCCAGCCACCAACAGACTCTGCTGAGCGGCAGTCGCGCCCTGCTGAACAAACATCGCAAAGGTGTTCCATCTTTGCTGGACCGGGACGGCCGAATTTTCCATATAGTTCAACAGCAGCCCCAGTGGAGCCGCCTCCTGCGGCGCTTGATCCGAATAATCCTCTTTTGCCTTGTCGTACCACAACTCGAGCAGTTTATCCGCCGCAGCAAATCCTCCCTCTACAGCTGCCTCTTTCAGGATCTCCTTGAGAATCTCACTTTTGTTTTCCCATAGGCTCTGGCCGAGCTCCTTGGCCAGATCGAGCAGCGCCGAAGTGTCAACGTTGACGTCCGTATCGATGTCGGTGTCGACGTCCGTATCGGTGTCTGTAACCGTGTCCGTAACGGTGTCCACCACGGTGTCTACGTCTGTATCTACGTCGACATCTATATCCACGTCGATATCCACATCGATGTCCACGACCACCAGGCAGTCGATGTCGACGTCAATGTCGACATCTATATCTACATCGATGTCCACATCCACATCGACGTCCACATCTACATCCGTGTCTACGTCAATATCTACGTCAACGTCCACGTCGACATCCACGTCCACGTCGACATCCACATTGACCAGATCGCCGGCATCGCCTTCCGCGGCGGTAAACTTTTCGGAGATCCAGTCGGACACCTTGCTCAGGTCGCTCTTGAGCGCTTTGATAAACGCCTGCCCACCAGACTTGATCGCTTCGATTTTATCGGCAAATTTTTCCGCAAGTTCGATGACGGTGTGCAAGGTGTCCAGTATATGGAGGGCGTTGACCGACACGTAGGCGAGATCGTAGCAGGCCATCCACCAGGCCAGCTGTGGAACCTGATACGGCTGAACGATCATGTCGTTGCCGTTCAATTTCCCAGTAAAAAACAGTCCAACGGTGCCTGCCGCGCCATTGTGAATGGCCATGTCCTGCAAAACGGAATACAAGGTCATTCCCGAAACGTCGGTCGCCCCCGCGGAAGTCAGGACGCCCCAGGCATAAGTCAGTACGAGCGGAGATCCGGCAACGGGAGTGTATTTGACGCTCCCGTCGGCGGCGAAAACAATCTTGCCAGTCAGTGTTTTCGGCAGGAGCAGGGGGACCGAAAGCTTTGGAGATTCCGGACTGTAACAATAGTAGGTTCCGATCCAAGCGCGTCCATCGTTCTCGGCCCAATGCGATACCGAGCAGAAGACAGAGTAATCGAACCCGGTCTTGTTCGCCGTAAACCACTGATTAAGCAAGGTCTTCTGATTGACGAGATTCTGATTGTTGATGATGATGTCATTGACCTGGAGCGAGGTCGGACTGTAAGGATTGGCTTTAAAGGCCTTGTAGAAGGCCAGCGCCGCCTGAGCCTGGGTTAGATTAGCAGGCGTGATAGTGACTGTCTGAGCAGCGCCTTTGGTTACCACCGAAGCCTGCGGAGCAGCGCCTTTGGTTACCACCGAAGCCAGCGGAAACCCGTCGGACTGTCGGGCAAACTCTAGGTATGCCGGCGCCGTCGGCGGCGTAAACGACTCCTTGGTGGCCTTCGGAACGGACCCGACTTTGGTATACGTCGGATACAAGCTGGAGGGATTGGAAACGGAAGCTCCCGGCTGCAGACCGTATGAAAATATGTCCAACGGTTCGCTATATTGATTATCGATATTTATTGGTGTTGGTGGCATAGTGCTCCGCTCCTCGTCTCTTTCCGGAATTTCTGTTTTAGCCGGGGTCTGAGACTATATACCCTTTCGTGGAATTCAGGCGCATATTATTTTTTGGCCGGATCCCATGGCGCGGTATAGGCTTCCGTGGACACTAATGCTAGTCTCGCAACTACTGTTTTAGGACTCTCATGGCGGTAACACGGGTTCACATCCCGTCCGGGGAGTCCAAATCCATCACCCAACTCGAACCGCGTCTTTAGTTGCGCAATGCAAGCCCAAACTTCGTCCCGAAGCAAACTGGCACATACGTGCCAGACGGCAGGCGTATTTCCAGTTACTACACTAATTTTTTATGGCGGCTTAGGTAATTCTTCGAGTATACGTATGCACGTGTCCCGAAGTATTTATGATGTTGTGTTGGGCATTCGCCCGGACTTCCTGGTTCTGCGAGGCGCAGCGATATCCCTATTCATCGCACTGGAGGAATACGTGAGTTACAGGTCAGGAGATTGGAAAGTTCGGGCATTCTTGGTCGCGATCTGCATTGCCATATTCGCGACATTGAGCTTCGCGGCCGAGAGTAACATGAAACAGATTGCCAACGGCCAAAAAGCAAAGGTCAAGGGCAAGATTACCGCTCACAACGTGCCGGACGCTGGCAATTCTTGATTTGGGGGCTGCAAAAGTTGGTAGTTCCCGATTCGAAATGAATGTTGTAGGGTTACAGAGAATCTTACCCAAGCCTAAGTGGTCGCAGGTCATGAACTACCTATCAATCGCTCGTGATGTTGTCACACGCTCCTTGTTGTTCCTCGCGGCTGTCGGCTGCGTAAGCCGCGCTCTTGATGCCCAAGATAGAGGTTGGCCGCGTACAGTCACTAAGCCGGGCGGCACACTCGTCATGTACCAGCCGCAAGTGGACGACTGGAAGAATTACTCAGTCGTCGACGCTCGCTCGGCCATCGCCCTGACCCCTACCGGAGGCAAGGAGCACGTCGGTGTCGTAGTGTTTCAGGTGCAGTCGATCGTGGACATGGACACCCACACCGTGTTCCTCTACAGCCCGATGATCACCAGCATCTACTTTCCGGGGCTGGACGCCGGCACCACTGCTCAACTGGACTCGCTGGTCAGAACGTCCCTGAACCCGTCGGCGACGATGAACATCTCCATTGAGCGGCTGACGGCGAGCCTGAACAAGAAGACTGCGCCGGCGCATGTCGCCGAGCTGAAGAACGATCCCCCGACCATCTTCATCAGTTTCAAACCGGCCATCGTTCTGCTGGTGAATGGCAAACCCGTGTTGGCGCCGGTCGGCGGAAACATCAAGGCTGTGGTGAACGCCAACTGGCCTTTGTTCCAGGACTCGGCGACTTCCACGTACTACCTGTTCAACAGCAAGGGGTGGATGACGTCGAAGAGCCTAAGCGGGAACTGGGTTGCCACTTCAAATCTACCGGCCAGTTTTTCCGCAGTTGCCAGCAGTCCGAACTATCCCGATCTGAAGCCGTACATTCCGGCGCCGGTGGTCCCGACCAGTCCTGCGGTCTTCTACAGCAGCACGCCGGCTGAGATTGTCGTCTTCAACGGTCAACCGCAGTGGGACGCAATCACCGGCACGCAGTTGCTTTACGCCGGCAACACCGCGAGCCCGGTCTTCAAGTACATCCCGACCGGAACCTATTACTACCTCACCTCTGGGCGGTGGTTCTCGGCCAGCAGCCCGTTGGGTCCGTGGAGCTTCGCCACCAACAGCCTGCCTGCTGACTTTCGTAGCATTCCGCCGTCCAGTCCGATGGGCGGCGTGCTGGCTTCGGTCCCCGGAACTCCGGAGGCTGAGGATGCGGTGCTGATGGCGCAGGTCCCGACGACCGCGGTCATCAATCCCACGGAAGCTGCTAAAGCGGTCAAGGTCAGTTACAACGGAGCGCCGGAGTTTTCACCCATTACGGGCACGACGATGCACTATGCCACCAACACACCCGACAAGGTGATTCAGGTGGGCAGCCTCTATTATCTCTGTTTCCAGGGTGTGTGGTTCATGTCGACAGCGCCCAACGGGCCGTGGCAGACTGCCACTTCCGTCCCGCCGCAGATATACACCATCCCACCGACCTCGCCGGTCTACAACGTCACGTATGTAACCCAGACAACGCTTCCCAGCGGAGATGTGCAGGCCAGCTACACAGCAGGGTATCTGGGCACCTTCATCACGGGCATGGCCTTGGGTGCCATCATTGCGGACGGCACCGGCTACTATTACCCGCCCTATGTCGGCTGGTACGGCGGTTATCCATACTACTATCCGTATGCCTCAACCTACGGCTACCATTACGCTTACAACCCCTATACCGGCGCCTATGGATACGGAGCTTCGGCTTATGGCCCGTATGGCGGGCAGGCGCACTGGGGAGCTGCGTACAACCCTTACACCGGAACCTACGCCCGCGGAGCGACGGCTGAGACTCCGTGGGGTTCTCGCACTGCGGCGCAAGCCTACAACCCGTACACTGGGGCTTATGGCGCAACGCGGCAAGGGTCAAACGCCTACGGGTCATGGGGACAGTCGGTCTACAGCAAGAACGGAAATACCGCGTACACCCAGCACGCGAGCGGCGCCTACGGCTCCGAGGCCACTGCTCGCACCACTGAAGGCGGCGAAGCCGCGGCTACCAGCACGGCATTTGGGAACACCGCTGCCGGCAAGACCGCAAGCGGTGACATGTATGCCGATCACAATGGGAACGTTTACAAGAACACCGGCTCCGGGTGGCAGAGCTACAACAATGGGAGCTGGAACAATGTGCAGAAACCGACACAGCAGAGTTTCGATCAGAGCCATCCACAAGCCAGCACCGACGCGAACAACTTCAAGAGCTCCGGCGGCTGGGGAGAAGTGGACCAGCAAGCCCAGGATCGCGCTCAGGGCGAGGCCTCGACCCAGCGCTATGATCAGGCCCAGCACTCCGGCTGGGGCGGCAGCGCCGGCTGGGGTAGCCATACTGGTGGCGGCGGCTGGGCCAGCCGGGACGGCTCCGGCGGTTGGGGCGGCGGCGGCGACCACTGGGGTGGCGGCGGCTTTGGTGGTGGCGGACGCTTCGGCGGCGGCGGATTCCGACGCTAAGCAACTGAAAATCACGATGGATGGGTTTCAATCGGCTGTGTAAGGAAGTCAGGCCAGTCAATTCAATCTTGAGGTGCCTTATGCGAATACAACGTTCAGTCGCGGCTTTAGTTGTAATCACGGTGGTTCTCTTGGCCGGACAGGCAATCGCGAAGAGCAAGTACGTCTGCGAAGAGCCCAAACCCGAAGCGCTGTGCAATGCGGCTAATACCTGCGGTTCAGCTTCCTCCCCTTGCACCATCGACATTACCAAAGGCGGCGGTTCGTCGAATGTGAAGCCCGGTATCCCAGGTGCGAAGAAAAACCAGTTCTTCTGCATCAAGGCAGGTACAACCGTCGTCTGGATGACGTCCAACAAGAATACCGGTTTCATGGTCTCATTTGGCACCGACTCGCCATTTGTCCCCGACGACCCCATTATTGGCGGCGGAGCCAAACAGGTCACAGTCAAGGCTGAGACCCCCGGATGCTATAAGTACGATGTCGGGGCGTTCTTCTCGGGAGCAACCTATGGTATGGGCGGCGGAAGCAAGCCAGAGCTTGTTATTTTGCCTTAAAGTTAGTGCTCTTCGTGATTTCAACTAAGCAGCGAGCGGGCGCTACTGGTCATAGGCTGGGTCATGCAAGCAGGTGTATGCCTCCAACGGCTGCCGGTGCCGAAGCCGCTCGAAACCGGCGGAGTAAAGACCCTCGCGTGCTTAACTTATCCAATATGAATGGAGAAACATCGATGAAATGCAAATCTCTGATCCTCGTTACTGCAGTGTTGCTGTTCGCGGTCACCGCATTCGCACAGCAAGTTTCGGTCAACTACGACCACAACCAGTCGTTCGCCAACTATCACACCTATGCCTGGGGCAGCAATAACACTAACGAGATTCGCAACTCCATCCTCGCGCAAGTGGCGCAGCAAGACATCAACAACGCAATGTCCGCCAAGGGCCTGCAAATGGTGCAGGAGTCGCAGAATCCCGACCTCATCCTGACCGCCAGCGGTGGTGAGCACGAGCAGACGTCGTGGAATGCCTGGGGCATGCGCGGCATTGGCGGCGGGATGGGCGGCATTAGTCCGCAGCAGAACGTGGAGGCAACCATGGTCGTCAGTCTCTACGACATGAAAGAAAAGGCGCTGGTGTGGCGGGGGATCGCCCAGGACACGCTGAGCAATAACGGCAACAAGAACCAAAACCTGGTGAACAAGGCCGTTGAGAAGATGTTCAAGCAGTGGCCGAAGAGCTAGTGCCGGCTGCTAGTCCAGCGCGCGCGCGATCTGCGCGATCTCTCGCTCGCTGGAAGTAAGGATCGACAGACATGAACTTGAGGCGTCTGTTGCGCGCTGGTGCTCGCTTGGCTGGGGTGGCTGCTTTGACCCTTACACTATGCCTGGCGCTGTCAGCACGCGACAAAATCAGCGTTGCCTATGCCAAGGGCTTCGCCTTCTCCCACTTCAAAACCTACGCGTGGGCGGAGCACGGAGCCGTTGCCCATCCTATGCTGGCGGCCGACATTGTGGGAGCTATCGACCAGGAACTGAGCGCCCGTGGACTACAGAGGGTGACTTCCAATCCTGACCTCATCGTGCAAATCTACGGCTCCATCGACGATGGGTGTTGATGCTCTCGTCGTCGTTCTTGTAGTGCCGGATGCCGCTCTGATGCGTAAGTACATCGCGTACCGTGATGGGCCACTGCTTCATTGGGAATGCCGGGCAGTATTTCTGCACCGGCGCATCCAGTTCCAGCCTGTGCTCTTCGACGAGCCGCATCGCTGCGGTGGCGGTCAGCGATTTTGAGAGCGACGCGATGCGATACACCGTGTCGGCCGTGGCCGGCACACTGTTCTCCACGTCGGACTCGCCGTAACCCTTTGCGAAGATGAGCCGGCCGTCATTCACTATCGCGATCGCGAGCGACGGTTCGTGCAGGCTCGCCATCTCCTCGGCGGCGAGCCGGTCGACCTGTCCGTCGATGACAGGCGGAAGGGCTTGCTGCACAGAGATCGGAAACGGAACTAGAAAAGCAGCGAGCAGTAAGCAGGAACATACGCGGAGCTTCATCGGAGCTATGCGGCCGTAATGCTTGCGCGCAGCCCCTAATTTTACGGCAACGGCCACTTGTCCGTGTTGTCGGCAAAACCGCCGACTGAGAGCGGACGACACGCCGTAAGTCACAAGGAAGGGTTGGCCGTTATACGGCAAGTTGGCGTGCCGTGCCTTCAACAGATGCTGGCAGACTCCCGAGGAACATATTCCATCCGGTTTAGATACGGTGCGAGTTGGCCTGTTTGCGACAGTTATCTGAAGCTAACTCCTCCTTGCTTCTGCGACACTCGGCTGACCTCCCAAGGTTTGGGTGCGGGCACATCTGGAGGCAAGCCAATCAGGCGGATCTCCCCCTTGTCGGGTCCGATTAGCCTCAGTTCGGCTTGCAGAGAGTCTCCCGACCCGTCAGTGCTCTTGGTAGTGAACCGCAGCACATTGCCCTTAACCTGAGCATCCGTGATTGGGTCTTCTCCATCCTTGGCCTCGGCCTTTGTAAGCTCTCCCGCTTGGTTGACTTCAATGTTTGCGTGACTCGCACTTCCGGTGACCTTATTGTCGGCCACGGCAAAGGTGACCGTAAGAAACGGACTCCCGTTGAAGCTGGCTTGCCACGTACCGACAAACTGCTTGGCATTCGAGCTGGTCGCTGGCTGGAAATCCTGGGCAAAGACCATAGCGAAAGACACGAGCAACACTGCCGCGGCACCCGTCGTCGAGCGCACCAGCTGTTCACCTGCTGGTAATCTGAACATAGTCACACTCCCACGCAGCCTTGGAGGCTTCGAGCTGCAAAAGTATATCCTCACTTAACACGGCTCAGCGATCAATCGACTCGCCATTACGGAAGGTTAATGTCGAAAAATCGCCATTACACAAGCAATCCGGCTGAGCGTCTGGTTGCAGGATTGTGAGTGTAACCGCGTGTTATTGACAGCTATATCAGCACATGTGAGTTCGAATGCCTCAGGGCGCGCCATTTCTAATCCCACAACAACATCAACCAAAGCCAAACTGCAAAGTAGGCAAGCCCTCCCAGAACTTCGTGCGCCCAAATCCATGGCACACCGTGGGCGTAAAGCACAATCCCGAGCTCCAGTCGGAAAAGGTTAAACAGGAATAAACCTGCGGTGTACCCCGTCAGTCTGCCGAAATTTGCAACAAGGGAAAGGCGTCGACTCCACAGCAGTGGAAGAGACCCGCACCAAACATCAGCGAAAGTGCAGGCAATCGTGAAGTTGATGCGGGTTGCGTTCCACTGCACCGTATCCCAGCCAACGCGCTGCATGTCCAATCCGAGAAGATGGGAAAGCCGGAATATCGATTCTGTAGTGCTGAGCCGCAGGAACGTCCAATCGAAGCGGTAGCACAGCAACACCAGGCCCGCTGCAAGCAAAGCACGCCAGGCAAACCTTGCTGTGAGCAGCGAACTCTTGCCGCCGCTGACATCCTCTGCCCATCTGGTGGTTCCGAGTGTGCTCACCTGGTTTCGGCGGTGGTTCCGAGTGTGCTCACCTGGTTTCGGCGCGCCTCAGCCACTTACTGCCGCGGAAACCGAGGCAAATCAGCAGAAGGGCCAAGAACACGGCGAGCGAGATGAGTGTTCCACCGCCTTTCTTCTCCTCCGGTAGTTTGCAAACACACTCACCCTTACTGAACGCTGTTTCTGACTTACATTTGCCGGCTTTGTTGTTTACGGTGCACTTGGCCCCATCCTTCTGGCAATGTCCAGTGGTTTGTTCGACTTGACAGTCCCCGGTATCGCCCACCGCTGTCGTGGGCGCAAGGCTCAGACATCCCAACAGAAGTACTAGGCCCAGAAAACATGGGAGTACTCGCCGCTTCATCACTCGTCCTCCTTCGCATTGAGATAGAGGGCAGGTCAATTCGGCTGCCAATTCCGAACTAGCTGCCGCATCACCAAAAGCTTCGCTATGCGAGACTGTTTCACTCGCGCGCGACTCCTGGATTTTCTGTTTGACTCGTCCCGAGAATTACTGCCGATCAGCCGCGGACCTTAAGTAGAGATCCATGATTAAAGCACCGTCGGCTGACAATGAATGGATTTCGGGCCCGAATGTACCACGCGCGGGCCGCACCGACAATTGAAATCGGGCGTAATTGCAGGCAACAGATCCGGGATCACCGTGGGCTGGCCTTCGCGGCACCTAGAGGGGCAAGAACTCTGACGTCGAAAGATAGTTGGCGTAACATCGCCAAGTGGTAAGTAATCCCTCGTTAGCGGCAGCGGCAGGGATAACGTACGCAATGGCCTGTTATCGCCAGCAATCCTGTAAAGGCGTCAGGGCGTGATCTCCCAGATCACCCCGTAGTTGTAGGTGCGCCCCCAGTGGGCTCTGGGAACAATTCTGCCGCTTACCCACCATTCCGCCTTCGGTTCTTTGCTGATGATTCGGCGCTTCACACGTCATGCCACTCTCCTAAGTCTGCAAAAATCAATTGTTGCCCACGGCAAATGCCGGTTCTGCGACGCAAAATTTACCCGAAAGTGAACCCCTGCCAGTCCAAAACGTCTAAAATGCCAACGGGAGGTCAGCACTGTCAGGGTCTGGGGCGCCACCCATCTGAAGATTGCCTAAGTACATACAGGTTTACAATGGACCGCTTTGGCCTGGCCCTTGCACTACAGAAGCAGGAGTGTTTCATGGTTCCCGGAATCAGCAAGTCAGCGTGGGCACTTGTCGTCGTTCTCTGGGCCGCTACTCTCAGTCAGGCACAACAACCTAAGACACAGGCGCTACAGCCGGCAACCATCACCGGGACGGTGCTCGATGCAACCGGGAGCACAGTGCCGAAGGCAACGATCGTTTTGCAAGGACCCGCACCAAACGATCATCGCTCGCTTATCACAGGGGATGACGGTTTCTTCAAATTCGATGGTGTTAATTCCGGAACACCAGTCCGGATCGTCGTCAGTGCATCCGGCTTCACGAATTGGACCTCAAACGAGATCATTCTCCAACCAGGGCAGTCCTTCATCGTGACTGGCATCACGCTCACCCTGGCACCTGTTCAGCAGTCGGTGAATGCAGTTACCCAGGAGCAAATCGCCACCGAACAGGTCAAAGTTCAGGAGCAGCAGCGCGTCCTCGGGGTCATACCCAATTTCTACGTGACCTACGAGCACAACGCAGCGCCGCTAACTCCGAAACTGAAGTTTCAGCTGGCCATGAAGGCGCTGACGGACCCGGTCACGATTGTTGGCTTCGGTCTGAACGCCGGGATCTATCAGGCGGTCGGCTACCCCAGTTACGGTCAAGGTGCAGCTGCTTATGGTCAGCGCCTGGGCGCTACGTTTGCCGGCGGCTATAACAAGATCCTGCTTGGGGACGCGGTGTTTCCTTCTCTGCTGCACCAGGACCCGCGCTACTTCTATCAAGGTACCGGCACAACGAAATCTCGCCTCCTCCACGCGATGGCAACTCCGTTCATCACGAGAGGCGATAATGGCAATCGAGAGATCAACTATTCGAACATTCTGGGCGACTTGGCAGCCGGCGCGATTGCGAATGCCTATTATCCCAGCCAAGACCGTGGCGTAGGACTGGTCGTTCGCAGTGCACTGATCGGCGTCGGTGGCCGTATGGCGATGGGCATCGTGCAGGAGTTCGTATTGCAAAAGTTGACGCACTCCCGTAAGCCCTGATTTGCGCTCGCGCAACTACACCGGCTTGCCCTGGCGAAACGCAGGGTATCAGCAGCGCGGTTTCCGATCAGCGTGGCAGCCAGGACGACGAATCGAATCCTCAGGATCATCGGCCGATCACCTCCCGGTCGCGGGCAGTTACGCATGCAGTGTCCTCCATAGCTGGCGCGAAATCGCCATTTAGTACGTAATCCTGACCGCGGTTCTCAGCCGCACCACGGTGGGCGACCTGAGGCCGTCAGAGCGGTTCTGTGTGTGCCAGGACGGGCTCCCATTGACGCGGGTCCGACGTCGGCTTGTGGGAAGTTTCGCCAGATCGGTACTGTGAAACGCCCTGGGTCTACATGCTATTGGGCGCATTTCGCGGCGGAAATCCACTTGAGCGAATAGTCGGCATGTCGTCGAAGTGCTGCGGTGAGATTAGTCCTCACCAGTCGGCCAGTGTGTACGAATGTGTGGGCTCGTGTCTGTATACGGCCTCCTCGGAATGTCACTTGACGAGGACAGGTGAACTGGCGCCGACCGCATCGCCGAGCCGACCAGCCGATCGCTGCTGGATTGTCGCCAATAAATCGGAAGAGGATGTCCGGCCCGCCACATTAGGCCGATACCCACCACGGCGGTCGTTCAGGTAGGCGCCATCGAGCCGTTGCAAAACCGCCACTTCCAGTATTTGAAAGTCTCAGGGTTACGATTCGGGAAGCAGCTTCCGGGAACCATCGTGATTCGTGGGGCGTGTGCAGCGCGGCGTCGATTCCTAGCGATGCCAGATAACCCCGTCTTTTGCCAAGCCGGGAACTGATAGTGTTTGGCAGCGCACGGCTAGTATTGCGTCTAACGGGGCTGCCCCGCCCCGCGCGTCAACCGAACCCAAACGCCACCTTTAGCTTCCGGAACAACCGCGACGCGCGGGCAGGCTTGTCTTGATTCGCACTTATGCATGATTGCGTCGTGACGACAAACTTGTAATTGCAGGAGGCGCAAGTTACCAGCAAGCTTTTTCTTCCCCCTGGTACTCTCAGCTTCGTCTTATCCAGTGGGCACTCGACTATCTCTGTCTCACCGTTTGATTGGTCTGGCAACATGATCTTCGCCACCGCATCAAAAGAATCCCAGGCCGGGCGAGCTTCCGCGAGCTTGCGATCCGCGCTCCGAGATGCCGCTAAGAATGTGCGTGCAAGACGCAGGTTGCTACCGAGTTCGGCCTAATCCGTACGTTTGGCGCTGTCATCGAATCGCAACCTGTGACCAAAAATGCTGCGCAACCGGCCGAGCGCATGCGCATGCCCGGAAGCGGCGGTGGTTCGCACGCCTATTTGGCTATCCTCATCGGGTTGAACGTGGGCTTCATCGCCTGGATCGTTACTCCCTCATCTGCTTGTCGCACGCCAGAATTTGTTGAGTGCGCTGCCTCGTATCAGGGGGACTGCGCGGGCTGCATCGACCACAATTAACCAAGGTTTCTGTACCGATCCGCAATGCTTTCGAGCCAACGTGGACACCCACATCGCCGAGACGAGGGAGAGGAAGCCTGAGCTTGTGTGTAGATTTCATCGGCTTGGAGCATTCGCGAGGGCGCGCCCCTTGGCTGCTTCGTAATCCCCGGGAAGCCCTATTGAACCCTTAGTAAAACCTCGTCAGCAGAACATCGAAGCAGGTCGAATATGAGCCGACTAGATTGGTACACATGCGGAAGCGATCGAGCTCAGTATTCCGAACTGGGCGTCCGAGCCGTTATCTCTGGAAAGGTGCCCTCTGGGGGATAAGGTCCGGGACTATAGCCAAGGCGCTGTTGAGCCGGTTCAATCTATACCGCGCTTGTTATCTCCTGCTCGCGGTGCTTACCCTTGGCAAATCGGTCGCGCGGCTACAGTTCGCCCAAGACAAGTTGGGGATAAACATGAATAGAAGTGCCGCCATTACCAGAATTAAGATCGCGAGCTTAGTCATAGTCATTTCTTCTCCTCCCAAAATCCCACCGAGTACCCGTGCTTCATAACGAACTGGAGGACAGCATGCATATGTTTGCTGCTGATTCGTGATACGACGGACGCGGTGTCTGACCTGACTACGGCCCCTATGCCCTAGCAATCCCTGGGGGAACTGCCTCGCGATGCGTGCGTTTGCAATGGCGTCAGCATTCGCGAGGACCTTGTACATCCTTCCGGGCTGGTGGATCGCCCAATAGGCTGCACGCTATGAAATCTAGGCCAGCCTGCATCATGTGCTTCCACATCTCCTGCGCGCGCTCCTGATTAAGGAATGCCATAGCTTGCTCAAGGCTGACATTGCAGCCGTGCTCGTTGGCCAATCGCATGAGATGAAAAGGTGTAATCTCGGCCATTACTTTGTCTCTGTTTCTCTTTTGCGTCATAAATTCACTCCATGGACCGGAAACCGCAGAACCCATCGAGAGTGGACCGCGCCTACTGCAGGTACTGTGCCTTTGTTATGCCAAGCCGACGCATTTTGTGCTGGAGGGTCGTACGCTTCAATCCAAGACGTTCGGCGGCTCCGCAACTGCCGGCTACACGGCCTGACGCAGCGCTTAGGGCATCGATGATTACCTGTCGTTCGGCCTCTCGGAAGCTGGAGCCCTGTGTAGGAGCAGTGATACGGTACTCGACCAGGAGTTCGCCCGTGGGCACTTTCAGTTCTTGGCCAGGCAAAAGTATGACTGCGCGCTCGATGAAGTTGGCCAGCTCCCGAACATTTCCCGGCCATGCATTGTTCGTCAGAGCTTCCATGGTTGCCTTGGATATGGAACTTATCTGTCTTCCCATGCGCCGGGAGAACTTCGACACGAAATAGTTCACCAGTAGAGGAATATCTTCGCGCCGTTCACGAAGAGGCGGGATTTCAATCGGAAAAACGTTGAAGCGATAGAAAAGGTCCTCGCGGAACTTCTCCTCGCTAATCATCGCGGAAAGATCGCGATGGGTGGCGGCAATGATGCGCACACTGACGCTGATCGTGTTGGCACTTCCCAGGCGTTCGAACTCTTGCTCCTGCACCGCGCGCAATAGCTTTGGCTGCAGTTCCAGGCTGATGTCGCCAATTTCATCGAGGAATAGCGTGCCCTGATCGGCGATTTCGAATCGTCCCTTCTTCTGCATCAGCGCGCCGGTAAAGGCCCCGCGTTCGTGGCCGAACAGTTCGCTCTCGAGCAGTCCGGATGGAATGGCGGCACAGTTCATGCGAACGAAGTTGCGCCGGGAACGCGAACTCAGGGTGTGAATGGCGCGCGCAACCAGCTCTTTCCCTGTACCCGTCTCGCCGTGAAGTAGGACGGTTGCATCCGTTGGCGCAACAATGCGGACTTGTTCCAGTACGTTCCGAATGGCCCGGCTCCGGCCGATTATCCCTTCGAAGCAGTACTTACTCATCTCCGATTCCGGAAATAGCCGTTCTTCTTCGTTTCCCATCACTTCGGGAAAGCTTTTTACTTCGAGCCCTCCCACATCCGCGAAAGCAACGCCCGCGTACCCCATATCATCCTCCTGCCTATCTCTCAATCACCTAATAGACTGACTACATAAGTAGTGAATAGCTTGGATATCAGCAAGTAACTCGAAGCTATCTTTGCTAACGGTGTGCTCCAGTGCCAGGAGCGATGCTGTGTACTCTGCTTTCTGCTGTGAACAGTGAAGTCTTTGCTTCACTCTCGTTGCCAGTGCGTAGATCCGATCGAGGTCCATACAACTTCCTTACAGGCTTACGCCGAGCCCGTGCGCCAACACGCCGTCATACTCGTTGGCGGTTAACAGCTCGAATGCTTCTAAGGCAACATCCTCTTCCAGCAAGTTGCTTGAGCTGGCAAGTTCGAAACAATGCTCAGCTGAGTCCTGAAGGTTCTCGATCTCATGCATAACGCCCCCTGCCCGGAACTCCAACCTCTTGTTCAATCCCCTTGGCTTGAATCTTGAAGGAGAGCCTTTTTGTTCCGTTTAATGAGTGCAATTATCTACCGGCTTACATACGCGCACAGCCCCACATGGAGACAAATCGAGAACTCCTGGGAGGCGAGTAGCAGCCTCTTTTGAGTCCGGAAATTAGTATTTGGGAAGCTTACAGAGGAGGACTTACACAGACGTAGAACTGGTTCTGCGGAGCGGAGCTTCCACACGCCTCCACCCGAAAAGGCGAGCGTCAATCGACCATCGACCTGGTCCCAACATCGCGAGAGCGACACTGACGGTTCCCAGCAACAGCCAGAGCCATCGGTCTCCGGGCAGCGTCAGGATCCTCCAGGCTTCAATGACCGCTACTGAGGTCCCTACAATGGGCGTCCATAGTCCGGGGATTAGGAGAAGCCCGCATCCAGCTAGAAATGCGGACGATATAGTGTCGGTAATGGGAGGGTCGCTCCACAGCCTGGCGCTCGCGAGTACGAGAAGCGCGGAGCCTGCAACCAGGCGCATGAGAAGCAAACCTGTGCCCGGCCAGCCGCCCGCGAATGTGGAGTATAAGCGGCGCAACACGCATCCTTTCGTACGAACCAGAATGTCACATTGCTGACGCTCATCGATACCCCAAAGAGAGTCGTAATCGTCACTCTTTCGAGTTTGGCATGCAGGTCTGGCGAGGGGGGGCGGGGCAGAAACCAGCTACAGCTCGATGATCCCTCTCTTCAGTCCGATCATCGCGGCGTGGGTTCGATCATTGGCGCCCAACTTGGAAAGGATGGACTTGACTCGACTCTTGACGGTTTCCTCAGTGATCGACAGCTGATCCGCAATTTGCTTGTTGGCATTGCCGGCTGCGATCAGTCGCAACACGGCGACTTCCGCCGGCGTCAGGGCGTCATCCGTCGCATGCTCGGCGATTTCGTAGGAGGCTTCGGGAGAAAGCGCTTTCTTCCCGGCATGAACCGCTCGGATCTTTTCTACGAGTTCTTTGTGAAGCGTGGTTTTTAGGAGGTAGCCTTTGGCCCCTGCTTTCATTGCGCGAAGAATCTGAACGTCGCCCTTGTAGGTCGTTAGCACGATAATCTTCGCGTCCGGAAACTCGGCGCGAATCGCGGTGATCGCATCCAGGCCGTTCATCTCCGGCATTTGAAGGTCCATCAGTGTGATGTCTGGCCGATGCGCACGAAACTGTTGGATCGCCTCGCGACCGCTCTTGGCTTCAGCAACCAGCGCCATATCCGGCTGAGTGGCAACAAGTACAGCTATCCCTTCCCGTACAAGGGCATGATCGTCCACCACCAGGATTCGAATTTGAGCTGACTCATCACTCACGCTCGATCGTTTCCTTCACGTCAGTCTCTTCCGGCTTCCCAAAATACCAGAAGCGTCGCGTCGATTTCGCGTACGCTCTCGATGCTGGAATGATCAATTCGATCTCTGTACCGCTATCCACTTCACTCCAGATCGTTAGCTTTCCACCTATGAGATTGCATCGCTCCTTCATGCCTCGCAAACCATAGTGCCCCTCGCGCCCGTATTCGCGAACCACCTCGGGCTGAATTCCTTTGCCATCATCACGAACGCGAAGCCGGAAAGACTTTTCGTCGTAGCGAATCTCGACCTCTATGTTTTGCGCTGCCGCATGCCGGAAGGCGTTGCGCAGCGCCTCCGTCGCGAGCCGGTAAACCTCGTCGCGCAGAATCGGATGCAGGTTCCGGGGCGTTCCCTCCACGACCACTTTAAACTCGGGAGAGGACTGATTCGCCTCGGCAGAAGCGAGTTCTTCTCCAACCGTCCGAATGGCGACGGCAAGATCGTTCTGCTCGACCGTCGACATGCGCAAGCCTTGCACCGCATCCCTGCCCTCGGTGATCGCTTCAGCCGCCATATCGACGGTCTCTTCCAACGTTTTCCGGGCATCAACCGGATTCGCCGGCAGCTTGTAGATCGCGGCCTGAAGGCGCGGCAAGAGCGCCTGAAAAGTCTGTAGCAGAGTGTCGTGCAGGTCGCGCGCGATGCGCGTGCGTTCACTCACGCGCACGTCCAGCGTCATTTCGAACTGATGACGCAGTTGCCGCACGCGCCACTGGTAGGCCGCCCACAGCAGCCCCAGAAAACCGACCGCACACAACGCAAGAAACCAATTCGTCTGGTACCACGCCGGCGGAATCACGAAGTCGAAAGACGCGCCTTCTTGATTCCATAGCCCGCTGTTGTTCGCGGCTATAACATGGAAGCGGTAATGCTTCGGTTGGAGGTTCGTGTACTCGATCCGGAATTCATTGACGGCGGTTCTCCAGCTCCTGGTCCTGGCCGTCGAGCCTGTATCGGTATTGCACCTTCTCCGGCGCCACAAAGCTCAGCGCCGCGAAATCGATCGTGACATCGTGCACGCGCGGTGGCAGGCGCAATCCGTTTGTGGCATCGTACACTTTGGCGTCCGCCGTGATCTGTTCGATCTGGACCGGCGGAGGGACCTTGTTTAAGCTGATTTGGGCCGGATCGATAAAACTCACGATGTCGCCATTTACGAACCAGATTTTCCCGTCCGACGACTTAGCGACCGCAGGCCTAAGGCCCTTGAGGATCGGAACCAGCCGCACTCCATCGTCGGCATCGAAAGTCGTCACCTGAATCGTTCGCTTCGGATCGGCGGTCCAGGCGTCCATGTCGGTTCGCGCGACACGCAGGAGTCCGCACTGGGTGTACAGCCAGTAGGAAGACAGGTCGTCTTCGATGATCCAGTGAACGGTCTTGCAGGGCAAACCGTTCGCGGTGGTCAGCGTAGCCACGCGCCCGTGTTTGATCCGGCTGAGACCATTATCGGTCGCAGCCCACATCGAGCCGTCGCTATCACGCGAAATGTCCAACACCTTCCGGGGCCCTGCCTGGTCGTCGCTCAATGGCAAGTTGCGTATTTGTCCCGCCCGAAAATACGCCATTCCGCCGCTCAACAGCCCAGTCCAGATGCCGCCGTCTGGGTCGGGCACAAGGCCGGTCCCGGGACCACCACGCAGCTCCCGCCAAGAGACATGCTCAATGATTTTGCCGTCGGCTAGATGCATCAGACCGTAGTTTTTGGCGGTGGCGAAGAGACTGAGCCACAGGCCGCCGTGGTTGTCGCCTGCGATCGCATTGTTCGTCCCCGGGGGCACCGACGGAACCGCAGTGAACTTCCCCTTCTCAAACGCCGCAAGGCCGCGAGGGCTTGAAACCCAAATGCGACCACGTTCATCTTCGAAGAGCGACTGGATATTGTCATCGGGCAGACCAGGATTGCTTTGCCTCCGATAGATCGTCGTGCGTCCGTTGTTCCACCTATTGAGACCATCCGCGGTGCCGATCCATATGCTCCCGTCGCGTGCCGCCAGTACGGAGGTCGCGGTCGCGCCGGATAGCCCTTGCTTCACCGAAAGCGGGGTGACCGACAACTCTCGAAATTGGTCGAGACCCTCGGAAGTGCCGACCCAGATTGATCCTTCATGGTCCTGGAAAAAGGCGTACACCTGATCGGTAGACAAGCCATCGTTGTGAGTAAAGGTGCTTGTTTTGCCGTTGTACGAGTGCACGAGCCCATGAGCGGTTGTGCCGATCCACAGTCCACCGTTGCGATCGCGAAGGACAGTTGCAGCAGTCAAAGGGGACGGCACGCCGTGAAGCCGATAATCGGTGACCGTCTTTCCGGTAATTTGACGGACGCTGCCAACAGCAACTATGAGTCCTGACCCATGATCGCCTTGCGTCATCTTGCCGAACATGCTGATTGGTGTTGCCAGATAACGGGTTGGAGAGACCGGGCCTCCAGCGCCATAGGCCTGTCGCCGCTCCCACCCACAGGCTGCCGTCGCCGTCCTCATACAAGCATTCCACTCCGGTGCCGAGAGTTCCATCATCGCCATAACAACTGGTGCTTCCGCCGCGAGTTGCGCAGAGTGTTGCCGTCGGCCCCACGAAACCGCCCGCCCACACGGTTCCGTCCCGATCCTGCAAGAGCGCGACAACAGTACGGTGGGCAAGCGCCGGATATTCAGTCAGTTGACCGTTCTTCCAACTCGCCAGCCCGTCAAGGCTGCCGATCCAGAGGGTTCCGTCGCGTGCGGTCAGGAGCGCCCCAACGGCGGTGCTCGTAAGTTGCTGCTCAGTAGGCAGACGCAACGGCACCGCCCGAATGCCATCGAAGCGAACTACACCGGACTGCGTGCCGAGCCAGAGATAACCGTCAGGCGTCTGGGTGATTGCATAGACCGCCCCTTGCAAGGGGCCGTTGCGATACGGTCCATGCGGTATGCGCGTATTGACTGATATCGAGCGCCGGGTTCAGCGCAACAGCATGAGCACACCAGAGCAGCGCGCAAACCATGGCAAGCGCAACAAAGGCTGGCGCGGCTCTCAATTCCGCTTTGGCCATCTTCATGGCAGAAACATTCTAATCCGCGTAACGCGCAACAGAACGCAATAAAATCACGGCCTCAAACCTGGCGGATGAAGTATCCTATTGAAAATCGTTGCCACAATGTTGCGTTTGCAACGCGCGGGTCCGGTCCGCCGGAGGTGGATCAATGCGGGCGACCAAGCATTCACTGCTGTTTCCGCTGGCGTTTGCGATCGCGAGTTTCTACAGCATAAGAGTTGACGCTCAGGTCGGCGCTGGAACCATCTCCGGCGTGGTGACGGATCCGTCTGGAGCTGTTGTGGTCGGCACGCTTGTCAGCATCACCAACACTCAGACTGGAGTTGTGACTTCCGTCGCGACGAACAGCCAAGGACTCTACGTAGTGCCGAATCTGATCGTTGGGACCTATGACGTCCAGGCATCGAAGCAGGGCTTCGAAACACAAGTCATCAAACAGGTGCTATTGACGGTCGGCGCAAATGTCGTGGTTGACTGTAAGTTGACCGTCGGGCAGAAGAACACGGCAATAACTGTGACCGAGACCAGCCAAGTGGATACGACTACGGCTGAGATTTCGGCTTTCATCAGCCGTGAACAGATGGAGAATCTTCCGCTCAATGGCCGCAACTTCCAGGAATTGATTCTCCTTGCACCTGGTGTGCAGCCGGTCACTAGCGGAGTGCAGAATTCGTTTTACGGCAGAGCGCCATCCTACTCGATTTCTGGATCTCGGCCGGAAGGTCAGGAACTGCTACTGGACGGTGCGACCATACAAGGCTTCTGGAATCATGGCGCCGGCAACAGCATCATTGGGACTTCGCTCGGCGTAGACGGCATCGGAGAATTTCAGCTTCTCACGAACTCCTATAGCGCTCGTTTCGGAGGGAGTGGGAGCGTGATGAATGCCACAACGCGTTCCGGAACAAACTCGTTCCATGGGAGCGCGTACGAATTCCTGCGAAACAGCGCTTTTGACGCCCGCAACTACTTCAATCAGGCGCCGGCCCCTCAGGACGCATTCCGGCAAAATCAGTTCGGTGGAACCCTGGGCGGGCCTATCGTAAAAGGCAGGATGTTCTTCTTTGCCAATTACGAAGGAATACGCAGCCTGACGGGTAAGACGTCGATTGGATTCGTGCCAAACGACAACACTCGCCGTGGCGTTGTGCCTTGTGCTTATGCCTCAGACCTGCCTTGTACCTCTGACGGTACAGCAACAGTACCGGTTAGCCCCGCATCACAGGCGATTCTCAACCTTTACCCGAAGAGCAATGTGGTAGTTCCGGGGAGTCCCTTAGCGGAGGTTTCCTTGCAGGGCTCGCAACCCGCCAATGAGGATTACGGAAATATACGCTGGGATTACCACGCATCCGAAAAAGACACCTTCTTTGCCAGATATATCATAGATAACGGCAGCTTAACTGATCCGTTCCCCTCTACTCTGGGGCTCTACCCAGAACAATCGCGCGGGCGGAATCAGTATCTGACTCTCGGCTACACCAAGGTGGTCAACCCGTCCGTTGTGAACGATGCCCGCTTCTCGTTTGTGCGAACCAACATGCGGGCTTTCACAAGCGTGAGCAATCCTGCCTTGCAGTTTTTTGCCTTCTACGGAGAGGATCGGCAAGACGGCAATATCGGTGTGCCTGGCTTTAGCCAGATCGGCCCAAGTGGGTTTACTCCGGACGACGAAATTCAAAACACCTTTTCGCTATCTGATGGAATTTTTTGGACCCACGGAAAGCACAGCATTGAAGCGGGTGTTGAATTTCGACGCTTGCAGAGCCCGGTGCAAAACGGCTTTTTCAACGATCTGGGTTGGAGCTTCCCCAACTTGGAAAGCTTTCTGGAAGGCAAACCGGTAAGCCCGAACGACCCTCCCATCACGCTGATCGCCGCCCTGCCCGGGAAAGCGAACTCGGCTAGAAGTTTCCGCGAATGGGATCTTTTTCCTTACATCCAGGACACTTGGAGGGTTTCTCAGAACCTGACGCTAAATTTTGGGATCCGCTATAACTTCATTTCCAATCCCACTGAGATCCATGACCAGCTGTGCGCGTACATCGCACCAAGCGACCCCTCCACGACGGGTTGTACCCTCGTCTCGCATGTGTTTCCCTCGAATCCTTCACTGAAGAGTCTTGACCCGCGAGTTGGGATCGCATGGGACCCGTTTAAGGATGGAAAGACTTCGATCCATGCTGGAGCGGGCGTATTTCATGACCCGATCCAGGTAAGCAACTATCACGCGGCTTACATTTTTTCTGCGCCGTATCAAGCCGCTGTGTCACTCTGCGTTTTCGGAGGACCTCCGTGCAGCTATCCCGTTCCCTTTCAGGGCATCACGGTACCGACTCCAACGATTGGGGAGGCGTTGGAGTACGACCCGGATACAACGCCCTTCGTGGTGCAATACAATTTCGGCATTCAGCGCTTACTCGGTAAGGACATAGTGCTCAGCCTTTCATACGTTGGATCGCGTGGATACAATCTGCTCGTCCAAAACGACACCAATCCCCCGATTCCGACTCTTGTCAACAGCCAGCTAAATTTCTTGAATGCGCCGCGAAAGAATCCAAACCTGGGCGCCATTTCTTTCAACCTTCCTGACGGTTCTTCCTGGTACAGCTCCTTGCAAGTCTATTTAACACGGAATGTAGGCCGAACATGGCAATTTCAGGGAGCTTACACGTATTCCAAATGCCTAGACTATGGATCGATCGCTTTCGCTCTTGAGTCGAGCAACAGTGCCCAACAGGCTCGCTCCGATCCTTACAACCTGGCGAGAGACAAAGGGAGGTGCGATTTTGACGTTACACATAACTTCAGCGGCAGCGCCACCTATTTCGTCCCATTCCACGGGAATCGCATCAGCGAAGGCTGGCAATTGAGTATGATCGCAATGGCCCATAGCGGGAGCCCATTCAGCGTTCAGGACGGATTCGATCGCGTAGGTCTCAATAATCCTGCCGGGACACCGGGTGAGCGGCCGAACTCGGTGCCCGGGAGAAGCAACAACCCGATCCTTGGGGAGGTAGATCAGTGGTATGATCCATCGGCTTTTGCGCTTCAGGGTGCCGGTTTCATCGGTAATCTCGGGCGAAATACTCTAATTGGCCCGAGATTTTTCGAACTTGACATGGCCTTGGCGAAAAGTACTTGGGTCAAAGAGAATATAAGCCTGGAGTTCCGCGTAGAAGCATTCAATCTGTTTAACCATCCCAATCTCGGGATACCAGGACAATACCTCTACACCGGCGTCGATCAGAACGGTAACGGAATTCCTAACCCGACTGCAGGCCGGATTACGAATACAGTGAGTAGTGCGCGACAGCTGCAATTTGCTTTTAAAGTTAGCTTCTAGAACTCAGATCGAGTGTTGCTGGGGTCGGTGGCTCGGGCAATATATCGTGCTGGACTGCTTCAAGATGTGCATGTTTCCGCAACGGTCAGAACGGCGCCTTCAATCCGCTGTACCAAATTGGCGGCCCGCGTTCGATCCAACTAGCGCTCAAGCTGCAGTTCTAAGTTGTAGCAACACATTTCTCCAAGGAGGCCAACGATGGGCGTGAATTGGAGCAAGGACATCGATCAGACCCTAGCCGCAGCGAAGGAGCAGTTTCGCCCCATCTTGCTGGACTTCAGCGCGGCTCCGGCCTGAGGAGCATGTGCTCGGCTGGATGCCGAGTCGTATGAAGATCAGAAGAGTGCCGAATTCATCGGCCAAAATTTCCTTCCGGTAAAAGCTCACATTAAGGAACATCCGGCATGGTTCCACCGCTTTGATGCGGTCTGGACACCAACTGTGCTCCTGCTCGACAGCGAATGCAAAGAGCGTGCGCGACTGGAGGGTTATCTGCCCACCAACGACTTCGTCGCTGCTCTAATGAGCGGTCTCGGTCGCATCGCCTTTGTGCATAAGAAATACGCCGATGCAGAGCGATGGTGCGGCGATCTGGTCGCACGCTTTGGTAATACTCACTTTGCAGCGAAAGCAATGTACTGGCGGGCGGTCGCGCACTATAAAGCAACGAACGATCACACGGTGCTGGGCAAAGTTGCCGAGGAGCTTCGAACCACCTACCCGTCCAGTGTGTGGGCGAGCAAAGCAATTCCATGGCTGCATTAGAAACGAAGCAAAGGAAACGTGTCATGTTATCGTCGCTTTGGACCAGCCTCGAGAATCGCCAACCCCAATTTCGCTTGTGACAATCGATCGCACGGCTCCTGGATCACGGGCACGCGGGAAGTCATGATAACGAGCGAGTGTGCGGCCGTTCTTGACCGTGGAAAGTTGGCCGGAGCGACGGACTTGAACCCGCGCGGCATCCTGGGTGACAGCAAACCAGCAACGGACAGCTGAAAACGTTCGGATTAGTACGGAAGTCGCCAATGAGAAGTGATCGCGGTTGCCCCGGTGGACGGGCTAACCAGCCGTAAACCGCCCTGGGCAAAGGAACGAAGACTGACAGCCTGAGAATTTACTGGTCAGGCGGCGCCGAAGTCGGACTAGCTGCGGATTAAATCTGTCAATCGTGTGCTCTGCGACCGACCAGATGAATGCAACTTCCTCGGAAAAGTTCGACAATGCAGGCTCCAGCCGAATGGCCGCAAGGGCCGAAAGATATGTTCGAGGAACAAAGGATTGTATTCCGGTTCCAAGTTGCGGCGAAAGGACTTAATGCCATGTAATCGCGTCCGACATGACACTAAAGTGCGTATTGAGCGACCAAATCTTCGAGGTCTTCCGGTTGTGCCTGAATATCGGAAGAACCAGACCGGCGATAGATCACGCCGCCGAGTAGATACGCCAAGGCTTCCCAACGCGCGACCGTGACGCAGGCTACTTCGAGGTCGTTCATCTTCTTAAAACTGATTTGCACCGGCGGCCTGGGTCTTATTCGATTGCGTACAAGCTGGTTGATCTTGCGCTCCAATCGGTCCTTTTGTTGAGGTCGAGGTCAAGACCTCTAACCTTACCTCTATCGTCGATGCCGATGAAGATCACGCCATCCCCGCTGTTAGCAAATGCGGCTACCGTCTTTAGAAACTCCTCTTCAGCGGCACCAGCTTTGCCTTCATCGTCTGACAGACCCCGCTTGAACTCGACCTGCGTGCCTTCTCCTTGACGCAGCCCATCTTCGAGCGTGGGAACTCGAGTCTGGGAAAACAGAAAGTAACTCCGCAGGAACTTACGGCTTAAGTATCGCGCCACCAGGGTGGACGAGACGAAGATCGCTATGGCGGCCACGAAGAGCCATCGCAAGTCGCCGAGGTAAGCAAGGCTGACAGCCACAAGCCGTCCATTGGTATCAACCTGTTCGAGATCGACGATTTGGCCGTTGAGCACAAGTCTTCGTCCAGGTGCAGGGATTGCCTTACCATCGGGCAGAAAGGTCGGCAGCCAATAACCCCAATCCCGCACCATACCAGAGTCTGCATCCATTACAGTGAAACCATCTGCGGACAGCCTAGGGGCGGACTTAATTGCCCGGCTTAGAGGCTCCCGCATACTCCGAAGGTTGGAAGCAATATCGTCTGCTTCTCTTCTCAATCGTTCGTCGATTTTGGGCAGGTCATCTGGCGCCGCTTCCAGTATCTTCGTAGGCTGCTTTTCGGCGTATCCGATGATGATTTCGACGTTCTTGCTCCTTAACTCAGCAGGACGAGAAAAAAGACGCCACCGTTCGCCGTCAATGGAGACGTATGAGGCCGGCTCCCTAAATCTTCGGATAAAGCTAGGGTCTGCAAAGTCAAGTGAGGCAATCCGCGTTGCAGTGTCGGGCGCTGAACCAGGGGTACTTAAAAAGAAACGTGTTGCGGTATCGACAACGTAGTCTGGACTTTCCGTATAAGGGTCGGTCGTAAATGCACTTGTGTCACAGGTATCACCGTCGCAATGCATTTCGGCGAGTGCCTCGATATTGGCCGTTTGCGGATCTCGAAGCTGTCCGAGCGAACGGCAGCTGCGTATGCCAACGCTGCGATCAACGTGCTGATCGCTCCCATGCACAAAGAGAATCGCAATATCCTCCGTTCGACGTTGCGTCGGACGGTGATAGGTTTCACACCTCTGGCAAACGAGGATGCAGCGAGTCCCATAGATCACCCTCTAAGAACGTGGCTCACACGCGAAGGAGTCCAGCGCGAGCGACCAAAGAGATATTGTCGTTCAGGCAGCAACTGAACCGAAAGTGCAAACGTCACCCATGCAGGTCTTGCAGCCTTGCCCGAAATCTTGTGTTTGTGGGCAGGCGAGTATGGCTCCGGCTGGCGTCGCCAAATCAGTAACTTGCGGCAAGTAACTCGGCAGGGTGATTGGGCAAGCCGTGGAACGCCTCTAAGGAGTGCCCTTGCTTGTAGTGACCGGAATGCTGCTGGCAGACTCGGCGTCAAGTCGTCGAATCGAATCGCCACCAAAAACCGTCCGAGCCTGGCGGTGGGTAGCCGAAGCAGGAAGCAACTTCCCCGAAGCCGAGTTCGCGGGCGTCAGGCGTTCCAATTCGGCGGAATGGCCGTTATACGGCCAGATGAAAGGAAAGCATTCGTGAACACTGGCCGACTTATCGGCACCAATCCACGTTTCCGGATTGTTTTGCGCATAACGACAGTTCGGAAGTTAGCGCCGTTATTGACCTCTCGCGCAATGAGCGCTTCCAATGCGAGATCTGGCACAAGACGAGCCTAGGCAGTGCTCGCGACCGAAACGACTTGTGCAACAGCTCAGAAGAAAGCGTGCAATGTCGGGCGTATGCTGGTGAACGGGAGGCTTGGCAAATGCAGCCTGAGGACTGGCCGCCAATTCGGCGCCCGATGCGCACACCTCGACTGCCTGAGCCCGCGGCTCGGCGTCGCCGCTGGTTGTGGGTGATTTTTGTTTCCATTGCTCTGGTCGTCTTCGGTGGACAGAGTTGGTTGTCGTATTACGTCGACGCGCTCTGGTTCGGATCGCTCGGCTATGCCGCGGTGTTCTGGAAGACGCTGGGGCTCCAGTGGACGGTCTTCGCCGTATCCGCTGCCACTACCTTCCTCCTTCTTTATGGTATTTTCCTGGTTCTCAAGCGTACGGAGTTCACCGCGGACCCGCGCGGTCAGACGATTCTCGTCGGCGGGCGAGCGGTGAAGTTGCCGGTCGAATCCATCCTGCGTCTGGTGGCGCTCGGCAGTTCGCTCTTCATGGCCGCCGCCACCGCTGGTGTGATGATGGCGGACTGGCAGACTTTCGCGCTCTACTGGTACGCGCCCCGCGCAACCGGATTCATCGATCCGATCTTCGGCAGGCCACTCAATTTCTACCTGTTCACCCTGCCCGCCTGGCAGTTAGTCTCCGGCTGGCTGCTGATGCTGGCCATCCTGAGCTGTGCCATCGCCGGCTTTTTTCTCCTGGTCAACGCCGGCACCCGGGCGCTTGAGGGGTACCGCAACCGTTATGCCCTGGTTTCCTGGCGTGGCTTTTCCATCACATTTGCCTTTCTTCTGCTGGTGATCGCGTGGCGCGTGTATCTTGGGCGCTTCGATCGATTGTCGCAGGATCACAAGGTTTTCGGCGGCGTCACCTACACCGACGCGCACATCTTCCTCCCCGGCCTGCTTGTCATCTGTATTGCACTGGTGCTTGGCGCGGGAATCGCGGCGGCAAATGCCCTATGGTTGAAGCGCGGCCTCTGGCTGATCGCAGCGATTGTTCCGGCCATCGTCTGTTACGTGCTTCTTCAGGTATCGGGATGGTACGTAGGCAGCTTTATTGTCGCGCCCAACCAACTGGTTCGCGAGAAGCCCTACATCGCTCACAACATCAAGTTGACGCGACAGGCTTATGACCTGGACGAGGTATCGCGACAAGAGTTTCCCGTGGACACCAACCCCGAGGCGGCGGATGCGGCGAATAATCAGGACACGCTACAGAACATTCGCCTGTGGGACTGGCGCGCCCTGCAGGACACGCTGCGGCAGATCCAGGAAATCCGCACCTACTACGACTTCCCGGACATCGACATCGATCGTTACGAGATCGACGGCAGACTTCGTGAAGTGATGCTCGCGGTCCGCGAGCTGAACCTCAACAAGCTGCCGGAGAGCAGCCGCAACTGGATCAACGACAAGCTGATTTATACCCACGGCTATGGCATCACGATGAATCCGGTAAACGGCTTCACTCCGGAAGGCTTGCCGACGTTGCTGCTGAGTAACATGCCCGTTCAGAGCACCGTTCCCGGCCTCGAAGTCACTCGTCCGGAGATCTATTTCGGCGAGCTGACTGACACCGATGTCTACGTTAAGACACGGCAGAAGGAGTTCAATTACCCGCAGGGCCAGGCGAACAACTTTACCGAATACCAGGGCAGCGGCGGCATTGTACTGGGTGGTTGGCTCCGTCGCGGGCTCATCGCGCTGGACCGGGGCGATGTCAGCAAGCTGCCGTTCAGCGATGACGTCAATACCCAAAGTCGTCTGCTGATGCGACGCAACATTCTCCAGCGGGTATCAGCTCTGGCCCCGTTTCTGACTTTCGATCCTGACCCGTACATCGTAGTTGGAGAAGATGGCCGGCTGTCGTGGATCGTGGACGCGTTCACCTCTTCCGACAGCTATCCCTACTCCACTCATTACCGCCTTGGCGACAATCTCATCAACTACATGCGCAACAGCGTAAAGGTCGTCGTCGATGCCTACGATGGAACCACTACCTTCTATGTCTTCGACAGCAGGGACCCAATCCTCGCTGCTTATCGCCGCGTCTTCCCGACTCTATTCAAGGACGCTGCGGAGATGCCACCGGGACTGCGCAAGCACGTACGCTATCCCCAATTGCTGCTTGAGGTGCAGGCGGAAGTCTACTCCCTGTACCACATGACAGATCCAGAGGTTTTCTATAACCGTGAAGACCTGTGGAATGTGGCCAATGAAGTTGTCATGGGCGAGAGTGGCCAGCAGATCACGCAAACCATGCAGCCACACTTCGTCCTGATGAAGCTACCGGGTGAAAGCGCCGTGGAGTTCGTCGAAATTCTGCCCTTCACCCCGGCCAACCGGAACAACCTGATTGGCTGGATCGCGGCTCGCAGCGACGGAGCGCATTACGGTACTGCGGTGGTGTACGACTTCCCAAAAACCAGGCTCATTGACGGGCCGCTGCAAATCGAGGCGCGAATCGACCAGAACGCCCAGCTCTCTGGCCAGCTCACCTTGTGGAACCAGCAGGGCTCGCACGTCCGCCGGGGCACTCTGCTGGTCATACCGATTGGGCGCACCCTGCTGTACGCCGAGCCGATTTATCTGCAGGCCGAGCGCAGCCCTATGCCCGAGTTGCGTCTGGTGGTGCTTGCGCTGCAGGATCGGCTGGTGTACGCCCCCAGCTTCGAGTCTGCGTTGGCAGCCTTGTTTGGCAACGGATCGTCAACCCTCGAAACCCCTTCCCCGAGCGCGCCGCAACCATCAGCCGCGCCTATTTCCGCCGCCACGGCAGCGCCGGCTCCCAACTTCAAACAGTTGATAAGCCAAGCCGCTCAAGATCTCTCTGACTACCAGCGCTTGACGGCGGAAGGAAAACTTGCCGAGGCTGGGCAGAAGCTTGAGCACTTAAAGAGCACACTCGAAAAGCTAAACCAAGGTCCGAAATGATGTCCGTACCACGCTTCTGCGCGGACCCTCCCGCTTGAGTCTTTGACTGTAAGTCCACCTACTGCGGTGAGGGGATAGCCGAACCACGGTGGTTGCTAAGCGAAATCTGTTTCCGGAGGTTGTTGTCTGAATGGTAGCGCAGGCGAAACGACGGACAAACCGAAAAACAGCTGGAGCCAAGCGGACTTGCTGGTATCAATCCGGGAAGGATGTGATCGGGTTACTTCCGGATCGCCGACAAATACTTCCAGGACCTCGTCGGATGGGTGCCTTGTGCCTCTCGCTGTTTGAAACCCCGGGCTAGTTCGCGCGCCAGGCTGTGCGGCGAATGTTCTGCGCCCTGCCTCTACTCTCCCCGCAGCGCTTTCATTGGGTCCACGCTGGCTGCGCGCTGGGCAGGCAGCGCAGCTGCGAGCAGAGCCACAACGCCCAGCACCACCGTCGTAGTACCCAGAACGAGTGGATTCCAGGCTCTGACGCAAAGAAGCTTTATCACAACCTGGAGGAACTACAGGCCGACCTGGATGCGTGGCTGGACGAGTACAATCGGACACGCCCGCATTCGGGCACGTACTGCTACGGTAAGACGCCGATGCAGACCTTCTTGGATTCGCTTTCCTTGGCGCGGGAGAAAATGCTGGACTCGTTCGTGAATGCAGCGCCGGCGCCGGAGCGCAGCCCTGAACAGCGCAGCGCAGGCGACGGCGCGTCCCCGGCGACTGCCGCTTGACCTCAACCAGAGTGTCAGATCAAGTATGAGCTATTACAGTTTAGGCCACACTCGAGCTTGACGTCCCATGGTTTGCGCCCCTTGCAGTTAGAAAAATCACAAGTGGTGACTAGAGCGACTAAGGTGGCTAGCGCTTGTTCCGTCAAACATCTCCTGCGCTGTTCGTGGGTCACGGCGAAGGCGATCGATGATGTCTCGAACAGCGGCGATACCTCCTTTGCGGTAGAGTTCCTCGACATGCTCCGCTCCTCGGTATGGCCACCCAGGGTATTGCCCTGATCGGATGTAAGCGGATACAGCGGCGAGCGCCTTTTTAACAGGCTTGTCTTCAGGAACAGACTCCGCAAGCCTTCGGAGATCGTGCCATTCCATCCAGGCCGCCAACGATTCGTTCAAAGCTGTTGCCGCAGCCCAATTTATGGAATCAGGTGTGCCGACAGGCGGCAAACCGTCCATTCCAAATGCGGTTTCCACGATGGCATGAAAGTGTTCATGAACGAGCACTGCGCGCATCAGGAATTCGTCGGAAGGTTGCGGATCGTCCCCGGACATCACCGAGTCTTTGAGTTCTCGAGCACAGAGCAGAACCCGGGCCGACGTTGGCAACGTTACTTGCGGCATGAGGTGGTTCCGAACTGCCCATTCGGCGAGATGGGCGTCTACCATAGCCGATCCGGCAGGCGCGAAGATCCCGTAGGTAGAAGCCTCTATCGCTTTCTGGGCCGAGTCCAAAGGCATTGCGCTTATTGGAGATATTTTTCTAATTGCGGCAAGAAGTCGTTCACTACCACGTTTGAACAAAACAACGAATTCGGAGAATGGTTCACTCAATTGGACTTCTTTGTCGCCTCTCCAATCGTTTTTTGCTTCTGGCGATAAGTTCAACTCGTCCGATTGTTCTTGGACATATGTCCAAGTATCTTCAGGGATCCAGTATGAGGCCTTATAAAAGAACGTTGGCTCTAGCCTGTTTCCGTACTCAAAGAGATTATCCATTAACCGGAGATATTCAGAAAGAAAGGCGTGAAAGCTGAGGCCACTCCCTCATTGAAACGACGCCATGTTGACGCAGCCATTTCCGGGCTCGGCGCCAAGATGGGCAGAAAGCCTCGACCACCCAATCATCAAATCGATGGCCACTTGAATATGATCGAGGTAATTGATTATCACTTAATCCTGGAAAATCACGCTGAAGCTCGGTCAGGATGAGGACCGCACCGATTGCGTCTCCTATCGCCTCTGCCTGCTCTTTGTTTGGACCCGACGCCGATGTGTAGTCATAGAAATCAAGCAAGGGAAGCCCCGATTCTAGACGCTCTACTGCACATTCGAACGCGTCGACGAACGTCGCGACATCGCCGCGAACGTCGTACTTCCAATCGACGCGGGTTCCGCGCCCAATTAAACGGACTTCTTTTTGGTCCGCATGCAATCGTGACCATCCGGGTAATGTGTGAACGGCTTCCCAAGCGCGCCTGTCATCGAATTCAGAGGGATCAGAAGACGTCGGAACCGAAAACGATATGGACATTTGCCTGCGGGATTTCGATAGATCGGCTTTTTTCAGCAGGGCTCGTGCAGTTTCAAGAACACGCATCACCATAACCGAAAGGGGAGCGCGTTTTGACGACGGAGCGGGAACCGCATCCTTAGCAATATCGTGGATGTCGTCCCAAGGCTCGACAAGATAGTTCCAAATCCACCGGCTGATACCCCATTCACCCATCTGCCTGATTCCTTCAACCGCCGGCTCCGGAATTCCCGGAATGCCGGCAAAGATTTCGGGATCAAAATCCTCGTCTGATGAGTCTCGAGTAGAGCGTTTCAAGGGAGGGATGTACTTCGAGTGGTATTCCAGCGTTTGTGTTTGAAGGACGTTGCGCCAGATTACAACCTCTTTAAACGCTCCCTCCTTATCGGGAGCATTTTGGCCGGATGAATCTGAAGGATTATCCGGCGTTGCCTGGATCGATCGAATCTTTCGAACGACGAATCGGTCAACGATCAAAGTCGGCACGGGGTAATAGCGCAGTCCAGTCATTGCCTCTAGAAAAGCTACTGCATGGGCGACTTGCCGGCGAACGCACGCCAGAGACTGTCGGGTCTCCCCCGTCACTAGCGGTGCCACAGCCGTTTGAATGCCGCGCGCCCGCCGACAGATTTCAGCTGGTGTCGCTTCCACGCCGGGACTTCCGGATATCGTTGTCGAGACGTCAGTGTTTGGCGGGTCCGCCGCGACAGCAACGGGAGCTTTCAGGTTCAGAAACCCAAAATGGAGGGATTCAAGGGGCTTGGGTGGTTTCGGAAGAGGTTCTTGCCAATAACACGGTCGGAGAAACGACGCACCCTTTCGGCCTTGCAGTCTGAGGGCATACTCCCACTCGTCGCGAACGTGCGGTGAATTTCGCGCCGCGTCTGACCAATAGAGTTGAAATACGTCGGAGTCATTGATCAGTCGTTGAAGTCCCGGATGCCATTCTTCACCAGAGGCCAACGAGTCGCGGTCGATGAACACATGGATTCCCAATGCCCGATATCCCGCTGCGCACCTTTCCACAACCTCGCGGTCGTTATGGGCATAAGATGCAAAAATCGATTCGAACATCCGGCCTGAGACGACGGCAGGGTTCTCTAGAGTCGTTGTTGGCAACATTCCCGATGTCATCGCGAAAGGCACTTGGCCAATCAGCAACCCATCGGCACTAATATCGATACTACCGAGTAGGTTTGTGCCGGATGGCGCCGTGGTTCGGAACCGGAACGCAACTTCCTGCAGGTCCCTCCAGCCAAATTACTTCCGCCAATGGTGGATTGAACTCCAACGCCTCACCTCTCGGTTGAAGCGTCAACCAGACTCCCTTGAAAGAATGAATTGTTCGGCTCGACTCATCGAGAAACTGTCGCGAATTCGCTTGTTCTCGCAAGATTCTTTTTCCCACTTCATCTTGGAGTTGGGGTACATGCAGAAAAACGGTGAGATCCGACCACACATCCGGTTCTGGATGGCCGGGATACGCCGCCGTAATGCTGAGCCTTTCTTTAGCAGGAACCGCTTCGATGGCCTTCTGACGCTCGTTAGCGATCCGCGCCATTGCGGCGTCGACACGCGCCGCCTCTTCCGCCCGTCTCTCAGCCACACCAGTCGCGGCTTCCTTCAGCTCGTCACTTGAAACAACAAAACTGGTTCGACCCCGGATAGCGACCGCCTTCGCCAGCGATCGACTCTTCGGCGTGGGATCGATGAGTATCACTTCGATCATCGCGACTCGCCCGCTTAATGCCAATGCGGCGACTCGGGCCGGTTCTTCTTCGGATTGTCCATCCGTGATCAACTCGACGCTAATGAATCCTTTATCTAACTTCTGAAGGTGCATATCCGCGACTTTCAGAGCGCCAGCTATGTCGGTTCCGGACCCCTCGCGCACCATTTCCAGCGCCCTTTTGAGTCGATCGACTCCACCTACTTTTCCCTCGAACAGCAACGACGCTGTAGCATCGAAGATGAATAAGGCTAAATCCTCTGAAGCATCGAGACTCTCGATCTCCTTGATAAGAGCTTCCAGTGCGGCCTTCCAACGCGTTTCCCGACCGGTTTGACGGATCTTGCCTTGGAGAGCTTCCTCCGGTTCACCTGAAAATGCCTCAAACATTGACGGAGAATGATCAAGCAAAATCACCCACATAAAGGGACCTCGATTCTGCGTTTCAGCTATTTCGATAAGGCGGCACAGCGGCTACATTATGCGCTGGACCGCGAATACCCGCAATGAAATGGTCCACTTGGACGTACAGTCGGCGTTCCGCTCCGATGAAACGAACGCCGCGGCTACGGTTCGTTCGCGGCGAGGCATATCTGGCGGCGGGGCAGGGCAAGGATGCTGCTATCGCAAATTCAGTTCCTTTTGGGCCACGTTTCCGTGCAGACAACGGAACGGTATCTCGGCTGCAAGCAGCGGATTCAAGGCGCCGTGAATGACCACCTCGGCATCGCTTATAAGAGGGGATCCCAGGGTCGGCGTCCTTCCCATAAGGTAAGGAAGTCGTTATAAGCGTCGTGCGCTCGCGCGTGAGCAGCGTCGGCCTCGGCACCGGTTGAACTTTTCGCTTGCAGTGCGTTCGCGCGAGCTACGCCCAGGCGAGCCAGCGCTCCAGTCCAGCAGTTCCAGACGATGCCGTTATGGTCAAGAATCTTCTGGAACTCGGTTCGGAACCGGAACGCAACTTCCTGCAGGCTCCTCCAGCCAAATTACTTCCGCCAATGGCGATAAGCAACTGGCCAGTGGCTCGCACTATGCCAGCCCGCGCGAATTCCCCGTTGTCTGCGGCTCAGACGGAGTTGGGCATCTCAGCGACGGGCAGCGGGTGTTCTTCGGCGGAACGCGACCACCTTACGGTGCGATGGCACAACGAACGGTCGTGCGCCGGGCATTCTGCTTTCCGGTTCCCGAAGGTGTGGATGACGAAACCGCCGCCGCCCTGCCCAACCCGGGCGTCTCCGCCTGGCTTTCGCTCGCCTTCCGCGCAAAGCTGGCGCCTGGCGAAAACCTCCTCATCCTCGGTGCGACCGGAGTCACTGGCAAGCTGGCGGTAAAGATAGCGAAGCTTCTCGGCGCAGGTCGCGTGGTTGCTGCCGGGCGCAACCCGCAGGTTTTGAGCACCCTAGACAAGCTCGGTGCTGACGCGACTATTCAGCTCGACGCGCCCTCTGAGGCTAACCTCGGTGAGGCCTTTGTACGCGAAGCAGGTGAGTCGGGTTTTCAAGTCGTGATCGATTACGTGTGGGGCCGCCCCGCAGAAGCGTTTCTCGCTGCGATAACACGCAAAGAATTTGCTGTCATTGGGTCGGAGACTCGCTTCGTTCAAGTTGGGGAAAGCGCCGGGCCGACGATATCGCTTGCAGCTGCCGTGCTCCGGAGCACAGCGCTGACAATTCTCGGGACTGCCGGGATTCCGCCTCGCGACATTCTGATCGATGCCTTGCAAAAAGTCATGGCGCATGCTGCCAGCGGGGAGCTTCGTGCAGAGACGGAACGTGTTCCACTCGCGGATATTGAGAACGCTTGGCAACGCAACCAACAAGGCCGCAGACTGGTAGTCACCCCATACTTGCAGGACAGACCTGCCGCCAAATGACCGTCTAGTCGGCATCTCGCTAATGTGGCTTTGTGCCGGCCCCATGGCTGTCCAGAAGCACAGTTAGGGCGTTATACCGCCAGATCCAAGGAAGGCTTTCGTAAACACATTCCAAAATCAGGAATGGATCAGGGCACCACGACGAACCCACAGACCGAGAAGAGTTTATACGGCCAAATAGGTACGTTGCGGAGCTAACCTTGCAGGCTCAAGAAAAGCTGCAGTTGCCCTGACGTCGCACGACAACTGCAGCCTCCGCTCAATGTCAATACCTGTAACTTGCACCAGTTGCGCGCGTCCCGTGTTTTGCGCTGGCAGGGTGGCTCCACATTCAAAAGGTACGTAAATGTCAATCACAGCACTCACAGCTATACCCATCACACCCAGCGTCACTTGGTGGTGTGATTCGGATCATTGCACATTATGAACGAACTCGTTCTAGCATTATGAGGGCGGAAGTTGCAGACGCCTCCTACCCACAGGGTGGACTGACCGTGCTCGGAATCGGTGGTGGGGCAAATGAACCAGTCAGGTATCGACGCGAATGAGTCGGTAACCCATCGATCATCGGGGCCGATTCGCCGGATCCATCTCCAGCACTACGCGCTTGCTATTCTTTCCGTCGGTGTCGCATTAGGGGCATCGCTGGTCCTTGAGCATTTCCACTTCCGCGTCCCTTCCGCGTTTTTGCTGCTGTTTGCGGTGGCCATAAGTTCCTGGTATGGAGGGCCGGGACCTGCGGCGTTGGCGGTGCTCCTCTCGGTAATCACCTTCTACTGGTACTTCGTGCAGCCCGTCCACACCGTCTACATCTACTGGTCCCAGATCCCGTATTTCATCATCTTTACAGCGTTCGCGGCGCTGGTGTCCTGGTTCGGCACGGTTCGGTGGCGCGTCGAGGCTGATCGTCGCCAGAGTCGCGACCTGCTGCGAGAGGAAGCAAGCCTTCTGAGCCCGGCCCTGAGACTTGCATTGATTTACGCCTTCTTCGGGGCACTGTGGATCCTCGTGTCGGACCGCCTTTTGTTGTACCTTGTGCCCGACCTCCAAATGGTCGAACAGCTGCAGACCTACAAGGGCTGGTTCTTTATCGCGGTGACCTCGGTGTTGCTGTGGTTGCTGGCGACACGGTTCCTCAGCCAAGTTCGTGCGGCGGAGGAGGCGTTGCATCGTTTGAATCGCAAATTGCAGGCGATCAGCAACTGCAACCAGACCCTCCTGCGCGCCACCGATGAGCAGAGCTTGCTCGAACAAATCTGCCGGATCGTCTGCGAGGAGGCGGGCTACCGCATGGCGTTTGTGGCCTATGCCGAACACGACGAGGCCAAAAGCGTGCGCCCGGTCGTGTGGAGCGGGGCCGAGGAAGGATATCTCGCAACCGTCCGCTTCACTTGGGCCGACACGGAGCTTGGACGCGGCCCCACCGGAACGGCCATCCGGAGCGGGAAAACTTGCTGCACTGAGGATTTCGCAACGGATCCTCGAGTTGCGCCCTGGCGGGAGAGCGCTTTGCAGCACGGTTATCGTTCCAGCATCGCTCTGCCGCTCAAGGACGAACACGACAGGGCGTTCGGCAGCCTCACCATTTATTCCGCGCAGCCCAACGCTTCTACACCGGAAGAGGTTAGGCTTCTTGAGGAACTGGCTGGCGACTTGGCGTTCGGCATCGTCACCCTGCGTTCCGGGGCCGCACGCAAGCGGGCCGAGGAAGCGCTGCGCGAGAGCGAGACCAATCTCAGTCGAGCGCAGGAGATCGCGCACATCGGGAGCTGGCATCTCGACATCGCCCGCAACGAACTCACCTGGTCCGACGAAGTGTATCGCATCTTTGACACGCCGATAGGCACACCTCTTATTTACGAAGCTTTTCTCCGCATCGGCTCATCCCGAAGACCGGGAGCGTGTCGATCGCGCGTGGGCGGCAGCACTCCGAGGAGCACCCTATGACATCGAGCACCGCATTTTGGTCGGGGACGAATTGAAATGGGTTCGGGAGAGGGCTGAAATCGAATTCGATCCGCAGGGGAACGCCGTCAAAGGAATTGGCACCGTGCAGGACATCACCGAACGAAGGCGCGCGGAGGAGGTGGTGCGCAATACCGCCGCGCAGTGGCAGGCTACGTTTGACGCGGTGCAGGATTTGGTCTTGCTGCTCGACAAGGATTTCCGTATCTTGCGAGCGAACCATGCAGCGGCGGAGTTCCTGGGGCTGCCCTCTGACAAAATTGTGGGGGGACATTGCTACGAACTGATCCACGGAACGTCTCTGCCCGCTGCCGAATGCCCTCTCGCCAAAATGCGCCAATCTCGAAGGCATGAAGAGGCGGAGATCCTGGCTAGACAGGGATGGTCCTTGGTTGTCGATTTCCGTTGACCCCCTATTGGACGCAAGCGGTGAACTTACACAGGTCGTCCATGTGGCGCGCGACATTACCGAGCGCAAGCGTGTCGACGAGGCCCTGCGGCAGAGTGAGGCGTATCTGGCGGAAGCGCAGAGGCTGAGCCACACAGGCAGCTGGGCTTTCGATTTGGCCGGCAACAAGTATATCTACGCTTCGGAGGAATGCCGCCGGATTTTTGAAATCGATGTGCAACAGGATTTACCGACCAGGGAAGCATTTTCCCGACATATCCACCCGGAGGATTGGGACAGGGTGAACGGGGGCTTTGAGAAGTCGCGCCGCGAAAACGTAGACACCTCGACCGAGTTCAGGATCGCGCTGCCCAGCGGAACGGCTAAACATATTCAGGTGATGCGACACCCTGTCCTGAATGAGGCGGGAGACGTCGTTAGGATGGTGGGCACCGTGATCGATATTACGGAACGCAAACAGGCGGAGGAAGCGCTGCGCGAGAGCGAGACGCGCTTCCGCACGTTTGTGGACCACGCAGGCGACGCCCTCTTTGTCTACGATCTCGAGAAAGGGATCGTTATTGATGTGAACCGGCAGGCCTGCGAGAGCATGGGTTACACGCGACAGGAACTGATCGGGAAGACGCCGGACCCCTTCCACCTGGAATCGTATCAAGCGGAGATGAAATCTCTCGCCGAGCGGGCGGCGACGGGTGAGACCGTGTTCGACACACACTGGCATCGGCGAAAGGATGGGTCAACGTTCCCTGTCGAAGCACACACCACACTAGTCTCGTATGGCGGACGTCGCTTCCTGTTGAAGGTTGCTCGCGACATCACGGATCGCTTGCGGGCCGAAGAAGCTATCCGTCAGAGCGAAAGGCAGCTTCGGGATGTAATTGAAGGCATCCCGGCGATCGCCTCGACCATTCGCCTGGATGGATCGCTGGAGTTCATCAATAAACGATGGCAGGAATATACGGGCATGTCGGTAGAAGAGTCAGTAGACGCGGGATGGCAAAGTGCTGGTCACCCCCAAGACATGGGCCACTATCTAGAGAAGAGGCGTGCCGCACTAGCCAGTGGGGATCCGTTCGAGGATGAGGCTCGCATCCGTTCTAGAGATGGAAAATACCGTTGGTTCCTACTTCGCGGAGCGCCCTTGCGGGATGAACGAGGAAATATCGCTAGGTGGTACGTAACCGCGATTGATGTCGACGATCGTAAGCGGGCGGAAGAAGTGCGCCTGGAAGAGCGGGTTCGCGAGCGGACACGTATTGCTCGAGACCTGCACGATACTCTTTTGCAGAGTTTTCACGGAACGTTACTTCATTTTCAAGCTGCTTCTAGCCTGTTGCCCACCCGCGCGGCTGAAGCCAAGAGGATGCTTGATAGTGCAATTGACATGGCTGCGCAAGCGATTACCGAAGGCCGTGATGCGATACAGGGGTTGCGCTCACCCGAGCTCGAAATCAACGACCTGGCAGTCGCGATAAGGACTTTTGGCGAGAGTCTCGCAGCCGGTCGCGGAGACGATGGCTCTCCCGTCTTCCAGGTCGAGCTTGTAGGCGTTGCCCGTGAGCTGGATCCGACTTTTGCCGGCGAGGTTTACCGCATTGCCATCGAGGCCCTCCGCAATAGCTTCCAACACGCCCAAGCCCGGCACATAAAGGTAGAGATCCGCCACGAAGAAAAGGAATTCAGGGTTCTTGTTCGCGATGATGGAAAGGGGATCGACTCAAAATCCTTGGCTGCTGAGGGCCGCAAAGGACACTATGGCTTGCATGGCATGCGCGAACGGGCCAAACTGATTGGGAGTGAAATAGTGATCCGTAGTGAGGTCGGCGCGGGCACAGAAGTCGCGCTCCGCGTTCCTGCCGTCACCGCATATGCGGCGTGTGGCCTCATCTTATCCACACATTCAAGACCTTGAAAAGCGCCCGGCGGAGATTCCGGATCGGGGGTCGGCAATCCAACAAGCACCCACTTGGACGTATAGTCGGCGTTCCGTCCTTGTGGCCGCGAGCTGGCGGCGTTCTTCAAGAGCGCGGGATGGGCGTTTTTCGTCCAAGTGAAGCGAAGACGTTCGTAAACACTGGCCGACATGCAGGGACTTACCGGGAATTCGATTCGACGGAACGCCCTGGTGACTTTCCGATCCGGTAATGCTTATGATGTGAGAAGGCAGATGGCTAACACCCATACTGAATCCAGCGAAACTCGCAGGCATATCGTTAAGGGGATGATTGGAGCAGCGGCCCTTGCCCGCTCTTATTCATTCGCCGCACCTCTCAACTCGGAGGGGAAGATGGATGTGGCAGAGGTCCGGCATTCCACCGTGAAGGTCGGTCCCGTTACCGTGTTCTATCGAGAGGCCGGGCTCGAGGGTCGTCCGCTTCTCCTGTTGTTGCATGGCTTCGCAAACTCATCGCACTACTTTCGGCACCTGATGCCGCTGCTCGCGAACCGCTTTCATCTGATTGCTCCTGACCTGCCTTCATTTGGCTTTACCAAGGTGGATGGGGAAGTTTATCGCTACACCTTCGCACAATTGACGGAGACCACCCAAGCGTTCGTGGAGGCCCTAGCATTACAACGCTTCGCCGTGTACGTCTTCGATTACGGTGCGCCTATCGGATTCAACCTTGCAGTCGCCGATCCGGGCCGCATCACCGCGATCATCTCGCAGAACGGCAACGCATACGAAGAAGGCTTGGGTGAGGGTCCGTGGGCTCCTTTGCGCGCCTATTGGAAGCAGCCGTCGGCGGCCATTCGTGACAAGATCAAAGAACGTATGTCGCTAGATAGTGTTCGCGAGGCGTACTTCCATGGAGTTCCAGATGTCTCCAGAATCGAACCCGAAGCCTACTGGCTCGACGCCGCACTCCTCGCACAACCGGGCATGATGGACCTACAGGTCGATCTCAAGCTTGATTACAAAGCCAACCTAGAACGCTATCCCCTTTACCAACAGTATCTAAGGACGCATCAGCCTCCGTTGCTCGCCATATGGGGCAAAAACGACAGCTTCTTCGTTCCGCCTGGCGCAGAAGCATTCAAGCGAGACGTGCCCAACGCAGCCGTGACATTCCTGGACACTGGGCACTTCGCTCTGGAAACCAACGTTGAAGACATTGCGTCGGCAATTCTGAAAATGCCCATGGGAGGGTGACGATTGACGCATACAAAAGTGGGTAGCCGTCCGTTGATCGTACCGGGCGCGAGGCGGCGATTCTCAATGTGGATTCGATAGCGGCCCACACTTGCCTGATTTTCAGGCGGCATCAGCGAAAAACCGCCGAACGTAGTTTTCATCGATATTTACGCCCTCCAAGTGTCGTCTCCTTCTCAATTAGCTCTTTCTGGGCGTCCCCGATTTTTATGCCGCTGAAACCGACTTCTTCTTCGCATCGAGTGCCGGTAGAAGAAGTTTCAGAAGCGCTTGATCAGAGAATGGGTTCTGACCTGAGATAACCTCGCGATCCTGAAGGACGTAGCTCTGCCATGGAGCAACCACACTTACGTCAGCGCCCGCCGTACGCAAGGCAAAGTCCGGGTAGAAGAGAACCTTACCACCAATCTCAAGCGGTTCCCGCTGCTGCTCTTCCGCTGTCGAAAAGATAGTCACCTTATATCCGGAATAGATCCAGCCTTGAGCCTTTACGTGTGCTCCAGCGGCATCGCCCGCCGACAGCGCGGCGACCACTTCCGTCGAATTCGGAAGCGCCGCGAGAAGTGAAATCGGGCCATGGCAGAGCACTGCCGTCGGCTTGGATGTTTTATGAAAGTGTCTCAGCACGGTGCCCGCGTCGGGATCATCGAGTAGGTCCATCATCGGGCCATGGCCGCCGGGGACGAAAACAGCGTCATATTGATCCAGGCCCGATCCGATGACATCCGAGATACGAGTTGGATTTTTGAGCCCACTCAGGGTGTCGCGGAATTTTAGATAGTCCTGAAGCTTAGCCTCGTCCCCACCGAAGAACTGCGGCTATAGCTGAATGGACATCCATTTGCGGCGTGTTGCCTTTGGGGTTGGCGAAAGTGATTTCGTAGCCCTCCTTCATCAGGGCGCGAACCGGAACCGTCAGCTCGTTGAGATAGTAGCCTGCGCCGGTATAGACCTTGCCATCTTTCAAGGGCAAGCCATGACCGCTCGATACCAGCACTAAGACTTTTCCTTTAGTTGTCATTATTGTTCTCCTTTTTGAAATCGAATTCTGTTCTCCTGAATATGAGCTAGCTCTTCCTCCAAAGTGCGCAAGGACGGGCCACTGCGGTTGATGTGAGTTATGTCCCGGGGAATCCGAACATCAACCACGACTGATTGGCTACCCAATGCGGATACAGCTCCGTCATCTGATCGAACAGGTCCTGGTCGGACGTCGCGGTTTTCTGCACCCGATCGAAGTCCTCGAGGTAACGCTTGGTGTCCTGGATTGCCGAAGGAGAGTCGGGCGCGCCGGGCTTCTTGTGACCGGCGACGACAATCGCGGGATTCAGGGCCGCTAACCGATCCAGCGCCGCGATCCAATTCTTTCGGCTCTCGGGGGTGGTGTCGCCGACGTACATGCGGCAGTGGTTGTACACAACGTCGCCAGCGACGATCAGGCCGATCGACGGAACATAGAGAGAGGTCGAATCGGGACTGTCGGTGCGGCCCTGCTCGATGATGCGCAATTCGTGGCCTTCGAGAGTGAACGTGTCGTGCTCATAGGGCTCTGGTGAAACCAGCTTAGTGGCCACTTGCCCAGGAAACATCCGGCGGGCTAACCGCTCCACCGTGGGAGTGAAAGACATCTGCATGGCCTTCACTGTCTTCGGCGTTGCAATCGCCCGGGCGCCCGGGAAACGGTCGAGCAGAACGCTCAGACCGTAGAAGTGGTCGAAATGGGCGTGCGTTATATAGATGGTCTCGAGGTTGCGGTTGTGCAGAGCCACCCAATCCGCGAGAGCCTTGGCCTCAGCCACCGTCCCCATTGCGTCCACCAGCACCGCGTCGTACTCGCCGAAGATTAAAGTCGACGTGATCGGGTCAAAGCCGAGCGCTTCGCCGAAGGGCTTTGGCCGCTCGCCGACCATAGTCTTTCCCGGGGCGGTAAAAACATTCACACTAAGCGTGTTCAAGGCGACAGGCGCGATGACGCGCGCGGCCTCTTTCAGTTCGTTTGTGATGACCATCTGGTACTCCTTTCGATGTCAGAGCGAGTGACTGTTCAAAGCAAAATTGGCAGAAGCGCGAGGATGAGGCGCAGAGTCGGCATCCCATCCGGGCCGAGTGTTAACCGTAGGTGAGGGCAGTGCTCTGTCCGACCTCGATAATGTAGCCGTCAGGATCGCGGATGTAGCAGCGAATCTCGCCGTACTTGGGTATTGGCTCCGTGATGAACTCGGCTCCTCGACTTTTCCATAATTCATAGCACGCTTGAATATCCGCAACGCGGAAATTCATAAAGCTGTTGATGTGATTCGGGTCGGGGACGCTGAGCGTTACCGTCGGCTTATCAGGGGTCGGCCCGCCTCCAACGTTCAGAATCATCCAGATATTCGCAAGCTGAAGGTACCCAGGCGCGTTGCCGTCACCCAGGCTCAGAATGCGAGCGCCGAAGACCTTTTCGTAGTAGCGGGCCGATCGCTCGATGTCGGCGACGGTAAGAAACTGCGCGATGCTGATCCCCTCGCGCGGGGGCATCTCATAGCTCTTCTGTTCGACTTGTATCGCGTTCATTAATGGCTCCTTTTGTACGCCGTTCATTGATGGCTCCCCTCGATACGGTGCTCATTACAAATACGGTGTCCCGAGTCCCGCTCCCATTCATAAAAAATCGATCGACGCCAGCTAGGGCAGCAGCGATTCCCAATTGGCTGGAACTCTCCCTGCCGGTCCCGGTGATGGTTGATCTTCCGGATGCGAGTGTGGCGGAATCAACTCCACACCCTTGATCAACCCCTGCTTCTCGTAATCGAAGAACCAATCCTCACCCGGCTCGAAGCTGGCAATGATCGGATGCCCTGTCGCTGCCGCATGCTTGGACGCATGCTGGCTCGGAGAACTGTCACAGCATCCAATCTGCCCACACTCCGCACACCGACGGAGATGAAAACACCAACCTTTCGGTGACGCCAGGCATTCCACACATCCGTCGCGGCTTAGTTTCGAAGCGGGATTAAGTCCCCGGTGATCTTTCTTCATTTCGATTTTCTTTTAGACGTTGCATGTCCAGCAGAGAGTTTAAGCCACCAGCAATATCTTCCCGACACCACCCTTTTCTGCCGCTGTTTGAGCCTCGGCCGCTTCACTGAGTGGCAGTTTCTGGCTAATCGGGATGACCAGCTTGCCATCTCGCACCGCTTCGGCCATGAACTCGAGCGTTTTCCTGTCGAATTTCGAGAATACTGGCACCACCTTTACAGATGGGTACTTCGCGGCGTTCTGCGGTGCCCCGACAACCGATGCATACACTCCTCCCGGCTTGACCTTGGCGATCAGCTTCTCGGCGGTTCTTCCGCCTACCGTATCCGCCACCGCATCGAGCGGCGGAAGATTCGCAATCGCTGTGTCGTCGTCGGTTGCGACCACCTGATCCGCGCCCACAGTCTTCGCCTCATCCATCTGCCTCTCTAAGACCCCAGCGATCACAGTCGCCCCGCGTTCCTTCGCAGTGAATACCGCCGAACGCCCGACATTTCCAGCAGCACCTACGACGAGAACCGTCTGGCCCGCTTTGATTCCCGTAGCTGAAAGGAGCTGGTTGCCGGTCGTCGTCACCAGCGGCAGCGCCGCCGCCTGGATCAAATCGAGCCCCTTGGGAACCTTCGCCAGAATCGCGGCTTTCACAACACAAAGTTCGGCGTAAGTATTGTCCGCCATAGCGAACACCTGGTCGCCAACGGAAAAGCCTTCCACTCCCGGCCCAACTTTGACCACTGTCCCCGCAATATCGACTCCTATCAGTCCCGGGAACTTAATGGGATAAAAGTCCTTCGTTAATCCGGCACGACGCTTGTAGTCAATCGGATTCACGCTCGTGGCGGCGACCCGCACCAGCACCTCGCCCGGACCCGGAACCGGGTCAGGGTACTCCTCGAACTTGAGCACTTCAGGACCGCCATATTGGTGAACGACAACTGCCTTCATATTTCATCTCCTTTGTGCGGTGGCAAACAGTGACCAACAAAACTTAGATGAACGAAGCTAGAATTGGTCGCCGAGTCGAGGGGGTCCCGAAACTGGAGGCCGCCAGGATAGCCACGCCAAAGTAATTTACGGAGAACGTTGGGTTTGGTCGGTTGAAATTTAACTTCACTCTTGCCACTATTTCTTCTGTTGGCCAACTCTCTGACCAGTGGTTCCCTAGCTCTGCACTCGGCGTTCGCGCGTCACAGAGCCTTAGGCGGCAGGTCTCTCCTATTCTCTTGAGGATAAATGCCCAGTTCGCGCCATGATGCTTTCGCGAGGTTGACGAAAGTGAGCGCTGATCTTTGACAGAAACGCATTCCGGGCCAGAAATCTGGTTCGGGAAACTCACTTGGACGTGTTGTCGGCGTTCCGTCCTTGTGACCGGGACCTGGCGGAGTTCTCCAAATGATGGGTTGGGCGTTATATGTTCACGTGGATGAAATCCAGCGACAATCGTCAAGAGTCGCAGAATAGCCACATCCACATATGTGGTGGGTCAAAAACAGTTTGTTATCAGGCTCAGATTCTTGTTTCAGTTATAGCTTTTTAGGATACTATCTGCTCTCAAGTTCCACAGTCGGTTTTAGGCAAATCTATTTGACCCATGTTCGACAACTTCCTCGTGGGGTCTTACGTCGATGTACATTTCCCAAGGAATTGAGGCCACCGGAGCCGCGCTCTGTTTGATCTCCTACATCGCTGGTAGGTCTCGCGGCGCCGCTCGAGAGCAAGAGGGTTCAACCGCCTCGATTCTGGGGCTGCTCAATAAAGTCGGTCCCGATAGGAGTTGTCTTGATGGGGACTGGTCTGGTGATGCAGACCCTCTGGCCCATTCTCCCGTTTCCGGGGGCGAAAGCGCCTCGACCTGAAGGAGTATCCGGTATGACCATTACGCTGACTGGAACCGTAGTGACGAGCCAGTACTGGCCGGTCTTTACACCCGACGCCGGACAGAGTGTGACTGTCGCTCTGCCGCTGATGATGACCAATTTTCCGGAGAAAGGAAGCACACAGGATCACATCAACGCTGCAATTGCCTATTTCGCCGATAAGGCGGGGAGATACACGCTGACCGGGTCGGTGCAACCGCTGGAGCCGACGCAGATATTCTCGGTGGATAGAGCCGTTCGGCACTAGCCGGAAAGAGGTGCCATGAAACAGAGGGAACGAAAGCTTTTCTGCACGGGGCTCTGTGCCGCATGGGCAGTGCTGACCGGGTCTCTTGCGTTTGCCCAAGGACCAGACAACGGTATCCTTGTGACCGGTATTAAGGTCTACGACAACGCGGCCCTCCAACAGATGCTGGACAACACGCGGGCGCGGCTGGCGGGTATGAACTTTCTGGACGCTACCGCTATTGCCAGCCGCATCGGCAGTATCCAGGGTTCCACCATGCAGCAGTCCGGCTTCGCATTCAATGTGGGTGGCCCGCCTATAGCGGGGCTTCAAACTACGGCCAACACCGGCAACACCGTCACCACGCAAAACCAGGGCACCACCTCGACCAACAACAGCGGCACCTCCAACGCGACGACACAATCCACAACCGGGGGTGCGAATGGGCCCACAACGTCAAACCAGCTCACAGTGACGATACCCACCACTTCGAACGGGACAACGGGTAGCAATCAGACCGTGGTTACGGGCCCCGGGACGCTGACAGTCGCCACGCTCACCCAGCAGAACCCCAGCGCACCCGCGCTTCCGACGACGAACTCCTTCACGGCGCCGTCAACCTTTGCGCCCAGTGCCTCAAGCATTCTGAACGAACAGGTGCAACTGACCTCCGAAGTGGCCGGACTGGCACTTCTGCTCGAGGGCGCGCTTTCGGATCAGACCGTGCAGTGGGATTTAGGTGGCGGTGATGTGATCACTCTGCCCAAGCGGCGCGTGACCATTGGCATTCCTGTCTCCATCGTCCCTTCTGAGGAGGACAAGGATGCGGTGGCGGAGGTCATTCTGACGGTGACACCTACGGCGGGAGGGCTCTTTCACGAAGCTCCGGCGATTACCGCGATCCTGCCACAGGACAAGACGTACAACGTGGCCACAATCACCGGCAAGTCCTTCAATGTGGGCGGGGGGGGTAGTGACGGGCGTGCTGACCGCCGGAGTGAATTTCCTGTGGCAAAAGCAGACCTACTATATCGTGCAGGCCCAGGACACGGTAGCCCTGCAACTGCCGCCCCACCCAGAGGTGCCGGGGGCGATCCGATTCGGCTGGCAGCTCCGGCCGGTTCTAGGCGCCCGGACAGTTTCGAGCGGGATGCGCACGCTATTTGTGCAGTTAGCGTTTCCGCCTCCGATATACGAGGACGGGGCAGTACATGAGTACCAGGATTATGGAACGGTGACCGTCACCACCGGGTGGAGAAAGATCGATCGCAAGCTGAATACCGTGGCAACGGACTATACGGGCGCGACCGTTGCATCCCCGGCATTCCCCATCCACTCTCTCAATCTACAGCCGCAGATCACGAACGTTTTCCCGTTGGATAATGGCGATGGAACGGTGACGGTCCACCTGGAGAGCACATCGTATCTGCAGAACACCTACATCAAGATCGCGGGCACAACGATCAGCCAAGGCGCTGCCAACATCTTGCTCAGTCCAACCAGCATCGACTTTACGGTGCCCGCGGCGCTGCTGGCTACGCAAAGGGCTTATCTTGCGGACCGGTCGGGCGCGAGCCGGGAAATTGTTTCTCCGCAGATCGGAAACGGCACCGACTTTGAATGCCTTCAAATCACCGGCAACCCCACGGTGGTTCCGGAGAGCGCAACCATAGGAAGGCTGACGGTGGGAGTGGCGCGGGTCGCTGGTGAGCCACACTGCCCCGCTGTCGATGGGGGCCTGAGCGGCCTTCACCTGATTGCCATGGTGGGTAGCAGGGTCTTCGGGCTGCGCGACTCGCCGATCACCGTTGATGATGCGAATAATACTATTTCATTCCGCGCGCCAATGGAGCTTCTGCGCGGCGCGCCCACGGTGACCGTGGAAAAGCTGCTGTGGGGAAATCCCTACAAGGTCTCGGCCGACTTGAGCGTGACCGCCGTGCCGACGATTGACAAGGCAACGGTGATCGCGAAGGGGAAAGACAATCTGCAGATTGCACTGATGGGAAGCAACCTGCAACGTTTGACGCCACCGGCGGGGATGCACTTTAACGCCGACGGCGCACTATGTACGCCCAACGACCCGGCGAGCGATCACTCTAACACTGGACGCATCCTGTGCGTCCCGCAGAAACTGGCGGCCAACCTCACCGAGGTTGCGCTCAACAGCGATTCAGGCGATCTCCTGCTCGTCGAGCTGCCGTCGAAGCCCAAGGCCACGGCAGCGCCCACTGGGCCGATTCTGAAACCTCAGGGATCAATCGACGAGGGCGTGGCGACGATTCTTACCGTGAAAGGAAACAAACTAGATGGCTTCGATTACGTGGAAATAGGCAAGACAAAGATTCCAGCGGAGGCATCGGCGGATAAGATCGTGGTGCACCTGCCTGCTGACTTGGTGAAGGCGCCGAATGTGGTGCTGGTTTTCTTCTTTAAAGGGCCGAAGAAAATTTCTTATACGGTAACGGTGAACAAGAAAGCTGCCGCAGGAACCAATCCATGAGTGCCCACCTCGGTCGATGGGTAGTGGGATTTAGGACGGCGTGGGTCTCCAGATAGGTCGCCTCAGGTGCCGGCGAACTCAGTCAACAGCGTTGCATGACCACGCCCAACAGGTAGCTAAGTACTCTGGTTCGGAATTACGGTGACGTATTTGTGTGCAGTCTCACGCGGCAGCGGCGATCGCTTGAGGCTGCAGCTTGGCCAGGAGGGCAGAAAGGTCGTTGCGAGTGAAGGTCCATTGGAATGGGGTAGCCGTTTGCTCGTAGTGTTTTTGAAAGTCGAGAAGGCGCTGCTCGAGTTGGGCAAGGGAGGAGAAATCATTGGGAGTGAGCACTTTCCTTTGGACGATGGAGAAATAAATCTCGACTTGATTGAGCCAGCTGGCATGAATTGGTGTGTGCACGATGGCATTGGGCCAACGGGATCGGATGCGTTCAACCGCCCTTTGGCCGCGATGAGCCGAGCAGTTGTCCATAATCCAGAAGACGCGGTGGGCCGACTTATAGGGTTCCTGACTCATGACCTCAGCCATGAGACGATCAGTCGGAGCGATACCACTTTTCTTCTCACAGCGACCGAAGAGCTTGGCACGATGGACGTCCCAGGCTGCCAAATAGGTCCAGGCGCCTTCGCGGAAATACTCGTGTTCTATCCGCATCGGGCGTCCGGCAGCGGGCGGTAAAGTAGGTTGCTTGCGGCGTCGCGCTTGCACGCTGGTCTTTTCGTCAGCGGAGATCACGAAGTCATTGGTTTGTAGGGGCGCTCCCTGCCACATGCGGGCATAGAGATCGAGAATGCGCCCTGCTTTCAGAGCGAAATCCGGATCGCGGGGAAAGATCCAACTGCGGTGCTGCCAGGGACGCAGGGCATCGGCACTCAGCCAGCGCCAGAGGGTAGTACCACTGACTTGGGCGACTATGCCTTGGGCGGTTACCTCTCGTTGGATATCGGCCAGCGACAATCGTGAGAGCGGCAGTCCGAGGCGATGAGGAAGCTCACAGGCCAGAGCTTTTACTTGCACGACGACGCTGGGGGGAAAAGAGCGCGGGACGCCCGCCCCGAGGTTGTTCGTCGAGGCCGGGCAGACGGGCCAATGCGAATCGTTTGCGCCACTTGCTGACGATCTGCCGCGGCGTGTCCAAGCGCGTGGCGATGCTATGGTTGGGCAGACCTTGCGCCGCCAGGAGGACAATCTTAGCTCGAATGACATCTCGATACGGCGACGTATATTTTCGAGTCCGGGCTTCCAGTTCTTCCCGCTCCTGGGGCGCAAGAACGATACGAAAAGGGCTTGAACGTGGCAAGGCATGTCTCCAAGAACAAGCCTAGTTGATGTTTGCGCCAATTTTCAAGCAATAAATACGTCACTGTATTTACGTAGTAGAGTACTTAGCAAACATAGAGCATCGGTTCAACCTCCCATGGTGTCCTTTTTGTGCCTTTACTGGATCCCGCCGGCTTGCTACCTGGGCGATTTCCTTTATATTGGCGGTGAGCGAGCGGGCACGTGCCACCGGGCATGACTTCCGGGTCATCTAACTGGTCCGCTGACCGAGGCCAAACCGCATGATTACTCGACGAACGTTTCTTGCTGCGATGGGAGCGGCTCTTGCAGCCTCCAGCCCACCAGGCTCATCGGCGCTGTCGAGTGACAAGCCATCTGTTCCGCGACTGAAGTCTCCCTTCCGCGTCGCAGTTATCACCGATGAAATTTCGCAGGATTTCGATCGAACCTGTTCCATCGCGGCCAATGAATTTGGCATGGAATGGATCGAGATTCGTAGCCTCTGGAACAAGAACGTGATGGATCTTAAGGCGAACGAGATCGACGAAGCCCGGCGAATCCTAAAGCACTACCAGTTGCGCGTGACCGACATTGCCAGTCCGCTGTTCAAAGTCGACTGGCCCGGAGCGCCGCATTCCAAGTTCAACCCCAATCGCGACCAGTTCAATGCCGACTTTGCCTTTAATCAGCAGAACGAGGTGCTGGAACGCTGTATTGAGGCGGCCAAGGCATTTCAGACCGATCGCGTGCGCGGCTTCGACTTCTGGCGTCTGGAAGATCCCAAACCATTTCGTGACGCCATCAACGACAAGCTGCGCTGGGCCACCGAGCAATTGCGCAAGCAGGACCTCGTGTTCCTATTGGAAAACGAGCCAAGTTGTAATACCGCAACCGGAGCAGAAGCGGCGAAAACGCTGGCGGCGATCGAGTCTCCGAACTTCATGCTGAACTGGGACCCAGGAAATGCAGCGGCCGTTGGCGAAAACCCTTACCCGGATGGCTATCGCCTGTTGCCCGCAAAACGCATCGGACACTGCCACTGCAAGAGCGTCACGCGCAAGCCCGACGGCGGCATTGAATGGGCTCCCGTGGGGAAGGGGATTGTCGACTGGGTTGGGCAGTTTAGGGCGCTCAAGCAGGCAGGATACACCTACGCCGTGTCGCTGGAGACCCACTGGCGCGGCGCCGGTACGGCTGAGGAATCGACCCGCCAGAGTTGGGCGGGCATGAAGGCTGCTTTACAGCAGGCAGGAGCGCTCTCATGAGCAAGGTAAACATATCGGATGCCGCTGCCAACGATAGGCACGAATCCGAGCCCTGGAATCGGCGGCAATTTCTCGGTCGCGTGGCGGTCGGCACCCTCGCGATGGCGACCTTCCCGAGCTCTCGTGTGTTGGGTGCGAACAATCGCATCCGCATCGGGTTGATCGGCGCGGGCGATCGTGGTCAGGCAGACCTGAGTGCCGCGCTGCAGCAACCCGACGTGGAATGCGTCGCCATAGCGGATACGTATTCGCGGCGCCGCGAGCAGGTGAAGTCGATTGCGCCGTCTGCCCAGGCTTACGACGATCCGCGACACCTTCTTGATCGCAAGGACATCGATGCCGTCATCGTCGCCAGCCCGCTACACCTTCACGCCAGTCACTTTCTGATGGCGTTATCGGCGGGAAAGGACGTGTATTGCGAAAAGACGATGACCTACGACATTCCCGAAGCCGTGGCGTGCCGGCGTGCGGCGCACGATTCCAGGCAGGTGGTGCAGATCGGTTTGCAACACGAAAGCTCGGGCGAGTTGGCCGATGCGCGCGCGTGGGTTCAGGAAGGGATCGTAGGCAAGGTTACGCTGGTGGAATCGTGGATGAGCCGCAACTCTTCGCACGGGCACGGGCAATGGGTCCGTCGGATTCCCAGCGACTGTGATCCCCGCCACGTGCGATGGGACCTGTTTCTCGGCGAAAGGCCCAGGACTCCGTTCAACGCAGAACAGTACATCAACTGGCGTTTGTTCTGGGAGTTTTCCGGCGGCAACGTCACCGAAAACATGGTTCACCAGATTGCCTGGATTATCACTGCGCTCAACCTTCAGGAACCCGTGGCAGCATCGATGATGGGCGGCGTCTTCTCGGTGAAAGACGGACGCCAGGTGCCGGATACCATTGCGATCACGCTCGAGTATCCCAACGATCTCGTGGTCTGCTGGCAGTCGACTTTCAGCAACGGCCGCTATGGGTTAGGCGAGTACTTCCTTGGTTCCGACGGCACCATCGAACATGTCACTGGTACACCCGATATGGTGACAGGAAAATATCAGTCGGGAATCAGCTATTATCCGGAGAAAGTCAATCGGCCCGATGGCGCGGCGTTGACCGGGCACTCCCCTGGCCAGGACCACATGGCCAACTGGATGGAGTGCATCCGCTCACGCAACCAGAACACCAACGCGCCGGTCGATATCGGATACAAATCAGCCATCGCGGCACATATGGCGAACATGGCGTATCGCCAGAAGCGCAGGATTACGCTGGAAGAAGCAATGAACGAGAAACCAATGTCGTAATTGGCATTTCCTCCGCTCGACGACCGGCGATGTGGACAGCGTTGATGGTACACATGCAGCCTCCTCCATGCCGCTAAAGCGGCATAAAGCACCAATTATCAGAGGCCAAGCGGCAAGGACGAGACAAGGAAGAGCGACCCGCCCGACGGATCGCATTACGCGTGCCTGTGTCGTCGGCGCAGGGAGCGCTGGACGTTGTGCATCGCGGGTGGATTGCAACCGAGTTCAGCTGCTCTCCAGGGCGGGCAGCACGGGCCACACTTCATTGGGTACCAGGCCTTGTTTCACCGAAATGGTAGGGACCGCGAATTCTATTGACTAGAGCACGTTCATAGTTGCTGTATCCCGTATCCACAGTGGCGGAAGAAGGCTTGCGCGTTTTGGGCCGTGATGGCAGCCAGGGCCTGAGCGATCGCCGGTTCGAGTTGTTGCAGAACTCGGGCCTTTACTCCCCGCAATAATTGTTTCACTTTGGACCAGGCTTGCTCGATGGGGTTAAAGTCGGGCGAGTACGGCGGCAGATAGAGCAGGTGCGCCCCGCGGCTTTCGATGAGCTGGCGCACGCCTTCCAGCTTGTGGGCAGCCAAGTTGTCCAGGATTACCACCTGCCCCGGTTCCAGCCGGGGCCCGAGCACCTGCTCCACGAAAGCGAGAAAGACATCACCATCCGTAGGCGACTCCATGGTCATGCTGGCCAGCACGCCTGCCGTGGTGAGCGCGGCCAACACGGTCAGGGTGCGCCAGTGGCCGGCGGGCACCGTTTCGGAGACGCGTTCGGGTCGGGGTGCCCACCCATAGCGGCGTGTCATCTCCGTGGTCACGCCGCTTTCGTCGAGAAACACCAGCGAGGCGGGATCCAACTCGCTTACCTGCTCCCACCACGCCTGGCGATGCCAGAGGTTTTCCCCGCTCTCCTGCTCCTGTGCCCGGAGCGATTTTTTTTATGCCGTAAGCCCAACCGCTGCAGCCACACCCAGAGTCGCGATCGACTAATGTCGACACCGGCTCTGGCCGCCAGTCGGGGTCGCAGTTCCGCCAAGGTCAGGTCGGGCTGTTGTCGGAGGATCGACCGCAACTGCTGCTCCCCCGCAGCCGTCAACCGACTGGCAGGACCGTGCTGGCTCTGCGCCGGTCGCTCCTTCCGCCCCGTCCGCAACTGCTGGGCTCGAATCTTCTTGCTGTACCCCCAAACTGACGCCGAACTGCTTCGCCAACTCCCGCAGGCTTCCACGGCCCGCCTCGTAGGCTTCCAGAAGCTTGCAGCGCAAATCGTCCGCATAGGCTCGTGCCATCGACGCATTCGCAGAGATCGCCATCCCCACACTATCGCCAATCACCCTTCCGGGATATAGCTACTAAGGAACTGCTCTAGTGTCGAGAGATGGGTCTAATGCGGAAGCACAAGCGCGGCAGGCCAGCAGGATGCCGAGCGCGATGATGGCTCGTTTCGCCATATTTCCATTATCTCTTAGCCCAACACGCCAGCACGACGCCTAGCGCGATCGCGGCCCGCCCGTGCGCCTTCCCCATGGAATTTATCTTAGACCAGTCCCGCTGGCACGGGACAGCCTATAGTCCGGCACGGCTATTGATAATGAGTTTGCGACCATACAGTGCCGCAGGCACGCCACAGCCTATAGTCCGGCACGGGAGTGCCGGGTAGGGTGAGATGTATGAAATTGCGTCCCGGAGGGACGACACAAAACTCCCGGATTGTGCCGTCCCTACGGGACTCGGGATTTTCTGGGTTGTCTTGCTCACACGCCCAGAAGGGCGTTTCTGGGCCAGCGTCCAGTTTGGAGACCATCTCCCGCATCCGGATTAGAAGTTCAAGACGGGTATTGCGTCACAAGGCAAGCGATTTCGCTCTTGGACCCTGATAGCCGATACCTCACCCGGGACTACTACGGCTTGCCGATGCGAATGCCGGAGAGCGACTGAAAAAGCCCAAAGATATTCAGCAGCCACAACACCACGGCTATGACAACCACTCCATTCAAGATTGACTTAATGGAGCCCTGCATGGGGATGAAGCGATCCACCAGCCACAGAAGAACTCCGACGACGATCAGGACCACAACAACTTGAAGTAACGGCATAACTCGACTACCTTTCCATACATCCCACAATAGCCCTTAATGCCCTTAATGGTTTGCGGGCGGGCGGTTTTGAAGCATTGATTTATGAACCTGCGACCTGCCCCAACGGCAACACTGCACGACGCAAGTCGGAGAGAAAGGCAACCGCGGCAGGAGGCGCGGTACGCAGGTGTACTCGCTTCCATGGTCCTTTTCGCAAGCGGGGTCGGAACACAAAGGTCCGCTGCGCTCCACAGTCACAACAATGCTGTGAGGCTACCGTCTCCCCGTCGCACTGTATCGGCCACCCTACATTCGCGTGAGAACACAGGCTCAGTATTCGCATCGGTTTACCATCTCCGTTCGGGATTGATTTTCTTGGGGCGGATCGCTCGCGACTATCGTCAAGAAGGCCTCCTTGTTAAGCTCACAACCTGCGAATTGTCAGGCAACTCCATTGTCGCTGGAACAGCAACCCGTGTCTGGTCAAGTTTGACCACGTTGTAAATAGCGCTGCTGCGCGGTATGGCACAGAGTGAAATGCAAGCCTGAGAATCGGGGAGCAATTTATGAACGGAACGGCCCACAGTCCGTTATCGAGGCACGGCTAGACGACTGGGTTTCTTCCGCCGATGGCTCGGACGGACTGGTCTTCCTCTCGGCAGCGAGACTCTGCATTTCCTGCCCAATCTCGTGGCGTCTCCGCTCACGCTCTAGATAGGCTTGTGTCTCGGCCTCATTTCCAGAGCCGCCACGATATTCTTCATCCATTGCCTTGTAAACCGACAGCTCCTTTAGGAGCGTGAGCATCTGGTCAGACACTTCGCTGCTCATATAACTAACCTTCCTTTTGTAACGGAACTCCGAACGCTCAGCCCTTCCCGAAGTCAAGGAACGATGGTCGCCGAGCCTGCCTGGATGACACGGTCTTCTATGGCAGAGATGCAGAGTGCAAACCCGGAGATGTACAACTCGCAGTTGCCGTGCTAAACGTCACTGCGAAGTGACGGGTGTCAATCCGTTTTCGGGAGCAAGTCTTTGAGGCCCACGAGAATCGACGTGGGAAGCCGCAGCGTCCTTTCCGTCGGCGCCTGGGCGGTTGTGACGTGGACCGCGACTCCGCTACCGTCCGGGAAAGGATCGGAAATAATATCAAATTGCTCGCCATACATCCTGATATGGTGGGAGGAGCTATAACCAAGGTCTTTAATCCTGACACAATCTTCAGCAGCGGACTGCTCGACGGTAGAACTCATGACAACTCCTATTTCTGAAATGCGGGATAGGTGAGGTGTAACGACTCAGCATCTTCCTGGGAAGCGGCTACGGGGAGCTACCCCTTTAGCCGACTGAATGCTGCAAGAGCACCTTTTGGACTTTGTTCTTCCTTCTTCAATCTTATCCCGCAATCGCGCGTTCCTGTGTGAATTCTTGCTACCGGCACTGAGTGCATGGTGCTTTCCGGTATTGGCGCTTCAGAGTACCGCACGCCGGCAGGAGTGCGACTTCTCAGTGGTCAGCGCCCCCACGGGACAACGTCAGATTGCTCTGGAAAGACTCCTTCGGAGCGAAGGTTTGATCGCCTGCGCCAGCCTTGCTGGAAGTGACGGGATGGAGATCCAGGAGAAGAATTCTGCTGTCGGAATGATAACTGTCGCCAGACGAAGTCTGCGCCTCAAAAACCGGCTTACTACTATGCAAGTACTCCTGCCGGCTGGCGTACAAGCTGTCGGCAAGATTGGAGCCGACGAAATCGCGCTCACTATCCACGGCGGGGTCGATCCGGTGGTTGATTAAATGCCCATGCTTGCCGATCACAATGGCGACGTCGCGGGAAGCGGCAGCCGCCCAGATGGGTGTTCCATCGATGGTGTAATCGGTTTTCCAGATTCTCAGATGGTGCCGTCGCGTCACGATCGCATGCGGATCGGGCAAAGCATACGAATAGTCCTGCACTCTCCCGAACAGGTACAACCTGGCCATCGGCAATTGCGCGTCATTGGTTCGATGCCGCAACAGATGCCAAACGAATATCGGCTTCCAATCGTCAGTCTTGATCCACCCTGCACGCGCAAACGCTTGCTGCAGCTCTTCCGGTTGGGCGACAAAAACGAGGTTCACCATGTCGCCTTCGAGTCCGTCGCCATTGATCACACGCGGCGGCAGATAGTCCATCATCTCGGCCAGCTCAGAAGACTGCTTTACGGAGGGTTGTAACCCTGCCGATAAAACTGAGGTGGCGCCCTCGGAATGGGCAGTAATTGCCGTACTCTTTAACACGACGCTGTCGTGACCACGGGTGAGAAGGAAAACCGCTGCAGCAGGCAGGAAGACCAGTCCGGTAGCGATCATGGCGGCTGCCATCATTCTGATGCGCGTGCGTCCTTTCACGGCCATGCGTCCAAGCAGCCCGATCCGTTCGCCGTTAGCCAGCGTTACCGAATCGAGTTTCAGCGCTACCCTGCCTCCGATTCCCAAGAGCCGCCTGCCTTTAATTCCAGTGACGGAGCCGCTGGCTACGGTTCCGGCCGGAATCACGGTCAAACCTTCGACATTCACGTCTCTGACGACAACAAAGTCCAGCTCGTCTCCTGGGCGGGCGTGAGCGGAAGAAACGCTTTCGGCAAGTTGAAGCTCGATGGGAGTTCGGTCTGGAAGGATGAGTCGGGCAGGAAGCGCACTCATCTCCTGGGCCGACGCACAAGGCACAAAAAAGATCGCGACCAGGATGAACGCCGGTACTTTGCGGAGACACGCGCTGAACAATGATTGCCGCCTTTGCTGGAGGCCCTCGCCCCTCATCCGCGACTGCCAAGCATGTCTAGCGCATCGGCGTGGTGGATAAGAAACTCTAGCGCAGTTGGGAAGATTGTGTATGTTCACAATTGCACACTACGGAGATCCCATTGAGGAGGGAGGGCGGTAGCTGTATGAGCGGCGAATTGGCCGCTCAGGCAACAGTTCCAAAGAGCCAGCCGACGCCCGCAGTCACCGCCATGGCCAGCGCACCCCAGAAGGTGACGCGCATTGCGCCACTGGTTATATCGGCGCCACCCGCGCGCGCAGCCAGGCCCCCTAAAAGTGCGAGGAACACCAGGGAAGTTCCAAAGACAAGAGGGATCAAACCCGCCTCCCTTGCAACGGCGCTCACCAGGAGAGGCATGGCAGCTCCAACCGCGAAGCTGCCGGCCGATGCCAACGCAGCCTGAATCGGGCGGGCGCGGGAAGTCTCTGAGATTCCAAGTTCGTCGCGGGTGTGGGCGCCTATGGCATCGTGAACCATCAGCTGGTCAGCGACCTGTTTCGCGAGCGAAGGATCGAGCCCACGAGCGACGTAAATGTCCATCAGTTCCTTGTGCTCGCCCTTGTCGTCTGCTTTGAGTTCGGCGAGCTCGAGCTCGAGCTCGGCCTGCTCTGTATCAGCTTGTGAGTGGACAGACACGTACTCACCGGCAGCCATCGACATCGACCCAGCCACCAAGCCGGCGAACCCTGCAACCAGTACGCTGCGGTGAGTCGCCTGCGCAGCCGCGACCCCGAGCACCAGACTCGATGTTGAAAGGATGCCGTCGTTCGCGCCCAAGACCGCCGCACGTAGCCAGCCAATGCGTCCGGTTCGATGTCGTTCTTGGCTGCTTGCTGGCACTCTCAAGGTACCTCTTGATAGCGGATCCGAAAAACCGGAGGGACTTCTCGGTGTTTATTGCAGAGCAGTCCCTCGGTCGACAGGTCCCGGAGGAAGGCGGGATTCGCCAGCAACCAAGGCCGGTATTATCGCGGATTCGCCCTCCCCTGCTCCGTACAGACCTTTACATCGAAACTGTGATTGCCATGCCAATGCCAGGGTATCTCTGGTTGTACATGTAATACCCGTTGTTCTCGTAGACAACGTAGACAGGGTCGGTTTCGTACCAGTTGTTTGACCAGGAGTTCGGCCAGGGGTCTACCATGCTGAACCAATAGCCGTCGTACTGGAAGCGCGGGAACCCGCCAACAACCGTATAGGGCTGGCTGTAGATCACGAAGCCGTGGTTCGGGCCAAAGTAGCCGTTGTAACGGTTGTCAGGGATGCGGTAGCCATGGTACCCGCCGCGTTGTTGCCACGTGCGGTGGTCTGACTGCCAATTCTGCGATCGGTGATCCTGCCATGCGGCCTGCTGGGCATGTTGCTGTTCTTCGGTGTGGTGTGCTGGGTGCTGGTTGTACTGCTGCTTGGCCTGCTGCTGTTGTGCGTGCTGCTTGTTCTGGCTCTGCTGCTGCGCATGCTGCTGATTTTGTTTGTTCTCGTTTTGCTTCTGGGCCTGCTGGCTGTGCTGTTGGGCCTGTTGCTGCTGCGCATGGTGTTGTTGCTGCTGCGCATGCTGCTGCGGCTGAGCATGCTGCTGCGGTTGAGCGTGTTGTTGTTGCTGTTTCCCCTCTGGCTTGGCCCCCTCTTGTTCGTGCTGTGCGAAGGCAGGAACAACCGTACCAAGAGCCAGGATTAGGACTACTGTTCCGAGCCTTGTAAATGCTTTCATTGATATTGCCTCAAGAACAGAGTAGGCCCATGAACGACCATTAGATGTCTCCTTTTGACCACCAGAGACTCTGATATCTCACTTCAACAATTTGTCGGCTGGGCATCTCACGATTCAGGCCGAGTGCGAGGGTCAAAATAAATGGCCCCCGTCTGAGGAGCCATTCTTTTTCGGCGGCGTTCTTCTTCCGGCAGGCGTCGTTTTTCTCTCAGGCGGCCTTCGGTTTCCACCTGTCGAGGTCGTCGTCCTTGCCCCGGTGGTTTGGCGACAGCCCCATGGCATTCCCTAGATGCGCGAATCCCGTAAAGCCAGGGAGACCCCCTCTCTCGCAGCTTGACTGGGCCTGACTAGCGAAGCGACTGAAAGCCGAGGACTTGCGCCAAAATATTGCCAAGTATGCTGTAGGAGCCGTTGGAATAGGAACCATATTGATACCGGCTGTTATAGCCATCCTGGTAGCCGCGAAGGAACCCCTGGCGAAAATAATAGTTGTAGTCTTGCTGGTCCACGTAATAGCCGTTATAGCCGTAGTTTGCGTCCTGATAGGCATAAGAGTTACGGTAATCGGAACGCCAATGATCCTGGCGGTCTGCCGCTCCGCTCTGGAAACCTTCCTGATAGCCATAGTTAACGGCCTGGCGGAGCGAATCTGCTCCGTATTGATTTGTCTCGTAATAGTGGCCGCCACGATTGTAGCGATAGGTCGGGGCCGTGTAGAAGTATGGATCCCGAGCATAGTCAGGGTGCCCGCCGTTGTTGAGGGCTGTTTGCTGTTGACGCTGCCGCTCTAGATAGTCTTCCTGAAAGCGGTACTGCGCCATACGATTTTGTTGCTGCAATTTTGCCGTCCGCTGTTCCTGGGCGTGCTGCTGTTGATCCAGATGTTGACGGTACTGCGTCAGGCGCTGCTGCTGCTGCTGAACAAGATGCTGTTGACGCTGTTGTGAGACGCGCTCTCCCTGCTGCTGTTGCTGCTGGGCGCGTTCCTGCTGCTGCCGGTTCTGGTCCGCCTGCTGCTGCTGCTGGGCGCGCTGTTGCTGCTGCCGGTTCTGGTCCTGCTGTTGCTGCTGGGCGCGTTCCTGCTGCTGCCGGTTCTGGTCCGCCTGCTGTTGCTGCTGGGCGCGCTGTTGCTGCTGCCGGTTCTGGTCCTGCTGTTGCTGCTGGGCGTGTTCCTGCTGCTGCCGGTTCTGGTCCGCCTGCTGCTGCTGCTGGGCGCGCTGTTGCTGCTGCTTGTTCTGGTTCGCCTGCTGCTGTTGCTGAGCATGCTGTTGTTGTTGCTTGTTCTGCTCCTGCTGTTGCTGCTGGGCGCGCTGTTGCTGCTGCTTGTTCTGGTCCGCCTGCTGCTGTTGCTGAGCATGCTGTTGTTGCTGCTTGTTCTGCTCCTGCTGTTGCTGGGCGCGCTGTTGCTGCTGCTTGTTCTGGTCCGCCTGCTGTTGCTGAGCATGCTGTTGTTGTTGCTTGTTCTGCTCCTGCTGCTGCTGGGCGTGTTGCTGCTGCTGATCGGGCTTAGCCTGTTGTCCGCCCTGCGGAGCCTCCGGCTTGCCTTGTTTTTCCTGCTTGCCCTGCTTCTGGTCCTGCTGCTCTTGTTTCTGCTTTTCAGTTTGTTGTTCCTGCTGTGCGTAGACAAGTGCAGAGGTCCCGATAAGCAAGGACAGAACTGCCGCGCTAATCACTCCAAATAGTTTCATGGGCGTTTGCCTCGATGTCAGCTTAGACGAAACAGATATGTTTTAGCTGTCTCTTTTTGCTCACTGGACTCTTTCGGTTGTATTCTCTGCTTCTCTAACCAAGAGGAATCACGCTGCGGTGCAGATGTGTGTAGCTTAAGACCATGCATTTGCCAGAAAAGAGGGCCCAGCACACTGGACCCTTGTCTCAGGTATTCGGGCGATCTAACACTAGCTTCGCTTGACCATCCAGCCAATCAAAGCTCCGACGACCACACCTATCGCGAATGTCGCTACCACCGTTTCAATCGGATGCCGCTGCAATCGCTTCGCTGTGTCATCAAAAAGCTCTTCCGCTGCATCGCCGCCCTGTTTTGCTGCACGCCTCGCCGCCATTACACCATCTTCAAACGCATCTGCAACGGCAGATGCCGCCCGAGAAGTTTTGCGCGCCGTTTCGGCAATTTGCTCGCCCGTCCGTTCCAACACTGACTGCGCCATTGTTTGTCTCCCTCCTCGTCTCTGGATTCGTTGTTAAATGGGACTATTCCCCGACTGCCTTTTCTACCTTGCCGACCCAGCCTTGAACCTTGCCGGCATTCTTTTCAGCTCTGCCTTCATCCTCCAGGCCGGGGCTTCCGGTAAACTCGCCGACTGTCTGCTTTATGGCCCCTTTGACTTCGTGCAGCTTGCCTGTTGTCTTGTCTTCTGTGCTTGGTTTCATCATTGACTTTCCCCCCGTTCCATGACAGCTCTCGAATCGATAGGTATGGCTCTGTTGAGATTCCGGCGCTACGCCACCCTCTTGTCGCCGGATGTTTGCACCTGCACCAGTTCGTCGAACAGAGAGCGATAGTGGATCATCGCGGTTCGCATGTCTTCTGTGCTGGCTTCGCCCCTGCCCAGCCGCAATGCGATGTCGTGCGCCGAGCGATAGTTCTCCACTACTCGGGGATGATCGACGGAGATATCTGCCGCACGCTGATCAAAATCACTGACGGGATAGCCGCGCGTCTGCATCAGAGAACACACCAGCTCATCCGCTTCAGTCACTGCACCCTTTGGATAATCGACAAAGCGGGATTGCACCGCCTGCCACTGGGCAAGATAGCGTTCACGTTCGGCCGGGTCGAGATCGCGGATCTTCAGCCTTTCAACCCGCGTTTCACGGTCCGCCAGCTTGGCTTCGGCTTTCCGCTCGGACCCATGTGTCCGAACAGCCCGGTCGTACTCGGGCCCAAAACGGTCGCGCAGTTCTGCCGTGTTGTTCTTGCGTTTTCGCATGTAAAGTGCGATGGCGACGACGGCTATTATCACTACCACTGCGACCGCCAGAGCGATCACTTTAGGATCCATCATATTGAGGTTCATCGAGAACTCCTTACGTCTTGAGCATTCTGTGTTGAGGTTCCGCTTGAGAAGTTTCCCCAACCTAAAATAGAGTATCCACCGATCAGGCGGCTGAAAGCTGGTCAGAATTGCTCGTCTGACTGCAAGCCTGGAATCGGGATACGAAGCAGAGATTTTGGACGGTTGGCTCTTGTTCTTCTATTGGGGGCGGGTACATTCAGAAGGTGCCCGCCTTATTGTTTAGGCCGTCGATCTGCGCGACCCCGCCACCAATAGCACGGCTCCGGCGGCGCAAAGCACGCCACCAACGAGCGGAGAGAGCTTCTCATCATCATGGGTGGTGACGCCTATTGAAGCATCTCCGACCTTAACGCTATGGGAATGGCTGCGGGGAACAGGCACCACGAACGCAAGAACTCCCAGTACAAGTAAAACGATTCCGATCCAGGCTAAAGAACGCATTTACCCCCCTCAGCGTAATAAACCTATCCAGGATGCCCACGCTGCTTCTGCTTGGCTGGTTACGGCCCACTCATCCCTGCGGGGACGCCGTCGACCGCTACCCCTTCTTGATTGCTGCCAGCTTTCCTCTCAACTTTGCGACCGCCTCTTTAGCATGGCCGATCTGCTGTTGAACTTTGCCAGCTTTCTTCTCGGCTCTGCCTTCAGCTTTCAAGTCGCGATTATTCGTGGCCTTTCCCACTTCTTCCTTGATTGTCCCCTTCACTTCGTGGAAGCTACCCTTGATCCTGTCTTTCGTGCTGGTTTTCATATTTCTCCCCGTCCTCGTGAAGTGAGGATTCCGGTTCTACGCGCGCAGACATGCGAGGCTATCGCTAATCTGAGCCCGGTTGTCTGATATCTGATAAAAGAAGGTTGTTCATTCAAGTCTCTCGGAGACTCTGTACTTTTTGTAAGCTTGCGACCTTCCAGCGGTCTGAGCAGAATTGACCATGTCTGGAACGGAACTCAGCTTCATCCCGAAATGGGCGAGCTTACACGCTTACACGTAGATGCCGGGCCGGGCATCCAGCCTCCCGCATTTGAACCTATGAGGCTCCTGGATGGGTCACGAGCCTGTGATGCCGGCGGCTGGGACTTGCCAATCCTGGCCACGCGCTTCCACTTAGAGGGAAAACAGGTGGGTCTTCAGGTTTGGCCGTCCGGGCGGACTTTGCGATGCGAGGCTTCGCCATCTGTTCCTTGATGGCGCGAAGGGTAGCTTTCTCCGCCTCTTTGTCTGAGTTTTTGTTAGCCATGATTGATGATGGCACTTTGCCTACTCCAGGAACGGTCAATCCAGTACACACCGGATGGAACATTTGCGGGTACGGCCGCCGCCGGCAGAACCGCTCCGGTCCGATTTCAGGACGCTCCTATAGGGAAGCGTCTAACGACGCTCGCTAAGCAGCAACTCACCTGCGAGTTGGGTCCGTTGTCCACACAAGTGCTCGAAGCGGTGGTTGTTCTCGAAGTCGAAAGCTCCAGATCTGGCGGACAGGAGAAAGAGTTCGCCCTCGATCGCTCTCATCTGCTCCCAAATGCTGATGCTTCGCCTCTCAAGATCGGACAACTCCATCGCAGCTCTCACGACCTTGGGCCGGCGCGGCGCCGAGGCAGAATTTAACATGCTGTGTCCCACTCTCACGAGACGCCGCCGACAGCTTGTTCCATCTCGCTTGCAGGGACGGGCATGTTAGTTTGGGCGAGAACGCGGGCAACAATTTCTTCAGCGCAATCGTGGTACAGCGTGTGCAAGGTGCTGCGCCAGCCGGCGAAGTTGCCCCGCAGGAAGTCGGCCTCGTGCCCGGTTGGGTGGCGCTCATACTCGGCATGAAAGGCTTCCGAGAGTAGTGCGCCTTGCTCGACCAGGCGATCAATTGTTTCTTGGTTTGCTATAAGGTGCACGGCAATCGTCCTTTGGGCAATCGATGGCATACATTGATCGATCACGCCGCTACAACCAAGGCCCCGGACCAGCGAGAATGCTTGCCGTTGACGCCAGCCTCTACACGTCATCGTTTTGTAGTTGGGGAAGGCAGCATGAGCCGCCTTCCCGTTTGACCTGTTTGCAGGACTTAGACGGCTACGGCGGCGTGATGAAAGGTCGACATGACCGTCTCAAACGTCTGAACCCGCGGCGTTCCATCGATAACCTTCGCCAGCGTCTTCAACACTTCTGGGTAGCTGTGGGTGTTGTAGTCGTCCGCATTATTCTTGTTCTCCCACAGACTGATCGAAACCGCATCTGCCGAGCCAGGGTTGCTCAGGGTGATCTCGTCCTTGAAGCCCTTCTGCTTGCGCAGCAAAGGAAGGATCTGGTTTTCGAATGTGCGGGTGTAATCGGACTGCATGTTCGATTTCAGGCGAAAAGAAACATTGCGTGCGTACATATTCAACCTCCTAAAGGTTGTTTTGTATAAGGTGAAGGAACTTCAGATGGGCTGACTTATATTCAGGGAACCTGAAAGAGGAGAAGGTGAGAGCTGCCTCATTTTTAAGTCTATCTGACAACTCACGGATTGTCAAGTTAGAGCTGATGACCGCAGTTATACCCGCTAATCTTGCGGCAACTTTGTTCTATATGTCCTACGAGCACGCTTAAGCACTACGAGCTGTGTCGCCGGCTTGACGAAATATTAGCAAGTTAAAAGTGCAGACAAAACAGGTGGAAGCGTATGATGGAGGTACGAGAAGTTTCTTATTTCTCATTTCAGACCCCCTGAACTAGAGCAGCCGTTCTGGAGTTGTCTTCTCTTAGTTGTGCCTTGCCAGGAGTTAAAGTGTCTAAACCAAGAGTTCAAAATAAAACGAGGACGATCCCTTCCGCGCAGCCCTTAGTGTCAAAGAACGGTCCGGTAAGTACTTTGTCTGAAGACGAGATACGAACCCGAGCCTGGCAGGTATGTGAGTCGCGCGGTGGAACTGGGAACCATGCTGACGAAGATTGGGCCCAAGCTGAGATCGAACTGATGGAACTCATGTAAGAAGTCACACTCCGATTGGCGATGTGCTGCCCGGGCTAGGTGAAATCATCCGGCTTTATGTTAATGCGGCCCAGGCAAGAAAAAGGTCCCCTTGGGTTGGGGGCCTTAGATTCCGCATCCTATTGCCGCTCGCCCGCAGTGGCCCTCTTTAGAACGAACCTAAGATTGCCGTTCCCCAGCGAACGGTGGGCGGTACTCAGCTGAGCCCTGGGCTCTTCTCACTACCGATCGCGCTCTGCATCATTGATCTTGCCGTTATGGTCCAGCCATTTCAAGAGCGATCGGACACTTGCCTGGGCCAGCGCGATGCAGGAATCGCCTGCCCCGTAGTAGATATTCAGCGTATCTCCGTCAGGAGCCATTGTGTGCCCGCACGGAAACACTACATCGTGGACGTCGCCTGCGCGCTCATAATCGGCCTCCGGACCAAAAATCCAGGAGTCGCCTCGCAATAAGCAAAGATCCGGTTGCTGAGTATCAAAGAGAGCGAGCCCGATTCTATACAAGCAGCCGGAGGCTGTGTGCTTTACGCCATGGTAAAGCACCAGCCAACCTCTCTCAGTCTCGATAGGGGGCGAAGACAATCCAATCTTATTTGCGTCCCACCATGCGCCTTTCCGCGCCTCCATCATGATGCGATGCCCTCCCCAATGCCGCAGATCAGGAGAGTACGAAATCCAGATGTGAGCTCCCAAGGGAGTCATCGGCCGATGTATGAGGGCCCACCGGCCATCGATCCTGTGCGGCAGAAGGGCCGCATCTTTATCGTCCGGCGACATGATGACGCCATAACGTTCGAATGTGCGGAAATCCCTGGTCAGAGCAAGAGAAACTCCGGGACCGCCTTTGGAGTACGACGTGTAAGCGACGGCATATTGCTGCAATTCTGGAACGTAGGTAATGCGCGGATCTTCGATTCCCCAAAGCTCTTCTGGATATTCGATCGGGTTCGGCATGAGGGTCGGCTCTGGATCGATCTTCCAGCTGTCCAAACCGTTCCCCGAACGTGCAGTACAGAGATGGGAGAGACCGCGACGATCCTCCACCCGGCAAAGCAGCAGCGTGGACCCATCAGTAAGGAGCGTTGCTCCGGCATTGAATACGCTGTTGATTGGATATGGCCAGTCTTTGCTGGACAGGATTGGATTGGCAGGATGCCGCTGAAGAAGAGTATCCGAAGCGTCGATGACCAGGTTCATAGGTGATTTCATAAGACCTGAAACTCAAATCAAACAAAACATATAAGATGCACTCGATGCAGTTCCAGCTAGAGTGCGCGCTGTGGAGCCGAAATACGCTGAAGTCGCCGCATCTCCAGAAGTGCCATTAAGAAGGACAGGGTTGACTCTGCTCCCTGGTTCTCGTTGGCCCGGTCAGGGTGTAGACCATCTCGACAGCCGCCAGTATCGGCATCGTACAAGGTGGCTTTCAAGTCGTTGTCTCCCAGGAACCAATTGAAGGCAGTCCAGGCCCGCGTCCGCCAAATCTCGTCTTCGGTGGCACGATAGGCTTCAAGACAAGCCGACACGGTTGCACCGGCTTCGATCGGTTGCTGATCGAAACGAGCTTTTTCGCCCCCTTTGCGGTAGAACCCCAGAGAACCGACAGGGACAAAGTGGCCATTCATACTGCAGGATTGTTGGTTCGCAAGCCATCCCAGCGACTCGAGGCCAGCCGCGATCCATTCTTTATTCGAGCTGCGAGAGCCTGCCAACAGTAGAGCCTGTGACAAGCGGGCGTTGGAGTAGGCCAAGCTTTCTTCAAACCAGCTCCACTCGGCCGTGCGGGTGGCCCGATAAATTTTGAGCAACCTCTCAGCCAGCGCATCCCTTTGTCTCTGTGCAGACCTGTCTCCAGGGAAGCGATCAAGATATTGCTGGATTCCGAGCAGAGAGAACGCCCAAGCCCGGGGACTGGTAAAACTCAGCACCGCCGGCAGAGCAAGTTCAAAGAGACGTCCTGCGAGGCCACGGAGACCTTCGTCGACCGTCTGACGTACCGCCGCTCCGAGGGCCCACAAGGCGCGGCCGTGACTGTCTTCCGATCCTTGTGATTCCTGCCAATGCCGCTCGTAATTGAGGAAATTGCGGAATCTACCATTAGCCGAGTTGAAGGCGAGCCAGAGGAAAGCCAGGTATTGCGAGGCCAACCTCTTGGCCTCACCCGTCTCTTCCGGTCCAAGTTGCTCTACTTCAATCGAGACGAGGAGCGCCCGGGCATTATCGTCCGTCGTGTAGCCTTCGTGTTGGTTCGGTACGGCGAACACGGCATGTTGGAACACTCCGGTATCATCGGTCATGCGGCTCAGATGATTTAGCTTGACCGACGGGAGATCGTGAACCCTATCTGCGGCTGCGTTGGGGCTCACCAGGCGAGGGTTCCACATGCGTTCGGCCCGGGCTCGCTGAAAGCTCCTCATGTAGTCCTGGGCGACGCTCTTCCAGACCATGTTGCGTGAATATAGATACGCGCGTTTGCGCATGGCGTGCCGTTCGGCCTCATTCTCCAGAAGCCAAGTGGTTTGATCAGCAATTGCTTTTGGATCGTGGAATGGAACCAAGACTCCGCGACGCTGATCGAGCAGCTCGAGCGCATACCAATACGGGGTCGAGATGACTGCCTTACCAGCACCAAGAGCGTAAGCCAACGTTCCGGAAACGACCTGGGCTTCATTCTTGTAGGGTGTGATGTAGATATCGGCTGAGCCAATGAACTCCATCATCTCCTCGGGGCTGACAAACCGATTGTGAAATATGACGTTCTTCTCGACTCCGAGATCCTTCGCCAGCGACTGCAGCGACTCCCGGTATCTATCTCCCTCGCGCCGCCTGATGTGAGGATGTGTCGCGCCGGCCACGATATACATGACATCAGGGTTATGAGACAAAATCTGCGGCATGGCCTGAATGACAGTTTCCACTCCCTTGTTGGGCGAGAGTAAGCCGAAGGTCAACAAGACGGGCTTGCCTCCAACGCCGAACCGGTCCTTAAAAAAGTTCGGATCTACAAATGCCAGACTGGGAACCCCGTGCGGAATGACATCAATTTTTGCCGCGGGAACCTGGAATATCTCCTGTAAGAACTGCGAAGAGTGCTGGCTCATCACGATAAGGCGGTCGGAGAGTTCGGCAAGCTCAACCATTACGCGATGCTGGTCAGGGTTCGGTTCGCGTAAGACGGTATGCAGGGTCGTCACGATCGGCATGCGAAGGTTCCGCAGCAGCTTCAGGATGTGACTTCCGGCAGCGCCCCCGAAAATTCCGTACTCGTGCTGCACGCATACCAGATCGACATTGGTGAAGTTGAGGAACTCGGCTGCGTGTTCGTAGGACGACAACTCCTCTTCCGTCAGCTCGAATCGAACGCGCTCAGGGTACTTGTATTCCGACTCCGGATCGTTAACGGGCAGCGCAAATAACCGTTCCGTACCGTACTCGATGGCAACAGCATCACACAGGTCGGCTGTGAACGTGGCAATCCCGCATTGCCGTGGAAGATAGTTCCCAATAATGGCGATTCGACTCGGAAGAGAAAGGCTCACCGCCGCGGCAAATGGCTTCGCTGACTTGATTTCAGAGAGATGCGGTAACGAATCGATAGCTCCTACCGGTCTCCTGAATGGCAGTGTTTTCGGCATGGACATTGGGGGCCCCCTTATCTGCTTGATCTGTCAGGTAAGCAATCGCGGCGCTGTCTGATTCGGTTCTTTCCCAAGCAAACCGCGCCAGACAACAAGATGACGCTTCGATTGCCGGTGCGTCGCCGCGGGACAGGGACGCACCGGCAGAAGTTAGCTACTTGCCTTCGGCAGCTTCGTGCTCGCTCGCCTTCTTTTCGGCACTCCTTACGGCGGCTAGAAACGAATCAGCGCTCGCCGGCACGTGCACATCGCCTGACAGCGTTTTGCGGAAAGAAACATCCTTGCCATAGCAAGCGACCGTTGAGTCGTTGTCCTGCTGGATTTTGGCGCCATCCACGGCGACTCCAGCAAACAAGCCCTTGGTTCGCGAATAGCTCAGGGCTTCGGTGTTCATCTTCCAGTCAGTGCCGGCCGAAGCATGCCTCCCAACCGGCCCGGCGGCGGCGGATGCCTCACCGGTAAGCTCAAACTTGCTCGAGAGCAGCCCTTGCACGCCCTTGTCATTCATGAACAACATCACGAGATCGACTGACTGACCGCCAGCCTGGAAGCCAAAACTGCCTCCACCGATTGAAATGAAGGCCGGCGCACTCCAGCCATGACTCGTACGGCAGGTAACCACGCCGCGTCCGTGCTCTCCGCCAACGATGAATGCGCCCTTCGCCAGGTCCGGCACCACCGCAATGCATTTGGCATCATTCAGCACTTCTTCGGGGATGCCTTTGTCGGGAGCAGCCATGATCTCGCTCATGACCTGGCCGGCCGCTTGTAAGCGCGCGGTGGTGTCTTGTTGCCCTGGGCCGGCGAATGTGAAGGTGGACAAAAGCAACGTGAGTAGAGCAATTGCATATTTCTTCATCGGAACACTTCCTTTTCGTTCCACGGTATCTTGTGGAAAAGCTTGTGAAGGGCGAATTTCGCCCGCTGATCAGGCTACGCGACGGCCACTGATCAGGTTGTAGACCAGAACGATGACGGCGATGACCAATAGAATGTGGATCAGGCCGCCGCCTAAATGAAGGCTGAAACCGAGCAGCCACAGAATCAGCAGAATGATGAAAATCGTCCAAAGCATGTGTGTCTCCTTCGGGCCGGGTTGCGTGCATCGGAGGTTGCGGCTAGGCAGTCAAGACAAATGTGTCTTCAATCCTTCAATCCCGCCCAGTTCACAGGGAAAAGCGCCGAACTGCCATCAGCAGCATGGCTTAAGAGAGTCGTCGAACGTTACTGCAACAGCGGCAACGTTCAGCTATATCCGGCCAAGCAGCAGCAAAATAACAACAACGACGAGCACCAAACCTAAGCCCCCGCTGGGGAAGTAACCCCAGGAGCGGCTGTGATTCCACGTCGGCAGAGCGCCTATCAGAAACAACACCAAAACAATGATCAGGATGGTTCCGAGCATAGTTTCCTCCTCGCCCCTAAGAATCCTGCGCTGGGCGAGTGCGATATTCGTCAGTATGTTTGCGAGCTGGATTAGTTGCGATCAAGCTCGCGATGGCGGTTAACAGATGGTGAGGGTGCTGTCCTTTGGGGTAGAACCGATCAGCGATGATGCTAGCTGGCACGGCCTCCCCGTAGTAGTCCCCGCTCATGGCTACAATCGATATCGACGGGTACCGGGTACGGACACGCGAGATCAATTCCATGCCCGACATCTCCGGCATATTGACATCAGTGACCATGAGATCCGGGACGCTTCCGTTGAGATGAGATACGGCACTTCGCCCGTCTTTCGCCATCGCCACGTCATACCCGACCGAAATCAACAAGCTCCCCAGACTCTCCCGAATGCGTGCGTCGTCGTCCACAACTAAAATCTGAGGTTTGGAACTGTTCGGCATATTGCCCACCCGGACTCTACGTGATTGAACGAAATGCCACCCCTTTACGATGTCACGCCGCCGGCAGCAGGTCTGGTCAAAATAGAACACGTCACTTGCGGAGGATTTGCCGGTGACGGGTAAAGAAAATGGTTGCGGCTAAATCGGCACGGGTAAGCCATTGTGGACAGACCGCCACCGGAAGAGGCACATACGATCAATTAGCTGACCCGTTGGACTTTGACTCTTTATGCAAACACACTACCTCCACCTAATCTGCATTTCGCTGTGAAAAATGGAACGGTTCGGTTATCGCAGGATCGTTCGCCACGCGCGAAACTGAAATTCAACGAGAGACCGATATCCGCGAGATTGATGCAGTTTGTCTATCTTGCAGGAAGAGGTATAGCTCACCTCCGACTTCAACTTGGGTATGCCACCTTGCGCCCTTGGAATGGGAAGCTCCACACTAGCACAAAGGTGCTTATGTTGGGTTCTCCATCAATGCGACGTTAATGCATATTGGCACTTGACAATCGTGCTATTATGTGTTCGCCGACCTTAGCACCTTCCAGCGGCAACCTCGCCAGCCCCCGGATTGGAAGTGCGCCCGAGGTGCCTGATGAAACTCCTTCGATTAGCCTCTCTGGTTTTCCCTCTTTTTGTTGTACTTAGCGTTCACGCCGACATCCTCGGAAGTGCCGATACTTTCGGCATCTTGGGCGCGTCAGCGGTTGCAAATACCGGCCCAAGTATGGTGTATCAAGACTTGGGTGTCTGGCCCGGAATGGCGATCACCGGATTTCCTCCTGGGATAGTGCTGGGAACCATCCATGATGACGATGCGGTTGCAATGCAGGCGCAGGCGGATGCGCTAACTGGGTACAACTACCTCGCCGGCTTGTCCCCTACACAGATCTTGACCGGTCAGGATCTCGGTGGACTCACGCTTGACGCCGGCGTCTACTTCTTCGCGTCATCAGCACAGCTGACGGGAGTACTCACCTTGGATTTCCAAGGCGTGAGCAATGCGACAATCGTCTTCCAGATTGGGAGCACGCTCACCACGGCCGGCGCTTCGAAGGTGCAGATCATCAATCCGGGGATGAATGATCAGGTTTTCTGGCAGGTCGGTAGCTCCGCGACCGTGGGCACGACCACTGACTTTTATGGAAGCATTATTGCGGACGCGAGCGTCACGCTCAACACCGGCGCCAACATCGACTGCGGCCGAGGAATAGCCCTGAATGGCGCCGTCACCATGGATACAAATAATGTCGACACCGGCAGTTGTGCGAGTGTGGTGCCAGAGCCGGCAACGCTATCGCTCATTGGCAGCGGAATCGTCGCGGCCGGTGCGACCGCTTGGCCCTCAACCTTTACGGGGGTTGGGCTGGCCGGCCTTGCCGGGCTGCGGAGAAGAATGCGGCGTTAGCGAAATTCTTGGGCTTGCTCTGCGGATCTTAGACGGGAGTTCCATCTTTGCCGACTGGGACGATGGCGACTCTGGACAGCAGGCCCGTGTCGTCAGTCACGCCCAGAACCCGTTTTGCATGCTGCTTTGCCTTTTCCTCACTCACAAATCTCTTGGCGGGGCGAGAGATGAGTTTCGCCGCGACGAAATCAACTCTGTAGTAAGTCACGTTATTCTCCTTTTTCGGGTGCTGGCGAACGGCCTCGAATAAATCAGCATCTCAGCGCCAGGTATTTGGTAAAAGCGTCCATCGCTGAAAGATGGGTACGTACCGACGCTTATGGCAAACAACACATACCCCCGGACAAAGGAAAAGCCGCGGCAGAATGACTCTTTGAACCCAGCCTTCCGGAGGCAAGGCTCTGAACTGATCGCTCTTACAGACGCGGCAATGTGCGGATAAAAGGTTCATTTCACAAGGTGTAACACTGTTCCGAGTATCGAACAGCGGGCCATTTCTCCATGGTTTTGCTGGCTGACAGACGGCACACGGTCAAAAGCTGCGTCCGATCTGAGAACGCCAGGAACTCCTCATTGCGCAGTCGTCTTGCTTCCGGAGCCGATTGCACCAACCTCCGCCGGGGTCAGGAGCGACAGATCGCATCCCGACAAGCCACTTACACATGCAAGGTAATCGCGCTGATGATCGGCCACCCTTACCGCCGCCAACTCCGTGGCGGACAGCTTGGCACGATCACAATCCGACCAGCCATCCCAACACTGCGAGACATTCCTGCGGTGCTGGGCCACTGCTACTTCGCTCAACTCGGATGGGCTCAGCTTGGCGAGGTTGCAGGTAGACCAACCGTTCCAGCAATCAGAGACGTTTTTCTGCTCCTCTGCTACCGCGACGCCGGCTGCTTCGGCAGCCGTCAACTTTCCGTGGTCGCATGCTGTCAATCCGCCCCAACAATCGGCGACCATATTTCGATGCAGAGCGATCGCTACTTGGGCCAGCTCCGGGCCGCTGAGAGTGGAGCGATCGCAACTCGACAACCCGTTCTCGCAGTTCGCAATATTTTGCTCGTGCTTGGCCGCAGCTATCTGGTATTTGTCGGCCGGTGTCAAAAGAGCGCTATTACAGGAATCCCATCCGTTCTCGCACGCGAACAGGTTCTGTTGCTGGTCGGACGACTGCGCCTCGACAAAAGCTGCGTGACAGATAAAGAACGATGTCAATAACAGACAGATTACCCGAAAAGAAGCCTTCATACTCTTACGCCCTTTTAAGCACGGCAAACTGAAGCCGCGGCTACATGCACTGTGATTGTCTTTCACCTGGGTCGACAAAAGCTGTTCAACATTGCTCAGTGAGCAATAGTGCTCAGACGAATGCAATCTGGGGCCGTACCATCAGGCAAGGTCGGTTATGGCACCTTCGCCAGGAATACGTGGTCGGTGCCGTAACCGCAACGTGAGGATCCGTGGTCGCTACTTCGAATTCGCCGCCGGTCAATCGCGTCGCTTCCGTTCGACGGGATGCTGTCGAATGCCCTTGTCTTTAACTGGAACGACCTGATGCCTGAATCAGCTGCAGGCCAAATCCAAATTGAGTACCACGTAGGATTGGCCGGTGGCGTCGAGTTCGTGAAGGTTTGGGGCGCTACGATTCGCGGTCACTGGGACCTGATTTGCTCGTGCTGGACGCATTCAGGCTCTTCCAACGAGAGCGGCCTGCAATTCGCCAACGGATACAAGTCGGAATTCCTTCGCGGAATCATCCAGTCCATCATGCAACATCCGGAGATATTCCTGTCAGGCGCCGTCCCCGGAACCGACTGCATGATCCAGGTTTCGCCGCCAACTGAGAAAGAACGCAGTTCGGCGCTCAAGATGATGGATGCCTTTCGCGATCGCTTAACGAATTGAAGCCCGCGTCTTCACGTTCCGGGATTTCCCAGCCTTTCCAGTCTGAAACGCTCGGCGCACTATCAGATCAACGGAGAACACCATGCAAATGCCTGAAAACGACAATGTGCAAGCAGATGTTTCACAAAGTAAGACGGTCACGAAACCAATCGGAGACGCCGCACCTCGTCGCAACGCCGACAAGCGTGCCGCTGCCATCCTCGCCAAAAAGAAGCAGAAACGCGCGGCGCATCGAGTAACTCTGAGAAGATCGCACACGAAGGGATAGTTGGCCGGGAACTGAGGCCGGTTTCATCCGAACCGTAGAGCTCCCACGAGAGCGTTCTGCGACCGAAATAGAAAAGGATTTCATGTCTAACACGATTCAGGCCGGCACCATGCTGGTCCAGCAATCCGCGCTTCTGCATTCACTCGGGACACAGGGCGAAATTTACAGCGATCAGTGGTGTTCGTTGGGAGCGCACGAAAGCGCAGGTCTCGATCGGAAGCTTCGGGATGCCGGATGGAACCTGTTCTTCATGGCTGACGAATTGAGAACACTGGTCCCCCCATGGGGCGGAGAAAAGACTCTGCGCGCAGGCGTGAAACGGCTATTGGCGCGGACCAGTGCGCGGCAGTTCAACTGCATGCAGCTCAGCAACATTCTTCGAGAACGCTTCTTGGGCATTCCATTCGTATCCGTGGTGGCGCACGCTCGCCATGTTCAGCAGGGCTGCCAGATCGACAACTTCGCGCAGCGCGCCTTGAAGTCAATATAGCTCGGCCGGCGAACACCATAGAAATAGAAACTCAGGAGGAGAATAAATTGAATTGGGACACTATCGAAGACAACTGGAAGCAACTGACTGTCTCCGCCAAAGAGAACTGGAATAAGTTCACCGACCAGGATCTCGATCAGATCTCCGGCAAGCGAGAGCCTTTAATCAGCAAAATCCAGGAAATCTACGGAGTCACTAAAAGACAAGCTGACAAGCAGGTCTGGGACTGGGGCAAGAGCGTCGGTCGGTCGGCGAAGAAAATCGCATAGCCAGGAGCGTCATCGCGTCAGCGACCGACATGCTCCCCGAAACTGCGGCAGGCTATGAGGAACCCGGCGTCGCCGAGACGTCTAAGCGGCTGCTAGCCGTGGTGTAAGTTTCACTCGCCCCGAGGCGGCTTCGACTGTTCCTTTCTCACGTCAGAGCTGCGGTCCTGAACAAACAACTCGCCTCGTGCCACTCGGCGCATCGCGTCAACTATTGCGGGGCCATCCATCGAGCGATGGACTACGGCACGGGCTCGCAGCCAGCGCACATAGGCAACCCGGTCGTTTTCCTCGGCGAGCACCACGAGTGCGGTCCGGCTTCGCTTCAACAGGCGCTGGACCTTGTCAAACACGGGCAGAAAGCTCGTGGACAGGACCAGTACGTCAGGAGTAAACGTTTGCAAGGCGCTCAGCAACCGTTCGGGGGATTCTGGCTGGTCTACGAGGCGAACGTCACCAGCGCCCGCCAGTATCTCCCTCATCCCAAGGCGAAAGAGCTCCTGATGGTCAGCGATGACGACGTCGATCATGATTGCACCTCCCGCCCTGCCGAACTGCGTGATTGTGTTTGGGACTTTCCACGGTAAATGCGACTGTTTTTGAGAGACTGGTCAAAATTGCACACTCTACTGCTTTAGTGGGAGGGGGCATATCCAACTTCTTATGTGTGCGCTTATTCGTGCAGAAGAAAGGTCAGCAGCGCTTTGTTCACTCGCAAGCTGCCGTTGTAATCGATGAGGCCCATCTTGCGAAACCGGTTCATGAAGAAGCTTACCCTCGATCGGGTGGTGCCAACCATCTCGGCCAGGGTCCCCTGGCTCACCTTCAGGTCGGCAGGATGTGGTTTCGATTGCGTCCCAAGGCCGGCCAGCAATAGAAGAGTTCGCGCCAGTCGCTTTTCGCTGGAGTTGAAGAGTTGATCGAGAAAGTCTTCTTCAATTCGGACCACACGGGAAAGCAGATGTGCGATCAAGAGCCTTGCGAAGACAAGGGTCGTCGTGGATGATGCGAACGATGATCGCCTTTTCTACTCGTACAATAGTTGACAGCTGTACTGCTGTTGCGGTGGACATCCGCAACGACGGCGCTCCTAAACAGCCTTCCCCGAAGAAGTCGCCTTGCCGGAAAATAGCGATGACGGCCTTCTTGCCGCGTTTGGATAGGACCGTCAGCTTCACATTGCCAGCCTCGACATAGAACATCGCATCGGCTGCATCGCCCTGAGAAAAAATAGGCTGTTTGTTCCGGTACTCCCGGCTGGTCCTCCGACTACCTATCCTCTTGAGAAACATCTCGGACCTAAAAACCAGCGCGCGTTTGCTTGGCATCTGCGTCTCCCAACAATTTGATCTCGTCCGTGCCACCCAGTCATGGGAGTTGGCCTCGCCCGATGGCATGGATGTTACTTACCGATCCACGGGGAAGTCGGTTTTCGAAGGTCAATCCCGGCCCTATTAGCTCGATTACACGAGTGACTCGCGGATGAAATTGAGCTTGCTTACCAATGCCTAGAATGATCCGGCCAGCCCAGGGGATCTGGTGGCCGTAATACGCCAGGTCCCGGGCCGGATCACGCGTACGAAAATACACCTTATCGTGGGTGCTGACATCAGTAAGCCATTCGATCGGAGTATTGTCGATGAAGTGGTTTGCTTTAGCCTGCTGCAACTCATCTGTCTTTGCGAGCTGCCACAGCCCCGGTAGGGCGTTGTTCTTGATGGGCGGAAGATGGTAGCCGATGTCAAGTGAACGGAATCTCAGATAAGGGGTTTGTCCTTGGTTCGGCGCAAATGGCAGCGACAAAGTTTCATTTACTGGATGGGAACGTATGTTAGCTTCTGGAACCGCTGCAAACTGCGCTGCAAGACTTGACGATTGGGTCGGAGTTTCGCTTGCAGATGGCCTTTCTTGCGTCCATGTTAAGCACGCAGAAAGCACCAGGAAGGTGAGCGGCCCAATGAGGAGAAGATACAACCGAGAAAGCCTCTGGCAACGCATTGGGCTCACCTCCTTCGAGGATTCTGGCGTGCAAGTCCTTCGACAAATCAAGCCTACCGCTTAGGAACAGAAGGGGCTGAGCAAAATTGCTCACCCGGCTGACATTAACAATTGGCAAATTGTTCAATATTGAACAGAAACCGCAAATGGCCGGCTTTTTGAGATGTATAATGTTGACGTGTAAAGGTTGCCCGTCGGAGGTGCGACATGAGCGCGAGGGGCATACTAGCCCGCAGCCAGGATCGTCCGGCCAAGCGGGTTCCATCGGTTGCTTCTGTGCGACCTGCAAAACCCGCCACTGGCGACATTGGGAAGCCTTCCCAGATTCAAAGAGCCAAGCCGCAACCCAAGAATGGCGAGACGGTTTTCGACGCCAAGACCTTTCTCGCGAGAGCTGGGCTGGGCAGAAAAATTCTTCAGCTTAAGAAGAACCAGGTGGCCTACGTGCAAGGCGACCCTGCCGATGCTATTTTCTACGTGCAGGATGGCCGGCTGAGAGTCACTGTTACTTCGGCAAGTGGAAAAGAAGCCACGATCGCCCTGGTGGGTGCCGGAGAATTCTTGGGCGAGAACTGCATGGCCTCACCTCATCCTCTTCGACTTGCGACGGCTGTCGCGTTGACCGACTGTGCCCTGCTCAGGATCAGCAAGGCGGAAATGGTTCGGGCACTTCATGACGAACCGGAATTGTCCGGCATGTTCGTCTCCTTTCTTCTTGTCCGCAACGCTCGCATCCAAGCCGATCTGGTCGATCAGCTTTTCAATTCGAGCGAAAAGCGGCTCGCGAGGATTCTGTTATTGCTCGCGCAGTTTGGCAAGGAAAGCAAGCCCGAGACGGTGGTTGCTAAGATCAGCCAGGAGACACTGGCGGAGATGATTGGCACAACTCGGTCCCGAGTGAGTTTTTTTATGAATCGCTTCAGAAAACTGGGCTTCATCGAATACAACGGCGAGATTCGGGTTCACAACTCCCTCCTGAATATCTTTCTGCAGGAATAATGGAGTCGTAGTTTGCCGAACCCCTTCCCCGAGGGTTCCGGCCGCGGATAAGTACGCATCATTGGCGCTGAGCCTCTGATGCCCTGCCGGTATTCGGCGTTCCGTATGCGCCAACTCGAGCTAGCGAGATTGCCGGGTTTTCGGTTGTCTGATATCAGGCGCATCAGATGGCAGACTTTGCAACTGAGTTGGGGGACAGGTCGGTGGCCGAAGTTGAGCAACCTTAGAAAAAGAGCGCTGGAGATACTCCGAATCGTTCGCTGAGTTTGCGAATGTGGTCCTTTGCCAGATCGCGTTTTCCATTGAGTACGTCGGACACAATGCTCTCCGTTCCAAACACGTCCACCAGGTCTTTCTGGCGCAGATGGTTTTCCTCCATCAGGTGCCGTATGACATCCAGTGGACCGGAACCTTGAACCGGATAGTGCTTTGCCTCGAAGTTCTCGATCAAAACGGTCAAGAGTTCGATCAGCTTCTCCTCCGCCGGAGTGACGACTTGCTTGGAAGTCAATTCTTCGAGTCGCGCCACGAACCTGTCGTTCTGTGCCTCGTCGTGAATGACTTCGGGCTTCGTCCCCGAAAGCAGAGATCCATAATCAGTTACTAGCGCGCTCATTTCTTCCATCCTCCCCGTTCGTATTCCGCATGTGTAAGCAGATGCTTAACGAAGATCAGCTGCCAACGGTACTCGATCTTGGGCGTTTCAAGCTTTCAAGCGGGCCTTTTAGGTGTAAGGAAGGTCGCGTTCGTTATTAGCCAAAATGGGTTTCGTATTTTAGAAAATCCAGGGCCAACTGATTGCCCACGAACGGAAATCCGTCCACCCATTCCTTCGGCTATACAGACGAACCCGCCATACGGATGCTCTCCCAAAGATTTGATCATAAAACTAACACCATCAACGAAACTTTTGACGGTGTCTACACATCCTACGCACGAAACACCAACGTGGTCGGCCATCTAGTGTAGTACGGCGAATCAATTGAACAGAGAGGACGCTTTATGACAACGTATCATCGCGCCAACGTAAGGGGGCAGAGGCTCTTCTATCGCGAGGCCGGATCCAAGGATTCGCCGACGATCGTACTTTTGCACGGCTTTCCCAGTTCTTCACACATGTTCCGTGACCTGATGCCGCAGTTGGCGGACAAGTTCCACGTGATCGCTCCGGACTATGTGGGCTTTGGCTACAGCGATGCCCCCGGAGTGCACGAGTTCGAATATACCTTCGACAATCTGGCGGCACACGTCGAGGATTTGCTGTTCGAGAACCTGAGCTTGAAGCAGTTCAGCATCTACGTGCAGGACTATGGCGCACCCGTCGGGTATCGGATTGCCTCAAAACATCCAGAGGCTATTCAGAGCATTGTCGTTCAGAACGGTAATGCCTACATGGAGGGGATTGGCGCTGCCTTCGACCCGATGAAGCCATTTTGGGTCAATCGCAATTCCGAGACCGAGAAGCCCGTGCGCGATCTCCTCACAAAGCAAATGACCGTGTTCCAGTACACACATGGTGTCGCAGACACTGACCGCGTCAGCCCGGATTCCTATACGCTGGACCAGTTCTTCCTCGATCGTCCAGGCAATGCCTCAATTCAGCTCGATCTTCTCTTCAACTATCAGTCGAATGTCGCTCTGTATGACCACTGGCATGAGTACTTCCGCAAGCGCCAGCCGAGAATGCTGATTGTCTGGGGAAAGAACGACCCGTTCTTCACCGTCGAAGGAGCCAAGGCCTACCAAAGAGACCTCCCGAAGGCGGAACTGCACCTGATCGATACCGGTCACTTCGCACTGGAAGACTCAAGCGATTTCATTGCGGAGCGCATGCGGGAATTTCTCAGTTAGGTCGATGGGCGGAAGTGGCAACTCTTCCCTTTGGACTAACGGAAAGGATTCGAGACGTGACAGTTCCTGGAAACATTACCGTAGTTGCGGTTCACGGAGCGTGGGCCGAGGGTTCGAGTTGGAAAGACGTGATTCCCGGCCTTGAACGAGAAGGCTTGCGAGTAGTCGCGGCTCCGATCCCGCCGACCTCGCTCGGCGATGACACTGCCGCGTTGAAGCGTGCAATGGCCCGTACCGAGGGACCAGTGATTCTGGCCGGTCACGCTTATGCGGGTGCTGTTATCGCTACGGGAAATGATGAGCGGGTGAAGGCACTGGTCTATATCGCGGGGCTGGCTCCGGACGAGGGCGAGACCGTGGCTCAGGTTTTCTATCGTGATGAACGACATTCCCAGGCGCCTCAACTCGCCCCTGATGGCGACGGTTTTATCTGGATGCCCGAAGAAGGATTTAGTAACGCTTTCGCGCAGCATGCCACGGCAGACCAAATCGCATTATCGGCAGCTGTACAAAGGCCAATCGCACTGAAGTGTATACAAGAGCCGGTTGCAAGGCCCGCGTGGAAATCCAAACCTTCCTGGTTCCTGATCGCGGAAGAAGACCGCATGATCAACCCCAAAACACAACACTTCATGGCAGACCGCATGAGAGCTACAACACGGTCGCTCGCGGTAGATCACACGCCGTTGCTGAGTGCGCCGCAGAAGGTTGTGGACATCATCTTGGAAGCGAAGCAGGCAATCTCCCCTTGAGCGGAAATGAGATTCGAGAAGTCCTATTCGCTCACCCGCACCCAACGGCTAAAAGGAGACGTTGTGAATTCTGTTGCAATTGTTACAGGAGCCAGCCAGGGAATCGGTCGGTTCACCTCGATTAGATTGGCGCGCGACTTCTCCGCGATTGTGCTGGTTGCACGAAATGCCAGTGCATTGAAGGAGGTGGCGGACACGGTAAAGACCGTGGGAGCGGAGCCTCTTATCTGCGATCTTGATTTGAGCAAAATGGAATCTGCTGAAGCACTTGTCAGGATGACGCTTGATCGTTTCGGCCGCATTGATGCGCTGCTCAACATTGCGGGTGCAGTGCCGCAAATCGATTTGTTCGAGATGACGGAAGAGCAATGGCGAGCAGGTATGGAGCTGAAGCTGCACGGCGCACGACGTGTGACGATATGTGCTTGGGAGGCACTGAAAGAGTCGAAGGGCTCCGTCGTATTTATGTCAGGTAGTGCCGCCCTTGACCCGAAGCCCGCCTTCGCAGCGGTTGCCGCGACGAATGCAGCCATTACTGCGCTGGCTAAAGCCTTCGCGGAACAAGGTATTAAAGATGGCGTACAGGTGAACAGCATTGTGCCAGGTCCGGTGATGACTGGACGGCGGCGCTCCTTCCTTGAGAAGTGGGCGCCGGCGCACAACATGAGCGTGGAAGAGGCGATGAAACAATTTCCGGAAGAAGTGGGGATTAGCCGCTACGGACGTCCGGAAGAGATAGCCGACCTGCTTGCATTCATGGTGTCGCCCGCAGCGAAATGGATGACTGGCACCTCCGTCCGAATGGACGGAGGTGAAATAAAGGGTATTTAGCCGGAGAAGGGTCGTGCGGGTTTCTTGTCGCGTCTGATGTTCGCTCGCTTTCCCGAGTACTAAGGCGCTTCGGGAGAAGGAGGTACTGATGGTCCGGCTGCTCTCAGTGAATGTCGGTGTTCTCAATTCGCCAGGTCGATTCAGCCCTTGAACAACTGGGCGCGGTTGTGAAGAAGGCCCATCAGGCTGCTGCGCGAAAAGATCCCTACCAGGCCGCCGTCAGAGACAACGGGCAATTGATTAATGTCCTCGCGGCTCATGATCTCAAGTGCCTTCGTGGCAGGAGTATCTGGCGTGACCGTGCGCAGGCGGTTCAAAGGCCGCATAACACTTTGCACGCTGGTTTGCGGCCAGAGGTCTCGTTCCACGCTGCGAACCTCATGCGGAGTAATAAGCCCTACCATATTGTTATCGCGCACGACCACAAAACAGCGACGCCCGCTGGCCAGCAGGTGTTGGTTGACGAAGTCCTGCAGGCTCAAGTGGGCTTCGACGGTGGAGAAATCGCGATCCATGATGTCGGAAACCTTGCGATCGCGAAGTCCCTCAGTAATCTCCACCTGAGCATAGCTGGTGCGGGAGGCATCCAGCAGGAACCAGCCGATGAAAGCTGTCCAAAGGCCGCCGAGGTTCTTTCCGGCGAAGAATTGGTACAGCCCAAGGAAGATGAAGAGAAAGGCGACCGCTTGTCCTACCCTGGCGGCTATCCGCGTCGAGCGTTCAATGCTATGTGTAACCCACCATACCGCAGCGCGCAGTACGCGACCGCCGTCCAGTGGATATCCCGGAATCATGTTGAAGGCAGCCAGCATGAGATTAATGTAGCCAAGCCACACCAGCACTGCGGCCAGCGGGCTGCGGGGCTCGCTGGTTGGCGCCCAGCCGGTAGAGTAGGCCAATAGTAGGCAGACAAATCCAATTGCAAGACTAGCCAATCGGACCTACAATGGCGATCCAGAATTCCGACTTGGCGTCAGGCGCTTCGGATTCGATTTGCGAAACTCCACCCAGAGCGAAAAGAGTAATAGCTCTCACCCGCAGGCCTTTGGATTTTGCCAGCAACGAATGTGCCAATTCATGCAGTAGCAGGGTGATGAAGAAGAGAATGCCGGTAACGATGGCCACTGACCAGACCGTAGCGCTGTTCCATTGCGGCATAACGGCGCTGAAGTGGCCGATCAAGGACAGTACTATAAGGAAGGCAATAATGAACCAGCTATAGTGCAGCCCGATCGAGATACCGGCGATGCGGCCAAGTTTTATTTGCGCGTGCATGTGGTGACAACCTTAGAGTCTGGTGAGGTCGTACACCGCCGTCCTTTTCCCTCAACTCCGGGCGTCGCGTCAGGTCACGCTCGCCACCAGAGGCATCGTAATTCTACGCCCTTTGATCCCTTCGTTTGACGCAGCGGAGCGCGTTTGTGGCGCCAATGGCGTGTCCAATTGCCGGACTATTCATCGCATTGTCACCATAGCCGAAGTCGTTCAAGAAGCGGGCGAGACTGGCACTGATCAGGTATCTTAGCCAGAGCAATTGCTTACCAGTTCGAACTGCGTCGCACCGGAGAATGTGCACAGAACGATCATCGTTGCCATGCTTCTTGGTAGTTCCGATGTCCCTGGAAAGCAGGTTCTGACCGCATGATTCCGCGTTTCCCTGGCCATCTCCGTTTGCCCGCTCGCGAGACCGCTTCCATCGACTCGCCTTTGGCCCGCTTCTTTTTTGATGGCAGTGAGAAAAACCTGCACACCGAGAAGCGCTGTTATCCCTGGTACCTGGTCTTGTGGCTCACCGGGGTTGATTACTTCTCGACCCTGGGATATCAGCCCGGTATTGCGTTGTTGGCCGCCGGAGCACTCTCACTCCCGGCGACCGCCGTACTTGCTTTAGTGACGTTGCTGGGGGCTGTCCCAATCTACGACGCAGTGGCCAGCCGCTCATATGCGGGGCAGGGATCCATCGCCCTGCTTGAGAATCTCTTCAGCGGATGGAAGAGCAAGATCTTTGTTCTGGTTCTGCTGGGTTTTGCCGAAACCGATTTCGTCATCACCATGACTCTTTCGGCGGCCGATGCCGCCCGGCATGCGATCGCCAATCCCTTGCTGCGCCCGTATGTCGGCGATGCTCAAATCGGTGTCACCCTCTTCCTGCTGGGCGCGTTAGCCGTGGTGTTCCTGGTGGGATTCCGCGAGGCTATTCGCCTCGCCACGGCAGTCGCGATTCCCTATCTGCTGCTCAATCTGGCTGTGCTCCTGTGGGGAGCCGTGAAAATTGCAAGCCGGCCCGAGGCACTGGCTGCCTGGCACCTCAGCCTTAAGCTTCATGGCGACTGGACGATGGTGCTGATTGGTTCGGCGCTCGTCTTTCCCCGGCTCGCTCTAGGTCTCAGTGGCTTCGAGACTGGTGTGTCGGTGATGCCCCTGGTCGAGGGCGATCCTGAGGATCGAACTCGAAAGATACCTTTGGGGCGGATTCGTTCCACAAGGAAGTTACTTCTTAGCGCCGCGCTAATCATGTGCGTGATGTTGCTTCTCTCAAGCTTTGTCACGACCATACTGATTCCGGAGGACGCCTACCGACTGGGCGGCGTCGCCAGCGGACGAGCCATTGCCTATCTGGCGCACCAGCTTCTGGGCAACGCCTTCGGAACTGTCTACGATCTGTCGACCATTCTGATTCTCTGGTTCGCCGGGGCATCCGCGATGACCGGACTGCTGAACCTGATTCCGCGCTATCTGCCGCGCTTCGGCATGGCCCCGCGTTGGGTCGCGTACCGCCGGCCTTTGGTGCTCGTCCTGCTGACCATCGATGTGCTCGTCACTCTGGTCTTCCGTGCCGGAGTTGAGGCGCAGGGCAGCGCTTATGCAACCGGTGTCCTGGCCCTGATGTTTTCAGCCGCGATTGCCGTCACTCTGGCGAAGTGGCGCGAATGCCGTATTCGAGATCCGCAGACGATCCTCCTTGCCCTCTATTTTCTGCTCGTCTCTCTGGTCTTTGCTTATACCCTCGTCGCCAATGTCGTCGAGCGTCCGGATGGAATCATTATTGCCAGCGTGTTCATCGTCCTGCTCCTGGTTAGCAGCGGCCTTAGCCGCTACCGGCGCTCGACGGAGATGCGCGTTTCCGAGGTCACCTTCGTGGACCGGGAGTCCGCTGACCTTTGGGCCTCTATCACGGGGAAAAAGGTCAACCTTGTCCCCTATAGCTTTGTCACCCTGGAACATCGTAGAGACGTAGAAGACAAGATTCATCAGCACTTCAAGATCAGCGGGCCTCTGGCATTTCTGCATGTCAGCTTGCTGGATAATCGCAGCGAGTTTCTGGCCCCGCTTCGAGTTAAAGTCTTTCCGGAAGGAGAGAATTTCGTAATTGAAGGATCGGGAGCAGTCGCCATTGCCAACTCGATCGCCTACCTGAGCGAACTACTGGATCCGATCAGTATTGTTCTCGAGCTGACGCGGCGGAATCTAATGCAACAGTCGCTGAACTACCTGTTCTGGGGCGAGGGCGAGGTCGGATTGCTGGTCTACTCCATCCTGGTACGTTACTGGGAATTCACGAACCGAACCGCATCGCGGCCTCTGATCTTCCTGATGAGTGAGTGACTCGCACACGAGTGCACAAGGGGGATAGTTCCCGAGAAGCAGTTTAGGGGGACCTGGAAAGGCGCGTTGTATTATCTTTGGCAAGAGAACTGCGAACATTTCAAGTGGAGGCCGTAGCTTGCTACGATTCCGCCACTTTCGAGATCACTTGATCTGGACCGAAGGCAGGCTTAATTTCCGACGATCAGCGTCGTGCTGCGGCCCGGTCACGTGGTGTCCGCTGCCAGACGTGGCTGATGGAACATACGACATGATGGCGGCACAGCAAATGTCTCTGTAAGGATTCGCGTTCATTCGTCGGCATCGGTATCAACTCTGTCTTTCTGCCAGGATCGCCGCCCGACATCGCGGTGGTGCATTGCATTGAACTGCTCAAACGCCGCGCGGCTTGAGAGGTCGCTTATCAGAGCCTTGCGCTCTGCCGTGGTTAGGTTTTGGCGCAGCACCTGGGCCCGCATCCTGCCCAGGTGTTTGACCCAGGGGCCGTACTCCGGTCCAAACTGCTGCTCCAGTTCGGTGCGCAACCGGCGTGCGAGGGAGGGACTCTGGCCTGCGGTGGAGATGGCGATTTGCAGCGGACCGCGGCGCACCACGGAGGGATAAAAGAAGTCGCAGTGATCCGGATCGTCGACCACATTGCACAGGACACCTTGCTCCCGACACGCTCGAAAGACGGCTTCATTCGCCATACTCGAATTGGTAGCCGCGACTACCAGGAGCGCGCCTGCAACGTCTTCCGCTGAAAACTCGCGCGGCTCCCAGGTCAAATGTCGAGCCTCGGCATGGTTCCGAATCCATGCTCCTGCCCGCGGCGCAATGACCACCACCCGCGCGCCGGCACGAAGCAGGCCACCGGCCTTCCCGGCCGCGATTTTGCCAGCTCCGACAATCAGGCACTTGCGATTCCGTAGCTGCATAAAGACGGGAAATAGTGACATTAGATGACCTACCTATTAGAGACTCTCAGGCACGAGATGGTAGTTGTAAAGCATCATTATCAGTCTATGGTCAATAGTAGAAGTCACTGAAAGAAGATAGTTACAGCCAGATGAAGCGTCAACCTACAAAAGTTACAATAGATATCTTCTGCAGCCCGTCTCACTGTGCAGTATAGTACGTTTCCTGAAATGATCGAGACGGTAATAGACACAGGCCAGGGGGTCATAGTTACTTTACCCGCAGAGTTGCAACCACCTATCTCCCGGCCCGTCTGCCTTATCACTGCTATTTCGTCCAACTCTCACGTGCCGACGTGATACCGGTCACGGCAATCGTTGCCGCCAAGCAAGAAGATTGAGCGAAGGAGGGTTGATCCTCCTGCCCACGAAAGAAGTCTTGCGATTGAGCCGTAGGTTTGCATGGAAGCCGCTTCACCCGCCCAACAACTCAAGCCGGTGTTCGGTAACAGGAGACATGTTATGGCTGATGAAGGCAACGGAAAGCCTAAGACGGAGCTGCTCGACGAACTTGAAACAGGCCCCTGGCCCAGCTTCGTTAAAGAAATCAAGTCTGCCTGCCAAAGCAGCGATGCGCCCAAGGCAGCTGCTGGGGCAACTGGAACTCTCATATAAAGAAAGGAAGGGCCACTGGAAGCACGGCGGCCTGGTCGGCGTGTTGGGATATGGCGGCGGAGTCATTGGCCGCTACAGCGATGTCGGCGAACAATTTCCCAAGATCGCGCACTTTCATACGCTGCGCGTGAATCACCCTGCGGGATGGTTCTACACCAGTGACGCGCTGCGCTCCATCTGCGACATCTGGGAGAAGCACGGCTCGGGTCTGACCAACATGCACGGCTCGACCGGCGACATCATCCTGCTGGGCACGACGACCGATCAATTGGAACCCACGTTCCAGGAGCTAGCTCACGCCGGATTCGACCTCGGCGGCTCCGGCTCAGACATGCGCACGCCGTCATGCTGCGTCGGGCAGGCGCGTTGCGAGTGGGCCTGTTACGACACGATGAAGCTGTGCTACGACCTGACCGTGAACTACCAGGACGAGCTGCACCGTCCAGCCTTCCCCTACAAGTTCAAGATCAAATGCGCCGGTTGCCCCAATGATTGTGTATCTTCGGCGGCGCGCGCCGATCTGTCCGTGATCGGCACCTGGAAGGACGAGATGCAGGTCGACGCAGGCCGAAGTGGCCAAATACGTCGAGGCGGGCGTCGATATCCAGAAAGAAATCTGCGAGCTGTGCCCCGCGAAAAGCTTCCTGTGGGACGGCAAAAAGGTCACCATCCAGAACCACGAGTGCCTGCACTGCATGCACTGCATCAACGTGATGCCGAAGGCGCTGCGGCCCGGCAAAGAGCGCGGCGCGGTAATTCTCATCGGCTCCAAGGCGCCCATCATGCAGGGCGCGCTGCTTTCCTCCGTCCTCATTCCCTTCGTTCCGGTCGAGGAACTGGAGGACACGCTGAAAGAGCTGATCGGCCGCATCTGGGAGTTCTGGGACGAGTACGGCAAGAGCCGGGAGCGCGTCGGAGAATTAATTCAGCGCGTCGGCATGCCCGCGTTCCTCGACGGCATCGGCCTTGACCCGGCGCCCGAGATGGTGTCCGCGCCCAGAGACAACCCCTACATCTACTTCCAGATTGCCCAGGGAGGTGACAAATGAGCACGACAGCGCAACCCAGATTGACCGACATTGGCCCGCCGCGCTATGACAAGTTCCTGCCTCCGGTGGTGAAGAAAAATTACGGGCAGTGGAAGTACCACGAAAAGCTCGGACCCGGTGTGCTGTGCCACGTGTCGGAGTCCGGCGACCGCCTGTACACGGTCCGCGCAGGGACGCCGCGGCTCACCAGCATCCAGACGCTACGCTTCTTCGCCGATCTGGCAGACAAGTATTGCGGCGGTTATCTGCGCTTCACCAGCCGCAACAACATCGAGTTCCTGCTCGAGGACAAGGCGAAGATCGAGCCTCTGAAGAAGGAGCTGTCCGAAGCCGGCTTCCCGGTGGGCGGCACCAACAACTCGATCAGCAACATCGTGCACACGCAGGGCTGGGTGCACTGCCACTCGGCGGCAACGGACGCGTCCGGAATAGTGAAGTCGGTGATGGACGCCCTCTGCGAACACTTCACGCACGAAGACCTGCCGGCCAAGCTGCGCATCGCAGTCGCGTGCTGCCTGAACATGTGCGGGGCGGTGCACTGTTCTGACATCGCCATCCTCGGCATCCATCGCACTCCGCCGAAGATCAAGCACGACCTGCTACCCCGCGTCTGTGAAGTGCCCACGCTAATTTCCTCCTGCCCGACCGGCGCGATCCGGCCGGCGACCGTGGACGGCAAGAACTCCGTCGAAGTCATCGAAGAGCAGTGCATGTTTTGCGGCAACTGCTACACGGTTTGCCCGGCCATGCCCCTGGCCGATCCGGAAAACGACGGGCTTTCCATCTGGGTTGGGGGCAAGGTGAGCAACGCGCGCAGTGCGCCGATGTTTTCGAAGCTGGCGATACCGTTCCTGCCCAATCATCCGCCGCGCTGGCCGGAAGTGGTGGACGCAGTGACGACGATCGTCAATGTATATGCCGAGCATGCGCGCAAGTATGAACGGCTGGGCGAGTGGATCGAGCGGGTCGGCTGGCCACGTTTCTTCCAACTGACCGGGTTCGAGTTCACCCGCTACCACATTGACGACTTCAAGCACGCCGGACTGACGTTTGCCCGCTCGGCGCACGTCCGCTACTGAAGGGTCGAGACAGGCGATGCCGCTTTTCAAAGATGTCAAGAAACCGGTAATCAAGGCGGCGACGGGCGGCGCGGACATCAGCCCCTTGCGTCCGCGCTATGTCGCCAAGTCGCCGCCTTGCGCCGGACATTGTCCCAACGGCAACGAAATCCGTGAGCTGCTGACCACGATTGCGCAAGCCGAAGCCTATGGTCGCACCAACGAGCAGGCTTTTGAATTGGTGTGGCAGCGCCTGGCAGAGCGCAATCCATTCCCAGCGGTTTGCGGAAGAGTTTGTCCGCATCCCTGCGAGGACGCCTGCAACCGCGCGGCGAAGGACGGCGGGGTTGCCGTAAACGCTGTGGAGCGCTTCATTGGAGACTTCGGCATCAGCCAAGGCCTGAAGCTCTCGAAGCTAAGCAACATGAGTCGCAGCCAGAAGGTGGCGATCGTAGGCGCGGGGCCGGCAGGTCTGTCGTGCGCCTATCAACTGGCACGGCGCGGCTATCCGGTCACCGTCTTCGAAGCCTTTCCGCAACCCGGCGGCATGCTGCGCTATGGCATTCCGAAGTACCGGCTGCCGCGCGAAGTGCTGAACGCGGAGATCGACCGCATCCTTGAACTGGGCGTCGAGCTGAAGTGCGACTGCATGGTCGGCCGCGACCTGACCATGGCCGAGCTGCGCCAGCAGTATCAGGCGGTGTTCGTCGGCATCGGCGCGCAGAACAGTCTGCGCCTCAACATTCCCGGAGAAAACGCTCCCAACGTCTTCGGCGGCACGGAATTCCTGAACCTGGCCAATCGCGGCGAAAAGGTGAAGGTCGGCGAGAAAGTCATCGTGATCGGCGGAGGCGATACCGCCGTCGACGCGGCACGCGTGAGTCGCCGCCTGGGAGCGGAAGTAACGCTGCTCTACCGTCGCACGCGCGCCGAAATGCCGGCTGCTGCCGCTGAGATCGATGGGGCTATCGAGGAGGGCGTGAAAATCGAGTTCCTCGCCGCGCCAGTGGAAGCGCTGCAACAGAACGGTCGCGCCGTTGCCCTGCGATCCATTCGCATGAAACTAGGCGATCCCGATTCCTCAAGCCGTCCTCGCCCGGTCGCAATCGAGGGCAGCGAATTCGAGCTGCCGGTATCGGCGGTCATCGCCGCCATCAGCCAGGAGCCCGACTTCCAAGGCTTCGACGATCTGCATTCCGGCAAGGAGTGGATCAAGACCGGCGACTTCGGGGCGACCTCCGTCGAGGGTGTCTACGCGGGAGGCGACGACACCACACTCGGCCTGGTAACGATCGCTATTGCGCAGGGCCGATTTGCCGCCGAGGCCATCGACGCACGCTTCCGCGGCGTTCCCCTGGAGCATCCTGTCGCTGCTGCGATGGTTGATAAAGACAAGGTCCACCTCGACTGGTACAAGGCTGCGCTGCGCCATGAGCGGGGCCACGTCGCGGTGGCGGAGCGCGAACCTGATACCGAGGTTGAGCTGGGCTTGACGGAAGCCGAGGTCATCGAAGAGGCCAAGCGCTGCATGTCCTGCGGCATGTGCATGGACTGCGAGACCTGCTGGATGTATTGCAGCAACAACTGCTTCGTAAGGCTCCCCAAGGGCGAACACTACAAAGTGAAACTTGAGTTGTGTAACGGCTGCAAGAAATGCGCCGAGGCGTGTCCTTGCGGCTTTATTGAAATGAACTGATCAGGAGGTAAGACTGTGCCGACATTTGCAGCCCACGGAACAAGCTATGACGTCGATGAGGACGGGTTCCTGCAGCAGCCGGAATTGTGGAACGAAGATGTGGCAAAGGACTTTGCCGAGTCGGAAGCCATAAGCGAACTGACCGACGCGCACTGGAAGATCATCAACTACATTCGCAACTATTACGTACAGTTCGGCATTGCTCCCATGATCCGGAAGCTGTGCAAGGAAACCGGCTTCTCGCTCAAGGAAATTTACAACCTGTTTCCTTCCGGCCCGGCCAAGGGAGCCTGCAAGCTGGCGGGGCTGCCGAAGCCGACAGGTTGCGTGTAGGTCGCAATGATCCCACACGGGCCCATCCTGGAAAAGTGGATTGCGGAGACGATTGCCTCTTACCCGCCGGCGACTGTCCCGTTTCTTGCCGGCGAGAGCGATCCCTTCCGTAATCCTGTGGGCCACACCGTGCGCCAGAGCCTGACCACTCTTTTCGAGCAGTTGCTCGAAGACATGGACGGCGAATCTCTGGGCTCGGCGATTGATGCGCTGGTTCGCCTGCGGGCGGTCGCAGGCTCTCGCCCACTCAGGCGGTTGGCTTCGTCTTCCTGCTGAAGCCGATTTTGTACGAGCTTGCTCCCGAAGAAGACCAGATCGCGCTTGCCGGCCGCATCGACCGGCTGGCGCTGATGGCCTTCGACAAGTACACAGAATGCCGCGAGCAACTGGCGGAGATTCGCATGAGCGAATGGCGGCGCGGCCTGGTTGCGCGGCACGCCGCGGGTTGAGGAGATCATCGGCTACTCGAGGTAGCCATGCTATGAACGTCCTCGCTTCATTGATTGCAGTCTTGCTGCTGGTGCTGGCGGGTGCGCTGGCCACACAGGGAGGCGCGGGACGTTTCTTTTTCGCAATTGTGGTCCCCTACTCTGCGGCTGCGGTGTTTCTCGGCGGCTTCGTCTATAGGGTGCTGCGCTGGGCGTGGACGCCCGTGCCGTTCCGGATCCCCACCACATGCGGGCAGGAAAAGTCGCTGCCCTGGATCAGGCGAAATCCGCTCGAAAATCCTTTCACCACCTGGGGCGTTCTGGGACGCATGGCGCTCGAGGTGCTGACGTTTCGTTCGCTGTTCCGCAACAATCGGGCGAAGTTATACAAAGGGCGGCTGGTCTTTGGCGAGAACAAGTATCTCTGGCTCGGCTCGCTCGCATTCCACTGGGCGCTGTTGATCGTGTTGCTGCGGCATCTGCGGCTGCTGATCGAGCCAGTGCCCGGTTTTGTGCTCGCGCTACGACGGGTGGACGGTTTTTTTCAGGTCACGACGCCCGACCTGTATGCCACAGACGTCATCCTGCTTGCCGGACTGCTGTACCTGCTGGTTCGGCGACTGCGCGATCCGCTAGTCCGGTACGTGTCGCTCTTCAGCGATTACTTCGCGCTGTTTCTGCTGCTTGCCATCGCCATCTCCGGCGTGCTGATGCGCTACGTTCTGCGCGCTGACATCACCAGCGTGAAGCAGTTCGCTCTTGGGCTGGCGACGCTTCATCCCGCCCTACCGGCGGGCCTGACGCAAGTGGTATTCGTGCACCTGCTGCTGGTCAGCGTGCTGGCGGCATACTTCCCGTTCAGCAAGCTCATGCACATGGGCGGGGTGCTCCTGAGCCCGACTCGCAACCTGGCCAATAACAATCGCGCTGTGCGCTACATCAACCCCTGGAACTATCCCGTCAAGACCCATACCTACGCGGAATGGGAAGAGGAGTTCCGGGACAAGATCGAGGCGGCTGGACTGCCGCTCGGGGCCGAACATGTCGGAACCGTTACTGCAGATTGAACCGGCTGCTCCCAAGGGCGACTGGCGCGATCCCCATGTCGACTTCCACAAGGGTGTGTTCTGCTACAGCGCATTGCCCAAGAACCTGAAGTATCTCGGCCTGCCGAACCCGCGCGAATGGCAGCCCTTCGACGCCGACTGGAAGCTGCCGCCGGATTGGAAGCATATCCTGCTCGACGGAATGCAGGAGAGGCTCAATAAGTACCGGTCCTTCCGCTTGTTCATGGACATCTGCGTGCGCTGCGGCGCCTGCGCCGACAAGTGCCACTTTTTCGTCGGGTTCCGCTGATCCGAAGAACATGCCGGTGTTGCGCGCGGAGCTGATGCGATCCATCTATCGCCGCTACTTCACACTGACCGGCCGCATCTTCCGCAGCCTGGCTGGTGGGCGCGAGCTGACCGAAGACGTCGTCAAGGAATGGTTCTATTACTTCTATCAATGCACTGAGTGCCGGCGCTGCTCGGTGTTCTGTCCTTACGGCATCGACACGGCCGAGATCACGATGATGGGCCGCGAGCTGCTGACCCTGATCGGCTGCAACATCAACTGGGTGCTGGAGCCGGTCGCCAACTGCTTCCGCACCGGCAACCACCTCGGGATTCAACCCCACGGATTCAAGGACAGCATTGATTTCGCCGCGGACGAAGCCAGGGAGATCACCGGACTGCCGATCGAAGTGCCCATCAACCGCAAGGGCGCGGAGATTTTGTTTGTGATGCCTTCGGCCGATTATTTTGGCACGCCGCATTACTACACTCTGCTTGGCTACCTGATGCTGTTTCACGAGATCGGCCTGGACTACACGGTCAGCGCTTTCGCATCGGAGGGCGGCAACTTCGGCCTGTTCACCTCGCACGAGATGATGAAGCGCCTCAACGCAAAGATTTATGAAGAGGCGCGGCGGCTGGGGGTGAAGTGGATCCTGGGCGGCGAGTGTGGGCACATGTGGCGTGTCCTGCACCAATACATGGACACCATGAACGGCCCGGCAGACTTCTTGGAAGCTCCGGTCTCGCCCATCACAAAAACCGTCTTCGAAAACGCCCGCTCGACAAAGATGGTTCACATCTGCGAGTTCACGGCCGACCTCATTCACCAGGGCAGACTGAAGCTCGATCCCAGCCGCAACGGCAAGTGGAAGGTCACCTTCCACGACTCCTGCAATCCCGCGCGCGGCATGGGACTGCTGGAGGAGCCGCGTTACATACTTAAGCATGTCTGCAACTATTTCTACGAGATGCCGGAGAACACCATCCGCGAGCAAACCTTCTGCTGCGGCAGCGGCTCCGGACTGGGCACGGACGAGAACCTGGAGATGCGCCTGCGCGGCGGCTTCCCGCGCGCCAACGCGGTCAAGTACGTCAGGCAGAAGCACGGCGTGAACCTGCTCGCCTGCATCTGCGCCATCGATAAGGCCACGCTCCCCGCACTCATGGACTACTGGGTCGGCGATGTGGAAGTCGCCGGAGTGCACGAACTGCTGGGCAATGCGCTCGTCATGACGGGCGCAAAGGAGCGCACCACGGACCTGCGCGGAGAGTCGCTTGTACCCGAGCAGCAGCCAGAGGAGGAGGCGGTCCATGCGTGATCGTCCACAGATCCTCGCCGGACTTCTGCTGTTCGTGGGTGTGTTCACCTTTCCCGTGTGGCACGGGCTGGCAAAGAGGACCCCACCCAACGCTCCCGCCATCAAGCTTCCTGTGAATGAGAAGCAATGCGTCGCGCCAGTCGCCTATATGCGCGACTCGCACATGCAGTTGCTGATCGACTGGCGCGAGCAGGTCGTGCGCGAGGACCAGCGGCAGTTTCACGCCTTCAACGGCAAGATCTACGACAAGAGCCTCACGCGCACCTGCCTGGAGCAATGCCACACCAACCGGGCCGAGTTTTGCGACCGTTGCCACAACTACGCCGGCGTTTCCAGTCCTTATTGCTGGGACTGCCATAACAATCCGCCGCAAATGGTGGCCAGGAGCCGGGGTCCCGACAAGTCCCGCCGTCGGACTTGGCGGGGTGGAGGAGAGCGCCATGAAGATCACGCGCAAGGATTTTCTGCTGCTCTCCGGTTTGACGCTGGCAGGCATTGCCGGCGGCAAGGCGGTGCGCGCCGTCTCGGATGCGGCGGAAGCGCCCGCCCCGGCAACGAAGGCCAAGCGCTGGGGCATGGTAGTCGACTTGCAAAAGTGCCGGCAGGATGCGGGTTGCAAGGATTGCATTCAGGCCTGCAATAAGGCGCACAACATTCCGCAGTTTTCCAATCCGGCGCATGAAGTGAAGTGGATCTGGACTGAGCCGTTCGAGAAGGTATTCCCGCAGGCGCAAACCGATTACACACGCCAGGAATACGCCGGTCTGCCCACGCCGTTGATGTGCAACCACTGTGCGAACCCGCCCTGCACGCGCGTCTGTCCCACGCAGGCGACGTGGAAACGCCCCGAGGACGGCATCGTGATGATGGACTTCCACCGCTGCATCGGCTGCCGCTACTGCATGGCTGCGTGCCCATACGGCTCGCGCAGCTTCAACTGGCAGGATCCGAGGCCGGCGATTGCGGTGATCAATCCTGATTTCCCGACGCGCACCAAGGGCGTGGTGGAGAAGTGCAATTTTTGCGAGGAGCGGCTGGCGAAGGAGAACCAGCCCGCTTGTGTAAAGGCCTGCGCGGAGCAGGTGCTGGTTTTTGGAGATTTGTCGGACCCCGACTCGGAACCGCGAAAGCTCCTGCGCGCTCGCTTCGCATTGCAGCGCGAACCGGAGCTGGGCACCGGACCTGCGGTCTTCTATTTGGTGTGAAGCATGTTCATGTTGGAAAAAGCGATGGTGGGCAGCCGCAGATACTGGGAGTGGGTAGGCTTTCTCCTGTTGCTGATCGCGGCTGGCAGCGCCTGTTACCTTGACCAGCTCAGGAATGGACTGGCCATCACGGGACTCGGCCGCGACATTAGCTGGGGACTGTACATTGCGCAGTTCACGTTCTTCGTCGGCATTGCAGCTTCCGCCGTGATGGTCGTGTTGCCGTATTACCTGCACGACGTGCATGAGTTCCGCCGCGTCACGATCTTGGGCGAGCTGCTGGCAGTTTCGGCGGTGACGATGTGCATGCTGTTCGTGGTGGTCGACATGGGACAGCCGGCGCGGGTGCTCAACGTGCTTCTCTACCCGACGCTGCATTCGATCATGTTTTGGGACATGGTTTCACTTGGTGGCTATCTAGTGCTGAACACCGTGATCTCGGTTGTGATGCTGAGCTCGGAGCGCAACGAGTTGCCGCCGCCGCGCTGGATCAGGCCCGTCATCCTGATTTCGATTCCGTGGGCCGTCAGCATCCACACTGTAACAGCTTTCCTGTACAGCGGGCTTCCGGGAAGAACCTTCTGGTTGACGGCCATCCTTGCCCCGCGCTTTCTGGCGTCGGCGTTTGCAGCGGGGCCATCGCTGCTCATCCTGCTATGCCTGCTTCTGCGGCGGCTCACGAACTTCGATGTGGGCCGTGAAGCACTGCGCAAACTTGGCATCATCGTCGCCTATGCCACGGCGATCAACGTCTTCTTCGTGCTGCTGGAAATGTTTACTGCTTTCTACAGCGGAATTCCGCGCGAAGTCGAGTCCTTCCGCTTCCTGTTCTCCGGCTTAGCGGGAGATCGCCAGATGGTCCCCTGGATGTGGACGTCCGTAGTGGCCGCCTGCGTCTCGCTGGTGTTGCTGCTTGTCCCCGGGCTGCGCGAGCGCGAATCGCTGCTCGCGACGGCAGCCGTGTTGGTGTTTGGCTCGCTGTGGATCGAAAAGGGATTGGGGCTGATCCTTGGCGGCTTCGTGCCTTCGCCGCTGGGAGCCGTCACACGCTATTCGCCCACCGCTCCCGAGTGGGGAATTGTAGTGGGAGTGTGGGCCATCGGAGCTTTGTTGATCACCGTGTTCTACAAGATCACGGTCACTGTTCGCGAACTGAGGTGAACGTATGGCAACTTTGGTTGAAGTACCACCGAAAGCTACTGCGCCCGCAATAGCGCCGCCTCCACCCCCACCGAAGCCGTGGCTCACGGAAGACTGGCTATCGGTGTGGATTGGACTTCTTGTCTTCGTCCTCTCGCTGGGCTTGCTGGCCGGCGCAGACATGTTGGGGTGGGCGGTTACCACCTCAGTGTGGACTTCGCCGGGCAAAGCGCTGGCGCCAGCTTCCAAGGCCTACGCAAATCTGCCGGGCTTGGTCTCTCTACTTCTAACTTACTTTGCAATGCTGGCCGTCCTACTGCTAGGGGCCAAGGCTTTGGGCGCAAACGTCAAGCGCTTCGCCCAGGGTTTCACCGTGATATTCGCCCTGAGCTATGCCTGCTGGTTCATTGGCAGTTGGGCTTACATCGCAGCCACTCCCGACAAACGCGCCGCACTGCATCTTCCGTGGTCGTTGAACCTGACCAACGAATCGGGCTTCATTGTGGCGCTGCTGGCCGGACTCGTAGTCGGCAACTTCATGCCGGGTCTTTCGGCCTGGCTGAAAGAGGCGGTACGGCCTGAGCTCTACATCAAAACCGCCATCGTTATCCTGGGTGGCTATCTCGGTGTTACCGCACTCGACCAGCGCCGGCTGGCATCCGCTATGATCTTCCAGGGTCTATGCGCGATTGTCTGCGCGTACCTGATTTTCTGGCCCATCGTGTACTACGTCGCCCGCCGCTACTTCGGGTTTAGTCGCGAATGGGCCGCGCCACTGGCCTCGGGCATTTCCATCTGCGGTGTTTCTGCCGCCATCGCAACCGGAGGCGCGATTCGTGCCCGTCCGGTAGTTCCCGTCATGGTGTCATCGCTGGTGGTGGTCTTCGCAGTAGTGGAATTGCTGATTCTGCCCTTCGCCGCGCAGCACTTCCTGGCCGGCAGCCCGATGGTGGCCGGAGCATGGATGGGCCTGTCCGTCAAAACCGACGGCGCGGCAGTGGCCAGCGGCGCCATAGCGGAGTCGCTGATTCGAGCCAAGGCCGCGGCCAACGGCATCAACTACCAGCCCGGCTGGATCATGGGCGCGGCCACCACCGTCAAGGTGTTCATCGACATCATGATCGGCGTGTGGGCGTTCGTGCTGGCCTGGGTGTGGACGGCGAAGATCGAGCATCGCACCGACCAGAAGGTCGGCGTGGTGCAGATCTGGCAGCGCTTCCCCAAGTTCGTTCTGGGCTACGTTGCTACGTTCCTGCTCGTGCTCGCTCTGGGCGCGATGCTTCCCACGCTCCTGCCGAAGATCAAGGCATCGATGGGGCAAGCCAATATTTTCCGTGGCATCTTCTTTGTCCTGACCTTCTTCACCATCGGAGTCATGTCCAACTTCCGCCGACTGTGGCAGGAAGGCATCGCCAAACTCGCCGCAGTTTATGTGCTTTGTCTGTTTGGCTACATCATTTGGGTCGGCCTGCTGATCTCCTGGTTGTTCTTCCACGGGATGCTGCCACCCATCGTGAAAGGATGAGCTATGCCGGAACCAATGATTGGCGAAGAAATCCGCAAGATGGAGAGCGAGTATGAACCGTTGCTTCCCATCGAAAACAAACTGATTTGGTACACCTTCTTCACCGGGATCGTCTTATGTGTGGCCCTGGTGTTGCTCAGTCACTTATTCAAATAGGGCGAGGGACAGATGTCGAAGGTGGGCAAAGTCTATCTCGTCGGTGCGGGCCCGGGTGATCCCGATTTATTGACCATCCGGGCTGTACAACGCATCAGCATCGGAGACGTGATCGTCTATGACCGCCTGATCCAGCAGGGAGTGCTTGCCCTGGCTAAAGCTTCCGCAGAGAAGATTTACATGGGCAAGCCCCCGGGGCACCACTCGCGGCAGGACGAAATTCACGCTCTTCTGGTGCAAAAAGCGCGCGAAGGGAAAGCCGTCGTTCGACTGAAGGGAGGAGATCCTTTTCTCTTTGGCCGCGGCGGCGAGGAAGTCGAGTACCTGGCCGAACACGGCATTCCGTTCGAAGTTATACCCGGCGTGTCGGCATGCCTGTCGGCTCCGCTAAGCGCGAACATCGCGGTCACTCACCGGGACGCTTCGTCGTCGGTTGCTATCGTCACCGGCCATTGCGCCGTTGGCCACGTGGACCACACCGATTGGGGTGCATTGGCCAAGATCGACACGCTTGTCTTCCTGATGGGCGTACACAACGTCGGTGCGATTGCGCGCAACCTGATCAATGCCGGCCTTTCAGCCGACACACCGGCCGCCATCATTCAGATGGCGTACTGGGACGGCGAGCATGTGGTCACGGCCTCCCTCGGGACCATTGCCGATGAAATCCATCGCCAAGGCATCGAGCCGCCCGCGACGCTGGTGGTCGGTGAGGTGGTGCGGTTGCGCGAGAAGTTACAGAGGCTAGTTGCGGAGCACTCAGAACCGATGCTTCATGAACAAGAAGAGGTATGTGTATGACTGAAGTAACTGCAGTTCCCATTGAAACTCTGTCCGAAGAAATGTTTCAGCTCGTGGCGGAATGCGCCGGCAAGAAGAACCTGAAGGCCGGCGACCTGACGAAAGCCATGATCGCCAAGCATGGCGAACAGGCCTGTAGCAAGGACGACTGCAAGAAGGCGATCCGCATTCTTATTGATTCCGGCCGGTGCATTTACAGCTATCTCGGAGGCTCGTTCATTCAGCTTCCGCCGAAGGAAACAAGCGGCCAAACGCAATAGAGGGCGGCCATGAGTTTAGCGCGTACAATGCCGCGCCTGATGATCGCGGGCATCTCGGGCGGCGCCGGCAAAACCCTGGTTTCCATGGGCCTGCTGCTATTGTTGCGCAAGGCCGGCGTCGAGGTGCGCGCCTTCAAGAAGGGCCCGGACTACATTGACGCGGCGTGGCTCACATGGGCCTCTGGTGGGCCTGCCCGCAATCTTGACACCTATCTCATGGGCCCTGACGGTGTGTGCTCGTCGTTCCTGCAGCACGGGACGACGGACGGAATCAACCTGATCGAAGCCAATCGCGGGCTGTTTGACGGCTTCGATGTCCAAGGTACGCACAGCAGCGCCGTGCTTGCCGAGATTCTGACTGCTCCGGTGGTGCTGGTCGTCAACGCTACGAAGATGACGCGCAGCGCCGCTGCAGTTGTGCTGGGGTGCCAGAAACTTGATCCGAATCTGTCCATCCGCGGCGTCATTCTGAACAACGTGAACGGGCGAAGGCATGAGCAGGTCCTGCGCGCGTCCATTGAATCGATCTGCGGAGTGCCTGTGGTGGGGGCCATTCCCAAAGGCACAGTGAATCCCGTCCCTGAGCGGCACTTAGGACTGGTCCCGCCTCCGGAACACGGCGGCATGGCGCAAATCGAGGTTGACCTGCTTAAGCTCGTGGAAGGGAAGATTGATCTTGACGCCATGATGGCGATTGCGCATGATGCGCCTGCCCTCACCAGCGTTGCCAGGCCATCGGTTCATCTGCCGGATGGCCGCGGGCTGAAGATCGGCTGCCTTCACGACTCTGCGTTCACCTTCTACTATCCGGAGAATCTAGAGCAGATCGAGCAGTCGGGGGCCGAACTGATTCGGATTTCGGCCCTCCAGGCGGCGCGATTGCCGGAGGATCTTAACGCTCTTTATATCGGCGGCGGCTTTCCGGAAACTCACGCCGAGGCGCTGGCAGCGAATCAGTCGATGCTACGCTCGATCCGCAACGCCGCAAAAGGGGGAATGCCCATCTACGCAGAGTGCGGCGGACTGATTCTGCTCGCGCGAACGCTTTCGTGGAAGGGCACGCGCTACAACATGGCAGGCGTGTTTCCTCTCGATGTCGAAGTGTTCGATACCGCGCAGGGCCACGGCTATGTCGAGTTGCTGGTGGACAAAGTCAACCCGTTTTTCCCCGTCGGAACCACGTTGCGCGGGCACGAGTTTCATTATTCGCGAATTGTGCCGTTGGCTGACTGCGGTGCGACTGCCTGCCAGGTAAAGCGCGGGACGGGATGCTTGCAGGGCCGCGACGCGCTGCTCGTGAATAACGTCTGGGCCAGCTATACTCACCTGCACGCTGTGGCCACACCCGAATGGGTGCAAGGCTTGCTTGCCGCAGCCGCAAAGTTTGTCGTGCAGCCGTTGTAGGAATGCTTTGAAGGGGCGCAGCTTTAGCCAACGCAGGGACAACGAGGGTCTAAGGGACTCCAGAGTTCACGTCGCCATCGTCAATCACGATCTTTGTGGGAATCCAAATTGTCCATTCCAACCTCTTAGAGACCGGAAGTAGCCAGTCAAAGCGATTCACAGTGACTTCGAACCTTCTACTTCCATCTGAGAGCGAATATTCGCAGGTCACGAGATTCGGATGTGAAACAGCGACTTTCGAGAAAGTCACATACAAACCGCGCTCGTATTTTTCATCTAGCTCCGCTATAGCCTCATCAGCAACGGCGCGCGACTGCAGCAGCCAAGGTTGGTGACCGTGACTGACCGATCTCTGCAGGGCCTCCGCATCCGAGCGAGAGATGGGGAACTCTACGACGCACGGCTTCTGCTTGCAGTCTGCAAAACTGCACACCGAGCAGAGAGTTAACGCAAACAAGCCTGCTCCGGCAATCCAGTTTCTACTCACGACGTGAAAACTCCACAAAGTCCGGCCCCTTGAGTTGATACTAATTGAAAGCTCAGCGACGGCTTCGCTCAATTCTTCCCGATGTTCGGCGGAGGCAGCACTACGCTTCCATGCCCTAATCCATAGCCAGTCAGAATCAGGTCACGCGAATTCAGAATCTCGGGATTTTCTTTGTGGCACCAGGCGCAGCGGGTCATCTCGGGCTTGTTCTTTTCTCTTGCCTTCTGGATGTGGCAGCTGATGCAAAGCCGGTGCATGGCATCGGTATAGGCAACGGCCTGGTATTGTTTGATCTTGATCGTAGCGGCAGCAGGCACGAGATTCTTATGGCACTTGTCGCATCGCACAGCGGTCGCCGCCGTGCGTACCTGCCCGCGAGCATGGCATTGATAGCAGGCAATGCGTGCGCCGTCGGGCGAGGCGTGCCAGTCGTGGCGGAAGGCGTCAGTCGCAACATACATCTGGTCATGGCAGCGCGAGCAAGCCGTTGCCTCGTCGTGCGGGTAGTTCATGTGGTGGCACTTGGCGCAGGACTCTTTACCGCCTTCGCGCTTCTCGTGCTCGGCGTGCTTGAACGAGACGCCGAGTCCATCGAGGTTGCCGTCGATGAACAGGATGTCTCCGCCGCGGGCCTGGTGAACGGGCACGAGCTCGATGCCACGGCTCTCCGCCGGCTGCACACGCAGGAAGCCGAATCCAAACGCCGCCGCAACGATGAACGCCATCGAGTACACGGTTCGTGATGCGACTCCGGGCACTCCCAGCCAGGTGTTGCCGACGGGGTCGAACTCCGGCAGCTTCGTGAGGTCCTCGTCGGGGTCGGCGGGCCGCTGCTCCCAGACCTTGAAGTGCTCGACGATGAAGAGGAACGTAAGAACCGCTCCCGCGACCACGCCAACACTGATGGCAACTTCCATCCAAGACGGCAGGTAGAACGCGCCTTCGGGTCGCAGGTGGGCAAGACCTCCGACGTCAATGCGATTCAGTACCACGCCGAAGACCACCAGCCCCGCAGCCACCCATTGGCCTTCACGGCTCTCACGCACGCGGCGAATGGAGAACAACACGATGGGCACGATTGCCATCAGCAGAATCTCTGCCCAGAACAACGCCGTGCGCCATCCCGGAAAGAAGATCGCACCGATGCGATGGCGAACGAACAGATCACCGAATCGCACAGCCAAATAAAGCAGCAGGACCCAGGAGCAAGCGCGGCCGAGCCCGGCCAGAACTTCGCTCTCCGGTTTGCGGCGGTACAGATACGCTGTGACATGGCTTTCGAAGATCACCATCGCCAACCCGAGTGCGATTGCCGAGATGAGGAACAGAATCGGCAGAATCGGCGAGTACCAAGCCGGGGCCATCCGGTACGGCATGATGAGGAACAATGACCCCAGCGACGACTGGTGCAAGGTCGACAGGCCTATTCCCAGGATCACGAGTGGCAAGCGGACCTTCAGCAGCTTGGCTCGAACTTTGGCAAGGCGTGGGAACTCCTCGGCGGGCACAGGCAGGAATTCCAACGTGAGCACCAGGAGGTACAGCATTACGCACCAGCCGACCTCGAACAGCGGCGAATGCGGGTTCCAAAACACCGTCATGTGCCAGATGTTCCAGGGCAAGCCAAGATCGAACAGCAGCGAAATGGCAACCGCAATGTAGCCGAGAAATGCGGTCAGCACAGCAGGACGAACTACAGCGTGAAAACGCTCGAGGCGGAAGATGTACACCGTCGCCGTAATGATGAAGCCGCCCGCCGCCAAGGCCACCCCGCTCATTACGTCGAAGCCGATCCAGAAGCCCCAGGGATTGGCATTGGACAGGTTCGTAGTCACGCCAAGTCCAAACAGAAAACGGGAGACCGCTACGGATGCTGCCAGGCCGAGCAGCAGCCACAGGACGAACTTCAAGGTTCGAACTCTATTCATCCTTTTCGTCCTCGCGCTTATGCATGCGCCGGTCAATGATCCAGCTCACGCCGCCCATCAAGGCCAGTACCGAGCAAAACGCAAACGGCACCGCCTCCATGGCATGCGTCGTGGTGGAAGGCAAAGGAGTGGTGCCCAGCCCCTCCTCGTTGCTCAGGAACGAGAGATCGACGTTGGAAATGTAGAGAACCGAGTTTCCGCCCACGTCCTGCTCGCCCCACACTTCGTCGATATACATTCCGGGATTGTCTCGAATGCGGCGGTGGGCCTCCTCGAGAAGCTGATTACGTTCTCCGAAGATGGTCGCTTTGGTCGGACATGCTTCGGTGCAGGCGGGCTGCCGGCCCGCGATAATGCGGTCGTAGCACAGAATGCATTTGCGGACGTAGGGTATGGCGGCCTGCCAGTAGTAGCGCGGAATGCCATACGGGCAAGCCATCATGCAGTAACGGCAGCCCATGCACTTGCTGCTGTCATAGATCACTGCGCCAATTTCTGTCTTATGCAAGGCGCTGACTGGGCAGGCGGAGGCGCAGGCCGGCTCCAGGCAATGCCGGCATTGTTTGCGGATATAGGTCTGGCGCGGGCCGTCGACAATCGCCGTCCAATTTTGCGCCGACAGGCCATCGCCCAGCATCCAGCGGCGGGGCACGTCAGCGGCGAGATGGTTCTGCGTTTTGCAAGCCGCCACGCATTGCTGGCAACCGATGCATTTCGTCGTGTCGGTAAGAATCGTGGCTCTCATTTCGCAACTACCTCGTCGACCTGCGCCGGAGGGGTCAGCCGGGCATCTTTCAGCCAGACAGGACGATCGGCATATCCCAGCGTTGCCGCCACGCGGTCGCCCGCGCCCGCAGGAAATTTCCACGCCACCGCCGTGACGATCTGCGAGAGCGGCGCGAGAACGCAGTGAGCAATCTTGGTGAAGGGAATCATTACCAGGATCAGGTCCGCCGCATAGACGTGAAGCAGCATAGCCGCCTGGTAGCCTTTCGGACCGACGGGAAGATTCGAGCAAATGTAGCCGGTGATAAACGGCACCATCAGCAGCGGCGGCCAGATGATGTCCTGCCAGCGGCTTAGCTTACGAGAATCCGCGTTCGCTACCCTGCCGATGAACAGTCCGAGCCCGGTGACCACGAGCAGTAAGGTGAGATCGTTGCACACAACTTGTGGCAGCGCCGGCCACGCTACTCCGATTGAGCGCTTCCACAAAAGCACATGCGCCGCCAGGAACAACGGCACCAGCAACAGGCCCACATGAAACAGGAGCGACAGCGTGCTGTAAATCGGCCGCGCTCTCCACAGGCGGTTGATGGGGAAGAGCCACGCAATCGTCTGCCGTCTCACTTCGCGCCAGTTGACGATCTTGTCCGGATTGCGGCGATAGGCCTCGACCACTCCGATGATGGTGAGGATGAAGGTCCGGAACAGCCCGAGCAGCATCAGGGAAAATGCGATGCGGAAGAGCGGGCCACGTCCGAAATGAATCCAGGGTTGCACTCGCTATACCTCGCGTCAGTCGAACTCGATCGCCTTGTAGAGCAGGTCGTGCAGGCCGACAATCTGGCAATCGACGCCATGCTCTTCCATCAGCTCGCGAAGCTGCTTTTTGCAATTGGCACAAGGCGCGACGCAATACTTTGCGCCGGTCGCGCGGATCTGCTCAGCCTTTACCTTCCCACCGACCAGCATCCGGTAGGGCTTGATCTCGTCAAGGGAAACCGCCCCGCCACCGCCGCCGCAGCAGATGTTGTCTCGCCGGTTGGGCGTCATCTCGACGTAATCACTGCAGAAGGCATTGAGAAGCTCACGCGGCTGCTCCACGATCCAGCCGGTTCGCGAAAGATTGCACGGGTCGTGATAGGTAACGCGCTCTGTCATCGCCCCCGGCTTCAGTTTCAGACGGCCCTGTTTCCACGCCCGGTGCGTGTACTCCATGATGTTGACGACCGGCAGCGCCTCTCGACCTCCGCAGAATGTCGGGTAGAAGAACTTGGCCACACGCGAGGCGTGCCCGCACTCGCCAATCAATATCTTGCGTGCTTCCAGGCGTTGGGCCTCCGCCTGAATCTTCTTGAGCACGCGCTCCAGTATCTGGTCGTTGTAGAACAGGCCGTAATTGATGCCGTCAAAATACTGCGTGCCAATCGTCCATTTGTCGCCGGTGGCGCGAAACACGGCGGCATTGCCCATAAGCGTTTCGGCTTCCATCAGGAAATCTGACACCGCGGGAAAGAAGAGATACTCCGCTCCTTGCTGGTCGATAGGAAAGGGCGCCTTGACTCCGATGCTGTCCTTGATCTCTTCGGAGAGAAATTCAACCGTGTCCAACAGAGCGGCCGCGGGGACCGCGGAGGTGTTGCCCGAAGAGCCTGCCAGTTGCTCACGAACACTGACCACGAGAGCACGCGGAGCGATCCCGATTTCCGACAAAATGTAGCGGCCCAAATGCGTGAGCAGCGCGTGATCGATCCCCATCGGACACTGGAAGTGACAACGCCGGCAGGCCGTGCAGTTGTAGAACGCATCGGCCATTTCCTGGATCGACTCATCGGTAAGTCCACGATCATCCAGAAGGCGCGCACGCAGGATTCCGGAGATGGTGAAGTGGCGCCGATACACCGAAAGCAGCAACTCGGAGCGATAGCAGGGAACGTCGGTGGGATCTCCGGTGGCCATGTGAATCTGGCACTTCACCGTGCAGCGAGCGCACTTGGCGCTTACCCGGACATAGTGGTCCAGCGCCAGACGATAATTTGTATGCTTCAGGATGGCCGCGAACGCCTGGAGAAAACGTCTCGGACGCTCGGTGACGTCGATGTCCTCAACATGGTAGCGGACGGGCAGTCGTTGCTTACGCACGACCTCCGGCTTCCTGGATGAGGCAAACGCCTGACGGCGTTCTTCCGTAGTCAGTGGCTGCATGCGTCCTCGTTATGGCACAGGTACGCGGAGCGTTCGGCGACTGCGATCGTCAGAGGCACTTCGTCCAGGTCGAGAATAACTTTGAACCGCATGCCACGATGTGATGACCATCACGCCGCACCGTGAATTCGGGCCACTGGAGATGATCCGATGACGGAACGGCGCGTTCGCCAAAATGCTTCGCCAGCGCACAGCTGGGCGTGATCTTCGTCACGGCACTTCGCTCGTCGCACGCGCATGTTTGTGGGTTATGGGCATGAGCCGATGAATTATCCCCTGTGGCAAATAGGAATTCCTGGCGGGCTGCTGATTGCGTTGGTAGCCGTGGTGCACGTGTTCATCTCGCATTTTGCGGTGGGCGGTGGAGCGTACCTCGTCCTACTGGAACGCAAGGCGAACCGCAACAACGATGCGGGTTTGCTGGAGTATGTGCGCAAGCACTCGAAATTCTTCGCTCTGTTAACGCTGGTCCTGGGTGCGGTGACCGGAGTCGGTATCTGGTTCACCATCGGGCTGGTCAGCCCGGAAGCGACTTCATCGCTGATTCACACCTTTGTTTGGGGCTGGGCCATCGAATGGGTGTTTTTCTTCGTGGAGATCGCCTCTGTTCTCATCTACGCCTACGGCTGGGACCGCTTGGATCGCGCCTCGCACATGGCGGTCGGCTGGGTGTACTTCGTCGCCGCATGGGCGAGTCTGGCCGTCATCAACGGCATCATCACGTACATGCTGACGCCCGGCCGCTGGCTGCAAACACACACCTTCTGGAGTGGTTTTTTCAACCCGACGTACTGGCCCTCGCTGGTCCTGCGAAGCGGCATGGCGATCGTACTGGCAGGAATGTTTGGACTGGTTACGGGTCTACGGGTCGCCAGTCCGGTGCGGGAGCGGGTACTGCGCTATGCCGGGACCTGGATTTTGCTTGGCACAATCTGTCTGATTCTGCCCGCGCGCTGGTACTTTGCCGGCTTCCCGCCGGAGGCGAAAGCATACTTTGCGGTTATCCTGCCCGCCATGCGACGCATGGTCGATCTAGGCATCTTCGCGGCTGCTCTGAGTTTTGTGCTGGCCGTGGTGTTCGCAGTAGCAAGGCCGGCGTGGATGCGAGCTCCGGTGGTCGCGCTTATTCTGCTTTGTGGCTTCGTGGTCATTGGCACGGGCGAATATACGCGCGAGGTCGCGCGCAAACCGTTCGCCATCGGCAGCTACATCTATTCCAACGATCTGCGGGTAGCCGAGATGGCAAGCGTGGGTACAGCGGGTTTCGCCGCCAGTGCGAAGTGGATAGAACGTGATCCATCGAACCAGGTTGCGCGGGGCAGGCAGATGTTTGCTATGCAGTGCGGAGTCTGCCACAGCGTCAACGGATACCGGGCGATGGCGCCGCGCGTCCACGGCTGGGGCCCTGAATTTGCCACAGACGTCCTGCAGCATCTTCCCCTGATGCGTGGCACCATGGCTCCGTTCGCAGGGAATGAGCAAGACCGTGTTGCCGTGGGAGCATACCTGGCATCGCTGTCGCCTGCGGGCGACGATCAGGCAATGCCGGCGGCAGAATTGGGCCGCCAAGTCTTCGGGAGACGCTGCTCGATGTGCCACACTGTGGGAGGAAAGTTCAGGCCGTTATCCTTTGCCGGCATGGATGCCGACTCCGTTGACGGATTCCTTACACAGTTGGATGCACTCAATCCCGGGATGCCGGCCTTTCACGGAACAGAGCAAGAACGCAAGGCGCTGGCGTTGTTCCTGAAGAGCGGCGCTCCCTATCAGCCCGCGAACAACTCAGGACGGACCCAATGAGCAACTCATTCCCAATTCCAACGCCTGATCCGATGCCTCTGCCCGGGCCAGTATGGTTGATGATGGTCCTGCTGCTGGTCACGTTCCTGCTGCACCTTATTGCCATGAACCTTACAGCCGGCGGGACTGCGATTGCGGCAATGTGCGCAGCGCGGCGCAAGCGTGATGCTTTTGCGGGCCGGCTTGCCGACGATCTGTTGCGAATTCTGCCTTTTTCGCTCGCTTTCACTATTACGCTTGGCGTAGCGGCGCTGCTATTCGTGCAGGTGCTGTATGGGAACCTGCTTTATGCGAGTTCAATTCTCATCGGTGCGTTCTGGGCCGCAGTAATCCCTACGCTGATCGTTGCCTACTACGGCCTGTATTACAGCAAGTCTCATCCCAGCCGTTCAGGCTGGCTATGGCTTTCGCTGTTCCTGATGCTGGCCATCGGCTTCGTGTACGTAAACAACTTCACGCTCATGCTGAGTCCGCAACGCTGGCTCGCCATGTATCGGCACAGCGCCGCGGGCCTAAACCTGAATTGGGGCGATCCCAGCCTGATACCGCGCTATCTGCACTTCATGCTGGGAGCATTCGCCATCGCCGGACTGATCGTGTTTGCCGCCGGCGTCTGGAAGCGCTCGACCGAATATGGGCAGTGGATGCTGCTCCACGGATCGCAGTGGTTCGTTGTGCCAACCGTCTTGAATTATGCGGTGGGCATGTGGTTCCTGCTGGCACTTCCCAGGACGGTGCCTGATCGACTTGTTCGCGGGCAGTCCGCTGGTAGCTTCTCTGATTGGGATCGGCATGCTGCTACCGCTTGCGGCCATCGCGCACGTGGTGCTGGCTGCGCGGACCGAGAAGACATTGTTACACGCTCGTCTGGGAGTATTGGCGACGCTGCTGACATTGATGGTGATGGTGGCTGTGCGGCAGGTGGTAAGAACCGGCTATGTTGCGCCGTTCGTACGCATCGGAGAGCTTCCTGTCAGCTCGCAGTGGAGTGTCATCGGGCTCTTCCTTGTTTTGTTTGTTGCAGGGTTAGCTGTGCTTTACCTCATGCTGCTGAGGGTATACCAAAGCCCGGCCGGGCACGTGGCATCCGCGGCCAAGCGCGGCTGATGGAACGCATGACATTAGGGCAACACAGCACATCATCGCCTATCAAGATTCGTGGTTATTCCCACGCGTCACGACGGTTAGGAACCGCTGCGCAATGCAGCAGCCTGCGTCCATTCCGTTGCATGCAGATTCGCCGAGATAGCTGAGATCGGCTCCAGGTTGCCGGCTATCCACTGTTGAAGAATCTCGGTTTGGAGTTCGCTGATACCAACAAAGCGAATTCCTGCCCGGCCGTCGGGCTGAGACCAAACCACGACGCCGCGAATCTCGAGCTGATGCAGGGTACCAGGCAGTGTGAAGGCCGCAGTAAGCTCCTCCAAGACGATCAAGGGCGGCTGCAGATTTTCCAGCCCCAGACCGCCGGCGCTGAGGTTGGATGAGGAGGCGCCAAACCAGCGCCCTGACGCGGTGGTGATGCTTACGGGGACTGCCAATTCCTTCCTGTGATTCAGTGGTGGGCGGCCGGCGCCATTTTCCGCGGTGGCGCGCCGGTGCCGGCGGTCTACGGCGATCTGCAACTGGTTTAGTTTGCGGCAAAAGGTGCGCCGAGGCATGCCCAACCGTTCCGCAGCGAGAGTCTGATTCCCGTTAGTTAATTCCAGCGCGCGAACAATCATTTCGCGCTCTACTTCCCGAATCGAAGTAATCTCTGATGAAAGGCATTTCGCGCTGGTCGGAGGGTAGTTTTTCGAAGCTCCCATTTGCAGCAAGATGTCATCAACTGTAATCTCCAGGGCAGAACTCTGAATCACCAGCTTCAACACCAGGTTGCGCAACTCACGCACATTCCCGCGCCACTCGAACTGAAGCAGGCTCTCCAGGGCTTCGGGCGTAAACCGGGCCTCCGGATTACGTTGCTCCAGGAAGTGCCTGGCCAGCGCGAGGATGTCTTCAGGCCGCTCCCGCAGGGGCGGCACTTCGATGTGCACCTCTCCGATGCGGTGGAAAAGATCGCGGCGAAAGGTCCCTTGCTGCACGCTGGCGTCGAGATCGCGGTTTGTTGCGGCCACGACCCTGACGTCGACCGCGACCTTTCGGCTGCCGCCAAGCCGGTAATAGGGACTGCCATCGAGCACCCGCAGCAGTTTTGCTTGTACTTTCGGATCGAGATCGCCAATCTCATCCAGAAATAATGTGCCGCCATTGGCGATCTCAAATAATCCGGGCTTGGCCGCATCCGCCCCGCTGAAAGCTCCTTTTTCATAGCCGAACAATTCGCTCTCTGCCAGATGCTCGGGTAACGCAGAGCAGTTGATGTCCACCCACGGCTTGGAACTGCGCGGGGAGTGCTCATGAATAAGGCGGGCAACCAGTTCCTTGCCCACTCCCGTCTCCCCGACGATGAGCACGGACGCATTGTGCGCGGCCACGTTACGGGCTGTGTCAATAACAGCCAGCATCTTGGGATCTGCAACCACCGCATCCCGCAGACCATAGATATCCGGCGCTAATGCAGAGCTCACCTGAGTTCGCTTTCTCCGGCTGTGCGTGTACTAAGAGCTGGTGCCACTGCCTCAACCGGAAGGTGGCCGCGGCATGCTTCAATCTTTACACCGAAGATATCGGCTACCTGGAACGATCCTTAAGGTTGAATGTGCCAAGCTGGCGCAATGTCCGGCTGAATCTGTGCCAGATTGGCGCACCGCATCCGTCGGCTTGGACGCCTGGTTGACAGGGGCAAAGCACTTACAAACGCGAATGGAGTTGGACGCCTCCGTGCACTAGCGACGGCAGCGCTGAATAGCAGCGCGGAGGTGAATTCATGAAACGTTGGTTGCTACTGGCATGCTCGTTCCTACTGCCAGCCGCGATGATGGCGAACGATGCGAAGCTCGCTCCCGAGTTGAGAAACAGCGCAAGCCTGAATCCCGTTCAGGTAATTGTGCAGTACAAAACCTCGCCGGGCGACGCCCCAAAGGCTGAGATCCAGGCGCTGAACGGCACTGTGGGGATGGAGTTGAAAAGCATCCACGGCCTGACCGCCCTAATGCCGGCAAGTGCTCTCGCCGCGCTGTCGGACGACGACAATGTCCTCTACATTTCGCCGGACCGCACCGTGCGAAGCAACATGAACAATGCGGCCGGGGCGGTGTTGGCCAATTATGCATGGGGCTTGGGCTATAACGGCAGCGGTATTGGGGTCGCGGTAATCGACAGCGGCATTCACAATGTCGACGACCTGCGCGATAGCTCCGGTCAATCGCGCGTCGTGTACAGCCAGGATTTCGTGGGCGGCGGAACCGACGACGGATACGGGCATGGAACCCACGTGGCCGGCATCATCGCGGGAAATGCTGCCGACTCGACCTGCAGCCACTGCTTCGTTGCTATTCGCGGCATTGCTCCTAACGTGAGCTTGATCAGTCTGCGTGCGCTGGACAACAACGGCGGCGGCAGTGACAGTACGGTGATCGCTGCCATCGACACAGCCATACAGCTGAAAGATCTCTACAACATTCGGGTCATCAATCTCTCGGTGGGCCGCCCAGTATACGAGAGCTACAAACTCGACCCGGTCTGCCAGGCGGTGGAACAGGCTTGGAAGGCGGGTATCGTCGTCGTTGTCGCGGCAGGCAACGATGGACGCGACCGATTATTGGGCACTGATGGTTACGGCACGATCGAGTCGCCAGGCAACGATCCGTATGTAATTACCGTCGGCGCCATGAACACCAAGGGCACACCGGACCGTAGCGACGATGTGATGACCAGCTACAGTTCGAAGGGGCCTACGGCGATTGATGCAATCGTGAAGCCAGACATTGTCGCGCCCGGTAATCGCATTGTTTCGCTGCAGGAGCCCGGTACGCTGGTGGGCAAGTATCCTGGCAATCGGCTTCCCACAATGTATTACACGAGCCTCGGGCTTAAGCCGGCATCGGATTCCTATTTCATCCTCAGCGGCACGAGCATGGCGACCGGGGTGGTGAGCGGGGCGGCTGCGCTGATGCTCCAGCAAGACCCAACCCTTACCCCAGATCAGGTGAAGGCGCGCCTGATGAAAACCGCCTACAAGAACCTGCCGCGATACACAACGGTCATCGATGGAGGCGTTAGCTACAACATCCAGGGGGACGCCTTCACCGTGGGAGCGGGCTACCTGGATCTGCAGGCGGCCTTGAATAATACCGACCGTGCCGTCGGCGTGGCGAAGTCTCCGACCGCCCAATACGACGCCACTACCGGTAACGTATTTTTCCTCGCAGACAGTACGACACCCTGGCAGCAGTTCACCAACTGGGATCCTTCGTTAGTCTGGGGCGGTAACGCTTTTGTTGCCCAGACGCTCGCCGGTGGTAACTCGGCCATGTGGGGTAGCTCGGCCATGTGGGGCGATTCAGCCATGTGGGGGGACTCCGCCATGTGGGGCGATTCCGCGATGTGGGGGGACTCCGCCATGTGGGGGGACTCCGCCATGTGGGGCGATGTGACCAGTAACGGGGAGAACTAGGAGACACAAGCCCGATGCTTATCGAAAGCGGAAGGAGAATGCCAGGACGAATGAAGAGCCGGACCGCGGTCTGGGGAGGACTGCTGCTGATCTTAGGTGGAGCGATGCTGAGCGCAAGCGCAGCCTATAATGGCCCCGACAGGGTGCTACGGGGTACGGGAAAGAAGAGCGCCATTGGTCAAGCCACGGTGGTGTGGGGAACTGCAAGATTGTTGCAGGAAACCATGACTCTCACCTGAACGAACATTAAGCACACAGCCATGACGAGCGGGCGCACGTTGAATCCGGCGTGCGCCCTTTTTCCGTGCAACGCAGATAGGGCCAAGGCACTTGCCGCCGCTTCGCCACCCGCCTGAACGCTACACCTGGGCGCCGCTTTGGCCGATAACTCTTAAGGAGTGTCTCGGCTTGCCGGGACGACACGCGCTCACGATTCGCGTCTGAAGGCGACCGAGACAACAGAGGCGGCCAAGGGATTGCCGAAGAAGTGACCGCCGTGAAGGACGCACAGAGTTAGCAATGACGTATCGCGCCAAAGCCTATATCGCGGTTGTTATCTCCAGCGGCATCGCTGTATTCGCTGCGGCGCTTTGGCATCCCTCCTGGCCCATGCCGGTTCGCTTCATCTGCTATCTGCTGGCGGCGGGCTTCGCGTCGCAACTGAAAGTGGGGCTGCCGGGAATCAAAGGCACCATGTCGGTGAACCTGGTAGTGATACTGGTGTGCCTGGCCGAGCTGCCGCTTGGCGAGGCCCTGCTAATAGGCTGTCTCGCGGCACTGGTGCAAACCTGGTGGCGAAGCAAAAAGGTGAATCTGCTCCGCTTGGTATTCAATTCTGCGGATGTCGCCATAGCGATCGGTCTGGCGCACCTGTTTTTACAGAGCTCCGAAACCTGGCTGGGGTCCGCATGTGGGCGTGCGCCTGATGGCCGCCGGCGTCATTTATTTTCTGGCCAACACGCTTCCCGTCGCCGGCGTGGTCGCCCTCACGGAGGAGCGCGCGTTTTTCAAAACGTGGGTGGAATACTATCTGTGGCTTTTCCCGAATTATCTGGTAAGCGCCGTCATCGCCGGCCTCGTCACCTGGGCCAATTCCAACCTGGGATGGCAAGCCTCCCTGCTGATGGTTCCGGTGATGTACCTGATGTATCGCTCTTACCGGCTTTATCTCGACCGGCTGGAAGACGAGAAGAACCACGCCGAGCGGATTGCCGAGTTGCACTTGCGGACCATTGAAGCCCTGGCCCTGGCCATTGACGCCAAGGACCACACGACCCATCTTCATCTGACCCGAGTGCGCGTTTACGCGGAGGAAATCGGCAAGGAAATGGGCCTGACGGAGCTGGAGCTGGAGGCCTTGCGGGCAGCGGCATTGCTGCACGACATCGGCAAGCTGGCGGTCCCCGAACACATCATCAACAAACCGGGACGCCTCACGCCGGAAGAATTCGAAAAGATGAAGATCCATCCCATTGTAGGGGCGGAAATTCTGGAGCGAGTCAACTTCCCGTATCCGGTTGCACCCATCGTAAGGTCGCACCACGAGCGGTGGGATGGTAGCGGATATCCCGACGGGCTGAACGGTGAGCAGATACCGGTCGGGGCCCGAATACTGGCCGCAGTGGATTGCCTGGATGCCATCACATCGGATCGGCAGTACCGCGTAGGTATGCCCTTGTCGGAAAGTATGGCAGAACTGGTTCGCCAGTCGGGCAAGCACTTTGACCCTCATGTCGTGCAGATCCTCCAGCGCCGCTACCAGGAACTCGAGCGGCTGGCCAGTGCCGCACCGGTGACGATCGAAGAAGGGCCGAAGCTGTCGACCGACGTGAAGGTCATAAATGGTGAAGCGCCCGCAGCGGGCTTCGAACACGCCCCGCCAAGCGCCGACCGCGAAGTAGACTTCCTGGCTTCCATTGTGGCGGCCCGCTACGAAGCGCAAGCTTTGCTGGAATTCAGTAACGATCTTGGCCGGTCCTTGAGTGTGGACGAAACCCTGTCCGTGGTGGCCGCACGGCTACGCAGGTTGATCCCTTACGACTCACTGGCCATCTACCGCCTCCGCGAGTCAAAGCTGGTGGCAGAGTATGTTACCGGCGACGATTCCCGCGCTTTCTCGGCGCTGAGTGTTCCGCTCGGGGAAGGTCTGGCGGGCTGGGTAGCGGACAATCGGAAGCCGATCATCAACGGGAATCCGGCGGTGGAACCCGGCTATCTGGCCAATCCTCAGAGAATTTTGTCGATGGGCTCAGCGCTGGCGGTGCCGCTGCTGGCCGACGATGACCAACTGCTCGGCGTGCTGGCTTTATACAAGCTGGAGGCGGACGCCTTCAGCTCCGACCATCTGCGCATTCTGCTGGCCATCAGCGACAAGATCGGCGCCTCGATCGCCAATGCCGCCAAGTACCAGGATGCTGCCGACTCGGCAACCACCGATTACCTCACCGGCTTGCCCAATGCTCGGTCGTTATTCCTTCGGCTCGATGCGGAGATTTCCCGCTGCCAACGCGAGAGAGGCCGTCTGGCTCTGATCGTTTGCGATCTGGACGGTTTCAAGCAGGTCAACGATCAGTACGGTCACATGGTGGGAAATCAGGTACTGGAAGCCTTTTCCGCAAGATTGAAGCTGGCGTGCCGTGACTACGACTACGTGTCGAGGATGGGCGGCGATGAGTTTGTCGTGATCGCGCCCGGCTTGAAGCACAGCGACATGCCCAACGTTTGTGACCGCATTTTTGCGGCAGCCTCCGCCAGCGTCAGGGGACTGTGCCGGGGCATCGACCTGTCCGCCAGCGTTGGCATCGCCTTCTATCCCGAGGACGCTCACAACCCATCGCAATTGCTCGTTGAAGCTGACGAGCAAATGTACGTCATGAAGAAGGAGCATCACCGCCTGGCCGGCTCGTTACTTTCCCTCCCGGTTCATACCGCGATGATGCAGTGAAGGAGAAGCAGCCTCACATGTGGAAGTCGATCGCGCGCAGGCTGATGTTGGCGGCACTGACCGTGGTGCTGGGAGGTCTCCTGTCGGCCGCTCTCGTTCGTTATGCGCCCGGATTCGGCGTCGACGAAAGGCAGTTGGATGCGCGCTTGAGCAACGAGAGCATCGCGGCCATCCGCAATGCGACCTCACAGGAGCGGAGTATCGTGCCCTTCTACGTTGCTTATCTCCGGCGGGCGTTGCACGGGAACCTCGGCATGTCGCGTTCGTTGAATCGCCCCGTGCGCGAGCTGCTGGCGGAACGTGCGGGAGTTACTGTCCGGCTCGCGGGGAAGGCGTTGCTCATCGCATGGCTCATGGCGGTGCTTCTGGTGCTTGCGGCGTGGCTGCTTCGTCTATCTGCGGTCTCTATCGCCGGAACTCTGCTGAGCGGAACTTTACTCTGCGTCCCGGCGGGAGGACTGGCGTTGTTGGCGGTCATTGTGAATGCGCCGGGCTACGTGGCGCTCGCCCTGATCATATTTCCCAAAGTGCACCGCTATCTCAGCAACCTGACGGCAGCGACCGCAGGTATGGAGCATATCGTCACGGCGAGGGCAAAGGGGCTGTCCCGATCGCGCATTCTTGCGTGGCACGTGGTTCCGGTGATTAAGCGCGAGGTACTGGCGCTGGCGGGGATTTCGATCAGCCTTGCCATCGGCGCCGCTATTCCCGTGGAGGCGCTCTGCGGAATTGCCGGCATCGGACAATTGGCGTGGCACTCGGCTCTGGCGCGTGACTTACCGGTGCTCATCGACGTTTCCATCCTGGTGATTGCCTTGGTAACTCTGGCTAACTCCGGGAGCGATCTGCTGGCCGAAGACCGAAGGCCGCTGTCATGAAGACTCTGCGCAGGGTGGCGATGACAGCCATCGTGACGATTGCGCTGGGGTGTACGACCGGCAGTTTCCTGCCGCGATTCGACTACGCTCATCAGGACCGCGAGCATGTCAACGAAGGGGCTTCCCGCGAGCACTGGCTGGGCACTGACGAGCTAGGGCGCGACCGGTTCTCGCGATTGCTGCACGGAGCCCGGCTCTCGCTCGTGCTGGCTCCTGCGGCCGCAACACTCTCGATGCTGCTGGCGCTCGCAATCGGCGCCGCCACCGGTTTCGTGGGTGGTCTCTCCGCGCGCGCCGCAAAGACACTCATCGACCTCTTCCTTTCAGTTCCGTGGCTGTTTCTGCTGCTGATGGTTCGCGCCATGCTTCCGCTCAACACTTCGCCGGCGGAATCGGCTGCCATTACGTTTCTCGTGCTGGGACTGCTGGGCTGGGCCGCACCTGCCAGGATTCTGCAAGCGCGCGCATGCCGCCTGCGTGAGGCGCAATTCATCCTCCTCGCTCGTGCCAGCGGAGTTGCGCATTGGCGGCTACTCTGGCAGCACCTGGCGCCCAATCTACGGCCCGTGTTGCTGGCGCAGTTCTGGATCGCAGTGCCCATCTTTATTTTGTCCGAAGCCAATTTGAGCCTGCTGGGGCTGGGGGTCAGCGAGCCCTTGCCGTCGCTCGGCAGTCTGTTGCGGGAAATGGAAACCGTCCTGACCCTGGGCGGGGACGTGTGCCGTTTCTCCGCGCTCATCCTGCTGGTCGTCATCATGAGCAGTCTGCAACTTGCCGTTCATCAACGAGAGGCCTATTGATATGCGTCGCGTTTCAACATTATTAGTAGCTCTACTGTTTCTTGCGTCGGTAATACCGGCTTTGGCCGCAGATGAACTCCGGTTCTACCTGCGTTCGGAGCCGAAGACGTTCAATCCGATCACCGTCGCCGATAGTTCTTCGGAAACCATCCGCTACCTGACCGGCGGCGTGCTGCTGCGTCTCAATCGTGACACGCAGAAACTGCAACCGGAACTGGCGCAAGCGTGGCAGGTTTCCCGGGATGGCCGTACGATTACCTTCACGCTGCGCAAAGGCGTGTACTTCTCCGACGGGACTCCCTTCAGCGCACAAGACGTGAGATACACCATGGAGCGGTTGATGGATCCGTCCTTCCATTCGCCGACCGGAGATGCGTTCCGCTCGGGCACAGGCAAGGTGATAGCAACCGTGCTCGCGCCAGACAAGGTCTCCATCACCTTTCCCGCGCCGGTCGCCGGACTCGACAAGCTGTTCGACCAGGTGGCAATACTCTCCTCGCAGTCTCCGAAGAAAGAGATGGCTACGCTTGGTCCGTTCTACGTGGCGGAGTACAAACCCGGCTCCTATGTTTACCTGCGAAGGAACCCCAACTACTGGAAGCACGATGGGTTGGGCCGGCAGTTGCCTTATCTCGACGCCGTAAGGCTCGAAATTCAGGCGAACCGCGATATTGAGTTTCTGAAGTTCACGCGCAACGAGATCGACCTGATCAACTCCCTCGACCCCGACTACTACGATCGCCTCTCCCGCTCCGCGCCGGACAGGGTACGCGACGCGGGGCCTTCGCTAGATTCCGAGCAGATGTGGTTCAACCAGGTGCCCAATGCGCCCATTCCGGAGTACAAGCGCGAGTGGTTCAAGTCGCGTAACTTCCGGTTGGCGATATCGTCGGCCGTCAATCGGGAAGACTTGTGCAAGGTGGTCTTCAAAGGCCACGCCACCCCGGCGCTGGGCCCAGTTTCGCCGGCCAATAAGTTCTGGTTCAACACACGCCTTCAGCCTGTCAGCCACGACACAAATCAGGCGCTTCTGCTTCTGACGCAGGACGGGTTTCATCTGTCGGCAGGCAAGCTATTTGATCGCGCGGGCCACGAGGTCGAGTTCTCCGTCGTGACCAACGCCGGCAACCGCGCGCGCGAAGCGATGGCAACCATGATTCAGCAGGACCTCGGCGCCATCGGCATCAAGGTGAACGTCGTGACCCTCGATTTCCCGTCACTGATTCAGCGCATCAGCGAGTCCTTCAACTACGAAGCGGCGCTCTTGGGCCTGGTGAATGTTGAGCTTGATCCCAACGCGCAGATGAACGTCTGGCTCAGCTCTTCGGAAGAACACCAGTGGAATCCGAAGCAAACAACGCCCGCGACATCTTGGGAGGCGGAGATCGACCGCCTGATGCGCGCGCAAGCCTCGTCGATGGATGACAACACCCGCAAGAGGTATTTCGACCGGGTGCAGGAGATCGTAGCCGATCAGGCCCCTTTCATCTATTTGGTGAACAAGAACGCGCTCACTGCTGTCTCCCACTCGGTGGAAGGCGCACACCCCGTCCCTCTTCGCCCGCAGACCTATTGGAATATCGAGTATCTGAAGCTCGCCGTCGAGAGGGCCGGCAATGCAAAGTGATCAGTCATTGCTGTCGGTCGAGCTTAGCGTCGACTACGCAAGTAAGCCGCGCGCGCTCAACCACGTGTCGTTTGAACTTCGAAGAGGCGAAATCCTTGGGCTTGTCGGGGAAAGCGGCTCAGGGAAGAGCACGGTGGCGCTCGCCATCATGAAGCTGCTCGATAGCAAAGCGGCCTCATTGTCGGGACGAATACTGTTTGGCGGCCGTGACCTGATGACCGCAGCGGAAAACGAGATGCGCAATCTTCGTGGCCGCGAGATGGCGCTGGTGCTGCAAAGTCCGCTGGCCAGCCTGAATCCCGCGCTGCGCATCGGGACCCAACTCGCCGAAGCATGGCGCGCTCACGCCCGGGGCAGCAGAAGCGATATGGAATGTGCGATCGAGCACGCGCTGGCCAGTGTGGGCCTGCCACAGGACCGCGAGTTTTGCCGTCGCTATCCGTCACAAGTCAGCGTGGGACAAGCGCAGCGCGTGCTGATCGCCATGGCGGTGATGCACTCGCCCGCGTTGCTCATTGCCGATGAGCCAACCAGCGCGCTCGATGTCCTGACCCAGGCAGAGATCATGAAGCTCATCGCAGATCTCAATCGCCGCCTGGGAACTGCCGTTCTGTACATTTCCCACGACTTGATGTCGGTGGCTTCGATATGCCATCGCATGGCGGTCTTGCGTCACGGCGAAATTGTCGAATGTGGCGCTCGCGATGATGTATTAGCACACCCGGTGCATCCCTACACGCAGCAACTGCTGAGCTGTGTTCGCTGGCTCGCGATGCCGGCTGCTCCGGTCCAGGAGCGATTGTCGGTGGTTGCTTAGACGCGAGGGAGCGACCCGGGATGTGGTCATGAGTGGCAGGGGACGGGCCTACGAACAGCCCAAAGAGCTAGAGCAATCGAGGAAATGGCTCAGCTCCCGCCGCCGGTGCTGCTGAGCCAAATGGCGCTTCCGAGGTTCCGCCGTTAGCTTTCTGTTGGCGGACGACCGGCTGATTCTCTTCCAAAGTGATGGTATGTGTGATGGCACAGCTAGGACAGAGCCAGTGACAGTGGTCAATCAACCTCGGCACTCTCCAGCCAGTCGAATCGTCAACCGGTGGGAGCAGGAACAGCCGTCCTTTGCGTAGTTCACGGAATTCGCAGTTGCAATGGGGGTTTGCACACTTCGCTACCATGACCAACTCCTTACAGGATCGAGCTCAATGGACGTTGGATGCCAGCTCAGCAAACACCTCGCAAGCCAAGCCGATATTCCACTAAAGTCTTATGCCAGCCTGAACACTTATAGGCTAAGTAAGACATTTAATTACGAACCTAAAGTCTCAAAAGTCAATACCCTTTTGGTGACTAATCCAGAAAAATCTCTTGCTTCGGTTGTGTGCTCGTGATGGTCGACTCTCGGTAGGGGTACAGATACGATTTGTGACGCCTGCCCTTCGCAACCGCTTAATTGCTCGCCAAGTCTTTACTCGAACTCATCTGCTCAAACTTCGTTTGTAGAAGAGACTCTTTGGAAACTGGGATTGAGATAGTTGCGATGCAGCCGCCCACATCACGCCGATTGAGCAGTTGAATGGTGCCTCCGTGGGACTCGACGATATGGCGGCACAGAACCAGGCCGATGCCGCTGCCGCTTTCCTTCGTCGTATAGAAGGGCACAAACGCGTTTTCCGGATTGAGGAGGCCAGGTCCGTTATCAACCACCTGTATTTGCAGATGATGCGAATTCAGTGACCAACGAATCGATATTGGCGGTTCGCCGGCCTCCTGATTACCCGCCTGAATGACGGCCTCAGCGGCGTTGCGCACCACGTTGATAAGCACCTGCTCCAACTGATCGGGATCGGCAGGTACTGTGACATCCGGGCCGGGTTCGACCTGGACCCCGAACGCGGGTCTCCAATACCGCCGTGCGCTCCACCAGGCTGCGTATCGGGGTGGGCTGGAGTTTCGGGCTGGGCATCTTCGCGATCTGCCGATAGGCCTGGAGGAAGCGGTTCAGCGACGCCGAACGCGATTCGATGATGCCCAGCCCTTTCTCAAAGTCGGCCTGCTCTTCGGTGCCGATAGCCATCGCTTTCACGCGAACCAGCAGCGTGCCGGCAATGGACTTGATTGGCGTCAACGAGTTGTTGAGCTCATGTCCCAGAACGCGGATCAGGCGCTGCCATGCGCTGCGCTCTTCTTCGCGCAAAGCCCGGCTCACGTCCGAAAGCAGGATCAGCGTGTGGGGAACGCCCTTTTCGCGGAACGATGTACGTCGCACCAGCCATCGGGCATTAGGGTTGAGCGGACTGAACGAGGTCCCGCTCGCATCGGAGTGAAAGAATGCGGTGAGCCCAATGTCGGCCGCAGTGCGTCCCAGGAGGTCTTCTTTCGATTGTTGCAGCAGCCGGGTTCCGGCCGAGTTCACCAGCTTGAGTTTGCCGTTGGGATCAAAGGTGAACAGCGGCGTGTCGATCTCTTCCACCACGCGCTTCAGCAATTCCGTCGCCTCGACGGCAAATGTTTTTTGTTCCGAGAGAGTGTCTGCCAGCGCGTTTACTTCGGTTGCGAGTTCGCCGAGCGCGTCATTGGGGACGGCGCCTCGAGCGCGGAAGGAGAAGTCCTCCTCGCGCAGCGACGAGATGACATTAGCCAGTGTCTGCAACGGGCGGATGACCTGGTCGTGGAGAACGGCTTCAAAGATGAGGAAGAGAATGATAAGGGCTGCGGCGAGGGACCACTTCGCGTCGCGCGACCAGTCTTGCTGGAATGTGAGGACAAGGGCGACAACCAGTCCTGGCGCGGCGAGCAGAGTTGAAAATAACCGAATGCGCCGCTCATACACGCGGCGGCGTCTCCGCTTGCGCATTCCCGGCGAAGCTGTGGGCCCATGCCGGCTAGATGCCATGCTTTTCCATGCGCCGATAGAGGGCGCCCCGGCTGAGACCGAGGGCCTCCGCGGCTTGCGTTACATTACCCTGGAAGCGCTGCAGCGCCTTGCGGATTAGCACTGCTTCCATCGACTCCAGGCTCATGTCGTCGACGTCGACCGTTCCTGCGCGCTGCTGCGTGAGACCAAGGTCTGCCGCCTGCAAGTCCGAGGAGCGGCACATCAGGACGGCGCGCTCCAGCGTGTGCTCCAGTTCGCGGACATTGCCCGGCCAGGAATGTTGCAACAACGCCTGCAGCGCCGCCGGCTCGAAGCCGCGTATCTCGCGGCGATAGCGGCTCGCATAGCGGGAAAGGAAGTAGGCAGCCAACACAGGGATGTCCTCACGCCTCTCCCGCAACGGCGGCAGTTGAATTTCCACCGTGTTGAGGCGGAAGAGCAGGTCTTCGCGAAACTGTCCGCCGGTACACGCGGCGTGCAGGTCCATGTTGGTGGCGGAAACAACCCGCACATCCACCTGCTTGGAGCGCGAGGATCCCACGCGCTCAATCTCGCCCGACTCCAGCACACGCAACAGCTTCGCCTGCTGGCGATAGGGGACGTTACCGATCTCATCGAGGAAGATCGTGCCGCCATGCGCCAGCTCGAAGCGTCCGATGCGATCCGTCTTGGCGTCAGTGAAGGCGCCCTTTACGTGTCCGAACAACTCGCTCTCAAACACGCCCTCCGACAGGGCGCCGGTGTTCACCGCAACCAGCGACCGTTGCGCACGTCCCGAAAGTGCGTGGATGGTCTGCGCGACCACCTCTTTGCCGGTTCCGTGCTCACCAAGGATGAGGACATTGGCGTCCGACGGGGCTATGCGGGTGATCGTCTCCATTACGCTTTTCATCGCCGGCGCGGTGGCGATGAAGTCGGGACGATTCTCGGCCTTTAACAGGCGGTTCTCGGCCTCCAGATGCTGGGCCTTCTGGAGCGCGCGATAGAGCTCGATCTGGGTGCGGACAATGGCGACAAGGCGTTCGTTGTCCCATGGCTTTTGGACGAAATCGCGGGCTCCCCGCCGCATCGCTTCCACCGCAAGCTCTACATTCGCCCAGGCGGTCATCACGATCACAGGCAGATTGCTATCGATGCCCACGATTTCAGAGAGGAGCGTCAGGCCTTCCTGTCCGGAAGTAGTGTCGCGGGTGTAGTTGAGGTCAATCAGCACTGCGTCGTAACTGTCGAGCGACAACGCCTCGCGTACCAATTGCGGAGAGCGGGCTGTGTCGACCTGGTATCCCTGGGCAGTCAGCAGCAGCTCGATGGCATCCAGGATGTCTTGCTGATCGTCCGCCGCCAGCACTCTGGGGCGATTGCCGCCCACGGCTCGCGGCCTACGCGCTGAGCGTACCGGGTTCATGTCCCTACTTTCGAGAGCTGGCTGTGCCATTGATCGCGTCCTGCACCAGGATGTCATTATGTTCCAAAGTTTTTCCGGTTGCACGGTCGAGCTCGACCCGGGACTTTTCGTAGGCCGTCATGGCGTTCACAAAGTCGAGTTCGGCGAGTGCCAGGTCGCGCTGTGCTCCCAGGGTTTGAAAGCTTGAGGCAGCGCCCAACCGCTGCTCCTTCTGTGTAATCTCGAACAGATGTTGAGCGAGATCGCGGCCCTTGGCGGCCGAAGCGACGCGGGCCGCGCTCTGCTCCAGTGCATAGCGGGCGTTGCGGACCTCGATACGAATCTGTTTCTTCAACTCTTCAAGACGGACCTCAGCTTGCCGGTATTCCAGTTCGGAGCGATATTGGTCGGCCTTGGCGATGCGATTGCGCAAGGGAATATTCAGAGACGCGCCAATGAAGTAATCCGGTGCCGAGCCATTCCATGCATTCGTGAAGGCCCCGCCGAAGTCACTCGGCACCATCGATGGCTCTCCTCCCATAAATGCCGGGTTGTTCAGACCGGCGAGCCCCGTGCCTCCGTACGAGGCAACAAAGTCGACCGTCGGCAGCAAGGCGTTGCGTGCTGCCTTACGGCTGATCTCACGGTTGTGTAGATCAACAATCGACTCCGACAGTTCGGGTCTGGTCTGCAGCGCCTCCTGGATAAGGTCGAGAATGGGCATGACCCCCACCTGGACCTTCCTGTCCTGTAAGCGGTCAGTAGGAATGACGGGCATCTCTTCCAGCACGGGGTCGTCAAGCGACTTAGTCAACGCGTTCTTGATCAACGATTCCTGCAACTGAAGATTGGTGCGGGCTATGGTCAGGTCCTGGTCGCGTCGCGACACCTCCGCCTCGGCGCGGGTGACGTCGAGCTCGGGAATCGCCTCCAGCTTGAGCTGCTTGCGGGCGATATCCAGGGACTGCTGTGCGAAGGCCAGCGACTGCTCGTTGACGCGGGCTTGCTCATAAGCGCTGACCAGGTCCCAGTATATGTTTTCAATCTGGGTGACAGTCGCGATCACCTGGTTGCGGAAGGCTATGTCAGAGATTTCTTTGTCATTCTTGGCGATGCGCAAGTAGCGAAGGTTGGGCCCAAAGCCGAATCCGGCGAGCAGCGGCTGGCGGATCTGAAACTGCGTTTGCGCGTTGAGTGCCGGCGACAGGTTGGTGAATATGCTGTTCGTCGTCTGCCGATTGTTAAAGAACTGGGCAGTGAAAATGGTCCCGGCAGGGAATGCCTGCTGATAACCGAGATTCATCGTACCGGTGTTCTGCTGGAGCGTAGGCACGCCGTTTAATTGCAGGTTCGCCTGCGGTAGCGTGAGGTGTTCTACGCCGCCATTGCCGGTGATGAGCGGATCGAAGCTGGGGACCGCGGTGCCAGTGCCGAGTGTCGACTCGACCAGTCCGGCTGCACCTGCGCCCGCTCCACCTGCGCCGCCAGTCGTGCCGCCGGCCCCGGCGCCAGGTGCACCTGCTCCAAAGCCGCCGACGCCTCCTCCGGGAGTGTTCTGCACGATGCCGGTGTTGACGCCGCGAAAGGTGCCGCCCGCCCGCGTGCGGAGAATGTCGGTGTCGGCGATGGGCAGGTTGTAGCGTGCGATCACCAGGTCGAGGTTGTTTTCCAGCGCCAGATCGATCGCGTCACGCAGCGAGATATATAGCTTGCCGTCGTGGATGAGTGATTGCAGCAGGGAAGAGTTCGCCATGTTCGGCTGCGGCACGGTTGCCGGCATGTACGGCGCGATGGGGCTGTAAGACTTCGGCATCTGCAATCCAGGCGGCGTGGTGAGCGAAACGGCTTTCTGCGGCGCAGGAGTCGCGAGCGGGGCTTGCTCCTGAGTTTGCTGCGCCAGACTGGTAACCGGAGCGCCGAGCAGTGTGGCCACGATCGCCACCAGCGAGCAAGGCTTGCGGAGACATTCGATCACCGGGCCACCACCTCGCGCGGGGCGTTGCGCTCCTCGGAGACAATCCACCCATCGCGCAACTGTATGGTGCGGCCGCCATAGGCCGCGTTCGCCTCGGAGTGCGTGACCTGAACGATGGTCGTTCCTTCGCGATTCAACTGGCAGAAGAGCTCCATGATTTCCTTCGCCTGCGAGGAGTGCAGGTTGCCCGTCGGCTCGTCGGCCAGAAGCAAAGCCGGTTTGTGAATGATGGCGCGCGCGATGCCCACAAGCTGCTGTTGCCCGCCGGAAAGCTGGCTGGGATAGAGGTCCTTCTTGGCGACGATTTGGAAACGGTCGAGCACATCGGCCACCATGCCTTGCCGCTCGGATTTTGGAATGTCCTTGTACGAAAGCGGCAGGTCGATGTTCTCCTGCACGGTGAGGCCGTCGATCAGGTGATAGCTCTGGAACACCATGCCGACGTTGCGCTTTGCCAGCTCGGCGCGGCCTTTGCGCCGGAGCTCATGCACCGCGTCGGCTTCGAAGAAGTACTGCCCGCGCCACTCGTCATCGAGCAGCGCCAGCACGTTCAGCAGGGAAGACTTGCCCGCGCCGGAAGGACCCATCAGGGTGACGAACTCGCCGCGCTTGATCTTGAGGTTGATGCGGCGCAGCACCCAGGTCTCACCGGCGGGGGTCTTATAGCTCCGTTCTACGTCCTGCAGTTCAATCATGGATTCCTATTCGTATCGCAGGGCTTTCATGGGTTCGACAGCCGCCGCGCGCCGTACCGGCAGCAGCGCCGCCGCGAGCACTACCAAAGCGATGATGCCCATCACCGCCAAGAGAGTGACAGGGTCGTGGTTTGAGACCCCGAACAGTTGATTCCGCACGAGCCGGGCCGAGACCAGCGCTGTGGGCACGGCGATGACAAAGCTGATTAGCATAAGCCGGCCCACTTCACTCAGCATCATGCGCAGGACTGCAACACGGTCGGCACCCAGCGCCATGCGAATGCCAATCTCACGCGTGCGCTGGGTGGCTGAGAATGCCAGCACGCCATAGAGTCCCACCGCACAAAGCAAGGTGGCGAGCACGCCGAAACAAGTCGCCAGGAAAGTTACAAGCTTCTCGGTGTTCAGTTGTGTGTCGATCTGCTCCTCCATCGGGCGAAATTCGTCGAGTACCAGTCTCGGGTCGATCTGCTGCACGGCGGAGCGAACGCTGGTCATCAGCGCATCGGGCGACGACGCGGTACGCAGATAATAGGTCATTCCGAAACGCCTGCGGTCCGTGTCACGATCATTGGCGAGATAGCCGGTGGGCTTGGAAGGGGTGCGGAGATCGGAGTGCTTCACGTCCCGAACCACGCCGACAATCTGGATGTCGGTTTTCACCGTGGGACCGCCACCGATGCCGTAATAACGCCCGATGGCCTGTTGCGGTGTGCCGAACCATTTTCTGGCAAAGGTCTCATTGATCACCGCCACTCTGGCGGCGTCTGGACGATTGTCCTGGTCGGTCAGAACGCGTCCTGCGACCAGCGGCATGTCCATGGTGGCAAAATAAGACGGCGTCACTTGCCCGCGCTCAACATCGGTGTCGTCCTGCCCCGATGGCGCTATGCCCGCCACCGTAATGTTGGTGCCAACATCGTTGCCCGCCAACTCGGGATCGTCGGTCGCAGCCACCGACCGAACTCCGGGAAGGACGCTCATTGTTTCAAGCAGCCGATGCGTGAGTGCGAACGACTGGTCCTTGTCATATCCCGCCAGCATGGGATCGATGCTGAAGGTCAACAAATGGTCGGGACGAAAGCCGACATCCACAGAGCGCAAATTCTTCATCGTCCGCACGAAGAGTCCCGCCCCGAACAGGAGCAGAACACTCAGCCCGATCTGCACGCCGACAAAGATCTTCTTCATCCGCGATTGCCCGGTCGTGGCGGTACTCACCTGCTGCTTCAAGGCAGCGGTCAAATCAGGACGCCAGAACTCGATAGCGGGCACCAGGCTGAAGACCAGGCCAGCCGTGATACCGACAGCGAGGTTAAAGGCGAACACCCGCGGGTCGAGTCCGGAGTTGAGCGGCACGCTCGTCGATTCGGTGAACATGCGGTGTAGCAGCAGACCGGTTAACTCAGGCGCGAGCAGCAGTCCTAGCAAGCCGCCGCCGATGCCGAGCAGCATGCCCTCCATCAGGAGCTGTTGCACGATGCGGCTGCGCTTTGCGCCCAGCGAGTAGCGCACCGACATCTCGCGCGTGCGTCCGGCAGCCCGCACCAGCAGCAGGCTGGCAAGGTTGGCGCAGGCGATCACGATCACCAGCACCACCATACCCATGACGATGAGCAGCGGCGTTCGTATCTGATCACGCAGGGGCGAGAAACCTCGCTTGGCGTCCAGCAGCGTGATCTTCGATTTGGCGACGAAACGCTCGACGAACTTCTCGGAATGGTCGTGGATCTCCTTCAACTCTTCCTGGCGCAGCGCCTTCCACAGCGGCTCGACCCCCGCCTCGGCGGTGCTGATGGATTCGCCGGGCTTGAGGCGGGCGATGATGTTGAGCCAGCGCGAGCGATGTTTATCCAGATCGTTCCAGCCGGGCGTGATCTCCGGCTTCATCATCATGGGGACGAACAGGTCGGGGTTGTCGCCAACGACCACGCTCTTGAAGCCGGGTTGAGAAACTCCCACGATGGTGAACGGATGCCCATTGATGAGCAGTGTGCTGTTGATGACTGACGGGTCGGAGCCGAAGCGTCGCACCCAGTACTCATAACTCAGCACAGCTACCGGATCGCGCTCCTGCACTTCGTCATCACTTTGCGAGAGCAATCGGCCGGCTGCGGGCCGGACGCCCAGCACATCGAAGTAATTGCCGGAAACCAGCTCCGCCGTGCCCAGCTTCGATTCGTTGTGGTACTGCACCCCCACCTGCGCCGGAGTGCGCGCTAGCATCCCATCGAACACGGAGTTCTTGTCGCGCAGATCGCGGTACATGGGGTATGAGAAGTAAAGATGATCGTCGCCGCCCCATGAACTGACGTGGCCGGAATCGGAGCCAACAGATTCAAGCTGAACTAATTGCCCCGGGTCCTTCGCCGGCAGGCTGCGCAGCAACACTTGATCGAGCAGGCTGAAGATGGCGGTGTTCGCGCCAATGCCCAGCGCCAGGATGAGCATGGCGACGATCGTGAATCCGGGACTCTTGCGCAGTTGGCGAAGCGCGTAACGAAGGTCCTGCAGCAAGCTGCTCATCCTCTACTCCTCCCTCAGGGTACGCATGGGATCGAGCTTCGCCGCCCGGCGCGCGGGCAGATAGCTGGCGAGCAAAACCGTGGCGGCCAGCAAAGCAGAGGTCGCGAGTAACGTCAGGGGATGAAACAGGCTGGTCGCGTAGAGCATGCTAGACAGCACGCGGCTGGCCAGGAAGGTGAAGACGATTCCGAGCCCCAGCCCGAAAGCAGCCAGATCGATTCCTCGACGCAACACAAGATGGAGCACATCGGACCTGCCTGCACCCAGCGCCATGCGAATTCCCAGCTCCCGCAACCGCATATGTACTCCGTAGCTGATGACGCCGTAGAGTCCGAGCGCCGAGAGCAACAGCGCCAGTCCCGCAAACGTGGAGAGGAGCACGACGATGAACCTGCGGCTCACCAGCGAACTGTCGACGCGCTGCTCCATGGTTTGCAGGTCGTAGACGGCCTGATTGGAATCGACCTGCCGCACGGCATTGCGAATCGCGTCCGCCATCGTGGCTGGATTGGCGCTGGTTCGCACCACGACATCAAGTCCGAGCGACGGCGCCTGCGAAAGCGGCAGGTAATAGAAGCCTTCCTTGTTGTCCTGCTCCAGCGACGAAACGCGCGCATGCTTCACGATACCTACGATCGTGAAGGGAGCATCGCGGTCGACTTTGAGCTGTTTTCCGAGCGGGTCCTGCCCGCCCCAGTAGTCGCGGGCCAGGGTCTCGTCGATAATGGCAACTCGCTGCGTTTTCGCCTGGTCCGTCGAGGTAAAGAAGCGCCCCTCGATCAGCGGGATCTTCAACGTTGAGAAGTAGTCGGGAGAAATCAAACGGATATTGCCGTGTGGCGGCGCGGAGTTTGGCGGCAATATCTGCCCTTCAATGAAAAATGATGCCGATCCACCGTTGGCGGAGAATGGCAACGCGTCGACAAGCGCGGCGTCGCTCACCCCGGCCTGGCTTTTGAGTTGGGCTGCGAGAGCCTGGGCAAAGGCTGCCTGCTGTTCGTCGCTCTTGTAGCTGTCCCGCGGCAGAGTCAGGCTCGCGGACATCAATCCCTGCGGCTCAAACCCGGCCTCAACGCGCTCCAGTTGACTCAAGCTGCGTATCAGCAAGCCGGCGGAAACCAGCAGCAACATTGCCAGGCCGATTTCGCCGACGACCATAGCCGAGCGTAACCGCTGACGTCCCTTGCTCGAAGTTTCGGAACGTCCGCTCTCCTGCAACGACTGGAACCAGCGCAGGTGCGTCATCTGGTAGGCAGGCGCGACGCCGCAGAGCAGCGCGCAGACCACGCCCGCCGTCATCACGTAGAGCAAAACCGGAATGCTGATCTGCACGTGGAGGTTTTGCACGAGGTTCTCCGGGGCGAGCATCAGTAGCAGTGGAATCGTGGTCCGCGCCAGAATCAGTCCGAAGGCGATGCCGAACACCGCCAGCACAGCGCTCTCGGTGAATGCCTGGGTCAGCAACTGCGCGCGGCCAGCGCCCAGCGCGATGCGGATGGACGTCTCGCGCTGCCGGTCAGACGCGCGGGCCAGTTGTAGCCCTGCGATATTCGCGCATGCGATCAGCAGCACCAGAATCACAGCCCCGAGCAGCACCGCCAGCGGCTTGCGCAGGTCGCCGGCAACGTACTCCAGCAGCGGCATGGAGAACATGCCCCAACCGGACACTTTGGCGTAGCTCTGCTCGCCCTCGGAGTTGGCGTTCTCGCGCGCCTTCATCGCCAAGTACTCGTTCACCTGCTCGATGTGCACGTCGGGACGCATACGCGCCAGCACAAACATGTTTTCGTCGTAGCGATAGTCGTGGTCATGCAATCGGGCGGGTGGCAGCGCCAGCGGGGTCCAGACGTCCGCCTGGTTGGGCCAGCCAAACTCGGGGCCCATCACGCCGATGACCTCGTACGACTGCTGATTGAGGATGACTGTGCGGCCGACGACGTTCGGATCGCCGCCGAAGCGCTTCTTCCATGTCGGATAGGAAAGCACCACCACGTGGTGCGAGCCGGGCACGTCCTCTTCCGCGACGAACGTCCTTCCCAGGATCGGCTTAGCGAGAAAGGCGTCGAAAAACTGCCACGAAACCGCCGCATTCAACAGGCGTTCCGGTGAGCGCCCTTCGGGCAAATAGGAAAGATTGTTGACCTGCATGGCAGCCGTGCTGGAGAACAACTGCGCTGCTGATGCGCCATCGCCGAAATCCGGCGCGGACATACTAATGTTGGCCAACTCAGCAGGAGTGCTGTAGTGGACGCGCAGCGCGAGCATGCGATCGGGATTCGGCATGCCGCTGGGATTCAGCAGCACAGCGTTCATCACGCTGAATACGGCCACGTTCGCTCCGATGCCGAAGGCCAGCGTAAGCACCGCCGTGATGGCGAACCCGGGCGAACGATTCAGTTGCCGAAATGCGTAACGCAGGTGCTGTGATAACGAACTCATGAAACTACTCCGTAAAGCAATTTGTGTCGGGGACGGTTGAGCCGGTACCCAGGTCAGCCCACCTCTTGTATGAGCTTCTTGAGCTCCTCTTCGCCTACCACCTTGCCGTCGAACAGATGAATTTCGCGCTCGGCGTGAGCGGCAAAGCGGGGATCGTGCGTCACCATGCAAATGGTCGCGCCTTCGCGATGCAGGTTTTGCAGCAGCTCCATCACGGCTTCGCCGTTGCGCGAGTCGAGGTTTCCGGTCGGCTCGTCGGCGAGCAGGATGGACGGCTTGCCCGCCAGCGCGCGCGCCACCGCTACGCGCTGCTGCTGACCGCCGGAAAGCTGCGAAGGATAATGCCGCAGCCGGTGCGCCATGCCCACTTTTTCCAGGGATTCCATCACCCGCTGCTTGCGGTCGGCGCTCGACATCCGCTGGCGATAGGTCAGCGGCAACTCGACGTTCTCGTAGACCGTGAGATCGCCGATGAGGTTGAAACTTTGGAAGATGAAGCCGATCTCCTGATTGCGGATACGTGAGCGCTCAGCGAAGTCCAGGTTCGCCACCGGCTTGCCGCTCAGCGTGTAGCTTCCGCTGGTCGGCGTGTCGAGCAGCCCGATAATCGACAGCAACGTGGATTTGCCGCAGCCGGAAGGTCCCGACATAGCGACATACTCGCCGCGGTTGATCGTCAGATGAACGCCTGAAAGCGCATGCGTCTCGATCTCGTCGGTATAGAAGACCTTCGTCAGGTCCTCAATGTGGATCAGGGTTTGGCCATTATTCATATGCTTCGCCTCTCTAGAAATCCTGGTCTCTCTTACTCAAGCCGGATGCGATCGGTGTTGTCCCAGCGCGACATGTCCGACAGGATTACGGTGTCGCCCTCATGCAGCCCTTCCAGAATCTGGATTGCGTTCACCGATGCCCGCCCTACCTTCACCGGAACCCGCGTGGCGTATTGCCCGGCAGGATCAAGCTTGAACAGGCTGATGGTGCTGTTCTCCTGTCCGAAGGCGGGACGCCCGACATAGAGAACGTTATCGAGCTTTTCGAGATCGATGGTGCCGTCGACACTGAGATCCGGACGCGCGCCCTTGGGCAGCTCACCCGTGATACGCACATCCACGGTTACAGTTCCGTTTTGTACCGCTGGGTCAACACGCATGACCGTTCCGGAGACGACTCCGTTGTGGGTATCTATCGTGGCTGGTTCGCTGATCTGCACGTCGCGCGCCTGTGTCTCGGGAATCTTCAGAGAGGCGATGAGGTGCTCCGGCTGCACCACCTTCGCCAGCATGGTGCCGGGCTGCACGTGCTGCCCAACCTGAAGGGGCATGTCGACCAGCACACCCGGTATGCCGGCGCGCACGTTAAGGTCGTCAAGCTGCTTCTTCTTTAGCTCTGCCAGCGCGCGCATCTCGTCTACCCTCGCTTCTTGCACGGCAAGCTGCGAACGAATTGCCTGCTGGTTGATCTGCAAGCGTTCCTTCTCGATGTCGTTGCGCGTGTTCAGCTCGTTGGCCTTGCCGCTCGAGGCCTTGTATGTCAGCCCGGAGATCACGCCCAGGTTGTACAGCTCTTTATCGGTTTCGGCTTGCAACTCCGCTTGCGAATAATCGGCGCTGACCGTGGCGGCGCCGGCTTTCTGCGTCATCAGGTCGCTGTCGAGCTTGACGCGCAGGCTCTTCAACTCAGCTTCGGAGGCTTTCAGTTGCAGCTCAGCGTCGGCCGCCGCCTGCTCGGTCTGGGGATTGCTCATCTGCAGCAGCACTGTGTCAGCTTTTACTTCGGTACCGGGCAGCACCAGGATGCGCATCACGGTAGCTTCGGTTTCCGCCGGAATCTGGCGCACGTCCTCAGGACTGGGTACCAGCGAACCAAGCCCTCGCACCTGCCGTAGCATCGAGCCGCGCTTGACGGTATCCGTCCATACCGTGCTTCGTTCTACTGTAGGTGCGGCAGGTTTCAGCCGCGATACCCCAACGAATGCGGCGACCGCAAGCACAACCGTAGCTACGGCGATCAGCGCCTGCTTGCGTCGCTTTTGCTTCTTAAACTCTGGGCGAGCGATGTCCATCGCATCCGTGAAGTGCACTTGCCCTTCCACGGCGGCGAACTCGGCGAAAGCGCTACAAAATGGAGTTAAATATAAGGTTGCAGGAGGTGGAGTGAGGAATTACGGACGCAGAGGAGCGTCCAGTAACCGAGTGTGGTGTCCATTTTCGGACACAGCCAGAGGTTGGAGCTCGGGGCTAGCGAAACCTTGACTGCCCTGCTCTACCGCCGGACCGCGGATCGAGCTTTCTTCGACCCAAGGGATGCCTTTGCGGCATTCAAGGTGAAGAGCATGATGGAGTGCTCCCCGTACCTCGTCATTTTCACAGGCTTCACTACTTTCCCTTCATAGCCCTCCTTAAGAGCGAGCTTTGTCGGCCGGTGCTCGCTCTTGCCCCCAAGCTCGGCATCGGGCAGCAGAAGCCCCCCTCCCCGGCTGATGAAAGGCTTGGCCTGTTTAAGAAAATCCGACAAGATCGCAGCCCCGCCACCCTTGTTTCCGCCAACGTGAAACATGTTGCTCGGAGAAGAATAGTAAGGATGATTGAAGACAATGAGAGGCTTCTTCCCAGCTAACGGGACACTTGAGTACTCTAAACCTTCCAACAAATTACATAGAATCGGCACAAATCTCGTCTTAAACTTCTTCGGTTCCTTTTCTCGATACTCCGAGTACCGTCTCGCATTTTCTTTGAAGTTATTAATAGCGAGCTGATCAATGTCAGTACCCACGACTAAGCCGCAGTGTTCCGCCAGAAGGAGCGCCAAGATACCGGTGCCAGTGCCTACATCGATTCCAATCCTGTCATGTGGAGATTGTTCGGAGCCCCAGATCTCATCTGCAGCTTTCGCGATCGCCTCGACGAAATCATTCTCCGCTAAGGCTATGTCAGGTGGAAATATCCCGACCTTCATATGAAGACTAATCGGAATACCGAATTTTTCAGCAACTTCCTTCTCAGGCCACTCCCCGTCCTCTTTTCTGCTCGCCCCAATCTGCTGTAGCTCCGCATCACGCAAGCGTTGATCCGGGAGCCTGTTGTCCTCCGGAGGTATTTCCGCAGTGTCCCAGACTGCGTGGAATAGATTCTCAAACGCCTGGCCCATCCCGGAGTCCTGGGAGTAAAAGCCGTTGGACAGAGTATCCTCAGCCGGAGTCCGCTTGCCAAACACATAGAAGATGACCTTCACTTCGCCAGAAGAATGCTTGACAAGGATCAGGTGAAAGCGTGGAGCGGCGAATCTTATCTCGAACGTGCTGCGATGGTTTGTCGAGAGTTCGTGAAACCGATCTACCTCTTTCCATCCACGATCGAACAGCTTGCTACCATCCTTGCTTTCCTGGGTGTCATTCCTGGGCTTGACCTCCTGCGAATTTTCTTTATCGGAGCGCCTTCCATCATTTTCAAGAACTCGGCAGAATTCGAAAAGGTCAGATGGCTTCCCATCTGCGTGGGGACTGAGGCACAGAATCTTCGTGATACCGCCCTCTTCTATACGGTTTGCCAGTGTGTGACGCAAACGTCCCGATTTCTCATGAAGGTCGATAATTGGTGAGGCGACAATCATCATGAGTTCTGCGTTTGGACTGCCTTCGATCTCCTTTAGAAGAGCCTGGACCCTTTCCAGCACCTCGTGGAAGCTATAGAGAGGGGTGGCAACTTCGTTTTGCCCCAATGAACCTTCCAGTTCGCCCTTCTGCAGAGCCGTGATCAGCTCCTTAAGACGATCAGCGTATAAATTGTGTTCTTTGACTCTGAAGTCGATTCGTTGGAGCAGCTCCCAACGAGGAGGAACCTCGCAATCGCGATAGAAGATAGGGATAACGCGCTTTTTCTTTTTGAGCGCGTCCTCTTTCAGCGCGTAATTGACTTCACCACGAACTTCTGCAGACTTGACGGAATCCGGAGAGAGCATTACCAATACGCGACGAGCCTCCTTCAATGCGCGTTGAACAGATTCCTGCCAATCGTCGCCAATAGGTATGTCGAGTTTGTCCATCCACAAGTTGATTCCAGCGGCTTTCAAATCTCTGGCCAGCTTTAGCGCGAAGGGACGATCTTGCGACGAATAGATAAGGAATACATCCGGCGAGTCTTCAGCGGCGGGCGAGTCTTGACCGGCGGGCGATCTCTTGCGCCGGGTGCTAGAGCGAGGCAATGGCATTCTCCGTGCGCGGGGGCTGGAGTCACTATATTTTAAGGGGAAACGAAGAATTTACAACAACAGAAAGTGAAAATCTGAATGCGGGGCTAACACTGCGAATCTCAATACTCAATCTTGTCGGACTTTTGCGCCCAGGCGCGAAACGCTTCCTGTGCTTCATCGCGCATGAACTGATCCGTCACGATCGCCCGACTGTTTGGAGGCAGCGCGATTTGCTCGTAGATGTACGAATCATCGAAGCCGGCCCTTGCGGCGTCTTCACGGGTGCCCGCAAAGAGAATGCGCCTGGGCCTTGACCAGTACAAAGCCGCCAGGCACATGGGACAAGGTTCACAGGAACTGAAAACATCGCATCCCGAAAGCTGAAAGTCGTTGAGTTTGAGGCAAGCCGCGCGTAACGCAACAACCTCAGCGTGGGCGGTAGGATCATTGGTCGAAGTGACCAGGTTCGTGCCCTCCGCGATGATTTGGCCGTCTTTAACTACTACCGCACCGAACGGGCCGCCTTTCCCACTTAGCGCGTTCTCCACCGAGAGAGCGATCGCTTTTTCCATAAAATGCCTGTCGCTTCCATTAACTTGCATTGCGTCCCCTCGCGTTCGGGAATTCACATCCACTTTCAAAGCACGGCACGATTTTCAGCATATCATTAGCTCTCGTCTGCGCCCCAGCCTGTCAACAAGGAAAAACGACCGCCAGCCCTTGCTTTCAGCTCTGGCGGCCCGTAACGTAACGAAGCTAACGTCTATGCCCGCGCTGGTTTGAGATGACCGCGGTTGTCCCATCGAACTTCGTGATCTCGATCGTGAACGGCTCGGTGTATCCGTTGGCGCGGTCTTGCAGAATACCGAGTCCCACCTGTTCGCCCAGCAGCAGCGAATACAAGCTCGAGCTACGGAAGTGAATGCCGGCGTGGATGCCGTGGCCGGTGGTGACGTTCCACCCCAGCTTGGCCAGTTCTCCGTTGATCGTCAGTTCGTCCCGGTCAGCTCCGGTATACGGAACCAGCGAGAGTCCATCGCTGCTCGGCACCACCACATCAGAGCCGGCGGCCAGCAGCAGCGGCCGGATCTTCTGGCTTCCGTCGTAGAAGAACTTCAGAGCGGTGATGCAAGCTCCCCCTGCCGTTCCGTGGCCGGTGGGGTAGCACGGATGCGTCGGCGAGCCTTCAGGGAAAGCCTGTGGCAGCAGGTAGCTGCCGTACTGGGAATAGATCGTAGGCAGCACCGCTGAATGCATCATGTCGGGGTGAATCGCTCCCGCAGCCTGCGGGAACGGCTGGGCATGGGTGATATTGGCATGTACGAGCGCGCCGTACTCCTCCGGCCGCATGCGCAGGTTGACGATCCACTTATGGAACCACGCAGCCTTGAGCGCTCGCGTTGCCATCTCCGCCAGGGTTGTTGCGGCATCGAGGTTGCAGAATTCGCTGCCGAAGGTGACAAACCCATGTTGCGTCTGCGAGCGGCCATAGGGATAGCCGTAAGGGTTACCGGGATTTACCGGCGCTTTTATCCCAGCGATGACCAGCAAGGCTACAAGGTATTCCTGATAGGGAATGTCGACGTGAGTGGCTGCGGCCAGGTCGCGGCCTTGCCGCAGGAACCGCAAAGTAGGATCAAATGCCAGTTGACGAGCTGGAACCTGGCCGTTCTGCACGGCCTGGTACTCGCTGACTGACGTCATGAAATCGGAGCCGCCTTCACTCACCGACAAGAAGCGCTTCAGTTGCTGCGACATCGGCTGGACGCCAAAGTACGTCGGCTGGAGAAGGAACTGCGACAGATACGGCCCTGGGAATTGCCGTCGCCGGGATAAAACTGTCCGCGGAAAAGGTTTTGCGGCGTCACCGGACAGGGAAAAATCGTGCCGTGGCTTTGCACGTACGACATGTGGTTCATATCGGCCGCCGCCTGCACTGCCAGCGAGCTGTTGGTGTAATCGGTGAAATGCACATCGCGCATGAGCGCGGCCCAATAGTGCTCGACCGCTTCCGCCGCCGTCTGGGCGCTGGTGACACTGGGCGCGGGCGGGATGTTGGTGGCGTGCGAATCCGGACCCTCCAGGTCAAACGACAGTGCACCCATCGGCCCGTTAAAGGTTGAAGTGAATGCCGTTCCCCCAGGGTTGCCCACGATGATGTTTTCGAAATCGTCGAAGTCGCCGGTTTGCAGCGCATGCAGCAGGCTGCGGTAGGCGGCGTAGTTCGGAATGCCCAAAGCATCGTGCTTCAGGCACTTGCTCCAGTTGCCGCTGTAATCGGTGAAGCGCTGTGCATCACCGTTATCGGGTAGTTTGCCGATATCGACGTTATCGTCTTTCGCTGTATCCTTGCGATACTCGTAGCTGGCGTCGGCGCGCGAGCTGGAACCGTAGTTCACGACCGAGGCCTGGGCCTGGCCGCGCTTACCTTCGAGCAACGGCTCCAGCGGAATCCCTACTGTCAACGCCACCGCGGTTGCTCCTCCCACTTTGCCCAGGAAGGAACGACGGCTGGAGTCGGCCGAGACAGCAAGGTTCTGTCGCTGGACTTCGGGTTTATTGTTGGTCTCATCATCTTGCTCGACAAGTGTACTCGCTTGGCGACGCTTGTGTTCGTTCACGAACGTGCTCCCTTCGTTGTTATGAAGTGGTTCCGGGGGAGGTACCGGCAGAATGGCTGAAAGTTGCTCTCGCGGTATCTCGACTCGTTGGGTCTCCGAGAACCCTCACCACAAAACAAGGTGATCAGTAGCAGATCAGCCGCGGGAGCTTGCTCAGGCAACGGCAGCGAGAGCTGATAGCTGCGATACTAGTTGCCCTACGGTCTCGAATACTGGGATCAAACGGCCTCGATGTCAAGCAGAATCTCTGGATGGGCGATGGTCATGAAGCCGCGCAGCCGCTAAACTCGCTACAGGAGAACGAATGGCGCTCACGCAAGAAGAAGTACTCACAGCACTTAAGGAATGTTACGACCCTGAAATCCCGGTAAACATTGTTGATATGGGGTTGATTTATGAAGTGAAGGTAAAACCTTCAGAACTTCCAAGCGTGGACGGGGAAGACGTAGAGATCGAGATGACCTTGACGGCGCCAGGCTGTCCTTCCAGCGGATATATCAGCGAGCAGGTGAAGCAGCGCCTGCTGCGCATGCCGGGCGTAAGCGACGTGACCGTCAACATCGTGTGGTATCCCCAATGGACGCCGGAGCGGCTCAGCGCCGATGCCCGCAAACAGTTGGGCATCGAGTGACGCGGGCAGGGAATCCCATCCAACGTAGTCGTTTCTGAAAGCCCATGTCCAAACCTGCCAAGATCATCCAGGCCGTCCTGTTGATTTCGATCGTTGCTGCCGGTATTCGCCTGTACCTGTACATGCGCGAGCGGCGAGTCATCCTTGTGGCGCCCGAAGAGAAAGAAGTCGCACTTGACCCCGATGCTTACGTGATGCCAAGAAAGCTTCACCCGCAGGAGATCAAGGACGCCAAGGAGTTGACGAATCAGCCAGTGTGGGTCCGTGCGGGATATCAGCTCGTCTACTACCCGTTCAACGGCCACACCGATTTCAGGCACGAAGCAGGCAAACTTGGCCCAATAGAAAAGCTCGATGTCAAAGATGTCGTGGTGGATCGTCCCCTGGAAGGTGAGAAGCAGGTCATGGCGGTCTTCGAGAAAGACAGCAGGCGCTACGCCTTCCCGATTGGCATTGCCGAAGGCGGCAACTACAAGATTTACTCTGACGACCTTCTTTTCATTCAGGACCCGCATGAGCTTTACCGCCATTGGCCGGCGGATGTTTGGCAGGCGATTGAGAACCATCAGGTGAAGCCCGGCATGAATGAACTACAGGCGTCGTTTGCCGTGGGGGTCGGCATACCGGAAGGAACGGGCACGAGCAATCCACGCGTGGTGAACTATCCCAACGCTGGTCACCCGCTACGCGTGACTTTCGGTAACGGCAAGGCAACAGAGATCGTTTCCGGGGCTGGCTCGTAACTCGGCTGGGCGCCGCGTCTACAATGGGTCTTCGATGCAATTCGAACTCTTCGTAGCCGCGCGCTATCTCCGGGCGAAGCGGCGGCAAGCGGTCATCGGGATCATCACACTCATCTCCATCATCGGAGTCGCCGCCGGAGTCGCATCACTCATCATCGCGCTGGCCATCAACAACGGCTTCCGCCAGGACCTGCAAGACCGGCTTCTGGGCTCCATGTCGCACGTGAATCTGCTGCGCGTGGAGAGCGACGGCATTCGCAACTGGGAAGAACTGCTCGGCCGGTTGGAGAAGCAGCCGCACGTCATCGCCGGAGCTCCAGCCATGTATGAGCAGGTGCTCATCTCCCGCGGCGCGCACGCGCAAGGCGCGGTGCTGAAGGGCGTCATTCCCAGCTACGAACGAAAGGTCAGCGACATCCTGGATTCGGTGAGATCCGGTTCGGCTGCGCCGCTTGAGCCCGCTTCGGGCGAGAATATTTCAGCGCCGCCACAGAACGACCGAAGCAATCCGCTCTCAGCACGTGTCACTGCGTCGTTGCCTCCCATCCTTCTCGGGCAGGACATGGCGAACTCGCTGGGAGCTCAGGTCGGCTCGCTGGTCACCGTCACCAGTCCGCAGGGCGAGCTGACGCCCTTCGGCATCGTGCCCAAGTACGCCCGTTTCAAGGTGGTGGGAATCTTCAACTCGGGCTTCTACGACTCCGACAACACGTGGGGGTTCATTCGCCTCTCCGACGCGCAAAAGCTTTTCGACCTTGGCGATGTGGTGTCGGTGCTGGAATTCAAAGTCGACGACATCTATAACGCCGACAAGATTGGCCGCGAGCTCGAGACCGCGGCGGGCAAGGGCTTTATGGCGACGAACTGGATGGAGCAGAATCGCGCCCTGTTTCGCGCCCTGCGCCTGGAGCGCTTGGTCACGTTTATCACCATCGGCCTGATCGTTTTCGTCGCTGCCCTGAACATTCTCATCTCGCTCATCATGATGGTGATGGAGAAGACGCGCGACATCGCCGTGCTGGTTTCGATGGGTGCGAAGAAACGGCAGGTGCGTCGCATCTTCATGTACCAGGGCATACTGATTGGCGTGATCGGCACGGCGATTGGTTTGGTGCTGGGCTACGGAATCTCGTTTGTCGCCGGACACTATCGGCTGTTCTCGTTGTCCGCCGAGGTCTACTCCATCGACTACGTGCCCTTTGCGCCGCGCGTAGTCGATGGATTGCTGGTCGCGCTCCTTGCCATTGGGATTTCCTTCGTCGCGACGCTGTATCCGTCGTGGTCGGCCGCCAGCGTGCTGCCGGCGGAGGCGTTGCGTTATGAATAAGCACACGGTTCTGCTGACGCACGCCTCGCAACTTCTTACTCTGCGCGGCGACCGCGCCCCTCGTCGCGGAGCGCAGATGCGCGAGCTGGGGGTGATCGCTGACGGCGGGCTGCTGATCAGCGGCGGCAAGATCGTTGCTGTCGGCGCGACAGACGAGGTCCGCAAGCATGAGCTTGCCGCGAGGGCGGAAGAGCTCGACTGTCGCGGCAAAGTCGTCCTCCCCGGATTCGTCGACTCGCACACGCATCCGGTGTTCACGACTCCGCGGCTGGTGGATTTTGAGAAACGCATCGCCGGGGCGAGCTATGAAGAGATCGCTGAAGCTGGAGGCGGCATTCGGTCGAGCATTCGCGGCGTGCGCGAGGCGACCACCGAGCAACTAGCTGAGCATGTCCTTCGCGCGCTGCAAGAGATGGCAGTTTACGGAACAACGACGGTCGAAGCCAAATCGGGTTACGGACTGAGCCTCGACAGCGAACTAAAATCGCTGCAGGCAATACGTCTTGCGGCGGAGCGCTGGCCGGGCACGGTGGTCTCCTCGCTGTTGGGGGCGCATGTTGTGCCGCCCGAGTATCGCAACGATCCCGAAACGTATGTGGCTGTCGTCTGTGAGCAGATGATCCCTGCGGTTGCTGAGCAGAAGCTGGCGAGCTATGTCGACGTTTTCTGCGAACGCGGGGCGTTCACCCCCGAGCAGTCGTCGCGGATTCTGCGCACGGCAGTCGAGCGAGGTCTCAAGACGCGTGCTCACGTTTGCCAACTGACCGCAGCCGATCTAGGCCCTCTGTTCCAGCTCCATCCTGCCAGCCTCGATCACATGGATCAAGTAAGCGATGCCGATATCGCAATTCTGGCCAATTCCAATACGGTCGCGACCCTGCTGCCCGCCGCGAATTACTTCCTCGGACTCGACAGCTTTCCTCCCGCGCGCAAACTGATCGATTCCAGAGTCGCGGTTGCGGTCGCGACAGACTACAATCCCGGAACCTCGCCGACGACCTCCATGCCATTTGTGCTATCGGTAGCGTGCACGCACATGAAGATGTTGCCTGACGAGGCGATTACCGCTGCCACCATCAACGGCGCCTGCGCTCTCGGATTGCAGGAGAGCAAAGGATCGCTCGAGCCCGGCAAAGACGCCGACATAGCCATCTTCGACGCGGACGATTATCGCGAACTGGCGTATTGGTTCGGAGTAAATCGCTGTGCGCGTACCTTCCTCGGCCGTGGCGAAATCGACGCAGGAAAACGCCTATGAGCGTAGTGCTCTTGAGGTGGGAGCCCCCGCATTCATGCGGGGGAAAGAGGATCTAAACTTCACGGGCGCTTTAGCGCTGGTGAGACAAGGTTGCCGACAGGCCTGCGGTCCGGGACTGAAGTCCATTCAGCGGAGAGCCATTCTCCCCCCGCATAAATGCACGGGCTCCCACCATATCTCTGCCGGGCTCACACCTCCCGCGCCAAACCGTCTATGATCGTTAGATTCGGCAGAACTCCGGGGTGAGTTTCCCCGTACTTCTTGAGCATAAGAAACAGCCGTCATCCGAACCGGAATCTCTCAGGCATTATAGGACGCTCAAACATGAAACGACTTCTGCTTGCCTGCGGCATGGCCCTGCTTGCCTGCTGCACAGCTTTCGCGCAACGCCTTCCCGGCGGCGCCACACCCAGCCACTACAACCTGTCGTTCACCATCAATTTTTCGACGAACAGCTTCGACGGCGACGAGTCCATCGATCTCACGCTGGCTAAGCCCAGCAACACCATTACGCTGAACGCGCTGGAGATTGACTTCCACGAAGTGACGGTGACTTCTGGCGGTCAAACTCAGACCGCGGCGGTCTCGACCGACGAAAAGAATGAGATGGCTACGTTCACGGTCGACAAAGAGCTTCCGGCGGGAGCTGCCACACTGCGCATCAAGTACACCGGCAAGCTCAACGACAAGCTGCGCGGGCTTTATCTGAGTACCTATAAAGGCCGCAAGTACGCCGTCACTCAGATGGAATCCACCGATGCGCGCGTCGCCTTCCCCTGCTTCGACGAGCCGGCCTACAAGGCGACCTTCGATATCACAGCAATCGTCGACAAAGGCGACACCGCAATTTCCAACAACTACGTTGTCTCCGACGAGCCCGCTCCCGGCGACCAGCACACCATCAAGTTCGCGACCACGCCCAGGATGTCGAGTTATCTGGTGGCGCTGACCGTCGGCGATTGGAAGTGCGAGCACGACGAAGTGGACGGCATCAAAATCGGCGTCTGCACCGTGCCGGGACAGGAGAAGCTCACGCGTTTTCCGCTCGACGCCACCAAAGCCATCCTGCACTACTACAACAACTACTACAGCATCAAGTATCCACTGAAAAAGCTGGACGAGATCGCCGTGCCTGATTTTCAGGCGGGCGCGATGGAGAACTGGGGCGCCATTATCTATCGCGAGACCGCCCTGCTCGCCGACGACAAGACCTCATCCTTTGAGCACAAGCGGGGCGTTGCCGACACCATTGCCCATGAAGTGGCGCACCAGTGGTTCGGCGATCTCGTCACCATGGAGTGGTGGGACGACATTTGGCTGAACGAAGGCTTCGCCACCTGGATGACGCCGCATCCCGTCAGCGTCTGGAAGCCGGACTGGCTGGTTGAGCAGAACGTCGTGGACAACACCATGAGCGCGCTGGCCGAGGACAGCATCAAGAACACCCGGCCGATTCACCAGGAGGCCACCACCCGCGGCGAAATTGAGACCCTGTTTGACGGCATTGCGTATGGCAAGACGGCAGCCGTGCTGCGCATGCTGGAGTCGTATGTCGGTCACGACGCTTTCCGCGCTGGCGTGAACCTTTATTTACAGGAGCACGCCTACGGCAATGCCACAGCGTCGGACTTCTGGAACGCCATGGCGCGCTCGTCCAAGAAGCCGATTGACCAGATCATGCCGACCTTCGTGATGCAGGCTGGCGAGCCCTTCGTGCAGGTCGATGCCAAGTGTGATGCCGGCAACACGACCCTGGATCTGTCGCAGAAACGCTACTTCAACACTCCGGAGTTGTTCAATGCCCCCAACGACCAGCTCTGGCAGATTCCCGTCTGTGTGAAGGGAGTGGGCGGTTCTGCGGCATCGACCGAGTGCTTCCTCATGACCAAGCGCGAGCAGCAATTCACCCGGAAGGGCTGCCCGAAGTTCGTATTCCCCGATGCGACCGGCCTCGGCTATTACCGTTTTGGCTATGACGCCGGTGCCCTGCACCAGTTGGGCGAAGCTGCCGAACAGGGCCTCACTCCCGGCGAACGCATTGCCCTTATCGGCAACGACTGGGCCTTAATGCGCGCAGGCCGGACCACTGCGGGCGATTACCTCACATCGGGAGCACAACTGAAAAATACGCCCGGTTATGTGCTGTTGCAGAACTTCTCCGATCACCTCGAACTGATTGTCAACGATCTGGTAAACGATGCCGACCGCCCAGAGCTCCAGTCCTGGGTGCGGCACACCTTCTCACCACTGATGCAGCAGATGGGATACTCCGCTCGCCCCGATGAATCTCCCATTGAACGGCAAAGGCGGGCCATGTTGTTTGCCATGCTCGGCAACTTAGGTGACGACCCGCAGGTGATTCAGCAAGCTCGCACCTTGGTACAGGAGTACATGAAGGACCCCGAGTCGGTTGACCCGACGCTGGCGCCCGCAGTCATGCTGGTGGCGTCGCGTCATGGCGATGCCGAACTCTACAAACAGTTCCAGGCACAGATGAAGTCGGCCAAGACACCGGAAATGCTCTACCGCTATTTTTATGCGCTGGCCGAATTTCCGGAACCGAGCTTGATGCGCGAGACCTTGGCGTCCACTCTTACCCCGCAGGTGCGCAGCCAGGACCTGGGCATCCTGGTCAACATGATCCAGAATCCCGCCTCGCGCGACACCGCGTGGGATTTTATGCGCAAGAACTATGATGCCATCAGTACCAAGACCGGTGGCGGACTGGGCGGCTTCGGGCTTTTCCTGTACTCGGCCTCGAGCTTTTGCAGCCAGGAGAAGGCGCAGGAAGTCCAGCAGTTCTTCCAGGAGCATCCCATTCAAGGAACGGAGCGCGGCCAGAAGGCGGCGCTGGAGTCAATCCGCAGTTGTGCTGGACTGAGGCAGCAACAGCGGACCACTCTGGCCGCATGGCTGAAGCAGAACGCATCCGCCGGTGCGTCGGCGGCGGGGACCAAGTCCGGCGCAGCTTCAATGCGATGAGCAAACAAATCTAGAGCAATTCTGCATTTGGTATATAGGGTGGAGCACCGCTTCAGCGGTGCAGTTTTGCTCATGATACAAACCGGCTTTAGCCGCTGGGTAACGGAACACGTTACCTCAGACGCTAAAGCGCGGTTGTGAGTTGCGCGCATTCTGCACGCCTGAAAGGCGTGCTCCACCCGCTGCTATACACCTACTGGCGAGCCGCTCTGGATGGAACCGGAACGCATTCCCGGTCCCGCATTGTTCTGCTGCCTCGATTCTCTTCTGCTGAACTAGAATCGAACTCATGCGCCGTCGGTGGGCCCTCATTGTTCTCCTCTTTCTGGTTTCGATCGCTTGCTCCAGGAAGCCGGCTGAAAAACGCTATGACCTACAAGGCGAGGTGGTGGCGGTCGATTCCGGCGCGCACCAAATCACCGTCGCCCATCAGGACATTCCCGGACTGATGCCGGGCATGACCATGCCATTTCTCGTGGGACCCAACGATCGCTGGGTGTTCGGCAAGATCGCGCCCGGTGACCAGATTCATGCCACGCTGGTGCTCGGCAAGCACGCTGAGCTTCAGGACATCAGCTTTACCAAGCAGGCTCCCGCTACCAGCGACGGAACCACGACCTTCCATGTGCCCCAGCCGGGAGATCAAGTACCCGACTTCGCGTTCGTCAACCAGGACGGCAAACGCATTCACCTGGCGCAGTTTCGCGGCCAGCCGCTGCTGCTGACGTTCATCTACACCCGCTGCCCGTTGCCGGGCTTTTGCCTCCTGATGAGCAATAACTTCAGCGAAATACTTAAAGAACTACATGAGCAACCGCGGGCGTTCGAAAAGGCCCAACTGCTCAGCATCAGCATTGATCCCGACTACGACAAACCTCCGGTGTTGCGCCAATACGGCAAGCGCTATGTCGGCGACATCGATCCCAGGTTCCAGCATTGGCAGTTTGCTTCAGGATCGGCGGAGCAGGTGCGCAAGGCCGCCGACTACTTTGGGCTCGCTTACAACAGCAAGTCGGGGCAGATTGTTCACAGCCTGAGCACGGTCCTGATCGGGCCTGAGGGGAAACTGCAAACGGTCTATCTCGGGAACGACTGGAAGCCGGCGGACGTAGCTTCAGCCTACGAGGCTGCCGTTCACGGATGAGACGCCGGATGCGCAGCCCGGCATCTACCTGCAGTGATCGTCGTAACTGCTTTAGTGCCCGGGCTGAGGCGGCGTGGGCTGAGGCTGGGCAGGCGCAGGCTCCGGACTCGTTGGCGGCGGCGCTGTCGTTGTCGCCAGGAACTGCAGGAACTTATTAGCGGCCTCGGCCCGCTCGCCCTGCAGCTTTGACGGCACGAAGGCAGGCACATCCGCGGGACAGGCCTGGACGGCGGCGCAGATGTTGATGGCGTGGGCCATTTCGCCCAGTAGCGCTGGAAACTTGGCAACATCTGCCTGCGAATTCAGGATGACGATCTCCACCTCGGGCTGATCCATGTTGCTCACCGCACCCCGCAGGTCGGCCACGCTGAGGCTGCCAACCTCCACTTCGGCGCCGTTGGCCAGGCGCGGGTTGGTGGCTTGAAAGTCGAGGATACGGTGATCCAGCGCCGGAGCGTAGGGAGAAGACAGGTCGCGGAAGATGCGTACCTTGACCGGCTCGACTTTTGTCCGGGGTTTGCATCCCGGCATGAACGCGCAAAGCGCCGCTATGAATAGCGATATAAGGGACAGGGACCGCCGATAACGAAATGACATGCCAAGATAATATCCGACTGCGGCCTTTGCGGGAATGCACCTTCTTATGACCGGCCATGGAGCACGATGAGCTCGGATTCGGAATTCACGGAACCCTCGCTCCGGCACTATCTTAGTAACCTGATTTAGCAAACGTTTACACAAACAGCCTTTCACAATGGAGCGCCTTCGTAGATAATGCAATCGTCGGCTTTTGGGCGGTAGCCATGAAGGAAATGGGGATGATCGGGATGATCGGGGTTCTCGGGGTGCTGCTCTGCTGCACGTTGTTGTGTGGACAGCAGGTACAGCCTGTTGCGCTCCGCGCTGACGCTGCTTACGAAAGCTCGTCCCGTAGCCAGCCTTTCTCCGGAAGTCCGTCGTCAACTGAAGAACGAGCCAATTCCTCGCGCCGCATCTCGCAGCAGGTGAGCGATGGGAATCCCTGGGTGCAATCCGGAGCCTTGGACGACCCGGTCGCACCCGCCTCGTCCGACGATGGTTGCTCGCAGTTCTTGACCGCCGAGCTCACCGAAACTCCGGGCGGCGGACTCGCCCTGCGCAACTTCAGCCTGCATGGCGAATTCACGCGCGAGCACATGATGAAGATGGCGCTGAACTTCGTTCCCGGCAAGCCGCTGCCCGACTCGCCCGCCTATACCCCGATGACGTCGCGCGAGAAATTCGAGGGCTGGGCGCACCACACCTACTCCGCCGACATGTTGCTTGGGACGGTGTTCGACACCATGATCCTGCAGGCGACCGGCGCCTATCGCGATTACGGCGGCGGCATGCAAGGATTCAGCAAGCGTTACGGCACGCAACTGCTGTCCAATGAAGCGGGTTCACTTTTCGGACGCTGGCTGTTTCCCACCATCCTGCACCAGGACACACGCTACTACCCCTCGCGCCAGACCAACGTCTTCGATCGCATGGCCTACGCCGTGAGCCGTACCGTCATCACTCGCAGCGACAACGGTAACAACGTTTTCAACAGCTCGCTGATCCTGACGCTGCTGTTCACCTCGGCGCTGGCCAACGGCTACAAGCCGAACTACGAAACGAGCTTTCCCGCGACCATGGCGAACACCTTCGCCGGCCTTGGGGGCGCCGCACAAATGAATCTGCTGAATGAATTCTGGCCCGACATCAAGAGCCTCTTCGAACACCACCAGCCCACGAAGTACGTCACGCGCCACGTCTCGCGCCAGGTCGACCACCTGACCGCGGAGTTCAAAGGCAACCGGCAATAGGGTTGCCCTAGATTCGTGTCCTTCCTTTGGACCCTAACCAGAACCCATTTGGGCTTGCCGTTGTGGGATTGTGAGTGTAATCGCCTGATTACAACAGCAATCCTCAACCTCTTGGCAATCGTGACCTGCGACATCAGGAAGTGGTGGTTGAATGTTAGTCAGGCGCAATTTACGGTTCTGGCACTTCGCGCGGGATGGTCTCAACACGAACGCCATTCTTAACAACCGGCTTTGCTTCTGCAATACTAGCCCGAATTTCTCACCACGCGGTCGAGGAATGACGGGGAGGTCGAGATGGGGCGAGGGATCGCGGTCCGGCGAGGCGGGGTCGGGTTTTTCTGGGAGGGAGCAGCGGCCCGAGCGAAGGCCCGGAGGGAGGTGGGCGATTGCGAGCGTGTGGGGGCCGCGACTGCCAGGCAGAATCGGGTTGCAGGTGACGCCCAAAGCGCGCTCAGCAGCGCAGCGCCTGCCAGGCGGCGGCAAACAGCGCTTTCCAGGGATAAGCGCGGGGATAGCGCAGGCAGATACGGCGGGCGCTGAGGCGCACCTCGGCGGCAATCTTCAGCAGCCGCAGTCGAATCGTGTTCACCTGGGCGTGCGCCCAGGCGGTGCCCGCCAAGGCCAGCCGCCGCAGAGCGTGCACCAGCACATAGGCCAACGACGACAGGTACAGCCGCAACTGATTGGCGCGCAGGGTAGCGGTGCTCATGCGATCGGCGAACAGCGAGAGCTGCTCCTTGATGCGGTTTTCCATCTCGCCGCGAGCGCAGTAGAGCTGTTCATAGAGAGCGCGCGCCTCCCACTCTGTGGGACTCAGCGAGGTGACCACGAAGCGCGGGTTGGGGCCCTTGTCGAGATACTCGGCCTTGGCCACCACGCGACGGGCGCATGACCAACTGCTGCGCGTCTGATAGGAGAACTCGCCGAAGACGCGGGTCGCTTGCTGCGTCTGCTGGTGTTGGCTGCGGGCCTCGGCCAGGAGGGCGGCGATTTCCGCCTCCAGCCGCTCATTGCGCGCCAGCCCGAAGACATAGTCCACGTGCTCAGCTTCGCACCAGGCCATCAGCTCCTCGCGGCAGAAGCCGGAGTCGGCGCGCAGAATGATTTTCACCTGCGGCCAGCGCTGCCGAATCTGGCCCACGATGCGTTTCACTTCGGCGAGCGCGCCTGCGCTGGCATCTTGATTGGAAGCCCGCTGGCGGGCGCACAGTAGATGCTCGCCGCAAAAGATGTACAGCGGCAAGTAACAGTACTCGCCGTAGTAGCCGTGGAAGAAGCGCGCTTCCTGCTCGCCGTGCAACGGCGTGTCGGTGACATCCAGATCGAGCACGACCTCCGCTGGAGGCTTGGTGTGCGCTTCCAGGAAAATATCCACCAGCAGCGCGTCCAACCGCTCGGCCGCGTAGCTGATCTTGTGATAGCGATCGGCAGCCGCCGCCGGCGTCAACTCCATGCGGTTGAGCGTGCTTTTGCCGGCCAGCGGTTCTTCCAGTTCGCGCTTGCCGGCCAACACCGCGAGCAGGGGATCGTGGCGCAGTTGCTCATGATCGTTGAGATCTTCATAGCCCAGCGCCAGCCCGTAGATGCGCTGCGCCAGCATCTCGCCCACGCTGTGCTCGACCCGCGCCGGATCACGCCCATCGGTGAAGCAATCCGTCGCCCGCTCGAGCAAGCGGATTTTGCGGTTGGTGCGGCGCAACAGCAGGCCGCCGCCGTCGCTGGTCATGCGGGCGCCGTCGAAGTTGGCCACTACCCGCCGCGAAAAATGATCTGCAAACGCGAACGATTCTTGAGTACACTCTGTCATGAGAAAGGCCGTTTCTTTTTGGGGCATCGACTTCGTTTCACACCGCAGTTATGCCTGAAAAGACGGCCTTTTTCTACTGTGAATTACTCGTGGTTGTTTACTACTGATGAGAAATCCGGGCTAGGCTTATTCCGCCTTCGGCCGAGTTTGAAGGACCCAACCGGACTCATCTGAGGAGGAAATATGAAGAGACTTGCTCTGCTGTGCCTGTTGGCTTTCCTGTTTTTCACGGTGTTTGCCTACGCCGACCAGTTGTACTTCTACGGCGGCGACAGCGATCCGAATGACCCTAACTTCGGCGCTCTGAGCAACGAGGATGATGCCGTCGTTGGTGGGAACCCGTACGGATCTGCCGTGTACCAAAATTTCTACGCTCTGTCGAACATCACGGTGAGTGGGCTGTTCACCAACAATTTCAGCTCATACGTGCCGACGAGTGGCTACTGGGAAATCCGCAGTGGTGTTTCAGAAGGCACTGGCGGAACTCTAATCGCTTCCGGCAGCGGCCCCGTAACCAACGACCCCACCGGACGTCATTTCCAAGAGTTATACGAGTTTACCAACTTGGTTTCCGGCTTGAACGTTTCGCTGGCTGCCGGGCAGTACTGGTTTGCTGTGGTTCCGGAGTGCCCGACTTGCCAGGGCCGTGCGTTCAACGGCAACACCTTTGGCTTGAACTCGGTAGGCACGTCAGACCTAGATCTGGAATACATCAATACCCCGGGCTTTGCTAACTTCATGAATCTTGGTTCTGACTTCCCAACCGGCTCCAGCGGCGTGTACGTAAACAACGTGCCAGAACCGGGCAGCTTCCTGCTGCTTGGCACGGGCGTCCTCGGTGGGCTCGGAGTTCTGCGTCGCAAACTGTGGAACGACAAGGGGTAAAGGCGGATGCACCACCTTCGGATGATCGGCGCCAGATGAGGTCAAGGACGCACAGTAGACCGGATTACTGGCGATATATCGCCTTATCACAAGCAATTGTGCCCCCCGTCCCGTTTCCGGGACCGCTTACAGAATCCGGCTAGCCCGGTGCCCAGGTTCGCGTCCTGCCTTTGGACCCTAACCAGAACCCATTTGGGCTTGCCGTTGTGGGATTGTGAGTGTGATCGCCTGACATCGACAGCTATCTTCTGAAGGTCTGCGGGATCGCCGGGGCGAAGCTCTCCAGCGCGGCCTGGCGAAAGCGCAACTCTCTCATCTCTTCTTCGCCCAGCTTTTCGGCGCAGCCTGCTACCGTCCTCATTCCTTGCTCGACGAGTATCCGGCGGAACTCCGGATCGGGCGTAGAGGCGGCGATGTCACCGAGGGCTCGCAGCAACCTCAAGCTCACAGCCACGTCCGTCTTCGAATACATTCGAATCTGCTCAAAGGCCGCCTCCAGCAGGCGCTCGAAGTGAATCCATCCAATGCTGGCGCGAACGATGCCTGGCGGATCGTAGAGTAGATCCTCTGGCGGCTCTCGGGACGCGAAGCGGATCAGAATGCGGCTCAACTGATCGACGCAGCTAATGGCGGTGCTGGGATCGTTGACAGCGGGCGAGATCGCCTTCAAGGCAACATCAACAATCTGCAGGACGCCAAACTCCACGTCCTGCTGCAACGTTCTAGTCGGTCCGCAATCGAACGCCGCAAGTAGTTCGGCGGTCCCTTCGGCGGGCAGACGGTTCCCCTTTGAAACCATCATCAGCGGAACCCCCGCCGGAACGAAGTGGCCGACCCGACGCAAAACTCGGATACTGACGTGATAGTGCTTCGCAACGGCTACCAGGCGCCGCTTATCGATAAAGCGGATGTAGCCGGAAACATTGCTCAAAACCGCCACCTCGCTCGGGCTAGGTCTGAGCGGCGCAGCATCCTTCAGCCGGTTGAGATGGTTCGACCGGCGCGGCCTCGGCATAATCTCATCGATCATGGCTTCGGTTTCTGCCGCGATTCGGTCAACGATGTGATTGACACTGATGGCCTGCGCGATGTGGTGAATGAAGAAGAGCAGCAAGCCGACGCAGGCCAGCGCCAGTACCATCGCGCCCATGACGGTGGCTACGGGCGCGAATGGGTGAGGAAGCGAGCGCGCCGTCGGAAGTGCTGCCATGCAGTAGGAGAAAGTACCGAGGAAGATCCCAAGTGTCCATTGCGTAACGCGGTCCCTGGTAAAACTAACGATGATGCGCGGGGAGAACTGCATCGATGCCAGAGTAAGCGTCATCAACAAGATGGCGAACACGATGGACACCACCGTCATGATGGAAGCGGCAATGCCTGCGAGAATGATCTGGGCAACTTGTGGGTCGGCATGCGAGGGGAATAAGGCGGCAGGCACCCAGGCGCTGGTGGCCGGAAACTCCTCTTCCAGCCACGACAGGAATGCGCCCGCGCAACCTAGCGATAGCGCGATTGTGAGCGGGCGAATCAAAAAGCCGCCACGCAGGTTGTACATGGCGTGGCGAAGCAACAAGGGCAGGCTCTTGCTCACGGCTCTCTCTGCTTGAGTGTAGTGGGTCAGACCCGCGCGTACAAAGACAAAGCGGAGGGCCGTCCCACTGCTTCCGACTGATCGCGCTTGCCAGAATCCGCGAGGACGAGAGATCGCGCGAGTCTAAAGATGTTTGGTTGTCGAATGTCTCGCGATTACTGGCGTGAAATCGCCGTTACACTTGCAATCCGCGTAAGCTTCCCCTTTCAGGATCGTGAGTGTAATCGCCTGATATCGACAGCGATTTCCATCAGCTAGTCGAAGACGATCGCTTTGCCGTCCGGAGTCCGCGAGCACGACGCGGCACGGCTGCCGCTCTTGAGGATGTATACTGCCGCAAGTCCCCGTAAGACGCAGTGGGTTCTCGAACATGAGGAGCGACCGCACGACGCAGCCACTCCTCACTCCATCCGACAATCAGGTTCGCGTTCGAGTTCGAAGATAACGCCACAGTAGAGTTCGACACTAGCGTTATTACTGCTTTGGAAACTCTTCGAGCAGATTTGTAATCACCCCGTTATCGCCACCACCGGGAAAGTTAGGCATGGCAATGAGCCCGTTCTTGAGCGGGTTCAGGCAGACGAAAACGCGCCCACCCTCATTGTATGCAACCCCCTTCTTGGGATCGCGCTGATCAGCGTCGTGAATAAACCAGATCCCGTCGACCCCTTTAGTTTTGGCATAGCCAACCACGTGGACCGCGTGCCCGCCTAGTTGCTGGCCAGATATAAAAGGCCCTGCCAGTTCTAAGTCTGCCTTGTCATTCGTGATGGCATTAGCGATAAAGTCGATCGAAGGCGCTCCCTTGCCGGTCGACGTGATCGTCCTTTTATTCTTGCCCGCGCCGCAAGTGAACGGCTGTTGCGCGTTCTCGGTCACGCATGTGCTGCCGTCCGGGGTGCAGAACTTGCCCTGGTGCTGAACGACAAGCTTATCGTCACTCATTCCCCAATCCCGACACAGGAAGTACAGTTTTCCAAGGAGCATGTTCAAGGATGGCGTTGCGACTCCCGCCGCGCGGCTCATTTCAAAATCAAGCCTCGCAACCCGCGAATCCCTGGGCATGTTCGCTTTGCCTGGCTTGTTCTTAAGGTTCGGCTTCCCGAAGTCGTCCCCGCAAGTCCCAATATCACACAGGTACTGCAAACTGTTGTTCACCGACGCCGGGGCACATTGATTGACGTCCTGCTGCACACTTTCCTGATTATTCTTAAGCAGAATCGCCTTTTGCCGGGTCTCGCCCATAGGTTCGGCCGGGCACGCGGGAATGGCAGACAGATCTGGCATCTGGAAATTCACCGGCGCAATGAACCCGGCGGCATTCCATTTTATGTTTGTGGCTGGCAATATGAATCTCCGTTGCTGCGGGAGCGGGAACGGCAATCCAGTCTTCGGCCGTTGTGAAGCCACGGCCGCGAAGTCCACCATCTGAACCTTGCCACGCTGGGGACCAGGTGGGACCGCGCCCATTTCGGCATTCAGGGCTTCGATCTCAGGCAGTAAGCTGAAGAACGTGCTGACGCCGTCCATCACGTCCCAGTCCACGATAGGAAGGTTTTGAACCGCCCAACGGGGAGGATATCCCTGGGGGTCGTAGATCAGGATGTTTAGATACCAATTGCCGGTTCCGTCGAGTTGGTCCTCGACGATGTGATGGTCGACGATGGCGAGCCCATAGGTAGTGTTATCATCCTCCGCGCCCTCAAAGTTGAAGTCGACTTGGGAAAACGATACACCGCTTGTGATCTCAACGTCACCTGGATCGGGAGTGACTGCGTTTGCTTCGTTCGACTGTGAGACTAGCGCGGAAGGGCTTAGAAAAATCACCAGGAACGCGACCGCAATCGCCAAGCTTTTTAGCGTGGCCACGTTTCCGGTGGAGTGATTTGCTGCACGATTTGGACTTAGCGTTATCATATCGACCTCTTCTTTGTTTTTGGTTGGGGACGCCGGTTGCTTTAGGTGCCGGGTAGTAGGTCACCACTGCATTACTACCCACCGGGGACCAGCAATCACCTCGTCCGCAATCGGAGGAAGCGGCTGTCTCATCGGCGGGTATCGGGCCGTGCGCTACCGTGGCTCCCGCTCTTGTGAGGCAGACAATGAATCAGGTCGATTTAGGAAGCAATGCCCGAGAAATAACTTGGAGATACGTTTCTGGTGACCGTCAATGCTCAAGATGAAACAGGACTTATCGATGGGAATGACCCAGAAGCCGTAATGTAATGCCACAAGAGCGACATCGAGGATAGCTGGCGATATATCGCCTTATCACAAGCAATTGTGCCCCCGTCCCGTTTCCGGGACCGCTTACAGAATCCGGCTAGCCCGGTGCCCAGGTTCGCGTCCTGCCTTTCGACGCTAGCCGGGGAAGAGTAGAGCGACCGAAGGGCCTGCTCTCGCCGCGTGAAGGCCAACCCCGAAGGGGTGACTCAGTGTAGCCCCGCGTGGAGCGAAGCGGAACGTGGGGTGGGCACTTCCACGTCCAGTCCACGGCAGTGACAACCGCGCCTATTAGGGGGTAGATTGAAGAGCATAGCCCAATCTGGGGTGACTGTTATGCCCGATGTGAGCATTCAAAAGGCGGAAAAACCTCTCCCCGGCGGTGAAGCCCGCCCTGGAGTTGTTGCTTGGCCGCTCTCTGGAGGCCGACGAAGAGATAAGTGTCATGGCTTTTCGTCCTCATGAAGCTCCGCAGGGACCGGCGCGCAAACAGCTCGCACAGCAACTCAAAGACCAGATGGATGCCATGGCGCAACGAGCCGCCGACGCTTCCGACGAAGAATTGGACGAGATTCTCGACGAGGGTATGCGCTCTGTCCGCCCGGGTTATCGTCCCATCAAATGAGGGTCGTCCTCGACACCAACGTTCTATCCGCGCCAATCCCAAGGCACGAGGCCCAGCCAGAGACTTATTAGAGCAAATCGCGTTCGGGGACCACGTTCTTGTAACCTCGCATTTCTGATCGCAGGAGGTGGAGCGGGTTCTGGCATACCTGAGAATTGAAACGCGGTGGAGGCTGAGCCGGCAAGAGGTGGAAACCTATCTCCAGATACTGGCGAGCATATCGGAAGTAGTCGCACCGATCTCCGCCAGTCACGTCGTTCTGAAGGACATAGACGACGATCCGATCGTCCACACCGCGGTCGCGGGGAGAGCAGAGGTTCTGTGCACGCGCGATGCACACTTTCACGAGGAGTCCGTCCGGGACTTCTGCGGCCGGAGGAGCATTGCCATCATGGACGACGCCGAGTTGCTGCGAGTGATTCGAAAACAGACGCGATCGGGCGTCTGCCCTGACTCCTCGGTTGTTCCCGTGCCGCTACCCCATGACAATTGTCACGCTCCTCTTCTGACATTGAACACTGTCGCGCGGGCGCAGGGCCGCGCATGATGTTGCTTTGAACTTTTGGAAACCATGGCCCTGAAACCTGTTCCCATCGACACGCCAATGCTTCCAAGAACGCAGGAAGGGTGCGATTCTATAGGCATATCCTCACGGGAGAGCCATGCCGGCGATATGCGCGATCTGAAAGACGAACTGGCCTCACTGCGTATCGAGCGCGATCGTCCGCCACGACGCTGGGGACGAACGATCGGGCTGCTTGTCTTGCTGGTGCTGGTTGCAGGCGCAGTTGTCTATTACGTGCGCGTGAAGCCGTCGCTCGGGCCGCTCGCGGCGCTCGGCGCCGTCGAGGTTGAAACCACGCAGGCCAGCGTGCAGAACACCGGCGGCCCCACTGCCGGCACTCCAATCCTGACGGCCTCGGGGTACCTGGTCGCCCGTATGCAGTCGGTCATCTCTTCCAAGATCCAGGGCCGCCTTTCAGAACTGAACGTGGAAGAGGGAAGTGTTGTGCACAGCGGTGAGGTCATCGCCCGCCTCGAAGATGCGGACTACGTGGCCGCTATCGCCAAGGCCAAAGCCGACATCGAATATGCCAAGGCCGATCTCGCGGAGATGCAGCGGCAGGCCCGTCTTCAGCAGGGGCTGTTCAAGGACAAAGTCGTTTCGCAGGATGCACTCGACGCCGCCGATGCCAAGGTGCGCCTCGGCAAAGCCACAGTCGATCAGGACGAAGCCAATCTCAAGGTTCAGGAGTCCCTGCTCGAGTTCACGAACATTCGCGCGCCCTTCGATGGAGTCGTCATCAAAAAGATGACCGAAGTCGGCGAGAGCGTCGCGCCCATCCCGCCAGGGGTGAACGTCTCGACCTCGTCGGGCGCCATCGTTGCCATTGCCGATATGAACTCGCTGGAGGCGGAAGTCGACGTGAACGAGGCGAACGTGGCGCAACTGCATTCCGGCGACCCCGCTACCGTCAATGTCGAAGCCATTCCCAATCATCCCTACGAGGGCCGCCTGCGGCAAATCATTCCTACGGCCGACCGCACCAAGGGAACGGTTACGGTGAAGGTGAGCATTCTCAACAAGGACAAGTATCTGAAGCCGGAGATGAGCTGTAACGTCACCTTCCGCGAGCCACCGAAGAAGACCGAGGAAGCGAACGCGCCGCCGCAGCACATTGTGACCATCTCGAAGGATGCCATCACCACGCGCGACGGGAAGCCGGTGGCGTTCGTGGTGGAGGACCGCAAGGTCCACATGGTTCCCATCGTCAGGGGCAACGATCTCAACGGGCAGGTGATCGTGACAAGCGGGCTGTCCGGCTCGGAGACGCTGGTGAACAATCCGCCCCAGCGGCTGAAGGACGGCGACCCGGTCAGGGTGAAAGGTTGATTAGCCTCGCGGCGCCGCGTTATGGCTGCGGGCGCGATTTTGGTAGAGCGGCGGTTCAGCGCCGCGTGAAGCCCGCGGGTGGAAATTGGTAGTGCGGCGCTTTAGCGCCGCGTCAAAGATCACCTCCACCGTCTTGAAAGGGCACGGCTTCAGCCGTGCCGAACGAGCGAGTTGGATCCGGGGCTTTAGCCCCTGAGGGGATGTCGGTTCCCGATTCGCGGGAGGGCTCCGCGACTAAACAATGAGGAGAGCGGAATGAGTGTCATGAGTACTCCCGAGGTAACGACCAAGGCGAGTGCGGTCAGCGTGCAGAACGTCCGCAAGGTCTACCAGCGCGACAGCCAGCAGATCACGGTGCTCGACGGCATCAACCTCGAGGTGCCTACGGGTGAGTTCGTGGCGCTCATGGGCCCTTCGGGCTCGGGCAAGACGACGCTGCTGAACCTGATCGCCGGTATCGATCGCGTTACCTCCGGGCGCATTGTGGTCGGAGACATCGATCTGACGCCGCTTTCAGAAGGCGAATTGGCGAAGTGGCGCAGCCGCAATATTGGATTCATCTTTCAGTTCTACAACCTCATCCCGGTACTCAACGCCATCGAAAATGTCGAGCTTCCGCTGCTGCTCACTCCGCTTTCCGGCAAAGAGCGCCACGAGCGCGCCATGACTGCGCTGCGCATTGTCGGCCTCGCCGACCGATACAAACACTACCCGCGCCAGCTTTCCGGCGGACAAGAGCAGCGCGTCGCCATCGCCCGCGCTATCGTTACCGACCCCAGCGTGCTGGTGGCCGACGAGCCTACCGGCGACCTTGACTCCAGGAGTGCGGAAGAAATTCTCGACCTGGTGCAAACCTTCAACCAGGAGTTCGGCAAGACCATCGTGATGGTGACGCACGATCCTCGCGCCGCCAGTCGCGCCCACATACAGCGCCATCTGGACAAGGGAGTGCTCGATCAGTGATATGAAATACGCACCTCTGGTCCTCAAGCATTTGCGCAAGAACTGGATTCGCACGCTAAGCACTGTGCTGGCGATGTCGGTCTGCATCTTCCTGTTCTGCGTCCTGCAGACGGTGATCGCCGCCGTGAACTTCGGCCTGACCGCCGGCAATACCAACCGGCTGGTAACCCGCGACTATGTATCGCTGGCAAACCTTCTGCCCATGACCTATCAGCAGAAGATCGCCGCCATTCCGGGGGTGAAGGACACGGTGATCGTCTCGTGGTTCGGGGGAATCTATCGCGACCCGAAAAACTTTTTTGCCAACTTCGCGGTCGCAGCCGGAGGCCTTCCTGCGCATTTACCCGGAGATCATGCTGCCGCCCGAACAGAAAGAGAAATGGCTCAGTGATACGCGCGGATGCATCATCGGCCGCAAATTGGCAGAGCGATTCGACTGGAAGGTCGGCGACACCTTTCAACTCGAAAGCTTTATTCCTTACTATCGTGTCGGCAAGCCGTTCGATTTTGTTGTGGACGGAATCTATGACACCGACGAGGCCCGCTATCCCGGCACCCAACTTAATTCGATGTACTTCCATTTCAAGTATGTCTACGAAGCGACCGGCGAACGCTTAGGCATCGGTACGCTGACAGAGTTGATCGACGATCCCAAGCAAGCGGGCGCCATCACCAAACGCATCGATGCGGCCTTCGAGAACAGCGATAATCCGACCAAGACCGAAACCGAGCAGGCATTCCGCGCCAGCTTCGTTGCCCTGGCGGGCAATCTCGCGTTGCTGTTGAACGTCATCGGGCTGGCCGTGGCCTTCACCATTCTGCTGGTGACGGCCAACACCATGAGCATTGCGGTGCGCGAGCGGCGGCAGGAGATCGCTGTGCTCAAGACGCTTGGCTTCCCCAGCGGCCTGGTGATGACGCTGATCCTGAGCGAAGCCCTGCTGCTGGGCCTGATGGGCGGAGTGCTCGGCATTCTGCTCTCGCGCGGCATAATCGCGGTGTTAGTCGATGTGCCCTTCCTGGGCGATGTCCTGCGCGGCTTCCCCAACCTCGGGCTTACCCCGCAGATTGCGACGTTCGGTCTCGGCATCGCTTTACTGCTGGGATTGCTGGCTGGATTTTTCCCCGCCCTTCTGGCCTACCGCGCACGCATCACCGACGCTCTGAGGCAGGTGTAGCATGGGACTCCTCCTGCGATACAACCTCCGCAATCTACGCGCGCGCTGGAAGGTGACGCTGCTGGCCATCTTCGGCATCGCATTGGTGGTCGCAGCCGTGGTAGTTATTTCGTCGATGGCCGCCGGCTTTCAGATCGCGCTCAGTTCGACCGGCTCAGACAACAACGCCATTGTGGTGCAGCGGGGATCAATGTCGGAATTGACCTCGTGGATTGCCATCGGCAACGCCCAGACCATCATGACCGACCCGCGTATCGCGCGCGACAGTGAAGGCTCGACCCTGGCTTCCTGCGAGATTGTGGTGATCACCAGCAAGCCGAAGAAGAGCGACAACCAGCCCACCAATATCACCCTGCGCGGGGTGACGCCGATGGCCTTCAAGGTGCGCAACGGCATCAAGCTGGTCGAAGGCCGGATGTTCAGCCCGGGACTGTTACGAGGTGATCGTCGGCAAGAAGATTTCCGACCGCGTGAACGGCCTCGAACTATTGGCGATGCGATTCGCGTGCAGCGCAAAGACTTCAAGGTGGTGGGCCTGTTCACCGCCGACGGCAGTTCGTTCGAAAGCGAGATTTGGGGCGATTTGAACGCGCTCGGCCCGGCGGTTAGGCGCAGCGGCGGCTGCGAATCGCTGACCGTGCGCATCAAGAATCCTGCGACCATAGCCGCCTTCGACAAGGACCTGCGCGCTAATCCGCAGATGCAGGTGCAGGCTGAGTCGGAAAGGAAATACTACGAAGACCAGTCCGGCGGCTTGTCCATGGCGCTGAAGATTCTGGCGGGCTTCGTGGGAGTCGTCATGGGCATCGGCGCCGTCTTCGGCGCGATGAACACCATGTACGCCATCGTCTCGCAACGCACGCGCGAGATCGGGACCCTGCGCGCGCTGGGCTTCTCGCGCTTCACCATCCTGCTTCTCGTTCGTCACCGAGTCGGTGTTCCTGGCGGTCGTCGGAGGAGCCTTAGGCTGCCTGCTGGCGTTGCCCATGCAGGGATACACCGCCGCCACTGGACAGACGCAGAGCTTCAGCGAACTGGCGTTTGCCTTCCAGATCACCCCGGAGATCGTCATCGTGGGCATGGTGTTCGCAATTTTGATGGGAATCCTCGGAGGCCTGCTGCCTGCCCTGCGCGCCTCTCGCATGCCGATCACCAAGGCCCTGCGCGAAGCGTAGAAAAGCAGTTGTCAGTGATCAGTTGTCGGTTGTCAGTGGTGGGAAAAAGCCTCGGAGCGCGGCGCCCCACAGCCTGCCCCGAGCTTGTCGAAAGGTTCACGTCCCTGTTTGGCGTTGGTAAAAGCAGAGGCGTCGGAGCATAGGGTGGAGCACGCCTTCAGGCGTGCAAATTGAATGCTGCTTCTCTTTTCCGGTGTCATCCCGAGCGAAGCGCAGCGGAGTCGAGGGACCTGCAGTTTGTTATGCGCAAAATCGATTCGCTCCGGGTGTCCCATCTTTTCCATGGTTTTGGAAAGGGTAGGAGAGAAGGAAAACAGAGGACATAATCTAACCCATCTTCAGCCCGAAGGGCGGGATGCGGTGAGCCCGCAGCGTGAGCGGCGGGAAGGGAAGGAAATACACGGATGAGCCGCGTCAGCGGCGGGAGGAAGATAAACAAGACGCCACGAGCCGCGTCAGCGGCGGCACAAACTTCCTCGAGGTGCCTGATGTTCTCACTGTGCGACGCCGCCACTCCGCGAGGCGGAGGCCCTAATCTGGCCCAGCGCGAAGCGCTGGGTAAGGATGCAACCCAAGGCTCCCAGCCCCCGCAGGGACGGTACAAACTCTTGCCTGCGCTGCGGATACGTAAAGCAATATCGCCTTTATAAAGGTAATCGGTTCGGGCAGGATTGTGAGTGTAATCGCCTGTGGCTGTTGAAAAACTCTTTCGCAGACGATTGCTGAGAAAAACCGCCGCCCTAGGATGCCCTATAAACGTTCCGCTCGGAACCCGGATACATTTCCGCAGCTGGCGAAAATCGAGTTTTTCAACACCCTCGCCTGATTACTACAGTTAGGGTTCAGCAGCAGCGGCGAACACCTTTCGGAAACGGTGCAGGAGTGACGTTAGGTTCGCCAGCTCCTCCGCGGTAAAGGACGCGAAGGCCGCACGAAACCTAACCAGGTTCACCTTGTGCTGCTTTTTGATCACGGCCTCGCCTTTCGCGGTCAGTCGCGCGATCAGTTTGCGGCGGTCCTCACCGTCTACCTGCGATTTCACTAAACCATCGCGCTCGAGAGCTGCCATGAGGCCGGACACGGTTGCGCGCGTCACGCCCATGGCCGCCACGATGTCCTTGTGCGAGATGCCATTCCCTTCGCTCGCCCACAGCGCCATCAGGATCTGATAACGTGCCACCGATCCCACGGAACCGGCCATCCACTCGCTGATCGCGTTGTCAACATGCTGCGCAGTCGCGCGCAGGGTGAATACCGTTCTCAGCCCCTGCACCTCCCCTTTCGAGAGGCGCTGGCGAATTTTCTTCATGACCGCAGGCGGTGGTCCCTGAGGACGCTCGACCGGCATTCGAATGCCCACGACGTGTCTCCAGAATAAGTTTGGCGCCTAACTATCTGAAACGTCAAATACATTTCCCAGCTCAAAAAATATTGAGACCATTGTTAGGTACCTAACATCTTTTGGTTAGCTGGCTAACTATTACAGAATTGGCCCCAGCGAAAAGGAGAGTTTCCCATGAACACCGAGATCACCATCCATCCCAAACTGCAGCATTACGGGCTTACCACCGCAAACCTGGATACCATGACGGACTGGTATCGCAAAGTGCTCGGCATGAGCGTCAACCATCGTGCGACGGTACCGCCCGAAGCACAGGACCGGGCGCCGTTTTCCGCCTTTGCATTTCTCAGCAACGATGAGCTGGACCATCGGCTCGTGTTGTTTGAAGTGCCTGGTGCCGCGGCCGACCCCGACCGGCGCCGGCACACGGGACTGCAGCATGTTGCTTTCGAATGCGCCACCTTGGACGACCTTCTAGGCACGTATGTTCGGCTAAAGAACTTAGGAGTCCAGCCGGTGTGGGCCGCGGACCATGGCGTGGGCATTTCGCTCTATTACGAGGATCTTGACCAGAACAGAGTCGAGATCAACGCGAGCAATTACAGCGATGCCTGGACCGCGACCGAGCACCTAAGAGTCTCGCGCGGAATGATGATGGCGCATGTGGATCCCGAAAAGATGATTGCGGCACGCAAGGCGGGAGCGTCGGCTTGGGAATTGCACGAGCGCGCCCTCGCCGGAGAGTTTTCTCCAGCCAAGCCGCACAATCCGAGCGCACGCCCATAAGATATTTGGACTAAGAGCGTCAGAATGCACGGGCAGGTTCCAATCGCGTTCACGACGTGGTTCAGGGCGTCGATTTCGTCCGTTTGTCTACCGGCTCGCGCACGTAATCAGAGTTACCGGCGCCCTGAATGGGGAATCAAGAATCGTGTGAGGACACTTTCGTCGCTCGTGATGTGAACCTGGAGTCCAAGCCTCCCTAACCGAAACGAGGATTTAACAACAAAGTTATTAGAACGGAAGCGAGCGTTCTCATCAGGTGATTTTGGTCTCTCGAGAATCGTCGCAGATTGGCGTGGACCCGCTGCTGGCCACACTCGTCTCTCTGGGTGCGGAGCTGCGCCGCAGGAGGGCTCCGATGAACGATCATTCCCCGTTTCTTTGCTCGCTGCTCGTGGCTATGGTCGTCTCGACCTCCTTGCTTGCGGAGCATTCTGGACAAGCAATGCTCCCGACGAGCACGCCGCAAGTCCTGAAATGGAGAGACTAGCGAGAGTACCCCTGCCGCTGGCGGCTTCCTGGTTTGGGATGCTAACCGGGTAAGGAAAAACGGCCCGGAAGAAATACAAAATTTCCGGGCCGCACTCATCAAGTGGGTGAGTGAACGTCATGACCTGCCACACCTGTCAGGAGTGGGCCCTCCCCTAGTCACCTGGGAGATGTTTCAGATCGTGACGCTACGACAATAGCGGGCCGGGAGAGCGTAGTCGTTGCGCCGGGGCATTCAGATTCTTGCGCGGGGGCAATCAGGTCGTTGCGGAGGGTCAATCAGAGGAATTGCGGCTTGGTCGTCTCTATCGGGCGGCAGTCACGTCCAGATGCTAAGGGGGCTAAGAATGCCTTTTCCGTTTCGGGTTAGGCTCCCATTGTAGGATTGTGAGTGTAATCGCCTGTTATCGCCAGTCTGTAAGGCGCACACGGTGGCGGCGTGGCACAGAACCAGCACTGCCTGACTCCGTTTAGAACTGTAGCTTCAGCGCCAGTTGCACCGAGCGCGGACCGCCGATCTGGTACCGCCGCAAGCGAGGCAGGTACTCGGACATCGAGTGATAAACAGTGCTGATCTCACGTCGAGCCAATCCAGCCATGAACGCGGGATGCGGACGGCCCGTGCGACCTGACATCCGGCCGAGGTCAGGTTTGGTAAGATTCTGAGCGCCGTGGTTGCCCAGGTCGATCCACGTTGCCCCGCGCCATGTCCACCTCGAGAGCCCGCGACTTCCATGTTCCGCGATCATTTCTGGTTTGCGTGTCATCGCTGTGGCTCACGTTAAGCGCGACCGCTTTGGGCAGGCATACCGAACGCCGAGACAAGTACCCAGGACCAGACGTGAGTCGATTTCTAAAGCCGCGTACTAATGAGAGGGCCGTAGGGCCCGTAGCTCTTGTGTCCCTCCTGTTGTGTTTTGCCTTGTTGCTGCTGCTGTTGGCGCCGGAACCCGCCTCCGCTGTCGATCCCGAACGGCACATTTCGCAATACGGACACACGGCCTGGAGAATCCAGGACGGATTCTTTGATGGCGCTCCCTATTCAATCGCGCAGACCGCCGATGGCTATCTCTGGATTGGCGGCGCAAATGGACTGGTGCGCTTCGATGGAGTTCGCTTCGTTCCGTGGACGTCACCGCCCGGAAAGCAGTTATCGTCTCCCGTTGTCGCCCGTGTTTTGGCGGCGCGGGATGGAAGTCTGTGGATCGGGACGGTGCCTGGCTTGAGTCATTCGACCAACCAGGACCTGATCAATTATTCGTCGTACGCGAACGCAGTCATGGGCCCCACCGTTGAGGAGGAGAACGGAACCATCTGGCTCATTCGTGCAGGAATCGCGGATGGAACCGGCCCTCTTTGTACGGTGTTATGGGAAGGCAGATGGGTTTCCTGAGGAACCCTATTCCTCCATAGCTCGGGACTCGGCGGGAAATTTTTGGCTGGGTGGCAGCACCAGCCTGACCCGTTGGAGTCCAGGTTCATTCCAGACGTACTACCTGAGTGGACTGAAGTCGAATACCGGTCAACCTGGTGTGTGTGCCCTTGCGCCCGGACCTGACGGCTCGCTGTGGGTGGGAATATGTAAGCCCGGGCCCGGTTTGGGATTGCAGCAGTTTTCACAAGGGGTGTGGAAGCCGTTTCTCGTGCGTGGGTTCGATAGCAGCAAGCTGAAGGTTCTGACATTGTTCGTGGACCGCCAAAATGCTCTCTGGGTTGGGACCGTCGGGCAAGGCATATATCGCATTTATGACGGGGAAACCGATCACTTTGGCAGTTCCGATGGATTGTCAGGCGACGCGATATATGCATTCTTTGAGGACAGAGAAGGCAATCTGTGGGTTGCGACAGACAAGGGCCTTGACTGCTTCCGGGACCTGCAGATTACTACTTTCTCGACCAGAGAACGGATGACCACTCCAGCGGTTGGTTCGGTTCAAGCCATGCGGGATGGCGCGATTTGGATAGGCGGCGAAAACGCCTTGGACATTCTGGCTGCGGGTGTTGGTCAGGGCCGAGTGCGTTCTGTTCAAGCCGGAAGGGGCTTGCCGGGTAATCAAGTTACATCGCTCTTCGAAGATCGTGCCGGCCAGCATTGGGTGGGAATAGATAACACCCTGAACATCTATGAGAACGGAAGATTCACGAGAATCACCAGGAGGAACGGCAGTCCCACGGGCATGATCCTTGGGATTACCGAGGATGTAGACAACAATCTCTGGGTCTTAAGCTTCGGACCTACGAGGATGCTCATCCGTATTTTCGATCGCAAGGTCCAGGAAGAGCTTCCCACACCGCAGGTACCAGCGGCGAGCTCGCTTGTGGCCGATCCCCGAGGTGGTATTTGGCTTGGTCTTATCAATGGCGATCTAGCGCGATATCAACAAGGGCGTGCAGAGACTTTCCGCTTCGAGCATCCACCGAATTCTCGAGTGAACCAGGTCTTGCTGAGTTCTGATGGTTCGGTATTGGGAGCGACGACCTACGGACTCATAGGCTGGTCGAACGGGAAACAACAGACGCTGAACGCCCGGAACGGCCTTCCCTGTGACGGTGTGAATGGCCTTGTGGAGGACGGTAGCGGCGCTCTTTGGCTGTACATGCAATGCGGGCTGGTGGAAATCGCAAGAAGTGACTTGCAAAGATGGTGGGCACAGCCCAATGTGAGTTTGCAGCCGAGGGTGTTTGACGTATTCGACGGCTTTCAACGTGGAAATCGCGCTCCCTTCGAGAGCAAAGCCGTAAGAACTCTGGATGGCCGCTTGTGGTTTGCCAACGCCGCCGTAGCGCAAATGATTGATCCCTCTCATTTGGCTCGGAATTTGATAGCGCCGCCTGTGCATGTGGAACAGGTCATAGCCGACCGTAAAGGTCATTCGCTGCAGGGCGATGTTCGTCTACCTGCCCGCACGCGCGACGTGGAAATTGACTACACCGCGCTGAGTTTCGCGGTCCCGCAAAAAGTCCGTTTTCGGTACAGGTTGGAAGGCCGCGATACGGACTGGCAGGAAGCGGGAACCCGGCGGCAGGCTTTTTATACGGATCTTCGCCCAGGGTTGCGCCTGCCTCATTTCCAGACGCCGTCGTTATTGCACGCGATCACACGAAACCGATACGAGACGAACTGGTTCCGCGCGCTATGCGTGGTGGCTTTCCTGGCGTTACTTTGGGCGGCGTATCTAGTGCGCGTTCGGCAACTGCGGCGGCAGGAAAAGAAGTTGCGGGATGTGATTGAAACCATCCCGACATTTGCCTGGACGGCTCTGCCCGATGGCGCGGTGGATTTCGTCAATCGCAATTGGCAGGAGTACACGGGCTTGTCCACCGAAAAGTCGGTGGGCTCAGGTTGGGAAGCCGCGGTTCATCCCGAAGATTTGAAGCGGCAAGGGGGAAAGTGGCGTGCCTCGGCGGCCGTCGGTGAACCCTTCGAAAATGAGGTACGTTTCCGCGGTGCTGATGGGCAGTATCGCTGGTTCCTGGTGCGGGCCGTACCCCTCCGGGATACGCAGGGCAGGATCGTCAAGTATTACGGTACCTCGACCGATATTGAAGACCGCAAGCGAGCCGAAGAAGAGCGCGAAAGCCTGCGGTCAGATCTTGCGCACGTGAATCGCGTGAGCATGATGGGCGAATTAGCGGCCTCGCTATCTCACGAGCTCAAGCAGCCAATCGCCGCGACTATTACCAATGCGAACACTTGCATGCGCTGGCTTAAGCGCGACCAGCCGGATTTGGGAGAGGCGTGCGAGGCAACAACAAGAATCGTGGAAGACGGAAAGCGTGCCAGCGACATCATCGACCGCTTACGGTCGTTGTACAAGAAGTCTCCTCCAAAACGCGAGTTGGTCGAGGTGAACGAGATTGTCCGCGAAATAGTCGGGCTGCTTCGGGGAGAGGCCAACCGCTATGGAGTCTCGATACGCACGAATCCTGCCCCCGACCTTCCCAAGATCACGGCAGACCGCGTGCAACTGCAGCAAGTGCTCATGAACCTCATGCTCAATGCCATCGAGGCAATGAAAGAGACGGGCGGAGTGCTTACCGTCACCTCGCAACTGGACGAGGACGGCCACGTGGTGATCTCGGTCAGTGACACCGGTGTGGGGCTGCCGGCGGAAAAGGCGGACGAGATTTTCCATGCCTTCGTTACGACTAAACCGCAGGGTTCCGGCATGGGTCTGGCGATCAGCCGATCCATTGTCGAGTCGCATGGAGGCCGTTTGTGGGCCACGGCGAACGACGGACGTGGCGCTACATTTTCTTTCACGCTGCCCGTCGCGGCCGCCGTGCAAGTGCCCGCTACCGGAACGTGATCCCGTAACCGTTGGATCGACGTGAACCGGCCTTATGCGGTTACGAGTGGTAAATCCCCATCACACAAGCAATTGCCTGAGACAGCCAAGAACATCACACTCGTCCGTGACAAACTCGCTTGGTCGTCGACGCCCACTCATTTACAATGGTGGCGATGAGGATGAAGGAGTTGTGTCCTCGGAATGCTCCTCTGTGAAGGGGCTGTGTGACGCGTTCAGGTCGTCGTAACTTCCCTTGGCCGCTGTTAACCATTCCACAAATAAACAAACTCTTTCATCTTCCGAAAACTGCGCTTAAGTCCTTATTTTATGAGATTTTGCCCATAACTCCCACGCGCTCAATATTTTGCGGACTTTTTTTGGCGCCGGCCCAATGCTCTCAAGATTTTAGGCAGGGGAGGGGGGAGGGGGGTACCCTCGATGTTGCATCAAAAGAGGTGCAAGCCGGAATCACGGCCCAGGATTATCAGTTTGTAAACATCTGCCATCCCTACGGGACTCGGCCGTGTAATTCTGTTCACCCAGCGCTAAAGCGCTGGGCTAAGCTCTGCTGCGCCTCCGGCGCGGGCTGTACTGCCTTGTATCAGGGCACGACTTCTAGTCGTGCCGACACGACCTCGAGTGACGGCTGGGCTTTAGCCCCTGCGCACTCCTGGCCTCAGGGGCTAAAGCCCCCTCTTCTTTCCGGCGCTGTTCGGCACGGCTCGAAGCCCAGCTCTGATACAAACCGGTTCCTGCTGACCAGCATCTTCGACAAGCTGCAATTCCGCTCGCTCCACTCGAAACTTGAGACTCGCAACTCCAAACTGGTCTCGAAGCTCGAAGCTCGCAGCTCGAGCCTCCCAAAACTCGAAACTCGAAACTTGAAACTCGCAACGGCTTTCCTCCTCCTCTCTGCCGCAGCCTTCGCTCAAACCACGCCTCCCACCGTCATCACCGATCCCGCCAAGCTCCAAAGCAAGACGGTCGCCGACATGCAGACCTTTTCCGTTGAGAGGCTCTACGCCACGCGCGCAATCGGTGGTAGTACCTGGTCGCCGGACGGCAAGCAGGTGGCGTTCGTCTCCAATATCAGCGGGCGCAACAACATTTGGCTGGTACCGGCGGATGGTGGCTGGCCGACGCAATTGACGATCAGCGATCAGCGGCAGACGGCTCCGGCGTGGTCGCCCGACGGCAAGTGGATCGCTTATGCCTCGGACTACGACGGCAACGAGCAGTGGGATGTCTTCGCCGTCTCGCCCAAAACCGGTGAGGTGCAGAACCTGACGACCACGAAGGAGACTTCGGAAGATTCTCCCGTCTGGTCGCCCGATGGCAAGAGCCTGGCTTACGTGGTGAAGGCGAAGGGTGGCTCCAGCTACGAAATCGACATGATGGAGTTTGCCGCCCGGCACGTGACGCACATCACGAAAGATACGCCCGCGAACAAGAGTAACTTCGGTCCGATCTTCTCGCACGACGGCAAGTCTCTCGTTTACACGCAGGTGGACGCAGGCGACAGAAACAGTAATATCTTCCTGGTGGAGCTTGCGTCGATGAAGGCGACGAACCTCACGCCGCACGAAGGCGAGCAGACCTATTTCGCATCCGATATTTCGCCCGACGGCAAGACCATACTGATCACATCGAACGCGCAGAACGGATACGACAACGCAGGGTTGCTGGATATCGCAACTCAGAAAATCACCTGGCTGAGCAACAATAAGTGGGAGGTTAGCGCGGGATCATTTTCCCCCGACGGCGCGAGCGTTACCTGGTCGGCCAACGTCGAGGGCAACACCAATTTGTATCTCTACAACCTCGCCACGCGAAATGCGGAGATGCTGCCGATTGCCGCAGGGGTAAATACACTCGCCGGCAATCCAACCGCGTATTCGCGCGATGGCTCGAAGCTGCTCTTCAATCACAACGGCCCCACCGCTCCCAACGATATCTGGAGCTACGGCCTCAAAACCAAAGCCGCTGAGCAGCTAACCCACGCGCTGGTGGGCGGGCTGCGCACCGCCGATATGGTCGAGCCTTACCTGGTGCACTATCCCAGCCGTGACGGCAAATGGACCATCTCGGCTTTTGCCTATATCCCGAACAACATCCAGCGCAATGGCAAGTATCCGGCCATCGTGTACATCCACGGCGGCCCGACTAGCGAGTACGTAAATTCGTTCAATCGCCGGGTGCAGTACCTCGTTAACCAGGGATATCTCGTGATAGCCCCCAATTTTCGCGGCTCTACCGGCTTTGGCAAAGACTTCATGAAGGCCAATTACCGCGACGAAGGCGGCGAAGACCTGGCTGATATCGTTGATGCGGCGGAGTGGATCGCCAGGAGCGGATTCGTCGACAAGAAGAAGCTGATCTCGCTGGGCGGTAGCTACGGCGGCTATCTCACCATGATGGCGGTCACGAAGTATCCGGACATGTGGGGCGCAGGGGTGTCGATTGTCCCGTACGTGAACTGGTTTACGGAACTGAAGACGGAAGACCCTGCCATTCGCGCCTACGACATTTCCATCATGGGCGATCCGGTGGAGAACAAGGCGCTGTACGAAGATCGCTCGCCCATCAACTTCATTGACCGCATCAAGGCGCCGATCCTGCTCATTGCCGGCGGCAACGACGTGCGCGATCCCAGCAACGAAGCCCAGCAGGTGGCGGACGCGATCAAGAAAAAAGGTGGCGTGGTGCAGCTAAAGGTTTATCCGGGCGAGGGCCATCAGTTCTCGCGCGTCGAAACCCAGATGGACGAGATGAACACCATCTCTGATTTCCTGAAAGTACACGTGCCATCGCCGGGCTGTGGTTGCTCGATTTATGAATAGCGCAACTTATGAGCTTGTTGAGGATTCGGGATCGCAATTGGGCGGGTTAGAGCACGCTTCCAGGTGTGCAGAAAAAGTTGCCCTTCAGCCGCGCCGCCACGGGTGTAATTGATCTTGTCATCCCGAGCGGACATGAGTCCGCGAGGGACCTGCTTTCATGCCGTCCCTACGGGACTCGGTTTATATCCCACGCTTCCCAGCACTCCCTCGGCCTGCGGCGGACTTCGTACTGGGCTGGAATATGCCGCCCCTTTTCGGGGCTGTATCTTGTGCCGTCGTGCCACCTTCGCAATGGCCATCTGGCAATGATCGCGGGGTTGAACATCTGACCTGGCAAGCCCTTCTCCGATCCGTGTACATCCGTGTCGATCCGTGGTTCAAGGGCTTGTCTCCCCGCTTTCCTTCCGGTGTCTATTTCCGCCGAGCGGTTAAACGCTGTTGAATCCCCCGAATCCGCTTGTCGGGCCACGCTCTTTCTGATAACCCATAGCTAACCAACGTCGCCGGAGGTGCCTATGAGCACGAGCGCGTCCGCAGTCCAGCCAGCTACCCCGCCGCAGCAAGGGCCTTTTACGATGCAGCGCGGCGTGCCCATTCCGATGGGAGCCACGCCCTTTCGTACCGGAGTGAACTTCGCCATCTATTCCAAGTATGCCACTTCTTGCACGCTTGTCCTGCGCGATCCGGCGACCCACAATATCGTGGCCGAACTGCCGTTCGACCCGCTGCGCAACCGCACCGGCCAGGTGTGGCACGCGTATGTCGAGAACGTGGAGGCGGGAATGCACTACGCCTACCGCTTCGACATGCAGCCCAATCCCGATCCGGCGATCTACCGCTTCGATCCCACGCGCCTGCTGATCGATCCCGTCGCGCGCATCATCTCCGGCGAGAGCGTGTGGGGTGACCATACTGCCGCTAACATGCCGCAACGCATTGGCGTCGTCAAAGAGTTGGGCCTGACCGACTGGCAGCATGACCAGCCGCTGAACACTCCGCTGCTCGAGAGCGTCATCTACGAGCTGCACGTGCGCGGCTTCACCGTACATGGGACCTCGATGGTCGCCCATCCCGGCACCTTCGCCGGACTGGCCGAGAAGATCCCCTATCTCAAGCAGCTTGGCGTCACCGCGGTCGAGCTGCTGCCGGTTAATGAGTTCGAAGAGGTTGAAACTGATCGCGTCAATCCCTTCACCGGTCAGCCCCTGTTGAACTTCTGGGGATATCAGTCGCGCGCCTTCTATGCTCCTAACACGGCCTATTCCTCCAAGCGTGGCGACGGCGAGCAGCTGGTGGAGTTCAAGCAGATGGTGCAGGCGTTTCACGACGCGGGCATCGAGGTCATTCTCGATATCGTCTTCAACCACACGGCCGAAGGCAACGAGCACGGGCAGACGTTCTCGTTCCGCGGCATTGACAACCCGACCTACTACATCCTCGATCCGGAAACCGGCGCCTACGAGAACTTCACTGGTTGCGGCAACACCTTCAACTGCAACAACCCCGTGGTCCGCGAGTTCATCATCATGTGCCTACGCTACTGGGTGATCGTGACCCACGTCGACGGCTTCCGCTTCGACCTCGCCTCCGTGCTTGGCCGCGGCCAGGACGGCTCGGTGCTCGCCAATCCGCCGCTGCTGGAGAGCATGGCGTACGATCCGGTGCTCGCCAACACCAAGCTCATCGCCGAAGCCTGGGATGCAGGTGGCCTCTATCAGGTCGGAACATTTCCCTCATGGGGACGCTGGGCCGAGTGGAACGGCAAGTTCCGCGACGATGTGCGCAAGTTTGTGAAGAGCGATCCGGGCATGACCTCGGCGCTGGCGACGCGCATACTCGGCAGTCCTGACCTCTACGAATCAAGCGCGCGCGAGCCGTATCACAGTATCAACTTCGTGACTTGTCACGACGGCTTTACCCTGGCCGATCTCGTCTCCTACAACGACAAGCACAATCTCGCCAACGGCGAAGGCAACAGCGACGGCGGCAACGACAACAACAGTTGGAACTGCGGCGCCGAAGGCCCCACCAGCGACGCCGGCATACAGGAGCTACGCACCCGCCAGCGCAAGAACTTCGCGACCATCCTTCTTATGGCGCACGGTGTCCCCATGATCCTTGCCGGCGACGAGTTCGAGCGCACGCAGCAGGGCAACAACAACGCCTACTGCCAGGACAACGAAATCAGTTGGGTGAACTGGCACATGGTTGAAGCCAACGCCGACCTGGTGCGCTTCTTCCGCCTTCTGATCGACTTCCGCAAGCGCTGTCCGCTGCTGCGCCGCTCAACGTTTTCGTTCGACGGATCGGACGGATTTCACGTGACCTGGCACGGCGTGAAGCGCATGACGCCTGATTGGGGCTACGATGCGCGCTCCATCGCAATGCAGCTCACGCAGATCAACCCCAACGGCTCACGCGATGACCTGCACTTCATCGCCAACGCGCACTGGGAGGACCACGACTTCGAGCTGCCGCAGATCGGCGACCGCGAATGGTTCCGGCTGGTCGACACCGCCCAGCATTCGCCCAATGACATCGCCGACGACGGCCAGGAATTTCTCCTGCTCTCTCAGGATAGCTACCCGGTGAAGTCGCGCAGCGTGGTCGTGTTCGTGGCTTAGTACTCTACTACGTAAATACAGTGACGTATTTATTGCTTGAAAATTGGCGCAAACATCAACTAGGCTTGTTCTTGGAGACATGCCTTGCCACGTTCAAGCCCTTTTCGTATCGTTCTTGCGCCCCAGGAGCGGGAAGAACTGGAAGCCCGGACTCGAAAATATACGTCGCCGTATCGAGATGTCATTCGAGCTAAGATTGTCCTCCTGGCGGCGCAAGGTCTGCCCAACCATAGCATCGCCACGCGCTTGGACACGCCGCGGCAGATCGTCAGCAAGTGGCGCAAACGATTCGCATTGGCCCGTCTGCCCGGCCTCGACGAACAACCTCGGGGCGGGCGTCCCGCGCTCTTTTCCCCCCAGCGTCGTCGTGCAAGTAAAAGCTCTGGCCTGTGAGCTTCCTCATCGCCTCGGACTGCCGCTCTCACGATTGTCGCTGGCCGATATCCAACGAGAGGTAACCGCCCAAGGCATAGTCGCCCAAGTCAGTGGTACTACCCTCTGGCGCTGGCTGAGTGCCGATGCCCTGCGTCCCTGGCAGCACCGCAGTTGGATCTTTCCCCGCGATCCGGATTTCGCTCTGAAAGCAGGGCGCATTCTCGATCTCTATGCCCGCATGTGGCAGGGAGCGCCCCTACAAACCAATGACTTCGTGATCTCCGCTGACGAAAAGACCAGCGTGCAAGCGCGACGCCGCAAGCAACCTACTTTACCGCCCGCTGCCGGACGCCCGATGCGGATAGAACACGAGTATTTCCGCGAAGGCGCCTGGACCTATTTGGCAGCCTGGGACGTCCATCGTGCCAAGCTCTTCGGTCGCTGTGAGAAGAAAAGTGGTATCGCTCCGACTGATCGTCTCATGGCTGAGGTCATGAGTCAGGAACCCTATAAGTCGGCCCACCGCGTCTTCTGGATTATGGACAACTGCTCGGCTCATCGCGGCCAAAGGGCGGTTGAACGCATCCGATCCCGTTGGCCCAATGCCATCGTGCACACACCAATTCATGCCAGCTGGCTCAATCAAGTCGAGATTTATTTCTCCATCGTCCAAAGGAAAGTGCTCACTCCCAATGATTTCTCCTCCCTTGCCCAACTCGAGCAGCGCCTTCTCGACTTTCAAAAACACTACGAGCAAACGGCTACCCCATTCCAATCGGACCTTCACTCGCAACGACCTTTCTGCCCTCCTGGCCAAGCTGCAGCCTCAAGCGATCGCCGCTGCCGCGTGAGACTGCACACAAATACGTCACCGTAATTCCGAACCAGAGTACTAAGTGAGGTGGGAGAAGAGGCGAGCTAGGAGGAAGCCCCGCATTCATGCGGGGGAACACGATATCGAAAATCCAGGATTTGGCCGCCTTGTATCAGGGCACGACTTCAAGCTGCCGCAGATTGGCGAGCACCCCAGCCGCGCTTCGCGGCGAAAGGTGAAAGCCCCGCCCCTCGGGGCGGGCTGGGCGTTACCAAGGGACCCCGAGTGCTGTAGGCACGACAGGGTGTGTCAACCGTCACGCATCACCGCAAATCGGACCTTCGAACAGGAATCATGATTCTGCTGAAAAGATCGCACATGCCATATGATCCGAAATTTGTGTTCGGATTAGAAGCTTGCCGTGCCTACGGCACTCTGGTCTTTCCCCTACTGCCTACCCCGCCCCGAGGGGCGGGGCTTTCACCTTTCGCGGCCTCCGGCCGCTGGCTTACGGCACGACTGAAGCTCCCGCCCCTTCAATCCACGTCAAGTCCCCAGGGAACTCTTCCGCACACTCCCCCGTGTCCCACGTCACAGACGAACGTTCACCCTCGTACTACTATCTGCTGTAACTGTCAGGGGGCCCTCCTATGGCCGCACCGTGGGCGCACCGCTACGCCCAGCGCACCAAGTGCGCAAAAAGCTCCATCATTCGCGAACTACTCAAACTCACACAACGCCCCGAAGTAATTTCCTTTGCTGGCGGCATGCCGGCGCCGCAAGTGTTCCCGGTAGAAAAGTTCAAGGAAGCCTGCGCGTGCGTGCTGACCGACAACCCGGCGGTGGCGCTGCAATATGGCGCGACGGAAGGCTACCTGCCACTGCGCGAGTTCATCGTGGCGCAGATGGCGCGCTATGGCATCGTCGCCGGCGTGGATAACGTGATGATCACCTCGGGCTCGCAGCAGGCGCTCGACCTGATCGCCAAGCTGCTCATCAATCGCGGCGACCGTCTTCTCGTCGAATCGCCCAGCTATCTTGGAGCGTTGCAGGCCTTTGACCTGATGGGCGCGGAGTACGTTACCGTTCCCATCGACGATCACGGGCTCAACACCGATTACCTCGAAGCCGCGCTGCGCTCCGGGCCGAAGTTCATGTACATCCTGCCGAACTTCCAGAATCCCGGCGGTGTCACATTGTCAGAGGACCGCCGCAAGCAGATCGTGCTGCTGTCGGACAAGTACGGCATCCCCATCATCGAAGACGATCCTTACGGCCAGCTTCGCTACGAAGGCGAGCACAAGACGCCGCTCGTCGTGCTCGACCGCACCAACCTGCAACGCGACAACGGCTACACGCTGGGCAACGTCATTTACCTCAGCACGTTCTCCAAGCTGCTGGCGCCGGGCCTGCGCGTCGCCTGGATCGTCGCGCCGCCCGACGTCATCGCGCGGCTGGTGCAGATCAAGCAGAGCTCCGACCTGCACACCTCCACCTTCACCCAGATGGTGACTTACGAAGTTGCGCGCGACGGCTTCCTCGATGAGCACGTCAAGCTGATCCGCAAGGTATACAGCGAGCGCAAAGATGCCATGCTGCGCGCGCTCAACGACTACTTCCCCGAGGAGGTTACCTGGACCCATCCGCACGGTGGACTGTTCCTGTGGGTGACGCTGCCGACGGGCGTGAACTCGCGGCGCCTGCTCGACGAGGCGTTGCGGCACGACGTGGCCTTCGTGCCGGGCGATCCCTTCTTCGCCGAAGGCGACAAGGGCTCGCACATGCGGCTGAACTTCTCCAACGCCACGCCGGAGATGATCCGCGAAGGCATCCGCCGCCTGTCCATCGCCGTGGCCCGCGAGCTGGAGCATGCCGGCGCGGGGATGGTGATGGCATAGGAAGAGTGCAACTGCAGGCAGGGCCGCCTGCGGGCGACCCTTGCCTTTATCTGGCCTGAATTTAGTCCCGAATTTGGTTGTCCCTTGGCCATCTCTGCTGTACGCTGGCCGCGAGTATGCAACCGCTCGAAGAGCTTCTCCAACGTTCGGACCGGCGCAGGCGTGCTCGACGCCGCCGCTGCCGAGCGCATTCGCGCCTATGAACAGGGCCGCGAGCGTCCCAGCGGCTTGCGTTGGCAGGCCCTGCTGGCGTTGGCCTTCGGCGGCATTCTGCTGGCGGCCGGCGTCACGCTGTTCGTCGCAGCGCATTGGGACGAACTCTCTCCGTTGTGGCGATTCATCACCGTTCTCGCGATGATCGTTGTTCTGCACGGCGCGGCCATCCTGGTGCGGGAGCGCTTCGAGAAGCTGGCCGTCACGCTGCACGGCGTTGGGACCATGGCGGCCGGAGCCGGAGTTTTCCTCGTAGGACAGATCTTCAACATCCAGGAGCATTGGCCCGCGGGCATTCTGCTGTGGGCGCTGTGCGCGATCGCAGGATGGATTCTGTTGGGCGATCAGGTGCAGCAGACCATCGCCATGCTGCTCCTGCCCGCGTGGATCTTGAGTGAATGGTGGGCGCGCACCGATGGCTATCGCGACGCAACCCTGTTTGAGACCCGAATGGTGGCTAGCTTTGCTGCCCTTTATCTGACGGCGTTTATCGGCTCGAAGAAAGAGTTTGTCTTCGGAGTGCTGTTCGCTGCTGCCGCTATCGCCCTGACGATCAGCGTTCCGTTTCTTTCTGCGGACATGGTGTTCTGGTACGTGTTCTGGTACAACGGCGCGAACACGCACGCCATGCCGTGGCACCTCTCCGTCGTCGGCTGGTGCTGGATTGCTGTCGTTCCCCTGCTCTCGGCCTGGAGGCTGAAACCATCGGCGCTGCTTCCTGTCGCCGTCGGTGTGCTCACCGGGCTTGTCCTGCCCCACCTCTATCGCCGGCACGAAGGCTTCGGTAACGGTAGCTACGGGTATTCGGAGGCCACCGTGCTGGTTTATCTGTGGGTTGGTCTGCTGGCCTGTTTCTTCGCCTGGTGCGGAGTCCGGGAACATAGCCGTGCGCTTATCAACTACGGCATTTTCGCTTTCGCCCTAACGGTCTTGTGGTTCTACTTTTCCAGCGTGATGGACAAGCTGGGCCGCTCCTTCAGCCTCATCGTTCTGGGCCTGCTGTTTCTCGGCGGCGGCTGGCTGCTGGAGAAGACGCGGCGCCAACTGGTGCGGCGCGCCACGGAGGGCACATGACCCAGCGCAATCGCGGCATCGCCTTGGTCGTCATTCAGCTTCTGCTGATCTCCAGCGTCGCCGGCAAGTATCTGTACGAGCGCGTCAGCCGGCCGCGGGTTTGGGCGCGCGCCGCGCAATACGATCCCGAGACGCCCATGCGAGGCCGATACTTGGCGCTATCTCCCGAGGTGGACGTCTGTTCGCTGCTGCGCAATCCGGCGGGATTCAGCGAGGGCGCGAACAATCATCAGCATGGCGTGAATCACCGGAACCGGGTGTGGCCTGTGCGGGTGGTCGCCCGCAACGGCCACCTGGCCACGGAGGACGCGCGCGAGGTTCTGCCACGCAGCGTCTCTCAGACCGCTTGGTTGGAGGACGGTTCCTCGTGCGATCGAGCGCACATCAACCCCGGAGTTGACTTCTTCATTCCCGATACCGCTCGCTCGCCATTTCCGCTGAAGCAAGGACAGGAACTGTGGGTCGAAGTAACCGTACCTTCTGCCGGCCCGCCGCGTCCCATTCAGCTCGCCGTCAGCGAGAACGGAAGCTGGAAGCCATTGCACTTCGAGTAGCGGTTTTCCAATTTGGGAATCCCCCGCGATTTCTGTCTCAAAATGGTTCATCCCTTTTCCGCACTTGCGTGATAATTGACCCGTAGTAGCTTCGCCTCTCCGAAGAGCAGTTTCCTTTCTGGAGCGTAACACCCAGTGAGATGAAGGCACTGCTAACAGTTCGCGCTTAACCAGCGCCCAGCGACCTTAAAACCTAGGTACTCGGAGGCGCATCATGCGATGTCATCATTTTCTCTTGCACCTCCGGCCGCTCAAGCCTACTTAGGAGTTCGCCATGAAACCAAAGACTCTCTTCTACTCCATACTACTCACAATCGTCACATCACTCATCCCGGCGGCACACGCCCAAACTTTCAGTGTGATTAAAGCTTTCAGCGGCGGCACAGATGGCGAATTCCCTTATGCGGGAGTGACGATACGAGAGAACGCACTCTATGGAACGACATACGGCAACCCTTACGAGAACAACTGCGGCACCGGGCGGGTGGCCCACATTTCCCTTCTTTTGGGAAATGTGGGAACTACGATTCTTCCTCTCACAACCCCTCGCGCTCCGAACTGCTTCGCAATCCCACAATTGCCAACTGAAGGCAATTGTGGGCCACCCGTCCAGCAGATGCTCGGTCATGCGAAACTGTCCAGCACGCAGATTCACACCCAGGTGTCGATCCGCATGTTGAAGCACGTTCACGCAGCGACCCATCCGAAGCAGTTGCAGAAATCCGAGCCGCTCGCGAAAGAGGGCACCGCGTCAGGCGACCTCAGCAAGGAGGAGCTGTTCGCGGCGCTGGCGCTGGAAGCCGAAGAAGAAAACCAGGAGAAAGGATAACGGTATAATCGCGTCATGGCCGACCATGTGATCCACATCTCGGAAGAAGAAGCCGCCCGCGACTTCGCCTCGGTGCTGGCTCGCGTCCGTGCGGGCGCGGAAGTGGTCATCGAGAGCGACACCCATCCGGCAGCGATTCTCCGCCCGGCGGAACCACCGCGCCGCGCCATCTCCGAGTCCATCGCGCTGGCCGAGGCGCACACGAAAGAGCTGGGCTACAAGCCGGTGATGGACGCCAGCTTCGCCGCCGATCTGGAAGAGATCATCCGCAACCGCAAGCCCCGCGATACGTCGGCATGGGACTGACAGCTTGGGCCTGATCCTCGATACCAGCATCCTGATCGAAAGCGAGCGGCGCGGCGAAGGCGTCGAAGATATCCTCCGCAGTGTGCGGGGCGTGCATGGCGAGATCGATGTCGCGCTCTCGGCGGTCAGCGCCGTGCAGCTGACGCACGGCATCTACCGCGCCAGGACCGACGCCGACCGCGACCGGCGGCGCGTCTTCGTGGAGGGCGTCTTCCATGACCTGATCGTGCATCCGCTGACGCTGGGAATCGCCCAGCTTGCCGGGCGCATCGAAGGCGAGCAAGCGGCTAGGGGTGTTTCCATCGTCTATGGAAGACCTGATTATCGGGGCAACGGCCCTCCATCTCGGCTTCGATGTGGTCACGCTCAACGTGCGTCACTTCCAGATGATCCCCGGCCTCAATATCGTCTCCCTCTAGGCCACGTTCCCCGGCAACAAAAACCAGTGACTCGGCTTGCCGTGCTGACTACAATGAACACGTGCTCAGCCCACGAACCATAAGCGAGGTTCTTCCCTTAGCTGCCGGTCTGGAGCTAGCCGAAAACTCGCGTCAGGGGTTTGCGAGCAAAAAAGCAGCCCTGCATCTGGGGCAGGAGGCGTGTAAGTCCACGATTCCGTTAGGGATGCGGGCAGGCTTGCCGGAAAGTCGTGGTGGATCACGTATACAGACCTGGAACCGTTATGCCTACGTGGGCAACAACCCGCTGAACGCTGTCGATCCGTTTGGGTTATACGCCAATACTGCTATCACCGATACGCGCATCTGAGCGATCCCTTTGTCCGCGACTTGTTTGTGCAGTCTTTGGAAAGAACCCGCAGGTTGTATCGCATGCTGGTGTACGGATTCGTGGTCATGCCGGAACACGTGCATCTGCTGGTCTCGGAGCCGGAGCGGGGCACCATCGCCAATGCCATCCAGTCGCTAAAGATTTGCTCTGCCAAGCGGGGAAAGCAGGCTTCGAAGCCCCACATTTGCCAACCGAAGGCAAATGTGGGCCACCCAGTAGCCGAGGCGTTTTGGCAAAAACGATACTATGATCGAAATGTATGGGGAAAAGAGTTTCGAGAGAAACTGAAGTACATCCATCGGAATCCGGTTAAGCGAGGGCTGGTAGAGAAACCGGAGGACTGGCTGTGACGTCACCTCCCGAGATTCTCTGTTAAAACGCAAGCTTTTTTCTTCTCTGGAGAGGTGCGGAGAACCTCTCTTCTTTTTTTTTCAGCGAACCGCCGCTCCGAGCGGCGGACACAGCCGGGCCCCGTCGTAGGGCTGGTCGTGACGAAACATGCCCACGATGGCGTGCAGCAGCTTACGCATCACCGCTACCAGAGCCTGCATTTTCTGTTTCCCGGCGGCCACTAGGCGCTGGTAAAAGGCCCGCAGATACGGCTCTTGATAGGCCGCCGTCAGCGCCGACATGTACAACGCTTTGCGCAAATAAGCATTGCCGGCATGACTGATATGCGGCTTCTTCTGCACCGAGCTGTTGGAAGTAAACTCCACCACATCCAGACCGGCGTGTTTGGTCAACTCGCGTGCCGAGCGCTCCCCGATCACGACCAACTCGCCCAGCACCGCCAAAGCAGTAGCCTCCCCAATCCCTTTGGGGCTGTCCAGCAACTGCAGGCGGCGCTGCAGCACGGGATCGCGCTGGACCAGCACCCGGGCGGCCTTGCTCAACCGTGCCAGGCTGCGTTGCAAGTGCGCAATGGTTTGGCGCAGCTCGCGCACCACACAGGCCGGCGTGCTGTTGGAAACCTGGGCGGCGTGCAAGCGACAGCGAAACTCCGCCCGCTCCTGGGTGAGCGACGACAGTTGCCGAGTAATGGCGCGCAACTGCAGGTCCTGCTCCCGCGCGGCGGCTGCCAGCGCGTAAACGGCATGCGCGACGCGTACTCCAACAATACCGCGCTGTCCAGCGGATCGTTCTTGCTGCGCTGCTCCAGTGCCGCCTTGGGATTGATCACTTCCAACTCGATTTCCGCCTGCCCCGCCAGCGCCAAGGCCACGTCCAAACTGTAGTTACCGCTGGCCTCCAGACAAACCCGCATGGCCTCGCCCCGCCGCCTCAGCAAATATCCCAGCAGCGCCTTATGCCCCGACGGCGTGTTGGCGAAGCGATGCATCCCTTCCTCGCCCGCTTGCCGACGAACCTTGACCACCAACTCCTGGGCACTGACATCGATTCCGCAATAGTTCACCTTCGCTCTCCTCCTGTGCTAGCCCGGATTTCTCATCAGTAGTAAACAACCACGAGTAATTCACAGTAGAAAAAGGCCGTCTTTTCAGGCATAACTGCGGTGTGAAACGAAGTCGATGCCCCAAAAAGAAACGGCCTTTCTCATGACAGAGTGTACTCAAGAATCGTTCGCGTTTGCAGATCATTTTTCGCGGCGGGTAGTGGCCAACTTCGACGGCGCCCGCATGACCAGCGACGGCGGCGGCCTGCTGTTGCGCCGCACCAACCGCAAAATCCGCTTGCTCGAGCGGGCGACGGATTGCTTCACCGATGGGCGCGATCCGGCGCGGGTCGAGCACAGCGTGGGCGAGATGCTGGCGCAGCGCATCTACGGGCTGGCGCTGGGCTATGAAGATCTCAACGATCATGAGCAACTGCGCCACGATCCCCTGCTCGCGGTGTTGGCCGGCAAGCGCGAACTGGAAGAACCGCTGGCCGGCAAAAGCACGCTCAACCGCATGGAGTTGACGCCGGCGGCGGCTGCCGATCGCTATCACAAGATCAGCTACGCGGCCGAGCGGTTGGACGCGCTGCTGGTGGATATTTTCCTGGAAGCGCACACCAAGCCTCCAGCGGAGGTCGTGCTCGATCTGGATGTCACCGACACGCCGTTGCACGGCGAGCAGGAAGCGCGCTTCTTCCACGGCTACTACGGCGAGTACTGTTACTTGCCGCTGTACATCTTTTGCGGCGAGCATCTACTGTGCGCCCGCCAGCGGGCTTCCAATCAAGATGCCAGCGCAGGCGCGCGCGCCGAAGTGAAACGCATCGTGGGCCAGATTCGGCAGCGCTGGCCGCAGGTGAAAATCATTCTGCGCGCCGACTCCGGCTTCTGCCGCGAGGAGCTGATGGCCTGGTGCGAAGCTGAGCACGTGGACTATGTCTTCGGGCTGGCGCGCAATGAGCGGCTGGAGGCGGAAATCGCCGCCCTCCTGGCCGAGGCCCGCAGCCAACACCAGCAGACGCAGCAAGCGACCCGCGTCTTCGGCGAGTTCTCCTATCAGACGCGCAGCAGTTGGTCATGCGCCCGTCGCGTGGTGGCCAAGGCCGAGTATCTCGACAAGGGCCCCAACCCGCGCTTCGTGGTCACCTCGCTGAGTCCCACAGAGTGGGAGGCGCGCGCGCTCTATGAACAGCTCTACTGCGCTCGCGGCGAGATGGAAAACCGCATCAAGGAGCAGCTCTCGCTGTTCGCCGATCGCATGAGCACCGCTACCCTGCGCGCCAATCAGTTGCGGCTGTACCTGTCGTCGTTGGCCTATGTGCTGGTGCACGCTCTGCGGCGGCTGGCCTTGGCGGGCACCGCCTGGGCGCACGCCCAAGTGAACACGATTCGACTGCGGCTGCTGAAGATTGCCGCCGAGGTGCGCCTCAGCGCCCGCCGTATCTGCCTGCGCTATCCCCGCGCTTATCCCTGGAAAGCGCTGTTTGCCGCCGCCTGGCAGGCGCTGCGCTGCTGAGCGCGCTTTGGGCGTCACCTGCAACCCGATTCTGCCTGGCAGTCGCGGCCCCCACACGCTCGCAATCGCCCACCTCCCTCCGGGCCTTCGCTCGGGCCGCTGCTCCCTCCCAGAAAAACCCGACCCCGCCTCGCCGGACCGCGATCCCTCGCCCCATCTCGACCTCCCCGTCATTCCTCGACCGCGTGGTGAGAAATTCGGGCTAGGCTGGCTCCGGCTTCCCGCCCAACGCCAACTCTCCGGCCGACCTTGAATATGCAGGCTTCCTGCCTCGGATTCTCCGCGGTTTCCGGAAAGCAGGGCGGGAGGCCGATCTCAGGACAGGCTTACGATGCCTCCGGCACCGCGCCTCAGGGAACTACGGCCTTCCCGCCGGACCCCATACCTGCCCTTCCCACTTAACACCCAGGGGCAGCCTTGGGGAGTAGCAAACAACATACAAGGGAAAAAGACTGTGGCGTGCCAATTGAATCGTGGAGAAGCAAGACCTACAGTTTCCCTATCCCATAATTGCCAAAGGAAGGCAATTATGGGCCACCCGTCCCCACATTTGCCAACCGAGGGCAAATGTGGGCCACCCGTCCAACCATCGGTTGTGTTCAGTCTCATGACATCCTTTACAAAATGTCCCGGGACATCCTTTACCCTCCCGCGCAAGCGTAGCGCGCGCGGGAGGGTGAGCCGGAATGCCTTGGAAGACCATGGATGTACGAGAACAGCGGGTGCAGTTCGTGGTAGCAGCAACGCGGCGGGAAAAGTCCTTAACCGCGCTGTGTGGGGAGTTCGGGATATCGCGTCCCACCGGCAACTTGTGGCTGAAGCGATACCAGCAACAGGGGCTGGCGGGAATTGCCGAACGCAGCCGGCGTCCTTGGAACAGTCCGCGGCACACCGCCGAGGAGTTGGAAGAGCGGGTGGTTGGGTTGCGGCAGCGCTATCCCGACTGGGGAGCGCGCAAGCTGCAGGTGCTATTGCAGCGCGAGGGGGTGAGTCTGACGCGCAGCACCATTCATCGCATTTTGTTGCGGCGGGATCTGGTGCGCCCGGCGGATCGGCACGACCAGGCCACCGAGCGCTTCGAACGCGCGCAGCCCAACGAGCTGTGGCAGATGGACTTCAAGAGCCCGATCGGGTGGGAGGCGCCCACCGGTCCACTGTCGGTGATCGACGATCACAGCCGGTACGTGATCCGGTTGCAGCAGACGGGCAGCACGCGGGCGGAGTTGGTGCAGGAACAGTTGCAGATTGCCTTTACCGAGAACGGGTTGCCGGAAGACATGCTGATGGACCACGGGATTCCGTGGTGGAGTGCGACGGCGGCCACGGGGATGACGGAGCTGAGTGTGTGGCTGATGAAGCAAGGCATTGGGCTGCACTGGAGCGGGATACGGCATCCGCAAACGCAAGGCAAGGTGGAGCGCTTCCATGGCGAGCTGGAGCGGGCGTTACAGCGGCGGGGCTGGCGAGGCAAGTCGCCACAGCAATGGCTGGACGAGTTTCGCTGGGAGCACAACCAGGTGCGACCGCACGAGGCGCTGCAGATGCGGACGCCGGCCAGCGTCTGGCGGCCGAGTGTGCGATGCTACAATCCGCAGCCGCCGCGGTGGGAGTATCCGGCGGGAGCGCATGTGCGGCGGCTGGATGGCGATGGCAAGCTGAAGGCCTTTGGACGCAACTGGAATATCGGTCAGGCGTTGCGTCGGGAATGGGTGCAACTGGTGCAGATGGAAGACCGGGTTCTGGTGTACTACTGCCGGAGCGTGGTGCGCGAACTCGACCTTTCAATCCAGCGTTCGACCGCGGTCGAACGCTGGATTGAAAACCAAGAGAAACTGTAAAGGATGTGTCGAGACAAACCGTAAAGCATGTCTTGGGACTCGACACATCGGTTGGTTGGGCGGGGATTTTGACTTTGACGTCACAGACGAAGCCCACGACCTAGGTATATGCTCTCCTCGTGCCTTGGGGATTACGACGCTACCAGCAGACGCAGCAACTCCACTTCGTCACATTCAGTTGCTATCGTCGTTTACCGTATTTGCAAAGCACCAGAGCGAAGCGAATGTTCGAGGAGGCGCTGGAAGAGGCGCGCCGAAAGTATGGGCTGCTGGTGTTCGGCTACGTGGTCATGCCCGAACACGTACATTTTCTGGTGAGTGAGCCGGAGCGGGAATTGCTATCCACTGCCATCCGGGCGGTCAAGCAATCGGTAGCACGGAAGCTGATCGGCGAGCGCGAGCACTTCTGGCAGGCTCGATACTATGACTTCAACGTGTGGAGTCAGAGCAAGATCCGGGAGAAGTTGCGATATATGCACCGTAATCCGGTGAAGCGTGGCTTAGTCGAGAAACCGGAAGACTGGCCGTGGAGTAGTTATTGTCATTGCTTGACGGGCGAACCGAGCGTGGTAGAGATTGAGTCGGAGTGGACGTGGAGAAAGCGGCTAGCGATGGGGATCGTTCCGCAAATGAAAGTAAGAGAAAATCCCCGCCCAACCAACCGATGGTTGGACGGGGCACCCTCGTGAGTTTCCCATGGTGGAATGCATTGCCGGGCCACCCGCCCGTAAGGAACGCTCCCGGAAATCACATCGATGTTTTTCGATACGATACCGATCAACACGCAAATGCTAGTCGAAGGATGACAACGCCAACAATCTTCATACCTATAAATTCCATAGGCGTAGGGTGCCCACAATGAGAATCTTCATCTTAGTAATCTTAGCTTTACTCCCGGCGGCGGTTCAAAGCGCTGAATGCTCGCACGAGGGACAATCTGTAAGCTCCGAGGGGTGGTCAAGACAGATCCGGCGAGTATGTCTGACAAATTCGATTAAGGCAAACTATTTTCCTTCACCCGACCGAGCAAAGATTCTAGTGGCAGATCTGAATGGATTTCACCTTACGATTAATGGTAATCTAGTCAGTTGGCCAGAAGGTGAGCAATTCCTTGCTCGCGGCTCCGAAGTATCGTGGTCGCCACTGTCATCTGCCTTCTTTATAAACTCTTCGGATGGCTCTGATCCCGATGGCTGGAGCCTTAAGGTATACAGTCTTGCGGATGCTCATATAGTGGAGCACACGCAGATTAACCAAAGCATCGCTCAGCGTTTTAGGACTGATCTGGGTTGTTCGCAGGAAGCAGTTGACCCGAATGTCCGCGGATTGGGTTGGTCGAGGAGCGGAGGTCAGATTTTTGCTTTCGCTCAGGCGGCGGTAAATGAACCATGTGGGCAGCAAGGCGATTTTAGAGGAGTTACAGTGGACGTGACGAGCGGGGCCATTCAAAAATTCTACTCGGAAACGAGCGCTAAAGAACATTTTCACAGCCTGCTGCCTTACAACATGCGATGAGGACGGCCGGGTTCTATAGAAGGGGATGTCAAGAGAAAATACTTTTCCCCCGGCGGCAGAGAGGGGTAGTTCTCTGGCATCCAGCCCCAGTTGGTGCCGGCATGAGCTTGGTGGCGGCAGGGTTTTCCGGTTTTCTCTTCCACGGTACTGCGTCGTTCGGCTGCTGTACGCTGCGCAAGCCACATGGGGGCTCAATGGCCAACCATGGTTCTATCGGAGACTCGCCCGCTTGGGGGCGGCACTACGGCTTTGTTGGGTTATCCGAGGGAGTCCGCCGCGGCGGAGTGGCCCGTGAGACTTGGGTGTAGTAACACCCTCGTAGCCTAACCCGTCCAGGATACTTACCCTCGAACCCGAGCGCTCAGCGCGAACTACAACGCGGAAGCAATCCGCTCAGTCCTGTCGCTGCGCGCTCAAGCCGCATGTAGCTTCAGATACTCAGCGTCGAACGGTTCTCCTTTCTTCCACACGTGTAAAGTGCTGGCGGCAATTTTGCGCGCCAAGGTGAGCCGAAGCCCGGTGGCCCACCGTTTCGCTTTGAACACATTCACCTTTCCATGAGATGGGTGCCCACCCTTGTCGTCTTTGGGTTGGACGACGAGGGAGGGAGCCAAGCAGACCCGCCACTCGATCTCCTCGCCGCGACGAGTTCCCCTGACGGTCAGGTTACCTTCGTACCCTCCGGACGCTATTTTTCCCGTGCGCTTTTGCTCCACCAACGGCTAAACTATAGCTGAGCATGGGCGTGCTTCGGCCCTGTGCGGCTGCCGTCTAAGTTATTTGAAATCAGGAATTTGCGTGTAAGTCTCACAGGCTCAGGAATTTGCGAAGAAAAATGCGCTAAGGTGTTGGAAACAAAGATTCACGACTTATTCTTTTCCACGTCTTCGCGCGTTATCGGACGCCCTGCACCCAATCGGATCTTGTGCGGTACAGTTTTCCGCTTTCGCCAAATATTCGCCTGCGGTACAATACGGCATCTGGTCGGGAGCCCTGATGAGCATACCGCTGGCGGTCGTCCTCACTCTCCTCGGAATCATCGTCGGATACGCGTTCGCCGCGATGGCCGCTCGATCGAAAATCGCCACACTCGCCGAACGCTCGTCCGCGCTGGAATCTGAAACCGCTTCGCTTCGCTCTGAACTCAGCAAACGGCAAGCGGACTACTCGGCGCTTCTAGAATCCAAGGCCGCACTCGAAGGCACCCTTGCCAGCGAGCGCCGCAACGCGGAAGAGAAGCTGCACCTGTTGACCCAAGCCGGCGAGGAGATGCGTGCGCAGTTCCGTTCGCTCGCGGCCTCGGCGCTGGAGAGCAACAACACCAACTTCCTGCAACTGGCGAGGGCCACGCTCGAACGCCAGCAAGCCGAAGCCAAGGGCGAGCTGGAAAAGCGCGAGCAGGCTGTCGAAACCCTGGTCAAGCCCATCGCCGAGTCGCTCAAGCAAGTCGACGAGCAGGTCCGTGCGCTGGAAGAGAAGCGCGCCCATGCTTACGGCACACTATCGACGCAGGTTGAGTCACTACTGAAGACGCAACAGGCGTTGCAGACGGAGACCGGCAATCTGGTGAAGGCCCTGCGCGAGCCGCAGGCGCGTGGCCGTTGGGGTGAGTTGCAACTGCGCCGCGTCATCGAGATGGCCGGCATGTCGGAGCATTGCGACTTCGACGAGCAGGTCACGGTCATCGGCGAAGAGCGCCGCATCCGTCCTGACGTTGTGGTGAGGCTGCCGGGCGAGAAGCAGGTCGTCATCGATTCGAAGGCGCCCATCGTCGCTTACCTCGCAGCGCTCGAAGCTCAAGATGAGGCCACGCGCAATGCGCGCCTCGCTGACCATGCGCGGCAGGTGAAAGCGCACATCGACAACCTCGGATCGAAACGCTACTGGCAGCAGTTCGACGCGACGCCAGAGTTTGTCGTGCTCTTTCTTCCGGGCGAAGTCTTCTTCCGCGCGGCCATGGACGCCGATCCTGAGCTGATCGAATACGGTGTCGCGCAGAAGGTCATCCTTGCCTCACCGACTACGCTGATTGCGCTGCTTAAAGCCGTCGCCTATGGATGGAACCAGAAGAACCTGGCGGAGAGCGCGCGCAAGATTAGCGAGGCGGGCAAGACGCTGTATGAACGGCTGTGTGCTATGACGCGGCACCTTGAGGACCTTGGCAAGAAACTCGACAGCGCCACGAACTCCTACAATGTGGCGGTCGGCTCGATGCAGAAGCGGGTGTTTCCGGTGGCGCGCAAGTTCGCAGAGTTAGACAAGTCCCTGGAAGCCGAAGAGCTTCCCGACCTGGAGCCGCTGGAGAAGAGCGCCCGTCAGCTCGACGCTCCTGACTGGCGCGACGAAGACATCGACACCGGGCTACTGTTCCCTGAGCGAGGGGATGGGGCAAAGGCGTAAGGGTCACTGCCCCGCGCCGCATGCGCACTTGCGATAGGAGCCCACACCCAGGCCCTCGATTGCGCAATACAGCCCGCGCACGGTATCGGGTTGAACTTTGGCCGCGGAGCTCGACACGTTGTAGAGCTTCAGCCAATGCGCGCGCGCGGAGTCGCTGGTGGCGATCTCGTCATAGATCTTGCCCAGGCTTGCGGGATCGATTTTCTTCACTTTCCACTCCCGCGAGAACGTGTACTCCTTCTTCCACTTGCCGCCCTGCTTCGCTCCGGCGGTGGTCAGGTTTGTCAGGTAGTAAGTTGTGGCATCTCGTACTTCGCTGCCGTCCACGTCGACGACGCGGAACGCGGGGTTCTGGTTGTAAATTGGCGAGATCGGCGGGTCGACGAGCACGAACCCTATCGGCGTTTCGCCCTCAAGGATTACGCGAAAATCGTCGGTGTGGGTGTGTCCGCCAAAACTCGCTGCCACCATGCTCTGATAGCCCATCATCGCGCCGACGAATTTCACCGTCCACTCCGGCACCCATAGAGGCATGACATCCGCCGCACACGAGCCGTTGTGTCCGTGGGTGCTGGCGTATCCGTCGATGCCGGGCGGGATGTGGAACATCAGCCACACCTTCTGGTTCGCCTGCTTTGCCTCGCTCAGAGTTCGAGCCAGCCAGCCGAACTCATGGCCGGGTGCGGTGGACTGTATCTCCTCGCACGAGTCCTTCAGACTCTGCGGCTCATACTTCTCCGAGAAGAAGACGCTGTTGAGCGAAACGATCCTCACGCCGGGAACTGCCGCCGGCAGCAAGCTGTAGCTACCCCAGGCTTTCCAATCGACAACCGCTTGCTCATCGGCCTTTGCCAGCTCTTGCACCGTCGTTGCCGTATCGTTGAGGAACGATCCTCCCGGCTCGATGGCGTAATCGTCGCAGTCGTCATCGTTGTTGCCGGGCGTAAGCAGAATTTGCGTATCGGGCCATCGCTGCCGTAGCTGCAAGGCGAGGAACTGCACCGTCTTCAGCACGAAGGCGCGGTAGTGCTGGGCATCGTTGTCATGCGTGATGTCGCGAAACATCGTGGGAAAGCGGTGGGCCAGCAGATCGCCCAGCACGAGGAAGACTGCGGGGCGAGGCATGGTCTTGCGCATCTGGTCGAGCGACGATTGCAGCAGCCACCAGTTCGTGTCCTGCCCGTAGGGGCTGAAGCTGTGCGGCGCGGTCTTATTAAGAATCGCTTCCCACTGTGCCGGCTCCGCGCTCGCCAACTGCGGTACGAGCGAGGGATCTGCCATGGGGTTGAAGTGAATGTCGGAGACGATCAGGACCTTTTGCTTAGCGACATTCACGGCCAACGCCGGATTCGCGAACGCGATGACGAGGCAACAGACGGCGGCCAGGCGGCTCCAGAACAACTTGTTGCGCATGGGCTGGTGTGGGGCGGAACGCTGGATTCTCATGGATTTCACGCTGTGGGTGGCATCTTAGCATCCTCCGCAGGACAAAGAATCAAACCGCGGATTGGGGCGGAGGAAAATTGGATTCTGCAATTCGTTCCGGCTTCGGCGTTTTTCTGATCCGTGAATCCGAGTTCATCTGTGGTTCATGTGGTGCGGCGGCCTGGCCAAGCTCTTCGGTCGATTCCTGTCTCGCCCCGCCGCAGCTCTTCGTTTAGAATCGTGGCGTCCGAAAATTACCGGACCAGCCATTTTCCGCAGTCGCAATTTCAAATTCTTAGCGGGCAGACTCAGCCCGAGGAGGTTTGCCGTGAAGCTTAGCCCTGGAAAACTCGCCGGCATTAAGAACGTTTCGAACGACCGCGGCGTGATCGCCGCCGCGGCCATGGATCAGCGTGGTTCGTTGAAGAAGGCTCTTGGCCAATATGCCACCGACGACGGCTTGGAGCAGTTCAAGATCCACGTGACCGAGGTGCTGACTCAGTACGCCAGCGCCATCCTGCTCGACCCGGAGTGGGGACTGCCTGCCGCAAGGCGCCGCGCCAAGGGAGCGGGCCTGCTGCTCGCGTATGAGAAGACCGGCTACGACAAGACCCTGCCCGGCCGCTTGCCCGACCTGCTCGACGTTTGGTCAGCGAAGCGCCTGAAGGAGGCCGGCGCCGACTGCGTGAAGATCCTGCTCTATTATTCGCCGTACGACGATCAGAAGATCAACGACCACAAGCACGCCTGGACCGAGCGCATCGGCGATGAGTGCCGGTCCAATGACATTCCATTCTTCCTTGAGCTCGTGGGATACAAAGAAGGGCTGGATGAGAAAGGCCCGGAGTACGCCAGGCTGAAGCCGGAGGTCGTGGCCACGTCGATGGCGGAGTTCTCCAAGGACCGCTACAACGTTGACGTCCTGAAGGTGGAAATTCCGGTGAACCTTCAGTTTGTGGAGGGCGCAAAGTCGTTCAAGGGAACGAAAGCTTACACCAAGGCCGAAGCCTTGGCACCACTACCGCGCGGCAGCGACGGCCACCAGCAAGCCGTTCATCTACCTCTCAGCGGGCGTGAGTAATCCGGAGTTCATCGAAGACCTGGAGTTTGCCGCAGAAGCGGGCGTGAAGTTCAACGGCGTGCTTTGCGGCCGCGCCACGTGGAAAGACGGCATTCCGATTTTTGCCGAAAAGGGCGCTCAAGCCTTCCGTCAATGGCTCGAGACCGAAGGCGTGAAGAACATCGAAAACGTTAACAACGCCCTGAAGGCTGCTACGCCGTTGGTACAGCATCTACGAAGTTGAGGAGCCGGCAGGGGCCGGGCGGTAGTTTGCCGGTCAACAATCGCACGCGCGGAGTTGGTTCCGCGCGTTTCATTTCTCTTCTCTAGTTCGCCCTCATAAACGCAACGTAAGTCGAAGCACAGAGCATTTCCAAGAGATTGAGCCCGAAGGGCGTGTGATGATAGCCCAGCACGTAGCGAAGCGTAGTGCTGGGTTGGCGAGTGGAAAGCGGAGAGTCCCTCGGGGACGCCACATAGCGTATGACACCTGAAGTTACCCACGACGAATCCCATCAGCATTTCACCGTCAATCTTGAGGGCGCAACCGCGCTACTCACCTACAAGCTGGAAGGGAACACCATCTATTTTGCGCATACCGAGGTCCCAGCTGAAATGGAAGGGAAGGGAATTGGTGGTCGACTCGCTAAGGCCGGTCTGACCTATGCGCGTGAGAACCATCTCAAGGTCGTGGCGCGCTGCCCGTTCATAGCGTCGTATTTGCAGCGGCACCCGGAGTACAACGACCTGGTTGGTGGGAGCTAGCGGGAACCTTTCATCTACCGACCGCTCTTTTTCGCCCTTCGCTCCGGAGGACTTGGCCTCGAGATTTCGAAGCGAAGAGCGAAAGGCGAAGAGCGAGATCGCTCCTACTTTCTGCAACTCGCGCAGTACCCGCCAATCTCAAACCGCGCGATCAGAATGTGAAAGCGGCAATCGCGCTCGACCTGGCCCTTCACGCGATCGAACAGGTCGCTCTCGAACTCCTGAACCTTTCCGCAGCGCAGGCAGGTCATATGCATATGGTCGCGCTGCGGCCGGCGCTCGTAGAAGTGCCCCTCGCCTTTCACGTGTAGCAAATCCAATTCATCAACTAATCCCTGCCTCTTCAGTAAGGCCAGCGTGCGATAGACGGTAACGCGGTTAATCGTCGGATCGACCTTGGACGCCTTGCGCAGGATCTGCGCTGCGTCGAGGTGCTGCTTCGCGGTTTCGATGATTTCAAGGATGATTCGGCGCTGGTGTGTCAGTCGAATCCCGCGGGTCACGAGCGCGGTCTGCAGCGCCCCGGGGGCTTCGGTCTCGGGCAGGGGCATGGGCGGGCCTCCAGATCACGTTGCATATTAATGCAATACGGTTGCAACAAAATCTTGCTCTGGGCCTTGTAGTTGCGCAGAGCCTTGGTGCCTAATATTACTTAGCGAGTTGCAACACTGTTGCAACTAGGAATATATCACAACTTAATAAAATCTGCCATGATTTCCGCTGCCCGGTGCTACATCCTTACGCTGGTCCTTGTATGGCTAGGCTGCCCCTGTGCCGCCGGTGACCGGCCTTACTTTATTACCTACGATCACACTATGGAAGAGCCGGGCAATCTGGAGATCGAATCCTCCGGCTTGACCGGCCAGCCGAAAGGCGGCGATGCATTTCTTTCTGGTCTGGTGGAGTTTGAGTACGGCGCCAAGGGCTGGTGGACGACCGAGTTCTATCTCGACGGCCAAACCACCGCCAACCAGAGCACGATCTTCACCGGATATCGCTGGGAGAACCGCTTCCGCATGCTGATGAAGGAACACGCCATCAATCCCGTCTTCTACATCGAGTTCGAGGACCTGAGTGGCGCGGACAAGACGCTGAAAGAGGTGGTCGGCTTTGATGGTCAGGAGGACGGACTGGTCCCGAACAGCATCGCCAGACGCGACGTTCAGCGTGAGCTCGAGCTCAAGCTGATTCTGTCGAGCAACGTCGGCGGCTGGAACATCGCGGAGAACATCATCGCTGAGAAGAACTTGTCGAATGAGCCGTGGGAGTTCGGCTATTCGGCAGCCTTCAGCCGGCCGCTGTCATTTCTGGCGTCGGCCAACGAATGCTTGCTGTGCCGCGAGAATTTTCAGGCAGGCGCCGAGTTTTATGGCGGGCTGGGGACGGCCAATCGATTCACGGTGCATGGAACGTCGCAATATGTTGCACCTCTACTTTCATGGCAGGTACACGACGCACTCTTCAAAATCGCACCCACATTCGGGCTGACCGACGAGAGCTATCGGGTCATGCTGCGCTTTGGCGTCTCGTATGAGTTCAGCGGATTTGGGCGCAAGGTAAGAAAGCTCTTTCACTGACCGGCGACGCTGGTTGGCTGCAACGCCGGGCGTTTTGGCAACAACTCACCGATCCGGCGAATTTGCGCTCCCACGGCCTTCAGTTTCTCCTCGATCCGTTCATAGCCGCGATCGATGTGGTAGACGCGGTCGATGATGGTTTCACCGTCGGCGACAAGGGCGGCCAGCACCAGCGATGCCGAGGCGCGCAGGTCGCTGGCCAGCACCGCAGCGCCGCTCAGGGGCGTCTTGCCACGGACCACAGCACGGCGGCCATCGATCTTGATGTTCGCTCCCATGCGGACGAGCTCCTGCGCGTGCATAAAGCGGTTTTCGAAGATGTTCTCGGTCACAATGCTGATACCGTCAGCCTGGGTCGCCAGGGCCATGAACTGCGCCTGCATGTCGGTGGGGAACCCGGGAAACTCTTCTGTGCCGACGTCGGCGGCCTTCAGCGGCGCGTCTCCCATTACACGGACAGCCTCGCCGTTGACGCGCAGGGCCACGCCGCATTGCTCCAGCTTCTGGAGCAGTGCTCCCAGATGAGAAGGATCGCAGCTCGAGACCATCAGGTCGCCTCCGGTAAGCGCGGCGGCAACGACGAAGGTTCCCGCCTCGATGCGATCGGGAATGATGCGATGACGTGCACCGTGCAGCTTCTCGACACCATGCACGCGGATGGTGTGAGTGCCTGCGCCTTCGATGCGCGCGCCCATCTTGTTGAGCAGGCTGGCGAGATCCGCCACTTCCGGCTCGCGCGCACAATTTTCCAAAACGGTTTCGCCCTCGGCGAGCGTTGCTGCCATCAGCAAGTCCTCAGTGCCCGTGACGGTGATTTTCTCGAAGACCACACGCGCGCCCTTGAGCCTTTCCGCGCGGGCCTCGATGTATCCATGCTCCTGAGTGATCTTCGCACCCAGCTTCTCCAATCCCTTGATGTGAAGGTCGATGGGCCGCGCGCCGATGGCGCAGCCTCCGGGCAAGGAGACGCGGGCGTGGCCCATGCGCGCTATCAGCGGCCCCAGCACCAGGGTGGAGGCACGCATAGTCTTCACCAGTTCGTATGACGCTTCGGGCTTGGCGAGATTGCGGCAGCTGATGGTGGTGCGATGGTGAGCGCGCCCGTAGCCGAGTTCGACTTCCGCGCCCATGGAAGCCAGCAGCTTGCGCTCAGTCTCAATGTCGCGCACCTGGGGAATGTTCTCCAGAATGACGTCATCTTCGGTGAGCAGCGCGGCGGCCATGGCGGGCAGCGCAGCGTTCTTCGCGCCACTTACGCGCACCGTGCCGAGCAGCGGACTGCCACCACGAATAACTAACTTGTCCATGAAACTCCCTGATCGCAGGAGCGCCCGAGCCAGGCGCGTTGTAACAATTGTACGAGCAAGTTCAGTTTCCGCCTCACGCGCCTTCGATGGCCTCAACGATGGCGTCGTGCAGCAATGGCCGCACCTCGCGTATCTTCTGCGAACTGCGGTTGGGCCAGGTGCGGTTGGTCAGCAGCGTCACTGAGAGCCGGCGCTTCGGGTCGATCCATAACGATGTGCCGGTAAAGCCTAGATGTCCAAAGGAGGACGGCGAGAAGCGCGATCCCGATGATGATGGCTGTGATGGCGTGTCCCATCCCAGTGCGCGAAAGGTTCCCCTCGGCGACTCCTCGCGGCGGGTGAAGAGCGCCAAGGTCGCGGGTTTCACCAGCGGTGCGCCGCCCCGCAACAGGCACTCGGCAAAGGTTGCGAGATCAGTGGCGGAGGCGAACATGCCGGCGTGTCCGCTGATGCCGCCCATCACCCACGCATTTTCGTCGTTGACCTCGCCCTGGATGACTCGCTTGCGGAAGGTGCGATCGTTTTCGGTAGGCGGAATCTGCGGGCGCATCTCCAACGGAGGTATGAACCAGGTTCGCGTCAGGCCGAGGCGGTCGAAGATCTCGCGTTGCGCGAATTGATCCAGCGGCTCTCGTGAAACGCGCTCCAGAATCTCGCCAAGCAGAATGAACCCGATGTCACTGTAATCGGCACGGTCGCCCGGAGCCGCAACGAGCGGAGTGGTCATTGTGGCGCGTAGCAGTTCTTGCCGGTTGTTCGCGAACTCGAACAGCTTTTCGTAGGCGGGCAGTCCGCTGGAATGCGCCAGCAGCATGCGGATGGTCACGGCTTCGCGTTTCGATCTCTGATGCGGCGGGCTCAGGGTTACGAACTCGGGCAGCAACTCAGCGACGGGCGCCTCGAGTTTGAGCGATCCGCGCTCAAAAAGCATCATCGCCACGGTGGTGGTGGCGACGGCCTTTGTGACAGACGCGAGGTCGAAGACAGTCTCGCGCGTGATCTGGGGAGCGGCGTCATCGTAGGTCAAGCGGCCGAATCCGTGCGAGGCGACAAGCCGTCCCTGGTGGCCTACAGCGAGGGCCGCTCCGGGAAAGGCCCGTTCTTCGAGGGCGTCGCGCAAAATGGCGAAGGCCCGCACAAATCGCTTCTGCTGATCCTCATAGGCCGGGCGCGGCACAATCTGAGCTTGTGAACTTTGTACCAAAGCAGTCACTGAATTGCGATCATCGCAACATAAAGCCGGAACCTATAATAGCTTGCGCAGTGCACTAAAACCGCGATCTCACTCGGTCAGCGCTGCTCAGCCAATGACACAGGAATCTGATCCATCTTGACTCGCCACGTTAGGTTCTTCCCACGATTCGCTCCGCTAGCTGTCCTTCTGCTGTGTTCACTATCCGGCGTTTGCCAGCGAGCGGCGCTGGCGTCGCAGCCCGCGCAAAACCGTTTTGCGCCTTTGGACGCGATATTGCAGAACGCTGTGGACAAGGGATTGACGCCGGGAGCGGTGTGCATCGTCGGCCACAACGGCATATTTGTTTATCGCAAGGCCTTCGGAAACCGCTCGGTCAATCCCAAGCCGGAACCCATGACCATCGACACAGTCTTCGACATGGCGTCGCTGACCAAGGTGATGGCGACGACCGGGTCGATCATGCGCATGGTGCAACTGGGGCAGATCAAGCTGAACGATCCCGTCGCCAAGTACATTCCGGAATTCGCGCAGAACGGCAAGGAAGAGGTCACCATACGCCAGTTGCTCACGCATTACTCCGGGCTGCGTGCCGATCTCGATATGCGGCCGGCGTGGAGCGGGCTGGAGGAAGGCTATCGCCTTGCCAACGCCGAAAAGCTCATCAATCCGCCGGGCTCCACGTTTCTGTACAGCGACATCGACTTTATCGTGCTCGGCGAGTTGGTACAAAAGGTGAGCGGCGTGCCGCTCAATGAGTACGCGCAGACCTTTATCTTTGCTCCGCTGGGAATGAAGACAACCCAATTCCTTCCCCCGATGGAGTGGCTGGGGCGTACCGCTCCGACGGTAGTCAACGAGAAGACCGGCGAGGTCTTACGTGCTGTCGTACATGATCCGACGGCGCGAGCGATGGGCGGCGTGGCCGGGCATGCGGGACTGTTTTCCACTGCTGAGGACACGGCGAAGTTCGCGGAAGCAATGCTCAACGGCGGCGCGCCGGTCTGGTCGCGCGAGATTGTGGAGAAAATGACCACGCCGCAGCAGCCCCCCAACCTCACCATCGTGCGCGGCCTGGGCTGGGACATCGACAGTCCGTTCTCGTCGAATCGCGGCGAACTGTTGCCGGTGGGCTCGTTTGGTCACACCGGATTCACCGGAACGTCACTGTGGATCGATCCGACCACCGACAGCTACATCGTCCTGCTGACTAATGCCACACACCTGAAAGAGGGAACCGTCGTCGCGCTGCGCACCGAGGTGGCGACAGCGGTCGCGTCCCTCCTGAATTTGAAGCCCTCGGAGGAGGAGAAATACCGGCTGGCGCGCATCACCGGATACAACGAGGCAGCCGCCGCAGGACGGCTGACTATCACGCGCAATGGGCGCATGTTGACGGGAATTGATCAGGCCGAGGCCAATGATTTTGAGGCGTTGCGCCTTCCGGGCGTGGGCCGGCCACGCATCGGGCTGGTTACTAATCAGGCCGCCAGCGACAGCCTGGGGCATCGCACCATCGATGTTCTGGCGCGCGCGAACGGATTACGCCTGGCGGCGATCTTCAGCGCGGATGCCAGTTTGGAGAGCACGGCGACGAAGGACGGCCCGACTGGCGTTTCTATCTACCACGTTGGCGGCAAAGCGGAGGCGCAGCCATCCGCCGATCAGTTGCGCAATCTCGACATGCTCGTGGTTGATATGCAGGACACGGGTGCAAGGTTTTCAAGTTCCGCAACTACGCTAAGTTACTTTCTTGAAGCCGCCGCAAAAGCAGGCAAGCCGATCGTGGTGCTGGATCGACCGAACCCGCTCAACGGCGCTTATGTGCAGGGACCGGTCTCGGACGCGGGGCAACAAAGCGCCTTCAATTACTGGCCGTTGCCGGTGCGTCACGGTTTGACCGTTGCGGAACTTGCGAAGCTACTCAATGGCGAGCGCAATCTCAACGCCAAGCTTACCGTGGTGCCGATGCGAGGTTGGATGCGCGGCGATTGGTTTGATTCGACCGGGCTGATGTGGGGAAATCCTTCGCCGGATCTCCGAACTCTGGAGCAGGCGATACTCTATCCCGGCGTGGGGCTGCTGGAAGCGACGAACGTCTCGGTGGGCAAGGGCACCGACTCGCCGTATCAGTTGGTGGGAGCGCCGTGGGTACATGCCGTCGATCTGGCAGGTTATCTCAACGCCCGCAAAATAGAAGGCGTGCGCTTCGTGCCGGTACAGTTCACGCCGGCGTCGGGCACCCACGCGCGGCAGCAGTGCGGTGGGGTGAACATCGTAGTCACTGATCGCGAGACGATTGATGCCGCCGAGCTGGGGATTGAGCTGGCCGCTGCCCTGCACAAACTTTATGCAAAGGAATTCGAAATCGGTCGGGTGGCGGACATTCTGGCCAACCAGGCAGCATTCCGGGCCTTGCAAAGCGGAGAAGACCCACGGCGGATTGCCGACGATTGGCGCGATGGGCTGGACCAGTTTATGCAGGTAAGGACGAAGTACTTGATCTACTAAAGGAGCTTCGCCCTGCTGAGTATGAGTAGAAGATTTGGCTTTACTGTTGGTCGAAGGCGGGTTACGCTACGGAGCGGCGCGCTTCAAGGAGGATTCCATATGAAAGCACGAAGCTTGGGATTGCGGGCGCTGGCCAGCGCCGTGTGGCTCGCCTGTTTTTTGTTCACCGCGTGTCAACCGACACTGGAGTGCGGAACGTGGACCTTCACGGGAACGCCCACCGGGAATAGCTTCCCTTTGACCGACACCTTCACCTTCAACCCGGCCAATTGTGGCAAGAGCTGCGACTGCAGCCAGGACCCGATCATCCAGATGACCTGGGTCTACGATGAAAACGAGCACATGAACCTGTACGCTTCCGACCAACCGCAAGGAACGCGGTCGGACGCTAACGGCTGGGCCGTTGACCAGCTGAATGGCTGGGCGTATGCGTACTACAGCCTGCAGAATAACGGGACGTTCTCCGCTACCTACGGCCTGCCCGGGTCCAACGGCAAGCCGAGCACGTTGAAGGACGACCCCGGAGGCTGGGGACCCCAACGTCTACTTCTATGCAGTGGATGTGTCGGTCTGCTACTCCTCCGAGACGTGCAAGAACAAGATTCTTGGCTACTACTTCTGGAGCTACATCCTGGACAACACCGATACAGGGCAGAAGTTCATCACCGCGCCGGCGTGGAAGGACCTGGATACGGAGTTCCAGAACGTGGTGGCAGCGTGGAACGCGTGGGCGCCGCTATCGGGCTCGGAAAACGACGGGACCGCGACGTTGCCTCACGCTGTCGCGCTACCGGCCTTGAGCGATCTATAACCCGCCGATGACTGGAGCAACGACATGAAATACCTGGGAACCATCCCCGTATCGATCCTCCTGTGCATCTGCTTTGCCGGATGCTCAAGCAAAGAGAAGACCGCACCGCTGACGGCGGACCAGAGCGCTGCCAAGAGCAGGCTGGAAGCGCAGATGAAAGAGGCCGCCCAGACCGCCCAAACCTATCATGCGATGGACAACGCCACCCTGCTCAACCACCTGGTGGAGCAGAGTAAGGCGCAGAGGGAGCCCTTCAATTCGCTGGCCTACCGGGAGTTGAAAACGCGAACGAACGTAGATCCCAGTGCTCTGACGGCGCTGGTGAAAGAGAACCAAAATGCCGGCGGGCTGCTGCCGCTGCTGTTGCTGCGCAAGCTGGATAACAAAGCGTACATGGACGTGCCTGCCGAGACGCGGGCGAAGGTGCTGACCGATGCCTTGCAGGCGTCCAAGACCTTCAATACGTGGGGGTTGCCGGGCGTTTACCTGGAGGACGCTTCGAACGCCATGATCGAGGCAGGACGCAGCGCCGTTCCGGCCTTGAAGCGCATGCTAGACGAGACGCGGCCGGCGCCGCTGTTCGGCTCCAAGGAGCACATGCTGGCAGAGCAGTACAAGTACCGGCTGTGCGACTACGCGCTGTTTTTCCTGAAGAGGATCGAAGGAGACGCGCAGTTCACGTTGCCGGCGACATCCGAGGAGCGGGACGCGCAGATCAAGCAGGCGGAGAAGAAGTAGCCGCTGGACGCTGGCGGAGTCAGGGATCAACACGGCTCTGCAGAAACAAAGTTTGCAACTATCGCCATAGGTTCCGCGGGGCTGGTACCACATTCTGCGGCATAGAACGTTTCTATTGTTGTCTGCTCGCTCGTCCTCTATTCACTTCGATGGCGCGCTCCAGGATCATCTCCACCGACGCTCCTGAATCAAGCTGAATGTCGGGTCCGCGAGTCAGCAGCACGGTGGCTAATCCCACAACGCCACCGACTCCGGCGCCGATCCCCGCTCCTTTGCCGCCGTCAGCAATGGCGCCGATTCCGGCACCCGGCAAAGTCGTGGCGGCGATGGTGGCCACGTCCTTGCCTTGCGATCCAGTCTGTTGAATTGTGCCTTCAGGGCCCTTCATTTCGGTGTCCTTCGATCCCGGCGTTCCCTCAACCGCGCCGGGCAGGACGATGGTGTAGCCGCTGGGGAAGATCATCGAGGTGAAGCTCATCTGGAGCTGGGCGCGGCCCTTCACGCGTCCCGGCCGCACGATGCTGCGAATTTTGCCCTGAACGAAGGTCCCGGCGGGGATCACGATAGTATTGTTTTCGACGATGGGAAACACTGTCTGTGCATAGACCGGGTCACCGACGCGCGCGCTCCGGGTGTTGATGCCTTGCTTCAACGCCAGAGGGATCATCGTTCCCGTAGGAACAACCAGGGTCTGTGATGGCGCTGCGGCCATGGGCTGGTCCTGGCGCGACTCCTTGGCGGTAGGCGCTACCCGCGGCGTTATCTCCGGCTGGTCTTGGGCAAAAACAGGAATAGAACTTAGAGCAAGCGTCACCAGCAGCGCGAGCCTACGCTTCATAACTCCCCCCGAGCGAAATCTTTCCCTGCCAACCTAAAACGCAATCCGAGCGCCAAAGTCGCGCTTACTTGAAGTTGTAGAGCGCATTCAAGTGGGCGGTGACAGTGATCTTCTGCGGGATGAACTCCTCAGTGGGAGGAGGTGCCGCTTCAGCCCCCACCGCCATCGGTGCAGCGCGCATCATCGGTCGAATGATCGGGGCCTCAGAGACGTCGACGGATGCGTAGGACAAACTGCCCAGAGTGTGACCGCTCGACTCGGCGACAGCGTTGGCCAACTGCTGTGCGCGGCGCATGGCATCCTGCACCGCCTTTACTTTGGCGGCGTCCATGTCTTCCAGAATGTAGCTCACGGACTGGCTGTCAGTGACGTCGAGGTTGAACAGGTCGTTGGTGAGCGGACCGACCTTGGCGAAATCCTTGAACTTGATGCTAATGCTGCTGTTGACGCGGTAGCCCACCAGCTTGCGCTTGGGACTTTTGTAGTCGTAAACGGGCGACACGACAAACTGGCCAATCTGCGCCAGCTTGGGATCGAAGCCGTTCTTGCGCAGCAGTTCTCGAACCTGCTCCGCCGCTTGCTTCGCGCGGTCGCTGGCCGCCTGCAACGTCTCGTTCTGGGCGGAGATATTGAACTGCACCAGCACGGTGTCGGGATCAGCTTCATATTTGCCATCCGCTCCGACCAGCACCGTGTTCGGAATCGGACCGTTTGTCCGGTCTTGAGCCATGCCTGATGCCATACTGAGAACGAGCATCAGCCCACACGAAATGGTTAGCCAGAGGTTGTGTTCGTGCATGTTCTCTTCAGACGCGCCTGCGATGCGACGGTGAGCGGCGCCCTGCTACCCGTCCACCTCGGAGGCATGATAGCTGGACGCGCCCGAATTTGCCACTTCACCACGTTCCCACAATGGAAACGAGTACCGGATCGGTTGAGGACACTCATTGGTTATCGGGTAGGGATTATCTAATGATTGGAAAACTTCTGCCGAGCAGGTAAGTTGCTGGTGAGGGCCGAGGGCCGGCCCGGCAAGGAGTGCGCTATGCGCAAGTGGTATGTCCCGTTGACCATCGCGGGGATCGGCGGACTGGGGGCGTTCCTGCTCAGCGAACCGGGGCGCAGGGCCCGGCAGTGGATTGGACGGAATGTCCGCTGGAATTCGCAGGGGATGCTGGAATGGAATGAAGCGGCGGAAGCTGAGCTGCGACGCCTGCAAGCGGCGCTCAGCGCGCTCGGCGAGTCGTTGCAGCCTCGCACCGGGCTGCCTCGCTGAAAGTTCTGCCCCGCACCGGGGTGAACACCAGGTTCATCCGGCGCTGATCTCGTTGATCTTGCCCGCCATGCGCAGGTCTCGCTGAGTTACCCCTCCGGAATCATGTGAAGTCAGCGAAAGCTTCACTTTGTTGTAGTTGATGGTGATATCCGGATGATGATTCATGGCCTCAGCGGCTTCTGCAATCCGGTTTACGAAGCCCATCGCTTCCACAAAGTTGGAAAACTGAAAAACCCGCTCGATGGCGTCGCCATTCAGGTTCCAACCGGGAAGATTTTGCAGGGCCTGGAGTAGTTCCGCTCCGTTCAGGACATTGCTCATGTGCTTCTCCGAGAACGAATCATACCGGAAGACTCCTCCGGAGCAGTTGTCAATTATGGGCCGGTGAAAAACGGCGCGTGGAGTTGCGCTTGCCGGGGTTGTCGGCGATCTGGTCTCTCAAGCTCACCCAGAAATCCTCGGAGAGTGAAAGGAATATCTTTACCACGGTGGGATCGAATTGGGTTGCGGAGTTCCTTTCAATCTCCCGGCGCGCCGATGAAATGGACTGGGCAGCACGATAGGGACGATCGGAGGTGATGGCGTCGAAGGCGTCAGCCACGGCGAACACGCGCGCTCCGAGGTGAATCTGCTCGCCCCGCAAGCCTCGCGGGTAGCCACTGCCGTCGAAGTGTTCCTGATGCGAATAAACGATCTCAGCCGGCTCATGCAGGAAGGGGATCTTGCGCAGCATCTGGTATCCCAGCAGACAATGCTCCCGCATGACCGCCTGCTCCTCGGCCGTCAGCCGGCCCGGCTTGCGCAGGATTGCGTCCGGTATCGCCATCTTGCCAATGTCGTGCAGGAATGCGCCGCGCCCAACCACCTTGCGCCGCTCGTCCGACATCCCCAGGGCCTGAGCAATCGCCATGGTGAATGCCGTCACCCGCTTGGAGTGGCCTTCCGTTTCGGCATCTTTCAGGTCGAGTGCATTGCCCAGGGCTTCAAGCGTGATGTCGTACGAACGCTCCAGTTCGGTGATGGCGCGCTCCCGGTCCGCCAGCGCACGTTTCAAATCCGACATCGCATCGTCGAGCAGATCGGTGCGCGCTCTGACGAGAGATTCGAGTTCGGTCCTGTAAGAGAGGTTTTCCAATTCCAGCTTGCGCTTTTCCAAGGCTCGCGCGACGACTGCCAAGAGCTGTTCTCTCTGGTACGGCTTCAAGAGATAGTCGTAAGCTCCCAAACGGATCGCTTCGAGTGCCACAGAGATGTCGTGAACCCCGGTTACCACAACGACCGGCAGCTGAGGATGATGCTGCTGAGCGTATTCCAGAAGCGCCAACCCGTTCGTACCGGGTATCAGCAGATCGGTGAGGACCAGCGCCCAGCCCGTGTCCTTCTCCAGCATGGGGATCGCTGCCTCTACAGACGAGCTCTCCCCAACGGCGTAGCCGGCGGATTCTAGCGCAGCCGCCAGCGCCTGACGAACGTGCTCTTCATCATCGACAACCAGAATCCGGTCGGCGGCCATAGACATGTTTCCCGAGCGCAATCTGAGGTGCATTCTACTATCGGCCCCCACCATTCACACGGATTAAATACGTTTTGTTCTTTGAGGTTGTTCCTCAGTTTCGTCGGGCGGATATCGTCATTGTGGGGTCTGGCAAACACCTCTAGGACAGGCCAGTGGGTCATTCCACCTTCTGGGAATCTATTCCTACTCGAACGATTTGAGAAAGTGGCACACAGGTGCCAACTTGACGAACAGAGGCACTCATTGTCGCTCTATGGATGCTAACTACGACCTTCACCTTAATACTTTCGGGCCATCGACTCGTGCTACATAGGATATATTCTCATTTAAATTCATATACTTACGTCGATTGTCAGTGACTTCTGAGCGGAATTCCGGTGATGGGAAAGCAGATTGCAACCAGATGCTGTGTGAGCCGCGCGCTTGGTTCCAAGCGGTTTCTGTCTTCCAAAACTTTCGATAGCAAGGACTCGAGATTTTGAACACGATTCAGCAAGGGAACCGAACTCGGAGCGTTAACTTCTTACCGGACGCCCCAGTGGCCTTCGCTTCGCGGCGCAACGCTTTCGAGCGCCATCGTCATCGCGTTTATGCCATCGCTTTCTGGATGACGGGCAATGAAATGGCGGCGGAGGGTTTGATGACCGACGCGTTCCGTGCCGCATTTTTCAGCAACGCTGCTCCGAGCGCGAAAGCAGTCGATCAGGTGCTGGTCGGCGAGCTACGCAAGACGTTCGACATCCCGGTGCTTACTCTTGATTGTGCCCCGTGCAGCAAAACCCGCAACGTGCGGCGGAGCGTTCTTCGTGTCGACCTCGAAGTTGCGGTATTGCAGCTTCCTCCAACTGAAAAGCTCATTTTCCTGATGCACGACTTGAAGGTTATGACCACGACCGCATTGCGCGCCTGTTAAGCATCACGGGGCGCGAGTCGCACATGGGTTTACACCAGGCCCGTCTGCGCCTTCGCGAACTCTTGTCGCAGTAGAGCTCTCATTGTCCTCTCTCCCCTGAACCTACTTCCGTCCCTCGAGAGAGGGGCGTTTTTGTGGCCTCGATCAGAGCGTGCTGGAGCGCGTAGATTTCCGGCTTGCCAGTCAGATAGCTGACGATCATGATCCGGATCACGCTGCCCCCGGCGACACGGGTTTCGGAAATCCAGCGCCGCCCGTCTCGCGTAACGCGATCGACGAGGTCGATATGGGCCTGCGCAAGCTGATTACCTTTGCCCGCATGCTTGAGGCGAAGGTTGAGGATCGGCAGGGCCTGCGGCGTTGCCAGCTCGAATTGCGCGCTGGATTCCGCCCAGCGCGCGAACTCATGCGCCAACTGCATTTGCTTGTCGATGTAGGCCTGGTAGGCTGCGCGTCCGTGCATCTTCAGCGTGAGCCAAAGCTTTAGCGAGTTCATGCGGCGCGTCCATTGCGTGGACACCTTGAAGTTGTCGAGCGGCACGCCCGCGACGGCTCTTGGCATGTAAGGAGTACTTACGCCGAATGCTGCCGGCATGGCTTGGGGATGGCGCGTGAGAACGACTCCGGCAACGAAGGGAACGGCCAGCCATTTGTGCGGGTCCGATAGTGACCGAATCGCAATGCTCGATGCCACTTACCAGATGGCGGCGTGTGTCGCTGAAGGTGACGGCTGCGCCGTAGGCTCCATCAAGATGGAGCCACAGGCCTTGGCGTTCGCACAGATCAGCCAAAGCGGGAATGTCGTCAATGATGCCGGAGTTGGTGGTTCCTGCGGTTGCCACAACGCAGAAGGGCCTCTTGCCCGCGTGACGATCGGCGGCGATAGCCTGCTCCAGGGCATTCACATCCATCGCGTATCGTGCATTCAGAGGAATGCGCCGCAGGGCCTTGCGTCCTAATCCGAGCAATCCGATGGATTTGTCGAGAGAGTGATGTGACTCGGCGGAAGCGTAGACAACGGGCTGCGCTCCAATGGAAGCGACTCCGTCCTCAACCGTGCCCGGAAAGTGGGTCGCCAGGGCCAGGGCGAGCGCGCTGAAGTTGGCTTCGTTACCGCCGCTGGTGAAGGTGCCGTCGAAGGGTTGCTGCCAGCCGAAACGCTCGCCGATCCAACGAACTGTTTCGGCTTCAATCTTTGACGCCAATTGCGAGCGAGCGGTGGTTGCCAGTTGAGGATTCAGTGCTGCGACCAGCGCCTCTGCCAGGACCCCGGCATAAGTTGGCGTGGGATTCATCAGCCCGAAGTAGTTCGCCGCTCCCACGTGAAATCCGAGGTCGATCATCTGCTGTGCGGTCTCGCGCAGGAACGTGGTCAGCTTGTCGTGGGAGTTGCCATTCACGCCGGATTGTGCGGCGTTTTCGTCAAGAACCCCGCTCTCCGGCATGGATTCCCGCAAAGACTCGAAGCTCCGATCTTCAATCGGCAACTGCACCGGGCGGGTGGGCAGGGATTCGAAATAGTCGTTGATGAGATCGATCAACTCGTAGCCCAGTCGGCGACGAGTGACAGAATTCAGCTCAAAGCTCGCTTTGGACACACTTCGATTTTAGAGGATTTTCAGCAGCGTCGCCGCTGGGGGCCGATTGCGGAATTTGCCACGCAGCCGCTCGAGTCGGACAGAACACGTTGGGGACCGACACCCGATATCTAACACCCAAAACCGCGGTGAATACTGTCCAGCAACTCCCAAAGCTGGGTATACTTGGCAATAGCTGGCAGTGAGGCAAAGCGATACAAGTCCAATTCTGTCAGCAACCCACAGCTACTGACGGAGTCATGAAAGTAGATCCAGAGGGCGTACATCGTCCAGGAGGCGAGGGCACTGCCGTTTCCAGCGGCGAGAGCTCGGCGGCGCAGCGACCCGCTGCTTTGAACTCTGAGGGACTACCTCGGACTGAATCCGACTTTGAAGCCACGCTTCCCGAAGGTGCCCTTTCTCCGGTGCCACGCGACCGTGTGCCACCAAAGTCACCGGCACAGCAGTCACCTCCTCAGCCCAACAGCGATCCCTCCAACGACGCCACCAGGGCCGAGGCTCTCAAGCCGCGCGATCCCAGCTCCGGTTCGACGCAGCAAGTGTTTGCCTCCATTGGCGCCACCATTTTCGAAGTTGGCAGCGTACTGGGCGGACGTTACGAAATCCAGAAGCTGCTGGGTATGGGCGGCATGGGCGCGGTGTACAAGGCTCACGATCTCGAGGTCGATCGCGCCGTCGGGTTGAAAGTCATTCGTCCCGACTTGGCGGGCAATCCCGCGATTCTCGCACGTTTTAAGCAAGAGCTGGTCCTGGCACGCCAAGTCACACACAAGAACATCATCCGCATTTATGACCTGAGCGAAGCCGAGGGCGTGAAGTTCATCACCATGGAGTTCATCGAGGGTGAGGACTTGCGCACCATCCTAACGCGCGCCGGGAAACTGACTCCCGATGAGGCGATCGGCATCATGCGGCAGTCGTGCACGGGACTGCAAGCGGCGCACGCAGAAGGCGTGATTCACCGCGATCTGAAGCCTAGCAACATCATGCGGGATGCGGCCGGCCGCGTAGTCATCATGGATTTTGGACTGGCGAAAACCGTGGCCAGCGATGGCATGACTCAGACCGGCATGATGATCGGCACCATGGAGTACATGTCGCCCGAGCAGGCGATGGGCTCCGAGTTGGACGCGCGTTCCGACATCTTCGCCATCGGCCTGATCTTCTATGAGCTGATCACCGGCAATATGCCGTATCGGGCAGACAGCGCCATCGCCAGCCTGGTGAAGCGGACGCAGGAAAGGGCAGTGCCGCCGCACGAGGTTGATCCGACTGTACCCACGGCAGTCAGTCACATTGTTGCCAAGTGCCTGGAGCGCGATCCCAAGAACCGGTATTCGTCAGTTCAGGAATTGCTTGACGATCTCGATATCGCGCAGGGGAAGCGACCGCGGTCGAGCGCAGCCGGGCCGTCGGCCCTGGGTCCAAGCGCCTCCAGCAGCGATGCCCTTACTGAGGGGGCGCCATCGCCCGCCATTCCGCAACCGGCCATTCACCCGCTGGCCGGCATTTCCCGCAAGTGGATGGCGGTTGCTGCTGCTGTACTCGTGGCAGTGTTGGGAGTGGGCGGCTACTCCGCCTTGCACAATCGCCCGCAGAACTATAGTGTCGTCGCGCCCACTGCCGTTATGTCGCTGGCCATCATCCCGTACTACAACGCCTCGGGCGATTCCAGCCTCGACTGGCTGTCGTCGAGCTTGTCGGAGACGCTCAGCACCGACATCGGGTCTCCCTCGGTGATCCGGCAGGTTTCTCAGAGCCGCTTGCAGCAGGTGTTGCGCGATCTGAACATTTCTCCGCAACAAGAGCTCGACCTTTCCACCCTCAAGCGCATTGCCGACTTCACTATCGCCGATACTGTGGTGACGGGCAAGTACGTGAAGATCGGCGATCAGATTCTGGTCAACTCGACGGTCTATGACCTGAAGCACGATCGGCAGTTTCCGATTGTTACCAGCGTGGCGGAGGAAAAAGATTTGCTGGCGTCCATCTCCAAGCTGGCAGAGGACGTTCGCGAGAAGCTGGCCTCCAGCCCGGAGATGCTGAAGGAGCTGCAATCCAAAACGCCCTTTGTCCTGACCCAGTCGATCCCGGCGCTGCGTGCGTACAACGAAGGTTTGCAGCTCGCTGGTGCCAACAAATACAGTGATGCCGCGAAGAAGTTTGAAGAAGCGACGGCCGAGGATCAGACGTTCGCCCTGGCGTTTTCGCAACTGGGGCTGACCTACAAGACGCTGAACTTTGACGATAAAGCCGACCTGGCATCGCGGCAGGCCGTGACCTTGAGCGACAATCTGCCGGAGAGCGAGAAGCTCCTGATTCAGGCAAACAATGCCGTCGTGACCAACGATACGGACAAGGGCATTGCCGCGTACGAGAAGCTGACGGCCGCCAATCCGGACGACACGGACGCGCAGTTCGCACTGGCGCAACTTTACGAGAAGGCAGCGAATTATGACGCCGCGCGCAAGCACCTGGCCGTCGTGAGGAGCGCGGACAAGAACAATCCCGACGTTCTGCTGGCCAGCGGACGGGTGGAAATCAGGGCAGGCAATCCGCAAGCGGGTCTCGACTTCCTAGGCTCTGCTTACAACCTGGCTACACAAACCAATAATGACGTGCTGAAGGCGTCGGTCCTTCAGGCTGAGGGCATTGCCTACAGAATGCTGGGGAAACCCAAAGAGGCATTAAAGAACTATCAGGAGGCGCTGGCCCTCCGCCGCTCACTCAACCTGCAAAGCGCTGTAGGGGCCAGCCTTAATGAGATTGCGGGTGTGCAGGACCAGTTGGGCGACAGCGCTGCGGCGCTAGCCAGTTACCAGGAGTCACTGGAGATCCGCAAGCGCATTGGCGACAAGGATGGAGTCGCCACGGTGTTGCTCAACTTGGGTTCGTTCTACGACGATCACGCGAAGTACGACGACGCGCTCAAGGTGCTCAACGAGGCGCTCAGCCAGTTCCGCGACTTGGGTGACCAGTCGTCGCTCGCCGTCTGCCTGAACAACATCGGCACCGCGGAGGGCGGGCTGGGCAACTTCCAGGCGGCCTTGACCTACTACCAGCAAGCGCTTGCCATACACGAAAAGCTGAAAGAGCCGGACGGAATTGCCGAGTCGCTGCACAACTTGGCGGACACCAACGTCAAGCTGGGCCAGTATGATGTCGCGATCACGCAGTACCTGAAGGCGATCGACACGGCTCGCGCGTCGGGCGACCGGCGCCGCGTAGCGCTGGAATCGACGAGCCTGGGCGAGTTGTTTGCTGTTCAGGGTCAGTATGCGCGGGCGCTGAAGTCCTATCAGGATGCCGTGAACGGTTTCCAGGCGCTCAATGATCGCACCTACCTCATGGCGGCAGCGCAGGGTGGATATGGCAACGTTCTGTCCATGGTGGGGAGGGAAGACGAAGGCCAGCAAAATCTTCAGGATGCTCTGAAGATTGCCACCGATGTGAACAGCGATACCTACATTGCCGAGATCCTGGACTGGCTTGGCGACAGTTACATGTATGCCGGTGCTTTCAGCGATGCCCGGGCACAATACGAGAAGGCCGCGACCGTAGCAGCAAAGTCAAAGAGCCGCGAGCAGGGGGCGAATTCGCGCTTCAACCTGGCGCGCCTCGACGTGCTGCAAGGCAGGGGCTACGCCGCCATTCCGGTGTTGCAGAGGCTGGTGGATGAGACCGACTCGATGGGATTGAATGCGCTTTCTGTGCAGGCTGCGGTGTATCTGGCGCAGGCGCAAATCGCCGCCAATAAGCCGGGGCCGGCCCAGCAGGAGCTGGACCGCGCTTTAAACCGTGCTGACAAGCTGGGCCTGATCATCGAGCAGGCACAGGCACATTACCTGATGGGACAACTGGCTACGGTCAGCGGCAAGGAGAAGCAGTACGGCTTCCAGTTCCGCGACACCGTGAAGCTGTTGGAGTCCATCAGCAAAGAGCCAGGCGTAGGACACCTGCTCGACCGCGCCGACATCAAGGGAATCTATCAGGACGCGGTGAAGGCATACCAGGGCGGAGGGTAACGATTCGTTCAGCGGATTTACCGGCGGGAAGAAAGCCCCGGCATTGACCGGGGCTTTTGCATGGTGTGCTGGCGATCAATGAGACGCATTGCCGCCGTGTGGTTTGAAGGTAGCCACAAAGTCGGAAAAGTCCTTTCCCTTGCCTGACGTTGTGGGATCGATGTCGTTCTGACTGAATCCGGTGAAGATGGAAATCCAGTCGTTTTGGCCGATCGTCGCTTTGATGTAGTCGGCGTTTTGCGCCGTTACGTCGTCGGAAGTGGTATAGGTGGTGAGCACATCGATCAACTGGTTATTGTCGGGGTTGGGACAGGGTATCTGTGTCATCTTGTCGCTCTTCTGACACGTAACTTCGTAAATGACGCAGTTGCCTCCGGTCTGTAGATAAGTGAGACATTGCTCGTTGGAGAATTGCGTGCCCACCAGACGCGTTAAGTAAAACGTCTGTTTGTCGATGAGGATGGCATCGACAGTCATGTAATCGTTGTCCGAATTCATGAAGTCCTGAGGATAGGTCACTCCGTACAGGTGGCCGCCGTAGCTGAAGGTGGTTTGCGTGCCCCCGTTCTGAATGAGTTCCTGGATCTTGGTATCCTGGTGCGGCGTATACTCCCAAGCGAGCAGGTCCGTGGTCTGGCTCGTACTGGCCTGTGACGCCGTGAAGCCCACATAAGCTGCGCCACTGTTCAGTGCAATCGTGTTCTCAATCGTCAACGTGAGATTGATTTGTGGCACCGCATTTGGGGCGGGCGTGTGCGTGCCCTGCATGAACGGCGGATCAACGTAAATCTTGATGTTGCCCGGATTGTCGCTCAGCCGGTTGCCTGATGATCCCGTATATTCCACGACAACCTGGTGCACCGCACCATCCTGGCAGCCGCCTTGGCCGCACACTAATCCGAGATGTGGCAGGTCGTTGCCTGAATCGATTCCATTCGGGTCGACCAGACAGCTGCTGACCATATATTGTCCGCCACAGATTGGGAAGGAACCCATGACATGCGCCGGACTGTTGGCCTGCGTTCCGCAACTTTGCATGGCGATGTGGTTCGCGTTGGGGTCCCAACTATCCTGCGCGGTATCAAACTCAATCGCGAGGCTATTGCGAATGCCGGTGTAGCCCATTCCACCGCTGGGCACTCCCAGAGCCGTGGTTCCCGCGCCAGTCGCGCAGTAATCTGTGCCCGAGGAGTTTTGAATCACGAACGCAAGACCATCGCCGGGTGTACCGGGGGTACAGCAGCCGGCTGGATTATGGATCTGAAAGGCGAAGTAACTAGTGAACCCGGCCTGCAAAGGCTGCTGGGCGTCGAACCAGACGGAACTCGCGAGTGCACGGGTCCCCATTCGAATGCCGTCCGTCAAACGTAAGACCTGCTGTCCATTCCAGGTGGCTTGATGAGTCCGTCCATTGAGATCGAGGTTTTGAGTACTGGAGAAGTCTTCAAATCTGATTTGTTGGGCCGCAGCCGAGGTGACCAATATCAGCACTGCCACACTGACGCGGAGGGTCGACAGCTTCGCGAAATGCATGAGTTGCTTCCTTGTCTCGTCCGTTGCCGGACGTCCTTGATTCGACTCCGTTGCCGGAGGTGCTTGCCCGGGGAGAACTCTCTGTCACGAGGCCAATGCGAGCGCAACTATTATGCAGGAATTTTCGTTTTATCGCTCATCGGTGTCAAGAAAATTGCCGCTGGGTAGCGCCATCGCACGCGCTGCGGGAAATGCCGGGCAGCCCCTGCTTATGCAAACGATCCGCAAAGATATTCTCTGTGACACCCATCACAGCCATTGGAGAAAGCGATGGCAGAGGATAGTATTCGAGTAGCAGAGCTTTTGCGAGGTGGCGATGAGCTGGATTTACAACCGATTCGAGAAGAACTTCATGGTAACCACGGTTGATTACGTCTTCAACTGGGCACGCAAATCGGCCATCTGGCCCATGACGTTTGGCCTGGCCTGTTGCGCCATCGAGATGATCGCCGCCTCGACCGCGCGCTTTGACATCGCGCGCTTTGGCTCGGAGGTCTTCCGTCCTAGCCCGCGCCAGAGTGATCTGATGATCGTCGCCGGCACCGTGACGCTGAAGATGGCCCCAGTGGTCAAGCGGATCTACGACCAGATGCCCGACCCCAAGTGGGTGATCTCCATGGGAGCGTGCTCGTCCGTCGGAGGCCCGTTCAATACCTATGCGGTATTGCAGGGGGTGGACCGCATTGTGCCTGTCGACGTGTACGTCGTCGGCTGTCCGCCACGCCCCGAGAACCTCTTTTACGGATTGCTGCGCCTGCAGGACAAAATCGATAAGATGAGTATTGCGAAGAAGCCAACCGAAGTGCGCCTGAAGGAAGACATGCTCGACGACTTCAAGCGGCAGATTCGCATTGCCCAGGCCAACTTTGCCGACCCGGAGCAATTGGTCCGGCCCGTCGGAAGCGATGTCGTAGTTACGCGCTGATAGTTACGCGCTGATTTAGAGGGCGGCGCTCCCGCAGCTTCACGGGGACACGCGAGGGGCCCTTTCAGGCTTACTAAACTTTAGCGTTTATGTTCGCGGCGCTGCCATTTATACTGCCCCATTCCGTCCCGAATCTGACCACAGCTAGACAGGAGGTCGAGTGGGCCTGTTCGACGAGTTGCACAATGTCTTAACGCAGTATGCAGCCGGCAGCAACGCTGCGCCCCAAAACCAGCAGGAGGTGGAGCAGCACTTCAGCCAGGTCGCCGCTGTGGCTCCGCAATCATCTCTAGCCGGCGGATTGGCCGCCGCATTCCGCTCCAACCAGACGCCCGCATTCGGCGAGATGCTGGGCAGCCTGTTCAGCCAGTCGAACGGCGATCAAAAGGCGGGAATCCTGAATACGCTGATGGCTTCGATGCCCCCGGGCGCCGTTCAGTCCCTGCTCGGTTCAGGCGCCGCCGGCGGAGCCTTGGCCAACCTCCTACAGAGTGGTACTACGAACGTCACACCCCAGCAGGCGCAGCAGGTCTCACCCGAAGCCGTGCAGCAGTTGGCGGCTAGCGCCGAGAAGCACGACCCGTCGATTATCGACACCGCCAGCCAGTTCTATGCGCAGCATTCCACGCTGGTGAAGACATTAGGCGGGACGGCGCTTACCCTGGCGCTGTCGCACATCGCGCAGAAGCAGGCGCAGAAGTAAGCAAAGGACTTCACCACGGAGGCACGGAGCACACAAAGGCTTCAGAATAGAAACCCGCATGCCCTCCGCCTCGCGGAGTCGATTTCAACGGGGACGCACGACCTGCGCTTCGCGAAGTTGCGATGCGCAGACACCAAGTCTCCGCATTTCGAACGCGGACATCAGACACAAAAGCTCCGTGCCCTCTGTGTTCTCCGTGGTTCAATCCTCTGCTGATTTCGGAGAGGTGCGGGACACCCACGTAAGAAATCGAGGTCTCTGTGCCTCCGCGCCTCTGTGGTTCAATCTTTCCGGCCTCACTCAAAAATCAAAATCGCGGCCGCGATCACCGTGGTCCACAGGCCACGCTTGTCGCCCACGGCCGACTGGGTAATGTTCATGGTGCGCACAATCTTGTTCGACATGCGGTAGATCTGCTTCTTCTCGTCCCACGACTTGTCGGCGTCGAACTCCACGTCGAGCGTGGTGGCGAGCATCTCGGCGGCCAGCTCTTCGGCGTAGTCACCGGCAAAGTCTTCCGTTTCGCCAAACGAGTGGTGCTCGCTCAGGTACCCGTAGGTACTGCGGTCTGCGGGGATCGCCAGCCCAATGCTGGCCGCAGTCAACCGGTGCGGCTCACGCGTTGAGTTCTCGGCCACGACCGCGAACGTCACTTCGCCCGGCGACAGATAGGGCAGTCCTTCCTTGCGCGGAATGAGTTTGCAATTTGGCGGGAAAATGGAAGAGACGCGCACCAGGTTCTGGGCGGCGATGCCGGCATCGCGTAGTGCAAGCTCGAACGAGGTCAGGCGTTCCTTGTGCTTTCCTACACCTTTAGTAAGGAAAATGCGCTTAGGAACCATGTCTTTGGCCAATGTGTGAGTTCTCCGAAAGAGATGATTGACGGGTCGAATGGAAAACATAACACATAGGTGGACGCGCGGGCGAGATCGCTGAGAGAGATAGTCAACTGATTGTCAACCTGCACGAGTCGTGCCAGCGAGTGAGGCGTTGGAGAGCGATATGAGCGTCAACTTCAGCGGTATCTGGACAGCAGACTTGTCTGAGAGCAGATTTCTGGGAGCAGCGCCAACAGCTTTGACGATAAGAATCGATCACTCCGACCCGGAGTTGGAAGAGGAAATCGTGACTTTGAAGTCCGACGGCCATGAACAGAGCATGGTCCTCCAATGTCGCACCGATGGACAGGATGGTAAGAGCTCCGTTGACGGCAAGGCGGTTCGTGGCGGAGCAAGATGGGAAGGAGACGAACTCGTCATCGAATTGTGGGTGAACGTTGATACACGCGAGCTGCACCTATGCGATCACTGGTCGCTATCTCCCGACGGCCAAACGCTGTACATGGAACACCGCAACGACGATCTGGCTGGGCAACGCGCGGTGCTCCGCAGGAAGGCATGAGCTAGAGATTCGCTTTTGCCGTCCCCGCGGCCTTCAGCTTGACCGCGATGTCGATGAACGCCAGCGCGGCGCGGCTCAGGGCCTTTTCCTTGCGGTAGACCAGCGCCAGGTCGCGTTGAATGGTGGCATCCGCAATGGTGAGCACGGCCAGCGCCTTGGCTTGCAAGTCTTCGGCGACATGCGAGTACGGTATGAACCCTACCCCGACGTTGGCGGCGACGAAGCGTTTAAGCAGCTCGCTGGAATCCAGCTCCATCGAGACCGTCGGGTGTAGCTGACGCTCTTCAAACAATGCATTCAGCGCGTCGCGAGTGCGCCCGAGCTTGGGTAGCAGCAAGGGATACCCGCAGACGTCCGCCACGGTGGCGCGCTTATGCCCGGCAAGATGATGCCCCGGCGCGGTGATGACCACAAGCTCGTCGCGATGAATGGGGACCATGGTGAAGCGCTTGTCTTTCACCGGGATCGACACCACGCCGAAGTCGCAGGAGTTGTCGAGGATGTCTTCCAGGATTCTGCCGCGCTCCGAGCGCTTCACGCTGACCGCAACCGCTGGGTATTCACGCTTGAATTGCGCGAACACCTCGGGCAGGATGTGCAGGCAGGTCCCTTCATTGGCGGAGACGATGATCTCTCCGCGCGGCACGCTATGCGTCTCCGCGATGGCGCCCATCATCACGCGCCGCGCTTCCATCAGGTCTTGCGCGTACCGCTGGAAGACCTTGCCCGCTGCCGTGAGGGTCACCCGTCCGCCGCTGCGGTCGAGCAGTTTGGCGCCTACTTCCTCCTCGATAGCGCGAATCTGCGATGAGATCGCCGGCTGCGTGCGGAAGCGCCGCTCGGCCGCGCGCGAGAAGCTGCTCAGCCGCGCTACTTCGAGGAAGGTCTCAAGTTGATCGAAATCCATAGCCAGCCGTCAGCAGGTTACCAGGTCAAGTCCTGGTGCTGTGTGCAGAGACCCGACACGGAACCTGCTAAGCCTGATTGAAGACAGAAAAGCACTTCTATTCCCCACTTTAGCAGCAGATTGTCTCAGCGAAGAGGGGAACCGTAAACCTTGCCCCAGCGTCCAGCTCCTCCCTCTTGTGCTGTTATATAACATATTATATATTTAGCTGTAATGCCCGGCCATCCCCCGGATGCGGAGATTTATTGGGAAGGCGATTCGTTGGAAGTTCTCAGCCGGTTTCCCTTTGGCATAAAGAAGGATCTCGGATACAACCTGCGACGCCTTCAACAGGGGATGGTTCCGGTCTGCGCTTCCCGGCCGATGCAAGCTGTTGGAAGGGGAGTTTTCGAGCTAAAAGAGCAAGATGAGCGAACATGGTACCGGGTCGTCTATCTTGCTCGCATACGGAACGTGATCTACGTCTTGCATTGTTTCGAGAAGGACAGCCGCAAGACCGATCGGCGGGACATCGAGACGGCCCGGGCTAGATTGAAAGCTGTGCGCCGTCGCCTAGAGGAGAAAGATGATGAAACGTAGTGAGCAAAACCGTCGGGATCAGATCAATCTTCCGACTCATGTGTCAAAGGCAAATGTCCTCGACGACCTTGGCTTCTCGCCCTTCGAAACGGCGGCGTTGAAGATCAAAGCGGAGTTGCTCGATGCAATCTTAGAGGAGATCAATCGCAGAAAGTACACCCCGAAGGAACTGACTGAACTGCTGGACGACTACCAGCCCCAGGTCAGCAACCTCCTGCGAGGAAAAATATCGAGCTTCAGCATTGAGAAGTTGCTGAGGTACGCGGAAGCGCTACAGATGCGCCCGAGTCTTACCCTGCGCTCGATTCCAGGCCGCGTATCTCAAAGCGCTACACGTTCCGCTCGTCACATCGCTTGATGCTAGATCTCGTTTTTCTTTGCCAGCGCGGTGATGCGGTCGCTTGCCCGGAAGGCCAGCGCCTGGATTTGTTCGGTCGGCTGGCCACGGCCGCTGGTGACAAAGCTCGAGCCGTCACACAGGAACAAGTTCGGCACATCGTGCGAGCGATGGTCGGCGTTCACCACCGACGACTTGGGATCGTTGCCCATGCGGCAAGTGCCCAGCAGATGCACAGCGAAGCTGGATTCTGTTACGGGATAGCGCCAACGATCCTGCGCCCCGGCGGCTTCGAGGATTTCCATCGAGCGGTCTTGCAGGTACTTCGCGAACTTCAGATCGTCGGGATGATCTTTATACGTCACCCGCATCGCCGGCAGGCCCCAGGCGTCTTTCACGGTGTCGTCGAGTGAGATGCTGTTACTCTCCAACGGCAGGGAAGTGCCGTGCCCCATCAACACCATACTACGGTTGAAATACTTCGCCAGTGCCTTCTTGTACTCTGTACCCCATTGTGGGAGGTTGGGCGGTAGCCCGCCTAAGGCAAACGAGATGGGATAGTTCTGGAAACGCGCGCTGATGCCGCCGCCCCCATAGAAGCCCAGCTTGGGATCGATTTCGTAGAAATCCTGCAGGATGCGCGTGACCTCGATGCTCTTGTAGCCGTTGAGCTCGTGCTCGAACAGCCCCGCGCACATCGCGTCTGTGTTGAACATCAGGTACTTGCCCACCAGCCCACTGGAGTTTGCCAACCCATCGGGAAAGCGGTTCGACTTCGAGATGAGCAGGAGGCGCGGCGTCTCAGAGCCGTTAGCGGCAACGATGACAGCTTTGGCGCGCTGCCGCTTCTCGACTTTGTGCTCGTCGAAGTAGATGGCGGCGGTGACGCGGCCCTTGTCGTCAGTCTCAAGCTTGCGGACATAGCTGTGTGGCCTGATCTCGCAACGCCCAGTGGCAATGGCCTGAGGAATCATCGAAGGCAGTGGGCTGGATTTCGCCCCGTGCTCGCAGCCGAAACCTTCGCACCATCCGCAATGCTGGCAGGCCATGCGGCCCTGGTAAGCCTTCGAGATCACGGCCACAGGAGCAGGGAAGGGATGATAGCCGAGCTTGCGCGCGCCTTGTTCGAACAGCACACCGTCAGGCTTTACGGGCATCGGCGGTAAGGGATACGGCTTGGAGCGCGGCGGATCAAACGGGCTGACACCGGCCTCGCCGGAGACCCCGAGGTCCCATTCGGCTTTCGTGTAGTACGGTTCCAGGTCCGCATAGGTGATAGGCCAGTCGGCGAAGCCGGTGCCGGGGATCGTGCCCTTCTTGCTTGCCTCGACGAAATCGATCTCGTGAAAGCGCCAGTAGTTGGCGGTGAAATGCACAGCGCCGCCGCCAACCAGCCGGCCATACATGATGCTGGGTTGCCTCTGTGCCTTGTCCTGCGGAGTGCGGCGGAAGGTCTGCGGCTGCTTGCGCCAGTCGTTGGTCAGCTCCGCGTTGCTCCAGTTCATGTACTCGTTGTGACCGAAGTCTTTGGCCGACTTCCACGGCCCCTGCTCCAGCACAACGACGCTAAAGCCATTGCGCGAGAGCTCGCGTGCCAGCACGCCGCCCGAGGCGCCGCAACCGACGATGACGAAGTCGACCGGCCCATTCAGAGGGTGACGTTTCTGCGAATGAGAAGCGGTGCTCATGCTTTCTCCCCGGCGTGCGCGTCGTAGTAGCCAAACGGCGGAGCCCAGTAGGCTTGGTCGTCAAAGCCGATCAACTTCCAGCCGACCTTGTCCTTGTTGCCGTGGAGCGACGGATCGGAGAAGGTTCCCATAAGCACCACCATTCGTAGCGTGCCAAAAGCTTCGGCATCCTTACTGCCGACGCCAGTCTCCGCGGCGACGCTATTGTTGGCCTCGCCCGAATCCGGCGGCTTGTCCATGGTCTTCATGACGGCGATCTGTTTGTCGGCTGTCAGGGAAGCGAATGACGATCCGGGCGCTGCCTTGGCCGCAGCCTGCCGCAATTGCTTCAAGGCGTTGCGAAAGTCCTGCTGCTGCTCGGGATTGATGGCGCTCAGCATGTAGTCAGCGAAGTAGACAACGCCAGCCTCGCGCGCGCCAGGAGTGCCGTCATCGCTGGGGATAATCTGCGCCGCGAAGGCGTCGAAGTCAGCGGCCTCCTGTTTGGTGAGGAAGCGAAGAGTCTGATCGCCGCCGGATGCCGCGCTCGCACGCGCGTGCCGGCCCGCCTGCGCGAGGAGCTCGGGCGTCAATGAATCCAGAAACAACAGGCCAAGTGCGCCGGCACTCTGGGCGAGAAACTTACGCCGCGTATTTTCCAACTACTCCTCCTGTTTAGGCAAATCTGAAGCCGCTAGGATGCAGGCCTTCAATCTTGCTCGTTTTGGGCGGCGGGCTGGCGACCTTGCCCACGACCGCGCTCTTCATCACGCGTGAGAACGCCGTCTGGAACTCATCCATCTCGGCAGGCGTGCCGACGGTCACGCGCACGTAGGTCGGCATTACCGGCCAGATGCGCCCGATGTAGATGTTCTGTTGCTGCATGGCCTCGATCACTCGTTTCCCGTCGCGCTGCGTGTCGAGCATGAAACAGTTCGATTGCGAGGGAATGAACGAATAACCATTCGTGCGCAGCCAGTCGAACACCCGCTCGCGGGTTGCAGCGTTGATCCGTTTACGCTCCGGCACCAGGCCGGGATCCTTCAGGCTTGCGTTTGCTGCGACCACCGCTGTAATCGGCATGGGGTTAAAGCCGTGATACCGGCCGATTTTCTTTTGCAAGTCAGGACGCGCAATCGAGAATCCGCAACGCAGTCCCGCCATGCCGTAGATCTTCGAGAAGGTGCGCAGCACGACGACGTCTTTGCCGGCTTTTACCATGTCGATGGCTGAGGTCGCGCCGTCAGCGAAGTGAATGTACGCCTCGTCGACCATCACGACCGAGCCTTGCGGCTTGTGCTCCAGCAGGTACTCAATGTCGGAGTGGCTGGTGAGCGTGCCCGTCGGATTGTTTGGGGTGCAGACGTAGAACAGCCCGGCGTCGGGCGCCTGGGCCAACATGGTTCGGACGTCGTGAGAGTAGGTGCGGGTCAGCGGCACCTTTATCACCCGCGCACCTGCGATCCCGGCGGCGTGCATTCCAGCCTCGTAGCCCGGGTCGGCCGTGACGTAACTTTTCGCCGGTGAGGTGAACGCCAGCACTCCGTAGTGCAGGGGCTCGCTGGAGCCGGGATACGCGGCGATGTGGTCGGCAGGCAGGTCCTCCACCGCGGAGAAGGTCTCAATCAATTCCTCCGTCAGCCAGTCGGAATAGCGGCCACCGCTGGGAATAATGGCCGCGGCCGCTTCGCGCGCAGCTTGCGACGGCCCCAGGGGATTCTCGTTGGAATCAATGGCGACGGCACCCTGCGGGTAACGCTGATCACGCTGACGTGCCAGCAGTGCCTCCGAAAGGACAGTGCTGCAAGCGGCGGTTGCCGACGCGGCCAAGGCCAGGTTTAGAAAGTTGCGGCGAGAGAAGCCGCTCGACAATTCACTGTGCGACATTGGGAGACTCCCCTAAAGTAGCGGTTACGGGCCGTGCGTGCGGGCCGTGCTTGCGCACGGCGATGACTTCGATCTCGACCAACGCGCCCGGCGCGGCCAGGCCTGCCACCTGCATGGCTGAGCGCGCCGGCAGGTTAGGCTGTTGCGGTGTGCCGAAGAACTGTTTGTAACCCTCCATCATCCCGGCGAAATCCATCTTGCCGTCCTTGGCCGGATCGCCCGCCATGTAGACGTGCATCATCACGACATCGCCCATCGAGAGGTCCTGCGCTTTCAGGGTGTTTTCGATCTGCTGAAGCACGGAGATGGTCTGCGTCTTCGTATCACCGTATCGCTCGACGCTCCCCTTTGGGGCTTTAGGATTGGCCACCGCAGGAATGTTGCCGCTGACGTAAATGGTGTCGTAATCCGGCGGCACGATGACTGCGGCGGAGATGGGGAAGTCAGAGTTCGGTATCGGGAGACGTTGGACCTTGTCGCTGGACTGCGCCACCAGGAACGGGCCCGCGCACAAGAGGGATAGCAATGCGACCAAGCGGAAGAAAGAAGCTGAATGACGATCAACAGACATGCCTCACCCCGACAAAGGAGTTGCGCTCAATATATTAGCGCGTAGCGCAAGGTTTGACACTCGGCGAGCGGCGCAATGCACCAGGGCCGTCGAAAACGGACAAAGGCGGCTACCGAGCGGAGGCAGGTGTGAGACTGCTTGTTCGCCGCGAGGTAACTTCTGCCAGACGGGAAATCATGGGAAAATGCAGTGGTGGCAGAGTGTGACGCAAATCTGAGCTTACCCGAGCGGCTTCGCCTTGAGATTGAGCGGGCGGCGCGCGCGCAGGGGCGCTCTGTCAATGACCTGCTGGCGGAGGCCGTGGACGGCTACCTAAAGGAAAAGCAGTGGAGTGCCCTGAAGTCCTACGGGCTGCAAAAGGCGCGCAGGGCATTACCGAAGAAGACGTCGACAAGGCAATTGCTGAATCGCGTGGCTTGAGCACGTGATTCGTCTAACCGCCGACAGCAACATTTATATCAGCGCTCTACTGTTTGGCGGCCCGCCTGATGAGATCCTGACGCTTGCCCGGCAAGGCAAGGTTCACCTAAGCATTTCGGACGGATTCTGGACGAGGTGACCCATGTGCTGCGGGACAAGTTTCATTTCTCGGCGCAAGCGTTGGCAGTTGCGCGCGATCAGATCAGCGATTTCACCGAGCGCGTCACCCCCACAGTGACGTTGAGTGTGGTTACGGAAGACCCTACGGATAACCGCATCCTCGAATGCGCACAGGCGGCCGGATCGGAGTACCTTGTCACGCGCGATCGACACCTGCTGAAGCTCAACAGCTTTGGGCCGACGAAAATTGTGCTTGCGGCGGATTTTCTTGCGATTTTCCGAGCAGAAGGTCAAGGGGCTTGAAACAGACGCTCATCGGGACAACGGAATCAACGTCTCGCGGTGTCTCCGCCCTTATCGGGGTTGCAATTCTTCCAGTACGCCGTCGATGCGCTCGACTTCTTCGCGGATCACGCGTATCGCCTGCTGGTTGCTGGGGAAGGGAACGGGAACCAGCGCGTCCACGGCGTGGCGAATCTTGTGATTGCGGTCGGAGATGAAGCTGATGCCGGTTGTGGTGTTGACCCGGTGCTCGTAGATGCGCCGCGCGATCTTCATGCCGATCCAAGCGAAGGCCAGGCCGAAGCACACTTCAATGGGCAAGCGGTCCTTAGCGCCGTCGAAGTCGAAGAACAGCAGCCGGTAAACCGCTTCGCCCGCGCCCAAAGAGGCGAAGACCACGCCCACGCCGACCACGACCAGCTTCAGGCGCTGAACCGGACGAAGCGAGGTCTCGCTTCGCACATTTTGACGATTACGGCCGAGCTGCATTCATCTCTCCCCAGATGCCGCGTTAACTACTATTGTGCAACGAATTCACGATTTTGTGCAGCAAGTATCGTGACCTTTTTTCCGAAAAAGGGTAATAACCGGGGAAAGAGAGCGAATTTGGGAATCCGCGCTGCATACCACTCGCGCGATTTAACCAAATCGTTACAGGATGTCGGGTTGCTGGCCAGCTTGCCGGTTTTGCGATCAAGCCCTTGGTCGGATGACCGAGCCCCGTTTCGACGCAATCTACGTCGAGCTTGCGGCGGTTGCCCCTCGTCGGCAGTCTCGCGGTTCCTTGGCAGTCTTTACGAAATCCAACCGGAACGGCGACAATGAATGTTTGCGTAGTGGCCGGCGTACGCGCTGGAGCCGCTCATTTTCATCCGTATTTCTAACCAGTCGGGAAAGGGACCTTTCATGTCTGCCAGCGGTGAACTTATTCGCATGATGAATTACATCGACGACATTGCTGCCACCTTGCGCCGCGTCAATGCCAGCTTTTATCTGCTTTCGAGCGAGGAGAAGCTGCGGCTCGCCGAGTACATGCGCAAGTCTGACCCGAACTTCCTGTCCATGGTCGAGCTGCTGGAGCGGGGAGAGTAGCCGGTGGCCGAAATCCGAACTGTCGCAGTCATCGGTGCCGGCATCATGGGACGCGGCATCGCCCACGCCGCAGCGCTCGGCGGCTATCGGACCATTCTGGAAGACATCCTTCCCAACACGCTGCGCAAGGCCGAAACCGAAATTCGCGCCAACCTCGACAAGGCTGTCGAGCTTGGTAAGGTCACCAAAGACGCTGCCGGCGAGGCGCTGGAACGGCTGGAGTACGCCTCGTCGGTGGAGCAGGCCGCGCGAGAAGCCGACCTCGTTATCGAGGCCGTGCCCGAGGAGATGGAATCAAAGATCGAGATCTTCACTCTGCTCGACAAAATCTGCCGGCCGCCGACGATCCTCGCCTCCAACACTTCGTCGCTCAGCGTCACCGAGATTTCCAGCGTCACCTATCGCGCGCCGAAGTGCGTCGGAATGCACTTCTTCAATCCCGTACACAAGATGAAGCTGCTGGAGATCGTGCGCGCTCTCGAAACCAGTGACGACACGCTGGCCGCCGCGGTCGAAGTCGGCAAGCGCATGGGCAAGGAAGTCGTGGTGATTCGCGAGTCGCCGGGATTCATCACCAGCCGCATCAATGCCATGATCGGCAACGAAGCGTTTTATATGCTGCAGGAAGGGGTCGCCACAGCCGAGGACATCGACAAAGCGATGAAGCTTGGCCTCAACCACCCGATGGGTCCTTTCGAGATGGTTGACCTCGTCGGCCTCGACACGCGGCTGCACATCCTGGAGTACCTGCACAAAACCCTGGGCGAAAAGTTTCGTCCCGCGCCGCTGATGGTGCAGTACGTGAAGGCAGGTCGCCTGGGCCGCAAAGCCGGACGCGGCGTGTACGAGTATCCCGGACATGAAGCGGGAGGACCGCAGGCCGTGCCTACGCCCGTGTCGGCGAACCGAGAGAACAAGTAGATTCCCGCACCGGCATACGGGGCGAATCGCTCCAAAGCCGGGACATTTTCCACAAATACCCCACGTCCTTCGCGCTAAACTGTTGGCTTCGCCAAATCCCACAGTTTCCGGAAGCGAGTTCCATCTCGCCGTCCCCAAAGGAGCATGCATGAGCAAGGTTCGCGTACTGGTAGGCACCAAGAAAGGCGCATTCATTCTTACCTCCGACGGCAAGCGCGACAACTGGGAGGTCAGCGGGCCGCACTTTGCCGGCTGGGAGATTTATCACATGAAGGGATCGCCGGTCGATCCTGACCGCATCTACGTTTCGCAGACCAGCGGCTGGTTCGGGCAGATCATTCAGCGCTCCGACGACGGCGGCAAAACCTGGACTACACCGGCAGGCCCGCTGGAGAAAGATCCCATGGGCTTCAGCAAGGGAGAGAGCAACAAGTTCGTATATGACGCTTCTGTGGAAACCGGCAAGCCGCTCACCACGCACCAGTGGTACGACGGCACACAGCATCCGTGGGAGTTCAAGCGCGTCTGGCATCTGGAGCCATCGCTCGCCGATGCAGACACCGTCTATGCTGGCGTGGAAGACGCCGCCATCTTCCGCACCACCGACGGCGCGACTACCTGGCACGAGATGCCCGGCCTGCGAGGTCACGGCACCGGCCCCCAGTGGCAGCCCGGAGCGGGCGGGCTGTGCCTGCACACCATCATCCTCGATCCTAGCGATCCGAAGCGCATGTACATCGCGATCTCGGCCGCGGGCGCTTTCCGCACCGATGATGGTGGCGCAACCTGGAAGCCGATCAACCAGGGACTGCGTTCGCCGTACATCCCCGATCCCAAGGCCGAGATTGGCCACTGCGTTCATCACATCGCCATGAGCCCGAAGAAGCCGGGCACGCTCTTCATGCAGAAGCACTGGGACGTGATGCGCAGCGACGATGCGGGCGACAACTGGAACGAAGTCAGCGGCAACCTGCCGACCGACTTTGGCTTCGTCATCGATGTGCATGCGCACGAGCCCGAGACCATCTACGTTGTGCCCATCAAGAGCGATGGCGAGCACTATCCGCCGGAAGGGAAGCTGCGCGTCTATCGCAGCCGCAGCGGCGGCAACGAGTGGGAAGCGCTGACCAAAGGCCTGCCGCAGAGCAACTGTTACGTCAACGTGCTGCGCGATGCGATGGCCGTCGATACGCTCGATGAGTGCGGGATCTACTTCGGCACGACAGGCGGCCAGGTCTATGTGTCGCCTGACGCGGGCGATAGCTGGAACCCGATTGTGCGCGATTTGCCGACAGTGTTGTCGGTAGAAGTGCAGACGATCGGGTAGGATTTCCTGCGCGAGGAAGGCGTTCCTATTAAGGGCTGCCGAACACTTAAAGCGGCAGCCATGCCAGGTAGTTTTCCCAATCCGCTGCGTCTGATACCACCCAAATGAGCAGCAAGTTCTCGATTGCCGTCCCCACGTCAAGGCTCTGAGGAACAAGGAACAACCCGGCGCTGCGCTTGCCGCCTTTTGTGAATTCGCGGAAGTGCGCCGGCATGGTGCCGACATCATGCGAGACAAGTACGCGTTGCTGGGAGGCTGCCAACGCGAGGACCTCTGGGTCGTTCATCCGGCGCAATCCAGCAGCGTAAGCCGTCAGGAAGTCGATGGCCGGCTCGCGGCGTAGAACGCCGTTCACAATGGCTTTGTTGAGGTCGGCGTCCGCGAGAAACCGAACCTTCACGAGGGGCGAACCGTATTCAGCTCATCTGCAGCGCGCATCACCCTTTTGCGAAAGTCGGCTGGCAACGGTTCCGCATCGCGCCTTCCTTGCTCCCAATTCTCGTTCTGGCGGGTCAAGTAGCTGTCAATGTCAGCCTGGTTTGCGAGGTAGTAGGCGATGGCGCCATATACCTCTTCGAGTCGCAGCAGCTCGAAATTCTGGCAGATGGCCTCAGGAGATTCGCCGCGACGGAATGCATGCACAATGGAGTCGAGCGAGATCCGTGTGCCGGCAACATAGTAGTTGCCCTCCCGTTGCTGGATGTATTCCTTTGCCATACGTCCTTCATTTTACAGCGAATGGCACTTGAAGAAATGCGAGAGACGGCAATGGTTGCCGACCGGCCGCGCCCTACATCCCGTTGCTGTTGTTTTGCGGCTGGTAGGGGCTTTGCAGGTACTTGCGCGCTTCGTCGAGAGCGTTGGAAGTGTTGTCGTTGGTCTGCAAGGCCTGGCGATATTCGTTCGTGGCGCGCTCGCGCTGACCGGTGAGGTCGAAGATGTTGCCTAGCCGGATATGGCTCCAGACCTCGGTCCAGCGAGGCTCACCGTTTCCGTTGAGCGCCTCCCGGTAGGCGTTGGCGGCAGCCTGGTAGTTGTGCTGAAGGAAGAACACTTCGGCAATCCGGTAATGCGCCAAGGAGCTGTTCCGGTTAGTATCCAGTGCCTTCTGAAATTCCTTTAGCGCTTCTGTCAGATCGCCTTGCTCAACATCGGCCTGGCCGCGCACGATAGAGGCTCGCACCCTCAGCTCAGGCGAGTTCTTCAGCACGCGATTGTCGGGATCGATGGTGATCTTGCGTGGCTTGCCGAAGGTTTCGACTTCGTAGGCCGAGTCGGTACCGGACACTTCAATTCGCTTCGTCTCCGTTTTGCCGTCGGTATCGATGCGGAGTTCCACCGGCATGCGGAAAAGGTCCATGTCCTGCTGAATCTCTCCTACTACGCGGAATCCCTTTTGCGTTCTGTAGATGGTGTACTTGTCTTTGAACTCGGGGGCACCGGTGGAGTCGAGCCACTGGGTAAAGAACCAGGTGAGCTGCTGACCGGAATCCTGCTCGGCGATTTTGCGGAAATCTTGCACCGTCGCCGATTTGCCGGAGTACTGACTCAGGAAGGTGCGCATGGTTTTGTCGAAGGCCTGGTCTCCGATAACCCAGCGCAACATGTTGAGGATGACCGCGCCCTTGTCGCTGGTGAGCGACTGGAACTCGGGCGAGAAGGGATCGAGCTTGCCCACGTCCGCCAGCGGCACCGACTGATAGGCGAGAGCGCCCACCTCCATGTCTTTGCTGACTTCCTCAAAGCCCGCTTCGCCGGCGACGTGCTCAACGTAGAGCGCTTCCGAGTAGCGGGCAAAGCCGTCGCTTAGCCACCAGTCGTTGCGGGTCGCCGGGCTGACCATAGTTCCCCACCACTGATGGGCGACGGTGTTGGCGACCAGGCGGTAGTTCACTTTTTGAGTGAACGCTCGTGAAGCCACGGCGGCGATCTCCGGCGCCCAGGCCGTAGGAACGGTATCGTTGGGTAGTTCAACCAGGCTCAGCTTGTTGCTGTAACCCGGGCCGAAAGAGGAGGTATAGAAGAAGAAAGCCTTCGAGGCGGAGTCGGCATACTGCGCCGCGTAAGGCTTGTTCTGCTCCGAGGTGTAAACCGTGATATCGAGACCGCCTTCGGTGCTCGTGGTCTGCACATATTTGCCGATGAGGACCGTTCCGGGGAAGCTCGGCTTGTCGTAGGTGAAAGTGAAGATCTGGTTGCCGGCGGGTGAGGTGAGCCGGAGTGCCCGTGTACGTGACGCTGCGCCCTTGCGGGCCGAAGTCTCGCTGGTAGCCGCCTCGCCGAGCGACGCGAAATCTCCGGTACTCTGTCTGCCGCTTCCGATTACGGAATAACCTGCGGGCACGCTGACGCTGATGGTCGAGGTGAAGCGGTTCGTCCCGTAACCCGACATCGGGAACCACCCGCCGGCATACAGCAGGTAGGTATAGGGATCACCGACGTAGGCCAGCTTCAGCCCCGGTACCGGGCTGTCATCGGCCGACAGCACAGTGCCTTCGTACTCGAAGGTCAGGCTGGTGCTGTCGCCCTTGCTTAACGTTCCAGGAAGGGACACGCGAACCGTGGCATCCTGGCTGACGCGCTCCGCTGTGAGCGGCTGGCCCGTCGCGTCGAGCACGCGGGTGGGTTTCAGTCCGTTGTGCAGGGTGAAGACGGCAATAGCGATGTCGTCGAGCGCAGTGAACCTAACGCGTGCAAGTGCTTTGAGCTGATGGGTCTGCGGAGTTACTACGGCCTGGATGGTGTAGTTGTCAACCTGGAGGCGTGGGTGTTCTGCAGCAAATGAAGCTGACGCCAACAGCGCAACCATTGCGATAGGGAAGAGGGTGCGCCGAAAAACCCGCGCTGCGCTGTGCATCCTGGAGAGAACTCCTGCTCTGATGGTCACTATAAATGATGAAAAATCTGCATGGGAAGATGCGCTTCGGCTATTCAAGCTTCCAGTCCCATTTCGCCGAGAATGGCTTGGGCAGCTCGGCGGCTCGCCCGTACGTTAGACGCATCGGAGCTTAAACGGTGACGCAGATCGCCAAACGCCTCGATCATCGCGCTTCGTCCGGTGCCGTCGGGAAGGAGGCGTCTGATTTCGGAAGCGACTCGCTCGGCGGTGAATTCACCTTGTACCAGCTCCGGAACAATGTCACGCTCGGCAATCAGGTTTGGCATGGCGAACCGGTCGACCTTCACCAGCGGCCGTCCGAACTTCCACGATAACTCAGCAACCCGGTAGACCATCACAAACGGCGTGCCGATCAACGCCGCTTGCAATGTCGAAGTTCCACTCGACACCGCAGCGGCGCGCGAGTGAGCCAGCGTCGCCGCGGCATCGTCGGTGAAGGCAATAGGCAACTGTATATCATTCGGCAGCAGCGTCTTTATCCACTGCTCGCTCAGCGTGGAGGCGACCGGCACTATGTAAACGTAATCAGGACCTAGAAGTTGTGCTGCTTTCAACAGTGTGGGGAAAATGCGTCTGACTTCGCCCTGACGGCTGCCGGGCAGAAGAGCGATCCAGGTCTCGGACGGGTCAAGGCCGTAGCGTTTTGCGAATTCTTCGCGCGTGGTTGTAGGTGGAGCGACATCGGCAAGCGGATGCCCGACGAATTCGACATCGATGTGGTGGTCTGCGTAGAACTTCGTCTCGAAGGGGAAGATCACCAGCATCTTGTTCACGTACTTGCGGACCAGCTCGACGCGCGATTGGCGCCACGCCCAAAGTTGCGGACTGACGTAGTAAATGACGGGAATGCCGCGGGTGTGAAGTTGACGCGCAAGTCGCAAATTGAAGTCGGGAAAATCGACAAGAACGGCGACATCGGGACGGCGGCGCTCGACTTCACGTAATACTTTGCGGAAGAGGCCGTAGATCCGCGGAAGATGTCGGACGACCTCGGCGAGTCCCACTACCGCGATCTCATGGGCGTTAACGACCAGTTCGCATCCTGCCTGGCGCATGGCATCTCCGCCGACGCCGAAGAACTCGAGCCCTTGCGGAGTCTCGCGATCGCGCAACTCCTGGCGCAGCGCCTCGATGAGCCACGCGCCATACATGTCGCCCGAAGCTTCGCCGGCAGAGAGGAAGATGCGCATGTTTGATTATGGCATCTCGACAGCGCGCTAAATAAACACAGAGGCACGGAGGAATTGAAGTCGTCCACGCCGGGAAGGCAAACTGGGACGATAGGGAACCTTTCCCGTTGTCACAGCGTAAGTTCTAATTAACTTGGGCCAATATCCTAAATTCAGCAACACAGGAACCACATGACTGTATTCTTCCGCAGCCTAGGGACGACCACGGCGCTGCTCCTACTGCTAACCTGCTGTGCCTTCGCTCAATCCGGCGACGGCCCAACCAAGCTAGACCGGAGCCAAATCGATATCCCGACCACGATTCCAGCCGCCGCGCAGGCGTCCGATCATTTCGACGTCGACGCGGCGACCGAGGCGTACCTGGCCGAGATGCCGGCCACGGCGCAGTCACGGGCAGATGCTTATTTCGAGGGCGGGTATTGGCTCATTCTGTGGGATTTCCTCTATGGAGCGGTGGTCGCTCTGCTGCTGCTGAACCTGCGCTGGTCAGCGGGCATGCGCAACCTGGCAGAGCGCATCACGCGGTTTCGCTGGCTACAGACATTCCTCTACTGGGTCGAGTACCTGGTGATTGTGAGCCTTCTTACCGCTCCGATCGCGATCTACGAGGGCTACATCCGCGAGCACCAATATGGGCTGGCGACACAGACTTTTGGCCCCTGGCTGGGCGATCAACTGAAGGGCCTCGCGGTCAATTTGGTGCTCATCGGTGCGCTGGTCGTTGTATTGTTCGCCATCGTCCGCAGGCTGCCGCGTACCTGGTGGATTTGGGGAGCGGTGGTCACCATGGTCTTCTTCACGTTCGCTGTAATGATCGGCCCGGTTTATATACAGCCGCTGTTCAACAAGATCACACCGCTGAACGATCCCAAGATCACACAGCCCATTCTGAGCATGGCGCGCGCCAACGGTATCGCGGCGCATGACGTTTATGAGATGGACGCTTCGCGGCAGACCACGCGCATGAGCGCCAACGTGAGCGGCTTTGGCCGGACCATGCGCATCACCCTGAACGACAACCTTTTGCGGCGAGGATCACCGCAAGAAATTCAGGCTGTGATGGGGCACGAGATGGGGCACTATGTGCTCAACCACATCCCGAAGACGCTGATGCTCATGCTGATTGTATCGGTCTGCTTCTTCGGGTTTCTGCAGTGGTCGATCAATTTCTGCCTGGCGCGGTGGGGTGAGAAGTGGCAGATCCGCGGGATTGGCGACCCCGCCGTCCTCCCTCTCGTGGTGCTTCTTGCCTCGATGTTCTTCTTTGTGCTGACGCCAATCCAGAACACGCAGACACGTACCGAGGAGGCCGAAGCCGACATGTTCGGGCTCGATGCCAGCCGGCAGCCTGACGGATTCGCGCGGGCGGCTTTGCACCTGGGCGAGTATCGAAAGATGCGGCCCGGTCCGATTGAGGAGTTCATCTTCTTCGACCACCCCAGCGGCTACAACCGCATTCACCGCGCGATGCAGTGGAAGAAAGAGAACATGAGCCTGTTCCTGCCGGCGGCGTGTCCGGCAGAGTCATGCGAAACTTCGAGTCAGCAGACGGGACACTGAACTTTGTCGGGCGGCGCAATTACGGATCGTCTGTCGAGCGAACCGTCTTGCGCCGCACGCGCTTCAACTCTGCCTCAAAAAAATTGCGGCACGGTTATTCCGCGGTCTTCAGCTTGAGGCTGGATTTGTTCTCTTCCATGAACTGGCGCAAGGCGTCAGAACTCTCCAGCAGCCGCACCCATTGTTCGTAGTAGAGCGTCACGGGAAAGCGGCCCAGACCGTAGACGCTGACTGCGCCCTTCTCGCTGACTTTGAAATCAATGGAACGCCCCTTGCGGCCTTTGAGCTGTTCCTCAACCGCCGCCAATTTAGCTTTCAGTTCTTCATAAGTAGGTTCGGACACGGTCACCTCAAATTCAGGCGTTTAGGCTTCTAGTGTAAAGCAAAGAAGGAAATCCGAGATATTGCCAGCGGGGAAAAGGGCCTATGAAAATTCCCTCCCCGCGAATGAGGAGTTCTCCCAGACCCCGTTTGAGCGGATGACCGGACTAGAAGAAGCGGCAGAGTTTGCCAAACGCGAACGCCAAGGGAGCGCCCATGAGCAGAAGAATCGAAGGGGGCTCGGGAACTGAGAACTGCCCCATCGATGTGAAGTCCACCCCATAGAACCACGCCTCGAAGTCGTTGTAATCGTAATCACTGCCTTCCTGGGCCGGAAGGTCTTCGAAACCCGCAAAAATACAGGCATCGGGGCGGAAAATAGCGCAGAGGCCCGAGCTCAAATTCGTGGCCCAAGTGTGGTTTACGCCGTCGGAATTTAGCCCGAAGTCTTGTGACCTGCTATAGAACGACTGGGCTCCGTTGGGGTCGTTGACGACGTTGAGAACCAGCTCAATCTCGTCGTTCCTCCGCAACTCGTTCTCGGGTACCAGCGTGAACCCCTGGTATCGAGTCATTTGTTGGTTGGTGGGTGAGGGACTGCCGGTGTAAACCAGTTGGCCGTTTCTAAATACTCGCGCCTGTATGTCGCTGGCGAAATCAGCATGATCGTCGCGGAAAAACATAATCACGCCGGCACCCAGACCATATTGGTTGACGGTAAAGATATTGGTTGGTGCTACTACACCGCAAGACTGGTACTGATAAGGCGGCGGATCGCTACAAAATGCGTCAGCCAGTAGCCGGGAAGGCATGATCGCCAAAGCAATGAGGACGACGCACGAGCAGAACAGAGTCCGCACTTTCATGGGGGCGCTTGGACCTTTTCTCTCGACTGCACGAGAGGGGGAAATGAGGGCCGTCAACGAAGGCCACCGTTGCCCCAGATACGACAGTAGCGTGTTTTCAATAGTAATCCAGAATGGAAGACCCTCCAAGCTAAAAGAAGCGGCAGAGTTTGCCAAACGCGAACGCCAAGGGAGCGCCGGTGAGCAGAAGAATCGAAGACGGCTCCGGAAGGGACTGGACTCCCGGGAGATCCACGCCATACAGCCACGCCTCGAAGTCGTTGTAATCGTAATCACTGCCTTCTTGCCTCGGTAGGTCTTCAAATCCTACGTAGACGCAGTTGCCGCTTTCAGACGAAGAGCACTGGATCTGAAGCAGGTTTTCTGCCCACACGTGATTTACGCCGTCGAGATTCATGCCAAAGTCCTGGGCGCGGCTGTAGTAAGTCTGAACTCCGTTCGGGTCCGCGACGTACTCCACCAACTCAATCTCATCCCCGGCCTGCAACTGAAAGGAGTCACTGTTGAGAACCAGGTGGTATGGCTGGTTATAGTTCATGACCTGGTTCGATAGCGAAGGCAGCCCCGTGTAGACCAACTGGCCGCCTCTGAACACATTCGCGCCTATTCTATCGCTGAAGTCGGCATGAAAGCCGTAGAAGCGGATGTACACGCCCGAGATGAGCCCGGTGGCGTTAACGGTGAAAACATTGGTCGGCGCGACTTCACCGCAAGATTGGTACTGATATGGCGGGCCGTCGAGGCAATATGGGTCAGCCAGTAGCCGGGAAGGCAGTATCGCCAAAGCAATAAGCGCGGAACACGAAGACAACAGAATGCGCCGTTTCATGGGGCTACCTGTACCTTCCCCTCCACGGCAGGAGATGCCAAAGGATACTGCGGGAAACAATGCGGTCAGCGAAGCGTGCGCCCCCGCAAGCGCCAAGAGTGCGCCCCAAGAACAGAAGCGACTACTGCTCGGGAACCGGGGCTTATTGTCAGACCTTCGGATGGACTTACAGAAAACGACGAAGCCTTTTCAAAGCAACTGCCAACGGAGCGCCCGTCAGCAAAAGGATCGTAGAGGGTTCGGGAACCGAGCTCACGTTAGCGACATCCCCGGTATTGATATGCATCCCGAAAATCCACGCCATAAAATCGTTATAGTCCCAATCGCTGCCCTCCTGCTGCGGCAAGTCCTCGAATCCCACAAAGGTGCACGGACCAATGATGATTTCGCACAAACCGTTAGTCAACGGTTCGGCCCAAACGTGGTTTAGGCCGTCGATGTTTTTACTTAGCTCCGAGCTGTAGTAATCCTGAGCTCCATTCGGGTCATTTACGTGCAAGACGAGTTCAATCTGATCGCCGGTTTGCAATTCGTCAGCCGGAACCAGATTGACGAACTGGAACTCGTGCATTTGGGTGTTCAAAGGTGTATCAGCGCCAGTGTAGACGAGTGTGCTGTCTCTGAAGACCAGCGCGTTTATGGAGCTGGAGAAATCGGCGTGATAGCCATAGAAAAGCATGTTGACGCCGAACCCGAGAACATTAGCGGTAAAGGTATTTGCGGGCGCGACGACACCGCAACTTTGATACTGGTACGGTGGCGGGTCGCTGCAAAATGCATCGGCAAAAAGCTGGCTTGGGAGTGCTGTGAGGGCCAACACGAAGCTGCACGCTAACACCAGGAAACGCGCTTTCATGGGAAAACCTGTACCTTTCCGCCCCTTTTTTCACGAACCTGAGGAGAACGAATGTTACTCCAAAACGGAAGGGTAGTCAATACTTACTGCAACAGAAACGGAGAGCCATCAGGCTTGTGAAAGGATTCGAACAGACGACGAAGCTTACGTCCTGCAAGGGAACCAAGGAATTTCGCTCAGCGGGAGAATCGACGACGGCTCTGCAACCTACACCGCGAATGGTCTCGCCTAGCTCCACGCCAAGTGACCCACACTTGAAGTCATCTTGATCGCAGCTACTTCCTCTGGAAGCGGGCAAGTTCTCGAAATCCGCAAGCTTGCGGCGATTGGCCTTCGCGGCGGTCCGCTGTCTAGCGGTCAAGGTGCCAAAGAAAACAAGAAAGAGGAGCGCGAGCAGCACTCCCCTTGCCGGTTTTGTGCAGATCTCAGTTGCTGTACAGCAGTACACCTTCGTTCTTCTCTTCGCCGACGGGACGGTAGAAGAGCTGATCGTTCTCGAGGTACACCTCGATGAACGCCGGGCGCTGCTGGAAGGTGCCGAGGATGAGCGCCTCCGACAGCGGGTCTTCAATGTACTTCTGCAGCGCGCGGCGCAGCGGACGCGCACCGTAGGTGCGGTCAGCGACGGTTTTGTTCAGGATCCACTTGCGGGCCTCTTCTGTCACTGTCACCGTAATGGAGCGCTGCGCGAGGTGCTGGTTCAACTGGTTCACCATCAGCTCGACAATCTGAATGAGATCGGCCTCGCTCAGGGCGTTGAAGATGATGACTTCGTCAAGACGGTTCAGGAACTCAGGATTAAAGGTGCGCTTGACCTCGCTCTTCACCATGTCTTCGACTTTGCCGGCCACCATGTCTTCCTGATCGGTCTGGAACCCCATGCCGGTGCGCTTTTGCAGATGCCGCGCGCCGATGTTCGACGTCATGATGATGATGGTGTTCTTGAAGTCCACCGTGTTGCCCAGCCCATCGGTGAGTTGGCCGTCTTCGAACACCTGCAACAGGATGTTGAAGAGATCCGGATGAGCCTTCTCCACTTCGTCAAGCAGCACAACAGAGTAAGGCGCGCGCTTCACGCGCTCCGTCAGTTGGCCGCCCTCCTCGTAGCCCACATATCCCGGCGGCGAGCCGATCAGCTTCGAGACGGAGTGCTTCTCCATGAATTCCGACATATCGAAGCGTACCAGCGATTTCTCACTGCCGAACATGAACTGCGCTAGGGTGCGCGCCACTTCAGTTTTGCCTACGCCGGTCGGTCCGAGGAACAGGAACGATCCGATAGGCCGATTCGGGCTCTTCAACCCGGCACGTGAGCGGCGAATTGCGCGGGCCAGCGCTGAGATCGCGCGGTCTTGCGAGATAACACGCCGGTGCAGTTCTTCCTCGATGCGAAGCAGCTTCTGGCTTTCTTCTTCCTTGATGGAAGCGATGGGTACACCGGTCCAGCGCGAGACCACGTCTTCGATGTCCTCGCGCCCAACAACACCGGTCGAGGACTCGTCGAGGTGATACTTCTCGCGCAGGGCGCGGAGGTTCTCGCGCTCCTTGCGCTCCTCGTCAGAATAGAAGCGCGCCTTCTCGAACTCGTGGTTCGCGATGGCGTTCTCCATGCGGTGCACGATGAACTTAATCCGCTTCTGGACTTCCGTGATGTCGTCAGGCAGTGATGTCTGGCGCAGCTTCACGCGCGCGCCAGCCTCGTCGATCAGGTCGATGGCCTTATCGGGCAGGAATCGGTCAGGCAGATAGCGATTGGAGTGTGATACCGAGTAGTTGATCGCGTCGTCGGTGTAGCTGACGGCGTGGAACTTTTCGTAGCGCTCCTTGATGCCGAAGAGAATCTTCACCGCATCGGCTTCGTTTGGCGGCGGAACCTTCACCGCCTGGAAGCGGCGCTCGAGCGAGCGGTCCTTCTCGATGGACTTGCGGTATTCTGACGGCGTGGTTGCGCCGATGCACTGAATCTCGCCACGTGAAAGCGCAGGCTTCAGGATATTGGCTGCGTCGAGCGAGCCTTCTGCGGAACCAGCTCCCACGAGCGTATGCAACTCGTCGATGAAGATGATGGAGTTCTGCGACTCCATCAGCTCTTTCATGATGGTCTTGAGGCGCTCTTCAAACTGGCCCCGATACTTGGTTCCGGCAACGATGAGAGAAAGATCAAGTGCGAGAATGCGCTTGTCGGCCAGGAATGACGGTACCTCGCCGTCGGCAATCCTCTGCGCCAGGCCTTCGACGATGGCCGTCTTGCCGACGCCTGGTTCGCCGATCAGCACCGGATTGTTCTTGGTGCGGCGGCACAGAATCTGGATGACGCGCTCCAGCTCGCCATCCCGTCCCACCAGCGGATCGAGCTGGCTGTCCATGGCAGACTGCGTAAGATCGCGCGAGAATTCCGACAGCAGAGACGATTCTCTTGACCGCTGGGCTGGCTGGGCCTTCTCCTGAGACGTGCGCGCCAGTTCCTCGCGGATGGAAGAAAGCCGCAAACCGCGCTCGTGCAGAATCTCGGCCGCGAAGCACTTCTCTTCGCGCAAGAGTCCCAACAGCAAGTGCTCAGTGCCGATGTGCTTGTGCGACAGGCGTTCAGCCTCTTCCGCCGCGTACGCCAACACACGTTTGCACTCGTTGCTCAAGGGCAGGTCCACGGAAGTAGAGACCTTCTCTCGGATAGTGGTATGCCCTTCGATCTGCTTGCGGATGGACTCAACCGATGCATGCGACCGAAGGAATCGATTTGTGAGCGCCTTGTCTTCGCGCAGGAGGCCAAGCAGCAAGTGCTCCGTCTCGATGTACGGAGAACCGAACTGGCTGGCTTCGTAGCGCGCGAAGAAGATGACGCGTCGGGCCTTTTCCGTGTACCGTTCGAACATTTAACCTCTCCGGAGCTTCCGGGGCCGTATCCTTACATTGTGACGCCGAACCCAGTCCTTGGAAACCCTAATTTGCTCTCTCTCGTTGGTTCGCCCTCCCCTGAGGGTCGTTTTGGAACCCGATGGTTCCTAAACATCACGTATCTAAAACCCGTTCCGACACTTCTCGTTCCTAAGTCATTAGCGATTCCGGCGGCACCTCGGTCAAACGCCCCCGCTCCAGTTGCAAAACCCGGTCGCAGCGACGCGCAAAAGCAAGATTGTGGGTGACGATGATCGAGGTGAGACTGTAATCGCGATGTAACCTGGAGATCAACTCAAATACCGATTCCGCTGTCCGGTTGTCGAGGTCTCCTGTTGGCTCGTCGGCCATCAGGAGTTTGGGCGTGCTTACCAGCGCACGGGCCAGCGCTACCCGCTGCTGCTCTCCCCCAGACAACTCGCCGGACCGGTGACTTGCCCGGTCCGCTAACCCGACCTCTTGCAACCAACGCAGTGCGTTCTGCTCCGCCTTCCGTCGCACCTCGCCGCGCATCAGCAGGGGCATGGCGACGTTCTCAAGCGCGGTAAATTCCGGCAGCAAGTAGTGAAACTGCCAGACGAATCCAAGTTCGCGACCCCGAAACACAGCGGCATCTTCTTCCGACAACTTCCCCAAATCGGATTGGGCGAAGTATACGTCACCTGCGGAAGCACGATCAAGAACTCCGAGGATGTGTAATAAGGTACTCTTTCCCGCGCCCGACTCGCCGACGACGGCGAGCATCTCGCCGGCGTGCACTTGAAACGACAGATTTTCAAAGAGCACCAGTTCCGAGTGTCCTGACCGAAATGCCTTTTTCAGCTTGACCACTCGCAATAACTCGTTCTGTGTCATTGGATGCAGATGCGCTCCACTACGTTCCAAGTCTGCTGGCCCAAGGGACGAACGGCGCTCGCCTTTAGATTAGACCACGCCCGCGGCGACAGGGTCTGTGACATTTGTGGTTCAGTCGGTGCCGTTGCCCATATCCAATTACAATCGCGCACATGCCTCGCGGAGGGCCCAAAGTCGAGAAAGACATCCTGAAGCTCATCCCTGCGCCAGCGAAGCCGCCCGCTCTCACTGCCCACCGCATCGGAATTCACACCTCAACCGCCGGCGGCGTGGAGACCAGCGCCGAACGCGCCTACCGATTAGGATGCAACGCCTTCCAGATCTTCTCCTCCAGCCCGCGCCAATGGATGCCCTATGAGCTTGCTGCCTCGCAATGCGCCGAGATGCGCCGCCAGCGCGAGCGCTACAACCTGAAGCCGCTGGCGATACACGCCAACTACCTGATCAATCTCGCGGGCGGCAATCCAGAATTTCACGCCAAGTCGATTGCGGCGTTTCGCGGAGAATTGGAGCGTGCGCTGGCCCTGGGTGCTGAATTCCTGGTGGTGCATCCCGGCTCGTATCGTGGACTCAGCAGGGAAGCGGGACTGCAGCGTGCGGCTGAGGCGATCGAGCGGGCCGCCGACGGGCTGGATTTGCAGAAAGCCGGGCTGCGCGTTCTGATCGAGAACACTGCCGGCTCGGAGTTTTCGCTGGGCGGCAGCTTCGAGCAGGTGGCTGAGCTGCTGGAGCTGCTGCGGAAACACGTTCCGGCAGGGGCTTGCATGGATACTTGCCACACCCACGTCAGCGGATACGACATCGTCAGCGAGGAAGGCTTTGTACAAACACTGTGTCATCTCGACCAGACCGTTGGCCTGCAAACCGTCCACGTCTTCCACTGCAACGATGCCAAGGCTGCGCGCGGGTCAAAGCTCGACCGCCATCAGCACATCGGGAAGGGAAGCATCGGTCTTGAGCCCTTTCGCCGCCTGCTCAACGATCCGCGCCTCGCCCACGCCGCCTTCATCGCCGAGACGCCCATCGACGAGCCGCTGGATGACCTGATGAACGTGAACGCTCTGAAGCGTTTAGTGAGGATTACTAGCGGAGAAAAACGCAAGCGCTTGGCCAACAAGATGAAGAGATAAGGATTGTCATCCTGAGCGAAGCGAAGGACCTGCTCTTGCCTGAAGGGCGAATATGTTTCTTTCAGCAGACACCGTACTGCGACCGAGAGCAGATCCCTCGCTGTGCTCGGGATGACAATCAAAGAAAATGCCGTCCGTGCCCTCCTCGGCCGCTCTCAACCGCGCCTGCACCGAATCCGCGCGATATAAAATCTAAAGATTATCCAACATTAGTTATGTCCGACTCCAAAATTCAAGAGCCGAATGCCGAACCGCAAGTCGAAGCGGCTGCTCGCCCCGAGCGCTACGATCCCCAGACCATCGAGCAGAAATGGTTCGACCGTTGGGCCAGCAATCCCGATCTATATCGCGCGGAGCCGCCGACCTCGGAGCGCAAGAAGTACTACGTGCTCGAGATGCTGCCCTATCCGTCGGGCGCGCTGCACATGGGACACGTGCGCAACTACTCCATCGGCGACGCGCTGGCGCGCTACATGTGGATGCAGGGCCACAACGTGCTTCATCCCATGGGCTGGGACGCCTTCGGCCTTCCGGCGGAAAACGCCGCGTTGAAGAACAACACTCCGCCGCGCCAGTGGACGCTGCAAAACATCACCGCCATGAAGGCGCAGATGAAGCGCCTCGGCTTCGCCTACGACTGGTCGACCGAGATCGCAACCTGCCTGCCCGACTACTATCGCTGGAGCCAGTGGTTCTTCCTGAAATTCTTCGAGCGGGGCCTGGCCCACCGAAAGAGCAGCAAGGTCAACTGGTGTCCCGAGTGCCAGACGGTGCTTGCCAACGAACAGGTGTTGCCCAACGGCTGTTGCTGGCGGCACGAAACCACGGTGGTCGAGCAGCGCGAGTTGGAGCAATGGTTCCTGCGCATCACCGACTATGCCGACGAATTGCTCAGCGGTCTGGATTCGCTGGAGGGCTGGCCCGAAAAGGTCAAGACCATGCAGCGCAACTGGATCGGCAGCAGCGAAGGCGCGCTGGTTGATTTCAAACTCGATGGCGAGGCCGGGCCCGCGGGCGACAAGATCACCGTCTTCACTACCCGCATCGACACGATCTATGGCGCGACCTCGTTGCAGCTTGCGCCTGAGCATCCGATGGTCGCCGACATTGTCGCCGGCGATCCCGAACTGCACGCCAAGGTCGACGGCCTCATGGCCGAGCAACGCCGCGCCAAAGAAGCCGGCGACGTGGCCGCCATCGAGAAGCATGGCGTGCCGACCGAACGCTACGCCATCAATCCCTTCAATGGCGAGAAGCTGCCCATCTGGGTCGCCAACTACGTCCTGCTCGACTACGGCACCGGCGCGATTATGTCCGTGCCCGCGCACGACGAGCGCGACTACGAGTTCGCAAAGAAATATGGGCTCGACATTCGCGTCGTGATCTACCCTCGCCGCGAAGGCGACGCGCCCGATGGCGAACCCAACGAGCCGATCCTGCCGTTCGTCGAGACCAACAGTCTGCTCATAAATTCGGGGGAATGGAGCGGATTGCCCTCCGAGGACGCGATCGCCAGGATGTCGAAGTACGCCGAAGAGCACGGCTTCGGCAAGGCAACCGTTACCTTCCGCTTGAAGGATTGGGGCATCAGCCGCCAGCGCTATTGGGGTACCCCGATCCCCATCATCTACTGCCCGACCGACGGCATCGTTCCGGTTCCGGAGAGCGATTTGCCGGTCGTGCTGCCAGAAAACGTGAGCATTACTCTGGCGGGCGGCTCGCCGTTGAAAGACGTTCCCGAGTTCGTCAACGTGAAGTGTCCGAAGTGTGGCGGCCCGGCGCGGCGCGAGACCGACACCATGGACACCTTCGTCGACTCGTCCTGGTACTTCTATCGCTACACCAACCCGGCGCTCGACACCCAGCCGCTCGACACCGACACCGTCGCGTACTGGTTTCCCATCGACCAATACATCGGCGGAGTCGAGCACGCCATCCTGCACCTCATCTACTCGCGCTTCTGGACGAAGTTCATGCGCGACATCGGCGTGGTCAAGAACGACGAGCCCGCCGACCGCCTATTCACCCAAGGCATGGTCATCAAGAACGGCGCCAAAATGTCGAAGAGCCTGGGCAACACGGTCTCGCCCGACGACATGGTGGCGCGCTACGGCGCCGACGCGACGCGCATGTACACGCTGTTCGCCGCTCCTCCCGACCGCGACCTCGACTGGCAGGACGCCGGCGTCGAAGGCGTCAGCCGCTTCTTGTCGCGCGTGTATCGCTTCGTTTCGCGCAACGCACCCTCACCGCTTGTCATCACGGGGTCGCCGGAGGCGACCGAGGGATCTGCTCTTTCTTCGCGCGGCGACGGGGATAGCGCTGGCGATCAGGGTAGAGCGGCGCTTGAGCGCCGCGTTGGCGACGCCCCTTCTGATGTTGTCATCCTGAGCGAGCGCGAAGCGCGAGTCGAAGGATCCCTATCGCCTGAAGATATTGTCATCCCGAGCGCATCTTCTTCCGCGGTGTCATCCCGAGCGGAGCGCGGCGTAGCCGAGGGACCTGCAGTTTCCCCCGCCGCGCGCAAAGTTCAGCGCAAGCTGCACCAGACCATCAAGCGCATCACCGACGACTTCGGCGGGCGCTGGCACTTCAACACCTCAATCGCCGCCATCATGGAGTTGGTGAACGAGCTGTATGCCCATGAGGACGCCGTTCAAAAAGGCGAGCAAGCCGCACCCGCAGCCTTGATGTCCGACGTGCAGCGTGACCTTGTGCTGATGCTGTCTCCCTTCGCGCCCTACCTCGCGCACGAACTATGGGAGATGCTGGGCGAAACCGGCGAACTACTGCGCGCTCCCTGGCCGAAATACGATCCCGAGCTGGCGAAAGAAGAAGAGGTCGAGATCGCAGTCCAGGTAAACGGCAAGATCAAGGCCCGCATCACCGTTCCCGCCGATGCCGACGACGACACCGTCCGCTCGCTCGCCCTCGCCGACGAAAAGGTCAAAGCCGCCATCGAAGGCAAAGAAGCGGTGAAGGTGCTGGTGGTCAAGGGCCGGCTGGTGAATATCGTGGTGAAGTAGCAGCGGCAAAGCGGAAGTGCCGTGGGCACGGAATAGTCTAGCCCAGCACGTAGCGCAGCGGAGTGCTGGGTACGGTGCCATATAGGCGCGCGAGTCCCGTAGGGACGATACCAACTTCCCGCTTCACGACCCTCCGACTCCGCGAAGCGGAGGCCATAGTCTAGCCCAGCACGGAGCGCAGCGGAGTGCTGGGTAGGGTTGCCATTAGGAAACTCCGAGTCCCGTAGGGACGACACCAACCCCTGTGCGGCGCATCACGGATATGCAACCGATCGCCGACCTAATCTGTTCGCATGTCCCACACCTACGCCCACAACCTGATGCACTGTGTGTTCAGCACAAAAGAACGCCTGCCGCTGATTCGCGATCTCGAACCTCTTTGGCGATATACCGTCGGACTCGCCTACAACAAGAACATTCATGCCGTCGCGGCCGGCGGCACCGCCAACCATATCCACCTGCTGATTCTGCTGCCGCAAACCATGACCCTGGCGAAGGCCATGCAGGAGATCAAGGCCAACACATCGCGTTGGCTGCGCGAGACGACGCGCAATTTTCAATGGCAGGCAGAGGCTATCGAGCTTTCAGCGTCAGCCACTCTCAGCGCGAGGCGGTGGTGAAATATATCGCCAATCAGGCGGAACACCACAAAAGGCGGAGCTACGAAGAGCAGTTCATTGCGCTGTTGCAAAAATCGGGTGTGGAGTACGATCCCCGATACGTGTTCGACTAGGTAAGGCTGCCGTCCCTACGGGACTCGGGTCTCCTAAATCGCTCCGGACCCAGCATTCCGCTTCGCTTCATGCTGGGCTAGACTATAGCCTCCGCTTCGCGGAGTCGCCGCGTTGGGTCTGCGCTCGCCATCGCCGACGAAAAGGTCAAAGCCGCCATCCAGGGAAGTGGTCAAGGTGCTGGTGGTCAAGGGCTGGCTGGTGAATATTGTGGTGTGTTAGCAGCGGCAAAGCGAAAGTGCCGTAGGCACGGAATAGTCTAGCCCAGCACGGAGTCCCGCATAGCGGGACGGAGTGCGGGGTACGATGCCATATAGGCGCGCGAGTCCCGTCGCCGGCCCCCCCAACGAGCGCCGTTGTTGCGCTCGTTGGGGGGGTAGGGACGGCACCGAACGAACCGCTCCTCATCAGGAATTGAAGGCTGGCGTCCCGATGGGACTCGGGGCGGTTAATCGCACGTCACCCAGCATTCCGCTGCGCTTCATGCTGGGCTAGACTATGGCCTCCGCTTCGCGGAGTCGCCGCGTTGGGCACGCACGCCCTCGCATCGCCGACGAGAAGGTCAAAGCCGCCATTGAAGGCAAAGAAGTGGTGAAGGTGCTGGTGGTCAAGGGCAGGCTGGTGAATATTGTGGTGTGTTAGCAGCGGCAAAGCGAAAGTGCCGTAGGCACGGAATAGTCTAGCCCAGCACGGAGTCCCGCATAGCGGGACGGAGTGCTGGGTACGATGCCATATAGGCGCAAGAGTCCCGTCGCCGGGGCCCCCAACGAGCGCCGTTGTTGCGTTCGTTGGGGGGGTAGGGACGGCACCGAACGAACCGCTCCTCATCAGGAATTAAAGGCTGGCGTCCCGATAGGACTCGGGGCGGTTAATCGCACGTCACCCAGCATTCCGCTGCGCTTCATGCTGGGCTAGACTATGGCCTCCGCTTCGCGGAGTCGCCGCGTTGGGCACGCACGCCCTCGCCAACGAGAAGGTCAAAGCCGCCATCGCAGGCAAGCAAGTGGTGAAGGTGCTGGTAGTGAAGGGCAGGCTGGCGAATGTGGTGGTGAAGTGACATTCAGAATTCAATCCAACCAAATCTCAGCTACAAGTTCCCTTAGTCTACGGTCTCAGCGCCGGGCGGTCGCCACGAGAAATGGCCTCTAACAGTTCAAGTATCGTGGCGTCGTTTAGAGGAATGACTAATCCCCGATCATCGCGCAGCGTATCACGGCACCGCTGGACGAACAGGGCACGATCTGCAAAATCCCGGCAGCAGAGGAAACCTGCTTTTCCTCGATTTACTGCGAATCTGCCGGCTAGCTGATCCAGCTCAGGGTTGCCGACTTCGCCTCCATAGTTCTTGCACTCAATCGGGACGTAGGCGCAAGGCATTCGACGAACATTCGGAAGATCGAAGAATACACCGGATCGCGCGCTATTCTCCATCGCGATATCAATTCTCTTGCGGCCCTGGTGGATCTCCTGTTCCTTTCGGGGATGCAGCAAGGAAGGATAAAAAAGAAACTCCACAACTCCGATCATAAGATTGTGATATGCGGTCGCTTGTTCGCTTCCGGTCGGCGTCTGTCTTAGGACTGCCATCAGCGCCTCAGCGATAACTTGCTCATCTTCGGTATCGACATCGCTCCCGGCATCCTGCTCGAGGTGCTTTAGTTCTTCGCGATATTCACGAAGCACCTCAGGATGGTCCCGAGAGAACTCATACAGGAACTGTTTGCTTTTGGGATAACGCTCCGCGAGATCTTTCTTGTAAACGACCGACCGTTGCGTTCCCAGCTTCTGATTGGTGATGATCCGCACAAGTCCAGAACGGACATTATGAAGCTCTTGGATCTGCAAGAAATTCAACACGAAGCTCTGGTAGTACTCTCCGTGGCGATAAGCCGGGCTGTACCGAACAACGCTCTTGGGAACCAGCACGATAGGTCGGTTGTGCCAAACGGGCAGATTCACAAACTGAGCCTCCCACTCCATAGATTCCGTGTTAAAGATCGGGGGAATGGCGACTCGTTCGGTAGTAATACCATAGAGCTGACATTGATCAGCCGTGTACTCGACCAAATGGCCTCTAATGATGTTCGTAGTGAGGTCTGATATCTTGTCGTGGCTGATCCCCTCGATCATCAGCTCGGTTTCTTCAAGGGCAGTTATTATTCCCTCGCGCACGGCTCCCGATTCCCTCAGAGCTTCGAATATCTGATCAGCCTGTAGCTCGCCAATCCCCGCGCCTTGGGAACGACCTCTGGAAAATCCGAGACGTGTCTCGTTAGGCTCTCGCAAGTTCATCAGCAGTTCGCGGGCGTGTTCGTGTCGATTGCCGCGGATGTCGTCAACCACCTGCTGGAAGAAGATGCGGATTGTGGATGCCGCTGATTGCGACCATCTATCAACCTTTTGCGAAATAGCGAATGGATCGACGAATAGGCGGTTATCTCGTTGCAATGAGATATCGACGAAGTCCAGCTCGGACTGAGTCTTGCCGAGGGGCGAAAGCACCGGCGAATGTGGGCATGCGACGAGATTATGCCAAATGACTGTGGATTAACAAAGCGGAATCAAATTCAGCCCGGTGGCCCAGTTCGCCCCTCTTTTGGGTTAACCTGGGACGCAAAGAACCGGTCCGCGTAGTGCTGGGTATGCGCTCACGCTTGCCAAGGAAAAGGTCAGATCTGCCACCGTGTTAACCCGTTTTTAACATCTTATTGAACAGTCCTTAACGACCCCCGGATAACTTCCCCACAGCTAGTTCGCCTTGAAGCGAACAAGGATAAGGGCCTGACAGCTGTAACTGTCAGACCCCGTTGCTAGTAGGCTCTCGCCCACAAAGAACTCGGCTGAGCCTACCGCAGCCCTCAAGAGCCTGTCAAGAAAAGTTTTTAAAAGATCGACAGGCCCTATTTGTCGCTGGGGTGGGAAGATGATCATCGTAGAATGCAAATTCGGAAAGGTAAAGCTGCAGAAGCCGACACCTCCCGAGATTATTGCGCTGCTCGTACTGGTTGGTTTTGTTACGTTTCTGGTGGTTCGCCTTCGCTAGTACGCATTTCGTGTGGGCGGTTTAGCAATTCTTGTACAAAGCCGGCGATGGCAGTTAGTTGTGAGGCGGTTGCGGTCATGATCGATGTGGGACAGTTGAGACTGGGGAGAAACGATTTCGGTGATGAAGTATGGATTTGCGGACATTGTGGACAACCAGCGGATGAGGCGAAGGGATTGGCGAACAAGCCAGATGATCTCGTCTATCTACTCATGTGCCCGCTCGGAAAGGTCAAATTGGGTGAGTGGGTTACGCTCGAAGAGAAAAGCGCTGAACTAAGGGCCCACAAGAACAGGTTAAGAGCAGGTGTCCCTGGTTCGCCATCCTTGGGCTAACCCTTAGACAAGCTCAGGTCGGGCTCTGGGACATGGCGACTTACCGAGCCCGCGAGGCGGCGGCTGTGCACTTAGCCCCGGGCGCGAGTCCGGGGTAGGGAACGGGAATGACGCTCTCAGGCCCGCGGAGCGGCCAGCGCAGACTCGGGTGGGCTTCCGCATTCATGCAGGGGAATCAACGGTCCTCTCCCATAGCGGGCGCTTTAGCGTCGGCGTATTGCTGGCCGCTACGCGGCCAAATGTCGGATTTACATCGTCGGGGCTTGGCGCTGATCAAGTTCCAATGCTGATCAAGTTCCAATTTGGAACTGCTGGTTACCTTCGTACCATAAGCGCCGCGCATTTCTCTTGCTCCTAAGTTTAGAAACCCATATACCGTAATTGAGGAAAGGCAAGAGTGTCTTCCTTGCGCGAAATGCGCTAAGTTCTTTGACATCAAGATTTTGCCTGCAAGCCCCACGCACTCAGGATTTTGCGGAGATTTTTTCGGCGTGATCGTTTGTTATCAAGATTTTAGGGGCGGACGTGGGGAGGGGGGCCTGTGCCGGTGGGTTCACACCGCAGTCGCTTCCCCCGTTGAACTCTGCCGTCCCTCCGGGACTCTGCAACATTGATCAATGCTCACCTAACCCGCTGCGGCGGGCTTGGCCGTTGGAATGAGTGAGAGTAATGGCCGTCGGCGCGTCACGTTTCCGCAACCTTCATCCGGTTGTTCTTCAGCCACGACTCGAAAACCGCGACTGGGTAGGATACCCTGTGTCAAGACGAACGGTCCGCATCCTCAACCCTCAATGGACTCTTGGCCTTCCCAACATCGGCTGGCACAGCTTCCGGCACACGGTGAGCGCCTGGGGCAAGGAGGCGGGCCTTGAACTGGAGGAGGTGAAAACTCTTCTGCGGCACGAGAAGCTCGCCACCACATCCGAGGTCTACGGCGATCTTGGAATGGAAGCCAAGCGGAGGATTCAGCAGCAGCTGGTGAACTTCGTCAAGCAGCAGGCCACACGCGTCCAGTAAGGGCGTGTACCCACCTAGTAACCTTATGTGACCCTTATCTGACCCAGATCGTTTTCGCGGATTCGCGGCAAGCCCAAGAAAAGAAATGGCTCCTCAGGTAGGACTCGAACCTACAACCCTCCGGTTAACAGCCGGATGCTCTGCCATGTTCTCAAAGTTTACCGTCGTCGTTTCTTGTTGATCTTAGGTGATTTATCAGCCTAGAATGCTGGTTATCATGGTTGCTCAAAATTCCCCGAAGTTAACCATAGTTCGCCCACGCGGTAGCACACTGGTAGCACAGGCAGACGTACAGGCAGACCTCCCGGTTGATCTCCGGCTTGCGCCACAAAAACATTCCCCCGATACCGCAGCGGTAGCACAGCAAGCAATGGGAGAGCCCTCCCGTCGATCGGAAGGTCGGCGCTTCGGTTTCACCAAGGACCTGTTGAACCGGCTCCCCTGTCCGACCAACGGACAACGTGCTTATTACTTCGACACCAAGGGTTCGCGGGGGTTCGGCATCGCCGTCACGACCACTGGGCGAAAGAACTTCATTCTTTATCGTAAGGTCAACGGTCGGCCAGAGCGCATACAGATAGGTCCATTCCCTGACCTCACCATCGAACAGGCCCGCAGGACGGCCGCTGAACTCAACGGCGCGATTGCGCGTGGTGAGAATCCTGCCAATACCAAGCGCGAGGTGCGTGACGAAATGACGCTGCGTGAGCTGTTCGCGCAGTTCGGGGAACTTTACGGCCAGCGGAGGAGAACCTGGCCGGAAATGCAGCGCCTTTTCAAGAAGAACCTGCGGTGCTGGCACCTGCGCAAAATTTCTTCGATCAAGAAGCTTGATGTCATCAAGCTACACGCACGGCTCGGGCAAAAAAAAGTCGGGCTAAAAAAGGGACGTAAGCGTGGCCCTTATGCTGCGAATCGAACCATTGAACTGCTTTCCTCCATGTTCAACTGGGCAGCAACAGAGGCCGGATGGAAGGGTGAGAACCCTGCGGCCCGCATAAAAGCTTTTAAGGAAAAGAAGCGCGAGCGTTTTCTGCTGCCGGAAGAGGCCGAAGCGTTCTTCCGCGCCCTCGACGCTGAACCCAACGAAGACATCCGTGATTACCTCTATCTCAGTCTGTTCACGGGGGGCCGCCGCTCGAACGTGCAGGCCATGCGCTGGCCGCAAATCAACTTCAACCGTGTGCTTTGGACGATACCGGCAGAAGAGGCCAAGGAAGACGAACCCCTCATCATCCCATTGCTGCCCCAGGCGCTGGAGATACTCAAACGGCGGAAGCAGTCAGCGACTAATGATTGGGTCTTCCCGGGACGCGGTCGCACCGGCCACCTGGTGGAACCCAAGAGCTGCTGGCGTCGCATCCTTGAAGCTGCTGGTCTTTCCGACCTGTGGCTGCACGACTTGCGGCGCACGCTGGGAAGCTGGCAGGCAATGACGGGTGCGAGTCTGCCCATCATTGGCAAAAGCCTAGGGCATGCTCCCGGCTCGACTGCCACCTCGGTCTATGCGCGACTCATCGATGCCCCTGTGCGCGAGTCCATGCAGAAAGCCACGAACGCCCTGCTGCTTGCTGGCAAAGTGCATCGCAAGAGGTGACTCCTCATGGGGTCACTTCAAGTTCAGTCATCTTTGCCCCCCGGCCTACGGGTGCTGCATGTGCATCAAAAATCTTTCGTCGTGAGTCGGACGTGAAGGCGGGTGCAAACTGTCGAAGACTTCGTACCAGCGCTTGCGTTCGCGCAGCCCAAGCTTAGGATGATCCGCTCCATCTCCTGCTAGCTTCTCTCTACCGGGCAGGCGGCAAGCTTCCCCTCGGGAATCTGGGTGTCCAGGGCTTCGCGCCCGATCGAGAGATCTGCTTCAGCGTGCCTTATCCCCATGATCCCGCCCCTTAGCCGGCGACGCGGCGGGACTCCAGAAATTGCAGCAGGTCGCGCTCGTTGTAAGAAATCCGCCGACCCACCCTGTGAAATGGCAGGTTATAGCGCTTCGTGCATCTCCAACTCCTCAACGTCTGGGGCGCGAGTCCCAGTACTTCGGCGGCTGATTTCTCTCGCAGCAGCACGGGATGTTCCGTTTTGTCCTTGGTCATTAGCTGATGACTCCTTTCCAAGTCCATGGCCGCTTAACGCAGCGCAAATGGCCTTCATGTTGTGAATGTGTCAATGTTCAAGTCCCATGCAAAATTGGCGAATGACGGGAGGTTTCTTTTCGGGACTCCGGCCCCCGACGCAACTGTGCCTTTCCAGCGCTCTTATTAGCTTCAAATCGAGTGGCAGTCAAATGGGCTGATCACGGGAGTACCGTCCAAGCACGGTGGGCGTCCACTTGGACTTGATTGAGGTTTGGCAGATCTGGCAGGAACTTCTTGCTAAACCCTTCGCACCGCAAAGCGGGGGTTCTCCGGCTACGAAAGCTCGCGGCTCGTCCGGGAATCACGGTCGTCAATAGACTTTTTTTCACCGATCGCACTTTGTCTAGTAACAGCACCACGCAAGCCAGAAGCCGGACCAAGCAGATACCAAACACGGCGTAGTTCGAGTTCGCTGCCTACATCGATGCTGAATCGCATGTTGGTTTCTCCCGCCCGTCAATGAGGGTCTTGATACGGACCGTCAGAACGAGCACCCGCATCAGCGTCTCGATGACGGCGAATGCCTGGTTCTCCTGCGGTCTTTTGCAGTTGGGCGTTAAGCAGATCCGCGTCTGCAGTGGCCACCGGTAGCGTACTACCATGTTGGGCAGCTTCGATTGCACGGTTGCAGCGTTCGATGTGCTGGTTGTATTTCTGAATCGCCTTCTCAGCGACATCCTGAGAGTAAAGATCATGGTTGTACAGGTCCGTCATCATCTCCGCTGTGACCCACATGGCGCGACGGTGGTCGATCCATTGCTTGGTGCACAGTATGGCCATGAGCAGCAGCGCAATCGTCGTGCCCAAGCTGTATTTGAAGTACGGGTTCCGCACGCTTGCTTCGAGGAACACCTGGCGCCGTTCTTCGATCCACGCGCCGTAATCGAAATTGCTGGGATTGAACTGCTTGAGCAGGAACTCGTACCAGGTGTCACGGCGTTGATACATCGGACGCGCCGGCGGAGCTTGTCGTTGCCCCTGCGGCTGCGCCTGTCGTTGCCCTTGCACCGCCACTGGAGATTGCGTCCGTTGCTGAGCGATGGCAGGACCGGTTGTCATCAGTCCACTCACTGCGAGTGTGACGATAGCGATCGTTCGCTTCATGGTCGTTTCAACCCTCCTTATCCGCGACGGGCAAAACGGGTGGTTGCCGCCAACTCGGGCGTCTTAAACCGCAAGTTCGCGCCAGTCGAGTCCTCCACGGATTCCAGCAGCCGCGGGTACAACTTCGGCTCGAAGTTTGGGAAGGTGACATCCTGTGGCGGACGAACGTGCAACAACTGGTGCAATGTGCCGCGCGTGTCATCCGTCATCAGAATCTCCATTTGACCCTTGGGAAGGTTCTTGATGTGCTCATCGAGTGCGCGGGTCTCACGGTCTTCGCTCTCCGTGGCCCGGTCGGTTGCCTCGTACTTCTCGTAACCAAATAGTCGCTGGCGGTGCATCGACACGCTGCGCCGGGTGACGGTGTGCTCGGCCGAAGCCCGCAGGAAATAGCGGGCCGTTTCCTCGTCGCGGGTGCGCAACGTCAGAGTCGTGTTCGGCGCCGAGGTCACATCTTCCTTAAAGCCCCGGCCGACCTGCATCAGTTGCGGCAGGCTCTGCATCGAGAACAGAAACGCGGTGTGAGTGCCGCGGGCGGTCTGCAGGATCTGCGCGAAGTTCCGGTATCCGAATGGCGCAAACTCGTCCAGCACGACGCTGAACATCGGGCGGTTGGTACGCCGCCGCTGCTCCTCACTCTCGTACCGCTTGCCGACGACCAGTTGCAGGTTCTGCAACAGCATCTTCCCCAGAGCTCGCACGGGCTCGGTGTTCTTGTTGACGTTCAAGGTGACAAACAGGATCAGTTCCTGCTCGATCACTTCGTCGAGAGACAATAGTTCGTCGTACGGGCCGGTGATCACGCTCAGTTCATCGTCGAGAAGCGTCATACACTCGTTGACCAGGCCCTGGATCTTTGGCACACGCTCGCGGTCTGCGAACGACTGGTAGAGGTTTCTAACCGACATCTCGAAGTTCAGGCGGCGCTGTACGGGGATGGATGGGTCGTGTTCCAGGCGCTGACGTGCCTTTTCGACCTGATCGCGCAGCACCTGTTCGTCAATGGCCGCGACCAGCACGTCATAGACGTTGATCTTCCGGCCGGTGTACACCAGCACGCGAACGATGTCGGCAAGGTAGTTCAACTGGTGCTTGGCAAAGAACTCGTCGTGCAGATTGAAGGAGCCGAAGACCATGTTGACGACCGCCATATAGTCCTCGTCGTTGCAGTAGAACGGGTTGTACCGGACAGAGATATCCGGGCGCGCCGGATTCAGGACTCGCAGCTGATGCAACCGTCCGGCCCGGTGAACGTGCGGCAGAAGGTCATAAAAGAATTCGAGATCCCCTTTGCCATCAAAGATCACCATCGGCAACCGGTGTGGATCCTTCGGGGTGCCGACCACTCGCGCCATGTCCTGGGTGATGATGTTCTTCAGAAGCGTGGTCTTGCCGGAGCCGGTCATGCCCAACACAATGCCCTGCATGACGCGGACTCTGTCCGGCCAGTACCAAGGCTTGCCGTGGATGTCGTAGCCGAGGACCACGGCGTCTTGCTTCCAGGCGTCGGACGTAAACTGCTCGTCCAGCTTGCGGGAGACAACCATCGGTGGATGGGGCCACGCCTTCTCCCGCCGGGAGCGTGCGGTGGCAATCAATATGGCGGAGCCGGCGATGGCCAAGCCGCCGATAGCCAGGTAGCAGGCCACCTCGGCAATCTGGCGGTTCGTCAAGTTGTAACGCTCGTGGGCTACGTACCAGGAGAACCAGCACGCCGCCATCAGAACGAGGGCGACCACGATCTCCATGTTCTCCAGGACTGGCGGGTTCTGCTGCCGGTTGGCGTACGATTCGCGCATCATTATTACTTCCACCTCCTCGGGCTGAACACCCAGCGCATCAGAAACCCCAGGACGCCGCAGAACACGAACCCGCACGAGAGGCCCAAATGAAAGGCATTGTTCGGCGGCCGGTAGAGATACAGCCACGCCAGCCGACCCAAGCCGAACAGAAGAAAAGCCCAGAAGAGAAACTCCCAGTCGCGAATTTGCTCTCGCGCATCGCTGCCCAGCTCGGTTGGGGCTGGAGGTCTCACTTCGTTTGCATCGTTTTGATCGTTCACATCCATCGCCTTACAGCAGGTTGTTAAAGTAAAAGAAGAAGCCAAACGCCATCGCTGCTAGCAGAGACACCAGCACAAACCAGCGTCTGGGTGGCCTCGCGGCTTTTCGTTCAAACGGGTTGGAAGGTTCCAGCACACCGTCACGCATGGCCCTGCTCGCACCAATGTCCGCTCGATTGCGGATGTATTGGCTCAGCGCGTTGTAAACCGGCTTGACGGTGAATGGATCTGCCATGTTTTGCCTCTGGCTGCGCTTCAGCGCTTATCGCACCAGAAATGCAGCAATCTGCACTTGCTGTCCGTTGCTCAATCCATCCTCCGATTGCTTGGAGCCGGGAAACTGAAAGCGCAGTACTGTGGGTTGTGTGCTGGACGCCATATCGAGGGCCACGACGCCAACCGCTTCTTCGCCCGGAGCAATCCGCGCGGTCTGGGTCTGACCATCCAACACTTTTACTGGTGTCTCTTGCTTGATCTTGAGTTTGGCGGCTTGCTCATCGCCTAACTGCGAGTTTTGGAGACCGTACAGGGACTGGACAGACCGCACCCCGTCCAACTGGTACACCAGGGGAGTGTCAATGGTGTATGGTTCGGTGCCGTGGTTGCACACGGTGTAGCGGATCAGAAGGCGTCCATCTTTCTCATAGAGATCGCTGATCCACACCTCGACCGGCTTCGAGGCTCGCTGCTTTGAGGGCAGAAGTCGAATTGGCTTTCCCGCGAGCAGGAGCTCCGTGATCGACGGCGAGGCCGGGACCGGCTTGCTCGTAGCCGTCGGCTTTACCGGCTCCAGGCGAACTGGCGCCTGGTCGACGGCAAAATCCATATTCGTCACCGAATCGGCGGGCTCCAGTTCGTAGTTCAGGCGCTGACTGGCCGTCCAGATGAACAGGTTGGTTGCGGCATCTGCTTCCGTGGGCTGGACAAATACCTTATTCTCCCGCCATTCGACTTTGAATGAAGGGCTTCCGGCTGCCACCTGCACGACCGGTTCGCCGACTTCGATGACCGTGAGGTGGTTCAACGCCGTCTTCAGATGCACGATGCGGGTACGGTCACTGGTCTGGGTTTCAATCTTCTGCGCAACGGCCGGGATAACTGCCGCGGCCAGTACTGCGAACATCAACACAACGCGTCTCATGGCTTGTTTGTTCCTTCCTTTAGTCCGAATGTTGTACGTCCAGGAGACTCCCTCCGAAGTCTCCTAGACGGTTGTGGTTAGTTGGGTTCAAGCAGCGGCGCGACACTCCTACTGGGGAGTTGGGGCCGCCGTTGGGTGTCGGGAAAGATCACCTTCCCGTTGCGTACTTCGCTGCGTCCCGCCTTGATCGGGAACTTCCGGACTCGCTCCAGTACAACGGGCGAGCCTTTCTCGTCGCGGTCGGTGAACACTTCCCCCGTCTTCGTGACCTGCGCCATGAAGATCAGGCGTTCAACGACCTGTCCATTGGCCTGGGTGAAGGGTTGAACTAAAAAGATCCGCCCTTCCGCGTCGATTTCCACCTCGCCGTCGCACAGACTGGGAACTTCCACTGTGACCGGACGTCCACCGGTACGTTCCGCAATCTGGTTAACGACCTCTTGTGGAAAGCTGTAGAAGACGATCGATCCAGTCCCAGTCACCATGTTGGGATCTGGAGTCGGACGTCTATCCCTGCAAACGATCGCGTGCAAGGCCGACAGATAGGACAATCGAGTCCCATTCTTGCTGCTGCTCCATTTCTGAAGCCCATTGACCAGCGCCTTCAGCTCTTCTCCCGCCCGTTTCTCGTAAGCGTTCAACGCGGCAGAAGCCTGGTTGCGCCGGAAGAAAAGCTGCTTGCGGGCCTCGGCGTCGTGCTTGTTCGCCTCGATCTCCGCATTAGCTTTCTCCAGTTCCGCCAGAAGCTGTTGGCGACGCCCCATGATTTCGGTCACCCGGCTCCCGTAGTACCGGTTGACCACGAAGCACTCCTGATAAATCTCCGGGGTAAAGCTCTGTCCTCCGATCACTCCCCGGAAATCGCTCAAGCGCGCCGTGGCGGCACTGCCGAAGAACCGCCCCAGTTCCTTGCGCGTGAAGTTGTACAGTCTTCCGACCTTATCGTTGGCATCGACTTCAATGTGCTCGTCCATGTCTTCGATCCGGCGTTTCTGTTTCAACTTCAGCCAAGGCGCTGTAGGCACATCGTTGCGGATGTTGCGGATGACCTCTTGGTCGGGCTGGGTAACCATGCTTCAGTTGATCCAGCGCGTTCTGAAGTTGGTCCACCAACTCTCGAGCCAGGTCTGGCCTTCCTTTCGCGAGGCACGAAGTCTTCAAATCGGTTATGGCGCCGATCTGATTTCCGCGCGCCTGCATCGAAACTTGCGGAAGGTTCCACCAGGGACTCGGGGGTTTGGGGTTCTTTTTCTTGGTGGCGGAGTGTTGTTCCTCGTAGGCGAACCGGTCTTCAACGAACCGTGGAAAACGGTTGTCCTCGACCAGGCACACCATGTCGAAGTCAAAATCCCCGCCGTTTCTGGCAGCGGTTTCCGAATGAAGGACCAGCGTGCCTCTCAGCTGCAGTTGCTCCCTGGCAATGGCAGCGACACCATCGGTTGAGAGCCGGCACCCACGCTGTTCGAGGTGCTCGGTCAACAGACGCAGGGTGTCTTCCGCTGAGAGGTTCTCGACCGGCAGGAGGTCTTCTTTCATTCGGATGGGATAGCGCACGACCAGACCATGCCGGCAACTTGATTCGGCGATGGCGCTGGTCTTTGGGATCCAATCCGAACCGCAGACCACTTGTCCTTCATGCAGGAAGAGGTAGCCGTCGTCCGCGAGTGCAAACCCGGGAAGGCGGAAGCCACCACTGGTGCAGAGCCGATACGCCCATTTCATCAACACGCGCTGGAGGTGGTGCTGAATGAACGGATGCTTCAACATGTACCCGGTAGCGTCGGCGATCAGAGCTGCCTGCGCCACCGTGTATTCGTCTGAGGTGTAGTCCGGATCGGTTTCTTCGCCGTGCTCCAGGACTCGCTGGCTTTCCTTCGTGCCCAGCAACTCAAAAAGCTCGGTGAAGTTGTTCGACTCGAACGCCTGCCGCACTTTCTCGATCTGGCTGAGGGCGTAGGGTTTGATTTCCAGCTCAATCGAGTCTTCCGGGGCGTGTTCCAGCAGGGTGTAGCTCGAATTGAATTCGAGGTTGCGGGAGACGTCACGAAAGCCGATCAAGACTGGACCACGGAAAGTGTGTGCCTGGCGATCTCCCATGAGCGAGCGAATCGTCCGCAACACTTTTCCCTGGTACTTGGGCTTCACGCACGATCTGGGAAGGATGATGTCCGCTTCGAGATGCCGGGCAACTTCATCCGCCATGACCTTGAATGCGCCCTTCGCCTGCGTCTTGTCGAATGCCAGACGAAATTGATAAAAGCGATGCGCTCCGATTTTCCTGCCTTGAATCTTGCGCTTCGCCTGTTCAACCAGCGTCGCTTCCTCGTCCTCGGTCAACGAAGGGGCCCGCTGCTCTTCAGACCGTTCTGCGATCCGTTGCGCGTGCAGACTCTCCGTCTCCCTGGCTAGAAGTTCGGACTGGTGTTTTTGCTGGAGTTTCCGGAACAACGACTGCGAGATCCATCCCCGGCAATCGTTGGTGCCGAATTCATGGTCATCGACCACCATGACACGGCAATCCGGCACCTCGACGAGAACCTTGCACGAGGAAACCAGGATTCCGAAGTAGGTGATGGCGGCCTGCGGCGAGAAACGAAACCTCTCCGCCAACTTCTTTTCGAAGGAACTCTCGACCGCGTAGAACTTACCGTTCTTTGCGCTGCCGCTGGCTCCAACCAGGCTGTAGCGAATACCATCAATCTCGATTCGGGTAAGAGCCTGCTCGACCATGGCCTGCTCGCAGGAATCCAGGGGTTCCGCCGGCACGTCAACTGTGGCGACATGAATTCCCGGGTAGAGCCCTTGCAAGAGGCTGTTGGTCAGTTGTGCTTCCCGATCCAGTTTCATGGTCTTCTTCGATACGTTTCCGTTACGGTCAAGTTCGAGCGCCAACACCAGGTTGGCACCGCAGTTCGTAGCATTTGGCATTGCGAATCTCCTTTAAGCTGTCGGGCAAGGACAGCTGGAGGAGACGGCTCGTGCCAGTCTCTTCGCTGCCCTTGCCGAAAACCGAACCAAAAGATTTCGGCCAGGCAGCTAAGCGCCGGCCAACACGAGTTGTCGTTGCTACGCCTTGTTGGTCCTCACTGCCTCAGGGTTCCAATAGCTTCTGGAGCATTGCCGTAGCTCGCCCAAGAAACCGCGTAACCTGCGCAGCCTGAACCACACCCACGCTCCCAATGCCCACAGCCAACACAACAGAGCCGTGAGCAGGAAAGCCAAAAGTGCTCCCATCAGCAAATCCGAAATGCTCGGGGGCACATACTGAAAGTGCTGCCGGACCAACACAAACAGCTCGTACAACAGAATTGGTCCGCAGAACTTCGCTACAGTGAAGAACCAACGTCGGAACAACACCCGAAATCGTTGCTTCACCATCTCTTCCTCCTTTTCTTTCTGCGTAGTGCCAGAACAGAAAGGAGGGACGCTGGCGCGGCTCTCTCGCTGTCCTGGTCGAAAACGTTATCGGTTCCCGGCCAGGCTCGCGGAACGAACCAGACCAGCACTCAACCGCAATCAGCTTGCGGATCGCTCACCACAGATCAACATCATCTGTAAATGAAGCCAGTGCTATATAAACTCCTGGGCTCTACTTGCCGTTAACCGCTTCTTTGCCCAGTAGCGGCTTTCTTCCGGAGAAATCCGGCACGACCCGATACTCCTGAATCTCGTAGTAGGTCACCCCGAGACGCAGCGCCTCGACCAGGGCTTCGCCCTCGCTGGCCACTTCCCTGCCCAGTGCCAGGCTGCCGTTGTTGCCACTTGCCTCGGCTAGGAAATAGCGCGCGGTCCCATTGTTTTCCTCGTCCAGATTCGTGCGCGACCGCC
>CAWAIT010000002.1:0-44863 GCA_963782235.1 uncultured Acidobacteriaceae bacterium
ACGTTTGCGTGCTGAAGCCCGCTTTACGGCCTCTAGAATCACAAACATGTCAGGCTCAGTGATGCGGATTACAGCGCGGCAATCTTCCCAACCCTCCGTCTTGTCGCATACCAGAATTGAATGATGCAGCGGTAGAATCAGAGCCGAGGCGGCTTCGGGGCCGAACGAAGGCCCATCCACGATGCAGCAGTCGTAAGGCTCGCCTGTAGCAAACCCCTGCACACGAAGAACACAAGCTAGACGGCTGGCCCACTGCTCATCGGCTGAGAGAATCAAAACTACTCGCTTCGGCCTCATGCTTTCCTCCCCAGAATCCCTAAAACGTCGTCCAGCGTGTGAACCTTGTGGTACTGATGGCCCAAATTCTCCACTTTGGCCTTGAACGCAGCCTGCGCCTCAACCTGCGCTTTGTTCGTGTGGCCGTCGACCGTCTTAGTCTCGAGCCAGATCGGCAATTGCCCAGGAAGGCACAAAAGCAGGTCCGCCGTTCCCTTGGGGCAGAGCTTGAATGAAGTATTTCCCTTTTTGCGCCGTGCCTGAGTTCAAGCGCAGACACATGTAGCCTGCCTTTTCTAGGGCTTCTTGGATCGGTCTGGTGACATTGGCCGTTTCAGACATGGCAACCGCTCCTAGGGGCCAAAGAATCGCTTGGCGGGGCATCCTGTGCGATCTTGTGAGCACGGTTCAGCAGTTTGGCCAGCGACAAGAGCGAAGTGGAGCAGCAGACTGGGCAGTAGCAGGCTGAGCTGGCTATGCAATCGCAATCCAAGCACAGAAAAGCCGACTTGAGTGGAATCGAGGTCATCCCTTCACCAGCTTCCAGCCCATGCACAAATGCACGACGTACCAAATGCCCCGAATGGCGAACCACCAAAACACTGCGCAACTCAGAGCGATAAGGGCCAGCGAGGTATTGCCGACAAACCGCTCATCCTCGACTTCTTCCTGTTCAGGCCGGTAGTCGCGCTCCTGCTCGGCCGCTTCCTCGTAGCGCTTCGCCCTGTTCAGGTAGGTCAGCCGCTCATCCAACGGTGTCACTGCGTTCATTGCCAAGGCCCTATTCCGCTGGGCTAGGTTTTCGAGATTGGCTATCTGGGTCATGCTGCGCTCCTCTGGCGTTCGATTTCCTCGTACCAGCATCTGCAGTTCGTTAACTCTTCATGCGCTATCCGCAGTTGGTCAACGGCCATGACGAATGCCGCCTGGCTGCGGATCGTCTCCATGTCTTGCGTGCGGTCGGCAGAGACCGCAACATCACGGCGAATCTTGAGCAACACTTTTGCTGGGAAATCACACATTGCGCTGTCCTTTCCAAACCGCCATCTTTGGGTCAAACCATGCTGCTAAATTGCACGGCGAACCAAACCTTTGCTTTGGGACAAAGATCGCCCCTTCGCTCATATAGTGCCCCTGGTCTTCGTCGTAGGTTCTGTGGAGCAAGATGATTGTGTGCGCGTCGTTCTCGATCTGCGAAGATTCGCGAAAGTCGTACATCGTCGGCTTGGCTTGAGCCCCGTTCTTTCGGCCCGTCGTGAGCTGCGAAAGTAAGAGACTCGCGCAGTTAGTCCCCTTCACTAGATCCGCAAGCGCGGTAGAGGCTCGGGCGACCCGCAAGCGCAATGGCTCATCTCGCTCCGCTTGGCGAATCTTCAGCCTCTGCACGTAATCCAGAGCGATCAACTTGGTGCCGTGGCGGTTGATCGACAGCCTGCCTAGCCCCAAAACTTGATCCAAGGTTAGAGTGGAGCGGTCGTGGAGAAATAACGGCCACTCGGCGATAACTCCCGCCGCCCGTCTCAAAGCGTCCGACTCAACCACATTCGCGGTGCGCGGGTCCGTCACCGCTCCGTACCGCACCCCAGCGACCATCGAGCAGAGTTTCCGCACGACCTGATCCCTGGTCGGCTCCAGAAGAAATGCGTGGCACGGTATCCCCTGCGAGCAGTTGGCATGTAAAGCCTGCACCAGCGCCGAAGTTTTTCCCACCCCAGAGCTCGCCCCGAGTGCGGTTTGCTCTCCCGGCCTCATCCCGCCAGTTGCCGCGTCCAAATCCGCTATCCCGTAGCTCAACCCGCAAGACTGTTCCGCATCATGCTCCCGCTGCCACTTGTCCAGACTCGAAACGATGAACGTTTGCACTGCGGGATCTTCATCGACCGAATCGCTCACAATCGCCTCTAGGCGCGTCGCTGCGGTCTGGATGAGGGAATGACTATCCTGCGAGCCACCGGCAGCACCTTGGGCTATTTCCTCCCCAAGAATCGCTATCTGGCGGCGTCTCCATGCTTCCTTGAGCCGTTCGATGTGGTCTTTGGCGGATTCGTAGAGTTTTCCTGGCAGATCTTCGGTCAACCCGCAAAGGTACGACTGACCTCCCACGGTTTCCAGCTCGTGCCGCTTTTGAAGCTCTCCCCCAACCGTGACAATCGTGACTGGCCGTTGCGAGGCGTAGAGCCCAATGATTCCTTTGGCGATCCGCTGGTGAGAATCCAGCGCGAAATATTCCGGCGGCAGAGTCGAAGTGACGAGCTCAAGCGTGCGCTCGTCTTCGGCCATACACGCCCCGAGTAACGCTCTTTCCTCCCGCTCGGCGATCATTGCTGGACTCCGTTGGCGAACTTGACGCCAAAAAGCGGGTTTGTCTTCGACGGTTTGTCATCTGCGAACAAAACCCCGCGCCAGCCGCCCTTGATCCCGTCCGCAAGCCTCTGGTTCGGGTTGATCCCCAGCCCGACGAGTTTGTGCAGGTCAGCGATGATGCCCTCACGGGCGGCGTCGGTGAACGGCGCGCGGCACTTTTTGCGCATCTCCACCCAGTCCTGCCAAACGTTCAAATCTACCTGGGGAGGTAAGGGGGTTTCTTTTTTGGAAACAAGGCGCGGAGCGCTCGCTTTTTCTTCTAGCAGCGAGCCGCCAGTTTTTGGCGTCGCGGCCTTATTCTTTTCTCCTTCTCCTTCTCCTTCTGTTCTAGCTGGGAGTTTGTCAGGAGTGTGTCCGGATTTTCTAGCGTATTCATCTCTATATTTCAATAACTTGCGGTTTGTCACTCGGATGTCATTACCATCTCGCTCTACTGTCACTACCCCAGTCACTGCCAATGTCGAGAGGGTTGAGAATACGAGTGACCCACGAGTGACAAGCAAGTGAGACCACACTGAGATGGGGTAGCAGACGCTGCAAGAAGGGTCTTTCCCTTCCATCTGTTCAGCGATAATTTCCTGGACCATCCAGTAGAGCCCGTACCGTGCCATTGCCTTCTCCCCACCCTCTGAAACCAAGCGAGCAATTTTTTCATCCCGCCGCGTGGCGGTCATGTGTTTCATCCATTTCATTTGGGCAACCCACGGATGAAGGATAGCGTCTGAGAATCTACGGTGAAATAGGCGCGGAGTCGTGAGCGATCGAGCACAAACCCTCCCTACAAAAGGCGGTCGAGCGGAAGTGTAGGGCTTCCGCTCTCCCTAGAATCGGGAGCTACCCGATCCCTGAAATCAATGCTGGGGGCAGTTGATTGCACCCATCTTAAACCTGCTTGCGTAGCTGCGAAGTGAAACATTTCATCCTTTGAGGCCTTTCATGTGCTGCGCCTCAATGTGATGGTGAAAGCACAAAATTCGTGTGTTGCTCAACGTATCCCCGCCGCCTGCGCCGTGGCTTTTGGTGTGCGCCAGATGCGCCCTGACCATCAGATCTCCGTGGAGCGGCAGCCATTTCCCGCAGGCATCTGGCTTGCCTTTGCGCCACTGGCACCGGCCTCGGTCCAGCTGATAGCGCTGCTCGCGTAGCTCCGTCAGATCCTTGCCCGATAGCCGCACTGTGCCTGATACCTTGCCTACACGCTTCATGCGGCACCATCGTTCGGTATCTCATGCAAATGAAAGCAGAAGTTGTGGATGTTCACATATTCCGCTGTTGGTGGCAAGATCATCGCCATCGTCACATCATGTGGGCAGAAGTCGTAGCGAGCCTGCTTGATCTCCTCCCACGTAGGATTGCGGTCTGGGCAACTAATGCTCATGTGCCATCCTGCAGGCTCACGACCGACTAGAACTCGGCAAACACCCCAGGAATACCATTTACAGAACCGGTTTACTGCGGGCCATTCTGGTCGCTCACGCCATTTTGCCTTGGGTTGGAAGATAACAGTCATGCGAAATTCCTTGGCATCAGCGGCGTAATCCCATCGCGGACATGATGCACTTGCCTGCCGGGTAATTCGGTTGGGTAACGGTCCACGGATGCGCGGCTGATGGAGTGCTTATGCTCTTTGTCTGCAGCGGCCCACGCTTCGGCTTTGTGCTGCCCACAAAAGAACTCTCTGCCCACGTAGTACCAGGCAACGCGGTTGCAATGGCTGCAGGTCATGGCTTAAATGTCCTCGCTATGTGCTGGGCTAGAGGGAAGGGTATCTTGGCAATCATGGCTGAAGCGGCCTTGCGCTTGCGGTCGACTTTGAGCCGACAGCCTGGATATTGATGATTCGCAATTCTTGCCGCAACCAATCCCCGCCTTGCTTCGCGCCGGCCATCACATGCCACGGTTGCCGTCTTGAATGACTTGCCGCTGCCATCGAAGCGTGAGGGCTGGCACCGGTTGCGGCCGTCTGGATTCTGGCCCGTTACTTTCATGCCCAGGAGAACCGATAGCGAACCATGAGCCGCCGTTGTTCTTAATCGGCTCCGCATCGGCGTCAGCGCCGGCACATCACCCCACAGGTAGAAGCTGCCGTAATTCCACTGCGCTCGACCGACCCACTTCTGCGCTGCCGCGCACATTCTCGATAACCATCGGGATGTACCGTGCAGGCTTGCCAGGTGTTGAACTGTGCATCACAGCGAACGCAATGGCCATCCCCTCGCGCAACGCCAGCATTCGCAGTGACAGACCGCCGCATTGGCCTCGCGCTGACCACTTCTGAAGCATTCGTTGAAGAGTTGGATAAAAAGTTCAGGTGCCGGCTTCGGGTAGTCGATCTTCCATTTGGCCCACGCCAGCAATTCAGCAATCGTCATTCCACGCTGTTTTTTCGATGCTTTCTCAGGAATCTTCCACCAGCGGATTGTTCGGGCGGCGTGAGCGCCTTTGCCCGCTTCCAGCACATCGCCCTATAGCTGTACTCCTGGCACGGAGGGCTGGCGACAATCACGGCTGCATCTTTCAGTTCGGAGCCATGAATCGATCGGATGTCGCGCAGGATCAGCTTGCCGGGATAGCCGCCTGTGCCGTAGTCATGGGCCTCAATATCGAAGCCGGTCACGTCGTACCCCTCCGCGAGAAAGCCTTCAGCCCAGCCGCCAAGTCCCGCAGAACAAATCGTAGACAATCATGGGCTTATCTGTCATGGTCTTAAAACCAGTCCGCAGAACAAGTCATAGGCATCGGCGTAACCTCCAGGCCGTCAATGTACCCTGCTGCAGCCTCGTAGGCCTCTGATTCGCTGAGTTCGTCAGCCAAGACGCTGGATTCTAGCTGCTGGCGGAACTTGCTCTTGGGCGCGTCTTTGGGTGGATACATCGCCCTCAGCTTCTCCATGCGTTCGGCAACGTGCTCCATGGTCACCGTAGCGGCATTCTCGATTGCCGCCCACCGATCGGCGATTGGCATCTTGGCGCTTCACAAACAGGCGGAACTCTTCGGGCATCCGGCATGATGTCGGGAGGGCAGTAGCTGGCGAAGTCCCATAAGGCGCATGGTCCATGCAGAGCATTTCGCGTGTCGAGCTGGCCCGCACATACTCTTCGGGCACCGCATCGTCTTCCAGGTACTTTTCATGCGTCTTTGGCTTTGGAACCTTCAGTTCAACCTGGAATCTCGATGCCGTCCTCGATCACATATCCATCTGGTGAAGCTCCCAGATACGGCAGAGTCGGGATGCATAATAAATCCTGTCTGCTCGACTTCGGTTCCCCTGCGCATCCAAAACTCAACTCTGGCTTCCCCCTCGTACTGTTTGCCGATGTCCATGGCTCAGAGACGTAGTGCTCTGCCGGTATTCCGGTGATCCGCTCCCAAGCCAACTCGCGAAACGTAATCCCAATGAGCGCCGGACCACTCGCCAGCCTTTCCGTTTTTGGAAGCCTTTTTGAGTCGAGAATTAAACTTTGATTCGCCAGACCCGGTGCAGTTGCCAAGCCTCGCATCGTGCCATTCAGCAGTATTTTGAGTTGCACAGATTATGCGCATTTTGGTCTGCCTCCCTGAGCGCGAGTCATGCGACCCTTGCGGAACGCATCTAGAATGTTCTCGCTCTGAGTCATCGCAACTAGGTGTGCGGGATTGCAGCAAAAACGGTTGTCGCATGTGTGGCAGACGACCTTGCCGGCTGGTATCGTCCCATGCGCCAACTCAAAAGCCACTCTGTGCGCAGACAGGAACTTACCGTGCAGTTTGATCTTTCCGTACCCGTTGTTGCACCGCGCCCTTATCCAAGGCCAGCAATCGCTCTGCTGGAGCTTCTGAACTCCACCCCAGAACCGAACATCAAACGTGCGTCTAAACTTGTCTGGTCTCATTGCAGCCTCGCTTTGCACTCGTTGTATACCGAGGTCATCTGAGATTTGGCGTGAGCGCTGACATTGCCTGCAAATTTATACGCGTCCGCGAAGACGCTCTTGAGTCTGGGCAAGTCATCGCACTGCCTGAGAGCGTCGGCGTAGTCCTGCAACTCGGCGGCTTGCTTCTCCGTCATGTCTGTCGGCGGGTTGCCGTCCGTGTCCTGATCCTTGATGGCGATCCCGCACGAAGCAACCAACGTGTAGCGCTCCAGGTAGGAAACCGTCGATCCGCAGGCCTGGATAGCGTTCTTGGAGCCTGACGTGTCAGGCGGTCCCCCGAGGGTCGAGCCGTCTTCCTCATGGCCCATACGGTGCCGCAGATAGCAGGTAACCAGCACCATCTTGCCGTCTTCGGTCATGCGCGTCTTCCAGCGATGCGAAATGCCGACCTTCAGCAAAGCCGGGATGAGCGTGTTGCAAATCTTGTCCAGCTTGGCATATTTGCCTCGGGCCTGCTCGTTGACCAGGATTACCGAGTCCTTCACCACTGCCGGCACGTTGGCCTTGAACTCTTCGAAGGCATGCGTATAAGCCAGTTTGGCATCGCGGTCCATCATTTCCATTTGAAGGCGTGCAAGGCGCTCGATTACGTCAATCGAACCCTCGCGCTCAATCGCCAGTTGCAACAGGTCCATCGGAGTCTTGGCAAGCGATGCCTGCTCCTGCACAGCTAGGGATGTCTGCTTGGTGGTCATACGTGTGCCTCTGCTTCCTCGCGGGTAATGTAAAAGTGGATACCAGCGCCGCAAGTATTCCAGCGGTTCTCATCGATCCATCAGGCTTCACGACCTGCCCGACGCGATATACGAAGGTTGAGTCGTGCAGGCTGCGGGCCTCCTGTAGCGGCTTCCCGTCAGGGCTGGTGATAGACAAGCATTTGGCCTTAGAGCAGCGGCATTTACGCTCTGTGCCGTGGCTCCGCTTTGCCCTGGCAGAGATGCCCAGCTTGACGATTGCACCCCCTGCGCACATCTTCCAGCCCACGAACGACCCTTCGGTGGGGATAAACTGGATACGCGCGAACGCCAGAGATGCGTCCTGCACCTCGTGCAGATTGTCGGCGGAGCGCAGGTTGGCGGAGCTCAGGTTGGCGTAGCTCAGGTTGGCGGAGCGCAGGTTGGCGGAGCTGCAGGTTGGCGGAGCTCAGGTCGGCGGAGCTCAGGTTGGCGTCGAGCGCAGGTTGGCGGAGCTCAGGTTGGCGGAGCTCAGGTTGGCGGAGCTCAGGTTGGCGTAGCTGCAGGTTGGCGGAGCTCAGGTTGGCGGAGCTGCAGGTTGGCGGAGCTCAGGTCGGCGGAGCTCAGGTTGGCGTAGTGCAGGTTGGCGGAGCTTCAGCTGTGGCGGAGCGCAGGTTGGCGGAGTGCAGGTCGGCGGAGCTCGGTTGACTTTCTGCTTAATGGCATCCAACACCGCATCCCGCAAAGTCAGTGCGGCTGATGTGAAGATCACCCATCGTAAACGTTCTTGATATCCATCTAGTTCTCACTCCTAAATGAAGGGATGTACTGCAAAACCTGCTCGGCCTCAATCTTGGCCGCACGCTGCGCTGGAGTTCTGTACCCCGGCGAATATCTGTATTCGTCCCATGCGCGGTCTTCGTCGTTGCTGTGGTCAATCACGCGCCCGAAGTCTATGCCGTTGTCGGTTCTCATCAGTTGCCTCCCAGCATAGGCAGCGCGCCCATTAGAAGAAAGAACCCGCACACACAACCCAGCACCGTCAAAAATGCCAGATAGATCGTCTCTCGCACTTGGATCGTCATTTGGAAACCTCGGTCAAAGAAGTCAGCACGCTGCGCTGAATCTGCTCCAAGCAGCTATTCCACCGCTCGGTAGGTACGTTTGCAGCCAGTGCGCCGATGAATGTATTCTTGGCGCTGGACTGCTCATTTGTCGGCAGAGCCAACAAATACGCAAGCCAGCGATCAACGTTGGCAAACGCCTCGTCGCGGCTCGGGTTTTGGTTTGATGGTTTAAACGGTTTGCTCATCTGTGCTGCCCCCTTGATTCGGTGAAAACAAAAGTACGCTAGTTCGGGTACGCTGTCAAGAACAAAATAAAACTTGACCGCTTATTTGCGTATGCTCTATATTAGCGCAATGAGATCGTATACGGAAGCCCAGTTGCTCAATAGCTTGCGCGAGGCAATTCGGGCCAAAACTCAGCGCCAGCTAGCAGCAGAATTAGGCTTTACGCCTCAGTTCATCAATGATGTGCTCAAGGGGCGTAGAGAGTTTACCGAAAATCTGGCCAATGCTCTCGGCTTTGAAAAGTTGCCGGATCGGTTTGTGCGCCAGAACAGCAGGAGTGAGCCATGAAGCTGATAGCCCGGCCCACTGCACGATGGATTTGGAGGATGAGAGATGGCGCATGATTGCCCTGAGTGCTATGTCCAGTGTCATTGCGGCGGCGACATAGACGATATCAATTTCGGCGAATCGCTTGAGTGCAGGCATTACCAGCGCCTCGAATGTTCCGGCCACCAAGAATATTGTTCGGACCCTAAATGCCCATGCCACGATTGGCCTGAAGATGACGACCCCACTGAGGTAGACGGCGTGGATTATCTGAACAATTGGGCATAGAAAAAGCCCGAAGCTGATTGCTCCGGGCCTGCGGGATGCGGATTGTGAGTAATCAAGGTGCATGGCGAGCGAGCAGAGCACCGAGGTCGAACGTATCCCCTGCATAGTGCCAGAACCGCATCCACGGCGTCTGCTTCCTTGTATAGTCGTCGGCAAATCGCTTCGATACGCGCGACCCATCGGCCAGAATCAAGTCACCTGAAGCCGTCATGCCTACGATGTTCTTGCCTGCCTGCAGCCAAATCGGGTCTGATGCCAGTTTATCGAAGTGCTGCACGGCAAGCGTAGAAGCGTCTAGGAGCGGCTGGGCCTTTCCGATGGTGGAATCCAGCGTCCTAAGGCTGGCCGTCGCTTCCTGCGCCGTTTGCGTGGCCGCATTGGCGACTGTGGCGATCGATTGCCCCGCCGTGGTCACGGTCTGGGCGGCTGCACTGACTAGCGTCGAAGACTGGGCCACCTGGCGCTGCATAGTCACGCTAATGTCCTGCACCTTTACCAGTGTCTTATTCGCCTCTGCCAGTGTTCCGCAGGCCTTGCCTTGGCCGCAGGGCCGGTTCAGTTGTTCCAGGGACGAGTTGATTCCGTCGAGAGCGGGCTTTAGGTCCGGCGCCGAGCTGCCCCACGCATCGACTGCTTTGGTCAAGTGCGGAACGAGGACGACTTCGCCGCCGGTCAAGCCAGCGGTCAGGGCAACCAAACATCCGACAATGGTCCACTGCTGAGCGGTAGTCATAAAAAAGGGAATTATCCCCTTGACTCCCTAGCCGAGTTTTGCTCGGACAAAGCAGTCTTTGGCCTCTAACAGCTTCCGCAAACCGGCTGATTTCTCCGGTCCGTCTGGCAATGTCGCGTCCAGAGCTGTGGCCAATTCGCCCAGAGGCTTGCTAACCTGCTGCAAATTCTCCGGAAGGTGTGAATATGCAAAGTACTTCATGATTGGTGATGACATTTGGACCTTTCTCTCCCGTCAGGGAGTTAACGATGTAATTCCCAAAGGAAAGGCCCGGAGCGCTCCGGGCCTCTCGTGCGTGCTCTGGCGATTCTCCGCGACCTCCTTTTCTCTCCGCATTCGTAGGGGACTTATATACTTGAGTCCCTAGTTGTAGCCGCTGCAAATCTGAGTCGGCCATTCAGTTGCACTCTCGGCAAGTTTGTAATAGGTGAACCGCTTTCCCGTTTCCGAATCGGTCCGTGGCTTCATGATTTCCGCGTTACTCAGCTCATAAAAGTCGTTCTTGAGGTCTTCGGCGGCGTCCTCTTTTCCGATTTGCCCTTCGTAATAGCGGCGAACAGCAGCTTCGCTTGATCCGGCAAAGATTTCAGTGCCATCTATACCGATGCAGAACACTCGAATTTCGCGGTAGCTCATGATTTTCCCTTCAGGGGAGTTAAGTATGTAATTCCCATAAAAAGGGGGGCCAGAGACCGCTCCCCAAGCCCCGTAGTTGCCTTTCTCTTCCAGTGGAAGAGCTTGTCAGGCCACAGCGGCCGCTACCGGCGCGAGCTGCAACAGAGCGGAAGCGATGGCTCCAATGGTGCTGATGACCTTGCCGACAGTGGCCACGGTGCTGGAATTCTTGATTCCGGTTGCCGTTTCCAAGCCACCCAGATTCGTCACGACATCCTGGAAGAGTGTTGCTAATGTGGGGTGCGCTCCCGCGTCATAGGCCACGGCGCTGGCGGTCAGAAGGTCCTGAATCGCCTTGGTTAGGATTCCAGCAGCCTGCGAACCGGGCGTCACCTGAGCGGCAACGATCTTGAGCGCGGCCACAGCATAGGTAGAGCCGTTCTCCACAAAGGTCTCGACACTGGGTGCCGCAGCTTCCACCTTGGCAAGTTCCTTTTCAAACCAAGCCACAAAGGTGTGCTCGGCGTTTGTGATTGAGGTAAAAATGCTCACTTGAATCTCCTTCATTTCGTCGGGTTTTGTTTCGTAGGGTCCGTGGCAGGCTGGTCCTGTTCATGACCTTTGGTGAGGTCTCTGCCGGTAAGGATCGTTGAGGCAATCGCTGCTAGGGTGGAAACAAGGCCAGTTCCAGCTACTAGCGCCGCAATGCGAAGGCTAGGATCAAGCCGTGAGCCGGCAAAGAGGTAAACCATCAGGATCACGGCCATGACGAGAGAGAACAAAGCGATTACGTTGATGGTCGGACTTGCGGCTTTCATGCTTGCTCCCACAACTCCACTTCGGCCTGCCGACGTGTCAGCAAGTCCTCATTGACCTCGCTCACACCGTTCACGGTCTCATGGCACCAGCGCGGCAACTGGTTCGACACTTCCTCCCAGCCGTGACCGAGCAACTGGATCAGCGAGGCGGGCTGGTTCTTCACGTTGTAGACGAAGCTGACCAGTGCGTCGAACTGGCCTTGCGCCGGCGTGATTCCTTCTGGGATGTGCGCATTGACCATTCCCTCGAAATGGGGCAGGTCTTCGGCGCGGAGGATCGCGTCCGCTGCCGCCTCGTCTACGCCATTAGGGAATGACTCGCCAGGGAGCAGGCGATGTCCGTAACCGATGGCGGGCACGCCGAGGTCGCTGTAGACGTGAGCGATGAAGCCGGGGACTGTAGCAAGGGGATTGTTTTCGAACCCCTTGATGTGCGCGATCCCGTTCTCGCTCGTCTTCACAAATCGTCCTTCTCCGGCTTGTCCTGCGTGGGATCGTGCTGCGCGGCGTCGTCCTGCTTCGTGCGCTCCTTCATTGCATCGAGATCGCGCTGGTAGGTGGCCTCGTCAACCACCTCCGTCCCTTCCGTGCCAGGAATCGGATTGCGCTTGATCGTCGTCATGTTGGTTGACATTTTACACCTTGTGTCTCTTATTGCTCAGATTAAAAACAAAAACAGATTAAAAACAAAAACAGTGTCGACTCCTGCAGATTTTCCTGCGCCAGCACGGGCGGCTGTGACCAGACGGAGCAGGTCGCGAAGAACCTCGGCCTGCGCGACGAAATAGCGAACTAAGGACTCATCTCTCATAGCTTTGGAATGACGTGAAACGCCCGCAAAATCTCGAGCAGAATTGGTATGCAGCCGACAAGGAGTACGTAGCGCGCGAAGGTCTTCTCACGCTTATCTTGATACTTGCGGCGCTCTTCTTCGCGAGTGTCTGAACGGGTGACGAACTCAGTCATCAGGTGCGTATGCGCCCTAAAATTACTGACTCCTTCTTCTACTCTGTCCATCCTGTTCTCCAGTACAGCTACCTTGCTCCTCAGGTCTGACTGATCGTGGGCGTCGTTCACCGTTCCTCCGCTGGCCCTGCTGTCAATCTGTCTTAATCTGCAATTTGAGCCCACTATAGCTCAAGGGTACGGGAGCCGACACAACCCACTCGCCGCCCTTGATATTAGAACTTATATATCCGGCCTGACACGCGATCAGCCGCCAAGTGAAGTTGCCCGTGGCCGTAATGTTGAACCCGCCGCTTGGATAGGCCGCGCTGGAGCACGTCGGCGCGGTGGGCATCGATCCATCTGTTGTCGCGGTGTAGAACATATTGCAGCCGGAAGTGGGCGAAGCCCAGGTCACGTTGAGGGGAAGCGATGCCGGCGTGTAGTTCCCCGAATACGGGGGGTTCTGCGTTGGGTCTGCGCACGTTGGCGAGGTCAGGGTTCCAGTCCAGACTGAGACGGGACTGTCGAGATACCCGGCGTATCCGTGGACATAGGCGTAGAGGGTGATCGTCGTAGTAAAGTTGTAGGTCGTCGAATTCGTGGTGGGGGGGTTGGACGAGTCAAAGTAGATAGAGGGTCCGGACCCGGTCGTCGATGAGGAGGCTGTAACGGTCGTTGGACCGCCCGTATAGGGAGACGCGGGCGCGAATGTTGGCGCCGAGGCCTGCGGAGTTCCGCCACCGCCCGCCAAAGGATGCGGATACGTGTACGGGGTGTAGGTCTGCGTCCACGTATTCGTCGACGTGCATTTGTAGAACAGTCCGCTTGCACCACCGGAGGTGTTCCAGCTGCCTTGATCCGTCGCCCAGTACCCAACGCCGGTTGTGCATGTAGATGGGCGAGCGGCAAGCGATCCCGATCCCACTCCCTGTGTGCCATTGAAGGTCGAGCATCCCGAAGGGCTCGCTGAATTGCACCAGAGATACACGTCGAGGTTGTTGGTATAGCTCGGCGTATCCTGGATCACTAGAAACGAGCCGGGGAACCCCGGGGCTCCGGTCCATGCGTCCATCCACTCATATACGGGCTCGAAAGCCTGGTTCGGCCATGTGCCGTTGTATGTCGTGCAGCCCGTCGTCAGGTCACACTTGGTAGGAAATAGTCCACCCAGTAAATCGCTCTTCCCGGCTCCGACTTGATCAAGGCAACGGTAGCCACTCGACGTATTGCTGTTCAAGTCCCATGCAGATCCGGTTCCGTTGAATGACGTACCACAAAATCCCCACTCGTTCGGAGGCGGCGATTCGGGATACGTGTTATTGTTGCGCCGCATCGAATGCAGGGTCAGGAAGTTTGAATATTGCGAGACATTGTTGCCCCACATGACACCGGTTCCCGACGAGGCGAAGAACATGTTGTATTCGGCATTTGTCGTGTAGGACCCCCAGCTGAACTGATTCTGGTAAATCTCCCACTGCCTGCATCCTCGGGAATCGCCCGCATGCCCCGTGGGATGCGTCTGCACTGCGGCGCCCTGAAGGAACGTATTGAACCGAACAACAAAGCGCCCGCCATCAAGACAGTCATTGGCTGGAGTAGGTTGTGCGGTAGCCGTATTGCGATACGTGTTGTTTTCCCAATAGAACTCGTTTGAGCAGCCCAGACATGTCGAGTCTGCCCATGATCCATCGCCCTGAACATCGCCCGATCCAGGAGACGAAGCGTTCCACCCGGTACCGAGATCGCGCTCTCCGAGATCGGCCATGTCAAATAGATTGTGATCGCCGACCCCGGCCAGCTGCCCATCGCGGCTCAGCTCCAATTGCTGCAGGAGATAGAAGTGGTTGTGATCGACCCGCACTTGCTGGCTGGTTCCGGTTACCAGAACATCGCCATTATTCGACGTTCCTCCTGTTCCCACATAAAAGGTGAGGCCGGAGACGCGTCCGCAGACGGTGCTATTTGACCCTGAATTGCCGGTGAAGTTGAATAACGCCATGAAATCCGAGGTGCTGGCGTGATTCACGTTGTCGATGATCTCGGTCGAATCGTTGAACGTGAGCGGGTTGCCGAACCCATCCGTACTGGCAACTGTGGACTGGCCGATAATTGAGACGCATACGTTTGTCGACAAACTCAATGGCGTAGTCCATGCTATTGAACAAGAAGGAACGACTACCGTATTGCCGGACCCGGCCGCAACCGCTGAATTGAAGGCCGCCGTGATATCGGAAACCGAGCATGAGGACGCATTGAAATTGGTCGCGTGCGCCTTCACGGCGAAGAGCAGGAGCGCGAGTAGGGTGATTCGTCTCATGGTTTGAATGCCGCCATCGGCGAGCCGGCGTAAGCAGAAGACCAGCCGCTCCATTTCGGGTTCTGTGCTGACGATGAAACCAAATAAGCGTCGGAGACGGTTGCACCGCCGGCGGTGATTGAATTGAGAATCGTGAAACTGGAATCAATCGCCGGCGTGCCCGCCGATTCTGGCTGGATGCCGGTGAAGAACAACTCTCCCGGCACCGCAGGCGTGATCGAGCCCGGCTGAAGCTGCGTGATAGAGGCCCCGATCGCGCCGCTTTGCGTATCGAGCACTCCCGAGCTTGCGAGAGCCCCGGAAAATCCTGCAATCAGTATTCCCCCGTATGCCGTGTCGCCATTGTTGGTGAAGGTCATTGAACTCGTCACAGTCGGAGTGTAGGCGTAGAAAATCTGGATGAAGATGCCGTGCGCCGAGCTGGTCTGAGCGGTGAGCGGGTGATAGGTATTGCTCGATCCGTCTGTCGGCGCAACGATCGTTGCGTTGTTGAAGACCAGAATCAAGAGCAGATTTGCGCCTGTCATGTTCACGCTCGACACGCTGGTCTGCGTCGAAGTGTGGCGCACAAGAGCGAAACTTGCCGCAGGAGCAGTGTTGAATCCCCTCTGCCCGATCTGCCACTGCGCAGGGAGTGAGCCAGCCAGGATCAGCCATGCGACGACGAGAGGAAGCGCCCGCATCATTGGAGACCTGCCGAGACATTCCATGTCGTTGAGGCTGATGGCGTGATCGACGAGGCCGTTGGATTGCAGTAGTAGTAGCTCAGGGTATTGGCCGCGCTGATCCATGCATACCAGTAGAGCTGTCCCGTGCTCGACGGGCTCCAACCGGTGACTCCGGTAAGATCGCTGGTCGGCGTCACCTTGGCTGTCATCGCCGTGGTCGCACCGGTCATAGTTACCGTGGTCGGCGTGCCGATAGTCGTGTTGCAGAGGTTGGCTCCAATGGCTGAAGTTCCAGCCGTCACCGTCACCGGAGCAGGGAGCTTCTGGTATCCCATCACTTTCCAACTCACGCCGTCGCAGAACACAGCCTCATACTGACCCGTAGCCGTCCCCGTGCCCGATGCAGCCGAGCCCCATGTGAATACTGCCGGGTCGCTGATCGTGTAGAGCGCGGGACCGATGGTCGTGTTGCAAGTTGGCAGTGCAGAATAAAGGACTGAGCCTGATCCCGCCGACACGGGACCATTGGGGATAGCTATACCACCCGTCCCCTTATACGTAAGCGTGTTGGCCGTGGTTGCGCCATCGTCCAAGTTGGAGTCCGAGGACGGTGCAGTACCCGCACCCCCGCCAAGCAGAACTTGTTTCGCTGCCAGCAGGCCGGAAGACGCGAGAGATGTTGCACTGGAGAAGAATGGAATTCCTCCGCTCGTTGTTGTGCCGCTCACCGTTTGCGGGAAGGGACCGCTGCCACCACAAGAGCCTACGGCCCACACGCCTCCCGACCCGACAGGACAATCTCCATTGATGGGCGCTAAGCCTGCAGGAGAATTGGTGCCGTTACTGAGAACAAGATCGCCGCTTGTCGGCCAAGTCACGGAACTGCCGCCCGCCAAGCTGAACTGAATCTGATTCCCGTTCGCGCTCGGCAGAACACTGGCGGAATTGATAAAATTAGCGGGAGATGGCGGGCTGATCGGGATTCCGTTGATCTGGACCACAGTGCTACTACCTAATCCGCCGCAACTCTGCCAGGCCGAGCCAGTCCACTGGCTGCATTGAGGTGAAGCGCTGGGAGTCGTGTTGAAGAACTGCCATCCCGGCTTTGGGGTACTGTTCACTTCGGCCGTCGTATATCCATAGGCCTGCGGAGAGGCAGGAAATCTAGGAGACGCCGCCGCAGTGCTCAAGAGCGTCGTCAGACTTTGGCTTGCCCCTGTCACGGTGGTGTTCACAGTAAAGCATCCCGTCGTCGCATTCGGACACATTGTGAATGCCCACTGGTTGCCGGGACAGGAGATTGACGAATTGCTGGGCAGTGATACAGAAAATGCCCCCGACGAACCGAGCGTCCCATTGAACTGTAGCGTCAGTGTTCCGCCCGACCAGGTGCAGGTCGGCGGGCTTCCGGGTACGAACTGAATCTGATAGACGCCACCCGCCCATACGCTTCCATCCGGCGTGTCAGTGATGGTCGCGGTGGTGGTCGTGCTCTGTCCGAGCAGCGCGACCGGCAGAAGTGCCAAGACGTAGATGATTAAGATCCTTTTCATTCGATCCACCCCAGCTGCCGCAGGCGCATCTTCAATCGAGACCGGCTGCATGTCGATCTGAACGCCCATCGCCGATAGAAGTATCGCTGATCGTCTGCCCCGATCGATCCTTTGCCATTCAAAAATGATAATCAAAATGATTCCCCGATGTAGACCGCAAAGAGGATGCGGTAAAATGATAATTGCCGATCACATTATCTGTTGTCCCCGAATCGGCAATGTGGATATTCCTTCGTTTTGGGCGCGAGCAAGAGTTTTCATCATTTCCCCTCTCTTATTGGGTTTCGACGGTGCCGTCGCACTGCACGGTGTAGCCCGTCCCAGCCGGGTAACCGCCGGCCGCGTTGAACAAGAACAGCGACGTGCCTCCTAGAGTCATGTACCCGATCGCGGAATTGGGTGCCGACCCGGTGTAGAGGTAGCAGGCGAGAGCGTTGTTAGTCTTTGCTGTGAACGGCATCGGAACGGTGAGATAGGTTGCGCACGAACCATTTGTCGTGTCGGTCACAACAACGTTGACGTTCGCCGTCTTGCCCATGAGGCTCACGCGCACGACAGGGACAATCGTCGTTGCCGTTCCAGATCCGCAGCCAATAGTCGGCAGAGTTTGCGACCAGGCGGGAAACTGGATGCCGTTCGCCGGGACGACGCACCCGGCGGTCGTGCATGATTCGACGACGAGCCCCGTCGGTCCAACTGCGATATCGACAGTCCCCGCATAAGACCACAAAACCGTGCCGCCCGATCCGAACCCGAGAAGCATGTCAGCATTGACGAAATATCCGCCGATGCTGCTGCCCCCGCTTCCGTTCTCCCACAGCCCAAGGGAAGCGGTTCCATTCTGCACGCCCACGTCTTGTCCAAAGGTCGTGGAGATCGGCGATCCGAAAGTTGTGATCGCCTCGTTGAGCAGTGCGGTTTGTTGTCCTAGGGCGAGGACGGCTGGAGTCAGCACTCCAACCGAGCCAGTAGAGAATTCGGTGATTGTGTTGCTCCCATAGTTCGAGAGCCAGAGGTTCCCTTGCCGGTCGATCGACGCATAGGCGGTTATGCTGCCAGCCGTGTACGTACCCAGGAGCAGGCCGCTGTTGCTGTACTCGGCGACATTGCTGCCCCCATAGATCCAGATGTTGCCCGCTCCATCGATCGCCAAGCCGCCTGGCGCAGAAACCGTCGTTAAGGCGATGTTCAACAGGACCACGCCGGCGGGGCTCACTTTCATCAGCGAGTTACTGCCTTGATTTGGGACCCAGAGATTGCCGGTCTGGTCGAAGGCCATCACCTGGGGCTGCGTCCCGACAGTGAAAACGCCGAGGAGCGCGCCGAGCGGAGAAATCTTGCCGAGCGTCCCGCTCCCGAAGTTGTCCACCCAGGCATTCCCCGCTGAATCGATCACCACGTTATAGGGGTAATTCCCTCCCGTTTGGTAGGTGCCGATCAACGTTCCATTGGGCTGCAGCACGGTGACCGTCGTGGTGGAGCTGTTGGTGATCCAAACCCTTCCCTGCTGATCGAAGGCGATCGAGTCCGGTCCCGCTCCTGTGGCGTGCGTGCCGAGAACGGACCCGGTTGGGCTGATGACAGTCACCTTGTTCAAAGATTGATTGCAGAGCCAGATGTTCCCCGCCCCATCGACCACGGCGCAGTCCGGTGCATCGGCCATCGAGAAAGTATTGAGGACCGTGCCCAAGGGACTGATCTCGCGCACTTTTGAATCGGCCAGGCTCGCGACCCAGATATTGCCCTGCGCATCGATCGATTGCTGCAGAGGCCCAGTGCCGGCTGCAAAGGTTCCCAGGACTTTCCCTGCAGGACCTGTGGTGAAGTAGGTCGCCTGCAGTGGCCCGGCCATCTGCTGAGGAGCCGTCGATACCAACGACACTCCTTGGCCGCAACTCTGCCATCCGCTCGTCCCCCATTGCTGGCAGGATGAGTTAGTCGTATTGAAGAAGATGAACCCCTGCTTGGGTTGTGTGTCGACCTCGACTGTTCCGTAGCCGTACATGTTCGATGCGGCTCTGAAGCGAGGCCCTTGCGCAGAGGCGTTCAGAATCGAGGTCACATCCTCCGTGGACCCATTCAGGGGAATCGTAACCGAGAAGCATCCTGTTGTGGCGTTCGGACAAATCGTGATCTGCCACTGCGATCCACTGGGAGTGATGGCGGAGGAGGAGGGGATGCCAGCCTGCGACCATGCTCCCGATCCATTGAGTGTCCCATTGAACAGAAGATTCTGCTGTAAGTTGCCGCCGGACCACTGATAGCTATTTGGCGACGGCCATGAAGGACTCGGGACAAAGCTTATCTGGTACGAACCGTTTGTCCACGCAAAGCCGTCTGTATCGACAACGCCCGTACTCAGGGCGGTCGTGGATTGCGCAAGAAGCGCCGGTGCGATCGCCAGCGCAAATATCAGAATGCCGAAGCGTCTCATCTGCATCTCCATACGGTCACTTCCAGTTCATTCCTGTCGTGCACCCCGGAGTTACCAGCCCAATAGGTAGATTCGTCACCGAGCACAGCCACTGAGGGTAGAGAGCGTTATACACGCTTGTGCTCGATGGTGTCTGATAGCCGTAGTTCTTTGCTGCTGCATTGGTCGGCGCATAATCAGTAATCAAGGTAGCCATGCACGCTGTGGTCGTGCTAAACCCTGTGCAATTCGGAGTAGGAGGCTTCACCGGATTTGCGAGCACCGGGTCCGTAGCCGTGATGTTGTTTGGACCTGCAACAAAGCCGGAACTGCCCTGCTGCCCTACCCCGTTGCCATTGGCATTGTAGGCAAATTCTCCGTAGACCTTGATGGTCGCGGCGCTTGAATACGCCACGTCGTCCCCAAAGTGGGTAACACTGCCGCCTCCGAAACAGTATTGCGTTGGAGCGTCCACAAGATTCATGCTCGAATAGGCTGTCACGGTCGTTCCTTCAATGATCTCTCCGCAGTAGTTTGCAGTTGACGGCCCTTGGTTGTTGTACGCGGAAGTGTTGTGGAGGAAGTAAACAGGAGCCCACGGACCGCTGCCATTCTGGTTTAGATCGACTTGAATGCCTGGGCCATTGTTCCAGACTGTGATGTTATTCTCCGCGACCATCTGCTGCGAATAGGTAGAGCTGTTAGGCCATCCTGCCTCCACTCCGTCCAGCGTGTCGAAAATGATGCCTTCGCCGTCCCCGCAATTCGATGTATTTCCCCAAGAAAAGTTGCCCGCCATATAGTGATGCGTTCCCGGCAGCGTGTCAGACGCAACGGGCGCATAGAAACTGAGTCCCGCCGAGCAAGTGCTCGACGATCCACCAGTGTCAAAAGTGATGTTTCCAAGATAGGCAAGATAGTCCACGCCCGTGGTGGGAGGCCCTACATCGTATGCGTTCTCTTCTCCGATGCCGTCATAGACGCAAGGACCTACAATGTTGTTGGCGAAAACAAGATGGTGAATTTGAAGGCCATCCCCATAACTCGGGGCAATCCCCACGCAGCCTCCGCTCCCTGTCGAGGAGATCTGAAATCCTTGCACGCCCCAATAACTCGCGCTCACAAACATGGCGTCTTCAGAAGTCTCAGTAATGGAGCAGCCAAATGGAGTCGCACACTTGATCCAGCAAAGGTCTCCCGTACTGGTGCAGGCTCCCCACTTCTGGTTGTAGAAGTTGGCACTGGCATAGACGGTTGGAGACGCGAAAGTTCCTGCCGCCGCAAGGATCACTGTGGGAGCAGTCAAAGGATGATTTGGGGTAAGCCACGGTGCCCCGCTTGTTAGGCCATTGTTCGAATCGCTTCCGCCGCCGGAGGCCGGTGCAATATAGCGGATGGTCTGGGCAGGAAGCGCCATTGCCATCAGTAGAAGTAGCCAGCTAATTTGTCGTAATTGCATATGTCACCCCCGCGTTATAGACGAAACTTCCACTTACTGAAGCCCAGTTTTGAGTTGATCCGCCACTCGCAGAAACAATGATGACGCCAGTCGTTGAAGGGGCTGTGACCTGCTTCAGGCTTGGATCACCCCATATCCAATACTGCGTAGCCGTGTAACTCTCCCACAACACAGCGGTAGTCGTCGCGACAGCCGTGACGTATTCGGGATTGTAGGCCGCATAGCTCCCAGAGATGGCGGGGCTTTCTGAGAGCAATGTCGTTCCGCCACACGATCCTGTGCGAGTCACGAAATAAAGCAGCGAGGTTTCTGTACCTCCTCCTCCAGAAACCGCATTTCTGATCACCTGCCCTACATTGGTTGTTGCTGTTGAACAACCATACGGAAAATTTGCGCTCCCATTGCCCGCGACCTTGAGGCAGGTCGTCGAAACAGACGAGCAGGACACAGAAGAAAGCACCGCCGAATCTCCTGAGGTTACGCTGGTCGTATTGGCAAAAGCTGTATTTGGAAGTAGCTGAGAGCCGTAAGTCTCCCCGGTTCCACAAGCCTTGATCCAGCCAACGGCAGTATGGCTTGATCCATCGGTAATGGTGATCTTATCGCCCACATAGGGGCAGAGAAGACCGGAAGAATTGAAATCAACAAAGGCAACCCCATTCAACGTGCTCAAGCGAAGGTTCGCCTGCGTTACGCTACCCGAAGCAAGTGTGTAGGCGGCACTGCCGACCGCGGAATCGGTGTATGCCGCGAGTGTACCTAGAGCTTTGATCGTTATGGCCGACGTAACAGAAACGGGAGTGGTATAGGTCTGAGTGGTTCCTCCAGAGCACAAATTGGCTGATTCAGTTGGAGTTGAGCCATCCGTCGTATAGCACAGCACAGCTAAAGGGGTGGACGTAGCAATAGTTACCGTCGTACCGGAAGCGACTACGCCCGCCGCTGGTGAGAACGTCGGAGTCGCTACTTGCGAGCCTGCCGCCCCCTGCGATTGCATGATTCCGCTGAGAATCTGCGCATTGAGTGGCAGGGCACCCACGAGTGCGAGGCAGAGGCTAATTGTTCGTCCAAGTCCCATATCCCGCTCCTGTCACCATGTAATGAGTTGTGTCCACGCCTTCCATGCAGACGAAATCTCCCGCAGCGCCGCCGGAAACGATAGTGCCGCTCGTCACGGTGCCGTTAGTCCCCTTGTAGACGATGTAGACGCTGCTCGCGGTCGTGATACTGAGGATATTGGTCTGACCTGAGTAATTGCCGAAACAATACTGCTTTCCGGCAATCGGAGCATCTAGCGTCCAGTAAGTTGTCGCTGAGGTATCTGACCAGTAGAAACCGGAGATTCCAGCAAGGACGCAATGCGTTCCAGTGCTGCAACCGCTAGCTTCTATCGTGTTACCAGCCGTGATAAGCCCGACCACAGGCGTAGTCGAACTTACCGAATGGCCACTTGATCCAGCGGCAAAGACCATGACGCTTGAAGAGGCCGGTAACGCAGACGGTAGATCGAACCATCCGCTTGTGCCACTGCTGCCGACGTAGCCTTCCCATCCGGTTGCGTTCGTTGGAGCAGGATTCGCAGTCGAGTTCCACGGCAGAGAGAGTAAATTGGGATGCACTCCGTCGTTGGTTACTGTGATCGACCCTCCTGCAGGAACAAGAACATCGCTGCCCAGACCATCTGTGACGATCTGACCCGTCATCGTGCCGCCTGCGAGGGGGAGATAGGGACCGCCCGCCCCGCAACTCTGCCAGGCCGAGCCAGTCCACTGGCTGCATTGAGGTGAAGCGCTGGGAGTCGTGTTGAAGAACTGCCATCCCGGCTTTGGGGTACTGTTCACTTCGGCCGTCGTATATCCATAGGCCTGCGGAGAGGCAGGAAATCTAGGAGACGCCGCCGCAGTGCTCAAGAGCGTCGTCAGACTTTGGCTTGCCCCTGTCACGGTGGTGTTCACAGTAAAGCATCCCGTCGTCGCATACGGACACATTGTGAATGCCCACTGGTTGCCGGGACAGGAGATTGACGAATTGCTGGGCAGTGATACAGAAAATGCCCCCGACGAACCGAGCGTCCCATTGAACTGTAGCGTCAGTGTTCCGCCCGACCAGGTGCAGGGCGGCGGGCTTCCGGGTACGAACTGAATCTGATAGACGCCACCCGCCCATACGCTTCCATCCGGCGTGTCAGTGATGGTCGCGGTGGTGGTCGTGCTCTGTCCGAGCAGCGCGACCGGCAGAAGTGCCAAGACGTAGATGATTAAGATCCTTTTCATTCGATCCACCCCAGCTGCCTGACTTCGGCCAGCCTTTTCAGCGTCGATTCTTCAAGATCGTCCCTGCACTGAAGATTAGGGAACTTGATGCCCTTCGAGATGCGCTCCAGGCCTTTCCATGCACCCTCCGGCGTGTAGGCCGATGCGATCGGACACGCCACGATGCCATTGATCCCCACAGTCACTAGACCCTCTTCGCCGTCGCGCCGCTTGGCCAGCATCGCATCCCAGAGGTAGCAGGATTTCCACGCGCCTTCGAGATCGATGCCTTTAATCGGCAGGCCTTCGTCGAAGTCGGCATCTCCTTCGGGATAGGGAGGGATCGTCAGGCGCTCGGAAGCCGCCCATGCCCCACGCAACGGCGGTACCGGGCTATGATCGATCCAGCCCTCATCTGGAGCGGTCACAATGTCGTAGAAGAACTGGCCCAAGTCGCCATCGATCAGCGAGAAGATGGACGCACTCGCGTCGTAGCCGAAGCGCGGCGTGAACTCAAGCCCGTAAGCGTGCGACTCGTTGACGATAGTGTTCAGATCGATCATGCCGCGGTAGCCGGACTCTTTGAGAAACGGCGCCAGCTTCTGCAATTCCGCCGTCAGCCGGTTGCCGCCCGTGACCCACACTAGATTGCCCGAGCATCCCGTGTTTGGTCCGAACGAGCCCGACATGAACTTCTTTTCCTCAAGCGTGTGATTCAGGAAATGGAAATACGTGCCGTCAAAGTAGCCCTCGGTCGAGATTTCCGTGCCTTCCACAACCTCCTGCAGAAGAAACGGCGCATTGTGCGAGTCGGCCCAGAGCCCGTCCAGACACTTAATCAGGTCCTCGGCAGAGTCGGAGACGTAGGTGGTGTCGCACTCCTGCTCCTCGCCATCGACGACAAAGGGCTTGAAGACGTAGCGCTTGCCCGTTTCCGCAATGAATGCCTTGGCCTCTTCAGGGTTGTCAAATGTCTCGTAGGGGGGCACTTCGATGCCGACCGCTTCCATGGTCTCTATGCCGAAGAGGCGGTCGTCTTCCAGGCGCGAGGCGAGAGCCGAGTCGCCGATGACCGGCGTGACCTTGGCCGCCTCTTCGGCAAGCTCGGAGTTACCTGTTACATCGAAGATGCACAGATCGTAATCTTCAAATTTCGGAGGGTCTTTGAGTGGGGGCGGGACAAGCCCTTTGAGGACGAGGGAGTGGCGCGGTTCGGGTTCAATCTCGAACCACGCACACTCGTGACCTTCGCGGGCGAGTCGGAGGAGCATCCAGCATCCAATGCCGCCCGCCGATGCAAGCAGGATGCGCACTTGCCGCTCCTATGTGGCCTTGCCGTATCCCGAATTCGGGCCGGTTTGCCCGGTGGTTGCCTCGCCGCCCATGTTCGACATGAACTCGCTGCAGATGTTCTTGTGCGGGGCAATCTCAGGGCCTTCGCCAGGTCCGCCTTTGCGCCCCGCGCCGCCAATGGCCGATGTCTCCATCTCGGTCACGCCGCCCGATGTCTTCACTTCGCTGATTGCAGCCTTCACGCTCGAAAGCGTTTGACCTGCGCTCTGTCCCGCCATGTCGTTCCCTCCGAAGGGATTTGGTGCCATAGTAGCATGTTACTGTTGCGGTTGACTCCGAATATCCGAGATTGCCTGCAGGGTGCGGGCCGCAGCCGGAGAATACTGCGCCGCCTTGGATAGATACGGCAGGGCCTTCGCCGCCGCCTTTTTGAGGCCGATGCCAAGGCTCCGGGTTCCGGTCGAAGTGAGGGCGCGGGACGCAGCGTAGCCCACCGCGCCGCCGATCACGGCCCCCTCGAATGAATGGGACTCGCGGTAACCCTCTGCGGCTCCGAGCGCCGGCAGTGCCCCAGCCTTGGCCGCACCGATAGCCACCTCACCCATCGTCTTCCTTGCTTCCTGACCGGTGACGCGCTTCGCCAGCCGCTCTTTCACCGCATCCTCGGCCATGATGAGCTTGGACACCTTCGCATTGTTGGCTGCAAACTTCGAGGCCTCTATCGAGGGCAGCGCTTTGCCGATCGCATCGTTCAGATCGTGATAGAGCATGAGGCGGAACTTCTTCGTACCCGCCGGCCAGATTGCCTGCCCGCTCGCATCGTTTTCCTTGAGCAGCGACCGGCGTAGTTCCAGAATGTCTTTCGGCACGGCATTCGAGGGAAGCTTGTTCAAGAGCGTGTGCCAGAGTTCGTCGATGGGCTTGACGTACCCCTCGCGCCCCGTCGCCCGCGCTACATCCTGCGCCTTGATCGCAGTATCGGTCACGATGCTGTCGAATGGCACCAGCTTGGCACCGGGGGTGTTCTGCACAATCTGTTCGGTCGCTTGGTTTAACCCTTCCTTGACCGTTCCGATCTTCTCAGCCAGCTTCGGCAACGTTGCCGCCCCGCCGACGTGCTGATTGACCACGTTCGCAATCTTCTCGATCTGCTCGACGGTTGCACGCCCGAGACGTGGATTCTTGGCGAAGCGGAGCCCTAGAATCTTCGCCATCGAGGAATCGACGCCGCGCGCCGCCATACGGCCTGCCGCGCCCAAAGCCTTCGACGCCAGCGGTCCGCCAGCGCCTTCGAGCAGCCCCTGTCCCACAGCCGCGTCATAGGTTTGGCCGGCGCTCACCTTGCCGGTTTCAGCCTTGGTCTCAACAGCCTTTCCGACGCCGCCTCCGACCGCGGCTCCGACCATCGCACCCGGAGGACCGGCCAACGCTAAACCACCGATAGCTCCCACCGTTGCCAGTATCGGCGATGCTGCATGAACCGCTGCGCCCATAAATTTGCCCGCGCCGGATTCCGGCGCTACCCGTCCCGTCGAGACCGACGATGGCGTGTACTGCGCGTTCGGATCCATCGCCTTCTTTTCGAGAGCCGCCGCGGAGGATTGCTGTACGCCGATACCCTTTTTTTTGAAATAGCCGATAGCCGCAGCCTTATCCGTTCCATCAGGGAACTGATAGACGTTGTTATCCGGGCCTTTGACGGTGACAGGCATCAGTTCATATCCTGCGGGCTGACCACGATGACCTTCGGCGACGTGCTGCCCTTCGGCGCAGGCGTAGTGGGCATCTCATTGGAACGCTCGTTCTTCTGCCCGTACTGAATCGCGTCCCGCTGCATGTCGTTCAGGTTGGACTCAATCGTTCCGAGCTTCTGGTACATTAGCTTCGGCGAATCGACCCACGCATTCGGGGTATGAACCATCGCCTGCGAGAGCGCGGCATAAGCCCGCGAAGAACCCTTAAGGATAGTTGCCGCATTGACCACGCGCTGCAGCTCAATGTTGGAAATCTCCGCTGCCAGTGAGCCTTCGTCACTCGTCATCCCCATGGCGTAACCCAGCCGTGAAGTCGCCAGGAACCCAGGCTGATTGTTGTCCTGCAACTTCAGGTCTTCGATCTTCTGCTTGAGCCGCTGGACCTGCTGCAAGCGATCCTGTGTCTGCACGACTGTCTGCTGCGCCCAACTCTGGAGCGGCCTGCCGCCGGTAAACTTCGAGAGATCGAGGGTCTGGCCTTCAGGGGTCGTGATGTTATCGGCCTGTCCGATCTTCGCCGCCGTCTCCAGTTGCTTGCGCTCTTCCTCCTGAATCTTGATGCCGAATTCCTTCTGGCGCATCATCAGGTTTCCTTGGAGGGCCGCAACGCGGGCTTCGGCGAGCTTCACTTGTTCCGGGAGCGCGGATGTACGGGCTTGTGCGAGCGCCGCCTGTGCCTGCGCAAGCTGTTGCCGTGCCTCAGCGGTGTTGACCTTGGCATTGAGGACAGGGTTCGCCTTGATCTCGTCGGCGCTCATCGGGCGCAGCGTCCCGTCATCACTCATCGCCTGACCGGAGAGCGTTGCCTTGATCCGATCAGCCATGGTCGCGCGCTTATCCTTGCCTCCTTCTGTTAGCTCCGTTTTCGCTAGCGACGTATCGGCGGCGAGAATCTGCCCCTGCGTGGCGGGCTTGCCCACGACCCCGGCCTGCACCATCTGCTGCTGGGCTTGTGCCTGCGGAGACAGTTGCTGCGTCGACGGCATCCGGCTCATGAGACCAGCCGCCTGCGGACCGAGACCTGTCTGCTTCTGCATCATCTGGACGAGCGCCTTGCGCTCCGGCGTGTCCGCGTTCTTGTCGTCGATCCCGAAGGCCTTGGCGATGACCTTGTGCGCCTTCGAGTCGTTCGCCATATCGTTCAGGTTGGTTTGGTTCTGCTGCAAAGCCTGTTGGCCCTGTTGCAGCATTTGCTTGCCCTGCTGCACCATCTGGAGCGCCTGCGGATCTTGCGGATTCTGCTTCAGCTTCTCCCCGGCCTGCTGAATCATCTGCTGGCCCTGCTGAATCTGGCCTTGTGCCTGGTTAAGCCCCTTCACCGAATCGAGATAGCGCCCAAGCGTCACCTGATACTGGCGCTGCTGCTTCGCCTGCACCGCTTCGGTAATCGTCGAGGCGAGCGCCTGCCCCGTCTTGACAAGATTCTGCATCGACTCGCGCTGGTGTGCGCCGCGCTGCCCCACGCCGACCGCGGAGACAGACTGCGGGCCAGGTTTATCAAGATGCGTCTGCGTGGGAGGCGTCGGCTGACCGCCAGGGGCCATCTGCGTCATACCGGAAGTATTGGCCTGCTGCGCGAGAAGCGCACGGAGGTACTGAGCCTGCTCGGTTGGATTCTCAGTCTGCGGAGCCTGTTGCGGCATTGGAATAGGAATCGCGCTCATGATTCCCCCGCAATTTTCGCCAGCGAACCGGCCTCAGAGATTCCCGTTCCCATGCCAACGACGGAACCAGCAATTCCAAGGCCCTCGTTAAGGTAGTCCATCCAATTCGGCTTGTTGGCGAGCGTGGTTCCGGTGCCCTGCGCGGCGAACTCCATCATGTTCAGCTCGTTCGACTGCGATTGGCTCCACATCTGGTAGTAGTCCTGAGCCGTGATCTGATTCTGGCTTGCCGCGACGCCTTGCTCGTACTGCTCTAAAGGCAATGACATCTCCGAGGACCCGCCAGTGACCCCCATCGCGCTCAGCCGGGCAGTCAGATCGTTTGCGCCCTGTGTTGATTGCTGCTGCATCGCGTTCGAAGTGGCATCGACTGTCTGCTGAGTCAGAGCGGAGTTATAGCCTCCATTCGACATCAGGTACTGGTAGACCAGCGCCCCCATCCCGCCGCCATAGGTCTCCTGAAGATACTTCTGCATCCAGTTCATCTGCGACTGCGCCAGGCCGTAAGGATTCTGGCTAGCCGTCGTCGCGCCTTCGCTGGTTACACTTCCTGCTCCCGGTGTACCGGGAGTCGGGCTAACTGCGGAAGCCATGGGCTTGGCGGCACCGCCCGATGTTCCGGATGTCTGCGGCATCGGGTTCATAGAATTGCCGAAGTTCATGTTGCCTGGGCCGCCAGGCGAGGACGCGCTGAATGGCGTAGAGGCTTGGCCAGGCATTACATTACCCGAACCGGAACCCGTTACCCCGGTCGGGTTTAATTGAGGAATTGGCATTGTTGCCATATTTCCACCTCATGCGTGCGTGTAGCGCGCCGTCCTGAAGCTTAAAGACCGCTGATTGTGTTTCTCGTCTCTCTCCATCGGCACTGTCCGGTTGAAATATTTCATCATGCCGCGAGAGGTGAGGAAGTCAGTCGCGGTTGTCACGAAAGAGCTGTCCGTGATCCCTTCGTCCTTCGCCAGCTGCAGAACCGCAGCATACTGGAAAATCTGCATCCACGTGGACGGAGCAAAGATCGGCGTGTTCTGCTGCGCAGTCGCGTAGAAAGGCTGGCGCAACTTCAGCCGGAAAAAGAATGGGTAGTTATTATCCGGCGACGGCCCAACCTGAAAATTCGAGCCGAACCGCGTGTAATAAACCGATGGAGCCGTGCCGTAGCTGGTCTGCGTGTTCGACGTAACCCCATAGGTGTACATGTCAACAGCCGGCACGCGCCGGTATTCGATCACGCGGCCCGATTGATTGACTGCATTAGGCTGGAATCCGCCGCCCTGAAACCATAGCCAGCCATCGTACTGGTCGGTCACATCGGTGAACGAGGACCCCGCCGTGTAGATGGCCTGAAACTGGGGGTAATTCGTATTGGCGGAGATTGTCGCCAGCAGGGACGCGATCGAAATAATGGGATTGCCTACCGTCAGGACTAAAGGCGTTGCTGGAGGAACCGGGGTCTGGTATTTCAACTCTTCCAGTTCTGCGTTTTCTGTCAGCTCATCGATGACCTGCATCGCCGCAACGATGCCGAGAGAGTTATCTGCCGTCACGCCCCAATTGTTCCGGCCTCCCGACTTGGCTGGGATTCCTTGGACGACCTGGCCTAGTGTGTACATGTGCCTATCCTAAACCTCATAGAGCGCGATTTTGTAGCTCTTTCCATTGATCTGGATGGTCGTGTATCCCGCCGGGGAGCTGGGCAACGCCGCCGCTCCTCCCGCATTGGCGGTCGTGTGGATCGGCGCGCTGGTCAGATTCGGGAATGTCGCCTGCGTCCCCTGAGCTTCCGCAATCTGCTTTCCAAAGTCATTCACCTTCTGCTGAATAGCCGAAACCGTTTGCGTGTTTCCATTGATGGCCGTCACCGTGTCGTTGACACGGCGCCGGATTTGAGAGGTCGAATTATTATTCGGCTGCGTGTTGGGCAGGTAGGAAGGAAAATTCATGCCACCACCCCCTTAGGGAGATCGGAGATTTGCGTGATCCTCACCAGCGATACCATCTGTTGCAAATTCACTCCAAGGACGAGCGAACCCGTAATGACCAAAGACACCCCGACTCCCGTAAATGTTCCAAAATCCGCCTGTTGAGTAAGAATCTGATTCTGCGGACCATTCCACCCAACAGGATAAGAGACGTTCGGAAGCACCTGCCGGCTCAGCTGTAACTGGATCTCCGTGCCAGTCTGGGCAGTAGGGTCTTGCTGTCCGAAATACGTCAGATTTACCCCCGGTTGCGGGTCTAGCGATACGAGAGAAGGTTGATTTTCGTATTCGATCAGAACCCTTCTCTGCGATTGCATCCTGGCAATCGAGATAGCTTCCGTCCTGAACAAAACGTAAAGAGCGGGAGATACGACAGGCTCGATCGACAGTCCCACCAGTTCCACCGCCCGCGTGAATGCCGCAGCCTCATAAACAGTCGCCTGTTCGGTGAAGGTCGGACCGGAGCCCGATGCTACAGTGAGAGCGCATAGTAGCCATGAATCTCTAGCAATCTGAACATCGTTGGCCGTGATGCTGGCTGCGTAGTTCGCCGTGTCGAACGTCTGATAGATAGGCGCTGTCAATGTGTAGGCCGGATAAGTCCAGTGATGCCACGAACCTTCATTGAGGTTGTAGTCAAAAATCTCTGTTGCTCTTGTCCCATCCCCATTCTCGTAGTCCCAATCGTCCGCGGAGAATGCTACCAAATAGTGCATCTGGCCTTCGATGACGACGATCGATCCATACAAGCCCTGGAGTGGGAAGTTGCCGTTATTCCAAAGGGAAAATCCCTCTAATTGGTTTGCAATGTTTTGGCCGATTTCCGTAAGGCCGTTGGGCGTCAATGTGTAGGCGGAATTATTGCTCAGGAAGCAGCAGGTTGTTCCATATTGGGCCATCGACCCGTAGCGGACGAGGATCCCCTGGTCGGACGCCCACAGCGGATAAAAGGCAAATGGCACGCTCGAAGACGGGCCAAGAGTCGTCTCTGTCTCGCCTCCATTGTGACCGACGAACAATACACTTTCAATCACAGTTAAGCCTGAGATGACGCCGCGGGCTTCGGCAAGTGTATTTTGGCCGCCAGGCGAAATGAGCCAGTTGGGATCGAAATTGCCATACGCATTTGGAGCAGACCACGCCAATCTATCCGGGTACCGTGTTTCGGTTGAATTTCGCGCGACCTGGCCCGTGAGGGAAATATAGATTTGCGCAGGAGACGTGTTGTTGCCGATGACATTTGCGTATGGCTGCGAGTAATAGCCGCTTCCCTGGTTGCCAGTAACGAATCCAAACGCCGCAATTGTTTCCGTAACGCTTGTCGAAGCATTGGCCGACATCGTGATCGTGTTGCCCAGGACAACTTGAAATGCCGCCGCGGACTGCGTGCCTAAAGCCCCCTGCGACATGACGACCGTGGTTCCCGAGGCCGAGATGACGACGGTACCTTGTGGGACTTGAGTTCCAATGATCGGCTGACCGGCAAGAACGCCGGCTATCGAGGAAACCCCCGTGATGCTAGTGCTTCCATTAGTGAAAGCCCCAGAGAGGTTCAAGTTGGCGTTGTAAATGAACCCGGTCACTGTCGTGACACCGCTGATTCCAACGCCAAAGTCCCAGAGTTGCATCCCGATCTGAATGCCACTCAGGGACGACACGCCCGTGATCGTGTTATTGCCCGATGTGAGCGTCCCGGTAAAAGTATTCAGTTGCCCGACCGAGGTCTGCAAAATCTTCCCAGCGTTGGAACCGCTATCGGGGAGAACATAAATTGATCCATTTCCGCCCACAACATCGACGCCGGGGAAGCCTTCATAGCCGGATCCCTTCCATGCTAGTTCAGGGAAGGCGAGACTCGTAGTTGAGTCTCCATCCCCACCGATAATGTTGCCGAGTACGATCCGGTTGTCGATTGATTCCATAAAATCGCCGCCGATGAACGGGAGGCCGTTGAACAGGAATATCGCAGGAACAGTGGCTCCCGCCCCCGTAGGGTCGATGATCTGCGCGCTGGGCAGAGAAGTATAGTTTTTCCCAAAGCTTTGCATCACGAGAGCAATAATCGCTCCAGAACCATCTGGCGCAAGGATCGCTGCAGCCGACGCTCCGGTTCCGCCGCCACCGACAAAGGCCACTGTGGGAGAGGTATAGTTTGAACCGCCAGGAATTCCTGAGTTGAACGAGGCAACCCCGGTGTTCGCGGAGATTTCTTGGACGATGTACCCATTGGGATTAGCGGCAAGAATCCCGACAGCCTGTGCGACCGGCCCATCGATCGTCAACGGAAAGGTGGCGCCGCCATTTAGGTTCACGATCGGTGGAGAGGTATATTTCCCTGTTGAACCAAGCGTGATGCTAGTCAGGTCCGATCCCGTTAGATGGGCGGTGCCGGTCGCACCGATAACACCGCCGCCATCGGAGAATACGACAGCCGGCGTTGAAGTGAAGTATCCTCCCTGATTGACAACCACCACACTAGCCAAAGCGAATGTAGGGCGCAAAGCGTAAACGCCTAATTGTGACGCCGAGGAAAAATAGAGCGTGTTCCCGATGACGCAGCTTCCGAACCGCGCGTATCTGGGATAAGGAGATGGGAAGGTAAAAATCTTGCTGAACAACTTGGCGGGCCCGAGCAGCGCCGGATTGACGTAATCGATGTACACTGCGAGGTTTGTGATGACGGCTGTTGGCCCTTGCTGGAATCCAGGCTGCTGCAGATTGGCCCACGCACACACATTCTCTCCTGCGGAAAGTACAGGAGGCGTTACCGAGAGTCCTCCCGTCCCAGTCAGAGGGAAGATGCTTGGCTGTGGCGTGAGACGGCCGCGGACGACCATCGCATTGCAGGCTTGCGCAGCCCCTGCAGGAATCTGAGAAGACGGTAAGGAGGTGATGAGACCGGGCCAGGGATTTGCATACTCGGTCTCGAGGTATCCAGTTATAGGCCTGTTGTTAAGACCGGGCATCTCACTTGCCTGCTCCGACCGCGATGGTGACGATAGCGGACGTACCCAAACCACCGGCCCCGATCTTGATCCCGTTCACCCACCCGAGATTGCCCACGCGATAGTCGAGATCGCCCGCCGACGCAGTGAAATCGATGATGGGCTTACTGTGCAGATCGGTGATGACTACATGGTCCGCGGCGGTTGCGCCGCTGATGTTCAGGTTCATGATCTTGACGCGCGTGACCGCCGACGTGAAGGGAGCCGTATCGATCCGCCAGACACTTGAGGTTACGTCGTTCGCGATGTCACACCTCCACGTGGTTCGCTTCCTTTTCCATCGTTTCCAGCCGATCTCGTTCGTCTGCAATCGCTTCGCGCACCGCGGTGCATTCCTGGTTCATCTTCTCGACGTTCACGCGATACATGCCGCAATGGATGCACTGGTCGCGCTTGTCGTATTCGTGCGCCGTCGATGGCTTCCCGCGCTGGCTCATGGTCGCCTCTACTGGAAATTGTAGGTCACGCCGAGAAACACGCCCCAAATCAGAGCCGTTCCGGTCGAAGCGCCAGGGGTCAGCTTCCACTCCAGCGAGTATTCGGTGTTTTGCCCAGTCAGGTAGGCAGGCGTCGAAAGCGAGACGGTTGTCACGTACGGCGTGGCCGCGTGCGTCTTGGTCAGGTTGGTTGCCGCAAGAATCGTCGAGACAGATGGGGCGACCCCATTCACGAACGATGTGCCGTAGAGCGCAATCGAATTCACGGACGCATCGACCGCGCCAACCTCGTAGACGCAGGTCACTGAATTGATCTGGATGCCTTTAGGCCGCGCGGCAGTAACCGGCGTGAATTCTGAGATGCCCGTAAACGGCGGCGGACCGCTCACGCCTGCGGGAGTCGAGAACGCAGCCGGAGGCGATGCCATCCCACCGGCTTTTCCGCCGCTCTGCGTGGCCGAGAACTGCGTCTGCGCCGAGCCAAAGAATTCCTGCAGGTCGTCCTGCATCCCCGTGCGGAACAGGAGTGAAGTCAGGCTCTTCGCAATGACGTAGGCTTGCGCCGCCGTGGGCAGGCTCAACTGAAAGTTTCCGGATGCGGTATAGCCTGTGGTCGCGCCAGTGCCGGAGTAGACATCGCCAGCGGACAGCCACATGAAAGGCTGGCCATCGGGCATTCCTTGATCTGCAAGCCATCTCTTTTGGGTGCGGGGCATTTCGGTTCCTTTGCCGGATTTCTCTGCGTTCCGGTCCGCGTTTGCTCAAAGGTTAGTCTTGCTTGGAGTCGGTCAAAAGCTCCCGGCTCAGGGCCTTACGGTGCGGCTCGTCAATTTTCCGCAGAATGTCGTTCATCTCTTCTTCGTAGGAGTAGAGATCGATCTTCCGATGTCCTACCATGCCGAGCGTGTCGTCATTCGCGCCCAGCGTCGGCTTCGTCAGGAGGTTGTTCAACGATTTCAGGTTCTGCATGATGCCTCCTACGAGAAGTACACGTTGTCGTCTGGTTCATTCGGCTGCACTAGTTTCGGATGCGGCATGAGATCGCTGGTGTCCTCTTTGATCCTTCGAGCAATGTCTGCGTCTCTGGAACCGAGAACGCCAAACGCACCTCCCGCCACAAGGTCCGAAAAATCTGGGGAGACGAGGATTCCGTTCTCCCACACGCCGTCATCGAGGTTGTACCTTATCCCTGATCGCTGGCAATACCAGTACGCCCCGCTGTCGATGTGCTTTCCGGCCCAGCCCTTACCCATACTCATTTACGTCTGCCGTTCTGACCACTACGGTACGTTGAATCCTAGGGGCCATTAGAACCGAAGGTATTAATCCAAACATCAGCTCCCGCGCTGAAACGACTGATCGCCAGGAACTTCAGCGCCTGCTGGTCGAAGTCACGGTCATAGTCGCCGTAGATGTTCTGGCGCTCGTAGAACATCAGCCGGTGCTCATCCTTGTTGCCACGCAGGAACCATGGGCTCGCGCCGGTCAGGTAGTGCAGCACTTCGTACTGGAGCCCCGCGCCGATGAGCGCGTTCACTTCGTTGTCTGAGGTGTACGGCTTGCCCGCCGATCCCAGAAGCTCAATCGCGATGTACTCAAGCTCGGGCGGGATGGTGAGGTGCTTCGGCTTGGTCGCCACCAGAATCCCGCGCGCGTTCGGCATACGCTGGAAGGTCATTGTGCCGTACTGGAGCGAGGTGAAGCTCAAGTCGGCATCGGTCGCGGGGCGATTGGGATAGGTGCCCGCCAGTGTCGAGAAGTTGCCGACGCCCGGCGCAACGTTGGTTGCCGTCACGCCGCCGAGCAGCGGATGCTGGTTGTTGAACAGCGATACGCCGTCGTCGGTGATGGTGCCGGTCGAACTGAATCCAAGATTCAACACATTCGCTGCGGTGTACTCCTGCGCGAAGATGTGGCCCTGCACCAGAGACTTGGGCGAAGACGCCATCAGGCCGGTCTGGTCATCCTGCATCAGCTCGTAGCTCATGCGAATGCCGAGACCGTAGGTCTGGTGGATGTAGCGCCGCGTGCCGCCCTGGATGAGGTTGTCGTAAATGACCGGGTTGCCCTCATTCTTCGGCTGCGCAGGGCCGGTGCCTGCATAGTGCACCGCATCCTCATAGGCTTTCTTCGACGGCATCACATTCATGTACGAGCGAAACTCGACGCCACGCTGCTTAAGGTCCAGATGCTCGATGAAGTTGTGCGCGACATCGACGCTCATCGCTTGGAAAAACTCGTTGCGAACCATCGTGATGGCGATACCCTCCGACCGGAGTCAGTTTATGGAAACTGACTCATTGGCCTTTTGCGAAGAATTTTCAGCCCTCACGAGTCGCATCAGCTCGTGGCGGCGAGTACGATTCTCCACGGAGAGGGTGCTCCCACCCTTCCCGCGTTCATTTGTTAAAAGAGCCATCTCAATTCCCCAGAGGACAAGCTTTCTCTTGAGAGCCAACCACTGCGGCGTAACTCGCTCCAGAGCGATGTCCAACTCGGATTTTTCGAGTTTCGCCATTTTTACTCAAGCCCTTGAATTGCACTGGTGTTGAACACGACGTAAATGGTGCCGTAGTTCTGCTGGGTCACGGTCGAACCCGCTACCAGATCCTGCACGTTGTAGCCGACGATGTTCACGTCGGCGTAGGACGAATTGTTGACGTGCGCGAGATCGGCATACCACCAGCCGTTGCCATCCTTGGCGAGGCCGATGGTGGACCCGATGGGAATCGCGGTGGCGTCGTAGTTGTACGTGCCGCCGCTCGACGCATCGACCTGGACTGCCCAGATGGTATCGAGGTTGGCGATGCCGACCAGCGTCAAGCCATCGACGAACGGCGCGCCGTGGTAGATGTTGTAGGCGCTTGGCTGGTTGAGAACAGTCTGCGTTGCGCCCAGGCCGCCGGGATAGCCGATCGGTCCGAAAGGCGGCGCAGCGCCAAAACCATCCGAGGGAAGATTTTTACCGAGAAGATAGCTGATGCCCTTGACCACAACCTGCGTCGATCCGTTCGAGGGAGTCGAGGCAACGACGTAGCCTTCGTGAGTCGAGGAGGTCTTGATCTGCACCGGCGTACCGGGCTGGAAACTCTGGCCGCCAGCTTCGAGCAGGTTGTTGATCTGCTCCTGGTTCCCGCTGATGGTGCCAACCGGCGTGATGGGGTTGTGGTAGCTGATACCTGGATTCGCCATCGTCTATCCTCTCTGACCGAGCAGGGCCGACTCTGGATTCGAGACCACCGGCCCCAGCCCTGAAAACTCTGTTTTGGCCTGGTTGGTGAAGTAGTGGCTCACCTTCCCGGCATTGTTTCCCGGAACCGCGCCCTCAGCCTGCTGAAGGTACGTGTCCTTGTTCCCCATCTTGCGCGCCTCGTCCATGTGCCCCTTCGAGAACGAGAGCAGCTTCGCCTTGTGAATCTTGAAGAGCACCAGATCGCCATCGGTGATCGCGCCATCCTGGTCGTTTAGCGAGTGCGAAACCCATTCGCAGTCCTCGATCTTTGCCGGCACAAATCCAAGGGTACGCGCGATCTGGATGCGCCGGCCATCCTTGGCCGAGCGGTTGAACCACTGGCCCGCCCACTGCGGGTCCTTGAACTTAACGGTGAGATCCTGCGGGATGCGGTTAGCAGACGATGCTGCGAGCGAGAAAGGGCTGCGGTCGAAGTCCTCAATCGACATCTGCTCGATGGGCTTCGGCGTCACAATCACTTCGCCGTCGATGACGTACTTGTAGAGCGTAGCGGTCGAGCTATCCTCAAACTTGTGCAGGAATGCGCCGGAGGTCACGCCGGGTTGCTTCACGCCTTCCGGGGCCGCGGTCACCGATTGCGGCGCGGCGTCTACGGTCTTGCCTGCAATGCCGGCCAAAAGCTCGTCTGCCGAAACGGTGTTCTTCTCGTCGTTACGCGGCATGTTCGATCCTCTTCTTGTAGGCGGCAATGTCGATGGGCTCGCCGTCCTTGTGCATCAGATCGCGGTAGGCTGCGGCCTGCGGCAGAGGAATGCCGCGCTCCTTGAAGTATTCGACCTGATCGCGCGTGAATCCGCGGTTGGGGTCGTTCACGTCGCCTCCCATGCTCGCCTGCCCGGGGACAGTCGAGCTGCCAAGCAGACTGGGGAAGTTGCCGGCTTCCGCATCGCCCGAGCGAACCTTACCGCCCAAAAACATGTTGATCAGAAATTCCCAAAACGTGTCCCCGCACCGGCTGGCGATGTTGTAGGCTTTGGCCGCCTCTTGGAGGTCCTTGCCGTATTTGGCAAAGATGCCTGGGTTGGCCTGCCGCGCGCGCATTTCGAGTATGTCGGCGCGCGTCTGAAGCGCGAGTGCCTGCGTGCCCTGCGTGGTGCGCTGAACGAAACCGCTCGGATCGGCGAGAAGGGATGTGGTCGGATCGTCGGCATCGGCCTGAAGCTGTGGATCGGGAACCTGGTCGGGCTTTTTGGTCAGAGAGGCAAGAGAGGCTTTGATCTCGTCGAGAGTGGATTTGGTCTCATCGACTTTAGCGGAAAGATCGCTAACATCCTTCTTCGCCGCCGTGCCTTCCATCTTGGATTTGAATTCGTCGGTGGACATGCCGAGAATCTGTTCGGCTGTCAAGCGTTGTCCCATACCGGGTAGTGCCATCGGTGTCCCCTTCGTGAAAAGGAAAGCACCTTTATTTGGAAATTGCAAGTGGTTGTTTCTAAAGGCTCTGAACGTTTACCGAACGAGTGAACTGTTTAGTACCCGGCATCGCCGCGCGGCGGGCCTGCCTTTTTCTTGTCGGCTTCGCGCTGAATCTGGCCATCGACCGAGGCCGGGAGCGATAGCAGAAACTCGACCGCTGCCGCGTAACCCCGCAGGTAATCTGCGGCCCCGGCATCACGGTACTCTTTGGTTCCACCCTTGCGCAGGAACGTCCCGAGCAGTTCGCCGAGCTTGGCGCGCAGGTAGACCGAGATGCCTTTTTGCCACGCTTCCTGCGCGAGGTAACCGCGCATCACTTCGAGGCGCGAGGCGATGCAGTTGTTCCACTCTTCGCTGCCCGCGTTGGCGAGCACGCCGGCGAGGTCGATTTCGTTCCTAGGCATAGAAGTTCCAAAGCGTCAGCTCGATTTCGATACACTCCCAGATGTGAGGCCACGCATTCAGGTGCCACGATCTCATTGCACCGGTCCTTGGGGCGGCGCTTCACCCTGCGGCGGCTGCGCGCCGGACGGCAATTGCGCCTGCGGTTGCTGTTGCGGGAGTCCTGGAAGCGCCTGCGGACCGCCGGACTGCATGATCTGTTGCGCGACGGATTGCGCGGCTTCCTGCAAGGCCTGCTTGTGCGCGATCTCGGCCTGCTCGCCGGCACCGGCGGGAACGGGAAGAATCGCGCTTGGGTCATCGAAGCCGAAGTCTTTGTCGATCTTCGCCATCAGCATGTTGGCCGCGAGGAACGTCTGCCAGAGGTAGTCCTTTTGCTGCGCGCTCATCATCGGGCTTTGAATCGCCTGGAGCAACCCGATCTGCATCTGCCAATGGGCGCGGTGATTGTTCAGAAGCAGCATCTCGTTCTGCTTCTCGACTTCCTTGTTAATCGACCCCGAGGCCGCGCGAATGGGCAGCATGAGGCGCTTTTTCTTGATGTTTTCGAGCGCCATTTTCAGGCTCTTGCCCTGTTTCCCGAAGGCCGCGATGTCGCGCTCGGAGATCCCGAAGTGCGCGTCGAAGAGAATCTTCAGCCTGCCTAGCGAGTAGTGCGAGTGCTTAAATCCGGTCTTCGACAGGTTCGCCCTGGTGTCGCCTTCCTGCATGACCGCATACGTTCCCATCGCGGAGTAAGCATTCTTCTTGTTCACCGTGCCCGATCCGGCCCCGCTCGACGATGGCCCGATGCCGGCGCGGTCGGTGGCGAGATTCAACGTCATCTGCTCGTCTTTGATGGTTTCGTTGGCCGTACGACCCAGCGGAATGACCTCGAAAGCGCCTGCTTCTCCGGGAAAGATGGCGTTGGGGAAAATAGAAAACTGGGCGTCGAGCTGTGTCCCCGAGCCCACTCTAAAAATGTTCGTGTTGGCAAGAGTCGATGCGTCACCACGACGGTTATGGATCGCACTGACTTCCTCCTGGTAGTCCTTCAGCATCTCACAGAAACCGAACCCGTGGGAGCGCTCGCCGTCGTAACCCAGCACCGACTTGACAAAGGGCAGCGAGTTCTCCGGAAGCCAGTTGAAGACCCGCTTCATGGTCTTCTTGGTGCCCAGATGATAGGTGTAGATGATTGAAAACCTGCGGCCCGCCACGATGTACGGAAACCAGCATTCGTAGACATCCCAGACTTTCGCCGCGGGACCGCCGGAGTCGCCCGACTGCACGCCCTGATCCATCTGCAACTCGCGCTCGGTCTGCTCCGGACCTTCGCGGTCCGGATGCTGCAGTACTTCCTCAATCGCTGCTTTGTCGTAGGTCGGATCGTAGAGCAGCGATTCCATCTCGAACTTCGACATGCGCACACGCTGCGCGGTGAACGGGCTACGCTCCAGTTCCGAGACCGTGAGCGGAATCAGGAAGTCCTCGAATAAGAGGGGCAGCGCCACTGGCCCGTCGTGCTTCACAAAGTCATTGAACATGACGCGGCCGTTCGAATCCGAAAAAGCAGCCACCTTCTCGACGACGCGCTCGGGCATCAGCTTCATGGCCCCGAGCCCATAGCGGATCACGGTCGATCCCCACGCCTGGTACTTCGGGAGGAGATTCAGATAGCCGGGTTCCATGCCGCTGAACACGAGCCAGTCCTGCGTTGCCCTGCGCTGCTCCTCGGCCTTTTCTTCGCGCTCCCACTCGCCATTGACGTTGACCTGCCAGAGCGGGTCCATGCCGAAGATCGACATCAGCCACTTGGCGAGCATCTGATCGGCGAAAGAGCCGACGACTTGAATCACGACATTCGAGGCATTCTGCCAGGGAAAGGATTTCGTCTTTTCGAGCGGCATCCCCTGGTAGATGCGCCGCCACTTCGTAATCTTGCGCTCTCTCAGATCGGAGAGTGACATGACGAGCGACTGCAACCGCTCTTCGACGTATTTCTCGATCTCTTTGAGGCGGTCGGCCCCAAAGGATTTCGAGAGCGGCATTTCGACCGGCAATGCCATTGCTTAATACCCCGCGACCGATACTGACCGCATCATACGCTCTCTCCGCTGGAGGTCTTCCTTCACGATGTCGTGCGTATTGGCTCTTGATCCAGGAGCATAGCACTGCGGAACGTAGCCGACAACATCGAGCAGGTCGATGAACCTGCCATTTGGGAACACTTCGTACTCCTCGATGAACTGTTGGCACCCGGCGCGGTTGACGTAGAAGAACCCGTTTTCGTACACCGGCTCCATACCGATAATGCGGCTGGTCTTGGCCTCCGCCGAGCGATCCGTCTTCAGCTCCCTGACCGCATAGCTTGCCTCGGCGCCCATCGCGCGGCAGCGGTCGCGGAACAGGTAGTACCATCCCTGCTGGCCGGCCACCTTCGATTCGAGGTGCACCTGGTTGACCCGCCACTTGACGGCCAGGCCGCGCGCTCCGGGCTGCGTGCCAATGAGCTTCTGAATCATGACCTCGAAGCTGGTCTGGCCTGCCCAGCATTCGAGCAGGTAGATGCGCCGGGGACGGGGCGGCTTGTTGTATATCCCGAGGACCGCAATCGCGTGACGGCTTCTGCCGCCAGGGGTCTCCGAGTGCGACGGGTCGAGAATGGCCACCCTGTCCAGCTCGCCGGCGCGAATGTCTTCAAGCACTTCGCCCTCGGTCGCTTCATGCCGGAGCGCCATCCTCAGCCGTTGCGGGATTGCGCCTGCGGCCTCCGCGCGATCCTGCTCCAGCATGCGCATCGTATCCAAGACCGAGGGCTGCACGCCAAGCTGCTGCGAGTTGGCGACTGTAAGCCGCTGCTGGTCCATCCACGGAACCTGCGTGAAGTGACGAAGCCATGTGGATTTGAAGCGCACCGCTTCGGGCGCTACTGGATTATTGAGGTACTGCGCGGCGTAGTGGTAGGCTCCCCAGATGCGCCGCAACTCCCCTAACTTCTCCATCGGGAACTCTTCGGGGAAGATGCTCTCGCCGGAGGGATGGAGCGGGCAGCAGCCGCCTTCCGCTGAATGTGTGATGAACTTGATCGAGTGCGAGTATTCGCGGCGCAGGAACGCGCCCACATCCCGGTCCGACCAGCGGTTGCCGATGAAGAGCTGATCCGCCAATCGATCCGGCTGCTCGGGGTCGGAATCGAATGCGCCGGGGAGCTTTCTGATCCACTCGCAGGTATCGTTCATCACAATGTCGGACTTGATCGCTTTTTCACCCACGATGTCGTCGATGACCTGGCGCTCGAAGTGCTGCGACTGTAAAGCACCCTTGGACCCGATAAAGTTGAATGTGCCTTCGCCGACGTAGACCGAATCAACCCTGTTGTGGGTCATCGACTTCGCGTTCCATTTATCCTTCTTGCGCCCCGTTCCGCGCAGGTCTTCGGTGGTCTTCGGGATGATCTCCGGGTAGTAGAAGCGGAATTCTGCGTTGTGCTGGTAGTGGCCGCTGATTCTGGTCCCGATCTTGATGGCGTTGTCGATGATTTCGCTTGCGATCAGCGTCCGCGTCGACGAGTAGTGAGCCCGGCGCATCCAGCGTATCCAGGCATCGCCGTATCCGAGCCGGCGCATGTACTCTTCGTCGTCGTCATTGAACGGGAGCGCCCACCACATCGGCGCGCTCACGCTGGCGACGGTTGTCTTGAACATGTCGCGGGGAACTTCGAGCGACAAGCGCAGCGAATCGCGTTCGAGTTCCCGGCAGATGTAGCCATGGAGATTTGGCGAAAGGCGCGCGTGATTCAGGATGACGCGATTGAAATAGAACAGCGACCCGAAACCATTGAGCCGGTGAACAACCCGCTGCAGGCGGGGCGACATCTGTTCGTTGACGGGGAGGATCTTCCAGCGGACTGGTGCAGGGGCGAGAGCGTCGGCGATGCGTTCGATCTCGAGGTTAATCAATTCACGATTCCCTCGTGGCGTTTGAGCGCCGTCACCAGCTCCTGTGCCACCGAATCGACATCCTTGCCCAAGCGCCCATCGTCTTCGTCGCCCGGACGCAGGAATCGGCCGTCCATCTGCGCCATGAGGCGCGCAGCGGCGATCACATCCTTAGGCGCCGCTTCGTCGTCGGCAAGAATCGCAATGAGCCGGTCAAGCCCCAGCACCATGCCCTGCGTGACGCGGTTCTTGAGGTCGCGGGTCTCCGGGATCCGCAGGATCGAATCGCGCCAAGCCTGCTTTAACTCGTCCAGCGTCTTGAGGTACAGTTCCGTTTTCCGGTAATCGCAGAGGGTCTGGTAGTGGCAGTTGTCGAGTTCTTTCCTGATCCAGGTGACAGGCTTTCCGCGCCAGTCCCACACCGCGAGTTCCATGATCCGGGATTCGCGCGATGCTTCGGAGTTGTTGCCTGTGTCGCGGTTCGGCATCAGTTCATCCTCACCACATTGCCGTTGGGCGCAACGATGCGCGATTTCTCTGGGGGAGGATCGAAGGGAATCGCCATCACCGCCAGCTTTGCCGCGCCGCAGATACCGGCGGCAACCGGCTTCAAGCAATGAGGACAGTGGCCGCGCTGAGGATGAACAACCATCACCAGCGAGACATCGGGCGTATTGATAATGGTCGGCTCGGGAAGATCTGGAATCTCGATGATCTGCTGGCACGCCTGACAGATGGCCTGCATCACTTCTTCTCCCACGGCGCGGGAGCGCCATCGAAAATTTGCGTCTGCTTCCCGCCCTCGACGACAGCCGGGGCGGGCGGATTTGGGGCCGGAGGGGAGACGCCAGCCGCTGCGAGGAAGCAATCGATGGCGACTAGTTTCCGGCTTTGATGCGGCTCGGTGCGCGGCCTCTGCGATGCCAGTGTTCCCATGCCCACGCCCATATTCCGGCAGGGCTGGCCCTCGACGGCGCCGCAGTAATTCAGGTCCGTGCGCTCAGGACACCTCACCGACTGGTAAATCTCGCGCAGCCGCGCCGCGTTCTGGCGCTCGAACTTATTGATGTCGTGCACGCCACACCATCCCTACGGAAGTAAACAGCGCCCAGAACAGAAGGAAGTTTGCGATAAACTCGATCATTTCCGTTGCCTCAGAATCGACAGCACTTCCGATTCGCGCATCATCACGAAGCTCTCGTTTTTGGCCACAGTCATCTCATGGCCCGCGTAGCGCGAGTGAATTACTCTATCGCCCAGCTTGTAGAGTTTACAGTCCGGCCCCACACTCACAATGATCCCGGTAATCGGCTTGCGCTCGGCTACCTGGGGGATGACGACTCCGGCCCGCCATCCTGTTCCGTAGCACTTTTCGCAGGGCTTCCGGCCGCACGACCACTTCTGCTCTCGGTCGTATCCCAGAACCGTGCAGGAGCCGCAAGGAATACTTTGGTCGTCACCAACGGACACACGCTGGGCGCCTGCGCAATCGACGCAAACAGCACCTTCGTCATACCCCCGCCCGTGACACGCTTTACATGCATCCTCAAGCTCCAGAACATCCTTCCGCACCAGAATCCGGTCGCCGGCCATCGCCTGCATATACTCCGGGTGCGACCCGTACCAGACCAGACCCTCTCTCGGCGTTCGGTGCGATATTTCCTCGAGCCGGTCCTCGCGGGCCTCCACCATCACGCCGTTGACCGACTTCCGCACCAGGCCCGTCTCCTCCGGCTCCTCCACCAACTGAGCCATCAGCAGATCGATCGGACCCTCTTCCAACTCACCCAGCGATCGCCGGAAGGCTAAACCGGCGTCCGATTCAGCTATCCTTTTCGCTAGACGAGGTACGATAGATATTCCGTCCTCAACTTTAGAAACATCTACCTCAATCGGCTCATCCCGGCCCGCCGGCATCGACGACTCGTTAATCCCTAAAGCATCCGCCCCGGCGTCCACCGCACCCACCTCATCCGCCTTGTTACCGATCACACTCCGCGAGAGGTCAGGCATTGGCGTTCCTTGCCGAAAACGTCCGCTTCGGCTTCAGGTTTAAACGAGGGTCTGTGTAGCATAGGCTGTAGCACGTAAGCCCGCTCTCTAAAATTGCCCAACACTCCCGGACGCCGGATTCTATCTCGTACATAAACTGCCAAAACGCCGAGTTCCGCATCGGATCGCCCAAATCAACCTTCCGCTTCCACCACATACCACACCCCTCATCGCAAGCTAATCTACCACAACTTTTCCCCGCACGCGCACCTTTTCGGCAATCATTCAGGCTCAGTTACCCTACGTTACCAGTAACTTACCATCGTACTGTGCGTGAATTCACAATGCGGGACGATGCTTATTTTTAGGACGGAAATTTGCGTGGGACTTCGCCGTTGCAGCGTTTGACCCCACCCCTCGTTTTGACCCCGGAGGGGGGGTGCTGACCGTCCTTGTCTGCGCCCGCGCAGGATGTCGAACAGGATGCGTCCGCAGCGCCGTGCATCGTCTTCGTGGCGCGCAACGATGGCCTGTGTAAGCTCGTGCGCACGTGTTGGATCGACACGCCGACACAACTCAACCAGGCGATCCTCTGCGTCTATGAGGCGCATCAGCATCACTCCTCCTCAACCAGGAACTTGCCATCAAGCGACTCGCAGACGCGCTGGATCAGCTTGATTGCGGCTCGTGCCTGGTTCGGATACGGCGCGCTCACGAGCATGTGCTGATCGTGCAACCTGTGGAACTGCAACGCTCTAGCGCCATTGCGGCCGTACACACTGAACTCAACGCGAACCATCACGCGATGGCCCTTATTGCTTCTTTCTGAGAGCA
>CAWAIT010000003.1:0-1065000 GCA_963782235.1 uncultured Acidobacteriaceae bacterium
ACCGTGACGCCGATGCGGCCAAATACCCTCCGGCAGGCCGTGACCGCTGAGCTGCTTCCAGGCAGTTCCGCCGTCAATGGACTTGTAGAGTCCGCTGCCCGGTCCGCCACTGTCCATGCTCCAGGGCATCCGCCTCGCCTGCCACAGCGCTGCATAAACAATGTTGGCGTCGGTGGGATCGAAGGTGATGTCGATGCCGCCGGTCTTGGCGTCCTTGTACAAAACCTTCTGCCAGGTCTTGCCGCCATCCTGGGTGCGAAAGATGCCGCGCTCTTCATTGTCGGCAAACGGATGGCCGAGCGCTGCGACGAAGGCGATGTCAGGATTCCTGGGATTGATGATGACGTGGCCGATCGCGTGGGTATCGGCCAGGCCGACGAACTTCCAGGTTGCGCCTGCGTCGATCGATTTGTACACCCCGTTGCCGCTCACAATGTTCCCGCGGATGCAGGCTTCGCCGGTCCCGACATAGATGACGTTCGGGTCCGATTCGGAAACGGCAAGCGCGCCGATCGACGGTGACATGTCCTTTGTCTTATCGGTGAGCAGCATCCAGTTCAGTCCGCCATCGGTGGTTTTCCAGACACCCCCGGCAGCGGAGCCGAAGTAATACACATCAGGCTGCCCCACTACCCCCGATGTCGCCTCGACTCGTCCGCCGCGAAACGGTCCGACCAGCCTATATTGCAGGCCTTTCCACGGACCTTTGTACTCGCCCTCGTCCTGCTGGGCGTCACTGGTTTTCGTACCCGGGCCCTGCGTGGCTTTCTGCGGTTGCTCGGCTTCCTGGCTCTGAGTGGGATCGGATGTCTGCGCTAGAGATGGGCGATGGAAAGTGCAACGAGAAGGGCGACTGCAGTCGCTCGCAAGGCGGTTACCTCCGGAGAGTCAACGTAATACGTGCTGCACGCCCACCGGCTTCACGGGATGAGCGAAACATGCACAATATCAGGAACGCTCTACTTTGGTCGAGCGAATCTCCGACAGCTTCGTGGCTTGGCAAACAGAGCGCGTACAGGTTTAGATGGTTTCGGCAAGGCGCGGGGTGACGTCAAGCTGCTTGTGTAAAAACGCGGAGGGTGCGGTTTTTCCATTCCAGGTTGAAGCGCTGGAAGATGGAGTAGATGATGCGATCCACGCTTTTGACGTTGACAAAGCACACCATGGGACGCGTGCGGCGGCGCACCTCCACGAAGCAACGCTCGATGATGTTGGTGGTGCGTAGCTTCCTCCAGAGGTGCCGTGGGAAGCTGAAAAACGAGAGCAACTCCGGCAGATCGCGCTCCAGTTGCCGCACCAGGGAGCCATACACGGGCTGCCAGCGGCGGCGGAAAGCACGAAACGCGGCTTCGGCCTGGCGACGGCTGTCGGCGCGATAAATGGCCTGCGCATCGGCTTTCACCGCGTCATGATCGCTCCGCCGCACCTTTTCCAGGATATTCCGCATCTTGTGCACCCAACAGCGCTGATGCAGCGCTCGCGGATATACGGTCTCGATTGCCGCCGCCAGCCCGGGACAACCATCGGTGACGATCAGCAGCAGCTTCTCGCCTTGCAGCCCGCGGCGGTACAGGTCCTGCAGCAGACCCTCCCAGGCGCTTTGACTTTCGCCCTTGCTGCGCATAAAGCCCAGCAGTTGCCGCGTGCCGTCGCCGCGCACGCCGTAGGCCACCAGCATCTGCACCCGCTGCCGGCCGCAGGGGCGCCGCACCCGCAGGCTCACCCCGTCTAGGAACAGGTACGCCCACTCGTCCTCCAGTTGGGCCTGATGAAACTGCCGCACCGCCTCGTCCAGATCGCGCGTCAAGCGGGACACCGTCTGCGGACTGACCGGCTCACCCGTAAGGATGGCCCCCAGCCGCCCCACCTGCCGGGTCGAGATCCCACGCAAAAACGCCTCCCGGATCAGCAGCGACACCTCTTCGGCCCGACGCTGAAACTTCTGCAGCACCTCCGGCAAGAATCCCCGCTTGCGGGTGCGGGCGATGCGCAATCGCAAGGTCCCGAAGCGGGTCACAAAATCGCGCTCGTAATAGCCGTTGCGATAATCCCGGCGCGGCTTCTGCCGGCTGTGCCGCGGACTGACCATGTACAGATCGCGTTGCCGCTCCGACAGCAACTCAAACAGCCGACGCATGCTGTGTTGCACCTGCCCCTGCAGGTCGCCCCAGAAACTCTCTTGCAGCTCGCTGACGAAATGTTGGAACTGCTCGGTGATGGGTGTAACCTTCGCCATGGGTGTAAGTCTCCTTTCGAGAATGGCTTCCGCTTGTCAGGCCAAAGCCAACTTACACCCTCTCGCCTTTTACACAATCCAAGTTACGTCACCCAAGGCGCGAGTGCTTTGACACGCTTTGAGGCCACTGTTACCATCGCAGTCTGAGCTAGTCCCGCCTGCCAGCGTCCCCGTCGTCTAGCCCGGCCTAGGACATCGCCCTTTCACGGCGGTAACACGGGTTCAAATCCCGTCGGGGACGCCAATCTTGAATTCTCAGACTCCATAGCAGCTAACACATTGAAGAATGAAGGGGTTTGTGCGGTTCCAAACCCCAGCGTGGGAGAGACTCCAAGCCGCTGGGAAACAGCACCATTTGGAGCCGCTGCCTCTGTGCTAGGGAAGTTCTTGACCACAGTCCAGCCGGGTCATGCAGCACACGGTCGGAGAACTCAAGCAGAGCGTCGATCTGTTCGTCATTCACTTCCGCTTGCTGGAGCGCCGACCTTGCGTTGCCGATCTCACTTGAAAGCCTCTCGTCTTGTTCTTTGTAGGTCTGCTCTGAAATCTTGCCGTCCAGATAGCGGTCAACGAGGGCGTTCTTGCGGTCGGTAAGCGTGCTGAGTTGCTGTTTGATTGCGGACACTTGTGCTTGCGCTTCGGCCTGCTTGCTGTTCCATGAGGAAAGAACAATGTCGCGGAACAAGAGCAGGAATTCCTGACTCGGTGTAAGGCGGTGTAACAGGTGCAAGAATTGACGCTCAAGAGCTTCCTTGCGAATCTTCACGCCTTTGCACTTGGCATTGCGGCAACGGTAGTTCGGGTAATACTTGCTCCTGCCCTTGTTCCAGCTCCCAGTTAGTGGCTGGCCGCACAGCGCGCACCTGACGAATACCCTCAGCGGGAAGTCTTCACTGTTTCGGATATGTGGGACGACCGCCATGCGCTTTCCGTCCATGATGTCTTGTACGCGGTCGAAAACCTCTTGAGATATCAGCGGTTCCCAAGAACCGGGAGCTTTGATGTCCCAAGACGGTATTGCAACCCAACCAGCGTAGGCGGGATTACGTAGCAGGTTTTCTAGGCTCTGCGCTGTGAGTCGCTTTTCTGCTTGAGTCCTCAGTCCCAAGTTCGTCAGTTGCCGAAGTACGTCGGCCCGACTGAGTGTTCCAGTCCCGTAGAGTTCAAAGGCTTTCCGCACGAGGGGTGCGCGCTCTGGGTCTGGTATCAGGTTTGGCGAATCCTTAGAGGGTCTGACGTTCAGATAGCCAGGCGGAGCTTTGAACGGGAAACGTCCCATCTTTGCGGATTTCTCCATGCCCACTTTGGTGCGTTCGGCGTTACGGTCACTGAAGAACTGGTTCATCATGCCGTGCATATTCGTCACCAGCTTGCCAGCAGCCGACTCGTCAAGGTCTTCCATCACTGACCTTAAGAGAACGCCCACAGTTCGGAGTTCCGACATCACTTCAATCTGGTTCTCCATGTTGCGAGCGAAACGGCTTAGGTCGTGTACCACGACATATCCGATTGCACCCCTTTTCGACCGGATGTACGCGAGCATCGCTTGGAAGGACGGTCGGTCAACGGTTCTAGCCGACACACCGTCATCATGGAAGACCTCAGCCACTTCAAAGCCACGATTCCTGCACCACTCACGGCAGCGAGATTCCTGCACTTCCATGCTGAGGTTTTCCAACTGCTCTTTGGTCGAAACACGTATGTATATGAGTGCGACTTTCGGTTGATCTCGTAACTGCCGTTTCTTTGCCATATGTCACCCTTTGACTCGCCGAGGTAAGGGAGCATCTCGCAAATGCCCGGTTCTGCGCTTGCGGCACGCTACCAGTTTTGCTAAATCGCTTTGCGTCTGACGTACACGTTTAAGGTGCCTCAGCGCTTCGGATAGCAACTCTGAAGCAGATTCGTTCTCAGGCTTGCGGAGTCGGTAATGAACCCACTTGCCATCGCGTCTGGACTCCACGAGGCCAGCCTCGCGCAAGGCTGAAAGCTGACGAGAGATAACAGGCTGCACAGTGTGCAGGACTTCGACCAGATAACACACGCAAACCTCATGTTCTGCGAGGATGCTTAGAATCCGTGAGCGCAGTGGGTCTGCTAGTGCTCCGAGAACTCGCTCAAGCCACCGTGCGGTCTGGTCTGAACTCGCCACGCACAACATATACACTTTCTGTTATATGTTGGCAAGCACAAAGAAAAGCGGGATACGCTTGAAAGGCGTATCCCGTTGTGCTCACTGGGCAGCAAATGCAGTTGGCGTGAGCGGTTGACCTATCACTGCGCACGGTTCCACGTCGGCGAACTCTGCCGAGGCGCACCTTTGCTGCTCCATGAAGGCTTGTACTACCACGTCACCAAACGCAAGCAGGTGGTCAAGCAACTGCAATGCGTTCTCGTCTGTAATCTCTGGACTTCCTAACGCAGCCCGGAGTCTTTCAATAGTGACCGGTCGTGCCTTCGAGTCGAGACGGGCCGACTCCACAGCGTTGGCTGTGCGTTTACGTCCTTGCCGAGATGAAGCGAACAATTACTTTGCGGGCCTCACTCAGCAAGCCTCTGACGGTTAGTCATTGCTCAACATTGTAGCGACAGGAATCAAAGTTCGGCTGTGACGTGCAACCCGTGGTGTCTTGGCGATTCGCTAGCCCGGATTTCTCATCAGTAGTAAACAACCACGAGTAATTCACAGTAGAAAAAGGCCGTCTTTTCAGGCATAACTGCGGTGTGAAACGAAGTCGATGCCCCAAAAAGAAACGGCCTTTCTCATGACAGAGTGTACTCAAGAATCGTTCGCGTTTGCAGATCATTTTTCGCGGCGGGTAGTGGCCAACTTCGACGGCGCCCGCATGACCAGCGACGGCGGCGGCCTGCTGTTGCGCCGCACCAACCGCAAAATCCGCTTGCTCGAGCGGGCGACGGATTGCTTCACCGATGGGCGCGATCCGGCGCGGGTCGAGCACAGCGTGGGCGAGATGCTGGCGCAGCGCATCTACGGGCTGGCGCTGGGCTATGAAGATCTCAACGATCATGAGCAACTGCGCCACGATCCCCTGCTCGCGGTGTTGGCCGGCAAGCGCGAACTGGAAGAACCGCTGGCCGGCAAAAGCACGCTCAACCGCATGGAGTTGACGCCGGCGGCGGCTGCCGATCGCTATCACAAGATCAGCTACGCGGCCGAGCGGTTGGACGCGCTGCTGGTGGATATTTTCCTGGAAGCGCACACCAAGCCTCCAGCGGAGGTCGTGCTCGATCTGGATGTCACCGACACGCCGTTGCACGGCGAGCAGGAAGCGCGCTTCTTCCACGGCTACTACGGCGAGTACTGTTACTTGCCGCTGTACATCTTTTGCGGCGAGCATCTACTGTGCGCCCGCCAGCGGGCTTCCAATCAAGATGCCAGCGCAGGCGCGCGCGCCGAAGTGAAACGCATCGTGGGCCAGATTCGGCAGCGCTGGCCGCAGGTGAAAATCATTCTGCGCGCCGACTCCGGCTTCTGCCGCGAGGAGCTGATGGCCTGGTGCGAAGCTGAGCACGTGGACTATGTCTTCGGGCTGGCGCGCAATGAGCGGCTGGAGGCGGAAATCGCCGCCCTCCTGGCCGAGGCCCGCAGCCAACACCAGCAGACGCAGCAAGCGACCCGCGTCTTCGGCGAGTTCTCCTATCAGACGCGCAGCAGTTGGTCATGCGCCCGTCGCGTGGTGGCCAAGGCCGAGTATCTCGACAAGGGCCCCAACCCGCGCTTCGTGGTCACCTCGCTGAGTCCCACAGAGTGGGAGGCGCGCGCGCTCTATGAACAGCTCTACTGCGCTCGCGGCGAGATGGAAAACCGCATCAAGGAGCAGCTCTCGCTGTTCGCCGATCGCATGAGCACCGCTACCCTGCGCGCCAATCAGTTGCGGCTGTACCTGTCGTCGTTGGCCTATGTGCTGGTGCACGCTCTGCGGCGGCTGGCCTTGGCGGGCACCGCGTGGGCGCACGCCCAGGTGAACACGATTCGACTGCGGCTGCTGAAGATTGCCGCCGAGGTGCGCCTCAGCGCCCGCCGTATCTGCCTGCGCTATCCCCGCGCTTATCCCTGGAAAGCGCTGTTTGCCGCCGCCTGGCAGCCGCTGCGCTGCTGAGCGCGCTTTGGGCGTCACCTGCAACCCGATTCTGCCTGGCAGTCGCGGCCCCCACACGCTCGCAATCGCCCACCTCCCTCCGGGCCTTCGCTCGGGCCGCTGCTCCCTCCCAGAAAAACCCGACCCCGCCTCGCCGGACCGCGATCCCTCGCCCCATCTCGACCTCCCCGTCATTCCTCGACCGCGTGGTGAGAAATTCGGGCTAGTCATGTTCGCCGCCGGACGGTTCTGACGACTGCTCGCCCGTACCGGCGCCGACCGACAACGTGGGAACTCCCGATTTGCGCATTGCGGCATTCAACATGGGGATCTCAGTGCGTTGGATCTCCTGCCACTGTGCAAGCTGTATCTGTAGACGCTGGTGCAACTCGTCAAATACTTCCAATTGCTGAGCCGTGGGTGCGGCATCGTTGTACTGAATCAGCTCGTTAAAGCTCCAGTACTGCTCGTTCAGCATGTTGGGATACCGCAAATTCCCTTCCGAACTCTTCACTTTCACCTGAACGAGGAGTGCCTCTACCGGGGCCATTTTCTGCTCCATTGACTTTGCCGCGGAGATAACCTCGCCATTCGACGACTCCGACCCCGCCCATTTCTGGACCAACTGAAGGTTGTTGCGCAGGTCGCGAATCTGGTTGACGGCACGGTGCAGTTGATCGATATCCTGCTGCACCTTCTGCGCCAGCTCGAGCTGCTTCTCCATATCCGCCTGCGTGACCTGGTTCTGAATTCGGGGATCGAGTTTCACTTCGAGCGGCGCTGTCTGGGTCGTACCTTGCACCGTCAGCTTCACTTGGTAGGTCCCCGGAATCACCAGCGGACCGCGTGGCGGATCTCCCACATAGAACGCACCGGGAATTTGCACCGGCGGATCGTAGCGCAAGTCCCATGCAAAACGATTCATTCCGGCGCTGGCAGGCAGAAGTTGAGACGACTTCTCCTGGTCGGGCCACTCGGGCGGCTGCTCCTTTTTATTCTCCTTAAGGTTCGACAACCGGCGAACTTGCCTGCCGCGGGCGTCGAAGATCTCCATCACGATCTCTTCTTTTTCAGCCGGCTTCGCCTTCAGGTAGTAATCGATGATCGCGCCCTTGGGCGGGTTATCGCCCACAGGACGGCGGCGATCGACTTGATCCGGGAAGTGCACCCGCACCGTTGGAGCCGGTTGATACAGATGGAAATCCTGGTTGGCGCTAGCCGAACTCGCCTGTCGCAGCGGTGTGACATCATCCAGAATCCAGAACGAGCGTCCGTGGGTGGCAGCTATCAGGTCGTTGTCTTTAATCGCAAGATCGTGAATGGGCGTGGTCGGTAGGTTAAGCTGCAAAGACTGCCAGTGCGCGCCATCGTCGTTCGAGAAGTAGACGCCGGTCTCGGTCCCTGCGTACAGCAGCCCCTTCACTTTGGGGTCCTCGCGTACGGCGCGCACGTAAGATCCAGCAGGAATGCCGTTCGTGATGCGAGTCCAGGTCTTGCCGTAGTCGTGGGTCTTATAGATCAGCGGATTGAAATCGTCGAGCTTGTGGCGATCGATCGCAGCGTAGGCCGTTCCGGGATTGTGGTGCCCGGCGTCGATGATGCTCACCATGCTCCACTCCGGCATGTCCTGCGGAGTCACGTTCTCCCACGTCTTACCGTCATCGCGGGTGAGATGGATCAGCCCGTCATCTGTGCCAGCCCATAGCATTCCCTGCTTCAGCGGAGATTCTGTCAAGGCAAAGACGGTGTCGTAATACTCAACGCTGGTGATGTCGAGCGTGATGTCACCGCCTGAAGGCTTCTGCTTGCTCTTGTCATTGCGCGTCAGATCAGGACTGATCGCCTTCCAGCTATGGCCCTGGTCGTCACTCTTCAGGACGTACTGCGCCGCGCTGTAAATCACGTTGGAGTCATACGCCGACACCAGCACCGGCTCGGTCCATTGGAAGCGGTACTTCAAGTTGTCGGCGCCATTGCCCGAGGTGTCGAGCGGATAGGGTGACACGTCCGTCAACTGTTCGGTCCGGTGGTCGTAGCGGGTGATGATGGCGGAGTCCGAGCCGGCATAGACGATATCGGGGTTCTTCGGATCGGGAGCGATGTATCCACTCTCGCCGCCTCCCACCTCATACCAGTCCTGTCGCGCGATGACGCCGTCTTCGCCGCGGTTCAGGATCGCGACTGTGCTGTTGTCCTGTTGCGCGCCGTAGACGCGGTAAGGCCAGTGATTGTCCGTTATTACGTGATAGAACTGCGCGGTTGGCTGATTGTTTTGCTGCGTCCACGTCTTGCCGCCGTCAATCGAGATCGTTACCCCGCCGTCGTTGCTGTTCATGATGCGCTTCGGATCGGTGGGATCGATCCATAGACCGTGATGGTCTCCATGGGGCGCGGGCAGCAGCTCAAACGTCTTGCCGCCATCGTTGGAGCGGAACGCGCCGGTATTGAGGACGTAAACGGTATCGGCGTTTTGCGGATCGGCGAAAACATGCGTAAAGTACCAGGCGCGCTGCCGGTAGCGCTGGTCGTCATTCACCCGCGTCCAGGTATTGCCGGCGTCGTCAGAACGATAGAGTCCGCCCTTCTCGGCCTCGATAAGCGCGTACACCCGATTGGAGTTTGCGCCGGAGACGGACACGCCGATCCGTCCCAGTTCGCCCTCGGGGAGGCCGTGCCCCTCCAGGTGCTTCCAGGTAAGTCCGCCGTCGGTAGATTTATACAGTCCACTGCCTGGACCGCCGCTGGTGAAGATCCAAGGCTGTCGTCGTACCTGGTACAAGGCGGCGTAAACGATGCTGGAATTATGCGGGTCGAACACAATGTCGATCGCGCCCGTGTTCTCGTCCTTGTACAGCACCTTCTGCCACGTCTTGCCACCGTCAGCGGTGCGAAAGACGCCGCGCTCCGTGTTCGGTCCCCACGCGTGGCCGAGGGCAGCCACCAACACAATGTCGGGATTGCGCGGGTCGATGATGATCGCCCCAATGTGGCGCGAGTCCTTCAATCCAATGTTCTTCCACGTTTGCCCGCCGTCGGTCGACTTGTAAACGCCGTCGCCGTAGGAGATGTTGCCGCGCAAGCATGCTTCCCCGGTTCCAACATAGAGGATGTTGTGATCGGCGTCAGCGACCGCAATCGCCCCTATGGAAGAGACGTCCTGCTTGTCAAACGTCGGCGTCCACGTCATGCCGCCGTTGGTGCTCTTGAAAACGCCTCCCGCAACTGCGCCAAAGTAATAAGTGTTCGGGTCGCCGGGTATTCCAGCCACTGCCAGCACCCGCCCGCCGCGAAAAGGGCCGATCTGGCGCCACTGCATGCCTCCGACCAGCGCGGGGTCAACCTCTCCATACGAGGCGAGAACGAACGCAAGGACAACGGATAAACAGAGGGCAAAACGACGAACCATCGGTATTTCCTCAAGTGTTAACAATCGCGTAATCGTACTTGCAAGCGACGGAGAGAAGCAAATCGGAGGCTGGTTCTGCATGGGTCGTGAGCATCACTCCCCCGCGCGCTGCAAGGTCGAGTCAAACCTCGCGCCTTCTTTCCGCAGCCAAGAGGGGGCCCCCGATTTAGCCCGAATCACCTCCGGCATCAAGATTGTCACTTTAGTGCTATTGCATAAGAGCGGTTTGAGGTCTAGTCTGCCAGACCATCTAGTGGGTTGAGTCGCTCGCAGATGGGTGTGAGCGGCATAGTCGGGGGGCAAGCTGTCGGGCAGTTCCCTCCTCGTTGCATTCGGAAGGTGGTCAACTACCTTGCTAGTACAGGTCTGGCGGCTATCTTCGTACAAGTCCTGAAGCCTAGGAATTCTTGAAGGGGGAAAGAATGACGCGGTCAAAGTGCAAGTGGAGTTATCTTGCAGCGGCGTTGCTGTCGGCTTTGCTGCTGTGTTCTGCCACGTTGCCGATGGTTGCACAGACATCAACTCTGGGCATCATCAACGGCACGGTAACAGATCCCACCAACGCGGTGGTTCCCGATGCGACGGTGACAATCAAGGACGCCGCCACGGGTGAAATCCGAAGCACCACCACCAACGCCACGGGGCGCTACATTTTTGTCAGCGTGAATCCCGGCAAATTCAACATCAGCATAACCAAGCAGGGATTTGCGAAGACATCGATTCCCGGCGTGGTGGTTCAGGTTGGTCAGACTTCCACCAACAACGTGTCGCTCAAGATCGGCTCGGAGAGCCAGACTATAGAAGTTGCCACCACTGGCGTCTCGCTGACCACCGACAACGCGACCGTCGGCAGCACGGTCAGCGGAATTGCGTTGCAGTCGCTGCCAACGATTGCCCGCGATAGCAGTACCTTCTTGACCCTGCAACCGGGCATCAGCCCCGATGGCAGCGTCGCCGGCACCGTGGTTGACCAGAGCACTTTCCAGTTGGACGGCGGCAACAACACCAACGACATGGACGGCAGCATGAGCGTGTATACGCCCAGCTACGCCGGTGATCCCACCGGAGGTGTCGCCAACCAGAGTAACGGCGTTGCCGCAGGCGCTACTGGCGTAATGCCGACTCCTATCGATAGTATTGAGGAGTTCAAGGTCAGCACCGCCGGCATGGGCGCTGACTTCAACAGCTCGGCCGGAGCACAGGTGCAGATCGCCACCAAGCGCGGCACCAACCAGTGGCACGGAACCGCGTACGAGTACTACCTCGACAACAATCTGAACGCGAACACTTATCAGAACAACTTCAGCGGAGTCGGGACCCCGAGCTTCCACTACAACCGGTTCGGAGGGGCCATTGGCGGTCCGATCATCCCGAAGCCGATCCTCGGCGGCAAGACCTACTTCTTTGCCAATTACCAGGGCTTCCGCTGGCCCAACTCGCAGACCGTCGAAAGGGCCGTGCCGTCTGAGTCGATGCGCCTCGGACTGCTGGGCTTTAACGGGACCTACTACAACCTGAACCCATATCCCGTTACATACAACGGCAACGTTTACGGGCCTTCGAACTGCGGAAGCGGGCCTTGCGATCCGCGAGGCGTCGGAATCAATCCGCTGGTTCAGCAGATGTGGAACAAGTACATGCCGCTGTCCAATGAAGCCGGATGCGGGTTGAGCCGCTGCGACGGAACGAATATTCAGGGATTCCTGGCGAACATGTCAATCCCTCAGAATGACAACTTCGGCGTCGCTCGCCTCGACCACGACTTCGGACAGAAGTGGCACTTCATGAGCAGCTACCGCTACTACAGTCTGTCCCGTGCTACGGCCGACCAGGTGGATATTGGCGGATTGCTGCCGGGTGATACTCTGGGCGTTCCCGCCTCACACTCGAGCCGTCCCCAGCAGCCATGGTATTTAGTGGCCGGACTGACCGGTCAGTTGACCAACAACATAACCAACAATCTCACCTACAGCTACCTGCGTAATTACTGGGCCTGGGGCACCGTAGGCGATCCTCCGCAATTCGCGGGCTTGGCGGGAGCCCTGGAGCCTGGAGGAGAAAATGCCACGCAGGCGTTGCTCCCGTACAACGTGAATACCCAGCAGACGCGTACCCGTTACTGGGACGGCCACGACAACATGCTCCGCGACGACGTCTCGTGGTTGCATGGCAAGCATCTGATTCAGTTCGGCGGCATGTACCAGAAGAATTACGACCAGCACCAGCGTACTGACAACGGCGGCGGTATCAACTACCAGACCGTCTACCAGTTGGGAACCAGTGGTGGTGCTGGAACGGGAGTTGACATGACCGGGTTCGTCCCTTCAGGTGTCCCGACAACTACCTGGGGCCGCGACTATACGTCAGTGTTGGGTATTGTCTCAATCTCCCAAATCGCCTACACCCGCACTGGCAAAGACCTGACTCTCAATCCTCCGTTGACCCCAGCCACCACTCAAGTGAACATTCCCTACACCAATTTTTATGGCAGTGACTCCTGGCGGATGACGCCAAGATTCACGTTGACGTATGGGTTGGGCTGGACGCTGGAACTGCCGCCCTACGAGAAAAATGGGAAGCAGGTCATCTTCGTCGGTCCGGACAACAATCCGATTAGCACAACACAGTACCTAGACGCCCGCGAATCGGCTGCTCTGGCCGGCAACGTCTACAACCCGCAGGTCGGCTTTACGCTGATTGGAAACCTAGCTAATCCGCGGAAGTATCCTTACAACACGGACTACGGTGAGTGGAGCCCTCGTATCGCCGGCGCCTGGGATGTCTTCGGCGATGGCAGGACGGTTCTCCGAGGTGGTTATGGCCGCACGTATGGCCGACTGAACGGAGTCGATCAGGTGCTCGTGCCACTCTTGGGTACGGGTCTGATCCAGGCCGTGCAGTGCGTCGGTCCGGTTTACAATAATCCGAATAATCCATGTTCAGGCTCAACCCCTATGAGTGCATTCCGCGTTGGGGTCGACGGTCTCACCGCTCCATTGCCGGCTGCCAGCCAGACACTGCCTCAGCCGCTCTACCCTGGCGTAAATGGAGTGGCTGCGGGCGCGGGCGAGGCACTGGATCCGAACTTCAAGCCTAATCGGGTGGACTCGGTTACTTTCACCTTCCAGCGGCAGCTAACCAACAAAGTCAGCATGGAGGTGGGATACATAGGACGCTGGATTAACAATGAATACCTCCCCATTAACCTCAACGCCGTGCCGTACATGATGACTAAGGGGGGACAGACCTTTGCCAAGGCTTATGCCAACACTGTCATCGGGTACTGCGGAAACGGCAACGTCAACAATATGGGCGGTGGAAACTGCATCGGCAACCCAAACGCTGTTGCACCCCAGCCCTTCTTCGAAGCGGCTCTGTCAGGCACGGGATATTGCAATGGCTATGCCAACTGCACTCAGGCCGTGATTGCCAATGAAGGTCTGAATGGCACTGGCAACCTTGCGATTGCCAACGTCTGGTCACTCTACAGCGATCTCGATAATGGCGGATTCAACTTTCCGCGCAGCATGATGAACACGCCGCTGAATTGCCCCACCGGCTCTGAGATCGGCTGTAATGGCCAGTTGACTTCCGGAGTGGGTATGAACGCCAGCGTGGGCCATGGCAACTACAACGCCATGTTCGTCAGCGTGAAGACCTCCGACTGGAAAGGCGTAAGCATGCAGTCGAACTTCACCTGGTCGAAGGCATTGGGCACGGGAGCCGAAGTTCAGGCTACCAGCGAGGCCACGGCCATCGATCCCTTCAACATCAACACTGGATACGGCTTGCAGCCCTTTGATCGCACTCTGGTGTTTAACCTCTACGCCGTGTATCAGCCGAAATGGTATCAGTCTCAATCAGGGATCGTGGGACACCTGCTGGGCGGCTGGACCCTCTCTCCTGTCTTCACCACCGGTACTGGCTTGCCGATCACTCTGGGTACCATCAACGGTGGCGGTCAGGCATTTGGCGAAGGCGACTCCAGCAACTTCTTCGGTTACGGAGTCTCGGAGAATGCGATCCCGATAGTCCCCTTGCCGACTGGCAAACGGTATAACAACGTACCTGGTTCGAACGGCATCGGCACCGCCGGTTATGGCGTCAACATGTTCGCTAACCCGGCGGCTGCATACATGGACGTTCGCCAGCCGATCCTTGGCTATGACACCAAGGATGGCGGCTTCGGTGTAGCACGTGGACTCAACTACTGGAACATGGACTTGAGCGTCAAGAAGATGTTCAAGATCAGCGAACGTTTCAGCACTGAGTTCCAGGCGGTAATCACCAACCTCTTCAACCACGATCAGTTTGGCGACCCGCTGGGCGACTACCTGGATACCAGTAACCCTGCGGCATGGGGCACGCTGCCCGGGTCAGTCACTAACGGCGCCCAAACCTTCGGTCGCGCGATGGAGTTTGGCATCCGCCTAAACTTCTAGTCTTGGAAGTAGTCCTCTCCAGCCGGGAGCGAAAGCTCCCGGTTTTTTATTAAGCGCGATGCCCGCGGTGCCCTGGGTTGCTTTTGCTCTCGGCACGCCTGTTTTGGCAGGACTGAACACGGCCTTGGCCACTCCATAAAGTCAATTGCGGCTTCCGGGAAGCGGATACCGGTTTCCTCTGCCTGATCGTTATGAGCGGCGGTATGGCAGTTTCATGGTTACTGTAGTCCACCTCTCGCCTTGAAGGGGCACGGCTTCAGCCGTGCCGCATGTGGCATCAACTCAGCCGGGCTTTAGCCCCTGAGGGGATTCGGTCTACACCTCCTCTGAAAATGCTCTATTCCTGATGGCGCGCCAGCTGAGCAATTCTGGGAACGTCACTGACCTACAAGACGTAGCCGGCGGAGAGCGGACACCTCTTTGGAGAGAATCCTGACGATCGCCATACCGATCATTGGATTCGAGGTCAACAGACTTCGAAACTCTTTGGGATGAACCAGACAGACCTCCACATCCGTCAGTGCCTGCGCCGTGAGACTGTATCGTTTATTGCCCACCGTCGAAGGTAGTCCCAGCAGGCTTCTCCTGCCGGCTATACGCGTCAACGCGGATGAATGGTCCCCAGCCGTGAGCGCCACCTTGCCATTCAACACAACGAAGACTCCCTTTGGCGAGTCGCCCTTGCGAAACAGAACAGTCTTAGGCGGAACGGTCCGGGGTGTGCCGATGGATTGCAGCAGGGCGCAGACATCGGCCGGCGCATCGAATGCCTTGGACGCTCTAGCTTCGCTGATTACTGCATGGTTGTGAGACATGTCAGCCTCCCCTCCTTTGGCGGCATCAAAATTTCAGTTGCACCGGAGAGCTGTAGTTGGCCCTGCGGATGCCATGGCTAATTGAGCATTCTTCGGACGCGATCCTCAGTTCAAGGTCCCTACGAATGTGTGTGACTTCATCACGTCATTGCCGCCTCCGCAGTGACGCTCGTCACACACCCGTGTTCAGCAAGTCGAGAAGACACGCGCGTCGTGTGGAAGGCGGTATCGAAGCGCCAGCCTCAGTCAAATGAAGTGAGATAATGGGGTTACGTCGCAACGGCCCTGTAGCTCAGATGGATAGGGCAGCGGTTTCCTAAAGCGAAATTCCACTAGGGCCGCCCGTCGTATCAATCACTTGCAGTCGGAATACATCATCCTAGTCGGGCAAAGTCGTTCCCGAACGGCTGTTATTGGGCAACAGTTTTGGGCAACGGCTCCACAGTTGCGAGCGAGTATCCCGTTCATCGGCTGGCACTGCAACGCGGGACTCAACGCACCTTCTGCAACCGCGTCATGCTTGTACAATGAATAGCTGACAGCCTTTTCAGCCGAAGCATTGGATGATCTGCGCAAGACGAGTCCCAGGGGCAGAAAGATGGCAGGAAAGCTCGGCTTAGTCATGACAGGCGGAGGCGCGCGGGGCGCTTACCAAGCCGGGGTTCTGAAACGCATTGGCGAATTAAAACAGATTCAAACTTACGGTAATCCTTTTCCCATCATAGGAGGGGCGTCCGCCGGGGCGATCAATGGCTCAGGCTTGGCTGTGGGGTGCTACGATTTTGCCCTGGCGACTAGGGCCCTGGCGCAGCTTTGGTCGGGTCTCCGGCCTTCCGATGTCTTTCGCTGCGATGTTCTATCGCAGGCGCTTAATTCCCTGAGGTGGATACAGGACCTCTCTTTTGGAGCAGTCCTAGGGGGAGGTCACGCCCAATCATTCTTAGATGCGACTCCTCTGCGGCACTTTCTTGGCCAGCACCTCGACTGCAGTCGAATCCAGGACAACATCAGGCGCGGGCACCTCTACGCGCTTGCCATTTCGGCGACTAACTTCAACTCGGGGAAAAGTTATCTCTTTATTCAGGGAGCAAAGGGGCACCCCATGTGGAATCGAAGCCGACGGGTGACTCTTGCGACCAAGATTACGGTGGACCATGTTTGCGCGTCGGCGGCCATTCCCCTGGTGTTTCAACCTGTAAGACTGAAGACCGCACGCGGAACGGCATTCTTCGGTGACGGTTGTGTGCGCCTGCAACAACCTCTGAGTCCGATCATACGGCTGGGGGCAAGAAGGATTTTCGCAATCGGTGTCCGGGGGCACAATCTGGAACACCGGGAAGAAGCTTCCAACGGCAGAGACCTTTCGCTGGCACAAGTCATGGGGGTGCTTTTCAATGTTATGTTCCTCGACCACCTGGCGACCGACGTCGAACACCTGGAACGGCTGAATCAACTGCTCGAAGGTGGTCACATCAGCCAGTCGGGCATCGAGGGATGCGAAAAGATGTACCCTTTGACGCCACTTTTGATTACGCCCTCGGTTAACTTGTCACAACTGGCAGAGCAACACCAGCAGGACATACCTTACCTCATCCATTACTTTGTCAACGGCCTAGGGCGGGATGCGGCTTCGTGTTCCGACCTGATGAGTTACTTGCTGTTCGCCTCCAAGTACACGACGGAGCTGATTGAGATTGGGTACCACGACGCCGCGCAACGAATTGACGAGATCGAAGACTTTCTTTTCTCTCCTGACGACAGCGACGCTGAACAGCCTCCCGCCAGGAGAAACAGGGGTGAGCCCGCAAGTCACTCCCACTAGGCGAACTGGGGTTACTGTAAACCGGCTGCTCGGATGCAATCATCATATTTCTCAGTTGAGCGTGTGATGAAGGTAGCGGAATCATTATGGCATGCCGACTTGTGATGGCAACGCTTAAGCTTGCCTGCCGAAGCAACCCTCACCCACGAGCGCAAAGTCAGAGAGCGGAAAGTATTTGAGAAAGCATGCTGTAGATGCATTTGCCCTGTCGTTTGAAGAACAGTCCTTGAGGGACAAAAGAGGCGCTATCACTGGATGATTTGTTCCAGGAAAGACCCCGACCAATTGATATCTTGGGGGTCTTGCGCCTACTCATGCAATGGCTGAGAACGAGGCAAGGAACGAGGGTCGGAAGCAATCTGTACGCTTTGGGAATCGCTGAGAAAACCATCCAAGCGATACTGCGTCACGCGAACGTGAGCACTACGAACACGTACTACATCAAGACGGCACCCGCCGATGCGCTGACAGCAATGACGAAGTTGGAAGGTGCCATACCGCAATTGGGCAACAATCGGGCAACAGAAATGAATCTCTCGCCCATCACGACTGCGGTAAACTGAAGCAGTCCAGCCTGATACGACAAGCGGCCCTGTAGCTCAGATGGATAGAGCAGCGGTTTCCTAAACCGTTGGTCGGCAGTTCGACTCTGCCCAGGGCCCCCATCCTAAAACGCTGAAAGATTGCTAGTTAACGGCAGGGGATGCCGTGACCTTCCAGGCGTCTGTTGCCACACCGTTGCCAGATAACGTTTCTGGCAGCGCCTGTTCTAGTTTCTCCATCGCATCGGTCACTTGAGCGGGAACCGTTTTGATGTAGTACGTGCTGGTTGTGCTCACATTAGCATGGCGCAATATCTGCTGAATCACTTTCTCGGGAACGCCCAACGCATACAAGTTGCTTCCGAGTCCCTGCCGTGCTGCGTGCTAATGCCTTTTCTTAAAATTGGGGTGCTGCGGGGGCGTACCATAGCGACAACCTCTGTTCACTTTCGGACACAAACGTTCGTCGATGCACAGGTGTTAGAGTGAACAGCCATCCTGAACTTGGCTTTTCGTGCCGCCGGCACCACTGGATTACACTTAACCTCGACATTCAAAACAGCATGGATCTTAAACAAGGTGTTTCCTCTCCCTCTGCCTCATCACGAACCGCTTTCAAATGGGTGCGGATGATCGGGCTCACGCTGATGTGGCTGGTTCTCTCCTTGCTCACTCTGTGGGCAATTGCGGCCCTCTATGTCGACTGCCGGGTGCCGGCGCTGCGCATTCCGGTGACGGTGATCTACGTTCTTGTGATCTTGGCGGTCCTGGTCAAGGTCAGACCACAGCTCTTGGCGGCTGCATTGTGTTTGGCGGGCTTCTGCATCGTGCTTGCGTGGTGGCTCAGCCTGAAGCCTACGAATGACGGTGATTGGCAGGAGAACGCCGCTCGCACGGCGTCGATCGAGATCAACGGAGACCAGGTCACGATCCACAATCTGCGCAACTGCGACTATGTGACCGAGACCGACTACTCGAATTGCTGGAGCGACCGCACGGTGTATCTGTCGCAACTCAGTCACGCGGACCTTTTCTTCACCACCTGGGGACCGAAGTATATCGGCCATCCGATTCTCAGTTTCCAGTTCGGGGACCATGACCATATCGCGTTCTCCATTGAGGCGCGCTATAAAGTCGGCCAGTCGTACTCGGCGATTCTCGGATTCTTCCGCCAATACGAGCTGATCTTCGTCACCGCCGACGAGCGCGACGTTATCCGATTGCGCACCAACTTCCGCAAACACGAGGAAGTGTTTATGTATCGCACTACCGTGCCGCCGGACAGGGTGCGAGAGATATTCCTTATCTACGCCAACTACTTGAACAAACTGCGCGACCATCCGGAGTGGTACAACGCGCTGACTCGAAACTGCACCACGACGCTCGACACCCAGATCGCCGCGGACGTGCGGAATCCCCAGCCCTGGAATTACCAGCTACTGCTGAACGGCACGCTGGATAAGTTGCTCTATGAGCGAGGACGTCTGGTGACAGGTGGGCTCCCGTTCCCGGAATTGAAGGAGCATGAGCACATTAATGCCGCAGCTCAGGCGGCCGATGGGTCTCCGGATTGGTCCGAGCTGATTCGAGTGGGGCGAGTTGGATTCTGAGGAGGGAAGCTGCGTGTCCATCGCGGCGTTAGCTCTATTGCGGCGGGATTGGTTCCGAACCTGGGGGAGCCGGAGGGGGCACGGAAACGGGCTGCGGCTGCCGGGTCGGTCCGACAGGCACAGTTTGTTGATTAGGGTCAATCGTCGACGGGTACTCGGCCTGTTCTCCCGGGCGCATCAGCGTTGGAGCGTTCGCCGGCTTGGGCTTAGGTTTGTTCTCAGCCATCTCCGATTCGGCAGACTTCAGATCGACTTCCTTCTGCGTGCGAACAATCTTCTGTCCGTCGACGGTCATGATCTCCAGCCGCGCCACTTCGTTTCCCCTAAAACGCACGAATTCTACTTGTTCAGGCGGAGTGCCGTAAATCCATTCCTCATAGTCGCGCCCCTGCTCGTCTTTGTCGCGGATCTTTTGCGGAGGCCGGCCCTTGGCGTAGATGACCATGTCCTTATCCATCCCAACGAGGACCTCGTGGTTCTTGATCGCCTCCTGCACCTTCGGGGGTAGAGTCTTCTCGTAAGCTTCAACCGTGGTCAACGCCTTGAAGTCGAAGACCGGATCGAGCATGGTGCGCACCTGGTCGCCCGTCATCTCGGGAACGTACTTGTCGAACTCCAGCTTGACAATGGAGCCGTGGGCATCGAGACTTTGCGGACTGGGAGTGCCCGGAACCTGGGACGTACTATTGCCTCCGCCAATTTCGATGCGCTGATACCACTTCGGACCCTTCTTCGGACCCCCGTTGATCTCAAAAATGATTTCCTTCTCGCGCACCTCGACATTCGTGATGACGCAACGATCGCCCGGTTTCGCGGCTGCACCATTCTCGGCGACCATTTGGGCGACTCCCATCTGGCTCGGTGTCACGACGCCGTCTTTGATCTTCAATCCTTCTTTGCCCTGCGGGAAGAGGGCAGCTTCGCAAAGACGCGCTCCGCTTGCAGGCTGCGCACGATTGCCAATCTGGTCTGCGAGCTGATCTTCGGCGCGTTGGGATCGACAATCGAGGGCGAAGGGGCGGAGGGATTCTTTTGTGTCTTGGTGTCGCTCGCGGCAAGCGGGCTGGAGCAGAGGGACAGCGTAAGCAGGAGCGCTGCAGAGCCTACCAGGGTGAAACGACGGCGAGCCATGGAAACCCCGTTGCCTCAGATTATATGCCCATCAGCAAAGTTGTGAGCGCGGACTAATTTTCGATGCCTGTAATGCTCTCGAGGTGTTCGGATTCCGGTCTCGGAAATGTCAAAGGTTCTGCGAGGCGCCTGACTGGCCATTTCCAAACCACGATCAGGCCGATCATGACCGCGAGCGCGCCGGGAGCGCTAGCCTCAATGCCGTAGTTGCTGCCGGTGAGCCATCGTGGCCCGCTAGCGGACGCGTGCGTCACAACATTGAAAATGCGCAAGCCGCTGACCGGCAGGCCGAAGAGCAGCCCCAGGGTGGCGTTCCAGCCGAAGTGCAGTCCCAAAGGCAGCCACAGAGCCCGCGTGCGAAGGTAGGCAATTGCCAGGACGATTCCGATGAGAATTGTATTCAGCACACCCAGAGCGCTGGCTCCGGGATTCAAGAGATGGACCGCGCCGAAGAGAAGGGAGAAGACTGCAATCGCACCAAACGGACCAATGGCTTCTTCCAACCTCTGGAAAGGGTAGCCGCGAAACATCAGCTCCTCCGCCAGCGCACCGAAGATAAACACGATAATCACAACGGCCACGCGGGCGAGTGTGCGCGAACTGAATCGGATGTTCAGGTTCAAGTTTCCCCAAATTGCAATCGGGAGAATCGCCAACAGCACCAGCACAATTCCCAGGAGGCATCCGGCTCCAAGTTGGCGGCGCCAGCCGGGAGCAAGGGGAAAGCCAAGGGAAGCGACCCGGTGCTCTTCCACCTGATCGGCAACGGTCAGCAGCCAGATGTAGATGCCGAACAGCGCGATAGCGAACAATGGCCGGAAAATCGCTTCGAAGCGCAGGATGTGATCGCCGGTGAGCGCGCCGACCAGAAACTGGCAGACAACGAACGCCGCCGCAGAGAACGCCACCGAGAGCAGGAAGCTCCAGATCGGCCGCAGGCGTCCGGTGTCGGAGGTGAACATGGCTTACTTCTGGGCAAATCCGTGTTTCGTAGCTCTGGCGGAGCCGCGTTTAGAGGCTGGGCTTGCATCGCTCGCGGCGGCCGTGTCAAACCGTAAACCCTCACTCGCAACGTGGAAGTCGAGGGGCTGTCCGCCGTTCCTGCGGATCGCCTCCTGCACGCGTTGACGGCTTCCCTCTTCGACCAGAACAATCACGCAACCTCCGCCGCCCGCGCCGCAGACCTTCGCCGCGCGCCCTCCGTGCCTGCGGGCAACCGCGATCAAAGAATCAATAAGCGGCGTGCTGATCCCGGGCGCGTTGCTGCGTCGCAGCTTCCATTCCTCGTGCAGCAGGCGCTCGACATCGTCCCACGCCGCGGCTTTCAGGGCACGACGCATCTGCTGCGCGATTTGCGAGATCTGCTCGAAATTGCGAATCACTTTCTTGTCACCGTTGATGTGCTGCTTGAACACCTCCCAGTTGTTGATGCCTGACTGGCGCGGCACTCCGGTGTAGCACAGCACAAAGCGGCGTGTCATCTCGTCGGCAGAGATCGGGATGGGCTCGCACCGCACGCCGTCGGGCGAGAGATGAATTGCGTTCACGCCGCCGTACATCGCAGGGTAATAGTCCTGGCAGCCGGTGGGCACCTTGATCAGCTGCGCCTCGACGTTCTGCGCGATGACACGAATCTGCTCGATGTCGACCGCCCGCGCGGTGAAGCGGGACAGCACAGCTGCGGTCGCGATCATCAACGCCGACGAGCCGGAGATGCCCGCACCTGCTGGGGACTCCGAATGGGTCTCGAGAATGAATCCGCCCTTAGGCTGGAAGAAGCGGATGAGGTACGCTGCCAAAGCGTGTTGGTAAGTCTTGGCGCGCAGCAGGTCGTCGAGCGAGGCAAAGCGTTCCGCGCGACCGGTGTCGTGTGACTTCAGAAAAATTTCGCGCCCATATTGGGGCGTGAGTTTGCACGTCGTCAGGATCGACAGTGCCATGTTGACCGTGACGGCTCCGGGGTGAAACAGGTACAGCGGCCAGATGTCGTACGTGCCGCCGGCGAGATCGGCACGGCATGGCGCCTGTGCGAAGATTTCATCGCCGGAGGTGGGCAGCGAGATGAGAGAGTTAGCAGACATCATTTCTTCGTGCCCATGGAGAGTTCCCTTCCCACCGCCAGCACTTCGCTAACGGCTTCGTCGAGATTGGCGCGCGTAGAGCGATGGTTCACGACGCAAATCCTCAGCGCGAAACGTCCGTTGATGGTCGCGTTCGACAACAATACACGTCCACGGCGCACTACCTTGGGTAGAATTTGCCGGTTCAGCTCGTCGAGTTGATCCGGCGACGCTCCACCTTTCGGGACATATCGGAAACAGACGGCACTTAACGGTACCGGCGCGAGACGTTCCAGCTCTGGCTCGGCGTCAACGCGGCTGGCAAAATACGAAGCAAGTTCCAAATCGTTGCGAATGGCCTCGCGAAAGTTCGCCAGCCCGTGATAGCGCAATGAGAGCCACAGCTTCAACGCGCGAAAGCGCCGCGAGAGCTCGATCGTCTCGTCGAAGAACATGAAGTTCTCGATGGGATCATCGAAGTACGACTTGGTGTAATCGCCCGAGTGAGAAAACGCCTCTCGCGCGGCATCCGGATTGCGATACAACAGGCAGCTACAGTCGATGGGCTGGTAGAACCACTTGTGGGGATCGAGCGAAATCGAGTCGGCCAAATCGATTCCCCGAAACAGCTCGGGCTTCGCAATGGCCGCCAGCGCTCCGTACGCGCCGTCAATGTGAAACCATGTCCCGTGCTCGTTGGCAATGTGCGACAACTCCCATAGCCGATCGATGCTGCCCGTGTTCACCGTTCCGGCCGAGCCGACGATGGCGATGGGTTTAAGGCCGGCATCGACGTCGCTCCGAATCGCTTCACTAAGCAGATTGGTGCGGATGCGAAACTCGTCGTCGCAGGGAATGAGCCTCATCTGAGCGCGCCCGATGCCAAGCAACGCGACGGCTTTGCCGATCGACATATGCACCTCGGTCGAAGCGTAGATCGCGCCGGGCTTGGTGATTCCCGATTCGTTGGCCGGCAAGGTCGCTTCGCGCGCCATCGCCAATCCCATCAGGTTCGCCGACGATCCGCCTCCGCAGAGGCTTCCACTAAACCCCTCGCATCCGACCATCTTGGCCAGCCAGCCGACCACCGTGCGCTCAATCGTCGCGGCCGAAGGGCCTGAGCGCCAAGAGGTGACGTTCTGGTTCAGCACGCTGGCGAGAAGGTCGGCAGCCGCAGCGACCGGTTCACCCGAACCGTGAACGTAACCGAAAAACCGGGGCCCGCCGGGACGCACGCCATCGATGACAGCATTGAGAGCCTCTAGTGCTGCCATGCCCATTCCCTCCTCTGGCACCGCGCCGAAGAACATGCCTTCCGTCTCTCGTCCGGTCACGTCAGGAAAGCTCGGCAGGCCGTTGAGCGAGTGCAGATACTCCAGCGCAATGCGGGTTACACGCTCGTAAATCAGCTTGTGCTGTTCGTCAGAGAGGATGAGCGGGTTCATGCGCGACTTCCGCGCGACTCAATGCGGAACGGTCATTGTATCGTGACCGGAATCACAACTCTTGATAGGTGATCAACTGCACTCCGCGCCGCTCCAGCGCTTCCCTGGCTTCGGGCGAGGTCAACACTTCAAGCTCTTGCTGACGCGAGGCGCGTAGTCGGGTGCGAATCTGGTCGAGGTCGCGGTCGTTGTAGCCCGGATGGCAGACGAATTCCCACGTGCCCTCGGGAATATTGGAGGCGATTTCGACGAAAAGATTGACATCGAGCATTCCGGTAACCAGAACGCCGAGCGCTCCATCGGTTGTGCGCATTCCCTGTCGTGCAACTTCGCGGCGAAAGCCCGGAGCGAAGCTACGCAATACACTCATCTGCGCGAAGCGCTTGCAAAGCATGTAGTTGCCGACCATGCGGGTAAACGGCAAGGATAGGCCGCGCTCAAACGGATTTCGAACTGCGCGAATGCCACATGCCTTCGCCGCTCGCAGCAAAGGTCGCAGAACTGCCGGAAACATGTGCGCGTGCTTGTGGGTGTCGACGTGCGACAGCACGATACCGGCCTGCTGAACGCGCTGGATTTGGGCTGTAGCCTCGGCTTCAACTTCGGCTTCGCTGATTCTGCCGCGGAGCGCCGCGAGCGCGAAGTCGTTCAATGTATCGCGAAAGCGCGCAACTCCATTCCCACGCTGCAGCGAAGACGGGATGCGCTCGGGCGACGCCAGCGGTGCTCCGTCAACGAGCATCACGTGGCATCCCACGCTGAAGCGGGCTCCGCGCTGGGCCTTCGATCGAGCTAGCTCTGCTGCGTCATCGAACCCGCGTCCGTTCGCCATCAGCGTGGCCGAGGTCACGATGCCCCGCTGATTCGCTTCGACGATGGCCCGGTTCACTCCGGGGGTCACGCCAAAGTCGTCGGCATTTACGATGAGCCTGCGCACGACGCCAGTCTAGCAAGGCCGGTGGAACAACCCTCAACTGGTACGTGGAACGTCATTCACCCGATAGCATCTTCTCGAGTTGACGGCCGAAGCACAATACCCCAGGGGGGATGCCGATCCCACTTGCTGCGTATTATCATTCCGCTAACTGAGCAACCGGCCAGGGGAAAGTCTCTATGAAAGTCGATTGGAGCCGGAAGAATAACTGTGGAACGTAAACCCAAGGCACGATTACTGATCGCCGACGACCACAAGCTTGTGGCGGAAGCCTGCAAGGGCATGCTTGAACCGGAATACGAAGTAGTTGAAATCGTCACCGATGGCCGGGCGCTGGTAAAGGCCGCCGCCTCTCTCAAACCGGATGTCATTGTGCTCGACATCGGAATGCCGCACCTCAACGGACTCGATGCCGGAGAGCAAATCAAAAAGAAGCTGCGTGCGGTCAAGCTGGTATACCTCACCATGAACGCGTCCGCCGAGGTCGCTGCCGAAGCGTTTCGCCGCGGCGCATCAGCCTATGTGCTAAAGCAGTCTGCTGCCGACGAGCTGCTCATCGCTCTACGCAACGTTGTCAAGGGCGACTCCTATCTTTCGCCTCTTATAGCTCGCGAGACGGTGTCATTTCTGCTGCGCCAAGGCAAAGGTCTTTCCCCGCAGCCGCAAATTACCAAGCGACAAAGCGAGATTCTACAGTTGCTGGCCGAAGGCATGTCGATGAAAGAAGTTGCCAATATGCTTGAACTGAAACCGGGCACCGTGGCTTTCCACAAATATCGGATGATGGAGACCCTTGGCTTCAAGACCAATGCCGAGTTGCTAGAGTACGCCATCAAGCGCAATATGTCGCCGACCAAGCCCGAAATCTAGTTCAAGTTCGGGCGCTTCTGTCATGTCGTCCGCCGCGCGACGCGGTTTGCATGGCAACGACGACGACTTGATGGCTCGCATACGCCTACCTTTTTTGGCCCTTCTCTAGTAACACTGCTAGTTGCGCATAGGCTTGACGAGAGTGTAGCCTCGTGGCGATTGCCCCCTCAGTTCGGGAACGTCATGCCCGCGAGCGGAATTCTGCCCGTGCGAGAGAGGACTTATGAACGCACATTTGAAGAAGTTTCGAAAGCCTGCCTTGATGGCGATGGCGGCACTGACGACGCAGATTGCGGCTGCCCAGCAGCCAACCTGCCCCATCGGTTCGCCGTGCGCGACCGCACCTATCAGCGGCAAACAACTTCCGCCCCCGCCAGATCAGTTCGAAGGCAAGATTGAGCGCAATGCCGCCCAGTCGACGCCCTGGTGGGCGCCCCGCGTGGTCCCACCTAAGGGCGCGCCGAATGTTCTGCTGATCATGACCGATGATTCCGGCTTCGGAGTGCCCAGCACATTCGGCGGCGTCATTCCGACTCCAAACCTCGACCGCATTGCGGCCATGGGACTGCGCTACACGAATTTCAACTCGACAGCGCTGTGCTCACCCACGCGGGCTGCACTTATCACCGGACGCAATCATCACTCAGTAGGCTTCGGTGTCATTGCCGAACAGGCGACGGGCTACCCCGGTTACAACAGCGTCATCAGCCGCGACAAAGCCACCATTGGCCGCATCCTGAAGGACAACGGTTATCGCACCTCGTGGTTCGGCAAGGACCACAACACGCCGACGTATCAGGCAAGCGAAGCCGGCCCGTTTGACCAATGGCCCACGGGCATGGGCTTCGACTACTTCTACGGTTTCGTTGGTGGCGACGCCAACCAGTGGGAACCCAACCTGTTCCGCGGCACAAGCGCAATCTATCCCTACGTAGGCCACCCCGGCTGGAACCTCATCACCGGAATGGCGGACGACGCTATCACCTATATGAAGCGCATTCAGGCGGTGAGCCCGGACCAGCCCTTCTTCATGTACTACGTTCCCGGCGGAACGCATGCGCCGCACCACCCCACGCCGGAGTGGATCAAGAAGATCAGCGACATGCACTTGTTCGACAAAGGCTGGAACAACCTGCGCGAGCAGATCTTCGCTAATCAGAAGAAGCTCGGCGTAATACCACAGGATGCACAGCTAACCCCCTGGCCGCATGACCTGCTGAAGAACTGGGACGAGCTTAATGCCGACGAGAAAAAGATGTTCCTGCGGCAGGTGGACGTCTTCGCTGCTTACGTTGCCTATACCGATTACGAGATCGGGCGTGTGATTGATGAAGTCGAGAAGGAGGGCAAGCTCGACAACACGCTGATCATCTACATCAACGGCGACAACGGCACCAGCTCCGAAGGCACGCTACTGGGCACGCCTAATGAAGTCGCTATGTTCAACGGGGTGATGGTGCCCGTCGAAGACCAGTTGAAGTATTTCTACGATGTCTGGGGCACGGACAAGACATATCCCCACATGGCGGTTCCGTGGGCATGGGCGTTCGACACTCCATTCACCTGGACCAAGCAGATCTCCTCCCACTTTGGCGGCGTACGCCAGGGCATGGCCATCGCATGGCCGGGCCACATCACCGACAAGGGTGGAATTCGCAATCAGTTCACCCACATCATCGACATCGTACCGACCATTCTCGAAGTGTGCAAAATCCAGGCGCCCGAGGTGGTGGACGGCATCCCGCAGAAACCGATTGAGGGCATCAGCTTTGCCTACACCTTCGACAAGGCCAATGCCAACGCGCCCTCTCGGCACACCACCCAGTACTTCGAGATGATGGGCGACCACGCCATCTATCACGACGGCTGGATCGCAAGCACCAAGGTCATGCGTCCGCCATGGGATGTTTCCGGGCCCGTGAGCCAGGATCCTGCCAGCTTCCCTTATGAGCTGTACCATGTTGAGCACGACTGGACGCAGTACACCAACCTGGCCGACAAGTACCCAGACAAAGTGAAGGAGATGGATAAGCTGTTCTGGGACGAGGCGGCCAAGTATCAGGTCATGCCGCTGGATGCTACGGTGGCCACGCGGCTGATCCAGCCCCGGCCCAGTCTGAGTGCCGGACGGACACACTTCTCGTGGGACGGTCCGGTGACCGGAACTCCCTATGGCGATGCGCCCAGCATCCTCAACACTTCCTACACATTCACGGCCGATGTTGAGGTGCCGGCGGATGGCGGCAACGGCATGATCGTGACCGCTGGCGGACGATTCGGCGGCTACGGGCTTTATATCCTGAAGGGCAAGCCGACCTTCACCTGGAACCTGGTTGATCTCAAGCGTGTGAAGTGGCAGAGTCCGGATGCGCTATCCCCTGGCAAGCACACGCTGGCGTTCGATTTCAAGTACAACGGCCTCGGTTTCGGCACGCTGGCGTTCAATAACCTGAGCGGCATCGGCCAGGGCGGAACTGGAACGCTGAAGGTTGACGGCAAGGTGGTGGCTACCCAAACCATGGAGCACACGTTGCCTCTCATCCTGCAATGGGACGAGAACTTCGATATCGGCAGCGATACCGAGACGGGTGTGGACGACCAGGATTACCAGCCTCCGTTCACCTTCAACGGCCAACTTAACAAGCTGACACTGGATGTCGAACGGCCGCAGTTGACGCCGGCCGACATCGAGAAGCTGAAGGCCGCAACGCGGAACAACCACGCCAGCGAATAACTGACGCTCCACCGACGGGGCAGCTCGCAAGGGCTGCCCTTATCATAAGATGGAATCTTCATTTATGAACCAGCTTGTGCAGATCGGAGACCTTTCGCCTGCGCCGCGGCAGCCGGGCGCCACACGTGCTTATCACGCCATGATCAAGCCGGTAGGCGCGATCTGCAATATTGACTGCACCTACTGCTACTACCTGCATAAAGAGAAGCTGCTGGGCAGCAACAGCAAGTTCCAGATCACCGACGAAATCCTTGAAACGCACATCCGGCAATACATTGAAGGGCAGGACCGCGAGGAAGTTGTCTTCTCGTGGCAGGGTGGCGAGCCGACGCTGCTCGGCCTAGAGTTTTTTGAAAAAGTGGTCGAGCTTGAACAGAACTACAAGAAGCCCGGCCAACGTATCGAAAACGATCTCCAGACCAACGGAACCCTGCTCAACGACGACTGGGGAGCCTTCCTCAAGCGCAACAAGTTTCTCGTAGGCCTGAGCATCGATGGCCCGGAAGAACTCCATGATGCCTACCGGGTAACAAAAGACGGCAAGCCGACGTTCCAGAAAGTCTTCGCGGCTTCGCAAATGCTCCATCGGCACGGCGTGCCGTTCAATTCCCTCAGCGTCATTAATCGCACCAACGCGAAGAAGCCGCTCGACGTTTACCGCTTTTTGCGCAACGAAGTGCGTCCGCGCCAGATGCAGTTCATTCCCTGCATTGAGCCCAAGGTGTTTCGCGACGTCGCTCCGCAGATGTGGGACGAAGCCACGCTGCCGATCTTCGATTCGCCGGCCGCTCATCCCGGTAATCCCGACTCCGTGGTGACCGATTGGTCGATCGATCCCGACGACTGGGGCTACTTCCTATGTAAGACATGGGACGAGTGGTATCGCCGCGACATCGGCAGGGTGTTCGTCAATCTGTTCGAGACCGCCGTCGCGCAATGGATGGGCCAACCTTCGCAGCTCTGTATCTACCACGAGTTTTGCGGCAAGGGCGTGGCGCTGGAGCACGATGGCAGCCTGTATTCCTGCGATCACTACGTCTATCCCGAATACAAGCTGGGCAACATCATGGAGACCTCAAGCTCGCGGATGGTCTTCTCCGAGCAGCAGAAGAAGTTCGGCTTCGACAAATTCAACACGCTGCCCAAGCGCTGCCGGGAGTGCAGATACCTGTTCGCCTGCAATGGCGAGTGTCCAAAGAACCGGCTAATCCGCACGCCGGAGGGTGAGATGGGACTGAACTATCTGTGCAGCGGGCTGCAGAAGTTCTGGCACCACATCGACCAGGATGCGCAGGACATCTGCCGCCGCATCGCGAAGGGCGAGCCGCTCAAGTCAAGTTGAGGTTTGCTCCGGCCGTTGAATATTCGCGGAGTAGATCGTCTTCAGTAGTCTGCGTATTGCAAGTTAGCAAGGACCCAAAATCATCGCATGGAGAGCTTATGAAGCTTAGAAGACTTACCGTTGCCGTGCTCGCTCTGAGCGCCATCGTCAGCGTGGCGCAGAGTCCGCAGATGGAAGAGAAGCTGATGGCCATCAGGGCATCGATGGATGCCAACAAACAGCGACTCGCTCAGTATACCTGGCAGGAGACCGAAACCATCAGCATCAAGGGCGAGGTGAAGGACACCAAGATCTACCAGGTGCAGATGGTGAACGGGCAGCAGCAGAAGACGCTGGTGAATAATGAGCAGGCGCAGTCCGGCGGACGCGAGGGAAGACTCAAAGAGCGCGTCGTCGATAAGAAGAAGGCAGAATATCAGGAGTATGGACAATCCATCGGTGCCCTGGCCAAACAGTACACCACGCCCGATCCCGAGCGCCTGATGCAGGCCAAGCAGCAGGGCAACCTGTCGATCGTGCCCGGCAATGGCACCGTCAGCCTGGTCATCAAGAGCTTCGTGAAGCCCAACGACCAGGTGACGATGACCATCAGCGAACAGACACATGCACCCGTAAGCGTGCAGGTCAATTCATACCTGAACGACCCGAGCGATGTGGTGACGATCAACGCCCAGTTTGCCCAATTGTCCGACGGCACCAATCACGTAGCAACGACCACCATTAACGGCGAGAAGAAGCACCTCACAGTGAACGATCAGAACTCAAACTATCAGAAGATAATGTAAGAAAAGACAGGCATTCGCCTTGCGACAAGGGCCCAACGGTACTGCATAGAACAGTGCCGCTTATTTATCGATGCCAACGTTTTACCTTCGAGGTAGCAGTCGATGCTACAAGCTATCTCATAAATCGTTTTGTATCATCAGGGCCCGTCTTCAGACGGGCCGCGCAGGAAACAAATAACTTGTTGGGCTTCAGCCCCTGCGCGCCTCGTTCTTACAGGGGCTAAAGCCCGGACATTTTCTACGCCTCGTTCGGCACGCCTGAAAGGCGTGCCCTGATACAAGGCAAACTGATTTATGAGATGACTTCTATCATTATCCACCCAAAATACTAAAGGCCGGAGCCACGGTGGGCACCGGGCCTAAGCAAAGAAAGGTGACAGGGGTTACTTGCCGCCGCCGAGAGTGAAGTTGATGCCGGCGAAGTATTTGAAGTTATTTTGGCTATTAGCAACGCCTGCGATGTGGTTGCTGCTGAAATCGGTGTAGAGATAGTCAACCTCTACAGGACGGATCTGTATCCGGTCTGAGAGCTTATAGTCAATGCCGCCGCCGAACTCCATGGCGAACGCATTGTTGTTGCCGTGGCCGTTTGACAGGTTGCAATTGGTCGAGTCGTCGTGTGAGATGCAGTTCAAGACCGATGCGTAACCGTTGGAGTGACCCGCACCGAACAGGCCCTCACCAAACGGCTGGAACTTCCCCGTATGCTTCTTGATCTGCGGGCCGAACATGTAGGTGAACAGGTTGCCGCTGGCCGACCCCGTGACGGGATATCCCAGATTTGTTAACTTCGTGGTCCAGCCAGTCCCTACGGCGTACCCCATGAAGTCAGCCTTGATGCCAATGAGCGGCGTGATGTTATAGACGAATGCGCCGCCGCCACCATTGAAGTTCTGTGAGGTGAACTGGGGAATAGAGGGATGAAAATTCATGTATGAGTAGCCACCTGTCAGTTCGACTTTGGGGACTTCCTGCGCGAACGATGCCGCCGAGCAACCTAAAGCGAAAACTGCCAGAACAACGAAAAACCTGGTCTTCACACTTTCTCCTTGTTTTGATGAATTGGGCGCAGCTGATGCCGCCGCCCGATATAACGACAATAGAACACAACAATTGGTTCAGCCACTCGCAATTGTTCTAGGAACTTCGAAAAAAAATAGCAGGAATCAAGTTAAGGACTCGGGATATCACTGGTGCAGGTTGGGTTGCGACAAGGTGCCTTGACGCATCACTCGCCGCACCGCTGCGGGCAAATCTGTGCTGGCCGCGGACTTGAAGACGTACGCCGAGGCGCCCATCTTCAGCGATGTCTCGATAAAATCGACGCCTTCATGCATTGATACGAAAATGCAGTTGGCTCTGCCACTGCAAGCCTGCAATCGTCGCAGAACGTCAAACCCCGTCATGTCCCCCATGCCTACTTCCAGCACGACTATGTCGGGGTTCAACGCCTGAACCTTCTCCAACAGGGCGGCTCCGCTTTGCACCCGGCCAATGACTTCGCATTCGGGCTGAAGGATGTCGACCAACATTTCCAGTACTGCTGGGTTTGGATCGGCAAGCAGAACTCGGGCCCGGGACATAGTCGTTCTCCTCGAAGTGGTCGACAACTAACGAGAGTAGCGCCTGCCGCGGATTGCCTCCACTAGCAAAACTACGGTACCCGCTATAGATGAAATGACAGCGAAGGCACTAAAAAGCGCCCTCCGGGTGCGCCGATCGGGCAGGGCGATGTCGTGTGAGAATGATGCGCCCGCAGTGAACCGCCCGGGCTAGGGTACGGTCGAGTCGCTATTGCCGAGTGGAATGGTAGCCGTGATGTGTGTTCCCTGCCCTGGCTTGGAGGAGATAACAAACTTGCCGCCGGCGAGGTGAATTCTCTCGCGCATGCTGATCAACCCCAGGCCAGCCGAGAGCCGCGCTTCCTCCGGTTCGAACCCCTGCCCATCATCGGCAACCAGCAAGGCAATCTCCGTCGATGAACTGCTCAACGTCACCTTCGCCGCCTTGGCCTGGCTGTGCTTAGCGACGTTGTACAACGCTTCCTGCACGACTCGCAGCAACGCTAACGCATGCAGGTCGTCCAGGTCCCTGGGCATCTCGCTGCAGGTGCAATCAACCGCAATTTTGTGCTTCCCGGAAAACTCGCGGCAATGACTCTGCAGGGCCACGGCCAGACCCAGGTATTCCAGCTCCGAGGAGTGCAGCTGGTGCGAAAGCCGGCTTACCTTGCCTGCAACGCCCCGCAATTTGTCGCAGAGTTCGGTAACCGTAGCGTGCCGTTTGCCGGGCATGCCGGAAACTGGCTGGCCGGCGCGCAGGAATTGGATACGAAGAATCGCCAGCTCCTGCCCGATATCGTCGTGAAGTTCGCGCGCGATTCGGCTGCGCTCGCTCTCCAGTGCAGTCGTCAGGCGTTGTGCCAGCTCACGCCGCGAGGCCCCTTCTTCCCGCAGGGCCTCTTTTGCTGACGCAATCTCGGTGAGATCCTCAACGGTTGCGACCAACTCAGGCGCGGAAGTGTCGGGCGCTTCGCTGTTTATGCAGAACACAATCCTCGCAGACAGTGAGTGCCCATCCTTGTGCTGCGCCAGCCGTTCGACGGAATAGGACGGCAACCGGCGACCCAGGAGTAGCTCTCGGCCAGTGGCCTCGGCTTGTGGACTGGTCTGCTGGAAGACATGATCGAATGGCAGTGTCAGCAACTCTTCGAGCGAGTAGCCTACCATTTGACACAGGTTGCGGTTGGCGTTGAGCAACTTGCCGTCCAAGGCTGTGACGGCAACGCCCACTCCGAGGTCGTCAAGCGAGAACTGACGAATCGGATTGGCCTTCTGGGAGAGAGGTAACTGCCCCACCAATCGAGTATACCGTCCGGTGATTCATTTCTTCCCACAGCGCAGCGTGCACAACGAATCAAAGGTCAATCAGGGCAGTGCCTCTGCTTCTGACCCCAGGAGCGCGTCTACAGCCTATCTGCTACAATCGTATATATTCGGCTGGGAATGGCGTGTGTGCCGCTCGGCCTTAGAAGGGTTTCCGCTAACCCGCTGTAAACAAAAGCGGGGTCGTAGTTCAGTTGGTTAGAACGCTGCCCTGTCACGGCAGAGGCCGCGGGTTCGAGTCCCGTCGACCCCGCCATTCTTTTGAATGGCTTACAGCCCGAACCCCTTCCCGATCAGGGGATATTAGGGGACGATAACAGCTAAACGCGACTTCCCTCCCGCGAATTTGCTCCCCACCTCTCGGTCTCATAGGTCAATGTCATGCCGATCTCGTCGAGGCCATGCAGAAGGCGTTGGCGACGGAACGCCTCGACCGCGAACTGATCTGAGAAACCGCAATCGTCGGACATGGTCTGACTCTCAAGATCGATGATTAACTCATAAGGCTGGAGGGATCGAGCCGGCTCCGCAATTAAGCGCGCCCTCTCCCATGGTCGCGATGGGGGCGAAATCCTTGTCTGTAACCGGTTGGTCTTTGATCGACTGTTCCAGGCGCGCGATCTCAGCCTTGATTTGCGAAGTTGCGGAGTCCTGTGCGACAGCCGACAGGCCAAGGGCAAGAAGCAAGCTCAGCAGCAGGAAAAGTGGGTGCAACCTGGCCGTGACTCTCATATTGACAGACCCCCTGCGCCATGGACGGGGGCCTGACGACAACGTGAGCGCAGGCTGTCACGTTCGCCAAGCAATCAGCGTCGTTTCTTGGAGGCCCGCGAGGATGGTCGCGTGCGCGGTTTGGGCTGTCGCGGTTGCATACTGCCGCCCAGAGTCTCGATCACGGCGCGAACCCAGAATCCACCTTGGGGATCGAGCTCGATGCCATGCACTTCGCGCTCGAATCCAGGGAAGCGCTTGCTGAATTCCTCCAGAGCCAAAAGGAAGCGGATCGTCGGGCTGCTCGCATCTCCCAGACTGGAGTTTTCCCGGAATGAAATATGTCGGTGGCCGAGTCGTCCGGAGCGAACCTACGAGACTTTTCCTTCCTACACACAAAACTATTGGCCGGCCCGGTGGTTCTTGACAGAAGTGGCGGTCGAGGGACACGGGCCTTGCCGGGACCGGACTCGCCATACAGCAGGACTGGAATCAGGTATAGTACTTACAATCCAGGATGAAGTGGGTGCGCCAGTTCGAGCATTCGGGGTTGCGGCGACTGACTGCCGTATTTGTCGTGCTGTTAGTTGCCAGCGTCTCCTTCCTGGGTCCGTCCACCAGCACGACGAGTTCGCTCGCTCCGGTGCAGTGCACTCCCATTGCGCCCTCTGCATCTTCTCTCATAGCCCGGCTGCCGTCACCGCGACGCGATCGGCGCCGGTACCCGTTCGTGATGTCGCCGAGTTGGCTTTCGCCGAGCCGCAACTGCGCTCGCGGCTTCTCATTCCTTCCGCATTTATCCGTCCTCCCCCCGTCCTCTAAACCAAAGCCAAGGTAGTCGGTTCTAAGGTGCCGTAGCGCACGTTGACCACCCGTTTTTCCATACCTTTCGGGAGAGTGATCGCGCATTTCTTTCTGCCGCGTCACTCCCGCAGCCTTGGAGGAGATTTCCATGTTGAGTAGTCGCGTCGCGCAAAGAAACGCGCGAGCTAAGAATGGAACAGCACAAAAATTGGCAGGCAATTGGCCTTCCCCGTTATCCCTCTCCGGCGCAGCGATGCTTCTCGCGCTGGCTGTTTCGCTGTTGTTTCTCACCCCCGCAGCTTTTTCCCAGACCACAGGGAGTTCGTCGCTGAGTGGCGTTGTAACGGATCCGTCCGGGGCGGTGGTACCTGGCGCGACCGTAGAAATTCATAACCCTGTCAGCGAATTTGACCGGTCCACAACGACCGACAGCGCAGGGCGATTCGCTTTTGCGAGCATTCCCTTTAATCCCTACCACCTCACTGTCAAGGCGACAGGGTTCGCTTCGTATGCTCAAGACGTTGACGTCCGCTCCGCGGTACCGTTGAGCCTCAAGATCGCCGTGCAGGTCAGCGGCGGGGCCGAAAACGTCACTGTCACGGGCGAGGCCAGCGACCTTCTGGAAAACGATCCGACCTTTCACACTGACGTAGACCGGCAGTTGTTCGACAAAATTCCGCTGGAAAGCCCCTCATCCTCGTTGAGTTCGCTGGTGACTCTGGCGTCGCCAGGGATCGCCGCCGATTCTAACGGCCTGTTTCACGGACTAGGCGATCACGCGGAAAATTCGTTTTCCCTGGATGGCCAACCCATCACGGACCAGCAAAGCAAAGTCTTCTCCAACCAGATACCGCTCGACGCCGTGCAATCAATGACCGTCATCGGCGGAGCTCCGCCGGCCGAGTTTGGCGACAAGACTTCGCTGGTGATTGATGTCACCACCCGCACCGGACTGGGATCGACAACTCCTCACGGCAATATCACCACTTCCTACGGCTCGTTTGGGACCACCAACCTCGACGCAAACTTTTCGTATGGCAACACCAAGTGGGGAGAATTCATCGCTGTGAACGGGCTAAACTCGGGCCGCTTCCTCGATCCGCCGGAGTTCGGGATCCTACATGACAGTGGTAATGAGGAGAACGTATTCGATCGCTTCGACTACGTGTTTTCTGAGAAAGACGCGGTGCACCTCAATTTCCAATTTACCCGCTCGTGGTTTCAAACTCCCAACTCCTACGATCAGCAATATCACGACTTCAGTGGCGTGATTCAGACCAACCCTATAACCGGTCAGCCACTGGGACCGAGCGATCAACGTAACAAGATATTGACTCTCAATATCGCTCCCACGTGGACCCACACCATAAGCCCCAACGCCGTTCTCAATGTGACGGGCTTTGTACGGCGCGATACCTACAACTATTACCCGAGCGATGACCCGTTCAACGACCTCGGTCCGGCAAACTTACAGAGGGAAACGGTCGCCCAGCAACGCATCCTTCTCAATGCCGGCGCGCTCGCGAACGTCAGCTATACGAAGGGCATTCACAACCTGAAGGCCGGCATTACGTATGAGCAGACTATTCTGAATGAAAATGACAAGCTCGGCATCGTCGACCCTACGTTTAATGCGCCTTGCTTGGACATGAACGCTGTTCCGGTCAACGGTTTTACCGATCCCTCGCAGTGCGCGGCCGCCGGATACCAGCCCAACACTGCAGACAATCCGAACGCGCCCAACTCCGGTCAGTATCCCTTCTTCAATAATGTGCTGTTGCCCTACGACCTGACGCGAGGAGGGGTCCTCTTCCCGTTCTACGGCCACACTGACGTGAAACAGCTCGCGATGTACGTGCAGGACAACATCAACATCCGCAACTGGAGCTTCAACCTCGGGATTCGCGGCGACCTGTACAACGGATTGGCAACGGCCACCCAGGCGGAACCTCGCGTGGGCATCGCTTACAACATTCAGAAAACCAACACCGTGTTGCGCGCTTCCTACGCTCGTACCCTGGAGACTCCATTCAACGAGAACCTGGTGCTCTCCAGCGTGGGATGCGCCTCAGACGTGCTGAATCCGCTTCTCGCCTGCTCGTCGAGCACGACGACGCCATTGGCTCCCGGCCGTCGCAATGAGTTCCATGTTGGCCTGCAACAGGCGATTGGAAAATTTCTGGTGATCGACGGCGAATATATCTGGAAGTACACGCACAGCGCCTACGACTTCAGTGTGTTGGGTAATACGCCGATCACCTTTCCGATCGAGTGGCATAACTCGAAGATCCCGGGATTTGCTTTACGCGCCAGTGTGCCGGTGTATCACGGCTTCAGTGCGCTGGTGGTGATGTCGAGCGTGGCTGCGCGCTTCTTCACCCCCCAGATCTCGGGAGCCGGCGCCACTCCTTCAGCGCCCCTCGGAGTTTTTCGTATTGACCACGACGAAGTCTATAACATGACCGCGCACATGCAATACCAGACCCCATGGAAGCGCGGGCCGTGGTTTGGCTTCAACTGGCGTTACGACAGCGGACTGGTCGCCGGCGCAGTGCCTTGTTACGGCATCTCCGATTACAACGACTGCCCGCAATCGACCACGCTGGACGGGCAGCCCGCCGTCACCATGACCGATCCGGGTGGAATCCCATTTACCGCCGACCAGGAGTTTGAGGCCGGCTTCACTTGCAACGGTGTGCATGCAACTCCCACGGTGGCCCTGCCTTTCACCTGTCTGGCATCGCAGTTCGGCTCCACACTCACCCAGGTACCTGCGCCGGGAACCGAGAATGACGACCACAAGCCGCCCCGCATCGCGTCACGAAACCTCTTCGACCTCGCGATCGGAGATGACAACCTCTTCAAGACGGACAGGTACAAGTGGAGTGCGCAAGTAACTTTCATCAACCTGACGAACAACTATGCGCTCTACAATTTCCTGTCGACGTTCAGCGGCACGCACTACGTGACGCCACGCGCCATCACGGGCGAGATAGGATTCCACTTCTGAAGGATGAAACACGATCTTGGTACTATCACTCGCGCATAGGACTTCCGTTGCGAAAAGGAGCGCGACTGTCCAGCAAGGAATAAAAAAAAGTGCCCTAAGTACCACCTGAGTGGGGTACCTCGAAGGGCACTTGGGTCTACAATCTCCTCCACTCGGGCCCTGTGCAGGACAGGAAATTACAAGGAGATTAAGTTATGCGGATCAAGTTTGCGCGGCCCTTGTCGCGCACAGCTTTTCGAACCATTACCTCGGTCACCATGTTGCTCACATCGGCCAGCTTGCTCAATGGCCAGGTGCGCACCCCTAACGGCATCGGCATCTATCCTCCGTCAAGTATCGAACGGCCGGAGGATGTTGGTGTGAATATGCACACCAACTACATCCTGTATGCGCCCGGCGGCGTGCTGACGCCTGCCGCCAACCCGGGAGGAGAAACGCCTGCCTCCCTGGGCTGCGTGTATGGACTGGTATCGAATCCCCTGTCGGGCTGCCCGATCGCAACTTCGACTTCGCTTCCCACGGGCGGCAGCGGCGTGATCGTGATCGTCGATGCGTATGACTATCCTTCTGCTGCGGCCGACCTGGCGACGTTCTCTTCTGAGTTCGGCCTGCCGCAGCCTAACTTCACGGTTCAGTATGCGAGCGGGAAAAAGCCCACGAACGGCTGTCGCTCTGGGTGGCAAGGCGAGGAAGCGCTGGACATCGAATGGGCGCACGCCATGGCACCCAATGCGCAGATTGTTTTGATGGAAGCCTCATCCGCTTCCAATACCGCGTTGTATCAGGCGGTAACAGCCGCCAATTCCTACATCGCGGCGCATGGCGGCAAGGGCGAAGTCTCCATGAGCTGGGGTGGAAGCGAGACCAGCAGCGAGACCAGTTCCGATCATTACTTCACCCAGTCCGGGGTGGTCTATTTTGCTTCCTCGGGCGATTCGCCGGGCGTGATCTATCCCAGCTCATCGGTCAACGTGGTATCGGCGGGGGGCACGCAGGTCAATCGCAGCAACGGCCTTTACACCAATCAGACGGCATGGAGCTCGGGGGGCGGCGGAGCGAGCAAGTATGAGTCGCGGCCCTCGTTCCAGAACTCCATCCAGAGCATCGTTGGCACCAAGCGCGGCACGCCGGATCTCTCCTTTGACTCCAGCGGCGGCTCTCCGGTTGCGGTGTATAACTCGAACTGCTACGGCGGCTGGCTGCAGGTCTATGGCACCAGCGTGGCTTCGCCTTCGCTGGCGGGAATCATCAACGCAGCCGGTCAATTCGAGGGTAGCAGCAACGCTGAAAACACCCTGATCTATAGCAATATGGGATACACCTCCTATTTCACCGACATCACGTCGGGCAGTTGCGGCACACACAGCGCAGCTACGGGATGGGATTTTTGCACCGGGGTAGGAGTGGATAAGGGCCTGGTCGGCAAGTAGTTTCGGTCGCGGCAAAAGTAACCCGCTTTGCGAGCCGGCAGAGAATGGCTACTCAAGCAGGATTGCGGCTGCGAAGGTGGGTACAGGCTGATACCCTAACAGCGCGAGAAATGGACGGCGCGACCCTCTACGTGGTGTTGGTTATCTTCGTTGCCACGTTAATCCGCTCCGTCTTCGGATTTGGAGAGGCGTTAATCGCTGTCCCTCTTCTCGCGCTGCGTATCCCGATAACCATTGCGGCTCCTCTCGCTGTGCTGGTTTCGGTTCTGGTGGCGCTCGTCATCGTCCTGCAAGACTGGCGGCAGGTTGAATTTCGCAGCGCCGGCTGGCTGATCGCTTCCACGGTCGTCGGCATACCGTTTGGTGTCTTGTTGCTGGCCCACGGCAATCAGCGGCTGGTCAAGGCGATTCTGGGGTGTGTCATCGTGGTATTCGCCCTTTACGCCCTGGCTCGTCACCACGCTCGGGAGCTGCGCCCGGACAATCTGCCATGGCTGCTGGGTAGCGGTTTTTGCGCCGGCGTCCTGGGCGGAGCTTTCGGGATGAACGGCCCACCCCTGGCGATCTATGGAACCATGCGCCGCTGGTCGGCGCAGCAATTCCGGGCAACCCTACAGGGATACTTCCTGCCCGCCAGTCTGATTGGCATGGCAGGCTACTGGCTGGCCGGACTCTGGCTTCCCCAAGTCACGCGCTATTTTCTTCTGTCGCTGCCTTGTGTGCTGTTGGCGATCTTCTTGGGCGGTGTCTTGAACCGTAAGCTGCCGGTGGGGACCTTTGTGCGATACGTGCATGGTGGACTGGTTGTCATTGGTTGTGCGCTGGTCTTACAGGCGGTGCTCGGATAGGGCGCCACGCCGGCCAGGCGGCATCCACGTCACGCGCGCTTTGTCGGCGTGCCTTGGCGACCCGCCGTGCCAGACTCCGGCTATTCTTGGCTCCCTTCCTTATCCGGAGTCATCGGCTCTTTTTCGCAATGCCGGGGGATGGTTAAACCGGCATAGGTGGTTCACGGGGCCGTTTCCTTTTCCCAAGGCGCAAGCCTCTTCTATCGCCTGCCGGACGAAAGCCTTGGCCTGTTGAACGGCGTCGACAGGGTCGACGCCTTGCGCAAGCAGGCAGGCAAGCGCCGTGGCCAAAGCGCAGCCAGTGCCATGGGTCGAAGTGGAATCGACGTGGGTACCCCGGAACTCGCGCCTCACGTTTCCGCCAGCTCGCTGCAGGCTGAAAAAGTCCACCGGTTCGGCAAGCTGGCCGCCTGTGATCAGCACGGCAAGGGCACCTAATTCGTGCACCTGGTCGGCAAGTCTCCCAATCTCGGGCCCAGCTTCCTTCCAGGTGGCTCCGGAGGACAGCGATTCGACCCCGGCAAGGATCGCGGCTTCGTCGATGTTTGGCGTAATCAGGTCGGCGAGGGGCAGAAGCCGACGGCGCAAAACGTCCAGCCCAGCCGCATCGATCAGGGGCGTTCCCGAACTAGACCGGACGATGGGATCCAGGACCACATTGCGCAGCCGCTCACGCTCCAGAAAGCCGGCCACCTCGTCGGCAACCGCGGCCGAGCCCAGCATCCCGATCCGGACCGCGGCAATCTCGAAATCCTGCCGCAGGCGGACCAGGGTCTCCCGGACGATTTCGGGCCGAAGCGGCTCGACGGCAAATACCCCTTGGGTTGATTGCACAGTAAGCGCTGTAACACACGTGACGGCGTAGCAGCCGAAGGCGGCGGCGGTCTTGATGTCGGCGGTGACTCCCGCTCCGGACGAGGGGTCGTAGCCGGCGATGCTCAGCACTACCGGCGGAGTTGATCTGTCCTCGGATGGAGACTGTTTTCCCGCTTTTTCAGCTCGCAGTACCACGTCTATCCTATTGTACAGAAGCGACTTATTCTACCGTCGTGCGTCACTTCTCGTTCCGGATCCGATTCCCATCTCAGGCGCTAACCATTCGTTTTCAGACCGTTGTTTAGAGCGCGCGCCCTGCACGTTGCCGGCTATGCCATCCGTAGCTCTCTGATAACAAAGGGAGAACTCATAAGCACATGTTGGTTAGCAATGTCAAGCCAAAAATTAGGTCTACAACCTTAGTAGGTTGACTCTTAAACCTTCGGATGCGTAAACTTTACAGAACCTGTCAGGGAGGCCCTTAATTTACGATGCGAGGTATTTGAATGCTACGAGTTCTCAACCAGACAGCGATGGCTGTTGGTTTGGTCATCGCGCTGGGCGCAGCACCCGGAAACAGTCAGACACCGGACTCGAAACAAGGTATCCCAGGGCAGACTCAGGAAACCATAAAGCCGGTTCCGACCAAGAAGTTTCAGGTTGGAAAGGCTTCTTGGTACGGCCGCCTCTTTCAGAACAAGAGAACTGCGAGCGGCGAGCCGTACGATATGAATGATCTAACTGCCGCGCACCGAAAGTTGCCGCTCGGTTCCTGGGTCAAGGTCACAAATCTGAAGAACGATCGCTCTGTCATGGTTCGCATTAATGATCGCGGGCCGGTGGCGAAGAGCCGGATTATTGACCTGTCCTACGGCGCTGCCAAGATGCTGGGCATAGGGAGCAGTGGTATTGGCTCCGTTCGCCTGGACGTCGTCGAGACTCCGACCGTAGCCCAGAACATGGGACCGCAATTACAATAGCGCTCTCATCTTGGGTTAAACTTGGGCCGATGCTCGATTCTCGAGATAGGCTCATCGTAGCGCTGGATGTACCCAGCGCCACGCAGGCCCGCCAGATTGTTCAGGCGATCGGCGAGGCCGTAACCACCTATAAAATAGGGACACAACTTTTTACGGCCGAGGGGCCCGAGATGGTTCGCGATCTCGTCTCCTCCGGCCGTAAAGTCTTCCTGGACCTGAAGTTCCACGACATACCCAACACCGTGGCCGCAGCCGTCAGGTCGGCGGCGGAGGTGGGCGTGACCATGCTGACGGTCCACGCCTCGGGCGGCAGCAAGATGCTGAAGGCCGCAGCCGAGGCGGCGAAGCAGTCGGCTGGCAATCCAATGATCCTGGCTGTGACCGTCCTGACCAGCATGTCGGATTCCGACCTGCAGGAAATCGGCGTCTCAGACAACGTACTGGCGCAGGTCTTGCGCCTCGGAGCGCTAGCAAGGTCAGCAGGCTGCGGAGGTTTAGTGGCTTCGGCCCAGGAAGCCCGGGACCTGCGGCGGGAGCTAGGCGAGGATTTCGAAATTGTGACACCCGGGGTTCGTCCGGCGGGTGCGGCGGTTGGGGACCAGGCTCGCGTGCTAACGCCGGGCGAAGCCATCCGTGCCGGAGCGACGAGGCTGGTGGTGGGAAGACCGGTCGTGGAATCGAACGATCCTGCGAAGATGGCCAGCGAGATTCTCGAGGAGATGAAGGCGGTTAGCTTGGCCCGATAGTGTCGCGTCACGGCCCTGGCTACGGTTCAAACTTCTCATCAATCCACTCACGCAGCTTGGTCATCAGCTTAAGGTTTGCCGGCGGTGGAATGAGGGCAGCCAAGTACAGTTCTGCAACGCTTTTGTCGTCTCCCGATCTTGGCACGCCTGAGGTCGCTGCAATCTCGGCCGCGTTGACCGAAAAGTCATCCTTGCTGCATCTCGCCACCTGGACCTGCTTAGCCGCCCTGAACTCGTCAAACAGTGCCGAAGCGCGGTCGTACAGCTCATCGAACTCGCTACCCAGCACCCTGCGTAAGACTCGATCCAGCTTTTCAAGAAACACTTGGGGACCTTCGGCATAGCGGAGGAACGCAAAGGCCCGAATATCGGCGGGAGCTTGCTCTACCTGATCGGCGCTGAGCAGGATTACCGGTTTGTCCAGAGCGTGCGCCATCCCCAATTCGTAAAAGACGTTGGGATTTCGGCCTGTACAATCGGCGATCACGACATCGGCTTGCCGGATGTATTCAGCTATGGTCTCCAGGAGCGGACGGGGGAAAACGTCGTCGTCGCCGCGTCGACAGACGACTCCGGGAAACCGCTCCTCAATGTGCCGTTTAAGGTAGAGATAGGTGTAATGAAGCTGGGGTTCGAACGGCATCACCACGAAGCAGTTCTTCATGAGAGGCTTACATGTTTACGACTGGTATATACCTGCTCCGCTGCGTCCGCATCGTAGTCTTGATCCAATAACGTATATATTCACCCAACTCGCGTATCTGCTGCAGGTTGTAGAGAATGACCTGCAATCTGCCCAATTCGGGCGGAACTTCGCTGTGTTCCTGCGAGATGATCAATACGGGCTTACGAAGAGCACTGGCAGCACCCAGTTCGTACAGGCCCCATCGGTCAGAAGAGGAGCCGGTCACATCAGCGATAACGAAATCGGCGCGCTCCAGCGACTCGCGGGGCGATGGTTTTTTCGAAGCATCCGCTTCTTCGACTGGCTCAACATTGAGTTCGCGAAGAGCTTCCAACACGGCCTGCCGTACGGGAGCGAACTGTTCGTCAGTTGGTATAGCAAGATAGCAGGATGGATTAGCACTAAACGCCATGTACCCGCCTCAAGATCTCTTCCATTCTAACAAAGCCTTTAGGCTGCCCATATCAGTTATACGCTTTCACCGCCTGCACTAAGTCGTCATGCGCGTCGAAGATCGTGTAGAGCCGGGTGACTTCCAGCAGGTTACGAACATTCTTGTTGAGGTGCAATAGCTTCAGCTCGCCGCCCTGGCCCTTCACGGACGTGTAACAGCCCATCAGCTCGCCGATGCCCGAGCTGTCGATGTGCAGTACATTTTCCATGTTGAGCAGCTGCTTCTTGTACCCATCCCGCAGCAGCTCATTGACGACGTCACGAAGTTTGCTGGTCGCCTCTCCGAGCTGGAGTCTGCCGAACAGGTCAATGACCGCCACGCCGTCCACCAGGCGAGTGCTGATGCTGAGACTCATCCCTTGCTCCGCGAAGTGCCCTGGAAAGCTGTTTTGACTGAAAGCTGTCGCTCAATTCAATATAAGCCAAAAACAGAAAAGCGGCCCGCAGGCCGCGTTTGGCTGAGCGGTGAACATCAAGTGCAGAATCAATGAATGTTCGTTGCCACCGGCATATTGTCGCGAACCGCATAGCCCGACGGTATCTGGAACAGTGCCGCGCTGGGTTCGGTGGGCACGATGTTCTCCAGCCTGATAGTGTGGACGTCTCCATTAGAAGTTTGAGTTCGCATCAGAACGATGATTTTCAATTCCGGCGACGTCCAGGTTTCAACCGTCGACACAAACGCCTTCCCATCCGTGCCCGTTGGGGGCATCGTGTGGGTGGTGCGAAGGCCGACCACCTGCAAGCCGTCCATATCTTTTGTGGCCAGCGGCTCGGTTGTCGCGTTGCTCCCAGGAGGGATGACGGCCGTTGCCCCGGCGGGCCTGCCGTCCGCAGGGGGAGAGGCGCCGGGAGTCAGAAATGGCGCCTTACCCAAGGCATTGGCACTGACATGGCTGATATATGCCGTCTTGGACTGCGGATCCAGGGTTGTGATCGTGAGTGAAGCCGGGTCGGTAATCGTCACGCGCATGGGCCGGGTAGGATCCGGTACGGGCCTCGTAAGCTCCATCGCGAAATACGACTCGCCCTGCGAGTTGCGCGCCACCTTGCCGTGGAACTCAGTCTTGACCCCGGGCTGCCCATCTATGCGATCATTGATGGAAACCAAGTCGGCGGAGAACGGTGCATCCGTGATCGCTCCCGACTGCGGCGCCGGACCGACACCCATCCAAATACCGGTCTGAGCCTGAGCCACGGCAGCGCTTACGACCAGAATCCATACGGCCAAAGCGGTTTGAGCTTTCATCACAAGCATTCCCCAGTTCTCAAAGCATTCTCGACTTGTAAGAGCGCGGCTGCAGCGCGCCAAGCCAAGGCCTGACGTAGTGTGAGACGCTACAGCAGGGCAAGCGTCATCCCAGGAATACGGAATTCACTGGCCGTTCATTGCAAAAGTCCGCCCAAAAGAGCCAATGCTGCCTACAGCTGCCCCGTCGTTCAATACAGTAGTCAGGCGTTCTGCGTCATAGCGAACCCTCCGCCGGCGCCTCGAATAGCGTAATGCTGCTCGGGCACGGCAAATCCGGCGGTGGTGACGGTCTCCTTGATCAGGCGGTTGGTGTCGAAATAGACCTGCCAGTAGTCCTTGTTGTTGCAATAGGGGCGAACCGCCAACACCGGGCCGGCGAGCGTGAAAGTGAGAATCTCGACATCCGGGGCTGGGGTCTGAACCACATTGGGAATCTTCTTGAGCGCGTCTTTCAGCAATGACATCGCGACGTGAACGTCAACTCCATGCGCCAGCTGAGCGGTCAAGTCCACGCGGCGAAAAGCATTGGTCGAGAAGTTCTGGATGACGTCGCCGAAGATCTTGCCGTTACCGACGATATTGCGGACGTTGTCCAGGGTATCGATCGAGGTAACGAACAGCCCGACCTCGTGGACCGTGCCCATCACGCCACCGGCGACCACGAAATCGCCCACCTTGAAGGGTTGCAGAATAACCATGAAGACTCCGGCTGCGAAGTTTGCCAGCAGTCCGCTCCACGCCATTCCAATGGCGATGCCGGCCGCAGCGAGCAAAGCCGCAAAGGTCGTCGTTTGCACCCCGAAGAACCCTAGGATGGCTACCACCAACGCAATGTTCAGCAGGGCAGCGGTGGCATTCTGAATCCAGCGGATGAGCGTTGGATCGATCTTCTGCCTGGTCATCGTCTTGCCAATCCAGCTGGTGACCATATTGATGAGCCAGCGGCCTACGATCCAAATTGCAAAGGCTTCCAGAAGTTTCAGTCCGAGCGCAAGCAAGAGCGCCATTCCAGACTGCATGAGATTGTTGACGTTCAGTTCCACTGCGAAACCTCACTCACGTTAGAGATGAATTGGGGGGAACAGATTTGCGGCTTGGTGCGACGAACCTAAGTACCTCAGGATGAAATTCACATACGAGTAACAGTACTCGAACTGCTTGGGAATCTCCTCCTGCCACATCAAGGCAGACTACGATTTCACCGTGCATCCGTCTTCAGGATCGCCTGGCGTGTCAAGAATACTAGCTCGATGTAACAAACAAGCAAAATAAATTCTGATGGGGCCTATCGGAACCCGAGGAGGCCGATTTCAGCGCCAAGCAAACTCCGGCCCCTCGCGGGCACGAGTTGTGCATGCGTAACCAGGAGAAAGCCAAGAGGGAGCTGAAGAAAGCGCGATGCCAAGCCGAGGCGGCCATGGCCGACTTCGAGCCGAACGGGAAATACCGCACGATCGACGTGATCGCCACTAAGAATGGCACTCGTTTACAGGTGCACGCCCGCAAGGGATACCACGCGCTGGTCGCGCCCGCCGGAGCGTTCTAATACTCGGAATCAACCACCTTGGGCACGTCGTCTGGATTGGCTTCGACGGCTGCTTCCGGCTTAGGTTCTTCAACCGGCGCGGCTTCGGCCTCGCCCTCTTTCTTTTTCAGCCGCACGACAGTGATCTTCGCAAAACCTTCCTCGAACTTGGGTGGGCGAAGCTTATTGGCCATGCGGCGCATGATGTCTTCCGGGACGTTACGTTCGCGCCGCTGGTTGCGCTCCATGCAGACTTCCGCCGGAACGTCAAAGAAAACGGCGTGCGCTTCGTAGCCAAAATCGTGCGCCAGCTTCACCCAGCTCCGCCGCTCGTGCGGCGAAAGGTTGGTCGCGTCCACATAGTTCCAGGGCCGCTTGGCCAGCAGGCGGGCACGGAGCATCGAGCGCAGGGTTGAGAACACCAAATCCTGGTAACGCTGTTCCGTTACGTCGTCGAACAGCAAGATGCGCACCATGTCGCTGGACAGCGGGAGGATGTTGTGCCGCTTAAACCACGTGCTCTTGCCGGAGCCCGGCAATCCGATGGAGAGCACCACTGCGCCCTTCGATTTTGCGACCGCGCTGGATCTTGCAGCCGGCACAGGAGCAGCCGTGGGTTCGCTTAACTCACCGGAACCTTCTGCTTCCGCAGCTTCCCCGGTGGGACCTCCGGGAGCGGGCAAAGTTGGCGCCTGGGCCTGCACCTGGGGGCGGCTGCCACGTCCGCGGCGGCCACGCCGGCGGGAGCGCTGCGAGCGCGGCTGCTGTGGCGGCTCTTCTCCCCCGCCCGTTTCCGGGGAAACCGGTTGCTCTACGCCCTCCGGTTCTTCGGCGGGCTGGGCCTCGCGTGCAGGCTCGTCGTTCATTTCGCTCGTCTCTTCGCGGTCAGGAAAACGGGGTTGCAGAGGCTCCGGTTTCTCCTGCGGCGGTTGCTCACTCGGTTGCTGTTTGCGCCGCTTGCCGCGGTCACGCATCCATCTGCGCATGTTGCACTTGTAACACGCTTGCCAGTTCGGGAGCAATCTGCCCAATCCCTGGTCTGTGATTTGGCGGGCAGCAAGCTGTGATGTCTGCTATTGGCCTTACCCCTCGGCGGGTGCTAGTCTTTTTTGTTTCAGGACAGGTTCGTCGTGTTCATGGTTGCAGCGCCGTTTGAGCAGGCACAAAGCTATTCTGCCGCGGCGCCAGTAATTTCGAGTACTCATCGAGCGAGGTTATATGGCAATTAAAGTTGGTATCAACGGATTCGGACGCATCGGACGGAACGTTCTCCGCACTGCTCTTGGCGACAAGAACATCGACATCGTCGCTGTCAACGACCTTACCAGCCCCAAAACACTGGCCCATCTATTGAAGTACGACTCCATTCTCGGCAACCTGTCCAACAACATCAGCGCCACGGACGACTCCATCGACATCGATGGAAAGAAGATCCGCGTCTTCGCGGAAAAAGATCCTGCCAAGCTTGACTGGGAAAAGTTCGGCGTGCAGGTGGTGATTGAATCAACTGGCAAGTTCACCAAAGCAGAGCTGGCGAAGGCCCACCTGCGCGGCACGGTCAAGAAGGTCATCATCACCGCTCCTGCCACCGGCGAAGATGTGACCATCGTATTGGGCGTGAACGAAGGCGCCTACGATCCGGTGAAGCACAACATTATTTCCAACGCTTCCTGCACCACCAACTGCCTGGGGCCGGTCGCAAAAGTCATCAACGACAAGTTCAAGATTGTCGCCGGCACCATGACGACCATCCATTCCTACACCAACGACCAGGTAATCCTCGACTTTCCGCACAAGGACCTGCGCCGGGCGCGCGCTGCGGCGCTGTCAATGATTCCCACCTCGACCGGAGCAGCAAAAGCTATTTATCTGGCGATCCCCGACCTGAAGGGCAAGCTGGACGGCTTCGCCATGCGCGTTCCGACGCCGAATGTTTCGGTCGTGGATCTTGTGGTCTGGGTGGAAAAGCCGACCACGGTGGAGGAAGTGAACGCTGCATTCAAAGAGGCGTCTGAGAGTGAACCGTTAAAGGGCTATCTTGGCTACGAAACGAATGAGCTGGTTTCGATCGATTTTCGCGGCGACTCCCGCTCTTCCATCGTGGACGCACCCATGACGCGCGTGGTCGCCGGCAACTGCGTTAAAGTGATCTCCTGGTACGACAACGAGTGGGGATACTCCTGCCGCGTGCGTGACTTGATCAACTACATCGGGCAGAAAGGACTCTAATAACGAACTCGCTGGCCGTAGGCCAGCCCGCGCTTCCAAGACTCAGCGGACTCGCTTTCGCCGAGTGCAGTAATCTTGAGTTTCGTATCCGGGCCCGGCCCGGATTTCCCAAGCAGCTTCGGAGCTTGAACCTGCTGAACAGTCCGGTCAGAGAGGTGTAGTTCCTATGTCGAAGTTGTCGATTCGTGATCTCCCCCTGAACAACAAGCGAGTCCTGATGCGGGTGGACTTCAATGTTCCGCTTGACGGCGGTCGCGTCATGGACGACACGCGCATTCGCGAGACCCTTCCCAGTATCGAGTACGCGTTACGCCATGGAGCGCGGCTCATCCTCGCCTCGCATTTGGGGCGGCCCAAGGGCAAACCCCATCCGAAGATGAGCCTCAAGCCGGTGGCGGAGCGCTTGCGCATCCTGCTCGACGAAGTGCTGCGCCGCGGGGAAAACGTAGGCTTTTCGCCCGATTGCATCGGTCTCCAGGCGGAAGAGATGGCGCTTAAGCTGGAGCAGGGCCAGACGCTGCTGCTCGAGAATCTGCGCTTCCACGCGGAGGAGGAAGCGAACGACCCGGACTTCGCCCGGCAACTCGCGCGGCTATGCGATTTCTATGTGAACGATGCCTTCGGTTCGGCCCACCGCGCACATGCTTCCACCGAGGGCATCACCCATTGGGTCGACAAAAGCGCGGCCGGCCTGCTGATGGAAAAAGAGCTGGAATATCTCGGCAAGGCCCTGACTCATCCCCAAAAGCCGTTCGTAGCGATACTGGGAGGCGCCAAGGTCAGCGACAAGATCGGCGTCATCCAGCACCTCATGACCAAGGTCGACGCGCTGATCATCGGCGGCGGCATGGCGTACACGTTCCTGAAAGCACAGGGCAAGGAGATAGGAAAGTCGCTGCTCGAAGCCGACAAGGTCGAACTGGCGAAGCAGACGATGGAGCAGGCCAAGACGCACCATGTTCGCCTGCTGTTGCCGATCGACCACATCGTCGCTGACAAGGTCGAACCCGGGGCACACGTACAGCGCATCGATGAAGGGCAGTCCATTCCGCCTGATGGCATCGCCGTTGACATCGGGCCGAAGACGATTGAGCTGTTTGCTTCGGAGATCGGCACCGCGCGCACCATCGTCTGGAATGGACCGATGGGCGTGTTCGAGATCGAAGCCTTCGCCAAGGGCACCCGCAAGATCGCGGAGGCTGTCGCCGACAACGGTGCGGCAACTTCCATCGTCGGCGGTGGCGACAGTGTCGCGGCAGTGAAGGCCGCCGGTGTGGCCGACAAGATCACCCACATTTCGACCGGCGGCGGAGCATCGCTGGAGTTTCTGGAAGGCAAGAAGCTGCCGGGCGTCGAGGCGCTAACGGATAAGTAGCGGCATTCAGCGGGCAAGACTTCGAACGGTTCGGTGGGTTTGTCGTACTAAATCCTTGCAGGCACGATTGAATCGATCGAAGAGTTTGGTGTTGCGACGCTTCGCGTCAGGGCACGACTTCAAAAGGCTGCTGTAAAACTCGGCTTTGCTCGCTTTGTATCAATCAGGATACAAAGCTCGCACCACAGAATTCTTCAGCAGACTGTTCAGTCGGGCCGCAGGCCGCCTTCATGAAACTCCCGAGCCGGTTTCAGCCGGCGGCACCCCCCGTCTTCCACGTCACATGGCGGCGTGACCAAATCTCTTCGGGAAACCAGCCCACGCGAGTAAGATATCCGGCAGAGGACGAAGGGTATGTGTGTCTTCCAACTCGCGCCCCCGATCCTCCCCTCCACTGGGGCGGATTGGAACCATCTGGAGTCACCCTGGTGCCAAGCTAACCCTTTTGTGCAGAGGACTTTACGTGTAACTCAAAGCGCCTCAGGAATTTGCGGCAATTTTCTTCCTAAAGCCCCGAAAACAAAGATTCGCGATTGCAAGATTTTCGCAAGGCAACGTACGAGAGCCCTGAGTCGGGGGACAGCATGCTCTAAGTCTTTATCCTGCAGGATTTTACCTATAACTCTTTCGCTGTCAGGAATTTGCTACAATTTTCCTCCTAAGGGCAAGAATATACTTGCCGAATCAAGGCATCTAGGGCAAACTCGCATCAGCAGGAAAAGTCCGGAATCGGCAATCTTGCTGCAGTTTTCAGAAGCGAGTGGTTTATGGTGATTTTCTACGGCGACGAGAGCGGTGCTCACGGTAAGGGCGAATACGTTCTCTCGGGATATGTGGCTCATAGGGATACCTGGGACTTCTTCGACCAGATGTGGAGGGGTTCTCTCGCTGAGCATAACCCGCGACCGATCAAGTATCTCAAAATGAGCGAATGGCAACACCGAGAGAAACAGTTTGAGGGTTGGAGCGAGGATGACGCCGTAACGAAATTGGGCCACTTGTACTCCGTGCTTGCCGCTCATCTGGGGAGCGGCCATGTTGGGGAATTTACGTGTTCGCTGAACTGGGATGTATATAACCGCTGCGTCAACGGGCATTGCAAGGCGGTTTTTTCTGACCCGTATTACTTCAATCTCAGGCAGGTAACGCTCAGAGCGGCGCAGTTCGCGAGAGCGAAGGGCTATGAAGGTGAGATTCAGTACGTGTTCGACACAGGAAACAGTGCGGAACACAATGCGCCTCGACACTTTGCATATGTCAAGCGTTTCGCGGAACCGGAGGTCCGGAACTGCATGGGAAAGGTGTCATTTGATGACGATAAAACAGTGCCGGGATTGCAAGCGGCAGACATGATCGCGTGGAATACACGCCGCGATATGAGCGACCTGCATCTTCCTGATGAGTATGTTCACAAAATTGTTTTCGACGGATTACAGAGGCTGCCCGGTTCCTATGCAAGAGAAGAAATTCAGGAAGAAGGACTTGCGGCCTTAAACAACGCAATCAACGTATTTCTTGAAAATCTAGGTCTTACTGACGATGCCCACGAAGAAGAATAATCCCGAGTTTGAACGCTTCGATAATGGCATGGATGCGCTGCTGAAGGTCTCGCATGACGACCTGAAAGCTGCGCTGGATGCGGAGAAAGCGGGGAAGGCAAAGAAGAAGCGGAAGGCTAAGAAACCTTCCGCTGAGGGCCGCGCTTTCCGCGATAAGGGTTAGAAAGGCGTCGCACCATCCTTGCCCGTTACTTCGGCGAAGGTGAGGCGCTTGTTAAACACTTGCGACATTGCGCGATTGAAACGGGCGGAGTCGTCAACTGGATTCTCTTCGGTTCCGCGATTGTTGAAACGGAAGATTTGCTCATCAAGGTAACGCTCAAGATGGAACGGTTCGACAGCAACGTAAGTGCCGCGCAGATTGCGCTTGAACAGGCTCCAGAAGTTCTCCAGCCCGTTGGTGTGAACCTGTCCGTCAACGTACCGCTCCGCATGGTTCACGAAGTCGTGAATGTAGCGCCAGTGCAGCAGATCATAAGCCGGAGCACTGTCGGTATAGACCTTACTTCCATACTTCACGTTTGCCAGCACTTCATTCTGAAGAGTTTCACGTTGCACGTTCGGAACAACCTTGGCGCGAATCTCTCGCTGTGTGCGGTCGAGTATCCCCATGACCACAGCCTTGCCGTGATGACCGCCAGCGGCTTGGTAGCGAACGCGGCGCTCCCGGTGCATGTTGATGGACTTTCCGCCAATCCAAGTCTCATCAACTTCTACTCCGCCAGACCCGCCGATTTTGGTATGGAGGGTGAAGCTGCGCTTCGCAAATCCGTAACGGATACGGTGCAGCATGAACCATGCCGACTTCTGAGTGACGCCGATTGTCCGGGCGATCTCGTAGCTGCTAACCCCATTCTTGCAGTTGCAAACCATCCACACGACAACGAGCCACTTCTCAAGCGGGATGGGCGAGTCCTCAAAGATGGTTCCCACTTTGGCCGAGAACTGGCGGTTCTTGTGGGCGCTCTTGCACTGCCATTTGCGCTGATTTTCGAGGTAGGAAACGTCCTCGCGCCCACAAGTCGGGCAAGTGATGATGCCGTCTGGCCAACGCTTAGAAACCATATATTTCAAGCAGTTAGAGAAGTCCGAGAAGTAGAGCACCGCTTCTTGGAGTGTCTTTGGGGCTTTCATGCTCCAAGTGTAAGTCTATGAAAGCTGATTTGTCAAGTAAATTATTGCCCTCCTAAGGGTACTGAAAACAAGGACCTACAGTCGCAATATTTTCATTATGCAGACGCATGGGTTGGAATTTGGCTGGCTCAGATTCGAGTAAGTAAGTCTTTATATTGCTGGATTTTACCTGTAACTCTCGCTGGCTCAAGAATTTGCAATGGATTCTTAGTCTAAGCTGTTGAAAACAAAGATTCGGTACTTCATATTTTTCACGATTTCGCGCACATAATTTGACTAGCCCATCTTTCCAACTCGGCAAGGTCACCATCGGCGGAGGCAGGCTCTTCCTCATCGCCGGGCCGTGCGTCATCGAGAGCGAAGAGCACGCCCTAAAGACGGCCGAAGCCATCGCCGTCATCGCGCGCGCCAAGAACCTGCCCTACATCTTCAAGGCCTCTTACGACAAGGCCAACCGAACCTCGATCAGCAGCTTCCGCGGACCGGGGATTGAAGAAGGTCTGCGCATCCTGCATAAGGTCGGCGAGACGGTGAAGGTTCCCGTGCTCACCGACGTACATGAGGCCGCCGATGTGCCGCAGCGTAGCCGAAGCGGTGGACGTGCTGCAGATTCCGGCGTTCCTGTGCCGCCAGACCGACCTGCTGGTCGCAGCCGGGAAGAGCGGCCGCGCGGTGAACGTCAAGAAGGGGCAATTCGTCTCGCCCTGGGACATGCGCCATGCGGTCGAGAAGGTTCGCGAGGCCGGGGGCGAGCGCGTCTTCCTCACCGAGCGCGGCGCGTCGTTCGGCTACAACAACCTCGTGGTCGACATGCGCTCGCTGGCCATCATGCGCGAGTTCGCGCCGGTGGTCTTCGACGCCACGCATTCTGTGCAGCTCCCGTCGGCGGCAAACGACGGCAGTGGCCCTGCAATCAGTGGCGGCCAGCCCGAGTTCATCCCCCTGCTCGCGCGCGCTGCGGTTGCTGCGGGCGTAGACGGCGTCTTCATGGAGGTGCACGACAATCCCGCCGCCGCCAAGTCCGACGGCGCCAACGCGCTCGATTTGAAGCTGCTGCCCGTAGTGCTCGATCAGCTCTTGGCCATTCAATCGGCGCTGCGCGCCGTAAAAGCGTAAAGGCGCATGACGACAGATCTTGCGCAATTTGGCCGGCGCCCTTCGGATGCAAGAATTCCCGGTTGACTGGCCCATTTTGCCGCTTGACCGTAAAATGTTGGGAGGCGTGCGGGCGGTTGCTATCCTGAAGCTGACTTCCAGGCCGCAGCAGAGTCCTGCCCAGCCGATGTCTCCCGCGCCAAAACATCGCGCACCGAATCAAGGAGCTAAAACATTGTCAAAGAAACGTTATTTATTCACGTCTGAGTCTGTGACAGAAGGGCACCCGGACAAGATTGCCGACCAGATTTCCGACGCCATTCTTGATGCCTGCCTGAAGGAAGATCCTTATAGCCGTGTCGCCTGCGAGACGCTGACCGCAACCGGTCTGGTTGTCATCGCCGGAGAAATCACGACCAAAGCTTACGTCGACTTCCAGACGCTGGTGCGCGGCATCGTCGCCTCCATTGGCTACGACAATGCGCTGTATGGATTCGACTCCAACACCTGCGCCGTGATCTCGTCCATTAACAAGCAGTCGGGCGACATTGCCATGGGCGTCGACACCGGCGGCGCCGGCGACCAGGGAATGATGTTCGGCTACGCGACCAACGAAAATGCCAACTTCATGCCGACGCCGATCTTCCTGGCGCACAAGCTGACACACAAGCTCACCGAAGTTCGCAAGAACGGCACCTGCCCTTACCTCCGGCCCGACGGCAAATCCCAAGTCACAGTCGAGTACGACGAGAACCACAAACCGGTTCGCATTGACGCGGTGGTCATTTCGTCGCAGCACTCGGAGACGGTTACTACGCAGGAGCTGCGCGCTGACATTCTGAAGCACGTGATCCAGGCCGCGCTGCCAGCCGAGATGCTCGATGCCGACACCAAATACCACATCAACCCAACTGGACGCTTCGTGATTGGTGGCCCGATGGGCGACACCGGACTGACCGGGCGCAAGATCATCGTCGACACCTACGGAGGCATGGGTCGCCATGGCGGCGGCTGCTTCAGCGGCAAGGACCCGACCAAGGTCGATCGTTCCGCCTGCTACATGGCGCGCTACATCGCGAAGAACATCGTGGCTGCCGGGCTGGCGGATCGCTGCGAGGTGCAGCTGGCTTACGCCATCGGTGTGGCCGAGCCGGTCAGCGTTTTGATCGAAACCTTCGGCACGGCGAAGATCGACGAAGGGAAGATCGCTGATCTGGTGCGCGCGAACTTCCAGCTCACTCCCAAGGGGATTATCGAGTCGCTGAATCTGCGGCGTCCGATCTATAGGAAGACGGCTGCTTACGGGCACTTCGGTCGCGATGACGCCGACTTCACCTGGGAGAAAACCGACAAGGCGAATGCCCTGCGCGAGCAGGCGGGGCTGGCGGTCGAGCAGCAGACGGCGAAGGCGGGGAAGTAGACGCTGTTCGCTCTTCGCTTTTCGCCGGAGTTGACGCGCTATTGAACTTTGATTGTGTCATCCCGAGCGGAGCGAGGGATCTGCTTTTCGCTCGTCCCGGGAATGGAATTGGCGATGCGAAATAGCAGCCGCGAAGCGGGGCGGCATTGAGTCCCTTCAGGGACGGCACAACAGCAGGCCTTCGGGGACTGACGTCCCCTCAGGATGACAAACATTTGGGGGCTGGTCTGCATTGCACGCCTGAGGGCGTGCTCCACCCAACTGACAACTGAGAACCGAAAACTGACAACTGAGTTTAGGAGATTATGTCCACAACAACTGCACGCGTACCTGGCGATATCGCCAACCTCGAACTTGCCGATATGGGCAAGAAGCGCATCGACTGGGCGAACCAGTCGATGAAAGTGCTTCAGATCATTCGCAAGGACTTCATCAAGAACCAGCCCCTGAAAGGCATGCGCATCTCGGCCTGTCTGCACGTCACGGCTGAGACTGCCAACCTCGCAATCACGCTGCGAGATGGCGGAGCTGAAGTAGCCCTATGCGCTTCCAATCCGCTCTCGACCCAGGATGACGTAGCCGCCTGCCTGGTGCGCGACTACAACATTCCGGTCTTCGCCATCAAGGGCGAAGACAACGAGACGTATTACCAGCACATCATGTCGGCGCTCGATCACAAGCCGCACATCACGATGGATGACGGTGCTGATCTGGTCACCATCGCGCTGACCAAGCGCACCGACGTGGTCGACGGCATCATCGCTGGCACGGAAGAGACGACGACCGGCGTGATTCGTCTTCGCGCCATGGCGAAGCAGGGCGTGCTGAAGTATCCGATCATCGCCGTCAACGATGCCGACACCAAACACTTCTTCGACAATCGCTACGGCACCGGACAGTCAACCATCGACGGCATCATTCGCGCCACCAACTTCCTGTTGGCGGGCGCGAAGTTTGTGATTGCCGGCTATGGCTGGTGCGGTCGCGGACTGGCCAGCCGCGCGCGCGGACTCGGAGCAGAAGTCATCGTCACCGAGATCGATCCTACCAAGGCCATCGAAGCGGTGATGGACGGCTATCGCGTGATGAGCATGGACGAAGCCGCCAAGATCGGCGACATATTCTGTACAGTCACCGGCAACAAGAGCGTGCTGCGCAAGGAGCACTTCGAGGCGATGAAGGACGGAGCCATCATCTCGAACTCCGGACACTTCAACGTCGAGATCGATATCCCGGCACTGGAGAAGATGTCGTCAGGGAAACGCACCACCCGGCATTTCGTGGAGGAGTACTCGCTGCGCGATGGACGCAAGATCAACCTGCTGGGCGAAGGCCGCCTTATCAATCTGGCTGCCGCTGAAGGGCATCCGCCTTCAGTGATGGACATGAGCTTTGCCGACCAGTCATTGTCGGTCGAGTACCTGGTGAAGAACCACGCTTCGCTGGAGAAGAAGGTCTTCCCGGTTCCGGAAGAGCTCGACAAACGGGTTGCGAAACTGAAGCTCGAGTCGATGGGGATCAAGATCGACCGTCTCACTCCCGAGCAGGAAGAGTACCTGGCGAGCTGGAGCGAAGGAACATAAGAGCAGTGGGCAGTGGGCAGTGGGTAGTGGATAGAAGAGAGAAGCGGAGGGCGGCTGTAATGGCCGCCCTTGCTTTCAGCGTGTAGAAATTATCATTGTCCATCACGCGCCGAAGCGAGGGACTTGCTCTCGTGGCCCGGTCGAAGATCTTCGATAGTGGAGGAAGAATTGGAACTGCTCACAGCAGCACAATCGTAATCCCGCGATTGCCCTTGCCGAGGTCGGAGTCGTTCTTGAGTTCGGGCACGCGCTTGAGCAGTTCCCAACTGCGTTCGTCGCTTTTGCGCCAGTTCTCACCGTAGATGCAATCTCGAATTTCACCGGCGCTGGCCATGCTGCGCAGCGTTGCCTGGAGCGCAATGCGCAGGTCGCCTCCCACGCCGTGGGAGCCATAGCCGTGGATGATCTTGAGGAGCTTCAGCCCGCTGCTTCGTGCCATATCAATCTCCGCGCGCAGCCGGGTGCGCGCCTGCTCCACGCTGGGAAATCCGTCCTCGAGATTGGCTGTCTTGATTGTCACCTGACTGTAACACTCCATGGCCTGCTTGATTATGCTCCATAAGGAATGGGCAAACTGACCCAAATGCATCATGGGCAGGCGTCAGTTGCGTGGTTCCTAGCAGGCCAAGAGCAAGTCGTTGCACAGAACTGTGTCCCTTTTTAGAACAGGACCAAGAAATGGCGCCGTATTTTAGAGACACACGGTAACCTACGTGGTACTTTAGTAACTTCAGATAGTAAACTGTCGGTTGTATGCTGAAGAGGACTAACTTATGTCCTGCGGCAAAGAGCCCGACTTTCGTAACGCGATACGCTTCCCGCTGCGTTTGTCGGTGGCCCTTAAGACTGCGACCGAGGAATATCAAGCCGAGACGCGCGACATCTCAGCCGGAGGGATTTTGTTTTTCACTCAGGCGGAGATAGCGGTGGGATCGTCCGTACAGTTCACCATCCGCATGCCCGGCGAGACACTCGGCGTTGCGGAAGACGTTTTTGTGAAGTGTGAAGGCCGCATTGTGCGCAGTTCTGAGGAGAGTTCGGGGCGCATGGTCGCGGTGGTGATTGATGAATACCGTTTCGAGCGGCAGTAGTGTATTCGTGCCATCAGCGGTGTTGCCGCTCAAGGAAAAGAATCTGGGTGCTCAGTAACCAGGGCAGCGAAATGGAACTCCAACCCAGCAAGATCCGAATCATCATCGCGGATTCTGAGGCGATCTTCCGCGCGGGAATGAGCAAGATCTTCGCCTATGAGCAGGACATTGAAGTCATCGCTCAGACCGAAACCTTGTCGCAAACCTTTACTACCGTTGCCGACACGGAGACGGATGTTGTCCTCTTCGAAGCGGGATTGTCTCCCACCCCGGCTGAGGCGGTCAGCGAGGTCATGCGGCGTGCGCTGCCCGGGGCCAAAGTGATCCTAATCGCCCAACGCTTTTCGGAGCACGAGACGGTCGACTTCCTGCGCAGGGGCGTGCGCGGGATCCTGAGCCGGTCGGTCTCGCCGGAACTGTTGGTCCGCTGTGTGCGCAAGGTCTCAGCAGGTGAGACCTGGCTCGATAATCAGGGCGTTAACTGGATCATCGACGCTTACCGTAGTCAGGCGCTGCTTGGGACCGGCAAGCAGCAACTCCGCTTCAGTGAGAAAGAGATGCTGATTATCAGCGGGGTTACCCAGGGCCTGAAGAACAAGGACATCGCTCTACAGGTGGGCACCACGGAACAGGTGGTCAAGAACTATCTCCGTAAAATCTACGACAAGCTCGGAGTCGCCGACCGGCTGGAACTGGCCTTGTACAGCATGCACCGAAAGCTATTGGACAGCTATACTCCGCAGCCGTTACCCAACGGTGCCCGGGAGCGCAAGTCGGCTGGCCCGCCGGCCGTGACCGCCGACGCTGCTGTAGACGGCCAAAGGGAAGCATCGAATACCGAAGCCGCTGAAGAAAAGCGCCCGAAAGAAACCTGAAGCCATCGCTCGCGGCTCGTCATTACTCCGCCTTGTAGTCGATTTGGCATTCAGGTCGGGCGCACTCTATATTCCTACCTCGGGGATTACTCATCATGCGTATAGACAGAACGCCGCAAATCTTGCGGCTATCCTTGGCGCTGCTGCTGGCAGCTTCTGGCCTTCAGGCCCAGTCCGATGCGGCGCTCACATCGGAGCAGCGCGCCAACATCGACAGCATTGCGCACAAGGTGTTGGAGACCACGGGCGTTCCCAGCGCCTCCTTGGCTGTGGTAGAGGACGGAAAGATCGCCTATGCCCAGGCCTATGGTGACGCGCGGCTCGATCCCAAGGTCCCCGCAACCACGAGGATGTCCTACAGCATAGGCTCCATCAGCAAGCAGTTCGCGGCGGCCGCCATCATGATGCTTCAGCAGGAAGGCAAGCTCTCGCTCGACGACAAGGTTGGGAAGTGGCTGCCGGAGCTGACGCGCGCCAACGAGATCACCCTGCGCCAGGTGTTGTCGATGACGTCAGGCTATCAGGACTACGCGCCGCAGGACTATATGATTCCCGAGTGGGAGAAGCCGATCTCCGCTCAGCAGATTCTCGACCGTTGGGCGCGCATCCCGCTCGACTTTGAGCCGGGTATGAAGTGGCAATACAGCAACACGAACTATGTGATCGCTGGGCTGATCGTTGAGAAAGTCTCGGGCCAGCCGCTGTTCAGCTTTCTGCGAGAGCATATTCTCACGCCACTTACTATAACCAGCGCCTTCGATACCAATGCAAAGAAGCTGCCGGAGAACGATCCCCAGGGATACTTCCGCTATGCGCTGGGCCCGCTGCGTCCGGCTCCGCACGAGGGCCCGGGCTGGATGTTTGCTGCCGGCGAACTGGCAATGACCCCTACCGACTTGGCCAAATGGGACATCTCGCTCATGCGCGAATCGCTGATGAAGCCCGCGTCCTACCTCGCGATGGAGACTGATACCCTGCTGAAGAACGGCGTCGGAACGCAGTACGGATTGGGCATGAGGGTGTACAGCTCGGGCGGACATCGTGTGCTGGAGCATAGCGGAGAAGTGTCCGGCTTCGTAGCAGAGAATATCGTGCTACCAGACGACAATTTCGCAGTCGCAGTCCTCACTAATCAGGACGCAATAGGAGCAGCCGGCCAGATCGGCAAGCAGATCGCGGAGGCATTCCTGCACAGCACGCACGTGAGCGATCCCAAGCAGGATGCCTTGGTAGAGAAAATCTTCGACGACTTGCAGGCAGGGAAGATCGATCGCGCGCTGTTCACTGATAACGCCAACTCGTATTTCACCGATCAGGCTCTGAGAGACTACTCCAGCAGCCTGACCGCGCTCGGCGAGGTGCAGAGCTTCAAGCAGACCTCCAACTCGCTGCGCGGTGGAATGACGCACCTGAGCTACCAAGTCAAGTTCCCGCAGAAGACCGTCGGCATCAACATCTATCAGATGCCCGACGGCAAGTTCGAACAATACCTGGTGGCAGCGCAGGAGTAGCTTCAGATCCATCGTACGAGGACAGCCATTCGCGAAATGTCCGACCGCCCAGTTTGCAGATTGAGCGCCGGATTGTCGTGATTGCCATCTCCCTCCGTTGACCTGATGTTCACGAACCTTTATCATCAGACTGCGGGGTGGAGCAGTCTGGTAGCTCGTTGGGCTCATAACCCAAAGGTCGGTGGTTCAAATCCACCCCCCGCAACCAACTAACTTATTGAATCGAAAAGCTCAGCCTTCTCAGTGCTGGGTTTTTTCTTGTTCACTGCGTGCAGTAGCGTGCAGAATTTTCCCAAGCTCCTCTGCAATTCTGCGTTCGTCTGCCGTACCGCGTGCGTGTAGCCCATGGTGGTTTGCGCGTCAGCCTGACCAGGACGATTCTGTCGGACCGCTGGAGATCGATTTTTTTGCAAGGGTGCTTGCAGCGCGTCGAAGAACAGTGGATGCTGCCGGCACGGAATGGAAATCCGCCATCTAGCAAAAGGTCAGGGAAGCAATGAAGGCCGGCGCTGGACTGAGTATTGGCCGCAGGCTGGAGCTGGGCGGGGTGAGCCGGTGCAGCTTCTATCGCTTCGACCCGCCATCATTCCTGTTTTGTTTGCTGGAGATGGCTAACACTCTCGACTTTTCCTTCTCTTACCCTGTCTTTCTTGTTCACGCAGGTGGAAGCTTTCGCCAATCCGCCGGCAACTTATGCCCGAATCAACTTCTGACGGGGACAAATTCGGTTTATAGTTGCCCTTAAACTCGTTGCCAAGCGTTCCAAAATGACTCAAGCGTTACTGTTCAATCGGGCGGCGCAGGCTACACGAACAGCGCCGACCAAGGTTCTGCGATTCGCTCAAGTATTTGCCGACCGGGGCACGCATGCTCTCGCGCAACACCGTGTCTCTTGGCTGTTTGCGCAGGGTGGGCCGGATCTTCGCGGAGGTCACAAGTGAAACTTGGCCTGAAGCGCTTGTTTCAGGGACTGGCGCTGGTGATTGTTCTTCCGGCCGCTGCACTTACCCTGTTTGGCCGCCTCAAGCCCATGTATACGATGTTCGCTCAGGTCTTAGCTCTGGGTCCGGGAATGCCGGGTAGCTACCTACGGGCCGCGTATTACAAGCTGACGTTGCGCGAGTGCTCCATTGACATCACCATTTCCTTTGGTACTTACTTCGTGCGACCCGACACAATCGTCGAGCCATTCGTCTCGATCGGCAGTTATGGCGTGATCGGACGCTGCTCCATCGGCGCCCGTAGCCAGATTGCCTCTCACGTGCTCATCCCCAGCGGCCGTCGCCAGCATATGCGCAATCCTGACGGGAGCCTGAGCGACCGCATCAAAGATCAAATCATCATCGGGGCCGATTGTTGGATCGGTGACGGCGCGATCGTCATGTCCGACATGGGCGACAGCGTCACCGTGGGAGCCGGTTCGGTGGTGACGAAGCCGGTCCCGCCGCACTCGGTAGTAGCCGGCAATCCCGCGCGACCCATCCAAAGAGCGACCCTATCGGATGACGGCGCACTCGAGGCCACCGCGCAGAACCATTCATGAGCCCATCCCCATCAGCGTCATGAGGGCCCCCTGAAAAAGACTCGCAGCGACAGATGTGAAACATGAATCCGATATTCTTTTCTGCGCTCCCCTGACTGTGTCCCGACAGGCACAGTCATTGCCAATCGTCTACACTGGAGTCAGTCCCCTGTAACAAAGAACGCTTGAGGAGCGGATGGGCCATCACGTAGCGAAATATGTGGTGTTAGCTTTCGCCGGCGCACCTTTTGTTTATTACCTCCTCGCTCTCATCAGTTCATGGCGCTTCTTCCTTTCCGACGAGAACGCTGTACTTGAGCACTCCGAGTACACGCCGCCCGTTAGCGTGCTCAAGCCGGTGCGCGGACTCGATCCCGAGGCTTACGAAAACTTCGCCAGCTTTTGCCGCCAGGATTATCCCGATTACGAAATCCTGTTTTGTGTGGGCGACGAGTCGGACCCTGTTGTTCCTGTGATTGAAAAGCTCAGGGCCGACTTCCCCGCCCGCAACATACGCCTGCTTTACGGCTCCGGACGTGACGCGACCAATGACAAAGTTGCTAAGCTGGCGCGCCTCACCCAGGAAGCTCACTACGAGACTCTGGTTATCAGCGACAGCGACGTGCGTGCTGAAACCGGCTACTTGCGGAAGGTGGTCGCACCGCTTGCCAATCCCAAAGTAGGCGCGGTGACGTGCTTTTACCTGCCGATCAAAGAGACGTCGTCCGTGCAAAGGCTTCAGTCGGTGGGCATGCTCTCCGACTTCTATCCAGGCATCCTGGTCGCGTGGCTGCTGGACGGCGTGAAGTTCGCGCTCGGCCCAACCATCGTCACCACGCGCGCGCGCCTGGAAGGATTCGGCGGGTTTGAAGCTATTGAGAACCGCCCCGGGGACGATCTGCTGGTGGGGCGGCTCATAGCCGATCAGGGATACGAAGTGAAACTGCTGCGCTACGCGGTCAGGACCGTCGCCGACTTCCACTCCATGCGTGACCTGATCCTGAAGCGCCTGCGCTGGATGGTTGTGATGCGCCACATGCGCCCATGGGGACACATTGGGCTAGTATTCACTTTCGGCTTGCCTTGGGCGCTGATCGCCGCCCTTGTCAGTCGATCGCGATCGATTGCGTTTGCTTACATTGGCGCCTACCTCGCATTCAGGCTCGCGATGACATGGCTCATCGGGAGTTGGGGGCTTAAACAGCGTTTCCACCTGCGGTATTTTCTGCTGATTCCGCTCTGGGATGCGCTTGCCGCCGGTATTTGGCTGAGAAGCTTCACTCGCAATACCATAAGCTGGCGTAATCACGAATACTACATCCGCGATGGCGAACTGGTGCCGGTGAGCGCGGAGTAGAGAAGGACGCCTCACTAAATGCTGCTGGTCGGGCAAGATTACGGCAACTTCTTCAACATGTGTCATCCTGAGCGAGGAGCGTAGCGACGAGTCGAAGGACCCTATCGAAGAAATGGAACCCTGACGTTATCACGTCTACATTGTCGGCAGCCTCGCTGGAACCTTGTATGTGGGTATAACCAGTAAATTGCGCAACCGCATGTGGCAACACCAGCAGCATATATTCCAGGCTTTATCGCCAAGTACAATGTGGACAGGTTGCTGTATTACGAAACCTTCAGTTTCCCTTGAGGAAGCTATTCAGCGCGAAAAACAAGTTAAGGGCTGGCGCCGACAGAAAAAGATCGATCTGATCACGAAAGAAAATCCCAAGTGGGTAGATTTAAGCGCTGGCTGGTTTGATCACGTGCCATTGGAATTCGCGGATCGCAATTCCCGAGCGAGGTAGCGGTCCTTCGACTCGTCGCTACGCTGCTCGCTCGGGATGACAGACGTAAAAGCAGGGCGGAGAGCGATTATGGTCGCGTCCGTCATTACTTTCCTACACCAGCGTCTTATCCAGCGCCGCCGGTGCTTCCACTTTTGTCGCCTTGCGCTCGTTGCGCGTCTTGCGCCAGTTCACCCTCGGCTGGAACAAGGAAGTATCAATGCGATGGCGATACTTCATCGCGATGTGGATCATCGAGTCGAGCAAGGTGTCGGACAGATTGTGGGGCTTAAGTCCGAGATCGACCAGACGCGAGTGCTTGGCGTTGTAATAGTGCTCCTCTGCCTCCACCCTGGGATCGGGCAGGTGATCGATCTCCACCTTCAGGCCGATTTCTGCGCCCGCCTTCTGCACCATCTGCGCCAGTTCCAGCACGCTGAACTGCTCGGTGAACTGGTTGAAGACGCGGAACTCACCCGGCTTCGCCGGATTCAGGCAGGCGAGCTCAAGACAACGAACCGTGTCCTGAATGTCAAGGAAGCCGCGCGTCTGTCCGCCCTTGCCATAGACCGTCAGGGGATATCCGAGGGCAGCTTGCGCACAGAAGCGGTTCAACACCGTACCGAAGACTTCGTCATAGTCGAAGCGGTTAATGAGCGCCTCATCCATGGCCGCTTCGGCGGTCTCCGTCCCATATACCACGCCCTGGTTGAGATCGGTGGCGCGCACACCCCAGATCTTGCAGGCGAAGGCAATGTTGTGGCTGTCATGCACCTTGGAAAGGTGATAGAACGAGCCCGGCTGCTTGGGAAACGGAAGCACGTCGCTGCGGCCATTGTGCTCGATCTTGATGTAGCCCTCTTCGATGTCGATGTTGGGCGTTCCGTATTCGCCCATCGTACCCAGCTTCACCAAATGACAGTCGGGCGCGAGGTCGTGAATCGCGTAGAGCAAGTTTAGCGTGCCTTCGACATTGTTGAGCTGGGTGAAAACAGCGTGCTTGCGGTCGATCATCGAGTACGGCGCGGAGCGCTGCTCGGCGAAATGGATGATCGCCTCCGGCTCCCACGTGTGAATGAACTCAGCGAGGAAGTCGTAATCGCAGATGTCGCCGATGAAAGAGTCAATGGTCTTGCCCGTGAGTTGCTGCCAAGCGCTCAAGCGGTCCGAAAGTGGACGAATCGGCGTCAAGGTCTGCGCTCCGAGTTCGTGGTCCCACATGCGCCGAAGAAAGTTATCGACGATGGCCACCGAGTTTCCTCGCGCCGACAAGTACAGGGCCGTTGCCCAACCACAATAGCCGTCACCACCTAGCACGGCGATTCTCATGTTCTCTCCTCTGAAAAACGATTAATGAATGCGTTTCGTGAACTAATGATCTTACTTTGCCACCGACGCCGGTTCCCGAAGATGCGGTTCAGGTTCATTCGCCGCCTTATTCACTTGCCCACCGTTGCCGTGTTTCCCCCTCCCCGTAAGCCGGCTCAGCTCGAAGAAGGCGCTCGAAACCCCATGCTTCATGGCCAGCGACGACTCAACTCCGCAGGTGCAGCCGGGGCACTCGCGCCGCACCATGGCTTCGGCCTGGCGAACATACGCCTCCGACGCCAGAATGGTCGCTAGCTTCTCGCGCAAAATGTTTCCTACTGGCGGCAGAGGATAACAGCCCGTCAAGACGTCCCCATTGGACAGCACAAAGACCTGCAGATATCCCAGAACGCACGGAGGCTCGGCAAGCTCTTGGCGATCGTAGTACCGGGTGATGTAATCGACCTCGTAGCCCGGGCGTCTGCCTTCGAGAAACTCTCGAATGCGGCTTACATCGCTGCCGTCCGGCCACATCGAGGTCAGATCGGCGTCCTTGAGAAAGAACAGGCTCTGGCTCAAAATATTGAACTCCAGATGCGCGCCGACCGCAGCAGCGCGTTCGGCCAGCTCATCCAACTCGCTCGCCGCCATCTTGTTCAAGGTCACCGATATTGCAAGCCGCTTGCCTTTCAGCAGTGCGAGCCCTTCCATGCCCAGATCGAAGTAGCCTCGAATGCCGCGAATAATGTCGTTCGTCTGCTTCAGGCCGTCAATGGAGACCGCGACATCGGTGATCGGCGAGGCGTTGACCTCTTTGTGCAGCTTCTTCAACGCAAGGCCGTTGGTCTGAAGGATGATGCGCTCGAAACGCGAAGTATTGGCGGACGCCAGAACCTCGAAAAGGTCCTTCCGGAGAAGTGGTTCGCCACCCGTGAGCCGTAGTGAGCGAATGCCCGCCGCATCGATCTCATTGATAAGCCCGATCGCGCGCTCCGTGCCGATGACGTCCTGCCAGCGCGTTTTCCAGTAATCGCAACTGATGCACTTCGCTTGGCAGTTCTCGGTCAGCTTGATGTGCGCCGATAGCGGACGGATGCTCGAAGGCAACAGCTTCGTCGATATGTTCGTGCCCGCCCAAACGCGAGGCAGGTAGGCTAGCGACATGCTTGCTCGCTTCCTTCGGAAACAATAGACTTTGCAGCTAAACCCATCTCGTAAACCGTTTTGTACCAGGGCAGAACTGCTTTACGACAAAGCACAGCCCTTCGCGCATCCCAGTACAGTGGTCCCGATCGCCCCCTTTTCTTGATCGTAAGCATCAACGCGCAGCCGCCGTTACCCTTTGGTTTGTGACCAATAGCTTTCCCCCACTGCTTGCTAGGATAACGACATTCTGCGAATCCACCAACCCCCTGAGACGTGGAAGCTCTTCTTCGGGCAGAAACAGGTACTCCCGCTGCGCAGCGCGCCAGAGGTCGGCCAGTTGCGCATCGTCGAGGAACACATTGGGCGCACCCGGCGCATACGAGCCATAAATGAGGTTCATCTGGCGGCCGTGCCAAAGCAATGCAGATCGGTTCGTATAAAAAAAGACCGACGAGAATGGATAGTAGTGCCCGTGGGTGATGAGCTGCCCGTCGGGAGAATGCTCCAGCACAGCGGCGAGCGGTTGTGACGAGAGATATGGATCGAACTGCACCATGGCCAGCCGCGCCCCCTGGTAGAAAAGAATCATCATCACGACAGCGGACAGAAAGGCGCGCTGCCGGTGCCACACCAGCATGCCGATCGCGCCGATGATAAACGCCGCCGCCGCCAACATCAGCGGTAGACGCAGGTAGGCGAACGACTGCAAAGTCAGGTCCTCCATGTGCCCGAGTGAGAGCTTGTAGTTGGCCTGCCTGGTGACAGCCTGCGAGATGTCGCCAATCACCGGCACATTGCGCACGGCAATTAGTATTCCGATACACGCCGTCGCTGCCGCGGCACACAGCACTCCCAGCGCGCGGGTTCCCCATTCCACCCAGCGCCCGCCAATCGCCATCGCGGAGCCGAGGAGCAACGCCAGCGCCGGATAGCACGGCATCGAGTAGTACTCCTGCGTCGTGGAGAAAGTGAAAAACACGAGGATGAAGCCGGCCCAGCATAGCGCCAGCAACCGGGTGCGCCCAGCGCGATCGATCGGCCGATAGGAAAGCTTCGCCACTGCCGGAAAGTACACGCTGAACGGAAACAGCCACAACAGATGAAACAGCCAGAAGTACAGCCGCGGGACCAGTGCTGTAATCACGCGGATAGCGAAGGTTCAGGAACCGTAGAAGCTGTTCATTGATGAAGTAGAACCAGAGAAAGCCATGGTATTCGCCGGGGCCGCTGTGCAGAGTGAAGGCAAAATAAGGCGGATTGCGAAGCGTTGCCAGCACATGCCAGGGAGCAGCGATGGCAAGCGCAATCAGCGCTCCAGTGAAGGGATGCAGGCGCTTCCATGTTCTCGCGCTAAAAAGCTCGCCTGTCAGCGCAAGATAGACCAGCCCTGCGCCGATAGGAAAGACCACGCCGATGAGGCTCTTCAGTAGCAGCCCAACGCCCATGCTTGCAGCGAGGACATACGCCCAGGCGCGCGGATGCGGCTCTTCTTCATCCAGCGCCCGCAGGAAAGCCCACATCGCCAGCGCGATGGTGAACGTCAGCATCACGTCTGGGATCAGTACGCGCGTAAAAAGAAAGAGACCGACGCAGACGGCAATGCTCAGGCCGGCATACAATCCTGCCTTTCGGCCGAAGGCCCAGACCCCAAATCCTGCAGTCAGCCAGCAAAGCGCCATGCACGAGAGTGCGATCGGAATGCGCGCAGCCCAGTCGTGTACACCGAAGACCTTGTATGATCCGGCGATCAGCCAATAAATGAGCGGCGCTTTCTCCAGATAAGGAACGCCGTCGAGCCGCGCGGTTACATAGTCGCCGGAGGTGAGCATGTTGCGCGCGATCTGCGCCTGGACAGCGTCAACGTCGTCCTGCAGGTGAGGCGGAGAGATTATGCACGCGAGGTAAATGAGGGCCGAGCACAGAATGACGATCAGGTAGAGATCGCGATTCCCTCGGGTTGCAGTTGTTGCCGGGTCGACGACCATGTCGACTGCTGTATGCGCCATCTCTTCATCCATTGGAACAGGATCATCAACCCCCAGAGGTGGTACCCGACGTTGATTCGCCTCTCTTGGTGCTCCGTCAGGAGCCGGTTGACTTCGTCTGCTCGAAACAGGCTGGGGTATTCTGCTAGGCCTGTATTCAGTGTATCAACAAGCATGGGATGCAGGACGCCGCGCAGCCACTCATGCGCCGGAATATCGAATCCCACTTTCTTTCGCGTCAGCACCGCCTGCGGCAGCTTGTCGCGCATGGCTTCTTTCAGAATCAGCTTTTGCCGCGAGCCGCGAATCTTCAGCTCCGGCGGGAGCGTAGCCGCAAACTCGATGATGCGGTGATCAAGGAACGGCGGACGCACCTCCACCGAGTGCGCCATGCTCATGCGGTCCGATTTCACCAGGATGTCGTCGGGCAGATAGTACTGCTGATCAAACTGCAAATACGAGCCTAGCCCGTTGCGCGAGCCATTGAAACCATCAGCGCCACAGAGCAGATCATCCAGCGCACGGGGAAATTCGCCCGCAAGCAAGCGGTCTTTCTCGTCCTTGGAGAACGTTCCATTCCAATACACGTGGGCTCGCGCCGGGGACATCAACGAGCCTTCCAGCAGACGCTTCAGCTTGTACTCCAGCCCAATCTTCTCATCGGACACGGGCCAATGCCGCAGGGCCGAAAGCGCAGCTTGAACCGCCGGACGAGGAAACCTGCGAAGTAGCTTCGCGAAGTTGTTCGCCCGGTACGTCAGGTATCCGCCCATCAGCTCGTCGGCGCCTTCGCCGCTCAGGGCAACGGTAGTGTGCGCCTTGCACAGCTTGGACAGGAACCACACCGGCAAGGCGCCGGCGTCGGCGCTGGGTTCGTCGGAGTAGTACGCGAATTCCTCGATCGCCCCCTCAAGGTCCTGGCTGGGATTGAGGTCAAGCTGCTCGTGCTCGGTTCCGTATGCCGCGACGACTTTCTGGATGTAGCGCGTCTCGTCGAAACTACGGCCATTGAAAGAAATGGAAAACGTCTTCAGGCGAGTAGACGAAGCCTGGGCCGCGTAATGAAGAATCGTGGAAGAGTCGATTCCGCCGCTTAGCCAGATCCCTAGCGGCACGTCCGAGACCAGGTGTTCGGCGGTCGACTGCTGCATTAGCGCGTCAAATTCCTCTTTCGCCGATTCCAGCGTCCACGATTGGTAGCTCTGCTGAGGAACGGTCCAGTAGGCTTCGCGGCGGATGCGGCCGTTCTGCCACTCCACCCAGGTCCCGGGCATGACCTTCTCAATGCCCTCAACTAAAGTCCAGGGAGCGGGAACGTAATTCATGGACAGGTAGCAATCCAGCCCTTCCATGCTCAGGTTGCGCTCGATCTCAGGATGAACAAAGATCGCCTTCAGCTCCGAGCCGAAGAAGAGGTCACCGTGACGTTGCGCAATGTAAAGCGGCTTGATACCGATTCGGTCGCGCGCCAACACGAGACGGCGCTCGGAGTCCGTCCACAGCGCCACGGCAAACATGCCGCGCATTCTGCGGAAACAATCCGTGTCCCATTGCAGGAAAGCGTGCAGAACGGTCTCGGTATCGCAATGACTTACGAATCTGTGGCCCAGTGCTTCCAACTCGCGGCGCAGCTCGATGTGGTTGTAAATCTCGCCGTTGAAGACGATTGTAGTGTCGCCATCCGGACTCTGAATCGGCTGGTCGCCGCCTTCCAGATCGATAATCTTCAGCCGCGTGGCTCCCAGAGAGCAGATCGAAGAGCGGAACACGCCCTGCTGGTCAGGCCCGCGATGGGTGAGGGTGGCGGTAGCGGATTGAATTCGGTCGGGACTCGGTGACCAGTTCTTATGAGTAAATCCGGCAATGCCGCACAATTTCTCGATACCCCTGCGGAGACGTTCTCGATTAGTACTCGGCCCCAAGCTTCGGGCGCCTGCTTCAGGAGTCCCGATTACTGCTGTTCGTATTACAGCCAGATTACCTGAGTATAGTGGTTGACCTGAACAGATACAACCAACCGGGGGCAGTTTTCATGGCCCATGGCCTTGCTCGGGGTCCTCCGAGCTTTACCCGCAAGAAGTTGCAATTCTGGTATTTAGGAATATTATGTGTGATCATTTGCGCTTTGCATAATGGACGCAGGATGCCAGGATTCTCCGATGAAACTTCCCTTCCAGCGAACGGGTTCAAGCGCCACCGCATTTGCCCCGGCCCGCGCCGAGTTCCCGCCGATCGACGGAGCTGAAATCTCGGCCGTAGTGCACGGGGCACGAGTGGGAGGCGACTTCTACCATTTCATGCGTACCACTCCACATCGGGTCGTCTTCGGGTTGCTGGATGTCGCCGGGCGGCATACCGAGAACCAGTCCATCATCGCGGCCACGCGAGACGTCTTTCAACAAGCGGCGCGCGCCAAGTTCAGCGACGAGGATGTGAATGAAGCCGATGCCATGATGGAGTTCTGCATGGAGCTGAACGCCGTTATCCGGCGCAGCGCTTCCGCCGTCTGCGTCTGCGCCGCTTTTGTCGGCTGTTACAGCGAGGACTTCGGAACCATCTGCTACGTCAATGCCGGCCACACGCCAGGCCTGCTTCGCCATGGCGGTGAAATCGTTGAGTTGCGTGCCACCGGGCTTCCGCTGGGATTGTTTGCAGCGTCCACTTACGAAGCGCCAACGGCCCATATCGCGCCCGGAAGCGCGCTGTTGCTGGTTTCACGCGGTGTTGTCGAGGCGCTTCGCAGAAAAGAGGAATTCGGACTGCACGGCGTGAAGCAACACTTGTTAAACATTCCCCTCGACCACGCTAACGTGGTGGCCGCCAGCGTACTCGACGCCGTGCGCCAGCACTTGGGAACTGCGCCGGCAACCAATGATCTCACCACGCTCGCCCTCGTGCGCCAGTCCAGGAAGCAATCGCAGTAGACGGAATTAGGCGACCGCGAATTGCTCTTCCAGCAACCCGCCCACCGTTTGACGGCTTTCGGGAAACCCGTGCGACGTGCCAAAATGCCAGCAGGCGCTGATTCGACTGCAATCGGAATCTCTTGCGCATCAATGCAAGCCGTGCAGCGCAGGACGCTCCCCAGCCCATCACATTCTCGGGCAGCGGCCCAAACCTAATGCTAGCCTGAGCTGAGCGTATGCCTACATTCGCGGCGGTTGATATCGGCTCCAACTCTGTGCGGCTTAAGATCGCTGAGACTCGCCGTGATCGCTTGAAGACCGTCTACGAAGACCGCGAGGTCACGCGCCTGGGCGCCAGCGTCTTCGCCAATGGCTCACTGGAGCCGCAAGCCATGGCCTACACCATCCAGGTGCTGCAACGCTTCCTTCGCGCCACCCAGAGCTTTGCTGTCGACCGCGTTCGCGTCGTCGCCACCAGCGCGTTGCGCGACTCCCGCAACAGCCGGGCTTTCGTCGACTGGGTCCGCACCGCTACCGGATGGAGAGTCGAGATCATCACCGGACTGGAAGAGGGCCGCCTCATCCACCTCGGCATTTTATCGAGCTCCCACCTCAACAACACGCGCGCCCTGCTCATCGATCTCGGCGGCGGTAGTTGCGAGCTCACGCTCTCTGACCAGGGACACATCGCCGAGATGGTCAGCCTGCCGATCGGCGCGGTTCGGATGACGCAAACCTTTGTTCACTTTGACCCGCCAGGAAACCACGAGCTCGAACAGATGCGCAGCTTGATCCAGAGGGAAATCTCGCGTGTGCAGCAGCGCGTGATCGAAGCCAAGGTCCAGACCGTACTGGCCACCTCGGGCACCGCGGCTGCGCTCTCCGGCCTGTACCACGAACGGGGCGAGGGGGCCGACGGAGCGAAGGCGCTTGCCGTGCCGCGGCCCGCCATCACCAAGATCGCGAAGGAGCTCAGTCGACGCAATCTGGCACAGCGCCAGGGATTGCCGGGCATCGGCCCCAAGCGCGCGGAGATCATCATCGCCGGCGCCATGGTGTTCTCCGAGTTGTTGGAGATGTGCGAGCTGCGCAATTTCCGCTATCTGCCGCTGGGACTGCGCGACGGCTTGTTGGCGCAGATGATGGCCGACTACAGCTCCAAGTCGGCCATGCGTGAGCGCGTGGAATCGGAACGGCAGGATGCGCTCGTGGCCGCCGCCAAGCACTATGACGTCGATCTGTTGTTTGCGCGCCGGATTCGCGACCTTGCCATCCAACTCTTCCGCCGCTTGCAGCCCGTGCACCAACTACCGGCGCAATATGCCGACTGGTTGGAAGCCGCCGCCATGTTGCACGAGGTAGGCTCCTACATCAACCGATCGGGGCGCCGCCGGCACACCCATTATGTGATCGCGCACTCGGAGATCTTTGGATACACGCCCGTGCAGCGCCTCATCATCGCCGCCATCTCGCGCTACGTCGGCAAATCGCTGCCTGCCCCCAGCGACCGCAACATCCGCATCCTTCCCTCTTCCGACCGGGGTCAACTTCCCAAGGCGGTAGCGCTGTTGCGGCTGGCGCGCGCGCTCGATCAGAGCAGACGACGTGCGGTGAAAGACGTGCAGATCAAGATTGGCCAGGACGAGCGCGTCACCCTGCGTCTAACGCCGAGTACTGTGGAGGGGGTTGAGCTGGAGCTGTGGGCCGTAGGGAAAGAGAAAGACTATTTCCGTGACGTCTTTGGCCGGGAACTCTTGGCTGAAGCTGTCTGAAGCGCGCGCGCCATCTTCGGCGTCAGCATCCAGTTCAAGACCCCCTTGCTTTCCTCGACTTCGACCTTGGCAACAGCGCCCTTCCGGAACTCAATGCAGTTGCTGTGTTCGTTACCGGTCAGCAGGTGCATGAGGAACTCGGTAATGCTGGGATTGTGACCAACTACCAGAATCGCTCGGTCCTTGCTGTATTGCGTGAGCAGGTCGTGGAACTGATCGTAGTTTGCCTCAGGCCGCATCGCCTCGTTGATGACGATCTTGCCCTGATGGCCGAATTCTTTCGCCGCAAGCTCCGCCGTCTGCACCGCCCGCGTCAGCGGACTGGAGACCACTGCATCGACTTCAACGTCGAGCGCGGCAAGTGCGCGCCCTACGTCGCGTGATTGCCGCTCCCCGATTTTGTCGATGGGGCGCTTTTCGTCCTGCTTGGGGTTGATCCCATGCTGACCCGCACTGGCGTGACGCAGGAAGTAAACGATCATGGCTCCATTGTGCCCTAATTGGTGTGCAACAGGAGTTTACTGCTTTGGTTTCCATCCCTGGTTGACACAATTTCATCTGCCGTTTACATTTCGTCTCCGGTGAGGGCCGGCCAAAGCAGGACGCGAACTTAGGCGCCAGGTTTGCGGAAGGTCAAAACATAGAGCTCGCGATTGCAAATCTCTCGCACGTTCACCTCCTGCATCCCCGCGGGAAGCAGATTCGCAGGCGCGACGATCGTCCTTGGGCGATTTTTGAAAAACGCTCGCGAGAAGATGCCGTTCTCCATGCGCTTGGCCAGCTCTTCGGTTTCATCCACCACGACCAGGCGCGTGCCCGGCGTGGCAACGCGCACCATTTCCGCCAGCGCAGCCGCGGGATCAGTAAAGAAATTAATGCCGCCCACATGCAAGACGCAGTCAAATGCCGAGCTGGGATAAGGCAGATGCTCAGCGACTCCCTGGCACAGTTGACAGTGCAGCTTGAGCCGCTTCGCATTTCGTCGGCAGTGCGAAAGCATCCCCGCGGAGAGATCAAGGCCATAGAAGTCCAGACTACGATCCAAGTATGCCCAATTCCCCCCCGTACCAACTGAGACCTCAAGCAAACTGCCTCCCGATGCTGTTTCGAGCAGTCCCAGGTACTCTTTACGCCGTGTTGCCTCAGCGCCGCTCTTCCACCACGCGTACAGACCGTTTGCCAAATCGTAAGCCGGAGCAAATCGGTCATGGAGCTTTTGGTAGCGCGCGTTCGGTCCCACCACCGAGCCGTCCGGGAGAAACGACGGGATACCTTTGCGCACGGGATAGAGAGCCGCGTTACGCGGATTTCTAAAGCCGCCGGCCTCTTCGATCAACGGCCCCTGATCGATGGGGTCCCGGTAAGGAATAGGAAGGGTCATAGACGCGTTCACTCGGATATTTTTCTCAGCATCACGAAAACCCTTTACCGTCCGAAGAGTAATCGTTCCAGTACGGGACCGAGGGCCAAGGCAGGAAGATAGCTCAGAGCCACAATCGTTATCAAACAGACGGTGAGTAGGATCCCGAACGTAAGAGAATGGGTCGGAAGAGTTCCCGACGAGGAAGGAGTATTTCTCTGACGGCCGAATAGAGCCGCCAATGCTAATGCAGGAATCGCCAAGCCAAACCTACCTACCATCATCGCTATTGCTGTGGTGAGATTGTAAAACGGAGTATTAGCACTCAGCCCGGCAAAAGCTTGGCCATTGTTGGCGAAGCAGGAAGTGTAGGCAAACAGAATCTCGGTTAAGCCATGCGCCCCCCCATTAACTGTTAGGCCGGACAGTCCCACCCTAGTACTGACGGCAATCGCCGTAAGTGGGAGGATGAGCAGCGGCGCAGCCAAAGCGTACAGCATGATGATCTTGTTCTCCGCCGGCCCTATCTTCTTCCCCAGGTATTCTGGCGTGCGACCGACCATAAGTCCCGCTAGAAACACAGCGATCGCGGCGGCCATAACCATGCTGTAAAGACCAGTCCCCAAACCTCCGAAGACGACCTCTCCGAGCAGCATGTTCATAAGTAACACCATGCCCCCGGGCGAGGTGTAGCTGTCGTACATTGAGTTGTAGGATCCCGTGGCCGTGTTTGACGTCACGACAGCCGTGAGGGTCGACCCGCTGATGCCAAAGCGCACCTCTTTGCCTTCCATGTTTCCACCAGACTGGAGGCGACTATTCTTGAAATCCACGTTGCGAAGGTGGGGATCACCACGTTGTTCGAAGTGATGTACAAAGACCAGTCCGCAGATGAAGAGCAGCAGCATCACCCAGTAAAAGAGCCATCCTTGTCGAGGCTGGCCGACCATTCTGCCGAAGGTGTTCGTCAATGCCGCAGGCAGGAGCACGATCGCCAACACTTCGATGAAGTTCGTAAGTGGCGTGGGGTTCTCATACGGATGAGCACCATTCGCGTTGAAGAAGCCGCCTCCATTCGTGCCAAGGTTCTTGATGATCTCCAGTGCGGCTACGGGACCCTGCGGTATGACCTGCTGGGCACCCTCGACGGTAGTGGCGACGGCATAGGGGTGGAAATTCATGGGAACGCCTTGCCAGACGAGCAGCAAGCCGCCGATCAACGCTCCCGGCAACAGGACCCACAGCAGGGCACGTGTCAGATCGACCCAAAAATTGCCGAGCGTGTCGGAGACTTGCCTGGCCATTCCGCGAATAAAGGCAATACCAACGGCCAATCCTGCAGCGCCAGCCAGGAAGTTCTGCGCGCAGAGTCCCACCATCTGGCTGAAGTAGCTCATCGTGTTCTCGCCCGCGTAGGCCTGCCAGGTAGTAGTCGTCGAAAAGCTGATCGCCGTATTCAGAGCCAGGTCAGGAGACAACGGCGTGGTCTGGTACTGGGGGAAGTACCAGGGAAGAAAGTGTTGCAATCTGAGAATGGCATACAACAGGAGCGTGCCGGCCAGGCCGAAGAGCACGAAACAACTCACATACTCCTTGAAGGTCATCTCCACACTGGGATCAACGGTAGTAATGCGATAGATCAGCCACTCAACCGGAAGGCATAAGCGATCAAGTATGGTCCGCTCTCGGGAGAAGACCCGTTGCATGTAACCGCCCAGGGGCTTTACCAGGGCGGTGACAATGACCACGAACAGCAGGTATTGAATTACGCTGTGGAGATCCACTAGTCCTACTCAGGAGCAGGCCATTGTTTCGCGGGCCCTTCGCGCGCATCAGGCGCTGCTTAAAGCATCCTAGTGCCGCCTCGGCATGTTTGAAAAGCGGCAAATTTGACGAGCGTGGAAACCCCGGCGAGCGACGGTGGCGAGCACCCGGCTTTCGACCGGCTTTATCAGCAAAAGAAGTTCCCAGTAGATGGGCGGCGACTCCGCAAAGCGGAGGCCACAATCTAGCCCGGCACCCCTCGACTGCGCTCGGGGCAGGCTACGCGCAGCGGAGTGCTGGGTAGGCTCCCCCTATGAAACCCCGAGCCCCGCAGGGGCGGCACCTATTTACCCTCCCAGGTTAGCGTCCAACGGAAGGACGCGAACCTGGGCCGCCTGACTCCTCTGCCCGGGGTGAGTGGATTGCCAGCCGGCGTCGTTGGGCTGGTCGCGCGGTAAGGCAACGCAGTCTGCCACGAGCTACCGAGGGGCAGAAGCGGAATGGCGCGTTTATGACAATGACTAATAGCTACACGGCCACAGAAATCAAAATCCCCACGCAAGCCAAACCCAGGCTTACATGGGGCACCGGGCGGGATCCCACACCGCTCCCGAAGAGCGCCACAATTCATGGCATCGCTTAGAAGGCCGGCGCAGCTCTGAGCCGCAGTGCTGAGCCTTTGACGCCCGGAATGCACCGAGTCCTGAAAGGCGAAACAATCCATAGCCCGGCACGTGAGTGCCGGGAACTCGACGCGCACAAACCCAAGCCCCTTAAGGGGTGGCACCAAGGCACTATCGTGCACGCCCCTCACACCTTGGTTGAATTGCAGAAAGCGGGAAAAGTGAGGTAATCTCTTCGATCATTCCTGCCCCCCTCGCCCGGAAGGTCCGCATGAACATTGGGCCGTACGCTGTCATCTCCGAGATTGGCCGCGGAGGAATGGGCGTAGTCTACAAGGCGCAAAACCCCACCGATTCCCGGACAGTTGCGATCAAGATGATCTCCGGGATTCAGGCGTTGGACGAGACTCACAGGATGGGTTTGGTTCGTGAGGCCCGCACCGCTGGAAATCTTCGGCACCCCAATATTGTGAGAGTTTACGATATTGGACAGCACAAGGGTTGGCTCTACCTAGTTATGGAATATCTCGAAGGAGTGCCTCTGGACCGTTGCATTAAGGCCGAAAACTCTTTACCAATTTGCGACAAGGTAAGCATTCTCATTCAGCTCTGCAGCGGCCTCGCTTATGCTCACTCGTTCGGTATTGTGCATCGAGACATAAAGCCGGCAAATGTATTTGTCCTTGCTGACCAAACTATAAAGATTCTCGACTTTGGGCTCGCCATCGGACGAGATCACAACAATTCCAATCACTTTGCGGGAACAGTTCCGTACATGTCTCCCGAACAGTTCCAGCGGGCGGAACTGGACTGTCGCTCTGATATCTGGTCAGCCGGCATAACGATGTATGAGCTGCTCGCGGGAGAAGTGCCCTTCAAAGGCAAGGGTGTCACGGAAATACGGGAGCAAGTACTATTTGCTCCAATTCCGCCCCTGGGAGAGTTCGTTTCGCATCGCACAGAATTTCAGGGAATACTGGCAAGGGCGCTCGCGAAGAACCTGAATGATCGATACCCCTCAGCAAAGTTACGTTCGACTGATCTGCAAACTCTAGATAGCCAGTTGCAAGGAGAAGTCGCCGATTCCGGGTCCCAAGTCGCTACGCAGCCTCACTCGTCTCCGGTCCAGACCAACAGCTCATTGCAAACAACTGTAACTGCTTACGGAGGCGTTGACCTGAACCTTCGCACGGACTATGCGAGCGCCATCCTTGTGCGGCAGGGCAAACTTTACCTGATTGGCATTAGCCGAAAATTACAGGATCTAAGAATCCTAACTTTTTACATAGCATTGCTATCTATCTTTTTACTGCCTCAGATCCCCGAAGCCTGGCAGACAACATACCTGCTTTCGCTGTTCATCGGAATATCGTTGTTCGGGGCGGGGATTCCCGTGCGTGCCCTGCTGGAGGCTATCGATATATTGAGCCATTATCCAAGGTGCCGATCCTGCTCACTTCCTATGTCAAGCGCTAGCCGGTGGACGCGATTCGTCCTGACAAATAGCGAAGTGACACTAGGATATCGAGACTGCATCGCTGCCCTGAAAGAGAACCTATGGGAAGATGCAGCAAAGTTGCTCTGCGTCCATGGATCTGAACCAACATTTCTGTTTGGTAGCAAGGTGATTTCCACTCCGTTGCGTTACCACTTGGAATTTTACGAGTGTCGTTCTTGTGGCCAGCAGGCCGCGCGTCTTACGACCGATGACCTGATTGAAGATCAATGGCAGTTGCGAACCGAGCTTACGGATGCTTATCGCGGGGGGAGTAAACGTCAGGTCCAGCTAGCAAGGACGCTTCGAGGTGCTCCTCGCCGGTTCTTTGACGTGTGGGTAACCGTGCTGCGTGATGCGTGCCCAGGGCGGCTCGATATGCGTGTGGTAGCAGGCATTGCCGTCTACGCAGTCCTCTTGAGTTCCGTGTTTCTGTACGGACGACACACCGAAAAGCACAATCGAGAGGTCGAGACAAGACAGGCGCAATTGGATGTACAAGCGACAAAAGCACGCCAGATGGGTCAGAGTTACTTCTACGGCTACGGAGTTCGCCGCGACCCGCAAATAGCAGCTCAATACTTTGTCGAAGCTAGCCGGGCGGGGGATGGTTATTCGGCCAATCAGCTGGGCCTGATGTACGAGAACGCGATTGGAGTCCCTCAGAGTTACAAGAACGCGGCAGCATGGTATGGTCTTGCGGCTCGGCGAGGGGATTTGGACGGTATCATGAACTTCGGCCGGGTATGTGAAAACGGCATTGGGACGCCGAAAGATTTGGAGCAGGCTCGTTATTGGTATGGCTTGGCGGCAAGTGTGGGTTATAAAGACGCTAAGAGCCGACTCTACAGATTGCCGGCCAAATAAAGTCAGCATTCTCCCGCTACACAAATGCCTCCTCCGAGCGCGCAAATCTGGAGTACTTGAGACTGTTGGCACTTTGACAGCAATTCTCAGTCACTTCAGTCATTACATTCCCATTTCGGGAATCTCTACCACCTTCGTAACCTAGGCGCCGCACTTTCTTGGTGCACGCCAGTTCAGTAACTCATAAACTACCGATGAGGACACCAAAGGGTGTTCCTGCGGGACGCCTCCCGCTAAGCTATTTGAAATCTATTATTTGAATGTAAGTCTCACGAAATCAAACACTTGTAGCACAAGTATCGTCTAAAGTGTTGAAAACATGGTATCTAGCAGGAAAATTCTTAGTGATGTGCGTCACCAACGGCTGCTAGCGGGTCGCTGATGGAGCTAAGAGACGAAACAAAACCGAGCGCCAAGAATCGTAATATAAGCGCTTTGTTTTCAATATTTTACGTGTAAGCCTCGCGCGCTCAAGATTTTACACGGCAAGATTTTCGCCGGCTCAATGGAATCAAGATTTTACGCGCCCCGAGGGGGAGGGGGGTACCACCTTCAAACGCTCGAAATCGCCGCGTCGGCGACCCACGCCTATACCAGTCCTTCCTGTCTTGGAACGCAGCATCGCCTATAATCACGGATTGCGGGTGCCCCATCCAACCCGGTTTTGGTTGGCTGGGAGTTTTGATTTTCTCCCCCTAAAGCACCCGGCTTGCAGCCTGAAAATCCAAAAGTACCGAGTCTTACTGATCGCCCTTATGACACTTGTTGCTGCCACTGCTGACGCCCAAACCACCACCAACCAACCGCCTGTCGCCAGGAAGATCCACACCGAGCGCACGCTGAACGGCGTCACGCTGACCGACGACTACGCATGGCTGCGCGAGCGCGACAATCCCGACGTGAAGTCTTACCTCGAAGCCGAGAACGCTTACGCCGAGCAGATGACCGCTGCGCTGGCGCCGGTGCGGCAGAAGCTGTACGACGAGATCGTGAGCCACATCAAGGAGACCGACGATACGGTTCCCTACCTGAAAGACGGCTATTACTACTACACCCGCACCGAGAAGGGTAAGCAGTACGTCATCCTCTGCCGTAAGAAGGACTCCCACCCCAGTGCGCCAAGACGGGGCACCCTGGGGACCCCGGAATCAATCGATGCGCCCGAGCAGGTATTGCTGGACCTGAACGTGATGGGCGAGGGCCAGCCGTTCATGGCGGTCGGTCCCGCGGCGGTGAGCGACGACGGCAACTGGCTGGCCTACACCACCGACAATGTGGGATTTCGGCAGTACAAGCTGCACATTCGCGACCTGCGCACCGGCAAAGACCTGCCCGACACCGCGGAGCGGGTCACGTCCGTTGCCTGGGCGTCGGACAACAAGACGCTGTTCTATACCATCGAGGACGAGGTGCAGAAGCGCTCGTATCGCCTGTATCGCCACACGGCGGGGACGGACACCGCCAAGGATCCCCTTCTCTACGAGGAAGCCGACGAGCGCTTCAACATTAACGTTGACCGCACACGCAGCCGCGAGTTGGTGACGCTTTTCATCGGCAGCCATACCACCACCGAGATGCGCTTCCTGCCCGCGGCAAAGCCGGAAGCCGAGTGGAGAACGATCGAGCCGCGTCGTGACAACATCGAGTACTACGCCGATCATCGCGGCGACCAGTTTTACATCCGCACAAATGACACGGCGCAGACGTTTCGTGTTGTCACCGCTCCGGTCGCGAACCCCGGACACGAGCATTGGAAGGAGTTGATCGCTCCACGACCCGACGTGCCCATCGAAGACATCGACGTTTTCCAGAACTTCTACGTCGTCACCGAGCGGTTGGGGGGATATCCGGCGTTTCGCGTGGTGCAGTTCGCCGACGGCTCAAGCAAAGAGATTGAGTTTCCTGAGCCCGCGTATTTCGCCGGCGGCCAGGCCAACGCCGAGTTCAACACCAAGGCGTATCGCTATCAGTATCAGTCGCTGATCACGCCGCCCTCGGTTTATGACTACTTCGTCGAGATGCACCGGTCGACGCTGCTGAAGCAGAATGAAGTACCTGGCGGATTCGATCGCGACAACTATGTTTCCGAGCGCCTGTTCGCGACGGCGAGCGATGGGACGAAGATTCCGATCTCGCTCTTCTATCGCAAAGACGTGACGGACAAGGCGAAGGCACCTTTGTACATCTACGGCTATGGCTCGTACGGATACCCGTTGCCGGCAAGCTTCAGCCCGGCGCGGCTGCCCTTGGCGGATCGCGGCGTGATTGTCGCGCTGGCGCACATTCGCGGCGGCGGCGAGTTGGGCAAGTCCTGGCACGATGCCGGCAAGATGATAGAGAAGAAAAATACCTTCAGCGACTTCATCGCGGCGACGGAATATCTGGTTGCGCACGGCTATGGCGCGAAGGATCGCGTCGCCATCGAAGGCGGCAGCGCCGGTGGATTGCTGATGGGCGCGGTGACGAACATGCGTCCTGACCTGTTCAACGTCGTGCTGGCGCAAGTGCCTTTCGTGGATGTGATGAACACCATGCTCGATCCTTCGCTCCCGCTTACGGTGCCGGAGTATGAAGAGTGGGGCAATCCTGAGCACGAGCCTGCGTTTCGCTACATGCTGTCGTACTCGCCGTATGACAACATCGCGAAGAAAGCGTACCCGGCGATCCTGGTGCGCACCTCGTTCGACGACAGCCAGGTAATGTACTGGGAGCCGGCAAAATTTGTTGCTAAGTTGCGAACCATGAAAACTGATCACAATCCGCTGGTGTTCTACACCAACATGCACGGCGGGCACGGCGGCTCGAGCGGACGCTACGACCGCTTCCACGAAGTGGCATTCGACTATGCTTTCATGCTTTCGCAACTGGGAGTGGAAGAGCCGGCGGGCAGTGGCGCGGACGCAGCGAAGTAGCCAGACTTAGAATGCACCACAGAGACACCGAGGCACAGAGACTGATTTTCTTGCCTTAGTTAGGACTATTTTGTTCTCTGTGTCTCTGTGGTGAATGGTTCCCACCTTCCAACGATTGCTGGTGGCTTTCCGCTGAGACCGGCGCCGAAGTTGGCCACTTTAAGCGTGGATACCGCGCTCGGTCACGATTTGACATCTGTGCGCCCGCAACCGGAGTACAATCCTCCAAATGGGCGCGATCTCAACCGCGCTCTGGGGGCTGTATGAAGTACTCTCTCCGCCGATTGCTTCCAATCGGGTTTTCCATGGCGCTGCTTACTGTGCCCATCCACGCACAACGCTCGCAGCAAACCAACATCGAAATCCAGGTCCGCGTGACTTACGAAGATGACCGTCCAGCGGGTCAGCAAATCAAGATCGACTTGACCAACGCGAGCGGCATACCCATTTCCCAAGCGTTTACCGACACTTCAGGCAGAGCAATTTTCTCCGTCTCCAGCCCCGGAATCTACCTCGTACGTGCATCGGGAACCGATATCAAGGAGACGGCGTCGGAGTCGGTAGAGGTCGATCCTATGGATCACATGCGAGTGGTGTTCCTTCGCGTCAAGCGCATATCCGGCACGGCGCAAAGCGCGAGTACGTCCAGCAATGCGCAGGTTACCTCAGCGGCGCAGTTGCGCGTGCCGCAAGACGCGCGCAAGGCGTTTGATAAGGGGATGGCTGCGTGGCAGAAGCAAAATTTCCAGCAGGCAGCAAACGAATTTGAAAAGGCCGTCGCTGCCTACCCCGAGTACGACACGGCCTACAACAATCTGGGTGTGATGTACGCCCACCTGAGCCAGACAGACAAGGCAGTGGCCGCTTTTACGCGATCGGTTGAGTTGAACGACAAGAATGCAGACGCCGACCGCAATCTGGCGCGAATGATGATGCGCCAGAAGGACTACCCCCAGGCGGAAGAATTGCTGAAGAAATCGCTGACCGTTCAACCGCTGGATGCCTCTACCTTAACTATGCTGGCGATCGCGGAGATCGAGGATGGCAAAGTCGATGAGGCCCTTAGGGACGCGCAGAAAGTGCATGAGCTGCCACATGAAGGATATGCGGTGGCGCACTATGTAGCCGGAGAGGCGCTGGAGGAGAAGCACGAGTACCAGAAAGCCAGCGCCGAGTATCTGACCTATCTACGGGAAAGCCCAAACGGGCCGGATGCTGCAGAGGTAAAGAGCGCGCTGGCGAGGCTCTCCGCTTCGACCACGGTCGCTGCCCCCAAAGCCAAATAGAGCAACTCTGCTTGTGCCTCCGACAAGCTGGGGAGTTCTCGCTGAAGGCTAGCGTACTAGCAGCGAATCGTTATTTGCTACCAGGCTCCTTGTTTGCGCCCAAACCACCAGATCAATCCCAGTGTTGCCGTATTTTGATCGGTGCTGAAAACATTTTGTGTGCCTGTAAGAAAGATCGGCACGTTCTGAACCAGTCGCGGCGCCACTCCGTCTTTACCTGAAGACCATCCGCGACGTTATAAGCATAGGTGAGAGTCACTTCCTTCAAATCTTCCGTGACTCCACTAAACAATCCTCCGGTAAAGAATGAGCCGTGATCCGAGAGGAATTCGCCTCGGGTCGCGACGAACATCTTCGGATTGAACTGGTACTGAGCATAAGCTGCCCCGCCCCACGTATGCGCAGGAGCCGAGTCCCTTCCCGGCGCTGCAGAGGCCCAGATTCTCTGAATAACGTAGTCGCCTTCCATGGCAAACGTCCATCGCGAGGTGGCCTGCCAGTTCACATAGCTATCGAATATCTGCAGCTTCCCATTAGGTGCGGGCCTTATCGCAATAAAACATAGGCCCGGCTGTACAGGAATCGGGCCGCAGCCGGTAGTCGGCGTTGCATCCGGATTCTCCTGGCCGAGGTAGTAGTTATTGGTCCAAGTGATCTTTTTCGTGGGCGTGAGAACAAAGCCGAACATCTCGTCCTTGTAGCCGTTGGTAGGCTCAGTCTGATTGTTGCCATTGACCACCCAGTAATTCAGCCCAAGCTTACTGTTCACCTGGTACTTCACGCGAAATCCCATGTGGTAAAAGGGCAGAAAGTTAAACCAGTATGATCGGGAGTAGTTCATCTGGTCTTTGGTGTAGTTACCCTCATAACCAAGAGAGCTAGCCCACTTTCCGAAGTCTATGTTGATTCCACTACCCACTGGTGCAACATAGGTACCATACGCTTGAAAAATATTGCGATAAATGTCCGGGCGATGTTCATTACTGGGATTACCTTGCAACGTGGCTGTTGCCTGGCCGAACTGCAGATCGAGGCGCGTGCCCCAGCGACGCCCAGCCGCAGCGTCGGCGGCCCTTTCAAACACGACAGCCGCCTGGTTCAGGCTGAACGCATTACTGCTAACATCGTAAGCCCGCAGGAGGTTGACCCGGCCTACGGGATTGTTGAAGTTATACGAATAATACCCATCCACCATGACATTCACGGTCGCCGTTTTCAGGTAATCGAGGATGCCGCGATCTTCGGCCGATAGCGGCGGCACACTGTTCGGCGTCGCAACTAGACTCGACTGGCTGCCTTGTGGAACCGGTGCAGCAGGTTCGTCGGTTGAGCCACCTGGTCCGTTATCTGCTAGGTATTGTGTTTGCTCGCGACTGGCTGAGACCGGGTCCGCCCGCACCGTGATGGTTGCTTGCAGCTCCGTCACCAGGGCCTTAAGCGAGGCGACCTCGGCCTGTAAGTCCGCCACTGTCTGCTGCAGTTGTTCTACGCTGCCCGATTGTGAAGTCGTAGAACCGCTCGGTCTTGGATTAACTGTTTCTTGCGCAAGTCCCAAAGCACTGAGGAAACAACCGGCAACGATTCCCAGGAATGTTGCGTGGAAGCAAGAGAAAGTAATCTTTGCCACGAGGCCCCCTTCGGTGCTGGCGCTATGTCAATACGCTGCGCATGTCCTCCAGTTGCTTCGCCACAGCGGGCGGGATGTCCTGGTCTGAGGATGTCGGGTTCTGGGCTTGACAACTACAAGCTACCGCGCAGCAGACAGCAAGAGCAGAAAGCCTCTTAAGAGTACTGAAGCTCATGTTTGAGATCCTTTAGATAGCAAGTGCTGGATCCAAGGCATTCGCCGAAACCATTCGAAATCACGCACCGTAAAGCTCGCCTAAAGGGCTCATAAAAGGACCATAAAGCGCGACCCTCCAGCCAACGCACCTCCAGTTGGCACCTCTCACACGAGCAGCAAGCATCTCCGCACGGTAGAGGGCAACCCGAAGGCCTTCCGCCTGTCCTGGACCATCTCCGGTGCTATCCTCCTCCTGAGAACCACATGCGCATTACCAGCCGGACAACGACCATCGCTTTCTTCATCACGCTGGGCGTTCTTATCGCCGCGAGTGGCGACGGTGCTCAACATCGGCTGGATCATCCTCAACTGGCGCGAGGTTGTCCCGCTCATTCTGGGCATTGTGTTTTTCCCTTTCATCATCGCGGGCGTGATTCTCAACACGATTTTTCTGGTGCGCGAAGTGCGGCGGAACGAACAACAGGACAGCTTCCTGAACGCCATCACCCACGAGTTGAAGACCCCATCACCTCGATCCGGCTCTATCTCGAAACTCTGCAACGCCGGCCCGTGGACGACGCGCAGCGGCAGGAGTTCTACCAGATGATGCTTGATGACACGCAGCGGCTGATGGGGACTGTCGAGCAGGTGTTGCGGGCGGCGCGCGTCACGCAGAAGAACGCGGTGCTCAATCGCACCGAAGTGGAGATAGGAGCCGCTGGTGCAGGATGCCGTGGAACTGGCGCGCGCGCGGCATCACTTGTCCTCGCAGTCGCTGGTATGGGAGATGGACGGCAAACTGACGGAACGCCTGCTCACCTCGGAGATCGCGAAGCGTTATCGACGGCGCTGTCGAACATGCTGGACAACGCCGTGAAGTACTCGCCGGCCGAGCCGAAGATCCGCGTCGAGGTTGTCACCCCCGACTTGGAGCATGTGCGCATCTGCGTGAAGGACAATGGCGTGGGCATCCCGCGTGGAGAGCTGAAGCGCATCTTCAAACGCTTCTATCGCGTGGTAACTTCTCCGGCGCTGCAGGTGAAAGGCAGCGGCCTGGGGCTGTTCATCGTGCGCTCCATCGCGCAACGCCATGGCGGAGGGCATATGCAGAAAGTGAAGGCGCGGGCAAAGGCACAACTGTTACCATCGAGCTTCCAAGGCACGTCGCATGAGCGCTCGCATCCTGTTGGTCGAAGACGAAGAACATCTTGCCGCCGGGCTGAAATTCAATCTCGAAGCCGAGGGTTATGAAACCAAGGTCGCAGGAGACGGCGAAGCTGCGCTGGAGTTGCTGCTGAACAAGCATGAGAACTTCGACCTGCTCGTGCTCGACGTCATGCTTCCCGGAAAAGACGGCTTCACCGTCGCCTCGGAGCTGCGCAAGGCAAACGAGTACATTCCGTTGCTGATGCTGACAGCGCGCGGCCGGCCCGAAGATGTGCTGAAGGGGTTCGCATCCGGCGCGGACGACTATCTGCCGAAACCGTTCGACCTGGCCATTCTGCTGGCGCGCATTCGCAGCCTGCTGCGGCGGCGGGAGTGGGCGGGAGCTCTGCTGTCTGATCCCCCGACCGATGCGCGCATCGCCGACGCGAAGCAGCACGACCAGCCGCGCGAGTTTGATGTCTACCGCTTCAGCGGCAAAGAAGTGGATTTCGGCACGCTGGAGTTGCACAGCGAAGGCAAGAGTTTTCGCCTGACACTGATGGAAGCCGAGCTGCTTCGCTACCTCATCGCCAACGCGGGGAAAAATGTCGCGCGCAAGCAGATTCTCGAGCAGGTTTGGGGATTGCGCGAGGATACCGACACGCGCGCCATCGACAATTTCATCGTGCGCCTGCGCAAGTACATCGAGCCCGATCCTGCCAAGCCCCGGCACCTGTTGACCGTAAGAAGCGTGGGATATCGCTTTCTTCCCGATGCGCAGCCCGCCCTGCAAAAGTAAGACCTACCGTGCACGCGCCAGAACGAGGGTTACATCGTCGGGCTGCTCGGCGCCGCCAATCCAATCGACAACCGCAGTAGTCACCACCTCGCTGATGCGCGCCAATGGCTGATCGCGATGCAGCTGGATCAGCTCGATCAGGCGTTCTTCCCGAACTCGCCAAACTCGTTTTCCGGCTCGGTCACGCCGTCGCTGAAGGCGACGAAGATGTCGCCCGGCCGCATGGGCACATGCGGCTCTCGCCATAAGCCATCCCGTCGAACAGACCCACCACAGTTCCCAAGGTTTCCAGCCGAACCACGCTGCCATCGTGGGACACAGAAACGGGGGCAGATGTCCGGCGTTGGAGTAGACCAGCGATTGCGAAGCCGGGTCGTAGCAGCCCAGGAACATGGTCGCGTACTTCTCCGGCGGGGTCGCGCGGTAGAGCTGATAGTTCAGGGTTGTCATCAGCCGGCCGGGCGCCAGGTCTTCATCGCGCGTGCCATCGTCACGATAGTAAAGCTCAGCACTCGCCGCGCCGGGCTGCCGGCCCCAGCCATTAGCACAGGCGCCAGCGCCAGCTCGGGCTCCAGTGAATAGGCCCGCACGAAGGCGTGCACAGTCGCCATCAGCAGCGCTGCCGAAATTCCCTTACCGCTGATATCTCCCACGGCCAACACCATGCGATCGTCGGGCAAGCGGATGAAGTCGTAGTAGTCTCCGCTGACCGTGCGCGCCGGCCGGCATACGCCGTGTACCTCGAGCGTCGGCAAGTCGCACGCTTCTCGGGGAAACAGCAAGCTCCTGCACTTCATGCGCGATGGCCAGTTCGTTCTCCAGGCGCTGCTTGTCTTTCTGCTCCGCCATGAGCCTGGCGAGCGAAGCGGTCATGGAGTTGAACGACTGCTCCAGCGCCGCCATCTGGTCCCTGGACTCGACCTAATGCGATGGGTGAGGTCGCCGCGGTTTACGCTCTCGGTCGCTTTGTAGAGCTCGGCCACCGACTTGGTCATACTGCGCGTGAGGCGTGCGCCGATGAATAACGCAATCAGTTCGATAAAGCCGAAGAAAATCGCAATGGCGGCGAGGGCCTGGATGAAGATTGTGGACTTTTCGCCCAGCGTCCGAAGAGCACGTTGTAAAGCAGCGACGGCCGGGTACTAACCATGAGCGCGCCGGTTTCCTGCTCGCTGGTTTGCCAGTCGGTTGCGTTGAACAGCGTCCAGAAATTGAATTCCCGGTCGAAGCGGTTGACCGGAGGCGGCACCTTGCCGACCTCAACGTTCTGCGAAGAGCCTTCCAGGTTCTGTTCCGCAATCGTCACCGTGGAGTGCGATCCGCCAAGATCGATGTTGACGCTCTCTTCCCCTCTCTGCTTGCGCCGCTCAGGCCGTTTGTCCGTCTTGGATTCGCCGCTCTCCGGCTTAGGCGGATAGAGGGAGATGGCACCCACCATTGCAGCGGTGCGCTGCAGCAACCCCGAATTCACCGGCACATTGGAGATCACGACCAGGTGCTTGGAGCCGCCGTCGGCGTGCTTCACGGCGCGAAGATTCAGCTGGCCCTGTCCATGGTGAAGCTGCTGAAGTCTCCCTTGATGGCCTCGGGCAGCTTCAGTTGCGATTTTCAATACGACCCCCTGGGCGGATCACGTATCCCTTGTCGCCTTCGAGCACCGTAACCGTGCGCTGGTGAAAGTTCTCATCCGAGGCGCTGGCAATTTCGGCGGCTAGTTGTGGGGTGAGGCGGTCGGTGCGGGAGAGCGAGCGGAACTGCGCCGTGAGCGCGTTGTTGGCCGACTCGAGGTGCTCGAGCTCGGTCTGCAGATCGGAGAGCGCAATGTAGGTCGCGAATTGCCCCGCGAAGAGGTATCCCGCCAGCAGCCCCATCGAGACCAGAAGAAGAATCGGGATGACCCCAATGAAAACGTAGGTGACGATCAGCCGGTTGCGCAGACGCCACATCAGCCTGCTGGCGAATCCAGCGTAAGCCCATACAGCAACAGGCAATTGAGGAAGATGATGGCCAGGAACTGCGGTCCAGCCGCTGAGCATGCTTCCGGGAGCCGATCGGGTGATGAGTCGAAGGATCTCGCCGGCCCCGGCGAGCACGCCGAACCAAAGCGTAGTCCGGCCCAGCTTGGATTGCGGACGGAAAATAGGCCGCAAGCGGGCTTTGATCTGATCTGCGTCTGGCAGCTTCATGGCTTCAGCGAAGGGCCCGGCGCGCGGCCGCCGCTGCACGTCATCGCTATCCTATATCGAGTCGTAACGCGCCAGCATCGCACGGAAGCTCGTTCGTCTGTCAGATTTCCGGATAGAGGTCGAAAAAAGCGTCGACGCTCTGACGCAATTGCTTTTCGATGTCTTCTTTGGAACCTTCGAGGATGTGCAGCGTAACGTGGGCCTCGCGTCCGTTCTTCAACTTGACGGCGCCCTCCCCAACCTCTTCCACTTCCTCTGCAGGTAGCAGACGCATGCCGTAAACCAAGGTGAGCTTAGCCATGGGATGATTCTATCCGGAATGCCGCTGTTCGCTCTTGGTCTCTTGGCTCTTGGCGATTCGCCGTTCGCTCTTGTTTCTTTGTTTTGGCCGGAATTGCGCCTGAGACCTTTGGATTTGTCATCACGAGCTCTTCTTTAGGGCGAGGGATCTGCTCTCGCCCACGCTGAGAAGGAAGCCCGGGAGCCATCGCCAGTCCTCCAGCATGTAGGCCCCGTCGGCCAACGGAAGGACAACAGATCCCTCACTTCGTTCGTGATGACAACTGGGAGACAGGGGTTTGCAGATGTGAGACGGGGTCGCAGCACGCTAGACATTTCTGGCCAAAAGCCAAGCGGCAAGCGCCAAGCGCCAATAGCGAGCTTCTCTTGCTAGAATCCCTAGTGCCCGCGGTACTGCAGCAGATTGTTGTAGTTAGCGCCGCTGCATCTTCGGCCGCTAGCGGGAATCTATCTCCTTTCATATGCCAGAAAACGTAAGCAATGTAGTGATCATCGGTTCCGGATGTTCGGGCCTGACGGCTGCCATTTATGCGGCCCGGGCAAATTGAAACCCATCGTGATCGACGGGCATGAGCCCGGCGGACAGCTTGCCATTACCACGCTGGTGGAAAACTTCCCCGGCTTTCCGGAAGGGATTCAGGGGCCCGAGCTCATCGAGAACATGCGCAAACAGGCTGCGCGCTTCGGGGCGGAGTTCTGCAACGGCCATGTCAGCAAAGTCGACATGAGCCAGAAGAAGCTCGATATCGGGAAGCAGCCTATCGAAGTCGATGTTGGGCGTGACAAGCTGCTAACGCGCACGCTCATCATATCCAGCGGCGCTTCGGCCCGGTGGCTGGGGCTGCCCAGCGAGCAGGCGCTGATTGGACATGGCGTGTCATCGTGCGCCACCTGCGATGGCTTCTTCTTTTCCGGCAAAGAAATTACCGTGATCGGCGGCGGCGACTCGGCGATGGAAGAGGCGCTGTTCCTCACCCGCTTCGCCACCAAGGTCACGATCATTCATCGCCGCGGCGAATTTCGTGCTTCGAAGATCATGCTCGATCGCGCGCGCAAGCATGATCAGCATCGAGTTCATGACCGACACCGTGGTGGAAGAAGTGCACGATCCCTCGGCCAAGGAAGTCACCGGGCTGCGCTTGCGCAATGTGAAAACCGACAAGGTATTCGATTTCCCCACCAGCGCGATGTTCCTCGGTATCGGCCATACGCCGAACGCCGATTTCGTCGGCGATCAGCTAAAGCGCGACGGCGAAGGATACATCATCCCTGTAAGGCTATGTTTGCACCAGCGTACCCGGAGTGTTCGTGTCGGGTGATGTTGCGGATCGGCATTACCGGCAGGCTATCACCGCTGCCGGCACCGGATGCATGGCTGCGCTTGAAGTGGAGAAGTACCTGGAAGAGATCGGCAAATAATCCCGAGGTGAGGAATGAGGCTCCGCGCCGCTCTGCTGGCACTTCCTCTGGCTGCCTGCCTGGCTTCTGCGCAGGTCGGCGGCGAACAAAGTTGAAAAGAAGGCCAGTCGATCTGCCATCAAGCAAGCTGGTGCAGGAGCCCGTCATCGGGCAGCCGCAGCGCACCAACAGCTTCCCGACGGTGGCCGCGCTTAGCCCTGACGGGAAGTATCTCGCTCTGCTCAACAACGGGCGGGGCACGACGGAATCAAAGTACGATCAGTCGATCGCAATCCTTGACCTCGCTACGAATCAACTCCGCGACTTTCCCGATCCGCGGTTGAAGGTGAATGCGCGGCAAACGTATTTCCTTGGCCTTGCCTGGAGCAGCGACGGCAAAGAGCTTTACGCCTCCATCGCGTCGCTGACCGACCCGGAAGGCAACGCCATCGATGCTAACGGCAAGGAGCTGGGCGGCATCGGCAATGGGATCGCGGTCTACAGGTTTGCCGACGGCACGCTGACAGCCGATCGTTTTCTCAAGCTTCCGTTGTCGCCTTTGGAAAGCGGCAAGCAAGTCACCTATGGCAAAAAGAATGTCAGCGCTGGAAACACGATTCCCTACCCTGCGGGACTTGCCGTCGTGAAAACCGACGCTAAGGGCGACGAACTGCTAATAGCCGAGAACCTGGCCGACGACGCCGTGCTTATAAGCGCCGTTGACGGGAAGGTGCTCCACCGCTACCAGTTGAGCACAGATAAATACGTTCCTAGCGCGCTACCCTATGGCGCGATTGTTACGCGCGACGGCAAAACGGGCTGGGTGGCCTTGTGGAACAGCTCAACAGTTGCGAAACTGGACCTGTTCTCAGACAAGGTATTGCAGCAGGTTTCACTCGAACCGCCGCAAGTCAAGACCGAAGCCTCCTCACATCCCACGGCAATGCTGCTCAGCCCTGACGAACGGTGGTTGTATGTGACTCTGGCGAATCGCGACGCGGTCGCCGTGATCGACGCGGGGACGGACAAGGTTGACCGCTATCTCAATACGCTCCTTCCGGGACAAGACTACGGCGGGAGCTATCCGCAGGCATTGGCGCAATCGGCAGATGGCAGCCGGCTGTTCGTGGCGAACGGATCGTCGGATGCCGTCGCCGTTTTCGATCTGCGTAAGCACCGCGAGGGGAAGTCGACGGTAGAGTCTGAGGCGGCGGCTTACTTCATTCCCACAGAGTGGTACCCGACAGCGCTAGCAGTTCGTGGCGACGAGTTGTTCGTCGCCAGCGGCAAAGGCATCGGCACGGGGCCGAATGCAGCGTTGATGAGTCAGGATTCGCATGCCCGGCATAATCATCCCTACATCGCTTCGCTGATTCGCGGATCGATTGCCCGAATTAACCTGCCGCAAGCGGACAAAGAGCGGGAGCAACTGACGGCGGAAGTCCTGCGCAGCAACCGCATGGAAGGCCGCACCGGTGAGTTGGCCTTCAAGCGCGGCGCGAATCCCATCCGCCATGTCATCTACATCCTGAAAGAGAACCGCACCTACGACCAGATCTTTGGCGACATCAAGGAGGGCAACGGCGACCCTTCGCTGGTCATGTATGGGGAAGCGATCACTCCGAACGAGCATGCGCTGGCGCGGCAGTTCGGGCTGCTCGACAACTTCTACGATAGCGGCGAGGTCTCAGGCGACGGACATCCGTGGTCAACATCGGCGATAACCACCGACTATGGCGAGCGAGCATGGCAGATCGGCTATCGCGGTTTGGAGCGCGAGTACGATTCGGAGGGGGGCGTCGGCGATATCCTCCCGCTGCTCTACGGTGAGCCGGATGTGAACGAGCCTTCGACCGGCTATCTCTGGGGCAATCTGGCGCGGCACCACTTGAGCTATCGCAACTACGGCGAATACATCCAGACGCGCTGGTGTACTGACACGGCCTCGGACAACTCATCGCCGATGGTGAATGGAACTCCCACTGGCAAACCGGAAAAGTGCACGGTCGCGCAGATAAACCCCGGCGATGATCTGCCTCCGGAGTTGGGCGGCGGCAAGAGTCCTTATCACTTCGCGATTCCTCTGCCCGCGCAGAATACCCCCGCGAAGCCCGAATTGCGCGATCACCAGGACCCGAAGTATCCCGACTTCCGGGTTGAATATCCCGACCAGTTCCGGGCCGACGAATTCTTGCGGGAGTTCGCCGGCTTCGTCAAGGCGAAGCAGAGTGGAAAGGGCCCAGAGCTTCCAAATTTTTGCCTGGTCCGCCTGCCCAACGATCACACCGCGGGAACCAAGCCGGGCTCGCCGACGCCGAATGCTGCTGTGGCCGACAACGACCTGGCGGTTGGACGCGTCGCGGAGGCTGTTTCCAACAGCCCCTACTGGGACGACACCACGATCTTCGTGATCGAAGACGACGCGCAGGATGGCGCCGATCACGTCGATGCGCATCGCAGCACCGCGCTGGTTATCAGTAAATATTCGCCGCGGCAGTCGCAGCCTTTCGTCGATCACACGTTCTATACAACCGTAAACATGATCCATACCATGGAAGCGCTGCTCGGCCTGCCACCAATGAACAACAATGACGCGTTGGCCGCCGTGATGGCTCCGCTGTTTACCGGAGCCGGCGACCAGCCCGCGTTCAAGGCCGACTATCGCAACCGCGATAACGGGACCATCTACGAGGCCAATGCGCCATCAGCGCCGATGGCAAAGGAGAGCTCTCAATTAGACTTCTCCGTTGCTGACGCCGCGGACAACACGATACTCAACGCGATTTTATGGAAGGCCGCTAAGGGAGATGTCCCGATGCCGGAGCCGCGGCATAGCGTATTCGGTATGTCAGGTTGGGAGAAATAGCTGGAGCGATGTCGGCCGTCTAGAGCAACGCTTGCGCACTCGCTCTGGAGCGGCTGAAAAGCCTGCGCATGAGACGGCCCTCAGTACTTCACAATCCTTGCGAAGGTCTTAGGATCAAGACTGGCGCCGCCGACTAGCGCGCCGTCGATCTCTTCCTCGGCCATCATGGCCGAGCAGATATCGGGCTTGACGCTGCCGCCATAAAGAATGCGGAGGTTGTCGGCGAACTCCCGCCCGAAGGCTTTGGCGGCTTCGCCGCGAATAACGAGGTGCGCGTCGGCAGCTATCTGCGGCGTGGCAGTCTCCCCCGTTCCGATGGCCCACACAGGCTCGTAGGCCACCACCAGCTTGGCTGCCTTGCGCGCAGAGATCCCGTTGAAAGCGCGCATGCACTGGCGACGGAGAACATCTTCCGTCAGCCCCGCTTCTCGCTCCTCTAGAACTTCGCCAACGCAAACGATGGGCGTGAGTCCACTCTCCAGAGCGAGCTCCAGCTTTCGATTGACCGTGTCGTCGGTTTCATTGAAGTACTGGCGCCGCTCGGAGTGGCCGATGATGACGTGCGTCACGCCGACGCTCAGGAGCATCGCCGCTGAAATTTCGCCGGTGAATGCGCCCTCCTTCGCCCAGTGCATGTTCTGAGCGCCGATGGCGACGTTCGAGCCGGCCGCAGCCGAGACCGCAGCGTGCAGATCGACATACGGAACACAGACGGCGATATCATCGCGATCGTGTGTAGCGACCAGAGGCAGGAACTCCTGAAAAAACGCGACAGTCTGCTCCGGCGTCTTGTACATCTTCCAGTTGGCGGCGATAAGTTTCTTGCGAGGCATGAGTCCGTCCGTAGTCCTATTCACAAATCGTTAGTTTGAGTTCGTGGGCAGCGCGCGCAAAGTGCTCACGGGTCGCAGCATCATACAGCACAAAGCGAACCTCGCGCACATTTTGCGCGGTCCGTAGCGCGTCGAGCGCACTGCTCAATGCAACCAGGGCAGCAAGCTCTACCGGGTAGCCGAAGATCCCAGTCGAGATGGCCGGAAAAGCAATCGACGCGAGCTGCAAGTCATCGGCAACACGAATCGCCTCGCGATGGCAGCTCGCCAGCTTCTCGGGCTCGCCGCGATTGCCGCCAGACCACATGGGTCCGACGGTATGAATGACGTAGCGGGCGGGCATACGGCCAGCGGGCGTGGCGACGGCCTGCCCCTCGGGCAAGGGGCCCTGACTCGCAACAATCTTCCGGCAGTGCTCCTTGATCTCCGGACCGCCAGCGGCGTGTATCGCGCCGTCGACCCCGCCGCCGCCCATCAGGGAAGAGTTGGCAGCGTTCACAATGGCGTCAACGTTCTCGCGCGTGATGTCAGCCGGGCCGGTAATGATGAGCACTCGTCCCTCGCGAACCTCGAAGCGCAGCGGGTTGGAAAAAGTAGTCAAGGTGGAGTAACAACGACGCTATTCAAAGAGCGAAAGATTTATTTCTTGTCATCCCGAGCGAAGCGAGGGACCTGCTTTCTTGGTGTCCCCGAGAAGCTCTGTCGCGGACTACAGTCCGCTTGCAAAACAATAATAGAAAACCCTTTCGGCACGACTAAAGCCGTGCCCCTGACATGATACAAGCGGGCCCCCAGGTGCGTGGCCGAGGCAGTGGTTGGTGGGCAATGGCTAGTGTATGGTCCTTCACGATTGTCATCCCGTTCCCGGTTTGTCATCCCGAGGCCGCTTCAGCAGTCGAGGGATCTGCGCTTCGCCCGCGTCGCGAACCCATGCGCGTTGTCGGCAGGTTCTGCCCTGCGAACCCCGAGCCCATAAGTGCGCCACGTGTGGCGACGGTACATTTGACCGCCAGAAATATCTTTGTTGCACGAGCGGTCTTCACGGGTATTCTGTCAATCGCCCATGCCCGCCGCCCGATCGGAATACGACGTCTTCCTCAGCCACGCCTGGGCTGATGGCGATCGCCCGCGGCAGATCAAGGATGCCCTTGAAGCAGCCGGCCTGCGCGTGTGGTTCGACGCCGAGGAGATCAACGATTTTGCCAGCATCACGCGAGCGGTCACCGAAGGCCTGGCGCAGTCGAAGGCGCTTGTCGCGTACTACTCGAAGACCTATCCTCTGCGCCGCGCCTGCCAATGGGAGCTGACCGCCGCCTTCCTCGCCGCCGAACACGAAGGCGACCCGCGCCGCCGCGTGCTGGTCATCAGCCCCGAGGAGCACGCCGACCACATTCATCCCATCGAGCTGCGCGACGCCAAGTTTCGCAGCGCGCCGAAAGATAACGGCGCGGAGTTGCAGGACCTGGCGCAATCCATCGTCAGGCATGTCGGAGAACTCACGGGCCCGCTGGCCGGCATTCATCCCCTCACCGCGCCCAACTGGTACGGCACCAGCCCGGTGGGCTCCACGCGCTTTGTCGGGCGGCTGGCCGAAATGTGGGAGGTGCATTCCCTGCTGCATCGCGGCGATGTCACGCAGATCACCGGCGCGGCCGTGGCCTCGGGCGGCATCGGGCAGGTAAGCGGCATGGGCGGCGTGGGCAAGTCGCTGCTGGCCGAGGAGTACGCGCTGCACTTCGGCGCGGCCTATCCCGGAGGCGTCTTCTGGCTGCGCGCCTATGGCAACGACGACGCCAAGACCGCGCTCGGGCCCGAAGGGCGCGAGGCGGAACGCAGCAGCCAAATGCAAACCATGGCCGAGCGGCTGGGCATTGCGACGCAAGGATTGTCGCCGGCGCAGATCGAGGGCGCGCTGGCGCGAAAGATCGAAGCCGAGGACAAGCCCTGCCTGTGGATCGTCGATGACGTTCCCAACGCACTGGACGGCGAGGCGCTGCGCCGCTGGTTTGCGCCGCATCCGCTGGCCAAGACGCTGCTCACTACCCGCAGCCGTGAGTACGGCTCGCTGGCCCACGGCATTGATCTTTCGGTGCTCGCGCCGGCGGAGGCGTATGAGCTGCTGACCTCGCGGCGACCGCCCGTCGGCGCGAACGAAGAACAAGAAGCGCGTCTATTGGCCGAAGACCTGGGCCGCCACGCGCTGGCGCTGGATGTGACGGCGTCGGCGCTGCAAAACTCGGTTGCGGCCAAGCCTTTCGCGGATTTTCGCACCAAGCTGGCGCGGCCCGAGAAAGACGCGCTGGAACTTGCCGAGGCGCTGGCGGATGCGCTGCCCAACGGCCACGAAAAGAGCATTGCGCAGACGATGTTGCGCAGCATTCGCGGCCTGGGCGCGGAGGGCATGGACTTCCTGCGCCTCGCGTCGGTGCTGGCGGTGGCGCCGATTCCGCCGGCGCTGGTGACGGCAGTCTTCGTGGGATCTGACCAGCTCAGCCATGAGGACGCGGAGGAGCGCGCGAGCCTGGCACTTAAGCAAGTCACTTCAGCGTCGCTGGCCGAGAGGACGGGCGAGCATCAGGAGGCGCGCTCGGTGCATACCCTGGTGTCGCGGACGGTGCGTTTCCAGGAGAAGGCTTCGCCGGAACGCACCCAGGCGCTGCGCACCGCGGCGGTCAAGGCGCTGGGGGCGGAGATCGCCAAAGTTGCCGAAGATCCGCGCATCCGCGGCGAGTCCGAGCTGCTTGCCACGCACGCCCGCCAACTGGTTACCGGCACCGCCGCCAACGTGAACGAAGCCAATCTGCTCGGCTGGATCGCTCGGTACGACTTGGAAAGGGGGCGGTACCCGTCCGCTGGGGCGCTAATTGTACGTGAACTAGAATTCCGCAGGCAAGCCCAAGGCGAGGAGCATGCAGACACCCTGACGGCACGCCTCGACTTGGCCTCCACACTGTGGGCACGAGGCGACTTGGCGGGCGCGCGACAGGAGGAAGAGCAGGTGCTGGCGGCACGTCGGCGGCTGCTGGGCGAGGAACATCCCAACACCTTGACGGCGCGCAACAATCTGGCCGAAACGATGCGAGCGCAGGGCGACTTGGCGGGCGCGAGTCAGCAGCAGGAGCAGGTGCTGGCGGCACGTCGGCGGCTGCTGGGCAAGGAACATCCCGACACGCTCAGGTCGATGAACAACCTGGCGCTGACGCTGCATGATCAAGGCGACCTGGCGGGCGCGCGCAAACTTGAAGAAGAAGGGCTTGCGGTTCGGCGCCGGGTGCTTGGGCCTGAGCACCCTGATACGCTCACCTCTATGCTCACCGTAGCGCACACTTTGTATGCGCAGGGCGACCTGGCGGGCGCGCGGCAGCAGCAGGAGCAGGTGCTGGCGGCACGTCGGCGGCTGCTGGGCGAGGAACATCCCAACACGTCCGTCTCCGCCTGGAATCTATTTCGAACGCTTCAAGACTTGGGCGAAGCTGTCGCAGCGCAGGCGGTGCTGGAGCACGATCTGCTCTGGCTGCTCGACCGCGACCCAGGCACCCTCGGCGCGGACCAGCGCGCAGTCCGCGAGTACGTGGCCGGGGTGGTTGGGAAGGAAGAGAGTGGCTAGTGGCTGGTGGTTGGCGGCCTCCACCATTGTCATCCCGTACCTTCCCGGTTTGTCATCCCGAACGTAGAGAGGGATCTGCTCTTCGCCCGCGTCGCGACCATGCTGAGTTGCCGATGGGTGCTGCCCCTGCGAAACCCCAAGGCGGAACTGCAGAAGCGTCTCCTCCGAAGCCAACCTCCTGGTGAACCAGCGGAAAGCAGATCCCTCGCTCCGCTCGGGATGACAATGCAAGAAGTTGGGGCGTGCGCCGGCTTTCGCGCGGCGGTTGCTACTTCCCGAGCATTCCCTTCTTCAGGTCGCCGTTCGGCGGCTTGGGCCCGAGCCACACTGACATGAGCACCTGGCCGAAGGCCTCGCCGGCAATGGTCACCTTGTCCTTGCCGTTGATGGCCAGGGTCGTACCCGTTCCCGGGAGGTAGGTGTAGACCATCTCGTCGCCCGGATTCACCGCGTCGAGCGCGCCCAGCAGGCGGTCGATGTCGGGCTTCATGGTTTTCACTGCGTCGGGGCTGTTGTTGTTGAAGCTTTCTTCAAAGGCATCGCTCATCTGGCTTTTGCTGGCGCCGTGCAGGAACTTCATGACGATCTGCCGGGGCGCGTCGGCTTTGATGATGGCGGCGGGGTCCGACGACTTCTGCTCCAGATAGAGCCCGGCGACGTAGACCTTCACCATGTACTTGGTGCGTATTCCCATGCCGTTGAGCACGAGCGTCTTGCCTGCGACCTGCGTGGTGTCGGGCAGGGTCACGCCTGCCAGGGTGCCGGCATGCAGATGGAACACTGCCACCAAAACGAAAACCAGGACGCAAAGCGATGTGCACTCAATCTTCCGCGATGCCCGCGCGGCCGGTTTATTCGATGCCATAGATCCCCCTTGCACGCAAGAGCCGATTGTACGCGGGACTGAGGTCCTTGTCTGTGAGTGTACGGGGAGTCGGAGCAGCCGATAGGCCAGGGAGCCGAAGTGGCGCCGGCCCGAAGCCGGCTCAGGGGTTTCAGGGAGGCGGCTTGCGGCCCGCCGGTTTGAGCCACAGCGAAGGTCATCAACGCCAGCACAATGGCCGCTGTCGCCGAGAGGAATCGGGTCATGGCAGGAGAAAGATAGCAGCTACGGTGAGCTGAGCAAAATACTACTTCCACAGATAGGAAAATCGTGATACCATGCCGTCGCGAGGTGGCCGAGAGGCCAAGGTGACCTTAAGGAGGAGGACCCCTATGAAGCATTGCTTTGCCCGCATCTTTGTGCTCGTGGCGTGTATCGCGGTGTGCGCGACCGTGGCCAATGCCACCGTCGTTCTGGGCGGTACAGCCCAGACATACATTGCACAGGCCCTGCAGACGCTCAATGTCCAATACACCGACGTAAACAGCATGTTCGTTGACCCTTCGGGGTATGGCGCCGGCGACACCATTATCCTCTCGGAAGATGGTGGCACTGACAACGGATACGATTACTCCAACTTCCTGAACGCGGGCGGACACTTGATTGTCACCGGCGGCAGCAACTGGGACCCTACCGCGCCTGGGTCGGCAATTACTTCAACATCACCAACACGCAGAACGGGTGGTACACGGATGGCGCTTGGCACAAGAACGGAAACTATCAGCAAACCCAGTACATGCCCAGCGACTTCACGTTTCAGAACAACTCCGTGACTTTCCACATGCTCTCGTTCCTGCCCACAGACAACACCATTCTGCTCGGGCATGACGACGAGCCGGCGGACATCGCCGCGTTCCGCACCTATGGCAATGGCGGCTTCTTCTACTACATGGCTTTCGATCCCGGCCCGTACTCTGATAATCCAAACGATCAGAACGGCTGGACCGTTCCATTTGTTGAAAGTGCGCTGGACGCGCAGGCCGTTCCTGAACCAAGCACCCTCGTGATGCTGGGAACCTCAATGCTATCGCTGGGCTTCTGGCGCTGGCGGAAGTAAATAATCTCTCAAGTCGTCGAAAAGGGATGCCGAGCGGCATCCCCTTTTCTTTTGCAGTGTCCGGCGCCAGGAAAAAGCACGACAATTGCCAAGCCCAGTCTGAACCCTGCGCTATTTGTTTATGTCTTCCTTCGCCTCCAGGCGCTTCAGCAGGGCTTCGAGCTGAGGCTTGATGTAACCCGGGGCGCCGTTGAATGAGAGCTTCATCTGCTTCACCGCCTCGTCGTAATTGCCATCGCCTGTACTGAGGCGGGCTTGCGCCAGGTGCGCGACCCAGGCATCGGGATACCGCTTGACCAACTCGCGGAATGCAACGAACGACTGCTGCTGCTTGTGATCACGCAGAAGCTGGCGGGCATATCCGTACATCTGTAACGCGTTGGCTTTGCTCAGGGCCGTATCGAGCGCAGCCTTGGCCTCGGCTGTTTTGCCCATCGCATCGAGAAGCTGCGACTTCGTCATGTTGTTGTCGAAGCGGTCTTCGATCTGGATCGACTGGTCGGCGTCTTTCAGTCCCTGCTCATAGTCGAACTTGGCGGCGAGGAAGTAGTTGGCGGCGTCGTTCCACGCCTGCCAGTCGTACTGCGGCAGCCCGCGGAGCTGCTTTTGCAGGCTGGTCTCGACGGTCTTGTCCACGTCGACAGAGATTGAGATGGGCAGTGCGAGCTTCTCCCAGGACATGGTAAGCACGGCAGAGTCGGGCTTGAGCTGGTCGAAGTCGTAGGTTAGGGCGTTGTGCTCGTCGGTCGTGCCCGGCTTGACGGTGACGCGCAGGGCATCTTCGTCCTGCTTATAACTGAAGCTGCCCCATGAGGTCGAGGCGTTGGAGAAAATGACGGTCCACTCATTCTCGTTCGGGATCATGTGCAGGCCGTAGGTGCCGGCCGCCACCGGCTTGCCCTCGACGGTGACGGGATCGGTGAAGGTGATGGTGGTGTTTTCGTTGGCCCCGGCGCGCCAGACTTGGCCGTAGGGAACCAGGCCGCCCCAGATCTTTCGTCCGTTAGCCAGCGGACGGTGGTACTTGACTGTTATGTCGGTGATGCCGATGCGCTGAGTTACGACCGCGCGCTGGCTTTGGCGCGGCAGATTCAGCTCTTGAGACTGGGCATAGCAAAGGGTTGCGAGCAAACTCAGACAGATAACCCCCAGGGGAATACGTAGGTGTCGCATGGTGACTCCCTTTCGAAGCTCGGACGCGGACCGCGGGCGCAGAGCTTCCGAGCAGTGAAATAGATAAGGCCCCAAACAGCAATGGTAGTTAGTTGGAACGGGGACCGGCCAAAGGTAAGCGGGAGTGGGACATTCCGCGCAATCCAGGGAGCAAAGCGGGTTTATGCGATGCAGACAGCAAGCGACACCATCCAATTTCCGGGGGAGACGGCGGATTTGCCGGTGCTCCCTTTTGCCGGCCTGCCCATCTAATTAGGTAGGGCAGTCGACTGGCAGGTTGTGAATGTGCCGTCAATTGCACGTCCTCCGCTGCAAAGGGCATTGACTCTGATTCCGAACCGGGTTACGCTAGCGGCCAATGGTAGTCTTTCGCTTCGGCGAACATCCCGGCTGTACCCCTTCGACCACGCCAGCACACTGTCATGCATTGAAAACGTCATGCCTTGCCGCGACCATCGGCGGGCGGAGCAATGGGTTATCGGAGGATAACGCCCGAGTCTAAATGAAGACGAACATCGAGATCAGCCCCAATATTGAAACCCTGTTTGGTACTCGCGACGAAAACCTGCGCCTGCTGGAAGACGGCTTGAACGTCACCATCGTGATGCGCTCCGACTCGATCGAGATCGAAGGAGAGGCGAGCGATGTGGGCCGCGCGCAGCAGGTCTTCACCGACTACGAACATCTGTTGCGCAACGGATATACCTTCGTGAACGGCGACCTCGGCTCGATGCTGCGGGTATTGACCACCGATTCGACGGCAACGCTGCGCGGGCTGGCCGAGGCGGGCAAGCAGCGCTCGTTCGGCAAGCGCACCGTACAGCCCAAGAGCATCAATCAGCGGCGCTACCTGGAAGCTATCGAGAAACATGATATGGTCTTCGGCGTCGGTCCTGCGGGCACCGGCAAGACTTATCTTGCCGTGGCCATGGCGATCTCGGCGCTGGTGTCGAAGCGGGTGAGCCGCATCGTTCTGGCGCGTCCGGCAGTGGAAGCGGGTGAGCGCCTGGGCTTCCTGCCCGGCACGTTGCAGGAGAAGGTCGATCCGTACCTTCGCCCGCTCTACGACGCGCTATACGACATGCTGGAGCCGGACAAGGTCGATCGCTATCTGGAGAAGAACATCATCGAGATTGCGCCCATCGCGTTCATGCGCGGGCGCACGTTGAACGATGCATTCGTAATTCTTGACGAAGCGCAGAACACCACGTCGGAGCAGATGAAGATGTTCGTGACCCGCCTGGGATTCAACTCCAAGGCGGTGATCACCGGCGACGTGACGCAAATTGACCTGCCCAACGCTCATCGCAGCGGCCTGGTCGAGGCGGTGGACATTCTGAGGAACGTGGAAGGCATTCGCTTCTGCTACTTCGACGAGGGCGACGTAGTGCGGCATCACCTGGTGCAGCGGATCATCCGCGCCTACGAAGACGCGAAGGGCCGCAACGAGCAGCTATCCCTGGCGCTGGAGCCGAAGAGCACCAACGGCTTCGCGACCCCGCGCACGAGGGAGGAGCCGACATTCCAGGCAAGCGCAGAGCGCGAAACTCCGTTGGTAGAGATGCCGCCAACGGTTGGTCCTGCGCTCCCGGATCGCATTTCCGAGTAGAAGCTTGTTACCATTGAGTGGGAGGGCCAACGCCCTCCCATTTGTTCTTGAACGACGTGACCACAAGCGAACGACCATCGGAGAAGATCAGCCAGCGCGAGCTGAGCCGGTTTACGGCCCGGGCTCGTCGCACTGTGGGGCTCCGTGATGAGGTGAGTGTTCGCATCACGTCCTCGCGCGAGCTCCAGGAGCTCAATCGCCGTTTCCGCCGTAAGAACAAGCCGACGGACGTGTTGTCGTTTCCCTCGCTAATGGGTTCCGGCGGAGATATTGCCATATCGCAGGAAATCGCTGCTGACAATGCCCGGGCGCTTAATCACTCGCTCACAACCGAGTTGAAGATCCTCATTCTGCATGGGCTGTTGCACCTGGCGGGATACGACCACGAATCCGATAACGGCAAGATGACGGCGCGCGAGTCGCAGCTTCGCAAAGAACTGGGACTGCCGCTGGGGTTGATCGAGCGAACGGAAGCGGGCGCTGGCCGATCAATAACGCTGCTGAACGGGTCGGGAAAAGCAGGTCCCTCGGGGACTGTCGTCCCCTCAGGATGACAAATCTAAAAGGGACAGCACGGCGCAGCTAAAGCGGCGCCCCTTCCAAGCTGCGACCGCTACGGCGCGGCCAAAGCTGCACCCCTTCCAAGCTGCGTCGCTCAACCTGGAAGCAGCCTCGCGAAAGAAGTCGCGGCAATCTGCTGTGCCGGAGGACGCCGCGCATGAAGATTCCGTTATCCATCGCATTGCTGGTTCTGATGGCGGTGTTGGCGCTGGTCTCCTATGTCGACCGGCTTTATGCCGAGATGGGCAAATTTCTTTCGCGCGAGTTCCAGGAAAACATCGAGGCCTACGAGCAGCACGTCGAGCCACGCCTGAAAGTGACGTCGGAACGCGCGGCGCTTTCGATGGCGATGCTCACACAGCTCTGCGTGGCAGCCATCGGATTGGTCATCGGCTGGCTGCTGTTTATGGACAAGCGATGGGTGGCGCTCGACTTGGTGCAGGCCGTCGTCAGCCTGGTGTTCATCATCGTCATCTTCAATCGCCTGCTGCCCTATGTGTTTTTTGTGCGCACGCGGGGGGAATGGCTGGTGCATTTTGTGCCGTTATTGCGCGCACTCATCTATCTTGCAATGCCTGCAACGCTGGTCCTGGGGTTCGCACTGTCGGTGGCGAAGCTTACGCGCGAGCACACCGAGGAAGAGCCGGAGACGTCGGCCGAAGTAGTCGATGCGTTGATCGAGGCCGGGCAGGAAGAAGGTGTGCTGGAAGAAAGCGATCGCGACCTGATTCAATCGGTGGTCGAGTTTGGCGATAAGACGGTCAACGAGGTGATGACGCCACGCCCTGAAATCGTCGCCGTGCCCATCACCACGACGCTGCAGGAGTTCATCGAACTCATCAACAAGTATCCCTACTCGCGTATTCCGGTGTATGAGGGCGATCTCGATCACATCAAGGGGATCGTCTTCGCCAAGGACCTGTTGCAGCTTACCGACGAGGAAGCGGCGACAAAGTCCGTGCGCGACATCATGAAGACCGATCTGTGCTTTGTGCCCGAGACCAAGCTGGGCAGCGACTTGCTGCGCGAGATGCAGCGCGACAACATCCGCATGGCCATCGCGGTCGATGAGTACGGTGGCGTCAGCGGTCTGGTCACCATCGAAGACCTGGTCGAAGAAATTGTCGGCGAAATTCGCGACGAGCACGAGAAGGCCGACATCGTAAAGGAGAGCGACACTTCGTATGTCTTCAACGGCAACACCGACCTCGACCTCATCGAGAAGTTCCTGGGCATCCGTCCTGACGAGAAAGACGCCACCACCGTCGCCGGCCTGGTCAGCGAACTTGCCGGACATATCCCCAAGGCCGGTGAGGTGTTCGAAGAGAACGGGCTGAAGTTCGAAGTGCTGGATTCGACCGAACGCCGCGTCGATCGGGTGCGCATCAGTCTGGAAGCGAACTCCACCCAGTCGCAGGTCCAGGCCTGAGATGGCCTTCCGCTCCGGATTCGTCTCCATCATCGGCAAGCCTAACGCCGGCAAATCAACCCTGCTGAACTCCCTGGTCGGCGAGAAGGTGGCCATCGTCACGCGCAAGCCGCAGACCACGCGCAACCGCATCCTCGGCATGGTTAACGTCGAGCGCAAAGCGGGACGGCCCGCCGGGCAAATCGTGTTGATCGACACACCGGGCGTTCACAAGCCCATCAACTCGCTCAACCGGCGCATGATGAAAGAAGTCTACGACGCGCTGGAAGGCTGCAACCTGCTGCTGCTGATCGTCGATGCGACAACAAAGTTTGGGCCCGCCGACCAGTTCGTGCTCGACCTGGCGAAAAAGACGGCGCTGCCCATCTTTCTGCTGCTGAATAAGGTTGACGCGATCGACAAGCAAAAGCTGCTGCCGCTCATCGCGCAGTACAAAGAGCTGCACGAGTTCGCCGAGGTCGTCCCTATCTCGGCGCTCAAGCGGCAAGGGCTCGACACGCTGCTGGACGCCGTGGTCAAAGTTTTGCCCGAAGGGCCGCGCTACTTTCCCAAAGACCAGATCACCGATCAGCCCGAGCGCTTTCTCGCCGCCGAGCTCATCCGCGAGCAGGTGCTGATGAACACCTCGCAGGAAGTACCGCACGCTACCACGGTGCTGATTGACCAGTACGAAGAGGGCGAGAAGCTGACGCGCATCGCGGCGACAATCTACGTCGAGCGCGCGGGGCAGAAGGGCATTCTGATCGGCAAGCAGGGCGCAACGTTGAAGAAGATCGGCACTGCTGCGCGCCTGCAAATCGAGCGCTTTCTAAACACCCACGTCTTCCTCGAACTGTTCGTCAAGGTGCAACCCAACTGGCGCGAGTCACGCTCGTTTGTGGAAGAAACCGACTGGCGACGGCAGTTGGAGAAGCTCGGCGGGAGTGGCGGATAAGCTTTCCCAAGCTGCTACCATTACCTGTGCCCAAGGCGACAAGAGCTGGAAAATTCATCACCTTTGAAGGTCTCGATGGCTGCGGCAAGACCACGCAGATGGAGAAGCTTGCCGCTGCGCTACGCTCCGAAGGTATCGACGTGCTGACGACGCGCGAGCCAGGCGGGACCGAGATTGGCGAGCGCATTCGCGCTGTGCTCCTTGACTCGCGCACCGCGGGGCTTGATCCCTGGGCGGAGATGGCGCTGATGTTTGCGTCGCGCGCGCAACTGATCGCCCAGGTTATCCTGCCGGCGCTGAACGCCGGAAGGTGGGTACTGTGCGATCGTTTCACCGATTCGACTGAGGCTTATCAGGGCGGCGGCCGCCAGCTTGGCAGCGAACCCGTGCTGCAAGCGCATCGAGTACTCTGTCGCAACCTGTGGCCGGACCTGACGATCCTGATGGATTCCGATGTCGCCTATAGCGTGCAGCGGGCGCGGCGCAGAAACAAGATCGCCACTTCCGGCGATGCACCCGATGAGAACCGCTTCGAGCGCGAGAACCAGGCGTTTTTCACTCGCGTACACGAGGCTTATCTGAGAATTGCGGAGCGGGAGAAGCAACGCGTGGTGATGGTCGATGCGCGGCGGCCGATTGAGGAAGTGCATCGACAGATCGTAGGAATCGTGCGCGAGCGGCTGATGGGCATAGCGTCGGCGAAGCGTTAATCTTCATATTGTCATCACGAGCGAAGCGAGGGATCTGCTCTCGCGTGCGCCTCGAAGGGGCAGCAAAGATTCCTAGGCGGTAGTATGCGGCAGAGGATTGCTACCGTTGTCCTGTTGATTTTTGCGAGCATCGGTATCGCTCACGTGATGAGTCCGGACTGGTTTATCAGGCGCTTGAGTGTCCTGAAGGGTGCGAACTCTTTTGACGCGACTAAATAGATGCCAGTTTACGATCGCTGGCGAAGTTCTCACTGTTTTTGCTGTATACGTGCTGTTGCAGATTCCTTCGCAAATAGGTGACGGTTCAGGCGATTCCGACGAGAACAGATCCCTCGCTTCGCTCGTGATGACAATCTCAAATGGTGTGATGACAATCCGTAGAATGGGGTAGGCGATTCAAACTGAATCAACCCATGCCCTTTTCCGACTTTCACGGCAATTCCGACGTCGTTCGTACCATCCGCGAGATGCTGGCGCACGACCGCTTTCCCCATGCGGTGATTCTGTCCGGGCCGCAGGGCTCAGGCAAGTTCACGCTGGCGCAGATGATCGCCAAGACCATGAACTGTCTTGGAGCGACCGACGACGGACGGCCTGCCCGACTTCTGCGGACGCTGCGCCAACTGCGTGCGAATTGCCCAGGCCGACGATCTGGAGAGCCGCTTTGCCGAGGCGGTCGAGATACGCGAGAACCTGCGCGAGGCCGACAAGCGCGAGACGCGCATCTTGGTGCAGACCCATCCGGACGTGCTGATCATTCCGCCCGACCCGCCGCAGATGCTGGTGAAGGTCGATCAGGTGCGGCACGTCATCGGCGAAATCTATTACCGGCCGTCGGACGGGCGCGAGCGGGTGTACATCTTCAGCGATGCCGACTTCATGAAAGAGGCGGCGAATTCGCTGCTGAAGATTCTGGAAGAGCCGCCCGGAGTTCGCCACGATTTTCCTGCTCACCGACAATCCTTCGGCGCTGCTGCCGACGATTCGCTCGCGCTGCATGACCTTGCGGCTGGCGCCCCTTTCACCGGCGGAAGTTGAGGATTATCTGGCTGAAGTGCGTCCGGAGTGGAAGGCGCGCGAGCGTGGCCTCGTGGCCCGGTTGTGCGGCGGGGGATTGGGCCGGGCGCGCAGCTTCGATCTGGCGCAGTATCTTGTCGCGCGGCAGGATGCGTTGGCGCTGCTGGCACCGGCCATGGGTGCGCGCGATCACTCCGAACTGTTCAAAGTTACGGAGAGCTATCGCTCGGGCGCCGACGGCAAGGCAAAGCTGGATGCCACCATACGCGTGCTGTATTCGCTGCTGGAGGACTTGTTGTTCGTGAAATCGGACACGCCGGAGATGGTGCGCAATACGGACATGCAAGCCGAGCTGGCGCGCATGAGCGAGCAAGTAGATTTCGACTGGATAGTTGGCGCGACGCAGAGGCTGGGCGAGTTGGAGAGCGGCATGAGACGGAATCTGCTGCGCAGCCTAGCGCTGGATTCGTTCGCCACGGCGCTGGAGAAAGCTTGATAAATAGCGAACTCCAATTTCACCACAGAGACACAGAGGCACAGAGAATTGTTTGTCATCACGAGCGAAGCGAGGGATCTGTTCTCCTCTCCCGGCGAACAGATTTTGCACCGCGAACCAACGATTCCCCGCTAACAAGAGCAGATCCCTCGCGCCAAAAGATGGCGCTCGTGATGACAAACAGTTGGAGGGGCAGCTTTGTAACCCTTAATCCCCCGTTGTCTCGGCGCCTCTGCGGTTAATTTCTTCACCCGCGCAACCGCACTGAAACTCTTCTAGAATTGCACTACACGAGGTAAACACGATCATGAAATTGCGCGGATGCGGAACGGCCCTCGTCACTCCTTTCAAACAAGACGGCAGTGTCGACGAGGCGGCCTTGCGAGACCTGGTCGCGTGGCAAGTCGAATCGGAAATCGACTTCCTCGTGCCCTGCGGAACGACAGGCGAGACGCCGACTTTGACGCACGACGAATGGCTGCTCGTGGTCGATACGACGATCGAGGTCGTCGCCGGCCGCGTGCCCATCATGGCGGGAGCCACGTCGAACAACACACGCGAAGCCGTGGCCAAGGCAAAAGAAATCTCAGCGCGTCGCGGCGTCGATTTCGTGCTGACCGCGACGCCCTACTACAACAAGCCGACACAGGAAGGCGTTTATCAGCACTTCAAAGCCATCGCCGAAGCATCTGAGAAGCCGCTGATGCTCTACAACATCGCGGGGCGCACCGGCACCAACATCGAAACGCCCACTCTGCTTCGGCTGGCGGAGATCCCCAACATCATCGCAGTCAAAGAAGCCAGCGGCAATATCGCCCAGATTGCCGAGGTCTGCGCGAGCTTGCCCGAGCATTTCCTCGTGTTCTCGGGCGACGACGCTATCACGCTTGCCGTAATCGGACTGGGCGGAGCGGGCATTGTCTCTGTGTGCTCGAACGAAATCCCTGCCGAGATGGCGCGCATGACACGCGCCGCATTGGCGAACAAGTGGGACACGGCGCGCGAGATTTTCCGCAAATACCTGCCGCTGATGCAGGCCAACTTCAGCGAGTCAAATCCCGGGCCGGTCAAAGCCATGTTGGCGATGATGGGACTGATTGAAGAGGTCTATCGTCTGCCGCTTGTGCCGATGAAAAAAGATACGCGCGCGAAGCTCGAAAAGGTCGTCAGCGAGTTGGGCCTGCTGCAGCACCAGCCCGCGGATGTTCGCTAATTATCCTGGCTTGCTTTCAAGGCCGATTCAGTGACCCACTACCGATGATGCATTGGAGCTCAGCGGCCGAGCATATATACTGCCCGCCAGATGCACCCCTTACAAAAGGCAATAGAGCGATATTACGGCGCGGGAGGGCAAGCCAACAGCGATCCCGCAGCCCCCGAAGTTTTCCTGCGCTTCCGCGATGCTCTCAGCCGCGGCGAAATCCGTGCCGCGGAGAAGATCGACGGGATCTGGCGAACCAATACCTGGGTGAAGCAGGGCATTCTGCTGGGCTTCCGGCTTGGCGAGCTGGCGGAGAGCGGCGATGCGCATGTGCTTTCGTTCGTCGACAAGGACACCTATCCTCTGCGGCATTTTTCGATTGAGGATCGCGTGCGCGTGGTGCCCGGCGGATCGTCAATACGAGCAGGGGCCTACGTCGCGCCCGGCGTGGTGTGCATGCCGCCCATGTTCATCAACGTGGGTGCCTACGTAGACGAAGGCACGATGGTCGATTCCCACGCCTTGGTCGGCTCCTGTGCGCAGGCGGGCAAGCGGGTCCACATCAGCGCGGCGGCACAGATCGGCGGGGTGCTGGAGCCGATCAACGCTTCTCCGGTCATCATCGAGGATGACGTGCTGATCGGCGGCAACTGCGGCATATATGAGGGCACGCAAGTGGGGTCGCGAGCCGTGCTGGGAGCCGGTGTGATCCTGACGCGCTCGACTCCGCTGTTCGATGTGGTGCGTGGCGAGGTCTATCGCGCGACCGTAGAGCAGCCCTTGCGCGTGCCGGAAGGAGCCGTTGTAGTGCCGGGCGCGCGAGCCATCAATCGCGGCAAAGCCGCCGAGTGGGGACTTTCGCTGTATGCGCCGGTAATCGTGAAATACCGCGACGAACGCACCGATCGTGGTGTTGAGCTGGAAGATATTCTGCGCTGATGAATGATCCGTCGCGGCCGCGAACTGCAGATCCCTCGCCCCTCGACTACGCTCGGGGTCGGGATGACACGGCTTGGAGGGACTGAATCCGATGACCTCAGGCTCCGGAATAACTCGCCCGCGGTTTCTGTTGATTTTCGCCGCGGCGATGGGCCTTGCTGCCCTGTTGCACTGGAAGTTTTCAGGTTCGCCGGAGCTGAATTTTGGTCTGCGCTGGATCGGACTGTTCGCGCTCGTCGGTTACGCCTGCATTCGGCGCACGCTCTCAGCCTGGATCTTCGTCGCAATGTTTCTCGGGGCGGAGATCGGACACGACTTTCCAACCGTGGCCACCCATCTGCGCGTGCTGGCGCTGATCTTTCTTCGCCTGATCAAGACCATCATCGCCCCCTTATTGTTCTCGACATTAGTCGTGGGCATCGCCGGGCACTCGAACCTGAAGCAGGTCGGGCGGCTGGGCCTGCGGTCGATCATCTTTTTCGAGATCGTGACCACGATCGCTATCCTGCTCGGTCTGGCGGCCATCAATCTGAGCAAGGCCGGCGTAGGAGTACAGATCGCGACTACCACAACGTCGGATACTACAGGGGTGAGCAAGCTCAGCGCCGAAGATACCATCCTGCACGTCTTTCCTGAGAACATCGCCAAATCTGTGGCTGACAACGCTGTGCTGCAGGTAGTGGTTTTCAGCCTGATCTTCGCTATTGCCTTGGCGCTGATCGGCGAAGAGAAGCGCCGGCCGATGCTGACGCTCTGCGAGAGCCTTGCCGAGGTGATGTTCAAGTTCACCAACATCGTCATGTACATGGCGCCAATCGGAGTAGGCGCGGCCATCGCCTACACTGTGGGACATACCGGCTTCGGCATCCTGGGCAGCCTGCTGAAACTGCTGCTCACGCTCTATGCCGCCCTGATCGTGTTCATCTTTGCGGTCCTGCTGCCGATCGCACTGCTATTCCGGGTGCCGCTCAAGCGTTTTATGAAAGCGGTGGCCGAGCCGGTCACCATTGCCTTCGCCACCTCCAGCTCCGAGGCCGCCCTGCCCAGCGCAATGGAGCAGATGGAAGCCATGGGCGTACCTCGGCAGATCGCGGCCTTCGTGATCCCCACCGGCTATAGCTTCAATCTCACGGGCAGCTCACTCTATCTCTCTGTGGCGGCGATTTTCGTCGCCCAGGTCGCGGGTCTGCACCTATCGCTGGGGCAGCAATTCATGATTGCCTTCACGCTCATGCTCACCAGCAAAGGAGTCGCGGGAGTGTCGCGTGCGGCGCTCGTCATCCTGCTGGCCACGGCCACTTCAGTCGGACTGCCGACGGAACCGGTCTTCGTGCTGCTCGGAGTCGACCAACTGATGGACATGGGCAGGACAGCGGTCAATGTTCTTGGCAACTGTCTGGCGACCGTCGTAATGGCAAAGTGGGAAGGCGAGTTCGGGGTCGAACAGGTGTCACCCGTGGTGGCGGAAGCGGCGAGTTCGTGAAGAGTAAGGCAAATCCACCACAGAGACACGGTGACACAGAGAATTGTTTGTCATCACGAGCGAAGCGAGGGATCTGTTCTGCTCTCCCGGCGAAGATGTTTTGCGCCGCCAACCAACTAGCCCCGGGAACAAGAGCAGATCCCTCGCGCCAAAGGATGGCGCTCGTGATGACAAACAATTGGAGGGGCGGTTCCTTGACCCTAAACCTTCAGTGTTCTCCGTGTCTCCGTGGTGAACTGGTTCTAAGAAGCACTGGAAGCCGACAAGGGAATGGCGGCGGCCCGCTCCTGTTGCCGGCGTAGTGCCAGGTGCCGCTGGCGAAAGTGGCCAAGCGCGCGCTGGCCCCAGACGCGAACGAAGTAGTAGTTGAGCCCGGCACCGATCACGCCGCTGACGACCGGGACCATCCGTGCTGCCCACTTCTCCGCGATCTCGGCGCTGGCCTGGGCGGCAATGCGCTGGATCACCCTGGGCACAAACCGGGAGACGACCTGCTTCTCGACCAACTCGCGGCCAATATCCACGCCGGCGGCGCTCGCGGCCGCTACCCAAAGCTCCGCTTCTTCCTCTTCCGTGTTGTACGGGAAGCCGTATACCAGGCTTAGCTTCTGGATCATGCGGATAGTGATCGCGGCCAGGATTCCCAGGTCGGGCAGCATAGTGAAGATGCCGCCCATGCCCAGTCCGGCGCCTTCTGCGGCGGCCATCTTCATGCCGCCACGAATGGTTTCCTCAGCGATGTGATCGAGCACGTGCAGCTCAACCCCGAACACACCGTCATAGGTAATGGCCGGCAGCCCGTAGGCCATCCGGAGATGCTCCATGTATCTGTCGGGATCGACCTTGATGGTCTGGTAAGCGCGCGTGAAGGTCTTACGAATGGCCGCTTCGAGCGCGCGTCGCATCAAAGACTTAGGTTCGGCATCGGGCATTGAATTTAGTATAGGACGCTTCCCTGCGTTACGCTTTTGGCTCTTAGCTTTTGGCTCTTGGTGTCCGGTTAGTCTTGCCTGCACGTCCGAATTTGGCGCCGCGTGGGCCAGCACGGTTAGCAAGACAACAGCCAAAGGCTAAAAGCCAAAAGCCAACAGCCAAAAGCGTGCTAGCATCAAAGCTTGCTGATGCCTTCCGGTAAGCTCCAAGTTGTGCCCCTCGGTGGCCTCGGCGAATTTGGCATGAATTGCATGGCAATTCGCTGGGGCGATGACATCATCGTCATCGACGCCGGACTTATGTTCCCTGAATCGGAACTGCTGGGCGTCGACATCGTCGTCCCCGATATCACCTACCTGCTGGAGAACCGCCAGCACGTTCGCGCCATTGTGCTCACCCACGGGCACGAGGACCACATCGGCGCCCTGCCCTGGATCCTCTCCGACTTGAATGTGCCGGTCTACGGCACCGAGTTCACGCTGGCCTCGGTTGAGGGCAAACTGGAAGAGCATGGGCTTCTTGACGATGTTGTTCTCAACGAGATTCGCCCGGGGGACGGATTCAAAATCGGTCCGTTCACCATTCATCCCATCCAGGTCACTCACAGCCTGGTGGATTGCGTTGCGCTGGCCATTCATACGCCGTTGGGCATTCTGATCCACACTGGCGACTTCAAGGTCGATCCCACGCCGACTGATAACCGGCTCTTCGATCTGCACTCTTTTGCCGAATATGGCAAGCAGGGTGTGCTGGCGCTGTTTCAGGATTCGACCAACGTCGAGCGGCGCGGCTACACGCCAAGCGAACGAGCGGTCCGGGCGCGCTTCCAGGAGATTTTCGGCCGCGCCGAGAAGAAGTTATTCATCGCCTGCTTTTCATCCTCCATCCATCGCATCAAGCTAGCGATGGAAGAAGCGTTCGAGCACGGACGCAAGGTCGCCGTAGTCGGGCGGTCGATGATGGAGTCGACAGAGATCGCGCAGGACCTTGGGTATCTCGAGGTTCCCGAGGGTTTGCTGATACATCCGTCGCAGGCAAAGGACCTGCCGCCCGAGAAAGTGTGCATACTGATCAGCGGCACCCAGGGCGAACCGATGTCGGCGCTGTCGCGGGCTGCGGTGGACAATCACAAGCACGCGCGGATCGCACCGGGAGATACGGTCGTGCTCTCTTCGCGCATCATTCCCGGGAACGAGAAGGCGATCTATCGCGTCATCGACCACCTCTTCCGTCGCGATGCGCACGTCATCTACGACGACGGCTCTTCCCCACCGGTCCACGTCAGCGGCCACGCCAGCCAGGAAGAGCTCAAGCTCATCATCAACCTGGTGAAGCCGCAGTATTTCATCCCCATCCATGGGGAATATCGGCAGCTCAAGCTGCACGCGGAGCTGGCCGCATCGATGCATGGATCGGTGGGAAATGTGCTGATGATCGAGAGCGGTGACGTTCTGGAATTCGACGAACTGGGCGCGCGCAAAGCGGGGAAGGTCGCTGTAGGGAGAATCTGCATCGATTCGAACTCTATGGGCGATGTAGTGGAGGACCTCGTGATCCGCGACCGCCGTCACCTCAGCGAAGACGGCATCGTATTGCCCATCATTGCCATCAACAAGCTGACCGGCGAAGTGGAGTCGGCACCGGAAATCGTGATGCGCGGCTTCAGCGGCAGCATGGCGGAGAACGGATTCCTCGACCAGGCGCGGCAGACGGTGATGAACACGCTGCAATCGTCGAGCGACGAGGAGAAGGGCGACTACGGCATGATCAAGGAAAAGATTCGCCAGGACCTGAAGCGCTTCATCGTGAAGAACACGTCGCGCCGCCCGCTCATCATGCCGGTCATTCTCGAAGTCTGAAGCCGTTTGTGAGCGCCCATAGGCCGCGATTGCCCGGCGTAGGCCCTGCCAGGCTCTCGTTCTGGATTACGGCGGAAACATCAAGCCAGACCGCGGCCCCGCAAATCCAAGCTTGGATAGCTCACCCTTAAGAGTTATTGTGAATCCTAGACAATCTCGTGCTACTGGATGAGGAGCCATGAAAATACTGGTGGGCGTTGACGATTCTGAGTCATCGGCAATTGTGTTACAGGCCATCGTGAAGCAGTTTCGCATCGAGAACACCGAGGTCCGGGTGCTTCACGTGTTACAGCCGAGTGCGCCCTCTCCTCCGCAAATGGCGCCCGGGTACGCACCCGAGCTGAACGAATTCAGAGATCCAGCCCGTCAGCTGGTTGGGAGAATCGCTAACGAGTTGGGTCGTGCCGGCTTCAAGGCGGACGCGGGAGTTGAGGTGGGCGACGTGCGAGAAACGCTCATCGACCGCGCTGCTGAGTGGGGCGCCGACCTTATCGTTGTCGGCTCGCACGGGCACGGAGGTGTTCGCCGATTCTTGATGGGCAGCGTTGCCGAATTTGTCGCTCGACACGCCAAGTGCTCTGTAGAGATTGTTCGGGCGCCAGTCGCTATCTGAACAAACCTGAGGGTTCTAACCAGGCGCGAAGGAGTGCCGGGCCTCCATTCAACAAGGAATTCGGTTGACTGGCTCTTTTGCTCACCCCGCTTCAAAGCCTGACCGACTCGTCACTCCGGGCCCCTATACTTGTTGTTGCAACTCGACATTCATGGTAACTCTCGACGATATTCGGACCGCCCAGGAACGCCTCGATAACATTACCGCGCGCACGCCGCTGGTGCGCTACTACCCTCCCGCAGTCGAAAACGCAGCGCCTCCTGATGGCCAACTGTGGCTCAAGCCAGAGAGCCTGCAACCGATCGGCGCGTTCAAGCTACGAGGAGCCTACAACAAGATCGCTTCCCTCAGCGAGAGCGAGCGCCAGAACGGCGTCATCTCGTACTCCAGCGGCAACCATGCGCAGGGCGTAGCCTACGCGGCGCGGGCGTTTGGCGTGAGGTGCGTCATGGTCATGCCGCGCAATGCGCCGAAGATCAAGGTCGACGCTACTGCTGCACTCGGAGCCGAAATCATCGTCGTCGGAGGCAGCAGCGCCGAGCGCATGCAGAAGGCGGAAGAGCTCGCTGCGCAGCACGGCTACGCGATTGTGCCTCCGTACAACGATCCGTTCATCATCGCCGGACAGGGAACGGTTGGGCTGGAGATTCTTGAGGACCATTCCCGACGTTGATCTGGTGCTGGTTCCGGTGGGCGGTGGGGGTCTAATCAGTGGAGTTTCCGCTGCGATTAAGCTGAGCGGTTCGAAAGCGCGGGTGATCGGCGTGGAGCCGGAGCTGGCCAATGACGCGCAGCAGAGCTTTCAGCGCGGCGAGATCGTGCAGCTTCCTCCCGAACGCGTTTCCAGCACACTGGCCGACGGCCTGCGCACACAGTCGGTGGGGCCTCTGAACTTCGAGCACATTCGCAGCTTCGTGGATGACATCATCACCGTGAAGGAAGACGAGATACGCAGCGCTATGCGCCGCGCTGCTATGACAGCCCGCATCGTCGCCGAGCCCAGCGGAGCCGTGACCTTCGCCGCGTGGCTCTATCATCAAAAAGAGTTGCCGGAAGCAAAGAAGGCGGTAGCTGTCATCAGCGGGGGGAACGTCGAGCCGCAGTTGTTGGCGCAGGTGTTGGGGGAAGAGAGTGTCATCAGCGACAAGTCTGGGGACTGTTGAATCGCAAAGACCACACCCGCCCTCTATCCCACCAGCGCACGGCGCCGAGACTAAGAACCTTTGACGAAGCTGGACATCAGAATCCGAGTTAGCGCGGGCCTGATGGCACCAAACGTCAATAGTGCTTTTTGCCGTCTCGCTCTCTCATTGATATATACTCTGTGGCTCCTGAATTCCCGGTGCTCACATGGCCATAGCGGATTACAAGATTATCCTAGATTCACCTGCGACCAAACCCGCCCTAGGATTCGACAACGCGGCCGAGGCTCTGAAGGAGATCATCGAGCGGAGCCGTCCGCAATTCGTCATTGGGATCTTCGGCAGTTGGGGCTCTGGAAAGACAACCCTCATGCAGGCCATCCAAAGAAAACTGGATCCTGGCAAAACCATCCCCGTGGATTTCAGCGCTTGGCGCTACGAACGCGAACCCCACCTGATCGTTCCACTGCTCGACACCATACGGGAAGCCTTGCTTTCCTGGTCAAAAAAAAATCCGGGATCTCAAAAGCAAGCCGTCAAAACCGCCGCGACCGTCGGTAAGGCCATCTATTGTCTGCTGGCGGGCATGAGCCTGAAGGTCGGTATCCCGGGCGCAATTGACCTTTCATTTGACGCCAATAAGGCATTGGAACGCGCCGACAAGTTCTTTCCCTTCGCTCGGACAGAAAAAGAGAAGGCCGAGATTTCACGTTCGTTCTACCACGCGAGTTTCCGGGCACTATCCCAAGCTTTCAGTGAATTTGTTGGCAACGATTCGGAGCGCAGGATTGTTGTCTTCGTTGATGACTTGGACCGATGTTTACCACAGGGTGCGCTTGAGGTTCTGGAGTCGATGAAGCTGTTCTTTGACCTGGAAGGTTTTGTGTTTGTGGTGGGCCTTGACCAGGCCGTGGTTGAACGCAGCATCGATCTGAAATACAAAAGCGACACTGCTGAAGGCAGCTATCAGATTCGCGGAGCTGACTACATTAAGAAGATTTTCCAGCTCCCCTATTCTGTCGCGCCCGTGGCAATTGCGCAACTCGATGACTTTCTGCATGCGGTCTACGATGAAGCGAACTTGCAACCTGAGCAGGAGACTGAACTGCGCCAGGTCGTTACGCCGCACCTGCGCTACTTGGTGAGCGAGTCAGGGGTCAACCCCCGCGAAGTCAAGCGGTATATGAATGCGTACACCCTGGTGATCAAGGTCAAGCAGCACCTCGACAAAGACGTGGTGCTCGCGCTCCTGACTCTATTCTTCCGTCGAGATTGGGAGGTTGCAAGGCGGGGCATCTTGAGCTATCGCGAGATCTTTACGAATGCAATTAGTCGGCAGTTGGCAGGAGAAGACAATGCCATTTCGGACCTTGACTCAACTCTCGCGGGAGTTCCCGAATCATTTCTCTCGTATGTAACGGCTCCAAATCCAGGTGCCCGGCTGCTTGCTTTGGGAAACTTGGATGAATACATATACTCCGGTGAAGCGACGACGTCATCGCAGAGCAGCCTGTTCGTTGACACGATTAGGGATGTGGCAAAAGTCAGCAGCGCGCTTCGCGATCTCAGGTCGGCGCCTGCCGGACAGGAGCAAAGTTTCTACAAGAATTACCTGAGTCTGGTCTCCTCCGCGCTTAGCCGGGTGAGGGAGGTGGCACACGGTCGTTTGGAACCGAAGCATCCAGAGCTGGACGGATCACGTAAACTGCTTCACGACGTTGCCGCCTGGATTATCAACAAGCGACGACAGTCGGATGAAGGAATGGATCGCCGAAGAAGAGAACCTTCGCAGAAGGACGCTGAATCAGCTGATGGAGCTGTACCAGACGGGTAGTCCAACTGCACACACCGAATCCAAAGGCGCTGATTAATTGCTCATCGAGCCAAGATTCGCTTAGGGCACTAAGTACCCCGCCGCGCTACAATCGAACTTCCAATGACTTTGCACTCTCGCCTGGTTTCTACTGCCTTTCTTGCTCTTGTTGCCTGCATCTCCGCCTTCGCCGCCGTCGGCCCGCGCGGGATCACGATTCGCGAGGGAGTGATCTACATCTCGCCCGACACCAGCTCGGCCAAGCTGTCGAACATCGCGCGTGGCCGCGAAGTCGTCGTTCTCGAACGCACGCCGGGATGGGTACACGTCGTGGGCACGGTTGAGTCGAATCCCGAACTGGAAACCGAGCGCAACGTCACCGGCTGGGTGCTCGATAAGGGCATCATCACGCCCGACGTTCCTGACGGCGACAAGATCATCTTCGGCGAGGCAGCCGATTCTGAATATCAGGCCAGCGAGCGCGGTGGACGGCGCGGCGCAGCCCAGGACGCGATGCGGCTTTATGCGGGCCTGGCAGAGTACTTCCCTTCTTCGGCCCTGGCGGCTGAGGCAATGTATCGTGCGGCCGATATTCGCTGGCAACTTGATCTCGCCGACCAGCGAACCCGTCCCTCGGCGAAGCTACGCGACCCCAGTATGCGGATGCCGCTTGATGAAAGTTACATGAAAAAGGTGATGAAGAAATTTCCCGGGACCAAGTGGGCTGACCTCGCGGCGTATAGCCTGATCGACAACAAGTTGTGCGGCGATTGGGAGGCGCAGGCAGAGTGCCCGGTGAAAGAAACGGAGATCTACGTCAAGTATGTGGACGAGCATCCCAAGTCGCCCAAAGCTCCCGAGGCGCTTTACAATGCGGCCTGGCGGCAGGCCGCGCTGATCACGATTTACAAAACCGACAACCAGCAGAAGAAGGCCGAGGACGCCGCCGCGCGCTCCATCAGCATCTCGAAGCGGCTGATCGCGCAATATGCCGACGCCAACGACTGGTCGACGCGCGCGCAGACTCTGATATATATGGTTCAGACTGGTATGCCTGCTTATGGGAATACGGTTGAGTAGTGCGGACCCACCTTTGCCCGGACTCCTTTATTGTTGTCATCCCGAGCGAAGCGAGGGACCTGCTTTCTTTGGCATCACGAAAGACTTGGAATTGTCGGAATTGCAGTCGGCGAATGCCGCTCCAGGACAGTGCGTTCCGATGCCGGCGAGAGCAGGTCCCTCGCTTTGCTCGGGATGACAATCTCTTCGATGGAGCGCTTTCGCCAAAACAAGATGGGGCACTGTAGCCAAAATAACTTTTCAGCCGGGCACCCAACGCCCGCACGCGAGGCGATTTGAACGACTACCTGCTTTCTGTCCTGCTGGGCATCATTGAAGGTTTAACCGAATTTCTTCCCGTCAGCTCGACGGCGCATCTGCGAATCTCCGAGGCGTTTCTTGGCATGGACCTGGCCAATGGCTACTGGAAGATGTTTTCCATCGTCATTCAGTTGGGCGCAATTCTCTGTCTGCCGATTTACTTTTGGCCGCGCATCGTCGAGTTTATGCGCGACTTTCCCAACGGCAAGCGCGGCGATCGCACGGTGCTCACCCATCCTTTTACGCTGACCATCATCGCCTTCGTTTGCACCGCGATCCCCGCATTCCTGCTGACCAAGCTTATCGGCAAGCACCTCGAAGACACTCACATCATGGCCTGGGCGCTCATCATCGGCGGAGTTGTGATGTGGATTGTGGACGGCATCTATGAGCGCTCGCAGCACAAGGCGTTCGCGCGCGGCGGGCTAACGACTGACATGGAGCAGATGTCTGTTGGCCAGTCAGTGTGGATCGGGCTATGCCAGATACTGTCGGCGGTCTTCCCCGGCACATCGCGCTCGATGTCAACCATCACCGCGGGCGAGCTGGCAGGAATGGATCGCCCGACCGCGCTAGAATTCTCATTCTTCCTTTCGATTCCGACGATGATCGTCGCGACCTGCTATGACCTGTTCAGGTCGCTGCGGCCGCATCACGGCGAGCCCAGCGCGATCGGAGAGTTGCCAACCGACGCGCACCACATACTGGTGCTGATCATCGGCTTCGTGGTGTCGTTTATCGTGGCCTACGGCGTAGTGGCGTGGTTCATGAACTGGGTGCGTACGCGTGGCTTTACGGTGTTCGCGGTTTACCGGATTCTGCTGGGCGGATTCGTGCTGTGGTGGGCAGGGCGGGTAGTGTGACCTATAGGGATCGCCGGTAGCCGGGGCGCCGCAACACGATGGCGGTAAGCATAGATCAGCACTAGACAGACGGCGCTGGCAGGAAAGATCAGGTAAGGCCACCAGTCATAGAAGCCGGGATCATGGGTGACGGCTTCGGCCGGGAAGGTCAGCGACGCGGTGTCCGATGCGCGCGCCACGTCGATGTGCATGATCCAGCCGCCGGATTTCGGAAGATCGATGGTGGCCGAGCGCATAAGCCTGTTCTCGGAGTCGCCCTCCGTACCATGCGCCGTGAAATTTTGAGCTTGGCTCCCACCTGTGCGGGCGGCGCTCAGCTCGACGCGGCTGTCGAGTGGAACGGCACTCGTAGCGTCTTGCACAAGAATGCTGATGCTGTTGTCTCCCACAGTCAAGTTGCTCGGCGCATATACGGAGACCACGAGGTTTCCGGTCTGCTGCCGCTCACGCAAAGCAAGATCGTCATCGTCGGAGCCGGAGAACGCTATCACCGCCGAGAATGCCAAGCCCGTGGCGAGGAACAGCGTGATGAACGAAAGCGCTTCGGCCTTCGTGCCGCTTAATCCCAACTTCGCCATTGTGCGCAGCCAGCTTCCGGCGAATAGCGGCGTTCGTTTCTCCAAGCGCTGAACTTGCGATGTAATTGGCCGCCGCGCCAGGCATTGGACAGCGATCAGCACGGCCGGAATGAGATACGCCATCGAGCCCATCACCCACATGATGGCCCCGGCTGCGGCCTGGTCCTCGCGCGGGGAGAGCCCGAAGACGCGAGGCGCATCGAGATACGAGGGATAGAGCACGCGATCGGCAAAGACGAGAGCGGCGGAAAGGATGGTGTTCAGCAGATCGGCCACGAGCAGGTAAGGCACCATGGCCCATCGCGGCCACTGCGCATGGCTCGGCCAAGGCTGAATCACCGGCCACCAGAAAATCAACGACGTCAGGAAAAAGCAGGCGTGCTCGACCTCATGCCACGCTGGGGACCGCACCGCCAGTTCGTACAGCGCAGGGATGTGCCAGCCGAGCATGACCAATCCCATGAGCACCAATGCGAAGACCGGCTGAGTCAGGATTTGTCCGAGACGCTGCGTCGGTCTCCAGTTGAGGAAAGGCCCAGCGAACTCGCGCGCGGCGGAGACTGGCAGCCCGCGCACGAGGGGAATTAGCGGCGCGCCAAGCAGGATCAGCGGCGGAGCCAGCATCATCAGCACCATGTGCTGAAGCATGTGCGCCGTCAGCAACCAACCGTTGAACACGTCCATCGGCGATGCCAGCGCTACCCAGAGAGCGAACAGCCCGGAGAGAAATGCCCACACGCGCCATGGACGAATCAGGGGAAAGCCGGCGCAGCGCAACAGGTACCAGCCGCGCAGGTAAATTAACGCAGTTATGAATATGCCGAGAGTCGGGACCCAGGGTACGGCCCACGACGCCAACGCAGCTTGCAGAACGGGAGACATGGGTTTTGTCCAGTTTACTCGGCGGGTTCAGCGGGTTTTGAAAGGGCACCCTTCGGCTGCGCTCAGGATGACAAGTTAAAAAAAGTTGGGCTGGTCGGTGGAGTTAGGCAGGTTCTTCAGCATTTCCTGCCATTCGCGCTGGTGCTGCTGCATTTGCTTTTGCAGTTCCTGCATCTGCTCGCGCATTTGTTGCTGGATTTGCGGGGTGATGAGCTTCATCTGCTCCTGAATCTGCGGGGTCAGGGCCTTCATTGACTGGTTGATTTCCTCGCGCATCTTAGCGAGATCTTCCTGCTTCAACGTCATCGCCTTCTGGATTTCGGCGGTCTGCTTCTCCAGCTCGGGGCGCATCTGGTCCATCTGCTTCTGGATCTCCGCCGTTTGCCGGCGGATTTGCGGCTCAAGCTGCTTCATCGATTTCTCGATTTCGCGGGCCTGAATCTTGATTTGCGGCTCGACGTTCCGGCGAACCGATTTCTCGATCTGGCGCTGCATCTTCTCCAGCTCATCGGAGCGGAACATCATGGCCTGCTCGGTTTGCCGGCGGATTTCCGGGCCCAGCTCTTCCATCTGCTGGTTGAGTGCCTCCACGTCTATGTCGAAAGAGTCCCAATCTTCGCCCAGGCGCAACTCACCCGCCGGGCCGGGCAAAATCATCTCCACGGTCTGCTCGCGCTTGTCGCGAATGATGGAGAACGAGGTCTTGGTGCTGTCGGTGTGCATACTGCGGCGCCAGTCGGCAAGATCGCGAATGGGTTCACCGTCGATTTTGACGATCACGTCGCCGGCCTTCAATCCCGCGCTGGCTCCCGGGCTGCCGCGTTGCACGTTGCGCACCAGCACGCCCTGGCCTGCGGGAACTCCGAAGTATTCGGCCAACTGCGAGGTGAGGGATTCAACTACGATGCCGCGGCGAGCAGAGGCGGGAGTGACAAGGGGCACTTCGGTATCGGAAGGGAAAGCGACCGGCGGCAGGGGGGCAACGAAAGACTTGGCCCCAGCCGAGTTGGGCACAGGGTACGCCTGCGGCGCAGTCCAGCTTTTACGGCTGGCCAGGGTGACCTTGATGTTCTGAGGCTTGCCATCGCGAACGATGCTGATAGCGGCGACGGTGCCGGCCGAGAGGCCCTGCATCACTTCAACCATCTGCTGGATGTCGCCGACTTTTGTACCGTTGACGGACATGATTACGTCGTTGGTTTTGATCCCCGCCTTGCAGGCGGGGCCGTCGTGATCCAGGCTCGTCACCACAACGCCGCTGGGGTCGCTGAGCTTGAGGCTGGCAGCCTGGTCAGGAGTCAAGTTGTTGATGTGAACGCCCAGGTACGCGCCGGAGCTGTTGCCGCTTGAATTGGGCACGGCAAATGCGGCGGGGAGGGTCAACAGCACAACCGTTGCCGCCATGACGGCTAGCTGCGCTTTCGATCGGATAGTTCTTGATGGAAACATGGGTCTTAATCCAGTCCTGCTCAATGCTATTGCGTTTTGCGAAACTCGATGTGGCCCATGCCGGTACGAACGCGAAGTAACGGCCCGCCACCGTTCAATGCGCCTTCCGCCCACATGGATCGCGGTCCAAAGCTGCTACCTTGCCAGCTAATGTGAATGCCGGGAAGATCGGAACGGATTCCGTATCCCGGCGCCATATCGGACGATGCGTGCACCGTCAGCCGCAACTCATCCGGCAAGTAGACGAGCACATCGCCGGAGCCCGTGTGCAACGAGGACTCGGTGAATGCTCCCGGGACAGCCGTAAACTGCACGGTGATGGCGCCCGCCGGAGTATCGACCTTGGCGCCTTGCGCCACCTTGAACAACTCGACGCTGCCGCCGCCGGTAGTGACCTGCACTCTCCCCCCGGCCCCGGCCACGTGAACACTTCCCGCGCCGGCGTCGACGCCCACCGAGCCGGTCACCTCGCCTACGCTGACGTTGCCGCCGCCGGTGCTGGCCTGGAAGTTGCCAAAGCACCGGCCTACATCGATGCTGCCGGCGCCGTTGTCGATAAGCAAGGTGTTGGCCGAGCCTATGGAAACGCTGCCACCGCCGGTGCTGATCTTGGCCGCGCCGGTGATGCTTTCGATATGCACGCTGCCGCCGCCACTCTTGATAATCGCCTCTGAGCCCAAGCTGCCTCCGGTGACATCCCCGCCGCCGGTGGTGATGGCGACGGATCCAGCCAGGTCATTGAGCTTGACCGGCCCGGCTCCCGTCTTCCCGGTCACGGTCGCCGAAAGCGAAGTCAATTTCAGGGCACCGCTGCTGGTGTTCAGCAGAACTTTCCGGAGGTTGTAGGGCACCTGCACAGAGAAATCCGCCGTAAGGCGGGTAACGTCGCGCTGCAACAGTTTGCCTTCAACCACGACCTGATCACCCACGTTCACCGCCGAGACCTTCATCTTCTGGAACTCGCGCTCCGCCTCTTCTTTGCTGGGGACGGCAGCGCGCTTGCGGATGACATACACGATGCCGCGCGCCTTGCCTCGTACCTCAATGGAGCCGACATCAGTGTTGATCCGCAAATCGTGGGCCACCGGAAGGGCGCCAGTGGTTTCTTCCACCCAGGTGTTGCCGTCCTGGTAGACGCGCACTCGCTGCGCCAACAGGGGTAGTGCCACAGCCAGAGCCAGACAGACAACCGTACCCCCCGACTTGCGGAAAGCCGTATTCGCTGCGCGAAGGCCTTTCGCCGGACCTTGTGCCGGGTTGTTGCCTTCTGTCGTTGTGCCTGTTGTCGCCCCTGAACCAGGCCCTATACTCAACCGACCCTTCCTCCCGCTTTAGTAAGATCTCATGTCCCGCTGCACCAGGCGGGAAACCGCAGGAGAGCGAAAGCTGTTTGTCTTCCTCGGGTTTTGAAGAGGCACGGCTTCAGCCGTGCCGAAATCCGGCCAACATCCTGGGCTTCATCCCCTGAGGTGATTCGCTTTCCAGTCTGAAAGACGAGTACCTTAGCGGCTAAAAGCCGGACGTCCAGACTGCTTCTTTCGGCACGCCTAAAGGCGGCCCCTTTCAAGACCCTAGTACATGTTTGGCATGGAGGCCAACAGTTGTTGGGACTCGTGCCGAATGTATTCGCTGGGGTCTTCTTTCGCCAACTGCTGCAGCGCCATACGCACGCTGCTATCGGCCTTGACCGGCTCGAGCGCATGCAATGCGCCGCTGCGCACGCCCAGGTTGCTATCGTTGAGCAGCGCGTCCAGCACGGCGTTGCGGACCCGAATGTCGTCTTTCACCAGCGGACCTAAGCCTTCCAGCGCCTGCAGGCGCACGCCAGGATTGCTGTCGTATCGTAGCGAATAGGTCAGCGTCTCGCGAACGCGGGGATCGTCGGATTTGCCCTTCAGCGCGTCGACGGAGTTCAAGCGCACGCCGGAATTCTCGTTGCTCTTGGCGGCGTACAGAAGCAGGTCCTGAATCTTGGGCTCGGTTGCTGCTCCCTGAACCGATTCCGGCATCACCCTTTCGTATTGCACTTTGACCTGATTGGTGGCTGGATCGCGCTGGATGGAAGTGATGCCGCTGATGGAACCTTCGACGGGAGCGGAAGATTGGATCGGGGGTGTTGCCTCAGCTTTGCCGCTCAAGGCCTGATACATGGTGCCGATGCCGCCGCCGAATCCCACCAGAAAGATGATGGACGCCAGGGCCGGAGAGAAGCGCACCTGCCGCAACCACGCCGAGGGATCGAAGGCCAGACAGTGATACCACGCGCGATGCGGCTGCACCTGCTCCAGCGATTCCTGGAGCTTCATGCGAGACGCGGTCAGGAAGCTGGGCGACACTTCCTCGACGGGAAGCACGCTCATGACGGTCTGGAATTGTTGCTGGGCGGAAAGCTCCGCGGCGCACGACGTACAGCGGGCAATGTGCTGCTCCAGCTCATGGCGCGCGTCGTCGGCCAGCTCGCTATACAGATGGAGCGTGATGTTCTGTTGTACCCAATCGCAGTTCATCGCATACCTCTTGCTATCGGGTGAATCGTTGCGCATATAAAAGAGCGCCGATCGAGCATTGCAATTACCTCATATCTTTCAGCGCGGCGCGCAGCTTCTGCGTTCCGCGAAACAGCGTGTTCTTGGCGGTCTCTTCCGTCGTATTCAGAATCTCGCCGATGGTGCGCAGCTTCAGCCCCTGGTAATGTTTCATCTCGAAGACCATGCGCTCGCGCGGCGTCAGCTTGTCGAGGGCCTTGGCGATGCGCCCGCCCAACTCGCGCCGCATCAGGTCCTTCTCCGGACTCGCTCCCGAGCGCACATCGGCGACCTGGTCGAGCAGGTCGTAGGTCTCACCGTCGGAGTCGGAGATGACGGCCGAGTCTTCCTTGCGGACCTGGCGCTTGCGCAGGTAGTCGAGGCATAGGTTGGTGACGATGCGGTAAATCCAGGTATAGAACGAGCACTCGAAGCGGAAGTTGTTGATGTTGCGATAAGCCTTGAGGAACGCTTCCTGGTAAATATCCTGCGCGTCCTGCTCGGAGCGCGTCATGTGGTAGGCAAGGCGAAGCACTGGCGCGTCATATTGCCGCACCAGTTCCTCAAAGGCGGCGTGATTACCGCGCTGCGCCTCCCGAATCAGCTCCGCGTCGTTCATCCGGCTTTGGGCACGCTCTGCTATACCTCTGTTATACGAGGTTGTCACAAAACATGTTTCGCCGGTATCCCGCACTGTCACAGGGAGTACCGGGGGAACCGTCAGAGGAACTGCTACCGCATCGGCCGGCATCGTGACCTCAGGTTGTCAGCTGGCAGGCCTCAACGTCATCGCCTGCAAGAAGATAGACGATAGCGGGGGGGAAGGGTAAGCGGGGTCATCGGGGAAGGGGGCCTGCGCGGAGGGCGGAAGGACTAGCCTTTGCATTTCGGAAGCCCGAAGGGCGTGCGATGATAGCCCAGCAGGAAGCGAAGCGGAGTGCTGGGTGGGTGCCCAAATTGATGGCCGGGTTCTATAGAAGGGGATGTCAAGAGAAAATACTTTTCCCCTGGCGGCAGAGAGGGGTAGTTCTCTGGCATCCAGCCCCAGTTGGTGCCGGCATGAGCTTGGTGGCGGCAGGGTTTTCCGGTTTTCTCTTCCACGGTACTGCGTCGTTCGGCTGCTGTACGCTGCGCAAGCCACATGGGGGCTCAATGGCCAACCATGGTTCTATCGGAGACTCGCCCGCTCGGGGCGGCACTATAGCTTTGTTGGGTTGTCCGAGGGAGCATATGGTGCCCCGTGAGACTTGGTGCCGAATACGACGGATGCAGCCTAACCCGGCCAGGATACTTACCCTCGAACCCGAGCGCTCAGCGCGAACCACAACGCGGAAGCAATCCGCTCAGTCCTGTCGCTGCGCGCTCAAGCCGCATGTAGCTTCAGATAGTCGGCGTCGAACGGCTCTCCTTTCTTCCGAATGTGCAAAGTGATGGCGGCGATTTTGCGCGCCAGGGTGAGCCGAGCCAGCTCGGGCTTCATCCCCTTTAATAGAAGGTTTTCGTAGAAGCTGCGAAACACTCCGCTGCTGCCGCTGGCGGTGGTGGCCGCACTCTTAAACAGATTTTTGAGATCGTGGTTGTGGTTGAGGTTCAGTCCGCGAATGAACACCGGCTTGCTGTGCCGCCGCGGCTGCCCGTTCACCATCTGATAGTCGGCACTGCTGCGCGTCTCCAGGGCCAGCCCGCAGTAAGCCCAGAACTGCCGCTTGCTGCGGAAGCGATACGGGGTTTGCACGCGTGCAATGAGCAGGGCGACACGAATGGGACCGAGCCAGGGAATGGAGCGCAGCAACTTCGTCTCTTTATGCTTGCGGCATTCCAGCAGCAGATCGCAACGAGCTTCGCGGCGCAACTGCTGCAGCAGATCCAGCTCTTGATAGAGTCGCCGCGCCCGCCGCTGCAATCCCGGCTCCAGCAGTTGCGCTAAGTAGTCTTCGCGGTGCCGTGATCCATAGGGTTTCTCGCCCGCACAAGCAATCGCCTGGCTGCGATACAGCGCCTTGATACGGCCCATAGTGCGGGTGGTGTCTTCCGTCAGCGTGGCATAACTGCGTCCCAGTTGCTTCACCGTCGCCGCGCTGTTCTGGCCATGATAGACCGGCGACAACATCCCGGCGCGCAGCAACTCGGCCAGCTTGCGGGCGTCGCTGGCATCGCTCTTGTTGCCCGCCTTCAGCAGCGCATTCTTGCGCGGATTGCATACCACCAGCTTGCTCACCCGCCGCACCAGCAGATCGTAGAGCCAAGCCGAATGCGTGCCTTCTTCAAAGGTGAGGTGTAGCGTCCCACGCAGCCCTTGCAGGAAGTCCACTATGTGCCCTGCTATGGGTGGCGACGACCGACTGCATCACCAGCTTGCCCTCCGCGTTCAGTACCGCAATCGAGATGGTGCTCTGGTGGACATCCAGTCCGACATACTTGATGCTATTCATCAGGGTGTTCCTTTCGTGTTGCCGCAGTTTCTGCTTTTCACAGCTACTGCAGACTACCGCGAAAGGGGCGCCCTTCTATAATGCGTGCCCCAGGCACGGTACTTCGTAAATATCGTCCCCGAGGGACTCAGGCGATGCATACGGCCAGTTACCCAGCATTTCGCCTTACGGCTTCATGCTGGGCTGTCATGACACGCCCTGCGGGCTACAAGCGCCGATGCGCGCACATCGGTGCACTGTGTGAAGGTGCGCCGGAGTACTAACGACAGGCAGGTCCTTCGGTCGCACAGCGACCTCAGGATGACAAATCATAAAGAGTGTGACGAGCAGAAAGGGCCTGATCAGGAACGCGCCTCATATCCCCAGCTTCTTGACTTCTTCGTTGTAGTACTTGCGGTAGAGGATGTCCCACTCCTGCGAACCTTCCAGGATGGTGCGGCGCTGGCTCTCGATTTTGTGCCGGGCGGCAGCGTCGATCCTGGCCTCTTCCATCAGCAGCTTTTCCAGAATGGTGCGCGACTCGACGCGGATGGTGTTGCGGTCTTCCAGGAACTCGACGTTGTCCATGGTTGCCAGGGTGTCGGCCACGGCGTGCGCAAGCTTGTTCATCTTTTCGCGGCTGATCCTCATAGCACCGCCTTGTATTTGCGGACCAGCTCGTTCTTCACCTTCTTGAACATCTCCTGGTAATTGGCCCCGCTGCGTTGCATCTCTTCGGAGTAGGTTTCAAGGATGATCCTGACTTCGTCGTTGATGCGGTCTTCCAGCGTGAGCTCCTCCAGCAGGGCGGCATTGACGCGCTCGGTCGCCGCGGCCGGCTCGGAGGTCTCGATGAACTCGCCTTGAATCAGTTTTTTAGTGACTTCGCGGGCGAGATAGCCCACATATTCTTTCGAGAAGAGCATTGTGACGTAAGAGGTAAGAATAACACGCGGATTCACTGTGCCGCGATCTTCCTAGCGCGAATGAACAGCGCTGAGCGAAGCGAGGGACCAGATAGGAGTCCTTCGGCTCGTCGCACGCTCCTCGCTCAGGATGGCAAGGTTTTGCCGTACTGGCAGCGGGCCGCTTACTTTCCCAACAGCGAGAAGCTCTCTTCCGGGACACGGATCACCAGGCAGTCGTGAGGCAGGTCGTGCAGCGCCTGATGGCGATTGGTCCAGGCGGCCATCAGGAAGCCGAAGCCGAGGGAGAACAGCGACAAAAACTTCATGACGTGGCGACCGCTGGCCTGGCCGAACGTCAGTTTGCCGCCAGCCGCGTTGACCACCTGCAGGCCCATGATCCGCTTTCCCAGCGTGGCACGATAGCGCGAGCTTTCGCTGAAGGCGGCGTACAGCCATCCGCCCACCGTGAGCAGGACGATGAAGCTAAACCCGGTCACGTAGGCGGCGCTCTCATGCTCGATCCCGATGGCCCGGCCCACCAGGCTGAAGGCGGTGTCGATCAGCAGTGAGAGCAGCAGGGCTGCAACGATCTCCAGGCTGACGTCGATGAGGCCCGCCCAAACCCGGAGCCAAAAGCCCGCGTATTCTATGCTGTCTTCCGTGGGCACGACCAAGGCGATGTTACCGCGCGAGGCTTGCAAGCCCGGCTCCGTGCGCTGTGACGCCAGAAGCAGTTTGCCGGATTCGCTCAGGACGTCACCGCAGAACAGGCAGAAGTCTCCGTCGGGCAAGGCATGGCTGCCGCAGCTTCCACAAACCTCGGGGGCAATGGCGCTCTCCATTGACCGGGGAATCCTACAACCAGAAAGGATGATCTGTAAAGGCACCTTTGGGGAGAGTGTCGGTAGCACATGATATGTCCGGTTGAGATAGCAAGTGATCTGTCCGCTTGGCGGGCGGCGAGAGTAGGAGACCATGGCAAGCATGGATTGCTACTCGAAGGCCGCGATGGAGCGGGCGATGAAAGTGCAAGAAGTCATATTGCGGGCGATGGCGAAGAAGATTACCTGGTGGCAGGCCGCCGAGATTATCGGCATCAGCGATCGGCAGATGCGGCGCTGGCACGGGCGCTACGAAGAGCACGGCTATGACGGGTTGTTCGACCGGCGGCGGGGACAACCTTCCCCCCAGCGAGTCCCGCTGGCCACGGTGGAGCAGGTCTTGGGGCTGTACCGGGACCGCTATTTCGATCTGAACGTGCAGCATGTTCACGAGAAACTGGGCGAGCAGCACCAGATCGAGTTGAGCTATACCTGGGTGAAGCAAGCTCTGCAAGGGGCCGGACTGGTAGCCAAGGGGCGCAAGCGCGGGGTGCATCGCAAGCGGCGGGAACGGCGGCCGCTGCCCGGCATGTTGCTGCACATCGATGGCAGCCGGCATCGCTGGTTCCAGGACGAGCGCTGGTACGACCTGATCGTGATTCTGGATGACGCCAGCAGCGAGATCTACTATGCGCAACTGGTGGAGGAAGAATCGACGGCGACGGTGATGGCCGGGTTGCGGGAAGTCATCGAGCGCAAAGGGCTGTTCTGCGCCCTGTACAGCGACCGCGGCAGCCATTTCTGGCTCACGCCCAAGGTGGGCGGCAAAGTGGATCCCCACCGCCTGACGCAAGTGGGACGCGCCCTGCGCGAGTTGGGCGTGCAGATGATCCCGGCCTACTCGCCGCAGGCGCGGGGCCGTAGCGAGCGCAGCTTCGGCACCTGGCAGGGCCGGTTGCCGCAGGAGCTGCGGTTGCACGGGATCACGACCGTGAACGAGGCCAACCGCTTTCTGCGGGAGCAGTACATCGGCGAGTTCAACCGCCGCTTTCAAGTGGCGCCGGCACAGCGCGGCAGCGCGTTCGTGGCATGTCCACGCAGCCGGGACCTGGATCTCATCTTCGCGCTGCAGTTTGAGCGCACGGTAAACCGCGACAACACCGTGAGCTTTCAGAACCTGCAACTGCAGATTGAGCGGGTGCCGTGGAGAGGGACGCTGGCGGGCTGCAGCGTCACGGTTCATCAGCACCTGGATGGAACCATCAGCCTCACCCACGGGCCGCACCGGCTGGGACGCTATAGCGTCCAAGGTGTGGCCCTCAACCCAACCCACAACGCGGCGGCCAACGCTGTGGAAAAGACGCGCCGGGGAAAAGTCCAAAAACAGACTTTTCCCCCGCGCTTGGAAATCCCGCCAAAACCGCGGGATTTCCCCTTTCCCACAGCGACGACGGCTACGGGTATATGAGTAAACCCGGAAACCAAAACCGGACATTTCACTTGCTACAAAAAGCGGACATTTTAACTTGCTACGAACAGGCACCTTTGGGGAGAGCGTAGCGGCTCAATTCCTCAATTAAGAAAAAGCCAACCACGGATCGACACGGATCCACAGCGATCAGAACGAAGGAAAACGAGGAAGAAGGAATTAGAAGGAATCGCAAACTTCAACTCCGATCCGTGCTCTTCCATGTAAATCCGTGGTCATATTTTTCTTCTGGCCCGCGATTGTGGCCAGAACGGGCCACTACCGGGGAAGAGCGGCGGCTTCAGCGCCGATTTGACGGCCGACTCTACCGATTGCGTGCGAAGTCTACCAATGTGAGTTGCAAGCCGCCGAAGTCAGGATGGTCGTTGTAATCCAGAGTGAAGGCGATGTCGAGAACGTCGCCGAGGGCAAGCGCTTCCTGCGTCGAGCGCTCGGCCATGCGCCAGCCCACCACTTCGTGAGCCTTATGCCAGCGGCCATCGTTGCTTTCGGGAATGACGCGCAGTCTCATGTGCTTCTCTTTGAGAATCCTGGGGGCTTGCACCAGCCTGGCCTGACGGCTCACAAAAACCGGCAGAGGATTGCCGACGCCATAGGGCTCCAGCTTTCGCAGCGTCTCCCAGAACTGCTGGTCGATGGCTTCGAGGGCAAGCTCTTCGTCATATTCGAGGAGGGGAACGAAGTCGGCGGGAGTGAGCCGCTGCCGCGCGAAGGTGTCGAGCCGCGCGCGCAGTTCGGGAAGGCGCTCGGTTGGCAATGAGCAACCGACAGCGTGAGCATGTCCGCCGAAGCGGGTGAAGAGTTCGGGGCAGCTCTCAAGGGCTTCGAGCAGGTGGAAGGCCGGAATCGAGCGGCCTGAGCCGTGTGCCTCGCCATCTTCGCAGGAGAAAACCAGCGCCGGCCGATGGTAGCGCTCGACCACGCGCGTAGCGCAAATGCCGATCACGCCGCGATGCCAGGCGTCGCCGTCGATCACCATGCAGTAGGCGTCTTGCAGTTCCTCGGACTCGGCCACCTTGCGGTGAATTTCCTCAATGATGCCCTGCTCCCGCTGCTGGCGGTCGCCGTTGAGCTGATTCAGCTCCAGCGCCATCTCCGCCGCTTTCGCTGGATCGCGTTCGGCAAATAGGCGAATGACGCGGTCGGCGATGTCCATGCGCCCGGCGGCGTTCAAACGAGGCGCCACACGGAAGGCGACGTCTCCCGCGCTTAACGGGCGCGAGCCGTCGAGCTCGCAGTTGGAGAGCAAGGCGCGTAGCCCGGCATTGACCGGCTTGCGCAAACCCTCGAGCCCAAGCTTGGCGAAGATGCGGTTTTCGCCAATCAGCGGTACGGCATCGGCGATGGTGGCGATGGCTACGATCTTGAGGAACGATGGGATGAGCCGCTCGCGGCCTGTGGCTTCGAGCAGCGCCTGCGCGATTTTGAAAGCAACGCCTGCTCCGCAAAGCTCCTTGCAGGGGTAATTGCAATCGGGCTGATTGGGATTGACGACAGCCAGCGCCTTGGGAACGCCTTCGGCCTGGGGCAGGTGATGATCGGTAACGATGAGGTCGATGCCGCAACGCTCGGCAGTTTCGGCGGCAGCGAAGGCGCGAATGCCGGTATCGACGCTGATGATGAAGTGGATGTCGCGCTCGGCGGCCTGCTCGATGACCTCGTCGCGCATGCCGTAGCCTTCGCGGATGCGGTGCGGTACGTGATACTCGGCCTTGCCACCGCACAGCTCGATGACGGTCTTCAGGATGACGACGGCGGTCGTGCCGTCAACGTCGTAGTCGCCGTAAATAAGGACGGTCTCGCCGCGTTCGATGGCCGCCTGCAAGCGCTCGACGGCCTCCCGCAGGCCTTTCATCAGGTAGGGCGAGTGCAGGTGAGACAGCGAAGGAGCAAGAAAACGCTCGGCCTCCTCCGGCGATTCGACTCCCCGCGCAACCAGTAGTCTCGCGATGGTCGAGGGGAATTGGGCCTCGCGAGCCAGACGCTCGATCTTCACAGCATCGGCGTTGCGAACGGCCCAGCGCACGTCAGCGGTCGTCGTCCTGGTCAGGCTCGTCGATGGTGAGGGCTCCGAAGTCTTCCACCAGGTCGAGCAAATGCTGATAGCGCTCGTACCACTCGGTCGAGACTTCGTAGAGAAACATGATGCCCTGATGGGGCCAGCCGAGCTGAATGAATCCAGTCTTGCCGACGTAATTGCGCAACCAGCGCGCCTCCTCAAGGTCCTCGTCGCTGGGATAATTGGCATGCTGCAGGCGCTGGATCAGATAGTCGACTTCGTCGCGCTGAAGGGCACCTCTTCGTCCATCGAGAGGAAGGACGAACCGGCCTTCTTGGCGAGTTCCACAAAGTCCTTCCAGCTTTCGGGATTGTCGCGCGGGTCCCACATGACGCTATGGACATCTTCCGTCACATAGCCCTGGAAGCGGCTCATACCATGTCCCAGGATGAATGCCACCATGTCGTCTTTCAGGGAAGTCAGGTCGTCGGCCATTGTCGGTGTCCCTTGGGTGCGCATTCGGCAAACGGGCCGAATACGTGAGATTTATCATACGCCCGGTGAGACGGGAGGGAGAGTCTCGCGACCTCAAGAAATGGGAACCGCGGATTGGCAGGGATGAGCGTTGTTGTGCGAAGGTCGAAGCCCGAAGGGCGTGCGCTGACAGCTCAGCATAGAGCCGAAGGCGGAATGCTGGGTGAGGCTTAGTGCCCCGGGCACGATGCTGTGATCTACGCTAATATCCCCATTCTCTTCCCCACACGCTTCAGCGTCTCCAGCGCCTGATCGAGTTCCTCCTGGGTGTGAGTGGCCGTCATGATGGTGCGGATGCGCGCTTTGCCTTCGGGCACAGTTGGGAACGCGATGCCCGTTCCGAACACGCCTTCTTTGAACAGCTCGCGCGAGAAGTCCATCGTGAGCTTACCGTCTCCGATGATGATCGGAGTAATCGGAGTTTCGCTGGCAGGGGTGTTGACGCCGCCGATATTGAATCCCAGCCCGCCCAGTTCTTTCGTCCAGTAACGCGTGTTCTTCCAAAGGTTCTCCATGCGCTCGGGCTCCTGCTCGAGGACATCAAAAGCCGCGATGCAGGTTGCAGCAACGGACGGCGGATGCGAAGTCGAGAACAGAAACGGGCGGCCGCGATGGTAAAGGAAGTCGATGAGGTCGCGGGTGCCACAGATGTATCCACCCAACGCGCCAATGGCTTTCGACAGGGTGCCGACCTGAATGTCAACTCTTCCGTGAACGCCAAAGTGGTCGATGGTACCGCGCCCGTTGCGCCCCAGCACGCCGGAAGCATGCGCATCATCGACCATCATGATGGCGCCATACTTCTCGGCCAGGTCGCAAAGTTGCGGCACCGCACCGATGTCGCCGTCCATGGAAAACACGCCGTCAGTAATGAGCAGCCGATGACCAGGCTCGTTCTTGATTTCCTTCAGCAGCTCTTCGGCGTGCGCCGCGTCCTTGTGGCGAAAGACCTTGATCTTCGCTCGCGACAGGCGAGCGCCGTCGATGATGCTCGCGTGGTTTAACTCGTCGGAAACAATGAAGTCTTCTTTGCCCAGGATGGCCGACACCGTTCCCGCGTTCGCCGTGAATCCCGACTGGAAGACAACGCAGGCCTCGACGTTCTTGAAGCGGGCGATCTTCTCTTCCAGCTCCATGTGCAGCGTCATGGTTCCGGCGATGGTGCGCACCGCGCCTGAACCGACGCCATACTTGCGCGTGGCTTCCAGCGCCGCTTCGCGCAACTTGGGATGCGTGGTCAGCCCGAGGTAGTTGTTGGACGCCAGGTTGATGACCCGCTTGCCGTCGAAGGTGCACACCGGCGCCTGCTCGTCTTCCAGCACGCGCAGGTGGAAGTAGGTGCCTTTCTGCTTGAGTTCGTTAAGTTGGTCGGTGAGGTACGAGAGCGGATTGGTTCGCGTGGCGGTAGGCATAAGGGTCACTTAAGGGACTTAGGTCAGGTTCTGCGTCGGCAAAGTCGCAATCGGCCGACCTCGTATTGTAGCGCCCAAGGGCGCACTCTGGGTTCGCAGCTCACCGGACCGAACGTGATTCTCAGGTCAACTAAAGAACGACAGAACGACGCGTCTATGGATCGCAGTAGTTGTCTGGGCTCCTGTTTATCTTGACAGAACGCAGCCCCGCGAATAAAGTCCTGCTCGCGTGGATTTTTCGCCTTCCCTCGCCCGCATCCTGAGCGACCGAGTCTCCGTATGACGGTTCCAAATTTTTGTTATGCGATTTCTTAGAATCTTCAGTTTAGCGTCGATTTCTCTCCTAAATTACTGATTTTATGGCGCTTATAACTAAATTGCTGATTCTCTGGGAGTTACACTACGCCCGCACCCACTTCAGTTCCATCAGACAAGGATCCATTGCTCTTTGACTGCGGCGGCTTGCGATTGGCCTCCGCGTCAGCGTCTCCCTCTACGGCAGCCTCGCGCGCTGTCCCGGCGTGGCGCTGCTGATCGCGGACCAGCTTTTCGGCGGCTAGCTGGATGTTGCGATTACGCGCCATCTCCTCAAAGCGCATGCGGCGTTCGCGCCGCTCGCGCCGCTTGCGATTGCGCTCCAGCTCGGCCGCACGCTTCAGGCCGGCCTGCTCTCCCTCGCGCTCGTAGACCTCGATCAGTTCCATGTCATCGGCTGTGGCTTGAAAGTCGGTGCCGGGAATGGGCGTAGCGGCGTCGCGCAAGATCTGGCTGAGCCTTGGACGCAAAACACCGTTCCCACACATTTCAAACCCGGGCATGGGTGGACGCATCCGTAGTCGCTTCTGCCGGCGGCGGGAAGGCCACTTCCGGATCGACGCTAAGATCGAAGTCTTCCGGCAGATCGTATTGCTCTTCGAAGCCGTCGTCCTCCTCCACGTGATATACGAGGTCCCCGTCCTGCATCTCCGCTTCCTGTTCCCAGATATGCCGGGCCTTTATGTTGGAGGCGGCCAGGCGCAGGATGGCGAGCAACAGACGCCCGGTGCGATGGTCGATCTCCCCATGGCGGACGGCCTCGCCCAATTGCATCATGCCCACCTGCACGGCGTGCAGATCGTCGAGCACAGGTAGTTGCATGCTGACGCGTTGGGAACGGGCACGCGCGCGGGCAGCCTTCATGCGCCGGCCGGTCTCGTGCAGGTGCCAATAGCAATAATCGCGATTCTTTACCGGAATGCCCCGGCAGAAAATCCCGGCGGCGTTGATGTGATGACAATAGTTTTGTGACATCGTCTCGTTCCTTCCTGAGTGAAGTTGTCGGTTGTCAGTAGTCAGTTGTCAGTCGTTTGAAGCGCCGGCTCTGACAACTGAGAACCGACAACTGACAACTGCTTTTCGCACACTTCCCCAGTTTCCAGCGTAGAGAAGTGTCAAGCAGGAATCATCTACTAAGTAGCAGGCGTGAGGTTACGAAAGGACATGTCAGGGTGCTGTCCTTTCGTAACCCGGACAGTTCCAAAATGGGAAAACCGGGAAATAAATTTCCAGCCAGCGGAGGGATCATCTGCGAGCCATTCCAACCGCAGGAATCAGTTCAGCACGCGGCGAACGAAGCCACGATGGAGCACCGTGCCTAGCCTTTGACCAACGCTCTGTGTTCGCGATCACATCGCCCGCGTTCGTAACTCGCCTACGTTGTCTTCCTGGAGCTTTGTATCAGGGCCTGGCTTTTAGCCGGGCCGAACAAGCCCCAAATCAACCTGGGCTTTAGCCCCTGAATCATGAAGCCAATTCGACACGCTGAGCCCGAGGCTGTCCTCAGCCCGGCCCGAACGTTCTTCGTCACCACGAAGACGAGCATGGGACGGCGCCTCTTGCAGTCCGAGCGTAACGCGATGCTTTTTGTTGACGTGCTCCGAACCTATGCGGCGGCAAAGAAGTTTCGCGTTCACGATTTCGTCGTGATGCCCGATCACGTACACCTGTTAATTACCGTTGATCGCGACATGACGATTGAACGCGCTATGCAGTTTGTGAAGGGCGGATTTTCGTATCGCTTGAAGAAGGAGACTGGCTACTCAGGCGAGGTCTGGCAGCGCGGATTCTCCGAGGTACGGGCCGAAACTCGCGAGAGCTTCGCGCAGCATCGCGAGTACATCCGGCAGAATCCGGTTAAGGCCGGCCTCGTCGCTTTGGGTGACGAATATCCCTACTGCTTCGTACACTTGGCTCGACAAAAGCACAGGGGCTAAAGCCCAGGACTTGATCGGGAGCCTTCTCGGCCCGGCTGAAGCCGTGCCCTGATACAAAGCTGGAGGAGCCAACCGCTGGCGGTCCATTTTCCCTTCTGTTGGGAAATCTGGGACAGAAGGCTGAGCGCGCCCTCAATCGCGATGGCACGTGCAGCCCCAAGCGCCGTTGTGACTGTACCATTGCCTTTTTCTTCGTAGGCCTGTACGTTTAGCCCGGATAAGACGATGACACGAAGCAGCCGAGCCGATTCCACTCCCGAATTACAGCTCTTTTTTGGAGCAGGGTTTCTCCATGATCACGTTGGTCAGATTATTGATGACCCGACGATCGCAATCTCAGAGCTCGTCGCGAACTGCTATGACGCAGGCGCGAATGAAGTGTATGTGCAATGGCCCAACCTTCCTGGCGAAACTGTGTCCGTCAGTGACGATGGAACTGGAATGACAAAAGAAGAGTTTGAGCGGCGGTGGCGCACATTGTCATATGACCGCACAAAGGAACAGGGCACCGAGGTCGTGTTCCCGTCGGGTGTACCCAAGCGCAGTCGCAGTGCGTTTGGCCATAACGGGAAGGGACGTTTCAGTCCGTTCTCTTTCTCCGACGAATACGCTGTCGAGACTTGGCGCGACGGGAGGGGCATTCGCTCCACAATCAAGCTCACGCCTAACGGCCCTGTCCCATTCTCGTGCACCGTGGCGCGAACCTTTAGCAAGAACGGCCACGGAACAGTTGTATCGGCAACGGCCAGGACTATCACCCTCACTCCGGAGTACGTTCGGGAAGTTATCGGCTTCAGGTTTGCGGTGGATCCTAGCTTCCAGGTTTTTGTTAATGGAGAACCGGTAAAACTCCTTACACTCAGCGATGTTGCGAGCAGGCAGTTACAGATTGAGGACTGTGGCAGCGTGACGATACACCGACTGGACCCGCGGAAGCAGGAACGCACGATGCGACTCAAGGGAATCGCGTGGTGGGTGAACAAGAGAATGGTCGGAGAACCATCATGGGACGGTCTGGATTCTGGAGGTAAGTATCTTGATGGGAGAACCAGCGAGGCGAAGCGCTTCAGCTTCGTAGTTGAAGCTGATTTCCTTCGAGACGAGGTCAAGCCCGATTGGAGCGGATTCCACGCAACTAACCGACTAAACAAAGTCCGCTCTGCAGTGCATGAGGCAGTCGTAAACGAGCTGCGCGGTCTGTTCAGCGACGATCGGAAAGCAGTTAAACGACAAGCCCTGGCCCAAAACAAGTCCCTTATTCGCGAGCTGCCAATTGTCTCGCAACAGCACATTGGCCAGTTCTTGGAGCAGGTGCAAGAAAAATGTCCCACTCTCACCGCCCGCGATTTGGCACGTACGGTCGAAATCCTGGGCAAGTTGGAACAAAGTCGATCCGGGTACGACTTGTTGACTCAACTCGCAAGGTGTGCACCGGACGGACCTAGATACCTGGAACACCCTCATGGAGCAGTGGACTGCCAGCAACGCCGCAGTGGTGCTAAATGAACTTGAAAGACGGATAAAGCTGATCAAGGAACTGCAGGAGCTAATCCGCGATAAGAACACCGATGAAGTACACGATCTGCAACCGCTCTTTGAGAGAGGACTTTGGATGTTCGGGCCCGAATATGAGTCGGTCGAATTCACTTCAAATCGTGGCATGGCTTTTATCGTTCAGAAGTTCTTCGGTCAACCGGGGCCCAAGCATTACGCAGAAAAGGCCCGACTTTGTTGCGCTACCCAACAGTTCGATTGGTCTCTACTCAGCGGATGAGTTTCGTGATGGAGAGGTCTCAGCGGTACGCAAAGTGCTCATTGTTGAACTGAAGAAAGGTGGTTTCTGCGTCGGCCAAAACGAGCTTTACCAGGCTCACAATTATTCTAAGGAACTGCGCGTCACTGGTTGCGTTCAGCCGGCGACCAAGATCGAGGCGTACGTCCTCGGAGCAACTGTCGAGAATGGCCTTGATCCCCTGCGGCAAGGCGAAACCGTAGCTTGGCCCTTCCAATACGACTTGCTTTTGAGCAGAGCTCATAGTCGCATTTTCAACCTCGCGAAACGCATAAGGGACACAAGGCCAGAGGTGTGTGGCGATGCAGAGGTTGCAGACGTATTGAGTCAGCCAGGCCTCGACTTTGGCGCGGAACTGGGCGAAGCCCCTAATTCAGTGTCATAGGGCTGGTAGGCTGGAGCATCGCGGAACCAAGTTGCAAGCAAGCGAGGTCACGCGGCCATGGCGAATCCTCAGCATCTCGTAATCCTTAAGCAAGGGGTCGAGGAGTGGAACAAGTGGAAGCGGGAGATGCCAAAATTCCGGCTGGGTTGGCCTAAGGCGGCGCAGCCAGATCTCAATGGTGCGGACCTCGATGGTGCAGACCTGCGCGGCGCAGATCTGTGTTGGGTAAGCCTGCGCAAAGCGAGCCTTGTCCGAGCAGATTTTCGCCAAGCCGACCTCAGCAGTGCCGACTTGACCGCGGCGGATCTATCGGAAGCGAAGCTCAGCGAGGCAGATTTGATTGCAGCTGGGCTCCACGGCGCGAACCTCAGAAGTGCCACCCTCCATCAGTCGAACCTAACCGGAGCGGACCTCAGTGAGGTGGACTTCACGGCTGCCCGAGTAGGGTATACGACTTTCGACAATGTCGATCTGAGCACGGCCAAAGGGCTGGAAACCGTTCACCACAGAAGTCCCTCAACCGTCGGCATTGATACTATCTACAAATCGAAAGGCAAGATACCCGAGGTCTTCCTGCGCGGGTGTGGCGTGCCGGACGACATGATCGCGTATATCAGGTCAATCACCGGGGCCGTACAGTTCTACTCCTGCTTCATCAGCTATTCGACCAAAGACCAGGAGTTTGCCGACCGGCTTTATGCCGACCTGCAATCCAAGGGCGTGCGCTGCTGGTTTGCGCCGCATGACATTCGGGGTGGGCGGAAGATTCATGAGCAGATTGACGAAGCCATTCGCCTGCATGACAAGCTGCTGCTGATCCTGTCGGAGCACAGCATGTCGAGCGATTGGGTGAACGAAGAGCTGGCCCGGGCGCGCCGCCGCGAGGTGAAAGAAGGCAAGCGGGTGCTGTTCCCTGTCCGGCTGGTGGAGTTTGAAAAGCTGGAAGCATGGGAGTGTTTCGACGCCGATTCGAAGAAAGATTCGGCGCGCGAGATACGCGAGTATTTCATCCCGGACTTCAGCAACTGGAAGTGACCACGATTCGTATCAGAAGGCGTTTCAGCGGCTGGTGAGCGATTTGAAGGCCGAGTCGAAATAGAGCCCAGAGCCCCAGAGCCCCAGAGCCAAAGGCCGCCTCTACAGCGACGATCCGCCTTCGAAGACCTTCTCCATGTTGTAAGGAAAGACGCGATACAACCCGTAACTGGTGCCGCTGTCGGAATACTGGCGGAAGAGCAGATCGCCCCGGCCATTGGCATCGGCGTCGAGAGCGTCGATGAGTTCCAGGCGGGGAAATACGTCGAGGTGCGTGGTGTCAGTGATGGAGCTGAAGACCTTCACCGGGTCGCCATTGATGTCGAGGTGGGCGACGATCGTTGCGTAATAGACGAAAGGCTTTGAGCCGGCCGTGGGAATCGGCAACTTCGCGGTAAGCACCAGCGTGGCCGAATTGCTGAAATCCAGATCAAAGGAGCGAAGGTCGTAATCCTTGATTTCGGCATTTTTCGCGACCTTCGGCCCCGGCGTGTGCTTGTCAGCGAAAGCGCGCATATCGGCGAGCGCGAGTGCGCGCATGGATTGCGCCAATTGCTGCTGCCGTTCCGGCGTAGTGGTGTAGAGAAGCGACCGCGTTTCGTATTTGCCTGCATCGGAAATGGCGGCCAATGAGCGGAGCTTGCCGGGAGGGTTCTTCGCGTTCGTTTCCATGCCGGACACAGGAAACTTGGGCGCAAGTTTCGTCTTGGAGTTGTTGGCCTGCTCGCCGCGCGCGAGCAATGGGCGGTCAGGGTCGTTCTCGTCGGAGGACTTCATGCTCGACAGTTGAGTCTTGGCTTCTGTGTTAGCGTTGGCGTCGGCGGCGGGCTTGCGAAGGGTAGGGCGGTCGGGATCGTCGTCTGACGTTGTAGGAGTTGTAGGAGAAGCTGCAGCCGTCTGCGAGGCCGCCGGAGGCGCAGACGGGGGCTGATCTTTCGCCGAGCTCGCACCCTGTTCGTCAGCGCGGCGCAGGACCGGGGACCTTCGTCAGCCCCGCCGGTAAAGATGGCCTTGCTTGGTTTCGGTTGCACCTTTGGCTGCTTTGCGGCTTCCGCAGCAAGCTCTTCATCCATGGCGCGATGAGGCGTCCAGCGCCCGTCACCAATCCAGCCCGCGTTTGACAGCTTAGGCATGTTGATGACGAAAAGGCCGGCATTCTCGCCGTAGTCTTGCGCTTCATAGACCGTGCCCGGCTGTAACGCTAAGGGTTCGGGATTCGCTCCATACAAGCTGGCATCGTAGTACTTGCCCTCCATCCACAGGGCGATGGGCACCAGCCGCGTGCCGCCGCCGGGCAGAAACTCGACGACAGCGATGGCGCGCGCTCCGCGCTTCGATTTCTTGACCGGCGCAGTCTCAGAAGGTGGCTGCTGGTCTTGTGGGCGCCTTAGTTCCGGCCGCTGGGCCTGGGCGGGAGAAGAAAGGAACAACAGGAAAACGCCGAGCAGTAATCCTATGGTGAAACAACGCGATTTGCGGTATAGATGAGTCACTATGGCAAATAACAAGAAAGCTCCCGATTTCACCCTGCCCGACGAAAACGGTAACCCGGTTTCGCTCAAACAGTTCCGGGGGAAGAATGTGGTGCTGTTCTTCTACCCGAAGGCAAATACGCCCGGCTGAACCATTGAGGCTCGCGGGTTCCGCGATGCATACGCAAAGCTGCAGAAGGCCGGCCTGGTTGTTCTCGGCATCTCGCCCGACAAACCATCCGCACAGAAGAAGTTTAAAGAAAAAGAAGAGCTGCCGTACACGCTTCTTGCTGATGACAAAAAAGAAGTTGCGCAAGAGTTCGGAGTACTGAAGGAAAAGAACATGTACGGCAGGAAAGTGATGGGGATTGCCAGAACCACATTCCTCATCGGGCCGGACGGGAAGATCGAGCACGTATTCGAAAACGTGAAGCCCGATGGCCACGCCGATGAAGTGCTGGCGCACGTGAAGGAGATGACACGCGGGACGAAAACTGCCGGTGTTGATTGACGCCAGTAATGTAGTTCGTTCACGGGATTTCAAGGGCCAGCCTGAGCTTCTTGGTACTGTCCTAACTTTGACTCGACTTAGCATAGAGTTGGAGCGATAATTGCCTTGTCATGTCGAATGATGTGTTGTGTGCATGTACGGCGGAGTTTTGCGGGCATGTAGCAGGAGAGCGGTGCGGCAAGCCAGTGCAGAGGATAATTAAATACAGGATTGGCACTGACGAAACAAATTTCGGTCCTGAGCAAACGACGGGGCTGTGTGAAGTATGTTGGCGGAATGTAAGGACGAATTTGCCGCATCTGTTCCCGTCAGAATAGAAAAGCCCCGGTGCCAGCCGGAGCCTTTCTAAAATCTCGTTTTCGCGGCCCGCGCTCGGTCTCAAGCGGATTTTACCGCAGGAGCCGTTTGTGTCCAGCAAAGCCACACCAAAAGCTCGTTCCGCTAAGTCAGAGATCGATTTTCAACGCCCCACACATCTTCGAGTCACCTTGGTTTTGCTATACTAACGTTGCCTCTACGTTTCTGCCTGAAATCCCGCTCTCGTCGACGCGGGACGCCTGTGCGGAAGTGGTGAAATTGGCAGACACACCATCTTGAGGGGGTGGCGCCGAAAGGCATGGGGGTTCAAGTCCCCCCTTCCGCACCATATCTGCCGCCGTGTCAGCAACGTATAGAGATTTGGCTTAAGCGCCGGCGCCCGACCCCGTGCAAAGAGAGAACTGAGTTTTATGCACCCTGTGTATTTTTATCTTGTCACTACGATTCACGTTATCGTCTGTCTTTTCCTGATCGCCGTCGTGCTGCTGCAAAGCGGCAAGAGCGCCGACATCGCCGCCGCCTTCGGCGGCATGGGCAGCCAGACCGCGTTCGGCACCCGCACTGCCGCCACCGTGCTGAGCAAGGCAACCACCTGGGCAGCGATCGTCTTCATGCTGACATCGATTACGCTCACGATCTTCTCCAACCGCCGCGCGACCAGCAGCGGATCCGTACTGGAAGGCACGAAGTCGGCCCCGACGAAGACCGCCCCCACGCCGACACAGAAGCCGGCTCCCGCGCCGCAGCCGGTGACGCCGAACCGGTAAGCTTGGCTCGCTGAGAAATAGGAAAGCCTCCGCACTGCGGAGGCTTTTTCGCTTTAGCGAGGTGTTGAATGATGAGCGAAGCCCCACCCTTATAGAATGCTGCGGCAATGCCATCTCAGGGCTAGAGTGTCTTGAGATATTCGATAATGGCCCAGCGTTCCTCGTCGCTGAGCTCCCGGCCAATTACACCTTTGCCCGGCGTATTGCTGAATTCGTGGCCCGCGTTCGAATTGCCGGGGTGCGGATCGTTTGGCTGATCGGTGCGGAATTCAAAGCCGCCGTCGAACTTGGCTGTGCTGTAACCGACGTTCTTGGGATCGAACTCCCGGCTGCCGACGTAGAACGTCTTGTCTCGTTTGTCCGCTGGAATCAGCATTTGGTACAGGCTTGGCACTGACCCGTTGTGCAGGAAAGGCGGAGTGGCCCAGAGCCCACCTAGCGGCCTTGCACGATAAGCTAACGGCGCAACCACGCCGGCGTCGCGAAAGCCATTCCACTCCATCCGCTGTTCGGGAGACAAGCCGAGTGCGTCGTAGTTCATGTCGCGAATTTTGCCGGTCACCGCGCGTAGTCCTTCCGCCGCAGATACGGTTCCCAAGCCCAGAACTCCTGTTACCGCTGTCCGCTGCGACCAATCAGTGGCTTCCCTGGGGTCGGTCCGATCTCGTCCAGCGGGATGACGTTCAGTTTTAAGAAGGACTTACCGTTCAGACCTGCCTCCCAGTATTTGGGGTCTTGAATCTCGGGCGAATTCAGGGGCGGCAAGTGGCAGTGCTGACATTGTTGCTTGTAAAGCTCGGCGCCTTTTTCTGCCTTGGCCCGGTCGATGGGGCCCAGGACTTCCTCCGGCCAGGCAGGGGCCGCCAGCCCGTTAAATGCGGTTGGCCCGGCGAGCAGGCTTTCCATCTCCCATTGGCCTTTCACGTTTACCGTCGAACGATAGAGCTTGGCCGGGTCCGTGAGATTGACCCGCGCCCGAACTCCCAGGGCCTCGCCAATGTTTCTCACCATCGGCTGCTGAATCGAGGCGTTGTATTGCACCCAGGCAAACCAGCTTGTGTACCAAAGCGGCGGGAAGTTCGCCGGGGCATTCGCCACCCGCAGATTCGCGTTGTCCAACTCAGTGCCGAACACATAGTTGCCGATGCGGCCCAGCGCATCTGTACGTCCAAAGCCTCCGACGGCTTCGTAGAGCTTGAGCTTGTCGGCCTCGTTCTTCTCCGCCAAGCCTGCGTTCAAAAATGCGTCGAACTCCTGCCGCAGCTTGGCCTTGGCATCATCGGATGCGTTATCTCCGAGAACCGCGCGGGCAAAGCGATCGAAGCGGAAAGGTATTTTGTCGGTGAAGGCCACCGCGTAACCAAGTTCCGTCTGGAAGGACGCCAGGTCCACCGTGGCTGAGCCGCCGTCAATGCGGATTCCCTTGCCTTGGTACTCCAGCTGGCCGGTGTGGCAGGCGGCGCAGCTTAACCCAACGACTTCCACGCTCTGGCCGCTGTTGGGATCGATGACTGTGTCCCTGGCGAAGCCAACCGGCAGCCCCGCAGGATTTTGCGGGCTGGCAGGGTCAGGCAAGAACCCGAATCGCGCCAGGTAGTCGGAGTCGGCAAACTTCGGAACGGTTCCGAAAACCTTGATTTTGGGCTGCTCGAGCGCGAGGAACCATTTGTAAGGCAGTAACTCCGTCCCTTGCCCTGCGTGATAGAACCAGGCCCGCTGATCGGCAGACCAATTCTGCTTCACAAACTGGACGTCAACCGGTTTGTAGGCCGGCATGTTCTCGCTGGGCCGGGCGCCAAACACCTCTTGCAGTTGGCGGCAACCACTCATCGAGACCGCAACCATAGCAATAGCGACAGCCAATAAGCAGCGGAAACCGTTAGATCGGATTGTCATAGAAGTTCGCCTCGGAATCACTCGAGAGCCGGATTTTGTAACAATTTGTGAGTGCGGGTGAGTTTACACCCACCAACCGCTTCGTCAACCGAAAATGATTTTCGGGTATGCCAAGGGGTAGCAGTGAACGGCCCCTGCACGTGAAAAGCCTCCGCGTCGGGGAGGCTTTTCTGCATTGCAATCTTGTTGTGACGTGGATTACTGTTTCTGCGGCTCGTCGGCCCTTCGTTCCTGCTCCAGACGGCGTAATTCTGCTTCCATGCGCTGCATGCGCGATTGCAAGTCGAATGAGTTCATCAGCGTAAGGTGACGTTCCGTGGCCTTCGTCTCCGCCTGCTCGAACAGCTTCACCATTCGCTGCTCAAGATCGGTGGTCTTCGCCTCCGCTTGTTCGAACAGTTTCACCATTCGCTGCTCAAGTTCTTGCAACTTCGCACCGACCTGCTCGAACTTCCCATCGACCTTCCCAAAACGCCCGTCGATCTGCTCGAAACGCACATCGATTTGACCAAAACGCCCATCGATTTGCCCGAAACGCGCATCGACCTGGTCGAAACGCACATCGATTTGCCCAAAGCGCCCATCGATCTGCTCGAAGCGCGCATCGACCTTTGCAAACCCGCTCTCAACCCGATTCTCCAGCCGGTCGATACGCTTCTCAAGACTCTCGACCTTCTCCCGGATGGCCTTCAGATCCGGGGCGACCAGGTCCTGCAACACTTCGCGAACATCGGCAACGACGCTCATAGACTTGCTTTCGCCTGCTGTGATGATAACCCGGTACTGAAGTCCAAGCCAGACTATGTTTCCGTGACCGCGTCGTTCGTCGCAGCCTGCGGTGCGGCTTCTGCCACCGGCACGGCCTCACCGTTCGACTTCCCTACAGGAGCGGAGGCCGGGCGCACGCCGCCCTTGGCCGGGCGCCAACTCTTCTCGTACGGGCCAATGTGCCAGATGTCGCGCGCGTACTCCTGCACGGTACGGTCGCTGGAGAACTTGCCGATCCGCGCTACGTTCAATACCGCCTTGCGCCACCACACTTCCTCCGTCAGGTATTCCTGCTCGATCCGCCGATGGGTCTCAACGTAGCTGGGGAAGTCAGCAATGTGGAAGTACTTGTCCCCACGATCGACAAGCTCATCGAAGATCCAGCCGAACAGCCCGTGCTCGTTGGCGCAGAAACGATCGGAATTGATGGCGTCGAGCACCTCTTTGAGATGAGGATCCTCGTCGTACTGCTCGCGCGGAACGTAGGTTTCCTTCTTCTTCATCTCCGCGATCTGCCCCGCGCGCAGGCCAAAAATGTAGATGTTATCTTCGCCCACCTCTTGCGCAATCTCGATGTTGGCGCCGTCCCAGGTACCGATGGTCAAAGCGCCATTCATGGCCAGCTTCATGTTGCCCGTGCCTGAAGCCTCCATGCCCGCGGTTGAAATCTGTTCACTCACGTCGGCCGCTGGCATGATGAGTTCAGCCAGCGACACGCGATAGTCGGGCAGGAACGTTACCTTGATCCACTCCTTCGCCTTGGAGTCGTTGTTCACCACGTCGGCGACGTTGTGGATCAGCTTGATGATCTGCTTGGCCGCCCAGTATCCCGGCGCAGCTTTGCCGGCAAAGAGGTAGGTTCGCGGAACGGCCGGCAGCTCACCATGCTCCACGATGCGCAGGTAATCGCTGATGATGTGCATCACGTTGAGCAACTGCCGCTTGTACTCGTGGATGCGTTTGATGTGTACGTCAAAGATCGAGTCGGGATCGGCCACTACGCCCGTCTCCCGCTGGATCACGGATTGCAGCCTCAACTTGTTCTGCCGCTTAACTTCCTTGAACGCGGCGCGAAACTCCGCATCTTCCGCCCAGTGCTCAAGTTCGCGCAGCTTGTCGAGGCTGGTGATCCATTTATTTTCGTCGAGGGTCAGGCTGATTAAGTCTGTCAGCTCGGGGTTGGCCTCCATCAGCCAGCGGCGGGGCGCGACGCCATTGGTCTTGTTGCTGAACTTCTCCGGCCATACCTCGTAAAAATCGGGCGCCAGCGACGTCTTGATCAGCTCGGTATGCAGCGCTGAGACGCCATTCACCGCGTGACTGCCGACGACGCACAGGTTCGCCATGCGCACCTGTTTCTCGTAGCCCTCCTCGATGATGGACATGCGCTGCAGCTTTTCGGTATCCAGGAACGAGTACTGCTGCATGTCGCGCATGAACCGGTGATTGATGTTGAAGATAATCTGCATGTGGCGCGGCAAGACTTTCTCCAGCAATGGCACCGACCACTTCTCCAGCGCTTCAGGGAGCAAAGTGTGATTGGTGTAGGCCAAGGTCTGCTGCGTGATCTCCCAGGCCTGGTCGTATGGCAGTGCAAGGTCATCCATCAGGTTGCGCATCAGTTCGGCAACCGACAGACTGGGATGCGTGTCATTCATCTGAATGGCGACCTTGGACGGGAACAGTTCGAATTTGTCGCCATGCTGTTTGCGGAAGTGCCGAATGATGTCGCCAATAGCGCAGGCAACGAGGAAGTACTCCTGCACCAGGCGAAGCTCCTTGCCGCTCACCACCGAGTCGGAGGGGTAAAGCACGCGGGAGATATTTTCCGATTGGATTTTTTGTTCGATGGCGCGCACGTAATCGCCGCGGTTGAAGATTTCGATATCGAAGTCTTCCGAGGCACGCGCCGTGAACAGGCGCAGCCAGTTCACCGTCTGCCCGAGGTAACCCACAATCGGCATGTCGGCGGGCACGCCGACTACGGTCTTGTAGCCGCTCCAGCTTTGCCGGAGGTTGTCCTCGTCGTCGTCTCCTTGGGCTTCAACCTTGCCGTAGAGGTTGATAGCAACGGATTCCTCGCCGTGCTCGATCTGGAAGGGAGTGCCATTCGCCTTCCAGCGGTCCGGCTTCTCGCGCTGAAAGCCGTTGACGATCTCCTGCTTGAACAGGCCGTACTCGTAATCGATGCCATAGCCAAAACCTGGCATCCCCAAGGTTGCCATGGATTCCAGCATGCAAGCGGCCAGCCGGCCGAGGCCGCCATTGCCCAGGCCGGCATCGGACTCGCTGTCCAAAACGTCGTCCAGGCTGACTCCGAAGCCCGCCAGCACTTCGCGGCAGAGCTCCTGGGCGCGCAGGTTCGACAGGTTGTCAGCCAGCGAACGCCCCATCAGGAATTCCATGGAGAGGTAATAGAGGCGCTTTTGGCCCTTGTGGCGATACCGCCGTTCCGTCTCCAGCAAGCGGTCAACGATGCGGTCTCGAACCGCCAGGGAAACCGGGGTCAGGTAGTCGGCTGGGGTCAACTCGGACGTGGGGCGTACCAGGGTATAACGAACGTGGCGAAGTATGGCTTCCCGCAGCACCTCCGCAGGACGCCCCTGGGTAAGAAACTCTTCCGTGGACATAGTATGAGGGCGCCGTCGCTTGGCTTATGCTCTAAAGAAACCCGCCACTTTGCTTTCAGTCGCTGGCAGGCCCATGGTTTTTCCGGCGCATCCTCTCGCCGGAAGTGAGAGCTCCTACCGCCCTTACGGACGCGCGTGTTTGTAGACCAGTCTCACATTCTAATCCAAGCTGCCGGGCAGAACACCGGAAAAAGCCGGAAACGCTGCTTGAACCCGGGCCCCCATGATTTGCCTCAGAGGCAAAACGAGCCGTGAAGATTTCTCGATTTTCAAAACTCTGGGTCCACGGTGTTACAGTGTGCATTTGGCGGGAGGGCTTAGTGTCACTATCAATCGATGCACGCCACTGTGGCAGGCTGTATGTGATTCGATGTAGCGGGCGCATTGTAGCCGGCGAAGAGTTGGGGGTGCTGGAAGCGTCCATCAACCGCGGCCTGCGCGAGTTTCGCCGCTTCATAATCGACCTCGGCGGAGTCGGCCGCGTGGATAGCACCGGAATGGGCCTGTTGGTGCGATTTCTGTCGCACACTCGAAGCCGGGGAGGTGATCTCCGGTTATCAACCGCTCCGCCGGTCGTGGCGGATCTCCTGCGAGCCACCAAACTCACCAGCATCTTCCGAGTTTACGATTCCGAGGAGGAGGCGATTCTTTCATTCTTGAAGGAGCCTGCGATCGCCGGTGGCGAGACTTCTCCCGTACGGACCATTGGTTCTCTTCGTCGATCGCTCTCCCGACCTTTGCGCCTTTGCCCGTGCCTTCCTGCAAAATCATGGCTATGGGGTCTTGTCCACCTGCAAAACCTATGACGCGAGGTTGCTGCTTATGTCCACGAAGTTCGGCTGCGTTGTCCTGGGCCCTGATAGCGCACAGACTCCGTCAGCCACGGTGGCGGATAATCTGAAAGGCCTGTCGCAGGGCGCGCCTGTGGTGCAGTTGCCGGGCGAGTTCAGGTATGACGATCCGGAGCGCGCGGGAGTGGAGTTACTGCGAATGATTCGGAGCGCCAACGCAGCCAGGGCATGAAGTCCGCATCGTGATCGGCGATAATCCTCTACATGTTCGAACGCTACACAGAAAAGGCCCGGCGCGTGATTTTCTTTGCGCGCTACGAAGCGAGTAATCTCGGATCGCCCTATATCGAGACGGAGCATATCCTTCTCGGATTGCTCCGCGAGGACAAGGCGCTTAGCAATCGCTTTCTTGGCTCCCACGCCTCGGTCGAGAGTATCCGCAAGCAGATTGAAGCGCACTCCATGGTTGGGGAGAAGACCTCGACCTCGGTTGACCTGCCGGTTAGCAATGAGGGGAAGCGTGTGCTGGCCTACGCAGCGGAAGAAGCCGAGCGCCTGTCGCACAAACACATTGGCACCGAGCACCTGCTGCTCGGTCTGTTGCGCGAAGAAAAGTGCTTCGCTGCGCAAATTCTGCAAGAGCGCGGGCTGCGGTTGACCACGGTTCGCGTGCAACTGGCGCAAAGTCCCCATGCTGTGGTCGACTTGAACGCTTGGCGCGCGTCGAGCGCTGCGCTGGCTATCAGTTCCGAGCCGGCAGGCGCGGAGATCGAGATTGACGGCGTTTTCTATGGGCACACCCCGGCGGAGTTGCCGCTCTCAGAAGGGCAGAAGACGATCAAGCTCACGCTGAAGGGTTTTCAACCCTGGGAGCGGACATTGCAGGTGGTTCCGGGCGGAAAACAGAACGTCATTGCTGAGTTGGAGCGTCTCCCTTCCTAGTGTCCTTTCATCGGCAGCACTCACTCATCGCCCTCACCGGCTTCATGGGCTCGGGCAAGAGCAGCGTAGGACGCGCCCTGGCGCTGCTCCTGGGCTGGAAGTTCGTCGACCTCGACTTTGAGATTGAAAGGTCGCAAGGGCAAAAGATTCGCGACATATTCCGCTTGCAGGGGGAAGACAAGTTTCGCGAGGTCGAATCCGCAGCGCTTCGCTCCGTACTTGCCGAAGCGCAGCGCCCAATGGTGCTCGCTACCGGAGGAGGGACATTTGTGCAGCCGGAGAATGCCGAGCTTTTGCGAGCCCACGGCGCTATCGTGGTGTTCCTTGAAGCCGTCCCCGAAACCCTGCTTCGGCGATGCTTTCCCGAGACTGGCGCACACGGGGGCATCAGACCGCTGGCCGCCGACCGTGACGCCTTTACCCGGCTGTACCAGCAGCGCCTCCCGCTTTATCGCACCGCAGATCTGATCGTGGATTCTGACGAGAAACCGCCGGACGCAGTCGCACGGCAGATCGCTGATCGGTTGGGTCTGAGTTCGCGCTGACTGGCAGCTCGTAGCTGGCGGCTGGTAGCTGGCAGCTCCTATTGCGTCTGTTGTAGCTTTGCGATCAGCTTCTGCGCCAAATTGTCTTCCGATTCCGACCACAGCACGCGGCCGCTGATGCCGCAGTGCCTTTCGACTGCGGTGGAGAACGCCACCAGCCTGGCGACGTTGGTCCGGATGCGCATTTCATCGTCGGTGCTCAGGATTTGGCCTTCAAAGAGAAACGGGATGTCGAGGCCGAAGTCGACCTGAATGTGGCCATCGTCAGCGTAAGTGCCCTCGTCGAACTCAACCCCGTGAACCAGGAACTCCACCGCTACCGGACGCTGCACCCAGGCTTCGCCGTGCTCGTCTTCATTCGGCACCCACAGGTCCCAGAAAGCCTCGAAGACCAGCGCGTAGTCGTCGTGGGCGAACTCCTGAGTGATTTCGGCAGCCTCTTCCGGCGAGACGCCGGGGTTGAAGCGCCTCTCCAGCACCGTCGGCTCACTCCAGGCAACCGGATGCACCGATAGATAGGTCACCCCTTCGCGCAGGGCCGAGAATGGAAATTGCCGCAGCACCGAGACGGCGCGCGGGATGATTTCACTCTCGCGGAAAGTGGGAAACCAGAGACTCAGGTACAGCGAATCCGCCATCGCGCACATTGTAGCGCGCCGGTGCTAAGAGCTATCTATTGCAGCCGGAAGCGCTCGGCCATCAGCCGCTGCAGCCGGGGCTTATACAAAATGTCGTAGGCGAACTCCTTGTCAGGGAACATGGCGAGCGCGGCGCGCTTGGTGTTGGCTACCATCTCGGCCGCTTCTTCCACGGTGAGGCCCTCGTCCTGGCTGATGACCGACATGACCATGTTCATCATGATCTGGAGCCGTCGAAGCTTGCGCCGTTCTTCTTCCTGCTCCTGAATCTCATTCGCTGTGGGCTCCGGTCTGGGGGCTTCGTTCCGTTCTGGTAGCTCCATTGTGTGTCCTCTAATAGAAAAGGCCGGGCAGCAAGAGCATTCGCGCCGTACCGCATCGGCTTTCATTACAATTGGATGTTGAACGCCATCTCACCGTTGCGCTGAACCGTTGCGCTGCATCATACACCGATTCAGGCGAATTGCAGTTGAGAACTCCGTGAGTACTCAACCATGGAACTATCCATAAGGCTGCATCCAGCCAGGAGGGAAGACCTATGGCAGATTTGGACGAACAGAAGGTAGTGCAGGAACCAGATGAGCAACTGGTGAAGGTTTTCGATACCGAGCAGGAGTCAGAGGCCATGGTCGTGCGCGGACTGCTTGAGGCCAACGGCATACCTTGCTTCATCGAGAACCTCGATGCCCCACAAGACGTGCTGCCGGGCGTCGGAGGTGTCATTATCCTGGTTCGCGCAGAGCAGGGGCAAGAGGCGGCCCGGCTGATCCAAGAGTCGCGTATCGACCTGCCCGATGACGAGGCGGTCAGCGAGGAACAGGTCTAGCCGTCACCGTCTTTCCGTCCAGGTAAAATGACACGGCTCCCACCAGATCGGTGCGGTACGTCGTAATATGCGAAGCGGCGTACCGCTCCATCACCTCCGGCCGAGGATGCCGGAACGGATTGTAGAACCCTGCCGATACCACCGCGAATTGCGGATGCACTGCCGCCAGGAATTCTGGCGAGCTGGAAGTCAGGCTGCCGTGATGACCCACTTTGAGCAGGTCGGCTTGCGGGTTCTCCTCCATCAAGAGCTTCTCAATGCGGTAGTGCGAATCACCCACCAGCAGGGCCGACGTTTGTCCGTATTGCAGATGCAGCACCAGTGACTCGTCATCTTGTGCAGGATTGCGCGCCTCCCAGCCGGGCTGGGGATTGAGCACGCGGATGTGGACTCCGCCAAAATCTAATTCTTCGCCGGAGTGATGGGCCGTCTGCATGACCCCAAAATTTTGGGCAGTTTTCTCCACTTCACCGAAATCCTTGGTCGGCGACTCGACACCATACCAAAGCTCGTGCGGCCGGAAGTTGGCGATGATACTGCGCATCCCCCCGATGTGGTCCGAGTGCGCGTGTGAGACGGCAACAACATTCAGCCGACGGATACCGCGCGACCACAGGTAGGGCGACACTACCTCTTCGCCGACATCGAAGTCAGACCGCGAGGTCGCGCCGAGGCCGCCGGAATCCATGAGCAGCGTCTTGCCTTCCGGTGTGACGATCAAGATCGAATCTCCCTGGCCGACGTCGATGGCAGTGACCTCCAGTACGCCAGGGTGAAGGCGCGGCTTGGGCGGTAGCAGGACCAGCGCGAAGGCAGCGCATGCCAGCATTGCCAACCCGACCGCCATTGCGGCTGTTCTGCGGCGGGCCAGCAGCAGCGCGAGACAGAAAGCAGTGGCCGCGACCAGACACATGGCAAGCGATGGTGTCGGAACACGCAAGTCCGAAAGCCGGAAGTGTCCGAAGAGTCGCACCGTTCCGGTCAGCACGCCCAGCGAGTACGCCGCGATCTGCGCCGGAATCCATGCCAGCCACCCTGCCACATATAACAACGCGACCGCAACCACCGCCATGGGCAAAAGCACCCCTGCCATAGGAATAACCAGCGCATTGGCAGGTAGTGACAGCGTTGTGACGCGGTGGAAATACCAGGCCATCGGCAGCGTCAGGGCAAACTGGATGATCGTCGACCCGATCAGCAGCTCCGCCGCCGCGAGTAAAACTGAGGTGGTTCGCACCGTTATGAAATTCGCGACAGGCTTACCCACGATCTCGGCCAGTTGCCCACGCACCAGTCGAAGGTCGGAGCGAAACTGTGCTGCCGTGGTCGGGAAGCTGTAGTCGAAAGCCGGCGAGTCGAGATTGCGCAGCGCCGTCTGCAGCGGGTAGATCGAGCGTCGCAGCACGGGCACTGCGATTCCCGCCACAGCAATCACCGACAGGAACGTCAGTTGGAAGCTCGCCTCGAAGAGCGTGCGCGGTTTTGCCAGCAACATCCCTAGCGCCGCGATGCCCAAGGCGTTCAGCCCGGCACGGTCGCGGAACAGCAGGCGCGTGAGTAGATAGATGTTGAGCGCAATCGTCGCTCGAATGATGGGCGAGCCCAGATCGGCAACGAAGGCGTACCCCCACGAAAGCAAGATAGTGAGCACTGTAGCTGCGGTTTCGCCAAACGGCAGCTTACGCAGCGACCAGAAGACCGCAAAGGCAAGGATCCCGACGTTGATCCCCGAGACCACAAGGATGTGATACGTGCCGGTGCGCTGGAAGTCGGTTTTGATGTCTCGTCCGAAGAATGCGCGGCCACCGATGAGCATCGCCTGCATCAGCGCGCCGCGCTCGCCCGGCCACAATTGCTGAATGTGTGCCAGAATGCTCCGCCGCGCTCGAGCGCGCCACCATCCGATGCGGCTGCCTTCGAAGCCGGGAAGGATTTGTACCTGGGTGGCGCGCGCCGATCCGGTCAGCCGAATGCCTTGCGACGCGAGATAGCCCTTCAGGTCCAGCGCCCCAGGATTGCCATAGTTGCGCGGCATGCGCAGCTTCGCCGGCAACTGCAGCCGCTCAGCATAGGTATAGACGCGCAGCGGCGACTCGCTGCCACTCGCCTCAGCCGTAGCCTCTTCGGATTCCCTGCTATACACGGTCAGGCGAACCCCGACGCGCGCGTTGCTGGTGTGATCAGCCGTCTCAAGCTGTTCGGCCTCGAGGTCGACGGATTCCTGTTTACCGCCGTACGGGCTGTCGCGCACCAGTCCTTCGCGGATGACGTGGCCTGTGACCGTGACCTCACCTTCGCCGGTGGCAAAGGCATGCAGGTCAGGTGGCGTTGTCTGTGCGGCGTCGTAGGCTTGCAGGTAAAAGGCGCCCAAAGCAGAGACAGCGATCAGGACGAAAGGGTAAGTGAGCTGGGCGTTCCGCTTCCAGAAGATCAGCGCGCCGGCACAGGCAAGGAAAAGCGCGATCAACCAGACAAAGGGAGAGCGCCAAAGGTAATTCGCCGCGACGATGCCGCAGGCGAATGCCACGGCAGCGACAAACAGGGGTTCTTTGCCGCCACAATACAGGGGGCGCAGGCAGGCGGAAGCCGGAGCGCCGTTCGCAACGGGGGAGTTCGACGGCAATCCTCAACAGTCCGCGGTGGGTGTGGGCGCGCGACCCTTCGCGAGGCTCCTACAGGCGGTCCAGGTCCTCGGCACCGATGCCGGGGTTCCAGGGCCACATTTCATATAGCGCGAGTCCGAACCGCGTATACGGATCGTTGTCGCGGATACTGTCGAGGGTCGATTGGGCTTCGTTGTCAGGAACTCGCAGCAGCAGTGCCCCGCCAAAACGCGGGACGAGCGGCCCCGATGCCAGCAGCAGTCCTTCCTGCTTCAGTCCTTGCAGGTAGGCGCGATGCGAGTCGGTGTGCTTGAGCACATCTTCCAGCGGCTTGCGATAACGAATGATGGCGAGCGCGTACATGAAATTTGTTCAGCGGTTTGAAGGGGCACAGCTTTAGCTGCGCCGTTCTCAGCCTTCCACTTTGTTGTCCCGAGCGGGCTTTAGTCCGCGAAGGACCTGGCCTTTGCTGGCAACCATACGGCGAACCTAGCGCGCCAGGTGCAGAACCGTTTCCATGTGCGCTGTCTGCGGAAACAGGTCCACGAGGTGCGCTTGTTCCACTCTAAAGCCCGATTCTAGCAGCACACGCAAGTCGCGCGCGAGAGTTGCCGGATCACATGAGACGTACGTCACACGCGGCACGGACATGCGTCCTAGCGCGCGAGCGGTCTTCTCCCCTAGCCCGGCGCGGGGAGGATCGACGATGATGATGTCAGGCGCAAGCTTTGGTCCGCGCTCGGTGAGGAAGGCTTCTGTCGTCGCGCGAATCGGCTTCACGTTAGCTGTGGCATTATGGCGCAGGTCAGCGATGGACTGCGGTGATGCTTCAACCGCCAGCACCTCGTCGAAGCGGAGAGCCAGGGAAAGCGTGAATAGTCCAACTCCCGCATAAAGATCGAGAGCGGCCCGGCCTTTGTGCTCGCCGACTGCGATTTGCGGCAGCTTTTCTATAAGAAATCGGTTCGTCTGAAAGAAAGACCCTGCGCTGACTCGCAACTCGTGATCAGCAACGCGATACCGCAGCGACTCCTTGCCGATTGCCTGTCCCGCCTCAGGACGCACGGATGTTAACGGTGCGAACTGGCGTGAATCGTCCTCCACGGGCGAGCTAACAAAAACAACGACGCCGGCGATCGCAGACAGCAACTCATGCAGGGCGGCAGCAAACGGCTGACATTCTCGGGCGCTGCCCCCTGGGCGCACATAGAGTTCGACCAGCAGTTGCTGGTCGTCGTGATTGGCGAAGAACTGAATCCCGTGAACCGACGGGGGGATGGTCCTAGCGTTGCCCAGCGTCCACGTCGTGCGTATGGCGTCGTTGATCAGCGGCGAACTGATCGGACACCGTTCCACGGGAAGCAGCTGGTGCGACGCGTGGCGGTGATAGCCCATTTGGAACTTCGGCGCGTGTTGCACATGCATGCGCGTGCGATTGCGATAATGCCACGGTTCATCGGCATGTACCTGTATCTCGCTTTCCAGTTCCACCTTGGCGGTCCGGCGCAAGCTCTCACGCAGGATGTCGGACTTGTAGCGAAGCTGGGCCTCGTATGCGATGTGCTCGTACTGGCAACCGCCGCAGCGGCCAAAGTACGGGCATCCAGGTGCGACGCGTTCCGGGGATGCAACGAGCATCTCGTTGATCTTCGCGCGTGCGAACCCGGGGCGCGTTTCGGCCAGAGTTGCCTCTACCTTCTCGCCGGGAATGACGAACGGCAGGAAGACGGTCTTGCCGCGACCTTTCGCATTAGCCGGCAAGCGCGCCAGGCCATCGCCGCCATAGACCAATTTTTCGATTTGGAGTTGCAAGGCGGGATTCTGTCCTTAGCCCAACTCGGCATTTAGCGGAACGTTTGCCGTCACCAGGTGAGCTTTCGCACGCTCCTGCAATTCAGTACTCAGCGCCACGCTCTTGCCCTGGTCGAGGCTGGCTTGCACGGCCACGCAATCCGAGGTCGCCACCATCTTGCCCGAGACATCGTTGTACATCTGGTGGAGAAAACGAAAATACTTCTCGCCGACGGCGAGAAACCCGCTCTTGATAACGACCAATTCACCCCCCCGCAGTTCTTCCAGGAACTGGTAGTTCTGGCGCACGATGGCGATTCGCAGGTTCTTCTGCTTGATCGACTCCGGCGTCAGCCCGATGGCATGCATCAGGAACCACGTTGCCTGATCAAAACGCGAGACGTACATATGCGAGTTCATGTGGCTGGTGAAGTCGTACTCCGAAGCTAGCACCGCGCCTTTGAATGTGTGTACCCAGTCGGACATAAGAGTTGTCAGTGGTCGGTGGTCAGTTGTCAGTAATGTCTCCAGTCGTCAACTGAGAACTGACAACTGGCCACTGACAACTTTTTTCACAAACCTCTCCGCCGCCTCCAGCGTCTTCTCCCGCTGATCCCGATGCGGCGAGTGTTTGCAATCGGCAAGCATAACAAGTTCCGTGTCCGGAACGCGACTCCGAATGGCTTTCACATGCGCTGGGGTGCCGTACTCGTCCTGCTCGCCCTGGATACAAAGTACCGGGCAACGAATCGTGTCCAGGTACGATTCGATGTTCCAGGACCGAAATTCAGGATCAAGCCAAACATCATTCCATCCCCAGAATGTCTCGTCCACGTGCGCGTGGTATCGCGCCAGCTTCTCGCGAAAGTCCGTGGTCTGGAAAGTGACCTTCGCCGCCGAAATGCTCTCGATGCTGAGGTCTTCGACGAATACGTGCGGCGCTTCGAGGATTAACGCCCGCGGCGATTCAGGAAATATACCCGCATAGATCAACGCAATAGAGCCGCCGTCGCTATGCCCAAACAGAATGGGTCGTTCGATGCCGAGTTGTTGCAGCAACTCCGGCAATACAACTTGTCCCTCGTGATGCATGAAAGCGACGGGACGCTTTTCCAGCAGCTGGTCGGAGTTGCCATGGCCGTAGCGGGAGTACACCAGCACACCCCAGCCAGTGCGCCCTGCCAGTCGCTGCGGGAAGTCCTTCCAGAGCGCAATCGAGCCAAGCCCCTCGTGCAGCATGACGATCGGCGGCGAGTTTTCTATCCGCGGCTCGATCCAGAGAGTCTCCAGTCGCTTGCCGTCGATCGTCACGAACGCGCGCCGCCCCGCAACTCGTTGTACCGGAGCCGATTCCATTTGCTGTAAACTCCGCCCTCCGCCGCTGTTTAGAATACTCGTAGCCGCTGAAAACCAGCCAAGGAGCGATTCCTATCCGCACCTTCAACCTTTGCCTGATCGGATTCGGCAATGTTGGCCGAAGCTTTGTCGGGCTCATCCACCGCAAAAGCGCCGACCTGCGCGACCGATACGGCATTGCTTACCGTATCACCGGTGTGGCTACGCGCCGCCTCGGTTGGCTGGTTGCGCCGCAAGGCCTCAGCGAAGAGAAGCTGCTGAGTGGCGACTACTCTGAAGCGGAGAAGGCGAGTGATCTTCGCGAATGGCTGGCGCAAGCCAAGCCCCGCGCACTCTTCGAAGCCAGTTCTCTGAACGCCGAAACGGGCGAGCCCGCAATCACCTACATCCGTGCCGCGCTCGAAGCCGGAGCGCACGCCATCAGTGCTAACAAAGGACCGGTGGTATACGCGCACAGGGAGTTGACGGCGCTGGCGCAGGCCCACGGCGTGCGCTTCTTTCACGAATCGGCGATGATGGACGGTGCGCCTGTCTTTTCGCTCTTTCGCGAGGCACTGCCTGCCATCGAGTTACGCGGCTTCCGCGGCGTGCTCAACTCAACTACCAACGTCATCCTGGGATGCATGGCGTCGGGGATGAGCTTCGACGACGCCGTGCGCGAGGCCCAGCGGCTTGGCGTTGCCGAGAGCGACCCTAGCGACGACATCGACGGATTGGACGCCGCTGTGAAGGTGATCGGATTAGCGAACGTGTTGATGGGTGGAAAGCTGAAGTTGTCCGACGTGACGCGACAGGGCATCCGCGACATCACTGCCGCTCAGTTGCGCGAAGTCCACGAAAAAGGCGAAGCTTGGAAGTTGATCTGCCGGGCGAAGCGGGGGAGTGACGGCAGAATCTCTGCTTCTGTCGGGCCTGAGCGAATCACGTCAGACGATCCGCTCTACGCGGTTCGCGGTACTTCGCTGGCCATAGGATTCGAAACCGACGTGTTTCGCGAATTGTTCATTAGCGAGCGCGATCCCGGTCCGGAGGCAACCGCTTATGGCATGCTGTCCGATTTTATAAATGCAGTCAGGAGTTCGTAACGTGTCATCCAGCACAAAATCCGCAGTCGTTCCCAATTTCGATGTGGAATGGGCCCGCGGCGCAGTTTCCCGCGTTGCAGCAGAAGGTAAATGGCCGGCCTGCGGTTTTCTTCGACGCGCCCGGCGGCACCCAGGTGCCGCAGCGGGTGATCGATGCCATTTCCCATTACCTCGCCACCTCAAACTCCAACACGCACGGGGCGTTTGCCACCAGCGAGCGTACGGACGAGATATATGCGGGCGCTCATGCCGCAATGGCCGACTTCTTCAACTGCGACACTGACGAAGTGGTATTCGGCGCCAATATGACGTCGCTGACCTTCGCGCTGAGCCGCTCCATCGGCCGCGAGTTGAAGAGTGGCGACGAATTGCTGGTCACTATCCTCGATCATGATGCCAACGTATCGCCGTGGGTGTGCCTGGAGGAGCGTGGCGCAAAGGTGCGCACCGCCGACATCAAACCCGCCGATTGCACGCTCGATATGTTCGATCTGCAAGCCAAGGTGCGCCGCAACACGCGGCTGGTCGCCGTCGGTTATGCCGCTAATGCTGTCGGCACCATCAACGATGTGCACGAGGTGGTCCGGCTGGCGCACGGAGTCGGCGCGATGGCCTTTATCGACGCTGTCCACTTCGCGCCCCACGGGTTGATTGACGTGCGCGCGCTGGATTGCGACTTCCTGGTCTGCTCCAGCTACAAGTTCTTCGGCCCGCACCTCGGCGTGCTCTACGGCAAGCGTGAGCACTTCCAGCGCCTGCGTCCGTACAAGCTGCGTGCTTGCACCGAGCAACTACCCGACCGCTGGGAGAGTGGGACGCAAAATCATGAGGGCATGGCAGGCGTGATCGCGGCGATTGAATACCTCGCCGATCTGGGCAGGCATCATGCCCCTGAAGCGCGCACTCGTCGCGAGGCTTTGGTTGCGGCTTACGAGATGATCGGTCGATACGAGCGGGAATTGTGCGAGAGACTTATCAACGGCCTGCTCGAAATTCCTGGCCTGACGTTCTATGGCATCACAGAGCCCGCAAAGTTTGATCAACGGACTCCGACCGTCGCCGTTCGCATGGAGGGCCGCACTCCCGGTGAGCTGGCAATGCACCTGGGCGAGCGCGGCATCTTCACCTGGGACGGCAACTACTACGCCATCGATCTGGCTGAACGGCTGGGAGTGCAAAAAAGCGGCGGCATGCTGCGCATCGGCCTGGCGCACTACAACACCATGGAAGAAGTCGACCGGCTGCTACACGAGCTGCGAAGTCTGGCTAAGTAAGTCGCACACTTTCGCGCTGTCATCCTTGAGCGAAGCGAGCCGCCTTCGGCGGGAGCGCAGTCGAAGGACCCCTATTTGTGATCCTCATGTCGCGAGTAGGGTCCTTCGACTTCGTTCGGCCCCTCCGGGGCTCACTCCGCTCAGGACGACAGGGCCGTTATGTTGCTGTTGCCTCTTCACCCGCCGCGCTATAATCCGCTCACTCGCGGAGGGCAGCTTTCCATGCGCGGCGTGCCTCGCTGGTTCGCAGTGTTGTGCGTAGTCGCGTTCGCAGTTGTGGTGTGTGCCTTCAGCTTACGGCACGCGCTTGCCCCCGCATCTCTGCAGGTCGTCCTCTTGCAGAACTCGCTTCCCGCCGATGGCGTCACCACCACCGAAGTCAAGCTTCACTCCGATGGCAGGCAGATTCGCGACCTGCAAGTCGAGTCGGAAAACCAGCACAGCGTCACAGTCGACTCGCTCCGAGTGAGAGGTGACGAGGCCACGGTAACGCTTCGCGTCGGCGTCATGCCGGGTAGCGCCAAGCTTCGCGTCAGCGCCGCCGGCGTTGCGCTTAGGGAAATCGAGATCAAGACTGTGCTCGATACCAACGACTCCTTTGGTGACGGCACTCCCGACTTCCTTCGCCTGGACGATTCCGCCGACCGAAATACATTTCGTTCATGGTTCACCCTCATCGCTGAGACACAGTACTTCAAGGGGACCAAGCTTCCCCGCGAAATCGATGACTGCGCCGCCTTGCTGCGCTTCAGCTACCGCGAAGCGCTGCGCCAACACGACTCCGCCTGGGCCAGCGGTATATCGCTGCCCGCGCTACCGCGGGGCGGCGAGCTAAGTCAGTATCACTTCCCTTACACGCCGCTAGGTGGCGCGATGTTTCGTGTGCGCGAAGGGAGTTTTGTCGCCGACGATCTGGGCGACGGCGCCTTTGCCGAGTTCGCCGACGCGAAGACGCTTTGGCGCAACAACACCTACATTGTGGGACGAGACCTCCGCAGCGCCCGTCCCGGCGATCTGCTCTTCTTTCGCCAGTCCGGTCATGACCTGCCCTTTCACGCCATGATCTTTCTCGGACGCAGCCAGATTGAACCCGGCGACGAACCGTATGTCGTCTATCACACGGGACCGCAGGGCAGGTCACCGGGCGAATTGCGCCGCCTGTCGGTTGCGGAACTGATGAACTTTCCCGATGCCCGCTGGCGTCCCGTCGCCTCGAATCCGGCGTTTCTTGGCGTCTACCGCTGGAACATCCTGCGGGGTGACGAGTGATACGACGCCGGGTTTGGTTCGCACTCGCGCTCTGCTGGCTTGCGGCTGTGCCTCTATCGGCACATGCGCAGGAAGATGCCGGTCAGCCCTACTTCTCGTTGAGCAGTCAGCAGACTTACATGCCCGGGCAGAAGCCCGAAGTCGCCGTTTACAGCCACAACGTTCGCCAACTGGAGTTTCGCGTCTATCGCGTCAACGACCCGATAAAGTTCTTCAGCCAGCTACAGGAATTGCACAGCTTCGGTGGACGCGCCCCCGCTCTGCCCAAACAGCACCGTACCTGGCTGGAAAAGTTTCATGCCTGGAAGCACCGAATTTGGGCGTGGGTGCGCGACTTCGTTCGGGCGCAGTTCTCGGTAGAAAACCGTCACCAAATTCGCTTGTGGCGGCTGGGTGAGACCGAGCAACCCAAGAAGCAAGGGCCGCAAGTGGAGAACTTTGCGCAAGTGCCGGTCCTCAACCAGCAGCAGGTCGTGTCGGTGTGGAAGTGGACACCTGGCTCGCACGAGCCATGGCAGAGCGAGACCGTGAAGGTTCCCGTCAACGACAGGGGCGTCTACCTTGTGGAAGCCACCAACGGCTCACTGCGCGCTTACACCATCATCGTGGTAACCGACCTCGCCATCATCACCAAGGCCGCTCCGGGACGGCTGCTCAGCTATGTGGTCGATCGCCAGAGTGGCGATCCGATCTCCGGCGCTCGGTTAAAGGTTTGGATTGACCAGCAGGAAGTCGCATCCGGGCCGTCCGACGCGCAAGGGATACTCGACAAGCAAATTACGGAGGAGAAGCCGGAGAACGTTGCAGTGCTAGCGACGCACGGCGACGAGTTTGCCATCAACACTCCCGGCGCATGGAACCTGGGCAGCGGCCCTGACCGCAGTCTGCGCGGCTATACCTACACCGACCGCCCGGTGTATCGCCCCGGCGATACGGTGCACTTCAAGACCGTCATTCGCGCGGAGAATCCCGGCGGCTACACCCTGCCGCAGGACCGCGAGGTGCGGCTTGAGTTGCGCGATCCGCAGACCTATCAGCCGATCTGGAACGATACAGCCAAGCTCAACGACTACGGCACGGCGCACTGGGAGTACAAGATTCCTGCCGATGCGCACCTGGGCTCTTACTATCTCTCGATGCAGATGGGCGAGCGCTACGTCGAGGGCTCCAGCTTCTCTGTGCAGGACTACAAGAAACCCGAATATGCCGTAAAGGTCACGGCGCAGACGCCGCGTGTGCTGCAAGGGCAGCCCATCAAGGCGACCATCGACGCGCGCTACTACTTTGGTGAGCCAGTGGCCAACGCGAAAGTGAAGTGGGTGGTGCACACCTCGCCGTACTATCCGGGGGGCCGCTGGGCATCCGAAGACGAAGGTATGGGCGAGACAGACGAGGCTCAACCCGAAGAAGGCCAGTACGATCAATATGGCCCCGGCGAACAGGAGCAGGAAAACAGCGGTGTTCTCGACCTCGACGGCAAGTTGCAGATCACCATTCCAACCACAATCAACAAAGATCATCAGGACCTGACCTATCGCATTGAGGCGCGCGTAACCGACGCTGGTAACCGCGAGATCTCCGGACGCGGCTACGCCATCGCGACCTATGGCAGCTTCTACCTGACTGCCCAGCCCGACGCTTACGTCTACAGTAAAGGAAGCACCGCGAAGATCACCGTTACCGCGCAGGACTATGACAAGAAGCCGATAGCCACCGCGTTCAAAGCTGAGATCAGCGGCTGGAACTGGGAGAAGCGTTCGGGCCAGGTCGTCTCGACGGCGCAAGGCCAGACCGACGCCGGCGGCAAAGGGCAGATCGAGTTTGTGGTTCCTGATGCCGGAGAGTTCCGCGTTCGCATCTTCGGCATGACGCCCGAGCATCGCGAAGTTCAGGACTCCACCTTCCTGTGGGCTCCCGGCGAAAGTCCATGGTGGACGGGACCTGCGCGGGAGCAGATACAGATCGTAGCCGACAAGAAGTCGTATGTCCCGGGCGATACCGCGCACGTCCTCATCGTGACCGGCAAAGATCCGGCTTCGGTGCTGGTCACCGCCGAGGGCAACGGGCTCTACTCGGCGCAGGTCATCAAGAGCGCGGGCGGCAGTATTACCGTCGATGTGCCCATCAAGCCGGAGTACGCGCCCAACTTCTATGTCGCGGCAACGTTCATTTGCGGCAACAAACTGTACGAGGGCAGCAAGAGCCTGTCCGTGCCGCCGACTCAGCATGAGCTGAAGGTCGATCTCACTCCATCGAAATCGCAATATCAGCCGGGAGAAACCGCTTCCTACGCGATCAGGGCAACGGACGCGAGCGGCAAGCCTGTCTCCGCGGAGTTCAGCCTCGGCGTGGTCGATGAAGCCATCTATGCCATTCAGCCTGAGACGGTGCTGCCGATCCTGAAAGCCTTCTACGGTACCGTCTACAGCAAGGTCAGCACCGACACTTCGCTGACTTACTACTTCAGCGGACAGGCGGGCAAGCGCGCCATGCAGCTTGCTACGGTGCGGCCCCATAGGTCGCTGGCGCAGCTCAAGCCGGAAAAGCTGGTACAGCCCAAGGTGCGCAAGGCGTTCCCCGACACGGCGTACTGGATTGCAGACGTGAATACCGACAGCAACGGACAGGCCACGGTGAAATTCGATTATCCCGACGCGATCACCTCGTGGCGCGCTACTACGCGCGGCGTGACGCAAGATACGAGGGTCGGCAGCGCGGTGGAGAACACCATCGTGCGCAAGAACATCATGGTTCGACTGGTGGTGCCACGCTTCTTCCGCCGCGGTGACGAGATCGTGCTGTCGACCATCGTGCAGAATTACCTACCGACGGAGAAGATGGCGCGGGTTTCCATGGAGTTCACTGGGCTACAGGTGCTGGATGGCGGCACGAAAGATGTTCCCGTGCCCAGCCGCGGGCTGGCCAAGGTGGATTATCGTGTTCGCGTGCTCGATGTGGATTCGGCCAAGGTGCTGGGCAAGGCTCTTACTGACGTCGAGAGCGATGCCATGGAGCTGACGCTGCCGGTCGAGCCGTTCGGGGTGAAACTGGCGGTGGCGAATTCGGGATCGATCGCCGCCAGCAAGAGCGATACCACGCAGTCCGTCGTGTTCCCATCCGGCATTGAAGCGAACACGCGCAAGCTGACCATCACGCTGACGCCGACTGTCGCGGGAGCCGTCTTCGGAGCGCTCGACTATCTCACTTCGTACCCCTACGGTTGCACCGAGCAGACGATCTCGAGCTTCCTGCCCGATGTGCTGGTCTCTGAGGCGCTGAAGAAGCTGGGTGTGAAGTCGAATGTCGACCCTGCGGTGCTGAACAAGCAGGTGCAGGCTGGGCTCGACCGCCTCTACAACTACCACCACCCTGACGGCGGCTGGGGCTGGTGGCAGACCGACGACAGCCAGCCGTTCATGACCGCTTATGTGCTCACCGGGCTGGTGCAGGCGAAGGCCGCCGGCTACGACGTCAAGCCGGACATGATCGACAGCGCCCGCGCATGGCTGCTGAAAGAGTTCGCGAAGACGCAGAACGTGCGCACCGACCTGCGCGCCTACATGGCGTATTCGCTGGTGACGAGCGGCACAGAATCGAACGCGACAGTTCTTGATGCTGTGTGGAACCAACGCTCGACGCTTACCGCGTACGGCCGGGCGCTGCTTGGGCTGGCGATGCAGCAGGCGGGCGACTCGCGTGCCGGCGATCTGGTGAAGCAGCTCGAATCCAATGTGAAACAGAATGATGCCCAGGCCTGGTGGCCGACGGACGCGAACTACCTGATGGATTACTACGGCGACACCACGCCGCAGGCGACCGCCTATGCCATGAAGTTGCTGACCGCCGCCGATCCGCAAAGCCCGCTGCTGCCCAAAGCCGCGCTCTACCTGGTCGATCATCGCAGCCAGGGCTACTACTGGGAGTCGACGCAGCAAACGGCCGCGGTGATCTACGGGCTCACGGATTACCTGCAACACACGCAGGAGCTGAAGCCGGACTTTACGGTCAATGTGAATGTGAACGGCAAGGACGTTGGCTCGAAGCAATTCACTGCCGACAATGCACTCGCGCCTGCAACCTCGATTGGGCTGAACGATTTGCAAATCGCGCCCGAGAACAATCAAGTGCAATTCAACAAGTCAGGTGACGGGCGGCTGTACTGGTCGACGCGCGGCGAGTACTACTCCAGCCAGCCGAAGGTGGTGAACAGCGGGACCTTCCAGCTCAGCGTGGTGCGTCAGTATTACAAGCTCACGTCCGTGCAGCGGGGCGACCACATTGTGTATCACATGGATCCGCTGAGCGGCCCGGTGCAGGTTGGCGACACGCTCGCCGTGCGCATCACCGTCGGTGGGAACGAATGGCGCTATCTGATGATCGAAGACCCGATCCCGTCGGGCACCGAATCAATTGCGCGCGATGATCTGTACCAGCTCGACGAGAAGCCAAACTGGTGGACGCGCGGTTGGGGTTATCGCGAGCTGTACGACGACCGCACCACGTTCTTCACCATGTACTTCCCGCGCGGGCAGAGTGAATACACGTACCTGCTGAAGGTAGTGAATCCGGGAGAATTCCGTGTGAGTCCGACGCGCGTCGAGCCCATGTATCAGCCCGAATACCTCGCGACCAGCGACGCCATGAAGGTAAGTGTGAAATGAGCGCGGCTATCACAAATCGAAGCGGAGTGTTAAAGCTATGGCTGCTGAACCTCGTGGCCAACGCAGTCGCGCTTGCCGCCTGGTACTACTGGCTACTCATTCCCGATGCGCACGGCTGGCAGGTAGCGTGGTCGGCGGTGTTGGCGGTGCTGGTGATTTTTCTTGTTGTATGGCTGCGCGCCGGAACATTGGCGTGGTTCAGGGTTGCAGAATTTCGCAATCAACGTACGATTGGCGCTGCTTTTCGCCGCGGACTCCGGCACATCGTTCCCTTGGCTGTGTGGTTTGCTTTAGGAGTCCTCGTCGGCTGGCTGCTTCTCAGCGTAGGCAACTACACGCCGCAGTTTTCGGTGTGGATTCGCCAGAAGGTGAATGCCGGCCCCGCGCCGCGCAATGTGATGCACGGCACCGATTGGCTGCTCTTTGTTCTGCTATGGATCGTGCTGCCCGCGCTCTGGCTGCCGGTAGCAACCACCATCGCTGCTTCTGGTTTCTCAGGTACGCACATCCGGCGTTCGTTTCGCGTGCTGCGCCAGCCGCTCTACTGGATATCGCTTTGCTTACTGATTGCGTTGGGGGCATGGGTTCCGTACAAGCTGGTAGCTTGGGTTCCGGATGTGACGACGCTACGCCGCCAGGTGTGGAGCGCGGGGCTGCGCTTTGCAGGGGCGTACATTATTTTGATAACCGTGTTCATCGGGTTGGTCTGGATGGTGGGCGAGCGGACGGACCGGGAAGACCCAATTTCCTAAGCGATATTAGAAGTCATCTCATAAATCGGTTTGCCTTGTATCAGGGCACGCCTTTCAGGCGTGCCGAACGAAGCGTAGAAAATGTCCGGGCTTCAGCCCCTGCAAAACCGGGCGCGCGGGGGCTGAAGCCCAAGATAATTACTTGCCGACTACGGCCCGGCTGAAGCCGTGCCCCGATACAAAACGATTTATGAGATAGCTTCTAGTTATTTGTTCGCCGGCTGATAATTTGTTCAGGTTGTCATCCCTAGCGAAGGGACCTGCTCTCTTCGGCGCCGCGGAACTGCGGAATCCCCCTACGGAACTTCGATCAGCTCGATCTTTCCGTCTTTGCGGCGATGCAGCACCTTCGCCTTGCCCTTGGGATCGCGGAAGACAAACACATCGCGGTCACGAAACTCGCATTCCTTTACCGCCTCTTCGATCGTCATGGGACGCAGCGCGACCGAGTCGGTGGCGTGGACCAGGTGTGCTTCGGTGGTGCGGGACACGGACGGGAACTTGTGTACCAGCACCGGGACCGCGGTCGCGGCATTGGCGCCAACCGCAATCTGCAATTCGGCTTCGGCCTCAACCGGCGCCTTCCAGCTCTTGTCTTTGGGCTTGCGAGTGGTGCTGCGGCGGCGGCCATTGTGGCGCAGGGCCTGCGTCTCGATGTGCTCCAGCGCCTGGCCGATGGCGCTGATCATGTCCGTCGCCTCCGCCAGGCCGACCAGATGTCCGCGGCGGCGGCTGACCGTGATTTCAGCAATGTTGCGGTGTTTCTCGAGGGTCAGGATGACCTTGCTTTTGATGTTGTCGCCCAGGATTTTGGTGAGCTTGCCGAGGCCCGATTCCACTTCATCACGTACTGCGGGGGTGATTTCGTATTGCCTGCCGAAATACTCTATGTTCATTGAGCTCCCTCCTGCCGCTAGCCTGATTGATTGCTGTTGGTTTTGGCCGCGGCGGCTTTCACCACTACGGCGTCACGTTAAACCGGCTGCCAACCTCGTGTTCGTGTCACGGATGGACGCCGGGGACGCCGGTACAGCCCTAACTCTTCACTCTGCGCTGGTGGGTGCTCGGGATGCGCATATCTTCCCTGTACTTCGCGACCGTGCGGCGAGTGACCTGGATGCCCTGCGCCTGAAGGATGCGGGTGATCTGCTCGTCGGTCAACGGCCTGGCGGGATCTTCTTCCTCAATCAGCTTCTTGACCCGCCGCTTCAGGATCAGCAGCGAGGTGCTGCCGCCCTCCGGGCCATTCACGCTCTCGGTGAAGAAGTAACGTAGTTCGAAGACGCCTTGCGGGGTATGAGCGTACTTGTTGGCCACCGCCCGGCTCACCGTCGAAGGATGAACGCCGATCTCCTCGGCGACCTCCTTGATCATCATCGGCTTCAGCTGGTCGATGCCGCGGTCCAGAAAGTCGCGCTGCCGCTCCAGAATCGAGTGGCACACGCGCAGGATTGTCTGCTTGCGTTGCTCGATGTTCTTGATGAGCTGGATCGCCGACTTGTAGCGCTCTTTCACGTAATTGCGCACCTCCTTCTCGGCGGCGTCGCGGTGCAACAGCCGCCTGTAGGAGGAATTCAATCGCAACTGAGGAACCTCTTCGTCGTTCATCACGATGATGAACTCATCGCCCTGCTTGACGAACGCGACATCCGGCTCAATCAGCCGCGTCTCCGTCTTGTTGTAGCGCAGCCCGGGACGGGGATCGAGCGTGCGAATGAAATCCATGGCCCGCATTACCGCTTCCAGCGGGCGATTGATGACCTTGGCTACCTCTTTATAGTGCTTGTTCTGCAACGCCGGAAGATGATCGCTGACCAGAGTGATGGCGTCTTCCAGAGCTTCCTGCTCGGCAACGTGGTTCGTCTGCCCATTCTTGCGGTGTAGCGTCTTGAGGTTCAGCAACTGTGCCAGCAGACACTCCCGCAGATCACGCGAGCCCACGCCTACCGGGTCCAACTGTTTGACCAGGTCGATGGCTTCCAGCAGGGCGTCGCGGCTGAAGGGTACCCGCGCTGGCGAAGTGCGTCGCGGAACCAGGTGCGGACGTATGCTGCCGGCTTCGGATGCAGGTCTCTCCGCGTGGGCGTGGGCCTGTGCGGCTTCGCCTCCCGCTTCGGCAACTACGACCTCCGTGGCGACAACGGCCGCTGCAGCCGCCGGTCCGGGAGCGGTCCGGGCGCTGCCCGCCGCGGCTGCGGAAGCCAAGACGTCGATTCCCGGCATCGGTGGCTCGGGCGCTGCCGGCGCCTCGAATCCCATGTCCTCATCCATCAGGCCAAGCAGCTCGTCTTCGGTGGCAGTCAGATATCCCTCTTCATTGAGGTTGCCGATGACCAGCTCCGCCGCGCGGTAGACATCTTCCTTCACGTGCAGCGAGCCCAACTGCCACATCAGGTGGTCTGACAACGTAGTAGGTTTTGACAGGAAGTTTTCAAACGAGGGCTTCTCGCTCTCTTCCATCTCGATGGAAGTGCGCAGCCCGGGATCGAGGTACTCGCGGAAGAAGGAACCGAAATCGATCTCTTCGAAGGGGTCCTTTTCTTCGCTAGGCAGTGCTTGTTCTTCTTGTACTGCGGGAGAGCTGTCGCGGTCCATCTGCTCTTCTTTGGCGGAAACCTCGTCGAGCAGGGGAACGGAGCTGTCCAGCTCCTCCAGCACCGGATTCTCGGTCAGTTCAGCATTGATCATGTCGGCCAGCTCGAGCTTGTTCAGCGCCAGCACGCTGACCATCTGCACGAGTCCGGGCGTCAGAATTTGCTTCTGAGAGACCTTGAGACTCAGTTTGGGCTGCAACGACACCATTGGGGAACTGTTTCGCTGAACTGATTCTAAACCAACGAGAAGCTCTCGCCTAAGTAAACTCGTTTCACTTCCGGATCGTTTCCTAACTGTTCCGGAGTCCCCGCGCGAAAGATTCTTCCCTCGTTAATGATGTAGGCGCGATCGGTCACCGAAAGCGTCTCCCGTACATTATGATCGGTCACCAGAATCCCGATTCCAGTGGCGCGCAGGCCCGCGATGATGTTTTGCAGATCGAGTACCGCGATGGGATCGATTCCCGAAAACGGTTCGTCCAGCAGAATGAAACTCGGCGAGATGCATAGGCAGCGCGCGATCTCCACCCGGCGCCGCTCGCCACCGGAGAGCGCGTAGCCGCGGTTCTTGCGGATCACTCCCAGGCCCAGGCGTTCGATCAGGTTCTCCATGCGTTCGCGGCGTTCGTGCCACGACAATGCCTGTGCTTCGAGAACAGCCAGAATATTGTCCTCCACCGTCAGCTTGCGGAAGATCGACGGCTCCTGCGGCAGATAACTGATGCCAAAGTTCCGCGCCCGCAGGTACATGGGGACATCGGTAACGTCCTGATCATCGACCAGCACCCGCCCGGTGTCGGAGGGAATCAGCCCCACGATGATGTAGAAGGTCGTGGTCTTCCCTGCGCCGTTCGGTCCCAGCAGGCCGACAACTTCTCCCTGCTTCACTTCCACGCTAACGTCGCTTACGACCCTGCGGCCGCGATAGCTTTTGCCGATTTGGTCAGCGGTCAGGGTTTGCATCTACTTGGTGATACGTGCGCGAGTGACGGTGGAAGAAGAACGCTTACTCTCGACCAGGACCGTATCCTCGCGACTATAGAAAGTTAGAGAATCGCCCCATACTGTGCCATGGGTTGCATCGAAAATGCTAGGAGATTTTCCCGTCAGGCAGTACTTGGCGTCATCCGCAGTGTAAACGAGCTGATCACCCACGGCGCGCCGGTTTGGCTCCGTTACCACGACCTTCCCCGTCGCGACCATGTGATCGATCTTGCTCGGGCCCTCGGTCCCGGGAATGATTGCAGCCGACGGCTTCGCGGACGGCGTTGTCGGCTCCCCGGCTTCCTTCAAATACACATCGATCTGCTGCGCGGTGATTGCGCTGTCAGAGCTTTTCGCCAGCACGTTGCCGGTGTATCGCGCCCGGCGCTCGGCGTCGGTGTAAGTGAGCTTGTCGGCGATCACCTCCGTCGGCGTCTGTTTGCCGTCGGACGATTCCTGAATAAACAGGCTCAGCACCCGGTGCTGAGCGTCGCCGAAGGCCGTCATCGTCCGGGTGTCCTGATCAAAGTCAATTTTGGGAGCGCGCACTACGTTCGCTCCCTGCCATAGGCGAACGTTGCCGGTGTAATGCGCGATGCTGGGTTGCTGGCGCGATGCCATGTGTTCGGCGGTAACGTGGATCGGGTCTGACGTCGCCAGCAACGCCCCGTTGGGCTGCGGCTTCAGTTCGCTGTACGTCGTCTTCACGTCGCCGTCGGCGAAGGCGTCGCCAGTCTGGCGGTTCATGCGGACAAAAGTGGCGGTTGTGGTCATGCCGCCATCGATCACGCGCGGTGAGCCGTTGAGCACCAGCAACTGGTCTGCGGGAGTGTATGTCGCCTTGTCAGCGAAGGCAGCGCGTCCGCCGGTGTCGGGCTTTGCCGGCGGCTCGTGATATTCGAAGTTCCCGGTCTGTATCAGCTTCTGTACCCCGCCGTCAGAATCAAACGCCACGTCCAGCTTATCGGCCGTGCTGACCTTTTCCGGCTGGCCGGGCGAAGTCGACACGATTCGCGAATCAGGCGCGCCATGCAGCGACTGCATCTGGTTCCCATCGCCGAAGATGGCGTGGAACTTTCCCGCCGTTGCCACGGTGGTGCTGTTGCCCATGTCCTGCGCATTCTTGTCGCTGGGCTTCTCCGCAGTTTTGGGCTTCGCGGGATTAGGCAGGATCACAATCTGCGCTTTCCCCACCGTGTCCGCGGTCTTCAAATCGCTGCCGTTCGCCAACTGAAAGTCCAACCCATCGGCGATGACGTCCATCGGTTGTCCGCTGGCCGGACCGACTCCAGGCTTGCCGGGATGCGGGTCCTGATGCATGTACGCGTTCTTCACCATATGAAACCGCGCAGGCTGGTTCTCGTCATCGAAATCGACGATGAACGTATCCGCCGAGCCATGCGTCAGGTTGTCACCCCGTGTGGTGAACTTCGCGCCTCCGGTGAGGATCGCCTGTTGCACGCTGTTGTTCGGGCCCATGTTCATGTCGCCATGGGGACCATAGACGTCGACGACGGTTGGGCCGCGGCTCTCGATGTGAATGTTGCCTTCGGCAATCACATGCTGCACCGTGTTGTCCGGCTCGAACAGCATCGTGATCTTGTCTGCCGTCAAGGTGCGGGTTGGCTCCTCGATGCGTGCGTCGAGCAGGACCGCCTGCCGCGGCTCTTTCTGCATGGTCCCGCTGGTGCCGGTGATGACGGCGGCCTTATCGCCTGTGGTTATGATGTGCACGTCGGACTTAAGCTGAAGTTCGTTCGCATTGGAATCGTAGTACGCACCCTTGGCCGAACCGGTCGCCTGCGCGCTGCGGAAGTTCACGACTTCGCTGGTCTGCGCGATGCCCGTCTTCTGATTGAACGTCAGGTTCTGGGTCAGCAGATGGACCGGGTTCTTTAGCTCCTCAGGCGGCGCCTGATCGGGCTTCAGCGGTCCTTCGGCATAGCCCTGAATGTCGATGTGTACCACGCCTGTACCAGTGATTTCACCGGATTGCGGGTCGTAGCTGAAGTGGTCGCCATAAATCTCGTCGTAGCGGTCATGTTGATGGCCATAGATGACGACGTGTACGTTGTGCAACTCGGCGTGGCCGCCGCTCTTGAACTGCACTGCGTTGGAGGCGCGTATGGTGTAGAGCGTGCGTCCGCCCTCCGACTTTGAAAGTGAAAAGCCCTCACTGGTCTGCTGAACATCAATCCCAAGTTCGGCGGGAATATTATGCAGCGCCGGCTTCACCCGAAACTTCGCGGCATAGTACGAGACGCCGACAATGGCGATTACCAGAACGGCGGCGGCCACTAGCCACTTGCGGGCTTCAATCAGGGCTTGCAGCATCGATGGTTTGATCTTACCTCTTTCCGCGCGTCGTCCCGAGCCCGGTGAGATTCTCTGTTAAAACGCAAGCTTTTTTCTTCTCTGGAGAGGTGGCGGAGAACCTCTCTTCTTTTTTCAGCGAACCGCCGCTCCGATCGGTGGACACAGCCGGGCCCGATTCTCCCGATGAAAACTTGGTTCCATCGGTGGCGATGAGTGGCAATAAGGTCTTTATTTCGACGGGCATTGCTGATAACGCCCCGACGATAACAATAGTAAGCAACGGCGGAAAAGTCATCGTCTCCTGCTTCTGTCGACCGCCGTTGCCATAAACGCGCAAAGCGGTCAGACCTGCAACTATTTAGTGAAGCAAGTGTCGTTCGAGAATCCAAGTGGCCTCACTGCCGAACAGCTTGTGACGCTACGCACGGCCGTAATTGGCCGATGCTGTGACCCAGTGAGATCGGCTCCAGTGAATATGTCTACGACCAGTTGCGACATTGGGGCTACTTTAAAGCGACCGGACATGACCCCAACGATTTTGTGGTCCTGGACTCAACCGTTCATCCTTCGCCTATCGCCGTCGCTATCAACTTTCGGCTAAGTGGTTCGGACGCACACCCCAGATAGCAATTCTTGTCGTGAACAGCCTATTACACTTACGATGCGAAGACCTGCCGTCCCGACCGGGACTCCGGAGGGTCTTGAGGGGACGTTACCCAGCGCTCCGCTTCGCTGCGTGCTGGGCTAGGATATGCCGCCCCGAGGCCGGGGCTGGATTATCTATGGTGCATGCATGTTGCGAACAACTGAAACTGATGCCGAATGGTCTCGCCGAAAGTCAGGAGCTCACTGCGTGGGCGCGTAGTATCCCTTGCGGGAGCGCACCTTGTACTTCTTGTTGTCGGCCAGGATATCGATCTTGCGGTACTTCCCGTTAAACATGAAATCGGCGGGCTTGTAGGAGACGGCGTATTGGCTGCGCAGCTCGTCCTGAATCTGTGAGAACGCGTCCGACACGTCCTGGATTTTGAATGGAAAAAACGCCTTTCCGCCGGTTTGCTCCGCGAAGTACTCCATCACCTTATCGCCTTTCAGCTTGATGCCGCTGGTATTGGTAGAGATGGCATAGATGATCACCTCTGCCTTCTGCGCCATTTCCAGCGCCTCTTCGCGCGATACGCGGCTCTGGTTGTCCTCACCGTCGCTCAGCAGAATGATCGCTCGTCGCGTTGCCGTGGCGCCTTTGTCGTAGGCCATGATCTTGTCCCGGCAGGCGTAATAAATCGCGTCATACATCGCCGTACCGCCGCCGGGGCGCAACATGCGAACGCCCTTGGACAAAGCTTCGGTGTTATCGGTGAAGTCCTGCGTAACCTCGGGCGTGGTGTCGAATCCGATGACGAATGCACGGTCGAAATTGGGGCGAATGATCTGGTTCAGAAATTCAATCGCAGATTCCTGCTCGAACTTAAAGCGGTCGCGCACCGAATTGCTTGCGTCGATAAGCAGGCCGACACGTAAGGGCAGATTAGTTTCGTTGCGGAACGAACGTATCGACTGCGCCGGCTTGTTGTCGTCCATCACCCGGAAATCATTCTGCTTTAGGTCTTTCACGAAATGCCCGCGCTTATCGGTCACGGTGAAGACGACGTTCACTTCGTCGACGCGTTTGGTGATGGTGGTCAGCGGCACGTCATCGGGAGCGGGCGGCGGGGCGGCGGCGGCTCCGCCGGGAAGCGCGGCGCTGGTAGAAGGCGCTACGGCGGTACTCGGTGCAGCAGGCGCGGCACTTGAAGTAGCGCTGGTGCTCGCGGCGGGCTGTTCTGAGGCCGGTACTGGAGCAGGCGTTGTCTGCGACGGCGTGGCCTGCTTGGGCGGATATTTGGTAGCCGATGGAGCCGAGGGTAGCGGCTGCGACGAGTCCTGCGCAAGAAGCACCGCCGACAGAACGGCCAGCAGGAGCAGGATGAAAAATCTCTTCATCTAAAAGGTAATTATAGTCTCTGCGGCGTCAGCCGGTCGTCCGCCCAGCGTCTTCAAGAAGTGCTCCAATTCGTCTGGGAGGGGGGCTCGGAAATCAAGCGGCTGTCCGGTCGTTGGATGCGAAAACTCTATGGCTGCGGCGTGAAGGAAATTGCGGTTCAGGCTGAGCACTTTCGCTCTTGAAGCGTCCATGTCTAGGCATTCCGTTGAGTTCGGGCCGGGCGGTCGCTTCACTGGTGATTTTTTGGGGCTCGTCGCGCGCAACTCGCGCGGCGCTCCGTAAAGTGTGTCGCCGACCACCGGATGGCCTATGGACGACATGTGTACCCGGATCTGGTGCGTACGCCCGGTCTCGATGCGAACCTCCAGCAGGGCGAACCTGCCATAGGGCGAATCGATCCGCTGCCGAACCTCGTAGTGCGTCACCGCCGCGCGCCCACTCCGGCCCTTGGTCGTCATACGCGTGCGGCGGACCTGGTCACGGCTGATCGGCGTGTCGATGGTTCCACTGTCTTTCTTAGGCCAACCGTGAATCAAAGCGACGTAGCGCTTCCGTACCTTGCGTTGCGAGAATTGTGCGGCCAGCTTGCGATGCGCAGTGTCGTTCTTGGCGACCACGATCAGGCCACTGGTTTCTTTATCCAGCCGGTGAACGATCCCAGGCCGCAGCTCGCCGCCTGCTTCTGACAGGTTGCCGAAGCGATGCAGCAGGGCATTCACCAGCGTGCCCCGATTGCGCTCGTCGTCAGTCGCCCCAGCACCGGCATGCACCATCATGCCTGCCGGTTTGTTGATGACAGCCAGGTCAGCGTCTTCGTAGATGACCTCGAGCGGAATGTCTTCAGCGATGGCACGCAGCGGCGGAAGTGTTGGATCGCCAAGGATGGTGACTTCTTCTCCGCCCCGTAGTTTGAGTGACGGCTTCGACGCTGCGCCGTTGACCAGGGCCCTCTCTTCCGCAATGAGCTGTTGCACACGCACCCGGCTAGTGTCAGGCAACTGCGCCGCGAGGAACTGATCGAGGCGTTGGCCCGCAGATTCCAGCGCCACAGTGATCGTTGTCGGAAAGCGAGAGAGCATGAGAAGCGAAAAGATTACAACAGAAAGGACTCACCACGGAGACACGGAGATCACGGAGGTGGTGTGAAATGTGTGTCTACGAAACGACGGGGACAGGACATTGAGCACCCGAAGTAACCGCCTGCACCTGAGCTCACCCGATTTTGACCCTAAATCTCCGCGCTCTCCGTGGTGAGCTTTATTACCGCGCGGTGGCAAGCTCAGCCGGGTCACGCAGCGGGGCCCGCCGCATCCAGAGCAGTCCGCCGCCGATGACCAGGCACAAGGCAATCGCCTGGGTAGTCGTCATGAAGCCGAGGAACTGGCCGCGCCCGGGATCACCACGGAAGAACTCAATGAAATATCGGGCGATGCCGTAAATGATCAGGTAAGTCCCGATGATTTCGCCTTCGAATTTCTTGCGCTTGATCAGCCAAACCAGGAACAGACAATTGGCCAACTCGACGATCATCTCGTAAAGCTGGGTGGGGTGCAACGGCACACCCAGTGGAGTGCCTACAATCTCATTCGCCAAAGGATTATGGAATGTCACGGCCCAGGGCACAGTCGTGGGACGCCCGTAGCAGCATCCGGCGGCAAAGCAGCCCACGCGTCCGAAAGCATGTCCCAGAGCAAGGCCGGGGGCGAAGACATCGCATGTGCGCAAAATAGGCATGTCATTGTGGCGCATATACCAGACGCACAGAATCAGCGCCAGCACGACTCCGCCCGACCAGACGCCGCCCGCCTGTAGGGTCGAGAGGCTGAAGAGCTCTCCGGGATGTTCGCGGTAGTACCCGAGCTCGTCGAAGATGTACAGCACCTTCGCGCCGATAATGCCGGACAAAACGGCAATGATGCCGAGGTTCCAGAGCTTGTCAGGATCGAGACCTTGCCGGCGACCCAAGTGGATGATCAGCATCAGGCCGCAGATCAAACCGGTGGCGGCCATCACGCCGTAGGTCGGCAGGACAAAATGGCCATAATCGATGAGTCGGGGGAACACGTTGTTATTTTAGACGTTTCTTCGGGGCGAAGCGGTGCAGGGCGTGGGTATCAGGTATCAGGTATCAAGTTTCCGAACACTCGAAGCCGCCACCTCCCGGCCGCCCGCTGCCAGCTCTAACTGATACCTGACGACTGGAAAACTGCCGACCCGCGGGGCCGTACACGGTGGGCCGTCAATGAACCCGTCCACGACGGTGGGAACCCTCCGCGGCTCTTTAGGCATCTCCGCATGGCGGAGCCTCGCACACCGAACCGATACGAGTCGGGCCCCCTGTTCACTGAGTAATGGTTCAAAAAACGGTAACCACCAGCACCAACTTTGCAGGCCGGCTTTGTTTGGTTAGATGCTAGGGAAACACCGGCAGAATGACAAGAGCATTGGTGGAGAATGTTGGTACTTGACGTGCCGGCAGGCCGAGGGCGTCTCAGATTGAATTATGGCCAAGCAACTGGACGTTTGAAATCTGCGTGCATGAGCAGTTCTTTGGCGACACGGGAGTTCGGAAGTTCGACGACGACGATCTGAAGTCCGGCTTTCCTCCCGTGCTTCATCGCTGGTACGCAGTCGGTATCGTTGGAAGCGAGCACTATCCTGTCAACGCAACGACTTGCTGAGTACGTCGCGATGTCAAGACCAATTCGCATGTCTACGCCCTTTTGCTCAAAATCAGGGTCGAAATCAGCGTCGGTCAATTGTCTGGCCTGATTTACGGGGATGTGCTTCGGCTTGAACCCTCTGAATTTGAGAACGCCCCGCCGAACCGCAAACAAATCCTTGCACGCCAACTCCTCCAACCATTTGTCGGAGGCAGTGAAAACTTTTTGGCTGCCGGAAACGGGTAAGCTCACTGTTCCGGAATAGGGTGCGCAATCGTAGTAGAGAATCCGAACGATCTCCTCACCTGGAACCTTGCACGCGAGTGCGAACCGTTCAATGAAATCTGGATTGTACTGATTCCCAGCTTTTCGGCTCTCGACACGAAGGAAGCCGCCATCGATCAGAATTACAAATGGATTTGGCCATATGTGGAAAGGCCCTCAGGGTTGTTCCCCCAAGGGCCATTCTCGATACATGCTCGCCTACGAGCGTAGCGGATATACACTCACAGTATGCAACCCTTGACTCCCTGTCAATGGCCGTTTAGTGGTGCATCTAAATAGATTCGGTTCAAGCACTTAGGGATGCACAGTCTTCTCCTTGTAGGGTCCGCGCTGTGCCCGTGGATTCTCCAGCTTCAAACTGAAACGTGCCAGCAGACCGAGAGTGTCCGACTCGCGATGGGCCCGGGTACGGCAATCGCTATCCGATTCGGCGCGCCTCTCCTAGTACCTCGTCGAGCGCCCCGGAGAGGTGCTCGGCCCGGGTCGTGTAGTCCTGGGCCAGCGAATCGTACTTACGTTTCAGGACATGGAGCTCATCCGCTATGTTCAGCGCCGCCAGGACGGCGACTTTCAGGGAATCGACCGTCGCCGCCTGCTGCGAGATCAGGCGCATCTTGGTATCCACGTATTCCGCCAAATCCTCGATGTACTCAGGATCGGTGCCGCGCAGGTGATAGTTCTGGTCGTAAATCTCGACCCGGATGCTGGTGGTGCCGCCGTTCTCGTTCGCCTGGCTCAAATTAACTCCTGCTACAGAAACAAGCCTCACCCGATTATTACGCCAATTCGTCAGCAGCCAAAGAATCAATTTGGGTCAGCATCTTTTCTACTCTGGTACGTACCTCTTCGCGTTCCTTGCGCAGGGCGATAAGCTCCGAGCGCATGGTGTCAACGTCTTCCTCGCGCTCGGCGAGCTGCTCGCGAAGACGAGCGGCATCGCGCTCGGCGGTGGCTTGCGCCTCACGAGCCGTCTTTAACAATTCGATGGTGCGCAGGAACCTTCTTCTCAAGCGCCTGAAAATCAGCAGCGGTGGCGAGCACAGGGGCTTCAATAGCGTTGGCAGACATGATGAGGGTTAAGCCTCGATGAAAATTATTGTTCCGAGCGCAGTATAGCGCAATGGAGAGCGGCTCTCGTCCTATGTAATCTCGACATCGGCTGAATCAAGCCATTGGAACCTCATTGTGCAATGGCCCGACGCCTAGCCGTCGTACTTAGAACAGTGTTTCCTGTCCAATGGCGTTGCTTCCGGGGCGCCGGATGCCGAAGTGCTGGTAGGCGAGATGGGTGGCAACCCTGCCGCGCGGCGTTCGGTCAAGGAAACCAATCTGGATGAGGAAAGGCTCATAGATCTCTTCGATGGCATCGGCCTCTTCGGCGAGCGAGGCGGCAAGTGTATTCACGCCTACGGGACCGCCCTGGTACTTTTCGATGATGGTCAGCAGCAGCTTGCGGTCGATCTCGTCAAATCCATAGCGATCCACCTCCAACATCTCCAGCGCAGCTTGGGCCGTCGGTTTGTCGATTCTTCCTGTGCCACGAACCTGGGCGTAGTCGCGCACGCGCCGCAGCAGACGATTCGCGATGCGGGGTGTGCCGCGGCAACGCGTAGCGATTTCAATTGCGGCGTCTTCATCGATCTGGACGGATAGGATTTCTGCCGAGCGCTGGAGAATGATTTTGAGGTCCTCGTGCGTGTAGAACTCCAATCGAAGCACAATTCCAAAGCGCGACCGCAAGGGGGCAGAAAGTAATCCAGCGCGGGTAGTGGCTCCGATAAACGTGAACGGCTTCACCTCGATGGTGTGCGTGCGCGCTGACGGCCCTTGCCCGATGATGATATCGAGCTTGTAATCCTCCAAGGCCGAGTACAGCAGTTCCTCGAGGGCCGGTTGCAGCCGGTGTACCTCGTCGAAGAACAATACCTGCCTGTCGCGCACGTTCGTCAGGATGGCGGTAAGGTCGCCCTTGATTTGCAGCGTTGGACCCGAAGTCTGCTGAAAGGCGACGCCGAGTTCGTTGGCGATGATGTTCGCCAGTGTGGTTTTGCCCAGGCCGGGCGGCCCATAGAGCAGCACGTGGTCGAGCGCTTCTCCGCGCGATTTTGCTGCCTGAATGGCGACTTCCAGGTTGTCTTTTACTTTCTTCTGGCCGATGAACTCGCGTAGCCGCTGCGGCCGAAGCTTTAGCTCGAAGGACGCGTCATCATCAACCGGCGCAGCCGAAACAATACGCTCGCGATCAGGATCTTGTTTGCTGGGAGACGAAACCACGATGGGGCGATGGTAACGGGAAACGGAGAGCGAAGCAACGAGTGCGGCGAGTTAGGGTTCAGCTTGCCATGGATCAATTAGCTCGATGCCGCAGTTTTCAAAGCCGCCCCTATTTCGGGTTGCGAGTGGGGCCTTGTGGGTGCGGGCTATGGCCGCGATTTGTGCATCGAGGTCGCTTATAGGCCTGCCCTTCGAACGGCGATCGGCAGCAATGGTGGCGAATTGCAGGGCGCTGTCGCTTTCAAACGCAAGGATTCGTTGTGACAACAAGACGTTGAACATTTTTTCGGCCGCCGCAAGTAGACCATCCCAGCGTTTACCTGGGGACAGTAATTCAATGCCGTACAAGATCTCGGCCTTGGTGACCGCTGTAGTGAAAAGGTTACCTAGCGCTTGCTCTTCGATCCACCGTTTCACAGACAGATCCGGCCGCGGTCTCATCAACTCCGACAATACGTTCGTGTCGAGGATAATCACGAGAAGTCAGGCGGCTTGCGAATTGACCGCCGCTTCGGAATCTTTAGCTCAACCCCACCGAACGGTGCAAAGAGCTCTCGAATGGATTCGGCGAGGTTCTTCTGCGGAGCGTCGCCGTGGCTGAGTGCGCCGCGCAGGATTTCGCGGGCCTCTTCTTCCATGGAGCGTCCGTTATGAGCGGCGCGCACCCGGAGTCGCTGCTTCAGTTTGTCGTCGAGCTGCCGGATGGTCAGGGTTGCCATGTAAGCAATGCTATCACTGCTATCGGTGCGGACTCAAGCTTGCCTAGCGTGCCCTCATTCCAAAGCAGGATTTTCCCAAAAAAAAAGCATCGAAGTTGCGCCCAGCGACTCTGGTGTTAGATAGTTCGCCACTCGGCGCCGGGGTAGGCGCCCAAAAACTTGAACCGGACGGAGGAACCCCTTGATCCTCGGAATGTCACTTTCCACTTTCACTCTGCTGCACGTGATCATCAGCCTGGCGGGAATCGGTTCGGGATTCATCGTCATGTTTGGGTTAATCAACGGTAAGCGCCTCGACGGCTGGACCGCGATTTTCCTCACCACCACTGTGCTCACCAACGTCACCGGCTTCCTGTTCCCGTTTGAAGGCTTTAAGCCCTCTTACGTCGTGGGCGGCATTTCGCTGATCGTGCTGGCCATTGCGATCTGGGCGCGCTACGGCCGCCGTCTCGCAGGCGCCTCTCGTCGGATCTACGTCGTGACCGCGGTACTGGGGCTGTACTTCAACTGCTTTGTGGCGGTGGTGCAGGCGTTCGCGAAGATTCCTGCCCTGCATGCCCTGGCTCCCACGCAGAAGGAACCGCCTTTCCTGGTGGCGCAGCTCGCCCTCGTGGCGCTGTTTATAGGAGTGACGATCGTCGCGACGAAGCGCTTTCACGTCGAACCGGCCATGCAGACTTAGGACGCCGGACAGCGGAGGGTTTTCCGCACAGTATGCCTACAACCCATGCCGGCCAGATCAATTCCGATCTGCTCGCATTTATCAAGGGACCAGCTATCACCGCTGTGGCATGACAGCAGGCGTTACGCCCGACACACATCATAGGGGCGGCGGTCGGCTCCGAGACAAGCTTGCCGCCGCCATGGGGCACTCCCTGGAACATTCTGTCGAGAGCCTTCGCGATCCACCGCCTTAAATCAGGAATCTGCGACGGAGCAGACCGGCAAGGCCCACTAAACCTGAGCCGAATAGTACGAGGCTGCCGGGTTCAGGCACCCCGCTGAAGGTCAGGTCGTCGAGGACGTAAAAGTCTCCGCTGAAGGTAACGGACTTTATCCCAGCGGCGTTGATGTTGATGAAGTTTGTTCCCCAGTCGGCAACCGGAACCCCAGAGATGGTCGCGGTCCCGATAAGCACATTATTCATGTCATAGGCTTTTTCGGTTACCAGGTTGGTGAAGTTCCCGCCACTGGCAACGTCGGCAAACGCCCCTACGCTGGACTGCAGGTTCGCAAAGGTGAAGGTCGCGATGCAGGCAGTTGGGCCGTCACAACCAAAGTACGCAGTCCCATTGAGACCGGTGGTGATTGACCCATTTCCTCCCAAACCCCAGCTCGCAGGGCCAACTGCAGAGTCTCCTACCAAACCTCCATTACCGTTAAGGGTGGTGGCATCGGGGTTGGGAACAGGCGCGGTATAACTGACGCCAGACGCAAAGGCGAATGGAGTCAGAGCCCCGATAGCCATATATCCTGAACCGCTTCCCCAAGTTGGGGTCGGGTTGTTTGGCCCCGGCGTGAGGCCCTCAAAGCCCTCTACCGACGCACTGGCCAAAGCGGTCATGCAACACACCACGAAAGTCAATCCGAGGACATGCAGGAATTTCTTCATGCTCAAACCTCCTTGCTACGTGACTCTTGGACGTAGCGACAATATCCCGGAAAATCTAGAGTGTCAATGGATATATCAAGGGCGACCTGACAATCCTTCGCTCGCCTAAGTATCATTTTCGTAGCCATGAAGAACCTTGGCATCCTGCTCTCCGGGCGCGGTTCCAACTTCGAAGCCATTGCCGACAATGTAGCTTCGCGCAAGCTGGATGCGGACATCGCTGTCGTCATATCGAATCGGGCTGATGCTGCTGGAATCGAGTCAGCGCGACGGCGCGGCCTGAGGGCGCTGGTTATCCCGTCCAAGGGCAAAGACCGCGAAGAGCACGACCGCGAAGTGGTGGCGGCCCTGCGCGAGCACTCCGTCGATCTCGTTTGCCTGGCTGGCTACATGCGCCTGCTCTCGCCGTGGTTTGTACAGCAGTTCCCCAATCGAATCCTGAATATTCACCCTTCGCTGCTGCCGGCGTTTCCCGGACTGGACGCACAGACGCAGGCATTCGAGTACGGAGTGAAGGTCTCCGGGTGCACCGTGCATTTCGTAGATGAAAACCTCGATCACGGCGCCATCATTCTTCAGAAAACAGTGCTGGTGCTGCCGGACGATGACGAGCACACGTTGGCAGCGAGAATTCTCGAGCAGGAGCACATCGCATACAGCCAGGCGATACGCATTGTGCTGGAAGGCAATTATCGAATCGAAGGGCGGCGAGTGGTCATGTTAAAATGACCATGGTCACGAAGGATATGGTCATGAGTAAAGCTGTTGTCAGAAAGAAACCATCCAGCCGAACCGTAACCGCCGAGAGAAGTATCGCGGCCGGCGAATTCAAGGCCAAGTGCCTCAAGATTATGGATGAAGTCAAGGAGACGGGCCGGCCGGTCGTAGTGACCAAGCGCGGCGAACCGGTGATCAAGGTCGTTCCAATTACAAACGGCAAGGACAAGCGCAAGAAGAGGGACGACTTCTTCGGCCGGCTGAAGGGTGTGATCGAAATCGTGGGCGATCCGGACGACCTGATCAAGCCTGTTTTTGCGCTCGACGAGTACGACATGTTCAAATGATTGTCCTGGACACTCACGTCTTGATTTGGGCCCAGCGAGAGCCGCGCCGCTTGTCCCACGCTGCGGAAAGCGCGATTCGCCGCGCCCGAGCCTCCGAATCACTGGCGATTTCCGTCATCACCATATTTGAAGTAGCAGCATTGCTCGGTCGCGGAAAACTCAGAACGGCTACGAGCTTTACAGCCACCGTCAGGGAGATAACGGAAGGTGTGGAGATTTGGCCGGTAACCTTCGATGTGGCGGTACAGGCAGGCCAACTTCCCGCAGACTTTCCGTCCGACCCGCTCGACCGTATGATCGCCGCAACAGCACAGTTGCACGGAGTGCCTCTCGTCACTGCCGATGAACGAATCATCAACTGCGCGTGGATCAGGACCATCTGGTGAAAGCGCCACGCCGGTTGGAACTGGGTGGAAGGCAGAAGCTCGGAAGGTAGGAGGAATGCGGTGTGGGGGGTCTTTTATGCGTCGCTTAAGCGCAACGCCGTCGAGAGGTTGTTCGCGACCGGAATTGAAAAAACTTGCGGGCCCGCCTACATCTCGTAGTGCAACAACGAGTAGACGTCGTACTCCTTGAGCTTCTCCCGGCCCTTCAGCCCATCCAGTTCCACCACGAAGCCCAGACCGCAGATGTCTCCACCCAGCGACTTCACCATGTCTATGGCTGCCCGGGCGGTACCGCCGGTCGCGAGCAGATCGTCGCATATCAGCACACGTTGGCCGCGCTGGATAGCGTCTTCGTGAATCTCCAACGTGTCATGGCCGTACTCCAGCTCGTACTTCCACTGCAGAACTTTTGCGGGCAGCTTCTTCGGCTTGCGCACGGGCACAAACCCCGCATTCAGCCGATACGCCAACGCCGGCCCAAAAATAAAACCTCGCGCCTCGATGCCCAGCACCAGGTCGATATCTTTGTTGATGTAGTAGTCGGTTAGGGCGTCAATGAGGCGGGCGAAGCCTTGGCGATCTTTCAACAGCGTGGTGATGTCGTAGAAGAGAATGCCGGGCTTGGGAAAATCGGGGACCTCGCGAATCAACTTCTTCAGGTCGTCGCAGTTGTGCGACGCAATATTGGCCATGTTTACCAGACTCCTTCAATGCGAAAGGATTGCGCCTCAAGATACGGGGCGCTCGACTCCTGTACCATATCAACCCTCGCGGCCCGCGGGCCCTCTCGCAGTTTCGATCGCAGGGTACGTTGCTGCGCCGGGGTGCCGGTAGCCATCACCTCGACGCTTCCATCTTCCCGATTGCGCACCCACCCCATTATTCCGAGCTGAGCGGCCTCGCGCTCTACGAACCAGCGAAAGCCGACGCCCTGCACGCGTCCGGTTACGACATAACGGCGAGTTTCGAGATCAGGCATAGGCAGCAACTAGCGACCAGCTCAGGTCGGGGGACCATGAACTTTACTTCGATTGCGTCCGGAGGAGATGATTCTAGCTGAGACAACGTCAGAGCTTCGCCTCATTTCGCCTATTCCGGACTCGCGCCTTTTTGAGAGCCGTCGGTTGTCTTGTCGGCGGGCGCAGAGGCCACTACCTGCTCCAGTTGTTGCGCGATTGAGTCCACCAGCTTGGCCTCGTTCATCAGGACCTGCCCGGCAATGGCTGCCCCCTGCTCGGCGTCACTCCATTTGTTCTCTTCCAGCGCCTCGCGTACCGCGGGAATCGTCTTGGCTCCGTAGCCAGTGTAGGCACCAGGAGCATAGATCTGGTGCTTGAACCACGGCCGCTCTTTCAGGCCCGCGGTGGTAGTGAACGTTCGCTCGGTCAACAGCAACTGTGAATTGATCTCCTTCAACGCGGGTGATTGCCACGCGCCGGGGTCCTCGTTCAACTTTCCCACTGCCGCACGATATCGCTGCGCGGCCTTGGAGTACGCCGCCGCTCCGTTTTCCAGCGGAGCGAAGTTGATGTAAGGAGGGACGGGCTGGACGGATGGGGGCACGTACTGCTTTTGCGGGTCGGCAGTCGCCGTGAAGACTCCTTCTTCAATCTGCCGGTTCCGCTCGCGTACTTCGTCCTGCTCTTTCTTAAGCTCGTTCTTCAGTTCGCCGACATAGCGCTTTACGGTGTCCGCCGAATCTGACGGATCAAACGGCAATAGGTCGGCATCGGCGACGCGCATTACGGTCGTGCCGCCCATCTGCGCCAGCGCCTTCTCATACAGGAAGTTGGGATCGCCAAAATGCGTGTACCAGTAGAAATCGTCATAGATGGAGTGATAGACGCCACCTCCGGCCTCGCCGCCAAAACCTATGTTGAGCGCCGCCACGCCTGCATGGTCGAGAAAAGGTGCGTAGTCGGAGCCGTCACCTAGCGCGCCGATACGCAGGTCGGCACGGTCGCGCAGTTCCTGGCGTTCTTCCGGCGTGGCCGCCCGCGCAATATGGCGCATCTGCGCGCGCTTCCAGATCGACATCTTCTTCTCTGGATCGGGTATCTGTTTCTCCACGTCGTTGACGAGCTTCTCCAGGGTGTGCGAACCGGAAACGTACAAATATCCGCGCGAGCTGGAATCCGAATTGATGTACACCACTGCGTGTTGCTTCAGTTCGGCGTCGTGCTCTTCCACCCACTCGGTCGAGCCCAGCAGACCAGGCTCCTCGCCGTCCCATGCGCAATAGATGATGGTGCGCTTAGGCTTCCAGCCCTGCTTCATCAACTCGCTCAGCACATGCGCCTCTTCCAGTACGACCACCTGTCCTGATATCGGATCATCCGCGCCATTGACCCAGGCGTCATGATGATTGCCTCGGATCACCCACTGCTCGGGTGTCTCACTCCCAGGAATCTTTGCGATCACGTCGTAGATCGGCTTGATGTCCCAGTTCGACTTCATCACCAGATGAACCTTTGCCAGACCAGGCCCCACGTGATAGGTGATCGGCAGCGCACCACGCCAGCTCTCGGGGGCAACCGGGCCGGTCAATGCGGCAAGCAACGGCTGCGCGTCGCTATAGGAAATCGGAAGCACCGGGATCGCTGTGATGGTCTTCGCTTCAGTGATCGGCAAGCGCTTTGCGTCTTTGGTAGCGCCTACTCCCGGAGTCAGCGGGTCGCCGGGATACTCCGTATCCATTACGCTGCCGCGCTGCACGCCATCCGACGGTCGGTACGGCCCAGTGGGAAAATACTGCCCTTGGAAATAGCCGTCGTCCCTGGGATCGGAGTAAATAATGCAGCCGATGGCCCCATGTTCGGCGGCCACCTTCGGCTTGATACCGCGCCAGGCCGCGCCATAGCGTGCAATAACGATCGCGCCCTTCACCGACACTCCAAGCCGGTCAAGTTGCTCGTAATCTTCGCGGACGCCGTAGTTCACATACACCAGAGGAGCAGTGACATCACCGTCCCTCGAATAGGCGTTGTAGGTCGGTAGCTGCTCCGACGTCTGCTGCGAGGTGGGGTCGACGGCCAGGGGTGACTCCTGAAGTGTCGCGACGTACTTCGTCGGCTCAAGCAGCTCCAGATGGCGCTCTTTCGGAGTGGGAAAGAGCACGTCAAAGATCTCGATGTGCGCGTCGAAACCATACTGCTTGTATTGCGCTAGCAGCCACTCAGCATTGTCCTTGTCGTACGGCGAGCCTACGTTGTGAGGCCGCGCGCTTAGCCGCTGCATGGAGTTACGCATGACGTTTGGGTCAGGCAAATTGCGGAACCTTGTCTCCCAGTCGCGTTCGGTCGCAGCGTGAGAAGGAGAGTATCCGTACAGGGTTTCGGTTGTGCCGGTTGGAGTAGCAGCAACACGCGGTTGAGTTCCTAGAAGTGCAATGAGGAGAGCAGCGGAAATGCGCGAAATCAAGGTTGCCTCGGACGGCGTTCCAAGAATGGAACGAAGTTGAGGATTATACGACAGGCACCCACTGAGTTCGGGTTGTGCTGCCAAGGCCTTGAAGCTGACTTATAATTCGCTGTCCTCCCTTATGGCCTCAGAAGACGATCCGCATCATTTCGAGTTTGACCTGGACCGTGGCATTCGAACACAGGTAGTCGAAAAGCGGGAAGCAAGTCCGATGGTCACCTTCACAAAAGGAGCGGCACCGCAAGAGAGGGTACCCGCTGAGGCGCCGCGCTAGGAGGATTCAACCGTGCAAAACTCTCTATTTATAGTCCTATCAGGCGGAGTCGCGCCTGACCGTGTGGAAGTAATTGATTTCGATACTCTGCTGACGGATGTAGCGGAGGTCGGCCACACCGTCAGAGCGTGGCGCGCTCTGTCCGACGCAGCCAAGCAATACGTGCTCAAGATGTATCCCAGTGAGTACGCCAACATCCAGAAGCGGATCGACGAGGACCTTGAGTCGATCCTGCGGTGAGCCAAGAACCGTACGCTTGGCAGCCTCAAGGGTTTGAATTAACTCCGACAATCAAACATCGCGCCGAATCCTGCGCTCCTGTTTCGGCGCATCGACGTATGAGAGATTCAGTCGGATTCTCACCGAGTGCTTTCCTGAACACAAACGTGTCGAACGATCGCACTTTTCGTGACCCAAGGGCTGTAGATTTGGGAGCAGCGCCATCAACTCGCTCCTACCGAACGAGATAGCGCCCGATTCGGCTGGCCACCACTACAATCAAGAAGCCCAGCAGCGCTCTCTTCACTGAATCGTGAGCCAGCGGTTGCCGTACAGAGACGCGTTTACCGTTAATAAGCAGGGCAACGAGCCAGCTACCGGCCCATCTAAAGTCGCTTACTGTGGCATGCTCCAATTGAGCGTGGCAGTTCGGACATACGACCAGTAAGTTGGTTGGGTGGTGGCCGATTCTCGGGTCAAGATGGTGTATTTCGAAGTAAGGTTCGCCGTTTCGCTTTTCGAAAGTGAAAGAGCATATCTGACACTTCCCATCGTGCAATTCCCGAAGTAGGATGCGAGTTCCGGACGGCACACCTTCTCGTCGCTCGGCCACTGCAGTCACGACGGGACGCGACCGCCGGTTCGACTCCTGAGCAATGCGCAACAACTCTTCCTGAGCCACTTCTCGCGGGCGCTTTCTCGTCAGCCGCGACAGCGTACTTAATTGTTGTTCTGCTTCTGAATCCGTTGACGCTTCATGAAGCTTTACCCGCGCCTGTCCTTCCTGCTGCTCTCGAACATACCGTTCCAAAGCGATTCGATATAAGCGCCTGTCAAAATCTTCTACCGTGATCGAGATCAGATCCCCCTCGCGCACATTTCTCTTCGAATACCAATGCCGAAGACCGAATAGTCGATTCTCTTTTACTGTGCGATCGAAAGGATGAAACGTAAGCGCCCTCGCGCTTTCCTCGTCGTCAAAGATGATCTGGATTTGGCCTTTCTCCTCAGGAAACAAATCCTTGAACTTTTGCGGTATGGCGAGCAGGCCTTTGTCTAGGCGGCTGGAAGACGCACGGACCATGAACCGATGTTTGTTGGTATCCACGCTCGTAACGGCATATCTTACATCGAACTGCCAATACTCAGTGCCTCGTTCAAGCGCAGCTTGAGCGGGTCTCTTCGACGGCTCATCACTTTCGGCTGGCGCAGCTACCGGTGCACTTTCAGGGATTAATTGCGTTTCGATACCCGCACCGCGAATCCGTCTTCGTCGCTGTGCAGGATTTCGGTCCAGGATGGCTGCGCTGCTTTCGGCAGACTTGCGCCGGCGACCAGCGTGGCTTCAACTCGAAGCGCAGGGCCGGTAACCGGAAGCTGCATCGTCAGCACGCCGTTCGCATAGATAAGATCAGCGCGTCGCTCATGAGCGATGACATACTGCTTCCTCAACTCCAGCAGCTTGCGATACCACTCGAGCATTTCTCGATTTCCGGCCGCGTCTGCCCAGGTCAGCTTGGAGCGTTCGAAAGTCCTCGGATCTTCCGGATCGGGAACCTCGCTGAAGTCGAAATCCTTGAATTCGCTGCGACGCCCCTCGCTGACGGCTCTCTTCAGCTCAAGGTCTCCGAAATCAGCGAAGAACTGAAATGGCGCGCTCTCGTCGTACTCCTGCCCCATAAACAGCAACGGCGTGTGCGGAGCAAGCAACAAAAGCGCCGCTGCGACTTTGCGTGCTCCGCGCGGAACCAGGGCCGTCAGCCGCTCGCCCTTCGCGCGATTGCCCACCTGATCATGGTTCTGAATGCAGATGACATTGGCCGGCAGCGGGACGTCGTTCGCAGGCGTGCCTCGCGGCGCATCCCAAAACGCAAAGTGCTCGCCCTGGAAGACGTATCCGTCCCGCAGGGCGGTCGCCACATGCTCCGGCTTCCTGAAGTCCTGGTAATAGCCGGTGCGTTCGCCAGTCCACAACGCATGCAGCGCATGATGAAAATCGTCGCTCCAGATCGCGTCAAGACCGCAGCCTTCGGGGTAAGGCTTGATATAGAAGGAATCGTTTTCGTCGGTTTCAGCAATCACGATGACGCTGCGATTCAGACTCGTCGCGAGTGCCTGCACGTTCTCCTGGATTTCCGCCAGGATGTGCTTGGGCGAGTCGTCCTTGATGGTCTGCACCGCGTCGAGGCGCAGGCCATCGAGATGATATTCGCGAATCCAGTACAGGGCGTTTTCTACGACATAGCGCCGGACATGCTCCGATCCCGCGTCGTCGTAGTTGATGGCCTCTCCCCAGGGCGTCTTGTGATGAGAAGTAAAGTACGGCCCGAACATGCGGAGATAATTTCCCTCCGGGCCAAGGTGGTTGTAGACGACGTCGAGAATGACGGCCAGCCCAAGCTGGTGGGCGGAGTCGACAAAGCGGCGCAATGCCTCTGGCCCGCCGTAGTTGGCTTGGACGGCATAGGGAGACACGCCGTCGTATCCCCAGTTGCGCGTGCCGGGAGTGGCGGCGACGGGCATGACTTCGACCACGGTGATGCCGAGGTCCTTCAGGTGTTGCAGTTTCTCGATGGCGCTCTCGAAGGTCCCCTGCGGGGTAAACGTCCCGACGTGCAGCTCGTAGATGACGTAGTCCTCAAGCGGCAACCCGCGCCAGCCCTGATCGGACCAAGCATATGAAGATGGATCGACGATCTCCGTCGGGCCGTGTACACCCTCAGGAAGGAGTCGCGAGACGGGGTCGGGAATCGGTTGGCTGCCATCGAGGATGAACGCGTAGCGGTCGCCCACCCGTGCTTTCGCCGTTGCGACGAAGTCTTCGCCATCCCGGCGCATCGGGATGTCTTGCGGCTGCTGGCCTGCGCGCCATAGGCGCAGCGTGATCTCCTTCGGTGTCGGAGCCCACATGCGAAACTCGACCTGGTCGCCGCGGATGGTGGCACCGTACGATTTTGTCTGTGTCGCTGGAGTCATTTCCGATCAGACGGAGCACAGGGCTCATGGGATGCATACCAGCACTTGGCATTTGGCACTTGGACGTAGGCGACCGATTCCAACCAAATGCTAACTGCTAAGGCTATCAACACACACGCCGACGCCGAACCATGCTGCCTCCCCGTTCTACAATCTCACGATGCCCTGCCTCATTCTCGCATCGGCTTCGCCGCGTCGCGCCGAGCTTCTACGCAATGCCGGCATCGCCTTCGAGGTCGAGCCAGCCAATATCCATGAAGCGCCGCTGCCGGGCGAAACGCCGCTGAGCTATGCTCAGCGCCTCGCGCGCGACAAGGCGCGAGCCATCCTGGCGCGGCATCCGGATCGGGTTGTCCTGGGAGCGGACACTGTCGTGGTCGTTGACGATCATCTGCTGGAAAAGCCCGCCGATGCATACGATGCAGGGCGCATGTTAAGCCTGCTGTCCGGGCGGACGCACCAGGTGATCACTGGCGTTAGCCTGAGCGCCCTCGGAGTCGAGCGCACGGAAGCCGAGGTCACCCAAGTTACATTCACCACGATGTCGGCCGAAGAGATTGCGGAATACATAGCCAGCGGTGAACCGATGGACAAGACCGGCGCCTACGGGATTCAAGGCATTGCGTCGCGATGGGTGGAACGCATCGAAGGCTGCTATTTCAATGTCGTAGGACTGCCCGTGGCGCGTGTCTACCGAATGTTAGACGAATACGGGCGGCAATCTGGATTCAGGGTGCTAGGCTGAGATGTCGCAGAAGTGTCCCAACAAATGAAGAACTTCGGAGCGCTAGACCTGCTTCTTCTCTTCAGTCGTTGTCGTCGTCGTCGTTGTCGAACTCTGGTCGTTCATCGACGCTTTGAAGTTGCGGATACCTTCACCCAATCCTTTGCCTAATTCGCCGAGCTTCTTGGGGCCGAAAATGAGTAGCGCGATAACCGCAATAACCGCCAGCTCCGGCAAACCAATCTTTCCACCAAACATAAAAGCCTCCGGTCAGACAGCCCGGTTTCGTTACGGTCAGGCACGATCGTGCGGGCTGTTGAAATTCTAGGCTTTTGTCATGTCAGCGTCAAAATATCTATAGACGGTAATGTCAAGCTGCTTGTGTAAGAACGCGGAGGGTGCGGGTTTTCCATTCCAGGTTGAAGCGCTGGAAGATGGAGTAGATGATCCTCTCGACACTCTGCACATTCACAAAGCACACCATGGGCCGAGTGCGACGGCGCACCTCCACGAAGCAGCGCTCGACGATGTTGGTGGTGCGCAGCTTCCTCCACCGAGGACGCGGCAAGCGGAAGAACGCCAGTAATTCCGGCAGGTCGCGCTCCAGCTGCCGCACCATGCGGGGATAAGCCGTTCGCCAGCGGTGGCAAAAGCACGCGCTGCAGTGGTGAGCGTGGCCACCACCCGTCCCACCTGTCGGGTGGAGATGCCGCGCAAAAACGCCTCACGGATGAGCAGCGTCAGCTCCGGCGCCCGCCGCTGAAACTTCTCCAGACCCGGCGGCAGAAAGTTCTTCTCTCGGGTGCGGGCGATGCGCAGTCGCAGGGTACCGAAGCGGGTGACAAAATCCCGTTCGTAGTAGCCGTTGCGATAGTCGCGCCCTGGTACTGGGCTGCGCTGGTACGACGCCCAGCCGCTGTACAGGTTCCGCAGCCGCTCCGACTCGGCTTCGAAATACTTCTTCCACGCCAGCTGCGTCCGCCCGTACAGATCGCCCGAGAAACTTTCTTTCATCTCCGCCAGGAAATGTTGGAACTGCTCGCTGATGGGTGTAACCTTCGCCAAGGGTGTCAGTCTCCTTTCGAGAACGGCTTTAGCTTGTGAGGCAAAAAACCCACTTACACCCTCTCGCTTTTTACACAATCAAAGTCACATCACCCCGGCGACTGGCGATCAGCCCTGCGAGCAACGCCGCGCGACGCGGCATTTCGGCTGCGACCACCGACTCACGCGCCGAATGCGCGCCATCACCCACAGCGCCCAGCCCGTCGAGCGTCGGAACACCCATTCCGGCAGTGAAGTTCCCGTCTGAGCCGCCGCCTGCCGCAATTTCACTCAAAGAGAATCCAAGCTGCCGGGCTATGCTCTGCGCCTGCCGAAAAAGAGCTACGACCTGGGGCGAGCGTTCCAGCGGCGGCCTATTGATACCGCCTTCGATGTACAGCTTGCACTTCTTGTTGACCGCACGCAGAGCGCGAATCTTACGCATCATCACGTCACCGTCAACCTTGCTGGTGATGCGCAGGTCGAAGTCGGCCTCCGCCTCCGATGGCACCACGTTGGTCCGCGTGCCTCCGCGAATGACGCCCGGATTGAGCGTGATACCCCGCTCCAGGCTGGTCATGGCTGCGATCGCCTGTACCTGATGTGACAGCTCCAGGATTGCATTGTGCCCCTTCTCGAAGTCCAGGCCGGCGTGTGAAGCCACTCCGCTGACGCGAATCGTGAAACCACCCACGCCTTTTCGCGCCGTTTTCAGCGCTCCGCCGCGACCCGCCGGCTCGCACACCAAAACCGCCTCGCAGCGGCCAGCGATCTTTTCCGTGATCGCCCGCGAGGTGTCGCTGCCCTCTTCTTCGTCTGAGACCAGAAGAACGATAATGGGCCGCGACAAGGTCCCGAGCGTCTCCAGTAGCGCGCGAATGGCGAACATCATTTGCACAATGCCGCCTTTCATATCGAAGACGCCCGGCCCGTAGACCAGCCCCTTGCTCTCGCGCCACGGCATAGAAGCGAGTGTCCCGGTGCTGTAAACCGTGTCGTAATGTCCCAGCAGCAGGATGGGTTTGTGGCCGCGCGCTCCAGCGAACTCCACTTGAAGGTGATCGCCCGCTTTTTTTTGGCGATGCAGCTTCACCCGCCCGCCGAGTTGCCGAAACTGATCGGCAAGAACGGAACACAGTTGGTCGCACGCCGCCTTATCGTGGGTCGGAGATTCAAGCAGAACAAGTTCCTTGAGACCGGCGACCATCTCGGCCTTGCGCGGCGTGAGCCAGCCGCGGATTTGCGCAAGGCGCGGATCGCTTGGCGCAGTGTTGGCCTGGGATCTCCGGGATGTGGTTTGTAAAGGAGTATTCATCATGACTCCGAGCTTAGCGTAGCAACTTGAAATGTATAATCTATCGTTTTCAACGCAGGTTATGAGCGACCACGCAAATCCGGCCGTAGCCGATAAGGCGACCCTGGAGCTTCAGGATATCCTGAAGATCCTGCCGCACCGGTTCCCGTTTCTGCTGATCGATCGCATAACGGAGATCGTCCGCACCAAGCGCATCGTTGCCCTCAAGAACGTCACTATTAACGAGCCGTTTTTCGCAGGGCACTTTCCTAATTTCCCTATCATGCCAGGCGTGCTCGTGGTTGAGGCGATGGCACAGGCCGGAGGCGTGCTGCTCTTGAGCGAGTTTCCCGACCGGGAGCAGAAGCTGCTGCTGTTCACCGGTATTGAGCGCGCGAAGTTCCGCCGGCCCGTGGTGCCCGGTGACCAGCTTCGCATTGAAGTCGACGTGCTGGTCTGGCGCGGCTCAGCCGGCCGCATGCAAGGCAAAGCCTACCTCGGCAGCAAGTTGGCCTGCGAGGCTATCATCACTTGCCGCCTGCTGGACCGCGCCCGGCAAAAGGAAGAACCGGCAGCCGCTTCCGAACCTGCTGCGGAGCCTGCCTAGATTCGATGAGCATCCACCCGACGGCCATCGTCGATCCCAGCGCGAAGATTCCCGCCTCCTGCACCATCGGACCGTACTGCGTCATAGGCACCGGCGTCGAACTGGGCGACAACTGCGAGCTTGGTCCCCACGTTATCTTAGGCGGCCCGTCCACTTTCGGGCGCGACAACAGGATCTACTCGTTCGCTGTCGTTGGCGGCGATCCGCAGGATGTCACCTATAACAACGAGCCGACTCGTTTGGAAGTTGGCGACCGCAATCAGATTCGCGAGTACGTCACCATCACTCGCGGCACCCTGAAGGGAGGCGGCGTCACCCGCATCGGCAACGACACGCTGATCATGGCTTACACCCACATAGGCCACGATTGCGTGATTGGCGATCACGCCATGCTGGTGAACGCTGCCACGCTGGCCGGCCATGTGACGGTCGAAGAATGGGCCGTCGTCGGCGCGCTCTGCCCGGTACATCAGTTCGTTCGTATAGGCGCTCATTCCTACGTCGGCGGCGGCACCACGATTACCCAGGACGTGCTCCCTTACTCAATGACCAGTGCCGAGCGGGACACCCACGCGTACATGCTTAACAAGGTCGGCCTGCAACGGCGCGGCTTCTCTCGCGAACGGATCGCCCGGTTGCACCACGCCTTCAAAATCCTACTCGCCTCCAGGCTGAATACCTCACAAGCGTTGGAGAAGCTACGAGGCGAAGGTGAAGACGAAGATGTCGCTGCGCTGGTGAGGTTTATTGAAGCCTCACAGCGGGGAATCATAAAGTGAGACCGTAAGTCTTAATGGAAGATCGACGCGAAAAAAGCGCCGATTTTGCTAAAGACCCCGCGCTTTTCATCCGCCGAGTTAACAGCAACCGTCTGGCTCTTCGTCTCGACCTTTCTCGTCTTCCCGGGCGGCAGCACCACCGGTTGCAAAGGGACGACCTGAGCGTCGTCCAGCTTCAGGTGAGCGACCACCGCCGTCATGTCGGGCGGCACGCCTTCGCCGCTAAACACGAAGGGCGCTTCGACGGAGAGGTGGGCCTCCGGCATGACTGGGGCCGATTCATCCATGGCGGCTGCCAAGGCAGCTCCACTTGTGGGCGGAAGCGGTTTCGAAACCGGGGTTATGGGAGGTACGACACGCGCGACCTCTACCGGCGCAGGCGCAGGGCACCCACAACTCTGGCGGGTTCGGGTGGCACCTTGAATGTGTCCGCCCTTGAACAGCACCGCTTCGTCCTGCTTTACCTGATAGCTCTCATCGCCCATGGCTTCAGAAACGACCAGCGCTGAACCATTCATGGGAAGCGATTGCACGCAGGTATCGCCATTTGCGTTCACGCGCATGGCGACGTGAATCCTTCCCGGGCCAGGCAGCAGCAGGCGAAAGTCGGGGGTCAACAGCGTGTCGGAGGCGGAGCCTTGAGGGTAATCCAGCTCGAGATTTCCGGAGTCGACGCTGAACAAGAGCTGTCGCCCGTTCTTTGACGATGACACGGACAGGCTCGTTCCGGGGCAGACGAGCACGTCGCCCCCGCGTTCGAGCTTTAGTGTCGCTGTCTGAGTGCCGGCGGCGATTTGCGATCCGCTCAGGACGGTGGTGCCCGAGCCGGCCAGGATGACCGAACCCTTAACACTCGCGTCAGTGGCGTAAAGCTCTCCGATACGCTGCTGGGCCAGTAGGGCCGGCCGACTCGACAAAAACAGAAGAAAGATAGAGGCAAGGCGACGGGTCATCCGCGAGATGTGAGGGGGGGGCACAACGTACTGACGATAACACTCGCGCGTGACAGGTACCAACCCTTGGCGCTTAGTTGCCGGCTATCTGCCAGCAGCCGGATTCGAACAATGATAGCTGCATTGAACCCTTCCGCGATCGCATTTAATCTGACTGTAGCGGCATGGCGATCAAAGCAGCCAACGGACACCCATATCCCAAGCTGGTTCTCGGCGAAACCATCAGTGTCGCTATCGAGACCTTTCGCGCGCAGAAGACCCGGTTCATGCTGACGGCGCTTGGCATGGTGATTGGTACCGCTTCTCTCATCCTGGTCGTCACCATCGGTCTCACAGGAAAGGAATACATCCTGCGCGAAATCCAGGCCATCGGCGCCAACATGATGGTGGCGAATTACCAGGCCGGCAGCATTTACGGCAGTTCATCCAGCGACTATCTGACACTCGAAGACATGGACGCCGTGCGGCGGCAAGTGCCGGGCATTACCTCATCGTCGCCCATGATCGAGTTGCATGACCGTATCACCATTCCCGGCGGCAAGGAGCGCGATGTACTGATACTCGGGGTCTCGTCGCAGTATCAGTGGGTACGCAATCTGGAGATTCTTGCCGGACGCTTCTTCGATGAGAACGACGTGCGCGCGCGCAGCAAAGTCGCGGTGGTCATGCTGAACCTCGCGATTCGCCTGTATGGTTCCCCGGACGCGGCTGTGGGCCAGGAGATTAAGCTGCAAGGCTTACCGTTTGTCATCGTAGGCGTTTTCAAGGAGCGGGTGGATACCTTCGGACAATCGGAGATCTCGGAAGAGACCATCCTGATCCCCCACACCGTGGCCCGGTTCTTCACATCCAACGATGCCGTCAAGCAGATCTTCTTTTCCGTTGCCGACTCCCGGGAAGTTCCGCGCGCCAGTGAGCAAATTGTGAAGGTGCTTAAATCGCGGCATCGTCCAGAGTCGGTCTATAAGGTCGATAACCTCACTGAACTGCTCAGTGTCGCCAGTAAAACTGCGAATGCGTTGACCACCGTTCTGTTGCTCGTCTCGGTCCTGACGCTGCTGGTAAGCGGTGTGGGAATCATGAACATCATGCTGGCGACAGTGACCTCGCGCATTCGCGAGATTGGCGTACGCAAGGCGGTGGGCGCCACCAGGCACGAAATCCGCGCCCAGTTTCTCGCGGAGTCCATGATGATCTCTCTCGGTGGCGGGGCCGTGGGCATCATTGCCGGGTTGGCACTGCCCTTTTCGCTGCGCTTTCTCACCGACTATCGGGTTCCCGTCTCCGGTTGGTCGGTGATTATTGCGCTTCTGGTCTCGTCGATCGTGGGCGTGCTTTTTGGAACGGTTCCGGCCGCCCGCGCCGCGCGACTCGATCCAGTGGAGAGCTTGCGGTATGAATAGAACTCCAAACGAAGGTTGCTAGAGATCAAGACTCTTCAAGTACGTGCGAAAATCCCCGCCCAGATCTTCGCGTTTCAAGGCAAACTCCACCGTGGCTTTCAACATGCCCAGCTTGTCGCCGGTGTCGTAACGTTTGCCCTCGAAGATATAGCCATACACCTTCTCATGCTTCAGCAATTGCTTTAATCCGTCTGTTAGCTGCAGTTCGCCGCCCTTGCCGAGGTCGGTAGCCTCGATCATGTCGAAAATCGCGGGAGTCAGAATCTAGCGGCCGATGATGGCGAGATTGGAAGGCGCTTCTTCGGGCTTGGGCTTCTCGACCAGGTTTCGCACTTCGTATAGGCGGCCATCATGTGTGCCGGTCGGCTTTGCATCCAGAACTCCGTAGGCGGAGATTGCCTTGCCCTCCACCTCCTGCGTCGCCAGTATCGATGAGCCGGTCTCCTGATAAACGTCAATCATCTGCTTCAGGCAGGGCACCTGCGCTTCGATCACGTCGTCGGGCAGGATGACGGCGAAAGGTTCATCTCCCACCAGTTCGCGCGCCATCAACACGGCATGGCCTAGTCCCATCGCCTCCTTCTGGCGGACATAGGCGACGTGAACCATGTCGGAGATTTGGCGGACTTGCGCCAGAAGGTCAGTTTTTCCGCGCTCCTCCAGCATCTTCTCCAGCTCGTAGCTGACGTCGAAGTAGTCTTCAATGGCGGTCTTGCCACGACCGGTAACAATGATGATCTGGTCGCATCCCGAAGCCAGCGCCTCTTCCACGCCATATTGAATGATGGGCTTGTCCACCAGCGGCAGCATCTCTTTCGGCTGCGCTTTGGTGGCGGGGAGAAACCGCGTGCCGAGACCGGCAGCCGGAAACACTGCTTTACGAACTTTCTTCGGCATTAAGCCTCTTTCCGAGAAACCGAGGATAGCGGGCCAGACCCGAGCGACCCGCAGCAATAAGAATACAGATTTCACTGAAAAAAATTGCCGTGCTCCAAAGCTCTTTAGGGACTCTTTAAGCGTGACTCTGGAGAGGCTTCCGGCTGCCCGATTTCCAAAGGCAGGCGCCAGTCGCGGGCAGAAACACGTCCGGCATGCATCCAGGCGATACGCGTTAGCATCGATCCCACGATACTGGAGATCGCCGCGGCTTTCTGCAACTTCGGTGAGCGGCGCGGTCCCTAGACGGCCGCCCCCGATGCGCAGTGCCAGCGGTATTGGTCCGCTAAGCACTCCGCCCAAACGACTGATATCCACTCGTCCCCCGCTTCTGAGAGGCGTCTTTATGCTTTGCGATGCTGTTCAAAATCAGCGCAATCGAATTGCAGAAGCCTAAAGCGTCCGTGCCGCTTAGCACTGCCTCGACCTGAGTCTCAGCGACGCAGATCACACTGTTGTGTGATCTGCTCCAGCACGATTCCATTGATGGCGCGCACTTTGGAGTGATAGCGTAGAAATTTCGGTAACAGCAAGCCTCGCTCGAACATAGGCCTTGCGCCGTATCCTGGAGGTATATCTGTGTCCTCATCATTTAACGGAATCCCCTTACCCGCAGCCGGAACCAAGATCACCTACCACAATGGCAAACTCGTCATTCCTGATAATCCGATTATTCCTTTCATCGAAGGCGACGGAACTGGGCGCGACATTTGGAAAGCCTCGGTGCGCGTTTTCGACGCCGCCGTCGAGAAGGCCTACGACGGCAAGCGCAAGGTTGCCTGGTACGAAGTCTTCGCCGGCGAGAAGGCGATGGACCGCTTCAAGACCTGGCTGCCCGACGAGACGGTTGACGCCTTTCGCGAACTGCGAGTGGGCATCAAGGGTCCGCTAACCACGCCGGTGGGCGGCGGCATTCGCTCGTTGAACGTCGCTCTGCGGCAGATCCTCGACCTTTACGCCTGCGTGCGCCCGGTGAAGTACTACCAGGGCATTCCTTCGCCAGTGAAGCATCCTGAGCGCATGAACATCGTCATCTACCGGGAGAACACGGAAGACGTTTATGCGGGCATCGAGTGGAAGGAAGGCACTCCGCAAGCCAGGAAGCTGATCGATTTCCTCAACAAGGAAATGCTGGCGGGCACGAACAAGCACGTGCGCGAAGACTCAGGCATCGGAATCAAGCCGATCTCCATCACCGGGACCAAGCGCCTGGTGCGCATGGCAATCGAATATGCGCTGAAGAACCACCTCAAATCGGTAACCATCGTGCACAAGGGAAACATCCAGAAGTTCACGGAAGGCGCCTTCCGCGAGTGGGGTTACGAACTGGCGACGCAGGAATTCCGCGATCTGGTTGTGACCGAGCGCGAGAGCTGGATCATCGACAATCTTGATCGCCACGAGGGGCTCTCCATTGAAGAGAACGCCAAAATGGTCGAGCCGGGACTGGAGTTTGCGCCGCCCGATTTCCGCGAGCAACTTCATCGGGAAGTCGAAGGCGTGCTCGATAGCATCTATGCCACGCACGGTAGAGGCAAGTGGAAGTCGAAGCTGATGATCAACGACCGCATCGCTGACAGTATTTTCCAGCAGATTGTGACTCGGCCGGATGAATACGCCGTCCTGGCGACACCCAACCTGAACGGCGATTACATCTCCGACGCTGCCGCGGCGCAGGTCGGCGGGCTCGGCATTGCGCCGGGTGCGAACATCGGCGACCAGCACGCGATCTTCGAAGCGACTCACGGGACGGCCCCGAAATATGCGGACAAAGATGTGATCAATCCCGGCTCGGTCATGCTATCGGGTGTGATGATGTTCGACTTCATGGGCTGGAACGAGGCAGCGCGGTTGATCGAAGAGTCGATGGAGCGGACGATTCTGGAGAAAAAGGTCACGTACGACTTCGAGCGGATGTTGGAAGGCGCGACGAAAGTGAAGACCAGCGAGTTCGCAAGTCATATGATTCACAATATGCAGCCGGTCGTGGCCTTGGCTGGACACTAGGGTCGAATTGCTTTGAAGGGGCAAGCTGGCACACGCGCCGGGCTTCAGCTTCTTCGGGACGCCTGAAGGCGTGCCCTTTCAAAGCGGCCGTGTTTGCAGCATACGGGAGCAGACATCATGCGTAAAAAGGTAACTGTAGTAGGTTCAGGAAACGTCGGCGCAACCGCTGCCCACTGGATGGCAGCGAAAGAGCTTGCCGACATCGTACTGATCGATATCATCGAAGGAGTTCCACAGGGTAAGGGTCTCGACTTGCTGGAGGCCATGCCCATCGAAAAGCGCGACTCGTTCGTGGTCGGCACGAATGACTATGCTGATACCGCTAACTCTGACATTGTGGTAATCACGGCCGGGATTCCCCGCAAGCCGGGCATGAGCCGCGACGACTTGCTCAATACCAATTACAAGATCATGAGCGACGTGGTAGGCAAGGTCGTGCAGTACTCGCCGAACTGCATCCTCATCATCGTTTCGAACCCGCTCGATGCCATGGCGCAGGCGGCCTACAAGCTGAGCGGATTCTCGCGCAATCGAGTCATCGGCATGGCGGGCGTGCTCGACTCTGCCCGCTTCCGAGCCTTCATCGCGATGGAGCTGAAGGTATCGGTGGAGAACGTAACCGCGTTCGTGCTCGGCGGACATGGCGATACCATGGTTCCGCTACCGCGTTATTCCACCGTTGCCGGCATCCCCATTACCGAACTCATCGAGCCCACGCGCCTGCAACAGCTCGTGCAGCGCACTCGTGATGGCGGCGCTGAGATCGTGAAATATCTCAAGACCGGCAGCGCTTACTATGCACCATCTGCCGCCACGACTGAGATGGTCGAAGCGATTATCAAGGACAAGAAGAAGATCCTGCCTTGTGCCGCCTATCTCGAGGGCGAGTATGGAATCAATGGCCTGTACGTCGGCGTTCCTTGCAAGCTGGGCGCAGGCGGCATCGAGGAAATTGTTCAGATCAAGCTGACTCCTGAAGAGCAAGCAGCCTTACAGAAGAGCGCCGACTCCGTCAAGGAATTGGTTGGGGTGATCGGCGCTTAGGTTGTCGTCTGAAAATCCGATCCCGCCTTTCGGGGCGGGATTTTTCCTTCGCTCAAGGTGCAGGCATGCGTTCCGCAGCTCGCGTTCCCGCTGATATTATCTCTGCGTGCAGGTGGCGCAACCGGAGCAGGAGCCAGGACTGCCGGCAGCCAAGTCGCGCAGTCTTGGACGCATAGCTTTAGCCTGGGGATCGCTCGCCTTGGCTGCGGCCGAGAGCCTTTGCGTCGCTGCCGTAGGACTGAGCGGATTGCGCGTCGCCATTGGGTTAGGCTCGCTGATTGTCGCCGGCGGCCCGGCGACCGGGTTCCACCGTGAGGCGATACGCATTCCACTGCTGGCGCTCGGGACCGGTGGCTCACTTCTGACCATACTTCTGCTGTGGAACGAACAGCGACTGCGCAGCAATCCTTCCGCAGCATGGCGCATTCAGCCGCTGACGCGCGCGCAGAAGCGGCGGCGGATTCTGGAATTTTCCCTGGCCATCCTTACCCTGCTGCTGGTCGCGGCCGAGTTGATCACTCACCCCTGGTTCCACGTCGAATAGGAAGACTGAGCCGTTGCGCGGGAAGACGAGGGATGTAGTCCTGCCTGAGATCTCCTTCCCAGCCCAAGGCGCAGGCTCACTATTGCGCCTGCAGCTTGAGGTTCGTGACCTTTTCGGTCGTAACCACGACTTTCTCACCCTTGGCGAGGTAGCGCCTGAGCACGTTGGGATCACCCCATTCCAGGTTCCAGCCGTTCTGAATCGCGACTGCAGTGTATCGACCGGGCACGACCTGCCGCAGGGTGAAGGTGCCATCGCTGTCGCTCTCATCACGGCGATAGCGCTGCTTGTCCTGAAGGTCATCGTCCGGCACCAGAAGCACCATCGCCCCGGCGAACGGCTTGTCATCGCTTAGAACAATGCCGGCCACACTGGCTGACACCCGGGTCGCCGTGCAAACTATTTTGACGGAAGCCCCCGGGGCGAACGCAACTTCCGATCCCTGGACCTTGGCGTTCTGCGCAACGATCCGGGTGATGATCCAATCCCGCGCACCATAAAGCACCGCATGGTACGTACCAGGGCGCAGTTCATTGTCGTTCAGCCCAAAGAGGCCTTTATCCGAAACCTTGCTCGTCCAGCTATCGCCCGAGCCCTCGTTGCGGAGCTCGATATAGGCCATTTCCCGTGGAGGAGCCGCGCCTTCATAAGCCACAAGGCCAGTAACCGAGGCCATCGCTGGAGACTCGCTCGCGGAGATCTCCATATCGCCATACAAATCGACGTCGCGAAACCACCCGCTCTTGCTCCCCTCTTTGTCGGAGCTACCTCCAGAAAACTCGAGGGTGTAGTGTCCCGGAGCCAGCCCTCCGAACTCGTACACGCTCTGGCCGTATCCGAAGCCCTGGCTGGCGAACACGGGGATGAGAAGACCATCGAATACTCGCTGCATGATGGTCGGCCCTGGTCCGTTCGGCTGCCTGTCACTGCGGATTCTCAAATGCGCCGCCGGCACCGCACGCATTACGATGTCGGCGGTTGCTCGCTCGCCGGCATGCAGCGCGATGGCATTGGCCTGAGAGGAGTCGTCCGCGTCGGGATAGAAGGTCAGCGGGTAAGCGACATCGAGTTGAGCGGCCTCCTGCTGCACGCGAGCGGCGGTTTCAGGATCGAGCTGGGGCTGTGAACCTCGCGCGCTTTGAGGCACATATTGCGCGTACCAGGGCCGCGCAGCAACTGCGACGTAGTAGGTTCCGGGAGCGAGATGCGGAAAATGGTAGTAGCCCTGATCGTTAGTACCAGCGTTCGTGACCGTCACCGGGCGGCGGATGCCATCCACCTCATCCATTCGGAACAATTGCGCCGTAGCATTGCGTACCGGCTCGTTCTGGTCATCGACCACCTGGCCGCGAATCGAGGCGTCGGGTTGCAGCCGGAACACGACGTTCCTGGTTTCCAGGTTTGGTCCCACCGATATCCCGGTGAAATAGTTGTCGTGCTGATTGAGTCCCTGAGCGCGATATCCCGGCCCGCTGCCGCTGAGGATGTACTTGCCCGGAGCGACAGCCGGAAAACTGAACTGACCGTTGTTGGAGGAGCGCCCCTTCAGCGAAGCGCCGCCTTTGTCCGACGTGAGTGAGATAGAAATCCCGGGACGGGGCTGACCGGTTACCGAGTCAAGTACGGTCCCCGCTACCGGATAAGCTTGCGAAGCTGCAAAGGCCATAGAAGCCGAGAAGATAAGGCCCAGCAGGAGCAGAGTAAAAGAAATTGCTGACAGGCGGCTCACCGTCACTCCGAGGCAGCGCCGGTCTGGATCATTTGCGCTGTAACTTCCGTGGTCTGCCCGGAGCTAATCGTTACCGGGGTAGCCTGGGAACCGTAGGAACGCAGGACCTCGGGGTTGGAGTACTCCACCCCGTCGGGATTATCGAAAGCGTACAAAAGATATTCTCCCGGGGCGATCCCGCTCATCCCGATGTGTGCCGGCCTGGACGCATCGGAGGTGTAGAAGGGAACGCTTCGTGGCGCACCGCGTCCGCGCGCCGAGACCAGTAGGGCCATGCCGGAGCCGGCGGCACTCGAATTCACCTTGGCGCTCAGAGTTCCGCCATCGTTGCGCAGGGAAAGCTCCATCGAGCAGGAATTGCCGGCAGTGACGACCAAATCTTCGGTGAGCAGGTTGGTGTTCCCGCACTGCGCCGACTCCACGTACCATCCGCCGTAGGGAGAGATCTCCGCCGTGTAGCGTCCCGGTTCAACCGCGCGCAGGCTCAGCGTGCGATTGCCCTGAGTTCCGCTGTTTACGGAGTAGACGTCTGCTCCTCCCGGATCGGCGGCGATAAGGTGTACCGACACCGGCGGCGAGTCGTATGCATCCCGACTCAAAACAAAGCCACGCGATCTGCCCGATTGAGCGGTGTCTTGCGAGCGATCTTCGATGTGCGCGTGGATGGGAATCGAAACCGCCGGTTGCAGCGCCAGTTGTAGTTGCGTCAGGTCCTTCTCTACAGTAATGCGAACCTCCGAACGCATCTGCTGCTCGCCCGCTTGCGAAAATGCTTTCAGGCGATAGCTGCCTGCCGGAAGATGGATCTCGAATTCGCCGGTATCGTGATGGAATTGAACCGCTGCGTCCACGAAGTCGCCCGACGAATTTTGCACTTGCAGGCTGACTCTCTGGCCGGGCTGGGGCCCGATAACCGCGCCCGAGACCACGTGCAGAGGCACGCGGTTCAACACCATATCAGCTTGCATCCGCTGTCCAGACGTCACGCGTATGGGCGCTGCGGATGCCAAGTCCGGCGCTTGAGGATAGTAAATCCCCGGCCATCCGGTGCGCGGCATTTCCGGGTCGCTGAACAGCTCTTCGCGGCGAGGCACGTCGGGCCCGGCCGAGACGTAGTAGGTGCCTGGTTGCAGGTTGGCGAAGCGATACATGCCATCGTCGTCGCTTGTGGCGGAACTGCGCGATTCCAAACGCCAGGTGCCGTTGCGCAGGATGCGCTGGGTCAAACGCACCCCAACCGACTCGATGGGCTGGCCGTTCGCGTCCGTGAGACGCCCAAAGATTACGTTTTCGGCAGCTAGCTTGATCGAGACCGAGTCGTTGTTAGCTCCGACCTCAATAACTTGCGCCGAGCGGAACGACCCTCTCTCTTGCGGGCCAAAATAGCCTGGCTTTTGCGCCTGGATGGAATAGTGCCCGGGTGGCACCCCCTCGATGCTGAAGACCCCATTGCTATCGCTGAATGCATGGCGCATAGGTGAGCCTTGCAGAGTCACCATCGCCCGCGGGATGGGCTCGCCCGTCGCTTCGTTTACAACCGTCCCGCTGACGGCGAATTTCTGATTTGTGCTAGTGGCAACATCCTGGCCTGCAGCAAAGGACGTCAAAGATGCCAGACATGCGCATGCAATGCACAGTCTCAGCCACCGGCCACAGCCCAACTGGCCTGGGCCGGCGTAGCAAGCCTGAACGGCATTTAAGCGATGGCGAAGCATGAACCGAAGTGCGCTACGGCCGGGAAGCAAGCACACGGCCTAGCCTCTATGTTAAGCCAAGGAAGTCACGCAAAGGCTTAGACGCTCCCGGCAGCGGAGAGTTTAACGCTTCGCGCTGGCACGCTTCTGAGAGCGAGCAATGAATACCTCTTGGCTGTTGAAGGCGTTTTTCCTGCCGACGTTCTCGTCGCGCACATACTTGCCATCAGGCAACATGTGCCGCGCCTTCGCTTGCTCCTTCAAGTCAGGTCCCAAGAATTTCCTCCCGCACAGTCTTGATCAGTTTGGGATCGCCGACGGGGAATATAACCTCCACGCGGCGATTCAGATTGCGCGGCATGAGATCTGCGCTTCCCAGATAGACCTCTTCCTGTCCCCCGTTTTGGAAAAAGTAAATTCGGCTGTGCTCCAGGAACCGGCCGACAATGCTGGTAACCGTGATATTGTCGCTCACGCCCGGCACGCCCGGCCGCAGGCAACAGATTCCGCGCACCAGCAACTGGGTATTCACGCCCGCCTGCGAGGCGCGATAGAGCGCCTTAATCATCTCCGGATCGACCAGCGCGTTCATCTTGAGAATCAGGAGTCCGCCGCGGCCATTCTTCTGGTGTTCGATCTCGCGGTCGATCAGTTCGACAAAGCGGTCGCGCAACGAAACCGGCGCCACCAACAGCTTGCGGTATTTCGACTTCGCCGAGTAGCCCGTAAGGAAGTTAAACAGGTCGGTGCAATCGGCGCCGATCTGGTTGTCGCAGGTGAACATGCCGATGTCGGTGTAGAGCTGCGCCGTGACTGAGTTGTAATTGCCGGTGGAAAGGTGTGCGTACCTGCGAATCACGTCGCCTTCGCGGCGCACTATGAGCAAGGCCTTGCAATGCACCTTCAGACCCATCAGCCCGTACACCACGTGAACGCCATATTCTTCCAGCTTGCGCGCCCAACCAATGTTGCTCTCTTCGTCGAATCGCGCCTTTAGCTCCAGCAGCACGGCGACCTGTTTGCCGTTCTCAGCGGCTTCGAGCAAGGCGTCGACCACGGGCGCGTTCCTTCCCACGCGATAAAGCGTGATCTTGATCGCCAGCACATTAGGATCGCGGGCCGCCTTCTGCAGCAAGGTGATAACCGGCTGGAAGGATTCAAACGGGTGCTGCATCAGGATGTCGCCACGACGGATAGCGGTGAAGATGTCTTCGTCCTCTTCCTTGGTCAGAGCCAGCGGCATGGCCGGAACAAAAGGCGCGTATTTCAGGTCAGGCCTGTCAAGCTTCGCCAGCTGTCGTGCCCGCACCAGCGAAAGCGGTCCGGAAATCTTGTAGACGTCTTCCAGCTCCAATTCCATGTTGGTCGCCAGGATTTCCAGCACCGAGGCGGGCATATCTTCGGTGATCTCAACGCGTACCACGTCGGCGAAGCGCCGCTGCCAAACGCCCTCCTCCACAACCTCGAGCAGATCGCCGGCTTCCAGGTCCTGGATCGCAACGTCTGCGTCGCGCGTAACATGGAATGGATGGGCCCGGAGAATTTCCATGCCCGGGAACAGTGCCGGAAGGTTGGCCACAACCAGTTGCTCAATCCAAACGAAGGCCTGATCCTTGCCTGTGGTTCGCGCCTTGGATTTCATCTTCAGCCCCGGTGCGAGGGGCACCAGCGCCGGCAGCGTGTCGGGAATCTTCACGCGCGCGAAGTGCTCAATTCCCTTGGGGTCGCGCAACACGACCGCCAAATTCAGGCTGAGATTGGAAATGTGCGGGAACGGTCGGCCGGGGTCAAAAGCCAGCGGCGTAAGCGTGGGGAAGATCGTGTCCTGAAAGTAGCTGTTGACGGTGGCAAGCTGTTCTTCGCTCAGCTCGGAATAATCAAGAATGCGGATACCCGCGTTTGTCAGCGCCGGCACCAACTCACGCCGCCAGGTGTCATACGAAGCACGATAAAGACGAATGACCGAGGCGCGAATCGCGCGTAACTGCTCGCTCGGTGACAAGCCGTCGGGCCCGGTCTCCACCACGCCCTTTTCGATCTGCCGCTTCAGACCAGCCACCCGGACCATGAAGAACTCGTCGATGTTCGAACCGACGAACGAGAGAAACATCAGCTGGTCGAGCAGCGGATTCGACGCGTCCTGCGCCTCTTCCAGCACGCGGCGCTGGAAATCCAGCAGGCTTAACTCGCGATTGAGGTAAAGCTCTGGATCGTCGAGGTTGGTCAGGCTGGTTATCGCAAGCCCGTTGGCGGAAGTCGCGCCGTTGCTAGGCTGGGCTACGGGGACCGGCTTGCGCCGGGGCTTCGAAGCAGGAATGCTTTTTGCTGTGCTGGCCATGGTTTCTTTCAGGGGAGCTGGTAATTGAGCTGATTCGCCCTATTCTATTGCGAGAGACTGGGAATGCCCACAGATTACTGTTGAAAAGCAGCCATTTACAGAGTTTTGATGTGATTACGGATGTGTGAGAAGAAGTTCATAAGAGCTCGCCCTGAACGGGCGCTGTCACCAAAGAAGGACAGTTGCCCTCATCCCATGACAGGTCGCGCATCCGACTCCGATGCCGCTGAGGCGCTATCGTCCCAGGCGGTCTCTGCCGCAGGTGGAATAAAACTCATCGCCCGTTCGGCCAGTGCGGTAATGGTCAGGCTGGGATTGACTCCGAGGTTGGCCGCCACCACCGACCCGTCGCAAATGTACATATTTTTGTAGTTAAAGACGCGGTGCCGCTCATCCACGACTCCGTGCGTGGAAGAGTCGGCGATTACGCAACCTCCGATACAGTGTGCCGTGCCGGGAACATCGAACAATATCTCGGGAAGCATACTCATCGCAAAGCCGCCGGTGACTTGAGCGAATTTCCTGGCAAATTCATTGGCTTTCGGAATGTAGGTCGGTACTCTTTCTCCGCGGCTGACTAGAAACTTCCTGAACGGCCAGAACCAGGGACGCTGCCAGCGCATCTCGATCTCTCCATCCAAAGCCTGCATGCAAAGGAGAATCACAAACTCCCGGGCCCATCCTAACGGCTGCAATACGCGAATGGTCTTGAATGGGTGGCGAAGCAGAGAGACAAGAACATTCTTCAACCAGAGTGCGATCCGCTGTGGACCGGGACGGCCATCGGTAAGGATGGTGGTCAGAAGTGCCATCGTGTCGGAACCACTTGGGTAGCGAACGGCTTCGATGTGGGTATGCTCATCAATGTAGATGCCGGAGCCGATCGCGACGCCTTGTGAAAGGTCCTGGGGGGAGCCCGGTATACGTACCCCGATGAGCGATTCGGAATTGGTGCGCACGTGCTGACCCACCTGGTCGCTGATGGCCGGCAACCAACCCTTTTCCTTGAAATGAAAGAGAAGCTCCATCGTCCCCAGCGCCGAGGCGGAGAAAACCACACCCCGGCAGGTGAAGCGCTGCGGTTGGCGGCGAATCCACGCCGTTGATTTGACGGTGCCCACTTCGTATCCCGCGCTGCCATCGCTTATGCCGTTCAGCGGCCGTAAGCTCACTACTCTGGTCTCCGGAAATACGCAGGCCCCGTGCTTTTCAGCCAAGTAAAGGTAGTTAAGGTCCAGGGTATTTTTTGCGCCATGCTGGCAACCCATCATGCAACCGCCGCAGGCAATACAGGCAGTTCGCTCCGGACCTTCTCCTCCGAAGAATGGATCCGGGACGGGGTTGCGACCCGGTTCACCCCCCGCCGCCTGAAATATGCCCACGTTCGTGCGGTAAAAGGTATGCCCAACGCCTGCGGCTTCTGCAGCCTTCTTCAAGAGGTAGTCCGCTGGTCCCAGAATTTTGTTTTCCGTGGCGCCCAGCATTCGCGAGGCAGTTTCGTAGTGCTGGGGCATTTCCGTTTTCCAATCGGCCAATCCCGCCCACGACCCCCTGTCCCATACTTTGTCGGGAGGCGAAAGCAAAGTTGAGGCATAGGTGATGGAGCCGCCGCCGACCGCGCAGCCATGGAGGATGGTTACATGCTTGAAGAAGCGCATGTTGAAGAACCCGCGCAGACCTAACCTGGGACGCCAGAACCAACGCTGAATCGACCAGCTGGTGTGAGGCAGATTGTCGGGCGTCCAGCGTCGGCCCATTTCCATTACTGCGACGCGATAGCCCTTTTCGGTCAGCCGATGGGCGGAGACACTGCCACCAAAACCGGATCCGATGACGATGAAGTCAAAATCAAATTGGTCGTTGCCGAGCGCCATATTGCTCCCTGAACAATGCCGTCATTACTTCTAAGCGTACTGGACTGCACGGCCAGAGAAATACGCCGGGGCTCGAAGTGGTATCGGAGGGTCCGGCGCGGGATCGGCGACCAGGGTACGCAGAATATTGTCGTGGCGCTGCCACCAGCCGTGGAAGGCCCTGCCGCCGGTGGGCCGGACCTGCAGCGAGTTCCAGCCGTTAACGGCGACTGAGACGCAGGCGGGGCTGACGACCACACACCGCGTGTCGAGCCGAAGCCCGGTACGTAGGGCTTTCAGCGTGCTCTCTTTCGCGCTCCACAGCATTGCCAAACGGCGGTCACGGTCCTCCGGCGTTCCGTGAGCAACCCATGCTTGTTCGTCGGCCGTGAAGTAGTCAGCGACAAAAGCATCGCTATGCGGCTCAATCAGTTCCAGATCGCAGCCTAGATCCACGCCAGGCGGCGCGATAGCGCACATGGCCTTACCGGCGCGGTGGCTGAGGGAGATGCTCACGGCCGCCGGTTCGTTTGCAAAAAAGCCCTCGGGTGCGCCTGACGGCGCCGGGTGTATTTCGATTTTCGCGAGAACCAAAGGTTGGGCGGGGACTTGCAGCCAGACAGCCAGAGCACGCTTGGCCGTCCAACGCCCTAGTCGCCAATCAGCACGGCGTTTGGCAAAGCGCATGCCTTTCAGGCGTGCGTTTTCGCTGCCGCTGAGCCAATCATTCTCCGGGGGCAGATCAGCCGCTGCCTGCTGCAGCCAATGTACGTTCATCGAGTCCACCCTGCGTTTGCGCCGCTTCGACAATAACCGATTTCTGAGCGCCTGCATTCAATTCTTGTTCCGTTGCGATCCCTCGTTCGACCGCATCGATGAGATACGGACGCAGGGTCGCGGGCGGAATAATGCGGTTCAACGCGCCTACCGCAAGTGCTCTTTCCACGCTGTGTACTTTGTCGAATTGGGAGGCCATCTCTCCCAGTTTTTCGGAGTGCACGACTTTGAACAGTTCGTCCCATTGGGCCCGTAAGCGTCCTTTCTCCGCACCCTCGGCTTTGGCCATCGCCTGGCTTAGGGCTTGCAGACGCGTATCCTTGCGAGCCCTGGCTTCGACTTCACCAGCAAAGACCACCGCTGCCGCCGGGGCGCCGCCGATTACGGAGGCGTAAGTTCCCTTCAAAGCGGCCACTTCAAGATTCTCGTTGAGGGCCCGGGAGAAGACCACATATGCGCCCCCGTGGTAACGGGAGATCACGCAAAAGACGATAGGGCCCTTGAAGTTGACTACTGCTCGGCCAATCTCTGCGCCGTATTCCAATTGCAGTCTGCGCATCGACTCCGGCGAGCCGTCAAATCCCGACAGATTGGCCAGGAGTACCAGCGGCCGGTTGTTACTGGCTGCGTTGATGGCGCGCGCAATCTTCTTGGAGGACTGCGGGAAGAGCGTGCCGGCGCACCACTGATCGGGCCCGTCGGCCGGGACGAATCCCAGGCGCGGTACAGGTTGGGACTCGATACCGATCATGCAGACCGGGTAGCCACCGAGATGGGCATCCCATACAACTGCGGTCTCGGCCGCTCGCATCCCGGCCCAGCGCTCGAGCGGCGGGTGATCCTGGTCGATGACCGACATCATTACTTTGCGGATGTCGAAGGACTTCTTTCGCCCGGGGTTGGAGTCGTCGGACATAATTTCGCCAACGGTCGCGAACCCTTCCTCGCCAGGTCTACAGTGGGGATAGAGTCGCACGTCGCGGTCGATGGGATCGTTGGTCGCAGCTGGCCGCGGGAATCGCTCTCCAGGCGCCACGTAGGTGTGATCGTAGTGGCGCAAGAGGATATGACAGGCTTCGTCAATGTCCTGGGCCCAGTACTGTGCCTGGCCATTGATTCCCATGATGCGATCGTATCCACCAATCCCTTGGTTGTCCTCAGCGGAGACGCTGCCCGAGTAGTCAAGAGCGCGCTTGCCAGTGAGCACCATCGCCGCCTTGGGCGTCATGACCAGGATGCCCCGAGTGTGCATGAGCATGGTGGCTTCCGCATTCCAGTAGGGCTGTGCCCCCACGTTGATTCCATTCACCAACAGATTGATTTCGCCGCCCGCTTGCGTAAACTCCACCAGGCCGCGCAGGACGCGGGCGATCCAATCCATGTTCTCCACGCCGCTGTCCATGGAAATTTTGGCGCCCGCGGAGATGGGGAACCATTCCAACGGAACGCTTTTCTCCCGCGCCATTTCGAGGGCCGCAAGAATGCGACGGCACTCTGGTTCCGCGATCGCGCCCAGGTCCCTGCTCGGATCTCCCAGCAGCAGGACCCGACTCATTCCCTCTGGATATTTAGGTGTGAAGTTGCGGATGACGCCAACCACGACGTTGGCCTTGTTTTGGCCGTAGGGACGATCGACGGGAACCAGATTGCCGTTGACATCAAGGTCATGCTCCACAAAATCGCCTGGAGGAAAATCAGCTCGCGCATCTTCCTGCGGGGGCGTGAGCATCTTGATGATCTCGTAAGGATAGATGAGGCCGCGCTGACGCATGCGAACGACTTTCTGGTCATATTCTGCCAGGGGCTTGATCGGCTGCAATTTGTCGGCGGGACGGAAGGTGATGAGGACGCCACTGCCACCCGGGCTTGAAATACGCACAATCATCTCGCGCAATTCGCCGGTGGCCGGATTCGGAATGCGAGCGCGTATCGCCACCTGCTCTAGTCCCAGTCCTTCCGTCGCTGGAAGGAGCCGGTCGGTAATCGCGCGCAGCTCATCTCGATCCAGATTCAGTGACGGCCATACGTAGAGTAATATCCGATTCCAATAGAGACGCTGGTTCACTGGGCGCCGCGATTGAAATAGCCGGATGCTCGCCATGGCTTCCGTTAACATGCGCTCCAAATGCGGCAGTTGTGTGATGCGGCCTGTCTCATCTCGAACCGGCGTAACGTCGCGGACCTCCGCACATGCGAAGAGGCGCTCATCTTTCGGGTTATCGCGGGCGATGGCATGGATCAGATAGACGTCTTCGACTGAGGGCAGCCGGTCAATCTTGAAATTGCTCAACCGCCAGAGATGCAGACGCTTGGCCATCATGGGGTGGACGCCGCGATAGAACCTCTCCTCCTCATACACATTGCCGCTCGGCCGATAAGTGAAATGCTGCATGCCCCCCATAGTCCGGCCGGGGCAGGAGCCCGTGACCGCCACCCCGATACGGTCAATTAAACGCGGGAAGCCGGCCTGGTTCAGTGTGGAGTGAATTTCCTGCTGGGTCGCTTCCTGGTCCCCAGGCATGCCGGCATGCGAAACGTAGAAATCGATGACGACCTCACGGCCTGCGGGCACTTCCGTGATCATAGGAAACATCGACCGCGCTGTTTCGGAAAGCCGGGCATATTCTGTATGCGTGGCGAAAATGTGGACGTGCCTACCTTCGTAGTCGTATTCCGCCAATGCGTGGCAACGTCCATCTACGTCGAGGGTTCGAAAACTCTTGAGCTCTCGAATCCGGTAATAGCGGCAGGTCAGCGCCTCCAGCATCAAACTTTGCAGGTGGGGCCCCGCGGTCTCAAACCGGCCCGAGATCAGCCCTACCAACGGTTGCGGACACTCCACCAGGGCACGCACTCTTTCGCGGCGATCGGCAGCTTCGGGATTCTCTGACAGATAGGCGAGGTGGTGTTCCATCTGGTCATAGACTTGTCTCCGCGCATTCTCAAACGACGATTGATCGAAGCAGCGATAGCGCAGTTCCCGGGCCAGGTCACTGACGGCAGGAAAGCGGCCATTGGCCATGGCGACCAGCCGGTCGAGGAAAGTGCGCACCGATTCATCGGCGTTTGGCGTCAGGGGCTGGACCCGTTGCAGGCGCCCTTCCAGTATGCCCAGAATCGTCGCGATTTGTTGATCCACCCGTTGATGGGATTTATAGATCCAGAGCAGGCTCTCTTCCAGTTCCGGCGACCGATCCAGAGTGCGGACACCATAGTGAGCGAGCGCGCGACTGAGTGCTCTGATAAAGTCCTGCGGCAGTCCTTCGCCCTGCGTGTCGAGCATGCGGAGGTAGGAAAACAGGTAGATCTCGGGGCTGGGCTCTTCTGCAGCCAGGCGATCGTTTACTTCCGGCTCACGCTGAAATAAACAGCAAATGTCCACGAAAATGCTAAGAATCTCATCTTCGCTTTGCCTGATTTCATCGCTGTCGGCGAGACGCTTCTGGCTCCATCCCGCTACCAGGCGAGCGCAGTCCTGCGGATCCACGTCAAAGCCCAGCATGAGCTGGCGCAGTGCTTCCAGGCTTTGGCGGGCGGAATGAATGGCCTCGTCGTTTCCATCCTCGGCCACGGACGCGCTGAAAACAACCCGCTCCGCATCCCCCTCGGCATCGCCGCGGGCGATAGGGTCAATCTGCAGCAGTGGAGCTCCGGTGTCCACCTGCACGTTGGGTATGATCAGGACCTGGCGAACCGTTCCCGAGAATGGGGCGACGACCTCCATCTCCATCTTCATGGCTTCCAGCACAGCCAGACGGTCGCCACCCGAAACGATGTCGCCCGCCTTGACGGCGATGGAAACCACGACCGAGGGGGATGGAGCGTGCACGATGCCGACATCATCACGATGAATGTGGTGGGCCACGCCGTCCACTTCGATTCGGTAGCTCTTTCCCTGCGCGACGGAGACAACGTGGAAGCGCCGCCCGAAAGCGGTGAGCCAGTACTCAAACTGGCCTGAACGTTCGATGGAGGCATCGATGCGCGATCCATCCACCTCAACGCGGTACTGCCGCGGCCCCAGGCGATAGATCTTCGGAGAGTAGGCTTGGCCTCGATAACGAAACTCTGACGACCGGCCCACCTCACTCCGGACCTGCGGTCGCCCGCGCACGGCCGACGCATAAAACTGTGTCTGTTCCACCGCCAATTGCGCGTCATAGGATTGGATTGCGGCCTGCACGATGGCCACCTCCGCAAAACGCCGGGCCACATGTTCCCCGGTCGTCGCCAGTTGGTCGAGCCATTCGACATCGACCTGTCCGTGCTGCACCTCGGGGCGGCTCAGCAGCTCCAATAGAAACGCTTTGTTGCTGGCCCCGTGCTTGATGACGACGACGCTTTCGCGGAGCACCCGCTGCAGGCGGGCGAGAGCTTCCTTGCGGTTCTGTCCGTAGGCGATGATCTTGGCGACCATCGAATCGAACTCTGCAGGAACCGTGTCGCCTTCCGCTACGCCGGTATCAATCCGCACTCCAGGTCCGGTCAGAATCCGCAAACGCTCGATTGTGCCCGGAGAAGGAGCAAACCTGTTGTCCGGATCTTCCGCATTGAGCCGGACTTCGATGGCATGACCGCTGGTGCGTGGTGGCTCTCCTACGAGACGGCCGCCGCGAGCGATGTGAATCTGGAGTTTGACGATGTCGATTCCAGTCGTGCATTCCGTCACCGGATGTTCAACTTGCAACCGGGTGTTCATCTCCATGAACGCGAAGGTCTGGCTCGCCGGTTGATACAAGAATTCGACGGTGCCGGCATTGCAGTAGCCGGCCGTTTGACTCAGCCGTATCGCCGCCTGACGCAGCATCGTATCCTGTTCCGGGGAAAGCGCCGGAGAGGGAGCTTCTTCCAGAACCTTCTGGTGGCGACGCTGAATCGTGCAGTCACGAACCCCCAACGCCCACGTCGTTCCGTACTGGTCGGCGATGACCTGGACTTCGATGTGGCGCGCATGCGGTAGGAGTTTCTCGAGGAAGACGGTTGGGTCGCCAAATGCCTTGAAAGCCTCGGAGCGGGCGCTCTCAAAAGCTTGCGGCAATTGGCTGGGTGAACCGACCATGCGAATTCCGCGACCGCCGCCTCCGGCCGTGGCCTTAATCAGGATGGGATAACCCAGACGCTCGGCGTGGTGCTGGGCTTCTGTGATGGTCTCCACTGGTCCGTTGCTCCAGGGCGCTACAGGGATCTGCGCCTGCTCGGCCAGACGTTTGGAGGCCATCTTGTCGCCCACGCGTCGCATCACGTCGCCATCGGGGCCGATGAAGACGATCCCCATCTCGCGGCAAAGGTCAGCGAAGGCCGCATGCTCAGCCACAAAGCCCCACCCCGCCCAGACTGCCTCCGCGCGCGCGGACCTTAGGGCCCGTGCGAGCGTGTCATAGTTCACGTAATTGCTTTTGGGCTGACGAGTGTCAGAGTCGAGAGTTTGAGCTGGGCCAAGACATATGACCTCGTCCGCTTCCCGGACGAACATGGCGTTGCGGTCAGGCTCGGTGAAGAACGCGATTGTGCGCAGCGATGTTTCGTTTTCTTGATTGAACTCACGGGCCGCGTGGATGAAACGCATAGCGGCTTCACCACGATTTATGATTGCCACACGTTGAAATTCGTGGTTCATGGGATCCTCGATCGGGCGATCCTGGGTGACCTTGTCAGGCCGCTCTCAGATCGGTCTTCCTGCTCGGTCTTCCTGCATCGCTCAGGCAGGGACCGCTTCCAGTGATATCGCAGCTTGCAGGGCTTTCAGCCGTTCCCCGTCAACTGCGTTGGGAGCTTCTACCGTGCGGTAGCCAGTAAGTTGCAAGTAGCGCTTCCCTTTCGCGTCGACGATCTCCGCGTCAAAGCTGCCCGCGCCCGGTTGCGGCGTGACCACGGCATACAGCGGTCCTTCCGCCTGCCCGGGATCGCTGAGCAAGGAGACGCGATCAATGTGCTGCGGCAAACCCATCCTCCCCTGCGTGCCCATCTCCCAGATGCCGGCGGTTTGGAAGCACAGTTCGATCCACCGCGGCGACACGAGCGTCGGCAGTTCGGGCGGATAGTGATTGTTGCGCAGGTCATTTGCCATCAGCCCAACCACTCGTTTTCCATCCCACCACGCTCGCCCCACGACCTGATATGCCGGGCCATGGAAGTAGAGACGGTAGATTTCGGCGGCTTCGACAATGTGTCCCTGGGGCTTGCCCAGAGCCGGCCCCGTGACTAACTCCGGCGCGGATTCCGTTAGCCGCACGCGGGCCGTGAAGTGCGTGGTCACTTGAGACTCGGCCTGATTTGGTAGTTGCCGTCGACCCAGTAACCGGCAAGCGCCGACTAAGGCGCCTCCCTGGGGATGGATCGCTGCCTCGATTGTCAATGTGCGTGGCGCGTTGCGGAAGAACTTGAACGGTGCCAGGAAGTTTACGTCCTCGATCGCCTCAACACGCCAGCCGGGGATCAGGCACACGGCCGCCTCTGCAAAGGCCTCAATGCCCATCACGCCCGGCAACACCGGTGTGCCGTCAATCTGGTGATCGTGCAGAAATGGTTGAGGTTTTGGATCGAGAGTGGTTTCAATGGTGAGCGGGCTGTAAAGCCCCATGCTGGCGACTTTGCCGATCATCGGTCCGCGGGCCGGTAAGCCTTGCTCGAATGAGGCCTCCGCCTTTGTGTCTAGGCCGCCGTCGGGGTCCCATTCGTTCAATAAAGCGCCCAGCCGCTGGCCGACAACGATTTCACCGCGCGTCCCGCCGATTGTCAGTTCACGGCGAATCAGGGGAATTCCCGCTTCCGGCGTCAGCATATCGATGCCGGCCAATTCCATCATTTTCGGGATCGATCCGCGGGTGGCCATGCCGATGCCTCCCCATGCTGTCCAGTCAATGGCAATGCCGCGCGTGGCCGGACGGGTCCTGCGGAAGTTGGACGTGATCTTGCACAACAGATCATTGGCGGAACTGTAATCCGCCTGCCCTCCATTACCGAAGCGGGCGGCGACTGAGCTGAACGCCACCGTCGCCCCAAGAGGCATGTCGCCGATGGAATGAAGGAGATTGAACCAGCCGTCGCTCTTGACGTCGAAGACGAGATCGAATTCGCGCGGGTCTTTGTCCGGCAAGAAGTGGCTGCGCTCGATGCCGGCCGCGTGCAGCAGCACATCGATGTGCCCGCTGCGTTCGCGGACCTGGTCGATAACCTTCGCGATTCCATCGGCATCGGTGAGGTTGACGCTGAAGTAGTGCGCCGTGCCCCCCGCTGCGCGCACCGCGTCCATCGCACTCTGGGCGGCCTGTGCGCGCTCCAGTCCCGCTAGCTCCTTTTCCACCAGCGCCGGAGTGGCACGTTCGCCGCGCGCTTGGATGCGCGTGAAGAGTTCGCGCTTGAGTCCTTCTTTGTCCGTCACAAAGCGCTTGAGGTCGGCATTGTTCGGATCAGGTTCAGGCACCAGGTCGAGCAGGTAGAAAGTGCCGCCAGAGGCGGACGCCAAATCGGCCGTGATGGCCGAAACGATACTTCCCGCCGCGCCCGTGATCAGAAAGACGCTGTTGGGGTCGAGCGTCATGCCGGGCAGGCCGTCGTTCGCGGGCTGTTCCTGCAGGCTAACCGTCCAGCGCTGTCCTCCCTGGTAGCCAATTTCAACTGCGCCAGGATCGCGTAGTGTTTCATCGATGAGCGCTTGCGCAATTTCCGTCGCCGCGCGCTCCGGTTCAAAATCGACGGCTTTGACCAGAGCCTCCATCCGCTCGCGCTTGTAAGTCTTGGTGAAGCCTGTGACGGCGCCACCGAGGGGCGCGACTGCTCCCGCTTGATCGTAGCCGTGCTGTCCGCCGAGACATGTTGCTGACACCAGGAACGTCCCCGGCGCTGCAATCTGCTCGTAGAGAACGCGCATTGTTGTGTAGAGCGACTTCAAGCGAAGCCGCAGGGCTTCGTGCCAGGTCGCCAGATCCAGGTCACGCAAGGCCCCTTCGTTGTCCAGTGCCGGTAGCCAGTAGACTCCGTGCACCGGCCGGCCAATCGAGCCAGGTCCGAAGTTGTTTGGCCAGCGCCTCCGCATCCAGTGTGTTGTCGATGCGAAGCACCTCGACATTCAGTTTCGTCAACCAGTCCGCGAGCGCCTCGCTCACGCCGCCTTTGTCTGGCATGATTGCCACGCGGCGGCCGAGACCAAGCGTTACGCCGGTCTGCTTACAGATGGCCAACGGCGGACGCAGGGCCGGTACGGGCGCGCGTCGTGGAATATGGTCTGCGGCTTCAAAACTGGCGGGCGCCGGTCGGGCGCTCGGAACCGGCGTTGGCGTGGAAGATGGCCGGGCGGCCACACTCGCATTCGGGACTTCCTGCTTTTCTTGCGAGATCGAAGACGCACCCGGTTGCCGGTCGTGCGCGAACTTGATGACGTGGGCCAGGGTCGGGAAATCCCGCAGCTTTAGATTTTCATCGCGCGGAATGTTATACGCCGCTCGTACCGCCGCGAACATCTCTGCCTGCTTGACCGTGTCCACCCCGAGATCGGCTTCCAAATCCAGATCGAGATCGAGCATGTCGGTGGGATAGCCGGTTTTCTCAGCTACGATCTGCAGCACTTTCTCCTTGATGGCGTCATCCGAGGTCGCCTGGGCTACGACTGGAGTCGCTGTTGATGGAGCTGTCGCGCTGGTCACCGCCGCAGACGTTGCCGGAACTGCGACTGCCAGATCGGGACGCTTCTCATACACAAACCGAATCACGTGCGCCAGCGTGGGATAGTCGCGCAGCTTGCGGTTCTCGTCACGCGGGATGTTGTAAATCTCGCGGATGGCCGCGAACATTTCCGCCTGCTTGACCGTGTCGACCCCGAGGTCCGCTTCCAGATCAAGGTCGAGGTCGAGCATGTCTTGCGGATAGCCCGTCTTTTCCACCATCAAGGTCAGGATGCGTTCCTTCACCGCATCGCCGGTGGCGACTGTTTCCGGCGCCACTGCGGGTACCGGCGTAGTCGCCTTGACTACTTCCGGCGTGATTGCGGGTGTCGCTGCCGATGCCGGAGCAGCGACTGCCAGATCGGGGCGCTTTTCGTACACAAACCGGATGACGTGCGCCAGCGTAGGATAGTCGCGCAGCTTGCGATTCTCGTCGCGCGGGATGTTGTAAATCTCGCGGATGGCCGCAAACATCTCCGCCTGCTTGACCGTGTCGACACCGAGATCGGCTTCCAGATCAAGGTCGAGGTCGAGCATGTCTTGCGGATAGCCCGTCTTTTCCACCATCAAGGCTAGGATGCGTTCCCTCACCTCATCGCCGCCGGTAACTATGTCTGACGCCACAGCGGGTGCTGGAGCAGTCGGCTTGATTTCTTCCGTCGAGATTGCAGGTGGTGTTGGTGGAGTCGCGGCCTTGCCCGCCAGATCAGGACGCTTCTCATAGACAAAGCGGATGACGTGTGCCAGCGTGGGATAGTCGCGCAGCTTGCGATTCTCGTCGCGCGGAATGCTGTAAATCTCGCGGATGGCCGCGAACATTTCCGCCTGCTTGACCGTGTCAACACCAAGATCGGCTTCCAGATCAAGGTCGAGGTCGAGCATGTCTTGCGGATAGCCCGTCTTCTCAACCATCAGAGCCATTACCCGTTCCTTAACCGGATCGCCTTGTGCCGCAGGCTGAGCGGTGGCGGGCACCGGCGCCGACGGTTGCACTTGAGAGACTGGCTTTGCGACCGCGTCGCCTGTCGCCTTAGGTGCGGGTGGCGGATCGACCGCAATAGCCGCTGGTTGTGGAGCCTTGCTGGGAAGTGGCATTGGCGTCGGCACCGGACGCACATCCGGAGCTGCTGGTACGGTGCGCGCCGCTGCCTTCTTGTCTCGAACGCGCAGCGTGCGCTGAACAACTTCCAAGTCTGGCGCGGGATGTCCCGCAATCCGGGTCAGCCACTCGCTCCAGACATTTTCGTCGGCAATGCGATAGGCATAGCCCAGAGCATTTGCGTTGGGGCGGACGCCGTCTCTTGAGGGCACCCAGCGCATCAAGGTCATGCTGATCTGCGATCCAAACCCGGCACCCAGTCGCAACGCGTATTCGATGGGATAGATTCCGCCCTTCGACAAATTGAGCTGGCCCAACTCCGGATCGACTTCCTTGAAGTTGGCAACCGGTGGCACGCAAGATGTTTCCAGCGCTTTCACGGCGACGACATCTTCGATGCCGGTGGCCATGGCATGGCCGGTAAACCCCTTGGTATTGGCAATCACAACCTGATCGGCGACCTCGCCGAACACCTGGCGAAGCGCATGGATCTCAGCGGAGGCGCTTCCGCCGCGCGCCGGCGTGTAGGTCTCGTGGGAAACGAACACCATTCGGGGCGCAACTTCGCGACGCTGAATGCCGCTACGGGCTTCGGCCTGGGCCATCAGCTTTTCCATCACTTGCCCGATGTGCTGGACATCGAGGCGAGTGCCATGGAAAGCGCTATTGGACGTGACCGTGCTCAACACTTCGCAGATGGGCCGGATGCCGCGCTCCTGCACCGCCTCCGCGCTCTCCACGACCATGGCGGCCGCGCCCATGCCGACAATCATTCCGTGGCGGCGGCGGTCGAACGGAACGGCAGCGTCTTCGACAACTTCGTCCGTGGCCGCGGCTCCGGTGGCCAGAAAACCGGCGCCAAACCATCCGAGCATGCGGTCGGAGGTAACGTCGTCGGCGGAGAGGATGACGACGCGGCGGCAACGCCCGGCGTGGATCCAGTCTTCTGCGAGTGACACGGCTTGGGCTGTGCTCGCGCAGGCAGCATTGATTTGGGTGTTGGGACCGCGTGCGCCGATGAACTCCGCGAATTGCGAATGTCCCATCGACAAGGTCCGGAACAGGAAACGCCGGTCGAACACATAAGGACTCTGATCGATAGCAACGCGGAGTTCTTCGATGCGCCGCCCTAGCTCCTGTGCCAGTACGGAGTGGCCATTACCCTCGGCGACGCGGCTACGGAAACTTTCGAGCGTCGCCAACTGATCACGGCGGGCGCGGTCTTCGTAATAGCGCGACATCTCATCGGCAAACGAGTTATAGCCCGGGAAAGCAGAGGCAAAAATCACGCCGGTGTCATCGCGCAGAGCATCGGGCAATCCCCATCGGTCGGGCAGTTGCGTGCCTATGCTGGTGGTTTTGTAACGCATGACGAGCGGGATGCCAGCATCCCGCAATGCCTCGAGACCCGCGGCGATCGCGAGCATGGTGACGCGATCGAGGGCACTCATGCGCTCGGCGGACACGCCGAATTCACTCTGCAAATCGAATGTGCCTCCACGGCCCGCCAGCTTGATGACATCCGCCACGTCGGTGATGGACTCGAACGTGGCATTGCCGTTGTCGCTCTTTACCAGACGCGTGATGCGCTTGCTGAGCATGTCTTCACGCAGCCGGGCGGGAACCACGCCGATGAATTGATCGCCACGCAGGATGCGTGCAACGTTGGCATCGTCGAAAATGTGCCCGGTTCCAGGCAGCCCCATGGCCGCTCCCGTGATTGCCACCGGACGTGCAGCGGAGGGGGCAGGATTTTGGCCTTTATAAATCTGCCAGCCACGATCGAGGACATCGGCGAACATGCGGCCGAGCTCGGCATAATGATCACCGTTCAAGGGCACTGTCGCCTCCTTCGACGAAGTCTTCCCAGCCGCCACCGTTGAGGTAGGTTGTGGGATTTCTACGGCCGGCGCGGGAGCGGCCACGGACGCGGAGACTTTGGATGCTGTTTCCGCCTGTCCGGCGCCAAGTCCTGCAGCATAGAGAGCACACAGCGCCTGGTTGAATGCAGGAATGTCACCAATTTTCGGATGATTGGTGAAGAGCGCTACAACATCGCCGCGGTTACCCAGGACATCTTCGGCAAATCCCTGCAACGCCTTCTTCGGCCCAACTTCGACAAAAACGCGGGCGCCAGCGTCGTAGAGGGTGCGCAGACCCTTGACGAATTGCACCGGAGAAGCGACCTGCTGGGTGAGAATGTCCAGCATCTGGGGCACGACGTCGGGACCCATGGGATAAAACTCACCGCTGGTGTTGGCCACAATCGGCAGTTGCGGCGACTGTATATGCAGTCGCTCGAGTTCACGGCGCAAAGGCTCGCTGGCTCCCGCCACGATCGAGGTGTGGAAGGCATGGCTGACAGGCAGCTCAGCCACGTCGAAGCCCGCCTTGCTAAAGGCTTCCATGGCTTCTCCGACCGCGTCGCTGGCTCCGCCAATCACTCCCTGGGAATTGCTGTTGATGTTGGCAATCACCACATAGCCGTTGATGGTCTTCAGAATGCGCTCGATTTCCTGCAGCGGCGCGAAGACGGCCGCCATGCGCCCGTTGTCGTTCATGGCGACGCTGGTCATGCCTCGACCGCGGGCGCTGACTGCTTCCAGAGAGTCCTCGAAGGGAAGGGCGCCGGCGGCCACCAGTGCTCCGTATTCGCCTAGGCTGTGCCCCATCGTAAAGTCGGGCACGATGCCATAGGCGGCGAGCAGCCGGGTGAGCGCGAGATCGGTGGCCAATACGGCGGGCTGAGTAATCGCAGTCTGGCGAAGATCGTCTTCTGCCTTGGCAACCGCCACCTCGTCGTCCTTGTCGACGAAGATGAACTCGCTGAGCGGCTTGCCCAGCAGCGGGACCATTACACGATCCGCTTCGGCAAACGTGTCGGCGACGATTGGTTCCGCTGCGCGCAGCGGCCGCAGCATGTTTACGTACTGCGAACCCTGGCCCGTGTACAGGAACGCAACTTTCGGCGCCGTGCCATTACCGCGGAAAATGCCTTGTGCGCGTAATGCTTTCCAGACGGCTGGGTTGTCGGTGGCCAGCGCCTTGAGCGCCTTGGCCGATTTGTCCGCCAGGTCGGCTGCGTCGGCGTAGTCGATGGCGAGGCGTTCGTTCGCGCGAAGATCGGACTCCGCTGGCGCGGCCAGTGCCGGCGCTCGCCCTGCCTCGGCGTCCTTCTGAACCGCGCGCAGACGCTCAGCCAGTTGAGAGCCGGATGCACCGCCGATCACAAGCGCTCCGCGCAACGGCGCTTTGGAGGAAGTCCCAATTGAAGAGCTGGGCAAAACGCCTTTCGCACTCATCGCAGTCACGGCCACTTCCGGCGGAATCGCGCTGACCGCCCCGGTCTTCTTTCCGTTTCCGTTGAGCCGGTGCGGAATATATTCCTCCAGCACGGCATGAAAATTGGTGCCGCCAAAACCAAATGCGCTCAAGCCGGCGCGCCGTACGCCATCCGGCGGCGCCGTCCACGGTCTCAATTCCGTGTTCACGCGCAGCGGTGAGTGGGCAAAGTCGAAGTCCGGATTGGGATTCTCGCAATGCACACTCGGTGGAAGCACCTTGTCCCGCAAGGCGAGTACAGCCTTCAGCAGTCCGGCTGCTCCAGCGGCCCCTTTGAGATGTCCCAGGTTTGATTTGACGGAGCCCAGGGCCACTGATCCCGAAGGAAGATGAAAGTCGCCGAACACATTGGCCATGCTTTGCAATTCCACCACGTCGCCTACGCTCGTCGAGGTCCCGTGACCTTCGATGTAGTTGACGGTCGCAGGCGACAGGCCGGCGTTCTTCCAGGCGCGCTCGATGGCAAACTTCTGTCCGATCGGGTTGGGCGCGGTGATGCCCTTGCCCTTGCCGTCGCTCGAACCGCCCATGCCACGCAGCACGGCGTAGACGTTGTCCTGGTCGCGTTCGGCATCGGCGAGACGCTTGAGTATGAAAATCGCCGCGCCTTCGCCCATCACAAATCCGTCCGCCCCCTGGGCGTAAGGCCGCGTCCCAGTTGCCGACAGGGCGCCGATCTTGCAGAACTTCACGAACGTCGACACACCCATGTTGCGGTCGATGCCGCCGGTAATCGCTACGTCGTAGTCGTTCTGGATCAGTCCTTCAGCGGCTGAACTGATGGCCGCCATCGCCGATGCGCAAGCGGCATCGCAAACGTAGTTTGGGCCGTGGAAGTTGAAGATGTTGGCGATGCGTCCGGCAATGCAGTTGGCCAACTCACCGGGCATCGTGTCCTCGGTGATTTCGGGCAAGAGCTTGCCCATGCGCGCGTGTAGTTCGCTGGTGATGTGGTGGCGTATTTCAACCGGCAGGGCCGCGAAGGTGGAGCTTTCCTCCAGTTCCTGCGCGTATTCCGGGAAGTACACGCGCATCACGGTGAAGTAATGTCGTTCACCGCCCATGGCATTGCCGAGGATTACCGCGGTGCGGTCGGTGTTGAGGGGGCGCTTGGGATAGCCGTAATCCTCCAGAGCTTCGCGGGTACAGGCGATGCCCCACTTTTGCGATCCATCCATGGCATCGGCCACGCGCGGGGGAATTGCCAGCCGCCACTTAAACGGCTCCCATTCATAGTCGCGGACCCAGCCGCCAATCTTCGTATAGGTTTTATCCGGAGCGTTGTGATCGGGATCGAAGTAAAGTGCCGGGTCCCAACGGTCGGGTGTCACTTCGCTGATGCTGTAACGCCCGTTCTTAATGTTTTGCCAGAAGGCGGGAACGTTCGGGGCATCGGGCAGAATGGCTCCTGCCCCTACAATTGCAATCGCTCGATGAGAAGTATCGTCCATGATGGCGCTCCTACTATGCAGCGGCTGTCGTTTGCTTGGCCGCGCGGCCGTACAGTACGTCTGCTATGAAATCCATGTCTGCAATCAGGCCCACTTGCGCGCGATGGATGGCGGGCAGTCCCAGGGCGGCTTCGAAGGCAGGGAATTCGGCCTCGGGCACGCCGTCGGCGCCGCCGACCCAGCGCAAGCCATCCTCGGCTACCTTGAGTGCGGCTTCACGCGCGAAGGTTCGGCTCAGCGCCGCCAACGCGGTGGCGTCAAAACGCTGGTTGGCTTTTTCGTTCAGCTTGTCATCCGCCATACGCGCCGCGCGGCTGGATAAACTACCCGCGCACTCCGCGAATGCGATCAGCTCGCCCAGGCGCAAAAGAATGTGCTGGTGGCGGGTCAGGCGCGCGCTGCGGGCTTTCTCCAGGACTTCCGCCAGCGCGTGCAGCGCCAGCGCGGCAATGTCAGCTCCCACGTTCGGATGCTGGACATGCAGCGCTTCGAACCTTCGCGCCTGGTCGTGGTAGTACTGGCCGCGAGTCTTCAGGTGCAATTGCCAGCGGTCGCGGCTGATGGTCATCTCCATGATCTCGGAGGTGCCTTCGTAAATCCTCGTGATGCGAACGTCCCGGCTGATCTTCTCCACCATGTACTCGTGGGTGTAACCGTAGCCACCGAGCGCCTGGATACTGGCGTCCGCCGCCAGATCGCCGGCTTCGGTAGCCATGTACTTGGCGATGGCGCCCTCGGTGTTCAAGCTGCCTTCACCGGCGTCAATGCGCTCCGCGGTTTCTTCGATGTAGGCGCGAGCTGCTTCCAGTCGCGCGACGTGCGGCACAATCAACTTGTGGGTGTAGCCCTGCTTTTGAGAAAGTGGCGCCCCCGCCTGGATGCGCTTGGTGGAATAAGGAATGGCCCGGTCCAGCGCTGACCACCCTGCGCCGAGGCCAAAAGCCGCGACCATCAGGCGCGTGTAACCGAATACGGCTTGCGCCTGAAGCAGTCCCTGGCCTTCCACACCGCCGATCAGCCGGTCGGCATCGACGTAGGTATCGACGAATGACAGCGCAGCCGTGTTGCTGAGACGAATGCCGTGTTTGTCTTCCGGCTTGTCATGGGCGAAACCCTTCGCACCTTTTTCCACCACGAACCAACTCGGCCCGCCCGGCGCATTGGCCAGGACCGTGTACCAGTCGGCGATGCCTCCGTTGCTGATCCACTGCTTGCTGCCATTGATCTTGTATCCGGCCACTTTACCGTCCTGCATTACGCGGTCGGCCGTGGTCTTGAGTGAACCTAGATCGCTGCCCGCTTCCGGCTCCGTCGCCCCGTAGGCAAATAGCACGCCTTCGTTGGCGATGCGGCTCAGCCAGAGCTTCTTCTGCTCCGGTGTCGCGCCCACGGTGATGGGATCGCTTCCCAGGAATGTGGCGAACAAGGAGGTGGCGAGGCCAAGGTCGATCCGGGCCATCTCTTCACAGATCAGGTAGACATCGAAGGTGCTTCCACCCATGCCGCCGTATTCTTCTGGAATGAACAGAAGCTGAATGCCCAATTGGTCCGGATTGCACATGTAGTGGACGATCTCTTCCGGGCACTCGTCGCGCTCATCGAGTTCGATCAACACCTCATCCGGCAGCCGTTTCTTGCCAAAGTCTCGGAGCGACTTCAAACTGAGGTTCAGGGTCTTCTTAGTGATCATTAACGTAGCCTCTTCCTAGCGCGCCGCGTGCGCGCCCTTTGCTTCACGGACTTTACTGGTCAGCTCAGGCAGAAATTCCAGCAGGTCGGCGACGATACCGACGTCCGCCACCTGGAAAATCGGGGCCTTCGGGTTCTTGTTGACGGCGACGATGAACGGGCTTCCTTTGAGTCCGGCCAGGTGCTGGAACGACCCGCTGATGCCGCATGCCAGATAGATCTTTGGCTTCACGGTCTGGCCGGAAGAGCCAACCTGTCGCGATTTTGGTAGCCACTTCGCGTCGACCACCGGACGCGAGCAGCTCACCGCGGCACCAAGGGCTTCCGCGAGCTCCTGCGCGATTCCGAGGTTGTCCTGCTCCTGAATTCCACGACCGACAGAAACCAGAACCGGTTCTTTGGTGATATCCACATCGCCGGCTTCGGCGACGACGGTCTCCAGATAACGGCGTCCCGCGGCGAGCGCGCCTACCTCCGCCGACTTATCGACAACCGTTCCGTTCAATGCGGCAATCTCGATCGGCTTGAACGCTCCGGGCCTCAGGTTAAGCACCGCTCCAGAGGAGATGTCGCAGCGAACATGGGTGCTGACCTGTCCACCGAATTCCTGGCGAACCACTTTGAGACTATTGCCATCAATTCCATCGATTCCCACGACGTCTGAAACGTATGTGGCATTCAGCGCGATTGATAAACCCGGAGACAGGTCGATCCCAAAGTGATTGTGGGCAACCACCACGATGCTGCCCGCGGGAAGAACCTTCACCAGAGCTTTGCGGACAAGCTCGGCGTTGGGGTACGCGAGGCTGCCGTTCGCGATCTTCCACACTTCGCCATAGGAAGCGCGCAGGGTATCGCAGACGGCATCGAGTTCCGCACCTGAGCCTGTGACTACTGCCGTCGGAGTCGCGTTGGCATCAATTTTTTTGGCAGCGGCTAATAGTTCGGCGGCCGCATCTTCGGCAACACTATTCTTGTGCGCGACGTAGGCGAAAATCCGGGCCGTCATTGCAAACCTCCTTTGGCCTTCATCAGCTCAATGAGCTTGTCGGCGATCTCTTCGTGGCTGCCTTGCAGAATCTCCGCGCCCTTGCCCAGAACCGGAACGAAATAGTCGTCACGGGTTACCTTGGCGCCCGCTTCACCCACCGCCCTGACATCGACGCCCAGGTCGGCTGCTCCATAGGTTGGAACTTCAAGCGACGCAGCCTGCCGGATGCCCCGCATCCCGACATAACGCGGCTCGTTGATACCCGTCTGGATCGAGAGCACACACGGCAGATCGACCTCGTTCATCTCTTTGTTTCCGCCCTCAATCTCGCGGCTCACCTTTAACTTCTTGCCGCCGACGACCTCGATGGAATTCACCAGTGAAGCGAACGGATAGTCGAGCATTGCGGCAAGCATTCCGCCCACCTGCGCGCCGCCGTCCTCAGCCTGCACGCCGGTCAGGATCAGGTCGTACTTTCCCTTTTGCACGAAGCCTTTCAGGATGGTCGCAATGCCTTTGCCGTCCGACCCTTCGAAGGCGTCGTCAGACAGCAGCACGCCCTGGTTGGCGCCCATGGCCATCTCCCGGCGTAGGATCTCTTCATCCTCGTCAGTGCCCACGGTGGCGACGGTCACATTGCCGCCCGACTCGGCGACGATCTGCAGGGCTTCTTCGACCGCATAGTTGTCGGCCTCATTGATCGAATAGACCAGGTCGTCGCGTTCGATATCGTTGCCGGCACGGTTGAGCTGAATCTCGTTCTCCGAGGTGTCGGGTACTCTTCTTGCGCACACTAGAATTTCCACGTCAAATCTCCCAAAATGACTGAGTCTTGAAATCACGCATTGCTGAAAGCCGGCACAGCTCTCTCCGTCTGCGTCGCTGGCGGACTTTTCCCAACCAGTTGTTGATCTACTAATTCCGCGAGGTCGATGGCAGCCATCGTTCCTTCCCTCCCCGAAACTTTGATCGCGTCTTCGATATTCACCATGCAGAACGGGCACGCGGTCACGATTACGTTGGCTCCAGCGTCGGCGGCCATCTGCACCCGCTTCACCCCCATCCGTTGTTCTTCTTGCGGCTCGTAAAACAGCATCAATCCGCCACCACCACAGCAGAACGAGCGATCGCGGCAGCGGCTCATCTCCACTCGCTTCAAGCCGGGAATGGCGTCGAGCACGTTGCGCGGATCGTCGTAAATCTGGTTGTGCCGCCCCAGGTAACACGGATCGTGATAGGCATAGACGTTGTCGCCGCCGGCGACCGGGTTGAACTTGAGCTTGCCGGCCTTGACCTCGCGGGCGATCACCTGGCTGATGTGCTCCACCGGCGGCACATCTTTGTAGTCGTGCTTCAGCGCGTTGTAGGCGTGCGGGTCGGCAGTGACGATTCGCTTCGCGCCGGAGGCTTTGATGGCGTCCGCGTTGTGGTCCCGGAGAGCCATGAAGAGCATCTCTTCTCCGAAGCGCCGCACCTCGTGGCCGCTGTCTCTCTCCGCTGCGCCGAGAATGGCGAAGTCCTCACCCGTTGCGTCGAGAATCCTCGCTGTTGCGCGCCCGATCGACTGAATACGGTCGTCGTAGGACGTGATGCTGTCGACAAAGTAGAGGGTAGACGCGCCGCTGGCCCCATTCACAGTCTTAACATCGCAAGTCTGACGGAACTGTTCGCTTTTGCTCCAATCGCCCCTTTTCTTTTCCATCTTCCCGTAGGGATTGCCCCGGCTTTCCAACGCCTTGAGTGCTTTCTGGATGGACTTGGGCACGTTCCCGTCATCGACCATGCCGCGCCGCAGATCGACAATCTTGTCGATATATTCGATGAGCAGCGGACATTCTTCCTCGCATGCGCCGCAGGTCGTGCACGACCAGATTTCATCTTCGGAATAAATGCCGCCGACTAACGCGTCGCCGTTGTTTGCCCTCCCGAACACGGGAAAGTGCTGAAAGCTGTAATCGCGTGCCTTGATCGTGAGGAAGCGCGGCGACAGCGGCCGTCCCACCGTATTGGCAGGACAGTTGTCGGAGCACCGCCCGCAATCGGCGCAGGAATAGAAATCGAGCATGTGCTTCCAGGTGAAGTCCTCGAATTTCTTCACGCCGAAGGATTTGACCTGGTCGAGCTGCTCGTCGCCGATGCCCCAGCGCACCGGCTTTACGGTTCCACGATCCAGCTTCGCGAAAAACACATTGAACAGCGAAGTCTCAACGTGGAACTGGATCCCGAATGGCCGATAGCACAACAAGAAATAGAAAGTCAGAACATCGACGACGTACGCGCCGAGATGAAGTCTCCAGAGTGCCACCGCAGGCGCCGAAGCGAATGCGTTCTTCAGCATCCACGGCAGGGAAAGAACGGGAAGGAGCTCAACGGGCGCTCCCCGCTGCATCTGAATCGCAACCCGCGTCGCCTCAAACAGGCTCTCCGACACCATCAGGAGCGCGATCAGCCCTAATAAGAAGATGGCGTCGACGGGATGCCCTTTGCCGAACTTCGCCGGCACGGCGTAGCGGGCGGGCTTGTAGACAACCCTGCGAAACGCCGCCGCGGACACCGCCAGAAAGACGATCGTTGCCGCATAGTCTGCGACGATGTCATAGATGCTGCCAACTGCTCCTGCCGGCACAAAGTCGCCCGACAGTCCAAAGAGCAGCAGGTAAAAGGCCCGGGTTGCCAGGATAAGAAATCCTGCAAAGATACATAGATGGAGCGTGCCCGCAATCCTGTAGCGCGGATGTTTCCACTGTCCTAACCAGAATTGAAGAACTCGCTCAATTCGCAGTAGCGGACGATCCAGGCGAAAATCCCGCTCGCCGCGAATTAGGGGTACGAGGCGCTTGGCGACAATCCAGGAAAAACAAATGAGGCCCAGCAACTGTATGAATGAGATGAGAACGTGTGCTGGAATCGGCCCGAACGTTACCTGTGCTATCAACTGCATACCTTCTACACTTTTCCTGCCTGATGATCAGGCGATCATCTGTGACAAATCCGTTTCCTCCGCAACTTGTGGTGTCCGGCCGGTTGGATACCGCAGGCGAACTGGCGTTCGAAACGGGGCTGGGTACATCAACGGTCTCTGGGCGTGCGGGCGACGGTTTCGACTTGGCCGCCTTCTTAATGGGCGTCCGCTTTTTCTTATGTTGCAGCGGCTTGACGCCTGCGGCTTCGCGCAGTTCGCTGAAGCTCGCTTGCAGCAATTTCTCCAAACGGCCCAGCGTCCGGCACCACATGCGCGTCTGCGCTGAAGCCGAAATAGACCATGCCGTTGTAGCTCAAGATGGCGCAGTTGACTGCCATCTCACCGCCCACGGGGACATACGGATACCAATGCAGCATCTTGTGCCCGAGCACATAGAGCGGAGCCTGTGGACCCGGCACACTGGTACAAACCATGTTGAACGGCGTGAAGGACACGCGACTGATCAAGGGGCCAGCCACGGCCTGCATTGAGGTCGGAAGAATCCCCACCAAACCGCCGACCAGGCTTACCACATCAGCGGCATGGGAGCGCTTCAAGAACTTGGTTCTGGTGTTGACGGCCGCCAGCAGTTTTTTCGGATGGCGGATATCCAGCGGAACGGTGACTGGAACCAGTGAGATGTGGTTTCCCAGCTTCCCTGCGCCCTCAGATTCCCGCACGTTGACCGGAACCATCATGCGGAGCAGGCGCCCCTCGACATTCTCGCCGTGCAGTTCGCAGTAGCGGCGAACCGTGCTCGTCACCAGGGCAAGCAAGACATCATTCACGCTGGTTCCGCAATTCTGCTTGATGGCCTTGACCTCTTCGAGCGGCACATCGGTCCAGCCAAATTTCTGCGGTCCACGGTAAAGAACGTTGAAGCCCAGCCGCTCGGTGGCCGCGGTTATCTCGGGCAGGAGTTGCGCGAACTCGTCGGTGGGCGGACTGGCCACGTTCGCCACGCTGCGTTCAGCAATATTCAACAGGTCAGACCAGGCATACAGCAGCCGTTCGACAAAGTTGGAATAGGAACTGGCCAATCCGTCGACCAGCGAACTCTGGCCATCCCGCGACGGAAGTGTACGCCGTGTATGAGGCGGCCGCCTTTGCCTGGGCAGATGGGGCATCTCGGGGCTGCTGTCCATCAGCACCCTCGTAATGTCGATCCCGGCGATACCGTCGGCGAGGCAGTGATGCATCCGTGCGATGAGGCCGGTGCGCTTGCCTTTCAGACCACGCACCAGGGTCAGGTCCCATAACGGACGCTGCCGGTCCATCATCTTGCTGAAAAGCTTTCCGCACAGAGCCTTCAGCTCAGCATCGGAACCATGTTTGAGCGTGACGTCGCGAACATGGTTGTGAATGTCAAAGTTGGGATCGTTCTCCCAAGTCGGAAGGCCAATGTTGAAAGGCGGCGCGACCACCCGTTTGAGGAAGCGTGGGATGAGCGGCAGTCTCGACTCGACAAACCGGAGGTAAGTCGCGAAGGGGATCTCACCTTCCAGCACGCTGACCCCGGCGATGTTGAGCGGCATGCCCTCGCGTTCGAGATACAGAAAGACGCAGTCTCCCCAGGAAAGGCGGTCACTCTGCTGAAGGTCTTGCATAACTAAACTCCTGGCCCGGTTGTCGAACGAATAGAAATGTCAGCTCACAAAGGAAAATCGCTTCGCCAGCTTCACCAGCTTGAGCACTCTGTAGGCATCGATGTTGACCCCTCGCAAGACGACCTTGACGCCCCGGTGCTGCGCGTCGTCCGCAAAGCCTTCCATCGCTCGCAGCGCACTCGGACCGAGGCGGCGCACAGAAGCGAAATCCAAAACCACTTCTCCATTGGCGCTTTCGAGTTTCTTAACGGCGTCACGCAACACTGGAGTGATGCACTCTTCGTCAATCTTGTGCCACACCGGGATCACGGCCATAAGTACTCCAATTCGCTACGCGCTTTTTTTCTGAGGCGTGCTGGCTACTTTCCCCGGGCTTCGCCCCCGGTGCGCTTTCCAAAACAGCTCCGTCAATTCGCTCATCAGCGGCATGCGAGGATTCGACCGCCAGGACGGATCGTCAAAGGCAACTTGGGTCAAATCCGGCATGGCTCGCTCAAATTCTTCCTGCGAGATTCCCATCTCAGCGATCGAGCGCGGGAACCCCAGTTGGTCGAGTAATTGTTCGATCGCCGCCACCAGGTTCTGTACCTTTTCCTCGACCGTGGCACCACCCAGACCCAGTAAATCCGCAATCGTCGCGTACTTCCGGTGGGCAACGTATCCCTTCTGGATGGGAGACGGCAGGAACTTGGTGGGCACCGACGCGTTGTACGCAATCACGTGCGGCAGCATGAGCGCGTTGGCTCGTCCGTGCGCGATGCCGAAGCGCGCTCCGAAGGCGTGGGCCAGCGCATGGTTTACTCCCACTCCAGCGTTCGCAAACGCCATGGCCGCAATGCAAGCGGCGTTGTGCATCATGGAGCGCGCTTCTTCATCGCCGGGGAACTCAAACGAGATGGGTAGATACTGGAACACGAGCTGGATGGCTTGCATGGCATTGCCGTCGGTATAGGCGGACGCGTACGTTGATACGGCAGCCTCGAGCGCGTGCGTGAGGCAGTCAATGCCGGTATCAGCGGTCAGGCCCCTGGGCATGGACATGACGAACTGCGGGTCGACAATGGCCACATCAGGGGTCAACGAGTAGTCGGCGAGCGTGACCTTGCGGCCGCGCGTCTTGTCGGTCAGGACCGCAAACGGCGTGACTTCGCTTCCGGTTCCGCTGGTCGTGGGGATCGCTATAAGCCGAGCCCGATTGATCTTTACACTCGGGAAGTCGACCACGCGCTTGCGTAGATCCAAAAAGGGCGCGGCCAGTTCGTCCAAGTCGGCTTCCGGCGACTCGTACTTGAGCTTCATGATCTTGGCCGCGTCGATCACCGATCCGCCGCCCAGGGCGATGATCTGGTCGGCTTTGTAAAGGTCGAGCGCCTCCACTCCCTGCATCACGACCTTTAATTCAGGCTCGGCATCCGGAATGACGGACACGTGAACGTGGGTCGATGCCGGGATACACCGCCGGACGAAATCCACAAGGCCGAATTTCTCCAAGGCAGGATTCGTAATGATGATGGTGGAGTCGGACTCAAACTGCCGCAGATTCTCCACCGCGTTCCGGTTGAAATAAATCTGATTGGGAACCCGGTACCACATATGGGCTTGTGTCCTGCGCGCCAGACGCTTGATGTTGAGGTAGTGGTAGATGTTGACGTTGTCAGTCGTGCTGTTGCCGCCGCCCGTACCGCAACCGAACGAGAAGGTGGGAACAAGATCGTTGTAAATGGCGCCTACCGCTCCCACGGAGCCGGGTGAGTTCACCAGGACTCGGCCCGCGTTAATCACTTCGCCGAATTTGCGGATGATTTCATCGTTGCGGGAAAAAATCACGGCGGTGTGTCCGAGCCCGCCAGCATGATTCACGTCGACGCACACTTTGAGCGCTTGGTCGACGGACTTCGCCCGATAAACCGAGAGCACCGGGAACAGCTTTTCCACCGACAGGGGATGCTCGCGGCCTACGCCTTGAATCGGCGCAATCAGCAGCTTGGTGTCCGGCTTTACGGAAAGACCGGCGAAACGGGCGATGTCGGTGGCTTTCTGCCCGACTGCCCTTGGTTGCATGAAGCCGGTCTCGGGGTCGATGACGGTGCGGGCCAGCAGTTGCGTCTCTTCCTCATTGCAGATATGGGCGCGCAGTTCGGCGAACTTACTCAGAGCGAGGTCGTAAATTTCATCGTCGATGACTACCGTTTGTTCGGAGGCGCAGATGGTACCGTTGTCGAAGGTCTTGGAGAGGATGATGTCCACGATGGACGTATCCAGGTCGGCCGTCTTTTCCAGATATACCGGCGTGTTGCCCGGCCCAACGCCCAGGGCTGGCTTGCCGGAACTATAGGCCGCTTTGACCGCTCCCGGACCACCGGTGGCGTCGATCAGGCCCACATCTTTGTGGTGCATCAGGTACGCGTTGTCCTGCAGGGTGTGCGCTTCCAGGCAAGTGAATACGCCCTCAGGCGCGCCATGTTTCACGGCGGCTTCGTACATGATCCTCACCGCCTCGGCGCAACAATGCCAGGCGCGCGGATGGGGACTGAAAATGACGGCGTTGCGGGTCTTGATGGCGACGATGCACTTGAACAGCACTGTTGAAGTGGGGTTGGTGATGGGCGTTAGCGAGAAAATAACCCCGATCGGGTCAGCGATCTCGACCAGATTGCGCTCCGGAAACTCGCGAATGACGCCGACGGTGCGTTTGTCCTTCACGTAGTTGTAGGCGAACTCGGTGGCAACCATGTTCTTGATGAACTTGTCTTCCATCACCCCGATTTGGGTTTCTTCAACTGCGAGGCGGGCGAGATGTTGAGCGTGTTGCAAACCAGTCAGGACCATCGCCTTCACGATGCGATCAACGTCCTCCTGGGTGTATTGGGTAAAGACGGCGGCGGCGGTCCGGGCCTGATGGACCAGGCTTTCCAGATAGGCGATCCGTTCCGTGCTGAGGCTGTCCGCGCTCAGCGGGACCTGAATCCGCTCCTGCACTTCGCTTGTGATCATTAGCACACCTTGACCGACTCTGGCGGCCTAGCCTAGCCCGCGAAAACCATGCCTACCGTGCGACGTCCAGGCATTAGCGGCCACGTGGGACTGGCCTTTTCTTGCCTAAGCCGGTGAACGGCTTGGACAACTTCTATGCGTAGTCGATGGGATGTCTCTCCAGCCAGTGCTCATCGCGCGCCTTGCCCATGCTCTTCAACGCGCCATCAGCGACGCTCGCAGTCAAACGGCGGCTTTTCCAAGCAATGCCCGCCCCCAGACCGACGACAGCGCCTAGCAGGTTCCACAAGAACGCTCTGGTAGCAGACTGGGAACGTCTCCCTGGATAACTGGCCAAGGCGCCGACGCACGCGCCCACGATGGCTGGTTTCCAGGCATCTCGACTTGACTCGCGCAGAAACGAGCCCACTGATGTTCCGTGAAGGTAGGTCTCTCGACCGGAACGTGCTCCTTCCACTCCGGAACTCAGAACCTTTCGACCATACTTAACAGTGGACTTCGACCACTCCTGGACATCCATTGCAAACCTCTTGTTCTGGCCGAACTGGATACATCTCTAATAGACCATTGGCGCGGGCAACAGTCGGCGGCAGTGGTCACGCGTGACTGTGACTCTAGTCACTCGAAGGCAGTGAGAAAGGGAGTATGCGGGTGCGAGTTGGCCGGGCGGTTGGTGGCTTGGGTTGCGGTGTTTCCTGCGTCGCTATTGCGCTTCCGCTCCCAGAGCTCGCCGCGTGGCGTCGAGCGTATGGATCAGTGATTCCTTGGGTAGCTGCTTGACGATCGGTTCGATAATCCATCCCAGTCCGAATGGTATGTCGCGGGTTAGCGAGATGGCACGGCACTCCACGTACACACCACCGCTTCTCTCCAGGAACCGCCAGTACGAGTTCATGCGCCATAAGAATCCGTAGCCCGTATCTGGCGGCAAGACTTCTTCGCTCGGAGTTCCCGCATGCTCCACTTCCGCAATCCGCGTGGTGTGGGAGCGGCAAAGCCAGCGCTTTCGATCCAGAGCACGATACTGTACGTCGTGATCCGTCTCCAGTACGACTGCGATGACTTTCTTCTTGAGAAGGCGTAAGTGGATTTGGAAATCGTTGCCGTGACGGTTGATCAGTCTCGATCCAATGACCTCCGGCTTGTAGATTTCCTTGTGGTTGTCGTAAGCCTGCACCAAGGCCAACGTGGCCTCAATGGTCGTACCAGGAATCAGGACCGCGCCGATCCAGTCATGGATCAAACCATTCGGTATTTTGACGGGCCCTTTACCCGACCAGAATTGTGCCAGGATCTGTCCTTCGCGCACCTGTTGCGCCCTCTCCGGAGAGGCGTCAGACCAAAGAAAGGAATCTCTGTCCGGCAGGGTCTGTTCCATTTCTTTTTCTGCGCGGCGAATGTAGGTGTTGAAACTCTCCAGGGTCTCCGGCTTCAACTGCACGACCGTGGCAGTTTGCACCATAGGGTTCACTTAGCGCGCAAATCGCAGTCCGCCTCGTTGCGCGAGTCCACTGGGAGGGCGAAGCGGCCGTCATGGAGGATGGCCTTACCCCGGGGTTTCGGAAGGGCACGACTTGACCGCTGGCCGAAGACCGTGTCGACCGGTGGCTTTGTCGAGTGGGCGTGGCCTCAGTCGCGCCACACGACCCGCAGTGGCAACCGCGGTTTTAGTCGTTGAGGCAGTTACCTCAGAGCGCCTGAAGGCGTTTGCCATCGCGGGTCTGGGGCAGGGCTGAAGCACACCCTGCCCGTGTTATTTCACTTTCAGGCCGCTACGGCCGCTTTCTTTGACGACCGCTTGGTGACGTGGTGTGTGGCCTTGTGCACCGGTTTGTGCATGCCGGTCCGTTTTACCATCACGTCCATCAGTTCCCTTTGCGCATCGACGTAGCTCTTCACGCCTTCCCGTGTCAGTTCGCCCAGCGGGAGGAAGGGAAATGGCCACAGCAGCTCAAAAGTGTTACCCGCGGTTTTTACGCTGGCATTCATCTGGCGGCCGGCTACATCCACCAGCTTCTTCTGGGCATCGATGAATGACTCGGTTGCCTCGCGAGCCAACTGGGACAACTCAGTTTTCTTTGTCTTCTTGATTTCGGTAGTGTGCTTGGCGCCTGTGGCCTTGGCTGTCTCGTCCGCGATTACGTCCATGAATTTCTTCTGGGCTTTGACAAAGTTGTCCATCGCTTCACGAGCCACCTCGACCGCTTGCTCCGTCTGGAACGGCTTTCCGGCCTTCGCTGCCGCCATCCAGGTGTGAGTTTGCTTGCCGGCAATCTTCAGGAACTCCTGTTGCATGTCGATGAAAGTCTCGACCCCGCGCCGCACCAGATCGGTAACCGCCTGGGCAGCCGGTAACTCGCCGACCCGCTCCTTGACGCCGTTCATGATGATTTCATTCTGCTTTTGCCCCATTTCCAACAGGGCCTTTTGCGCTTCGATGAAGTTGGACACACCCTCGGTGGTCACTTCGTTCAGAATGGCGGTCGGGGAATGATGGGGGTCGGACAATTGCTCGCGCACAGACTGCATCAGGTTTTCGTTCTGGCGCATCGCAAGATCCATCAGGATCCGTTGGGTAGCAAAGAAACTCTGCACTCCTTGCTGCGCCCAACCCGACAAAAGAGATACAAAAGACGAATGGCTGGGATGATGGGAAGACTCGGACTTTTCGGTGGTTGGCATGGTAACCCTCCATTGCTGCATTGCAGCATCAACTAAAACTATACGATAACGGGTTAACTGTGTCAATATATATTCGACGTGTGTGCACAGCAGCATAAGCAGACGGGAATCGAGCCGGCTCCCGTGGTCATCAAGAAATACGGGAATCGCCGGTTGTACGATTCCGCCCACAGCCGGTACGTGAATCTCGACGACATTGCAGCCCTCATTCGGCGAGGGATGCAGGTCCAGGTCATCGACGCGAAAACAGGCCAGGATCTGACCCGCGTCACCCTTACCCAAATCATCACGGAAGATGCCAAGGGCAGTCCCACGGGCTTGCCGCTCGAATTGTTGCGCCAATTGATCGTGGCGTCCGATGAAGTACGGCACGAGTTCGTGATGTGGTATTTGAAATCCGCTTTTGACAGCTACCAGAAGGTGCAGGAGGCGGTGCAAAGCCGGTTGGGCGAAGTGCAGTCCGCCATTCTGTCACCCGTCGACACGATGAAGAAGTTCCTGAGCACGACGGCGTCGTCCCAACCGCCGGCCGAGGGCGAGCCGGAACTGGAGGCCCTTCGCAAGCGCGTGGCAGAACTGGAGGGGCGGCTCGAAGCAGCGGTATCCCAAAAACGCGGCGCAGGACGAAAACGCAAGGGAAGGGTATAATTCGCAGCGGACAAAATTCTTCCCGCTGTGCACGACTAGCGGAATGGGCCCATGCCGGATCGATCCAGAACGAACTTGCCACCTAGGACGAAACAAGCCAACTGTTCATCCAAGACAGCAAACGGTAAGCACACTCCCAGACCCCATTCGGAAGCCGACATCTCTCCGTGGACCGAAGCGCTGTTTGCCGCCGAGATTGTCTTACTGCACGCCACTCCGGTCTACTATGGCTTCGGCATACCCCACGGTGATGATTCCGGCGTCGTGATCATTCCTGGGTTTCTGGGGACCGACCTCTATCTGATGGAGCTCCATGCTTGGCTGGAACGCATCGGCTACCGGCCCTATTTTTCCGGTATTGGCATTAACGCCGAATGTCCGAACCTGCTTATCCAGCGGCGTCTGAGAGAGACCATTGACCAGGCCTTATCTGACACTGGTCGTAGGATTCACTTGATCGGACACAGCCTGGGAGGGGTGATCGCACGTTCGGTAGCGGGTCAAAGGCCGCGCGATGTGGCTTCCGTCATCACGCTGGCCTCACCCTTCCGCGGCACCGTAACCAGTCGCACTGTGCTGCACGCGACCGAGGCCATCCGTCAAAAAATTCTGCGGGAGCATCCCGAAAAGGTATTGCCCGACTGCTACACCGGGCGCTGTACCTGCAATTTTATTGACTCCTTGAAGCGCGACATTCCCGACTCGATGGTCGAGACCGCCATCTATACACGCCACGACGGGATCGTGGATTGGCACTATTGCATGACCAAAAACCCGGAGGTCGACTTTGAAGTGCTGGGCACTCACATCGGCATGGCATTCAATCCTTCGGCCTACGCAATCGTCGCCAAGCGCCTGGCGATGGCACAATCATCCGAGTAAGTTCAGCGCCCGACCATCTCCGAAACAGCTGCCATAAGTGTCTCTAATGCTCCGACGGGTCTGCCCTTCCGCTCCAGGCGGAGTATGGCACAGCCAAGCTGGGCGGAGGACTCACCGCCCGATTTGGGTGTGTGCAATAGGAGGTATCTCCGGAAGACGCCTGAGGAAGAGTCAATATTAAGGACAAGAACAACTATTGCTTCGCCTTGGACATGTCTCTCGAATGGTATGAAGTGCTGGTCTCTTTGGGGATCGGCCGGCATCTGGAGAGTCCACGCGAGTGGTTCATCAATTGGCAGCAGTACAAAGGCTGTGCAATACTGAGGACACTCAGAAAAGGGCAACTGACACCACAACCAGCGCCAGCGGTTTAGGGGCGGTTGTGAGCGGGCCGGCAGTGGCGCAGTAAGTTGTTGGCCTCGATGTACTTCCCATCCAAAGCCGGGATGGCGGAACTGGCAGACGCAGCGGACTCAAAATCCGCCGAGGTTCACCCCTCGTGGGGGTTCGACCCCCCCTCCCGGCACCAACCTAAAGCCCACAGAATCAAACCCTAACTGGCGCCAGGTGGCCCAGCTATCTGGGGCTGATTCCGCACGAGCCAGCTCGGGCCGGCGACAGAAGCTGGGCGCCGTCAGCAAGCAGGACAACCGGGCCAGCGAGAAGGCCACCCTCTAGCCGACAGAGCCACTGTCTGGAAATGCCTGGTCGAGGCTCTAAGGGGAAATAAAAGCCCCGCCCTAGCTGCGCTAGAACGGGGCTTCCGGGTTGGGTCGTGGCCGCCAGAGGGACGAAGAGGGGCTTCAGACTCTGACGAAGGTTATGTGGTCTTCGGACTCCCAGTAGCCAAGGTAGTCATAGCCATTGGTAATCCGCTTGGTTGCTCCCAGCCGGAACTCGTAAGCACAGGTCACTGGCGGAAACGTCGGCGCCGCCGAGACCCAGGAATCGGCCGTTCCTTGCCAATTCCCGCCCGGATAGCCAACCGAAGCCAGCGCCGGCGAGAATATCTGGTTCAAGCCGTAATAAGCGTTGAGAGCATAGGCGTTCAGGTTGCCCGCCGCGTCGAACGCCCGAATGTGCACCTGGGTGAGGCCCGGCGGCGTGTGGACATCCACAATCTGGCAGGGCGCGATATCCGTGCCCGCATACTTGACGCCCAGGATCTGAACATCCGGTGCCGAGTTGTCGATCAACAAGGTCAACGTCTGGGCCGGCGAAGCGACCGGTGCGCTGGCGCTGGTGAAGAAATCGACCTCGAATTGATGCACGGTGTTGATTTCGCCGAGCGTGTTCCACTGCAGCAGCAACTTCTGAATGGAGTAGTCGTCGGCCGGGTTTGGCAAGGGATACATGTCGCTGCCGTCCGGGCCGAAGGACTCCAGAACATAAGTCCCGCCCACCCAGTGATAGTTCGCCCAGGTTTGACGGAAGTCCGTCCAGGGGCCAGAAGTCCCGACACGGTGCCGGACACGGTACTTGCGAGCATTGTGAACATTGTAGAGATCGGCAACGGTGACGTTGTTGCCGAGAATATTGAGAACCCCGCCGAACGCCGCGTTCTGGACATGCGGCACATACGCCGGATCGGTAGTGGCGCGTCCGGCGGCGTCGATCTTCGTGGCCGGAATGTTGCCGACACCACCCATGGTCACACCAGCGGTTCCGCCTGGGTAGCCATCCGGGCCCAGCGCAAACACGAGAGAGTGTAAATGGGAGAAGTCGGTGTCGAAATTGGTGGGCGAGTCAACTACGAAGGGCGGCGTACTCGAGGCGACGCGAACTCCGATGGGAATCTGCACCGGAGTCGACCCCAGCGTCACCGAAATCTCCGTCAGAGGCACACGTAGCTGCCAGATACGGTGCGGCGTCGCGGAAGCTGGCGACGGGCCAAAGGTCTGGTGTGCGATCGCCAGGGTGGGTCCGGGCTGCAGGCCGGTTGATTCGCCGGGACCTAAGTAAAACTGCCTCCCGATCTTGATGGGTAGAGTGGGATAGGTACCGTAGTTGATGTCCACGTGCGGCGTGATGCTTCGGTTGCGGTCCACGTCGAAGGTCAGCCAGAAGTAGTCGCCCACTCCGGGGCTGTTGCCGGTATCTCCGGTTAGATCAAGCGCGATGTAAGCGAACTTGTTGTCGTTCTTGGCCAACAACGATCCGACAGAGAGCGCCAGGGCGCCAGCCCCGGCCCAAACAGCGGGGTTGTAAGCGGTAGTGACGTCGATGGGACTTGCGGTCCAGGTACTTTTGATAGTGGCCATGCTGATTCTCCTTGCGGCGGGGGCATTTGCTTGAAGAGTGGGGGAGCAGGAAACGTATCCGTTTCCTGCAAGGGTTTTTCGAAAAGCACACGAACTATAGCAACAACCCGGTCACTTGGGAAGCGTAATTTGATTTAGAGGGATGCAAGGCGGAAGCATCGCGACCCAGGTTGTGGAGGCAGTCGCAGGGAAGGCGCCGCGGTCTGGGAGGAACTGCGGAGAGCGCACGGCGGCAGAGCGCCAACGGGCGTTCTATCTCGCCCAGCGGCCAAGAAGCGACAAACCTGCTCCCGAGCGAGCCAGTGCGAGCGGAAGTTCTTAGGTTGTTACTTCGCCAGCTCCTTGGCGATCCCTTGCAACTCCAGGCGGCGCTTCTTCGTGGGCTTGGGGTATGTCAGCTTGAGGTTTTCAAGCGTGTCCACGACGATTCGGGAAACCATCAGCCGGGCATTCTCTTTATCGTCGGCGGGAACGACGTACCACGGCGCGTGATGGCTGCTGGTCGCGCTCAGGCAAGCCTCATAAGCCTTCATGTAGTCTTTCCAATATTTTCTCTCCTGAATGTCGGCGAGGCTGAATTTCCAGTTCTTGTCAAGCTCATCCAGGCGCTCGAGGAACCGCTTGCGCTGCTCTTCCGGCGAAAGGTGGAGAAATATTTTGATGGTTCGGGTTCCGTTGCGATAGAGGTGTCTCTCCAGGTCCACCATGGAGCGGTAGCGCTCGTCCCAGATGGTCCCCTCATCGTGTGATTCCTCCGGGAGTCCCTCATTGCGGAGCATCTCGGGATGCACGCGAACGACGAGTACCTCCTCATAGTAGGAGCGATTGAAGATACCGATCCGCCCGCGTTCGGGGAGGCGGCAGGTGGTGCGCCAGAGGAAATCGTGGGCCAACTCTTCGGCGCTCGGCTGTTTGAAACTGTAGACCTCACAGCCTTCCGGATTCACGCCGGACATGACATGCCGGATGGCCCCGTCTTTGCCGGCAGCGTCCATCCCTTGAAAAATCAGCAGCAAGGCATAGCGGCCGGAGGCGTAGAAAAGCCGCTGCCGCGAGCTCAACTCCGCGACGTGTGCTTGCAGAAGTTTCTGATACTCCTTCGTCGATTTGCAAAAGGGCTTCATGCTCGTCGGCCACTCGCTAAGTACGACCTTCTCTCCAGGCGGCACGCGGAAATCCTTGGAACGAATTTTCATCTTTGTCCTTTTGATAAGCTTTATTCAGATCAGAGACTCATTGATGCCCGGCTTTACTTGGTTTTTTGGTCGCCGGCAGCATCCTCCTCCTGCCCCCCTTCAGCCGTTTGCCAGGTGGAATCGGGCTTGTATTCCTTCATGGCTTTGGCGAGAACAGCGGTCTTCGTGCCGAGGTCCTTCTGATACACAACTCCATCCTGGTTAACGATGAATGTCATTATTCCGGACGACCCGTATTCAGCCGGATAGGCAACAAAAGCAAAACCTTCGATCATGCTGCCGTTTGCGATGTAACTTTTCGCGCCGCCGGGGGCATTCTTCCCCTGGCGCTTCAGGACGCGGTAATAGTAACCCCGGTAAGGAGTGGGAGCGCCGTCTTGAGGACTAGCATAGCCCTCAGCAACAGCCGAGGCCACCAGCGGCCCGATGGGGCTCTGCGGTTCGTCATTAGCAGCTTTCCAGTAGAGGCCATTGTGCTGCCCCTCATCGCTGAATATCTTCTGGGCGTACTTATGGTGCTGTGCGGAGTATTCCTTCTCGGCCGCAACCAGCTCCTGACAAACGCGAATGGTTGAGATTTCATTCCGGCCAATCCGTCTGTACAAAATTTCCCTCTTGCCGGCCGCGGTGTCGAAATACCACGAACTACCACGGTTCACGAGTGGTATGGGCGTGGGCCAATTCTCCGCGCCGATATACAAAGTAACGCTTCCATCCAGTTCTCTCACCAGACGATGCATTTCCAGATACTTCTCCACGAAATTAGCGCGGTTATGGACGTCCTCGGTTTCATCACCGGACGAGATGATTTGCTTGCCTTCTGGTCCAAGTATCGCGAGCATAGTTTTTTCATCGTCACTCTGCACCGCCATGACGAATGCCTGGCTCGCCTCTTGCGGCGATGAAAACATCTCCTGGCCCCGCTGCTGCGCCAGCGAAGGTATGGGAACGCACCACGCCAAGATGATAGCGACTGTCGCGAGCCTAGGAAGATTGGCCCAGGGGAATTGGTGCGAGTTCAGCTTGGTTCGCTGCATGTAGCTTCTCCCATTTCTAAAAACATACGAAACCTTGATTACCGATGCCCGCCACCACCGCCATGAAATCCGCCACCGCCACCCTGAAATCCGCCGCCACCGCCGTGAAATCCGCCGCCGCCGCCGTGAAATCCGCCATCGCCGCTCGCTCTTCCGCGTGACGAATAGCTCCTGGTCTCTCCGCCATGGTCGTAGCCGCTAAAGGCGTCGGAATGAACGCCGCTCTGGCCGCGTGGCTCAGCGTATCCACGAGCCGATCGGTCGTCACCATTGAAGGGCCTAGGTGCTGCGCCGGGATGGTTGAAAACCCCGCCGTGATCGCCGGCCGTTCCGCGCTGCACGTTGTTGGCTACGCCCGGTTCGCCGCCACCCCGGTAGTAGTTGTTCCGGTTATAAAACGTTCTGCTCCGGGAGTAGTATCTGCCACCGTCGTAATAGGGATATCGGTGATGCCAATCGAATCCCCAGTTATGCCAGCCCCATTCGTAGCCTCCGAACCAACCGGTTGCGAAGCCGACCCCGAACCAGAGGGATGGGCCGTCATACCAGATTCCGGGATACGAGTACCAGTAAGGCCACGGGGTGATTGGGTATCCGTAAACCACCCACGGATCGTACGCGGGGACATAAACGACCTCGGGGTTAGCAGGCTCAACGACAATGGTCGATCCTTGCGTGGTTACAGTTTGCTGTGGCGTGGTCTTAAGATTGCCGGCTTGTTGCGCCCGCTGGCGCATCACCTGCACCGCATCCATCACATCCTGTTCATGGTTGTAGTAAGCGTCCCCTAGGGATGACGTCCAGGCGACGTTCTTGTCCATATTTCCCAAGACGGACGGAAACGCAGTGAGCGCCTTGACGCTAGGGTCCCAGGATTGTTGGTCCACCGCTTGCCCCAGGGCGTCGCCCTCTAACTCGGGGTGCGCTTGCAGCCATCGGTCGGCCTCGACAACTTGTTCGGGAAACGTGGACGCCGCCAGTATTTGTGCCACCAGCGCATCCGGATACAGCGCAATCGGCGCTACCAACTGCTGCAACTGCTCGAGAGTTTGTTGCGCATGTGGCGGTGCCGGCGCCGTTTGCGCCGCAGTTTGCGCCGGGGGTTGCGCATCTTGACGGGCCGACAGCGTCCCAGGCCAGGTCGCTAACAGGAGGGCGAGCGATAACAGGGGAACCAGAGTCTGCTTGTCCAGTCGAGGCCGTGAGAACTTTGCCGCGCGTCCGAAGATTTTCATGCCTAGGCCTCCACCGAGGAGTAAAGCAATCAAATGGCCATTCAGAATGCGTATTTAGCTGAGGTATCGACGCGGCAACAATGACAATATCCGGGCGAGTGTCAGCATCTCGTCACTAGACCATCTAGACGGTCAGTTATGTGCAAGGCTGGATCGCGACCTTATTTTCAAGTTCCGGGGATTTTTGCCGGGTGGACCGGGAGGCGAGAAGGGTACGGCACCCACAATTCATAGGCTGCGGGAGTTAAGAACGGAAAGGCTGGTCCACCAGTCTGGGTAGGCTCGTTGGCAGCCGTAGCTTATCCTTTTACTTATGACGTTTCACCCCACGGACGATCTTCGAATTAAATGGACGAGGGTTGTCCTGCCACCGGTTTTTCTGGAAGAGGAACTTCCGCTGACGGAGGAAGCGGCGGCCACCGTGCACGAGGCACGCGCCGCCATCTGCGACATCCTCGCGGGACGCGATCGGCGCCTGCTGGTAGTGGTTGGGCCGTGCTCCATTCACGACACCGGGGCGGCCCGCGAGTACGCCGGCCTGCTCAAGAAAGCTATTACGGAATTCTCGCGTGAGCTGCTGCTGGTGATGCGGGTGTACTTCGAGAAGCCCCGCACGACGGTGGGATGGAAGGGGCTGATCAACGATCCGCACCTCGACCAGTCCTACAAGATCAACGATGGCCTGCGGCTGGCGCGGCATCTTCTGCTGGACCTGGCCAACATGGGTGTGCCCGCCGGAACTGAGTTCCTCGATATGATCACGCCGCAATACCTGGCGGCGCTGGTGAGCTGGGGAGCGATTGGCGCCCGCACGACAGAGAGTCAGGTGCACCGCCAACTGGTGTCCGGTCTTTCCTGCCCGGTGGGATTCAAGAATGCGACGTCAGGCGACGTGCAGATCGCGATCGAAGCCGTGCTCTCGGCCGCGCATCCTCATACCTTCCTGGGACACACGAAGAGCGGGCAGTCGGCCATCTTTGCCACCTCTGGCAACCCCGATTGTCACGTGATCCTGCGAGGCGGGCGGAAGTCCGTGAACTACGACGCTACGTCGGTAGCACAGGTTGCGGCGCAGTTGCAGCAGGCCGGGTTGCCAGCGCGCGTGATGATCGATTGCAGCCACGCTAACAGCAACAAGGACTACCACCGCCAGCCGCTGGTTTGCCGCGACGTAGCCGGCCAGATTCGGAGCGGCAATCGCAACATCATGGGCGTGATGCTAGAGAGCAATCTGGTGGCGGGCGCGCAGAAGCTGGTGAACGGATCGCCGCTTACCTATGGGCAGAGCATTACCGACGCGTGCATCGATTGGAGCGAAACCTACCAACTGCTGGACGAATTGGCATCTGTCGTGCGCTCCGGACGCTTGCAAACCTAATTTTGCACAGCACCGAGAAACGCGATCAAGGGGCTGTGCAGTCGTCAGGAAGCCTTCGCTCCCGCTTTCCGAACAAGAAATGTAGTCGAGATATATTCCAGCGACCCAAGCAGGTTGTCGGGCTGCACTTCAAGTAACTGGCAGCCGCAGCCTTCGATGATCCTGAACACGTGCCGCTGAGGCAGAACGTGGGTTTCCATGCGAGGCTTATCAACCCGCTCTTTCAGGTACTCCTGCATCCGAAAGGAATAGCCACGGCCTGCGGTGGGTATCTGAAAGTACGCCACTCCATTGGGTCGCAGTTTCTCCAAAAGTTTACGAAGGATCAACCCAATGATGGGCGGGGGATTGTGCTGCAGCACGATGACGGAAAATACGAGATCCACGTTGGGCAAGTTGTCGAGGGCGCTCAGGTCAGTAATGCGCCCGAAGGTGATCCTTGCTTCGGATAACGCTTGTGAGCAGTTCTCTCGCGCCAGCCTCAAGTGGGGCTCGGATATGTCATACGAAAATATGTGCTTGAAGGCCCTGGAAAGGTGAAACGTGTCACGGCCTGTGCCACAACCGTACTCCAAACAGGTCCAATCCGGGTTCATTCCCACTTCGTTTCGGAGGAGCCAACTCTTGAGGCGCTCAACGTCTCCCTTGCCGGTTGCCAGGAACTCTTCTTTCGCTATGCTGTCCCGGCTATTCCGGAAGCGTTCCCATGTGAGCACCGAGTAATAAGGATCGGCTTCTCCAAGAAAGTGCCAGCTCTGATGTACCCGCGCCAGGAGCTTCGCCAAGTCAGTTGACGAGGCTTCATGGTCAATCTCCTGCTCCGGCTCGGCATCCAACGGGAACCGACGTTCGATAACTGCTGTGTCCAGCCCTTGCAGATATTCCGTGCTCCCCAGAAAGGCCTGGATAAGCTGCTCCGGAGAGCTATGCCCTCGCACCGCCATCCGGACCACTTCTTTGTTTTCCGGCTCCCGCTTCAGAATGGCGCGATAGGCGGCAACCACCAATTTTTCGTCGATATGGGCCAACAGATCTCCTACGATGTGAGGGTTGGCAAGAACCAGCAATATCTTAGCAAGCCTTGAAAGGCGCACTCTCTCAGCATGCTTGCGTGGAGTACGGATCGTCGCTAAGACGACCTGGAAACCTTCTACAAAATGTAGCGCGACAAGTCCTGGTCCTTGACGATATCGGTCAGGGCATTGCGCACGTAGTCGCCGTCTACTGTCACGTTCTTCTCCTGCATGTCGGGGGCGTCGAAGCTGATGTTGTCCAGCACGCGCTCCATGATGGTGTGCAGCCGCCGCGCCCCGATGTTTTCCGTCCCTTCATTCACACGGAAAGCGAAGTTCGCGACTTCCTGCAAGGCTTCTTCGGTGAATTCCAGCTTCAGGCCTTCGGTGTCGAGCAGCGCAATGTACTGTTTGGTGAGCGAAGACTTCGGTTCGGTCAGGATCTTGATGAAGTCTTCCCTGGTGAGCGACTGCAACTCGACGCGGATGGGGAAGCGGCCCTGCAACTCCGGGATCAAGTCGCTAGGCTTCGAGACGTGAAACGCACCCGCCGCGATGAAGAGAACATGGTCGGTGCGCACCATGCCATAGCGCGTGTTCACGGTGGTGCCTTCGACGATGGGCAGGATGTCGCGCTGCACGCCTTCGCGCGAAACGTCGGGGCCATGGCCGCCTTCGCGCCCGGCGATCTTGTCGATCTCGTCGAGGAAGATGATGCCGGAGTTTTCCACCCGCTCGACGGCGATGCGCTGCACCTGGTCCATGTCAACCAGTCGCTGCTCTTCTTCCTGGATGAGATATTCGAAGGCCTCGCTGACCTTCATCTTCCGCTTCTTGGTGCGCTGGCCGAAGATGTTGGGCAGCATGTCCTTCATGTTGACATCCATCTCTTCGACGCCCTGGTTGGTGATGATCTCGAAAGCGGGAAACGACTTCTCGCGAACGTCGAGCTCAACCATGCGCTCGTCAAGCTTGCCTTCGCGCAGTTGCTGACGCAGCTTCTCGCGCGTGCGCGATCCGGGCTCGCCGGCCAGCAGCGGCTCGCCTCCGATGTTGAAGCCGATGGTTCCATCGTGCGCCGGCTGGCGCGGCGGAACCTGCACGGGCATCGATGGCAGCAGCAGGTCCAGCAGCCGCTCTTCGGCGTTCAGCTCCGACTTGTCGGCGACATCTTCCAGCTTCTCCTCGCGCACCATATCGATGGCGATCTCGATCAGGTCGCGCACCATCGACTCGACATCGCGCCCGACGTAACCGACCTCGGTGAACTTCGAGGCCTCGACTTTGAGGAAGGGCGAGTTGGCAAGCTTGGCCAGGCGGCGGGCAATCTCGGTCTTGCCCACGCCGGTAGGGCCAATCATGATGATGTTCTTGGGGATGATCTCTTCCGCCAGTTCGGGCGTGAGCTTTTGCCTTCTCATGCGGTTGCGCAGTGCGATGGCCACGGCGCGTTTGGCTTCGTGCTGTCCGACGACGTACTTGTCGAGTTCCCGAACAATTTCGCGCGGCGTCAGTTCATCGAGCGCGATGCTTTCGTCGTCAACGGTTGCGGGTAGATAAATAGCCAATTTCAATGCACCTCAGGGCCGAAGGCCAAATCTCTTGCTCTGGTTATTGATGCGCAATGCGCCGGAACGCTGGATCATTCACTGTAGCGCGCGGTCGTAGTGTCCGTCTCCCAGATGGTGATGTCCTTCACGTGCACGCGCCCGTTGGTTATGCCCTTCAAATGCGCATTCGTCTGGTCGAAAAAGTATTTCGCGATGTTCTCGGCCGAAGGGTTCAGCGTGGTGAACGGCTCCAGCTCGTTCATCATCTGGTGGTCCAGATAGTTCACCACCGGGCGCAGGACATCCTTCAGGTCTTTGAAGTCGAGCAGCAGTCCGGCCTGGTCGAGCTCCTCGCCGCTCAGGGTCACCCGCACGCGGTAGTTGTGACCGTGCGGCCGCTCACACTTGCCCTTGTAGTTTCGCAGGTAATGTCCGGAAGAAAACGTGTCTTCGACAGTGACTTCGTACATGCTCTCCAGCCCGAGGCCGCAAATTGGCGGGTCGGGCCTAATTGTTGATTTTAGCGTGTTTTGGAGGAGAGCGGCGGGATTCGACCCTCAGCGGATGACTTCTGTTCGCTAAGTCGCAGAGCCCGTTGGGCGATCTTCGCCTGTGGTGTTCGCTCCATGCGCCCCAGATCGGCGGTGCTGAGTGGCTGTGCGTCGGGGTCAGCGAGCGCAGCCCGCTCAATCGCTTCTTTGTTCATTGGGCGCAGGCCCTTAGCCGTTCTGGCAGAAGTAGTGGGCTTTGTCATTTTGCATCGTGAAGCTTCGATTCGGAGTGAGAGCGAATGATTGCGCCGGTAGTTGGGCTCACGATATAGGCTCGCTCTTTCCCGCTGTTCACACCGTAACCGCTGCTCGGAGGCACGGATGCGTCTACAACGAGTTGGTCTCCAACGATCCAACGGATTGCGCGCACGTTAACCCAACTCGTATCCTTGGCAAAATTTCGGCGGTTCGCATCCGAAAAGAAGCTTGTTCCTGGAGGATTGATCCCCGCTGGAAACCTTCGAGCGAGGTCGCGCCTCGGCCGGCGAGCATCACGTTATGAGTAACTACGCGGTCATTCTCGGCTTTGTAGGTAAATACCTTCCAATTTCCCACAAGACCGCCGTCGCTCGATGTGATGGCCAGCCAAGCGGAATCCGACGACCAGAGCGCGTGTGGCATCGCAAAGCACTTGATCGACGGCTGCAATCGCTTGCCGTGCATCTCGATGTAATACTCTGGCACCCATTCATCGTCAGGGTAGGACTTCCCTGTACGCTTGCCAGCGACCTTGAGTACGAGCATTCCATTCGGTGCGGGAACACTTACCGGTTTCGCGGAGGCATCCCAGAATTGGGGCAGTTCGATCGAGCTATTTCCTGTTTGGTGTTGTGCTTGACAGCTTCCGACAAATGCGGAACTCATCACCACCGACATCAGGCAGCAGAAAGCCAATCGTGAAACCCGCAATTCCATCACTGTTGCACCCGTATCCTTCGCTCCTCCATCTCGCCTCGTCGCTCGATTGCGATCTCGATATCCCTTTCTTTTTGGAAGCGCGGGAACTTTTCGCCCCACTCCAGCACGACTAGGTTGCCGGGCTCGGCGAAGAGTTCGTCGAGGCCAAGTGTCGCCAGCTCGCGCTCGGTTTCGATCCTGTATAGGTCAACGTGGTGGAGCGTGACCTCAGGCCCGCGGAATTCGTGGATGAGCGTGAAGGTCGGGCTGGTGATATCGTCGCGCGAGGCGGCCTGCAGGCCTTCGGCAATGCCTTTGACCAGCGTGGTCTTTCCCGCTCCGAGATCGCCGCGCAGAATCACCATGCGTGCGTTCTTCAGGGTGGGCGCAAGTTCGCGGCCTAATGCAATGGTTTCCTCGGCGGAGTGTGTGATGTATTCGCGGGTTGTCATGCATCCACGCTGTCACCCTGAGCGAGGAGCCGAGCGACGAGTCGAAGGACCGCTATACACGGTAGGGCGGTTACCGACATAGCGGTCCTTCGACTCTGGCGCAAAAGCGGCGCGCCTCCGCCCAGGTGACAAGCAAGAAAAACACAGGCCTGAAGGCATGCGCTCCCCTTCGAAGCGCACGCAGGCTCATCCCCGGATCCGCACCACGCTCTCGCCCGCCCACTGGGTTGCGCGGCGGAAGGCTTCCGGCAGCGCTGTCAGCAGATCGGTTGCGGTCAGCGAGTGCTCGCCCATCGTTTCGGCTGCCACGTCGCCTGCGAGGCCGTGCAGATACACAGCAGAGATAGCCGCTCGCGCTACGTCATCCGGCATCTGCGCGATGATGCCCGCTACCATACCCGTCAAAATGTCACCGGTGCCACCGGTGGCCATGCCCGGATTGCCCGTCGGATTCACCCACGCTTGCCCGTCCGGGAGCGCAACGATCGTGTTATTCCCCTTCAGTACAAGCACCAGCTGATGTTCGCGCGCGAAGCGTCGCGCGACATTGAGCCGGTCGGCTTGGATCGCTTTGATCGGCATTCCGGTCAGCCGCGACATCTCTCCGGGATGCGGCGTCAGCACCAGCGGTCGCTGGCTGCCGTCGAGCAGCTCGGTCTTGCCCTGAAACGCGTTCAACCCGTCGGCGTCGATCACCATCGGGCAATTCACTCGCTTTACGATTTCATGGACAAATTCAAACGTCTCCGGCTGGCGTCCGATACCCGGCCCCAACGCAACCACGGTCATAGAACTCGCCAGCTCACCCACGTGCTCCAAAGCCGCGGTATCAATCCCGCCGCCTTTCGACTCCGCTATCGGCTCCGTCATTAACTCTGCGGCGAATGAGGCGACGCTTGGCAGCACACTTCCCGGAACGGCCACGGTACTCAATCCCGCGCCCGCTCGCAGGGCCGCCATGCCCGCCATCGCTGCAGCGCCTGACTTTCCCAGTGAGCCGCCAACGATCAGGGCATGACCGTACGATCCCTTGTTGGAGTCCATCGGGCGCGGCGCGAGCAGGCGTGACAGGTCGCGTGCGACCGTGACTTCCAGATTCAGCGACGAGACAATCGCCTCATCGGGACTGCCAATGGGCACGACAATAACTGGCCCGCGGGTTAGCACGCCGAGGGCATGGGCGGGACGCGGCGCAGTAAACGTCACGATCGCATCAGCGCGCGCGATCCCCTCTCCGGACTGCGGGTGAGTGGAGTCCGATTCGGCGCCGGATGGAATGTCGACCGCAATCACCGGCTTGCCGCCGGCGTTGATCGCCGCGATCGCCTCAGCGTAGAGACCCCTCACCGGCGGCGTGAAGCCTGTGCCCAGGATGGCATCGACGATGAGGTCGCAATTGGCCAAGCTGCGCGACGACTCCGCCCTAAGTGCATCGGAACTCTGTACGAACACGGGCAGCACCGGAAGCCGTTCAAACATCGACGCGGCATCTCCCTTCAGCTCTCCGTGATTTGCCAGCAGGACGACCTCGACGACTCGTCCGGCCCGATGCAATTTCCTCGCTGCGACAAATCCATCGCCGCCATTGTTGGCTTTGCCGCAGACAACCGTGATGCGTTCCGCGGTGGGGTAGCGCTCGAGAATGAAGCTCGCCACACCACTGCCGGCGTTGTCCATCAAGGTCAGCGAGTGCACGCCGTGCTTCTCACTGGTGACGCGGTCGATCTCGCGCATCTCGGCGGCGGTGGTGATCTTCACGCGCGCTCCGATGCCAGCCGCTCGAGGTGTTGCAAGCCTTCGGGATCGCCCATGACGATCAAATGGTCTCCGGTGTGGATCACGTCGTCGGGCGCCGGATTGAAGCGCATTTCCGAACGCTCGCCTTTAATCGCGAGCACAATCACTCCCGATTCCTGTCGAAGTCGCGATGCTTCCAGCGTCTTGTCGCTGATGGCTGAACCCGGCCGCACCAGAATTTCCTCGATCTCCAGCTTGCGTTGCTGGTCCATCGCGGTATCGAAGAAGTCGACCACGTGTGGGCGCATGAACGTCTGGGCAATGCGATATCCCGCGAAATTGTAGGGCGACACGACGGCATCGGCGCCGGCGGTGAGCAGATGCTTCTCGGCGGTTTCTTCGCTGGCGCGGGCGATAATCTTGAGTTTGGGATTGAGCTCGCGCGCAGTGAGGACGACATAGATGTTAACCGCGTCGGTGGTCGTGGCGGCAACGAGACCTCTCGCCTGATCGATGTGAGCCTGGCGCAAGACCGCTTCATGCGTGGCATCGCCGATCATCGTGAGCCATCCCGCGTCACTATAGCGCTTCAGCTTGGCCTCGTCGGTGTCAACAACAACAAAGGGTAAGGGCTTGCGCGCCAGTTCACAGGCCACGCTGCGGCCAACGCGCCCGGCGCCGCAAATGATGTAGTGCCCCGACAATCGGTTGATATCGCGCTCCATCCGCCTCCTGCCAACTACCGACTGCAACTCGAATTCTAGCAAGGCCTGGGCAGCGCCGCCGGTGATCAAGAGCACCAGCGCTACGCCGGCGACGATGATGAAGCTGTTGAAAACGCGCCCGGCAGGAGAGAGCGGATGCAGTTCACCGTAGCCGATGGTCGTAATCGTGGTGAGGGCAGCATGTAGAAACCCTCAAACCACGTCCAGCCTTCGAGGTAATGGAAACCTCCGATGCCGATCAGGACGAGCGCCAAGAGCGCCAGAAAAGCAAAGCGCAAATTGGGCAGGGCTCTCACATTGCCATTCTGCGGCTTCGCAGGAAGCCAACGCAACGCTAAACCATTCTCACCACGGAGGCACGGAGGACACGGAGGAATGCTGATCTAAGAGTCTTGCTCTAGTCGTCCCATCACGGAGAGACGGGGCTTGCGGTGCTGCCAGCGCTGCGTCACGCAATGGGAACCGGGGCAGCTCGCTTCGCATTTTCTACCCGATACGCCATGTAGAACGCTTGCATATATATCGTCCACCACATTACCGACATGACAGCGTACTGCGGTTTGACGTAAAGGCCGTGCGCCTTTTCGAGTGTCCAGAACACCATAGCGCAAATCATTGCCCACCTGTGACCTCGAAAAATAGACGCCCCTAAGCCGACGAACAATACAGCGTCAACCAGCGACAAGGGGCCAGTCCAACCCAGACAAACGAAGATAACCGTAGCCGTCGCAGACAACGTTAGCAGGACGGTGCTCAATTTCCTCGCCGACTTAATTACGCCAAGCGAATCGTATTCCCTAACTTGCCTCTGCAATTCTTCAGGCTCAATCTTCCACCACAAAAGCCAGTGATAACGGGTCTTCTGGGAATGTTTTTCCGTCATGCTTCGTTACCGTGCGTTTTGTCGTGACCATAAAAGAGCTTGTCCAGTACTCGGCTGCAAGAGGTTCCAAGTCCCGGACTCGACCAGCAAGATTCCGGCGCGTCGTCCAACTTTCTAAAATCATCAACAGTTTTATGGTTGGCCTGAAGCCAAGTCTTAGCCTGCTCGCGCATTCTGCCGTCGCCATAGCGTTTCGGTTCGTACCCGGACGCCTTCTGGTTTGCAGCAGATTTGGTATCAAATGGGACTGCTATATCGTAAAAGAGCTGGCTAACCAGTTTGGACGTGAAAAGTCCAGTGCTATCGCCAGCGAGCTTCTGAATCTCACACGCAATGGGCTTCATTAGAGTAAAGGAATCGTCGCAAAAGTAGCACCGCCTAATCTTGCTAACCTCCAATGGCAAGCTATTGCCGTGTTCGTCCCACTTAGGCCACCGCCGCCTGATTTCACGCAGCAACAATACGGCGTTTTTCCACTCCTTGGGCATCCCGGAGCGGGAATCATTCTCCACATAAGCGATGAACGCCTGTGCCCCTCTAACCCACAAGTTGCAATAGTGTGACAAGAAATCTTGGAATTTAACGTCCGGTCGCAGAGTCCAGACACCTCCGCATCCCACCTTGCGACAGAAACACAACGGCCCACACTCCGGTTGCTGAAAGGTGCAACAGTCGTCTAGAAACTGTCCTTCAAAAGGAGGATATTGGTGACTCTTACGCATTGCGGCTTGATTGGAATCAGAGACAAACCGCCTCCAACCTTCCTCGGTCAGAGAATCAATGCGTGGCATAGAAGCTCCATTCTAGGCCCCCCGCACAATCGTGCTGTCAACCGGTGGGTTCGGTTCGGATCGTCAGGCACTAGGGCAGAAAGGGATTCCTACTCCCCCGGTCTTCCTCTGTGTACTCCGTGCACTCGGTGGTGAGCTTTCTTTAGGCGATACTTAGGCGCTCGGCGGCGACTTCCTGCCGGGGAAGCGTGAAGTAGAAAGTCGCGCCGTGGTTCAGCTCGCTCTCGGCCTTAATGGACCCGCCGTGAGCGCGGACCACGTGTTTGACAATTGCCAGTCCCAGCCCGGTTCCACCCGACTCGCGAGAACGCGCTTTATCAACCCGGTAGAAGCGCTCGAAGAGCCGGGGCAGGTGCTCGCTCGAAATGCCCTCTCCAAAATCGCGCACGAAGAACTGCACCCCGTCCTCGGTCTCAGTTGCCCCGATAATGATCTTCTTGCCCGACTCGCCGTACTTGAGCGCGTTCTCCACCAGGTTGGCGAACACCTGGTGAATGGCGTCCCGGTCAACGAAGACCACAGAAGCCGCAGTGTTGATAACCGACATCTGCACTCCGCGGCTTTCCGCCATCTCCCGGAAGGTCTGCTCCACGTCGTGCAGCAGGTCCTGTGGCGCCACCATTTCATACTTGAAGCTGCGCTCGCCCGACTCTACTCTGGCCAGCACCAGCAGGTCCTCGGTGAGGCGGGCCATTCGCGCGGCATTCTTACGAATGATCTCCAGGAAGTCCCGCGAAGTGCCAGTGATTCCGCTGCCGTCCAGCAGGGTTTCCGAGTACCCCTGAATCGATGTCAGCGGTGTGCGAAGTTCATGAGACACATTGGCGATGAAGTCGCGCCGCGTCTTTTCCACGCGTTCGATCTCGGTCTGATCGTGCAGCACGGCGACAGCGCCTCCGCCAGGCATGGGAGCGGCAGTCAGATCAAAAATGCGGCCGGAAAAAATCTTGGCAGCCCGCGCAACGGTCACGTCGCGCGCGTCGAGAGCCTGTTGAACGGCGCGCAGGATCTCCGGGTCACGCGCGGACTGCACCAGAGGTTCGCCCAGCCGGATGCCGCTGGGTAGCAGGCGCTCCATGCGCTGGTTTGCCCACAACACCCTTCCGTCCTGAGAGACCGCAATGACCGCCTCCTGCATGGAGTTAAGGAGGGTCTCCAGCGTCTGGCGGCTGTTTTCCAGGGCCCGGAAGCCGTCTTCCAACTTGCGCGCCGTTTTGTCCAGCGCCGAAGCCACATGTGCAATCTCGTCCGAGGAGCCTTCCTGAATACGTGCCGACAGGTCTCCCGCCGCAATGCGTTCGGCAAATTCGGTAATGCGGCTCAACCTTCTGCCAATCGACTGAGTAGCGATGAAGGCAAAGGCCATCGCAAGCAGGATGGCGACGGCGGAGCTTTTAAGCAGGTCGCTACGGATGTGCCGGCTCGCTTCCTGCAGCACGGCCAGCGGATAAGCCATGCGGACCGCTCCGCCAGCGACCGGAGCAGCCACGTACAAGGACGGCATCCCCTGGCTGCTCTCCCGGGCATCCTCACCAACATGTCCGCGCAGGGCCGCAGCAATTTCCGGGCGTGCAGCCTCGCTGAGCATGGAGTCGGGGTCCGATCTCCGAGTCCGCCAACACCTTGCCCGAGGAATCGACCACCGTGGCGCGAGCGCCGAGCAGTTGGGCAACCCGCGCCGTGACGTCGCGGACCGAACCAGGGGGAGTATCTGCGATGCGGGAAGCGAAGAGAAGAGTCTTCTGCCGCAACGAGGTCTCGATCTCGTTGCGGAGCATGTCTTCCCAAGCCTTCTGAATCAGCACATTCATCGTCAGCGCGCAGACGGCGATAATCAGCAGGGCCGCTGCGAACAGCTTGACGAAGATGCGATTCTTCACGGTTTAGGAACCTCGAAGCGATACCCAGCGCCGCGCACCGTTTTGAGATAACGGGGCTCGTCGGGATTCGCTTCGATCTTCTCACGAATGCGACGCACGTACACGTCCACCGAACGCGGCGTGACGTAGTGCGTGTCCCGCCAGACAGCGTCAAGCAGCTGATCGCGGGTGAATACCCGTCCCGGGTGGCGGGCCAGGTATTCCAACAGCCGGAACTCCGTCGCGGTGGTCTGAGTCAATACGCCGCGAACCGTCAAGGTCATGCCGCCGCTGTCGATCTCGATGTCCCCTGCCTTCACGACGGCCGGCGCCAGCGGCCGCTCAAAGCGGCGCAGCACGGCCCGGATGCGCGCTACCAGCTCGCGCGGGCTGAACGGTTTGGGGATATAGTCGTCGGCTCCCAGCTCCAGCCCTATCACCTTGTCGGACTCACTGATACGCGCGGTTAGAAAGATGACCGGGACCATGCCGATGGTCGCCGTCTGGCGAATGCGCCGGCACAGCTCCAGGCCGTCTCCCCCGGGAATCATGATGTCGAGCAGGAACAGGGAGGGCGGCTGCTTTTCCGCCTCGGCGACAACCCCTGCTGTGGAAGTAAAAGTGCGCACCGCGTACCCCGCGCCTTCCAGGTGATGGCGTACCAGACGGGAGATGTCGGTGTCGTCTTCGACCGCGAAGATGGTTTGCTTCACGCCTGAATTGTAGCTGACGGCAGAATCCTGATTTTCATGTGTGAGCATGTCGCAAATAGATTATGCATAACTTGTTAAACCATGATGAAACCGAGCTGTACGCTGCTTCTGCAACTTCATGCCTCATTTCTTATGAGGCACTTTTGGGGTACACATTTGTAACAACTTTGCCCGCCTCCGGAGGCTGCAGACGTATGCGCGCCGGCGGCTATCCCCGCGCAGCTTGCGCCGCTCTCAAGAGCCTGTGCTGCACAGCCGATAACCCATTTGTGCAGCGTTCTACGTTGATATCCGGCGTTCTGCTCGCCGTCAGCAGCGCCATGCTGTCCGGGGTAGGGTACTGGGTGTCGGGAGGATTCGACTATCTGTCGGCCGCGACGACATACGACGTGGCTGGAGTCGGTGATTACGGCATTACCAGGCGAATGCCGGCGGCCGGACTTTCCGGAACAGCACCGGATGCACCAAGCTCGCCAATAGCGGCGGCATACACCATTCGCAGGAATGTGCCCGAAGTTCGGCTTCAGTTCACCGTGGCCGACGAGCACGGCAGACTGATTCCCGACATCGCCCAATCCGACATCCGCATTCTTGACGACCAGGTTCCCGTCGATCACATCCGGCAATTCGAGAAGATGAGTGATCTGCCCCTGCGCATCGGCCTGCTGCTCGATGTCAGCGACTCGATGAAGCGCGCCATGGAACAAGAGAAGTCGGTTGCCCTGGCCTTTCTCAAGCGCGTGGTGCGGCCCGGCACTGATCGCGCCTTCGTCATGGCCTTCGGCGATACGGTACAGGTCTGGCAGGATCCGACAAGCGACGTGGCTGACCTCATCGGGGCCGTGCAGCGGGCGAAGGGGCCGGGAGAGTCAACCGACTTCTTCGACGCGGTGTACTCCGGTTGTGTCGACCACTGGAAGACGGCCGAGACCGGACCGGTTCACCGCGTGATGATCGTGATCTCCGATGGCGAGGACACCGGCAGCCGCCATGTGCTGAATGACGTCATCGCCGTGGCCCAGCGCAGCGAAATCCAGATCTACGCGCTCAACATTCATCTGCGGAAGCGCAACTATACCGGCGACGGAGTCTTGCAGAAGCTCGCCGACGAGACGGGCGGAAGGTTCTTCATAGCGAACAACGCCCGTGAGGCTGACTCGATCTTCAAGGAACTGGAACAGGAAATGCGGACCCAGTACTACGTCTCATTCTGCCCGCAAGGTGATTTGCCCGGCTACCACGCGCTGCAAGTAGAGGTTCAAGCCCCCAAGAAGCTGATGGTGCACGCCAGGCACGGATATTACGCATTAAACCAGTGACCGTCTCACCGCCCGGCGAAGGTTGCCCAGCCGCGCGACAAATAGTCCGTCATGGTAAGCGAAAACATGATGAACAGCCAGAACAGTGCTGCAATCACCGCTGCCATGGTCAACTTCGGACTGTAGCGCAGGTGCATGAAGAAGAGAACAACTAAGGTTCCTTTGATGGTGGCGATTACCAAGGCAACTACGATGTTGAAGGGCCCCAGCTCAGCGAACGAGGCCAGAACCGTAGTCAGCGTCAAGGCCATCAGCGCGGCCCAGATGCCGACGTAAAGCGAGGCGGGCACTACGTGTGTGTATTCATCGTCATGCTGCAGTTGCTGTGCCATCATTCCCCTCGTTAGCTGTGCTTATGACTGATCAGGTACAAAAGCGGGAAGAGATAAATCCACACCAAATCCACGAAGTGCCAGTACAAGCCCACATTCTCCACAGGACTGTAATACATCGGCGTGAACGCTCCTCGCATACCAGCTAGTACCAGCCAGGTTACAAGTCCGATTCCGATGACCATGTGCAGCGCATGCAGTCCGGTCATCGCCCAATAGAGACCAAAATAAATCTCTGTATGCAGCGGATCGGTCGCGGGATGCGCCGGATCGCCCGTCTCAAACTGGAAGTTGGGACCGGGAAACTCGTGGTGCGTCCAGTGCTCGTGATATTCCACTGCCTTGATGCCCAGAAACCCGAAGCCGAACAGAATCGTGATCAGCAGCAGAATCACCATTAGCTTCCGGTTGCCGGTCTGCGCTGCACGCACGCCCATCGCCATCGACAGCGAGCTGCAAATCAGCACCGCCGTGTTCACCGCGCCCAGGATGATGTTCATCTTCTGGCTGCCCTCGACGAACGCCTGGTAATAGGCGCTGCGATAGACCAGATAGGAGGTAAAGAGCCCGCCGAAGAACATGATTTCGGTGAGCAGGAACATCCACATCCCGAAGGTAGCAGTATTGCGCTGCTGCTCCATCGAGGCGAAGTGGTGCTGAAGTGAGCGTTCAGCGACCTGGATCTCGGAGCTAGTGGCCAACGGTGATCTCCTCTTGCGGCTGGTGCTCGTAGTCGTAAGCCTCCCAGGTCACGACCGGCGTCTCGTCGAAGTTATGGGTCGGCGGCGGCGAGGGCGTCATCCATTCCAGGCCAACGGCATTCCAGGGATTCGGCCCGGCATCCTTGCCGTAGCGCAGCGACCAGAGGAAGTAAATCATCGGCAGGACGTAACCGATCGCAAGCACCGACGCGCCGGCAGTTGACAACACGTTCAGCACCTGGAACTCCGGCGGATACGCATGGTAACGGCGCGGCATGCCCATGTATCCCAGGATGAACTGCGGGAAGAACGTCAAATTAAATCCGACAAACACCAGCAGCGCTGATAGCTTTGCCGGTGCCTCCGGATACATTTTGCCGGTAATCTTCGGCCACCAGAAGTGCAGCCCTGCCAGGTAGGCGAGCACCATTCCACCCACCATGACGTAGTGGAAGTGTGCGACCACGAAGTAGGTGTCGGTCACGTGCACGTCGATACCAAGGGATGCCAGAAAGACGCCGGTGAGGCCGCCGACGGTAAACAAGCCGATGAAGCCCCACGCGTAGAGCATCGGCGTTTCATAGCGTATCGAGCCCTTGTACATGGTCGCTGTCCAATTGAACACCTTCACCGCCGAAGGAATTGCAACAAAGTAGCTGAGCAGCGAGAACACCAGCGCCGAGTACATCGAGATTCCGGCGACGAACATGTGGTGCGCCCAAACCAGGAAACCCAGCACGGCGATGGCGATCGAGGCCAGCGCTACAAACTCGTAACCAAACGCGCGCTTGCGCGAGAAGCAGGTGACTACCTCGCTGATCACGCCCATGCCCGGCAGGATCATGATGTACACCGCCGGGTGCGAGTAAAACCAGAACAGGTGCTGGAACAGCAGCGGATCGCCGCCTAGGGCTGGGTTGAATACTCCGATGTGGAACAGGCGCTCGAAGGCAACCAGCAGCAGGGTGATGGCGATGACCGGCGTGCCCAGCACCATGATGAGGCTGGCGGCATAGTTCGACCAGCAGAACAGCGGCAACCGGCTCCAGGTAAGCCCCGGCGCACGCATACGGTGAATCGTGACAATGAAGTTCAGGCCGGTAAAGATCGAGGCAAAACCAACTACAAAAATACCCAGCGCCACCGTCACAACGTGGGTGTTCGAGTAGGACGTGCTGAAAGGCGTATAGAAGGTCCAGCCGGTATCGATGCCACCGAATAGGAATCCCCACAGCGCCAGGCAGGCGCCGATCATGTAGATGTACCAACTGGCAAGGTTCAGCCGGGGGAAGGCCAGGTCTTTGGCGCCCACCATGAGCGGAATGACGAAGTTGCCAATCACTGCCGGCACCGACGGAATCAGGAAGAAGAACACCATCGTGATGCCGTGCATGGTGAACAGCTTGTTGTAGGTGTCGGAAGAGACCAGGTCGCCGGCCGGCGTCAGCAGCTCCAACCGGATCAGCATGGCGAAGAAGCCGCCCAGCCAGAACATGGCGGTGATCGACATCAGGTACAGCAACGCAATGCGCTTGTGGTCTGTCGTCAAGAGCCACGACTTAATGCCGTAGTTCGAATTCAGGTAGTTCTCGCGCTCAACAACTGGTTGTACTGCGGTCGCCATTTCAGACCCTCGTGATACCTCGCTGACCCTTGTACTGCGTTACTGAACGGCAGCCCGGTTGGTCACCGGCCCGCCCGTTTGCGGTTGTGCTAATGATTTTATGTACGCCACCAGCGCCGCCAGGTTCTCTTCCGAGACCTGGCCCTGATAGGTCGGCATGATCGGCTTGAAGCCCGACACGATCTGCGCCGCCGGGTTCAAGATCGATTCCCGAATATAGTTTTCATCGGCAATTACACTGCGTCCGTCGTCCAGCAAGACCGGCTTGCCAAACACCCCGGCCAGGTTCGGCCCTCGCCCCTGCGTGTCGGAGCGGTGGCAAGTCGCGCAGCCCATTTGCGTGAACATCTGCTGGCCATTCGAGGGCAACGAACCCGTGGTGGCGTTTGCCGTCAACCATGCCTGGTAGGCTGAAGGATCCATGACTACCACCTCGCCGATCATCCCGGAGTGCTGCGTACCGCAATACTCAGCGCAAAACAGGTGATATGTGCCGATCTTCGTGGGATGAAACCAGGTCGTGGTGTAGCGTCCCGGCAGCACGTCTTGCTTGATACGGAAAGCTGGCACGAAAAAGCTGTGAATCACGTCCTGCGAGCTCATGATCATCTTCACGTCCCGGCCGATCGGCACGTGCAATTGATTGATTTCGCGCTGCCCGGTCTCATGCTCGAACTTCCACATCCACTGCTTGCCGACCCCGTAAACCTCCATTGCTCCCCTAGGCGCGCGGCCTTCCTGGAAGTAAATCAACGAGCCCCAGGCGAAAAAGATCATGCAGATCCCTAAGGGAATCAGCGTCCAAGTTAGCTCCAGCGGAAGTGAGCCCTCGATCGGCGTGGGGTGCGGGTTGTTCTCGTGCCGGTACTTAACGGCAAATACGAAGATCGTGGCGAAGATCAGTACCGTGAAAAATGCCGATACCGCGACCAGAAAGAAATAGAGTCCGTCCACCTGCCCTGCCAGGGCCGAGGCGCGTTCCGGAAAGAGTGGGAGGTTCTTCCACATAGTCGATCAGGCCTGTTCTGTTCCCTTTGAAGAGCCGTTCTTTTCGCGACGAAACATAATCACCAGGAAACCGCCGAGAACCAGCAGGGTCGCCGCTCCTGCCAGGCGCAGGATTCGGCTGATGATTGGGCCGTAGCGTCCGGTGTTCGGATCGTAGCGGCAGCAGTAAATCTCCACCGCGTCCACCAGATTCCCTATCTTGTTGCGCGAAGCCTCGATCAATCCCAGGCGTATGTCTCTGGGCGAATACTCCACGCCGTAGTAATACTGGGCAAGCTTGCCATGCGGCGTCACGATCATGATCGCCGTGGAATGAATGTATTGCCCGGTCTTGGGATCGCGGCGGTAATGGAAACCCACCGCCTGTGCCAGCTTCTCGATCTCGGGCTCCTGGCCGGTCAGGAAATGCCATCCGTCACCAGAGGTCTTCGGCTCCAGGTGCTCGTTCATCCGGTCGATATAGATCTTCTTTTTCTCCGCCGCCTGCTGCGGGGTCTCATCCGGGTTGAAACTCACCGAAACGACTTCATATTCCTTGCCCGGAGTAAATTTCAGGACCGACAGAGCGCTCGCCTCTCCCGCCAATTCCTCGCCGCACAACATGGGACAGGTGTAATACACCAGGTTCAGGATCACCGGCCGGCCGGACTGGAAGTACTCGCCCAATTGAACGGTCTTGCCTGTTTCATCCTTGAACGTGAGATCCAGCGGGACCTGCTGGTCCAGTTTCTGAGTGATGCCTATGCCTTCCAGTTCCTCCGGTTTTACCTGCGAAGCCGGCTGGCTTGCCCCACGCATGAAGGCCGACGGAGGCTGTGCAACCGCCCAGAGGCCGGTTGCCAGTACGCCTGCCAGCGCCATCGACTTGAGTGAACTGCTTACTGCCATTTCCTGCTCAACCTCAATTTGCGTCAGGGCACGACTTCAGTCGTGCCGATTTGCTCCCAAATTAATTCTTGTCATCCTGAGGGGACTTCAGTCCCCGAAGGACCTGCTGTTGTGCCGTCCCTAACGGGACTCACCAATTCTCAACTTCCGTCTACCCCGTCCTAAGGACGGAGCTTTCGCCGCTTCGCGGCTGCATCACTGGCTCGGCCCAGGCTTCGCTCCCTGCGGCCCGGTTGCCGGGTTATTCGTCATTCCTCGCTTCTGCGCCGCCGCGGCACTATCAGCGCTCATCGGCGCGCTGGAATCCGTCGTCGCGGGCACATTCGGCCTCACCGGCAACCCGCGCTCAACAATCAGCCCCATGGCCTGGTTGATCGGAATATGGATCGCGCCAGCGCTGTCTTCAAACGGCTCTGCCGGGTACAGGATATTCTTCTCGCGGTTCAAGAAATTGTTCATGTCGGCGACGTCATTGGTCTGCAGACGTGGAGTCGGGAATACCTGTGTGTTGACAGGCTGCGTGTTCTGCAAACCTGCACCCGGAGCTCTCTCCGGCATTGCCTTCTGGGCCTGCACCATCGGGCTGGGATTGCCCTGCGCGAATAGCGTGCTATGCGACAGAAACCGGAACATCCCCCAGATCACCAGTTCGATAAAAATGCCGGCCACCAGCAGGCCTGCGAGGAACAGAAGGATCCCGCGCGCGCTTAAGTCCGAGCGGTCGTAGTCGACTGCCGGGTTGCGCAGAACATCATCGTGATTGCTATTAGTGCTCATGTCCTTGATGTAAAAAAAGCGGCATTTGCGGATCGTATGCCGGTAGCATTGGCCGCTGCCGCAGGTTGTAGAAGAAGTTTGCCAGCCACAATCCGCCCATGCCGATCGGCGCGATCACGTACCAGATGTTGAAGTAAGGCCCGTTTTTGAAGTTCGGCACCACGTACCAGTAAGTGTCGACCCAGCGCATGAACAGCAGCAGGAATGCCAGACCAATGAGCCGCCGCCCGGCGCGCTTCAGCTCGCGCGATAACAACATGGCGAACGGCAATGCGAAATGAAGAAGAATGATCGCCAGAATGATGTAGCCCCACCAGCCGCGAATGCGTTGCAAGTACCAGCTAATCTCGTCCGGCAGATTGCCCGACCAGATAATCAGCCACTGCGAGAACGAGAAATACGCGAACAGCATCACAAAGGCGAGCGTCAGCTTGCCGATGTCATGGAACTGCATCGGTTTTACGATTTCCGAATACGGCTCGGAGCGGGTTGCCACCGTCAGCATGATGATGCAGAAGCACAACGCCGAAAGACACTGCCCGACCAGGAAGATCAAACCATAAATCGTCGATCCCCAGTGCGGATCGAGTGACATCACCCAGTCCACTGCGGCAAACGAGGTCGTCAGGGCATACAGCACGCAGCCCAGACCACTGATCGCCTGGAAACCTGGATATTTGTCCCAGGGATTGTCCAGCCGGTCACCCCAGTTCGTGAGTACCTTCATCAGCACAAGCCAGATCACGAAATACAAAGCGTAGCGAATAATCCAGCCCGCCGTGTTCAGATACCAGTGGTTTTCCTTAACCGGGTCGAGCATCCAGTGGTAGAGGTGAGTGCGCAGGAAAAGGATCGGCCAGAACAGGAAGAACATCATCGGCAGCACCTTCGCGCCCGCCTCGAGGAAGCGCCGTATCACCAGGCCCCACAATCCGCCTGAGAGATACTGCACCATCAACAGCGCCAGACAGCCCAGGCTTAGGCCGAGCCAGAACATGTAGGCAATCAGATATGCGCGCAGGAACGAGTCGAGTTGGAGGAAGCCACCAATGACGCAGCCAATGGCGCCCACAATGCCGATAATGAGCGCGCGGCCCTGCCAGCCCGCGGCCTCCGCCGGCACCGGATAGCTCATCTGTTCGACCTGCAAAGTCTCCTGGCTCATTGTTGCTTCGGTCCTCCCGCGGTTGCAGCGGCTGCACCTGATGTCGAGTTTGCGGAACTAGTCGTAGTCGCGGCCTGCGTGTCATAGGGTGGCAGGATCACCACTCCCGCCGGCGGCTGACTGGCAATCGCCTCGCCCGCCGGAACGTCCGCCTTGGTAGCTCCCTGGCTAAGCTGTAACGCCCGAATGTATGCCGCGATCGCCCAGCGGTCCTTGGGCTCGACCTGGGCAGCGTAGTCTGGCATCTTGCCATAGCCGTGGGTGATCACGTCGAAGAAGTGCCCAATAGCAGCTTTGCGCAAGCGCTCATTGTGGTACGACGGCGGCCGCTGGTAGCCGCGCTGCACGATCATGCCGTTGCCGTCGCCCACCTCCGAATGGCAAGGCGAGCAGTAGACGTTGTAGCGCTGCTGACCTCGCGCGAGCACTTCAGCCGTTACCGGGAACGGCATGTAGTTTCCAGGGTTGCTGCCGATCTTGCCGGTATTGAAATAGGTGTCGGAGTCCAGCTCACCACGTGCCACGGTGCCTTCGATAATCGGCCGCGCGGAACGTTTGTCAGCAAAGAAATGGCTCTCGCTCAGGGGCCGGTAATACGGCTGCACCTGCATGTCGAGGCGGCATCCCGCCAGCGACAAGGCAGCCGAACAGGCAAGCAGCCCCAGAGAAATGCTGCGCGTCTTCGCAAGCGATTGCATTCGCCGGTTAATGCGGCACCTCCGATACCGACAGAGGCTTCAGCGTCATCATGAACTCCTGGGTGCTCACCAGGTCGAACTTGGGGTCTGCCGCCTCCACGCACAAGAAGAAGCGGTCTCGCGTCACCGCGGAAAATTTGTCGACATTGAAAAGCGGGTGATAGGGCATGGGCAGCCCGTTCAGGGCGAACATTCCGAATACTCCCGCGAGACCAGCGAACAGGATTGTCAGCTCAAACGTGGGAACAATAAATGCTGGCCACGAATTGTACGGACGGCCGCCGATGTTCAGCGGATAGTCGATGACGTTGATCCAATATTGCAGGAAAAATCCTGAAAGCCCGCCCAGAATGCCGCCGAGCAGCACAATCAGCGGTACGCGCGTCTTGTGAAAGCCGATGGCCTCGGCCGCTTCTTCCACCGGATACGGGCTGTAGGCGTCCATCTTGCGATACCCGGCAGCATAGGCGGACTTGGCTGCCACCACGAGATCGGTGGCGGTTTCGAACTCCGCCACAATTCCGTATAGGGCTGGGGTGGTTGCGTGGCTCAATCGCCGACCCCCACCGTCTCTGCCACTTTCGATTCGGGCAGCAGCATACGCATTTCAAAGATCGAGATCGCCGGCATTATGCGAATGAACAGGTACATGGCCAGCGCGAAGAAGCCGCATGTTCCGAAGAACACGGCGTAGTCCCAGCGCGTGGCGACGTAGTGCCCCCACGAAGAAGGCAGGAAGTCGCGGCTCAGGCTGGTAATCACGATGACGAACCGTTCCAGCCACATGCCAATCAGGATGTCGAGCGAGATCAGGAACAGCCAGATGGTACTCGAGCGGACCTTCGGGATCCACAGCAGCTGCGGGATCAGGATGTTTAAGAGGATCAGCAGCATGTAGAAGATGGCGTACGGGCCCATCCAGCGATTCTCCAGCATGAACTTTTCATACGTCGATCCGCTGTACAGTCCGATAAAGGTCTCGAAGAAGTACCCGTAGGCGACGATCAGTCCCGTTGCCAGCATGATCTTCGCCGAGTTCTGCAAGTGGCGCATGGTGATGAAGTCTTCGAGGTGGTAGTAGTGGCGAATCGGGATTGCCAGCACCAGCACCATAGCGAATCCGGAGTAGATAGCGCCCGCGACGAAGTACGGCGGGAAGATCGTCGTGTGCCAGCCGGGGACGATGGCGATGGCGAAGTCGAAGCTCACAACCGTGTGCACCGAGAGCACCAGCGGCGTGGCCAGTCCGGCCAGCAGGATGTATAGGGCTTCGTAGCGCTTCCAGTGGCGGGCCGAGCCGCGCCAGCCCAGCGAAAGGATGCCGTAGATGCGCTTTGCCCACATCGTCTCCGCCTTCTCGCGCATGGTGGCAAAATCCGGCACCAGGCCGACAAACCAGAACACGGCGGAGATGGTCGCGTAGGTCGATACTGCAAAGACGTCCCATACCAGCGGGCTGCGGAACTGCGGCCACACTCCCATACTGTTCGGATACGGGAACAGCCAATAGGCCAGCCACGGACGGCCAAGGTGCAGAATGGGGAACATGCCGGCGCAGGCCACGGCAAACAGCGTCATGGCTTCCGCGAACCGGTTGATGGAGTTGCGCCACGATTGTTTCAGCAGCAGCAGGATGGCAGAGATCAGCGTTCCGGCGTGGCCAATACCGATCCACCAAACGAAGTTGACGATCGCAAATCCCCAGGCGCTGGGAATCTGGATGCCCCAGATACCGACTCCTCGAATGAAGAGATAAGTCACCGCGATCAGCAGCACCATGGTCAAGAAGCCTGCGATCGCGACTCCGGTCAGCCATCCATAGCCGATCGGCCGCTTCAGAACCGCGTCGCTGATCTTGTCGGTGACGCTGTCGAAGGTATGCCCTGGTTCGATAACCGGCGGCTCGTCCGGCCAGGGGTCAAGCAAAACCGTTTTCTCTTCTGATCCCTGCTTCATCTAACTGGGCTCCGACGGCTCAAGTTCGGGATTCGGGTTGCGCACCACCGCAAGGTAAGTGGTGCGAGGACGCGTGTTCAGGTCTTCCAACAGCGAATAGTTGCGCTGGTGCGCCTTCAGCTTGGCAACACGTGAGTTGGGATCGCTCAAGTCGCCGAACACGATCGCGTCTGCCGGACACGCCTGCTGACACGCGGTGATCACTTCGCCATCGCGGATGGGGCGGTTCTCCTTCTCCGCCGCATACCGTCCATGGCTAATACGCTGTATGCAGTAGGTGCACTTTTCCATGACCCCGCGGCTGCGTATGCTCACCTCAGGATTGCGCATCAGCTTGTACTGCTCGGTGTCCCAGTCCTGCCATAACAGGAAGTTGAAGCGGCGCACCTTGTAAGGACAATTGTTCGAGCAGTAGCGCGTGCCCACGCAGCGGTTGTAGATCATGTCGTTCAGCCCCTCGGTGCTATGTACGGTCGCACCGACCGGACAGACGACTTCGCAGGGAGCGTTCTCGCACTGCATACACGGTACCGGTTGGAAGAACGTCTTCGGATTCTCCGTGCCGCCTTCGTGGTAGGAATCTACGCGCAGCCAGTGCATGATGCGCCCGCGCTTCACTTGCTCCTTGCCCACGACAGCGATGTTGTTCTCCGCCTGGCACGCCACCACGCAGGTCTTGCACCCGATGCACGAGTTCATGTCGATGGCCATGCCCCACTTCGCTTCCGTGTACTTGTAATTCGGGTAGAGCGTGAACTCTGGCGGAATGTGTTCCTCGCCCTCTTCTTCGTGCGCAAAATTCGGGTTCTTGATGAAATCCGCCAGCGTTGCTGCCCGGATGACGTGGCGCGACTTCAGGCTCACCGTCCAGGAAGGCAGGTCGGAGTAGTCGATGTATTGGAAGCCCTGCGGATTGGCAAACAGTTCCTGTTCACCGGTCTTGCGGATCTTGCCGCCGGCCATATACAGGCCGTCGCTGAAGCGAAGCCGATAGGCATTGAACCCGATGCCATCGCCCACGCGCCCAATCTTGTTGCGACCGTATCCCAGAAAAACCGTAACGCTGTTGTCCGGGTGTCCCGGCGTGCGCCAGATACCGCCCTTCACCTTGCTGCCGTTGACTTCAATCTCGACCACGTCCTGGGTCTCGAGCTTCAGCTTCTCGGCGGTCGCGACACTCATCAGTACAGCGTTGTCCCAGCAAACCTGGGTCGGGGGCTTTGGCGTCTCCTGTAGCCAGGCATTATTGGAGAACGTTCCGTCGTAGATCATCGGATCGCGGCGGAAGATGACCTCAATGCTGTCGCCTGAGAGCGGAATCGGGCTACCGCCAGCTATTTCGCCGCCCTTTGCGGAAACGTTCTTCACCGCAGCGGCGGTATCCGCAATAAAGCCGTTGTAGAGCGCCTTGCGCCAGTCTTCCTCGAAATCGGCGCTCTTCATATTGCTCTGCCAGTACTTTTGCACGATGTCGAAACCGCTGGCTGCGGGCGAGCCGGTCATTACGTTAATGAACTCGTATTCGCTGCGCCCGTCGTAGAGGGGCGCGATCAGCGGCTGAATGAGGCTGACGGTTCCGTCGATCGCGCGAGCATCACCCCACTGTTCCAGGTAGTGCGTGGAGTTGATGTGCCAATGACAGTGGTCGGTCGTTTCGTCGTGAAACAGGCTGTGCTGCACGCGCAGCGCAACCTTGTCCATCGCATCGGCGAAGTGCAGGTCCTGGGGCGCGTCGTACACCGGGTTGCCGCCGACGATCATCAGCAGATCGACGCGGCCGGCATTCATGTCATTGACGAGTTCCTTGAGCGCAGCCATCTGGTCCATCGGCTTGGCTTCGACTGCCTCGGTATAGACGACCGTATTGCCGACCGCGCCGAGCGCCTGGTTCATGGCATGCGCCAGCGCATGCACCGAAGGCGGCTGATTGTCGCCGGGGATAACTACCGCCGTGCCGCGATGTGCTTGCAAGTCTTTCACTACCGCGTCCACAAACTGCTTCTGCGGACCCGCTGCCGCCTGGCCGCCGCCCATAGCTCCCATACCGACTCCGGCAGCGATGGCGCGCGCGATTTGTTCGACCTCAGATGCGCGCACCGGCATGGCATGGTCGGCTTTGCCGCTGGTGTTGGTCGGCGTGCTCTGCACCGAGTAGAAGCGGGACATCTTCTCCTTGAGATCGGGGTTACGCCGCGAGGCGAACTGTCGCGCGTAAAGAAGGAAGCCGGGATAGCCGCTGGAGAGAAAGTCGCCATCCAGCGCAAGAATCACGTCGGCCTTGTCCAATTGGTAGCGCGTGTCGACGTACTGCCCGAACGCCATCTGCGCGCCGGCGCGCACGTTGTCGCGACTGACTGGGTCGTATTGGATCCATTTCGCCTGCGGAAACGCTTGCATCACGTCGTTCATCTGCGACGCGAGTGTCGGTGACGTGACGGTGCGGGTCAGGATCCGGAGACCGCTTCCCTGCACCGCTTTCTGCGAACTCAACGGAGCCCGGATCGACTCGACGTATCCGCTCCACGCACGAATCTCGCCCAGGTAGGTTATGTTCTGCGACCGGTCCGGATCATACATGTCGAGGATCGACGCCTGCATGAAGACGTCGGTGCCACCCAAGGACGCCGGATGCTCAGGATTACCTTCTACCTTGGTGGGGCGCCCTTCGTGGCTCTCCACCAGCACGGGTAGACCGTAACCCGCGAAGGGCATGGTGCTGGCAAAGAAAAGAGGTTTGCCCAGCACGAGCTGTTTCGGCTGGCGCACGTAGGGAACGATGGGCTCCAGCGGCTGCTTCACGCAGGCCGAAAGCCCGGCGAGCGCCATGGACGCACTCATCAGCTTAAGGAAATCGCGGCGCGAAGCTCCTTCCGGCCAGACTGAAGCCTGACGGGGAAACTCGCGGTGCAGCATTTCGAAGAAGCCGTCCGTCTGGGCCAGCTCTTCCAGGCTGCGCCAGTACTGTGGCCCGCTCTTGGCGCGCGCCAGCTTGTCTTTGACTTCCGCCAGCTCCAGCTTGCCGGGACAGACCGCCTCAGCTTTCGTTCTGCTCTCTTTCTCCATCGTTTTTTCGTTTCGTAGGTTCCGGCTACCGCAATCGTCTAGCGATGACATGTGTTGCAGCTCGTAATGTCCTCCACGGTGCGAACGTGGTACTGCTTCTTCAGTACATTGCCCAGCGCAATCTGGTCGGTGTATACGCTTCCGTCGGCCAGTTTGACCGGCTTGAAGGAACTCGGCTGCTCATAATTCATATTGAAAACCTGGTCGCGCGGCCTCAGGAACTTCTCGGGCTCGCGATGACAGCTCAGGCACCACTCCATGCGCATCGACGACGCCTGGTACGTGAGCGGCATTTTGTTTATCGGTCCGTGGCAGCTATAGCAGCCCACGCCCTTGGCCACGTGAATGCTGTGATTGAAGTACACGTAGTCGGGCAGGTAGTTCACCTTGACCCACATGATCGACTTGCCGGTGCGGTAGCTTTCGCGCACCGGCTCCAGCATGGGCGCGTTGGTCCAGATCTGCGAGTGGCAGTTCATGCAGGTCTTGGTCGGGGGAATGCCCGCGTAGCTCGAGACCTCGACCGACACGTGGCAGTAGCGGCAATCGATGCCCAGTCCCCCATTGTGGTGCTGATGGCTGAACGGCACCGGCTGCACCTGCTCGATCCCCTGCCACGTCGTGTAGGGCGAACGCTGAATCTCGAGTCCCGCGAACAGCAGCAGCGAAACGGTCACCACCACGGCGATCATCGACACTCGCGCAAGCGCATTCGCACTACGATGAAAGATTTGTGCCATGTACAGCTTTCCAATTTCGTGGATCAGGAGCCGCAACCCGATTCGGCTCGTACATCGTGCAGCGCGCTGAGGAGTCTCAGCTGGGTGTGACGCTCATCACCCAAGCGTGTGATTATAACAACGCAAGCTGAAGGTTTTGCAACTTTCCCGGCGCATTTGATCGCGTTGCGTGCCGCTTTTCATAACAGGCACAATCTTCGTGGTGAATCACAACACATTCGAGCGCTCAAACCAGCACCGGAAAACGATGCTGAGACGCACGGCAGCGCGTGGGAGTGTTCCCACTGTCTTGGAGAGGAAATCGCTCAACTCGGCTCCTAGAATCCCGCCCCCGCAGGGACAGCATATCTAAGCCCAGCGATGCCGATAGTATCTACACGCCAGCGGCCCGAGTCCCCGCGGCACCCTTCGCCGCGATCAACTTGGCAATCGCATCGAGAGCCACCGGGTTGGTGTAGGTGACCGAATGCATAAGCGCTTCATCTGCGCCGAGTTTTTGTTCCGGAGGAGGGATGTGCAGCACCTGGAAACTTCCGGGCGGAGAGGTTTCAGTCGACACCGCTAGAACCATCGCCAAGGGGCCTAATTCTGGCACGACAACAAGCATGACCAGAGTGAGACAGAGAATGGCTGCCGTGACAGCAATTCCAATAGTAGTGCCGCATACGAGAATGACGGTCAGGAGCAGCGCTACCGCCGCAAATCCGAGCACGAACGGAGCCTCGATGACGGCAATACACGCCCAGACGATCGCTGCGGTATGTGTGTATGGACCCAAGAAGAAGGCCATGTATTGGTGCCGGTGTGTCAGATAGAAGAACCAAGATACCGGGAGGCCGATCAGGAGGAGACTTCCAAGGCTAAAGACTGCCCAGCTTGTGAGCCCATTCCAAACGTGGACCATGAATGATCGCTCCATCTGGCGCTCGCCCCATTCCTCTATCCGACTCAGCAATCGATCGAATGCTCCGGAGTGCCCCCAGAAGAGAGTAACGATAGTTTCGAGGAGCCCAGCGGCACCGAGTAGCCTGTTTGGCTCGTCTGCCAGCGGTCGAACGATGAACAACTGGTCGCTGCGCAACCGCGGCAGGCTCAACGTTTTGCTAAGTACTCTGGTTCGGAATTACGGTGACGTATTTGTGTGCAGTCTCACGCGGCAGCGGCGATCGCTTGAGGCTGCAGCTTGGCCAGGAGGGCAGAAAGGTCGTTGCGAGTGAAGCTGTCCATTGGAATGGGGTAGCCGTTTGCTCGTAGTGTTTTTGAAAGTCGAGAAGGCGCTGCTCGAGTTGGGCAAGGGAGGAGAAATCATTGGGAGTGAGCACTTTCCTTTGGACGATGGAGAAATAAATCTCGACTTGATTGAGCCAGCTGGCATGAATTGGTGTGTGCACGATGGCATTGGGCCAACGGGATCGGATGCGTTCAACCGCCCTTTGGCCGCGATGAGCCGAGCAGTTGTCCATAATCCAGAAGACGCGGTGGGCCGACTTATAGGGTTCCTGACTCATGACCTCAGCCATGAGACGATCAGTCGGAGCGATACCACTTTTCTTCTCACAGCGACCGAAGAGCTTGGCACGATGGACGTCCCAGGCTGCCAAATAGGTCCAGGCGCCTTCGCGGAAATACTCGTGTTCTATCCGCATCGGGCGTCCGGCAGCGGGCGGTAAAGTAGGTTGCTTGCGGCGTCGCGCTTGCACGCTGGTCTTTTCGTCAGCGGAGATCACGAAGTCATTGGTTTGTAGGGGCGCTCCCTGCCACATGCGGGCATAGAGATCGAGAATGCGCCCTGCTTTCAGAGCGAAATCCGGATCGCGGGGAAAGATCCAACTGCGGTGCTGCCAGGGACGCAGGGCATCGGCACTCAGCCAGCGCCAGAGGGTAGTACCACTGACTTGGGCGACTATGCCTTGGGCGGTTACCTCTCGTTGGATATCGGCCAGCGACAATCGTGAGAGCGGCAGTCCGAGGCGATGAGGAAGCTCACAGGCCAGAGCTTTTACTTGCACGACGACGCTGGGGGGAAAAGAGCGCGGGACGCCCGCCCCGAGGTTGTTCGTCGAGGCCGGGCAGACGGGCCAATGCGAATCGTTTGCGCCACTTGCTGACGATCTGCCGCGGCGTGTCCAAGCGCGTGGCGATGCTATGGTTGGGCAGACCTTGCGCCGCCAGGAGGACAATCTTAGCTCGAATGACATCTCGATACGGCGACGTATATTTTCGAGTCCGGGCTTCCAGTTCTTCCCGCTCCTGGGGCGCAAGAACGATACGAAAAGGGCTTGAACGTGGCAAGGCATGTCTCCAAGAACAAGCCTAGTTGATGTTTGCGCCAATTTTCAAGCAATAAATACGTCACTGTATTTACGTAGTAGAGTACTAAGCCACTCGTACCAAGGCGTGATCAGCTTGATGATCTCAAAGCCTACGCCGAAAAGAACCAAGTAAGAGGCCGCTATCGTAAGTTGAAGGGTCCAAGACTGGCGGCCATACGGATGTTCTGCCACCATCCGGTAAAAGCTAAGGAATTCCTGAGGCGTTGATGGTCCAAACCACCAATGGATTGGGAGGAGAATGCTACCGAACAACAGAATGAGCAGGAGAGTGAACAGAGTTCCGAATAAAGAAATACTGCCCCAGAGTCTCAGGATGCGTTTTCGCGGAACAAGAAAGGGCGTTGAAAGGGTAATGATGGCAAGATGTTCTGCGAGCTCCGGGTCGCGCGCGGCATAGCACACAACGTTTCCACCATGACTGTGGGCAATGACGCAATGGTGGGCATCCGGATACTTCTTTATCCGGAAAGAAAGATCGCAACGCAAACACTGCGCCGCCCTGTCGCGCGCTGAGTGACTCGGCCAGCCCGACCAGCTAAATCGGTGAAGCTTAATGCGTCCAGGAATGTGTTCGCGCAAGTAACGGCGGAGGACCGAGCCCGGTTTAGTCCAGGGCGCATTCCGGGCAAATGTGCCGTGGACGAGCGTGATGTGATAGCAGTCACTCTTCATTCTCGACACAGGCCTCTTGAATCCTGATATGAAATCTCGCAGAGATCACATTGGTGATTCTGTGCGCTGCGTCACAGCTGACCTACCTTAGAGCATTCCGCAGCTAGCTGCTATTCCACTCCAGAGGCTGCGCGAGCCGTCAAGTTGAGCTGGGTAATCAACACACTTGGCGCAAAATCGCCATCACACAAGCCACGGCCCATGTTCAAATGTCAGCCCACAGACTTTAGCTAATCGCCAACGGCTAATTGCTGCCCTTACTCGCTCTCCAGGATCACTTGGGCCAGCGCAAACTCCGATGTGTGGCTGATCGACAGGTGCGCCCGCGTCGCTCCCAGTTTTTCGAAAAACTCAGCAGCTCGCCCGGAGAGCACTACCGTCGGTCTTCCTCCGGGAGCGCGCTTGACCTCGATGTCCCGCCACGTCACGCCGTGTCGCCAGCCGGTCCCGATGGCCTTCATCGCCGCTTCCTTAGCGGCGAAGCGCGCGGCATAGCGTTCGGCCCGGTTGGCTTTCGATTCGCAATAGCGAATCTCGTCGGGAGTAAACACGCGTTCGGTGAACCGCCGCCCAAAGCGCTCGATCGAGGCAGCAATGCGAGAGACCTCCGCGATGTCAACACCGGTTCCGACGATCATTGGGTTTCGATTTCCCTGAACAGACGATATTCCAGCCCGAAAAATGGCGCTACGACTAACGCTGCAATCCCATGAATCCAAACAGCTTACCTGGTTATTGTGTGATCCGCCAGGGCAAACTGGCAACCTGGGCTTTGGGATTTTGGCTATTCATTGCTATTATGTAATTGCTCGATTGATCGCAGTGTTTCACGCAGCAGTCCCTGCCTTGCAGCATCCCTGCCTGCCTTACATCACGATCCAATTGCAGCTACACCAATTTCGAAGGATTAGCATCACCATGGAACAAGGAACAGTAAAGTGGTTCAATGACGCGAAGGGCTACGGCTTCATCAGCCGCCAGAATGGCGAGGACGTTTTCGTCCATTACTCGGCAATTCAGGCGGGCGGCTTCCGCTCCCTGCAGGAAGGTCAGGCCGTTCAGTTCAGTGTGGTCAAGGGACCCAAGGGCTGGCAAGCGGAGAACGTGCAAGCCGTCTAAATCGAGCGTAAGTTCGAAGAGTGGCGACCAAAATATTGGTCGCCTTTCTTTTTGACCGCCCGAATCTTCAGGGGCCACTTAACCCGTCACTCCAGCCCTCACCCAGCAGCGGCTTTTGCTTTCTGCTTCTGTTGCGCTTGTTCTAACGCCAGCTTGTAGGCGATGTAGTACTTGTAGATATTGCTAACATAGGTCACCGTCTCCTGCCCCACGTCTTTCGCCACTTCCAATTCCACATTGCCGAACCATTTGTTGGGATCGAGCCCATCGGCCGCTGCCTGCTTTCGCAGGCGCACAATCCGGTTCGGACCAGCGTTGTAGCTGGCGAACGTGAACAGTGTCTTGTTGACCTGGTCGATTGCGGGGTCGTTGAAATATGTGTCCGCAATGTTGCGCAGCATGCGAACGCCGGCGAGAATGTTCTTGTCTGCGGTGCTTACGTTCGGTACGTTGATCGGCTTCGCCGCCGCATACTTCGGAATCACTTGCATGATGCCGACGGCCCCCACCGGACTCTTGCGGCTCTGGTCCAGCAGCGATTCCTGGTAGCCCTGGGCCGCGATCATCAGGTAGTCAAAGTTGTACTCTTCGGAATATTTCTGAAAGTACTCCACATAAGACTGGAACTTCTTCATCTCCTCCGTCGAGGTCGAATTCTTGATCCACTTGGTGTTTTGCAGATAACGGCGCAACAGAGTATTCCCGAAGGATGTGCCCTCCTTGTGGGTCTCGGCAAACTCGTCCAGCAGTTTCTTAAGTTCGGGATTATTCTTGCGCATCACCCAGCCCATTTTGCCTTCATTGGCGACAACCATCTCTGGGTGGGATTTCAGGTTCGGCAGAACTTGCTCCCACAGTTCTGCCCTCGAGTTGCTCGTCACCGTCGCAGGAATCAAGCCGGCATTGACCATCTCCACCAGGTCGTCTTCCAGCAGGTTCTTGTCGGCGGCTTTCACCGAAAGGGGAGCCTTCCCCTCCTTCGCCCGCTCAGCGCTGATCTCTTTCAACTTCAGGTAGCGTTCGCTCAGCGGGTTTACGTAAATGTCCTTGCCCACCAGATCATCGAAGCTATTTGCATTCGACAGTTCGCTACCTGTAACCACAATGTCAGTTATGTCTGTCTGGAGCGGGATGGTGAAGGCATACTTCTCCTCCCGTGCCGGGGTGATAAGGATGCCGTTCGCTATGAAGTCGCCCACACCTTCAGTAAGGGCGTCCGCCAACTCATCGGGCCTCATCGGTATGAACGTGACTTTTACCTTCAGGGCCCCGGTCTTGTACTTCTTGTTGACGAACCGCTCGAGCTCCTCCAGGGCTTCATAGTTGATACCGTGGGGGTGTCCATTCTGATAGAAGAAGCCGATCGGATTGATCCATACCAGCGCGCGAAGATTGCGTTCCTTCAACATCTGGTCCAGATCGCCGGTGCGCCGCTGGAAGGCCACGGGCAACAACAGTGCTCCTGATTTGTCCTCGTTGCCGGCTGCAGCGGAAACGGCTTCGGGCGGGACAAGGCTTGCATCGGAAGGACTAGCTTTCGCTTCGGCAGGCTTGGTGGCCTCCGACGCTGCGGGAGGATTCTTCTTGTTCTTGCAGCCGGAAACAAAGAGCAGGATGGACGCGAGAGCAGCCGCGAGCACGATACGACCCACGGCGACCTGCAATCGGATCATCTCGTCACCTCTCGGCCCGGCCCTGGTTAGCGCCGAAGCAGCACTTCAAAGTGGGTTTTGGGTAGAAGCTACGCCAACACAAGCCGGGTCGCAAGGAACAATTCTGGTTCAGCCTGAGGGCATCCGACGGCGCAGATTTGTATGTGGTAAGCGGCGTGCGATAGTCCCGGGAAGGCACGTGGCTCAGCCGTGGCTTCACACTCCCGCCGCGGCAACGCCTTCGTAATAGCGCGTGGTACGCGGCAGCTTCTGCATGAAGCCCAACATGAAGAAGAATATGGTTGCCATCAGGCACACGGCCAGGCGCACGTGTGCCAGCGGCAGCGGTTCCAGGCGCATGAACTTGCCCAATCTCCAAGCAGCCCAGTTGATAACCTGTGTCGGCACCACGGTCCAGATAGCGACGTAGAACCACGCTCGCTCCACGCCTTCCCCAATCGTGCTGCGCCGCGCGCGCGGCACCCAGTCGAGCCAGGCCGCCACCACCACCGCCAGCGCCAGCGGATAGTAGGCCCAGCGATACAGCAGGTGCAACATCCATTGCCCGTTGATGGAAGCGATGATCAGGCCGATCAGGTTCAGCGTGTAGGGTACCAGCAGATCGATCCACGCCGCCGTGTAGCACACCACACGATAGGGCAGGTTGGGCTGATGTACGCCGTAATAGTGAATGTAGGGGCGCTGCTCGCATCCCGGAATCCGCCCGACATATCCGCGCAAGAACACGACGATCGCGACGATGGCCAGCCAAATCCAGTGCCGCGCGTCAGGCCCATGCGCGTACAGGTCGTAGGTCAGCGGATATCCCGGCAGGACCCAAAATACCCAGATCCAGATGGGCGTGTGCAGAACGCGGTAGTAGTTCTTGTTCCGTTCGCGAAAGACAGCCTGTTTCATGCGTCTTTCGAGGATAACGAGGATGGTGAGCCGGGCGCAATGTGGCGCTGTTCGCTCTTCGCTATTGGCTCTTCGCTATTGGCTGTTCGCTTTTCGCCTGGGATGACGAAAAGTGGTGCGCAGTGCTAAAGAAAAGAACCCAATCTTCTCCGTGCCCTCCGTGCCTCTGTGGTGAAGCTTTTCGCAGCTACCCGCGAAGAAAACCTACGAAGAGCGTCTTCCCTTCACAACAGCACTCCCCCGTCATACACCAGCTTCCCGTCTACCAGCCTCGCCTCTGACATCAGCTTGTGCGCGCGCGGCGGATGCTTTTCGTCATCAATATGCAACACCGTATGCCCATGCGCGGCGAGGTAGTCGCTGATCAGCATGCGGTGGCATTGAAAATAAACCCGCTCCGCGCACATGTAGGCAGTCTTGCCGTGCTCCGCGATCTGCAGCAGCCGTTCGATCCCCTGCGCGAACTCGTCGGTCATCATGTAATCCGCATAATTGCGAAATGAATCGTTGCGCAGGGCGAGGTTCGGCGAGTCCTCGCGGAGCTTCTTGCGCCGCCCGCCAAGCTCTTTCATCCAGACATACGAAATGCCGTGCTTCGGCAGTTCGGCTTGCAGCGATTCACGGTTGAAGTGCGGCAGCCGCCGCGACATGGGAAAGGAGCGGACGTCGGCCAAGGTGGCGATCCCATGTCCGGTGAGGGCCAGCACAAGTTCATCCAAGGTGCGAGTCGAGTGGCCAATGCTATAAATCGCCGCCAAATCGGTTCCTTCCTCCGAGAAAACTATCAGCAGTCAAGCCCCACCACTAAGGTGCTAGCTTTGCCCAAAACTTAACACCAAAACTCGAATTTTAATGTTGTCGATCTGCTGCTCCCTTGCGTTATAATTCTCAGCGCCTGATCAGGCCCGTTTCTTTGCGCGGTCTATTTGAGTTCGCGAGAGGCGGTTGAGTTAGGCTCAGTCCTGTGCGGATTTTATCTTCTTCTGACCTATTGCAGGCCAGTGTGCGGTTCCATCGAGTTCGGATTAGGAGGAGCGGTATGAAGAAGTCCCTGTTTCTAGCTGCTGTTCTGCTCTTTGCAGTCAGCGGCTTCGCCAACACAAGCTACAACAATTTCAACGGCTACAGTGATTACTGGCACCCGTTCGGATATCCCAACACAGCCACCTATGGAGAGCTGTTCACGGCGCCAACCAATGGCGACAACAACCTAACCAGTTTCTCGTTCTACATGGGCAGCCAGGACGCCCCAGGGAACATCATCACGGGCGCTTACATCGCGACCTGGAACGGCTCGGAAGCCGGCACCCTGCTGTATTCCAGCGCGGCCTATAACTACGACAACAACGGCGATGAGGAACTGACCTTCACTCCCTCCGGCGGCGTGGCTCTGCAGAGTGGCGGCAAGTACGTGATGTTCCTGAGCATCTCCCAGTTCTACGGCCAGTCCTTGGGTGAGGCTTACGTTTCGCAGGGCACCACCAACCCCAACCTGAACGGTTTCGTTTACAACAACAACTCTGGAGACTTCCAGGCCCTGTTCAACACCGCTTGGAGCGGTTCCGCTGTCGCCGGATTGGGCCGTCGACCTCGAGTTCAGCAGCGTACCGGAGCCCGGCTCCCTGATGCTGCTGGGTACAGGCATCCTGGGTGGCCTCGGCATGCTGCGCCGCAAGCTGTTCTAACCAACACTGACACTGATTCGCACGCGCCGGAGCCAAAAGCTCCGGCGTTTTTGTTTGCGAATAAGCCATCGCCTCAGCGGTTGGCCAATGTCCGGAAATTGCCCAAGCCAAGCAGTCGCCGATCGGCGGTCGCCAGCACCAGATCGAGAACTAGCGCCGTCGCCGCCAGGAATCGATCAGCCGGATCCTGATGCAGAGGAAGCTGGCGCGCAACCAACGCAATCTCATGGGTCAGCGGTGCTTCCCGTGTTCCGGCTGTCGCTCGCGCCAACCACTCTCCAAGGTTGTCGCCTAGGTGCACTCTACCTTTGGCATGCAGAGTGAGCGCCTCCCAAGTGCTGATGGGCGACAACCAAAGTTCGTTGTCCCTGTTGCGCAATTCATTTATGAGTCTCTTGCCCAGTTTGCGGGGATCGTGGATTGTCCACAACCAGATGTGCGTGTCCAGGAGGATCTTCAATCGCGCAAGACCTCCCACTCGTCTTCATCATTGGCGGGCGAGACGATATCTCCGAGGATCCGCATGGAGTCCTTCAAAGAGCCGATCCATTGCTCCCGGTCTACAACGCCTGCGGGCGGGATGACCTCTGCGATCGGCTTTCCGAAGCGGGTTATGCGGAGTGGCTCTTTCGTCTTGCACACTTGCTCCAGCAGGGAAAGACACTTTGCCTTGAACTCGGAAATGGCTATTTCCTGCATAAACTCCCCGTGGTTATAAGTTTAACCATGGACAATAACATGGTCAAATCGCCGATATGCCTACTGTCCCATGCTCTCCAGCGCTGATGCGATCACCGCGTCCTGTTCCGGCGAGACCGTTCGCAGGTCCAGCAGCACGCGGCCATCTTCCACGCGCGCGATGATCGGCGACTCCCATTGGCGCAACTTCTCGGCGATCACGTCACACTTAATGTTTGGACTCGAAACGGCCAGCACGTGCGTGGGCAGCGTCGATCCAGGAGCCGCGCCCCCGCCCAGCACCGAGCGCGACGCGATGACCTCAAGATGCAACTGCGGGCAGGTGACGTGCAGCTTGCGCATGAGGTGGTCGGCGCGGTTCCTCAGTTCCTCTTCGCTCAGGCGCATCATGCGCAGGGCGGGAATTGAATCGTAGTCCGCTCGCAGATAGGCCAGCAGGGTGGCTTCCAGCGCGGCGTAAAACATCTTGTCGACGCGCACGGCGCGAAACAGCGGATTGGAGCGGACCTTCGCCACCAATTCACGATTGCCGCTGATCAGCCCCGCCTGCGGACCGCCCAGCAGCTTGTCGCCGCTGTAGGTGATGACGTCCACACCCGCACGCACGCTGGCTAGAATCGTTGGCTCGCCGTGCACGCCGACCGCGCGCAGGTCAAAGAGGTCGCCGCTGCCCAAGTCCTCCATCACAGGAACGCCGTGCTTGCGCGCCAGTGCAACGAGTTCTTCCAGCGAAGGCTGCTCGGCAAAGCCGACAATCTGAAAGTTCGAACGATGCACCCGCAGCAGCAGCTTCGTCTTATCGGTGATGGCCGCTTCGTAGTCCGCACTTCGAGTGCGATTGGTGGTGCCCACCTCGCGCAGCACCGCGCCTGACTTCGCCATCACATCGGGAACGCGAAACGATCCGCCGATCTCCACCAGCTCGCCGCGTGAGACGATCACCTCGCCACCCTCGGCGAGCGTGTTCAGCGAGAGCAGCACCGCCGCGGCGTTATTGTTCACGACGATGGTCGCGACTTCGCGCTCGGGCGTGTTCAGCAGGCGAGCAAAAAGCCGGTCGATGTGCGAGTCGCGCTTACCACGCTCTCCCGTGTCAAGGTCGAACTCCAAGTTGGAATAGCCCTGCGCGATTTCGGCGGCGTGCTCCAGCGCTGCCTTGCTGAGTGGTGCGCGGCCCAGGTTGGTATGCAGGATCACGCCGGTGGCGTTGATGACCGGACGTAGCGAGTAGGAGAGGGATTCCTGCAGGCGCTGTTCGATTTGCTGCGGCAGCTTTGCGATCGCACTGGCTATCTGAGTTTCGTCCAGCGAACCGTTTGCGATCGCCGTGCGCAGATCATCAAGCGCGGAGCGGGCAGCAGCCACGGTGGCAACGTGTCCCTCGCGGGCAACCAGCACTTGCAGTGCTTCGTCGCGCAAGAGTTCGTCCACGGCAGGCAGCACGCGATATAGATCGAATCTCAAGCTTGTGATCTCTGCAGGCTAGTTTCCGGATTCGCGGGCTTCTTCAGCGTACTCTTCGCTTTTGTGTATTCCCTGTGGATTCTGTACGAAATCTGTTCATTCCCCTTGGAAACAGGTAAAACCAGATCGAATCACCCTTGCAATCCTCAACGCCGATGGTGGTTAATTGGATTTGCTACGCAATCGGTGCAACCAGACAAGGATAAAAATGAAGAAGGCAACGAAACAGCCCGTCAAAGTAAAGCCAGCGCCGCCCTGCTCCTGCGAGTGCAAGGCCTGCGACATCGGGTTTCACTGCGCCAAGAAGCCGGAGTGCCAACATCCAGCCCCTTCCACTAGGCGCGGCTAGATACCAGGGCTTCGTCCCGCTGCGCCGTTTGACGGCGATGCTCCTTGCTCATCCACTCCACAAAAAGCGCTTCGAACTCCTCGCGCGTGTAGACTCCCTTGTGGATCAGCAACGTGTTCATGGCGTAAACCGTGGCCTTGAACGATTCATCTCGCGTGGCTAGGTTCAGAGCATCCTCGAACGACATTTCCCCTCCGCTTCAGCCAAGTGGGAATATTAGAACACAAGCATAGCGCACGCTTGCAGAACAATTTCCACACGGCGATCGCCCGTCTCAATGCCTTCTTTTCAGCAGCCGCCGCGCGATCAGCAGCGCCATCAAGCCGCCCACGCACGCCTTCACGATCTCGGCCGGATCAACGAACGATATAAAACGCGTGCCGGAGTCGCTGACCTCCAACGCGCCCACCGGACGCGCAATGACCAGACCTCCGCCACCACCGCCGCTGCCGGCGCGCGGGCCGAGCTGCGAACCTTCCTTGACTTCGCCACCGCCGGCTCCGGCGCCTAATCGATAGTGAACGCGAGCAACCGGAACGATGGTCTTGCCATTCGCCTGGATGGGCTCGCCGAAAACTTGCTTCACACTGGCCGTAGCGGCAAAGCGCTCAGCCATGGATTGCAGAATTTCTTGCGCGTGATTCATAACTCCCTCGGTCGTTCAACAATTGGAGGAATCTGAGTTTGCAACGGTTGTGCGCGCGTTTGGTTTGTCATCCCGAGCGACGCGTCCGCCTCCGGCGGACGAGCAGTCGAGGGACCTGCAGTTTGTGCGCGCCAACAAAAACTGCGCCTTCGGCAGCAACGCAGCAACCGCCACCTTCGCTCGGCCAAGGAGAGCAGGTCCTTCGGCGGCTGAAGCCGCCTCAGGATGACAATTCAATAGAACGCGGCTTGATGGCCCGACTCAAGTCGGGCCCTGATATGATACAAAACGACTCACGAGATAGCTTTACTGACAACCGGCAACTGATCACTGGCAACTGCTTTCAACCTACCTCCACTAGCCCATATCTTCGATTCCAGTGACTGCGCAGGTGCTGGATGCCACGCGCAATTTCTTCCTTCGTCAGGTTCTCGTTCGGGCCTTCCAACACAAACCGCGCCTCGTGGCGAGCGGCTTCCAGGATCTCGCGGTCGCGAATCAGGTTGGCCACGCGAAAATTCGGCATGCCGGCCTGCGCGGTGCCAAAGAACTCTCCCGGCCCGCGCTGCTGCAGATCCAGTTCGGCGATTTCGAAACCGTTTTGCGTTCGTACCATGGCCTGCAATCGCTCCTCCGCCTCGGGGGAGACCTTCCCGCCCGTCATCAGGATGCAATGCGACTTCGCACTGCCGCGCCCGATACGTCCGCGCAACTGATGAAGTTGCGACAGCCCGAAGCGTTCGGCATGCTCGACGACCATGACGCTGGCGTTCGCGACGTCCACGCCGACCTCGATCACAGTTGTCGATACGAGCACGTCGATGTCGCCTTTCTGGAAACTCGCCATGGTCGCGTCTTTCTCGTCGGCTGTCATGCGCCCGTGCAGCAGGCCGACGCGCAGCCCCGCGAGATCGCGCTGGCGCAACTCGTCATACATATTGATTGCGCCTTTTAACTCGCCGCCCAGCGCACCCTCCTCGATTACCGGATAGACAACATACGCCTGGCGGCCCGCCGCCGCCTGCTTGCGCACGAACTGCCAGACTTCCTCCGCGCGTTCGTCGCCCACGCGCGTGGTCTTGATCGGCGTGCGCCCCGGCGGCAGCTCGTCGAGCACGCTGGTATCGAGATCACCGTAGAGGGTCAGGGCTAGCGTGCGCGGGATCGGCGTGGCCGTCATGACGAGCACATCGGGCTCGGCAGCGTCGGCCTTCTTCATCAGTTTGAAGCGTTGCATCACGCCGAAGCGGTGTTGCTCGTCGACGATGGCCAGCCCGAGCTTGTCGAACTCAACCGACTCCTGGATCAGCGCGTGCGTGCCGATGACAAGCTGCGCGTTGCCGCGCGCGATGTGGTGACGCGTCTGCTTCTTGCGGGCTGATTCCTGCGAGCCCGTCAGCAGCACGATGCGGTATCCCGCGGGTTCCAGGATGCGACGCGCCGAAAGGTAGTGCTGCGTTGCGAGAATTTCGGTCGGCGCCATCATCGCGACCTGATAGCCGTTCTCCATGGCGATCACCGCCGCCTCCAGCGCAACGATGGTCTTGCCCGATCCGACATCGCCTTGGAGCAGGCGGCGCATCGGCGAAGGCTGCTTCATGTCGTCGACGATTTCCTTGAGCACGCGAAACTGCGCTGCCGTAGGACGAAACGGCAGGATCTTCCGCACGGCAGCACGGATGTCGTCGTTCGTCTCGAACACGATGCCGCTCTGCGCACGCATCTTGCGGCGCTTCAGTTCCAGCCCAAGTTCGAGAAAGAACAGCTCTTCAAAGATGAGGCGAACCAGCCCAGGCGTGCGCGCCTCCTGCAACTTCACCAGGCTCTCGCCAACCTCGGGCCAGTGCGCTTGCTGGAAAGCGCAACGCCGGTCGATGAGGCCCATGCGGCCACGCACGATGGGCGGGATGGCGTCAGGGATTTCCGGCTGAAGCTGTTCCAGCATTCCATAGATCACGCGGCGAAACCAGCGAGCCGTGAGCCTTCCCTTGCCCGCCGCCTCGTAGATGGGAACAATGCGCCCCACCTCCAGCGACTTCCACTTGCCCTCTTCGCCGGCTTGCGATTCGGCGGGATCGTGCAGGATTTCAAATTGCGGCTGCATGATCTGCAACCGCTGCCGGCCGAAGTCGCTTTGCTCGACTTTGCCGTAGAGCGCCAGCGTCATGCCGGCACGGAACTTGTCTTTCAGATAGGCGGCATTGAACCAGACGCACTTCAACGTGTCACGGCCTTGGCCGACCGTCATCTCGAACAGCGGCATTCGCTTAGTGCGAAACAGGCCGAAGGTTCGGCAACCTCGGCGACGATGCTGGCCACCTCCCCCGCGCGCAGCTCATTGATGCCGCGCGGATTCAGACGGTCTTCGTAACGAAACGGCAGGTAATAGAGCAGGTCTTCGACGGTGGAGATGCCCTTCTCCAGCAAGGTCTCGGCAATCTTCGGGCCGATGCCCTTCACGTACTGCACGTTGGTGGAGAGGTCGAGCAAAGAGCATGGTAACGCAGCGGGAACCCGCTTTTCGCGATTCGCTCTTGGCCTTTGGCTCTTAGCTCTTGGCCAGAGCAGTTCCTGAAAGCATCTGGCCAAAAGCTAAGAGCCAAAGGCCAAAAGCGACGAGCCATCTTCCAACGCGCGCATTACATTAGACTCGTACATGGCCCGCCGACTGCTGAAGCAATTCGCCGCGATTCTGCTTGGAAATGCTATCTACTTCTTCCTGCTTTCGCCGCACCTGCCCGCAGCGGCTCGCCACGACCCTACTCGCCTCGACCTCGGCCTGCTGGTGGATCTCTGGATTTGCGTAGTGATTTATGGATTGATCGAACTGATCGCCAGAACGCGGCGCAAGCGGTGAATCCTGCACGACGAAAACGGCCGGAACGGTTTCCCGTTCCGGCCTGAGCTGGTGCCAGCGCTGCTGCTACTGCATCAGCGCCTGTTTCGGTGAGTACGCGTTGGATGACGTTTTCGAGCCGGACGGGGTGCTGCTCCCCGAAGGCGTCCCGTTCCCCGAGGTGTCAGCGCTTGTGCTTCCACTTGTAGGATCGCTAGCTACGTTGCCGGAACCATCACCGGCAGCTTGAGTGCCTTGGGCCTGGCTGCCCGAGCCTGTGATCGTGCCTCCTCCGCTCTGGCCTCCCGACCCCGTAATCGTGCCTCCGCCGTTTTGCCCGCTTGTGGTGAACGTGGCGTCCGCCAAAGATGCCAGGTTCTTGGCCGCATCCCGCGAGTTGATGCGGTAATGATAGATCGTACCCGGCGTCAGACCGGTAAGTGTCACTGTGTGGGATGTCGTTCCGTTGCCGGTGTCCAACAGCGCCGATTGTAGCGGATAGTCGCCGCTCGTGAAGCCGTAAATAACCTGCGAATCGGAGTTCTCATAAGTCTTCCAGGTGAAGGTAGCCGTCGTGTCCGTAATGCTGGGAGTGGCCACCTGGGTCTCGATGGGAGGCTCGGTATCGGGATAGGGCCCGCTGAATGGATTGTTGTCTTGCACTATGGTAGAGCTGGCTATGCCGTTGCGCCAGCGCACGTAGTCGAAGCTCCATTTGTAGATTTGGCTGAACTGCTTGCCGCTCCAGGTGAACACCTCTGGCCAGTCGAAGGTGTGCTGGAAGAGGTCGTCGCCGCGGCTCTGGCTCTGTGCATCGCCGGTCAGGTTCCAGTACCAGGCATACGCCGGAGCTACCAGATCATTCAACTCACTATTGTCAGCAGGAGGAATATCCCAGAGGCTGTAGTTGAAGGCATGTGTACTGGGAACATAGTAATCGCGCCACAGAGCGTCCAGGGCGCGCTTCACCACCGGAGGCACACGATAATCCGGATGTCCCTCGGCAACCGTCATATCGTAATAGTGGATGGCCGTCTCCATCGCCAGCCCCACCATGAAGGGGTGCGCCGCTCCCAGCCGTCCGTAGTAGAGCATGTCGAGATGGCCAAGCAGCTTGTCGATGTTCTTGGCCAGCAGGCGGTCGCGGTTTCCTGTCAGAAGTTCATAGGTGATGCGGACGTCCGCGCCATAGGCGGTTTCCCGAATCCAGTCGGGACCCACCCAACCGCCAATCTGCGCGCCCCAGGGAACACTCTCAAGGGTCTTGATCGCGTCCAGATTGCTTGTATCACCCGTCCGCCAGTAGTTCATCGCCATGCCGTAAGGAAAGATGGCGTAAAGGTCCATCGCCCCTTTATTGGCCAGCATCCACTGGCGGTAGGGATCGAGGATGGTCAGCGCGCAGTGGTTCCACGAAGGATCGTTGGTATAGCTGGCGATCTGCTGGTAGACTCGACCGCCGTCGTAGAACCAGGCGTCATCATACGAATCCCAACTCGTGAGAAAGTCGCCCGCGGTATTCAGGTTGTCGCGCGAGTTGGAATAGTTCACGTCGTCGCAATACTTGTGGCCGAGCTGTGTCATGTAGCTCTCCCACGTGTCCATGCCCGGAATCGGTGGCGGATAGGAATTGCGTGACGGAAGCTCAGGTGGTGCAGACAAAACCGTGAAGTAGTAGGTCGTCGAAACATCCTGCCCGTTGTCTTGCAGGGTTACGGTGACAGCGTAGTTGCCGCGAGCGGTGTTCGGCGACGTGCGCAGTCTCACCGTCAGGTTGTTATACGCCCCTTCCCAGCAGAATCCCATATTCTTGCCGGAGTCATAGTTCTGGTCGTAGTCGTCGCTGTTGTTCGGATTGTACTCATCGCAGGCCAGGTGAACGCTGATCGTCTGCGGATTCAGCCCCCGTGCAGTTGCTCCCGTCGCCGCCTTCACAACACCATCGCTGCCGTTGTTGTAGCCGGTCCGGTTGTGCACATAAATGAAGGGGTGGTTTCCGGCAAGCTGGACAACCTGCACCGCAAAGTAAAAGTCGGAGCCGGCATAAACGTTGGTGGGTCCATCTGTGTATAGGGTGTAGTTGGATTTGCCGTTGGGATCGGGCGGTGCCGTCTGCATGGGGAGGAGAAACGTGCTCGGATCGTTTGTGAGCCCGTCGTAGGGGCCAGGGAAGGTGGAGGTGGTTCCAGGCCCGTCCGTGGACACAACATAGAAGTAATAAGTGCCCAGGCCTTCAGCCGGGTCGTAAGGCATGAGGCGGTCAACCGTCACGCGGTGATGGTTGACCAGCGTGGAGTCCTTTGCCGCAATGCGGCGCTCACCGTCGGAGGCCGCGGCGCCCGCCAGTACGACTTGCGAGGTGCTCAGGTGGACGGTGTCCCACACGATATCAACTGATGTGGGGGTAACGTTTTGCACGGAAATGTTGCTGATTTCGTTGGAGACTCCGGTGGCAGCCGAGGCGCAAACGGCACCAGACACAGCGAAAAGGACAATTGAACTGATGAGGACGCTGAGACTTTTGCGGACGGAAAAAAGATGCAGGAAGTGATCCCTATACCGGCACAACGACATGTCGAACTCCTTGATGAAGGCACGGACCCGGCTCCCAGAGGCGTTGCTTCGACCTGTCGCTGTACAGAAACTGCTCGATCGCCGCTCAGCTCGCTCTTTGCGTTGCCGCTCCTGGCGCGCTTACACGGGGAAGTGCACAGCGCTCGTCGTCGCAGGCCGTGGCGTGATGGCAGAGTGCGCTTGCCATCCATTCGCCCGGCTTGCGGTTTCTTAGCCCCAGGGGCCGTGATCCATGGCTGCAAATTGCAGTCGTGGGTAACATCGGCAGCGATGACTTTGGAGTTAAGTCTGGTGAGCAGCTTCTAACGAAAGTAACGCAGTAGTAATACTGAACTCAGCGGTTCGAGGGTCTCGAACTGACCTGGGATTCCCGAGGGTCGGACTAATGAAGCTGTCGGCCCTTATCGCAGTTGCGATTGGGCACTTTCATGCCAAAAATAAAAGCCAGAGGGGCTAGGTCACCCATCTGGCTTTTCTACTTCAACTATAGCATATATTGACGGAAATATTTAGTTTTTGACAACTTTATATTTGGCTTGCAATGTTGGGCTTGCACCGTTTTCTAGCACCTTGGAGCCATTGACAATTCTATTCCCAATTCGGGAATACCCGTGGTCATGTCTTGGTAAGGCTCGGGTGCTGCACTTACTTCAGTCGCATTCCGCTTAGCTCACGCTTGCGACCGGATCGGGAGCCAGAAGCGAGTGCTGAGGTTGAAAGTTTCGACCGGTAGCTTCTGCTGAGGTCTCTTACCAGCGAAGCCTTCTCGGCCTCAGTGCCATGTTGCACGGTGTGATAAATGCGATCCGCATCCATCTCTACTCTGCGAAGCTCCACGGTTCTCCACTTCACCACTTTCGTTCCCACGGGATTATCAGCGAATTTCCCGTGGCCATAGGAGTAGATCTCCGAAGCGTCCGTGAAATCGAACCAGCCAAACCCGTGAAAGCTCTTGTATGCCTCTTCGCACCGCTCGCCTTTCCACGAATACGACAGGCTCTTTGTATCCGTATTAATACCCACAGCCTTGCTCTTCCAGTGAGCTCTACATATGCCGTTTTCGGCAATCAAGTATCCTTCGAGCCTCACCGAGTGCCCACCGTATTCTTCTAGGACTCTGAAGATGCGCAGGAACTTGTCGTTGCGCGACGCGATCTGAAGCCACAAACCTTGAATACTTCGACAGAATCGTTTCACCCGGTGAATGTGTGCACTCTGCACCGGGTCAAGCTTCTCACGCGCGCCCAATTCCCGGATTTGGGCGACAACTCTGGTAGATGCATCTCGGAGGCAATCCTCAAGCGGAACCCCTCCAACCCGCTTAAAGGGAGCTGGGCTCACACCAAGCAAATCAGATGGAATCTTGGGGTCGCATGCCTTGTCGAACATGAAATAAGTTCTCTCCCGGCCGAGGCGTCCCATGAACAATCCCAGTTCAAAGAGCACATTGTCACGCGGTGCCCTACGCGACTTGCCGCGACTCACAACCCGATCGTCAGGAGTTAACGTCAGGATAGCAAAGTCACTCTGATCGAGTTGCACTTCAAGGGCTTCGATAAAGGTCAAGCTCGGCTTGAACGTTCCTTCATCCCAAACGCAAGGCCGGAATCCCTCGTGATCTTCAAGCACCTTTCCCAGTGCATGTGCCACTTGCAACCCCTCTGAGGCAGAGGCTACGAATATTTTCACTGATGTGGCCATAGGCCTCCCGGAATCCTTGCAATGCTAAATAATAACCCGGCTTGGCAAACGATCTGCCGCTGTTCTTGGAGGCGCTGCTAGAATTCCCCCCTGATGCCTACGCCCTGGTCAGCACTCGCCGAAGCTACTCCCGCCCAGCGCCGAACGCTGTTGGCAGCCGCCCTCGGCTGGATGCTCGACGCCTTCGACGTCATGCTCTACGCGCTGGTAGTCGCCCACATCATGCGCGACCTGCATATGTCGAAGGCCACGGTTGGGTTGCTGAACACGCTCATGCTGCTCGCCTCCGGGATTGGCGGGCTGCTGTTCGGGGTCATCGCCGATCGTATCGGCCGCGCGCGCGCGCTTTCGCTGAGCATCCTTACCTACTCGATCTTCTCCTTCGCTTCAGGACTCTCGCAGTCCATCCTGCAGCTTGCCGTGTTCCGTACCTGTCTCGGGCTGGGCATGGGCGGCGAGTGGAACACCGGCGCGACGCTGGTCGCCGAGACCTGGCCCTCGCACTTGCGCGCCCGCGCGTTGTCGATGGTGCAAAGCTCGTGGGCCATCGGCTACGCTCTCGCAGCGCTGGTCGCCGGCGTCATGCTGCGTTTCGCCAACTGGCGTTATGTGTTTTTCGTCGGCGTGCTGCCCGCGCTGGTCACGTTGTGGATCCGGCGGCGCGTGCCGGAGTCGGAGATGTGGCGCAACCCTCACGCTGAAGAAAAAGTGAGTGCCCCACCCTCTCGCCTTCCGGTGGCGCGAGGAAGGGAGCAGATAACTCTCACTCTGTGGGACATCTTCCGCCCTCCGCTTCTGCGCAACACGCTCGCGTTGGTGCTGGTCAATTTCTTCGGACTCTTCGCCTGGTGGGGGCTGTTCACCTGGATTCCGCCCTATCTCTCCCTGCCGGTCGAGCAGGGCGGGCGCGGCTTCGGGGTGCTGTCGACGACCGGATTGCTGCTCGCCCTGAATCTGCTCGGGATGCTGCCGGGATATCTGCTCTTCGGTCCGGCCGCCGATCGCTTCGGACGTAAGGGCGCCTTTGTCCTCTACTTCGTCGCCGCCGCGCTGTTGGTGCCGTTGTACGCGATGGCGCGCAGTCCAGCGACGTTGATGGTGATGGGCATCGCCGTCGCATTTTTTGGCACCGGCTTTTTCGCCGGCTCAGGACTGATCGCCAGCGAAATCTTCCCTACCCCGATCCGCGCCCAAGCGCTGGGAGTAACCTACAACGGCGCGCGCATGCTCAGCGCGGTATCGCCGCTGATCATCGGGTGGTTCGGGCAGAAGCACGGGCTAGACGCAGCGTTTTATTTGTGTGCCGGAGCATTCCTGCTGGCGGCGATCGCGGTGCTGCCCCTGCCGGAGACGCGAGGGAGGGAGCTGGCGTAGACTGTGCGCCAAATGTCTAACATTGACAATCCTCGAGAGAGCCCGCGTGAAGCACAAATTCGAGCAGTCCGCGAGAAGATCGAAGAAGGCTGGGCCTCGCTAGAACGGGGCGAGGGCCGGGACGGTCGGACATTTTTTCGTGAACTGGAACGGGAAGAGAACAAACTGCGCCACAAACGCAAGTGAGCACGGGAAACTTTCACGCTATCGCGGCCGGCGAACCTTTCAGAACAAAAAGACGGCCCTCATCAGGCCGCCCGAATCGTTAAACCAATTCTAAACTGACTTAAACACCGAACTTGCGGCGCAGAACGCCGGCCAGACCCAGAACACCGGATCCCATCAGCACCAGCGAGCCGGGCTCGGGCAGTATGTACGGTTCCACATCAGCACCGGTGACGAATTGGTAGGGTGTCGCGCCGGGAGACGTGAGGTACCGGCGCAGCACGTCGATCTCAAACGTGTGGGTCCCAGCGCTGAGGTCTACATCGGCGCTAAGCGAGCCACTGATGATTTGATTCGGATCAATCGTTCCTACGTCAAAGTCCTGCAACACGGTTCCATCCAGGATCAGCCGAAAGTCGCCGCCATCCTGATTCGTACCGCCGGCGCCCATAGCAACATACTGAAAGCTAAGAGTGGCAAGTGTGTAAGTGCTATCAAAGGTCTGTGACAGGGTGGCGCCTTCGTACAAGCCAGTGAAGTTCACTTCACCAACCTCACCCTTCCAGGAGTTGATGTTGTTGTCCAGCGGCCACGGGGCGACAATTGGAAAGCCATCGCCGGCGGAACCGTTGGAAGTTGTTCCCAATGTCCAATGACTGAACGTTCCGTCTTCGAAGCTTCCGTTTATTAGCAAATTGTCGGCGCTCGCCTGCGCGGCAACGACCGCAAGCAAAGCAACCAACACGAGGGGCATGTAGCGTTTCACTGTTCCCTCCTGATATCCGCACACACGTAAGCGAGAGCGAACCACACCCAACTCCCCCATCTTGCGGGCGACCAGTGTAGCGCAAAATGGCGCTGAGCGAGAAGAAAATCCAGCACAAAAATCCGCTTAATTCTTGTTGAGCTTATGACACTTTCGCCTATATTTCTCGCCCCTATGTTTTCGTCGGGCACGTCCTAGAGAAGAATCAGAGACACGAAAAAAAGGCGGCCAAATACGCCGCCTGAAAACTTGCAGAAATTCGAAACTGATTTAGAAGCCCAGCTTACGGCGCAGAACGCCGGCCAGACCCAGAACGCCCGATCCCATCAGGACCAGCGAGCCGGGCTCCGGAACACCCTGGCCTTCCACGTCAACACCGGTCACAAACTGATAGGGTGTGTCGTCGGGAAGGGTGAGGTACTTGCGCGTGACGTCAATTTCGAGGGTATTGGTTCCGTTAATGAGGTTCGCGTTCGCGGTGAGAACCCCATTGAGGAGCTGGTTTGGGTTGATGGTTCCCGTGTCAAACTGGGCTATTTGGGTTCCATTCAGCAACATGGTGAACTCGCCGCCGTCGGCGTTAGTACCACTTCCGCCCAGAGCTGCCCAATCCAAGCTGATGGTCGCAGCGCCCCCAGCACTCAGGAAGCTCTGCGACAGGGTTCCACCCTCCTGCATGCCGGGGGCATTCGCGTCGCCAACTTCGCCTTCGGCGGCGTTCATGCCACCCAAGGGCCATCCCGTAACAATTGGGTATCCCTGGCCCCATGTTCCGGTGGATGTTGTACCGATTGTCCAGTCGGTGAAGTCGCCCGACTGGAAGCTTCCGTTGACTAGCAAATTAGTGGCGCCCGCCTGCGCGGCAAAGACCGCAAGCAAGGCGACCAACACGAGAGGCATGTAGCGTTTCACTGTTTCCTCCTGGTATCCGCACACACAGCAAAAGCGAGTCACAGAGCACCCGCCATCTTGCAGGCGACCAGTGTAGCGCAAAGTGGTGCGGAGCGAAAACAAAATATCCACCACGAAAATTTGGTTAATCCTTCGTCAGGCTTATGGCACTTTCAGGCTATATTGCTAGGCTCTATAGTTTCGCTGGGAGCTCCTACCCAAAAAGTCGGTGCGCACAAAAAGGCGGCCCTTGTCAGGCCGCCGGAATAGTTAAACCAATCCTGAACTGACTTACAAGCCGAACTTGCGGCACAGCACGCCGGCCAAGCCGAGTACTCCTGACGCCATGAGGGCCAGTGAGCTAGGCTCGGGAACCGCATTGCCATCCGCAACAGCGCCGGTCACAAACTGATACGGTGTGTTGCCGGGCAGCGTGACGTACATGCGGGTTACATCGATCTGGAAGGTGTGGGCGCCGGCGCTCAGGTTTACATTGGCGCTGAGCGAGCCGCTGATGATCTGATTCGCGGTGATCTGGCCCACGTCAAACTGGGCCAGAGTCGTTCCGTCCAGGATCAGCGTGAATTCGCCGCCGTCGGCGTTGGTGTGGATTCCGTCACCCATCGCAGCATACATGAAGCTCAGGGTAGCAGCTCCGCCAGCCGTGTCAAAGGTTTGCGACAGTGTTCCACCCTGCTGGGTACCGTCGAAGCTAACTTCGCCAACTTCCCCTTCGGCGGCGTTCATGCCACCCAAGGGCCATCCCGTAACAACTGGGAATCCCTGGCCCCATGTTCCGTTGGATGTTGTGCCGATTGTCCAGCCGGTGAAGTCGCCCGACTGGAAGCTTCCGTTGGTTAGCAACTGGGTTGCGCTCGCCTGCGCGGCAAAGACCGCAAGCAAGGCAACCAACACAAAGGGCATGTAGCGTTTCACTGTTTCCTCCTGATATCCGCACACACGAGCAAGAGCGAACCACACGCAAGCCCGCATCTTGCAGGCGACCAGTGTAGCCCAAATTGGTACTGAGCGAAAGGAAAATCCAGCAAAAATTCGGTTAACCACCGCTAGCCTAGGCTTTGGCACTTTTGGGCTATACTTCTCGGCTCAACAGTTTCGCGGGGAGTTTCGGTCCAACAACTCAGGGCGCGCAAAAAGGCGGCCCTTGTCAGGCCGCCTGAATACTTAAACCAATTCTAAACCGACTTATAAGCCCAGTTTGCGTCGCACGCCGGCCAGGCCCAGAAGACCCGATCCCATCAGGAGGATGCTGCCCGGCTCGGGAACCGCCGCCTCGACATCAGCACCAGTGACATACTGGAAAGGCGTGTCGCCCGGGAGCACGATGTACTTGCGGAGGACATCAATTTCGAAGGTGTGCTGGCCGGCTGAAAGGTTCACGTTGGCGCTCAACGAACCGTTAACCAGCTGGTTTGGATTAATCTGCCCCACGTCGTAGTCTGCCAGCGTGGTTCCATCCAAAATGAGGCGGAAGTCAGCGCCGTCAGCGTTCCCGCCGGCTCCATTCGCTGCCCACAGGAAGCTGAGTGTCGCAGCGCCTGCACTGGAGGTGAAGGTCTGAGAAAGTGTTGCACCCTGAAAGGTACCGTCGTATTTCACTTCGCCGACTTCACCTTCCCAGGCGTTAATGTTGTTGTCCAGCGGCCACTGGGTAACAATTGGATATCCCTGGCCGGCAGTGCCATTCGAGGTTGTTCCGAGCGTCCAGCCGGTGAAATCGCCTGACTGGAAGCTTCCGTTCACTAACAAATTGTCAGCGCTCGCCTGCGCGGCAAAGACCGCAAGCAAGACGACCAACACGAGGAGCATGTAGCGTTTCACTGTTTCCTCCTGATTTTCGTGCACACTGGCGGGACGAATAGCTGAGAGAGGGTAGTCCCGCAGTGAAGAAATTGTAAACTCGATTCCCAGTAAGCAAAGTTCAAATTCGAGAAGGCCTAGAACTTCCGGCTCGAAATAGCACTTATGCGCCATGGACTCCAGAGATTGCAACTAGTTCTCGCAATAACTTCGAAGGATTTGAACATTTAGGCCGTGAGGACGGGATTGCGCCGAACAATGCAAGACGGGCAAGCTACAGTGAGCTACGCATGAACCACTTCAGCATAAAGACACACAGGAAGCGCGAGATCGTTGACATCACCGAGCAAGTCCAAGCCGAATTGCGTCGCGACTACCCGCGCCAGAGCGGAGTCTGCCATCTGCTGGTGCTGCACACGACAGCAGCGCTGACCACCGCCGACCTCGATCCCGGAACCGATCTGGATATGCTCGACGCGTTCGAGTCGATGATGCCCAAGCTGCACTACCGTCATCCGCACGATCCGACGCATGTCCCGGACCACATCCTGTCTGCTCTCATTGGCACTTCGGTGGGCCTCATCGTTGAGGAAGGCACGCTGGTGCTTGGTACCTGGCAGCGCGTTGTGCTTATCGAACTCGACGGCCCGCGCCAGCGTGAGATTGCAATGGCGCTGAGTGCGTCGAGGTAGCCGGAGCAGTCAGGCCAGCATTTTCAGGACTTGTCGTCTTCAAGAACTTGTCGCGGCGAGGCCGCTGCGATCTGCTTGAGGCAAGAGGGTCCCTCGTTTCGCTCGGGATGGCAACTTAGAAATTTCAAGACTCGGATTTCGGAGCCGGCTTTTCTTCCTTCAGCGATTCGCGGAAGCTGCGAATACCGTCGCCGAGACCTTTGCCCAACTCCGGCAGCTTCTTGGGGCCGAACACCAGCAATGCGATAAACCCGATCACCAGCAGGTGCATGGGCTGAAACAGATTGTCAAACATATGAGTCCTTTCGAATGAACCAAGGGGCAGCTTCGGCGCGACCCGTATGTTTTGATGAACCCACATGTCAATCGGATGTTGCCATCCATGCCTTGCGGGAAACCCGCCGCCCTGGCGTCCAGCGGACACGCAATTGAGCGCTCGCGACCTGGTTCGTGCAACCGCCATGGTGATTGAAATGAAAATCGAGCGGCTCTGGCACGAGCGGGCGAGAAGTGGGATCAACCGGGTAACTGGCCTGGGGGGCGTTGAAAAAGTCAACGGGGGGTTGCACAGCCGCGCTATATTCAAAGACGAGGAGAAGCAAAATGGCCACTGACCGAATCACAATCGACCCTCGAGTAATGGGCGGAAAACCGTGCATCCGAGGAATGAGGGTCACAGTTGGCACAATTGTCGGCATGCTCGCCGAAGGACATACCGCGGCCGAGATCCTTCAGCTCTACCCCTACCTTGAAGCAGAGGATATCGCGCAGGCCCTGTCTTACGCCGCTCTTCGTTCCGAGGAACGAGAAATCGAATTGAATAGGGCGTGAGAATCCTTGTTGACATGAATCTTCCGCCCGCCTGGGTTGCGGTGTTCAAGAAAGAAAGTTTTGAAGCAAACCACTGGAGCGCGGTCGGAATTGCGACCGCATCCGATTCGGAAATCTTGGAATGGGCCGCAGAAAACAACAGTATCGTTTTCACCCATGACTTGGATTTCGGAGCGCTGCTGGCTTCGCGGGCCGGTCGAAAGCCAAGTGTCATTCAGCTGCGAACGCAGGAGACCTCTCCGGCGAGGATGGGCGAGACGGTTGTACTCGCAATAAGACAGCTTTGGGAGGAACTTCAGCGTGGCGCGCTAGTCACAGTGGATCCCGCCCGGGCGCGGGTTCGTGTTCTCCCGCTTCGCTAAGAAGGGCGTGAGTCCTTACCGTCTTCCCTTTCTCCGCAAAATCCAGCAACATATTTCACTGGCTTCTGCCGGCTCACGGCTTCTCCATGGAATACGGTCGCATCTTTGCCTTTCCCGCGGCGCTGCTGGTGCTGGCAGTAGTTGCCAATCGGCTGTCGCGCCTCACCCGCGTCCCCGACATTGTGGTACTTCTCCTGCTCGGCGTAGGGCTGGGCCCAGTCACCCATTCGATCGATCCCGACACCTTCCAGCACACCATCGGCACGATCTGCAAGCCCGGCTTGCGCGGCGAGCCACCCAACAGGGCCTCAACCCTGATGAGGTTGTGCAGGATGTTGTCACCCGCTACTTCGAGGAAGAGGACCGTTTTGTCGAGGCCGTGAAACGAGGCGAAGCGCCTTTGGAGCGGGGCGAATTTCTTACCCATGAACAGATGGGCGAGCGGCTTCGGCACTTTCTACAGCCCTGATGGAAATACGTTCGTCGGCCCAGCGGCACAAGACCTTGAACGTGCCTTAAGGCCTTGCAAGACCTTACGTGCCACTCACACAGTTCTCCCCAAACCTGCTCTACAATAGGTAAATCGCTCTGGCGTTTATCGCCGAAGAATTTGGGCGCTCCTGGCATCGGCACCCGATAAACGGAATGTCCCCCGCCGCCGTCTATCATTAGGGTCGGCGGATTTCTCTGTGCACTCATAAACGTGGCCATCAAGATAAAACTTCCAACTTCCGGGAAGCCCGTGCGCAAAAGGCCGGGCGCAACAGCTCGCCGGTCCTCGCCCACATCCACGAAATCGGGCCACTTCACCCTCAACGATCCCATTGTCAAGATCTTTGTCACCGGCTTCCTCTTCGCTGCAATTGTTTTCCTGGGAGTATTTGCGTACCTGTATGTCAAATACTCGCGCATCGTGGACCAGCGCATGGCCGGCCCCCTTTTCAACACTGCGGCGAAGATCTACGCCCGCCCCAAGACGGTTTCTGTTGGTGAAGAGCTCGATGCGCAAGAGATCGCGGCCAACCTGCGGCGGTCGGGATACTCGGAACAGGGCAAAGACAGCGAGTCGCCGATTGGGCTTTACCGCTTCGTGCGCGGTGGGATTGAGATTCTTCCCGGGCCGCAGTCGTTGCACGCAGCCGATGCAGCAATCATCCGGTTTGACAACGGCCAGGTCAGCGCCATCGAGGTCACAGGACGGGAAGGCGATGCAACCCAGGAATACCAGCTCGAGCCGGTGCTGGTGACCGCGCTCTTCGAGGGCGTCGACCGTTCCAAGCAGAAGCTCATCAAGTTCGACGATCTGCCCAAGGACCTGGTCAATGCCATCGTCGCCATCGAAGACCGGCGCTTCTTCCAGCACAGCGGCGTCAACTACTACCGCCTTTTCGAGGCGGGGATGACCGATCTAATTCACGGCCATCGCACCCAGGGCGGCTCGACGCTCACCATGCAGCTCTCGCGCGGCTTCTTCCTCACGCCGGAGAAGACCGTGAAGCGCAAGCTGACCGAGATGCTGATCGCAATGGACCTGGAGCAGAAGTTCTCCAAGCAGCAGATCTTTCAGATGTACGCCAACGAAGTGCCGCTGGGGCAGCGCGGCACCTACAGCATCATGGGCGTGGGCGAAGCCGCGCGCGCCTACTTCAACAAAGACGTCAAGAACCTGACCCTCCCGGAATGCGCATTGCTGGCGGGTATCATCCAGCGGCCCAGTTATCTTTCGCCGTACCGGCATCCGGAGCGCGCGCTGGAGCGGCGCAACCTGGTGCTCGACGCCATGGTCGAGACCGGCGCCATCACCCGCGAGCAGGCCGACAGCGCCAAGGCAACTGCGCTGAAGCTGGCCCCTCCGAACGTGGAGGCCAGCGATGCTCCGTATTTCGTCGATCTGGTGAAGGACCAGCTCTCGAACCAGTTCAGCGAGAACGATCTGAACCAGCAGGCCATGCGGATTTACACCACCCTCGATCCCGATTTGCAGCGCGCCGCTTCGGAAGCGGTCGACGAAGGCATGAAGCAGGTGGACGAGCAGGTGATCAAGCGGCGCACCCGGAAGACCAGGGTCGGGACGGGAAAAGACGCCAAGACCGAGACAATCGTCGAGAACGGGCCCATGCCGCAGGTGGCGCTGATCGCGCTTGACCCCCACACCGGCGAGGTGCTGGCGCTGGTCGGCGGCCGCAACTACGGTTTGAGCCAGCTCGACCACGCTGTGGCCAAGCGTCCCACCGGTTCGATCTTCAAGCCCTTCGTCTATGCGGCCGCGGTCAACACCGGCTTGAACGGCGAGACCATGGCCATTTCGTCCCCTACGGGTGACGGGACTACGACAAACGCTGTCTTCACTCCCGCTACCCTGCTCGACGATTCGCCGGTAAGCATTGCTTTTGGTAATTCAGTTTACGAACCACGCAACTATCACGACAGCTACAAGGGCGAAGTCACCGCCCGCTACGCGCTGACGCTTTCCCTGAACAACGCCACAGTGCGCCTGGCGCAGGACGTCGGGTTCGACAAGGTGGCCGCGCTGGCCCGCGCTGCGGGCATCACCAGCGCCCGGGGAACGCCGTCCGTAGCCCTTGGGTCGTATGACGCTACGCCGCTGGAGATGGCCGGCGCCTACACGGTGTTCGCCAATGGAGGCAAGCATCTGACACCGGATTTGGTGCGCTCGGTGCGCGACAGCAAGGGCGAGGTCCTGCAAAAATACGAGGCCGAGTCCAAGCAGGTGCTGGATCCGCGTGTCGCGTACGTGCTGACCACCATGATGCAAAGCGTCATCGACAATGGCACGGGATATACGGTGCGCGCGCGCGGCTTCACCGCTCCCGCGGCAGGCAAGACCGGGACCTCGCACGACGCCTGGTTCGCCGGATACACCAGCAACCTGCTGTGCATCGTCTGGGTGGGCAACGACGACTACACCGACCTGAAGCTCGCGGGCGGATCAACGGCCGCTCCCATCTGGGCCGAGTTCATGAAGCGCGCGATCAAGGTCCCGCAGTACTCCGATCCCAAGCCGTTTTCCGCGCCCCAGGGCGTGGTGGTGGAACAGATCGACAAAGTCACCAACAAGCTGGCCACGCCGTCATGCCCGCAGACCTACACGGTTGCTTTCATCGCCGGTACGGAGCCCAAGGAGACCTGCGAGCAGGCATTTACCGACAATCGCGGGGTATTCTCGAAGATTCTGGGGATTGGCTCGCCGCCGGCAGCGCCTCCACCGCTAGACACCAATGGCGCGGTGCCAACCACTACGACCGGGGTGCCGGCGAGTACCGAGCAGCCGGCGGATCAATCCTCGGAAAATCAGCAAAAGAAAAAACGTGGGTTCTGGGGCCGCCTTTTCGGTGGAAAGGGCGATAACGGGAGCCAGGCGCAAAATCCTGACCAACAAAACAATAAAGGGAACAAAAATCCGCCCCAATAGGTCTAATATGGTGCTACATGGGGTGGAGGTCCGGTTATGGACCGTCTTTTCTTCGCACCGATTCGGTACCGCTGGCCGCTGCTGGTGGTTGTCCTCACGTTTTCCCTGCTCGCCGTAGCGACGGATTTTGATCAGCAAGCGCCAGGCGCTCCGCCTACGGCACAAACCGTTGTCGCCCCTTCGCCTCCGCTAGTACCGCTCAAGGGCTCCAGCCCTGCCGACCTTGAACATCAGGGGCGACCTGCTGCGCGCGCAGAAACGTTACCTCGACGCCGTCGATTACTATCAAGCCGCGCTTGCGCAGGAAGTGACGCCGGTTCGTTACAACAAGCTGGGCATGGCCTATCTGTTCCTACAGCAGGAGAAGCAGGCGCGGAAGGCTTTCGACCAGGCGCTGAAGCTGGACCAGAGTTGCGCTGCAGCCTGGAACAACCGTGGCTTCGTCGAGCAGATGAAGAAGAACTACGGCAAGGCGTCGAAATACTATGACAAGGCATTGGCGTTGAAGCCGGAAGCGCCGACCTTCCACTACAACCTCGCCTCCGTCTACTTCGCGCGCCACAAGTATCAGGAAGCCGCGCAGGAATATCGGGCGGCGTACCTGATCGACCCGGACATCTTCGACCGCGTATCGCGTATGGGCGTCCTGGCGCAAACCAGTTCGCCGGAAGATCGCGCAGCGTTTTCCTTCATGGTCGCCAGGATGTACGCGCAGGCGGGAGACGTCGATCACTCGCTGGAGTATCTCCGCAAAGCGATGGAAGAGGGCTATCGCGATATCAAGAAGGTTTATACCGAGTCAGAATTCGCGACCCTGCGTACCGACAAGCGTTTCACCGAGCTGATGGAGCAGCGGCCGCAGCCGCTGCCGTGAGGCGGAGCTGTCACAATCCGGCGCTACTGTGAGCTTTGTCTCTGCGGCATGATCACTGGCTGAATTAGTTTGCCTGGGACCGGCCTCCTGTACCGCCGTCTGGTGCGCCGCCCTGTCCAAAACCATCGCAGGCCAAAGTAGCCGAATGCAATTGCTGCGATCACGATGAGGACCGCCGCAGCTTTGTCGCCGCCCTCCTTAGCCTCGGTGAATCCCCAGTAGATACCAAAACCGCCAAGCAGCAAGGCTACGAATAAAACCACCCCGCCAATTACGCTTCCCGTCCAGCCCATTAGCAGGGCCTGGGTACGGCCGCTATCGAGCACCGGCTGAACTAGCGCGTCGTGGCTAAGTTCGTAATAGGTCGAGTCGGCACGGCGGTCGGTGCGCAGCAGGCGACGATCGACGAGTTGTCGCAGCGCTTTGGGCTCCAGCCCCAGTTGAGATTGCAATTCGCGTTCGTCAACACTCAGGCGGCGCCCTTCCGGACTGATCAGATACTCTTCGCACATCCGCCGCGCCGTCCGGCGCACAAAATATCCTTGCAGCGAATTAATGGCGTCGGCATAAAAATGCGAAAGCGTTTCTGCCAGCCCCTCCTCGCCTCCCAGGTCTTTCAGGCTGAACTGTCCCTGATCGCCCCCGAGCTTTTGCTTGTCAGCCATCACGCGTTCCATCCGTTGACAGATGAGCTGCAGGTGAAACGGCTCGATATATCGGCTCGCGCCCTTGCCAGCATAGGTTGACTTGTTCAAGTAGTCGAGTATCGCGGGCACCACGTCAGGGTCGAGGCGAAACGGCTTGGTTGCTAGGTTGGGAAGGTTGAGTTCCGCCGGGCGGGTGATGGCCTCGGCGGCGGTGTCGCGGTCCAGCGGAGCCAGCCGGAAGCGGCGGTCCAGAATTTGCGGAATGCGGTCGGATGCTTCTTCCAGAAGGCCAAGAAAATCTTCGCGCAGGGAAAGCACCACGTGCAACGGCGGTGGCGTATCGCTCAGCTTCGACTCCGCACCACTTGCGGAAGGCGGGGCAACGCCCCGAACAACATAGCCGAGCTCGGAGAGGAAACTCTCCCGCGCGTCGTCGGACTGCAGGGTGAAGAGTTCTTCGAACTGATCGAGAATCAGCACTGGAATCAGAAGAAGATCGTCGCGCCAGAACTGAACGGTCTTCAAGAAGCCCCACAACGAGGAGCTATCGCCGGCAACGTATTCCACCTTCTGCCGTGCGGCCTCTGAGCGTATGCTCTCGATCATCGAACTTCGGATGTCGTGCTCGACATCGTTGACGCGCACATACAGCGGAATGGTTCCTGCGTTTCGCAGCCGCGGCGCTACCCCGGCGTTGAGCAGCGACGTCTTGCCCAAACCGGACTTTGCATACACGATCACCAGGCGATTGGCCAAGATCTGATCGGAGAGCGCGACAGCAGCGGCGTCGCGTCCAAAAAACGTTTGGCGCGCGACATCATCGTCGCGAAAAGGCTGGGCACCGGGATATCGATATCGGGTATCGGTCATGTTTTCTTAACGGCTACGGAGCTGGTATTCGCGCCGCATGGTGGAAATCAGCTTGGATATGTCTTCGTCGAAGGCGTCGGGACGTAGCTGCATCTCGTTGTACTTCGCCAGCGTCTGTACCCGATCTTCCGGTCTGATATCAAACGTGCGAAGCGGAATGAGAAACGGGCCGCGAAAGTACTGCGCGCGGTCGGCAGCCAGCGCCACCTCTTTATTCACGTAGTTCTTGGTCTTGTCACAGAACGCTTGGGTATACAGAACCAGGACGAAATCGGTGGATGCGATTTCGCTCTCGATCTGCGGATTCCAGTCCACCCCGCCACTGAGGTTCTGAGTGTCGAGCCAGGGATCGAAGTACTCCTTTTCCAGAGCGCTGAAGACCCGGGAACCCAAGTCAGAGTCCTCGCGCGCGTAGCTGATGAAGACCCTCGGGCGAGTGCCTAGAGGGGCGGCTTGTCCGGCATATCCGCCTTCGGCCTGCAGCCGTCGCGAAATCTCCGTCAGAAAATCGCCGATGTCGGTATCTTCGATCTCGACCCGCGTCCCGCGCTGGTAAAACAAGATCATCTCTTCGCAATCCGAGTCGAGGAGTCCGCGCAAGGGCTCGGCGGCGATGGGATTACTCTGGTCCTGTCCCCACGTCTTCAACAGGATCTTAAGCAACATTCTCAGTTCCCAGCGCCGCACTCCGAAGCCAAGAAACAGGAAGCTTTGACCTTTCCTCTTCAGCGCACTCAACAAGCTGTTGGGCAGCGGCGAGCTTCCGGAAATCACCGCGATGAGGAAATCGAGCATGTCGTTCTCGCTGAGCACGAGAGACGATGGCTCATTCGCATCGCCAAAGAGGTGATAGATCACAGGCGCCGCCGGCGACCCCGGAATCACGAATTCAGGGTTGGCCCGCTTGTCGCCGCGCGGATGATATCGCTGGGAGATAGGAGTCTTGTTCGCCGCCTTGAAGGCCTGCGTCAGCAGGTCGTCCGGGTTGGTGGTGACAATCAGCGGGAACGGAAGAGACGCGAGCGTTTCATGCACCGGCGAGGGAGCGTACTGCCGCGCGCGATAGAACTTCTCCGCCGTAGCTTGCAGCGAATTCGATTCGTAAGCGTCCTCGTACTGCTGTGCAATCGCCGAGAGCGCGCTTCCGCAGACTCGCCGGTTGTCGTCTTGCAGCTCGCCTGTGAGCTTTTGCTTTAGCGCTTCAATCAGACTTGTGCTCTGCTGATCTCCGTTTTGGGCCGGCGCTAGCGACTTTGCCGGAATTTCGGGACCAAGCATCAGGATGCACTGCCCATGCTGCAATGCGGAAATGAGGTTGGTCCAGTGGCGCTCTTTCAAGCGTTGTTGTATCAAGTCACATCACCTGTGGCCGCAAGACCGTGGCCGGCAAGACGTTCGACGCAAGGATGGTCAAATTTTGTCGGAAAAGCAAGCACCTTCGCTGAAGAGATAACCAGGTCGTCAATCCCGGGCCTGGATTGCAAGCGGGCTTTCGGTACGGGACTCACCGAAGAGTCTGCGGCTCAATCCCGCGTGTACTCGCGGATCAGGTCCGCTGCCGCAGGATACTTCTCGGTCAGCTCGGCACGCACTCCGCCCTGGTAGTCGGAGTGCGCGAAGCCGGGCGACATGGTGGTTCCCATGAGAGCGAACTTGCCGCCCGGGGCCAGCTTGCATCCCATCCAGACATGGCCGCGGACCACGACCTGAGGCCGCGCACCTCCGGCCAAATCGTTTCCCACGGTGAGCGTTTGATGGCTCCCGTCAGGCAGCAACTGCAACATGATGGCGGGATCGCCAAGATAGAAGTGAAAAATTTCCGAACCGGGCAAGCGATGGAGGCGTGAGTACGAATCCGGCGTGATCATGAAGTAAATCGCCGTGCCGATGGAGTGCATGCCCTGCATGCCCTCGGGCAGGTAGTCAGGGGAGACCATCCAGCGCGAGCGATAGGTCTCACGGAAAAAGCCGCCTTCCATCCGCAGCGGCTCCAGTTGCAGCAGTTCCTTGATTTCGTCAGCGGTCATGGCAAACAGCCTAACACTGAAAGTTGAAGCTGACAGCCACCGATTCACTTCGGCGAGGCAGTGACGGTAAAAATGCGGTTAATGCCGGGCCGGTGGCTTATCCAACGTCCATAGACGGACAGCGAAGCTCATCGCTGGGCAGCTTTCCGCCGCAATTCACGGAGCAGTAATTGCGCAAGGTTGAGAGTCTTCAGCAGTTACGAGTCTCCTTTGGTTGGCCACCAACCTGCATATGCGGTTGGAGCCGTTGCAGAAAAGTTGCGCTCTGACCGGAAAATTCTTCTAACCGACTCCGGTGCCGCGCGTCAGACAAGCAACGGGGAGGGCAAAATGGACCGCAGATATTTGGGGGCCACGATCGCAATGGCAGCAACCTTCGCGGTGTTTTCTCACGCCTTCGGCTCGGGATTGCTGACCAGGTTGCAGGAACCGCGCACGACGTTGATCTCGGAGATGCGGTGTGCCGCTCAGACTCTGAGGTACCCGGCTGCTCGATAAGATGAATCGCTCGCTGGGCTCCGGCTCCGCCGAGGAAGCACAGCTCCGGGTTGAGCTGAACCTGCCCGCGCCTGCCGCGCCCGTGCCACCCTTTCCGCCTGCGCCTGCGCTAGCACCAATCGCGCCCGCGCCGGTAAGTAAGGTTGTCAAGGTTGAGGTTCCCCATCCAGTGGCCTGCCCGACTCCGCGACTCGCCACCGACGTTCGCTTCACCCAGGACTTCAACAGCAAGATGCAAGCGAAGATGCTGGCCGTTCAATCGAAGCTGTTGGCCGTGCAATCGCGATTGCAGGCGAAATTGCTGGCGCAGCAGGCCCGGCTCAGCTCACAGGCCATGCAGCGCGAGATCTCTCGGGCGGCCATCGCACAAGCGCGGGCCAATCTGGCCCAGGCACGCGTGAACAGCCGGATAGCGTGCCGCACTTCGATCGATCGCGCCGTGCGTGACAGCATGTCCGACACCGATTGGGACCAGCTCGGCCGTGATATCTCGGAAGAAGTGTCCCGAAGCATGCAAGACAGCTTCCGGAACTTCTAACGCCCAGTGCATTTCCAGAAGCTCAAGAGTCAGCGATTCCGCTGGCTCTTTTGCTTTTTAACTCGAACAAGACACGCGCCGAACTGGGGCAGCAGCTTCACCGGCATCGCGCGTTTTTGCAAGTTGCTGCACGTCTCCCCGGCGCCAACCAGTATGATATGCAGCGATGGCGAACAAACCGGAAAAGGGAAAATCCGACAAGCCAGACCTCAGGCATTGGTGCGCCTGTGACTGCAAGCTATGCGATCTGGGCGCTCACGAGAACTGCAATAAGACCCAACTGCCACATGCCGAAATGGCAGGACATCACGAAGCGGCCTTCTTGAGGTTCTTTTGTGCCCACTGCCGGAACTGAAACTCGAACTCTTCCGGCGAATAGACGCCCTTTTGTACCAGAAGCGTGTTCATCGCATAGACGGTCGCCCTGAAGGCGTCGTCACGGGAGAGCATCTCCACGGCATCTTCGAAACCGATCAGATCGGGTTTTCACTTTCAGTTTTCTTCCACGGTGTTGTCGTCGCCATGCTTCCGTCCTGCGATTCTGTTGATTGTTGCTCAATGAGCGAGGATGTCAAGAGCCACCCGGGTTCTACGTCCGATCGAGATTTTCTGGTTCACGATCGTGAACGAGCCGACTTTTTTTGTGTGCCCCTGCCCGTAAAGTCGCACCGCCTTCAGTCACAAAGCCCTGGCGGAGCTTTGGATTGCGAGTAAAATCACAACAAGTATCGAGGATGGCTCTGGTTGCCGGTCACGGCAGCCTCTGGAACAAACGGGTAACAATCTCCCATGCCACTCATTGGAAGTTTTGCGCTCCTGCTCGGCCTGGCATTGGCCGTGTATTCCTTCGTCGCGGGCGCACTGGCCCTCTACCGCAAAGACGACCGCCTGGGAGAAACCGCGCGACGCGCGGGCATCGCCTGCTGGGTAGCGGTCACGGTTGCGGCGATCGCGCTGGTGATGGCGGCGTTCGGAAACGACTTCTCGGTCGCCTACATTCTGCACCACAGCAATCGCGACCTGCCCATCCAGTACAAATTTGCCGCGCTCTGGTCGGGCCAGGAAGGCTCGTTGCTGCTGTGGGCGTTTCTGCTCTCGACGTACGGGCTGGTCATGCGGATGCGCTACAAGGTCGATCCGCAGTTGACCGCTCACGCCTCGGTGATCGTCGCCGGGGTGCAAGTTTTCTTCCTGCTGCTGATCAATTTCGCCGCCAACCCGTTCGGGCTGGTTGCCGGAACCATCCCCGCTGACGGCTTCGGCCTGAACCCGCTGTTGCAGTATCCCGAGATGGTCATCCATCCGCCGATGCTCTATCTCGGCTACGTCGGCGTGACCGCGCCGTTCGCCTTCGCGCTGGGCGCGCTGATCATGAAGTATCCCGGCGAGAAGTGGATCCACATCACGCGCCGTTGGACGATGGTGACCTGGCTGTTTCTAACTTGCGGCATCTTCCTGGGCGCGCACTGGGCCTACGAAGTGCTCGGCTGGGGCGGCTACTGGGGATGGGACCCGGTGGAGAATGCTTCGCTGCTACCCTGGCTGACCATGACCGCCTTCCTGCATTCGGTGATGATGCAGGAGAAGCGCGGCATGATGAAGATGTGGAACATGTGGCTGATCTTCACAACGTTCCTGCTCGCCATCTTCGGAACCTTCCTGACGCGCTCGGGCGTGGTGAGTTCGGTGCACGCGTTTGCGCAGTCGGGCATCGGCATCTGGTTCGTATGGTTTCTGGCAATCAGTTTCGCAACTTGCGTGTTCTTCTTCGTACGCAACCGTGACACGCTGCGCAGCGAGCACAAGTTGGAGTCGTTGGTCTCGCGCGAGTCGAGTTTTTTGTTCAACAATCTCGTGCTGCTGGTTTCGTGCTTCGCCGTGCTGTGGGGCACGCTGTTCCCGGTGCTTTCAGAATGGGTGACCGGCAGTAAGGTCACGGTCGGGCCGCCGTTCTTCAATCGCGTCAACGTGCCGATCGCGATCTTTCTTGTATTTCTCACCGGCGTTGGCCCGCTGCTGGCATGGCGCAAAACCTCGCTGGACAGCCTGCGGCGGAATTTCCTCTGGCCGCTGGTTCTTGGAGTCCTGACCGCGGTGGCGCTGATCGCCGGCGGCATGAAGCCGTGGCAGGACAGCGCCTACTTCTACTCGCTGATGGCGATCTCCCTTTCGGTGTTTGTGATGGGGACGCTGGCGGGTGAGTTCTGGCGCGGTGGCCGCGTCATCGCGCGGCAGCAGCATACGAACATCGCCAACGGCATGGTGCAGATCACGCGCCGCAACACCCGCCGCTATGGTGGATATCTGGTGCACTTTGGCGTGATCCTGATCATCATCGGCTTTGCCGGGCTGCCCTTCAATGTGGACAAAGAGCAGGAGATGGGCTTTGGCGACAAGATGCAGATCGGCCACTACACGCTGGTCTGCCAGTCGTACACCCAGGACGACAAGCCCAACTACAGCAGCGAGTGGGCCGTGCTCGACGTTTACAAGAACGGCAAGAAGATCGACACCATGTATCCCGAGCGGCGCTTCTACAAGGCGAGCCAGCAGACCTCGACTATCGTGGCCAACCGCTCGCGCCCCAACGAAGATTTGTATTTGGTGTATACGGGCAAGAATCCTGACACCGGCAAGCCGATCATCAAGGCACATGTGAATCCGCTGGTGATGTGGATCTGGATCGGCGTGCTTGTGGTGCTGGTCGGAACCATCATCGCGCTGTTGCCGAATGCGAAGCCCAAGAAGCTGCTATCGCCGAAGAAGGAGCGTGAGGCGGCGGAGGCGGTGCGCGGGGCGGTGGGAGTGGGTGACTAGAATTGTGCCGTTGATATAAGCAATGGGAGGCAGCTCTATGCTAAGGGCGGCTTATGTTGTCTTCTGGGTCGCTGTAATTGCCGCGCTTTATCTAACGGTTGAACAGCAGTGGCAGGCCGCAGGATTGGCTTGCCTATGGGCCATCCTGGCCGTTGCGTTGCTAGCAGGATTTGGAATTGAAGAAAGGGTCGATCGCATTCACAGCCTGATTGAGAAGAAGTTTGACGAGGTTCTTCTCACTATTACAAGTCCGTCAGATGAAAGGATCGATGAGATGCTCGCGGAGATTTCGAACAAAGCCGCACATGACCAAAATGAAGCAGATGAAGACCCGGCAGCCGAAGAGTAGCACAGGCCCGGTTTTAAAGCGGTTAGAACCTAAGTGAAGCCTTTGTCCGGGCGATCGCAAGAATGAAGATTCGTGATTTGATGACGCTGATTCAGGACGACGGATGGTAACAGGTCGCACAACGCGGAAGTCATCGACAATTCAAACATCCGCAAAAATCTGGCAAGGTTACGATAGCCGGTGCTCCAAACGATGATGTCCATCCCAAGACGCTCTCGAGCATCTTGAGACAAGCTGGATTGAAGAAATGAAGAAAAGATATTTGGTTGTCTACGAGGTAGGCAGCAACAACCTGAGCGGGTTTGTTCCAGACGTTCCCGGTGTTATCTCCACGGGCTTGAAGCTGGAAGAGATGCGGGCGAATATGCGCGAAGCGGTCGAGTTTCATCTTGAGGGATTAACGGCTGATGGTGACGCAATCCCCGAGCCTCGGACCACCACCGTGGATTTTGCGCAAGACGATCCCGAACACGGTGTGCTGTCGTGCATCGTGGAGTGGCTGGAGGTCTCGGTTCCGCAGATGCAGAGTGTGGCATGAAATTCATCGGGATATAGGGGTCCTTCGACTCGTCGAATCGCTCCTCGCTCAGGATGACAAACGAGAGCAGATCCCTCGCTTCGCTCGTGATGACATAACGGTCGATGATGAGAATTCGTTTTGATTACAGAGATCCTTCGGCTCGCTTCGCGCGCTCAGGATTTCGCCTGCGGGCTCGGACGCCCGCAAATCGGCTCAACTTGAAACTCGAAACTTGAAACTGCATTTACAAACTCGAAACTCGAAACTGATCCGCCGCATTGCGCAGCTTGCGCTGGTTGCCGTCGTCGCTATGCTCTTTCTCGGAGCGGACACCGACGCGCGCTTCAACAAGCTGGGGCATGAGCTGATGTGCGTGTGCGGCTGCAATCAGATCTTGCTGGAGTGCAATCACGTTGGCTGCCCGTACTCCGACCGCATGCGCAATGAGCTGAGTGCCGCCTTGCTGCGCGGCGACAGCGACTCGCTCATCCTGCAAAGCTTTGTGCAGAAATACGGCAGCACGGTGCTGGCGGCGCCCACGGAGAAAGGCTTCAACATCGTGGCCTGGATCATGCCATTCGCTGTGTTCATCGTGGCGGCGGGGCTGACCGTCTGGCTGGTGCGGCTATGGAAGGCGCGCGCGGTCGCACATCCTGTGGCGCATCCCAATCTGCCGCCGGAACAACTTGATGCGCTGCGCCACAAGGCGCGGCAGGAGACGGAATTTTGATGCTGGCACTATTCGCGGCAGATGCGGGAACGCAGACGGCTTTCATCCTGTTCGGATGCGCGCTGTTCGCAGCGGCCCTGTTTGTGTACATGTTCTATGGTTCCGGGGACGCGGAGAAAGGCGAGGCCAAGACGCGGCTCAGCTACCTGGCCGAGCGCAAGGAAGCGACCTACGAGAACCTGCGCGACCTGAACTTTGAGTACAAAGCCGGCAAGCTGAGCGAGGAAGATTACGCCATGCAGCGCGCCGCTCTGGAAGACGAAGCCGCGGCGATTCTGGCCGAGATGGAAGCGATCGAGGCAAAGGCCCCGGCGGCAAGGGGGCGGGCGTGAGGCGGCACATGCAGATTTTCGGCAGCCCCCTCCAGAATTGTCATCCCGAGCGTAGCGAGGGATCTGCTGTTCGATCGAGTTTGCTAGCCTTTCGGCGTTGGCAGCAATCCGGGTCAGGGCACGACCCTTCGGCAAGCTCAGGGCAGGCTCTTGGTCGTGCCGATCAGAGGCTTTTTTTGAACATCTTGAGCCGGCTTCAGCCGGCGGCACAAAAGCAGGTCCTCCGGGCGCCGCGGCGACCTCGGGATGACAAGAAAAATAGGTTTGTCTGGTTATGCACGCCTGAAGGCGCGCTCCACCCGGTGCCGCCGCCTAAAGCCGGCTCAGGACAAAGAGAAATAGGGGCTCATCGGCACGACCAAGAGCCTGCCCTGAGCTTGCCGAAGGGTCGTGCCCTGACGCGGAGCCTGTCAGTGGCTGCGTTCCTCAAGAGTGGCCTGACGCGGAGCTTGTTATCACTGCTCGTCTTGGCACTTCTATCAGCCGCCACCTTCGCTTCCGCCCAGAACATCACCGGCACCGTCACCAATGGCACGAACGGCAAGCCTGCCGCAGGAGACGATGTCACGCTCATCTCACTGTCGCAGGGCATGCAGGAGATCGGCTCGACGAAGACCGATGCGCAGGGCAAGTTTTCGTTCCCTGCTCCGGCGGACCGCGCGCCGCACATGGTTCGCGTGACGCACGGCGGAGTGAACTACTTCCCGCAAAGCGGGCCTCTGATGCCGGGCGTAACCACTGCTGAACTCACAGTGTACGACACGGCAAAGAAGGTCGAGCCGCTGAAGCAGACGGTGGAGGTCGATCGCTGCCAGAGCGAGGACAGCAAGCAACTGCAGGTGGTCGCGCTGTTCGCCATCCAGAATGCGTCGAATCCGCCGCGGACGATGGATGCAGACCACACCTTCGAGTTCGTGCTGCCGGCGGGAGCGCAATTGGATTCGGGCGACGCCAAGGGTCCGGGGGGACAACCGATCTCCAGCCCTGCGACTGCCACGGGCCAGAAGAACACGTACGCGTTCGCGTATCCGCTGAAGCCCGGCGAAACCCAATTTCAGATTTCCTATCACATGCCCTACAGCGGCGAAGCCAGCTTCGCGCCCAAACCGCTGGCTGACGTGCAGCATTTCGTGGTCATGTTGCCGAAGGGCATGAGCTTTACACCGAAGAACACGCAACTCTTCCAATCGATGCCTGACAAATCGGGCTCGACCATCATGGTGGCCACCAACGTCAAGCCCGGACAAGACCTCGCGTACCGTATCGCGGGGGCGGGCGTCTTCCAGCAGGAAGGACAAGAAGAGGCCAACGCTGGCGATAACGGCGGAGGCGGCGGCGCGATGGGCGGTGGGCAAGCGACCGCGAACGACAACCGGCCCGGCGGCGGACTGGGCGCGCCGATCGACGCTCCTGATCCGCTGCATAACTATCGAGCAATCATCCTGGGAGTGTTCGCCGTAGTGCTGGTGATGGGTGGCTTCTACGTGGTCTCGAAGACGAACCTGCGGCCGCATACGGCTGTCGCGGAAGGCCCGCGGATTGACGCTCCGGTAACGGGCGATCGTTCAACCATCCTGCTGGAGGCGATGAAGGAAGAGCTCTTCCAGTTAGAGATCGATCGCCAGCAGGGCAAAGTCAGTGCTGACGAATACGCGAAGGCAAAAGCTGCGCTGGATGAAACGATGCGGCGGGCGTTGGCGAGGAAAAGCAGCTAGCGGCGAGCTTCGAGCGATTACCAATTGGCAGCTAGCTACCAAGCTTCGCTTTGCCAGCTTATTGGCGAATGGCTGATTGCCAATTCTTATCGCCAAATCCAAATTGTCGAACCGCCAAATACTAAGTGCCAATGGCTAGCAGCTAGTTGCTAGTAGCTCGTAGCCAGTCGCTCGTAGCTCGCTACCCGCTATGCCGAATGTGCAGCACGTCGCCGTCTTTCACGATGTACTCTTTGCCTTCCAGGCGCAGGGTGCCGTGAGCGCGGGCGTTGGCTTCGGAGCCGGCTTCGAGCAATGCATCCCAGTGAATGGTCTCGGCGCGGATGAAGTGATGTGACAGATCGGTGTGGATCGCGCCGGCAGCGTCGACGGCCTTTGAGTTGCGCTCGACCGTCCAGGCGCGGCATTCGTCTTCGCCGACGGTGAAGAACGAGATCAGTCCCAGCAGCTCATAGCTCTTGCGGATGAGGCGCACCAGGCCGCTCTCTTTCAGGCCGTAACTCGACAGGAATTCGGCGGCGTCTTCGGGGCTCATCTCCGCCAGCTCGGCTTCGACTTTGGCGCAGACGGCGAGCGCTCCGGTATTGGGCCGAGCGGCGACTTCGGTCAGCCCATACTTCTCGACCGCGGCTTCGAGGTCTTTATCCAGCGTGCTGCTCTCGCCGATGTTGAGCACGTAGAGGATGGGCTTTTCGCTGAGGAACATGAAGCCACGCACACGCTTCTTGTCGTCGGCGGTCATCTCCATTTCGCGCAGCGGCCGCTCGGTTTCGAGGTGAACTTTGGCGCGCTTGAGCAGCTCGTCTTCTTTCTCCAGCTCGGCGGTGCGCATCTTCTTCAGGTCTTTTTCCAGTCGCTCGAGGCGCTTCTCCACCTGGCCGAGGTCGGTGACGATGAGGTCGAAGTCGATGTTCTTGATGTCGCGCCACGGATCGACTGGCCCGACGTGCGGGATGGACGGATCGTCGAAGACACGCACCACGTGCGCCAGCGCGTCGACGTTGCGCAGGTTTGCGGCGAAGGCGGTTTCCTTCAGCGCCTCCTGGCTGAGGGCGGCGACGTCGGCGTATTCCACGCTGGCGTGCACCAGCTTCTTGGGATTGTAGAGCGCGGCCAGGCGGTCGAGCCGGTCGTCGGGGACCTTGGCCACGCCGAGGTGCGCCTCGCGCGGATTGCCGTGGGAACGTTGCGAGACATCCTGCCCGGTGAGCATGACAAAGAGCGAAGTTTTGCCTACCTGCGGCAGGCCGATGATTCCGGTTTTCATTCTGTAAAGAAGCTACCAGCTTCCAGCCGCCAGCCGCCAGCTTGGGTGTCAGGTATCAGGTATCGGGCATCAGATTGGGACAGCTCCGCGTCAGATATCGAATGTCAGACCACGATGTTCTGTATCAGGGCCCGACTTCCAGTCGGGCCGAAAAGGCATTTACAGGATCAGGGCTTCAGCCCCTGCCAGTGAAAAGCAGGTCCTTCACTCCGCTCGGCATGCGCCTCGCTTCGTTCAGGATGACAAACAAAATGGAGATGCGCGTGTCGGTTCGGCTGAAGCCGGGCCCTGATACAAAGCGGGCCTCGCGAATGTCTGCTCTCAGGCCATACGCCTTGCCGTCATGTAGATCAACGCCAATCCCAGCAGCATCACCGCGCCTTCCACCCGCGTTGACCACACATGCAGGCGATTGAACTCGACGCGGCGGGCGTCGTCGTGGGGAACGTCGTCGATGAAGCCCATCTGGTTGCGCAGGACTGTCATGCGCGAGGCGATGCCGAACATGGCGATCAGCGTGAGGATGATCATGGCGTAGATCAGCAGGTTGCGCAGCGCGAACGGTTGGGCCGCGCCATCAACCACGCGCGCATCGATCATCGACGTCGCGGCGAAGACGATGCCGCAGATGAGACCCATCCAGTGCATGATTCCAAGGCTGCGATTCACCACGTTGCCGGCGAATTGCCGCGCCGGAAGAATGCCGGGATGGAACACCGTCGGCGCGAGGACGAACGCAAAGAAGATGAGCCCGCCTACCCATACCACCAGCGACAACAGCATGAAGAAGCGAATGAAGGACATGGGAAGAAGCTCTTGGCCTTTGGCTCTTGGCTATCGGTTCTCAGCTATCAGCCAAGAGCCGCCGGAACGCTCATTCTAACGGAAAGGCCGAGCTGCATTGGCAATAGCGGCCTTAGAACATCCACCACGGAGAGCACGGAGGTCACGGAGGAAATCCGTTCCTTATTCACTTTTCTCCGTGTCCTCGGTGTCCTCCGTGATGAATATCTTCCGCTTGTCATCTTGAGCGAATCCAAGGAACTGTGACACTCTCGCGCTGCGTTTGGGCGCTGCCGTTTATACTGCCTTGGGCCTCGCACCCAACCATGTTCAACAACGCTTTCGCAACTTCGATGCTTCCGATACCCGAATGCTGCGGGTAGGCCTTACCGGCGGTGTCGCCTGCGGCAAGTCGACCATCGGCCTGATGCTGGCCGCGCGCGGGGCGCACTTTCTCCAAGCCGACACCTTGGCGCACCAGCTCTATCTTCCCGGAGCGCCGGTGTATGACGCTGTGGTACGTGCGTTCGGAGATGACATCGTGCGCAGCGATGGCTTCATCAATCGCGCCGCCCTGGCGAACAAAGCGTTCCCTGATCGAGTCAGCGAGCTGAACGCCATCGTTCATCCCGCGGTGATTGCAGCGCAGAATCATTGGCTGGCCGAGGTGGAAAAGGCCGATTCGCATGGAATCGCGGTGCTGGAAGCGGCGCTGCTGATCGAAGCCGGCGCGGACAAGGACTTCGACAAGGTCATCGTCGTGACGTGCCCGTTCGAACAGAAGGTCGAGCACTACGCGCACCGTGCAGGAATCTCGCTCGAAGCTGCACGGCAGGAAGTGGAGCGTCGCGGCGCCGCCCAGTTCAGCGACGAAGAGAAGGCCAGCCATGCCGACTATGTGATCGACAATTCCGGGCCGTTGGAGAAGACCGAGCGGCAGGTGGAGCGAATGTGGGGGGAGTTGCGGAGCGCAGGTTCTTCGTCCTGAGCAAAACAGACTTACCACCGAGGGCACCGAGGACACGGAGAAATAGGAACCAAAAATGGGGTTCCTCCGTGACCTCCGTGCTCTCCGTGGTGGAGGGCGTTCATGACGAATGGAATAGGGGCTCTTCGGGCTCTGGACGGTCGCAATTTCAAACTTTCTTCAACTCCTGGTCCACGGGCTTCCATAATCCCGCCCACCACGTCCAAGCTATTGTGCGCTTCCGATACCTGTTGGCCTTTAATTCCTCGCATCCCCGGGCAGGAGCCCGCATCGAACATGGTTATAATGGAGATGAGTCCTCGGGCCATACCTAGCGGAATGACCCGTCCCTCCTGAAGATCGCGTAGCACACGATGTCAAAGACGACTAAAGCAGTTCTCCTCAGTCTCTCCTTCCTGCTGGCCACGTTTGTCGTGGCGGGCGGGTTGGGCGTCAAGGCCAGCACCAATAACAGCGACGATTCCTACCGGCAGCTAGGCGTTTATAGCGAAGTGCTCTCCCGCATTCGCACCGAATACGTCGAGGACCCCAACATTGCCAAGGTCACCAACGGCGCCTTGCATGGGCTGCTGGAGTCGCTGGATGCCAACTCCAGTTATCTTGACCCGGCTGAATACAAGGATTACAAGCAGCGCAAGAGCGAAGGGAAGGCCACCATCGGGGCCAACATTTCGAAGCGCTACGGCTATGCCGCGGTGATTTCGGTCATTCCGGGCGGACCGGCGGACAAGGCCGACGTAAACGCGGGCGACATCATTGAGGCGATCGAGGGCAAGACGACACGCGACATGTCGTTGGCGGAGATCGACGGCATACTGGCGGGCCAGCCGGGCTCGGTAATCAATGTCTCCATTGTGCGACCGCGTAAGGCGCAGCCGGTGAAGACCGCCATTACACGCGAGATCGTTACCGATCCTCCGGCTTCGGACAAGATGATGGAAGCCGGCATCGGGTACCTCAAGATTGACGACTTTCCCAAAGGACGCTCGGAGGAAGTAGCGGCCAAGCTCAAGCAACTGGAGAAGGACGGAGCCAAGAAGATCGTGCTCGACCTGCGCAACTCTGGTGGCGGCGAAGAGGACGAAGGTATCGCCACGGCGAACCTGTTCTTAGATCACGGAACCATCACTTACCTGCAGGGGCAAAAGTACCCTAAGCAGACCTTCACCGCCGATCCGCAGAAGACGGTGGTCAGCAAACTGCCGCTGGTGGTGTTGGTGAATCGTGGCACAGCGGGCCCGGCGGAGATTGTGGCCTCGGCGGTTATGGAGAATGCGCGCGGCGACGTAGTCGGCGATAAGACGTTTGGCTCGGGAGCGATCGACAAGGTGATCGAAATGCCCGACGGCTCGGCGCTAATTCTGTCGGTGGCGAAGTACTACTCGCCTTCCGGCAAGGCGCTGGAGGATACCGCAATCACCCCCAATATCCTGGTCGCCGACAACACGGATGATTTCGCCGTGCCTGACGAAGACGAGAACGCGCAGGATAACCAGACGCAGCAGGAAAAGAAGCAAGTCCAGCCCGACGACCAGTTGAACAAGGCCATCGAGGTGCTGAAGAACGAGGGGCAGAAAGCGTAGCTTTATCCCGGTTTCGGGGTCCCAGCCGCGGAGAAATCCGCGGCTTTTGTTTTTGTCGGGTGCCGGACTCGGGCCGGGTTTGTCCGAGTGGGTCTCTTTGATACCGAGTGCGCTCCGTGGTTCACGAACGAAAATCCCCCCGCCCCGGCAAACGAAGCTGGAATGGGGCACCCGCGGCTCGGGCGTTAGGTCAGAACAAAAACGAAACGCCGCCGTAGATGGTGAACCCGAGGTCTTTGCTGTAATTCAGCCGCAAGCCAGCGCCAAAACTATCCTCACCACTCTTGGTATTGGCAATCTGCTGTCCTACACTCACGGCTTTGCTAATGGCAGCTGCGTCGTCGCTGTGCAGCTTATACCAGGCGAGCGGGTTGTTAGGCGCCCTACTGATATCGCTTGTCATCGTCTGAAGACCGTGCGCGGCTGAGTTGAACGTCGTTGCCAGCTCCGACGGAAACGGAAGAAGCTTTGCGCCGTAGCCGAGGCTTAAGCCAGCCGATTTCTGAGTAGCGCTCGCAGAGGTGCCAAAGTTGAAGCCTTTAAAGACAAGTCCAAGATTGACGTCCCCGTTTGCAGGGTTGACACCCAGACTGGTTGAAAGACCCCGGTTCAGCTTGAGTGAGGCTTCTACATTGCCTCCGTAGTTGTATGCCAGACTTGTGACAAAACTGGTGGCCCGATAGGCAATATTAACCTTACTGGTGTTGGCATCCAGCGCCAGCACCCAGAGCTTCATCTGAAGATCCGGTGGAAGAAGCTTGAACTGAATGTCGAAATAGTCGTCCATAACACCTCCATGAGCAGTCAACAGTAGAAAGCCGGCGGAGGCGGAGGCTAGGGCAGCCTGAGTTATTGTCCCTCGGTTGGCTCGACTGACCAAGAAAAAAATCGCCAAAAACCAAATTAAAGACCCAATTCGGGTCTTGACTTTTGCTGATTTCATGCGGTCGGCGGACGGAGGACGACAACGAACCAGCAGATCGGCTGAGGCGCACCCGTATAATCCTGCTGAGATTAGCAGTGCCCTTTCAAAGTGCCGATCTTTTTTCAGAACTTCGGACAGCAAGTACAGGAGAGAGCCATGTCAGGGGTGGAAGGCCGGGTTGCGCTGGTCACGGGAGCATCGCAGGGAATAGGCCGCGCGTGCGCGATGGTGCTCGCTTCCGCCGGAGCGAAGGTCGCGCTGTGCGCCCGGAATGAGGAGAAGCTGCAGCGGGTGGCCGGCGAGATCACAGCGGCCGGCGGCGAGTCCACAGTGTTCAAAATGGATGTTGCCAATGAAGACGAGATTAAGTCGGTAGTGAAGGCGATCCTCGCCCACTTCGGAAAGGTCGATATCCTGGTGAACAACGCCGGAATCACGCGCGACCAGCTGGTCATGCGCATGAAGCGCGCCGACTGGGATGACGTCATCAACACCAACCTGACCGCGCCGTTTCTTCTCACGCAGGCGGTCATCGGCTCGATGCTGAAACAGCGCTGGGGAAGGATTGTCAACATCACCAGTATCTTCGGGCAGATTGGGCAGGCGGGGCAGGCAAACTATGCCTCGGCCAAGGCGGGGTTGATCGGCCTGACCATGGCGGTGGCACGCGAAGTAGCTTCGCGCAATATCACCGTGAATGCGGTGGCGCCGGGGTGGATCGAGACCGCGATGACCACCGTTCTGCCGGACGAGCTCAAAGCTGGCATGATGAAGAGCGTTCCCCTGGGCCGGGTAGGGAGCGATCTCGACGTAGCACACGCGGTGAAATTCCTCGCCTCGGAAGAAGCGGGATACATCACGGGCGAAGTCCTGAAGGTGAACGGCGGAATTCTGATGGGTTGAGTTCACTGGCCCACCTCGGTAGAGCCGGCCTTCAGGTCGGCGTTGTTCGCCGAGTTTGACACACGGGCCTGAGCAGTCCAGGGCTACGCGCTGGACTGCACAGGCGGTTTTCAGTACGGTCGCCATCGCGGCGCCGCTCTACCGCCATCTCCAATGCATGTAATCAGAGAAGCACAGACCGAAGAGCAACTGCGGCAGGTACGTATTCTCTTCCGCGAGTATCACTCAGAGCTGCCGTTGCGGCTCCGCTCTGCGCACTTTGATCGGGAAATCGAAGGGTTGCCCGCAGAGTATGCTCCGCCGGCAGGCAGCCTGTTGCTGGCAACCGTCGCGGGCCAGCCTGCCGGATGTGTGGGGCTTCGCCCTTTCCCGGGGCTAGAGGGCGCTTGCGAAATGAAGCGCCTCTATGTCCGACCCGCGTTTCGCGGCGACAAACTTGGCTCGCTGCTGGTCCAGCGAATCATCTGCGAAGCGCGCGAGCGCGGCTATCGCCGTTTGCGTTTGGATACCCACCCGCCGACGATGCAGTCTGCAGTCGCGCTCTATAAACGGTTCAACTTCGTCGAGGTTACGGACGTACTAAATGCCGTGCCGGGTCTGCTGTATATGGAACTGAAGTTATAGACAGCATTGCCCGATAGTGCCGGAGTGTCCGCACCTTAGTAACTGATCGGTATCGATTACCGATTTCGTTGTCACATATCGCAAAAGAAATTGGCGTTGCTCTCGTAAAAGCCTTGCTTATCGACAGGCACTCTGGTTACTATGCAGTCACCCCCTATTGCCACTTCTTCCCGAAGGTTGAGCGGTGCGATGAATATCGGTGAAACCATTCGAAATTACCGGCTGCAAAAAGGAATGTCCCAGGGAGATATCGAAAAGCGTACGGGTCTATTGCGCTGTTATCTCTCGCGGGTCGAAAACGGGCACACGGTGCCGTCGCTCGACACACTGGCCAAGATCGCAGGCGCGATGGAGCTGCCGCTGGCGCAGTTTTTCCACAATGGCACGGGAGAAAGCGGGGGCAAGGGGGGTCCACAGCTCGCCGAGGACGAAGTGCGCTTCCTCACGCAAATCCGCCGCTACTCGCCCAGCTTGAACGAGAGCGACCGCAGGCTGGTGCTGGCCATGGTCAAGAAGATGGCCGCCCCCTCGGCAAAGTAGTCTTCAACGTTGATGTTTAGAGCGCGATCTGCCAGGCGGACCTGCGGACTTCGTGCAGCGCGGGGCCGGCCGGTCCAAGCGATCGTGCGCTGCCGTTTTCGAAAAGATAGTCTATGAAATCATGAGCAAGATACGGCGCGCAATTCTCAGCGTTACCGACAAGACCGGGCTGCACGAGTTTGCCCGCAAGCTGGACCAACTGGGGGTGGAGCTGATCTCCACCGGAGGAACGGCCAAGCTGCTGCGCGACTCGGGCGTTCCGGTGAAGGACATCTCGGAGTTGACCGGCTTTCCCGAGATGCTGGATGGCCGCGTGAAGACCTTGCACCCCAAGGTGCATGGCGGCATACTGCACATCCGCGACAACCAGCAGCATCGAGAGGCGGTGGCCGAGCACGGCATTTTGCCCATCGACATGGTTGTGGTCAACCTATATGCGTTTGAGAAAACTGCTTCCAAGCCCGGCGTGAGCTTCCACGAGCTGATCGAGAACATCGACATTGGCGGACCGTCGATGGTACGCTCGGCAGCGAAGAATTTTCAGGACGTGGCCATCGTCACCTCGCCTGACGATTACCATGCGATCGCGCAGGAGATGCAGGCCAGCGGCGGAGCGCTGTCACTTGCGACCAAGTGGCGCCTGGCGCAGAAGGCCTTCGCAACCACGGCGGCTTACGACGCGGCCATCGCCTCAACGCTGGAGCGAGTTGCGTCACCCGAAGGAAAGCTTGCATTGGATGAGACGGGCTTTCCGCAGACGCTGCGACTTTCGTTTCAGAAGGCGTTCGATCTGCGCTACGGAGAAAATCCGCACCAGAAGGCGGCGCTGTATAGCGACGGTTCAGGTAAGGGCGTCGCCAATGGCAAGCAGCTTCAGGGGAAGGAACTCAGTTACAACAACATTGTCGATCTGCAAGCCGCGTGGGACCTGGCGCAGGAATTCGAGCAGCCCGTGTGCGCCATCATCAAGCACACCAATCCCTGCGGAACGGCAGTGGCGGACACGCTGGCAGAGGCCTATCGACGCGCGCTGGAGTGCGATCCGGTGTCGGCCTTCGGCGGAGTGATCGGCGTAAATCGCCGGGTCGACGCCGAAACGGCGACAGAAATGGCGAAGCTGTTTCTGGAAGTGATCGCCGCGCCCAGGTTTGACGATGCCGCGCGCGAGATCCTTGCCGGCAAGAAGAACCTGCGTCTGGTCGAAGTCGTTCCCATGGAGCAGAAGTGGGTGCTGAAGAACGTCTCCGGCGGCGTGCTGCTTCAGGACAACGATGTACGCCCGCTCGGCGACGCTGACCTGAAGGTAGTCAGCGAGCGCAAGCCAACAGAGAACGAGATGCGCGACCTGCTGTTTGCCTGGAAGGTCTGCAAGCACGTGAAGTCGAACGCGATTCTTTACGCGCGCAATGGGCAGACCACCGGCGTCGGTGCCGGACAGATGAGCCGCGTAGACTCAGCGCGAATCGGCGCCATGAAGTCGGCGCTCGGCATCAAGGGCTCGGTCGCTGCCTCGGATGCATTCTTTCCATTTCCTGACGGTGTCGAGGTCATCGCCGAGGCGGGCGCGACAGCCATCATTCAACCCGGCGGCTCAGTGCGCGACCAGGAAGTGATCGACACAGCCAACAAGCTGGGCTTAGCGATGGCGCTTACGGGCGTGCGGCACTTTCGCCATTGAAAATTTTTGCCCAAATTCTACAATGGAGAGGTACTTCTCGCTACCGGAGAGTGAGAGCCTGATTTGGTGCGACTCCGTCGAAACAACCTCCCAGAAGTTGTAGTCGGCGGCCACCGCTACTACAGAAATCAAAATAAACCCTCCGCTGGAAGATTTTGCTGCATTACAAATAAAGAAGTTAGATCGTCAAGAGCGTGGTAGCTCGCGTGCAACAGAGGTAACCAGTTTGGGTTGCGGCCAACTTTCGGGGTTGTCGGCGCTCAAAAGCGAAACGCCTGCTCGTTCGGATTCAGGACTTGGGGGTCCTGCAAATCGTCTGAGGCTCGACTGCGGTCTTGCCACCTCGGCATCGGGCCTCGCGAGCGGCTGCTGTGGCTCTATCTTCTCTTCTCGGTTTTCCTTCGTAAAGTTCCGCCATTTCCCGTAGCGCTCGTCGGTTTGTTTGCTCACCTCTGAATTGCTAGAAACACTATTTTGAAGGCATGGTGTAGTAGCCGCTGCGGTGTCGCACCTGCAAATTTGCCGGATTGGAATAGTCAGGGGTATTCGGAACGATCTTGATGTCGATCTTGCGGAAATCCGAGCTGGAAAGGCGCTGGGTGGGATAGTACGCAATCAGGTATTGAGTGCGCAGCTCCTCGCTGATCCTCTGGAAGGCTGCCTCGAGTTGCTCCATGCCGCTGGCATAGTAGTACTTCCCTCCGGTGTCGCGCGAAAGCTGAATCAAGGCGTGCTCGCCGCCAATGTCACGACCAGCGCTGTTCTCGATGGGCACGATGATGACGCTGTAGACGATGACCTCGGCCTCCTGCGCCTCGCGCACTGCTTCCTGGTAGGTGACCTTGCTTACGGTGTCACCGCCGTCCGTAATCACCACCATCACCTTGCGCCCCCGGCGCGGCATAAGGGCATCCGCGCCGAGATAGAGCATGTCGTAGAGAGCGGTGGCCGCCCCCGTGCGCACGCGACTGATGCCTTTGTCGATGACCCGCAGGTCGGAGGTGAATGGCGTTAACTGGTCGACAATCTCGCTGAACTCGAAGAGCGAGACGCCATCGATGGGCCGGAGAATCGCCTTGGTGAACTGCCGGGCCGACTCCAATTCCAGCTTCTGGTTCGATTTCGTGCTCAAGCTGGTGTCAATCGCCAACACGATCGACAGCGGCAACTCCGATTCGCGTGCGAACATCGCGATCTTCTGCGGCTCACCATCCTCGAAAATCTGGAAATCGCCCTGCTTAAGCGAAGCTACCGGAGCGCCGGACGAATCCGTGACAGTGGCGAAGACGTTCACCAACTTGACGTTGACCCTGAACGTCGTGGAAGAATCGCTTGCCGTCGATGCGTTCTGGTCAGCGGCTCCGGAGGAAGATGCCTCGGAAGCGGGGGCTGAGGGAGCACTAGCAGCGGACTGCGAATGAGCGGGAGGCGATGTCTGGGCAGCCAATGAAGGCGCCATCACCGTCATGGCCGCCGCCAGAAGAAGCGCTGCTGTGATGACTGCAAACTTCCTGAGAGGTGAGAACATTCCTGCGGAATAAACCCAATTCCAACTACTTTGACGTGCCCCGCGGGGAAACGGAGATTTCGGGTGGAAACGGCTCGCCATCGGCCCAGACCGCTCCGTCTTCAAAATACTCTTTTTTCCAGATGGGCACCGTCTTCTTAAGAGTATCAATAATCCAGCGGGCCGCGTCGAAAGCTGCGGAGCGGTGTGCCGACGCTACCACGATCAGCACGCTGCTCTCGCCAATTTCCAGCCTCCCCAACCGGTGCACGATCCTGACGTCGCGGATGGCGTAGTTGGCGAGCGCCGCCTGGGCCAGCTTCTCCAATTCGGCTGCGGCCATCGGCTCATAGGCGCTGTATTCCAAATACAGAGTTCGACGGCCGCGCGAGTGGTTACGCACAATGCCGTCGAAGACCACAACCGCACCGTCCTCGGGAGCCTTGATCTCCGTTGCAATCAGCTCGGAGTTGATGGGCTCGCGAATGATTCGTATGCGGGCTGGCGCACGGTCCGAGCCTCGACTTTGTTCACCCGCTCCTCCACTGACCGGTGGCAGCAAGGCGACTTCATCCCCGTGGTGCAGAGGCGAGTCAACTCCGGCATATTCGTAGTTGATGGACAAGGCGATGGAGGTGCCAAACTCTTTGAGCCCCGGAATGCGCTCTTGCAGACCTGAGTAAAGCTCCGCCAAATGCGCCCCTTCGCTCAGCTCTACGGTCTCCTGCTCGCGACCGGCCATATCTCGAAGGACGCCGAAATAGACCACCCTGACCCGCATGGCTGAAGCATAACGCAATCCGGCAGCACACGGCGCTCGCGGCTCCCGGCCGACCGAGGTGTGAATCTTCTCGACTCAGCTTTCAGGGTGAAGGAAGAAACGGTTGGGGCCGGTTCCCTCTTTGCAGATGGTGTAGCCAAGCTCGGCCAACAGCGGAGCCGTTTGCGGCGACGAAACTTCCACTAGCAACGGAGGATGATAGGTGGTGAGCAACTGCCGGGCGCCCTCGATCAGTTGCAGCTCGTTGCCCTCGACGTCGATCTTGATCAGCGCCGGCTTCATTCCGGCAAAAAGGTCATCCAGCCGCAGGACGCGCACCGGGATGTCTCCTTGTTCGTCGAGGTGTGCTTCGTAGATGTTTCTCCTGCCGCCATGCCAAAGCGGCATGGACATGTGGGCGATGCCCGAATAGTCACTCGCCGCTACCTGATACAGGAACACATTGCCGAGCCCGAGACGCCGCACGTTGTAATGCAGGTAATCGAAGGTCTCGGGTACCGGCTCGACCGCGTGAACGGAGCCTTCCGGGCCGACGCATTCGGAAAACAGCTTGGTATAGAACCCGAAATTCGCCCCAACATCGATCGCCATATCGCCCGGCCGAAGGAAGGGACGGCAAGCCTGGGCATCAGCTTCCGCGGGCTGATTCCGCAACATTCTGTAGTAGCGCGTGCGACGAAGAAATCTCTCCACGTTGGGAGGCAGGGGAAGCATACAGCCTTTCTGCAGGCCCGATCTCCCGCAAGACGGCGGGTTCCTGCGAACTGCGGTCGGCCGCTTATATAGTAATTCAGCGAGAGCTAGTTGCCGGGCGGTTAGCGCAGCCGGCCGAGCAGCTCAACCGCGTTCAACGGGCTCCTCGGATCCTCTTCGTGCTTAAAGAAGACGTAGGCTTCGCGCCCCTCCGCCAGGACGCGCTCGACTCTGGAGGCGATCGCCCTCAGGTCGTCAGGGGAGTAGCTCGTCTCTCGTAAGCGGAAATACGTATAGCTGGCGGTGTGGACCTCGGGAGTGGTGAGCTTCTCCGTCTCGGAGATGCAGAGTGCTGCGTTGTGTTCGCGCAGAGCAGAATAGATTTCTTCGCTAAACCAGGACTCGTGGCGGAACTCGAACGCCGACCGAAAGTTCTTCGGAAACAGCGAGAGAAAGTTGCGCAGCAGCCCGGCGTCGCACTTCAGGTTTGGCGGAAGCTGGAACAATACCGGACCGAGCTGCGAGCCGAACGGCTGCAGGGTTAGCAGGAAGCGCTGGAGCGGTTCTTCAACGTTGTTCAGTCTGCGAATGTGCGTGATGAACTGGTTCGCTTTGAGGGCAAACCGGAAGTCGGAACCGACCGCTGCCATCCAACCAAGAGCAGTTTTCTCCTGCAGCCGCATGCGAAAGGTGAAGTTGACCTCGACCGCGTTCAGGCGGGTCGCGTAGTAGTTCAGGAAGTTCTTGGAAGCGACATTCTTGGGATAGAAATCCGGCTTCCAGATGGGATAAGACCAGCCCGAGGTACCGACGTAGGCGGCGGCGGCTCGGCTCTGGTCGCCGCTGTCGGTGACTTTGGGCGCAGTTTCATTACTCATGAGCTAGGTATCAGGTATCAGGTGTCAGGTGTCAGAGTCAAACCAAGAACCAAGTCTGACGCCTGAGACCTGGGGCCTGACACCCTCTGACAACCGACAACTGCCCTCACGCACCCTGCCGCGTGACTTCCTGTGCGGGAACGCCCGCCGTCATGCCTTGCGCCAGGACCAGCTCGCGAACCTCGCCCCTGATCTTAGGCAGGTACATGCGGAAAGCAGAGGCTCCTGCGATGCACGCTAGTCCTCCGAGAGCAACGGTGTATGGCGCGCCAATATGGTGTGCGATGGCTCCCGCGAAGAATCCGCCAAATGGGGCCATGCCCATGAACATCATGGAGTAGACGGCCATCACGCGGCCGCGCATCGTGTCGGGCACCATGGATTGCACCAAGGTGTTCGAAGACGCCATCTGCACCATCATGCAAAAGCCCACCGGGACGAGGAGCAACACCGACAGCCAGAAGACGCGAGAGAACGAAAAGGCAATCAAGGCAATGCCAAATCCGGCGGCGCAAAACGCAATCAGTTTCCCCAGCCCTCTGACGCCCACGCGAGCTGCCAGGCTCATCGCGCCCAGCAAAGCTCCGACGCCGGTTGCACCCATAAGAATGCCGAGCGCCTTGGCGCCGCCGTGCAGGACCTGCGCCGCGAATACCGGCATGAGTACGGCGTAGGGCATTCCTACCAGGCTCACCAGCCCGAGCATGAGCAGAATGGCGCGGATGGGGGCCGTGTTCTTGACGAAGGTGAAGCCGTTGACGATGTCTTCCAGCGGCGAGGTCTCTCGCTCACGTTCCTGGCGGGGCGCAAGCTTCATCAGCAGCAGGCCCGTGATCACGGCAATATAGCTCACGCTGTTGGCCATGAAGCACCAGCCCTCGCCGACGGCGGCGACGACGACGCCCGCCACTGCCGGGCCGATGATGCGCGCACCGTTGAACATCGACGAGTTCAGCGCGATGGCGTTCAGCAAGTCCTCACGCCCCACCATGTCAATGAGGAACGCCTGCCGCGCAGGAATATCAAAGGCGTTGATGACGCCACCGCAGGCGGCCAGCACCATAATTTGCCAGACCTGTACGCGGTGCGTCAGCGTGAGCACCGCAAGGACAAAGGCCACTACCATCGACAATGCTTGCGTGGCAATGATGATGCGATGGCGATTGTGGCGGTCGGCCACGATTCCACCAATGGGCGCGCAGAGAAATACTGGAATCTGGCTGCAAAATGCCACCGTACCCAGGAGCAGGGCCGATCCAGTGAGGCGGTACACCAGCCAGGATTCGGCGACCGTGTCCATCCACGTGCCGATTAGCGAAATGAGTTGGCCGCTGAAGAAAAGCTGAAAATTGCGATGGCGCAGCGCCCGGGTGGCGACCGCCAGCTTCGATTTCTTCGAAGCCGGTGCGACCAACTCGCGTTTTTCTTCCAGCAATTCCGAGCGGAGTGCATCCGCATCGGAATCCGCGGTCTCAGTTTTCGCCATAAGCTAATTGGATGCTGGCTCGATTAGATCGATTGGAATCGCGCTCAGGTGACCCGTACCACGCCTCGCGACGCGGCTGCAGCTCGCTCTGCATGCAATGACTGCAACGCGTAAACTCGTGCTTCTCCCCGTTGCAGTGCCGCGATGCCATCGCAAGCGGCGCGGGCTGCGGAGAGGGTAGTGATGGTGGGAATGCGGGCTGTCACCGCAGCGCGGCGAATGGCCTTTTCGTCAAACCATGGCTCGATCCCGTGCGGCGTGTTGACGATGAGGTGAATGCGTTCACCCTTGATGAGGTCGACAACGTTCGGCCGCCCCTCCATCACTTTGTACACGCGTTCGACCTGCAGTCCCGCATCTTCCAGAATCTTCGCTGTACCGTGCGTAGCAACCAGGCTGAAGCCAAGCTCGACGAAGCGCGCCGCAACCTCGGCGATGAACGGCTTGTCACGGTCGTTGGCGCTGAGGAACACTCGGCCTGCGGTGGGCAGCATCTGTCCGGCTGCGAGCTGCGCCTTGGCAAACGCCTCCCCAAAGTTGTCGGCGACGCCCATCACCTCGCCGGTGGACTTCATTTCCGGCCCCAGCACCGTATCGACGCCGGGGAACTTGCCCCAGGGAAAGACTGGCGATTTCACGTAGTAAAAGCTGCCGGTGTCGAGATCGGAAGCGTGCTCGATGTTGTCCGGCAGAAACTCGTGTAGCTTGCGGCCCGTCATCAGGCGGGCAGCGATCTTGGCCAGCGGGACACCGGTCGCCTTAGATACATACGGCACGGTGCGTGAGGCACGCGGATTCACTTCGATGACGAAAACCTTGTCGCGCTGAATGGCATACTGCACGTTCATGAGTCCAATAACCTTCAGACGGCGCGCCAGCCGGAAGGTGTAATCGCGGATCGTCGCCAGCACTTGCTGCGGAATGTCCACCGACGGCAGAACACACGACGAATCGCCGGAGTGAATGCCGGCCTCTTCGATGTGCTGCATGATGCCCGCGATCACAACATCTTCACCATCGCTGAGGGCGTCAACATCGACCTCGGTCGCCGACTCGAGGAAGTGGTCGATCAGCACCGGCCGCTCCTGCGAGTACTCCACCGCCTCGCGCATGTATTGCTCGACCGAGGTATCGTCGTAGGCAATCACCATGGCACGTCCACCGAGCACATACGAGGGCCGCACCAGCACGGGGTAGCCGATGCGGTTGGCGTTCGCCACAGCTTCCTCGACGCTGGCGGCCGTGGCACCGGGCGGCTGCGGGATATCGAGTTCGTCGAGCAGCTTGCCGAAGCGCTTGCGGTCTTCCGCCAGATCGATACTCTCGGGCGAGGTGCCGATGATAGGCACGCCCGCAGCCTTCAGACGCAGCGCGAGATTCAAGGGCGTCTGTCCGCCGAACTGCACGATGACGCCGATCGGCGCTCCGCCTGCGGCCTCGTGCTCGTACACCGCCATTACGTCTTCGTAAGTCAGAGGCTCGAAGTAGAGCCGGTCGCTGGTGTCGTAGTCGGTCGAGACGGTTTCAGGGATTGCAATTCACCATGATGGTCTCGAAGCCGTCATCGCGCAGCGCAAACGCGGCATGGCAGCAGCAGTAGTCGAACTCGATGCCTTGGCCGATGCGGTTCGGCCCGCTGCCGAGAATGATGACCTTCTTGCGGTCGGTCGGCGTTGCCTCGTCTTCCTCCTCGTAGGTTGAGTAGAGATACGGTGTGAAGCTTTCGAACTCGGCGGCGCAGGTGTCCACCCGTTTGTACACCGGAGTGACGCCATGCTGCTTGCGAAGTTGATGAACTGTTTCCGACGAAGACTTTCCTTCCTGCATCTTCACGGAAATCGCTAGCCGGGCATCGGAGAAACCGAGTCGCTTCAGACTTCGCAACTCGTTCTTCTCGAATAGTCCGAGCCCACCTTTGCTCAATCGCGCTTGCTCATCCGCGATTTCCTTCAACTGATGCAGAAACCAGGCATCGATGCCGGTCATCTGCGCGATCTCGCGCACGCTCATTCCCTGCTCCAGCGCATAACGGATGTATTGCAAGCGCTCGGGATGCGGTGTGACCAGTCGCTTGGTCAGGATGCGCGGTTCGACCTTCTCCGCGCTGATGCTCTTGCCGGTCTCCAGTGAACGAATGCCCTTCAGCAACGCCTGCTTGAAGGTGCGCCCAATCGCCATCACTTCGCCGACCGATTTCATCTGCGGGCCAAGCGTGTCGTCAGCGCCGGGGAACTTCTCGAACTGCCACTTGGGAATTTTGACGACCACATAATCGAGCGTCGGCTCGAAGCAGGCCGGCGTCTTGCGCGTGATGTCGTTGGTAATCTCATCCAGCGTGTAGCCCACGGCGAGTTTGGCCGCGATCTTCGCGATGGGGAAGCCAGTCGCCTTCGATGCCAGCGCCGACGAGCGCGACACGCGCGGGTTCATCTCGATGACCACCATGCGCCCGTTGTGCGGATTGATGGCGAACTGAATGTTCGAGCCGCCGGTCTCGACCCCGATCTCACGGATGACGGCGATCGCCGCGTCGCGCATGGCCTGATACTCGCGATCGGTGAGCGTCTGCGCCGGCGCGACCGTGATGGAGTCGCCGGTGTGCACGCCCATCGGGTCGAAGTTTTCGATCGAGCAGACGACAATCACGTTGTCGGCGAGGTCGCGCATCAGCTCGAGCTCGTATTCCTTCCAGCCCAAGACAGATTCTTCGAGCAGCACTTCGTGAACCGGCGAAAGATCCAAGCCGCGAGCCAGCAGTTCGAGCAACTCTTCGCGGTTATACGCGATGCCGCCGCCGGTGCCGCCGAGCGTGAACGACGGACGCAGAATCACCGGGAAACCAATTTTGCTGCTGAAGTCGATGCCGTCTTTCAGATTGTTGACCAGGCTCGATTTCGGCACTTCAAGTCCGATGCGCGTCATGGCATCCTTGAAGAGCAACCGGTCTTCACCCTTCTTGATCGCCGTAAGCTGTGCGCCGATGAGCTGCGCGCCGTACTTCTCCAGTACTCCGTTGTCGGCCAGCTCGACTGCGAGGTTGAGCGCGGTCTGTCCCCCGACCGTCGGCAATATGGCGAAGATGCCTGGACGGCCACTTGCGGCGAGCATGTCGGCTTCCAGGCGAATAATCTCTTCGAGATAGGTGCGGGTGAGCGGCTCGATGTAGGTGCGGTCGGCCATCTCGGGGTCGGTCATGATGGTCGCCGGATTCGAGTTGACCAGCACCACCTCGTAGCCCTCGGACTTGAGCGCCTTGCAGGCCTGTGCGCCGGAGTAGTCGAACTCGGCCGACTGCCCGATGACGATGGGCCCCGAGCCGATGATCAGAATCTTCGCGATGTCGTTGCGGCGTGGCATCTATTGCTCATTCCGTTCGTAAGGGACGAGGATGCTCATTTCTTCAGCGCTGTCCCCATACTTGAATTGTCATGACGGAGCGAAGCGAGGCATCTGCTTTTCTGCTCGTTGCCAACGACTCAATGGGCTTGCCCCAGTCAGCCGCCAAATCCTCCCAAGTCGGGTTCATGCTCTCAATTAGGGCGACGCGCTTGGCGCGATCCAGACCTTTGATTGCCTTTTCCCTGCGAATTGCATTACCCACATATTGATATCTCTCGAAATACACCAGGCGATTGATTTTGTACCTATGTGTAAATCCTTCAATGGCGCCCGTCTTATGCTCGGCCACCCGTCGAGCGAGGTTGTTCGTCATCCCTGTGTAAATACGCCGAGACTTGCTCGCCATGATGTAAACCCAGAAATGCCAATCGCGGCTCATCTCTCCTGACGCTCCTCGCTGTGCGACCGAAAAACAGATCCCTCGCTTCGCTCGTGATGACAAATCTGCGAATGCTGGGCGAAGCCCCGCCGTTTGCTCTTCTCCGTGGTCACCCCTTCCACTCCTCCATCATCCTCACAAAGTCCTTGAACAGGTAGTGCGAATCGTGCGGGCCGGGCGCGGCTTCCGGGTGGTATTGCACGCTGAACAGCGGCAGCGAGCGGTGGCGCAAGCCTTCCAGCGTGTTGTCGTTTAAGTCGATGTGCGTCAGGTCGACCTCACTCTGTTTCAGCGAATCGGGATCGACGGCGAAGTTGTGATTGTGCGCCGTGATCTCAATCTTGCCGGTCGCCATCTGCTTCACCGGATGATTGCCCCCGTGATGCCCGAAGCGCAGCTTGTAGGTCTTGCCGCCCAGCGCCAGGCCGATCAACTGATGCCCCAGACAGATTCCGAAGATCGGGACTTTGCCCATCATGCGGCGAATGTTGTCCTGCGCGTAGGTCACCGGCTCAGGATCGCCCGGCCCATTCGAGAGGAACACGCCATCGGGCTTCATCGCCAGCACATCTTCCGCGCTCGTCGTTGCCGGAACCACCGTCACCCGGCAGCACTCGCCCACAAGCCTGCGCATAATGTTCTGCTTGATGCCGTAGTCGTAGGCGACCACGTGATACTTCGGCGGCGCGTCTTTTACGCCGACGACTTCTGTCGGCTCGTACGATCGCAACCCCTCGTCCCACTCATAGACGCGGGGCGTAGTGACTTCTTTCGCGAGGTCGGTGCCATCCATCTTCGGAATCGATCGCGCCTTGGCCACCAGCTTTTCGGGATCGCTTTCCAGCGTGGAAATCACTCCGCGCATCACGCCGTTGTCGCGAAGATGCCGCACCAGGGAGCGAGTGTCGATCTCCGCCAGCACCGGAATCTTGTAGCGTTCGAGGTACTCCTCGGCGACCTCCTGCGAGCGCCAGTTCGAACTCATGCGTGAGAACTCGCGCACGATCAGCCCTTCGATGTACGGACGCGTGGCCTCATTGTCGTCGGAGTTGGTGCCGTAATTTCCGATCTCGGGATTGGTGAGAACAACAATCTGCCCGGCGTAGGAGGGATCGGTGAAGATTTCCTGGTAGCCGGTGATGGAAGTATTAAAAACGACTTCGCCGTAGCATTCGCCTTTTGCGCCGTAGCCTTTGCCTTGGAAGATTCGCCCGTCTTCCAGCGCAAGCATTGCTTGCATCGCATCTCCGTTGGGTGGATTTTTACAATTTTAGCAGAGAGTCACTGCGGCTTGTCGGGGCTGCCGCGGCGCAACTGAAGTTGCGCCCCTTCAAGCATGAAAACAGCAGATCAGGAGAATCGGCGAGTTCTGTGCAATCTACCGCAGTTTGCCCAGCTTGTCGAAGGGCCAATACCCGAAGACCGCTTTGCCGTAAATGTACTCTTCGTTGACCGGGCCGAAGTCGCGACTGTCGTTGGAGAGATTGCGATGATCGCCAAGCAGAAAATACGAATGTGGCGGAACCACGGTTTCGGGGTAGGAGCGTGCATCCCAGTAGTCTTCAGGAACGTACGGCTCGGGCAGACGCTGGTCGTTGACATAGACCACGCCGTCATCGATGCGGACCCGATCGCCGGCCACTGCGATCACTCGCTTGATGTAGCTCTTCGAAACGTCGCGCGGATAGCGGAAGACAACCACGTCGCCACGATGGATCGGTTCCAGCTTGTAGACGAACTTGTTGATGAAGACCCGCTCCTGGTCGGCCAGTGTCGGCATCATGCTCGTGCCCTCAACCTTTACCGGCTGATACAAGAAGACGATGAAAAGGATCGACACCGCCAGCGATATCGCGATATCGCGCATCCAAGCTGCCAACACAGGTCTGGCCCTGCGGGAGCTTGGCTCACGTTCGTTTGGGCCGTGGGAGGGATCCTGATCAGTTTCCTTCATCACTTCGATGTTAGACGCTCCGCAATCCATTAGAGCTATAGCAAGGTCGCGCAACCGGAATAAGACAAACCCTAAAGCACCGGTTCACTCTGATAAGCTGGGCCACATCAGCGCTATTGCTTCTGCATATAGAATACCGTCAAGAGGTTCGACGATGCGGAAACTTGGGTTGCTCGCAGCGATGTTAGCATTGGCCATCTTGTCCCTCGCTCAGGGAGACCATGTCCCGGCTTACAACACGGCCCCTCCCAAGCCGGGAGAAGTGCTGCCCATCCTGCCCCCGGACCAGCGGGTTGGAGAGCTCTTCAAGAACCCCTATCAGGTCCACGCCTATGAGCTGGCGGCAAAGATCCCCGGGGTGATCAATCAGCTCCCGTGCTACTGCTACTGCGAACGCATCGGGCACAAGAGCCTGCACACCTGCTTCGAGAGCGATCACGGAGCCCATTGCGGCATTTGCATGAAAGAGGTGTTCTACGCCTATCAGCAGACGAAATTGCAGAAGACCCCGGAGCAGATTCGAGCCGGGATCATCAAAGGCGAGTGGAAGTCCATCGACCTCGACACAGCGGCCACGATCAACTAGCAACCAGACAGTGCCACTTTAGCTCAGTTGACGACGGACGCGGTTGCGGGTAACAATCTCCATCTAATCAGCAGATCGAAGCCTTTCCCGAGCTGTACTCGGTAGGTCTGCCGTGAACCGCCTCATCGGGAACAGCGGGATGAACAAAAATGCGGCAGCAGCCCGCAAACGGACTTCTGCTAAGCCTGTCGCTAACAATCGATTAGCTTCCATGAAAGATTCGGACAAGTCTCGCATGAGTAAGCCGACGAAGGTATCCGAGGATCCGCGGTTCACCCAGGCCGTGCAGAACTATGAGGCCGGCCTGAAGGCGATGCAGACGCACAAATATGATCGGGCGAAAGCGTGTTTTGAGAAGGTGATGAACGGGGCGAATCCTGAGCTCACCGACCGAGCCGCCGTCCACCTCAACACCTGCAACCAGCATTTGAGCCACACTGCCACCCAGTTCAAGACTCCAGAAGAACACTATGACTACGCCATCTCTCTCATGAACATGGGCGACTACCTCGCCGCGCGGGAGAATTTCGAGGGACTGGTACGCAAGTATCCCCAGTTGGACTATATCTGGTACGGCTTGGCGGCGCTCAACTGTCTCATGGGACATTATCCTGAGTCTATTACCCGCCTGAACGAGGCGATACGCCTGAATCCGGCCAACCGTTTCCAGGCTCGCAACGACTCCGATTTCAAAAGCCTAGCTGACGACCCTCGTTTTACGGAACTGCTTTATCCTGATAGCAGCGCCGAAGTGCCTCCTGATCCGCAGAACTGGCACTTTTAGCGCAGGCACCGCTACTAATGCCGATTGCACGCCAACTCGAGGGCTCCCGAGCGCTCCGGGTTGTCGCCATGGGAGGCGGCACTGGACTCTCCACCCTACTGCATGGACTGAAGCGCTATGTTTGCCTGCCGGGCGAGCCGGAAATCGATCCCGATTTGCCTTTCATCGCGCAACTCAGCGCCGTCGTGACCGTCAGCGATGACGGAGGCTCCAGCGGACGCCTTCGCAAGGAGCTCAATATGCCCGCGCCCGGCGACGTGCGCAATTGCATTGTTGCCTTGGCGGAAGATGAGGCCCTGCTTTCCAGGCTCTTCAAATACCGGTTCAAAGCCGGTGAGGGCCTGGAAGGTCACAGCTTCGGCAATCTGTTTCTTTCAGCCCTCGCTGAAATCACCGGCGACTTCAGCAAAGCCGTAGAGCTATCGGCCGCCATTCTGGCCACGCGGGGCAATATCTATCCCGCCACCACCAGCAACGCTCAGCTCTATGCCGTCATGGATGACGGTTCTTATGTCCGCGGTGAAACCAACATCACAGCCAGCAGCAAGCGCATTGTGGAGCTGCGAATGGCTCCAGCAAATGCCAAGCCACTGCCGTTGACGCTGGAAGCCATCGAGAAAGCCGACCTGATCACCGTTGGACCGGGATCGCTATTCACCAGCCTTGTGCCTAATCTGCTGGTGCGCGACGTCTCCAAGGCGATTCAGGCATCCAGCGCGATAAAAGTCTTCGTGTGCAATCTCATGACGCAGGCCAACGAAAGCCTGGGCCTGACCGCGTCGGACCACATTCGCGCTTTGTACGAGCACGCTCGTCACCAGTTCTTCGAATATGCCCTGGTTAACAGCACTCCGGCGTCAGCCCCACTGCGGCAGAAGTATGCCGAGAAGCTGCAATGTCCCATCGAGGCGGACTTGGAGCGTATCGAGGACCTCGGTGTGAAGCCCATCCTGGGCGACTACCTGGTGGAGGAGATGCGCCAGCCTGACGGGCTTATCGCCCGCCACAACACTCTGCACGTCGCGCACGACCTGCTCCGGCTTATGATGGAAGTGCGCGAAACTCCTGTTGCCGCCTCACGAATGACATCGTAATCGCCCCAACGAGATCGAGACATCATGCCAAACCAAAGTTCTGCCTCATCAGCCCACGAGCAGCCCGACTACATGTTCGCCGTCGCCATTCTGGCGGCAGGAAAAGGCACCAGGCTCAAGTCGCGGCATCCTAAGGTGCTGCACGAGATCGGTGGCCGGCCGTTGCTGGCATACGTCGTGGCCAGCGCCAGGCGCGTGGTGGCGCCGCAAAATATTTTTGCCATCATTGGGCACGAGGCGGAGCTAGTGGAGGCAGCGCTGCGCTCAACCGGAATTAACTTCGTCCTGCAAGCGGAACAATTAGGTACCGGGCACGCCATCATGCAGGCCCGTAGCGCATTGCAGAGCTTCGCACACGTGCTGGTGCTGTCCGGCGATGTACCACTCATCCGGCCACAGACCATCGAGCGGGTGCGCAATTTTCACATCGACAGCGATGCCGCCATGACCGTCCTTACTGCGCGTCCCGAGGATCCCACCGGATACGGGCGGGTCTTCCGACGCACGCAGCACGGGCGAACCACCGACGAACTGGAGCGCATTGTCGAGCAAACGGCGCTAACCGGCGACGAAGGTGAGCAGGGTGAGGTCAACTCGGGAATCTACGCCTTCGCGACCAAGCCGCTGTTCAAGCACATCGACCGGCTTACGACGGAGAACTCCGCGCGCGAGTTCTACCTCACGGACATGGCCGCCATTTTGGCTAACGACGGGGAGAAGGTGCTGGCCCTGGCGGCCGACGATTCCAGCGAAGTGCTGGGCGTGAACACCCGCATGGAGCTGGCAGAGCTCGATGCCAAACTGCGCGCCCGGAAGGCCCACGAGCTGATGTTTGCGGGTACGACCATTTTCCGGCCCGAAACCTGCGATATCGACGCCGACGTGCAAGTCGGCGCTGACACGGTTATTGAGCCGTTCGTGCAGCTCATCGGCAAGACAAAGATCGGCTCCGACTGCCGCATCCGCTCGTATTCGGTGATCACTAACTGCGAGATTGGCGACGGCGTGCTGATCAAGCCGGGCTGCATCCTGGAAGGCTCGGTCGTACGGAACGGAGCGGAGCTCGGCCCCTACTCGCACTTGCGGCCGGGCTGCGACATCGGCGAGCGCGCCCATGTCGGCAATTTTGTCGAAACGAAGAAGACCCGTCTGGGCAATGGCTCCAAAGCCAACCATTTGACTTACCTCGGCGACGCCGAGGTCGGCGAGGGTGTGAACGTGGGCGCCGGCACCATCACCTGCAACTACGATGGAGTGAATAAATTCGGTACAGTCATCGAAGATGGAGTCTTCGTGGGAAGCGACGCTACGCTGGTTGCCCCGGTCCGTCTCGGCAAGGGATCTTATGTCGCAGCAGCTTCCTGCATCACCGAAGATGTTCCGCCCGATGCACTGGCGGTCGGCCGTGGACGGCAGGTGAACAAACCCGGCTGGGCGGCGGAACGAAGAGCACAGCTTAAGCAGACGCCAAAGTAATGCCAACTGTTCTGAGATCGGGGCCGTACCGTTTCTACTTCTACAGCCACGAACCGCACGAACCACCTCACGTTCATGTAGACCGGGATGACCTGTCCGCGAAATTTTGGCTGGAGCTCGTCGGATTGGCGAGTAACTTTGGCTTCAGCGCCCGTGAGTTTAACACGCTACAATCGACGGGGCAGGCCAACCGGGAGCGCCTGCTGGAGGCTTGGGATGGGCATTTTGGCGGTATCGGCAGATGAAAGAGTTGCGGACGTCTCCTTTGATCAGGAAACGCTGAGCGTTCGGCTCAAGGACGGCCGCACCATCAGTGTGCCGCTCGCCTGGTATCCCAGGCTTTTCAATGCCACTGTCGAGCAGCGCCGTGACTGGAAGATTGCCGGCGGCGGCTACGGTATCCACTGGCCGCAGATCGACGAAGACATCAGCACAGAAGGATTGCTTCGCGGCGCGCCCGCGCCACGGCAGCCCTAAGACTGGCTGAGTTGTAGTTCCTTGTTGTCACTTAAGCAATGGCGGCTTGAAGCGGGTGGCGACTTCTCGTCCAAGCGGGCAGGGTGAAAAAAAAGGGAGGGCCGAAAACCTCCCTCTAGTTCGAAGTCTCTAGCCAGCGTCGTCCCTCCAGAGCAATCAGCGAGTTTTATTGCGGCGGAGCCTCTTCGGACTTGGCTTTCTTTTCCGGGTGCTGCACTGTGATCGAGTTCGCCAGCCGGAACGTGACGACCGTCTCTGCCGGAATCTGCACATCTTTGTTCCCGGTGAAAGCAGCGCCGGCAGTTCCCGCGCCCGCGCCGACCAGACCTCCAATCAGAGCGCCTTTGCCGCCGCCGGCGATACCGCCGATCAGCGCGCCTGCGCCCGTGCCCCCGCCCACCGCGACCGCAGTGCGCTTGCCTTTACCTTTGACGGTCTGGGTAAAGGTAGAGGTCGCGATCTCGGTCGGCACTCCACGAACATCGATTGAGTTCAGCGTGATGGAGAGGACTCCTTCGCCCTTGAATTTGCCGGGCGACTTGGAGTCCACCACGGTGCCGCTCACGCCAGCTCCAGCCGGGATCGCCACCTCGTGGTCTACTACCACGGACTTAGCCAGCGCCCCGCTGAAGGGCTGACCGGTCTGCGCGGTCTTGGTGTCGAGCGTGGAGCCAAGCCGCACCAGTAAAGACCTTCCCGCGGGAACCACCAACGGCGGCGGCGGTGGTGGGGGTGGGGGCGCCTCTGGCGCGGCTGTCGGAGCCTGCTCAGCGGCAGAAGACGCACCCTGGGCCGGAGCTTCTGATGTCCCAGGAGCGGACTGTTCCATCTGCCCGGCAGGCGGCGTGCCGGCAGGCGTTGCCTGGGATGTCTGAGCCGACTGGTCGGTAGTAGCCGGCGGTGTCTGATTTGCCTGTTCACTCTTCTTGCTGCAGGCCGCCATGCCTGCGATAAGAAATACGGCTAAGAGAAGGCCGATCATTCGAGAACGCATAATAAGCTCCTTTGGATCCACTGCCGAATTGGGGGGTTATCACGGCAGAGAAAATGCTAAGGCTCTAAAGCTGACTCTTGATTCGAAGGTTACCAGTGACGCAAGGTTGCATAAAGCAAAACTTCGATAGACGCCCTTACCGCTACTCTACGACAGCCTCAGCAGCAACGGGTTGGGGTTCTTGGCTGACGGCCCGGCGCAAGCCGACGTAGCCCACTATTCCCGCGACCAGAGACGCTCCAAGCACGGCAGCTTTTGCGTCGGTCAGCATCGCAGCGTCGTTAAATGCCAGCGAGCTAATGAAGATCGAAACCGTAAAGCCGATTCCAGCCAGCATGCCGACGGCACTCACCAGCCGCCAGCTCACGTGATGAGGAAGGTCAGCGACTCCCAGCTTCACCGCCGCCCACGAGAACGCGAATATTCCTAACGGTTTGCCAATGACAAGTCCAAAGAAAACTCCCCAGGCGACATGGCTGCGCAACAGCTCACCCACTCCCCCGGCGGAAAACTCCACGCCCGCATTAGCCAGCGCGAATAGTGGTAGAACGAGAAACGATACCCAATCGTTGAGCTTTCTCGTGAGGCGTTCGGAAGGGGCCTCAGTCGCGCTTACTACTTGCTCCAGCACGCCCAACATCCGGGTCGCGGCTGCGGTGTCGTTGCCCGCGAGCGCCTTGCGATAACGCCTTACCACGTCGGTCCCGATTCTCTCAAACTCCTCAAAGCTCAGCTGCGGAGTGGTGGGCACCATGAAGCCCAGGATCACTCCGGCGATGGTCGCATGTATCCCCGAGCGTTGGATCGCCACCCAGAACAGCACTCCCAACGTGGCATAGATCATCGCGTGATGGATGCCCACCCGGTGAACGAGATACATGATGATCAGCAGAAGCAAGCCCAGGATCAGGGATTCGATCCTTAGCGTTTCGGTGTAGAAGACGGCGATGACCGCGATGGCCCCGATATCGTCAGCTATGGCCAGCGAGAGCAGGAAGACCTTCAACTCAGCCGGAATCCCCTTCACCATGGCCAGAACGCCGAGCGAGAAGGCAATGTCCGTCGCCATGGGAATTCCCCACCCGTGCGCGCCCGCCTGACGGAAGTTGATCCCGGCATAGATCAGCGCTGGGACCACCATTCCACCCAGCGCGGCCACGATGGGAAGCGATGCGCGCCGCATGTCCGAGAGCTCGCCGTGCACGATCTCATGCTTGATCTCCATGCCGACCAGGAAAAAGAAGATCGCCATTAACGCGTCGTTGATCCACGCGTGTACTGGAAGGGTCAGCCGGGAGAGATTCAGCTCCATGTCCCACACGTGGTGGTAGGACTCATGCCAGGGAGAGTTGGCCCATACCAGGGCGGCGATTGCCGCCAGCAGCAGCACAACGCTACTTACGCCTTGTATATGAATGAACTGCTGGACCGGCACGATGAGGGCGCGGGTCACGAGCGACTCGCGGATTTGTACCTCGAGCGCGCCAGCCGTACGCGGGGGAATGCCTGCATTCTGACTCATGCGCGCTCCAGTTTAATCGCTGAACAAGAAAGCGTGGCAACCAAACCGCGCTCCCATCACTTTCTTTTGGTTTTTTTGCGATACGAGCCACGGGGCATTTACTTCGACAATGGCTAGAGGCTGGATTTCTCTCCGCAGTATCTGACGATTTGGCATAATCATCTTGCTCTGGCATATAAGCCGTTCGCCGATGGTTTCCGGCGCGCGGTCCGCAAATGGCAGCTTTCAGGTTCACGCGTTCCGGCCAGCCCGCACGCGGGGTGATGTCTGCCTGGGCTCCAACGAAAAGGCGGCATGACCAACCGGAAACGCCGTAGCCCGGCCAAGCGGCCAGCGGCCAGCATGACATTCGTCTCCCACGCCTTCACGCCCACGCCTAACCGGCGGCTCAATGAGCTTGTCGGATTCCTGGCGCTGGTCGCCGCGACCCTCCTTGTCCTCTCGCTGGTCTCCTACTCGCCGCTCGATCCGTCGTGGAACACAGCGGCTACGCCGCCGGCCTCGCGTCCCGCGCACAACTGGATTGGGCCGGTGGGCGCCACCGTCAGCGACCTCGCGTTTCAGATCTTCGGGATTTCGATTTTTCTGATTCCGGTCTTTCTTGTTCTGTATTCGCTGCGCTGGTTCCGCTCAGCTCCAGTCAATTCTCCATTTGCTAAGACCCTGGGGGCAGCGGCTTTAGTTGTCTTCTCATCCGGCTTCATCGGTCTGCTGCCATGGCACTTCAAATGGCAGGGCGCGATATCGGCTGAGGGCCTGTTGGGACGCATCGTAGCCGACGGGCTGATTCACTATCTAAATGTGGTTGGCGCGTATCTGGTCTGCGTCGCCGCGATCGCAGTGGCGCTGTATCTGTCCACGACGTTCTCGTTTGGCGCCATTCGAATCTGGTCGCAGACGCGGTTCTCGTTTGCCTATGCCGCGCTCGATCGCTTTGCCGACTGGCGCACCGAACGTGCCCGCCGCCGCGCTGCCCGCGACCTGGAGAAGAAGCGCGCAGCAGCCGCGAATGCCAAGCCAGTAGTGACCGCCCAACTGGTACCGCGCCGCGCCAGTGAACAGCCAGCTTCGCCTGCGATGCCGGAACAGGTAACTCCTCCACCGCCAGTCGTGCCGCCGGTCCGCCCCGAAAGTATGCGAAGCGGTATCGAGCGCACGTTCGGAACGGAAGTACGACCCGCGCAGACGGCATCGCTCCCCATGCCACCCGAGGCTCCCGCCGCAGACGAGTCAGCTCCCGACGAGCCGATCGCCGTTGGCCCTCGCGCCGATAGCGTGCCGCACGGCAAGACCACCATGCCGCGCCTCGCCGGCGGTTACAAGCTGCCCTCGACCGCTCTGCTGCATCGCGCCGATGAACACAACGCTGTCAACGAAGAAGAACTGAAACGGCTGGCGCAAGTGCTTCAGGAAAAGTGCGCTGAGTTCGACGTGCGCGGTACGGTATCGCAAATCAACCCCGGCCCGGTGGTCACTACCTTCGAATTCAAACCGGAAGCGGGCATCAAATACAGCCGCGTCACCGGCCTGTGTGACGACCTCTGCCTGGCACTGCGCGCCGAAAGCATTCTGATCGAGCGCATGTCGGGCAAGTCGACAGTCGGAATTCAGGTGCCGAACCACGAACGCGAGACCATCTGGCTGCGTGAAGTGGTCGAGGCCCGCGAATTCCTGGCCACAAAGTCTAAGCTGACCTTGGCGCTCGGCAAGGACATCAATGGCCGCATTGTCACCGCCGACCTGAACACCATGCCGCACCTGCTCATCGCCGGCTCGACGGGATCGGGCAAGAGCGTGGCTATCAATGCCTTCATCATGTCGGTGCTGTACAAGGCGACGCCCGACGAGGTGAAGCTGATCCTTGTCGACCCGAAGCGGCTGGAGCTGGGCAACTATGAGGGTGTGCCCCATCTGCACACGCCGATCATTACCGAGCCTAAGCTGGCGTCGAACGCGCTACGCAACGCCGTTCGCGAAATGGAGCGCCGCCTTAAGGTGCTGGCCGAGAAGGGCGTTCGCAACATCGACCAGTACAATCGCCTGTTTGAAGAGAACACGCCCAGCCTGTTCGACGAAGGCAGCGAGGCGCGGCCGCTACCCTACATCGTGATCATCATCGACGAGCTGGCGGACCTGATGATGCTCGATGGGCAGAACGTCGAGGCCTCCATCACCCGCCTGGCGCAGATGGCGCGCGCGGTGGGCATCCACCTTGTGCTGGCGACGCAGCGCCCGTCTGTCGACGTCATTACCGGGCTGATTAAGGCCAACTTCCCTGCGCGTATTTCGTTCCGTGTCGCGACCAAGATTGACTCGCGCACCATCCTCGACGCCAATGGTGCCGAGGCGCTGCTGGGCCGGGGCGACATGCTGTACCTGCCGAATGGCTCGGCCCGCGTGCATCGCGTTCATGCTCCCTTTGTGACGGAAAAAGAGATTGCCGCGGTCGTGGAGTTCTGGAAGTCTCAGGCTCCCGCACAATATCAGGAGAATTTCCTGGCTGCTCCGCGCGATGATGACGAAAGTGCATCCTCGGAGGGAGGCAGCGGTAGCGGAGATGGCAGCGACGAAAACGACGAGCTCTTCACCGATGCCGTGCGCATCGTGCTGGAGTACGGCAAAGCGTCAACTTCTCTGCTCCAACGCCGCCTTCGCATAGGTTATGGCCGCGCCGCGCATCTTATTGATCTTATGGAGCGCGACGGCATCGTGGGCGCTGCCGACGGCCCCAAGCCGCGCGAAGTGCTCAAGCGCCCCGACTGGCTCAGCGAAGTAGAAGACGCCATGCGGTAAGCCAACCGCTATCAAATCGAATCCGAATGGCCTCGCCCGTGATAGACTCCTGTTTTTCCGCTCATGGACGCTCGGCGCAACTCCGCGCTTGCTGACCAACTACGGGCCATTGCCGGCCGTGACTACGTTCTCGACCGCCCTGAAGACTTGATGCTCTACGAGTACGACGGCGGGGTACGCACCAGCACTCCCGACGCCGTCGTCTTTCCCCAGAACACCGAGCAGGTTTCGCGCATCGTCAAGCTAGCTGCCAAAGAGCGCATTCCCGTAGTGCCGCGCGGCGCCGGCACCGGCTTGAGCGGAGGCGCGATTCCCACCGAAGGCGGTATCCTGGTCGCCTTCTCGCGCATGAATCGCATTCTGGAGGTCGATGCCGAGAATATGCGTGCCATAGTCCAGCCGGGAGTGGTCAATCAGACCTTGTCTGACAGCGTGGCACACCTCGGGCTTTACTTCGCGCCCGACCCTTCCAGCCAGAAAGCCTGCACCATTGGCGGCAATGTCGCCGAGAACTCGGGCGGCCCGCACACCTTGATGTACGGAGTCACCGTCAACCACGTGACCGGCCTGGAAGTAGTTTTGCCCAGTGGGGAGATTGTGAACTTCGGCGGCAAGGCGGCGGAGAGTGCCGGCTACGACCTGACTGGCTTCTTTGTCGGGTCGGAAGGAACTTTGGGCATCGTTACGGCTGCGACGGTAAAGCTGTTGCGGCGTCCGGAACGCGTGGCAACGCTGCTCGGCATCTTTGAGACGGTCGACGATGCCGCTAAGACCGTAGCCGCGATTACGGCGGCCGGCATCACTCCGGCTGCGCTGGAGATGCTTGATGGATGGACTCTACAGACCATCGAGGCGTTTTGTCACGCGGGCTACCCGCTGGACGCAGGCGCCGTGCTGCTCATCGAGCTGGATGGCTTGGCCGAGCTGGTCGAGGAGCAGGCAGAGGGCGTGCGCCAGGTTTGCTTTGAGCAGCGGGCGCGCGATGTGCGCCGGGCTAAAGACGAAACGGAGCGGGCGCTATTGTGGAAGGGCCGCAAGAATGCCTTTGGCGCGCTTGGTCGGGTGAGTTCCTCGTTCTACACGCAGGACGGTGTAGTGCCGCGAACCCAGATCCCCGCCGTCTTGCAGTTCATCGGCGAAGTGTCAAAGAAATACGGACTGCGCATCGGCAACATCTTCCACGCAGGCGACGGCAACCTGCACCCGCTCATCCTGTTCGACGCTCGCGTTCCAGGGCAGCTGAAGATGGTGGAAGAAGCCGGGCGTGAAATTCTGACTTATTGCATCAATGCCGGCGGCTCGATTACCGGTGAACACGGTGTGGGCGTCGAGAAACGCAACCTGATGGCGCTGCAGTTCAGCGACGACGATCTCGACGTGATGCTCAGCCTGCGCAACGCTTTCAATCCTAACTCGGTGCTCAACCCGGCCAAGGTCTTCCCGACCACGAAGATGTGCATGGAGACGCGCGGCCCGGCATCGCACCCCGTGCTGGTGCAGGAGGGGATGTGAGCGCGACAGGAGTCTCACTCGACCTCACGCGCGAGTTGCGCGCCATTTGCGGGGAAGAGCATGTGGCTGAGGCTGCCGCCGACCATCAGCCCTCGCCGCTGCTAACTGTCAGTCCGGCATCAGCGGACGAGATCGCGGCCATCCTGCGACTGGCTAGTCAGGGCGGATTCGCGGTCGCTCCCGTCGGAGGTGCTACCGACCTCGACACCTTTTCGGGGAGCGTGCAAGTTTTGCTTCGCACTGACCGTCTAATCGAGATTGAACACTACGACCCTGCGGATTTAACGATTGGCGTCGGCGCCGGCATGACCGTGGCACAGTTGGATGCCATGGTCGCGGAGCACCGCCTGATGCTGGCCACCGACCCGCCTCTTCCCGAGCGCACAACGATCGGTGGCCTTCTGTCTGCCGCGGCCCAGGGCCCCCTGCGTCACGGCTACGGTGCGGTGCGCGACTTCTGCATCGGCATCCGGTTTGTCACCGGCGATGGCCGCAAGGCCAAGGGAGGCGGGCGAGTGGTGAAGAACGTCGCCGGATACGACCTGATGAAGCTGCTCATCGGCAGCTATGGAACGCTGGCGGTGATCACATCAGCGAGTTTCAAGCTCTTTCCGTCACCGCGCCAGACGCGCACGTTCCTTGCCGAGTTCGCTACCTGGCAGGAGGCGCTTAAGTTTCGCGATTTGGTTATGCGCTCGCCGCTCTCCCCCATGTGCCTGGAGCTGGTTTCACCCGGCGCCAGAAAAATGATGCGGCCCGAGATGACAAATAACACTTGGGTGCTCTGCGTAAAAGCCGCCGGCAGCGATGCGGTATTAGCGCGCTATCGCAAAGAGTTGGGGTCCGCAGTGACGCGCGAAGTGGAGGGTGCAGAGGAGATCGAACTCTGGCGCGCAATCGAGAACTTCCCGCAGATGCGAGGGGATGAGGAGCTTGCCAGCGGCCGCTGGCTGTGCGCAACGATCGATGCGCCCGTCGGCGAAGTCGGCGATGTTCTCCAGTTGCTCCAGGACTTTGCAGAGGGCAATGATCTGAACCTCATAGGGCGAGCCGGAGTTGGCCACCTGGTAATGGTATTGCCTAACAACCCGGCCTCGCTCGACCAACTGGAAAAGATGGTCGGCGCCTTTGCCAAAACAAAGGCGCGCACTTGCAGCATTTCAGTACATGGGCCGGGAAGCTTGTGCCGGCTGACACCAACTCACATGGCCAGCATGCGCGCCGTGAAGCGGGCGCTCGACCCTAACAATGTTCTCCGCGGGAGGCAACTCTTCTGACCATCGCAGCCGACCCGACCGCGACCCAGCGCTCCAACTTCTCGCCGCATGAGAAGCCCACGTGGGAGGTGTACTCGAAGTGCATCCATTGCGGGCTGTGTCTCGATCAGTGCCCCACCTATCGCGCCCTGGGCACGGAGATGGACTCGCCGCGCGGCCGCATCTACCAAGTCGTGCAGGTCGATAATGGCAAGCTGGCGCTGGCCGATTCCTTCGTCACGCATATCGACCGCTGCCTGGGATGCCTGAATTGCCAGACGGCGTGTCCGTCAGGCGTGGCTTATGGCTCCCTGCTGGAGCGCGCCCGCCTTCAAATTGACGAGAACTACCGACGGCCTTGGCTGGGGCGAAAGCTGCGCGACCATTTCTATGGAGACGTATTGCCTTCGTTTTCAAGGCTGGCGTGGCACGCCCGCTTCGTGCGCTTCTATCAGCAATCGGGGATGCAGGGCCTGGCTCGCGCGACTGGGCTGCTGAAGCTGTTGGGAGTAGCCGAACTGGACGCTCTCTCGCCTCACATTGAGAGCCGTTTCTCCTTCAAGGATCTGGGCGAGATCTACCCAGCGGAAGGCGAGCGCCGCGGTCGCGTTGCGTTGCTGATCGGTTGCATCGGAAGCGTTGCGTTTGCCGAACTCAATCGCGCGACCATTCGTGTACTGACCAAGAATGGCGTTGAAGTCCACATCCCTCCCCACCAGAGCTGTTGCGGAGGCCTGCACCTGCACGCCGGGCTTCTCGAAGGCGCGCGAGCACAGGCGCGACGCAACATCGACGCCATGCTCAGCCCGGAGTTCGACGCCGTCGTGACCAACGCCGCCGGCTGCGGTTCGACCATGAAAGAGTACGCCGGCCTGCTGCAAGAGGACGCCACCTACGCGACCCGAGCGGCCGAGTTCACAGCCAAGGTGCGCGACGTGAATGAATACCTTGCGGCGCTGGGCCTGCGGCAGCCCAAGCGCAGGCTCGACGCGAAGGTGACCTATCAGGATCCCTGTCACCTGGCGCATGCCCAGGGAGTGCGCGCGGCGCCACGGCAACTTCTGAAACATGTCGGCGCGAACCTGGTTGAGTCGCCACGTCCGGACACCTGCTGCGGCAGCGCCGGAGTCTACAACGTGGTGCAAAACGAGCTCTCGATGAAGATCCTCGACGAGAAGATGGGCTTCATCGCAAGCGTTTCGCCCGAGATCATCGCAACCGCCAACGTCGGCTGCATGCTGCAATTCCGCGCCGGCATCGAGCGCGCCCACATGAAGGCGCGCGTGGCGCACGTTATCGAACTGCTCGACGAAGTCTACTAGAAAGGCGGCTTTGGGCTCTTGGCTTTGGTATAAGTCGTCACTTTGATATGAAAGCTGAGATAGCTAAGAGCCAACAGCCAACAGCGGCTTTTCTCACATTCCCGGATACTTCCCGATAAAGAGCAGCAGGAAATCAATGGTGTCGGTGATGCCGTGGGCGACGATGGGGACCGCGAGGCTGCGATCGCATCGCAGATAGATAAGGCCTAGCAGAAAGCCGTCGATCGCGTTCTCAACCACACCTGTCACTCCCTGGTACTGGTGCGCGAAGCCGAAGACTACGTTCACGGCGATTAAGCTGACGATCCACCCGCGGCGAGACGACTTGAAGAAATCTGCTACGCGATTCATCAGATAGCCGCGATACACCATCTCTTCGCCGAAAGCGGCAAGCGTCCAGGTCAGCAACATGGCCACAGGCAGAAGCTTCCAGTTCCAACGCAATCCGCGAAAATCGGACAAATCAGGCCAGTGATGGGTCAGCCGAACGAGAATCGGCTGGGTGACGAAGAGTTCCAAGGCTTCAATGCCCGCTCCGCAAAGCGCCCCAATGGCAAACGTACGCGCCCATCCGCGATAAGAACGGAACCCTATGCTCTCCCATCGCAAGCCTCGCAGGCGCAACGAGATCCAACCTAAAGCCAAAAGATAGAGAGTTTTGCTAAAGAAAATTACGTGGTGCCAGCGGTATGCGTCGACAAGGAAGATGAGGACGACGATGACAAATTCGACGACGATCAGCCATCGCGAGTCGCGCCATCCCTTGCCCGGTGTAGATGGCAAAGCGACATCGAACATTCGTAACTCTCCAGGCACCGCGCGATTTCCAAAAGGGAGCCTGTGCATTCTATCGCGCAATTGGACGTGAGTCCTGATGATTGTGACAGGACGCGCAACGCGGACTCGGCTACGCAACCCGCACCCAGTAGCGCTCGCACTCTCTGTAATATGCAGGATGAGGTGGAAAACATTCGCGCTAGGCTACAGCCTTGCTCTGGCCTTCGCAACTGCTCAGGGCGGAAGTTACATGACGAACCCCAGCTCTTCTTTTACGGTGATTGACCTGACCCATACTCTCGATGACCGCTCGCCCAATTGGGAAGGAACCGGGCAGTCGCCTTTCCAGGCGCGGGAATTGGGAAACCTCGAACGTGACGGCTACTATTCGCGCATCTTCACCACGCAGGAACACTACGGAACGCACCTGGATGCGCCCGCTCATTTCGCCGCGGACGCATGGACGGTTGAGCAGATTCCTGCTGAGCGCCTGGTGCGGCCGCTGGCGGTGCTGAATGTATGCGCCAAGGCCCTGCACGATCCGGACTATGCAATCAGTGTTCAGGATGTCGCTGATTGGGAACAGCAGCACGGCGAGATTCCGGACGGCGCCGTGGTGATGGCCTACACAGGATGGGAAGAACGCTGGGAATCGCAGGCGCGTTATCGCAACGAACAGCCGGACGGCCTGACGCACTACCCAGGCTTCGCGCTGGAGACCGCAGAATTCCTGGTCAATGCGCGTCACGTGGTCGGGCTGGGCATCGACACCTTGAGCGTCGACATCGGCGCGACCACGACCTATCCCGTACACCAGTTCACGTCGCGGGCCGGCCTGTATCACCTGGAGAATGTTGCTGGCCTCAGCCTGGTTCCACCCGCGGGAGCTACGGTGGTGGTTGCTCCGGTTAAATTAGAAGCTGGCTCCGGAGCGCCTGTGCGTCTGCTGGCGCTGGTGAGGTAAGACGGCTTTTGGCTTTTGGCTTTTGGCTTTTGGCTTTTGGCTTTTGGCTTTTGGCTTTTGGCTTTTGGCTTTTGGCTTTTGGCTTTTGGCTTTTCGCACTTAGCACTTAGCACTTAGCCTTTAGCACTTAGCTAATCTGGCTAGCCCGACGTTCTTAGTAACCACGTCAGCGTTGCCGGCGAGCTTGTTTCAGCATGATGCATGATCCGCTGGAACCGTGATTATCGGGAACGCTGACGACGGGCCAAATGCTAAGTGCCAATTGCTACCGGCCAAGAGCGAAGAGCCAAAAGCAAATAGCGAACAGCGGCTCTTCACGTTACATGCACCCGATAAAGCATATAGCTGAACGCCTCGCGCGAGGCGGCAAGAAAGCGTTCCCACAGCGTCCGTGGCACTGACTCGGGGCGAGGCGAAATGTACGCTATGAAGCCCTGGCGCTCCATCATGCGTTTCGAGCGGAACATATGATAAGCGTCGCTGACCAGTAACACACTGTTCAAGCTGTTGCGCCGCATGATCGCAGCCGCCCGCTGCGTAGACTCGTCCGTATTGTCCGCCTGTGTCTCCGCAATAAGGTCTGCCTCAGGAACCCCGCGATCAATCAGGTAGTCGCGTCCAACCTGTCCCTCGCTGTACTTCGGGTCTCCACCGGAGCCGCCGCTGGTGATGATCAGCGGGGCCTTACCTTCGGTAAAGAGCTGATAGGCGTGGTCCAGGCGTGCCCGGTATACAGGCGACGGTCGGCCGGAATATTCGGCAGCGCCAAGCACGAGAATGCAATCCGCCTTGTTCGGCTGATCGATCCGCCCCTCATGCATGATCTGGGCCGTAAGGTAGAGGAATCCGGCTACCAGGGCACTGACGGCTACAACCAGCAGCCGGCGAATGCGCTGTGATTTGGAAGCGATGGCTCCCGTGGTGACTACTCCTGGCCTAACAGCTCTGCGATTGCATCATAGGGAATGGCGCCCTGCCGCAAGATGCGCCAGTGCCCGTCTTCGCTGGTGAGATCGACGATGGTGGAAGCGATTTCACGCGGCGACTGTCCGCCATCGACAATGACGGGCAAACAATCGCCAAGCTGATCGCGCACCGCCTGCGCCGTGGTGCATTCGGCTTCGCCGTGCAGATTGGCCGATGTCGCGGTGATGGGAAGTCCCGAAGCGCGAATAATGGCCAAGGCAACTTCCGCTGCCGGCACGCGCAGCGCTACGTTTCCCGTGTTGGCCGTCACCTTTAGCGGCACCTTGGGATCGGCCTTCACAATGATGGTGAGCGGTCCGGGCCAGAAACGCCGGGCCAGCAGGTAAAACGTCTCCGGTACCGGCCAGGCAAGCTCGGCTGCCTGATCAATCGACTCAGTCAGCAGAGAAAGAGGTTTGTGCCGGGAACGCGTCTTGATCTCATAGATCCGGTCCACGGCGTGCAAGTTGAAGGGATCCGCAGCCAAGCCGTAAAACGTATCGGTGGGCATACCAAGGACGACGCCTGACCGTATCTTCTCGGCGACATAGGTCACCAGCGACGGCTCCGGACTGCTGGGATTGATCTTTACAATTTCGGGGCGCAACCGAACCTCGTACAGTTCTAGATGGTTTCGCGGTGCGAAACGTAACACATCGCCCAAGCGAACAGCAACGCAGAAGATTATCATGCCGAGGCCCCTTTAGGCCCGCTGGGGCGCTTGCGTTGTAGGATTGCTTTCGGTATTGGACCTCATGGCTAATAGTCCTCAGCCTGCCACTCACGACCGGCTGCGCTTGGTAACGAGCCGCAACAATGCCGGTGTCAAAGAGTTACGCCGCCTGTTTCGTGATGCCTCGCCCAACGAAAAAGGCGAGATTGCGGTTGAAGGAGTCCACCTGGTGGAGGAGGCCATCCGCTCCGGACTGCGGATACCGGCGGTGTTTTTCGCCGATTCAGCTCGTGAACGGGCCCACAAGCTTCTGCCGCAGTTGCCTAAGCAGACCGAGACGCTCGTCCTTCCCGATGAGGTATTTTCCAGCGCTGTGCCGACCGAAACCCCACAGGGCATCGCTGCGCTGGTGCGGGTCAACACAAGTTCATTTGCAGATCTCATGCGGCCACAGCCCGCTTTGCTGGTGGTCGCCGCCGGCCTGCAAGATCCCGGGAACCTGGGAACCATCGCTCGTTCAGGCGAAGCCTTTTGGGCCACGGGGCTCATGCTCGCAGAGATGACCGTCAGTCCCTGGAACTGGAAGTCCGTGCGCGCTTCAGCCGGATCGTTGTTTCGACTGCCATCAGCGAAGGTGGAGATCGCTGTGGCACTCGCAGAACTCAGGGCACGCGGCATCGCGGTGTTGGCAACCTCGTCGCACAAGGGCACTCCGATCTCTCAGGCCGACTTAACGCGACCGATGGCACTGATTGTTGGCAACGAAGGCGCAGGTTTACCGAAGGACGTGCTCGCCCGGGCAGATGAGGTCATCGTGATTCCGCACTCCGACAAAGTCGAATCGCTCAATGCGGCTATAGCAACGTCAGTGGTGCTGTACGAAGCCAGCCGGCAAAGACAGATCCACTGAACCACAGAGTCACAGAGGCACCGAGGAATACAATCTAGGGCGAGAGAGAGCGTGAGTGAGGACGATCGATGTCTAGAACACTGGATGGCTTGCCCGTGTTGGGTGCGCCCACGCAGGAAAACTCTTCGGGGCTGCATCACTCTCTGACGGGCGAGATTATTGCCGCTGCCATCGAAGTTCATCGTGCGCTTGGCCCGGGCCTTCTCGAGTCGGCGTATCAGGCTTCAATGTGCAGAGAGTTGTCCATAAGAGGGCTTGAGTTTGTTCAGCAAGTTGATATGCCGCTCTCGTATAAGGGCGTGAGCCTTGATTGCGGGTATCGCATTGATCTGATCGTCAGCAATCTGGTTGTGGTCGAGTTAAAGGCCGTCCAGGAAATTCTGCCGGTTCATGAAGCCCAATTGCTGACCTACCTACGTTTGACGGGATTGCGGGCGGGGTTGCTGATCAATTTCAATGTCGATGTCCTTAGGAACGGAATCCGTCGCAGAGTCTTATGAAAAGATTCTCTCCGTGCCTCTGTGCCTCTGTGGTGAATTCGTAAAGTGGCGCTCTTCCAGAACATCCCGCCTGATAACCAGCCGATCGACAAGTCCCGCCCGCTGGCCGATCGCATGCGCCCGCGCACACTGGATGAATTTGTGGGGCAGGAGCACATCCTCGGTCCAGGCAAAGCTCTGCGAGTACAGATCGAGCGCGACGACACCGGTTCACTCATCTTTTGGGGACCTCCCGGCGTAGGCAAGACGACGCTGGCCAAGATCATCGCCCGCATGACTCATGCCGACTTCATCGAGTTTTCGGCGGTGATGAGCGGCATCAAGGAAATCAAGCAGGTCATGGCCGATGCCGAGCGCGCCCGCCAGTACGGCACGCGGACAATCGTCTTCGTCGACGAGGTGCACCGCTTCAACAAGGCCCAGCAGGATGCGTTTCTTCCTTACGTGGAGAAAGGCAGTATTCGTCTCATCGGCGCGACAACTGAGAATCCGTCGTTCGAAGTGATCTCCGCTCTACTCTCGCGCTGTCGAGTTTACGTGTTGCGTTCGCTTACCGAACCACAGATCGTCTCGCTCTTGCAGCGCGCCCTTGCCGACGCTGAGCGCGGTTTAGGCGACTTAAATCTTGTCGCGGACGAGAATGCGTTACGCAAAATCGCGGCCTACTCGAGCGGCGACGCTCGCAGCGCCTACAACGCTCTGGAAGTCGCAGCCACGCTCGCGCGCGAGGCAGGCAAGCAAGGCGAGCCGGCGCGCATCAACGACGCCATCGTCACCGACGCGCTGCAAAAACGCGTGCTGATGTACGACAAGGCAGGCGAAGAGCACTACAACCTCATCTCAGCGCTGCATAAGAGCGTACGCAACAGCGATCCCGACGCCGCCCTGTATTGGCTGGCGCGGATGATCGAAGCGGGAGAAGACGGACTCTACATCGCCCGCCGCGTTGTTCGCATGGCCAGCGAAGATATCGGACTGGCCGATCCCCAGGCACTGGCCATCACGCTGGCGGCCCGCGATGCGGTCGACTTCCTTGGCATGCCAGAAGCGAACCTGGCGCTGGCGCTGGCTGTCGTCTATTTGTGCGCGGCTCCCAAGTCGAACGCACTCTACACCGCGTATGGCGCCGTGCAGGAGGATGTTGAGCGCGCCGCCCATGCCCTGTCCCCCTACATCTGCGCAATGCGCCTACCGGCTTGATGAAGGCCTTCGGCTACGGCGAGGGATACCAGTACGCGCACAACCTGGAAGGCAAAGTCGCCGACATGCAATGCCTGCCGGACAACCTGAAGGACCGGGTCTACTACCATCCGACAAACGAAGGCATCGAGGCTCGGATCAAGACGAGGCTGGAGGAAGTCAAGCGGGCAAAGAAGAAAGCACACCACGGAGACACGGAGGACACGGAGAAGACAAGGGCGAAAAGCGGCAGACCAAAATCAACGCCAGGTACGGAATAGTCCGGAGAACCGCCGAACTTCTCCGTGAACTCCGTGCCTCCGTGGTGAGTCTTCTTGTCCTCCGTCCACTCGGTGACCTCGATGGTCAAGCTTCACCTCCTGCAATAACTGAAACGGCGGCCGCTGGTTGGCGACCGCCGTTGGCCCTTTCCACGCCTTACTGTGTGGAAGCGCCTGCGAGTTCGTGATGCAGGTTTTGGGTCCGCGCCGCAACTTCCATAGATAAATCAGGACCTTCGGCGCTCTCGACCAGGAATTCCTTGGTGATCTCGTCCATTCCTTCGATGGCTGTTGCCATGGTTCTCCGCTGGTCTGCGGCTGGAGCGGGTGTCCCGGCGCTGCAGCTACATCGGCAGGATGTGCAGGAGGAGTACCAAAATGGGTTAGAAGCAGTTAAGCAATTCCGATAATCCTCTCGCCGAGCGCAAACAGGCACTCCCTGGTAGTCGCGGCTCGGGAAGGACAAAGCGCATATAATTCCAACCGAGATTCGCGCTTTCCCTTGCGGTGGTTTACTGCGGATCGGTCGGCGGAGCAAGCCCAACGATACCCAAGGAGAATCTTCATGAAAACCCTCAGACAGCTTCGGAAATTGGCACTCCATACAGATGTGCCCGCTTTAATTCCGGCGTCGGTGCTGGTGATTGTCTTTGTGCTGGCGCTCGTCGCCACCCCAGCGGCACAGGCACAAACATTCGGTGTGATTCACTACTTCACCGGCGGCGGTGATGGAGCAAACCCAGATGCGGGAGTGACCATAAGAGCGGGCATTGTCTATGGCACTGCATATAAGGGTGGTAATGGCAACGGCAGCGTATACCAGATAACGCACTCGGGAAACAACTGGGTTACGCTCCCCATCTCACTGCTTTCCGGCGGTGGGGCTAATCCAATCGCCAGAGTTGTGTTCGGCCCCGACGGCCATCCCTATGGCACGACGGAAAACGGTGGCGCTGCCGGCACAGGCATCGTTTTCAACCTGACCGTCCCTTTGACAATTTGCAAAACCGCAAACTGCTTTTGGAAGGAGAATGTGCTCTACGGATTCATGGGTGGTGCTGACGGAGCTAATCCTGGCTATGGGGACCTTACCTGGGACCCGGAGGGTAACAGCTACGGCACCACCATGGGAGGAGGTGCGTCCGGTGACGGTGCTGTCTACGAACTGCAACGTTCAGGGAATAGTTGGACGGAGAGCGTCATTCACAGCTTCTCCGGCCCTGATGGACTTGATCCGCAGAATGGGGTCATCTTCGACAACAACGGCAACCTCTTCGGCACGGCCCGAGGCGGCTTGTATAACTACGGCACCGTTTTTGAATTGAAGTACACCATGGGGGTTGGATGGACAGAGTACCCTGTTTACAATTTTCAAAACCGCAGCGATGGAGGAAATCCCATCGCCGGCCTGATATTCGATAGCTCCGGCAATCTCTATGGCGCTACCAGTGACGGTGGCAGCGGAGGCGGCGGGACGGTTTTCGAGCTATCACCTTCGGGCGATACCTGGACATATAAACTGCTCTACAGCTTTACCGGACCTCCAGGCCTGGAGTGTGGCCCATGGGGAACTCTCGCCATGGACGCCGCGGGCAATCTTTATGGCACCACGAATTGTGACGGCGCGAATACCTTCGGCAACGTTTTCAAGCTGACCAGCACAGGGAATGGCTGGTCATACAGCTCGCTTCACGACTTCAGTGGATACAGCGACGGGGCATTTCCATTTAGTAACGTGACATTTGATACGGACGGCAACCTTTACGGCACCGCTTACTATGGCGGGAACTTCGGAGGTAACTGCGGCGATATCGGTTGCGGCACCGTGTGGATGATCAAGCCGTAGCGGAAATATCCGAGAGCTGCCAGGGCGCGTTATATTGCTCACCCGCGATACGTCAGTTCCGTTATCGTGCAGTCGTCGCTCAACGGGGTAGCGCCGCGAAAGTCGGTCACCGCCTGCTCGATGGCAGCAAAGCCATTCGCACTGCAGTCTTCCAGCCGCTCGTTGCCAAAGAATTCGCCGGTCGCGTCTTCCGCTTCGGTCACGCCGTCGGTGACGACGGTCAATCGGTCCCCGCGTGCAAGTGTCAGCTTGGTAGCTGTGAACTCGGCGTTGGAGATGAGTCCCACCGGCAGATTACCTTCTTCAATCTTCTGTACCTTGCCGCCGGAGATGATCAGCGGCGGCACATGGCCGCAGTTGATTAATTCCATCTCACCATCCGGACGCAGCCGTGCGACCACCAGGGTGGCATACTTCTGCCCGCCAACCTTTTCGCACAGAAAGCGGTTAACCGCGGAAATCATCTCCGGTAGCGATGAGTCGCGGGCCAGCTGCGAATACAACATTCCCTGCAGTATTGAGGCGACGACGGCAGCGGCCACTCCCTTGCCCGATACGTCAGCCACGATCAACGACAGCCCATCCGAGGTATACACCAGGTCGTAGAAGTCCCCGCCGACGTCTTTGCAGGCATAGCTGACGGCTTCAACTTTGGCGTACGAAACATCGGGAATGGTCACCGTCATCAGCCGCTGCTGAATGTCCGCAGCGATCGATAATTCCTGCCGGTAGCGCTTGGCCGCATCTTCCGCCTGTACCAGCGCGGCGTTTTCTACCAGGGTTGCGGCGCCATTGGCGATGGTCTTCAGAATGTCGTGATTGACGGATGATAGCTTTCCCGACAAGAAGTGCGAATCGAGGTAGAGCACACCCTGCACATCGGCGCCGTCGGATTTGGTATCTTCCTTTGTCCTCTCCTGAATATTCGCCTTGCGCAGGGGAATACAGATCACGCTCTTCAGGTTCTGCGCCACGATGCTGTCGCGCCCGGCGAGCTTGCCGGTGTCTTCCGTGTCGGTCACCAGGAAGTCGGAAGCGCTTTTTATGGCTTCGCGCAGCACCGAGCGCGAGATCGTGCTGTCATCCATGATGACTTCGCCGTTGCGCTCGCGTCCGGCGGCTAGCCTCAGCTCTCCGGCGCCTACATCCCGCAGAAAGACAAATCCGCGCTCCGCCTGGGTAAGCCGCAGAGACGCTTCCAGCAGGGTTTGCAGAACGTCTTCCAACACCCCGACGTTGTTCAGCTTGCGCGTCGTTTCCAGAAAGACATTCAGCATCTCCAGCTCGGAACCTGCACCGGTGGCAGGCTTCCAGGTGGAAAGCTGGCTCAAGACCTGCTGCCCGACGCTGGACGGCGAGCGGTCCGGGTTGAACATCACGAAGGCCGCGCCCCGCACCCCGAACTCGATGCGGTCGTTGCGCACCAGCTTGTGCCGCGCAACCTTTTCGTTGTTGACGAACGTTCCCTGACGGCTGTTCTGATCGATCAGATAAATGCCGTCGCTTTCCTTTACAAGCTGCGCGTGCTCACGCGAAACGCGGGGATCGGCCATGACCAGGTCGCGGTCGGTGCGCCGGCCTACCGTGAAGGGGAAATGATCCAGCAGCAGAGTGCGGCGTTCGGTTCCTTCGATCACGATCAGGACCGTGGAATCGCTGCTCGTCGTGTTGTCGAGCGTGCGTCTCCAGATTCCTGTTGCGCCCATGCGCCCTCCTGGCTGCGAATGTTTGACCGAAAGCTGTTAGCGAATATAGACGAACTGGAGCGCCATATCCACTTTTGTGGCGATAGAAAGCGCAAGGCTAGACCACGCAACCTTTCATCGCCGGGCAGAATAAGCGAAGGTTCGATGGCCGGCGGCCAAGGCATGGCGGACGCAAACAAAGGGGTTTAGCATACAGGTAAAGGTTTTCGGCGGTCGTCCACGCACGCCGATAAGGGAGACACCTCTTGAAACTCAGGAATCGCAGCCTACTCTTCGCCACATTACTTCTGCTGGCTTCTTCGCTCTTTGCCCAGGTTCCACACTTGACGCCGTTTTCCGCCGACATGCAAATGTCGTCTATGCAGGCGAACCCGGTAAACCGTGACATGTCCGGGAAGCTATACGTCAGCCCGCAGGCCATGCGCATGGACACGCAAGGCCAGGGCCGCACGGAGAAGCGATTATCATCACCACCTTCGCCACCAAAACCGTCGACATCCTTATGCCGCAGCAGCACATGTACATGGAGCACAAGGCTGGCGATAACCCCATGCACCGCGGGCCCAACATGTCAGACGTTCACCCCTACGATCCGAAGAACCCCTGCGCCAGCGATCCGGGTACCACGTGCAAGAACCTGGGCACCGAGACGGTCAATGGGCGTAGCGCCGACCACTGGCAGATCACCCACAAGGACGGCAACGTCTCCGATGTGTGGATCGATAACCAGCTTCACTTCCCCATCAAGACGGTCGATAGCGGCACGACCTGGCAGTTGACTAACATCAAGGAAGGCCCGCAGGAAGCGAGCCTGTTCCAGATCCCGGCCGGTTATCAGAAGATGGAAATGCCCGGCATGGGCGGCATGATGCCCGGCGGCCCGCAGCAGTAGTTAGCCGCGCGGCAGCAGCACAATGAGGAGCGTCGCGATCGGCCCAGAAAGAGTGACAACAGGAACCACAGCAGGCCGCTGCGGTCTTGCCCTGCGCCAGGCCGGCGTTGATCAGGGCCAGCGTTCCCCAGCCGACGCCCCAGGCCGGGTATTCGCGGTAGTAGTAAGAGTAATCGTAGAACGCGGCGATCAGGGCCATATCACTTCCTTTGGCAGAGATAGAGCGGGCCATCATGCCCGCGCCTCACATCGTCGAGTCTACAGCTTCTCGTAAAACTCGCACGCCGAGCACGAAATGTAGACCCCGCCCGGAACGTCGCGCTCGCGGTCCTTTACGCGTTTCACGATGCGCGTCGGTTTGCCGCACTTGGGGCAGTCCGTGCTCTTGGTGGTATCCATGACCTTCTTGCGGTCAGCTGTCTTCGCGATCTTCGCCATCTATCTATTTCTCCTGATGCTTCGTGTCAGGGCACGACTTCAGTCGTGCCGCAACGCGCTTTTTGAATTGTCATCCCGAGACGACTCGGTCGTCGAGGGACCTGCTGTTGTGTCGTCCCTAAAGCGACGCGGCATATTCAAAGAATGCAGCCCTGTTTTTCAGCTTGAAGGAACGCAAAACGAGAAGGCCGGGCAGAAAGGCACAGGCCAGCGCGAGATGCACATGTCTCAAGCCCACGCTCGGTTTCCGAGCGGCTTCGACTGCAGGCGGGCGCATAGCGCGCCACTCTCTACTCGCCGGATAGCTCTTTCATTCTACATGAGCGGAAATGGCCCACACTTGCCGGGGTTCTGCCCAAACGTGGCAGTCCAACCAGAACGATTACCGAGCCGCAAAATCCGTTTCTCTTCGATTGCCCTCTCTACGGCGGGCCTCGATGAAAACAAGTGGCCGCAAAATCCGTTTACACCTTAAGTTCCAACCCAGATTATGATGAGACAGATTGATTCACGCTCGGGCAGAACTCCGTGACGTCTCGGCGAACGCAGAAATTCTCCCGTCGGGCACGGTGAAAAGGATCTTGATGAATTGGGGCGCTTCGTTATTCAGATTTCCCCGTGAGAGAACCGCTCGCGGTATCCTTCTTTTGGCGTTGCTGGGACGAGTACCTCCCGCGTGGGCGGCACTGGGCGACAATGCGGCCTCCGTTCAGGCCGATTCCGCCCACATGAACGGCACACTGCGCAGCATTTCCAATGCGCGCTACGCGATTCAGGAGATCCGCACGGCGAACGGGCAAACAGTACGGGAGTTTGTTTCTCTGGGCGGTTCGGTCTTCGGCGTGGCCTGGGAGGGGCCGACCACGCCGGACCTGCAGCAGCTCTTGGGTCCGTATTTCGAGCAATTCCGCCAGACTTCCGAGCAACGCCAGGGCCAGCCTCGCGGACCGCTGCTGATCGAGACCCCCACGCTGGTGGTTCAACAGAGCGGTCATCTGCGCGCATTTCGCGGACGGGCTTACCTTCCAGCGGCGCTGCCGAGTGGTGTGCAGTCGAGCGAGATCCAATGAGAAGAGTTGACGTGGGCAAATGCCTTTTGCATGTGGTGGTGTTGGCCTCGCTCGCGCTGCTGGCCTCCTGCGGCAGTACGACCCCGAGCATCACACTGGTGTCAGTGACCTGCTCCCCGTACACACTCACTTCGGGCGGAACCAGCCAGTGCACTGCGCTCGTCACCGGCGCAGGCAATTACAGCCAGGCCGTAGCGTGGGGGGCGAACCAAGGTTCCATTACTTCGGCTGGACTATTCACCGCCCCGATGGTTACGTCCCAGCAGAGGCCCGTCATCACCGCTATTTCCACGCAGGACACGAGCAAGAGCGGCGCCTATCAGATAACCGTGAACCCGACAGGCCCCAGTATCACCTCGGTGAGCGTATCTTGCTCGCCGGGCGCTATTCAGTCAGCACAAACCAGTCAATGCTCGGCCATAGTTAGCGGTACCGGCGACTTCGACCAGGCGGTCACGTGGAGCGTCAGTTCGGGCACCATCTCCAGTTCCGGACTGGTCACCGCGCCAGTTGTGCCCACGAATACTCAGGTGAGTGCGACTGCCACCTCGGTGGAGGACAGCAGCAAGTCGGCATTCACGACTCTGAACGTCAGCCCGGCGGGCACGATCAGCTCCGTCACCGTGAGCTGCGCGTTGCCTACGATTCAATCTAATCAAGACAGTCAATGCTCAGCTACGGTGAACGGCACAGGAAATTTCAGTCCCGCGGTGTCGTGGGCAGCGAGCCCGGGCATCGCGTCTCCATCTGGCCTTTATGTGGCGCCGACTGTGAACGCTGCCACCGCGGTTCCGGTGACAGCAACCTCGGCGCAGAATCCGGCCCAGTCGGGCTCGACTACGGTGACGGTGAATCCGGTCGCTCCCGGAAATAACGTAGTGCCGGTTACGGTCGATGCCGGACCCGCCAACTCCTACGTAAACGGCGCCTTCGCCAGCGTCACACTCTGCGTTCCGGGGACCGCTACCTGCCAGACGATTGATCATCTGCTGGTGGACACCGGCTCAGCAGGCGTGCGGCTGCTGGCTTCCGGTGCGGCCGGAGGAGAGCTGAGTTTGTCGTTGCCGCAGAAGCTCGCTCCGAATGGCAACCCTTTGAACGAATGCTTCCCGGTTGCAGAGGGATTCGTCTGGGGACCCGTCGTGCAGGCGGATGTGAAGCTGGGCGGCGAACAGGCCTCAACCCTGGCAATCCAGTTGATTGGACAAACGGGCGAATCGACGGTTCCGGCCACCTGCAGCAACGGAACAACCGACCTGAGCACTTTGTCAGCTCTCGGCGCCAACGGCGTCCTGGGAGTCGGTCTGTTCGCACAGGATTGTGGTACTGCCTGCACCCAGGCCCCAACCAACGTCTATTACTCCTGTCCTTCGGGCGCGGCTTGCAGCCCGATCACGCTTTCGACGACCAGCCAGGTGCTCAACCCGGTTCCATTTTTCCCTGGCGACAACAATGGGGTGCTGCTGCAACTGCCCACCGTGAGTCCGCCGGGAGCGGCCACGGTGAGCGGTACGCTCTTCCTCGGAATCGGCACCCAGGCTAACAACGGTGTTGGCTCGGCTACGGCTTACACCACGGACGCGAATGGCAACTTCTCGGTGACCTACAACGGCACGAGTTACCCCGGCAGCTTTATCAGCAGCGGCTCGAATGCAATCTATTTCCTTAACTCGACTACTGTGCCGCAGTTACCCACATGCACCGGCAATTTCAGTCAGTACTATTGTCCGGCGTCAACCCAGTCGATTACTGCAACCAATGTCGGGCAGAACAACGCCAGTTCGCCGATCACCTTTAGCATCGATAACGCTATGGACCTGTTCACCAACAATCCGAATTTCGCGGTTTATCCCACACTCGCCGGGCCGTCGAAAGCGGTGCCGCAGGTGTTCGATTGGGGCTTGCCGTTCTTCTACGGAAGAAGTGTCTTCACCGCGATTGAGAAGGCGAATACTCCGTTGGGCCCGGGACCCTTCTGGGCTTATTAGGCGTTCCGTGGCGCGCAGCATTTCTCGCCATGCGTGAGAGGCCGTCTCCGTTTGCCTTGCCCTTCGCAGCCTGTTAGGTTCGTATGTTTGCCCTCTGGGGCTGCGGAGATCTACCACAGAGACACAGGGGCACAGAGAACTTCAATTCTGATTTTCTCCGTGTCTCTGTGCCTCTGTGGTGATATCTGATAATCACTGCGAAGCAGGCGCGATATGGCTATCAAATTCAAAGGCGTTGACTTCATCGAGTTCGATACGCTGCTCAGCGACGACGAGCGGCTGGTGCGCGACAACACGCGCAAGTTCATCGAAGAGAACCTCATCCCCATCATCGAGCAGTGCAGCCGCGAGGGCCGCTTCCCCAAGGAACTCATCGCGCCTATGGGCGAGCTGGGCTTCTACGGCGCCAGCCTGCAAGGCTACGGCTGCGCCGGCATGTCGGCGGTCGAGTACGGCCTGATGACGCAGGAGCTGGAGCGCGGCGACAGCGGCGTGCGTTCCTTCGTCAGCGTGCAGTCGGCGCTGTGCATGTATCCCATCTACACCTTTGGCAGCGAGGAGCAGAAACAGAAGTACCTGCCCAAGATGACGACCGGCGAAATCATCGGCTGCTTCGGCCTGACCGAGCCGGACGCCGGCTCCAATCCTGGCGCCATGCGCACGCGTGCGAAGAAGGACGGCGACAGCTACATCCTGAACGGCGAGAAGATGTGGATCACCTCCGGCTCCATCGCCGACATCGCCATCATCTGGGCAAAGGTCGAGGACGAAGACGAGCGCATTCGCGGCTTCATCGTTCCCACCGACACGCCGGGATTCAAAGCCGCCGACGTGCACGGCAAGTGGTCGCTGCGGGCGTCGGTAACGTCAAGCTTGTCGCTGATCGATGTGCGCATTCCCGCGAGCACCCTGCTGCCGGAATCGGGTGGGCTAAAGTCTCCGCTGAGTTGCCTGAATCAAGCCCGCTACAGCATCGGCTGGGGAGCCATCGGCGCAGCCATGGCCTGCTATGACTGCTCGCTGCAATACGCGCAATTCCGCAAGCAGTTCCACGATATGCCCATCGCCGGGCATCAGCTGGTGCAGGAAAAGCTGGTGTGGATGGTCAACGAGATCACCAAAGCGCAACTGCTGGCGCTACAAGTCGGCCGCCTCAAAGATGCGGGAAAGGTAAAGCCGTGGCACATCTCGATGCTGAAGCGCAATGACGTGTGGATGGCGCTGGAGTGCGCGCGCATGGGCCGCGACATCCTGGGCGCCAACGGCATCGCCGACGAATACCCCATCTTCCGCCACATGGCCAACCTGGAGTCGGTCAAGACCTACGAAGGCACCCACGACATCCATACGTTGATCATCGGGGAGCACATTACGGGGATAGCGGCGTTCTGAGCCGTCGATAATGTAAGAACCGGGAAAATTGATTACCGGCTCAGAGTGATACAGTTGCGCAATCTCCGACCCTTATTATTGAGTCGGTTCGAGGCCGCGCGGTTAAACAGTTCCCTCAAAACAGAACTTCATGACCTTGTCGTCGATTCCGCGAAAGTACTTCCTCATTTCAGTCCTGACTGCAGTATAGAAAACGTTGTCCATCACATTGAATCCGTATACCCCAAGAAACACGGCATTGGGAGCTCCGGAACTGACCGCCTGCCTTTGTTTTACTTCCTCCCAGAATTGATAGGCTTCTACTCCCCTTGCCCATTCCATCCACCTATCTTCGCGTTTGAAGTACAGGATCGAGGTATAGGCGCTCGCCGCATTGTGAATGCAGTACTGCAGCTTGGGAGCAGCAGGAAGGAAATAGATCTTCAAACTCGCGCGCTCGCAAATATCCTGCAGAACCTGCACGATCTGGTCCTGGTTTTCGCTCTTGCTCACTTCCGATTGCAGATACCTGTAGTCGGCCGCTTGTTTGGGATCCAGCAAAGGAGCAAGAAGCAACAACTGCAAAAGGCGGCAGGTCTTCTGCGCACCGTCTGGTCCACCCTGAAAATAGTAGACATAGCTCACACCTTGATCGATGTTGGTCCTGACTTGCTTCGCGGCCTGATAATCGAGTTCCGCCGGCTGCACCGCAGTAACAACCACCTGGTCCGGATCAAGATAGCCGGGTCCCTGAGGGCCTCTTAGTTGCTCCCGTGCCAATAGCTCCGCTTGCGACAACGGCCGTCTCCTCGACCTTCCAGCACCCTGCACTGCATCTTTCACACGACTGCTGATGTCGCGCATGGCCCGGCCGCACGCCTCACGGTTTGTGAGATCTGCAGGCTCCGTGAACGGGATGGAAATGATTCCACCCACGTCCGTTGGCAGCTCTGCCTGAGCAACACTGTTGACCAGGAAACAACGGTCCCGTCCGGCTGCCGACATGAACAGCCCGGCCTCGAAAACGCAATTATCACGGGCCTTCAGCACGTCACCCGAATCCTTAGTGAGTACGTCGTCCCTCGAAAATATGATGATTGCAAAGTCGTATTCGAAGGCGGCTTTTTCGAGCATCTCGATAATGGTCGAGGAGGGCTTACCCTTGCTTTCTTCGTTCCATAATTTCGCCTCACAAAAGTCTGCGGCCAGCTCGTCCTGAAGCTTTTCGGCAAGGGTCAGCGTTCGAGTGCTCGATGCGATGAAAATCTTGCATTTTTCCATACTCGACCCCTTTTATGCTGTGGAGAAAGCGAGCATCTTACCAATTGCCCCCCAATAGAAGTTCCCGAACTTCATCTTGCATTCCCGGGAAATACCTATTGAGACCCCGCGCTAAAGAGCGTTCAAACTTGTCCTTATATTCTCCTGCCAACGGAAATTGCTTCATCGGAACGAATATGCCGCCCTGCTCGTCTGCAGGGAAAAACACCGGCAATTGGCGCCAGACGGACACCGCTCTCGCACCTTCCACCCACAAGATTAACCTGGAGGCGTCGTATCTCAGGTAGAGCTTCGCCAGTTCGGGATCGCTTGCACTGTGGAGTCGAAAGCAGAACTGCTGCTCGCCTGGCATGAACGAGATAAGCAGTCCACGAGAACGGCAGATCTCGCGCAGATCTTTCAGCAGGCGATCCTTATCCTTCTTAATGATGTCGACGCGGGCGTTGAAGTCGGTGGAGCTTCCGGTAGAACTGTCCTGGCAGATCAAAATGGCTTGCAGTGACTGGCATGTCCTTTCGATCGTGTCCTCGCTAAAGCTGAAAAAACAGAAGTACGAAGTGCCGTAATCCAGGTTCCGGCGAATCTGAGAAAGTCGAACCGGATCAATCATCGGCTGCAAGTCGCATACGACCACCTGGCCCTCTCGCAGGTCACCACCGTCACATTGGGGCCGCTCGCGCGCGAAGACTTCGTCGATGGTGAGCAATGGCACACGTTCGCCTCGTGGCAATTTGCCCATACCTTGCACCTTGTCTTTTAAGACCGCGCTGACATCGCGCATTGCGCGGGCGCAGGCCTCACGGTCGTTCAAGTCACCGGGCTCTATGAATGGGATTGAGATGATTCCGCCGAGGTCGGAGGGTAAGTCGCGTTGCTCAACGCTATTTACCAGAAAGCAGCGGTCCCGCCCTACTGCCGACATGAACAGTCCGGCTTCAAAAACGCAATTATCACGGGCCTTCAGCGTCCCACTCGTGCCCTTCACCAATACGTCGTCCCGGGCGAGAATCACCACCGCAAAGTCGTATTTCGCGGTTGCTCTCTCGAGCATCTCGATGATCGTAGATGAGGTCCCACTTCTACCCTCCTCGCTCCACAAAGTGGCTTCGCAAAAGTCCGTTGCCAGCTCGTCGCGAAGCTTCTCCGCAAGCATGAGAGTTCGGCCGCTTGATGCAATGAAGATCTTCAGCTGTTCCATAGCAGTATTCTCATTTCGCGATCATTGTACCCAATACTGCTCTGGTAGGAGCCTGTGATTTGGGGCAAGAACAATTATTCTATTTTCGCAGGACTGTTTTTTTGGGGTTGGGCGACCCGCTGTCCTCGTTACTGGGCTAGTTCATTCTCGGAAGCATGTTGAGCTCAATCATCCACCGCTGATTTCCCGATTCGGGAAAACTTGTATTACGAAAGCCCACGTTCCTTTCGTAACTTGGCTGGGTGGCCACCCCGTGCCCTTTCATCTCCGCCAAGTCTTCACGAGGGCGAGCGGGTGGCCCACCCCGCGACTCTGTCAAACAATTCTCAATTGGGTGCCCCATCCCGGCTTCGTTTGCCGGGGTGGGGTTTTCGTTCTCTTAACGCAAACTTCTGGAGTCCACGTTCAAAATCCCCACCCGGCCAAAATCAGGCCGAATGGGGCACCCCATCCTGGTTCGTGACAAGAATAAGGGTTTCTGCCAGAGTGATACAATGCTGTCATGGATCAGCAAACCAAGGCACGTGTCAGTGAGAATGGACGCTTGGTGATACCCGCCTCTTTTCGCAAGGCCCTCGGTATCGAAGTGGGCGACGAAGTTGTGCTTGAACTGAAACACGACGAGCTGCGCATCACGACGCAGCAGCAGCGCATCCGGCGCGCCCGGGAACGCGCCCGAAAGTATTTGCCCAAAGGCGTTTCATTGTCGAAAGAGTTGCTCGCCGAACGTCGCGAAGCTGCCAGGCATGAATAGGTGAATAGGGTGGTGCTGGATGCTTCGGCCATACTGGCCTTCATTCAAGGCGAGCCCGGCAGCGAGAAGCTCACCCCAGAGCTGCTGAGCGACTCGATTTGCAGCGCGGTTAACCTGGCTGAAGTGCACGGCAAGCTGGTGAGTCGAGGATGGCCTGTCGATGAAGCTTGGGAAGACGCCTTTAGCCCGACCCAGGAAGTGGTCCCGTTCGATTTGTCGCAGGCCCGCATTGCCGGCGACCTAGTTGTACAAACCCGTACGCTCGGCCTCTCGCTGGGCGACCGCGCCTGCCTCGCCTTAACGCTGAGCCTGAAAGCTCCGGTTTATACAACCGAACAAGCCTGGAGGAAGCTTAAGCTCGACGTTCCCGTACATGTAATCCGGTAGGAAGCCGCGTGCCCCACGTTCGCCCTTCCGTTGGGCTAACCTGGGTAGCTAGAGGTGGCGTACGACATTACGCTGCATTACGCTGCCGTTCGCGCTTTGATCTTGTTCAATGGTGCGCGGCGGGTGGCCAGCCGCAGGTCGTAATCGCTTTGCAGATTCATCCAGAACTGCGGGGTCATGCCAAAGTACTTGCCCAGCCTCAGGGCGATGTCGGCGCTAATGGCCCGTTGGCCGCGGACGATCTCATAAATACCGGGTGAGTGTAAGGCCTTCGCGAGCTGATACGCACTAATCCCCATCGGCTCCATGAATTCCGTGCGCAGGATTTCGCCGGGATGTGCGGCCATGGTTGGTTTCGTTCGCCGGGGCATACTGTCTCCTAGTGATAATCGGTAATTTCGACGTTGTATGGGTTGCTCTCGCGCCATTCGAAGCAGATGCGGTACTGGTCGTTGATGTGGATGCTGTACTGTCCTTCGCGATCGCCCCGCAAACGCTCCAGCCGGTTTCCCGGCGGCACAGCCAAATCGCCCAAGGCCGCAGCCGCATTCAACATCTGCAACTTCTTCAGCGCCGGTTTCCGCAGACCTGCCGGCAACCTGCGGCTGCGTTCTGCCTTCCACAGCCGCTCGGTATCGGCATCGCTAAAGCTCTTAATCACGCGTGAGAATATTATCGCAACGCATTACTAACGTCAAGCATTAATGTCGTGGTCGTTCATGTGGGGCCAATGCTCGGTTCGCTTCCAGCACCAGTGTGACGGCCTCCTGCAGGTTGGCGCGGGCTTCTTCCAGCGTTGTTCCTTGGGTGTTGGCACCCGGCAACTCCTCAACGAACCCGATGTACCCTTCCGGGACGCGCCGAAAAACTGCGGTGAACTGAAGATCCATACGCCCATGATACGCCTCGCCGCGAACCTCCCGAGGGGATGCCAAAAAGACCCACCCGGGCAAAACCAGCCCGAGTGGGGCACCCGATTCCAGACTGAGTGGGCACCCACAATCTGAATGGGCCGGACACGAACTGAGCTATGCTGTTCCTACGCCCGCCATGATGAAGTACTGGATCACTTTTATCCGGGGAGTGCATAGCGCCATCGGCATCACGCTCCGCGGGTGGCCCAGGCAAGCATTCTGAGTAGTCGATAAACACGGGGGTGCCCCGTCCAACCATCGGTTGTGTTCAGTCTCATGACATCCTTTACAAAATGTCCCGGGACATCCTTTACCCTCCCGCGCAAGCGTAGCGCGCGCGGGAGGGTGAGCCGGAATGCCTTGGAAGACCATGGATGTACGAGAACAGCGGGTGCAGTTCGTGGTAGCAGCAACGCGGCGGGAAAAGTCCTTAACCGCGCTGTGTGGGGAGTTCGGGATATCGCGTCCCACCGGCAACTTGTGGCTGAAGCGATACCAGCAACAGGGGCTGGCGGGAATTGCCGAACGCAGCCGGCGTCCTTGGAACAGTCCGCGGCACACCGCCGAGGAGTTGGAAGAGCAGGTGGTTGGGTTGCGGCAGCGCTATCCCGACTGGGGAGCGCGCAAGCTGCAGGTGCTATTGCAGCGCGAGGGGGTGAGTCTGACGCGCAGCACCATTCATCGCATTTTGTTGCGGCGGGATCTGGTGCGCCCGGCGGATCGGCACGACCAGGCCACCGAGCGCTTCGAACGCGCGCAGCCCAACGAGCTGTGGCAGATGGACTTCAAGAGCCCGATCGGGTGGGAGGCGCCCACCGGTCCACTGTCGGTGATCGACGATCACAGCCGGTACGTGATCCGGTTGCAGCAGACGGGCAGCACGCGGGCGGAGTTGGTGCAGGAACAGTTGCAGATTGCCTTTACCGAGAACGGGTTGCCGGAAGACATGCTGATGGACCACGGGATTCCGTGGTGGAGTGCGACGGCGGCCACGGGGATGACGGAGCTGAGTGTGTGGCTGATGAAGCAAGGCATTGGGCTGCACTGGAGCGGGATACGGCATCCGCAAACGCAAGGCAAGGTGGAGCGCTTCCATGGCGAGCTGGAGCGGGCGTTACAGCGGCGGGGCTGGCGAGGCAAGTCGCCACAGCAATGGCTGGACGAGTTTCGCTGGGAGCACAACCAGGTGCGACCGCACGAGGCGCTGCAGATGCGGACGCCGGCCAGCGTCTGGCGGCCGAGTGTGCGATGCTACAATCCGCAGCCGCCGCGGTGGGAGTATCCGGCGGGAGCGCATGTGCGGCGGCTGGATGGCGATGGCAAGCTGAAGGCCTTTGGACGCAACTGGAATATCGGTCAGGCGTTGCGTCGGGAATGGGTGCAACTGGTGCAGATGGAAGACCGGGTTCTGGTGTACTACTGCCGGAGCGTGGTGCGCGAACTCGACCTTTCAATCCAGCGTTCGACCGCGGTCGAACGCTGGATTGAAAACCAAGAGAAACTGTAAAGGATGTGTCGAGACAAACCGTAAAGCATGTCTTGGGACTCGACACGTCGGTTGGTTGGGCGGGGATTTTGATCCGCATCGCAGGCTCAGCGGTGATAGGTAGTGTCCTTCGCCGTGCCGTCGATGTTGTCCTGGATCGGGACCGCGTGCAATGCTATGTATCGGGACTCGCTTTTGCAACAACACATCATTCCCCTCGCGGGTGGGGCGCAGGCGGTGTACAGCGGCAGCGGACTTCAGTATTATCGCCATGCCGACTGGCTGGGGTCGTCGCGGCGGGTGGCCCACCTTACCGCTGTTCTCATTTCGGGTGCCCCATTCTAGCGGAAGCCGACCCACAGGGCGGCAGAGCTAGGGTGGGGTAGTTGACTTTGACTTCCGCAACACCCGGAAGACTCGGACAAAAAGATCCCCACCCTACCTCCGCTTCGCGTTCGGTAGAATGGGGCACCCGCTTCTGCGTGCGTAGGGGCTGAAGCCCAAACTCCTTACAATGCCGTCCAGCCGGGGACATTGTTTACATTTCAGACCGGGGACATACTTTACACTTTTCGGTCCGTTTTCTGGTTCTTGAGCCTTTATAAATACTTAGTAGTCGTCGTCGGGGGAATGTGGGAATCGCGCTGTTTGCGATTTCCACATTTCCCCGCGCCTCCGGTCAGCCTTGCACTCCACATTCTTCTTCCTCCGCTTCGTCTTCGTCTCCGGCCGGCAGCGGCTCGATGCGCAACTCATAGCTGTCGAACCGGGCCAAGGGAAAGGTCGCGAAGTACACCCGATAATAACGATCATCCAGCGGCAACAAGCCGATACGTTCGCCATACAGCACTTTGCTGAGAAACACATCGTGGTAGTTCCAGCAGAACTGCCCGTGCTTGTGCACCCGTCGCACCTTCAGGGCGCTGCCGTACTCCGGCTCCGGCACGCGCGCCGGATACGCCCGCGGCGAGAGCTCATACACTTCGCTCGGGGTGCGCATGGCCAGGGCGTGGTGCGGCCGCTCTTCGTTGTACATGCGACGGAAGCCATCGAACGCCCGCTGCTGGCTGCGCGCGTCGTAGGCCGGCGGCGACGCCGTCTCCTCGGCCAAGGTGCGATGCATCCGCTCGTGCGCCCCGTTCTGCTCCGGATGTCCCGGCTCGATGCGCTCCGCCACGATGCCCAGCTTCATCCACCACACTGATAGCCGCGACAGCCCCGCTACCGCCCGCGAGGCGAACGGCGCCCCATTATCACTGCGGATCGCCAGTGGCATCCCATACTCGCGAAACGCCGCCTCGAAGATCGCTCGCACCCGCGCCGTGTCCGTTTTCTCCACCGCCTGCACCCGCAGCAGATACCGGCTGTGCACATCCATCATGGTCAGCGGATCGATGCGTGTCCCATCACCGCTGCGAAACCAGCCCTTGAAATCGGCGCACCAGACGCGGTTCGGTTCGCTGGCCGCCGCCAGCGGCTGAGTGTACGGCGGAGTGCGCCGCCGCTGGTGCCGATGCCGCGTCAGCCCTTCGCGATCCAGCATCGCGCCGATGGTGCTCGCCGCCGGCCACGCCTGCTGCGGCGCCCGTTTCTCCAGCTTGGCCCGCAGCTTGACCGGCCCCCAGCGCGGGTGCTCGCGCCGCAGTTCGAGCACCGCTTGCTCGATCTCCACAGGCGTCTGGTTAGCATGCCGCCGCGGCGCCCGGCTGCGCTCCGCCAGCCCCAGCTCGCCGCCCGCTTCATACCGCCGCAGCACCGCATAGCCGGTCGGCCGCGAGATCTCATACGCCTGGCATAACTCCGTCATCGTCTCCTGGCCCGATTGGTACTCGGCCACAAACTGCTTGCGTCGTTCCACCACTCCGCTCACTTTCCAAGGCATGCCTCGTTGTACATGCCTTCGTGAACGAACCTGGTGTAAAGTATGTGCCCGGTCTAATCTGTAAACTATCTGCCCGGTCTATACCATGCTCTGCGGCACGGCTGAAGCCGTGCCCTGATACAAGGCCTGATACACGCAAGAGCTTCTATTCCCCCGCATGAATGCGGGGGCTTCCACCTTTCGCTGCGATGCTACTCTACGCAGAATAGCTTCCAAAGGAAGCGAACCCTTCGACAGGCTCAGGGCAGGCTGTGGGGCACCGCTCTCTTCTCTATACAGAAAACCTCTGGGCCGCGCGGGCTTTGGCTTTGGCTGCGTCTTCTTCGCGATTCCTGGGCGCAGCCGTGGTCTCCAGCGAACTGAGGAGACGCATCGAAGCCGTCGCGATCTCATCGATGGCTGATGCGAAAGCAGCCTCATTCGCCTTCGATGGCTTATTGAAGCCGCTGATCTTGCGAACGAACTGCAACGAAGCAGCCCGCACCTCTTCCGGCGTTACCGGCGGATCGAAGTTGAAGAGCGTTTTGATGTTTCGACACATGGGGAAATTCTAAGACAGTGGCCAGTGGGTGGTGGATAGTGGATAGAACTGAGCTGGCGGCTATAACTGCAGGTCCTCGGCTGCGCTCGGGATGACACCCTAAAGAGGGTATAACGGCGCAGCTGAAGCCGCGCCCCTTAAAAACCTGCCAAGTCTAGAACGTGAACGAAACCCCGCCCCTGACGCTGCGGGCGGACTGCACCAGGTACACCGTCTTGCCGTCGGGGCCGAGCATGGGTACATAGCCCTGCGCCAGAAGGTTGCGGAGGTCGACGATCGCTTCCATGTGCCCGCCGGGCAGGAAGTGCCAGCGGGGAATGGCCTGGCGAAGGAAGACGTTGAAGAAGGGATCCGTCTGACCCGCCGAGGCGTTGAACATGTCGACGGGAGTGACGGCCTGTCCGCTGATCCAGCGATAAGACGCCATCCAGGAAGTGTGAGAGTGGTTCAGCTTCCCGTTCAGCTTAAGGGCAACCGAGTGCCGCCACGCTTGCTTGAGGTTGTCGTGCACGAGTGACCAGTCGATACCGGGCTGGTCAAGCTCAAGAACTCCACCGTAGTCGTAATCCAAGGCTGCTAACAACGAGTCGCCAAGCTTGCGTTCGTACACCAGGCGCACGCCCTGCGCCTTTAACTCGCTGCCGGTGAAGCTAAACGTCCCGGAGTATACGTCGGGCAGGAAATAGCCGGCGTCGCTATCGATCTCGCCCACCCCCAGCAACTCGGGATCGCTAATCCGGTCGCGGTAATAAGCAAGCTGCACGCTGTTGTCATCGCCCAACCGCTGGGAGAGAGAAAGCTCGTGATGGTGGGCGTTCTCCAGCAGCGGATTGTTGTTGTACAGTGACACCCGCGGGCCGTTCTGAGCGACTTCGGCAGGCCCGGCATCCAGACCCATTCCGCTCTTATTCGGTTCGCTGGTGGTGTACTTGTATTCCAGGACCGTGTTCCGAGCGACGTGCACATCGAGCGAACCGTAGGGTCGCACTGCATTCGCGCGCCCCATGAACTGGATCGCCTGCACCTCGCTGCCCACGCGGACGTCAAGCAGTTCGCCGATGGAAAAGCCATTGGAATACGAAAACGAGACGGCCTGGAACGAGCCGAGATGAAATCCGTTTTGTGGCGCCGCAAACCGCCGAATGCTCAACGCCATTTCGGGAGCCATACCCGCTTCTTCGCTTTGCCGCCTATACGAAACTTGCAGAATGCCGTCCGGAATACCCGTACCGTAGCCCAGAGTTCCGTTAAAACCTACCGTCGATCCGGAGAAGATGGAGTGCTCCACATTGAAAGCGGTACCCAGATCGGAGCCGCTCGCATAGCCCGCGCTCGTGCCGCCCGCTACGAAGGCGAGTCCGCCGCTGAACGACTTCTCCTGCTGGGCAGACTCGACGACCACCGGAGCGCCATCGTCGAAGCGCAGGATGGGCCGGTTGGCGGTGGAGCGCAGAGTCCATTTCCAGGTATCGTCTTCGTCACCAGGGCGCTTGGCCGGGGGTAACATCTTCACCGCTTCGAACAGGGTGTTCAGGGTGATATTGAGGACTTTCGCCGTGCCGGCGGAAAGCGCCACGTCCTCGCGCAGAGTCGGCAGGAATGAAGGAGCCGAGGCGCGCAGATCATACGAGCCCGGCAACAGGCCATTCAGGCTGAAATGGCCGGTCTCATCGGTATAGGCGAGCTGGTGTTGGCCAGTCGCAGTTCCGTAGACTTCCACCGCGGCCCCCATCTGCGGGACGCCGGAGGAGTCCTTCACATAACCGGAAATTGAACCCGGTGTGACCGCCGCCCCTGCCGCGAGACACAGGGCGAGTACGGAACCGAGGACCCAGCCTGTCGTTCGGGTCATTCTGATAACCCCCACAGAGCGTTTTCCGGGACCAAAATATGCGCGGTCGAACTTGCCACCGCGCTCCCTTTCCAAGTTACTCGACAGCAAAGCGAACCGAGGGCGCTATCTGTTGCTTGGAAACGTTGTCGTCCACTTTCACCGTCAAGCGGTACTGGCCCGGCTGGAGGCTGCTCAACGCCAGCCTTTTCTCCAGCGTCACCTGCTCCCCGACGTTCGCCATGCTGTCGGTGGACTCGGTAGTGTGCAGTACCGCCTTGTTGTCCGCCAAATTTACGATTTCATAGTCGAAGTTGGCAGACGGCTTTTTCGTTTTCTCATCGAACTGCAAATTGTACACCTGCATCCACAGGTTCATCGCTTGGTCGCGATGGAAGCTGGCCGGGCTACCATCCGCGGGTTCAATGTGCGGGTATGCCAGCTTCGTCTGGCCAATCACGAAGTTGCCGGCGCCAACGCTCTTGGCGGGGACCTTTTCCAGGTGGTCGGCCAGTATCAACGAAGACGATGCCAGCTTGTCTTCGGTGTACTCGGGCACGACCACACCGTGAGTCCACGTTCCCACGCGGTCGCCGTTTACATCTTTTACAACCACATCAAAGCGATACCGGCCAGGCCGCAGCGGCAAGGCTTTCCAATACAGCGAGGAATGCTCCTGGGTTTGGGCCAGCAGCTCGGGAGGAACATCCACCTGCACCGTGTCCTCAAAGGTCTGTATGATTTTGCCGGTCAGCGTTGTCACCCGCCCGAAGATATTTGCGGTTCCGCGCTGAATGCCATCTTTGTTCACAAACGTGAGGTCTTTGTTCTTCACCGACACGATCACGGGAGTCAGCACCGTGTCGTCGGTGATTTTGATAAAGTCAGTCCTCACGTCGAAGGGCATCAGGTTGACGTTGATCTTGTGACTGACAACCTCTTCCAGATCCTTGAACTTGATCTTCGGCGCCTGCTGTAAAGCGGCCCATTGCTCCAGGCGTTCGAAGGTCTGGGTGTTCTGTTGGCCGGAGAGCGGGCCTTGGGGCTCGTTGCCGAATCCCGAGATGCGATCCGTCTTGCTAGCCAACCCCATCTGCTCGTACAGTGTCAGCCCGGCTCCAGGCACATGCAGCAAGGCGTCTTTCTCGTTCGGATCCATACTTATGTGGTAATCGCCGCACATGCATGTGTCGACGAACTCGATCCAGACCTCCTGGCGGTTCGATGACGCCAAACCCTCGATGTAGCGATACCGCCATCTCTCAAAAGGATAGGTTGACGTCTCGCCACCGCCCTCTTCCATCGGGCGGTCGTAAGTGCCGCCGGAAGGATGCGATTCGATTTCGTCCGGAGGACCGAAGACGATGTAGATGCGGCCGCGATCGGTCATCCATCCCGGCCTGCCGGCTGCGAAGTGTTCGTTGGCGTAGGCGATGCGCCGGTAGTGTTCTTCCTTAAATTCGTTCTCTTCGGTATCAGGCGTAGGGTCGCGGCGCTGCCAGAACTGCTCAATGAAGGCGTCGCGCTCTTCGTCATTAGAGAGCTGTTTGAAGGCCGTGAGTTCTTCCGGAGTGATGATCCAGCGCACATCCTGGTTGAGCCACTTTTTGTACGTGGCGCCCAACTCTTGCTTGAGCTTCTTCGCATTCGCCTTCTTCTGCTTTTCGCTTAATTGCCGTTTCAGCGGATCCGGCTGCTCAGTCGTCGGGGCCGCGAGGTCGACATTAGCGTCGCGGTCATCCGTTGCCTTCTTACCATTGCCTGTGCTCGGAGAGGCCTGGGCCGGCGTAGTGCTTGCGGCGGTGCTGCTTCCAGCCGCTGCGGTGGCCGTCGCGGCGGGTTTCGAGTCATTAGGAACCGTATTGGTGGATTGTGCGGACAACCCGCTCGCCAGAAAAAACACTCCAGCCAGCGAGCCAAGAACAAGACGGAAAAACGGGAACTTCATTTGTGCTACCGGACTCCTGCACACACACTTAGGGTGCATAAATTGTAAGTTTTCGCGAGTGTGAAAGCAAGATTGCAGGCGAGTCAGCCCCATGCTACGCCCCGACTTTGGACACTACAACCCCCTGCCGCGGCTAAAGTTCCTGTTTTGCCGGAGTTTTCTCCCGCTTCTGGCAATGCAAAATGAGTAGCAGCAATGAGCTATGCGCTGCGATGACGGCGCCACGCCTACTGCGCGACGGCTGGCGAACCGCTATAATTTTGTCGTCCGGAAAGTATTCATCCGGCCCGCAAGATCGAGCGGCGCGGCAATGTGTTTGACGGCAATGGCCGGGGTCGTCGCTCTCATCAGGAACCTTACGCCGTCTCTATCCGTAACGAACCGTGGATAGTTGTGTCTGAAATGGGCTCCCCGATTGAGGACCAATGAAGAACTGGAAAAGGATAGCGCTGATACTCGGCGGAGCTCTGATCTTGGTCGCGATTGCCGGCTTCTCGCTACTGCAGAGCCGCAAGGGCGTGGTGCCCGTCCAGACCGCGAAGGTCGTTAAAGAAGACCTGACTTCCGTGGTCACCGCCTCGGGCGAAATCAAGCCCAAGGTTTATGTCAACATCGGCGCCAATGCTTTTGGCAAGATCACACACCTTTATGTGAAGGAAGGCGACCGCGTCAAGCAGGGCCAGATGCTGGCAACAATTGAGAACGTCCAGCCGGAGGCGGATGTCAACGCCACCAAGGCCGCGGTCAATTCAGCTCAGACCGATTACGTCGCGGCCCAGGCAGCAGTAAACACCGGCGTCGCGGAGTTGCACCAGGCGGAAGCTGAGTACGAGCGGGCACAGCTCGACTACAACCGCAACAAGTCGCTCTACGACCAGCAGCTCATTGCCAAGTCCGATTACGACACCAAGAAGGCGGCATTCGACACCGCTGCGGCCCAGTTGAATCAGGCCAAGGCAAAGCTAGCGCAAGCACGGGCCCAGCAGGACTCAGCCAATATGCACATCAAGCAAAACGCTGCCAACCTGACGCGCGTCACCGACGTGTTGAGCAAGACGGAATACGTCGCTCCCTTCGACGGTGTTATTACCAATCTGCCGGTCCGCGAAGGTGAAACCGTCGTCATCGGAATCCAGAACGCACCCGGCAGCACCCTGATGACCATTGCCGACACCTCAGTGATTACCGCAGAAGTCATGGTCGACGAAACCGACATTGTGAACGTGAAACTCGGGCAGCCATCGGAGGTCACCATTGACGCCTTCCCCAAGCGGCGGTTCAAAGGAGAAGTAACACAGATCGGCGACAATGCCGTCATTCGCTCTACCGGTGTATCGACCGCCCAGTCGACCTCGAGCAGCCAGGAAGCCAAGGATTTCAAAGTTGTTGTGACGCTTGAAAATCCGCCCGACAACCTACTGCCGGGCCTGTCCACCACTGCGCGCATCACCACGGCCACCCGCGCGGGCGTGTTGGCCATTCCGATTCAGGCACTTACAGTCCGTCAGCGTGGCGACCTGGAGCCGGAAAAAGATAAGAAAAAGGAAAAGGTCGTCGAGGCGAGCGTCAAGAACCAGAAAGACAAGGCCAAAGATGACCCCAAGGAAGAGCTACAAGGCGTATTCGTTCTCAAGAACAAAAAGGATGCCGTCTTCGTACCAGTTACCACAGGAATCGCTGGGACCACGGACATTGAGGTTACCAGCGGCTTGAACGAGGGTGATGAGATCGTCACCGGAAGTTACAAAACCTTGCGCACACTTCGCAACGGTGCGAGCGTCAAAATAGATAACACCCCGGCGAAGAAGACGGACGAATCGTAATCCGGCGAATTGATTCGAGTGAGGAATGAAGAGAGCAGCCACGGATTGCCCCGAAGGAACACGGATCGGTATACACTCTCAAGGTTCTCTGGGTTTTAGATTCTTCTGATCCGTGCAATCTGTGTGAATCCGTGGTTCGATTGGGTTTCTGACGCGATGAGTGAACCGCGAGCGCAGCGCAAAGAGGAAAAGAGAATGGTTACGGAACTGGCGACTCTACGGGAAGAAGCGATGGTTGCGCCTCCCGACCACTGCATCATCTGCACCGAAGATCTGTGGAAGACCTACGACATGGGTTCTGAGCAGCAGGTGCAAGCGCTACGTGGTGTAAGCATCAAGATCCAGCGCAACGAGTATGTCGCCATCATGGGGCCGTCCGGCTCGGGCAAGTCGACGCTCATGAACCTCATCGGTTGCCTCGATACTCCCAGCAAAGGCAGCTACTGGCTCAACGGACAGCTGGTCAGCGAGCTCGACGACGACGAACTAGCCCACATCCGCAACAAGGAAATCGGCTTTGTCTTCCAGACATTCAACCTGCTGGCCCGCGCCACCTCGCTGCACAACGTCGAATTGCCGCTCATCTACGCCGGAGTGCCTTCCGTCGAGCGCATCGAGCGCGCCAAGGAGTCCCTGCGCTCCGTCGGCATGGAAGAGCGTATGAACCACAAGCCCAACGAGCTCTCTGGCGGACAGCGCCAACGCGTCGCCATCGCCCGGGCGCTGGTGAACCGGCCGTCCATCCTTCTCGCAGACGAGCCGACGGGGAACCTCGACTCGCAGACCGGCCTCGAAATCATGGCGCTCTTTGACCGCCTGCACGAGCAGGGTAACACCATCGTCCTCGTCACCCACGAGCACGACATCGCGGAGTACGCGCACCGCGTGATCCACATCCGCGACGGCCAGGTCTTCAGCGACCAGAAAACAGCGAGAGGGTAAACTCATCCTGAGCGGAGTGAAGGACCTGCTTTTTGTGCTGTCATCCTGAGCGGAGCGAGACGCAGTCGAGCGCAGCCGAAGGACCCCATACCCCTAAGAAACCGCCTTCCTTTGTCGAAACGGCAGGATTCGACAACCTCACCTCCGCTTTGTCTTCTCTCTCCGGAACGGTTACCCTGCTACTCAGGAATACTTCCTCAGAGGCCTTTCAGCTTTCATGCGCTCACTTCTTCTTTTCTTCATTCTGACGGCTGGCGCCGCCTTCGCGCAATTCGGCATCCCCACGCAAGTTCCTAAGCAAACCAACGATGCCGACGTCCGCAACCGCGTAGCGCAATACTGCCGCCTCGACTACACCGGCGCGCGCCTCAGCGAGCAGGACTTCCAGAAGCTGAAATCCGTCGTGAACTGGCCCAAGAACCCCGACTACCCGCTGATCGACGTGGTCTCACGCTACGACGTGAGCAATTTGGTGGCGTCCGAGCACGGCAAGTGGACCGTCGTGGTCACCTATCACCTGCTAGGGCGCTTCAACATCGGTCAGGGCTACTCCACCGAGGCAGCAGGCAGTGACAAGGAAGTCGAATTCACGGTGCAGGAGATCAACGGCGAGCTGAAGGTCATCGACGTCGACCCCAACTACCCCCGGCCATCGCGCGCCGCCATGCTGAAGTGGCTTCAGGATAAGGATGCCGGCAGCCCCGACCCGCAGACCAAGATCATCTACGAGCAGGCAGTAAAGGACCTCTCCGCCCAATCCGGCTCACCGTTCGCGAAGTAGGGCGATGAGCGGGACAATGTAGCTCGTCAATTCGCAGCTTGCCCATTCATCTCTGCAATGAGAGGCGTTGTTGCGGTGCCTACGTCCTGCGCGACCTCCAGCAACTCATCATAGGTATCGTCGTCACCGATGAAAGTCCAAAACCGCCTTCCTACCAGTAGGTCTGTATCCAATTCTAAGAACTCGTTGAACTCTGGCGTATAGAAATTTCCCTCGCCTGCTGGGTTATAAGACATTGCGGCGTATGCCTGTGATCCCGCCTGATATCGCATTGCCATGATCATCAGGATGTCTCGTTTCATGTCGCGAAAGGTGTTCTTGTTCGGTTTGACGGTTTTCATCTCAAAGTAAACTTCACTACCATCTGCGCGTTGAATGAACAGGTCAGAACGAACCTGGCGAGCTGTTCCACCGGGATATTGCAGCCCGATGACTTGATCCGTATCTTGCTGGCGGTTGGGCGGCCGCTTCGGAGGGGGGCCGTCCATCTGAGCAAGAATGGCTTTGATTTGTGCCTCGGCGGCAGGCGCGGCACCAAAACGAATACACTGGTTAGGACTGGAGGAGGACGTGCAACTGAAACACTACCTTGCAAAGTACACCATTATTGACGGGGATCATGAGCATGTTGGTTGGCTCCTGGTTATAGCCGCCAACGACGAACAAGCTTGGTCGTTCGCCGATTCCCTCAATCATGACACTGATTGTCGGAATGACGGGGGCAGCGACAAACACCCCTGGTCGTATGGCGACGGCGCTACGGCATGTAAGCTGAGGCTCGTGCGCGAAGTCACAGTGGAGCAGTTTACGGTCGTTAGAGATGTCCTGGGATTGATGATATACGATGCTGAGCCGGTGCATGCCCAAGCGGGATGAGGGCAGGCGAGTCTAGACCGCAGCTAGATTGTCACGCAAACGCGGATCGTATGGCTGGTGCGAGGGCCGCTCGGATATCGTCGATTTCAGTTGCCATTGGAATGGCTGTCAGCCAAAGATGCAGGCTCCGTGCGCCTGTGCTCACCACCTCCGCTTTATGAAGCACCCTATTTCGCTCAACCATCCGATTCCAAGTCTCGGGCGTGCACGGATAAGCGAGGCAAGCGATAACGCGCGGTGTTCGGGCAAGGTTTGCGTAAGCAAGTACTTGGAGCAAATCGCTTCGATGTTGTTCTCTTATCACTTCTTCGACTGATCCCCAAGTGGTGTTTTCCAACTCGTCCCAGTGGCGCTTGTATTTCGCGTCAACGATCAGAGTTGTCGCCCCCCAGTCGAGCCAGATATCGGGCACTAAAGCCTTTTGTGATCCCAGGTATGACGGCTCCCAATCAATTGGATGAACAGTCTGTCTTCGCCTGCCAACGCGAAGCTCTCCTCCAACCCCTCTGGCGATGGAAAGAAAGACAGTCTCGACCCATGCCTCAAAGAATTGTTCCATGGGCATCCGCCAAGGTATTCCCTCCAAGTCGCTGACACCTGCCAAACCACGATCCTCAATCGTCCATTCAATTGCTTGAAGCCCCTCCAGAAACGACTGAAATCGCAATGGCCTCTGCATCCAAGAGGCCAAAATGTTGGGCGACGGTAACAATGGCGGATTATGCTGAACCCTGCGCAGAAGGTCATTACAGAATGCGATTAGCTGATGAACAAAACCGCCGTGTTCTCGCTGCGACTCGAGAGCGCTGCGTTGCTTTTCCAGAGAGTAGCGAATCGCACCAACTAGCAGTCGGTCGTCCCGTAGGTCAGGAAAGGTGCATGGTACAGAAAGAAATTGCCCCGTGGCGAGATACCGAATCGCATACTGAGACCAGCGAACCGTTCCTCGGGGTGCCGATCTGTTCTCGCTAACTAACTCGAAACGTCTGCTTAAGGAGTCTAGAAGCGCTTTCAATCTGGCAAGCACCATGCAAGAAATCACCCAAGGTGGGACTTTGCGCTCCGAGCGTTTTAGAAGAGGCAATTTCAAAGGGGTGGGCGTCACTCGCCAACCCATTTCAGCTAACATTGGGCCAATACCCGGCCATGGGAATCGCGGCTGGATTACCAATCCGTAGTCAAGCATCCCGCTGGTGGGAGAGAATAACGGAACTGCGCCGACAATATTGCCCGCTTGCATTGTGACGTAGACATCCCTGCCGTCATATAGGCGAGTGAGCTTAACATCCATCAACGAAAGAAGGGAGTGATTCTGGGTTTCGAATTGCTCCAGCAACCTTGCAGCGGAGGAGTTCGGATCCTTGAAGGCACGCTGCAATCCCAAAAAATCCACCGCTGACTTCTGGAGGGCGGAGTTGTCTGTTAATTCGAGACAGACTTCGCGTGCTAGCTGCGGAGGCAGCATTGGCGACGAAAATCTTCCGTAGCTGGTAGGCGTTTCCCTGCGCCTCAGAGACTTTGCAGCCATTGCAGGTACGTTCGAATGTGTTCAGCGAATCCCGTCACATACCCCTGCGCGAGATACTCTTCCAGCAGGGGCCCCAGATTAACTTTAAGGCTTTCCTTGGCGGCACCTTCGTCGGATTCAAGGAAGTAAGAATGGCCGGGCACGAGAGGGAATGCGTCTCCGTCCGCATGCTCGATGAAAACAGATACAATTCGGCGAAAAGCCTCATGCATTAACTCGCATCCGTGCTCCTGGACCACGCTCATCTGTGGCCAGAGCGAAACGAATGCGAAGCGCCGTCGTACCGCGACATCAACGATGGCAATACTGCGGTCAGCACTGTTCATGGTGCCGAGAACTTGCAGGTTTTCTGGAAGTTGTAACTTGGTGTGTAACGGTTCACCAAAATCATAGGGCAGGTCGATTCCTCGCTGCTGCGTAGATTTAGGTTCAAACAGGAAAATCGCTTCTCCCAGAATCTTCGCCAAATCGGCGCGGTTGATCTCGTCTATGTGTAACAAATAAGGCTTGGGATGGCTACTTCTCGCGTGCTTCGCGGATTCCATAAGAAAACCCGGCTTAGGCTCAAAATGAAGCCCTAACTGAGTTCCCGACTCTTGCGGAGCTAAGCCTCCGATAAAGTTTTCGTACGTGGTATTTGGATGAAACTGAATAGACCGCCCTGATCCGCCATACTCCTCAGATAAGAGATCCAGCGCCATCATCGTTTTGCCCGTCCCGGGCGGCCCTTGCAGAATGACAAAACGCCTGGAATCGAGCAGCTTTCGTATTTCATGACGCGTTACAACCGGCATCAAACAACTGAACCACTTAGCACGAATCTCCTCACATTCATTTCGGCGGTTGGCGTTGACGTCGAACCCACGTTCCTCAAAGCACAAGTCCAAAAGAGCGGCGACTGCCTGACTTGTGATCTCTCTATCCGAGCTTGGCGTGAATACTGCGTACAGTACCTTGCCGTAGCGATCGAATACTGGTTTGTAAACAGACCACTGGCGTCGTAAATTCTCAGGAACATCGATGTCGATGCGCGTAGGATCCTGCTTAGCCCACGCAATCTGCTGACCTCTTCCGAACTCCTTATTCAGCCAAGCACAAATTGCTTGCCCTTTACGCGCGTGGCCAGGCCGACCGAGGATCGCTTCGTCAGGAGCGAGTCCCTGTGTACCCACAACAAGGCCAACAAGACAGGGCGCCTCTGCGACAGGAAAGATTACAAACGAGAAGCCACCATAAGCGCCCCTGGTCGGATTTGACGGGTGAATATAGGCTGCGAAAGGAACTCCAGAATCTTGGCCCATCTCGGGAGCGCGCACCGTAACCGACTTCTCAGCAGCCTTCGGGTATCGTCCGTCGGGACTGCCAAAAAGTGCCTTAAACGCTTCCTCATTTCGTTTGCCCCACTCGTCTTGCTGGAGTGAGTGAATAAGTTGCACTAACGGGTCGAGGCTCATGGTTTTGTGCTGCCAGGGTAAATGTTAGACCTAGGGTACACAAGCGATGCCCAGGCCTCATGGAGGACAGAAACTGGGTTTTATCGTCGGCTCGCGTGGGACAAGCCAGCTCCGACCCTTGTCACTTCACCAACCATGCCTGCGACCGATCTCTGTCATCCCACTGAACTGCGTCCATTATCTGTGCCGGAGTATGCGGCGATCCAAACCTTTCCACCGGAGTTTGTGTTCGTCGGCAGCACACAAGATAAATACCGCCAGATTGGAAACGCAGTTCCCTGTCTTTTCGGTGAGGCTATTGCGCGCCATATTGTCGCTTTTGATGAAGGCCGCTTGGTGGCTTCGGGCTTCGAAGGTCGGTTCAGCCGCTACATCGGAACCGATCATGATTCGTGGAGTGCGGAACTGGCCCAGCAAGAGCTGCCATTAAGCGCTTCCGACAGATCGTAGCAGCTCGAGACGGCTAGCGCCCACACGCCGTCAGCTTCACCCACTGCGCGGGGTTGACCTGCACGGCGTTGACGTAGAGCGTCCAGTGCAAGTGCGGGCCGCTGGAGCGTCCCGTGGTTCCGACGTAGCCCAGCACGTCTCCCTGCTTGACCATGGCGCCTGGCTCGACGGCCAGCTTCGCCATGTGCATGTAGATGGTCTCGACTCCCTGGCCGTGATCGAGCCCGACGGTGTTGCCCAGCACCGTGATGAGCTGCGCGAACTTTACCCGGCCGTCCGCCGCTGCGCGCACCGGAGTTCCGGCCGCCGCGCGCAAGTCGACTCCGCCGTGGTATTCGCCCGTCGGCTTGTGATTGCGGAATCGCCGGACACCGAAGGGCGAAATCATGCACCCGGGCACCGGCTCGATGAAGCGGTCCTGCCAGTAGCGGACATCGGTGAGGTTCTGGCGAAAGCTCTTCAGCAGCTCGACCTCTTCCGGCGAGTTGTGCAGGTTCGCGATGCCGGGCGCGAGGTTGACGTTCTGCGTGGCAAAGTGCGCGTCGACCACCGTGAGGTTGGCGCTTTGCTCCTCCGGTTGGGCCTTGGATGAGAACGTAATCTTCTCTAGACCCGGGGCTTGATTTGCAGGAATCGGCATCAGCCCGAGCCAATCGCCGTTTTCCTGCTTGAACAGCGGCACGGTGCGCTCGCCCATGCGAGCCGACGTTGCCTCACTGCTACAGGTCAGGCGGACAACGGTTCCCTGGAGCGGATTGGTGGGGAAAATGTGGCAGACTTCCGCCGCCAGAGCGGAGGTTGAAAGCCACAAGAGGGATGCAAAGCTGAAGACGAAAAGGCGGGACACCTTACCAGTATACGGATGGGCCGACTCTCAGATTGTCATCGCGAAGGATAGCGCGGAACCTATATAGAATTGTCGTAACAGGACGCAGCGAAGGACCGCTCTTGATCAACCACGCTGAAATCCATGTCGCTGCAACACAGCAGTTTCAGCTGCTGGCTAGGTCATCCTTTGGGTATCAATATCGTATTGATAGTCCCGGATCACAAGCTGCTTTACGCGCTCACGGGTCGCACCGTCCAGCCGCTCGACAATGTTGTTGATCAACTGGACTACGGTCTGCGGTGCCGAGAAGTTGGAACCATGCGTCGCGTGCGAGAAGTTAGTAATCCCCCAGCGCGTGCAAAGTTCCGCCCTGAGCTCGTTCGCGTCCTGAATGCGCTTCGATTCTAGTAGTTCAGCAGATAGCGGAGCAGCGCGAGCAATATACGGAGTGCCAATCATGACTTTGGGAGGGTGACAGTTGCACGTCATTCCCGGCTGTGGCTCGCCGATATATGTCTTACCGCACTCGTTACAGGAGTATCTGTAGAGCGGCATGGCGGGAAGTTTAGCACAAGAAACACCCCCCCTTCTCGACAATTTACCCGACAAAAATGCGGGAAACCCGATACTGCCGGCCGGCTCACTTGACCTGGAACCGGGACTCAATCCCCGAGGATGAACTCCGTCATGTCAGGAGCGGTCGCCGCGTTTCCGGGAAACGACGTCAGTCCAAGCAACTGCATCATGAAGCGCAGCGTACTCTCATGCTGATAGAGCTGCACACGGAATTCCGATTTCTTCGGCGGGTACGCCGGCCGCACGTTGGGACCAACCGCCAGCCAGAGAACATTGCCTCCGCCGAAGTTGGTATCGCTGTCTTCCGATTCATCAAATGTGATGATTAACAGACCACCGCCCGGCGTATTGAAATCAGGGCTGTTGAGCAACTGAGGAATATTGGCTGCCAGCCACGTGTCGGCCATCGCCAGCGTGCCGTTGTGCGCATCGTCGTTGAGGTTCGGAACGATAAACCCGTAGTTCGGGAGCGCGTGATTGGCGATGTCTGTCGCTAGCTGCGTAAACGGAACCAGGTTCTGTTGTTGGTTCTGGTCGCCGCGCACATCGGAAAAGTAAGAGCACGGATTGTGGCGCTCGGCATACAGACCTGAATCGCCACCGTAGTAACCCTGATACGGAATGCTCTCCGAATATTCCTTCCATGTTTTGCCATTAGCAATCAGGTCGCGCACGACGTTGTCGACCGTGACGGTGCCCATGTAGCCGTCGTTGTTGGTGATGATCTGTCCCGTGGTAAGCATGAAGTAGTTGCCAATCGACGGATGGGTGTCGGCGAAGTAGCCGTAGGCAACCGAGTACTGCTGGATCAGGCTGTTGATATACGGCATCTGCGCGTTTCCAATCACGTCGGCCAAGCCGTGGTTTTCTTCCATGACGATGAACACGTGATTGACCTGCACCTGCGCCAGATGGTTCGCATTGAGCGCCGCTTGCGCGGCCAAGAAATTCGCGGTGAACAAGACGACAAGGAGCCCCAAAACTGAGCGTTTGGTCATTTTTCCGCCTTCTACGAGTGGGGTAGTATGCGGATTATACATACGCGATGTTTGCGCTTGGGCCTTTTTCAAAGCTATTTCATGCGACTTTCGGAGACGGGCACTTAGGTGAGGGGCGCAATTGAATTTCAAGTGACAGTACTGTTACGCCTATCGGATAGTTCTTCGGCGATGTGCTAGCGGAGATCGAAGCGGACGCGAGAATTCCCTACTCTATTGCACCCCAAGGCTGACATGCGACAGGACCGCATCTTCCACACGAATCATCCTGCTTTTCGAATGCACCGGGACATCGCCGGGAAGATGGTTGTCCTGCTTGGCAACATAGCTCCCGATCAGATAGCCGAAAACACCGCCTACCACAACGTCAGACGGGAAATGTACCCCTCCTGTGACGCGAGTAGTACTGGTAGCTGTGGCCATACTGTACATTAGCAGCGCAACCGGCCACTTCGGATATTCGTGAGCGATGACCGAGGCCAGCGTCCAGGTGAGCGTGGAGTGTCCCGAGGGAAACGAGCCGCTGCTGAAATTGCCGGAAAAAAAGCTGCCGTCGCCTCTGGCAGAATAGGGCCGTTCGCGCGCAAACACGAGTTTGAGTGCGCTATAGAGAATCGCGCTGTCGATCGCGCCTCGTGCCGCGGCCACTCCCGTGTCTTTCGCACGGGTGTTGTCGGTAATAAGTCCTGTGAGAAAGATCCCTCCGGCCGAGGCGGCCGTGGAGTACACCATCGCGTTGGAGATGTTGATACTGCTGTCGTGCCATGCCGGATTCACCTGATGAAGCACCGTAACGTCGGTCGAAATCAAAGCGGCAGTCGCAGCGCCGATGGCGATGTCCCACTTGAGGTTTTTCTTTTGGAACGGAGCTCTTAGGAACGTCAGCTCGTCTTTGCCTACTGTGAGCGCGCCACGCCCCAATTCGGCGCCAAACGAAGTGGACTCGACCGCCTGCGAGTCAAACGGCGCATCTGGCAGAGCGGCTTTGATCGCGGGAGGTGCGGCAATGCTGTCTCTGGCTACCGGCTGCTGCGCCGAGACAGTAAGCCCTGCCGCCATGATGACCGCAAGCAGAACTGCTCTTCGAGTTGAGATCCAGCAAATCAGGGTTCCGAAAGGTGAGCATCGGTTGATGGGCGGCATAAGTTGATTGGCCATCCTCCAGGAAGTCTGTGTTCCCTTATTTCGATTGCTGGTTCCCACCTGCCACAGCCAGTCTTAACACAGAGAAGGCAATTTTGTTGCCGGGTTGGCCTCGGAAATACCGTGGCCCAAACCTGCCTCTCACTGCCCAGCTCGACGGCTTCCTCGCCATTGTGCGCTGCAACCGGGGGCCTGTGACGTATGCCACAGACTGAATGTTTGGCCCTCCGCAAAATCGAAGGTGGAGGGAAACCGTGTTTCCTATCGTCGAAGCGCGCCCATTGGCGCGAGGCATCAAGTTATTCGTCATTCAGGCGCCGCGAATCGCGCGCAAGCAGAAGCCGGGGCAGTTCGTCATTCTTCGTCTCGATGACAACGGCGAACGCATTCCGCTGACCATCGCCGATGCCAATCCCGAAGCCGGGACCATCACCATCGTCGTGCAGGCCATCGGCAAAACCACCATGCTGCTTAGCATGCTGGAGGCCGGCGACTCCATCCTCGACGTTGTCGGCCCGCTGGGAAAGCCATCCGAAATCGAGAACTTCGGCACCGCCGTCGTCGTCAGTGGCAGCGTGGGGACCGCCATGGCTTATCCCACCGCCCGCGAACTCAAGCGCGCTGGCAACAAGGTGATTTCCATCGTGGGCGCGCGCAGCAAGGACCTGCTGGTGCTGGAGGACGAAGTCCGCAAAGTTAGTGACGAGACCTACGTCGTGACCGACGACGGCACCTATGGCGACAAGGGCCTGGTCACCGACAAGCTGAAAGAACTGCTGGCGGAACGCGAACTGAATTACGTGCTCGCGGTCGGGCCTGTGCCGATGATGCGCGCGGTCGCGAACGTCACCGCGCCGAAGCAGATCAAGACCATCGTCAGCCTCAATTCGATCATGGTGGACGGCACCGGAATGTGCGGCGGCTGTCGCGTGCTGGTCGACAACAAGAGCGAGTTCGCCTGCGTGGACGGCCCCGAGTTCGATGCCAGCCGTGTGAACTTCGACGTGCTGATGCAGCGCAACGCCATGTATCGCGAGCAGGAGAAGCAGAGCATCGAGCGGCTGCAGGCCGATCCTCAGGCAGAGCTAAACAAACTGCGCGAGAACATTCATGCCCACCAGTCCTGTGCGGCCGAAATCGCTGGAGTCAAGGAATGAGCAATAATCCACTGCCCAATAAAGAGCGCGTCAAAATTCCTCGTCAGCGCATGCCCGAGCAGGATGCGCAGCGTCCGAGCATGCAACTTCCTGGAAGTGAACACCGGCTTCACGCCCGAGCAGGCGCATCAGGAATCCTTGCGCTGCATCGAGTGCAACAAGCCCGGCTGCATGCAGCGGTGTCCGGTCGCCGTGGATGTGCGCGCCGTGATGGATTTCATCGTGAAAGGTGACTACCTCGGCGCAGCCGCCAAGGTGCGCGAGGACAATGCATTGCCCGCGATCACGGGACGCGTGTGCCCGGTGGAAGACCAGTGTGAGTCAGGCTGCGTGCTGGGCAAGAAGGGCGAGCCCATTGGCATCGCCTATCTGGAACGCTTCGTCGCCGACTGGGAGCGCAGCTCGGGACAGTTCGGCTTGCCCAAGAGCAAGCCCGCCACGGGAAAGAAAGTCGCGATTGTAGGCAGCGGCCCTGCTGGTTTGGCGTGCGCGGGCGACCTGATTCAGATGGGTCACCAGGTACGCGTCTTCGAAGCGCTGCACGAATTGGGCGGGGTGCTGGTCTATGGCATTCCGGAGTTCCGCCTGCCGAAAAATATCGTTGCCTTCGAGATCGAAACCCTTCGTAAGCGTGGCGTCGTTTTTGAGACCAATGTGGTGGTGGGCAAAACGGTCACCATCGACGAACTTATGCAGGAGGAAGGCTTCGATTCCGTCTTCATCGGAACCGGTGCCGGGCTTCCGCGCTTCCTCAATGTTCCCGGCGAGCACTTCAACGGCATCTACTCGGCCAACGAATTCCTCACCCGCGTGAACCTGATGCGCGCTTACCGCTTCCCCGACTATGACGAGCCTCTCTATCCGTGCGAGGGTCGCGACGTGGTCGTCATCGGCGGCGGCAACACCGCCATGGACGCCGTGCGCAGCGCGCTTCGTCTGGGCGCGAAGAGCGCGAGCATTCTCTATCGCCGCACCGAAGCTGAGATGCCCGCCCGCGTTGAAGAAGTCCATCACGCCCACGACGAGGGCGTCAGGTTCGAAATGCTGGTGAACCCGGTGGAGTTTCTCGGCGACGAGAAAGGTAATCTCACCGGTGCCAGGTGCATCCGCATGGAACTGGGGGAGCCCGATGAGTCAGGACGGCGCAGTCCAGTCCCGATTAAAGGCTCCGAGTTCGTGCACCCTTGCCAGGTGGCTGTCATCGCAGCGGGGACAACGGCGAATCCTCTGATCCAGTCAACTACGCCGGGGCTGGCAACCACCAAGCGTGGCTACATCGCAGCCAACGACGACACGCTGGCGACCTCCAAGCCGGGAGTCTTTGCGGGTGGCGACATCGTGACCGGCGGCGCAACGGTGATCCTGGCGATGGGCGCGGGACGCAAAGCGGCGAAGGCGATCAACGAGTATTTGGTGGGGCCTCAGACGAACACGGTACAGATTGCGGCAGGCGGTACCGCTGCAACGACCTGAGACTCGCGCGCGTTCCGAGCCGCTGTCGTTATCGCGCGAGAGTTTCAGGGGGAAGCTGCCAACGATCCAACCCACATGGCCGGCACTGTGTGAGAGCGCCTCATCCGAAGCCTGACGCGATCTTTCGGTGGGAGCCCCCGCATTTATGCGGGGGAGAAGACCCTGGCTCTTCCCGTTCAAGCGCCGCAGCAGATCCGAACTTTTTTCCGGCAAGAATATACTTCGCTAATCAAACCTGCTATTCTGACCTGCCCTGACACGGCTCTTTTCCACGTTAGGCATTCGATTTGCAAACAGATTCACAGTTGGCGGGAATCCATTAAGGGGTTATAACCAAACTGTGAGCCTGTTTACCCGTACACCGGCCATCGGCAATACGTTCTCAGATGACAGCGAAATCATTATATTGCAAGCAGATAGCGAATCGGCTTGTGGTGGCCTGCCGTCCAACACGTTCTCTCTGATCGTCAGCTCACCGCCGTACAATATCGGGAAACGGTACGAAAAATCAGCTCAGTTTGGAACAGTATCCGGCTGGCAGTCGGGCGTGATCCGGCAATTGGTTCGTCTGTTGAGTCCATCGGGGAGCCTCTGCTGGCAAGTCGGGGAAACATAAGAGAGCAAAAGAGATATATCCATCATTTCAGGTGTGTATTGGCGAACCCGCATAAGTCGGATTTGTTGAGCCAGCTCGCTACTCGATATGGGCAGGTTCGCAAATTGGAGGGCAGCGCGTCCCTGTTTGAGTTTGCCGGGTCGGTTCGAATTTATGTCCGTTATTCGAAACTGCATCCGATGGGAAGAACTTTTTTCGGGTTACGCACACTCGATCTGCGGCAGCTTGAGGGCCACACTTCATTCCTCTGCTTCATCGTCGACGACGGCTCTCCACCTTTGTTCATTCCATATTCCGACTTCGAAGAAGTTTTCCATGAGGCTGTGCCAGCAGCAGATGGCCAATATAAGGTGCAGTTGCTAAATGGGAACGGCGGCATGGAACTCTACATCGCACGGCAGGGAAGATTCAGCGTAGAGCCTTACAGAGGCTTCAAAGTCTTAGAAACAAGTATCCATGGCGCAACAGACCCTGCCCCCAACCTAACCCACTCTCAAGTTCAGACCCTGCTAGCCGGGATCGGTCGCATTAAGGGATACGATATCTGGGTGCCCCCGTATGATTGCGCGAAGCTAGATTGGCCGCTAACGCAACCATTCCGACCTCGGCTAAATCCGCCAACGGTTTCCCCGAAAGTCTCCAGCATCGTCACGGAAATCGATGTAGTTTGGATCGCAGCGGGCGTGGACTCGATCGAAGCGCTGTTCGAAGTGGAACACTCCACATCGATTTATTCGGGCCTGCTTCGCTTCAACGACTTGTTGCTTACAGACCCGAAGCTGAACCGGTTCAGTGTAGTGTCAAATGAAAGCCGTAGAGCTTGCTTTTCGCGCCAGGCTCTCCGCCCCACTTTCCAGCGAAGTGGGCTCTCGAAGCTGGTGAGCTTCTTAGAGTACAGTAACGTTTATGAATGGCATCGTCTACTTACGCGTTGATGAGACTGGCCATCGCCAACGACCGCTCGCGTCATCCGAGGACAACCGGTGATTATCGCCGCCGAATACCCCTTCAACAATGGAGCTAAAGCAGTAGCCGAGCGCCGTCCAGAACTGCTTGCCGAGATTGCGGACGTAATCGGACTCGTGAATGCTGACAAACTCAAACTGAAAGAGAGCACGGAAAAAACCATGATGGGGCAAATGCTCTACGCCCCAAAGCTGTTAAATCAAGCGTTCAAAGAAGCGTTTCTGTCCCAGGGATGGGAAACGAAGCGCGTGAAATGCGATTACTCGACCGCGTATTATCGGCCAAAATACAAACCGAAAACCTTGCGACTTGGGGCGTTTCGGGAGATGGATTTTGTAAAGAACAAACTCGGAATCGAAGTGCAGTTCGGCAAGTATTCCTCCCGGGTTTGCAGCGTTGCAGCGAAGATGACGATCTTCAAGAAGCTCGGCATCATTGATCTCGGCGTGGAGATCGTGCCGGTCAAGCACTTTGCGGATGAGATGTCCAGCGGGGTTTCCTACTTTGAGCAATTCGTGTGGGACTTGGAGCAGCGAGGAGTGGCCGACATCGACATTCCTGTTCTGATTCTCGGCATTGACCGCTAAATCCGCTCCCCAAATGAAACCGTTCGATGAGAAATCTCGCCTGTTCCCAGGAGTTTACAAGACAGTGGGGCGAGGAGTGATTAGTCAAGTATATTTTTACCCTTTTTTTGTGTCCTTCGCTGCTTCAGAGCGGAAATTCCTCCTACAATCGGACCGCCTCTGCGAACTTCTACTCAACGTCGTTCGCGACAATCGGCGTAAGAAACGCATGGAAGTGCATGAGTTCGTGTTCATGCCCAACCATGTTCATCTGCTGCTAACACCTGCGCCCGCCGTATCTCTGGAGAAGTCAATTCAATTCATCAAGGGAGGCTTCTCGTTTCGCGTGGGGAAAGAGCTGGGCTTCAAAGGAGACGTATGGCAGAAGGGATTCAACGAGCACAGGATGAGGGACGTGTCAGACTACGAGAAGCAGGTGGACTACACTCACATGAACCCAGTTAAGGCAGGATTGGTCACGGAAGCCAATGAGTGGCGGTATTCCTCTGCTCATTTGACGCGAGAGGTTGATCCCCCGCACGCACACCTTTTCAATGCTCGGCAATAAAGCGCCTGGTTAACATAAAGGACGCCCTCTCTCCCCCGCATAAATGCGGGGCCCCCACCAGCAAACCACGAGGCAACCATCGACCGATGAAATAATTGAGGCCGCGAGCTGCTGTACTGACGCTGAGCGCGGCCGGGGCGACTAGACCCACAGCGCCGCTGAGCTGCCTACCCACTCCAGGTTCTTGTTGTGGTCCACGCCCATCATCATGCCTCGTCCCATGCGGATGAGAGGCAGTACCGGCGTTAGTTCGCCGCCCTCCGGCCAGACGTACATCATGCGGATCTCCATCTGCGTCGGGCCGTGCGGCGTCTGGATGACCGGCTCAAAGCGCATGCGCTCTTGCAGGATGTAGTCGTGCCGCTGGGCGGCGGGGATCGCGTCGATGTCGGCCTCGGTTGGCGCGAACTTGATGCCCACACCCGCAAAGGAGTACAGCGGCTTCAGCAGGTAGTTCTGGTTGTCGCTAGGGACGACCGGGTTCTCGTCAACGAACCACGTCTTCGGCACGCAGCGGTGTTGCAGGTAGGGAATGGAAAACTTGCTGATGCGGAAGTACCAGTTGGGGTGCCCAGCCCATTCCACATCTAGCTCGTCGCGTAAGTCGAAGGGCAGCGTAATGCCTTTGCGCTCCAGTTCGTCGACGATGCAGCGGTTGTAGATGCGCCGCACTTCGACCTCGCGGCCGTCTTTGTTGTAATAGAGCCGCTTCCCTTCTTTCTTCATCGTCAGAACATCGACCACCGCGATGCCCAGCTTCTGCTGCGTGATGTTGAAGTCGGGCAGCGTCTTCTGGTGCTGCGGGTCGATCTCCATCAGGATCACGTTCTCGGGATCGTGATCGGCGACGATCAGCTTGCGGAGGAGAGCCCAATAGGAATCGTGATCGTACCCGGACAGATAGACACCTAAGTCTGCGCGCAAATCGTACGACTCGATGTACTGCTCCGCCATTCTTGGCTGATAGCCATATAGCGAAGGAAACGCCTGCAATTCGACCAGCTTGGGTTCGATCGCGCCTCCACGCTCGCGCACCAGCCCAAAGTCGACCGCTACCCACATGGGGAGCGCAGGCTCGTTCGGCAGGTTGTACTTGGCCGGAACGCTGACTGCGGAGAGCCTGAGGTAATTGGGGTTCCTTACGAGCTGGAAGATAAGGTCGCGCCCGTACTCCGCCATGGTGTCGAGCAAAGGCTTAGGAAGAAAGCAAGGAGTCTCCGACACTCGATACTCGATGTGCGTGCCGGAGATCTCATCAAGCGACGCGAGAAACTTCTGATATTTGGCGGGCGTGAAATTCCGGTTGAAGTCCTCGCGCAGCGCGGGAATCATCGCTAAGCCTCGATGAGGAATTCGCCCTTGTGCATGATCGGCTGCCCGTCCACCCAGATGTCGAAGTGCGTCCCCACCACGTCGATGTGCGTGCTGGAGTACCAATTTGCGCCGGTGTGGAATCCATAAGGATTGCCAAAAGCGATGTGCAACCCGGGAAACTTTTCATCCTGAAGGATTTGCCCAATCACGTGCGTCAGCCCAAGGTTGGTGCCAATAGCAAACTCGCCGACAAGGTCACTGTTCTCGTCGGTGTGGGTGTAGTCCCAGAACTCCTGCTCCAGCTCCTTATTGTCGCTGTGCACCTCGGTGATGCGGTTCTTCTTCATCTGAATCGTCAGCGGCTGGCGCTCGAGGTCCTGATACTTCTCGCAGAGATAATCGCCTACCACGCCATCGACCACGTAGGTTCCGTTCACTTCGCCGGGGGTAGTGAAGACCTCGCCGCCGGGAAGGTTGCCCCACTTGTCGGGGCTGATGATGCCGCTGGTCTTGATCCACTTGTAATCGTGGTTCATGTCGGCCGTGAGCTCGGTGCCGGCAGGATTCCTAGCGGTGATCTTCTCGGCGCGGGTCACAATATCCATGACCTTGCGGCTGAGAGCGTCCACCTGATTGAAGTCGGCGCGCATTCCTTCGAGCATTATTTGGCGATTGATGTTGACCATGTGCGCGTGACGCATGCGGCGGCGGTTGACAATGTCGGTCATCTCCATGCGCGACTTCAGCTCGTTACGCTGCACCCTGACCGCGAAGATGCTGACCTGGCTGGTCTCCATGTCCTCGGCGATCTCGGCCGGCAGTGCGGTGAGTGGCCGCGGCGCGACATCTTCCAGCACGAAGGAGTTGAAAGGGGAACCGACCGCACTGAGCTCGTGTACGATACTGCCCGCAATTTCACGGGTGTCGTCGTCGGTGATGACGGTGACCTTCTCCGACGGCTGAATACGCAGGCAGGTGTTCACTGCGTTGTAGGCGCCGGGAGAAAGCTCATGATCAAAGGGTATTTTGGTCAGGTCGGTGAAAACGGGTTGTTTCAAAGAATTTCCTCTTCACGAAGCAGGAGCGGTATCGCAATTCAAACCCTGAATTGTACCAACCGGCCCTGAAACTTTGCGCGGTATGATGCCACAGCAAGTCAAAAATTACTTCACCGCCGCGCTGGTCTCAAAAACTCCCTCACGGGTCTCCGCCACGATGTAATCCACAACCTTCTTCAGGTCGCCGGTTTCCTCGTACACCTTGAGCTGGCGGTCGGCGCCGGTACCCATGTCCATCATCGTATGGATGTAGTTGATCTCCTCACGCGAGCCAAGCTCATCCACTTCGTCACTGATGAGATCAAGATATTCCATCATAAGATCACGCATGGGAACTTCTTCTTCTTTTCCGAAGTCGATCAGCTTGCCCTCAATCCCGTAGCGCGACGCCCGAAACTTGTTCTCCATGATCAGCGCACGGCCATAGATACGGTAGCTCTTGTTGGCGGCGTGGAGCTTATACAGCATTGCCATGGTTGCCTGAATCAGCGCAGCGATGGCAATAGTCTCATCCAGCCGCATGGGAATATCGCAGACCCGGACTTCCAAGGTGCTGAAGAACGGATGCGGGCGAATGTCCCACCAGATCTTCTTGCCGTTATCGATGCAGTGCGTCTTGACCAGCAGGTTGACGAAGGTTTCATAGTCGGCCCAATTGGCGAAGACATCAGGTATGGCAGTTCGAGGAAACCGTTCGAAGACCTTACAGCGATATGACTTGTAGCCCGTCTGCATGCCCATCCAGAAAGGCGAGTTGGTGGACAGCGCGAGAATATGCGGTAGGAAGTACCGCATCGAGTTCATGATGTGGATCGCGGTGTTGCGATCTTCGATGCCGATGTGAACGTGGAGGCCGAAGACCAGGTTGGCGCGTGCCAGCAGCTGCATGTCTTCCAGGACCTGGCGATAGCGCTCGTCGGGATAAATCTCCTGCGTTTTCCAGTCCGAGAAGGGATGCGTGCTGGCCGCGGCCAGCAACATGCCCTGCTCGGAGGCAAGTGTGATCATCTCTCGGCGCAGCTCCAGAATATTCTGCCGGGCCTCCTGAATGTTCTTGCAGACGCCGGTGCCGACTTCGATGACCGACTGGTGCATCTCCGGCTTGACGGCTTCGCTCAGCGCCAGCTTGGCCTTGGAAAGAATCTCGGAAGCGATGTGGGATCGCAGATCGCGAGTGTCGGGATCGATCGTCTGGTATTCCTCTTCGATTCCGATACTCAGGCTCGGCGGCTTCATCGCGATTTATCCCCTTCCCGGTTTGGCCAGCTCTTTCGGTCCCGGATCTCCGCTGAGGAAATTGCTCCAGCGGTAATCGCGGAGTTGCACGGAGTGTTCCTTGGCTTTACGAATAGCCAGGTCGGCGACCTCGTTGACAATCCAGTCGAAGTTGGCCTGCCCGACTGAATTCACGTCCGCGTCGGGCGCCGGGTTCATGAAGTCGATGGCGTAGGGGATGCCGTCTTCGCAGGCGAACTCAACCGTGTTGAGGTCGTAGCCCAGCGCGCGGCATAGCGTGATGCAGTCGCGCTCGACGCGCGCCAGCAGCTTGGGATCGACAGGAGGCGGATTCTTCACATACCGCTCGTGGAAGGGTGCCGAGGGGTCGTAGTACATGCTGCGCACCTTCTCCTGCCCGACCACATAGCAGCGAAAGTACTCTTTGAACTTCACGCCGCGCTGCAAGGTCATGCAAAGATCGCGCGTCTGGTCGTAGGCGTTGAAGAACTCTTCCGGCGAGTTGACCTTATAGACGTTCTTCCAGCCACCGCCATCAAAGGGCTTCAGGAACGCCGGAAATCCTACGTAGCTGAAGATGCTGTCCCAAGGCATGGGAAATTGCAGGTTACGCATGGAGCGATCGGTCGTGCCAACCGGATGTTCCTTGTGCGGCAGCAGCACGGTCTCAGGAATCGCGACGCCCAACTTGTGTCCGAGAGCGAAGTTGAAGAACTTGTCGTCGGCGCTCCACCAGAACGGGTTGTTGATAACGACAGTCCCGCAGAGGGCTGCATTCTTCAGATAACCGCGATAGAACGGGATGTCGTGCGAGATGCGGTCGACAATGACGTGATAGGGCGACGGCTCGGCCATCCGCACTTCGCCGACTTGCGCGAGCTCGGCCTGAATGCCGGGGACGTCCATGGAGTTGATCTTGTCCACCAGGGCGGCGGGAAAGGTAGTTTCCATCCCGAAGATGATTCCGATCTTCTTCACTGCGGCTCCTGGAATTCGGAATGACTGCTTGCGGACGACAAACCCAACTTTTGGTTGGTGCTTGACGGCATTGAAAGGCCGTCCTCAAAGCAGCACTGGGCGTGCTGAATACCAGTTTATTGTAGAAGAAGAGGCTGGGCGAGGGAACGGGGCCGGACGTTATGTGTTTTACTTCCCTCCTGCAGCGACGGCCTTGGGGCTCGGTTTGGCGGATGTCAGGAACTTTTTGACTGCAACCTCGATATCCGGCTCCGGATTGTCCCAATCGAACGGATCGGTAATGAGTCCGCTCAGATCGGCACGGCTTCTATCGAACGTCTTTTCAACCAAAAATAACACGCGGCGATCCGTGGCTCTCATCCAGCCCCATTCCATAGTTACGTTGGGGTTCAGTTCGTGGGTATGTTTGCTTTCGACGATCGCAATGCCTCGGCAGCAGGCGAGCAAGTAGACCTCAACGTTCTTCCACAGCATGGGGTCGTAGTCCCTGTCGCTCGCCACGTGAGAGACAAATCCGCACTTGGTAACGGCTTCTCTCGCCGCCTTTATCACGCGGGAAAGCTCCTCGTCTTTCCGAGGAGACTCGCCGTCGGGGAACTTTGTCATTATGAAAACGGATTTTTCGTATGGCGATGCCAGATGGAAGTCGTCGATGTTTGCAGCATGCTCAATGCAGTGTGGGGGAAAGTGGACCAACTCATTTAACAGTTCCCTTTGGTGCTTCCGGGCTTGGGCAATTTGAGCCTCAAACCTTTGTTCGTAATCAACTTGGATAAACTCAGGCAAGGGGCTTTGTCTCAATTGTTGCCACTCCGCCTCGGCCTTACTCGCTAAGGCGCCGAGTGTGTTCAGAATGTGCAGCGTCGTGGGGATGTCACGCATTGCTTTGCACTAGGTGTGAGCACCACCTAATCTCTCGAAAGTATTCGTGCTACCGAACGTGAGTTCTTGATTTTATACCTGTACTCAATAGACTCTAGGCACAGCAGCTAGCTAATAAGTTCCACATCTGGGAACACAGGTTTGCTAGGAATCGCCAATACGAAACTGTCGGGCAAGCTAGGTTGTTGCCGCGTGCGAGCATCTTGTTACTCCAGATATGCCCTCGCCATGGGCCGCCACCAGGGCCAGTCGTGGTAGCTGTGATCGCCCCAGACGTACAGCTCATGCCGGATGCCGCGTGAGCGCATAATCCCGGCCATGTGTTCGTTGTCCTGCCAGCACATGTCCCACTCGCCAGTGGAGAGCACCGTTCGGATGTGGTTGTACTTCCAGCCGTCGGTACAGTTGGCTAGGTAGTCGACCGGGTTGTTGAAGTACACATCGTCGCTGTACCAACCGTTCAGGTAGCGGCGGATATCGAACGACCCAGCCATGGTGACGCACCCGGTCACCATGTCGGGATGCCGAAAGGCAAAATTCAGGGCGTGAAATGCACCGAAGCTGCAGCCCGTGACGATCGTCCGCGGCGTCCAGTTCTTGTTCCACATCAACGGGAAAACGTCGTTGATGATGTAGCGCTCGTATTGCAGGTGGCGCTGGATTCGCCAGTAGGGGTGAGCGCCCTTGTTGTACCAGCTTTCGAGATCAACGCCGTCGACGCAGTAGATCTGCAATTGGCCGTTTTCGAGGCGGTCGCCCACGGCGGCAATCATCTTGTTGTCTTCGTATTCGAAAAACCTGCCCATTGAAGTTGGGAAGACGAGCACTTTGGTTCCGGCGTGGCCGAAGCAGAGCAGTTCCATATCGCGCTGTAGGTCCTTGGACCACCATCTGTGATATTCGCGGTTCAAGTTGTCGAGCCTCGTGAATGAAAGTTTTTTGTTGTAACGAAAATTGCGTCTGCTAATCTAAGACACCACTTTTTGGAAACGGTGCCCCGAAGACCGCCAAAGTCTGGCTCGCAAACTCGGCGGCCCAGCCGTCGCGCGCAGGGCGGAGTTGGTGCCAAAGAGAAACACAATACTACAGGAATGGCCACAGAACCGATCATCCCCAAATCCACAGCCGCGATGGCGCAGGCCTTCGCGGCGACGAGCGACTTAAAGTCGCGCCTGTTCAAGCATGAGCAGTTCGAATCGGCCCTGGTTGACGACAGGCATGATTTCGTCGTCTACGTCCCTCCGACATACCCTGTGGAACCGGAGCGCCTGTTTCCCGTTCTGTTCATGCAGGACGGGCAGAACCTGTTCGACCCTGAGACCTCCTTCATCAGAGGCAAATACTGGCGGCTGGGCGAGACCGCAGATGCGCTGATCCAAGCCGGCGAGATTGAGCCGCTGGTGATCGTCGGCATTTACAACACGGGCGAGCACCGTATCAACGAGTACACGCCAGTGCAAGACCGGCGCTTGGGCGGCGGCCAAGCCGGCGCATACGGGCAGATGCTGGTGGAAGAACTGCGCCTGTTCGTCGGGCACAAGTACCGGGTGCTCATCTCGGGCGCGAACTGCGGTGTGGGGGGATCGTCGCTCGGAGGCCTGGTCTCGATGTACCTGGGGCTGCGCTACCCCGAGGTGTTCGGCAAGCTAGCTATCATGTCGCCCTCGGTGTGGTGGCACGGGGGTGCGATTTTGAAGACGGTGTCGCACATGCGCCACAAAACCGGCCAGCGCATCTGGCTGGATATCGGAAGTAACGAGGGCAGGAGAGCGCTGCCTGACGTGCGTATGCTGAAAACCGCATTGGAAGAAAAGGGCTGGCGCGAAGGTAAAGACCTGGGCTATCTGGAGGCCGAAGGCGCAGAACACAGCGAATGGGCCTGGGCGGAACGGGTCGCGCCCATGCTGAAGTTCTTGTTTCCCCCTCAAGAATGAAGATGTAGCAGTTGCCTGGCTAAATCGGAACCTTCACGAGGTCTGATATCTCGCGATGCTGTTGAAATCCTCATGCCTGAAGGTGACGTCCTCCTGCCGCGAAGGGGCGTGCCTTCAGGCGCGACGTAACGATCGGACTTCGGTTCGGCTTTAGCCACTGAGGGACCACGCCGTTTCGGGCTGAAAGGGCGAGCTCCCTCAGACGCTAAAGTCTCGGGCGAACCAGGCGGGATCGGCGCGGCTGAGCCGTGCCCCTTCACAGTAGGATGTCAACAGGGCCATTTCTCGCTTAGAATCGCCTTGCAATTTGAGAGCTGCGCCCGGGTAGCGCAGCCGGAGGATCAAATGCGTTTCGACTGGCTCACCAAGTTCTTACTATTGATCGCAGCGGTTTTCCTGGGCGTGCTTGTTTTTCGTCCCGTAGTTCAGCCCCAACCCGTGTTCGCGCAGGATGGGACCGCTTACCCTTTCCATATCGAGCCGGGTACAGTGACGTTGCGCAAACCTGACGGCACCCAGACCTGGGGCAAAATCGTGGTCGACATGCGCAATGGAAATGTGTGGGGCTTCCCTTTCAAATCCCAGAACACTCCCTATCCGGTGTACGGCCCCAGCGACACGCCGCGCGTTTCACACCCGTTATACCTCGGGCAGATGGCGTTCAGCGAAGCGACGCGGTGAGTAGCTCCGCAACCTTGGCGCTCCGGCGCTGTTGAACTCTGCTAGGGAGAGTATTCCGTCGAATGAAGCGACTATGTCGCCTTCTTGTGGTTTGCGTACTAGCGTTCCTGACTACGGGAACCGTCTGCCCAAAGGCCTGCGCGGTGACCACGAATGCCAAGACCCTCAACCTGACTGTCACCGGAGACAAGCAGTGGATCGATACGGGTATGGACGTTAAAGCCGGGGACAAGCTGCACATCACCGCCAAGGGAACGGTTGCACTACCAGACAAGAGCGGCATCGGACCCGATGGCGCGTCGCGCGGATGGAAGGATACGCTGCGCACCCTTACGGTTCCCAGTGCAGGACGCGGCGCTCTGGTTGGCCAGATTGGCATTGACCCCGCTGCGACGCCGTTTTTCATCGGGGCCGATGGCACCATAACGGTTCCAGTGGCGGGACGGCTCTACTTAGGCATCAATCAGACCGGTGCCTCGGAGTTGACTGGCAAGTTCGAAGTGCATATCGAACACACCTCCGCCGCCGCAGCGCCGACAGGCGGAGTTGCTGCTTCCTCCACGTACGACTTCCAGCCTCTGTTTGCCCAGCTCGAGAAAGACCTACCGTATCGCGTAACCGACAAGCCCGGCGAGGGTGGTAATCCCGGCGACCTGGTGAATCTGGTGCTGGTGGGTGATCGGGACCAGGTCACTGATGCGTTCAAGGCCGCAGGATGGGTGCTCGCAGACAAGACGAAAGCGGACGCGGTCATGGGAGCGCTCACGGCGACACTCAACAGGGAGGTCTACGTCGCCGTTCCCATGAGCACGTTGTATCTCTTCGGACGGGCACAAGATTTCGGCTACGCGCGCGCCCAGGCAGTGCAGGTCGCCGAGCAGCGCGATCACTTCCGATTGTGGCAAGCGCCGTTCAAGGGCCCCCAGGGGCAGACATTGTGGGCAGGCGCCGGAACCCACGATGTCGGCATTGAACGCGATCAGCGAAACCCGGACGCCGTTACCCACAAGATTGATCCCGATATCGACAATGAGCGCGACTTCATCGGTGCGACCCTGCACGAGGCTGGATGGGTGAAGGCGATGACCTACCTGGACCGGCCGAAGCAGGTAAAAGAGGCAAAGACCGCGACCGGTGGAGATATCAAGTCCGACAGGCGCACGCTTGTGATCGTGCTGAAGCCGGCTTCGGAGGCGAACCAGCAGCTCCTAACGCAGTAAGCTCGCCACGTGCGGCGCCTGCGTCAGGCCGAGCGACCAGTTCGCGGCCCAGATGAAGAAGTTTGGGAAGAGACCGATGCCCACGGTTGCGACACCGGTGATGGTCAACGCCAGCCGCATCGCCGGACCGAGCTTCACCGGCACGGAATCTTCCGCCGGTTTCATCATCACCGCGTTCGCAATTCGCATGTAGTAGTAAAGCGCGACCACCGCGTACAGAACGCCGATGGACGCCAGCACATAGTGCCCGGTCTCGATCAGCGCCAGGAAGATGAAGTACTTGCCCCAGAAGCCAGCGAGTGGAGGAATGCCCGCCAGCGACAGCAAGAAGACCAGCATCAGGAAGGCTTCGACCGGCGCTTTGGAGTAGAGCCCGGTCATGTCGTCAATATCGTCGCCGATGATGTTCCGCCGCCGCAGAGAGGTAATGACGGCGAACGCGCCGAGGTTCATGAAGGTGTAGACCAGCAGGTAGATCAGGATGGCGACGATTCCGGTGGAGTTGTTCGTGCCGTCGCTGGCAACCAGTCCCAGCAGCATGTAGCCGACGTGCGCAATCGACGAATACGCGAGCAGCCGCTTGGTGTTGGTCTGCGTGATGGCGGCAAGGTTGCCGCCGGTCATGGTCGCGACGGAGACGAAGATCAGCAGTGGGACATACATCGAGCGCAGCGGATAGAGTCCAGCCAGGAAGATGCGCAGCAACAACGCCCAGGCGGCGGCCTTTACCGCGACGGACATGAATCCTGTCACACTGGTCGGCGCGCCTTCGTAGGCATCGGGCGCCCACTGGTGGAACGGAACGGCGGCGATCTTGAACAGCAGGCCCGTAGTCGTCGCCAGCAGCGCGAAGATCACGATCGGATCATTGGGCCTAGCCGCCAGGTCTTCCTGCAGCTTCAGCGCGATCTGCCCGAGATTGGTGCTGCCGCTGAGCCCATAGAGCAGTGACAAACCATAGGCGAAGATGCCAGAGGAGAACGCGCCCAGCAGCAGGTACTTCAGCGCGGCTTCGTTGGAGCGCTTGTCGCGGCGCAGAAATCCCACAAGCACATAGGTCGAGATCGCCATCAGCTCCAGGCCGATGAACAGCAGCACGATGTCATAGCCCGCGGCCATGCACATCATGCCCACCACCGAGAACAGCATCAGTGCGTAAAACTCGCCGTGGTTTTCGCGCTCGATTTCGAGGTAGCGAATCGATATGAGCACGGCGATCGCTGCGCCGGCGAGGAAGAGATAGAAGAAGTAGATCGCAAATCGGTCCATCCTCAGCGAGCCCATAAAGCCGGTGAAGGCTGCTACGCTTGTGCCCTTGGCCTCAGCTACGTGGTACGCGTAATGCAGCTTGCCTACGGCGGCCGCCGAGAACGCAATGCCGATGAGCGCGGTGATGGCGTTCAGCTGTTTCCATTCCTTGGGAAGCAGCAGGTCGATCAGCAGAATGCCGAGGGCGAACAGCGTCAGCAGCAGCATCGGCAGCGCCAGCACGTAATCCGCTCTCGAAAAGTATTGTGCGATCGAGGTGCTCACAATTTCACACCTTTCACTCTTGCGCTCTTCGCGGCCTCGCTTTTCGCTCTTCGCTTTTCGCTATTCGCCAGAACCGAAACTTGAGCAGTTCCAAGCGGGCTTTCATTTGCGCCGGAATACGTCTTACCTTCGGGCGCACTCGGCTGAACGGGCGCCCCTGACGACGGCTGTCCCGCAGATGCAGGCTGCCCGGCGACCACCGGTTTCTGCAAGCCCGGATAATCCGGCCTGACCGTCGCCACCAGGTTGTTCACCGGCGTTGACAGGATCTGGAACAGCGGCTTGGGATACAGGCCAATCAAGAATGCCAGCGCGACGAGCGGAACAAACGTCGCCATCTCCCGTGCTGACAGATCCTTCAAGTTCGCGTTCTTGGGATTGTTATTCGCCCCGAAAAACACCCGCTGGTAGAGCCACAGCAGGTACGCCGCCGCCAGAATCACGCCTGGAACCGCCCAGGCCGCCCACAGCTTGTTCTCCATGAACGTGCCCTGAAGTATCGTGAACTCGCCCACAAATCCGTTGAGCAGCGGCAGACCCATCGACGACATGAACATGATCAGCGTGATGGTTGCGTAGACCGGCATGATGTTCGAGATGCCGCCGTACTCTGCAATTTCGCGCGTGTGCCGCCGTTCATACAAGATGCCGACGATCAAGAAGAGCGCTCCCGTGGAGACGCCGTGGTTAATCTGCTGAATGATCGAACCGCTCAACCCTGCCGGGTTGCAGGCGAAAATGCCCAGCGTGCAAAAGCCGAGGTGGCTGACGGAGGAATACGCCACCAGCTTCTTCATATCTTTTTGCATGAGCGAGACCAGCGCGCCATAGATGATGCCGATGATCGACAGCGTGATGAGAAGCTCGCGTACCCAGGGAGTCATCGCCACGCCGGGGAAGAACGGCAGCGAGAAGCGGATGAAGCCGTATGTTCCCATCTTCAGCAGGACGCCCGCCAGAATCACCGAGCCGGCCGTTGGCGCTTCAACGTGTGCGTCGGGCAGCCAGGTGTGGAACGGGAACATCGGGACCTTGATGGCAAAGCCGAGGAAGAAGGCGAAGAACAGCCAAACCGCCGCCGGGCCCGCAATCTTCGGGGCCGTCGTGTACAGTTCAGTGATCGAGAACGTATAGACGCCGGTGAGCGTGTGGTGATGGAAATACAGGAACAGGATGCCCAGCAGCATCAGCACCGAGCCGAACAAGGTATACAGGAAGAACTTGATCGCAGCGTAGAGCTTGCGCGGTCCGCCCCAGATGCCGATTAGCAGGTACATCGGCACCAGCATGGCCTCCCAGAAAACGAAGAAGAGGAAGAAATCGTTGGCCATGAAGACGCCGAGCATGCCCGCCTGCAGCACCAGGAACCAGATGTAGTATTCCTTGACGCGGTTCTGGATGGCGTCCCACGACGACAGAATCGAGATCGCGCCCAGCAGCGTTGTGAGCATGATGAGCAGAAACGAAATGCCGTCGATGCCCAGCACATAGCCGGCGCCAATCGTCGGGATCCAGTTGTTGGGCGAGCCCTCGACGAACTGGAACCCGGCCCGGTCCTTCAACGCCCAGAACCACGGGATCAGCGGCAACGAGACCACAAATCCGAGCATGCCAAAGATGTTGGCGATCCAGCGGATGGCGTTCTTGTTCTCCTTCGGCACAAACAGCAGAAGGAGGGCGCCCACCAGCGGCGTGAATAAGACGATCGAAAGAATGTGGTTGTACATTTTTAAAAGCTCTCAGCTCTCAGCTGTCAGCCGTCAGCTAAATCAAGAACCCGCTATTCGCTCTTCGCTTTTCGCAAGAGCAAGTCAAGAAAACTCTGTCATCCTGAGCGGAGGCCGCTTCTTTTGCGCCGCAGTCGAAGGACCCCTATTTCGCCCAGGGCGCTCGCTTACCACCTCACGACGTAGTACACAACGAAACACACTAATCCTGCGACCATCACCAGTGCGTACCACTGCACCAGTCCCCACTGGATGACGCGCACCGGGTACGACGCGAGGCGCGTGACGATCGCTACGCCATTGACGAACAAGCCGTCGATGATCCACTTGTCCCACCACACAGAGAGCGACCCACTCTCGCGCGCTGGCCCAGCCCGCGCCGTTCACAGTGCCGTCGATCACGTCGGCGTCAAACTTCCACAGCGCGTCACCCAGACCCATCGCTCCGAGGCGAACGCCAGCAATCTTGTCGCGTCCGGTAATGAACCAGTCGTAAATCTCGTCGATGTACCACTTGCGGAACAGCGTCTTATAAAAGCGCGGAGCAATCTCGTGGATCGGCTCCTTATATCCTTTGTCGGCGTTTTCATACGCACGCCGCGCCAGCCACCAGCCCAGCACCGCTGCGCCCACCGAGGCGAACATCAGCACGTATTCCAGCGGATCGGTATGCTCGACCTGTTCTGCGCCGGCCGCGACCTGCCCGGCCTTACCGCCTTCTTCCATAACGACGGCTTCTTTGGCGAATACCGGCTCGAGGAACTTCTCAAAGCGATTCGATCCGCCGAGGCTGTGCGGTAGCCCTAGCCAGCCAGCGCCAACGGAGCAGATCGCCAAAATCACCAGCGGCACCGTCATCGACTTCGGTGACTCGTGAATGTGGTGCTCCACTTCGTGCGACATCCGCGGCTTGCCGAAGAAGGTAAGGTAAATCAGCCGGAACATGTAGAACGACGTCAGCAGCGCGGTGAAGAACGCGATGTACCACAGGTAGCGGTAGGCGCCGCCCTCGCGCGACCAGGTCTCCCACAGAATGGCGTCTTTCGAGAAGAAGCCCGCAAAGCCGGGAATCCCAGAGATGGCCAGCGTAGCGACAAGCATCGTCCCGAAGGTGGTCTTGATTTTGTGGCGCAGGCCGCCCATGTGCTGCATTTCCTGCTCGCCGCTCATGGCATGAATCACCGAGCCTGAGCCGAGGAACAACAGCGCCTTGAAGAACGCGTGCGTGAAGACGTGGAACACGCCTGCGGCAAACGCGCCAACACCCAGCGCCAGGAACATGTATCCCAGCTGCGAGACTGTGGAGTACGCCAGCACGCGCTTGATGTCGTTCTGCACCAGGCCGATGGTCGCAGCGAAGATTGCGGTCAACGCGCCGATGATGGCGACGGTTTTCATCGCCGTGGGCGCCAGCACAAACAGTGCGTTGGAGCGCGCCACCATGTAAACCCCTGCCGTCACCATCGTTGCGGCGTGGATCAATGCCGAGACAGGCGTCGGACCTTCCATCGCATCGGGCAGCCAGACATGCAGCGGGAATTGCGCCGACTTGCCGCACGCGCCGACGAACAACAGAAGGCATGCCGTGGTGATCCAGGGATCGCCGATGGAGATAACTCCGCTGCGCGCCAGCGCATTCACCTGCGTGTACTGCACCGACCCGAAGTACCAGGCGATAGTGAACATGCCCAACAGGAATCCGGCGTCACCGACGCGGTTGGTGATAAATGCCTTGTTCGCCGCCGTCGAGGCGGAGTGGCGCTGGAAGTAGAAGCCAATCAGCAGGTACGAGCACAGGCCCACGCCCTCCCAACCGACGAACATCATGGCGTAGTTGTTGCCCAGGACGAGCGTCAGCATGGAGAACATGAACAGGTTCATGTAGCCGAAGAAACGATAGTAGCCGCCTTCGTGGCCCATGTAGCCGATCGAGTAAATGTGGATCAGCATGCCCACAAAGGTGACGAACAGCAGCCAGATCGACGACAGGGGATCAAGCAGGAAGCCGGCATCGGCATGAAACGGCGCAGGCTGCCCGGAATGCGTGATGTAAGTCAGGCCGTTGTCGCCCGTGCCCAGCCAGGTGAAGAGTATCTTCTCGAAGGGTGCGCCGTGATTCGCAGCGGCATAGCCGGTGTACTGCCAGACCGCGAGACACGCCCAGGCGAAGGCCAGCGCCACCATGCCCACGCAAATTCCGCTGACCATCGACTTCTGCAGTCGGCGTCCGAAGAAAAACATGAACGCCGCGCCGAAGGCGGGAAACAGCGGTATCAACCAGATGTGGTCAAGAAAGAACATTATTTAGCTCTTCGCAATTAGCAAACTCAAAACCTTGTCATCCTGAGCGCAGCGAAGGACCTGCTTTTCTGCCGTCCCAACAGGACTGTCGCTCTTTACTTTCAGCGGTCCCAGCGCTGAAGCGCTGGGCTTTCATCTTTCGTCCCGCACAGCGGGACTCGGTTTCGCATCATCGACGCTTATCGAAAGCCATCGAGCAACTGGTTTTAGCTAATTGCTAATTGCTAGCTGCTAATTGCTTTCTTTACCATCGCAACAAATCCACCTCGTCCACGTTCACCGTCTCCTTGTTGCGGAAGAAGGCGATGATGATGCCCAGACCGACCGCAGCTTCTGCTGCAGCATCGGTAATTACGAAGATCGCGAAGATCTGTCCGTGCAGCCCATACAGCCGCGAGAACGCCACCAGGTTCAGGTTCACGGCATTCAGGATCAACTCAATCGACATCAGGATGATGATCACGTTGCGGCGCGTCAGCACTCCGATGGTGCCGATCATGAACAGCCCCGCCGCCAGTACCAGGTAATGCAGTGTGGTGATCTCAGCCATGTCAGATCCTCTTCTTCGCCATGACCACCGCTCCAACGATGGCCACCAGCAGCAGCAGCGACGCGATTTCGAACGGCAGCATGTAATTGCCGTAGAGCCAGATTCCAATTTGCTGCGTGTTCTGCCCTTCCGGCATTCCGGCGAAGGTCTTGGGGAAGATGTCATATCCACGCTGATAGACGAACAGCAGCAGCCCGCCGAGCACTACCGCCGCAATCGTGCCAACCATCCATTGCTTGTTCCACTGGTACTCGCGGATGTTCTGCTCCAGGTTCACCAGCATGATGACGAACAGGAAGAGCACCATGATGCCGCCCGCATAGAGCACGATCTGTACGGCGGCAACGAACGGCGCGTAAAGCATCAGGTATAGTCCGGCCAGCGAGAGCAGGGTCACGATCAGCGACAGCGCGGCGTGTACCGGGTTGCGCCGGGTGATCACCGCAATGGCCGAGGCAATCGCCAGGAACGCCAGCAGGTAGAAGAAAAAGGTTGTTGCCACAGGAGTCATGTTTTATTCTGCCGCCGATTAAAGCCGGCTCTGCAATCAATCTATGCAGCCTTACGGCGCACCTGAAGATGCGCCCCTTCAAAACTTCTTAGGAGCTTCGAAAGGGCACGGCTAAAGCAGCGCCCTTTCAAGCTACCGCGCGTACCTTACCGGCTCGGGCCCGCGTTCCAGCGCGGCCTGGTCGAGCACCATGCCTTCGCGGCTATAGAGCGCCATTTCGTAGTCCTGCGTAAGCTCCAGAGCGTCAGTCGAGCAGGCTTCGGCGCACAGACCACAGAACATGCAGCGGCTCAGATCATAGGTCCACGACACGGGCTCCTTGCGCCGCGTCACCGGATTACGCTCGCCCTTCACCACGATCAACTGCTCCGGGCAAGCCAGGGCGCATAGGTTGCACACAATGCACAGCGATTCGCCGGTCTCGGGATTCACCTTCAGCCGTGGCTGCCCGCGATAGCGTTCGTACACTTCGGGCCGCTCCAGCGGATACTGCTCGGTCACGCGCTCCAACTCCGACTGATTGCGGAAGGTCACGCCCATGCCTTTGAAAAGGTCAACCAAAAACACTTTGCGCAGAATCGGCGAAAGACTCACGGCAGTACCCCCCGGGTAGAGCCGCCCTTCAGAACAGCGTCTCCGAGCAGATTTCTAGATCCCGAGTCGGCTTTAGCCGACGACACCTCCGGGGCTGAAGCCCCTGCGTTTCTCGCCAACCTGAACGCTGGCCTAAAGGCCAGCTCTACCAATCCCTCTGGACTCATTGAATTACCCCCACAATGGCCGCCCACAGTTCCTGCCGGACGCCAACGATCGCAGTCACGATCAGCACGCCCAGGCTGACGGGCAGCAGCACCTTCCAGCCCACTCGCATGAGCTGGTCAAAGCGATAGCGCGGAAAGGTTCCGCGATACCAGATGTACAGGTACATAAAGCATGCAACTTTGGCGACAAACCAGAAGACGTCTTGCGAGCGCTCGCGCACGCCCGGCACGAGCAGCAGAAGTCCGACGAGCGCCAGAAGCGCACCGAAGGCTGCGAGGCCGATGGTCTGCGCCTTGAATTGCGGAATCTTCGGCATACGCACTGTGCCGAGGAAGCACATCGCCGCCAACCCGAGGAACGTCAGCCCGGGCACCAGCGAGAACGCCAGGTCCCACGCGGAGCCACTGAGCCAGTTGGGAAAGGGCCGCAGCCATCCGCCCAGCCACAGCGTGACGGCGATGGACGAAACCGCCAGCATCGCCGAGTATTCCGCGAGGAAGAACAGCGACCAGCGGAATCCGCTGTACTCGGTCATGAAGCCGGCAACGAGCTCCGATTCGGCTTCCGGCAGATCGAACGGCGCGCGATTGGTTTCCGCCACCATGGCGATGGCGAATACGATGAACGCGGCCAGGCCGAGGGGGAACATCTTGAAGACAAACCATACGTGCTGGTCGGCCTGCGCTTGCACGATGCCAATCATGCTCAGCGTGCCCGTGCCTGTCGCGAGGCTGGTCATCAGCACCGCGGAGATGATCGCCATGCCCATGGCAATTTCGTACGACACCATCTGCGCGCCAGAACGGAGGGCTCCCATCAACGGATAGTGCGAGTTTGATGCCCAGCCGCCCATGATGACGCCCAGGACACCCAGCGACGAAACACCGAGCATGAACAGGATGCCGATGTTCATGTCGGTCACAGCGTGCGTGCGTCCGAAGGGGACGACGATGAAGGTGGTGAACGCCGTCATCATGACGAAGACCGGCGCAATCCAGAAGACGATCTTGTCGGCGCCTTCGGGGATGATGTCTTCCTTGATCAGTAGCTTCAGCGCGTCAGCAAAGGGCTGTAACAAGCCGTGCGGGCCTACGCGCATGGGGCCGAGGCGAATCTGCATGTGGGCCAGGATCTTGCGCTCCAGCCAATTCATGGCGATGACCGCCAGCGACACGCCGATGGTGATCAGCAGGATGTAGATGGTCGCCCAGAACACACTGCCGGCTTCGCCCGGGGTGACATTCGAATTGAGGTACTTCGTGATTGCGTCCAGCATTTCAGCAATTAGCCATTAGCAGTTAGCAATTAGCAATTAGCGAAAACCCAATGTCATCCTGACCGGAGGATCGCTTCTTTTGCGATCCGAAGTCGAATGACCTCTACCTCGCCAGGAACCTTCGTGCGAGAGGGATGCTTCGACTCGCTCCGGCAACAACGGCCGGAGCTCGCTCAGCATGACAAATGGTAAAGAACCGCTTTTGACGCTGGCCTAAAGGCCAGCTCTACCCTACCGGTCCACCTCTCCCAGCACGATGTCGAGCGTGCCGATGACGGCGACTACATCGGCCACGAGCATTCCCTCAACCATCTTGTCGAGTGCTTGCAGGTTCACGAACGATGGCGGCCGCACACGCACGCGGTACGGCTGGGTCGAGCCGTCACTCACGATGTAGTATCCGAGCTCGCCCTTGGGCGCCTCGATAGAGTGATACACCTCACCCGGCGCCGGCTTGATCACCTTCGGCACCTTCGCCATGATCGGCCCGCTGGGAATGTTCTCGATCGCCTGTTGCAGGATGCGCACCGACTGCCGCATCTCCTCAATGCGAACGAGGTACCGATCGTAGGTGTCGCCGTTCAGCCCGGTCGGAATATCGAACTGGAAGTCTTTGTACGATTCGTAGGGCTGCTTCTTGCGCAGGTCCCACTCCACGCCGCTGGCGCGCAGCACCGGGCCGGTAACGCCGAGCGCGATGCAGTCTTCCGCGTTGAGAATCCCGACGCCTTTGGTGCGCGAGACCCAGATGCGGTTGGTCGTGAGCAGCTCTTCGTATTCGTCGAGCTTGGGCAGGAACTTCTCGCAGAAGACCTTCACGTCCTGTTCGAAGCCCTCGTAGGTCTCGTAGATGCAGCCGCCGATACGAAACGCGTGGTTGGTGAGGCGAGCACCGCAATACTTCTCGAAGATCTTCAGAACCTCTTCGCGGTCGCGGAAGGCATAGAACACCGGGGTAAGCGCGCCGATATCGAGGGCATGCGTGCCCAGCCAGACCTGGTGGCTGGCGATACGGCACAACTCGGTCATGAGCACGCGGATGTACTGCGCGCGCGGCGGCGCTTCCACCGCCAAGAGCTTCTCGACCGCTTCGCAGTAGCCCAGCCCGTTGGAGACGGCCGCAACGTAATCCATGCGGTCCACGTAGGGGTTGAACATCGCGTAGGTGCGGTTTTCGGCGATCTTCTCGACGCCGCGATGCAGGTATCCGATGATGCACTCGGTGCCCAGCACCTTCTCGCCGTCGAGCTTCAGGATGACGCGCAGCACGCCGTGGGTCGACGGATGTTGCGGCCCCATGTTGAGCACGATCTCGGTCGCGTCGAGGAAGGTGTCCTGCTTGGTATCGAGGTCGAGCAGGTCGGGCCGGTTATAGCTGTCGCTCATTGTCCACTCTCGATGCCAAGGTTGATCTGCACCCACTCTTTGTCCTGCAACAGGATGTCATAGTCCTTGCGCAACGGATGGCCCTTCCACCCGTCAGGCATCAGGATGCGCTTCAGGTCGGGGTGCCCGTCGAAAACGATGCCGAACATGTCGAATACTTCGCGCTCCAGCCAGTTCGAGGTGGGCCAAAGATTGACCGCGGACTGCACGTGCTGGCCGTCAGCGATTTGCGCCTTGATGCGCACGCGCTCGTTGTGAAGGAACGAGTACAGGATGTAAACCAGGTCGAAGGGCTGCTCGCGCTTCGGCCAGTGCACGGCAGTGATGTCGACGCAGTAGTCGTATCGCTCATCGTCACGCATGCGGCGCAGGACTTCGTAGACAATGCCGCTGTCGACGACCAGGTACTTCTGCCCAACGTAGGTGCTGGCCTCGCGGATTCCGGAACCGTACTGCTTCTTCAGATTGGCAACCAGATCGGAGTGCCACGGCTCAGGAACCGGGCCAGCGGGCTTCGCGGGAGCCGCCGGCTTGGCTGCTGCCGGAGCTGCCGGCTTGGCTGCAGCGGCAGAAGGAGGAGCGGGCTTGGTGGCATCGGCCGGTTTGGCTGCAGCGGGCTTGGCTTCACTTTTCTCCGATTGCGCTGCAGCAGCGGCCTTGGTGGCCTCTGGCGTCTTCGGCGCGGTGGTTGCCGCTACCGGTTTTGCTGCGGGAGTTTCGGTCTTGGCCGGAGGTGGCGTTTCCGCGGGCGCCTTCGCGCCCTCCGGCGGGGGGGAGACCGGTTCGGGCCCCTTGGTTTCCTCGGGCATTCAATGCCTCTCTGACAGGTACTGCCTGCTACCGGGCCGGCATGCTTGCACTGCGCGACCCGGCTTGAACTGAGCTTGAGGTGTAACTCAAAGTTTTAGCAGCTTTAACGGCCCAGCATGACGTGCGAGGGTCACGGCAATCTGTGATTCCAATCACAATCGCAAACAACATTTCCGGCTTTCGATAGCCGAACTGATGTCGCAAGCGACGGGCAATCCTACATGAAGCTGCGCTGGGGGACAATGGGAACGAGTAGTCGTTAGCAATTGGCCGTTGGCAGTTGGCACTTAGCAGTTGGCGCTTGGCAGTTTGCACCTCGCCGTCGGCACTTAGCTGTTATCACTTAGGGCCGTCGCCTTACCGATGTGCACCTCGCTCACCATGCCCGCGATGGATTTGGCTAAGTGCTAACTGCCAACTGCTAAGTGCTCTAGTGATTCTGGTCAGGCGGAAACTGCTGCCCTCCGGGCGCGATTGGCTGCGGGTTATTGAAGCCGCCTGGCTGCTGACTGCCAAATCCGCTAGGCTGCTGCTGCCCGAACGGACTCTGCTGCTGGTTCTGCTGGTTCAACTGTCCGGCCGGAGTGCCGATGTTGGAGCTCGTAAAGGCGCTGGGCGAGTAGGGCCCCTTCAGAAGTACGTTGGCCTGGTCCATCATCGGGTTGTAGATGAACACCCACTCGTCATAGGTCTTCTTCTTGTTGTAGATCCTGATGGTCGGGTCCTTGCTCTTACTGGCCACGCCGATGATGGCCCCTGCTCCGAAGGTCTGGTTATTGGAACTTTGGCTGCCCAAGGCCACGCTCGATCCGTTCGGATTATTCGTCGACGAGCTGGATCCTGTGTCGGTGCTGTCTCCCGAGGCGCTCCCCGCGGCGCTGGACGAATTGGACCCCGGATTCGTGCCCTGTCCCGACGTAGTTCCCAGACCTGATCCCAGACTCGATCCGGACGTGCCTTGCTGGCCGACGCCCGACTGACTTTGTGGAGGAGAAAGAGAGAAGATGCCCGCCCTGAGTGCCTCCGGCCGACTGAGTGTTGCCACCTCCGAAGCTTGTGGCCCCCAATCCTCCTGGCTGCGTCGGGCTACTGGATCCGAATGCGGAGGAGGCGGGTGACCCCGGGGTCTGAAGACCCTGACTGGCGAGCGCTGCGGCGGATGTACCCAGGCCTCCCGTATTGACCAGCAGCGAGGCCACATCGGTGTAGTGCAGCAGCGTCCACTTTCCGTCCTTCGTCAGCGGATCTTTGTAGCGCTTGCGGAGGAAGCGGATGTGGTTGGTGTCCTCGAGTTGCTCGATGCTGGTGGGATAGTTTCCAAACTTCTTGTAAAACTTCTTGATCGCGCGGGCGTACTCCGTGCCGCGATGGATCATCTCTTCTTCGCGGTCGCGCTTCATCTGCTGGATGAGGCGAGGCGCCTCGTAGGTCAAAGCAATCGTCAGCAGGGCCACCATGAGCAGAATCGCCAGCAGCAAGTGACCGGAGTCGCGCCGGCGGCGACGAAGCCCTTGACTTGTTGTGATGGAGTTCGGATTGGGAAACTTCAACATGACTGCTGTTTCGAGTGCACCGGAAGCTCAGCCCTGCGTCATGTAGAGCGTTTGGCGGTTGTTGGTCAGCACGTCTTCCACTTCGACGGAGTTGTTGTTGATCTTCAGGATGCGATAGCGCCGGTTAACGATGTCGCCTTCTTTGGCCACAAAGATGTCCTCGCCCGAGACCAGAAAAATACGTTTGGCCCCTCCGTTCTTGCGCTGGGTGTAGCCGTACAGCTTCAAGTTGATCGGCGGCGGTGGCGGAGGCGGCGGCGGCCCGGGATTGATGGGCTGCTTGACGATTTTCGGAATTTCCGGCGGTGGCGCCTGCGAATGGAAGATGTCGCGTCCTGACCCTTTGTAGGTCACGTCTTCACTGGACTTCAGCAGGTCAAAGCGCAACGTCGGATCGAGCGTCTGCGCCAGCAGGGGATGAGGCTTGGCACGGTCAGCCGCGGGCTTCTTCCGCGCAGCCGCCCCGTCAGCGGTTGGAGCTTTCGCCGGAGCAGTAACCGTAGTGGTTTGGGGAGCGGCACTTTCGCCGTTTCCTATGAATTGGTAGGCCAGCATGACGATGGCCACCACGCCCAGCACGATCGCCAGGATGGTCTTCGTCTTGTTTTCCGTGCCCAGCTTCACGAGGCCACAGCTCCGCTGCGCAAGTAGGTTTCCAGCTTCAACTGCAATCGCACAATGCCCTGCTGCTCGCCCAGCGCCACTCCATCGATCAGAAAGAAGATTTTGTCGCGCTCCAGCGCGTTGATGAACTTCACTTCCTGAAGGTAGTCACCGGAGAGAGTGATCTCAATGTTCAGCTTGCGCAGGCCTTCGATTTGCGCATCCTTATCATCGTACTTGACGGCTGCAAGATGTACTCCCGTTTCGCCGGCCACCTTGCCAAGTTCCTCGGCAACCGTGGAGTATTCCGCCGGGAAGCGCTTCTGGTAGAAGCTGTCGATATCGACCGATGCCTGCTTCAGCTTGCCATCCATCCCCCGGGTTGGCAGTACGTCTTTGCGTTTGGCCAGAACTTCGGCCTGCAACTGCTCGTACTCTCGCACCCGCGCCTGCCGCGAGCGTCCCGCCGGTGAGAAGATGTACACCAAGCAGGCAATGATCAGCAGCGCCAGAACGGCAATGATTGGCGTTGATGCTCTGCGAACTTCTCGAATGGTCGCCATTAGTGCTGCCTCTGCTGGTTCTGCGCCGTCGTGGTTGGCCGCGATTCGACGGCTTTGCCTGCTGACTTCGCCGGGGACGCGTGCTTCTGCTCCTCCGGCGTCTGATCTTCCTCTTCGCCGCCGCCCATGCCGGGAACATACACGGAGGCAATGTCAAACTGAATGTTCCCTCCTCCGGCGCCCTGGTCGGAGCTGTTGGTGGTGACATTCTCGGCCACGATCTGCGGCGCTCGGAAGTGGCTCGACTTCTCCATGCGCTTTACCAGCTCAACCGCGCGGTCGCGCGAGTCCGTTGCCACTACCATATGGACTACCAGATCGTTGTTGGGAGTGTAGTCCGGCTTCATGGAAACCACGTGAATGTTGAACGGCATGATCCGTTCCATCTCAGAGAAGATGCGGGTCCACGAAACCGACTTGCGCGCAAACAACTCGTTCAGGAACTCCGACTGGTCGGCGATGCCACGATTGGCCGGCTTGTTCAGAATGGCCTGAGCTTGCGCTTTCTCGTTGTTGAGCTCCGTGAGTTCCTGTTTGGCCTGGGCGATTTTGGCATCGATGTCGCGCGTGTGCGAGCGTTGATAAAGGATGTATCCCACCAGCAGTGCCGCGACGATCGTCAGCAGCGCGACCAACGTACGCATGCGTTGCAGGTATTGCCGTCCCGCCTCGTAGCGCTCCGTCGCGAGATTGATATTGATGCGCATCAGGAAACCAGGGCCCCCGCCACGCCCGCCAACGCGAACCGGGAAACATTGCTTGCCGCCGCACCCGCCAACGAGATTGAAACCAGGTCTTCAACCTTTATTGCGCGGTCGCTGAACGCCGCCTGCAGCGCCTGTCCCGACTGCACACCCGAAACCAGCAGGCGCTCGATGGTGACGCTGTAACGGTCCTCGAAGTACACCAGTGACGTGTTCACGTCATCGACCAGCGATTCGCCAGTCACCGTTGCGCCCCCGTTTTCCAGCGCGCGATACAGCAGCAACTGGTTCTGGTCCACGATGGCGAAGGTCGTGGTCCCGCTTTCCACCTTGATCACCATGGCGGGCTGGCTGGCATCCACTGCGCCCAAGGCGGCAATCATCGACGGCATCACCGTTCCCGGGTTGTAGCCGGCTTCGCGCACCGCGGATTCGTACTCCTCGATCACCGTGCGCGGCGTAACGGCAGCAATCACACGCAAACCGTTGCCGGCCGCCTGGCGGTCGAACGACACCGCAGACTGGTCAACGTCAAAGGGTAGCGACTTCTTCAGCCGGAAGCGAACCACTCCCTCCGCGTCCGCCGGTTTGTCCGGCAACGTGTCGAACTCCAGCAACATGATGCGCGTGGTGGCGTCGGGAATGACCAGCAACACGTCGCGCGAGCGGCCTGTAACCGTCGCCAGCGTCTCGCGCAACGCATCGACAATCGGCTGACGCGCGGTGAGGTTCGTCTGTTGTAACCCGGGCGTCAGCGCGCCCGGCGGCAGCGTCTGTGCTGTGGCGGACTCCAACGCGGCCAGTTTGTCGGCGGCGCGCGCCGCGACTACTCGCTCCACGCTTACTTCGCAGGCGACGCGCGGCCGGGGAGTGTTGTTGTTCGCCATCAGTGTTACCGGGCCGTCTCGATGAATGTGACCTTGTTGATTTCCTTCAGCGTAGTCAGGCCACGCTTCACTCTATCAAGCGCCGACTCGCGCAGGAAGTGCATGCCTTCTTCGCGAGCGGCGCGGCGGATTTCGCTGCTTGGCCGCTTCGCCAGGATCATCTCGCGCACGTTGTCGGTCAACTCCAACAATTCGTGAATGGCCGTTCTTCCGCGGAATCCTGTACCTGAACACTCGATGCAGCCCTCACCTTCGTAAAACGGTACGCTCTGCCATTCAGCAGGATCCATGCCACTCGCTTCAAGCTCCTCGTCAGAGTACTTCACCTGATGCTTGCAGAACTCGCAGATGAGGCGCACCAGCCGCTGCGCCAGAATGCAGTTCAGCGACGAGACGAAGTTGTACGGCTCAACCCCCATGTTCAGGAAGCGCCCGATAACATCGACCACGTTGTTGGCGTGAACCGTGGTGAACACCAGGTGGCCGGTGAGCGCAGCGTTGATGGCGATCTGCGCGGTTTCGGTGTCGCGGATTTCGCCCACCATGATCTTGTCAGGATCGTGACGCAGAATCGAACGCAAGCCGCGCGCAAAGGTCAGGCCTTTCTTTTCGTTGACCGGAATTTGCGTGATGCCGACGATCTGGTACTCGACCGGGTCTTCGATGGTGATCAGCTTGTCTTCGTCGCTCTTGATTTCGTTGAGCGCGGCGTACAGCGTGGTCGTCTTGCCCGAACCGGTCGGCCCAGTGACCAGCACCATGCCGTACGGCTCTTTAATGTAACGGCGGAACTTGTGCAGGTCGTCTTCGCTGAAGCCGACCACGTCGAGCGTAAGCTTGTGAAACTTCTCGCTCATCGATTCTTTGTCGAGCACGCGCAGTACTGCATCTTCGCCGTGAATGGACGGCATGATGGAAACGCGAAAGTCGATCGACCGCGCGTTATAGCGTACCCGGAAGCGGCCGTCCTGTGGCACGCGGCGCTCGGAGATGTCGAGCTCGCTCATGACCTTGATACGGGAAATGATGGTCGAGTGGTGCTCTTTCGCGATGGGCTGCATGGCCTGCTGCAGCACGCCGTCAATGCGATACTTGATGATGACGGAATCGTCGCGCGTCTCGATGTGAATGTCGCTGGCCCGCCGCTGTAGCGCAGTGAAGATCGTGGTTTCCACCAGACGGATGATGGGGCTGATGTCCGTCTCGCTGGTCAGCTTCTCGATCGAGATCGTCTCATCGGCATTCTCGTCTTCGCGGATGACGTCGAGCGCAAAGTCTTCGCCGGCCTCTTCCAGCACACGCTGCGACTGCTCGCTCTTCTTCAGAACGTCATTGATCTGCGAGAGAGTAGCGACGCGGGTGACAATCCGGTGGCCAAGGTGAAAGCTGATCTCGTCGATCATCATGAGCTGGCTGGGATCGGCGATGGCGATGACCAGCCGGCCATCCTGCGTCTCATGCAGGGGGACGAAATTGTAGCGAAACATGAGGTCCACTTTGATCTTGCGGAACAGCTCATGTTGAATATGAAAGCTCTTCAGGTCGACAAACTCGCAGCGATAGCGGCGCGCCAACTCCTGCGCGTGCGCCATCTCGTCGCCCACCGCGACCACGCTGCCATTACCGCCATTTACGAATATTGACTTCTTGTCTGCCATTTCTAAACCAGTTGTCAGTTGTCAGTTCTCAGTTGTCAGCTTCAGGTTCCAAGTTGCAAGTCTGACAACTGACTACTGGCAACTGCCTCAATGAATCGCTCCTGCTCCCAAACTGAAGATCGGCAAATAGAGGGAGATGAGCACGAAGGCCACCACCACGCCCATGACCACCAGGATCATGGGCTCGATCAAAGCCATCGCAGTTGCCAGCGCGGTCTGCACATCCTCTTCATAGAACTCGGCAACCGAGTTCAGCATTGCTGGCAAAGCTCCCGTCGACTCGCCAACCTCGATCATCTCGACCGACATCTCCGGGAACACCTTCTGCACCTCCAGGCTGCGCGCCAGCGCCTGACCTTCGCGTACGCGCGCCGTCGCTCCTTCGATACCGTGGGAGACGAGGCGGCTCTGCATCGACTCGCTGGCGGTCTCCAGGGCGGGCACCAACGGCAATCCGCCGGAAAGCAGCGTCGACAACATGCGCGAAAAGACGGCCACCTGGTACTTCAGCCAGATACTGCCGACCAGCGGAATCCTTAGCTTCACGCGGTCCATCTGGGTTGCGCCCGCATCGCTCTTCATCCATCGCCAAAGGAAGAAGCCCGCGACGACTAACCCCAGTGCGACGTAGGGCGCGTACTGCTGGGCATGGGTGCCGACCGCGAGCATTAGCATTGTCATCGCCGGCAAGGGCGTATCCAGCTGGCGGTACAGGTTCGCAAATTGCGGCACCACATAGGTGATAAGGAAGGTCATCATCACTACCAGCATCACCACCAGCAGCACGGGATAGACCAGCGAGGCAGTCAGCTTCTTTCGAAAACTTACCGCCAGCCTCTGAAACGCAATGTAGCGCCCCATGACTTCTTCGAGGTTGCCGCTCTTCTCGCCGGCGAGGATGGTCGTGGTGTATACCTTGGGAAACGTGCGCTGCGCCTCAAACGCCTGTGAGAGCAACTCACCGCCGCGTACCCGGTCGCGCACGTTCTGCAACACGGACCGAAAGTAGGGGTTGCGCTGCCTCTTCAACAGCAGCTCAAGCGCCTGGATGATCGGAAGGCCGGCGTGAATCAGCGTCAAAAACTGCTGATTAAAGATGAGGAACTGCTCTGACTTGATTTTGCGGCGGCGCGGCAGCCCAGCCTCGCCCGCCAGCAGACCCCGCGGTTTGACCGAGTAGACTAGGTAGCCCTGCTGGGCGAAGCGGTCGCGGATTTCGCTTTCCGAGCCGCCTTGCTCCACCTGCTCCAGCAGGTGCCCGCGCTCATCGGCTAGTCTGACGGTGTACTCGGCCATGCAGTGGCAACAATCCCTTGGACTTAGGGCTAGTCTACACTGGGAGAGGGGGTATTAGGCGTCAGGTATCAGGTATCAGAAAAACCGGAACAATTCGGTCCGAACGCTTACCGGAGCGGAATACCGCGAAAAACGTCGACCGCTCTCCTGACACCTGATGCCAAACACCCCGCCTACTCTAGTGTCCCGCTGACGATCTCCACTCCCTGCGGCGGCGTGAAGCGAAACTTGGCGTCTGGTATTTCGACGTTCTCCTGCTGCTTAAGAAAGCGGAATTCCGTGACTGAGCCGTCCAACTCCTCGACTACGATGCGTTGGATGTAGCCTTCAGGAGTCACCTCCAGCAGAGTTCGTGACACCCGCTCGCGCAGCCCCTTGGGCAGTCCTTCGAGCAGGATGTCCCCTACGTCCAGCGGCTTTTCATTCGTATTAATGTGCAGATCGTCGAACTCTTTTTCGAGCTTGGCTTTTCCCAGCAGGTAACGCAGAGGAGAACGCAGGTCATCGAGCCGCTTCACCGGCATACGCCGCACCTGGTTCTCACCGGGAACATAAAACCACGCGGTCTTGCCGTCGGCGAGAAACATTTTGGGACGCGGCTCAGTGTAGTCCCAGCGCATGCGCCCGGGCTTCTTCAGAAGTAGCGTTCCGCTCTCCGTGCGGGTAGCGCCAGAGCCGGAATAGGTTTCGATGAATTGGGCTTCGAGGGTATGGATGTGGTTGTAGCGGCTGTCAATGGCGTCGGCGAGAGTGTGGAGGTGGGGTTGGCCGAATGCGGACAAACACGATAAAAGTCCTAAGCACGCAAGCCAAATCAGCTTCCTTGGGCTAAATATCATTGATAAAACTTCATAACGGTGGCTTGATCCATTTTACCGGGCGTATTCTCATTCCATGCTCCTCCGCTTGTTAATCGTCCTGTTGCTGCAGTCGGCTTGGGTTTCGGCTGCAAGCAAGGGCTTCTGTCCGCCAATGCCTACGGCTCCCTCCCGTTTTATTCCTGCCGAACGTGGCCAAAGTGTGCCGCCCCAAGACGGCGCTGAGTACGTCGGCACCGTAACGATGTTCCCGGTCATCAGCGACAAGGGTTTTGTCTGTGACGCGAAAGTGCTTAGCGGAATCGATAGCCAAATCGATCAACGTGCTTTGGACGCAGCTCGCGGCTGGCAGTTCTCGCCCGCGAAGAAGGAGGGACATGCGGCTCCCGTTGTTGCCACGTTCGGCGTGAACGTCTGGCGCAAAGACGACGCGTTGTTTTTCCAGCAGGCAGAAAAGCCGAGTCCGCCATAGCGAGCATTGCGAATCCACAACATTTCCGGCGCTACTTGAAACCAAAGCGCTTCATGACGTCTTCTAGAGGGACAGTCTTTTCTTTTCCTGACCCGATGTGTTCCCAGACGCACTCTGCCTCGTACACGTCTTCCATGTCCGGTAGGTATTTCAGGATCGCTTCGCGAGCGCACGAAGCCTTCGTCTTGCCGGCGCGCTCGGCCGCCTTCGTCAATCTTTTCTCAACCGATTCGGAAAGACGAATCGAGACCATTGCACACCTTCGGGCTACTGAATCACCGGGCTGGAGGCGTCCGCCATGCCGGAGCCATTGTAGTGAATCTCGCCCGATTCGTCAGAGAAGAAACGCCGCTGCCCTGTGCTGCCCACCTGATCCGGAACAGCCGTGATGGTGTACGAGCGAATCGCTCCATTCACTTTCTCTCCGGGCGTGTAGGTGAAGGTGTACCCGGTCTTGCGTCCGCTGGCCAGATTGTTATCGATGGTCTGCTCACCGCCGCCTTGTGCCGTGCCGCCCAGCGTTGCCAGGTCGGCAGTGAAGCCCTGGTCGGGGTGACTGCTGGAATAGATCATCTGGCCAGCGTTAATGGCCTTGATGCTGGCGATGGCCGAAGCCTCATGGGCTGGAATCTGTGCCTTGGTGATCTTCGGAATCGTGAACGCGGCAATGATGAGAATAATGGTGACAACGATCAGCAGTTCGATCAGGGTGAATCCGCGATCTCGATTACGTCTGCGCATAGAAAACTCCTCTCGCGGGCTGACAGGCAAAATTATTGAGCACGCAAATGCGCTTGTCAAAGAGCATACATGCAGCATGGACAAAACCAATCACCACGGAGGCACGGGGCACGGAGAATCTCAATTTCACCACAAGAGGCACAGAGACACCGAGGAATCAGGTATAAGAGCACTCAGACGAGCGCCTGTCCATTAACGGTGCCAGTCTCCCCATTTGCAGATTCAGACATATTTTCCTCTCTGTGCCTCGCTGCCTCTATGGTGAGATTTTGAATTTTCAGCATGCCAGCGAGTCGCGGCTGATCTTCAGCCCGTTGAGATTACCCAGCACGGTCACTGCGATCGACTCAGGCTTAAATAGCTCCTGTGCCGACTGCTGCACGTCTTCGGTGGTCACTGCCTGAATGCGGTCGATGATCTCGTCCATGCCGACGAAGCGGTCGTAATACATCTCCTGCCGTGCCAGGTTCGACATGCGCGCCGTCGAGGACTCCAGGCTCAGCATAAGACTGCCCTTGAGCTGGTCCTTGCCGCGCTTCAGTTCTTCTTCGGAGAGCGGCACGTCCTTGAAGTTCCTGAACTCCTGCAAAACCGATTGCACCACCTTCGGCGCCGACTCCCGCGAAGTACCGGCGTAGACCGAGAGGCAGCCGGTATCGCGAAACGGGTTTAGTTCGGAAAAGATGGAATATACCAGCCCCTGCTTCTCGCGCACGTTCTGAAACAACCGCGAACTCATGCCACCTCCGAGCAACGTGTTCAGCACGTACGAGACATAACGCTTGGTATGGCTGATCTCGTACGAAGGCACGCCCAGACAGATCTGCACCTGCTCCAGAGATTTCTTGTTGCGCAGCGTGATGCGCGACGAAGTCTTGGGCCGGTTGTCGTGCCAGCCATTCGATCCCGGCTTCAAATGCTCAAAGCGCTTGCGCAGTAGGTCGACGACCTGCTCATGCTGGATATTTCCCGCCGCCGAGATAATCAGGTTGCCGGGAACGAACTTCTGCGCGTAGTCGGCAAGGATTGCCTCCTGGTCGAAGCGGCGTACCGTCTCTTTGGTCCCGAGAATCGGCTTGCCCAGGGGATGGTCCTTGAAAAAGTTCTGGGTAAAGAGCTCGTGAACCAGGTAGTCAGGATTGTCCTCGTCCATCTTGATCTCTTCCAGAATCACGCCGCGCTCGCGGGTGATCTCGCCCGGAGCGAACACCGGGTTCAGCACCATATCGCTCAGGATATCGATGGCCACCGGCAGGTGCTCGTCCAGCACCTTGATGTTGAAACACACAGTTTCTTTTCCGGTAAAGGCGTCCATGTTGCCGCCGATGGAATCCACCTGCCGCGCGATGTCCTCGGCGCTGCGACTGGTCGTGCCCTTGAACACCATGTGTTCGATGAAGTGGGAGATTCCGTTTACCGGGGCTTCTTCGTGCCGTGAGCCGGACTTCACCCAGATGCCCATGGACACTGAGCGGATATGGTCCATCTGCTCGGTAATGATCGTGAGCCCGTTGGGTAACGCCTCACGCTGAATGTTGCGAAGTTCTTCTACCATTGTTGTTCAAATGACACTAATACCACTAAGACTCAGAGTGGACGGTTCCCGTTGAAGCCGGAAGGCCATCAACATTAGGATTCGTACCTATGAAGAAAGCGCGTCGGTCTGCCTCGGGCCGGCTTCTAATGAAGTGTCGTCGCCGGAACGTTCAGACCTGTACCAGGGTGCGAGGATTGATTCAGGCGGACAGAATCAACCTGAATAGCCTATTAGATGCATGAAAACTACGCAACACTTCGAACTATTGGGCCTTTCGAATCAACAGCTTGCCGGCATAGTCGAGAGCTTCGGCCAGGCTTCCTACCGCGCCCGGCAACTGTTAGACGGTCTATACCGGCAGAGGTGGTCTGCGCTGGATCAATTTTCCAACCTGCCGAAAAGCTTCCGTCAGCAACTCACCGAGTCGGGGCACCGGGTTGGCTCTCCCCAGATCGAGCGGAGATTTACGTCCGTCGACGGAACTGTCCGTTACTTGCTGCAATTCTCGGATGGCCAGAGCGTGGAGACGGTCTGGATGCCCGAAGGGGACGGCGGCGAAGCGGGCGACGGTTCGGAGATGGGCGATGCAGAGCTGCAAGACCTGAACGTTTGTCGTCCTGAGCGGAGTGAGTCCGCCTTTGCGGACGAACGCAGTCGAAGGGCCTGCCCTGAGCTTGTCGAAGGGACCCCTATAGCGACCCAAGCTGCCGGCTGGCATCGAGCGACGATTTGCATCTCCTCCCAGGTCGGTTGCGCGGTGGACTGCGCCTTCTGCATGACCGCTTTACTGGGGCTCAAGCGCAATCTGAGCGCGGGCGAGATTGTGGGCCAGGTGCTCACCCTACTCAACGACCAGCTTGTCGAAATGGAGCGCGACCGCATCAACCTGGTGTTCATGGGGCAGGGCGAACCCTTCCTGAACTATGACAACTTCATGCAGGCCGTGCGCCTGCTGGTAGACGAAGTCGGAATACCAGCATCGCGCATGACGGTGTCCACCTCCGGCATTGTGCCGCGGATCTCCGACTTCGCTGAGGAGCCGGTGCGCCCCAAGCTGGCGGTGTCGTTGAACGCGCCCAGCGAAAAGCTGCGCACTGACCTGATGCCCATTACGAAGAAGTGGACGATCGAGATGCTAATGGCGACTCTGCGGGAGTTTCCTTTGCGCCAACGGGAGCGGCTCACCTTCGAGTACGTCTTGCTGGCCGGCGTCAACGACGATGTGCACCATGCCCGCGAGCTGGCGGATATGGTGCGCGGCCTGCGCGCCAAGGTCAATCTCATCGCGCTGAATCCCGGTCCGGAGATCCCGTTTGCGACGCCGAGCTCAGATGCTGTCGCTCAGTTTCAGAATACTTTGATCAGGGCGGGGATTCCGGCCTACGTCCGACGGCCACGCGGACGCGACATTTACGCCGCCTGCGGCCAACTGAAGCACACCACCGAACTCGTGCAGCTAGGGTAGTTCCCAAGTTCTGCTCTAGCACGCCCACGCCTGATTGAGTGTCTGAATGGGCCACGCGTTCTCACTCGGCATAAATGATCGGCCCTGTACTCTTCAGTGGGGGTAGGCTCGCGATAACCATTTGACTCGCGCGAGACACAGCGATGACAACTGCCGAGCGCCGTCGAAATACCTTCTCCACAGTGGGTGCCGGGCCTCAACCCAAATCTCGGCGACCACCAAGTTGAGTCGGAGGAGAGTATCTGGGTGGGGCTATTCGACACAAGAGGCAAGCTGCTCCTGCCGCTGGAACATGTCGATTTCGACAACGCGCTCTGGGGGATTTCCCTGTCTCCGAGCGACTTTAGAGTGTTCAGCCATCGGCTGCTGATTGGCACTACACTGGCGGTCCCGACGATCAGCAGGGGCTTGTTCGGGAATCTGGTGCCGGTTTCCGGCGAGCGGCGCGGCACCAACGTTTAGTACATGGGCCTCCTGTTCGCACAGGGGCGTCGGCCGGAGCAAGGGCTACAGCAGGGCCCGGCTCCGGTCGGACGTTTTTTGCATCCCAGGCAAGACTCTTTGCGTACTACTATTAGCGACACGTCGTTGCAGTATGAGGTTTCAGCAATGGACAAGGTACTGATTGTGGAAGACAGCCGGGCAATGCAGCGCGCGCTGGAGCGAGCGTTTACGGCGGAGGGTTACCAGGTGGATGTGGCCTCCGACGGGCACGCCGGCCTGTCAAGCTTCCGCGAACAGCCTCCCAGCGCTGTGCTGCTTGACCTGAAGCTCCCTGGCATACACGGCCGGGAACTGTGCCGCGAATTCAAGGCGCTGGCGCCCAACATTCCGGTCATCGTGCTGAGCGCGAATGCCGAGGTGGACGACAAAGTTCTGCTGTTGGAGCTCGGCGCGGACGATTACGTCACCAAGCCCTTCAGCCCGAAGGAGCTGTTAGCGCGCGTGCGCCGTGCCATGCGGCGGAAAGAAGCTCCCGCAGCTAAAGATGAGCCGGCAACCTCGTTTCGGTTTGCTGAGGTGGAAGTACAATGCGAAGCCATGGAAGTCACGCGCTCCGGACAAAAAATCACGCTGACGGCTCAGGAGTTTCGCGTGCTCAAATACTTCCTCGAACACCCTGGCCGCGTGATCTCGCGCGACGACCTGCTCAACCAGGTTTGGGGATATCACAACTATCCCTCGACGCGGACGGTGGACAACCATATTCTCCGGCTGCGCCAAAAGCTCGAAGCCGACCCTTCCAACCCCAGGCACTTTCTCACCTTGCACGGAGTAGGGTATAAGTTCGTGATGGCGCCCGAGGCGGCAGCCTCCTGACGAGGACGAACCCATCCCACGACTGACTCTGCGAACGCAACTGCTTCTGGCCATGATGGCCATCTTCGCCGCCCTTACCAGCACCAGCCTGTTCGTCGTTCGCCAGGCGGTGCGCAGCGAAGTGGCGCGGCAGATCTCCGAGGCCACCGAGTCTTCGGTTGGAGACTTCGTGCGCATCCAGCATCAGCAGAGCGCTGAGCTGGAACGCTCCGCCGCCCTGCTCTCCGAACTGCCGCCACTGAAGATGCTGATGCACGCTGACAGCCCCACCATTCAGGACGCCTCCGGCGAATATCGCGAGCTTTCCGACACGGATCTTCTGCTGCTCGCAAGGATGAATGGGGAGGTAGTCGCCGTCCACGTAAACGGCCCCAGCATCAGTATCGCCAGCGCTACGAAACTGCTGCGCGAAGCTCTACAGCGCAACAACGAGAGCGTTCTTTGGCGCGAAGGGAATGACATTTACCTGGTCGTCACCCGGCCCATCGTCGCGGGAACCGGGCCGGAGAGTAATGGGCTCGGATATTTGGCGATTGGCAAGCGTATTGACGATTCTGTGGCCAAGCAGCTTGGCAGCTTTGCCGGAACGGAAGTGCTGTTGGCCGCCGCGAACGTGGCCGTCGCCTCAACCCAGCCGTTCGACGGCGCTGAGCTGGACAAGATCTACAACGACAAGAGCGATGCCAGAGATGTATGGCTGGGAAGTCGCCACTATGCGGTAGCCAGCATCAATCTTCCCGCCAGCTCGGAAATGCCCATTCGCTGCTATCTGCTGTTGCCTCTGACAGCGTGGGATACCTTCCTGAACCGCTTGAATCAGATGATCCTGGTACTTGGCGCCATCGCGGTGTTCGGCGCCATTGTCCTCGTGCTGTTGATCTCGCGCGCCATCACGGGACCGCTGGAGTCTCTGGTAGCGGCTGTGCGCGCCCTTGCTGATGGAAATTACCAATATGAGTTGCAGCCGCGAGGCAGCGCCGAACTCGCGGAACTGGGCTCAGCGTTCAACAGCATGCGCGCGCAGTTGCTGGAATCGCAGCGCAAACAGTTGGAGGCCGAGCGCCTGGCCGCTCTGGGACGTGCGGCCGGGTCGATCTCGCACGACCTGCGCCATCAACTCGCCGCGGTCGTCGCCAACGCTGAGTTCCTGTACAACGTGGACGAACTCAACTTTGATCGCGAAGAGATTTATTCGGAAGTCCGTCGCGGGGCTTCGCAGATGACCGAGCTGATCGATTCGCTGGTTGAAATCTCCCGCGAGAAGCCCAGTGTTGTGCCAGTGCCCTCGGACCTGGGTAAGGTCGTGCAGAAGGCCGCCGAATCGGTGCACGCGTCTCCGGACTTCCGCGACATCAGCATCGAGATACATGAACTGGGACCGGCCAGCGGAATCTTCGATCCGCGCAAGCTGGAGCGTGTGTTCTTCAACCTGCTGCTCAATGCGTGCGAGGCAAGTTCCAACGGCAATTGCCAGGTTGCCGTCGAGATCGCCGGCAGTGGAGAGCAGCTCGAATGCCGGGTCGCCGACAACGGCAGCGGCGTGCCGGAGTCGATTCGCCCATCACTGTTCGAACCTTTCGTCAGCGCTGGAAAGGCGAACGGCACCGGACTGGGACTCGCCATTGCCAAGAAGATCGTGGAGGACCACGGCGGCGAGATTTCGCTGGAGAAGACGTCGCCGCAGGGATCGGTTTTCCTGGTGCGGCTACCGCGTCATGCTGCGGCACTGAATAACGAAGCGCCCGCAACCCAGCAGGCGACCGCAGGAGAGCGAGCTGGCTGAGTGCGAGACATCTGCTTTTCAATACGGCCCAATAATTCCGCCCATGCTTCTCGAAGCCGACAGCTTGGCGCTCGCGACCGACCCGATTCCACAGTACTTCGCGATCGAGTCAACGTACTTGTATCCGGAACCCGTGTTGAACAGCACCACGCGCTCATCGCTGCTCAGGAAGCCGCTCGCTAAGAGCTTCTTATAGGCTGCCAAAGCAGCGCCGCCTTCGGGAGCGGCGAAGATTCCCTCGTGCGACGCCAGCTCTCCCAGGCCCGCCATCAGCTCGTCATCGCTGACCGCAATCGCTGTACCCCGGCTCTTGCGAAGAATGTCGAGCAGGATGAAGTCCGCATAGGCTTTTGGGACCCGCAGGCCGGCGGCAATGGTATGGGCGTTCGGCCACATCTCGGCAGTGTCTTTGTTCTCCTCAAAGGCTTTCACAATCGGCGCGCAGCCGGCGGTTTGCACGCAAATCATCTTCGGACGCCGGCCCGGCACAATCCAGCCGATCGCCTCCATTTCCTCGAAGGCTTTCCACATCCCGATCAGGCCGACTCCACCTCCAGTTGGGTAGAGGATGGCCGCAGGTAGCTCCCAGCCAAGCTGCTCGGCCACCTCGTAACCCATGGTCTTCTTGCCTTCAACGCGGAAAGGCTCCTTCATGGTCGAAACATCGAACCAGCCTTCCTGGTCCTTGCGCTCGGCGACCATCCGCCCGCAATCGCTGATCAGGCCATCGACCAAAGTAAGATGAGCGCCCGAAGCTTCGACCTCCAGCCGATTGGCAAGGGGAACGTCTTTGGGCATGAAGATGTAGGCTTCGATTCCTGCGGCGGCGGCATACGCGGCCAGCGCGCCTCCGGCGTTGCCTGCCGAAGGAGCAGCCAGCTTCTTGAGCCCATAATGGCGCGCCATGGTCACCGCCATACTCATGCCCCGCGCCTTGAAGGAGCCGGTAGGATTCAGCCCTTCATCTTTGATCAGCAACCCGGGATAGGCGCGGCTCGGCAACAGCGGCGTCAGGCCTTCGCCAAGAGTGACGGGATCGGCATCGGGCAGTACCGCCGTATATCGCCACATTGTCTTCGGCCCGGCAGCTACGGCGTCGCGCGAGTGCTTGTCATTGCGGATGGCGTCAAGGTCATAGCGCACATAGAGCGGACCGCCCTCTTTTGGACAGATGTTGTGTGGCTTGTCGGCAGGCAACTTCTCGCCGCACTTGCTACATTCGAGGAAAGAGATGTTGGGCATGGGGGGTAAAGGAAGCAATTAGCAATTAGCCATTAGCAATAGGCATTTAGCAAACATTGGTTGCTAATTAGTAGTCGTTATTTCCAACTGCTAAGTGCTAAGTGCCATTCGCTAATTGCTAGCCGCTCTCCTCTTCTTGCTCCGCTTCTTTGCCGGGCGCTCACCATTCTTCGACCACTGGCCCAGCCGGTATTCCTGAAAATAGTCGCCAAACTCGTCGGAAATTCGAACCTTCAACTGGCCGTTGCTGTCGCAGGTGTACTCTTCTTCAAATAGCGGGCCTTCTCCCGGAGCAAAGCGCCGCTCGGGCTGCGGCGGGAGTTCAGGCGCGGCGCGTAAAGCCGGATCGAAGGGCACGCGTATCTCGTCCCAATTGCTGATCTCGCCTTGTGGCTGATTGGCCGCGTCGACGCGCGAGCACTCCAAGTAGCGGAAATGTCCCACATTATGTACCGGCCGGTAGGTGCGCACGATGCGCAGCGGCTCCTGACCCTTGGTAGGAAGCTTGCTGCCGCGCGGAAACATCACATCGAAGACGACGTTGCGGCCGGCGTCGGCTTCGCGCCAGACACCAAAGTTCTGCGTGAACTGCTCCTGCACCACGCACTCTTCATGTCCGGCGGCGCGTATGGCCAAGCCTATCGCCGTCGCGGAGCGCATGTAAGCCGAGCGCTTGACCTTGCGCCCGAATTCTTCGCGAAGAATACGCGCCACCGGGGGCAACTCCGAACCCCCGCCCGTCAAATACAAGGTGTCAATCGACTGCTCCGGGCAGGCTGCGATTAGGTTCCCGACCACCGCGCGCGACTCCTCGATCAAGGGACGGCAACGCTCGTAAAATTCGTCCACCGGAATCGAAACTTCCTTCCAAGTCTCGCGCACCCGTCCCATGTCTACTGTCACTCTGCGGCTATTGGGGTTCAGCGTCTCTTTCTTCTCGCGGCACTCTTCAAGCAGGACGAAGCGTTCGCCATCCGTCAGCGAATCCTGCTCGCTATCGGAAACCGCGGCTGCCTCCATGGCTAACTCCGCCAGGATCTCGTCGAAGTCATCGCCTCCGAAATCGGTGATGCCGTCGGAAGCGATCACCGAATACTCGGCATCACCCAGCGTAACCAGAGAGGCGTCGAAGCTGCCCCGCCACCAAGGTCATAAACCAGCAGGCTGGCATTCTCGCGGACCTTGCGTTCGGAGTTGCCGCCGTGGGCAAACTCGATGGCGGCCGCCGAAGGCTCGTTCGACAGGCCCAGCACCTCGAAGCCCGCCGCCCGCGCCGTCTCTTCCGTCAGGAACCGCTGATTGCTGTTGGCATTCGCGGGCACGCCGAGCATCGCCTGCAGCTTTGCGCCCTCCTCCGCCCCAAGCGTGGATCGCTCAATGAGTTCGCGCCGGAGCGCGCTCAACATCTCGGTGATCAGGAGCGAGAGGTTGAGGCGCTGGCCGTCGACCTCGATGTCGGTGTAGGGGCCGGCGGCTTTCAATCCGCGCTTCAGTGAGCGCACCAACGCCCAGCCGGGCTTGCCGTGAAACTCCAGGGCTTCCCAGCCGTAGACGCGCCGCTCGTTTGATACCGCTACAACCGATGGGAACCAGTCGCGCGCCTGTCCGTCCGGCGTCTCGAAGTTCACCAGCGGGTAATTACCCCGGTCGCAGGCAGCAACCACAATGCGTGTTGTTCCGAAATCGATACCCAGCTTCACAATGTTGCTATTTTACTTGGTGAGGCGACACGTTCACTGGAAAACGCCGAATTGTGTGGTTGGAAAATCAGACGGGATCAACGCAGCTGAAGCGCTTCTTTGTAAAAGGATTCCAGTCCATTGAACATGATCTGGATTCCGATGCACAGCACGATGAAGGCCGACAGGCGTATCAGAATGCTGGTGCCGGTGTTGCCCAGAAGGTCTTCCAACTTGTCGGCATAGCGATAGCACAGGTAGATCGACAAGCCGATCAGAATGCTCCCGACCACCGAGGCGAGCGCCGTGAGGATCAACTGCAAGTGGGTCTCCGAATGCGCGTTGCTGCCCAGGGTAATTGCCACGGCGATCGATCCCGGACCAACCGTGAGCGGCAGGGTGAGCGGATAGAAAGCCTTCGACAGAATCTCCGTCTGGTCTCCTGGGGCGTCGGACTGGCGGTCGGCGACGTCGCTGCGGCGGTTCAGGATGTGCCAGCCCGAAACGGTGACCACCAGCCCTCCTCCGAATTGCACGGCGGCAATGCTGATGCCGAAGAACTCCAGGATGTACGAGCCGATGAAAATCGACGCGACCAGCAGGACGATTCCGTTGATCGCGATGCGCAGCGCCATCGTGCGCCGCACGTCGCTGCTGTAAGGGAACGTCATGGTGGCAAAGATCGGCGCCATGCCCACCGGATTCACGATGGGGAACAGCGCCGCAAATACCAGCAGGACGTTGCGAACGAAGGCTTCCATGCGATTAGCGGTTCGCCTTGAGCATTTGCTCGGCGTGCTTGATGGAGGTTTCAGTAAGCTTGGCGCCGCTCATCATGCGCGCCAGTTCCTCTGCGCGTTGGTGGGCATCGAGTGCCCGTACCGAGGTTTTCGTCCGTCCGGCGACTTCCCGTTTCTCAATGACAAAGTGATGGTCGGCAAACGAGGCAATCTGTGGCAGGTGGGTGACGCACAAAACCTGGGCGCTTCGTGACAGTTGTTTCAGCTTCTTTCCCACGGCTTCGGCGGCCCGCCCTCCAATGCCGCTGTCGATCTCGTCGAAGACCAAGGTGCGGTGCGTGCCGGCCTTCGCGCTGCCGTTGCTCCGGCGCGAGTGTCCGGCTGGCCCCGCCTCGATGCTGGTCTTTAATGCAAGCATGACACGCGACAATTCACCCCCCGACGCAATCTTGTCAACGGGGCCGAGCGGCTCTCCCGGGTTTGCCGAGATAAGATACTCCACCTGATCGAATCCGCGCGGCGTCCAGTTCGACTCATCATCGGACCCAGCCGTCTCAGCTTTAAAACGGGCCTTCATGGCGAGCTCATTGATTTCGCCCTCGACCCGCTTTTCCAACTGACGGGCCGCCTCGTACCGCTGACGCGAAATGGCACGCGCGGCCTTGAGGTACTGTTCGCCAGCCTGCGACAGCTCAGTCCGCAAGCCGCGCAACACTTCGTCCTTGTTTTCCATTTCCGAGAGCTTGCGCTCCAGGTCCGCGCCCATCGCGATGACATCGTCCAGCGAGGGGCCGTATTTTCGCTTCAGCCGGTCCAGCGACGCCAGACGATCCTCGACGTCCGCCAGGCGCTCGGGTGAGGAATCAATTCCATCGGCATACGCCCGCAGTGACTGCCCAATGTCCTCGATTGTGATGCGTGCCGATTCGAGTTGGGTCAGTGACTGCCTGAACCGTTCATCGAAACGCGACAACTCTTCCAGTTGCCGAGCTGCGCTGCCCATCAACGCAGCAGCCGAAGCATTGCTCTCATAAAGTGAATCGTAAGCTCCCCTGGCAGCGGAATAGATGCGCTCCGCGTTCGCCAGCAAGCGCTTTTCCGAGGCGAGCTTGGCGTCTTCCCCGGGCTCGAGGCGTGACTGGTCAATTTCCTTCTTCTGGAAGCTCCACAGATCCAGGAGCCGCAGTCGATCCTGCTCATCACGCTCCAGGTCAGTGATACGCTGCCGCACCTCCCGCCAGCGCTCGTAGGCGTCTCCGGCCTTCTGGGTGTCGATGCCGGCGAACGCATCGAGCAAAGCAAGACGCGAGGCATCATCAAACGCCAGAACGGCCTCGTTCTGCGCATGGATGACCGCCAGGTGCGGGGCAAGCTGCCTGAGCACTGCTACTGTGGCCGGTTGATTGTTGACGAAGACGCGCCCCTTACCCGTGTTCGCAATCTCGCGTCGAAGAATGAGGTGCGGCTCATCGGTTGCGTCCAGCCCATTTGCGGCCAGCGTCTGATCGAGAGCGGAGGAGTCAACATCGAAGACGGCTGAGACGACTGCCTTCTCCGCCCCATGCCGGACGGCTTCGCTGGAAGCTTTGTCGCCCAGCAGCAAAGCCAGGGCGTCTATAAGGATGGATTTTCCGGCGCCGGTTTCGCCGGTCAACAAGTTGAGCCCCGCCGCGAACTGCACCGCAACGCTTTCGATGACAGCGTAGTTTTCAACTCGCAGTTCCAGCAGCACGTGGTTTTCCACCTACGAAGTTACGCCGAAGTTTAGCAGGAAACTGCGTTCTCTTGCGGACAGCGAAGCCATCATGTCATTTTGCGGTGAAGATGAGGAAGTAGTCCATGCGGTCGTCCTTCACCAGGCTGTCTTTCTCGTCTTTGAACTTGTAGCCGGCCTGCTGCATCTCCTGCATAACGACACTCTTTTGCACGCCGTGATTCCATCCGTTACCGTCACGGTCGATGATCCCGATGAGCGCATCCGGGCGCAGCGCCGGCCGCAGGTTGCGCATCAGTGCCACGGGGTGCGCGACTTCGTGGTAGGTCTTCAGCAGAAGGACGGCATCGACGGAGTTGGGCGGCAGTTGCGGATCGTCCGGTTTGCTGAGGATGGTCTTCACGTTGTGCACGCTGTCTTTCGCAATCCGCTCCTCGACGTATTTAATCGCCTCGGGATTGATATCTACCGCGTACACCGTGCCGCCGGGGACCACTCGATTCGCAGCCCGCACCGTGAACCAGCCTGAGCCCGCCCCGATATCGGCAACGTTCTTGCCGGGCGTGATCCCCAGGGCATCCATCACCTGATCGATGTGCAGGCGCTGGTCCCGACCGGGAGAATCGAAGATCGACAAATCCCCGGTATACGGGGTGCTCGTCGCGCGTTGGTGCGAAACAGCCCACTGGGCGGCTACGGTCGCAAGACACAGCAGCACGAACCAAGCCAGGCGCGAGCGGAGGATGCCTAATTTCATGCGAGTATATTGTCGCAGTGATCGATCCAGATTCCCATTCCAAAGCAGGGGCTAATATGACCTCGAACGCCAATTCGTCGGAAGTGTCCTATCGAGCGCGGTTTGCGAACTGCACCGCACAGCGGGACCTGAGTTTCACCCAGGCTATTACATTTGGCCCCCTTTTTTGCGATACTCTGATTTCGGCGCTCTCCTGTCTAGCCTGGTATTTATCGAAGCGGGAGGCACCGGTGTATCGTTACCCCGCTTCCCTGGGCAACGAAAGACAGTTGGGAATCCTATGAATTTGCGCAAAGCAGTGCTTCTCCTGGTTGTAGCAGGTTGTGTGGCGATGGGCTTGTCCGGATGTGGCAAAGGCTCCGTTCCCCCAACTTACGGAAATCTGAGTGTAGCGAACAGCTCCTTACCTACCGCGGTCATCAACAAGAACTATAGCGCGACGCTAACCGCAAACGGTGGACTGTCGCCGTACACCTGGGCGATCATTAGCGGCACCTTGCCCGCCGGAATCACCATGAGTTCCAGCGGAACGTTAAGCGGAACCGCCAGCTCAACCGGAACGTCAAACATAACGGTTCAGGTCACCGATTCGCAGAAGCCGACTCCGGCGGTGGCGTCGACTGCGCTGACGCTGATGGTCAACGAACCGTTGAGCTTCACGACGACGACTCTGAAACTGGCAGCGGTGAACGTGCCCTACCAGGTCACCCTGAAGGCATCCGGCGGAGCCACGCCCTACACCTGGTCGTTGACCTCCGGATCACTCCCCGCCGGCCTCAAGCTCGACCCCAACTATGGCGTAATCTATGGCACCCCGACGGTTCAAGGGACATTCAACATCACGGTGCAAGTCGCCGACGCGGAGAGTCCGGCCGACATGGTCCAACAACCGTTGGTGCTGACGGTTGGCGGCTCGATCGCCCGGCTAAGTGGCAATTATGCGTTCCTCTTCCGAGGATTCAAGGATGGCAAGCTGGTACTGCAGGCGGGCAGTTTTCTCTCCGACGGCAACGGCAACATCACCAGCGGCGTCACCGACATCATGACCACGAGCACCGTGAACACCTTTGTTCCGCTAACCGGAACCTATACGCTCGACGATACGGGGCACGGCACCATGTCGCTAAGCTTCGGGCATAACGGATCCGTCGGTTCCGGAACCTACCAGATTGCCAGCTCGCTCTCCGGCTACTTCTCTTTCATTGAAAACGGTGACGGCCAGACCACACCCTACGGTGCGGGTATTTTCGAGAGCCAACAACCGGTAGTCACCGATCTGACCAACCTGAAGGGGAACTGGGTCTTCGGGGGGTACGGAGCCGACCCTTCGGCACCTTCGTTACGCGGCTGTAGGCGGCTTCGACCTCAGTTCAGCAGCGCCGGGAACGAGCGCGTCCTTGCAGAGCGGCGTTCTGGATTACAACGATCACGGGTCGGTGAGTACCAGCAACAACTTTACCGGCAACTTCACCCTGCCGGATCAGACCACCGGACGAGGGACCATGTCCTTCAGCTCCGGCTCGACCTCAACTTCCTTCGCTTACTACTACATCGACGACGGGGATCTCATCGTCATCGGTACCAACACGGTGACGGGCACGACGCCGCTGATCCTGTACACGATGACCAAGCAGACGACCGTCATTCCTGTTGATAACACGATTCTCAACGGAAACGGCATTACCGAGCTTACAGCGATCGCCTCGCCGAGCGGGCCGCAGGTTCCCGAGACCTCTTTGGGACTGTTTTCCCTCGACGCAAAGGGTAATTTCTGGACGACCTTCGATGACAACACCGGCGGAACACTCTCCCAGAGCAAGCCTTCGGGAACGTATGCGGTGACCAGCAACGGGCGTACTACCTTCACGGGTTTGGCAACGGCACCCATCTTCTACATTGCCACCACCGATACCGGCTTTATGTTGGGAACCGACGCCAACGTCACGTATGGCGAGATGGAACAACAGCGGCCTCCGCAGATGAACAACACGTCCTTCGTAAACGCGAACTCCGGAGGCTCGATACTCTCCCCCGCCTTGCCGACGCAAACCGTCGAAGTTGATACCTTCACCGCGGACGGCATGACGCCGGGGCACTTGACCGGAACCTACGATACCAGCGGTCCCAACGGAACCTATGATGGGCCTGTCGCTGACGGCAACCTACAACGTGGAGTCCACTTCTTGCAGTTCGACTGGAACAACATTCAACACTTGCGGACGCTTCCCGGTGCTGGATTCAAACAACAACCAGATCGGGATCGGCTACATCGTCGCTTCGCTGGCTCCGCAACGGATCGTGATTATGACCACGAGCCTGCAACCGGTGATCAACGCTGTTGAGCAGTAGGAGAGGATTGCCGATTTAGTGGTGTTGAGCAACTGAAGTTCGTGAATGTCGGCCCGGACTCAGATGGCCAGTTCCCGGCCGACGCTCCCATCGTGGTGCCAGGCAGGAGCTTCGACCTTACTCATGCGCCACCTTCGATTCAACCGTCAGAGGTACGTCTATAGTGGCAATCTTTCCGGAGATCCGGTCTACGACTCCGACCCTCAATTGATAAGTGCCCGGTTTGAGCGGCAGCTCCTGTTGCAGGCGCAGCCCGGTCCGCATCAGGCTCTGCAAGCCCGCCGAGGCCAGGGTCTGCCGGTAGGTCCCGGAGACGCTTCCCTGCGGCTTGTTCTCCATGTCCCAGGCCGCAGCCACAAACATCACGTCGGGCTGCAACCGGTGGTCGGCCGACTGTAAGTACGCGAGGTCATGGACATCGACCAGGAAGTCAATGAGGGTCGGTTTGTCGGGCGCGTCGGGTGGCAATACTCGCGCCTTGATGATTAGAGCGGTGGAGGCAGGTACATCGGGCTGCATCGCCAGTGAGAAGGTGCGATCAATGTCGGGAGAACGAAACGGGTCAGCAACGGCGTAATAGCCCGGACGGCACTGCACTTTCAAGTTCGGTTGCGAAGTCTTGACACGTATTTTGCGAAACTTTCCATCCCAATTCCCGTTCTGTGGCCGGTACGCCAAGGTGTAGTAGCTGGAGCCGGCATCGACAATCTCGTCCACTTGCGAAGCAAGATCGTTCCGGTTGTAGTGCGCCTTGCCTCCGGTCAGAGCCGCCATCTGCATCATCGTTTCCCGCACCCGTGACAGCTCGTCGGCTTGTCCGGAGCTGTCGCTGTAGTCGCCTCCCCGTGGCGCGTAGACTTCGTTGCCGCTAGCGGCAGCGTCTGCCCCGAGGAATACGACCCCGCGAACGTCGATGGGGTAGACCGCGATCTGGGTCGCCGCCAGCAACGCGGCCGTCTTCTGCATTTGCGGAGTAGTGGTTGTGGGATCGAAGGGAATGCCGCCGGAAATCCATATCAGGTTCTTCCGGCCCGGAAACACCGCCATGCTCCTGGCAAGCTCATTCAGCGCTTCCATCGTCAGCTCAGTACGAGCTTCGGCTTTACCTTCGTATTCGGACGACAAGAGATTCACCAGGCTGCGATACATTTGCGGCTTGACGCCTAGCTGGACTGCCGTCGTTATGTCCGCCGACACATCGCGCGCCTTGCGTCCCAGCGGGTGCGGGTCCGAGGAAAGCTGTCGCGCGGCTTCCATCAGCTCTTGCGGATCATCGGTGAAGCCGTGAACGAGGTGCAAGCGCCCGTCGAGGGTATATAGAGCAACTCTCGCGTTGCCCGGCAACTTCGCCAAGTACTGTACTAATTGCTGTCGCGCCGTCGCCAGGCCCTGCCGGTCGGTGTTCAAGGAATCGAACAGAACAATGTTTACAGCTCCAGACTCCCCGCTCGATAGGTAGTTGGTGTAGGTGTCCGGCGGCAGGTTTACAGTTTGTGGCCGTCCCTGTGGTTTCTCCTCCGGAACCTGCTCGTCAAAACCCCGGAGCTGTTGCGGCTTTCCGTCTTCGATGACGGTAAAGTCGTCCTTCGTTAGACCATGGATCGCCTTACCTGCTCTGTCGGTAACCACCACGTCCAGAAGCACGTTCCGTGCGTTGCTCTTGATCGTGACAGCTGGCGGGTTGCCACCTGAGGCCTGGTCAGCGGCTTGCTGGGAAAGGGCAACGGTGGTCAAGAGCAAGCAACAGCCGAGCACTCGGAGAAACAAGCACATGCAGTTCTTCGCGATTTTTGCCTCCGTTGCCATATGTTCATCTCCTTCTTCCAGCTTTTTCTTTGGCAGAATGTGCTGCTTCGCCGACAATAATCAATACTTGCGAGGTGATATGCGGATAATTTGGAGGTGGCCGTGCAACCTAATGAAACAAAACATGTTAGCTGGAAGAATCATCAAAATACACCGTCGTCCTTTCGGAGAAACCAGTTCATGCGGAGGTGACTCCGCCTCATCATAACCCCGGTCGGGTGGTGAAGTAGCGTGGAGGTTTGCCTTGACGACCGACCTCAGACCTGCAAACTGAACACAATTCGGGTCCGGCGCAGGAAGCGCTGGGCAAAAGGCGTCAAAGGGCAGTCCGAGTCCCTTAGGGGACGGCACAAACAGCAGGTCCCTCGACGCTTAAGAACGCCTGGGGACGACAATATCTAAATTAGAAAGAGGGAGCTCTTCGGCACGCCTGAAGGCGCGCCCTTTCAAAGCTGCTTTAGCAGCTAATCGTCTCCCGAAACCGCGATGCCGGACGCTTCGTGCGTGGAGAAAACTCCCGCCGGAATCTCCTGGTCTTTGTACTGCAACTGATACAGCTTCCAGTAGATTCCACGTTGCGCCAGCAACTGCTGATGCGAGCCTATCTCGCGCACCCGGCCTTTGTGCATGACTATGATCTTGTCGGCGCGCTGGATCGTGCTCAACCGGTGGGCAATCACGATCGACGTCCGTCCTTCCACCATGCGTGTCAGCGCCTCGCGCACGCGGAACTCAGTCTCAGTGTCGACGCTGGAGGTGGCTTCATCGAGGATCAGGATTTTCGGATCGTGCGCTAATGCCCGGGCAAACGAAATAAGCTGCTTCTGTCCAGTCGATAGGGTGCTGCCGCGCTCGCGCACCTCTTCGGTGAAGCCTCCGGGCAGCGACCGGATGAAATCGGCGACGTTCACTTGCTCAGCCGCGTCCTCAATGGCGTCGTCCTCAATCCAGAGCGAGCCGAGACGAATGTTGTCGGCCAGCGTCCCCGAGAAAAGAAACGGGTCCTGCAACACGACGCCAAAGCGGCGGCGTAAATCGGCGAGATCCATGTCGCGGATGTCGACTCCGTCGATGCGGATCGCCCCACGCTGCACATCGTAGAACCGCAACAGAAGCGAAATGATGGTGGTTTTGCCCGCCCCGGTGTGTCCTACGAAAGCGACTGTCTCTCCTGGCTCGATGGCAAACGACACATCGCGCAACACCCAGTCAAACTCGTCTTCGCCGCCGAGTGCGACCGCCTTCAGCTTTTCGCCCTTTCGCGCCGCCTCTTCCGCCGCCTGCGCCATGGTGCGATAGGCGAACCACACGTCATCAAATTCGATCCGCCCCGGTCCCTCCGGCGACTTCCGCTTTGCTGGCGTCACAATCTCGGCAGGCGTGTCAAGCAGCTTAAAGATCCGTTCACTCGACGCCATCGCCGATTGCAGAATGTTGTACTTCTCGCTCAAGTCTTGAATCGGACGGAAGAAGCGCTGCGCATATTGCATGAAAGCCACCAGCACGCCCAGAGTGACCGTCTGCCGGACGACCTGGCCGCCGCCAAACCAGATCACGCTCGCGATAGCCACCGCCGAGAGCACTTCGACCACCGGATAGTAAATCGCATGCGCCATGATCGCGTCTTTGTAGGCGTCCATGTGCACCCGATTGATCCTTTCGAAACGCTCGTACGACTTCTTCTCGCGGTTGAACAACTGAAGCACGACAATTCCGCTCACGTGCTCCTGCAGGTAGGCGTTGATGCGCGCGATAGCCACGCGAATACGGCGGTAGCTGTCGCGTACCGCTTTGCGAAACAGGCTGGTCGCGAAGAAGATTACCGGCAGCACGGCAAAGGTGATCAGGGCGAGCCGCCAGCTCATATTCAGCATGATCACCACGATGCCGATCAGGACGAAGATGTCCTCGAAGATGGAGACCACGCCCGAGGTGAACATCTCGTTCAGCGCGTCCACGTCTGTAGTAACGCGCGTTACCAGCCGGCCAACGGGATTGCGATCATAGAACGCGATATGCAGCCGTTGCAGGTGGCGGAAGATCTGGCTGCGCAGGTCGAACATCACCTTCTGCCCGGCCCACTGCATCACGTAGGTCTGCACGAACTCCAGCACGAAGCTGAACAGCAGAATGCCGACGTACATCGCCGCGATCTGCGCGATGCCGCGCATGGGATCGCTGCTCAGAAAGCGGTCGAGAAGGGAGTGCGATTCGGTGCGGTTGGCAAGGTATTTATCAATGGCAACCTTGGTCAGATACGGACCAATGACATCGGCGCCCGCTTTCAGCACAATGGCGACGAGCGCGAATCCGACCTGCCACCGGTATGGACGCAGGTAGCCGAGCAGGCGCTTCATCAGCCTGCTGTCGTACGCTTTGCCTAATACTTCTTCTTCGTGAATGGAAGCCATGCGCCCCGGGGAATATTCTATTAGTGTTTGTATATAGACGAAGCTGCTGTGTCGCAGGATGGAAAAGCTGGGTGGGCAGTGAGGCCCGCCCACCGGCAGTTCAGGTTCGTTGCCGGGGCGAGGGCGTGACTACTTCTTGATGCCCTTACTATTGTCGCTCTTGATCACACGCAAATTATTCGTCACCCCGAACGTCCCCGGCACCATGTTGGCGCGCACCCCCGCGTAGTTCTTATCGGATTCCGAGTCGACGACTCCTTCCAGCGTGATGCGCGCGTTCCGCACGATGATGTGGATGGGAGGCACCGGTATGTTGCTGTACTTAAACAGCGGGCCGTAGCTGTAGATGGAGTTGTACACCTGGCGGCGAATGCGATCGTCCATGTTGCTGGGCGGCAGCACCTCGATTTTGTCGATCACCTTCTCCACGCCTTCAATGTGCTTCACGGAATTCTCGGCGTCGGACTTGGTGACCGCCTGCACCACTTGCCCGTTCAGCGTAATGGTGCGGCCGCTGATGGAGAATTCGAGGTTATCGAAGACGCCGTAGTACGGCAGCATGATGAGTTGGTGCCGCACCTCGCGAATCAGCCGGTCCCGGACTTCGGGGCTGAGAGCTTCGGCGGCAGACATCGACTGGTCTTGCGATCCGCTCGGCTGCGTCTGGCTGCCGGCCTCTTTCTGCGGCAGCGGCCCCGCTCCCGCTAGTATCGTAGAAACTGCGCCGCACAGAAACAGCACCATAACAAGATGGGCGTAGCGCATCTCTTCTCCTGACAGGGTGGGTAAGACTCTAACCCATTGTCAGTGAGTTTGCGAACTGTGGCCCTCTCCCGGACCCGTTTACCGCACCGTCAGCACTGGGCATGGCGCCTGCCGCACCAGATGGTAAGCCGTCTGCGAGCGGAGGTGATCGAGCAGCGCAGGATAGGTATGCACGCCCAGGACCATCATGTCAGCCTCAAACTCTGAGGCGGCCTCGAGAACCGTGGGCACGGCCTTGCCGAGTTTCGCAATGTACTGTACCCGGCCAGGCTTTGCCTCGCATTGGATCAACTCCGCCAAGTTCCCTTCCACAGTGCGCTTCAGGCACTCGAGGTCGGCAAATGCACCACCCTTCGCGCCTTCGATGACATGTAGCAACCGTAAGTCTGCCTGAAACTCAACCGCGAATGCACAGGCGTACTTAGCAGAGTGTTGTGACACGGGAGTGAAGTCGATGGGAACCACGATCCGCTTCGGCCCGGAAGGAGGCCAATGACACGCCTGGGGCCCGACGGTCAGGACTGGTATGTCGGAATGGCGAAAGATGCTCTCGGCCACTGAACCAAGCAGGGCCTTGCTGAGGCCCTTGCGGCCATGCGTTCCCACCACAATGAGATCGACATGCTTCTCGCGAGCGCAGGCGAAAATGGAGTCGGGTACGTCGCCTTCGTTGATCAGCAGATCGTAGTCTTTCCCTTGCTCGCGTGAATATTTGTTGCGTAATTGCTCGTCAAGTTCGAGCATATCGCGGTTGGCAGCATCACGCGCGGCGACGTAAGCGTCGTAGCCGGCGAGCGCGAACTCGGCTTGCGGCAGGACATACAGTACATAGGCGTGAGCTCCAGAGGCATGGCAGAAGTTCATTCCGGCATGCAGGATGTCCGAGGATAAGCGGGAAAAGTCGGTCGCAATCAGCACATTTCGGATGCTTACATCCGTCGCCTTCGACATTGCGGTAGCCATGGCTCACTACCATTCTCCCCACGCGGTGGGGGCCCCAAGGAGCGGCAGGCTGAGCCTCAAGAATTCAAGGAGAGCCAGTGTCCGGGCATGCAGCTCCCGCTCGCCTTTGCTGTCTTAATTTTCTATCGCTTTAGTGCCAGTTTGGCTGTGATTTTGATCACTCGTCCCTGCCGCAGGGTCGTGCCATTAGGAAATACGGTAACCGCCCTTCTGAAGCGGGCCCGGAACGCAAACCTCATCGCACTTCACAGCTTGGGCAACACGATTCCCTTCTGCCCCTGGTACTTGCCGCTCTTGTCCTTGTAGCTGACTTCGCAAATCTCGTCGGATTGGAAAAACAAAATCTGGCAGAGACCTTCGTTGGCATAAATGCGAGCCGGCAGAGGAGTGGTGTTGGAAATCTCCAGCGTCACGAACCCTTCCCACTCCGGCTCAAAGGGCGTGACGTTCACGATAATCCCGCAACGCGCATAGGTCGACTTGCCCACGCAAATCGTCAGTACATCGCGCGGAATTTTGAAGTACTCCACCGACCGGGCCAGCGCGAACGAATTCGGCGGGACGACGCAAACGTCGGATTCCAGGCTGACAAACGAGCGCTCGTCGAACTTCTTCGGGTCGACCACCGTGCTGTTCACATTGGTGAAGATCTTGAATTCGTCGGCCACCCGCAGATCGTATCCGTAAGAAGAGAGGCCATAGGAGATCACGCCCTCTCGCATTTGCTTCTCAGAGAAGGGGTTGATCATGTCGTGTTCGACAGCCATTTTGCGAATCCAACGATCGCTCTTGATGGACAAGAAAGCTCCTTTGCGGCTTCAGACCGCCGCGCTTGTTTGCCAGGTCATGCGCCGGGCCCTTTGTTCGGGTCGGCACTACATACTTAGGTCCTTAACGGTAGCGCCATATTACGGAATGCGCTTGTGGATTGACAATGATGACCGGTAGCACTACGATTCGCGCAGGCGCCCCCAACCTATCAGAAAATGAAGACTTACCCCTGCAAGGCAGGTCGGCTACAATCTTAAGTTACGCCGGAGTCGCGGTCATCCGGCGAAAACGGCCTGTTAGATTTTGATACAGGCATGAAGACAGCGGAGCCTTTGTGATCAAACTTGACCTGATTAATGAAGTCGTCACCAAGACCGGGGTTACCAAGACCAAGGCCGAAATGGCGGTGGAAACCGTTTTCGAAAGCATGAAGAAGGCGCTCGCCCGCGGCGACCGTATCGAGCTGCGCGGCTTCGGCGTGTTCACCGTCCGGCCGCGCAAGACCGGCATCGGCCGCAATCCCCGCACGGGAGCGGAAGTCAACATCCCGCCGGGCAAGGCCGTTCGCTTCAAACCCGGAAAGGAACTACAATCGATTGAGTAGCTTTCGGCGGACCCGCGGCGAAAACCCAACGCCGATGGCTGCATTCCTATGCTCGTGGCGCGCGTTCGGTCATTCGTTTCGCCTGCCTGAAAATGTCTAAGTAACGATGTCAGAACCGACGCCGCCGCTTTCTTACAGCCTGCAGACTCCGCATTACGCGCAAGTTTTTGCCGTCTCGAAGTCGGCGCGGCGGCCCTACTGGTTGCATGTTCTCCTGCTTGTGCTGACCTTCGGGACTACCCTCATAGTGGGCGCGCAACTTGCCTTCAATTATCACCACCGGCTTCCCTCGTTTGAGTTCGGCCCTGGCTGGATGCCCCTGTTTCATCCCGTTTGGGTGTGGCGCAATCCGGCACTGTGGTTAACCGGGCTGCCGTTTGCGGCCACCCTTATGTGCATCCTGATGGCGCATGAGATGGGCCACTTCGTTCTCTGCGAGAAGTACGACGTTTACGCAACCTTGCCATTCTTCATCCCCGCGCCGACCCTGATCGGTACCATGGGAGCGTTCATTCGTATCAAGTCGCCCATCCGCTCGCGGCAGGCGCTCTTCGATATTGGCATTGCCGGGCCGATTGCCGGCTTCGTGGCCGCCATACCGTTTCTTTTTATCGGGCTACTGCTGTCGCGCCCCGTCGGCTTCTCCAATCAAAACGGCTACGAGATCGGCTTCCCCCTGGTCTTTCACATCGTGTACTGGCTCCTCCGGCCCTTCACGCATGGCGTCCCGCTTAGCCGGCTGAGTTTGCATCCCATTGCAATTGCTGCCTGGATAGGCATGTTAGCCACCGCACTCAACCTGATACCCGGCGGGCAGCTTGACGGCGGACACATTGTTTATGCCGTAGCGCCTCACGCACACAAGCGGATCACGCGCCTCTCGGTGGCCGTCTTGAGTCTGCTGGGGGTGATCGGGCTGCTGTGGCTCGCGGTTCCCGGTGGCCGACAGTGGGCCTGGCCCGGCTGGTTGTTGTGGGCCATGATTGTCGCCGCGACCGGATGGCGTCATCCCGCCGTGCCGCTTTGGCCAGGACTCGACAGCACTCGCCGCTGGCTTGCCCTGGTGGCGCTTCTTCTGCTTGTACTGACCTTCTTGCCGACTCCGTTTGTGGGGCAGAATTTCTAAGCGCTGCGACCGGATTATGCGGGCTGGGAGGCCCTCGCCTGCTGCCTTGCCTGAATCTCGATGTACACGTTGATAAGCGACACCGCCGCGGGCGTCACACCCGGGATGCGGCTGGCTTGGCCAAGCGTGCGCGGACGCACCCGCGACAGCTTTTCGTTCATCTCGCGCGACAGGCCCGACACCTTGCCGTAATCGAACCAGTCGGGAATCGTCCGCTGCTCGGCCTTCTTCAACCGCTCGATCGATTTGGTCTGCTGCTCCAGATAGCCCGAGTACTTGATCTCGGTTTCGATCGACTTCAGCTCGTTGCGAATTTCCACCGGGAGGCGGGAAGAAGTTTCAAGTTTCGGGTTTCCAGTTTCGAGCTTCTCTTCCGCTGTCATCCTGAGCGGAGTGAGGTCGCCTTGGCGACCGAACGCAGTCGAAGGCCCCCTATCGTCGCCATCAGTCTCTGCTCGGGATAGGGTCCCCTCGGCAAGCTCGGGGCAGGCTCTTCGACTCGCTCGCCGGGCTCGCTCAGGATGACAGAGGGATGTCCTTGGCTGGGAGCTAGCAACTGGCAGCTGGCGGCTTCTTCGCTGGCCCCTGGCCATTGGCCACCGCCCCCTTCTCCACGTTGGAAAAATCCTGGATCGAGCTTCATGAGCATCGGCGCCAAGCTCTCAATCGTCACCTCCGGCCGCTTCAGCACTTGTGCGAGCGTCACCCCGTTAGCGGAGCCGTTAAACGTCCCCAGAACTGCGCGAGCGTGTACATTGTCACCTACCTTCTCCCACAGCTCGCTATTCACCCGCGTCCGCTCCAGCAGCTCGCGCATGGCTTTCATGCGCTCCTGCTTGGCGAGATGCTCGGCCCACGCCGCATCGCTGATGAGTCCCACGCGGCGGCCATGCGGCGTCAGCCGGCGGTCGGCGTTATCGATGCGCAGATGCAGGCGGAACTCCGCCCGCGAGGTGAACATGCGGTAGGGCTCGTTCGTACCCTTGCTGATCAAGTCGTCAATCAAGATCGCGGTGTACGCCTCGGTGCGGTCAAGGACCAGCGGCGGCTCGCCCTTCACCTTCAACGCGGCGTTGATGCCCGCCATGATCCCCTGGCACGCCGCCTCTTCGTAGCCGCTGGTTCCGTTGATCTGCCCGGCGAGATACAGTCGCGCGATTTTCTTCGTCTCCAGCGTGCGCTCCAGCTCGGTCGGGTCGATGGAGTCGTACTCAATCGCATAGCCGGGCCGCAACATCTCTGCGTTCTCGAGACCTCGGATGGACTTGATCATCGCCAGCTGCACATCGATGGGCAGGGAAGTGCTCATGCCGTTGACATAAGTTTCGTGCGTGTTCAGGCCCTCGGGCTCGAGGAAGAGCTGGTGCACTTCCTTGTCAGGAAACTTAACGATCTTGTCTTCAATCGATGGGCAATAGCGCGGCCCGATGGACTGGATTTGCCCGCTGTACATGGGCGAGCGGTGCACGTTCTCGCGGATGACGCGATGCGTCTCCGGCGTGGTGAAGGCAATGTAGCACGGCACTTGCTTGTCGTGATGCGCCACGCGCTTGGTGCGAAAGCTGAACGGTGTCGGATCTTCATCCCCAGGTTGCACCGCGAACTTCGACCAGTCGATGGAGCGGCCATCGAGACGCGGCGGTGTGCCGGTCTTCAGGCGGCATCCGCGCAGGCCAAGCGCCTTCAACGATTCGCCCAGCAGCACGGCGTTGGGCTCGCCGCTGCGTCCAGCCGGATATTGCTGCTCGCCACAGTGAATCAGCCCGTTGAGGAACGTCCCCGTGGTGATGATGACCGCCTGCGCGCCGACAGTGCGCCCATCTCTAAGCTTCACACCGCTTACGCGGCGCGAAGCAGTTGTCAGTTGCCGGTTGTCAATTGTCAGTTCCGGAGTTTCTTCACTGACAACTGACAACTGACCACCGACAACTTCTCCTACAATCAGATCCGCCACCTCGGCCTGCTTAATCTTCAGGTTCGGCTCTGACTCGAGCACTTGGCGCATCTTCAAGCGGTATTGCTGCTTGTCGCACTGTGCGCGGGGAGACCACACTGCCGGCCCGCGCGATGTATTCAACAGGCGAAACTGAATCCCGACCGCATCCGTCACCTCGCCCATGATGCCGCCCAGCGCGTCCACTTCGCGCACCAGATGCCCCTTGGCGATTCCGCCAATCGCGGGATTGCATGACATCTGCGCGATGAGATCGACGTTCAACGTGTAGAGTGCGGTCTTCAGGCCCATACGTGCGGAGGCCATCGCGGCCTCGCATCCGGCATGGCCGGCGCCGACTACCACAACGTCGTAGTTCTCTGTAAACGAGATTGACAAAGCGAAACTACCCCAAAATGGGCCAAGAGTTAGCCCTTTACTGTAATTTTAGCAAGTTGTCATTGCTTTCCGATCTCAGGCGGTGCTAGGTTCGAGTTGGCTCACTCCAGCCACGTTAAAGACCATGTTCAGCGGCGTGATCCTTGCCCTTTGGTTTGTTCTCTGGCCTTCGCCTCTCCTGCAACAGACTTCCGCCAATACCGCTCAGGGATCGGCGGCGATGCCGAAATCTGCATCCACCATGAGCGACACCTCCCCAGAGGAATTGCAAAAGCGTGCAGAAGCTGGCGATGCGGCTGCACAGAACGAGCTTGGCGTTCGATATCAGCTAGGGATAGGAGGGGTAAATAAAGATCCGGGTGAAGCACTGAGCTGGTTTCATAAAGCTGCATTGCAGGGGTATGGCAAAGCGATGCTTAACCTGGGTGCCTTGTCGTATAACGGCGATGGTAATGCCGGAAACACAGCTTTGGCGCTTGGCTGGTTTCTGCTTGCGAAAGATGCTGGTGATTCAAGCGGAGCAAGCGCTGCAGCGAATCTACAATTCCAATTGAATGCCGAGCAACAGAGGGCCGCCAACATTTGGGTTGGCGATGCTTATTTCAAGGGCACCGAAGTTAAGCAGGACTACGCACGCGCGATGCATTGGTACCAAACGGCAGCCGAATCCGGCTCCGGCCTCGCGTGCCATAAAGTGGCGCTGCTTTATTCTCATGGATTTGGCGTGCCCAAAGATAATGCGGAGATTATTCGCTGGCTGCAGCGAGGTACCGACCTAGGAGACTCCCAATCCGCCTACAATCTCGGGCGAGCCTACCTCCAGGGTAATGCCGTCCCGCAGGATCCGGTTCAAGCTCGAAAGCTTTTCGAACGGGCAGCCAAAACGCGGAACGCGGACGCCATGTTCTCCTTGGGCAAGATCTACGAAGAGGGGAACGGCGTCAAGGCCGACCAGCAGAAGGCACTAATGTGGTTGTTGCTGGCGGCCAAGCACGGCAGCGTTGATGGCCAGCGTGAGGCGGCAGCTCTGTCCGCCCGGCTCAAACCGCAACAGGTCTCTACTGCCAGGAAAGATGCGGTTAGATACGAACAGGGTAACAATCAAGTGGCGCTCACCGTCCACAAATAGAACTAACTCCCAGAACGCTTACAAACCTCTTATTCTCGCGCTAGTCTCAGTACATGCCCAAGCCCATCCCCATCGGCACGCGCGGCGAAGCCGAGACCACGGTCGAGCCCCGTCATACCCTCACCGCATGGAAGGACCACCTTCCGCCCGTGTACTCCACGCCGTACATGATCGGACTGATGGAAGCCGCCGCCTATTACGCACTCGAGCCGTTTCTCGAAGGCGACGAGGTTAGCATGGGCACTGCGATCAACGTCGCCCATCGTGCGCCAGCGACTGTCGGCATGAAGATCAAGACGGAAGCCGTGCTCGAAAACTTCGATGGGCGCTTCTACACCTTCAAAGTCAGTGCGCACAACGGCCACGAAGTCATCGGCTACGGCACCATCAGCCGCGCCATCGTCAGCAAGAGCAAGTTTGAAGAGAAGCAGCGCGCCAAACTCGCGGGAGCCCAACGCGATTAGCTTTGCTACAATACGAGCAATCGGTACTCGCCTTTGGATTGGCGGTTTTGCTGGCATTTAGACCCGTTCGTTTCCTGATTCATACACGAATTCTGGCCACGGTTTCGCCCGGCCGCAACGTGAATAGGAGCTTGTCCTGACGTCGCGAACTCTTCCCTATCACCAGGCGCATCATCGCTTCGCGGTCTTTCTGGCTTGCGCCACGCTGTTGCTCATCGTCGCCGGTGCGCTCGTCACCAGCAACGACGCGGGGCTGTCGGTTCCCGATTGGCCGACATCCTTCGGCTCGCTCTACAAAATTCCACCCATGGTAGGCGGCGTGAAGTGGGAACACAGCCACCGTATGGTCGCCGAGTTTATCGGGCTGCTCATTATCGTGATGGCCGTCTGGACGCAGCGCGTCGAGCAGCGCAAGTGGATGAAGACCCTGGGCTGGATCGCGCTGGCCGCCGTCGTGGGGCAAGGGATCCTCGGCGGGCTGACGGTTCTGTTCTATCTCCCCTGGGCCATCTCGACTGCGCACGCGACGCTGGCGCAGACCATCTTCTGCGCCATTGTTGCCATGGCTCTGTTCACCAGCAAGAGCTGGCTCCAGGACGCCGAACCCATACGCGAGCACGGCTTGTCGCCGAGCACTCCGATCTTGACCGGAGTGACTGCGGCCTGCGTCTGGATCCAGCTAATTCTCGGAGCAGCATTTCGACACTCAGGCATCAAGCTGCTGCCGCATCTGATTGGGGCGTGTGTAGTGGCCGCCATGATCTGCTGGACTGTCGTCCGCGTCCTGGCCCATTACGGAAACGTGGCGCAGCTTCGCCGGCCGGCACAGCTTCTGCTGGCGCTCCTTATGCTGCAACTTGGACTGGGCTTCGTCGCCTACGTCACGCGCGTGCAATGGGGACGCGATGCCATACAGCCGACGACCAGCATGTTGCTCAGCACCGTCTCGCACGTTGCGGGCGGAGCGCTGGTGCTGGCCACGAGCGTTGTTCTTGCCATACAGACCCGTCGCATGATTCAATCGCACGCCACGGAACTTGTCATGAAATCTACCCCACGTAAGGCCGTCGCATGAGCACCGCTTCTCAGCCGTTGGCCGTTCCTCGCGAAGGACTCGGCGCCATTGCCCGCGACTACGCCGAGTTGACCAAGGCCCGCGTCACAACCCTGATCGTGATGACCGCGTGGTGCGGAGTTTACTTCGCTGCTGCCAAATCGGGCGTGTCGGCGTTATCGTGGACGGCTTTTAATGCGCTGCTCGGCATTGGCCTGGTCAGCGGGGGCACAGCCGCGCTGAACGAAGTCATGGAGCGCGACATCGACGCCCGCATGCGACGCACCGCCATGCGTCCGGTGGTGACAGGTTCGCTGAGCGTGCTGCATGCCTCGGTCGTTGCGTTTGGCATGACCATCGGCGGCATTCTCTACCTGTGGCTCGCCACCAACTGGCAGACCGCGCTGCTCACCGCGCTCACCTCCGCCAGTTATCTCATGGTCTACACGCCGATGAAGATGGTGCACCCGATGTGTACCTTCCTCGGAGCGTTCCCCGGAGCGATGCCTCCGGTGCTGGGCTGGGCCGCAATTCGCGGCCACCTCGATGCCGAAGCGTTCGTGCTGTTCGCCATCATGTTCCTGTGGCAGTTCCCGCACTTCCACTCCATTGCATGGCTCTATCGCGAGGACTACGAAAACGCGGGCGTGCGCATGCTACCGGTCGTGGAAAGCGATGGCCGCTCAACCGCCTTCGCCATCATCTTCTATGCGCTGGCGCTCTTGCCCGTCACGCTGCTTCCCACACTCATGGGCATGTCAGGTTGGACGTACTTCGCGGGCGCATTCTTGCTGGGCTGCGGCCTGCTGTGGTTCAGCGTGCACATGTGGACGATGAAGCTGGCGCCAACCGTCGCGAAATCGAAGCTGCGCGCCCGCCATTTGCTGCAAGCGACCGTTATCTATTTACCGTTGCTGTTTGCGCTGATGATGATCGATCGCAACGCTTAGAATGGAGTCATCGTGAATTCAAGAGCCGTCACGCCGGAGCAGGAGAATCTTCCCGCCACAGGCGCACATGAGCCACCGCCCGGCGCCGTCATCCAGCTTCAGAACCTGCGCCATCAATACGGCGACCGCACCGCTCTGGACGGAGTTTCGTTCGACGTTCGCCCGGCGGAGATTTTCGGCCTGCTCGGCCCCAACGGCAGCGGCAAGACGACGACATTTCGCATTCTCTCAACGCTGATGGTGCCCGGCGGCGGGACTGCGCAGATTCTTGGCTACGACGTAGCGCGCGAGGCGGCGGCGGTGCGCCGTAACATCGGCGTGGTCTTCCAGGCGCAGAGCATCGACGTAAAGCTCACGGCTGAGGAGAACCTCACCGTCATCGGCAACATCTACGGGCTGCGCGGGGCGCCGCTCAAGCGGCGCGTGGCCGAGATGCTGACGCGCGTGGGATTGGCCGATCGCGCCAAAGAGAAGGCCGAGACGTTTTCCGGAGGGATGCAGCGCCGCCTGGAGCTGGCGAAGGGGCTGCTGCATCATCCTTCGGTGCTGCTGCTCGACGAGCCGACAACGGGACTCGATCCCGGCGCGCGCCGCGATCTTTGGCAGTATCTGCAACTACTGCGGGACGAAGAGCATGTCACCGTGTTGGTAACCACGCACCTGATGGAAGAGGCCGAGCGCTGCGACCGGCTTGCCATCTATGCCGAAGGCAAAGTTGTGGCCTTGGGCACGCCAGCGGAACTGAGGAGCGAAATCGGCGGCGACATCCTTCTGCTCGAGACCGACGAGCCCGACTCCATCGCGCAGCGCATTGAACAGCGTTTCGGCTTGCACCCCACTGTACTCGATCGCCAGGTGCGCCTCGAGATCGAAAACGGGCATCGCTTCGTGACCGACGTGGTGGAGGCCTTCCCCGGCGAGATAGAGGGCGTGTCGGTACACAAGCCCAGCCTCGAAGATGTATTCATCCGCCGCACGGGACACCGCTTCTGGACGGAAGACGACGAGGAGAAGGGTGAGGAGTAAAGTCCGGATGTCTTCCAAGGGCGCGGCTTTAGAAACTGCGAAAACCTCGGGGGCGTACGCTTTGTATCAGGGCACGACTTTTAGTCGTGCCGTACGGTCTCTTTGGACATTCGGCTTTAGCCGCTGTGCTGCAGGGGCTGAAGCCCAATTCAAATTGACAGCTTTTCGGCACGGCTAAAAGCCGTGCCCTGATACAAAGCAATGAATTCACTATGGCGACGCACACTCAAACCTTACCTACGACGCTCGCCCTCCCGCGCAGCCCCGGAACTCTGTTGCCTGCCTTCGCGCTGTGGTGGCGCGAGGTAGTCCGCTTCTATCGGCAGCGCGCGCGCGTGGTGGGCGTTATCGCCTCACCGCTGCTGTTCTGGATCGTCATCGGCTCCGGCTTCGGCACATCATTCAAGTCGGGCGGTCAGCACTATCTCGACTACTTCTTCCCCGGCGCGCTGATCATGATCGTGCTCTTCACCGCCATCTTTACCATGATGTCGGTAATTGAAGACCGCAAAGAAGGCTTCTTACTCTCGGTGCTGGTGGCACCAGTGAGCCGCTCGGTGATTGTGCTGGGCAAGGTTCTAGGTGGAGCAACGCTCGCAACACTACAGGGTTTGATCTTCCTCGTCTTCGCGCCAGCGCTGGGCATTCACTTCACCCTCGCGAGCTTCGCCATGACCGTGCTGGTCATCTTCCTGGTGGCCTTCTCGCTCACCGCGCTGGGCTTCATCATCGCCTGGCCGATGGATTCGACTTCGGCATTTCACGCCATCATCAACCTGTTCCTGATCCCGCTGTGGCTGCTCTCAGGATCGCTGTTTCCGCTGGCGGGCGCGTCATTCTGGATTCGTATGCTGATGCTGATCAACCCGCTGACCTACGGGACGGAGGCGCTGCGTTTGCTACTCTATCCGGCCGCGCCGAACGACGGGTTCTCGCTGGCGACGAACCTTTCCGTGCTGATCGCGTTCACGATCGTGATGTTCGGCCTCTCGTTCCTGGTGGCCAACCGCAGGAGCACAAAACCGGCCGCGTAATGACTGCTGCGGAGTTTCACGTCGTGCTTTCTTTTGGCTGTCATCCTGAGCGGAGCGAGGTTGCTGGGCAACCGGGCGCCGTCGAACGACTTCTATGCTAACGACAACCTTACGCGAAGATAGCGGTCCTTCGACTCGTCGCTGCGCTCCTCGCTCAGGATGACAACGCATGAAAAATGCTGAACAATTCCAGCCCAGCGCGGAAGCGCTGGATAGAAGCGCTTAAGAAATGCCGAGTCCCTGAAGCTTTAGGGACGGCACAGAACGCAATGCAGGTCGAATCCACATTTTTCCCCGCCCTGAATGCCTTCCTCAACGGCACCAGCGGAGTTCTGATTGGCTCAGGGCTCTACTTCATTCGCAAGCGGCGCATCGAGGCGCACAAGCGGCTGATGATCGCGGCGTTCATCACCTCGACGCTGTTTCTCATCTCGTATTTGTACTACCACATCGTGCTGCGCGCCGGAGTAACGCACTTCCGGGGTCAAGGCCTCTCGCGCCCGCTGTACTTCTCCATCCTCATCTCGCACACCATCCTCGCCGTCGTGGTGGTGCCGTTCATTCTGGTGACGCTTTATCGCGCGCTGAAGGGCCGCTTCGCACGCCACAAGGCCATCGCGCCATATACATGGGCGATCTGGATGTATGTTTCAGTGACGGGCGTGGTGATTTACGTGATGCTGTACAAAATTTTCGCGAAGTAAGCTGCCAGTCTGCCAGCTCCCAGCCGCCGGTCACGTAGCTCTCGCTTGAGGGTAGACCTTTCTCTCCCGACGCGTGAGCCGCTCAACGAACATGAAGCAAGGTTCTGGCTGGTGGCCGGAAGCTGGTGGCGGGCGGCTCTCAGCCAAAAGCGAAGAGCGAACAGCGAACAGCGGCACTTCTGTTATCCTTTCCAGTTCATTACAACCTCGCAACAGGAGCGGCACTCATGGCGAAGAGCGTCAACAAGGTCATTTTGATCGGCAATCTTGGCAAGGATCCCGAGGTAAAGTACACCCCCAGCGGAATGGCCGTGGCGCGCTTCTCGGTTGCGACAACCGACCGCGTCAAAGACAAAGAAGGCAACTGGCAGGACCGCACCGAATGGCACAATATTGTCGCCTTCCAGCGCACCGCCGAAATCGCGGGGGAATACCTCAAGAAGGGCGGTAAGGTCTACCTCGAAGGGCGCCTGCATCACGATTCCTGGGACGACAAGGAGAGCGGCCAGAAAAAGTACCGCACCGAGATCATAGTGAACGATCTTGTGCTGCTGGGCGGCGGACGCGAAGGCGGAGAAGGCGGCGGCTCGCGAGGCTCCAGGTCCAGCGGCTTCGACCAGAGCGTCCCGGATCAGGAGAACGCTCCCGCAGCGTCGCACCCGACTGAGGTGACGGACGAAGACATCCCCTTCTGAAGCATATTGTCAGTCGTCAGGTGTCAGTCGTCAGGTATCAGTAAACCGTCCTATACCAAACATCGCGTCAGGGCACGACATTGGTCGTGCCAAACCATGCATCTATAGCGTGGGCTTCGGCCCCTGCGAATTGAAGACTTCAGGGGCCAAAAACCCGTGCGTTTCAGGTGTCGTCGGCCCGACTAAACAGGCTGGGTCGAAAATACACAGTAAGTCGTTGAAAATACATTCGGCCGTCTGGGGTGATTTTCATGCGTTCTCGCGGGCCGGAGGCCCTGGACGACAGCTGAAAAACTCAAGACAGCAAGTTCCTCGGCGACTGAAGTCGCCTCGCGATGAGTAAAAATAAAGGGCTTTTCGGCACGACCGAGGTCATGCCCTGACGCGAATCTTCACACACCCGAGTCTTTCAGCACATGTGAACGGTGCCGTGACACGGATACCTCCCACAAAACTTCGCGGCTCGAATCTTCTACCCCGCAAGGGTGCATTGCAGAGTAGACGTCCCACTCACGGTGGTGGAAGAAGTGTGGCCTCCGCCCTGGTAGGTGAGGTCGGATGGGACTGCCGCTGTAATGGTCGCCGTTCCCTCGGTGAGGCAAGTTGCTTGTCCGGTTGTGGGATTGATGGTGGCGACCGTGGTATTGGAACTGCTCCAGTTGATGCCGTCCTCGGAAGTCAGCAGACGGGACTGGTTGTTCTCGAACGTGCCGGTGGCGGTGAATCCAACGGCGCCATTGGGGGCGGTGCCCTCGGCCTGTTGGGGACTCACTTGCACGCTCTTGATCGTGTTGGAACTGCCTCCGCAAGCGGAAAACAGAGCGAGCGTCGCACAAACAAGAGCGATGACGAGGTGCTTCATGAGCTCTCCTGACTAGCTTTGATGACGGCCGCGACCCGACGTGCTGCTTGCCGATTCCCACGCTCACGGCGGCCGAATTTCGAATTCGCGTAGACCAATTAAACTTGCAAGGTGAGTCGAGTTTGTCGTCCCATTTTATCTGTAATCTTCGCCGCAGTATTTTGCGCTGCTTCCGCTGCCCACGGCCAGAGCCGCGCCGAGTGCTTCGTCATCAAGTCAACCATTCTTGCCAGCAATGTTCGCTACTGCGCCTTCCTGCCGGCCAGCTTCGATCAGGACAAGACGAAGAAGTATCCCGTGCTGTACTATCTGCACGGTTTGGGCGACAACGAGCAGTCGCTGCTGAATCTCGGCGGGTGGGACATGATCGAGGAGCTGCGGCGGCAGGGCAAGGTCGGCGACTTCATCGTCCTCGCGCCCGCCGGCGATCATACTTTCTTCATCAACTCGGCCGACGGCAAGGTCCGCTACGAAGACTTCCTGATGAAAGAATTCATGCCGCAGATGGAGAAGAAGTATCGCGGCGAGGGCACGCATGCGGCGCGTGGCATCACGGGAGTCTCTATGGGCGGATACGGTGCCCTGCGGTTGGCTTTCAAGTATCCCAATGAGTTCGAGGCCGTAAGCGCGCAGATGCCCGCGCTGATTGCGGATATTCCTGAGAACTTCACCGCCGGCGGTCCGGGCTCGCCGTCGGGCATGATGGGCGACGTCTTCGGCTCGCCCTTCAATCGTGCTTACTGGGACCGGAACAACGTGTTCACGTTCGCGAAGAACGATCCTGTTGCCGAATTGAAGCGGCTGAAGATTTACTTCGATGTCGGCAACAACGACGATTATGGCTTCGAGCGCGGAGCGGAACAGCTGCACCAGCTACTCGACTCACGCGGTGTACCAAACGAGCTTCATGTGTACCCCGGGCGCCACGATCCGCAGTTTGCTATGCGGCATTTCAGCAGTGTGGTTGAATTTCAATGGAAGGCGATCGGGAAGTAAAGCCGCATTGCTTCTGCTCAGCCCATGTCAACCTTAGCTTGTGTAACCAGATACTGAGGCTTACTGCAGCTCGCGCAAACGGAAAGTGTTCAGGAACTCCAGAAAATCAGCTTCGTACTCTCCAATGAGATTCTGCCCTGTGGCGGTGATTAGCTGAATGGCGCCGGCCTTCGAGCTGTACAGATACTCGTAAAAAGTGAGCGGCACACCGCTGGTCGTGGCGTCCAATTTGACGAACCAAACCTCCACTCGATTTACGGTTCGTTTCTCCTTGAAGGTGATGCGCGCATTTGGATCACCCCTTTGCGCGAGGTTAAGGACGACATTGGGCAACGCATCGAAAGGCACCTCGATACGGCTAACCTCAACGACTGCAAATCCGTCACCGCGGCGCAGCGCGAACCTGAGGTGCCCGTCTTCCGTGGTCGCCAGCTGTCTCCATTTCTTGTTGTCGTACTCAAGCGATGCCTTGCCGTCGTTCAGTAAGACCACGGTGCTCCCTCCGACTTCCGCATTACTCGCGGCCTGATCGGTGATCACCAGGCCGTCCAGAAAGTTGGTCAAGTCGGAGACGTTCTTGGCAAACGACGCCTGCGTAGTGTAAGTGATAATCGCGACAGTACCGGAGGTTCCTGCATAGTAATACGTTACGTATAGAAATGGAGAGGTAACCTGGCGAATGTACACTTAATCTGCTGCATTAAGACCTCGCGGCCATTTACTATCCGCTTCTCTCGTGCGGTAATCTTCGCGCCTGGATCTGCCATTCTGGCGTGCACTAGCGCCGTGTCGGCCATGACGTCGGTGCGAATTCTGCCCTCGTCGGAAGAGATCGTGGCGTGCCCTTCTCCATTGGTGGTTTCAAACTCCAGTACATAGCCGGTTGGATTCGCTTCCTTGATCCGCCACTTCGTCGGATCGTACCAAATCACAAAATCACCAGAGGGCCCCTTGACCTGCTGGGTCGCATTTGCGTTCTTGTTGTGGACTTCGGGCGCAGCCTGCTGTGGCGCAGGGGAGGCATTCTGTGCCGACAGGGCAAGTGGAATGGCCACGAGGCAGATCAGTACGAGTTCGCGCCGCATGGGTTCACCTCGAGTTGAAATTAGCTTGCGGAAGCTTCTCGTGGTATACGCGAATTATATGGCACGTCGCCCGAATTCCAGCCTGGATTAAGGCTTATGTTGACGCTTCTCCAACGCGCCCGCCGCGAAGGGCCGAGCCTAGCAGCGGCCTTTCGGTGTTCACCCGTCACGTCGCGATTGTCTAAACCGCACTACAATGTCCCCATGGACTCCTTCATCATCGCCGGCAGGCAATTTCGTTCGCGTCTCATCGTTGGAACCGGAAAGTATCGCTCGGGGCAGGAGACCGCCCGCGCCATCGAAGCCTCGGGCGCCGAGATGGTCACCGTCGCGGTTCGCCGCGTAAACCTTGATCGTAGCAAGGAGTCGCTGCTTGACTTCATCGATCCCAGCAAGTACTTTCTGCTGCCCAACACCGCAGGCTGCTACACCGCTGACGAAGCCGTCCGCGCGGCGCGACTGGGTCGTAAGGTTGGGTTGTCGGACTGGGTAAAAGTCGAGGTCATCGGCGACCAGGCCACGCTCTTTCCTGACGTGCAGGCGACCATCGAAGCCACGCGCGTGCTGGTGAAGGAAGGCTTCACCGTTCTGCCGTATACCTCCGACGACATCGTGGTTGCGAAGCGGCTGATCGATGCCGGCGCCAGCGCAGTCATGCCGCTAGGCGCGCCGATTGGCAGCGGCCTGGGCTTGCAGAACCAGCCCAGCATTCGCATTCTGCGCGAGCTGATTACCGATGTGCCGCTGATCGTTGACGCTGGCGTGGGAACCGCTTCCGACGCGGCCATCGCGATGGAGCTAGGCATCGATGGCGTCCTAATGAATACAGGCATCGCCGCCGCGCAGGATCCCGTCCTCATGGCCGAGGCGATGAAGCACGCGGTGATCGCCGGCCGCAATGCCTATCTCGCCGGCCGTATGCCGAGGAAGCTCTATGCCACGGCCAGCTCGCCCTTGGAAGGCGTAGTGCGCTGAAGCTGCACCCTAGTCTGTCAGGTTCCCGCAAAGCACTGCGCCAGTTGTGTCCCGGTCATCATGTCGTAGCTATGCAGCAGCCACTCGGCCAGAGCCGGCTTGTGGTACACCGCCAGGGCGATGAAGGCTTGCACCAGCAGAAGTGATGCGTCGCCGCCGCGCTCCAGCTTGCGGAAGAACACAGCGTCGGCGAAGACCAGCCGGTCCGGCTGATGGCAGCCGGACGGCGTCGGGGGCGAATTTCGCACTGCCTTAACCAGGTCGATGAACTCGAATCCCTGCGCCGTGAGGCAGCTGTGCACCTGCGGAAACAACGGCTGCCCGAGGTACAGCGGGTAGAACTCAGTCTCGCAATGCACAACGGCCGTGCGGAATAGCGCCTCGGTGGCGTGCTCCAGGGCGCGAAGTTCGAAGCCTTGAATGTCGAGCTTCAGAAAATCGATTGGCCGCCGCGGCAACACGTCGTCCAGGCGGCGGGTTTCGACTCGCTCTCGGCGGACGGTATGTAAATCCTTAAGGTCCGCGAACGCCTCCGCGGCTTCCTGATTCAGAGGGTATAACGACGATGTTCCATCATCGTTGTTGATGTACAGCGTGTGCGTCTTGCCATCCCCGATGGCATAGGGGAGCATAGTCAAGCAGGCGCCGCTCTCTTTTTCGGCGCGCTCAAGCAAACGGTGGGCCAGGGGCTCGAATCCCACAATGTCGCACGGCACACCCGAAGCCACCAGCGGTTGATAGATGTGATCTTCCCCATCCAGCATCTGGGCGCCGACATCGACGATGAACAGGGGATATCCGTGGCGCGACGCTTGCAAGGCCTGCCCGATTGTCGAGCGCGCCGCCTCCAGTTGAGATTCTCTCAACCGCTGCCGGCGATATTCATCGCCGGCCAGGAACGCCTCAAATACTTCTGCCGGAGTACGGCCGCCCTCGATTTCCTTTGACCAGTGCTCCAGGCCCTCGGCATCCGGAGGCCGCTTCAACACAAGCCGATATAAGGCGTCGAGATACTCTCTTGGGTTCACTGATGACAATAGAAAAGCCTATCCCTGATCGCCCATGATGAACAGCGGCTTGCCTTCAAAGCTGCGGAACAGCGGCCGCAGGCGGTCGGTGTTGTAGTGCTCTTCCACGTTGACCGTCTTCTTGGTCGAGGTAACGGTTTCCACCGGAATGCTATGGTAGCGCCCGTTTTGCAGCACCACCAGCTTCCCAAAGTTCTTGCTCAGCAAAAGGCCCAGTGCGAGATTCCCATAGGCCATGGGCACAACCGAGTCAATCGCGTCGGGATCGCCAGAACGCACCAGGTAACCAAGGTTCTGGCTGATGACGTTAATGCTCCTGCCGCCGTTGTACCCGGCCGAGCGCGCCTTCACTTCTCGGGCCACCAGGTCGCCGATCCCTCCCAGCTTCTTGTGCCCAAAGGCATCGGTCGCTTCGCCCTCGAACAGCATCGCCCCGCCCTCCACCGTGGCGCCTTCCGAGACCAGAACGATCGCGTAATGGCTGGGGTTTCTGCGCCGATCCAGCACCAGCAGTTCGGTCAGCCGGTCGAGGTTGAATTTGTACTCGGGGATGACACAGCGGTGCGCCGCGCCGGCCAGGGTCGGCACCATGGCGCTGAATCCGGCGTAGCGCCCAAAGACCTCCAGCACCAGGATGCGCTCATGCGATCCCGCCGAGGTGCGCAGGCGGTTGGTCAGCTCGATGGTCCGCGTTACACAGGTGCTGAAACCGATGCAGTAGTCCGTGCCGGGAACGTCGTTATCCATCGTCTTGGGAATGGCGATGACGTTGAGTCCCTCTTTGTGCAGGCGCACCGCGTAGCTGAGCGTATCGTCGCCACCGATAGGAACCACGTAGTCGATGCCCAACCATTCCAGGTTCTTGAGCACCTCGGGGGTCAGATCGTTCTTCTCGGCGGAATATGTCCCCTTGAGGTGGTCGGGAACGCCGCCTTTGCCGACCCGGCTGGGATTGGTGCGTGAAGTATGCAGGAACGTTCCGCCGGTGCGGCCCATGCGGTCGACAATCTCCTGCGTCAGCAGCTGGAAGTTCTCGCTATTGTCATACTTCTCGTCGCGCACGATGTTGATCAGCCCGCCCCAGCCGCGCCGCAAGCCGATCACGTCATAGCCTTCTCCGATTGCGCGGAAGGTGACGGCGCGAATCGCCGGATTCAGTCCCGGAACGTCGCCTCCACCTGTCAATATGCCGATAACGCCTTTCTTCGAAGTACCGATCGCCATAGATAAGTCCGCCCTTCTGGTGATTGCAAAATAGCCACAGAATAAGTGGATATTCCGGTTTCAGCCTATGGAGATTGTAGCGTTTCGTGCTGTGACCTCTGCACAGCACAATGTGAAAATTACCCACCGTGTCAGCTTTGGCCGCAGCCGTGCCAGGATGCCCACCCGCGTCGTGTAGATCGGTTGCGACGAGACCGGCCGCGTAGCCACGCTCGCCGCAATTGGCTCAATTCCTCCCACAAGCAAAGGCCGACCACGGATCCACACGGATCAGAAAAGCGAAGGAATCAGAAGAAATCGCAGACCTCAACTCCGATCCGTGCTCTTCCGTGTCAATCCGTGGTCATATTTTTTTCTTCTGACCGAGATTGTTGGTCAGAATGAGCCAGTACCCGCCGGTCGCGCGATTGTCGCAAGCTGTGGCTCCGTGACATAATGTCGCCCGCCATGAAGCTTCGAATCTTTTCTCCCCTACTTTGGACGTCCGCCCTTCTGCTAACGTTGGCCGCCGCCGCCCAGACGGCTCCGCAATCGTCTCCTCAGGCACCGGCCGTGGCCACCAACCCAATGGCGCCAGGGCAAAAGCTCATCGGCCAGGGCAAGCTCGACGATGCCATCGCGTTCTACAAGAACGCGCTCGAAACCAATCCCAATGCCTGGGACGCTTATCTGGGCATGGGCGCTGCTCTCGACCTGAAGGGCGACTACAGCGCCGCACGGCAGAACATTCAGAAGGCAATCGACATGGCGCCCGCCAACGGGAAGGTGCGGGCATTACGGACGATGGCCGTCTCGTACGCCTTCACCGGTGACGCCAGCCAGGCCGCCGGATACGAAGAGCAGGCCTTCCGGCTACAGATGGCCGCTAACGACTTCGACGGAGCGGCAGGCACGGCCGACGAGGCGGCGCGCATCTATCTGGAGAACGGCGATCTCGACGAGGCGCAGAAGTGGTACGAGAAGGGCCACGTAACCGCCATGCTCAATCCCAAGCTGACCGACGCCGAAAAGGACTTATGGAATTTCCGCTGGCAGAACGCGCAGGCGCGCATTGCCGCTCGCAAAGGAAACAACGCTGAGGCCCAGCACCTCGCGGCGGCGGCCAAAGCGATTATCGATAAGGGCACCAATCCCGAGCAGGCGCAGTTCGTTCCCTACCTCGAAGGCTATGTCGAGTTTTACGGCGGCGATTATCCGGCAGCCGTCGGCGATCTGCAAAAAGCCAATCAGAAAGACCCGTTTATCCTGGTGCTGATGGCGCAAGCTTACGAGAAGTCAGGCGACCAGAAGCAAGCGATGGGCTATTACCACAAGGTACTGCAGATCTATTCCCACAGCCCGACGGGTGCCTTCGCGCGGCCGCTAGCGCAGAAGAAGGTGGGCAGCTAGATTAAGCTCGCTACGACCCACAAGCCGGGTGCCCGTCACATTCGCGGTTTTCGAACTTGGGGGACGTGAAGAAAATCTGAACCAAGCTTTCAGAGGGGATTCGTTTCGACGGCAATTACTCCCACTCATTCCAACGCCAGGAATGGTAGGCCACCCACCATCCAATTGACGACCCGCTAATCAACGGAGGACTCTGATGACACGACCGCTTGTACTCATACACGGCTATTCCGCAGATGACCAGGCATTCTTCCCCCTGCGGGATGCATTACTGCCATTGGGATATAAGACAGAGGAAATCGACATCTGCCGGTACATTTCTCTGAATAACGAAATTACCATTAAGGACATCGCTGAGGGCCTCGATCGCGCTTTTCTCGATCACCCGAATCTAAAGGATCCTGCACAGGAATTCGATGCGATCGTTCATTCCACTGGAATGCTGGTCCGTACGCTGCTGGCTTACGAACTATGGGACCAAGGCTAGTGCAAATCTACGTCTGAAAAGGCTGAAACATCTGATCGGAGTAGCTCCGGCAACATTCGGCTCTCCGCAGGCCCATAAAGGTCGCACATGGCTTGGGGCGCTCGTCAAAGGCAATAGAAAACTGGGCCCCGACTTCCTGAATGCCGGCGATCAGGTGCTCGACGGGCTTGAACTCGGAAGCCGATTCACGTGGGACTTGTCGCACCGGGACCTTCTGGCGCCGGAACCCTACTACGACAATGGGCCAGCGACTCCGTATGTTTGCGTGTTCATTGGCAATCAACAATACGAAGGAGTAGCCGCGGTCGCAAACGATCCAGGCACTGATGGCACAGTGAGGTGGGCTGGATGCGGCCTGAATACCCGCAAGATTATCGTCGACTTGACCCGGACGCCGGTCGACCAGGATGGGAACCCGGTCGAAATGAAAGATGGAAAGTACAAACGCGCAAGCATCTCAAAATGGACTACGAGCCGCCTCGACATCCCAATGATTCCTGTCGAAGGTAGAAACCACTCGACCATTCTGGCTAATCCGGATCCATGGATGGTGAACCGGATAGCCGCTTTTCTGAAGGTGGATAAACCGGAAGAATTCGTAACTTGGCTAGATGAATCCAAGACGGAGAGTCAGGCAGCTCTGTCCAAGATGCTGTCGGCTGCAACTGGTAGTGCACTATCGGAGGGATTTCATCTCTTCTTAGACAAGATTGAAGGAAAGCCGGAGGAGGCTCCGAGCGAAGGCTGGCAGCAGTTTGTCATCCATGCCGTCGATGAACATGGCGACGGTGTTTCGGATTATTTTGTTGAAGTTTTGAGAACGGATGAAAAAGGGGATTTAATTCCCTTCCTAGAACTTAGTACCGATGTGCACGCTTATGGTGCCGATCAGAGCTTCCGCTGTTTTCACGTTCGGCTACCGAAGGGAATCTCTAGCGCTGCCGGCAGCGGATTTCATATCTATATGCGCATGAATGCTTCAACCGGCACCGCGTTAGTTGCTTACCAGGGGTATACAGATACTGAACAGCAACTCGGAGCCAAGGCGGAGCCCGTCGAGCTGGACATCTCAAGTTTAGGCGCTGACGGCGGAACACTGTTCTATCCTTTCACGACCACGTTGGTTGAGATTCGATTAAATCGCGAGCCCCTGCCATTTTCGGGACCTTCCGACATTTTGCGGTTTGACCTGCTGAAGGGAGTTGCTCCGCGCGCCAATTCATAACTAACGCCTCCTCCGGCCCTTTCCCCGCTGTGGGGTGGCCCACCCATTTGCGGTTGTCGAATAGGTAATGTGTGATCGCTATTGGCTTTCGAAACGTAACGAATTGGTCGAAGATACTACGACGTGGATTCCGGCATCGGGCTCGATGGGTCGGAGTTTAGCAAATCCCGATGTCCGCACGCACCGACTTGAATTCAGACAGCGTAATTGTCCCTTTGAACTCCTCAGCGTATTTTCTCGCCTTGGCTTTCGATGCGTCGCTATTCTGTAGGAAGAAGGTCCAACCTGACGGAGTAGAGACGCCACCGTCCCGGAAGGACGGCATGTCAGCGCCGGGTAGCGATCGTTACGAAAACGCGAGCCGCGTCAGCTCGGCACGCTCCTCGCCTAGTTCGCGCCGCTGACGCGGCTGAGGTTTTCTTGGCAACACGTCCCCGGCGCTGGCGCGCTCGCACCATCCCGGCCTTCGGACTCTGGTTCCGCCAGACCTACAGCGGGTCCCCCCACCCTTATCGCTGTCTTAGGACAGGGTGGGGAAGCAAGGAGGCTAGTGCACCACCAGGTGCGTGAACGGCGCGACGTAGGCCATCAGGAACACCAGGATTCCCACCAGGCACGCCAGCGCAATGCTGTGGAAGAAGACGAAGCGCAAGATGTCGCCTTCGTGGCCATACCACTGTGTGGCAGTACTGGCAACCACGATGCTTTGCGCGTCGATCATCTTGCCCATGACGCCGCCGCAACTGTTGGCCGCTCCCATCAGCACGGGAGAGACGCCGACCTGTTGGGCGGAGATCTTCTGCAAGCTGCCGAAGAGCACGTTGGACGACGTGTCCGAGCCGGTCAGCGCGACACCTAGCCAGCCGAGCAGCGTTCCGAAGAAGGGATACAGATGCCCGGTTCGGGCGAACGCTAATCCCATGGTGGCGTCCAGTCCCGCATATCGCGTCATGAAGCCGACCGCCATCATGGCGGCGATGGTGATTAGCGAGAATCGCACCTTGACTATCGTCTTCAGGTACACCGAGAAGATCTTCGGGATACTGAAGCCCATCACCAGCCCTGAAATGATTCCTGCGAGGAAGATGCTGGTGCCCGTCGCGCTCAGCCAGTTAAGACCGAAGACTGCGCCTTCTTTCGTATTCTTTGGGACCACTGGTGGCGTGCGCTCCACCAGATTGTTGAGCCCGGGAACGGGGAATTGCGGATTGGTGATCTTGCTGGTGGTCTTGACGCTCATGTCGAACGACGCGTTGTTCATGATCTTCTTGCCGGTCTGTGTTCCCCAACAGAAGACCAGCACACTGAGAATCACCCACGGAACCCACGCGCGCACTACCTCAGAGGTCGAGTATCCATGAGCGGCACGATGCGAGTCCTTGGCCTCCTCGCCTTCCAGCGTCCAGACTCGCTTGGGATGCCAGACCATGAGGAAGGCGATCAGGCATACCATCGACACCACAGCGGCCACAACGTCCACCAGATACGGACCGTGAAAGTTGGAAACCGCGAACTGCGTGGCGGCGAACGAGGCACCCGCCACCAAAATCGCCGGCCAGACTTCAAGCATTCCGTCGAATCCAGCAAAGGCCCAGATCAGCCAGAACGGCACGATCAGGGAGAAGAAGGGCAGAATGCGGCCGGCCATTGCTCCCAGCGTGAACTCACTGAACCCGGTCACCTTGGCTAGCGCAATGATCGGCGTTCCCAGCGCGCCGTACGCTACTGGAGCAGTGTTCGCGATAAGCGACAGGCCCGAAGCCTGCAGCGGCCCGAACCCCAGGCCGATTAACAATGCCGCCGTCACCGCCACCGGCGTACCGAATCCGGCTGCGCCTTCAAAGAACGCCCCGAAGCTGAAGGCGATCAGCAGGAGTTGCAGACGGCGGTCTTGCGTGATGCCGGTCAGGCTGTTCTGCAACACGTCGAAGCGGCCGGAGTCGACGGTCAGCTGATAAATGAAGATGACGTTGAGCACGATCCAGCCGATGGGGAAGAGGCCGTATGCAGTGCCGTACACCGCGGTCGCTCCCGCCATGCGTGCCGGCATATGGAATCCGAAGATCGCCACCAGCAGTGCGGTCGCCAAACCCATCAGTGCCGCCCAGTGGGCTTTCACCTCGAAGATGCCCAGCGTTCCCAGCAGAACGATGACGGGTAGAGAGGCCACGATCGTAGAAAGCCACCAGTGGCCGGTGGGATCATAACCTTGCGCCCAGGTTCCGGGCAAAGGTGGAATCCGGAGTATGAGCACTGCGACTATGACCGCAACCACGGTTAGGATGATCGAACCGATGTAGTTTTCCTTTGGAGGAGCCGTCTTCGTCGAGCTCTTCGTGGGCGTGCCGGTTGCCATGCGAAATCACCTATGACCTGCGGGCGCGGACAGGATCCTTCGTTGGGTATTTTGGTTGACCATGCTAACAGCCGAATAGGATTTAGCAAATGATTTCTGTCACCGTCTGAAATTAAGGAGTCCCGCACCGCCCTCCCTTAGGGTTTTTGGATATGCCTGCTCTTCTCAGTGAGAGGGTGCAGCCTCGGAGGCCGATTGCGCTTCACTCTGGGGAGTGGCGGGCAATTCCTGGGCTTCAAGGGGCGAAACCTCTTCCGCCTCGCCGTCCTCCATCAGCAACGCCACCGACCGGCCTTGCACGTCCATCTGCCCCTTCATCTTCTCGCTCGTGAACGGCTTCTCCAAATCATGAGTGTTCATGATCAGCGTCCAACCGCGCCCGCGGGGTGAGGGGGGCAGCGTGTAGCTAACGCAGTCGTGATAGGAGTTCAGCAATATCAGAAAAGAGTCATCGGTGATGGGCTGGCCCATTCCGTCCACCTGGTCGAGGGTATTGCCGTTGTACAGCAGCGCAATGCTGCGCATCCATCCGGCGCTCCATTGCTCCGGCGTCATCTCTTGCCCATCGTTGCCGTACCAGGCGATGTCTTTCAGCGATGAATGGCGCACCTCGCGGTCCTGGAAGAACTTGCGCCGCCGGAGGTTGGGATGAGCCATGCGCAGGGCAATCAGTTGGCGAGTAAACTCCAGCAGTCTTTGCCGTCGCTCATCGAGGTTCCAGTCGTACCAACTGATCTCGTTGTCCTGGCAATAGGCGTTGTTGTTGCCGCGCTGCGTGCGGCCAATCTCGTCGCCGCCGCACAGCATCGGCACGCCTTGCGACAGGAACAGCGTCGCCAGCAGGTTGCGCGTCTGCACTTCGCGCATGCGGTTGATGTTCGCATCGTCGGTCGGGCCTTCACCGCCCATGTTCCAGGAGTAGTTGTCGTTGGCGCCATCCTGGTTGTTCTCGCCGTTGGCCTCGTTGTGCTTCTCGTTGTAGCTAACCAGGTCGGCGAGAGTGAATCCGTCGTGCGCGACCACAAAGTTGATGCTGGCATACGGCTTGCGGCCGTCGTTTTGATACAGATCGCTGCTTCCGGTCAGCCGGTACGCCAGGTCCGAAAGCTGGCCTTCGTCGCCCTTCCAGTAACGGCGCACAGTGTCGCGATACTTGCCGTTCCACTCCGCCCACAGCACCGGGAAGTTGCCGACCTGGTATCCGCCGCTGCCCACGTCCCACGGCTCGGCGATGAGCTTCACCTGCGAGATGGTCGGGTCCTGATGGATGATGTCGAAGAAGGCGGCGAGCCGGTCGACATCGTGCAGCTCGCGCGCCAGGGTCGCCGCCAGATCGAAGCGGAAACCGTCGACGTGCATCTCGGTGACCCAATAGCGCAGGCTGTCCATGATGAGCTTCAGCACCTGCGGATGGCGCACGTTCAGGCTGTTGCCGGTGCCGGTGTAGTCCATGTAATACCGGAGTTGGTTTGGCACCAGCTTGTAGTAAGTGGGATTGTCGATGCCGCGAAAGCTGAGCATCGGCCCAAGGTGATTGCCCTCGGCCGTGTGGTTATACACCACGTCGAGGATCACCTCGATGCCTTCGCGGTGCAGCGCCTTCACCATCGACTTGAACTCCGCCGCCTGCGAGCCGGTCGCGCTGACTGAGGAGTACCTCGGCTCTGGGCTGAAGTAGTTCAGCGTGTTATAGCCCCAGTAGTTGCATAGGCCGCGATCCACCAGGATCTTGTCGTTTACCAACTGGTGAACCGGCATCAGCTCGACCGCCGTGATGCCAAGCTTCTTCAGATACTTCAAAGCCGAAGGGCAGGTCAGCGCGGCATAGGTACCTCGTAGATGCTCAGGGATGTGGGGATCCAGCTTGCTGAAGCCGCGCACGTGCATCTCGTAGATCACAGAGTCGCTCAGTGGGATGTGCGGAGGACGGTCCCGCTCCCAATCAAAGTAGGGATTCACCACCACGGACTTGGGCATTCCGGCGGCGCTGTCGCGGCGGTCGATGTGCAGGTCTGCGTTGTCGCCACCGAACCTGTAAGGGAAGATCGGCTTCTCCCAATCGATGTGACGGTTGATGGCCTGCGCATAAGGATCGATCAGCAGCTTGGCCGGGTTGAACCGCAGACCATTGGCAGGGTCCCACGGTCCATGTACGCGATAGCCGTAGAGTTGACCAGGCTGTAATCCCAGAACGCAGCAGTGCCAGACGAAAGCCGTCTGCTCCGCAACGGTAATGCGGTCGACCTCGCGGCGCGTGCGACTGTCGTACAGGCAAAGTTCGACCTTGGTCGCATTTTCGGAATACAAGGCAAAGTTCACCCCTGTTCCGTCCCAGGTCGCGCCCAGCGGGTAAGGCCTGCCCGGCAGAACCACTCTTCCCATTCCGTTCTCCCCCAGCTACCAACTCTGCACTAGATGCAGACAGCGGGCAAGCGTTGAGGATTCCGCAAGCGGAATCCGCAGTATCTCGATCGGCTGGAGTGGCCCCAAAACGCTTGTCCGGCATCCAACCCAGTGTGGATGATCAACGTCATGGTGGGTAAATGTGCCAATCCGGATTGCGGCTGTGAATTCAAGCGCATGGGAACAGGAAGAATCTACACTCTGCAAGTGAGAGACCCCCAGAGCTGGGGACTGCCGGAGCACGTCAAGCAAAAGGTCGTCTGGCTCTGCGCCCAGTGCGACCACCATAAGCAAGTCCGCTTCGACCGCGAGCACTGCCAGGTGCTGGTGGTGAACCGTAACGAACGCCTCAGGCAATCGGCGTAGCGGCTCCCGGTTCGCCTTACCTCAAGTTCAAGGTTGCCGCAAGCAGGTTCGCCGCATGCCGGATGTGGGGTGGAGCACCGCTTCAGCGGTGCAGCTGGGCGTCGCGCTCCAGGGTCCTGCTTTTAGCTGCTGAGGTGGCCCAGGCGGAAATGCATTGCGCATCCACAGGCAGCCCTTCACAATCCAATTGCCCATGGCTGCCCGACAGACTCCTCCTACCGTCAATGAGCAGGACCTGCGCGATCTGGGATTCGGCGCGGTGGTTTCGCGCGAGAACCAGACGCGCCTGGTCAACCGCGATGGCAGCTTCAATGTAGAGCGCAGTGGCCTTTCCTTCTGGCAATCGTTCAGCCCTTATCACTTCATGCTGACCATTCCCTGGTGGCTATTCTTCGGGATCACCGCCGGGTGGTATCTGGCAGCCAACGCGGCATTCGGCCTGGCGTATCTAGCGTGCGGCCCCGGCTCTCTGGGCAGCCAAACCGCGGGCCTGGAGCAGCACACCTTCCTGCGCGCGTTCTTCTTCAGCGTGCAGACGCTCTCCACGATCGGATACGGTCAGGTGGTTCCTGTCGGCCTGGCGGCCAATGCGCTGGTGACACTGGAGGCGCTGGTCGGCCTGCTGACTTTCGCCATCGTCACCGGGCTTCTCTTTGCCCGCTTTTCCCGGCCAAGCGCCCGGATGCTGTTTAGCCGCCACGCGCTAATCGCGCCTTATCTAGGCATAACGGCGTTCGAGTTCCGGGTCGCCAATGCGCGCCGCAACGAGCTCATCGAAGTTTCGGCCAAGGTGTTATTCACCCGATTCGAGGTGGTGGATGGGGTGCGCACCCGCCGCTACCACCCCCTCACCCTGGAGCGCGATCGGGTTACGTTCCTTCCGCTCACCTGGACCGTGGTCCACCCCATCGATGAGAACAGTCCCATGTGCGGCGAGACCATCGAATCGCTGCGCCAGAGTCAGGCGGAGTTCATTGTGCTGCTGAGTGGATTTGACGAGACGGTTGCCGCCAACGTCAACCAGCGGACGTCGTATTCGCCCGAAGAGATGCTCTGGGGCGCACGCTTCGCCAATGCTTTCCTGATTGTCGCCACCGAGGGAAGAAAAGTTGCGTTTGATATGCGGCAATTCGACCGGACCGAAGAAGCCTCTCTGCCACAGACGGCATTAAATCGTTGACAGAAGCGCCTAGATCAAGAGAACTGTTACCATTAATCTTCTCAGGTTTGCTGTCCGGCTGAGCTGTTCGGAAAAATCGCAAGCACACTCGGCACAAGAAAAGCCGCTCTCTGTATGCCGAGCCAACGGAGGAAATCATGGCAGACGGAATCGTAGGTGGAGTCCGGCGTGCGTCGGGCTGGTCAATTGCACTGGGAATCCTGATGATCCTGGCGGGCATGTTCGCGATCTTTGCGCCGCTCGAGGCGGGCCTGGTAGTCGTGATCGTCGTGGGCTGGATGGCCATTTTCAATGGCGGCTTCCAGCTGGTTTACGCCTTCAGTCATGAAGCCAGGCACCGCTGGCTGGAAGCGCTGCTCGGCGTCATCTACATCATTGCCGGCATTTATCTGCTGATGCACCCCGTGGGCGCCCTGCTGGCGTTGACGCTACTGTTGGGCTCGTTCCTGGTGGTGTATGGCGTCTTTGCGCTGATCCTGGCATTCCGTATGCGTCCCGCTCCCGGCTGGGGCTGGGTGTTGTTTGATGCGATCGTCACCATCCTGCTGGGCGTGTTGATCTACATTCACTGGCCGGGAACCTCCGATTGGGTGATTGGCACCCTGATCGGTATCAGCTTCATCGTGTCGGGCGTATCGCGACTGATGGTGTCGCTGGCCGTGAGGCGGCTGACCAGCAAGGTTGCGTAATCGATTTGTGCTGGAGCACGGTTTCAGCGGCGGTTACGAAACTCGCGGTTGAGCGACGAGGGAGGGACAAAGCACGCGCCCGTCCCGCAGGGACAGCACATCTAAGCCCAGCGTCTTGGCGCTGGGAAGGTCAAAGTGGGAAATTGTGAGTCCGCTTCAGCGGACGGCAGAAGCTCGGGACGGCAGGGTCCCTCGCGGGCTGAAGCCCGCTCCGGATAACGAAAATAAACAATCTTGTCGGCACGACCAAGGTCGTGTCCTGACACAAAGCCGCAAGGCCGAGTTTTTCCGCAGCGGCTGAAGCCGACGGAAATGCAGTTCTTACGCGCGCCTGAAGGCGCTCCCTTCACCGCAGGAACACATCCCTCATTAGGCACGAGGATGTTAACAATGCCAGATGACTTTAGTCCTCGGCTTCGCCGCCGATCACGCCATCCAGCACTTCGCTGGCGGCTTCCAGAGGCGTCTTCTCCGGGTCGGGCACTACCCACTTCACCATGCCCGCCTGGATTTCTTCTTCCGCAATACGGCAGGGCTTGCGGGAATGGGTCTGCACAACAGGGCGAGCGCCGTTCTGGATCTGGCGCGCACGGCGGGCGGCCACCAGCACGTAGCGGTAATTGCTGTCGAAACCTTCCACCAGCTTCATAAGTCACTCCGTGAACATTGGATCTCGATCATTGCGGCGAAACCCGGTCAGGTCACTCCGTGAGCGTGGGATGCCGGGACAAATCAAAACTGGCCAGGATGGATTGCACCTGGTCCATCATGCGGGGGCGACGGGCCGCTTCGGCTTCAGCCAACGCCGTTTGGTCCTCGGGTACCGGCGTCGCGCCTGAACGACGAAGCCTTTCCGCCCGGACGATCGACTTCAAGGTGTCAATCGCCGGATCGACTCGGTCGTTCACCAAAATATAGTCGTAGTCGCGGAAATTCTCAATTTCGCGCGAAGCTGTCTGCAGCCGGCGCTGGATGGTTTCCTCGGTGTTGAACCGGCGGGCCCGCTCGCCAAGCAGCTTCTGCTGAATTTCGTCATCCGCCTCACTGCGGCTGCGCAGGCGGCGTTCCAGCTCTTCGCGCGAAGGCGGCAACACGAAAATGCTGACGGCATCGGGCAGCTTGGCTTTGACCTGGGCCGCGCCCTGCACGTCGATATCGAGCAGCAGATCTTTGCCTCGTGCAAAAGCCTCCTCCATGTAGTGCCGCGCGGTGCCGTAGTAGTTGCCGAAGACCTCCGCGTGCTCGAGGAAGGCGCCGTCGCGCACCATGTTTTCGAATTCGCCACGGCTGATGTAAAAGTATTCCCGGCCGGAGGTTTCGCTGCCACGCGGCGGGCGCGTGGTGTAGCTGACGGAAAATTCCAGGTTGGGAACCATGCTGAGCAGGCGATTCGTCAGGGTCGACTTGCCTGATCCCGAGGGCGCCGAGATGATGAAGACGATGCCGCTCATTCCAGGTTCTGCACCTGCTCGCGCGCTTTCTCAATCTCCGACTTCATCGCCAGCCCCAGCTCAGTGATGCGCAATGCCTCGCCCGCTACGCCGGAGGTCTTGGACAGCAGCGTGTTCGCTTCGCGATTCATCTCCTGGAGCAGGAAGTCGAGCTTCTTGCCAACTTCACCGCCCGCATCGAGCACGGAAAGAAAGTGCTGGATGTGGTTCTTCATCCGCACCAGCTCCTCCTGAATATCGCTGCGTTCCGCCAGCATGGCCGCTTCTTGCAGGATGCGGTCGGAGTCGACGTGGGTGTTCAGCAACTCCTGCATGCGTCCGTGAGCCTTGTCGAAGTAGGCGCGAGAGACCTTACCGCGTAATTGGTCCACTTCGTGGGTAGCGCTGGAGAGGTGCTGCATGCGCTCGTGCAATTCGACAGCAGCACCACGCCCTTCGTCTTCGCGCATGCGGTTGAGCCGTTCGATGGCTTCTTCCAGGGCCGCCGCTACATGCTGCTCAAGGCGTTCCGCAGCGTCGCCACTGTCCGTCGCATTGAGCGCGCCAGGCAACTTCAGCACCGCATTTAAGTCGGGCTCGGCGCTCACTCCGAACTCTTCAGCGATGGCCTTGAAGGTCCGCAGGTATCCCCCGACCAGCTCACGGTTTACCTCGAAAGCCGCGCCGCCGGCACGCTCCAGGGCGAGCGTGACCTCGACATGCCCGCGATGCAGACGTTCTTTCAGAATGCGGCGAATCCTCATCTCCACCGCGTCAAGCTCAGCCGGGATGCGCAGATGAAGATCGAGAAAGCGATGGTTCACCGACTTGAGGCTCAGGGTAAATGCAAGCTCATCCCCGGCGTGCGTCTTCACCTGGGCGTAGGCTGTCATTGAGCGTACCGCCATTTTCGGCTTCACTCTTCCCTCGAAGCTGTCTCTACATCCTCAAATTGCAAATCATATAGGCGGCGATAAACGCCGGTGCGCGTCATCAGACGTTCGTGCGTCCCTTCATCGACAATCATTCCGCCTTCGAGCACCACAATGCGATCGGCCCGGCGCACGGTCGAAAGCCGGTGCGCCACGACAAACACGGTGCGCCCGGTCATCAGGTTTTGCAGCGCAGACTGCACTAGAGATTCGCTTTCACTGTCGAGGGCGGAGGTCGCTTCGTCAAGTACGAGGATGGGTGCGTCCTTCAGAATGGCGCGCGCGATTGAGATCCTCTGGCGCTCCCCACCGCTCAACATCAGGCCGCGCTCAGCGATCACGGTATCGTATCCCGCGGGCAGCGACATAATGAAGTCGTGAGCCAACGCCGCGCGTGCGGCTTCTTCTACCCGCTCCATGCACGTTTCCGGGTGTCCGTACACGATGTTGTTGCGGACCGTATCGTTGAACAGGATCGTGTCCTGCGTGACCATGGCGATCTGCGAGCGCAGGGAGGCGATCTTCAGGTCGCGCACGTCGTAGCCGTCGATCAGCAGGCGGCCGCGGCTGACGTCGAAGAAGCGCGGCAGCAGATGTACCATGGTCGTCTTGCCGGCGCCGCTGGAGCCGACAAGCGCCACCACCTCGCCGGGTGCGATGCGCAGGTCGATGTCGTGCAACACCTCGCGGCCTTCTTCGCCATTGTTGTAGCTGCTGTAGCTAAAGTGCACGTGGTCGAAACAAATTCCCTGGTGAAAGGGCAGCAGCTCGATGGCGTTCGGCTTCTCGTGAATGTCGTCTTGCGAGTCGAGGAAGTTGAAAATCGCGGAAGAGGCGCCGATCGCCTGCTGAAAGTTGTTATTGAACTGGCTGAACTTTCGGACAGGGTCGTACAGTTTGAAGACGGCAACGATAAAGGCCAGGAAGCTGCCGGCCGTGAAGACGTGGATTTTGACGTAATCGCGGCCCAATAGAATGAGCAGCGCAATCGCAATGGCGCCAATGATGTCCATCAGCGGCGAACTTATCGCCGTCGCGCTCACTGATCGCAGGTTGGCGCGGAACAGGCGTTTGGCAGCCTCGCGGAAGCGGCGCGTCTCCCAGGCTTCCATGCAAAAGGCCTTCACGATGCGCACGCCGGTGATGGTTTCGTGCAGGATGTTCTGAATTTCCGCCAGCTTGTCCTGGCCGCGGCGCGTTGTGCTGCGCACCCGCTTCCCAATACGCCGCGCCGCCACCAGTACGAACGGCACGAAAATCGCCAGCACCCAGGCAAGCTTGCCGCCGAGAAGAACGACCACGACGGCGGTGAAGATTAACGTGAAGAACTGCTGAAGAAACTCGGCCAGCACGGTCGAGAGCGCGTACTGTACCTTCTCGATGTCATTGACGATGGCCGACAGCAACGTGCCCGTGGAGTGCTTATGGAAGAAGGCAACCGAGCGCCGCAACGTGGCCGAGTACAGATCGTTGCGCAAGTCGGTGATCATGCCGAACCCGGCATAGTTCACCAGATAGGTGCCGACGTAGTCGAACACTCCCTTCAGAATGGTGGAGGTCACCAGGGCGAAGGCAACTACCGTCCACACGTTGTGGAAGTAACTGGGAACAAAGTGCCTGAGGTCAATGACCTCGCGCGTGTAGGGAACCCGGAACAAGGCCAGTTCGCCCGATTGCGAAGCCGGATTCAGCACCCGATCGAAGATGGGGCCGACCAGCAGTACGCGAAAGGCGTCGAACAATCCAACCAGCGCCAGGCACAGGACAGAGATCAGCAGTTGAAACCAGTACGGGCGTATATATCGCAGAAGTCGGTTTAGCTGACGCATAAACCTCGCTGGGGGCAAGGGTGCCCGGCGAGCCCGAATGTGAACAGATTGGCCAGATTGTAATGCAACGTAAATTCTACTGGAACTAAGGCGAGGGGAGGAAGGGTCGATGAGTTCGTGCATGCAGCCGGTGCGCCTGGGTTGGGTGGGATAGGGTCCTTCGACTCGTCGCCCGCCCACAGCGGACTTCCCGCTTGCCTTGACAATGCCAACGTCGTTATAGACAGGATGACAAACGATTTACTCTATGGGTTCGACCGCGATGACGGGTTCCTGGGCCGCCCGCTTGTCGGGGCGCTGGACGAGAATGGTGGCGATGAGAACCAATACGATTCCTACAACCTGCATTGGTGACACCAACTCCCCGAGCATAAGCGCCGTAAGCGCGATGGCCCAGACTGGCTCCAGACACGCGGTGACGACGGCACGGGTGGGATCAAGATGCTGTAGTCCGGCGAAGTAGAAGGAGAACGGCACCAGCATCGAGACAATGGCGAACACCAACAGGAAGAGCCACTGCCCGCCGGTGTAATGCTGCGCCGCGATTTTCCACGGCGGATTCACGAACTGCCAAAACACCGAGGCGCCTAGCAACGCATAAAGCAACGCCGTCCAGCGGTTGTAAGTCTGGACGAGATGTTGGGCGTAGACGTTGTAGAAGGCGAAGGAAACCGCCGCTAACTCAGCAGCAAGTACGCCGATGGCGCTGAAGCGTGCGCCCGAGAGTCCGAGCCACGGGAATCCGCTGCGAGCCGAGACCAGGCCCACGGCGATCCCGCAGCCCACCACCGCAAATACTACCCCCAGCACGCGCTGCGCGGTCGGGTGTTGCAGCCGGCGCGCCAGCATGTAGAGGAGTACCCAAACGGGAGCAACGTACTGCAACACAATGGCGGTGGCGACGGTCGTCTTCTCGATGGCGAAATAGTAGAAGTAGTTCGAAGCGGCGAGCCCGAGAATTCCCAACAGGAAGAACTGCGCCAGGTCTTTGGCACGGATGTTTATGGAGCTGCGCCGCGTCACCCACAAAATGGGGAAAAGAATGAGCAGCGAGATCGTGGCCCGGCTCTGAGCGAGGATGAGAGGATCGATCGATCCGATGTATTGCCCACCGACATGCACGCGATGGGTGAACACCGCACGCCCCATGACGGCAGCGAGTCCCCAGAAGAAGGTCGCCGCAGCAATAAAGAAATAGCCGCGAAGGGGGTGTCGTTCAGTGGCTCGTGGCTGGTGGCTCGTGGCTGGTCTTGGCAAGGCCGCGGGTTAGTCCGCCAGCGCCGACTCGCTGGTGGTCCGCACCACGCGATCGACAACGTATGGGCCACGCTTCTCCGGCTCATGGAAGTGCCGCACCTGCAACTCACCGAGCAATCCGAGCGCGACCAGCTGCACGCCGGCGACGATCATCACCGCGGCGAACACCAGCAGGGGGCCGTGCTCCTCCATGACGTCCACATTGCGGACGAATTTCTCCCACATCATGTACAGGGCAATGGCGCCGCCGGTCAGCGAACTGAAGGCCCCGAAGCTGCCGAAGAAGTGCAGCGGCCGCGACATGTACTTCAGCAGAAAACGGATGGTGATGAGATCGAAGAACACGCGGAAGGTCCGCGAGATGCCGTAGTGCGATTCGCCGCGTTCGCGGTTCACGTTGCGGATGGGGATCTCGCAAATGGTAGCACCGTAGGCCGAGGCCAGCGCGGGAATAAAGCGGTGCAGCTCACCGTAGAGCGGAATGTCCTGCAACACCTCGCGCCGGTATGCTTTGAACGTAGTGCCGAAATCGTGGATGTTAACCCCGCTCAACTTTGCCATCAGCCAATTGGCCACCCGCGACGGGAAGCGCCGCAGGACGAAGTTATCGATACGCTGCTTGCGCCAGCCGCTGACCACATCGTAGCCCTCACGCAATTTATGTAGGAACATCGGGATGTCATGCGGATCATGTTGCAGATCGCCGTCCATGGCAATCACGTAATCGCCCTGGGCGTGATCGAATCCCGCGGCAAGGGCCGAGGTCTGGCCAAAATTGCGGCGAAGCTTGACGACTACAACGCGGCGGTCTACCGAGGCGATCTGCTGGAGCAGGGAAAACGTGTTGTCGCGGCTGCCGTCATCGACAAACACCAACTCAAACGGCTCCCCCGCGGCCTCCATCACCACACGCAGGCGATCATACAGCTCGGTCACGTTTTCTTCTTCGTTATGAAAGGGTACGACGATCGAATACTTAGGCACGGCTACCTCACATTATACGTGCCCCGGCTGAACCGCGTAGGGGGACGGACAGCGAGACTTGCGATTTTACAAACTCCCAGGAGGGCCTGTCGCACTACTTTACGCCTCGGCGAGGAATCTGAGAAGCCGTTCGATGCCCGAGGCGAAAATTTCTTTGGGAGTAATCAGACTGACGACCAGGTAACCATCGCTTGCGAAGTCGTAAAAATGCCCGGGCTGGACGAGGACTCCGGTCTGGCGTAACAACGCAATCGAGAGTTCCTCGTCGGAGGCGGTAACCGGAATCCGCAACACCACGTACCAGCCGCCTTCCACTTCGAGCCGAGTGCAGAGCTTTTGCGACGCGAGTTGATGGTCGAGCTCGGTGAGATTCGCCCGGATTCGGGCCATAAGTTGACGCTGGATTTCATGGCGCTCTTCCAGCATAGCCGGGATCGCGCACTGCACCGGCGCGTTCATGGACAGGTAGGTATCCGCGATCACTTCCAGGCGACCCAGCGCCTCGCGCTTGAGCACTTCCGGCCCGCTAACGGCGACCCAGGCGACTTTCATTTGAGGCAGGCCGGAGATCTTCGAGAGGCCGCTGAGGGTGAAGGTGAGGGCTTCATTTTCCTCCCGCCTTCTATCCAAAACCGGACGAGAAGATGTGGCATCCATACCCGCAAAGGATAAGACACCCGCGTCATTCAGCACGTAGTCGAGAAAGACTTCGTCGGCGATGATGGCGAGATCGTTCTCTGCACAAAAACGCGCGAGCTGGACAGCCTCGGCCGGCTTGACGAATGATCCAGTGGGATTGTTGGGATGAACGACCAAAACGGCCTTGAGTTTTGCTGATTCCGTGGGCGGCCCATCCTTTGCCGTGGTTGCCCCATCCCTTGCGCTGCTGTTGCGCAAACGGTGGGAGACGGAACCCCTATCCAATCCCTGCTCCAGCGAGTGGAAATCCATCTGCCAGCCGTGGTCATAAATGAGATCGTACGGCACGAGCTTCACGTCCTGTAGAGCGGCGAGGAAGTCGAACAGCGGATAGCTCGGCGTGGGAACCAACACCGCATCGCCCGGATCGCAAAGCAACCGGAAGACAAAGCTATAAGCTTCGCTGGTGCTGGTGGTTAGGGCCAGATCGTCGGGAGAAATTTTGACGTCGTGCTTGGCGTAATAGCAGGCAATCGCCTCGCGCGCGGAAAGCAGTCCGTTGGCCGCCGGCTCATAGGTGAGGGCCTTCGGATTCGCAAGGGCTTGCAAGAGTCTCTGTTCGTCGTAGCGCAACCCAATCGTCGTTGGGTTGGAAGCAGTCAGGTCCAGCAGTTCCCTTCCGGCTCGCCGATGCTCTTCCAGCGCGCGGGTGTAGGCATTGGTGGTGAGGTTCCAGTTGGTGCGCCGGGCAAACATTTCGGAAGTTCAGTAAACCACAGAGACAAGGAGGCACGGAGAATACGGTTGCACAAGAGTAGTCGAGAACCTTCATCGATGGTCGAACAAACGGATGACACAGGGCTGCAGGCCCAATTGCCTGACCCGTGTTTCTCGGTGCCTCGGTGTCTCTGTGGCGAACCGATTGTTCATCCAGCCGGGCAGCTATGTCGCGCACCCGATCCCCGGTGTATACTTTCGGCCCGAGAAGCAACAGGCCCTTTATCTCACAACAGGACGGAGACCCTCTATGAAGAAGATGCTGCTTTTACTGTTCCTAATTCCAGTGCTCGCGATGGCGCAATCCAGCCCCTTCGACGGCACTTGGAAGGTTGACATGAAGAAGGCGCAATTGCCTCGGAAACCCGAAGTCTACCTGCTACAGAACGGCATGTACTCTTGCAAGACCTGTGTGCCGCCTTACGAGGTGAAAGCCGATGGCACGGACCAGCCCGTTACAGGTGACCCCTATGCCAACACCGTAGCCGTCAAGGTGATTGATGATCGCACGGTCGAGATAACGGGGAAGAAAGATGGCAAGGTGATGTTCTCCGCCAAGGACGTGGTCTCTTCGGACGGAAACATGATGACGGCCAACTGGACTTACAATGGCAGTCCCCAGGGCGGCCCGATCAGCGGCAAAGACGTTATGAAGCGCGTGGCGAAAGGGCCGGCCGGCGCCAATATGATCTCGGGCTCGTGGCGCGACGAGAAGACGGAAGACATGCCCGCTGACGCGCTGACGTTCACCTACAAGTCCAGTGGCGACGAATACACCTACAGCACGCCCACCGGCCAGGGTTACACGGCCAAGCTCAATGGCGCTGAAGCCCCGTACCAAGGCGATCCGGGAATAACCAGCGTTTCCCTGAAGAAGATCAACGACCACGTTATGGAAGAAACCGATATGCGCGACGGCAAAGAGATCTCGGTAGCGCGATTGACGGTCTCGCCGGACGGCAAGAAGATGACCATCGAGGTCAGCGACAAGCTGCACGGCACGTCGTCTCGCTTTATTGCCGAAAAGCAGTCCTGATAGGGGAAGTCAGCTGCTTCTAAGACGACTAAGCCTCTGCGGCGATGATCTTCACATCGGGCAGAGGCTTTTTCGGCGAGTAACATCCTGTCAGCGCGAGGGTGCCGCCCTCTGATAGACTTTTTCGCGGGGATGGCACAGCGCTTCGCCGAAGCTCTCGCGAGTACATCCCGCACTTCTGACTCTGCCGTCTGCCTCTGTGTGCCTCCTTCAAACAGAAGGGAGACTGCTCCGCCTGGTTCGCATCGGGCGCTCGCAATCTTATGCATTCAGCAACGGGAACGCAGAGCGTCCCGCGAGGAGATATCACATGGCTACCGCAGTAAGCACGGCGCAGATTCACAGTCGCGTTGCCGAGTTTCTCAGCCGGCCGCGCAAAATGTTCATCAACAATCAGTGGGTCGATTCCGCCTCAGGCAAAACGTTCCCCACGTACAATCCCGCGACGGGCGAGGTACTGGCGAAGGTCGCCGAAGGCGATCGCGAGGACATTAACCGTGCGGTGAAGGCGGCACGCAAGGCGTTCGATAGCGGACCGTGGGCCGAGATGACCCCCTCGGAGCGCGGCCAATTGGTGTGGAAGCTAGGCGATCTACTGGAAGGGCACCTGGAAGAGTTCGCTCAACTGGAAAGCCTCGACAATGGCAAGCCGCTTTCGGTAGCGCGAGTGGCCGACGTGCCGCTGGCGGTTGATCTGTTCCGCTACATGGCGGGATGGGCGACGAAGATTGAAGGCAACACCATTCCGATCTCGACGAAGTCGAAGCGCAACCAATATTTCGCTTATACGCGGCGCGAGCCGGTTGGCGTGGTCGGCCAGATTATCCCCTGGAATTTCCCCCTGCTGATGGCCGCGTGGAAGCTTGGCCCGGCGCTGGCCACCGGATGTACCGTGGTGCTAAAGCCGGCGGAGCAGACGCCCCTGAGCGCTCTGCTTCTGGCCGAGCTGATTGCTGAAGCCGGTTTTCCTGAGGGCGTAGTGAACGTGGTCCCCGGGTACGGCGAGACCGCGGGCGCTGCGCTGGCGGCGCATCCTGATGTGGACAAGGTCGCCTTCACCGGATCGACGGAAGTAGGCAAGCTGATCCTCCAAGCCGCCTCCGGAAACCTGAAGAAGGTTTCGCTGGAACTGGGCGGCAAGTCGCCCAACATCGTCTTTGAGGATGCTGACGTGAAGCCGACGATTGCCGGTGCAGCGAGCGCCATCTTCTTCAACCATGGCCAGTGCTGCTGCGCCGGATCGCGCCTGTTCGTGGAGAAAGATATGTTCGACCAGGTGGTCGAGGGCGTGGCCGATCAGGCGAAGAAAATCAAGGTCGGGCCGGGGTTCGATCCGGAGACGACCATGGGCCCGCTGGTATCCGAAGAGCAGTTGAACCGCGTTTGCAGCTATCTCGAGGCGGGATTCAACGAAGGCGCCGAGGCCGTGATCGGCGGCAAGAAGCGAGATGGCGCAGGCTATTTCGTCGAGCCGACGGTGATGGTCAAGACCAACCCGAATATGAAGATCGTTCGCGAGGAAATCTTCGGCCCGGTGGTCACGGCCAGCCCGTTCAGCGACATCGACCAGATCGTGGCCGAGGCCAATAACAGCGAATACGGTCTGGCAGCAGGCGTGTGGACGCGCGACATCAACAAGGCGCATCGCGTTGCTCACAAGCTGCGTGCCGGCACGGTGTGGGTCAATTGCTACAACATCTTCGACGCTGCGCTGCCCTTCGGCGGATACAAGCAGTCGGGCTGGGGCCGCGAGATGGGCCACGAAGTGCTGGAGCTTTACACCGAGGTGAAGGCGGTGTGCGTCGCGATCTAGCATCGTCGTCGCCGGCGTCTTCCGCTAGCTGGAACGGTCATCTCATAAAACGGTTTTGAAAGGGCACGGCTTCAGCCGTGCCGTAGAGAGCCGGACGGTGCGGGCTTTAGCCTCTGAGGTAACAATTCGAGCCCAGCGCGGAAGCGCTGGGGAGAACGCCGAATCACACGTCCGAGTCCCTTCGGGGACGACACAAAAGCAGGGGCCCTCGACGGTAGAAGCCCTCGAGGGATGAAAAAATCGTAAGGTTGCTTCTTTCGGCACGCCTGTTCAGACGTGCTGCAAAGAGCATCGGGGCGAGCCTCTGCTTTGCGACGCTCATCCCTTTCATCCCTGGAGGGAAATTGAAGGCCATTCGCGTCCACGAATTCGGCGGCCCCGAGGTGATGCGGCTCGAAGACGTTCCCAACCTGAGCGCCGATCCGGGGCAGGTCGTGGTCGAGGTCAAGGCCATCGGCGTCAATCCGGTGGAGAGCTACATCCGCACCGGAACCTACGCGACCAAGCCTTCCCTGCCTTACACCCCCGGTAACGATGCAGCCGGCATAGTGAAAGAAGTTGGCGCCGGGGTGACGAGCGTCGCGGCCGGCGAGCGCGTGTACACCTCCACTTGCATCAGCGGCGCTTACGCCGAGCAGGCGCTATGCAATGCCCTGAATGTTCATCGCCTGCCAGACAATGTTACGTTCGAACAAGGCGCAGGTGTTGGCGTGCCCTACGGTACGGCCTACCGTGCGCTCTTCCAGCGTGGAAATGCGAAAGCGGGCGAGACGGTTCTCGTGCATGGCGCGAGCGGCGGCGTGGGCATTGCCTCGGTCCAGATGGCGCGTGCGGCAGGACTGACGGTGATCGGCACTGCCGGCACGGAAGAAGGAATGGCACTGGCCAAGCGGGAAGGCGCGCATTACATGCTGAACCATTCCTCGAACGGTTATCTCGACGAGGTGATGAAGCTGACGCAGGGCGCAGGAGTAAACATCATCCTCGAAATGCTGGCCAACAAGAACCTTGCCAACGACCTGAACGTGACCGGCAAGCACGGCCGAGTAATGATCATCGGCAATCGCGGCAGCATCGAGATCAACCCTCGTGGAACCATGGCGCGCGAAGCCGACATTCGCGGAGTGATGTTGTTCGGCGCATCGCCGGAGGAGTTCCATGCCATGCACGCGGCAATTTACGCCGGGCTTGAGGCAGGCACGCTGCGACCGGTTGTCGGAGAGAGGTTTGCGCTCGCTGATGCTCCCAAGGCGCATGAAGCTGTGATGAAGCCGAGCGGCGCGCAAGGCAAAATCGTGTTAGTCACCGGGTCGTGAAGCGGCACGCCATCGCGATCTGGATGGTTCCGAAGCGGGAAAAATTCCTTTCCAAATTTCGCCACTGCCTCCGATTCGAGTTACGCTTTGTGTAGAAGGGGCTGGACGTGGCGTCCGAGGCCATATCGTCCGCCCCCAGAAACGGAGGCCCTTATGGAACTCCGAATAACAGATGCCGAACGTGACCTGCTGGTTCAGGTTCTGGAAGAGCGCCAGGCGCACTTCCTGCATGAGATCGCCAAGGCGCATCATCTCGAGTTCAAACACGCCTTGCGGGAGCGCTGCGAGTTGCTGGAAAGAGTTCTCGAGAAGCTGAAGGAGCGCATTCCCATAGCGGTTTAGAACCGGCACCAGCGGTCTTGCCTTTCTAAGTGCGCCCGCCAAGGTTGGCGAATTCCGCCTGCCGCTACGCCCTTACAATCGAGCCATGTCTCGTCAGCAAACGATGAGCGTGTTGGCGGCCCTTTTGCTGTCCCTGGTTGCGAATGCTGCTGAGGGGGCCGAGACCCGCCCATCGAACCTGCAGCAAGCGGCCGACCGCGCCATGGCGGGAAAGCATGGCACGGCCGTGGTGCTGGACGTGGGAACCGGCCACATTCTGGCGTCCTATCATCTCGATGTAGCGGCGCGGCGCCTGGCGTTTCCCGGTTCGAGTATCAAGACATTTACCCTCATAGCGCTGCTGCAAGCGGGAAAGGTCGACAGCCAAACCGCTCTCGTCTGCAAACGTCCGCTCACCATCTCCGGGCACAAGCTTGACTGTACGCATCCCGACGCACATCATCCGCTCGATCCAGCGGAGGCCCTGACCTACTCCTGCAACTCCTATTTCACCAGCGTTGCCACCCGGCTTTCGCCCGAGCAGTTGCGGCAGGCATTCCTCGGGGACGGCTTCGGCAGCCCTACGGGCATTGCGAAGAAGGAAGCCACAGGCTCGGTAACGCTGGCGTCGACGCCCGAGCAGGTGCAGCTTCAGGCCATCGGCGAGTGGGGTGTGAAGATCACTCCGCTGGAATTGCTGCGCGCGTATCGCAACCTGGCCGTTCTGGCGGACGGCCGGGCCGACACCGAGTTGCAACTGGTATTGAGTGGGCTGGAAGGGTCGGCCTCCTACGGAATGGGACGTCTCGCCCAGCCCGAGTCGACGATGAGAGTGGCAGGAAAAACCGGGACGTCCCGGGCCGAAGAGGGCGCCTGGACACACGCGTGGTTTGCCGGTTGGGCGCCGGCGGTGAAGCCGCAAATTGTGCTGGTTGTCTTCCTGGAGAAAGGTACCGGCGGCGTGGATGCCGCTGCGGTGGCGCGCAGCATCTTTGCTGCGTATGCCGAGTCGGCAGCGATCAAGCTGCAAAACGCTGCCAACAAGGGCCGGCCATGAAGCCGGCGGTGCTGCTCGCACTGCTACTCGTTTGGGCGGGCGGCGCGGCCAGTCCTCCACAAACAGCAGTCTCCAAGAACAAGAATATCGGCCCGCCTTCCAGTGGGTTTCCTCGGACAGTGCGCGTTCGGCTGTGGTATCTGCATCCGCCGGCCACGTTGAAACTGAGCGCCGCTCCCGGGCAGGCGCGCTTTCGCACCTGCGCCAAATGTAAGGACACCGAATTAGGCGCCGTCACCGTTCGCGTGTCGCGTGCAAAGCTCAGGCTTGACAACGGAAAGAGCGCGATAACCGGGCTTCTTATTAGCGGCGCCTTCCAGATGAAGGCGGCAGTGGCGCCTTCGGTACCGGCCGATTTTCCCGTCGACATACGCGCCTCCGAAGGACGGTTGCTGATTACTGCAACCATGCCCATGGACGAGTACATCGCAGGAGTGCTTGCCGGCGAAACGGGGAACTTCAAGTCTGACGAGGCCTTGAAGGCGATGGCAGTGGCGGCGCGGACGTATGCGATGCACTTCGGCAGCCGTCACGCGCTCGACGACTTCGATGTGTGCGACACCACGCATTGCCAGGACCTGCGAATCGCGGGCACGACCAGCCGTCTAAGGCGGATTGCCGAATCTACGTCAGGCGAAGTCCTATGGTACGAAGGCCGGCCTGCCGCGACTTACTATCACGCGGATTGCGGGGGCACGACCGAAGACGGGCGCTTCATACTTGGCAACGATGAGGCCCCGGCGCCTTACCTGAAGCAACATTCGGACGTCTACTGTATCCGCGATGGCGTGATGAAGTGGAGCAGCCAGATCAGCAAGCGTGACCTGCAGCGCGCGCTGGCCGCCGATGGCATCGTCGTGCCGGGAACGTTACGGTCTATCTCAGTGGCGCAGCGTACGCCCAGCGGGCGCGTCGAAGTGCTGCGCGTTACCGGTTCCAGCACGATCACAGTCCCGGGACTGTCGTTTCGCTCGGCCGTGGGGCGGCATATCGGGTGGGAGCGGCTGAAGAGCAACTGGTACGAGGTGAGCGTGAGTGGCGATCGCATCGTATTTAACGGTCGTGGCTCGGGACATGGTGTGGGTTTGTGCCAGATCGGGGCCGAGGTCATGGGTGAAGAAGGCAAGACGTATCAGGAAATCCTGGCCTACTACTACCCCGGAACAAAACTCGGCACCTCGGCGCAGGGGATCGCATGGCAGAAGCTTACTGGCGAGAACCTCGAATTGCTGACCACCCGCCCAGAGGTTGACCGGTTGCTCCTGCCGATGGCGGCGAGTCTCGCGCGCGAAGCCGAAGCGAGCACCGGATTGACGTTTTCCTCCACGCCTCAGTGGGAGCTTTATCCCACAGTTGCAATGTTTCGCGACTCAACCGGCGAGCCGGGCTGGGTGGCAGCCACGACGCGCGGGCGCACCATACAAACTCAGCCCGCGGAGGTGCATTAAACAGGCCGGCACGCTGGAGAGCACGTTATGGCACGAGTTCCTGCACATGCTGATCGAGGCGCATGTGAAGCCGGGAACTCCGGTGTGGTTTCGCGAGGGATTAGTGCTGTATTTATCGGAGCCGAATGCGGCCCTGCGGCTGGGCAAGAGCTTTCCCAACCCCGCCGATTTGGAGAACGCCATGCGCAATCCCGCCGGCGAAGACGAGTTGCGACAGGCCTACGCAGCGGCTGACGCGCGCGTCGCAGAGCTTGCCAGGCGTTACGGCAAGCAGACGCTCATTTTGTGGGTACAGCAGGGATTGCCGAGCGGGGTGGCGGAAAAACGGTAGCGCGCGCGGCACTTGCACTAGCCATTGTGATGACGAGCGTAGCGAGGCGGGCGCTGGGACCGGCGGCCTCCGCCTGGTGACGGTGCATCCGGTGTAAACCCGGCTGGTGCCTGTCTCAAATTACTGCGCAAAAAGCTTTGCACAATTCTCCGGCTTCGGTATCCTCTTGCCAGCGGCCTAGGCACTTTCCTGCGGATCAACCCGAATTCAGGCCCGAGGACCGCGTCCGGAGCAAGATATGTGGAAACCAACACGCAAGGAAGACGAAACCCCCATGCCCATACACGAACCCAGCTCCCCGTCGTCCAATATGGCCGCCCCAGCACGTTCTAGCGAGCCTGTGCGCAGCGAACCCGTTCGCAATGTTGATGTGGCAACCATCGGCAAGTCGGTGGTGGTGAAAGGCGAGCTTTCCGGCAGCGAAGACTTGTACGTCGATGGCCAGGTGGAAGGCTCGATTGCGCTGCGCGGCCAAAGCCTGACAATCGGTCCCAACGGCCGGGTGCGAGCGAATATCGAAGCGCGCAACGTGATTCTTCACGGCCAGGTTGACGGCAATATCACCGCGAGCGATCGGGTGGAGCTCCGCAAGAGCGCCTCTTTGAAGGGCGACATCGCCACGGCCCGCATCGCCATCGACGACGGCGCCTATTTCAAGGGGACCATAGATATCCAGAAGCCGGAAGCGCCGCGCGCCGAGCCCAAGTCCCAAGTAGTGGCGGCTTCTCCCGCTTCGGTGGCAGCGCCACCCTCCCAACCAACCTTGCTGGAGCCAAAAAAGGCCTAAGCGGGACGGGTAGTACTTGCCGCAACAGAGGAGGGCGCATGCCCTCCTTTTTCGTGGGTGGTCTTAGGTGCTGAGGTGCTGAGGCACTCTCGCGGTACCGGCGCCCGTGCAGGTTTTGAACGGATGACGACCAGCTACAATCGCATCGCTGGACAGAGCGTTGAACGCCTGGCAGCGCTGAGCGATGGCGTTTTCGCCATCGCCATGACTCTGCTGGTGCTTGACTTGCGCGTGCCGGCAGCCGAAGCCGTACACGGCGAGGGCGATCTTTGGCGCGCCCTAATCACTCTGTCGCCAAGGCTGCTGATGTTCGGCATGAGCGTGTTGACGCTTGGCATCTTCTGGGTAGGTCAGCAAACCCAACTGAATCACCTGCGGCGCTCGGACCGCAGTCTGTCGTGGATTCACATTGCCTTTTTGGGCTTTGTTTCACTGGTGCCCTTTTCAACCGCTCTGCTGGCCGAGTTCACGCGGTACCGGGTCGCACTGTTGTTGTACTGGATCAACATTCTGCTGCTTGGCCTCACGCTTTACTGGAGTTGGGTTTGCGCTCTGGGCAGCGGATTGGTGAAAGATGAAATCTCGCCTGACATTTCCAGAGCCATGAAGCGCCGCATTGTCGTGGCCCAATCGCTGTATGCGCTGGGCGCACTGCTTTGCGTTTTCGACACCCGGCTGAGCATCGCATTCATTGTGCTGGTACAACTGAACTATGCAGTGGCGCCCCGCCTGACTCGCAGCTTCTGAGCATTTGTTCGTGCCCCTTCGGCTGCCGGCAACCTGGATGGGGTACGATTCCAATGAAGTTCTTTCTTATGAAACGCACTCTCGGCGGTAGCGCAGTTCTTTGTCTCTTCCTGGTTGCAGCATATTCTTCGGCCCAAGTTCCGATTCCTAGCCCTACGACTCCGTCTACGCCGGGCAAAGAGGCGCCGGTTGTTCCAGGCGTGCAGGCACCTGTGCCTCCCGACTATTCGCAGCAGGCGTTTGTGGTGGAGCACTCTCGCCAGTCGATGCGCTTTGAAAACGACGGCACCGGGCGCGAGGAGCACGAAGCCGTCATCAAGATCACCAGCGAGAGCGGAGTCCAGGCGTTGGGGCAGTTGAAGATCGGCTACAGCGCGCTCAGCGATCAGTTGGACATTGTCTACGTGCGCGTGCGCAAACCGGATGGGACCGTGGTTACGGCGCAAGACTCGGCAATCCAGGACCTCACCATCCCGGACGCCCCGGTCTACACCGACTATCACCAGAAGCACATCAGCGTTCCCTCGCTGCGGCCGGGCGACACTCTGGAGTTCCGTTACGTCCGCACCATCGTGAATCCGCTCATCCCGGGACAATTCTGGACCAGCTACAACTTCGCCGAGCGTGGCGTTGTGCTTGACGAGGAGTTGGAAATCAACCTCCCCAAGAGCCGCGAAGTGAAGCTGAAGACGAGACCGGGGTATGAGCCCAAGATCAGCGACGAAGGCGACCGCCGCGTTTATCGCTGGAGCCACTCCCATACCACGGATACTGAGTCGCCTCTGAAGCGGCGGAGCAGCGCCGACGAACAGGAACAGCCCTCGGTCCAACTGACTACGTTCCAAAGCTGGGAGCAGCTCGGCGACTGGTACCGTTCGCTGGAAAAGGACCGCAGAGATCCGACGGACGCCATCAAAGCGAAAGCTGACAGCTTGGTCCAGGGCAAGACGGACGGCATGGCCAAGGTGAAGGCCCTGTACGACTACGTGTCGCGGGACTTCCGCTATGTGAGCTTGTCGTTTGGGCTGGGGCGCTATCAGCCCCACGCCGCCTCCGAGGTCATGAGCGTCGGCTACGGCGATTGCAAGGACAAGAACACGCTGTTGGCCGCGCTGTTGAAGGCGGAAGGCTTCGAATCGACCTCGGTGCTCATCAATGCCCGGGAGAAGATTGATCCCGATGTTCCGTCTCCTTCACAATTCGATCACGTCATCACGCGCGTTCCCGTGGACGGCCAAGAGATCTGGCTGGACAGTACCTCGGGCGTAGTGCCGTTTCGCATGCTTGCCTTTCCGTTGCGCGACAAGCTGGCGCTGGCCGTGCCTCCGGAAGGCAAGCCGGGCCTGGTGCGCACTCCTGCCACGCTTCCCTTCCCCGCATTCGACCGCAGCCGCATCGATGGCTCACTCAACGACACTGGCAAGCTCACCGCTCATTTCTCTACGAGCGTGCGCGGCGATCAGGAGATGACGCTGCGATTTGCCTTGCGGCAGATCCCCAGCAATCACTGGAAGGACGTGTTGCAGGCCTCGCTTCAGAATTCGCCGTTGCGTGGGGCGGAGATCAGCAATCTGCACGTGAGCGATCCCAGCGACACCGACAATCCGCTCCAGATCGACTATGACGTGTCGGTCACCAACTATTTTGACTGGTCGGCCACGGAACCCAAGCTTCCGCTCCCCATCGCGAGCCTCCGCTTGCCGGGGGTTGACGAGGACGACAAGGACAAGCCCATCAAACTGGGGCCGCCGCAAGAGGTGCAGGCGGAGACCACGCTCGACCTTCCCATCAAATACACGGTCCAGTTGCCGATCGGCGTTGACGTGAAGCGCGATTACGCCGAGTATCACTCGTCGTACAAGGTCCTGAACAACAAGCTGGTCAGCAGCCGCGACCTGAAGGTCGCGATCTCGGAAATCCCCTCGGACCGGCAAGCCGATTATGCGGCGTTCCTTAGGGTGCTCGATTCCGACCAGGCGCAGGTGATCCGGTTGGACAACAAGGCGCCGGGAATCTCGGGCCTCACCGGCGGTGGGACACCGAATGAATGGTTCGACTCGGCCGTACAGGCCCTGGACAATCGCAACTACGATCTGGCTGTGCAGCTTCTGGAGCGCGTGCAGAGTGCGGACCCCAGCCACAAAGACCTTTGGAAATACCTGGGCCGCGTTTACCTGGCAACCGATCAGGACCAGAAAGCGGTCGAAGCGTTTCAAAAGCAGATCGCGGCAAACCCCTATGACGAGTCCGCCTATGTCGAGTTGGGCGCGGCTTACGAGCGGCAGCAGAAATACGACGAGGCTATCGCCCAATACAAGAAGCAACTTGAGATCAATCCCCTGGACGCCGCCGCCCATGCCAGTCTGGGTGTGCTCTACACAAACCTCAAACGTTTCAGCGAAGCCGTACCGGAGCTGGAAAAGGCAGCTTCGGTGCAAGCGAACAATCCGCTCCTGATGGCCAGCCTGGGCCAGGCTTACCTGGGGGCCGGCCAGACGCAGAAAGGAATGGCGGCGTTCGACAAGGCAATCTCCATGGCGCCATCGCCGCTAGTGTGGAACAACGTGGCTTACTCGCTCGCCGAACAGAACACCGAGCTGAAGCGCGCCGACGGCTACACCGACACCGCGATCAGCGCGCTGGAGACGCAACTGCGCGACGTTTCGCTTGCCAATCTTCGCTTACAGGACCTGGCCAACACCCAGATATTGTTCAACGTCTGGGATACAAAGGGCTGGGTGTTGTTCAAGAGCGGAGATCTGGACAAGGCCGAGGCGTACATCCTCCCGGCGTGGCAGGGCACCGAGAACGGCGCGGTGGCCGAGCACCTGGGCGACATCGCAGACAAAAGAGGCGAGCGCCAGCAGGCAGTGAATTGGTATGTGCTGTCGCTGGTGGGCGACAGTCCCAGTACCACCGCCCGCGAGAAGCTGAAGAACCTGGGCGTGAGTGGCGGCAGGCTGGAGTCAATGATCTCGAAGGCGCGCAAAGATCGTATCAGTGAGCGAACTTCGAAGCTGGATGTCGTCCAGAGCGGCACCGCCGAATTCTTCCTATTGGTGAGTCCGGGCAAAGTGGAAGATGTGAAATTCATAAAGGGCGAAGAGAGCCTGCGCACCTTCACCGAGATGCTAAAAAGCGTCAGCGTGCCCATGAAGTTTCCGCCGTCCTCGCAGGTCCATGTTGTCCGCCGGGTGCGGATGACCTGCGGCAAGCAATCGGCATCGAAGATAAAGGAAACCGGACACAGGGAGGACAAACCTGCATCGGGGAACTCGGCCTCAGAGTTGCCCGGTCCCTGCATGCTCGAGTGGCTTCCCACCAGCGAAGTCCGAGGTCTCGATTAGTGTGGCATATTGTTTTTGTAGAGGTGCAGCGTGGCAGACCTGCGATACCCGATTGGCAAGTTCGAATGGATTGCGCCGGAGAACGAAGAGCAGATGGCAAAGCGGCGCGTGCATTACATCGATGTGTTGTCCAGGCTACCCGCTAGTCTGGGCGCCGCAGTCAAAGGCCTGAACGCAGAGCAGCTTGACACGCCTTACCGCCCGGAAGGCTGGACGGTCCGGCAAGTTGTGCACCATGTTCCCGACAGCCACCTGAATGCCTATGTTCGATTCAAGCTGGCGATGACGGAGTTCGAGCCCAACATCAAGACCTACAAAGAAGACCTCTGGGCCAAGCTGCCGGACTCCCGGCAGACTCCGGTGGAAACCTCATTGCAGTTGCTCCAGGCACTGCATGGGCGCTGGGTAACCTTGCTGCGGTCTATGACTCCGGAGGATTTTGCCCGGACATTGCGTCATCCGGAACTGGGTGTGCTCTCCCTGGATCGGATGCTCGCATTGTATTCATGGCATTCCGCGCACCACACGGCACACGTAACCAGCCTTCGGGAACGGATGGGCTGGGACTAGTTCATCCCAGAAGCTAAGTGCTTGAATAAAAGCCGATTTAGTGTGTTTATCTGTAGACGCAGGATAGTTCCATCTACTCTGAAGCAACGATTTCCGCCAGCCAGATTTTATCCATTTTCCCAACTGCAATTCATCCCTTAATTTTGTAGGACTATCCCACACCGCTTAACACTAATTAACAGTCTTCCCTGCTGCTATTCAGAACTATGGCGTTTGCCACTCCGTATTAGCTATTTGTCAACAATGCACGAAACCTTTTGACCGCATCTTAAGTCAATATCGTAAGCACTGCTGAACTAAGACTTTCACGTATCTATCCGAACAAGGAGTTCACAACCAATGAAGCGAATCTCAACTCTAGTATGTGGTGCAGCTCTCACCCTGATGCTGACAGGCGCCGCGATTGCCGGCACCGTCTCCAAAACACTAACCTTTAACGATGCGGTGCAGGTCAACGGCACCACCCTTCAGCCGGGCGACTACAAGGTCACATACGACGACAACGGCGCGAACACTCAGCTGACGTTCAAGAAGGGCAAGAAAGATGTTGCCACAGCGTCGGCGCAAGTGAAGCAGCTCAGCACAAAGGCCCCCACAACCTCCGTCGAGTTCAACACCGAGGGCTCGACCCGGAAGCTGCAGCAGATCAACTTCGGCGGATCGAACCAGGCACTGGTGCTTTCCGAGAACGGATCTGCTTCGTCCTCCGGCCAGTAAGGCTCCTCAAAAGAGCGCAAAGGGAGGCTGCGGCCTCCCTTTACTATTATTATTTTATTGATAATCTTTGCGCGGCTCGCAGGGTCATGCCCCGGCGGCTACCAGCCGAGCAACACTTCCCTGCATTCGCACCGAGACCAGCTTGGATACGCCGGGTTCCTGCATGGTAACGCCGTACATGGTGGGCGCCATGGTCATAGTCTTCTTGCTGTGGGTGATGATGATGAACTGTGTCTGCGAACTCATGTCGCGGACCAGCTCGGTGAAGCGCCCGATGTTGGCTTCATCCAGCGGCGCGTCGACTTCGTCGAGAATGCAGAACGGGCTGGGCACATACTGGAAGATCCCGACCAGCAGGGCGAACGCAGTCAGCGCCTTCTCGCCGCCCGAGAGCAGCAACACGTTTTGCAGCTTCTTGCCAGGGGGCGACGCTACAACATCGAGTCCGCTTTCGGCCGAGTTTTCCTGATCGGTCAATCGCATGAAGGCCTGCCCGCCGCCGAACAACTTACTGAAGGCGAGACCGAAGTTTTCGTTGATAGCCGCAAAGGCCTCTTCGAACTTCTGGCGCGAAACAGTTTCGATCTCCCGGATGGTGTTTTGCGTGTTTTCGATGGCCTCCAGCAGGTCTTTACGTTGAGTGTCGAGGAACTCGTGGCGCTGCGCCGTTTCCTGGTATTCCTCGAGCGCCATCATGTTGACGGGGCCCATGTTTTCCAGGCGGGTCCGCATTTCCTTGTAAGCTTCTTCTTCGGCGTTCAACTCGTCGCCTGAAATTCGCGGTAGCGATTCATCGCCCATCAGCTCATCACGCTGCACGCTGAGTTCCTGCACGCACGTGTCAGCCAGGTGCTCCATGTCCGAGTGCAACCGGGCCTGCTCCGCGGCGAGTTCGCCACGGCGGTCGCGAGCCGCATCCAGTTCAGCACGCGCGGATTTCAGTTCCTCTTCCAGTTGCGCAAGACGCGAACGGACCTGCTGCAATTCTTCGGTTATCTCCTGATCACGCTGCCGGGCGGCCTCGCGTTCCGTCTCCCAAGCGATGGCCTGTTCGGCGAGGCGGACGTTTTCCGACTCGCGCTGCCGCATCTCGGCGGCAGCGGAATCGATCTGCGCTTTGAGTTTCGCAAGACGCGCGGAAGCCTCCAAGGTCATCGCCTCAAGACGCTGCACGCTGGCGATGGCGCCACGACGGCGTTCCTCCAGCATCGCGACCTGCGCGCGCGCGTCCGTGGCCAACTGCACCAATTCGTCGCGACGCAACCGCAGTTCTTCCACGCTGCTCTGGGCCGACTGCAACTCTTCTTCAATCGCACGCTGCTGCTGCTCCAGTTCGTGGAGCTGCATGCTTTGACTTGCGACAAGCGTCTCGCGTTGGGCACGCTCCGACGAAAGGCGCTGCAATTCAGCCTCGTAGGTCGCAAGGCGCTCGCGCACCCGCGCCATCTCATTGCCGAGCTGACTCAAGGTATGGCCCGACGTCATGGCCTGGCGCTCAGCTTCGCGCTTCTCGTCTTCCAGCCGCTGCAACAATCCGCTAAGCTCGCCGATCTCACGCGCGACAGTCGCGACCTGAAGCTCCTTCTCGTGGATGGCCATCTCAATTTCGGCCATCTGCCTGAGCACGTCGCGCAGGTCGCGCTTCATGGAGAGCGGACCTTCGCTGCGCTGCTTGCCGCCGGTTACAGTGACGTTGTGGAAGCACTCGCCCGATTGCGAAAGGAAGAAGGCGTCGGGGTTCTCCAGCGCCAGCTCGCGGCCGAGGTTGGGATCGGGAACAATGTAGCCGTTGCCCAACTTCGGCAGGATCACCTCCAGTGACTTGCCGAAACCGTTCAGCACCCGAATGCAGTTCTTCAGCGGCACGACGCTTTCGGCGCGCGTTCCCGGGTAAGCGGCCTCATCGTGGACAAACGAAAACCTGGCCTGTGAATCGTCGGGATGGACCAGAAACGTTGCTCGCCCGTCGACATCGCTGCGCAGCAGCCGCAGCCCTTCATCGGCAGCGTCCCAGGACTTCACTACGACGTAGTTCAGCTCGTCACGGAGAAAGTCTTCGACAACATGCTCATAACGGTCTTCGACTTCGAGAAAGTCGGCAAGGACCCCGGCCGGCGCGTGGCCGCCGTTGAGCGCGCCTGACTTGAAGAGTCGGCGAACGGATTCGGTCGAGTAGCCGTGCTCCGCAATAACGGCCTCCAGCGAGCCACGGCGGCCCATGAGTCCGGCATATTCCGAACGTAGCGAATCGAGGTGGCGCTTGCTATCGTTTTCGGCGCCGCGGAATTCCTCGAGTTTCTGGCGAGTGTCGATAATGCGGGCATTCAGTTCCGCGACACGCTGCGTCGCCGATTCAAACTCCAATCCCAACTGGCCGCGCTGGCCGCCAAAGGTCTCCAGTTGCTGATTAGCCGCCTCGATTTCCGAATTCAGACGCTGCGCATCGCGCTCCAGCGCGGCGAGCCGCTCCTCGGCCTGCGTGATGCGGTTGCGAAGCGACGAGTTCTGCGAAACGGCCTGCAAGATGTCGCTGCGGCGCTGCTCCTGCTGACGCTCTAACTGCATCAGATTGGCCGATGCCGCGGCGGCTTCCGCCTGCCGCTGCTGGAGCTCGGCTTGCGCGCCTTCGACATCGGCGTTCGCCGACTGAAGGATCGCGCGGTTGGCTTCGAGTTCCTGCTCGAGTTGAGAGAGTTGCGCTTCGTTGGCGGTGATCTCGGCCTGCGCCCCCGCCGAGCGTGCCTCCAGCTCAGCACAGCGCTCCTCGTTCGTCCGCCGCCGTGCTGCAGCCCGATCGAGTTCCATCGCCAAGGTGTTAAGTTGCTCGCGGTTGGCTTGGGCGTCGCGCTCGATGGCATACCCGTGCTGGGTAAGGCAGCTATGCTCGGCCTCCATCTGCTGCGCCGCATCGAGCTTAGCTCGCATTTCGTCAGCAAGATCGCTGAGCTGCGCTTCGACCGCAGTGGCTTCCGAATCCAACTGCGCGAACTTGCTGGCGAGAACCACGCGCAGCTTGGCACGCATCTCATCCCGCAGCTTTGCGTAGCGCTCGGCCTTGCTTGCTTGGCGCTTCAGCGAATTCATCTGGCGCGTGACTTCGTCGAAGATGTCGTTGATGCGCGAAAGATTTTGCTTGGCGTCTTCCAGGCGAGCTTCGGCCAGGCGCTTGCGGGCCTTGAACTTCGTTATACCGGCGGCCTCTTCGATGATAGCGCGGCGGTCGGTGGGCTTGCTGCTCAGGATCTGGCCAATGCGGCCCTGCTCGATGATGGCGTACGACTCGGGTCCAAGCCCCGTGCCCATGAACAGGTCCTGGATGTCGCGCAGGCGGCAGAGCTTGCCGTTCAACAGGTATTCGCTTTCTCCTGTGCGGAAGAGCCTGCGAGTAACGGCGATCTCGCCCGCTTTAAACGTGCGTTTGAATTTGCGGCGGCGAATCTTGAGCACGACGTGTGGCCCGGCGGCGCTCGCTTCCTGCGCCTCGATGCCTGCGGTTGTTCCTGCTTCCTCTTCGTCGCCCTGACCGGGGCGGACTTCCTCGATGTAGCGCTCGGCGTCTTCCGCACTGGCCGCGCGCAGTGCCGACTCGTCCCACTCCTCCGGTATGTCGTCGAGGACGTCGATTTCGGGCTCGCCGACATCACCGTACACTGCGGGATCGACCAGCGTAAGCGTGACCTCAGCCATGCCGGTGGGCTTGCGATCGCGGGTGCCGGCGAAGATAACGTCCTGCATGTTGACGCCGCGCAGCAAGCGCGCTGACTGCTCGCCCAGCACCCAGGAGATGGCGTCGGCAATATTCGACTTGCCGCAGCCGTTGGGGCCTACAATCGCCGAGATGCCCTCGCCCTCAAAGCGCAGCTCCGTGCGGTCGCAGAAGGACTTGAATCCCAGGATTTGCAGCTTCTTTATTTTGAGCAACTTCTACTCCTTGCACTCGGCGGGTCGTATTTCACTTGCGATGTCTTCCTTCCGGCCGCGAAGAGTGCCTTTTTCTGTAGACGGACATGCTTGAGCAAAATGGGCACACGTTAGCCGAATCTTGATTCCCCGTCTTCGCTCAAAGGCCAACTGTAATGGCGTTTGGGGGGAGGGGTCAAGATGTAAAACCCTACATTTTGTGTGTGGCTTGTGGAAACCACAGCATATTGCACCTCAATTGCAGCAAACTGCTGAGATCCAAGCGTGAAGAAATTTAGAGGAGGCGCGGAAAACCGAGAGAGCTTGCACTAGTGTAGGTGCAAGACGGCAGAGGAATCAACTGCCAATGTGCGGCAGTATCCAGTCGGTCATCAGCTAAGGGATCCCGCTCAGAAGCGGTAAACGTAGCCGGTGGAGAACTGGAAGTTGCCCTGCGTCACGATGTACTGGGGCGAGAGAAGATTCCCGATCTGCGAGAGGCGGGGGTCGGTATGGTCCGTCAGGTAGCGAACCAGAGTAGTGCCCACATCGAAACGAATCGTCGACCTGGACTCGCGCCGAGGGTAGACCTCGACGATTCCGCCGAAGTCCCAGGCGAAACGCGACAGACTATTGGGATTGGGGTCCCCTCCGCCGGGTAACGCTTTGTTGTAGTAGATGAAACCTGGGCGAACCTTACCAAAAACCCCGAAGTGCTGAAAACGCTGTCCCATTCGCACGCCAAACAGACCCTGCAACATAGCCTGGCTGCCCTGTTGGGCAGGGAGGAAATTGAAGCTGCTGTCGAATGCGAAGCCGCGAGTAAAGTTGTAGTCGAAACTCGTGCCCATGCCGGAAAAGCCCTCGCGGCATGGCTTGGCGCAACTGGTGGTCAGGGCCGGAAGGCTAATGTATGTATATTGGGTTCCCATCTCCCAATGCTGAAACGGGTCTTTAGCGGGTTTCACTTTCGCCGGCTTAGGCTTAGTGGAAACTACAAAATTGTTCTCCGCGTTAGGCAGCATCCAGGGGAACTTGCCTGCGAACACGGCAGCAAAATCCTTGCTGGGCTCCAGACAGGAGCGCAAGATTCGACCGCCGAAAATACGATGATTCCTGGCGACCGGCACAACGATGTACTTTTCCAAGGTATCTTCGCCCATAACCCATAACATGCCTATCACCGGCGTAATGATCCAGTCGGTTAGCCCGGTGTTGTTGGTCGGAGCGCTGGGATACTTGTGGTTATTCAGACAGGAAAGAGCGGTGCCGCAGCCGTTTACATAAGTCCACCCACCGGCGTTGCCGAAGGACGTTTCGCTGAAGGGCCCGATCTTCCATTGCACTTCCCAGGCGGCGGACCAGGCTGTACTTTTGAGCAGCGGGATCCAATAGTTACGATTCTTCCCGATTGATACCCAGCTTCGCGGATCATTTTGCAGGTAGATTCGACTGAAGACAGCTCCCTGCAACGGATGCCCCACGTCATTCACAATGAAATCATCGCCATCACTCCAGCGGGCCAGGTTGTAGCCCTTGTAAGACACGAACCAATCGTGAAAGAAGGGCTTATGCGCAAGCTGATAGCGCAACGAAGGATCCCACGCCGCACGCCAGGCGTGATTGAACATGGTGAATTCAAACGACTGGAGCAGGGCCGCTTTCAGCTTGAACTTGCCAGGTGTAGGCTGCGATCCAGTAGCTACCGCTGCGTTTGGCAACAGGTTCGTCTGGATGGAGGACTGTCTGGCTACATCTTCCGCGTTCTTGGTCTCTGAATCCGTACCGGCGGCAACGCTATTGACGGCCGAAGAGCTGAATGTGTCGGGTTGGCCACCGTCGTTAGCGGCGTCGGGGGAAGCCAAGTTGCCATTCGCAGGCGCTGGAATAGAAGCTGGAGCATCGATTTGCAGAGAGCTTCCGTCCTGTTCGGATTGTGCCACAAGCAGCGACGGAAAAACGGTCAAACCGATCGTCAAGAACAGCGGACACCAAGAAAGATTCTTGAGTGCAGTTCGATTCCCTAACAAACGCACAACTGCGCTCCCATGATGGTTTAAAGGTTCCGGGGCGTTCTGCTGATGATAGCGAAAGGAAAGGGAGAGCTCCAAGGAATCTCTCCCTCGTTACTGGCTTTTAATGCTCAGTAGTACTACTCCCCGAGCTTCTGGAAGAAGCGAATGAGCGATTCAATGCCCCGGTAAAAATTCGGGATGTGGAACTTCTCATTCGGGGCGTGCAGATTGTCATCCGGCAGACCCATACCCATCATAATGCTGGGGATTTTCAAGTCCTTCTCGAACTGGGTGACAATCGGAATCGAGCCGCCGGAGCGAATGTAGACAGTGTCTTTGCCGAAGACCTCGTGCATGGCTTCGACCGACGCCTTGGCGTACTTGTTATCGGTGCTGACCACGCAGGCGGGCCCCTTGCTCAGGACCTTGATATTCGTCTGGATGCCCTTGGGCGTAAGCTTCTTCACGTAGTCGGTGTACTTCTTCAGGATGTCGTCGGCATCCTGGTTGGGCACCAGACGCATCGAGACCTTTGCCGTCGCGCGCGCCGGGATTACGGTCTTCGCACCCGCGCCGACAAAGCCGCCGACGATGCCATGCACTTCCAGCGTAGGCCGCGCCCAGGTGCGATAGAGTACGGAGTAGCCGGGCTCACCGGTGAGCACGCTCGAGCCGACTTCGTTCTTGCGATACTCCTCTTCGTCGAAGGGCAGGCTCTCCCAGGCTTTCAGCTCGGCGTCAGTCGGCTTCTGCACGTCGTCGTAAAAGCCGGGGATCTGGACCTTGCCGTCGGCATCTTTGAGTTTGCTGATGATTTCGATCAGCCCGAAGATCGGGTTCGGCGCGGCGCCGCCGTACATGCCAGAGTGCAGGTCGCTCTTGGAACCTTGGGCCGCGAGCTCGGTGTACACCAGCCCGCGCAAGCCAACGCATAGCGTGGGAAGGTCGGGCGCGAACAGCTCGGTGTCGGTGACCAGCGCGAAGTCGGCTTTCAGCTTCGGCGAGTTGGCATTCTGCTTGACGTAGGCTTCAATGCTCTCGCCGCCAACTTCTTCTTCGCCTTCGAGCAGCACGCGAATGTTGATCGGGAGCTTGCCGTTGCCGCCCTTGAACAGTGACTCGAACGCCTTCATCTGCATCCAGAGCTGGCCTTTGTCGTCGACGGCTCCGCGGGCATAGATGTTGTTGTTGCGCTCGGGAGACAATGTCCAATTCTGTTTCGATTGTGCTTCGTCGGGCTTGACGGGATAAGCATCCTTGCCCACGAACGGTGGGGACTTCCACTCGTCGAGCGGTTCGGCAGGCTGAACGTCGTAGTGCGCATAGCACAATGCGGTCGGCTTGCCCGCGGCGTGCAGCCAGTCGGCATAGACGAGCGGGTGGCCTTGGGTCTTGATGATTTCGACATTTTCAAAACCAATGCGCTTCAGTTCGTCGGCGCACATCTGGGCGGCCTTTTGAATGTCGCCCTTGTGCTCTTCCAAAGTGCTGATGCTGGGGATGCTGAGAAGATCTTTGAGTTCGTTTAGGAAACGGCCCTGATTTTTTTGGGCGTAGGATACGGCAGCGGAAGCCATGACTGAATTCTCCTTCCAGTAGAAAGCCTTACGGAGTTCGAATAAGGCGGATGGGCAAACTTAAAAGTATAACGCACGGGAGCGATGTCAAAGGCTGGTGAATTCTCGCGGAGGCAGGGAAGCGGCGGCGAGCGACAGCTTCCGATGTCGCCGATTTGGTGTTAATTTCAAGGCGCACATCAGCCCAAGTGAAGGAATCCCCGTTAATGAGTACCGTTGGCACTCCTGGCAGCAACAGCACCTACGACCTCGTAGTAATCGGCAGCGGCCCGGCCGGACAGAAGGCGGCGATCTGCGCTGCCAAGCTGCGCAAGAAAGTTGCCGTGGTGGAGCGCAAACGCAGCATCGGCGGTGTGTGCGTGAACACTGGCACCATCCCCAGCAAAACGCTACGGGAAGCGATCCTGTACCTCAGCGGCCTGCGGCTGCGAACATTCTATGGTCGGGGCTATGCCGTCAAGGACAACATTTCGATGCAAGACCTGGTGTTTCGCGCCGATGCGGTGATGGCGCGTGAGATTGAGGTCATCAAGTCGCAGTTGCGCCGCAACCGTGTCGCGGTTTACGAGGGCAACGCGAAATTTGTCGACGGCCACACCGTCGAGGTATCGAGCGATAGCGGCTACACCTTGCTCCGCGGCGAGAACTTCGTCATCGCCTGTGGAACGCGGCCCGCGCACGACGAACAGATTCCGATCGACGGAAAGCGCATCTTCGACTCTGACCAGGTGCACGCACTGCAAGACCTGCCGCGTGAACTGATCGTTGTGGGCGCCGGCATTATCGGTCTGGAGTACGCGTCCATGTTTGCCGCCCTGAGCGTGAAAGTCACCTTGCTCGACCTGCGTCCTGGGTTGCTGGACTTTGTCGACCGGGAGATCGTCGAGAGCCTTTGCTTCCAGCTTCGGCAACTGGGCACCGTGTTCCGCCTGGGCGAGAAGGTCGTCAAGGTTGGCTTGGATGAAGACCGCGATCGCGTCTTTGCCAAGCTGGAAAGCGGCAAGACGGTCCACGGTTCGGCGCTGCTTTATGCGGTGGGGCGACGCGCCAATAGCGATCAGGTAAACATCGAAGCGTTGGGCATCACGCCCGACGCTCGCGGCAAGCTTAAGGTCGACGAAAATTTTCAGACGTCGGTGCCACACGTGTATGCGGCGGGCGACGTGATCGGCTTTCCGGCGTTGGCGAGCACCTCGATGGAGCAAGGCAGGCTGGCAAGTTGCCACATCTTCGGCGTGCCGGGCAACATTCCTTCCAATCTCATCCCGTATGGGATTTATACGATTCCCGAAATTTCGATGGTGGGGCCGACGGAAGAACAGCTCACGCGCGACAAAATACCCTACGAGGTGGGAACGGCCCGTTACGCGGAACTCGCGAAAGGGCAGATGCTCGGCGACGACGAGGGCTTCCTGAAGCTGATCTTCGATCCCGCAACGCTCAAGCTCATCAGCGTGCACATCATCGGAGAGCGCGCGACAGAGATCGTGCACATCGGGCAGGCGGTGCTTACGATGGGCGGCACCATTGAGTACTTTCGCGATACGGTTTTCAACTATCCCACACTGGCGGAGGCCTACAAGGTCGCAGCGCTGGATGGGCTCAACAAGCTATAAGAGCATTCACGCGCCAATTTCCATGCCGGCTTCTACTTCCTTGCCAACAGGCCGGCTGCCTCAACCGGCAGAGGCGAGGTCGTTTGCAAAGTACTTGCGTTGGAAGTAGAAGGCCACATTCACCAGCGCAATCATCACCGGAACCTCGACCAATGGGCCTATGACCGCAGCGAACGCAGCTCCCGAGTTGATGCCGAACACCGAGACTGCCACGGCAATGGCGAGTTCGAAGTTGTTGGACGCGGCCGTAAACGCGAGGGTTGTTGTTTTCGAGTAGTCGGCCCCCAGCTTGCGTCCCATGTAAAACGACACCAGGAACATCACCACGAAATAGATCAGCAATGGCACCGCAATACGCAGCACATCCAGCGGTAGCTGCACGATGTACTGACCCTTCAGGGAGAACATGACGACGATGGTGAACAGCAATGCGATCAGCGTGAGCGGGCTGACGCGCGGTACGAAGCTGTGGTCGTACCATTCGCGACCCTTCGCCCGTACCAGGAACCTGCGAGTAAGAAAACCTGCGAGGAACGGAACGCCAAGATAAATAAAGACGCTCTTGGCGATCTGTTCGATGGAAACATCCACCACCGCGCCCTTGAGGCCCAGGTGCGCAGGCAGGACGGTGATGAAGATCCACGCGTACACCGAATAGAAGAAAACCTGGAATAGCGAGTTGAACGCGACCAGCCCGGCGGCGTAGTCGGTATCGCCCTTGGCCAATTCATTCCACACAATGACCATCGCGATACACCGCGCCAGCCCGATCATGATTAAGCCGGCCATGTATTCCGGATAGCCGCGCAGGAATACAACCGCCAGCACAAACATCAAGATCGGACCGACAACCCAGTTTTGCAGCAGTGAGAGGCCGAGGACTTTCTTGTTGCGAAAGACTTCCGGCAGCTCCTCATAACGGACCTTGGTGAAGGGCGGATACATCATCACAATCAGCCCAACCGCGATCGGAATCGAGGTGGTGCCGATGCTGAACCGATTGAGAAACGGCACAACCGTGGGTACGAGCCAGCCGAGGACCACACCGAATGCCATCGCGGCGAAGATCCAGGCTGTGAGATAACGATCGAGGAAACTGAGCCGACGCCCATCCTTCATTGCTGACCTCAGTGATTGAGGAGAACTACGGCTGGGTTACAGCCGCCGATGTCTGCCCTATGTCGTCGAGCTCTTTCCTGAGCGCCAGCCGGTCCAAGCTTGCCAGCGGCAGACACAGGAAGAGGCTGATCCTGCGGTCAAGCAGAAAGAACGCCTCGCGAAAAGCGCGCTGCACCTCGGATGGGCTGCCCTGCACCGCCGCCGGATCGGGCACCCCCCAGTGTGCGGAGATCGGCTGTCCCGGCCATATGGGACAGACTTCCTTGGCCGCGTTGTCGCAGACGGTGATTACGAAGTCGAGCTTAGGCGCTCCCGGTTGCGAGAATTCCTCCCACGACTTGCTGCGCAGACCTTGCGCGAAAAGGCTGGCCGTTTCCAGTTGTTGCAGCGCTTCAGGACGCACCGCTCCGCTGGGATGGCTGCCGGCGCTGTAGGCCGTGAAGTTGGGCCTGCCCTTGAAGTTCAGGATCGCCTCGGCCATGATGGAGCGCGCCGAATTGCCGGTGCACAGGAATAGAACGTTGTAGTGTCCTTGCATGTGGTGCTCCTTCGGCGCTAATTGCAGCAGGTTGGACCGCAACACGCCGCGTCTGCGTTCACGGGTTTTACAGCGCGGATGAAAGCGCTCATGAATTTGCCGTCCACCTCTGCGGCGATGGCGTCGACATCGAGACCTTCGGCGGACAGGATGTCCCGCGCGTCCTCTGCCCGATAGATTCGGGTTGGCTCGATGCCGATCTGTTCAAAGCCCGCTGCTGCGAGCTTGTCGCGATACTCGCTTTCGTCCAGCGCACCGGCCACGCATCCTACCCAAAGCAGAATGCTCTGCCGGATTTGCGGATTGATCTCGCCGCGCGTGACCACATCCGAGACGGCGAGACGTCCACCCGGCTTGAGCACGCGGAGGGCTTCGCGCAGCACCTTGTCTTTGTCTGCGGAAAGGTTGATGACGCAATTCGAGATGATCACGTCTACGGAGTTGTCGGGCAGGGGAATGTTCTCAATCTCGCCCTTTAGAAACTCAACATTTTCCAGCCCGGACTTGCGCTTGTTTTCGTTGGCCAGCGCCAGCATTTCGTCCGTCATGTCGAGACCGTAGGCCTTGCCAGTCGGTCCCACGCGACACGCCGAAAGCAGAACGTCGATACCACCACCCGAGCCCAGGTCGAGAACCACTTCTCCGGCGTTAAGCTGGGCCAGAGCCGTCGGGTTCCCGCAGCCGAGCGAGGCAAGCAGAGCTTCCTCGGGTATCTGCTGGATTTGTGAAACTTCGTAGAGATTCGACGTGATCGGGTCGCAGCAGTCGGAGCTCGCCGCGGCGGCTCCGCAACAACTGCTCCCACCGGTAGCCACCCGCAGGGCCGCCTGTCCGTACTTCTCTTTTACTACTTGCTTAATGTCGGTCGTGCTCATGATTGCCTCCTATTTACAAAGCTGAACAATGGCCTGCGGTTTGACAGCCTTGCTCCTGGTACAGCATTCGGCATACAGGAACTGCAACAGTTCCTGTAGCGCTTGGGTGTTAGCGGTGTAGCGCAGGAAAGTCCCCTCGCGCTGAACATTGATGAGCTCTTCGTTTCTGAGTTTGTCCAGGTGATGGGAGAGGGTTGAATTGGGAATGTCCAGCTCTTGCTGGATCTCCCCGACCACCAAGCCTTCGGGATGCGCGGATAGCAGCAACTGCATGATGCGCAAGCGGGCTTCCGTGCCCATGGCCGAGAACATGTCGGCGTATTTCGTGATCTCGTGCTGATGTGTGGTCAGTTGAACCGGCATATTTCTATATTTGCGGAAATATGGTTTGATTGTCAAGCATTACCGGCAGGGTGCTTTGTTAGTCGGCGCCGGATGGGCTGAATAAGCCGTGGTTCCAGATCAACGAAAAGCAGGTCCTTCGCTACGCTCAGGATGACAAGTCAGAAACATTTCAGATCAATGCGAAGCAAGGTCCTTCGGTCGCCGAGGCGACCGAAGGATGACAAGTCAGAGAGTTTCCGCCCAGGAGCTCTCGGGCCGAAGGGGATTATTATCCTGCGGCGACGCCTCTCGGCTTCACGTTGGCGCGGATGAACTCGATGATGGAGTCCATGGGAGTGCCTGGTTGGAAGACGGCAGCAACTCCGGCGGTCGTGAGGCCCTCGATGTCCTGATCAGGAATGATCCCGCCTACGACCACCAGCACATCGTCCATCTGGTTCTGCCTCAGCAGTTCCATCACGCGGGGCACGATGGCGTTGTGGGCGCCGGAAAGAATGCTGAGGCCGATCACGTCCACGTCTTCCTGCAATGAGGCATTGACGATCATCTCCGGAGTCTGACGGAGTCCGGTGTAGATGACTTCCATTCCGGCATCGCGCAGCGCCCGGGCAATCACCTTCGCGCCGCGATCGTGGCCGTCCAGACCAGGCTTGGCAACCAGTACGCGGATTTTTCGATCAGGCATGAGGGCCTCAGTAAGAGCAAGATTGAATCACAAAACACGCAACCTTGCATCATACCGCTCGACTCCGCTTTGGTCACACGCGCAAGGAGAGGCCGACGTGAAGCGCACCGAGATTGCCCACAGCGGCGACCACCAAGGCCGGTTAGCTCAAGCAGCGCTCCAATCGGCGAGGCTCCGCCATGAGCTAGGCCTCCTCTTGGGTCTGCGCCTAAAACTGATCATCGCCGATAGCGGGAACTAATTTCGGTTGCGCAGTTCCGTCGATCTTCTTGGCGCCCGCGGTTGCAGGCGGGCAAGTCGTCTCGCGCACGAACCGGGGAACCTGATCGTCGTTGGTCTCGAAGATGAAGGCGCGAATCTTGAAGCACACATGGTCCATGCCCGGGCTGCTGTCGATCTGCCTTTGGTCGGAATTGCCTTCGCTATCCTGAGCTTCCGCAGCGGGCTGAGACACCAATGTCTTAGAGCTGTCAGTCGCCACGGGCGCGTTGCCGTTAGTAGCCAGCAGGCCAGAGGTGCCGGCTGGAAACAGAAACAAGGAGAGGAGCAGGAGAGTGCTCATGGAATCCTCCCAGTAGCGGAAATGTTAGCACTGGTTGGACGTAAAAGGGGCGATTTTGGTACGAGTTGCTATGGATTAGAACCGTCCCGTTGCTCCCTTCGCTCCTTCCGCAAGAGCTGCTCTTTGCGCTGTACACCCCAGCGGTATCCAGCCATTTCTCCATTTTCGCGCACCACGCGATGACATGGGATGACGACGGCAACGGGATTAGAAGCACAGGCCCGCGCGACGGCCCGCGTGGCTGACCGGTCGCCTATGGCGGCTGCGATATCAGAATACGACCGAGTTTCGCCGGAGGGGATCTGGCGCAAGGCGCTCCAAACCTTTTGCTGAAATGCCGTCGCTCGGATGTCGAGGGGCAGATCGAAGAACGCCTTCTGCCCAGCAAGTCCAGACAGAATCGCAGTGATGAACTCGCGCAAGCCAGCTTCGTCGCGATGAATGTCGGCAGCATGAAACTCCTGGCGCAATTCGCGTTCGAGCAGCTTGGCGTCATCTCCAAACCTGACCGCGCAGAGCCCGCGTCTGGTGGCGGCAACCAGCAAGTTGCCGAGCGGCGAATCGACGATGGTGAACACAATCCGCTCGCCGGCGCCGCCCTTGCCATAAGTCGCCGGCGTCATGCCCAGTTGTTTGTCGGCGTTCTCATACAGCCTGCTGGGTGAGCCGTAGCCCGCGTCGTAGAGGGAAGTCGTGACGTCTGCACCATCGCGTAATCGAGCCTTCACCTGCTGGGTCCGGCGCGCTGCCTGATATTCGCGAGGGCTGAGTCCGGTAGCGCGTTTGAAGAGCCTTTGCAGGTGAAACGCGCTCACCCCGACGCGGCGGCTCAACTCCTGCAAGGTCAGGACTCCTTCGCAATTGTCCAATAGTTGGCGAGCGCGAAGCACGTATTGCGCCTGCTCGGAGACCTGCGTGGGCTTGCAACGCAGGCAGGCGCGGTATCCTGCGCGCTCCGCCGCTTGCGGTGAGGCATAGAACTCGACCGAATCCCGGCGCGGCCTGCGGCTGGGACAGGATGGCCGGCAGTAGACGCCGGTGGTGCGGACCGCGAAGACGAAGCGGCCGTCCTGGCGGGCGTCGCGTGAAAGAACCTGTTGCCACTGCGATTCGGTTTGCATGTTGCAAATCTAGCGCTGAGTCCCGGGCAGCTCCTATCCGGCGATTGCGCGCAAAGCAAGAAACTCCGCACGCAGCCGGCGCCCTGTCAGAGCGGACGTGCCGGCGCGGTTGCGGTGGTCTCCTTGCGATTACTATAATCCGCGCACAGCCCCAAGCAGGAGCCACCATTGCCCGTCGGAACCGCGTTTCACGAGAGGACGTTTCCACTTTGCCAGAGCCTGAACTACCGGGAGTGGTCCGGCTTCTACGCCGTCAGCGTTTACGAGACCCATCACGAGCACGAGTACAACGCGATTCGCAATGCTGCTGCTCTGATCGACGTCACTCCTCTGTTCAAGTACATGATCAGCGGCCCCGATGCCACGCGTTTCGTAAACCGGGTCATCGCGCGCGATATCAACAAGGTCGCGGTTGATCAGGTGATCTACTGCTGCTGGTGCGATGAAGACGGCAAAGTCATCGACGATGGCACCATCACCCGGCTGGAGGAGAACCGTTATCGCTGGACGGCCGCTGATCCGAACCTGCGCTGGTTTCGCCACAACGCCATCGGCTTCGATGTTGAAATCTCAGACATTACAGAGCAGGTCGCGGCGCTCGCGCTCCAGGGACCGACGTCAGGCGCGCTTCTGAAGAACGTAGCGGAGGCGGATATCACCAATCTGAAGTATTTTCGCAAGACTTCGGGCCGGATCGGCGGCGTGCAGGTCGACATCTCTCGCACCGGCTACACCGGCGACCTCGGATACGAGATCTGGATTCCCTGGAACGACGCAGTTTCGGCCTGGGATGCATTGATGCAGGCCGGCCGCAGGTTTGATCTTCACCCGACAGGAATGCTCGCCTTGGACGTGGCCCGCATCGAGGCCGGGCTGATTCTGGCCGACGTTGATTACGTGAGCAGCAAGAAGGCGCTCATTCCCTCGCAGAAATACTCGCCCTTCGAAGTCGGCCTGGGCAAGCTGGTGCACCTGGAAAAAGACAATTTCATTGGACGCGAAGCCTTGCTTAAAGAGTCGAAGCAAGGCCCAAAGCGGACATTGGTCGGGCTGGAGATCGACTGGAACGAAATGGAGGCGATGTTTGACGAAGTAGGCCTCGCGCCGCAGACACCTGCCACCGCGTCCCGGGTGCACGTTCCGGTTTACAAGGGCGCAAAGCAGGTGGGCAAGGCAACTTCGACAACGTGGTCTCCCTTGCTCAAGCAGCTCATCGCGCTGGCCAGCGTAGAACGGCAGTATGCGAAGGCGGGAACGCAGTTGCAGATCGAAGCTACAGTTGAAGCCGTGCGGAAAAAAGTAACTGCGGTGACGCGCCAATTGCCTTTCTTCAACCCTTCCAGGAAGACAAAGACGCCAGTGTAGTCCACGACTGCTGAATCCTCGGACAGGTTGGGTGAGGGTAACCGGCTGGGTGATTTACTTAGCCGCGACTTTGGGCTGTTCGCGGTGATGGAGGAGTTGGGCCACCGTTTTATCCATGGATTCGAGCAGGCTCTCTGAAGGTATCTTGGCGCGGGCCTCTTCCAGAGCTTCGTTCCAATCCTTCGGACGAGCTTCGGATACGGTTTCCCCAGCAAGCAGTGTCTTGGGGTGCGCCACGTACGCCAGCCAGATCATACAGGCAATCACGTACCCGCCACTGTTGATGGCAGTCAGGGTACTGCGATGTAGAACCGTAGTGTGCGCCACGGCCGTCGCAAACAGCATGTGAATGGCAGAGAAAAAACCGAACCCGACCGCCACCCCGAACATGACATGCCGTCGTGAAATCCCGAGGTATTCGCTGAACATCAGCAGGAAGAACACCAAGCCGCACAGCATTACTCGCACGTTTCGATCAACCATCAAAATGGTGCTGGTGATAAGGTCAGGGTTATTGGAGTTGGCCGCGGTAATTGCCGACATTCCGGCAACCAGCAGCAGCACAAGAGCGGCCCACCGGAAAAGAATTGTACTCAGATCCCGGAGAGCTTCAAAGGGGCGGAAAGCATCCCGGAATACCTCCTGCAGGACACAAAAACACAGGATTGCACTGAGACTCGCGATAGACCAGTAGCCATAGTAATACGTGAAAGGCCACCGGGGTTGGGCGAGCGTCAAGAACGGATCGGACAGGACCTGCAAGATGATGTAATAGAAAAACGCCGGATAGTATTCATGAATCCGGCGCCTGTACATGCACACCAAAACACACAGCTGTAAAATCTGCGCGCTGAACCAAAACACGTTCGTTAAGGTGAATTGCTGCATGCCCATCTAACAATATCCCTAGAAGGAGCACGCACACAAGCAAGAACTTTGTAGCTACACAAAAGTGCTATATCACAACGAGGCATTAATAACACGTCAGTGCCGAATTAGCTCCGTATCATTACGTGGCTCGCCATTGGCGCGCCGTCACCCGCGATCACCTGCTGCTGGTTGTCATCCCCGCAGTTCTTGCCAGGATAGCAACTCGGCACGGGCGCGCCGTCGCCCGCGATCACCTGCTGCTGGTTGTCATCCCCGCAGTTCTTGCCGGGATAGCAACTCGGCACGGGCGCGCCGTCGCCCGCGATCACCTGCTGCTGGTTGTCATCCCCGCAGTTCTTGCCGGGATAGCAACTCGGCACGGGCGCGCCATCGCCCGCGATCACCTGCTGCTGGTTGTCATCCCCGCAGTTCTTGCCAGGATAACAACTCGGCACAGGCGCGCCATCGCCCGGAATGACGCTGGCCGAAGCCGGCGCTGTTTGCAACAGGCGTACGTTCGAATCCCTCACGGCGGCAGCGGAACACACATGGACTGAGCCTGCAACAACTGCGAAAGTGATCACATAAAACACTAGAGCACACAGCGATGCTTTCTTCATGACATATCTCCTGGTCGTGGGGGACGACCTCCGTTGATGAAGCGTTGTTTCTAGCGCGACATTGAGTCGCCGTACGAGGCGGCAAATGGTGCATTGATCAAAACGGATGAAGAGCCCGCACCGAGCGCGAAAACCGCCGAGGGAGCAACTTGGAAAATAGGTTCACTCGTGCCGGCCAGAACACCGGCCAACATTAGACTTGCAAGCGCTGCGATAAGAGCTCTCTTCATTGTTTCGAATCTCCGATACTTCATTGTGGTGTCGATAGGCCGCTGGGACGGCACAGCCAATGCAGTCGCACGCCAAGAAGGTCGATCGGCCAATTCGCGGAATGGCGCTGCAACGCTTCTTCGAGGCCCATTTTGGCTATTCGCATTATATGAACGCCAAGCACAAAAGCCACCAACAAAACCATGTAATCAAGTCAATCCCCTGCTTGGGCATGTGACCGAAGCTCCAAGTTGTATTGGAGAACATCTCACTTCTGCAACTCAATCCCTCGTTCGAGCCATGAAAGATTAGAGAAAACTGTTTGCGTTTCGGCCCAGCTTTACGCTCTTTCCACATCAGGTTTAGTACGTCGACACATCTTGGTTCTCTTTGTCGAAAACATGCCGATGTCACGAGGCCCGTCGGCATTTGGAAAATTCCCAAAGAATCTTGCCGCCGCCGCCCCGCCGCTCCACGCAACCGACGAGCCAAGTGCATACGGTATGCACGACAAGAGCTTCGTGCCGTCGTCCCTCATCAACGATGCATAGGCGAATACCGCAAAGAGAGCTTAGTGGCGTAATCGCCAAAATGAACATGAACCGCAGACGAGGCGTGCCGTTGTCCTCCCGCTGCTTGCGCGCGGACGAATGCTGATGGGCTCTGTTGGACACGACGAGGCGTGCGACTCTCGCCCAATGAAGCCGCGAAGGAGATTGAGCCTTGCCTGTCGAGAATCGGTCTGAAACTGCTTTTCTTACTTTTGCTGTTGCTCACTGCTCTCGTCTCAATCAAATCGGCCACGCCCTTTACCAACCTCATTTGCTCAACGTTGCCGCTCAGCCCCGAACGAGCCCGCGTATTCGGAATACGACTACGCGACGCCAGTTCAACCTGGCGGTTTCTGATTGCTTTCGGATGCGCTTTTTGGTTTCGACATGACGAATTACCTTCTAGCAAGGCGCGCGATTGAAGGTCAAGGGGGTACCAAAAGGCTATTACGACTTTCCGATGCGTGTGTCAACAGTTCGTGAAATTGCGTGGCCAATCCAGGGACGGGTTCACTTCTCATCGTGTACCTTGGATCAGAGTTACTTTTCCCATAGGAGGTCACAGAAGATGCAACGAACAGCAACTGCCCATTGGTCAGGCGGCCTGAAAGATGGCAAGGGCTCCATTTCCAGCCAAAGTGGAGTCCTGAACAATACACAATACTCGTTCAGCACGCGTTTCGAATCTGGTATTGGAACGAACCCAGAAGAACTCATTGCTGCTGCCCATGCAGGGTGCTTCACTATGGCCCTCTCGTCTGAACTGGGCAAGCTCGGCATAACCGCCGAAAGCCTCGACACGAAGGCCACGCTGACTTTGGACTTCATCGACGGCAAGCCGACCATCACCACCTCACACCTTGAGGTGACTGCCCGAATTCCCGGCGCCGACCGCGAGAAGTTTCAGGAAGCAGCACACAATGCCGAAGTGGGCTGCCCGGTTTCACGCGTCCTGAATGCCAAAGTCAGTATGAGCGCTACGCTCAATTCCTGAGTACGAACTTACCCTTCGGAAAAACCACTCACAGTGCCGGCTGCTCGCAACCGTGGGCAGCCCATCTTTCCTCTGTCGACTACTTCGAGAATCGCGGGAGCCAGGCTGACCAGCGGGTTTGACGGGGCGGCTAACTCAGAGACCGGAGTATGTCGCGAATTTCCCGATTGATCCGGGCGGCATCCTGAGTGGCCTTGTCGATCAAGTCAAGCCACTTCTTGTTGGGTTCTTCCAGCTTTGCCTGTGCGAGAAGATAAGAAGCCTGCATCACGGTCTCAATGGAATTGCTGAGGTCGTGCGCCAGGCTGCGCAGTTTGGCTACGGTTTCACTCTGCAAATTGCTAGAGCTCTCCATTGCGGTATGAGGCACCTTCTTTTCTCCCCCGCTTCCGGATGCGCGGCCGGATTCCGATTGGACGCGATTGATACGCTATGCGTTGCATTTCGCCGCAGTTCAACTTAACACAACAAAAGTAATGACAGACGGAAAAGTGTCTTCGCGGCTTTGTCGCGAATCGCTACAAACTTTTCGATATGCCACACCCGTGCAAATTCAACCGCCGACTTCCAGGACGCTCGACAGCTCTTCCCACTCTTCCATCTTGTTCGCGAGCTCGGCACGATGCTGTGCCAAGAGGTCGGTCTGGTGCTGCGTCTCTTCGGCGCTCACATACGACTGCAACTCAAGCTCGCAGTCGGCGATGCCTCGCTCCAGACGCGCGATTTCTTCTTCTACCTGTAGCTGACGGTCCAGCATCTGCTTCAGCTTGATGGGATTGATACGCTTCTTCGGATTGGTGCCGTTCGAGTTGCCGTTGGCGGATTCAGCGGCCGCCTGCTTCGGAGTGCCGGAGTAATCGTACTTCTGGACGTATCCCGGGACATCTGACAACGTGGGATAGTCGGGTGGGATGTCTTCTGATCCATCCCCGTCTGCTCCCCTTGGTTCGCGCTGCTTGCGCCAGAGGTAGTCTTCGTAGTTGCCGGGGAAGACCTCGACGCGTCCATCACCAATTTCAAAGACGCGCGTCGCCAGCTTGTCGATGAAGTAGCGGTCATGCGAAACGAAAACGACCGTGCCGTTGTAGCTCTGCAGCGCCTCAAGCAAAACGTCCTTTGCCCGCATGTCGAGGTGGTTCGTAGGCTCGTCGAGCAGCAGGAAATTCGAGGGATGCAGCAGCATCCGAGCTAGCGCATAGCGATTGCGCTCGCCACCGGAGAGCACGCCGATGGGCTTGAACGCATCGTCATCGGAGAAAAGGAAGCAGCCCAACAAGCCGCGCAATTCAGACGTGGTCTTCTGAACTGCAACGTCGGAGAGATCGTCGAGCATCCGCCGCTCGGGATCGAGTTCTTTGTACTGGTCCTGGGCGAAATAGTCGGGCTCGACATTGTGTCCGAGCTTGAGGGACCCGTCAGTCAGCGGCTCGATTCCCGCCAGCAGCTTGATGAGCGTCGATTTGCCCGCGCCGTTCACTCCGACGAGAGCAACGCGATCGGCGCGCTGAATGGTGAAGCTGACCTCGCGGAAGACTTCTTTCGGCCCGTAGCTCTTGGCTATGCCGGAGGCTTCAACCACCGTCCGACCGCTGGGCTTCGGCTGCGGGAAGCTGAAGTGAATCGTCTTTTCGTCAGGTGGAACCTCGATGCGCTCGATCTTCTCCAGCTCCTTGATGCGGCTCTGCACCTGCTTGGCCTTCGTCGCCTGATAGCGAAAACGATTGATGAAGGCCTCAAGCTGCTCGATACGCTCGCGCTGGTTCTTGTATGCGGCCACGAGCGAATCGCGGCGCTCCTGTTTTTGCTGCAGGTACTTCTCGTAATTGCCGCTGTAGACGTGTACGCCCTTGTTCCAGATCTCCATGATCTTGTCGACGGTGACGTCGAGGAAGTAGCGGTCATGCGAGATCAGCACATAGGCATACGGATATTGCAGCAGATACTCTTCCAGCCAGTTGCGGGTTTCGAGATCGAGATGATTCGTCGGCTCATCGAGTAGCAGCAGGTTCGGCTTTGACAGCAGCAGCTTGCCAAGCGCAATGCGCATCTGCCATCCGCCGGAGAATTCTTCCGTCTGGCGCGTCCAGTCTTCCTTGCGGAAGCCGAGGCCGTCGAGTACGGTTCCAACCTGCGATTCCAGTGCGTATCCATCGCGCACGTGAAACTCGCCCGAGATGCGCTGATAGCGGTCGGCCACCTGCTGGTATTCGGCAGACGTATGGTCGAGCTCAGCCATCTTGTGGGTGAGCTCTTCCATCTCCTGCTCCATGGCGCGCAGGTCGGCAAACACCGACATGCACTCGGCGAAGACAGTGCGGCCCTCCAGACGAAGACCATCCTGCGGCAGGTAGCCGAAGGTCGTGTTTCGCGCGGAGGTGATGCTGCCGTAGTCGAGCGACTCCAGCCCGCCGAGGATCTTCAGCAGCGTCGATTTGCCGGTGCCGTTGGCGCCGACTAATCCGACGCGGTCACGCGAGGTGATGAGCCAGTCGAGGTTTTCGAACAGGAGCTTGGGGCCGAAGCGTTTGCCGGCAGAGGAGAGCTGGATCATCTCGTAAGACTAGTATTCACCACAGAGGACGGAGGACACGGAGGACACGGAGGACACGGAGGATTTCAGGTCTTTCATGCCAAAACCCGGAAGAAATCGGCGCTTGCATTTCGGCTTGGCTGCGCTTGCAGGGAAAACTCGAACAAACTCCGTGACCTCCGTGCCTCCGTGGTGAATTCCGAGGTTTCTCGCTGCTCGCTTCAGTTCGACTTCTTCGGCCCTCGGGAGATGCGGCTGTCGATCGGCTTGCGCCCGGCAAAGCCTTCGCTGGTGCTGTGGTAGTGCGTGATGCCCTTCTCCCCCAGCTTCCAGCAGAGCAGAATGACATCGCCCTCCACCATGCAGGGAAAATCCAGCAGGCCGATGTCGAGGTCCTTGACCTGAACTCCGGCGGCATCGATTTCGGCGACAGCGTCTTTGGCGCGCTGCACAGCTTTCTCGCGCTCGGCTTTACGTTGGGCGAGCTTTTCGACATCAACCAGCGTGCCGCCGTTCACGAACACGCGGCTGCGCACGGCTTCGAACTCGCCTTCAACTTCTTCGATCAGGGCCTTGGCCTGCATGGCCGAGCGTAACAACGATTCGAGCACAGGCAGCAGGGTCTCAGCTTCGGACAGGGTAAACGTGCGTGGCATATCAGTCTCAGCCTCGCTTGCTTCGAGCGATTGCAATGCCGCCATGTGGCGGTCGTCAATGCGACGCCGATGCTCCCGCAAGTCGAGCAGGTAGCGGGGAACGCGGCGCAGGTACTTCTCACGTGGGCGTTTGCGTATGCGAATGATCACTGTATCTCTAACATCTTATCAAGCGCGACGCGTGCCCACCGCTTTACATCCTGTTTAACTTTGATGGGGTTCACTACATTGCCATCAACCAGGTTCTCCAGCGCCCAGCACAAATGCTGCGGCGAGATGCGAAACATCGTTGTGCACAGGCAGCCGGAGTCGTCCAAGGTGATGATGTGCTTATCGGGAAACTCCTTCGCCAGGCGGTTTATCAGGTGAATCTCCGTGCCGATGGCGAACGCGCTTCCCGGCTTCCCCTGCTTGACGGTCTTGATGATCTGGTCGGTCGAACCGATACCGTCGGCCTTCTGACAGACCTCCCACCGGCATTCGGGATGCACGAGGACCTGGATGCCAGGATACTTGGCGCGAACTTTGTCCACGTGCTCCGGCAGAAAACGCTGGTGCACTGAGCAGTGTCCCTTCCACAGGATGACCTTGGCCTTGCGCAGACGCTCGGCGCTTTGTCCGCCCTGCAGCATATAGGGGTCCCACACCACCATTTCGTCCAGCGGAATGCCGCGGGCGAAGCCGGTATTGCGGCCCAGGTGCTGGTCGGGCAGGAAGAAAATCTTCTCGTTGCGCGCGAAGGCCCACGAGAACGCAGATTTCGCGTTCGATGAGGTGCAGACCAGTCCGCCCCGCTCGCCGCAGAACGCTTTGATGGCGGCAGTGGAGTTCATGTAGGTGATGGGTGTGATGCCGTTGCCTTCGTCGTCCGTGAGGCCCAGGGCGATGAACTGCTCCCATGCGTCTTCCACTTGCCCAATCTCCGCCATGTCGGCCATCGAGCAGCCGGCGTTGAGGTCGGGCAAAATAACCGATTGCGATGGTCGCGCCAGAATGTCTGCGCTTTCCGCCATGAAATGCACGCCGCAGAAGACGATATAGCGGCCTTCCGCCTTGGCGGCCATCTGCGAAAGCCGATAGGAATCGCCGGTGTAATCGGCGAAGCGCACGACCTCGTCGCGTTGATAGTGATGCCCGAGAATGACACACTCGCGTCCCAGTTCTTTGCGGGCGGCCGCAATGCGGGCGTCCATGGAATTGTCGGGGAGAACGAGATAGTTCTCGAGCGAGCAGGATTGCTGTTCTGTTACAGGTGCCGTTGCCACTTTTATGTCTCTGCCTTCAGTCCCGGCAGCGCTCTTCCGTTGTGATCGGAGATGGCACCCCGGAACGGGGATGTTGAAAGCTGACCTGCGGCTCCAGTAGATCCACTGCGTTATTAGGCGCCCGACCTACGGGGATGTTGAAGCTGCAAGTTGACGCTTTTACGACTCAGCCTATTGGATGTCTTGCCACCGCCTTCGTTACAAAACCTTAACCGCGCTCAGGGTCTAAGGCGATCCAGGTCATAGGGCGATGTGACATGAACTCTCCTTGCGTATTGTTACGCGGGGATGACGAATGTGCAAGGGGGTTTCAGTTGTCAGATGTCGGTTGTCAGTTTTCAGTAGGATCGCGTGCGTTACGATGGGGCATGAAAAAGCGGAGCGCGAAGAAGCAAAAGAAGGAGACGCCCAAACGCGCGAGGCCCACCTTGCAAGCACTGGTGGCGCGGATCACGCCAGCGAATCGGCATCCTGAAGTGGACTGGGGCAAGCCGCGAGGCAGAGAGGTTTGGTAGCGCCTGCACCCACCGACCACTGACAACCGACCACTGACAACTGACAACTGATTAGCCCCCAATGTGCACCATCGTCCGCGAGGCCGGCACGAATCCCGGCTCGCCAATGTGGTGGCGCTCCTCTTTCTGGTCGACAACGCGATGGATGAATTCGATCAGCTCTTCGTCGGATGCGCCGCCTGCCATGCGCAAAGCCAGATCGTGTTCGCGGACCGAGAACAGGCAGGTGCGAATCTTGCCGTCGGAGGTGACGCGAACTCGGCTGCAATGGCCGCAGAACGGATGTGAGACAGGTGCAATAATGCCGACCTCGCCGACGCCGTCTTCGAACATGTAGCGGCGGGCGGTTTCGCTGTCACCGCGATGAATTTCGCACAGCGGCATGAACTCAGCCATGCGTTCCAGAATCTCGTCTAGCGGCACCACGATCTCAGGCGTCCAGACGCGATCCTCTTCCAGCGGCATGAACTCGATGAAGCGCACCACCACGCCCTCTTCGCGGGCGAACTTGCCGAACGCGGTGATCTGATCGTCGTTGAAGCCGCGCAGCAGAACGCAATTCACCTTCACAGGACTGAGGCCGGCTCGCTGAGCGGCATGTACACCCGCGAGCACTTGTTCGTAGCCGTTGGGAACCCGGGTGATGCGCGCGAAGCGAACCCGATCGACAGCGTCCATCGACACGGTCACGCGCGACAGGCCTGCGTCGGCCAGCGGCTGGGCCATCTCGGCGAGCAGGTGTCCGTTGGTGGTGATGGCGATATCGAGCGGGTCGCCTTCGCTGGTGCGCATCCGGCTGAGCTCGCGCACCATGTCGATCAGGCCGTTGCGCAGTAGCGGCTCGCCGCCAGTGAGGCGGACCTTAGTGATGCCAAGGGAGACAAACAAGCGCGCCATGCGAATGTAGTCGGCTATGGGCAGTTCCGCGAACTGTGCGCCGTTGTTGCCGGAGCGGCAGTAGACGCATTTGTAGTTGCAGCGATCGGTGATGGAGATCCGCAGATCGCTGATGCGCCGTCCGAATTTGTCGGTAAGAAACATCCGGCTCTTAGCTCTTGGCTCTTGGCTCTTGGCTACCGGCTGCTTCAGCACTAGCCATTCTGGCCAAGAGCCAATAGCGAAAAGCCCCTTAGTTTCGATTGTGCTGGAGAGGAGAACAGGGCGAGACACCGCGATACGGCTCGAACGCGGATCCACATTTCCTTTCCAAGCACGGGAGGCGTGGACGTTTCCCTCCACACCCTCGGTCCAGCCGTTTACGCTTGCCGCAGCAAAACGCCATATGCCGCCTGAAAACGGCTGGACACCGCCGCCGCAGCCATGGGTATGCCGTTAGGCTGCGAAGGTCGGAAACAGTTTCACAATTATAGATGCAGCGGCCGACTCGATAGGCCGAAAGTCTTTACGGCCAGGGCAGGGCTACTGTGAAGCGTGCCCATCTGCACCAACGGAGGGCCCTTTATACACCTGCCCGTCCTTCATGACGAATTGCACATTGCCCAGGACCTCAATCTGGGTCAGCGGATCGCCCTCGACCGCGATGATGTCGGCGTAAGCACCGGGTGCGATCACCCCGATCTGGCCGGTCATATCCAGCATCTCTGCCGGGCGAATGGTCGCCGAGCGCAACGCCTCCAGCGGCGACATACCAAACTTCACCATGTAAGGAAAGTCCTGGGCAATGGGTTGGTCCCAGGAGAACCCGCCGACGTCAGTGCCATAGACGATTTTCAATCCCGCCTGCAACGCCTTCTTGAACGACACCTCGTGGTCGGCAGCACGCGCGCGATCGCGCTTGCCTGCGGGAGTGTCCTCCGGCGCCCACTCTTTGTAGTAGATCGCGATCGTCGGGCAATACCAAGTTCCCTGGCGCTTCATTTGCGCAATCTGTGCATCGCTGAGCAGCAATCCGTGCTCAATGGAATCGCAACCGCCGTCGAGCGCGCGTTGCAGGCCCTCGCCACTATAGGCGTGGCAGGCAACCTTGCGCCCCCAGCCGTGAACTTCGCTTGTGATCGCCTTGATCTCCTCCAGCGTCAGCGTTGGTTGTGAGACCAGGTTGCCGTCCTTGTCGACCCATGAGCGATGCGTCATGTAGACCTTGATCCAGTCGGCACCGTGGTCCATCTGCTCGCGCGCAGCCTTACGCGCCTCGACAGGACCGTCGATGATCTGCACCCCCTTCGGCACTTCGATTTCCGGCGCGTAGCCTTCGAGCGGGTAGCCGCCGGTTGTGGAAATCGCTCGCGTGGTGGTGAAGATACGCGGCCCGGGGATGCGGCCCTCATTCACCGCCATCTTGATGCCGACGTCGCCGTAGCCCGCGCCCTCGGTTTCCATGTCGCGAATGGTGGTGAAGCCCTGTTCCAGCGCCCGACGCGCCGACACGGTCGCGCGAGCAGCGCGATATGCAAGGGGAAACTTGAGCAACTGAATGTCATATCCGCCCAGTGCCGGATCTTCGCCCTGCAAGAAGATGTGTGTGTGCGACTCGATCATGCCGGGCAGGACAGTAAAGCTGGAGAGGTCGACAACTTTCGTTCCGGGCGGCATCGCCGCCGAACCAGCGTCACCTACGCTCTCCACTCGGTCGCCACGAACGATGATCACCTGATTGTGCTTTGTCTCGCCCGAGCGAGGATCAATCAAGCTTCCGGCACGAATCACGGTGACGGACGGCGCGGCAGTCGTGGGCGGGGTTTGGGCCGTAGCTATCTTCCCAAGGCAGAGCCCGAGGGAAAGGAGAGTAACGGCTATCTTAGTGTTCATGGTGGTGCATTCTACCCGACCACATGAATCGCTGGCCCGGGCAGGCGCCCGGACTCGCCAGGGCGCCAGCTATCGTTTCTGCTTACTCTTGGTCTTGGGATGCCGTTCCGATCTGACATGCTCCCGCTCGGCAATATCGCTGAGACGAATCACGGCCGCAGCGGCGGAGTACTGCACTTCTTCTTTCTCGTCCTGCAACGACTCTTCTGCCGCTTTGATCAGCTTGGGATCACCACGTTGAGCTAGCGCATTCAAAGCAGCCGCCCGCACGATCCCGCTCTTGTTCCCTTCGGCTGCATCCACCAAGGCCTCTCCGCTCTTGGGATCAGGATCGTTCGCAAGGGTCAAGGCCGACGCCGCCAGGACAGGGGAGACATCGTCTTTGCGCAACATCTTGAACGCTGTCCAGCCGACCCCGGCGAACGGGATAAAACCGATGCCGGTCTCAAAGCCGAACTGCGCCAGTTTCTGGGGATCTTTGAGCATTTTCTTCTGCTGGTCGAGCAGTCCCTTGCCCGTTTTGGTCTCGCCGGTGAGGATGGCGTAATACACCTCATACCCGGACCTGTCGCCCAAGTCGAGCAGGGCACGCGCCGAAGCCAGGATGACGGTGACATCCGTGTCATGGAACATCTTGCGCAACTCAGGAATAGCGCTCTTGGCGCCCATGTTGCCCAAGGCAGCGGCAGCGGAGGCGCGCACCTCGGGACGCTCGTCCTGCAGCGCTTTCATCGCCATGTGCTCGGCTTCCGTGTTGTCTTTTAGCAGCCCTAGGACCTGTACAGCTTTCGCCCGCTTGTCGTAGCTGGAATTGGCGACGCCGTTATTCAGAATTGTCCACGCCTGCACTTTCGGACTCAAGCTGGAGTTGCCGGCCGTGGAGGCTTGCTCGGCAAAACCCGCCGCCGAACCAATGATCAGAACAGAACAAATAGTGAGCACGAAGCGTTTCACGAATTTCCCCCAAACGACGGACAAGTGACAGAGCCGTTTAGTTTAGGACTCGCGGCTGCGGCTTTACCAGCAGATTCCGAGCGGAGGCAATTATCGTGCTTCCGCGGGCTTCAAGAAGCGCGCGACGAACTCGGCGATCATAGCGACAGCGGTCGAAAGGAAGAAGCTCCCCCAACCCGGCCGGCGCGACACTTCGAGCGTTATTTTGGGCACAAGTGACAGGGCCTTCGTGGTGTTTCGTAGCCTTCGTTTCCACCTTGGGCTCAGCACGCACACGCTACGTAAGGCGATTTCAATTACGTGTCAAAACGGGAATAACGACGTTATTTCATCTTGACATAGCCTGACGGGAAGCATAACCTTCGAACCGTCTCTGGACTCTGGAAATGGGTTGCATGCATGTGATTGCATGCATGTGAAACGACGTCCGGGGCCGACATTTGCCAGCGAAAAATGCTGCTTCTTGAGGCGGGCGAAGTCGGGGTTCGAGAGATCACGGAGGGCCTTCCCTAGGCCTGATTGCTCTTAGCTAAGCGTGGGAAATACCTCACCTAATTGAGGATGGCGAAGCTTTGTCCTCTTCTTCATAATAATTGGCACTCCTGTTCCGCTAATTGCAAATGCTCACGTTTCACCGCACCTGCCGGCCGTCCGCAAGCCCCCAGTGGTGTTGAGAGCGGGCTTTTGCTTCAGTACTGATCCAAACACTGAGGTAGCCACATGTCCGCCAGGAAAAAATTGGCTCGGAACATAACCGAGGCGCGCATTGTTGAAGCGGCAGTTCAGCTGTTTGCGCAGCATGGGTTTAAGGGCACAAGTACGCGCGATATAGCCGGCTTAGCCAACGTTAATGAGGCGACCCTGTTTCGTCACTTTGCCAAGAAGACCGACCTGTTTTGGGCGGCGGCGGACTCCCGGCTCAATGGCATTAAGCTGGATCGTGAACTTCAGCATAGGCTTTCCTCCGATGCCGATCCGCAAACCGTCATCCCCATGATCGTGGCGTTCATGACGGAAAATATGTTTCAGCGTCCGGAACTGCTGCGACTGCTCTACGTTGCGGGTTTTGAGCTGGCTGGTGCTCAGAGACTCCTCGGGGAACACCTGGGGCCCATCTTTGACGCGATAAACTCCTATTTTCGTCGCTGCGCGTTGAAGGGAATGATTGAAGACTTCGATCCGGTGGTCGCTACTCTGGGACTGGCTGGGGCCGTGGGTGCGCATTACACCCTGCAACCTTTCTTTTGCGAAGGTCAGGACCAGAAGACCCCGGAGTACACGCGTTTTCTTCTGAATGCCCTTCAGAAGAACCACGCTCCCGGCCGGCGTGCTCTCGAAAATTCCTCGAACCTTATACCTCAATGAACATGGCTCCGTCACGATTCCATAAGCAATGGTCGGTTTTCCTCGCGTGCTTGTTGTTCTGCCTGCAAACGCTTCCTGGGGTAGCTCAGATCGGCGCTCCTCCCGCCTATCCCGGCGTAGCATCGCAGCGATTTGCCGCAGAACTCAGGGCTTACCTAGATGACCACCCTGAAGTGGCCTCGGAATTGAAGTCGTTGCTGGCAGAGAACCTGGCAGAGCAGGGCAGCGCTATTGATGCTCAAGCCATCAGCGACGAAGTTCTGATCAGCCGCTTACAGTCAGACATGTCCTTCCGCGCCGACGCCCTTCGCTTGATGACGGACCGCGGCTTCATCACTGAACAGCAGGCGCAGCAATGGGCCCAGGCTGCCAGGGGCGGGCAGACCGAAATGCCGGGCGCCGGGACTCAGCAAGCTGAAACGGAACTGCCCTGGGCACAAATACCCGCCCCGGCGACGGAAAATGCACCCGAGGTGCCAGGGGCCGGCCAAGCCGAGGTTCCCGGCCAGGTAGCGCAGCCGGGAACACAAGCTGGCATTGCACAGCCGACTACGCAGGGCAGCGCCCCACAGCCAACTACATCAGTTGGCGTCGCTCAACCAAACGCGGCCACTGGCGTTGCGCAGCCGAGCACAACGATTGGCGTTGTGCAGCCCACCGTACCGGGAAGAATTCCCGAGCCCACTACGCCGAGTAGTGTAGCAACGCCGGCGCCGGTGATTCCGAGGACAATTCGCCATCAGAATCCTTATCCGGGGCTACCTTCTACCATTGACCTGTACCGTCAGTACAGCGCCGAAGGGCGGCCGCTCAAGAGATTCGGGGCTGACATCTTCCGGCCGGATGTGGTCGGCATGAGCAAATTCCCGATGGATTTGCCCGCCGGTCCGGATTACGTGTTGGGCACGGGCGACACTGTAGTCATAGATATTTGGGGCGGAATATCTCAGCAAATCCTGCGCATCGTGGACCGCGAAGGCAGGATAACGCTGCCCGATGTCGGTCCAATAACCGTCGCCGGCTTCAGCCTGGCAGAGGCCCAAAAGCGAGTTCAAGCTCTCGTGCAGCCACAGTATCGCGATGCGAAAGTGGCGCTCTCGGTGACCCGCCTCCGCACCGTCCGCGTGTACGTGGTGGGCGATGTGCAGCGACCGGGAGCCTATGACATCAGCTCACTCTCCACTCCGCTGAATGCTCTTTATGCTGCTGGAGGTCCCACCGCCGCCGGCTCGATGCGCGTGGTGAAGCATTACCGCGGCACACAGCTGATCAGTGAACAGGATCTCTACGATCTGTTGATCTACGGAGTGCGGAAGGCCATCGAACATTTGCAGCCGGGCGATACCATCCTGGTACCTCCGACGGGTCCGCAAGTCGGAGTCTCAGGAGGGGTGCGCCGTCCAGCCGTCTACGAGCTGAAAAACAAGACCGACCGGCTCTCGAACCTGATTGAGATGGCTGGCGGAGTGACAGTCTCTGCGTCGCTGGGAGACGTCAGAGTTGAACGGGTCGAGCCTCATGATCAGCGAGTAACTTTGCACGTTCCATTGCAGCTAACCAACTCAGGAATCGCTGAAGCAGAGGGCGTTTCTCCGTTCATGGTTCAGGATGGCGACCGGGTCTACATTGCGGCGATCGATCCGTATAAGAATCGAACCGTCTACCTCGAAGGTCATGTGTACCGGCCAGGCTCGTACTCATTCGTGCCCGGAATGAAGATCACCGATTTGGTGAAGAGCTATCAGGATGTGCTTCCAGAGCCCGCCGCGCATGCCGAGATAGTACGTCTGCAACCGCCAGATTATCGTCCGCTGACCATACAGTTTGATTTGCTGGCGGCGCTGGCGGGGGACGAGTCACTTCCCCTGCAGCAGTTCGACACGGTCCGAATTTTCGGACGCTATGAAGTTGACGCGCCGAAAGTGGCGATTTACGGTCAGGTGCTCCGCCCGGGCGAATATCCCATGAGCACGGGCATGACCGCAGCAGGGCTAGTCAAGATGGCTGGAGGGTTCAAACGTAGTGCCTATCAGGGATCAGCCACCCTGTCCAGCTACGTAGTGGAAAATGGGCAACGGGTGGTGACCGACCAGGAAACGGTACGTATCGGCGCTGCCGTAGGGGGGGAGAGCGCGGCCGATGCTCCTCTGAAGCCCGGCGATGTTCTGACGATTCTGGAGATCCCGGGCTGGCGCGACATAGGGCGGTCGGTCACCATCAAGGGTGAAGTACTTTACCCAGGTAACTACGGGGTCAACGAAGGAGAGCGGCTGAGTTCTTTCCTCAGGCGGGTGGGGGGATTCCTCCCGACCGCATATCCTGCCGGAATTGTCCTGGAGCGCGACGAAGTCAGGAAACTAGAGGAGCATGGTAGACAGGAGCTGATCCACCGCCTCGAATCGCTTTCCCCCACAGTGCGTATCTCGCCCAACACGACAGGACAGGACCAGGCAGCGGTGTTGCAGGCGTTGCAACAACAGCAACAGCAGGCCATTGCTCGCTTGCGTAGCGAGCCAGTACCAGGGCGGCTCGTCATCAGCATCACGGCGAACATTTCGGATTGGGAGAACACACCGGCCGACATCAATTTGCGCGCCGGAGATGTCATCACGGTACCTAAGAAACCGAATTTCGTTCTGTCATTTGGGCAGGTCTACAACGCCAACGCGATAACCTACAAACCTGGCAAGACGGCTGAGTGGTATCTGAAGCAGGCGGGAGGACCAACCCAGCTGGCTAACAAGAAGGGCATCTACGTGATTCGGGCCAACGGTTCTGTAGTTTCATCCGGCGGGACTTCCGATTGGTTTTCCGGCGGAGTACTGAACACCCGCATGGAGCCTGGGGATGTATTAGTGGTTCCTGAGAAGTTCGTGACCGGGTCGTCTACATGGAAAACTACGATTGAGACGGCTCAGTTCCTGGCGTCCCTCGCGATCGCTGCGGCTGCTGTAGCGCATCTGTAATTTGGCTTCGATTCCATCGAGGCTTTCCATTCCCTTTAGGAGTCTTTCTACTTTGAGCTGCAGCATGGCCAGGTGCTGGATCATACAGTTCTTGGCAGTGGCCATGGTTTGGATAAGCGCTCTTCCGAGTACGCAGGGGCAGGCTCAACCCAATTCGGAAATTGCAGCTAAGCCACCCCTGGGAAGCCAGACTGACTCTTCCGTGCAAACCGAGAGTGGGCGCCTGGCGAAGTTATTGCGCGACCATCCCGAGTTGGTAGGTGTGGTGAAGAGCTACCTGGAACAACGGATGAGGAGTGAGGGAGCACAGGTCGACCAGCAATCGATTACGGATGCGATGCTTTTTTCCCGCATACAAAGTGATCCTACCTTCGCCAAAGACGCCTCGCAGTGGCTGATGTCGCTGGCGCAAATAACCGCCGACTCATTAAGGCAGCCGCTTGCCCCGCAGGACTCAGGCCCAGTGGCGGAAATTACCACCGGAGACAAACCCATATCGCCGGGTTCTGGCTCAGATGTCAGAACAGAAGCCCAGTCGAAGGTAGTCGTGCAAGACACGGCAAGTCCCGCTCCGGAAAAAAAGGCTGAGACGAGTTATCCTCTTCCCCCAACCGCTACGCCGGCGCCAAGCATTTCCAATCCGGGGTCCGCACTTGCGTACTCGGAAACCCCGGCTTTGAAGGTCGGCTCGCTGCCCAAGTACCTGTTAGAGGATCAGAAAGCATTCTGGACTTTGCCTGGCCGTCTCAAAGTTTCGAGCCTGGCGTTCTATGTTCCGGCAACCATTGCCACGGCGGCATTGGTGGGAAGTGACACGGCCATCGAGGGCCATCTGCCAACCTCTCCGAATACGATCAAGCGTGCAGCCGATGTATCGACCGCGGGAGCGCTGGGCCTGGTGGGTATTGGCGGTGGTTTGTTTCTTATGGGTAAGGCTGCCCACAACGAGCATCAGCGCGAGACAGGCTTCCTTGTCGGGGAAGCCGCTATTGATGCTTACGCGGCTTCGACCGCCTTCCAGTATATAACCCAGCGCGAGCGCCCATTTACCGGCAATAATAAAGGTACTTTTTTCTACGGTGGCAATTCGTTTCCTTCGAATACTGCTGCCGTAGCGTGGTCTTCTGCGAGCATCATCGCGCACGAATATCCGGGTTTCTTGACAAAGCTCCTCGTCTACGGCGCCGCCGGCGGCGTCAGTGTAGGTAGAGTCATCGGCCAGAAGCACTGGACCTCTGATGCCGTGATCGGCAGTGCGCTGGGCTGGTATATGGGACGCCAGATATATCGGGCACGAAGCAGTGGGGCGGAGATTTCCGCCGCCAACTGGGGCACCTTCGAAAAGTCACCCGAAGCCAAGCTGCCCAATCCAGCATTCATGGGGACAACCTACGTTCCAATTGATAGTTGGGTCTACCCGGCTTTCGAACGACTCGCCGCACTTGGCTATCTACCGACTGAGATCATAGCCATCCGGCCTTGGCCCCGTATGGAATGCGCCAGATTGGTATTGGAGGCGGAAGAGGAGGCGCGAGGATCGGGTGAAGAACCGGGGGTGCTTGAAGTAATTCGGGACCTGCGTCAGGAGTTTGTGACAGAGTTGGCGAACTTGGAAGGCGCTCACAATCTGGGGGCAGAAGTAGACTCAGCATACGCCCGCATAACTGCAATCGGCGGCAGGCCTTTGCGCGACAGCTTCAACTTCGCCCAGACCCTGTACGACGATTATGGCCGTCCTTATGGACAGGGCTTCAACACCGTCGATGGCGGCTCCGTTCGAGCAGAGACTGGGCCGCTGGCTTTCTATTTTCGCGGCGAATTCCAGCATGGAAGTTCACTGCCAAACTATACTCCGGCGCAGGCACAACAGATTGTTGCAACCAACAATGTTCCGCTCCTTCCCCTGTCTTCCGTTCCGACGTTTAACGATGTAAATCAGTTTCGCCCCATTGAGGCGTACGCTGCACTCAACGTAGCGAACTGGCAGCTTTCTTTTGGTTATCAAAGCTACTGGTGGGGACCGGACTCTGGAACTTCGCTTATGTTATCCGACAATGCGACTCCGGAGCTAATGCTGAAGTTCATGAGGGTGGTTCCGTTTCAATTGCCCGGGCCGCTGTCATGGCTCGGAAAATTTCGCAATACGGCGTTCGTAGGTGTCCTGCCTGGTTACCACTGGTTACGTGGCCCCTATCCGCAGTTCCCAGTATATGGAAACCCGTACCAGACTATAAATCCTTTGCCGTATACTTGGGGAGATAAAGTGGCGTTGAAAGTGACGCCGAACATCGAGCTCGGCGGTTCCGTATCTGTGATCTGGGCTGGCCTGGGGCGCCCCGCCACATTGCAAACGTGGCTGCACACTTTCAATTCCAATGGTAGCTCTCAGCAGAGCGATCCTGGCAAGAGATATACGGGTTTTAACCTTTCTTACCGGTTGCCAAAGCTCCGTGATTGGATAACCTTTTATGTTGATGGCATGGCCAACGACCAGCCAAACCCAATTAATTCTGAACGGCAATCGGCATGGAATCCAGGACTATATTTTCCCAAGCTGCCTTACCTCAGAAATCTGGACCTGCGCATTGAGGGTGTATATACAAACCTAATTGGTTATCGTGGAGTCGGCGAATATTACAAGAATGAGCGCTATGCTCAAGGCTACACAATCTACAACCAGATCATTGGAAGCTGGGTCGGGCGGCAGGGCGACGGAATTCAGGCGTGGGGTACTTATTGGTTCACTCCTCGCGACAAGATCCAACTAAGTTATCGGCGCCAGTGGGTAGACAAGGTGCTCCTCCAAGGCGGAGGACTGAACGATTTCTCCGCAAATATGGACTGGCTATTTAAGCACGACATACAACTGTCTTCGACGGTTCAGTATGAGCGATGGAATTTCCCGTTTTTGAGCCCCTCTCCCGTGACCAATGTTACGACTCAGATTCAGGTCATGTATACGCCGTCTAACCGGAGACTAACTGCACCTCACTAAAGGCAAGCGCCGACAAATTCTCATCTTTGGACAGAAGTTTCTCATGAGCCATTCAGACTTAACAGCGCTCAGCTCTGAGACAGATAGGAGCCACCCAACGGCAGCTGGTGATTTTCCGGGCGTGCCCTGGCTCTTCCCATGGTTGCGCGATAGTTGGAGGCCGCTTCTTAGGTCTACTATTCTTGGCCTTCTAGCAGTTGTGTTGATCGCATTCCTGGTCCCCGTCCGATACGACGCGGCTGCGCGACTTATGCCGCCGGACCAGTCCGATTCGACAGGCACTATCATGAGCGCTCTCATGGCAAGCGGTGGGGACTTGCTCGCCAGCCTGGGGAGCGGGGCGCTTGGCCTGCACACTTCTGGTGCGACGGTTGTAGGAATACTCAATAGTCGCACGATACAAGATGATATCGTCAAGAAGTTTGACTTACGGGCGGTCTACGGGAAGAGGCGGTGGGAGGATGCGCGACGGGTTCTGCAAAAACGCACAACCGTATCTGAAGACAGAAGAAGCGGAATCATAACCATTGTCGTTCAAGACAGGAGCCCGCAACGAGCGGCTAAAATGGCGCAGGCGTACGTCGATGACTTAAATAACAAGGTTGAGAGCTTGACCACTTCCTCAGCACATCGGGAACGAGTATTTCTTGAGGGACGGCTAAGCAATGTGAAGCAACAGCTGGACGAAGCGACTTTGCGACTGAGCCAGTTCTCCAGCAAGAATAAAACCCTGGATCCCCAGATTCAGGGCAAGGCGATGTTGGACGCTGCGTCGGCGTTGCAGGGTCAACTTATAGCTGCTGAGACCGAACTGAGCGGATTGCAGCAGATTTACGGCTCTGAAAACTATCGGGTTAAGACAGCATCGGCTAGGGTCAGCGAGCTGCGTGGCAAGCTGCGAAGCATGAGTGGAACGCAGGGAGCGGAAGACTCTACGGCTCCCGGTGGACAGATCTATCCCTCACTAGAGCAATTGCCCCTTTTGGGCAACACATACTACGAATTGGCTCGTCAGGCCAAAATTGATGAGGCCGTGTATGAAGTGCTTGTCAAACGGTATGAGCTGGCGAAGGTAGAGGAAGCCAAAGAGTTGCCGTCCATAAAGGTACTTGATGAGCCGGTAGTTCCCGAGCGTAGGTCATTCCCGCCGCGGCTTCTCATCATCGTTGGTGGCACGATCTTCATCTTCTTATGTTCCGCCGCGTGGTTATTTGTTCGGCAGGTTTGGCTCAAATTGGAAGATAACGATCCCGTGAAAGTCGGTTTCCGCGAATTAGCATCATCGTTCTCTCGCGCGTGGCGCGACTTGAGACATAGGGCAACTCCGTGATTGACCGCTTCGTAGCCTTGGCGAACACAGTTCGTAGACGTCTGGGCATGGATCGTGCAATTGCGTATATGTTCGCAGCGCGCGTTTGCATGATCATTGGCAGCACAGGAACTGTGCTCCTGATCGTCCGTTTCCTCAGCAAAATCGAGCAAGGCTATTACTACACACTCTTGAGCCTGGTAAGTCTCCAGGTGATCTTCGAGCTAGGGTTCTCGTTCATCGTTCTTCAACTGGCAGCTCACGAGGCGGTTCACTTGCGCTTCCATCCCGATGGGCGGGTGGACGGTGATCCCGTGAAGTATGCGCGCCTAGTCGCGATCCTGCAAAAGACAGTGCGTTGGTACTGCCTCGCAGGCCTGGTCATGGGATTGACCCTGTTGCCGGCCGGGGTGATTTTCTTCCACCGGACCGCACCCGGAACTAGCGCCGTGTGGTTATGGCCATGGACTATTGCCGCTCTCGCTACAGTGGTGATCTTCGTCCTCAATCCCTTTTGCTCATTTCTGGAGGGATGTGGGCAGGTGCGTCAGGTCTCCGGAATGCGCCTGGCCCAGGCGTGCCTCGCGATCATTGCGGCTTGGAGTGCAATGATATTGGGGAAAGGACTTTACTCTCCCGCTCTTGTAGTGGTGGCTAACGTAACAGCCGCAACCGTCTTCCTGTGGAGCCGGCGCAAGCTACTATGCGGCCTTTTGCGGCAAAAGCTCCAGAGTAATGCCCTCCACTGGCGCACAGAGGTATGGGCGTTCCAGTGGAAAATCGCGATTACTTGGCTCTGCTCGTACTTCACCGTGCAAGTGATGACTCCAGTGTTGTTCGCCTCGCGGGGGCCAGTGGAGGCCGGTCGCCTGGGAATGTCAGTCTCGATCGCTGCTTACACTTGGAACCTGGTTTTTGCCTGGATGTCCACCAAGGCAGCTCCCTTTGGCCAACTGATCGCAATCGGAAACTACGACGCGCTGGATCATCTCTTTTTCAGAACACTATGGCAATCTCTCGCGGTTTTAGGAGGCCTGGTAGTAGCGTGTATGGCTGGCGTGCTCGCAATGCAGAGGTTTTTCCCAAGTCTTGCTGCTCGTATGGTCTCACCCCAGCTTTTCGCTTTGCTCCTGCTCACTGCGATCAGTACGCTGGTTATTCAAAGCCAAGCCATCTACTTGCGCGCTCACAAAGAGGAGCCCCTGCTCTGGCAGGCTGTCATTGTTGCCGTGCTTACGACTACCGGGGTTTACTTTGCTGCTCCTCGGTGGGGCATAACCGGCACTTGCATTGTCTACTTTGTTTGCACAGGCATCGTTGGAGTCATTTCTGCAACCTTGATCTTCCGGGCTAAGCGCAAGTCGCGCCAGGCGATGGTTAAGGCGAGAGTACCGCTGCCCGCGGAGGTTGCTTCGTGAAGTGGACGCCACCAGAGAGAGTGTTAATTACCGGAGGACGCGAGATAGGAGGTGTGGATAGTTTTGCCGAAGGCTTGAGCAGTGGTTTCGGCGAGCTTGGAATTCCCTCGGAGATCATCCGGCCCTCTCGCCTGACAACGAAAATTGGAGAGCTTCGAAGCCGGCGTATTCTCAAGATTCTCAGCACTTTTGGCATGCTGGCGCTGCCGTTCGCCAGGCGAGCCATATGCATGATACATGGAGTGTCTTTGGTGCCCTGGCACGGCTGGACCAAGACCCTCGTCAATCTGGGTTGCTACAAAATGGCCAACGCCCTCCCCTCGGTTCAATTAGTTGCCGTGTCGGATTACATCGCGGTACATATGGCTGCATTTTACAATCTGCATATCGACGCTGTCGTACGAAATCCAGTGAAACGAATCTACTTGACAATCTACTCGGGGCAGGAACGACGGCATTATATTACCTTCGTAGGTCGTTTGATTCCATGCAAGAACGTGCATCGAATACTGCCGGCAATTAGCGAAGTACTCAACGAAAACCCGGATTTGCGGGCATGTATTATTGGTGAAGGGCCGGAGAGGGCAGCTTTACAGGACTCAGCTATCGACGACCAACGCATCGAATTCAGGGCACATGCCACCGATGACGAAATCCGTGAACACCTTCGTCGCACAAAGGTCTTTGTCTCGGGACATCCTACCGAGGGCTTTGGTATCACCTACGCCGAAGCCCTTAGCCAGGGATGTGCGGTCGTGATGCCTGCCTCCGGTGGTGGTCTTGAAATTGTGCTAGACAAGATAGGTGATGCAGTCCATTTGCTACCGATTTCGTTGAGGCACAGTGAAGTTGTGGCGGTGTTTCGACGCGCGCTCCGGGCTCAGCCCTCCGCGCCTCCAATGGAGTCTTACAGTCCACGCGCTGCAGCTTCCGCCTATTTGGACGTTGACCGTCTCTTTTTCCCCCATTCGCCACCTTTAGCTGAAACCGTTCGGGCCTAAGTTCATTATGGAAGCCCTCGAGAAGCTCGGATGCAAAAACCCGCTCACATGGCCTTTCCTCTTGGCCTTCGCCGGTTGTTGTGTGCTGTTCTGGTGGTTACAGAGTATCCTGCTCCACTTCTGGCTTGGCCTGGAGATTCCCCTCGAACCCAGATTCATATGGATCAGTATTGCATCCCTGGCTGTCTTTTCACTCGGGTATCTTATCCCTGCCCCACTTCTCCGCGGCATTGCTACCTCGCGCCTGGTGCTGGATCGCTGCGCGGCGTTCGCCTACAAGGGTACGGTGATCGGTTCGATTCCTGCTTTCCTCGTGGCTTCACAGTTTGCAGCTTACAGATTCACTGTCGGCTATAACGAGGGGCACGGACCCTCCCTGCTTCAGCAGGCGATCTTATACATTCATCTCTTCCTCGGGCTGCTTTATGTAGGAGCTGTGGATGACGCCGACAAGCGTAAGCCCAGGCTCGGTCTGGTGATTTTTCTTACCATCGCCCCCAGACTGCTGATCTCGCTTCGCTGGGGACGCTTCTTCGCCGCTCAAGCGATCGTACCCATCCTCTTTATCGCCATTGCGCGTCGATGGATCCACATTACTCCGAAACGAATTCTACAAATCGCATTCGTGGGGTTATTCATACTCTTTGTCCCAGCTATAACTCGGGGAGATACTATTTTTGGAGAAGGGGAAAACGGTCAGCCCCAAATCGTAGCCTATTTCGGCTATATGAATACACTAGGATATTTTCAGGATAACACCGATCTTGCTTATCCATGTCCGCCGCTTTTGGTTTCCTTAACAGCTAAGATTATCCCCTATAGTGCCCTGGGGATTTGCACTGTTGATCTGGGCAACGATAAAGGGTTGCCGGCGACCCTGGATCTACTGCTCGCTAAACAATATAGCGACGACATCATGGCGGGGACGGGAGGCATCTATCTCCTGGAGCTTTATCTGCTGGGTGGAACAAGTGCTATCATCATTGGCTCCTTAATCTTCGGTCTCACCTGCCGCCAATTTGTCGGATTTCTGGGACACCGCTCACTCTATGCGGGGATATGGGCGGAATGCCTTAGCCGAGCCCTATTTGCGCCGCGGGGAACCTTAGGATATGTGTACGAACGCATACCGAGCCTTTTAGTTACCACTTGGATCATTGTCATCGCATTGTGGGGTATCCAGACTATTCATAATTCATCGCGCTCCGAAAGACAGCGATCTGCAAGTTGAGATTGCTCACGCGATAAGGCGAGCTGGAGGACTGTTTTGAACTCCGAGTCGGCGCTCCGAGTTGGCCGTATAACCCGTCATCTACCTTGGTTAAGAGGACTCGAACTAATAAAACACGTTTACCGCGCGCTCCTCCCTGTACCACCCGAATGGAAGTTGCGAGTGGATGATTTTGACGATGATTTGTTAATGGATGTGGACCTTAGGGAGACCATTGGTATCCACATTTGGCATCGTCCCGAGTTACTTGATAAGGCAGAACGAAGGCTATTTTGCTCTGCCATATTTCCTGGCGCAGTTGTGCTCGACGTGGGCGCCAACGTCGGTATCTATACATTGCTCGCAGCGAAACGTGGTGCCCGCGTTTTTGCGATTGAAGCAGACCCCAGGAACGTCATGATGCTGCGACATCACCTCAAACTTAATGGCTTTGAGGATCGGGTCACGATCTTTGAGATGGCCGCGACTGAACGCCAGCAGATGCTGACTCTATACCGTGACCATGCCAACTGTGGCCATTCAAACCTTTTTTCAGGAGTAGAAGCGGTCTCAGTCGCTGGCAATACGATCGACTCTCTCGATCTTCCGCCCGTGGACGTTTGCAAAATGGATATCGAGGGAGCAGAAGCGCAGGCTCTGCGGGGTATGGTACAAACCATAGAGCGCTCGCCCCGCATGCACTTGTTGGTCGAGTATGCCGCGCAGTTTGGGGGCACAGGTGAGTTGATGGGCTTCCTTCGGTCTCACTTTGACACAGTTTGTATTCCCGGAAAGGGAGAGTTGAAGGCCAAGCAGGATATTCCACATTTTTGTAACCTGTGGGCATCGAGGAAGCTCGCCTGACACCGCTCGTCTGGTGCCTGGCAGTTCTGGAACAATCACCCTGGCGCCTGGCCGGCCAACCCGGCACGGCCTATTTAATTCCTTCGCCCACCTAAACGTAACGATGTCGCGTATTTCACAAGGCCCCGTCGACCTCAGCGTGGTTATCGTAAGCTTTCGTGCGCGAGAAAGCTTGCGAGTAACTCTTGCCTCCGTCTTTGCTTCGCAAACTCAGTATAGCTATGAAGTACTTGTTGTAGACAATGATTCCGGCGATGGCAGCGCGGAAATGGTCGAGCGCGAGTTTCCGCTCGCTGCAGTTATTCGCAATTCAAACAACGGGTTTTCCAGGGCCAACAATGTGGCGTTACAGAAGGCTCGAGGCAGACTGGTTTTGATCCTCAATCCGGATACAGAACTAGCTGGAGATGTCCTGGAAACATGTATTCAATACTTGGATGGGCATCCCGATATCGGTGCACTCTCGTGCAAGATCGTGAGGGCCGATGGCTCACTGGATAAAGCGTCTCGGCGAAGTTTCCCCGATCCGTTAACCTCATTTTACCGTCTTTCAGGGTTGGCACTGTTGTTTCCCAAGAGTAGGAGATTCGCAAAATATAACCTGACCTTCCTACCCGATGATCAAGCAACGAATGTGGATTCTATTTCGGGATGTTTCATGCTCATTCCGAAGCGCATACTTCGAGAGGTCGGCTTATTCGACGAGTCGTTCTTTATGTATGGTGATGACCTAGACTTGTGTTTCCGAATCAAGAATGCCGGTTACAGAATCTACTACTATCCCGCCACTACCACTATACATTATAGAGGTCAGTCGTCCAAAAAGACACCGTTCGCATGCCTCTGGCATTTTCACCATGCCATGTGGATTTTCTACAAGAAGCACTATGCCAATCAGCATACGCTGCTATTTAACTGGCTTGTGCGCCTCGGAATCGGCACCAGGTGCAGCATGTTATTGTTAGTCAATTCCTTAAGGCGTTTCTGACCTGAAATGCGAACGCTGATGCATATCGAGTCTGCCTGCTCATATGGTTTCACATCCTGTATTTGTTGAGATATTGTGCGAATCGCAATCAATGCGGCCGTCTTAGGCAAACGACATAGTGGAGTCGGGACATACATTATTGGACTCATAGGCTGTCTCAGAAATCTGGGACATGAAGTCGTGGTGTATGGCAGTTCGCCACTCATCCCGAATGGCACGGGCGTAAAGGTTGCAAGAGCATCTTCTTGGCTGGCATTCGACAACGGAGCCGTCGCTTCGATACTGCGATTCATCTGGAACCAAATGGTTTTCCCTTTCAGGCTCCGACACGACAAGATAGATTGTGTTGTTTCGCAGAACGTTGACGGTTCATTGTGGTGCTCCCCATCGCAGATCCTTGTCATACACGATCTGATTCCCTTGTTTTTTCCCGGCGAGACCCCACGCCTGAGGATTTACTACAACAGGATCCTCCCTTTACTTCTAAAGCGTGCGGCTGCAATTCTCGCAGTGTCTGACCATACTCGAGAAGCTATAATCCGGGAATATCGAGTGGACCCTGCAAAGGTTTGGGTCGCTTATAATGGTTTACGTCCTCGTCTGGCAGAGCCGATTTACGACAAAAGACCCGAGGGACTAGGGTTCGAGCGATATTTTCTCTTCGTCGGTACTTTCGCTCCACGGAAGAATCTGACGACCGTAACTAAAGCCTTCGCGGAGATTTGTGACAAGACAGCCGAGTCGTTAGTTATAGTCGCTTATCCCGATAAATGGTGCGATCAGTATTTGCGCGCTGTCGAGGATCTCGGCCTGCGCAATAGGATACAGATTTTGAGCGGGCTGGAGGATTCGGAGCTGGCCTATGTCTACCGGCATGCTACAGCGCTGCTTCTCTTAAGTGAGTACGAGGGATTTGGATTTCCCCCACTCGAGGCAATGCTCTCGGGCACGGCTGCCGTCGTGAGCGACGGCACCGCGCTGGCCGAGGTGGTAGGCGGTGCGGCCATAAAGATCAACGCTCATGATGTCGAGGCAGCCGCAGAAACTATGCTGAGACTTTCCCGCAATCTGGAATATCGCCGCGAGTTGCAACGTAACGGGACCCAACGGGCACGGAGCTTCACGTGGATTCGAGCGGGTACTACTATCAATGAAATCCTTTCGCAGCTTGCGTTGCCCCGGAAGAGGCGATTCTGGGCTGACGCAGTTTCTCGGTCGCTACCCCTGTGAGAATTGCCATACTTACTGAGCTGTTTCCGCCGAGTGTCGGGGGGCAGGAGATTCGCTTTGCCGGGATGGCGGAAGTATTAACGCGGCGAGGACACTCGGTTGAGGTTTTCTGCAATCGGAATATACCCGGCAGCGAAGCCAACGAAGTTCTTGGCAACCTGATTATTCACCGTCACCCAACGGCGTACGACTACCAGCAGCCTGTGCTCAAGTGGCTCCGGCGCCGGCCTTATCCTCTTTTCCGTTACGCAGCCTGGTGCCGAAATATCGATTCCGAAGCATTCGATTTCTTCATTTTCAACCAATGGCCGCTTGCACACGTGCTGCTAGCTCCTCGGGCAATACGATGTAAGGCCGTAATCGACTGGTGCGAGTTTCGCAAGGGAGCATTGTTTGCCTTGCTGCAAAGATATTTTCCGAGATTAGTATTCAAAAACATGGCCAATACCGTCGCTTTAAAAGAGCAGATGGAAACGCTTTCAGGCCGATCTTTTGAGTACCTTCCCAGTGGAATCGATCTTCAACGATACCGATGCGCACCGGTAGGGCAGCGTGACGGTTTACTCTACCTGGGACGCTTGACCGAGCATAAGAACCTGCCACTGGTGCTAACGTCTTATAAGTGTCTGCTCAGGAAAGGCTACACGGGAAGGTTGCGTATAGCAGGGAGCGGCCCGGTTACTTCCAAGTTGCATGAAATAGTAAGACGTTTAGATATCGGCAGTAAAGTGGATATCCTCGGCCACGTGACGGAGGAAGAGAAGATTGAATTGCTATCAAGTTCGCAGGTTTTGATTCTAAGCAGCTGGCGCGAGGGCTTCCCCCGCGTGATAGCCGAAGCGATGGCCAGTGGACTCCCCGTTGTCACCACCGATTATCCTGAAAACGGGGCGAAAGGCGTGGTCAGGCAATATGGGATTGGTCGAGTCACGGAGCCTTCCGCCGACAAAGTAAGCGACGGAGTTTTGCGAGTACTGGAGGCTTGGGACTCATACTCACGAGCCGGCCTGTTAGCAAGTAAGTCATTGGATTGGGAGGTTTTGATTGATCAGCTGTTACAGATGCCTGCTTCCAAATCGAGACCAATGTGAAGAAATTATCCAAAATTATCGTCACCGGAGGTGCAGGTTTCATTGGAGGCCATTTAGTTTCAGCGTTACTCTCTAACGGTCACGACGTGCTTGCGGTGGATAATCTCTATTCAGGCCGTCGGGAGCATGTTCCGGAAGGCGCCGAGTTCGTAAATCTTGACCTCGCCATCGCTGACGAGGCAACAGTATTCGAGGTTTTTCGCGGGTTTCATCCCGATGCGGTAATCCACCTGGCAGCGATACATTACATACCGCACTGCGTTGCCAATCCTGCAGAGACGTTCCTCGCCAATGTGCGATCCACGGATGTGATCGCACGCGCTTTACACGGCCTCTCCACACGTAAGCTGATTGCGGCGTCCACGGCGGATGTGTATCCGCTCCTCGACCAAATTCACAAAGAGAGTGAGACACCCGCACCAAGTAATCCTTATGGCTTGTCGAAGTTTTTCCTTGAGGAAATTATCGCCGGCGCAGCAAAGACAAACCGTACTTTGTCGTGTGTGGTTCTTCGGATCTTTAATGTTTATGGTCCGCGCGATACAAACCCACATGTGATACCTAGGATAATTGAATTGTTGCATAGCCCTTGCTCCGAAATTAGGATGGGGACTTTAGAGACAACAAGAGACTTCGTTCACGTCGACGATGTAGTCAGGGCGATATACATGGCTCTCACTCACGAATCCGGCAAGTATGACGTCTTCAATGTTGGGACTGGCCTGGCAACATCGATTCGGGAGGTACTGAGGATCCTTTTGCAGGCTGCTGGGGACGAGCGCACTGTCGTTCAAGACAAGACCCTGTTACGAACTTACGATCGCCCCTCACTCACGTCGGATATCACCAAGATTACTCAGGTCATGGACTGGCGTCCGACAATTTGTCTGGAAGAGGGTTTAGCGCGGCTTGTTCAGCAAACCGTGTTGATGCCGGCACAGGCTTTTCCGGCAGGCCCGCTGGCTGAGATCTGAAGGACTAGCTAACTGCCCACGGTACGAACTCACGGCACTTACAACATGCCGCCGGTTTTCGTGGTCAGAATACTGAGGGCCATTTCCAGGCGCTCGATGGCGGCCTCCAGGTCGGGATGCGCATCAAGTTGTTGGCGAAGCAAGCCCAATCGGCGACGTGCCTCGGCCACGTGCTCGACGGCAGCGGAATTCGCGGGTTGGTTCGGATCGTTCGCTTCGTTCGTCATGCCTACATCTTAGCCCAGCGCCCTTGTACATACCCACCCACACGGGGCCCTCAGTTGGCTAGGCGTCCACGCGGCCCTTTTCGAGCGCTGCTGTAGTCCTGCCCCCCGCATCGCCTTCCTTTCCGTCTGCCCGGCCTTTCAGCGGCGAATCGCCGCGCCTCCCGTGCTAGAATTCCTGCATATCTCGCGAGAGAAGTGTCTTTTTGATTCAGCTAGCGCCTTCCATTCTGTCGGCTGATTTTGCCCGTCTTGCCGAGGACGCTAACGCCGCAGTCCGTGGAGGCGGCACGGTGGTGCATGTCGACGTCATGGATGGTCATTTCGTGCCGAATATCACGATCGGTCCGCCCGTCGTGAAGTCGCTTCGCAAGGCGGTGGACGTCCCACTCGACTGCCACCTGATGATCGAAAATCCGGACGAGTACGTCCCGGCCTTTGCCGATGCAGGAGCAAATTGGATTTCAGTGCATCAGGAGGCAACGCGCCACCTGAACCGGTCTCTGGAACTCATCCGCAGTTGCGGCGCGAAGGTCGGGGTGGTCATCAATCCGGCGACGCCGGTGCAGACGCTGGGCGAGGTTTTGGACATCATCGACTACGTGCTGGTCATGTCGGTGAACCCAGGCTTCGGCGGGCAGAGGTTCATCCCCGGCGCGCTGGAAAAGGTCCGCAAACTGGCCACCATGCGCGCTGCGAAAGGTGTGAGTTTCCGCATCGAGATCGATGGCGGCATTGACCTCCAAACCATTGGCCCGGCCGTGCGGGCCGGCGCTGAAATACTGGTTGCCGGCAGCCACATCTTCGGCCACGGCAATCCGACCGAGAACGCAGAGGCGCTGCTGCGGGTGGCACAGGAAGCAATGCTGTTGCAGGCTTGACCATTGATAGATTTCCGAGGTGTTGAGGTGTTTAGGATGTTTCGTCGCGCAATCGTTGCCTTGCTGATCGGAGCTGTGCTGCTGCTGGCCGGTTGCACCAACAAGAACGTAAAGAACCCCATTGCCAACATCGACTCCAAGCAGCCGGACAAGGTGCTCTATGACCGCGCTATGGATGCGATGAAGCACAACAAATACGATGTTGCCCGCCTCAGTCTTCAGACCCTGATCAACACCTATCCCGACTCCGAATACGTGGCACGCGCCAAGCTGGCCATCGGCGACTCCTGGTACGCGGAAGGTGGCTCTGCCGCGTGGACCCAGGCGGAGAGCGAGTACAAGGATTTCCAGACCTTCTTCCCCAACATGCCCGAGGCCGCCGAGGCGCAGATGAAAATCGCGAACATCCATTACAAGGAGATGGAGAAGCCGGATCGCGATTACACCCACGCCAAACGCGCCGAGGAAGAATACCGGCAACTCATCCTGCAATATCCCGACAGCAAGCTGGTTCCCGAGGCAAAAGAGCGCCTGTTGCAGGTGCAGGAAGTACTGGCCGAGCGCGAATACCTCATCGGGCACTTCTACTTCGTGCGCGAGAGCTGGCCGGCCGCGATAGCCCGGCTCAAGTCACTGGTCGACACCTACCCGCTTTACAGCGGCGCTGACGAAGCCCTCTATGAATTGGGAGAGTCCTACCAGAAGGAAGTCGACGTCTTACGTGCCTCCAGGCTGACAGAGCAGCAGAAAGGTGGCCTGATCAAGCAGTACACACAACAGGCTGCCGACGCCTACTCACGCATCATTACCCGCTACCCCTTGGAGTCGCGTGCCGCTGATGCGAAGAAACAGCTGCAGGCCATGAACCAGCCGGTTCCTACTCCGACGCCCGAGGCGATTGCGCAGAACAAGAAGGAACTCGAGAGCCGGGGTCGTGAAGGCATGTACGGCAAGCTGATAGACAACTTCAAGCATGCTCCGGACACGTCTCAGGCTGTCACGGTGGGTGAGCCGACGCTGGTCGATCCCAAGCAGGCCAGCGCTCCCGACTTTGTGCGTAACGCTGCCGCCACTTTGATGACCGGGATAACCGGCGGTAACGCCAACGCTTCGACCGGAGCGGCAGGCCATAGTGCAACTCCTTCAGTTGGTGGAGCGGCGTCGGATAACACCGCGGGCGCGGAGGTCCTGCCATCTCCTTCGGGCGGCGGGGCGACAACAACTCCGGCGGTTGGGCAGCCCTCTCCTAATGCCGCAGGGCCAGCCAGTGGCGCGCCGGCAGCAAGTGACGCCAACAGTCCCGCCACTGACTTCGGGAACGATCTCGCGCCGGCCTCAGGGAGTTCGGCTGCGGCTCCGGGGACGAGCTCCGCGCCGGCAGCGGCAAATGCTACCTCGACCGGGAGCTCGCCATCTTCGACGACGCCCACAGCAAGCAGTAGCGGGACGAGCTCTGGGTCATCGGCTTCGGCACAGAATCAAGCTCCTCCGGCTGACAACGCAACCGAGAGCACTTCGAAGAAAAAGAAAAAGCACATCTGGCCGTTCTAGGCCGAGGCCCCAACCGTTCGGTTCTCAATGCCGACAGTTCTAAACTGTGGGTGCCCCATTCTGTCCCCCGCAGTTGGGGACAGGGTGGGAGACAAGAACCTAACCACATCGTGGTTGTCGAAGGTCTGAGAGAGTATAGTGCTGCTGGTGCCCGGTGCCCCAGAGCCTGCCCTGAGCTTGTCGAAGGGTTCGTCCTTCTTTTGGTCTAACCTGGGATACGTAGAAAACAGCGGAGAAGATACTCCATGGGAACGGTAGTCCCTTTATCGGACGCATCGCGACGCCCCAACCATTTCCCCGTCATGACGGCGTTGATCGTAGTGGTCAATGTCGTCGTATTTGTGATCGAACTAATGCGGGGGGACGCGTTTGTCCTGCAATGGTCAGTCGTTCCCGCACAGATCGTGGCCGGTCATCACTGGATCACGATTCTGACCGCCATGTTCCTGCATGGCAGTTGGTCGCACATCATAGGTAACATGGTGTTCTTGTGGGCTTTCGGCCCTGAAATCGAGGACGCCATGAATCCCCTGCGCTACCTGGCGTTTTATCTTCTCGGCGGGTTGGTGGCTATGCTGGCGCAGATCGCGGCCAGCCCCAGTTCCACAGTGCCTAACCTGGGCGCAAGTGGCGCGATTGCCGCCGTGATGGGCGCGTTTCTTGTGACCTACCCTCGCGACCGAATGCGCTCACTTCTCGTCATCTTTGTTTTCGTGCGCATCACCTTCATCCCGGCTGCGCTCTTGATCATCGTATGGTTTCTGAGCCAGCTTCTGAATGCGGGAGCCGTAGCCAATGTGCAGACCGGCGGCGTCGCCTACCTGGCGCACGTCGGCGGCTGCGTATTCGGAGCTGTCACTGCGCGATGGTTCGAGGACCCGCAACGGCTTGCCGAGCGGGGATGGAGCGAATGAGGTTCTGATAGAACCAAGGGTATCTTGCACGAGTGCCCCTATCTGGTTGTTGAGCTTTGTACCAGGGCCCGGCTTCAGCCGGGCCGTAATCGACAAGTAGGATTTCGGGCTTCAGCCCCTGCTCGACCCATCTTGCAGGGGCTGAAGCCCGGACGTTTTCTACGCCGTGTTCGGCCCGCCTGAAGGCGGGCCCTGATACAAGGCAAATGTGGCTTATGAAATAGCTTGCAGGGAAATTCAGTCTCGGTAAGGGGATCACCGGAGGACGAGTGCGGCCCTAGCAAGTATTCTGAGTAGTCAATGAACCCGAGGGTGCCCCGTCCAACCTTCGGTTGGTTGGGCGGGGATTTTGACTTTCGTCGCTTCTGCACGGGAAGTATCCTAAACTTTGAGCCGAGTCGCACTGCCGACGAAAACCCCCATGCAACCAAACGAAGGTTGCATGGGGCACCCTCGTGATCGTTGGCCGGGCCACCCGCCGCGCAGGACTATACGGCCGACAAGCCAATGGCCATGAAAACAGAAACGCTACTAACCTCTTTTTATTCGTGCGTACTGCTTATCATGGCAGTTCGGCTTGAGCCCTGCCCAAAGTCAACACGCCATTGTCCGATGTTAGTGTTCTCTGCAGCGTGGGCAGCCGTGGCGTTCGCTCTCACGCCCGCAGAACTCGGAAGATATCGTACCTTGTCCACGGCTGTGTTTGGCATTGCAGGACTTCTTGCCGGAATCGAGGCGCACTGGGACTTTGGGTTTTTCAGACGCCGCACCGGCAACCCTATAACTGCCTTTTGGCTAGTGTTGCCCGTCAACCTTGCCGAGGGCGCCATTATCGGTCTGGCGAGCGGCATGTTCACGGGTGAGATCCTTTCGCGGATTACCAATAGTGAGCGGGGATGGGGTGGGGCGTTATTTGGCATGGCCGTTGGGCTGCTAGCGTCTTTCATTAGTTACATCTTGTGGAGGCTCGTCGTTAAGTGGGTGTGGAGATGAAGTCTTTGTGATTGGACGGTTCGGGCGGGTGGCGCACTCTAGCACTCGTCGAGTTTTGAAAGAACTCAAGTCTTCGCTTCGGGTGCCCCATTCTAGGTCGTGCCGACGAGCACTCGAGTGATCGTCGGACGAGCTAGGGTGGGGGTTTTGACTTCCATTTTCCTGAAGCGCCCTGGGCCAAGAAAAATCCCCACCCTACCCGTCGCATTCGCTCCGGGTAGAATGGGGCACCCGCACAATAAGTATTTAGCGGTAGGCTGGGCCACCCGCCTCAGTGCGCGATGGTTCGAGGACGCAACGGCTTGCCGAGCGGGGATGGAGCGAATGAGGTACTGATAGAATCAAGGGTATCTCGCACGAGTGCCCCTATCTGGTTGTTGAGCTTTGTACCAGGGCCCGGCTTCAGCCGGGCCGTAATCGACAAGTAGGATTTCGGGCTTCAGCCCTGCTCGACCATCTTGCAGGGGCTGAAGCCCGGACGTTGTCTACGCGGGTTCGGCGCGCCTGAAGGCGGGCCCTGATACAAGGCAATGTAATTTATGAGATAGCGTGCAGGGAATTCAGTCTCAGTAAGGGGATCACCGGAGGACGAGTGCGGCCCTAGCAAGTATTCTGAGTAGTCAATGAACCCGAGGGTGCCCCGTCCAACCTCGGTTGGTTGGGCGGGGATTTTGACTTTCGTCGCTTCTGCATGGGAAGTATCCTAAACTTTGAGACGAGAGCAATGCCGACTATATCCCACATTTCACCAAAGGAAGGTGCATGGGGAACTCGTGATGTGGCCGGGCCACCCGGCCCGAGTGTGCGATGCTACAATCCGCAGCCGCCGCGGTGGGAGTATCCGGCGGGAGCGCATGTGCGGCGGCTGGATGGCGATGGCAAGCTGAAGGCCTTTGGACGCAACTGGAATATCGGTCAGGCGTTGCGTCGGGAATGGGTGCAACTGGTGCAGATGGAAGACCGGGTTCTGGTGTACTACTGCCGGAGCGTGGTGCGCGAACTCGACCTTTCAATCCAGCGTTCGACCGCGGTCGAACGCTGGATTGAAAACCAAGAGAAACTGTAAAGGATGTGTCGAGACAAACCGTAAAGCATGTCTTGGGACTCGACACTTCGGTTGGTTGGGCGGGGATTTTGACCCTCGTCGCTTCTGCACGGGAAGGATCCTAAACCTTGAGCCGAGTCGCACTGCCGACGAACCCGCCATGCCAACTAAACGCGGGGTTTCAAGGCTCCTGAGAGGTTCCCTTCGGACGAGATTGACGTACCGTTCCGCTCGGCGATGCAGATCATCATAAGTCCAGAGTTCGAGTCCATTCGGTAAGCCGGACAGTAGCCGAATGCGTTCAACATCATCGCGGAAGGCCAAATTGCGGCCGATCACAATTACCATTTTGGGCCGAAACGTCCGTACCCCATACACGACTCAAACGTTTTTCTGTTTGTCGGGCTTTCGAACCACTCCGAGTAATAGCGCAGCTGCGCAGCAGCATTGTGGATTGCCTGGCTGAAATACACTCGGTTCTTCCGCCTAACGACCATGTCTTCGTATGGACGCTTAAGGTCGAGAATGGTATCCCAATGGTTATCGAGCTTCTCCAAAAAGAAGTCCGGTATCAATGAAGTGCCGTCGTCTTTGTATAAAAGCGGTTGCGGGTGGGCCTTCCTGAAATCAAGCCCAGTCAACAGAAACGGATGTTGCTCGAAGAAATGCTGAAAATCCTTCTCAACGGTACCGCGGTAGTTTAATAGATTTTCCAATTCGAATAGAACGAATGAGTGGGGCACGCATTATAGAAGGGCGCCCCTTTCGCGGTAGTTTGCAGTAGCTGTGAAAAGCAGAAACTGCGGCAACACGAAAGGAACACCCTGATGAATAGCATCAAGTATATCGGACTGGATGTCCACCAGAGCACCATCTCGGTTGCGGTGCTGAACGCGGAGGGCAAGCTGGTGATGCAGTCGGTGATCGCCACCCATAGCAGCGACCATTCGTGGATTTCCTTCACGGTTTGCGTGGGACGTTGCATGTGACCTTCGAAGAAGGCACGCACTCGGCTTGGCTTTACGATCTGCTGGTGCGGCGGGTGAGCCAAGCTGGTGGTTTGCAATCCGCGCAAGAATGCGCTGCTGAAGGCGGGCAACAAGAGCGACGCCATCGATGCCCGCAAGCTGGCCGAGTTGCTGCGCGCCGGGACTGTTGTCGCCGGTCTATCATGGCCAGAACAGCGCGGCGACGGTGAAGCATCTGGGACGCAGTTATGCCACGCTGACGGAAGACACCACCCGCATCATGGGCCGTATGAAGGCGCTGTATCGCAGCCAGGCGATTGCTTGTGCGGGCGAGAAACCCTATGGATCACGGCATCGCGAAGACTGCTTAGCGCAGCTGCTGGAGCCGGGCTTGCAGCGGCGGGCGCGGCGACTCTATCAAGCAGCTGGATCTGCTGCAAGCAGTTGCGCCGCGAGGCTCGTCGCGATCTGATGCTGGAATGCCGCAAGCATAGAGAGACGCAAGCTGCTGCGCACGGTTCCGTGGCTAGGTCCGATACGCGCGGCGCTGCTGATGGGGCGGGTGCAGACGCCGCATCGCTTCCGCAGCAAGCGCCAGTTCTGGGCCTACTGCGGTCTGGCTCTGGAGACGCGCAGCAGCGCCGATTATCAGATGGTGAACGGGCAACTGCGAGCGCCGCAGAAAGCCGGTGTTCATTCGCGGACTGAACCTGAACCACAACCACGATCTGAAGAATCTGTTTAAGAGTGCGGCTACCACCGCCAGCGGCAGCAGCGGAGTGTTTGGTAGCTTCTACGAAAACCTTCTAGGAAAGGGGATGAAGCCCGAGCTGGCGCGGCTGACCCTGGCGCGCAAGATCGCGGCCATCACTTTACACATTTGGAAGAAAGGAGAACCGTTCGACGCCGACTATCTGAAGCTACAAGCGGCTTGAGCGCGCAGCGACAGGACTGAGCGGAGTTGCTTCCGCGTTGTCGGTTCGTTCTGAGCGCTCGGGTTCGAGGGTAAGTATCCTGGCGCGGGTTAGGCTGCATCCGTCGTATTGGGCACCAAGTCTCACGGGCCACCATATGCTCCCTCGGATAACCCAACAAAGCTATAGTGCCGCCCCGAGCGGGCGAGTCTCCGATAGAACCATGGTTGGCCATTGAGCCACCATGAGGCTTGCGTAGCGTTCAGCAGCCGAAGGACGTAGTAGCGTGGAAGAGAAAACCGGAAAACCCTGCGGCCACCAAGCTCAGGCCGGCACGAACTGGGGCTGGATGTCAGAGAACTACCCCTCTCTGCCAGCGAAGGGAAAAGTATTTTCTCTTGACATCCCCTTCTATAGAACCCGGCTAGGCCCGTCACACCGAATCCCTCCACCAGGTTGGCCCAAAGGAAGGGCGAACCTGGGGCACCGGGCTGTTCCAGTCCACCCCAACGCATATCGATCTCGGCCGAAAGCGAGGAGGAACTTTGTCACGCAATCAGGAAAATGCAAGAGAACGAACCGTAACACTGCACATGGTTTCCAGTCTGGATGGCTTCATCGCCAAGAAAGAAACAGTGTCTGGTGCGATGGAATAACCCTGGAAGCGTCTACGAAGCCGGGGTTTCCATCTCGGAGGAAGAAGCTGCGACCTTCGTCAAATCCATAGACTGCTACGTGCTCGGTTCTCGCACATACGAGCATGCGCTCCAACTCGGCTGGCCCTATGGTGACACCCCGACCGTCGTGATCACAAACCGAGAGCTGCCGTCCACGAAGAAAAGCGTTGAATTCTATTCCGGTGATCTTAAGAAGTTGGTTGATAGTATTCTCGCTCCTCGATACGGAAACATCTGGCTGGTGGGTGGGGCCATGTTATGCCAGCGTTTTCTCGAACTCGGCCTGGTGGACGAGATCAGGTTGACCATAGCCCCTGTCCTATTGGGTGACGGACTCCGGCTATTCGGTAGTTTCCTGACGGAGAAGAGGTGGGATTTGAAGAACGTGGTCGCTTACAAGAATGGTTTTGTTGAGTTATCGTACGCCGCCTCCACCGCGTGAAAGCGGCTTCCACTTGTGGAGGTTGCAGGTTACGCGGAGCGCGGCTAAATTAGGTGCGAGAGTTGGAGCTGTTACATGAAAAAAGCGTCCCGGTCAGCCACCCCACGAAGGCAACGCCGGGCTCCACTGGCGGCCCACAATAGGAGCCGTGGGAATGTGGGATCGAGACTTTGGATATTCCGGTGAAGCCAAACGGCCGCACTCGGATTAGTCCAGTATCATCCTCGTACAGAACAAATTGACTAAGCCCATGAGAAGGGTCTTCGTTTTCTAACTTCTTGATGCGGCGCAGGATGTTTTTGAGATATCTATCGCATAGTTTCCACCCTTCCGCATCCTTTCCAGAGCCTCTCGTATGGTGCGGTATAGCTATGCCTGCCGCATCGAGAACGGCATCTCCGAGTTGGGTGGGTTCTTGCCCGCGACACGAGGCTTCGAGACCAGATCTCAAGAGGTCGCAATCGGTCAGAATGCCGGTGCGTTTGACCTTAAGGAGAGATCGTATTGGTGGACACACACTCGTGATCGATTCGAGTGAGCGGTGGTAGTCAGTTCGCGCTCTTCATAAAAGCGCATATCTACTTTTATGCAGTTTTGATGCTGCTGGCGCTCGGTCCTTTGGTGCCCCATCGGCACGAAATCCGAAACCACTGGACACAAATAGGCAGCAGATTCTTTTCCCAGCATCAGCCGACAAGTGGAACAAGTGCGCCTAGCCCAAAGCCAAAACCATGAGCACAACAAGAAAACCGAATCGGAGGAAGATAGAAGCGATTTTGGAAGCCCTCAAGGAAATTGAGGCAAGCTTCGAATTGCTGGGGCTTGGTTCATGGGACCACTCCGTCATCAAAAACGAGTCGACGCCGAGGACATCGAGATGACGAGGAAATGGAAGACGAAGAACAAGAGTCTTATGGCAATGCGTCATTTGATAGAGAAGATATAGAGGTTGGAATCGACGCGTTTATTTCCGAGCTGATAGACGGCGGCATCAGACGATCAAAGAGCTCGGCAAAAATGGAGGAAACTGCTGATGTTTTCAAGCATCCTGGGTTGAACAGAAGATCGCCGCAGGCGGGCGAGTTTGAGGAATCCATCAAGTGCTAATACGCCTAAGTACTACGACTTACCACTGCAGAATCCATTGGCCGAGATAAGGAATTGCTCGAGCAGACGGTGAAACAGATGCAGCCAACTGAACAGAGGTTGAGACAAATCGTTCAGACGAGGATTAGGACTATCGGCGCAGAGGAGTTCGTCGAACGCGCAAGCGAAGTAATTGTGTTTGGCTCTGTCGCTATGGGCTTGCAGAAGACGGATTGGATGTGAATCTTCTTGTTTCTCAGACCAGCATTGCAAAAGTAGAAGTATTTCATCGACGTCACGTAGTAAGGTGTCTCAGCCGCTGCTGTTCGTAGAGTATAACACTGGTCAACTTGGCAGGAATAATAGACGAAGGAAGAACGCCGTTCAAGGCCGGGCGCCCCACACGTTCCTTCGGTTTGAATTGTAAGTGCGCCGAGTCACGAGAGGGCATGCACGTAGGGACGGACACTGGGGTTTCATGTAGGCGACAAGCCCGAAGGGAACTCGGGCTTGTTGTCCTGGAAAGAGTGCCGTTCCCCCCACGCTGGCTTAGATCAGCATTGGAACTCGCTGACTTCCCCGCCTATCGCCGTGGTTGCGCTTGCCGGGGTTAGCGAACAAGCGCTGGACGTGCTTCCGATATTGCTGTCCCGCATTTCGGCGCAATTCGAAACACTGGCGACGGGCGGGTGGCCCGGGCAAGCGGTTTGAGTAATCAAAACACCCGAGGGTGCCCCGTCCAACCATCGGTTGGTTGAGCGGGGATTTTGACTTTCGTCGCTTCTGCACGGGAAGTATCCTAAACCTTGAACCGAGTCGCACTGCCGACGAAAACCCCCATGCAACCAAACGAAGGTTGCATGGGGCACCCTCGTGATCTTTGTCTGGGCCACCCGCCCATCCTCGTGTGTGTTGACTACCCAAGGTGCTTGCCCGGACCACCCGTCCACTTATTAAGTTGCACTCTTAAGCAACTAATAAATCGAACTCAGTGCAAGACACGCACCCGGGGCTTGACGAGGTAGACCGGCTGATTCCGATATGCGCGGGGAGCACTAACCCTCGCATGTTGGAACAAACCGAGGTCCCGCGGGCGGAGGAAAGTGCCCCGCGAAAACGCGCTATTCCGCCCCCAAAACCCCGTCCGAAACACCTCCGAAACACCTCCAAAACCCTTCCAAAACCCTTCCAAACCCAGTCGAAGTGGCCCGAAGTGGCCTCAATTTACTCCCGCGCCAAGGTCATCAGAGGCCGTGTTCGTTCCTAAATGGGAAAGAACCGGATCAATCGAGGCCAAGAACAGCCCAGCAAAAGCGGGTTTCGAGAGCGTTTCGAGGCGAAATTTGACGAGAAATGAGCGTTTCTTGGCAGGTGGCGCCCCTCGTGTTGTGGACGAATCAGAGTGCTTGGCCGGGCCACCGTCCACCAGTCACTGTCGTTCTACTTCTTCATCTCCGGGGCGCTCGCCGAAGCGATGCACTGCCATTTGCCGTCCGGCATTTTGGTCCAGGTATCGACCCAGCGCTCGTGAGCGTCAACCGACTTGCCATCCTGGTCGGTGCCTTTGCCGCGCCACGCGCCGGTCGCGATAGCGGTGTTCCCGGTAACGGTCACCTTCACGTCGCTAATCTCGTTGATCTCCCACTTGCTTTTCGTTGTGTTCTCCAGCACCTTTGCCCTGTCGGCGGTGGTGCCGTCGCTATTCAGTCCGATGAAGTTCTTCGCCAGCATGGGAGCTATTGCGTCGGCATTGCTTGCCTTGCCGGCTGTCGCCCACTGCTGCTCCATACCCGCGATCGTCTTCTCAACCCCGTCCATCGCTTGAACCGCCACCGCCATCAGTGCGATGGCGAAACACACCAGTACTTTCTTCATGTCTTTCTCCTTGTATGGGTTATTCGCTCGGTGGTCGTCAGGCATGACGAATAGAGGGAGTAATCCTGTGGACTCCGTGAGCGAGGCCATTGTAGCAGCAGAAACATCACCGGCTCCGATTACCTGCATTTACCCTCACCGCCGCTTGGTTGTTTGACCCCCCTTTTCGCGCACCGTAATATCGAAGATTAACTTCGCTCTGAACGGATTGCATGCCGCACGATCTTCCCAAAGCATATGAGCCGGGATCCATCGAGCCGCGCTGGGCTGAGTACTGGGTCGAGCACAAGCTGTTCCATATCGACACGCCCGCGCCAGGCTCGGCGCAGCCGACGTTCACGCTCACCCTGCCGCCGCCCAACGTAACCGGCCGGCTTCACATGGGCCATATGCTGAACCACACGGAGATCGACATCATCACCCGGTGGAAGCGTATGCAGGGCATACCCACCCTGTGGCTGCCCGGCACCGACCACGCGGGCATCGCGACCCAGATGATGGTGGAGCGCCAACTCGCCAGCGAGGGAAAGAACCGGCGCGAAATCGGGCGCGAAGCCTTCGTTGAGCGCGTGTGGGACTGGAAACAGCACTACGGTGGCGTCATCCTGAAGCAGATGAAGCGGCTCGGCGCGTCGGTCGACTGGTCGCGCGAGTACTTCACCATGGACGAGCGCATGTCGCGCGCGGTGCGTGAGGCGTTCGTCCGTTTGTACGAAGAGGGGCTGATCTATCGCGGCAAGTATATCGTGAACTGGTGCCCGCGCTGCATTACGGCTGTCTCCGACCTGGAAGTTGTGCACGAAGAAACGCCGGGCAAGTTGTATGAGATTCGCTATCCGGTGATTGGCAGTCCTAACGAATTTATCGTCGTTGCGACCACTCGTCCCGAGACCATGCTTGGCGACACGGCCGTCGCGGTCAACTCAACGGACGAGCGCTACCAGCATCTGCACGGCAAGCACGTGCTGCTGCCGCTGATGAATCGCGAGATACCGGTCATCACCGATGACACGCTCGCCAAGCCTGAGTTCGGCACCGGCGCGGTGAAGGTCACGCCTTCGCACGATCCCAACGACTTCGAGGCTGGGTTACGCAACAACCTGCCGCAAGTCGAGGTGATGAACGAAGTCGCGCAGATGAACGAGAACGCTGGACCCTATGCCGGTCTTGACCGATTCGAGGCGCGACAGCGTGTTCTCGAGGATCTCGAAAAGGGCGGCCTCCTGGTGGGCAAGAAAGATTATGTCGTCCCGCTCGGCACCTGTAGCCGCTGTAAGACCATCGTCGAGCCGCGGCTCTCGACACAGTGGTTCGTGAAGATCCAGCCGCTGGCCGATCGCGCCATCGCAGCCGTCGAACAAGGCGAGATCAAGTTCGTTCCGGAGAACTACACCAAGACCTACTTCGAGTGGATGCGAAACATTCACGACTGGTGCATTTCGCGGCAACTGTGGTGGGGACATCGCATTCCGGCATGGCATTGCAAGGACTGCGGCGCAGTCCTCGTCGCTCGCGAGGCGCCCTCAAATTGTGTTAAGTGCGCCGGCAGCAACGTTGAGCAGGACAGCGACGTTCTCGACACCTGGTTCTCGTCCGGGCTGTTGCCATGTTCGGGGCTCGGCTGGCCGGACAAGACTCCGGAGCTGGATGCGTTCTATCCGACCACGCTGCTCATTACCGGCTTCGACATCCTGTTCTTCTGGGTGGCGCGCATGATCATGATGAATTGCCATTTCATGCGCGGTCACGAGCACGGCGACGTGCCGTTTCGCACCGTATACATTCACGCACTGGTGCGCGATGCCGAACGCCAGAAGATGTCAAAGACCAAGGGCAATGTGGTCGATCCCATCGAGATCACAGAGAAGTACGGCACCGATGCGGTGCGATTTACTTTGGCGATCATGGCTGCCCCCGGCACCGACATCGCCTTCTCGCCCGAGCGAATTGACAGCTACCGCGCTTTCGCCAACAAGATCTGGAATGCCGCGCGTTTCCTGTTCATGAATGTCGACCGTGCACAGGAAGCGGGCGTGTGGTCGCTGGCCGAGTTCAAGAATTCTACTGCCGATCTCGCCAGGCCCGGTCTGTCGAACTTTACGGTTGAGAGCCTCGAAGACCGCTGGATACTGTCGCGCTTTAATCGCGTCGCACAGGAAGTGAACAATGCACTGGAAGCCTATCGCTTCCACGAAGCCGCGCACGTGGTCTATCACTTCTTCTGGGGCGAATTTTGCGACTGGTACATCGAGCTGATGAAGCCTCGATTGGCTTCCGGCAACCGCGGCCAGGCGCGCGCCGCATTTGCGAATGTAGTGAGCATCTTTGAAGGCGCGTTGCGGCTGCTCTCGCCGTTTATGCCATTCATTACCGAGGAGCTATGGCACGCGGTTTACGATGGCAATCCGCCGCTGCAATCCATCGCTCTGGCCGCCTACCCAACGGCTGACCAGAAGCAGATCGATATCGCCGCAGAGACCGAGATGGCGATCTTGCAGGACTTGATCGCTGCGGTCCGCAATATCCGCACCGAGCTGAAGATCGATCGCAAGCAGAAGTTGCCCATCGAAGTTTTCGCCGACGCGGACGTCCGCTCATCGATCGAGCGCAACCGGAGCGCAGTCGAGTTGCTAGCGGATGTCGATGGTTTGAGTTTTATCGACTCATCGTTGGCGAAGGTGCCGGGCGCCCGCAGCACGGCGCGTTTCGACGTGCGCGTCATTTACGAACGAAAGGTCGATGTTGCGGTGGAGTGCGACCGCATCAATAAGGAACTTACGAAACTCACAGGGGAGCTTGGCCGGGCGACTGCGCAGTTGTCGAACGAAGCGTTTCTCGCCAAGGCTCCTGCGCAAGTCGTGGACGGATTGAAGAAGCGCCGGGGTGAAGTTGAGATCCTGGTGGGGAAGGCAAAGGCTGCACTCCAAGAACTAGGCTGCTAGAAATAGGCTTGGCATACAGGAAGCCGCCGATCGGGAGAATACAGGTGGATTGGACAGGGCGCAGGGTTACCGCACTTCTGGAAAACGCGCTTCAGGAAGACCGCGCCACGCATGACGCGACCAGCCAGGCCTGCATCGATCCGGCACAGCGCGCCACAGCAACCATTCTCGCAAAGCAGGACTGCGTTCTCTCTGGCCTCGGCTGCATTCAGCCCATACTCGAAATCTACGCGCAGCTCGACGGCAAGGTTACCTCGCATCCCGATGTTCGAAGCAGTCCTGAGATTTTCGACGGCGTCCGCTTGCGCACAGGCCAAACCGTCGCCGTCATTCGGCACAACGCGCGCGTGATTCTCGCCTGCGAGCGGCTGGTCCTCAACATCATGCAGCGCATGAGCGGTATCGCGACGGCCACACGGCACTACGTTGACGCAGTCGTCGGCACCAAGGCAACGATCCTTGATACCCGCAAGACTGCTCCGGGCCTACGCCTGCTGGATAAGTGGGCGGTGCGCTGCGGCGGCGGCACCAATCACCGGCTCGACCTGAGCGACGGCATCCTGATCAAGAACAATCACATCAGCTTGGCTGGCGGGGCGGTACAAGCACTGGAGAAAGCCCTGGGCCAACGTCATAGCGGGCTTCCGATCGAAATCGAAGTGCGCTCGCTGGAGGAATTCGATCAAGCTCTCCAGCACGGCGCCGAGGCCATCCTGCTCGACAACATGACGCCGGAGCAGGTTCGCGAAGCTGTCGAACGCGTAGCCAGGCTCGAACGCAAGGTTCCGCTGGAGGCGTCCGGCGGTATTAATCTGTCGAACGTCCGAGCCTACGCCGAGACCGGGGTCGACTTCATCTCCATCGGCGCGCTCACGCACTCCGTGCCCGCAGTGGATTTGAGTATGCGCGTGCAGCCCGCATAGGGCTGAGTTTCACCTGAGAAGAGATCGTCCTGATGAAATATCCTGCACCGCTGAAGTCGCTTCATCCCGAGACAACTCTCATACCAAGTAAACTGGCTGTCTTCGAACGCCTTACTATCGAAACAATTATGCATTCCCTTGTGCCCGGTCAGAGGGACAGCCTGAAAGCCCGGTCAGATGGGACTATACTCGATGGCAATCATCGGGTTCATGTCCTACGAAAGCGGGGAGTGAACGTGGACAGCCTGCCGCGCGAAATCGTGGTGAAGAGAGAATTCTAGATGGCGACAAAGATCTACTGGATCGATCGGACCATGGCCAGGGAGGTTGGCAATTTCGCCTCGCCCACGCGGAGGCGATTGGCTGCAGGATGAACTGCGCTCCTGGCGCGAAGCGGGAGTCAAGGCAATTCTGTCCCTGCTAACCCCGGAGGAAGAAGCCGAGCTTGATCTTATGGGTGAGCATCGAGAGGCGGAACGCGAGGGGTTGAGGTTCCTTTCCCTCCCAGTTCCTGACCTGGGTGTTCCTTCGTCTCCATCCGAGGTTGCGCCACTACTTGAACAACTCGATAAAGTGCTGGCATCAGGCGATAATGCCGCGATTCATTGTCGGCAAGGTGTTGGGAGGTCCGGGACCCTGGCTGCTTGCCTGCTCGTCATGAGAGGCATAGACCCAACCTCGGCCATCCAGGTTCTGGAACGTGCGAGGGGAACACAAGTTCCTGAGACTGCCGACCAACGGCGTTGGATCGACATTTTCGCCACGAGCCTGACACACACGAACTAAGCCCTGGCTGGCGGCTGTCCAACTTTCCTTGTTGCGCGCATAATTCCGTTATCGCTACTCTGAACACGAAACGCGCGGACCCTCTTTTGCAGAACGCCACCGACTCGCGTCTGGGCCGAATTGTGCGCCTGTTGAGCGACAACGCCACCATTGTCGTCAGCGGGACGCGCATCGCTGAAGAACTCGGAACCAGCCGTTCCGAAGTCTGGCGCGCGGTGCAACAGCTTCGTGAGCTTGGCGTGCGAATCATCGGTCATCCTGCGACCGGTTATCAGTTGGACTCTATGCCTGACCTACTACTGCCGGAAATTCTCGCGCCGCTGTTGCAAGGAAATCTCATCGGCAGCTGCATCCATCATTACTTCAGCGTCAGCTCCACCAACACCGAGGCGATGAACGCCGCGGCCGCCGGGGAACCCGAGGGGAGCGTGTTCCTGGCGGAGGAGCAGACCGCTGGACGCGGTCGCGGCGGCCATACCTGGGATTCAGATCCGTCGGTAGGCATCTATTGCTCTGTGATTTTGCGGCCGCAGCTCGCTCCGGCCGACGCGCTGCTGTTGTCACTGATGGCCGGCATCGCGGTAGTAGAGGCGGTTGAACGAACAACTGGGTTGCATCCTGACCTGCGATGGCCTAATGACGTTCTGCTCAGCGAGAAGAAGTTCTGCGGCATCCTGACTGAGATGAATGCCGAGGCAACACAAGTGCGACATGTCGTGGTTGGCATCGGCATCAACGTGAACCAAACGGTCTTTCCCGCCGAACTCGAGCCCATCGCCACTTCGTTACGTCTTGAAGGCGGACGCGAGTGGTCCCGCGTAGAGCTTGCGGCTGCTCTGCTAAAATCGCTCGACGCCGCCTACCGTAAGCTGATTGAGACCGCTTCGCAAGGGAGAGCAGAAGTCTTCCGCAAGTTCGAAGAGCAATCCTCTTTCGCCTGCGAGCGCTACGTTCACATCGACGAAGACGGCGGATACGAGGGCGTTACGGAAGGGCTCGACGAAAGCGGCTTCCTGCTTGTGCGAACCGCGAATGGACTCAGGACTGTGCTTTCCGGCACCGTGCGCGCCATCGATGGGAAACGATAATGCTGCTGGTCCTCGACGTAGGAAACACCAACACGGTCTTGGGGGTCTTCGAGGCGAGGTCATCTGAGGTGGCGCCGTCTCAGCGCCGCCTTATCGCGCATTGGCGTGTGACAACGGTGAAGTCCCAGACGGTGGATGAGTACGGCGTCCTCTTTCGCAATCTGTTCGCGATGAATGGACTGGAAGTCGCGTCCGTGCAGGGTACGGTCATCTCCTCCGTCGTTCCGCCGCTGGATTCGACTCTGCGTGAAGTATGCGAACGATACTTCCAGATCAAGCCGCTGTTCGTCGAACCGGGAGTGAAGACTGGCATGCCGGTGCATTACGACAACCCGGCGGAAGTCGGCGCCGACCGCATCGTCAACAGTGTTGCCGCTTTCGAGAAGTACGGCGGCCCCTGCATTGTCGTGGATTTCGGGACCGCGACCACCTTCGACGTCGTATCGCAAAAGGGCGAATACTTGGGCGGCGTGATCACACCCGGAATCGGTATCTCTGCCGACGCTCTTTTCTCGCGAACCGCACGCCTGCCCCGTGTCGACATTCGCAAACCTGCGCGCGTGCTGGCCACCAATACTGTGGGCAGCGTGCAGTCAGGCCTTTACTTCGGATATCTGGGACTCATCGACGGTATCCTGGAGAGGCTGACGGCGGAGATCGGCGACCCAGTCAACGTAGTCGCGACCGGCGGCCTGGCTTCCCTGATGAGCGAAGGCTCGAAGTACATCCGCGCAGTCGATGAATTTCTCACGCTGGATGGGCTGCGAATCATCTACGAGCGCAATCAGAGTCACCCTCGCCGTCACGCTGCTGCCCCCTGCGACGAGTTGCGAACGCATGATTCGGATGGTATGACCTCCAAACGCAGTTGAATTCACCGCGCCGGAGATTCTGAACCACGGATTGGCACCGATGTTCACGGATCGGACTAACTCATTTCTCCGATCTGTGAAGATCTGTGTTGATCCGTGGTTCAATGCTTTTGACGATCATCGACAATGGATAATTACTTCAACTACTTCACCGAAATCGAGGAGCGCTTCCAAGAGCGCCGGGGAACGATAGTCATCCTCTCTCCCCTTGACTGGGCGCTGATGGAAATTTGGAAAGACGCTGGCGTTCCGCTTGAGGCGGTGTTGCGCGGCATCGACGCCAGCTTCGATAAGTGGGAGCGGCGTCCCCGTCGCACGCGAAAGGTGAACAGCCTCGCTTACTGTGCGCAGGAAGTGCTGGCGTCGGCCGAGGAGTTGAAAGATGCCGCGGTTGGGGCCGCACCAGCGAAGAAGGCTGACGCGGGACTGGATCCCGGGGCCGTCGCTGCTTTCTTGCGGCAGAACGCAGAAGAGTTGCACGCAGCTGTTTTGCCGGAGTCGGCCGCTTCCGTCGCACAGGAGGCCATTACGACCCTGCTCTACCTTGCTGATGCCGCCGAACAAGGATCGGCGCCGTCAATGGAAGATCTCGAACGTCGGCTGACGGTGAGCGAAGAGAAGTTGATTGCCGCGTTGCTCGCGTCCACACCGGATGAAGCGCTATTCAATATCCGCAGCGAGGCCGATCGCGATCTTGCGCCTTATCGCAGCAAGATGACGGCTCCGCAAATCGAGCAGCTTCACAAGCAGTACGTGCAAAAGCGATTGCTGGAGCAGTATCGGGTGCCACGGCTGAGCTTGTTCTATATGTGATTGCGAGGCCTTGTAGTCCCGTTAGTACTTCGGCACCTTCGGATCCACGCGTTCCGCCCACGCGTTGATGCCGCCGACGAGATTGTGCACTTTGGTGAAGCCGGACTGGCGCAGGAAGTCGACCGCCTTCGCGCTGCGGCCGCCCATTTTGCAGTGGACGACGATCTCGCGGCAGGCATCCAGCTCGCTGATTCGTTTTGGAAGGTCGTTCAGCGGAATGAGATGGGCCCCAATGTTAGCGATCTGATACTCGTGCGGCTCCCGCACGTCAAGTACGAAAAGCTCTTCGCCCGCATCGAGCCGGCGCTTCAGTTCTTCTACTGCCATGTCGGCCATCGTTGCTGCTACTCCCGTTTCCTCTCCGCGAATTCCGCAGAACTGATTGTAGTCGATGAGCTTAGTGATGCTACGATGGTCGCCGCACGCCGGACACTCGGGATTCTTGCGCAGCTTCAGCTCGCGGAAGCGCATCGACGCCGCATCGATCAGCAGCAAACGGCCGGCCAGCGTCTCTCCCAAGCCCAGGATCAGCTTGATTGTCTCCGTCGCCTGAATCACACCCACCAGGCCGGGCAATATGCCCAACACTCCGCCCTCAGCGCACGACGGAACCATGCCCGGCGGAGGCGGCTCAGGATACAGACAGCGATAACACGGACCGTCCTTGGTCGCGAACACGCTGGCCTGCCCTTCGAAGCGGAAAACGGAGCCGTAAACATTTGGCTTGCCGGTCAGGACACAAGCGTCATTCACGAGGTAGCGCGTCGGGAAGTTGTCCGTTCCGTCGGCGATGATGTCGAACTCGCGAAAAACCTCCAACGCGTTGGCGCTGGTCAGCCGCGTTTCGAACTTGTGCACGGCGACATTGGGATTGATTGCTGCGATGCTCTCGGCGGCGGAATCCAGCTTCTTGCGCCCAACATCGGCGGTTCTGTGGATGATCTGCCGCTGCAAGTTCGTGAGATCAACCACGTCGAAATCAACGATGCCGAGCGTACCGACGCCCGCCGCAGCTAGGTAGAGCGCCAAAGGCGAACCCAGCCCTCCTGCGCCCACGCAGAGCACCTTCGCCTGCTTCAGCTTGAGCTGCCCCTCCATTCCGACATCAGGCAGGATAAGGTGGCGCGAGTAGCGCAGAACCTCCTCGTTGCTCAACCCGGTGACATTCGCGTCGGTCGGTTCCATTGGCAATTAACTTATTCCTCTTTGATGCTGTCGCGCGCATTTCGGCTCCCAACTGCAATTGCGCACCCGGGATCGTACCCGCTTCCATCTCGGTCACACCTACATGTGACGACCATCACACGACCGCGTGCTCTTCAAGGTGTACAACACACAAGCCGGACTACCGCAAAGAGAGCATACAGAACCGTGGAAAGTGTGACCGAGCAAACTGGTGTGGGGACAACGCTGATCGGGGAGCTGGAGTCTATTGGGCAGCCAGTGTCGTTCGGCCAGGACGAGTGCGTCATGGCCGAGGGAGAGCCCGGCAAAGGCATTTACATTCTGCGGTCAGGATCCGCCCGGGTCTCCATGACTTCTCACGACGGAAAGACTATTGAGCTGCGCGAACTCGATCCAGGTTCCTTCATCGGCCTGTCATCAACCTTGAGTTGCGATCACTCGTGCTACACGGTGGCGGCCGCCGGCGCTGCGGAGTTCACGTTCGTGCCGTCGCAAGAGGTGCCAGGAATTCTTGCGTTCCCGTCCCGATCTCTGTCTGCAAGTGATTCAGCTTTTGGGGCAGGAAATGTCATCGCTTTGCCATGAACGGGCAGTCCTAAACGCCGGCGGGAAGCCAGTTCAAATCGAAACCTGAGTCTTGCGTGATACGACAGAAGTGGTATCGCACTACAGCAGAAGGGGGATTCGCAAGAGCGTCTTGCCAATGAAACAATCCCGGTGTTAGCACGAGTGACGCTGTCTGGGCCGATAGATAAGGTTTTGCAGCGTTAACCCGTTTCCTCCTCGAGAACGTTTTAGTTTTATCGGTTGGCGGAATTCTCGGACCTACACGGTCTTTTTCGGATGTGCAACTGGGCGCTGCGCTTCCGTTCGGAATTCCGCCCTTTCTTTTTCCTGCTTTAAGCTCGGTTGGAAATCCTGAACCGGCTCAGCTTGTTGTACAACGAGCTGCGCGGAATCCCGAGCCGCTTCGCGGCTTTCTGGATGGATCCAAATTCCTGGGCAAGCACGCTCTCGATGTGGGCCCGCTCCAACTCATGCAATGTCAAGTCAGTTGCCAGCGGCGAGCGCACTGACAAGTCTTCGAACCGGAACGGAAAAAATTGCAGTTCACGGTCCGTAATGACGTGACTCTCGGCGACGAGGAGAGCGCGTTGCAGCACATTGCGCAATTCACGAATGTTGCCCGGCCAGGAATATGTCTGGAGCGCGTCGATGGCCGAGCGGTCCAGTTCGATCTCAGTATTCTGATGGCGCGGCGCCATTGATTCCAGAAGATGGACGGCCAGCCATGGAATGTCCTCCGCCCGGCAACGCAGGGCGGGAACTTCGAGCAGGATGATGTTGATCCTGTAGAAGAGGTCTGGGCGGAAGCGTCCTTCTTGCACCTCCCGTCCCAGATCGCGGTGAGTAGCGGAAATCAGCCGGACATCGGCAAAGCGGTCGCGGACGTCTCCCAGCCTGCGAAACCGGCCCGTCTCCAGCACTTTCAGGAGCTTGGGCTGAACCTGCAAATCGACATCGCCAATCTCGTCCAGGAACACAGTCCCGTGATTGGCAACTTCGAGTAGTCCCGGTTTGGCGGCGATGGCGCTGGTGAACGCTCCCTTCTCGTGCCCGAATAGTTCCGTCTCCAGAAATTCACGATCGAGCCCGGCACAGTTCAGGTCAAGAAATTCTTCATGCCGGCGACTACTATTCGCGTGGATCCAGTTGGCAAGGACCCCCTTTCCCGAGCCAGTTTCACCCAGGATCAGCACTGGACTGTCGCTGGCGGCCACCTTGCATGCTAACTCGCGGAGGCGTTGAATGATTCGGCTGGGCCCGACGAAGGGATCGAGCACTTCTTCCCTTCCTCGGGAGGCCGTAATTTGTGAATGCTGCACGTCAGCGATGGCAAGACCAGAGGCTATTAACCCTTCACTATCGCCAAAGTGCGCATGCAGGGGGTAGCTGGTACCGGGGGAGAGTGACAATGGACTGGTGAACTTCCGATTCTGGAAGTGTTGCAAAGGAATGCTCCTCGACAGCAACGTGAGTTACGCAGCTTCCGCCCCGGTGCAGCCAATCACCCAACAGCGTTCAGACAGCAGCCGGCAGCGTCTGCAAAGCGGCCCGACAAAAAGCCAACGTCCGAATCGAGGGTCGATCTCCGAACTCTCCAAGGTCTGTGAAATTGACAATGGGTGAAATCTACGTCATCCGACGTGCAAGGTACCAATCGACTACGCGTGTAACTATCCCACTCACAAAATGAAACGTTCAGTGATAGCGGTCACATAAGTCTGGGTAAGTATGTTACGAAAGGGCATACTGGCATATGTACCTCCGAACACATTCCTACTTCGGTGTCGGGGCGCGCAGGTCGAAGCGCTCGGCCATCCTGTCGACGACCTCACGACCGATCTCCAGGGAAGCTGTAGCCGCTGGTGAAGGCACGTTGCAGACGTGAATCATGCCGGGAGCATGGACGAAGTGGAAGTCGTCGAGCAGATTGCCTTGCCGGTCAACGGCTTGCGCCCGCACTCCCGAGCCCCCCGGAGCCAGATCGTCTTCCGTCAATTCCGGAATCATCTTTCTTAGCGCAGTGGTGAAAGCGCTCTTCACCAGCGAGCGATATTGCTCGGCAGCTCCCATGCGCCAATATTTGCGCGCCATCTTCCAGAAGCCGTCGTAGGACACAATGTCTGCGGCCTCGCGCAAATCCGGACCTGTACCGCTGTAGCCTTCGCGCCGTAACGCCAGCAACGCGTTGGGACCCGCCTCCACACTGCCGTTGACCCTCCGCGTGAAGTGCACGCCCAGGAATGGGAATCGTGGATCAGGCACGGGATAAATCAGGTTCTTGACCAGATACCGCCGCTCCGGCCGTATCTCGTAATACTCGCCACGGAATGGAATGATCTGGAGGTCTAGTTCCGCCCCCGCCAATCTGGCGATCTGATCGCTGTAGAGCCCGGCGCAGTTAATGACGTAGGCTGCACGGAAGACGCCGGCGGTTGACTCCACCACGTTGTCCAGCCCATCGCGACGAAAGCCGATGACCTTCGCCTTGCAGACGATCTCCCCTCCTGCGCGCTCGATCAACTCGGCATACTGTTGCGCTACAGCGACGTAATCCACGATTCCGGTTGAGGGAACCTGTAGCGCCTGGACGCCATCACAATGCGGCTCGATTTCGCGAAACTCTTCGCGGTTGAGCATCCGCAGCCCTTCCACGCCGTTCGCGATGCCACGTTGATGGAGCTGCTCCAGCCGCGGCAGTTCTTCGGCGCTAGTCGCGACGACCAGCTTGCCGCACTCCTCAAAGACAACACTATGCTCGCGGCAGAAGGTTTTCATTGACGCCGCGCCGGCTACGCAGTTCTTTGCCTTGAGGGAGCCGGTACGGTAGTAAATGCCAGAGTGAATTACGCCGCTGTTGTGGCCTGTCTGGTGTGCTGCAACCTGGCTTTCTTTCTCTACGACGACCACATGCAACTCGGGAAAGCGCGTAACGGCGTTGAGGGCGGTTGCCAGTCCGACGATACCGCCGCCGATAATCAGCAGGTCTGCGGAACGATCGGGCATAGGAGTCTCATTTCCAGGACAACGAATGATTATAGAATCGGAGGTTACTTCTCAGATTGCCCGGTGCGGGATTGGTAAGGCTAAGTTCCAATCATGATCGGGCGCGGGCTGTGCAAACCTTGCTGACCTCGTGGTTCCGAAGTCATTCGGAGCCACCTGTCGAGCACTGGTTCAATATCGATAGGCCTATGCGAATAGTTGTTACCGGCGGCGCTGGTTTTCTAGGATCCCACCTGTGCGAGGCGTTGCTGGCTGAAGGGCACGGCGTGGTCTGCGTCGACAACTTCCTCACCGGCAGCATGGAGAATATCGCCCAACTGGCCTCGCAGCCGAAGTTCGAGCTGGTCAAACATGACGTGTCCACAACCTTCGACACCGGACACATCGATTATGTTTTCCACCTCGCTTCGCCCGCCAGCCCTGTCGACTACATGCAGCACGGCATCGAGACCCTTCAGGCCGGTTCCCTTGGCACAATGAACTGCCTGGAGCTCGCGCACAGGTATCACGCAAAGTTTCTTCTGGCATCCACTTCGGAATGCTACGGCGATCCGCAAGAGCATCCTCAGAAAGAGACTTATTGGGGGCACGTGAATCCCATCGGCCCGCGCTCGGTTTACGACGAATCGAAGCGTTTCGCGGAGGCGCTGACCATGGCGTACCACCGCTATAGGAAAGTCGATACGCATATCGTTCGCATCTTCAACACCTACGGCCCGCACCTCCAGATCAACGATGGCCGGGTGATCTCGAACTTCATGAAACAAGCACTTCGCGGGGAAGACCTTACGGTGTTCGGAGACGGACTACAGACGCGCAGCTTCTGCTACGTGAGCGACGAAATCGCAGGGATCCTCGCGCTTTCAAAATCGACAGAGCACGGGCCCGTCAACATTGGCAACCCGGACGAGTTCACCGTTCTACAATGCGCGAAGCTGGTGCTTGAGGTGACCGGCTCAAGCAGCAGAGTGCGATTCGAGCCTCTTCCTCAAGATGATCCCAGGCAGCGGTGCCCGGACATCACCAAAGCGAGACAATTACTCGGTTGGGCGCCGAAGATCGATCTCCGCACCGGGCTGGAGATGTCGCTGGACTACTTCCGCTCTGCGGTCGGAGGAACCGCAGCGACGAAAGGCAGCGTGTTCGCTGAGTAACGGGCCTTCGCCAAAGGTTGCCGCCAGGCGGGCAAGCCGTATGGCTTACAATGGCGGCGAAAGGCAAGACCGCATCCATGGATGCTCAACGCGATTTCGCTCAGTTTGAGCAAGAGATGTCGTCATGGTGGTACGTTGCGCGTCGCAACCTCTTGCGCGAGGTTGTGAGCCAGGCGCTGAGCGGTAAGCGCGAAGCGCGCATTCTCGACATGGGCGGCGCGGCCGAGCTTGTATTCGAGCAGCCTTCTCTCTTCCGGGTTGTCAACCAGCACAGCACGCTCGCAGCGTGCGCCTTCCATCAACTGCACGGCGGAACGAACCTGGTCTGCTCAAGCATCGATGAGCTCGCCTTTGCCAGCAACTGCTTTGACCTCGTCATTGCTGGAGATTCCCTGCAATCGATGCCGGACGATCGCGCCGCTCTGCGTGAGATGCGGAGAGTCTTGAAGGACGGCGGCCTTTTGTTCCTGACGGTTCCCGCTTACTCCTTCCTCTGGGGGGAAGATGACGAGCGGCGTGGACATTGCCGCCGTTACCGTGCGAGCGAGTTGCGCCGCAAGCTGACTACTTCCGGCTTCGAGTGTCCAGCGCGCTTCCTACTTTGTTGCGACCGCCTTCCTGCCCCTGGCAGTTGTGCGCATGGCGAAGAGCATCGTTCGCACCTCAACCACGGTCGACACGGGCTCTAGGCAGCGCGCTCGCGTGGCGAATGGGGCCATGACGTTGCTTCTCGATCTGGAGCGTCAAGCACTCCATCACATCAATCTGCCCTTTGGCACCAGCGTTGTCTGCTGGGCTCGCAAGCCCGCACTCGTGACTGAGCGCGTGAGCGTTCCAGCCTGGGACCGGCAGTGGGTCTCTTCGCCCCGGCTTACCTGGTCGGGCTCCTAGATGTTCCGTTGGTAAGACACGTTCTTGGAGGCCAGGGCCGCGCGCTCATCCAAAATGCCGGAAGTGCTTCCAGAACTCCGGCCAGCCGGCCTTAGGCGAACCGCAGACGAAGATGTCGGGATGGTCTTCGGTTTCTTCGTTCTTCACTCCATAAGGATTGGGCGTGTGTCCCGCTAGTCGGCACGAGGTGAAGCGCCTGTCGGCAAACTCCTGGTCTAAGCCAAGGATGATGACAGTCTGCGGCTCAGGATTGCCATAGCCGCGCACCCAGAACGAGTTCACTCCGCTGATTGCCTGCGGAAGCCCGTATTGTGGGCCGTAAAGATTGATCGCGCCCGCCTCGCCGTAGTTCGTCCCCAGAATCGCAAGGTGTTCACGCTGCTCCGGCGGCAGGGAATCGCGAATTCTGGCGACCTCCTGCACCAGCTCCGGCCAGCCAAGTTGTTCGCGGAAATCCCCCTGCACCGAATTGGTGATCGACCACCAGCGGGAATTCAGGGGTGCGACCGGCAACCAGAACGCGGTGGTGAAGACAACTTCAAATGCCAGCGCCGCCCACACAACCCAGCGGACCGCCATGGCCCTGCCGCGTTGCATTCCGGCCAGCCAGCCCTCGCCCCACACCGCTCCGGCCGCATACAACATGTCGTAAGCAGGTCCCGTGTAGTACCAGCGTCCCCTGGCAATCGTGAACAGGGAGAGCACGGCCACGAACATCCAGCCCACCATGCGGAAGCGCTGACCGTTGCGCGCACGCAGGCAAAAATAAAGGCCGGCTATTGCGAGCGGAAAACGCAGGCCTGTCAGTTCCAACTGCTGCGGAAGGAAGTATGTGCGTCCGGCCTTCGCGGATATCGCGCGCATGAATGTGCCTCAGCATGTCGAACGAGATGAAGTGGTTCTGCGCCTGCCATAGGAGATTAGGCAGGAAGATCAGTATCGAAAGAGCCACGCCGATCCACAACCATTTGATTTTCAAATACCGCCGTACGTCGGTCAACAGCACCGCCGCGACGATGCTTAGGGCAAAGAACCCCATCGTCCACTTCGACAGCATGCCAAAGCCGATCGACGCCCCGATGGCGGCCCACCATCGCGGGTCTGCTGACTTCAGCAGGCGGACGACGAAGTACGCCGTCATTACCCAGGCGAGACAATCGAACGCGACGTACTGCATCTCATAGCCGCCGCCCAGGCAGAAGGGGACAGCAGCCACGGCGGCCACCAGTTGCGCTCCGCGCCGCCCGCCCATCTCGCGCGCCATCAACCCGGTGAGTACCACTGCGATTGCCTGGGCCACGCCCGCGAAAAACCTGAAGCCGCGTAATGACGTCCCGAACAGGATGAGCGAGATGCGCCCGAAGAACGGCGTCACTGGCGGATACGCGACATAACCCCAGGCAAGGTGACGGGCGTCATCGAGCGTGGCCAGTTCGTCGCGCTGGAAGCCGTAGCGGTTGCCGACGAGCAGGTGCACGACGACGGTCGCCAGCGCAATGCAAATCAGAACCGCGAGATCACCGCGGAACGACGTATCGGCGTGCGGACTGTTAAAGTTGACGCGGGTTGCTGTCGGCGCAGACATAGTTGTCCTGGATAGCTGGTAAGCTCAGCGATACAGTTTACGTTCAGCGCCGCAACCTGGTTCCCTCCGGCGCTGAAATGGAGTTTGGTTTATGAACAATGATCGCGACGACGGCCTGATTCACCTGCCCAGCCACCACTCTGTCGACGACACCGTCCAAGGCTTGCAGACACTTCTCAAGGAGAAGAACATCAGCATTTTTGCTCTGGTCGATCATAGCGGCGAAGCCGCGAAAGTAGGACTGCAAATGCGTCCCACCAAGCTGCTGATCTTCGGAAACCCCAAAGGCGGCACGCCGTTGATGCAGGCTGCTCCGACGACCGCGATCGACCTTCCGCTGAAGGCGCTCGCATGGGAAGACGCCGAAGGCAGGGTTTGGCTGACGTATAACGATCCGGCTTACTTGCAGCATCGGCACGAGTTCCCGGAGCAGCTCATCGGCAATCTGTCTGCGGTCAACGGACTGCTCGCGAAGGCGGCAGAGTAAATTCTTCGCGCCGGTTCGCGCTCAATCACTCGATTCTCTCCACTGGGCCCATCCCTGGCGGATGCCCGGCCGTGCGCAGCATCCAGTAGCGTGCAGGCTCATAGTGGTTCTCGGCGGTGTACGGTTCGCAGAAATGCGAGCCGCAAAGGTCGGCGCGCACAAAAAACGCATTCACTCCTGCGAAGCAGCAGCCAACCAGGTGATATCCCTTGCGCTCGGCGAGCAACTCCAGCGCTTTCAGGCTGGCGCCGAAATACGTGTTCTCCTTCCACTGAAACCGCTCCTGATAGGTTACCGCGAGCGACATGGGAGGAAACCACGACGCGTTGTACTCCACCGCCACGACCCGCGGAGAAATCGACTGCACCGCCTGCCAGACGTGATAGTCGTTGCCGTCCACGTCGATGCTCAGCAGATCGGGTTCAGCGCCAGTGCCCGCCTTGAGCAGCAGTTCATCAACATTGTCGCGCGTGATGAATGCCTGCTCGATGCGAAGCTGGCCGGACGCGACATACGTTTCGAGATTTGCCCGCGCTCGCGCCACTTTCGCGTCGTCGCTCTCGATCCACAATCCGCGCCATCCCTGCAATAGCAAGGCGAGCGTATTGTTTTCCAGTCCGGCGCCGGTTCCTATTTCGACAAACGTTCTGCCTGGCGCTCCAATTCGGCGAAAGATCTCAGCGATGATGCCATCTTCGTCGTTCTGCGAATAGGCCTTGGCGCCGTAGCGCAGCAGCCGCTTGGGCTCGGCGTAGCGCGGAGTCGCCATCGTCTGTTCCCAGTAGCTTTGCTGTTGAAGCGCGCGCCAGTTGGTTAGGAACAGCCAGCTCCGCTTGATCCAATATGTGAAGGCTTTGATCACATGGCTTTGAGCAGCATGCAGGTGACGTCGTCGTGCTGCGGCGCGGTGCCGACAAAGTTGTCGACGTCGCCCATGATCCGTTGCAACATCATCGACGGTGGCTGCGCTGCCCCTGCGTGAATGTTGTAGTTCAGGCGCTCTTCGCCATACTCCTCGTGGCGGGCATTCTCAGCTTCAACCACACCGTCGCTGAACATGACGACCCAGTCTCCCGGTTGCAACGTGACGCTTGCTGAAGCGTATGGCGGGTTGCCGAGAATTCCCAGCGGAATGCCTCCGCACTCCAGCCGCTCCATCGCGCCGGAAGCACGCCGCACGATCGGCGGATTGTGCCCGGCATTGACGTAGGCCAGTGTACGCACCTGCGGATCGAATTCCGCCACGAACGCCGTGGTGAAGCGACGGCCATCCTGGCTGTTGGTGCAGGCATACTGGTTCATCTTGCCGACCAACTCGCCGACGCTCATGGGCGTCTGAGCCAGCGTCTTCAAACTCGCCTGTACCGTGGCCATCAGCAACGCTGCCGGAATGCTCTTGCCGGCGACGTCCGCGATCGCGATAAGAAAGGTCTGTGCATGCGGATCGCCAGATCCCCGCGGAAATACGTCATAGTAATCGCCGGCCACGGTGTTGGCCGGGCGCGTGGCGAATGCAATCTCCAGTCCCGGAACCGACGGCGGATTCGAAGGCAGAAGCCACGTCTGGATCTCCTTGGCGATTTGCAGATCGCGCTTCATCACCACGCGATCCGAAACCTCCAACACCAGGATTAACAGCAGCAGTGCGGCTCCCCAGAAGTGCCCGTCGAACCTGATGAAGACCGTGGTGTTGTCGTTCTCCAAGGCGGTTTGTATCGGCGAGAACATGAGGACCAGTGCGACCAGCAGCAGCACGCGCCGGGCGGGCGAAAGCTTCTCCATCACCGCCCAGAAGAACCTGCCCACTAGCCGCAGGTAGTGCTTCCACTTCGGAACGCCGGCCTCAGGCGTCGAATCCACGTCCGCCGAATACAGCCGGTAGCTGGCGCGCGCGTCCGTCTGGAACTGCTTCCAGAGCTGGTCCAGCTTCAGCCCGTCGGTCACCCGCAGCCGGAAACGCTCAATGCGCGTCATCACCGGATCGATTTTCGCGGTCAGCGGATCAGGCGGACGATACGGCGCTTGGCTGGCGTTGGTTGGCATCAAAGGTCGCTACGATTATAGGCCCGCGTTCTGTTGACTTACCTGGACATGTACTCGGAAATGTAATCTAAAGACCTATGCAGTTATTTGCCGTGATTCGCAGCCGTGGCAGTGCCTGGGATTCTTCTCAATCGCTGGAAAGCCAGGCGGACTGGGAGCCCCACGCAGCTTTCATGGACGCTCTCTACGCGGATGGCTTTGTACTGCTCGCAGGCCCGTTGGAAGGTACAACCGACGTCCTCCTTATAGTCCGCGCCAACACCTCCGAGGAGATTGCCGAGCGTTTGCAAGCCGATCCCTGGACCGCGAATGGATTGCTCCGGCTCGCTCGAATCGCTTCGTGGACGCTCCGCCTGGGATCCCTAACGTAAGGCCCAGCGTTCCTCGCGAACGAGAGTCTACCCAGCAGCTCGGCTCAATCCCACGGGCGCTAATTCCCATGTTCCTCGGAGCGGTCAAAGGAGTTCAGCATCCACTGGAAAGGCTCAGGCCCGGCGCTGAGTTTGCCGGTAAACGGGCTGTCGAGCGAGAAAATGAGATAAAACGCAAGTCCCACAATGAGGGAGAAGCCCAGCAGCAGCCCAGCCCATACGCCCCAGACGTGAGTCACGAACATCCCATGGAAGGCAAATAGCACGAACGCTCCGGCGATGAGCAATCCCCATAACGCCTTCGCCGTGTTCCCCTTTGCGCTGCGCAGCCGATCTCGTCGCGCATCCAGCCAGACCGCGGTCAGTCGCAACGCCTGGGCATAGAGCTCCTGCTCGCGGCTATCTCCGGGCCGGACCTCCATGATGGCCTGCAGCAGCGCCGACGAGGTATCCAGCGTGATCTCCTCTACCGGCGTGTCAACCATGGTCGCGCGCACCAGCGCATCCCAGCGATCAATCACACTCTGCACGTATTCCTTTGCCAACTGGCGAATCTTGGCATTCTTCTCCTCCGGCAGGTGGGTGACGATGAACATCACGTCGGCCAGCGCATTCGCTTCAGAGCTCACTGCCGAGCTGGCGCTACTAAAGCTTTGCCAAACTCCCGAAACCACGAAAGCAATCAGCACCGCGTAGATTGTGCCCAGCGTTCCGTAAACTGCACTCGTCAACCCCATATCGAGCTCAAGGTGCGGAACTTTGAACAAGGTCCGTGTGAGCAGCGATACGGCGAAGGCCGCAATCACCATCGAGCTGACAATCACCACGGGCTGCAAAGCCGGCGGTAGCGACAGGATGTACCTACGCATCTCTCCCTCTACCTCGCGGGTGCCGCATCTTTCCCTGCCTTTGGGAAAGGGCGGGATTCAGACGCTTCACGACTGCGGGTGCCCCATCCTTTCTCCGCCTTTGGGAAAGGGCGGGAGTCGTAGAACTCACTTGAGAATTCCCGCTCACCCCAGTCACGATTGCGCCGCCCGTTCCAGCTCAGCGATGTCGAGCTTCTTCATGCCCATCATGGCCTGCATGGCCTTGGGATGCGACAGCAGCTCGGCAATGCGCGCGGGCACGATCTGCCAGGAGAGGCCGAATTTGTCTTTCAGCCAGCCGCACTGGCTCTCGCTGCCGCCGGCCGTCAGCTTCGACCAGTAATAGTCCACTTCGTCCTGCGAGTCGCAGCGTACGACGAACGACACCGACTCATTGAACTGGAACAGCGGCCCGCCATTCAGCGCGGTAAACTTCTGGCCGTCGAGCTCGAACGAGATGGTGAGGGGCTTCGATTGTGCGGGTGCCCCATCCTTTCCCGTCTTTTGGGAAAGGGTGGGAGATTTCATCTCGTCCAGACGGCGCGAGTTCTTGAACACGCTGAGGTAAAAGTCGACCGCCTCTTCGGCATTCGAGTCGAACCACAGAAACGGCGTAATGCGGGGAAAGCTTTCCAGGGCGCTCATGGTCTGACTACATTGGCTGGTGAGCGGCTGGTTCGTCAAGTCCCGGGGTACCCCTCCCCCCTCTGCTCCGTAAAATCTTGAAAACGTTGCCTCGCGACAAAAAAATCTCCGCAAAATCTTGAGCCCGTGGGAGTTACAGGCAAATCTTGCGAAATAAGGAGTTAGCGGCCGTTCCAGCCGTCAGCTCTCAGCTGTCAGCCATCAGCCGTTAGCGTCCGAACTTACCGGCCACCGGCACTAATCACAGCCACGGATTTTGTCAAACAGCGCTTCTAAGGGCCGCACTCTGGATGCAGCCGTCGCAAGGCATACAAACCCCTTTGCCTCACAGGTCGGTTTATAGCCCGCGCAAACCCTCCCCGCCAAGTGCCTGGGTCACAGCCGATCGTGATAAGGACGGCTGCGTGCCCCAGGTTCGCGTCCTTCTTTTGGCCGCTAACCTGGCGAGGAGGAGTCGCGGCGGCAAGGCCAGATGCCTCAACCTTCTCGCCTTCGGTTTGCTAAAGGCCGGGGTGCAGAAATCGGGACGGTCCGCTGCGACTTTGCAGCGAGAATGTTCCACCAAGCGAATTCACCTTGGGATGGCGCGCGTGGCCGGCTTGCCCACCTGAGGCGACTCGATTTTGACGTTGACAGGGCCACCCGACACTGTCAAACTTGCCACCCTTATCCTCCAGTCACAAAATTGGCGTGCCGATGGAACCGGAGGATTGAGAACATCAGGGCGTCGTCCTTTCGGGAGAAAGTTCATGCGCGTAATCGTCTGCGCAGTTCTTCTGTCCTCGCTTGTCCCGTTAGCGGTAATGAGCCAAGCTCAGCAGGCACCACCCAGTCCCACAACGGGTGACTTCATCGCATATCGTGGGACCCTTCCGTCCGGAATTAGCAAACCAAAGGACACCCCGGACCGACTTGAAGCTCGCTTTGCGATATACCGCGAGCAGCGTGGGGGCAAAGCTCTCTGGGAGGAAACGCAAAGCATTTCGATCGATGCGTCAGGTCATTACAGCGTGATCCTGGGCAAAACTCTATCGAAAGGTATACCTGCGGGTATTTTGTCTTCGGACAACGAGCGCTGGATCGGAGTGACGCCTGAGGGAATGCACGAGCAGCCGCGTACCCGGTTGGAGACTTCCGCGAAACTCTCAGCACTACCCTCAACCGAAGCTTCGATCTCGGGCGGAGCAGCGCTTGCCGTCCCCGTTCCGAGGCAGGTGCTTCCGCCTGAGAAGCTCTCGGAGAATGCGCCTTTCCCGGGCACCAGCGCGACCAGCGCACTGGCACCGTCTCCGGAAATGTCGTCTCCCGACGTGCAGAAGCAGGTCGAACCAAAGATTGTTGCGACAAAGAATTCAGGTGGCATCCAGGGCCCACGCCCGCTAACCAACACGCCACCGAAAGAAGTTGTCGCGAAACCTTCGTCGAGCCTGCCGGGCGCTCCGGGATCAGCGTATTTATTTGGCAGGGCAGAGTTTCCCGTAGGTTTTTCTCCCAGCGGAATTGCCGCTGGTGACTTCAACGGCGATGGCAAACCTGACCTAGTGACTGCCAACGGAACTGTTTCCATCTTGCTGGCTAAGCCCGACGGCACGTTCGCACCCAAAGTCGACTACACGACGGGAAATTCGGCCACCTTTGTAGCCGTAGGAGACTTCAACGCAGATGGCAAGCTTGACCTCGCCGTTGCCGACTCGAGCTATCAGAGCCCATCCATTTCGATTCTGCTAGGAAATGGAGATGGTAGCTTTGGCGCACCTAAGATACTCTCTCTCGGGGGAAGCCCAAGTGCGATCGCGACCGGAGACTTCAACCGCGATGGCAAGCTTGACTTGGTCGTCACCGATAGCAGTGACACAGTGCTGATCCTGCTAGGCAACGGGGACGGCACCTTCCGCCGTGGAAGCACTTACTTATCAGACCAACGGCCACCGGGAGTCGCAGTTGGCGACCTCAACGGGGACGGCAAATTAGACCTGGTGTTGCCTTCGGGGCAGAACGGAACATCGGTGTTTGTCATGCTGGGAAATGGTGATGGCACCTTCCAAGCGCCATTGAGCAGCACAGTTCCGTATGGACCGCGCGTGGCTGGGATTGCCGATTTCAACCGCGATGGCATCCCCGATTTGCTGGTTGGAAACGCAATATCACCTTCGATTCTTCTGGGCAATGGTGATGGTACTTTCCAATCGCCCATCACATCATCGGTACCGTTCGGTCTTGCTTCGTTCGCGATTGGAGACTTCAACGGTGATGGGATGCTTGACATTGCTGTGGGTTCGGGTGGCCCCAGCGCCGACATCTCCATCTTGCTTGGTAACGGTGACGGAACGTTCCAGCAGCAGGTGATCTATTCAGGATCCTCGGACGAGCTTGTTTCTCTTGATGTAAACGGTGATGGACAATTAGATCTTTTGGGCATAGGCTACTCGGATTTTGGGCCCGCGGTCCAGGTTCTGCTGGGCGATGGCGACGGTACTTTCGGAAACCAGCGACTCTACACAACTGGCGTCACGCCCGTCGACTTGGGAGTGATGGACTTCAATCACGATGGCCATCTGGATCTTGCTATAGTCAACCAGAATTGTCCGACCTATCCTTGCCCTCCCGGATATGTATCGATCTTGCTGGGCCTCGGTGACGGCACGTTTCAGGCTAAGTCGGACTACACGGTTGGCGTCATACCCTGGCCATTGGGCATTGGGGACTTCAACGGCGATAAGTCGCCTGACCTTGCCGTCGCAAACCATTATGATAGTACGGTTTCGATTTTGCTCGCTAATGGGGATGGCACTTTTCAGCCGCATGTCGACTATTCCACAGGTCTCTATTCCATCCCGAACTCACTAGCGGTGGGCGATTTTAAAGGAAACGGCAAATTAGATTTGGCCTTGGGAATTGGAAACTTAGATACTCCGCCCGTCGGTTTCGCAGTGCTTCTCGGAAAGGGGGATGGATCATTTGGACCTCCTACGGATTTCTCCTCTCAGACTGCGACTGAATCCTACATTACTGCCGACTTCAGGAATAATGGCAAACTCGACCTTGTGGCTTGCAACTTCAGCTCCAATACCATAGCGATTTTTCTGGGCAACGGTGACGGCACTTTCCAGCCTGAACGTGACTACGCCGCAACGATCTCCAACGAATCGATAAGGTCTGGGGATTTCAACGGAGACGGCAAGCTGGACCTGGCGGTCGTTGGTTTCTTCGGGAGCGCAATACTATTAGGAAATGGCGACGGTACATTTCAGTCGCCACTTAGCCTTAGTTCTGGCGGGTTTGCGATGACTACAGGCGACTTCAACGGTGATGGCAAACTCGACCTGTTCGTCCCCGGCAGTGTACTGCTCGGGAACGGGGACGGCACCTTCAACCTGTGGCCAGGCCCTGACATCAACATAATGGCTGCCCCCGCCTCGGCAGATGTAGATGGCGATGGCAACCTCGACATCGTCGCATTGAGCCAGTCTCTGGGGAACGCCCCGTATGTTGGCGGAGTTGCAATTTACTTTAATCTGCCAGAGATAGCTCTCTTCCCCGACCGGCTTGCTTTTGCGCCGCAGGTTATCGGAACCACGAGCGATCCTAAAGCCCTGACGGTAAGCAATCCGACGTTCGTTCCATTACGAATAACAGACATTTCCGCCAGCGGGGATTTCGCGCAGAGCAGCGACTGTCCTGTGAGCCCCGCAACTTTGGCACCGGGCGCAAACTGTACCGTCAGCGTGACGTTTACTCCTACCGGCAAAGGAAAACGCGAAGGTACGATCGCCTTTAGCGATAACTCGCCCGGCGGCCAACAGGAAATTAAGCTAACGGGTACGGCAGCGAGTGCAGTCGGCCTGTCGACTACAGAATTGAATCTGGGGATTGCGACCGTGGGCAGTTCAAGTCCTGCTGGGAAGGTGGGATTAAAGAACCTCGGAATCGCTCCGATTAGCATCGACGGGATTTCAATTATAGGTCCCCACCGGAAGGACTTCGCGGAGAGCGATGACTGCGGAGGGTCCATTCCCCCAGGACAAGCCTGCACTATAACTATTATCTTTACCCCCAGGGACGGGGGGGCCCGGCTGGCGGCAATCCAGATCAGCGACAGTGATCTTTACAGCCCTCAAATCGTCAATCTAAGAGGACTCGGGCGACTTAACAAACCGCGCTGAAGACAATTAGAGGACGAACTACCCACGAAAGCAAATGAGCGCATGGCGTGAGTTCGAGCACCGAAGCGTCATCAAAGCAAAACGGTTTGTATGATGATGCAAGCCGCGATGTTGTCAACGCGAGCTCCCATAGTTTCCAAACGATTGAGTTCTGTGCATCACGTATAGCCCCGCTCGTTCGGGTTATGATGAGCCAGCGAATAGGCGATGCATTCGCGCAACTTGAATGCTCGCAGCATCGCAGTTTCGATCACCAGCGCCGTATGCAAAGCGTGATGCAAATCGAACGGTCCCGAAATCCTTGTTTCCGAATGTGAGGATAACAACATCAAGACCTTTGGCTAACCGCACAGCATATTCCTGCATAGATCATTCGCCAGGTTGTATATTCACTTTCTTGATGATCCAGCTGAGTTGATCGTCTGAGGTTCGGCTTATTGACCAGCCTGGCGGCACGGCGCTATCCAGTTCGCGTGTACGTTCCCACCCAGCCTGGCATTGCGGTGTTCGGAATGTTGCACTGAGTACTCGCTCGGCGCACCACAAGTGACATCGGCGCGGCTAAGAGCCGCGCCTTCTTGCGCTCCCTCTAATCCACGCGAGCCCAGGTATTGTCGGGGTTGTACTCGGCCACGTCGGCGCCGAGCTTCGTGGTGTCGGGACCGAGGTCTTTCTCCTAAACCACGCCGTCCTGATTGACGACGAAGTTCATCACTCCCGAATTGCGGTATTCGGCGGGGTGCCCCACTCAACCTTCGTCTGGTTGAGTGGGTGGTTTGCGTATCATGGAGGGGAACCAAAGGAGGCGCCTATCCATGTCTCAAGTTGCGTATATCTCAAACGTACACATCGAGCGCATCAAGGGCCCGCTGCGCAAGGCGTATCTTCCTGGAGAGCCTCAGCCCGTGATGTTCAGCGTGCATGGCGGCATCGCCAAACACTATGGCATCGACGAAAGCCGCCTGCCCGAGCCGCATGCCGCCACCATCGACTACGTCATTGCCGCGCTCGGCGGTTGAATGCTCGGCACTTTTGCCGGCGCGCTGGATGCGCGCAAAATCAACGCCAAGGATGGCCGCCTGAGCTGCGAGGCTCGCGGCGAGGTTGAGGACGACGCCGGGGTGCTCGTCATCCGGCGGGTGCACGTCACGCACAGCCTGCGTGCCGACGATCCCGACGCGGTGCGCGACACTGTCGAGCGCGTACACGGCGTCTACGCGCAGAGTTGTCCCGTGTACCGTTCGCTCAGCCCTGCGTTCCAGATCACCTCAAGCGTCGAGATCGAACCGCTGTCCGCGAAAACCTCACCCTAGCGTTTCAGGGTGGCCCGGGCCCCGGCCGAGCGCCGGTTTTGCGGTTGGCAGGGTGTTGAACAGTGCGGGTACCGCGCTCATTCGCTCAAAACAGGTCTGTGCGATAGATGACCCACCAACTGATGACTAATGCCAGTATGGTTTCTGCCGCTCCCCAGCCCAAGGGAAGCCAGACCGCGCCAAGGCTAAGGATCGCAAACAGGACCCAAAAGGATTTGGTTTGAGTACTCAATCGCGGTGTCGGGGCGGATGGCCCACCCTTTCTGTATCGATACTAACAATGCGAGTTCCCACACCTTCGGCTGGGCTTAGGGCAGACTCCCTGGGACTGGTGATCGCAACTGAACGTTTCTTCCTACCTCCGAGGTTCGTCCCGAATCTCCGGCACGCTTCGGCGAATGGTTCTCTACTCATCGTCACCTGACGATGTGTCGCCACTAGGCGGCTCAGATCAAGACAGGTTTTCCTACCGCGGGCTCACGCCCCACGGCTCACACAAATGTCGCCCTTCGGGCTGCCGCTTCTTGCATCGTGCGTTTTCCAACCCAAGGAAGAGGAGTGGGCACCCGTTGCCAACCTATCTTCGACGGCTTACTCCCCTGCGTGTGCCATCACGATGGTGTGCGGACTCAACGGCACAGGATGTGCCGTGACTGTCCCGAACCCCGCCCGGGTATGCATCTCGGACAATTCGCGGAAGGTATAGGCGTCGCCCGCCTCGGTGGAGGCCAACATGGTCAGACTGAAAGTGGCAGGCATGGGCGGAGAGACCCTGTCCTCATTGGGCACGAACTCCAGCGTGGCAACACATCCGTCCGGCTTGAGTGAGCCGCGCACCTTCTTCAATAGGCCGACACAGGTCTCGACATCGAAGTGGTGCAGGAAGTTGGTCAGCAGTACCACATCGTAGGAGTCACCGAAGTCTACGTCAAAGGCGCTTCCCGGCAGCATGGAATAACGGTCACGAACACCCGCCTTGCTGGCGTTCTCGAGGGCTATGCGCAAGACCGGCGCCCAATCCAGACCGGTAACGTGCGCCTGCGGGTTCTGTTTCGCGATTTCGATTCCAAACAGTCCGTGACCGGCTGCGATGTCGAGCACGCGCATCGGACCGGTGCGGCCCTCGAGGGCTATGACTCCTAAGGGGCCGGCCAGCGGCGCCATCATGGGCGCCATGCTCTGCGCGAATTCCACCCAGACCGGGTTCTCCGGCTCCACTGTGCCCTGTCCCGGCAACACGGTCCTGCCGCTGCGCACGATATCGGCGAGGTGCTCGTAGGGCTGGCGCACGTCGGGAAGCGAGAGGAAACGCACGATCGACGCCAGACAGCTCGGCGAAGTTGGGTCGAGGAAAGCCGCGCTGGCAGGCGTATGCCGATAGCGGCCGTCAACCTTTTCCAGCAGCCCCGCAACGACGAGGTAGTCACAAAGTATGCGGATACCGCGTTCAGAAGCCGATGCGTGGCGCGCAATGGAGGCGACGTCACCCCGACCCTCGCCAACGGCGCGAAAAACGTCGAGTTCGATGGCGGCCTTCAGCGCGAATGTACGCTGGAAGGCTTGCACGTTCTCGAAAACGATAGCCGGGGTCAACGGCGTTGCTTGCGAAATTGCTGATTGCATATTGGGCGTCCTCGTTCGGGCAGGATTTGTTTTCGATGACTATACACCGAGCCTTTCGAATCGGGGGTGGATGCCAGGGTAAGCATTCTGATTGGCAATGCACACGTAGTGCCTCATCCAACGTCGCTTGAATTTCGTTTTGTCCCATCCGTGTTCCCCGCGCGGTGAGCCTCGCGTACAATTCCTCAATTCAGTTTCGAACGACCATTCCAGGAGAGATCGATGAAGAAAGTAATGCTGGCGGTACTCGCGAGTGTTCTAGTGGTTCCTGCGTTGTGGGCCGCCGCGGGCGATGTGATGGTACCGATACGTCAGTTCATTGACAGCTTTAACACCGGCGACACCAAGTCCGGCTATGCTGCTTATGCGATGGGCGACATCGCCATTGTGGACGAATTCGCTCCTTACCACTGGACCGGGCCGAACGCTGCGCACGCATGGGCGGCCGGCTATGACAAACATGCCAAGGCGACCGGCGTCACGGATGGCACGGTGAAGTATGCCGAACCTACCCGCACCGAAATGGAGGGCGCTCTGGCTTACGTGGTCATTCCTACGACCTACCTTTACAAGGAGCACGGCCAACCCATGGCAGAGAACGGTCAGATGACGTTTGTTCTGCATTCGCAGGCGGGCGCATGGAAGATCAGTGGCTGGACATGGACAGGTGAAAAGCCGCATCCTGCGAAATAGGTTGGGCTAACCGGATTCCTCCTCACCCTGAATCCTCAACACAAGGAAGACGAGCATGAGCACAGGCCGTATACGGTTGCTGGTTGACATCAACATCCACGCGGGGAAGTTCACGGAGTTCGAGGCCATCGCAAAACAGATGGTCGCGGTCAGCGAAAAGGAACCCGGCACCCTGGGCTACCATTTTCTGCTGAGCGACGACCGCACGCGCTGTCGCCTCGTCGAAGGCTACACGGACGTGGCCGCCATCACCGCACACTTCCTGGGGCCGGCGGTGCAGCAGTTGGTGCCGCAGATGATGCAGGTGGCAACCCCCACGCGCATGGAGATCTACGGCGACCCGGGGCCGCAGGTCGCAGCCATGGCCGCCGCCTTCGGTGCCGAAGTCTTCACCGCATGGGAAGGTTTCGACCGCTAATCAGGCGGGGCCCACCCTCTTGCTGCTCAACAAGCCGATCCTGAGTCAATGCACCGCGCCGGTTTGACCGGCGCATAGGAAAAGCTGCAATGCCTGAAGATGGCAATCGAGAAGATACCACCATCCATAAACTGGTGGTCAATCAGGAAGGGCAGTACTCGATCGGGCCTGCGTATAAAGAAAGTCCATGAGGCTGGAAGGATGTGGGCAAGAGCGGCGCAAAGGAAGAGTGTTTGGCGATATCAAAGAGGTTTGGACGGACATGCGCCCGCTAGGCCTGCGCCAGAAGATGCAGGAAGAAGGATTGGGATAATTCTCGTTTAACCCGGCAGGATACGCGACGCAACCGCTATGGCGATGAGCGAGTGCGGTATAGTGGTGCAAGCGTGCGGTCCCTGATAGGGCGGTGCTTTAGCACCCGCGTGACCGGCCAGACAAAACACTTGGGGGCTTCAGCCCTACCCTCTGAATGCAGTTGGAGTAGTGAGAACGGGGTTGGCGCCCGCCCACGGAGGAATTTGTGCTCGGAGCGATTCAAGGCAGTCCTTTCATACCGCTAGAGGCGGCCCAACTTAAGTCCATCGCACTCGCGCTTCTGATGTTTCCACTATATATCTGGGTCCCCGGTGTAGTGCTTCTATATAGTACAGATTTGTTTGATTTTAAAAAGCGCACGGTTCCTGTTCAGCTCGCGCTGGGACTGCTAGTTTCAATTTCCTGCGTGCCGATCATTCTTTATTTTGTAATTCGATGGGCAGACTTTACGGGTGTATGGGTTTTTTATGGTCTGATTTGGGCGATTGCGGTTCTCCTGGCGCTCCTTAACCTAAAGCCGCTCTTCGGAGCGGTGAGAACTCTTTTCAAGAGCCACCGCAGTACCGTGCTATTCATCTTTTTCTGCTGCTTTGCAGGAATGTTGATCGAGGTCGACTGGATATCATCGAAAGGTGTCCGCCCCAACCTCACAAGCATGGATGCGACTGCTCACGTAGCAGTCACGGACGCGATAGAGCGAAGCGGTATCCCTCCAGTGAACCCTTTTGTGTATCCCGGGCACCCAGTGCATCTCCTGTACTACTACGGGTGGTACGTGATCTGTAGCGTAGTTGCCAAGGGCGGTGGTGTTGCGATGACCGCCCGCTCTGCCGTGCAGGCAGGTAAGGTTTATGTGGGTCTGGGAGTGGCCGCTCTAATCGTTGCCTTCCTCGATCTCTTCGCAAGTCGTCTCTTGCCCGGCATTAGGAGAGTTAGCACGAAGGTCGGAATAGCTCTCTTAACCATCACGGGACTGGACCTACTCCCCTATGCGTTCGTGCGCTTTTACCAGAAAGCAACAGGAAGAGGGCCGGGGCCGATGCTTAGCCTGGAATGGTGGAACGAACAGGTTACAGCCTGGCTCGGAGCGATTTTGATGTCGCCGCATCACGTAGTCGGGCTGATTATGTGCATGACTGGTTTATTGATGTTGATCGGCATGATGAAAGCCGACCGCAAGTTCACAATCATAATGATGCTGATTGCTGCCTTTGCATTTGCTTCGGCAGCCATAACTTCCTTCTATGTAACGTTTGCTTTTGCTTTTGGCCTTTTTCTTTGGCTGGTGTGGGCGGCAGTTCACGGATGGTGGAATGACATATATAGGATTTGTGCCGTCGGTATCATTGCAGCGGCCCTTTATTTGCCGATGGCGCTGGAATTGCACGCAGCTTCCAGGGTTGGCCTCCCAATCAGTTTCACGATTCGAGCATTTGAGCCGGTAGATTACTGGCTGCCCTCGATTATAAGGTCCCTTAGAGGTAGTTCGCTGCTCCCGGTTCTTCGTTTCATATTTCTTCCGGTTAACTACTTCCTGGAGTTGGGCTTCTTTGCAGTTGCCGCCTTCTTGTTCTGGAAATGGCGTCTATCACGTCGAACGCCTCTTACAAAGGAGGAGTCTCTGCTGGCAAGCCTCGCCTTAGGGAGCGTTCTGATCTGCACGTTCCTGCGCTCCACTATCCGCTGGAACGACCTGGGCTGGCGTGGCTTTCTGGTCGCGCAGTTCGTGCTGCTGCTATGGAGCATCCCGGTGGCGGAAGCGGCACTCGGCAGCAAAGAAAGAGATCCTTCAATTTCTGAGATGTCACGTTGGCGGCTGCTAACTATATTTTGTTTAGTTATCGGTTTCGCCGGCACAGCCGTGGAGATGTTCAATTTCAGAACAAAGTTTGCTGGGCCAGAGACCCCTCTCACGATCGAAGTGAGCGAAACATATGCATGGATTAACCAGCACACGCCTTACAACACGGTAGTTCTATTCGATCCTGATGAAACCAGCGACTATTTCAGCACGTTGTATGGGCATCGGCAGGCCGTCGCGGACGGCCGCGTCTTTAGTTTTCTGTATGGCGGCATCGCAGAGGAAAAGACGCATGTGCTTTCCGACGCTATTGACCTGTTTGCCAAAGACCGGAGTGTTGATGACGTTCGCAGGTTCGGAGATGAGTATCATGTAAACGCCATCGTAGTGTTCTCCACCGATCCAGTTTGGAACGATCCCTCGTCCTGGGTTTGGAAAATGCAACCCGCATTCCAGACCGATAAGTCGCGAGTATTCTTGCTTTCTCAGACGGACGGCGGCCCAGACAAGCATTTTGATTGAAGGGCGGGTTCCCAGAATATTGACCCACAAGTCCTACCCTAGCGCTCCAGTGCTTGGCGGTCCCAATGGCCCAAGTTGGCTGCGGCGTCGTAGGTCGTCTGCAAAAACTGAAGCAGCGCGTCGCGCGGAGACGTCGCCTGGCGCACGTCGTCATACATCAGCAAGAATTCCTTCAGCTCCGGATGGTAGAACGCCTGCGCAGGTTTGACTGGCTGAGCGGCGAATCCTGGCGGCTCGGGCGCGGCGTAGGAATAGAACGCTGGGCTGCTAATCGCGCCGCCTCCGGGCCAGAGGCCTGCGCTGCTGACCTCGTGCGAGTAGGCTTCGCGAGTAATGCGGTCGGCGCCGGGGCGCTCCGGCGCGCGCCTTCCGGAAAAGCGCGTAACCGCCAGATCGAAGCTCCCCCAGAAGAAGTGGACCGGACTTGATTTGCCGATGAAGCCTGCCCTGAATTCCCTCAGCACGGCATCGGCCCACGAGAAAATGTGCCAGAAGCGCTCAACCGCATCGCGGTCGTACGAGTTGTGCACCGTGTCCTGCTCGAACGGTATGGGGTCGGGTAGCTCCACCGGCACAGGCCAAATCTTCACTTCGACGCCAAGCTCTTTCAGCGTTTGCATTACTTCACGATAAAAGGCGGCAACGGTTTGCGGGCGCAGCGGCAAGATGCGAGTCTCGCCCTGGCTGGTAGACATCACGAGATTGGGATCGATGAAGTCGAAGAGTATCTCCAGCGTGCCGCCGGGATAGTGCAGCGCTTGAGTGTGCAGCCCGCGTGCTGTGAGGTGAAAGGTGACGTTCCACCAGTGATTCACCAGCGGCGTGAGGGTGAGCTGGATCTTCCCGATCACCTGCATCCACATGTGCAGTGTGGCTTGTGTGTCCTTCCACTCGGCCAGGGGGAGCTGGGGCAAGTCGGTCGAGTCGGGAACATGTACATTCGCTTCCGCCATTGAGACCTCCGATGTGATTAAACAAAGCCGGTGGCTGAGATGACAAGCAAAGAGTATTGTCCGTCTCGGACGCAGACCAATGGAGCACAGCCTGCTACAGCCGCTTGATCCACTCGCTGGTGGGCAGCACCTCGCTGAATCGCATTTGTTGCGTCACCAGGATGGCCCGGTGCAATTCTTCGCCAGAGACTACTCCCGCTTCGTTTTCAATGTTCAGTGTGCCGGTTGCGTCGGAGAGAAACTCGACGGCGAAGCCCAGGTGCATGGCTTGCCGCGCGGTGGTGTCGCAGCACATCTGCGTCATGTAGCCGGAGATGACAACCGTTTCCACGCCGCGCTCGCGCAGCCATGCCTCAAGCTGGGTACCGGTGAAACTGCCGGGAAGCGACTTATGTATGAGCACGTCGGGCGACCGTGCCGCGATGTCGGGATGAAGTTCCCATTCCTTGCTGCCCTTGCGAAAGACAGCGGAGTCGGGTTGCGGCGCAGCATGCTGAATGGCAACTACCGGCACACCATGCGCGTGCGCAGCATCCATGGCGCATAAGATGTTGGTCAAACTTCCGGCGGGATAGGTGACGGGCAGCTTGCCCGTGAAGTACTCGTTCTGAATGTCAATGGCCAGCAGCGCGCGCTTCGGTTTTTCGGGCATGAAGCCATTGTAGGGCAGCATGAGGCTGCGAACTGAAGACTGCGCCGGACTGGCCATCGCAAATGCGACAATTGTCAGGTGATGAACGTAATTGAGATCACCCTTTACCCAGTCAAGTCGCTGCGCGGTACTTCCGTCAGCGAAGCCGTGGTATGCAGCTACGGCCTGGAAAACGATCGCTGCTGGATGCTGGTGGATGGCGAAGGGAAGAAGCTCACCCAGCGCGAGTGCCCGCGCCTGGCGATGCTCACACCTCAGATTGAAGATTGCCGGCTTAGGGTGCAGGTTCCGGGGTCATCTGACATTGTGGTACAGCCCGGTGCCGCCGGCTGGACAAATGAAGTGGTGGCGGTTGACCTTTGGGGGCACGAACACGTGGGGATGGTCGCGGTCGACTCAGTGAATGCCGCGCTGAGCAGCGCTGTTGGAGTGAGCTGCCGATTGCTTTCGCTCGTCGATGGCGCTTCCGGCAACATGAATGACGCCTCTTTTCACGATGACGCGCCGATCCTCATCATCAGTCAGTCGTCGCTCGACGAACTGAATCGGCGCCTATCCACGCCTCTGCCCATGAATCGCTTCCGGCCCAGCGTGGTGGTTGCCGGGTCGAATGCGTTCGAGGAAGACGAATGGCAGCGCATTGCGATCGGCGACACCGAGTTTAGTGCGGTGAAGCTGTGCGTGCGCTGTGCGATCACGACGGTCGATCAGGCAGTGGGGGAATTCCGCGGGCCTGAGCCACTGAAGACGCTGGCCACGTTCCGCCGCATAGAACAGAACGTGGCCTTCGGCGCCTACTTCCGCCCGCAGAGAACGGGCGCGAAGCTTCGCGTCGGCGAACAGCTGAAGGTATTAGAGAGCAATGCAGTCGCCCACTCATTCCGATCCCGCGAATAGTCAGGCCACGGCTACGCAAACCCCACTGCCTGCGTCGCATTCAGCGCAGGCAACCCTGCCAGTGCATCGCCGGCCGCGCCCGTAATCGCGCCCAAAATCGAAAATCTTTGTGTCCCCTCGGCGAAGGCCAAGGTTGGTGACACAGCTCACAAAACCAGCGGGCAACCGGGTGTTAGGATTTCCAGCATGGCTTTCCCTGCAATTCAGGCGGCCAGCACTCTGCTGGAACAGTTTGTCACTGCGGCCAGGTCTGCGGCGGCGACGGTCGAGGTCATCGATCGAAGCCAGCAAGCGCTTCGCGACGCTATCCTGGCGAAGGCGGGCGATGCGCAGCGGATTCTCTTCGTACCGCCGCAAGTGATGCCCCAAGAGTTGTTCTCCTTGTTCGCCGCCGACCCGCGGGTAGTGACCGAACCGGACGCGGACCAGATGGTGCATTCGCCGGTGGGAGTGACCGAGGCGTTTGCCGGGGTCGCACGCACCGGCTCGGTATGTGTAGATGTGAACTATCAGCGCACAGGAATCGTCAGCCTGCTTGCGCCGCTCCATATTGCCGTCCTGGCGGCGGAAAACATCGTGCCGCAACCTCGGGACATGTTTCGCAAGGACGTGCTGAACGGAGAGGGCCTGATGCGTGACTTCGTCTTCATCACTGGCCCCAGTGCGACGGCTGATATGGGGCCGCTGGTACGCGGCGTCCACGGGCCGCACCGGCAGCATTTGATCGTGTTGAGGTGAACATGGCCAGTACCGTGAATGCGATTGACATACTGCCCAGGCAGGTCGCGAACAAGAGCGACAAGCACGCACTGCTTGATGCGATCCGCATGACGCTGGAGATCCAGAGCGCGGCCGTCCGCCATAACACGCAAACTTTCAACCGAAACCGGTACACGGCGGTAGCGAAGATCGCCGACTACGATCAACTGAAAGACCGGGCGCGACAGATCAAAGAGCAGGCGATCTCGGACTCGCCAAAGCTATTGAAGCAGCTTGAAGAAAGCGTGCGCAGGAATGGCGGGCACTTCTACCTGGCTCCTACGGCAGCGGACGCCAACGATTACATCCGCGACGTGCTGGTGAAGCACGAAGCCAAGCTGGTGGTAAAGGGCAAGAGCATAACCTCTGAAGAAACCCGCCTGAACCATGTTCTTGAGGCTGCTGGTATTAAGGTGGCGGAAACCGACCTGGCCGAATTTATCTTGCAGGTGGCCGACGAGCAGCCGTCGCACATCATCGCCCCGGCGCTGCACTACTCGCGCGAACGCATCACGGCGCTGTTCAAAAAGAAATTCGAAACCGACCTGCCGCTCGATACCGGTGAGGAGCTGACCAAGTTTGCACGTGAGAAACTGCGCGAGCAGTTTATCGCTGCGGATGCAGGCGTCTCCGGCGCAAACCTGATCGCCGCCGATACCGGCTCAATCATGCTGGTGGAGAGCGAGGGCAACATCCGCATGACCACCACCTTGCCGCCGCTGCACATCGCGATTGCGGGCATTGAGAAGGTCATTCCGTCGCGCGAAGATTTTGGTCCCTTCCTGGAGTTGCTGCCCGCCAGCGGTACCGGCCAGCCGCTTACCTCCTACGTCAGCATCCTGCACCCGCCGCTGAAGGCGCCGTCATTTGCGGCGCCGGGCAAAATGGAAAAGCCGCGCGAGTTCCACCTGGTGCTCATCGACAACGGACGCAGCAAAATGCGCGACGACCCAGTCCTTCGCGAAGCGCTGTATTGCATCCGGTGCAGCGCGTGCCTTAACTCCTGCGCCAATTTCGAGACCGTTGGCGGCCACGCCTTCGGAGGTGAAACTTATTCCGGCGGCATCGGCGGATCATGGGAGGCCGGCACCGGCAAGCTGATGAACGCACGCTTTGCGGAGCTTTGCACCGCCTGCTCACGCTGCGTGAATCAGTGCCCGGTGCGCATCGACATTCCCTGGCTGAACGAGAATCTGCGGCAGCGCATGAACCAGGCGCAATCGCCATCGTTGGCCAAGTCAGCGTTCGGGGCCGTGACGGGCAGCGCACCGGAAGACCGCACGGCCCCGCTCCAGAAACAGTTCTTCGGCAACTACCACACCTTTGGAAAGTGGGGCACTCGTACCGCCGGGCTGGCCAATAGTTCGCTTGATTGGTCGTTTTCACAGACAGCGATGGAGAGCGTCTTTGGCGTTGATCACCGGCGTGAGCTGCCCAAGTTTCCGGATCAAAGCTGGGAAGACCAGTATCGCGCCGAAGCGCGCAACGGGGTATCGACGGCTGCTGGTCCAGATCGTCCGGTGCTCGCAGTCTTCGCCGATGTGTTCACCAACTTCGGCTCGCCGGAGCGAGGCATGGCCGCCATCCGCGTCCTGCGCAAATGCGGCTATGAAGTGGAACTCACGCCGTCGCTGCCCGATGGCAGAGCAGCTCTCTCGCAGGGCATGATCGAGACAGCGCGCCAGCAGGCAAGAGCGATGGTGCAGGCGCTGCGCCCTTACTTGGAAGCGGGACACAAACTGGTGGTAGTTGAGCCCAGCGTGCTGGCGATGTTTCGCTTCGACCTTCGCCATCTCGTCGAAGACCCTTCCCTGGTAGAGACCCTGAAGGGCATTACCTTTGAGCCGCTGCAACTTGTGTGGCAAGCATCGCAGCAATTTGGTATGGACCTGCAAGCGACGTTTCCGGCGGAACGTTGGAAGCATGGAACCCGGCTCTTCTATCACTCGCACTGCCAGCAACGGACCTGCAATGCCGAGTCGGAAACTATTGACGTCCTGCGTGCTTGCGGCTTCGATGTGGCGGCATCGTCGGTCGAATGCTGTGGGATGGCTGGGAGCTTTGGTTACAAACACGACTACTACGAACTAAGCATGGCAGTGGGCGAGGGCCTGTTCGCACAAGTTCGCCAGGCCGAAGACAGCCACGGCCAGCGCGCGCTGGTGGCCAGCGGAATCTCATGCCACGAGCAGTTATGGGCAGGCTTTAAGAGGCCGGTACACCACCCGGTTGAGATACTCGACAGTATCGCTCGGTAAGTCACTTTCTAAACTGAGTGCCTGTGCAGCGTCGTCACTCTCCGATGATTACTTTGCCGATTACCGCAATATTACGGAAGGTGTATTTACAAACTTTCAGACTGCGGTACATTGTCAACTGTAGTTTGGGCAGTTCTGGGGGAGGGCTGCCTTCGAAGCGTCCTGCTTAACGGCAGGACGCTTTTGTGTTGGGCTGGACCTGGCCGCGCTGCGACTCAGGGGACGTTGGCGCATCTAACCAAAGTCCGGGATGTTAGGATCATTTTGACAGTGAAAATGACGCCCGAAATTGCGCTCGGGCCTTGTAGGAGGGTTTCATGGCAAGTGAAGCTATCGTAGAAATCACCGATGCAAATTTTGACCAGCTGGTGCTGAAGTCGGAGCAGCCAGTTCTTATCGACTTCTGGGCTGCCTGGTGTGGTCCGTGCAAGGCGATTGCTCCAATCGTCGATGAGGTCGCCCACAGCTACGCCGGGCGCGTGAAGATCGGCAAGATGGACGTCGACAAGAACGCGGCTACTCCGCAGCGCTATGGCGTGCGCGGCATTCCCACGCTCCTGCTGTTCAAGGATGGTCAGGTCAAGGAGCAGATCGTGGGCTACGTTGCCCGCGACGTCATCGAAAAGGCGTTGGACAAGAACCTGGCGCCATCGGCGGTAATGTAAGTCTGCGGAATGGCGTTCGGTTTTTGCAGGGCGCAGCTTCCGGCTGTGCTCCTCTTGTTTCAGGAAAGCTAGAAGCTATCTGGCTATCTCATAAATCGTTTTGTATCAGGGCACGGCTTCAGCCGGGCCTTAGTCCGCAAGTAATTATCTTGGGCTTCAGCCCCTGCGTGCCCGGTCTTTGCAGAGGCTGAAGCCCGGAAAGTTTCTACGCCTTGTTCGGCACGCTTGAAAGGCGTGCCCTGATACAAGGCAAATTGATTTATGAGATGGCAGTCAGTATTTGCGCAACACGCCAATCACTCTGCCCTGCACTTCCACATCGGAGGCTGGGACGATGATCGGCTTCATCGCCGAGTTCGAGGGCTGTAGCCGGATCGTCTCGCCCTCCTGGTAGATGCGCTTCAGCGTCGCTTCCGACTTGCTCACCAGCGCGACTACGATTTCGCCGTTGCGAGCGGTCTTGGCCTTCTCCACCAGTACGTAGTCCCCGTCGACGATGTGCTCGTCCTGCATGCTCTCGCCCTTCACCTTAAGGACATAAACATCCTTTGAACGGGCGAAGTCTCCCAGCGATATAGACTCGGGATTCTCCACGGCCTCAAGCGGCCGCCCAGCTGCGATCACGCCCATCAGCGGCAGGGTCAGATCACTTGGTGGAGGCGCAAGTTGCTTGCTACGACTGCGGATCTTCACGACATCAATCGAGCGGCTGCGATTGTAGTCGCGCTTGATCAGGCCCTTCTGCTGCAGATTCGTGAGGTGCTTGTGCACGGTGGCCAGCGAACTGAGTCCGAGACCGGCGCAAATTTCTTCAAACGAGGGCGAATAGCCGTGCTCGTCAACAAACTTCTGGAGAAAGTCGTACACCTCTCGTTGCCGCCGAGTGATAGCCATGCTTAAGCCCTCCAGCGTAATTGTCAGCGAATAAAAGGCGAATGTCAAAGACAACGTGAGTTACCTGCTAGGTACCGTGGCAAGTAGGCGTGCGCGGGAGCGAAAAAAAACGCCCCCGGAGCTTGAGTGATGGGTCGGGTACAAGGCCGCGCCGGGGGCAAGTGTGCTCGAAGGGCTTCAGTGTATGGAATCTGGCGTGATCAAGTCGTCTCCGAAGAGTCAATGATTTGTAAACAAGTTGTCTCCGGAGACCTCAAACCGAAGGTCAGCGGCGACATGTCCATCGTCTCGTCACTTCAGGACAGCGGCAGCCCGTTAGCACAATCGCCGGGCCGGTTTCAGTCATCTACAATAAGGCAACAAACGGGTGAGGTGTTCCATGCGCAAGTTCTTCCTGATTACGTCTATTGTCGCTTTGGCGGCTTCGCTACACGCCCAGCAGCTTCGCGGAGACTACATCGAGTCGCGTTCGACCGACGTTTACGTGGCCCAGTGCTTCGCCAACGGAGAAGTCGGGCTTACCGGAAACGACGCCCTGATGGCATGGCATGTGGAGCAAGGCACGTGGAATGGCGTGAAGCTCGACGGCCTGACGGTTGCCGCCGCGGTGCGCGCTCGCGCGACGCTTGGAGATCCCTACGGCAATCCCTATCCGGCGCGGGCGGTGCTGATGGTCGATGACGCCGCCACCCCACAGCAGCGCGCGGCTTTGATCGCGCTTGCCCGGCACAACGGTGGACGGCTGCTCGACAACATCGTTCGCGTCGACTACGTCCCTGTGATTCTGGATACGCCTGCCGATCCGCATCAGGGTGGCGCAATTCTTCGCGCGGGCAAGCTGGCCACCATCATCACGCGCCCGCTGAATCATCATGACCACATCTGCGGCAATGAGGTGAACTTCTATCCGCCCCTGACCGATGTGTCCGACGCGGTTTCGGCGGTGGCCCTGACCGATGAGTTCCAGGGCGACGGCCTTGATACCCAGTGGAGCACGCATGGCCGGCGCAGCGTATACATCGCGCACTTCAGCGAAGGCGGCAGCGCGTCAGCATCGGCGGAGCCTCCGAGCGCGCATCATCCCGGAGAGTAGGAAATTCCGCCGCTGAAATCATGCGACTCGCGACCACGGCCGGACCAGGTTTGATCGAACGTAGCGAGAACCGACCAGCGGGCTCATCGGAATCTTGCGGCGCCTCCCGGCAGGCGATTGGCACCAAATGCCTCGACATTGACCACGTCCGGTAAGCGCAGTGCACGTCTGGCCAGCGCCTCACCGACGGCCGCCGAGTGCTTGAATCCATGCCCGGAGCAGGCGGAGGCGAACAGAATGTGTCCGTGCTCGTCAGCTGCGTCGATGATGAATCGGGCTTGCGGAGCAACCGTGTACAGGCACGTCGCGCTGCGCACGCAATGCGGCGAGAGATCGGGTAGGCGCGATGAGATGTAGTTCTCGTACAGCGATTGGATTTCGCCGGCCTGCACTGAACGCTCAACCTGGTCAGGGTCGATAGCGACGTCGTAACGCTCAGTGGCTGTCTTTATGCCGCCGTCCGAGCCGTCGATTGCAGGGAATCCGTAGAACATGTCGCTGGGCCGGTTGCCGGTAATCCAGATGAAGACGGGAAAACTCTGCGGCGTATAGCGTTCCTGATTTCCGGCTGGCGCAAACCAGGTCATGACCTGTCGATAGACCAAGAGGTGTTGCGCGATGACGGCCGGCAGCAGCTTACCAATCCATGGGCCAGCCGTCAGGATGACGTGTCCTACAGAGTAGGTGTCGCGGTCGGTTGCGATCTCGACCGCAGAGGTCAAAGCGTCGACTTTCGTTACCGTCTCGCCAGTATGGATCTCCGCGCCGAGCTTGCCTGCCAGCGCAAGCTGGGTCTCGATGCACGCTTCCGGACGAAGGAAACCTGCGCCCGGCTCGAAGTAGCCAATCTCTTCCTGCTCCAGGCGAAACTGCGGAAACCGCTTCCCGATCTCTGCAGTGCTCAGAACTTCGTGCGCGATGTTGTGCTCTTCTGCGGCACAGATCGTGTCGCCTAGAAATGAAGTGGAACCATGATGATCGCCCACAGTGTGGGGCGATTGTAGGATCAGCGCTCCATTGCGCGTGAGAAGATTTCGTCCTGTGGCGCTCTCGAGTTCTTCCCATATCTGTTTGGACCGCAGCACCAGCGGCACATACTCGCGCCCCTCGCCGATCGCTTGCCGCGTAATACGCGTCTCGCCATGCGACGAACCCAGATCGTGCGGAGGATAGAAGCGGTCGATGCCGATGACCCGCGCGCCCAGCTTCGCCACTTGATACAGCGCCGCGCTGCCTACTGCGCCAAGGCCGACCACGAGGATGTCTGCAGTTGTGCTCAAGCAACCCATGCTAAACCGGCGATTGCTATGGCAGTTTCACGGTTAATGTAGTCCACCTCTCGCCTTGAAAGGGCACGGCTTCAGCCGTGCCGGATGTGGCGTCAACGCAGTCAGGCTTTAGCCCCTGAGCGAACTCGGTCTACGCCTTCTATGAAAATGCTTTAGCCGATTCAGCGCCTCACCCCGGTAATCGTGCTTAGTTTTTGTTAGTATACCCATTCGCAAATTATTGTTATAAAAATACTTATGCGTAATCGATTCGGCAAAACCTGTGCAAGCCACTGATTTCAAATAGGCTTACACGCATAATATTCAGCCGCAAGGACTTGCGCGCCGCTTTCCACCCTCCGGCGGGGGGAACGTCGACCTCTTGCCGCAAACAGGGAAATCTCGGCAAGTTCCGGTGCATAGCGAATGTTGTCCGCCATAAGACGCAACACAGAGAGGAGCAGTCGCGACTGCTTCTCGTCCAACTTGCCGAGGGGGAGTTCGTCAAGGAGGCGTTCTATCGCTCTCTGCACCGCCGGCAGGCTATTCAGCGGATTGTCCTCGAGGATCGCCTGCAGGAGCCGCTGCCGGGTCCTGGCGCCTCGCCTCTCGCGCCGAAGCAATTCAAGGTGATGGTAACAATAGATCTGACGGCGCATGGCCGCCGCGTTACAGACTTTGTTGTCGCCTTTGATGTAGTGGCATAACTTGAACATGAAGAACTCCAGAGAGACAGCTGTTGGCACTTGGCCTTTGGCTCTTGGCCTTTCGCTATTAGCCTTTGGCTCTTTTGGGCACGACGTATCAGCCAAGCACCACTGCTCTTTTGGACCACCGTAAAAGCAAGCAGTGGCCCTGAATACAGCATAGGAAGTTCCAACGCAGGAAAGCAGCAGCAAAGTAAGGAGTGGACATTACGACAGTAACCACTTCTTCCCGGAATGGAACCTCATCCAGTGAGGCGCCTGCGGTACGTAAGGATGGTCAACACCCAGGTTAGCGTCCAACCGAAGGAGGCGAACCTGGGACGCCAAGCTTCAGTTTCGTGCCCATTTTTAGTTTGGCCCGTCAAGCAGTTCAAACCGCACGGGAACTTCGGGTTTAACAATAAATTCAATCGCTTCTCCCAGTTTCGCTTCCTCGAAAGACTTGATTGTCGCTTCGACATTGGTAAACCTCGCGCGGTCTGCTGTCATCGCGCAGGAACCCACTGGGATCTTGATGCCAAAGATTTCCGGCTGAGGCTCGAGGCTGTTGTGCACTATTCGGAAGGCTCCTCCAGCCCGCAGGAAACTGGGAACTGTCGACTCGTTTTCTACGCATTTCACCAGAGTTCCTTTAATTTCATCTATTTCAGCGGTGTCTCCCGTCATGAATCGCTTTAGCAGGACAACAGAATCGATGTCATCGTTGGTCATCTTGAATGGCATGGTGAAGCGAACGCCGAAGCGGTCTTCCACGGCTACAAGATCGTCGACCAGTGCTAGGAAGAACTTCTGCTTTTCGCTTTGTCCCAATCCTTCTAGTCGGCAACTCAAAAACTGCTTATCCTTCTCCAGTTCGTGCACGACCACCTCACCGCCCGTTTGCAAGGTCTTCATAGCTCGTATGAATTTCTGTACGCTGCGCAGATCGCTTCCGGCGATGTGCTCATGGATAGAAAGCCGACCGGAGTTGGAACGGAGGCGAATAACGAACTTGAGAGTAAAAGGTAGTGCTGGGCTTTTAGATTCTATCTCGACCTCTTCGGTGCCTGCCCTGGTTGGTGCGAATTCAATGAAGGCGTATTCAACAGATTCAGAGGATGTCCGAAAAGTCACGCGGGTCTTAATTGTGCGCTGTGTGAGATGCTCCGAGGGCTCAATCATCAGCTTGTGCCCTGAGAATGACCCACCGACATCGGCGAATGGTCCGCAGGCCATTTTGAAATCTGTTATGTCGGCATCTGTTAGTTCCTGCGAAATGCCGGTTCTCAGCAATTCCTCGAGCTTTTCGGTTCCTGAAGGTCGAGTGCCAATCGTTACAGACGGCGGACTCGCTTTGATAGCATCGATGTCCCGTGCATATGCGTTTACGGTCTTATCGCCGTGACGCATGCTCACAAAGAGGTTTGGACTTGGGCGTGTCGCCAGCTCTGGGCCGAGATCTCGGCTGAACACCACCTCATAGTTGAATCTTGCGTCTCTCTCCTTCAGCCTTTCGATGTAATCTTCTAAGTTTGCTTCCGTGACCGTCTCGAGCTCCCGAGGTGTTAGCTCTCCTGATCTTGTTACCAAGCGCTTTATTTCTCGGACATTAATCACGGCATCGGGGAAGAAGGCTTCGCGGAGAGCGGCACGGTGTATAAGTTCGTGTACGATGTCGGAGGCGGAGTACAGGCCTATCTCCACTTGCGCTCGGTTTGATTCTTGGAGCCTCTGGAACCAGTCGTGGGCTTTGATACTGAGATCGACGGATGTGCAAAGAATCCAACGTTTGGGCGAAAAGTTCTTTAGCGCATCGGCTAGAGAACTCTCGATTTGCTTCTTCTGAGGTCTGCCAATGCCGTTTGGAAATGCCTTGCATTGCCAGATCGTCAGGCCTCCAGACAGCTCGCCGACGAAGATGTCTACGCCCTTGTCGCCGCCTGCGCCCTCCACATGCCGAAGTTGGGCGCCAGGGTGACGCTCAGCAAGAAGCTGAAAGCAAAAGCGCTCGAAGGTTTCGGAGTCCATTTCCTTCAGTTTGTGATGGAGCGAGTACATGACCCGAGCTTATCATCTTCTAATCATCGGGCATCCTACTGCCGAGCTATATGCTCTGGGGGCGCTTCAGGTTCTGTCTGGTGGAAAACAGACCATCCCACTGATCTTGAACCAGCGGCTCAATAAGAACGAGGGTTAATTGAGTGGCACGAGGTTGGTGATGCTGCAGGACGATCTGCTGGCTTGGCTGTGAATGAAGCCCATATTAAAGCCCTGTTTGTTCCAGGTAGAGTTAGCCCCCACCATCTCATAAATTGTTCGCACGTTGCTGTCGATTTCAGTGCCGCTGGGAGCAGTATGTTTACAGGTGATCTCGAAATCCTTGAAGGCTATACCCGTCGGATTTTTTAGGGTAAAATTCGCCGACATGATGCTGCCAAATCCGCTTTTGCTCCAGCTGTACTTAAGTTTTACCTCTTTCATCAGCAGTTCTTTTGCGTCAATCGGCTCAGGTTTTGGGTTGGAAGTTGAGGAAACAGACGATGGCTTGTTGTTCGAAATGATTCCGATGAAGATAATCACTGCGAGGAGGGCAAGGAAAAGTCTGCCACCAGTCGCCTTCTCGGTTGCTGGCGATATCGGAGCGACTGGTTTCCGGGCAGCGGTGCCGCCAATTAGGCTCCGTGCCGCAAACCCCGCAGTAGCGCATTCCTTCCCGGGCTTTATTGCTGCAGTTCGGACAAAATGGCATATGCACCCTTGGCTCAGTATCGTGCGTGGCTTTTTGTCGTGTCGGTGACCGCCCTCACGCTATTCTGTGCCGTACCGCTCGCTCGTCATTATCCGTTTCTCCGCTCCTGCCTTGGACCCCAGTCACAGTCGCTGCCATCGCACGCTCGCCCCCCGTTTTGGTGATCTCGTTACGGCACGATGAAGCCGTGCCCTTTCAAAGCAGGTGCCCAAAACAAAACCGGCCGCTGGCGCGACCGGTCGTTTTGAGGGCTGAAGCCCCGATTCAACTGTTGCACGGCTGGGTGGCCCACCCCGTGCCCATTCATTTCCGAAAAATCTTCAAGTGGGTGCCCCATTCCGCCTTCTTTTGGCGGGGTGGGGGTTTTCGTCTGTCCCTCAAGAACGCTCCATGAAAGAAGGAACCATCACTCCATCTCAGGGTGTTTTCTTGCCTCTGACTGAACTGACGTCTGTTATGGAAGGGACAAGACCCACCCGGCCAAGAGATGGCCGGATGGGGCACCCAGATCCGGATGGGGCACCCGAGCGAAAGCAGGTCCCTCACGGGCTGAAGCCCGCTCGGGATGACGAAACAGAGACAGCTTGTCGGCACGACTAAAGGTCGTGCCCTGATACAAAGCGCTGATCACGCGCAAAACAAAACCGGCGGTGGGTGCGACCGGTTCCTAGAACCCAGCCCGCCAAACGAAGGCGGGATGGGGCACCCGCGCGCTTTTAGTGGCGCCCAGGCCCACGATCAGGATGTCGGAAGTTTCATTGTGCGGGCTTCAGCCACATGATAGGGAAGCCGTGGCCCAAGCGGCGGAAATCGGAGTCGCTGGTGACCAGCGTTGCCTTCCGCTCGATGGCAAGCGCCGCAGCGAAGCTGTCGGCGTAGTAGAGCTTATACTGCACCCTTACGTCAGCAGCTGACATGGCCCGGTGCCGTGTGGCGTCTTCAATCGTGATGGGCAGGGGATGAAGGGTAGCCAAGATTGAGAGGGCACGATCACGCCCATACGTTCTTTGCAGAACAGCGAAGGCCTCTCCGTAGTTCACAGCGGACATAAGGACAGTCCCGTGTCCGCGCATCGCATCCTTCAGGCAATTCTGGACCTTCGCGGCTCCGGGCTTATCTTCCAGAAGAGCGAGCAGCGCGTTGGCGTCGAGTACGTAGGTTCTCACGGTCGAACTTGCTCCCCCTTCGGCGTTCTTCCCTCAACGTGGCAAGCAAGTCGGGGCCGCCGGCCAGCATGCCCCGTACCCGATCGATGTACTCCTCCGTGATGGGCTGGATTACGATGCGGCCGAAGTCGTCTTCCAGGAACTTGACTTTGGTTCCGGCTTGGAGGCCGTGCTTGCGGCGCAGCTCCGCCGGGATGACAAGTTGGCCTTTCGAGGTGAACGTAGCACTTAGATCGCGCATGGCTTACATTCTAACAAAAAGTAAGACCAAGACGATTGCCGTCCGCGGCGCCAAACAAACCCGGCCGCCCAAGCGGCCGGTCCTCATCCGGGGCTAAGCCCCGACTCTTGTAGACAGGTTCGTCGCCCGGCCAGGTTATTGAATCCCACCCCAACCAAAGGAAGGCCAGGACGGGGCACCCGCAGCGCCCCTTCGAAGCTAATCCCCGAACACCGCTTCCCGCTCTTCTTCCTTCATCGGCGCAGCAGGCTTGATGCCGCCGAGCGCGTCGAGGGGAACGAAGCCGCCCTTGTCCTCGGGCTTCTCGCCCAGGATGTGCTGGCGATAAAGGGCCTCCATGCGAGCATTCTCGGCTTCCTGCTTGATGCGCTCGTCGCGGGCCTTGAACTTCTCCGCGCGAGCATTCTTCACGATCCCGAGATCATCCAGCGTGTGATTGGCTTCGGCTTTCACGTGCTCTTCGACCAGAACCAGCGTGTGATCGGTCGTCGGCAGGCCAACCTTCTTGCCGCCGGCAAAGATCTCATGGCGGCCTTTCTCGGCGTACCACTTTGTCAGAGTCGCCGTCATGTGCATCTTCTCCACGATATTGCGCCAGCCCACGCCGGTGTTGTAGGCGCAGAAGCTGATCTCGCCTTCCTGCGTGGCGTAGGGGATGATGCACTGCTCGGTCCGGCGGAAGTCGTAGTTAAACAGGTCCTGGAACCACATGCCGGCGATGAACAGGAAGTTCCAGCGGTCGCGGCGGCGGCGCTCGATGTCGCTGATGGTGCGGTCACCCGAGACTTTGCCGTAGTTCTTGCCGGTAGCGCCGAAGGTCTTGTCGAACTTCTTCAGCAGGTCAACGAACTTGAAGTGCCTGGGCGACTTGAAGGGATCGTAGTTCTTGAGCAACGCCAGCGTCATGCCGACGATCGACAGCCATTTGCCGCGCGCCGCGTCGTTTACCTTGGCAATGTCCTTGCCGATCTTGTCGCCGTTGAGGAACGCGGTGACCGGGACGGCTTCCTTGGTCTCCTTGTCGATCATGACCGCCATGCCAACACCGCAGTTCGGGTGGCAGCCGCAGTTCAGTGAGCCCCAGTCCTTCTCGGGGCCATGAACCAGGTCGGCCCAGTCGGAGAAGGTGCCCATGAACGAGATGGGGAACCAGTCGCGGGTGGGCTCGCCCATGCCGGTCTGGTTCTTCACGTCGTGCGCCAGGTGCGACAACGTGTAGCGCTGCGCTTGGCGGCGCTCGTCAGTGATGGCCTCGTCGCGACCGGTGAACGACACCGGCTGGAACGACAGGAACGAGATGCGCTTGGGATTGTCGAGCGCGAACTGGATGATGCGTCCCACCTGCTCGTTGTTCAGGTTGTTGACGATGGTCACGACCGGAACGATCTCGACGCCGGCCTTGTGCAGGTTCTCGATGGCCTGAAGCTTTACGTCGAACAGGTTGCCCACCAGGCGGTGCGAGTTGGCGGCGTTGCCGATGCCGTCGAACTGAAGATAAGCATAGCGAAGTCCGGCTTCGGCAGCCTTCTGGCAGAACTCAAAGCTCTTGGCGAACTCGATGCCGTTGGTGGCAGCCTGCACGCTGTTGTAGCCCACCTTGCGCGAGTACGCGCAAGCGTCAAGGAAGTAGGGCGACAGCGTGGGCTCGCCGCCGGAGAACTGGACCGACATCTGGCGGCGCGGCTTGATGGTGATGGCGTCGTCCAGCATCTGCTTGATCTCTTCCCACGTCAGCTCGTGAACGAAGCCAACCTGGTTGGCGTCCATAAAGCAGGGATCGCACATCATGTTGCAGCGGTTGGTGAGGTCGATGGTCAACACCGATCCACGGCCATGCTTCACCGTGCTGGAGCCGTGATGATGCAGGCGCTCGTCGTTGTGAGCGCGAATGTCGCGGCCGGGGAAGACCTCTTCCAGGTGGCGGAAGAAGTCGGTGTCGATCGCCATCACGTCTTCAAAGTGGCCGTGCGTGGGGCAGTCCTTCACCATCAGGATCTGGCCGTCGCGCTCGATGATGGTCGCCTTGATCTCACCCGCCTTTTCGTTCATCAGTACTTCGACCGGCAGCTTGCCATCGATGATCTGCTGGCGGATTTCGGGCACACACTTGGGGCACAGCGAATCGGTGGAGCGCGGCCAGCCCAGAGGAGGCTTTGACTTTTGATACGATTTCAGCAGCGGCTTGTCCGACCACTTGGGGGTGAATGACGGGTTGGGATTGATGCTGTTCAGCTTGTCGAATACCACCCATGCGCCCTTAGCGGCGACCGTGACTGCTTTCTCTACATACTTGACCGGCTTGTGCATTGAAGCCCCTTAATTGGTTTGATGGCGCTACGCCTGCGCGTGAGGTAAACGAATCCGCGCATCGTTACTCCTTAAGGCTAAATACTGGGAGAAAAGGAGCCAATGAAGATAGGTCGAACGGAGGTAATTAGCGCTTCAGCGGGTAAATGCGACATTGAATGGATTGCCTGCGCAATCAACCTAAGTTATTGAAACAAAAAGCCGGTAAAGCAAATGAAGGTGGCGCACTCCCGGCCTTTTGTTTGGTATCTCGCTTGGCTACTCCGTTCTCAGCGCCTCCATGGGTTCGATGCTGGCGGCGCGGGTGGCGGGAATGACTCCTGCGACGGCCGTAGCCAGGGACAACACTGCTACGGCTAGCGCGATGCTTAGCGGATCGTAGGGACGAACCTGGAATAACTGGTCCGCCACCAGACGCGCCCCCAGCAAGGCGAAGGCAATGCCAATGGCCAATCCCAGGCCTACCTGCAGGAACGCACCCCGCATGACGAGCTGCACGATTCTGCCGCGGTCTGCGCCCAGGGCCATGCGCAGTCCGATCTCGTTGGTGCGTCGTGCCACAGCGTAGGACGTGATGCCGTACAAGCCTACCGACGCCAGCAGCAGAGCCAGCACGCCGAACAGCGTGGTCAGACGCGCGATCAGCCGCTCCTGACCGAGAAGCTGGCTAACCTGCTCATCGAGCGAGCGCAGGTTGATCACCGTGAGGTTCGGGTCGACATCGGCGAGGGTACGACGCACCATCGTGTCCACGTTCTGCGGCGGATGCTTAAACAGCAGCGTAATGGAGTTGATGTAAAGCGACGAGTTCTCGGCCATGATCTCGTCCCCTCCGGTTACGTCTAAGTGTTGATTCAGCGGCCGGAAGTACATGGGGCGCAGCTCGCCATGGGGATCGCTGTACTTAGCGTTAGCCACCACGCCGACAATCTCAAAAGCGCCGGCATATTTGAGATCGAAAATGCCGAAGTGACGGCCGATGGGATCTTCGTTGGGGAAGAACTTCTTGACGAACGCCTGGTTGACCACCGCCACCAATTGCGAGTTTGCCGTGTCGGCGTTGGTGAAGCCACGCCCGCGAAGGACGGGCTCGCCGACCGTCTCAAAGAACTGCGGGTTCACGCGGTCCCACGACGCACCCATGTGCGCGTTCGGCCCCGGCTCGGGCCGTCCCTCGACGCGAATACCTTCACTCCAGTTATCGCCTTCCAGAGTGCTGTAGAGCGCAAGGCCGACACTCTGAACTCCCGGGAGCGCTCCAAACCGCTGCTCCAGCGCCTGATAAAGCGCGGGCAGTTTTTCGGGCGTATACCCAGCGCCTGCCGGATCGAGATGCACCACATAGCGGTTGGCGGTCTGGATGCCGAAATTCTGGTGCTGCAGATTGTTCAGGCTTTTCGTCAGGAGTCCTGCGCCGACGAGCAACAGAAGCGACAGTGCAGCCTGCACCACGATCAGCGATTTTTGCAGCAGGGAAGAACGGTCGCGAGTTGAGCGGTTGACGCCGCGCAGCGCCTCTACTGGATCGGAGTGCGAAGTGATCCACGCCGGCACGATGCCGAACACGATCCCGGTTATCAGGGAAAGCAGGAAAGCAAACCCGAAGATCGGCAGTGACGGGCTGGTTTCGATCGGCACATGCTGCGCGCCGGGGAAAGCCAGCGATACGATCATTTTCGCTCCGGCGAAAGCCACCGCCAGCCCGGCCAGCCCTCCCAGGCAGGCCAGCAGCACGCTTTCGGTGAGCATCTGCCGAATCAAACGGCTGCGCGCGGCGCCCAGCGCCATGCGGATCGAGGTTTCCGCTCTGCGGGTTGTTCCCCGCGCCAGCAGCAGATTGGCCACGTTGGCGCAAGCGATCAACAGCAGCACACCAGAGAGGGTCACCAGCAGATAAAGCCCTTTGCTGGCATTTTGTTGTAAGTTCTGAATGCCCGCCCCGCCCGGCGTGATCACCACATGCTGCTTGGGAATCACGGTCGAACCGCCATTGCGGGTGTACTCTTCCCGGGTTGCGAGCCATAAGCGCAGGCTATTGGACACCTTCTCCTGCAAGGATCCGAGGCTCACGCCCGGCTTCAGACGGCCGATCGCATACAGCCAATTGGCTTCTGAAACTCGCAGAAGCGTGTTTCCGCGCGCGATTTGCGGCTCGAGTGCCAGCGGAATCCATATGGCGGGTGGGTGCTCACGGATCCTGTCGCCAAAGAATCCCGGCGGGGCGATGCCCGCAACAGTTACCGGCACCCCCTGAAGGTATAAGGTTGAACCGACCAGCGAAGGATCGCCGCCGTACTCCGACTGCCAGGCCTCATAACTCACCACCGTTGCGGGAGCTGCGCCCGGCGTGTCGTCCTGCGGCGATAGAACACGCCCGGCAAACGCCCCAATGCCGAAGGTTGAGAAGTAATTGCCCGAGACATACTCGGTGAATTCCGCCTTCGCCGGCTCCGAGCCTCGGCGGACCGTCATGATGCTGCCGCCAGCCGACTGCATGGCCGCCAACTGCTCGAACTCCGGCGTGTTGTCGCGAAGGTGCACATAGAGGTCGTAGGAAAAAAGATCGAAGTCGCCGTCATCATTAAGAAAACCACCGTTCACGCAGCAGTCGTCCTTATCGCCCACGCGGTACAGCGTTTTGGGATCGACCACCGGCAGTGATTTCAGCAGCACGGCGTGAACCAGCGTGAAGATGGCGGTATTGGCGCCGATGCCCAGAGCAATGGTGACGATCACCGTAAGGGCGAATCCCGGTGACTTGCGAAGTTGCCGGATAGCGTAGCGGATATTTGCCATGGAACGACCCTGAACCCCTGCAATTTCAGAAGGCACTTAAGCTGCCACCAGGAACGCAGTGGAAGCTCCTGTTGGTTGTACGGTTAAGTGCGGCCAGCAGTTCGCGCAACCGTCCACGAGCGGGCGGAGTGCCCGGATTCGGACGTTTCACCGGATCTGCCGCGATGGGAAAATCAACGGTACGTCACTGAACTCGACATGCTGCTCAACACGAGCCAGCCGGTTCCGACGACGATCAGCACCAGCATGACAGCCGCCAGCAGCCAGATGATGGCGACCGCCTTCTCCTGCTCAGGCTTGGGGAGCGTGATGCCGATGGCGATCATGCATCCTCGGGTTATGGCGATCAGATACTTCATCATGATGGGGGGTGCAGGAACAGGATAGCTCAGCCGGCGAAATTTTTAGGTTGCATTGCCGGAGCAAGTGGGGCAAGGTATTGCAACTGCCTCCCCCAGGGTATCCAAAGAGTCTTTGCCTCTGAGCGCTGCCGACAGGAAAGCCCTGCGCCGCAGTGCTGCATGCGCATTCAAAGGAGAGTTCATGGCCGTTGGCAACGTGGGGTTTGCTGCTCGTCTTGAAAAAGAGACCAGCACGACGACGCAGCTCAAGAGGTTCTTGGGCCGCTACTTCTATCTCTGCATGTCGCTGCTCATGGCCGGACTGGTGGTGTGGGGCTTCAGCCACACGGTCGATCAGAATCTTTTCCATGCCAAACCGGCGAGGCCGCTGCTGCTCTGGATGCACGGCGCCGCATTCTCAACCTGGGTGCTGTTCTTCATCGCGCAATCGATGCTGGTACGAGTGCGCAAGGTGAGCGTTCATCGCACGCTCGGCTGGTTTGGAGCCGGCCTCGCCACCCTCATGGTCGGCCTGGGCCTCACCGTTACGGTGGTCATGACCCGCTTCGATGTCATGGTGCTCCACCAGAAAGACGTCGCCTCATTCATCGCCGTTGCCTTCTGGGACATGGCGGTGTTTGGCACGTGCATCGCGTTGGCGATTCTGTGGAGAAAGAAGCCGGACTACCATCGCCGCCTCATCTTCGTTGCCACTTGCCAACTCATGGACGCGGCCATTGGCCGATTTGATTTCTGGTTCAACCACAGCATTTTCTACGTCGCCCTGGACCTTCTGATCGTGGCCGGCATGATGCGCGACCTGGTGGTGGATGGGCGTATTCACAAGGTGTATCTGTACGCACTGCCCGTCCTGGTGGTCGGCCAGAGTCTTGCGGTGTATCTGTGGCGAGCCAATCCGGCGTGGTGGCAGGCGATTACGCACGCGATACTGGGAGTGTGAAGCAAGCCAGTCGGAACGATGGTTCGAACGGAGAGAATCGGGGTGTCCCACTCCGCGTTGGGTACCGCATCTGCTTCGAATGGCGCAAGAGCAACGCATACAACGTCGAGATTACCGATTATCACTAGGAGGCAGAATGCCCCGGCGAACGAAATCAACCATGGCGGCACATCCCGGCGAAATCCTACGCACGGAGTTCATGGAGCCGATGGGGATCACTGCGTATCAGCTCGCGAAGGCCTTACACTCACCCGGTATCTATGAGGTCGTCCGCGGGCAAGCGGGCCATCAGCGCCGAGGCGCGCCGTCGGCGTCCCAGCGCGTGACGCGGATGCCGGCTCCAGAAGTGGCGGCCAGAAGTTGACCAGCCGCCGAATGTTGCGCTTGAACCAGGCGTTCATGGGAACATTATGGGGTCTAAGACTCTGTTGCCTGTTCCCGCCCTGTACCAAACCAGGGGAAAGGATGGGGAACTCGTCCGGCGGTCAGCTCGCCACGCCCGAATACGCTTGCTCCCTTCGGGCTGAGAACGGTGTCTAAAGTAAGAAGAGGAGAGTGAACCGGAGGGGCGGTTCTTCCCAAATTGGGCTGTGCACGACTTGGATCGAGCGACCGCGATTCCCCGCGCAGGCTTTTTGTTAAGTCTCTCGTGCGGCATCGCTTAACGGAAGAGTTACAATCGTGTTGGGTCGCATTAAGTAAATCCGGCGGGCGAGGCCGGCATCTAACGTTTGTTGGAGCGACGGCCGTCTGCGGCTTGGTTCCACAGGAGTAGCGAGTGAATTCGACGGTCAAGACGGTCGTGTTCTGGTTGGTAATTGTCCTTTCCGGCGTCCTGCTGTGGCAGGTGGTGAAGGCGGGCAATTCCGGTCCAAAAGATCGCACCATAATTTTCTCGGAGTTCATGTCACAGGTTGACCAGGGCAACGTCAGCGAAGTGACCGTTCTTAACTCTGAGGTCCGCGGCAAGTTCAAGAATGAAAAAGCGGGATTTGAGACTACCATCCCCTCGAACTACCCGGACATGTACAAGATCCTGCGCGACAAAGGCGTCAACATCACGGTGAAGGACGTTTCCAGCGGAAGCTGGCCGAGCTGGATCCTGAACCTTTTGCCCTTTGTGCTGCTGGGCGCGCTGTGGTTCATCATGATTCGGCAGATGCAGACGGGCGGAAACAAGGCGCTTTCGTTTGGCAAGAGCCGGGCCCGATTGCTGTCGATGCAGCAGAAAAAGGTGACGTTTAAGGACGTCGCCGGGGTCGACGAAGCCAAGGAAGAGCTGAAAGAGATTATCGAATTCCTGCGCGAGGCGCAGAAGTTCCAGAAGCTCGGCGGACGCATCCCCAAGGGCGTGCTGCTGGTTGGGCCTCCGGGAACCGGCAAGACCTTGCTGGCGCGCGCCGTTGCCGGCGAAGCCAATGTACCGTTCTTCAGCATCTCGGGTTCGGACTTCGTTGAAATGTTTGTCGGCGTAGGCGCCAGCCGCGTCCGCGACCTGTTCGAGCAGGGCAAGAAGAATGCGCCTTGCATCATCTTTATCGACGAAATCGATGCGGTGGGCCGCCATCGTGGCGCCGGTCTGGGTGGCGGACACGACGAGCGCGAACAGACGCTGAACCAGTTGCTGGTCGAGATGGACGGCTTCGAATCGAACGAAGGCGTCATCCTGATCGCCGCCACCAACCGGCCTGATGTGCTTGACCCGGCGCTGCTGCGTCCCGGACGCTTTGATCGCCGCGTGGTGGTTTCGCGGCCTGACGTGCGTGGCCGCGAAGAGATCCTGCGCGTACACACCCGCAAGATTCCGCTCAGCGACGATGTCGATCTTCCTGTGCTGGCTCGCGGTACTCCGGGCTTCTCCGGCGCCGACCTGGCCAACATGGTGAACGAGGCCGCGCTCTGCGCTGCTCGTCAGAACCGCAAGACGGTGCTGATGTTCGACTTCGAGCAGGCCAAGGACAAAGTGTTGATGGGCGCCGAGCGCAAGTCGATGCTGCTCTCGGACGAAGAGAAGAAGGTCACCGCGTATCACGAGGCCGGTCATGCGCTGGTGGCGGCGATGCGCGAGCACGCCGACCCGCTGCACAAGGTCACCATCATCCCACGCGGGATGGCGCTGGGCGTGACCATGCAGTTGCCCATCGACGACAAGCACACGTACACGCGCGATTACCTCGAAACGCGGCTGGCCATCATGATGGGCGGGCGCGTGGCCGAGGAGTTGTTCCTGAACACGATGACCACCGGCGCGGGCAACGACATCGAGCAGGCGTCGGACCTGGCGCGCAAGATGGTTTGCGAGTTTGGAATGTCGTCGCTGGGGCCGATCACCTACGGCAAGAAGGAAGAGCAAATCTTCCTGGGCCGCGAGATCAGCCAGCATCGCGACTTCAGCGAAGACACAGCGTTGAGGATCGATGCTGAGGTTCGCCGCTTCGTCGATGAAGGCTACCAGTCGGCAGTCAACATTCTCAGCGGCAATCGCGACAAGCTGGAGCGGATCGCGATGGCATTGTTGGAGCGCGAGGTGCTGGATGCCAACGAGATGCAGCTGATCATCGAAAACAAGGAGCTTCCGGCGCGGGTGAATCCGAACCTGCCTCCGCCGCAAAAGGACGAAGTCCAGCAGGTACTGAAGCCGGCTCCCGGCCAGTCCCAGCCGAACATCGCTCCGGGAGAGCATCCGGCGCAGGCGTAGAGGCAGTTGTCAGCTTTCAGTTGTCAGTTCTCAGTAAAAGCAAATTGGGCGGTCCGAAAGGGCCGCCCGGCGTTTTTCCCGCTTTGGAACTCAATGCTTTTGACAGCCCGTTTGGTTCTCCTGCTACCAAATCCGCCGATGTATGCTGCTAGCGAATGCAGTGACATGGGGTGAGTGAGCGTGTTGGGTGTGCAAGGAGACCCTCATGATCAAGACGAAGACTTTAGTTGTGGCTTTGTTGCTTTCTGTTGCTCTCCCGGCTCTAGGCAGGACGACGAAGAGCACCTATTCCGTCCCGTGCAACGATCTCTGGCCCGCAGTGAAAGAGGCCCTCAGCAATCCTGACGACTACACAGTGGTTAGCAGTGACGACACCAAATGGACCGCTTCCTACGATGTGAAGCACACCGTTCACACCAACATCAGCGGCGCCCTACTGCAGCGTACGAACAAAGTGACGTTAGTGACACAGGGAATCGGGTGTCAGATGCAGGTCGTGTCGAACTACAGCGGATGGGAACACAACGACCGCAATGACTTCGTGAATCGAGTGAATGACGTTCTGGCTAAACAAGGAGCGGCGAAAACTACAGAGCCAGCCAAGCCGTAGGCTCCCTTCTGCGCCATTCGGGACCGGGCCGCTTCCACAGTAGCCGTTAAGAAACTTGTGGCTCGTGGCTGGCAGCTAGTTGTTAAACTGACGGCTGATGGCTGTTAGCTGACGGCTTGTTCCTCGATGGCAGAAGAACCGCTTAAATCGCAAGAAGACCTCGGTCTCGAGTCTCCCGACTCGTCACCTCCCCGCCGCGCGCCCGTCCAGATGCGCAGCCAGCAGACGGTGCAGCGCGTGCTCGACGCTGCCAGTTCATTGCTGCAACGCGTTTCGCTGGAGGAAATCACGACGACCCGTATTGCCGAGGAGGCGGGGCTGTCGATCGGCGCGCTGTATCGCTTCTTTCCTGACAAGCAATCGATCATCGACGCCATCGCTGTGCGTCATGTCGAGCAGTTCAAGGCCGAGGTTGAGCCGACGCTGATGAAGCTCATCCTGCGCGAGGCCGTGAGCCTGAAGTTCGATCCCGCGGTCGTGCTCGATGCCGTCATCGATGCCTACGTGGTTTACCTCGACGCGCATCCCGACTTCCGCACAATTTCGTTTGGCCGCCACATCAGCGCGGCGACGAAGGAGCGCGAGGCATCGCCACAGGTCGGCCTTCCGGGGTTGCTGAAGAAGTTCATAGTGTGGCGCCTCGGCATGGCGGACTCCTCGGAGCTCGACCTGCGATTGCGCGTGGTCAGCGAAGCCGGCGAACATCTGATCGCCTTCGCTTACAAGCACAGCACGCGCGAGGAGCGCGACCGCATCCTCGCCGAGATGAAGCGCATGCTGGCGCGGTATCTGTTTGCGGTGTGACTGCGTCCCGCCTCTCGCTCTTGGCTCTTCGCTCTTGGCTTTTGGCTAAAGAGCGAGCCGCGAGCTGCCAGCCGCCAGCTACCGCGAGGAGGTTGTCGTTGGCACGATGGCGCGGACGGGTCTAAGCGAATAGCCAAGAGCTAAGAGCCAAAAGCCAAAAGCGAAGAGCCGCCGAAGATGCGCGCGAGGCACATTCCCCTTGTCGGCGCAATAACTTTTTTGAAGAAAAGTGTTGACATTCCGGGAAAGGCACCGCAACATATGGTGCTAGACGTAGTGCTCATCCAAGTAATAGAGCAGCTATGGCGACAATGGGCGCGAGCCCGGCCTTCGAGGGAGAAGGTATTCAACAAGGAGGGTAACGCATGCCAACGAAGAAAAAGGCTGTGAAGAAGGCTGCCCCCAAGAAAAAGAAGAAGTAGCTACCGAGGCGAGGCTTTAGGCCTCGTTTTTCATTTGCAACCAACAGCGGCCTCCGGTTATGTAACGGAGGCCTTTCCTTTCTGTGTTAGCCTATCCTTCCATTACGAGCAAAGGCAGCGTTTCGATTGGCCATTGTCAACTCTCCTGCGGGGCCACCCGACCTTCCCGCCTCATCTGCTCGCGCACATTCCGCCAAGCTGAGCTTCTGGCCGCTGGTGATAGCAACGTTCTTCATGGTCTCCGGCGGAACGTATGGCACCGAAGACATCGTTCATGGGGCGGGCTACGGCGCGGGGATCCTCATCCTGCTGATCACGCCACTGCTGTGGAGCCTGCCAACCGCGCTGATGAATGGCCGGCCCGCGAGTTGAACCTGCCGCAGCGCCGGTCTAAAATCTTCCGCTGCCCCGGTCAGCCAAACAAGTGGACGAACTCAGGGCAACCCGCCTCATACGATACAAAGCAAAGTCCCCACCCAACCAAACGAAGGTTGGATGGAGCACCCCCGTGTGTATTGCCTAAGGAGAATGCTTGCCCGGACCCCCTGTCCAGGTTGACAGGCGTTGTCATATATGACAACATCGAAAAGAAAAATGAACTTAGACGCCGGTAGAGCATGACCCGGCCGACAAGGCCCATCTCGTGGATTAAGGCGGCGCTGAAGGAATTTGAGAAGTTCCCGGAAGGAGCCCGTTCGATCTGCCTTACGGCCCTGACGATCGCCGCGGAAGGGGCCAAGGCCGATATTGCGAAGCCCTTGCGTGGCCTGGGTTCGGGCGTGTTCGAGATCGCGCTGCCGTTCCGTGGCGATGCGTTTCGCGTGGTGTATGCCGTGCAACTCGGCGATGAAATCTGGGTGGTGCATACGTTCCAGAAGAAATCGACGCAAGGCATCAAGACGCCGCAGCACGAGATAGAACTGATCAAGGACCGTTTGAAGCGACTGAAGGGGATGTTGCGATGAAACGCGAGAAGCTGGAAGTGGTACGAGGCAGCGGCAATGCGTTCCGTGACCTTGGGCACAAGAGTGCAGACGCGGAGCAGTTCAAGGCCATCCTGGCCGCCGAAATTGTCAAGGCGCTCGCCCGAGAGCGACTGACGGTGCGCGCGGCTCATGCGCTGACCGGTATCGCCGCGGCCGACTTCTCCCGTATTCGCAACGCCGACCTGGGGCGCTTTACGGTGGACCGCCTGATTTCTGTGTTAAACCGGCTCGGCTCGCGCGTGGAGGTGAAAGTTCGCGTACACCGCGCCGGAGCCGCCATGCAGGAGGCGCGGCTGGGAGTTTGATCCCCAGGTTGGCCCAAACGAGGGGCGAGCCCTTCGACAAGCTCAGGGCAGGCTCTGGGGCACCAAGCGTGTTGCGTTCAGTACGATTTCCAGAGAACGGAACATTGGTGTGCAGGTGCTGGCGTCACAGCGATTGCCGTTCCCAGTCACAGACGCCGTCTTTCGCCGGAGACTAAGCTCAGGTCAAGGTTCTGTGGGGAAACTCAGCCCGAAGGGCGTTACAACGCCTAGCCCAGCATGTGAGTGCTGGGGAGAGATGGGTTAAACGAGGGCGAGTCCGGAGGACGGCACATTGGGCCACACCTACAGCGCCAATCTCTATCATCTCGTGTTTTCAACCAAAGATCGCGTCGACACGATTCCTGATCCACAAGCTCTGTGGGGATACACCTCCGGTATCGTGCGCAACATCGGGGCCGAGGCGCTCGCGGTTGGCGGCACTGCGAACCACGTGCATTTGTTGTTGCGGGTCGCGCCGCATATCTCCATCGCAGAGGTCGCGCAGAAGATCAAGGCGAACTCGTCGCGGTGGCTGCGCACGTCGGGAAGATGGGACGGATGGCAGGAAGGATATGGGTCGTTCACCGTGAGCGTTTCGAATCTTGCCGCGGTGCGACGGTATGTTTTCAATCAGCCACGACACCATGCCAAGCGCAGCTTCGAAGATGAATTCATTGCGCTGCTTATCCGTAGCGGGATTCCGTTCGACCGGTCTCAGGTGTTTGAGTAGCGGGATTCCGTTCGACCGGTCTCAGGTGTTTGAGTAGTGTCGTCCTCCGGACTCCGGCGGATTTGGGGGGACCGCGTACCCAGCACTCGCGTGCTGGGCTAGGGGTTGTTGCGCCCTGCGGGCTAAGTTCCAAACAAGGCCCAGGCTTGAGGGGATCCAAAGACCGCTTAGGCCGACGCAGGAATTTCGCGTGGCTGAATGAGGCGGGAGCCCGAAGGGCGGAACAATTCCTAGCCCAGCACGTGAGTGCTGGGACAGGGTGGATTATCCACGCGAGTCCGGAGGACAGAACAATCGAAACCTCCGCGCGATTCGGAGACAAAAATCCCCACCCCACCAAACGAAGGTTGGATGGGGCGCCCTCGTGTGTTTCGCTCAATCAGAATGTTTGACCGGGCCACCGTCCAGGCGCTGGGTTTACTCAGGCCCAAAAGCATCCTTTGGCATAACAGCGCTGAAACACATACTGGAGGGCCCCCCAAAAACCACTGGTACTCCAGAGTGTTGGTCGTAACTTATCAGAAGTGGACACTCGACTTTTTTTAAGTTACGGAGCACACGGCCGCGCTCTCCACTGCTCAGAAAGAACAAATCGAACTCAATGCTAACCTTCGGACCGTCAAAAAGTTTGGAATTTCTGGAGGGTGACAGCGGGCTAATGCTGACGAGAGCGGTGGAATCATCAAAATCCAAATAGCTCCGGAATGTGCCCGTGCCCTCCAAGTTGGGCACCCGACAATCGAGAACTAAACTATTCTTGCCCGGATACCAATCAAGTGAGATTGAAGGCACGTCCCCAGGCGGGCTGTTCTTGGGCTGCGTGCAGTCCCCAGTGATCTCATAGTGATCTTCTTTCTCGGACGACAAGTCTATCTTTCTAGAGAAAGTGACACGAATAGATTGGGACCAAGCCACCCTCGCCAATGGCAATTCAGCGGGAATTTGAAGACTCGGAAAATACTCGGAGTCTGGTTTTATATAGACATTTCCCCGACTTACCGGCTGAATTCGACGAAGGTACTCTTGGATTGAGGGCTGATCCAGTGGAATGTCGAGTCTCAACTCGAGGTCAAAGTTGTGATTGATGGGACTTTGAACCCTGCGTAGTTGATACAAGATTTGCTCATTCGTCACGACATTGTCCTGTTTGGGCACAGTCGGTGAACTTGCAAGAGTCGACTCTGATTTGCTCGCCGGAAGCGAAGTGTTAGGAAGAGCCGGCACAGGAGACGCTATGCGCGTTGCTGGCTCCGTATTAGCTGCTCTAGTCCGACGAAACAACCCAATCCTATATCCTGCGATGATGACCAGCACTATCAAGCAGCACATCGCAAGAAGGGACAGCACGAGCTGCCATTTTCGCGCAGATTTCCCTTGCTTCAGCGGCAGCGTTGCAACGGTAACTGTGGAAGCGCCCGACGGATCAGAATTTCGCTTAACCCTCTCCAAATCGGCGCGCAGATCCGACGCCGTCTGGTAACGCAGCTTGCGTCTTCTCCAGCGCCTTGTTAACGATGGATTGCAGGTCCGGCGGCACATTGGGATTGAACTTGGCGATCGGCATCGGAGTTTGATGCAAGATCGCGTCCACCACTCCGGCCGAGGTGTTTCCCATAAACGCCTGTCGTCCCGTGGCCATCTCGTAGAGCACTGCTCCGAAGGAGAACAGGTCGGTGCGCGGATCCAGTTTTTCTCCCAGCGCCTGTTCCGGCGACATATAGGCGGCAGTGCCAAGCGGCACGCCCGGTGTAGTCAAGTGCTGCTCCAGAACCACCTCTGTGGACACAGTGGACGCCGCCGCAGTATCGAGGATCTCCCTGCGCTCGACAGTGAGTTTCGCCAAACCGAAATCAAGGATCTTGACGTAGCCGTTCGTTGTGACGAAGATGTTGGCCGGTTTTATATCGCGGTGGATGATCCCTTCCGAATGGGCTGCGTCAAGTCCGTTTGCGACCTGGATGCCGAATTCCAGTATGTCGTCACGGCACATCGCTTCGCCAGCGATGCGGTGGCGAAGGGTCATCCCCTTCAACAGTTCCATGGCGATGAAGCGATGGCCTTCGTACTCGTCGATCTCGAAGATAGTACAGATGTTGGGATGGTTGAGAGCGGATGCTGCCCGCGCCTCCCGCTCAAAGCGATGCAGCGCGATCGGGTCACGGGATGACTCAAGGGGTAGGAACTTGAGCGCGACCTTGCGGCCCAGCTTCATGTCCTCGGCGGCGTAAACCACGCCCATTCCGCCGGAGCCTAGCTTCTCCAGCAGGCGGTAGTGCGAAATTTTCTCGCCATCCATGGAAAGATTCGCAGCGCGATATTAACGATGGGCGAATGATCAGTCAATCACATAACCTTGAGTAAGGGCCGGGTACCTACCCATTCGGGGGCGTTCCACTGAGTAAGCATCGCGAGTCTTGCAGGCGTCAAAGAATAAACCGGGGTGGACTTAGCCCCACCCCGTCGTGACTACCTCAACTGAGTCAGTGATCGAGTATCACCTGGTTAGTGTGCTGTCGGGGCAGAGACCTTGACGGTGTAACGTTCCGAATCGATCCGCAGATGTGGCCTGATGCCCCACTCATTCCTTCGGTTGGAATGAGTTGGACATCACACGGTTGAGTGGTTGAGTTCGCTCCCTCGGCAACTCTCTCATCCGCGGCTGTCGCCAAGATACCCATCCAAGCCTCCAAATCAGGCGAGCATCATCCGCATCGGTTGCAACTTCCGGTTAAAGGGATTCAGCACAAGGCCAAATTCTTCCAGCGTGATCGCGCCCAGCAGGGCCTCGTCACCCGGTTCGCCCAGAATGACCGGCGTGTGCCCTTCGCCCTGTGGAAGCGAGAGATGGCATTCGGATATCCGGCGCTCGATCGTGGTTCCATCCGCCAGGCTAAAGGTGACGCTTCGCTTTGGCTGCAGGCCAAGCGCTCGCACCTCCTCAGCGGGCACCAGCGTGTAGGTTGCACCGCTGTCCATAAGGAAGTTCACGCTTGCCTGTTTCCCGGTGGGGCCGGTCAGCAGGCCTTCAACATGCGTAAGGCCCATGCAAAACTCCTTGGAGAGAAGGGTACATAAGTAAGTCTACACACAAAGACGGGGTGGATTACTCCACCCCGTCTCAGCAGTTCAGCCGGGGCTGAAGCCCCGGAGTTTCATTGGTTGCCCTCATCGGCACGGCTGAAGCCGTGCCCCTTCAAAGCGCGCGGTAGGCGCGGGTTTGAAGGCCCGCTCTACCTAGTTCAACTACACCAGGCCCTGGTCCAGCATGGCGTTGGCGACCTTGAGGAAGCCGCCGATGTTGGCGCCGTTCACCAGATTGCCGGGCGTGCCGTAGGTTTCGGCCGTTTCGAAGCAGGTCTTGTGGATGGCCTTCATGATGTCATGCAGCCGGTGATCGACTTCTTCGCGGGTCCAGCTCATGCGCATGCTGTTCTGCGCCATCTCGAGACCTGAAGTCGCAACGCCACCGGCATTGGCTGCCTTGGCCGGGCCGTACAGCAGTCCGGCTTCCAGGAACAGCTTGGTGGCTTCCAGGGTGCTCGGCATGTTCGCGCCCTCGGCAACAACCTTGCAGCCGTTCTTGATAAGGTTCTGCGCGTCCTTGGCGTTGATTTCGTTCTGGGTCGCGCTGGGGAAAGCACAATCCGCCTTGATGTTCCACAGCGGGTTGTAGCCCAGCTTCACGTCGGCCGGCATAAAGACGGCCTTCTTGAACTGCTCCGTGTATTCGCGGATGCGGCCGCGCTTCACGTTCTTCAGCTCCATCGATCCACGCCAGCTTCTCGCGGGTGATGCCGTCGGGATCGTATACCACACCGTCAGAGTCGCTGAAGGTGATGGGCTTGGCGCCGAAGTCGAGCAGCTTCTCGACTGTGTACTGCGAGACGTTGCCCGCGCCGGATACCAGGCAGAGCTTGCCCTCCAGCGTGTCCTTGCGCGTCTTCAGCATCTCGTTAGCAAAATAAACGCAGCCGTAGCCGGTAGCTTCCGGACGGATCAGCGAGCCGCCCCAGGCGAGGCCCTTGCCCGTGAGCACGCCGGTAAACTCGTTGCGCAGCCGCTTGTACTGGCCGAACAGGAAGCCGATCTCGCGTCCGCCTACGCCGATGTCGCCGGCGGGCACGTCGGTGTCAGGGCCGATGTGGCGGCACAGCTCGGTCATGAAGCTCTGGCAGAAGCGCATCACTTCGTTGTCGCTCTTGCCTTTGGGATCGAAGTCGCTTCCGCCCTTGCCGCCGCCCATGGGCAGCGTGGTCAGCGAATTCTTGAAGACCTGTTCGAAGGCGAGGAATTTCAGGATGCCGAGATTGACGGAGGGGTGGAAGCGCAGGCCGCCCTTGTAGGGGCCGATGGCGCTGTTCATTTCAATGCGGAAACCGCGGTTGACCTGGATGTTGCCCTGGTCATCGAACCACGGGACCCGGAACATCAGGACGCGCTCGGGCTCGGTGACGCGCTCCAGGATGCGGGCGGAGATGTACTCCGGATGCCGCTCCAGCACGAGGCGCAGCGACTCGAGCACTTCCTGCACGGCCTGATGGAATTCCGGCTCGGCCGGGTTCTTGGCCTTAACCAGGGCCATAACATCGGTGATGTAATCGGTTGGCGTTTTGATCGCCGTAGTCATAACTGTCATATTAGAAGGTCCTCCTTAAGGAACCTTGTTGCTTTACGAAGGCTGGGCCGATAACGCTCGCACCACGGCTGTGGTGTTGGGCCACTTGTATTTCAGTCCCATACGGGCGTTCGTGCCGTGACCGCTATCACCCCGGAGCGTGATTGGCGAGCCGGGGCGGTGTGCTGTAGCAGGGCAGTGCTCCAGAACCACGTCGACGCGCGCTACCTATAATGTTTGAAGTCCCAAGCGCGGCGAGGCACTGCTCCCTCAGACCCCTGTTTTAGGTAAAGCAGTCCAAAAGCACCCGAAACGATACTCCGGATCGACGCAAAGCCGCAACTGGGCAAAATTTGTTTGCGAATGGGACATCAGGCCGAGCATGACCGGCGGGCGTAGAACCCTTGCAGCCTGACCGCGAAACATAATGCGCAACCGGACGGTTGCATATCCGCGAGACGAAGACTATTATGCAACCTGGAGGTTGCATAATATGAGAGATCGTATCGAGAAGCGGATTGAGCTTAAGGCCCCGGTCTCGCGGGTATGGCGCGCACTGACGGACTATCGCGAATTCGGAGAATGGTTTCGGGTGAAGCTGGAGGGCCCGTTCGTCGAAGGGCAGGTCTCGCGCGGCATGATCACCCATCCCGGCTACGAGCACGTGGTGTGGGAAGCCACAGTGCAGAGAATCGAGCCCGAAAAGGTGTTTTCATTCATCTGGGGCCATATCAAGTCGATGGACAAGGAGACATACTCGCCCGACTATTCCAATGCGCCGACGACACTCGTGGAATTCAGACTGGCGCCGACGAAAGAGGGAACACTGCTCACTCTCACCGAATCGGGCTTTGACCAGTTACCTGACGACTTCCGCGAAGAGGCGTTTCGCAGAAACGACGGCGGTTGGACGCAGCAGATGCAGAACATCGAAAGCCATGTCGCCAAGTCCTCATAGTGCGGCCAGCCGCAGGCGGGTCAATCATGCATTGGTGTTCGCCGCGCTGGGCGATGAGACGCGACTAGCCCTGGTTGCAAAGTTGGCGGGCGGCCAGCCTCGTTCGATCTCTCTCTTAACCGTAGGCTCGAAGCTCACCCGGCAGGCGATCACCAAACATCTCCGCGTATTGCATGTAGCCGGCGTGGTTCGCAGTGTGCGCAGCGGCCGCCAGACTTTGTTTGAGCTTGATCCGCGACCCGTCGAAGGAGCGAAGCAGTATCTCGAGCACGTCTCTGAGCACTGGGATCGGGCGTTAGGAAGGTTGAAGGCGTTTGTGGAACGATGATGCTACAGCGAGGTTAGCTGGCTCGCTCGCGCCGTTCGTTTTCAAGCCGTTCCAGCCGCTTGTCGAACGCAAAGGAGTTCTTCAGACTTTCAATTTGCGTAAGCACCGCCTCGATTCGTACCAGCATTTCACTGTGACGAGCTTCGCTGAGCTTTTCCTGTGCTTCGAGCCTGGCGTTAATGGCGCGAAGTTCCGGTGCTAGAAAATCCTGCATCACCTTGCGAACGTCCTCGACAACTCCCCTCCCGCACCGCCTCCAACTGAACTAAGGTTAGAAGTTTTGGCCCGACTGGGTCAACTAATTTGCTCCACACAGCTGACAGTTTCGGGTTTCCCACCCTGTCCGCAACCGCAGCGGACAAGATGGGACACACTGTGTTCTTGTTGACAACTAACCACCGACAACGGACAAGTACTTCGCCTGCTGGAAGCGCTTGTTTACTTCCGGCCAGTTCACCACGTTCCACCACTCTTTCAGGTAGTCGCCGCGGCGGTTCTGATACTTCAGGTAATACGCGTGCTCCCACACATCGTTGCCCATGATGGGATAAAAGCCATGAGACATGGGATTGTCCTGGTTCGCGGTGCTGACGATTTGCAGCTTGCCGCCGGTGTCGCGCACCAGCCAGGCCCAGCCGCTGCCGAACTGCTTCAGGCCGGCGTCGTTGAACTTCTCTTTGAAGCTGTTGAAGTCGCCGAAGGTGCTCTTGATGGCGTCGGCGATGGCGCCGGTCGGCTCGCCGCCGGCGTTGGGGCCCATGATCGTCCAGAACATGGAGTGGTTCACCTGGCCGCCGCCGTTATTGCGCACAGCGTTGCGAATGGCCTCGGGGACGTTGTCGAGGCTCTTCAGGAGATCTTCTGCGCTGAGCTTTTGTAACTCGGGGGCCTTCTCCAGTGCGGCATTCAGGTTGTTGACGTAGGCCTGGTGATGCTTGTCGTGATGCAGATGCATGGTCTGCGTGTCGATGTAGGGTTCAAGGGCAGAGTAGTCGTAGGGCAGCGGTGGGACTTCGTGTGCCATTCTGATTTTTTCCTCCAGTGGCTGTGATGATCCAAAACGAGTGCCGGGTGCAAAAGGCCGGTACTGCGGGGCCGGGGAATCATTATAAGGGGAGTCCTACCCTATTGGGAGCCGGTGGCTCTGGCCCGGCCAGAAAACCACATTCTTATCTTGTCTTGGAGTTGATTGCGATTTTCGGCAAATAGGCGCCTTCTGTGCCCATTACCCGGGGAGGGATGCGGAAAGCCATAGACGCACCGCTCCCGGCCGAGAACGCGCGAGCGAACAAGAATATCGAGGCACTCTTCTACGGCTTTCCCTAGTGGAACAATCAGCGCATTTGGCACCGCGGCCAACTCCGGGCCAAGCGTTTCGCTCACGAACTGCCTCAAACGCGGATGTTTGCTCGGTGACGGTTTGTGACCGGTATAGTTTTCCCCTTGGACAAATACTGGGTATCGCAGTGCCGAGGTAGTGTGCAATTGATTCGCTTCGCTTCCGAATAGTTCACCACTTGACGATAGACCGTGGGCACCCGGTAAGCCAATCTCATCCAGCATATCAACGAGGTTCTTACGCATTTGACCCGCGAAGCTCGCCTGCCTCTTTGCCTCGACGCACGCTTCCGTTCCGCTATGCCCCTCGAGCAGAAACGACCTAGCGAAGCGGAAACCAATCTCCATTTGCTGGAATCCCGGCGTTATGCCGACGATTGCCACCTTTGCCGATTCCGCAACCGCGTCAAAGGGTGCGTAGAACACTTCAATCTCAGAATCGGCGTAGATCTTGAATTGCTCTGTACAGAGATCCTGCTTTTCATACAGACGTTTCTCCGGCAGAGTGCGGATAATCGCCGCGAATTCGTCGATGCGTGAGCTAGGGGTAGAACTCGCCATGAGTGGGAGTGTTACTCCACCGATACTACTACCGGAATGCTTCTTTATTCACTACGTACGGCATCTTTGTGTAATCGCCGCCATAGTTCTGCTCCAGCATATCGATCAAGCCCTGCACACAGCGCCCCGCCATTCCGGCATTGGGATCCAGCGACAAGCGCGTGATATTGGCCGCGCTGGCGAAGTGCGGGAATAGCCGGCAGCGGTCGGCGATCTCAGGATCGCGCAGCGGCGAATCCGGTGGCAGCGGCTCTTTCTCGTAAACATCGAGCGCGGCCCCGGCGATCCAGCGCTCTTTGAGCGCCTTCGCCAGCGCGGCTTCGTCGACCACCGGCCCGCGCGAGGTATTCACCAGGTACGCCGTTGGCTTCATGCTGCGCAGCGTCTGCTCGTTGATGAGGTGATAGGTAGGCGTGTCGCTCTCACCTTCACGCAACAGCGGAACGTGAATACTGATGAAGTCCGACTGGCTCAGCGCCTCTTGCAGCGCGACGTACCTTATGCGCGTGTGCCCGCGTTGCAGCTTGCGCCGGTAGCGCAGGTCCATCTCTTCCTGGATGGCGGCAGCGAATTCCTTGTTCGGGCCCATGGCTTCGTAGCACAGGATGTTCATGTCGAAGCCGACGCACTTTTTGATCATCGCCTGCCCGATGCGCCCGGTGCCGATGATGCCGATGGTCTTGCCCGTCATCTCGTCGCCGAGGAATGGCAGGTAGGGATGCCAGTATCCCCACTGGTTGTCGCGCAGCAGCTTCTCAGCCGACCACAGCTTGCGAGCCAGCGAGGACAACGCAACGAAGGCGAACTCGGCCGTGGCCTCGGTCAGAACGTCGGCGGTGTTGGTGAAGGGAATTTTGTACTTGTTGGCGTCGGCGCGATTGATGTTGTCGAATCCGACGGCGTACTGCGCCACGGCCTTCAATGTGCCGTTGCCTGCCTCGAAGATCTCGGCGTCGATCTTGTCGCGCAGGGTGGTGATGAGGGCGTCGATTCCGGTGCGAACTTTTTCGACAATCAGGCTCTTCGGCGGCGGCTCGGGCAAGGGATAGACCTCGACCTCATAGCCGCGCTCGCGCAGCCGGTCGATGGCCGCATCGCCGATATCCGCTGTGGCAAACACACGGAATCGTTTGTCGGACATTCTCACCCCAAAACGAGTGATTATACCCAACAGAAAAGGCCGCCACGCGGACGGGCCTGCGCATCATTGTTAATTGCCGGGTAGTGGAGCAGTTTTTGTCATCCTGCGCGAAGCTACGGACCTGCTCTCACTCGCCCCACAAGAATTTCTGATTTGTCATCACGAGCGCAGCGGGATCTGCTCTTTGCTCCCTGCGGGACACTCGTTGCTATGGAGGACCGCTTCGCGCTAGCGATGAGAACAGATCCTTCGGCCAAAGGCGGCCTCGTGATGATAAAAAAGAACAAAAGCGCGCCGCTGCATGGCTGAGCAAGGCGGTGAAAAGCCGCTGTGGTCAGCTTGACAAATTCTTGTTCGTCCACTGGTCGATGCGATCCAGCGCCAGCTCCAGGTTCTCGATCGAGTTGGCCACGCTGAAGCGCAGGTAGCCTTCACCGAATGCGCCAAACGCCGTGCCTGAGAGAGCCGCCACGCCCGCGTCATCGAGCAGCGCATCCGCCAGGTTCTTCGACGGCCAGCCCGTCTGCTTGATGTTCGGGAAAGTATAGAACGCGCCTTTCGGCAGGCGGCACGAGAAGCCTTTGATTTGATTCAGGCCCTTCACAAAAACATCGCGACGCTGCTTGAACTCTTCGTTCATGCGCTCCGGCTCGCTCTGGTCGTCGCGCAGCGCCTTGATGCCGGCGCGCTGGGTGAACGTCGCAGTGCAGGAGTTTGAGTTGGTCATCAGGCGCGCCATGTGGGTGGCGAGGTCAGGCCGCATCACGCCGTAGCCCATGCGCCATCCGGTCATCGCATACGTCTTCGAGAAACCATCGAGAATGATGGTGCGGTCCTTCATGCCGGGGACTGACGCGATGCTGTACTGCTCGCCCTCGAACAGCAGGCGTCCATAGATCTCGTCGCTCAGCACCATGATGTCGCGATCGCCGATGGCGGCAGCAAGGTCTTCGATATCGCCGCGCGTCATCACTCCGCCGGTCGGGTTGTGCGGCGAATTGATGATGATGAGCTTCGTGCGGTCGGTGATGCGGTCCTTGATCTCGTTGACGTCGACGCGGAAGTCGCGGTCCTCTCGAACCTGGACAGGAATGGCTTTCGCCCCGAGAAAGTTGATCATCGACTCGTAGATGGGGAAGCCGGGATTGGGATAGATGACCTCGTCGCCTTCCTCGATCAGCGCCAGCATGGTGAAGAAGATGATCGGCTTGCCGCCGGGAACGACCACCACCTCGTCGGACTTCACCTCGATACCACGCGACTTGGCGACATCATCGGCGATGGCCTGCCGCAGTTCGGGCAATCCGGCCGAGGGGCCGTAATGCGTATAGCCCTGCTGCAGCGCCTCAACACCGGCTGCGACGATGTTGGCCGGAGTGTCGAAGTCGGGCTCGCCGATCTCCAGATGCACGATGTGCTTGCCTTGCGCTTCCAGGGCGCGGGCGCGAACCAGAACTTCGAAGGCAGTTTCGGTGCCCAGGCGGGACATCCGCTTGGCAAGGCGCAATTCAGTTTGAGTAGTAGGCATAGACAAACTCATGGATTATACCTCCGGGGACAGTAGGAGATGAGCTAGGTTTCATTGTAGCGCCGCACGATTTCCGCTCAGTGATGCTCGCCTCAGGAGATTGTGACCCAGCCCAAAGCCATGGAACTCAGCCCGAAGGGCGGGATGGGTTGAGCCTGGCGATTCTAGAGCGGCGGCAAGCGGCGACACAAATCCCTTCCGTCCTGCCGCCGATGAATCGGCTCGGGTTTCCTATCCTGCTCACCCGGCGCTCACGCGCCGGTCTCACCCCATTCCGCCCTGTCGGGCTGATCCCATCTGATCGCGGTTCTTGGCGGCATCGCCGTGGAGCCGCGCCCTTGCAATCCCTAGTCCCCCGCTACCTTCTCAGTCTCCATCTGCTGCACCCGGCTATGATGGCGGCCGTAGCCGAAATAAATCGCCATTCCAATTACCAACCAGACGATCAGACGCCACCAAGTGTCCATCGGCAGGCTGGCCATGATGCCGAAGGAAATCACGATCCCCAGGATCGGCACCAGCGGCACCATAGGAGTTTTGAAAGGCCGAGGCAGCTCGGGTCGCCTGACCCGCAGCACCCAAACGCCCGCGCACACGATGACAAATGCCAGCAGCGTTCCGATGCTCACCAGTTCGCCGAGAATGCCAATCGGGATGAGCGCTGCAAACACGGCCACGAACAGTCCGACGGTTATCGACGAGATCCACGGCGTGCGAAATCTGGGATGCACCGCGCCCGCCCACCGGGGCAACAGCCCATCGCGCGACATGGAGTAGAAGACTCGCGATTGGCCAAGCAACATGACCAGCATCACGCTACCCAAGCCGGCAATGGCGCCCAACTTCACCAGAATCGAGCCCCAGCGGACGCCGGTGGCGTCAATTCCGACCGCCACGGGATCCGCCACGTTCAGGGCCGAGTAGGGAACGATTCCGGTGAGCAAGCCGGAGACGAGAATATACAGAATGGTACAGATCACCAGCGATCCCAGGATGCCGATGGGCATGTCTTTCTGCGGATTCTTGGCTTCCTGCGCCGCGGTCGAGACAGCGTCGAACCCGATGTAGGCGAAGAAAATGACACCAGCGGCGCGCGCGATGCCTGACCATCCGTACTCTCCGAATGCCCCCTGGTTGGGAGGTATGAACGGATGCCAGTTTGCGGCGGCCAGCGCCGGATGCTTAAGCACGAACGCTGCGGCGATCGCAATGAAGACGAGCACGATTGAGACTTTGATGATCACGATCGCCGAGTTGAAGTTGGCCGACTCTTTGATGCCAATCACCAGAATCAAGGTGATCAGCAGGATGATCAGGAACGCCACGAGGTTGAACACACCCGTCATCTGTGGCAAGGTCGATGCATCCACGCCATTCTGCTTCAGCAGCGGGGCCATGGTGGTGAGCAACTCCCAACGGCCTTGGTATTGAACCAGCACGTTCGGCACCCAGTGATTGCCCGCGTGCGTGAAGGGCGTCGCAGTCAACTGGGGAGGAATATGGATGCCGAAATCCTGCAGGAAGCTGACAAAATAGCCGCTCCAGCCTGAAGCCACAGTAGCAGCGCCGAAGGCGTACTCGAGGATGAGGTCCCAGCCGATGATCCAGGCAAAGATTTCGCCGAGCGTAGCGTAGCCATAGGTGTAGGCAGAGCCTGCGATCGGAATCAGCGAGGAGAACTCCGAATAGCACAGACCGGCAAAGACGCAGCCCGCTCCCGCCAGAATGAAAGACAGCACGATAGCGGGCCCGGCATATTGCGCCGCCGCCGATCCGGTAAGAACAAAAATTCCCGCACCAATGATGGCCCCGATGCCCAGCGTGATCAGGTTCAGCGGGCCCAAAGCGCGCTTGAGACTATGTTCGCCCGTTTCTGACGCCTCGTTCATAAGCACGTCGAGGGGCTTACATCGCAACAGATCGGACATTCAGTTATGCCTCTTCTTCAGTCTTGGGATCAGGCGCGGGCGCTTTCCTGGTTGCGCCTTGACCAGACAAAATACACGGGGATGCCCAGCAGAACGATGATTAATCCGGGCCACGTGTACTGTGGTTTGTAGCGCAACAAGACTACATCAATGAACACGGCCATCAAAATGTAAACCGCAGGCAGCACCGGATAGCCAATCGCGCGGTAAGGCCGAGGTTCGTTGGGCCGCTTCACGCGAAGAACGAACAGGCCCGCGATGGTGAGGATATAGAACATCAGCACAGCGAAGATGATGTAGTCGAGCAGTTGGCTGTAGCTGCCCGAAATACAGAGCACGCAGGTCCACAAGCACTGCACGAACAGCGAGTGCGCCGGGGTACGGTACTTGGGATGCAACTCACCCGCGCGGCGGAAGAAGAGCCGGTCGCGCGCCATGGCGTAATACACGCGCGCTCCGGCAAGGATCAGGCCGTTGTTGCAGCCGAAGCACGATATCAGAATGGCGATTGCCATAATGCCGGCGCCCGCCGAGCCGAAGATCTGCTGCATGACTGCGGTGGCCACGCGATCTTCCGAGGCGTGTTGGATGCCGCGCGCGAGGACCGTGGCGCCGTCGGTCGTTCCCTGCAGCGGCAGCACGTTCAGGTAGACCACGTTCGCCAGCACATAAAGAAGGATGACCGCGCCGGTGCCCAGCGCCAGCGACAGCGGCAGATTGCGCTTAGGGTCGCGCACTTCGGCGGCGGTGAAGGTCACGTTGTTCCAGGCATCGGAGGAGAAGAGCGAGCCGACCTGTGCCACGGCAACGATGGTCAACATTCCTACGAGAGCGATTGGGCCGCCGATTCCGACTTGCAATGGATGCAGAGCGCTCCAGCCGGCATTGCGCCAGAAGTTCGGGCCGAAGTTCGCGGTGATGGCCGCGGCGTTGCGACCGACGAACAGCCCGAGCAGGACGAGTCCAAGCAGCGCCGCTGTCTTGGCGAAAGTGAAGACGTTCTGCACGGCCGCGCCGGTGCGTACGCCGAAGATGTTCAGCACCGACAGAAAGACGACGACCAGGATGGCAGCTAGGTTCTGCGTGTTCAGCCCGACATCCATGTTGCCCAGCACCATGGGCCCTATGGGAATGGGCGGGACCTTCCAGAGATGCAGGATCCAATTCGTCGACGAGACGGAAGGGAAGAAGACGCCGAGGAACTTGCCGAAGGCCACGCCGACCGCCGCGATGGTTCCGGTCTGGATGACGAGAAACAGCGTCCAGCCGTAGAGAAATCCCCAGAGCGGGCCCAGCGATTCGCGCAGGTAAACGTACTGGCCGCCGGCATGAGGCATCATCGCGGCTAGCTCGCCGTAGGCCAGCGCACCGGTGATGGTCATGAAGCCGGTGACGAGCCAGGCGCCGATCAGCAGGGCGGGCGAGTCGGTCATGCGCGCGATGTCGGCGGAGACGATGAAGATTCCTGAGCCGATCATCGAGCCCATCACCAGCGTGGTGGCGCTGGTAAGGCCCAGACCTTTTACGAATCCGCTGTCGCCGGTGGATGCTGCGGAGATGGTTTTCGCTTCAGTGCTCAAGAGGCCTCGGAACGTCGTAGTTCAATGTATTGTGCCGATTCGTTGTCCATTTGTCATCTTGTCATCCCGAGCGAAGCGAGGGACCTACTCTTTGTCCAAAGTGCGAAAGAAGCTTTCTTTTCCGCGCGGTTCCGCGACTTCGGCGATCTGCCCCAATCTCGGCGTCGAGTCGGGGGCAGACGCAGATCAATAGCTCGCCACCTTCGGCTGCGTCGACCAAAAGCGGGTCCCTCGCTTCGCTCGGGATGACAATTTAAAGTGTTTTCTGCCAGCGAAGACGATGCCGTCCCCAACAACTCGCTTTTACACCATCAGCCGCAGAAATTCTTCTGCCGCTGTTCGCGGCGAGGTCAAAAGATCGGAAATCACCGCCACGGAATCGGCTCCGGCATCCAGCACCGACCTCACGTTTGCGCGCGTGATGCCGCCGATGGCAACCAGCGGCTTCTTGGTCGCAGCGCGCGCGGCGCGAAGGCCCTCGATCCCGACGACTGGGTCCGGGTTCTGCTTTGCGGTGGTGCCGAAGACCGGGCCGAACGCGATGTAATCCGCCGGACTCGCGTCCGCCATCTTCAATTGCTCAACGTTGTGCGTCGAAACGCCAACGATTCGCTCCGGCCCGACGACGAGCCGCGCGCCTTCGGGCGAGAGGTCGTCCTGCCCGACATGCACTCCGTCGAATCCGGCGGCGATGCAGAGGTCCGCGCGATCGTTCATGATGAGCTTAACTGTGCTGTCGAGCGCCCGCCTGATCCCGCGCGCGTCACTGAGCATGGTGCGCACGTCACCCCCTTTGTTGCGGTATTGCATGAGCGTGACGCCACCGGCCGCAAGCTCGAGTGCGAACTCCACGACCGCCGAGGTATCGCGCAAGGACTCGGGAAACGATGTCACGTCGATGATGGCATACAGGGACGGGAGTTTGACGCTGCGCTCAACCAAAGCTTCCTACTTCGCGGCCGCTTCCTGGCGCGCCAGGAAGCGCTCCATAAACTTGGTGTCGATGTTTCCGGCACGGAACTCCGGGTCGGCCATGATGCGCTTGTGCAGTGGAATGCTGGTGTAGATACCTTCGACCACGAACATGTCCAACGCGCGCGACATGCGCGCAACGGCCTCTTCGCGATCGCGCCCGCGCGCGATAAGTTTCGCAATCAACGAATCGTAATAAGGAGGTACTACACCCTCGGCATACGCCGCCGTATCCACGCGAATGCCGGTTCCGCCCGGCAGGTTGAGCGCCGTAATCTTGCCCGCCGACGGCGTGAACTTCTCCGGATGCTCGGCGTTGATGCGGCACTCGATCGCGTGCCCCCGGAAGTTCACCTTGTGCAGGATGACGTCCCCGAGCTTCTCGCCCGCCGCGATGCGAATCTGCGACTTCACGAGATCGACGTCGGTGGTCATTTCGGTAACGGGATGCTCCACCTGGATGCGGGTGTTCATCTCGATGAAGTTCAGCCCGCCGTCTTCGTCCATCAGGAACTCCACGGTGCCGGCGTTCATGTAGCCGATTTCGGCGAGGGACTTCACGAGAATGCCGCCGATGCGGTCGCGCAACTCCTGCGTGACCACGACCGATGGCGCTTCTTCCACCAGCTTCTGATGGCGGCGCTGAATGCTGCACTCGCGCTCGCCCAGGCTCATGACGTTGCCGTGTTCGTCGGCCAGCACCTGGAACTCGATGTGGCGCGGGCGCTCGATGAACTTCTCCATGTAGAGGTCGCCGTTGCCGAAAGCCGCTGCCGCTTCCGACTGCGCGCCGTGGTACAGGTTAGGCAGCTCATCCGCGGAGCGAATGATTCTCATGCCGCGCCCCCCGCCTCCGGCCGAAGCTTTTACGATCACCGGATAGCCAATGGTGCGCGCCCACTCCTCGGCTTCTTCCGCCGACCCGATAATGCCGTCGGAGCCGGGCAGAATCGGCACGCCAACCTTCTTCATCGCCGCGCGAGCTTTTTCCTTCTCGCCCATCATGCGCGTCACTTCGGGCGGCGGCCCGATGAACTTGATGCCGCAAGCCTGGACCACTTCGGCGAAGTTGGCATTCTCGCTGAGCAGCCCATAGCCCGGATGGATGGCGTCGACGTTGGCAATCTCAGCCGCACTGATCACTGCGGGAACATTGAGGTAGCTGTCACTCAAACGCGGGGGACCGATACAGATGGCCTCATCGGCAAAGCGCACGTGCAGCGAGTTGCGGTCCGCTTCGCTATAAATGGCGACGGCTTTGATGCCCAGTTCTTTGCACGCGCAGATCACGCGCAGGGCAATCTCGCTGCGATTCGCAATGAGGATCTTCTTGAACATGAATGGGAATTCTTAACTCTTGCGAATGCCGAACAGCGGCATGCCGTACTCCACCGGCGCGCCATTGCTGACTAAGATTTTGACGATCTCGCCGGACGCGTCGGCTTCAATCTCGTTCATCAGCTTCATTGCTTCAATGATGCACAGCACCTGACCCTCTTTCACCGTGTCGCCTACTGCGATAAACGGCGGCGCTCCCGGCGAAGGAGCTTCGTAGAAGGTGCCAACCATCGGCGACTTCAAAATGTGCAAGTTGGCATCGCCCGAAGCGGCTGTGGCTGCTGGGGCCGAGGTCGTGGCTTGGCTCGACTCGCTGGCGATGGCCTGGGCTGGCGGGGCAATCATCGGCGCATTCGCGGGCGCTACCGGTACCGTGTGGGCGACAATCGCCGTGGGCGCTTGCAAAACCGGCGCTGCTCCGGCGCCGCGCTTGATGTGGAGCTTCAGGTCGCCGCGTTCCATCTCGAACTCGGCGATGTCCTTTTCCACCAAAAACTCGATCAGGTCTCGGAGTTCTTTCTGATTCATCGCATTCCTTCTTTGAAGGGGCACGGCTTTTAGCCGTGTCGCTGGGCCGCGCAACGAATCAGGCCTTCGGGCCCTGAGGAAATTTCGCTCGACGGCTGAAGCCGGCAATTTCTTGACGCCGCCACGACACGCCTGAAGGCGTGCCCTTTCAAAACAGGCTATCCCACCCTGGAACCGCTTTAGAGTTCGATCAGTTCTTTGGTGACCGGGGTCAGCACTTCGGCCCCGCCGGCGGTGACCACCACCATATCCTCGATACGGATGCCGCCCTTCCCGGGCACATAAATACCGGGCTCAATCGTAATGACCATGCCCGGTTCCAGCTTTTCCGCCTGTGCCTTGCCCAGCCGTGGCGGCTCGTGAATCTCCAGACCTACGCCGTGTCCCGTGGAATGGGTGAAGTATCGCTCGAGTTTGGCCTGGCGCAAAACCGAGCGCGCGGCTTCGTCGATCTCACCTGCCTTCGCGCCCGCCCGGACGGCGGCAATCCCAGCCAGTTGCGCCTCAAGCACGGCTTCGTACCACGTCCGCTCCACCCGGCTGACGCGACCCACGTGCACGGTGCGGGTCATATCGGAACAATAACCGCGCAGTATAACACCCGAATCGACGACCACGAATCCGCGGCGCGGGATGGACGCACTTGAAGCTCGCCCATGCGGCAGTGCTCCGCGCTTGCCTGCGGCGACGATGGTCTCGAACGACATGCCGTCGGCGCCTGCGGTGCGCGCTGCATATTCCAGCTTCGCAGCAACTTCCGTTTCGGCGATGCCGGGCTTCAGCGATTTCAAAGCTTCGTTGTACACCTTCGCGCCGAGCTGAACCGCCGCCCTGATGAGCTTCAGCTCGTCCGCGTCCTTAATCAGCCGCTGACGCATGATTCGCCCCGAGGTCGGCTTCCAACGGATGCGCTTGGGAACGAGGTCGCGCATCTGGTTGGCGGCGGCCACAGTTGTCAAGTCAGCTTCGAAGCCAATCGCGGCAGAGCGAAGCTTGCCAAGCAGCGCAGCCGCGTCTTTGATGAGAGCGCTCTTGGAAATCACGGTGCGAGCACCTTGAACCTCCTCGCGCGCCTGCTCCGTGTAGCGCCCATCGGTAAAGAAGGTCTTGCGCCCGTTGAGGAACAGCAGCAGTCCGTTGCTCCCGGTGTAGCCGCAGAGATAGCGCAGGTTGGCGGGATGAGTGACGATGAAGCCGTCGAAGCCTTCTATGTCGAGTGTCTTCTGAAATCTCTTTTGCCGAGCGAGATAGTCCATCGAGGAATTGTATGCGGGAGTCGATCAGGTCCGCTGTCGGGGGCAGCAGCCGGGCGGTGGGAGCCCACGCATTTATGCGTGGGAGAAACCCTCTGGTTCTGATGGGGCTTCAGCCCCGGTACAGCCGCCAGTGCGAAAGCGCGGGCTGATTAATCCCCTCCAGCGAAGCAGCTGCCTGACAAAACGAGAAAAACGGCCACCCGGAGGCGGCCGCATTCCCGGTAAAGAGCTCTCCGCTAACCCAGTACTCTGCGGCGCAAAGCGCCAAGGACTCCGACAACTCCGGTGCCCAGCATCATCAGTGTTCCGGGCTCAGGAACGTCGCTAATCTCCATCTGGTACGCGCCATTGTTGTCGGTGAAAATGCCATTCTGGTTGGCGAAGTATTCGCCGGCCACTCCCACGCCGCTGGTATCCACCGACCACGACCAATAGGCGACGCTGTTGTTGTTGGAGCTCAACCCAATCCAGTAGCGCGTATTCGGATCCAGGACCTGCGGCTGCGCCAGAGTGAAGAAATAATCCTGCAACGAATTCGTCAGCGAGCTGTCCTGCACCGTCGCAATGGTGTAGATCGGGTTGCCGGGACTGATGTTGTTATCGCTGAGCAACTGGATGGTGAACGAGCCGGTTGGCGAGCCCACGTCTTCCAGCTTGAGCCCAAGGCTAGCTAGAGTAAAGCCACCCGCACCGGTGGAAAAAGAATCAGCCAGCGGACCGAAGCTAAATACTGCATCGGTGCCATTGCTGCTGGCGTCGAGGTTATTGAAGATGTCAGTTGCTCCGGCCGCACAGCTCAAAGCCAGCACGAGAAGCAGTGGAAGCAAGCGCTTCATGCGCACTCCTCCTTTCAAACAAACCACTCCTGGGATTGATAAGAACTGCCGGCCGCCACATCCCGCACCATGTCTCGCGAGGCAGTTGTGCTTAGGATAATGGCACGAGAAAGCCGCCAATACAAATCAAATGCCAATGGAAGCGGGATGCTTGCTCCCGAAATGGCGCGGACGAAAGCGGCGCCTCGCAGGAACCCGCCCAGTCAAGTCATTGCCTGCTGGTGACTTACGGTTCGATTGAAAGCGCAATTCGTCGCGTTTCAACCTCAGCTATGTGGGACCACCAGCTCGCCTTCGCCGGTCTGTTTGTGGGCCCGCAGCGTGGTCTTGCCAGCCGGGAAATGCGCAATGGCATCTGCCCGTACCAAATAGTTGCCTGGGCCGGGAGCCGCGCCGAAGGGAATCTCCTGCTCAGCTTGTGCCTGAATCGTAAAGTGCTGATAGCCGAGCGCGGTAGCGCGTCTGATCTGATTCACCGCAACAACGATCACCGTCAGGTTCGCCGGCTCGTCAGTATGGTTAGCGACGATCAGCGAGCCGGCAATCGACGTGCCGTTCACCTGAGGAGGACTCTTCCACTCCACCGTTAGACCGGCGACAACCACCAGAGTGAACTCGCGCTGCACCTGATCGGGAGGAGCGTTAACGTCGGAAAGCGTCAGTGCGAAGTGATACTCGCCCGGGGTTGTCGGCGTTCCCACGAGATGACCGCTGTGCTGGTGCAGATGCACTCCAGGCGGGAGTTGGTCGCCCTTTGCCAATTGCCAGGTATACGGATTCACACCGCCGTGGGCCTGTAACGCGACGTTATAGGGAATGCCGGCCTCAGCGGTCGGCAGAGATGCGGTCGCGATCGTCAGCGGACCGATCTGCCACGCCACCAGCCTTGTGGGCACGAGAAAGCAGGCGATCGCCAACAGACCCAGCGAGCATAGCGAAAGATACCGGGGCACCTGCGAGCGGAGCATCGTCCCGCCATTATCCACGACGAGTGCAGGCCCATACCAGCGATTTAACAGCGGCTAAGGGTAGCAAATATACTTGTCCCGCTAAGTGTTCCTCGACAGGGGTCAAGACATTGGCATAGTCCCTTTCAGACAAACACCGAAGGAGATCAGATGGCCGATCAAATTCCATTGCGCTTCGTCTTCTACATCGCCGCACCGCCGGATAAGGTCTGGAAGGGCTTCGTCTCCCCCGAATCCAACCGCATCCTCTTCATGGGGGCCGAGCTTGAGGTCGATCTGAAGCCGGGCGGTCCGATGAACTGGGTCGGCACCGGGGCCGACGGCAAGCGCACTACCTACGTTCGCGGTGAGGTGCTTCAGGCTGAGCCGCCAAAGCGGTTGCAATACACGTTCGCCATCGGCTCTTCCAGCAAGACCTCTCGGGTCACGATAGAACTCGTGCCGGAAAGTGAGGCTACCAGGGTTTCTGTCACGCATGACCAGTGGGCGGAGGACGATAGTGCCTACGCTTCCTCTGCGGATGGCTGGCCGCGCATCCTCTCCCGTCTCAAAACCCTGATCGAAACAGGTAAGACGTTTAAGCCGCACTGACGCCGTGACTCATCATCGCCAGCGATAAGTCATGGTGCGCCAGGTATGTTGTTGCCCGGCTGAGGGGCCTGTTATGAATGCTATAATCCAACTTGCCACGGTGGGTGTAGTTCAGTGGTAGAACTCCGGACTGTGGCTCCGGCTGTCGAGGGTTCGAATCCCTCCACCCACCCCAACACTCGCCCGCTTATCGCTCTACCAGCTTGACTTCGGTTCCGCCGAGAGGAACCGGAGCGACGTCCAGCCAGCGCTCGCCGTTGCCTTTCACGAAGGTGATGGAGTCGATGCGGACCTTCCGGCCATCCTTAAAATTCTCCCACCGTTGCCGCGCGACCTCTACAATCTTCTCCGCCTCGTCCTCGGTATCGGCTTTGACGATGGTCAGGTGCGGCATGTATGGCCACGGCTCGCAGAACTCGAGACTGTCGCGGTTGAACTGGTCGTGCAGCTCCCGCATGCGGTATGCGCCGTAGGCCACGCGAATGAAGACGGTCGGAGTGGCCGGAACGAAGCTCTCCACGTCACCCATGGTGATCTCAAAAGGCTGGGCAGCGGCGCAAACTTGTTGCAAAACCTCCATGGCGTGTCGTTCAGTTCCCAGCAAGGGGCGGGGAGGCAGGATGGTAATGTGAGCATCGGCATGAGTGTGCGCGGGATGCAACTCACGTCGAAGTTCTTCTACGAAGGTTCCGACCGGGTTGCGCACATACGCAACGGCCGCGTACAGAAGCCCAGACATGCAGGAGGCATTATACCTTCAAATGCCGCCTAGGATGTCGGGTTGTCCCCCAACGGTTTTTCCAGCTCGTGATACGCGCGATTCACGAACACTTCAAGGAAATAGGCTTTGAAAGCCGGCACCTGCCGCTCCGTGAGCCCAATGTCAGCCGCGTAAACCGCAGCGTTGTCGGCAAACGCGGCTTGCGTCTGTTGCAGAGTGCGGCCCTCGGCGCGGGCTTTCTTCACGTCTGAGGTTACGTGCTGGAAAAGCTTCAAATTCTGCCGCAGGTAAGTCTTGTCGTGCTCGACATCGCCATGACCCGGAATGATCGCTTCGACATCAAGCGCGTCGAGCGCCTGTAGAGTTGCGATCCAATCCTGCGGATAACTGCCCCCGACGGCAAACGGAATGGGACTCACCAAAATGTCTCCGGTGATGAGAGTCTTCTCCTTCGGGAGATAGACATAGGTATCGCCGGGAGTAATTGCACGAGCATGCAGCACGCGTATCTCCCGCCCGCCGAGGAAGAGTGTGACGGAATCGGCGAAGACGATGTTGGGAAAGGTATACACGACCGATTGCTTCTGTTGCAGAAAGTCTTCATCGGCAGCCAGCAGCTCGCGCATCTGGGCCAACTGCGCCTCGGGAGCGTGCTTCGCCTCCGCAGCGGCCAACTGCTGCTTCTGCTCTGCGATGTAATTCGGAAGATCTCGCTCCAGGCCCGGCTTATTCCACGCCAAGGCCACGTTCATCATCAGATCGCGATTCTTTTCAGACGACAGAAACTGCACGTTGGGGTAGGCCGCCTTGAATACCTGGTTGCCGCCCCAGTGGTCCCAGTGCCAATGCGAGTTGATGACGTAGAGCACCGGCTTGTCCGTGAGTTTGCGTAGCTCAGCGAGGATAGCTTGCGCGCTAGCCGGCGTACCGCTGGTGTCGAACATGACGATGCCGTCATCGGTCAGCATGGCGACGGCATTGCCGCCAAATCCGACGTCGCCATAGCGTGCAGTGGTGAACAGATAAAGGCCGTCGGCGACCTTGGAGGTTGTTACCTTGCCGAAATCGGCGGCTTCACCCCAGGAGGCAAGCACTAACAATGCGATTGTTATGTAAAACGGTTTAGGAAGGCAGAAACTTTTGCGGGGTGGATGCTGCTCTCGCATTTGGCAGAGAAGACTAGCACGCCAACTGAGAACTCCGTCACAGCTTCGTTACGAACACGCGGCTGTGCGAGCCGAATCGCACGTCTTTGATTGTTATAAAGAAGGCTTAGTCGGGGCGTAGCGCAGCCTGGTAGCGCGCCTGCCTTGGACGCACAGACGCCCGTTCCAAAGCCTCTCACTGGTTCCGACCACTTCTAATGGAAACAACAACTTGGGGAATCTGCTTTTCGCTCAAGCAAAGCGACGCGTTGGTGAAGCGCGGAGATGATGACTGGAATCAGGCGATAGCGTAGAACGATTCGAAACGATTAGAACGAAAGCCTCAGTGCAAACTGCAGCAGGCGTGGGTTGGAAAACGGGGCCGTAGAAGTGATTTCACCAAAGATCGGGGACCCGAGGGTTATGTTCGGTTCTGCGAAGTTCGGAGTGTTGGTCAGGTTGAAGGCTTCCGCCCGGAACTGGAGCGTCATGGCCTCCCGGATGGGGAAGTTCTTGGAGAGCCCAAAGTTCAGGTACCTCTGCGGTGGACCGTAAATGCAATTGCGCCGCGCATTGCCGAGCAGTCCCGGCGTTTGCACGGCAAAAGCGGAGGTGTTGAACCACTGTTGGATGGTGTGGACGTTTCCTACGGTGGGGTCTCCGACTTGGTTTGGGGCGTCGCCACCGCGGAATCCCAGGATACCACTGGCATTGACGATGGTTCCCGGCGGCCCTCCGGATTGCTCCATAATGCTGGTCGGCAAGCCCGTGGAGTAGGCGTAGATCGCATTGACGTTCCAGCCCTTGACCAGGGCCGCGGCCGCGCCGCGCAGCGACTGGCCGAACGGCACAGTGTAGACGAGCATGACCGTGAAGCGCTGGCGCACATCCAGATCGCTGTTGCCGTAATCGTACTGCAGGAAGCTGTTGACGGGGATAGGCGTGCCATTGCCCGAATCCATCAAGCATCCGTTACGAACGCACTCCACCGGGCGGTTGCCGCCCTCACCCTGTGGCGAGCCGTTGTTGAGACTATGCGACCAGGTGTAATTGACGTTGGCGTTCAAACCTGCGGCGAAACGGAGCTCTAACGATGCCTGTAAGGCGTTGTAGTTGGAGTTTGCGGCGCTCTCCAGCACGTAGATTTGATCGCCGCTGTAGGCCGGGTATGGAATAGGCCCCTGCGTGAAACAGACGGAAGAATACGTCGGCTTCCCGTTGATCATGCACCCCTGGCCGCTGTAGTTGTAAGTGGCGTAGGTCGCCTGATTAATGTCCGGCACCAGCGGCAAGTGACGCCCCATGTTTCCCACATATCCCAGGCTGAATACGCTCGCGCCCAGTCCTTTCTGGAACTGCAAGACGTACTGGGCCAGGCGGCCCGAGTCCAGATTGTTCGCTACGGCGTCAATTTCCGTTCCCGGCGCCACGCCCGTTCCCAACGCCGCATTCGGATAGTCCGCACTAGCGGGATCGATTGTGGGCTGCCACAGCCCTCTCGCCATAGTAAGCCCCAGACCGCCGGGCCCCGCAATCGCGGTCGGACATTTCACAGGATATGTGGAGTCGCCCCCGCAGTCTCGACTGACTACCAACGGAACATTCTGCAGAGTGGCAGAGTTGCCAACTGAAACCGGAAAGTAGGAGAGACCAAATCCGCCTCGTAGCACCATGCTCGGGCCCAGCGAGGCGGAAAAGCCGAGTCGAGGAGAGACGTTGCCGAATTCGGTCTTCACGTTCGCGGTGCTGGTGCCGTGGTTGGCTCCTGAGAGGACTGGAGAAACCACGTAGCCGGTGGCTGTGTCAAAGTTCGAAATATAACCGTCTGTTTCGGTGAGCGGGGTGAAGATGTCATAGCGGACGCCGAGGTTGAGGGTTAACCACCTGGTCGCACGCCAATTATCCTGAATATAGCCGCCGACTTCCCACGCCCTGAAGTGCGGGAAGGCCACATCGTTCTGGAATTGCGCGTCCGAGGCATAACCCGCAACCAGGTCGCCGAGGGCACTGCCGGTGAAAGTCCCGTTGACAGAATAGACGCCTCGGGGGCTGATGCTCTGCTGCCAGTTCAGCTGCCGCCGGATCAGGCTCGCCCCAGTCTGCACGCTGTGGGGACCGTGGGACCAGGTCAAAGATCCCTGGTACTGGAAGGAATTGTTGTAGTCGAAGAGCGGCGCGAACAGTGTGTCGCCCAAGCCAGTGTAGGGCGGGGCCAGGAAAAAGGCTGGCAGACCGTATTTCGCTCCACCGCTGTCGGCATTCATGCAGTATCCGGTTCCCAAAGAACAAGGATCGAAGCCCAGCTCAACACCGGCGTCGGCGCCATTGATAGTCAACGACTGGTTGGCAAATCTAAGGTATGCGAATTGCAATTTCAAAAGTAGGTCTGATCGGAAGACGTGGACGTAGTCCAAGCCAAGATTCTGGGCGCGTTCCAGCGCCGGTCCACCTGTGATTCCCGGCGGGTTACTGGGACCGAATGTCTTTCCATTAATGGAAACATCCGGGAGGTTCCCCGGAGTATAGGTATTTACGTCATTGAATGAGTAGCGCGCAAACGCCGTGTCCCGATTTGAGAAGACACGGTCGACACGCACATCGAAGGTGTTGCTGTACTGGGTTCTGGCGGGAGAGTAGACGAAGTTGTTTGTCGTCCCGGGATTCGTCGGCGCGGGATACAGCGAGAACAGGTTCTTGCCCAGTTGACTGACCATAAACGGCCTTTTGTTCCCCAGCGAGGACCCTGCGGGGATCGTCTGGCCCGCTTCCGTCCCCGCTACGAGGCTTTCCTGTGCCGCGGTCGGCACGGTGGAGACATACGTGTTCTGGGCGTATACCTGGCGAAATCCCTCGTAGTCGCCAAAGAAAAAGGCTTTGTTCCTCCCGATCGGGCCGCCGATGCTTCCGCCAAATTGATTTTGACGCAACTCGGGCTTCGGCCCCGTAGTCGCAAAGTAGTCGCGCGCATCGAAAACGTTGTTGCGCAGATACTCGAACAGCGAACCGTGGAAGGCGTTCGTGCCAGACTTAGTAATCACATCGGCCACGCCTCCCTCGGTACGGGAGACTTCTGCCGGGTACAAGTTGGTGTAGACCTTGACCTCCTGAACGGCATCGATGGAGGGCCGCACGACAATGGTGCCGAAGTACCGTTCGTTGTTGTCCATTCCATCGATCATATTGTTATTGAGGAAGTCGTTCTGCCCGTTGGCGGAGAAGGCAGAGGTCAGACGGCGGTCTGTGCTGTGATCCCCACCTCCGGCGGCGTTGAAAGCTCCCGGGGTCACTCCCACCGAAAGCTGAATTAAATTTGTCAGGTCGCGGCCGTTCAGCGGCAGGTCTGCCAGGGCTTGGGTGGTGATTAACGTGCCTATAGTGGAGGAGTCAGTCTGCAGAGCGGGAGAGGCTTCGGCCGAAACCGAAACGCTCTCGCTCGCGACGCCGATTTGCAGCTTGGCGTCCACGCGGACACGGTCTCCAGCCGACAAGTTCACGTCCTTAGCCACAAAGGTCTTGAAGTCTGTGGCCTCAATCGTGACTTCATAGGTCCCTACTTGCAGAAGGCTGAAGCTATAGTCACCCGTTTTTCCCGTCTGAACCGTCCGGGATCCGCCCGTACTCGTGTTCTGAACGGTCACCTTAGCGTCGGGCACTACCGCCCCCGAAACGTCGGTCACTGTGCCTATCACATCGCCGGTGTTTACTTGCCCCATCAGGTGAGGTATGGCCGCCAATAGCAGCAAGCCGACGACCACGTGCGACGACAGCGTCAACGCCGTGCTTGTTGTTCGACAGTCGTTCGGCACGCTTTGTTGGCCCTCCTGACAGCCAAAGAGGGTTGCCGAAGGATTAACTCGCTAAGCGCGCCCCTGGGAGTGGCGCACGAAAAACACGATTGGTGCAGGGAGGTAGTGTACACCTCCAGGGCGCCGGGGATGACCGATATTTTGTCTTGCGGATATTCGACGTGGGACTGTTGCCGATGTCGGCACATAATTGCCGGTGGACTAAACTGGGAGATAAATTCCTCGCAGCCCCGGTCAGCTGGTGCGGCGAAACTGCAATATGGGAAAAGCGCAAACCAAGGCGGTCGTCTGCCTATTGATTCTGCTGACGACAGGCGCTTGCGCTTTTGGACTCGATCCCTCACTCGATATCAGTCAGTACGCGCACACCGCGTGGAAGGTGCGCGAAGGCTTCACCAGAGGCACCATCTTTTCGATGGCGCAAACGCCTGACGGTTATCTGTGGCTGGGCACGGAATCCGGATTGGCCCGCTTCGATGGTGTCCAGGCCGTCCCGTGGCAGCCGCCAAACGGTGAACAACTTCCCAGCAATTTTGTCCAGGAACTTTTGGTTGCGCGCGACGGCACTCTTTGGATTGGCACAGACAAGGGGCTTGCCAGTTGGAAGGACGGTGAGTTTACACAGTATCCAGGAGTTGCTGGTTACCGCATTTATTCGCTGCTGCAAGATACTGGAGGAACGATCTGGTTTGCGGCTGAAAACCCGGGCAGGATCTGTGCCGTCCGAGTTGGCATTGCACAGTGCCAAGGGGACGGGAGTTTCGGCTTTTCCGTATCTGCCTTATACGAGGACCACAAAGGCAATCTGTGGGTCTCGGCTCAAACCGGTCTATGGCGATGGGCGCCTGGCCCTTCAGAGCACTACGAGCTGCCCGAGGGAGTTCAGGCCGACGAACTACTCGAAGATGACAACGGTGCACTCCTGATGACAACCAATAAGTCCGGCCGGTTCGAGGGTCACGTTAATGGCTCGATGGAGGGGCTGAAACGGCTTGTGGCTGGAAAAATTCGGGACTACACACTTCCCGCGTGCGCTGGGCAGTTCACGCCCCTTCGCCTGTTCCGGAGCAGTGATGGCAGTTTATGGATTGGCACCGTCCGAGGTTTGTTGCACCTGTATAAGGGCAAGATCGATGGATTCTCAGTTGCCGACGGCCTGTCTGGCGACCTCGTAACTAGCATTTTTGAGGATCGCGAAGGCAGTGTTTGGGTCAGCACGTCAACCGGGCTCGATCGGTTTCGTCAATTCGCCGTGCCGACCATCTCGGTAAACCAGGGTCTTTCCATTGCCGCAGTTGACGTGTTGCAGGCGACATCAGATGGCAGTATTTGGATTGCCACGGCGGATGGTTTGAATCGCTGGCAAGACGGGCACATGACCGTTTACGGCCGGATAAATGTTCCGAGGCAAAACGGGCGAACAGATCAGCAAACTACCATTGTCAACGCGAGAGTAACGGAAGTCGCAAACAGCGGACTTCGAAACAAGGTCAATTCGCTCGGGCAGGATGACCTGGGACGATTATGGGCTGAAAGCCGCGAAGGTGTGTTCTACTTTGACCGCGGCCACTTTGTGCGGGTTCCTGGCCTCCCAGGCGGAGATACATCCTCAATCGCCGGGGATGGGCACGGGAAGGTTTGGATCAGCAACTTCGACCAGGGCCTCATCTATTCGACAACAGAGGGTGCCGTTCAGCGCATTCCTTGGGCCCGATTCGGGCACACTTACCCGGCGGTAGCTTTGCTGCCTGATCGGCTGCAGGGCGGCCTATGGCTCGGATTTGTTGAGGGTGGAATCGCTTACCTGAAGGACGGCCAGGTCCGTGCTTCTTACAGCACCGCTGACGGGCTGGGCCATGGCGCAGTGATGGATCTTCGGCTTGGTTCGGACGGTGCCTTATGGGCCTCGACCGAGGGTGGTTTAAGCCGAGTGAAAGACGGTCGCATCACGACCCTTACCAGCAAGAACGGCCTGCCCTGCGACGCCGTTCAGTGGGCGATCGAAGACAACGATCATTCCTTCTGGTTGGACATGCCTTGCGGCCTGGTGCGGATTGGGCGTTCCGAACTGGACGCCTGGGTGAGTGATTCGAAGCGCGCCATTCAGACCCAGGTTTTCGACAGCTCCGATGGGGTATGGAGTTTTGGCCGTAATGGGAGCCACACTCCATATGTGACCAAGTCGCCAGATGGGAGAATATGGTTCTCCGCCCCCGACGGCGTAAGCGTCATCAATCCGGGTCACCTGGTCTTCAACAAAATTCCCCCACCTGTTCACGTCGAACAAGTCATCGCCGACCACAAAAATTATGACGCGTCTTCTCAGGGAAGCGGTGGCGTACGCCTGCCTCCGCGGGTTCGTGATCTGGAAGTAGATTACACAGCGTTGAGTCTTGTAGAGCCGGAAAAGGTGCGTTTTCGCTACAAGCTCGAAGGCCGAGATCGCGATTGGCAGGACGTGGGTAATCGCCGACGGGCCTTTTACACCGATCTCCCTCCGCGCCACTACCGCTTCCGCGTGATCGCCTGCAACAACAGCGGCGTCTGGAACAAGGAGGGGGCGACTCTGGACTTCGCGATTGCGCCCGCCTACTACCAGACGAACTGGTTCCTCGCGCTGTGCGCGGCCGCTTTCCTCGCGCTACTTTGGGCGGCTTATCGACTCCGGGTACGGCAACTTCGGCGGCAGGAAAACAAGCTGCGGGATGTGGTCGAAACCATTCCGACGATTGCGTGGACAGCCCTGCCGGATGGCCGGGTGGACTTCTCCAATCACCATTGGGAGGAATATACGGGTCTGTCTCTCGAGAACGGAGCCGGCTCAGGCTGGGAAGCCGCCGTTCACCCCAACGACGTGAAGCGACATGCGGAGAAGTGGCGGGCCTCGGTGGCGAGCGGGGAGCCTTTCGAAAATGAGGCGCGCTACCGGCGGGCGGACGGGGAATATAGGTGGTTCCTGGTGCGCGCCGTGCCGCTGCGGGATGGCGGAGGCAAAATCGTCAAGTGGTACGGGGCCAAAACCGATATCGAAGACCGCAAGCGCGCGGAACAACTCCAGTCCGACATTGCGCACATCAACCGGGTGAGCATGATGGGCGAGCTGGCGGCTTCGCTCTCTCACGAGCTAAAGCAGCCAATTGCGGCGGCAATCACGAATGCCAGAACCTGTGTGCGCTGGCTTCAGCGCCAGGAGCCAGATGTGATGGAGGCGAGCGAGGCGGCCACGAGGATCGTGCAGGACGGTAACCGTGCGGCCGAAATCATCGACCGTCTACGATCGTTGTACAAGAACGCTCCTTCACGGCGTGAGTTGGTCGAGGTGAACGAGATTGTCCACGAAATGGTCGTACTGCTGCGAGGTGAGGCCAGCCGTTATGGAGTTTCGATACGCACGGAGCTTGCCGCCGACCTTCCCAAACTTACGGCAGACCATGTGCAACTGCAGCAGGTGCTCATGAACCTCATGCTCAACGGGATCGAGGCGATGAAGGAAACAGGCGGAGTACTTACAGTCAGTTCGCAACTGGACCGGGACGGCCGCGTTCTGATCTCGGTGAGTGACACCGGGGTGGGACTGCCGACCGAGAAGGCGGATCAGATCTTCAATGCCTTCTTTACGACGAAACCGCAGGGCTCGGGCATGGGTTTGGCGATCAGCCGTTCCATTGTCGAGTCGCATGGCGGCCGCCTGTGGGCAACACCCAACTCCGAACGAGGCGCTACATTTCATTTCACTTTGCCGACCGCAGCCGAGGTAGTGAAAGTGCCCGCTACCGGGACGTGATGCCGGAGCAGGACTTACGAGATCTATTTCTAGGTGCATCCGCCGATGCCTAGTTTGCCTTGACCGGGAGGGGAGCAGGAGCGGGATCCAGCAGCTTTTCAATTGCCCGCTGCATCGTACTGTTCATCGCGGACACAACGGCAGGCACATCGCGCTGGCTGACTGTTCCAACCTCGGAAACTGAGTTGGTCCACACGGTCGCGCCTGTGGCGACGCTCACCATCTGGGCAGAGATAGCAACCTTCACCTTGACGCCACCTTCGTAGTCGATTTCGTCAAGCTCTTCGAGGCGTCCACTGAGAACATAATTGATGTCGGGGCGCCCGTCGTAGGTTTTGACTTGCGCGAAGTTTCCGCTCGCGCGCAGGCGATCCGCCACGGCATTGCTCAGGAACTCACGCGGATCCACCGCCCAGCGCTGGTAATTGTAAAAGCCAATCTCTTCCGGCGACGTCTTGTACACAATGGCACCTTCCCGCAGGTAAGCGGGCGCACGAAATTCGCGGATCGCCAAGGTTGCATGGGCATTTTCCGACATCGGCGGGTCCGGTGGCGGGGGTGCGTAGAGTATGTAATAGTTCGGATACTTCACTGGCTTTCCGCAGCCAGCCAGGACGATTAGGGCTGCAAGCGCGAAACCAGCTGCTTTCAAAAACTTCTTCATCTCCACCCTCATTTTTCTTGCGGGACCTGCCGCTCTTTCGGTTGCTTGATCCGAATCAAGCTCCACGGACGCTGCTTCAGCGAGTCGGTCAGTTGATCCAGGTTGTCGGTTGCCACGCGCAGGTTGTCCACCGTGTCGTCGATCTTGTAGTCGTTCGCACGTACCACGACCTGCATGTCCGACAGTAATTGCTTGGCTTGCTGCAAAGTGTTCTGCAGTTCGGCCAGATCTTTGCGCATCGGCTCCCGCACATCGGTAACGGTGCCGTTCACGTTCTGGACGGTGTCATCGGCATGCTGGCTGAGCACGAGCAGTTGATCGGAAAGCCGATCGATCTTCGGACCTTCGGTCGCCAGTATTAGGTTGACGTGATCCAGCATGGCTTGAATCTTCTGTTGGGTGGGCGGGCCCGAAACGGTATTCAGATTGGCGAGGAAATGTCGCGCGTCGCCGGTGATGCCTTGAAGTTCTCCCCGTACTTGCGTGATGAGGGTGTCTGCATTATCCGCGACGCTGGACATCTTGCCCTCGATCTCGTCCAGACTGGCTGCTTCCTGGGACGGGATCGACGAGCCGGCTACAAGCCGCTCCGCGTCATTGCTGCCGGTGGTAATCGACAATGCAGGGCTATTCATGATGCTCACCAGCCCGAGCTTGGCGATCGACTTCTCGTTTAAGGGGGTGCCGCGTTTGACTTCGAGCAGGATTTCGATCTTGGTGGGATCTGACGCCCAAGGCCGAACGGCGGTTACTTTGCCAACGGTGATGCCACCAAAGAGCACGTCAGCTCCTGGTTCAAGTCCGCCAGCGTAACGCAGATAAGTTCGGTAGGGAACCACGTCCCTGCTGAACTGTGCGTGCATAAGGTAGATGAGCGTGAATGCCAGGATCGAGAGACATCCCAGGACGAAGGCCCCGACTTTTGCTTCCGTTGTCACTAATTTGGCTCCTGGTTCTGCAGGTATTTCTGGAAGTAGGTGGCGACGGCCGGAGCACTTGCAATGTTGTCAGGCACGGGATCAAGGAATTGTCTTACGTGAGGATCCATGCTCGACCTGACCTGGTCTTTGGTTCCCACCGCACAGAATGTGCCGTTGTACAACATCGCGATACGGTCGGCGATTCGGAACGCGCTGGGGAGTTCATGAGTGACAACGATCATCGTCATCTGGAAGGCCTCTTTGAGGAGCAGGATGAGTTCGTCCAGCTCCGCCGCAACAATCGGGTCCAGTCCCGCAGAAGGTTCATCGAAGAACAGAAGTTCTGGATCCAGGGCGAGCGCCCGCGCGACGGCCGCGCGCTTGATCATGCCGCCCGACAGTTCCGGGGGGTAGAGTTTGCCGGAGTCCGCCAGACCAACCACCGCCAACTTCATCCAGACCATGAGGTCGATGATGGAAGGGGCAAGTGCGGTATGCTCCCGCAAGCTGAGAGCGACATTGTCCCCAACTGACAGGGAATTGAACAAGGCCCCACTTTGAAAAGCCACTCCGATGGAACGCCGGACTTTTCCCAGTTGAGCCGGGGTGCAGCGGGTGATATCAGTTCCCTTCACCAAGATGCTGCCCGACTTGGGACGCTCCAGCCCGAGGATCTGACGCAACAACGTGCTTTTCCCGCTACCGCTGCCGCCTAGCAGGACCATCGTCTCCCCTTGCTCGATGTCCAGGTTCAGCCCGTCCAGCACCCGGCGCCCGTCGTATTCGACAACCAAATCGCGAATCGAAATGATGGACATCACATTTTCCCCGTAAAGTAAAAGAGGGCGGTGAAAATGGCATCGGCCACGATGACGAGGAAAGTCGACTTCACTACCGCGCTCGTCGTGGAGCGGCCCACCGCATCGGGCCCTCCGCGGACACGAAATCCTTCCAGGCAGCCGACATGAGCAATGATGGCGGCAAACGCCACGCTCTTGATGAGTCCACTGATCACGTCCCGCAATTCGATCGAATTGAGCACGTATCGCAAATAGAGCACCAGTCCCAGGCGCGTGCTGAAAAACATGAATAGTCCGCCGGAGAGAATGCCACACAGGTTGGAGACGATGCTGAGGCACGGCACCGCAATCAACGCGGCCAGGAATTTTGGCGCCAGTACGAATTCGACCGGTTCGAAGGCCATGACCCGGAGCGCATCGATCTCCTGGGTCACCTCCATGGTCCCGATCTCCGCGGCGAATGCCGAACCCGACCGTCCACTGACGGCGATCGCCGTGATCAGCGGGCCGAGTTCACGGGTGAAGCCGACTGCAACCAGATCGATGACATAATGCAACGCCCCGAAACGGCGCAGTTCCGAAGCTCCTTGCATGGCGAGAATGAAGCCGCTGCAAATCGCCATCAGCGAGACCATCGGCAGTGCATCGACGCCAATCTGCAGCATCTGCTGCACCGTTGCCTGCCATCGGTATCGGTTCCCGACAAAAGGCAACGCGCTCCCCATGGCGCGAAGCGTGACCCACAACTGAATGCTCAGGCTTCCGACATAGTCGAGCTGGTCGATGGTTTTTCTTCCGACGTCTTCGAGAACAGCTGCCATCAGGACACCTTTGATGCTGTGGAGGCACTTCTACAGCCGTTGGTTTCGAACAGATTCAATATGCCCGTAACTTCGAACAGACGTAGCACCCGGCCTTGCAGCCCCTTCAGGCACAAAGTGTCCTGGCGATTGCGCGCGATTTTGAGTCCTTCGACGAGAGTCGCCATGCCCGAGGTGTCAATGTAGGAGACCTCGGTCATATCGACGACGACGGCCTCCGTCGATGGCCCTCGCAAGACGGCCAGAAGCTGATCACGGAAGGCTGGCGAAGAGTCAATGCTAAGGCGTCCCCGCAAGCGCACGAGCGTCGCCCCATCGCCCTCATCCAGGCTGATCTCGAGATCGGGCGCAGTGAGCATGTTGCTCGTCAATCGACTGTCCTTCTGGTGGCAGGTGCCATCTGGTTGCTGAATATGGGCTAAGGATCGATCAGAGGCATCTGCGCCAACTGCAGATCGAGCAGCACGCCTAGTCTCCAATCGATCTGGAAAAACCGTGCCGTTTGCCGCCCCGAAAGGACCTTGCGAAAGACGGGAATGTACTTGAGTCTTAACTGTGTGACTGATTCGTCGACAGCCGCGCGCTTTCGCAGATAGCTCTCGGCCTCTTGACCGTTCATGACGTCGAAAGTCTGCATGTAATTCTGTATCAGCGCGACTTTCGTGTCGTCGATTTTGGCTAGATCGGCTGCATACTGGTCGTAGATAGGCCAAAATTTTTCCGCCTCGGAGTCTGTCAGGTTCATGTTCGCCGCGACCATCTGCTTTTTCTCTGATCGCAGGTCCCTCCTGAGCATTTCCATACCTTGATCACTTTGCATCTGAAAGTCGTCGCCTTGGGCGGACTTGGCACTCAGCCCACCCGGCTTGTTCTGCGGCAAAGCGAAGTCCTGAGAAAAAGCCAGATTAAGAGGCAACAGCAATACCACGATGAGCGCTGCGATAACGAACAAGTGTTTTCTATGCATTTATCCGCCTTACCATTGACTGGCAATTGACGAACCAGGCAGAACTGTGGCAAAGCCCGGTTGACGCGAGTCCATTCTTCTTTGAGCATTCAAGGTTCCATTCAAAGGCTCAGCGCCGTCGAATGCCGGGCCGGGGGCCTACTAGTGTTTGGCAGTGGCGCTTCTTGAGAAAGCAGATCCCTTCCTCGCACACAGCGGAAAGGAGATGATCGTAAGCTGCCGTTGTTCCTATATTTGTCCAGGGGACTCGCCATTAGGGAGGAAAGGTAATCAACCGGCAAGAAATCACACTGAGAGATACCAGATATCGAGAACCTCGTAGTCGCCTCTCCGACGGAGTGTCAGCTAATTGACTTTCGACATCCAAGATTGTCGGCAAGAAGTCTCGCCATCGACAGCAAGTCCCTGGAAGTGATCTTGTGAATCGGTTTTGAAAGGGCCCTGTAGCCGTGCCGCAAAAGACCAAATCAAAACGGGCTTTAACCCCCGAGGGACTTCGATTCCTATGTTTATGAGAGCTTCTATAGTCACCCGATCCCAATTGTCCGCGATCACCTGGTTTTCGCAGAGACAGACATAGAGAGGTCCAATTGGTTTGCCATTGGCACAAAAAGTGCTGTCAACATGGTAGGAAGGCCTAGCTGCGTGAGAACCAATGTGGCAAGAATTGTACGACGCGTCGGCTGATTTCTCGCGTGCGGACATCAAACGAATGGCCTTCCCTGATCGCCGTACCGCGAACGTCCTGCTGACCATTCTGTTCTTTGCCGTGGTGTGCGCAACCGCCTACTGTGCTCGGCGTATCATCCTGATCTTCGTCCTCGCCATATTTTTCGCCTATTTGATTAATCCTGTGGTCAAGTTCCTGGAGAAACATTCTTTACTCTTCAGAAATTTACGAGGGCCCGCGGTAGTGGAGGTCTATCTTGCCTTCGTGATTCTGCTGGCAGTGCTGGGCTATGCATTTGCGCCAGGTCTCGCAAGACATACCGTGAAATTGCTGGACGAAGTGCCTGTTTTGCTCGATGGGCTCTCCACCGGAGACATCGCGACCCAACTGGGAGGGGAATACGGTTGGAGCGAGCAACAGGAATTTCGCTTCCGGGCCTTTCTGGCGAGGCACAAAGATGATATCCAGGGCCTGGTGCGAGACCTGGATGGTTACCTCTCCAGTACTGTGCAAGTGTTGGCTGGGTTACTTCTGATTCCCATCCTGGCAATCTTTTTCTTGCGCGACGGCGACCACATCGCGGATATCCTTATCCAGCTATTCTTTCCCGCGAATCAGCGGCAGAGAATTCGTACCGTAGCGGACGAACTGAATATTATGCTCACCCGATATATTCGGGCGCAGGTACTTCTGTGTGGTCTTTCTTTCTGGTTTTATTCCGGCGCCTTGCTGCTTCTGAGACTCCCTCACGCCATCGCTCTGGCTGTGTTGGGAGGATTGTTGGAGTTCATTCCTGCGTTTGGGTGGATGAGCACATTCGCCTTAATTATGGGTGTTGGTATCGTCAATCACTCGCACTGGATTTGGATGGCTGCCTTTCTGGCTATTTGGAGATTAGTGCAGGATTACTTTACTTCGCCGCGCATCCTGGAAGGTCGCTTGGCGATTCACCCGCTGGCGGCGATCTTCGCAGTGCTCGTCGGCGCCGAGGTCGGTGGAATCGTTGGCATTTACCTTGCCATACCGCTAATGGCGTCGATGGGAGTGATTTGGCGGGGGTGCGCCAGGACCGAGCAAGACTCCTCATGCTATCCGCAGCTCACCGGGACGCGGTAGTGTTCAACAACTCCTTGTTATTCGAAAAGATGGCCTGCTGAAATACGAAGGCGGGGGTTTCACAGGTTTCCTGAGAACAAAAGGACACTTATTACATTACGGCATTACTTGAAAATCGGAGCGGCCGCTTTGTAGGAGAACAATGATATAATCGGCCGCCAAGCCATCCTTTCTAGCCATCCTTTCTATTGAAAACAGTTGCTCGCTCCCCTGAATAGCGTCTCAAGCCCAGATCGTGGAGGACGGAAAGCGTGCCCCCTGACATCATTGAGCGTTTTCGGTCGTTGTGCAAGATGTCTCCGCAACCGGACCAAGATGGCGGGGTGCTGGTCCCGGTGAGTGACACCGGCGTGGGACTGCCGACTGACAAGGCCGACCAGATCTTCAATGCCTTCTTTGCCACCAAACCGCAGGGCTCCGGCATGGGTCTGGCGATCTGCCATTCCATTGTCGAGTTGCACGCGGCCGTTTATGGGCAAAACCCAATTCCGGACGGGGCACCGCGTCCCTTTTCACTTTGCCCGCCGCAGCCGAGGAAGTGACAGTGACCGGCACCGGGACGTGATTCCGGAGCCGGACTCACGGGGCCTATCTCTGGGTTTTCGTAAACCTGCGCAGTAAGAATTCCTGGGCCAGGTTGCCGATCATGCGCTCGGCGGTACCAATGGCGAAGTTTCCGAGCACCAGGCCTGCCCCGCGATTCGACTGGGGATAGTAGACGTTCGAAAGAGCAGCCGATGCCAAGTCGCCCCCCAGGCTTGAGTAATTTGGCTGGAGATGCCCGTTGTCTCCCAGGCAGACAAATGGGTGAGAGAGAGCATGGAAAATGCGCGATGTCTTTGTTCCCGTGCCTTGGTAAAAGTACCGTGGATCCTGGTGCAGAAGTGATGGCAGGATGGCGCCGCCAATCATAATGTCGGAGAAGCTATTGGCCGCCGTGACTCCAAAACGTTGGCCATACCCTCTGGCGCCCTGTTGGAAGTCTGGGCTGTCTGCCGCCTGGCGTATGCCGGCAACGAGGCCTATGCCAAGGCCAGTTACAGGATCAGTGGCGACTTTCATAGCAAGCTGGAACTTGAGTCCTGCGGTGAGCGGCTCGGGATGGCGATCGTAATTAACATAAAAATTGGGAATAAAGCCTAAGACCCGCTGCTTTTCCTGCAATGCGACCTGCTCGGTAGCAACCTCTACCGACGAGTAACCTACGTCAACGCTGGTTTGTACATCCTCAAGCCGGAGTTTACAACTAGTTAGGATTTTGTATTGGCCTGGCTGGAGCACAATGGAGGGTGATGTCCAGTCGGCAAACCCGTCGGCATGGATCGTGACACGATAAGGAATTCCTGACCTGACATCGCCGAATTCGAAGAAGCCACTGTCATTGGCCACGGTGGAATCGCGGTCGCTGGATGCGGGGCCTTGCAGAACCACGATGGCGCCTGGAACAGTGGCGCCGTTCGGATCGGTGACGGTTGAAGCAATACTGCCATATTCTCTTGGGGTCGAGACCTGTTGTGCCAGCGTTGGAGCCGTCAACAACGATGCAATCCCCACAACTAGTAGGAAGGACTGGGTCGCCTTCAACAAATATGTAATGTACCTATGCATGTCCAAAGTACCCCTATGGTTATCAGCGTCGTTTCGTGCTCTGCCAGTAACCAAGCTCACGGTTTTGCGGAAACGACAAGTCGCGGAAACGACAACGCGAGACTCGCGGCAGCCATACGATGTCGGATCACGTAACCTGGTCCGCGCACCTTCACTTGCCGACGAATAATGCAGCTAACGTGCCATGCCAGTGGATCCTAAGTTATTGGAGAAAGGGGTCGATCGAGCAACAGTGTGCAGTTGGCCGTCGAAATGTTGGCAGTGACAGACGATAGGCAGACACGAGACTGAGAGAGAGTGGGTGGGGCGGCTTCGGGTCTTTTCTAGACCGCGCGGCTCTCCACGGGTATGGACTTCCAGTCCGCCGTCAAGATGAGAATCGGACAGTCGATCGAGATGTTCATTCCAACCAGTACGCTCGTCCCGTATTTATAGCGGCCTGGTCACCTAATCCCAGTGCTTCGCGCGAACAGCATCTCTAATATTCACGGGTTCCCGTTGTCTCGACTCAGTCTGTTCGCTGGCTCCGCCGCTTGCGTAAGCGGGAGCGCCAGCGCGCGGGTCAGCTAGTTCCGGGTCCTTGAGCTCGATAAGCCGGGTCACGACGGCAAACAGGAAGCTTGCGGAGAGTCCGCACATCAACATACCTGTAAGGCTTTCCACCGGGCCCATCGTTCGCCACATTTGTTTGAGAAAAAGATCTCCCGAGCCGACTGTGGAATAATTGGCCGCTGAAAAATAGAAAGCCGCTTCCCAGGTTGCAAGACATTTCCAGTGATAAAACGATGCCCACAACAGAATCTCCAACATGTGCAAGCACACCAGCAGACTGGTGAATCGCACCACGAGCAGGAAGGAGCGGAAAAGGCCGAGCTGGTGAATGCCGTTGGGAAACTGAGCTTTTATCCACTGGATGAGAGCGGCCATGCCCGCGCCCTGCAATATGAGCGTGAGCGTTACGAGAATGATCGTCACATAGCCTTCGTGGACGAGAATCATAGGCTACTCAATTCACCCGCATCAAAGTCAATTGAGCCGTGCGGCGCACCCAGCTACTACTCTCTCCCTTAGCCGCTGGGTCAGCCAGCCCGGTTCGCAGTCCTTTGCTCAAGGTTTTTGCAGGCTAGCGATGTGCTCTGCGAGTCCTAGCGTCTTCAATACCGAGGGGCTTGCTTCCTCAATTGCGAGGGGCTCGTGGCAAGTATTGCAGTCCTGCGTGATGGTCATTTTCTTATCGGATGTGGAGTGCGATCCATCATGGCAACGAAAGCACCCCGGGAAGTCGGTATGTCCGAGATTGTTGGGGTATGTGCCCCAGGTGACCTTGAGATCGGGAAACACATTCCGGTTATAGATGGCAGCTATCTCAGCCCCGGCGTTGGAGATGTCCCTGGCACGCTGCGACGAGATGACTGGGTAGCTTTGCTGATAGAAACGAGCTACCGTTGCTGGGATAACCCCCGACGCCTCTGCATTACTTGAATAGTTCGCCTTGAGCAGTTCGAGCGCTTTCTTCTTGACGAAAGGTAGCGTTGGAGAAATGCTCCCCAACCCCATCGCTTCATCCACGGCGCGCTCCGGAAGCTCAAACGCATGAGTCGGACGGTTATGGCAATCGACACACTGCATCTGATAGCGGGGCAGATTCGCGACGGACTTCGCGGTTGAGCCATCCGCGAGAAATGTCCGGATCTCGCCAGTGCTCTGATTCCTGTACTCCACCCAGGGAATGGTCTGGCGTTTGGGATCGGCGGCGGCATAATGGATATCAACTCCTCGACCGAGATGCTTCCCGTGAATGCCGCCAAGGTCGCCTCCACCCGTGAGCATCATCAGAACTGTCTGCGTCTGGGTGTTGGCCGCATCATCCTGGAAGTGGAAAATCACCCGCAGCTTTACGGCATCAAACTTTTGTGGCCAGTGGCACTGTTCGCAAGTGACCCGGGAGGGGACCAGGCGATTGCTTTCCATGGCCGATTCGATCGGGTAATGGACACGATGGAACACAGTGTCTCTCAACTGCCGCATGCCGCCTTCCTTACTTTTCACCCAGCCAACAGCGCCAGGGGAAACGTGGCAATCTACGCACTCCACGCGCGCGTGCGGTGAGTTCTGGTGGGCGATGAACTCTGGTTTCATGACGTGACAGCTCTGCCCGCAGAACTGGGGCGTTTCCATATGCTCAACAGCACGGTAGGTGCCCTGGGTCCCAATCACGATGTTAATTGCAGTGGTTACAGCGAAGAAAATTGCAAGCTTCCGAAGCACAGTTCGCCGATCGGCGGTCGCCAACAGTGCCTGCTCGGTGCTTTCGATGCGCCGCCGCGCCAGGAAGACTCCGAACGGGATCAACGCGAGGCCGAGGATGAAAATAATCGGGATGACGAGAAAGACCACTATGCCGATGTAGGGATTGCTGGCGTGGCCTCGAAGCTGGATGGGCAAAACGAACAGCCAGGAAAACCCCGCGGTCGTCACCAGCGCGACGCCTAACATGCTGACCCAGTGACTGGTAAGCAATACCAATATTGGCTGTTTTGAATCGTCGTTCATGGTTTCTTCGCGTTGCCAGTCGGGCGCTCAGCCTCCACTCGGCGCATCGCGTTCACTCTCAAGCTAGAGTCTGTGCCCCGTGCGACTTCGCTCAGGCCGAGACGTATTCGCATAGCGTGGAACGCCGAGCATTGCGCTTTGGACAGGCTAGTTCCATCTTCCGCCCACGACAGGCTGGGGATCAGAATGTACAGCACTGCCGCAATCGCCAAAATCAAGATCGCAATTTTCGTTATCTTCATGGCTTGTCCTAGTTGGCCGTTGCCGCAGAACTCGCGACCCGCACTTCCGTCATGCTCTTTGCGGGCGCGTTCGCAGGAGTGCCCGGCTGCTGTGGCGCATACTTGGAAGCACACTTCGCTTGCAGTCCCTGAGCGTGGAAAACACCATCGTGGCCGAAGCTGCCCTCGGCCAGTGCTTGAGCATTATCCTTGAAAGTATCGGGTAGCGCTTCCGTCCCGCTGTACACCACGTTCAGCAGTTGATCTTTCTCCATCAACACAAATTCGACCTTGCTGCCTGTATGCTGGATCGAACCGGGCTGGACGCTCCCACCCACGCGTAACCGCTTGGTATAAGCAGAATCGCCCATGCCGCGCAGTTCCTTAATGGTCACGTAGTAGCTCTTGTTTTCCTGGACACCGGTGTATGCCAGGTAACCCAGGGCAAGAACGATCAGAGCGGTTACGCTGCCGAACTTGAGATACTTGCTGGTATCGCGCGACATAAGAGATTCCTGCTCCAAGCAGACTTTTTCCTTCTAGTGCCTGCGGTAAAGCGAGCGAGCCATCTGGCTGGTTTTCCAGGCCCCAAGTCTGAGCTCAGGCCGCGGGAACAGAGTTCAAGGTAGTGGTGCTGGATTGGGAAGCCTGCACCAGCACTGACTTGATATAGTTTTCACCTGCGTACATCATCTGCATCCACATGACGTAGGCTCGGTCGCCTTCGTTGAAGAAGGCAACGGCTTGTTGCGGGTGCCCAGAAACCTTCCTTGTTCCCGCATGAGCCTCATTAGATGGGTGGCTGTAATTTCAGCGACGACCTTTTCGCGTTGCTTTCTTGGCTTCATTGGCTCGCTCCGCGGTTCTGCAGTTTTCTTGCTGAGGCACACCTCTATGAGCATTCCGCTGGCCAAACATTTATGTGCAGCGGAAGTCCTCTCATGAAATCCAATGTGAGTAGTTAGAGCTGGCCGGACGGGATTTGTGGAAAACAGTCAAGCAGCGGAACCACTTCGTCAGGTGTCAAGCTCTTGACCGTCGAGACCAAATATGGACACTAACACCCCGTCGCGTCCAACGACTAACACGACGACAGTGTCCTGGCCGCGTTGGGGCGGTAATCAGCATGGTTACCCATTGCAGTAACAACTCACGCCTAGCGCGTGCAGGATCAAAGTGTCCTGAAGGGTGAGGTGATCAGAATGAATCACCTTACCGCAGCGCTGATAGCTCCGAGGCCTCCATCGTCGCTTGGGACCCCTTTAGTTGGGCAATTCAATAATCTTTGCCACCATAATCACCCTGTCTCCTCAACGGCACCCGTGTCTGGTTCATTGATGCTTCGGCCCGTCCTGGTTCAAGACTCGCGCCAGCATCAGCTTGCGAAGCTCTCTAACCTGCGTCCGAAACAGTTGCGTAACGCTCACTGTTCGGCTTCGAACCCTTCAGTCCGTAGAAGAGGATGTACAAGTAGCAGATCACCGGGATGACGAAGGCGTGGTGAAGGCCCACGTGATCTGCAATTACGCCCTGGATGACAGGCAGAATTGCCCCGCCCACGATAGCCATGTTCAGCAACCCGGAGCCATTCCCCGTCAGAGGGCCGAGCTCTGCGACGGCCAGGCTGAAGATTGTGGGGAACATGATCGAGTTGAAGAACCCGACTGCGAGAATGGCTCACATCGCGGTATGGCCGTGGAGCATCATGGAAGCTGTGACCAGCACAGCGGCGCATATCGCAAAGAGCCCGAGCAAATATCCCGGCTTGAACCGCCGGAGAAGTCCCGCACCGAGGAACCGCCCAATCATTGCGCCGCCCCAGTAGAACGAGACAAAACCTGCTGCCGTCTTGGCGCTGAATCCCGCAATGTCAGGCAAACCGAAGTAGTTCACCAGGAAGCTGCCGATTGAGACCTCCGCGCCTACATAGGTGAAGATTCCGATCGCGCCAAGGATAAGATTGCGATGCTTCCAAATCGAATCGTTGACCCTCTGTCCGGGACGGCTCTCCGCCGTCTCAACTTTGGGCAGCCTGAAGGCTCCGATCACGAAAGCCAGCAACACCAGCAGCACTCCAATAACGGTGTATGGCATCTTGACCGACGCCGCTTGCTGGATGCGATAGGCGTGCAAAGCCGGCGGGCTGAGCTGCCGCAACTGCTCCATCGCCAATGGAGCCGCACTAAGAATGAGGAGTCCACCTATCTTTGGCGCGACGGTGGTGCCAAGAGAATTAAAGGCTTGCGTCAGATCCAATCGGCTCGAGGCCGTTTCCGGTTTGCCCAACAAGGTCACGTAAGGGTTCGCCGCGACTTGCAGCCCCGTAATGCCCGCCGCGAGGGCCAGGAGCGCGGTCAGGAACAGAGGATACGAAGCTGCCGACGCTGCCGGAAGGAAGAGAAACGCGCCGCAGGCCATGGTTAACAATCCGACCACCATGGCCCTTTGATAGCCAATCTTGTTCACAACCCTGGACCACGGCAATGAGAAAAGGAAATACGCGGAGAAGAATGCGAACTGGATCAGCATGACCTTCGCGTAGTCCAGGTCGAAGATGGACTTCAGGTGGGGGACAAGGATGTCGTTCAGGCAAGTGAGGAAGCCCCACATGAAAAACAGTGTTGTGAGTACAGCGAGGGGGCGCGAATAGTTCGGGACTTCGGCAATGGCCGAAACCGTTCGCGACCCCGGGATTATAGTAACTTCGCTAGTTGCCATAGTTTTCGCCTTTAAGGAATTGTGTTGGCTGCGGCTGACCGCAACCGTTGCAGAGAGCGGCACCGTCAAGCCTGCGATCGAAGCCTGGACCAGCGATTACCACCATGTTTCCGCCTGGACCCCGTAGGTCACGCCACTTGTGCCATCCTGATAGGGAACGCCACCGACATAACCGCGAAGACCGTTTGACCAGCTGGCGTAGGTGAAGAACGCGCGCAGTACGGGACGGCTGAAGAACTTGTTACCCGCTCCAAGCTGCGGCGCTATCGTAATTTTACGGAGCCACCCGTCGTATTGGCCGGTACCGCTGCGTGTATGGTCGAATCCCGCTTCGACGGCGAGCGAGAGATACTTGTTGAAGAAATATTCCGGCCGGGCGCCGAACGATATCCACTCATTCCAGCCATGTTTCGGAATGCCGTCCCGGGTCCGTTGGTAAACGAAGATGGGCATGATGGCGAACTTGTCGTTGGGTTGCAAGAGCATCTGCTCAGTCACCAAAAGCCGCGCGGAGCTGTTAAGAAACGGCGTCGGGTCACTCAATGGACGTGCTGTAGTTACTGGCTGGCCCTGTTCCATACTGGATGGAGAACGAGTGAAATCCGCCATGCCATTCCAGGCGCTGATGACGCAGCCCGACCGCATATCCGCTGCTGGTCGGAATATTTGTCCCTGATTGAGTGGTACCACCTTTGGCAGTGGCGAAGTCGAACCATCCACTCCACAGTCCGGCAGGCCCTTTTAAGTCATAGAACCGCACATCGAGATTGCTCTTCGCGTAGTTTCCGTTTTGTGTGACGATGTCGGGCCGAGCGCCGCCTAAAAAGGCAACGGCCAGCTTGGCAAACCGGACATTTACGTCCTCCACACCGCCGCCGTAACCGCTCATATCAAGCGGGTAAAAGTCATCGATGTAAATGCTCTGACGCCGATAGTATCGTTCGCCTGCCCAGAATTTCGCGTCGGGTTGGCTTTCCAGCAAATTTCCGCCCCGGACGAACGCCTCGCGAAGCCGAAATTGATCGTTGCCGATGCCCTCGGCGAAGTTAGCGTAGTTTGCAGAGTTGGTGGTATTCGCCTCAACCATCACCTCGGTCCTCAACCACGCCTTATCGGAATCGTGCTCAGGGTTCAGCCAGTTGTTGACGAAAATAAACTCTCCATAGGTTTCTGCTTCATTGCCCAACCGGTACTTGGCATCGGCTCCAGGCGCGATAAACGCAACCTGTTGTCCGCCCTTACCGTTCAGGCCGTAGCCGGAGCGAAGATAACCATGGAACTCGAAGCTGCCCACCTGTTCTTGAAGCTTCTCGATTTTTGTGTCCGCTTCCCTTAGCAGGTCATACGTTGGCGCCGAAGGCAGTTGCCCTTGGAATTTCGCGCCAACCTGATCCGATTCGCCACGGATGGCCTGCTCAGTCGCCAACTGTGCGGCAGAGACGATGCTTGCGTTCTGCTTCTGAGTTGCGGTTTGTTCTTCGGTCTCCGTCGCGGCTTTCTGGTCATCGATCTGGTGCTCCAATGCCGAGATTCGTTGCTGCAGCTCCCGAGTTGTTTGTTCATATTGTTGTCTGAGCTGCTGCAGCTCATCTTGCAAGTCACCAGATTGCTGGGCGGGGGCGACGACAGCCACGGCGAGAGTAAAGAACAGGCTATAAAGAGGTATCTTCCATATGCGCCTCGGAAGGTTATTCGATACTGTTGTCATACTGACCTCTATCGCCTGTTCGCGGGGGCCCCGGCCGCTGCTGATGACGAATGCCGGTTCTAGCGGTAAACGATGGGTACTTCGGCCCTGGAATCGCCAGACGGCGCCGGGTGTGGAGATTCCGCCGTCACCACACGCCTTCCGAACGGTCATGACCCTCCGTAAAGGTAATGTCTTCCCTTTTCAATCCTGAATACGAGCTTGGCGTCGCCCTCGTTTACCGGAACGTCATCGAGAGGAAGTGTGTAGGCATCGTGGACGCTCTTACCGTCTTTGCTGCGGAAGACAAAATATGCCGATGAATCAATGTATTCGATCTGGTAAACGCCGGCCGGCAGTCGGCTCCCCTCGATCCAGAAGGCAAACGGAACGGTCGCTTCCACGGCACGTGGAGTCTGCGCCGACAAGCGAGGTGCGCCGACCAGGGTTAGGGCGAAACAACATAAAATGAGGACGATCATTCGGTTTTGAATCATCATGATGTGCTCTCCGCAAGGGGGCACAACGACTTCCAGCAGATTGAGGGCCATTGTCTTTCGTGGGAGCGCGCCTAATTCGTCAGCCAAATGCTCGGCAGGACGAACTGCCCGCTGGTTGGCAGTTTTCGCAAAGCGAGATAGACATCTGCTCAGCTACTGATTAATTGAATGCCTGCCAATGTATGTTGCTAACGGTTGATCAGGTCTCGATAAGTACATAACCTACATCCATTTCTGCGGCCGCGTGCATCCGTCGACAACGCTCTGTCGACCTGCTGACATCTGCTCCAAAGAATGTCAGCCGTCCGCCAATCTATGACTTACTTCTTATCGCTTTCGTGCGGCTGCGGCTTTGGAATGCGAAGTGCTCTGACAACACCCAAGGACGGTGCCGAATGTCAGCTAGCCCAGTCAAATCTGAACCACTCAGCGGGCCACCATCCTTCAATCTGACGCTGCTGTATCGGCGCCTTCGATCAAATAAAGCGGTGGCTTCCTTTGGTAATCCTCGTGGCTCCTCAAATTGGAAGGTAAACATAGTGTCACGGATCTCAATGCGACGCGGCCTCGCTCTTCGAGACGATGGAGCAACCGTCAGCCGTCCTGGCTGGGTGTTAACGGCAATCCGTCAAGCGGCCTTCGTGCTGATTCTATTTTGTTCACTGGCTCAAAGCGGATACGCCCAGAATGTTCCAGGCGGGGCCTGCAGCCTGAAAGGAACCGTATTCGTCGGGGACCCAGGTAGCGAGGCATACGTCGCAAAGGCCAAGGTGCTGGTCAGCGGGCCGACCATGGCGATAACGGAAACGGATCAGGATGGCAAGTATTCCCTCGACAAGTTGCCGCCGGGGGACTACACGGTCGAAGCAAGTTTCGAGACTTTAAGGTCAGAGATGAGCATCACCCTCGAGCCCAACAAGGTAATTCAACTTCCCATACAGCTTACGCTAGCCGACGTTAAGACCTCAGTCACTGTAACCGCGACCGATTCCCCGTCCGTATCTCCCGCTCCCACCGAAACGATCAACGAAAAAACAGTAGACAATGCTCCCAATGCCGACGAGCAATTTCAAAGCTTGCTTCCTCTCGTGCCCGGTGTCGTTCGCGGCCCCGACGGGATGATGAATTTGAAGGGCGCCCGGAACACGCAGAGCGGCGCGCTCGTGAACAGCGCCAATGTTACCGACCCAGCCACCGGCGCGCCGGCCATCAGTCTGCCGATCGACGTTGTTTCGTCGGTGAAAGTCATCTCCAACCCCTACGATCCTGAGTATGGGAAGCTGACCGGAGCTGTTTCGGACGTCGAGACCAAGACCGGGGACTTTGATGGCTACCATTTCCAGATCCAAAACATCATGCCACGACCGCGCGTGCAAGATGGCACCATTATGGGTATCGCGTCGTCCACGCCCCGGATGACCTTCACTGGACCTCTGATCAAAGACCGGCTCGCAGTTACCGAGTCGTTTGAGTATCGATTTGTCCGCACGCCGGTGAACAGCCTGCCTCCGCTACAACGAGACACTAAGCTGGAGGGTTTTAATTCCTATAGTCAATACGACTTGACGATCAGTCCAAAACAGACAGCAACTCTTTCCGTCGCAGTCTATCCGCAAAAGTTGGACTTCCTCGGGCTAAATACATTTACGCCGCAGCCCTCTACCGGAGACTTCCACCAGCGGGGATATCAGCTCTATGGGCAGGACCATTACTTACTTGGCTCCGACAGCGTTCTCACATCTCAGCTTAGCTTTAAACGATACGACGTGGACGTCACGGCCCAAAACAACGAGCCCTTCCAACTCCTGGTTGATACGACACAGGGCGGGTTCTTCAACCGCCAGTCCCGACGGGCCACTCGATTCGACGGGCAAGAAATCTATCAGATGGCTCCCAAGAACTTCCTTGGGTCACACCAACTGAAGTTCGGGGTGGAATACGCCCACTCGACCTATAACGGACGCGAAACCTTCCTCCCGGTCGTGCTTATCGGGGCCAACAACCTGCCGATCGAGCGATTGACATTTGCCCCGCCGACTTACTTTGGCACCGATCAGAACGAGGCTACTTTGTTCGCCGGGGACCAGTGGTCGCCTTTTCACCGCCTGACGCTCGACATGGGGCTCCGCTTCGATAGCGACAGTGTAACCAGCTCGACTCACGTTGCGCCACGCATGGGCTTTCTGCTGGCTCTTACCAATGATGGGAAGACGCTGCTTAAGGGTGGCATAGGTATTTTCTACGATCGTGTACCCCTCATGTACCCGGTCTTCGACCAAATGCCGGATCGTACTGTCAGCCTGCTCGCTCCAAACGGCCAGACGCTCAGCTCCACCGCTTATGTGAACCGTCTTGGCGGAGAACTCCGGAACCCACGCAGCACAGCGTGGAATCTCGCGCTGGAAAGACAAATCACGGACCGCTTCACTCTGAGGCTTGCCTATGAGCAACGCAATACGACGAGAGACTTTGTGGTCAATCCCAGCGCCAGCCAGGGCTCAGGCTTTATCACTCTTTCCAACGCGGGAAGCGACTCTTACCGGGAGTTTCAGATAACGGGCAGATACCGGCTACCTCGAATGATGCTGGACGCCTCCTACGTTCACTCACGGGCCTACGGCGACCTGAACGACCCGCTGCTGTTTTTCGGCAACTATCCTCAGGCGGTGATTCAACCCGATGCGCAGGGGAGGTTGGCTTTCGATGCTCCCAATCGGGTTTTGGCTCACGCCGACATCGAGGGGCCGTGGAAGCTGACCATCGTCCCGGTATTCGATATCCATACCGGGTTTCCCTATTCCGTGGAGAACGAATATCGCGAGTACATCGGCGCGAGAAATGTCGACCGGTACCCGTGGTTCTCGTCCTTCGATCTGCAGGTAACTCGTCCTATTTCGCTGCCATTCCGCGAGCATCATCTCAAAGCGCGAATCGGAGGCGGTGTCTACAACCTATTCGGTCGCTTCAACCCACGCGATGTGCAAAACGACATCGCCAGCACCAATTTTGGCCAGTTCTATAACAGTCCTGCGGTCCTATTCCGAGGAAAGCTCGTTTTTCAATTCTAGCCATGAACAATCGAATCATTTGCGCAACACTACTTCTAGTCTCGACGGCGATTTCTTTGAGCGCCGGAGAGAACGACGCCTTAACCGACGCCAATGCTGTAGTAGCCATCATGCAGCAGCGAGACGCACAACGGCACACATTGGCCGATGGATATCAGGGAATGCGCCGGTATGTGCTTGAGAACGACCGCATGCATAAGCGGGCAGAACTGCTCGCGCATGTGGAATCCGGGGCCGACGGGACCAAACACTTCGAGGTCGTTGAAGCGGACGGATGGAAAGCGGCCGAAAAACATGTATTTCGCAAGATGCTTGAGTCGGAGGCGGAAGCCTCCAGCCCCCAGGTGCGCGTCAGAACGCAAGTCAACGCGGAGAATTACGACTTTCAGATGGTTGGCACGGATATGATCGGAGGCCGCTTAGCCTACGCCGTCGATGTCACGCCCAAGCGACATGAGGATCGGCTATTTGCAGGCCGCGTCTGGATTGATGCTCAGGATTACGCCCTGGTCAAAGTAGAGGGTAAGCCCGCCAAGAATCCCTCTTTCTGGACCCGAAGTATCCACTTTACTCATACCTATCAAAAAAACGGCCCATTCTGGTTCCCGGTTTCGACCGAGAGTGTGACAGAGGTCCGCATATTCGGAACTACCAAGGTAACCATCAACTACTTCGATTATGCACCGAAGCCTCGAAGTAATTCCGAAACGGCTAGTGTCCGGTGGCAGCCAGGCCCGAATCAGTAGCGGCCAGGACGACCCAGAAGGAGACAACCCATGTCAAATATTCATCAATGCGTTATCCTCGCCGCCGGCAACGGCAGCCGATTGGTTTCGCGGTCCGCCGGCAAACCTAAGCCTTTGGTGGAAGTCCGCGGCGTGCCCCTGCTGGAACACGTGATGCTCGCCGCGCAAGAGGCAGGCGTCACAAAGTTCACCATTGTCATCGGCTATTGTGGCGAAGCGATACGAAGATGGGTCGCGAAACGAAAGTTCGCCGGGATCAGCATAACTTTCGTCGAAAATACTGAATACCATAAGGACAATGGCATCTCTCTGTTGAAGGCCCGTGCCGAAGTCCGTGGGCCATTCCTGCTGCTGATGTCAGATCACATCTTCGAGGCTGCAACCGCCGAGGCTCTGCTGCAACAAACACTGGGCAAAGGGGAAGTCATCCTGGCAGTCGATCCGAACATTGATAGCGTCTTCGACCTTGACGACACAACCAAAGTTAAGCGAGATGGCGATCATATCGTTGCTATCGGCAAGAATCTTGTGGACTACGATGCTTTCGATACAGGCATGTTCCTGTGCAGCCCGGAGGTGTTTGACGCCCTCGAATCCGCGAAGAAAAACGGCAACTGCTCGTTGTCCGATGGAATGAGAATACTTGGAGAAGCTGGAAAGTTCCGCTGCTTCGATATTGGCGACGCTACCTGGCAAGATGTTGACACCCCGGAGGCGTTGGCTTTCGCGACAACGATCTTCGACCAACACTTTGGCACAAATCCCGTCATGCAGGAGTACGTCAGTGCTTAAGGCCATTTCCGGTAAAGGGCAAGTACTCCGGGTCCTGATGGGCCTGTTCGGAGTCGGCCTGCTGGCGTACATGATCAACCGAATCGGCTTGGCGAAACTGATCCACGATGCATCCAAGCTCGGCTGGGGAATCGCGCTCGTCATCGCGTTAGGTGGGGTCGCTCACTTTGCGAAGGCGTGGGCATGGCGGTTTGCGGTTGCCGACGAGCGGAACAATGTTCCTTTCCTCCAGTTCTTCAAACTTCGGCTTGCCTCGGAGGCGGTAGGACACCTTGGTCTTCTTGGCCAAGCGTTGGGCGAAGGATTGCGAGTTTCAGCCCTGGGCTCGGAGGTCCCAATCGCCTCCAGAGTGTCCTCTGTCGCCATGGATCGTGGGCTATTCGTCGCAACCGGTGCGATGGTGGCCTTGGTTGGAATTTCCGCGGCGCCATTCGCCCTGAATCTAGCGCATGCATGGTTATCGTACGCAGCTATCTTCGCTGTCGCGACGCTAGTTCTATTGCTCGTGTTGGCCTCGGCAGTTCAATGGCAGTGGCCCATATTGACCGGCTCGGTGCTTGTCGCTAAGAAACTGCATTGCGGCAGATCCTGGCTGGAAAAACGCGAACACCTGATTGCTAGTATCGAGAGCAAGCTATTTAATTTCCACCGTGATACCCCACGAGCATTCTGGGCATGTCTGGGCCTGAATCTTCTGACCCATATGGCGGCGCTGTCGGAAGTCTTCGTAGTCCTGCGGCTAATGGGCTTTAATATTGCTATATTTGGCGCGCTGATATACGAGGCTTTTACCAAGCTCGTCAATGTGGTTGGATTGTTCAACCCTGGCAACGTGGGAACTTATGAAGGCGGCAACGTTCTTATAGCAAGAATGTTCGGCCTCGGCGCAGATACCGGGCTGGTGGTCGCTGTCGCCAGACGTACTCGCGCAATCTTCTGGGCCAGCATCGGAGTCTTGTGTCTGCTCGTTCTGACCAGGCACAAGAATCGCCGCCCATCTCAGAGTGACGACAAGTCTCACGGCGAAACTGCAGGAACACAGCCTTCTCCGACAGACCGCGGCGTCTCGCGGCCCGCGGCCCGGTCACGTGTAGCGATCATTCTTGCCGGTAATCCCCAAGACTGGTACGACATTGGGCCACCACTGAGAAAGGTCGGCACTCTGCCGGTAGCTCTCCGGTCCATCTTCAGGAGTTCAGAGAGCGGGAGCGACTCGCATCATCGTCTGTGTGCATCCCGCCGATGCGTCGAAGCTGCGCTACCACCTCGCCGTCACTGATCGTCTTCCTCAATCAGTCGAGTGGCTTGAGGTCGTACCAAGTGCCGGCAACTTGAGTTCGGTAATTGGTCATCTTGCCGCTGAGTCTGGACAGGGACATCTATTGGTGATCGCCGGTGACACAGCCTATTATCCAGCGTTGTTCCGGGATGTAATGGCGTGGGATGGGAGCGAGGCGCTCGCGCTGACCTCTAGCGATGTGCCGATTGGAATCTGGAGCCTGCCTTCTGCTGTGGCAGCGAGAATCGCCGGGCAACGCGACCAACCGTGCCACACCACTGACATTTACGCGTGGCTGACGGAGAATTCCACGCAGCGTATGGAGGTGCAGGAGGACCGCTGGCAGGTTGTGATCACCCCGGCTGACCAGGTCGCCGCCGAGGGCAAACTCAACCGCTGGTTAACAAAGCCTACCGACGGCTTCTTTGCCCAATTCAATCGTAGGATCTCGGTCCCCATCAGCCGGCAGCTCATAAAATGGCCAATCACGCCAAACATAGTCAGCTTATTTACACTAGGGGTTGGGTTCGCCTCAGGTGTGTACTTCGCCGTCGGCGGCTATTGGAATACGGTGTTCGCTGCGCTGCTTTCGTTGTGGGCAAGCATCTTGGATGGTTGCGACGGCGAGGTAGCGCGCCTGAAGCTTCTGGAATCCGACTTTGGGTGCTGGCTGGAGACGATTTGTGACTACCTTTATTACCTCTTCATTTTTGCTGGAATGGCCATAGGACTGGTGCGGACCGTGGGGCCGAAATTCGTGGTTTGGGGCGGGTTGCTTTTGTTCGGGGCAGTCACAACATTCCTGGTAACGGGTTTCGGACGGCATCGCCTAGCGCGCGGACGGCCTGAGCAATACCTGGCAATCTGGCAGGCTCAGGCTGAGAAAAGACGAGAGAATCCAATTCTCAGACTCGGACGACATACAGAGTTCATGATCCGGCGCTGCTTCCTGCCCTGGGCTATTCTGGCGTTCGCAATTCTAGGATTGACGAACGCAGTGCTGATCGGAGCTGCCATTGGCGCAAATTGCGCTTGGATCATTTCGCTCTATTCCTATCACACTTTTTCGATGACGCCGATAAGGTCGTTGGAGGGCTCTTCGGCTCAACCCTAAGCTCGGTCGCCCGGTACCCTGACCGCGTAATCTCGTGTCGATCATGGACATCAACTCCAAAAACCCGATCGAAACGGGCTGCTTTGCTCCGTGGAGTCTATCGCTTTGGCCGCCCAATTCCATCCGTATCGTGGATTGGAACATTGATCGCGGACTGCATTTGAGCGGTGTGATCGAGTTTCTGGCGGATGCCAAAGCTGACCTGGTAACTCTGCAGGAGGTTGACATGCATGCCAAACGCACGCACCGCCTTGATGTGGCCCGAGAGATCGCTCAAAAGCTACGGATGAATTACGTTTGGGGATGCGAGTTCCAGGAACTCACGCAAGGCTCGCGCAACTCCCCTGCTTTCCATGGACAGGCCACGCTCTCCCCCTGGCCCCTATCCAACCCACGGGTTCTAAGGTTCCAACGGCAGTCAAATTTTTGGCGTCCGCGTTGGTATCTTCCTGACACGACGCCGTTCCAGGAGAGAATCGGCGGACGGATGGCCCTGATCGTCGATGTCAACCTGGCAGGACGATCGCTGGTCAGCTATAACCTGCACCTCGAGAGTCGCGGGGATGCAAATTTGCGCCAAGCTCAACTGTGTGAGTGCCTCCGCGATTCAAAGAAGTACAAACCTAATACTCCCATGGTGCTTGCGGGCGACATGAATTTTGATGTGGCTCGGACCGACGCCCGTTCGGAACTCAAGCGCGACGACTTCCAAAGTCCCTTCACTGACAAGCAGGTCAAGACGACACCCCCAAAATCCTTGTTTGACCGCGGAAGCATAATCGATTGGATTTTTACACGCGGCCCAATTTGCGCCACCAATCCTAGAGTACATGCCTCAGTGGTTGCCTCGGACCACTATCCGATTTCCGTCAGCCTAGATTTCGGGTGATTCTAGGGCACGTCTTCCCTCCTGCAATTCTTCTTGAACTTACACCCTTCGTTGCGATGCCAAACCCTCGGCACGAGTTTCGAACTAGGATGCCGCGAAGCACGATCAAGATAGATCACTGGTGGTGACAAAGCGAGCCCGGCAGCATCGCAGCCGGTATGGCCTTCCGTTTGCAATAAGAGTGAGTAGGTCAGGAGCACCCGCGAGAGCGCGAGGTGACTCTGACGAGACAAGGAGTAAAGCCAATGTGGACCAGAAAATGTGCAATCTGTAAGTCTCTGCTCAAGAAGCTCCATCTGTACGATATGGTGCGCTGCCAGTGCGGTTGGGAGTGGTAAGCGGCTCGTCAACAACTCTTTAACAGGTAGTAGAACCCGGTGCCGTTCAAGAAACAAGGGTGATTACAGTGGCGAAGATTATAGAATTCCCCAAACCAAAGGGGCCCCAGCGACGATGGAAGCCTCGGAGCTATCAGCGCTCCGGCAAGGTGATTCCCTTTCGCAAGGATGCGCAAGGCAACGTTCCAGATCAAAAGCCGCTGCCAAACGTCATTATGAGGATCATGCTCGCCGGAGAGCCATGACCGCCCAATATCGTTTGTCGAACGCAACCGTCAATGCATAGACACGCTGACCTTCAAGGCAGCAAACCCGAGAGCCAACACAGATGTCGATCTCCAAAGAAACTCCCTGGCGCCATAGCAACCGATACAATGCGGAGTCAGCTTGTTGGCACTGCGCCGCCATAATTCGACACGAACCGTGGTGCAGCACACAGAACGCCAGGGTTCAATACGCGTTCCACGCCGTTGAACATCCTGATCACCTCACGCTTCAGGACACTTTGATCCTGCACGCGCTAGGCGTGAGTTGGTACCGCAACGATAACCAGTCCGATTACCACTCCCAGAGCTTCAGTCCCCAGTCGGAGCGAGCAGAACTCTGAGCCATCCACTGGCCGCTCCCGAGGATCGCTACTTCTGGGGGGAAGGGTTCGCATCTGCTAGTTCGTTGTCGATCGCTTGGGCGAAAGGGCATTTGTCTTCGAAGGCTACAGTTTGCGCGACCAGAAGAACAAGAACACCCAAGGCACTCCTTCCCGAGTTTGGTCTCTCAAATGCAAGAATAGTTGCTGTGAAAGCGTTCGATCCGCTATTCGGAAGGACGAGGAAACCAAGGCGCTGAAGGGCAAACCGGCCCTGCAAGCTATTGCTAGGAGTGCTAGTGCCAACCGACACGCAAAATCACTCGCCGGAGAATCTTCGTAATCGACGCTGTAGCAACAACCCCAATAACCTCCTCCCAGGCGGGGGTATGCCGTAGCGCGAACCCCCGCCTCCCGCCTTTCTCAGCAAAACACCTGACTCGCGCTGGGCTATCGCAGGAATACTCATTTCGCTCCAGGTGATGACGTTCTTGCGCAGGCTCGGATTACGACAGGAGGCATGAACAGCACGCGCGATCGGAAATGGCTGGTGGGGTTTGTGATCGTCTGCATCGCGCTGGCGCAGTACTTCCGCCCAGCTCGGCTCAGGCATAGCCACCCGAACAAAGAGTCAGTAGGGTGACAGTGTCAATAAGAGGATGTCAGCATGCCGCCGCTCCATAAAACTATCAACCTTCTGGAGCCAGATTCACCATTGAAGCGCCCTCCCGGCGAGGTAGCAAAGGTTCGGGATGTGGAATATCACGTGCAAAAAGATCACTAAGGCAGACAGAGTGATGGAGAGGGTTAGCGTGGAAAAGGCAACGCAAAAAATATGGGTCCCCGAACCACCACGCAGCCTTAAGACATCGTCGGCCAAGAGCAACTCATGGATCGTTAGCAGCCGGACCGTGGTGGGCCCAACACAGTGTGCTTGCTCAGCACCGACGGTCATGTGGGAATGCGAATACTTCTGCTCGTTGACCGGCTTGCTGTGCAGCGAGTGTACGGGCACGCATCAATCCCTTTGGAGAACAGGAAATGAAAACTCTACCCTCGCTATATCTCTTGCAGAGAAAGGAGCGTAATTAGTGTCCGCAGCTCCTATCCCCGTCGAGCCCGCGGTGCCCAAGCCGAAGCCGGAAACACCGAGCAAAGAGCAGAACGCGGCTGCGCCACCTGCATCCCGTTGGCAGAAATACGTCACACCTTTCCTGGTTGTGCTACTCGCTCTCGGCATCTTGATTACCGTTACCCGGAACTGGAATTCCTGGGAAGGCGGCAAGGTGGAACAGGTCACCGACGATGCTTACGTTCGTGGCGACCTCACCCCGCTTAGCACCAAGGTTGCCGGCATCGTTAGCGTTGTACACGTCTCCGACTATCAGCAGGTACACAAAGGAGACCTACTGGTCGAACTGGAAGATAGTGACTTCCGGGCGCAGGTTGAGCAGGCGAATGCGGCCGTCGAGGCTGCCAGAGCTGCCATCGAAAACAATGTTCGCCAGCGCCAATTGCAGGACGCCCGAATTGCGAAAGCGCTTGCCGGAATCGATCAGGCCAAAGCACAGATTGCCGCCGCGCAGGCCGGCAAGCAAGCTGTCGAAGCCGAATTAGTGCGCGCCCGCTCTGAACGAAAGCGCCAGGAGGGTCTTTATCAGACCCACTCAGCAACACAACAGAGGTTAGAGCAGGCGGTCGCTGATGAGGAGCGCCTCGCGGCGCAGTATGCCAGTCGCGATGCCGACCTGGAAGCGGCCAGAACCATGCTACGCAGCAGCGAAATGGCAGCCGAAGCCGAGAGGCGTGAGAAGACTGTTTTGGAGTCTCAGGAAATAGAGCTGATCGCTGACATGCGCGCCAAAGAGGCATCCCTGGCTGTGGCGCAAGTGAATCTTGGATACACGAAGATCTACGCGCCGGGAGACGGCACGGTCGGCGAGCGGCAGGTTCGCCCCGGTCAGCTGGTCTCTCCGGGAACGCAGGTGATTCCTTTTGTTGATAAGACAAAATGGGTACAGGCAAATTACAAAGAAACGCAGCTCACGAACCTACGGGTTGGTGATCCTGCAGAAATCCGCATTGACAAGTATCCAGGGCAGGTGATCCGGGGCAAAGTCATCGAAATCGCTCCTGCTAGCGGATCGCAGTTTGCTTTATTGCCGCCCGACAACGCGACCGGCAACTACACGAAGGTTGTGCAACGAATCCCGGTCAAGATCGCACTTGATGACGCGGAACTGGCCAGTAAGTTACAACCTGGACTATCGGTGATCGCGGCCGTCCGCACAAGGCAATAGCAGGCATACGATGTCGAGTGCAACTACCGTAATCCCAGTCCCAACCCCGCTGCAGGAGGCAGAGTTTGTTGCTTCGAACGGTCCATCCCCTCGGAACTGTCGCAGAGCCCTCTGCTCGGGATTCTGGGCGTCCTTATCGGCGCAGGAACGGTAACGCTTACCAGCCGCATGATCTCGTTGGGTATGCCCGACTTCAGGGGCCACATGGGGTTCGGGTTTGACGAAGCGGCATGGATTGGCACTGCCTTTGACATTGGCCTGATGTTTATTGGTCCATTCATTGTCTATCTCGGCGGTCTGATTGGACCAGCGCCGCATTCTGCTTACTGCCGCCGCCATTTTCACAGTGCTACTTATCCTACTTCCCCTCGTGCACAGTTACAGCCTGGTGATTGCGATGGCGCTTCTGGGCGGCCTGACCTCCGGGACGTTCTATCCGCTCACGCTCACCTTCGCGCTGCGCAACATTCCACTTCGATTTCTTCCTTTCACGATGGCACTGTACGCGACCTTTATAGATGGAGCGGTCAACATTGCGCCCTCTCTGTATGGCTGGTACAGGAGTCATATCTCCTGGCACTGGATGTTCTGGAATGAGGCACTGCTCACACCTGTGATGATGCTCTGTATCTTCTACGGAATACCTAAAATGCCGCCGCCGAAGAGATCGGGACCAGTACCAAGCTTCGCAGGAGTCTTGTATTTCGGCGCCGGGCTCGCCCTTGTGCTTGCCGCCTTCGAACAGGGCCAAAGGCTCGACTGGTGGCGTTCGGGCGTTTACAACGCGTTGTTCTGGTCGGGCGCTTTCCTTCTTCTGTGCGCGATTATACGACGGCTTAGGGGGCCCAATCCGATTGTCGCGCTGCCTTATCTGTGGAAGCGAAATACGATTCTTCTGGGCGCCTTGCTCTTCTGGTTTCGTTTTACTCTGGCCGGAACGATCGTGCTGGTACCGCAATCGTTAGCTATCCGCGGTTTCGAACCCGAGCAGATTGGGCCAGCGGTTCTCTGGAGCGCCATCCCGTTGATACTCATCGCTCTGATCGCCGGGTTCTTCATGTTCCGAAACCTAGATCCTCGCATCATCTTCGCCGCGGGCCTGACGTGCACCGCTACCGCAGCGTTGCTGAATAGTCATTACGACAGCGGCTGGGCGGCGGCGAATTACTACCGTACGGAACTGCTCACCGGCCTGGGACAGGCGTACGGGCTGATCGGCCTGGTCGGTTGCATCATCCTCCAGGGAGTCTTCACGGGTGGCTTGGCGAAGCCGCAGAGGATTCTGACGTTCTCCTCGTACTTTCACACGATTCGGTTGTTTGGTGGTACGGCATCGGCCATATACGTTGCTCATTTCGTGGCCGAGCGGGAAAAGCTTCACTCGAACCTTCTGCTGGGGATGCACGCGAGCCGGGGAAACTGGATTACAGACTGGAACATTCATGCCATGACGGCGGGGGTCTTTGCCAAGTCGGCGGGCTTGGCTGCGGCAGCATCGCGCGCGATTGACCTGATCGGCAGCCGCGCACGGCTTCAGGCCTACGCCCTGGCGATTGTCGACGGAAATTACCTGCTCGCCTGGGAGTGTGCGTGCGCGCTTATCTTCGTTGCTTTACTGCGCAAATCGCCAATGTTTTACGGGGACCTGGCTAAATTGCAAGGGGAACCTGTCGCTGCCTACAGGAAGCTGGGGGCGATGCAAAGACCTCCGACGTGGATGCACGTGCAGGATATTAGGCGGGAAGTCCCAGCCAAGGAGTTGAATCAATGAAACCGAAAGCACGGGCCCTACTGATAACATTTGGGCTTTGCAGCGCCCTCGCCTTTGCCGGAGAGCCAGGCGATACTGCTTCCACTCGCCACATTACCTTGCACGAGGCCGTGCAGTTAGCCCTGCAGCACAATCACAATGTCCACATCGCTGGATACAAAGTCGAAGAGAAACAGCATGCCAAAGAAGTTGCGAGAAGCGCGTATTTCCCCAGCATAAGAAATGACAGCAGCTTCATACACCTGACCGACACGCAGTTGATACAAATCTATCCAGGCACTCTCGGCACAGTCGCAGGCAGCCCTATCCCTTCTTCAAATTCGATCATTAATCAGGGTGGGCGTAACTTGACGACCAGTGGCACGCAGCTGACACAGCCTCTGACCACGCTGCTGAAAATCCGGTCAGTAAACGAGATGGCGCAAGCGGAACTAAAGGCCTCACGCCAGAACTCGCAGCAAACGGAGAACGATGTTGCCCTGAAAGTTCACCAGCTCTATTACAAGGTTTTGATCGCTCAGGTTCACCGTGACGCCATCGAGGCCAGAATCAAAGCGTCGCAAGACCTGCAAAGCGAACGCGTCCAGCAGGTGAAATACGGCAGCACCCTGGAAGAGAACCTGATCGAAAGCCGGGCGCAACTCCTGCAGGCAAAACAGGAGCTGTTGACTACCGACTTACAGCTCTCTGACCTTAAGCTACAGCTCAATGATGCCATGGGACTGCCACTCACAACCGCGCTGGCTCTCGATCCCAACACTGAAGAAGTGCAGCCAGCGTGCGCGCGCGACTCGTGTGTAGCTGACGCACTTGCATCGCATCCCGAGATCATCGCAGCGCGCAACGAAGTAGAGAAAGCGAATGCCGCGGTTCGCCTGGCAAAAACGGACCTCCGCGTGCCCGATGTCGACGCCTTTGCTCGTTACAGCTACCAAAACAACGTCCCGTTTCTGGCCCGTAATTTCGGCTCCTTTGGCGTTCACTTCGGCTACGATCTCTTCGACTCGGGGCGCAAGCGAGCGCTGCTGCGCGAACGCGAAGCTCAACTGTCGGAGGCGAAAGAAAATCTTGCCCGGGTCACCGATGATGTAGAGCTGGCAGTGCAGACCGCATACAACAAGCTGGAAAGGACCGATCAAATGCGGAAGGTATCCGAAGAACTGCTGGCCTTGCGCACCGAATCCAGTCGAGTCCTGCATGAGGAACTGGTGCGCGGAGAAGCGCTCAGCTCCCAAGCCGATATGGGAACCGCCCAGGAACTCGACGCCCGGACGTTGCTCCTGCAGTCACAGCTCGATTACACCCAGGCGAACGACGAGATCATCCACGCCATGGGCCGGACACCTGAATAGGAATCTGACGGTTCACTGATGCTCGCCCAGGCGTTGATCATGTTGTTCGCCTATAGCTGCGTGAGATACACCATTCGGCAACGGTCGCTCACTGATGGCGCATGAGAGGAGAAGATGAGCGCACTTCCATCTTGGACCCCAGCAACCATCTCCGCATTAGCAGCCATCCTTGGCTCGCTGACCGGCGCATTGGGTTCAAGCTTCAGCGCCTGGATTGGCCAGAGGCATCAAGACCGACGGGACTTACTCGAAAAAAAAATCTCTCAGCGCGAGCAGTTGTATTCAGATTTCATCGGCGAGACCGCGCGGGCGACGCTCGATGCAATACAAAACAACTTCCAGGACCCCAGCAAGCTCATACCTGTTTACTCGCTTCTGGGTCGTATTCGCTTGACCTCTTCGACGACGGTCGTGGAAAGCGCGGAGATTGTCGTTACAACCATCCTTAAGACTTATTCGGAACCCAACCTCACACCCCAGGAAATTCAATCCCGGGCTGCCAAAGGCGACGATCCCCTGCGTGACTTCAGCAACATTTGTCGTGGTGAACTTGAATCGCTGTGGAACGGTTTTTCACCCTCGTAATCATTTCGCGGGTGAAGGGCACGAAGGAAACCATAGGTTCTTCCGTGGGCCAGGAGCGACCAGCGGTTTTGGCCAACTCAGAAATAGGAACTATGGAACAATACGGACGCTACTGGCTAGTGGAGAGGCATGAGATATCGCATCACCGCTGAAGGAGTTCTGGAGACCGGGCTCTCCGGCTTCGACCTGATCAACTTCCCGATGCTGAACAAGGGGACTGCGTTCACTGAAAACGAGCGCACGGACTTTGCGCTGCACGGACTGCTCCCGCCACACGTTGGCGATCTGGAAGATCAGGCGGCACGCCGTCTTAAGGCGCTGCGCGATTTTGAAACCAATTTCGAGCGTTATGCCTACCTGCGGGACCTGCAGGACACGAACGAAACCCTGTTTTACGCCCTGCTGGTGCGCAACATCGAAGAGATGATGCCATTGGTGTACACGCCGACGGTCGGCGAAGGATGCCAACGCTTCAGCGAGATTTGGCGTAAGCCGCGCGGATTGTTTCTCAGTTACCCTAACCAGCACAGAATTCGCGAGATCCTTGGCCATCACCGCAATGACGCAGTCCGTGCGATTGTGGTTAGCGATGGCGAGCGCATTCTCGGACTCGGCGACCAGGGCGCGGGAGGTATGGGAATCCCCATCGGCAAGCTCGCGCTCTATACTGCCTGCGCTGGCATTCACCCACAGGCGTGCCTGCCGGTGCTGCTCGATGTCGGCACCGACAACGCGGAGCGCCTCGAAGATCCTCTTTATATCGGGTGGCGTCACCAGCGGGTGCGCGGTGCCGAATACGACGATTTCGTCGAAGCATTCGTTAGCGCCGTGATAGAGCGCTGGCCCCACGTGCTGTTGCAATGGGAGGACTTCGCCGGCATCAACGCTGGGCGACTGCTCGAACGCTACCGCGACCGGCTTTGCACCTTCAACGACGATATCCAGGGAACAGCGGCAGTGGCCGCAGGGACATTGTTGGCCGCCATCCAGGTCACCGGCACGCCATTGACAGAACAGCGTATCGCGCTCTTCGGAGCGGGATCGGCCGGCATTGGCATCGCCACACTTCTGCTGAGCGCGATGAAGAAGGCCGGTCTGAGCGAAGCCGAAGCGCGCCGGCGCCTTTATGCAGTCGATAAAGACGGATTGCTGGTGGAAGGTATGCCGGGGATACGTCCAGCACAGGAGCCGTTTGCGCAACCTCGTTCCGCGATCGCCAACTGGCAGTTGGAGCACAGAGATCACATCAGTTTGCTTGATGTAGTAAAGAACGCCAAGCCAACGACGCTCATCGGGGTCTCGGGACAACCTGGTACCTTCACCGAGGAGGTAGTCCGCGCGATGGCTGCCTCGGTCGACAGGCCGGTTATCTTCCCGCTGTCGAACCCTACGTCGCGTTCGGAGGCTACCCCGGCGGACTTGCTGAAGTGGACTGAAGGCCGAGCGCTGATCGGCACGGGCAGCCCGTTTGCTGCGGTGAACTGGAACGGCCGCGAAGTGCCGATCGATCAGACCAACAACTCGTACATCTTCCCTGGAATGGGTTTGGGTATCCTATCGGCAGGCGCGCGGCGCGTCACCGACACGATGTTCATGGCGGCTGCTAAATGTCTCGCCAACCTCTCGCCCGCGCGGCGCAACAAGTCGGGACGGTTGCTGCCGCCGGTTTCGGAACTTCGCTCAGTGTCGTTCGCCGTGGCTAAAGCAGTTGCACTTCAAGCGATGAAGGATGGCGTGGCGGACCCGCTTGACGAGCAAACCTTGGAATCCCACATCCGCGCCAATGTCTGGGAACCAGTCTATCTTCCATACCGCTTCGCCCCCAGTCCGTAACTCTACAACTCTCCGAATCGGATCCGATATCAAGCCGCGATCAGCATGCAGCGTCGGGGTCGGCTCGTCTCAGAGTCTCGAAAATTAGTCTTGGTCACGAGGCGCGCAACGACAATTCCGCAAAAGCGAGCCGAACTCACAACACCGTGAACGGCGATTCCCGAGGGACACCGGAATCACGTCCCAGTGCCGATCACCGTCACTTCCTCGGCTGCGGTCGGCAGAGTGAAATGGAATGTTGCTCCACGCCCAGAGTTGGTCGTGGCCCACAAGCGGCCGCCGTGCGATCCGACAATGGAACGGCAGATCGCCAGACCCATGCCGGAGCCCTGCGGTTTGGTCGTAAAGAAGGCATTGAATATCTGGTCGGCCTTCTCGGCCGGCAGTCCCACGCCCGTGTCACTCACCGAGATCAGCACCCGGTAGTCCTGGTTCAGTTGCGACTTCACCGTGAGTACGCCGCCTGTCTCCTTCATCGCCTCGATGGCGTTGAGCATGAGGTTCATGAGCACCTGCTGGAGTTGCACACGGTCTGCCGTAACTTTGGGAAGGTCGGCGGCAAGATCCGTGCGTATGGAAACTGCATACCGGTTGGCTTCGCCCCGCAGCAGCACGGCCATTTCGCGGACAATCTCGTTCACCTCGACCAACTCGCGTTTTGGAGGAGACTTCTTGTACAACGACCGTAAACGCTCGATGATGTCACCGGCCCGCTTTCCGTCCTCCACAATTCTTCTTGTCGCCTCGCACGCCTCTTCCAAATCCGGCTGGTCGCGCTTAAGCCAGCGCATGCAGGTTTGAGCGTTCATGACGGCAGCAGCGATAGGCTGCTTCAGTTCGTGTGACAGCGAGGCGGTGAGTTCCCCCATCGTGGTCACGCGGTTGATGTGGGCCAGGTCTGCCTGCAGCTGCTCGGCGTGCTTGCGATCTTCAATGTCGGTCGAGGTACCGTACCACTTGACGATCTTGCCTCGCGCATCCCGCAGCGGCACTGCGCGAAGCAGGAACCAACGATATTCCCCATCCGCCCGCCGGAAGCGCACCTCACTTTCAAGGGGCTCGCCGGATGCCACAGAGGCGCGCGCCTTCTGCTTGTGACGACTTAAGTCTGCGGGGTGAACGACGGCTTCCCAACCTGAGCCCACAGACTGTTCGGTGGACAAACCCGTATAGTCCAGCCAGTGGCGATTAACGAAGTCCACGGAGCCGTCGGGCAGAGCGGTCCAGGCAAATGTCGGGATGGTTTCAATCACATCCCGAAGCTTCTTTTCTTGACGTCGCAGTTGCCCAACCCGGATCCGATATGCCGCCCAAAGTATCGCGAGGAAAACGGCCGCGCACAATGCGCGGAACCAGTTCGTCTGGTAGTAGGCCGGCGTAATCGCGAAGCCCAGAGACGCGCCTTCCTCGTTCCACACACCGCTGTTGTTACACGCGATCACCCGGAAGCGGTAGTCGCCGGGTCCGAGATTGTTGTAGAAGGCACGACGACGTGTTGCAGCATCTTGCCAGTCTGAGTCGCGGCCGAGAAGCATGTAACGGAACTGGACTTTTTCCGGGGCAGCAAAGCTCAAGGCCGTGTAATCAATCTCGACATCACGCGTCAAGGCGGGCAGATGGAGCATTTCTGCAACCGGGTAGTCCTTGTGATCGGCAATCACTCGTTCGATACGGACGGGTGGGACTATGCCATTCCGGTACGTTTGTGTGGGATCGACCATCTGGAGAACATCTGAGGCAGCGAACCAGAGTTTTCCATCCCGCGTTCTTGTGGCCATCGGCTGCAATGGCAAGAAGGTACGGCGCGGCCGTAAACCGTCGAACTTATCAAACACTTCAGTCTGTAGTTTGCTGTCGCTGTTGCCGAGCCACCTGTCGTATTCCGCCTTCGTGATCCTGACTAAGTCTCGTTGCGCATAGAGCCAAAGAGCGCCAGCATCATCGCGGATTGCGGTAAAGACCGCTCCCTCGGGGAGACCATTACGGTGGTTGAGTACCTGCCAATGTTGGTTGCCCCAGCGAAAGAGTCCCTCGCTGGTTGAGAGCAACAAGGAATCGTCGGAGTCCACTGCAAGATCCATCAAGGTGAATTCGCTGCCTTGCGCGGGTATTGAAATCGTACTGGTCTGGCCGTCGCGGTAATAGGTGAGGGTACCATTGAGCGAGCCGATCCAGAGGCCACCTTTGTGATCGGGCGCAAGATAGCCCGTAGGCCGGTTGTCGCTGCTCACCGAAATCACCAACTGTGCGATTTGGTCTTTGACTCGAAAGAGTTCATGATGTGGCGTTAAGGCCCAAATCGTGTGGTTGGCGTCCTCGGTGATTGCGGCAATCCCCCCGTTGGCAATGCTGGAGCCATCCGGACGTTTGAATTCTTTGAACCGGCCGTGCTCATAAGACATCAACCTGCCATCGAGCCCCAGCCAAATAACGCCACTGTGGTCCTGATAGAGTGCACCTACGTTCTTGCCAGGCAGGCCTTCCTTGGCCGACAGCACCGAGTGCTCTCCATGGGCAAGAATATCGATGGCGCTGCCGTTTCCAACCCATAGAGAACCATCTTGCAAACCAAGAACGGTAAGAATGGATGCCTGCGACAGTCCCTCGCGAGTGGAGTAGGTGATCACGGGAATATCACGGAACTTATCTATCCCCGTGTCGGTCCGCACCCAGAGATTGCCTTCGCGATCCTCATAAAACGAATTCACCGATTTGCCCGAAAGCCCTTCGGCGATCCCATAATGTTCTGCTCTGCCGTTGCGAACCCGATAAATGCCGTCGCTATCGGTGCCGATCCACAGTAAGCCGTTCCGATCGACGTACAATGCCATGACATCGAATTTGCTTCCGTCGAATCCTGGAATGACGTACGATGCCCACTTCCCGCCGGAGAGATAACGGACACCCAAGCCGGCGCCGGCGCCGTCGATCGCGGCCCAAACCGTGCCCGACTCCCCGATTGCGACATTGTTTACCCCATCTCCGGCATCTTGAAGGTGGGCTAACTCGTTCAGATAGGCGGTGGCGGGAGAGCCGGGTCGCCAGCGATAGAGCACATTGGAGCCAAACCATAGATTTCCCGCGCTGTCTTCCGTCAGGCCAAGGGCATAGCGGGCGGGAATTCCGTCGTTCTTTCCATAGCAGTGCAGTCCGCTTCCCTCAACACGGCACAACGGCCCCTCGCCGGGGGGGACATGGTAACGAGTGACCCAAATCGTACCTTGTTTATCCTCGAATATTTTGACAGTACCTCTATGCTTGGCAGGATCGGAATACCACTGGAACTTGCCATCTTTCAAGCGGCCCAGACCGCTGGTTGTGCCGATCCACAAACTGCCGTCGCGAGCGCCTAGCAGGTACTGGTAACCACGGCTTGGCAGCTTGAGGTCAGGCGGAGCGTAGGGGGCGAACTTCACGCCGTCAAAGCGCATCAGGCCGCTGGCTGTTCCGAACCAGAAGTAGCCATCAGTCGTCTGAGTGAATGGGCCGTGAAAGTCCTCGGCGACATCTTGCGTTCGCCATGCGGTATGCGCGTAATGACTGATGTCGAGCGATGGGTCCACTGCGGAAGCGCAAGCGCAGCACGCCAGCAGAATGCCTAGCGCGATGAGGGCTCGTCTTCCCATATGGTCATATTATCTCTCAGCGCTACCGGCGGGTAGAGCGGGCCGAGCAGGCAGATCAGAAGAGCTCGGAGAACGGAGACGGGGCTCATCGCTTGCCTTCAAGAATATTTCCAGGAACGCATTAGGGGCACGCATTATAGAAGGGCGCCCCTTTCGCAGTAGGCTATGGTTGCTGTGTGAAGCAGTAAACCAAGCCAAGACGAAAGGAACACCCTGATGAATAGCATCAAGTATGTCGGCCTGGATGTCCACCAGAGCACCATCTCCGTCGCGGTACTGAACGCCGAGGGCAAGCTGGTGATGCAATGTGTGCTCGCCACCCAAGCACGCGCAATCATGGAGTTTTTCCAAGGGCTGCGCGGCGCCATCCATGTGACCTTCGAAGAAGGCAGCCAATCGGCCTGGCTTTACGATCTGTTGGCGCGGCGGGTGAGCAAGCTGGTGGTGTGCAATCCCCGCAAGAATGCGCTGTTGAAAGCGGGCAACTCCAGTTTCTTGAAGTCGGAGCGGCTGTATTCAGACCGAAGCTCATCGGAGTGGCCGCTAGGCTTCTTCATAGAGGTCTCTTTCACGACGCGTCGCGCAACGAGCGCTAATTCAAATAAACAAAAACCCCACCCCGCCAAACGATGGCGGGATGGGGCACACACAAAATTCGTTCAAGCACCGGCAATTACTAGAGGCTATCTCATAAATCGTTTCGGAAGCATGTATCTAACGCAAAGCCCGCGAGACATAGACGGACGGGGTTGCTAAGTCGCGAAAACTAGCGATGCTACTTCGGCCAGCCCCCTGCTGGTTTCTTCTTTGCCAGCGACTTCTTCACCGTGTCTTGCCAGTCGCCGGAGAGCTTTAGCCTCTCGGCTTTCGGGCCGGGAGCGGGGGACTGTTCCTTTTTCTTGGCTCGCTTATTCTTCATCGAACTCCAACAGAATTTTGAATGGCGCGTGATTCTTTAGCTGATCTCTGATGGTGCTGACGGCTCTAGCAAAAGCGAAGTATGGGTTACCGCCTTTGGGGTACTCGGATTCCTCAAGTATCCAAGCAGCGCCACACTGGCGGCAGTCGTGAGGAAGTCGGATGTTGTCTGGTGCGACAGTCAGCTTTACATGGCAAGCGTTGCACTCGAACGTCACCGCCTTAATGTCATCTAAGCCGACTACGATCTTGTGCTCTAGCGTCATGTTCCCCCCTTAGTTCGCTGCTGTTTGCTGATACAGCAGTCGCTTTCCTTCGGCTCCCTGTACACCAGCAATGAGCCGTTCTCCATCGTTGAGATAACGATTGTTCCACAGGAAGTCGAACTGCCAGAGATAGCGGTGCAGGTACTCGCGGCTGACATTGTGATAGATGCCCACAATGCCGCGCTTTACGAGCGCATGGCTGCTCTCTGCCGTGTTCGTGTGAATCTCGCCACGCGCATATTCCCGCGTGCTATGGCAAACCCTATCGTGACCGCCTTCATATTCGGTTCCGATGCCAGCGTACCCCAAGTATTCATCCGTGATGATGCGGGACTGCCTATCAACTTCTTCCCGAATAGCACCCTTTAGCGTTGCTGCCGTTACGTCGGCAACCACCCGGCGACGAAGCTGACCGCCTCTCTCAACAGCGCAGAACACTGGGATTTTAGAAGTTCCACGGCCACGCTTGCCCACTCCCCGATAGCGTGGCCTGCGCGCCCCGATATAGGTTTCGTCGCATTCAACCGTGCCGCTCAGTTTCGGGTCGTTACCGTCGGGAGCCATCGCAAAACGGATGCGGTTCATCAGGAACAGCGCCGATTTGTAGCTGATCTGGCACTGTCGCGTCAGCTCCAGAGCCGAGACGCCCTTCTTCGATGTGCAAGCTCTCCAGAACGCATACGCCCAATGCCGGAGCGGGATGCGGGATTCTTCGTACACCGTGCCGATGCGAACCGTGTACTGCTCTTTGCAAGAGTGGCAACGCCACAGATACCGCTTGTTGCGCTCGCGAGTCTTGGCATCGCGCATCTGGTACACGTCAACACTACCGCACTTCACGCAAGCTGGCGTGTCGCCCCAACGCTGCTGCTCGAAAAACTCAACCGCCGCAAGCTCGTCAGAGCACGCCAGCGGAATCTCCGCTATCAGATTCGACTTCGATAACTGGTGGTTCCGCTCTCTCTTTGTCATACTCTAATTTTATACTTGGCGCAAGCCTTGTGTCAAGTATAAAATCGCCCTGTTGGATGTTGCCGTATGGCATCAGGGCAAGTCCTAGCCTGAAGCAAAGTCGCGCACGCTCGGGCGTCAAGCCGGACTCTTTTGACCAGCGCTTAATGTCTGACATCGCGCATGTAAATTCCCATTCAGCAGGAGTCACAATGAGCCTCCAAGAAGTTTCGCTTCGCTCCGTCAGCGACGGAACCATAGTTAAGGCGTACCGCAGAATAGTGAACGATTACGGCATTGATCCTGACAGCAATCGGCAGATAGTCATCGGCCAGCGCAGAAGCTACGAATGGTTGGACGGCGAGGGGTTAAACACCGACGACGGGATTAACTTCACGTCGCTTTCGGGAGCCCAATATGTTCTTGTGAAGTAAGGGCAGTGGTCGAACGCTTCGGAGAGTGAGTGGTTCCCATTTTCAGCGGTTTGCGTTATGTACATACTTCCGAATCGTTTTGTATCAGGGCACGGCTTCAGCCGTGCCGAAGCCGGCAAATCAGTATCTTGGGCTTCAGCCCCTGCCCGCCCAGTTCTTGCAGGGGCTGAAGCCCGGACATTTTCTGCGCCTCGTTCGGCACGCCTGAAAGGCGTGCCCTGATACAAGGCAAAGCAATTTATGAGATGACTTCTAGCCACTATCCACTAGCCACTGAACTAGTGGATGTCGAAGTTCTCCTGGTGCAGCAGCGGATCGCCCTTTACGATCACCGTTTTGCCGATCAGCTCTTCCATCTCGCCGATGAGCTTGCCGTTGTTGGCTTTCAGGGCCTTGGCGACTTCCGGGTTGACGCGCAGCGTAACATCTTTGCGGTCATGTTCCTTGATCATCTTGCGCATCTCGACGTAGATCTCGTTGCACACCGTCGGAACGGACTTCACGAAGCCTGCCCCGGTGCAATACGGGCAGGGCTCACCTAGCGTGCGCTCCAGCGATTGCTTAACGCGCTTGCGGGTGATGGCCACCAATCCAAAGTCGTTGAACTGAAGAACCTTCGATGGCGCGCGATCGTTGCGCAGAGCTTCTTCCAGGGCCTGCATGACCTTCTGGCGGTTCTTGCGCTCATCCATGTCGATGAAATCGATCACGATGATGCCGCCCAGGTCGCGCAGGCGAATCTGGCGAACGATCTCCTTGATGGCGTCGATGTTGGTCTTGACGATGGTGTCTTCCAGGCGTTGCGTCTTGCCCACGTACTTGCCGGTGTTGATGTCGATGGCGACCAACGCTTCCGTCTGGTTGATGACGATGGAGCCGCCGCTCTTCAGCCATACCTTCGACTTCAGCGAGCGGTCGATCTCCTCCTGGATGCCGAACTGCTCAAAGAGCGGAGTTTCCTTGCTGTAGAGCTTAATGCGTCGCACCAGCGAAGGCTGGAAGCGGTTGGCGAAGCGGATGATGCGTTCGTACTCGTCTTCGGTATCGACCCAGATCTGCGAGACTTCAGCGTTGACCTGGTCGCGCAAGATGCGCTCCACCAGATTGAGATCGTGATAGATCAGCGCCGGCGACTTACTGTTTTCCGTGCGGCTCTTGATCTCGGCCCATAGATGTTTGAGGAAACGGATGTCGGCGCGTAGATCTTCTTCCTTGATGTTGGCCGCGGCCGTCCGGACGATGAAGCCGCCAAGACCGTTCTCCCGCTCGCTGGTCACGATGCGCTTCAGGCGCTGGCGTTCCTCCTCGGAGTTGATCTTGCGCGAGACGCCAACGTGGTTCACCGTCGGCATGTACACGAGGAAGCGCCCAGGCAAGGCGATGTGGCTGGTGATGCGGGCGCCCTTCTGGTTGATGGGCTCCTTCGCAATCTGGACGAGGACTTCCTGGCCTTCCTTCAGCAGATCGGTAATCAGCGGCTGCGGCCTGTGCGATTGCGCGCGCGTCCGGACGTTGTTGCGACGCCCGTTACGGCGACCGCGTTGTCCGCGGCGGTCATAGCCGGGGCGCTCGCTCTGGCGCTGCTGATAAGGCATGGTGGGCGAAGCGGCGCGCAACTCGGCGCGTCCGTTGGTCTCTTCCTCGTCCTCGTCGTCGCCGTTTTCGTCCACGGCGGGCATTTGATAGGTCTCGCCGCGCATCTCGGCGGCCAGGACTTCCTCCTCGTCAACGTCAGCAATTTTGGGAAGCCAGCGCTCACCGTAGCCGTTCTCGGCGTCGAGAGTCTCCTCGACCAGGTCGACATCGGAATCCGCTGCCACCTCGTTGAGGGCTTCAAGGTCCTCAGGCACAGGAGGGTATTCCATCTCCTCCTCCTCGAGAGTTTCGTGCTCCAGGGTGCGGCCCTCGGGCGCGATCGAGGGAGCGCCCTGACCGGGGAAGGGTAGTGGGTACTCGCGCGAAACAGTTTCCTGCGGCTGGATTTGCGCGATTGTCTGCTCGGCAGCGAAGTCCACCGACATCCATTCGTCTTCGCGCGACGATTCCGGCTGCGCAGGGGCTTCGAAATCGAAGCGACGATGCGAGGTAGCGGACTGCTCCTCCGCAGATGACGGGGGCGCGTCTTGAGCTTGCTTGCCAAAATCCTGCCGCTCGACGACTTCGAAGACGGTCTCGCTTTCGTCGTGTTCGTAATCGTGGTTGTTCTCGGTGCTTGCAGCGGGCACAACGTCCTGGTCGGCCGTGGAGAGATGGGTTGATCGGCCCGTCGGGTACTCTTCCGCCGGACGATGCACTCCAGCGGCAGACCATTCGAGCTGCTCGGGCTCGGTGGCCACATGACCGTGTCCGGGGTCGCTTGCTTCAGGCTCAGAGGAGGAGGAAGTCTCCACAGATTCCTGTTCCTGTTCTTGTTCCTGCCGAGCCAGACCAAAGGAATGACGCGTCGCTGACTCCTCTCTCGGATTGTCGGGATGCTGCTGGGAGTCAGGCAGCGCGCTCACAGTATGGTCGGCTGACCGCTGGGCAAGGCTCCGATACTTCGAAATCGATTCACCCGGCAGCACAATGGGCGTGTATCCCGGCGGCGGCCCAAAGGCGGGACGCGCCGGTTCGGAGGGAGTCGCGCTGCGCGGTTCCGATGAAGCTTCAGGACGCGAGGGGCGCTCCCAGCGCTCATCGCCACGCCCACGGCGTCCACCGCGACGGCGACGGCGTCCCCGCCAGGGTCGCGCACCTTCACCGGACTCGCCATCGGCGGCTGCATTTGATTCGCCTTCTGCTTCACTTTCGCCGTTTTGGTCGTCGGTGGCACCGAAATCTTCGCCGACACGTTCGATCTCTTCGTCTTCCGCTTCGGCCGGCACAGGTGCGGCGGCAGGGGCGACCATCGGTTGCTCCTGAGGCCTCAGGTCCAGTGTTGCTCTGGGCGCTGGTATCTCGTCGAATTCGTCGCCCTCTTCACCAACTTCGAGGAAGTCGGAAACATAAAGGAAGGCATCGCGCTCCAGTCCGATGTCGACGAAGGCCGACTGCATTCCTGGAAGCACACGCGTTACACGGCCCTTATAGATGGAGCCGGCGAGGGTGTATTCGTTTTCCCGCTCGAAAAATATCTCTGCGAGCTGATCGTCTTCGGTTAGCGCCACACGGGTCTCGTGAGGCGTAGAAGACACATACAATTCTTTGTTCATGGATACTCCGGTTCACCGTCGCGTTAGCGGGAATCGGACAGGAAGGACGGATTTCGGTGTGACTAGCTCCGAAGCACACCAAGGCGAATGCCGAGGTGGTCCCCAGACCTGTTTCGCGCAACGGCTCTTTGTGGAATCTTTTGCACCGAGTAATCGGGCGCATCACCGGAGGTTTGTGGCCTCCCTCCCAGACTGGAACCCCTTACGAAGTCACTCGACTTCGGTTGAGCTCTCTGGTGGGGCCGTTTCCCGCCTCCGGCGACGAACCTTGCAATCCTGTCCGGTTCCTTTCCAAGGCGACCGGTGATTACCCTCTTTTCGCGAGGGCGTTCGTAATCTTGTTGTCACCCCTTCGAAGGTGCCTATGGCAGATTCCGGACCATTCACGGCGAGTGAAGCCGCTTTCCATGCGTACCCCGTGGCACGAGCCTAAACGCTACTGCACTGGGCTTTACGTTTCAGTTCACGAACCGGCGCATGCGAACGTTCATCACAATGCCCAAGGCCAGAAACATGAACAGTACCGATGATCCCCCATAACTCATCAGCGGCAGAGGGATACCCGTGACCGGCATAAATCCAACCACCATTCCCACGTTGACCAGGATGTGGAACGCGAGAACCGCGACCACCCCCATGACGACGAAGGCTCCAGCCCGGTCAGGAGCCGTCTGAGCGTTCTGGATGAGACGCATCAGTACTATGAAGTATAGCAGCAGGACCGCCATCGCGCCTATGAATCCGTGCTCTTCCGCGAAGGCCGCGAAAATGAAATCGGTGTGTGGCACGGGCAGGAACTGGCCCTGCGTCTGGCTACCCTGCGCCGTTCCCTTGCCGAAAATTCCCCCAGAGCCCACGGCCACTAATGACTGAATCACCTGATATCCCTTGCCCTGCGAGTCGGCCTCTGGCTCCAGGAAGCTGGTAAGCCGATCGCGCTGATAAGGCTTCAGGAAGTGCCATCCGACCGGCGCCAGCAGAGCCGCGATAGCCAAAACCACCAGCGCATGGCGAAATTTCATGCCACCAAGAAAGAGTCCCATGATCGCGATGGGCAGGTAAGTGAGGGCCGTGCCCAGGTCCGGTTGCACCAGCACCATCAGCATGGGTATACCCACTAGAGCGCCTGCCTTTACCAGATCCTGCCCGTCCGGCTCGGCTTTCACGTTTTCGGAGAAATATTTCGCCATCGCCAGAATGAGCACCAGCTTCACCCACTCCGATGGCTGGAAGTGAAACGAGCCGATTTGGATCCAGCGCCGGGCGCCCAGATATTTCTGGCCGAACAATTTAACCGCGACCAGCGAAGCGATGGAGATGATGTAGAACAGAGGCACGCGCGCCAGCAGAGCCTGATAGTTAAACAGGCTCACCATGAACATGAGAGCAACGCCGCCGATGATCCAGTAAACCTGCTTGATGTGAACCTCCGCGAACTTGGTGCCGAGGGTTGCGCTGTAGATCTCCAACACGCCGAGAGCGCAAATCAGCAGCACGAGTACCAGCAGTACCCAGTCGAAGTCACGAAAGGAAACGTATCGGCTCACGGCTGCCTCTCCGGAACGACCACCGTGGCGGGCTCCGTGGCAGGTTTTGCCGCGGGTTGCGTCGGCGGCTTCATGGGCTTCGTTGCCGGCTTCTTCGGAGCAGCTTCGGCAGCCGGCGGCTCGCTGTCGGTCCGCAGCGAAGGCTGGGCGGGATCAGCAGCAGGCGTGGCCTCGGGCTCAGCCATCTCGGTGTGCGACTCGGTCTCCTGCAGATCGTGGCCGCTCACGGTAGGCTTTTCTTCCGCGACGCCCGGAGCGCCCGAGACTGGCTTCACCTTCCCGCCCGCCTCGATGGTGAAGTGTCCTGCCTGCATCTTGTTTTCAGGCGCCGTTGCCCCGTTGCTGTCCGCTTGATGCCATACTGCGGCAACTTCCGCCTTGCCGGAGGCATTCGCTTTGGCGACCAGCGTCTCGCGCGTGCGTTGCTTCTCGACGTATGCCTTGATCACCTGCGATGCCGCGCGCGCGGCGAAGAATCCGTGCTCGCCCTCTTCCAGAAGTACGGCCACAACCAGCTCCGGGTTGCGGCGTGGCGTGACCCCGACAAACCAGCCGTTGTCCTTGAACTTGGCCTTCTCGCTGGCTGACATCTTCTTCTTCAGGTCATTGGAAACCGTCTGCGCGCTACCCGTCTTACCGGCGAAATCGATGCCTTGCAGGTGCGCGCTGGCCGCCGTCCCTCCGGGAGATACGACCAGCGCCATTGCGTCGGTGATGGTGTCCCAGTTCTTCTCCTCAAGCGGAACGTGGGTTTGGTTGGTGTACTCGGCAACCTGCTTGAATCCCGGCGGAAATTGATCCGGGAACGCAAGATGCGGCCGCACCAGTAAGCCGTCGGAAGTAATGGCTCCGAGGGCGCGCGCCAGCTGAATCGGGGTGGTCGCCACCGCGCCCTGCCCGATGCCAACCGAGATGGTCTCGCCCGCATACCACTTCTGCTTGAAGTTCCTGATCTTCCACTCTTCCGACGGCATCACGCCGGAGACTTCCTGCGGCAGGTCGATGCCGGTCTTCTGCCCCAGCCCGAGCATGGTGGCCCACTTGGCGATTTTGCTGATGCCCAGCTTCTCCGCCAGCGTATAGAAGTATGAGTCGCACGACTGATAAATCGCTTTGCTGATGTTCACCGTCCCGTGCGAGCCATGCCCGGCGATCCAGCACTTGAAGAAGCGCCCGTAGAACACCTTGCCGCCGCCGCAATTCACGATCAGGTTCTGCGCGATGCCTTCCTGCAGGCCGGCCGTCGCCATGATGATCTTGAAGACCGACCCGGGTGCGAGCTGTGCCTGGATGGCCTTGTTGAGCAGCGGCTTTCCAGGATCGGTGATCAGGCGGTTCCATTCATCACGGGTGATGTGTACCGCGAACTCATTAGGATCAAATGCCGGGCGGCTCACCATCGCTAGGATCTCGCCGTTGCGCGGATCCATGGCGACAATCGCTCCCTCCCGATCGCCCAACGCCTCTTCGGCCGCAATCTGCAAGTCGAGATCGATGGTAGTGCGAAGCTGCTTGCCGGGAACCGCCGGCACGTCGCTCAGCGTGCCGACCTCCTGCCCACGGCTATTGACCAACACTTGACGCGAGCCGTTCTTGCCCATCAGGATGTCGTTGTAATAGGCTTCGAGTCCCGACATGCCCACGATGTCGCCCGGGTTGTAGAGCTCCCACTGCGGCTGCTGCAGCATTTCTTCGCTGACCTGGCCAACGTAGCCGATGACGTGCGCCATGAAGCCATTTCGTGGATACAGCCGGCGATGCACGTTGATGATGTCCAGCTCCGGTAGCTCGGCGCGATGCGATTCGATGAATGCCAGTTCGTCGGGCGTGATGTCGTCTTTGAGGAATAGTGGCTGATAGCCGGGAACCGCAGCCATGCGCATCAGCCGGGCCCGCAGCTCATCCGGAGGAATGTGCAAGCCGGAGGCAATCAGGTCGGCATCGGCGTTCAGATCACGTTTCTGGTCGCGCAATAGCAACACCGAAAACGAGGGATAGTTGTCGACGATGATGCGCCCTTCGCGGTCCAGAATCTTGCCGCGCGGCGCAAGAATGGGAACCTGTTTGATGCGGTTCTGCTCGGCCAGCGAAGCGTAGTAATCGCTGTGCGCGATCTGCAAACGCCACAGACCGAAGGCGAGGACAAGAAAGATCCCCAGCAGCACATACTGCACCGCCGTAAGGCGACCTTCCGAGACTTTGTCCTTGCGACCTAACATCCGCGACTGCGACCCGCCATCAACAGATTCTTACTTTCAATACAATGCAACTGCTAGATGCCCGCTCATGATTAGTCACTTGGCCCATACGGTGCAGCAATTTTCATCATGCTATGGGATGCGGCCGGAACGGAACCCATGAGGAACTCTCTTGTTATTGTAGTCCGGGGGCCGCGCCGGCGATGAAAAAACACACGTAACCCATGTTGTTCTAATGCGATGCGCGATCGGTGGAAGGCCCCAGGGAGTTGCACCGCTTTAACGTTTCTTAAAGCGATCCAGAAAGGCGTACACGAAGACGCCGACAATGGCATTGGCGAGGGCCGATATGGCCACCCGGTTCCAGCTCCATTGCAGCGACTGGCGCAATAGTCCGCGCGCCACCCCGAAGAAGATTGCCTGGTGGACGACGAAAAAGATGTAGGTGATGAAGAAACGGGTTCCATGATTTTCGACGTCGATCTTGACGCCCAGCGACGACGCGGCAAAGCCGACGACCGTGTCCGCAATGCCGAACATGCCGATGGGATGTGCCGCGCCGGCAAGCGTGTCCTGAAGAAGACCGATAATAGCGCCGGTCAGACATCCGGTGATGGGGTTGCGACGGGCCACGGCGAAGAAGATGACCACCATCATCGGCAGGTCGAGAATGGGAAAGAAACGAATCCGAACCGGCAGGAAAGCCTGGATGGCAATTGCGGCCAGCGGAATGAAAATCACGGCGGGCCAGGAGAATTCATAGACCGCCAGCTGATCGCGTGAGGTGAGACTGCCGCGGAAGGCCATGGGGCGCGTCGTCATCGCTGCGGCTGGTTCGCTTCCGGCTGTGGCGGTGGGGGTGGATTGGTCCGAGGCGCCGACTCGTCGGGCGGCTTGCGCGCCGGCTTCGGGACAACCTCGACGGGGGCAACCTCCCCGGCTGCACCGTGCGTTGATGTGCTGTCCGGTACTGCTGCCTCTGGCTGCGCTACGTGGCCGGTGGCAGCCGTTGAAGGCTTCTTGACGGCAACGCCGGCGCCTGATCCTGCTGAGCCGAAAGTGGCTACCGAGGCAACTGGAGCATGAGCTGCCGGATTTGCGCCTGGTTTTGCCGATTGCCCGGCGGCAGCTGTCGTTGGAGAATTCGGCTTGGTCGCCGGGGCCGCGCCGGATGAGGCAGGATTCGTCGCTTTCCCGTTAGGGTCTACTTGGGGCTTCTCCGGCACTGTCGGCAGTCTCTGCGCCAGTATGTCGGAGGCGCGAATCGGCCCGAGATCCTGAACGTCGGGCGGTTTCTCGGTAACCTTGGTCACTACCAGTACGTCTTCGAGGCGGTCGAGGTGCGCCGCGGGCTGAACGCGGATGCTCAGGAAAAGGTCCTTGCCGGTTGAAACATCCACCACCTTGCCAACCGGAAGTCCTTTGGGAAAGATTCGATCACCGCCGCTGGTCAGGACCTCGTCACCGGGCACAACACGCTCGTCGGCCATGATGTATTGCACCGTGGTAGTCCCGTTGGCAGCACCCCGGAGAATTCCCTGGAGGCGGGTGGTCTTGAGCGCAACACCGACGCCGCTCAACTGATCGTTGATGGGCAGGACCTGCGCCGAGTCGGGAAAAACCTGCTCGATCTTGCCGACAATGCCGTTGGGCGTGATGACGGCCATGTCGGGACGAAGGCCGTCGTTGGAGCCTTTGTCGATGTACAAAGCGCGCGACTGGTCCGTGCCGCTGGTGCCGATCACCTGGGCCGCCACGGTGGAGTCAATGTACTGTTCCTTGAAAGCGAGCAGGCTCTGGACGCGGCGCGCCATGTCGGCGTCTTCCTGAAGGCGCACCTGTTGCAGCTTCATCCGATCAAGTTCCGCCCGAAGCTCACGGTTTTCACGGCGAACTCCACGCAGATAAACATAATTAAGCCAGGCGTTGCGGATGAACCCTTGGGTGTTGACGAGAGCTTTTTCAAACGGCGTAATCGCCGAGACGGCCCAGACCCGAATCAACCGCGTGTCGCCCTCTTGCGTCGGACTCTTCCACTGTATGGCCAACCCGACGATTTGGGCGAATAGAATGGCCGCCAGCACGATCAGGTTGCGAAAGCGGCCAAGAATGGTTTCCATAGGTACTGCTTATCGTTGTCATCCTGAGCGGAGGTTCGCGTCTTTTGCGAACCGGAGTCGAAGGACCCCTATACGAGCCACAGTTTCGCTGGGTAGGGGTCCTTCGATTGCGCTCGACTGCGTCTCGCTTCGCTCAGGATGACAATCAAAATTGAGTCCTGCCACACGGCGCCAAAGTGGCACACTCTTCAATCAATCGATATCTTCCTTAGAAGCTTGAAGTCGCTCAACATCTTTCCGGTGCCCAGCACCACACTGCACAACGGGTCGTCGGCGATGGCTACCGGCAGGCCGGTTTCTTCGCGGATGCGCTTGTCCAGATTCTTCAACAGCGCTCCCCCGCCGGTGAGCACGATGCCGCGGTCGCTGATGTCAGCGGACAGCTCCGGCGGAGTACGCTCCAGCGCCACGCGGATCGCGTTCATGATGGTCGAAACGCATTCACTCACAGCCTCGCGAATCTCGCTGTCATCGATGGTGATTGTTTTGGGAACGCCTTCAATCAGGTTGCGGCCCTTGATCTCCATGGTTAGCGGCTTTTCCAACGGGTACGCTGAGCCGATTTCAACCTTGATCTGCTCGGCTGTGCGCTCGCCGATCAGCAGGTTGTACTTGCGCTTCATGTAATTCATGACCGACTCATCCATCTGGTTGCCGGCCATGCGCACGGAGCGCGAATAGACGATGCCGCTAAGCGAGATGACCGCAATGTCGGTGGTGCCGCCGCCGATGTCGACGACCATGTTGCCACTGGGCTCGGTGATGGGCAGGCCGGCGCCGATCGCCGCCACCATCGCCTGCTCTACCAGATGCACTTCGCTGGCCTTGGCGCGGTACGCCGAATCCATGACTGCGCGCTTTTCCACCTGCGTGATCTCCGAAGGCACGCCGATGACGATGCGGGGATGCACCAGCATCTTGCGGTTGTGCGCCTTCTGGATGAAGTAGTTCAGCATCTTCTCGGTGACTTTGAAGTCAGCGATGACGCCGTCTTTCATCGGCTTGATGGCGACGATGTTGCCCGGCGTGCGCCCGAGCATCTCTTTGGCCTCCTTGCCAACGGCCTCGACTTCGCCGGTGTTCTTGTTGATCGCGACGATGGAGGGTTCGTTGACGACGATTCCCTTGCCGCGCGCGTAGACCAGCGTGTTGGCCGTGCCAAGGTCGATAGCCAGATCGCTGGAGAACATGCTGAACAGCGACCGCATGTTTCCGAAACTGTGGTTGCCGCTGCTATGAAAGCCGTTGGATGACATTTAAGACTGCTTCTTTCACATTAAGAACGGTGCATATACGTAACCGCACACGCGGATAGCGAACACACTCAACCGAATACCCTGCATACCGGAACGCTATGATGTGTGATCTTCTTCGTACGGGTAAGCCGCAGGGGTGCGGATCGTTACATCATCGCGGAGTTCAACATTCGTGCGTGCTCATCCGCCTTCGCCCGGAGGCTGAGCCGGGCAATTTCCGCTGCAACAGGCTCGCACCTTTGTGTTCAGAGTATCACCACTGGTGCAGAAAACGAAACTGCGGATACTGGCACTTTTGACGTAGGTTCAAGCCCTTAGGCGTATCTGGCCGAGCGGCAAGGGAAAGGCTGGCTGCCTCGCCCCCGGACCGCCGGTTCTGTGGGCCGGGCGCCTGCGTCCGAGGCCCGATGTATGAATCTTGAAACCTGGACGGGTCGCCGGACATCTTTTGCCATGCTGCTCGCTTTTCAAACAACTGAACAACTATTCGGAGATATCGTGAAAACTCGATTTGCGCTTTTCGTTCTCCTGCTCGCTTCGCTACCTGTATTGGCACAAACCTCAACCTGGAATATCGACCCCAATCATTCCACCGCGCAGTTCACTGTCCGTCACATGGGGCTGTCAAACGTGACAGGCACATTCAACAAGTTGAGCGGCAGCGCTCAGATGGACGACAAAGACCTTGCCAAGTCTTCGGTTGATGCGGTAATCGACGTCGCTTCGGTCGATACTCGAGTGGAAGCCCGCGACAAAGATCTGCGTAGCGATCACTTTTTCGACGTCGCGAAGTATCCCACGATAGAGTTCAAGTCAAAGCGCATCGAGAAACAGGGCGGCGACTACAAACTGGTTGGCGACTTAACGATGCATGGTGTGACAAAAGAAGTGGCCCTCAATCTTGACCAGCCCAGCGGCATCATCACCGATCCGCATGGAAACCTGCGGCGCGGCTTTTCCGCCAGCACGACCATCAATCGCAAGGACTGGGGGCTGACGTACAACAATATGCTGCAAAGCGGTGAGGCTGTGATCGGCGACTCGGTGAAAATTCAGATTGATGTGGAGTTGATCCAAAAGAAGGGCTGACACCGCAGACTCATGCCCTGCGGTTGCCCCGGAAGCTGAGAGCTTTCGGTCCCTGCCACACCTCGCGTTACAATGGCAGCGCCATGAAAATCGCACTTGGCGCCGATCGCGCGGGATTTGAGCTGAAGGAAAAGATCAAGCAGAAACTCGCAACCATCGAGCGCGAAGACGAGGGGAAGCCGGTAGGGGCATAGAAATGCAAACGAATCGTATGGATTTGCCGCTGGCGGAAGTTGATCCAGAAGTTGCGCAGGCGGTTGAGAACGAAGAACGACGCCAGCACGAAGGCCTGGAGCTGATTGCGTCCGAGAACTTTGTCAGCGAAGCGGTGCTCGAGGCCGCGGGTTCGGTCTTCACCAACAAGTATGCGGAAGGCTATCCCGGCAAGCGCTATTACGGCGGATGCGAGTTCACCGACGTGGTGGAGAACCTGGCGCGCGATCGCGCCAAGCTGTTGTTCGGCGCTGAGCACGCCAATGTGCAACCTCACTCGGGCTCGACCGCGAACATGGCGGCTTACGCGGCCGTCATCAAGCCTGGCGACACTATTCTCGGTCTCAACCTCGCGCATGGCGGGCACCTCACGCATGGCCATCCACTGAACTTCTCCGGCAAGACCTACAAGATCGTGCCTTACGGCGTCACCAAAGAAACAGAGACGATCGACTACGACGAGCTCGAAAAGATTGCCGAGCGCGAGCGGCCGCAATTGATCATCGGCGGCGGCAGCGCTTATCCGCGCATCATCGACTTTGCACGCATGCGCCAGATCGCTGACAGGGTCGGCGCAATCTATCTCGTCGATATGGCACACTTCGCGGGACTGGTTGCCGGCGGCGCGCATCCATCGCCGGTGCCGCACGCGCAGATCGTCACCACGACCACGCACAAGACGCTGCGCGGTCCGCGCGCCGGACTGATCCTATCCAAGCAGGACTATGCTGCGGCCATCGACAAGGTAGTATTCCCAGGAATGCAAGGCGGGCCGCTGGTACACATCATCGCCTCCAAGGCGGTGTGCTTCCACGAGGCCCTGCAACCCAGCTTCAAGGATTACGCGCGGCAGATCGTCGCCAACGCTAAGGTACTGGCGCAAACATTGGCGGACGAAGGTTTCCACGTGATTTCAGGCGGCACAGACACGCACCTGATGCTGATCAACGTCTTCGCCAAGGGCATGCTGGGCAGCGAAGCCGAAAACGCGCTGCACGACGCCGGCATCACGGTAAACAAGAACGCCATCCCGTTCGACACCAATCCTCCGCTGAAGCCGAGCGGGATTCGCATTGGTACACCGGCATTGACGACGCGCGGCATGAAGGAGGGGGAGATGCGCCAGGTCGGCAAGTGGATTTCCCAAGCCCTGCACAACCGTACTGACAACGGCGTGCTGGAGCGCATTCGCCGCGAAGTGCTGGAGTTGGCAGAAGCTTTCCCGCTTTATGCCACGCGGCGAGCAAAGCATCACGAGGTAGTCAAAGCGTAGCTGAAGTGGGCTGACGCCCTTTCGATTCGCAAAGAACCTCAGTGGGTTAGGGTTCCCCCTAAAGAGTTTCTTTACGCGTGCAAGTCTGCCGGATGTATTGAACCATCCTAGTCTACGGTGTCGAATCTTCTCGCCTGAAGAGCGCATAACCACTTCTGGGGAACTGAAGCTCAAGCTCTTTCGGGACTGCGTGATTACCCACCACCACGATCCAATCGGCCTGTGCAGGAAGCTGCCGCATCTCTAGTGCTGCTCCTTCCGGGATGACGACCATAGTGGCCTCCGCCGAATCGATCTGGTAAAGCGACTTGTATAGGGCCACATCATCTGAGCCGACGACCGCCAACTTTGATCGCTCCTGCCGGGTCAGAATATCGTGGGCAGCTCGCCCTGCCTGTTCATATGAGCTGGGATGCAAATGGTCTCGCAGCTCCTTGTTCGCAAAATGTGCCATCACGAGAACACTAACCGGCAAGACGACAAATAAGAATATTTGCGCTCCGCGCCGGCGGTTTAGTGCCCAAACTGCCAGTGCGGCAAGACCAAGAAAAACGATTGCATGCAGCGCCCTATTACTGTAAAAAGCGGCTCGCACTTCAGGGCTATCGATACAGTTTGGGGCATACTGCGTCTTCAGTGCTTTCACGGAGTAAGCCGCCAAACCGGCAATTAAAGCTCCCAATGGCAACGTGACGTAAAGATTATTAGGTCGCATGGCTGTCACCCATTCGCCCGCCACCACAATCAAGAGCAGCGGCAAGACAAAATTATAGTAGCGAAGGTGCATCCGGCCGATTGCTTCGTGTGGTTGGCCATCTACCGAGGCGGTGTAATAGGCTGTTACGAGGAGCAGGAACGCCAGCATCGCTAGCGCATAAATCCTGATTACAAGAAAGTCGTCCCCCTGCGAAGAAACGCCATTGCTTCTTTGCCAAGTCGCAAGTGATGCTAACGGCACTCCAAACAACAGAGCCAGACCCAGGATATGGCCCTTGAGAACGAATGCAACTTGATGCGTCAGTCGCAGCAGCGAGGCGGCGGTGAGAGAGGAGTGTGCAACAGCACCGTACTTCTGCCCAAGGACATGCAATCCGGCATTTCCCGCGAACAAGTATCCGATCAGCAACCTAGCTGAAATGGCTGTTAGTCCAGCACAAACGAAGGTCAGTATTGCTTTCTGAAATCGGGTGCGGTTCTGGCCTTCGCATCGCACCGTTGAAGCGATTATCCCAGCAGCCACGCCCGGGATTAGGAATATAGCGTGCACCTTGATCATCGACAGCCCAGCCAATATCACGCCAATAATGCCGCCGTAACACAGCGGGTTGGATTTTCTAAATGTCAACAGGAACCAAGACAAGACCCAAAATCCCCAAAAGTACATTGCTTCCGGCATAAAATATGCCGTGTAGGTATTTACCGGGCCGAGCATCGTCAGCAGTGCGATGAATGCTGCCGGCGCCGGTTGCACGATTCGTCGACTTACCGCATATATTAATGGAGCTGAGCCAACAAAAAAGATGCTATTAAAAAAGCGGGCACAGTCTGTATAACTTCCGCCGCAATGATTGGTTTGCTTAAATATCCAGAAAAATAAATAAGACGGGATCGAAGACTTGGAAAAGGGCAACAGCCTGGAATATAGGCTGCAGGCCCATTCATCAGCCATTACCACCGGATACAGCCCCATATTCCTGTACAGTAGATACAAGAATATTGCTACCATCCCTGTGGAGAGGGCCCACACCCCAATGTAAGCCCTAGGGTGCCCCCGAAGCCTGTCAGCGATTACAGGTTCAGGCTGTGGATCCAGATTGGGTGCCATGGCCGCGCTGCGCCCCCACGCTTATCAACCCTGAAGAACAAAAAGTAAATTACCAGATCATAACGAGAGTTCTGATGGCCGTTGGCTATTCTTGCGGGATGCGTAAACAAGCCTTCCCCTCTGGTCAGGGCGCGTAGTGCTGGCGCGGCGCGGTTCGCAACGGCATAGCAAGCGCCGCTGCCCGATGTGCAGCGGCAGGTTTCGTTGAGCCGGTCGGAGACTCCAGCCGGAACGATACGAGACCTATCCCGAGTCTACGTTCGTCGTTTCCCAATCCCAGCTGCTTGGGAGTGACCGGACGTTCGATCCTCAATTCCACACCAATCGGATTGAACCGTGAAGCGCGCGGCGGAATCTGCGCTGAATACTCGAGGTCCGGACCGTTGGTGATGTGCCACACGGTGCTGAGCTTTCCGTCAATCCATACCTGTACTTCTTGCGGCTCTCCCGGCGGCGCCAGCCCGCGTGCTCGTATCGTAAACGATAGCGGAGTCTCCGGTGGCGCATCGGCCTGAAGCACCATGTGCGCCTCCGGGCCGTCGCTCCAAATTCCCCAAGGTTCAGGTACTGACCAGCCAAAGCCAAGAGCAGGCACTCCCGCTCCTCCGGCAGCCGTGCTGAGGGTTTGGTTCGCGGGATATTCCGGAGCGCCAGGGAGCGGAAGATCGGAGCGCTCCCGTAGCCTTTGAGAGCAGGCTACCAGGACGCCGATCTGTCTACAGAGATCGCGCCAGTCTTCGACAGAGGCGCTCATCGCGGCTCCTCTCGGCGGCAAGAGGACAACCAGATTGCCGGTACCCACTTGAAGGGGTAAGTCAGGCGCCTTACACGGTTCGGAGGTCGTCGTTCTTCCGGTGTACGCGGTGTCGATGGGCAAGGCGATCTCTGACGCGAGCAACTCCACCTGGGTAAAGGGCGCGGCTCCATGATCGGCGCCACACAGGAACTTCGGCCAGATCGACAACGCCGAATTTTCCGCCAGCAGTGGACGAAGTAGCTTCGTGTCCAGTACCCAGGATTGGGGCGTACGCAGTTCATGCCGTACCCCGCGGCGCATCTGGCTGGTTTCCGCGAATTGCAGCACCGCCACCACCGTGAGAACAGCCCAGGCGGCGCGCTGCGGCAGGTAACGACAGATCAGCACGACGCTGCCGATCACCAGCAGATAGGCGACCGGCCAGAAGAAACGGCCGGAGGTACGGAATTGAAGCAGCGGATTGTCGGGTCCGATGCTTAATAGAAGTTCATGACCCGCATAGACTCTGGTTGAAAGCGCCAGGAGAGTCAAGCTCACGCACATGACCGCAATACCTACATTGCGATATAAGACGCCGAGTTTCTCCCGCGGACCGAGAAGGAAGTCGCACAAAACAATCATGAACAGCACGCCCAGGCCGAGATACTGATAGCCTTCACCCTGCCCGCCCGTCGCGTCCAGCGGATCCTTGACTCCCCGCAAGATGGAAGACCCGTAGGGATAAACAGGAGACAACAGGTTCATCGAGTAGTAGCCGAATCCTGCCATCGGTTGTGCGTGCCCATAGCCGAGCAGCACGGCGAGAATGCCCGTGACTGCGATTCCTCCCAAGATAGACGCTCCCACCGAAATCCAGCGCGGGTTTCTACGAAACAGCAGCGTGACCGGCGCGGCGGCCAGCACCGCCATCACCATGTACATGATGTAGGGGTGGACCAGCAACGAACAAATCATCAGCACGGCCCCAGCCAGCATGGGCCTCCAGCTCTGATTTTGGACAATTTGAAAGTAAATACCCAGAGCGATGAGGATAAGGAAGTGACTACTGAGCGCCGAATGGTTGTGACGAAACAACAAGGTCGGCATGCTGACGCTGATCACGGCGACGGCAAGTCCGGGAAGAAAACGACGCTCCCCTGCGCTGCGCAGCGCGAACACTGCTGCCACCGGCTGCATTATCCAGCAGAGCGCAAGCCAAAGGAAAACCGCGTGAAACCCTGGAGGTAAGAAGCGGCGGAAAAGCTTCAGAGGAATGAGAATGATGGGAATGGCATCCATGAAGGCGACATTGGTGCCATACGGCGTAACCAGATTCTTGGCTACGAGGAGAGGCCATCGCCATGAGTCATGAAGATAGTAGCGCTCTCCGATAACATTCTGGGAAATGTCACCGCTCAGAGGATGCGAGAATGTATGGATCGCAAAGATCGATTGCTCTGGGACCATGTAAAGGGCAACACTCAGTCCTATGATGAGCGCAAGGAGGTAGATAGGCAGTGCCGGTCGTGACCGGAGCGCGCTTGTCGAAGGTTCGGCGACAGGGCCATTGATAGATTGCTCGATCGGGCTCAAAAAGTTTCTCCCCCGGGCCTCGGCTCGGTACCTCATTTTCAGAGGTCCAGGCCCGCCCAAACGCCTCGCCTTTGACGCGCTACGAGTGGCCTTCCTGATAGCTTAACGACATGACTTGCAGCAGAAGTTTGCCCCGACATCCTGTCGCCAGCAACCCGTACACCCTGCCGGCAAAGATGCGAGGATAGTTCGTCGCACGCGGGGGCCTGCCAGCGAACAAACAACATCTCATCCTGACAGAAAGGCAAACTCGGTCTCTCTACCCTCTTTTGGTTGTGAGCGGCTGTGTTGCTATCGAGGTTCTAGTAACCAGCCATCCTGGCTTGAAATCCGAAACCAGGTAACTAGGTCTTCGACGGATCTCCGCCAACACCGCTCGCAGATAAAGGCCAAGTATCCCTGTGCAAAAAAGATTGGCCGACCCCAGGAACAATATCAACAAAATCGTTGAGGCCCAACCCTTCACAAGTACCAAGCCACGAGCATAGGCTACAAGGACGAATATTCCGTAGGCCACTGCGACCAGAAGCGTCAAGCAGGCTACGTACAACGCAAAGTGCAAGGGACGGCTCGTCAGAGTGACCATAGCATCGAGAGCTAACCCGAACAGTCGTCGCATGGAGTAAGTCGATTTTCCTGCCGGCCTCTCCCCAGCCTCGAACGACAAAGTGGCTGTCGGGAAGCCAAGCCACGCGAGCTGTCCTCGTAGGAACCTGGTTTCTTCCGGCAACGCGAGAAACGTGTCAACGGTGCGTCGGCTTAGAAGCCGAAAATCGGCTGTGCCGTCTTTAATGGGAACTTCAGAAATCAGATTGAGAAGAAAGTAGAAACACCTCCCGGTCAGTGATCTCGATATTGTGGGCCGCCCGCTGCGGACGGTCTCCACAATGTCATATCCCGACCTCCACTTGCCGATCATGTCCGGGATCATCTCCGGCGGGTGTTCAAGGTCCGCATCGATCATGATCACAGCGTCTCCGCTCGCAGACCTTAGGCCGGCAAGCAGAGCTGCTTCCTTCCCAAAATTGCGAGCGAATCGAATGAACGATAGTCGTTGATGAGTCGACGCCAATTGCCTGACGACATCGTAGGTATTATCGTCGGAGCCGTCATCCACAAGGATCAATTCGTAGTCCAGACCGTCGATCAATTCCAGTTGATGAGAGATTCGATCTACCAGAAGCGGCAGGCACGGTGCCTCGTTATAACACGGCACCACAATGCTCAATGAGTGCCGCAGCAGGTCCATTTCTATCAAGTCCTCCGATGTGAACGCCTTGTGAATTATACTATCTGACAATATTCATCCGCCTGCGCCATCGGAGCCGGGACCAACGCCGGCCCGGAACCACGCAGTGACGCTTGACTGCCGGCTACTCGACACTTATCGGAGCAGAAATGCCCACAGTCCAAGAAGCTCTCATTTCATCGTATCCAAGGGAGCGTCCTAAGCTAAGTGGTGGTCATCAGCAACTGTATCTTGCTGAATATTCACGAAACCGATTGGGGCGGAAAGGCCTTCCCGCCATCGTAGCTAGCCTGGAGAGCTGGATGCACCGGAGCGTAGTTACGCATACTATCGGACGGCGGATTATGGAAATAGGCGCAGGTACTTTGAACCATCTATCTTATGAAAGGGATTACGGGGTTTACGACGCGGTAGAGCCGTTTACAGAATTATGGAAAGACAGTCCGCAGAAAGAGCAGATTTCGAAGATATATAACAACATCTCTGAGGTTCCGCTGGATATGCGTTATGACCAGGTTATCTCGATAGCCGTTCTAGAGCATCTTACCAATCTGCCGCGGACAGTTGCCCAATGCGCATTGTTGCTTGCTGATGGAGGAGAGTTTCGAGCGGGCATACCGACAGAGGGCGGACTGCTGTGGGGAGTCGCATGGCGGATGACAACGGGTATCTCATTCCGAATGCGCACTGGCTTGAGTTACGCAGCTATCATGCGGCACGAGCATGTCAACAACGCTGATGAAATTCTAGCAGTTTTACAATATTTGTTTCGGGAGGTGGAATTTCGTCGCTTCCCCACACCGGCGAAACACCTCAGCTTTTATACCGTCCTATGCGCTCGAACACCCTATCTTGACCGTTGTGCGAGCGTTGTCACCGCTAGCGACGCGAACTTATAGGCGTTGCAGTCGAATGCCAGGCATTCCGCAGGGCTGGGCCCTTGCCGCTTATTCCTCTGTCGGTGCCGAGAGTTTCAGGTCACACACCATAACGACCATCCTTCTGCTATCGCCGGGAGCGCGAACCGGCGGTGCGTTGGAGCGTAATATGTAGACGGACAGCCCCGGAGGCACACTTATTCTTTCCCTCCAGAGGTTCCCTAGAGTATTAGCCTTCACGTCTGTGTTGATCCCAGGGCCCCGGATGAACACATCGGCGGGCGGATCGTACGTGTCAGTGCGAAGCGTCATCTCAACCAGCACTACTTGGGTTTCGTAGGACGAATTGTGAAGTACGAGCTCACCTTCCGAACCGCACCAATTCCAACTCTTCTCTCCAACGGTTTCGAGCGGATAACAGCCTTTTCCCATGTCGGCGTAGACAGGGTGGGCGAGTTCGTCAAGAGTAGCCTCGCTGTATCGCTTTTTGAGCGCCTTTGCGTAGGACGTTAAAGAAAAGAAAGCATAGCGGTTGTCTTCGCTTACTATCGGCTCCTCCTCGATCAGAGGCTTCAGTTGCGCTTCTACGCTCCCTGCCCGATCAGCGTAAGCAAAGCGGTCGATCAGGATGCCCTCAAATCCAGCGGCTGCAGCCCTCTTGACTAAACGTGGAATCGCCTCGCCTCCTACTTGTGCATTCCAATGATCCGCCTCCCGTCCGCCCATGGATGCATAGCTCCAGCGCAGGCTATTCGTGTATAGATAGGGAAACAATTCTTCATAGACGCCCAACTGATTTAGTGCAGGCGACAATGGGAAGGGAATATACGGCAGTTGTAAAATCATGCTACCGGCCGGCACTGAAGCTTCAAGATGCGAAAAATAACTGCGCATGCTCCGAACCTGTGCTTCGAGAGCCGCATGCGACCTTCTGAAGTGGACCGGAATCTGATCCGCCAATCCGAGCACCAGCAGTGCCGGTACTAGCACATAGGAAGCTTTTCGCCGCGCCGGCGATCTCGGCACCGCCCTGTCAATCACCAGACCAAGCGCAAGAAGACATAGAAAGCCGACAAATATCGAAAACCTATTAAGACTTCGAAACTGCGACCATATCGCAAAGGCGAACAGTGAGCCCAGGCCTCCTACCGTCCCGAATAACACTGCACTCAGGTTTAAGACTGCCAGCGAATACAGCAACCGACTTGCCCGCGCCGCAAAGAACACGCCCAGAAGAACAAAAAAACCGATGGCGCCGATAAGTCCGAGGCTGGCAAAGTCGGTTTCCTTCGCCGAGGGTGCCTGGGTGTTGTAGCGAGCTTTCCATCTGGCCAGCCACCCGACTCGATGGTTTGTCACCGGCGCTACCATCTGCACGATCTTGAGACCGTAAATCTCGGCCTCCCCAGGGGTTCGGGCAGCTATCGGATTTGATCCGTGCCGGTAGAGGTAAGCCAAGTTAGGAGCTAGGTTTAAGATGAATGCGCCAGCCAGCACAACCGAAAGAATCAATGTACTAATCAGGGTCTGCGTAATTCGATATCGAAACTTCCCAAGTAGCCCGCCGCAGACGAGGAAGATTCCCGCAAAGAAAGCATAATAAGGGTTATCGCCGGCAAGCAGTATGCAGATGACCAAGGCGATAATCCCGTCGCGCGTTGGTCTCGGTATCCATGAATTGTTGACAACGAATAGAGGAATACCTGTAGCGAGCCATAGGGCAACCATTACTGCCAACGGCACGAGATAGTAGCAAGAAAGGATGTAATGCAGCTCCGACCGCATCAGGTGAAAGGGCAGGAAGGCATAAAGTACCGATAAGGCGACAGCTAAACCTGCGGACACCTTGAAACGTCGCATGACATAGAGTGCGACAATGGCCGCCAAAGGATATGTAGCCAGATAATAAAGATTGAAAGCCAATTCAAAATTCCGAGTAAACAACCGCAACACCGCAAAGCCTATGAGGTGCGTTGAGTGTGGGACTGGAAAATCGTATAATTCTAGCCTTCCTGGCGCCCCCAGGCGCGGATTTACGTAGTAGTGCCCGGTCTCAATAAAGTTCTTGAAGAGTGCTTGGTAAAATAGGCCGTCGCCATAGCTGTCGAGCGGAATTCGCAAGTCGACTTTATTAAGCTTATAGATACCCGTTAGCACGACAAGGCTAATCATAACGGTTATAACATAAGGCCAAATACGACTCCATAAGGTTCGCCAGCTTACTCTCTTGCCCGTAGAAACCTCAACATCATTCCTAACCCGCACAGGTTGATTAGCTTCCGACACAGCTGAGAGCTCACTGCTCGTGGGAGGGACTACAGAATCATCGCAGGGGGCTTCGGGGTGCGCGAGGCAGTCTGTGCTTACACTTCCCCGTTGGGGAACTGGAACTTGCTTGCGCCTCAACATATATCTTTCAATATAAGCGCGATTCGTGCCATTGCTGCATTGCACCAGTCAATCGCCGTACGAAACAGCCACCTCTGGCTTGCGTCTATCCCGACTGGCGGACTCAACACTTGGAATCCACTTCCTATAGAATTCACCAGTCGTCAGGAGATTCATGAGCTGGTTCGCGCTTTCCGCCCACGTCAACCATCGTAGGCCCTGGGACTGCGGGACGTCGCCCTTCGCCAACAAGTCTAACCATGAGCGAATGGCGCCTTTGAGTATCCTTGCCTCTGTTCCCTTAAAGTAGTATGCATGATCGCCGGCTACCTCACGAAAGACAGGCATGTCGCGGGCAAGAATCGGTAAGCCATATCTTGCCGCCTCAATTAGTGGTAGACCGAAACCCTCTGCTTCGGAAGCTGCCAGCAACCCAGAAGCGGCAAGATAGCATTGTACGAGTACCCGATCGTCCGCAGAGTTCAACCAGAATAGATGTCTTCCCAACTGTCGATGAGACTTCAGCCGGCTGGTCAGGGATTCGACATGCCAACCTTCGTGACCAAGAATAACTAGGTTGGCCTGTACTTCATCGGCCCATAGCACTTCGAAGGCATCGAGCGCCTGCATGTGTCCTTTGCGAGGTTCAAGCGTTCCCACCATCAGGAGCGAGGGATGGGCCTTCATCGCTGCTAATGCTGCCCTTGCGTCCGGGGGGATGTCCTGATCCGATGGGGCCTCCCGAGGCACCATATCCAGAACATCGGCACCTGAATACGAATACCCGATCTTAAGCGGGCGCAGCCGATTAGGCTGCTCGACTTCCAGCCAACCGAACAGGTCATCGGCCACAGATCGGGAGACGCAGATCAACCCATCCGAAAATTCGCACAGCGCGCCAAACCATTTCCGGAAATCATCAACCGCCCAGTCAGGAAACTTTTCGGGCTGCAATAGTGGAAGCACGTCATGGATCAGGAAATAGATTGGAATATTGTGAGCACGAAGGTTGCTGAAGAACTGCCGGTCTCCGACGACTGTCTCTGGACACCAGTCTAAAGCAAGATACAAATCTCCCGTTCGAAACTCCAGCGCGGGTTCTTCTAATCCCAGCTGAGCATCGACTACCTTCAGACCGAATGTGCGCGCATAAAGGCGTTGTCCTTCTTTGAAACGGACTGGCTCAACCCGCCACTCGCCGGGGCTCTTGATCAATTCTCTGGAGAGATTGCGCGCAACGCGTTCTATGCCAGTCTTCAAATCGTTCTTCGCTGTAGCGGACACGTCTAACATCAACTGTCGCGCGCTTCCCCTCCGGTTCATGCTGATTGCCCGCGCGGTCGCGACGATATCTTTTTGGGATGGAGTGACGGAACTTGACATGGAGGCGATGTCCACTACTAGTCGCTGCTCAATCGCAACCGGGTGAGAGTCCGCGAAAGACTCGACAGCATCGAAGTAGAGTTCTGCGATCCGCGCAGGATGAAGCTCCCGCCCAACATATTCGCGGGAAGCCTCGGAAAGCCTATGCCGAATGTGGGCAGCACTATACAACTGATCCAAAGCCTCGGAGAGATCGTCATCCCTAAACAGATCCGGAAGCTTGTGCACAACCTCGTCGGGCACCTCCGCCAAGGTTGCATGAGCGTTGATGATTGCAGGCAGGCCATGCCCAAGACAGTCTAGCAGGGCGCCCGATGTTTCGCCCCGTGACATCGTACGCAGCTGAACGGCCGAATCGGCAGCTGCCAAGTAGTCCTGGTAGACTTCACCCGAGGCATATCCGGTTATACGAACCCTTCCGGCGCCCTCTTTGTTTATGCGGTCGAGTAATTGTCTTCCATATTCGGCGCCATTGTTCTCGCCGACAAATATCAGATGGCACTGCTCGTTGCTAGCAAGTTGCGAATTAAGCCAGCCGGACAGCAACCTATCACTCAATTTGGTTGGATCAACCAAACCAAAGGAGCAAACGACATAGTCGGCTGGCGATATGCCAAGGCGCGAGCGGGCAGCCTCTCGATCTCCTGGCTGCAAGGTTCGGAGGTGCGGAATCAGCTTCCAGCGCAAGGAAGTGCCGGGTCCATACCATTCGTCGGCAGAATTGCGAGAGAACTGCGAATGGACAATCACGCCTGCCGCTGCCTGGATTACCGGTAGATTGCAGGGCAAATTAGCAACCGCCCATTCTCTTCCGAACTGCCTCTCCTGCAAGATTCCCCAATAGCCATGAGCGTCAAAGACGGCGCGCGAGAATCGAGATTGCTCTCCACTGGTTTCTGCCATCCAGCGGAACATTCCGCTCAAAAAGAAGTCATGTAAGACAACCACCCCGGGGTGGCGGCGAAGGACATCCGACATATAGATATGGAAAGGAGAATTCCCCATCTGGTAGATGATGCGATCATATTCAGCGGCATGCCGGTCAAAAAAAGATACCGAGCGTATTGGGAAATTGGCATTGATCCACTTGTCGCTGACCGCATCTTGCTGCACAACCACTTCGACCTGATAGAACCGCGCCAGCTCTGGCAAGAGTTCGGCGCTATATTCTGAGATTCCACTCCTCTCGGGCGGAAGCGGCGAGAAATACGCCATCCGCGGCTTTCGATCGCGAGCCACGCCTGAAGCCGGAATCAAGTGGCAATCTGCTTCCTTCTTGGCTTTTAGTTCCTCAAATGCATTCCAGGCGACGGTAGCGGCCTTGTCCCAGGTAAATTTTCTAGATTGCCGCAGACCGTGCTCCCGCAGCGTCTTCCGAAAAGCCCCATCTGTGAGAGCTCGCTCGATTTTGCCCGCGATAGCCTCTGCCCGATATGGGTCAAACAAGGCGTCGTCCCATCCAACTACTTCCGGCAAGCTCGTTACATTTGAAGCGATGACTGGTGCACCGCAAGCCATCGCTTCCAAAGCCGGCAATCCGAACCCTTCATGAACCGAAGGTAGAATAAAAAGGGAGCACGTGTTGTACAGCGCCACGAGCGTGTCGTTGGTCACAAAGCCCGAAAACACGATTGCATTGCTGCGCAAACCGTGCTTCCGCCCGAGCTCTCGCAAGTGCCGGCAGGACTCAGTATCCGTTTTTCCAACAATCAAGAGTTGATGAGATTGCTGCAATCGGGAAGGCAATAGCGCGAAAGCCGTAACTAGCTGGTCGATGTTTTTCCGGAAGTCAGTTGCGCCAGAGTACATTATGAAATCGCTGCCGATTCCATACTCGCCTAACAGGGCGGACCTCCGGTCTGGCGACAGAGTGATGGTCCTGAACTCTTCTTCGATACCTTCCAGGGTAGTAACAACACGGTCCTCTGAAATCTGGAGCCTGTTGACAGCTTCCCGGCGGGAGGATTCAGAGACCGCAAGCAGGAGGTCGGCTCTCTTGAGCCACTGCAACTTTCGCAAATAGTAGTTCGTAATGGTAGGGCTGAAGAGATATTGCTCGGGATAGATCAAAGGAATGAGGTCGTGGAAGCTGGCGGTTGCGGCGAAGGAAGATTCATGAACTCCGATTGAGGTAACGCAATCGTCAACGAACCCTTCCACCATACTGCACGTATGCACTATGTCAGGAGCGAGTCGGGCAAGAAAGTGCTCACGAATTCTTTCGGCCGCGCTGCGCCGCCACGCGTTCGCGGCATCGAGTTCGGCAACCGGCCCGGGCAGAGTGAATGTGACGATCCTCTCCCGCGGGATGATCTGGGCAAATTCAGCGCGCAAGGAGGCGGCTGTCTCGGGAAAGAGCCCGTTGAGCGCGATCCAAAGCTCATGCTCGCCGGCGGTGCGCGAGACAGCACGGGCGAAATTGAGAGAATAGCGTCCGATACCCCGGAAGCCACTTTCCCCTTGCGCGCCCTGCAAGTCAATCACACAGCGGATGCGTCGCAACTCAATCGTCTCCTTCGCAATTGATATGGAGTTACACGCCGGCTCTCCCAATCCCGAGATCGGGGCCCGTGCACCACCTGGGAGCGCCACTAATAATTTATCAGTTTAAGCCAGATACATACGCCGGAGCGTCTCCTGGATAGGCTTGCCAGGGGCGAAACCTGTCAACTCCCGCAGCTTTCGATTGCTGCCCACCAGTCGTGCGATATCATTTCGCCGGAACAACGACGAGTCAACCTCGACCTCCATGGCATATCCTGCAATGGCGTTCATCGCAACGATCATGCTTGCCACGCTAACCGTGCTGCCGCTGCATATGTTCACAACTTCTGATCGCGCGTTGCTTTCCAGCAGCCGCATGTAGGCCTCGACAACATCGTCGACATCCGAAAAGTCTCTTTGCGCTGACGTGTCTCCGAGCTTTATCCTGGTCTCCCGTCGCCTGTAATGCGCAACGATTTTGGGGACCACGAACCTTTCGTCCTGGCCTGGGCCTGTATAGTTAAAGGGCCGCGTAATTACAATGGGTAGGCGATCAAACCACGTTCTAATCATGTGCTCCATGGCGAGCTTGCTTGCCGCGTAATGATTGGTAGGAGCAGGACACGTAGTTTCGTTCAGCTCGGCCGAATTATTCCCGTAGACATTGGCACTGCTGGCAATCAATACTCGCGACGGCATTTGCCTATTTCCTGCAAGTGCTTCGATCAGATTCAGTGTGCCAAATACGTTGACACGATAGAACTCTTCAGGATCATCTTCGGGGACGAAAGCCAGGGCAGCGAGATGGACGACTACATCCGGCATAATGCGGGCAACTGCGTCTAGTGTCTCGGCTTTGTTCGTTAGATCGCAAGCCATCCAGTCGCCGGTTGATGGCGAACCTAGTCCCGCGCCATACACTCGGTAACCGCGACGAGCCAGAGCATTCACGATGTACTTTCCCGTGAAGCCGGCGGCACCGGTAACCAGAGCTGTCCCCATTGCTAGTAGAGAGACTGTCCGGTAGAAACTCGTTGCAAATCGGCTTCTACCATCAGGCGACAGAGCTCAGGGAGCTGCGTGGTTGGGTGCCAGCCAAGTACGCGTTGAGCCTTCGCGAAACTTCCTTGAAGGCAATCTACTTCCGCAGGCCGGTAGAATTTGGGACTGACTTTGACGACGGTCTTGCCCGTCGTTCTATCGACGCCGCGCTCTTCCGGCCCAACACCTTGCCAGTCCAGCTCTATACTGACGGCTGCTGCTGCCAACGCGACGAAGTCACGTACCGTAGCGCTATGGCCCGTCGCAAGGACATAAACATCCGGCATTTCGTGCTGCAACATCCTCCACATGCCCTCAACATATTCAGGAGCATAGCCCCAGTCACGCTTCGCATCCAGATTTCCCAACTCGATTACGTCCATGATCCCCAGCTTGAGGCGAGCAACGGCATCGGTAATCTTACGGGTGACAAACTCCATTCCACGCAACGGGGACTCATGATTAAAGAGGATACCGCTCACACCGAAAATGCCATATGCCTCCCGATAATTAATAGTCATCCAATGGGCGTATAGCTTAGCTGCGCCGTAAGGACTGCGAGGATAGAACCTTGTGTTCTCATCCTGTGGGAACGATTCGACCTTGCCAAACATTTCTGACGTTGAAGCCTGATAGAACCGAATCTTGGGATTCACGAGCCGAATCGCTTCCAAAATATTAACGGCACCCAGTCCAGTAATTTGTGCTGTGGTAATGGGCTGATCGAAGGAAAGCTTCACAAAGCTTTGCGCCGCAAGGTTGTAGATTTCCTGCGGCTGCGACTGTTCGAGGAGCCGAATTCCGGCCCCCAAATCAGTAAGATCAAAATCAACCAAGTGCAGACGGGAATGATCGCGAATTCCCAGAGAAGCTATACGCCAGACGTTTACTGAACTGGCTCGGCGAAAAGTTCCATAGACTGTATAGCCTTTCTCGAGCAGGAGTCTCGCCAGGTATGCTCCATCCTGGCCCGTAATGCCGGTGATCAGAGCAGTCTTCCCTTTGGATGCGTCTTGCATCAAATCCTCGGCTCTACTCATGCGCGCGTCTGGAAGAACCCAATGCCTTCGCTCGCCGCCCACTGGAGCGAGGAGCAAACAGCTTCACCATTCTTATCAGTATTTGGTGGCGGCGGCTGGACTCGAACCAGCGACCTACGGATTATGAGACCGTCGCTCTAACCACCTGAGCTACACCGCCAACCGACCGGGGATAATTTCCGCTCTGACCGATGCGCAAGGCGCCCGACGGCACCTGCAAGCGAAAAGCTGGACAAGATCGTCCAGCCTCCTTGATTCTAGATTCCCGACGAAAGCACGTCAAACAGCGGGCCGCACAAAGTCGCTGAGAGCTCAGCAAGTTACCTCGCCGAGAGACTGGGCGCACAGACTTCCGTGCGATACTCGCCAATGGACGAAGATGAACAAGCGTATTAGTGGCGGCGCCATGCTCTTGCTTGCGGTCCTGGGAATCATGGGGCCGACGATGCCGGCACAAGTCGACCCAAATGCCGGCGCGACGGCAGAGCCGACGCAGAGCCAGCCGCGCGACACCTTCTTCGAGCATCCCAACGATACCAAGTGGTGGATCTCCGGCCAGGCCAACTTTGTGTTTCAGGCGCACGGTGGTTTCTACGCCCAGTACAGTGGGCCCAACAGCCTGAAGAATACTTCGGAGAACGCCATCTCTCGGGTCCTGACGCTTTACACGGGTTACGAGCTCACACCAAACACAGCCGTGTATCTGGACGTTGAGGAGGCAGGCTGGGGCGGCATCAGCGGAGCTCTTGGACTGGCGGGCTTCACCAACCTGGATGTCGTGCGGAATCCCCAACTAGGAAGTGCGCCCTACATCGCGCGCCTGATGTTGCAACAGATCATCCCGTTCTCGCACGAAAAGATCGAGCAGGAGCGCTCCGCTTTGACCCTGCAGACACAACTGCCCGTCAGGCGGCTAGAGATCAGGCTAGGGAAGTTCTCAACTGCGGACTTTTTCGATTACAACATCGGAGGCACCGACAGCCACTATCAATTTCTGAATTGGGTAGTCGACAACAATGGGCCATATGATTACGCAGCCGACACGCGCGGCTACACTATTGGCGCCATCCTCGACTACGAGGACCGCAACTGGGGGCTGCGGTTTGGCGAGCTGGCGATGCCCAAGGTGGCGAATGGCCCGACCTGAGTGCAAACCTTGCGAACAGCCGGGCAGAAAACATTGAACTGGAGCTGCGCCCCACCCTGATGAAGGGTAAGGACACGAAGCTCCGCTTCCTCAGCTACATCAACCACGGCGACATGGGGAACTACCGTGAATCTTTGCTGCTGTACAAGGAAGGCCTCACCCCAACGCCGGACATCACTGCCACCAGAACCCCGGGCGCAATCAAGTACGGTTTTGGGGTGAACTTCCAGCAAGAGTTGGTCAAAGACGTTTGGGCCTTCGGGCGATGGGGTTGGAATGATGGCAAGACCGAGTCTTTTTGTTACACCGAAGATGAGAGCGGAATTGAGGTTGGCACCTATCTTGTTGGGAGCCGCTGGGGACGCAGTCTCGACCGCGCCGGCGCAGTATTCGTCTCCAGTGGCATCAAGTCCTACCACAAGCAGTATCTGGCGGATGGCGGGCTTGGTTTTCTTCTCGGCGACGGAGGCTTAACCTACGGAAGGGAGACCATCGAGGAAGCATTTTATACCGTGCACGCCTGGCGCGGCTTGTTCTTCGCCTTCGATCTGCAACACGTTAACAATCCAGGGTACAACCAGGTGCGTGGCCCCGTGACGGTACCCGGCGTCCGGCTGCATCTGGAGTTTTAGCCGGCGTGCGTCCAAGTTGCTGGATGGCTTTCGCTTTGCGGTGAAGCTACCGGCTCGGTCAAGAGGCCAGAGACGAATGCCTCCAGAATTCGGCGAGCCTCGTCGGGAGCGTACCGTTGCTGTACGCCATCGCGCCCACCAACCACTTCCTCAAACACGATTCCCTCTACCACGCCGAACAGACCTGCCCGTGCGGCGGTCAAACTGAGGTCGGACCGCAGAGCGCCCTGGTTCTTCAAGTCCTGCAATAGGTTCTCGACCAGGGTGCTGAATTGCAGACAACCGCTGCCTTGGGAGACGTCCGGACTGTACCGGCGAGCCCGCCGCGATTCCAGGACGAGCAGGGTTTTCATCTCGGGGTCCCGCTCCAACTCGATCGCCAACGACTCAAGAACGTCAACGAGGGTCTGCGGTGAACGAACCGGCACACTCGACAAAGCGTAGGCGCGATGGAGAATGGCCGACCAACCTCGCTCGAGAATTGCAAACAGCAGACCCTGCTTGCTGCCAAAATGCTTCATCAGCTGCGATTCGCTGGTTCCCGCCTGGCGAGCGATCGCGACTGTGCTGGTGTTTTCATAGCCGTTTTTGGCAAAAAGAGCTTTGGCCGCAAACAGGATACGGTCGCGAGAGGACAAGAGAACACCGGTAGTTATGCTCATATAATTGAGGCCAAGAGACGCCCAAGCACTCCAAACACTCCTGTTCCTCGGAAGTTTCGAGCTTGGCGCCTATATCACTGAATAGTTACCGATGCGAATCCCGGCGGTTCCACAAATTTGCAGATTACTGCGTTTTCGAGCCCTTCTTGGAACTGGTCGACTTGGCGCTGGCAGTCTTGCTGGAGGAAGATTCCCCAGCTTCTTTCTCGACTTGGTCGATTAGCTGGTAGAGCTGGCTGCGATCGACGACCTCGACAAACGGCTTACCGCGAGTGGTGTCGCTCACGACGTAGATCGTGGGTGTGTGGTCAATTCCAACCCGCTGGCCGACCTCGAAGTCAGCTCGCACTTTAGCGGCGAACTCGCCACTCGGGTCGACGACAAAGGGCAGAGCAACCTTGTGGTCGTCGGCAAAGCGTTCGGTCATGCCCCGCAGGTTGTCCTTCGTAATCTGCGGCTGGTTTTGGAAAATGAACAGCCGGTACTCGTCACCCAGTTTCTTCGACTTGGTGTCGAAGTAGCGAGCATTCACCGCCGCGTCAAACGACCAGTTATGCATCGGCAGGGGGAAGTCGTACTGCACCAGCGGAATGTTGTATTTTTGCGCGGCTTCATGGAGCAGCGGCGCGGCGCGGGCGCAGTCTGGACACTGCAAGTCCTCGAAGACGATCAGCGCAACCTTGGAGCCCTTGGGCGGGCGCAGGACAGATGTGTCGCCGCCGAACAAAGCTGTGCAGAAGAAAAGCAAAAGGATTGGGGTAACAAGCAACGAGCGAAGTCGACGATGCCTCATTCGAAAGTCCTCAAGCGTCCAGCAATTCGTTTCTTCATAGTAACGGAAACGGGCGTGTGGAGTCTTGCGCTATAGATGGGCGTCATTGGCGGACTCCTTCGACGAATCACATGTGTGAGGACTGCGGCCATCGTCGTTGGCTGCCCACCGAGCCGCCATTTTCGTCGCCTCGTCAAGCACATCCTCGACATGGCTGCGCGCTCCCTTACCGTTCAGAAGGACAACGATTCCGGTAACGAGCCGAGCACCGGTTGCTATCCACTGGCCCCTCGAAATGCTGGGATTTTTCGCGGTGGCGGCTATGGGAACGAAGAGAGCGGACAGCAGGAAGTTACCCCCAACAGCAATTCGAAACAGCGTCAAGGTCTCTTGTCGGTCGTACTCCACATAAAGCTGGGGATAGAGCCGGCGCAGGTAAAGTCTCTCGCCGAACTTACATATTTTTCTTTCTGGCTCACGTTTTTTCTCTTTTCGCTTATGTACTCTCCTTTCTGCTGCAGTCATTGGTACAGAGCAGAGCCACTCCTCAGTGGAGCGAGCGTAGCCGATTTCTCTGTTGACATGTTCCGGGGGATGAGGGAGCAACCAGTACCCGATGATAGCTCCCAGATGCCCAGCTATATACGAAGCGACGATCAGTGCTGGCCACAGCTTGATGGCCTCCGGCCAGTTCCAGTTTACTTGGCTGGAGACGCTCCATCCTATCGTGACAAGAACCAACACAGCACCGGCCAGCAGGTACCCGAAGACATCCCGAAGCAGCAGAAAGGTCTCCGCAGCGTAGCGCAGTAAGCCTGGCCAGCCGGTGCTTTCCTTCTGTTCGTCAGCAGCGCCGTTCTTCTCTTTAGACTCTTGATTCATGGTCGCTTCACTTCGGCGGCTCTGAGCTCCGGTTAACTCGGGTTTATAACACAACGGCCGCGATTTGAGAGCCTGAAGACCTGTGTGCTAGCATTTTCGTTTTGTTCCAGCTTCACCATGCGCAGGCCGGCATGGTGCCCCGCCTTTTTGCCTCATCGGCAACCCCGGGGAAGTTGAGCACGACGACCCACGTGCTGCCGGGGAACAGCGCCTCTGAGACTGCGGAGTTCGCCGACCTGACCGCGATCGACAGAACTATGTCATCCTCTGCCGGTTGGCGCGCGTGGCAGCCGGAACGCCTCACAATTCTTAAGGAGTCTTACGTGAAGACTTACGAAGGCGCAAACGTCCGCAATGTCGCCCTGATTGGGCACTCACATTCAGGCAAAACCTCTCTCGTATCCGCCATGCTGTTCACCGCCGGCGCCACGCAGCGGCTGTTGCGCGTGGATGAAGGCAATACCGTCACCGACTACGACGAAGAAGAAGTGTCGCGCGCCATGTCGCTGTCAGCGGCGACGGCCGTTGTCGAGTGGGGCAAGACGAAGATCAACCTGATCGACACGCCCGGCTTCAACATGTTCATCCATGAAGCCGAGATGGTGCTGCCGGCCGTCGACTCGGCGCTGGTGGTGGTGGACGCAGTGAGCGGCGTTGAGGTCGTGACCGAGCGCATATGGCATTACGCCGACCGCTTTGCCCTACCGCGCGTCATCGTCTGCACCCGCATGGACCGCGACCGCGCCGACTTCGCGCGCGTCATGGAGTCGCTGACCAACAGCTTCGGGCGCATGGTGATTCCGGTACAACTCCCGATTGGCTTCGAGAAGAATTTCACGGGAGTGGTCGACCTGGTGAAGATGCAGGCCTACACCTACGAGATGGGCGGCAACGGCAAGGCCAAAGTCGGCCCGATCCCCGAGAATATGCAGGCTGAGGCGCAGGCGGCGCACGAGAAGCTGATCGAGTCGGTCGCCGAAGGCGACGATGCCCTCATGGAGGAGTTCTTCGAAAAGGGCACCATCGACGAGGAGCACATTATCAGCGGACTGCACAACGCAATCCGCGAGGACAAGATCTTCCCCGTGCTGTTCGCTTCCGGGCTCGGCAACATGGGAACCGACGAGGTCCTGGACTTTATTGTCGACTACATGCCGACGGCGGTGGAGCGCGGGCAGGTAAAAGCTGCGCCGACAGCGAACAACGGCGAGCCTTCGGTCCGCAAGATCAGCGACACGGAGCCCGTCTCCGCGTACATTTTCAAGACCATCAGCGATCCGTTTGCCGGGCGCATTTCGTTCTTCAAAGTCTTCTCCGGCGTGCTGAAGAACGATGCCACGCTGCAGAACTTCACCCGCAATACGAGCGAAAAGCTTTCGCACATTTCCGCCATGCAGGGTAAGACTGCGGTAGCGGTAACAGAACTCCACGCGGGAGACATTGGCGCTGTCGCAAAGCTGAAAGACACGCTTACCGGCGACACGCTGGGCGACAGGTCCGCGCCCATTCAGTATCCGCAGGTGACGTTTGCCGAGCCTGCGATCACGTTTGCCATCGAGCCCAAGACCCGAGCTGACGAAGACAAGCTGAGCAACGGCATCCACAAGCTGATGGAAGAAGATGCCATGCTGCGCTTCTTCCGGGATGCGCAGACGAAGGAGTTCCTGATCGCCGGCACCGGCCAGCAGCACATCGAAGTCATCGTCTCCAAGCTGAAGAACCGGTATCACACCGAGGTGAATCTCAAGGCGCCAAAGGTGCCATACCGTGAAACCATCCGCGGGCGCGCCGACGTGCAGGGGCGTCACAAGAAACAAAGCGGCGGCCACGGGCAGTTCGGCGATTGCAAGATCAAGATGGAGCCGTTGCCGCGAGGCGGGAACTTTGAATTCGTGAACGAGATCTTCGGTGGCGCCATCCCCAGGAACTTCATACCCGCCGTGGAGAAGGGCATCGTCGAGGCGGCTCAACGTGGCTACCTTGCTGGGTTCCCGGTCGTGGACTTTAGAGTCGTGCTCTACGACGGCTCATACCACGACGTTGATTCGAACGAATTGTCATTCAAGACGGCCGGTCGCATTGCGTTCAAGAAAGCCATGGAGCAGGCCAAGCCCACGCTGCTGGAGCCGATCATGAACGTCGAAATCACCATTCCGGACGAATTCGCAGGGTCAATCATGGGCGACCTGAACAGCCGGCGCGGCCGCATTCAGGGCATGGACAACAAGGGCGGCAAGACCATCGTCAAGGCCGAGGTTCCGATGGCCGAAATGCTGACCTACGGCACCGACCTGACGTCCATGACGCAGGGCCGCGGCAGCTTCTCGATGGAGATGGACCAGCTACGACATCGTGCCCCAAGCCGCACAGGAAAAGATCATCGCGGCAGCCAAGGCAGCGGGCGGCGAGGAAGTGGAAGAAGAGGAGTAAGGGCGGCCTAAGCCTCGCGGTAGCTCCAACTCAGCTTAACTGCTGGTCGAGCGTAGTTACGAGAACGGCCCCAAATCTACGGAGCCGGTAGTGGGTGTTGCTGGTATAACGTCATCGGCCAATGCACTGGCCAAAGTCGATAGGTCTCGAAACGGGCGGGCGCCGAATATTGAATCGGTGCCTGCGGCACTTAGTATCTGCGGAATAGCGGCTCGGAGCTTGTTGTAGATTGCGTACATTTCCCTCACTGTCGGCTGGCGTTTCGATCGGACAAATGCGTTGCCCATCTGCTGGAACAGTCCATTCAGAGTTCCACGGTGGATGTATACGTCAGTACCATCCAAGTCCGAAAGTGATTTGGACAATCGATGCTTCTTCTCCTCAAATACATAAAACGTGTGTTGTGGGTCGCGTTTCCCCTCTGCGACTGCTAGTCCAAGCTCAAACGGCATGTTGAATCGGGGAGGGGATAGAGCTTTGCGGTCGAGCTGAACGCGGGAGAGATCGTGTATGGAATAGCGGCAGTCAGAGATGAAGCAAAGTATCCGCTCCAGTCTGCGTTCGCCGCCGGGGATTTCGAGTGTGGCATGTGGAACCATGCCGAAGGCACTCACACTAGCAACATAGCCCAGAAACAGGCGCTCGAACTTGCCGTCATACGGAACGTTGAGAAATACGGATTCTCTAGCTCGACTTGGAACGCTTGACTGCCCTGGCTGTGGTGGGGGCATTTCGCATGTTCTTTTTGACCCGTGTGGCCGATTTCGCAGTACCGGTACCCGCCACTGACTTCCTCTTCTGGCTGGAACCCAGCCGCCCGTTCCCCATCGCCTGGTTGCGCTTCCGGGGGGCGAGCAGTTCTGCAGCAAGCTTTTTCAGCTGTTTGAGCCGCCGGGCGGAAACGCCTAATGCTTCTGCCGTGTCTTCAGCCGTTGCCCATTTACCGGTCAGTACTGCTGCGGGTGCCATATGTTGAGAATATCCAGATTCCCCGGAACGAACAATACTACTGGTAGATGACCTTGCGGTCGCCCTTGACCACGCGTCCGATGGTGTAGCCCCTTTCGCTGCAGCGATCGAGGATGGTCTGCACCTTCTTGAACTTGGCGACGGGCACCACGAGGATCATTCCAATCCCCATGTTGAAGGTGCGCAGCATTTCGTCCTGTGGCACGTTGCCGATGGTCTGCAGGTGTTCGAAGACGGGCAGCATCGGCCAGGAGCCGATCTCGACTATGGCGGAGCAATTCTTCGGGAGCACGCGCGGGAGATTTTCGGTAATGCCTCCGCCGGTGATGTGCGCCATAGCGGTCACGGCTTCGGCTTCGATCATCCGACGCACGATTGGCCAATAGCTTTTGTGCGTCTTCATAAGCTCGGTGCCGACCTTACCCTTGATTTCGTTGACGTAGGTGTCCGGCGAATAGTGCGCGGTCGAGAAGAAGAGCTTTCGGGCTAGCGAATATCCGTTGGTATGCAGTCCGGTGGAGGGCAACCCGATGAGCACATCTCCTGCTTTCACATCCTTGCCGGTGATAATGCGATCGCGGTCGACAGCGCCCACGATAAAACCCGCAAGGTCGTATTCTCCATCGCTATAAAAGCCCGGCATCTCGGCGGTTTCGCCGCCGATGAGCGCGCAGCCATTCTGCTTACACGCATCGGCAATGCCGCTAACCACTTTTTCCGCGACTTCCGGTTGCAACCTCCCGGCGGCAAAGTAGTCCAGGAAAAACATCGGGGCCGCGCCCTGCACGGCAATGTCGTTGACGCAATGATTAACCAGGTCGGCGCCCACCGTGTGGTGCAGGTGCATTTCAAAGGCGAGCTTCAGCTTCGTGCCAACGCCGTCTACGCTCGATACCAGCACAGGATCGCGGTACTTGCGTTTGTCGATGGAAAACAGCCCGCCAAATCCACCAATATCGCTCAGCACGCCCCGGTTGAAGGTCTTCTGAGCGAGATACTTGATGCGCTGCTTGGTTCGATTGGCGCGCTCGATGTCGACTCCGGCATCGGCGTAGGTGATGGGGCGGTTCTCCGTCACGAATTGTGCCAAGGGTCGGAATCCATCCCGGGAATAGGCGTTCGCAGAAAATTCACGTAGAGAAGCGCAATTGTATCACTTGCATTCCGCGAGGAATGTTGGGGTTGCTTCGCCTGGTGACGCGAATCACCCGGCGCGGTGACTTGATGCAAAGGCCGAGCTGGGATGCGAGACTAAACTGTGGGCAGAACAACGCAGTCTTGCAGCCAACGAGGAATCATGAGCAGCGTTTCGAAACCTTCCAGCATTAAAACAGATCCGTCGTCTGACGTTTATCGTTCCGAAAGCAATCCGCTCGATCCGATTTTCGCGCCACGCAGTGTCGCCGTCATTGGAGCGTCCGAGCGCCCCGGCAGCGTAGGGCGCTCCTTACTGTGGAACCTGCTCAGCAGTCCCTTCGGCGGCACGGTTTTTCCGGTCAATTCCAAGCGGCCGAATGTGCTGGGCATCAAGGCATATCCCAAAGTCGCGGACTTGCCGGACAAGGTCGATCTGGTCGTAGTCACCACCCCGGCTGACACTGTGCCCGACCTCATCGGGGAAGCCGCTGACCTTGGCATACCCGCAGCAATCATCATTTCCGCGGGTTTCAAGGAGCATGGCGATCATGGCAAGGAGCTGGAGCAGCGGATTTCCGAGATCATCCGGGGGAAAATGCGCGTGATCGGCCCTAACTGTCTGGGTGTGATGAACCCAGTCAAGGGATTGAACGCGACTTTCGCTCACAGCATCGCTCGCCCGGGGAACGTTGCCTTCCTCAGCCAGAGCGGAGCACTGTGTACGGCGGTACTGGACTGGAGCTTGCGTGAGAACGTGGGCTTCAGCGCCTTCGTTTCGACCGGCTCGATGCTCGATGTCAACTGGGGCGACTTGATCGATTACTTCGGCAGCGACGCTCGCACCAACAGCATTGTGATTTACATGGAGTCGGTCGGTGACGCCCGCTCGTTCCTGTCGGCAGCCCGCGAAGTTTCGCTCACCAAGCCGGTGATTGTCATCAAGGCGGGGCGCACCGCAGCGGCGGCAAAGGCCGCGGCTTCGCACACCGGCTCGCTAACCGGTAGCGATGAAGTGCTCGATGCAGCTTTTCGTCGCTCGGGAGTGCTGCGGGTAAACAGCATTGCCGATATCTTCTTTATGTCTGATGTGCTGGCGAAGCAACCCCGCCCGCGTGGAAAGCGGCTGGCCATCGTGACCAATGCCGGCGGCCCGGGTGTGCTGGCCACCGATGCCCTGGTCGCCGGTGGAGGCGAGCTGGCCGAACTCTCTTCCGAGACGATGAAGGCCTTCGACGAAATCCTGCCACCGGAATGGAGCCACGACAACCCGGTCGATATCCTGGGCGACGCCGAGCCGGAACGTTATGCCAAGTCGCTGGAGATCGCCGCCAAAGACCACGGCATTGACGGCATGCTGGTCATCCTGACTCCCCAGGACATGACGAACCCGACCCAGATTGCAGAGAAGCTGAAACCGTACGCGAAGGGGCTAGGCAAGCCTGTGCTTGCCAGTTGGATGGGTGGCGCGGAGGTCACGGCAGGCGAACAGATCCTTAACCAGGCCGGTATTCCGACCTTTCAGTTCCCCGACAGTGCGGTGCGGGCCTTCAATTACATGTGGCGCTACGCCTACAACCTGAAGGGCCTGTATGAAACTCCGGCCCTTCCGCAGCACGCGGATTCAGCCCTCCAACGCGAGACGGCAGAGCAAATTATTCACACTGTCAGAGCAGCCGGGCGAACGATTCTCACTGAGTTCGAGTCGAAGGAGTTGCTCGCGTCGTACGGGATTCCCGTCGTCCAGACACGCGTTGCACTCACGGAAGAGGAGGCCGTAAAAGCTGCGGTTGAGATTGGCTACCCCGTGGTGGTGAAGCTGCACTCGCTCACTATCACCCACAAGACCGACGTAGGTGGCGTGCAACTGAACCTGCACGATGCTGAGGCGGTCAGCAGGGCATTCCGTCTGATTCAGCTCTTCGTGGCCGAGAAGGCCGGCAAAGAGCATTTCCAGGGTGTGACCGTTCAGCCCATGGTGAAGCTGGGCGGATACGAGTTGATCGTCGGCAGCACCTTAGATTCGCAGTTTGGCCCCGTCATGCTCTTCGGTACCGGTGGACAACTCGTAGAGGTATTTAGAGACCGCGCTCTGGCACTGCCACCGCTGAACTCGACCCTTGCGCGCCGGCTTATGGAGAACACCAGGATCTTCACTGCCCTGCAAGGCGTGCGCGGGCGCAAGCCGGTCGACATCGCCGGCCTGGAAGAGCTGCTGGTTCGCTTCAGCCAGTTGATCGTCGAGCAGCGCTGGATCAAGGAGATCGACATCAATCCGCTGCTCGCCTCGCCGGAGCGTTTGCTGGCGCTCGATGCGCGCGTCGTCGTCCACGGGCCCGAGATGCAGGAGGATGATCTGCCCAAGTCGGCGATCCGTCCCTATCCCCAGCATCTGGTGGCCAGTTGGGTGATGAAGGACGGCAGCCACGTCACCATTCGTCCCATCCGGCCAGAGGACGAGCCGCTCATGATCAAGTTTCATCAGAGGCTTTCCGAAAGGAGCGTCTATCTCCGATACTTCCAGCCTCTCAAGCTGACGCAGCGTGTGGCCCACGAACGGCTATCGCGTATCTGTTTTATCGATTACGACCGCGAGATGGTGTTCGTCGCGGAGAGACCGGACGAAAACGGCAATCCGGAAATCCTGGCCGTTGGCCGATTGAGCCAACTGCATGGTCTCAACGAGGCTGAACTGGCGGCCGTAGCCATCGACGCGGCCCAACATAAGGGGCTGGGAACCGAGCTGTATCGCCGTCTGATCGAACTCGCCCGCGAGGAGAGGCTTGGGCGGCTGGTTTCGACCATGCTGCCCGAAAACAGGGAGATGCGCGCTCTCTGCGTCAAGCTCGGCTTCAAGATGATGTCCAGTCTGGAGGACAACACAATCCGGGCTGAGCTGAATCTGTAACCGGACCCCACATCCCAGGGCGATAAGACCGCGGCGGCCTTGCGCGAGACGCTGCCCAGGCGGCAGTGTTATATTCGGGATACTGTTGAGGGGCGTCAAATGCGCTTCGGTCGCGCTGTCTTGACCGGGGCTCGAAGGGACATCTGCTAGACCCGTGCCGAGCGAAAAACAGGTGAGATGGTCCCAGCTGCGGGTTGGCTTGACCGTCATCTTCGCCAGCTTCACGCTAGGCGTCTTGATTTTCGTGATGACTGGCACCACCGGCCTATTCACCAGAAAAATCTCCATTCATGCTTACGTCGATAACGCGGGCGGGCTGCGCGTCGGCGCGCCGGTGCGCCTTGAGGGTGTTGATATCGGCAATGTGACGCACATACGAGTAGTTCGCGACCCCAAGCGGAGGGTGGCTCCGGTTGAGATCACGATGAAAATCACCACCAAGTACGAGGACACGATGAAGAACGACTGCGAAGCGTCGCTGAACACCGCCGGAGTTCTTGGCGAGGTCTTCGTCGATCTGGACTGCCGCCAGGCCCAGGGAAAGCCTTTGCATTCGGGAGACATCCTTCCCACCCGCGATGTGCCGCAGTTACAGGATGTGGTGCGCGCCACTCAGGGCACCATTGAAAACGTAAACGTCCTGTTGAAGCGCGTCGACGATATCGTCTCCTACATTCAAAACGGCCAGGGATCCATCGGGAAGATCATCTACGATCCTTCGCTGTACGACCGGGCGAACGACACTCTGAACCAACTACAAAATATCGCGCAACAACTCAACTCGCCCCAGGGCAGTATCGGTAAGTTGATCAACAGCGACGAGCTTTACAACAAGGCAAACACGGCGGTCGACAACGTCAACAAACTGATCGATGAAGTCAACAACGGCCGGGGCACGCTCGGCAAGTTCCTCAAAGACCCGGCACTTTACGACAACGCCAACCATACGATTAAGCAGGCCGATGATCTGATTGCCGGCATCAACGGAGGCAAGGGGACCCTCGGCAAGCTGGCCAAGGACGAGGTGCTGGCCAACAAAATTGACAGCACTATCACCCGGCTGGATCACATCATTGACCGCCTTGACAAGGGCGAAGGGACCGCCGGCAAGATTTTGGCCGACCCGTCCTTGTACAACAACGCGGATCAGATGCTGGTGGAAGTTCGTGATCTGATCGCCGCCGTCCGCAAGGATCCGAAGAAATATCTGACTATTCACCTAAAGCTGTTCTAAGCTACTGCTCAGCAGCTTTCGACACTTCGTCCTGAAAACCTGCACTCCAGCACGAAGGCCTACATCCCCAGCAGCCTGCGCGACTAGGGTTTATATTTGTCTGTTTGTCGAAGCCTGGCTGATCGTCAACGTACAGGCCTGCAAATTGCGTCTGGAGTCGGAGCAAGGGGTTGTGGCCGGCCAGACCATATCATTCCTACGAGGCTCTCATGCGCATCCGCGTTCTTCTCTTCTCCGGCTTGCTCTGTGCTGCTTTGTGCAACGCTCAAACTTCTTCTTCCGGCTCATCGGGAAACATCAAGGAGATCCCTGGCTTTGGTCTAACCGCGATTGATACGACCGTCAATCCTTGCGAGGACTTCTACCAATACGCCTGCGGCAACTGGATGAAGACGAACGCCATCCCCGCCGACAAATCCCGCTGGGGCCGCTTCGATCAATTGCAAGAACATAACTTCTACGTCCTGCGTGACATTCTCAACAGCGCTCAAGCCAAGCCGAACTCCCCTATCGAGAAGAAAGTGGGAGATTTCTACGCCTCGTGTGTGGACGAGGTAGCCATCGACAAAGCTGGTGCAGCTCCCTTACAGCCGGAGATGAAGCGCATTGCGGGAATCAAGAACCGCCAGCAACTGCTCGAGCAGGTGTCCTACATGCATCGCAACGGGTTGCAGGCGCTGTTCGCCTTCTACTCCCAGCCCGACATGCACGATGCCAACAAAACCATCGCATACATCGACCAGGGAGGAATCACGCTTCCCGACCGCGATTACTACATCAAGGACGACGCCAAATCAGTCGAGACGCGGGAGAAGTATCAGCAGCATGTGCAGAAAATGTTCGAACTGGCGGGCGACTCTCCCGAGACAGCCGCGAGCGAAGCGAAGACCGTACTCGCCGTCGAAATCGGACTGGCCAAGGCCTCCATGGATCGCACCGAGCGCCGTGATCCCAAGAATCGCGATCACCTGATGAAGACGACCGAAGCCGAAAGCTTGGCTCCGAATTTCGACCTGACTCAGTACTTCGCGCAAAGTGGGGCGCCTAAGTTCACCATCTTGAATGTTGGCAATCCCAACTTCTTCAAGCAGGTGAACGAGCAGCTCGATTCAGTTTCCCTTGCCGACTGGAAGACCTATCTGCGCTGGTGGACGATCAATAGCTACGCCCCGAGCTTGAGCAAAGCTTTTGTTGACGAAGACTTCGAATTTAATGGTAAGTATCTGTCGGGGCAGCAGGAGATCGAACCGCGCTGGGAACGTTGCGTGCGCGCAACCAACACTAGCCTGGGAATGGCGCTGGGCCAGCTCTATGTTGACCGCACGTTTGGCCCGGCGGGCAAAGAACGCACGCTGAAGATGGTCGCGGCCATCGAGAGCGCAATGCACCAGGACATTCAGCAACTGGACTGGATGTCCGACGCCACCAAGCAGCAGGCCTACAAGAAGCTCAGCACCATCGTCAACAATATCGGATATCCCGACAAATGGCGCGACTACAGCAGCGTGGTCATCAACCGCAGCGACTACGCCGGCAATGTGCAGCGAGCGGCTGCGTTTGAGGCCCATCGCATCCTCCAGAAGATCGACAAGCCCACGGACCGTAAGGACTGGAGCATGACGCCGCCGACGGTCAACGCTTATTATCGGCCGCCGATGAATGACATCAACTTCCCCGCAGGCATCCTGCAACCACCGTTCTACAGCAAAAACATGGACAACGCCGTCAACTATGGCGGCATCGGCGTAGTGATCGGCCACGAACTGACGCACGGGTTTGACGATCAGGGCCGCAAGTATGACGCTGAGGGCGACTTCCGCGACTGGTGGACGCCGAAAGATGCCGAGGAGTTTGAAAAGCGGGCAACCTGTACGGCCGATGAATACTCCAGCTTTGTGGCCGTGAAAGACGACAAGGGCGAAGTGAAGCTAAACGGCAGGCTCACGCTGGGCGAGAACACGGCCGACAACGGCGGACTTAAGCTCGCATACATGGCCCTGACGGACATCATAGGCAACACGCCGGTGAAGGAGATCGATGGTTACACGCCCCAACAGCGCTTCTTCCTGGCCTTTGGACAAATCTGGTGTCAGAACATAACTGATCAGGAGGCGCGCAAGCGAGCGCTGACAGATCCGCACTCTCCTGGACAATGGCGGGTAAACGGCGCAGTTCAGAACTCGGCTGCCTTCCAGCAGGCTTTCGGCTGTAAGGCCGGCCAGCCCATGGTGCGCGAGAACGCCTGCCGAGTCTGGTAGATGTCAGCATGAGGGCCTGTAGCAGATAAAACTTTCACCTGAGGCTCCCAGGCGGAGCCTCATACTTTGAGCGAGGTGTTATGCGAAATCGTGTCCTGATGTTCTTACTAGCATTACTTGCGGCGATCGCCTGCCGTGCACAAACCAACACTCCGGGCGCGAGTAGCGTCCCCAAGCCGGTGAGGAGCTTCGACCTCGACGCCATCGACAAGTCGGTGGATCCGTGTACCGACTTCTACCAATTTGCCTGCGGCAACTGGCTCAAGGAGAATCCCATCCCCCCAGACCAATCCAGCTGGGGAAGGTTCAACGAGCTACATGAGCGCAATCAGACAATTCTGAAGAACATTCTCGAGAAGCAGTCTGCTGACAGCGCGACCCGCAGTGCGAACGATCAGAAGATCGGCGATTACTACTTCTCCTGCATGGACGAAGCAGCGATCGAGGCCAAGGGCACAAAGCCGGTGCAGCCGCTGCTCGACCGCATTTCTGCCCTCAAAGACAAGTCCGAGCTGCCCGCCCTCATCGGGCAAATGCACAATGAAGGAGCGAACGCGCTGTTCGCCTTCGGTTCCGAGCCCGACGCCAAGAACTCGACCATGGTGATCGCCAACACCGACCAGGGCGGGTTAGGTTTGCCGGACCGCGATTACTACCTGAAGGACGATGCCAAGTCGGTTGAGCTTCGCAAGAAGTACCAGCAGCATGTCGCCAATATGTTCAAGCTCGCGGGCGATTCCCCGGCGAAAGCCGCAGCCGAAGCCAAGACCGTGATGCAGGTGGAGACTGCGCTGGCCAAGGCCTCAATCGAACCGGGTGGATCGTCGCGATCCCAACAAGGTCTATCACAAGATGACGACGGCGCAGCTTCAGGAACTGAGTCCCGCATTCAAGTGGAACGAATATTTTGTGGCGATTAAGAGCCCGGAGTTCAGCAGTCTCGATGTTTCCGTGCCTGACTTCGTGAAAGGCATGAACAAGGTCATCGCTGACAACGATCTGGAAACGATCAAAACTTATCTTCGTTGGCAGACGCTGCACGCAGCCGCACCTATGCTACCCAAGGCATTCGTCGATGAAAACTTCGACTTCTTCGGCAAAACGCTGACTGGCGCCAAGGAACTGCGCCCACGATGGAAGCGCTGCGTACAATACACCGATGCCGACCTCGGCGAGGCCCTCGGCCAGGCGTATGTTGCCGAGGCGTTCCCACCGGAGTCGAAAGCCGCCACATTGAAGATGGTGCACGAGCTGGAAGCCGCCCTGAAGCAGGACATCACCGAGCTTTCCTGGATGAGCGAGGCGACCAAGAAGCAGGCCCTGGACAAGCTGGCGCACATCGACAACAAGATTGGCTACCCCAACAAATGGCGGGACTATAGCTCTTTAGAAATCGTGCGAGGAGACGCATTGGGCAATTCCATGCGCGCGAACCACTTCGAGTTCCAGCGGCAGCTTAACAAGATCGGCAAGCCGGTGGACCGTCAGGAATGGGGGATGACGCCATCGACCGTCAACGCCTACTACAACCCGCTCGAGAACAACGTCAATTTCCCCGCCGGCATTTTGCAGCCGCCGTTTTACGACAAGAATGCGGACGACGCCACCAACTTCGGCGCGGTTGGCGCCGTGATCGGTCACGAACTGACACACGGCTTTGACGACGAAGGCAGCCAGTTCGACGCTCAAGGCAATCTGCGCGATTGGTGGACGGCGCGGGACCGCGAACGCTTCGACAAGCTGGAGAGTTGCTTCGTCAACGAATATGATGGCTTCGTCGTGATTGATGACGTGCATATCAAGGGCAAGCTGACGCTAGGTGAGAACACAGCCGACAATGGCGGCCTCCGCATCTCGCACATGGCGCTGCTCGATGTGCTTGCTTCTTCGCCGGAAAAGGACAAAGACGGATTCACTCCCGACCAGCGTTTCTACCTCGGCTGGGGGCAGGTTTGGTGCGAGAACATGAGGCCGGAAGCGGTGCGCCTGCAAGCGCTCACCAATGAGCACTCCAATCCTCAGTATCGCGTCAACGGCGTCGTCTCCAATATGGAGAACTTCGCCAAGGCATTCGGGTGCAAGCCCGACTCGCCCATGGTACGCAAGAACGCTTGTCGAGTCTGGTAAGATCCTTATCCGCAGACGAAGCGCCCGGCCTCGCGAGGGCCGGGCTTTCTTATTGCCGGTGCATCCGTTGGTTCCTGTCCAACTTCTGTCGCAAGGACGCTGGCCGCCGGCGGACAACGATGAGCTATAGTGAAGCGTAAGCTTCTGTGAAGGCGCAGTCTGTCTTGCCGAACCCCACAACTTCCCGTCGCCGTTTTGTTCTGCTACTAATCGCACTCTTGGTTCTAATTTCCGCGTGTAGCCGCGCCAAGCTCGAACATCACGAATACATGTACGTGTCGGCAGCGGAAACGACCCTGCGCGATCGAGTGGCCACTCTCTACGGAAAGGTCGGCATGGTGCACAACGGCGATCGGGTCGAGGTGCTGGAAAAGCAGCGGCGTTTCGTTCGCGTGCGCACTGACAAAGGGCAGGAAGGCTGGATTGAAGAGCGAAGCCTGGTCTCGCAGGAGATTTACGACGGCTTTCAGAAGCTGGCAAAAGACAACGCCAACACTCCGGTGGAGGCTCACGGAACCACGCGCGCTGAACTCAACATGCATATCGAGCCGGCGCGCGATGCGGAGCACCTCTATCAGCTGAAGGATGGCGACAAGCTGGAGATCCTGAAGCGCACCACCACCGACAAGAACGCAAAGACGGAAGCGGAAGCAGCAGCCAGGGCCGCAAAGACCGGGGCTGGCAGCGCAGGCAGCTCCCAGAAGGGCGCTGCGTCGGGATCACCAACACCGGCCTCCACGAAGGGGGCTCTGGAAGCTAATCCCGCGCGTTCGGCCGAGCCTCCGGCGCCTAAACCCATCATGGAGGACTGGTACCTGGTACGCGACCCGGCCGGCCAGGTTGGATGGGTGCTGCTGCGCATGGTGGATCTGGACGTTCCGCTCGACGTCGCCCAGTATGCCGAGGGCCAGCGCATCACCGGCTACTTCGTGCTGAACACCGTTGAGGAAACCATAGACGGCGAGGCAAAGCAGGAACCACAGTACCTGGTCTTGCTAAACGAGCCAAAAGACGGCATCCCCTGGGACTACAACCAGATTCGCGTCTTCACTCGCAACCGGGCCCGGCATCGCTACGAAACGGCTTATCGCCAACGTAACCTGGAAGGCTATTTCCCGGTCGAGGTGGGCCATCAGACGTTTGACAAAGAAGGGGACCTGCCGACGTTCACGATTCACACGATGAACGACTCAGGCCAGATCGTCGCGACCACCTACAAGATGAATGGGCCCATCGTGCGTCGCGTTCCTACTCCTGAGGAGGAAGCCGCAGAGAAGGCGAAGCACGATGCCGAGCTGGCAGCACGGCAGAAAGCTAACGAAGAACGCGGGCAGAAGCGGGGGGCCACGTCTCAGAAGCAGAGTTCATCTCACAAGAAGAAGCACCACCACGCGAGCCAGACAACCGGGTAGCTCCAGGCTTAACCTGGCGTGGCGCAGAATTCTCTCTAACGCCAACCAGTGATAAAACTGTTGCTGTTTGGGGCCATGTGCTTTATATCAAACAAGGAGCAACTATGCACAAACATTCGAAGTTCGTACGGACATCCTGCGCAATCGCGGCCATATTGACGGTGGGGCTCATGCTCCCCGTCTTTGCCGCCGCGCAAGTTGAAACCATCGATGCCACGGCCCGTGGAACCAGCACGCAGATGGGGACGATCCAGAACATCAAGCTGGTCATCACTGAGTTCTCCACCCCCGAAGACAAGCAGGCCCTGGTCGATGCCTTCAAGAAGGGCCAGAATCAGGGATTGTATGACGCGCTGTCGAAGATGAAGCCGGTCGGACAGATACAGATCCCGGGGACCGTGGGTTACGGTCTCGCTTACGTCACGAGCATCCCGACAGCAACGGGCCGGAAGATCCGCTTCATTACCAACCGCAAGATCGCTTTCGGGGAAGCTGCCCGGGGCACGCAATCGCAGGCGTACAACCTCACGGCTGGCGAGATCAACATCGACGATAAGAGCCCCAAGAAGAGCGCTGGCGTCCTGTACCCAGCGACGCAGCTGATAATCAACAAAGAGGGAAACCTACAGTGGGAGCTGCGCAAGAATCCCTGGGATTTGACTAACATCATCGATTGGAACAAGGGGAAGGAAAAAAAGTAAGCCACTGATTCAGCGCGGCGAGGTTGGGCTAGCTGTAGAACGCGGCCATCGCCGCCACCACGCGCTGTTGCTCTTCTTCGCGCAACTCGGGAAACATGGGAAGGGCCACGACCTCTGCGGACGCCCGGTCCGCTTCCGGGAAGTCGCCCTTCCCGTATCCCAAGTGAGCGAAGGCCTGTTGCAAATGCAGAGGTAACGGATAATAAATCTCGGTCCCGATTCCCCGCTGTGACAGGAAGGCGCGCAATTCGTCCCGCCGATAGGCGCGCACAACATATTGGTGAAAGATGTGGAACGCCTCGGGGCAGACCTGGAGCGGCACGATCGGCGCCTGCTCATTTGGTCGAACGCTTCCGCCTCGGCTCAGTCCTGCCTGCTCAAACGCAGCGTCGTATCGAGCAGCAATTCCCCGCCGTTGATCGTTCCAGTCATCCAGGTGGCGCAATTTCACTCTTAGTATGGCGGCCTGCAAGGCGTCGAGGCGGCTGTTCCATCCGAACTCTTCGTGGTAATAGCGTCGGCTGCTACCGTGATTGCGGAGCCGCCGCAAGTGCGCTGCGAGCTCGATGTCGTTGGTTGCGACGCAGCCCGCATCACCGTACGCGCCAAGATTCTTGGTGGGATAGAAACTGAACGCGGCGACTTTCCCGAAGCTCCCCGCCATCCTGTCGCGCCATTTGGCTCCAAAGCCCTGGGCGGCGTCTTCCATGACGGCCGCGCCGAAAGCCTCTCCCAACTGGAGGAATGCGCTCATGTCGGCGCATTGCCCATACAGATGCACGGGCATGATCGTCTTCACGGCTTTCGCCACAGACTTCTTCAAGACAGACTCGGCTGAGGCCGGATCGAGGTTCAGCGTCGCCGGGTCGATGTCGGCGAACACCGGTCTGGCGCCGCAGCGCGAGATGGAACTCGCAGATGCGAAGAAGCTGAACGGGGTCGTCAGCACGGAGTCGCCCGCTTCGATTCCTGCTGCCTGCAACGCCAGCCACAAAGCGTCAGTGCCCGAGGCGCAACCAACAACCGCCTCCACGCCGAGGAACTGCGCCGCTTCCGCCTCGAACTGCTCCAGCTCCGGGCCGCCAATGAAATAGTGACTTGCCAGAACACGGTCTATAGCCGCGTGTACTTCGTTCTTGATGGCTTCGTATTGCCGGGCCAAGCTGAACGCCGGAATTGGGGCTATGCGGCCAGTATCCGTTGCTTCCAGTTGTGAGGTGGATTGCTCCATCGCAAGGCAAATTCTATCAGCGGGCACAGCCGCCCGTTCTCATCGCTGGACGAACATCAGGTAGTGGCTTGATGCGCCCATGAAAAACAGCATGGGGAACGATACCCAGAAGTTGACCCGGGCCACGACTGAGGCGGTTCGCGCAATGTTGCTCGCTTCAGCCGGGATGGGTGCGCCTTCGCTCAGCGCGGCCTCGTTCCAGCGAATGACCTTCTTCTGCATGCGCCAGACAATTCCCCAGACGTTCAGCATCATAAACCAGCCCAGCCCGCCGCCGATTCCGATGGCCAGCGTGCGATTACTCTCCCAGCCATGCTGATTCAGCGCCAGGAAAACGTACGCTCCCGCTGCGAGCGCGACGGCAACAATTACACCGAGCGCCGGAGCGCTCTTCAGCGCGGGAACCGGCGACATGACCGCTCCCATCTCGATGGCGAAGGCGACGGTCCAGATCACGAGAAAGCTGCCGATGACGGTGCCCGGCGAAGCGGTTCCGCCCATCGTGATCGCATTCTTGGCATCGGTGGCCACGATGTAATTCCAGTATCCAAAGCCGACGATCACTGTGACAAAAGAGCTCCAGCGAAACCACCACATGGCGCGCGGCATAAGCTTGGGGATGACGACCATCCTGGATCTCGGGTCGAGCTCACCCAGAAAATCGCCGTTTACCAGAACGAAGAAATAGAGCAGGCCAATCCAGGTGATTCCAGCGATGATGTGCACCCAACGCACCAGAATGAGGATCCCGTCACTTCCGCGAGGGAGAATTCGTGACGGAACCGTATATGCCAATAATGGGAGTGCCATGAACTCTTCCGAACCTAAAACAACGAGCCGGTCGCCCGGAGTGTGATTTCGCCCCGCGTCCGGTTCGAGGATGCTACTTTAACGTACCTGCACGCCCTTTTCATTGAAATTGCGTTTCTGACGCCGTATGGTTACTCTGAGTCTTGTGCGCTTATGACTGCGGGTACTAAAGTCATGGGCTTGTGGTATTTCCGGACCAGTAAGGCCAGATAGGTGCGCACTGGTGCCGTTTCTTGGGAAGGTCGGGAGGAAAACAAACAATGGAAAGCAAACCGGCGCAGAATATTCAGGACTCGTTTCTCAACACCGCACGCAAGGACAAGGCTGTCATCACCATCTATCTTCTCAGTGGCGTAAAGCTCACAGGGAAGATTCGGTCGTTCGACAAGTATTCAGTGGTGCTCGAGACGAACAATCAGGAGCAATTGATTTTCAAGCACGCGATTTCGACAGTGGTGGTCTCGCGCTCCTATATGGAGCGGCACGATAATCGCCCTGCCGGGGAATCGACCGTCGCTCCGCTGGCCTCGACACAAAATAGCCAGACTCACAGCTAGATCCTTGCCGGCCCGAAGCAGTATGCATCAAAGACGTGAAGACGCTCGCCTGAGCGGAACGGAGCGTGCCTTTTTAGTTGGGATCGAATTTTCTGCCCGCGCTCCTCACCGTTCAGAACAGCCAACGGATCTATCGGACTCGTCGCAGTTGGAAGACGGTGTTTCTTCCCCCGCCAAGCGGCGTCTGCGCATACCTGCCAACGCACGCATGGCGCGAAACGCCGTGGTCCATCCGACAATCGACCTTGGCAACCTGCCCAGCTTTTCCGCCAAGGATTCGATGGCTGAGCTGCGTGAGCTTTCCGAAAGCGCAGGAGCAGTTATCGCCGGCCAGGTCTTGCAGCGCAGGTCGCGTCCCGACCCGGCCACCCTTATCGGCAGCGGCAAGGTCGAGGAGCTAAAGGGCGCGCTGGCCTCGGCGGACTCCGAGCTGGCCATCTTCGATCACGAACTCTCGCCCTCGCAACAGCGTAATTTGGAGCGCGCGCTGGAGGTGCGAGTTATTGATCGCACCCAACTCATCCTGGACATTTTCGCCCGTCACGCCCGGACCCGCGAAGGCCAGCTCCAGGTGGAGCTGGCGCAGCTGGAGTACCTGCTTCCCCGGTTGGCCGGACGAGGCGTGCAGATGTCACAGCTTGGCGGCGGAATCGGCACGCGTGGTCCGGGTGAAACCCAGCTCGAAACCGACCGCCGCAAAATCTATCGCCGTATTCGTCACGTCAAGGAGCAGCTGGAGAACGTGCGTCGCATCCGCGGGCAGCAGCGTCAGCGCCGTGAATCGGTGCCCATCGCGACGGTCGCGCTCATCGGCTATACCAATGCCGGCAAATCGACGCTGTTCAACGCACTGACGAAAGCGGGCGTCCTGGAGAGCTCACTGATGTTCGCTACGCTTGATCCCACTCTGCGGCAGCTCAAGCTGCCCTCCAAGCGCGAAGTGCTGCTCTCTGACACTGTGGGATTCATTCGCCATCTGCCGCATACTCTGGTTTCAGCATTCCGGGCCACTCTTGAAGAAGTGCAGCGGGCATCGCTGCTCATTGAGGTGTCGGACGTAACCAGTCCTGCGGCTCTCGAACAGGAAGTGCAGGTGGAAGAGGTCCTGCGCGAGCTTGAGGCGCACAACAAACCCCGCCTGCACGTGATGAACAAGATTGACCTGCTGAGCCCGGTTAAGCGCGACAGCCTCATCGACACCGACGCCATCGTCCACGTCTCGGCGCAAAAGGGAGAGGGCCTGAACAAGCTGCTTGATTGCATTGATCAGATGATCGAACAGGACCCAGTCAGCCGCGTGCGCTTGCGAGTGCCGCAATCCGAAGGCAAGGCGCTGGCGGCGATTGACGCGAGGGCTGTGGTGTTGGGACGAGAATATCGGGATGGCTACGTTGAGGTCGAAGCCGAAGCTCCCGAGTCGCTGTTAAGAACCTTGCAACCGTTTCGGATGGACAGGAACGGCTAAAGATACCGTAGCGTGGACCACGACCCTCAGGTCCGCGGCGCAGCATTGATTTGCCTGTGCCATACTTGGTCGAATGATGTGGACCTTCTCGGCTATACTGTCAGCGGAAAACTCACTGCCGAGTGAGCACGTAGGCCACCCGGCCCACAAGGAACTTTTCTGCCCACAACCTGATCGCATTGCGATTCGGGAGGATAGCGATGCCCAGGCGAGTCGACGACCCGTTGCACGCTCTGCTCTGTCACACCATCCGCCTCTGCTGGAAAAGCCTGCGCGGCCAGCAGGTCCTGAAAAATGCCGAGATAAATCAAGCTTTGGCCACTTGGGCTCTGGCTGGAATGGAGGGAATGGAGGCGTTTACCCCTCGGAGACAGATTACAAACACATGGGCTTGCGGCAGTAGCGCCAACCGTTTGTGCGAAATCCTCACCAGCTCACCGCTGAATCTTTACACCGGGAACGAAAAAAGTCCGGATGTCATCCTGCTTTCGGAAGAGGCACGACTCGGGAAAGCTCTGGAAGCGATGGGCAGGACCAACGGCTACTTCATGGTCCGCATCAATGTGCTGGCCCAGGCCGCCGGCCACGGCTACATTTTTCTTAGCGAAAAGCACCATGCCGCAGAAGATTTGAAGGGTTACATCTACCAGACCAACGTAGGATGCCACAAAGACAGCGCGTTCGACCTGATCGACTGGATTGACGATCCCAAATCGGAAGTCGAAGTCGATCTGAAAACACACTTCCAGAATCTGCTTGAGGGATTTAATAAGAGTCCCGCAGCCACGTATCAGAGAGAGTACATGCTCTCGGGCAAACAGCTCAGGGCGGTGGGGAAAGGGGCGGAGGAACCCGATCTCAAAAAGCTGAAAGGAAGCAAAGGCGACTCCTTCTGCATCGAATGGCGGGCCGTCGTTGAGGCGGCAGCTTCGGCGCGACTGAGAGCGATCTGTGACACCGTGCCTCAGCCGCTCGCGCCTGCCAAAAAGCATGCGAACGTCGCGACGCCGCAGAGAACGATTCTCACTTCCGGCTGAGCAGGGTCTCCGCGATTACCTTAGCCGCCGCGCTTTGACTACACCGCCAACGCTCGCCGATACCGGATCGCCTCTCAGCATGCGCCGCCCGAGGCGCCTGGAGATCGGCTTCCGCTTTGGGGGAGCTGAAAAGTGGGCTTCGAATAGTGATTTCTATTGAATGGGCACTGACGCAGAAGCACCCGCGTCGGCCTGCTCATGCGCGTGGTAGCTGGAACGCACCAGCGGCCCTGATTCGACGTGCCGGAAACCCATCTTGAGCGCCTCAACTTTCATGGACTGGAATTCGTCCGGCGTGTACAGGCGCGCAACCGGCAGGTGATCTTTCGAGGGGCGTAGGTATTGCCCAATGGTAAGGATGTCGACGTTTTTCGAAGCCAGGTCGCGAAACACCGACAGCAGTTCCTCCGTACTCTCGCCTAATCCAACCATAACGCCTGTCTTGCTGGGGACCGCCGGATTAATTTCTTTTGCGCGCTCCAGCAAGCGCAACGTGCGCTCGTAGCGCGCGCCCGATCGCGCCACCCGATAGAGCCTTGGCACCGTCTCCGTGTTGTGGTTCAGAATGTCCGGGCGGACATCCATCACGATTTGCAGCGGCTCTTCCAAGCCTTGGAAGTCGGGGATGAGCACTTCCACCCGGCAATCGGAAACACGGTTGCGGATTTCCGTAATCGTATCGGCGAACACACGGGCAGCTCCGATATTGTCGTCGTCTCGATTGACGCTGGTTACGACAGCGAACTTCAAACCCAGCTTCTCGACGGCCTCGGCGACGCGCACCGGCTCCTCGAGGTCAATCGGCATGGGGCGGCCCTTGGGCACGGCGCAGAACCCGCAACGCCGCGTACACAGATTCCCCAGCAGCATGAACGTCGCCGTGCGATGATTCCAGCACTCCCCAATGTTAGGACAGTGCGCCGACTCGCACACCGTGTGGAGATCGAGCTTGCGCGCCAGCGTCTTCAGGTCGTGGTAGTTCTCGCCCATGGGAGCGCGCGCCTTCAGCCAGTCCGGTTTGGGAGCGGGCGTCTGGGAAGAAACGTCGATCTGAATCAGTTCTGCAGCGGCGGCCATATTGCTTTGATTCTACTCGCCTCCCAACAGTTACAGCGTGTGCAGATAGGCCATCAGATCGTCGAACTGCTGCTGCGTCAGCTTCTGTTGGAAGGCCGGCATCTTGGCGCGGCCCAGCAGGATGATGTCGGTCACGCGCTCATCATTGGCCGGCATGCCGTTGGCCATGAACTGCTTCTTGAACAGACCATGCAAACTGGGACCGCGCAGGTTGCGCTTGCTGTAGGCGTAGTGGCATTCTGCGCAGCGCGCGTCATAGACGCGGCGTCCCTGCGCCTGCTGCGGGTTCAAGCCTAACTCCGCATCGCTCTTCCGCGGCTCGGCGTTACACCCCGCGAACAGAATGAACAGGGCCGTAGTTATCGCAAGACTCCCGAAGCGCTTGCCCGCACTGAATGGTTTTCGAATAGCCAAGATCTGTTGAGTCAATGCTATCGCAGTCGCTTAGGACTTATCGGCAGCCGCAGGGAAGGTTTGACTGATACGATCATGCCAGCACAGCGAATCCACGTCCACGAAATACCAGAGCACTCCCATGCCCAGTGACAGGACAGATAGGTAAAGCCCGAAGACCCGCAACTGGCGCCGGCGGAAGTTGGGCGAGCGCCCCTTGAAGGTTTGCAGACGTACACGCGTCGCTCTCATGCCTAGGGTCCGGCCCCCGAACACAAGAAACAAGTATTGATAGCTGACCCACAACAGGACGTAAACCGTGACCGCACCCGCTATGAGGAACTTTGTGGGCGCAAGCTCGCTCAGGAAGCGACTCGCAGCGGCAGCGGAAATAGCCACGCCGCTCAAGACTACGACTGCGTCGATCAGAGCCGCGCCCAGACGCCTGGCGGCCCTTGCAGTCGCGCAAGGTAACTCCAGGCCGTCCGCCTGCAAACCTGGCGCAGGCGCGGCTGGCGCCTCCAGCAAACCGTCCAAAAACGGAGTAGCGGGGATGGCTTGAAGTTCTTCCGGGACATCGAGGATTCGCAGTTGTTCGGGTTGTACCGGATCAGCGATGCGGCGAGCAGATTCGATAGGCTCGTACGGGGGGATGGGAAAAGCGATTACTTTGCGGCGCGGCTGTGGCCGTGGCGGCAATTCGATCACCGGAACCGGTGCCTCTTCCGGCTCTGGCTCTGGCGCCGGCGCCGGCGCGACAACGCTTACCACACTGGCAGGCGCCTCCGCTAACTCAACCTGGTCGTTCTCCTTCTGCAACGGAATGTCGTTATGACACTCTGCTTGCGCTTCGGCAGGAATCGGCCCAATCTCATCGCCGGTTGGGAGAGAGCCGGGCTGCTCGTCTGCCTGTGGCTCCAGCACAGGACTGGACGCAACCGCCGGTAGTTCTGCAGGCGGAAACGGAAAGCGCATGCTGAAGGCGCCTTCGATGCGGCGGCCACGTCGGCGTTTGTAGCGCTCCAGCCGGGACTGCACTTCGCGGCGCCATACATCGGGCACCGGACCGGAGTCGTCAAAGGATGGCTGCTGCTCTGTCATGTCGTGGCGCGACTACCGATTTCAGCGGCGCTGTGTGGGAAGACTAACGTTTCCCGTTTTGCCTGAGACCATAGAGCGTGCTAACGTGCAAGGTCTAGCTCAATCCGCGAATCCACCGGCGAAGGAACGCTCGGCGATTGATGATTCCCCGCACTCGAATAATTATCACGGCCATTCTTGCTTGTCATTGCTTTCTATCTCCTCAGTTATTAACGAGTCAGTTGCGCAGTGGTTCATCGCGTGGCGGTGCTGAGATTGTGCCGCAAGTCGTGGGCGACAGTTCGGCAGTCAAGACTCAACAGGAAGATGTTAACGATGCGCAACGTTTTCTCGACCAGGAACTGCAAGCAAGCGGCGATGCGCAAGAAGACAATCCGCGCCCCGCGCTCAACGTGCCGTTGGGGCGTGATGAAGTTCTCATTACGGCCGATCATCAAAAAAAAGAGCAGGACATTTACTATGCCATCGGGCACGTGATCATTCGTTTCCGCAATAACGTCCTGCATTGTGATGAGGCGACGTACGATTCGACGACCGGCATCGTCACCGCCAAAGGACACGTGGTCTTCGACGGAGGCCCGCACAACGAACACCTCACTGCTACTCATGGCACCTATGACGTCAGCCGCGACAGCGGCACCTTCTACGACGCAAACGGGTCAACCGGAGTGCGCGTCAAGAACAAGCTGATGTTCCTCACCTCTTCAACGCCTTTCTTCTTCGCCGGCAAGGTAGTCGACAAACTCGGACCCGATACCTACCTGGTCCACTACGGCTATATCACTTCCTGCCAGCTTCCCAAACCGAAGTGGCGGTTCGTGGCCGCAAGTGCCAGGGTGGAAGTCGGAGAGGACGCGCGCATGCACCACGCGACGCTGCGCATCGGCAGGATTCCAGTGTTCTACTTCCCCTATGCGGAACACCCCATTGACAATCTGGGGCGCAAAAGCGGCCTTCTCATCCCAGTGATTGGTGTTTCTAACACGCGCGGCACTGTCATCGGCGATGGTTTCTATTGGGCGATCAACCGCAGTTCCGACGCCACCATCGGCGCCGAGCTGTACAGCAAGCGCGGATGGGCGCAGCACGGGAGCTACCGCGCTATTGGGTACAAGTGGCACGTTATCGCCGAGTACTTCGGGGTTGTCGATTCCAAGGGACAACCAAACACCGGGCAGAACCAGGGCGGCGAAGAGGCGAAGTTCAACGGAGACATACTACTTCCGCGCGGGTTTCGCGGCGTGGCCTCGGTTGACTACCTGAGTTCGTACATCTTTCGTTTAGCGTTCGGAGAGAACTTCGTTCAGGCGGTGAATTCCGAGGTGCGCTCCTCCGGATTTATCAGCCGCAGCCGCGATGGAAGGTTCGATGCACTGCTCATCTCGCGATACCAGAATTATCAGAGTTCAGTCGAAGGCGACGTCATCGACATTGCCCACCTCACCAGCTTCCAATTCGCCGGGATGGAGAAGCCGATTGCGGGCTCGCCGGTCATGTATTCCTACGATGTAGCCGGCGAAGGACTTTCCCGTCATGAGCCCGGCTTCCAGACAGCGTCGGTCGTTGGCCGCGGCGACTTTCATCCCTGGGTAAGCCTGCCAGAGTTTCTTCGCGGCTGGACGCTGCGGCCGGAGTTGGGAATGGAGGAAACTATATACAGCCAACGCCTCCAACCGGCCAGTACGATCAACAGCTTGCCACAAGCGCTGAACGAGGTCATCAACCGAAATGTGCTGCATACCTCATTCGAGGTGCGCCCTCCAACGCTGGCAAAGATCTTCGACAAGAAGCCCTTCGGTTACGTGGTGAAGCACACCGTCGAGCCTTATGCTACGTATCGCTACCAAACCGGCGTCAGCAACTTCGCCGACATCATCCGCTTCGACTACCGCGACATCCTGGCCGATACGAATGAAGTCGAATACGGCGTCATCAACCGCATCTACGCCAAGAAGACCCAATCCTCCGGCAAATGCTTCCGCGATCCCCACTACCTTCCCCCGGGATCACAGTTGAGTTTGCAGCCATGGACAGAAGCACGGGACAAAGAGGGCGACTGCGACGATAGCCAAGGTGCGTCCAAAGAGATCCTCAGCTGGAAGCTTGCGCAAAAGTACTTCTTCGACCCGACCTTCGGGGGCGCGGTGGTAAACGGCGCACGCAACGTTTTTGACAGTTCTGCCGACTTCACCGGCATCGCCTTCATCTACGGTCCGCGTCATTTCGCTCCCCTTATTTCACGTCTTCGCCTGCAAGACAATAGTTCTGATCTGCAATGGGACGTGGATTACGATCCTGTCCTGCAGCAGTTAAACGCCAGCACGGTCCTGCTGGGACACCACTGGAACAACTGGTATGTCAATGCAGGCCAGACTTTCCTGAAGATTCCGGCGTCGCTCGTCGTCGGCGGCCAGACGATTCCTGCAAACACCTTCAATCAGTTTCGTTTTCTGCTGGGTTACGGCAACATCGCTCGTAAAGGCTTCAACGCGGCCGCGAATGTCAACTACGATTACGAGGAAAAAACACTACAATACGGGGCCGCGCAGGCCACCTACAATTGGGATTGTTGCGGAGTGACCTTCGAATATCAGCGGTGGGGTTTGGGCACTGTGCGCAACGAAAATTATTTTCGTTTCGCCCTGAGCCTGACGAACTTCGGAACGTTTGGAACGATTCGCCGCCAGGACAGACTGTATTAGCCGGCTCCGAGTTTCTCCACGCTGTCTTAGAATGAAGCCATGTCAGCATCGCGCCCGATCTTGGAAGCCACCCCGCAGAGCCTGGCAGCGAAGCTCCTCGCGTTGCTGCGCATTCTTCGCTCGTTTGGGTCGGTACTGGTTGCATATTCCGGCGGAGTGGATTCCGGCTACCTGGCGTGGGTCGCACATGAGGAACTGGGCAACGCAATGCTGGCGGTCTTGGCTGACTCACCCAGCCTGGCCCGATCACAAAAGCGCGATGCACTCGCCTTCGCGGAAGAACGGGGCATTCCCCTGACAGTGCTCAACACCTGCGAGCTAAGCAATCCCGAGTACATTCGCAACGATGGAGCGCGCTGCTTCCATTGCAAAGATGAGCTGTTCGCGGTGATAGAGCATTATCGCGAGCAAACTTCCTTCAAGACGATCGCGTATGGAGTCAACCTCGACGACCTGGGTGACTATCGTCCCGGTCAGCAGGCTGCCAATCAGCACGGGGTTTCTGCGCCGCTGCTGCAAGCCGGCCTGACCAAGTCCGAAATCCGCCAGCTTGCTCGCGAGGCAGGACTTCGCATCTGGAACAAGCCCGCCTCGCCTTGTCTTTCTTCGAGGATCGAGCACGGGCGGGCAGTGACCCCCGAGGCTCTTATGGTGGTCGAACAAGGAGAAGACGCGCTGCGCGAACTCGGCTTCGAACAACTTAGGGTTCGTCATCACGGCGATATCGTCCGCATCGAGATCGCGCGCGACGAACTCCCCCGCGCCATGAGTTCAGAGATGGCAACGGAATTCACGCGCATCTTCAGAGCGCTGGGCTTCAAGTACGTCACGCTCGATTTGGAAGGCTTCCGCTCCGGGTCGATGAACGACATCCTGCAAATTGAAGGTCTGCGAGATCGCGAACGGAAGTAGTCCGGTCCTCTGTTTCGGCAGCCCGCGTGAGATAATCAGTTTTTCAATGTTTTCCGCTAAAGGCTTTTGGTTCTTCTTGATGAAAAAACTGGCATTCGTGTTTCTACTGGCTTGTGTGGGGTGCTCCGCGCAGTCCAAGAACGCTCCCACCGCGGCCACTGGCACGCTCTCGCCGGAGCTGCAGCAGCGCATCCAGCACCAGGTGCGGGCGCAGTACGACTTGCCTCCCGAGATTACGATTAGTGTTGGGCCGACGCACCCCAGTGATATCGCCGGCTTCAACAGCCTTACCCTGACCCTCAATGGTCACGGCAAAGAGCAGAAGATTGAATTTCTCATCTCGCAGGACCAGAAAACGCTGGTCCGCATGACCCGTATGGACTTGTCGCACGATGTTTATGCGGAGCGCGAGCACAAGATGGACCTGCAGGGCCGACCGGTGCGCGGCAATCCCGACGCAAAGGTTACGATCGTCAATTATGACGATTACGAATGCCCTTTCTGCTCGCGGCTGCATTCGACGCTGACCAACGAGATCCTCCCGCAGTATGGCGACAAGATCAAGATCGTCTATAAGGACTATCCCTTGCCGATGCATCCCTGGGCCAAGCACGCCGCCAACGACGCGAACTGCCTGGCGACGGAGAATCCGGCCAGTTTCTGGGAATTTGCCGATTACGTGCACGCTAATCAGCGGGAGATCAGCGGTGACAAGGACTTGAACAAGTCCTTCGCGAATCTGGACCGGATCACTCTGGATTTGGGCAAGAAGAATGGCGCCGATGCTGCGGCCTTGCAGGCTTGCATCAAGAACCAGCCGGATGGGGTGTTGAAGGCCTCGATGAGCGAAGCTGAGTCCATGGGCGTGGAGGCAACTCCGACCATGTTTATCAACGGGCAGAAGCTGGAAGGTGCAGTGGACGCCGAAGACGTCAAACTGGTGCTGAACGAACAACTCAAAGCGGCGGGCATTCAGCCGCCATCTGATACCAAGTCCGGCGCCCCTGCCCCGGCAAAGTAGAGAGTCTGGAGCCGCTACAAGTTCCGATGAAAATCCCTAAGAATCCATTCTCGCGGATGGCGCATCACCCCATCCCTCCTACACCAAACAAAATGTCTCGCAATCCTCTCGAGCGAACGATTGCGTCGGCGGGCATTGCGCTGCTCATTCTGCTGGTCATCACTGGATGCAACGGCTCGAAGGGCGGGCCGGGCGTCATGGCGACCGTAAACGGCCGCAAGATTGAGCGCGCCGAGGTCGACAAGTATTACAACAACCAAACCGCCGGCTCTCCCCAGACGCCCGGCCAGGAACAAGGCGACAGCCTGCGGTTGAGCATCCTGAAGCAGCTCATCGACAACGAAATCCTGATGCAGCGCGCCGAAAAGCTGGGGCTGCTGGCAACCGACGACGAAGTCAACAGCAAACTGGCTGAGATTAAGTCCCCCTTCAGCCAGGAAGAGTTCGACAAGCGCCTCAAAGACAGGGGCATCACGCTCGACGATTTCAAGCGTGATCTTCGCCGCTCCATTACCGTCGACAAGGTGCTGAACAAGGAGGTTACGTCGAAGATCAACATCACCGATGCCGACATTACCTCCTACTACGACCAGCACAAGGCCGAGTTCAATCTCATCGAGCCGCAATATCACCTGGCTCAGATCGTCGTCACCACGCAGCCCAATCCGCAGATAAAGTCGCCCAACAAGGCGCAGAATGATGCCGAGGCCAGGAAGAAGATCCAAATGGTGGAGAACCGGCTGGACAGCGGCGAAGACTTCGCAACCGTCGCCATGGCTTTCTCCGAGCAGCCCGAGACATCGCAGAACGGCGGCGACCTGGGCTTCGTTCCCGAGTCCTCATTGAAGGGCGATCGGATGGCTTATGAAGCTATCAACAGGCTCAAGCCAGGCCAGTACACGCCCCCGATGCCGGTCGCTGACCCAAACAGCCATCAGATCTACGGGTATCGTGTGGTGAAGCTAATCAGCAAAGAGGCCGCTGGACAGCGCGAGTTGCAGGATCCTCGCGTACAACAGGCGATTCGCGAGCAGCTACGCGACCGCCGAGAGCAACTGCTGAAAGCGGCTTACTACGACGTGATTCACGACGAAGCGAAAATAGAGAACTTCTTCGCCGAGGAGATCCTGAAAAAAGCCGGATCGGACTCTAAGTAACCGTTAAATAACCGTTCGTCCAGCACGCCGTTTCAGCGGGCTTCTGCACCTCAGAAGCGAATGCTCTTCACCATGCTCTCGAAGGTCGGCCGGAAGCGGTCAAACTGTGCCTGTGGCGCAACAAAGACCAGGAAAATTGCCGATCCGTCTGACCTCGGAACTGTCACCAGCCAGTCGCGCTCTTGTTGCGGCTGCCCATGCGCATCGGGAAACGGCGACGTCGTCTGCATCATCACCGACCGGCCTTGCATTCCTCCAACCGTAATCGGCTGAGCGCTTCCCAGAGCTTGCATGTTATTTCGGCCGTTTTCGAAGCTGCGCACCAGATCGGCGGTGATCTGATCGATGCTTAAACCTTGCTCGGGCGGGCTCACGCTGTCGATGGCAACACCGTAGCCCACCGCTTTCCCGGTTACGCCCGCCTTCGGCGCGATGAACAAGTCCGCGCCCAGGGGGGCCGACATGAGTTGCCAGTTGTCGGGACGCGCGATGGTGAACGAACCAAGATCGGCAGTGACCATCCGAGAGCTGGGAAGTACACTCTGGAGCGAAACCGCGTCTGACGACACGCTGGTAGCGGATACCGGCTGGCTCACGGCAACGCCTGAAGGCGGCCGAAGCACGGCGCCATTTCGCTGGTTGAGCGAGGCCCACTCGCCGGACTTTGCGCCCTGGGCGATCTGCTCGGCCGTGTAGCTGTTCAGGTCTTCCGCTTCCCGCTTAACGCGCACGAACGTGGCGTTATTCGCGTCGTATTGTTTCGGAGGCCAATTGGCGATCTCCTTTTGGATTGCCTCTTCGCGGTTTCCGGGATTCGGGTGGTCGCTCAGGAATTGCGGTCCGCTGTCTCCCCGGGCGGCAAGCTTCTGAAAGAAGTCGGCCATGGCCTGGGGGTTGTAACCGGCCTTATACATGATAATGGCGCCCACCGCATCGGCCTGCGCCTCGTCGGTTCGCGAATACTTCATGATGATGCCGTTCGCGCCGATCTCAATGCCCGCCGCAGCGAGCTGCCCAACAAACCCTCCGGATCCGAGCATGGCGCCCGCCAACCCCGCGAAGGTCGCTATCCAGTTCGTCTTGCCCGCCTGCTTGGCCGAGTGCTGCATATACACGTGCGACATCTCGTGGGCCATCACCGCCACCAGCTCGGCCTCACTGTCAGCAGCGGTAATGGTGCCCAGGTTGATGAAAATCGGCCCTCCCGGCAACGCGAAAGCGTTGATCTCCTTTTGCGCGATGACGTGGAACTGATAAGGCCATGAGTACTGCGACGGAATCTGCGCCACCAGCTTAGCGCCCAGCCGCTGTACGTATTGCGTCACCGGACTGCTGTCAGGCAGCACCGGCATTTGCTTGTAAACCTGCGCTGCCGTCTGATAGCCCAGCTCGATTTGCTGATCCGGCGTCATGCGCGGGCTGCCGGGATTCGGCAATTCGGGTCCGCTGATGACGGCAAACAACTGGGTAGCGACCAGCACCACTGCCATCGTCCAGGAAAGCCGTTTTGAAACTGCAGCAAATGCTTGCATCAACTGACTCCGGCAACGGAATTCGCTTTCGCGAGAGGTTGGACTGAAGACTTCTAGCCCGTGCAATAGCTCGACCGTTAGCGCGAGCGCCTCCCTATTTATGATGCGCTTGGCCATAACGATGTCGCGGCAGTTAGTGAAGGTGCACGAGATAGTCCAGAACAAAAAACATTGCCACACCCACAAACACAACCAGCGCCATTTTGACGCCCGGCTCGCGATTGACTTCCGGAATCAGATCGGAAGCGGCAACGTAGATCGTCACCCCCGCGGCCACCGGGAGACCATAGCGCACGGCGTGCTGACCAATTGCCATGGTGAGGACGCCCGCAATCGTCGCAAGGCCCAGCATGACCGAGGCAAACCACGACTTACGTTTGCTCAATCCGCTGGCCAGCATTACCGACGTCACGGTGAATCCTTCAGGGATCTTGTGAAGAAACACAGCGAGGAAGATGATCCAGCCCAGCCACGAAGAAATGAGAAAGCCGCTGGTAATGGCAATGCCGTCGAAGAAGGTATGAATCATCAAGCCGAGCAGAACGGAAGTGCGCTTGTGGGAATGCACGAACTCGTCGGCGTGAGTTTCTTCGCCATAATGAAAATGCGGCGTGAGTGTGTGTTCGAAAAAATGGACGAGCAGGTAGCCCGCCAACACCAGCACCGCGCCGTACTGTGGTTCCAGGCGCAGGCTCTGGGGCACCATCTCGATCAGCGAAGTCGCCAGCATGAACCCCGCACCCAGCGCGACAAAGTAACGCAGATAACTCCGCTCCCAGTCCCTCCGCACGATAACTGCGCCGCCGAAGACGTTAGCGCCGGCGGCGGTGAGACCGAGCAGGATGCTGGTGAGGATCGGGCTCATGGGGACAGCGAGCAAGCATAACAGAGTGGGTGCGACCACCAGCGGTCGCCAATCGCCTTTCCAGTCGCTGATGCCTTCACCCGAGCTCTCGCTCGGCGTGCGATAGTTAAATGGATGCGTCGCCGCCTCTATCGTCTCTTGCTGGTCCTGCTCGCTCTGACGGCGATCGCTCCTCCAGCCTTTCCGCAGTCCAGTTTTCTGGGGATGGATCGCAACGACTATCCCGGAGACGCTAACATGCAGGCGCTGAAGAAGACCTTCGCATTCACTGGCTACTGGCTGAATAATGCGCCCGGTACGACTAATAACTCATGGATGGGCAAGCGGCAGGCGCTGGAGAAGATGGGCTACGGCTTCCTTCTCTTGTTCAACGGACGGGAATACCAGGAGCTCAAGGCGTCAGGCGACGCCGCTGGAGTAGGCGCACGTGACGCCGAGGCCGCCATTCAATCCGCGCAGCGCGAGGGCTTCCCGAAGCACGCAATCATCTTTCTCGACCAGGAGCAGGGCGGACGCATGCTGCCCGAACAGCGTGAATACATTTATGCTTTCGTCGACGGCGTGGTGCGAGGGGACTATCGCGCCGGTATCTACTGCTCTGGCATTCCCTTTCGCGAATCGGGCGCGACAACGGTCGTAACGGCAAACGACATCCGCGAACACGCTGAGGGGCGCAAGATCGATTTCTTCGTCAGCAATGACCATTGCGGTCCCTCCCGCGGCTGCGTCTTCCCTGCAAGCCCGCCCAAGCCGAGCGCAAGCGGTGTGAGCTTCGCCAGCGTCTGGCAATTTGCGCAATCGCCGCGCCGCCCTGACATGACAGCGGCGTGTCGTAAGACGTATGCGGCCGACGGCAGTTGCTATCCACCGGAGTTCGCCGCCTCGGGGCTGCACGTGGATGTCGAGTCGGCCACCTCCGCTGACCCATCCGCGGGACGCACGCGATAATTGTTCGTAGCAGTGATGACTCTCGAACGGCAATTTGGGGTAACCGAGCAGCAGATTCGCGAGGCAGCCCGGCTGCTGCGTCAAGGCAAGCTCGTCGCTTTTCCGACGGAGACGGTTTACGGACTTGGGGCCAACGCGCTTGACCAAGCCGCCGTCGAACGAATCTATGAGGCAAAGGGTCGGCCCCATACCAGCCCGCTGATCGTGCATGTCAACTCCATCGACATGGCGCGTGAGTTGGCAGTGGAATGGCAGGAGCGAGCACAAGAACTCGCCGAACGCTTTTGGCCTGGACCACTGACCATGGTCGTCAGCAAGGAACCGCTGATCCCCGACGTTGTCACCGCCGGCCTGCGAACCGTCGGGCTGCGCATGCCGGCGCATCCGGTTGCATTGGCTTTGTTGCGCGAAGCCGGCATACCCGTCGCGGCCCCCAGCGCGAATCGTTTCACGCAACTTTCACCTACGACCGCGGAGCATGTTCGCCGCGGGCTGGGCCAAAGCGTCGACTGTGTTCTGGATGGAGGAGCCGTGCCAGGTCGGAATCGAGTCAACTGTGATCTCCCTGGCAGGCGAAGTTCCCGTGCTGCTTCGTCCGGGCGGAGTTTCGCGGAGCGAGATTGAAGAAGTGATCGGCGCCGTGGTCATCGGTGCAAAGACCGCAGAAGGCGCCCACCCGTCGCCTGGCATGCACCCGCAGCATTACAGCCCCAAGACACCGTTGCTACTGGCGCCTGCGGGAGCCGTTCCTGAGCGCGGCAGAGGCGCGTATTTACAGCTTCGCAGCGAGCCGTCCCAACCGGCGACGGTCGTGGTCATGCCGGGCAATCCGCGCGAGTACGCCTCGCGCCTGTACGCCGTTCTTCATGATCTCGATGACCGAGGCTACGACTGGATCGCCGTCGAGCCGCCGCACGAAACCGCCGAATGGGAAGGCGTGCTGGACCGATTGCGCCGCGCCGCAGCACGATGAACACTGCCGTATAGTTAACGCGTGCCCGCAGCTCGACAGCCCGATACAGCGCAGGCCTTCTATGATGGCGCGCTCTCGCGCATTCGCCGCTTCATGATTGGCTTGGCCGGGTTGGGCATTCTGTTGTGCGGCTGGTTCTTCGGATTCGCGGGCTGCCTGGGCTTTCTCATCGGCGCCGGCATTTCGTACCTCAACCATCGCTGGCTGGAGCGCATGGTGGACGCTCTGGGCGAGCGGATTACGACCGGCCAAAGCAGCGAGCGCGGCAGCCTTCTCGTACTGCGGACCGTTCTTCGCTATGTGTCAATTGCCGTAGCCGCCTATGTTATATTTAGAATTTCGAGAGCAGGTCTGTTCGGATTTCTCGCAGGTGTGTGCCTTCCAATAGCGGCGATTGCCTGCGAGGTCGGAGTCGAATTGGTTCTTGGCCTGCGACGCGAAGTCTGATTTCCCGAAATACTCTCAACGCCAGAATGCAAGCGCCCTAGCTGCGTGGAGAGTCCGGCAAGTCGAATCAAGTTAACCGAGCGTACTCTTCATGCATGAGCAACTCTGGATTACGGCGCTCCTGAACAAGCACTTCGCCGGCCTGGCGAACGCCATCCTGAATGCGTTGCACCTTCACGCCCGCCACCCCGAGGCTCCGATCACCAACTATGTGGCGATGCAGATCCTGGTGTTCGTCCTTCTGCTACTGACATTCGTGCTTCTTCGCGTCCGATTGTCGGTCGACAATCCGGGGCGGCTGCAACAAACCTTCGAAGGCATCGATTCGTTCATAAGCTCAACCGCGCACGAGGTCATCGGCCACGGCTACGAGGGATACACCGGCTACCTGGCAACGCTGGGCATCTACATACTGGTTTGTAATGTGATCGGGCTGATTCCGGGTTTCGAAACGCCCACGGCAATACCCTCGGTGACGCTTGGCTGTGCTTTGGTTACATGGATCTACTACCACCTGCATGGCATCCAGCAGAACGGATTTAAGTACATCAACCATTTCCTCGGACCGGTCTGGTGGTTGGCTCCGTTGATGTTCCTGATCGAGATCGCCAGCCACCTTGCCCGAATTCTGTCGCTCACGATTCGTCTTTTTGCCAATATGTTTGCCAGCGACATGGTGATCCTGGTGTTCTTCTCGCTGATTCCGATCATCATTCCTGTGCCCTTTATGCTGTTGCACGCCGGCGTTGCGATCATCCAGGCATATATCTTCGTATTGCTGGCGACGGTGTACATCGGCGAGGCGGTCGCGCACGAGCACTGATCAGTGGCTAGTGGTCAGTGGTTAGTGGATAGTAAGAAGTTCCTCGGACTTCGAAAAGGCGCGCGCTAGGGGCGGCGCGCAACTGCCTCGCGGAAAGCGAAGGGCGAAGAGCGGAGTTTTTTAGCTGACGGCTGATAGCTGACAGCTGGTAGCTTGATTTTCGCTGCGAGCGTGAGGGCGTCAGCACGGTGAACGTCAACCACCCACTGGCAGCAGTTCATAAAAGGAGAAAGTGAAATGCAGAAAACAATGCTTGTATTTTTCTCGCTGCTGGCCATCTCGATGATGACTATGCCGGCATACGCACAAGGAACTGGAACGGCTGGCGGCGGAACGAACTGGGTGCCTCTCGCGTCCGGCTTCGGCATTGCCATCGCCTCTGGACTGGCCGCGCTCGGTCAGGGCCGCGTGGGCGCCGCGGCCTGCGAAGGCATGGCGCGCAATCCTGCAGCCCGTCCTGCGATTCAGCTGGCGCTGATTCTAGGCCTGGCTTTCATCGAATCGCTGGTGCTGTTCACGTTGGTAATCATCTTCGCCAAGGTCGTTTAGATCTGGCGCAGGTCTTTCACGAAACGCTCCGTCTGCGGATGGGGCTTTTCTTTTGCTGCGGGCTCTTCAAGAACAGCTTTCGGAGAGCCTCCAAATGCCTCTTGTCCGGTGAACCAACTTGGTGTATGTTTGCCACCCTGTTAAGCGGCGCCCGGGAGGGATGGCATGGCGATTCGCGGGGCTTCGACGATCTCTGCTTCGTTTACGGTCTGGTGTTTCCTGCTCGCACTCTGCTCTATCAGTCAATCCTTTGCGCAATCGTTGGATGATCCTCACATCGTTCCACGAACCCGCGACAACCAGGCGAAGATCGCCTCCACCAGGTCTGCTCCGGAGCTCACTCCGCGTCCCTTCAAGGTCGATGTGGACCTGGTCTTGGTTCCCGTGACGGTGACCGACTCCCTGAGCCATCCAGTAATAACGCTCTCCAGGCAGGATTTCCAGCTCTATGAGGGCGAGAAGCCGCAGAGCATCCAGTACTTCTCCTGCGAAGATGCTCCGATTTCTGTTGCACTGGTGCTCGACTTCAGCGCCAGCATGAAAAACAAGATCGATTACGAGCGCCAGGCGATCGATGAGTTCTTCAGCAACGCCAATCCTGCCGACGAGTACTTTGCCATTTCCATTTCCAACAAGCCGAAGCTTGTGGCAACCTCCGCCACCTCCATCGAGACACTGGAGAACCGGTTTGCGACGCAGGAGCCAAAGGGTGGCACCGCTCTCTTCGACGGCATCTATCTTGCACTGCAACAGCTGCGGACTGCGCACTACAAGCGCAAGGCGCTGCTGGTGATCTCTGACGGCGGCGACAACCATAGTCGCTACACCATGAAGGAAATCCGCTCCATGGTAGCTGAGAGCGACGTCATCATGTATGCCATCGGGTTGTTCGACGACCTTCCGCTGCCGCTGTTCAAGACTTTTGAAGAGCGCTGGGGGCGCAAGTGGCTGGGATCGATTACGGACATAAGCGGCGGTCGAACCATAGCGGCCGACAGCCGGGAGACGATTCCGGAGATTGCGGCGATCATCAGCCGCGAATTGCGCTATCAGTACGTGCTCGGATATCGGTCTGACGGCGCGTCTCGCGATGGGAAGTGGCGCAAGGTGACGGTCCGCACGGTTGCTGCCGAGGGCCGACCCAAGCTGCATGTCTACTACAAGGAAGGCTATTTCGCCCCTGGGCAGTAAAGCGGGCGCTCCAAAGTCCGCAGAGAAGCGGAGAAACCGCTCCCCCTCCCGCGATCCGACGCCCGAAAGCGGTCTTGCTTGCGTTTCTATGCCAGTGTTTAGCTGAGTTACAATCGTTTGAACGTTCAGTTCTAACTTCCAGGAGGATGGATGAGAAATTCCCTGTTATCACTATCTTTGCTTGTAGCTTCAGCCCTATCACTGCCACAGGTCTTGCTTGCACAGGCCAGTGGAGGGCAATCGGGCACAGCCGCGCAATCGGGTCAGACCGTGACCGACCAGGACATTCAAATGTTGCGGTCGGACGTGCGCTCCGAGAAGAAACAGATCATCGCTCAGAACATGACTCTGACCGATGCACAGGCCGAAAAGTTCTGGCCGGTGTACGACGCGTACACGCAAGAGACTACGAAGCTGAACGACACGCGGATGGCTCTGATCAAGCAGTATGCCGACAGCTACGACACCATGACAGATGCCCAGGCGAACAGCCTTCTGAAGCAGGCGTTGGCTCTGGATGAATCGTTCGTGAAGCTTCGCCAGGATTGGGTTCCCAAGTTCGAGAAGGTGATTTCGCCAAAACAGACAGCTGCTTTCTTTCAGCTCGACCGCCGCATCGGCTTGATCATCGATTTGCAGATAGCTTCCATGGTCCCGCTGGTGAAACAGTAGTTCGCAGGCCGCCTTTTGCCGGTTACTTGAAGCCTGCCCCAAATCGCTGGGGCGAAAACGGTTGTAGGTCGAAGTCGACCGGCTTGCCGAGAATGAGCTGACTCATTAGGTCGGCTGTGATCGGCGCCAGCATAATTCCGTCGCGATAGTGCCCGGTTGCTGCAAAGTAGCCGGGCAGCGACGTTTCTCCCAGTATCGGTAATTTGTCGGGCGAAGCGGGCCGCAGCCCTGCCCACGCATCGTGCATGCGCATTCCGCCAATCTTCGGGACCACCTTCGCCGCCGCTCGATATAGCTTCTCGATCATATCGGCGTCGGTCCGCTTGTCGAAACCAGCGTCTTCCACCGTCGCGCCCAATAGAATGCGTCGGTCACTGCGCGGAATGATATAGATCTCCGGCGTGCGTATGACGTGCCGCACGGCGAGACGTTCTCCGCTATCTTCGGGCGAAGGAACCACGCAAACCATTTGTCCTTTCGCCGGATGAGTGGGCAGACCCAGGGGCTGGATCTGTGAAGCCCATGCGCCCATGCAATTGACCACGATGCCAGCAGGGTAGGACGAACTGGAGGTCTTTACTCCGACTGCGCGGCCATTCTGCACCTCTACTTCGAGCACTGCCGAGCCTGTGACGAAGTCGACTCCGCGATGCCTAGCAGCTTTGACGAGCACGCTGCACAAGGCCCGGGGATCGACGCTACGCTCCGGCAACCAATAGGCCGAGGTCCCCAGTCCGGGCGGCGGTTGAGTCAACGCTGGATCCAGCCGCTCGATTTCGTTTTCATTGAGGCTAAGCGCTCCTTCGCAGCCGGGACGCTCGTCTTGGCGAAAGAATGCAATCGTGCCCTGGCCGCGCAAGTCGGCTGACTCTCCGGATTCGTCCTGTAACTCATGCACGAACTTGGGGTACATCGCCGCGCTGGCGCAGGCCAGTGGTTTCAGCTCAGCGGGTAGATGTGGATCGCAGTGCGCAATCATGCCGCCCGCTGCGTAAGACGCCTCACGCCCCGGTTCGCCTTTGTCGATAAGCAGGACGGTTAGCCCTTCGCTTCTCAGCCGCCAAGCCAGCGAGAGACCGATCACTCCCGCACCCGCGACAACCACATCCCAAGCCTTCACGGCTCGATTGTAGAGGAGAATACGATGCTGCCGCCCCCGACAGTCCGGCAAACAAAACCGGTCGGCAAGCCTTGGGTCGATGGAAAAGAATATGGTGGGCGCTACAGGATTCGAACCTGTGACTTCCACCGTGTGAAGATGGCACTCTACCGCTGAGTTAAGCGCCCACAAAATGCGGTAAGTACATCATTATACACAAGTTCCCTATCCACGGCATTACTGCGTCCTTGCCTCCGGCCCCCGTTGTGGCCCCCGTTTGGGCAAGAGCGCCTCCAGCACCATACCCTGTGCGGCACGCTTCTGCTGCTTGCGGGCATGCGAGTAGTACATGGTCATGTCGAGTCGCGTGTGACGCAACGTGGCTTGGATGACAGCAGGGTTTTCGCCCTCTGCCATCAAGAACGACGCCAACGAGTGACGGAACGTATGGAACCCGAACCGCCGGATCTCGTTCCCATCGAGATCGAAGGTTCGTCCGTCTTCGTCGACCCTGATGACCCCAGCCTTCACGGCGGCGGGCCTCAGATATTCTTCCACGATCATTGACCCCACTCTCGGCTTCTTGCCGCCGAGTTTGTAGCTTGCAAAGACATAGTCGTCAGGCTTGCTGTAGAGCGTCTGCTGCTGCCATGACTTCAGCACCGCAGCTAACAGTGAATGCATCTCCACCGAAGACTTCGAAAGCCGAGTCTTCGCTCCGTCCTGCATCACGTTATGTACATAGGTCCGTCGGATTTTTATCTCACCCTTGTCCCAAAGCATGTCCATCCAACGGAGACCGAGAGCCTCGGACATTCTCAGACCCGTAGCTGCGATCAGGAGCAGGAGTGTGTATTCCGGCTGCTCAAGAAACTCAAGCACCCGGTACGTCTGCTCTGGCTCCAGAGTTATGGCCTCGTAGTTTGAGAAGGAGGAGAACCCCTTCACCCAGTGCAGGGGGTTGTGCTCCAGCCCGAGGGGAATAATGCCCTCGCACTGCGCAAACGTGTAGACGGTTCCCATCACTGATCGGTACTTCTCTCGAGTCGGGTCTTCCACGTCTAGCTTCTCAAGCCAACGCTTGATCTTGACGGGCTTGATATCGATACCAATCTCATCTCCCCAGCGAGGTACGCAGACACCGCTAATAATCTGCTCGTGCAGGTCACTTCGTCGACTGCTTCTTGAACTTCTTGTTCGCGAAGTAGGAGGAGGCGAGGTTGGCGAAAGTTAGCGCGTCAGGGGAGGCACTACAATCCATTTTGATCTTGCCTTCCTTCTTTAACACGCCCACTATCTCCCAACCTGTGGAGTCGGACAAGCTGTCAGCCCACAACTTTGGACACCTCCTTAATGTCCCCGGTCGTGTCGTTTTGGGCATTCCAGCAAAACACCAAACGTCCCTTCTTGCGTCTGAACCATCCCCGTGATTCTCTAGCCATTGGATCTCCTCCGTTGGCTCCGGGAACTGCCGACTGGCATTGTACCTTGGGTGCGCAACTTGGCCAATGCCCCTTCATTCGTTTGATGTGGAACGCTTGTGCGCACCCGACACGAAGGTGGAGTCAACCTCGCTGATCTTGTAACGCCATACCCTCCGATGCTCGCCAGTTCCCAGCGGATGGGCCGGGATGATCCGCTTGCGAGTCATTTCGAGCGCCTGGCGGCGGGTGATCTTCAGGTGCTTAGCGATGTCGTCTGCTGTCACAAATGGTTCTGGCGTCATGGTCTACATACTCCGCTTGTCGGGTTTCCGTGCCCGCTCCCATCTGGCACGTACGCGACACAAACCGCACCGTGTTGCAACGAGATTTCTCAGTTCACGCTGGGAAACGCCCAACATATTTAGCAGTCTCTTTACATCTCATGAGTCTTGCCATGCTGCTTAATACAATGTTCATGAGAACCACTTGATTCCCGGTGACTTGTTGCTTCTAAAACGTCCACGATGTGCAGAATGACCGCTCAATGCTAGTTGAAGTGCAAAACGGTACAAAAATCCCTTCCTGAAATCGGCCGTGAATGTGCATCAAAACGGGCTCGGCAATGCCGGATCTTCTTGTGCGGTTTTCGATGGCGCTTCACCTCCTGCCCGAATACTTGCATGTCGGTGTTCAACAAACTGCGCACCGGTTCCGCGTACCTCGTTTCGCCGTTCAGGGCCACATCGACTTCGTCCAGCGCTCTTGTTACCTCGAAATCGAGCGTTCGTCAAACGGGCTGACTAGGCGAGTGATGCCCGGGTACTGGGGGATTTCGGGTTCGGTTGTTTGTAAGGTTGCGGAGCCGAAACCAGGATCTTGCCCAAAGTGTTCTCACAGAATAGCTCTTGCGCTCTGTCTGCGGGACCAGAGGCCTCAACTTGGCATTTTGGTCATCATCAACTCTTTTTCACCAGCCGCACTTTGTCTAGTAACAGCACCGCGCAAGCCAGAAGCCCGGCCAAAGCAAATGCTGAGACGGCGTATGCGGGTCGGTTCACGATTCACTCCGCTATGTCCGCCGCAAAGTCGATCGCCTCCCCGGCGCGCTTTCTGACTTCCTTGAGCCACGCTCGTGGATTGGTGCCATGAATCACACGCCCCAGGAATCCGAGCCGCTCGGCTGCATTATTGCGGTTTCGCCGGATGTCGTCCTTCGTGATCTTGGTGTACAGAGCGAGAAAGGTATCCATGTTCCGGGGCTTGGCGAAGACGTAAGTCGCGTGGCCAAGCTGAGGAGTTTCGACGACGACGCTTTTCTCAACGTCGAAAATGTATTCCTCCCGAAACAGATAGATCCGGCGTGCCCGGCGTGCGAGCTGGCGATAGAAGAATGGATCATAATCAGGGCGCCAGCTGATCTGGGCGACATCGAAGTCGCCGGGAATACGCAGCTCCGAACACATTCGCTGCAGCTCCCCTCGCTCGACCGCCCGATGCTCCAGGCACAGCCGGACCTGATCCAGAGCCCGCGAATACTGGCCGAAGCGATGATAGGTAATTTTGGCAGCCTCCAGTTGCAGATGGAAATCGGGCGGCAGTTTGACCTCCAGCCGGCTCGGCAACGCAGTCTCCCAGGTAATGAGTTCCCACTGCTCACGACGTTTGCGGTATTTGCCGCTCTCTACGAACGTGCCTTCGACCTCGATCTTGGTTCCCAACAGATGCTTCCATTGGTTCCAGGAGCGGTCCCACATTGTATGGAGGACGGCTGGATCAAGCCAGAACTCAAGTCTTCGGCGCATGTCGCGGCAGAGTGCCCGGTCATCGTAGAAATCACATCTGCGCAGCGGCACATGGAACCGCCGTCGCCGTAGCTCCGGTGAAAACGTGAGGATGCGGCGAGCAAAGAATGTCTTTCCATCACGGGAAGGTTCGCCGGCAACGAAAAGAGAGCCAAACCCGCCATACGGAAACATGGCAGGGGCTTCGGGATTGGCTAGCAACGCGTCGTAGCAAGCGCGCAGTTCCGGTTGACCAACGATGTTAAATGCCCGCTCCAGCGCCACTCGCTCGCGCTGCCGCACGCCCGCCGTTCTTAGCTCCAGATCACGCAGTTTGAAAGCCACGCGAAGTTCAGATGGCGAAGCGCTGGCCGGAATACTCAACACCTCGTACAGAGTGGGATAGTCGACTCTGTCGGACGGATGCGGCAAGCGATAGAAGTACTCGCGCAGGACCTCGCAAGTCAGGAAAATCGTGCCGATGCCAAGGCTTGCGCTGCGAACGTCAGCAGAAACGAAGTACTGATTTCGTTTGTCCTGCTTGGGCTGTCTGACGTATGCGATTGGCGCCTGGTAGATATAACGGCTCGCTCCGGAGGCGGCACTCTTGCTGACGAGGATTTCCGTGCCTACCGCGTCTGGGGCTGGAATCGGAAACATGATTTCGTCGCCGACGGCGACGTAAGCTGCGAGGGAGCGAGGCAACAAAAGCTTGGTTTGATTGACAAAAACGTAAACAGCGGTCCCGTCTTGCCGCTGTATGCTCACAACGCGCTCGCGGCAGACCGCAGTCGACGGGCTGAGGGTCGGAAGAGCCATGCTATCGGCGGGCAGTATAGGACGGCATTGCGGAAGTGCAAAACGCCGGTTCGGGCCCAATATCGTCGAGTTGATTTAGTTGATTGGTCCGAAAGTCTTTCTCAGCGCCTGGGCCTTTGCCTAAGAATGGCATTCTGCTCCAAGACCTTGCTTCGCTGTCCAAACACTCTCATTCCTTCGCAATCAAGATTTCGATCTCGCTAGGAGATTCAATGAAGTTTTTTGCTAAGGGTGTTGCGCGTGTGGCTTAAACTCATTCCGGCCTAACATTTAGAATGAGGATCTGCTCGGAGGAAAGAATATGAGCCGACCAGCGTCGGGTATTCCGATAAAGAAATCTGTGGGCATAATCGCGGATAGGAGTGACACGTTAAACTGGCCGCTCTTCTGCGTATGTTGTTGTGGCGCTGCGACTACGTCATTGCCAATCTGGCAAAATAAGAAAGCCGGAAATGTTAGATTTACATCGGAGTGGAAAGTCCCCTACTGCGAAACGTGCAAGAAGCACACTGGCTTTGAGCGTGAGCGTAGCTCGTCAGTGGCAATGATGAAGGGGGTCGGCGGCATTGTTTTGATCTTCTCGTGCATTGCTGTTGGTGCCCGAGTAGGCCACCCCTGGTTAATGGCCGCCGTCGTGTTCGTGATCGGCATGACACTCTACGCATTATTTGAGCAATGGCTTGACCGTAAGTCACCGGTGATGCCGGGTTGCGCGACAAAAAAAGTAGCAGTTTTATACAGCAGCAACTTCTACGGACAATCTGGGAAGATACTTCACACGTTCAAGTTTGCAAATGAGAGGTACGCTTACGCCTTCGAGGCTGCACAAGATAGCAAGAAGCTATTCGGGAAGCCTCTTTCGAAAACAAAGTAAGCAGTTCCCACAGCAGCCCTCGATACCGTTCCAACGACGGCCCGGGCCGGAGGCGGCTTTCTTAATGATGAGGACTTCTGTCCGATTTGAGTCCCCGTGGGAACCCAAAAAGTGGTTTCGGTGCCTACTGCGAGATGCTTAGCCAGCACCCGGGATAGCAAGACTCTGGTTTGATTCGAAAACGCACAGACAGCGGAATTCTGTTGCAGCTGGAGATTCGTTACATACTTTCGAATGATCTGAACCGATACCATTGAGGACGCGGAAGCCATACTCTCGCCTCGGATTATAGAGCTGGACGACAAGCGTCCAAATCGCGGTTCTTGAGGGTCATTTGCCTTTTGCACGTGACGGCGTTTCCGTGGACGCAAGGAGGTGGCGGATGTAAGCACCAAGAAAAGGATTGCAGTTGCGGGTAGGGGCTACTTTAACCGTATCTTTTTTTTTGCGGGGGCCTCCGCCTCCCTTTAGGTAACGATGAAATAATTGCTAGTGAGCCAAATGCTATCGCGCCCCATCCAAAGAAATGCGCCGTAATGGTGTCCTTTCTGTTTGACTCGGCGGCATAGACTGTCCGGCCGGTGCTTCTTTCGACCCATCTTTCGCCAGGCTTGTCCACATTGTTGGTGCATTTAACCTGCAGCAACAAAATCCCTATCACAACACAAACTAATCCAATAACCCAAGGGCCTCGTGCAGACTTCTCTGCATCCTTCTTGATCTTGTCGAGATTTGCGAGAAGTTGTTGAGTCGACAATGGGGGATCACGCGGCAACGTTGTACCACAGAAACCACACGCCTTCATGCTGTTATGGTTCAACGCACGACACGATGGGCACTTGATATCAGACACGACTCCCCCTTACGCCACTCTTTCCGTCGTCCGCTCGTACTGCTCCCAGAGAGCAACCAAGTCGGCCACGTCCCCACAGCCCAGTTGCGCCTTCGTTTGCTACAAATCGTTTACTCGCCTACCGGGGCGCGATGTAGAAGTGTGAACTCCACCGAGCATTCGCGTTCAACTGCCTAACTGCGTAGAAGGGAATGACGCTCTTGTCCGAAACCTCAGCTGCTACGCGGTAACTGCCTGGCGGCAGATCGATGGCAATAGAGCTTCCTTGAGGGATCACATAGTCACGCTCGACCGGCCCGCTCAGGTAGAGATGGAGTTGGTATGCCGTTGCATTCTCAATTGACCATCCTGGATTTTGGCCCGGACTGACTTGAGTCTGTACTGGCGGCGGCAGCTCCTGGTGAGCACCCTGAGTGATCTTGTTTATGGCTGATTCGATCGAACTTGCAGTGGATTGAGATGTGCCCGAAAAAGGAGCACCAGCCTCGCCACTACCCGTTCCTTTTCTCAAGGCCAAGCTATAATACTGCCCGGGAGAAAGCGGTGGCAAAGCTACCCTGGCGTTCAAAAAGCCTAAGGCCTTTGCTTCGATGATGTACTCAATCCGCGGCAGCTTAACCCATACCACCTCGGGTATCTCGCAAACGGAATATTGGGGGTGTGGTCATAGGCGCTTCTCGACCGGGCATGCTTGGCCCATTGCCCCCGAGTAATATGTGAAATCACCAAAAAAAATGCTCACGCTTACGAACTCGCGAGTGTCGTTCTCTATCAGAAAATCAGTCAACCCGTCTGGAGTTCGCGTCTTAATCGGCGGAATCGGCCCCTCCAACACTTTCTTTTCGATGACAATCGGCGACTGAAATTGAGCATTACATAACGTTGCTACGACGAGGGAAAAAATGATTACCGTAAAGAGAGCTTGGATCCACTTGATTAGCCGCACCGTCTCTCCTCCCTCAGGGCTGATTTCAGCGAGCAGTATATACCTACCGCAGTCTTTCCGTGGCCAGGTGGGTTGCTGCAATGTTGCTTCACAAAGGGTAAGATCTGAGACGAAATTCGGGCAGTGCGAACTCTCACAGGTCTGTCTGAAATTAGTGGGCCTGAAATTCTGTTATGCCGCACCAGTGTCAATCTGCGGCGTTGCAAAGGAGATCGCTGCGGCGTAAATCCACGGCAAGGACTTCCCCGCCATCAAGTAATTATTTCCTGCCAGCATCGGGCAGATGATCGATAACCCTATTGTTTTCAGTAGCCGTTTCTGGCATCCCTCTTGCACTCCACACAGGCCCGGTATTCACTGATTGAGGATTCGTGTCCCAAAGGAGGCGCTAGTTGTAGCGGCCTTGGTTCTGGCGGTTGTTATCCCATCCTCGCGCCCCGCCTACACATGGCTCCGAAGAATATCTGCCAAGAAGCAGCTCAACATTAGTGATGGTTTAGCTCATCCGGAAAGTTCAACCGATCCACAAGTTCTCTTGGCGGAGGCCAATCGCCTTTACTGGCTCAACAACGGGCCGAAAGCAGCGCCCTTGTACGCGCAGGCCGAGAGTCTCTTCGCAAGTCGAGGAGACGCGCGCAATGAGCTCTACGCCAAGATCGGGCACCTGAGATCAGAAGCGGAGACGATGTCCTTCGTTGACCTTTCGCGATTCTTGAGCGGCGAGTTGCAGAATCCGATCATGCGCAGCGATCCAAGGTTGCGCCTCTGGTGCCTTGCCGCAAAAGGCTACACCGACATCGAGATTGACTATCGGGCGGAGAAAAAAGACTGGCTGGAGGCCCAACAGATTGCAAAAAGTCTTGGGGACGACCGATGGGCAACCAGGGCTTCCGGTGAATTGGGCATCATTGCCTTCCTGGAAGGAAATACGGGCCAAGGGGCCAAGCTCTTGGGTACGGCGCTCGTCTCGACGATGACTAACGGCGACACTGGCGGTCAGATCCGCTTTCTGGAGATGCTAGGAAACGGCATGGTTGAGGTCAACCGCCCTAGCGAAGCACTGATGTGTTTCGAAAGGTGCCATCAGGCTCGCTGAGGCTAATAAGGACTCTGGGCTCCCCTTCATGGGCTACGAAGGAAAGGCGGAAGCACTGGTGGCTCTCGGCAGGCCAGATGAGGCGAAGAGGGTGCTTGACGATGCATTGGCGAAGGCCCGCTCACAGCAGAAACGCGGGCATGAGGCGCAACTGCTGATTGTCCTCGGCAAGCTGGCGGAGCAAAACGGAAACAAACAAGGGGCTATCGCCAACTTGGAGGACGCGGGACAGTTCGCAGCAAGAGTCCAGTTCTACCGCATGGAAGCTGACGCCATGTTCGAATTGGCGAAGCTGTATCGTGATTCCGGTGATCTCGCCACTGCGGACGCCCGTGCGACGCAGGGTCTCGCTGCAAGCCAGCGGGTCGGTGATCGCTATTACGTGCCACGGAACTTAACGATTCTGGCTGACCTGAAAGCACGACGCGGCCACATTGCGGAAGCGAAGGCACTTTACAAGCATGCCGAAGACGTCATTGACGGCATGCTTGGCGGCGACGACTCCTATTGGAACAGCTCCATAGCCGCGGCTATGAGTCAGACCTACCTCCAACACTTTGAACTCGTTGCGAAGGAGGGTGACACAGCCGATGCGTTTCAAATATTGGAACGTGTCCGAGGACGAACTCTGGCCAGCGCCTTGGAAGACAGAAAGGCCGCTCCAAGGTCGGCGTCTGCCGAAGCGGCGACACTGGACAGTTATGTCGCCAACACTCAAACCCGCTTGATGCAGACCAGCAGTCCCGTCGAGCGGGAACAGTTGCTCAATGCTCTGGCGGAATACGAGTGGCGTCTGCGGTTGGCGTGGAACGAGGGAGATCAGCGCTTTCCCATCGACCCGGCACCGCTAACCCAGGTTCAAGACAGCCTGAAACCAGACGAAGTTCTACTGGAGTACGTACTCGACGAGCCGAGCTCCTTCTGTATCTCGGTTACGCGTACGACCGCAAGACTGCAGGTGCTGCCGGCTGGCCGGAAGGCAATCGAAAAGCTGGTCCAGCGGGACGTTGATGAAATCCGTGCAAAGAAAACTGGGACTGAAGAAGGGAAACAACTGCATGCGTTTCTTATGCAGCCAATTCCTGAGACATCTAAGGGCACACGATTCATCGTTGTTCCGGACGGCATATTGAACCTGCTGCCGTTCGAAGCGCTACGGAATAGCCAGGGGCAGTATCTGCTAACGTCCGTTGCTATCGAACTCGCCACCAAGCTGCGTGCGGCACGATACATCATCGATCCAGTCACCCTGGAAGTGGTGTATACGTTGGTTCGGTTTCACACCGGGTGCGTGGGTTCGAGGCGGCGAATACTCTCTCTTGAAGGCTAACCGCAATTATTTTGCGTGCTTGGCGCCTCATGCCAGCCAATCTGCATCCTCGCTGGAATCGGGAGACTTGTGAATCACAGATTTATTTCACTAGCCGCACTTTGTCTGGGAACGTGACTCCCTTCGCTGTTGACACCGAAAGCTGCCAGCTCTCGCCAACTGGCCCTTACATCGCCATCGCAAGATTTATTTCACCAGCCGCACTTTGTCTGGGAGCAAGAGTCTCTCCGCCTTTGACACCGGAAGCCGCCAGCTCTCGCCAACTGGCCCTTACATCGCCATCGCAAGATTTATTTGACCAGCCGCACTTTGTCTGGGAACAAGAGTGTCTGGGCTTTTGACACCGGAAGCCGCCAACTCTTGCCAACTGGCCCTTGCATCTCCATTGCCAGATTTATTTCACCAGCCGCACTTTGTCTGGGAACAAGAGTCTCTTCGCTCTTGACGCCGGAGGCCGCCATCCCTTGCCGAATGGCTGTTGCATCGTCGTCGCCAGATTTATCTCACCAGCCGCACTTTGTCTGGGAGCAGAATTCTAAGCATCTCGAACGACGCTACGGTTGGACTTACAGCTGACGCATTTCCGTTGTCACCGTGCCTTTTGACAGTGAAGAGGTTTCGCACTACAAAGTGCGCACTGTGACAACCGATCCCATGGTACTCAGCACCCTGCTAGGTAGTGGGTCAGTTTGAAATTCTCTTCTTGTACGGGCCGCGCTTCGCTGGCGTCTGGGCCGGAACCAAGTGCGCCAATTCTTCAACGCTCCAAACGTGGTCGGTCAGTCCGGCTTCCATCGCTGGCGTCACTCGAAGCGTGGAATGCACCCGGCAAAAATTGTAGTACATGAAATACAGTGCGACCATGTGGCCGTGGTTTTCCACTTTCTTACTGAATCCGTTTGTCAATCGTGTGAAGCGCCGTATCGACATGCGCATCGAAAGGTTCTGCCGCTCAACGTAGGACGTGCTAACGTGCTGCGGATCGGGGTCACCCATCACTGTTTTCATGTCGCAGCCGATGCAGGTTGCGGGACTATAGCGCGATTCGTCGGGCGTTGGAGCGCCGTAAATCTTATGTAGCTGCGCGTAGTCCACTTCCGTACCGAAGCAATCCTCGACGGCCTCTAGGTACGGCCTGTGCGCGTCTGTGGTGATCTGTGGACGGCCAGCGATACGGTTAGCAGCATCGCGCATGAAGTTGTAGGCCGAATGCCTGCCACGGTCTCCCACGTAATACGTGACGCAGAGTTTCGTGTCCGCATCAATCGCCGTCCACGTCCAAACGTCACCCCAACCGTTTGCCTCTTGCTCTGGCGTGACGTTCTTTCTTTTCGCGCCGACGAAGCTCCAGATTTCGTCGCATTGCAAGCGCCGAACGCGCACGTTACGGACGTGCTCATGGTGGTAGTTCGCACACACACACCCCATCTCGCAGAGCAGCCGGACGACTGTATTCTTGGCGATTCCCGTAATGCGAACCGTCGAACGGATGCTATTGCCTTCGCAAAGACAGCGGATGATCTGAGCGCGCCGGGCAGTGTCTAACTGATTCATGTTGACCATTATGCTTGAACGGACAAGTTTTGTCAACGACAAAGTATGATAGTCCTTGACTTTTTCACCGCAGTTGTATTTAATACACTTGTGGCCGATCAAAATCAACTCTTCGACCTTCGCCCCGTTCATCCGGGAAGAATCTTGCGAGAGAAGCTGCAAGAGCGCGGGTGGACTCAAGATCAACTCTGCACGATCACAGGTTACGGAAAGCAGGCGATCAGCCAGCTTGCAAACGAGAGAAGCGGCGGCGTTACGGCAGAAATGGCCAAAGCCCTCGCAGCCGCATTCGGAAACACACCCGAAGAATGGCTTAAGTGGGACTCCCAGTACCGTCTGTCTGTTGCGGAGGCTGACGTGAGCGACATCGAAAGACGTGCCCATCTATACTCCCTCGCTCCAGTTCGCGATATGCAGAGACGCGGCTGGATTTCGCCTACCGACGATACAGAGCGGCTGGAGACAGAGCTTAAGAAATTTTTCGGCGTCGATTCGCTTGATGGCGATGTTGCATTTCCCGTAGCGACATTTCGCACTGAAACCTTGCCATATTTGAATCCCCCCGAGAAAGCATGGTGTTTTCGCGCTCGGACAATGGCAATCGCCCTTCCCGTACCTACGTTCCGCCCTGACCGCCTGAACGAGGCAGAAAGAGAACTACGAAAGTTAGCGGCCTACCCAAAGGAAGCACGTCATCTGACGGAGCTTTTGGCAGGATACGGCATTCGTTTTGTCGTTGTTGAGCCGCTGCCGGGAGCCAAGATCGACGGTGCGGCGTTCTGGCTAAACGACGCTTCGCCATCAATCGCACTTTCTCTCAGATTCGACCGCATTGACGCCTTTTGGTTCACTCTCATGCACGAATTTGCCCACATAAAGCACGGCGACGCTCTCTCAGTCGATAGAGACTTAATCGACGGGACAATCGGAATCGCCGTGATGCTTGTCGAGGATGAAGCGGAGCAAAAGGCAAATGAAGCAGCTTCTAATTCACTCGTCCCATCGCGGGAGTTGGACTCATTCATTAGTCGTGTCGGCCCGTTGTATTCCAAGGAACGCATCATTCAGTTTGCTCACAAGATGAAAATTCATCCCGGCATCATTGTCGGCCAATTACAGCACCGTAACGAACTCAGCTACGCCTCGAATCGCGAAATGCTGGCGAAGGTTCGGGCAGCAGTAATCGAAACTGCGCTCACGGATGGCTGGAATCGGTCAATAACACCAGGATTACTGTGAGGTAATAATTGGCAACCGTTGAAGCACCAATAAGACAGAGGCATGGCAACGCGAAGATGCTTTATCTCGTGGAGCTTTACCAGCGAGAGTTTGGCGTCGAGACTTGGGACTTGGATGAAGTCTCTGCATGGGCAATCAGGGAAGGGCATTACCGCCCCGAACCGATTGACCCGGCCAAGGTTCTTAAAGCGAAGATGGCGATGGCGCTCAAGAATGAGCACCTCACTGACCCTCAAGGCCGCGAGGTTCGCAAGTTCCACGCGGTACGCCATACCGATGGCGAGAGGCAGTGGACGATCTGGGGAACGATTGGTGACTCAGACCCCGGACACATGCGCATTTCACTCCAGCAGCGCAGGCAATACCTGTTCTCTGGCTGTAAGCAGCACAAGTTGGACTTCGAGTCGTACAACGATAACAACAAGTTCGGCGCGACGCTTCCGCCTGTCAGTTACAACTTCGACGCGGACTTGGAAGATTTGCAGTATCCAACGGAATACCCGGCAGAGCGGCCAGACGACGAAGAGGACGAATAGTCACTCTTTTCCCCAACGCTTCGCAGCGGCTTTCTTGGCGATCTGCTTCCGCTTGGCTGGCGAGAGTTTTGCCGCTCTCGCCTTTCCGCCTTTCTTGCCGCCTAGTCTGCCGAGAGCAACAGCGGCGGGATTCTTGCCAGCATCGGGGTTTTCGAGCGGTGTTCCGTCGAGGTGTTCGCCAATGGCCTTTTCGACAACACGTCGGGCGACAGTTGCGAAATCACGGTCTTTGCTTGAGCGGCTAGGCATGTTCCCATCATGCCACGAATCGTGAGCCAACGGGACGCTATGATATTTCAAACTGACCCACTACCCCCTGCTAGCCGAACTTGCCCTACGACAGCTTCCGTGTGGAGGCTGGGCTGCTCTCGCCTCGTCTTCGCAGCCAGCCATTGAGCCGACGTGCTACTCCGCGGTCGCACTCGGCTCGGCGCCTGTAGGTGACATCGAACGTGCTCAGGAGTGTCTGCTCCGCACGCAAAACCCTAATGGCAGTTGGCCTGTATTCCCCGGAGACGATCAGGAGGGCGGCTGGGTCACTTCGCTGGCGGTAACTGCTCTTCGTGATCTGTTGCCGGCGATACCTGCAAGGTTGCAGGGCCTTCATTGGGTGCTAACCTGCGCCGGCAAGGAATCGAATTGGTTCTGGAAATGGAAGTTCCGCACCGCCGATCGCCATGTTCGTTTTGACCCCGACAAGTATGGCTGGCCATGGTTTCCGGACACCGTCAGTTGGGTTGTTCCAACCGCATTCGCGGTTCTCGCGCTCAGCCAGCTTCCCTGCTCGTGCGGCGGTCTGGAATCAGTCCCTCTCCGTGTTGAGCGTGGGGTCGAGATGTTGCTCGATCGTGCCTGCCCCGGCGGAGGATGGAATGCCGGTAATGGCGTTGTCTATGGGTCCCCCCTTGCACCGCACGCTGACGATACGGCGATCGCGCTGTTGGCGTTGCGTGATCGAACGAAGGAACCTATTGTGCAAGCCTCCGTCGACTATTTGGGACGAGTTGCCGCAACTCTAACGGCGCCGTGGAGTCTTGCGTGGGCGATTCTTGCTCTCGCTGCACACCGGCGGCCCACTACTTCGCTAAGCAGTTCTCTTGTTGCGCTTCGTGATCTCTCAAGCATCGAGGACACCAGCACACTGGCTGTGGTCTGCCTTGCACTTGATTCAGCGCGCGCGTTAGAGGCATTTGGGGTAACGCAGTGAGCCTTACTCGTAGGGAACTCCTGATTGGAAGCGCGGCTCTGGCTGCGGGCACAGCGGTAACGGCTCCTTTTCTTCTGCCCAAATATCATTCGGATCAACGACCGAAGCGATCTCGAGTTGCGATACTCCATGCGGACCAATACTCCCATCAGCTTGATCAAATTCTCGCCGCAGGCCTCCGCCTCTTTCCGATAGACGTCCGAGGCAAGACGGTGCTCCTCAAGCCCAACTTAGTCGATTACATTCCGGGCAATGCAATCAACACGCATCCATTGCTGGGCCTCGCAGCGGCTGAATCATTCCGCCGACTGGGCGCCAAATCCGTGGTCGTCGCCGAGGGACCAGGGCATCAACGCGATACGCAACTGGTGCTCTCACACAGTGGTTATGAACAGTGCCTTCGAGACGAAAAGATCCGATTCGTCGACCTGAATCGAGACGAACTGATTCGCACTTCAGTACGTGCGAGCTATACGGGCATGAGGGATCTCTGGCTCCCTAGGACAGTGCTGGAATCGGATTTCCTCGTTTCCATGCCGAAGATCAAGACCCACCACTGGTCGGGCGTCACTCTCAGCATGAAGAACATGTTCGGCGTAGTGCCGGGCACAAGATATGGATGGCCGAAGAATATTCTTCACTGGAAGGGCATTCAGGAAAGCATCCTCGATCTGTGCGCCACCGTTCCGATCCACTTCGTTATCGCGGACGGCATTGTTGCGATGGAAGGAAACGGGCCACTCAACGGCACCCCTCGTCCTCTAGGAAAGATCGTACTTGCGGATGACCCGGTTGCTGCCGATGCAACCTGCGCACGACTCATGGGGTTCGAACCCGGAAGGATCGTGCACATCCGCGAGGGTTCGAGATTCCTGGGCAACGCTTCTCCTGCACTCATCGACCTGGTTGGAGAAACCGTCAATGCTCCCGCGACTTCCTTTCAGGTCGTCCCGGAGTTCCGACATCTTCGTGCACTATGAAAGGTGCTTGCTTGTCCTTGCGTGACGAGTTACGCGGCTTACCCAGCCTTTCGGCTGCAGTTCCAGAGCCCGCGAGAAGAGTACGTGCATTGTTTCCGCGTTGGCGCTTCCAGGGAAGTCGCTAATCAGATACAAAAGGCTGACACCTCTCCGTGGAGCGAACGAGCTTGCCAGATGTGTTCGTCCGGGTCAGCGGTCTTGCGAGTTCATGTCATAGTAGAGGAGTTCTGGAGGCCCGTATGAACTCCCATGACGAGGTCCGCGCATTCATCACAGACCCTGTGCTTCAGCAGCGCCTTGCAAAATACATGGTCCTGCAGTGCTTTCGCAACTCGATGCTGGAGGATCTCCATGCAGGTATATCTCCGTCCTCGGCATCTGGAGACTACTCGGATGTCACCGTCAGCAGTCCCTACGGCGTCATCCCCTGGCCAAAAGTGTCCCGTCTGAACGACGAGGAAATGAAGCACTTAATGATCGATGTCGTCGATAGGGCCTACCTCTTCATACACACGCTGTTCGATGAGACGACAGGAGGGCAAGTCCTGTCACGCCTTGCAGAATGTGATCCTCTCCCGCAGTGGGACAAACCTACACTCGAGAGAACAACGCCGAGACCAAAGTGATCGCTGCCAGAAGTTTCTGGTCAACTCTTTCGCATTTTCGCTTTTTGAAGGAGTTCGGAGGACATCCCCGATGGCGGAACAATACACCATCCTCGGTGGAAAGGTTCACGTCTACAAACGCCCGAACAGCGGATGCTGGCAATGCTCCAGCTATTTCGCCGGCAAGAACCGCCGGACCAGCACAAAGGAAGAGAGCCTCTCGAAAGCCAAGGAGATAGCTGAGGATTGGTATCTGCAGCTCCGTGGGAATCTCCGCAGCGGAGAAATCAAAACAGAAAAAACCTTCCGCGAAGCATCCGAACAGTTTCTGCGTGAATACGACATCCTCACGCAAGGCGAGCGCAGCGAGGGCTACCTCAGGGGCCAGCACTGCCGGTCGGAGGTCCACCTGGTGCCGTTCTTCGGTGCCTTGGGCCTTTCAGAAATCACCGCCGGCAAGGTGCAGGAATACCGGATTCACCGCCACGAAGAAACGGTGGCGAAGCGCGGCAAGCCGCCGGCCCACAGCACCATGCATCAGGAGATGGTGACTCTGCGACAGACCTTGAAAACCGCCATCCGCCACGGATGGCTCGATCACCTTCCTGATCTTTCGGAGCCATACAGATCATCCCCTAAAATCTCGCACCGGGCGTGGTTCTCTCCCGAAGAATACAAACAGCTCTGCGAGGCCACGAGAAAGCGTGCGCACGAGCCCAGGCAGGCGCACTTCAAATGGGAATGCGAACAGCTTCACGATTACGTTCTGTTCTCTGCCAACAGCGGCCTCCGGCCCGATGAAGCTTGGCGCCTTCAATTCCGGGACGTGACAATCGTCGAAGACGACGCACTCGGCCAAACGATCCTTGAGATCGAGGCGCGTGGCAAGCGTGGCGTCGGCTACTGCAAGAGCATGCCCGGCGCTGTGCGCCCCTTCGAGAGACTCAAAGCCCGACTTCGTCCGGCGCGCGCATACGAAGAGGGCAGGGGCGAGAAGAGGCCAAACACCAATAACAACGGCTCCGAACAATGGAGCCTTCCGCAACCGACAGACCTTATTTTTCCGAAATGGCAGCGCGAGCTTTTCAAGACGATTCTGGAAGAGGAAAATCTCAGGTTCGATCGTGAAGGCCGGCCTCGAACGGCCTCCAGCCTGCGGCACACGTATATCTGCCTGCGCCTGATGGAAGGCGCCGACATCTACCAGATCGCCAAAAACTGCCGCACCAGCGTCGACATGATCGAGAAGTATTACGCGGCGCATATTAAGACGCAGCTTGACGCCGCCGCGATCAACATCATGAGGCCAAAGCCAAAAAGAAACAAAAACCAGCCGAAAAAGCAAAATCTGCCGGGACCGGAGAGCCCGGTAACTGACGTGTAAAATTATGTCTGTTGGCTCCTATATGGGATCATTTGAGTTCGATGTAGCCATTTCGTTTGCAGGCGAGGATCGAGATTTCGCTCGCAGTCTGGCGTTGTCGCTAGAGGATGCAAATTACTCAATATTCTATGATGAGTTCGAGGTGTCTCGACTGTGGGGCACTGAGCTTTCGGCATCCCTGGCGGAGGTGTATGGCAATTCATCACGCTACTGCATCGTTCTTATTTCGAAATACTACGCAGCCAAGCCGTGGACGAATCACGAGAGGCGCTTCGCTATCCAGCGCGCTCTGAACGATCGGCCGGACTATATACTTCCGATACGACTAGACGGTACGGACCTCCCTGGTTGGCCATCGTCAATGGCCTACCTTTCTACAGACCGTATGTCGCTTGCGGAAATCACAAGTGCGACGCTGGCGAAAGTGGGCCCTCCCGAAGCTGTCAGGACTCAATCAGTCTCTCCCCAGGATCGAACGCTCGGTGAACAGTTGCTTCAAGCAAGCTTTCGGAGAGCACTGTTTACCAGAATGGATTCCGAGATCAATCTGGATGCCATGGCAAACTCGTTGGGTGAGTGCATTGGCCAAATCCAACAGTTGGTGCCGCGGTTCGAAAGCCCTGAGCTACAGAACCTGGGAATACAACTATTGGCATTGTTGGATGATATACAACGGCGTTGCGTTCGATCGGAGGGCGTGGCGTTGACAATACAGCTTCCGGACAAAACAAAACTCACGATCGACGGCCAGAAGTTGGCAGCCATCCAACTGCTGAAACGCTTGCGGCGACGAATCAACGCTAGCCTGCAATTTCCAACAGACCTCGTCTTCGACCATTTCTTTAGGATTGATGAGGGCCGAGAGCCTCCGTCTGCATCTGCGATGAATTACCATAAGCTGACTGTGCAGCAGCACCTCGCTGTGATCCAGGAGCACATGGAGCGAGAGGTAGATACGGACAGCCTCATGCGCCGCATGGGGTACGACCGCCAACCACGGGGCAACAAAGGGAAAGGCGACGCCGATGACGATCATCATTGACATCAAGCCCGAGGTTCAGGCGGAACTGAGCCGCCAGGCCGCCGAGCATGGCGTTGACATCGGCTCGTATGCCGCAAGCCTGCTTGAAGAGGCGGCGCACATTCCTGCCGGATCGAAGACGCTCAGCCAAAGCCAGCTTGACGCCACGCTTCGGGAGCTTGCGCAGTTCTCACACAAGATTCCTTTGCTTCCGGACGAAGCCTTCTCGCGCGAGAGTCTGTATCGGGATCACGACTGATGCCGGGCGGCAATGCCTGTTTGCTCGACAGCAACATCCTGGTGCGGCTGAGCAAGAGCGGATGACCCTCGGCATGCCGCGATCAGCCATGCGCTTCGCGCGCTGGTCAGGTTCGCTGAGGATCTGCTGGATCTGGGCTTCGGAGTTTCCCATAAGCTCGTTTCGGGCCAACGTTCCGTCGGCGCGCGGTCACCTCTTTCGTTTCGGTTCTTCGAAGCGGGGGAAGTGAAGGTGGCCGCCCATCGTCGCCGGCGACGATAGAATACCCATCTCATCCAGCCGCCACAGCGCCCCAAGGTGGAATAACGTGGCGCGAAATCCCCACCTGGCATCGGAAGAGCAATACCTTGTTGTCGTCCTTCTTCTCCGAAAGGCGGCGTGGACCCTCAGTACGTCACTTTGTCTCCGAGATCAATGCAAACGGACAACGCTTTCTTCTCCCGGAAACAGGCCCGCTTCTTTAATGTCGGAAACTGTTTAAACGCAGCCGTCAGATTCTTCTGCAGGATTGGCTTCTGAGGATTGCTCTCATTGGTGAGGTAGAGTGCATAGTCATCCTCACCTCTCGCCTCGGCCAACCAACATAGTGTGTTAGCGTCAGGATTGTCATTTTCGCCATTCGCTGAGATCACGTAATGGTCCGCGGTGACCCTTTGAAAGAATTCAAGTGCTACATCGCGGTCGCTCCCGTGGTGTGGGATCTTTAACAAATCAACGTGTACTCGTTGCTTCGTGTCCAAGAAGCCACCGTCCTTCAGCCCCGCAAGAATGTCATCTCCGCGAGCATCACCGGTCAGCAACATGCGCTTCTTAGTTTTCTCTACAAACTCCGCCACAACCACAAGGGAAGAAAGATTTTCGACGCTTTGGTCGACATAAGCGGCTGCCTCAACTTTTTTCTTCTTCTTCACAGCCTCCTGCCACTTCTTGAAAAGAGCTTGCAGCCGTTTCTTGTTGGGGGACACAACCGTGAGAGTCAGGCCGTCGAACGAACCGGTTGTGGCACTCCCATCGGCAATCAGAAGACCCCGATCTCGGTTCACCTGGATCCCCTTCATTTCAAGAAACGCGCGCAACTGTCTGCCCTGGCCCACGCTGGCGACAACAGCCGAAATCCTCTTGTGTCTGGAGCGGCCAAGCGAAGCAACTTGTTTATCAGGGTCACTTGATCCAAAGTAAGCCTCGCGCAGTCCGCCTGGGATATGTCGAAGGCCATCTTCGAAACTGTTGAACCAGAAATCACCAATGTGACACGCGCTGTTCTTGTCCCTTTGCCAATCGGTTAACCAATCCAGGATGCCACGTATGTGGTCGTCATCAATGTGGCTAACCATTGCAAATGCCAGAATCAATTCACCGGGCTTCGCGAATTTCTTCGATAATTGGCTTAACCGTGGTTTAAGAGAGTCGTCGTAGACCCTGCTAGGACCACCATCAATTACGCCAAACTGCGGAGACTCCCCGCTTCCGAAGTGCAGAATCAGGCTGTCGCCTTTTCTTGCCTGGAGTGCTTCGAGAGTAAAGACCACGATGCCTCCTAGACAGATTCCAGAGCCCGAAGGATATCAAGGAGTCCAGAACCCTGGTATTGCGGTACTCGGCCAAGGTCGGTAGCTGTGCTGCAAAGGATCTTTTTGATTCGGGCGGGCTGACCAATCAACTCGTTATGCCGAGCCAAGAGTAATGCGGCTGCGCCACTGACATGAGGAGCCGCCATGCTCGTTCCGTCGAGAGTCGCGGCAAGTTCCTTAGGAACCGCCGAGAAGATTCTCTCTCCCGGAGCAACCAGGTCGGGCTTCGCGCGTCCGTCACCGGTTGGCCCCCGGCTGGAAAAGTACGAAACTCCGTACGTGTGAGGCATTTCGCGATGAGTGGCCCCGACCGTGATTACTGAGTCGGAGTTGCCCGGGTCTGTGATGCTGCTCTGCCGATAGCTGCTGCTAAAGGCTACTTCGTTCTCGTCGAACCCAGTATTGCCAGCGGCCGCAACAACAACTAAACCGCTTGCCACAGCTCGCTCGCACTCGTCACAGATCGGAGTTCGCCCACAGGCGTAGCTGCGCACATCATGCTCAAGAGAGGCACTGATATTTACACCATGGATCACACGTTTACTTTTTGACGAATTCAGATGGCGTACAAACTGCAACGCAGCCAACATCGCAAATTCGTCGCCCGCCCCGGTCCGACTGTCGAAGACGCGTAGATCGTAAAGCTGGATGTCTGGACATATCCCACGGAGGATCTGGCTAGCGTTTAGCTGCTGGAGATTCATCAGGTCGTAGATATCCCTTACGACAATCTTGTTCGTGTCGAGCCTCGCACCTCTCCAGTCCGCTCCGATGATTCCCGCGACGTGAGTTCCGTGCTCGCTCGTGGGTATTTCATATCGTGGAGTGGTTTTTCTTTTTTGTCGCTTGGCCCCTTTGGGCGGCCGTTCACCTGATCCGGCGAAGTCATGCGGCACCTCTAGCACTGGGGCAATCCGATCCCAGTCAATCTGCAGTCCATTTTGTAAGCGCTCCCGCAGTGTGCTGGCTATATTGCGCCGTTCTTGCGCATCCATGTGTGCCAACCAGGGTTCCGCCAGCGCAGAACCGGAAGCCGGGGTAGAAAGAAGACTTCGAAGGCGAGTAAAGTCGTAAGTCTTGATCACCCGCGACGCTCCGTCGCTGGCATTTCCATTGTGTCGTTTGAAGGCGGGATGCGTGGCGTCAATGCCCGAGTCAATCACTGCCCAACAGATCTGATCGGCTATCACATTGAAAACCAGGACTGCGGCATCGGCCTTGACCGTTTCGCGAGAGCGCCACAGACTTACTGTAGCTAGCCGATTTCTGCTAATGGTCCAGATGGTTGGTTCTTCGGGCACGTTCCTGAGCGCTTGGAGTAAGGATCCCCGAACCAAGTCCACTGCCGCGGTTAGTCCGCCGGCGGCTTCACTGGGCTCGCCGCTGTTTCGAGACAGCAACACGGCAGCTGCAATCTGTACAAGCTGGATCAAGTCACTGTCGGTGGGGTGAGCAGGACGCCCGTGTTCCTCCGTGAACTTCCGCCAGCTATCAAACGTAAGCTGAGGACTGCTCGCCAGTCGCCCTAGCAATATTTCAGCCTCTTTCGCATTGCCTCGATGGACTACACTCTGCCACCAGCTGGATTGAGGAAGCAGTACCGTGAGTATTTCCTGCAGATCAACTTTTACAACCACATGAGATTCGTTATAGGCGATTTGATTGTTAGGTTGTGAGAGCCTCGCTTGGATCGCTCGAAGTACGCCCCCCACGCCAACCTTGTTATGTGGGTTGATCAGCACGTCGACTCGCCCTTTGCCTTCGCCAAGTTCCGCAAGCGCCAGCCAAACATCGGCCAGGATCGGCGTATCTTGAGTGAATCGTCGCCCGCTATGTTCGCGTCGGGGATATAGAAGCTCGTATAGCCAGCTTTCGCGGACAGGTACGGAACTTTCCTTGGTCACGTTAATTCGTGCTCGAAGGAGTCGCGCTGACTTACCAGATTTTCGTCTCATACGGCAATCCGAATTCTTTAACCGGTATACTAAACACCGAACACCAGGTGCGAGTACCCAACAATGCAGCAACGAATGAACACGCAGATTGTGGACTGTAAACTGTCACGCGTCAAGGCCGGGCCTAACACGGTGTCAGTAGCAGATGATATGTCCGGTTGAGATAGCAAGTGATCTGTCCGCTTTGCGGGCGGCGGAAGTAGGAGACCATGCCAAGCATGGATTCTTACTCGAAGGCCGCGATGAAGCGGGCGATGAGAGTACAGGAAATGATTCTGCGGGCCATGGCGAAGAAGATTACCTCAGCTCGGCGCACAGGACAGCGAACAGAGAGTCAAGACGATATCGCGACGAGTGCCATCGCAAATCACCGCGGACCAGGAATCCCCTCGCTCGCCTCGGCGAACACCCGAACGAAACGCGCAGATGGGTCGGCAAGTAGAACATCCCACATAAAACTCAGCGTAACATTCATACTGATGTCGATACAGGTGCCGCACTCCGACGGGGCGGAGCCGAGGACGAAGCGACTCTGGAGTGCGCGCCCAAATTGACGAGAATGAGTCGGACGGAAGGACGAGACCACTCTCGGTGCCAGAGCCACGGTACATGCCGCAGCTTTGAAGCGCAAAGCCGGCGGCCGTGGCCTCAAGAACGGTCCGCATTCTCCTGGACAAGCACTCTTGGAATTCGTCATATGGACGAAGATACGGGGATTCGGTGATTGACCGCCGCGGCACAAAAACGCAAAACCGGGGCGGTTTCCCAAGAGCCGCGGCGGCCTGTAGGGCCTCTTCCATATGAGCGAGGTTCGCTGGCGTCCACGGTGTTGTCAATCCATGGTAGACAGGACGGAACGAGACGCTGTCCACTCCTATGTCGCGAAGGCGCTCGGCGGCCTCTATGATCTCCGTGAAGTTCTCCGGAATCACCAAGAACGTGGCCCACACCATCGGGCAACGAAGGGCGCCACGGGTTTGTTCCCTCCGACGAATCAAGGCTTCAATCAACTGAAATGAATCGGACAGCTGGTTCGCCCCCGCCTTCGGCCGGTGAATCTTGATTCTGGTACTGTCTTGGGCTGAGTTTACACTCCAACGCAAGTGGTCGATGTGATCGAACACAAGGATAAGCAACTCTTCATCCAGGAGATCGCCGCTAGTAATAAGACAGCTTCTCAACCCATGTTCATGGGGCACCTGCAAGAGCCTACGAATACCGGGATGAACCAGAGGTTCGCCTCCGCCACAATATCGAATGGTGCGCGTGCCATTGTCTGCAAGTTCCGAGATGATGCTTTCAATGTCCGCAGTCCTACCCCATTGGCCACGGTATTGCTCTGCTTGATAGGGTCGTGAGAAGCAGAATGTGCAGTTCGCGTTGCAGGCTTGCGTTATGTCTATATCAACTCGTAGCGGAAAAATATGGTTGTATTGACCCCGAGTCTCGCTGGCTACCGCAGTGCGCAACGCCTCAACGTAATCAAGAATTGATTCAGGGAAGAAATCGCCGTCGTGTGCCCGAATGGCGCCCATCGACTTGCCGTCGCTGTCAAAAGCCGCTAAGGCATTCCAACGGCCGTAAAGGTCAAAAACGTCGGCTCCCTCTACAAGCTCCACCGTAGACCTCTCAGTTGAGCGGCGTGCCCAGCCACTCCCGTCGTAATGCCAACTCTCCAAGCTTCTTGTACTTCTTGAGAAACGTTTGGAAATCTTCATCAGCGAAGGCTTCTCGGGTCCTTTGACTTCCGCCCTCAGATACCGTCTCGTTCCCTAGACACTCGACGAGCAACTTGAATTTCAATCGAGGAAGAACATGGCCGGGGCCAAGTGCGTCAAGGGCTCTATCGGTCAACTCACGCGCCTGGCGCAATAGCTGCGTTCGGACGCTCGGTTCGTCGGTTGACTGACTCAGAGAGAATCTGCAGAACGCGTCGCAATATAACCCAGCAATTCTCCCGAAGCTCGTTCGCTGAGAGCCATCGTGAGACTGCTGCGAATGGCGAAGGATCTTTTCTCGCAAAGCACCATCCAACACAGGATAACCTGCGACAGAGAGAAATGCGCTGGCGCCATGAAATCGGCCCAAATGGTGGGTCTCGCGAGCCTTACCTTCACCGCCATGTTGGCCAAGTATCAATCCCGCCGCGTCAATGTCCGACGAGGCAGGGGCTAAGGAATCGATGGATTCGGGACATCGCGCCCACATCGAGAGATTAATCATGGCTCGTGTGACTAGGAGGTTTGCATACTGGATTTGCAGTTCGCTTCCGGCAGTTGACGTTGGCATTCGATGCAGCGCCTCGTCGATGCGGCCCGCGGCATCCTCCAGCTCTCCTGCCCGGAGCATTGCAAGGGCCATCGAGCCTTGATAGATGCCGCAAATCGAATCGTACACCCGCCCGGGTGACACCCGCCGAAGTCCGGCCAGGATGGAAGGAAACAGGGTCTTGTCCAGAATCTGCAACTCTTCCCATACTTCCAACTTGTCTCGGACACTGATTGCTAAATAAAGAAATGTTTCCGCTAATGTTCCTTCTGCCGCCCAATCGATACCTTGGCCGTCAAGAACAGAGAGCAGCCTGTGAGCGTCTTGAAGCTTCCCGTTCTCTTTGAGCTCCAGTGCTTGATCTAATACTTCTTTCAGATTCGTGGACTTTCTCGAGTGCAACCACACAAACTCTGCGTGACCGGGTCGTTGCTCCCATAGGCGGTGGAGAAAATCGGTGACCGCGGCCTGCCGATCCCCGGCGACAGTCGTCAGGTAAATCGGTTTAACGCCCATCAAGCCGAGGTGTATCTCCCTCGTACTATCATGCTCTGTCAGCAAGATATAACTCTCGGGAAGATAGCGAGACGCAAGCCGGTTTCGTTCATCCAAAATACTCACGATATTGTCGTCTGAAAGACTATAGCCAATGAACAAGATGGAATATGTTGAGAACAAACAACGCACAAAGTCATCCACCAGAGTCGGGTGGGACAAACGTCTTGTGTAGTGTTCACGGGTGATGACAAGTAGTTCGGGATCGTCGGAATCGTCAACGTCCCCGTGGAACTTCACCAGAATGTTCCGGTGATGGGAGATCTTCGAAAGATGGCTTGACCTGCGGATGACTCCGAGCCGTTCTTCGACTTCTTGCCCATATACCTGACTAAACGCTCGTTCGAGCAACAAATCATAATTCGTCGTTATCGTAAAGGGAGCATCCAAAAGAGCTATGTAGCGATGCTGCTCGTTTGGCTTCAGAGAGGGCCGACCGAAGGTTCTAAGGAACTGGGTGTAAAACTGCGGCTCGACGCTCTGGCGAATTGTCATCGCATCAGACCATCTCACACCTTCCAGGCCGGCTTCCTGAAGAAATTGTCTCGCAGTAGGCAGCTCAGAGCCGATGGATATGCCAGCACCACAAAAGGGAATACAGCGATGAGCGCGTATCATCGAACCAATGTGAGGCACCGCCGAGTCCGCGAGCATACAAATCACCCCACCTGACCGCAGTCACACGCCGTTCTAAAACTCCAATCCGGTTCAGCCTGGCTCACGTAGTCGATACAAGGGAAGAACAAAGAAGAATCACTGTGATCAATTACGCCGATCTTTACAGCGAGCGTAAGCAACTCGACCTCATCGATTGTTGTGAAAATCGCATTGATATTCCCGGGCAGAGATGCAATTAGCGGCTGAACGAGTTTGGTTTTGAGAAGTGAGCCATGTGAAACCTTCTCGTTGTTGTAGGGGAAGAGGCGTTTGCGCATAAACGTATCCTTTACTAACTGGCGATCCGACTCGAATCTCTCGTGCCCCAGCGGCAGGTTCTCAGCAATACGAGCGTACTCCACGTAACTGAGCGCACGCTCTTGAAATAACTCATCGAACATCGTGATGAACGGCTCAGGAGAGCGGGTGGTAAAGAGAAGATTGTTCAACGATCGGAGTCGAAGGCGAAAGTCTAATTCCGAGAGTGGGATACGAAGCACGGACGCAACGTCCTGTGGGACAATTTCTGGAATGAGATCCAGGCCAATGATGGCCCACAGTGGATCTTCGATGAATCCAGCGATAATGTCGGCCAAAAGAACGATCCGACCTTCGAGGGACAAATGTTCGTGGGTCTTGTCGATGATGGCTTGGAGCTCGAAGATTTGTCCCGCCGTAGCCGACAGACCGCTTTCTGCAAAGTACCGCGGAAGATCCTCGGCTTGATTATAGGTACCCTTTTCGCTATTGTGCGCAAACGGCCATCGATTTAAGTCGTGCGCCCATGCGAGCCAGTTCAACAAAGAGACATCAATAGTGTTGTTAGTTGAATGCCTGGAGCCGATTAGGTGAGCGAGCCAAACCACTCGCCGAACATGATAATATCGAGCAAAAACAAGAGGCCGAAGGTCGTTCTCCGGGTGTAGGGTGGTAACAAATCCTGTGATTCGATGTAGCCGCTCCAAGGGCATCCCCAAATTCGCAGGGGCAAAATAGGCATCGTCAGTAAGCGGGGCAAATGCCATTGGATATTCTCCCGGCCTGCTACAGGCTCCCAAAGAAGATATCTAGGATCTCACATTCTATCGCAAGCGACCGGGCGAAGGCCTTGGCGACATCAACCCTTACTCTCTAAATAACTTGTCAGCGGAGACCACATGACAGGAGATCCGAATACCGTTCATGAAGGGAACGTGGAAGGCAGACTCACCTGAGTTCTTCCATACAACTTTGGGCGAGGGTATGAGCAATCGCTTGGCATAAGCGACGGACTGCTGATCGCAATCCCATGAGAGGTCGCAATCACAGCCCGAAAACAGAGAGGTATGGATTTGTAAGAGGCGTAATCCTGAGATTCTTGGCATATCTATTTATTTATTTATCATATAGATAAGGGAAGGCATGATGATCGTGGAAAATCGATTGGAATGCGCTTATGTGGGGTTTTGAGAACCGGATGAGCGATAGAACGCCTTGCTATCGCTCATGAAATCAAGTACTGTGAGCGATAGGGGGAGGTTTATCGCTCATGACATGGAATTGGCAACTGCCGGACTGGCCGGATTTCACCTGGGATACGGCTCGGCTCGCATTGGCGGAACAGCAATTCCTTGTCGGGGGCGGTGTCCTCCTGGGCACGGTCAAGCACTTGGGCGAACAGGAGCGCAACCAGCTCACCGTTGAGGCGATGAGCACCGAGGCGGTCACGACATCCGAGATCGAGGGCGAGATTCTGGATCGCGCCAGTGTGCAGTCTTCCATTCAAAGGCAGCTTGGACTTGCCGCAGACGATCGGCGTGTCGCGCCAAAAGAGCAGGGGACGGCAGAAATGATGGTCGATCTTTACCGGGCAGCTTCTCTGCCCCTCTTTCCGAAGAAATGCTATTCGGCTGGTACCGCATGTTGATGAGCGGCAGGCGTGACATTAAAGATGTCGGATGTTATCGCACCAGCGATGAGCCCATGCAGGTGGTCTCAGGGGCAATCGGCGCGCCGAAGATCCACTTCGAGGCACCGCCATCCGCGCAAGTTCCGCACGAGATGGCGGGATTTATCGACTGGTTCAAGCGCACGGCTCCTGGAGGAACGCAGCCACTACCAGCTCTCACGAGGGCAGGGGCCGCACATTTGTATTTTGAGTCGGTCCATCCGTTTGAGGATGGCAACGGCCGCATCGGACGGGCGATTGCTGAAAAGTCCTTGGCTCAGAGTCTCGGTCAGCCGACGCTCATCGTGCTGGCTGCCACTATCCTCGTCCGGCGGGCAAGTTACTACAACGCGCTGGAGGCAGCCAACCGACAAAATGAAATCACGAACTGGCTTGCGTGGTTTGGTGGAGTCACGATTGAGGCGCAGCGGCGCACGGTTGCGCTCATAGAATTTCTGATCGACAAGGCAAAGTTGTTTGACCGGCTGAAAGGTCAGCTCAACAACAGGCAGCAAAAGGCGTTGGTGCGCATGTTCAAGGAAGGCCCGGAGGGTTTCGAGGGCGGACTTAGCGCCGGAAAGTACAGCACCATCACCGGGGCGTCTCCGGCAACGGCGACCCGTGACCTGGCGGATCTAACGGACAAGGGTGCACTCGTGCGGACGGGCGAGCTTAGACATGCGCGGTATACCCTGTCGGTGCCGTTGAAGCCTGTGCCGCACGTGACCGTCAGTGAAGATGGGCAACTGGTGGAGGGGTAGGTTACAAGTCAGTCTTGCTCTTTTTTTCCAATCCACAATCCGATCCACAATATGCGATGCCTTGTACGACTTGCATATGCTTAGACAACCTCCACGCATTTGTAAGTCGTTGTAAAACCTAATACCGTTACTTTGACACGGTGGAGCTCAATTGTGCGCCAGCCCCTGCTTTGGAAGGAACGAGCCCGGCCGAACGTACGAGACAACGCCTTGAGGTAAAGTAAGGTCGCGGAGAAATGAAAACATGGCAAACCTATTTGTGGTGTGCGAGCCGCCTGGCAGTGGCAAGACGACTCTCCTTCGAATGATCCGAGATCGGAATCTGCCGTTAAAGCAGTTGCAGCGCATCACGACGCGTCCACCGCGGACGGAAGAGGGCGACCATGGAGGATCCAGCCTCGAATATGAATTTCTGGACTCGGAGGAGTTCGCAGCTCGTCTTTCGAGGGCCAACGTCGCCAATTTCATCGAGTGGAACACAAGCTTCTACGCCACCGATTTTGACGTTGTGAAACGGGTGTTGCGGTCTGACCGTGACTGCCTTCTATATGAAGACATGCCAAGTGCCGTGCACCTCAGACGGCTGCTCGGCTCGCGGATCACAGTTATTCTCCTGTTCACTGAGGACGAAGAAGAGCTCTTGAAGCTGGAATTTGCCAGACTTTCCACCAGTCAGCGGCAGCGGCCGTCACTGAAAGAGTGGCGAAGACGGCTCGGGCTCAAATACGCGGAAGCAGCGAAATACGCTGGGAAAGTGGCAACTGAAGAGGCCGAAGCAGAATACATCGAGGGCAAGCTCCGACGGGCCATGGTTGACCTAGCGTTCATGGCCGGCGCGCTTCGAAGCGGCGAAGACATCCGCGTACTCGCAAATCGCAGAGATAAGTTAGAGGACACGTACAGCCAGTTTTGTCAGATCGTCGCTGACGTCGCCAACAAAACGACTCCCCTCGGAGTCAATCGCAAACCCAAGATTCTGATAATCCATGGTCATGGTTTTGACCGTTACAAACTGACCGAGTGGCTCCGAACCACACTTGGTTTAACGGACCTGCTGATCATGCAACAAGAGTTTGGGTCGGGTCGCGCTCTGCCGGAAAAGTTCGAAAGTATGGCTGAGCAGGCTGACGGCGCTATCGCTGTGGCCACACCGGACGACGTGGGGGGTGTTGTAGGAGGTGTGCCGGAGTCATTGCGAGCGCGCAGAATATTTGGATTGAGATTGGGTGGATCTGGGGTCGTTTAGGCCGCAATAAGCTTATTCTACTTTGTAAAAGCACCATCGAAATTCCGAGCGATCTGCAAGGGATGGAGTATTACCGCTATAACGATTCACCGCTCGAAGTCACCGAGAGCATTCGAGCCTTCATACGTCAACTAGCTGGGCATGATTAAAGGCGGAACCGTAACCATTGCACAACGAAACCAGGGAAACCGGATCGGGGTTGTCCGCAACTGGCAAGTTATCACAGCACGTTGCAGCTCGCCTCCCAATAGACGGATTTCTGGAGAAATGTGCTCAGAGGGAGTCGCGGAACTTGCCATCAATTCGCCATCAAAACCAGCCACTTTTCGAGATTATTGGGGCTTTCGAATGCGGGAAAGCTAGATGAGGAAAGGGTTTTAGGGGTGTGACCTCAAAATTGACACGGCAGAGGTCGACTCTCAGAAGCGGAGGTTTAGTTTGGGACGCTCTCAGGATGTGTGAGAAGTGTAGTGCACGGCCTGCTGTTTCTCGATCTCGCCGAGCAAACCATCGATCCGTCCGGACAGACGCGCTGATCCAATTCTGTCGAACAGTTTTCCTGCGGTGTGGGCTAGCGCCGTGGCCTCTCGGAGGTAACCCGTCTTCTTCTCACCTTTGCGCACTTGGCATCCTAATACCAGGTTATATCGGGCGAGTTGCTCCAGAGCGCGCCCTTGGCCTTCGACGCTTCCGGTGTGTGCCAAGGCCGATTGAGCTTGATGCAGGTGCTGCCAAGCATCGTGCGCGCGCCTACCACCCCAAGTTATTAGAGCCTCAGCGATACTCAAGTGAGCAAAACCGATGTGTTCGACGTCTCCAACGTCTTCAAAAAGGTCTAGGCTTGCTTCCAGCTGCCGCAGTGCCTCTTCAAAATGTTTTCCAGCTAATGACACATTGCCCATGTTCCTAAGTAAACGAGCCTGTAATTCTTTGTATTCTGGAGTCCCCGTAAACACCGCCATGTGAGACGCCGCTTTTTCGAAATGCTCCCTCGCTTGGGCCAAACTGCCACTTAAATCATCACGTTGATACGAGATTCCGAGATACCGGTAAGCATAGAAGAAAAGACGCGCTCGCGATTGTTTGTTCAAAGACGAGACACCCTCCAGCACCTTTTGCAGAGCGTTCTCAATTACATGGCGTCCATCACTATGCTTTCCTCTAGGATGAGCATGTAACCAATATCTTTAACTTGCGACCACGAAGCCTCTTCGTCGCGACCCAACGCACTGAGCGCATCCACATAAGCGGCCCCGAATTCAACACCGTCAAGATACCGGCCCGAGTATTCGAAGTACTCTCTGATTCTGATCTTCAGTTGGAGCAACTGAGCCCAATCGTTATTCCGCCTCAGGCGCTCGATTTCACCCCGAATGGTGTTGAAGTGTTTCGACAGAATCTCGGCGTAACTGTCGTAAATCCGAATGTCTGGCCCAATGAGTGTCAAGTAGGCCCGTAAGAAGTCTACTTCGAGAGCAGGGCCGCCAGTTGCGATTGCGTCAGCGATTCTTCCAACAGCTGGCGCAAGGGAAGCATCAAGTCCAGCGGCTGACTGCTCGTAAGTTGCTATCGTCAACCCCGCCCAGTCAGAGGGAAGCTTGAGCCCGGATGCGCGGTCGCAAACAACAAACGTGCGGTGTGACACAAGACGACCCATAAATAGCCCAGCTTCAAAGATAACGTTGTCGCGGGGAGCTGAGTTTTCCGTACCTCGCGAACGTACAACATCATCGGATGTAGAAACCAAGATTGCATAATCGGAGCGCACGAGTTCTCTATTGAGCGTGTCGAGGGTGAGATCTCCAAGCTTAAACGCTTGAGTCCAGACCTGGACGGCAGCGGACGGTTGTAAGTAAGCCCGCCTTCCGAGATGCCTTCGTGAGCCGTCGTTGCTTGCTTCGTCTGTCCAGACGCAAGCAATTGATCGAGGAATACTTCGAGACCGAGAACGAGGTCGATTGGGAGCCTCGCTACAACATCGCCCCGTCCGGGCATTGATTGTCTTGAATCCGATACTGGCGTCCGTGGCCCAGGACGGAATCAGGCCCCAGCGAGCCAGCGAGAAGTGCCACGCCGGCCTGGATGGATCTTGGCGAATGATTCCGACAGGCTGCGGAGGATTACCGGCATTCGATCATGTACGTCCGCCAGCAGCGAGTTTGGAGTGGTGGTAAGAATCGTGCACGACTCAGTAAGCACTCGAATTAACGCGGTGGCGAACGACGACCCGGATTGCGTTGTGCCTTGGCACAGAGATTTGCCAGCTCAGAGTGCGCTCTTCGAGTAGATCCCGGGCGGTCCCATTCGATAAATGATTGAGAGACAAAGGATGGATCAGGTAAGCGAGAAACCAAACGCGCTATATCTGGACGATTTGTACGTCGGCCAACGGTTCACCTCCGACTCCTACCACATGGACGAGAATCGAATCAAAGCGTTCGCCGCGGAATTCGATCCCCAGCCGTTCCATCTTGACGAAGCAGTTGCGGAAACCAGCATCTTTAGCGGACTGTCCGCAAGCGGTTGGCACACCGCGGCCGTAGCGATGCGCCTGTTGGTGACCGGAGGCTTGCCCCTCGCCAATGGCATTATCGGCTTGGGCGGAGATCTGGCATGGCCAAGGCCAACGCGACCGGGGGATACGCTAAGGGTGGAAAGCGAGATTCAGGAAATACTGTCGTCGCGTTCGAAACCGAACCAGGGTGTCGTCAAAGTACGAAGCAGTACATTGAATCAGCACGGGGAGCCAGTGTACGTATTTACCGCGAAGGTGCTCGTATTCAAGCGTCCTTCCGCGTAAGACTATGGTTGGCAGACGGAAACGGTGCTAGGCGGGCTTCTTCTTCGCAGCCCAACGAGCTTTCATCAAGTCCGACAACTTCTTCCTGGCCGCAGCGCTCATCGTTGGACGGGCCTTCGTCTTCCTGGGGGCAGACTTCTTCGGAGAAGACTTACGCTTCCACTTTGCCCAGCGTTGCTTCATGGCTTCGGAAATCCGCTTACGGGCTGCCGCGCTCATGTGCCGACCGGTGGTTGAGCCGGTCTTTGGCGGGCGGCCCCGCCGAGCAGGAGTACCCAGTCCCTCAAGAGCAGCTATGGCATGGTCGATGCGAGTGCGCTGTTCTTTGAGGGCTGCCACTACGTTTGCTATGTCCATGGCATCCTTTCCTGACCTGAGTAGGTGAATTGGCAGAGAGTGTAACAGACAGCTGTGAGGGCAGTTGTTTCGTGGGCCTACGCCGCTAGCCTCGCCAAAACCCTGCGCGTTCGCAGAATCAATGACTTCGGGGAGCACCTGCCCGGCGCGCTCTTCGCTATGATCCTTTGATGCTCGTGCGCCTCCGACACGTACTCGGCTGGGTCATCGCCGTCTTTCGCTTCCGAGAAGAACTCCTTCTGGAGAACCTCGCCCTTCGGCAACAACTGCTGGCTCTGCACGCAAAGCGGCCACGCCTTCGGCTGAGTTCCGTCGACAAGCTGTTCTGGGTCGTTCTGCGACAAGTTTGGTCTGGCTGGAAGAGATCGTTAATCCTCGTCACCCCGGAGACTGTGGTTCGTTGGCACCGGACCGGCTTCCGGCTGTACTGGAGTTGGATCTCGAGCGCTCGAAAGGCGGTCGGAAGGAGACCAATCAGTAGGGAAGTGCGCGACCTGATCTTCCGCATGGTCGCAGAAAACCCAACGTGGGGAGCGCCTCGCATCCACGGGGAACTGCTCAAACTGGGTTTCGAAGTCTCGGAACGAACGGTTTCTCGCTGGGTGAAGCGTGCAAGCAAGAATCCTGATCCCATCCAGCGATGGCTGGCGTTTCTTCGCAATCACCGTCAAGCAATCGCTGCCATGGATTTCTTCACCGTGCCGACGCTGACTTTTGGAGTTCTGTACTGCTTCTTCGTCATCGGCCACGACCGGCGAAAGATCTTGCACTGCAACGTGACCCGTCAGCCAAGTGCCTTATGGATCATGCTGCAACTGCGCGAAGCTTGGGAATTCGAGCAGCCGCACCGGTTCCTGATCTTCGACCGTGACGCGAAATTCTCGGCTGACGTCGTCCGGACCGTCCAACAGAACGGCATGGAACCCGTCCGAACTGCTTTTCGAAGCCCCTGGCAAAATGGCGTTGCCGAGCGTTGGGTTGGAAGCGTGCGCAGAGACTTGCTGAACCACGTGATCGTTCTGAACCAGCGACATTTGAGGAGGTTGTTGAAAGAATACGTCCGCTATTACCACGAAGACCGAACTCATCTCGGACTCGGGAAGGACGCGCCCGACGGTCGAGTGGCAGCGTCTGCGCCGCCAAGCGGGAACAAGATCATCTCATTGCCGCGACTTGGCGGGTTGCATCACCGGTACGCGGTTGCCGCGTGAAATTGCGACCGGCGGCAAATCTCTTACGGCCTAACTTGCTTTGGAGAGTCGCGTCTCCAACCCCATTCAGGCCGGCCAAATTGCGGCCGATGTCTCACGCAACGCAGCCCAGGTTCGAACTGACACGCCCCATTTGCAATTACCGCCAACCAGAAGTACTGAAACAGGGCGTTTTGAGTTTTGGCGAACCACAAGCCTAGTTAAGTTGTTGAAAGTATTGAAAAGGGAAGAAGTGTGAAGATGGCACTCTACCGCTGAGTTAAGCGCCCAACTCTTGAGGGACAATCACTTGCGGACCGGCCCAATACACCCACTGTACCAAAGCGTACCAAATTTCCCTGTTTCAGAATACTGCCTTCAGCTTAGGTCGCGCGTCAATTGCATGTAGGTCGCATCCGGCCTCTGCTTCACTCCTCCCTCGATCTGCTGCATATATATATATAGACGGTGACCGTGGTGTCGGCTTTCGCGTTTCCCAGGATGCCCTGCAGGTCACTTCACGCTTCCCCTTGGCGAACCCGCAGCACACTCGGAACGGCATGGCCGCGACATGAACTGGCCGCCGGGTTAGGCGCCTCTCGCGCTGCGAAAATACTCCCGGACGTCCGCAGCTACATCCTCCGGGGTACGGTCGAGGGCCGCTTCCCAATGCAGCCGCTCCAGGTACATCGCGTCGCTGCGATAAAACGGCCTCATGGCTGTCCGTGTGACCATGGTTAGGTTCACGCGATCTGCGCCGTCTGTGCCCAACTCACCGGAATACAGCCCCAGATTGAAGCTGTTGTACCCAATCGAGTCATACCACGCGAGCACTCGGCTGATACCCGACGCGAGCGTCTGAAACTCGGCGGATGAGAGGTCGAGGATGGTGGCGCGTTCGCGCAGGACGGCCCTGACCTCGTTGAATCCGATGGGTGCGAAAGGTGTCATCCAAAAGATGGGTCCCTCGTGGGAGATCATGCGCTCCCCGTGTTCCGTCTCTTCCGACACAAGATCGTTCCAGAAACAGCGCCCGTTCGCCTGCCAGTAGGCCGTAACCGACGCATGCTGCATCCGCATCATCGATGTCGGGAACGGATCGACGTACAGTTGGCTATGCGGATGGGGAAGAGAACCTCCGGAAGGATAAAGGTAGTTGATGTTGTAAGCGCAGAACCGCGCATCCGCATCGACCTTCGTGACCGCGCGTATGTAATCGAGCGAGGCCGCCAGGTTGTCGGCGATCAGGGTGGGTGTGAAATCGCGAAGGTCCAGCCAATGGCGCGTTGTGAACGCGGCGACAGCGGCGTATTTCGAGTACGGCACCAGGTTAGGAAACAGCACGGTGTCGCCAACCCGAATGCGTCCGGCCGGCGCGATTTCCTTGGCGATGCGAGGCGTTACTTTCTCGATGCGTTCGGCACAGAAAGGGCAATTTGGATCCGGCCCCCGAAATGAGACGAGCGCGCCGGCGTCGCTCGTTTGCAACTTCACGCCTTCAGCGATTCGGGCTGAGGTACCGAGCAGCGGGTCGAAGCGAACCTGGAGTTTACGCTCTGAGTACACGTCATCGCCGGGGTTTTGGAAACGTGACAACAAACTCTCGCATCGAAATTGAATCGCCATAGCTACCGCCGTGGATGCCCATTGTACAGATGGGCGCGCAAGAGCAGACAAGCAGCAGATTCGCCTAAGAGACTGGACTGGGGAAGGCTCGAACGTCATAGACTGCCCAGGACCAGCCTCGGATTTGCTGCTGGCGGACGGGGGCACTCACAGAACGCGAGCGCCTAGCTAGCTTTCCAGCTCTTCCTCAGCTGCCTTGAGGCGCTCTTTTTCCGTTCTCAATCGGGCCTGGGCCTTCTTCAACTTCTCTTTTTGCTTATCGCGTTCTTCTGTGGCCTTGGCAACTCGTTGTCGGGCGGACTTGATCTCGCCCATAGCGCGCTTGTGCGATTTCAGCATGGTTAAACAGGAGCTGACAGCGTCGATAGCCTTCAACTGAGTCGATGCTCGACGGCGACCTTGTTGCCCTACCTTACGGCTGAGTCTGGAACGTTTCATTCAGCCGCAGAGTTGCATTCACAGTGTCCTCCACCGTGGGAGCGCCGATGTCGATTGTGCCATTGCTGTTCGGCGTACCATGATGTTGAAACAGACTTTGATTCAACATGATTGACTGCAGCAGCCGGCCCAGGGGACGAGAGTGATAGCCATTCAGGAAGCGCGGCCCATCCGACCACCCAAGGTGGATGGAATAGTCGCAGATGAGACTCCAATATTCGCGGACACGGGCCCACAACTTCAGATACTCCAGCGCCCCATCCGCCCCGATGTGATATTCGATCTTGACAAGGCCATCGGCCGCGCCCGACGCCAAAGCATTCCAGTTAAGTACGACAGCGCTCCCCAGAATCTGGTCGAGCGCAACACTACCGCGGGCTTTGCAGGGTAACTCGGTTTTCATTTACTTCTCCGTTCCAACAGATTCCGGCGACATTCTCTCGAACCCGGACTAAGATTCTCGTTCGCTCTCGGCCACGGGACGCGCCATGTCGACGTGGTCGTCATCCCCATCGCCGGCGAGCTCCTGCAAGTTCTTAGCTGGGCCCTCCAGTTGCGACGTCTGGCAAGACGCTCCGTTCAACTTTCTCGCGGCTGCAATGCGCCAGCCGACTTCCACGAAGCTATTCCGTTGCGGCAGCGAGGCACAGCTTTCCCGGATTGCCGCGCGTAGGGAATCTCCCCATTCCGTGCCATGCTCTTCCGCAACATAGGAACCTATTCTGGGATCGAGATCGACGTAATTTGGCTTACCGACGAGGAAGGCAATGATCTGCTTAGGTTTTTCCTTCTTGATCTCATCACGCCAGGCGATGCAGGAGCGGTGATCCAGGCGAATGTCGATCAAGATGAGGTCGTAGCGGTCGCGATGCCAGATGGAAGAGGCTTCCGCCAGATCGGTTGCACCCACCACCTCAATGCCGTGCAGCGCAAGAATCTTCGTCCGCAACGCGCGACGTTCCGCGTTTGTGTCCATTAACAACATGCATATCTTGTTGGTTGATCGGGTTGCCAGCGGAGGCCCCACATTCATGACGGATACCCTCGGTGAAGCGCAGCTGCAAACCATTGCGCTGCGGCGCTCCGGAGAAACTCTCGGTGCTATAGGAGAGCGCGGTGAATAGGGCTGGCGAAGTTTGACTTCCTCCCGCTTCGCGGGGAGAACAGAAGGAGCCATCTCAGATATTGCGAGATGACTTGATTATACGCTTTAGCAGAACACCTCACCTGGCATGCGGGAGAGAGTGCGCGTCGGCAGCGTATTCCGGATTGCGCGTTAAGCGCCCACTGCGCGGTGGGTGTATTGTAACAAAATTGGAATTGCTCGCGATTTGACGCTGGTGGCTCAAGTATAGCGGCGAATCGCGTGACCCATAGAGCTGCAGCAACAAAGTTCAGCAACACATCCGACGTTTGTTATGGCACTGGAAGAATACAAACGCAAACGCGACTTCAAGCAGACGCCGGAGCCTGCCGGCAAGGTCGAGCGCGGCAAAGGGCATCGTTTCGTGGTGCAGAAGCACCGTGCCACTCGCCTGCACTATGACTTTCGCCTGGAGATGGATGGCGTTCTGAAGTCGTGGGCTGTTCCCAAGGGACCGTCGCTCGATCCGGCCGACAAGCGGCTGGCGATGCAGGTGGAAGATCATCCCGTATCGTATTTCGATTTTGAGGGCATCATTCCGGCGGGCAACTACGGCGCGGGAACGGTGATGGTCTGGGACGTTGGCACGTGGGAGCCGGAAGGCGATGCGCACGCGATGCTGGCCAAAGGCGATCTGAAGTTTCGCCTCGACGGCGAAAAGCTCAAGGGCAGCTTCGCTCTGGTGCACATCCGTTCCCGCAGGCCCGGCAACAAAGGGACCGAATGGCTGCTGATCAAGCATCGTGACGCCTACGCTCAGGAAGGCTACGACATCGATGAGTACGATTATTCGGTGCTGACCAAACGCACGCTCGATCAGATCGCGGCCGATGCCGGCTCAGCGGAATGGGACAGCAGCCGGAAAGTGACGGCGGTCGGCGGGACGAAGAAGAACGACTGGCTGGCGGAGTCGATCGCCAAGGCCGACGCTAGCAAGCGCAAGGCGGCGGCCAAGGCTGCAAGGCCCACCGCACAGCAGGCAAAGTCGCTTAAACAACCGAAGACGCCTTCCGCAAAGAGATCACCGGACAAGCAGGCCGCCCCGAGCGCCATAAAAAAAAAGTCTCCAGCGAAGAGTCATCTGAGCCGGTAAACTCTCCTGCCGTGCACATCGGCCACGGAGCGCCGATGCCGCATGTCATCCATCCGATGCTGGCCACGTTGGTCGACCGGCCATTCAACGATGACGACTGGCTGTTTGAAATCAAGTGGGACGGCTATCGCGCGATTGCCTTCCTCGAAGGCGGCCGACTTCGGCTGGTCTCACGCAACCAGAACGACCTAACGAAGGCTTATCCTGAACTGCAAGAAATCCCGCAGCACATTCGCGCCCGCTCGGCGATACTCGATGGCGAAATCGTGGCCTTCGACGAGCAGGGCCGGCCCTCGTTCAGCTTGATGCAGCAGCGCACCGGAGTGGGCGAAGGCGGACGGCGCATTCGCCGTACGCGCGACGACATCCCTGTCGTCTATTACGTCTTTGACCTGCTCTATCTCGACGGCTACGATCTGATGCGCGTCGAACTGGAAAAGCGCAAAGACTTGCTCGCCTCCATCCTCGCCTCAAGTGATTGCCTGCGCTTCTCCGATCATTACGTCGGACGCGGCATCGATCTGTTCCACGCGGCAGCCGACCGCAATCTGGAAGGGATCATTGCCAAACACCGGCGAAGCCACTATGAGCCCAAGCGCAGCCGCGAGTGGCTGAAGATCAAGATCACCAAGCAGCAGGAGTGCGTCATCGGCGGCTACACCGACCCGCGCGGCTCACGCGAAAACTTTGGTTCGCTAGTACTCGGGCTCTACGACGACAGGGACCGCCTGATTCACGTCGGTCACGCCGGCAGCGGTTTCACCGAGCAATCGCATGCTGAGATGTGGCGCCGACTGGATAAGCTGAAGGTCACGCGCAGTCCCTTCTTCGGCAAGGTGGAGAGCACACGACCGGTGCACTATGTCCGGCCGGAATTAGTAGCTGAGATCAAGTTCACCGAGTGGACGCACGAAGGCGAGAGCGGCACTGTCAAAATGCGCGCCCCGGTCTTTCAAGGCCTCAGATTCGACAAGAAGCCGCTGGAGTGCCGATTCGAAATTCCGTCGAAAACCGGGGAAGAGGTGAGAAAGGCCGAATCGCAGCGGTGAGCCTTGTCCAAATCAGAAATACCCCCGAATCGCAACCGCCTAACTTTATCTGGAGTACATTGCTCGCTTTCACGGATTCGAGCATAATGTCGAGAGACCTCCTTCGGCCGTGCCAGGCGAAAGCTCCGTTGCACGCTGTTAGGGTACCGGCTGCCTACGTCCGCAGGAGTTTCCCAGCCATGTCGCCCTCCCGAAGCAGGTAACCAAGAAGGTATATGTCGAACTTTTATCATGACACGACATTTTCGCCGGCCAGTGAGGCCGTGCTCGATGAGCAGCCCCTCTCTCTTGAAACAACGCTGACACAAGAGACCGCAGCCGCAGGACCGGCAGTCGTCCGTGCACCCCAGCAGAACTATGCCCTTTTTCACTACGCGCTGCTGTTTCATTTGTTCCTGTTTTGCACTCGCCTGCCGGAATTGTTTCCGTCCATTCGCGCTTCGCTGGCCATGACCATAATCCTGCTTGCTGGTCTGGCAGCGACCGGCAGAGGAAGCGCTCTGGTCGACACCAAACTGGGAAGGATTCTGCTCGCCTTCAGCGCTTGGACCGCGCTTTGTGTACCCTTCAGCGTATTTATTGGGGGCAGTTTGGAAACGCTAAAGGGTACGGTACAGTCGACACTTATCGTGGCGTTCATCATTGCGTACGCTCGCACCTTGCGCGAAGTAAAACACGTGATGTACACGATCGGAGCCGCCATGGGAACGGTCGCCGTATTGTCCAACACGATCTATCGCGCTTCCAGCGGTAAGGGTGAAGAACGGCTGGGATTGATCCATTCCGTAACCCTGCAGGACCCTAACTTCATGTCGTTGTATTTGTTGGTCGGCCTACCCTTCCTGTGGTTAGGGGCCACTAAGGGAAAGTGGCCGACCCGGATTCTGTTCGGTGCCCTTATGCTCCTGATCCCGGCAACCATCGCGCAATCGGCTTCTCGCATGGGAATCATCATGTTCCTCATCGGATTGCTGATCTTCTTGACCCGCGCCTCGATGAAGGAGCGCGTTTTCGTGATCACGGGCACGATCGTACTGGGGGCCGTCATGGTGCCGTTCTTGCCGGAAACAACCATCAATCGTCTCACCACGTACTTCCGCCCCCACCAAGAAGAGCTGGCATCCAGAGAAGCGGCAATGTCGGCCAATATGAGGCTCGAGCTTCTAATTCGAAGCCTCGTGCTGACGGCCAAGCACCCGTTGTTCGGAGTGGGTCCTGGCCAGTTCACCGTTGCCGAAGACCAGCTGGCGAAGTCCGAGGGCCACGCCCGTGGAATCTGGTACTACACTCACAACGCCTACACGGAGACCTCCAGCGAAGCCGGCATTGTGGGCCTGATTCTGTACATCATGGCGCTCGTAGCCGCGTTTCGCGGATTGGGCACCATTCGCAAACGTGGGCCCACGTCCGAAATTCGCGCGATGGCCAGAGCCGCACAGCTTTCCATGTGGATGGTGATTCTTGGAGGCTTCTTCCTGACGATTGGTTTCGGCGGGGTTCCGTTCGTGATCATGGGGGTGGCCGTCGCCTTCAAAGTAGCAGTTGCCCCACAGATGAAGCGCGGTCGTGCCAGCCTCCCGGCCGCCTAGAGCGAAAGGCCGCGGCACGTACGACTGCAACATGGCGAAGCACACATACGTTGAACTAGACATGGCCAGAAGACCGCGGGCTTGCGGATGAAACTGTCCCTGGCTCTTCTGATTATGGCAGTTATTTTGCTGATCGGGGTTGCGATTGCCGTCGGGCTCGCGATGGCTTTCGGCGCCTCCTTCCTGCGCGTGAACTCTCCCCAGCACGCTGACGTGATTCTCATACTGGGAGGCGGCATGGACGACTCCCGTTACTGGCGCGCCGTTGAGCTAATGAAGGCCGGCTACGCAGACAGGATTGTGTTGGACGCCGAAGATTTCTTCACTAAGTATGGCAAGACCAATGCCGACCTGGCACGCGAGTTTCTGGCCCGCATCCATGCCGAGCACGTCACCGTTTGCCCGGTTTACGGTGAGTCCACCTACAGCGAAACAGAAGACGTGGCACAATGCCTCGCACCCATGAAGGTCTCTTCCGTGCTGATCGTGACTTCGGACTACCACACCCGTCGGGCGTTCTCCATCTTCAAAGCGCGCTTGCCGCGATACCGCTGGTCAATCACCGGCGCGTACGCCGCCGTACCCCCCATACCGAACCAGATTCTGACGGCGGACAAGTGGTGGAAGAGCCGCCAGTGGGCCAAGACCATCCTCGACGAGTGGGAGAAACTCATCTGGTGGGAGCTGGTCGATCGATGGAGGCCCCACCTGGTCGTGCAGGGATAACGCCTGTCCTTTTGCAAATTCCTGCCCCTGAATTGCGCCCGCGCTCCTCCTAAAGCGCCCATGATCTTCCACCCTCCGCCCCTCTGGTGATAGTCTGTTGCGCTTGTGCGGGACACAAACCACTTGAACCAGTCCCGGGAGGGGCAACAAATGGAAACCTACGATACCAGCGATGTAAACCGTCGAGAATTTATCCGCGGCGCGCTGGCAGGGGCCCTGGTAGCGGGTTTGCCGGTGAACCTGTTCTCCGCCGACAGCGGGGACATGCAGGCCGTGCTTGCTGAAGTTCCCAAATTGCATGATCGAACCGTCAAGGCGCTTCAGGACTGGATCGCGCTGCCGTCTATCGCTGCCGAGAACCGCAACTATCCGCAGGGGCCGGAATACATGGCCCAGCTGGCGCGCGAGGCCGGCTTCTCCGATGTGGAGATCATCCCCACATCCGGCAAGCCAGGCGTCTTTGGCTTGCTCAATGCCGGCGCGGCTACCAGTGTCGGGATCTACTTCATGTACGACGTGAAGCAATTCGATCCCACGGAGTGGTCGTCGCCTCCGCTGGAAGCGCGCATCGTGGAGAAGCAGGGATTCGGCAAGGTCTGCGTCGGGCGCGGAGCCGTAAACCAGAAAGGCCCGGAGACAGCATTCCTGGGAGCCTTGCACGCGTTCAAAGCGGCGGGGAAGAAGCTGCCCGTCAATCTGGTCCTGGTCTGCGAGGGCGAAGAGGAAATCGGATCGCCCCACTTCGGCGAAGTGGTGCGGCAGTCCAAGGTGACGGACGCTCTGAAGAAGTGCATGGGCGTGTTCATGCCCGCGGCGAGCCAGGACCGCGACGGCAGCGTCGAGATCTCGCTGGGCGCGAAAGGTGTGGTCGAGCTGGAGCTGGTCTCCACTGGCGAGAAGTGGGGTCGCGGCCCGAAGAATGATGTTCACTCCAGCCTTGAGGCGATGGTCGACAGTCCGACCTGGCACCTGGTGCAGGCCCTCAACACTCTGGTCGGCCCCGACGGACACACGCCTGCGGTCACCGGCTTCTTCGACAAGGCAAAGCCGCTCACTGCCGCGCAGTTGCAGATGATTAAGGAAGTTGCCGCGAAGCGCAGCGAAGACATGATGAAGCAGCAGTTCGGCGTCAGCCACTGGTACGGCGACAAATCGTTCTACGACGCGTTGGTCCAGCTAGAGTCGCAGCCTACCATCAATATCGAAGGCCTCGTCGCCGGATACACCGGCCCTGGCGGCAAGACGGTGTTGCCACACCGCGCAGTGGCCAAGATCGATATGCGTCTGGTGCCGGACATGACGGCTCAGGGAACGCTGGCGCTGTTGAAGGACTATCTCGCCAAAAAGGGCTTTGGCGACATCGAGGTGAACATGAGCGGCGGCTACGATCCGAACCAGACATCACCCGACACCAAGCTGATTCAGGCGCAAGTAGTGACCTATCGCAAGCTGGGCGAAGATCCCCTGATGTGGCCGCGCTCGGCGGGCTCTTGGCCGGGATATATCTTCACCTCGGCGCCGCTCAGTCTGCCGGCAGGACACTTCGGCCTTGGACACGGCTCCGGCGCCCACGCGCCGAATGAGTATTACGTCATCGATTCCAGCAATCCCAAGGTCGCGGGCATCGACGGAGCATCTGCTTCATTCGTCGAGTACTTGTACGCGCTGGCATAAAGCAGAAGTTCGAGATGCCGCTGGGTGAATCGCTTTCCGGACAAAAAGCCGCGGAAGAAACCGCGGCTTTGTCTTGAAAATCAACCGCTAACGGCGCCCCTTCTTGGCAGCTTTCTTCTTTGCCGGAGCAGCTTTCTTTACAGCCTTCTTGGCAGCTTTCTTGGCCGGTTTCTTGGCTGCCTTTTTCTTCGCCGGAGCAGCTTTCTTCGCCGCCGGACGACTGCCACCTTTCTTGGCCGCTGCTTTCTTGGCGGCTTTCTTGGGAGCTGCCTTCTTCGCCGGAGCAGCTTTCTTCGCCGCTTTCTTGGCCGCTTTCTTCGGAGGCTTCTTCGGCGGCGGAGCAGCCATTACCTCTTCCGCTTCCGGTTCCACCTCCACTTCCTCTTCTTCGATAATCACCACCGAAGATTCCGGCTCCTCCTCTTCTTCCTCCTCCTCGTACTCTTCGCCGTCAAGTGATTCGCCGTAAGACCCTTCTCCGTAGTCGTCCATCTCATCGTCGCGACCATAGAGCGTTTCGTCGTAAAACGTCATGTTTCCTCCTAAAAGTGCCGGACTCGTTGGACGTAGTCCGTCCGTGAACTTTGATTGCAAGCGAACATCAAAACGCTTGCGATGATGCAGGCGCGGGATTATAGCACGCGCCCAATGGCTACCGCCGTGACTGCATGGAATTCAGAACGCAACGGGCCTGTTGTAACAGAAGAAGCTCGCGAAGGGAAGCGTTTCAGTCGAAGATGCGGCCAATTGGTGAGCTACGTTTCCTATTGGCGAATCACCAGCACGTCGCCGGCGCGCAGATTGGCCGCCGTCTTACCGTTGTCGCGCCGCAAAGCCGGGACCGTGGTGTTGTAGGAAGAAGCAATACCACTAAGGGTCTCGCCCTTCTTGACCTTGTGATACTTCGCTTTCGCCGTGGTCTTGGTGCCGCCCTTCTTGGAGTGTGCTGCCGTCTTGGGTTTCGTACCGGAGCTCTCTTCCGAGGCCACCTCCGTGTTGTCTCCAGCCAGAGGCTTGTAAATCACGAGCGTACGGCCCGGCTTCAACGCCGATCCGTGCAAGTGGTTCCACTTCCGCAGCTTCTCCACGGGCACTTCAAAGTCATCCGCCACGGAGTACAGAGTGTCTCCCTTGCGCACCGTGTACCGGGTGGGGTGCTTGGAAAATGCCATGCCCTCGCTGTCGCCTCGACCCGGCGAAAGGGGGATGATCAGCTTTTCCCCTACCTGCAAGTCATCCGAGGCCAAGCTGTTGGCCTCCGTAATGGAGGCCGGGCTGGCGTGGTACTTGTGCGCAATCGAGGCCAGGGTGTCTCCCGAGTCCACCCGGTAGTAGCGCCACAGGGTGCGCATGTCAACGGGAATGGTGGCTATAGCGGTCTTATATTGGTCTGCCGTTCCCGCCGGCAGCTTGAGGGCGAAGGGCTCGCCTTTCGGAGTCGTCAGCCGAAGCAGGCTGGGATTCAGCTCCTGAAGGTAATTGACCGAGGTATCCACGCAGTCCGCAACTAACCGTAGGTCAACCGGGTAGTCGACGATGACCTGATCGACGCGAGGCGCAGGATCCAGCGTGACGTGCTCCAGCCCATATTGCGACGGGTTCTTGGCCATGATGGTCACGGCCAGGATGATGGGAACGTAATTTCGAGTTTCCTGGGGCAGGACGCCGCGCCGGTAAAGCTCCCAGTAGTCGGCATAGCCAGTGCGCTCCACCGCATGCTGGATCGTGCCTGGCCCGGAGTTGTACGCGGCCATAGCCAGATACCAGTCGCCAAACTGGTTGTACAAGTCCTTCAGATGCTCCGCCGCCGCCCGGGTCGACTTGTTCGGATCTTGCCGCTCGTCGACCCACGTATTGCGCTCCAGGCCGTACATTGAGGCGCGACTGGCCATGAACTGCCACATCCCTCGTGCTCCCGCACGCGAAAGCGCCAGCGGCTGAAAGCCCGACTCCGCCTGCGCCAGATAGATTAGGTCCTGCGGGACGCCGACCTCCTTCAGAGTGGCTGAAATCATGTCCCGATACCGGCCGGAGCGCGCCAGGGCCCGCTCCAACGTGCCTTTTCCCTTGGGGCTGGAGAAATAGTTAATGAACATCGCCACTTCGTCGTTGAGCACCAGCGGAAGGTCGGACTTGGTGGTCTTGATCTCGGTCTCGGCCTTGGCTTTTATGTTTGGATCGACAGGAAAGGTGATGTCGTTGGCTTCGTCGATCGGCGCCGGTTCCGGAAGCGGCTCGCTGAAACCGTCGCCCTGCTTCAGCGCGGCCAGTTCCAGATCGTGGACCGCCTCGACAATCTTGCTGAACTCGTTCTCCAGGCGTTCGTCCCCGTGCACGTCCACATTGCTCGAAACCAACAAATTGAACGCCTGATCGAAGTTGGCCTTGGCCGCCTCCAGGTGGCCGGCGGCATAGTTGGCCTGCCCTGCGGCCAGCAATTTCTCAGCCTGGGCAATCAGTGCATCTGCGGGGTCGTTGGCAGGCTTGGGCTTGGTTGGCTCCTGGATCTTCGGCTGCGATTGCGCCGATTCCACCTTCGGGTCCTTCGCTGCCGGCGCCATGGCCTGCGGCGGCACGGAAGCAGCAGGCTTGGTTTCGGTAGTCTCGCATCCAGTTGCGAAGAGAAAACCCGCGAGGAGAAGCGACAGGATCGTGGTGCGAGAATTACCCATTACGGCGTACAAGCCCTCTTCGTGGAACGTTTCGCTCCGCTGCGATGGTACTACGCTCAGAAATTAGGGGTCAAACCGGCAAGGCGAGTCTAAATGATTGCTGCGACTGGAGATATTCCGATCGCGCAACCATTTCCCGAAACGAACCAGCCTGGTCAAGGGCTCTAGCTCTTCGCCAGCGCCTGCTCCAGGTCCGCGATCAGGTCCCCGGCATCTTCGATCCCGACTGACAACCTGACCGTACTGGCCGACACACCAAGCAGCCGCAATTGTTTCGCTCCCAGGCCAACATGAGACGACAGCAGCGGATACGATACGGTGGACTCGACACCGCCAAGGCTCGCCGCCAGGTACCACAGTCGCAAACCATCGATGAAGCGGCCCGCCGCCTTCTCTCCCCCGCGAATGTCGAAAGACACCAGCATGCCAAAGGCGAGCATCTGCCGCCGTGCCAGATCGAAGTAAGGGGAGTCTGGGAAGCCAGGATAATACACGGTTTCAACCTTCTGGTTCCCGCGCAGGGCCTGGGCAATGCGTGCAGCGTTCTCGCAAGCACGCTGTACGCGCAGGTGCAGCGTCTTCAGACCGCGCAGGAGCAGGTAGGCACAGCCTGGGTCGAGGCATCCACCCGTCAAAACCATCATGTCGCGAGCCGCCTCCATCCATCTGTTTGGCCCAGCGAGCACTCCAGCCGTGACATCGCTGTGACCGCCCAGAAACTTCGTGGCCGAGTGCACCACGATATCCGCGCCAAGTTCGAGAGGCTTCTGAAGAATCGGGGTCGCGAAGGTGTTGTCTGCGACCACACAGATTTTTCGTCTCCGGGCCGCCTGCGTTAACGCCGGCAAGTCGACACACCGCAATGTGGGATTCGTCGGCGTCTCTAGGAACAGCATCCGGGTCTTGCGGGTGAAGTAACGCTCGATGTTCTTCAGCTCCTGAAACGGAACAAAGATCGTCTTGATCCCGCAGCGTGACAGCACCTTTTGGAACATCTTCACCGTACCGCCATAGATGTCGAGCACACTGACCAGCTCGTCTCCCGCCTGACAGGTTACGAGCGCCGCAACCAATTGGGCGGCCATTCCACTTGCAGTGACGACGGCCGCTTCGGCTCCCTCCAGTGCCGCGATCTTCCCCTCGACCGCTGCGACCGTCGGATTCCCATATCGCGAGTAGAGGTAGATGTCGCGCTTGCCCTGCGCGTATCTGCGCAATTCGTCCACACCGGGTACGACGAACACGGAAGCCTGTGTAATCGGGGTGGTTAGCGGAGCGGCCTCACCATGCCGCTCTTCGCCGGAATGTACGGCGCGCGTGGCATCAGTTCGAACGGAAGTCGATTTCATGAAGGCTTGATTTTAACGGAACGGCAAACCCTAAGGAGGGTGCCTACTGAGCGCGTCTGAACATGCCGAAAAGCCTACAGCCACCCGGCGTTTCTCTCTGCAAGGAACACCGGATGGCTGGTAGGTCAGGAGGAGGAGCTACTCTGCTTGGCACAGGATCGTCGCTTGGTCTGCCGACGGTTGCGCCGGGCCCTTTCGCAAGCATCGTGCTTTAGCCGTTCGATTTCGTACGATTCGCGCTGCGACAGCTCCTGAATCAGGCCCAGGAGGGTCTTCTGTCGAGTCGCGCCAATCTGTACGAGCTGCATACTGACGGTGACTCTAACTCCGGCCAGAGCTCGCGGCCATACCTCGTAAGTCGCAAACGCCTACAACTTTGGCAACCTCAGGCCAGGTCGTAGCTGACTTCTGAGCCACGGCGAGCCGCCGGCCTTCGCGACGAGGCTGTGTCGCCCGGCTACTCCGCCGTTGCGGGATCGATGATCGCCCGCACCCGGGAAATCTGGTTCGCCGGAAACCCACCCTGCTCCGCGTGACGCCGTATCGTTTCTTCGTCAGGCGCAATGTACACGCAGTAGATTTTGTCGTCGGTGACGTAACTGTGGATCCACTGAATCTGCGGGCCCATGTCCCGCAGCACTCCACAGGACTGTTGCGAGATTGCCCGGAGCTGCTCCGGAGGCAGGCTACCAACTGCGGGGATGTCCCGCTCGATGACAAACTTAGGCATGACTGACACCTCGACCCGGCAGATAAGGGTCCGATGATTCTAGCAAAAGCGGGTCGCGGACTGGGCCCTTAGTTCCTGATGTTCTGCAGCAGTTGCTCCACTTCTGCTTTCTTGTCCGCAGTGAGCGGCAGCAGCGGCAGGCGCGGCGTGCCGCCGAACATTCCGTTGTAGTCCATGGCGTACTTCACGCCGGGAATGCTCAACTCACTGACGATGCGGACGGCGGCCTTCGCGATGCGCTCCTGCTTTTCGGCCGCCAGCTTGTGGTCGCCTTCCTTCCACGCGGCGCAGATCTCATAGCAGGCCGTAGGAGCGCAGTCGGCAAAGGCCAGGATGGCGCCCACCGCACCTGCGTCCAGCGATGGCGCAAGCTTCTGCGCCGCGCCTACCAGCACCTGGAAGCCAACTTCCTTCTCCCGGGTCTTCAATCCTCCCACCACTTTGACCGCAGCCGAGGACGGCTTGGCGGCAGTGCTGTCTCCTGCCAACGCACCCACAGGTACCAGTGTTCCACCATCGTCGGTCGCGACCGGCGAGTTTGCAGCTTTCATCATGCGGCCGGTTACTGCCGAAAAGGTCTCGGTCACTGTCGTCTTGCGTTGAATGTGGCGCGTGCCCTCAGCCATCTTCTGCACCTTCTCGATCGAGCCGGACGATTCCTTGATGCCGATGAGGTTCGGATGCTCGGCAAGCTCGATCACGAGCTCGGCAGGGATGTCGTACCCCGTGGCCTGCGGAAAGTTGTAGATGATGACGGGAAGCGGCGAGCGGTCGGCGACGAACCGGTAGAACGCCAGCATATTCAGCGGATTCGCCATCTGGCCTTTGTAGTAGTGCGGCGTGCGAACCATGGCCACGTCGTAGCCCAGGTCGTATGCGTATTCGGTCAGGCGAAGCGTCTCGGTCGCCGATTCGATTCCTGTGCCGGCGATCAGCACTTTCTCGTTTGCCGCCGCCGCTCGGGCGGTCTTCAGCACCTCCCGGCGCTCCTCGTCGCTCAGCAGGATGGCCTCTCCTGTCGAGCCGAGCACAACAATGCCGGCCATCGGTGTGCGCGAATAATGCTCGACGTTCTGTTCCAGTTTGCGGTGGTAGACACGATCGTCAGGATAAAACGGCGTGGTAATCGGAGGGAAAATTCCGTTCAAGAACATAGCGTCCCTCTCGATTCGATTATAGAATTCGGCCGGCGCAATCCCGAGCGATTAGAATTCATCTATTCGATAACACGCTATGCAGTGGCAAGAGAGTATCCGGTTCGCATGGTGGGCGCTTAGCACCGATAAGGTGAAAGCGGCCCTCACCATGCTCGGCGTGATGATCGGCAGCGCCGCCATCGTGCTGGTCGTCACCATCGGCATCGTCGGCAAAACCTACGTGATGACGATGATCGAGGGCATTGGCACGAATATTGTCTACGCGACCCTCGATCGCAGCGGCCATACGATGCCGCAGGACGAGATCAACATTGAGGACCTGGACGCCATTCGCACCGAGTTGCCCTATGTCAGCGCGGCGGCCGGTGTGCTGGACCGCCCGGCCTACGTGTACGCGCATGGCCGCACGCTGCGCGTTACCCTTGTCGGCGTTACCGAGGATTACCAGACCATCCGCAAGCTCCGCCTTCTCTCCGGCCGCTACTTCGACGCAGAAGACCTAACCTCCCGCGACCACGTTTGCATCGTGTCCAAAGAATTGAACGCCGACGTTTTCGGTGGGCACGCGGTTGGCGACTTCATCAAACAGGACGAATTCCGCTGCGCCATCATTGGTGTCTTCGAGGAAGGCGTACCCACGTTCGGCCGCGCCGAGATCCAGGAGCACACGGTGCTATACCCCTACCAACTGATGCGCGATCTCACAGGCCATAACTTCCTCGAGGTGATCTATGCACAGGCTTCGGCGAGCAATGAAGTCGGAGTGCTAACCTCTGATATTTCGCGGATCCTCACCAGCCGCCATCGCGCCCAGGCCCACTACACGGTGGAAAACCTGACAGGACTGCTGCACACGGCCAATCGAATCTCTACCGGCATGACGATCACGCTGCTTGCCTTTGCGGCAATGATATTGACCGTCGCCGGCGCGGGGATCATGAACATCATGCTGGTCAATGTAGCAGAGCGAACGCACGAGATCGGCGTGCGTAAGGCCATTGGCGCACGCCCGGCGGACATACGTTTGCAGTTCCTGCTGGAGGCCGTCTTCATCAGCCTGAGCGGAGCGGTCGCTGGGCGTGGTGGCTGCCATCGGCGGAATCTGGGCGGTCGCCATCGCCACCAATGCGTCGGACGTGCGTGTGTCGTGGTTGGGAGTCTTGTGCGCGCTGGTGGTCGCAACCGGAGTCGGTGTGCTGTTCGGCTACCGCCCCGCCAGCGAGGCGTCCAAGCTGAATCCGGTGGAGGCGCTGCACACCTAAGGCCTGTAGTACCTCCTCAGTAGCTGAGCCTTCGAGCCACCAACTGCCCGCCGCCCTCTATAATCATTCTTTCAACTCTCACCGATTTTTGTTGCGTACTGCCGTTCAGGAACCGACGTGGCACTCGACCAGAAAATCTACGATTTACGCAAAGAAAAGCTACGGCAGATCGAGGCCCTGGGACAGCAGCCCTATCCCTACCGCTTCGAGAGCACGCACTCCGTCCCGCAGATCCTCGACGCGTATTCCTCGAAGACGGACGAGGAGCTGGCATCGCCGCGCGTCGACGTCAGCGTTGCCGGGCGAATCATGTCGATTCGCATACAGGGCAAGGCAGGATTTGCGCACATTCAGCAGCACGGCAAGCGTTTGCAGATCTATGTTCGCCTCGATGACGTGGGCGAGGAGGGCTTCCAACTCTACAAGCTGCTCGACGTGGGCGACTACATCGGCGTCAGCGGCTATCTGTTTCGCACCCGCACCAAAGAGCTCACCGTTCACGTGAAGGAAATCACCTTCCTGGTGAAGGACCTGCTGCCGCTGCCGGAGAAATGGCACGGGCTGCAGGACGTGGAAACCCGCTACCGTCGCCGCTACGTCGACCTGAACATGAACCCCGATGTGCGCGACGTGTTCATCAAGCGCGCCAAGGTCGTGCAGTCGCTGCGGCGCTTCCTGGACAGTAACGGCTTCATTGAAGTTGAGACGCCGATGATGCATCCCATCGCCGGCGGCGCGGTGGCCAAGCCGTTCATCACACACCATAACACGCTCGACATCGACCTTTATCTGCGCATCGCGCCCGAGCTGTATCTGAAGCGGCTGGTCGTCGGCGGGATGGACCGCGTCTACGAGATCAACCGCAACTTCCGCAACGAAGGCATCTCGACGCAGCACAATCCCGAGTTCACCATGCTCGAGTTCTACATGGCGTATGCCGACTACAACGACATGATGGACTTCACCGAGCGCATGTTGGCACAAGTGGCGCAGGACGTGAACGGGAAGAGCATTTGTCACTTCAATGGGCACGAGATTGACTGGTCGAAGTTCCAGCGGCTGTCGATGCGCGAGGCCATCATTCACTACTGGCCGGAGAACGCGGGCGCAAAGCCGGAACTGCCCGACTTCGCTTCTGCGGACACTCTTCAGGAGCTGATTCGGCGGTACAACGCGCAGAATCATCCGCACCTTCCTTACGATCCCGAAGCCCCAGTCGGGAAGAAAATCGCCGAGATCTTCGAGTACGTCGCTGAGCCGCACCTGATTCAGCCCACGTTCATCTACGATTTTCCGCTGGCCATCTCGCCGTTGTCGAAGAACAAGCGCGAGCCGGAAGAGAATGCCGATTGGGTTGAGCGCTTCGAGATCTTCGTCGGCGGCCTGGAGATTGGCAACGCCTTCAGCGAGCTGAATGATCCGGAGGAGCAACGCCGCCGCTTCGAAGGCCAGTTGCGCGAACGCGCTCGAGGCGACGAAGAAGCGCACCAGATGGATGAAGACTACATTCGCGCTTTGTCCTACGGATTGCCGCCAACCGCGGGCGAGGGTGTCGGTATCGACCGGCTGACGATGCTGTTGACTGATTCGCGCTCGATTCGCGATGTGATCCTGTTTCCGCTGCTGCGTCCCCTGCAACGCGAAGAAGAGGACGAGTTGGAAGGCGAGCGGGAAGAAGCGGCGAAGCAGTAAGCCTTGTCATTTTTCTTGGCTGTTGTCATCCTGAGGGAGGAGTCCCGGCTTGCCGGGACGACGAGTCGAAGGACCCCTATTCAGCTTCTGGGTCTTGCGCCGATATAGGGGTCCTTCGGCTGCGCTCGGTGCTCGCACCTCGCTTCGCTCAGGATGACACCTTGAAAGAGAACCGTAACTCCCGGACGAACGTCACATGTCTTTGCGCTTTGTACTGGAAAAGAACCCTATGAAATCATTCCTTCGCCTGACCAGTTTTTTTGTCTCCGCATTGCTAATGCTGACCCTCTCTGCCGCTCTTGCGCAGCCCATGTACGCCGACGGCGCTCCGCCCGACCCGCAGATTCCCTCGCACCATATGACCAGCCCGGAAGAGCTGAACCAAATGCTGAAGTCGCAGAAGCCGCTCATCCTGCAGGTTGGGCCGCGCTCCATGTTCGAGCAGGCGCACATCCCGGGCTCAGAGTACGTCGGCGCAGGTTCCAGTCCAGAGGGTCTGGAGGCCTTGCGCGCACGAGTCAAGTCAGTGCCCAAGAACGCCCTCATCGTAATCTATTGCGGTTGCTGTCCCTGGGACCACTGTCCCAACGTCCATCCTGCATACAAGCAGCTACGCGACCTCGGATATACCAACGTTCACGTGCTCTACATCGCCCACAACTTTGGCGCCGATTGGGTGAACCGGGGCTATCCCACGGTGAAGGGTGAGTAAGGTTTGAGGACCAGGGTCGTTTTTTCTCTTTTATTATTTTTGTTCGCGTCGCTGCTTAGCGGTTGCCGCTCGAGTGCGCCCAAAGGCGCGGCGGGCGGCGGTGCTCCCGATTTCACTGTCACGGACTTGCAAGGCAAGAAGCTCGCGCTCTCCGACTACCGGGGCAAGGTCGTGTTGCTCGACTTCTGGGCCACATGGTGCGCTCCCTGTCTGCAGGAGATTCCGCATTTCATCGACATGCAGCAGAAGCTCGGCCCACAAGGCTTCCAGGCGATTGGGATCTCCATGGACGACGGCCCCAAGCCGGTGCAGGAGTTCTATCAGGAGCACAATCTCAACTACCCCGTCGCCCTGGGTGACTCCAAACTTGCCGACAGTTTTGGCGGGATCCTCGGCTTGCCCGTGACGTTTGTGATCAACCGCGACGGGCAGATTCGCAAGAAGTTCGTGGGAGCAACCGACCCCGCCCAGATTGAGCAGGAAGTGGTGGCGGCGCTGCATTAGTAGCACCAGGCCGTGTTTCAAAAACGAGTCTTTGAAAGGGCACGGCTTCAGCCGTGCCGTAAAGGCTCAAGAGGAGTTTGGGCTTTAGCCCCGGAGGGACGTCCCTTGCGCGACTCCAGGCGTGCTGTTCGAGCGGCACCCTACTTCAAATAGGGCAACAGTTTCTTGAATTGCGGCGTTCCCGAGCAGCGCAAGAGCTCGTACATCATCATCTCGGTGGAGGAGATCACGGCCCCGGCGTCTCGCATCCGGTCGAGCCCGACCTTCCAGTTCCACTCCGCCCGTGAGCCGACGGCGTCGGACGCAACGTGCACCAGGTAGCCCTCATTCAGCGCGCCCAGGGCCGTCTGCATTACGCAGATGTGGGTCTCCATCCCACAGAGTAAGACCGTGTTGCGATTGCCCGGCAGCGCCTTTAACGCGCCGCGAAACAGGTCGCTGCCGAAGCAGCCGAACTCAACCTTGTCGATCGCCTGCGTGCCATTCAGCAATGACGCGATCTCCGGCACTGTGGCTCCCAAGCCCTTGCTGTACTGCGTGGTCAGCATAATCGGAATCGACAGGATCCTTGCCAACCGCACCAGTAGCTGCGAATTTCGCACCAGCTCATCTTTGTTGAAAATCGGCGGCAGCAGTTTCTGCTGAACGTCGACCACAACCAGCGCGCACTGGTCTGCTTCCAGCGGCCTGCGCGCGATGTCGGTGGTATCGGTGGAGAAAGCGGCGGTGGCCAAAGTTGAAGTCATGAGTCCCCCTTTCTAGCGATTGTGCCCGTTTGATTCTATCGCCCCGTCGCCCCTGCCAGCGAATACGTCACTCGGGCCTGTGACCCATGTCGCAGAGCCAAGTGGCTCCCAAGTAGGAGTCTGGAATGTTACAGGAGGCGACATGCGCGGCGATCCAAAGGTTATCCAGCAGTTGAATGTGGCATTGAGTTCCGAGATGACGGCGGTGGTGCAGTACATGGTGCAGGCCGAAACCTGCGAGAGCTGGGGCTACTCCCGCCTGGCGGGGCTGACCAGGGCGCGGGCCATTGAAGAGATGCGCCATGCCGAGCACCTCATCGAACGCATCATCTTCCTCGACGGCACGCCCGACGTAGCTGTGCCGCTCACGCCAAAGATCGGGAAGAGCGTCCAGGAGCATCTCCAACTGGACTACGAAGATGAAGAAGGCGCCGTCAAACAGTACAACGATGCGGCCCGGCTTTGCAGCGAGGCGGGCGATGCCGGATCGAAAGATCTGTTCGAGGGCATGATCTCGGACGAAGAGCGCCACGCCGACTTTCTCGAAGCGCAACTGCATTCCATCAAGGAGATGGGTGTGGGAGCCTACCTCGCACAACAATTAAAGGCGGAGAAGTAAGACTCGAAGCAATCGCGCGCGGCCGTCGCGGACCGCGCCATTGCCGTGAGCATGGCGAGTTGACGCTCATAAACCCAGACTCTAGAATCGAGGCAGCGCACTCGGCCCATCTGCAACCGCGCTAAACGACCGCATTTACTGCCCCCTCGTTCAACGGCAGGACAGCTGACTCTGGATCAGCATATCGGGGTTCGAATCCCTGGGGGGCAGCCAAATTAGAATCAATCACTTACCTCCAAAATAAGCCCGCACGGAAGCATTCTGCCCCGGTATTGAAAAGAAGCGTTTTAGCGCACACGGGATCACAGCGCACGGCACACTTACGGCACACCCGTGCCAGTCGGGAGCCTTCTGACCGGCAATTTGACAGGCACAGGGGCCATTACCATCCGCGCAGCTCGTGTTTGCGATCCAGCACAGATATGGGTTTCTCAGAGACGAATGGATCAATCCGGTCAGCCTGCCGGTTGGCCCACTCGATCCATTCCTTGTAGTGCGGCTGTCTCTCGGCAGACCATCTGGACGTCTTCTCTGCGTATGTGGCTATAAATCGGCGCAACCGTTCGGCTCGTTCCCAGCCATCAACCCACTGGTTGAACTGCTCCATCTTTTTCTCTTCTGCCTCAACCTGCTCACGCAGTTTAACCATCTCCTGTGCCCGCTTCTGCCGCTCTAACTCTCGTTGCTTGAGCTCCTCTTCTTCACGCTGAAGCACAACGGCGGTGTGCATCAAGCCCGCGACGAAATCGGGAATGAGGTCTTCGACTCGCTGGATCTTGGCGTCTGCCCATCTCTTCCGCAGCGAGTACGAGCGCCAAGTGCCCGAGTGGATTATGAGCGCCAACGCTCCGGTAGGCTCGTAGCTAACAATGCGGTCGTAATCCCAACGATCTTTAGGCTGCGGCACCCTCGGCTTCGAAGTCACGCTTCGGCGAATTATCTCCTCGATTCCGAAAACAACGCGCTGGGCATTGATTTGCGCAACGCTAACGTTCTTGTCTGTTGCCTCAACGGTGAAGCCCCTTGCTTCCAGCACAGCCAACAGTTGGGACATGACCTGTAGCGCTCGCTCTAACGCGTTTGCAGTCACCATAACGTCAAGACCACCGGGCTCTCTGGGCAGGAGAATGCCTTTTTCGTTCTTACGACTGCGATTCCGAAGTCGAGTCGCGGTTCTTCGAATCAGGACGTGCGACTTAGCCGAAGGGTCGATTGTTAGCGGTTTGAGCGCACCGGATGACAGTAGCTGGTCGATAGCAGCGAACTCGGGATAGACCTCATTGGGCGCGGTCGTTTTATTCTGCACGGGGCGCGCGGGACGATACACGACCGGAACCATATCTAACTTTGGGAGGGGCGGCTTGGGAACTCCGTCATGTCCGTGAACCAGCTTTGCCCAGTGCCCGCGACCTGGAACAGGTACCAGGAGCTTGCGACAAGCTTTTCCGAGGGTGACGGCGGACACCCCGTATTCCTGGGCCATCTTGGTTAGCGGTCGCTCCCAAACCTTCTGGTACAACTCGTCGCGATCATATTGCAATAACACAATCACCTCCTGAAACGCGTGACATCTTAGTTGTCGGCGAGCCGCGCTCACTGGGCCTGCACTTGGAGCGCGTCAGGCACATCCAGTAGCAGGATAAGGAAATGCGAACGGCAAAATTGCCGCCACGTCCTCTCTTTGGATGAGATTCTTCAGCCGCTCAAGGCGCTCGGACCGAGAATCAACCCTATCTTTGAAATCTCTTAGCTCCTCCTGACGTTTATTTAGTGCGAGAAATATACCCTCAACTTCTAGGCGGCTCCGCTTCTTTCGTTCACTTCACCTTTGTTCGGATGGACGCCGCTCAGCCGCGGCTCGGGCGTGTGCTTCGGACTGCGCCGGTTTCGCGCCAAACAAAACCCAACCCCGTTTGTCACTCACCGCGCTTTCACTCGCACCCTGCCACCTTCACAAGCCTCCGTTCAGGTCCTTTCACCGTTCCGTCTGTTTTTGTCCGCTGCGCTCAAGTGAAGAACAAAAACAGGCCGGAGACGGCAGAAAGGAAAAAACAATGAAATTAGAAGAAATCAACAACCGCACCAAAGATGCAGTCAGCTATCTCGTCGAGGCTCTGGAGTCAGGGCAGAGCGAAGTCTTGACGCAGTATCTCTCGGCGATGGGCCGCTTTCACAACTACAGCTTCGGCAACATCATGCTGATTGCTCGCCAGAAACCCGATGCCACCAACGTCGCCGGATTGAGGACGTGGAACTCGCTGGGCCGCTTCGTGAAACGGGGGGAAAAAGGCATCTTGATTCTTGCTCCGATGATTGGCCACAAGAAAGCCGCCAGCGAAGCGGAGGCAACCGAAGACGCGAAGCAGTCACAGGCGCAACTCTACGGATTCCGAGTAGTCTATGTATTCGACATCAGCCAGACCGAAGGGAAAGACCTTCCGACCTTGACCGAAGTGCAAGGCGATGTCAGCGGATACCGTGAACGGCTGGTCAAGTTCGTGGAGTCACGAGGCATTGCACTGGACTATTCCGAAACGATCGCGCCTGCCAAGGGCCTATCCCACAGCGGGAAGATCACTCTGCTTGCGGGGATGCAGGCCGCCGAGGAATTCTCGACTCTGGCGCACGAGATCGGCCACGAGATGTTGCACCGGGGAGAGCGCCGCACCCTGACCACCAAGCAAGTCCGTGAGACCGAAGCCGAAGCCGTTGCCTTCGTAGTTTGCCAAGCCATTGGGCTTGAGACCGGTAGCGCTGCTGCCGACTACATCCAGCTTTGGCACGGAGATGCCAACCTACTGCGAGAAAGTCTGGAAGCTGTTCAGCAAACTGCAGCCACGACTCTCGGGGGCATTGCCCCCGAGGTCGCGGAGGCCGCAGCCGCCGCCTAAAATAGGCCTCGAAAAATCGCGGCGGAGTGCCAAGCACTCCGCCTTCTTTGTTGCTGCTTTCCTCAGTAGGCTTCGTCCCACATGCAACTTGCGTTATCCGATTTGACGTAATTTTCCTACAGCAGATCTCGTAACTCCAGAAAGCGTGCCTGCACCTCCGCCCACGTCGGGTACGGACCATAACAGAGCATCTTGCACTGCCCTTCATACTCCGCGCCGATAGTTGCGGCGAGTTCGGATGGCGGAAAAAGCGCATCGCTGCCAGCGAAGCGCATACCATCAGGGAAGAAATAGCTTGCCGGAAAATGCGTCTTGCTGACTTGGTCGTAATCAGCCTTAATCGCGTCGTACTCCTCCGAGCGCAGCATGGCATCGACCTCGGGTAGCCGCGACAACTGAAAGAGGTCGTAATAATGCCGCGCGTAGCTACCCAGAGGTTGCCGGTTGCGCTTCAGCAACTCCACCTTGCTATGGATGGCAAACATCTTTTCCACGAATGTCCGCCGAAAGTGCAGAAGCCGCATGGAGAAGGCCCCTTCGTCATCTGTGCCGAGCGATCTGCCCTGCTCCCTGAGAAAGACGCTCACGTAAGACCGCAGTTCGACAACTTCTGAGGGCTCGCGCCCGCTGGCGGTGCCGGCCTCGACCAGCACACGATTTGCGACTTCGCCGGGGCCTCCGAACCGTTGCTTGAATGAGAAGCGATCATTTCTGCCGAAACCGCCAATGGTTTGGCTCTCGCTCGCTTCAAACGAAAACGCCGGGTGCCTTGCGATGGCATCCCGTAGTTTCTTCAGTTCACGGTCAATCGCGTTTTTCCCCAACGCCGGCTGAAACGCCGTGGGGTCGAGGAAGATGTCGATATCTTCGGAAAACCGCTGGATGAGGTTCCATCCTTTAGCCAGACTCGTTCCACCTTTGAAGATAACTTTGTCCCCACTGGCGGCAGCAATGACGCGCAGAGCTTCAGTGACGTAATAGTCCTTCTCGATGATTGCGGGACGCAGGCTTTGCTGACGAAAATGTTCTGCCGCCTGAAGAATCGCTTGCTCAAACTCCGGATGCTCGAACAATCGCACTAGCACTGCTCCTTTGCCTGCCAGGACCGCGCATTTGGCAATCCTGCGAACAATCCGAAATCGAAGCGGGAGAACGGATTCAGGCTAGCTCGCAGACGGAGCAATGCCTTGGGACGCGCACCAAGTCGCTCGCCCAAGGCTCCCAGCATGGCGCGGACACGCGGAGGTTCGGAATCGACGATCTTCAGAAGACGATCAAAGCGCCCCCGGTCGGAGAGGAGAGCCAATGTTTTACGGATCGTCTCGGTCTGACTCAGTTCGCTGAACTTGCCGCCTCGCCTCAGAAAGTCGAGTAGGGCGGCATCCGTTTCCGAGAGGCTGGCCCACGCCTCGGGTCGTCGGGTGTGGATGACTGTGTCGTGGCCGACAAGCTTTCGCGGCAGACTGTGAGCACTGGTGGCGATCTCACCCTGCTTGGCCATTTGGGTCGTGAATCCGAGAAGATTGGCGGCCGCCATCCCGGACGGGAAAAGGGTATTTCGCCGCGATACCAAGCCTCGGATGGCAGTCGGGTTAGGCCGGCTCTTGCCCAGGACCGTCTCCCGATTGCGGTAATAGACGCCTTTACTGAGCCGCTCGACAGTTCCATCTCGGGCTAGGCGAGAGAGGGCCTGTGCAACCGCTGAGAACGGAAGATCGCGGAAATCCTCAAGCCTCCACAGGCGTTCGCCCCCTTGTTCAATGCGCCGGCGGATCAGCCCTGTGATGCTGCGAGCCTCCGGTAGGGCTTTGGCAGGTGTCCCCATGCCCTAAGTTTGGGAACTTGAGCAAGAATTGTCAAGTTTTTTTGCTAAAAAACGTGACATAAGACCACCGAGGTCAAAGGTGGCCCGCCCGCTTCCTGCGAGCTTTGGTTGGCGATAGCGTGGCATTTCGAGTTAAGCTCAATGCCGAGCCAACAGGGTCCCGGCACTTTTGCGACGAGCAGGGAGGAGTCATAACGTTCGCCGAATGGTGCGTCTTTTGTAAACTTGAGGCGAAAATTTATGAAAGCATACGCTTTAGGTGCAGGGGCATCCTTTCCTCGCTACCCTCTGGGTCGCCAACTCCTACAGAGAATCGATGAATACATTAAGAGTTACGGACGGGGTCACGACAGATTCGACTATGCGAAGGAATGGCCAGAAGCACGAGAGTGGCTTGAGACGAATGGGAATCCGCTACTTCGAGAGGCACATAGGACCGGGAACATCGAACAGGTATTCACGGTCTTGGACATCGGCGAAGTCTTGTGGGATGAGAGCATGACCGCCGTCCTGAAAGCAGGCAAGGGTGGCGCGGAGACCTTCGCGGCTGCCAAGGCTGATTACGAAACCCTCAAAGCAGAAATCCGGAAATATCAGGATGTGCGGAGGATTCTGCTCCGAGCAACAGAAGCATATCTCTCGAATCGCCATCACGAGGACCAGCAGCAGTTTGGCGACGCTGCGTGGAACACTTTGAGGCGTTTTGCCAAGTGCCTAACAGCCCGTGGCGCAAGTGGCGGATTTTCTGCAAGGCTGGCGCCGTAGTCGGGTACGCGAACTCACGAAGCACTTGGCAACAGACGTGGAGGTTCGGCTTCTGCAAAGCCGATTCTGGTTTATCCGGCCCCGGAAGAGTAAGTAAGCGAACAAAACAAGCCTGCCAAGGCGGTTTCTCAGCTCTCGCGGCGTGCCCGCGCCCAACAACTTGCGCAGGATCAGGCTCAGGTTGAACGCGCCGACATGAACCAACTGCCGCTTCAAGATGTTGTCTCGTCCCCGTAGGTGACAGCGTCGCATACCACCGGTTTCGTAGCAGTGCGCGAAGCTGCGCTCCACGAACTCGCCGCGCCGCCGCAGTAGACTCTTGCCGTACTCGCCTCTTACCCGTCGCCGGTTGGCATACACCGCTTGTTGCTCAGGCTGCTTGCCCGCCCAGTTCCGCCGCCCCTGCGGCTTCTTCTCCGGAAGGTAGCTGCGAACCTCATAACCCTTCACCCGCTTGACCACCGCGCCGCTGTGGTAGCCCTTGTCCGTCACCAGCTCTTCGATGCCGTTGACGTTCACTTGCGGTTTGTCGCCAGGCCGCAGTTCGGCTTCACGCCCTACCAACTCCGCCACCGCCGTGCCCGCTTCGCACAACGTCTGGTCCAGCGTCGTCGTGTCGCCCTTATCCGCACCCGGCAGCGTCACCGCCACCACCGCGCCCGTATCCAGATCGACCGCGTGCTCGGCCTTGTGCGCCAAGTGGGTGCGCCCGTCTTTCATCTTCGCCACTCGCGCATCCTCGTCCGCTGGACTCCTCCAGTCCTTGTTCGACGTGCGTTTCTTGCGTTTGCGATCCAGTCGCGCCAAGTCCTCACGCGTCGGCGTTGCGATGCCCGAAGCCTTCGCTAATCCTCGCAGAAACTCCTCGTAACTCTCTCCCGTGTCGCGCCGCACAATCGAGCGCATCGCCGCGTTAGCCTCCAGTGTCGTCGCATCAATCGCGATCCGCTTGCCCTTCAGCAGCCCACGATCCGCCAGCACGCCCAGCACCCAGCTGAATACTTCGCCATGGGTGTCCACATCGATCAATCGCCGCGTGCGCGAGATCGTGGAGTGGTCCGGCGTGTTCTCGTCCAAGCCAATGCCCACAAAACGCCGCAGCCCCAGCGAGTCCGCCAACCGCCAAGCAATGCCGCGCTCCGCCCCGATGCCCTCGAAATAGCCGATCAGCAGCGAACGGAAGTAGATCCCCGGCGTCAGCGAGGGCCGCCCATACTGCGGCGCATAGAACTTCGCGCACCGCCCCTCGACAAACTGGTCGAAGCCCTCGGCCTCCAGCAACTCATTCAGCTTCTGGTAGAACGGATGTCCCGGCGCCGATGCCAGCTCGGTGTGCGCGATCCAAATCCCCTCTTGCTTTTCCCGCCGCTTGCGCGTCCCCATCGCCATACGCCGATTCTACGAACAGAGCTTGTGGATACTTCACACGTTTCTGCGTGGGTATCCAGACTTGCATCACAGGCTGCTAAGAGTGCCTTACGGAATCTAGTGGGCATCGGTTGGATGGTGTCGGGCTTTATGGCGTTGATGTTTCTCGGCTTCGTGCGGGACATGAGGAAAGATGCCCATAGAGGCCAACCTGTGCACATCGTCGAAGTGACTCAATCCCTACTGTTGTCCGTCCTGGCTGTTTGGCGTTGAAGTGCCGAATCCATCGCGGATGGTTTATAGATACGAACATTCTTGACCGAAGCAGTGTATTCGGAAGCTGGCGGTTTTGAACTGTCTTGCCGGAATCACAGTGCAAAATTGATGTGGCGGCTCGGAGCGGAGAAGAAGGCGAAGACGCACCCAAAAAAGCTACTCTAGGGGCTGCAAGCAGGCGAGCGCTGCCTACGGCAGCGGGAGGAGGTTTGACACGCCACCCCTGAAAGGGTGCTGCACAGCGCCCGACGGGCGCAGAGCAGGAACTCGCTGAGAATGCAAATTCCTGGCAGGATATTCCGCAGAAACCGCGGCTTTTGCTCTTTTGCTGCGTTGGACGCGATCCTCGGATTGTCCTAGACTGCCCGCAGTACCCGATGGCCACCGGAATGGAAGGTACTCAGATTAATGATGGGTGTTTCACGCACGAAGTCGGCAGGGGCAAAGGTAACCGATGAAGAGTACGTACAGCTCGCAGCACTTGCGCAGGCACGCGGGTTGACGCTTGGTGAGTGGTGCCGCGAAGTTCTCCTGGCGCAATTGAAGCCGCCCGTTTCCAGCTTTCCCGAAAAGGCGATCCTGGCCGAAGTTCTCGGCCTCAGAATGATTATGATCAATCTGCTGCACGCCATTGGCAGTGGAGAGCCACTAACTGCGGAAAAGACACGGACGGTTGTTGACTGGGCCGACAGGGAGAAGATCGCGACTGCGGTTGAGTACCTGCGCGAGCACACCGCGAGGAACAAACCCTAGCTCGTGCTGCAAGGTTCTGGGCTGGCTGTGGCGAGGCCGAGTTTTTTTACCGAGAGGCTTTTGGGAACTTCGAGGTCGTCAGGTTCGATCAACTCAAAGCTTATGCGCTCAGTGCTCGCCAGTTTCATGATACGGCTAGCGAGATTTGCGATGGCTTTCTCGAACAAGTTTCGAGCGAACCTGGCATTGCCGAAAGTCTCGTCTCGGTTTGCATAAGCTTCTTCAAACAATTTCAGCAATGCAGCTTCTGCTTGTGGCGATAGCGCGTAATCGGACTGGCTACAAAACCCCTGAAAAATCTGCAGCAGCTGGTTGGGCATATAGTCCTCAAAAACCAGGTACTTGTTGAACCGCGACTTCAATCCGGGATTGGTTTCAAGGAATTTTTCCATCGGGCCGGTATACGCCGCAACAATCACCACAAGATCGTCGCGGTGATCTTCCATCAGTTTTATCAGTGTATCGACGGCTTCAGCCCCGAAGTCGCTGCCTTGGCTGCTGGATGTTAAAGCATATGCTTCATCGACGAACAACACTCCACCGATGGCACGCTGGACCACCTCCTGTACTTTCAACGCAGTCTGACCCACGTAACCGGCGACGAGTCCTGAACGGTCAGTCTCAACCAAGTGACCCTTAGTGAGTACGCCAAGTGACTGGTAAATCTTGGCGATGAGTCTCGCAACGGTAGTTTTCCGGTACCAGGGTTACCATAGAAGACCATGTGCAACGAGATCTCCGGGGTTTTAAGGCCCTGCTGCCTTCGGAGCTGCTGCACTTTGACATAGTTCGCAAGCTGCGCTACGTCCGATTTGACACCGGATAGCCCTACGAGTGCACTCAGTTCGCTGAGCAAAGCCTCAAGGTCGCTTGACTGCATCGCAGGCCCCGTCGGGGTTTTCTGCGGGAGATGCTCGGCGAACACTTGCCTGACTTCCTCCACAACTTTGTCGGCACGATCATCATGCTTGCCATACGACTGTGCGATCACCTTCGCAAGCGTGAGGTAGATTTCCGCAAGTCGGTCGGCATCCCGCGTGCCAGACACCTTGTCATGTGCCTGTACGAGTTGAAGTCCCGGGGAAGCAAACGAATTGGCCGGCCCTTGCGCACTCATCGACCGAAGCACATCGTCTATCGGCAGCGATCCTTGGAGCACAGCCTCGACGAGTCCTTCCTCAGACGGAACGTTCCTAAGCTTGGCGCGCAATCCTGTCCACAGTGCGACCCTCGCTCGACCGACGCTGGAATCATCTAGGCAGCCGAAGAATGTGAGAAGGCCATACACATCCAAGGTGATAAAGTCCTGCAATGTGGTAAATGGAACTACCTTACCCGAATTATCAACGATGCGGGCACTCTGGGCGATCCGTCTAACTGGGTCATTCAACTCTTCGGCAAGCTTGTTCAATTGTTGGCCCAATTCCACTATTTTGTTTGCGCTGAGCGTCATCTCCGTTCGTGAGAGTGCCCTTTCCAGTTCTGCAACAGCCATCCGTTTCTGTTGGTTCCTGACACCCTCGGCACACGCAAGCATGTTGGCCATTCGTAGAAAGAACTCGCGATATCTGCTGGCATATCCTGTGCCATTTAGTCGGTCGTTCTGTTCGAGAGCATCCAAAAACGACGGAATTCTATCGAACGTCTCAACCCCCTTTCCCATAAGTTCAATTGCCTTACAATGGCGGTTCACCCAAATTTTCTTAGGTGCAAGCGAGATGAAGATTTCATGATGAAGAGCGGCTTCTTCTTCTGATACCCGTCCGTCTGCATTACAAACCCGAAAAGAACATTTGGCGAACTACCACACAAACTCTTCTTCAACAAGGCCTTGGGCCGCAGGAGATTTCTTAGATTCGTCGCCGAGTGCTTCGATAACATTTTTGCAGTCGCGAATCAGAGACTTGATATCTCCAGCCAGTCTGCCAGGGGCCTCTCCAAAAAGCGGGGAGATTGCTCGGTCGATTTCTGCAACGCACGCAATCTTCTGTTGGTTAACTCCAGGTTCGGCAGACGCAAACATATTGGCCATCCGTACAAGCAGCTCCCGATATCTACTGGCGTATCGTGTGCCATTTAGTTGATCGGCCCGCTCCAAAGCGTTCCAGCTTGACCCACTCCGGCAATTCTCGAAAATCTTCCGAGAAGTTGTATGCTGCTGCTGCTGCAGCATACAAACCTTTTGCAAGTGATCGGGCTTCAGATTGAGTGGCATCAACCTCGAGAATATCTCGCAAAAGAGCGCGGCCTCTTCCCTTGAAATTGATCCGTCCGCGTTACAGACGCAAACGGTACGGGCGAAAAAATCGCTTTTCAAGTCTTCGGCAGCGTCTTCGGGAACGGGCAAGCCCGCATCCTTGTCCATGTGGTTGATGGCTTGGAGTCCGCTTTCACAGTCGCGAAGCAGAGATAAGATGTCACGCAACAATGTGTCCGCTTCGGGGTTACTTAGCTTTGGTCCGTCGAATATCTTCCACATAGACTTGAGGCTTTCTGTCTTCGTCAGCACTATTAGGCTCTTGAACATTTCAGGCTCAAGGACCGCTATGCTGTTCCCATTAGTTCGGGGCGGCACGGCTTCCGCCTTTGATGATCTTGTGAACCCTCAAAACGCCCCGCATCACCGGCTTTTCGAGAAGGCAGAGCCAAGAAATTGTACTGTCGCAAAGTTCCAGTTTCAGCAATTCACCCCAGAACCCGCGGGAGGAGTCCAGCAGGAATTGTTCCGGCTTTCCAATAAGGGTCTTGAGCGACTCGCCCTGATCTTCCGGAATTTCAAAAGTCAATGCGCCGCCATCCCGCCAATCCTGTTCATCGTCGGTCAGGAAAATGTCAGCCAGCTTGAATGCCATACCTGTTGCTTCGAACTTTGAGAGAACAGCCAAATATTACTGTCCTGCTGCGAGCTGAACGCCGCTCTCGCCTGGTGATTTCGGATTCGGAAGAAGCAGCCGCGTTCATTCTAATTATTGGTTATTCCCGCGTCCAAGGACATTTCCGCTCGTCTATATCGGATGGCCGTTGCATGGCGCCACAGCTAAGATTCATCAATGGCAGCCGAGATTCTGTAATGCCGCAAGAGAGTAACTACTTCCGCCCCTTCCATCCGCTTTTCCAGTCCCTTAGCCTCTGGTACCTTAGGCGACCAGTTCTTGGCCCACAACGCTTTAGCTAGGCCCTCGATAGCTCCCCAGTGTTCCTCGACGAGCTCTTTAGAGCGCTTGCACAATTGATTTCGGGCCGTGCGCCGAGCATCATTGTCCGAGTACATCTCAAGCAACAGCTCATCTACACGATCAAAATCGTCGGATGCACTGGCGTCGCCATTCGCCACCGGCTCGTAAAACCTGCCATGTGCAATCTGTCCTGCGAGTATCGCGAGGATTGTACGCTCTCTGCAATGGTCAGGACCGACGTTTGTCGAACGGTTCGGCTGCTTGCATTTGTAGTACGCAAGGCCTGCCCCTCTTTCGTCTATACGCAGGCCACCCTTACGTAAGGCCAGTCCTTGCACTACCGCAACGACTATGTGTCCGGCCTCGTGATAAGCCGCACCCTCCACGTACTTCTCGTTAACCAACCGCATGTTCAAATTGTAGCAACTGCCCGGCTGCTCCTTCGCGCGACCCCATAAACGGACAGGGCGAAGGCGTCAGACGGATTCTCGACTGTTATAAGCGCGACGCGCGTAAGCCACGAAGACCCGCGAAAACACGCTCGTTTGACCGAATTTTGAACCCGTGTGACTCTGCCCGCGACATATCACGTGCCTTTATCGGGCCGGAAGCGGGTGAGAGTGATGAGGGATCAATGGGGACGAGTGGAAACGCAGTCCTGGCCAGGCGACAAGCCAGTCTGGACATGGGGCGTATTGATCCTGAGCTTGACCGTCGCGTTCGCCGGGCTGTGGCTCAGATGCCAAACCTGGACACCCCTACAGCAGTATTGGCTGATGACCTACCTGTCCGCCAGCATCATGCCCGGATTCAATGTCTCCACCAGCAAGTACGGCTTGATGCTCGTCTTGCACCGGGACGGAGCCGGCTACCTGCCAACTGAGAACGACGTGCGGCAGGGTTTGACGACCGCGCCGGACGGACGCCGCATTCCTTTCGCTTTAACCGAGGACGCGGAGCGGCAGGGGAAGCGGTTGATACTCACACCGCCCAGGCCCTGGAAAAACGAACTCATCAAGAACGAACTGCGGGATGCTGTGTACCCGGGGCAGAGCCTCAAGGACTTGGCGCGCGGGCCGCTCCTGTGCGGCTTGGGCTCGCTGGTCTTGGGCCTGCCAGTAGCCATTTCCAAGGACAAACAGAACGCGCAGCTATGTAGACAGGGCCGACCGCTGCGGGGGCCGGAAGAGGTCACAGCAGCTGAGTTCAACCGCCGCAATCGATCTGACGGTATCGGTTTCGGAACACTTGAACCACCAGCTTTCTCGGAACGCCTGTTGCGCCGCAACGGCACGCGGATATACATCCAGCGGTCGATTGAAGACAACCATTTCCTCTTTATGGGGGATTCCGGGAGCGGTAAATCCTCCCTCATTCGACAGGTCTTAGCTCAGATTTCTAAACGCGGAGAAACGGCTGTCGTCTACGATCCTGCTCTCGAATACACCGGCCAGTTCTACTGTCCGGAACGCGGGGACGTGATCCTTAACCCGTTGGACCAGCGGATGCCTTATTGGTCGCCCTCCGATGAGGTAATCCGCCCTTCCGAAGCGTTGACGCTGGCTGCGTCCCTATTCCCGGAGACCGACCGGGAGAACCCATTCTTCGTTCAAGGCCCACGCAAGATCTTCGCCCACCTCCTGAACCTCAAGCCGACACCCGAGGAGCTACTCGGCTGGTAAGTACTCTGGTTCGGAATTACGGTGACGTATTTGTGTGCAGTCTCACGCGGCAGCGGCGATCGCTTGAGGCTGCAGCTTGGCCAGGAGGGCAGAAAGGTCGTTGCGAGTGAAGGTCCATTGGAATGGGGTAGCCGTTTGCTCGTAGTGTTTTTGAAAGTCGAGAAGGCGCTGCTCGAGTTGGGCAAGGGAGGAGAAATCATTGGGAGTGAGCACTTTCCTTTGGACGATGGAGAAATAAATCTCGACTTGATTGAGCCAGCTGGCATGAATTGGTGTGTGCACGAGGATGGCATTGGGCCAACGGGATCGGATGCGTTCAACCGCCCTTTGGCCGCGATGAGCCGAGCAGTTGTCCATAATCCAGAAGACGCGGTGGGCCGACTTATAGGGTTCCTGACTCATGACCTCAGCCATGAGACGATCAGTCGGAGCGATACCACTTTTCTTCTCACAGCGACCGAAGAGCTTGGCACGATGGACGTCCCAGGCTGCCAAATAGGTCCAGGCGCCTTCGCGGAAATACTCGTGTTCTATCCGCATCGGGCGTCCGGCAGCGGGCGGTAAAGTAGGTTGCTTGCGGCGTCGCGCTTGCACGCTGGTCTTTTCGTCAGCGGAGATCACGAAGTCATTGGTTTGTAGGGGCGCTCCCTGCCACATGCGGGCATAGAGATCGAGAATGCGCCCTGCTTTCAGAGCGAAATCCGGATCGCGGGGAAAGATCCAACTGCGGTGCTGCCAGGGACGCAGGGCATCGGCACTCAGCCAGCGCCAGAGGGTAGTACCACTGACTTGGGCGACTATGCCTTGGGCGGTTACCTCTCGTTGGATATCGGCCAGCGACAATCGTGAGAGCGGCAGTCCGAGGCGATGAGGAAGCTCACAGGCCAGAGCTTTTACTTGCACGACGACGCTGGGGGGAAAAGAGCGCGGGACGCCCGCCCCGAGGTTGTTCGTCGAGGCCGGGCAGACGGGCCAATGCGAATCGTTTGCGCCACTTGCTGACGATCTGCCGCGGCGTGTCCAAGCGCGTGGCGATGCTATGGTTGGGCAGACCTTGCGCCGCCAGGAGGACAATCTTAGCTCGAATGACATCTCGATACGGCGACGTATATTTTCGAGTCCGGGCTTCCAGTTCTTCGCGACCTGGGGCGCAAGAACGATACGAAAAGGGCTTGAACGTGGCAAGGCATGTCTCCAAGAACAAGCCTAGTTGATGTTTGCGCCAATTTTCAAGCAATAAATACGTCACTGTATTTACGTAGTAGAGTACTAAGCGACGAACACGAACTGGAACGCCACCTGAAGGGCACACCGCTGGCTGCCATGGTTTACGAGAACGCCGGACCGCAGCGCGGCGGCATGTTCGGTGCCCTAAGCATGGTCGCCGACAGTCTCAAATTGCTGCCGCCGTCAGTCAAAGTGCAATCGGTCAAAAAAAGTTGGACGGTGGCCGAATGGTCCGGCCATCGGCAAGGCTGGGTCTTCGTTACCAGTATTCCGGAAGCCAGGGAGCAGTTGCGTCCACTCATCAGCATGTGGCTCGACATGATGATCCTGCGATTGATGAACCAGGGTCGACGCGGCCCGCGCCCGGTGTGGTTCGTCCTAGATGAGCTTTCATCATTGCACCGGCTCCCGCAACTACTGACTGCCATTACCGAAAACCGCAAGGCCGGAAACCCAGTTGTCCTGTGTTTTCAGGGCCGTAGCCAGTTGGAGGCCATTTACGGCCACGCGGCAGAGGCCATGTTCTCCCAGCCGGCAACCAAGATCTTTCTGAAGACCAGTGAGCCGCGGGCTGCCCAGTGGATCAGCGACACGATTGGCGAGATGGAGATCGAAAGACTCCGGGAGAGCCGTACCCACGGGCAGATGCCGCAGCAGCGTGAGTCCCGCAGCTACCTGCTGGAACGCGAGACCCGACCGCTGGTCATGAAAGAGGAAATCACCGGCCTGCCGAAAGGGCACGGATTCTTCAAATGCGGCAACCTGGTCGTGCGAATCAGCTTTCCTTACATTCACCTCCCCAAGAAACACCCTGATTTCATTGAACGCAATATCCCGTTCGACGGGCGATGTGATTCTCCGAAGCCGACGACGGAGAGCAAACCCTCTCCGCTGTCCCAGTCAGCCACGACTACCGGGAAGCCAGGGAGAAACCTGCCAAAACCAGAGACCAAGACGAATCCCCCAGCACAGGCTGAGGAGCCAATGTTTTTCAAGTGAACACTAGGAGTCGCGATATGCAAGACGATGAGGAAAACGATGGAACGATAACGATTAACGCTCAGGAGCTACTGACGGCGAAGGACTGCGAGCCGATCATTCGCTCCGATGGATGTTTGGTGGGCTACGCGTGGCCACCAGCGGAGAAACCATCCGCAACGATGCTCAAACATGTGACGGACTTCGCGGGCAGCGTCAGGCTAGCGTCGCTGATCTACGGCAACCTGTCCCCGGATGAGCAACAGTGGATGTGTGATGGGCTGCTTCAGATCACACAGGAAATAGCTAATGAGGGGTATCTGACGAAGTATGGCGTTTACACGACGGAGGAGCAGAAGCGCGGTTGTGTAGTTGCGTTCTGGCCAATTCAGGCTGACCACGACGGCAAGTTCACAGTGCCCCGCCGATTCGATGATCTGATACGAAAGAACTTCGAGAGCAGAGCAGTGCGCGATCCAGAGGCTGCCCAATGCTGACGATCTCCAAGCCGCTCAGTTCCGCTCAGGCGCATTCCTACCACCAACGGGAATTCTCGAACTCCCAGGACAATTACTACACCGAGGGCGAGAAAGTCCGTGGGGAGTGGCATGGCAGGCTCGCCGTCCAGTGGGGACTGAAGGGCGAGGTGCAGGAGCAGCATTTCGCAAGACTGGCCGATGGGCAGCATCCGTTCACCGGAGAGCCACTCGTTCGACAGCGGGCAGCCTATGAGTACGTGAACGGCCAAGGCGATACCGTTCGCACCATGGAACACCGGGCGGGATGGGATGCTACGTTCAGCGCTCCCAAGAGTGTTTCGCTAACGGCCTTGGTTGGCGGAGATGAACGGGTTCGGGATGCACATCGCGAGGCCGTTCATGTCGCTCTCAACGAGCTGGAGAAATACGCCCAAGCCCGCATCGGCGGCAACCATCCAGCGGAGACAACGGGAAAATGGGTTGCCGCTAAGTTCGAGCATGACAGCAGCCGTCCCGTAGACGGCTATGCGGCGCCTCAACTTCACACGCACGTTGTTGTCTTCAATGTCACCGAACTGGAAAACGGCGAGACCCGCGCGCTACAACCTCACGAGCTCTACCGCTCTCAGCAGTACGCCACCGCAGTCTATCGAACAGAGCTGGCGCTGCGGTTGAAACAACTGGGATATCAGCTTGAGCAAAGCCCACACGGAGCGCCCGAGATCAAAGGCTACAGTCAGGAATATCTCGACGCCAGCAGCCCACGGCGGCAGCAGATCAAAGAACACTTGAACCAGGAAGGTTTCCGCGGTGCCGAAGCCGCAGAGATCGCGGCTCACCGAACGCGAGACGCCAAGATCGATGTCAGCCACGAGGAAATGCAACGCCGCCACCGGGAGATGGCGGAGAAATACGGGAACCAGCCCGAGCAGGTTGTGCGCGAAGCCCAGTCCCGCGCTCACCAGAAGGAACCAAGGAGCGAGGAGCAAACCGACAGGACAGTCCGCGAAGCCGTCCGTTATGCGGTTGAAAAGAACTTCGAGCGCGAGGCGGTAACGGACGAACGCGAGCTAATGCGGGATGCGTTGAAACGTGCGATGGGCAAAGCACCGCTTTCGAGAATTCAGCAGCGATTCAATCGAGCGATTGACGGCGGCGGTTTGATTCAGAAGGAATCTCGCAGTGGTGTGGGACGGAGCTTTACCACCGACGAGATGATCGCCTTCGAGTGCGACAACATTCGCCTGATGCGTAGCACCCAGGATCAATATCCGGCGCTTGCCAGCAGCGGTATCCGAAGAGAGATCGAGCACGAATACGGGCATCTGAGCAGCAGCCAGCTCCGGGCAGTGCAGGAGGTCCTCAGTAGTCGCGATCAGATCGCCGCACTTGAAGGCGTAGCCGGAGCAGGGAAGACCACTTCCTTGAGCGCCATCCGCGACGCCGCCGAACGCGACGGCTACAGCGTCGAAGGCTTGGCGCCAACCTCACGCGCCGCCTACAAACTCGGGGAGGCTGGGATTTCATCGAGCACTTTGCAACATCATCTTGCCCGAGAGGGGCAAGCCGAGATCGGGGAGAAACATCTCTACGTGATTGATGAATCGAGTCTCGCCAGCACTCGGCAGATCAATGAGTTCTTACACCGACTCGGAGAACAAGACCGCGTGTTGTTTGTCGGTGACGTGCGACAGCATGAAGCTGTCGAGGCCGGACGGCCGTACTACCAACTGCAGCAGGCGGGAATGAGAACTGCGCATCTGGACGAGATCGTTCGCCAGAAGGACCCAGCGCTCAAGGAAGCCGTAGAACAACTTGCCCGTGGCGAAATTCACGCCGCCATCGACAACCTCGATCGCCAAGGCCGCGTGCAGCAGATTGAAAACCGCGAAGAACGGTTCCAAGCAATGGCTCAGGATTATGCCCGTCATCCCCAGGGAACGCTAGTCGTCTCACCGGACAATCGATCACGCCGTGAACTGAACGTGTTGATTCATCACGAGCTGCAGGAACGCAGCCAAGTTCAGCCCCACGAACACACTTTCCGAGTGCTGGAGGCCAGGCAGGAACTGACCGGTGCCGACCGGGCTTGGGCGGAACAATATGTGCCCGACGATGTCCTGCGCTATTCCCGAGGCAGCAAGGTGGTGGGAGTGAGCGCCGGCGAGTATGCCACGGTCGCCAATACGGACGCCAAACAGAATCTGCTCACCGTTGAACGCGAGGACGGTCAGCAGGTGACCTACGACCCGCGCCGACTGCAAGGCGTCTCGGTCTACCGGGGGGCGGAACGCGACTTCGCCGAAGGCGACCGCGTCCAGTTCACTGCCCCATCGAAAGAGTTACACGTCGCCAACCGAGAGCTGGGAACGATTGTGCGTCTCGATGAATGCGGTGACATTGCCATACACACGGATTCGGGAAGGCTGGTCGAATTCCAACTGAAGGATCACCCTCATCTCGACTACGGCTATGCCGTCACCAGCCACAGCAGCCAGGGCCAGACCGCCGACCGAGTTTTGGTCCACGCCGACACCGAAGAGAGCGCTCACCTGGTGAACAGCCGCATGGCCTACGTCGCCGTCTCGCGTGGCCGCTACGACGCCCAGATTTACACCAACGACAGATCGGAACTCCCAGAACATCTGAGTCGCGATGTTTCGCACCGTACGGCCATTGAGAAAGGACAGGAATATGAATCTGAAGGTGGACACAAAATCGGGCCGTCGCCCGTTGAACATGACGCCACTCAGCACCACGGTGTTGCCACGCAATCGCTAGGGCACACGGCAGGAGCAAGTCAGGACCAAGCTATGGGTGAGTAAAGTCAGGAGTTTGTGAGGAGTAGAGGAACCATGTCCCAGCCAACACCAATCAAGAAACCAGCGATGCCGCAGCTCGTGGACACGCGCAAAGCGGCTGAGATTCTCGGCCGTTCCGCAGCGACTTTGAAACGATGGCGCGCTGAGGGAGTCGGCCCGAATTGGATAGAACTGCAAGGCCGCGTCAGCTATGATGTCAACGTTCTTTTGGACTACATCCAGAAGAACACACGAGTTGCTTCCGTGCGGGCTGCAATGGAGGAAGCTCGTGAAGCTGTTTAAGAAACACAATTCCCAATTCTATTGGTTTGACTTCGCGGTGCGGGGACGACGATACCGTGGCTCGACGCAGGAGACCAAAGTGGCAAGGGCCGGAAAGATTGCCGGTCTGAAGCTCGCATCTGCGTTGCAAGGAAGCGACCCGCTGGACAGAAAGGCCCCGACCTTGCGGGAGTTCTCAGCAAGGTTTTTGGAGTGGGTGGAAAGTGCACGGCTGGAATTCGACACGCAACGTTACTACCGCAACGGTTGGAGACTCTTGAAAACCACACCGATTGCCGGGATGAAGTTAGATCGCATCACGGCGGATGATGCGGAAGCACTGCGCTTCCCCGGATCAGCTGCCAACGCAAACAACGCACTCCGCACTTTGCGGAGGATGTTAAGTAAGGGAAAGGAGTGGAAGCTGCTCTGGAATGTTCCAGAGTTCAAGTTGTTCAAAGAGGAAGGCCGGTCGCTGCGGCTGGGCGAAGAAGCCGAGCGCAAATTGCTTCCCGTCGCCGAACAGCCGCTCAAAGACATCGTGATCTTGATGCGTGACACTGGCATGAGAAATGTGCGAGAGCTTTATCGGATGCGCATCGAGAACATCGATTGGAACAACCGGGTGATCTTTAATCCGAACAGCAAAACGGCGAAGGGCAGAAGATTCATTCCCATGAGCAACCGGGTGCTGGATCTTCTGATGATTCGTTGTGCGGAGCGGACGGAAGGTTGGGTTTTCCCGTCCGTTCGCAAGGGGAAGCATATCGGGGCCGCGTTCATGAACCGGCAATGGGTCAAGGCCCGCCGAGCCGCAGGACTACCCGAGGATCTCGTGCTCTACTGCGCCCGGCACGATTTTGGAACCTACGTTCTGAGCAGGACCGGAAATCTGAAGGCGGTTATGGACGCCATGGGGCACACAGATGTGAAGATTGCCATGAACTACCAGCACCCGGAGCTGGACATTGTGCGTGACGCTTTGAACTCACGGCACACTTTACGGCACACCGCCGCAACCACTAACTAGGTAAGTAGTTGATTTCTTAGGCAGAACCCAGGGAATTTTGAGTCGATTTTCGGTTGACTCTGGATCAGCATATCGGGGTTCGAATCCCTGGGGGGCAGCCAAAGCTTTTTCTCGGCATTGTTGGTCGCCCCACCCCTAGAGCCGGTCTTCGTACCAGCCGCCCAGCTTCTGAATGTCGTCCTTCGCGACACCGCACAAGTCGGCCACCCGGATGGCTTGTTCCTCCATTGAAAGGGCTTCCCACGGTTCAAGGTCCTGGGCAGCCGCCTCCTGGTGCTTCTTCAAGCCGTTAGCCACCGATCCGTTGATGATCAGGGCATCCGCCTCGGTTGCGGGAATCCATTTTCGGTTGCGAGCACTGATCGCATTCTTCGTGTGATCAAGAACTTTTCCCGCCCACTCTCTCGCCTTGGGCAGGCTATCGGTGGAAGCCAGCGTCAGGTAGGCCACGTTGATTCCCTGATAGTAGGCCTGATCATGATCCACCGGGTTTGCCGAGGTCGCCTTCTCATAGGCCTGGGTGTAGAGGTTCAGCGCCTGATCGAGATCATCTTTGAGCGACTTCAACCACCATCGGCGTTTCAACCTGCCGCCCAGGATGCCTAATACATCGGTACCACTGGCATGATGCGCACTCAGCAGTTTGATAGCTGTTTCCGAGTCGCCAATTTTCTCGAGCGCCATCCCGAGTTGGCCGGCTCCGTAGTCGTCGACCGCCGGAAACGGAGCATTGCGGTCCTTTAGATACTCCGGCCACAGCTTCTTGATGATGTCCTGGAACGCGCCTTTTTCGATGGCGACATGGGCGGTGCTTTTGGCTCCTTTGGGCTGCTTTGTATCACCGGCAATTGTCTGAAGTAGGATCTGCGCGGCAGGAGCGTCAGCCAGGGTGTCGCCGTCGAGCATGGTGAGGTGATTCCCCGGTATGACCCGGCACACATCGTCGGGGAAGCATCCCATGGAAGACTCCGGGGGCACGAACTGGTCGCGTTCGCCTCCCACGGCAATGAACCTGAATGCGTTGGACGTGCTGAGGTTTTGTTCGTTCCAGGCTTTGCGCAGAGCAGTGACGAACGGGCCGCCCTTGCGCATGTTGTCGACCTGGCGCTTCCAGAAATCGGCAAACCCTGCCTTCTCCAGCCCGTCGCTCGGCGTACCGAAAAGCACTACCACAGCAACGCGGTCTCGCAGGTCGCTGTGGGTAACGATCGCTTGCTCTACAACCAGCCCGCCCATGCTGTGAGCCACAAGTGCAAGCTTGTCGTACTTGCTCGGCGACAACTCGGGCCGTCCGTACAGCATTTGCGCAATCTCCGGGAGCGCCGCGTCGGCAGTCCACAGGCCCGGTATGTCGAAGAGCCTGGTGCTGACGTAGCCGAACCCGACCATGTCCCAGTCGCTAAGTTGTCCGTCTTGCTTAAGAAGATCGGGAATGTTGCGCCACGTCTTGCGCATATCGCCGGTGAACCCGTGAACGAAAACAATGGCTGCACGGTTCTTAGGGTCGGAGCTAAAGACGGTAAAACCCGGTGTCGGCATCACTTGCCTCCCCAATCAAGAACTAAGAGACTGATCGGAACCGAACCATAGTACCAGCGAGCACGCTCCGTGCCGCATGAATTTGCTGTCCGTCGCGAACTGCCTTGAGCTGTGTTGTTTAGCCATCTGCGGTCGGCATTTGAGGGTCGATACCGTAAACTAGCGCTTAAGCGCTTTGCGGCATCTGCTCTTGCTCCTAACTCTGCTCTTCAGGGAAACTGAACTCATGGAATCCTCAGCGACACAGACGGAAGCACCCGTCACGACCATCCGGGAAATTGGGCAGCACGAAGGCCAGACGGTTACCATTCGAGGCTGGCTCTATAACCTGCGTGAGAGCGGCAAGCTGCTGTTCCCGCAGTTTCGCGACGGCAGCGGCATCATTCAGGGAGTGGTAGTAAAAGCCCAGGTCTCGCCCGAGCTGTTCGAGACGATCAAGGGCCTGACGCAGGAATCGAGCGTCATCGTCACCGGCAAGGTCCGCGCCGACAAGCGCGCTCCCGGCGGGTATGAGCTCGATGTCACTGATGCGCAGGTGGTGCAGCGGGTGAAGGAGGACGATCCCTACCCGATTTCCTTGAAGGAACATGGCGTCGACTTCCTGATGGAGCATCGCCATCTCTGGCTGCGTTCGCCGCGCCAGGTGGCCGTACTGCGCGTGCGCGCGGAGATCATCAAGGCAGTGCGCGACTTCTTCGACAATCGCGGCTTCACCCTGACCGATCCGCCGATCATCACGCCCGCGGCCTGCGAGGGCACGACGACGTTGTTCCCGGTCGATTATTTCGAGGAGAAGGCGTTCCTCACGCAGTCGGGTCAGTTGTACGTGGAAGCAACCGCAATGGCGTTGGGCAAGGTGTACAGCTTCGGACCCACTTTTCGCGCGGAGAAGTCGAAGACGCGCCGCCATCTCACCGAGTTCTGGATGGTCGAGCCCGAGGTCGCTTATGCCACACTCGACGACCTGATGCAGCTTGCGGAAGACTTCATCACCCATATTGTTACGCGGGTGCTGGAGCGCCGCCGGCCTGAGCTAGAGACAATTGGTCGCGACATCTCCAAACTGGCAAATATTGCGACGCCTTTCCCGCGGATCACCTACGACGAAGCGGTCAAGATGCTGAACGAAGGCCACGAGAAAGGACTGGTCGAAAACAAGTTTGAGTGGGGCGGCGATTTTGGCTCGCCCGACGAGACGTACATCTCTTCGCAGTTCGATCGCCCGGTGATGATCCACCGCTATCCCGCCAAGGTGAAGGCCTTTTACATGGAGCCCGACCCTCAGCGCCCGGAGCTGGCGCTTTGCGTCGATGTGCTGGCTCCCGAGGGCTACGGTGAGATCATCGGCGGCTCGCAGCGCATGGCCTCGTACGAGCTATTGTTGCAACGCATTCACGAGCACAATCTGCCGGAGGAAGCCTTCAAGTGGTATCTCGACCTGCGCAAGTATGGCGGCGTGCCGCATGCCGGCTTCGGCATGGGCATTGAGCGCGCCGTGGCCTGGATTTGCGGTTTAGAGCACGTGCGCGAGACCATCCCATTTCCACGTATGCTGTACCGGCTGTATCCCTGAGGGCGAGAGAGAACGCTATGGCTAGTCCGCCAATTACCAAGCCGCTATCGAACATTGACAGCAAGCAGATCCGTATCATCGGCGTGCCGCTCGACCTTGGCCAGTCGCGTCGCGGCGTCGACATGGGGCCCTCCGCCGTACGCGTCGCCGGAATAGAGAGCAAGCTGGAGGCGCTGGGCTACCTTGTCGAGGACAAGGGCAACGTTCCCGTCGCGTTGGCCGAAACCGAGTCTGCGGGCGACCCTAACGCCAAATACCTGAAGGAAATCGCCGATACCTGCTCGAAAGAAGCCGAGCTCGTCATTCAGACACTTGAGGCCGGCAAGATCCCCCTGGTGCTTGGAGGAGACCACTCCATTGCGGTGGGCACCGTTTCAGGGGTTGCGGAGTTTTATCGCCGATCGAAGCAGCGCATCGGTCTGCTCTGGGTCGATGCACACAGCGATATCAACACGCCTGACAGCTCCCCCAGCGGCAATGTGCACGGTATGCCCCTCGGCGCCATCATGGGTCTGTTCCCCGGGCCCCTCACCGACATGTTCGGCTTTTGCCCTAAAGTGAACCCCGACAACTGCGTGCTTGTCGGCATCCGCGATGTTGATGAGGTCGAGCGCCAGAACATCCGCAAAGCCGGGGTGCACGTCTTTACCATGCGCGACATCGACGAGCGCGGCATGCGAGCGGTGATGGAGGAAGCGCTGCGCCTGGCCGGCCGCAACACCGTCGGCTACCACGTATCGCTCGACATGGATTGGATCGATCCGGAAGATGCTCCCGGCGTCGGCACGCCGGTTTGGGGCGGCGCCACCTACCGCGAGGGGCACCTCGCAATGGAGATCATCGCCGACCACGGCCGCATGCTGAGCTTCGAGATCGTCGAGGTGAATCCAGTGCTCGACGAGCGCAACCAAACGGCGGAGCTGGCAGTCGAGCTGGCGCTGTCGGCGTTTGGGAAGAAGATCCTTTAGCCACTTCTCATCGTGCGTCTCTCGCCCAGACCTGCCAAAATCGCGGCTTTTTCCGGCTGCGGGGCCTGCTTCTTCCGCGCTACTCCGGTAGCTTCAGGCTCACGTGTTCGTTGATCTGAAGGTTTAGCTCCTTAGCTCCTCCCGGAATGCGGTTCAAAATATCCAGGTTCTTGATCTGATATTTAGCCGGAATACCGTTCTTGAAGTTTTCAATCTGGGGCGTCTTGCAGTCGCTCGCGGCGATGCCCTTCGCGTCACAGGCGGCTCGAATCTCCTGCTCAGCTCGATCGGCGAATGCTCGCAAAGCGACTGCGCGATCATATGCCGAAAAACGAAGTTCCCGCTTTAATTGATCGATGCACGCCGCCAGCTGCTGGACCATCGATTTATCGAAGCCAGGAACATCTTCCTTCTTGTTGATGTCCGGTAACGGTGACGAATAAAAGTCTGTAAGCGCTAATACCGCCCACGCCGCCTTTGAATTCAGCAGCATCTTCGTAATATCGACATCGGCTCCGAGTCCGACCCACACGACAGCATAAGTATGGTCCTGCACCGGTGAACCGTTATATTTCAGTACGACCGACACTTCATCGTATGTCAATTGGCTCGCGTCCAGGTTTTTGAGCCAATCATCGCCGTCCTTGTTGGGAGCGATCGCCACGAGATAATGCTCCAACATGCCATTCTGGGTCTTGACGGTGTTGTCGTAAATTCCAGTCTCGATCAGAAATGGATAGGTCGTCTTATTTGTTCCGAACAGGCTGCCGAACAATGCATCCGCAATGCTTGCATAGGTAAGATACGGCTCAACCGTAAGGCTGAAGCCCGCTGGCGGACTGGTTGGTTGAGCTCCCTTGAAAGCATCAATGATCTGCTTAAACCGATCGTCCTTATAGGCGGCCATCTTAAGAGTGAAAGTAGTCACCGCTGTGTCCGCCGGTATCCCTGTGAGCAGGTCTTTGTTCGCAATCCCCCAGGGGCGATCGAGATCATGGGATACGTCGGTATTTTCTACCACCCATGCGTTCTTAAGCTGGTCACCATCAAAGTAGGTGCCCGCCGCGCTGGCATCTGCTGTCACCTTGGTTGCGGATGAAAAAATCTTGATCAGAAGACTATCTTTCTTTGATACCCAACCGGTAGTGAATGTGACGTTAAGGTGATCCTTCTCAGTCACGATCTCTTTAGCAGCTTGCCGCTTTACCATGATTACTTTGGCTTCGCGTCCATGACAGTAAATTCCCAATAACAAAAGCGTTGCCAGAAATGCGTAGAATCGATATTTCATACATCCTCCTTTCAGTCACGCTTTGCGTGATGGAGCACGCTCGCCGGGCACGATTAAGAACAAAAGTCTCTGGCCGCCGGATTCTGTGACCTGGAGGTACGCCCTAAGGCTCTTACTGCGTCGGCGGCACGTACTCCTTTGGCTTTTCCGCCCCGCCGCCGAAGAAGTAAGCTTCCATCTGCTGCACGATGAACTCCTGGTGCTCTTTCTTCCAGGGCTGCAGGCGATACTCGTTCAGCAGCATCTTCATGTGCTCTTGCCACTGCTCCCAGGCCAGTTTGGAAACGCTGTCGTAGATCTTCTGGCCCAGCGGCCCGTCGAAAGGGGGGGTATCGAGCCCCTCCATCTCGCGGCCAAACTTAATGCATTTCACCATGTGCGCCATTCAGAATCCCCTCCGGCGGAATCAAAAAGAAGCCCACTACCGATTGTACCGAGAGCCAGAACCGAACCGAAATTGCTACCAAGACTTACTTGCGTTTTGGACGCCTATTCCCCAAGCCACGTGCCGAACGGCCGCAGCCGCTCGATGTGGTCGAAGATAATTTTGGCGGCGCCAGTAATAGGCACGGCAAGGATCAAGCCGCTGGCGCCCCACAGCCATCCCCAGAACAGCAGTGAGATAGTCAGCGCCAGTGGATTCAATTGCAAACGCTTGCCCAGAATCTTGGGGTAAAGCACGTTCATCGCGAACAGGTGCAAGCCAACAACGATAGTGCAGACGATGACCACATTGGCGAGGGTCACATGTCCCAGGTCAACGAAAATTGGCGGGATGATTGCCAGCATTACCCCCAGGTACGGAATCAGGCTGAGAAATCCGCTGATCACGCCGATGAAGTAGAAATACGGAACGCCCATCAGCCCGAAGGCGGCCATGCTGCACAGGCTCAGAAAGATCCCGATGATGAAATTGCCGACGATAAACGAGCGGATCATGCCTGCGATGAGTCCCAGCATCACGTAGGCGGTGTTCCGGTTCTCCATGCTGAAGAGCATCACCGACGCGGCCCGCACGTGATCTTTCCAACTCAGCATGAAGTACACCAGAAACGGGACGAACGTCAGGGTGAGCACCAGTTCCGTAACAACGCTGGCATTGCGGCTTACCAGGTCCGTCCAGAAGCTGCTCTCCTTGATCGCGACGGTTTTCTCGTTCGTAGTCGACGGCACCACCGCTTCCGTCGTTTTCTCCAGCTCTTCCGCCTGCGTTCTCACCTTGTCAGCGATGACTTTGATTTGCGATTTGTACTTGGGCAGATCATGCACGAAATCCATCGCGCGGCTATACGAGACGTAGGTAGCGGCTAACCCGGCCGCGACCATCACGGAAACCGCCAGGAACGATGCCACTCCCCTGGGCACCTGCTGCACCACCAAGAAGTCCACCACCGGAGCGAGGACGAAGGAAATCAGAACGGAAACCAGCAGCACTACCAGAATGAGCTTGGCAACATAGATCAGCGTGAGGACGACCGCAACTGCGAGAATGATGAGGCACGCGGTCTGAAGGCGCTGCATGCGCCGCCGCTCCAGTTCCGCAACCGTCGAACGATTGATCGAAACCTGGGGAATCTCGCGCGGGCCGCCGGCCGCGTTTTGCTCGATGTCCGCATCGTCGGGCATCGGCGGATTCAGTTTGTCGACCACGTCTTCGGGCATTGCCGGCCTGAGGGTGCTCACCACAACTTAGGATTCTGACCATGATACGTTTGCTGTGTCGATATGGAAAATACTTCCGCGACGGAGCATCACCCTGCGCAATCCCGCATTCTGGCCCTTGACTTCGGCTCCAAGACCATAGGACTGGCCGTCACCGATGAGCTTGGCCTTACTGCGCAGGGGCTGCCGACCCTTCGCCGCACCAATAAGCGCAACGATCTTGATCATCTTCGCCGCGTGATCAAGCAGTATGGCGTCGGCGAGATGGTGATGGGGTTACCTCTGCGGCTCAGTGGAGACACCGGCATTCAGTCCGACAAAGTGGAGGTCTTTGCCGAAGAGTTGCGCAAGAAATTCAAGCTGCCGGTCCATCTCTTTGACGAGCGGCTGACTTCAGTCGAGGCCAACCGCGTGTTGCGCGAGTCGGAAATGAGCATTCGCCGCCGCGCCGAAGTCGTGGATCAACTGGCAGCGGTTTTAATCCTGCAGGCGTTTCTAGAGGCACGAAAGTCGCGCGCAAGCATGTGATGTGGCGCACCTTCACCAGATTTCATCTAAACTGCAACTTTCATGCGCGCATTTTTCCTGATCCTTCTCCTGCTCGTGCTGGGCTTTGCCGGGTGGTTTACCTGGGCAGCGTTGTTGCCCGTCACTCCTGCGCAGACCACGTTTGTTCTTTTGCGACCTGGATGGACGGCGCGGCATATCGCGCACGAACTACAGCATGATGGAATCATCCGCAGCGCCGACGCATTCTTGCTCCTGCACTACGCCAAGGGCCTGGGCAGCCTCAAGGCGGGTGAATACAAGTTTGAAAATCCGGCCAACGCGCTTGAAGTCCGGCGGCGCATCCTGCGTGGTGATGTTTACACGCTTGCTGTCACCGTCCCCGAAGGCTACAACATTTACGACATCGCGACCGTGGTAGAGCAAGCCGGACTTGGTTCCGCCTCCGACTTCGTCGCCACGGCAAAGGGCGATGTGTTTCTGATCAAGGACCTCGACCCCAACGCCACATCGCTGGAAGGTTATCTGTTCCCCGACACCTACCACTTCATGCGCATCGACACGGCCCACGAGATTGTCGCGGCCATGGTGCGCCGCTTTCGCCAGGAAGCGCAGAAGATTGGGCTGCAGCGCCGGGGCGACGTACATCGCATCGTGACGGTCGCTTCTATTGTCGAAAAGGAAACCGCCGTCCATGACGAGCGCCCCATCGTCGCCAGCGTCTACTACAACCGGCTGGACAAGAATATGCTGCTGGCTGCGGACCCCACCGTGGTCTACGCCGCGCTGCTGGCTGGGCGTTATCGCGGCACCATCTACCAGTCCGATCTTCAGTACGACTCGCCCTACAACACCTACAGATACGCCGGCTTGCCGCCCGGCCCGATCGCCAATCCGGGTGAAGCTTCACTCGAAGCGGCCATGAATCCCGCGCAGACCGATTACCTCTACTTTGTCAGCGACAACAACGGACATCATCGATTTTCGCGAACCGCAGCCGAGCATGAGCGCAACGTGGCCGCCTATCGGCGAGCCGTAGCGCGGTCGCAATAACGCGCCCTCCCGATCTTGCGCGCTGGCTCTTCAAAATTGGGCTCCATAATCACGCTATACTTAAAGAGTAGCGTGTGCTCTTGCGCCCATGAGACTGTTTCGATTCCTCCTGGTTGGCCTGATCGCTGCGGTACTGGCGTCCTCCCCGGGCTGTCTCTTCCGCACGCGCACTGTGCAGGTCCATCAGATCAGCGGGCAGCGCCTCACCGCCACGCTAAGCCAGCTGGTCGACAAGATCAACGCCGAAGCCGCCAAGGTGCAGTCGCTCGAGGCAACCGTCAACATTGACACTTCCGTTGGTGGCGCCAAGAAGGGCAAGATCACCGATTACCAGGAAATCAGCGGATACGTCCTGCTTCGCCGTCCCAGCATGATTCGCATGATTGGCCTCTTTCCTCTGGTGCGCAACAAGGCCTTCGACATGGTGAGCGATGGCAACGAATTCAAGCTCTGGATTCCGGTGAAGAACACTTTCTATGTAGGTCGCAACGACGTCGTGAAGCCCGGGGCCACCGCCCAGGAGAGTCTGCGCCCGAAAGCCATCTACGATGCACTGGTGTTTCACCGCATCGATCCCGAGAAGGACATTGCTGTACTCGAGAACGACAACCCGGTGGTGGTGGATGAAAAGACAAAACGGGTCTTCGAACAGGCGACCTATGTCGTGGATGTCATCACCAAGGACACCGACGGCAAGTATTACCTGGAACGCAAGGTGATCTTCGATCGCGCCGATCTGATACCTGATCACCAGGTCTTTTATGACAAGCACGGTGACGTGGCAACGCGCGTCGAATATCAGGCCTTTCGGTATTTCAACAACGTTCGCTTTCCTACCATCATTCTGATCAAGCGGCCCCAGGAAGAGTACGACATTACGCTGGCGATCACGAAACTTACGCTGAACGAGCCGCTCAAGGACGACCAGTTCGCACTGGAGCAACCGCCGGGGTCGCAGCTGGTCAACCTCGACCAGCAGCACGTGAATGCCACCGCGAACCGCGCCGGTAGCGTTCCAGGCGATACGCAAGCCCCGCCTTCCCATCGCTAGACAAGAAAAGGCTCCGGCCCGCCGAAGGGCAAACCGGAGCCTGACTACGATTTCGCGCAACTAGCGTTTGGACTGTCCGCGCGCCAGCTTCTTCACCTTCTGCTTCTGCGAGCCGCGTGCATACGTGCGTTTCGCCTTGGGAGCGGCCTTCTTGCGGGCTACGCGCTTCAGCTTCTTACGTTCTACTTTGTCGGTAATGGTTTTCGTGTTTGCCATGAACTCTCGTGTCCTTATTCGACGGGATTGGAAGGCCATTTTCGCCGCGCTCATCAACTATGAGCGCATGGGCAGCGCCTGCGGCTAAGCCCTTTCCAGTTGAGCATATTTCTCGACTAGCTTTTTCAAGCCGTACCTTGGAAATTGTACCGTAATCTTCGCGCTGTCTCCGTCGCCCTCGCGCCGATAGACAGTGCCCTCGCCGTACTTCGGATGGCGCACGCGCTGCCCAGGCCGAAAACCCGTATGCCCGGCCGGCGCAGGGACCTCGATCTTGGGCCGCGTAAACTTCTTGCCGCGCGAGGCAAAGAATTCGGCGATGTTGTCGATTGAGTTGTACGCCGGGCCGCTGTACGAGCTGCGCTTTGCCGATTCGCGTCTTCCGTACTGCGGACGCTGGTCCTCATCTTCGTAGGAGTAGTGCGTGGACGCTTGGTGGTCCGCCGTATCGCGATACGCCGGTCGTCGCGGCGAACCCAGGTCCTGCATCAGCTCGCGAGGAATTTCCTCAAGGAACCGCGAAGGCACGCCCGCCTCAGGCATGTCCGTTCCGTATCGACGGCGATAGCGGGCACGGGAGATGATCAGCGTATCCATCGCGCGAGTCATGCCGACATAGCACAGCCGGCGCTCCTCTTCGATATCGTCGGGCGCAAGCAGCGTGCGCGAATGCGGAAACAGGCCCTCTTCCATGCCGACGAGGAACACCAGCGGGAACTCCAGCCCCTTGGCTGAATGTAGCGTCATCAGCGTAATGCGCGCCGTTTCGTCGTACTGGTCAGCATCGCTCACCAGAGCCGCATGGTCGAGAAATTCATTCAGCGTTTCGCCGCGATCGCGCGAGTCCATGGCGGCGTTCACCAGTTCGCGCAAGTTCTCGATTCGCGACAGAGATTCCGGCGTGTCTTCTTCTTCCAGGGCCTTGATATAGCCCGTACGGTCGATTAAGAACTTCAGCAACTCCGCAGTTGTGGCCGAATCGCCCGGCGCACGAAAGCCCTCAACGCGTTCTTCTGAGTCACCTGTGCCATCTTCGCTTAACTCGTCCGCAAGAGCTTCGGGCGAAAAGTCGGTTTCGTCGGCCTCCGCGAACATTTCCGCCGAGAAGGCGATGGAGTGTTGCTCGTCTTCCAGTTCAGAAGCTGCCGGCTCCGGCTGATTCGCCGCCGAGATTTCATCCACCCGCTCGCCAAACGTTCCCAGATGCATGGCGCGCGCATCGTCAATCAGTTCCTTGAATGCCTTCAGGGCCGATAGAGCGCGTGGTTGCAGCAGTTGCCCATGCACGGCCTCGCCGATCGCCCGCCATAATGACAGACCTGTCTCCAGCGCTATCCGTTCCAGCGTCTCCAGGGTGTTCTTGCCAATACCGCGTGGAGGCGTGTTGATGACCCGCTGCATGGCAATCGAATCGTCCGGATTGTGGATCACCTTCAGGTACGAGACCATGTCTTTGATCTCGGCACGCTCGTAAAAACTGAAGCCTCCCACAACGTGGTACTTCATCTGGTAGCGACGCATAGCTTCTTCGAACAAACGCGACTGCGAATTGGTTCGATACAGTACGGCCGCCCGCGGGGGATTGCCGTCGGAATCCGCCTGGGCTTCACGCAAGTACCTGGCAATGTAGTCGGCCGCAAACAGCGCTTCGTTTTCGCAGTCGTGGGCTTCGTAGTAGCCGATCCGGGCGCCGCCCTGGCGCTCAGTCCACAGGTTCTTGCCTTTGCGCTTTAGATTGTTCGCCACCACGGAAGACGCCGCCTGCAATATGTTTTGCGTCGAGCGGTAGTTCTGTTCCAGGCGAATGATGCGTGCCTCGGGAAAGTCCTGCTCGAACTCCAGGATGTTGCGGATGTCGGCCCCGCGCCACGAGTAGATGCTTTGGTCTTCGTCGCCCACCGCGCAGACGTTATGCTCGTTGCCGGCGAGCATACGCATTAGCTCGTACTGCGGCCGATTCGTGTCCTGATACTCGTCAACCAGAATGTAGCGATAACGGCGGTTGTACTTCTCGCGCGTCTCCGCCGAGGCCTTCAGCAGGCGCTGGGTGAATAACAGTAAGTCGTCAAAGTCGAGCGCATTCGACTTCGCCAGCTCCTGCCGGTAGATTTCGTAGATATGCGCGACGCGCTCGGTATTGGGATCGCCCGACTGCAGGTATATCTCCTGCGGATCGAGCATGTGGTTTTTCGCCCACGAAATGCGGCCCAGCACGTTGCGCGGTGTCAGTTGCTTGTCGTCGAGGCCGAGCCGCCGCATGGCCGCTTTCACTACGTTCTGCTGGTCGGCTTCGTCGTAGATGACAAAGTCCTTGCGGTATCCTTTGCCGCCAATCTGCAGCACTTCGATGTCCTTGCGCAACACGCGCACGCAGAACGAATGAAATGTCGAGATCAGCGGCTTGGCCAGGGTGCGTGCGCCGACCAGCGCTTCCACGCGGCTCGCCATCTCTCCGGCGGCCTTATTGGTGAAGGTCACCGCGAGAATGGAATCCGGCGCGACGCCGATGCCTTCGATCAGGTGAGCGATGCGATAGGTGATGACCCGGGTCTTCCCGCTGCCCGCTCCGGCCAGAATGAGCACCGGCCCGTCGACGGCTTCGACCGCTTCGCGCTGTTGCGGATTGAGTTGGTTCAGATACGACAAAAGAGAGAGTCCTGTTGGGCGAAGCAATTAGCAATTGGCACTTAGCATTTGGCACTTGGCATTTGGCATTTGGCACTTGGCACTTGGCCAATTCGCATCATTGTGGGCACGGCAGATTGTCAGACGCTAAATGCTAAATGCCAATTGCTAACTGCTGCCTTCTTCAATTCGGCTTGGAACTCGTCGCGGCAGGAGCATCCATCGCGCGGCGCGCCTTGCATTCGGCGCACGGGCAATGCTCGCGCAGATAATCCCATGAAAAAATTCCATGCTCGTGCCCGTCGTTCCACACGAAGCGAATGGCGTACTTACCGACCGGCTCGACCTTGGTGGGTTTGGCCAGCGCTTTGAACATCGGTAGCGCGCCGGCAACTGGCTTCAGCGGATCGCCCGGCTGGCGGCCATCCTTTCCGCGCTCTTCATTGCACAGAGCGCAAGGGCAGGCGTCGCGCAGAAAGACGAAGGAGTAGCTGCTGTGGTGGCCGTCCTTCCACTCGATGTCCATGCCAGTGCCGGCGGTCTGGTGAACTTTGATCGACTTGGGATCTGCTTCGGGTTTCGTCATTGCCAGGAGTTTTCGCGGTAAGTTCTAGTATCGCAGAATGCGTCTGTGAATTGCGCGCGAAAGCTCAGACGGAAACAAGGCCCGGAGTTTCCCCGGGCCTGTTCATCACCTTCCGCTTCCGCGTCAGCTTTGAAGTAAGCGGTATCTCAACGCCACCAGCTATCCCGGTGCCACTTTCCGCTCCGGTCATAGTAGCCGTTGGAGCCTTGGGGATGGAAGTTGCCGTTACGGTCGTACCAGCCATTCTGGCCGTTACGGTAACCGGAGTTCCCGTTCGCCGTGTTGCCATAGTAGCCGTTATTACCGTAGTACCCGTTGTTGGCTGTGTTTCCGTAATACCCGTTGTTTCCGTAGTAGCCGTTGTTGTTGTAGTTGCCGTTGTTGCCCCAATAGCCGTTGTTGTTCGCCGTTGCGCTCGGTTCGTGCCGCTTCTTCCATAGCCAGCGGCAGCCGCGGTCATCGCGATCATGGTTCCCGTCGCAACGATTGCGGTTGCGGTCCCAGGCCGTCAATTGCACAGCATTTGTCTGGTTCGGATAGAACACCGCATACTGCACCTGCGGCGTTTGATAATCTCCCGAGGTCGATTGCGCCACCGCCAACTTGCCGAATACTCCTACGCTCAGCGCCAGGAGCAGTACTAAGTTCGTCTTCATGACTCACCTCCGAGTCCTTTCGTTGCCGACGATCAGTGGCGCTACCGTTCGTTGTTTGGGGATGGAAACACGGGAGGGAAGGAAAATGTCGCGCGGCTTTAACCGCGCTTCATCTTTCTTAACAGTTCAAGGAAGAGGTTTGTGGAACTAGAAGGAACACCTAAGGATCGAAAGCCAGTCCGAAGGACGGGGCAATCGTAGCCCAGCACGTAAATCCTGGGAAGCCTGGGATCAACCGGGCGTGAGCCCCTTCAAGGATGGCACAAAAGCAGGTCCCTCGGCGGCTGAAGCCGCCTCGGGATGACAATTCATAAGGGACGGCCAAACGTGGGCCTGAAGGCCCACTCTACCCAACCCAGCACTCGCCCTGGAGACTTCCTATCCGTGCGCCGAAGCCCCGCTCAACTCGCGCACGATGCCGCCGACGAACGCCTTGGCATCGCCGAAGAGCATCAGTGTGTTGTCGAGGTAGTACAGCGGATTGTCGATGCCCGCAAATCCCGGATTCATGCTGCGCTTGATCACCATCACAGTGCGCGCCTTGTCCACATCGAGAATCGGCATGCCATAGATCGGACTGCTGGCATCGGTGCGCGCGGCAGGATTGGTCACATCGTTCGCGCCGATGACCAGCGCCACGTCGGTTTGCGGAAAGTCGCCGTTGATCTCGTCCATTTCGATCAGGCGGTCGTAAGGAATGTCGGCTTCGGCCAGCAGCACGTTCATGTGGCCGGGCATGCGGCCGGCAACCGGATGGATGGCAAAGCGGACATCCACTCCCTTCTTGGTGAGCAGGTCATATAACTCACGAACCTTGTGCTGCGCTTGCGCGACGGCCATGCCGTAACCGGGGACGATGACAACCTTGTTGGCCGCCGCAAGAATCGAGGCCGCGTCTTCCGCCGCAGCGCTGCGCACGACTCGTTCTTCCTTCGCTGCCGCCGCCGAGGCCTGCACCTGGCCGAACGCTCCGAACATCACGTTGGTGAAGGAGCGATTCATGGCCTTGCACATGATCACCGACAGAATGAAACCGGACGATCCGTCCAGGGCTCCGGCTACGACCAACACCTTGCTGTTCAGAACAAATCCCAGCAGCGCCGCTGAAATGCCGGCGTAGGAATTCAGCAGCGAGATGACCGTAGGCATGTCCGCGCCGCCGATGGGAGTGACCAGCAACACTCCGAAAATCAGCGCCACAATGACCATGATCGGGAACAGTATGGCGTGTCCGGGATTCACCACCAGCGCCACCGCCAGTCCCAGCGCTCCCGCCAGAACGGAGAGGCTGACGATGTTCTGCCCGCGATAGACGATTGGCCGCTGCGGCAGGATCTCCTGCAACTTGCCCGCGGCGATCAGGCTGCCCGTAAAGGTCAGCGAGCCGATAATGACTTCGAGAGAGATCTCGCCCATTGCAAAGCGCGTGACCGGAGCCGTGCCCACGTAGAACTCGGCGATGCCGATCATGGCGGCCGACAGCGCGCCAAACGCGTGGCTCAGGGCGGTTCGTTGCGGCACCGCCGTCATATGCACCAGACCCAGAGGGACGCCGACTCCCGCGCCGATGATCAGCGGGATGAGGACCCACTTGTAGTGGACCACCTCGGGGTTGAAAAGCGTAACGATGACCGCCAGGGCCGCGCCGATCTCTCCCGCCAGAACGCCCCAGCGCGCGGTCACTGGCGAACTCAGGAACCTGAGAGACAGGATGAAGAGAACGACCGCGACAATGTAGGCGAAATCGAGATACTGCTGCAACGCGAGCAGGTTCATGATTTTTTCGACCCGCGCGACTTGAACATGCGCAGCATGCGGTCGGTGATCAGGAATCCGCCAACCATGTTGCTGAATGACGCCGCGACCGCGATCGCACCCAGCGCGGTGGTGAGCGGCGTCTCATGCCGGCCGGCGATGATGATGGCGGCAACCACAACGATCGCGTCAAGAGCGTTGGTCAGCGACATCAGGGGCGTGTGGAGGAGAGGGGAAACCTGTCTGATCACTCCAAACCCCACAAACCCGGCGAGGATGAAGACGTAGAGATTAGAAATGAAATCTGGTGGCATTTTGGTCCTCTGCATTTCTCGGCGGCTCGGGCCGCCGAACATTACCAATCACTGCACCGCCAACGCAGGCAACCCGAAGAACTCGCGAATGCGCGGATTCACGATCTCGCCGCCTTCGGTCACCAGGGTGCTGCTGACAATGTCGTCCTGCATGTTCACGATGAGCCTACCGTCCTTCACCATGTTCAGCAGGAAGTTGGTGATGTTGCGGCTGTACATCTGGCTGGCATGGTAGGGCACGGAGCTGGCGAGGTTGATCCAGCCGATGATTGAAACGCCGTTGACGGAAATCTTCTCGCCGCTCTTGGTCAGCTCGCAGTTGCCGCCGCGCTCGCCGGCAATGTCGACAATCACCGATCCCGGCGCCATGCTGGCGACCATTTCCTTCGTCACCAGCACCGGAGCTTTCTTCCCGGGCACCACCGCCGTCGTGATCACGATGTCGCTTTCGGCTATCACCTTTCCCAGCAATTCCCGCTGGCGGTGATAGAAAGACTCGTCCTGCGCCCTGGCGTAGCCGCTGGCGTCTTGCGCGTCCTTCACCTCCAGCGGCAGCTCGACAAAGCGTCCGCCCAGACTCTGCACCTGCTCCTTCACAGCAGGCCGGACATCGTATGCCGAAACGACCGCTCCCAAGCGACGCGCCGTGGCGATGGCTTGCAATCCAGCCACGCCTGCTCCAATCACCAGCACACGCGCAGGAGTGATGGTACCGGCCGCAGTTGTCAACATGGGGAAGATGCGCGGCAAAATATCAGCCGCAATGATCACGGCCTTGTAGCCGCAGGCGGTCGCCATCGACGAGAGAGCGTCCATGCTCTGCGCGCGCGTGGTGCGCGGCATCAGTTCGACGGCGAAAGACGTCATGCCGGTTGCGGCGACCGCCTGTATGGTGTCAAGCGTTCCCAGCGGCCGCAGGAATCCGATGAGGAACTGTCCGCGGCGCATCAATGGCAAGTCGGCGCCTCCGGTGCGATCGTTCGACCCATAGCACAGCACCTGAGTGATGATGTCGGCTTTCGCGAACACTTCTTCGCGGCTGGCCGCGATCTTCGCGCCCTTGCTTTCGTACTCGGAATTCGTGTAGCCGGCTTCCAGTCCCGCGTCGGCTTCGACGAGGGTCACGAGTCCGGCCTTGGTCAGGTTAGGAACAACGGCGGGAACCAGTGCGACGCGTCTCTCCCCGGGAAAGCTCTCACGGGGAACCCCTACCATCATGGAGCTTCCTCCCGAACGCCTCTTCTAGGTGAAAATGCCAAACGGAAGCATTGTATTCGGCGGGAAAGAAAAGTCCATCACAAGTGCGCGGCGAGAGCCAAGAGTGCATACAAACGGCAAAACCCGAAGCCAATTAGCTTCGGGCCTCACCACGACCGTTGTAACTGAGTTCGCGTGACCGCAACGCAATTACTACAGTCTCTGCCCCCGCAGGCACTTGCTCCTTCCCGGTTTTCTTTGGAGCTGGCAGGGGACTGTCAGCTCATATCCAGGCGCGCGGCCGCCTGGAACCCGGAAGCGGCCTCCGCTTTCGCGAAAGCCCATTGGATCTTTCATCCTCGGACTCTTAGGGGGGACAGCAGGGCCGCAAGCTAGCGCTGCTAGGTGCTCTGCAAACCCTGCTGTTGCCCGGGAGCGTGCTTCTACCGGGCTGTCAGTGCGTCCCTGTAAACACCGAGGAAGTGCTATTACATTGAGCACTTGGCGTGCCACGCAAGGCGAAAGGGTTCCTAAAGGGAAAGGACCTGAATATTCAGTGGCTTAGCTGGAGGGAATAATGACCCAGCGCCCGTCCGCTATCCAATCGGATAGCTAGGAGCAATCTTACTGGTTAGCTGGTTGCACAGACGGAGCCGCCCGCTCACCGCCGTTGTCTCTTGATTCTCTCTGCGGCGAGCCTGCCGGCACCCCACGCTGCTTCTCGATATACTTCACCAGCAAGGTGATGCGCCGATTTGAGGCATCGGTAGGGTCCGATTTGTTGCGCAGGTTCTGATCCGCGAAGCCTCTCACTTCAGCGACCTGGTCGGAACGTAACCCGCTCTGCTGCATCAGGCGCCGACACGCATTGGCGCGATCGGCAGAGAGCTCCCAGTTGGTGTAGTTGGTGCCCGCGCTGAAGGGCCGCGAGTCGGTATGCCCCTCGATCGACACCCGATTCGGCAGCTTGCCCAGCTCCGCGGCAAGCGCAGTGAGAATCTCACGCGCCGAATCAGTAGGTTTCGGGCTGGCGCTTTCGAAGAAGGTGCCCGGTTTCCGATTCCAGCAGCTCAATCCGGAGACCCTCGGGCGTCACGCTGATCTCAATATGGCTTCTTAACTTGTCGAAATCGCTAACCTGGCGGATCCTGGTCTCCAGTTGTTCCTTCAGCTTAGCCATGTCCTGCTTGCGAAGCGGGACGTTCTCCCCGCTGCCTGACTGGTCAGTGCCCACCATCTTGGAAGTGCCGGTTGGGTCTTTGAAATAGCCGCCGACAGCCTCCTGGATCTGTTTGCTGCTGTTCATCAGCCACAACACGATAAACAACGCCATCATGGCGGTGACGAAGTCGGCATAGGCGACTTTCCACGCGCCGCCGTGGTGACCGCCGTGGCCAGACTTGCGCTTGATGACAATGACTTGTGGCTTTACGCTCACGGCGAGTCCATTTATCAAGCTGGAACCGGCTCGGACGCTGCCGCCGGCGCTGCAACTTGAGCGTGTTCTGTCGCGCCGTCCGCCGCCTGCCGGTTTTTGCAGGCGTTCTCGAAGTCTTGAAAGTTGGGACGCACATGCGCCGGAATGGCGCGCCGGCCCATCTCGGCTGCCAGCAGCGGGGCCACTCCCTTCATGAAGGCGATCATGGCGACCCGCAGCACATGCCAGTACTGGCGTTCTTCTTCGGCGAGCTTCGCCATGTTTGCTGCCAGCGGGCCTACAAAGCCGTAGCACAGCAGGACGCCGAGAAACTGGCCCTACTAACGCCGCCGCGACTTTCTTGCCAATCTCTTCCGGCGGGCCGCCGAGCGCAGTCATGGTCAAAACGACGCCCAGCACCGCGGCCACAATACCCAGGCCAGGCAGCGAGTCGGCCATGGTGCTCAGGGCCGCAATCGGCATCTGCCGCTCGTGATGGTGTACGTCCATGTCGGCTTCGATCATCTGGTCCACATCGAAGGCTTCCACTCCGCCCATGATGACCATGCGCATGGTGTCGCAAACGAAGTCGACCGTTGCGAGGTCTTTCTGGAAGGTGGGAAACTGCGCGAAGAACTGGCTCTCCTTCGGGCCCTCGATGTCTTTTTCGACGGCGACCAGGCCCTGCTTGCGCGCCTTGGTGAACAGCTCGAACAGCATCTTCAGCGAATCGAGATAGCGCTGCTTGTTGAACTTCGAGCCGCGCAGCACGCCCGTTACTCCGCCCAGGATTTGTTTCAATGTGTGCAGCGGATTCGCCACCAGAAGCGTGCCGATCGCAGCGCCGCCGATGATCAGCAACTCGGCAGGCTGAATGAGCACACGAATGGGACCGCGCTCCATCAGAAAGCCGCCAATGACCGCAGCCAGCACTACGAGCATGCCAACGATGGCAAACATATCCACCAGTTCTATCGGCTGCGCTGGGCAAAAACTTGGATTCGAAGCGAAAGCTGGGCCCTTGTGATCCCGCCGGCAAGCACAACCCGGTAGCTACCTCGGAACCTCGGTTGCGATTCGTGATATCGGCCCGGAGCCCAGGTTCTCTTGGAAGCTCGAATCGAACGTGACGCTTAAGCATCAAGTGGGACATGAGTGAACACAAGCAGAACGAGTACGTAACCCTGGGCCGAAGCGGCCTCATTGTCAGTCCTTTCTCGCTGGGCACCATGACCTTCGGCAACGACCGCTGGGGATCGTCAGACGACGAGTCGCGCCGCATTTTCGATCGTTATGTCGAGAACGGTGGCAATTTTGTCGACGTGGCGGACGTGTACGCCGAAGGCAAGAGTGAAGAGGTGCCTGGGACGCTTTATCGCCGAGTCCAAGCTGCGCGACAAGATGGTGGTTGCCACCAAATTTACCTTCGGGGCGCAAGAGGGCAATCCCAACGCCGGAGGCAACGGCCGCAAGAATATCTACCGCGCGTTGGACGGCTCGCTGCGCCGCCTGAACATGGATTATGTCGACCTGTATTGGATGCATGTGTGGGACATGATCACGCCGGTGGAGGAGGTGGTCGATAGTTTCACCACCCTGGTGCGCTCGGGCAAGATTCGTTACTACGGGTTTTCCGACGTGCCGGCGTGGTACGCGGCGCGTGCTGTCACCTTAGCGGAAGAACGCGGACTCGAGCCCCCGATCGCGCTGCAACTGGAGTACTCGCTGGTAGAGCGCAGCATCGAACGCGAGCACGTTCCTGCGGCGCGAGAGCTCGGACTGGGGATTTGTCCCTGGAGCCCGCTGGCCAGCGGCTTCCTCACTGGCAAGTACACGCGCGAAGGCGCTTCGAGTAGCAAGGGCAGCCGCCTGCATGTCCTGAAAGATTCGGACAATCCCGTCTTCAACAAATTCACAGAACGTAACTGGAAGGTGCTCGATAGTCTCCAGGAAGTTGCGAAGACGATCGGCCGCTCCCCGGCCCAGGTCGCGCTGAACTGGGTAGCAACCCAGCCGGGAGTGACATCAACCATCATCGGCGCAACCAAGCTCAGCCAGCTAGAGGACAACCTGGCGGCGCTCAGCTTTGAAATCCCGCCAGAGCTTCGCCAGAAACTGGACAACGCCAGCGCGCTGGAACCGATTCATCCTTACATGTTCTTCGGTGACGTGCTTCAGTCGCGCGTGCGTGGGGGCGTGACGGTGCGCAAGTGGGGCTGAAGCACGCGACAATTCCAGCCCCAGTCCCCAGCATGTCCGTCGAACAATTCCAGCCCAGCGCGGGAGCGCTGGGATAACGCACCCCTTTGTGAATCCCGAGCCCCTTCAGGGGCGGCATAATCTATTCGTCAAAGTCTGAGCCCTGCGGGTCGAGGCCTGCCGCCATTAGGATCATGCGAAACTCCTCCGCAAATGAATATTTGCGGTGATGCTCCTCCTGATGCGAGATGTAACTCACCACCCGCCCGAGCTGCGATGGGCTCACGCTAAATGCACTGTATCCTTGCTGCCAACTGAACAATCTTACGGACTCGCGCAGCCATCGGCTTGAGTTGGTTTTGATGGTGCGGACCGCGTCCGCGAGGCTCACATCCGGCGGCAGCTCCAGAAGCAGATGCACATGGTTCTGTGTTCCGCCTACGGCGAAGACCCCCAGTTCGTGGTTACGCGCGATGCCGGCAATATAAGCCCAGGTAATTTCCAGCGACGCCCGTGGAATATAGTTGCGCCGCTGCTTGGTGCTGAAGACGACATGAAACAGGGAGCGGCAAAGACTGTGCGACATGGATGTTTGCAGCCTAGCCCGCAAACGCGAAATGATTCTGTGACCCGGCGCACAGTGGGAGGTGTCGCCCCTAAAGGGGCTCGGGGATTCGAAACGGCCCCGTTACCCAGCGCTTCCGCGCTGGGCTGGAATTGTTGCCTCGGCGCGTACCCCCGCTCACTCGCGGGTTGCGGATGGGTGGGAGGTCACACTGGCTGCCGTCCGTCCCCCGGCTCACTGACTATCTGGATGCTGCCCTTAACTTATATAAGTCGACCCGCAGTTACTTTACACCATGCGGATCGCAAGTCACGCACAAGCTGCTGGAGGCCTGGTTCTTTTAACCAACAAACACAGTTGCGCGCCGAAGAGTAGTATTCGTGGTACTTCTCCCAATTTTGAAAGGACTTCGCTTATGGAACCATTTCTCGGCTCGCTCTTGCTCGTGCCGTATAACTTCGCGCCTCAAGGATGGGCGCTGTGCAATGGACAACTGCTGTCCATCGCCCAGAATACGGCGCTGTTTTCGCTGCTCGGCACCACCTTCGGCGGCGATGGTAAAACCACATTCGCCCTTCCGGACTTGCGCGGACGGGTCCCGATTAGCTCTGGGCAGGGCCCCGGATTACAGAACTATGTTCTCGGCGAGGCTGGCGGCGCAGAGGCAGCTACTCTGGGAATTAATCAGCTACCGGCCCACAACCACAACGTGAATGCTGTCTCGACCCTGGGCACCAGCGATAGTCCGACGAACCACTACCTGGCCGAAGGCCCTGGCCCAACCCCTAACAGCGGCATCTACGCTTCGTCCCAGCCCAATACGACGCTCAATCATGGTGCGATCAGTCAGACGGGTGGCAGCCAGCCGGTCGACATTCGTTCGCCTTTCCTCACTCTCAACTGGATCATTGCGCTCCAGGGCATCTACCCATCGCGCAATTAACAACTAAGTTTGTGGCTGTGGCTCACGTTGATGGTCTGCAAGCACCTGAAATAAGCCCGGGCAGTTTTGCCCGGGCTTTGCTCTGCACGCGGCTCTTACGTCCAGGTTCTGGCGTTCCGCGCGTCCTGTTCACTTTGATCCGTCGTACAGCGAATCCATGTCACCACATTCGCCGCCCACAGCGTTACATCACGCGAGCGATGCTCTCGAGTTCGCGTTGGAAAGCTTCCAGAGTGTTGCCCGCCATGCCCACCTTGCTCACCGCGTTGCGGGCATCCTCGGCGGAAACACCATAGCCGCGACCCATCATGAACATCTGAAGCAGCTCGGCGCAGTCCTTGGAGTCGAACCCCTGAAGCAGCTCGCTCCGCAGCGCCGTCAGTTCGGGTACGGAAAACTTTTCTGCCATTTTCGACTCACCTCCGATCCCAACTGTCTTGTTGACTGTTAGACGGATGACCAGACAAGAAAGTTGCAGCAATCATATTGCCGAACCGAGTGCCAGGTCGTCCGACTCGTGCAATTTCTTGGGTACTTATAACCCTTTCATACGCCGTAAGTTGTAATCGCCAGGCTTGCGGGCTGTCATTTTCCTGTTAGATTCGCGCCCTCCCAGACTCCCAAACCCAGTATTTGCAGTGAAGTTCCCTGCAGTGCCCAAGGCCACGGGATGCCCTCCTGTGGGCAGGTGCGCAGAGTGACATGGTCAGGTGCGGAATTCGCCACAGCGCTCGTGGGTCGTGGCTGGTGTCGGGCAGCGACTGCTGGTGGACTTCGCCGTTACCAGGTCTACCATTGTCGTTACGAAAACAAAGGGAGACGGCGCAATGCAGTCACTAATTTCCCGACAGAACCATGATGAACGCCCCGCAGGAATCTTTGCTGTCGCTGCCCTCCTCGCCTTGGCCGGCGTCGCCTCGCTCTCTCTTGCGGCCCTGCTCTTCCTGCAGGCTGTTCCGCTGTCGTGTGGGTCGGTGTTACTGCAAAGCGGGCTGGAGCAAAGCGGGCCGATTGCTTTCCTGATCTACGGAGCGGTGACACTCACTCTGGCGTGGGGCTTGTGGACGAGGCGCAGATGGGCGCGGCGAGCGACGGTCCTGCTGGCCGCAATCGGAGTCGCGTTCGCGGTACCCGTGATCTCCAGCGCGGCGGTGGACGGGCGTTTTTTCTCCATCATCCGCGAAGGTCTGCAAATTATGGTGCGGGTTGCGGTGATCTACTACTTGAGCCAGGAGCCGGTGCGCGAGTGGTTCTCCGCCCGGCCAGAACCGAGATCTCCACTTGCCTCATCGTAGAGCGGGTCGTAAATTGCTTGCGAAAGCAGGGTGCGCCCCCAAGCCCTAACGTCAATCCATACCAGGAGGAACCATGTTCAAAGGATTTCGTGATTTTGTTCTACGTGGCAATGTCGTCGACTTGGCTGTGGGCGTTGTTATCGGTGTAGCCTTTGGGGCAGTGGTTACAGCTTTTGTGAAAGACCTGCTGACTCCGTTGATTGCGGCCATCGCCGGCAAACCGGATTTCTCCGCCTTTTCTGCCGAGGTGAACGGCGCGAAGTTCCTCTACGGAGACTTCCTCAATGCATTGATCTCGTTCCTGTTGATCGCCGCTGCAATTTACTACTTTGTGGTGCTTCCGGTGAACAGTCTTATGGCGCGCTACCAGAAGCAGGCGTTACCCGACAAGATGAAGTGCCCACAATGCCTGAGCGATATTCCCATCGGGGCCCACAAATGTGCCTTCTGCGCCTCCGCCGTTTAGAGAAGGCAATCGAAGTCTGACTTGCCCCGGTCCATGCGTCTGGGGTTTGTTCTTCTCGTCCTGGGCAGCTCGGAACGCGCTATGCGCGATAGGACGCCCGTGCTCGGCCCGCTTTCGCGCATTTCGTCCTCCGCACTTCCGAATAACACCCACATGCCTCCCGCAAATTGCTAAACTCGGTCGAGAGTTTCCCTCGCAATTCCTGGCATGAATATCTCGGAAGCCATCCGCATCTCTCTGCACTCGCTTTGGGCGAACAAGCTGCGCTCGTTTCTCACACTGCTTGGCATCGTGATCGGCGTGGCCGCGGTCATCGCAGTGGTGACATTCGAGAGCGGCATCAACGGATATGTTGCCGAGAAGATCTTCAATCTCGGCGCTGACGTGTTCATCGTGAGCAAGATGGGCAATGTCGTCACCGACCCGGAGCAATTCATCGAAGGCAAGAAGCGCAAAGATGTAACCATGGAGCAATATGAAGCGGTTGCGCAGGGCTGTAGCGCGTGCAAGCTGGTAGGCGCTGCAGTGTGGAACGATAGTGGGAAGGTAGTTTACGGAACGCAGAGCAGCAGCGACAGCAGGGTTCGCGGTTGGACGCCTTCCATGACCCGCATCTACGACCTCGACCTCGACATGGGCCGCACCATCAACCAAGCCGATCTCAACAATGCGGCTCCGGTGGTCGCGATCGGCTCGGATATCCGAGAAAACCTGCTGGGTGGCACCGATCCGATCGGCAAGGAAATTCGGGTTGACGGGCATCTCTATCGCGTGATCGGTGTGGGCACAAAGCGGGGCAAGACGCTCGGCCAAAGCGCTGACAACTGGGTAATGATGCCGATCACGACCTGGTTCAAAGCCTACGGCTCGCACAACACCTTGAACATATGGGCGAAGACCGACGGCGTCGGCCTGCCGATGGAGCAGGCCATTGATCAGGCCCGCGTCATCATGCGCGCGCAGCGGCACGACCCCATCGGCGGCAAAGACAGCTTCGCCATTGAGACCAACGACAGCTTCATGTCGATGTGGGCGAACCTGAGTGGAACGTTTTTCATCGTGATGATCGTGATTGCGTCCATCTCGCTGATCGTCGGCGGAATCGTGATCATGAACATCATGCTAGTGTCGGTGACGGAGCGCACGCGCGAAATCGGGATTCGCAAAGCACTGGGCGCGCGCCGCCGCGACGTGATGCTGCAATTTCTCATCGAGTCGGGCACCATGGCCCTGATCGGGGGTTTGCTGGGAGTGACGGGGGGCATCATCATCGCTAAAACGGTAACGTTGGCGATTGGGATGCCCTCGGCCATCAAGATCTGGGCGGTCATGGCCGGCCTACTGGTATCGGCGGGCGTGGGAATTTTCTTCGGTGTGTATCCGGCACGCAAGGCGGCCAAGCTGGACCCGATTGTTGCATTGAGGTTTGAATTGTAGCTGTTAGCAATTAGCCGTTAGCAATCAGCACTTGGTCAGGAGACATCTTGGCGTCGCGGGCAGAAGTTAGGCTAAATGCTAAGTGCTAAATGCCAATCACTTTACTGACAACTGACCACCGACAACTGACAACTTCTTCATGAGAAGCAGAGACTACAACCAGATCGTACGCATGGCGTGGGACACCCTTACCGCGAATAAACTGCGGTCGGGGCTGACCATTCTCGGTGTCGTCATCGGCATCATGATGGTCATCGTCATCTCGTCCGTCGTGCGCGGCCTGAATTCCAACGTTCAGGGCATGGTGCAGGACCTGGGCTCCGACATCATCTTCGCCTACCACATGGAGCCTTTCGTCTTTGGCCGCCCGACGACCGAAATGCTCACCCGCAAGGAACTCACGCTGGACGACGCCATGGCCATGAAGTGACCTGCCGCACGTGAAGGCCGTGACCGCCGGTGTCCGCCTGCAGCTTCCACAGTTTGGCGCTGGTTCGTACGCGTTGAAGTACGAGGGACGCAAAACCAAGAACACGATGCTGGAAGGCGACACTCCCGACGCGGCAAAGGTCTACGACATCAAGCTCGATAGCGGACGCTGGTTTACCGAGACTGAGGACGAGCACCGCAGCCCGGTGATCATCCTCGGGCATGATGCTGCCGAGCAGCTATTCGAACACGAGGAGCCCGCCGGAAAAGAGATCAACATCGAAGGCGAACTGTTTACGGTGATCGGCGTTGCCGCCAAGAAGAAGGCGGCCTTCGGTAGCGGCTCCAATCCGGAAGACAACATTGTGTACTTCCCCCTGGCTACGTTTCGGAAGTTGCATCCGGAGTTGAAGGACCGATTGGATCACCGTGAAGGCAACCTCGCATGATGACATGCCGCTTGCAATGGATGAAATGCGTGGCCTGTTGCGGCGCAGGCGGCACCTCGCGCCCAATCAGCCGGACAACTTCGCAGTGTTCAGCCAGGATTCGCTGAGCGATGTATGGAACCAGCTTACCGGGGGAATCTTCATTTTCATGTTCGCCGTTTCCAGTGTGGCGCTGATCGTGGGCGGCGTGGGCGTGATGAACATCATGCTCGTGTCGGTGACCGAACGCACGCGAGAGATCGGCGTGCGAAAAGCGGTCGGCGCCCGCAAGCGAGACATCCTGCTGCAGTTCACCCTGGAGGCGATCACGTTAACCGGCGCCGGCGGCATCCTCGGCATCCTGATTGGCGGGCTACTCACCGCGCTCGTGCCCTTGATGTTTCCTGCCTTACCGGCAACGATGTCAGTGCAGTGGGTCGCGACTGCGACCATCGTGTCGGGCATGATCGGGCTAGTGTTTGGAATTTATCCGGCATGGAAAGCGGCAAACCTCGACCCCATCGAGGCGCTGCGATACGAATAGGTTTCCACTGAGTCAAAGCCGGCAGGAGCGTCGGCGCGGCTGAGCTGTGCCGCTTCGCTAAGTCTTCTTCTGTACCGCCGCCAGGCACTGGCCGTAGAGATCGATCAGGTGGCGGGCATAATCTTCCGCTTTCGAAACGGTTTCTCCCTGGAAGCCGGCACCGGGAGCGCCGGCCTTGCCATAGCCGGTAGTGACAGCGATGAATTTCATCATATCGAGGGCAATGTCTTCGTCGCGCCGGCTGCCGGTCGCGACACTGACGTTAGTCTCATCCATGAATGCTGATCTCCGTGTTGGGTACGAGCCCTCTAAAAATCATAGCAAACCTTTCGACGGCCGCCAGACCCGTTGGAGCTGCGCCACTCAGATCTCCATCGCAATGTGTCGAACTCGCCCGATGATGAAGTCTCCCGGCCTGCGCCCTGAAGGTATGGCGATCAGCTCTACCTGCGAGCTTGCGCTTTCATGCAGCGGCCGCAGGATCAGATGACCGGGTGCGACCGTGAGGCGGGTGATGAGATATTGTGCGCCATTCCTGACAGCGTAAAGGTCCGCAGGCGCACGACTCCTGAGCGCCGGGGGCGCGTTATAGTGACGGTCGATCAGCAGCTGGGCGTCGGCCTTCAGCAGCGGGGCCATACTCTCGGCGTTTGCTTCATCCACCTTGACAACTACGAAGCGTATCCAATCCCGCCGATTACCCGCGGTCCGGGGTTTCAGACGCCGCAGGAAGCTCCGCCGGAAGCTGACCGTGTCCTGAATGTGATCGGCGCTGAAGCGGGCCAAGTGGGCAGCGTCGGCGAGCGTTACCACGGCCACCATTTCGCTGTCCCCGCCCTGGCGCTCTGCATCCGAGGCGTGCCTCACGGCCTCGTCGATGCCGGCGAGTTGCAGCACGTCGAGGTGCAACACATCGAGGAGCCGGTCCATGGCCTGCAGGCTGAGTCCGCGCTTGCCGTTGAGGAAGTTGGACAGATGCGCCTGCTGGAAACCCGCCTTGCGCGCCAGGGCCTTTCCCGTCAGTTCCCCCCGTTCCAACCGCGCCCATATGCCGGCGCGCAGGCTGTCCTGCAGCGACTGAAACCTGGTTTTCATAGTTTGCTAAAAGCTATACCTGTACTTTCGTAATATTCCCATAGCTAATAGTGATTGACCCTATCTTTGTGCAGTGCGATATTCAGGCTGCCCGAAGGTTTTCGGAGGTCAGGGCAAGGACAAAGTGACCCATGCAGAACAATCAGCCCGAGGGAGAAGATGGCCTCTTCGCCGAACTGCGCCGCAAGATCCGCAGTGCCGAGTTGCTGTCGTCGGCCTTCGAGAAGCTCCTGGCGCGAACCCACTTTACCGGGAGACTCAGTATCGTTGTGCAAAATGGGCGCATTTTGAAATCCGGCTACGAAGAGGGATATTTCACCCGCAGACAAGAAGAGCGGATGATATCGTAATTCGGCCGGAACGCCGCCATGCAGAAATCATGAATTTCATACACCCTGCATGACGGTGAAAGCGCCACTTTCGCACGTAACCAAATAACCAAAGCAGGTCATCGTAACTGAAACGGGCCCTGTGCTCCTGAACCCTGACAGTCAAGGGACAGGTCGCGGGGCCCGTGCACTTTCAGAGGATCGCCACCATGACATACAGCACTTATGAGTTGAAATATTGCGAACGCTGCGGGGGGTTGGGATTGCGCCGCAACAAGTCCAGCTTGCCCTACTGCTGCGATTGCGAGCAAATGATGCAGCGCTTCTTAGTCAGGCCTCCTTCGGCCTCGGCCAATTCGGGCCAGCTGCGACGCATCGTTCTTCGCCTGGGCGAGCGAGTGCTAGCCAAGCCGGGCGCCGGTATCGCAACCCAGGAGGCCGTCTATGTCTCCTGAAGCGCCAACCGCGCGGCCGGGGTACAAGGCACTGCGTAACCGTCCTCCGGCGCAGGCCGTCGCTTTTGACCCCGAGCCGGAGACAATCTGTTATCGCGGACAAACTCTTGCCATCGTCCGTCACTTCTTTGAAATGTCCTGTCAATTGGGCCGGCTGCCGTCGATCCTGGGGCGCGAATTCTTTCGCGCCAAGGTTTCGCATCACGCCATTCCCAGCTTTGAAGACCAGGCATTGTTTGCGCACGACGTGCAGCAGTCGCTGATGAAACTGGACGACGAAGGCCTGGAGGTCCTCACACTGATCGGCCTGTACGACCTGAACACCAACGAGGCGGCGCAAATCTTGCATCGCAGCGCGGGCTGCGTCAGTCAACGGTATGCGGAAGCGCTCGCGCGGCTTACGCAAATCTTCCTCGACACCGGAGTGCTGCGCCGCGAACGTCCTGACCGCCAGCAGGCGCAGATGAAAGGCCGCAAGCGGCCGAGGTCCGTGTTTTCTGCCAAGAAACCATCTGGCTCGGTGCATCTCGCCGCGGACGACGGAAGCTGGAGAGTGCCGTGCAGCAACTAGTACACGGGCGCGGGCCGCGGACGCGATTTGCGTCACGCGGCTTTTCCGCCGAAGAGACCCGGTATGGATTCCGTCGCTTTTCCCGCGGTGAAGATCAAAGCGGCGGTGAAAGCATGACGGCAGCCTGCGCTGTATCCGGGCGGTTCGCGCCAATGGCGCCGAAGTTCAAGTCTGCTAATCTGCGACTCATGCAGGTTGGGCCCATGCAGGTCTTCGCGGCGATATGCGCGCTGCTGGCAATTGCCGGCGCGACTTACTATGCGCTCTGCGTGTGGGCGGGCCTGCGGTTCCTTTCGCGGCAACAGAGGGCTGAGAGTACGCCAATTGCGCCGCCAGTCAGCATCATGAAGTCGCTGAAAGGCGTCGACCCGCACATGCGCGCGGCCTTCCGTTCCCATTGCCTGCTCGACTATCCCGAGTACGAAGTGTTGTTTGGTGTCAGCGACCTGAACGATCCTGCAGTGGCGTTGGTGAAAGAGGTGCAGCAGGAGTTCCCGAATGCCCGCCTGTGCGTGATCCATTGTCCGCTGGTGCTGGGGGCGAACGGCAAAATCAGCAACCTGGCGCAGGTGCTGCCGCACGCGAAATACGAGCACTTGCTGATCAACGACAGCGACATCCTGGTCGAGCCCGATTTTCTGCGACGCGTCGTGCGATGGTTTGCCGATCCGCAGGTGGGGGTCGTGACTACGCTCTATCGCGCGGTCGCGGGTCGCGGCGTGTGGTCGAAGCTGGAAGCGCTGGGCATCAGCACGGACTTCATGGGCGGAGTGCTGGTAGCACGCGAGATGGAAGGCACGATTCGGTTCGCGCTGGGTGCGACGATGGCCACGACCAAGTCCGTGTTGGCCGCGATTGGCGGACTCGAGTTGCTGGCCGACTTCCTCGCCGACGACTACGAACTAGGCGCGCGGGCCTCTGCCGCCGGATACCGCGTGGAGCTGGCCGACGCCGTGGTCGAAACGGCGGTGGCGGATTACACCTGGCGCACATTCTGGCAGCATCAGCTACGCTGGGCGCGCAACGTGAAAGACCGGCGCCCGTCGCAATACCTAGGGCTGATCGTCACGTTTGGCTTAGCCTGGGGAATGCTGGCCGTGCTGGCTGCACCGCGAGCGTGGTGGGCGTGGGCGGCGGCGGGCATCGTGTTGGCCACGCGCGCTGCGGCGGCCTTTGTCATCGGAACGAAGACTGTGCACGACCCCCAGGTCGGCCGCGACTTCTGGCTTATCCCGCTGCGCGACTTCGTCGCCCTGGCGGTGTGGATGGCCAGCTTCTTCGGCAACACCGTCGTCTGGCGCGGCGAGCGCTTTCGGCTGCGGGACGGCAGGCTGGAACGGCTGTAATCCTTCCCGTGTGTTGTAATGCTTGTTCCCTTCAAATCTGGCGGGCAGGAGAATCGATGAGGCTGGGTTGGCTACGAATCGCAGCGGCCGTGCTGCTGTTGCTTACGGCAGGCGTGAATGCCCACGCACAGAAGATCAAAGTCGAGTTCGACAAGAGCGTCGACTTCTCCAAGTTCAAGACCTACGCCTGGGACCCGACGCCGCAAGCAACGGGCAAGCCCGTGCTGGTTGAGGCCATCAAAGCGGCGATCAACGACGAGCTGACGAAGCGTGGGTTGCACCAGGTGACCGCGAACCCGGGCGTTTGGGTCGCGATGTACGGCGGTATCGATTCCGATATGGCCGTTACCTACTCGGACTTTTACTACGGTTCGGCAGGCATTCCGCCGTTCGGCGAAAGTTTCTTACTCTGGGGCGGGATACCGGGAACGACGAATACCGCCGTGATTCACAACGGTCAGCTCGTCGTCGACCTGATCGATGCCAGCCGCAAGAAGCTGGCGTGGCGTGGACAAGCGACTCAGAAACTGAGCGATCAGCAGATGAAGCTTCTGGAACAGGTGAACACCGCGGTGGAAAAGCTCTTCGCGAAGTATCCGCCAAAGTAGGAGCTCTTACGCTTCTACCGTTGCGGGCTGCGCGTTGCGCCGCGGGCGGCGGTTGGCCTGAAGAATCTTCTTCCTCAACCGCAGGCTCTTAGGAGTGACCTCGCACAGCTCGTCTTCGGCGATGAACTCGATCGCCTGCTCCAGGTTCAGGTTCTTGAACGGGACGAGGCGAATGGCCTCATCCGCCGTCGAGGCGCGCATGTTGGTGAGCTTCTTCTCGCGCACGACGTTGACGTCGAGATCGTTGTCGCGCGAGTTCTCGCCGATAACCATCCCCTCGTAGACATCCACGCCCGGGCCGGCAAACAGCTCGCCACGCTCCTGCAATCCCCAGAGGGCATATGCGGTGGTGAGTCCGTTACGGTCGGCGACCAGCGCGCCTGTCGGACGATGTGGGATATCGCCCTGCCACTCGGTGTATCCGGCAAACAGCGAGTTCATCACGATGGTGCCGCGCGTATCGGTGAGCAGCTCGCTGCGCAGGCCGATGAGGCCGCGGCTGGGGACATTGAACTCCATGCGCACGCGGCCGTAGCCGTGGTTGTGCATCTTCTCCATCTGCGCCTTGCGCGTGCCCAGCTTCTCGATCACTACGCCGACAAACGACTCCGGCACGTCGATGGTGAGCAGCTCGACCGGTTCCATCAGCCTGCCGTCCACGCGCTTGGTAACGATCTCAGGCTTGCCGACGGCGAGCTCGTAACCTTCACGCCGCATCATCTCGATGAGGATGGCCAGTTGCAGCTCGCCGCGACCCATCACGCGAAACGAGTCGGTGCTCTCGGCGTCTTCCACGCGCAGCGAGACGTTGGTGAGCAGCTCTTTTTGCAGGCGGTCGCGCAAATTGCGCGAGGTGACGTACTGGCCTTCCTTGCCGGCGAAGGGCGAGGTGTTCACCATGAACTGCATGGCGATGGTCGGCTCGTCGATGGTGATGACCGGCAGCGGCGCCGGGTTCTCGACGTTGGTGATGGTTTCGCCGATGTTGATGCCTTCAACGCCTGCGACCGCCACGATATCGCCCAGCTCCGTCACGTCGATGTCAGTGCGCTTCAGGCCAGCAAACGAGAACAGCTTTGTGATCTTCGTTTTTTGCATCGCGCCGTCACGCTTGGCGATGGCCACTTCTTCTCCCGTGCGCAAGGTGCCGTTGAAGACGCGCGCGATGGCAATGCGGCCCAGATAGTCGCTGTAATCGAGATTGGCCACCATCACCTGCAACGCTCCCTCGGCATCGCCCTTCGGCGCGGGGATGGTGGAAACGATGGCTTCAAACAGCGGCCGCAAGTCTTCGCCCGGCTTTTCCAAGTCGCTGGTGGCGGTGCCGATCTTCGCATTGGTGTAGAGCACCGGGAAATCGAGCTGATCTTCCGCAGCATCGAGATCGATGAACAGGTCATAAACCTCGTTCAACACTTCCTGAGCACGCGCGTCAGGGCGGTCGATCTTGTTGATCACGAGAATCGGAGGCAGCTTGGCTTCGAGCGCCTTGCTGAGCACGTATCGCGTCTGCGGCAGCGGGCCTTCGCTGGCATCCACCAGCAACATCACGCCGTCCACCATCTTCAGAGCGCGCTCGACCTCGCCGCCAAAGTCGCTGTGGCCGGGCGTGTCGACGATGTTGATCTTCACCACTTCCGTTGCGTCGGCCGCGAGGTGATAGAAAATCGCGGTGTTCTTGGCCAGGATGGTGATGCCGCGCTCGCGCTCCAGCTCGTTGGAATCCATCACGCGCTCAGCATGCGCCTCGTTGGCGCGCCAGGTGCCGCTCTGGCTGAGCATGGCGTCCACCAGAGTGGTCTTGCCGTGGTCGACGTGCGCGATGATGGCGATGTTGCGGATACTCGTGCTCAAAACTGCTGTTCCTTTCGTGGTTAGAACCGTGTTCGACGGGCTACGGAGAGAGGATTGAGAGTACTTCCAGTTTACAGTAGGCGGAGGAGAAGAAGCTCACCACGGAGGCACGGAGAACACAGAGGAGTTGAAATCGATGCGCCACGCAGCGACGGCTTGGCTCGGCACTGCTTGCTCGCACCGCTGGCGCCCGGATTCTTCGCGGGTTGCCCTGGAACTCATCAGGTCCACGCAACGTGTGCAATGCGCTTTGCCAGCCCGTCCGGGCGAGGTATCCTTAGCTACTGACTCCGATGGCAACCAGTGCTGCGGGAAAGAAATCTGCGAAGAAAGCCAGCTCTGCAACGCCGGTAATTCCCGACAAGCTATATTTCCGCATCGGCGAAGTGGCCAGCCTGTGCCGCCTGCCCGCCTACGTGCTTCGTTTCTGGGAGACGGAGTTTCCGCAGCTCAAGCCCGTCAAAAGCAGCACCGGCCAGCGCATGTACCGGCAGCGCGACGTGGAGAACATACTTCGCATCAAGAAACTCCTCTATGAAGAAGGCTTCACGATTGCCGGCGCCCGCCAGCAATTGAAAGCCGAGGCTAAACCGGCGAAACTTCAGGCTGGACTGCCCTTTCCTCCCGAACGTCGAGCCGAGAAGTTGAAGAAGGTCCGCCAGGGACTGCAGGAGATTCTGGGAATCCTGTCCAAGCGGCGATAAAGGCAACTCCACAGCAACCGGCGGAACGCCGCCAGATTAGCCGGGTCACTGCGGCGTCTGTTGCCTGTCACAGGGTTGTGTGATGAAGCGCACGGCACCAGCGTTTGTCCGTTAGGTAAACCCGAGATACGGAGAACTCCCGGCATCATGAAGGATCTCAAGGACTTCGGACATCTGTTTCGTCTGGCGGCGGTGTTTGCAGCCGTGATCCTGACATTTCTGTTGGTCAGGAGCTCGCTTGTTCCAAAAAGCTTTGGCCGCTACGGCCATTACCGTGGCAATGCGCTGGCGGAAATCGCCTCCCGGCCGATCGCCTATGCCGGCCATCAGGCTTGTGAGAACTGTCACAGTGACGTGGTCGAGGTGAAGAGTAAGGGCAAGCACAAAGGGGTCAACTGTGAATCGTGCCACGGACCTCTGGCCAAACATGCCGACGATCCAGCTTCCGTTCAGCCGGTGAAGCTTGAGACCACGTCGCTTTGTCCCCGCTGCCACACTGCCAATGCCGCAAAGCCTAAGAATTTCCCGCAGGTCTCTCCGGAAGACCATTCCGGCGGGGCACCGTGCGATACCTGTCACAAGCCGCACACCCCCGTGATCGAAACGGCGGAGGCGAAACCATGAGCATGACGCGCCGACACTTCATAATGCTTACCGCCGCTGCGGCTGCCGCATGGGATTCCATCCTGGCCGGCACGCCCGAGTTAGCGCCGAACTACAACGCCTCCGAACACTGGTACGGCATGCTGATCAATATCGAGGAGTGCATCGGCTGCGGTAGTTGTGTGCGCGCTTGCCAATTGGAGAACGGCGTTCCCGACGGCTATTACCGCACCTGGGTAGAGCGCTATCACGTGGCCGACTGGAGAACGGAAAGTCCGGCCGTCGACTCGCCCGACGGCGGTAAGCAGGGCTTCCCCGAGCTGAAAGACCCCGGCGGCAAGAACTTCTTCGTTCCGAAACTTTGCAACCACTGCGCCGATTCGCCGTGCACCCAGGTCTGCCCGGTGGGAGCCACCTTCGTCAGTCCTGACGGGGCCGTGCTGATCGATCCGAAATATTGCCTGGGATGCCGTTATTGCATTCAGGCCTGTCCTTACGGTTGCCGGTTCCTGAACCCCCAAACCGAAACGGCTGAGAAGTGCACCCTGTGCTATCACCGCATCACCAAGGGCTTGACCACGGCCTGTTGCGAGAACTGTCCTACCGGCGCGCGGCAACTGGTGGACTTCAAGAATCCTCAGGACCCGATTCACGACTTCCTGAAGACGCACAGCGTGCAGGTATTGAAGCCCTACATGGCGACCAAGGCAAAAGTCTATTACTACGATCTTGACGGCTCGGTGCGATAGGAGATTCCATGCACGTTCCGGTTGAAGGCTTCATGTATCCCAACGAGGTGGAACTCCAATGGAGCGTTCTCATCGTGCTGTATCCGTTCATCACCGGCCTGGTGGCGGGCGCCTTTATACTCGCGTCGCTGGAGCGGGTATTTCGAGTCGACGCGGTGAAGCCTACGTATCGGTTGGCGCTGCTTACCGCGTTGGCCTTCCTGATCGTTGCGCCTCTGCCGCTGCAGTTGCACCTCGGCCATCCGGAGCGTTCGTTCGAGATGTACCTGACGCCGCACCGCTCGTCGGCCATGGCCATGTTTGGATTCGTCTATTTGTGGTACCTGATGGGCGTTCTGGTGGTAGAGATCTGGCTGGAATACCGGCGCGACATTGTAGAGTGGGCGCAATCCAAGACCGGCCCGACGAAATGGCTCTATCGAGTGCTGACGCTCGGCTCTTATAACGTAAGTGAGCGTGCGCTTCGCATTGACGACACCGCGGGCTGGATCATCACCGTCATCGGCATTCCTTCGGCCTTCCTGCTGCACGGTTATGTCGGCTTCATCTTCGGCTCGGTGAAGGCCAATCCCTGGTGGTCGACGCCGCTGATGCCGGTAGTCTTTCTTTTCTCGGCCATGGTGTCGGGGATCGCGGTGGTCATGCTGCTGTACATGCTGACCTGCTGGTTACGCAGCCGGCCCATCGATATGCGCTGCGTGGACACCATCGCGATGTACCTGTTCTACACTTTCCTGATCGACTTCACGCTGGAAATGGTCGACCTCATCCATCGCATCTACGAGGCCGACGAATCGTTCCGCAGCCTTGATTTCATGGTCCACACCAAGTTGTACTTCTCGCAGATCATGCTGCAGATTGGGTTCGGCACCATCGTTCCGCTCACGTTGCTCGCCATGACGCAACTCATGCGGCTGCCGGAGACGCTGCGCAAGTACATTTATTCGTTCGCCGGTGTACTGACGATGATCGGCATTTTCGCCATGCGCTGGAACGTGGTGATCGGCGGGCAACTGTTTTCCAAGAGCTTCCTTGGCTATACCACCTACAAAATGGGATTTGTGACCAGGGAGGGATTGCTGCCGGCCGTCATCTTAACGTTGCTGCCCTTTGTGATTCTGTACGTTTTGGTGAAAGTGCTGCCACCCTGGCATGAGGCAGCCCCGTTGGAGGGCGCTGCCCACGGGGACTGACCCCTCGCGGAGGAGGCTTCTGCCCAAATGCTCGGCCGCGGTTGCGTCACTCGTCTGGGACATGGTTTGCATTAAACTAAGTATTCGTGCGCATTCTCACCCGCTACATCTTGAAGGAAGTCATCTCGCACGCCTTCATTGGGCTTGTGGTATTTACTTTCATCATCTTCATGCGGGACCTGGGCCGCTTGCTGGAGCTCATCGTACGCAATAGCGCGCCGCTGCCCAGCGTGGCTGAGATCTTCTTCCTCACACTCCCTACGACGTTCACCGTTACGCTGCCCATGGGCGTGCTGGTGGGAATCCTGATCGGCCTGAGCCGGCTGGCGGCGGACAGCGAAGTCACCGCCATGCGCGCCAGCGGCATGGGAGTCGGCCTGTTCGTACGCGCGGTGTCGCTGTTCGCCATTGGCGTGTGGGGGTTGGCGATGCTGAACAGCATTTACATTGCTCCCAAGTCGGCGGCGGCCCTGGCCGATTTACAGAATCGGCTGAAATCGTCGCAAGCGTCGTTTGAAATCCAGCCACGCGTGTTCTATGAGGAGTTCAAGAACACAGTGCTTTATGTGCAGGACGCGATTCCGGAGGGGAACCGCTCGCTTTGGAAGGGTGTGTTCATAGCCGACACAACTGATCCGTCTTCGCCGAAGATCACGGTAGCCGATCGTGGCGTCCTGCTCAACGATTCTCCCGACAACCTGCGCTTTCACCTGGAGGATGGCAGCCAGCAGGAGCTAGTGCCCAAGGCGAAGGACCAGTATTCCATCACTACGTTTGAGGCCACCGATATGCCGATCAAGGTGCCGGGCTCAGCCGAGCGTGGGCCGTATGATCTGCTGCCGGTAGCACAACTGAGCCTGCACGAGCTGCTCACGAACGCCGCCCGCGAACGCACGGCGGCGGCGGACCTGGTCATCGGGGGCACGCCGGAGGCCCGCGATCTGGCTGTGAAGGCGCGCGCCTACGACCAGCTAAAGGCGCGTTACTATGAAATCGAATTTCATCGGCGCTTTGGCCTGCCGGCGGCTTGCCTGGTGCTGGCCATGGTTGGCATCCCACTGGGGCTTGCCGCGCACAAAGGCGGCAAGAGCACGGGATTCGTGCTGACCATCGCGCTGGTATTCGTCTATTACGTGCTTTCGCTGCTCGGCGTGTCGTTGGCTCGCCAGGGCAGGATCTCACCGTGGTTCGGAGTGTGGGCGGGCAACATCCTCTTTTTCCTGTGCGGCCTATTGCTGCTGTGGAGGTCGGACCGCATGCCGGGCGAGGTCAGTAGCTTCGGTGTCTTCTGGGCATGGCTGGCGGCCAAGTGGGGCGGCGGCGGCTTCATGCGCCCCAGCCGTTGGCAGCAGGTGGAGTTCGGCAGTCGCCGTGAAGGCAAGAAGCGTTTTAGCGCGCGCTTTCCTCTCATCCTCGACGACATGATCCTGCGCGATTTCGTCATGTATCTGGCGATGATCCTGGCGACGCTGTTGATCCTGGCGCTGGTGTTCACGTTCTTCGAGCTGTTCACCGACATCGTGCGCAACAAGGTTTCGGTCCTGCTGCTGACGGAATACCTGCTAAATCTAAGCCCTTCGCTTATCTACCAGATGACGCCGGTCGCCGTGATGCTGGCTGTGCTCATTACCTTTGGCCTGATGCAGAAGTCGAGCGAGTTGACGGCGATGAAGGCAACCGGCATCAGTTTGTATCGCGCGACCGCACCGGTGATTGTGCTGAGCGCACTTCTTGCTGGAGGGTTATTTCTGTTCGACCAGGTCTATATTCCGCGTACCAACCGCCGGCAGGAGATACTTCGCAACGAAATCAAAGGTAAGCCAGCGCAAACCTATTTGCAGGCGAACCGGCAATGGATTGTAGGCGGCAATGACGAAATTTACTACTATCAGCTATTCGATCCTGACACCGATACTTTTCGCGGAGTCTCGATTTTTGAATTCGATCCTAAGACCTTTCAGCTAACCCGGCGTATTTCGGCGGCCCAGGCCCATTGGGAACCGGCCCTGAACAAGTTCGTTTTTGAAAATGGATGGGTCCGCACCTTGAAGGGGGCTTCTATCCAGGACTATCGGACCTACGATGTGGCCACCTTTAACGAGCTCCACGAGGACCCGGGCTACTTCAAGAAGGAAGTCCGGCAATCGTCGGAGATGGACTATTACGAACTGCGGAACTACATCGACGACTTGCAGCAGAGCGGTTTTGATACAGTCCGTCTGCGTGTGCAGCTTCAGAAAAAAATATCCTATCCTCTCATTACGCTAGTCATGGCAGTTCTTGCCATTCCATTCGCGGTCACCGGCCGGACGGGTGGAGCCTTGGCGGGCGTTGCTATCGCAATTAGTATCGCAGTGATTTACATCGGCATGGCTGGACTCTTCGAAGCCATGGGTAACGCCAACCAGTTGCCTGCCGTATTGGCAGCCTGGTCGCCGGATATCGTGTTTGGATTGGCAACCAGCTACCTGCTGCTGAGAGTGCCTACCTAGTCGGCTGCGATCTCCCACTTATTATGACGGCGACCAGTCCTCCAATTCGCGGTGACGTTGCACGGCACCATACTGGGGCGGGCGGAGTCATGCGCTCGGCTGGTGTTTGGTTCGCTCTGGCCGCCATCACCGTCAGCGGGGCGCTGCTACAGCTTCATGCCATAACCGCTAAGAGTCTGTGGCTGGACGAAGGCTCCAGCATCACGATGGCCCGGCTTGACTGGTTCAATTTCCTGCGCATCCTGTGGCGACGGGAGATGAACATGGTGCTCTACTATCTGCTGCTGCGCGGCTGGTTGCACCTGGGCGATTCGGTAGCGTTTATTCGCGGGCTGTCGGTCGTATTCGCAGTAGCCGCTATCCCAGCCATATTTCTGCTGGGCCGAAAGATGCAGGGTACTGGCTTTGGTCTGGTGAGCGCTTTGCTACTAAGCATCAACGCATTCCAAGTGCGGTATGCGCAGGAAGTACGCAGCTATAGTCTGCTAGTGCTGCTGGTCATTGCTTCGAGCTATTGGTTTGTAGCGGCTGTTGACAGCAGGCGAAGGCGCGACTGGAACTGGTACATAGCCGCAAGCGCTCTCGCAATCTACACACACTTCTTTGCGGTTCTGGTTGTGGTTTCGCACTGGGTCGCACTTCGGATCATAAGTCGGGTCACGACGATGGTATCGCCCGATGAGGTTCGCACGCAGTTCCGGCGCGCCGCCCAGCTCATTGCACTGTGGACTCTACCGATCTGGTTGTTTATCGCTACGACGGGAGCCGGGCCAATTGCCTGGATTCCGAAGCCGGGGTTCAATAGTGTAATAGATCTGACGAAGAAATTATCCGGTAATGCCGGGACGGCTCTTCTCGCGTTGTACGTAGTTTGCGTAGCTTTAGGTCTGGCTGCGGGAATTGTTTCTATCGTGCGTCGACGAGCGGACGCTGCAAGTTGCATTTTGCTGGTTTGCTGGCTCTCGGTGCCGCTCGTTATCGTTCTACTGGTTTCTCTTGCGCGGCCGATCTTAGCGCCACGCTACATGATTATTTCTTTATCAGCATGGGTAATGCTGGCAGCTGCCGGCATAACTTTCATACGCCCGCGCCTGTTGGCGGGAATTCTGGTTGCTGCCGTCGTATGGTTGGGCATAGCGGGAGTACGCTCCTACTACAAGGTCGACTTTGACATAGGAAGAAATGACGTACGCTCCGCTACGGCTTACATACTCGCCCATTCACAACCGAAAGACGGTATCGTGTTCTATACCTTGTCTACGAGATTTCCATACGACTACTATGCTGCGCATGACAAGGTGGAGGCGAAACCCGACATCCTGTGGCCAGGTAACAATTCCGGAGTAGGCTGGCGTGATTTCATGGGAGTGCCTTCCGCCGCACGTGTGCCCGCCTTTGAGGAAGGACACGAGAGGATCTGGGTTGTAACTACCCCGCTGCCGCCAAATGATCCAAAGTTTACTGCGTTCGAGGCGGCGCTAAATCATCAGTACAGGCTTACGGACACGCAGGACTTTCCATATGTTCATGTAATGCTGTTTGCACGATAGTCGCCCGCTTCCGCGCGGCTGCCCTGCATCGGCACGTTTGCGACAAATTGCGCTGTTATAATCGTAGTTAACAATGCCACGTAAGCGTTTAATTCGCTCGACTACAGTTCTTTGTGTGCGCCGTGAGAATAAGGTGGTGATGGCCGGAGACGGCCAAGTCACCCTCGGCGAAGGTGTCATCAAGCACTCTGCGCGCAAGATTCGGCGGCTCTACCAGGACAAAATCCTGGCTGGTTTTGCCGGTTCGACTGCCGATGCGTTTTCGCTGTTTTCCCGCTTCGAATCGAAGCTGGAACAGTATCACGGCAACCTGGGCCGCGCGGCCGTAGAGCTGGGCAAAGATTGGCGCACCGACAAGATGCTGCGACAGTTGGAGGCGCTGCTGCTCGTGGCTGATCAGAGCCAGACATTTCTCATCAGCGGACAAGGCGATGTGATTGAGCCCGACACGGGCATTGCAGCCATCGGCAGCGGAGGCCCTTACGCCACAGCGGCCGCAACCGCGCTCATGGAGCACACCGAGCTACCGGCTCGCACGATCGCGGAAGAAGCCATGAAGATTGCCGGGAACATCTGCATCTATACCAACGATCGGATCACGATCGAAGAATTGTGAGGAGGCGGTTGTTTCTCTATGCGCGATCAAGCGCAGAGACGACCGCCATGGATGTGCTTCGCGTCAGGGTACGACCCTTCGGCAGGCTCAGGGCAGGCTCTCGGTCGTGCCGATGAGTTCCTTTTAAATGGTCGCGAGTCCCGCAGGGACGGCAGAAGATGCCGCCGGCTGAAGCCGGCTCAAGAAAAATTGATTGCGCGTTTTTGGCACGAATGAATTCGTGCCCTGACGCGAATTATCGCAAGGCCGCATCCGTTTATCGGGACGACAGAAAAGCAGGTCCCTCGCGAGCTAAAGCCCGCTCGGGATGACAATGCCCATTGGGATCGCTCATTTGCACACCTGAAGGCGTGCTCCACCCAATTTATGCAGATCATCGAGATCTACAAATCCTTGCAAGGCGAGTCGTCGTACGCGGGGATCCCGTGTGTCTTCGTTCGTCTTGCGGGATGCAACCTGCGCTGCGCGTGGTGCGATAGCGAGTACACCTTCAAGGGCGGCTCGCGCATGACGCAGGAACAGGTGGAAGCTGAAGTGCATCGCCTGTCGCCAGGCAAGGGCCTGGTCGAGATCACCGGCGGGGAGCCCATGCTGCAGGAGCGCGAGGTCGTTCCCCTCATGAGCGGCCTGCTTGCTTCCGGCTACACGGTGCTCCTCGAAACCAGCGGTGAGCGTCCGCTGGCGGGTGTGCCCGCGGCAGTCGCGAAGATCGTTGACGTGAAGTGTCCGGACTCCGGCGAAGGAGGAACGTTTCTACCGGAGAACCTGAACGCGCTGACGGAGCGCGATGAGCTGAAGTTCGTGATCGCCAGCCGAAGGGACTACGAGTTCGCGCGGGATTTTATTCTGGGGTTAGCTTCAAGCATCCGGGCCGGAACAGTCATCTTTTCTCCGGCCTTTCGCAAGGACGCGACCGGCAGCCGTAGCGCCGAACACTGCCTGGTGGATCCCCGCGATTTGGCGGAATGGATTCTGGCGGACGATCTGAATGTGCGGTTCGGATTTCAGATTCACAAGTTCATTTGGGAACCTTCGCTAAAGGGCGTTTAAAGATTGGCAGCGACTGAGAATAAGGCGGAAGCGGTGGTTCTGCTCAGCGGCGGCATGGACTCGACCGTGTGCGCAGCCCTTGCGGTCCGTGAGCACGGCGCAGATGGCACGGCGGCGCTGCACATCATCTACGGCCAGCGCACTGAGGCGCGCGAGCAGCAGGCGTTCCAGGCAATCTGTGATCGGCTCGGCATTGTGACTCAGCTCATGTTTCGCACGCCGTTTTTCCGCTCCATCGGGGGCTCGGCGCTGACGGACCTGAAGCTGGACGTACCCGACGCCGGCCCGGAAATCGGAGCGCAGGTCCCGGTTACCTACGTCCCTTTCCGCAATGCCCATTTTCTTTCTGCCGCCACCAGTTGGGCAGAGGTGCTGGGAGCACGGCGCATCTATATCGGGGCGGTGCAGCAGGATAGCTCGGGTTATCCGGACTGCCGCCCTGAGTTCTATCGGGCATTCAACGAGGCGATTCGCACTGGCACGAAAGACGGGGCGATCCGAATTGAGACACCGCTGATTGGGTTGCGAAAGTCGGAAATTGTGACGCTTGGCCTTGAATTTGGCGCTCCCTTCGATTTAACGTGGTCATGCTACAGCCGGGTGGACCAGGCATGCGGTGTCTGCGAGAGCTGCGTTCTGCGGCTGCGGGCCTTTGAAGCCGCAGGCGCTGGCGATCCAATTCGGTACCTTTCGCCGGCCCCAATCGCGAAGTGATACAGTCCGCCGCGGTGATACGTTGAGAAGCTCGCGCGGTCCCTTGTAGGTCCGTTCCGCGCTGGAGGCATACATGACGAAGAGATTCCTTGCTTTTGTTTCTTTCCTGGCAATGCTGGCGGGGCTGTGGGCTGTCCCTGTGCTTGCGCAGTCAATGGGTACGATCAAAGGCTCCGCCAAAGACGAGAATGGCAAGCCGATCGCGGACGCAACGGTCGAGTTGGACAACCTTGAAAACGGTCATAAACAAACGTTGAAAGTAAACGGTAAGGGCGAGTATTACTCTCTGGGCATCGAGCCCGGCACTTACAATGTAATCCTGGTTAACAAGGACGGTAAGCGGATCGATGCGTTCGGCAAAGTTCCTATCGCTGCCGGCCAGCAAACAACGGTCACCTTCGATCTTGCGAAAGACCTGCACGGCGGTATCTCTCCGGAAGAGCAGAAGAAGATTGACGAAATAAAGGCCGCGAACGAGAAGATCAAGAACCTGAATGCGCTGCTGGCGCAGGCGCACGATCTGGAGAAGGCCGGCAATTACGATCAGGCGATTTCGATGCTGCAACCGGCAGCGGAGCAGAATCCCAAGGAGGATGTAGTTTGGGGCCTTCTAGCCGACGGCTATCGCGGCGCCAAGAAATACCCTGAGGCCATTGACGCTTACGGGAAGGCATTAGAGCTCAAGCCCAACAATGCGGGTTACATGAGCGGTATGGCTGACGCTTACGCCAAGTCAGGGCAGGTCGACAAGGCGGTTCAGCAGTACGACGCCGCGGCCAAGGCAGCCCCCGCGAATGCAGCGACCTACTACTTCAATGAAGGCGTTGTATTTACCAATACGCAGAAGCCAGATCAGGCAGTCGCGGCGTTTCAAAAAGCCATCGCGGCTGACCCCAACAAAGCGGAAGCATACTACTACAAGGGCGAGAATATGATCGGCTTGGCCAAACTGGAGAACGGCAAGATGGTGACGCCGCCAGGTACTGCTGAGTCGTTTCAGAAGTATCTCGAGTTGAAGCCCGACGGGCCGCTCGCTGCCCAGGCAAAGGCATATCTTGAGGCCATCGGCTCGAAAGTCGAGACGACCTACGGAAAAGGCAAGTCGTCTTCCAAGAAACAGTAAGAAGGTAATCTTCCGGCAGGCGGCCACGTGCCGCCCCTTTTTTCTGCTGGGTTGGCGACGCCGGGTTTGACCCTGCAAACTTGGCCCTGTTAGACTTGGACTTCGCCCACCTGACGGCAATTCCACCTAAGGACCACGCGTGCGCAGTTCCACTCGACATCAACTTAAGACGGACGAATTTAGAGAAACCACCGTCGAAACTCTCAACTGGGCGGCTGAACACCGCCCAACCCTGATTGCTACGGGAATCATAATTGCCCTTGTACTTGCTGCCGTAATCGGTGGATGGGCTTATGTCAACTATCGCAACCAGCAGGCCCGCGGCTTGCTGGCGGCAGCCATTGACAAGTACAACGCCCCTATTCGTCCCGCAGGCGAACCGGCAACCCCTGAAATGCTGACCTATGGGTCGGCCATGGAGCGAGCCAAGGCCGCCAACGCCGAGTTCACCAAGGTTGCGCACGACTATTCGTATACCCAGTCGGGCCGCATCGCGCATTACTTTGAGGGGATCACGCTTCGCGACATGGGCGACACCAGCGCGGCAGAAAAGCAGCTAAACGACGTCGCCTCAAGCCATGACCGAGACATGGCCGGTCTGGCAAAGCTCGCCTTGGCCAATATGTATCAGGACACGAACCAGCCATCCAAGGCGATTGACTTGTACAAGCAGTTGATCGACCACCCGTCCGGCGCGGTTGGCAAATGGACAGCGCAGTTCCAGCTTGCGGAGTTCTACCAAGCCAACAATCAGCCGCTGGACGCCCGCAAGCTCTATGAGCAGTTGCAGAAGGAAAGCCCGACCTCCCCGATTGGCCAAGTCGCAACGCAGCGCTTGCAGGCCCTGGGACCTGCTCCTGCTGTGCAGCCGACACAGCAGTAGTACCTCACTCTTTTTCTTCCCGAGCCGGTCGTGAGCGCGGCCGGTTTCATTTTGCGTAGCGAGTCAGCAGCTCGCGAGCTTTGTCGCGACCAGCCCACTCTGCGACGATCATCCCTGTGAAACATAGAGTTCGGCGACATCCAGGTCGGCAGGTGTGGTGATCTTGATGTTCCGCGGCGAGCCCATCACCACGTGTACGGTTCCGCCGGCACGCTCGATAAGCGAAGCCTCGTCGGTCCCGAGAAAGCCGTCAGCCGTCGCCTCATCGAATGCCGTCTTGATCAGCGCGAAGCGGAAGCCCTGAGGCGTTTGCGCCATCACCATGCGTTCGCGGGGAACGGTGGCGACCACCATCGCGCCGTCTGCCGTGCGGTCGACCTGCTTGACCGTGTCGACTGCGGGTATGCCCGCGATCGCGGCGCCGTATTTCTGCACTCCCTCGATGACGCCCGTGATCGTGCTCTGATCAACGAATGGTCTGACCGCGTCGTGTATGAGGACGATGTCATCGGGGGCCGCGTCCAACGAGCGCAGAGCGCTGGCGACGGAGTCCTGGCGGTGCTCGCCACCTTCAACCACACGAATCGGCTTGCGGAAATGTTCACAGGCAATCAGCGACGAGAACCCGGCAGCCTCGTTGGCCCTTAGCGCAACTACGATTTCGCTGACTTGTTCGCACGCGTCGAACTTGCGCAACGTATGGATGAGTATCGGCGTGCCTTGCAGCTCGAAGAACTGCTTACTCTTCGTTTTGAGTCCAGCTGCGACCGCTGACATACGCGTGCCCAGGCCGGCAGCAGGAATAACCACAAATACCTTCATGATGGGGAAGGCAGTATAAACCTGCGGTAGCGGCAAGCACAAATTTGAGCTCCCCAGCGAAACAAGAAAAAAAGGCATGTGCAGGTTCGCACATGCCCAAATCTGAAGTACGGATTCGTTTCGAGACGCCTTTATTTCGACCCGCAGCCCTTCTGCATGACTTCGCCCGTCTCATCGCTGAGGATAACGGTGCGCGCGCAGCTGTTGGGCTGCACGAAGGTGAACATGGACTCGATGGAATTCGCCACCTGATCGTAGGATCCCTGGCCGATCCGCTGGTTCCAGAGCCAATTATCTTCAATGAAGCGGATCATCGAAGTCTGATCAGTCACAGTGTGGTCCACGATGTTCGGCCGCGTCCAGGGAGAGATCACCATCAGCGGCAGGCGCGGACCATAGCCGCAACGGCCCTGCGCGTGCATTCCGGTAACTCCTGCGAGAACCGGCGGCGCCATGCCGCAGAATCCCGGTCCGTTCAACATATCGGCCGAGGTCTGCGACTGGTTGAGAATCGCACCCATCTGGTGGTCGTACCAGCCGTCGGAATCGTCATAGCTGATGACGACGGCTGTGTCCTTCCACTCAGGCCGGTTCATCAGGAAGTTGATGGTGTCGACGATAAACGTCTGCTCATCCAGCGGGTCGGAATATCCCGCGTGCCCATCCTGATAGCCAGGCGCCTTCAGGAAACTGACGGACGGGAAGTTGCCGGCTGAAACCGCGTCGAAAAAGTCGTGTATGTCGTACTGGTGGTTGCCGGCATCGCCCTGCTTGCCGATCATCTGTACGGAAGTTGGACGGGTGTGTTGCAGGTTCTGTGTTGAAACGTAGTACTGAAACGGCTGGTGATGGGGAATGTAATCGTCCTTCTTTACCCCGGTCACAGCTGACGTATGCGAGCGGTTGCAACCCATGCTGCCGTTGGGGTTGACGATGGTCAGATCGAAGCCGCCCTCAAAGAAGCCCCAGCTCACACCCGCCGTATTCAACGAGTCGCCAATGTTCTTGCCCGCGAACTGTAGTTGGGCGCTGCCAGAACAAACGTCGCCCTGCGGGTCGGCGTCGTCGATATCGGTATAGCCGCCGTTACCGTCTGGTACTACGGCATAAGCCGCGTCGGAATTGAAGCTAACGCCGTCCGTCTGGCCTGACACCAGATTAATTGCGCCCGGAGTCGAAGGACCAAATGTGGTGCCATACGAGTTGTCGTTCATAGCAAAGTTCTGGGCGTAGTTCCAGAGCGCTGTAACCGTGTTGCCGTCGTAATAGCCCAACACCAGGCCGGTGGTGAGCACGGTGTTCGGCGGCGGGTTCGGCGGCGGACCTGCCGTTCCTACCTTTGCCGGGAACAGGTCCATCACGCCGCCATCGAAGGCTGCCTGCTCGGTCCATAGCCGTGGTCCTGATCGGTGGTTGCAGCCTGGGAGCGATCAAGCCGAAACGGATTGGTTGCGCCGGCGCCATTGGCGGGATTCAGGTTCGGATTGAAGTTGAGCAGCCCGTTGCTATAGCCGTTGACGCTGGGTGTTCCAGGGGCCGCGTTGAATTGCGGCTCGCCCTGCGGGTTCGTGGCGTTAGGATAGGTCCCAAAATAGTGATCAAAGGAGACGTTCTCCTGGAAGATGATCACCAGGTGTTTGATGGGTGTGGCTGCCACGCCAATGGGTGGGCGAGTCTTGGACACTGGGTTGGCCGCGTTGGCTAACTCAGGGGTGACGATCGGACAAAACGTGATCGCCCCCATCAGTGCCGTAGCAAGGATCTCCCGCATATGTCACTCTCCTCGACAGAAAGGAATTCTGCCAGAGGACTTCATACACCTTGCTGGGGGCCGAAAGGTTATCCGGCAGTGAAGATAAGGTAAATTACAGATAAAAGACGGGTCGGCGCTAATTTCGTCTGAATCGGGCGACCGCTAACTGACAATCGCAAGCAAAATTGTGGCACGGCGTGATTTGGACATGCTCCTGTACTACATCACCGACCGGCGTGCCTTTCCGGGTGGCGAAAACCAACAGCGACGGACGTTGCTGGCGAGAGTAGCGGAGGCCGCGGCCGCAGGAGTCGATTACATCCAGCTCCGCGAGAAAGATCTACCCACGCGAGAGTTGGAGCTTCTGGCGAGCGAGGCGGTCGCCGCGGTACGTGCCGGCTCGTCGGCGACGCGCCTGCTGATCAACGGGCGCACGGATGTGGCTCTCGCTTGCGGAGCTGACGGAGTACACCTGCCCAGCGACAATCTGCCAGCTTATGAAGTGCGCGCCACATGGATGCAAGTTTCGAATCGCACACCAATCATCAGCGTTGCCGCACACAGCAGGGATGATGTACGTGCCGCAGAAGCCGAAGATGCGGACTTCGCCCTACTGGCTCCGATCTTCGAGAAGCCCAATACGGAACTGCCCGGACTAGGTTTGGATCCGTTGTCGGTTGCCTGTCGCACCCCACGTCCGCCCGACAACACCCAATCCGCCCCGAAAATTTCCTTGCCCGTCCTTGCGCTGGGCGGAGTGAAGCTGGAGAACGCGGCCCAGTGTCTGCGCGCTGGAGCGTCGGGCGTAGCCGGTATCCGCCTGTTTCAAGAAGGCAACTTACGGCAGACCGTGCGCGCCCTCAAACAATTGGATCGCGAACCCTGAGCACAATTCAGGCAGCGGGTGTGTGCAGTTGTGCGTCGCTTTGATAAAAGTGTGTGTGGCGTTGGACCGGCGTGGGCAGCGACGAGCAGACTGAATCGCACTTGGTTCCTGCACTGATGACACTCAGGGAATTGCTCTCCCGAGAGGCACGTTACCTCGTGATCATGATGGTGGCCATGATGGCTGACTTTATAAATTCCTGACTTGGGAACGTCTTCTCCAGGGCGGAATTGCTGTACTTTGAAGCTAGTGCGCATTGGACTCTCGATGTCGATATTTCGTCAAAAGCATAGATCTGCCATAGATACAGCACGCTACATTCCAAACTGCTTTGGTGCGCTTCAATCTTTGCAAAGGAGCTCTACCGAGACCCGATACTCAAAGTTGCCCCCGGTACGGCTGCATTCTCAGTTACGTCAATAGGCGGGTACTACACGCCGGAAAAAGGGCACTGACCGAATCCGGGCAGTAGCTGTTAGGATAGCTGTCGCAACGGAGGGCGTGTGCTCTGCTCGCATTGCGGATTTGAGAATCCGGCGACTCATCGTTTCTGCGGCATGTGCGGCACACCGCTGCCGCAGCGGCCAATCATGATGCCCGGCGCGCAAAGCACCCTGAGTTTCACCCGCCTGCCCGTCGAAGTCCCTCGTAAGGCATCCTCCACTTTGTTGAGCCACGCTGCTTCACTCACCCCCGCAGCTGTCGAAGAAGTCCCGGCTGCGAAACCCTCTGCGCCGGCAATACAGAGTTCACCGTCAGACGTGGCTGCGCCGGTCTCAGGAGACCTCGCTTTGAGCACTCCTGTGCTCGAAGCGGAGCCGGAGCCCATCCAGCTCTCAAACGGCCAGGAACTATTTCTCCGAAGCCGAAGAGGCTGAGTCGCTGGAGCAGTTCATCGCCGGATTTCACTACACACCGCCCGCGGAAGAGGACGAAGTCAGCATGACCGGCGACAAGCCGGTTCCCGATGCCAGCGGGGAACACGAGCCGCTGGTGCCTGTCAGCTTTTCTGAAGAACAGGCGCCCATGGCCGGGCCGCTACTGAGCGCCGAGGAACCCGTTTCGACGGAACCACCTCCGGTCGAAAACGTCGTTTCGCAACCGCCGCCGTTCGCTACCAAAGCTCCCCGCACTCAAGCTCCCGAGCGCTCCCGGCTTCTGGACTTGTCCGTGCCGCCAGCGCGGGCAGCTTCCCGCCGCCGTGCTTCCAGCAGCAGGGGGTTATCGGTCCTGGGGCTAGATGATCCGCCTCCAGTCTCAAGTTACGAAGCGGAGCACACCGTAGGGCGTCGGAGACACGGGCGGTCATGGGTAGCGGCAATCGTCGTCGTTATTCTTGCAGGGTTGGGATTTCTCGCATGGCAGGCCGAGAAGAGCCAGAGCAACCAAGGTCCGAATCGGCATCTTGAAGATGCAGATCGAGCGCCTGAAAGCGCGCAATGCTAACGTGGTCACTCCCGCACCCGCTACTGAGCCCACGCCCGTGACGACTCCGCCGGGCTCGAACTCGCAGCCGAACACTTCGATCCCGGAGACGCAGGTGGTTCCCCCGACGAAGGCGCCGACCGCTACTCCCAATCCCGGCAACAATCCTCCCGCACCGGCGAACAAGCCGGCGAATCCGGGAGTAGGCTCCGGTCCTACGGCGCCTGTTCATCATTGACGGAGGCTCATGACAAACCACATCACCGGTCCATTTGAAGTGAAGCTCACGCCGCAGCCATTGGCGGAGGCGGGGGCGGAGTCCGGCCTCGGGCGGATGTCGATGGCGAAGCAGTTTCATGGCGAGCTGGAGGCCACCAGCCAAGGTGAGATGCTCAGCGCCACGACGAGCGTGGACAGCTCAGCCGGATACGTTGCCATCGAGCGGGTCACAGGCACGCTGGCGGGACGCCGCGGCAGCTTCGTGTTACAGCACTGCGGAAGTATGAATCGTGGCATGCCGCAATTGAACATCACGGTCGTGCCCGATTCTGGCACTGAGGAACTCACCGGCCTCACCGGCACGATGAGCATCAAGATCGAGGTGGACGGCAAGCACTTCTACGACTTCGAGTACAGTCTTCCCGCGGAACCTTAAGTCGAAGTGGCCCTCGACTCAGCCCTTTGCAACAGGCTGCTGCGAATTCCTTCTGAATAAGAATTTCTTCTTAGCAAAAAAGAGAGGCTACTCTTTGCCCTTCAACAAAGAGTAGCCAGTGTGCGAAAGGAGGAGACAATGAGTTGCGGTGCCCGGGGCACGCTGTTCCAGCGGATGGAACGTCACATGCCCCGTTTAAGCATCGCTCCCTGCTTGCAAGAAAATAGACGGGCACATTAAAAAATGGTTAGCAAAATCCGGGGTGCGCTCCGACGTGTCGCGTTCCGCGAGGGCAGCGCATGTTTTCACCTCGCATAGCGGTTCTGCTTCTTCTCGGCATGGCGCTCGAGGCCGAGCTGAATCAGCCGGTCGATCAGCTCTGGATACTCGATCCCCGAGGCCGCCCACAGTTTGGGATACATGCTAATCGACGTGAAACCAGGCATGGTGTTGATCTCATTGACGAACATCTTCCCGGTGCGCGGATCCATGAGGAAATCGACGCGCGCCAGGCCCGAGCAGTCGACTGCCTGAAACGCCTGCACCGCCAGGCGCCGCACTTCCTTCTGCTTCGCCTTGGGCAGCTTGGCGGGAATGATCAGCTCCGAGCCTTCGTCGAGATACTTGGCGTCGTAGTCGTAGAACTCCTTGATCGGCACGATTTCGCCCGGAATAGATGCAATCGGCTCGTCATTGCCCAGCACCGAGCACTCAATCTCGCGCGCCTTGCCCTTCGCTCCGCCGATGCCCTGCTCGATAACGATCTTGCGATCGAAGCGGGCGGCTTCATCCATGGCGGCGGCGAGTCCGCTGCGCTCGTGGACCTTGGTGATGCCCACGGACGATCCGAGATTGGCCGGCTTGACGAAAACCGGGTACTTTAGCGAAGTCTCAATCTGCTTGCGGACTCTCGCCGGCTCGCCGCGCCACGCGTTGCGCAGCACAGTTACGTGCTTCACGATGGGCAGGCCCGCATCACGGAAGAGCTTCTTCATGATGTCCTTGTCCATGCCTGCCGCCGAGCCAAGCACCCCGGCGCCGACGTAGGGAATGTCGGCCAACTCCAGCAGTCCCTGAATGGTGCCGTCTTCGCCGAAGGTGCCATGCAGCACCGGGAAGATGACGTCCACGTCGATGGGGTTCGCGGCGGCGTGCATCTCCGGGGCGCTAGTCTCGAATGGCACGAGTGCCGAGTGGTTCGCGCCCGGGATGGGCGGCACGACCACGCCTTCGCCCTTGGCGAGCACCGCAGCGCCGTAGGTTGCTTCGGGATCTCCGGCGCGCAGGTGACGCGGTTCCTGACTGGCCGATTTGTCGCCCTTCAGCAAGCGCTCGGCATGGGAAGGTGTCAGCCAGCGGCCTTCTTTGGTGATGCCGATGGGCACCACGTCATATTTCTTCTTGTCGATGGCATTCAGGACCGAGGCCGCCGACAGCAGCGACACCTCGTGCTCGCCGCTGCGCCCGCCAAACAGCACTCCCACCCGGAGCTTCTTCCTCATGATTGCAGTGTAAATGGAAGGGAAGCTCTAAGCGTTGATTCGCCCTGCGTTTTCGTGCGCGTGCCCCACCCTTGTTTGTCATCCCGAACGTAGTGAGGGGACCTGCTTTCCTTCATTGGCCACACGCAGCGTGCTTTGCGTCACAGACAATGCCTTGGTGCGCCTGACATTTTGTCAATATGCCACGCCAATACCGCTTCTTCGTCTACATACTCTCCAGTAAGTCGCGACGCATTTACACGGGGATCACCAACGACCTTTTCCGAAGGGTGCAACAGCACAAGCACGGGGAGATAGAGGGATTCACGCAGAAATACCGAATCAATCGGCCGGTGTACTGGGAGGAATTTCAGTATGTTGGCAATGCCATTCGCCGCGAGAGGGTGATCAAGGACTGGGCGCGGGCGAAAAAGATAGCACTCATCGAGCGCGATAACCCGACATGGGACGATTTGGCTGAGGACTGGGGCAAGCCGCTCCCGCCGCTGAAGTTTGTCGCTCTGCAACCGAAAGCAGGTCCCTCACTTCGTCCGGGATGACAATCAGTAAGGGGTTTTGTTGAAGCGGCCATTGCACGCTGAGGAGCAAAGAACATTTCACGCCTCGGGATGACAATCATGGAGGGGCAATCGATAATGCGAATAGGTGCTTCGGTTGAGCCCAACTGATCATAAGCGCATCGGCCTGATCGCCGGCAACGGCAAATTCCCGTTCCTGGTGCTTGATGCTGCGCGGTCGCAGGGAATGCAGGTCGTGGTGGCCGCGATTAAGGAAGAGGCTTCGCCCGAGATCGAAGAGCGCGGCGCGGTAGCCGTTCACTGGCTTTCGCTGGGCGAGCTGTCGAAGCTGATCGACACCTTCAAGCGCGAAGGCGTGACTAAGACCATCATGGCGGGGCAGGTGAAGCACAAGCGCATCTTCAGCAGCATCAAGCCCGATCGGCGCCTCGCACAGTTGTTGCTCACGTTAGCCACGCGCAACACCGATTCGCTGATCGGCGCCGTCGCCAAGGTGCTCGCCGACGAGGGCATCACGCTGATGAGCTCGACCGCTCTGCTAGAGCCGATGCTGGCAACTGAGGGCGTCATGACCCGCCGCGGCCCAAACGACTCGGAGCAGACGAACATTACCTATGGCCGTGCTGTGGCTCATCACCTGTCGCGCTTTGATATCGGACAGACGGTGGTGATTGCCGAAGCTGCTTGCGTTGCCGTCGAGGCGATGGAAGGAACTGATGCGACGATCCTCCGCGCTGGAGAGATCATGCGGTCGCCCTCGCTGGGCCAGGAGCCGTCGACTCTGAGTCGCGCGCTGACGGTGGTGAAGGTCGCCAAGCCGAACCAGGACATGCGCTTCGACGTACCCGTCGTCGGGTTGCAGACTATCGAAACCATGAAGCGGGCCGGGGCGACTTGCCTGGCGCTCGACGCCGGGCGCTGCCTCATATTCGACAAGCCGACGGTGATCGCCGCTGCAGACGAGGCCGACATCTGTATGGTCGCCGAAACACTCGTCAGCCACATTCCGCACCACGACATGTGAATCACCTTGCTCCTGTGATGCTGAGCGAGCGCGCCGTTGTTGCGCGCGAGTCGAAGCACCCCTACCACCTCCAAACGGCTGGCGCGTATAGGGGTCCTTCGACTCCTCGCTTCGCTCGTCGCTCAGGATGACAGCTGTAAATAAACTGGACACCGATAGCACTCCGGCAAACATTGCGCGACAATCCTCTTATGCCTAATGAAAACGGCGTAATGCGAGTGGGAGTCGTCGGCGCGGGCGCGTTCGGCCGCAATCACGCTCGCGTGTATCGCGAGTTGCAGGCGGACTCGTCGCAGCACATCGAATTCGTCGGAGTGGCCGATACCGACTTCGCCCGCGCTCAGTCTGTCGCCGCCGAATTCGGCACCCGCGCCTACGAATCGGCTGCCGAGCTCATTGCTCTGAACGTCGATGCGGTTTCGGTGGCGGTGCCCACCGTTGCTCATCTTGCTGTTGGCCGCGAGCTTATGCAGTCCGGCGTGGACGTGCTGATCGAGAAGCCGCTGGCAACCAGTGTGGCCGAAGCCGACGAGCTAATAACTGTGGCCGAAGCCTACGGACGGATCGCTCAGGCCGGGCATCTCGAGCGATTCAATCCCGCTGTGCGCGCAACTTTCCCGCTGCTGACCAAGCCCATGTTCTTCGAGGTTCATCGGCTGAGCGTCTTTACCCCGCGCTCGCTCGACGTCGATGTCGTGCTTGACCTGATGATTCACGACATCGACATCGTGCTGGCATTCACAAGGTCGCAGGTGAAGGAGATCCGCGCCGTCGGCCTGCCGATCCTGTCAAAGAAGGTCGACATCGCCAACGTTCGCATGGAGTTCGAATCCGGGTGCGTGGCGAACTTCACGGCCAGCCGCGTCAGCACCGAGCGCGTGCGCAAGCTGCGGTTCTTCCAGCCCCGGCAATATGTATCGCTCGACTACTCGCGCCAGGATGTGCTCGTTCTGACGGTGGAAGAAGAAGCTCCCAATCCGAGCGGGTTTGATCCGTTCAACCCGGCCAGCGTGGCGGCGAGCGCGTTTCCCGGCATCACGCCGTTCAAGCCCATAGTCGAGCAGCAGGAGCCACTCAAGGCTGAAATCATCAGCTTCCTCGACGCGGTTCGCCGGCGTTCTCAGCCTGAGGTGAGCCTGCACGACGGCCGACAGGCGCTCGCGATTGCAACGCAAGTCGTAGAAGCGATAGCCGCCCACAGTGAGCGGGCCCACCTTCACGAATTGACCCGCGCAGGGCATTGACGGGCGGGGTAAGCTAGACCTACGCTTTTGTCATCTGCATGCCCGATGAACTGATCACCATCGCCAAGTTCCACAACCTGGGAGAGGCCAGGCTCGCGCAGGGCAAGCTGAATTCTGCCGGTATCGCGGCTTGCGTACGAGATGAGAACATGATCAACCTGCACCTCGGGATTGCCGTGGGTGGCATTCGGCTGCAGGTCCCCGACAGCCAGGTGGTGCGCGCGCTGGAAGTTCTCGACGATTTCTCGCCCGAGGTTTCCGAAGAGGAAGAAGACGGCGAGCTGGAAACGGTCGCCTGCTGCCCGGAGTGCGAATCGCTAGAGATTCGCGAGATCGCCCCGAGCGGCCCGCGCCAGATTGCGCTGTGGTCGGCGGCCATACCGTTTCCCGACCTGCAGCAAGGCGAACTGCTGCACCGCTGGAAGTGCCTGGCCTGCGGATATCAGTGGGAAGCGGCGGACGAGTGAGGGTCCCCACCTGCGGCCCAATAAGATTTGAGAACGACGCCGTCGATACACCCAATAGAGTCTTGCCGAAGGCACTCGACCGCATAGAGATTTTCCAAGTTCTTCCGGCAACGCTGCCAGTCGGACACCCCAGGCCAATATATGTAGATTATTCCACTACGAAGGCCGGCCATAACTTTGTCAAAGTCTCGCTTGTTGTTCGGGCTAGCTAGGAATCGCTGCCAGCCGTAGCGGTAGTTCCGATCTTTAGGCAGCATCTTCAGTTCAATCAGCAACTCGTCGTTGTCTACACGAAGCGCGAAGTCGGGCCGGTCGGTGGCGCTCGTGGCACGCTGGTTTGTGCCCATGATTTCGCATCCTGTACCCTGAATCACGCCGAGCAACTCAATTCGGAACCAGTCTTCGGCGTTGGTGCCAAGTTCCTTCAACATTTCCAAATGCCTAACCCGCCCTTGGAAGTGCCGGGCAATCAGATCACCGGCAAGGTCAACGAACTTCCGCATCAACATGTACTTACCTCAATCACCGAGAATGCTCTTACGCCCAATTGTCGAGACAGATATACAGCGACCAATGATCTACGTTCCCCAGTGGCTCTATCTTGCTTCTTTCATCCCTTGTTCCGCCATGCGAAAATAAATACTCCACCCGAGCCTCATGAATCCAGACAGCTCACTGACCGCCGCTGCCGACCTCATCACTCCCGCACTCCTGCGCGACCACGGCATTACGCCGGAAGAGTACGAAAAAATCCTGAAGTCGCTGGGCCGCACGCCGACGCTCACGGAGCTGGGCATTTTCAGCGTGATGTGGAGCGAGCATTGCTCCTACAAATCCTCGCGTGTGCATCTAAAGCGTTTGCCGACACGCAGCCGGCGTGTTGTGCAGGGACCGGGCGAGAATGCCGGCATCATCGACATCGGGGACGGCTGGGCGTGCGCCTTCAAGATTGAGTCGCACAACCATCCGTCGTTCATTGAACCGTTCCAGGGAGCGACGACCGGCGTGGGCGGCATTTTGCGCGACATCTTCACCATGGGCGCGCGGCCCGTCGCGGTCATGGACTCCCTAAGATTCGGACCGATCACGTCTCCCACCCTTTCCCAAAAGAAGGGAAAGGATGGGGCACCCACTCCCGAGTGGGGAGTTGATCAAGCCATGCTGCACAAGAACCACTCCGTCCTGGAAGGCGTGGTAAGCGGCATTGCGTCTTACGGCAACTGCTTTGGCGTGCCGAACGTTGGCGGCGAGACGAAGTTCGAGCCCTGCTACTCGGGCAACCCGCTGGTGAACGCCTTCGCGCTTGGCCTGGTGCGCCGCGACCAGATCTTCTACGCCAAGGCCGCGGGCGAAGGCAATCCCGTCATCTACGTCGGCTCCAAGACCGGTCGCGACGGTATTCACGGCGCCACCATGGCGAGCGAAGAGTTCAGCGAGGAATCGGAAGCCAAGCGTCCCAACGTTCAGGTTGGCGATCCCTTCATGGAGAAGCTGCTGCTCGAGGCCTGCATCGAAGCTATGCAAACCGGCGCCATCGTCGGCATTCAGGACATGGGCGCCGCCGGCCTGACCTGCTCAACCTGCGAGATGGGCGCCCGCGGCGGTGTGGGTCTCGAGATCGAACTCGACCTCGTTCCGCAGCGCGACACCGGTATGACTCCCTACGAAATCATGCTGAGCGAGTCACAGGAGCGCATGTTGCTCGTCGCCGAGAAGGGCCGGGAAGACGAAGTCCTGCGCGTCTTCGAGAAATGGGGCCTGGATGCGATTCCCATCGGGCGCGTCATCAACGAGCCCACCATGCGCGTGCTGGAACACGGCAAGGTTGTCGCTGAAATCCCCAACCAGGCGCTCACCGACGAGGCGCCGCTGTACCATCGTCCGCTGCACCGCTGGGAGCCGCCGGTGCCGCGCGAGGTGCCCGATCGGGTTCGCCTTGGCGAGAGAACCGAGTTCACCACCGAACTGAAACAGTTGCTCGCCAGCTCGAACATCTGCTCGAAGCGCTGGGTGTATCAGCAGTACGACTCGATGGTGCAAACCAACACGGTGGAAGGCCCCGGCTCCGAAGCGGGCGTAATCCGCATCAAGGGAGCGAGCCGCGGACTGGCAATGGCGCTCGACGGCAATGGGCGATGGTGCTACCTCGATCCCAAGCTGGGGGCGATGCACGCGGTCGCCGAAGCGGCCCGAAACGTAGCGTGCACCGGCGCGACTCCGATCGCCGCCACCAATTGCCTGAACTTCGGTAATCCGGAAAAACCGCACATTATGTGGCAGTTCTCCCAGACCATCGACGGGATGAGCCTGGCGTGCGAGGAGCTTGAGACTCCGATCACCGGCGGCAACGTCAGCTTCTATAACGAGACCCTAGGCGAGGGCATCTATCCCACGCCTGTGATCGGAATCGTTGGCATCCTTGAAGACGTACACAAGGCCGTGGGCCCGCACTTCAAGATGGCCGATCGCGCGCTCGTTCTGCTGCGCGCGTCGGAGCCAGGCGATACCTATGATGTCGAAGCCGAGTTCGGCTCCTCGGAGTACGCCAAAGAAGTTTTGGGTGAGCTTTGGGGCTTTCCGCCAGCGCTGGAGATCGAGCGCGAGAGCGCGCTGCAGAAGGCCATCATCGAGATAATCGATGTAAGCCTCATCGACTCGGCCAAGGACTGTTCGGAAGGCGGAGTTGCCGTCACCCTTGCCGAGTGCGGCTTCGAGCACGGTATTGGGGCTAGCGTCGACCTTCCTTCGCATGGGCTGGTTCCCGAGTTCGTTCTGTTCGGAGAAGACGCCAGCCGTATTCTCATTTCCTGCGACCCAAAAAATGTGGAACGAATCAAAGAAGTAGCGGTAAAATACGCGCTCTCAGCGGAAAATATCGGGCATACGGCTCCCAGCGAGTTGGAGATTCGGGTCGACGGCAAGTTGGGCGTTTCGGCGAGTGTCTCTGAACTGAACGGGATCTGGTCGAGCGCTCTGGAGCGCGCGCTGCACTCGGAGACCGAAGAAGGCCTGGTTCCAGGTGTGTTGCAGAGAAGCTAGGGACAACGGCAAGTGCAAACCACAGAGACACGGAGACGAGCACAAATAAACCAGTTCTCCTCTGTGCCTCCGTGTCTCTGTGGTGATTGTTCTTCGACAGGTGAGCGATGCTGATTGAATCTGACAAACTTCGCGAAGAGTGTGGCGTAGTCGCCATTTACGGCCATCCCGAGGCCTCGAAGCTCGCTTACCTCAGCCTCTACGCTCTGCAACATCGTGGCCAGGAGTCTGCGGGCATTGCCGCGTCCAATGGCGAGCGCCTTGAGTTGCACAAGGCCATGGGCCTGGTCTCCGACATTTTTACCGGCGAAGTGCTAGCGCGGCTCCCAGGCTCGCTGGCAATCGGGCACACACGCTATTCGACGGCCGGCGACTCGGCATTGCTCAACGCTCAACCCATTCGCGTGGAGTGCAGCAAGGGACGCCTCGCCCTGGCGCACAACGGCAACATCACCAACGCGCTGGAAGTTCGCGCCGGCCTGGAGGCTCAGGGCTCCATTTTTCAGACCACCAGTGACACCGAAGTCATCGTCCACCTGATCGCCCGCTCGCGTGAAGAGACGCTTCCCGCCGCCATGGCCGACTCGCTGCGCCGCATTGAAGGCGCGTTCTCGCTGGTGATGCTCACTCCGGATCGCATCTTCGCGGCCCGCGATCCGCGCGGCTTCCGTCCGCTGGTGATGGGGCGCATTCCGGGCCAGGCGGCCCACCGTGCCGACACCATCGTCTTCGCCTCCGAAACCTGTGCCTTCGATCTTATTGGCGCGGTCTACGAGCGCGAAGTGAAGCCCGGCGAGTTGATCATCGTCGGACCCGAAGGCGTGCACTCGCGCTTTTACGCCGCGCAGCAGCCGATGTCGAGCTGCATCTTCGAGCACGTCTATTTTTCGCGTCCCGACAGCCTGGTTTATGGCAAGCCGGTACACCAGACGCGCGAAGCCATGGGCCGGCAGTTGGCACTGGAGTCTCCTGTCGATGCCGACATTGTGGTACCTGTGCCTGACTCCGGCGTGACCGCGGCCATGGGCTATGCGCACGAGAGCGGCATCCCGCTTCAGCTCGGTCTCATTCGCAATCACTATGTCGGTCGCACCTTCATCGAGCCCGAGCAGCGTGTGCGCGACTTTGGCGTCCGGCTTAAGCTGAATCCCGTGCGCCACGTGCTGGCCGGCAAGCGCGTCGTGCTGATCGACGACTCCATCGTCCGCGGCACCACCAGCCGCAAGATCGTTCGCATGGTGCGCGATGCCGGAGCCAAAGAGGTCCACATGCGCATCTCGTGCCCGCCGACGATTTCTTCCTGCTACTACGGTGTGGACACGCCCTCGAAGAACCAACTCATCGCCGCCAATAAGTCCGTCGACGAGATTCGGGAGTACATCGGCGCCGACTCGCTAGCCTATCTGTCTCTGGAAGGCCTGCGCCGTGCCGCCGGCGAAGGTGAGGACGTTACCTATTGCACCGCCTGCTACACCGGCAAGTATCCGACGAACGTGGTTGGCGTGGATGAGATCCAGCCGGCGTTAACCGTACACGAATAGCGACAGCCCAACTTTCACGGCCGCAGCGGATCCCTATCGTGCGACCCTCTACAATGAAGCAGGAGGAGAACCGATGCCGCTGAAATCTGAAGTCCACGCCCTGCTATCACGCCCCAATTTTGCGCATCTCTCGACCTTGATGTCTGATGGGTCGCCCAACTCCACGCCCGTCTGGATCGGGCTCGACGGAGACCGCATTCTGATCGGAACCGGTGAAGGCAGCCTGAAGGCACGCAACTTGCGGCGCGACCCACGCCTCGCGTTATCGGTAGTCGATTTTCATGATCCCTACGAAGAAGTTCAAATACGCGGGCGTGTCATCGAATTTCGCGATGATTCGAAATTCGAGGTAATGGACGCCATCTCGCACAAGTACATCGGCGCCGCCTTCCCCATGCGAGACCCCGCCGGACGGATCGCGGTAGTGATCGAAGTCGAGAAGGCGCGCTACACCAAGCTTCCTTTCCGACACACACCGCCGCAACCGTAGCTCCAGTATCTTCAAGCCCGGGAACGCGCAGGGTGGACCGAACTCAGTCTCGGTCTTACCCTCTTTCTTTCCGCGTTCTCCGCGCCAATCCGCGGTTGCTTCCTCCTTTTCCTCCGAATCCACAGGCTTCCACATCAATGCACCAGGAACGGGCGTTGAAGCCGCGCTTCTGCGGGGTCTATTGTCCGAGAGTCGGGGGGCCGTAACGCGCCGTTAACTTGGCAGCCGATAACCGCCCAGATGCGGCCTCAAAGGTGTAAAATAACAATATGTGGTAGTACCCTCTTGACATCCACAATATGCAGGAGTAATGTTCGCTTCCACATGGTGGTTTCGGAGCCTTTGTCAGTTTGCTCCTCCTGAGCGAAGGCCACCGGACGCAGAGGTGATGTCAGGGACTGAGGTTGGCTGGGCTCGCTTCCTCCCGAGCACGGCCAGGGCCAAGAGACGATGGGCGCGATGGGTCAGTTAGCAGGTTAACTTGTCGGCATGGCGTAAGCCGGCAAGCCGATAGCCAGATGCTAAGAAGATGGCTTTCGGTGTTCCTTTCCAAGTCAGCTAACCACGGCTGCCGGGAGCGGGTCGCTCCCGGCAGCATCTCACTCCATGTCCGGCAACTCCGCTCGGTCGATCAGCCGAGCGGGAACTGGATTGGCACGTCGCATCTATGCCGATCCGGACGAGTCGCGGTGACACCGGACATGGCGAGATCATCAGGGGGGCTGCTTTCCGGCCAGAGACCGGCTGCGAAGCGGCCCTCACGACTTTGGGTGGCAGCATTCGCTGACCATGCAGTTTGGGCTTCGAATTTCGTGAGGCGCAGCTGAGATTGAGTCCCGCAGGGACGGTTCTGAAACCGACCGAAGTTGGCGTTTGGCGATGATCCACCACCCCGGCGAAACACTAGTCCCCGCGTAGCGGGACGGAACAGCTTAGCCCAGCACCGTTCGACTTCGCTCAGGGCAGGCTACGCGCAGCGGAGTGCTGGGTAGGCAGGGAAATGGATCCGAGTCCCTTTAGGGACGACAGATGTACCGAGGGCTTTAGCCCGGCAATCATATCGATCAGGAGTTCCACCAATGGCCGACGTAACCACGAGCACGACAACGACCAGCGCTTCCACCACCACCAAAGAAGAAAGCGCCCGGCCTGACCTTCAAGCGTTACTTCACCAATGCCGGAGTCTCGCCCTACGACGAGCTCGAGTGGGAGCTGCGCACTCGCCCAGATCACCGACGCCAAGGGCGGCGTGATCTTCGAGCAGAAGGACGTCGAGACCCCGAAAGACTGGTCGATGACGGCGACCAACATTGTGGCCAGCAAATATCTGCACGGCACGCTCGACACGCCCGAGCGCGAGACCGGCGTGCGCCAGCTCGTGACCCGCGTGGCCGAGACCATCCGCGACTGGGGCATCAAGGGCGGATACTTCCGCACCGCCGACGACGCGGCCATCTTCCACGACGAACTCGCGCACCTGCTGTTGCAGCAGAAGGCAGCCTTCAACTCGCCAGTGTGGTTCAACGTGGGCTGCGACCGCATCGAGCCCAACTCCGACGCCCAGAACTGGCACTGGAACGCCGCCGAGCAAAAGGTCGAGTTCGGCCCGGTCGGCTACACCAATCCGCAGTGCTCGGCCTGCTTCATCAACTCGGTGCACGATTCGCTCGACAGCATCCTGACGCTGGCCAAGACCGAGGGCATGCTCTTCAAGTGGGGCTCCGGCACCGGCAGCAACCTGTCGCCGCTGCGCTCGTCCACCGAGTCGCTCTCCGGCGGAGGCACCGCCTCCGGCCCGCTCAGCTTCATGAAAGGCTTCGACGCCTTCGCCGGCGTCATCAAGTCCGGAGGCAAGACCCGTCGCGCCGCCAAGATGGTCATCCTCAACGTCGACCATCCCGACATCGTCGACTTCATCGAGTGCAAGCAGAAGGAAGAAGCCAAGGCCTGGGCGCTGGTCGAGCACGGCTACGACGGCTCCGGTCCCGACTCCGAGGCCTACGCATCGGTCTTCTTCCAGAACGCCAACAACTCCGTGCGCGTCACCGACGACTTCATGTACGCAGTCGTTCGCGACAGCGAATTCTCGCACCAAGTCCGTGAAAGACGGCCGTCCGGTGCAGACCTTCAAGGCGCGCGACCTGCTGCGCAAGATTTCCGACGCCACCTGGCATTGCGGCGATCCCGGCATGCAGTACGACACCACCACCAACCGCTGGCACACCTCGAAGAACACGGCGCGCATCAACGCCTCGAATCCCTGCAGCGAGTACATGTTCCTCGACGACTCGGCCTGCAACCTGGCGTCGCTGAACCTGCTGAAGTTCGCGCCCAACGGAACCTTCGACGTCGAAGCCTATCGCCACGCCTGCGCCGTCATCATCACCGCGCAGGAAATTCTGGTCGACAACAGCGGCTACCCGACCGAAGCCATCTGGCGCAACTCGCACGACTACCGTCCCCTGGGACTCGGCTACGCCAACCTGGGCGCGCTGCTCATGGCCTCGGGCCTGCCCTACGACTCCGATGCCGGACGCGACTACGCCGCCTGCGTCACCGCCATCATGTGCGGCGAAGCGTATCTGCAGTCGTCGAAGATCGCCGAGCTCTGCCAGCCGCTCGCATCGGCAACGACAACGACTTCTCAGTGGTTGTCATCCCGAGCCGAAGGCGAAGGACCTGCTCTTTCTGACAACCGACAACCGACATGACAATTCCCCGGCGGCGCCTGTCCCGGCTGGTACGTCAATCGCGAGCCGTTCCTCGACGTCATCCGCATGCATCGCGCCTCGGTGAACAACATCAACAAGGAGAACGTTCCCGCGGCGCTCTACGAAGCCAGCACGGCCACCTGGGACGAAGCCCTGCAGCACGGCGAGAAGTTCGGCTACCGCAACTCGCAGGTCACCGTGCTCGCGCCCACCGGCACCATCGGCTTCATGATGGACTGCGACACCACCGGCATCGAGCCCGACCTCGCGCTGGTGAAGTACAAGAAGCTGGTCGGCGGCGGCATGATCAAGATCGTGAACAACACCGTGCCCGCCGCGCTGTTCAAGCTGGGCTACTCCAGCGACCAGACCAACGCCATCGTCAGCTACATCGACGCCACCGGCACCATCGAAGGCGCGCCCGCCATCAAGGACGAGCACCTCGCGGTCTTCGACTGCTCCTTCAAGCCGACGAAGGGCACGCGCACCATTCACTACACCGGACACCTGCGCATGATGGCCGCCACGCAGCCGTTCATCTCGGGCGCGATCTCCAAGACCATCAACATGCCCGAGAACGCGACCGTCGACGAAATCATGGAAGCCTACATCCAGGCCTGGAAGCTGGGCCTGAAGGCGGTCGCGATTTATCGCGACGGATCGAAGAAGGCGCAGCCGCTCAGCTCCATGGGCTCGGCCACCGCACAAGTCGCAGAAGGGCGACGCCGTGGGTGCGGGTGAAGATCCTCTGTCAGCCTGAGCGAAGCGAAGGACCTGCTCTTCGACGAGCAGGCCGCGCCGCCCGAAGGCCATCCGTCATCGTCTGCCCGACGAGCGCCTCTCCATCACGCACAAGTTCAAGGTCGGCGGCCACGAAGGCTACCTCACCGTCGGCCTCTACAAGGACGGCATGCCCGGCGAGATCTTCATCACCATGGCCAAGGAAGGCTCGACCGTCAGCGGCCTGATGGACAGCTTCGCCTGCGCCGTCTCCATCGGCTTGCAGCACGGCGTTCCGCTCAAGCTGCTGTGCGAGAAGTTCGCCCACACCCGCTTCGAGCCCAGCGGCTGGAGCCGCAATCCCGACATCGGCTACGCCAAGTCGATCATGGACTACATCTTCCGCTGGCTGCAGTTGCGCTTCCTCACCGGACAGCAGCAGGCGCTCTTCGACGGCCTGCGTCCCAAGTACTTCGGAGCCCCGCCCGTCGGCGCTCCGGAAGAGGGCGGCTTCGGCGACGCCCATAATGGTTTGTCATCACCCTCTTCTGGTTTGTCATCACGAGGCGAAGCCGAGGGATCCGCTCTTCTTCCTCCGGCAACGAACCCTCACTCTTCCCCGGCCGTTCCGGCGGAGGCATGACCGGACACGTGCACGCAGCGGACGCATTAAAGGAGCTGATCGATCTGGGCGATGCACCGACCTGTCCCGTTTGCGGCGGCATCATGACCAGAAACGGAAGTTGTTACAGATGTAACGAGTGCGGAAGTACCAGCGGCTGCTCTTAGCTGACGGCTGACAGCTTGTTTTGATTTGTCATCACGAGCGAAGCGAGGGATCTGCTGTTAGACGTTAGGTAGTACAACAATTAACCGGGCCCACGTAGAACGTACTGTGAAGGGGGACACGGCACGCTCTGCCCCTTTTTTGCGTGGAGCAATCATGTTTCAGCCGGGCGTCACCAATCCACAGGTCGAAGAGGCGGTTGCAAACCAAATCGCACAATGCAGTACGATAACTATGAATGTGGCGCAACGAGCTTTGGTCATAGCCGAAGATCGTCTGGAATTGTGCCTTGTTAAGAATATTGAACGCATCCAAGCCCGTCGCGCATGGATAGCACCGCTTGGGAATGTTATCACCGTGGCGGCTGTGCTATTTATTGCCACATTTAGGAACCGGATTCTTATCTGCGGCCGTTTGGGAAGGGATATTCTGGTTACTACTTATCGGCTTCCTGATTCAACTAATCCTCTCGCTCCATGCCGCCACTAAGAGCTTAACGACCGAGAGCCTCTGACCTCTTGCGAATACAAGGAAACCAAGTCCCGACAGAAGGACCTAAGAACAATACCGCGGCGCAAGCACCCAATCTATGACAGCCAATCGCCTGAATGAGAATGCGAAGGAGAGACAAGCACTGCAGTGCAGTGTGTGTGGCACGCTGTTGGACGCGGATAAGGGGCATCAGATGTGCCCGAATTGTGGAACCATGAACTGAGGTGAGCATATGGAAGAGGGACTCTGGACTGTCGTATTTAGAGCCGGCCAAGTTTCCGCAGGAGGCGTCGTGGTTCTGCGGTCCGGAAATCTCATGGGAGGCGATAGCGAGTTTTACTACACCGGCAACTATTCGGTACAAGATAGCAAAATAACAGCGACGATCAGGGTACAGGCTTTCGTTGGTAATGCTGTTACCGTCTTCGGCGCGCCAGTCGCCAACTTCGACCTAAATCTATCTGGAACGCTCACTGGTAATCAAGCGTCCGCGGTCGCAACCTCAAATGCTTTTCCAAGCCTACGGATGCAAATGAATATGGTAAAGCGAGTCTGAAGTCGGATGCCCCACCCATTCCTGACGTCGGAATGGGAATGGAAATCGTTGAAACGGACAGTCTCCGCGAAGTCGCCATCCGATTGATTCATGTCTCCTACACGGACGAAGAATTAGACTAGCGGGGTACGCATATTCAGATGAAAGAACACGAAAGGGGTTCGAAACGTCATGACCGTTAAGCGCCACATCGATCAAACGGCAAAAACGATAAACTCTGAGTTTACAGGCGGGGCAATGTTCGGACCCATTGCATTAGAAATCCGACGACAGACGCTCTCACAAAGATGATCGGGCTATTAGGGGGAAAATCGCAGCACTCGAAAGCAAAACAAAGCACATGGGTATGAATCCCTGATCCTTCCAACACGACCGGTCACTCTCGGTTATTCCTCACGTCGGAATGAGCGGGATTGAATTGTTGTAACGACCAGTCTGGGTGAGGTTGCGTCCGATTAGTCAATCGTCTCCCTCACATTCGCAACCCGCGATTGTGTGAGGGGCCGGATGGACCACGTTTTTGGTTGGGTTCGATGGGGAGCAAAGATGAGATGTCAAGTTTGGGCTCTGCTGGGCGATGCCCATTTGGTCAACTGGCTGCATCCCTACCAAGAAATTGCGCGAAGAACTTTCGAAGTAGTGCTCGCGCAAATAAGTTTGGCTTAGTACTGATCTTTGCCCGTCCTGGATTCCAATATGTCGTACTAAAGCGGTTTTCTCGAAAAGAGGGCGCACCAGAGCTCTGGTATCTGCCCCAAGTATGGGTTTCGACTTGTTATTCGAAACCTTCCTGGGAAGTACACGCTGTCGGACATTAAACAGCGAGCATTCGTTCGCAAAATTATTGCTGCCGACCAAGGCTCGAGTGTTGCTACTCTTTTGGACGAAGTACTGGTCGAAAGAGGTGACCTCTTCCTTTTCCCTGGTACAGATCAGGTTCTCCTCTGTTTCCGTTTGGAAGGACCCGACGCCGATCGAGTCAATTTTCTTGTAACGGATAAACTCGGTAAGGAAACAAAGCAGCTTCCGCTAACGGCGGTCTCTAAGGTGATATGCGACTACAGTGCGATGGTAAACAATCCGTTCAACTTCAATGTTAGGTTGCAGAAGCAATCCGAACTGACTACGTCGTCATTGATCTCAATGTGGAAGTCGATACAACAAGATAACGAGGAGCAGCAATTTGAGCTAGACAGAATTCGGGAGCGTTGGTTGAAGGCAGGGTGGCGAGTGGGCCCACCCCGTTCGCTTCAAGAAGAATCCCAAGAGGAGGGTGCCCCATTAGGGCCTCTTTTGCCGGGGTGGGGCTTTCGTCTGTGAGCCAACGAATGTCCGTTGAGCTCAAAAGACCCACCCGGGCAAAACCAGGCGGGTGGCCCGGGCAAGCACTTCCACAAACCAACACACTTGAGGGTGCCCCATTCAACCTTCGTTTGGTTGAGTGGGGATTTTGTTTTTCCGGCCCGAGTTGGAACAAACTTATCTCTCGGTAACCTGCCCTCGCAGCAGTCCTTCGAGGTAGTATGCCATTTCGGAAACGTCCAGGTGACCGGCATCCCAGGCTCTGTCAGCCGCTTTCAATGCGGCGTAATATCCGGCCTGCAATCTTCCCGAATGCGCTCAGGAACAATCTTCGTCCCCGGAACCAGCCCACCATATTTCAAACAGATAAGGTAATAACAAGCAGCCCTAGCCGTCCTGCCATTTCCCTCGACAAACGGGTGAATCCAATTCAGTCGCCAGAGCACATATGCTGCAATCGCTGTCGGATGCTCCATGATCGTCCAATTTTCATGAACAAAGAGAACAACCCGATCCATCAGGTCGGGCACCTTGTCAAAATGAGGTGGGATATGGTCCCCAACATAAATTGGTTTCTCGCGATACCGCCCGCCAAATTGGGCAGTATTGGCGACCGCGGCATAATTCAGGGCCCAAAGGGTGTACTTGTCGAAGGCTTCGATGCCCTTCGCAAGGCCAATCTCAACCGAGTAGAGAGCAAGTCCATACTGCCGGAGGAGGTTTTGCTCCTGTATTCTTTTGAATAGTTCGGGATCGTCTTTCTCGCGGATGGACACACAATGATCGTGACCCGCACGAAGCGAGTCACGCTTTTGTCACTTCAAGAGACGAATATGCTCAGAGGCTTGACGGACACTTTCCTTGGTGATATTTTCCGCACTGGCCGGGGCATTACCGAAGGCGAAACTTATTCTTTGTTCCCGCAATTCGTGCTCTGTAACCTCGAGCTTGCGCGATTCTTCCAAGATTCTCTTAAGCTCGGGATCTTCCGCTATTTGTCCAAGAAATTGCTTTCTGTCTGCCATTGGTCGCCACCCTTCTCAATTTCTTCGGCTCGGGTAAAGCCGCTCGTCTCGACATGATCATCTCGCGTCTTATGGTTGTCAACAGTTTACACCTATCGTCTGTCAATCACTTCGGTTCGATGTTAAGCACTCGATGCTCATTTGTTAAGTGCTTGACGACATGATGCTTGTGGAAATCCGGGGGCCCCACGGTCTCTCCCCCTCGGCGAGCGCCCGGCCTCGACTTTTTTCTCTTTCGGGTGCCCCATTCTCGCCGGAAGCCGACCGGCAGGGCGGCTCGGCCCAGGTGGGGGTGTTGACTTCCGTCTCTGCCCGGAGGTTCGTCAGGGGTACGGAAAAGCCCCAGCCCTACCTTGGCTCCGCCTGCGGTGGAATGGGGCACCCCAATAGGTCCACAATCCGAACAAGGATCCGATTCAAATCTCTTCTGACGACCCTCCGAACAAAGTCGGTGGAACCAACTTCCGCCATGTCAGAGGCAGTCGCCTTCGCAGACCAGCGGAGACAATCAAGTTCTCGGCTGAGGATTCGATCGGTCCTGTTTTCACTCAGGGCGATTGCAGGTTCAGCTGACCTGTAGCAGAGAGGCCGTTCTTGCTGATCGCGGTCACCTTAAATCCTCCAGACCATGACGAAAAAGGGATATCAGAGTTTTGGCACCAATTGTCTTTTGGTGTTCCAACATCGATTTCCAGCGATAGCCGTAACGTCTGATTGGCGGCCGTTGTCTTGCTTGGGATCGTGGTTACGTAGACGTTTTGGGCGAGGTGCCCATTGCTACACTGAGATCGAGTAGTCGGGATCTACTTCAAGACTTTGCATCCCACTCAAGGACGAGAACCCGTGAACGAATATCGTGAGAGGCTGGTCGGGGCTGATGTTGCTATTACTCGACTGCAAGGGCCCGCAAGGGTTTCCGGTGCAATATTGAATACGCACTGTAGGCGGCACTTTGCTTTGGTCGGGCAACGGGCAACCGGAACACGCGGAGAGCATGACTGCGATCAGGAACGCAATCGACGCTGTAACGATGGATCTTCTCGCGTGAAGAACTCATCGGCGAAGCTACCCAACAGGGAATCGCTGGGACTTTCATGGGCGTTCTCCTTTCGACAACGTAGTTAGGGCGGGTGTCCCCACCCTACGACTTTTTTTCTCTTTCGGGTGCCGACTCTAGCGGAAGGCGACCGGCAGGGCGGCTGAGCTAGGGTGGGGGGATCACTTCCGTCTCTACCCGGAGGTTCGTCAGGGGTACGGAAAAGCAGATTTCCATACTGGGAATCTGCTCCCGCCCCCGTTTGCTCCCAGTAAACGTCAACTGGCTGCACCGACCGTCTGTAAGACCTTCCTAGCTGTATAGCAGCGCCGGAGTTCGTCCATTTGGTCTGGCGAAAGGGGCTTTTGCGCTATGCACTCGACACTCTTGTCCAGCAGGGCTTTGTCAACTTCACTGCTTAGCCATCTAGCTCCGGCGACCCCGACCAGTAGAGCACCAGCAAGGGCAGCTAGACGCAGACTAACTAATTCCCGTCCCGTGGGATTGGCAACGTCTATCACGGCTCCAGAGCCGTAGAGCGCCCAAGAGACAAAGGCCGAGATTGCTCCGACAACGACGTTCCCAATTGCTCCCGGACACCATACTCCATTCAAAATTGACGGACGCCTTATACCGTGGTCCGTGGAGTCGGCATTGATTAACCCGCCAATTGCACCCGCTGATGCAACAAGAAACGCACAACCCTTCCACCCCATTTGGCTGATGACGTCTTGATTTGCGACCTGAATCATAAGCACACCTCTGTCACTGATACTTTCGCTGTGCCTCGGGGGTCAGCAAATTATCTTGCTGTTCACTCGCAAGCGCAATCATTTTCTCTTCTGACGACGGGATTGGGCTGATTAGATAACCGTGTCGGCTCCCCGCCGCCGGGTAAACTTGGTGCGCTCAAGCAAACCAAGGCTCGGAGGAAAGGAGCCGAGCACATGAAGATTGTAGGTTGTGATTTACATACACGCTACCAGCAGATCGCGATGGGTGAAAGCGAAACCGGCGAGCTGATCGAGCGGTATGGAGTACGTATAGGGAGAAGCGCGAAGCTTCTACGCTGGTCTGCAAGGGCGGGTTCTATAAAAGGGGATGTCAAGAGAAAATACTTCTCCCCTGCGGCAGAGAGGGGTATTTCTCTTGCATCCAGCCCCGGTTGGATGCTGGCATGAGCTTGGTGGCGGCCGGGTCTTCGGTTTTCATTTCCGCGTTACTGCGTCGTTCGGCAGCTGTATGCTGCGCAAGCCACATGGGGGCTCAATGGCCAACCATGGTTCTATCGGAGACTCGCCCGCTGGGGGCGGCACTATAGCTTTGTTGGGTTGTCCGAGGGAGCATATGGTGGCCCGTGAGACTTGGTCCTGCGCGGACGCTGGCCTAACCCGCCCAGGATACTTACCCTCGAACCCGAGCGCTCAGCGCGAACACAACGCGGAAGCAATCCGCTTCGGTCCTGTCGCTGCGCGCTCAAACCGCATGTAGCTTCAGATAGTCAGCGTCGAACGGCTCTCCTTTCTTCCAAATGTGTAAAGTGATGGCGGCAATTTTGCGTGCCAGGGTGAGCCGAGCCAGCTCGGGCTTCATTCCCTTTAATAGAAGGTTTTCGTAGAAGCTGCGAAACACTCCGCTGCTGCCGCTGGCCGTGGTGGCCGCACTCTTAAACAGATTTTTGAGATCGTGGTTGTGGTTGAGGTTCAGTCCGCGAATGAACACCGGCTTGCTGCGCCGCCGCGGCTGCCCGTTCACCATCTGATAGTCGGCACTGCTGCGCGTCTCCAGGGCCAGCCCGCAGTAAGCCCAGAACTGCCGCTTGCTGCGGAAGCGATGCGGCGTCTGCACCCGCGCAATGAGCAGCGCAACGCGAATGGGACCGAGCCAGGGAATGGAGCGCAGCAACTTGCTCTCTTTATGCTTGCGGCATTCCAGCAGCAGATCGCAACGGGCTTCGCGGCGCAACTGCTGCAGCAGATCCAGCTGTTGATAGAGTCGCTGCGCGCGCCGCTGCAATCCCGGCTGCAGCAGTTGCGCTAGTAGTCTTCGCGATGCCGTGATCCATAGGGTTTCTCGCAGCACAGCAATCGCCTGGCTGCGATACAGCGCCTTGATACGGCCCATGGTGCGGGTGGTGTCTTCCGTCAGCGTGGCATAACTGCGCCCCAGTTGCTTCACCGTCGCCGAGCTGTTCTGGCCATGGTAGACCGGCGACAACATCCCGGCGCGCAACAACTCGGCCAGCTTGCGGGCGTCGATGGCATCGCTCTTGTTGCCCGCCTTCAGCAGCGCGTTCTTGCGCGGATTGCATACCACCAGCTTGGCCACCCGCCGCACCAGCAGATCGTAGAGCCAGGCCGAATGCGTGCCTTCTTCAAAGGTGAGGTGTAGCGTCCCACGCAGCCCTTGCAGGAAATCCACTATGGTCGCGTGCTATGGGTGGCGACGACCGACTGCATCACCAGCTTGCCCTCCGCGTTCAGTACCGCAATCGAGATGGTGCTCTGGTGGACATCCAGTCCGACATACTTGATGCTATTCATCAGGGTGTTCCTTTCGTGTTGCAGCAGTTTCTGCTTTTCACAGCTACTGCAGACTACCGCGAAAGGGGCGCCCTTCTATAATGCGTGGCCCACAATGGCCTTCATCTGGCAATTGTGGGAGTTTCGAAGAGCTGCCGGTGCCCGTTGTTACTCGCCCGGACTACTTGGCTCCCACATTTCCCAACAGAAGGAAATGTGGGCCAGCCGTCCATTTATTCAGCCCCCGGCCCGTTTCAACCGGCGACACTCTGCCGTGCCGCCCCTGAAGGGGCTCAGGAATCCGTGTACGTGAGCCGGAGTCCAGTGCTTCCGCACTGGGCCCGAATTGTCCCAGTGTCAAGATGATCGCGAGGGTTTCGACGCAAGCACCGGCACATCATTCCCGTTCCAAAACCGGAATGATCTATGACCTTCGTAACCTCTCTCGACAGATTTCCTTTGCAGGTCAGTTCAGCAACCCATAGACTACCCGTGAGGATCCCAAGTGGTGTCCCAGCGGGCTGGATTCCGCTAAGTTCTTTGATATGAAGATTTTGCCTGTAAGTCTCACGCGCTCAGGATTTTGCGAGGGTAATTATCCCTTGACAGTAGGTAGGGAACCTTGCAAAATGGCGAGACAGGACGATGGGTAACATGCCTCTCTGAGAGGGGGTTGCAATACTCCGTCTGGAAGCCGCCAATGCCACCTATAAACCCCACATATCTTGATTGCGTCATTTACATCTACAAGAACAAACGAGACGCCAAAGATGGTATAGCGGCAGGTGGAAGTGGGTTTCTCGTGTCCATCCCGTTTGAGATCAATCATGATCTCTCCGCGCTCTACGCTGTTACAAATAATCACGTCATCAATAATTGCCCTGAAACAGTTGCCATCCGGTTGAATACGCGGGATGGCAAAACCGACATCATAGAAACAGCACCCAGTGATTGGAAGAGACATAATGAGGGGGCTGATGTACGCGCCATTCAGGTAAAACTAGGCGGTTCTCAGTTTCGTTACAGATCAATTACGCGCGATAGGTTTCTTACTCGGGAATTGGCTGATGTCTTAGGTATTGTGCCTGGGCACGATGTATTCATGGTTGGCAGATTCATCAGCCACGAAGGTAAGCAAAAAAACACCCCATCTGTGCGTTTTGGGAACATCGCAATGATGCCCCACGAACCGATAAAGGACAGATACAACATCGACCAAGAGAGTTTCTTAATTGAATGCCGCTCAATTCCCGGTTTTAGTGGTTCTCCGGTATTCCTTCGCCTTGAAGATATCAGGTCGTGGGCAGGATTCGATCACCCGCGTTTTGTGCAAATCGTTGGAAGAGGTAGCGGGCGCACCTCTGTATCACCAACTGGACCGTTTCTGTTGGGTGTGGACTGGTGCCATCTTCACACCTATGACCCTATATATGATGTACAGGGAGAGACAAAGACTAGACGCGAGGACATGGTCGCGCAGTCGAATACGTCAATGGCTGGCGTAATCCCAGCATGGCGGCTATCAGAATTATTAGACGATGAGGAATTCATGAATCAACGCCGAGAAGAAGATCGCAAGATTACACAGGCAAAAGAGACAATTGCTCGATTAGGCCCAGAAATAGAAAAAGACCTACGTGGCTCTCGTGCAAGCGAAGGTACCGCCGAGACGTCATTTACCAAAGCGGACTTCGAGAGCGCCTTAAGGAAAGCGTCTCGCAAAAAGTCCGATTGAATCTAGTTAGTCAGAACGGCTCAACGTCAACGGAGGCGCTGGTAACAATCGAAGTCTGACGAACGATGGCATCCCGCTTCTCGACCTGATACATGAAGCTGGTGAACATCGGCTGCACGTCGAAGCGGTGATTGTAGCGAAAGCTGTACTCGTTGAGATACGACTGCAAATAATGGCGACCAACAGAGTGATAAACGCCTCGCAGTCCGTTCTTCACGAGCGACCAAAACCCTTCGATCGTGTTGGTGTGTGTTTCCCCGACAACGTAGACCTTTTCGCTGTGATTGATTCTCTGGTGCCGATAGCCCCTAGACTCAAACTTGTCATACGACGGAAAGTCATCGGTGAACACAACAGACTGAGGCAGCACGTGTTCTTTAACCAGTCCAAGCAGCGTGTCGCCTTTCACGTCGGCAGCGACGAAAGCGCGAACTGCGCCCTTGCGCTGGACCATGCCGACAACCGGAGTCTTGCCGTGCCTGTCGCCAGTCATCGGACGGCCAGCGTTTCCCTTTCGCTTTCCACCGAAGTAGGCTTCGTCCATTTCCACCCGACGATTAAATCCGCCAATTGGCCCTTCCTCTCGGATTGAGCATCGACCGAATCTGCTTAAACATGCGCCATGCGGTTTTGTACGTCACACCCGTCTCGCGCTCAATCTGTTTCGCAGAGATTCCACACCGCGTCGAAGCCATGAGGTAGATCGCATAGAACCACGTTGTGAGTGGAGTCGGGCTTTGTGAAAGATCGTATCAGCAGTCGGATGAACGTGGTGTCCGCAGTGGTCGCACGAGTACGAAGGGCGACTCTTGACGCGATGATGCTTCGTGACCTCTTCGCAGCTCTCGCAGTAGATTCCATCGGGGTACAGACGGTTTTTAAGCCATTCCAGACACGTAGCATCATCGGGAAACTGGCGGTCGAAGTGTTTCTTCGTGTAAGGCGTCATTTTCGGCTTGCGATTCATATGCTTACCTACCCTGACGCTACTGTACTTGAATACTTACCTACTGTCAAGGGATAATTACCTTTGCGAGGGATCGTTCAAACTTGGTCAATGAAATCAAGATTTTACGAGGGACAGGGGGAGGGGGGTATACCCTCCGCGGCTGTCTGTTGGGCAATGGTGCGGGTGGGACCCAATGAAATCAAGATTTTACGAGGGACAGGGGGAGGGGGGTATACCCTCCGCGGCTGTCTGTTGGGCAATGGTGCGGGTGGGACAGATACAAGTACGCCTGCCGGCGAGCAGTTATGCTCAGACTCAACGATGGCGGGTGGCCCACCACCCTATTTTTTCTCTTTCGGGTACCCCATTCTAGCGGAAGCCGACCGGACAGGGCGGCTGAGCCAGGGTGGGGGTGTTGATTTCCTTCTCTGAGTCGAGCTGCCGGCCGCGCGCGGCGCTGCAACCCGCTGTCGGTCAACTGCGCCAGCCGCTCTTCCTGATGCCGCGCTGCATACGGCTTCTTGCCGGCACAGGCACTGGCCTGGCTGCGGTAGAGCACAAGAAGGTTTGCCCTTGGCAGCCTCGTGTGTTAGAGTGGTTACCCCTTCGGAGTTAATTAATTAAATGACACAGCGCCCACTACATCCACCTGACTGAACCTGATTTCTGAAGGAGGAACTTATGGATATCCTCGCTTTCTGTGAAGACCATCCCGACTGGATACAATTCACCAATGTGCACGTGCAGCTGCAGAAACTGCGCGGCGGCTACGTAACATTCCTCGATCGTGCTCCGCTGGACATGTTGGGAGGGCACGACGTCCTGCTCGTCATCGGACACGGATCCCCAACGAGCGTCGGGAAATACGACAGCGACGCAGTTCTGTCGGCTCTTCTCATCAACCGAGGCCTCCGCAATAACGGCGCCACTGTCCGCCTGCAGACTTGTTCCTCAGCGGACACAACCGAGACCGGGAACCCGATCCTTTACGGATTGAAGCACGCCCTGACGCAAGCCGGACGTGGCACAATAATAGTCCAAGGCGCCAAGGCTCCCAGCATCACCGGATGGCGCCACACATCTGACCGTGTCGTGCCGTCCTTTAACTTGCCCAGGGCGGGAATGGCTCAGGGCGTCTCCCAGTTCCAGAACCAGGATCAGATCTCGCGAGCAGAAGCCTACATCAGGGATCACTTGCGGCCAAACCTGAACTCAGGGGCTCTCATCGACATCGCCCGCCATGTCCACACCCTGACCGCCAACTTCTTTATGGATTTCGCAGCGCGCGTCGAGCCCTTTACGATCGGCGACGCAGGTTTTACGACTTTATAACCTTCGCAGCGATCCTGGCGGGCGGGCTACCCTTTCCGATTCGATTACCAACAACGTGGGTGGGTGGGTGGCGGGTGGCCCCACCTTTTCTGTTTGGATCATCAACAGGGTGGGTGGGCGGGTGGCCCGGGCAAGCACTTCGATAAGCCAACACACATCAGAGTGCCACATTCAACCTTCGTTTGGTTGAGTGGGGATTTTGTTTTTCCGGCCCGAGTTGCCGGGTGGCCCCCCCCTACGACTTTTTTCTCTCTCGGGTGCCCCATTCTATCGGAAGCCGACCGGTAGGGCGGCTGAGCTAGGGGGGTTGACTTCCGTCTCTACCCGAGGTTCGTCAGGGGTACGGAAAAAGCCCCACCCTACCCTTCGGCTCCGCTCAGAGCTTGCCGTGAGCTTGTCGAAGGGACAGGCTCTCGGCTTCGCCTGCGGTAGAATGGGGCACCCACTTCGAAAAACCGCTCGACATTAATTAACGTGCCGCGCGTGGTCCAGCGAGCAATTGTGCTCAGACTCAGCGATGCCGGAAGTCATACCATCATGTGTGACCAATGAAATCGAGGAGAATCGAATGAAATCCAAGAAACTACTTGTTGCCGTCCTGGGTGCGTTCGTTGTGCTCGTTCTGTCGCTGCCGCTGATGGCACAGAGCACCACGCAATCCACCAGTACGACGACCAATCAGACTCCAGCTCCGGCCCAGACCGAGAGCACTACCACCACGACTTCGCCCGATCCGGCAGATCCGCCGCAGCGTCCAGACCACCCAGACCACCGAAGTAGCGGTTACGCCGGCAGACCCGCAGGTGACGCAGACTGATACGACGACCACTACAACCACGCCTCAGCCCCAGGTGAAGCAGACCGATACCACGACCACCACAACCGCGCCGCCGCCGGAAGTGAAGAAAGACACCACAAGCACGACCACAATCACCCCCCAGCGTTAATAATTGCGGGTTAGAGGCCTTAATGTCCCCTGGCAGGTATTAACCGATACTCTTCCAAGAGCGTACCACTCAGGCGTCTATCACTTGAGTGGCGTTTTTCTTGCAGTTGGCGAATATCCTGCCCAAAGCAAGATTACTTCGACTCCAGCCGACAATTCCTGGATAATGCCGGTGGAGCGAGTATAATCAAAGCAGAGGAAGCCCTTCTTCTCATTCAGACCCTCTGAACTAGGTCAGCCGTTCTGGAGTTTTCACCTCTTAGTTGTGCATCCGGGGGTTGCAATGTCCAATCCTAAAGTCCAGAATACGCAGAATCCTCCTGCTTCTAAACATTCAGAACCTTACAAGACAGAACCAGTGCGCATCTTCTCGGAAGACAAGATACGAACTCGCGCCTATCAGATTTACGAGTCTGGCAATAGAAACGGCAACAATCCGGAAGCAGATTGGAGCCAGGCCGAGACCGAACTGATGGAACTTCTGCACGCCAAATAGTCTGGCCCAGCCTTGGTGCACCAGGCCAATAGCCAAGAGCGGCTACAATAGGCCACCTCGCCATTGGAAGGGGATAGAAGAATGAAATCCGCCTCGGCGCCGAGCGCCGCGCAACTGGTTGGCACGTGGAAACTGGTCTCGGTAGAAGACAGCTTTTCCGGAAAGGACCAGTCGGCGCTTCCGTATGGAGCTCACCCGGCCGGCTTCCTCATGTATCAGCCTGACGGCCACATGTGTGCCACGCTGACGGATGGAGAACGGCCGCTATGGAAAGATGCAGCCAATCCGACCGATGCGGAGAAGATCGCCTACTACGACACCTTCGTCGCCTACTGTGGGACCTTCAAAGTTGATTCTGAAAAGTCAATCGTGTGCCACTATCCAACCGTGGCCTGGTGGCCTGCCTTCGTCGGAACCGTCCAGGCGCGTCCGTTTCGGCTGGAAGGCGACAAGCTGATCATCACCGTCACCGAAGGGCTCCCCGATCCGAGGGCGGAGAAACGAGTCCTGGTGTGGCAGCGCGCGACGCTAAGCGCTCAGTGAGAGCGCGGGTGGCCCTGAGCGCAGTCGAAGGGTGGGGATTTTGTTTTTCTGATCCCCAGGACTACTGAAATTGATTTGGGCTGAGCTAAGGTGGGGTAGTTCCGCGAAGCAGTAACTCGCTTGCCAGTCGGGTCCGTTCTTTACACAGGCGCTCGAAGCGCCAGCCATACTAGAAGCTTAACGCTACCGATCTTGCGGAAAGTAGAAAGAGCTCGCTTTCGATCTCTCGCAGCTGCTCCCAAATACTGATCCTCCGCTTCTCCCGATCGGATAACTGCATTACAACCTTCACAGCCTGGCGGCTGGTCTTAGTACACGGGAAGGCAGCGCGAGCCACCTTCCCGTTCTAGCTGTTACAACGTCCTACACGGCTACGGCGTGATGTAAGGTCGACATGACCGTCTCAAACGTCTGCACGCGCGGCGTTCCGTCGATCACCTTACCCAGGGTCTTCAGAATTTCCGGGTAGTTGTTGGTGTTGTAATCGTCGGCATTGTGCTTGCTCTCCCACAGACTGATGGCAACCGCATCCTGCGAGTTGGGGTTGCACAGGGTGATTTCGTCCTTGAAGCCCTTCTGCTTGCGCAGCAACGGCAGGACCTGGTCTTCAAATGTCTTGATGTAGTCAGACTGCATGTTCGATTTCAGGCGGAAAGACACATTGCGTGCATACATATTCAACCTCCTAAAGGTTGTGTCGCATAAGATTAGGAAGACTTCAGATGGGCTGACTTATGTTCAGGGAACCTGAAAGAGGAGAGGGTGGAAACCACCTCATCTATTACCCTACAGGATAGATCGCGAAGTGTCAAATGGAGTGGTGCCGTTTGCGAAACGGCACCACTACCCAAATGGAGATTGGGTGGGATTCTGTTCTTCCAGTCCCGAAGCGACCGGCGTGACACTCTATCTCGGCCATGGCCGGAGGGCGGACGCCCCGATGCGGGGGAATAGAAAGCCTTCTCATCAACAATGCGCTTTGGCGCTGGCTTTCAGAGGCCCTGGGTTAAAGCATTCTCGCCGTGTAAATCAGATACACGGCTAATATCGTTCCGAAGAGCGCAGCCGTTACGCCAAGAACGGTAACGATGGTCGTCGCCGGCTGGAATTCATCGGCATTCAGCTGGTTCATGGTTGTCCGGTAGCGAAGCAGTGACAGCAGCGCCATGAAGATGCCCATGGCCATGAAACCCACCCCAATCGCCAACGACATCCCAGTCTCGTGCTCGGTATTGTTTTGCATCCGCAGGAATTCGCGTAAGGTAATGCCGAACCTGGCGACGACAAAGCCGAACACGATAATGCTGATGCTGGTGCGAATCCATGCCAGGAAGGTGCGCTCGTTAGCGAGATGATCGCTGGCTTTACCGATCTTCTTGGGGGGAATTGGAGCTGCCATAGAGGTTGGTCCTCGCCAACGGCTCACCAGAAACCCTCATGGTAGCAAAGATCCCAAAACCCAACCGGCCGCCGGCCCGAGGAAGGCTGTAGATTCCCAACATCTGAGAAGCGCGAATGGGTGCACACCCCGCTGTTAAAAAGGCAAATGATGAACGAAAAATCCTCCTCCTCCTCCTGCGCCTCTGGGTTGTAAGCCTCGAGCTGGCTACCTGCGCTTGCTCATAATTCTGGATTCAGACGTTATGTAGCGCGTTCCTTATTTTCGTCCTCATCATTCTCGATTGGACCGTTTACCACCCGGTCCCATTTCTCATCTCCTTTGCCTGGCCCATTGACCACTCGCTCCCATTGCTCCTCGTCCTGGTTAGGTCCATTTACCACTCGGTTAACCGTTTTGGGCGTTTTCATGGTGTTACTCCTTTCTTTGGAAACCCCCACATCGATGCGGGGGTTTCCCATCCCGGAATCTTATTCGCCCTTGCAACGAATAGGCGCTTTGCCCCCGGCCCATTCGAACGTTCGTTCTTGGGACTACAAGCGCCTTTTCGCTTCCTCAGAAGAGGTGGATCAAGCGGGACTTCCTGCCGCAAGGAAACGGGGCGGACTAGTCGTCGGTGCGATCCGGATGGAGCTTCCAGTCGTCGTCGTCGACTTCCCTCCAGCGGCGCGGCTTGAGATTGGCCGCCGCGTGGCAAGCGACTTCGGCGGCTTCCCGCGCCTTCTCCAGGTTGTCGAACTCGAACTGACCATCCACGTGGATGTTGCCGCCGGCCAGCACCTGCTTCCGGTTTGCGCTTTCTTCCATCAGTACCCGTACGATAAATGACATACTTTCTTTCTCCCGGTGTTACCGTGCTTCGAGCAGTGACTTACGTCTCCGCCAAAAAAACCCAGAAATTACATGTTTATCACGGCTGCGGGCGAGTGGCTGTGGCGGCGCTCACGCCTGAACGTGATAACGGTCGTGGCGCGAAGTCCTCGCGCGCATACCGCCGGCTGCTTGTCGTGAACAAGCTGGCGGAAGAAGAGTTGGTACGCGTGGTGCGCGCCGGGTGGCCCTCCTGCCGTTGGAATGAGTGGGATTTCGCCTTGGCTCAAGTCCAGCAGTTCACGGGATAAATCTTGATCTCCCCCAAATTAGAAAATCGCGAATGTGTGAAGCCCCCGGTTTGAGAAGAAGGGAAAAAAGATCGAGCTGAGCCTTGAAAAAGTCCTTGCTGCATCAGGCCTTTACTGGAAAACTCTAGAACTTCCGCCATGAACGAAGCCGAAACCAGAGCCGACCAAATCGATCCCCGCGCTGAAAGCGGCGGGCCTGTCGGACATTTATGCTAGGATGTCAGACATGGCATCCGCCCGTATAACAATTCGCCTTCCAGAGGCGCTTGGGCAGCGCCTGCGCTACCGCTCGCGGATCAAAGGCCAGCCCGAATCGGAACTCGTCCGCGAGGCCCTAGAAACCTATCTTGCCCAGCCGACCGAGGCGCGCCCAGCCTATGAACTGGCCGAAGAAGCGGGATTGATCGGCTGTATCGGGCGCGGCCCGAAATCTCCGCCAACCGACCTCAGCTCCAATCCCCGCCACTGGGAAGGTTTCGGCAAATCCAAATGAAGCGTCGCGTACTGGTCGACACCGGACCGCTGGTTGCCATTCTCTCCAGCGTCGACCAGCACCACGCCGCTTGCGTCAACGCCCTTCATCAACTCCCCGGCCCTCTCTTTTCCTGCTGGCCGGTGATCACCGAGGCCGCGTGGCTCTTGCGTTCCCATCCCCGGGCTGTCCAGCAACTCCTAAGAAGCTGCTTTTCCGGGAAGCCGGGCGGCTTTCTGGAACTGCTTCCGCTCGCCGGCGCCGAGGCCGGCGCGAATGCCGAAGTGATGAAAGAGTACCAGGAGATCCGCCCTCAACTGGCCGACGCCGCGCTGGTTTATCTGGCGGGCCGCGAACGGATCGACACCATCTTCACCCTCGATCGCCGGGATTTTGCCGTGTATCGCTCGCCTCACAATCGCGCTTTCCGCATCGTGCCATGATTCCTGCTTGAGAAACGCCATGAACGAAGCCGAAACCGCTCGGGTACTCCACTCATCCGTTCATTTCGGATTAGTGGGATTCACCGACTACTGACGTGTCATCCCGAGCGAGGACGCCGAGCAACGCGAGGCGGACGAGTCGAGGGACCTGCAGTTCGCGGGTGCCCCATTCCGCCTTCTTTTGGCGGGGTGAGGAGTTTCCCAGCCTGTTCCAAAACTCCAACAAACAGGTCCTGTCGCGCCGCTGTCCCCAAGTGCGGCAGCCGCCGATAGCAGCTAAACGTGATGAAGTGGATGGAGCCTTCGAGGTAGTAACGCTTGAGACCTGCTGTCACTCCACGAGACTACTCGGCTATAGGGAGACGCGGTCTGTGATTTCGCGAGGTCAACCGTGCGATATCCCACTCATTCCAACCGAAGGAATGAGTGGGGCACCCGGCGCTTCCCGCCGCCACCGGGGGCCACGCATCGCAAGGGCGATGCGGCCGACGGCAAATTTTACAGTTTCTTAATTCGCGTGACTGGTTTTCGCCATGATATATACTTGCCCGCGCTCGGAAGAGGAAGTTAATCGTCCCAGCCAACTGGAGAGAGAGAAATGCTTGGAGATCAGCTAGGCGAAAGCCAAGGCAAGAGAATTGTCAGGCGGGTGCTATCGGCCGACCCGCTAACCGCAGAAGTGTCGTTCGAAGACAGCGGCCACATGTTGGGCGTGGCCACCAACGGCACGGGGACGTACACCTCCGTGATTCGGCCGGACGGCTCTATCTTTGGTGAAGGCCAGGGATTCATGATGACGCAGGATGGCGACGGAATCACCTGGACCGGCTCAGGTGTGGGCAGTTTTGGGCCGGGCGGCTCCGTTAGCTATCGTGGAGTGCTGTACTACCGCACGGCTTCGCAAAAGCTGGCGCGCCTGAATAACGTGTGCGCGGTCTTCGAATACGAAGTCGATCCGGCCGGCAATACTAGCTCAAAGGTTTGGGAGTGGAAGTAGGCGGGACGCCCCACTCATTCCTGCCGCTGGGATGAGTGGGATTCGCTTTTCCCAGACCCAACAGTTCACAAGATCTGTTCTTGCTTTGAAGGGGCGCGGCTTCAGCCGCGCCGATACTGGCAGCTTCAATCTTGGGCTTCAGCCCCTGAGGGATTGGTTGGGCGGGAGACTGCTTGCCCGGGCCACCCGTCCGGTTCAGTCTGCTATTATCCGTCTTTCCGTAGCAGGTTTTCCCAATATACTGCTCCGTTGGCGGGAGCCAACCAGCTGTCCCAATTAAATGATTATGTTCGAACAAGCCTTCAAAAACATCGATGACGTTCTTTGGAAAGAAGCCGGTTGCACCACTGAGCTCGATTACACCGAGCAGACCTCCTGGCTTCTGTTCCTGAAATACCTCGACGATCTTGAGCAGGACAAGAGCACCGAGGCCGCGCTGGACGGCAAGAAATACGAACACATCCTCGACAAGCCCTATCGCTGGGAAAGCTGGGCCGCACCCAAGGGCAAGGACGGCAAACTCGACCACAACAAGGCCTTGACCGGCGATGACCTTCGCGACTTCGTGAACGGGAAGCTCTTTCCCTATCTGCACGGCTTCAAGCAAAAGGCGAGTGGCCCGAACACCATCGAATACAAGATCGGGGAGATATTCGGCGAGATCAAGAACAAGATTCAAAGCGGCTACAACCTGCGCGAGATCATCGACCAGATCGACGAACTGCACTTCCGCTCACAGAAAGAGAAGCACGAGCTCTCCCACCTTTACGAAGCCAAGATCAGGAACATGGGCAATGCCGGCCGCAACGGCGGCGAGTATTACACCCCGCGCCCGCTCATCCGCGCCATCGTTCATGTTGTGAAGCCCAAGATCGGTGACAAGATTTACGATGGCGCGGTCGGCTCGGCGGGATTTCTTTGCGAATCGTTTGAGTACCTCACCGCAAAGCCAGGTCTGACGACCAAGGACGCAAGAACGCTTCAGGAGCGCACCTTCTACGGCAAGGAAAAGAAGTCCCTCGCCTATGTCATCGCGATCATGAACATGATCCTGCATGGCATCGAAGCGCCCAACATCATCCACACCAACACCCTCACCGAAAACCTCGCCGACATTCAGGAGAAAGACCGCGTCGATGTGGTGATGGCCAATCCGCCCTTCGGCGGCAAGGAACGCAAGGAAGTGCAGCAGAACTTCCCCATTCGCACCGGCGAGACGGCGTTCCTCTTTCTCCAGCACTTCATCAAGATGCTTAAGGCAGGGGGTCGCGGCGGCGTGGTCATCAAGAATACCTTCCTGTCGAACACCGACAATGCCTCCGTGAGCCTGCGCAAGCTCTTGCTGGAAAGCTGCAACCTCCACACCGTGCTCGACTGTCCGGCGGCACGTTCCAGGGCGCGGGTGTGAAGACCGTGGTGCTGTTCTTTGAGAAGGGCGCGCCCACTCGCAAGATCTGGTATTACCAGCTCGACCCTGGCCGCAACCTCGGCAAGACAAACCCGCTCAACGACGACGACCTCGCCGAGTTCGTGAAGCTGCAAAAGACCTTCGCCGACTCGCCGAAGAGCTGGACTGTGGACGCAAAGACCATCGACAAGAGACCTTCGATCTCTCTGTGAAGAACCCAAACGGCGGCGAGGAAGTCAAGCACCGCAGCCCGCAGGAGATCATGGACGAAATCGCCACGCTGGACGCCGAGAGCGCGGAGGTGCTGGAGAACATCAGGGCGCTGCTATGAAGAACGGGTGGAAGAAAGAACACGGCGATGTCGGCGAAATTCTCCGACTGGAGTATGGCAAGCCGCTAGAGGAATCCGACCGAAAGCCGGATGGCCGCTTCCTGAGTATGGCGCAACGGTGAGAAAGACACGAACCGACAAGTTCTTACCGAACGACGACCAGGCATCATGCGAGTCGGCGGAAAGGTTCTGAGCGGGCTGGAGATCAACCTGACCGAGCAAGAAGATTCTGGCACGCTGGATGTGACATACTTTGGTCACCTTTGACGAGAAGCAGGCACGACTCTGCGTTTTCTCTATTATCTTTTGACGACGACTCGATTACCGAAGCTCGACGCGAAGGAGTCGAGCAGCCGGCACATCGAATTGAAAGCGAAGTCTATTCCCAAGTTGCCAGATTACTGTCCCCCCGCTTCCCGAACAGCAACGGATCGTCGGCATCCTCGACGAAGCGTTTGAGGGCATCGCCACCGCCAAAGCCAACGCCGAAAAGAACCTCCAAAACGCCCGCGCCCTCTTCGAAAGCCACCTCCAATCCGTCTTCACCCAGCGCGGCAAGGGTGGGTGGAGAAGCACCTTGAGGGAAATTGCGAACAACGCAAACGGGACTCGACGCCGAAGACGCCGAAAGGGACAACTGACGGCGATTTCATCCATTCGTGAAACCGGCAGACTTCAATACGGACGGTTCACTGGATTACGATGAATGATGGCCTCACGAAAAAAGGGATATCTGAAGCCCACATAGTACGTGCGCGGCACGGTGCAATGGTTTGCATCGGGGCAACGTTGGCAACATGCGGCGTACGCCGAACGCGACATAACGACAAACCAGCAAATCAACGCGCTCACGCCTTTCAAGGGCACCTCCAGTAGATTCGATTACTATCAAATGATCATTGGAGAACTTCAAGCGGCGCATAACTAAGTTACGGGCAGGCGACTCTGCCAATGCATCGACAAGTCAAAATGTGAGCGCCTTGCGATCCCATTTCCGCCGACTTGACGAGCAGGAGCGATAGTCGTCGCAAAGTTTGATTCGCTTCGCCAAGAAACCCAACGCCTCGAATCCATCTACCAGCGAAACTCGCTGCGCTGGAAGCCTTGAAAAAGTCGTTGCTGCATCAGGCCTTACTGGAAAACTCTAGAGACTGCGCCATGAACGAAGCCGAGACCAGAGCCGAACACATCGATCCCGCGCTGAAAGCGGCGGGCTGGGGCGTGGTCGAGGGCAGCCGTATTCGTCGCGAATACATCATCACGCCCGGTCGCATCGAAGGCCAGGGACGACGCGGCAAACCGCTGAAGGTGGACTATGTTCTGGAATATCGCAACACCAAGCTCGCGGTCGTCGAGGCCAAGGCGTGGGACGAATCAGCTGACCGAAGGCGTGGCGCAGGCCAAGAACTACGCCGGAAAGATGGCGGTTCGCCACGCCTATTGCACCAACGGCCAAAGCATTTACGGCGTTGACATGCAAACCGGCAAGGAGGGCGAGACGCCGCGCTATCCCACGCCGGAAGAACTCTGGAACCTGACCTTCGCCAACGCGAACGCATGGCGCGACCGCTTCGCCGCCGTCCCCTTCGAGGACAAAGGCGGCTCGCATCCCAGCCGCTACTATCAGGACATCGCCGTCGAACGGGCGATGGAAGCGATCGCTGCCAACAAGCAGCGTATTCTTCTGACGCTGGCGACCGGCACAGGCAAAACGTTCATCGCGTTTCAAATCGCGTGGAAGTTGTTTCACAGCCGCTGGAACCTTGAGCCGCGAACCTTCGCGCCGTCCGCGCATCCTGTTCCTTGCTGACCGCAACATCCTCGCCGATCAGGCCTACAACGCCTTCTCTGCGTTCCCCGAGGATGCGATGGCGCGCATCAGGCCGGAGGACATCCGCAAGAAAGGCCAGGTCCCGAAGAATGCCAGCCTCTTCTTCACCATCTTCCAGACCTTCATGAGCGGCCCGCCCAAAGACGGCAAGCCATCGCCCTACTTCGGCGAGTATCCGCCCGATTTCTTCGATTTCATCGTCATCGACGAGTGCCATCGCGGCGGCGCTAACGATGAAAGCAACTGGCGCGGCATCCTGGACTACTTTGCTCCTGCCGTTCAGCTTGGCCTCACCGCCACGCCCAAGCGCCAAGAGAACGCCGATACTTACGCCTATTTCGGCGAGCCGGTTTACATCTACTCGCTCAAGGACGGCATCAACGACGGCTTCCTCACGCCGTTCCGCGTGAAGCAGATCGCCACCACGCTCGACGAGTATGTCTACACGCCAGACGACGAGGTGGTGGAAGGCGAAATAGAGGCCGGCAAGCGCTACACCGAAGACGACTTCAACAAGATCATCGAGATCAAGGAGCGTGAAGCGCATCGCGTCAAGCTGTTCATGGAGCAGATCGATCAGCGCGAGAAGACGCTGGTCTTCTGCGCCACCCAGGACCATGCGCTGGCGGTGCGCGACCTCATCAACCAGATGAAGACGAGCACAGACCCGAATTATTGTCATCGGGTCACCGCTAATGATGGTGAACTCGGCGAACAGTATCTGCGGGAGTTCCAGGACAACGAGAAGACCATCCCGACGATTCTGACCACCTCGCAGAAGCTTTCGACCGGCGTGGATGCCCGCAATATCCGCAACATCGTCCTGATGCGCCCGATCAATACCATGATCGAGTTCAAACAAATCATCGGGCGCGGCACGCGACTTTACGATGGCAAGGATTACTTCACCATCTACGACTTCGTGAAGGCTTACCACCACTTCAGCGATCCGGAATGGGACGGCGAGCCGCAGGAACCGGAACCGTGTGCGAAGTGCGGCTCCTACTCCTGCCAGTGCGTGAAGACCGCGCCCCAGCCGTGCCCCGATTGCGGCAAGCGTCCCTGCGAGTGCCCGAAAGAGCCTTGCCGTGTCTGCGGCCAGCGCCCCTGCGTGTGCAAGAAGAAGGCGAAAGTGAAGCTGGCCGACGGGAAAGAGCGCGCCATCCAGCACATGATGTCCACCACATTCTGGCACCCGGACGGCACGCCCATGTCCGCCCAGCAGTTCATGGAAATACTTTTCGGCAAGCTGCCCGAGTTTTTCAAAGACGAGGCCGAATTACGCGCTCTCTGGAGCGTGCCGGAGACACGAAAGAAGCTTCTACAGGGTCTGGCGGACAAGGGCTTTGGTCACGAGCAACTGGCCGAAATGCAGAAGATCATCGACGCCGAGAAGAGCGACCTCTTCGACGTGCTGGCCTACGTCGCCTATGCCATGCCGCCGCTGACCCGCGAGGAACGCGCCGCCCGGGCGAAGCTGGCGATCAGCAGCCGTTTCAATACCAAGCAGCAGGCGTTTCTCGATTTTGTCCTGGCCCACTACGTGGGCGTCGGGGTGGAAGAACTGGACCGCGAAAAGCTGACCCCGCTGCTCCGGCTGAAGTATCGACTCCATTCCCGACGCCATCGCCGACCTCGGCGAGCCTGAAGAGATAAGTCGGGTATTCCTGGGATTTCAGAAGTATCTTGTACCAGCCGGCCGCGTGACCATTTCGGGAGTCTCTACGACCTTCGTAACTAGCACGCTTCGCTTTTTACGTTCTCCTGAGTTCAGCGACTCATAAACTATCCACGAGGACACTTCAGGGTGTGCCTGCGGAGCCGATTCCGCTAAGTTCTTTGATAGCAAGATTTTGCCTGTAAGTCTCAGGCGCTCAAGATTTTGCGGAGATTTTTTTTGGCCGGCTCAATGGAATCAAGATTTTACGAGCCAGAGGGGGAGGGGGGTACCACCGCTTGTCGCTTCGCCGTTCGGCCGGAATCTGGCCAAGAGCGAACAGCGAAAAGCGCGTCACCTGACACCGAACCCGACTCCAGGGATAATCACCGGCCTTTGTGTTGTCAGTCACGGAAAGACAGGCAGGGCAGGGCGAATACTACCGGCGTAGTAAATGGAGGACATCAGCATGTTTAGAAAGCTCGCGACATTCTCCCCTTGGACGATTCTCGTCCTGTTTGTGTGTTTGGCTGCGTCGGCGACACTGGCGACTGCGCAGACCAGCGACGAGAAAGCTCCCGCCAGCGTGCAGACGGTAACCGGCTGTCTCCAGAAAGGTGTTGAGCCTAACGGCGGTTTCTACCTCATCACGGCCAAGGACAAGCATTGGGAGCTATACGACAACGGAAAGGTGCCCGCTCTCCGATCACGTCGGACAGACGGTTGCGGTGACAGGCACTTATCCGCACCGCACGGCAGCGCAGGAGCAAGTCACCCAGCCGTATGAAAAGCAGGAGACTGGCGCCAGGCAGCATGGCGACTTTCAGGTATCGAGCCTGAAAGTTGTCAGCGAAACGTGCAGCAAGTAGCGCCGAAATCAGGAACTGCTGTTCAGTCAGTAGGGAGATTGCATCAGCACTCCGCAAGCGCGCCGGGCGACTGGCCGTCTGGCATGATCGAGGCCCGTGCTCCTCCGGGCGAATCCGCGGTTCAAGCAAACGCATCTCTTATAATGTATCCACCACGGCGATGGAGTTCGCTCTGACCGCTCACTTTTTTGGGCTGATGACTCCTACCAATTCTGTGTAGGAGATTTCTGTGCCTGAAAAACTGCTCTATATCTCTGTGGGCGCCGTGCTCGGCGCTAGCGCTCGTTATCTGCTAAGTAGCTCCGTTGCGAAACAGGTATTCAGCATCTTTCCCTACGGGACGTTGCTGGTCAATGCAACCGGCAGCCTGCTGCTCGGCTTCTTCCTGATTCTGGCAACCGAACGGTTGTTCATCAGCGACCGCTGGCGCCTTCTGGTCGCCGTGGGATTCTGCGGCTCGTACACCACGTTCTCCAGCTACGCGTTCGAATCGTTCGCGCTGATGGAGCAAGGACAGTGGCTGCAGGTTGCCTTGAATGTAGTGGGCAACAACTTGCTGTGCCTGGGATTTGTTGCGGTTGGTGCTGCCCTTGCGCGGTGGATATAAAATGGCACCCACAATGGCAGTTCAAGTCACAATGTACCTCTGCGAAGGTGACTCCTGGCATCACGGGCCGCTGCACCTCGAAGTGCTAAAGTACCTGCGCGAGGAGAACGTGGCAGGAGCGGTGGCTTTCCATTCGCTCGCCGGGTTCCAGGGACGCAACCGTTTGAGCACAGCTCACTTGGTGGAAGCTGGAGGAAACCTCCCGGTTGTGATTACGTTCGTGGACACCGACGAGCACGTCGGCCGCGTGCTTCCCAAGCTGCGCGAGATGGCCGCGCATCGGCTCATCGTGCGTGAGAATGTGGTGATCGAACAGGGCAGTCTGGATTAGGTCCAGCATGCCTCAGCCAAAATTCTTCTTCGACACTCAGATCTTCACGGAAGTTGAGCGCGGTGGTTTTCTGGAAACTGACTGGCGAACGGTTCTTGAGTATGTCCGAAAGACGGGTGAGTACTGGATCTCACCATTGACCCTGACCGAGCTTCTCTGGGGCTTACAGCAAGCTGCACCGGAGCACTTCCTCACGCATCAACGAAGACTAGCGTTGCTATATGCAAAGGGGAATAAACACTTCTTCGACTTCATTAGGTACCAGTTGGCAGCTTTCCTCGGAGTTCGGTGTCGCCGCCCAGCGCATCTCGAGGACAACTTTGCCTTGCCGATCGAGATTGTCCTTTGGGCAAACTCTAAAAAACAACTCGCAACGGGCGTTAATCTTCCACACATGACATGCGGGGTGAAGTTACGTTTGGATAGGTTCCAATTTGAAATTCAATCACTGCAAAATCGATTCGTTTCTCTAGCGTCATCCCTTGCGGGTACACCAAAGCGCCGCTACTCTCTCACCGAGTGGACAGCGCGCGTCCTAGCCGAATACAGTTTGCCTAATGATCCATCATATGCAGCCTCACTTTCGCAGGGGTTATCCTCTGCTTAACTATCATGAGCTCTGGATGTTGAACAAGGCGCGCAATCAGAACTACGTCGTCAGCAGACACACTTCAGACTTGATCGATGGGCAGCAGCTAATCTACCTCTTCGACGAATCAGTGATCTTTGTAACTCAGGATCGTAACCTACGTGAAGCCGCCAAAGCGACTCCGCAAAGCAATCGCGTGATTAGTTTCAACGAATTGCTGCAACAGTGCCGTGGGTAGCTGATGCCTACCGTCGAGTTCTCACCCGAACATGATTCCGCGTTTCTTGCCGCTGCTCCGGCCGGCTCGGCGGTATTCGTGTTGCGCGGAGCCGACGAGGCCAGCGAACCTTACGTCAGCAAGACCTCGAACCTCCGCCGTCGGCTACAGCGCTTGCTCGGGGCGCGTGAAGGCCGCAAGCTCAGTCTGCGCGAGCGCGTCCGTTGGGTGGAATGGACTCCCACAGGGTCGGACTTCGAAGCTTCCTTTCTGCTCTACAAAACGCTGCGGTCTGACTTTCCGAAAACCTACGACAAGCGTTTGCGGCCGCGATTTGCTCCGTTGGTGAAGATCATTCTCAGCAACCCATATCCGCGCGGAACGGTGACCACGCGAATTGCAGGCCTGAAGAGCAACGCAGAGTATTACGGGCCGTTTGTGTCGAGGGTCGCCGCCGAGAAGTTCGCCAACGATTCGCTCGACCTGTTCAAAATGCGTCGCTGCACCGATGACCTGCATCCTGATCCGGCGTTTCCCGGGTGCATTTATTCCGAAATGAACATGTGCCTGGCGCCGTGTTTCAAAGGCTGCACCGGCGAGGAGTACACGGCCGAGGTCGGTCGTGTACAGCAGTACTTGCAAAGCGGAGGCCAGTCCCTGGTGCACGAAATCGAGCGCTTGCGCGATGAGGCGTCGACGAACCTAGACTTTGAAGGCGCAGCCGCGCTGCACACTCGGCTGGAAAAAGTGAAAGCTGCGACATCGCAATTGCCCGAGATCGTTCGCCGGCTCAACGAACTAAACGGCGTAATGATTCAGCCGTCAGCCGAACCGGAAGCCGTCGCGCTGTTCAAGATCGAAGCTGGGATGATCTGTGAGCCCGTATCCCTCAATGTGGGAGCTCAGGCGGAAGCGGATCATCTGCGGGCCAAACCGCTGTCGATGGAGTCTCGCATAACCGACGCACTCGCCGCCATTACCGAATGCAAGCCCCGCAGCGCGCTGGAATGGATGGAGCACCTCGCGATCCTCAAGCGCTGGTACTACCGCTCGGCAAAAACCGGCGAACTCTTCCTGGCCGACGGCACGGGCGAGCTGCCGATGCGGCGCGTGGTGCGCGGCGTCTCGCGCGTTTTCCGCGGCGAGAAGGCATCGGGCGACCTAAGCGAGACGGCAGGAGAGTACTGGAAGTTCCGTGCGGGCGAGGCGGGGATTAAATAGGAAACCGCAGACTAGCGCGGAGAACGCGGATATTTTCTCATTCTTGGGCCACACTGGAAACTGTAGTCCGAGGCGAAGGGTATGCCCGTCGGGCTCGTTCCAGCACGAGTCGTCGGAACTGCGGGCGATTTCCGAAGTTGAGAAGAAGACCCACCTGGAACTCGGTGGCGCGCAAATAGTTAAGCAATTGTGCTTCATGGTTGTTGTCCAATGCGCGGGCGCACTTTAGTTCGACGATCAAGACGTCGTTAACCACGAGGTCAGTCCTAAGCACTCCAACTATCTCATTCCGAAACGTCACGCTCACCGTTTTCTAACGTTCGACATGCAAGCCCTTTGCGCGCAGCGCTATAACCATGGCTTCGCGATAAACGGATTCCAGAAAACCTTGCCCCAGCTCCCTGTAGACTTCATAAAACGCTCCGATGACCGCGTCTGTGATGTCGGAATGCAGAAGCTTCAAGCTCATATTGATCCCCTTCATCTGTTCAAACGATCCGAGACAGCCGCGATCTCCGCGCTCGTCCGCGGTTACATTGTTTTCCCCCGCTGACGATTCACTACTCGCACCCCGGCGCGCCAGTGTTCATCTAGCTGCACCAGCTGCCATTCGATCTGCGGCGACAGGTACTTCAGCAGGACGCTGGTAGCGGGATGGGTGCGCAGCACAGGCGTGACCAGATAGAGCAGCGGCGGCACAGGAGAGAGTTCGCGCCCGGGGAAGTAGCCATTGCGCGCAAAGCCGCTGTTCTGCTGGTGCCAGCGGACGCGCGCCCAGTAGTCGAGGCCTTGCAGCGCCAGATGAATATCGTCGTCGGCCTTGAGTTCGAGAATGGCAAGCCGGCCGTCGATGGTCGAGGTCAACACATCGAGCATGGCCCGGTCGGAAGCGGTAAAGGCAGGCACCTGGGAGTAGACGTATCGGCCATCGAGGCGTTCGTCGAGGGAGCGCACATTGCGCGTGATCAGCGATTCAAGCCAGCGTTCCGGGCACGCCCGATACAGCAGATCAGCGCGCGACCCGGCAGGATGGCGGCTGGCGGTGACTCGCTCAATGAAGTTCGTAAACAGATCTTCCGTAGACTCGTCGAGGATGTATTCCGCCGGGCCCATGCCAAAGACAATGGTTTCGGTATTCCTAAACGATCCGGCTACAGGAGCCAGCCGCGCCCGGGCAAACTCCAGCCCGTAGAGACGGAACACGATTTCCGTCGCGGAATCGATGGCCACATCCGCGCTGGGCACTTGCGCGTGAATGCGCCCGATCGACGCAGCAAAGCGCTCCCGCGCCAATTGGGGATCAACCGCGCGCACCAGGCGGGTTGCTAGATTGCCGTGATCGCGAACGTCGAGTTCCTCGCAGCTTTCGGCACGTTCTCCAACCTGGAATATCTGCCATTTCGCGGCGCTCTGATCCAAGTGCGCCATCCGCTGGCTTACGATCTCACCCCGGCCATGGGGAACGAAGAGCTTCAGTCCCTCAATGTGGCACCGGCCTGCGAGTTGCTCGCGCTGACAGTCCATCCAGAGAATGCCAAACGTAAGGGCGGCATCGATGGATGCCTGCGACTCTTCGCCATTCACGCCCAGCACTGCCATCGCCGACTGCCCGGTGCGCAGCAGGGCACGGGTGTATACCGGACTAAGCGAATGCTCCAGGTCGGGCTTGCTGCTGATCGACTCGATTCTTGCCCCGGGGTACTCGCGCTCAAGCAGGCGCACGAGTAGCCTCTGATATTCAGCGCGGGCGGCGCGTTGCGCAGTGGCACTGCGATGGCCGGCGTCGGCACAAATCTCCAGCACCTCGGGTTTTGATTGCCCGAAACGGAGCGCCGCCAAGCGCAACGTGCGCAGTCTCGCCTCGAAATCCAGCACGCGCCGCACGATGTTGCGCTCTTCCGACCAGACATGCAGGACGCACTTGCCCTCGCCTGAAACGGAATAGCGGGCACTGCTGAAATCAAACAGGACGTCGCCGTTTTCGATCAGGACGGCGTGGGGCGCTTCCAGCAGAAAGCTCTCCAGCGTGCGGGCGAGCGTTTCAGCAGTCAGGGAGGAGGTCAGCATGGCACACCTCAGCCAAGGCTAGCCAAATCATGCGCTTCGGCGCTGCAATGGACCGCACAAGCCTGTGTGATAATCGAACATGAGGGCTGTGCTTCGCTCGCCGTGGCCGCCCGCAGAAAGTTCGCGTAGAAGGAAAGAAACCGCGGATTTAGCGGATGAACGCGGATCAAGATACGGAGTCGCGGCTCCGTGGTTGTCCTCGTTCTCCCAAGAGCATCGTCGCGCGTCCGCTGCCTGATCGGAGACATCCAATAACTGTGACCACCGACAAGAAGTTCTTTTTCGATCGCTACGGCCTGGCGCAGGCCGACGTGGAGCGCTACCTCTCGACGGCGCTTTCGGCCGGCGGAGATTACGCCGACCTTTATTTCGAGTACCAGACCTCGACCTCGGTTTCGCTCGACGAAAGCATGGTCAAGTCGGCCACGCAGGGCATTTCTGTTGGTTGCGGAGTGCGCGTCCTCGCGGGCGAGCGCACCGGTTATGCCTACACCGACGACCTTTCATCGGGGCGCATCCTGCACGCGGCGCGCACGGCGGCACTGATCGCCAACGGTCCCGCGAAGCAGCCCATCGTGGGGCTGACCGACAAACCTTCCCACAACTTATATCCCGTTCCGTTGCCTTCGGTAGAAGCCGAAGTCCTGGGGAAAGTCGACCTGGTGCAGCGTGCCGACAAGGCGGCGCGGGCCTATGATCCGCGAATTCACGAAGTACGTGTGAGCTATGCCGACGAGTTGCGACGCATTCTGGTGATCGGCTCCGACGGCAGCTTCGCCGAGGACTCCCAGCCGCTGGCGCGCATGAGCGTGTTCTGCATAGCGAAGTCCGAACAAGGCTCCGCACGGGGAACCTCCGGCGGCGGCGGGCGCGTGGGAATCGAGTTCTTTCAAACGGAAAAATCGCCGGAGCACTTTGCTGTCGAAGCGGCGCGCCAGGCGATTATTCAGCTCGACGCCCGAGACGCACCGGCTGGCGAAATGGAGGTTGTACTCGGACCCGGCTGGCCGGGCGTGCTGTTGCATGAGGCAATCGGCCACGGTCTCGAAGCCGATTTCAATCGCAAGAAGACCTCCGCCTTCTCTGGCATGATGGGGCGCCGGGTCGCCAGCGACAAATGCACCGTCATCGACAACGGCACCATGCCGGGGCGCCGCGGCTCACTGAATGTCGACGACGAGGGTAATCGCACCGACAGCACGGTGCTCATCGAGAAGGGAATTCTGAAGGCGTATCTGACCGATAAGTTGTCGTCGCGCCTGATGAACCTGCCTAATACCGGCAACGGAAGGCGCGAAAGTTATCAGCACATTCCCATGCCGCGCATGACGAATACCTACATGCTCGCAGGACAGGACTCCCCCGAAGACATCATTCGATCGGTGAAGTACGGGGTTTATGCAGTGAACTTTGGCGGAGGCCAAGTCGACATCACCAACGGCAAATTCGTATTTTCTGCCTCCGAGGCTTACCTGATTGAGGATGGGAAGGTCACCTCGCCGCTCAAGAACGCGACGTTGATCGGTAACGGTCCCGACGTGCTAACCAAGGTATCGATGGTGGGCAATGACCTTCAGCTCGATGAAGGCGTCGGCACCTGCGGCAAAGATGGGCAGTCCGTCCCTGTGGGAGTAGGCATTCCCACACTGAAAGTGGACCGTCTTACCGTTGGCGGCACCAGTGCGTGAGCGCCCCCCTGGTTCCTCAGAGTAATCCACAGACGATGTGGAGATTCACGATTTCGCAACAGTCATGTGAGTCATTGATTTACTTAGGCTTACTGTGGGACACGCCTTATTTGTGTCGCGCCGCCAAACGATTTCCACAAAGCTTCCACAGCGTGGGATGGCAGGACATACAGAAAACTACCCCCACGCGGTAAGACTACAGAATTTTGAACCTTATCACACAATGTCAGATGCAGTGCAGATTTGGGAGAAAGGGCTTTAGAACGATGAGCACGTCCACGCAAGAAAGGGTGCCCGACAGCGTACGGGCGGCGGTCGACCTGCGAGAGATTGCGGTTGATGCGCTCCGCCTGGCGATGCAGCAGGGAGCCAGCGCAGCCGAAGTCGTGGCCACAGACGGCAGCGAGTTCTCCACCACAGTCCGCCTCGGAGAAGTTGAAACCCTGAAAGAAGCGGGTTCGAAGGCGGTAGGGGTCCGAGTCTTCGTCGGCCAAAGCTCCGCCAGCACTTATTCCAGCGACCTGACTCCCGAAGGCCTACGCAAGATGGTTGAGTCCGCCGTCTCGCTGGCACGGGTTACCAGCGCGGACCCGGTAGCGGGGTTGCCGGACCCTGCTGAGTTGGGCAAGCTCGAGGGTGATCTGGGCTTGTATCACAACGACGTATATTCGTTGTCTTCGGAAGACCGCATCGATTACGCCCGCCGGGCTGAAAAGGCTGCGATGGGGGTTGATCCGCGCATTACGAATTCTGACGGCGGCTCGTTTGATGCCGCTGTGGGATACAAAGTGCTGGCCAATTCACAGGGCTTCGTGGGCGACAATCGCCGGTCGTACTGCTCGGTCGTGGCCATACCGATCGCGCAAGTCGAGGGTTCGGCCATGCAGCGCGACTACTGGTACTCGGTCTCTCATTCGCTGAAGAAGCTGGAATCGCCCGAGGAAGTTGGCAGGATCGCTGCGAAGCGCACCTTGCGTCGCCTGGGAGCGCGCAAGGTCAAGACTGCCAAAGTGCCGATCGTGTTTGAGAACACCGTATCGGCTGCCCTGCTGGGGCATATCTTCGAGGCGGTGAACGGTGATTCGGTTTATCGCGGCGCTTCGTTTCTGACCGGCAAGTTGAATGACAAAATCGCGGGCGATAATATCAGTATCGTGGACGACGGCACGATTCCGGGCCTCTTTGGAACCAGTCCGTTCGACAGCGAAGGCGTTGTCAGCCGCCGGACCGCCGTCATCGAGAACGGCGTGCTGAAGTCTTACTTGCTGAACACCTACACCGCAAAGAAGCTTGGACTGAAGACTACCGGAAATGCTTCGCGAGGTCTGGCCGGAACCCCGGGCATCGGCCCTGGCAATTTTTTCTTGCAGCCGGGTACCAAGACCCTTCAGGAGATCATCGCGGACATTGAAGAAGGCCTGTTCGTTACCGAATTCCTCGGTCACGGCGTAAATCTCGTCACCGGTGATTTCTCACGGGGAGCAACCGGGCTTTGGATTCAAGGCGGCGAGCTGACCTTCCCGGTGGAAGAGATCACCGTCGCCGGTAATCTCAAAGACATGCTGCTCAACGTGAGCGAGATCGGAAGCGACTTGGAATTCCGCAGTGCAATAGCGTGTCCCACTCTGCGGATTGACGGCATGACGGTGGCGGGCGAGTAGGGCATCAACGCCGAACGCTGAAAATCGAACCACGGATTTACACGGACGAACACGGATCGGATTGGGCTTTCTGAGCCTGGCCGTAATCCGTGCACTTCCGTGAGGATCCGTGGTTCAGTGTTTTGTCGCCCTAGCGGCGACGGCTCAGTGCGGGGGCGGGAGGCTTGCCGGAGTAGTCCTTAGGATAAACCACGACGTACCTTTGCAGGGCCTCGCCGGCGCTCTCGGTCCGAAGGTCTACATAATCTCGCAGGGCGAGATGCACCAGGCGACGCTCGCGCGACGGCATAGGAGCAAACGCATAGGGCACTCCGGTACGGCGGACCTGCTCGGCAGCGACTTCTGACGCCATGCGCAACTCCTTCTTGCGCCCCGAGCGGAAGTTCTGGCAATCAAACAACACTAAGTCGTGCTCTTCCGTCGACAGCCTCAGCATCTCCAGCGCGACATGCTCAAAAGCTCGCAGCAACTCTGCGCCGCGCTCCAGGAGCAACGGGCTGTCGGCGCCGCTAAGTTCTACCAGAATGATGGGGTTCTCCGAACCGTGATCGTCGATGGCGGGCGGGTCGACTATGATCTTGTATTTCAAGCGGAAGTCGCCACACTTGATGATCCCGTTCAGCAGTTCACCGATTCTGCGGGCGGCTGCGACCTTGTCCTGAATTGGCATAATGTTCGGTTACTTGCTACTCTTGCGGGCCCGCTTCTCCATTTCGGCGCGCATTTCTTTGCCCAGCCCGGTGCGATTCATGATCGACTGCTGGATGATGGCGATTACGTTGCCCATCACCCAATACAGGCTCAGCCCTGAGGGCAGCGACCAACTGAAGAAACCGAGCATGGCCGGCATCATAAAGGTCATCATCCGCTGCTGCGCCGGGTCCATGCCGGCGCTGGGCGTCAGCTTCTGCATGTAGAACGTGCTCACCACGATGAGCACCGGCAATATGTATAACTTGTCGGGCGATGACAGGTCGTGGATCCAGAGATATTGCGCATGCCTCAGCTCGATGGCATTGCCCAGCATGGAGTAAAAGGCCCAGAGAAAGGGCAGCTGGATTAGCAGCGGCAAGCAGCCCCCGGCGGGATTCACTCCTTCCCGCTTATAAAGCGCTGAAATCTCGGTGTTCATCTCCGCGCGCCGGGGATCGCGCATTGGAATGTTCTTGTATCGCGCCTGGATGGCCTTCATCTGCGGCTGGAGCTTTTGCATCTTGAGAGCCGACTTCTGGCTCGTAATGCGCAGCGGCAGCAGCGCGATGTTGATGATGACGGTCAGGATGATGATCGACCATCCCCAGTTGTGGATCCAGTGCTGGTAGGTCCACTTCAACCACTGGAACAGGGGTCGTGCGAAGAAGCTGAAATAACCGAAGTCGACGACGTGGCGCAAGTCGGGGCCGCCGGCCTCACCGTTGTCCAGGCGGGCCTGCACCGATTCGAGGACATCCACCGCTTTGGGACCGACGAACATACGTTCGCTGGTGACGCCATTCGGATTGCCTACGGCCGCTCCCAGCACCTGATAGGTCTCAAGCTTGTTGGGGTCGGGATGCGCCGGATCTTTGGGAACCGTGATCTCGTAGCGCAGTGTCACCAGCGCGGCGTCGCGCGGCAGGTTGGGCAGGAAAATCGCGGCGAAATACTGGTCCTGCACCCCGGCCCAGCTCAGCGGCCCGTGCAGCGTATTACCCCCGCTGACCTTCTTGGCCTCCAAGCGAGTGACTTTGCCCTCCGACTCGTACTCGACTCGGGCCGAGGCATACGACGGGGAGGTCGCCTGATCTCCAAAACCCGCGGGCCATGTCGGGTACGCCTCGATGCTCTTGCCGTTTTGCATTACGGCAATGTCTACGTGCAAGACATACGTGTCATCAAAGCGGAAGCTCTTCCGAACGGTTACTCCCCCTTCGGAATACTCGTAGGTCAGCTCCCCCGGTACCGTGACTGCGGCTTCGCCACTGGGCACGTACAGCACCGAGTTGAGTTGCTCGCGTAGCTTGTCGTCGTAGGTGTAGAGGCCTAGCGGCAGGCCATACTGCTTGGCCGCTGAGTTGACCAGATCCAGCGGCTGCCCCTGCTCATCCTTGTATTTCTTCAAAACCCACGATTTGACCTGTGCGCCTTTGTTGGTGAAGACGATACGGTACAGGTTGTTCTCCACCACGATGTCGACTTCGCCGCTGGCAGCCTTGCGCTCGGTCGCAGTTGCTTTAGAAGTGGGCTCAGCAGCGGCCGCCGCCTTTGGTTGCGGCTCCGTCGGGGAAGGTGTTGCAGCTTTCTCCGCAGCAGGCGCGGTGGTCTGAGACGCACTTTGCTGCTCGGATGGCTTCGGCGGGGTCTTGGGCTGCTTCTTAACGAGCAGGAACTGGCCGATCAGGATCACGCCAAACGTGATAACCAGGATCAGCGTCATACGGCTCTGGCCGCCGCCGGAATCCTGTTGTGGGTTGCGATACTCGGGCAAGTTTGTCCGTTCGTCTTCTATTGAAATCTTTGTTGCATTGTCATCCTGAGCGGAGCGATTCGCCGGCGGCGAAGAGCGCAGTCGAAGGACCCCTCTACATCTGAAAATCTCACCTGGCGATAGCGGTCCTTCGACTCGTCGCTACGCTCCTCGCTCAGGATGACAGCCGGTACGTGGATTCGGCTTAATCCACCAAACACTTCGCGGCACCGGGTCATAACCCACGCGCGCCAACGGATGGCATCGCAGCAGTCGCCCGCTAGCCAGCAGTCCTCCGACAACCGCTCCATGCCGCTCGATCGCTTCCATCGCGTACTCGGAGCAGGTAGGAACGAAGCGGCAGGAATTCGGCAGCGCAGGCGATATCCATCGCTTGTAGGCGGACAACACCCATTGCAAACTCCGCTTCATTCTTCTTGCGCCTTTGGTTCTCGCGCCCGCTGTATCGCGAGTTTGAGACCGCGTTCCACCTCGGCCAGCAATTCGTCAAATGGCAACCGCAAGACCGATTTCCGGGGATTGAACACCACATCCACCGGACCGCTCTCTGAGGGCCATGCCAAGCGGACTGCTTCGCGCATCCTGCGCTTGATTCGGTTCCGCTCGACGGAGCCGCCTAATACCTTCCCCACGGTAAAACCTACCCTCAGCGAGCAGCACTCACCCGCAGCCTCGGTGTTGCGGCGAAGGAAAAACACCGTCATGTTCCCGGTAAATTGCCGTCGCCCCTGCTGATACACCTGCTGAAAGTCAGCGTGACGTAACAGGCGCTTCGTTTTCGGGAATGTGCCGCCGGCCTCAGTCAAGTCAACATTCGCCGTGAGGACTGCCGGGAAATCCTCAGTATATGCGACTCCTGCTGTGCTGTTTCCTGCTGACGCAGCGTCCGAGCAGCGTTACTCGCGGTATCCGGCCTTCACGGCAATGCGTTTGCGTCCTTTAGCACGCCGGCGGGACAACACCGCGCGGCCGCTCTTGGTCTTCATACGGGAACGAAATCCGTGCGTCTTTGAGCGGCGACGACGGTTGGGTTGGAATGTGCGCTTCGGCATTCGTAACTGCGCTCCTCACTAAGGGCAAAATGTCTATGGGCAAACCAAAAGTATAACGGTCAGGGCGCGTTAGTGGCAACCGGGAGAACTGGTGCCTTCGAACCAAGGACTTACGCGGATGAACACGGATTGAGGATTAGTTGGTCTGGATATCTGTGAGATCGGGATGCTTTTTCTTCAAATGATCCGGGAAACCGTTGTTCCAGAATCCCTGGGGCAAGTCGCCAACGGGGTTCAATGCGATCCGTGCTCATCCGTGGCAATCCGTGGTTGACCCTGACAGCACCACAGGTAACACAAACAGGTGACCTGCCTGCGAGCGCGAGACTCCCAACCCGACCAAAAAAAAATTTTTGCGCAGTAACTTTCCCGAAATCAATCGTTCTCTCGTCGCACTGCATTCGCGCTGGTGCATCCACCTATTGCGCACTTTTTTTTTCGTGCTAGTATCCCATGCAGCCACAGACAATCAACAGCACTTAAACAGAGTGCGCGCTGCATATCAGGCAGCCCTGCCGGGTGGCGGATCTTTTTCATTTTGCCTGAAATGTGTGACGGACTACACGCTGTGGCACCGTGTGTTCGGCCCTGTTCCCACTGAACTTTACTCCGATCGGTTAGAGGCGCGGTTCGCCTCGGATTTTTGCTGCTATGGCATCTATTGGAACGTTGACTCCCAATCCGTGGGTGCGTGTCCTCGACGCACTGGAAAAAAAAGTAAACCGCAGCTCCTACGAAACCTGGCTCAAGCCAACACGCTTCAGCCATTCGCAGGGCTCTGTCTTATTTGTGCGCGTGCCCAACCCCGACTTCTGCCATATCGGGGAGAAATGGGGAGACCTGATCAGTGAAGCGATCGACGACCTGGGGCTGGAATACCAGGACGTCGAATTCGTCACTGATCAGGAGAAGCAAAACGCAGCGCAGAAGACTCGCGGCGATGCCGCCTCCGAAGAGACCGCGCTCGAGTCTCCGGCCCCAGTTGTGGTTCGGCAGCAGCGTTTCGATTGGGATGGGGTGGCACAATTGAATCCCAAATACACGTTCGACGGATTTGTCATCGGCGCCGGAAACCAGTTTGCCCATGCGGCCGCGCGTGCGGTGGCGGAGCGTCCCTCGAAAGCCTACAACCCGCTATTCCTCTACGGCGGTGTCGGTATGGGCAAGACCCACCTCATGCAGGCGATCGGACACGAGGTCAAGAAGCGTGAGCCTGAGGTGGCCATTTGCTATGTATCCAGCGAAAAGTTCACCAACGATATGATCAATGCGCTGCGGTACAACAAAATGAGCAGCTTTCGCGAGAAGTACCGCAACATGGATGTCCTGCTGATCGACGACATCCAGTTCCTGGTCCATAAAGAACGCACGCAGGAAGAGTTCTTCCACACTTTCAACGCCCTGCACGAGTCTTTGCGGCAGATCGTGATCGCCAGCGACCGCCCTCCCAAGGAGCTGGCCGAGATCGAGGACCGCCTGCGCAGTCGCTTCGAATGGGGCCTGATCGCCGATATCCAGCCGCCCGACCTGGAGACCAAGGTTGCGATTCTCCAGAAAAAGGCTGAGTCGGAACACGTCCATCTCCCGACCGATGTGGCCCTCTACATTGCATCGAACATCCGCAGTAACGTCCGCGAACTCGAAGGCGCCCTCATCCGGCTCACGGCCTATTTCTCCCTCACGGGCGGCGAACTGAACCTTCAGACCGCGCAGGAAGTGCTCAAGAACGTAATCGATTCGCAGGCGAAGAAGATCACCATCGACTCCATCCAGAAGATCGTGTCAGAACAGTTTGGGCTCAGGCCAGCGGAGATCAAGGCCAAGAACAACTCTCGCGTCATTGTCTATCCGCGGCAGATCGCCATGTTTCTGGCAAAGCACTTGACTGACGCTTCGCTGCCGGAGATCGGACGCCAGTTCGGCGGCAAGCACCACACGACAGTGCTGCACTCGGTCGAGAAGATCGAGGAGGCTCGTAAGACCGACAAAGATTTGAACAGGCTGCTGAATAAACTTACCGAGGCTTTGGGCGCATAAACCGGGCTCTAGCCCGGTTTTTCAATTTAGGACGAGCTTTTGCTTCTACCCCGCTGTGGACGTTCTGTGGATGGCACTGAACATCGCCGCTCAATCTCCGAAGTGCCCCAATCTGGCACAGCTCACGCGGCTGGAAGAACCGGTTCTCCGCATCCCGAAACGGTGCCTCCTCTTGATTCACGCGGTTTGGCTGCCATTTTCCACTTTTTCACCGTGCCTACGGTTACTACTGTTTTATTAGATTTTTATTTGATATAAGGAAAGTCGTAGTCGCAGGCTTTTGAGCGCGCTTGAACTTCGTCGAACGCTTCACCGACGTCAGCCGCTCCCAAAACGCGACTGCCTGAGGGTAAACACAATGGCTGCCGAAGTTACGGGAGCAGTTCAGGGAACAGCGATGGAGATCAGCGTTAGCAAGTTCGACTTGCTGAGAGAACTGACGGCCACGCAGGGAGTGGTCGAGCGCAAGACCACGATTCCCATCCTGTCGAACTTTCTGTTCGAAGCTGCCGAGAACCGGCTGACCATCACCGCCACCGATCTCGATTTGAGCCTGCGCACCTCCTGTGCCGCCAAGGTGAAGCGCGAAGGCGCCTGTACGATCCCTGCGCGCAAGCTCTACGACTATGTCAAGTTGCTGCCGGACGGCGACATCTCGATCAAGCTGCTGGAGAACCACTGGGTCAACATCCGCTCTGGGCGCTCCAACACCAAGATGGTCGGCATGGCGCGTGCGAATTTTCCTGGATTGCCGGTCTTTCCAGCCTCGGGTATCGTCAAGGTTCCGGCACAGACGCTGCGCAGTATGATTGGGCGGACGATCTTCGCCATCTCAAACGAAGAATCGCGTTACACGCTTAACGGCGGCCTGATGGTCTTGAAACCCGAATCGATCACCATGGTCGCGACGGACGGCCATCGCCTAGCTCACATCGAGAAGACGGGCGAGCAGTTCGACGTTACCGGCGAGAACAAGACTCTCATCCCGAAGAAAGCCATGAGTGAGCTTTATTCGCTACTGCAGAACAGCGAAGTGGACTTCATCGACTTCGCCAAGGACGAATCAACGCTGTTCTTCCGTATTGGCGAGCGGCTGCTGACCTCGCGGCAATTGACTGGGCAGTTCCCCAACTACGAAGCCGTGCTGCCGCGTGAGAACAACAAGGCCATCGTGGTGCACGGAGCCGACCTGAACACCGCCTTGCAGCGCGTGGCGCAGTTTGCCGACGAGCGCTCCCGAGCTATCCGCTTGAAGCTCGACAAGAACGAGATCAAGATTTCCTCGTCGTCCACAGACTCGGGCGAATCGGAAGACTCAATCGAAACTGCCTACACTGCCGATCCCATGACTATCGGCTTCAACTCGGAATACCTGATCGATTTCCTGAAGGCCTCAAGTGCGGGAGATGTGCGGCTGGAATTCAAGGACGCCCAGTCTGCCGGCCAGATGCGCCCCGACGACGGCAACGACGACGGCTTCAAGTACCGCTACGTCGTGATGCCGATGAGGATCTGAGCTGGCAGGTCTCAGCCATCAGCTCTCAGCTAAGACAAAGGCCGGATTCAACGTCAGGCTTTTCGTTTTGCCTTGTCATCACGAGCGCCGTCATTTGGGGCGAGGGATCTGCTCCCGGCGGCCTTGCGACAAAGCTTCGATTCTGTGTGGTACGAGCAAAGAGCAGATCCCTCGCTGCGCTCGCGATGACAATCAAACAAAAAGAGGACAATCAACGAGAACTAGCTGAGACCTGGCCGCTGGCGGCTCTCTTCACCCATTCGGCCGGACGTACTTCGTTCTGCTCGTGGTCTTCAGCTTGAAGACCTCGCCGTTGATCTTCTTGTTGAGCTGGATATTGCTGTAGGTGGCCAAGCGGTAGTCGCCCGAGGGCTCGTCGAACCTCTGCTGCACGCTCACGCCGCGCACGGGATCAATCCACAGCGTAATGGTCGAGAACATGTTGCGGACCTTCTGCGACTTCGGCGTCAACTCCAGCTTACCAGCGTTCACCCCCTGCACCTGCTCCATGCCGGCGAACTTCACGTCGAAGGACTTGTCCAGGTCTTTGCCGCTGCCGCCGAAACCCAGCACCAGGAAGGTCTCAAAATCCGCCTTGTTCTTGCCCGCGCTGTACTCTGTCACCTGGTCGGCTTTAGGGAGATAAACCTTAACCACGCCACCCGTAAATAGCACGTACTTCCTGTCGGGCGAGGTAATGTCGGCCGCCATCTCTACGTCGTCGCCCTGGCGGCGGAAGTACATCGTGCCCTTCTGCAAATCGTGCTCGTCAACGACCTTTTGATATTGGTCCCACACGAAATCGGTCTGGGCTGAGTGAAAGTCCGCTGCCGCCCTGTCCATCGAGTTGAGGATGGCGTCGAGATCTTGGGCGTGAGCCGCGGCGGCCAGCAGCAGGCCAAGAATCGCGATACAGAGTTTGGGTTTCATTTGCGTTGCTTCAGACGTTAACACGGCCACTGGATCCGGGTTGCATTCAGTATGACAGCAGCGATCAGCGATGCGCCCAAACCTGATAAGCGACAATCTTATGCTTGTTGTCGCGCACCGGCTCGTAACGATCGATACTGATCTCGCCGGAGATAGGCTCCAGCACGCGCAACAACGACTCCCGAATCTCTTCGTCGCTTCCCGTCTGCACCGCGGCTGCGTCAATCTTATACACGAATCCGTTGCCTTCAGGTCTGACAACGACCTCGGTCTGATGCGGTGAGCGAACGACCGGCTTGTCGCCGAAGTTGATCGCAAGCGGCGCGAGGAAGATGAAGGCCAGAATCAGCGAGACCATGATGTCGTAGCGCACACTGCCGCGCGGAGAGGTCCACCAGAGGTAACCGCCTAGGGTTTGGGAGAGCTTACTCATCGGTCCTCCGTAGTTTAGAGAAGCGAGGCTGCCAGGCGCAACGGAGGGCTTAGCGTTACGCGTCGCTCTTCGCTGTTAGCTCTTCGCCTTTCGCTCTGGGCGGTGCTTCCGGCGAAGAGCGAATGGCGAAAAGCGAAGAGCGTCTTCACACCCTCAGCTCCACAACCGTCGCCCCGGCGCCGCCTTCGTTCTGCGGCGGCTCGGAGACCGTTGCAACGTGGGGATGCTGCTGCAAGAACTGCCGGATCGCCTTGCGCAAGATTCCCATGCCACTACCGTGCACCACGCGCAGGCGAACGGCTCCGGCGAGGAAAGCGCGATCGACAAACTTCTCCACCGCGCGTGTCGCGTCGTCCACGGTTTGCCCGATGACATTGATTTCGGTGGGCACGCTTTCGTCTTCGTGCGCCAGGGCGACGTTGATGCCGCGCGCCCGCGCGGCCGAAACCGGATCGGCCCCGGCCCGCACCACCACGTCGGCAATGTCGTCGCGCGGCACTTTCATCTTCATGGGCCCGACGGCCACTTCGAAGGCGTCGTCATCGAAATGGCGCGTCACCTTGCCGTCGCGACCAAGCGACTTCAAGCGCACCATGTCGCCGACGGAGACGTGCTGCACCACGTGCGGCGCGGCGTGGCGATCGCCTGTGTCTGACCCTGTGCTGTGCGCCACCACGGTCGAATCGAACTGCTCGCGAAACTCGCGTCGCATCTTCGCAATGCGGCGTTCAGCGTCTTTCGACAGCTTCAGCGCCTGGGCACGGTCTTGTACGGCGTTGACCGTTTCTCTCGCGCGATACTCGAAGTCGCGCAGCACACTTTCCAGCTTCTTCTCCAGCTCGCGGATTTTCTCGCGCTGTTCTTTCTTGCCCTCGGTCGCCAGATGGTTGCGCTCGCGTGCCAGCTCTTGCTCGCGGTTGCGAAGCTGTACGCGTTCGTTATCGATCTCGCGCAGGTCGGAGTGCAGCCGGTCGAGGAAGCGCGACACATCCTGCGCCTGCGAAGTCAGCCGCTCACGCGCCCCGGCGACGATTTCGGTATTCAGACCGATCTTCTGCGCGATGTTGATGCCCGCAGAAGCGCCCGGCACTCCCATGCGCAGCTCGTAGGTGGGAGCGAGCGTGCGTTCGTCGAAGCCGACGGCCGCGTTCAGCACGCCTGGCGTGTTCGCCGCGTAGACCTTCAGCGCAGTGTGGTGAGTCGAGACAATGCTCAGGCAGCCGCGGCGGCGGAAGTAATCAGCGATCGCCACGGCCAACGCGGCTCCTTCTTCAGGATCGGTTGCCGATCCCAACTCATCGAGCAGCACAAGCGACTGCTCGGTGGCCTCCTGCGAGATGCGATTGATGTTGGTCACATGTGCCGAAAAGGTCGACAGGTTTTGCTCAATTGACTGGTAATCGCCTATGTCGGCGAAGACCCCGTCGAGGATCGGCATCTCGGCCCGCTCTGCGGGCACTGGTACGCCCGACTGCGCCATCAGGGCGAGCAGTCCAATGGTCTTCAGCGCGACGGTCTTGCCGCCCGTATTCGGGCCGCTGATGACGACCTGGCGATACTGGCTGTCCATTTCAACCGTCACGGGAACGATGACCCTGCCCTGCGGCTTTAGCGTTCGCTCGAGCAGCGGATGGCGCGCCTTGCGTAGCACCAGAGAATCGCGGCCTTCTCCCGGCGCGCCCGACCGGCCAGCTCCATCTTCCGCTCCCAGAAAACGCACCGTCACACCGTCGTACTCTTGCGTGAAGCGCGCCTTGGCGAACTGGAGCTCCAGCTGGCTCATGATGTCGACCGCGGCGGCGAGCGAGTCGGCATACTCACCGATGCGGCCGGTCATCTCCAGCAAGATGCGATGAATTTCCGCCTGCTCCTCCTCGTTCAGCCGAACCAGCTCATTGTTCTGCTCGATCGTCTCCAGCGGCTCCATGAACACGGTTTGTCCGCTGGAAGACGCGCCATGGGCGACGCCTTGCACGCGGCGCCGCTGCTCGGTCTTGACCGGAATGACGAAACGGTCGCCGCGAATCGTGACCAGCTCATCCTGCACTGCGCCGCCTTCTGAGAGCCGCCGCAGATACGAGCGCAGGGACTCCTGGATTGTGCGCTTCTGCTTTTCGATCTCGCGGCGAATGCGCGCCAGCTGGGGTGAGGCGCGATCATCGAGCGTGCCGTCGGGCAGAATCTTGTTGGCGAAATAGCGGAGAAGGGAAGCAAAGTCCGCCAGCTCTTGCGAGAGTGCCGTGACTTCCTGCCAATTCTCCTGGATTTGTACCGTGGGATGTAAGGCGATCTCGCGCCACTCGGCCGCACGGTCGGCCAGCAGAAGGACTTCCCGAATTTCCGCCAGCTCCAGCACCGCACCGCGAATGCGTGACTTTTCGATCAGCGAACTCGGATCGAGCAGGCCGTGGAAATCGAAGCTGCGGCCGGCGCGCAGGAATCCGCGCAGCTCCTCCGTGAGCTGTTGCTGACGCTCGATCCAGGTTCTGTCGTGCGTGGGCACAAGCTTTAGCACGCGCTCACGGCCTAGTGGCGAAGCTGTGTAAGCGGCAAGCAAGTCCCGGAACTGATTGAACTCCAGCACGTGTTCGCTGGTGTGCTGCAAGGGAGAAGGAGAGGTCATCGGCTCATTCATCGTAAACGAGAAGAAGGCTGTCAGCTATCAGCCGTCAGCTGTCAGCTACTACCCACCAGCCACCAGCCGCCAGCTCCAGCCATCAGTCTGTCAGTTACTACTTCTCCTCAACTGCGGATTGACCCCGACGGTTGCGGAGGAGAAAAGCATAGCCACGGATTTCACGGATCGCGCGGATTACGTCAAGCCTTCGGACGGACGTGCGATCTCGTGCAGCTTGTTTCTTGACCTGCCCGGCTGAGAGCCGCCAGCTGACAGCTGGTGGCTGGTAGCTCTTAGCTGACAACTGACAACTGGCCACCGACAACTGTCTTGTAACCCTGCTTTCACGCCCGGCAGTGCATACTACCCACGGGGCTGGCTGTGCGGATACACTGTTCCCCGAGCAACTACCTAATCCTGTCAATGACGTACAGGGGATCGAATGTCTCATCAAGTTTCCGATGCATTGGTGTTCTTCGGCGCCACCGGCGATCTCGCCTACAAGAAGATCTTCCCTTCGCTGCACAACATGGTGAAGCGCAACACCCTGGAAGTGCCGGTTATCGGTGTGGCGAAGTCGGGCTGGACGATCGACCAATTGCGCGAGCGCGCCAAAGATAGCATTACCAAGTACGGCGGCGGAGTTGACGACGAGGCTTTCGCTAAGCTGTGCGAGCTGCTGGTCTACATCGACGGCGACTACAAGGACGACAAGACGTATCAGGCGATTCGCACGCAATTGGGCGACGCCCAACTTCCCACCCACTACCTCGCGATTCCGCCCAGCATGTTTCCTGTGGTCGTGCAGGGACTGGGAAAATCCGGAGCCGCCAAAAACGCCCGGGTTATCGTCGAGAAACCCTTCGGCCGCGACCTATTGACCGCACGCAAGCTCAACGAGACCTTGCACCAGGTCTTTCCCGAAGACTGCATCTTTCGCATCGATCACTACCTAGGCAAGGAGGCGGTCGAGAATCTGCTGATCTTCCGCTTCGCCAACAGCTTTCTCGAGCCTATCTGGAACCGCAACTACGTACATAGCGTGCAGATCACCATGGCCGAGGCCTTCGGCGTCGAGGGCCGCGGCAAGTTCTACGAAGAAGCCGGCGCCATCCGCGATGTGGTGCAGAATCACATGCTGCAGGTGGTGGCCTTTCTAGCCATGGAGCCGCCCACCAGCATGTACGTCGACTCGGTCCGCGACGAGCAGGTAAAAATTTTCCGCAGCATTCCGCCGCTCAGTCCGGCCAACATCATTCGCGGGCAGTTTCGTGGATACCGCGACGAGCCCGGCGTTTCTCCTCATTCTGACGTAGAAACTTTTGCTGCGCTGCGCCTCGAGATTGATTCCTGGCGCTGGTCGGGTGTGCCCTTCCTGATTCGTGCGGGCAAACGGTTGCCGACCACGGCGACCGAAGTGTATATCAAGCTGCGCAAGCCTCCTCTGGCAAAAGGCGGCCCGGAAGGACGCAACTACTTCCGCTTTCGGCTCAGTCCGGACATCGAGATCAACATCGGTAGCCGCGTGAAGCGGCCAGGTCCGTTAATGGTACCCATGCCGGTTGAGCTCTCGGCGGTGAAATACAGCTCTACCGACGAAATGGAAGCCTACGAACGGCTGTTGACCGACGCGATGAAGGGCGATCCGGAGTTGTTCGTCCGCCAGGATGCCGTGGAGGCTGCTTGGGCCATAGTCGATCCGATCCTGGGTGATTGCTGCCCGGTGGAGACTTATGAGCCGGGAAGCTGGGGCCCCTCCGACTCGCGGGAACTGGCGGCCGACATCGGCGGGTGGCACGACCCGGAATAGATCGCAATGCCCATCCTGGCCTGAACGCGCCACAACGTGTTGACACCAGCAGCTTCTTGCATAGCAACCTGCCCTCAGTGCCGTACAAACGCCAGCCGTTGCCTGGTAACCACTCAGTCACCGTAGAAGTCGGCATGTCTCATCTGCGACATTATTAGCGGAGGTTACGGGTGGCCTTTCCCACATGAAGCGACGACCGACTGGTGATAAGAAGCACCTGGATAAAGATAAGCTTCGAAAGCAACAGGAAGTGAAAGAGATGCTGCGTGAATTGCTGGATTATTCCGCAGATGAGAGTGAGTTTGTAAGGCTCGTAAAAGCACTAAGGCCAGAGATGGGGGAAGAGGAATTGCGGAAGCTTCTTAAGCTGTTTCGCGATTCTGTCCGCGAGAAGCGCGGGCTTCCTTGAGCAGATTCTGCAGCCTCTCCTGAGCTGCCTTAAGCTCATCGGCAGTCATTTCGTGGACGATCGAATCCAACTGCTGAAGAAGCGTTGCGGTTGCTGTCGTAGGCTTTTCTGCTGTGCTCGCCACGCGTTTCTGCTCCGAATTACTCAATTCACTATACCTCAATTTGCCAAGCCTCAGATACGGTTAGTTAGACGCAGCTGTCAAGCGTTCCGTCTCACACGAAGTCACGATAAGTTGATTGTACGATCTCGGTCCGATGGGCGAGAGCACTCTCCATGCCTCAGAAGGTGCGCTTGCCCGAAACATACGGATTGCCCGCCACCACAAACCGCAGCGGCTCCTCGACGGCCTTTTTAATTCCAATGCGCGGCGTGGCAACGATCTTCTTCGGCCGATAGCCATCGTCGGCAAACCACAAATCCGAGCCTGGTGACGTCAGGTCCTTCGCGTTGTCGCGCTCGCGGGTAATGCCCAGCGCCTGCGACATTCGCCCTGGCCCGCTGGAGATCAGTCGCAACTGCGATGGTCGCAATAACGAAGTCAAGTGTGGGTGCCCCATCCTTTCGCCTGCTTTTGGCGAAAGGGTGGGTATATCCATCCCGCGCGCCGCCACCATCGCTTCAATGCCCGCTACCGGTTCCATCGCCCGCAACAGCACGCCTCCCGCATACCCCTCCTTCATGCACGAGACGTTCAGGCAGTAGTGATTGCCGTAGATGAAATAGACATACGCATGGCCGGGTGGCCCAAACAGCACGGCATTTCGCGGCGTGCGCCCCGAATAGGCATGCGCTGCGGGATCCTCGGCGCCCAGGTAGGCCTCGGCTTCGACGATGCGTCCCGCCAGCAGCTTGCGGCCCTCACGACGCACCAGGAGCTTGCCCAGCAGCTCGCGGGCAACGGTCACGGGATCGCGGTCGTAGAAGGCGCGCGGCAGGATAGCGGCGCTGCGAGGATGTAAGCCTGCGTGCATCCTATAGAATCGAGTATTCGCCTTATGAACAAAATGATTCTAGCCAACTTGGCGCATCGGCCGTTTCGAGCGTTGATCGGTGTCTTTGCTGTCGCGGTTGAAGTTACCCTGATTTTGCTTATCGTTGGCATCATGCTGGGCATGTTGACCGACACCAGCAATCGCCAGGTGGGCATCGGGGCCGACATCCTGGTTCAGCCTCCGGGTGCATCACTGTTCGTGGGCGTCAGCGGGGCCCCGGTGTCGCAAAAGGTCGCGGACAAGATACGGCCGCTTCCCCATGTCGTCGCAGTAGCGCCGGTCGCGGCGCAGCTTTCGACCTCAGGCTACGTTTCGGTCATCGACGGCATCGACCTGCCATCGTTTGAAGCAGTGGGAGGGCCGCTCGACTATCTTTCTGGAGGCCCCTTCCAGGGTCCGTACGACATGATCGTCGATGACCTCGAAGCGGGGGCCAAACATCTCAAAGTGGGCGATAAGGTCGAGGTGTTGAATCATGAATTCCGCGTCTGCGGCATTGTGGAGCATGGCCGCGGCGCGCGCCAGTTCATCCCCATCGCGACCTTGCAGGACCTCATTGGAGCCACGGGTAAGGCTTCCATCTTCTACGTCAAGCTCGACAATCCAAACAACGCCAACCTGGTCGTTAAGGAAATCAAGAGCGTTCCCGGCATGGAGCAGTACGGCGTCCACTCGCTGAAGGAATACCTCAGCATGATGACCTCCAGCAGCATTCCCGGTCTGAATACGGTGATTCGCGTGGTGATTGGGATTGCGATGATCATCGGCTTTATCGTGATCTTCCAGGCGATGTACGCGGCGGTGATGGAGCGCACCCGCGAAATCGGCATTCTGAAGGCGCTGGGAGCGGGCAAGCTTTACATCGTGAACGCCATTCTTCGCGAAACCCTGGTGATTGCAGTTGGCGGTGTCATTCTGGGGATGGCGATGAGCTACGCGGCGAAGGTGGGGCTGAGGGCAAAATTCCGCACCCTACCGTTGATGATCACCGATGCCTGGCTGGTGCGCGCGACGATCATCGCAATCGTGGGATCGCTGCTGGGAGCACTGTACCCGGCGTTGAAGGCGGCACAGAAAGACCCCATCGACGCCCTGGCGTACGAGTAGGAGAAGCTGTCAGCCGTCAGCTAGAAGGCAAGACCGGCCAGGGATTAGCGTGGATCAGAAAGGGCAAACCGCGGAAGACGCGAATGCGAACCAAGAGTCTCCGTCGTCCTTCTTTGCTCCGCGAGCTCCGCGTTATCTGCGGTTAGTCTTTTCTGATCCGTGAAATCCGCGTACATCTGTGGCTCGGTTTTGCTCTTAGCTGACGGCTGAGAGCTGACGGCTGACAGCTACTTCGGCTGCGCTTCCGGCGCCTTCGAGTTGTCCGTGCTGGAGGGGCTGGGCGAACTCTGTGGCTGGGTTGCGTTCTTCACCTTGTCGGAGTTCTTCAGGAACAGTACCGTCTTCCAAATGTCATCGTCCGTTAGCTGCCCATCCCATCCCGGCATGGCGGTAAAGCGGATGCCGTACTTGACTACATAGAAGATCTCGCCATCAGGGTCGTCCGCGTTGCGCGTCATCAACTGAGGCACGGGCGGATAGAACTTCTTCCGCATCGGTGAGAGAGGCTGCTTGAGGCTGCCATGGCAGAACGAGCAGTTCTCGTCATAGGTCTTTTGGCCGGCGGTGAGGTTCTCCATCGTCGGCTGAAAGGGATTGTCCTGTTTGGGAGCATGCCCTTCGACCCACTTATCAACCGACTGGTTGGCGGCTTTACGTTCGAGGCTGCCCGGAGTGTTGGGAACGGCGCGTGTGTCGAAGTGTCCGGTCGTGGCGTAGAAGTATGCTCCGCCGAAAACCGCCAGCAGCGCGATGATCACTCCCGCGATGAATCCTCGCATTTGATCTCCTCTGATGTGCTGAAGTTGTGCTCTGTTCAAACTCGTCTCAGAGTAAACCAAGTGGCCGCCGTTCGTTTTAGCTGATGGCTGGCGGCTGGCGGCTGAGAGCTTCTCTTGCAATACCTACATCCGTGCGAATCAGTGTTCATCGGTGGTTGCGATCAGTAGTTCCTCAACCGTCGCGCTTCGCGCACCACGTCCGCAACCCTGGGCAGGAAAACCTCTTCCAGCGGTGGCGAGAACGGCACAGGCGAGTCAGCCGACGCGATGCGCACGATGGGAGCGTCGAGCGCATCGAAACATTCCTCGTTGATGATGGCGGCGACTTCGCCGGCGATGCCGCCCGTCTTGGTGTCTTCGTGCAGCACGATGACGCGGTTCGTTTTCTCCACGGTATCGCGGATGGCCTCGCGATCGAGCGGCAGCACCGTGCGCAGGTCGATCACTTCCAACTCGATCCCTTCTTTGATGAGTATCTCTGCCGCTTCCAGCGCGACATACACCATCGCGGCGTAGGTAATTACGCTTACGTCGCCACCCTCGCGCGCGACTCGCGCTTTGCCGATCGGGACGGTGTAATCGCCGACCGGCAACTCTTCTTTGATCCGCCGATACAAGTACTTGTGCTCGAAGAACAGCACGGGATTGTTGTCACGGATGGCCGCTTTGATCAGCCCCTTTGCATCGTATGCACTGGCCGGGCAGATGACCTTCAGCCCCGGCACGTGCGCGAAATAGGTCTCGGGATTCTGCGAGTGAAATGGGCCTCCATGAACTCCGCCGCCCGATGGCCCACGCAAGACGACAGGCACTGGCGCGCCCCAGCGGAAGTGCGCCTTGGCCAGCAGATTGGTGATCTGGTTGAAGGCGCAGCTAATGAAGTCCATGAACTGGAACTCGGCGACCGGCCGCATTCCGGTGAGCGCCGCGCCGAAGCTTGCATTGACGATCGCCATCTCGGAGATGGGCGTATCGACCACGCGTTCGGGGCCGAAGCGGTCGATCAGGCCCTCGGTGACTTTGAACGCTCCACCGTACACGCCAATGTCCTCGCCAATGCAGAACACCGCCGGGTCGCGCTCCATCTCTTCCCAGATTCCCTGGCGAATGGCCTCAAGATAGGTGACAGGTGGCATTGTTAACGAATCCGCTTGGCGGATTTTACAGTTGCCCGACCAACATGGCAAGTTGTACAATATGCACAAATTGTAAGGAGACCGTACATGTCTAAGGTTACCACCAGCCTAGCCCGCCAACGGTTTTCAGAAATCCTCAGTAAGGCGGAATTTGCCGGGGAACGTACGATTCTCCACCGCCGGAAAAAGCCCGTGGCGGCGGTTATTCCGATTGAGGATCTGGAACTGCTTGAACGATACGAGGACGAACTGGACGCCCGCTTGGCCAGGAAGGCCCGGAAGGAAAAGACCATTCCCTGGGAGCAACTCAAGAAGGATCTAGGATTGTAGCCGGAAATGGCGAAACGCTACGCCATTCGATACACAACCTCAGCAGCCCGCGCCTTAGAAAAACTGCCCCTTCCTCTCCGACTTCGGATTACGAGGGCTGTAGAGACGCTTGCGGATAACCCGTTCCCCCCCGCTGCGCGCAAGCTGAAGGGCGAGGAGCACGCCTACCGAATCCGGATTGGGGACTACCGCGTGGTGTATGACGTCCTGGAAGATGTTCTTGTCGTGCTGATCCTTAGAGTAGGCCACCGCAAAGACGTTTATCGCTGATTCACTTCAAATGCACCGCCGCTTCCTCTTTCTTTGCCCCGGCCGCGCTCGTCTCCCGCAACTTCGCCGTCACCCGTCCATACTTTGGATGAATCACGTGGCACGCGTCATCGCAGTACACGCCCTGATGTGTCTTGTCGGTCTCCGGCTCGGGCATGGGTGATGCGACCGCCGCTTCGCGGTCGGTTTCAAGTTCACGCTCCACATCTTCGATCAGCTTGTGATTTTCTTCGGTGCTGAGCCACTTCTTTTCGTTGATGAGATAGTTCTCAAACCGCGCAATGGGATCCCGCGCCCGCCAATACTCGAATAGCTCCGCCGGAACATACTGCGCGGCGTCGTGGATGGCGTGGCCTTTCATGCGCATCATCTTGGCCTCAATCAGCGTCGGACCTTCGCCACGGCGTGCGCGCTCGCAGGCCTCGTGCGTCGCGTCGTAGACCTGGCAGGGATCGGTGCCATCGACGATCACGCCCGGAATTCCGTAGGCAATCGCCCGCTCGGCCAGGTCTTTCACGCAGAACTGCATGTCGCTGGGCGTCGAGTATCCCCAGAGATTGTTCTCCACGATCAGCACCAGGCCCAGTTTCTGCACGGCGGCAAAATTCAGGCTCTCGTAGGTCACGCCCGTAGATTGCCCGCCATCGCCGACATACGTCAGGCCGACGACGTTTCTGCCCTGCAATCGCGCGCCCAGGCAAATGCCTGCCATCACGCCGATCAGTTCGCCCAGCATCGAAATGGGCGCGCACACGTTGCGCCGCTGGAAGTCACCAAAGTGCGACGAGGCATCGCGGCCGAATGTGGGCGAGTCGGCCTTTGCCATGTACTGCCGCATGATGTCGCGCGCGCTGAAGCCGCGAACCAGCATCGCTCCCTGGTTGCGGATCATCGGCCCCAGCCAGTCATCCGGCCCGAGCGCGAACGCCGAGGCGCATGAGCAGCCCTCCTGCCCCAGCCCAAAGTACACACCGCCGACCACCTTGCCCTGCTTGTAAAGATTTTCCAGCGCCGTCTCCATGCGGCGGTTGAGCAGCATCCAGCGGTAGATGGCGATCGACTGCTCGGGGGTAAGATACTTCGACTCGCGAATCGGTGGCGGCGCCGCGCTCAGGTCACCTTCGACGCGGTATTCGAGGTTCTCGCCCTCGCCGCTCATGTAGACGCGGAACTCGGGGCGTTCCAGGCGGTAGTCGGGGATCTCATAGGTGCGCAACCAAGAGGAGCGCGAGCCGTCGCGCAAAGGTCGGTTCCCATCCGATGGCGCCGAATCGGTGCGCGCCTTGGGATTGGTAGGCTTCGGCGAACCGTCCGGTTGTTCTACTGCCGGCGGAGTATTCGGTTTGCTTTTGACCGGAGCCAAGGGAACCTTCGGCTGCTTCTTCTTAGGTGAGCTGGGTGAGGTGCGCTTCTTATGGGCCATATGCTGCAGAGGCAACAATAATCGCTCTGCGCGGATGCAGGCAAGTTGCGGGGAAACAGGTTTTCACTACAGAGACACGAAGGATACGGAGGGTAAATGGAGTCGAATGAGTGTCGAACGTGAACTGATCGGATGCGAAGAAGCGGGGACTTCAAGAACGGAGCCTCATAGAATCCCCATTCTCCGTGTTCTCTGTGCCTCCGTGGTGAATTCTTACGCTTTCTCGCCGCCCTTGGGGCCGTAGAAGAACACCCAGGCGGCCAAGTCGTCGCTGAAGTCCTTGAAACGATGCTCCACCCCGGCTGCCACAAAGAACACGTCTCCTGGGCCGAACGTCACGTCTTTGTCATGGCCGTGGCGAAACGTTCCCGTTCCGCTGGCGATGACATAAATCTCATCGCGCGCGTGCGGTGTCTGCGGATCCATGCCGCGTGGCGCGTACAACTCGACGGTCAGGGTTCCGTGCTTAAAGAGTTCCACGAAGCGCTTACCGTCGGGCGTGGGCAGCAGCTTAAGGCTTTCCACGACCGTGAAGTGGCCTTGCATTGCGTTCTCCGCCTGACTCATTGGGAGGCCGCCGAAGCTGCTACTTGCCGTGAGCGATCAGCAGGTTTCCAGGTCCCCAGAATGAGGCCCATCAGGATGCAGCCCGCCACCGGGCACCCGGCGGAAATGAGAATGAACTGCCACGGCCGGACCTCGAAGTGCATTTCCGTCAGCATGGCCAGGGCGGCGACGAGTCCGACCAGCAGGCCTATGCGAAAGCCGCGGATGAGGTTCCAAACCCCGCCGAGTGCGAGCACCCGGGCAATGATGAAAGCCAGCACCAGATTGCAGACCAGCGCTATGACATAGGGCAGGAAATTGGGATGCGCTTTGTAGGCGGCTATCTCTTCCGGGCTCATGCGCAGCCCGGCCTGCCACTGTTGGGAAAACAAGGTGAACCACGCCGCCTGCAATAGCCAGTAAGCGATCCCGGACACGCCGACTGCAGCCCAGTTAACACGCATTGTTAGCCTCCGGTGAGTTTTCGCTTGGACAATACCGCGCGTTCGAGGATTGCGCAACGAGATTTGTGGGCGCTCTACGGAGGATTAACCACAGAGGCACGGAGACACGGAGGAACTAAAATATAAAAGCCTCCGTGCTCTCAGTGCCTCCGTGGTGAGATTTTCACGGAGAGGCTTGGCACTTCGCGAGTACCTCGTCTGGCGACATCCCCTTTTCCCGCAGCGCCCGCAGGCTCAACGCGTCGTGCCGCTTGGCCAGACGAGCTCCTGAGTCATCGCGCACGAGATCGCAATGGTAGTAGCTGGGCACCCGACATCCGAGCGCGCGAATCAGCAGCAACTGCCGCGCGGTGGACTTGAGCAGGTCGGCCCCACGCACCACTTCCGAAATCTGCATGGCTTCGTCGTCGACCACAACCGCAAGCTGATACGCCGGAACATCATCCCTGCGCCAGACGACGAAGTCGCCGAAGTCCTTGCCAGCAACATAGCTTTGCGGCCCCTGTTTGCCGTCGTCGAACGAAATCGCCTCGCCATCCTGAACGCCAAAGCGCCAGTTCACGCCGAGCGGAGACTGGTACTGGGCGGTCTCCGCAATACGCTGGCGGCACGTGCCGGGGTAGATCAGCTCGTCGTCCCCCTCATTCGGCGCGGCCGCGGCCAGCGCCAGGTCCTTACGCGAGCAGGTGCAGGGATAAATGAATCCGCCGTCGCGCAGCTTGCGCCAGGCGTCGAGATAGGAGCTGCGCCGTCGGCTCTGCTCATATGGATCGAACGCGCCTCCAACGTCCGGCCCCTCCTGCCACTTGATGCCCAGCCAGCGCAGATCTTCGAGCATCGCGGCGGCGAACTCCGCCTGCGACCGCTGCGGATCGAGGTCTTCGTTGCGAAGCACGAGCGTCCCGGAATGTGCGATCGCGCGCTGGTAGGCCGTCCAGAAGGTGCAGGCATGGCCGACGTGGAGGAGGCCAGTGGGCGAAGGCGCGATGCGACCGCGGTAGGGCATGGGAGGCGTCAGGCGTCAGGTATCAGGTGTCAGACGGAAGTTAACAGCAGTTCAGTCTATACGTGCTGTAACGGGCATCAAGAAGTCGGGAGAGCTTGTATTGGGTTGCGAATGGCGATTTATCGCCAATTTGAAAGGCAGCTTTTGCAACTTCCGGGTTGCCGACGATCCACTCATAATCGCAGGGCACTTCACCGGTTTGGGCGTTTCTCGGCAACTTGACGCCGAACAGCCAACTTCCTGTTTTGTCCGTAACTCGTCAGTTGCGGGGTTGCTGAGGCGAGAGGGATCCACCCCTTGTTTTATTGCGGTTACACGATTGAGGTGGAGATTCACGACGGTCCGACGGGCCGTACAGTGACGTAAAATCGCATACTCCACGACACGCTGTTAGACGGAGTCCGGTGGGGTGAAGCCTTTACGGCGTGGGAGAGAGGTCCCTTTTCCACATACTGCGCAACGCGCCGAGCGTGATGGGCAGGGCGCCGGCGAAGAGGAAGATCATATCCCCCACCATGCGCAGCCATTCCAGCTTGTGGTAGGTGCCGCCCATCAGAAACGTCAGGCGGCGCGCGTGCCAATACCCGTTGGCTATGGAATCCCAGAGCTGGATTACTCCTCCCGGGAACAGATCCAGGATGATCATGAGCGCAAGGCCGACATTAGCACCCCAGAAGCCCACCCGGACGAACTTCTCCGTCTCCTTCCATGTGGTGTCGGATTGCATGGCCCGCAAGCAGAAGACCAGGACCGCTAAGGCCAACATCCCAAAGACACCAAACATTGCCCCGTGTGCATGATTGGCGGTGAGCGACGTGCCCACCTCGAAGTAGGACACGATCGGCAAGTTGATCAGGAAACCGAAGACCCCTGCGCCGACGAAGTTCCAGACACCCACAGCCATGAGGAAGTAGATGGACCACTTCTGGCTCCAGGCCAGATCGTGGCCGCACGCGGAACACTGCGCCTTTCGCAGCTTGATGAAATCCCATGCGTCCAGAGTCAGAAGTGTTAGAGGCACAACTTCCAGAGCGGAGAAGCACGACGCCAGGCCCATATTGAGCGTTCCCTGGCCTGTGAAGTACCAATGGTGGCCTGTGCCGATGATGCCGCCGCTGAGATACAGGATGGCATCCAGGTAGATCAGGCGCGTGGCGGTTTTGGTGCTGACCACGCCCATCTGGTGGAACATAATAGCCACCAGCACCGTCGCGAAGAGTTCGAAGAACCCTTCCACCCAAAGATGGATTATCCAGAAGCGCCAGTTGTCGATAACCGCGAAGTTGGTGTGAGGGCCATAGAAAAGAGCGGGCAGGTAAAAGACCGGGATGGCCACGGCCGCGTACAGAAAGAGTGAGGACAGTTCGCGCTTGTCTGGGCTTTTGAAAGCGGGTCTGAGCGCCCGAAACATCAGAAACAGCCAGAAAATGAGGCCAACTGCCAGCAGAAACTGCCAGAGCCGCCCGAGGTCCAGGTACTCGGAACCCTGGTGGCCGAACCAGAACCAGAGCTGTCCCAGCTTGTCGTTGATGCCGAGGGACTCGCCTACCAGGCTACCGACTACGACCACCACCAGCGCCCCGAGGAGCGCGTAGACGCCGGTCCTCTGGTGTCTGGGCTCTTCGCCACCGACCCACGACGCCAGGAAAAGGCCGCCGCCCACCCAAGCCGTCGCGATCCAGAAGATGGCGAGTTGGAGGTGCCAGGTGCGCGCCAGGTTGTAGGGCAGCCAGCGGGCGATGTCGAGCCCGTAAAAGGCTCCGGTCTCCACGCGATAATGGGCGAGCGCGCCTCCCAGCAATGATTGCGCCAGGAAGAGGAGGGCCACTATGACAAAGAACCATCCCGTAGCCCACTGGCTGGGCGTGAGCTTCAAAACAGGGGGATCAGAGTGCATAACATGGGAGCCAGCGCCCTCGCCCTTCCAGCCCAGGTAGTCGAACTTGCCGACGACGAAGAGAATCAAACCCAGCCCTGACAGGAGGGTGATGAGACTCAAGGCGCTCCAAACATAGGCCTCGGTGGAAGGACGGTTTCCTGCGATGGGCTCGTAGGGCCAGTTGTTAGTGTATGAGTAATTCTTCCCAGGGCGATTCGCCGTTGTGGCCCAGGCCGCCCAAGCGAAGTAGGCGGTCAGAGCTTTCAGCTCTCCGGGGTTCTGAATATAGTTGGCTGGTAGCCCGGGAGCGGCGTCCTTCCTGGTGAAGTAGTCGCTCCATTCGCGAAGCTGTGTGCGGTAGGCAGCTACCTCGCCTGAAGAGAGCCGGAGAGTTCGCGAGGCTGGTTCGTACCGGTTTTCCTTGAGCACCTTCATGGTCTGCGCAGATGCGACGCTCTGCTCGTCCGGGGAAAGCTGCGCAAAGAGTCTGCCGTACTTTTCGGTCGCGATCGTGTCGCGGGTTATTTCGCTGAGCCTATGCAGGTATTCCGCACTGTAATCAGGACCTAAGTAAGCCCCATGGCCCCACAGGGTCCCGTGCTCCATGAGACCGTACTTAAGGAAGACCTCCTGACCCAGTTGGATGTCGTCTCCGGTAAACTCAACGGTTCCCGTTGCATCCGCGGCCCGCTCCGGGATCGGTGGAGCGTTCTTGTAGGTCAGGACCGTGACAAAGGATAGAACTGAGAAGCCAGCTATCATTACGAGGATGGCCGAGTGTCTCCACCACGGAGACAGGCGCGTAACGTCGGCAGACGTGTCGATCATGATATGCCTCCTTCAATCCCTGCCATGATCTTCAGCTTTCCGTTAACCGTTTCGGTCACGGGTTCTTGCTTGGCAGTGCTTTGCACTTGCGCGGTATCGTAGCACTCTAGGATAGTGGATGGTCATAACGAAGCGATGATTGGGTGCCGCCCTTTTCGAATCGTCACGGGGTCACTCCTGGATTGTCGGTAATCCGGAACCAAACCACATGAGCGAGAAGTCGGCATCTCGTATGAATGTGCTCTGTCCGGATTGCTCCTGGATGACGGGCAAACCGGAAGCTAACTGTCGCCATCAGGCGTTTACACTCCGGATCAGTATTTATGCCCGGGGTAACGGTCTTTTAGTGCATTATCCCGACCAGTTCAGGTTCGGGCTCAGTTGCCGAGGTTGCAGCCCTCGCCTCTCGACCATTTTTCTTCGCTCTGGGTTCGTGCGGATGCAGCTTCCTGGGATTCCGCAACAGTAGCAGCAACGGCGCCATACAAAAGAAGATGATCCCCATCACCCAAAACGCCTCGACAAACGACAGCATCATGGCCTGCTGCTGCACCATGCCGTACATCGCGCCCAGCGCCTTGCGCGATGCCTCCACCGGATTCGAGCCATGTAGCTCAAACCAGCTTTTCATCCCCAGCCACATGTTCTGCGCATTGTGGTCGAAGAGCGAGATGTGGCTGACCATCTGGTTCTGATGCACCTGGCTGCGCCGCGCCAGGAAGGTGGTCATGGTGGCGATGCCGAAGCTGCCGCCGATGTTGCGCATCAGGTTGTAGATGCTGGTGGCATTGCCCATCTTCTCTCTGGAAATGCCCGACATGCTCACCGCCATCAATGGGATGAACAGAAACGCCATCGCCGCGCCCTGAATCACCTGCGGCCAGAAGATGTCCCAGTAGCCGGTGTTCAGGTTGAGGTGGGAGAGTTCAAACATGCTCCAGCCGCCCACCACCACTCCGACGAAGATCAGTTTTCGCGGATCATAGCGATTTGTGAGTTGCCCCACCACCGGCATTGTCACCAGCGAACCCAGGCCGCGCGGCGAAAGCGCCAGACCTGATTCCAGCGCCGGATAACCCAGCAGCGTCTGCAGGAAAATCGGCAGCAGCATCAGGCTGGCATACAACACGAAGCCCAGCATGGTCATGATGAACACACCGGCACTGAAGGTGCGGTCTTTCAACACGCGCAAGTCGACAATGGGATGCTCTGTCGTCAGCTCGCGGATCACCATGGCAACCAGCCCGAAGACGCAAAGAAACGCCATGACTCGAATCTGCGTACTGCCGAACCAGTCCTTTTGCTGGCCGCGGTCGAGCACCACTTGCAGCATGCCAAACCCCAGCGCCAGGAACCCTATTCCCCAAAGATCGACGCCACCCGCTTTGCGCTTACGGATGTAGGGCGGATCGTGGATGAAGGCATTTATCATCAGCAGCGAGAAGGCGCCCACGGGCAGGTTGAGGTAGAAAATCCAGCGCCAGGTGTAGTTGTCGGTGATGTAGCCGCCGAGCGTTGGCCCGAGGATGGGAGCCAGGATGATGCCGAGGCCAAACGCGGCCATGGCAGTGCCGTGTTTCTTCGGCGGGAAGGTCTCCAACAGTACAGCCTGTGACATCGGCTGTAGGCCCCCGCCGGTGAGCCCCTGGAGCACCCGGAAGAAGATGAGCGAATCCAGTGACGTCGCCATGCCGCAGAGCAGTGAGGTCAGAGTGAATCCCGCGACGCACCCCATCAGCATGCGACGCCGGCCGAAACGATTGGCTAGCCATCCTGACATGGGCAGAATGATGGCGTTCGACACCAGGTACGAGGTGACGACCCACGTGCCTTCCTCCACCGTCGCTCCCAGGTTGCCGGCCATGTGGGGGACCGACACGTTCACCACCGTGGTGTCGAGGATTTCCATGAACGTGGCCAGCATGACGGCGATGGTCACGACCCACGGATTTACGGGCTTGGCAGGAGCAGCGCTCATGGCGCGATTTCAGGCCTGATTGTAGGAATCTGGCGGGCGAAATACGGTGACGCGGCGCACATTTGAAATGTTTTCAAATCTGGCGGCTTTTTCTTCAGCGGAAAGCGGCCAGAGCGCCCGTGACCCGAGTCACACCCGGACGTGACGGCGTTTGCTACAGTAATGTTTCTATGTCCGCACCTGATTCGTTGTTCGTACGTGCCTGCCGACGGCAACCTGTAGAGGCGACGCCCGTGTGGTTCATGCGCCAGGCAGGCCGCTATATGAAAGAATACCGCGAGGTGCGCAAGCACTACTCGCTGGTCGAGATCTGCAAGAAGCCCAAAGTCGCCGCCGAAGTTACCATCACCGCCGCGGAGTACCTGAACGTCGACGCCGCCATCATCTTTGCCGACCTGCTGCTGCCGCTGGAGGTTATGGGCCTGCCCTTTCGCTTTGATGCCGGCGAAGGGCCGGTGATCGAGAAACCGATTCGCACGGCCGAAGACGTGAGCGCGCTGCGCAGCGACCGTGCAGCCGACCTGGGTTATGTGGCCGAAGCGGTCGGACTGGTTTCAAACCACTTTGGCGACAAGTTGCCGGTCATCGGTTTCTGCGGCGCGCCCTTCACCCTGGCCAGCTACATGGTCGAGGGCGGCGGCTCGCGGCACTACATCGAAGTGAAAAAGCTGATGTACAACTCGCCCGAAGTATGGGAGGAGCTGGTCGGCAAGCTGGTGGATGTGCTTGCCGAGTACACCGCCGCGCAGGTCCGCGCCGGCGCCGACGTAGTGCAGATCTTCGATAGCTGGGTCGGCTGCCTGAGCGTAGAAGACTATCGCCGCTACGCCCTGCTGCCGACTACGCAGCTCGTTAAGCGTCTGCAAAAGGATGCTGGGGTGCCCATTATCTATTTCGGAACGGACAGCGCCACACTGCTGCCGTCCATGTCGGAGACGGGCGCCGAAGTCATCGGCCTTGACTGGCGTATTCCGCTGGACGAAGGTTGGAAGACAGTCGGGCACCATCACGCAGTGCAGGGAAATCTGGATCCGGTCACGCTCTTCTCGTCGTGGCGCGAGGTGAAAAACCGCGCGGAACATATTCTCCGCCTGGCCGACGCCCGGCCGGGGCATATCTTTAACCTGGGGCACGGCATTCTGCCCCATACCCCGGTGGAGAACGTGAAAAATCTGGCGCAATTTGTGCATGAGTTCTCGGCGTCAGCCGTTTCCGGAGCCGCGCAATGAAGCAAGCTGTATTGCTCATCGCTCATGGTAGTCCCGACCGCGTTGAGGACATCCCCGCGTTTCTGGAGAACATTTCGCGCGGCCGGCCGATGGCCGAAGAGGTCGTGCGGGAGGTGCAGCACCGTTATTCGCTCATCGGAAGCTCTCCCCTGACCCGCATTACGCAGGCGCAGGCGGCGGGAGTAGAGCGTAAGCTGGGGGTTCCGGCTTACGTCGGCATGCGGAACTGGCATCCGTTTATTGCCGATACCCTACAACGTATGGCATCTGACGGCGTGACACATGCGGTGGCGATTTGCCTTGCGCCGCATAATTCCCGCACCAGTGTTGGGCTGTACAAACAGGCACTTTCGGCACAGCAAGTTCCCTTCAGCATCGACTTCGTTGAGGAGTGGCACGATAATCCGGCGCTAATCAATGCCTTCGCGGAGAAGCTGCGCGCCGGCTGGACGAGGGCTTGCGCGGAACAGGGGACGAGGATTCCGGTGCTGTTTACAGCGCACAGCGTGCCCACGCGAACCATTGCTGAGGGCGATCCCTACGAGGCGCAGACCCGCGAGACGGCAGCGCTGGTTGCGGCGCAAGTCCCCGAGATCGGGAATTGGCGCTTCGCCTTCCAGAGCCAGGGCATGTCGGGTGGTGAGTGGCTGGGTCCCACAGTGGAGGATACGCTGCTGTCCCTCGGACAAGCGGGCCATACTGCTGTCTTCGTGCAGCCCATCGGCTTCGTCTGCGACCACGTGGAGATTCTTTATGACGTTGACATTCTGTTTAGGGATGTCGCGGCTAAACACGGCATGAAGCTCTATCGCGCCGAATCCCTTAATGACTTGCCAGCATTCATTGCGGCAGTTGCCGGCCTGGCACGTGCTCGGTTGGATCGCGCGCCCGACAGCCTTTCCGTGAAGGTTAACGCCTGAAGCATGAAGCGGATTGCCATCATCGGCGGCGGCATCACCGGCCTCAGCGCAGCCTATGAGCTGGAGAAGGCTCGTGCATCCGGGGCCCCTTTGGAATACACGCTCTTCGAGAGCAGCCACCGCCTCGGCGGCTCGCTTTGCTCCGAGTGCGTAGAAGGCTGCCTGGTGGAAGCCGGGCCTGATTCCTTCCTCACCGAAAAGCCCTGGGCAGCGGCACTGTGCAAGGAGCTTGGCCTTGCGGACCAGATCATCGGCTCGAATGACTCACAACGTAAGACCTACATTGTGGTACATGGCAAGCTTGTGGCCATGCCGGACGGCCTCATGTTTATGGTGCCAACCAAGATCGTTCCCACAGTGCTGTCACCGCTGTTCTCCTTGAGCACCAAAGTGCGTATGGCCCGCGAATTGCTCCATCCACCGCGTTTCATGAACGGCGACGAAACCGTGGGTGAGCTGGTCGAGCGTCATTTCGGCGGTGAGGTGGTGGACCGTCTGGCCGATCCGCTGCTCTCGGGTGTCTACGGCGGCGATGCCAACAAGCTCAGCGCACGCGCTGTTCTGCCGCGTTTTGTTGAAATGGAGGAGAAATACGGCAGCCTGAGCCGTGCCATGCTTGCCGCCCATAAGAAAATGGCTGCCGTGGCCAAAAGCCGGCCTGCGCGTCCGCTATTCAGTTCGCTCAGAGATGGCATGCAGCAACTGGTGGACGCGATTACCTCGCGCCTCGACCCTGCTTCCATTCGGTTACGTACACGCGTTCGTAACGTATATCGACCAAATGGCGGCTGGCGGGTCGCGATGGAAATGGGAGACGACGAGTACTACGACGCTGTGGTACTCGCTACCCCGGCCAATGTCGCGGGCGCATTACTGGAGGGCGTCGACGCCGAGCTGGCGGCTGAACTCCGCAGGATCACCTATAGCTCGTCGGTTACCGTGACGCTGGGATACTACATGGATCAGTTGGAGGATCTGCCACCCGGGTTTGGATTCCTGGTTCCCCGAAGCGAAGGGACTCGCATGCTGGCCTGCACCTTCGTGCACAACAAGTTTCCGCATCGCGCACCGGCAAATAAAGGGCTTTTGCGCTGCTTTCTGGGCGGCGCCCGGGACGAAGCCGTCCTCTCCATGAGCGACGACGAGCTGGTTCGCACCGTCCGGTACGAGCTGGCCAGAATCATTAAGCTGGAGGAAAGACCTATCTTTTCTCGCGTCTATCGCTGGCGAGGTGCTATGGCGCAATACGAAGCGGGGCACATTGCGCGCGTCGAACGTATCGAAGAACGAGTATCTGACATTGCGGGACTAGCAATCGCCGGTAATGCCTTCCACGGCATCGGCGTGCCGGATTGCATTCGCAGCGGTCAGCAGGCGGCGAAGGCTATTCTGGGGGCCCTGATCGAGGCGACAGCTCAGAGCACACAGGCTTCCTGAGCACAAGACGGTCCCCGACAAGCGACAGCCAACCTTCCTCTCATGGTACGCACGGGCCGACCTGTGTGCCCGCCGTCACTGAAATCGGCTCCCCATGCTCCTACCCTAAGAATAGGGCCTGAGTACCGGCCCTGAGGAACACCATGTGGATCGCGGGGATCGTCATCTACTGCACCGCCGCCGTACTGTTCTTGCTGGGAGTAAGTCTTCATAACGAGCTGACGAACCGTCACCGGCCGCACCATCGTTAAGACTGCCCGCGCCTGCTAGCATGGAACGTAGGGTGCGGCGGCTCTACCGCGCTGCCAAAGTCAACTCAGGAGCATCTTGCATGCCCGACGTCCGTCGTGGACTGATCATCGTGAACACCGGCCCTGGAAAGGGCAAAACCACCGCCGCGATGGGCACCGGCTTGCGTGCTGTCGGCAATGGCATGAAGGTCCTGATGCTGCAGTTTCTTAAAGGCTCATGGCACTATGGTGAGCTCGATGCGGTGAAAGCGTTCGGCGACAAGTTCGTGATGAAGCAGATGGGCCGCGGCTTCGTAAAAGTCGGCGGCGCGGAGACCGATCCTGAGGACGTGCGCCTGGTGGATGAAGCCTGGGCCGAGGCCGAGCAGGCAATTCTTTCGGGGCAGTGGGACCTCGTTATACTCGATGAGATCAACTACGCCATCGGCTATAAGATGCTCGACCCCGCGAAGGTCGTGGCCACGCTGAGCAAGAAGCCCGAGATGGTGCACGTAATCTTGACCGGGCGCAACGCTCACCCCAGCATCGTCGAGATCGCCGACACCGTCACCGAGATGAAGGAAGTGAAGCACGCCTATACCAAGGGCATCGAGGCACAGAGGGGAATCGAGTACTAGACCTTCATGTTCACCAACGACCTGCTCAAACACAAACGCATCCTTATCACCGGCGGCGGCACAGGGATCGGCCGTGCCATGGCCGAGCGTTTTCTGCAGCTCGGAGCTGCGCTCTTCATTTGCGGCCGTCGTGCAGACGTCATCCTTCGAACTGCTGATGAACTGCGCTCTTCCACCGGAGGCCAGATCGAAAGCTTCGCCTGCGACGTGCGCGACCGCGACGCCGTTGAGGCATTGATCGACGCGTTATGGGACACCGGCCCGCTCGACGTGCTCATCAACAACGCTGCGGGCAACTTCCTGGCGAAGACGGAAGAACTGTCCCCGGGTGCTTTCGACGCCGTGCTCGGCATCGTCTTGAACGGCGCCATCAACATGACCATGGCCTGCGGACGCCGCTGGCTGCGAGGCAAACACAAGGGCGTTGTGCTGAACATTGCCACCACCTACGCCGAGACGGGCTCAGCCTACGTCGTGCCCAGCGCTGTCGCCAAAGCTGGAGTGCTGTCTCTCACCCGCAGCCTTGCCGTCGAGTGGGGAGGCCGTGGCATTCGCTTCGTCGCCATCGCACCCGGAGCCATTCGCACCGAAGGCGCTTTCTCCCGCCTGCTGCCCGTGCCCGCAATGGAGAAGGCCCTGCTCGACCACAATCCACTGCACCGCCTGGGAACTCTGGAGGAGATTACCAACCTCGGCGCTTTCCTCATCAGCGATCAGGCCGGCTATATCAATGGCGAGATGGTTTACATGGATGGAGGCGAAATGCTCGCCGGGGCCAGCAGCTTCAGCCTGCTCGGCCGCCAAATCCCTGAGGCAGCATGGGAGATGATGAAGGCGAAGAAGAAGTAACCCCGTTTCAACATCAGCTACGGTAACTACCTTAGAAGCCCCGGGTTAGCCGCAAAAAACCTCCGGTACCTTTACCAAACGCAACAAATCAGCCGTAGCCTTCCGACAACTTTGCCGCTTTGCGAGGGTTCAAGCACTGCAGACGGAGAGCAACGAGCAGGCTCTCAGCGGAGGTAGATATGAAGCTCTCAAGCACAATTGTGCTATCAGTTCTGCTGTTTGGAGCTAGTTTTGCGGTGGCACAGTACCAGAACGATCATGGTTGGAACAACCAAGGTGGCTACTACAACGGGCAAAACGGCCAGTACAACGGCGCCAATACCAACAACCCGAACTACGAGCGAGGGGTCCAGGACGGCATAAACTCTGGCCGGGCGGATGCCAACCAAGGCAAGCGCTTCGACCCGCAGGCCCACCCGTACTACACCAACTCGAACAACCAGGCCTACCGGGAAGGCTTCATGCAAGGCTATCGCGAGGCCTACGGCCAGACTGGCAGTAACAACGGCCGCTACAACAATGGCTATCCCAACGGCCAGTACGGCAATGGCTATCCCAATGGTCAGTACAACACGGCCAACAATCAGGGCTATCAGCGAGGGGTCCAGGACGGAATGAACTCCGGGCGGGCGGATGCCAGCCAAGGCAAGCGCTTCGACCCGCAGGCCCACCCGTACTACACCAACTCGAACAACCAGACTTACCGGGAGGGCTTCATGCAAGGCTACCGTGAGGCCTACGGCCAGGGTCGCGGGAACAACGGTAACTATCACAACCACAACGGTAACTACAACGGCCAAAACCCGTACTATAACCACTGAGCCGGGTCCCCGCCCCATCGAAGAGCGCCGCGCGCTGAATGGCTGCGCGGCGCAGTCGTCCGCAGGCGCAATGACGACTCCCTCGCTTCTTCCAGATCATCCGGGGCCCGAGAACTACGCCCCGGCGTATTCTCTTGTAATTGTAAGGAATACGATAGAATACGCTAAATGAAAGCGCTGAAAACCGTCACCTTCCGCATCGACGGCGAGAAAATCGACAAGCTTGACTCCTATGCCGCGCAAGACGAGCGCGATCGCAGCTTCCTGGTGAATGAGGCGATCAGCCGGTACCTGGAAGCGCGAGACTTTCAGGTGACCAGAATTAAGGAAGGCATGCGCCAGGCCGACGCCGGAGAGTTGCTTGAGCACGAAGAGGTCATGGCGCGCATGCGCAAGCGCCGCTCCCGCAAATGAAGCTCCGCTGGACTCCTCGTGCGGTCGCTGATCTGGAGGAGATTGCCGATTATCTGCTGGCCGTCTATCCCACAGCGTGGGAGCGGCTGCTGGCGCGGGTCGAGAGCACCGTCGATTACCTGTTGCAGTTTCCGCACATGGGCGAAATCGGACTGGTGGAGGGAACGCGCGAGTTCGTCCTTTCGGGCACCCCTTACATACTGGTCTTCCGGCTGAAAGACGACGTCGTGCAGATCGTGTCAGTACGCGACGGGCGAATGCAAGTGCCGCCGACCTACGAGGAATAGGTGAAAACGCAGATGTCGCCGCATTCGTTTTCACGACTGTGGGATATCGCGTTTCAGGCTGGTGCTGGTGGCCGGTGTCTTCGGCGGATTCAGAATTGTCAGGTAGTCACGCCAGTTCCGCAGCACGACGAAGGTTCCCAGCAGCAGCGAACCGAAGACGAAGGAGCAGACGACGACGATCATGAACCAGTGAACGAAGAAGCCTCCATCCTCGCCTTCAAAGACGACCTTGGTAAACTCCCGTCCGAAGTTCATACCGAAAAAGCCGGTGAGCACTGCCCCGCCGCCGAAGATCAGGCTGAGCATTGCCAGACGGTTCACCGCGTCGGTGTTGCGCAACTGGTAGTAGTTGTAGACGTACTCTCCCATGTGCCGCAGCTCGCTCGATAGCTGTTCCTTCATCTCCCCGATTCGGTACTCGGAGCAAAGACGGCGAAAGAAGTCGTTGCCCGCCTGCTTGCTTGAGAGGTCGTCAAAATGCCAGTAACTGCTGAAGTTGAGAAACTCCGTCCGCAGATCGTTCACCATGTCGATGCTGCGCGGCGTGAGCCGTCGTACCTGCTGGTCTTGCAAAAGACGCCGCGAGACCAGCGCACTTCGCTCGTTGAAGTCAAGCAGCACCGCGCGATAGAACAACGCGATAATCATCATCATGTAGTAGTGAGTGTGGAAGGCCCTTGCAAGGTCAGGATTACTCTCCAGCGACTTAACCACACCAGTGCCGTCGAAGCTGGTCCCACTCACCTGGTTGCACGCTACCGATGTCCCGAGCTGCAACACCGAACAACTATGTCCGGTGAAACCGAATAGTGCCGTATTAGCGGCGGATTCATAACGCACCGGCTCCGCATGCTTGTGGTGCAGATAAAGAAAGTCTTCGATCAACTCTTCCAGATTTTGGTTAGGGTCCTCTTTTCCCGGCAATTGAGCGTAGGAGTAGACCAGCATGTTCTCGTCGCAGACAGGCGCGTACTCTTCGAGCGAGTAATCCGCAAAGTAAAGAAGACTTTTGATGGTGTTCGGCAGCGGAGGATAGAAGCCAATCATTGCTACCTTTTCGAATCGTTCTTCAGCAATGGTCTCTATCCTCGAAGCGTCCTCGCGCCGCAGAGCCATGTAGTTGGGAGTCCTGCCTTCGCGGAGGCTATCTCCATCGGCGGGATACAGCTTGCGCAACCTTCGATTGACCCAGAGACCGGAGGCGGCATCGATGCCGTCCATAGACACTCCGATAGACAAGATTCCAGTACCTTGTCCCGAAAGATAGAGACGCAGGTCCGTGACCTGGGCCCGGCCGCCTTCGCCCAGAGCGTCGGAGCCTTCGAACCACAAGCGCGTGGAAGGGTCGCTGTCGATGGTGTAGCAGCGAAGCTGATTTTCCTGCTGATCGAGCTGGCGCCCGATATCAGTGTCGAAGAAGACATGCCGCACGATTGAATTGAAGAAGAGCAGGTCGGAGTAAGCGGTCGATTCGAATTCGAAATTGGTCAAGGTCGCGCGCTTCCATCGTCCCGGATTGGCTGATCCGCGCTGGGCCTGGCTATCGCCTTCCCCTGCAATCCAGCGATCCATGCCGTCGATCCAGCGGGTCCCTCGCGGCCACGCCTGCGGGTGATCCGCCTGGATGGCCTCCTTGTCCAAGGCGAACGGCAACAGGAAGTAGGTATAGAGACGGTCGAAGGTCTGCGAAGGGACGGACGCGGCTGTCATGGAAGTTAGGGACATCCTCTTGCACGCATTTGATCGTGTAATTCCCTTGAAATCAAGTAAATACACGATGTCTTATCCGCTCAGTTGCGCTGTTTTAATCGAAAATTCATCATTCTGAAATCTTGCTTAGACACGATTCGCCTAGATTTTGAACCGCATTCGAACCACGCTCTATATCTCTCGATCCCGGAGAGCGGTGGCCCCAGTCTGTTTGGGAAACCGCAGGGGCGAACTGAGGATCCTCGAAATGAAAGCAAAACACATAGCCGTCGCGGCGACTCTTTCCCTCTCCCTCGCTTTCCTCGCTGCTTGCAGCGGAGGCAAGGGAAACACCGTCAAGCTACAGGGCGCGGGAGCCAGTTTCCCGGCGCCGCTCTACCTGAAGTGGTTTAAGGACTATGGGGCAACCCATCCCAACCTGCAGGTGGACTATCAGTCTGTTGGCAGTGGCACTGGTGTGAAGAACTTCATCGACAAGACGGTCGACTTCGCCGCCAGCGATCGGGCAATGACACCCGACGAGATGGCCAAGGTCAGCGGCGGAGCCCAGTGTGTGCCGATGACTGCGGGGGCCATTGTTCTGGCGTACAATCTGCCTGACGTTCCCACCTTGAAGCTCTCCCGGGAAGCCTATTCCGGCATCTTTCTTGGCAAGGTTAAGAAATGGAACGATCCCCTTATCGCCAAGGACAACCCCGGGGCCAAGCTACCCGATTCGCCGATCAACGTCGTGGTTCGCGCTGACGGCAGCGGCACAACCTATGTCTTCACCAAGCACCTGAGCGCCATCAGCCCTGAGTTCGAGAAGACCGTAGGTTTCGATCAGGCGCCCAACTGGCCGGTTGGAACCAAGTCCAAGGGCAATGAGGGTGTGACCGCGAGCCTTAAGACTACTCCCGGCTCTATCGGCTATGTAGAGTACGGCTACGCCCACAGTCAGGACATGCCCATGGCGCAGCTGCAAAACAAGGCCGGCAATTTCGTCGCTGCCAGCACTGCTACGTCGAAGGCCGCCTTGGCCTCGGCCCAACTGCCGGCCGACCTGATCGCTTGGGTCTCTGATCCCGATGGCGCGGACGCTTACCCCATCGTCACCTTCACCTGGATGTTGTTCTACAAGCAGTACGACAACAAGGACAAACTCGAGGCTATTCAGACCATTGCGAACTACGGGCTTACCGACGGGCAGAAAGAGTCCGAGGCTTTGGGATACGTTCCCTTGCCCGAGTCCGTGGTGACTAAGGCGCAAGAAGCTGTGAAGGGACTATAGCTTTGGCAGGTAGCCTTCAGTAGATCCGAGGAAAATGTGGCGTCGATTCCGAACCAAACTCGCTTGGAAGCACAGGCAGAAGCTCATCGCTGGAATCCGCAGGCGATTTGGCAGCCGCCCACGGCGGGCCAGCGCATGTTTGACCGGTTCTTCCGGCGGCTGTGCTACATCTTTGCTGCGTTCACCATCGTCCTGATAGTGCTGTTGGTGGTTGAAATCGGCGCCAAGGCCGTGTCTGCTTTTCGCGACTACGGCCTGAGCTTTCTTTGGGGTCGCACATGGGCCCCCAACAAGGGCGTGTTTGGGATCCTGCCTGAAATTTGGGGAACGCTCTACACCTCGTTGTTGGCGCTTTTCTTTGGGACAGTGTTCGGTGTCGCCGCCGCGCTGTTCCTCAGCGAGGGCTATCTGGGAGAAGTGGTTTTCAAGTTTCTCAAGATGTTCAACGTTCACTTCCATCCGTTTTGGGGAAAGCTTCCGGAACGGATGGAGGCCTTGCTGAAGAACCTGATCGAATTGCTGGCCGCCGTGCCCAGCGTGGTCTATGGACTGTGGGGCCTGTTCGTTGTCATCCCGCTGATCCGCCCCTACTGCAACTGGCTGCATAACCAGTTTGGGTGGTTTCCGCTGTTCTCCACCGACTTGAGCGGGCCGGGAATCTTCCCCGCCGTGTTCGTTCTCTCCATCATGATCCTGCCCACCATCACGGCTATCAGCCGCGACGCGCTGGTCTCGGTTCCGCCGAAGCTTCGCATGGCAGCCTACGGCCTGGGCGCCACAAGGTGGGAGACGATTCTCGGCGTGCTCCTTCCCACCGCCTCGCGCGGAATTTTCGGCGGTATCGTTCTCGCCTTCGGACGCGCGCTGGGCGAGACCATGGCCTTGGCCATGCTCGTCGGCAACGCCAACCGGCTCACGGTGTCGCTGTTCTCTCCTGCCGACACCCTGGCTGCGCTGCTGGCCAATAACTTCCCGGAGGCCGGCGCCAAAGAAATCCCGGTGCTGATGTACGCCGCGCTGGTGCTGTTGGCAATAACCCTCGTGGTCAACATGTTCGGGGCTGTGGTGCTGGAGCGCGCGGCCTCTAAGGCGGAGGCGAAATGAGTGACATGGAACCAAAGCCGTCCACAGGTTCGGGAGACAGCGGCAGCCGCTTCCTTCACAAGGTGGAAGCGCAAGCCGAGCAGGACCCCTTCGCGGGCGTCGACTTCGACCAGCTCGAAATGTCGATTTACCGTCCGCGTACCGCTTTCAGCATCATCCTGACTTGGATTATCACGGGCATGACGCTGCTGGCGCTGATTCCGCTGTTCGCCGTGCTGTGGATGCTGATCTGGCGCGGCGGCCAGAAGCTGAGCATGGCTTTGTTTACGCAACTGCCTCCCGCCCCGCTGGAGCAGGGCGGCGGCTTCGGCAACGCCATCCTCGGCACGTTGATCATGGTGGGAATCGCGACGCTCATCACTGTGCCGCTGGGCGTGCTGACTGGCCTGTTTCTAGCCCAGGCTCCGAACAGCAAGCTGGCCGGAAGCGTGCGTTTCTCGGCGAAGGTACTAACTGGCTTTCCCTCAATCCTTGCCGGCGTGTTCGCCTATGGAGCCATTGTGCTGGCGACGGGTGGCTACTCCTCCATTGCCGGCGCGATTGCCCTTTCGATTCTCATGCTGCCGACCATCATCCTCACCTCGGAGAGCGCGATCGCGATGGTTCCGGCCAAAATGAAGGAGGCCTCCATCGGCCTGGGAGCCACGGGCGCTCAAACTGCCTGGATGGTGCTGCTGCCGACCGCGGGGCCAGGCATTCTGACAGGAGTCATGCTGGCCATCGCGCGCGCTGCCGGCGAAACCGCCCCGCTCCTATTTACCGCGTTGTTCAGCAACTACTGGATTACCAGCGGCGGCCATTTCAATCTGATGCAGCCCACCGCCTCGCTGGCAGTGCTGATCTACAACTTCTCCGGCATGCCCTTCAAGAACCAGGTGGAGCTGGCATGGGCAGCCGCGCTCATTCTTGTGGCCATGGTTTTGGTCATTAATTTGATTGGACAGAGTTTCTCTCGACAGCAGGTTCAGCAATAAGGATGGTAACCCGATATGTCTAGTGGTGCAGTTCCGAATCCAGGTGCAAAGGCGAACGTTCCTCCGCCTACGATGACGGCCCCTCACGCTGGCGATGACGTCGTGATGGACTGTCAGATCAAAGAGCTTTACTACGGCACGTTCAAAGCGGTGCGCGACACCGCCATTCCCATCAAGAAGAACGCCATCACCGCCTTCATCGGACCATCGGGATGCGGCAAGAGCACGGTGCTGCGCTGCCTGAATCGCATGAACGATCTGGTGCGCGGCTTCCGCTTTAAAGGCCACGTGAAGTATCGCGGCAAGGACATCTACGATCCGTCCATCGATCCCGTCGCCGTGCGCCGTTATATCGGCATGGTTTTTCAGCAGCCCAATCCCTTCGCCACCAGCATCTTCAACAACGTCGCCTTTGGTCTGCGGATCAACAACTTCAAGGGTAATAAGACGGAGAAGGTCGAACAGGCCCTGAAGCGCGCCGCCATCTGGGACGAAGTCAAAGACAAGCTGCACAACAGCGGACTATCGCTCTCCGGCGGACAGCAGCAGCGGCTGTGCATCGCGCGCGCCATCGCCACCGATCCCGAAGTGCTGCTCATGGACGAGCCTTGCTCGGCGCTCGACCCCATCGCCACCCGCAGGATCGAAGAACTGATGCTGGAGCTGAAAGAGCGCTACACCATCGCCATCGTCACTCACAATTTGCAGCAGGCGCAGCGTGTCGCCGACAAGACCGGCTTCCTGTATGTCGATACCTCACAGGGCGGCCGCACCGGCTACCTGGTAGAGTTCGGCGACTCCAAGCAAATCTTTGAGGACCCGAAGGAAGCCCACACCAAGGAATACATCCGCGGCGAATTCAGCTAGGCGGGCTGAGGGGCACTGGAATCAGAGTTACGCCTGTTCGGCACGACTGTACAGGCCGCTGAAAAACTCGGATTTGCTTGCTTTGTATCAGGGCACGACTTTTAGTCGTGCCGCACACGCCCAAAAAATGATGAGGGCTTTAGCCCCTGAGCGAGATAGGCATGATCGCGTCGAATAAAATTCGTCTTGCTGCTGCGGTTGCTCCAGTCTTGGCCCTGCTGCTGCTTATCGGCTGCAACAGCTCTACACCGCCGAAGGTCGAAGCCTCCGCCCCTGAGCCCGAAGTCCAGGTACCGGCGGGAGGCCTGCTGCTGAAGGGTGCAGGGTCGACCTTTGACGCGCCGATATTCAAGCGCTGGTTTACCGTCTACCACCAGGCTCACCCCGACACTTACATCAAGTACGCGGCCGTCGGCAGCGGCGAAGGCATCGTGCGCTTCACTGGCAAGAACATCGACCAGAAAGACCAGGTCGATTTCGGCGCCAGCGACGCCGCCATGAACGACAGCCAGATCGCCCAGGTCAACAACGACGTGCTGATGGTGCCCGTTACCGCTGGATGCGTGGTGCTTGCCTACAACGTTCCCGGCCTCAAAGCTGAGCTGAGGTTGTCGCGCAAAGCTTACGCCGGCATTTTTCTGGGAGAGATCACCAACTGGAACGATCCCGTCATTGCTGCGGCCAATCCCGGCGTGAAGCTGCCCAACCTCACCATCGTGACCGCCGTGCGCCACGACGGCAGTGGAACCACGTATGCCTTCACCCGTAATCTCGACGCCATCAGCGCTACATGGCGCGCGCAGTTCGGCCCCGTGACCCTAGTCAACTGGCCGGGCAACGCCATGCGCGCCAAAGGCAACGAGGGCGTCGCCGGCTTGGTTGAGAAATCGGTCGGCTCCATTGGCTATATGGAGTATGGGTTCGCCCGCCGCTTGGGCCTCGACTACGCTACCCTGGAGAACAAAGACGGCCAGTACGTGAAGGCCTCAGAGCAAAGCTGTGCTGCTTCCCTGGCCAACGCCGAGCTCCCGGAGAACCTGCGGCTCTTCGTGCCCGATCCTGGTGGCCCCGACTCCTACCCCATCGCAACCTTCTCCTGGGTCCTGTTGCACAAGTCCTATAAAGACGCGAAAACCGCTGACGCGCTGAAGAACCTCTTCCAGTGGTCGCTCCAGGACGGTCAGCATTACGCGACCGAACTCGGCTATGTCCCCTTGCCGCAATCGGTAGCCGAAAAGGCCCTGGCCGCAATCAACAGCGTTTCGGCGGGGGGATCGTAGAGTCCCCGACTTTCTTGTTTGCGCGCACGCGAATTTCAGGGCAACATATTCTTCGCAATTCAAACTGCAAGGATCGCGAGAGGGTAACTGTGCACAAGGAACTGAAAACTGTCTGCGACGCCGACGGAATCGCCGTCCTTGAGATCGTGAAAGAAGGCGACAACATCACCATCTACGAAGCCGACGACATGGACCGCCAGATCCGCTTCCCGGTCGCGCTGCTGGCACACCTTGCCCAACACCTGACCGAGCTCAAGCACGGCCCCTCGAACTAAGCGCAAACATTGGATTGAACATTTGCGATCCGGGAGCGAGTGAGGATCAGAGCGTTGCCTACGAGCGGATGAGCCTCAGTTTATCCTCTGCCAAGCCTTGTAAGTCTTGTTCGGTGAGGCGGCCTTGGTGGAGGAGGCTCCTGAAGACGAGGGGCAGGACTGAGTAGCGGTAATCGTAGAGGCTGTCGATCTCTTTCCGCCGCTGGGTGAGGTAGCGTTCCAAATCCCACAGTTCAGAAGGCTGCTCGATCTTGGCGGCCCGGTCCTTGGCTTCCCGAATGAGGGCGTCCAGTTCCCGGCGCAGGGCTAGCTCGAAGGCTTTGCGGGCGATGGCCTTCTCTGCCGGTGACCACCTTAGGTCTCGCATGTCGGTATAGGGGGCTGGGGTTGGGGCCATCTTCGGATTCTCCTAGGCAGCATTTTATCGCCGCCGGGTAGTCGTCCCACACAATTTTCCAGAGTCCCGTCGCCTGCGAGACGGTGCCGCCGCGCTCGACGATCTCTTGGTAAGCGCGCTCGGCGTCGAGGTTCCACTCCCAGGTGTCCTCGAAGGCGGTGATCTGCGAGGAGGATTGCGTGCCGTCCTTCTCGGCGAAGAGCACGTTGTAGTCCTGGCGGCTGTTGAATGGCGGGTCGACGTAGATGAGGTCGACGGTCTCGTCCTTCACGTAGCGGCGCAACACGTCGAGGTTGTCGCCGTAAAAGAGCTTGTTGTCGGCCATGCAAGGTGATTGTAAGAGTGGTTTGTGCCTGGTGGATAGTGGATAACAAAATCCCCATCCAAGCCAAAGACAGGCTTGGATGGGGTATCCTCAGGTGTGTTGCTCTTATCGAAGTGCTTGCCCGGGCCACACGCCCTTGGCTCTAACTAAATTAGAGAAGGTGAATATTGGTGAATTGTTCGATCTCCACCGGGACCCCCTCCAGGCTGTTGGGAACGGCGCGCCTCACAGCATCGGTGATTTTGCTGACCATGAGCTTGATCACGACCTGGCGCGAACCGGTGTCGGACAACCCCACTCCCGTTCCAACCGCGTTCGGCAGGCCCATCAGCATCGCCGTGTAGCGGTCTTTTATTTTGGAAGCGGCATTTATCGCCTTGGGATCGGGAGGGGGCTCCTTGGCCAACGGAATCGCTTGCGTCCCCTTGTTTTCTTTCAGGCTGCTCTCCGTGGCCTCAGAATTCTGGTCTCCGCCCGGAGGGAAATAACGTGTGCATGCCTGTGGTGGCACAAATTTGAGCTTGAGCTGATTGTTCATGATAAACGTGTTGATCACGTCGTCGATACGGTTCGCGAATGTCACATTGACGTTAAAGCCATTGATCATCTGCAGGCCACCTGCGAAAAGCAGTCCGACCGGACCCAATACAGCGCCCGGTGTCGGGACTATCTCCTGGTTCTGCAAAACCAGGGAGCCTGAGTCGCCTGGTTGACCGAGGCTGCCGCCTTGAATGGCGGCCGGAACATAGGGAGTGATCGCAATCTGGTTTTGGAACATGGCTCCGTCTACCATGATGGTCACGTTGACCATATAGATTGTTCCCGCGGTGCGCGCCGTGGTGCGCCCACTCTTGATAACCACGGAAGTCAATATGGGGCCTTGCACGACCACATTGAACGTTGGGATGTCGAGAAAGCTCGGAGCTACTTGACCCGGAATAACCTGCGCAATGGCTGCATCAACCAAGTTGGAGTTGGGACAGGGATCTCCGGCATAGGGGCTTGCACAAGCCGAGAGGTTGGCCACAGTCCCCGGCGCCGAGGTCACAACCTGACCCGGAGGTAGATCAGTGGTGTTGTCGATGGCAAGGGCGTTCGCGCACCCTATCGTGTCAAAACTCCCTGGGTGCTGAATCGGATCCCCAATGCCTGCGTTCACAGGAGACATTACATGGGCATTGCTAAGGATGTACTGCACACCATTCTGGTCCTGAAGCAGCGACCCCAGCGTGCCAGTACTACACCCGGCTCCCATGTCGTAATTAACTTCATTGTTACCGCTAACACCCAGGCAAATCGGCAGTCCGAACTGGTTGAGCTGATGGTTCAGGGTTGATCCGTTTTGCGTTTGGGCAATGGCAGCCGCTGCAAGTAAGACTGCCAGCAGCGCGCCGGTCAAAAATCGCAGCGTTGCCGTAGCAGAGTTCGTGGCCACAACATTTCCGGTGTTCATGGATCCCTCCTCTTAGAGTGATAATGCCCGAGAGAAAACTGCCTGATTACACCTTGATGGGGTTCGTTCGGCCCGACTCTCTGCCCGGAGGCAAGACCTAGGTTTCCAGATGGGTGTGAAACGATGAGCGAAGTTAGCGCTATTTGCAAAAATTGTCAACGACGAATGCGCCACTCATTCCCGCCTTTGGAATGAGTGGAATTGTGACCGTCAACATCAACAACCAGAGGACTTAATCATTGGATACTGTGCTCTATGGCCCCGCTTCGCGGAGTCTAGAGCGTCATTTGCTCGGCCGCCGCGCCTTTGGATTTCGGCGCTTGTTTGAAGGTGGCGTCGAGCCAGCGTGGATAGGCGACCTGTTCTCCCATCAATAACTGTGCAATGGTAAGAATCTGGATGCGGGGAAACTTCTCTTCAAGGTGAGGAGATTCATAGAAGCCGGCTTCGGCGGCTTCTTTCTCCATGGGCTTGGTCGGAGGCTCCAGGGTGATGAGCACCCCGATGGCGGCTTTCTCGCGGTCGAGCACGCCGCGCAGGTCACGAACGTAAGACACCTGCACGTGTCCTGCCTTAACTGAGAAGATAATCTGCTTGGTCTTGCCGCTCTTGTCGTCATGGAAATAGAGTCGTCCGTCGATGCCTCGGTCGGCCCCCTTGCGCTGGTCGGTAGGACGCGCCGAAACAAGACCTAGCGCCCACCATTGGAACTGATAGGGATCGCTGCGGGCCAGGTCGGCTGCGCCTTCGAGATCGGTGGGCTCGCCTATGACGTCATATTGCTTTCGGATGTCTTCTCCAAAGATGTCGTCGAGACGCTTCTTGATAAGGTTTACAGCTAGGTGAGTGATATCAATGCCGATCCAGCGGCGGTTCAGCCTCTGTGCGGCGACGATGGCGGTGCCACAGCCGCAGAATGGGTCGAGGAGGAGGTCGCCTTCGTGGCTGCTCGCTTTCACGATGCGCTCAAGCAAAGCTTCGGGCTTCTGAGTTGGGTAGCCGAGGCGTTCGGCAGCAAGTGCGCTGATAGGAGGTATGTCTTCCCAAATATTCTGTAGACGCTCACCAGGACTTTCATCCGCGAACATCTTCAGCCTGAGGGCACCCTTCGGTGATGATGGAAAGTGGAGTCGGCCTTCCCGATCATACTTCTGTAGCCGCGCCAGGTTGCAGGACCAGCCATTGCGATGGGGTTGATAAGTCACGCCATTGCTAGCTTCATAGGGGAAATGCAGGTTCGGTCTCAGGCCGGGATTTCTTAACGTGACTGATTGCCATCTGCGACTCTGCTTGTCGATGTACGGATATTTGACCTCGACCTGTTCCGGAGTTAGCTGCTTGAACGGCTGATTCCATGTGTAAACTTGCGTCTTTGTGTACCAGAGGAGGATGTCACAGACGGAACCATAGTTCCGTCCTACATTCCCATGGGCGAACGTACGTTTCCAGGTAATCTCATTCCCAAAATTCTGCGCGCGGAAGACCGCATCCATCAGCATCTTCAAGTAGTGGCTAGCCGTGGGATCGCAGTGCAGGTAGATCGAGCCCGTCACCTTCAGCACGCGCTTTAGCTCGATGAGGCGTGGAGCCATCATGGCGAGATACGCCATCATGTCGCTGTGGCCCAGGAAAGTACGAAAAGCCTGCATGGCCTGCGAGACGGTGCCGCCACGCTCGACGATCTCCTGGTAGGCGCGCTCGGCGTCGAGGTTCCACTCCCAGGTGTCCTCGAAGGCGGTGATCTGCGAGGAAGATTGCGTGCCGTCCTTCTCGGCGAAGAGCACGTTGTAGTCCTGGCGGCTGTTGAACGGCGGGTCGAGGTAGATGAGGTCGACGGTTTCGTCCTTCACGTAGCGGCGCAGCACGTCGAGATTGTCGCCGTAGAAGAGCTTGTTGTCGGCCATGAAGGGCGATTGTAAGAGTGCTGGGTGCCTGATGGATAGTGGATAACAAAATCCCCGCCCAAGCAAGGAAGCTTCCACCTCAACAAGCGCAAACCCCGGCGCGCTGGCGCGCTGAGCTAGACAGACTATGCCCTCCGCTTCGCGGGGTCTGCCAGAGGCTCTGGCGAGCTTCCCCCTACTGCGTCACCGTCTTCACCGCGTCGCCAACCTTGAAGCCTGAGCCGGAGACGGGGTTGCAGACCGCCGAGATGTCATCCACGTCGGTCACCGTAACCACCCCAATCGGGGAGGTCATGCGGCGGATCACCTGACCGGTTGCGGGGTCCTTGATCTCACGCGTAACGCGCTCCACATTCAGGTGGTCACCCTTCTTCAAGCCGGCCTTGGCGCCGACGTTCAGGACGACCTGGCCGCCATCGACGGCGGCCACCAGGCCTTCGACCATCACCGTGCGCATTTCGAGCTTGGAGTTATCGGCAATCAGCTCACCGCTCATCTGCTTGACGGCATTGTTCACCGCCTCGCCGAGGATGGTCTGCTGGAAGTCGCTACTGCCGAAGTCGACGGCCCCGTTGCCCCAGCCATGCCAGTTACCTCCGCCGCCCAGCAACGAGGTGCTTTCGCGCGAGGACTCACCCTTGCCTTCCGCTACGGCCATGATTTCAGCGGTATCGATGTTGATGATGCGCGAGTCAACGGCCACGACCGCCGTGCTCTTCTTGTGATGGAAGCCGCCTAGGCCGTATCCTCCCCAGCCGCCGCCGCCACCGCCAACGTTCGTGTTCTTGTTGTCATTGCCGAACTGGGTGACGCTGCCCACGATGATGGCGTCCACGCCCAGCAGCTTGCCCAGCTTGGCCGCCGAGGCTGGATTGGCGCGGTCGCTGTTGGAGAAGTTCTGCTCCGCCAGCACCTTGTCCAGCGCCTTGCGGTCGATCACCGAGTAGGTGCCGTCCTGCACCAGGTACTTGACGGTAAGGTCGGCAATGCCGCGGCCCACGTCAATGTTGCTGCCGAACGCGGCAGCGGAGTAGGTCTGCACGGTGGCGTAGTCGAAGTCGAAGACGGCGACGCGCTTCTTGCGGCCCGAGGGAGCCGACGCTGTGGTTGCCGCAGCCGAGGCCGCCGGCTGGGTCGTGGTTGCAGTCTGGGCGAAGCTTGGCGCGCACAACGCCGCCAAAAGCAAAGCGAAGAGAGTTCTTGTCACTAAAGGGCCTCCTACCGCACTGGGACAGATAAACGGATCTGAACTTCGGTTGGGATTTCGGGAAAATATTACAACGAAACCAGGCCGCCGGCGGCTGGAAAAACGATGATGCCGCAGGGAACAGTTCCGAAATTGGACATGAGAAGAGGCGCGGGTCGCGCCGCGCCTGGTCGTGAAAACGGAAGCGTCCTACGGCTGCGATGAGCCACCCGGCACGGCGTCGTGAGGCAAGCCCAGCTCATGCGGTGAGGCCACCGCGGCGGTGTCGGGGTTTAGCAGGTTTTTGTGGTCCGGGCCCAAGCCGAGCTTAATCAGCGCACGCGAATCGGGCGTGACCTTGGTCTGCCAGCCATTGGCCTCCTGGTAGCGCATCATGGCATCCTTGCTTTCAGCATCCCACACGCCCGAGGGTTCCCCGCTCAGATAGTGTTCGCGGATGAGCGCCGCCTGAATCTCGCGGGTGCGGTCTTCGCCGATGGTGCGCTGCCCGTGCGAGTGCGCCGTCACCGTCTTCTTGCTGGCGTGCTTGCTGCTGTGGGCCGATGTTTTGTGAGTGCTGGCGTGATGCGAAGGAGAGGAGGTATGAGGGCCGGAAGTGTTTTTTGATTTTGTTTTGGCGAAGGCTGTTCCGGTCACGAGCAGCAGGGTTAGGAATATGGCTGTAATACCAACGTTATGAATTCTCATCCGCGATCCGCCTTATATAAATATATGAATTCCGGGATGAAGGCGTTATTGTAAACATCGCCCTCAGCCGATGGGAAGCGCAAAATGAAACTTTTCGTCCCACAAAAGTACCAGCGGCCCAGGACAGCATAGCTCACTTCCATGCCCCTGGGCCGCTCGTTGTGTTTACCGGGTGTTAACCAACTAAGTCCTTGCTAAGTAGCCGGTTATGGCAAAGTTCCTCCCATAAAGACGGTTCCGCCCTGGGGTCCGGAGCCGCGCGGGCGCACCAGGAAGACCGCATCCTGCCCACTCTTCAACTGACTTTGAATGCGGCGGAAGTCGTCTTCGCTGTTGACCGGTTGCTTGTTGATCTCCAGGATGACGTCGCCCCGGCTCAAGCCGACGGTGTCGCCAAAGCCATCGGGCTTCACGTCCTGCACGATCACGCCCTTGCTGTTGGGCAACTGCAGCCGGTCGGCCAGGTCGGGAGTAATGTTGCGAACGGTGACGCCGAACTTACTCTCCTGTGGCTGCGCCTGCTCCTCGCCGCTCTCCTCGTCACCCAGGCGGCTGGCGAAAAGCTTGGAGCGGTCGGCGATGGTCACGGTTGTCGTCTCCGGCTTGCCGTTGCGCACGTAGCCGAGCTTCGCGGTGCTTCCCGGCTTCAGCGCGGAGATGTCGGCCACCAGCTCGTCGCCGCTCTTCACTTCCTTGCCGTTGACCGACGTGATGGTGTCGCCGACTTTCAGACCCGCCTTTTCCGCCGGCCCGTTGGGGGTGATGTCGGCAATCGTCACGCCGCTGCTGACGCCGTAAACGCGAGCGACAGCGGGATTCGGAACGGCGTTGAACTGCACGCCAATAGAGCCGCGCGAGACCTTGTGCTCCGGCCCGATGAGCTGGTTGTAAACCGAAACCACGGTGTTCGACGGCATGGCGAAGCCCACGCCCTGATAGCCGCCTCCACTGGTGAAGATGGCGGTGTTGATACCGATGACCTCGCCATTCATGTTCACCAGCGGGCCACCGGAGTTCCCCGGATTGATGGCGGCGTCCGTCTGAATGAACGACTGGAACTGCCGCTGCGGCACGATGTTGCGACCACGGGCTGAAACGATGCCCGCCGTGACCGTCTCCTCCAGGCCGAACGGACTGCCGATGGCCAGCACCCAGTCGCCTACCTGCATGCTATCGGAATTGCCCATCTTGGCCGCAGGCAGGCTCTTGCCCTTGGTATCGATCTTTATCACCGCCAGGTCGGTTTCCTTGTCCGTGCCTATAACCGTGGCGTCATAGGTCACGGTGTCGGGATCGTTCATCAGCTTCACGCGGATGCGATCGGCCCCATCCACCACGTGAGCATTCGTGATGATGACTCCCTTGGGGTCGACGATCACGCCCGATCCCAGTGCGCGTTCGCGCAGGTCTCCGCTGTCCGGCCCGCCAGGCATCTGGCCGCCACCTTGTCCGCCAAAAAAGCGGTCAAAGAAATCCTGAAACGGATTGTCCTGGTCGTTGCCGCCGCCGTTGTCGTCCGGTGAGCCCGGCATGGCGCGTCCGCCACGGCGGTGCGGGTTCTTGATGGTCGACTCGGTGCGGATGTTGACGACCGCGGGCTCAAGCTGGCGCGCGATCTGCGAAAACTGCGACGACAATTGCTGCGGCGACGGAACCGTCAGGGGCGCTACGTCGCCTGTGGAGGTCTTCTCCTTGCCTTTGACCCCCGCCGATACCACCGTACCAATCAGAATGCCCAGCGAAAGTGTCGCCAGAATTACCAGGGTCGAGGCAAAGCGCTTGGACTTCGTCTGCTGCCTGAAACCCGTCTCGTGCGAATCCATCGAGTGTCCTCCGGCTTACTGGAAGCCAAATGAAAATTATACCGTTCCGGTGCTGAGTTTCGGCCGGAAGCGCTCAGCTTCTCCCTTTAGAGCACTGGGAATAAGCTTGGTTGCGCGAGAAATCCGGGGGAAATTCAACGTCCTCCCGATTAGACGCAAGTTGCCATCGCTGCGTTCGCCGCGGTTGGAGTTCAGCCACGACAGGGAGCAGACTCCGGGATTCAACTGGGATCGTAGATGGCCCCGGCAAACAGAATCGCGCCAGTGCGAGTGTCGTAAAGCAAAACTCCAAAGGGGCGATCGAAGACGAGCTTTCTTGGTTGCTCAGGGTGCATCGCCATCGTCGGCATGATGACCGATGTTGCTGCAGCGGCAACCGTGCCCTCTTCGTCCACTTCCAGCCTTGTCTTATGCAGCACGTCGCTTATGTAAAAGTTCGGCGAGCCCATGGGCTTAAAGTCCGCCTGGTTGCTGAATGCAATCCCCATACCCAATTTTTCAAGTGCCGGCTTCAACGACGCACTGTAATCAGTCGTGAACTTTGGCAGCCGTAAGTCGAGGAGAAAACCTTTCGAAGCGTACAGTTCTTTGACGTTGATTCCCGCCAAAGCTGCTTCTGGGCTCGTGCCCTTGGCCGGAAGGACCGCAATAAGTACGATTCCCGGACTCCAGCGATCGGAAGACTTGTATGGCAAGACGGCAGCCTCGAACCCTTTTCCGCTGCGGTACGCGTCCGCGATGGACGAGTCGCGCATCATGGGAACGTTCTTTTCCTGGCCATTCGCCAAATGGAACGGACGGTCTTGCGTAGCGGACTTCGGGAAAGGTTCTGCCCACAAGCCTTTGAAGTAGACAGCGTTGGTTAAGACCGCGGCGGCTTGCCGGAGAGCGCCTTCGTCAACGATGGTGGGTATCTTGCCGTGAGTATTTCGGTCAACCCATGCATTGATTGTCCTGGCGGCCGTAGGCTCGGCGAAATTGAGCGTAGTAGCTTCCGCCTCATAAAGCGCGTGGCACTGCTGGATGAAATCTGGGGACAAAGAGAATTTGGAATCGGACCACAACGCATTGGCGATGGACAACGTGACATCCTTCTGCGCCTTCAGAGACTTCAATAGAGCCGAGGTCGAGTGTTGAAACTCAGCTTCATTCTCGGCCCGAGGCACAGCGAGAGCCTCGCGTATGGACGCGCTGGTGTCGCCCGCCGAGCCAGCTTCCGTCATGGCGAGAGCCGCAAAGACACTGAGCGGCGAGATAAACACATTTTGTTGTGGTTTGTTCGCCGACAAGCCGGCGAGCAGTTTCAGTCCAAATGCATTCATCGAGGTCGCTGCTGTTGATGTCGGTTGTGGCTGCATCTGTGCTGTCCTTGCTGGCGCCGGCGCGTGGCCAGGGCTCGCCGAGTTCGCGGGTTCACGGTTTGACCGGGCGGGCGCTTGCAGCACCGCCGCTGCCAGAACAAATCCTATCCAACCGATGCACTTCATGATTACATCTCGTTTGACGGAGAACACAACCTGGGGGGAGCAGCCCAGGCAATCCCTACTTCGCCTGGTACACCGTTTTCCCGCCCACCACGGTTCGCAGGCACCTTAGTTCCTAGGATTTCTGAGGGCGCTACTTTGGTCAGGTCGCGGTCGAGCACCACGAAGTCGGCGAGCATCCCGATGGCGAGCGTGCCTTTCTCCTTCTCCATGAGCTCGGCGTAGGCGGAGCCGGTCGTGTAAGCGGTGAGCGCTTGCTCGATCGTCAACTTCTGCTCGGGGAAGTACGACTTGGTTCCGGCCTCGTTCTCGCGCGTCACTGCGGCGTAGACACCGCGAAACGGTGTAATCGGCTCAACCGGATAATCCGTCCCGAAGGCCAGCCGCACGCCATTGTCGAGAAACTCCTTCCACGGATACGACGTCTTCGCCCGCACCGGCCCGATGCGTTCTTCAGCCCAGTTCATATCGGTGAGCAGATGGTTGGGCTGCACCGACGCGATCACGCCCAGCTTTCGATATTGCGTAAACTGATCGGGCTCGATGACCTGGTCGTGCTCAATGCGCAGCCGAAGCTCTTGCGGGTCTTTGCCGCCGGGCAGGTCCTTTTCGCGCGCGTTGCGCTGGGCCGCGGCGAAGGCATCGAGCGCCATCTGCGCCGCGCGATCACCTATGGCGTGAAATCCCAACTGAAATCCGGCCGCTACCCGCTCGACCGCCATCGCATTCAACTCAGCCTGCTTGTACTGCGGCAGGCCCGAGTTGCCGGGATCATCCGAATACGGGGCCAGCAACGCCGCTGTGCGCGAGCCCAGCGAGCCATCCATGAAGCCCTTCAGCATGGTGGTGTGGAGCATCGGATCGTTGGCCGGATGATGCGCGCGGTGCTGCTCCAGCAATTCCAGCGGATCGTTGAAGCGCAGCCATTCGCTGATGCGCAGCGTCAACTCGCCCTCGCGCTCCATTTCTTCGTAGACGAGAAACTGTTCCCAGTCGGAATTATCCTGTGCGGAAGTGACGCCCGAGCGGGCAGCATCGGCCAGCGCCAACTCCGCCGCACGGCGCCGCTGCGCAGGCATAGGCAGTGGCATCTTGGAATAAATCAACCCCTGCGCCGACTCCCGAATGATTCCGGTCGGCTGCCCCTGGGCATCGTGATCGATCGCGCCTCCCTGCGGTGGCGCGGTCCGTGCTGTGATGCCGGCCGCCTGCAATGCCGCCGAGTTGGCGATCGCGATGTGTCCATCGACGCGCACAAAGTATGCCGGATGCCCGCCTGTGACGCTGTCGAGGTCCTGTCGCGTGGGCAGCTTCTCGCCGGGCCACAGCGTGTGGTCCCAGCCGCGCCCGACGATCCAATCTCCGGGAGCCGCCGTCTTGGCCGCTACCGCGATGCGCTGCTGCATCTCCGCCAGCGACTTCACGCCGACGAGGTTGACGTTCATCTGCTCGAAGCCGCCCGACTGGAGGTGACAGTGTGCATCGTTGAAGCCCGGCATGACGAAGTGCCCGCCAAGGTCGACGACCTGCGTGTGGCTTCCTTTCAGCTTGCGAATGTCGTCGTTCGTCCCTATGGCAACTATGCGACCGTCGCGCACCGCCAATGCCTGCGCCCGCGGAGGCATCGTCTGGGTGAAGATGTCGCCGTTGAGAAAGATCGTGTCCGGCGGGTTGATGTCGTTTCTTGGAACATCGAGAGCCATCAGGTTCAGGGGAATCAATAAGGTTAGGATAGCGATAGGGATCATCATCATGAGAAGTGCTTTCAACGGGCGCAGCTTGAGCTGCGCCGTCGTTAACGTTCTTTCATTTTGTCATCCCGAGCTTTGAAAGGGCACGCCTTCAGGCGTGCCGCAAGAAGCAAAGTTATGATTTGTCATCCCGAGGCGGCTTCAGCCGGCGAGGGACCTGCTGTTGTGCCGTCCCAGAAGGGGACTCCGAATTTCTAAACGACGGTGCCCCAGCACCCACATGCTGGGCTACTGTTGTGTCGTCCTGCGGACTGAACCTGCGAAAGCCGACGCCCTCTCAGACCGTCTCCGCCACCCCGCTCAGCGCCAGCGTAAGCAACAGAATCCGCTTCAGCCCCAGGTCGCGCCCTGCAGGATCGTACCACTCGTTGATGGTATGCGCGCCGCCTCCGCTGCCCCCCGCGCCAATGGCGACCGCCTCGCGTCCCAGCGATAGCGGAATGTTGGCGTCCGTCGAGGCGCGTTGAATCTTGGCAACGTTGCTGAGCTGAGCATCGACCGCGCGAATCGTCTCCAGCAGTCGCGAGTCGAGTGGCAGGTCGGCAGCGGGACGGTCGCCGATCACTTTTACTTCACTCGTTAGACCTATCTTGCGACTTCGGCCAGGCATTGTCGAAGTGACCTGATCCACCGCATCCCGCAACGCGCGTTCCAGCTTGTCCAGCTCTTCGACCGAAGCCGAGCGCGTGTCGACCCGCATCACAGCCTGCTGTGGAATCGAGTTGACCGATGTGCCGCCCTGGATAGTTCCGACGTTGTAGGTCGTCTTGGGTGTCGTCGGCACCGGCGTGCTCGTGAAGCGCTCAATCACCCGCGCCAGGGCGACGATCGGATTCGCCACGCCAAAATCGCTCCAGGAATGACCGCCCTCACCGTGGATCGAGACCTCATAGCGACGGCTACCCAGCCCCTCCGCAATGATGGTGTCGGTACCCGCGCCATCCACCGCGATCAGCATGCCGATCGAATCCAGCCATCGGCGCTGCTGAAAGATGTGCCGCATGCCGCGCAGGTCCCCTTCGCCCTCTTCGCCCACGCTGCCTATAAATAAGATGGGAGCAAGGTTCGCAACCGGCGCATCGCCCATGGCGCCGGCAATCGCCAGCAGGGCAACAATGCCGGAGCTGTTGTCGGAGATTCCCGGGCCGCAAAGTTTGTCACCCTCGCGACGTGGGTTGATTTCGGTTCCGGCGGGAAAGACTGTGTCGAGATGGGCGCTGAGTGCAACACCGGGAGCATCGCTGTCTGTGCCCGGCCGAATTCCGAACACATTGCCCAGTTCGTCCTGATGGACCTCCGCCAGTTCCAGCTCTTCGAAGCGCGCCTTCAGCCACGCGCAGCGAGCGGCCTCTCCCCACGGCGGCGCCGGGATGGCTGTGACCTCCAATTGCCGGTCTTCCAATTCCCGAGCATGCGAGCGGAACCAGGCGAACGCCTGGTGTACGCAACGCAGCTCGGCCAGCGCCGCAATCTGCTGGGCCGAGTGCGGCTTGTTCGACTGGGCGCCGGAGAGTCCTTCACGAAATAGGGCGCGGGCTGATGGGCCGAGGGGCATGGCAGCTCAATGGTAATACGACATCGATGCGGAATGGGGTGATCGCTGTTCGCTCTTGGCTCTTCGCTCTTCGTCAGACAAAACTTCCTGGATGTCCGGACTGCAGAGTCGGTGGCTGGAGTCGTACGCCATCGGTTTTGGTAAGGCCTTGCTCTCGCTCAGAATGACGCAGAAACCGGGGGCCCTGGCGAAAAGCGAAAGGCGAACAGCGAAGAGCGAAACGCGGACCTTCACCCATTGACGTTCTCCCACTCCCCCATCAACATAGAAGCCGAGCACTCTGAGGAACCGTTTGCGCCTTTCCTGGCAACTGCGATTGCGAATCCGATTCTTCCTCATCGCTGCCCTGCTGGGTCTGGCTGCCGGGGTATTCGTTCTCTTCCCGCTCAACGAGTTCGTGTACTTCAAGGAGTACGGCAGTACCGGCTATTCCAGCGGCATCGGATTCGCCACGGCACAGGTTTCCAGCGCCCTGCACGGAGATAGGCCGAAGAAGACGGTCGTCTACGGCTTGGCCGGCATAGTGTTGAGCCTCTTGGCGGCAGGAGTATTCTCTTCCCTCGCTGAGCGTCAGCGGGAGATCGCCCGCCTGAGCAGCGCGCTGGAAGGCGACCTGCGAACGCTGATCGCCGAAGGCGAAAGCGCCAACCTGGAGTTCAAATCGTCATTCCGCTGGGACTTAAAGGAGAACAAGCTCAACCGCGCGCTGGAGAACGTCGTCCTTAAGACGCTCGCCGGATATATGAACGCCAGCGGCGGCACGCTGCTGATCGGCGTGGCCGATGACGGTTCCATCGTCGGGATCGAGAACGACTACAAGACGCTGAAGAAGCAGGACCGCGACGGCTTCGAGCAGGCGCTGATGACGGCTGTTGCCACACAGCTCGGCGGCGACGCCTGCCATAGCGTGCAGGCTGTCTTCCAGTCCGTCGACCAGAAAGATGTCTGCCGGGTGATTGCCGCGCCCGCGCATCGCCCGGTATATCTGCGCTCGGGCGAGACGCCCAAGCTGTACGTGCGCACCGGCGTCAGCACCCGCGAGCTCAATGTGCAGGAGGCGGTGAACTACATGGACGCGCGCTGGAAGCGGTGAATTAAGTTAAGCGCATTGTGTCAGGGCACGACCTTTAGTCGTGCCGACAAGCTGTTTACTTTTGTCATCCCGAGCGGGCTCCAGCCCGCGAGGGACCTGCTTTCGCTCATAGTGCGACAATGTCACCACCAGCTATCATGAACGACGGTTACACCGAACTCCCGCCCGGCAAGCTCGCCGCCGTGGTGACCTATCTGGAGATGCGCCGCCCGCACCTCACAACCCAATATTCCACAATGTCTGACATCGCGATCCGGCGCGTCGAGAAGCCCGATCTCGACTGGTATCGCCGCCTCTACCGCGAGATCGGCAGGCCCTGGCTGTGGTTCAGCCGCCTGCGCATGACCGACGATGACCTTCGCGCCCTCGTGCACCATCCCGCCGTCGACATTTTCGTCCTATCCCACAATGGGGTAGATAGCGGCCTGCTGGAATTCGATCGCCGCCGCATGCCCGACATTGAGCTGTCGTTCTTGGGAGTGGTCCCAGCGCTCATCGGGAAAGGCAACGGACGCGTCCTGCTCGACTACGGTTTGCGGGCAGCTTGGGAGCATCATCCGCGACGTGTGTGGCTGCACACCTGCACCCTCGACCATCCGGGCGCGCTGGAGTTCTATCGCAAGGCCGGCTTCGTGCCCTATAAGCGTGCTATCGAGATCACCGACGATCCCCGCCTTACCGGAGATCTTCCCCGCGACGCCGCGCCCGAGGTTCCGATTCTGTAAGTGAGAGTCATCGCTTTAAGCTTAATCTCGTAACGAGATCGTAACCGTAGCTTAAGCTGAGGTCCGCGACTCCGCGAAGCGGAGGCCATAGTCTAGCCCAGCACGGAGCGTAGCGGAGTGCTGGGTGAGTGTTCAGATGAACCCGAGACCCGTAGGGGACGACAGCTATTTCTCTTAGAACGGCCGCTGGACGTGTTGCTCGCCAATGACCTTGCCCGCGTGATCAAACCACACTACTTCGTATTGCGGGCGGAAGATCGAGTAGTAGTAGCGATAGACGTACTCTGTCGCGCAGGATCGCGGGGCCAGCGTGACCGCGCCGCATGCGCCCTCCTGCGATGGCTCGCCCAGCAACTCACGCACGTTCTCGTTGGGATCGCCCAAATTAACTAGCGCAGCATCGCGGTCGAGCTTCTGGTCGTGATGGTAGGCCCACACCGCAGCGGCAATGAGTAGGAGGGAGATGGCCAGGAATACGATGCGCGCGATCATCTCAGGAGAATCTACCACCGAGGCACGGAGCGAGTTTTAAACGGGCGCGCCCGGAGCCAGTCCGAAGGACGACACAACCAATAGCCCAGCACGTGATTGCTGGGTAGGCTGACCCCTAATGCGACCCCGAGCCCCTTCAAGGGCGACACCTTGAATCGAGGTCTGTCCTCAAACGTGCTCACCCTTCTTAAGAAAGAAACCGTGCCTCTAGCAGTTTGTGCTTGACTTGCCATCTGCGCGGTGTAAAGTGACTGCGGGACGGCGCGTACTACCAGCCGAGCCCACGTTCATGAATCGAGTTTCAAGGGGTCTTCCTCGCCGGACCTCCGCAAACAATTCGAAGTGGGGCAACAGCCGCTTTCGCGCCGGCCACTCCCAGTTCCGCGTACACAGTTCCCTATAGTCGCGTTGTGGGGCTTAGCACTGTCACTCCGCAACCAGCGACGCTAAAAGGAGGCGTTAATGCTTAACACCAGAAATTGGAAACTTGGGATCGCACTTGGACTCGTATGTGTGTTGTCGGGACTAGTTCACGCCCAAACCGGCTATGTGGATACCTTCGAGACGCCGACAGCAATACCAGGCCCGTTCTGGACTCTGAACCAGAAGTATGGAACTATACGTCTGTCTCCCGGTGTTAACCACAGCTTTGGGGGACATCAGTCGTTGAAGTTCTCTTCAAGCGACGGCGGACAACGTAACATCGATGTTTCGCACAAGTTCGCGTCGCCGCAAAAAGGTACATTTTCGATCTGGTTCTACGATGGTGGCGCCTGGGCAGGAGACTCAGTACGAGCAAATCTATGTTTACAATTCCGTAACCACGGACTTGGCATCGATCGGGACGCAAGACTTCGACGCCTATTGCTACGAGGCACAGCTGTATAACTACAACACCCAGAAACAGCAGGGTCCAAATCAGAACTGTGGGCTGTATCCTCAGATCTCGACGACCAACGTGCAACGCACGGCTGGTTGGCACAACCTAAGCATATTTGTCGGGAGTGATTCCATTACACTCGCGATAGATGGCAACGCGGTCTTCACTACGGCTGGCAACTACAGCTACGACAGCGTGACGATTAGCCAATCCGGTCCCGTATGGCGCCCGGATACATATTCGTATTGGGATGATTTTGCCGCTCCGGTTTGGGTACCGAATTAGCCCGCCTTGGCCCGGAGTTGCAGAGGCTCGGGCCACTCAGGATGGGCGCGGGGCGTCGCGCCTCATCTTTCGTCGGCAATGAGTACGTACACTTGGGTTCATTCTGAAGAATAGCTGCGAAGAATCAAGCAAACCGAATGTGGTTCGGCCGTTCGGTGCCCGCCTAAAGAAGCTGACCCTTTCTGCGAGAATGAGAACTATCATGCGGTACAAACTCACCCACACCCTCGCTTCGCTCGGGACGACAAGACATAAATACCGTTCGGCATGGCTGAAACCGTGCCCTTTCACCTCTCCTCGATCAACAGCCTCGCTCCGCTCGGCAAATAGCTCTTGCGACGGAACCAGTCTTCCATCGACGCCTGCAATCGCTCCAGAGGAACGCGGGTTCCAATCTCCAACTGGCCGTCGCCAATGGGAAGCGTATCGTCGAAGACCTGGTCGTTGGTGAAGTTGCGCATGCTGAAGCTGTCCAGCCACTTCAGCGGACACGGCTTGCGCACGCCGTTCTCTTCGTAGGTCACGCTGATCTTGCGCGAGTACATAAGTCGATTGTGACACGAAGGCCACGAACAAATTATGCGGAGGCTGCCACGGCGGCGTGTCGGCGCACGATTCGCGCGAATAGCAGCATCATGACCGGGGCCACGAGCGCATAGCAGGCGATGGCGGGAAGGGCATTGCGGGCTTTCAGGTATTCTCCAGCCAGCAGCAGCGCCAGCCCGACATGCCGGTTCGCGTTGCACAGCGCGAGGGTCTTGTTGGTCTCAGCGTCGGCCTGCAACAGCAACGGGATGGCGAGCATCGAACAGGCCGCCAGGACGACAGCAGCGACGATGACCCATGGCGTGATTGCGGCTAGCGCCGCCCGCATCTTCCACAACACGGCCGCAATCATCACTAGCAGCAGAACGTTTCCGGTGACCGTAATTGCCGGCTGTATCTTCGTCGCGAAGCCCGCCGCGAAATACATAAGCGCCAGACCGATGAGCAGCGGCAGAAACTGCTTCTCGGCGATGTTTGCGAACAGCAACCTCGGCGGAATCCACACCTCGCGGTCGTACAACTTCGCGGAGGCATACACCACCAGGGGGATCATGAGCGGCATCAGCAGCGCTCCCCAGACCTGGTAGCTGGCCGCAAGCTGGAGGTCGAAGCCCTTCTTGGCTGCGTTGCGTGTGGTGAGCGGCGCGCCGGGTGTAACGCCGAGCATGAATAGCCCAACCGCCTCTCCAAAGTCGAGCGGCATCCAGCGGAACATCAGCAGCGCGACCGCGGGCGGTACGAGAAACGTCGCCACCAGCAGGCGAAGCCAGGGCCAGCCCCGCAGCCGTTTCCAATGAGCCAGAAGGTCTGGAATCCTCAGGCTCATGCCGATGGACACCATGAGCAGGAAGACCGCTGTGGGTAGAAGAGCCTTCATCGATTGGCCTTAACTGCGGCGCCTTGTATTCCGGTGAAACGCGGTGAGTACACGCTGCCCTATCTTGCGCCAAACGCGAGTTCGCGAAAAGAGAAAAGCGCAACAGCTATCCGCTTGCCAATTTCGGTGGTAGCATTCGGGGCAGCAAAATAGCCCCGGAGGTTTCAGATGCCTCATTGCACGAAGTGCGGCGCCGAAGTTCCCGCTACCGCCCAGTTCTGCCAGAGTTGCGGCCAGCCTCAACCGGCCGCGGCGACGCCTGCTCCCGTGCCGGCCCAAAACTATCCTCCTGCTGCTGCGACCAGCGGGATGTCAGAAAACACCGCCGCCACCCTCAGCTATGTGCTCGGCTGGATTACCGGCATCATCTTCTACCTGATCGACCGCCGGCCTTACGTCCGCTTTCACGCGGCGCAGTCGATTGTCACCTTCGGCGGCCTACACCTGATACGGATTGTGCTCGGCATGATCTTCGGCGTCGGCTTCTTCTACGGAGGTTTCAGCCACTTCGGCGGATTCGGCATCGGCCTGCTGCTCATCAGTTGTATCGGTATTCTCTCGTTTGTGCTATGGATCGTGCTGATGATCAAGGCCTACCAGGGCGAACGCTTCATGGTGCCCATCGCAGGCGATCTCGCAATGAGCCTGGCGAACCAGTAGGAGGGGTCAGTAAAGCAAACCACAGAGACACAGAGGATCAAGCTCCGAGATTTGCTTTTCTCAGTGCCTCGGTGTCTCTGTGGTTCGTTTGTGTGAATTCAGTCCAGCAGCGCGCCAGGGTTCTTCTTCGCGATGTGCAAGAGCTTGAGTGTGGCCTGACGGGGCTCGCGGATGCCCTGCTCCCAACTCTCCACCGCATTGGAGCTGACGTTGAGCAGGCGCGCGAACAGCGCCTGGCTAGCATTCATGCTGGAGCGCAAGGCGCGAATGTCCGCGGGCTTCAAAGGTTTGGGTGGAGGGGGGATCTCAACCGCCCGCAAGTCGAGTGCGCCGGGTTTCCTGCTCGCTGCTGAGGAGACTTCTGCTTCATCCTGCCGATGCTTCTTCTTGTCTTTCTTCTTATCTTTCTTTCCCATGAGACATTCCCTCGGCAGTTTTTAGAACACGGTGCTACATTGTAGGACAGCAAGTGCGGTGTGGCTAGCCCTTCCGGAAAAAATCAGTGGATAACCGGCCGCGCCAGCGGCTTGCCCTTCTCGCCGAGCTCGACGTAGGCCCACGGCACCTCATGATCGTGGGTGAACACGACCAGCCACTTCTCCGGAATCGCGCGCTTGTAGAAGCGATGGCGATTGTTGATCGAGTCCAGCGGATAAAGATCGTATCCCATGACCCAGGTGGGGTCGAGATGATGCGACGTGGGTATCAGGTCGCTGATGTAGCACACAACTCGGTCGCCGGCGCGCACCATCACCGCCTGCAAATCGCGCGTGTGCCCGGGGTAAACTTCGACCGAGATGCCGGGCGCGATGTCGGCGTTCCCGCGCAACAGCCGCATCTGCCCGCTACGCACCAGAGGATCGTAGTTGTCGGTCAGGTAGCTGACGCGGTCGCGCTCATGCTGCTCGTGAGCGTGGTCGAGCTCGCCTTGTTGCGCATAATAGGTCGCGTTGGGAAATGTGGGCTCCGGCTTGCCGTCGTTGTTGTAGTAAGTGTTCCATCCGCAGTGGTCGAAGTGCAGATGCGTGTTAATGACAACCTTGACTTCTTGCGGCGAGATACCTGCCTGCTTGAAGCTCTCCATCAGCAGCATCTGGTTCTTGTGAATCTCGCGCGACTTCTCGTTCAGCTTGGGACCGATGCCAGTCTCGACGAGCACCGTTCGTTTACCGTCGCGTATCAGCAGCGAGTTCAGGCCCAGCGTCAGCAGGTTGCGCTCGTCGGCCTTAGTGCGCTTTTCCCAGAGCACTTTGGGCACGACGCCGAACATGGCGCCGCCGTCGAGTTGGTAGGTTCCGTCAGAGAGGATGATGAGTTCGCAGTCGCCCAGCGTCAGTCGGTGCAAGGTCAGCTCCTGAGATGGCCAGCAAGTTTTCCATCATACTGAAGAGCGCAGCAATGCGGCAGTGCCCCAGTGATGTGCAAAAGAGAGGTGCAATATGTCGAAGTGTGCAGTTGTTCTCTTGATCGCGTGTGCCATGAGCACGGCAGCCATCGCGCAAGCTGGCGATGCCAAGGCCCAACAGCCTGCGCCCGCGCAGTCCACGCAGCCCGAGGTTGCGCCCCGCCCCGATCCGGCGCAGCAGATGCAGCTTGACCTTAATCAGATGGAGAGCCTGCTGAACAACATGTCAGCCCAGGTCAACTTCATTCACGATACGAACATGTCGATCCTGCTGAATACGAATGTCCGGCTGTGGTCCGTCTTGCTGCGCGATTTGCGGCTGCAGCTTCAGGAGCAACAGCGGGAGAGGAGCGCCACACCGGGCAAGACCAATCCACCACAGAGGCGCGGAGACACGGAGAAGCACTGAGCAGTTTAGTCAACTTGTAGGTCGACCTCGACGTAGCTGCCCGGCGTAGCGGTGTTCAGCGCTGCTGTAATTCTATCGATGTGCAATCGAACAATCGGCCACTGCGGAGTGCTCAACACTACAAGGGCTATTTTCCGGCCCCGAAGGTTCTGCTGAAAGCGCATGTTCTTATCGGCGGTAAGAAGCACGTCGAAACCCGCACGTTCCGCTTCGGTCAACAAGTCGCCGTTATTGAGCGTATCCCATCCTCGTTCTTTAGCCCTTGTGACACTGTGCCCGGGAAGGAACCGGGCAATGCCGCGCGGCGTCACATGATCAAAGAGAATGAGCATCGACAGGGGCGGGTGCAGCAGCGGCAGGAACGGCATCCAGGCTGCGGGCGGCAAATTGAAGTACCGCGTTGATCTGTTCCCGCGTAATGTCGAACTGCTCGATGATCTCGTCGACGGTGGCGCCCGCTTCGAGGTTTTCGAACACGGCGGACACGGGCATTCGGGTATCACGAAACACCCATGCGCCGCTGAGTCTTCCCGGCACGCTCTCCACGGCGGGACATTGGGACCAATCGAGAGTTGCCATTTCAGCCTTCCGTTTCTTTGTACCACGGTCGCTGTCGGAAACTCTACCTCTGTGCCTCGGTGTCTCTGTGGTTCAGGGGAGCTTTGCTATGTTCCCGCGTTCACGAACAGGTCCATGATCCGGTCGAACTCCTCCAAATTGCCGTATTCGATCACGACCTTTCCCTTGCCGTCGCGGTCGTGAATGGTCACCGCCATTCCCAGCGCAGCCCGTATCTGGCGCTCGGTTTCCTTGACATTTGGGTCGATTTGACGCTCCTTTTGGACCTTTTCGGGGGGGTGCATCAAGTTAGTAACGAGCTTCTCGGTTTGGCGAACAGAAAGCGCAGAGGCCACGGTCTTGAGCGCCATAAGCTGGATCATCCCGGGCGAATCCAAAGCCATGAGTGCCTTAGCATGACCTAAGCTGAGTTGGCCGTGCTCAACCATGGCCTGCACGTCATTCGGTAACTTCAGCAGTCTCAGGAAGTTGGCTATCGATGAGCGGTCTTTTCCCGTGCGCTGCGCGATCTGCTCCTGCGTCAGGCCAAATTCGTGGCCCAGTCGCGCGAAAGCGCGGGCCTGCTCCATCGGGTTCAGGTCCTCGCGCTGCAGGTTCTCTATGATGGTCATCTCCATCGCCTGCTCGTTGGAGACGTGCCGGACGATGGCCGGAACCGTGGTCTTGCCTGCGCGCTGCGAAGCCAGCCATCGGCGCTCGCCGGCGATGAGCTGAAACCGGCCATTGGCCTCCGGGCGGAGCGTGACCGGTTGCACCACACCCGACGCCTTGATTGAGGCGGCCAGCTCGGCCAAAGCGACTTCATCAAGGTGGCCGCGGGTTTGATAGGGGTTGCGATCGATCAGTTCCACCGGAATCTGGCGGACGGTTTCGCCGGGAGCATGCGCCGGAGCGGTGGCCGCCGCAGAAGGGTGGGCTTGGGCGGGTTGGGTTGCCGTGCGGGAGGGCAGTAGCGTTTCCAAGCCGCGTCCCAGGGCTTTTCGTTTTTCAGTCATAGAAAGTCCGCTCTTCGCTTTTCGCCTTTCGCTATTTGCAAGAGTCGATGCAAACCACAATTCCCGAAAAGGCTAGCACTGTCGAAACTCGTCTGAACGGCCAGTTCTTCCGGCGAAAAGCGAATGGCGAAGAGCGTCTCTTCACGATGCCGCCTCCGATGGGACAGCCGCCGCAGGCGCCTCAATCCGCTTTACCCGCTGCATAATCTCTTCTGCCAGTTGCAGATACGATTCGGCCCCGCGCGAACGGGGATCGTAGACCAAAGCCGGTTTGCCGTGGCTTGGAGCTTCCGCCAGGCGCACATTGCGCGGGATGGCCGTCTGGCACATCAGCTCGCCAAAGAAGCCTCGCAGCTCATTGGCAACCGACTGCGAAAGATTGGTGCGCTCATCGAACATAGTCAACACAACGCCCTCTACCGACAGCCCGCGATTTAGCTCCAGACGGATGCGATCAATGGTGTCCAGCAACTCAGTCACGCCTTCCAGGGCAAAGTACTCCGCCTGCATGGGAATCAGGACCGTATCGGCAGCCACTAAGGCGTTGAGCGTAAGCAGATCGAGCGCCGGTGGGCAATCGAGCATGATGAACTCGAAACGCTCACGCATGGGCTCCAGGGCGTGGCGCAGGCGGTATTCGCGGTCGTCCAGTGTAACCAGCTCGATGTTGGCGCCAATCAGGTTCTTGTGCGCCGGAATCAGGCTCAGGTTGGGCAGCTCCGTGAGCTTCAGGGCTTCTTCGGCTGTGGCATCGCCCATGATGACCTGATACGTGCTGAGCCGCTCCGGGTCGCGGCCGAATCCGACGCCGCTGGAGGCATTCGACTGGGGATCGCAGTCAACCAGGAGCGTGGACGAACCATGGTGGGCAAAGGACGCGGCCAGGTTGATGGCCGTGGTTGTCTTGCCGACTCCGCCCTTCTGGTTGGTGACCGCGATGGTTCTTGACACTGCTTCGGAAGCTCCGATAGCAGATTAGAACTGGCGGGGCCGGCCAGCAATGGCGGCGGAACCAGGAAAGGCACATTTCGGAGGAAAAGCTGTGTAATTCCGGCAGCCGTTGCCGGAAACGGCTGAATCGGCTGTCTCTGCGGATGACCCGGCTGTGGGTAATGCTCCTGTAGAGATCGCTTAGGGAACGCTGTTCCACGTGGAACAGTGTGCAACGCGCAACCGCGGATTGGCGCGGAAGAGAAGGAGAAGCGCGGATGGCCGCGGATGGGGCCCGGATCGGAATCATGGATTGGATCTCCTGGCCCCCCATCCTGTTGCTCCTTGAAAAGACCTGCCCGGTGGCTGATTTACTCCCGCCGTTCCACGTGGCACGCACACGATTCTCCCATGGATCTACATCGCGACCAGGTTCTCCAAATGCTCTCCCCCGCTATAGGAAAAGGTATTGCCATCCAGTGTGGCGATGCTATAGCCGTTTCGTTGCAAAGTCTCCAAGAACTTCCCGGGATCACCGTCCGCGTGCTCACGAATCGCCCGCGTATTGAATTCAAAGAAGATACGGGGATGATCACGCTCCAGGATTCTCCTCATGCCAGCTACGGCAAGCGGTTCGCTGCCCTCGATGTCCATCTTGATGCAACTGACCTTGCGGTCTTGAGGAACCACTCTGTCTAGCTCGACGGCCTCGATCTCGAGATGCCGGAAACCGCTAGTGGAGCCTCCATCGGCCGAGACGAACATCGCTACGTAATCGCTTTCGTTCTCGTCCATAAACAACCGGACAGGGCCAGACTTGTCCAACACTGCCGCCTGAAACACCTTGATTTGCTCGCCGAAGTGGTTCTCGCTTACGTTTCTTGCCAGCATGGCGTGGTTCTTGGGAAAGGGCTCAAAAGCGTAGACTTGGGCGTGGGCACTGGCCATCAGCAGGGAGAAATAGCCAATGTTGGCACCCAGATCGCAGCACAGCATTCCGGGTTTTACGTAGGATTCGACAGCCAACGCTAGCTCAGGCTCGTAAAGTCCCACTGCTGCATCCCAGCCTACGACCCGGTCACCAAGGTAGAACCACATCTTGAAGCGTTCCAGTTGGGCCATTACTGGTACCTCTGGAACTTTCCTGCCTGTGGTTTCCCAGCGATTACGGAACTCCTCCGAACGAATGAAGCCGAAAGCCAAATCTGTTATGTCGTTGTAGGCGGCGCGAGTGCGCAGCTTTTCGATATCGAGAAACTCCGGTCGGCGCCCGAGCATTAGGCGATAGCACATGAGCACGTCGAGCGCCGTGGCTGCGGCAGGGAATTCCGCCAGTACCCGTTTCAGGTCGACTTCAAAAGCTGCTGTGGTCTGATCGGTTATCACGGCAGGAACTTTTCGCAGACGAAACATCGTAATCTCCTCATGGTTGCGATCATCGTAACAAAACGTAGGAAGGCGACTGTACCGGTGAGCTGCAAGAATGGGCTTCCGCAGGCTAGGCATTGGGATTGACAGAGGAGACGGTAGCGACCGCGACAACAAGGAACGATTCTCGAGTGCCTGGAATCCGGGTTTCGGAGGTGCAGCGCAGTTGTACCTGGCTGCAGAGCTGTCCCAGCCCCGCAGCCCCTGCTATCAGGCAAAGCCTTCCGTTGGGGGCCAGCAGTCGTAAAGCGATCGCCACGGCTGACTCGAAGCGCTCGACGGCGCGAAGAGTGACAATATCGACTTGTTTGTCCCAGTGCTCCGCTCGGCAGGCATATACGTCAATGCCTTCCAACCGAAGCGCCCGAATCACCTCTCTCAGGAACGTCGCCTTCTTATTCTGCGACTCGATCAAGGTTACTTGAAGCTCGGGAAGGGCGAGCTTGATCGGAATTCCGGGGAAGCCGGCGCCGGAGCCGATGTCGGCTAGCGTCGTGCTTGAGCGGGGCCTTTCAGCTCCGAACAACACGCCGGCTGCAAACAAAGATTCGCCGAAATGACGGGTCACGATCTGCTCAGGATCGCGAATGGCCGTGAGGTTGGTCTTGGCGTTCCAGCGCAGGAGAAGGTCAAGGTACGTGCTGAGTTGGTCGTAGATGCCGGTTGGAAGTTGTAGTCCCACAATGTAGGACTTGAGCAGGCCGGCAATTTGCGCGGGTTGCACAGAAGAGATTGAACCACGGATTAGCTCAGAAGAGGTCGACGAAATGCCCAACCGCGGACGAGCGCGGAGTACGCAGATCGCTGAAAACCCATTTCTTAAGATGACTCTGCCTGTTTTTGCTTTCCCGATCCGTTCATTCGTGCAAATCCGTGGTTCAAAGCTATGAGCGTTAGTCCGCGGTTTGGGCAATAAAATACTTGAGACACATGTGGTTTTAGTATAGGATTCCTTACATGAAGGAACCAAAGACACTTCAGGAAGCAATCGAGCAGTTCGCGGACAAAGACCGCGCTTTCGAGTACGCCGTGCAGTTGCGCTGGCCCGGAGGTCAGGTAACTTGCCCGCGCTGTGGCGGAACGAAACACTCGTTCATCAAGACTCGCAAGCTGTGGTTCTGCTATCCCTGCAACAAGCAGTTCACTCTCAAGGTGGGTACGATCTTTGAAGATTCGGCCCTTGGTTTGAACAAATGGCTGGTAGCGATCTGGATGGTTTGCAACTGCAAGAACGGCGTTAGTTCGTGGGAACTTCACCGTGCGCTTGGAGTGACGCAGAAGACTGCGTGGTTCATGCTGCACCGGATTCGTGAGGCCATGAAAGACAACTCCATCATGAAACTTGGTGGGCCAGATGGCAGCGAAGTAGAGAGCGACGAAACCTTCGTGGGTGCTCGTGGCGTGAACATGCACAAGGACAAAAAACTCCGCTTGCAGCAACTCCGTGGACAAGAACGGCGTGGAGACATCTACCTTGGCAAAACCGCTGTGATGGGACTGCTTGACCGCGATCTGCGCAAGGTTCGCTGCCAAGTCATTCCGAACACTCGCCGCGATACCTTGCAGGGCATGATTCTGAAACACGTAAATCGTGGTTCCAAGGTCTACACCGATCAAGCTGGGGGATACGACGGGCTGGCGAAAGAGTTCGCGCATGAGATCGTGAACCACATGGAGCGGTATGTCGATGGCCGTGTACATACCAACGGCATGGAGAACTTTTGGAGTCTCCTGAAGCGCACCCTGAAGGGAACCTACGTTGCTGTTGAGCCATTCCATCTTGATCGCTACGTCGATGAACAAGTATTTCGTTTCAATAACCGCGCTACGAAAGACAATCCGCTAAACGATGCCGATCGCTTTGCTCTAGCCATGTCCCAAGTTGCCGGGAAGCGTTTGACCTATGCCCAACTGACAGGCAAAGAGGTTGACGCGCTCCACCATCCGGCGGCAGAGACGGGGACGGAAGAACCCTTCTAGTCCTTGTCACTGCCGGACTTTCTGTGGGAGGTAGCCTTCTTCGGCTGCCTCTTCTTTTGCGCCTTATTCTTTCGGCCATTCTTGGGAGCCTGGAATAGTGCGACCGCTAGTCGTCGGAAGTTTTCTCCCGCTTCCGGCCCTTCGTGGTATTCGTGCTTCATGGAAGCCTCATAGCTATTCTCTCGAATTTAAAGTTTCTGGTGCTGAATGATGACTGGCCGTGACTTAAGCCGTGAGCTATGTTGCCCTCTATGTACGGGGAGAATACTAACTCGCAAGTGGTCTGAATAACGTTGCTGTTGAAGTCGCAGTACGTCACCACCAGGGACGCTGTTTCTTCCTCTCTCTTGAGGTTGTGGTATGAGTCCCATTCGGCAAAAAATGCAGTCGTAAGGTCGTGTTGTTGCATGATTCCCCGGTCACCGTCGCGCAAAACTGGGGAAGCTGTGCCCGATTCCTTGACTGCTATAACGGAAGGTGCTCCCTCAAATGCTATCTTCTCCCTCCGTAGTTGAATGTCATTTACATGGATGTTTGTAGCTTCAGACCCTCCCCTATTTATCAGCGAAAGAACGACTTTTGCGTCAGATGGGCGCAACGTATCACCGCCGAAGCGGCGATCTACTATTTCCACATAGATACGCGGGTCGGAGTCGCCTATAGTGGGTTCATCGAATACTCCCTTCAATACGGGAGTGGCCAAGAGGTTCTGGGGCCGTAAAAGTTCTTGTTCTAAGGTTTCGATTTTCGCCGCAAGCTGCCTGCACTCTTCATCTTTGGCGTGTAATCGAGCACCATAGTCCGAGTCTTTAGCAACCACCATCTTCTGGAAAGCACGTTGTTCTTCCGCCAAATCGCTCTTCAGCTTACGAATCTCTTCGACCGCTTGGTGCTTTTCTTCCTTATACTGTCTGCCGATCTCTTGTGCTCGGGATACATCAGAATTGTGTCTAACTTCTGCTGTCTCTTCGTTGCGCCTATGCTGTTCATTGATGGCAGCGATTTCTGCCTTGTGTTTGCGGGTGCTGACATAAAGTGAATATCCAGATAACCACAAACTGATTGCAAAGAGCAGCAGCCCACAGATGAGCCACGCCCAGTGAGGCCAAGTGGAGGTCATGCGCAAATCCCCCGGCTTGATGCCAAGCCAGACGAAAATACACGCCAGCGCCCCAAGGACGAGGATGATCTCGGCGCATACTTTGATTGCTTTAAGCATGTGCCGCCATCATCCCTCGATTCCTCCCCATCGGAAGTATGTACTTTTTGCACATGTGCGTCAAGTACATTCTTGCCGCGGTTTGCCTTGCGCCTATCTCTTCAGCACCACCACCGCCAGCGGGGGCAGGTTCAACAGCAGTGACTGCGGATGGCCATGGTTTGGAATGGGCTCGGACATCACGCCGCCGTAGTTGCCTTCGTCCGTCCCGCCATACACCGCTGCGTTGCTGTTCAGCACCTCGCGCCAGTTTCCGGCCAAGGGAACGCCCACACGATAGCCGCGCCGTGGTATTGGCGTAAAGTTGCAGGCGACGAGCACGGGCGCCTCGCGGTTGCGCCCATAGCGCATGTAGGTCAACGCGCTGTTATCGGAGTCGTCGGCATCGATCCACTGCCAGCCTTCCGGGCTGAAGTCCAGCTCGTAGAGCGCCGGCTCGCTGCGGTAATAGGCGTTCAGGTCGCTCACCCAGCGCTGAACGCCCTGGTGCGGAGCCCATCGCAAGAGATCCCAGTGCAGACTGCCATCATGGCTCCATTCGCTGGTTTGCGCGATCTCGCCGCCCATGAACAGCAGCTTCTTGCCCGATTGCGTGAACATGTAGCCGAAGAGCAGCCGCAGGTTGGCAAAGCGCTGCCACTCGTCGCCGGCCATTTTGTAGATCAGCGACTTCTTGCCGTAGACCACTTCGTCGTGCGACAGGGGCAGCACAAAGTTCTCGGTGAACATGTACAGTCCCCGAAAGGTGAGCTTGTTGTGGTGATATTTGCGGTGGATGGGATCCTTCGAGAAATAGAGCAGGGTATCGTGCATCCAGCCCATGTCCCACTTCATGCCGAAACCCAGGCCTCCAATGTACGGCGGCCGCGACACCATGGGCCACGCGGTTGACTCCTCGGCGATGGTCTGAATGTCGGGGAACTCGGTGTACGCGGTCTGATTCACCTGCTTCAGAAACGAGACGGCTTCCAGGTTCTCGCGCCCGCCAAACTGGTTGGGAATCCACTCGCCCGGCTTGCGCGAGTAGTCGAGGTAGAGCATGGAAGCGATCGCATCCATGCGCAGGCCGTCAACGTGGTAGCGGTCGAGCCAGTACACGGCGTTGCTGATGAGGAAGGCGCGGACCTCATTGCGACCGTAGTTAAAGATCGACGACTTCCAATCGGGATGAAAACCCCGCCGCGGATCGGCATGCTCGTACAGATGAGTGCCGTCGAAGTATGCGAGGCCGTGCTCGTCGTTGGGGAAGTGCGATGGCACCCAGTCGAGAATGACGCCGATACCTTTCTGGTGGAGGTGGTCGACCAGGTACATGAAATCCTGCGGCGTGCCAAAGCGGCTGCTAGGCGCGAAGTAGCCGGTAACCTGATATCCCCAGGAGCCGAAAAAGGGATGCTCCATCACGGGCATGAACTCAACGTGCGTGAAGCCGAGCTGGCTCACGTAGTCGGCCAGCTTGTGTGCAAGCTCGCGATAGCTGAGAGAGCGGTTGCCCTCTTCCGGCACGCGCATCCACGAGCCGAGGTGCACTTCGTAGGTGGAGATCGGCGCGTCGAAGGCGTTCTTCTGCCGGCGCGTGTTCATCCACTCGGAATCGTTCCATTCGTACCAGGTGTCCCACACGATGGACGCGGTCTTCGGTGGCACCTCGGCATAGAAGCCGTAAGGGTCCGCTTTGGCGACGGAGTATCCGTGATAGCGCGAGCGAATGAAGTACTTGTAGACCGCCCCTTTGCCCAGCCCGGCAACGAAACACTCCCAAACCCCGGAGCTGCCCTTCGGGTTCATGGGCGTGGAATCGGGATTCCAGCCATTGAAATCGCCGATGACGGAGATGCGTTGGGCATCGGGCGCCCAGACAGCGAAGTACGTTCCCTGCTGGCCGTCGATCTCGGCCGGGTGCGCGCCAAACTTTTCGTACAGCCGGGTGTGATTGCCCTCGTTGAACAGGTGCAGATCGTAGCTGGTGACCAGGCCGAAGTCTTGCGCGTCAGCGGCAGTAGCTGGGGCTTGCGTTGCGGTGAGATTCTGTTCCGAAGTTGGCATCAGATTGCTTCCTTAGGTAGTTGGATGCGGCTCTGTGACTGCAACAGTGTAGAAGACGGGGAAGCGGGAGGGAAATTGGGCGCTGAGCAGCGCCAGCGGCAACTGCGAAATAAGCAGGGTTGGGACGGTTCGAGCCGCTTCGCAGCTCATGCTGCCACACCGAAGGAGTAGCGAAGCGACCAGTCGAAACGTGCCCTTACTTAAACCGATTCTGTTTAAGGGAGTGTGTCCTTGACTGGTTCGGCAGATGAAAGGCGTAGAGATTGCCATCCACCGATGCTACGTAGAGTGAGCCGTTGGCCACTGCAGGCGAAGACGGAACAAAGGCCGTCGTCGCGTACTGCCACAGGAGCGCTCCCGTGCTGGCGTTCAGGGCATACACTCTGCTATCAATAGAGCCGACGTACACCACGCCATCGGCGACCGCCGGAGACGAAACGACCTGTGCCCCGGTCGTGTACTTCCACAGGAGTGCTCCCGTACTGGCGTCGAGGGCATAGACGTTATTGTCATTCGACCCGACGTACACCGCGCCCTTGGCCACTGCTGGCGAAGAATCGACCCCGCCCCCGGTCGTGTACTTCCACATGAGTGTTCCGGCGCCGGCGTCCAAGGCGTACACGTTATTGTCTTCAGACCCGACGTACACCGCGCCGTTGGCCACCGCCGGTGAAGAGAAGATTTCACCCCCGGTTGCGTACTTCCACAGGAGCGCTCCCGTACCGGCGTTCAGTGCATAGACGTTATCGTCATACGATCCGACGTACACCACGCCATTGGCTATTGCTGGAGAAGAATAGACCCCGCCCCCGGTCGCGTACTTCCAAAGAAGTGTTCCCGTACTGGCGTTCAAGGCATAGACGTTGTTGTCGCCGGAACCGACGTACACCACGCCGTTGGCCACCGCGGGCGAAGACGAGACATCGTTCCCGGTCGTGTACTTCCAAAGAAGCGCTCCCGTACTGGCGTTCAAGGCGTACACGGTGTTGTCGGGGTTGTCAGAGCCGACATACATCACGCCGTTGGCCACCGCCGGCGAAGAATAACTGATCGCACCATTAGTTGTGTACTGCCACACGAGCGCTCCCGTAGTGGCGTTTATCGCGTATACGTCGTTGTTAGTAGCGCCGACGTACACCACGCCGTTGGCCACCGCCGGTGAGGAATAGACGAACAGACCTATCGTGTACTTCCAGTTTAGAACGAGGTTTCCGACCGTAGTGGGGCTGAGAATGAACTCATTCGGGTTGTAACCCGTATTGCAGAGATCAGAATGGAACTTTGGCCAATTTACAAGCGCGGTCGGTGAGGGCCCGCCGCACGGCCCATATTGCTGGGCCCCAACGACAGAGCCGATCATCAACATCAGACTCAAACAGCAGATAATCTTGATCTTCATACTTCTTCTTTCTAAGCTCCGGGGCTGCGGACAAGTGGGAGGTAACACTCGCTGTCAGGCTGTTGCCCAGGCTCACTGGTTCGGCAGACTGAAGGCGTACAGATTCCCACCTACCGTCTCAACGTACAGCAGACCGTTGGCCACCACCGGCGGGGAAGCAACGTAACTGTCGCCGCGGTATTTCCACAGGAGTGCTCCAGTTTTGGCGTCCAGGGCATACACGTTATAATCACCAGACCCGACGTACATCACGCCATCGGCCACCGCCGGCGAAGAAGACACATAGTACCCCGTCGTGTACTTCCAAACCACCGCTCCCGTACTGGCGTTCAGGGCGTACACGTTATAGTCATCCGACCCGACGTACACCACGCCGTTAGCCACCGCGGGCGATGACTGGACCCATCACCCGTGGTGTACTTCCACACGAGCATTCCCGTGGAGGCGTTCAAGGCATATACGTTAGAGTCGTCAGAGCCGAAGTACACCACGCCGTTGGCCACCGCCGGCGAAGAATCACCAATCTCACCCCCCGTCGCGTACTTCCACACGAGCGCTCCCGTATCGGCGTTCAGGGCGTACAAGTTATGGTCATAAGACCCGACGTACACGACGCCGTTGGCCACCGCCGGTGAAGAGACGACGTTTTGCCCTGTCGTATACCTCCACTTGAGCGTTCCGTCACTGGCGTTCAGGGCGTACACGTTAGAGTCGTCAGAGCCAACGTATACCACGCCGCTAGCCACCGCTGGCGAGGAATTGACGCTTAAACCCGTCGTGTACCTCCACTTGAGCGTTCCGTCACTGGCGTTCAGGGCGTACACGTAATTGATGCCAGACCCGACGTATACCACGCCGTTGGCCACCGCTGGCGAAGATAATCCTCCTTCGACCATGTACTTCCAAAGCAGCGCTCCCGTACTGGCGCTCAGGGCGTACAGGTTAAGGCCGCCATCGCTGACGTAAACCGCACCATCGGCGACCGCCGGCGAAGAAGCGACCATTCCCCCCGTGGTGTACTCCCAATCTAAAGCTAGGTTTCCCACCGTGGCGGGGCTCAGAATGAATTCGTTCGCGTTGTAGCCCGTGTTGCAGACATCAGAGTGAAACTTCGTCCAGTTCACAAGCGCGGTCGGTGAGGGCCCGCCGCACGGCCCATATTGCTGGGCCCCGGCGACAGAGCCGATCATCATCAGACTCAAATAGCAGATAGCCTTGATTTTCATACTTTCCTCTTGCTAAAGTTCATGTCGGGCCACGCCAGTGGCTTGGGCTCGAGTCGGTACACCTTCATACCCTTGGTTTAGGTTTTCGCCTGAAGAAGTACGAATTGCGAAGTTACGAGCCGAATGCCTCAAGTGCGGGATACCTGGAGAGTCGTGCCAGGATTAGAGCCGATTGGAAGAAACATCTGGGGGGCGGTAATATCCGCCGTCCCCAGTGACTTTAACCCATCTATGCCGCAAGTCAAGCGAAAAGATTGTCAGAAGCCGAGTTCTTACAAAGCTCAAGCGAAGCGGCTTTCGCAGGCGAACTCGGCGATCCCTTATCGGCTTGAAGGGAGCGACTGCAAGTACGCCACGACGGCCTCGGCGTCGGCGCGGTTCATGTGGAACTTGGGCATGGGATCGCGCAGCTCGGTGCCGTCGATCCAGACGGCGGTGGTCAGCAGGGTCACGATCTGCTCCGGACTGGCGGGCAGTGTGCCACCAATGCGCGGCTCGAGTTGAGGCCAGTTCGGGTTCGGTTCCGCCGGCCAGTAGATGACAGGCCCACCTTGGAGCCACCGGCTGCGATCGAGCTTGCCGTCCGGTGTGCGCGGAGTATGACACGTCGGGCACATGGCAACGTCGTTGACGATGTATGCGCCGCGGGCAATGTCGCCGGCGTTACTGGCGGGCTGCGCCGAGGCGCGCTTGGCCTCCTGCGCTGCACTGGTCTGCGGGGCGCGAACCATCAGCACGGCAAGCACGGCCAGCGAGACGGCCAGCGCCATTCTGAAACTCTGCCTGTGACTCCGATTGCGCAGCGACATGCGATCTCCTCCGAGTTCTTGAGCGGCTGGGGAAGAGACAATATAGCACTGGGGAAACCCCGGCCTCTAACGGTTTTCTGCTTGACTTGCGATAGGCGCGGTGTAAAGTCAATTGCGGGATGGGAGCCGCACTACCGTCCAGATAGTTCCCCCCGATGTACACCACGCCGTTGGCCACCGCTGGCGAAGAAGTGATCGAGTCTCCTGCATCCCCGCCCGCGGATTGCATATCTTTTTGCCTTGTATTTCTCCCAATTGTGAACTACTCTGCTTTCAAACCCCGTCGGCTGTCATTCATTCTTTACCCATTGTTCTGAGCGCCTATCTGCCTATGCCAGATGTAGATAGCCGTGCTTCCGTAAGGATTCTTGAGGGCATGAGATGAACGACCGCAGCGGGATGGTGGCGACTGTAGCGTTCGGTCCTCGCGGCAATATTCGGGACCTCCCTGCTTCCCCGCAAAGCCGCCGAACTTGCACCGGGAGAGACCACAACCGCCAGCCTCGGTGGTAAGCCCACGCCCGCAAATCAGAGCAGGCCAGCTGCAGATAACAAGCCCATACCGGCGTGCGAGCAGATAGCCAAGCGTCTGAACCGCTTCTACTCCGGAGATGTGCCGATACCTTCCGGCAAAGCCTGCTTTGCGACCGAGGCCGGACAGACGACTCGCGCCGCCGACGATGCGACACGTCCTACGCCTGAACTGCGATTTGTCATCGCGCTGGTGACCGATCCAGTGCAAACCCACCTGCCACTGGTATTCGACCGCTCGGTTGAAGCCATTCAGGAAGGGGTGCAAGATTCGGGCTATTCGTATGATGGGTCCTGGTTCCCGTGGAACATCTCGGACAAGAAATACGAGTCGCTGACCGACGAGGAACAGGCGGCCGAGCTGGCAGCCAGCCTGCAAGAACAGCCCGGGATCATGGTATTTCGGCTGAACCCTAAGCAGAATGTAAACGGCGCTGCGGTCGGGGAAGCCGAGCCCGAAGGTCCCAAGGGCAACGAATCCAGCTCCGACGAGCGCAAGCAAGGCAACGGGAAACAGCAAGCGCCACCGATTACCGAATCGGAGCTAAAACCGTACGGTGCCGGCCTGGTCGTTTTTCTCGTCTCCGAGCAGCCCACCGGTGGCGTCAACGGCACGCAATTCCAGCATGCGTTGCAGTGGATGCAGGTGCTGCGTACGAGCGTGCAGGAGAAGCGGCTGCTCATCCTGGGACCAACGTTTTCCGGCTCGCTGCTATCACTGGCACGGGAGCTCGACGCGCAAGTCATTCCACAAGGGTCGGAAGAGAAACCTAAACTTGGTGCCTTTCAGCAATATCCGGAGGTACTCGTCTATAGCGGGTCCGCCAATTCGGAAGATAGTTTGAAGTGGTTCAACCAGTTTCTTAACGACCGACAGAGGCCATCTCCCAAGCCGGAAGACTCCGAGGACCGCAAGACACCTCCCAAGCTTGGAGACCCTGAAAACCACTTTCGCACCTTCAGCGAAGGCGACACGTTGATGACGGATCGCTTCCTGTGCTACCTGCGACACGAGAACTATGACCTAAGCCGGGTCGCGATACTCTCGGAAGACGAGACGGCGTTCGGCGGTGCGGCGGTTGGGGGAGCCCTGGAAAAGGGAGCCCTGAAAAAGAAAGAGACGGAAGAAAAGAAAGAGAATGCTGTTCGCTGCCAGGGGGACAACCAGAAACAGAGTGCCGAGAGTCCCAAGTACCTCTACTATCCACGCGACATTGCCACGCTGCGCTCGGCCTATGAAGAGCAGTCGATTTTCGGTTCCGGCAAGCAGCAGGCCAACGCTCCAGCCACATCGCTGCGCGGCAACCTAAGCGAGCCCGCCAGTGCCGAGCACGACACCGTGCGTACCTATTCAGGGCAACTGACACCGCTGGCGCAGGAAGCGGTCCTGTTCGGTATAGCCAATACGCTTCAGGCTAAAGATATCGAATTCGTAATCCTGCGCGGCAGCAATACGCTGGACCAGCTCTTTCTGGCACAGTTCCTCGGCCGAGCATATCCCAGCGGGCGGGTGGTGATCGACGGCAGCGACCTGATGTTCCGTCGCGGCATGCAGGGCGGGTCTCTTCGCGGCGTAATGCTGTTGTCGACCTATCCGCTGTTGACGTGGACTCAGGATGCGATGCCAAGCCTCGGTGGCAAGCAGGGCGCGGACCTATCGGACAGCCCGGGGAGTTACAGGGTGTTTCCGCAGGATTTCATCGAGGGTATCTACGTTGCGACCCGAGTGCTCCTCAAAGATGGTGCAGAGGCGGACTCGGGCGTGCCCATTACTGACTATGGAACCCCTGGTGTTCGTCAGGGAAATGAAAAAGCGGCCGGGAGACCCGCCACATGGCTCACAGTTGTAGGGCATCGACAGTTTTGGGCCATCGCCATACTGAACGACAGCACTGAGGTCGAAAAGAACACGGCAAGCGAAATGAGCGCGAAGAACGACGGCGGGCCTTTCGGGCCCCAGGCGGAGTCGCTTTTGGTTCCAGAATACACTTCCTCAACTAGCCAGGGCGCTGCGCCGGCTGGGAAACATCGTCAAGGCTTGCCCGGCGAGATGACCGGATTATTGGCCGCCTGTGCCGCGCTGGCTCTGTGGCACCTCTATTGTTGCTGGAACGGGTCGATCGTCCGACCGCCGCGAGTAAGAGCGTATTTCGCCCCTATCGCGAAGGTGCAACACACTGCCCTTGTATTCCTGGGCGGGTTGCTCATGGGGCTGCTGGGCATAACCTTGGGCATGGTCTTGCACCTCGCCGTGCCCCTCATGAGCCCCTGGTACAGCATCCCCATTTTCGTGGCGGTGATCATAATCATCCTCTGCAGTTACCTGGGATGTGTTTCCAACTATCGGCTCCACGTTGTGTCGGGTGAGAGCGCGCCTAAGGAGGAGAGCCTGATTAAGAGGTGGCGCAAGAATTTCCTCATAGTCTTTTTTCCGACTCTGCTGGCGCTTGGGTTTCTACGTTATGTATTCCTGACGCAGCGCCTTGGCCCAGCCAACATGTTTCCTACCTTTTGGCGCAGCATTTATCTGCGCAGCGGAGTCTCGCCGCTGCTGCCACAGGTCCTCTTGCTCGCCGGCTTGTACTTCTGGTTCTGGTATAGCCTGCGCGGATTAGCGCTGTTTGGCGATGATCGCCCCCTGCTGCCCCCGGTGGACGATTTGCCGGCCATGCCAGATCCGAGAAAAAGTCAAGAGCACCGTGTGATGAAAATATTGCGAGTCTTCAGCCAGGAAGGCGCAGGAGAGAACATCGAACGCAATGCCATCCCTTTAGGGCGCCGCTACCTGAAACCGCTGCTCTGGATCGTGCCCATCAGCGTGGCCGCAATGTGGACCGCTCTTGGCAATCCCAGCTTTCGCAGCCTGGGAGACCGCCGCTACGGAGTTCTCATCTTCATTGGGGTCGCGGTTTGTATCGTCCTCATTCTGGCCGACATCTGGCAGATGTCGGCAACTTGGAGTCAACTGCGCCAGCTCCTGAACTTTCTCGACCGTCTGAGATTACGCCGGACATTTGGCAGCCTCAAAGGTCTGCTGGGCAGTTCGATCTGGACATTGAGTGGCAACGTACTGCAAGAGCGCTACCAGCTCATCTCGCGCCAACTGGAATGCCTCAGCAACCTGCGCAGCGCTCTGGTCGACTGCAAGGACGAGGACGAACACGCGCCGGCTCGCGCGGCTGTGGTACAGCGCATTGACGAGTTTAAGCCTATGCGGGACACGTTCGTCGCTTGGTATGTCGACCTGTTGGACGACGAGGTCGCCGATCCTGACAAGCTGAGCAATGTAGCGCCTCTGCGAGAGCTTCAGAAGGGACTGGCTGCTCTTTCCGCGTATCTTTGCACAAATTTGATCATGCCAGTCTGGCAAAACGAACCTTGGGCAACGCTCCATGGTGGGGATGACAAATCGAGTGCAAGCGAGGGTCCCTGCGCTCCGGCACAATATCTCCGTCGTGCGGAAGAGTTCTTCCTGCTGCCTTACCTCGGCTTCATTCAGAACATCCTGGGCAGGCTGCGCACCCTGGGGCTCAGCATGGCAGCGTTATTCTTGGCCATGACCTTGGCCGTCTCTTCCTACCCGTTCGATCCGCTGCCCACCATAGCCGCGGTGTTTCTGATCTTGTTTGTCATCGTCGGCGCGGTCAGCGTGTTCGTGTATGCCGAGATGAGCCGCGATGCCACGCTTAGCCGCATCACCGACACCGACCCTGGACAGCTGGGCTGGAGCTTCTGGGCGAAGCTGGCGACCTTCGGACTGCCGCCGCTGCTCGGACTGCTGACTACGCTCTTTCCCTCGATGTCTGATTTCGTAGTCTCAGTTCTGCAGCCCGGAGTGCAAGCTTTCAAGTGACGTGAAATGGCGTATTGAAGAGCTGAACTCTCCCCCCGCCGCCTTACTTCACACTCCCACGTGATGGCGGGCACTGCATCCCGGTCCGCGCGGTGTTCTCCTTACTTTGGCGGCGTGTCTCTACCCATTTCGGCGCAAGAGGCCGAGCAAGACGCGCGGCAGACAGCCTTACCTGGCCGGCCGCACACGTCGCACGCAAACCTGTACGTAAGGAGAACAGCATGGCTGACAAGAAAGCGGACCTCGCTGGCCCCGGCATTGGCGATTATCTCGAACTCGAGAAGGTCCTGCCGGAGGATTACAGCTCGCTGCTGTCACCCAAGGAGACGCAGAAGGCGATCTTCGAGGTGAAGCGGTACATCGAAGACAACCTCTGCAAAGAACTCAACCTGATGATGGTCGAAGTGCCGCTGATCGTGGACGAAGAGAGCGGCGTCAACGACCTGCTTGACCGCGACGGCTCGCGCACCCCTATCCAGTTCCACATCTCGAACGATTACGACAAGCACCCCATCAACGCGCAGGTGGTGCAGGCCGCCACCAAGTGGAAGAGGATGGCGCTGAAGCAGTTTGGCATGGCTCCCGGCGAGGGTCTGTGCACCGACATGCGCGCCGTGCGCAAAGACTACTTCCTCGACCACGACCACAGCGCCTACGTCGATCAGTGGGACTGGGAGCGCGTCATCACCCCCGAGCAGCGCAACCTCGATTTCCTGAAGGCGATCGTTTCGAAGATCTGGAAGGTGATGGTCGGGGCCGAGCGCTTCGCGCAGGAACTCTACCCCCAGCTCAAGGACACGAGATATCCCAACCTGCCGGAGCAGCTAACCTTCCTGCACGCGGAGGAGATTCTGGACATCTATCCCGAACTGCCGCGCAAGCAGCGGGAGACGGCGATCCTGCAGAGGTATCCGGCCGTGTTCATCATCGGCATTGGCTGGATGCTGAAGGACGGCTATCCGCACGAACTGCGCGCGGCTGACTACGACGACTGGGTCACACCCACCATCAGCAAGAACGGCCACCTGTTCCACGGGCTGAACGGCGACATCCTGGTGTGGAACCCGGTGACCAAGCGGCGCCACGAGTTGTCATCCATGGGGATTCGCGTGAATGCGGAGTCGCTGAAAAAGCAGCTCGAGCTGACGCGCCAGCTCGACTTCCTGAAGTATCCGTATCACCAGGCCATAATCAACCACGAGATCCCGTTGAGCATCGGCGGCGGCATCGGGCAGTCACGGACGCTGATGCTGCTGCTGCGCAAGGCCCACCTCGGCGAAGTCAGCGTCACCGTATGGCCGAAGGTGCTGAAAGAGATGTGCGCGAAGAAGAATATTCATGTGCTGAACTAGCCTCTTGATGGACGGCTGTTCTTGAGGCACGGACCGTAGTTGTCCGTGCCTCTTTGTTGTTTTGCAAAGGCCGATAGTAAGCCGCAACAAACCAATCCGATGACCGCGATACGTAGTCTCAGCGAGCTGGGCCATAGAGGTATCTTCCCAGCGCAAGGTGATGAGTCAAGGTCACAACGCGCACAATGAGTATTAAAAATCGGCTCTTTATATCGAAATTTACTTTGACTTTTTGGTCATATTCGAGATAACATGCTTTGCGTTTCTGAAACCTTTTCTTGCAACGCTCCCTTTCGCTTCAACCAGGCAATCACGAACCGCAACTAGACGCCCCCGCAGGAGTGAAGTTCCCCAGAGATCACAAGTCTCTGATGTGAGGCCGACCAAATGTTTCGAAAGCAGGCAACCACCATGAACATCTCGCGTACGATCGGAATCGCCCTTTTTTTCTCTGGGCTTGGGGCCTGTATGGCTAGTGCCCAGTCGTGGCAAGCCTTACAGAACCAGCCCGACATCGAAACGACCACGATGCTTCTGCTTCGTGATGGCCGCGTAATGGCTAACGAGGGAAACACCGGCAAGTGGAATATTCTTACGCCTGATTCCACGGGCAGTTACGTGAACGGTACGTGGAGCCACGCCGCCAATATGCCGACGGGCTACGCTCCGTACTATTTCAGTTCAGCTGTGCTTCCAGACGGCCGCCTGATCGTTGAAGGCGGGGAGGAGAACAACGGCGTCCTGGACCGGACAAACCTGGGTGCCATCTACGACCCGGCAGCCGACACCTGGACCTCCGTCAACCCACCCACCGGCTGGGTCTGCATCGGGGATGCTACGTCTGTCCTTCTTGCCAACGGGACGTACATGCAGGCCAACCACTGCACCACTCAGGTTGCCCTACTGAATGCCAAGAACCTGACATGGACGGAGACGGGGCACACGCTCGTTCCGAACGATGAGCAAGGATGGGCGCTGCTCCCTAATGGGCAAGTACTAATGCCCGACGCTCAACCCGACTGCGGAAGCAATATGAGCACCGAAATCTACGATCCCGGCTCGGGAACGTGGTCGTGCGGCCCGCAGATGCCCGTTCAGTTGTGGGGCTACGACCTCGAATTGGGATCGACGGTGCTGACATACAACGGCACGGTTGTCCAGTTTGGCGGCCTGATATCAGGAACCGGAGTCTTTAATCTCGCAAGTAATACGTGGTCATTGGGGCCGGACCTACCACCAGGAATGAACCAAGATGATGGTCCCTCGGCGTTGGAGCCCAATGGGAAAATTCTCGCATTGTTAAACAACCCTCACGCGACACCTACGGGCTGTCAGTTTGTGGAGTACGATCCGTCTTCCAACACAATTAGCCTCGCGCCAAATCCTCCCCAGTGTCCATTCGGCATGAGAGCGGTAGGCGGACGGTTACTGGTACTTCCCTCGGGGCAGATACTGTTCTCCAATTTCAGTCATACATTGGAGGTCTACACTCCGGCTCCCGGGGTGGTAGCCAGCGCGGCTCCGGTGATCTTTCCCCTGGTCACACTTCTCTACACGGGCTCGGTGAACAATGTTCTCTATGGCAAGCAGCTCAATGGATTGAGCCAAGCCTGCATGTATGGCGACGATGCTCAGCAAGCCACCAACTATCCGCTGGTACAGCTCAAGGATGTTAATAGCGGCATCGTTTGGTGGGCGAAGACACACGACGACAGCTCCAGCACCATCGCTCCTAACGCTGTGGGATACACGAAGTTCGACCTGAATCCCAAGATGCCGAGCGGCACGTTCGACCTGACGGTGATTACCAATGGCATTCCCGCCAACACGGTTCGCGTCAACGTCCAAAGTCACTAGGATGCCGAGTGAGCGCAGAGGCAGGCGAGGCTGATAGCACGAGCATGGCGACCGGCAGTTGGGATGCGTGTCCAATTCGCCGGACAAAGTGCTGAAGGACATGTGCGCGAAAAAGAACATTCACGTCTGAACTAACCTGTTGGCGGTATCCACCACGAGGCACGGACCAAAGTCCGTGCCTTTCTTAAGTGCTGTTTTGGGAAGGTTTTCCGTTGCGCCTAGAGCATTTTCAGAGAAGGCGTAGACCGAGTTCCCTCAAGAGGCTAAAGCCCGGCTGCATTGATGCCACATGCGGCACGGCTAAAGCCGTGCCCTTTCAAAACGAGAGTGGACTACATTAACTGTGAAACTGCCATAGTCCACGCGGATCCAGCTCGGATCGGCATGCAAGCTGCCATCAGCTAATCGACCGCAACGCCACGAGCGGCAATGCCGATTGCCGCCATCATGCGCCCGGTTGTGCCGGCTTCGGCACGATGCGAGAAGAAGCGGGTGGTATCGCACGCGGTACAGCCCTCGATGACCTCGATGTGCTCCGTTGCCAGGCCAGCGTCTTGCAACTGACGGCGATTGGCCTCCACCAAGTCAAGATGGAGTTCTGAGGAAGCATCGCCGTGCCCGGGGGCGCGCTGGTTAAGGAAAAGCAGCGGGTATCGGGCCTGCAGGGAATTGGAGTTGAATACTTCGCGAAAAAGTTCGTCTGAATAAGCAAACTGCGACTCGAACTCGGCTCGCACTTCGTGTCCCACAATGTAGCAGCAACGGCGAATGCACGGTCCAATGGCGGCGCGAAGGTCGCTCGGGTCGCTGCCGAAATGCCGGCGCATCTCGCCGATACCTTTCTCAACGATGCGCGCCGCCGTTCCGCGCCAGCCCGCGTGGAAAGCGCCGACGGCCCGCCGCCTGGTATCCACCACCAACACGGGAACGCAGTCCGCGGTCTTGATGGCGAGGAGCAGGCCGGGAGTGCGAGTGATCAGGCCATCGCCGGGGAGCGGCCTGTGTGAAGCGGCTTCGATACACTGGACGACAGCCGAGTGAATCTGCTTCACCTGAACCATCGGCCAGGGGGTGCCGTTCGGGTCTAAGGCTCCCAAGGCTTCGACAAATAGCGCCCGATTTTGCAGCACATTGGTTTCGTCATCGTCTTTCGTCATGCCGAGGTTGAGCGATCGATCGCCATAGCAATTAGAGACGCCGCCCCGGCGCGTGCTAAAGCCGTACCGCAGCCAAGGTATATCAGCAAATATTCGTGCTCGCAGAACGTCCACTGCAGGGGAACTCCGAGACCTGGCCTCAGAGGATGCACTCCGCAGCCGGGGTTTAGACGGTTTTGTCATATAACGCTGACCTCTTCGATAGTACCTGTGTCGAGGCCAGGCTCCCGCGTAAGCGGCGAATTCAGCCCGCCAAAGCAACGGTTCGCGCCACCAAGGACATCGAAAACTGATTGCAATGAATCCCTAACCCGGCGAGCTCTCCAACGTCTAAAGTTCGGGCGCTCTGGGATTCCGGATATAATGAGATTCTTGAGGACACTATTGAACGCAGCACGCGAGCGTCTGGACTCGCCTACGTGGCGATTGCTGCTGGTGTTGAGCTGCGTCCTCGTGTTCAGCTTCGCCTTTCATGCGAAGATTGCTGCGTACTATCATCCCGGGCACCTCGATACATCCACTTCCTCGAAACTCTGGCTGAACGCCGACAAGGCGCAACCGCGTACCCCGATGTCGGACGGCGTAGCGTTGTGGTTCATCGCCTGGTGCGCCTTGCTGGCTTGCGCCTCCTCTTTGTATCGCTATCAGGAGCATCGCCGCCGGCCGGTTCCTTCCCCGCTTAACCAGCTCAATTTGCGGCACTATTTACGGCCTCCTCCGCGCCGCTAGCTATCGCGCTTCCTGAGAGCTAAGATTCTGCATCTTTAATCAACGGTCTGTTGTAACGGCCCTGAGCATCTGCCCGGCTTGCGAGCCGGCTGGCCTACTGCAAGGAAAAATTCATGCAAGTACGTCGCAACCGCAAGCTGCTTGGGTTCGGCGCTGCGCTATTGTGTCTTGTAATCGCGTTCATAGTGGTGCAGCGCGTGCGTGCCGGAGCGCCGTCGCATACCCATAACGGGCGGGACGTGATCCCCGCGGCCTTTGCCGTGGCCAAGCGCGCTCCGATTGAGAACACATTCTCCGTCGCCGGCGAGTTTGACCCTTATCAAGAGATCGAAGTCCACGCAAAAGTGGCCGGGTATATCCGCAAAATCAATGTCGATATCGGCGATCGGGTCAAGACCGGGCAGGTGCTGGCCGTGCTCGAAGTGCCGGAGCTGACGGCCCAGCTACAAGGCGCCGGCGCGGGCGTAAGGCACAGCCAGCAGGAAATGATACGGGCGAAGAATGAAGTGACCCGCGATGAGGCCCAGCATGCAGCGCTGCACGCGAATTGGCTGCGGCTGGAGCAGGCGTCGAAGGCGCGCCCCGGACTTATTGCACAACAGGAGCTGGACGACGCCCAGTCGAAGGACCAGGCCGCCGAGGCCCAGGTCGACTCGGCCAAGTCGGCGCTGGCCGCCGCACAACAGCAGCTCGAGATGTCGCAGGCCAACAACAGCCAGATTTCGGCCATGTCCGATTACATGCGCATCGTCGCCCCGTTCGACGGTGTGATTACGTGGCGCTATGCCGATACCGGGGCGCTGGTGCAGGCCGGGACCTCAACCAGCAATTCCGCGCCTGTGGTCAAGCTGGCGCAGGTGAACGTTCTTCGGTTGCGCATTCCCGTGCCGGAATCTCTGGTCTCGTCCGTGCGCATCGGGCAGAATGCCGACGTTGTGGTACATGCCACCGGCGAGCACTTTACGGGGACGGTAACGCGTTACACCGATTCGCTCGATCGCACCACCCGAACCATGCAGGTGGAGATCGACGTGCCAAACGAGACATATAAGCTACAGCCGGGGATGTACGCTGACGTGCGGTTGCAGGTACAAAATCATCCCAACGCGCTGACCATTCCGATTCAAGCGGTGCAACACGAGAACGGCAAATCGCAAGTACTGGTAATCGATGAGCACAATCGCGTACAGCCGCGCCAAATTGAGATCGGACTCGAAGACCCGCAGCGGGTGGAAGTGCTTTCCGGGTTGCAAGAGGGCGACCGCGTCATCATCGGCAATTTCGGTTCGTTTCAGGCGGGGCAGGTCGTCGAGCCCAAACTGGCGAAGCTGACCGATTCCAGCGCAGCCGGAGGCGGCGAATAAATGTCCGGCTTCGCGATTCGCTATCCGTTTTTCATCATCATGATGTGCCTCATCATCACCGTGGTAGGCGTGGTGACGATGGTGCGCATGCCGGTCGATCTGTTCCCCGACATCAACATTCCCGTGGTGGTGGTGGCGACGTTCTACAACGGCATGCCGCCCGAACAGATCGAAGCCAACATCACCAACCCCTTCGAGCGATTCTTCACGCTGGGCAGCGGCATCGACCACATCGAATCGCGCTCGCTCACCGGCGTGAGCCTCATCCGCGTGTACTTTCAGCCGGGAACGAATGCCGATGCTGCGGTAAGCACCATCTCCAACCTCGCCATGGCGCAGTTGCGGCGATTGCCCCCGGGAACGCTGCCGCCGGTGGTGCTGAAGTTTGATGCATCAAGCTTGCCCGTCTGCCTTATCACGTTGAAAGGCGCAGGACTGAACGAGACGGAGCTGCACGACATCGGACAGTTCACCGTGCGCAACCAGATCGCCAACGTGCCGGGCGCTTCCGTGCCGCAGCCGTTCGGCGGCAAGTATCGCCAGATCCAAGTATACGTCGACCCTGTAAAGCTGGAGGCCCACCAGCTCAGCGTAATGGACGTAGTGCGCACGGTGAACCAGGCGAACACCATCCTGCCGGCCGGTGACGTCCGCATTGGGCCCAAGGACTACAACATCTACACCAACAGCCAGCTGCCGACGACGGAAGAGATCGATCGCCTGCCCTTGAAAGTCGAAGGCAATGGGCAAGTAATGGTTGCCGATGTCGGTTACGCCAAGGATGCGAGCGCGATCCAGACCAACATCGTGCGCGTGGACGGGCAGAAATCGGTGTACCTGCCGATCCTGAAGCAGGGCGGCAACAGCAACACGATCGCGATCGTGAACGGCATTCGCGGCGCGTTGAAAGATCTCCTGGATGTGCCGAAGACGCTGGTGACGCGCGTGGTGTTCGACCAGTCGATCTTCGTGAAGACGGCGATCAGGAACCTGGGCAACGAAGGCGGCATCGGACTGGTGCTTACGGCGGTGATGATCCTGATCTTCCTCGGTAACTTCCAGGCGACACTGGCGGTGATGCTGTCGATTCCGCTGTCCGCGTTGGCGGCGTTCCTGGCGATCAACGCGGGCGGAGGCTCCATCAATTCGATGGTGCTGGGCGGGCTGGCGCTGGCGTTTTCGCGATTGATCGACAACTCCGTCGTGGTGCTGGAAAACATCTTCCGTCACCTGGAAGAGGGCGAGTCGCCTGAGGTGGCGGCGGAACGTGGCGGGCAGGAAGTGTCGCTACCGGTTCTTGCCGCAACCTTTACCACCGCGATCGTGTTCTTTCCGGTCGTCTTTCTTTACGGCGTGAGCCGCTTCCTGTTCATGGCGCTGGCAACTTCGGTTGTGTTGTCGCTGTTCGCGTCGTATCTGGTGGCCATGACAGTGGTGCCCTTGTTCTGTTCGCGTTTCATGAAGGCACATGGCAGCGTGGCGCACCACGGGCTCATGATGTCGTTGCTCATCCGGCTCCGGCTGCGCGACAGGGAGAGCAAGAGAAAGAGCGCATTCACCCGGTTCGTGAGCTGGTTTAACCACAAATACGACCAGATGCTGATGCGCTACGACATCGCTGTACAAAAAGTGCTGCAACGCCCGGTAGGAACTGTAGCGGTCATTCTCGGCATCTTCGTCTTGAGCCTGGGGTTGTATCCGTTCCTCGGCGTATCGTTCTTCCCACGTACCGATCCCGGGCAGTTCGTGATCAACGTGAAGGCCCCGACGGGCACGCGTATTGAGTTGACCAACGAATTCATCAAGCGCGTAGAGGAAGACATCCGCCAGGTCGTGCCGGAACGCGATCTGGGCATGATCGTTTCCAACATCGGCATTACGCCCGACTTTTCGGCGATCTATACGCCCAATTCCGGGCAGCACACGGCGTTCGTGCAAGTGAGCCTGAAGGAAGGCCATCGGGTTGGCAGCTACGAATACATGGACCGCGTGCGTCGCAAACTGTCAGAAGATCTGCCTGAACTTTCCACCTACTTCCAGGCCGGCGGCCTGGTCGACGCCGTTGTGAACCTCGGATTGCCCGCGCCCATCGACCTGCAGGTGAGCGGCAACGACTTGAAGTCGGCCTACGCCACGGCGCAGGAATTGGCCCGCAAGATTCGCGAAGTGCGTGGCGTCAGCGACGTCCTGGTCCCGCACGGACCTGGATTATCCCGGTATCGATCTCAACGTAAATCGCGAGATGGCAGCGCGGCTCGGACTCTCGTCGCAAGAGGTGATCAACAACGTCATCACGGCGCTCACCTCCAACGGCATGATCGCGCCCAGCTACTGGGTGGATCCCAACAACGGCAACAATTATTTGCTCACCGTGCAATATCCCGAGACGCAGGTGAAATCGCTGCTCGATCTGAAGTCGATTCCGATTCGCGCCAGCAACAACCTGAATCCCACCGATCTGGAAGCGGTGACCAGCGCGAAGATCATCAATACCCCGACCGAAGTTGACCACTACCAATTGCGGCGTGTGATCGACGTTTATGTCGCGCCCTCGAGCACGGACCTGGGCGGTGTTGCCAACCGCGTGGACAAGGTTGTCAGCGAGACGAAAATTCCCGATGACGTGCGCGTCACGATGCGGGGTTCGGTGGAAGGCATGCGGCAGTCGTTCAAGAGCTTCGGCCTTGGCCTGGTCCTGGCGATCGTGCTTGTGTACCTCATCCTGATGGCGCAGTTCGCATCGTTCATCGATCCGTTCATCATCTTGCTGGCGATTCCTCCCGGAATCACCGGGGTGCTGGTGTTCCTGTTTGTTACCGGTACGACGCTCAACGTCATGTCGCTGATGGGCGTCATCATGATGACCGGTATCGTGGTGTCGAACTCGATTCTGATCGTCGATGTCACTCGTAATTATCGCGAGAAGGGAATGCCCATCACGGAAGCGGTCGCGCTGGCTTGCCGAGTGCGCTTGCGACCGATCCTCATGACGTCTTTAGCGACGATTCTGGGACTGATTCCCATGGCGCTGGCGCTGGAGGCCGGCAGCGAGCAGTACGCTCCGCTGGCCCGCGCCATCATCGGCGGGCTGACCGTCTCGGTAATCGTGACCGTCTTCCTGGTGCCTGCGGCCTACCTGCTGATTCACGGCAGGGAGGAAAGGCCACAGCCGGAGGTGCAGGCGTGAGAAGCAAGACCCTCGTGCTTGCATTGATGTGTGCGACGATTTCGATGAGCTTGGCGGCGCAAGACGCTTCGCAGCCTGCTGCGCCCGCTTCCCCGGCCGCGCAAAAAGGGACATTGCAGTCTCCCGTAGCTTCGCCCCAAACGGCGCAGAATCCTGCGCAGAGTCCTACGCAGAGTCCTGCGTCAACGGCACCCCAGGCGCCGCAAATTCCTACGGCGACTCCCCCGGTTCGCCTGACGGTGCAGGACGCGGAGACGCTGGCGCTGCGGAACAATCCGCAGATTTCGGTGTACCGGTTGCTGGCGCTGGCGTCGCAGCAGATCACGCGCGAGGCGAAGTCGAGCTACTATCCCACAACGTTCGGCAGCCTGACGGCGGTCGAGCCGCGCGAAGGCAGCCGCATTGCCGCCAGCGCTCTGAACAACCCGATCATCTACGAACGCTTCGCCTACGGCGTGACGCTGGCGCAGCTGATTACGGACTTTGGCCGGACGAACAATCTGGTCGCGACCGCGGCGCTTCGGGCAAAGGCCGCCGACATGGACGCACAGGCGACGGCGGCGCAGATCAAGCTCGCGGTCGATCAGGCGTTCTACAACGCGCTACAGGCCAACGCCGAGCTGAAGGTCGCTGAGCAGACGGTCAATGCCCGCCAGGTCGTCAGCGATCAGATCACCACGCTGTTCAATAACAAGCTCAGATCCCAGCTCGACGTAAGCTTCGCCAACGCCAATCTGGCGCAGGCCAAGCTGTTGCTGCTCGACGCGCAAAACCTGTATCAGGCGGCCTTGTCCGCGCTTTCGGAAGTCCTCGGATCGCCGACACAGGAGCAATTTGATCTGGTCGATACGGCCGCCCAACTCACTCCTCCGCCCGATGCCGTGGCCCCGCTGGTCGACCAAGCGTTCAGCAACCGGCCGGAGATTGCCGCGCAAGGTTACGAGCTGCGGGCCTCGCAGCGCTTTCAAAAAGCCGAACGCGACTCCCTGTTGCCGGACATTCGCGCCCTGGGAGTAGTGGGACAGGTGCCCACGGGTGCGTCCCAGCTCGAAAGCTGGTATGGCGCCATCGGGGTAAACGTCAACATCCCGATCTTCAACGGCTTTCTGTATCCAGCGCGCTCGAAGGAAGCGGCACTGCGAGCTCAGGCTGACGAAGAGCGCCTGCGCGACTTGAAGAACCGCATTGCCAACGATGTTCGCACCACATGGCTCAATACGCAGACCGCGTATCAGCGTATTTCGGTGACAAAGCAGTTTGTCGATCAGACCAACCTGGCCGTCGATCTCTCGCAGACGCGGTACAACCTGGGGCTGGCGTCCATCGTCGAACTGAGCCAGGCGCAGCTGCAGCAGACGGAGGCGCTAATCCAGTTCGCCGCCGCCAAGTATCAGTACCAGATACAGCAGGCGGTGCTGCGCTTCCAGATCGCCGCGCCGTAGTGCACTCCCGCTCGTCATGTGTCATCCCGAGCGGTGTGAGGTCGCGGTGCGACCGAACGCAGTCGAAGAACCTCTATAGATGGAAGGCGGCTTCTCATTCGTAGGGGTCCTTCGACTCATCGCGTAGCTCCTCGCTCAGGATGACAACCAGTTGCGGGGGGGCTCAACCTGAATGCACCGCCTTAATTAATTCGACTGCGCTACACTCGCTCACATGAAAGCTGTGATGGTGACCCGCGTTGGCGGGCCTGAAGTTCTTGAACTTCGCGGCGATGTCCCAGAGGCGCAGCCTAAAGCCGGTGAGGTGCTAGTTCGCGTAGAGGCCGTTGGCATCAACTTTGCGGATACGCACGCTACGCGTGGCTCCTATCCCGGCACGCCGGATCCACCTTACATATCGGGACGCGAGTTCGCGGGCGTGGTCGAAGGCTCGGGCGAGCGCGTGATGGGCTACGCGCAGTACGGGGCCGCTGCGGAGAAGATTGCCGTTGCAAAAACCATGATCTGGCCGCAGCCTGCGGGCTGGACCTCGGTGCAATCGGCCGCCTTTCCGGTGACCTTCTTCACCGCATACCTCGCTTATTGGAAAGCTGGGCTTACGCCCGATGCCAAAGAGCCGGTTCATCACGAGAAGGGATACAGGCCACGCGTGCTGATTCATGCGGTGGCCGGAGGCGTAGGCACCGCAGCGGTCGAGATCGGAAAGCAGCTTGGCATTGAGATGTATGGGACGTCTTCGTCGGACGAGAAGCTGGCGCGGGTGAAGAGGCTCGGGTTGGATTACGGGATCAATTACAAGCAAGCTGATTATGAGGTCGAGGTCCGCCGGTTAACCCATGGCGAGGGCGTCGATGCGGTCTTCGAGATGCTGGGCGGAGAGCACACGGCGAAGAGTTTGCGCTGCTGCCGGCCCTTCGGGCGCGTGATCATCTATGGGACGGCAACCGGCGAGCGGCAAAAGTTCGATGTCGGAACCATGATGGCAAAGGGCCTCAGCGCGCATGGGCTGTGGCTGACGTACTTGTCGAGGGACCATCAGCTCATCGCCGATTGTTTTCGTGCCATGCAACCGTGGATTGAGAAGGGCGCACTGCATCCGGAGGTCGGGCACGTGCTTCCCCTGGAGCAGGCGGCAGAGGCGCATCGCATCATATTGCAGCGCGCGAATTACGGGAAGATTGTGCTGGAAGTGAAGTAGCGACGAGCTGCGAGCCGCGAGCAACTAGCTGCTCGAAGCTCGCCGCTCGGAGCTAGATGCCCATGCCCACCAACTCCTGGCTCATGCTCATCCTCTTCCTCGCCATCTGCCTTGGAGTCGGCGGGCTGGGGGCGATTGTCACCGACAAGAGCGTCCGCGACTGGTATCCCACGTTGCGCGAGCCGCCAGGAACGCCGCCCAGTTGGGTCTTCGGTCCGGTGTGGACGACGCTCTATATCTTGATGGCCGTTTCCGCCTGGCTGGTGTGGCGCGAGTATCGCTGGGGCGCTCGTGCGGCGATGCTGATATTCTGCGGGCAACTCGCGCTGAATCTGGCTTGGTCGGGGATCTTCTTTGGTGCGCGGCAGCCGGGGTTTGCCTGCGTCGAGATCAACATCCTCTGGCTCGCGATTCTGTTCAATGCAAACGTCTTCTACCGGTTGAATGCGGTTGCCGGTTATTTGCTCATTCCGTATCTGCTGTGGGTTACCTACGCTGCTTACTTGAACTTTGGGATTTGGGCGCTGAACCGCCGGGCGAAGTAACTCTGCGACAACCATCATCCATTCGCAAAGTGCTACGCTAAGGTATGAGTCTTGTTCCCACCATCGGCTTTGTCGCCGGCGCGTTGACCACGCTGGCGTATCTTCCCCAGGCCTTGCACTCCTTCCGCACGCGCTCGGTGCGCGACATCTCCATGACCATGCTCGTGGCTCTGAACTCCGGCTTGCTGCTGTGGGTCGTGTACGGGGCCTGGATCCATTCTTTGCCGCTGTTTCTGACCAACGTGTTCACCTTCGCGCTGGCGTTTCCGCTGCTGGTGATGAAGATCCGATTTCGCGAGGTGGCCGGCAGGGGCCCTACTGAGTTGAACCGTGCAATGGCGGAAGAGGCGTAAGAAACAGCAGGTCCCTCGCTACGCTCGGGATGACAATCTGGGGGCGCTCACCCTCTGATCTGCTTAGCGAAGAAGTACACGGTCAGCACGAATCCAATCGCGATCACGATGCGGCGCACGTTCTCCGGCTCGGTCTTCTGTGCGAAGTGAGCGCCGAAGTACCCGCCCAGGATCGAGCCGATGATCATCAGGATTGTCTCCGGCCAGTACACCGCGTGCGAAACAATAAACAGCAGCATGGCGACGCCGTTGGAAACCGTGGTGAGCAGCGCCTTCAATGCATTCATGGTGTGGATCTGGTCCATGCCCAGCAGGGCCAGCATGGCCAGGATCAGAATGCCCGCGCCTGCTCCGAAGTAGCCGATGTAGAAGGCGATAAATATCTGGATGAAGATGCCGCGGCCAGTCGCGAATTCCGTGGTGTGGTGCTCGGCCGTGCGGCGCCGGATCCAGCGGGTGATCCTGCCGCTGAACATGAAGATGAGCGTGGCGATGAGCAACAGCCAGGGCACCAGCTGCATGAAGGTTTTCTGGGGGGTCTTGAGCAGCACCCAGGCGCCGAAGATGCCGCCCAGGATTCCGGTTATCAGCAGCGGCGTCACGCTGCGCCAGGGGAGCTTTTCCAACTCGCCGCGATAGGCTCCGATGCTGGCCACCTGTCCCGGCCAAAGCGCGACGGTGTTGGTGGCGTTGGCGTTCACCGGCGGAATCCCGATGAACAGCAGCGAAGGAAACGAGATGAAGCTGCCGCCGCCGGCTACGGAATTCATGGCTCCGGCGACCACCGCAGCGCAGAAAAGCAGGCCGGCGTGGGCGATATTCATTGGGTTGGGAAAAGACTTAGAATACCGCAACCGTAAGAAGGCGCCATCTTTGTCGCGCTAAGCTTTTGCCATGAATTTCGAGCAGTTTCAAACCTCACTGAAAGCAGACCAGCCGCCACAGGAATTGCCGCTGGTGCTGGCAGCATTGTGGTGGGATGCGAAAGGCGACTGGACCAAGGCGCACGAATGCGCGCAACAGCGGGAGACGCCGGATCATGCATGGGTCCACGCCTACCTGCATCGCAAGGAAGGCGACCTGGACAACGCGCGCTACTGGTATGGAAGAGCAGGACGGCCGGTTTTCACTGGGTCGCTGGAAGAAGAGTGGAAGAAGATTGTAGACGTAATGCTGTCATCCTGAGCGGAGTGAGGACGCTTTGCGGCCGAACGTAGTCGAAGAACCCTATGCCCACCCCGAAAGTTACCGGGTATAGAGGTCCTTCGACTCGTCCCCCTCGCGCTGCTCGGCGTCCTCGCTCAGGATGACAGCGACTTCTACTCTTCGTCGCGATTCAATCCGCTGACGTGCGGCATCGCTTCAGGCGTAACTAGCGGAAACTCGCTGATCCTGAGTTGCGACTTAAGCTTTGGAACGTCGTTGGCTTGCATGTCCCTCCAACGCTGCACCACGGCAGCGGCCGACTTCTCCAGCGCCGGGACTGCATTCATCTGCGCCGGAGTAGGCGCAGCGTCAACGTCCTGCACTGTCAGGAGCAACATGAGCAGCGATCCTTGAACGCTGCTCAGGGTTTCAGTCTGCGGACCGCGGCGGAAGCGGCCTCCGCTTCCCAGCAGCGCGTTCAGCTTCTCGCTCAAGGCATCGATCTTTGCCGCCTCGGGTGTGCCTTTCGCTTTTTCGGCTTGCGCTTTCAGTTGATCGCGCAGCTTGGTCGCCTCATCGAGCGCGGGCTGGACTTGCAGCAACTGCTGGTAAAGCCCTCGCGAAAGATCGAACTGCTTCTGTAGGTCAGCCGTCGACGTTTTCACGCGCGGATCCATTACCAGGGTCAAGTCGCGCGTGTAACGCTGGCCATCGACGTTGAGAACTACCGTGTACTTCCCCGGCATCACCCACGGCGACGTGGGCATGCGAGCGGTGTTCTTGTAGACCGCCGCGATGGGATATTCCGGCTTCATGCCCGGAACGGGCGGCAGGTGTACATCCCAGAGGAAGCGATGGAAGCCGGCCTTACTAGAGAGCACCTGCGGCGGCCGGAGCCAGTAAGCCGGGATGGGCAACTCGGGATTAGGCGGAGGAAGCGGATCATTGCTGGCATACTTGCGAACCAGCTTGCCCGAGCCGTCGAGAATTTCGAGCGTTAAAAGACTCGACGCGTCAGCTTTGAGGTAATAGTCGATGATTGCGCCGTCGGGCGGATTCTGACCCGATGGAACGTCTGGCGGCAGCGGGGTGTCGGTGTTGGTATCCCAGCGCACGCGCATCGCGGTTTGCGGGGCGAAGAGATAAGCGTTAGCCGATGTGACCTTATCGTCCAACTGCCGCAGCGGCGTGATGTCATCGAGAATCCAGAAGCCGCGACCGTGTGTGCCCGCCAGCAGATCGTCGTCCTTGATCGCAAGATCACGCACCGAGGTCGCAGGCATATTCAGGCGCAGCGATTGCCAGTGGTCGCCGTCGTCGAAGGAGACGTAGACCGCGCGCTCCGTCCCGGCGAACAGCAGGCCTTTGCGCTGTGTGTCTTCGCGAACCGCGTTGACGTTTTCGTCGTCGGGAATGCCGGTGGTGATCTTCGTCCAGGTCTTGCCCGAGTCGCGCGTGCGATAGATATAAGGATGCAGGTCGTCGAGCCGGAGGGTGTTGATGGCGGCGTAAGCGGTCTGCGGATCGTGATGGCTGGCCTCGATGATGGAGACCTTCTGCCAGGCGATCATTTCCGGTGGTGTGACGTTGCTCCAGTGTGCGCCGCCATCGGTCGTGAGCCAGATCAGCCCATCGTCCGTGCCCGCCCAAATGATATTGACATTCTTGGGCGACGGGGCCACGGCGTATATCACGCCCCGCTGCGACGGCTCAGCCGACTTCTCGGATTTGTAGATGCCGACCGAGGCGGGCACTTCCCACGTCTTGCGCGTGAGGTCAGGGCTGATCTGCTTCCAGGTCTGTCCCGCGTCGCGCGTGCTCCACAGCGTGTTGGACGCAAAGAATAGAAGATGCGGATCGACCGGCGAGAACACCACCGGCTCGGTGCGCACCACGCGAAAGTCCGGTGGGTGGCCAACGACCGGCATCACGTTTTGCGCCTGCGTGGTGCGGCGGTTGTAGCGCGTCAGCTTACCGCCATAGAGAATGTCGGGGTCGAGCGGATCAGCGGCAACGTATCCATACTCTTCCGCCGCGACAGGATGCCACTCGCGAAAAGTAATCTCACCGTCGTTGCCGCGGCTCCAGACGCATGCCGAGCCGCTCTCCTGCTGGCCGCTACATACGCGATAGGGGAAAGCGTTGTCGGCGTTGACGTGGTACATCTGCGCGGTGGGCTGGTTGTACCAGGAGCTCCACGACTCGCCGCCGTTGACGGTGATGATGGCGCCCTGATCGCTGGCGATCAGAATAATCTTTGGGTTGTTGGGATTGATCCAGATGTTCTGGTAGTCGTCGCCGCCCGGCGCGCCGCGGAAGCCGGTCCACGTCTTGCCGCCGTCGGCTGATCTCCAGGTGACAGTCGACGTCACGTAGATGACGTCAGGGTTCTTGGGATCGATTGCCGGCACCGGCAAGTCGCCGCCGCCGATGCGCCCGCGCGGGCGCGGATCATTGGTCGCGATCACCCAGGTCGCGCCCGCATCGTCCGAGCGGTAGAGGTCAACCTTGTCTTTGGTGGCGACGGAAGCGAATAGCCGCTTCGGATTGCTGTCCGCGATCGCCACGTAAGCCTGCGCGATTCCACTGGGCAAGCCGCCGCCGAGTTCCTGCCAGTTCTGGCCACCATCGGTCGATTTATAGATGCCGCCATTCGTGCCGTTCCAGTCGGCGTTCTCCCAGGGACCTTCGCGGGCCTCCCACAACGTGGCATAAACGATGTTGGGGTTTGCGGGATCGATCACCACTCCGGCGGCGCCGACGTTCTCGTTCTTCTGCAACACCGGCTGAAAGGTCTGGCCTCCGTCGGTCGAGCGATAGATACCACGCTCTTTGTTCGGACCGTACGGATGGCCTGCGACGGCCACGAAGAGACGGTTGGGATTATGCGGATCAATGGCCATTTGTGAGATCTGCTGGCCGTCGCGCAGGCCGAGATGCGTCCAGGTTTTGCCCGCATCCGCAGACTTGTAAATGCCATCGCCAACGGACAAATCAGGCCGATGCAGTCCTTCGCCGCTGCCAACATAGATGACGTTGGGATCGGAAGGCGCGACCACGATGGCGCCCATCGAGCCCGTCGGCTGGTCGTCGAAGATCGGCTGCCAGGTCCGACCGAAGTCGGTCGTCTTCCAGACACCGCCGTTGACGGCCCCAATATAAAAGACGTTCGGCTGGCTGGGTACGCCCACCGCAGCGCGTGTGCGTCCACCGCGCAGCGGGCCGATGCTGCGCCAGTGCATCTCGCCCAGCGCGCTGGTATTGATCGGTTGTGCAATAAGAGGAAGGGTAAGCCAAAAAAGCAAGATGGAGAGAGCGGCGAATCTCTTGGGCATCATCAGAATTCGAGCATCCTTCGCGGAGACAAAACCGCGCATCCGCGGTGCGGGCTGTGCAGGCCAAGTCGAGAAGTATACGACAGTTAGCCGGAGTGCGATGTCGGTTACGAGCCGGAATTCGCTTACTCCGGCGAGCAACTCCAGCTCGCAGTAATCCGCTACACTTAAAGGGGCATCGTCGTCCAATGTGTGTGCGGCATCACCGCGCCGGTTTTACTTGACAACGACACCTGATACCAACATGAGAATCGCTCGTCCTTTAGTTCTTGGCCTGCTTCTGGCAGCGGGCTTTTATTTCTACACCACCCACCACAGCTCCTCGTCCGCGCCCGACTGGATTGCAAAACCGAACAAGGTCGAGCTGACCGAAGCGGCGAGTCCGCCGATCTTCGACCCGGAAGAGCAGATCAACATCGACGTTTATAAGAAGGGCATACCGTCGGTAGTGAACATCACTTCTACCGCCGTGAGCATGGATTTTTTCTGGGGGCCAATACCGCAGGAGGGGCAGGGGTCGGGATTCATCATCGACAAGGAAGGCCACATCCTCACCAACTACCACGTGATCGAGGGGGCGCGGCAGGTCGAAGTAACGCTGCATAATAAGAAGAAGTATCCGGCGGAAGTCATTGGCCGCGACCGCGCGCACGATCTGGCAGTGATTCAAATCAAGGCGCCGGCACTGGTTCCTGCCACATTGGGGGACTCCAAGAATCTCGTCGTAGGGCAAAAGGTCTATGCCATCGGCAATCCTTTCGGGCTGAACGGCACGATGACACGCGGCATCATCAGCTCGCTGCGTCCCATCCGCAGTCCGGAAGGCGCCTACATCGACGAAGCCATTCAGACCGATGCCGCGATCAACCCCGGCAATTCCGGCGGACCGCTGCTGAACTCGCGCGGCGAGGTGATCGGCATCAATAGCATGATCGCCACTGGCGGCTCCAACCAGAGCGCAGGCATTGGGTTTGCCATCCCGATTAACACCGCCAAAGCCGTGATCAACGATCTGGTCACCTACGGGAGAGTTCGGCGGCCTTCGCTGGGCATTCGTCCTCTCGCTATCGGGCCAGAGCTGGCCCAAGAGCTGGGATTGCCGACCGACTACGGAGTCTTGATTATGCAGGTGCAGTCGGGGGGCGCGGCCGACCGCGCTGGACTGCATGGCGGCAATCAGCGGGCGTACATCGGGAACATTCCGGTGATGGTCGGCGGCGATTTGATCATCGCAATCGACGGCGAGACGGTGGCCGACCAACAGGACTATGCGCAAATCATGGATAAACACCGGGCCGGCGACACCGTCACCGTCACCGTCTTCCGCGGCAAACGCAAGATGGATGTAAAAGTGGTGCTCCAGGAAGAGGGTCGTCAGCAGGTCTAGCTCTGAAGTCTTGCGGGAGGGGGTGTCCTCCCCGTGTTGTATCCGGTCTGAGCTTTTCGTCCCTGATTGACCGCCTGGTTCTAACAGTTAGGACAACTGACATAACTAAATGATAAAATACGACTTACAGCAAAGTTTTTAGGTATATACGACACTAATTGGCCTAAAAGTTGCACCACTAATAAGCTATCACTTTACACCACTAATAGGCTATTGACGCCTATTGGCGACGGCGGTAGTCTTAACTCCCCGGAGCGTTCCGGGGAAAGTTGCAACTTTATCAGGAGGACTGCTTCGGTTCCGCGAAGCGGTTGACATTTCCAAGGAGGAAACTAGATGAAGAAACTTGCTCTGCTGTCCCTGCTCGTGATGCTGTTCTTCACCGTGAGCGCGTTCGCCGACACGCTTTATTTCTACGGCGGCGATTTCGATCCCAACAATGGGAGCGCCAACGGTCTCGTGAACCAAACCAACTCCGTCATCTCCGGCGACCCTTACGGCGCTGCCACCTATCAGAACTTTGTCTCCAGCGGCGGTGTCAACGTCAGTGGTCTGTTCACCAATAACTTGGAGGGCTTTACGCCGACCAGTGCTTACTGGGAAATCCGCTCGGGCGTTTCTGGCGGCAACGGCGGCACCCTGGTCGCTTCCGGTACTGCCAGCGGCGGCAGCTTCAGCAACACTGCCACTGGCCGCTCCGGCTTCGGCTACAGCGAGTACCAAGTCTTGGCTTCCGGTCTGAGCGTTAACCTGGCAGCAGGCACCTACTGGGAAGCAGTTGTTCCCACCTGCGCGAGCTGCGCTGGCCAGGCATTCAACAGCAACAGTTTGGAAGGACTGAATGCGGTCGGCACCCAGATCAGCAATGAGCAGTACTTGAACAGCGCGTACTTCGGCGCGAACTACGAACAGGCCAACGATTTTGGCGCCTTCCCGACGCTATCGAGTGGCGTGTACACCACCGTTCCTGAGCCGTCCAGCTTCATCATGCTGGGCTCCGGCTTGTTGGGCGTTGCCGGCGTGATTCGCCGTCGTCTGTCCCGTTAATCGATTGTCTCGGTAACAACCGTTCCAACCAAGGCGAGGTGCTTAGCACTTCGCCTTTTTCTGTGGTACACAAGAGGTTTGTATCAGTGCCCGACCTCAGTCGGGCCGAAAAGACGCACAGGGAAAGTGGCTAATTTGCCTGAGGAGTTTCCTTATGGCTTTAAGTTCGTTGGCTGGGCGGAAGCAGCAGGGGCTGAAGCCCGAATCATCTCACGGCCCTTGTTGGCACGACTAAAGGTGCCCTGATACAAGGCTCGCAACGCTGAGCGTTTCGCAGCTGCCGTCCGATATTTATTTCGACGCTGGGCACTTATGTGTAATTGACGGGGGCTTGACAGAGCGTTAACATAATCTTGTTTATACGAGTTTCCACGAGTTCCGATGTGAACAGCGACACGGTGGCTCGTCTCCTCCTGCTGGCCCTCAAGCAGTAAAGAGGGCATGGAAAATACGCGACAGGTGAGTAGCACCTGTCGCGCTCTTTTTTGGTAAAGACTATCGCCGGAAGACTTTTCGTACGGGTTCTTCGACCCGGCTCTTTGCTTTGTCAGCCCAGTCGGATGCCTTCCCCGCCCAATCCGAGCCGCGCTCGATCCAGTCGCCGGCCTGCTCGCTCCAGTCGTCCACTACATCGCGAGCGTCCTCGTACTTGCGACGAATCTGCCGCCGCAACTGCTTGCCGGTCTGCGGCGCCATTAACAGTGCGGTGATGGCCCCAGCGGCCACACCCAGGCATAACAGGGCCAACCCCAGAGTCAGGTTGCTTCGATCCGAGGAACGATATTCATCGTACATTTCAGGATCGCTAACTTGATCGCTCATATATATGGGACTCCTCTCATCGGAACTCTTTCCAGTTAGGACATACAAATCATAACGCCACTTCAACTTTGATGCCTGCATGGCAGCAAGTGATGGCATGGGTGCGGTGCCGCGCATTTTCCAAACTCCTGACGCGCCATGTAGAATCGAGTTTTGACCCTTCGAGCTGCCTCGCACTCCGTGCGGCTCTTCCTGTACACACAAGGAGCAATACATGGCGATTCCAGCAACACAACTGCGCCCCGGCATGGTGATCAAGCACAACAAAGATTTGCACTCGGTGTTTAGCGTCGAACACCGCACCCCGGGCAATCTTCGCGCCTTCATTCAGGCCAAGCTGCGCAATCTGCGGACCGGCGCCATGTTTGAGCATCGCTTTCGGTCGAGCGATCCGATCGACAAGATCACCGTCGACGAAGTGCAGATGGAATATCTGTACCAGGACGGCGACAATTATGTATTCATGAACACGGAGAACTACGAGCAGCTCTACTTGGGGAAAGACGTGCTAGGCGACGCCGTGGACTATTTGACGGCCAATCTGCAAATCAAGGTGGAGTTCTTCGACGGCAAGCCGGTAGGCGTGGAGCTGCCGCAGACGGTTGAGCTGAAGATCATTCAGACGGAGCCGGGACTGAAATCCGCCACAGCCAGCAGCGTTACCAAGCCGGCCACGACGGAAACCGGCCTTGTCGTGCAGGTGCCGCCGTTTATCAATGAGGGCGAGACGATCCGCGTGGATACGTCGGAGGGGGCCTACCTGTCGCGGGCCTAACCCCCCGACGCGAATTTCTGCACCCACGCTTCACCCGTGGGCCTGTCGGCTGCGCAGCTTCTTACTCCATGTGTTTCCCAGCTTTGCTGTCGAGTAAGTGTACCAGGGACTCTCCAGCTGACGTAGCCTTCACATCGCCGGATACAACTTCCTTCGCGCTGACCGGTTTTCCGTAAAGCCGCTGGTTGGCGTCGGAGTCTGGATCCAGCGAAGAGCCGTCGAGCGAAACGCCGGCAAAGAGTCCCGAGGAGCGGGAGTAAGTCAACATGTCGGCCTGATTGCTCAGCGTGCCGGCTGATGCGCCCGGGCCCGCCGCCGCACTCACATCACTGCCCACCTTCACTTTGCCGTTCAACACCTTCTCCACGGCAGTGGGCGCCATGATGGCAATCACGATGTCGCTGGACTTGCCACCGACCTGAAGGCCGGCACTGGCGCCGCCGATGGAGTACATGGCGGGCGGCGACCACTTTCCAGTCATGCCATTGCCCTCGCGGCACGACATTGGGCCGCGTCCACCGGTTCCCCCAATGCCGACAGCGAATTTCTTCACGTTGGGAAGAACCATTATGCAATCAGCCTTAGCCAGCACGCTGGGCGGAACGCTATTGCTGGAAAGCATGGCCTGCAAGACGGTGGCAGCATTGCGGATGGTTTCTTCGTCATTCGCCTTGCTGGCAGCCCACATGGGGATGGTCACGACAGAGACGACAAGCGACGTCAACAAACAAGCGAGAGCTATCTTGGTGCGTAGCATAGGTATCTACCCTTTCATTATCAGGTTGAACCGACTGAGAGAATAAGCATATCATCGGCGGACGCAGCATCAAAGCACCTCCCGGAGCGGGGGTGGCCTGGGAGACCCATCCTCCGACGTGGGCCGATTGACCCTCGGACCTCACTGAAGCACAAAGTATCGTCGGCTCCGTGATTTACAGCGCTGTCGGTAGCGGTTTCATCTTCCGGTCAAGCCGTTCCCAACCGCTTCAGCACGCTCTCTCGGAAGCCTCTGCTGAGGGTGAGCTTGGTGCCGTCGCGCAGCAGAATCGAATAATCTCCGTACAGCGACGGCTTCAGGGTCTTGATACGGTCCACGTTCACCAGCGTGGAGCGATGCACCCGCATAAACTGACGCGGCCCGAGCCGCGACTCGAGTGCGGTGATGGTTTCGCGCAAAATGTGGGTTGTGCCTGCCACGTGCAGACACACGTAGTTGCCGGCCGATTCCGCCCAGTCGATCTCGTTTGGCTTCAAGCAGACAATCTCGCCGTCCGACTTGATGATGATGCGCTCCGGGGCCTGTTGTCGGGCTTCCATGTCGCTCAGCATCTCCAGCACGCGGCGCTGGAAGCTGCCGTCCGGCGGATGCTGAAGCCGGCTGCGAGCCCGCGCCACGGCTTCCGCAAGTCGCTCTTTGCCCACGGGCTTCAGCAGGTAATCGAGGGCGTGCACCTCGAAGGCCTTCATCGCATAGCGATCATAAGCGGTGACGAAGATGGTGAGCGGCATGACGTCACGCAGCTCCTGCACTACGCCGAAGCCGTCGACCTCAGGCATCTGAATGTCGAGGAAGACCAGGTCCGGCCGCTCGCGCTGGATAGTTACGATGGCGCTCTTGCCGTCGCCGCATTCGGCCACGATTTCCAGGTCCGGCTCTTCCTCCAACAGACTGCGCAGACGTTCCCGGGCCAGCGCCTCATCATCGCTCAACAAAACTCGAATCGACATTTGCTATTACCTCCGGTCGTGGATGCTCGCGATAGGGTAAACGGATGCGGGTACAGCATCCTCCTCCCGGCGCATCGTCCAGCACCAGCATGTGATCATCATTGTAGAGTTGCGTCAGGCGAGCGCGCGTGTTGCGCAGGCCAACGCCTTCCCTGGCGGCGTTGCCGCGTCCGCGCGACAGGCCTACGCCGTTGTCGCGCACCTCGATCCACAAATCATCCGGATCGCGCCATACCGAAAGGCGGATCACGCCCGGCGCACTACGGGGCGCGATGCCGTGACGAATGGCGTTCTCAACCAGCGGCTGCAAGATCAGGTTGGGCACCAGCGCCGAAAGCACAACAGGATCGACGTCCGTCTCGACCTGGAGCCGGTCCTGAAAGCGCGTCTGCTGAATGTCGATGTACTTTTGCAGAAACAGCAATTCCTGCTGCAACGTGACCTCGTGCACGCCGGCGGCATCGAGCGACGCGCGCAGCAAGTCGGCGAGTTGCAAGGTCATGTGCTCGGCTGCGGGCCCGTCGTTGCGTGCCAGGGCGGCGATGGAGTTCAGCGTGTTGAAGAGAAAGTGCGGCTCCAGTTGGCTTTTTAATACATCGAGCTGAGCGTTGGCCAATTGCGCTTCCAGTTGCGACGACAGCAGCTCGCGCTCGCGGTACTTTCCGTAGTAGGCAATGGCTTGGGTGATCAGAACGATGTACCAGTAGCGCTGCAGGTCCAGAAGCACACGGGAGAGCATGTGCGCCCTCATGGGAACCTGCGGCTCGTCGTGGGTCCAGGTCACGAGGGGATCAAGCTCGACTACGATAACGGCGCTTAGAAACGTTATGGCGATGCCGGCCAGCAAGTGAACCGGGAGGGACTTCTTCCAGCTATTGCGATCGAAGGTGAAGCGGCGTCCTAATTCGTAAACGGGCGGTGTGAGTAGCGACCATACCGTCGAGACAGTCAAGCTCCACGCCAGTAACTGTGCCCAGGAGATAGGCTTGTCCGTCGACGCCATGTACACATGCGTCCCGGCAGCACTGAGAAAGGCCAATAAGGTCCAGAGAACAAACCCTACCGCCCAAACGCGACCCCACCGTTTTGCCATGTCAGCTTCCTGGGACGGCTATTTGGAACCCGTGAGACAGAAGTACCCCTCTCCCCACAGTCATAGACGAGATTTGCGCAGGAATGTTCCAGAAAATTAAAGAACCGGACACGGAGGGCTTTCTTTTAGCGAGCAGATCGGTCTTCTGGCGTACCCGCCCGGTTGACTTTCTGGAGGCATGGAATACGATTCTCCTCATGCACGAACTGGGCATCGCCGCTTCAATCCTCGACTGCGTACAAGCCGAGGCCGGGCGCCATCCCGGCTCGCACATCAGCAAAGTAGGAATCAAGCTGGGTGAGCTGTCGGGGGTCGATGCTGACGCGCTCCAGTTTGGCTTCGAGTGCCTGGTGAAGGACACGAAGTTTGAGCCGCTGGCGTTGGAGATCGAACCGGCCCCCCGCATGCAGCGTTGCACGCAGTGCGGCCACGAGTTCCACATGGCCGGCTATGATCCGCAGTGTCCGCGCTGCGGTGAGTTCATGACACAATGTATCAGCGGTGAACAGTTGGACATCGCATACATGGAAGTGGACGAATGAACCGCGTCGAAGTCGAGAAGAAGGTACTCAACGAAAACCAGTTGCTGGCGGAGCAGCTTCGCGAGCGCTATCGCGACCTCGGAGTGTGCTGCGTGAACCTGATCAGCGCGCCGGGCTCCGGCAAAACATTATTGCTGGAACGCACCTTGGAGCGCATAGATTCGAACGCACGCGCCGCCGTGCTCACCGGAGACTTGCAGACGGAAAATGACGCCAAGCGGCTTGCCCGCTTCGGCTACCCGGTGAAGCAGATCATCACCGGCGGAACCTGTCATCTGGACGCCCGGATGATTGGCAAACATCTGGAAGGCTGGGACCTCACCAGGCTCGACCTGCTGATCGTCGAAAACGTCGGCAATCTGGTTTGCCCGTCCAGCTACGATCTGGGCGAGGATTGCAAGGTCGTCTTGCTCAGCGTCACCGAGGGCGAAGACAAGCCGCTGAAGTATCCCTCGATTTTCGCCAAGTCCGCGCTCATGCTGCTTACGAAAGTTGATCTGCTACCCTACGTTTCGTTCAACGCGGAACTTGCGCGCGAAAATGCGCGCCGCGTGCATCCCCAGATCGAGATCATCGATGTGTCCAGCACCACGGGCGAGGGGTTGGAGCAGTGGATGGCCTGGCTGCAACAGCAGCAGCGGGCAAAGAAAACAGGCCAAACGGTCGAGGCGCGCACCTAGCGGTCCATGTCCTTGCCTTCACGCCAACCTTATGGTTTAGAAACTATGATACTGTTCTATGCTGGAATCCAGGGCCTACGCCTGCGGATCCAGCGCCGGGAACATGTCTGACAGAGTAAGATATGTGCTCTTCACCGGCAGATCGTCCGGGCCCTGACAGCCAGAATATCATCTGTGGAAATCCCGACCGAAACACAACACTGGTGGGTGCTCTCCCACACTCGCCGGCAACGAGTGAAAAATGTCGCTCCGCTTCGCGCCCTATTTTGTGGGAGTTGCACGTGCCATCGATTGGCCTTTCTATTGCAATGGTCTTTCCGGCGACAAGCGTCGGGCTGTTTCTCTTCCCGGTTTACTTCGCATCGGCGAAAGTCCATAATATAGACATCGTATGACAAGACTTTCATTCCCCTATTTGAAGCTGGGTCAACCGCAACAAGCCCGTCTGACGATGTGGGAGGAGATAAATGCAGGTAGAAAGCAGCAATCGTACCGCCGAAACGACTCAACGAGAACGCATATGGTTTTTCCCGCACAAGTTCTGGCAGGCCACGAAGGGCATGCCCAAGGACGAAGTTGCGCGTCTGATGTCACAGGTCGAAGAAGCAGCCGAAGCCAGAAACTTTGATGCACTGAAGAAGTACCCCTTTGTTTTTGTGGGTGACCCCTACCATAACGGTAATGCTGCCTGAGCCGGCTCGCTGTCCCCAAGCGTCCGGATATTGACCCTATAAAGCCAGCCAATCGCGCCCCGGGCAATCCTTGCCTGTAGGGGAGTGTTGTCCCAGCTTAGGTCATCCGCCCTTGGCCGTCCCACCTTCCTCGCGCCTCCGTCCCCATCTTCGCCGGATTGATTCGAGGCAAGGCCGGCTTGACTCAAGGCCGGGCAAATCATACAGTCGCAATTCATCCCTTGCATTGGAAAGCAGAAATCATGAATGTACTGAAGTTGTGTGGCCGCCGCGTATCCACGGTTCCCGTTTTAGCAACGGTGGCTGACGCTGTCCAACTGATGATTGCCAATGAGGTAGGAGCGGTCGCGGTGGTCGACGATCAGGGCATTGTCGCCGGAATGTTTACCGAACGGGACGTGCTGGAAAAGTTCGCCCTGAGCGGACGTGATCCTCAGCAGACGCCGGTGCGCGAGCTGATGAGCCCCATGGTCGAAATGGCGACCGAAGAAACAACTCCCGCGGAGGCGCTACGGGTGATGCTTGAGCGGCATTACCGTCATATGCCGGTGGTGGATGAGAAAGGCAAGGTGCTGGGAATCCTCTCCATACGGCACATCCTGGAAAACAAGATAGACGATCTACTGCGGCAGTTGGAGGGAACGGCGCGCCCCTAGAGAGCGTCAGGAGTTGGAGCAGCGACTGCGATTGCGCGCTGCCCGCCTGGAACTTCCTTCAACGTTAAAGCATCTATAGCAAATGACTGGAGGAAGACATGATCACACTACGGCCCTCAGCCGAACGCGGACAGGGCAACTTCGGCTGGCTCGATACCCGCTACACTTTCTCGTTCGCCAACTATTTCGATCGCAAGCACATGGGATTTCGCGACCTGCGCGTGATCAACGAAGACTGGATCAGCGCCGGCAAGGGCTTCGGTGCGCATCCGCATCAGGACATGGAGATTATCACCTACATCGTGGACGGTGAGCTGAGCCATCGCGACAGCACCGGTCGCGAGGCGACCATCCGGCCCGATGACGTCCAGCGCATGTCGGCAGGCACCGGCGTGGTGCATAGCGAGTACAACAACTCGGGCGCACCGGTACATCTGCTGCAGATCTGGATCATGCCCGAAGCGGACGGGTTGCCGCCGAGTTATGAAGACCGCACCTTTAAGCGAGACGAGAAGCTTAACCGGCTTCGCCTGATCGCTTCGCGGGACGGACGCGAGGACTCGACGAAGATCAACCAGGACGCGAGTGTGTACGCTTCCGTGCTCGACACCGGCAAGTCGCTGGAGCACCAGCTCGCGGCCGGGCGGCACGCCTGGCTGCAACTCATCAGCGGCGAGCTTGAAGTGAACGGAACGAAGGTCGCCGAGGGTGACGGCGCTGCCGTGAGTGGCGAGCCGAAGCTGCGGATCAGCAACACCGGCGACGGTGAAGCCGAGTTTCTGATGTTCGACCTGAATTAAGCTTACGGGTGCAGCGCGCCGTCGCGACCGGCCGCCGCGCTCCTCATGCCCGATTCGACGCCTGCTTCAGCTCGTAACAGGGCGCCTTCAGGAGAATATCTTACGGGCACAGCCGTGGTTGCGGCAGTTGCACCGGACACACCAATTCGCCATCTACAGCGCAAAACCAGTTTGATTACGGCAGCTTTTTATATTCTTCGCGGGCGTCCTTCAGGATGGGGATGTCGGGGTCGGCGTTGTTCCACAGGGCGAGAAAGTCCTGATAGCTCTTGCGGGCCGCCTTGGTTTCGCCGCTCATCGCCTGCGCCCGCGCCAGTTGCAAGACGGCTAACGAGCCGAGCGGAAAATTCTTCACGATCCCGCGATGCTTGAGAACCTTATTGAACTCCGCAGCAGCTTCCTCCCCCTTATGCGCCTTGAGGTAAGCGATGCCTCGCACATACACCGGATAGAGGAAGGCATAATCCTGATTGCCCAATTCATATGGCAACGCCGACTCGAGAGCCGCGATGGCTTTTTGAGCATCGGTTCGCTGCAAAGCGATGGAGGCCCTGATCGTAGGCAGCCAGTAGGTCTGAATGATCGTGTCGAGCGGATATTGTTGGTCCAGCCTGTCTGCGAGCTTCTGCGCCTGCGCCGTATCTCCTGCACGGGCAAGCGCCACGGCTGCGACGATGGTCGGGCCGCGACCGGCCGAGAGTTGTAGAGCCTGGGTTGCCTGAAATTGTGCGGCATCCGCATTGCCGAACTCTGCCTCGATGGTTGCCAGCAGCGCCCGCCTTAAGGCCGCTTCGTCCGGATTTCTCGCCCGGATCGCCTCCTGTTCCAGGGTCCCCGCCAGTTTCCGCGTCTCCTCCAATCGCCCGAAATAAGCAGCCGTCTGCACTTCATCCCAAAGCAGCAGCCAGACTGGGTTTGGTCTGCTGTGGGCCCATTCCAACTGTTGGCGCATCACCCCCTCGTCGCCCTGTAAGAACGCGAGCTGATAACGCTGCTCGTGAAGAAACCATGCGTCGGGAAAGCGAACGATAGCCTGGTCATAGATGGCCCTTGCCTCGTCCAGACGTTCCAGATTGATGTATCCGGCCATCATTTGGGAGTCGCCTTGCCCGGACTCCGGATTCAACTGTGCCGCCTGCCGTGCCGACTCCAGTGCTTTTCCGTATTCGGCGAGTGCGACTTGGTTCAATGGCAGGTTGGCATACGGCAAGAAATCGTCAGGGTAAGCAGCAATCCACTCGCGGTAGACCTCGTCCGCTTTCAGCAACTCTCCCGTCGTCAAGCTGTAATAGGTTGTTTCAATGTAATAGCGCTCACGATCGCTCACCCGGTCGCGCAGTTGGAATGCCTTGGTGAAATTTTCGTTGGCCAGGTCGTATTCGCGAAGATTGAAGTACGCCATTCCCAGGGCGGCATAAGCACGCGCGAAGTTTGGATCCAGCTCGACGGCCCGCTTATGAAACGGAATGGAAGCGGTTTCGTCTTTGGTCCATTGCATCTGGCGGCCCAGGGTAAAGGCCTGCAACGCCTCCAGAGATGAGGTTGTCGCCTGATCCAATGGCTTGCTGTGTTGCTGAACCGAATCGAGCGACTCTCCCAGTTTCTGGCGGACCTCGTCTCCGGCATCGCCCAACTCCTTGAGGACCGCATCGCGGTTATCAGCTTCTGCTTTGGCGCTGGCCAGCGTATCCCCGCTTTGGCAGTCCACGGCGCGAAGCCCGATGAGATAGTGGCTTCCCACGCTCTGGATGGAGCCGGTCATCAGGGCTTTGCTGTTGCTGCGCAGGCAAATCTCTCTCGCCACTTCATTCGTTAGGCGAGTGTCGAGGGAGCGGTCCATCATCTTGAGTGTCGACCGCACCTTCTGATCCGAGAGCACATTGAGGTAGGGCGACTGCTCCAGCTGGATCGCCAGTGCCTGCTTAAGTGTGGAATCAAACACACTCTCGCCCGTCGTATTCGTGAAGTCCGCCAGCACAACGGTGTCTTTTCCATGAAAGTGGGCCGCGCGATGACTGCGCCAATACCACGTTCCTCCAGCAGCCAGTGCTGCCAGTGCGACAACCGCAACGACAGCTTTCCACGGCAGCCTTCGGCGAGGCGCAGGATGATCGAGCGAAACCGTTTTGCCGCTCGACAACGAATATTTCAGCGCCCGCTCTTCGGTAGCGCGCTCTGCCTCCTCTGCCTCCGTGGGAAGGACCATGGACTGCTGCGATTCGGTACTGCGCTTCAATCGTTTCAGGTCGGCATTCAAGTCAGAGGCATGCTGATAACGAAGATCGGGGTCCTTCTCCAGGCACTTGTTGATGATGTCTTCCAGCGCTATAGGCAAGTCCGGGTTCAAGCGCAGCGCGGGGACAGGCGTGCGACGGAAAAGCGCGTCAAAGATGTCAGCCGACGATCCACGAAAAGGCATGACACCGGTGGCCATTTCGTACAGCACTACGCCAAACGAGAACAAATCGGTACGAGCATCCAGGTCGCGCCCACGAGCTTGCTCCGGCGACATGTATGCCACGGTGCCCAGCAGACGCCCGGAAGCTGTAAGCCGCTTCACCGCCTCGCCCGAGCCAATGGTGGCGCGATCAGCAAAGATCGAATTCGTGGGCATGATCTTCGCCAGGCCGAAATCGAGGATCTTAGCGTGTCCGCGCTTAGTGACAAAAATGTTGGCGGGCTTGATGTCGCGATGCACGATGCCCTCGCTGTGGGCCGCGTCGAGCGCGTCGGTAACATCCAGCGCGACACTGATAATGCGGTCCACCGGCATCGGTTGACCTTCGATGAGGTGCTTCAGCGTGGCCCCCTCGAGATACTCCATGGCGATAAACGGGCGGCCATTGTCTTCGCCGATCTCGTAGATGGTGCAGATATTCGGATGATTTAAGGCCGAGGCAGCACGGGCCTCGAGGCGAAACCGCTCCAGCGAGCGCGGTTCTTGCAAGACATCATCGGGAAGAAATTTGAGCGCGACAAAGCGGCCCAATTCAAGGTCCTCAGCCTTGTAAACAACGCCCATGCCTCCACCGCCAAGCAACTTCACAATGCGGTAGTGCGAGATGGTGGTGTCGATCATTCTTACTGATATTACTCGGCCTTTGCACCGAATGTTAGGAACTATCGCTAAGCGGAGTCAATGTAGATCCCAAGCTGGTGCGAGGCTCATCGGCTGAGTACACCGCACTGCTACAGCGCTGGCGCGTGGTAATCAGGTCGCTCTGTGTCTAAGGTACTCGTTACCCTGTTACTACTGTGGCATCGCCTGAAGGCCTTCGACTACGGTTAGAATCGTAGCGTGCACAAGTTTTTCGACAATCCGGCCGAGCGCACAGCGCCTGAGGGCGCCCGTGTGCCTGCGCGCGTCTCGCTTGGCGGAGTCGAGATTCGTCCAGCGACTGTGCTCGCTCCGATGGCGGGCGTGACCGACACTGTCTTTCGCCGCTTTATCCGCAACCTGGGCGGCTGCGGCTTGATGATGACCGAGTTCACCTCGGCTGACGGCATCGTTCGCCACAAGGACAAGAAGGCCAAGCAGTACCTGACGTTCTACGGCAACGAGCATCCGATCTCCGCGCAACTGTTCGGCAGCGACCCGGCTACCCTGGCCGATGCCGCCCGCGTGGTCGAGGGTCTGGGCTTCGACCTGGTCGATTTGAACCTTGGATGCCCGGCGAAGAAGGTCGTGAAGTGCAACGGAGGCTCGGGCCTGCTCCGCGACCTGCCGCTGATTAAGAACATCTTCGAGTCGGTGCGCACGGCCGTGAAAATTCCGTTTACCGTGAAGTTCCGCGCGGGATGGAATGATAAAGAGGTGGTCCACCTTCAGCTCGCCAAGATGGCGCAGGAGTGTGGACTCGCCGCCGTCGCTCTCCACGCCCGCACCCGCGAGCAGGGATACAGCGGGCAGGCGCGCTGGGAGTGGATTGCTGCGCTGAAAGCCGCCGTGTCGATCCCAGTGATCGGCAACGGCGATGTGCGCTCACCCGAAGACGCCGCTGCCATGGTCGCGCAGACTGGATGCGACGCTGTGATGATCGGGCGCACCGCTGCGTCGAATCCGTGGATCTTTCGCCAGATCGAGCAGTACACCCTCACTGGCCGTTACGACCTGCCCACCGATGCCGACCGCTATGAGATGATCCGCACGTATTTCAGCATGCTGGTGGAAGAACGCATGCCCGGCGCGGCGGGCAAGATGAAGCAGTTCGCTTCATGGTTCACCCACGGCGTGGCCCACGGTGCGCAGCTCCGCAAGTCGGTGTATGAGGCCAGGACGGAGACTGAGATCCTCGATGCAGTCGACAGCTTCTTTGAGCAGGCGCTGAATGGAAAGCTCGCTGCACACCCCGCGCTTACTCTCGTCGAATCCGACGTTGCGCTATGAACGTAAATCTAGATTGCCGCGCGGCCCGGTGATCTGCGCGCGGAGTTGATCCCGCTCTGTCCGCTCGACGCCAACTTCAATCCCCAAGCGTTGAAACAGGGCCGCCAGTTCGGAATGATTACGGCTGCAGGCTGCAAATCGATCGAGTCGGCAGCCCGATGGAGCGTCCACCGAGGGATGCGCCGACCCCGCACCCCACTGGATGAAGAAAGGAAGCAGCCCGTTTCGATCTTCCTCCAAGTTGAGAGTCTGCCAATTCAGCACGCGACCATCCGGACGCTTGCGCGATCCGGGACTTGGGCCTTCGAAGGCGATGCCTGCTTTGCGCAACCTCTCGGCAACGGCTTCGATGTCGGTGGTATGCACTGCCCAGTCCACAATGCGCGGCGAGGTCAGTTGCTTCAATTCGTTCACCATGGATGCGCGGGAACCTTCAGCGCGGGACTGTCCCGGGTCAGGGGCGATCACCTCGAGGTAGTGCCGCTCACCTAAGGAGAGCAGCGCGTTGCGCGTGCCGCGTCCGGGATGCACGCCTCCGATCGCGGGGCGTACACCGGTGCGTTGCTCAACGAAGGCGATGCCCTGACCGAGATCGCTGCAGCCGAGAAGGATATGATCGAGCATGGGAGGGACCTTAGGCACAGCCTCCTTCGACCAGAGCAGGCGCGGCATCAGCAACGCGACGCCAGTCGTCGCCAGAAAGTATCGTCGCGAAATCATGTGTGACCCGCTTAGTGAAGCGACGACATTGTAAGAGAAGCGCAATAAAATGCGGCGAAGTTTGTGACTTCGCCGTTCAGATTCTTCAATACCGAATTGCCGCACTCAACGAAGAAGGGATCGGGCTTACGCCTTTACCACCTTGCCGCTGCGCAGGCATCCGGTGCAGACGCGCATGCGCTTGTTGCCGTGCGCGGTCTTGGCGTGCACGGGGCGCAGGTTGATGTTCCAGCGCCGCTTGGTGACGTTGTGCGCGTGGCTGACTTTATTTCCAGAACGCGGCTTCTTACCGCAAACTTCACAAACTTGTGCCATGGATTGGGCTCCGAATTACGAGTCTGGCGGGAGCAGTCCCGAACGGCCCTTGGCCGTGGAACGGTCAACAAGCAGCCCCAAGATCTCTTTGAATTTGCCTTTTGATTATACCTGACCGGCTGCTTTCTTCGCCCGCGGTGGCTGCCGCCGGGTCGTTATCGGGTCTGCTGGGGCCGCCGTGTAAATCATCAGGCCCAAACCCACCGCGCAAGCCAGACTACTCGGGATCGAAATAGTCGACCATCACCGGGTTCTCGAAAAGCGAATAGTCCCGGGTTACCACCGTAATTCCGCTTTCCGTGACGTGATACTTCTGCCTGTCGGCTTCAGTGTCAAAGCCGATTACCGAGCCTTCCGGAATATGGACATCGCGGTCGATGATGGCGCGGCGAATCTTGCAATGCCGGCCGACGTTGACGTGCGAGAAGAGAATCGACGTATCCACCTCGGAGTAAGAGTTGATACGTACGTCGGGCGAGAGAACACTGCTGCTTACTGAGCCGCCGGAGATGATGCATCCGGCAGAGACAATCGAGTCGTGTGCCTGGCCGGTGCGCCCGGGATCGTTGAAGACGAACTTCGCCGGCGGATACTGCCGCTGGTGCGTACGAATCGGCCACGCTTCGTCGTACAGGTTGAAGACAGGAGCGACGGACACCAGGTCCATGTTGGCCTCGTAGTAAGCCTCCAGAGTCCCCACGTCGCGCCAGTAGAGCGCTTCCTTCTTGTTTTCGTCGATGAAGTTGAAGGAATACACCTTGTAGTCGTCCACCATACCCGGCAGGATGTTGTGTCCGAAGTCGTGTTGGGAGCTGCCGTCCTCGGCATCTTTCAGCAGGACGGGAATCAACACATCGGTGTTGAACAGGTAAATTCCCATTGACGCCGAGACCATGTTCGGGTTGTAGGGCGAGCGAAGGTCGGTCTCCACCGGCTTCTCCTGAAAACCGACTACGCGGCCGTTGCGATCAATTTCCACCACACCGAAGTGGCGGGTCTCGGAGGGATCGACCAGAATTGTCCCGATAGTGACGTCAGCGCCGGAGTCGCGATGCTGGCGGGCCATCAGGTCGTAGTTCATCTTGTAGATGTGATCTCCCGACAGGATAAGCACGAATTTCGGCTGCTCCGATCCGATGGAGTAGATGTTCTGATACACCGCATCGGCGGTCCCCATATACCAGTTCTCACTCACCCGCTTCATGGGCGGCAGGATCTCGATAAACTCGCCGATCTCGCGTCCATAGACGTTGCCCCAACCTTCGCGGACGTGGCGGTTGAGCGACAGCGCCTTGTACTGCGTGAGGATGTAGACCTTGCGCAGGTCGGAGTTCACGCAATTGGAAAGCGTGATGTCGATGATGCGGTAAATGCCGCCGAAGGTTACGGCGGGTTTGGCGCGGTCTCGGGTGAGGGGATAAAGGCGCTCTCCTGCGCCCCCAGCGAGCAGGACTCCCAGAGTTTCTCTCATTGATCGGTCCGAGCTACAAGCCCAACGGGGCTAGAGGAATTGTAAAACCATGAACCACACTGCAGGACCAGACTCGCGTGGAAGCGGCAGAGTCTTGACGCAATTGTGGCGGTAGTGAAATGCCGCCTGACGTTCGCAGCTAATTGTCATCGACGCTGATGCGCAGCGATTTCAAAAACTTCGCATCCTGGCCGGTAAGCTCGAATTGCGGCGGCGCCTTGCGAACGGCCGGCATCGGCTCTTCGTCCTGCTCTCGCTGGTTGAAGCCGATGGTTGCTTCCAGAACCAGGAACACGTCATAGCCGCCAGCCTTGATTCGTGAGATCACATCGGCGATCTCGTCGGAATCGGAGATCGACTGATTGATGGCCTCACCCAGCTCTTTCATCATGTGCTTCAGTTTAATGTCCACGTTGCACCTGACCCCGCCCTCAATCAGCGCCTAAGAACAGCGACGTCGAAACCCGATCATACGATTTGATGCCGTGATTCCAACGAAAGTTTTACAGCTACCACGCCTACGCGCCCGGACAGGCCTCGTTAACCCGCTGCTAGAATACGCTTAACGCAAAACGCCGTGCAAAGCGAGAAAAATCCAACGACAACTCGTAATTTTGGTACTCGCGGCCGGGCTTTGTTGCGAATAGCCGGACGCCGCACGGGTGAAAATCGTTGGGTTCGTGCCGTGTATCGGGCCGGCGGAGTGACCGCGCGCACCACCGGCCGCGTGGCCCGCGTTTTGTGGCTGGAAGTTGCGGGCTTTCTGTTCCTCGTGCTGGCCGTGGTTGGCGCCGGGGCGGCGTTTCGGGAGTACCGTCACTACGCCCGCGGCCAGGGCGGCCTCGGCAAAGTCGTTGTCGCGGCGCTGTTCACACTGCTGTTCCTATACTTCGGAGTGAATTCGTTCTGGCGCGCGCACAAATCGCCGCCTACAAAGTAGCGAGATGAGTCCATGAGAGCCGTAAAGATCTTTGTAGGCGCAGTGATCGGTCTCATGGTGGGAACAGTACTCGGGTTTGTCGCGGCTGTCTGGAAGGTCAGTCGTGACCTTCCACCCCAATTCCGAGGTCAGTCGGTTGGCTATGACCCGGTCTTCCTCCGGCACGAACCCATCTTCTGGGCCGTTTTGCTGCTGAGCGTGCTCGGCTTTGCATATCTGTTCAGCCGCATCGGCCGCCGAAACCATTCCTCCAGGGTGTGATCCTCCTCACAGGGCGATGATATGGCGGAGGGGGATAATACCTGTTTTAGGAATCACCATCTCTCATTAGAGGCCCTGCTCCATGGCCGACGCCAAAACGCACCCTGCAGTTGCCGGCAAACCGGCAGCGACGCAAGAAACCTCCTCGCACATCGCCGTCAACCCGCTCTACACGCCTGCCGACCTCGAGGGTACTGATTACGAACGCGACATCAGCTACCCCGGGCGGTTCCCTTACACGCGCGGCGTGCAGGCCACCATGTATCGCGGTCGCCTCTGGACAATGCGGCAATACGCCGGCATGGGAGACGCCGAGGAGTCGAACCGCCGCTACAAATATCTGCTCAGCAACGGCACCACTGGCCTGAGTGTGGCGTTCGACCTGCCGACGCAGATCGGGCTCGACTCCGACAGCCCGCTGGCGATGGGCGAAGTCGGCAAAGTTGGCGTGGCGATCGACTCCATCGAAGACATGATGCGCCTGTTCGACGGCATCAACCTCGAACAGATCTCGACCTCGATGACTATCAACGCGACGGCGTCGATTCTGCTGGCGCTGTACATCGTGGTCGCCAGGCGTACCGGCCGCGATGTGCGCAAGCTCTCCGGAACGGTGCAGAACGACGTGCTGAAGGAATACATCGCGCGCGGGACGTACATCTATCCGCCGGCGCAGGCGATGCGCATCATCACCGACATCTTCTCTTATGCCAACGAGCACGTGCCGGAGTGGAACACCATCTCGATTTCCGGCTATCACATGCGCGAGGCGGGATGCACGGCGACGCAGGAGGTCGCTTTCACGCTGGCCAATGGCATGACGTACGTACAGGCGGCGATCGATGCCGGGCTGGATGTGGACAAGTTCGCTCCGCGCCTGTCGTTCTTCTTCAACGCGCATAGCAATTTCCTGGAAGAGGTTGCGAAGTTCCGTGCTGCGCGGCGCATGTGGGCGCGCATCATGCGCGATCATTTCAAATCCAAGAATCCGCGTTCGCAGATGCTCCGCTTCCATACGCAAACGGCCGGCTCGACGCTGACGGCGCAACAACCGGAGTGCAACATCGTCCGCACGGCGCTGCAAGCCATGGCTGCGGTGCTGGGAGGAACGCAGTCGTTGCACACCAACTCGTTTGACGAGGCACTGGCACTGCCGACCGAGCAGTCGGCGCGCATCGCGCTACGTACGCAGCAGATCATCGCCTATGAATCCGGCGCACCTCAAACCATCGATCCCCTGGCTGGCTCCTATTACGTCGAGTCGCTCACCAACCAGATCGAGACCAATGCGCGGGGCTATCTCGAAAAGATCGACGCCATGGGTGGCACGCTGAAGGCCATCGAGCGTGGATTCGTGCAGCAGGAAATCCAGAACGCCGCCTATGAATACCAGCGGCAGGTCGATCATCACGAAGCGATCGTTGTCGGCGTGAACTCTTTCGAACTGCAAGAGGAGAAGCCGATTCCATTGCAGCACATTGACGAGTCGCTGGAGCGCAGGCAGGTGGAACGCTTACAAGCCCTGCGAACCAAACGCGACCAGGCGAAGTGGGAAGCGGCCGTGAAGAAAGTCGAAGATACGGCGCGTGGCACGGCCAACCTGATGCCGGTCATCGTCGAAGCCGTCGAGGCAAATGCAACCGTCGGCGAAATTTCGGACGCCATGCGCCGGGTGTATGGGGAGTATCAGGAGACGGTGGTGATCTGAGCCGCTAACTTGCGGCAGAGCTCTCCCAACTTCTTCTGCTCTGTAGGCGTAAGCATATCGAGCGAACCAGTCAAAGCAGCCGCGTGCTCGGGAAATATTTCGCTAATCAGTTTTCTTCCTTTCATTGTTAGCGACAGCATGTAGACCCGCGCATCTTCCGCACTGCACTTCCGATTCACCAGGCCTTGTCTTTCCAGATTTCCCACCACCATCGTCAGGTTCCCGCCGGTGGTAAGAATCTTCCGCGCGACGTCGCTGAGGGACATCGGCCCAAGGTGAAAAAGCGCCTCCAAGACGGCGAACTGCGTCAACGTGAGACCGGTCTCGCTCAACTGGCGCGCAGCGAAGGTGCGCAGGGTATTGGCCGCGCGCATGAGGCGGCCATAGGTGAGCAGCGCCAGGCGCTGGCGGGATTGGGGAGTATCGCGTGCCATGTAGCGCGATGATACTATGACGTTGAAGGAAGGCGATCTGGCGCTCTGAAAGATTCGCGTCAGGGCACGACCCTTCGGCTTCGCTCAGGGGCAGGCTCTTGGTCGTGCCGACAGGGGCTATGTTCTCTGACAGAGGGCCCCTTTAGGGGAGGCACAAAGAGCATATCCCTCGACGGCTGAAGCCATCTCGGGATGACAAATTATTCAAGGCGAGGTCGGCACGACCGAGGTCGTGCCCCGACTCGGAGCATACCTTCACGCAAGCTCTTCCGCCGGACTACTTCAGCCCCGCATTCTCCGCTGCCAGCTTGGCCGTCGCGCTCCAGTCCATGTCTTCCATGCCGCGACTGATCGCGGTCAGCATGTGATCGTGAATAACGCTGGCGAAAGGCATCGGAGCATCCACCGCCTCGGCGGCGGCGATGGCCAACTTCGCGTCTTTCAATCCCAGGCGCAGCTTGAATCCCGCCGGCGAGTAGCGCTCGTCGGCGATGATGCCACCATAGGTTTTGTAGACCGGCGCCGCGAACAAAGAGCTGGTGAGAAACTCGACGTACTGATGCGGATCGATGCCGTACTTGCGAGTCAGGGCAACGGCCTCGCCCAGCGACTCGACCACAGACGCGATGAGGAAGTTGCCGCTCAGCTTCACGACATTGGCCATCTCGGGCTTGTCACCGATTACAAACAGGCGCTGCCCGAGTACTTCCAAAACCTGCCTGCAGCGCTCGACGACCGCGGGAGCCCCGGCAGCGACGATGAAGAGCTTCCCCGCTTCCGCCGCTTCGGGCCGTCCGAAAACTGGCGCCGCTATGTATTCCTGCCCTCGCTGCGCGTGCTCTCGCGAAAGCTGCTGTGATAGCGCCACGCTGATGGTGCTCGACGAAACATGCACCGACCCCTTGGGCAAGCCCCCAATCAGCCCTTCGGAGCCGAATGCCGCGGATTCCACTGCATGATCGTCGGCCAGCATGGTGATGGCAATCTCGGCGTTGCGCGCGGCCTCAGCCGGGGATGGCGCAGCCTTGGCTCCCTCCCGCTCAAGTTCTGCCGCCTTAGAAATTGTGCGGTTCCAAACCGTGACATCATGTCCGGCCTTCACTAGGTGCCGCGCCATGTGCGCGCCCATATTGCCAAGTCCCAGAAATGCGATCTTCATGCATGCCCTCGCTTTCTTAAGCAGCAAGTTATGGATGCGCGGCAGCCTCCGCGCGACGCTAGGCCAACGCCTTTGCTTGCCTAGTCGCATCCAGCAGAAAACAACTCAGCTCATAATTGGTCTTTAACATTGCATTCATATTCGGTATCATCGGTCGCTATCAGCCAATGGCCAAAAAAGAAGAGTACACGCGAGAAGCACGCCGGCAATCAGGAAGAAAAGCGCGCGAGCGTTGCAGCCGCGTCGCGCAGGGCAATTGGGATCCAAAGCTGCGGAAAGCTGACCCGCTCGACATCCTGAAGCAATCCGAGAAGGGACGAATTGCCAATCTGCTGCCAGAGAAGCACAAGCGCATGTCGGCCTCGCCCTTCTCCTACTATCGCGGCTCCGCGCCGGTCATGGCTGCCGATCTTTCCGTCCTGCCGAATACTGGCCTCACGTCCCAGCTCTGCGGCGACGCCCATGTCTACAACCTGGGATCGTTTACCTCTCTTGACGGACACGTCATCTTCGACATCAACGACTTCGATGAGACGATTCCCGGTCCCTCGGAATGGGATGAGAAGCGCATGGCGGCGAGCCTGGTACTGGTCGGGCGGGAGTCGGGCGCTCGGGACAGCGACTGCAAAGAAGCAGTTCTGGCTTTCGTACGCTCCTACCGCGAAACCATGCGCAAACTTTCTGAGATGGCGGTGGTGGACCTCGCGCGTTACCAGGTGCTTCGGCATCCGGAACGATCACCCGTCGCGCCGGTTCTGCGGCGCGCCCAGCTAGCGACGAACAAGCAGGCGTTCGCCAAGCTGGCGAAAAAGCACGGCCACGGTTACGTCTTCAAAGAAGACAGGGTGCACTCTTCCATCGCGGAGAAGGTCAAGCAGGCGATTCACGATTACAGCCTCAACCTGCTGCCGGAAAGGCGTCAATTCCTCCAGCAGTACAGGTTTGAGGATGTCGGGTTTCGTGTGGTTGGCTGCGGCAGTGTTGGCATGCGCGACTATGTGGCCCTCATGTTGGGAGCGGGAACCGACGATCCGCTGTTTCTGCAGGTGAAGGAAGAGACCCGTTCCTGTTACGCGCCATATTTGCCGGACGCGCGCGTCCCCGAAAACCAGGGGCAACGTGCAGCCGAAGGGCAACGCGCTATGCAGTTCCAGTCCGACATATTCCTGGGATGGACCTCGTCCGACGGGCGCGACTACCTGGTGCGCCAACTGCGGGACCACAAAGCCAGCATCGCCGACGAAGACCTCAAGGGCAGCGGGTTGGAACAATATGCGGAGGTCTGCGGTGAGCTGCTTGCCAAGGGTCATGCCCGCTCGGGAGATCCGTGCGCCCTGTTCGGATACATGGGGGCCAGTACGAAGTTCGACAGAGCGATTGCGAAATTTGCACTCGCGTATGCTGACCAGACGACGCGAGACTACGAGAGGTTCAAGCGCTCAGTCGGCGATAGCACTAAGCACAAGAAGACCAGCCACGAGAACAACAGCAGAGCGGCAAAAAGGCAGGCTGGGACCGATGGTTCATGAGTTTGTAAAGTTGTTGAAGAAACCGGCCCAAGGTGGAAATATGGGTTCCGCACGCCAAAAATTAACATCCGTTTGATTTTGGATATAATCCCCCGCACGGCACAATGTACATATAGAGTGGTGGGTGAGGTGCAGCTTAGGACAAGACGCACAACGGAAAGCCGTACCTGTCCTCCAGCGAAGTGCAGGGTTGAATCAGACGCAGTCCCCACGGTGCTGACTTGAATCGAGCTCAGACGAAGATCCACCGGCAGACAGGCGAAATTCGCTCGCTCCCGGGATGCCGCACAGCGTTCTCCTTACACAGCCACACGCAGCATTCCAAAGAGAACCTGGCCTTTCTCCCCCAGTACATCGACTACCACAGCATCCCCGTGGTGGGGCCGCTGTTCTACAAAGAAATGCAGAAGTACCGCGAAGACCACGGGGGCAAAACCATCGACTTCAGCCGTGCTTACTGGACGCCTCCGATGTCGCCAGAGATGGTGCTGGAGTCGGAGACCCGGCAAATCGAAGACAAGCTTGGACTCAAGCCGTTCGTCTCGATCACCGACCACGACACCATTGCTGGCCCTTTAGGACTGCAGCCGGAAGCCAATGGCAAGTTGATTCCCGTATCGGTGGAATGGAGCATTCCGTTCCGGGGAAATTGCTTTCACATGGGCATACATCATCTGGAGCCCACGCGTGCGGTCGAGATGATGGACGAGCTGGCGCGCTACACTGCCGAGCCGCAGGAAGACCGCCTGTGCGATTTGCTGAAGTCACTGGACAGCAATCACGACACTCTGATCATCTTGAACCATCCCTGCTGCAACTTTGTGAAAGTGGGCGCGACGCAGCACTGGGCCACACTCGAGCAGTTCCTCGAGCTTTGCCGGCCCTGGATTCACGCCGTCGAAGTCAACGGCATGCGTCCCTGGAACGAGAACCAAAAGGTTCCGCCACTGGCTGAGGAGTGGGACTTGCCCGTGATCTGCGGCGGCGATCGTCACGGGTGCCGGCCCAACACGATGTTGAATCTCAGCGAAGCTGAGACCTGGGGCGAGTTCGTTGACGACGTGCGCAACGGGCGGCCGCTGACTGTGCTGGTGCTACCGGCGTACGAGGAACCGGTTCGGTTTAGGGAACTGGCTACGGCGGGAGATGTGCTGCGGCGGTATCCGGACTTTCCGTTCGGACGGCGTCGCTTTACCGACCGGATTTGGGCCGATGTTGACGGCTATAGCTGGCATCCGCTTTCGTTCTACCTCGATGGCGGACGTGGGACGCCGTTATGGTTGCTGCCGATTGTGGGCACCGTGCTCTTCCTGTCCAGCGACCCGGTTCGTTCTGTTCTGCGAAAGCTGTTTGCTGCACGCGGAGAGTATGATCGCCACACGAGCGAGTTGAGACCTGAGTTTGCAAGTCTGGCCACGAGCCTGAACGGAGACTAAAGCAGGGCTCTAACGGTTGGAGATTTTGCGCGCTCGACACTCACAATCATCGAGTGAACCTTTGAACGAGACCTACTCTTTTCCCAGATCTGAGGCCCGGGACTCCGAACGGCCTCTTCGCATCGCGCTCTTCACCGAAACCTTTCTACCGAAGATCGACGGCGTGGTGACCCGGCTGTGCCAGACCATCCGCCACCTTGTCCTGTTTGGGCATGAGGTGCTGGTGATCGCTCCTGACGGTGGCTTGACGGAGTATGAGGGTGCGCGCGTCCACGGAGTGCGGGGCTTTTCCTTTCCGCTCTATCCCGACATCAAGCTGGCAATCCCGCGGCCCTCGATTGGAAAGGCGCTGTCGGACTTCAAGCCGGACCTGATCCATGCGGCCCATCCGGTCGTGCTCGGCGCGTCAGCCTTCCACTACAGCAAGCGCCACAGTGTGCCCCTGGTGGTCTCGTATCACGCGCAGTTGGACAAATATCTGCACTACTATGGTTTCGGCAAGCTGGAACCGCTCTTCTGGAAGGGCACGCGTTCCGCGTACAACGGATCGGACCTGGTGCTGGCCACTTCGCAGGCTATGACGGATTTACTTCGTCAGCAGGGACTCAAGCGCGTTGAGCTCTGGCAAAAGGGAGTCGACACCGAGACATTCAGCCCTGACAAAGCGTCGCCCGAAATGCGCGAACAGCTCACAGAAGGGCACCCCGAAGATAAGTTGATGATGTACATCGGGCGGCTGTCCGCGGAAAAGGGCATCGAGGCTTGCCGGCCAGTGCTGCAAGCCATTCCGGGGCTTCGCCTGGCGCTGATCGGCGACGGGCCGCATCGCGAAAAGCTGAAGGAGTATTTTGCCGGGACACCGACATACTTCCCGGGTTTTTTGAAAGGCAAGGATTTGGCAGCCGCGTATGCCTCCGCCGACATCTTCTTGATGGCCTCGCGAACGGAGACTCTTGGCTTGGTGGTGCTTGAGGCCATGGCGGCAGGCTGTGCCGTGGTCGCCGCAGACGAGGGAGGAATTCCGGACATCGTGCGGGACGGCGTCACGGGCCATCTGTTTAAGGGCGGCGATATTGAAGCTGCAATCGCGGCGGTTCGCCGGTTGATAAGTGATCCCGAACACCGTGAGAGAATTCGTCGCGAGGCCCGGCTGGATGCTGAGAAATGGAGTTGGGCGGCAGCGACCCGGCAAGTGCAAGGCTTCTACCGCGACGTTCTCAATCGTGAGCAGGAGCTCACAAACCGCATCGCCGAGTACAGCCCGCAAGCATCTGAAGAGCAGATTTGCCGGACACTCGACATCTCCAAGGCGACCTTCCGGCGGCAGATGAGGTTGCGCGCGGCGCGGCAATTATCCAGTCAAAACGCCTAGTCGATCTTCAGAATCTTCAGCGCAGTCTTCTGTGCGATGTTGTCTTTCTTGCCCTGTGAAGGCGCTAACAGCGAGCTGAGCACGCGAATGGGAACCGGCAGTTTTCTCTCGTTACCGTCGGCATCGCGAGTGGGAAAGAACTCTTCCAGCGCCTTGCGCGGATTCTCCCGCACGCGATCGATTAAGGCCACGCGCTGAATGCAGAAGATAGTGCAATAAGGCGCGCAATCTTTCTTTGCCTTGGTCTCGCGCTCGATGTCCTCGCGGGTGTAGGCGTCCAGCGGGATCGCCGGATATCCGCGCTGCGCCATGCAGTAGTGCACCAGACCGTCTTCGCAGATGTATAGATGGCGTCCGCCGGCTCCGCAATGCCAGTCGTTGGGCAAGCCGCGAATCAGATTTTCGCGCCAGGGATTGTGCCACGCCGCGGAAAACTTGCCTTTCTTTAACGCGTCGATTCGCGCGATGACATCGCGTTGCTGCGGGTTTAGTGGTTTAAGTTGCCCAGCGGAATCGTGAACAATTCCGGCGGTGCTGATCAGTCCCAGCTCAGTCGCACGCTTGGCGATGGTGAACGCCTCTTCCGGGTGCTCGGTGCAAGCACCCAAGACGGAGTGAATGCTGACGCGAAACTCGGCATGTTCCGCCAGCCATTGCAGTCTCTTGTCAAGAACCTTCAGGCTCTTCTTGGACACATCGTCCGGCTTCACATTGTCGACGCTGATCTGCATGTGGTCGACGCCGGCCTTGTTCAGCCGCTGAATGCGCTCCACGTTCAGCAGGTAGCCGTTCGTGACCAGAATGGCGATGATGCCGTGGCTGCGAATGCGCGCGATGACCTTGTCGAGATCAGGATGCAGCAGCGGTTCGCCGCCCGTCATGGTGATGACAGTGGTGCCGAGCGCGGCAAGCTTGTCAATTCGCTTTAACAGCTCTTCCGTCGGAACCGGCTTGGAGAAGTCGTCAAACTCGTTGCAGTACGTACACGCCAGATTGCAGCGGCGCGTTACGACCATGTGGGCCAGTACGGGGTGGCGCGGGGAACGCAGCGCCAGGGCGACCATGCGGGTCTCGCGATAAAGGCGATTCCAGTTCTTCGCAGTGCGGCGAATGGAGGCTGTCATTGTCACAGTTCCGTGGATCGTTGGTCGGCGCCCTCGGCTTGCCGGCACACCTTGTCTCAACAAGTATATTCCAATGCGATGACGCAACAGTTACAGATTGGATTGCCCATCCATCAGGTTCAGCCGAAATTCCTTGTTGCTGGCGACCTTCCGCCAGAGATTCGGGGCAAATCCGGTTTCCAGGTGGAACGCCAGGCGAAACACATTTGCGATAAGTGCCGGCGGGCCATTCCACTGCGTCGAGACAGGCTTAAGCTCTCCGCTGGCGTCCGGATGCAGGGTACGATCGTCCCAGTTGCGCGCGCCGTCGGGATTGTCGGGGTACTCGCGAATGACATCCAGGAAGGTATGCACGAAACGCATCGCCAGCGGGTCGGCATACTGCGGCATGAACATCACATTGCTGACGCGCTGCGCGCGGATTTCATGTGCGAACTCCTCTAGCGAGCAAGCGTTCGTGAGATTGACGTTGGCATTCGGCTCCCGCCCGTGGCGGTCGCCGCCTGAAATCACCAGCTGGTTCCATCCATAAGCGAGTTTCGCAACTTCCTGGTTCTCCCAGCAGGAGCGAAGGCCATTCAGCTCAAAAGCATGAAGGAAGGCGGAGTAGCGCGCCAGGAAGTCTGCCAGCAGGTAATGGAACCGGCTCGGTTCCAGCAGAGCGATGTTCCACTTAGGATGATTGAAGACAATGAGAACACCTTCGAACTCGTTCAGATAACGAAAGAGCTGTTTGAGATCTCCCTGTTCGGGATGAGCGGTGTATGCCGCCAGGTCCGCCATCACCGAGGTAGCTCGCTTCGGTGGCAGGTTGTGTACCCCGAGGTGGAAGTAGCCCTCTTCAAAAGGCACGGTCCATTCGACGGAGATCGGCGCGTCGCTGAACTCGGGGACGACCCGCAACAAACTCGATGCTTCGATGTTGTCGTGATCGGAAAGCGAGACCAGTGCTTGCAGGCCGAGCACTTCTTCAATCTGCCTGCGCTCTAGCTCGTAGGCCTCGCGGGCCGTTATCGGAGGAGTCCAGTGTGCCCCGAACAGGTCAACCGGAATCGCTCCGCGCAGCGCCTTGCGCTTATGCCGCTCGAAATACCACTTCGCAGGAGCGCAACGGTTTGCCAGCAGCGGTACAAAGGAGAGACTCTCGCGCGAGTGGTTGGTATGGCTGTGTAGCGACACCCCAACGTCAAAGCCCTTTCGGGCGTTGGGTTCCTTCCAGAAGTAAGAAATCCGGCTCTGCAAGTGACCTCACCCCCTATCTAGTGGCGTCGGCTTTGGCCCTGACGTTCGCTCCGGAGTGCACCACTATAGATGCAGTATGTCTTGAGTTAGGTAACAGCAATGTGAGTTGTGGAAGATTTCTTGGTTAAGATTTAATAGAACCATTGAAGTAAACGTCCCTATACTGCAAACAGATGAATCCAAACGGTGATTCCGGAGACAAGAGCCCGCAATTGACGGTTGGACGGGCACTGCTACAGGTGCTGCAAAATCCCTTCTACTATTTTGTTAAGCACTGGAACTGGAAGTCAGCGCTGTTTGCCGCAATCAACCGGGGGACGATCTTCTTTATCGCCACCATGAAGCGGGGCCGGACGGAGATTTCGATAGCGGTATTGGTGGAAATTATCTTCAGTTGCGCAACATCGGGAATTTATGCCGCCTTCACCCAGGCCATGCGCTTTGCCCAGCCGGGATGGTTAGCGGCATGCATCGTCGCCCTGGGTATCCCTTCCGCGCTTTACGGATTCGATTACTTAGCGCACGTTTACACAGGCATGCATCATGTGCGTCCGGCGGTGACGTTTGCGACAGGGTTATCGGTTGTGTCAACGCTGTTCAATCTGTTCATCATGCGGCGGGGAGCCATGGTCGTCGGAGAGGAGAGTCAGCCGCTGTGGCGCGACTTGGTCCGCATCCCGGTTCTTTTCGTACAGTTCGTTCTAGCTGGACCAATCTGGCTTTGGAACGTCATTCTTAACCGGAAGAGCAAAACGGGAATGCGAATTGTAGCCTAAAATGTATCTGCGAAGACTGGTCGGTAACCAGATTTTGGCTTGACAGATTAGCCCGACGCCATCAGTTTTCGCTTGTTGGGTGCATTGTGAGACGAGTAGCCTCTCGGAATCGACTGCTCAACGGCGTGCTGGTTCTGCTGGCGCTGCAATTAGCGGCGTCGGGCCAATCGCCGCGTCCGGTTGCGCAGCCTGCCCTAACCACAGATCAAGTCGTGGCCCAGCTCGTGCAGCGCAACGAGGACCGTGCTGCTCTGTTGAAGCATTACGAGAGCTGCCGTTATTACTCCGTCGATTACGTTGGATTCCCGTCGGACAAGTCGGCCGAGATGCTGGTTGACATGCATTTCAGTGCGCCGGCGCAGAAGGAATTTCGAATTCTCAAGCAGCACGGCTCACGCTTGTTGCTGGATCATGTCCTGGAAGAACTCATACAGACGGAAAAAGAAGCTCTCGACAAACCCAATCTCGGCAGAACCGATCTCACTCCCAACAACTATGAGTTCCGGCTTGTCAGCACCGATATTATCGCCGGGCAGCCGCAATATGTTCTGGACGTAACCCCGCGCTTCAAGAGCAAGTTCCTCTACCGCGGCAAGATTTGGGTGGATGCCAACGACTTCGCCGTGACCCGGGTCTCGGCCCAGCCTGCCAAGAGCGTCTCCTTCTGGATCAGCCACACCGAGATTCAGCACGAATACAAGAAAATCGGCGAGTTTTGGCTGCCGGCCCGGAACACCAGCGTGGCTCATGTGCGTTTCGGCGGCACCGCCCGGCTAACGATTGACTATCGCGATTACCACATCGGAGCGCCGGAGTCGGGTTCCGACCTTGACGCTTGCGCCCAGGCGGCGGGTGAAGTGCAGCTCTCGGAGAATCCCTGACACTGCTCGCGCAGTTCCAGTTCAGCGCACAGAAAGTCAAAAGACTGATAGTATGCGGGCTATCCGAGGACACGGACATGTATCACTACGACCCCGCCTCCGCTCTCGAAGAATTGAATGAGGATGCAATTCTGCCCAATCCGGTAAGGCTGCGCGATATGATGTTGCGCGCGCATCTCGATGCCGACCATTCATTGGAATACAATCGCCTCTTTGTCGAATACCAGAAGCGCTTTGGCGAACTGCAGGAACTCGGCCGAAAGTTGCTCGAAGGCTTGACCGCCAACTAATTGCCGCCTCCGGTGTCTAAAAGGAGCAAGCATGAAATCCATCGCGCTAGGCGTGCTGCTTTGTATGCTCACCCTATCTACCTTCGCTGCTACTGGCAAGCCGGTCTCCTACAAGAGCGGCGACGAGACGGTTAACGGGATTCTCTACACGCCTGCCGGCAAAGGGCCGTTCCCCGCGCTGGTTGTGATTCACGAATGGTGGGGATTGAACGATTGGATCAAAGAGCAGGCGGCGAAGCTCGCCGATCAGGGATACGTCGCGCTCGCCATCGATCTGTATCGCGGCAAGGTTGCGACCACGCCTGAGGAAGCGCACGAGATCATGCGGGGCGTGCCCGAGGACCGCGCCAACCGCGATCTGTTGGCAGCCAGTTCTTACCTCCGTTCGTTGAAGAACGTCAACCCGGCGAGGGTCGGCGATATCGGATGGTGCATGGGCGGAGGCGCCGCTCTTGATCTCGCCGTCGCCGATCCAAAGCTCAAGGTAGCCGTCATCAACTACGGACACCTCGCCTCCGACCAAGCCACCTTGCAGAAGATCAACGCCGCCATCCTGGGCATCTTTGGCGGCCAGGACCGGGGCATTCCCGTCGCCGACGTGAGAAAGTTCGAGGCGGACCTGAAGGCGCTGGGCAAGCCGGTCGAGATCAAGATATTTCCTGACGCCGGACACGGTTTCGAGAATCCAAGTAATGAGCATTACCGCGCCGACGACGCCAAGCAGGCTTGGGAACTTACGACGTCGTTCCTGGCGAGGTATTTGAAGTAATCCGCAGAGAGCAGGTGGGAATGCTGCGCGTTCGGTTAGGCAAGAAAATCCTGTGGCTGCTGGTAGCTCTTATCGCGTTACCGGCGCTGTGGATTTTGCAGGTCGAGGTCGCCTATGAGCGCAACGTTCGCCACGGGATTCCCGCGGATTTCCGGATGCACCCGCAACACACCGTCGTCATGTGGAAGGTATAAAAGCAGTGGCTAGTGGATAGTGGTCAGTGGCTAGATATATCCCGGTCAATAATGCAACTCGAATTTGAACTCCCCTGGCTGACATCGACCGCAGAATGATCAATCAGCCACTATCCACTGACCACTAGCCACTACCCACTACCCTCACACCCGCTCCAGCACCATCGCAATCCCCTGGCCTACGCCGATGCACATCGTGCACAGGGCGTAGCGGCCCTTTATTCGCTCAAGCTGGCGAACTGCTGCAGTCACCAGCCGTGCACCGCTGGCTCCCAGCGGATGCCCCAGCGCGATCGCCCCGCCGTTTGGATTGACGTGCGCCGCGTCGTCCTGGATCCACAGTTGCCGCAGCACGGCGAGCGCCTGCGCGGCGAACGCCTCGTTGAGCTCGATCACATCCATGTCGTCGATGGTCAGCCTAGCCTGGGCCAGAACTTTGCCCGTTGCGGGAACGGGGCCCATGCCCATCAGCCTGGGTGCCACTCCAGCGACTGCCGATGCGACCACTCGTGCTTTTGGCGTCAGTCCAAACTTCTTCGCCACCTCCTCTGAAGCAACGATCACTCCTGCTGCTCCGTCATTGATGCCCGAGGCGTTTCCGGCTGTGACGGTGCCGTCGGCTTTGACATAGGGCTTTAGTTTCGCAAGCCCTTCAAGACTGCTGTCCGGGCGCGGATGCTCGTCCCTGTCCACGATCAGGGGCGACCCCTTACGTTGTGGGATACATACCGGAACGATCTCTTCGGCGAGCACGCCATTCATCATGGCCGCGGCCGCGCGCTGGTGGCTGCGGTGGGCAAAGGCGTCCTGATCTTCGCGCGAGATATGAAACTCTTCGGCAGCATTCTCTGCGGTCTCCGCCATGGAGTCGACGCCATACATGGCCTTCATCTTCGGATTGATGAAGCGCCAGCCAATCGTCGTGTCTTCGACCTTGAAATCGCGCGAGAAGGCCGCCTCCGCCTTCGCCATTACAAACGGAGAGCGCGACATGCTCTCTACGCCGCCGGCGATCATCAAAGAGCCCTCGCCTGTCTTGATCGCGCGTGCTGCAATGGCGATTGCGTCGAGGCTGGATCCGCAGAGCCGGTTGACGGTAGCCCCGGGAATCTCCTGCGGCAAGCCCGCCAGCAGCAAAGCCATGCGCGCAACGTTGCGATTGTCTTCTCCGGCCTGATTGGCGCAGCCGAGAATCACGTCATCGACAGCCGCCGGATCGAGAGCAGGGTTCCGCTCCAGTAGCGACTTGATGGGCACGGCAGCAAGGTCGTCGGTGCGCACGGGCGAGAGTGCCCCGCCATAGCGGCCAAAGGGAGTGCGAATCGCGTCGCAGATAAAGGCTTCTGGCATGAATACGAGATGCGCCCAAAAGGGCAGCCTATTTCATAATAGCGTGATACGAATTCCTCAATCGGCGGGAACAGGACAGGTGCCACGTGGACGTGCTCGGGACGGCGGACGACGGCAGGTTGGCCGACGGTACGCGAGCTTCTTCGCCACTGCTCGCCCGTCACGGGATTGGGTGAGTGTCGTCACATCCCGAAGTAACCTACTTCTGTTACCTATTAAGAGTCCGGCTCCATCTGTCCGCCCAATGCTCTACAAGACGCTCAGCGCGGCTGTGTATGGCATCGACGCCAACCTGATCGAGGTTGAGGTCGACGTCGCCCCGTTCAAAGCGAATGAGGAGGGCAAGTTCACTACTGTCGGCCTGCCCGACGCTGCGGTGCGGGAAAGCCGCGAGCGTGTCCGTTCCGCGTTGAAGAATAGCGGTTACGACATCCCGCCCACCATCACCACCATCAATCTGGCTCCGGCAGATATTCGGAAGGAAGGCTCCGGCTTTGATCTGCCTATGGCGCTTGGCATTCTGGGCGCGTATGGCGGAATCAACAACAAGCCGCCGGAAGACGCACTTTTTGTGGGCGAGCTCTCGCTGGATGGCGGCTTGCGCGGAATTCGCGGCGCTCTGCCCATCGCGGTCATGGCCCGCGCCAACAAGATTCGCAAGCTCATCGTGCCGGAGGTAAACGCGCGCGAGGCGGCCGTGGTGGACGGAGTCGAAGTCTATCCCGTGCGCTCACTCATCGATGTGGTGCAGTTGCTGAACACGGGCAATGGTATCCAGCCGTTGAAGGTTGACACGCGCGCCCTGCTGGAAGTCTCGCAGCACTTTGGCGTCGACTTCAAAGACGTTCGCGGGCAGCAGACGGCCAAGCGCGCCATCGAAGTTGCCGCCGCCGGCGGCCACAACCTGCTGATGATCGGGCCTCCCGGCTCGGGCAAGACGATGCTTGCCAAGCGCATGGCGACCATACTTCCGCCGTTGACCTTTGAGGAAGCACTGGAGACCACCAAGATCCACAGCGTGGCCGGCGTGCTGGATTCCTCAAGCGGCCTGGTGGGCACGCGGCCGTTCCGCTCGCCGCACCACACGATTTCCGATGCCGGGCTTATCGGCGGCGGCATGATTCCGCGCCCCGGAGAAGTCTCGCTGGCGCACAACGGCGTGCTCTTTCTCGACGAACTGCCCGAGTTCCCACGTAACGTGCTCGAAGTGATGCGCCAGCCATTGGAAGACGGCACCGTCACCATCGCGCGCGCTGCCATGTCGCTCAGCTTTCCGGCCCGCTTCATGCTGGTCGCCGCCATGAACCCCTGCCCCTGCGGTTACTTCAACGACCGTACGCGTGAATGCCACTGCTCGCCGATGATGATTCAGCGCTACGTCGCGAAGATCTCGGGCCCCCTGCTGGATCGCATTGACATCCACATCGACGTCCCGGCTGTGAACTATCGCGAGCTGCGCAGCGGCTCCGTTCCGGAGAGCTCCGCCGACATTACACAGCGCGTGGTGGCGGCACGTGAGCGCCAGCTCAACCGCTTCGCTATCGGTAAAGAGCGCATTTACGCCAACGCGCAGATGGGATCGCAAGAAATTCGCAAGTACTGCGAACTCGGCACCGAAGCCGAGCACTTGCTGGAGCGCGCCATGGTGAAGCAGGGACTCAGCGCGCGGGCCCATGACCGCATTCTCAAGGTTTCCCGCACCATCGCCGATCTGGCGGCCGCAGAAGAGATCGAGTCAGGTCACATCGCCGAGGCCATCCAGTACCGCACGCTGGACCGGACATTCTGGGCGTAGGAGAGTGGCAATTCCAGGCGCCGTTGGGCGATCCTCCAAGCCAGAGGACGCCCCCCACGAGCCACGAGACAGTGCCGCAACTAACTGACTTAGAGCGGGTTACTTTTCCTGAATACCTTTTGCTAGTTCCGGCGTCTAAGGTTCAGGTTTTTAGTTGGTTACCAGAGTGAAGTCAGGCGGGCACGATTTTTCTTGACTTATGCCTGCAGTCCCGGCTAACTTATGGCTTCTGAGCTAGCCGTTATCCTGTAGCTCCAGTCCAGGCGTCCTGCCCTAATCGGCTACACACTGAACGCGACTAAGGTAATCAGGAAGGCAACATCTCAGCGTGAGGGCTTTTGCTCGCGCTATCGTCAGGTAAATAGCGGAAGTCTCAGGGCTTTGCCGGTTTCGTCCGGCGGGGCAGTTACTTTGCGCAAAAACTGGAACTCTTTGCGCGGGACTTGCATCCAAGTATGTGGCTCTTTTTGAGCGCGCCTCGCGAGACTTTCTTACTGCTGGCCTGTACGACGCCGGGAGCTGCAATAGATACTCCGATATTTCGGCCGGGCTCCCTGGTTATACCTTCATACGCAATTAGGAGAAAGAGAATGCGGTCCGATCTCGTATTCGACGCAGTTCATACGCTGCGCAACCGTTACATGCTTTGCCAGTTGGCTTCCAAGGCGACGCGGAAGTTCCATCGACCCAACACTCGTATCCAGGATACGACCAACAACGTGCTACACCGCATTGCCGACGCAGAGCGGCAGAACGTGATTGTAGAGCCGGAGACGGCTTCCGAGGCCCAGCGGCGCGCTGCATAAGCGCGTCGCGCTTCGGCGCGCCCTTCCCCGCCGATCCTTCCGGCCCGCCCTTCTGCAATATTCCCCGTAGGTGAACATGACAATCTCTGAACTCAAAGAAAAGAACATCACCGAGCTTACCCGTATAGCTCGCTCCCTTGACCTGCCCGGCGCCAGCGGCCTGCGCAAGCAGGACCTCATCTTCAAAATCCTCCAGGCGCAAAGCGAAAAGGAAGGCCACATCTTCGCCGAGGGCGTGCTGGAAATCCTGCCCGATGGCTATGGATTTCTGCGCTCTCCCGATTACAACTACCTGCCCGGCCCCGACGACATTTACGTCTCACCCTCGCAGATCCGCAAGTTCGATCTAAAGACCGGCGATACCATCAGCGGCCAGGTTCGTCCTCCGCATGAGGGCGAGAAGTATTTCGCGCTGGTGAAGATCGAAGCTGTCAACTTCGAATCGCCCGAAGAAGCGCGGAACAAGATTCTGTTCGACAACCTGACGCCGTTGTATCCGCAGGAGCGCATCAAGCTGGAGACGGTGAAGGAGAACATCAGCGCCCGCGTCATGGATCTGCTGACGCCCGTGGGCAAAGGCCAGCGCGGATTGATTGTCGCTCCGCCGCGTACCGGCAAGACCATGCTGCTGCAGAACCTGGCGAACTCCATCACCACCAATCATCCGGAGATTGTTCTGATTGTGCTGCTCATCGACGAGCGCCCGGAAGAAGTCACGGACATGCAGCGCTCGGTGAAGGGTGAAGTCATTTCGTCGACCTTCGACGAGCCCGCTGCCCGTCACGTACAGGTCGCCGAGATGGTGATCGAGAAGGCCAAGCGCCTGGTCGAGCACAAGCGCGATGTGGTCATCCTGCTCGACTCCATCACGCGACTGGCGCGCGCCTACAACACCATTGTTCCGCCGTCGGGCAAAGTGCTCTCCGGCGGCGTCGATTCGAATGCCCTGCAGCGGCCGAAACGGTTCTTCGGCGCGGCCCGCAACATTGAGGAAGGCGGCTCGCTGACCATCATCGCCACCGCGCTGATCGAAACCGGCTCACGCATGGACGACGTGATCTTCGAAGAGTTCAAGGGCACGGGCAACATGGAAATCATTCTCGACCGCAAGCTGGTCGACAAGCGTACCTTCCCGGCTATCGACATTCAGCGCTCGGGCACGCGCAAAGAAGAGTTGCTCATCCCCAAGGACGACCTGGCGCGCATCTGGGTGCTGCGCAAAGTGCTGAACCCGCTGTCGCCGGTGGAAGCCATGGAGCTGCTCATCGACAGGCTGGGCAAGACTGTCGGCAATTCTGAGTTCCTGGCCAAGATGAATTCGCTGTAAGAAAGTTGTCAGGTGTCAGGTATCAGTTGTCAGTGAGTGCGGCGGCGGGCGAAGGGTTGGGTGGAGCACCGCTTCAGCGGTGCAGTGAGTGGCACGTGTTTGAAGGGGCACAGCTTTAGCTGTGCCGAGCGGCACCCCTTTTTGAGTTGTCATCCCGAGCGGACTTTAGTCTGCGAGGGATCCGCTTTTCTCAACTGAAGCGACATCGATCAGAGGTGATCCGGCGCGGAAGCGAAAGCTCCCGCGCTTTTGCTATCGAGTCGTCGGCGGGAAGGGCGAACCCTGCGTCGGCGTCGGCGAAGCCGGAAGTGGATTGCCGCGATGGTCCAGGAATGGCATGAAGCTTGGCGCAGGAGGTGTGGTGGCCCGTACCGGATTTCCGAATTCATCCGGGAATGGCAGATACTCCGTGACCTCTGAGTTCGTGGCCTGCTTGTCGCCATTGGCGATTGCAACTTGGTTATTGTCAGGCGGAACATTTGTCCCGGGCCCGCCATCCGGGGTCGCTCCACCGAACATCTGTCGCATCGCCTGCTCGGATCGGGCACTTTCCTCGGCGGATTCAGGTTCCGGCAGTGCGTCTCGCTCCGTCGCCGGCCCTTGCATTGAATGTGACGCCTGAACTGGTGGGGCTGCGTCTGTCCGCCCGTTCTGCCGGTCGGCAGGCCCACCAGCGTAGTCCGTCCCTACAGGCGCTGGTCCCAGCACGGTGAGGTTTAGAGATCTTCCAGACTCTCTCCGCGAAATACTGTAGTTCATTCCCGTGCCTTCCAGCAGGTAGGAGATGACCTCCTCTGTGGTGCCGCTGATCGTCATGTTCGGCACTGAGAAGGCGGACAGATACTCAGTTCCGACGCACTGCATATTCTGCTTGCGGCAGAAGGCCTGCAATACTTCGTTCAGTGAAATCGTCGAGGCCACCTCCAGTTGCAGAACTGCGCCGTTCGAAGCGATCGAAACCTGGTTGGAGACATCCGCTCCAAGGGTCTGCTGCACGACTGAAGCAGCGAATGAGGCCAGAAGGAGAACCGTCCGAAGCGTATTGGTTGACATCGTTTGCATGGCTGTCCTCCTCCTGACTTTCATGACCGTTGTTCACGCCGCGGGTGTGCTACTGCACATTCCGAGTCTCGAACTTCGTGGGAATGACGACGGTTGCATTTGAGTTCAACATGTAGGCATCGGCCTGGATCGCCCCCGGAGGCCCAACGAAGGCGAACATCGCGCTGCCGGCTACGTTGTTAGGCAGATTCAGGTCGCTGGGACCGCTGGAGTAAAACTTCACCTTGCCGGCCGGAACCGTAACGCTGACGGTCTTCAGTACATTTCCCGAGCCGTCGTAAATGGTGAAGGTGCCGGACATATCGTGGTCGGAGTTATTGTTAAATCCCCACGTGCTCGCAAAGCCGCTCCAGGTGCTCCAGCGCGGGTTGAACATGGTAGTGTCCACAACCCTAAACGTGTAGTACCCGGCAGTTGCTGAGTTGACGAAGCCGAAGCCGTAATAACCTGTTGCGGAAGCGGTGAAACTGACGCGCCAACCGCTACCATTCACGGAGGCCCATGGCGCCATAAACGTCACATCGGTGATTGTCAAGCTTCCCGACCCACAAAAGCTATCCCCAGGGCGAAACCATTTCTCGCCCGATAGGCCTAGAGTTTGATTGTCGTAGGGCCACACCAGCTCAATGACATAGGAGTGTGCGGGCTGACCCTCAAAACGGAAATAATGGGCTACGCTCGCCGGAAAATAGCCTTGTACGCTTCGGCCGTCGGGAACGACATCCGTAGGATTGTTGCAATCCGTACTTTCAGCGATGCCTAACGTGGAAGCTGCCATGATCAGCGAGACGAGCAAAAGCAGTTTGCGTTTCATATTACCTCCTCAAAATGCAGCAACAGCTGCCTATCTTCGGAAACCTTGGGACCTGTGGCCTTGCCTGCGGCCCTGGTTCTTCGTTTGAGAAGGAGCCAGTCCTGGGGGGACGCCGTGGAGTAGTGCAACTGGGCGGCCATTGTGACAGCGGCCCTGGAACGCTGGATGAGTTGTCGAGTTTCAGCTTTGAATCGAGCAGGATACGGATATGGGCGGGAGGTTCCACACGGAACACCGGCGACTGCTTAAGACCACAAACACTATCCGAAGCAGTAGCAGGACTATCCGATCGTGATCTGTAACACCGCCTGCTTGTGCCCTCTTAAACGGCTGAAGAAGTCGCCGATGCGCTTCATCCATCCATACTTTTCGCGCAGCAGGTCCTGCCCTTTAGCTGCTTCGTCGCCTACACAGATGCGCGCTTGGCCGTCTAGCCAAGCACCCCGTACATTCCCGCGAATGTCGCAAGGCGCCACCCGCACGTGTGCGTTGTTGCGAATTCGCTTAACTTTTCCCGCATCAAGTTCGGAGTAGATGTAAAACACCGCCGGGGCACCGGGATCGGACGCAAACCACACGGGCGTGCGCACCCCGACTCCCGTTTTGCGAAAGGTTTCGAGGCTGATGTACTTGGCGCGGGCAAACTGGGCTATCGCGTCGGGCATGTCTTCTTCGCTCCTCCAGTCTACGCTTGCTCTTCAGCGACCTTGCTGACTTAACCATACCCCACGCCAGGCAAAGGTGTACCATGGAGCCGCCTTCGAGGACAAACAAACGGACGTCTGTTTCTAACGACCCTCGTTGCACGGAGCAGGGATTATGAAGAAGGTATTATGCGCTGTTTTGTTGTTTCTCCCTTTCACGATGTTTGGCCAAAGCCCGTTCGACGGTACCTGGAAAACCGATATGGCGGCCTCCAAACTGTCGCACAAACCGTACGTGTTCGCGATCAAGGATGGGATATACGACTGCGAAAGTTGCGCGCCCAAGATTAGCGTAAAAGCTGACGGCCAGGACCAGCCTGTCACCGGCCAGCCGTATGACATGCTGGCGGTAAAACTCACTGACCCGAACACACTGCAGGCTACCGGCAAGAAAGCTGGAAAACCAACCTTCGAACAGACCCGGTCCTTGTCCCAGGATGGAAAGACATTGACGGTCGCCACCACCAGCTATCCCGCGGATGGCAGTCAGTCGTTCAAGACGGAATCCAAGCTGACGCGGGTATCCAAGGGACCCGCGGGATCGGATGCGATTTCCGGCTCCTGGCGAGTGGAGAGCGTCAATGAGGACACGGCAGGGCTAACCTCGACGTGGAAGGTATCGGGCAACACTGTTAGCATGTCAACGCCGACCGGCGAGAGCTGGGAAGCCCAGTTCGACGGCAAAGAGTCTCCCGTCAAGGGAGTCTATGCCAGCGAAACTGTAACGCTGAAAAAGTTAGGCGACCGCGCGATGGAAGTGACCGAGAAGCGCGATGGCAAAGTCTATGTCGTTAACAAGATCACAGTCTCGCCGGATGGAAAGAAGATGACTACGGTCAGCGACAATAAATGGACGGGAAGGGTCTCGACCTACATCGACGAGAAGCAGTAGCCGGAACTTGCAGGCCTGAGGGCATCTATAATTGATTTGTTAGCTGCTGGGCCGGACGGTCGCTGCCGGCCTGCGAACACGAGCCGTACCGCTTCGGCGGCGCCTTCGGGTGAGGCCCGGTTGCGCAGGCGGGGAGAGGAAAGTCCGAACTCCACAGAGCAGTGTGCCGGATAACGTCCGGGCAGCGGCGTTCAAGCGCCGTGGACGGAAAGTGCCACAGAAAACATACCGCCCCGCCTGTTGTGCTCACCTGGGGTTGCAGTCCCACACATTCGGAAAGCGCGAATGTGTGGGGCACCCGTAACGGTGAGCAAAACAGGCGGGGTAAGGGTGAAAAGGTGCGGTAAGAGCGCACCGCGCCGCCGGCGACGGCGGTGGCAGGGAAAACCCCACACGGAGCAAGACCAAATAGGGGACGGACCCCGCTGTTCTTGGGGTCCATGCTGGCCAACGAGCTCCACCGGGGCATTTGAGCGCGCATGGATCGCAGGAACGGCGGGGGCGTGCCGGCTCGGCGCGCCACAACTTCCGGGTAGGTCGCTGATGAGCCGCGCAGTAATGCTCGGCCTAGAGGAATGACCGTCGTGCCGCTCTTTGTCTTTGCGTAACTTCCCGATTGAGTGCGGGTGTCCCACTCAACCTTCCTTTGGTTGAGTGGGAGTATGGAAAGGGCGCGGGGACAAAGAGCGGCACACAGAATTCGGCTTACAGGCCCAGCAGCTAAGAAAATTTTCGCACTTCGCGTTCCCGGACGGGTTGCCCATCGTCTCCCTTCCTTTCTTGGTTCTACGGCGTGATTTGATACAGGTCTTGCTTCCTACCTCATACCCAAGCTTTAGGGAACAAGGGCGAGCTACCCAGGATGGAGAGTTGCGGGACTAAGAGAAAAGGCAGGCCATCCGACGATTAACGCACGGAGTCGAGGAGTGTCCGCTAGACCACTGCCCTGACTCGCTTTCTCTCTTTTTCTGTTACTCCGGCGTAACTAAGGAGTTGCCTCGAATGGTAAGTCAGCAGGTCGTGGACCTCGCGAGGCAAATTTCGCAATTGCAAGATCGCCTCACTTAAATCATGGAGAGCGTCCCTGGCAGCAATGTTGAAGGCTTTGCGGTAGTCTTCGTATTTGGGATCATCATAGAACGGGGGAGAAAACAGCCGGTACCCTACCCAAAGAAATCTGGCCGAAACCAAATCGTGCTGCGGACCTAGCAACGGCGCTGGTACATTCGATCCTTCCGCAATCCAATTTGCGATCAACTCTCTCCGCTCGTCGGTGTTGGCTCTCTTGAACCGTCTCCAATCTTCGGCCGGACCGTCATTCCTAAGGCCCCAGAACTGGACCGAGTTGTAGTACTCATAGAAGATGAGGAAATACTTCTTCTGCTCCACCAGCTGGGGCAAATGCTCAATGTGATCGCGTTCGATTTTTATCTTCTGCCACTTGAAAAGATCGTCGTTATAACGGTAGGGGTTGGACTTATCAAGCCGAGAAAGCAACTGATAGGCCGTGAGATTGGTTTCGACCGACACCTGCTTTTCCCATTGCGTGACGCTTCGTTGCAGATAACTGAGAAGCGCGGCGTGTTCTTCGGGACTGGAGCCGCTCTCTTCAATGTGTTCAGCAACCGTCATCGCAAGGTTGAAGTAACTGGTCGCCTGGTCGGTTCGCGGGTCGTGCTGCAGAAGCGAGCGCGCGAGTTGCCAGTGGTTCTTCCTGGGATGCCCCTTCTGAATCAACAGGAGCATAACGGTGGCAAACATCCACAAGTGCTGCCGATCGGACCAGGCAGCCAACAACTCGTCTTCCGAGGGCAGGGCCTCGCCACTGCTGGCGCGCCTTTCCAGGCTAATAAGCTCAAGCAACGACAATACGCTCCTGTGCTCGTGAGGGTCAGGTATAAAGTTGGCCGCTTCAGCCACCACTCGCTCCACTTCCGAGATTGCGGATTGGTCCCGTAGCGTGGCAGATACGTTGAGGAAACACAACGCGTAGGAAGAAATGAGAGCGCCGGGTAGGCGCGGAAGGAACTCTCGCAGCGCCGTGCTTCCATTGGCGTCCTCCTCCAGCAAAGCCTCCAGATGTGGGACGAGATTGAGATGCAGAGCATGGCCATGGTAGATAGCCATGATTGCCATTTCCTTTCGAAAGGCCGGATCGAATTTTCCCTTCAAGGCCACCCGCGAAGCTCGGTTCAGGTAGCGCGCCGAAAGGTCGTTCGCGGCGCGCAGACAACTTGCCACGCTGCAATCACAGAGCACGCTGGTGGCTCCCGGCACTTTCAAAGCCAGGCTCAAGGGTTCCAGCAAGGGCTGCATCCGGCTGTGATCGTCCGGTGTAATTCCGCGACAAATGAAGTTGAACTGCAGTCGCCGCAGGTAGGCAAAGTCACGCAACCGGTTCAGGCCGAAGCGCATCCACACCAACGCACACAATGAGAGCTGCGCGTTGACCTCCGATAATAGCTTGCTTGCCGTGAGATCCAGCCCATCCCCAGCGGCTTGCTCGGCGTGCCCAAACACCTCCAATCCGTCGGCAACTAACTTTTGCAGTTTGTTATACCATTCTGTGCCGACGGCCTCTGCCCTCTTAAGCAAACTTGCCCCTACGAGTAGCGAGGCTAGGGTCACGGCGCAGAGTTCACGCGACAAGGCATTGACCACGGCCTCCATGTGCGGACCTGACGTTTTATCTTTTAGTACGGTCGCCACCACCAGAGCTGCACCGGCCATCTCTATCAGCGACTCAAGGTCGTTCTTTAGTACGGTCGCCACCACCAGAGCTGCATCGCCCATCTTTATCAGCGAGTCAAGGTCGTCAACGGCGATCTGGTCCTCGATCCGGAGAGCAACTGCCCAGAGACAAAGCGACAACGTCATGACGTCGGTCATCATGGGGACGCTTGACTTTTCGCGGCCGATCCGCTGACACGTTTCGTGGAAGCAGGAGGACAGCCGGGGAAGACTCTCGCTAGCCTGTCCCAGAAGGGTTTCTACCTCGCCGGTCGGAGGAACCAGGGGAGCCATGCTGCTAATCAGCCAACCGGCAAAAGCCTCGGCGCCATTTCTTGCTGCTTCGCCATTTTCGTATGTGCGAAACCAGCTTTGGAATCCTGTCCTAAGGGAGCCTCTGGAGTCGTCATCCATGGGAGTTACGGCTAGGAATAGATCGGTCAAGTGCTGCGAGCCGAGGCCGTCGTCTTTCACCACCAGTCCGGGCTTGACTTCCTTGAGATCGAGGATTGTAGTTAGAACTTCCTGATCGCCAGTTACCGCAAAGACCTCCCAGCAGCGGCGCAGCAAACGCTCCTGAGAATTCCCTCTATCCTGCGGTCGCTTCAGCCAGTAGAAATCTGCTGCCTTTGCCGTGAACTTCGGCAAGTCGTCAAACAAGCAGGTTTTCAGAGAGTTGTCGATGGTGTAAATGAGCGCTTCGAAGACCTGTTTGACGGTATTTGCATGTTCCCGTGAGGGAACCTTGTCGATGTCCGCTTTCAACAAGTGGCAGCGTAGTTTGCGCAGCAAGAAAGCCTGAGGAGCGGGATTCTGGCAGCGGTCATGCCAGTAAAGAGACCAGTACAAATGCACCAGACCGGCGTCCCGGTCGGCATCCTCGAGACCCAGGCGAGCAGCATTCGCTTCGATTATTCTTGCGGGCTCGTGGAGAAAAGTGAGTTCACCTTCCGAGTTGGTTTCCACAAACTGGGTGAAGTCTCGCTGGATGTTGGTTAGCCTGCGGTCGAATTCAGAACGCGCTTGCTCGGTACCAGCCTTGGTCTTCTTAAGCAAGAGCTTAAGTATCTGCAGGCGCTGCGTGCCTTGAATGAGGCCGGAGATAAGTTCTCGCCGCTCGAATGTCATTTCCGCCGGGATGGAGGCGGCAGATAGAAAGTAAAAAAACTCCAGGTCGCCATATTGTTCGGGATTGGCGGGATGATCGGCGCGATATTCCTGAAGAAGCTTGATGGTTCGTTCGTTGTATTGCAGCGACCCGCTGTGACATATCCACTTCACCGTCGTGCTGGGAGGGACTTCCTTCAGTTGCAAGGTTTGCGCCAGCTCCTGTATGGAGGTTTGGTCCAGAGGAAGCTGCCGGAGCATGTGAAACCTTTCCTGTTCGTATCTTTCTCTCTCGATTTCGATTGCGCGACTGATGCCCTGCCCATCGGGAAGCTCAAGAATCAGCCAGTATTCCGAGCTGCTAGAACTCTTGCGCTGCACCCGAAAGTACTGCTCGATAACGGCACGGCTGGTTGGATCCAGGTGCTCATAATTGTCGATAATGACGATTCTCGGCTTGTTGCTCCATTGCAGTCCTCTGCAAAGTGCTTCGATAAAATCGATGTATTGTTTCGGCTCCTGCTGTTGGGAAGCCAGTTTTTCATATTCTTCCAATCGCCCTTTCAGCATTGTTCTGCTGGCCTGTTTCTGCCCGGGAGCTAGACGGTCTGCCAGAATCTTGCCGACGATTCCTAGCAGCGCTAACACCACCGACGGCACTATAAAGAGGGGACTCTTCAGCTGCGCAAGTGCGCCGACCGCTGCGGGGGTATAGACCTTCACTATTGCGCTGCCGACGGCGACAATAGCTCCCACGATTCCAACGCCCGCCGCCACTGCGGACGCTTGCGGCAGAGATAGCGTGGGGTACCATTTCGCCAGCTTGTGCTTTACCGCGGCCTGTAAGAGCCGACGCTCGCCAAGCAGCCGGGTGATGTAAGGAAGGTCCTGGCTCTCCCTTCTGCCCAGGCCGACGACGTCGAATTGGGGAAACTCCGCAAGCGCCTTTTTCCTTACGCTTTCCGCCGACCAGGACATGCCGTCGTCGGCTCGCACCACGACGCAATCACACTGAAAAGACCGGGAGTCGCTGCGCGTAATTGCCTTGACGGCCTTCACTACCCGCGAGGTCAGCTCTTCCGGAGCCGGATCGATTTCAGATTGTTGCAACGGTACTTTGACAACATGGCGAGAATGAAAGCGGCAAGGCTTGCTAAATTCAGTAAGTTCTTCGGATCTAAGGAAAGAACTCTCCCCCGGCACAGCGACCTCCTCCAACTAGTCGCGGGGGCCAAAACTAGCGACCAGATTGTATGCCGAAAGTTAGTTACGCGCAAGGAAAATATCCTGCCGGGCGCCGCACTGATTCGCGCCCTTCGAATCAGTGGGACAACTAAGATGACGCCTGCGCGTCTACAGGTCCCGCAGATATTTGACCTTCTTCCGCACATACCCGGCATAGATGACATTCAGCCGCCAGCACAGCGCGCCGTGCAGGAATCCGCCGCGGACGATCTGGCGGTACAAGAATGTCCAGAGCGGCTTAAGAAATTCGCTGATCCTGCTAACGCGCCACCAACTATACCCAGTCTCGAAGTAGTGTTGGGCGCTGAGGCGGGCGTAGTGGTCCATAGTTTCAGCGAACTGTGCGACGTCTTGGTAGGCATAGTGCAGCATGTCGTGCTTCAGTTGCCGAACCTTGCCTTCGACTTTGATGGACTCGTGCACCACGCGCGGCTGAAAGCGTCCCCTGCCTTTGCGAATCAGGCGTAGCTGAGCGTCGGGATAGAAGCCGCCGCCGCGCACCGGACGGTCTCCGATATATAGCACACGCGGAATCCTGAATCCGGCGACATCGCCGGGAACGCCGCGTTGCATCAGGCCGCAAATTTCCGTCACCAGTGCCGGGGTCAATACCTCGTCGGCGTCGAGGCTGAGAATCCACTCGCCCGACGCTAAGTCGATGGCCTTGTTTTTCTGCTCGGCATAGCCTAGCCAGTCCTGATGGTAGAAGCGCACGCCGAAGCTCTTGGCGATCTCAGGCGTGCGATCGGTAGAGCCGCTGTCGAGGAAGATGATCTCATCTACGATGCCAGCCACTGCGGCCAGCACTTGAGCGATGGTTCGCTCTTCGTCGCGCGCGACGATGGTGACGGAAAGCGGCGGGCCGCCGGTCTTCGTTTTCGCAGTTGTCGTCGATGTAGAAGAAGCCACTTCGGTGTTCACGGCGAGCGGGCGCATGACTAGGCTTTGCGGCCGACCAGCCCCTTCATCAACGAGCTGATCTCGTGCCGGAAGCGCTCCTTGCGGCGATAGCTGTCGCTCTTGACCCAGTTCATTTGCAGGCTCATGCGCTTGCCTTCGAACGACGGGAAGCCGTGCCAGGAATGGTCGCAGCGCTTGAAGATGACCATGCTGCCTATCGTCGGCGGCACCTCGGCAACATAGTCATCGACGTTTTTCGATCGCAGCAGGCGCAGGCGGCCGCCATTCATGTTCCACTGTGGATTGAGGTACAGCAATACGGTGATGAGCTTATCTTTCGAGTCGGTGTGAAGTTGCCCGTCGGCGCGATCGGACCAGCCGCGCACGGTGATCATCGTGGGATAGGTGCTCAGGTGCAGGCCAAACTTCGCCGCCACTGCCGAGGCAAAGTCCGGTCCGAGCAGTTCGTCCGTCAGTTGCTTGAACGACGAACCGTACTCAAGACGTGACAACGGGAAGCTGCCTTTCTTGTCGATCTGTGGGAAGTCTTCGACGATGCCGCGCTTGCAGTTGTCTTCTAGGACATCATCGACCAGCAGGTATTCGAACGGCTCGCGATGAATTTCAGCGGCAGCGAGTTTGGCGAGATTCAACATAACGACTTCCGATTCGGTGGGAGCACCGGATTTCAGCCCCGTGGAAATACACCTGCTAATTATCCGACTTTAGCTGCGGCGAACCAAGGCCCGGGGCTGAAGCCCCTTATCTTCTCGTCTGCTACTTCGCCGGGCTAAAGCTGGGCGCTTCCACCGCTAGGGCTCCCTTATTTAGAAAAGCCAACCCCGCTTCGTGCAAGCCATCCGCTAGCGCCCGGAATACCTCGTCCGGCTGTATCCTCTTCATGCATTCGGTGGTGCCAAGAGCACACGTTCGCTTGTGGCAGGGCTGGCAGGGCAGCTCACCTTCGGTCGAGAACAGTTTGATGTGCGGACTGCCAATGGGCGGGGTTCGGCGATAACCAGTCGGCCCGTAGATGCCGATGAGCACGGGCACACGCATTGCCCCAGCGACATGCAGGGGAGCGCTGTCAGACCCTACAGCCGCATGCACACGTTCATACAGCGCGTACATCTCGGGAATCGGCAGCTTGCCAAACAGGTTGCAGACTCTGCCCTCAAGCTGCGCGGGTGAAAACCCACGCAAGATGCGCTCGCCAACTTCGGCATCCGCCGCCGAGCCTTGCACAATCAGGTTAAGGTCCGTGTCCGTCAGCAAGCGTTCAAGCAGCGCCGTCCAATGCTCCTCAGGCCATTGCTTGCTCACCCACTGCGTTGCCGGAGCCATCGCCACGATGGGCGCGCCGGTCGCGAAGGCTCCCTCCAGTAATTCAGTGACATGCCGGCGTGCAGCCTCGCTCACCACCGGAGGCTCAATCGTGTGGCGCACATCGCCGGCTCCGATGCTGTGGGCCAGCGCCGCCATGTGCTCCAGATGCGACACCGCGGGATCGAAGTACTCGTCGCGATGCAAGTATCGCTCGGTATAGAAGAGGCTGCTGAATTCGCGCCCATGGCGATAACCGATGCGCCGCTTGATGCCCGCCAGGTACGGTAGCAGTGCCGTCTTGAATAGTCCCTGCGCGTCGATGGCGACGTCGTAGCCCACAGAACGCACCTCATCCACAAACGCGCGGAACTCGCGATTCACCTCGGCCCACCTGGCGGGGTTCATCAGCGCGTGCGACCAGCTTCGGCGCGAGCAGCGATGGATATGGTCGAGTGCGGGGTGGCCCTCGATGGCAGGCGCAAGTTCGGTGTCGATGGCCCAGCCGATCTTGGCGCCAGGGAAGCCCTCGCGCAACATGCTCAGGATGGGCAGCGTCTGAATGACGTCGCCCAATGCGCTGAAGCGCACCAGCAGGATCCTGTTTGGTTTTGTGGCTTGCAGCTTGGTTATGCCGTCCGTGTGGGCAATGCCCTCTAGAGATGATAGCTCGGATGAAGGTCGGTGCCCACCCTAGCCGCCTCCGCGAGCGGCGACATGATGGAGGCCGCCAGCAAGAGCAGGTCCTTCGCTTCGCTCAGGATGACAAATCGAACTCTTTTGCTGAACTGCCCGAATCAGATGGAGAACCCCGTCCAATCGGAACATCGGCAGGCCCTGGCGGCGAGGAGCAAACACCGAAGAGCGAACAGCGCCCCCGTTTACGCTGTCTTACCTCGGAACATTCTGTAGATCACCAGCAATAAAATCGCGCCAAAGAACGACGCGATCCAGCCTGCGGTTTGGCCTTGTTGGTAATGTCCGACTGCCTGCAAAATCCACGTGGCAAGTAGCGCTCCGGCCATTCCAATCAGCATCGTGATCCAAAAGCCTCCGGGGTCTTTTCCCGGCATGACCAGCTTCGCCAAGGCACCGATGATCAGGCCGAAGATAGCGAACTTGATCAACCCCCATAGGCCCATTGCAACAAGGTAATGCGGCATGTGTCCTCCTCGACGTTCAGATTGAAGGCGCGCTGAGAGCGCACAGTCACGAAAACTCCAATGTCATTATTGGGAGATCAGTGTACATTCGGACGCTCTGGAAAAGAAGCCTCCAGCTAGATTCCGCTTCGGCCACGACTTTCCGTGCCTTGAGCGCAGTCGTCAACTCTGCGCCACCTCCTGGTAAACCTTCAGCATGCGGCCAACGCTGTCTTCCCAGGAGAACTTGCGGGCCTGCTCGGCTCCCCGGCACTTCAACTTCTCACGCAGGTTTTGATCGAGCAGCACGCGATAGAGGGCCCTCTGGATGTCGAACACATTTTCAGGATTAACCATCACCGCCGCGTTACCGACAACTTCCGGAATCGAGGAGGTATTGCTGGTGACCACCGGCGTGCCATGCGCCATCGCCTCCAAAGGCGGTAATCCGAAGCCTTCGTAGAGTGAAGGGAAGACGAAGATCTTTGCCAGGTCGTAGAAGATGCGCAAGATCTCGATTGGCACGAATCCCAGGAAGCGTACATCGTTCTGTAGGCGGAGCCTGATGACTGTGCGCCGCAGGTCGGGGTGGCGCGATACCTCGTCGCCGATAATGATCAGCCGCAGGTCCTCAAAACGCCCTTCTTCGACGAGCTGGTTCTTCAGCAGAGAGAACGCCTCAATGATGCGCACCACGTTCTTATGCGGGCTGATGCGCCCGGCGTATAAAAGAAACGGGTAGTTCACCTGGTAGCGCTCGGCGATGAGCTGCCGGTCCGCATCGCCGGCGTGTCCCTGTTTGAAGCGATCGTCGGGCGCGTTGTAGATGACTTCGATTTTCTCGGATGGAACCTGGAAGTAACTTTCCGTGTCTTTCTTGGAGAAATGGCTGACGGCGAAAATGCGGGCGGCACGGCGTAGCACTCGTTTGGTAAGCACAAAGTGCATACTTCGCTTCAGCTCCGAACTGGTGCTGGCACGATACATGTGGTCTAGCAGGTCATGTACGGTCACGACGTAAGGGCACGGAATTCCCTGCGGCTTCCAGAACAGATGTGGGACGTGCAGCAGGTCGCAACCATTGATCTTCAGAATACGGTGCAGTTCCAGATAGCTGGCCAGCGAGAACTCGTTGGGATGAGTGGGGATGGTCCGGAAATTGGATGGAAGATCTTCAATGCCGCTGAGCTTGCCGGGAATGCCCAGCAGGAAATACTCGTTCTGATGGTCGAGCCGCGCCAGCGTGCGAATGGCGTTGCGCGTGTAGGTGCCGACACCGTACTCGCTGATCCGCCGGATATCGATAGCGATACGCACAACCTAGTGTAAACCGGGCCTCAGAGGCGCTGCCCGTGAAGACTCTTAACCCTTGCCTCGAAACAGGAATATGAGCTCGATGACCAGAATGATGACCACCATCAACTCCAGAACGAAGCCCCGGCTCTGGTGGAACTCGTCGACGAGGAAGCGATAAAGGTTTTCTGCCGTCTTCAGCTTTTCGTTGACCAGGTTCTTGTATTCCGGCACGCCAACCTTGTTTGCCGCCAGCCGATACAGGCGCGCGGCGAACATGTCGCTGACGAACTTGATCGCCGTGTCGGCACGCTCGACCAGCTCCGTCACTTCTACTGTCACGCCGTTCAGTCGCGAAGCTTCGCGACCCATACGCCAGCGGGCCAGGAAGTTCGCTCGGCGCTTCAGGAGAGGGTAAACAGCTGCCAATTCGCGGGTCAGCAACTCGTCATAGTGGCAACTGTGAGTTGGCATACTCAAGAATCTGAAGAGAAGCCTCCGCTCCTGCGGGCGTGTCATAGATGAGAGCAGCGTTCCACCCGACCACCACCAGGTCGTTGGGATAGTAAGACAGGCTGGCTTGCAGCGCGTCGGCACGCTCGCTGCGTGCCAGATCGGTGCTCTCGCCACGCAATATGCGCGCGATGTGGTCTCCGTGTTGCGCCAACAGGTCAACCCCGGTCGGCTCGCCCTCGATGTGCCCGAGGTGGAAGACATAGTAGTCCTCGCTGAGCCACTCGCTATAGGGCCGGACGATGGCCGACGCGATCCGCTCCAGGCGTGCGCGTAGAATCTGCTGGGCTTGGCGTTCCAGCTCCGCGCTGGGAACGAAGCGCGCGGCTAGCGCCGCCAGCGATTCCCAATCCCCTTCGAACGGCAGCTCGAAGACGACGCTGACCACGCCATAGTCGTAATACTTGATCTGGGTGCGCAGCTCCTCGCCCGAGGTTAATGCGATGGGCGCAGCGCTCTCGATCGCCGGAGGCTTCTCGAAGCGCACATACTCTGGCGTGGCGTGCTTGAAGCTGGGCTCGGCGCGGCGCGCTCCCAGCATGGCGCGCAGCTCTTCCAGGCGAATCTCTTCGCACACGTCGTGCAGCAGCATCGCTCTGACCGAGCCTTGGAGCATGGAGCCTCGAGGATTTGCGTCGCCGCCAGTGCGGCTAAGCCTGGGAAACACCGATTTTACAGAGAGCTACGAAATGTTCGGGCTGGTTGGAGCAGACGCGCCTCAGGCGTGCACCTTTAGCCGGTCCGCGTACTTTTTGCGGATCTTCTGTGCTTTGGGAGCGACCACGAACATGCAGTAGGGCTGCGTCGGGTTGTTCTCCAGATAGTTCTGGTGATAATCCTCGGCGACGTAGAAGGTCGACGCAGGTTCGATGGCGGTCACGATCGGGTCGGCATAGACCTTCTCGCGTGTGAGATCGGCGATGACCTTTTCCGCCACCTGTTTCTGCTGCTCGTTCGTATAGAAGATTACGGAACGATACTGCTCGCCTGCATCATTGCCCTGGCGATTCAGGGTAGTGGGATCGTGCATGGTGAAGAAGATCTCCAGCAGATCATGAAAGCTGAGCTTATTCGGGTCGAAGGTGATCTCGGCAACTTCGACGTGCCCGGTATTGCCGCTGCACACCTGCTGGTAGCTGGGGTTGGCAACGCGCCCGCCCATGTAACCGGAGCGCACCGACTCCACCCCTTCAATCTGCTTGAGCGCGGCCTCGACGCACCAGAAGCATCCGCCGCCAAGATATGTGGTCTCTGTCGTCATACCCATATGGATGCACCCGACACAGATTGTATTCAGCGGGGATGAGCGCATAGGCGATAATTAGCCCCAGCCATGTTGAAAGATCGATGCGCGGGCGGTCCGCGGTTCGGGGTGCGGCTTTGGGCAATGTGCGTACTCGTGCTCGCCTCGACGCTCCCAGCCCTCGCGCAAAACCCTATTACTCAGCTAATGACGGGCAAGGCGAAGCCTGCTCAGAACGCCACTAATCCTGCGCCCGCTCCCGCCGTGGCTCCGCAAGCCGCGCAGGAGCCTGCCGCGCCGCAGGCCATACCGCTGCCGGAAGTCGCCGTGCAGTCGGAGCAACTGGCGCAGACGATCAGCAATCTCTCGGCCGCCCTGCCCAGCCAGGAAGAGCTGAAGGCAGCTGACGCGGCGATAACCGAGCACGGCGCCACGCTGGAGACAAAGCGCAAGGAGGTCGACGCCCTCCTCTCGGGCACTCCCACCTCCATCGAACTGCGCGAGCAGGAAACCTATTGGCGCGGATTTCAAGGCTTCAGCACCGGTTCGCGTAAGCAGCTACTGGCATGGGCCAACACAGCTCAGGGAGCGGTGGACCAACTGGATAAGCTTGAACCGCAGTGGTCGGCCACGCTCGACGCCTACAAGACCCAGGCTGAGCTTGCGCCTTTGCTAGACCTGATCCGGGCAAATCTAACCGCCATTCGCAAACTTCGTTCCCAGGCCGTTACCCAGTTGCAGCTCCTGGTGAGGATGCAGGTCGCCGTCGGTGCGCAGGACCAGATGGCGGCGGAGATCCTGGCGCGCGTTGGGAATGCACAGCAGGTTTTTACCGAGAACTTGCTGCGGCGGGACAGCCTGCCATTCTGGCAGTTAAGTGCTCGCCGGCAAAGTGGCGAGAACCCCAATCTCTACACCACGGCCACGAGTCGCTGGATAACCATCGTAGCCTTCGCCCGTGAGCAGCGAGGAGTGCTCATTCTTCTCCTTATCCTGTTGCCCATCTCGCTGGCCTGTGCCCACCGTCTCCACCTCGCGACGCAGAATGCTCAACCCGAGGACCCCACGCAGGCTGAGGCTTTGCTGCTGGTTCGGCGCTGGATTGCCCTTGGGGTCCTGGCCCCTCTATTGCTGGCATATGTATTGGCCCCCTCGGCGCCATTGTCTCTTGTCGGCCTGATCGTGCTGTTGTCCTTCTTCCCCATCTTGCGGCTGCTGGCCCCCTTGCTACGGCCGCGTTACCGCATAATGTTGTACTGCCTCGCCGCCTACTACGCCTTCAACGCAGTCATCAGTTGGATCCCTCTTTCGGCGGTCGCTAAACGTGAAGTGAGTTTCGTCGGCAGTCTCGCGCTGTTCCTGACATTCGTCTATCTCCTGAGACCGGCGCGATCGCGGTCCGCCGGCGTCACCGAGCTAAGGCATACCGTCTTGCTGTTCGCGGCGCGGCTCGCCACCGCGGCGCTCGGCGCCTCCCTCACCGCCAACCTCCTGGGCTACGTGCGCCTGGCGCAGTACCTCGGTTTGGCCTGTATATACAGCGGCTTCATCGGCGTCACCCTGTATACCGGGACGCGGGTTTATGTGATGCTGCTTGCGGCCGGGCTGAACCTTCCCCAGGCAGAGCGCCTGGCCGTGGCCCGACTGCATCGCGAGGGTCTGCTGCGCTGGCTGCCGCGGATACTAGTCTGGACAGCCGTTGCCATCTGGCTCTCGACAACTTTGGAATTGCTGCGGGTTCGCGATGACGTGGCCAGGGCCTGGCACGCGGTGCTGAACTTCCACATCGCGGGAAGCGCCAGTGAGATCACCCTGGGCGGCGTGCTGGGTTTCTTCCTGATGCTGGCTGTGGGTTACGTCATCGCCAGCATCATTCGCTTCCTGTTGCGCGAAGAGGTGTTCAGCCGTTTCCACCTCAAGCGCGACGTGCCTGACCTGATTGCTTCGACGGTTTATTACCTGCTTCTGCTGCTGGTATTTTTTACCGCGGTGAACGCCGGCGGCATCGAGTTGAACAAGTTCACCTTGCTGACCGGCGCGCTCGGCGTGGGCTTCGGCTTCGGCATGCAGAACATCATCAACAACTTCGTATCGGGGTTGATCCTGCAATACGAACGGCCCATTCACATCAACGACGTGCTCGAAGTCGAGGGTTACACCGGCAGGGTAACGCGAATCGGTGTGCGGTCGAGCACATTGCAGACCTTCCAGGGGGCAGAAGTCATCATCCCCAACGCAAACTTTATTTCGGGTAAGGTAGTGAATTGGACCCTGTCAACGTCGAAGCGCCGTGCCGAACTGCCGATTGGCGTGGCGTATGGTACGGACCCAAAGGTGGTTTTGAAGATCCTGCTGGATGCCGCCAACAAGGATGAAAACGTTCTGACCGATCCGTCCCCCATAGCATACTTCATGGGCTTCGGCGACAGTTCACTCAACTTCGAGCTGCACTTCTGGCTGATGCAGGACAGCAATTGGATTCGAGTGCGAAGCGAGATCGCGATGGCCGTGATGAAGTGCCTGGACGAAGCCGGAATTGAGATCCCGTTTCCGCAACGCGACCTGCACCTGCGAACGGTTCCGGGCGAAGCTGGTTTGGTGCAAGGCCCTGACTCTGCGCCGCTTTCAGGCTCAAATGGAGACGACGATCTTGGAACTGAGCAGGGGAGAAATAAGATTGTCGTGGGCGATGGAGACTGATAGTTCTCAGTCGCAAGCGAATTCGTTGCGGCTAATCTTCGGTAAGAACCTTGTACTGCGCCGCCGTCAGCGGCACGACGGAAAGACGACCCTGCCGCACGAGCGGGGATTCTGCGAACAGCTTGTTGGCTTTGATCTCCGCGAGAGAGACGGTCTTCGCCAGCGGCTTGCCGGCTTTGATCTTCACCTGCGGCTTGGCTGGGTCGGCGGCATCAACCGACACCACCGATGCCGTACCCACGGCAGACTTGTGGTTGCCGGTTTCATAGATCACCAGCCGGTCGCCGGATTTCATCTCGCGCAGGTGTCTTACAGCCACGGGGTTCGAGACGCCATCCCACAACGTAGTACCCTCGCGTTGCAGGTCTGCGAATGAGTATTCTGTCGGCTCGGTTTTGAGAAGATAGTCGGACATCAATTCACCTTTCTCATGCTGTCATCCTGAGCGAGGAGTCCGCTTGTGCGGACGACGAGTCGAAGGACCCCTATTTCACATGCAAGGTTGACGAGGGTATAGCGGTCCTTCGACTGCGTTCGGCCGCATGCGCAGCCTCACTTCACGCAAGGATGACAAAAGCTAAGTACTTATCGCGGTTGCGGATTTCCCGGCAGGTTTCCGCTCACCACGTTGAAATTCGAATCTGCCACATTTCCGTTGGGATGCATGGTGCAGTGGTAATTGATGTTGCCCCACTGGCCATGCGCCTGAACGCGAGCGTTTCCATCGACCATGACGAACGATCCGGCCTTCTTCTGGCTGGGCTGCCCGTTGAAGCTCACGCTCCCGTTGTATTGCGAGGAAATCTGGTTGCGGATATTGCGCTGGCAATTGGGAACGACATTGTTGCTCCAGTTCCCGCCATTCCAGTTGCCACCGTTGTTGCCGTTCCAATTGCCGCCATTGTTTCCGTTCCAGTTGCCGCCGCCACCGTTCCAACCTGAGCCGTTCCACGTCCCGCTTCCGCCGTTCCACATGATGTCGCCGGTATAGCCCTGCATTCCGCCGCGATTGTCCACGATGCGCACCACCGCAATGCCGTTGTTGGAGTTCGGATCGCCCACCAGCGTCTGGCTGCCGCGTCCGTCGATACCCTTAAAGCGGAAGCTGTTTGGCCGCATAGGCAGGGGCTGATTGCATTTCAGCCGCACCCACTGAACGGGTTCGCCACTGATCGGCCGCACCCGTCCCTGGTCGCCGCGGATATCCACTTCGGCCACGCCGCCGGTTCGGACCTCGAAGGTGCATTTGCCGCTCCCGCCGCCGCCCGTAATGTTGGCCTGGATGGTTCCCTGGGCCAGTAACGAGGTGGATGACATAACTATGGCGCTAAGGACGAACAAACGAAGCCCGCTTACTTTCATCGTGAGGCCCTCGGCTTGGAGATTTTGGGACACCAATATAGCAAATCGCCAATCGGACTCTCCAAGGGGATTTTCGAATGCTCGGTGTATCCTGCGGTTCTTCGCCTGACCGCTGCGTTTCGCAGGATTACGACACAAGGACGCAAGGCGACCTCGGCTAGATCACGATCCGCGCCTTCACCACAATCGCTCCTACACACCAAAGGAGCGCATCCTCCACATGGCTGCGGAGAGAGGCGTTCACGAAGATGTGGCTCAACGGCTTGCCTTCGGTGAGACGCGCCGTCAATTCGGTAAGAATCGACTGGTAACGCTCCGGCATATGCAGGCTCGTAGCTCGAATCAGATCATCGAGAATCAGCAGACTGTCGAGCAGCGTTCCCTGCGCGTCTGAATCCTGCGAGTTCACCAGGTAGAGCGACTCTGCCACATCGCAGACCGACTCCACCTCTTGCGGAGCCGCGCCCAAGTGCGACATCGATGGGTCGAGCGTAAGGGCGGCGGCTGCCCGTTCCGGTTTGGTGAAGAAGAGAATGCTGCCCTCAGCGGTCAGTGGGCGTTCATTCTCCCCGCCGACCGCGAGCAGGGTATAGAGCTGCGGGCCTTCATGGTAAGGCGTCGCGCGAAAGGCGATCAGCACCAGCTCTTCATGGTCATGTGGCTTGTGCGAATGCAGGATATGCAGGTCGGACATGACGCGATGATGGTATCAAAGCAAAGCCTCCGCCGCAGCGGAGGCTCGCATGAAAACAATAGCGCTTACTTCTTCGCCGCTTCGGCTGCCTTGGCAGCAGCCTCGGCCTTCCCGGCGTCGCTCTTGGCGTATTTGCGGCGGAAGCGCTCGACGCGGCCCGCGGTGTCGACCAGCTTCTGCTTGCCGGTGAAAAACGGATGGCACGCGGAGCAGATTTCCACGCTGATGTCGCCCTTGTGGGTGGAACGGGTCATAAAGGTGTTGCCGCATGCGCAGTGCACGCGAACTTCGTTGTAAGCCGGATGAGTGGCTGCTTTCATGGTGCTCCCTGAATGTTTGTCACAAGCACTAATTGTACCGGAACTCTGACAAGTGGCGAGAGCCGATAGGCCCTCGCGGGTAGATCG
>CAWAIT010000003.1:1070000-1839942 GCA_963782235.1 uncultured Acidobacteriaceae bacterium
AACGGTGAGACGCAAAGGAGTAGGCCGTATGGCCGAAACGCATTGAGTTCACGCTGCCAAGAAAAACCTCTAAGGAGAATTCGAGGGAACCGTACCACAAACCGACACAGGTAGACGAGGAGAATATCCAAAGGCGCTCGGGAGAACGCTCGTTCAGGAACTCGGCAAATTAACCCCGTAACTTCGGGAGAAGGGGTGCCCCGGTAACGTGTCAAAAGCGTGAGGGGGCCGCAGTGAAACGCGCACGGCGACTGTTTAACAAAAACACAGGTCTCTGCAAAGTCGAAAACGACGTATAGGGGCTGACGCCTGCCCGGTGCCGGAAGGTTAAAGGGAGAGGTCAACCGCAAGGTGAAGCTTCGAACTGAAGCCCCGGTGAACGGCGGCCGTAACTATAACGGTCCTAAGGTAGCGAAATTCCTTGTCGGGTAAGTTCCGACCTGCACGAATGGCGTAACGATCGTGCGACTGTCTTAACGAGCGACTCGGCGAACTTGTAGTACCGGTGAAGATGCCGGTTTCCCGCATCTAGACGGAAAGACCCCGTGCACCTTTACTATACCTTCACTATGAACTATGGCACTTGCTGCGCAGGATAGGTGGGAGGCTTTGATTTCAGGCTCTCGGGCTTGGAGGAGCCAACGGTGAGATACCACCCTGTGAGTGCTGTGGTTCTAACCTGCTCCCGTAATCCGGGAGAGGGACATAGTGAGGCGGGTAGTTTGACTGGGGCGGTCGCCTCCTAAATTGTAACGGAGGCGCGCGAAGCTACACTCAGGCTGTTTGGAAATCAGCCGTCGAGTGCAAAGGCATAAGTGTGGTTGACTGCGAGTCCTACAAGACGAGCAGGTGCGAAAGCAGGCCTTAGTGATCCGGTGGTTCTGTATGGAAGGGCCATCGCTCAACGGATAAAAGGTACGCCGGGGATAACAGGCTGATCGCTGCCAAGAGTTCATATCGACGCAGCGGTTTGGCACCTCGATGTCGGCTCATCGCATCCTGGAGCTGTAGAAGGTTCCAAGGGTTAGGCTGTTCGCCTATTAAAGCGGTACGTGAGCTGGGTTCAGAACGTCGCGAGACAGTTCGGTCCCTATCTGATGTGGGCGTAGGAGATTTGCGAGGGCCTGTCCTTAGTACGAGAGGACCGGGATGGACGAACCTCTTGTGTTCCAGCTGTCATGCCAATGGCACGGCTGGGTAGCGAAGTTCGGTTGTGATAAACGCTGAATGCATATAAGCGTGAAGCACACCTCAAGATGAGATCTCCCAACCCAAAAGGGTGAAGAAGGGCACACGAAGACTACGTGTTTGATAGGCTGGATGTGAAAGCGCAGTAATGCGTGTAGCTTACCAGTACTAATCGCCCGTTCGGCTTGACCATAAAATTTACTCGGCGCATGAACTTCCCATTCCACGCAGAAATTGGCAAGGAATGGTTTAGTCCGGAGAAACTGCCGGAAGCGCCATTGGGCTTCAGAAGAATGTCATCTCGAGAAAGACCTCTTCTGAAGGCCCTCTCGCCTTTACCTCAATGCTGTTCAGTTGTGAGAGATCAGCTTTTGGCTTTTGGCTCTTAACAGTTGGCCAAGAGCTAAAGGCTAATAGCCAAAGGCCAAGTGCTCTTTACAAGATCGGCGTAACAGGTCCTGCGTGCAACCCACGCCTGGGACCGAGCGTCCCGGTGAAGCCGGGACCACGCCAAAGAAGCCGGTGATTTTACCGCGGGGGAAACACCCGTTCCCATCCCGAACACGGAAGTTAAGCCCCGCAGGGCCGATTGTACTGCACGCGAAAGTGTGTGGGAGAGTAGGTCGTCGCCGACATAAATAACGGCCTCATGTGAATAACATGGGGCCGTTTCCTTTTTGGGGAGATCCCTCGCTGACAAACGCTCGGGATTTCGGCCGCAGGCTCCCGCTGCGCTCACGCCTGCGAAGCGCCTCAACATAAATAACGGCCATCTGGCAGGTTCGCGTGATCGAGATGCGCGGTCTTTTCCGCAGAATAGGCCGCTTGCACAAGATCCAGAAGCAGGTCGAGTGCGTGCGAGACCAGGCGCTCTCCGACCGTAAACCGATACGCCCGGTTGAACTTCTCGACTCTTGGCAGTAGCCAAAGCGGACCACCACCGTTTGTCGCCGTAGCCGCTCGCCTCCATGAAGCGGGCGTACTCCTGCACGGTGACCGGGTACTTCCTGATCTCGAACGATTTCAGGCCCGACGTCCCACCCTCAATCCGAATCCAGTTTTCCCGGCTAAGCCGCGGATCGCCTGCCCGTCCCAGCGCCTCGGCGGCGGCCAGCCGAACCGCGAACTCCACGCGCTTTACCGAGTCTCTTTGAAAAACCCCGAGCGTGGCGTCCATCAAGGCCTGGTACCGCACCGGGTCTGGCGGCTGGTAATCGAAGGGCCTCAAGTCGTTGACGACAGCGCCCAGCAGGTCAGCCGCACGCGCCTGGTCTGCAAGTTTGGAGCCGGCGCGGTCCAGAATGGCGGTAGCCACCCCGTCCACCTTAGCCTTCCCTTGCTTTACACGCAGCACCCCAGCCAGCAGCAACACCGTCTCCCGCCATTCGGGGCGGTGCGCCTTTCCATCTTCGAAGAGGAGTTGCATCTGCTTTTGCTCCGGCTTGCCCGCAATCGCCACCGCTGCCAGGTACTCCTGGAAGGTCAGGTGCCAGAATTGAAGTTCGCCGCCGCGACTCACGACGATGCCGCTATCGGCCATTTCTTCTTCCAGAAACTGGGCCGCGCAGGCTGTGCGCAGGGTCTCGGATCCGGGACCGAAATGCGCCGCCAGGGTCTCCGCCGCCCACGTCGCGCCCACTCGGACCTGTCTTCCCTGCGAGTGGTTCTGCATAGCCAGCGCTAGTTCGGATAGCAGCATGAGGCCGCGCTCCGGCTTCTCCCGACCCGGACGTTTTTCGCGCTGCCGTGAGAGCCAGGTGAGAATGGAATCGTACAGGTCAGCCCGCTGTTCCGGAATGCGCTTTTCGTTCCAGTGGACCACCGCGAGCGCGGTCAGCATCACCGGGTTGCGCGTCATCTTGCGGATTTCCGGGACGGCCCGGAGCGCGCCGGCAAGCTCGTCACGGTGCTGTTCGGCCATCTGCCGGCTTTCGGGATAGATGCCCCGGCACCAGCGGTCCAGGAAGATGTGGACCGCTTCCTCGTCGAGCGGTTCGATGCGCGCCTCGTGGAAACCCGCCAGCAGCGCGCCTCCGACGTAGGATTGCGGGCGCGTCGTAACCACAAAACGGCTCTTCCCGAACTCGGCGGTGGCGTGCTCGAACAGGCGCGATGCATGTTCCCGCCTGTGCCGCTCCGGCGCTTCGTCGAGACCGTCCAGCATCACGACGGCGTCGCCCGAGTTCAGTTTCTCGAGGAAGTAGTCGGGGCCGAGTCCCCAGCCGAAGGTCGTATTGCGGGTAGCGAGGAAGCGGCCGATCCAGGCGGGATCTTCGGGGTCCGGGCACGCACGCCTGCCTGCGCCGGCGCGGCCTTCCTCGATGTGCTGGATGAGGTCGGCGATGCGAATCAGGATGGGGAAGGAGGGCTGACTGGATGCGGCCGCGGTGTCTTGTCCAATTCGGAGATACGACCACAGACGCGTGAGCCTGCCAGTCGGCTGGCTTTGAGGTGCCGGCACAGATTCGGGCATCGGCCGCGTGCCTTCGAGCGCACTCTTGGCCATTTCGAAGGCGATCCGGCGGAGAAAAGTCGTTTTGCCCGAGCCGGGATCGCCGACGATGACGAGACGACGGTGCTCAAGTGCCTCTTCGAGCAGCATCGGCTTGCGCTCTCCCACCGCATCAGGGAACGAGCGTTCGTATTCGGTGGGAGATACGTAGCGAGTTTCGGCTGAGTATCCAGTAGTAGTCAGCGGGATATAGAGTTCTTCGATGGGAAAATTGCGGGCGCGGCCTGCGCCTTCGCCGAGGCCGCGGATGTCAATGGTGGCGGTCTGGTCGCGCAACCATTCGAGATAGGTGCGGGGATTCTGCAGGCCGGGGCGGCTGGGGCGACAATCGGGATGGCGGTCAAGCCATTGGAAGAGGGCTTGGGTGACTTTGGCCTTCAGGTCGTCCGGTGAAGTGAAGGTGGCGCGGGTCCGGTCGGTTTCGAGCCACTTGCGGAAGTCCTTCAGGCGGGCTCTATTGCGCCGCACTTCCTCTTGTAACTCCGGAGTGAACGTCTCGTTCTCTTCGGCCTCGGTTAGCCGGAAGGCCTCTGATCTTTCCTTAGGCCATGCTTTAGGGTCTGCCGGGAAGAAAACCAGCAACTCGCATTCGCGTCCGGCGGCATGTTCGCACTCCAGCCACGTGATGCTCTTCGCTTCGTTCAATGGCTGGTCCGGCGGAGCCCATCCGTAGCGTTCGGCCACGATCGCTACAACCACATCGCACGGCGACACTCGCGCTAGGCATTCGGCGAGTGGCGGCCCGCCCGTCGCCGCGAAGTACTCGAACATCTCGGGCCGGAGTCCGACCGCGAGGACTGCCTCACGCGCTGCGACGCGGTACTCGCGAAGATCTTCGATTGTGGACGAGACGAAGACCGCACAATGTCGAGTCATTTCAGGCAAGTATAATGCGTAGCTCGCGGTGGGCTAGCAGTCTGCCCCCGTTGCTTACCATGGGCGTTACGAGTAGGAGAAGTATGGCAGTCAGACTCATCCATCCCGGCGAGCATCTGGCGGAAGAGCTCAAAGAACTGGGCATGAGCGCTGCCGGGCTGGCGCGTAACTTGGAAGTGCCAACCAACCGCATAACTGCCATCTTGCACGGCCAGCGGTCGATCACCGGCGACACCGCGCTGCGCTTGGGACATTTCTTCGGCACAGCTCCCGAATTCTGGCTCAACCTGCAAAGCATCTATGAGCTGCGCCTGGCACAGAGCAGGTCGGGAAAAACGGTGAGTCGTCTCCCCAGGTTGAAACACGCGGAACGCATTCCGGCTTAGTGCGCGTCCGTCCGCGAAAGTGTGTGGGAGAGTAGGTCGTCGCCGACATAAATAAAGGCTCCATGTGAATAACATGGAGCCCTTTTCCCTTTGCTGCCACGCCGCCGCAGTGTTACAAAGGAGCCCGATGGAGAGGCACCATCACCACATTTGCGAGCTTGGAAGCCTGTTGCTGATCGTCACCGACGTTGTGCCGGACTGGCGGCAGCGATCCAGACCGTCTACCCCCGGGCTGGGCATCAGCGCTGCTAGGTGCAACACCCTCCGCGTTCTTACACAAGCAGCTTGACATCACCCAGCGGCGCTACTCTGGCTCAATCCTGTGATGTGTGTTGTAATAGAAAGACCGCTATGCCCAAGTTGAAGACACATAAGGGAGCGGCCAAGCGTTTCAAGAAGACAGGCACCGGCAAGATCAAGCGCGGACACGCGTTCAAGCGCCACATCCTGACTTCGAAAGGTACGAAGCGCAAACGCCAGCTCGACACCGATACGTTGGTCGACAAGGCGGATCAGCATAAAGTAGCGCGCATGATCCCCTACTAGGTCGCCAGCGAAGACTAAAGCCGCATGGTGCGGCACCCGGCGCCATCCCAACCAAGTCGAACCCGGGAATGCGACGGCCAACAGCGTGTGAAGAGGTAATTCAGGCTCCCTCAAAATCCTGAGCGTGGGCCGACTTCGGACGGGCCGACAGGCCGCTCCAAGCTTCTTGCCTCCAGCCGCTTAGCGAACTGCAAAAAGGAGCAGCAATGCCTCGCGTAAAACGTGGTACCAAGCGCCGCGCGCGCCGCAAGAAGATATTGGAGCGCGCAAGTGGCTATTATTTAACAAAATCGAAACTATATCGGTCGGCGAAAGAGTCGGTCGAGCGCGGGCTGAAGTTCGCCTACAGCGGCCGCAAGCAGAAGAAGCGCCAGTTCCGGTCGATCTGGATCGTGCGCATCGGCGCCGCCGCCAAGCTGAACGGCATCAGCTACAGCCAGTTCATCAACGGCCTGAAGAAGGCCGGCATCGAACTGGATCGCAAGATCTTGGCTGACCTGGCCGTCAATGATCCCGCGGGATTTACGGCGCTGTGCACACAAGCAAAATCGGCGCACGCCGTTGCGGCGTGAAGGGGCGCAGCTTTAGCTGCGCCGTGTCAAGGTCGGTGATTCGGCATTGCGCGCCGATGTTGATCGGCGAGCCGAACGCGTTGGCCTAACGCCGCCCATCCCCGGAACAATCTGTATCTCACCCGATGGGCGGCCGAGGATGGCCGCCCGTTGTTGTTCAAGAGCAGTTGTCGGTTGTCAGTTGTCAGTTGCCAGTGGTCAGTTTCAGATTGCTGTGAAGTTGATTGAGCGCTTGCGATGGCATCGAGTCGAGCCAGCGCCGTAGGCGCGAGACAGTTTAGTCCAGCACGCAGGCCATCTTTGGCCGGAGTGCTGGGTAGGCGTTGTATTTGAAATTCCGGGCCCCTTCAGGGGCGATATAACCGTAGCCCAGGACGTAAGTCCTGGGTAAGCGATGTAAATTGATCTGAGCCCCTTCAGGGGCGGCACAAACTCTTGAAGGCCCGTAGATGTTCACTTTGCAAAGCTGCTCGTCCTTCGAAGCTCTAAGCCCGGAGGGCGACCAGCATGATAGCCCAGCACCCTTCGACTTCGCTCAGGGCAGGCTACGCGAAGCGGAGTGCTGGGTGGGCGTTGTGATCAATTGCGAGTCCCGTCAGGGACGACACAAACTACAGATCCCTCGACGGCTGAAGCCGTCTCGGGATGACAAGAAAAATAAGGACTGCTAAGGCGCACCTGAAGGTGCGCCCCTTCCAAACGACCGCTGAACCGGCATGTACACCGTTCCCAAACTCGACGACTACTCGCCCGCGGCGCTGGACAAAGCTGCAAATGAACTACGGACAGCCCTGGAAGCGGAAGCGGCGAACGTCTACACCGCGGCGGATTTCAAAGAGTTTCGCGACCGCTGGCGCGCAAGAAAGTCGGGAGTTGTAACGCAGCTCAACAAGTTGTGGCTGGACAATGCTCCTCCAGATTGGAAACCCGGGGTCGGACGTTTCGTGAATCTTCTCGCGATGGAAATCGACGAGAAAATTGAGGGAGCGCATGGTGCGGTCAAGGTTTACGAATCCGCGAAGGCGGTTGCCGAAAATGAGGACTGGACTGGGATTATCTCTGGACGTCCCGCCGCTCCGCTCGACATCACCCTCCCTGGCATCCGCCGCCCCATCGGCGTCAAGCATCCGGTCCTGCGCGTGCAGGATGAAATCGTCGCCGTCTTCAAGGCGATGGGCTACTCGGTAGGCGAAGGCCCCGAGGTCGAGACTGACTACTACAACTTCGAGTCGCTGAACTTTCCGCCGAACCATCCGGCGCGCGACACACAGGACACGCTGTTCATCGCCGGGCAGGAGCGCAAGCCCGCGCGCGATCGCCTGCTGCTGCGCACGCATACATCGCCGGTGCAGATTCGCAGCATGGAGAAGCTCGCGCCGCCGGTCCGCATCATTATCCCAGGCAAGGTGCATCGCAACGATCCGCTCGACGCCACGCACTCGCCGGTCTTTCACCAGGTCGAGGGGCTGGCAGTCGATACCAACATCACCTTCTGCGACCTGAAAGGTACGCTCGACCACGCTATGAAGGCGCTGTTCGGCTCGTCGGTGAAGACGCGCTTCTATCCGTCGTTCTTTCCCTTCACCGAGCCGAGCGCCGACATGCAGGTGAGCTGCATCTTCTGCGGCGGCAACGGCTGCCGCAAGTGCAAGTTCAGCGGCTGGATCGAGCTGCTGGGCTGCGGCATGGTCGATCCCAACGTCTTCGAGTTCGTGAAGCACAATGGCTACGACTCGTCGAAGATCTCCGGCTTCGCCTTCGGCATGGGCGTGGAGCGCATCGCCATTCTGAAGTACGAGGTGGAAGAGATCCAGTTGTTCTACGAAGGCGATGTGCGGTTTTTGGAGCAGTTCGCGTGAGAAGAGGGATTCGCAATGCGCCTGCTCAGCCGACCCTGGCACAAGCGATGTGTTGCGGATACGGCGCGCAGTGTGCCCGAACCAGCGCCGGAGGCGCGGCAGAGCTTAGCCCAGCGCTTCAGCGCTGGGCTAAGCTCTGCCGTCCCGCAAGCGGGACTGGTTCTTTCGCGTTCACCGCTTTATTCCCATCACAGGACGCTAACCGAAACTCGGTTGCTTTCGTCGCATCAACCCTGGCACTCGCATGAGAATCCTACCCACATGGCTGCATGAGTTCGTCACTGTTGCGGCCGACAACCGCCAACTCGCCGAAGACCTTACCTCGGCCGGAATCGCCGTCGAATCCGTCGCCGAAGAGAACGGCGAAACCATCTACGAGATGGACCTTACCACCAATCGCGTGGACGCCATGAATCACTATGGCATCGCGCGCGAAGCGTCGGCCATCTATGGGGTTGAGTTGGAACAAGTGAAACCAAACTTGCCCGGAGGAACTGCAGGTCCCTCGACTGCGGCGGCGAAAAACGCGCCGCCTACGCTCGGGATGACACCTGGTGAAGAAGTTTCGCTCATGCCAAGGCGGGTGACGGTTTATTCCCCATCGTCATCGAAGACGCCGAAGGCTGCGCACGATACACAGCCCGCATTATTCGAAACGTGAAGATCGGCCCATCGCCCGACCACATCGCGCGCCGCCTGGGGCTGTTGGGCTCGCGTGCCATCAATAACGCCGCCGACGCGACCAACTACACCATCAACGAACTTGGCCATCCCACGCATGCTTTCGATCTCGATCTGCTGGAGGGTGGCACGATCGTCGTGCGCCGCGCGCGCGAAGGCGAGATGCTGAAGACGCTCGACGGCGTCGATCGCAAGCTTTCGACCGACGATCTGGTCATCGCCGACGCGAAGAAGCCCGTTGCGCTTGCTGGAGTCATGGGCGGCTTCGACTCGATGATCACCGAGAAGACGAAGAATGTGCTGATCGAGTCAGCGTGGTTCGATCCGGCAATCGTCCGCGGCACCGCCAAGCGGCTGGGCATGCACACCGACGCGTCGCATCGCTTCGAGCGCGGAGCCGACTGGGGCATCACGCCGCTGGCCTGCGACCGCGTTGCCGAGTTGATCCTTGAATCAGGCGGGGGCGAACTCGTCGGCGAGCGCATTGACGCAGTTGCGCGCAGTTTGGAGTGGCCTCCGATCGCCCTGCGTCGCTCCGAGGTAAAGCGCATCCTGGGCATCGAACTCAGCGATGAGGAGATCGAACGCATCCTGGGAAAGCTGGGTTTCATCCTCGCAAGTGCCAACGGCGATTTCAGCGTGACGTTTCCGACCTGGCGGCTCGACGTGGAGCGTGAGATCGACCTGCTGGAAGAGTTGGCGCGCATCTACGGCTACAACAAATTTCCCAACACGCTCCCCACCTTTACCGGAGCGGTTGTCGCGCTGCCCAACGAGCAGAAGGATGCCAAGGTCCGCGAGACCATGTTGGCGCTAGGCTACGACGAGGCGATCTCGATCACCTTCGTCTCCGAGCAGGACGCGCGCGCTTTCAGCACCGCCGAGCCGCTTCCGCTGGCTAATCCGCTAAGCGAAGAAGCGGGCTACATGCGCAACTCGCTCGTCTCCGGCCTTCTTGATATGGTTGCGTATAACCTTAACCGTGGCAACAACGACGTGCGCCTGTTCGAAGCGGGAGAGATCTTCGTCAAATCCGGCGAGCGCCACGAGGAGCACCGCACGTTGGCTTTCGCCGCTACCGGCAATCTCATCCCGGCCAACGTTCATCGCCCGGCGGAGCCGTACACGTTCTTCCATATGAAGGGCGACATCGAAGAGCTGCTCTCGGCCTTTCAGCATCAGGACCTGTACTTCGACGCGATGACGCCGCCGTACTTCCATCCCGGGCGCTCGGCGCGCGCCGTGTTCGATGGCGAGACTGTGGCGCGCTTCGGAGAGCTTCATCCCGAGATCGCCGCCGCCCGCAAGTTGCGCCAGGATGTTTACATCGCTGAGGTTCTGCTCGACAGCTTGTACAAGCACGCCTTGCGCGAGCCGAAGTATGAGCGCATCTCGAAGTTCCCAGCCGTCGAGCGCGACTTCTCGTTCGTCTTCGACGACGCTGTCGCCTTCGAGCGCATACACTCGGCCGTCGAAGCGCTAGGCATCGCCGAGATGCAGCAGTTCACGCCGCGCGAGATCTTCCGCGGCGAGAAGGTCGGAGCCGGGAAGTACTCGGTGCTGCTCCACGCAGAGTTCCAGTCGAAAGAGCGCACGCTGCGCGACGACGAAGTGGCACAGTGGTCTTTGCAGATCGTGCAGACGCTGGAGAAGCTGGGCGGGTTTCTTCGCGGGTAATGGCGAAGAGATTTCACCACAGAGACACGGAGACACAGAAAATTGGGGTCTAACTAAGAGTGGCTAGTCGACACTTGGCTTATCACCCGTAGATTTCTTGGCTCGATCTTAAGACCTGTTCTCTCGGTGCCTCTGTGTCTCTGTGGTGATTCTCGTGCTTCATCGGCGTAGAGCCGATGTTAGGTCTTCTTCTTCGCCAACCGCGCTAGCGTACCCAGCTCCTTCAAGTATTCACGCAACGGCTTTGCTGGCGTACCCCAGAACACCTCGCCTCGTCCGCGGAACTTCTTGTGCGGCAGGATGCCCGCCTGGCCGCCGAGGATCGAGCCTGCTTCGATCTCGGCGTGGTCGCCGATGCCGACCTGTCCGCCGAAAAGGCAATCATCGCCAACGCTTACGCTGCCCGACAAGCCAACTTGGGCGGCCATGATCACGTTCGATCCGAGTGAACAGTTGTGGCCGATATGCACAAGGTTATCGAGCTTGGTGCCGGAGCCGATCACCGTCTGGTCGAGGGCGCCGCGATCGATGGTGGTGTTCGCTCCGATCTCGACGTAATCGCCAATCACCAGCTGCCCGATCTGGGGAAACTTCACGTGGCGGCCATACTTCTCGTCGCGCACATAGCCGAAGCCGTCGGAGCCCAGCACCGCGCCGGCGTGAACGATCACCCGCCGGCCGAGTACTGCGCCGGGGTAGATCACAACGCGAGGATAGATCAGGCAATCGTCGCCGATGATGACTCCGGCTCCGAGATAACATCCGGCAGAAATATAGGTGCGTTCGCCAATGACGACGTTGGGCTCAATCACCGCATACGCATCGATGCTGGCGCTCGGAGACACCTTGGCCGTCGGATGGACGACAGCCGTTGGGTGAATTGCGGGCGGATGTACGGGAGTAGCATGTAACACCGACCCGGCGGTCGCGAAAGCCAGGCGCGGATTGGCAGCGATCAGCAGCGGCTTGCTCGCGTGTTGGTCAGCCGCGAACTCCCCGGCGACAACCGCCGACGCTTTCGAAGCGAGCGCTTCGGCCAGGTGCTTCTCCAACTCAACGAACACCAGGTCGCCCGGCTGAGCGCTGGCGATGCTGGCGATTGCCGAGACTTCGATTTGGCCATCGCCTATGAGGCGCGCCGAGAGAACCTCGGCCAACGACTGCAATGTTTGCGGCATGGCGTTGTTATAGGCGACACGAGCGGGAATGACAAATTCAGAGAAACAACCACAGAGACACCGAGGCACAGAGAATCACGTCGGAAGGTAAACATACAGAGCTCCCTCTGTGTCTCTGCGCCTCTGTGGTTCAAGAGCTACGCCGTTACGTACTTCCCGGTTTCGAGCACGCGTGCGGCAATCTGCTCCTGCAAAGCGATCACGTTCACCGGTTCATGTTTCACCAGCCGCCGCACGATGGCCATCTGCGTTCGCAGCATATCGCCCTCGGCCACGGCGGCGATCACTTTCTTGGCGGCGGCTTCCAGGCGGCTCATCGCGCCCGCGATGTACACCTGCGTCATGGCGATGACCAACGCGCTCTTCGCCTCGCCATTGGCTTCGACATACTTACGCGCGCGCAGCAGGCAGGAGTCCATGGCAAACGCCTCGATCACCATGTCGGCAATGCCGCCCATGATCTCTTGCTGATCGGCCAGCTTCTGCATGTACTTCTGCGAAGCCGCGCCCGCCAGCAGCATGGTGAGCTTCTTGGCATTGGAGACGATCTTCTGTTCCGCAGCGAGCGCGCCCTCAGCTTCGTCGCCGAATGACGGGCCGGCCATCACTTCGTCCATCGTCTTCTTGATCGCAGGCAGCAGCGGAAGCTGTCCGCTCATGGCGCGCTTCAGCAGCCATCCGGTGATGATGAGCCGGTTGATTTCGTTGGTGCCTTCGAAGATGCGGTTCACGCGCGAGTCGCGATAGGCGCGCTCCGCCGGATACTCCTCCACAAAGCCGTAGCCGCCGTACACCTGCACGGTTTCGTCAACCACGTGGTCGAGCATCTCCGAGCCATGCACCTTGATGATCGAGCACTCGACGGCGTACTCCTCGATGGCCTTGCGAATTTCTTCGCTGGTCTTCTCGCCTTCGGGCATGGCGTTCTCCATCATGCCGACGGTGCGGTAGACCATCGACTCGCACGCGTACAGGCCGACCGCCATCTGCGCCAGCTTCTCGCGGATGAGCCCGAAGTCGGCGATGGTCTTGCCGAAGGCCTTGCGCTCCTTGGCGTAAGCGGTGGCGTGCTGCAGCGAAGTGCGCGCGCCGCCGACGCAGCCTGCGCCCAGCTTGAAGCGGCCGACGTTCAGGATATTGAAGGCGATGATGTGTCCTTTGCCGATCTCGCCGAGCACGTTCTCCACTGGTACCTTGCAATCGTTGAGGATGAGCGGCGCGGTGGACGAGCCGCGAATGCCCATCTTCTTTTCCTCTGCGCCGACGGAGAAGCCGGGAAAGTCTTTCTCGATTAAGAAAGCGGTGAACTTTTCGCCGTCTACCTTGGCGAACACGGTGAACAGGTCGGCGAAGTGGGCATTGGTAATCCACATCTTCTCGCCGTTCAGGATGTAGTGCTTGCCGTCGGGCGAGAGCACGGCGCGGGTGCGCGTGTTGAGCGCGTCGGAGCCGCTGGTGCTCTCAGACAGCGCATAGGCGCCGATCATTTCGCCGGCCGCCAGCTTCGGCAGGTAGCGCTTCTTCTGGTCGTCGGTGCCGAAGAAGACGATGGGCAGCGTGCCTATGCCGGAGTGTCCCCCCATGGAGACGACAAAGCTGCCGTACTTTGCCATGCGGTCGGCGATGATGACCGAGGAGATCTTGTCCATGTCGGAGCCGCCATACTCGGCGGGCACGTCGGCGTTGGTCAGGCCCATCTCGGCGGCCTTCTTCAGAAGATCGCGCGTGACCTGCCAGTCCTTGTGCTCCATCTTCTCGGCGTTAGGGAGGATTTCGTTGGTCGCAAACTCGTCAGCGAGCTTGGCGATCATCTGGTGATCTTCGGTGAAGTCTTCGGGGGTGAAGACCGCATCGAGGTCGTGATCCTCGAGCAGGAAACTTCCGCCCGTCAGTTTGGTCTTGGGAGCTGCGATCGTCGTTGTTGCCATGGTTCAACCTCGAATGTGAACTTCAAAACCTTTTCACCACGGAGGCACTGAGGACACGGAGAAGAACGATTGGATCTGAAGACCAAGCATAGGAAGAGACGTTGCGACAAGCAGTTAATGCTCGCATTACGAGGTTATTGCCTACCTCTCTTCTCCGTGTTCTCCGTGCCTCCGTGGTGAATCTTTCTCTTACTGCAAATTCTCGAAAATCCCGGCCGCACCCATGCCGCCGCCGACGCACATGGTCACCATGCCATAGCGGGCGTTGCGGCGCTTCAGCTCGCGGATGATGGTCGCCGTCAGCTTGGCTCCGGTGCAGCCCAGCGGATGGCCAAGCGCAATCGCTCCGCCATTGGGATTGATGCGCGATGGATCGAGTTCGCCCTGCTGAATCACGGCCAGCGACTGCGCGGCGAAGGCCTCGTTCAGCTCGATGACATCGATGTCGCTCAGCTTCAGGCCGGCACGCTTCAGAACTTTAGGAATCGCGAACACCGGGCCCAGTCCCATTTCTTCCGGCTTGTACCCCGCTGTGGCATATCCTACGTAGCGCACGAGCGGCTTCAGCCCCAGCGCTTTTGCGCGCTCCGCCGACATGACGACTGCCGCGGCAGCGCCGTCCGACATCTGCGACGAGTTGCCGGCGGTGACCGTGCCTTTCATGTGAAACGCGGGCTTCAACGCAGCAAGCGCTTCCATCGAAGTGTCAGCGCGCGGGCCTTCATCCATTTTGAAGATGATCTCGTGCCGCTTGGGCTTGCTGCCGTTCGGCGTGGTGAAGCTGACGGACACGGGTACGATTTCGTCATCGAACTTGCCCGCCTCGATCGCGGCGACGGCTTTCTTGTGGCTTTCAACCGAGAACTGGTCCGACATCTCGCGCGTGATGTTGTAGCGCGACGCCAGTCGCTCGGCCGTCAGCCCCATCGACAGGTACGAGTCAGGGTAGTTCGCGATCAGCCATGGATTGGCCGAGACCTTGTGTCCGCCCATGGGGATCATGGTCATCGACTCGACGCCGCCGGCGACCACGACGTCGGCGCCGCCAGCCATGATGCGTTCGGCGGCCATCGCAATCGCCTGCAAGCCCGAAGAGCAGAAGCGGTTGACAGTAATGGCCGAGACCTCGACCGGCAGCCCGGCGCGCAGCGAGGCGATGCGGGCGACGTTCATCCCCTGCTCCGCCTCAGGCATGGCGCAGCCGAGAATGACGTCCTCGATCTCTTTAGGATCGAGCTGCGGCACGCGTACAAGCGCGCCCTTGATCGCCACCGCGGCGAGATCGTCGGGGCGGGTGGCGCGAAGCGTTCCCTTGTTGGCGCGGCCGACCGGCGTGCGGACGGCAGATACGATTACGACATCAGACATTTCCTTAGCTCCGAGCTGCCCGGTTATCAGCCGCCAGCTACAACGTGATGCACGTCACGAAAATCTTGTGTGTAGCGAGGGTTTAGAATCAATGGTTTAGATATCATTTGCGCCCTACATAATTGATTCTAAAGCTGCTTATTCGTACTTAATAGAAAACAGGGCAGTTACGCCTGATTCGTGCCGCCGCTAAAGCGGCTCGATTATCTTTGCCCAACTTTACCCACGGCTTCCGCCGTGGGCTCGAATTGTGTCGCCCGCTAAAGCCCTGATCTTCCGTTTCCACGTCGACGGCTCATCACACCGTGATGTACTCGGTTTGCGTGCTGGGAACCGGAATCGGATCGCCGTGCCGCCGCATACCTTCGAGATGAAATTCAACAGCTTCACCTATAAGCTGCTTCGTCTCTTCCAGCGTTCCGGCAGCCACGCCCAATCCCGGAAGATCAGGCGCATAGGTGCCCCAACCATCACTGGATTTTTCGTAGACGATGAGGTATGTCACTTCAAACCCGCCTGTTGCTTTGAAGGGGCACGGCTTCAGCCGTGCCGACCGTCACACTCCCAACAAATTTTGTCATCCCGAGACGGCCTTGGCCGTCGAGGGATCTGCTGTTTGTGCCGTCCCTAAAGGGACTCGGCTACTTTGTATTCGCGCTCACCCAGGGCTAACGCCCTGGGCTACGATTGTTCCGTCCTTCGGACGAAGTTCGATGCGATATGGCGATCGTTCGCATTGTTGGGGTCGTTATGACAGGCCCTTCGGGCCTGTACCACCGCTAAAGCGGCTCGGCTCTTCATCATCTAGCGTACCCGCGGCTTCCGCCGTGGGCTCGAATTCTCTTGTCTTTGGCTCCGATCCGCGCAATTCCGTGAAAATCCGCGGTTGATGTCTTTCTCCGATCTGTGTTCTTCCGTGATCTCCGTGTCCTCGGTGGCGAACAGTCTTTCTGCTCGCCGCGTGATTAATTCCGCAACGTCTTGCCGGTCTTCAACGTGTATTGGATGCGCTCCTGGGTCTTGCGCTCGCCTGCCAGTGACTTGAAGGCCTCGCGCTCCAGGTCGAGCAGATATTGCTCGCTCACCAGCGTGCCCGGCGTGACGTTTCCGCCGCAGAGCACTTCCGCCACTTTGCCGGCGATCTTCAGCTCGTGGTCGCTGATGAACTCGCCCTGGCGCATGATGTGCGCGCCCAGTTTCAGCGTGGCCAGGATGCTCTCGCCCGGCGCTGGAATGTCGTGGCGCGGAGCCAGCGGACGCCAGCCTTCATGTACTAATTCGAGAGCAAGCTCTTTGGCGTCGCTCAAGACGCGTTCGCGATTCATCGTGACATTGTCGCCCGGCGAGAGGAATCCCAGGTTGCGCGCCTCAGCAGCGGAGGTTGAGACCTTCGCCATCGCGACCGTCTCGAACGCCTGCTTCATGGCCTCCATCAGCTCCACACTCTCGCCACGTCCCTGCGGACGAATGTGTGTGGCCTTGTGAATGGCGCGGATCGTCATCTCCTTGCAGCCGCCGCCGCCGGGAAGAAGCCCGACGCCAACTTCGACCAAGCCGGAATATAGCTCGGCGTGAGGCTGGCGGGCCGCGCCATGCAGCATGATCTCGGTTCCCCCGCCCAGCGTCATACCGAACGGCGCGACTACAACTGGTTTGGGCGAGAACTTGATGGCCTGCGTCATGTTCTGGAACTGCCGGATGGCCAGGTCGACTTCATCCCACTCTTCTTCCTGAATGGCCATCAGCAGCATCATGATGTTGGCGCCGACGGAGAAGTTGGGAGCGTCGTTGGTGATGACGAAGGCGTCGAAGTTGTCGCCTGCGCCGCCGGGCTTCAGCGATTGCGTAATCATCTGCACGATGTCGCCGCCCAGCGAGTTCATTTTGGAATGGAACTCAATGCAGCCCACGCCATCGCCAAGATCGACCAGCGAGGCTCCGGGATTCTTCTTGACGACTCCGTTCGCCTTCTTCGCAACTGTTACTGACCAGACGCCGGCGGGAACTTCTTCGGCTTTGTAATCGCCGGCGGGAACGTCGAAGTAATCTCGCCCGCTGGCGGTTTTGGCGTCGTCGGCATACCAGCTTGTCTTGCCTGAGGCCAAAAGCTTCTCGACATTCGCGGCTACCGGCTTGCCTTCCTTCTTCATGCGCTCGACGGTCTTGGACACGCCGGCAACATCCCACAGTTCGAAGGGGCCTAGCTCCCAATTGAAGCCCAACTTCATGGCGCGATCGATTTCGACCACCGAGTCGGCAATCTCGCCGATGCGGTTGGCCGAGTAGGTCCAGAGGTCCGACAGCACCGTCCAGAGAAACGCATTGGCCTTGTCTTTTGACGGCGCCAACAGCATCGCCAGGCGCTCGCCGAGGTCTTCGACGTTCTTCGCCATCTCGAGCGCGGCGAATTTCGCCTTCTGCGACGGCCGATACTCCAGCGTCTTCCAGTCGAGAGCGAAGCGTTGATCGCCGTCAGCGCTCTTCTGCTTCTTGTAAAAGCCGCCCTTGGTCTTGTCGCCCAGCCACTTGCGATTGAGCATCTCGCTGAAGAACGACGGCAGCTTCAGATCGCTGCGCTCGTCCTGGATGTTCACCGTGGCGTTGCGCACCACGTGGCCGAGAATGTCGAGTCCTACAAGATCGGCGAGGCGGAAGGTCGCCGTCTTCGGCCAGCCGACGGCGGTGCCGGTCAGCGCGTCGACATCTTCCACGCTCAGGTCCATCTCCTGCATCACGCGCATGACGTTCAGGATGGAGAACGTTCCGATGCGGTTGGCAATGAAGTTCGGTGTGTCTTTCGCGTACACCACGCCTTTGCCCAGGTGCAGATCGCAGAACTGCGCGATCGCCTGCATGGCTGCGGGATCGGCATCAGGAGTGGGGATCAGCTCCAGCAGCCGCATATAACGCGGTGGATTGAAGAAATGCGTGCCGAACCAGCAGCGGCGGAAGTCTTCGGCGAAGCCTTCGGCGATTTTGGCCACGGGCAGGCCGCTGGTGTTGGTGGTGATGATGGTGCCCGGCTTGCGAACGGCATCGACGCGCTTCAGCAGCGCGCGCTTGAGGCTGAGGTCTTCGACGACGACCTCGATGATCCAATCGACGTCGACCAGCTTGGGCAAGTCATCTTCGAAGTTGCCGATGGTGACCAGGCAATCAAGCGATGGCTTGAAGAAGGCGGCGGGCTTCGACTTGACCGCGGCTTCCAGACCGGCGGCGGCGATGCGATTGCGTGCCGGGCCGTCCGCGTCGGGAGGAACGATGTCGAGCAGGTACGACGGAACACCGGCATTAGCCAGGTGCGCGGCGATGCGGGCTCCCATGGTTCCCGCTCCGAGGACAGCAACTTTGTTGATCTGCCTATGCAAAGGAACGCCCCAGAAATAAATCAGCGCGCGTCGCAAGATGTGGGGTGAGGATGGCAACGACGCGCGCCGTATTAAGTTGTATCTAAGCGTACTGAATGAGGGTTCATTCAGTCAAGAGAAATCTAAGGAATTTCACCACGGAGACACGGAGGACACGGAGTTCTTGTGGCTTGTCAGGGTTTAGTCGCTCGGCAGGCTTTACAATAAACTGACAAGGCTCATAAGTCACAGAATGGACAAGGGGTTACAGGTCTTAGATTGGATTGCGCCTTCTGCGTCCTGGCATTCTCCGTGCCCTCCGTGCCCTCCGTGCCTCCGTGGTGAAGCTCTTCTTACGAGAACGCCTTGGCTAGCAGAAACGCCGCCCCAGCAGCCAATCCCCCGATCACCACCGTCTGCAGGCCTGAGCGCAGCGGGCGAGTGCCGGTGAACCGTCCTTTGATCAAGCCGAAGATGGCCAAGGCGAGCAGCGTCACCAGCACCGACCAACCAAGTGCCGTACGGGTGCTGTGCAACAGCATGTAGGGCGAGAGCGGGATGACACCTCCCGCAATGTAGGAGCAGGCGATGGTGGCCGCGCTCTGCACGGCGCGCTTGGGATCGGGTTCCTCCAATCCCAGCTCGAAGCGCATCATAAAGTCGACCCACTGCTTGGGCCGCTTGGTGAGCGACTGCACGACGACGCCGCTTTCTTCCGGCGAAAGTCCGTAGCTGGTGAAGACGTTGACCACTTCGCGCGCCTCTTCGTCGGGAATCTCCTCGACTTCGCGGATTTCGCGCTTGCGTTCGCTCTCGTAGTGCTCGGCATCGCCACGCGCGGCGAGGTATCCGCCCAGGCCCATCGCGATCGATCCCGCCGCGATTTCGGCCAGTCCCGCGACAACCACGATATGGCTGTTATCGACCGCGCCGGACAGTCCGGCGGCCAGAGCGAAGGGAACGGTCAGCCCGTCCGACATGCCGATGACAACGTCGCGAACGACCTCGCCCGAGGTGAAGTGACGCTCAATGTGCGGGGTTTGCGGCATATTCAACTAGCTCCGGATGGGCTTTAACGTACTCCAGCGCGAGTTGAACAACTTCGCGCTCGCCTTTGTAGCTTAGGCGCGCCGGGCCATCGTCCAGCGGAAGCCAGAAGGCGCGTTCCACTTCCGCCCGCATCTCCTGCGAGATGTTCCCCATACGGCCGGAGCGATACAGGAAGAGGTAGAAGCTCACGACTTTGAAGACACGAGCGTGGTCTCCCCAATTGCGAACATAAAAGTACTTGGTATCAGAGAGCTTAGTGATCAGTTCGGCACGGACGCCGGTTTCTTCATGCACTTCGCGCTGCGCGGTCTGCTCCGGTTTTTCGCCCGGGTCAATCGTGCCCTTGGGAAGCGCCAGCAGGTCCGACGCGCTGCCATTCCGCCGGGAGCGCAACGGGTGCACCGACCGTCTGGGGCGCTCGGCAAAGGGTTCAATCACCGCGACGTACCAGCGCTTCCGCATTTTGCGGAGCACTACGCCGCCGGCCGAAAATTCTCTCGCTGTTGCCACAGATACGTCCTCGGGGAACTCGTTTAGTTTCGCAGAGCCGACAACGAGTGACAACCATCGAGGGCAACGGGAAGAAACAGAAACGGCGTGCCGCCTGTCGAATTCCAGCAACACGCCGCGGAGTTGAATCAGCCAGCTACTGCTGCGGCGGATTCTGCGGTGGAGCGCTCGGCTGCTGAAGGACGGGCGTGGTGGAGACCGGCGCCGCGGACGTGGGCTGCGAGAGCGTCAGGTTGGCTGGATTATTGGGAACGATGCCTGGCACTTTCGGCATCTTGGTTACCTTGGCGGCTTCGGCATCGGTCATATCGATCCCCAGCTTGGTCAGCGTGTCCGCTGTGTAGAGATCGAGCTGCACCCGCGACTTCTCATAATTCGTCGCCGCGGCGAGCACGTTGGATTGTGCCTGCGTTAACGCACTCGATGCCTGCAACACCAGCGTGGAGGTCGAAGCCCCCAGCGCGTACTTCTTTTCCTCGGCATCCAGGTTCTGCTGCGCGTAATCGCGGGCCGCAACCGCCGACTGGAGCGCGGCATAGTTCTGCTGTAACGTAAACTGCGCATTGCGTACTTGCAGCACGATGGTGTTTTCCTGCTGCTGTACGGCAATTTCGGACTGGCGGTATTCCAACTGCGAGCGCACCTGATCGGCCTGGACCTGGCGATTGCGGATGGTGATATTCAGGTTGACCCCCACGCCCTTGTCCGGGCCGCTGCTGTTGAACAGGTCGCTGAATGCACTCCCGAAGCCTCCTGGAGGAATTTGCGAGGTGCAGGAGATAGAGCCCGGAGGGCACAAGGGGTTCTGCTGCCCCGAGAGGCCGGCCGAGCCATAGAAAGCATACAAGTCGAGCGCCGGCTTCAACTCGTTCTTGAGCGCCTGCACACCGATCTTCTTGTTCGTCAAGTTGATCCGGGACTGGATGATTTCCGGCCGGGCCTGCAATGCCGTGTTAATAAGATCTTCCACGGGGCGGATTTCGAACGGTGCATTGATCTGCAACGTATCGGTCGGGATCACCGGCGCGACCGCCAGAATCGGGTCGGCCACGTTGCGGGTGACGGCGTTCTTCATCAGCAACTGCTGAAGCTGAAGATTGGTTTGCGCGACAATCAGGTTCTGGTTGGCCGTAGCTACGGAGCTTTTCGCCTGAACAACGGTTATCGGCGCCAGCGTGCCAATCTGCACTTGTTTTTCCGTATCAGACAGTGTTTTGTTGGCCAGCTCCAGGGCGCGCTCTTGCACCTTTACGTTCTCATAGGCGTTCACCAGGTCCCAGTAGATGTTTTCGATCTGCGAGACGGTTGTCATCACCTGCAGACGGAAGGCGACATCCATGATTTCGCGGTTGTTGCGCGCGATGCGGATCCAGCGCAAGTTGGGATCGTAGCCGAAGCCCTGCAGCAGGTGCTGCCGCAAGGTGAAACGCCCCGTCGATTGCACTGCGGGCGAAAGCGTACTGAACAGGGCGTTGGAGGTCGTACGTCCGTTGTTGAAGGTAACTGTCATCAGGGTTCCAGTGGAGAAGCCCTGGGTGTAGGTGAAGTTCGCGTTGGTGGTGTTCTGAATCAGGGTCGACGTGCCTGTGAAGATGAGGTTGGATTGCGGCGTCTTGGCGCGTTCGCCCAGGATGCTGGTGCCGGTGATGACTGGATCAAAACTGTCGATCGGTGGACCCAAGCCAGTGGTTGAGGAGACGATGCCGGCAGCACCTGCGCCCGCCCCACCCACGGCGACCGAGGTTCCGCCGGCGCCACCGCCGGTGGATCCCGTCGATGCGGTTCCAGTTCCGCCGGAAGCTACGGCGCCGGTGGTCCCTCCTGGAGTTCCCTGCACCAGGCCGGCGTTAACACCGAGGGCGGCAGAGCCCGAGCCGGTGCGAAGTATATCTGTGTCCGCCGTGTCCAGGTTGTAGCGCTGGATGGCGAGGTCCAGGTTGTTCTCCAGCGCCAGCGCCACCGCGTCGTCCAAAGACAAGTACATCTTGCCGTCTCGAATCACCGAGTCGATGCGTGCCGAGTTCGAGAGATTGGGCGGCGGAACATTGAGCGGCGTATACGGCTGCCAGAACCTGGGAAAAGGTGACTGCCCTTTCGTGTAGTCAAGCTCGGAATAAGGATGAGCATTGTGTTGCGGCGCCGGGGCCTGCGGCATCGGGGTTAGCGCTTCCGGCACGGCGGGCGGATTTGTTTGGGGCGGGGCCGTTTGGGCAAAACTCAGAGTTGCCAGCAGCCCGACCAACATCAGCGACCATGCACCTTTCGCCGCCGATACTAATAATCTAGAAACAGACATTCCTCTTCTCCCAAAAAACGTATAACGCTTAGGACACGTATGCCTGGCTTTGCAGTGAGTCTCCGTCGACTATCCCTGATACGGAGGAGAATTCGCGAAGGTTCAATCGCAAGCTGGCACCGATTCGCAGTTTATTCTTGAGTTCAGCCTCGTAAGTTGAGGAAGTACAATAGTATAGCTGAGTAATGGCTGCCTGTTCCCGGTGGCGAAGGGTAGGTTGAGCGCGCCGCGATGGTCAGCATGCTCGGGCTTACCTACACACTTTCGTGAGCCGCAACCTCAAGCTAACGCTCGCCTACGACGGTACCGACTTCAACGGCTGGCAGATACAACCCGGCCTGCCCACGGTGCAAGGCACATTGGCCGAGTGCCTTGCGCGAATCACCGGCGAGGACGTTCTGCCGCAAGGTTCCGGTCGTACCGACGCAGGCGTGCATGCGTTGGGGCAGGTTGCTTCGTTTGCCATCAAGTCGCCGATCCCGGAACGAGGGTTCATGACGGCGCTGAATGATATCCTGCCGCTGTCTATTCGGGTCACCGCCGTGGAAAAAGTAGATGCAGCTTTTCACGCGCGGCATTCCGCGAAGGCGAAGACGTATCAATACCGTATTTTCCGTGGCGACGTCTGCCCGCCCTTCCTGGCGCGCTACGTGTTTCACGATCCCTATCTGAGGAACGAGGAAGCCATGATACGGGCCACCGAGAGCATCGTCGGCAAGCACGACTTCACTTCGTTTGCTGCTTCCGATCCGGACCGCAGTGCGCGCATCGCCGCGGCGGAGACGAACGATGCAGCTGACGAACCCGCGCCCTCGAATGTTCGTACCGTTCATTCTGCTCTCTGGGCACGGAGCGCCGACGAGCTCTCGTTCACGGTCCGCGGAGATGGGTTCCTGCACCACATGGTTCGTAATCTTGTCGGCACGCTACTGCAAGTTGGCAAGGGGAGCGTGCGAGTGAGTGATATTGAGCAGATCCTTGAAGCCCGCGACCGTAGCGCCGCCGGCCCAACCGCCGCCGCGCGCGGACTGTATCTGGTTAGCGTGGAGTACTGATGGCCACCAATACGCAAGCTGTTCTGGGTAGGACGGTAACGGTAGTAGATACCAATCCGGCGACGGGAGACGTGCTCGCCGAAATCCCGAGCGCTGGGGTGGAAGAAGTGCAGGCAGCGGTGCTGCGCGCTCGCGCCGCTCAGCCGGCGTGGCAGGCGACGCCCGTCGCCCAGCGCATTGCGGTCTTGCGGAGATTTCAAGACTTGTTGCGCGACCGCACGCGTGAAGTCGGGCAACTGATCTGCCGCGAGGCCGGGAAGCCGACGGTCGAAGCCATCTCGACGGAAGTTTTGGTGGTGCTCGACGCTGCGGAGTTCTGCATCCGCACCGCCCATCGCTTCCTTCGCGACCAGCCGGTGCCGCATGGCAACCTGGCCATGAAGAGCAAGCGCGGCATGCTGGTGCGGGAGCCTTACGGCATCATCGGGATTATTTCGCCGTGGAATTACCCGTTCTCTACGCCGGCGGTCGAGACGCTTGCCGCGTTGGTGACCGGCAACGCCGTCGTGATCAAGCCATCGGAGTTCACTCCCCTGGCTGCGTTGGAGTTGCAAAAGCTGCTATACGCAGCGGGGCTTGATCCTGATCTGTTGCAGGTCGTCATCGGCGAGGGTCCTACAGGCGCAGCGTTGATCGATTCAGGGGTCGACAAGGCGATCTTCACCGGCAGTGTCGCCACCGGCAAGCGCGTGGCCGAGATGGCGGCGCGCCATCTGCTTCCTGTGGTGCTTGAGCTCGGCGGCAAGGATCCTATGATCGTGCTGCCGGACGTCGACCTCGAGGTTGCCACCAGCGGCGCCCTGTGGGGTGCATTCATGAATGCCGGGCAGACCTGTTTATCGGTCGAACGCTGCTACGTGCATCGCAGTATTTACGAACCGTTCCTACAGAAAATGACGGCGAAGATCGGCAAGCTGCGCGTCGGCAACGGGCTGGATTCGGAAGTCGAGATGGGGCCGCTGATTAACGAACGACAATTGCGCACGGTGGAAGCTCACGTCAACGACGCAGTAGAGCGCGGCGCGCGCCTGCTGGCCGGAGGCCGACGGCTCACCGAGCTTGGCCCGAACTTCTATGCGCCCACTCTACTGGCGGATGTGACGCCTGACATGCGAGTCATCCAGGAAGAGACCTTCGGGCCGGTGCTTCCGGTCGCGCCCTTCGACACCGTGCAGCAGGCAATCGATCTCGCCAACGACAGCCAATTCGGGTTAGCGGCCAGCGTCTGGACGCGAGACCGCAAGAAAGGCGAGGCGCTCGCACGACAGATCAAGGCCGGGACGGTGATGGTCAACGATATGATCTCGTGTTTCGGCATCTCCGAGGCGCCGCACGGCGGATGCAAACAAAGCGGTATCGGGCGCACCCACGGGGAGATGGGCCTGGCTGAGATGGTGCAGGTCAAGTACATCGACTCCGACCTGCTGCCCAACATGCCTAAGGTCTGGTGGTACGGCTATGGGAAGGAGTTCGAGCACCAGATGGAGTCGATGGTGCAGATGCAGTTTGGCCGCAGTTGGAATCGCAAGATGAAGGGCGTCTCCGGCGCTGCGGGTGCGCTGCGGCGAAGCACTCGGATCTAGCCTCTGCCGCAAACCGGCAAGTCCCGTTGCGAAATTGGGGGAAATCCCGTTCCGGAACATCAGCGGATTTTACGTCCCGGAGACAACAATTGCGTGTCCCCCGCTGTTAAACTTCTTGGTGTCCGGGACAGATGGGGGTTGTATGGACGTTTGGGCTACCATCGCACACCGCTCTGGTTCGTCTCATAGATTCGGTTCGAGACTCCAACTGTGTCGGGCATTGCTGACGCTTGGGGCATGTATAGCCGCTCTGCCCTTGCTCTCGCACGCGCAAGGCGTGACCGTTCCTCTGTCAGGCATAGGAACGCCGATGTCGAATGACCCTGCCGGCACCCCTCCGAAAGATACCCGTCGCTCGGTCGCCATCCGCGTCACGATCCTGGATTCGAACAAACAGCCTCTGAAGCAGCAATCGCTGGTACGAGTAACCAGCCAGGAGACCGGCAGGGTGTACTTCGAGACCACGCGTGGCACGGAGGCAATCTTTGCCAATTTGTCTCCCGGAAAGTACCTGATTGAAGCTGGCGCGGCCGGATACGTGGGGATGCATGAGCAGATTAACGTCCCCGATCTTGCCCACGACTTCAACGAAACGATATATCTGGCCCACGATCCGGCAGCCGTAAACCTTAGCCTCGGCGATGCCGGCGAGCTTCCGTCGAAGGCCCACAAGGAAGCCGAAAAAGGCGTGCAGGCTCTGGAACTGGGCAACTTTGTTGAGGCCCGCAAGTACCTGGAAGCTGCAGACCGCCAGTATTCCTCAAGTTCCTCGATCAAATTTCTGCTGGGATACGTGTCGCTTCAGCAGAAAGATGAAGACCGCGAATTGGAGTACCTGCTTGCCGCGACCAAACTCGATCCCCACAATCTGCAAGCGCAAAATTTGCTGGCGCAACTCTACTACGGCCGTGGCGACTATGCCCACGCCGCTGAAGCAGCGGACGTCGTAGTGGCGCGCAGTGGAGAGTCCGTGACCGCGCGGAAGGTGCTTGCGACTTCCTGTCTGATGATCAAACAATTCGAGAAAGCGCGCGAAAACGCACAATGGCTCGTAGATCACGGGGGCAGCGAAGGCGTATCGTCCCGGTTGATCCTGGGACAGGCGCTGGCGGGTCTCGGCAAGTATGAAGCTGCGATCCCAGTCCTGAAGGCCTACTTGGAGGGAGATCCGACGAGCTCGGTGGCGCCTCAGGTCAAGGAAGTGATTGCGCAGCTCCAAGCCAATGTCAAGGCAAACCCTGCAATCGGAGATCCGGACCTGGCCGGAGAGATGGCTTCCGGCGGCAGCCGCGTAGGAATGCCGTCCGACGTCGATACTCAGAAGCCATCGGTTGCCGCCGGTGTCCAGTGTCCCGCGAACCTGCTGCAGAAGACGGGTAATCCTTCGAAGCTGTTGGTGGAGAGCGTTGCCCAGTACTCGGCCATTGAGCACATGGTGCACGAAAACATCTCCCCGCAGGGGATTCCACGAAATCGCGAGACCCGGCAATACAACTACGTGGTCTCCATAACGCAGCCCTCGAATAGCACGCTAACTATTCAGGAATATCGCAATGCGGACAACCTCGACATGCCGGACAGGATAACCACTAGCGGCCTGCCGGTGCTGGCGATCGCTTTCAATCCTCTATTTCGCGATGACTTCGACATGCGCTGTGAAGGACTCGGCGATTGGCATGGGAAGGCGGCCTGGGTGGTGCACTTCCGTCAGCGCGATGGTAAGCCGAGCCGCCTCAGGTCCTACGTGGTCAACAAGAACTACTATCCGGTGAGTCTCAAGGGACTCGCCTGGATAGCAGCCGACAACTTCCAGATCATCCATCTGGAAACGGACCTGGTGAAGGGAGTTCCCGAGATTCACTTGAACACCGAGCACACCAGTGTCAGCTATGGCCCGGTTGATTTCAGGAGACAGGGCACCGACCTGTGGTTGCCCAAGAGTGCGGACCTTTACGTGAGCATCGGAAAAAAGCGCTTTCACCGCAGTGAGAGCTTTGACCATTTCATGCTCTTTGCCACGGACGTCAAAGAGGCAGCAACGCCTTCTAAGAGCGAGTCGAGTCCGAACCCGATACCCAGCTCAGGGCCGCAGCAAGACCAATAGCCGGTTCGGCCTCACGCGCCGAAACCAATCGGCCACTTCTACAGTGGGGCCGAAGGAGCGCTGTATAATCGTTTCGCGGGTTCAGCCCGCAACCATTTCACGGGAGGCGCCTATGAAAGCCACTGCCGCCATGTCCGCGGACAGGTTTGCCTCCATCTCGCTGTAACTCTCTCGACAGCCTGTCCATTCACTTACCTCCAACCAGCGGCACACGTGTGCGCGCATATGGGGAATCAAAGTGACTCTAATGGACTTGGGCTGGAATGCCGGATTGCAATCCGATTTTGAAAGGCTGCTACGCCCGGACCTTGTGCCGGCGCGCGTTAGCAGCGTGATGAAGGGACACTTCCGCGTCTGGAGTGAGAGCGGCGACTCTCTGGCCAAACTTTCGGGCAAACTGCTCTTCCGAGCCAAATCCAGCAGCGACCTTCCTGCTGTTGGCGACTGGGTAGCAATCGAGACTTCTTCTGCCGATCGAGCGGTCATTCACAACGTGCTTCCGCGGCGAACCAAAATCTCGCGCAAGGTTGTGGGACGAGCGGCCGACGAGCAAATCATCGCTACGAACATCGATGCCGTGTTCATCGTTTGCGCGCTGAACCAGGAATTCAACCTGCGTCGCCTGGAGCGCTATGTTGCGCTGGTATGGGACAGCGGCGCGCAACCGATAGTCCTGCTCAACAAAGCTGACTTGTGCGAAGACGTGCCGGCGCGACTGGCCGACGCCGAATTCAGCGCGCCCGGTGTTCCGGTGCACGCCATCAGCGCAGGCAACGGCAACGGATTCGAGGCTTTGTTCCGCTATATCAAGGTGGGTCGAACTGCGGCTTTCATCGGCTCGTCAGGAGTCGGCAAGTCCACCATCATCAATCGCCTGCTGGGCAGCGAAGCGCAATCCACGCTGCGGGTTCGCGAGCACGACGATCGCGGGCGGCACAGCACCACGTCGCGGCAGATGTTTGCCCTGAGCTCGGGCGGGCTAGTGATCGATACTCCCGGTATGCGAGAGCTGCAACTGTGGGATGTTGACAGCGGCCTTACTGCCGCATTCCGCGACCTCGATGACATCGCCATGCAGTGCCGCTATCGGGATTGCAGCCATCGGTCCGAGCCGGGATGCGCGGTTCGCGTAGCGGTTGAAGCGGGCCAGCTCGACTCCGATCGCCTGGCAAACTTTGCCAAGCTGCGTGCCGAGCAGGCGTTTCGCGACCGCAAGGTCGACGTTCACGCAGCGCAGGAAGCGAAGAGCCGTGCTCGGCTTGCCTGTAAGGAGATGCGTCAGATCGCCAAGTTCAAGGACCGACCGAAAAGACCACGCTGAGGCTGCGCATGGTATCGCGAAGCCGCCGAGCAAGGCCATGCGGCAGCAGTGCCTAATCACCATTTGACACAAATTTAATGTCTGCGTAATCGGCTGTTCGGATTCATCAACTATCGTTCGATAGTTGGTTGGTTGTCCGCTCTTACCTTTGTCACTATCAACTGAAAACCTTGGGCAGTTCCTTTTAGAGGAGACACCTTATTATGCAGAAAACACAAATGAATGGACGCAGAACCATGGGCCACGCCATGAAGTGCGTTTTCGCCCTGGCCATTCTGCTTTTCTTCAGCAGCACCGCGCTGTTCGCGGATACGCTCTTCATCTCGGGATCCGTCCCGCCTGGAACAACAACCCCATTTTCGGAAACCGACAATGGGCTCACCGCGACTTTCACCAGTCCGGCGGACCCCGGCGGCTTTATCATCGCACCGTCGTTCTTCTCGTTCGGACCGCAGATCCTGGTCGATCCAGGGCCGGCCAACGCGTCGAATATCCCCTTGGACATCTCGTTTAGTGCGCCGCTGGCCAGCATCTCGATGGATTTCGGGCTCGACGGCGCTCCTGGACCGTTCCAGCTTGACGCCTACTTGCACGGTTCGTTGGTGGGATCCGCCACTGCTATGGGTGTGATTCCAAGCGGTTATCAATTCCCGGAAGGCGTCATCAGCTTCTCGGGCACAGCATTCGATTCGCTGGTACTAACCAGTCCCACGACGCCGTACTTTGGCGTAGCGAACCTTGACGTGCCTATACCGGAGCCTTCCAGCCTGATTCTGCTTGCTACCGCACTTGCGGGCGCCGGCGGAGTGCTCCGTCGCAAATTGGCGAGGTAGGGACTTGTTCCTAACCTAGCAACTGCAAACCTGAGCCAGTTCCTTTGTGGAGGAAACATTTTATGCAGATGAATTCGTTTCGCAACAGTTCTCGGATCTTAAAGAGTCTGCTCGCCGGCCTGCTGTGGATGGGCCTGAGCGCTTCGGCGTTCGCTCAGTCGCAATACTTCCCGACCTACACTCCCGGCCTGCTGGCGCCCAACACGTGGGTTCTCGGTGATGGGCAGATCATCACACCCGCCGGAATCCAAGTTAACCCAATGGTGAAGGAAAGCTCCGGCACCGGGGTCCGCACCAAAGCCATCGCGCTCAACCCGATCCCGCTCGCCAATGGCCACCACACCGCCGCAGTCCTCACCATGGGTGCCACAGCGACCTTCGGTGCCGTCCAGGTCTTCGACGTAACTACCGGCACTGTCCTGCAGTCGTACTACGGGTTCAAAGATAAGCACGGCAGCTCTGCAGGCATCGTGTACACGTCAGACGGCAAGTATCTGCTGTTCAGCCAGGACAGCAGCTACATTGGCATCGCCAACGTAAGTGCTGCGGGTATGCTCTCAGACTATGCCCAAGTCAAGGTTCCGATGGACGTCAACGCTAACGGCTATCTGACCACCGTCACCTGTTTCCCGAACAGCCCTCCGGGGCCCACGGGCAGCGCCCCTATCCCCTGCGGCCAGACCGTAACGCTCCAGTCAGATGATACATATAGTTCCTACCCGCTCGGCATCGCCCTCTCGGCAGATAACAAGACCGCCTACGCCGTGCTGGACACCAACGATACGCTGACCAAGATCGACCTGACCCAGAATCCTCCCACGCAAGTTGCGGAGGTCCGCGTCGGTAACGTCCCGAACAGCGTCGCGATCTCCGCCGACGGCCGCACCGCCTACGTCTCCAACGAGGCTGGCCGGGTTGCCCGCGCAAACGACTTCCAGGAATACTCCAACGGTACTCCGGTCGTCGCGACAAATCCGACGGGCGCAATCGCCACCGCGACCATTTCCGTGGTGGATCTGGGCTCGTTTACCGTCACTGGCACTATCTACTTGACGGGTCTGCACCCGACTGGTATGGCTCTCTGGGGCCAGTACCTGTTAGTTGCCGATACCTATAGCGACCGCATCTCCGTGATCGACACAACCAGCAACAAAGAGGTGCGGACGATCAACCTTGGCTTGCCCATCGGAGTGCCCGGCTCCGGCTCGGCCGCCCCTGGGGGGTCACCGAACTCCATCGCGGTCGACACCGTGAACAACGTCGCCTACGTCGCGCTTTACAACGCCAATGCAGTCGCCGTGGTCAACCTTAACGTCGCCGCGTGGAACCCCGTCAAAGGCATGATCCCGGTCGGCTATGCTCCGAGCTCGGTTGTGCTGGACTCGGCGGACAATACGCTGATCGTTGCCAACGACAAGGGCATCGGCACCACAAACACTGATATTATCGACAATTGCGCAACTTACTACGGCGTGTGCGGCTTCAACTCCCACCAGGACCAAGGCACCATCAGCATCGTTCCCGTTCCGGGCAGCGCAACGCTGGCGCAGATGACGCAGCAGGTCTACCTGAACAACCACTGGGATCTGCAGCTCAATATCGCGGGTGCCTCCGGGGGCAGCGCGAATACCCCGCCGGTTGCAGTCCCGGCGAAGATCGGCGATCCGTCGCTGATCAAGCACGTGTTCGTAATCATTCGTGAAAACCGCACCTACGATCAGATGCTGGGCGACGTGGCCGCCGGCAATGGCGACCCCGCGCTGGCGGTCTTCGGCGGCATCTACTCGCCCAACGCGCACTCGCTGGTCCAGCGCTTCCCGCTGCTGGACAACTACTACGATCCGAGCCGCCAGTCGGCCGACGGCCACAACTGGATCGTTCAGGCCATGGCACCCTACTCCGACGACATCCAGTCGCCCGACTGGTTGCGTGACTATCCCTCCAACGGCGGCGATTCGCTTGCCTACCAGACGAAGGGCAACCTCTATAACGCGGCAACCAAGGCGGGCATCTATTTCAAGAACTACGGCGAGTACATCGAGTACAACCTGTTCTATACGCCGACCGGCTCCCACACCGAGCCGACCTGGTGTCAGTTCTACGATGACACAGTGGCGTATGAGAGCCACAAGGAGGAGCAGCTGTATTACTACAACACGGTCTCCTCGTACTCCCCGCTCCCGGACGTAATTAATCACACGATTCAGAACTATCCACAGTTCGATCTGGGCATTCCTGACCAGTTCCGCGTGGACATCTGGCAGCAGGACTTCCAGAACGACATCAACAACTTCACGGTGCCGCAGTTGGAGTTCATCTGGATCAGTTCCGACCACACCGGCGGCCCACCGAACGCCATGGCCATGCAGGCCGATAATGACCTGGCCCTTGGCCGCTATGTCGACATCATCAGCCACAGCGCGGTGTGGCCTACGTCGGCGATCTTCGTCGAGGAAGACGACGCACAGAATGGCGTCGACCATGTCGACGGCCACCGCAGCCCGGGCTATGTCATCAGCCCCTATGTCTTACAGAACAACCCCGCCGACCACACTTTCTACACCCAAGTCAACATGACCCGTACGATCGAGCAGATTCTCGGGATCACCCCCATGAACCAGTTCGACCTCTGGGCCTCGCCGATGAGGACGATCTTCACGGACAACCCACCGCAGGAGAACTTCCAGCCGTGGACGCACGTGCCGGCCGAATACTCGCTGACTTCGGGCACGAATTGTAGCTCTCTAGCATCCGCCAAAACAGCTGAAACAAAGGACAGCCCTGCGGTCGCGGCTCTGCGGGCTGCCTGGCTCCAGAAGAAGGCGCAGATCTTCGCTGGCAACTACACCAAGCCCGACGTTGAAGACCCGGACACCGTCCGCCATTACAACTGGTATGAGGCCACCGGCTTTACGCGGCCCTATCCCGGTGAGAAGACGGTTCGGCCCCCGAGCGAGTTCAGCAACTCGGCTCCCATTACCAAAGATAACGACGACTAAAACGCGTTCCGGCTGCAATGGCCCTCTCCCGATAACCGGGAGAGGGTTTTTTCATGCCTCAAACCAAATGTTTACCTCATCACCGGATCGACTTCAAACCCGACTTTGACGAGCGGCAGCACCGGCTACGCCAGCTTCTCCGGCGTGACGCGTTTTCGGACAACTAGGAAAGCGCCAGACAGCTGCTGAAAACAGGCCATGCCGTAAGTGATCCTAAGCTCAAGCAAATCGGCCGCCCCGAAGAGCGTCCGACTTGTGCCATGACTGAACAGACTGTGGATGTGAACGTGTGCCACCCCCTTCGATGCACTCGCTCATTTTTCTACCGCAACTGCTGAAAGAACTTCAGTCATTCTCAGCGACGGCGCCGAAGCGAAAAAATGAGGTTTAACTTGACTTGCGTGCGGTCGCGGTGACACAGTGACCCGCAATTCGGGGCGCACATCCTACGTGCCGCCGCGACAAGGGGGGCCTCATGGCAACTCAGCAGCAAAACACCGCCTCAATCTTCAACCTGCAATTCCGAACAGCTATCGTGGCATTTGCGTTTGCAGCTCTTATGGGCGCGTCGGCTGTACAGGCGCAAACCTTTCAAGTGCTTTACAACTTCAGCAATGGACCGGATGGGGCATCACCAAATGGTTTGACTATCGATCATGCCGGAAACCTTTATGGCACGACCGGAGGCCCGGGAAATTGTTTTACGGGTGGCTGTGGCGGGGTCTTCCTATTCTCGCACTCAGGACAGATCTGGACACTAACCCCCCTCTATCATTTCCAGGGAGGCACGGATGGACGGCGTCCGCTCGCCGGCATAACCATTGGTCCTGACGGACGACTCTACGGAACGACAACTTTAGGAGGAACCGGACATTGCATGCAGGAGAGCGTACCCGGCTGCGGAACGGTTTACCGCCTGACGCCTCCGCAGAAGCTTAAACACTGCGCCACCAGTTACTGTCCGTGGGACGAGACCATCCTTTATTCGTTTCAGGGCGGCTCCGATATTCAGTGGCCTTCCTCGGAACCCACCTTCGACCAGGCCGGAAATTTGTACGGTACTGCTGTGCAAGGAGGACGCAACGTTCTTGGCGGCGGCGTTTACCAGATGAAGCAATCGCAAGGGATCTGGAGCTATAGCCTGTTGTACTCCTTCTCGGGCGGCCCAGATGGAGAGATGCCGGAAGGGGCGGTGGTTCCCGACCAGATGGGGAATGTTTACGGCACGACCTTTGCTGCCGGCGCGAACGGTTATGGCACAGCATTCGAGTTGACGCCTTCTGAAAACGCCTGGAGTGAAACCACTCTTTACACCTTTCAAGGCAAGGCAGACGGAGGCAATTCTGCCGTAGGACTGATCTTTGATGACGCAGGCAATCTGTACGGCGTTACGACCGCTGGCGGATTGAACGGCGACGGCTCGGTGTTCTCGCTGACCCACGGTGGCTTTGGCTTTGTTCCGCTCTACAACGGCTTCAACAGCTTTTTTGGACCGAACCTTGGACCGTTGTCCAAACTCATTATGGATCAGAACGGAAATCTTTACGGCACCCAGTATGCCGGAGGTGCGAACGAACAAGGGCTCGTCTTTAAGCTGAGTCCCGGAATGGACGGCTGGACGTTTACCGATCTGCACGACTTCACCGGGATTGATGGCTCGAATCCAACCGGCAATATTGTGCTTGACGCGAACGGCAATCTCTATGGGACAACTTCCCAGGGCGGCACAAAGAACGACGGCGTGATTTGGAAGGTCACCCCATAGGCAATCGCCGGCATTGAGTGCTTGAGGAACAATGGGTAGATACGCCGATGGGAGTTCTTAACTGATAGCTGACGGCTGAAAGCTGACAGCCCTTACCCCGCCACCTCTTCCAGTTGCTTCTGGTCGATGTCGAAGTTCGAGTAGACGTGCTGCACGTCGTCGGAATCTTCCAGCGCTTCCAGCAGGCGGATCATTGTGTTGGCCTGCTGGCCTTCGAGCTTGGTATAGGTTTGCGGAATCATACCGACTTCAGCCACATCGGGATTGATGCCAGCCTTCTTCACGGCTTCCAGCACGGATTCGTAAGCTGAAGGGTCAGTCAGTATCTCCCAGCTCTCGCCATCGTCCTTCAGATCGTCGCCGCCGGCTTCGAGGACTATGTTCATCAGGTCGTCTTCCTTGGCTGCCGACTTGGGGATGACGATGTCGCCCTTCTTGTGGAACATCCATGCCACCGAGCCCGCTTCGCCCATGTTCCCGCCGTTCTTGGAGAAGGCGTGCCGAATCTCGCTGACCGTGCGGTTGCGGTTGTCAGTGGTGACCTCAACCAGGATAGCGACGCCGCCCGGGCCGTAACCTTCAAACATGATCTCTTCGTAGGTCACGCCGGGCAGCTCGCCGGTGCCGCGCTGGATGGCGCGCTTGATGTTGTCGGCGGGCATGTTCTCAGCCTTCGCCGCCGCAACGGCGGTGCGTAGGCGCGGGTTCTTTTCCGGATCGCCGCCGCTCTTGGCCGCCATGGTGATTTCCTTGATCAGGCGGGTGAAAATCTTGCCGCGCTTGGCATCCAGCGCGCCCTTCTTATGCTTGATTGTGGCCCATTTTGAGTGGCCTGACATGAGAGACCTCGTGAAGGATGAAGTGTGCTTTTTCCGGGTTTTGTCTCCCACGCAAGCCAAAAGAAGGCTTACATGGGGCACCCATGCACCCGCGCAGACAATAGCGTCCGCCCCGCGATCAGAGCGGAGTTGTCGGGCAAAACAGGATTATAGCATCGCCTTGAGTACTCCCAACCACGCTGGAACTGGCTTGCATAAGATCCGCATCGGTGCGCGGAGGAGCGAGGCTCAGCCCGCCATCTTCAGCTTTGCCAGCAGCTCTGACGGATGTACCGGCTTGGCGAGAATTTCGAAATCGTGGCCCTCTGAGCGGGCCTTTTCCAGCAGATCGGCGGTGGCGGCCTGTCCGGAAAACAGCAGAATCTTGCACGAGGGCAGAAACTCGCGAATCTGTATGGCCGCTGCGATGCCGTCCATGTCCTGCATGATGACATCGCTGATGACGAGGTCCGGGCGCAGGCGGCGCGCGCTCTCAATGGCCGCCAGGCCGCTGTAGACGGCCGAAGCATCGTAGCCGTTGATGTCCAGAATTTTCGCCAGCGTGTCGGCGATGACCTGCTCGTCGTCGACTACCAGAACCTTGGGCCGCGGCGCATTCATTTCCCGTACTCCTTCCGAGTCACATGAAGCTAATCGACGATTGTAGTTTATCCATTGCCGGCGAAACCTGCTCGTTCGCTCGGCCGCGCCCGCCCGCCGGGATGTGCACTGCTCACAACATCCAGTGACGCACGTCACGGCCCGCCGGGTATTGAATTTCCTACAGTGGAGGTGGCGGTGAGGAACCGCTGCCACCGATGCCGAATGGCCGGGGCACGCATCACCTGATCGGAGAACGCACTCATGGCTTACACGATTGTTGATACCTGCACCAAAGATGAACTCTGCGTCGAAGCTTGCCCGGTCGACTGCATCCATCCCAAGAAGGATGAGGAGCAATTCGAGGCGGCAACCCAGCTTTGGGTCGACCCGAACGGCTGCATCGATTGCGGCGCCTGCGTTCCGGTCTGCCCGACCAACTCCGTCTTCCCGAACGAAGAAGTGCCCGCCGACAAGGCCGAGTTTATCGAGAAGAACGCGGCCTATTTCGCCTAGGCTTTCGTGACAAAGACAAGGGGGCGCCGCATGCGCCCCAGTCTATCTCCTGCGTGGAAGCGCCGAACCGCTCACGCATTGGTTGGGGCGGCCCGCTTCGCCCGGCGCACGCTTGATATTGCGCGCTGAAACCCGCCCATCGCTGTGTTCTAATTGAAACTTCACTGCAACCGTGGCAGGAGGCCGGCATGGAAGAGCGTGACTTCTACGATGAGCGTCAGGAAACCAAGAAGGCCATGCTGAACTGTCCTCACTGCCGCGAAGCCGCCGAGTACGATCTCGGCTGGTTTGTGCGCACCAAGAAGCGCCAGCTTCCGGGGCGCGCCGACGAGCGCGACCGCGCCAAGTTCGCCAAAGCCCGGTCTTATATGGTGCGCCGCGACGACCTCGTCGCCTGCAAGAACCCCCGCTGCCGCAAACGCTTCGAAGTTTCGGGAGTGCAGTCGGTCGCGTTTCTGGATTAGCCCGATGCGGCCGCCCTGCTTTTTTCGCTTGTCATCCTGAGGTCGCCTGAGCGACCGAAGGACCTGCTTTTGCTCCCGGTGGGGTGTGGCTTTGTATCAGGGCCCGTCTTTAGACGGGCCGTACAAGAGCCTGCGCGTGTTGGGCTTCAGCCCCTGTCGTTGGGGATAACCGCAGGGGCTGAAGCCCGTGGTCTTTTCCTGCGAGTTCGGCCCGACTAAAGTCAGGCCCTGATACAAAAACACTGTCGTCCTGGTTACTGCTCTCCTCCCCGAAGCCACCAGTAACCCCGTTTAAGTTCGATCACCCACGTTCCCTACTTCTCGTTCGCCGCACGGAGGAATATAGTCTGTCCAACCGTCAGTCGACCGATGCGAGTGACCGTGCCGTAGATTCCCGCGGTGTTCTGGTGTGCACGAACCACCGCCTTCATCACCTCTGGCGCCGCACTTGCCGAGTCAGGATCAAGGTTCACCATCGAGCAGCGTTCGTCGCGCATCGTGACGCTGATGGCGGGTGCGTCGTCCCCCTCGCCGAATGAGAGCACACCGCCCAACCACTCGTCCTCCTGGAAGGGAAGCGGTCGCAGCAGACGAACCACAACATTGGGGCGAAATCGTCGTATGTCCAGGCTCCGCCCGGCGAGCCGTCCAATCTCGCGCACCGTATCGGAGGCGATCACGGAGATGCTCGCTTCATCGAAGATGCCGTGCCTCAACTGCATCATCTCCACGGGAGCCCCGCACCGGCGTCCGACCTCCGTGGCCAGTTCCTCCCCGAAGACAGGCATCTCTTCGCCATCGGGCGTGCGAACATGCGTAGGCAGGTCTCCCTGAGCACCGTCTTCACCGCGCTGCGGAGCAAACAAGAGCAGGTCGGGAAGCTTGGTGGCTGTTAGCCAAGGCATCCCGCTGCGGTTATCCATCCGCCGGAATGCCAGGCGTCGGTCACCCCCCAGGCCGTACCAGCCCAGGTTGGCGGCCTCAAGTCGTTCGCCGCCCATGGACTTCACCGGATACCGGAAGATCGCCTCCACCTGTCCGATTTCTATAGGCATGCTCGATCCGAGTCCGGGCGGCGTTGCCCGAGCCTTTCGACTGCATTGTCACTATTCTACGAAGTGGGTGCCCCATCCCCTCGGCTCCGCTCGGGGCAAGCTCTTTCCCTTCTTCTAGGAAAGGGTGGGAGTCTACAACTTCCGATACTTCGGACTTATTGACAGCACAATGTTCCATCACCCCACCCTTTTCCAACACCGGGAAAAGGATGGGCACCCGGCATCCCTCCTTCACGAGCTGAACAGGCTTTCCAGGTCACTTTGGGATAGCATGCCTCGCGCTTTCTTCCTCGTTTTCACGTCGTTCATATCCACCTTTTGGAGGGCGTCGCCTTTCTTGCGCGCGAAAATCAGGCGGGAGAACTCCATACCATGCAAGTCTGCAAATTCTGCTAGACCCTTCGCCTTGGCCCATGTATCGCCGCGACTATCGTCGTGCGGTTCGATGATGTCCACCTCGAAGCTAGTCCCCTTCTGACGGATAACGATGAAGTGGGGGTAGAACGCTCTAGTGCCACCTAGCTCGTAAGGGATGCATAGAGCCCAATCGCGGCGATCCAGATTGCGCAACCATCCAACAACGCCGGATTCCTTGAATGCCTCTTCCAAAACGGAGCTCTCCCACCCGTTGAGCTTTGCGAAGAACTCGCCTTTTTCGTTGCAGTACAGATGACGCTCCCAAGCTGTGCCTGCGGTCTTCTCAACAATCTCGTCCGGTAGCTCCCATTCGTGTTGGACGGGTGTACCGCTTGCTTGCATCAGTGCGTGGAATCGTTCTCGGTCGGCGGCAGGAAGTTTTTGAATGTCAGTTTGGTGCTTCTTCCATAATGTATTGAACTGCTGAAGTGCCAGCTTTTCCATATCCGGCAGAGTTTCGGCCTCCCGCACGACGGCGAATAGTTCCAGCTTCGCATCGTTCGGTTGTGCTTGGTCGTGATACCGCTTCCAGTAGGTGCGATGCAGTCCCACTCCCGCTGCGAGTTTCCTGCCACACGCGTCGAACAGCTGATCAATGTTCTCGGAAGATAGAGCGATCCGAGTCTCTTTTCTTGTCGGTAACTCTCATGTCGCCGATGGCCACCATTGTGACATCGACTTCTATCTCACCGCCTTCGCGCACTGCGTTTGCCCAGTCCGGGTCTTTTGCGAGATATCGATCACGAAGTTCCCTCAGTTTCTCTGTCAGAACGTCGCGCAATTCATCGTCAGCGTCCTTATTCACGCCCTCAAGACAGAGCAAACCGGACAAACAAAGAGCCCGCTTCACCTCGCCCATCTTGGGCGCTCGGTTTATCGAGTAAGTCGGAAGAGAGCGCAGCCGCTCAAAGACGGCCGCAAGGGCAGGGTTGCGCGGGTATTGCTCGACCGAAGTCTCCACCTTCGTAGCAACGCCTTCCTCTGCGTCAGGGTTTCGGAGTCGATTCAACACTTGTTGCAAGGTCTCAGGGTTGTAGTGGGGCAGGAATAACTCGACAGTGTCTAAAACTTCGATGGTTCCGATCCGGCGAGCGAGTGGCGTGCGAATCATTCGCCCTACCAGTTGGGCGACGTTCGTGGGGTCATGGGCCCGCCGGAAACTCATCATCGTCTCGGCGCGTGGGCAGTCCCAGCCGGTGGAAAGTGCCGTCTTGAACAACACCACTTTGACGTCCGGAGTTTCCTGGATGCGCGACGCCTCGAGTTTTCGGATGATTCGTCCCCCGGCCTCAATGTCAGCTTGGTCTTGAAAGCAGTGAACAATCTCGTTCACGGCTAATGGCCCGCTGTGCCGCTCGATTATGCGGACTACATCACCTAGCGGGGAGCGAGTCAACACGTGCTCAGTGCCATCTTCCACTTGCACAACCAGGATGGGGCGCACAATTTCTTTTTCATTTTCCTTTTGGCAGTATGCTTCCCACAGCTTTGTGAACTGCTGCCAACGCTCCGCCGCTCGCTCCAGCAACGTCAGGTCGCTGGGCGTATTGGACTTGGGGTTGCGGACAATGATCATGTCTTTCAGCAACCCGCTGGAACGAACATCTTCGGGCGTTATGTTCACTGGCCGCTGCGTGCGGTTGGTGTTCCCGAGCAGCGCAGTGAAGCGCTGCGGCGTGGCGCTCATGCCCAGCACGAGAGGTATTGGCGGCAAGCCGTCCTCTTCCGAGCCGCGTATGAATTTCTGCATGATTGGCGTTCGGTTGCGGTCTGTGGCCGTTGCTCCGCGGTGCGCCTCGTCGATAATTAAAATGAAGTCCTGCGGGCTGTAAGCGACCGTATTCGCCACCGTCTGCCAGAATGTGAAGTTTCTCTTGTCGCCCGGCTCTTGCGTCAGACGTTTGTCTCGGCCTAGCAACTGGGTGTTGATGAAATATACGTGCCCGGAGTAAAGGCGATCTTCATCAAAGGTGTCGCTTTCGATGGTCACCATTTTGTGAAACGGGAGATTGTCGCAGAAATTTAACAACTTGCCTTTACTCTGCGAGTTCAGTTCTGGGGAATCGGAGAGCCAAAGGAACACCGTGTTGGGTCTGGCGGCGATTCCATCGCCCCCACCGAGTAATTGTTCAATCACCGACGCCACGGTGATAGTCTTGCCCAACCGGTCGGGGCACTGAGGACCACCGCCTGTGCCTTGCCACGTGACACGGAATCGCGAGCTTCCGCGAGTTCCTCAAGGACCGCGCGAGCAGCAATTTCCTGGAACGGCTTAGGCGGGAGTTTCATAGCTATGCCAGCAATTCTTGCGTGTTAAGGCGAAAAGTCTCCAAATAGCTCTTGTAGAGCTGAACGCACTCGTACTTGCGCCCAAGCGCTCGCCGCATGGCGGCAAAATTCTCTTCCGAGTCCGTGACCAGGAAAACCCAAGTGATATCCTTACGCTCAGCTATTCTTGCGCGGAACGCTGGGAATTCCTTTTCCCGTATAAGTACTGCAAAAGGCGACTGCTTCGGGATGAACAAGTTCTGCGAGCCTCTGGAGTCCTCACGAACGCCTTGACAGCCAGCCATCATCCAGAGAATCGGGAGGATTGCTTGAAACGCGTCGCCGCGAGCGACTTGGGCAGAGTCGAGAAAGCTGAGGCGGCAGTATTCAATGTTCTCGGCGAAGCCTTCTTGCAATTGCCGACCGCTAAGATAGTCTCCGTCTAGCACAGACCAGTCCGCCCGATGCCCGAGTACCGACGCTTTGCATCGCGGCCACGCAACTGATTCCGCTACGCCGTGGCGCTCGAACTCCGGATCTCCCGGGAAGAGACCCTTGGCCGCCAGAGTCTTCTCGTTCTTTTCAGTGACCTCGTTATTCGTTACCAGGATGCATCGCCGAGCGCCGCCAATCTCGGAATTCAGGAGTGCCGTCGCATGAAATGTCGTCCCTGAGCCAGCGAAGAAATCAAGAATTAGTGCATCTGGGCGATTGCTCGTCAAAATATTCAGCGTGTCGCGGACAGCATAGAGAGACTTCGGAAATGCGAATACTCCGCCCTCCCCGAGAAGCATCTTGAGCATGGACGAGCCGTAGTTTCCCGAGTCGTGAGTTCCCCGGTGCCAGACCGTTTTGATTTGCCTCTGCTCGCCGGAGGCGAACTCCAGCGACACAGCACCTGTCTTCTCATTTCTACCGGCGATCTTAATAGCCCCACTCTCAATTTGCTTCTGTGCCTTCCGGCCCAAGTAAAGGATCGTCCACGTCTTGCGGACCGCGTCGTATCCGCCGAGTTTTACATAGCCCTTAGCCAGATATTCGCGCAAAGTTCCCGGACTCACCCGCCAATTTCCTAGCGATCCGTCGGTACGGAATGGCCAGGCGATTCTTTGTTCATCTTCCAGGGTCAGTGTCGGCTGTTGCTCGAAGGGCAACGGCTCTCCAAATCCAGTGATTTTGGGGATACTGGGATTAACATAAATCGGAAAAAACAATTGCTTTCGGTCTTGTCTGCGAGAGTTTGTGCCGCCTCGGAGCAACCTCTCCCATCGAGGCGTCCGAAATCGCTTCTGGTCGCTCCGTTCCGGAGCCAGTAGATCATCATTCTGCGATGGAATTTCGGCCTCCGTACCAAAGCAGAAGAAAGCGTATTCCTCAACACGGGACAGTTTCCCCTGGGCTACACCTTTTTGATTGATGACAATAGTTACCATCTGCCGGATGTATTCAGGCAATAGGTCTTCGAGCAGCACCCCAAGATGGTGTACTTCATGCTCGTCGATCGTGACAACTAACACCCCATCCCGTCTCAACAAGCGCTTTGCTAGCAACAGCCGCTTTTTCAACATCGAAAGCCATTTGCTGTGCCGCCAAGTGTCAGTCTTGTCAACGTAGTCGTTGTTATACTTCCAATCTCTGGCGCCGGTGTTGTACGGCGGGTCGATGTAGATTACATCCACCTTGCCCTCATAGGCATAAAGCAGGAGTTGAAGCGCGTGGAAATTGTCTGCATTGATGAGCACGTGCCAGGGCTTGCCAGGGCCACCGCGTTCCACGCGATCGACAGGCACGAGGGCGGGATAGATCGGGTCTCCGAAGTTACGAACGACCACCAACTCGCTTAAAAGAAAGACTCTGGTTGAGGAGCCTGTGAGACGGGAATCTTCCGTCGTCATTTCACAAGTGGCTACGCCCTTACTCACACCCTTTACGCGCCAAAGCTGGTTCCCCGATTCGCGTTTCAGCGCAACTAGTTCACCGGCGCGCACAGGCATGTTGGGCAACCGGACGGTTTCCGGCAGATGCTCCTCGAAGACGAGTCCGAACTTCTTCGTCTTCTTCAAGACCTTCACTTCGTTGGCTAGGGCCTTGCGGAGGCGCTCGTCAGAAATCTGCGCAATGAGGTCTTCGATCTTGGCCATGCGGGAAAGAGGTTAGAAGAGCAGTCTACCATTTGGCGCGGAAGGTCTGCGGGCTTGTTGGTTGGAGCCTGCCCCCTCGGCAGGCTCAGGGCGGGCTCTGAGCGAAGTCGAAGGGTGGGGATTTTGACCTCTTCTTCCCATACTGCAACTCCGCGAAGCGGAGGAGTGCCCCATTCGCCCCTCGTACATTTGCATTGTTAAGCAACAGATAAATTTACCCACGGCGGTAACCCACCGCATCCGGCTGGAGGAGGTGAGCGGCGGTTGCAGGTCCACGGCGAAACGTGAAGCCTGGCGTACCCGAAAGAACAAGGCGTCCTGAAAAAGCGGGCGAAACCAGGCCCTTAAAACGCGCAATTTTGGCCCAGAAACCCCTCAAAACCCGCTCGAAGTGGCCCGAAGTGGCCTCAATTTACTCCCGCGCAAAGGTCATCCGAGGCCGTATTTGTTCCGAAATGGGAAAGAACAGAATCAATCGAGGCCAAGAACAGCGCAGAAAAAGCCGGGTTTCGATGCCGTTTTGAGGCGAAATTTGACGAGAAATGAGCGTTTCTTTCACGTTGTCCCGAACCCGTCATGACCTGGCCGGGTGGCCCACCCCGCGCCGGCCGCATCTGATTCCCAATCTGGAACTCCATACGACCTTCGTAACTACCACGCTCTCACTTCTTGCGTGCCCTTGAGTTCAGCGACTCATAAACTACCTACGAGGACGTCTCAGGGTGTGCCTGCGGAGCCGATTCCGCTAAGTTCTTTGATAGCAAGATTTTGCCTGTAAGTCTCAGGCGCTCAAGATTTTGCGGAGATTTTGTTGGGCCGAGTCAATGGAATCAAGATTTTACGAGCCAGAGGGGGAGGGGGGTACTCCCTCGGCCAGTGTTTTCATCGCAACGCACTCGATCCGCAGAGCAGCTCCGTCTCCCGGACGCCAACAGTACGCATCGCCCACCGGCAAGCCGCGCACCCAGACAATCTCGCCGCTACTCAAGACGACAGGCCACGACGGGCGCTCTGGTGCGGCAATCTTGTGCTCGGCAAACAGGCGCTTCAGTTTCCTCTCGGAGCCGCTGTACGCCGGCTGGTAGCGATCGCCGGGCTGCCAGTTGCGAACCCACAACTCCGCGCCAATGCGGTCGGCGTTAAGCAAGGTTCCGGGATCGGCCTCAGCGGCGAACGCGGCAGGAACGGGCACGACCCGGAGAACGCAGTCGATTTCCGGGATTGCCACCTCGCCGGGCACGTTCAACCTATATTGATACCCAGTGGCGGGATGTTCTTCGCTGGGTCGGCGCAGAACCACGCAATCGCCTTCGCGCTCGGCCCGCCAAGCGTTGGACAATTGGGCCCGCGGCAACTCGCCCAGGGCGCAACGCCGCAGCGCCTCGATGTGCTCAAAGTTAGCCTCGATCTCCGAGTCCTCCAGCCATTGCTTGAGTACGCGCCGTTGCAGGGCGGCGGCGATGGCGGCAAATCCGTATAGAAGAAGCCGCCTATCATCGACGCGCATTTGGTCGAGCAGGGCGCCAGCCGCCTCGTTCCAGTAGGCCTCTTCCGCCCGATTGATTTCCGCCGTCTCGCTGAGTATCTGGCGGAGATTCGGGTTGTACTCGCGCTCCAGCAGAGGCAGCAGGTCATGGCGCACGCGATTGCGACGGAAGCGATGATCGAGGTTGCTTTCGTCCTCGCGCCAGGGCTGGTCCAGCGAGACTAGGTATGACTCGACCTCCTCGCGGGTCGTGCCCAGTAGCGGGCGAATAAAGCGAACCTTCTCCGTGCCGCCGCGAAACATCTTGGAATAAATTCCCGCCAGACCCCTGCTGCCCGCGCCGCGTAGGAACTTCATCAGCACCGTCTCGGCCTGGTCGTCGAGCGTGTGGGCCGCGGCGACTGCGTCGAACCGGTGCTCGGCGGCGATCTTCGCCAGCCACTTATAACGAAGCTCGCGGCCGGCCGACTCCAGGCTCATGCGTCTCGCGGCGGCTGCTTTGCCGACGTCCTGGCGCTCCGCAAAAAAATCCAACTCATATTGCCGCGCCAGGCCAACGACAAAATGTTCGTCGGCATCTGAGTCATCGCCCCTCAGACCGTGATTGAAATGGGCAACAGCCAGTACGATCCCCTGTTCGGAGCGCAACTCCAGCAAGACTCGCAGCAGCGCCACCGAATCCGCTCCGCCCGAGACTGCGGCGAGCACTCGGTCGCCTGGAGCTATCAAAGTACGTTCGCGAATGTACCGGAGCACCAGCTCACGCATGATGACGATGGTACCGCAGGCGATCTCGCAAAATCACTGAATTTATTTGAGTTACCGGCAGTGGCGGGGGAAGGAGCAGAGGAACTCCGCTGCCTCTTTATTTAATTTGACAATAATACACTAATATTTTATGCTTCTTTAGTGCTAACATAGGCATCAAAGTTAGCGAAGGCCGACTCACAAAGCCTAACACGTCTTGATTTCATCTTCTTGGAGGTTAAGAACACTATGACAGTATTGACCCGGTGGGACCCTTTCCGCGAACTCGAAACCCTGCAAAGCCGTATGAGCCGCCTCTTCGAACAGCAGTACGGTGGTGGCCGCGAAGAAGCTTTGATGACTTCGGGCGCCTTCGTTCCCCCGGTGGACATCTATGAGGACCAGCACGGCATTCAGCTCAAGCTGGAAGTGCCGGGCATCGACGAGAAAGACCTCGACATTAAGGTCGAAAACAACGTTCTAACCGTGAGTGGAGAGCGCAAGCTCGAGAAAGAGCAGAAGGAAGAGAACTTCCATCGCATCGAGCGGCGCTATGGCAGCTTCACTCGCTCGTTCACCCTGCCCAACACCGTAGACACGGAGCACATCACCGCCGACTACAACAGCGGCGTGCTCAACATTCATCTGTCGAAGCGCGAAGAGGCCAAGCCGAAGCAGATCAAAGTCAGCATCGGGCAGAAGGCGATGGAAGGCAAAGGCCCCGAGAGCCAGAAGACCATCGAAGGCAAGCAGGGCTCGGTCGGCAGCAAGGGAGCTGCGGCCTAAGCACGCTTCGCTCTACCGGCATTTCGCAGCACCTGAAAGGGAGGCGGCAATCGCCTCCTTTTTTGTTGAAGAGTCCGCTTTTCGCCCTTGGCTCTTCGCTCCAGAGGGGAGCCCAAACCCAGCCGCTGTTCGCTACCGCTGGGAGCCGTCGGCTGCTAGCCTTTAATCGACGGGCGAAAAGCGAAATAGCGATTCACTGGGAGCTGGAAGCTGGCAGCTCAGCATGAGCGAAGAGCCAAAAGCCAAAAGCCAAAAGCCAAGAGCGTCTTTAGAGGTACACCATGGCAATACGATGGGACAAACTAACGGTTAAGGCCCAGGAAGCCGTGCAAAAGGCGAACGATCTCGCCAGCGAATACGGCAATCCCGAGGTGCAGCCGATCCACATACTCACAGCCCTGCTGCAGGACCAGGAAGGCATCATTCCTCCACTCTTGGAGCGCGTGGGTCTGCCTCCGCAGACGGCGCTCGCCGAAGCCACGCGCGAGATTGGCAACCTGCCCAAAGTGTCGGGCAGCGGAGCTACGCAGGCGCATCTTTCGGACGCCGCCACCCAGATGCTGGAGGGCGCCTTCAAAGAGGCGGCCAATTTCAAAGACGACTTCGTCTCCACCGAGCACCTGTTGCTGGGCATCACCAAGCTCAAGCGTGACGCGGCGCAGCAGATCCTGACCCGTGGCGGCGCGACCTACGACAACATCCTGAAGGCGCTCACCGCGGTTCGCGGCAACCAGAAGGTAACCGACCAGAATCCCGAGGCGAAGTACCAGGCGTTGGAGCGCTATGCTCGCGACCTTACCGAACTCGCGCGTCGCGGCAAGCTCGATCCCGTGATTGGCCGCGACGAAGAAGTGCGCCGCGTGATTCAGGTGCTGTCGCGCCGCACCAAGAACAATCCGGTACTGATCGGTGAGCCGGGCGTCGGCAAGACGGCCATCGTCGAAGGACTGGCGCAGCGCATCGTCTCCGGGGATGTGCCCGAGCAGCTACGCAACAAGCGCGTCGTCTCGCTCGATCTTGGAGCAATGCTCGCGGGCGCGAAGTATCGCGGCGAGTTCGAAGACCGCCTCAAGGCCGTGCTGAAGGAGATCGAAGAGTCCGAAGGAAAGATCATCCTGTTCATCGACGAGCTGCACACGCTGGTCGGAGCAGGTGCCGCCGAAGGCGCAATCGACGCCAGCAACATGCTGAAGCCGGCGCTGGCCCGCGGCGAGCTGCGCGCCATCGGCGCAACCACACTTAACGAGTATCGTAAGTACATCGAGAAGGACGCCGCGCTGGAGCGGCGCTTCCAGATCGTCTTTGTTGGCGAGCCGAACGTCGAAGACACCATCGCCATCCTGCGCGGACTGCGCGAGAAGTACGAAGTGCATCACGGCGTCCGCATCAAGGACTCGGCCATCGTCGCTGCAGCCACGCTGTCGCATCGCTACATCAGCGACCGCTTCCTGCCCGACAAGGCGATCGACCTGATCGACGAAGCCGCCGCCTCACTGCGCATCCAGATCGACTCCATGCCGACCGAGATCGACCAGCTCGAGCGCCGCGCCACGCAGCTCGAAATCGAGCGCCAGGCGCTGAAGCGCGAAGATGATCCCAACTCGAAGGAGCGGCTCGCCGCCGTCGAGAAAGAGCTGGCGCACATCAAGGAGCAGTCGAACGCGCTCAAGGCTCGCTGGAAGCAGGAAAAAGAAAGCATCGCAAAGATCCGCGAATTGAAGGAGCGCATCGAGCAGCTCAAGCTGGCCGAGCAGGAAGCCACGCGCAAGGGCGACTACAACCGCGCCGCCGAGATCCAGTACGGCGAAGTACCGAAGCTCGAAGCCGAGGTGAAGAAGCTCTCGGCGCAAATGGACACCAAGCAGTCGCGCATGCTGAAGGAAGAGGTGGACGAGGAAGACGTCGCCCGCATCGTCAGCAAGTGGACCGGCATTCCCGTCTCCAAGATGCTGGAAGGCGAAGTCAACAAGCTGGTCACCATGGAAGACCGGCTGCGCCACCGCGTCATCGGGCAGGATGAAGCGCTCGCGCGCGTGGCCAATGCCATCCGGCGTTCGCGCGCCGGGCTCAGCGATCCACGCCGGCCCATCGGCTCGTTCATTTTCCTCGGTCCTACCGGCGTTGGCAAAACCGAGCTGGCGCGCGCGCTGGCTGAGTTCCTCTTCGACGACGAGCACGCCATGGTGCGCATCGACATGTCCGAGTACATGGAGAAGCACTCCGTCTCGCGGCTTATCGGCGCGCCTCCGGGATACATCGGCTACGACGAGGGCGGCCAGCTGACCGAAGCTGTGCGCCGGCGCCCGTACGCCGTGTTGCTGTTCGACGAGATCGAAAAGGCGCACCCTGACGTGTTCAACATCTTCCTGCAAATCATGGACGATGGCCGCCTCACCGACGGCAAAGGCCGCAATGTCGACTTCAAGAACACCATCATCATCATGACGTCGAACATCGGGTCGACCTACTTGCAGGAAGCTGGAGCTGGCTTTGACCGCCTGAATGACGAAGCCAGAGCTGAGCGCATGGACGAAGCCCACAAGCGCGTGATGGAAGCCCTGCAAGCGCACTTCAAGCCCGAGTTCCTCAACCGCGTGGACGACATCATCTTCTTCAACCCGCTCGGCAAGGAGCAGCTCACGAAGATCGTTGACCTGCGCCTCGAAGACCTCCGGCGCCTGCTGGCCGATCGCAAGATCACGCTGGAGCTGACGCCCGCGGCGAAGGAGCTCATCTTCACCGAAGGCTACGACGTGCAATACGGGGCCCGTCCTCTGAAGCGAGCGATTCAACGGCTGGTGCAGGACCCGCTGGCGCTGAAGATCCTCGACGGCGAGGTAATGCACGGCGATAAGGTCGTCGTGGATGCCGACCGCGCCGGGAAAGGCGCGGGTACGACGGCCGCGAAGCTGACCTTCAAGGTCGCTGCCCGCGCGGGGCAGCCCGAAGCCGTGGCCAGCGCGTAAGGATTCGGCTCGCGGGCGAGTTCTGGGTACAACGCCTGGAACGTTCTACCTCTGGAAAGGAAACGCGTCATGGCAGCGGATTACGCGAGGATGTCTGCTGATCTGTGCTGTTTTTATGACTTCAGCGGCAAAGTGGTGCTCTTCATCGGCGCCGCCGGCCGCCAACTGCTTCATCCATCTACTCCGGTGAAGAAGCTGGTTGCCATCGACAAGGACGTCGTGGCGCTTGAAGCGCTGCGCGCCGACATCGCTGCCAAGGGCCTGCAGAATGTGGTCGAGGTCATCGGCGGCGACTTCGAGGAGGTCACGGCGCATGGCGATGCCATCTACTTCGAGTTCTGCCTGCACGAGATGGACGATGCGGCGCGCGCCCTGCGCCACGCCAAGTCGCTGGCCTCTGACATTGTGGTATACGACCACTCGGCCGGCTCGGAATGGATCTTCTACGGCACGGAGGAGGACAAGGTCGCGCGCAGCTCAACCGAGATGCAGTGCTTCGGCATCCGGCGGCGGCTGGCGTTCGAGGGTGAGCAGCGCTTCGCTACCTACGATGAGCTCCTCACCAAGGTGTCGCCCCAAGGACCGTTGGCGGTGGAGCGCGTCCAGCGCTTCGCCGGAGCCAAGACATCGTCATCCCATTCCACTACGAGCTAAACCTGCTGTGATCGTGTAGAGCGGCATTCGAACATTAGCTGCAGGCAGACCTTCCAAGGCGAAACTATTTTCCTTCCCGCTTCTTGATGTGCACGACCTTTTGCACTTCGGCGATGACGGTGCCGGAGTCGTCTTTGATCTCGACGGTGAAGGTGGGTTCGAGCTTCTCCTGGGTGGTGAGTGCCTGACGGATGTCGTCGAGCTGCTGCTGGGTGAGGCGGAAGCTGGCGCGCACCCGGCCCTTGCCCGGTCGGCGAAAGCGAATGCTGGCCGACTTGTCCCAGACCACATAGTCAGGCCCGAGGTTCTCGATGAGCATGAGCATGTAGAACGGGTCGGCGAGGGAGTAGAGCGAGCCTCCATAGTGAGTGCCGACGAAGTTGGCGTTCCAGCTGCGCAGGCGCAGCTCGACGTCGACGGCACGCCAGTCGGCATCCCAGCGGGTGATGCGGATACCTGCTCCCAGCAGCGGCGGCCAGTAGTTGACCAGGCGGCGAATGTGCCGCTTGAACCAGGCGTTCATCCAGACATTATGCCTTGCGCTAAGGGGTGACGCCTGACGTTGTGATAGGGGTCCTTCGACTCGTCGCTACGCTCCTCGCTCAGGATGACAACCTCGACAACTGGGCAACTGACAACCGGCAACTGACCACTGAAGCTTATTCCGGCTTCACCACCAGCAACTGGAACGTGCCGGGAATCATGGGAGGTCGGCGGTCGTTCGGGCCCTTCTCGCCGAATTGCGCCGTGACCAGGTAGATCGTATTGCTGTCGGGATCGAGGGCCATGGTGCGCGCGCCGCGCGCGGTGGAGACTGTCTGCTTCACCGAGTACTTGTCGGGCGAGTCTTCGTGAATCACGGGCAGCGTGCCGTCGCCGCAGGACATGAAGACTTCCTGGGTGTTGGGGTTGAATGCGCCCGCGTCGACTCCACCGCCGATGGGCACAGTCGTGACGACTTTGCCCGAGGCAGCATCGGTTACCGCCGTGACCTTGTTGTCGCATCCGGAAAAGAGCCGGCCATGCGCAACATCGAAGGCCAGCGCGCTCGGTTCCTCGCAGCCCTTCAGCGGCCAGTGCGTTGCCGCTGTGTTGCTGTTGACATTGATCACGGCAAGCTCGCTCTTGTCCTCGATGTTGACGAAGACTTTGCCCTTACCGTCGCTGGCGGGGAACTCAGGCTTGCCGCCAAGCGGAATGGTTGCGACCACCTTGCCCGTTGGCGCGTCGACCACGGTGGAATCCTGGCTCCTGGCATTGAAGGTAAACACGTGCTTGGAGAAGGGATCGTAGAGAATCGCGTCCGGACGGGTGCCAACTTTGATCTTGTCGGTGACCTTCAGCGTCTTCAGGTCGAAAACGGTGACCGTGTCATCGCCGCCATTGCTGACGAAACCCTTGTTCATCTCCGGAGCGAGAGCTACACCGTGAATGGCGGAGAGGTCGGGAATGTCGCCAACCGGCTTGAGAGTGTTGGTGTCGATCACCATCACGTGCGTACCGCGGGTGATGAAGAGCCGATCAGCTCCCTTCTCATAGGTGAGGTAGTCCCAAAAGCCCTCGCCTCCGAGCTTGACCGTGTTGACCAGCTTGTATTGCTTCTGGGCGAAGGCGGGCAACGAGAGCAGCAGTCCAGCAACAAGTAACAAAATCGCATTGCGTTTCATCCGTGTTCTCCTTTAAGGGCGCCTTCGATGGCGCAGCTTGACCTTAACTGAGTGAACTGCCGAAGCGATAATCAGTGGCGCGCTCGAGGGTGGAATGCACACTCATGCCCTCAGTCCTTGTCCTTACCGCCAGCGTTGGCTTGCGGCTGGCGCTTTGCGCTGCGGCCTCGGCGATCTTCACCTTAGTGTTATCGGGCAGCGCGTAGCCGCCGGAGACAATGACCGTCTCGCCGCTGTTCAGTCCCTTCGTGATCTGCACACGGTCGCCTTCGCGAACGCCAACTTCCACTGGCACCTGATGGGCCGCGTTGTCGCGAACGACCATTACACTAGACGCGCCTTCCGGAGTTTTCAGGACGGTTGAGGCGGGCACAACGATCGCATCTCTTAATGTCTGCGCGACGGCCTCAATTGGGCTCCTGCCGACGGCCGATCTCACCACCGGGCCGCGCGCAATCCGTCGAATATCTTCGATTGTAGGACACGGAGCAGCCAGGCGCTTGGCAATTCAGTCGGTCCAGAGATAGCCACGTACATCCAAGGTAAGCCCCCTCACCGCGCGACCCTCCACGTTCTTCGATGAGTCGTACGGCTCTCTTTCGGCATCTGAGCCTGTACATTACTTCGCTGGAGGTGAATTTTGGCCACAGCCGCGCCCTGCACCCACCTCAACCACCTGCGTATTACCCGCCCCACCAAACACGTCTGTGAACAGTGCGTGAAGATGGGAGACACCTGGGTCCACCTGCGAATGTGTACCGATTGCGGCCACGTAGGATGTTGCGATTCTTCCAAGAACAGGCACGCAACCAAGCATGCGAAGCACGAGTCGCACCCGCTGGCGCGCTCCATCGAGCCCGGCGAGACGTGGGTGTGGTGCTACGTCGATGAGGTCGAGGCGGCTGAGCTGCCGGAGTAGCTTCGTGCGCGGTTCCACAACAACAGCGGAGCCCACGGTCTCCACCGAGAGCGGCGAAGGGAGCGGATCGTCCGGTCCGCGCATTCGCTGTCCGCTTTGCGGCTGGCAGCCTGGCGCGCATGATCGCTGGTTTTGCAAGTGCGGCCACCAGTGGAACACCTTCGACACCGGCGGCGTCTGCCCTGCCTGCATGTACCAGTGGAAGGACACTCAATGCCTGGCCTGCGGGCGTTTCTCGCCACATTCGGATTGGTACGAGCACAACAGCTGTTGAAGAACTCGCGTCCGCGAAGATTCGAGTCAGGGCACGACTTTCAGTCGTGCCGATAAAGTTTGCTTTTCAACTCGCGAGCCCCTTCAGGGGTGACACAACAGCAGGTTCCTCGACGGCTGAAGCCGTCTCGGGATGACAAAATAGGAAGCTGGGCTATCGGCACGGCTGAAAACCGTGCCCTGATACAAAGCTAATACTCGCCAGTCCTGCCGTGGGGCACGAGTCCCGCAGGGACGGCGCAAGCTCAAACCCGGTGCGGTAGAATCGAAGCGCTCGCCGTGCCCCGACGTCCCGCCAAATCGAAGCAAACTTCCGACAGCGAAAAACAAGTCTCGAAGGCCACGCTCAAGCTTCGTCTTCTGAAGCGCCTGAAATGCACTTTGAGATACGAAAAGCAGGCGTGGGACGGGGGGGCGACGCTGGTCGCGGGAGTCGATGAAGTCGGACGCGGCTCTCTATTTGGTCCTGTCGTCGCGGCCGCAGTGATTCTCGATCCGGCGTATCGCATTCGCGGGCTGCGCGACTCGAAGCTGCTCACTTGCGAGCAGCGCGAAAAGCTCGCGCCGAAGATTCGCGAGCACTCGCTGGCGTGGGCCATCGCCGCCGTCGATGTCTCGACCATCGATCAGATCAACATCTACTGGGCTTCCAAGCGCGCTATGGAAGAGGCGGTCGCCAAGCTCATGCTGCGGCCCGATCATTTGCTGATCGACGCGCTGCGCCTCAACTGTGATTGCGCGCAGACGCCGATCATTCATGGCGATGCCCTTTCCGCGTCGATCGCCGCGGCGTCGATCATCGCCAAGGTCGAGCGGGATGCGATGGTCAGCGCCTGGGACCCGGTCTATCCCGAATACGGCCTAGCTTCTAACAAAGGCTACAGCACACCCAGGCACCTGAAGATGTTACGCGAGAAGGGCCCTACCCCGTTGCATCGTCTTTCGTTCGCGCCGGTGTGGACGTCGTCGGCTCCGCAAGAAGTGATGGAGTTCATGCTGGAAGAGCAGGAAGTAACGAGCAATTAGCAATCAGCCGCTAGCGACTACCCCTATCTCTTGTAAGGGTTATTTGAGACTGCATTTCCGGGTCTGTTCGCTATCTTTCCTGGAACGGAGAGCCTTCGCAGTGGTAGATTGACCTCGGGATAACCCCTAGCATTTTTCTATGGAGTGGAGGCCCCCAGCCATGTCAGCCGGGAACATTGACTTTGAAACCGTTCTGCGGAAGTGCTCCACGGAACGGGCCTATCTTGAGGCCTGTAAAGGAGCCACCCATGGCACGGTGTTTGATCTGCATTTACTCGAACCTTTGTTTCAGGAGTTGAGAACGAAGGAAGGCCGATGTCTTCAGCTCGATGATTTGGACAGGATTTTCGAGGAAGGGAAGACCATTTACGCTCATTACTGGCGCTGGCCCAAGGAAAAGACTCGAATGGATGCCCAAGTCTCGCTTAATGAAACTCAACGCGGCACAAGTGGCTGGAAGGAGAGCGTTGTTCGAAATCTGTTTGCCTGTCTTTCGAGAATGGAGGTTGCTTCCGTCGTCTTAAGTTGCGTCTATCCGGAGGATTTTGCCGTTTACAGTCCGCCAATCATGACGATTTTGCAAGTACCCCCATGTCCGCCGATACAGCACTATTTAAATTACTGCGAAGAGTTGCGGGAGTGGGGACGCCACTTTCTTGATTCCGAGAATGTCAGGACTGCAGACCGGGCAATCTGGGTGTTTTACCAGAGAGCCTATGCATATGGCACAGACGAGAGAATCAAGAAAATCCATTTGACCTACCGCAAGGCGTATCAAGAGGACTTCTGGATTAGGCAACGGCACGCGAGAATGACGCTCAGTTCCTATTTCTCTGAGTACCCACCTTTAGAACAGGCGAGATTTCTGGTGGAAGTTGACCTTGATCTGGCAGCGACAATCGTAGGTTGCGAGTTTGAAGCCCGATTAAAGGATCTTGTCCCAGAAGCAAGGAGACGTAGGCTGCCCTATGAGGGTCTTGGGAGCGTAATTGAGTATGTCGCTGCGAACTGCGGATATGCCCACAAGAAAAGTGGATTTGATGAAATTCGTGGACTGCGAAACAAGGCAATACACCGTCTGCCGGGGCTAACACCTGAAAAGGTAAAAATGATGATCGCTGAAACGCGATTGATTCCTGTTAAGAGGGCGAGCGGCCCTGTGAAGTTCTGATTGACCTTGATGCCCGGTGCCCAGATTCGCGGCCTTCTTTTGGGCGCTAACTTAAGTAGAGGCGGCAAGTCGCGTCTCGTATGACCGCACTCTCTTCCCACTGACTATTCAAGAGGGTCGCTCGGCCCCGCGGTGGTACACTGCTCCCTTCGCGTAATCGTTTCGTAACAACTGAACCGCACGCAGGCTTGTCCAAAAGCAGCTTGCGCGTTGGAGGTCTGCATCCATGCTCGTCCGACGACTGAGCGTATTTCTTTTCTGCATCTGCACTGTTTTCTCAGCCGCCGCGCAACAGCCGGAGGCTGATAAGAACGAAAACCAGTTTCAGTTTCGCTTTGTTGGCCCGAGGGCCGGCAATCGTATCGCTTCGATAGCGGGAATCCCCGGCGATCCGAGTACGTACTACGCGGGCGCTGCCTCTGGAGGAGTCTGGAAGTCTACCGACGGCGGCAATCGCTGGGACCCCGATCTTCGACAAAGAGCCCGCCGCTGCGATTGGCGCGCTGGCCGTAGCGCCATCGCAACCTACGACGGTTTGGGCGGGAACGGGCGAGGCCTGGGTGATCCGCGATGTCGACGTGATGGGCGACGGTATCTACAAGTCGATCGACGCAGGCAAGACGTGGAAGAACATGGGACTGCCGCAGTCGGGGCGCATTGGCCGCATCATCGTGCATCCGGCCAACCCGGACATCGTGTTTGCCTGCGTGCTGGGCCGCACCACCGGCCCGCAGCAGGAGCGCGGCGTTTACCGCACTACCGACGGCGGCCAGCACTGGGACCGCGTCCTGTTCGCTGACGAGAAGACAGGCTGCTCCGGCCTTTCGATGGACCCGCAGAATCCGCACACGCTGTTTGCGGGCATGTGGCAGGTGGAGATGCACACCTGGGCCGAGCTGAGCGGCGGCCCGGGAAGCGGCATCTGGGTTTCACATGACGGCGGCACGACATGGAAGCGCATCGAGGAGCACGGCTTGCCCAAGTCGCCCGTCGGCAAAATTGATGTTGCTGTTGCGCCGACCAATTCCAACCGCGTATATGCGCTGATACAAACAGCCGACCAAGGCTCCGTGTGGCGCTCGGACGACGGCGGCGAAAACTGGAAGGCGGTGAACTACCAGCGTGCGCTGATTGGACGCGCAGGTTACTACATCCGCCTGGCGGTTTCACCCGGCAACGAGAATGAAGTGCTGGTGGCCAACAGCTCGTTCCACCAGTCGCTCGACGGCGGCCTGAACTTTGAGGAAAAGCGCTGGGGCGGGGACACGCATGACATCTGGATCGATCCCAAGAACCCCGACCGCTTCGTCATCACCGATGACGGCGGCCTGATCATCACCACCGTGCATGGCCGCGGCTTTCACCGCGTGCAGTTGCCCATCGGGCAGATGTACCACGTCGCGGTCGACAACCAGGTTCCCTACTACTTCTACAGCAACATGCAGGACGACGGGAACATGCGCGGCCCCAGCGTGCCGCAGGGCTATGGAGAGACCGGCTGGGACCACGGCATGGGCGGCTGCGAATCCGGATTCACCGTTCCCGACCTCACCGATCCGAACATCGTGTGGGCCACCTGCTACGGAAACAAAGTCACCCGCTGGGACGCGCGCAACAAGAAGGCCCGCTCCGTGAGCCCATGGATGATCACGCTCGACTCGCCGCCCAACGATGTCAAGTATCGCTGCCACTGGACGTCGCCGCTGGCCATCGATCCCTTCGACCACAACACCGTTTATTACGGCTGCCAGGTGATCTTCAAAACCACGAACGCCGGCCAGAGCTGGTCGGTCATCAGCCCGGACCTCTCCACGCAGGATCCGGCGCACATCGTTCCTTCTGGAGGAATCGTCGGCGATAACCTCGGGCAGTTCTACGGAGAGGTGATATTCGCGCTCGCGCCGTCGAAGATTCAGAAAGGGCTCATCTGGGCCGGCACCAACGACGGCCAGGTCTGGTACACGAAAGATGGTGGAGGCAACTGGACGAACGTCAGCAAGAACATCGCGGGCATGCCGCCGCTGGGCACCGTCACCAGCATTGCGCCGTCGGCCTTCGATGCGGGCACGGCCTACATCAGCGTCGATTTCCACCTGGTCGACAATCGCGATCCGTACATCTACAAGACCACCGACTTCGGCAAGACCTGGAAGGCGATCACCGGCAACCTGCCCAAAGGCGAATTGTCATACGTGCGCGTGATCGCCGAAGATCCAAATGCAAGCAGGCCTGCTGTTTGCCGGCACCGGCAACGGTTTGTACTATTCGCTCGATGATGGAGCGCAGTGGACTGCCTTAGAGAAGGGACTGCCGCACGCGCCCGTAAGTTGGGCCGTGGTGCAGAAGGAGTTTCACGATCTCGTGGTCTCGACCTACGGGCGTGGGCTCTACATTCTCGATGACATCACTCCGCTGGAGCAGATGGCGAAGAACCACTCCGATGCGGCGGTCGTGCTATTCGAACCTCGGCCGACCTTCCGCTTTACCCATGGCGGCGAGGCGATGTTGAACTATTCGCTTAAGGACAAGCCGAAGGGCGAGGTCGAGTTTGAAATTCTGGATTCGCAAGGCAAGCTGGTCCGCAAGTTGGTAGCGAAGGGCCAGCCCGGCCTCAACCGCGTGAAGTGGGACATGCGCTACGAGCCGCCCCGTCTGGTCGCTCTGCGGACGTTGGCTCCCGACAATCCTCATATCTGGGACGAGCCACGCTTCCGTGACGCTGATTCGCGTCCCATCACGCACTGGGGAACCAAGCCCGCCGAGGTTGGCCCCATCGTAGCCCCCGGAAAATATACGGTACGTCTAAAGGTCGACGGGCAAACTTACACACAATCACTAACCGTGCTGCGCGATCCCCATGCTCCCGGCTCCGATGCCGACATTCAGCAATCGGTGCAAACCTTGCTCCGCATCAGCGACGACATCACGCAGGTCTCCGACACCGTGAACCGGATCGAATGGCTGCGCAAGCAGCTTGAAGTCATCGAGACTATGCTGCGTCCGGCGAAGAAGAAGGAGGCGGCGGCACAGCCGGCGCTGGCCGAAGAAGACGACGAGTATGACGAGGAGCCTGCGACAGCGTCCCCAAGTGTGGACAAGGCGAAGGCAGCACAAAAGGCCGAGCTCCTGAAAGAGGTCGAGGCCATGAACAAGAACCTGAAAGCGGTCGAGTACCAGTTGACCTCGAAGGCCCTGCTCAACAGTGACGACAAGTATTTTGCCGAGCCGTATGAGATTTATCTGAATTTGATCTGGCTCAATGCTGCTGTCGGCACGGGCGGTGGCGATGTCGCCGGCGGCGCGGACTTCGCTCCCACGGACAATCAACTGGAACTATTGAAGGTCTACGAAGGTGAGTACGCCACAGTGAAAGAGCAGTATCAGAAGTTGGTAAAAGATGATCTGCCGGCGCTGAACCGCGCGCTGGAGAGCAGCAACATCGCGCCTGTGGCGGGTGCGGGATTGTGAGCGGAAGACTCAGCCTTCCCACACAAAAGCGTCGAAGACTCGCCTCTCCTCGAAGCCGATCCGCCGGTAAAGCTCAACGGCGTTGCGATTGGCTTCCGTGACGGTGAGCGAGAGTTGGGACACATTCCGGGTGCGAAGGGCATTATGGCTCGCCGCGATGAGGTTCTCTCCGATGCCGGCCCCGCGATGCTCCGGCAGCAGGCAGACCTGCGTAACGTGACCAACGTCGTGCCGGATTCGCGAGCAGAGGATGAGTCCTACGAGCGCGCGCGATGGCTTGTGGATGGCGACGAAGGAGGAGTCGTTGTCAAAGACGCCGCAGCCGGGAAAACGCACAATGTTGTTCAGGAAGCGCATCGACCCGGCGTTGGTGCGGTACTGGTCGTTGATTTCTGAGTCGATGTGGGCGCGGTAGGCAGCGGTAATAACGCCGGCGGCGGGTTGGTAGTCCTGCTCCGCCCAGCGGCGAATCTGAACGTCTTTCAGCGGACGGGCGGGAGGAAACGGCGGCGCAGTTTCGCCGGTGAGCTGCAATGACAGAAAAAGCCTTCGATAGCGCTGAAACCCTTGGGAGAGGAACGGCGCCGCGAGCTCGCCGGTGGAGTGGGTGAGCAGTTGTGCTTCGATGCGGTGCACGCCCGGCGACTCCTGTAGCGTCTCAATGATGTGTTCCAGCATACGGATCTCGATGTCGCGAGCATCCGGACGGGAAGGCGAAACGAACAAGTCGCCGATGACTCCCTTGCTGCCTTCATACACAAAGAAGGAATAGCCGATGATGCTGCCACGCTCGACCGCTGCGTGTCCCGGCAGGATCTTGGCATCGATGTAGCGGAGGATCATCTCCGAGGAGCCGCGGTAGTCCCAACCGAGCAGGCTGCCCCAGGTCTCGACTTCATCGTCGAGCAGCGGGCGCAAGTCCGAAGATGAGAAGTGCCTGAGATCGATGATTTCCACGGTTATGGCTCCGTGGGCTTGGCGGCAACCAAATAGAAATCGAGGTGCTGCGGGGCCCAGCCTCCGATGCGCGTTACCCTCCGGCGCGGAAGCCGGTACTCAAGCTCCTTCTCCGCGCCGGCTGCTGCTACAACCACATGGGTCTTGTCCGGAATCTCATTCCTGCCGTAGTTCGCGACGAAGTGGTTCCGGTAGAAGCCCAATCCGTACTCGATGGCACGCGGTACGTCGTACACCGCAATATCAGGCAGTTGTCCTAGCGCCGTTACCTGCAACGAGGCTTGCACCGGCCTCGCAGACTGTAATGCGTCGATGATTGGGGCGGTCCCGCGAAGCACCATAGCGAACGCGATCACTACCGGGACGAGCGTGCTGAAGCGCAGCACGCGATAGCCGCGGCTTAGTAACGTTGCGGTGAACATTGCCAAGGTACAGATTGCCAGCAGCGCCGCGACGGCCAGCACCTTTGCCGGCAGCGGCAGGTGCAGCAGCTTGAACGGCACAATGAAAGCCGCGATCAGCAGCGCCGCTGAGATGAAACCGTGAAGCAATATCATCAACAACGACGGCTTGTCGCCCTCCTGCTCGCGACGGCGGATGAAGTCGGCAAGCAAGACCGTTCCCGCAGGAATCGAAGGCAGAATGTATCCCGGCAGCTTCGAATGCGAAAAGGAAAAAAACAGGATCGGGAAGAGGAACCAGATCGTCAGAAAGGTTCGCAGGTCGCTCTTCTCCGGCGGGCTGCTCGACCGAGTAGCGCCAGTCGCGGATGGTATCGACGATGGCGGCGACGACGAACCCGATCCACGGCACCAGCCCCAGCAATACCACGGGCAGATAGAACCAGAAGGGCTGCGGATGGCGGTACAGGTTCGAAGTGTACCGTGCCAGGTTCTGCTGCAGGAGGAAGACGCGAAAGAACTCCGGATTCGCTCTCTGCACAGCGATGTACCAAGGCAAGGCAACGATCAGGAACAGCAATATTCCCGCAGGCCACAAAATGCATAGCAGTAGCGTCCAGTCGCGACGTAATGCGACGAAGATCACGATGACGACCGCCGCCAGGAAGACAGCGACCGGCCCCTTCGCCAGGGTCGCCAGCGCGAGAAAAAAATAGAACGCCAGGAGCCAGAGGCGGCCTCGCTGCTTGTACCACGCGAACCACGACAGCATGGCCATGGTGAATGTCGCGGTCAACGGCATGTCCATGCTTCCGCCGCGCGAGAATCCAATCACCATGGCGGCAGCGGCAGTGATCATCGCGGCGTCGAGTTGCATGCCGCGATAGAAGCGCCGCGCCCAAAAGTAGATAAAGAACACCATCAACGTCGTGAGCGCGACGGACGGCAGTCGTGCTGCCCAGTCGTGTACTCCGCCGGCTGCCTTGTATGCAATCTCGGTCAGCCAATAGTAGAGCGGTGGCTTCTCCAGCCAAGGCTTGCCCCACAACGTAGGAGTCACCCAATCGTGCCGCCCTAGCATCTCGCGCGCTACCTGAGCGTATCGAGGCTCATCGGCGCCCACCAGGCCGACACTTTGCACTCCTGCAAGAAACAGGAATGAGCAAACCACGATGAGAGTGAGAAGGTCAATCGAGCGGCGGAGGCGATCGCTGGCGGCAGGGTCAGGACTCTTGCGAGGGATGGCGATGGCTATTGTACCTTCAAGTCGTAACCCCGGACGCGAAACTGACCGAGTATCTGGTCAAGAGCGTTAGCGAGTGGACCGTTTACCGCGCAGCCGCTGGCGCACTCGTGGCCGCCGCCTCCGAACGATTCGGCGACCGCGGCGACATCTACATTGCCCTTGCTGCGCAGGCTCACCCGGAAGTTGCCGCTGGGCAGCTCACGGAAAAACAACGCGACTTCAATGCCTCCGATGGCCAGCGCGTAGTTGACCAGTCCCTCGCAGTCCTCCTCGGTGGCGTCGCAGCGCTCCATCGTCTCTTGCGTGATGTGCATCCACACCAGGGCGCCTTCCCGTCGCAGGGTGGTGAGCGCCGACCCCAGCAAGCGCATCTTCGACAGCGCGGCGGAGAAGTAAACGTTGTGCGCGATGTGTACCGGGTCGGCCCCGCATCGCACTAATTCCTGCGCTAGGCCAAAGCTCCGCTCCGTGGTCCCGGGAAAGCAGAAGGAACCCGTGTCGGTCAGCACGGCGGTGTAAAGACACGTTGCCACTTCGGGCGAAATCTTCACCCCCGCGTGCCGTGCCAGGAGGAAGATCATCTCCGCGGTCGCGCAGGCGCTGGTGTCGATCCAGTTGACATCGGCGAACGGCCGTGCGGTAGCGTGATGATCGATGTTGATAAGGAAGTGGCGGTCAAGTCCGTCCAGCCTCGTACGGGCGAGCCCATCACACTCAAGAATGATGGCGGCCTCGGCCTCCGGGGCCTCGTCGGTGCTCTGTAAAACAGAATCGCTGAAGGGCAAAGGGCGGTAGATGACTGGGACACCATCGCTCAATACCACGCAGGCCTCTTTGCCCATGCTGCGAAGGATCTGGGCGCAGGCGAGGGTTGAACCGACGGCATCGCCGTCAGGCCGCGCGTGCGATGTAAGAAGAAATCGGTTGCGTCTTCCGATCTGATTTAGGACTTCGTCCAGCATCCCAGAATATGAGCCCCGTTAGCGCTTCCTCTTCTTGACCCTCGTTAACAACTCCTCGATGCGATTGCCGTACTGCTGCGACCGGTCAAGCATGAACACCAGTTCGGGAGAGTGGCGCAATCCGAGGTTGATCACGAGCTGATGCTTGATGTAACCAATCGAGGCCTCGAGCCCCGCCATGCTCTCGGCTATCTCGTCCTCGTCGCCCTCCACTTGCACGCAAACCCGGGCGATCTTGCCATCCGGCGCCAGCTGAACTTCGTTCACGGTAACTAGCCCGATGCGCGGATCTTCAAGCTCGCCCTCCACCAGGGTGGCAATCTCTTCCCGCAGCGCCTCACGCCGGCGCTCGCGATGATATCTCAGTCCCCTGTTCTCCATCTCCACTTCTCCGCAACAGGCGAACGTTAGAGGATACGCCCATCTGCACAAAATTCGGTGATAACCATCACGGCACGTCGTTTGCGTGCTCGCCAATCTCGGCCTCGCTTAGGAAGTCGAGCACCGAATCAACCACCTCGCCACCGCTGTTGTTGGCCACGCGTATCGCATGGCGTTCCACGTTGCGCATCAGGCCTTCCAGGTAGGAGCGCGACGCCGAGATGCTGACTACTCCCAACGTGGCGCGCTGCCAGGCGTCGCTGGGGTCTACCTCGGCCACAGCCACATTGAAGTGTGAACGCAATCCGTCCTTGACGCTGCGCACCACCTGGCGCTTGTCTTTCAGCGAATGCGCCGCTTCTATGCGAATCTCCAGTGTGAGATAAGCGATCATGGACGCGAAGGGTGAGCACGCCTTCAGGCGTGCGTGTCTCAGCTGCCGCCTGCTACTCGATTCTTGCTAACTCGGTTGTCGTAACGGGCTAATTTGTGTCAAGGTGCGTTGTCGTCCAGCCGGGGACATTGTTTACATTTCAGACCGGGGACATACTTTACACTTTTCGGTTCGTTTTCTGGTTCTTGAGCCTTTATAAATACTTAGTAGTCGTCGTCGGGGGAATGTGGGAATCGCGCTGTTTGCGATTTCCACATTTCCCCGCGCCTCCGGTCAGCCTTGCACTCCACATTCTTCTTCCTCCGCTTCGTCTTCGTCTCCGGCCGGCAGCGGCTCGATGCGCAACTCATAGCTGTCGAACCGGGCCAAGGGAAAGGTCGCGAAGTACACCCGATAATAACGATCATCCAGCGGCAACAAGCCGATACGTTCGCCATACAGCACTTTGCTGAGAAACACATCGTGGTAGTTCCAGCAGAACTGCCCGTGCTTGTGCACCCGTCGCACCTTCAGGGCGCTGCCGTACTCCGGCTCCGGCACGCGCGCCGGATACGCCCGCGGCGAGAGCTCATACACTTCGCTCGGGGTGCGCATGGCCAGGGCGTGGTGCGGCCGCTCTTCGTTGTACATGCGACGGAAGCCATCGAACGCCCGCTGCTGGCTGCGCGCGTCGTAGGCCGGCGGCGACGCCGTCTCCTCGGCCAAGGTGCGATGCATCCGCTCGTGCGCCCCGTTCTGCTCCGGATGTCCCGGCTCGATGCGCTCCGCCACGATGCCCAGCTTCATCCACCACACTGATAGCCGCGACAGCCCCGCTACCGCCCGCGAGGCGAACGGCGCCCCATTATCACTGCGGATCGCCAGTGGCATCCCATACTCGCGAAACGCCGCCTCGAAGATCGCTCGCACCCGCGCCGTGTCCGTTTTCTCCACCGCCTGCACCCGCAGCAGATACCGGCTGTGCACATCCATCATGGTCAGCGGATCGATGCGTGTCCCATCACCGCTGCGAAACCAGCCCTTGAAATCGGCGCACCAGACGCGGTTCGGTTCGCTGGCCGCCGCCAGCGGCTGAGTGTACGGCGGAGTGCGCCGCCGCTGGCGCCGATGCCGCGTCAGCCCTTCGCGATCCAGCATCGCGCCGATGGTGCTCGCCGCCGGCCACGCCTGCTGCGGCGCCCGTTTCTCCAGCTTGGCCCGCAGCTTGACCGGCCCCCAGCGCGGGTGCTCGCGCCGCAGTTCGAGCACCGCTTGCTCGATCTCCACAGGCGTCTGGTTAGCATGCCGCCGCGGCGCCCGGCTGCGCTCCGCCAGCCCCAGCTCGCCGCCCGCTTCATACCGCCGCAGCACCGCATAGCCGGTCGGCCGCGAGATCTCATACGCCTGGCATAACTCCGTCATCGTCTCCTGGCCCGATTGGTACTCGGCCACAAACTGCTTGCGTCGTTCCACCACTCCGCTCACTTTCCAAGGCATGCCTCGTTGTACATGCCTTCGTGAACGAACCTGGTGTAAAGTATGTGCCCGGTCTAATCTGTAAACTATCTGCCCGGTCTATACCTTGTACCAGGGCACGGCTTCAGCCGTGCCGCAAGCCGTCCCAGAACTTTTGGGCTTTAGCCCCTGCTGCTTCTTCCGGGCCAAGTACCGAAAGCAAAATGGATACTCGTCGCGCGAATTCGCCAATCCCGCCTTCACCGGGTTTTCTGCGATGTAGCTGACGTGCTGCTCAAAGCTACCTTCGTCCTCAACCCGCACTTCCGAAAACCCCGGCTGCCAAATTTCGCCTGAGTAACCAGTCTCCCGTTTAAGGCGATACGAGAATCCACCCTTGATGAATTGCATGGCACGCTCAATGGTGATGTTCTGGTCGAGCGTGAGCAACCAATGCACATGGTCAGGCATGACTACAAAGTCGTGCACGCGGAATTTCTTCGAAGCCACATAAGAGCGCAGCACGTCGATGAATAAAACGGCGTTACGATCGGACTGAAGTAGCTGGCGCCCCATGCTGGTTTTCGTGGTGACAAAGAACGTGCGGGACGAACTCAAAATTGCATCCGCACTTGAATGACGTCCCGGTCTCATGGGAAGCAGGGGCTAAAGCCCGCAGTGTTTCTGCGGCATGCGGCACGGCTAAAGCCGTGCCCTGATACAAAGCAGCTGATCAATATCCTTGCAACAAGAGAGTTTATCGCAAAGCCGATGCTGGCGCGTCCTCCCCCTGAAAGGCAGGCCTCCACCATAGCCCTACACCATCGCCTCGGCAGCCACGCGCTCGGTGACGAATGCCTCGATCACGTCTCCGACCTTGATATCGCCGTAGTTGGCGATCGAGATACCGCACTCCATACCGTTGCGCACTTCGCTGGCATCCTCCTTGAAGCGGCGCAATGATCCGACCTTGCCTTTGAACACGACAACGTTGTCGCGCAACAGCCGCACTTCGGAGTCGCGCTTGATGGAGCCATCGACGACATAGCAACCTGCGACCGTGCCAACCTTCGGAATGCGGAAGGTATCGCGCACTTCGGCGCGGCCCAGGTAGGTTTCCTTGATCACCGGCTCGAGCATGCCGGTCATGGCGCGCTTGATCTCATCCTGCAACTCGTAAATGATCGAGTGCAGGCGGATGTCCACGTTCTCCTGCTCGGCCATCTCCTGCGCCTTACGCTCCGGCCGCACATTGAAGCCGATGATGATGGCATTGGAAGCGGAGGCCAGCAGCACATCGCTTTCGGTGATGGCGCCTACGCTGGCGCGCATGATATTGATCTTGACCTTCTCGTTCGACATCTTGGTCAACAGATCGCTCAGCACTTCGATCGAGCCGCCGACATCGCCCTTGAGGATGATGGGTAGTTCCTTGACCCCCGCAGACTTCAACTGCTCCGCCAAGCCTTCCAGGGACACGCGGGAACTCTTAGCCAATTGAGCTTCGCGGGCCTTCTGCTCGCGGTATTCGGAGATGTCGCGCGCCTTCTCGCGATCCGCAACCGCTACCAGCTGATCGCCGGCCTGCGGCAGTCCTTCCAAGCCGAGAATCTCGACTGGGGTAGCGGGAGGAGCGGCATCCATCGCCGCACCACGATCGTTAAACATCGCGCGCACTTTGCCGAAGACGTTGCCCAAGACGAAGTTGTCGCCGGTGTGCAGCGTTCCGTTCTGCACCAGCACGGTCGCCACCGGTCCGCGTCCGCGGTCGAGCTTGGCTTCGAGCACCGTTCCGGTCGCCGGACGGTCAGGCGTTGCCTTCAAGTCCTGCAAGTCAGCAACCAGGCAGATCATTTCCATCAGCAGGTTGAGGTTGGTCTTCTGCTTCGCCGAGACATCGACGAATACGGTCGTGCCACCCCAGTCTTCCGGCATGAGACCGCGATCGGCAAGTTGCTTCTTCACGCGATCGGGCAGCGCGTCGGGCTTGTCGATCTTGTTGACCGCCACGATGATCGGAACCTTCGCAGCCGTGGCGTGATCGATGGCCTCCAGCGTCTGCGGCATCACGCCGTCGTCGGCAGCAACCACCAGCACGACAATGTCGGTGACCTTCGATCCGCGGGCACGCATGCGGGTAAAGGCCTCGTGGCCCGGCGTGTCGAGGAACACGATCTCGCGGCCATAGGCCGGCGAGTTGGTATCGGTAATCGCCACCTTGTACGCGCCGATGTGCTGCGTGATTCCGCCGGCTTCACCTCCGGCGACATTGGTGGAGCGGATCGCGTCGAGCAGACTGGTCTTGCCATGATCGACGTGGCCCATGATGGTGACCACCGGCGGCCGCGGCACAGCCTGGCTCACGTCTTCGCTGGCGCTGTCGGCCGGCACGTTCTCCTGCGCCAGCTGCTCTTCGAAGGTGATGACGTCCGTCGTGGCGCCGAAGTGCCGCGCCATGTCCGTCGCCAAATCCGCATCGAGCGTCTGGTTGACAGTGGCGAACACGCCACGTGCCAGCAGGCGGGCGATCAGGTCCTTGGCGCGGATCCCCAGCTTTTCCGCCAGGTCCTTCACGCTGATGCCTTCCGAGATGGTGATGGCTCGCGTGATGGGCAGCGGCTCACTCGACAACGACAACCGCGGCGGCGGAACGAAGCCCTTCATTGGGCCTTCCTTCACGCCGCGCGGAACATAGCGCTGTCCCGGTCGCCCGGGACGTCCCTGCGGACGTTGACCGGTGGGTGGCGGCGGAGGTGCAACTCCCGGACCGGCTCCAAACGGTGGCCGCGTGCCGGGTGCGCCGGTGCGCGTCGGATGTGGTCCGCGACGCTCGCCGGGACGTATCGGACGTCCGGCAGGCCCACCTTGCGACGGTACCCCAGGACGCGGACGCTGAAAAATTGGCTTGCCGCGCTCCGGCATCGCGCCGCGAGGCTGGGCGCCGGCATTCGCGCTCGGCCGCGGAGGCGCCGGAACTTGTGGCGGCGGCGCGGTGTACACGGGACGCGGTCCCGTTTGCGGGACGATCAGCCGACGCTGCGCACCGCCAATCGGCTGACCGGGACGCACGGCAGGCGGCGCGGAAGGCCGCTGTACGACCTGGTCCGGCGACATCCGCGAGCCCGGCCTTACGGACGGCGGCGGAACAGCAGAGGTCGGGGGCGGAAGCGCTGGAGCTGACGCTAATGCCGCAAGAGGCGCCGATGGTGTCGCTTCGCCGATGGACTGCCGAACACTTTCTGGCTCCGCAACCTCCGCTGTGATATCGGGCTCGGTAGCGGCGATCTGGTCCTCGATGACGGGCTCAGATGGCTTTACCGCCGGCGGTATTGCGGCGGCGGGCCGCACTGCCTTCGGCGGAAGGATGATATCAGCCGGGGGGCGAGCCACCGACTGAGGGGTGATGAAGCGCGGAGCCGGTTTCAGCTCTGCTGGAGCGGCTGGTGCTGTGCTCGCAATTGACGCTGCCGGGGCGGGCGGCTTTGTCGGCGCAGATGGAGTCACGGCCTGCCGGGGCGGCGGGGCGACGGCTGCAACAGGTCGCAAAGGCACTGGCTGCTGGGCTTTTTGCGTAATCGCCTTCAGCACATCTCCGGGCTTGGAGATGTGCGAGAGGTCGATCTTGGGCTTGAACTCGTCCGCAGGCGCACTGCTGCGCGAGCTTCGCGTGGCGCCGGGCTCGCCGCGCTCCTGGTAATACTGCTTGACGCGCTCGGCTTCGTCCACTTCGATCGAGCTCGAGTGCGTTTTCTTCTCAGTAACTCCGACCTTGCTGAGAATGTCGAGGATCACTTTGCTCTTCACCTCGAGTTCCCGTGCCAGGTCATTAATTCTGATCTTCTGCTGCTGATGCATTCCGCCCTGTGTCCTCCGTGTTGTGCCGTTCCGTTACGCCGTCATAGCATCCTCACCGTGATATCGCTTGGTCTGCGCCTTCGGCGCAAACCACAAGCCGGATCTCTTTACTCGTCATCTCGAAGGCCGGTTTTTTGCGGCCCGGGTAACTCTTCGTCCGAAATGTCTTCGCGGTCCTGCGGCGTCTCTGGCCGCTCATGTACGACCACTTCCCCTTCATCCGCCAGAGGAGCATTCTCAACTCCGTCCAGCACTTCAGCCTCATAATACTGGCCGTCCTCGACCAACTCTTCTACGCTTTCGTCGCCCGCTTCGGCCTCATCAGACAGGCCTTCCACATCGCCCGACTGACCGCCGGAATCCGGGCCGGACGCGCTTTCGTCGCCGCCGCCCTCCAGCATTTCGTCCTCGGGCAGCGGAGTCTCATCGCTTCCCGGCAAGCCTTCGCCCGGAGTTAGCTCGTCGGGCACCACTTCATCAACATCGGGACTGGCTGCCGCAGAGGCTTCAGCATCTTGATTAACCTCTCCGCCCGATTCAGTCTCCGCATTGGCTTCTGCTGCTGCGTCCAGCGCCGAGAAGTAGTTGTTGACTGCAATACTGATCTTCTCCACCGTCTTCGGGCCGATACCGGGAACTTCTTCAAGCTGCTCGGGCGTCATGTCGGCCAGTGTTTCGACGCTGGTAATGCCGGCGGCATGCAGCTTCTCAATGATGCCTTCCTCCAGATCAGGAACGTTCTCAAGCGGCGTGACCTGCTGGGTCATCAGGCCTGACATGGCCTCCTCGACTTCTTGCCGCTTCTCTTCTTCGCTCTTGATATCGATCTTCCAACCCAGTAGCTTGGCCGCCAGCCGGACGTTCTGGCCCTTCTTGCCGATCGCCAGAGAGAGCTGGCTATCATCGACAATGACTTCCAGGTGCTTGTCCTGGCCTTCCAGGATCGTGACACGGCTGACTTTGGCCGGCTGCAGCGCCTTCTCAGCGAACGCCACCGAATCTTCCTGGTATTCGATAATGTCGATCTTTTCGCCACGCAACTCGCGGATGATCGACTGCACCCGCATACCCTTCATGCCAACGCAAGCGCCAACAGGGTCGACATCCTTGTCCTTCGACATCACTGCAATCTTGGTGCGCTCGCCGGCTTCGCGCGCAATGGCGCGAATCACGACAGTGTTGTCGTAGATCTCGGGTACTTCCGTCTGAAACAGGTGAGTCACCAGCTCCGGCACAGCGCGGGAGACGACCACCTGCGGGCCCTTGGAAGCTTTCTCTACGCGGACAATCACTACGCGGACGCGCTCGCCCGGGGCAAACGACTCTAGCCGCGACTGCTCCTTCTTGGGCATGCGCGCCTCAGCCTTGCCGACATCGACGATGACGTCCTGGCCTTCCTGCCTTTTGACAGTAGCGTTGATGACTTCTCCGACGCGGCCAATGTACTCGTTGTAAACCGTGTCGCGTTCCGCCTCACGGACCTTCTGAAAGATGACCTGCTTGGCAAGCTGCGCGGCAATGCGGCCCAGCACCTCGGTGGACTTATACGTCCGCAGCTCACCGCCGACTTCGGCGCTGGGATCAACGCGACGCGCATTCTCCAATGAGATCTGGAGATTGGGATCCTCGACCTGGTCCGGCGTCTCGACGATGCTTTTTACGGCATAAGCCTTGATCTGGCCGGTCTCTTTGTCCAGTTCGGCGCGGAGCGTTTCCTGGGTCTTGTAGGCCTTACGCGTGGCGACAACAATGGCGTCTTCCACCGCGCTCACCACGATGTCAGGGTTGATGCCCTTTTCCCGGCTCAGCGCGTCGATTACGTTGTAGAGTTCACTTGCCATAATTTTCTGCCACCTTAGCCCGTGCTGCTTACACCCAGGATGTCTCTAAAATTCAGGAACCAGGTTCGCCTTCTCGACGTTCGCCAACTCAATTTCGACCTTCGTTCCCGTCTCTACCGCTTCTGACTTCTTGCTCTTCTTCTGCGGCAACAGCTCCAATTCCAAACGGCCGTTGCTGAACGTCTTCAATCGCCCTTCGAAGTGCCGATTGCCTGCAATAGGATCGCGCGTGGTCAGCTTGATCAGGCTGCCAACGAAGCGCTCATAGTCGCTGGCCTTTAGTAGCTTCCGATCCAGCCCCGGCGACGAAACCTCCAGCATGTATGACCCGCCCGGAACCGCTTCTTCCACGTCGAAGATGATTCCCACTTCGCGGCTAAAGTTCGAGCAATCGTCGTGCGTCACTCCACCGGGCTTGTCAATGAAGACCCGCAACATGCGGGCCTTGCCGCCGCCGCGCAGGTCGACATCGACCAGCTCCAGGCCGCTGGAATCAGCCACCCGCTGCGCGATCTCTCGGACCTTCTCCAAACCGGCTGACATCGGCTTCTGACCGCTTCCGGCAAGCCGCAATCCGAGCGTCAGGCTCTTGGAACCGCCTGGACTCGCCACCAACTAGCGAATTGCAGGTGGAAATAAAAAGTGGGCTCTCGCCCACCGATGTGCTTCGCCAAATGCTCGGGTACCCCGCCGGAAGGGGAACCTCAAAACACAACAGTCCTAAGTAAATATACGCCGAAAAGGTCGGCTTTACAACGAAGTAGCGGCCAAGTTCGGCCGCTCTGCCCCAAATCCAACTGTGCTTATTGGATGGTTCAGCGCGCAGGAAGATGCATACCCCATCAGGAGCAAGACCTGCCCGGTGCGTCCAACCCCCCGCTTCTATTTCTTATCGACCTGCAGCGCCAGGTTCAGCTGGTTGATCGCTTCGTCGATGTGCTTAATGGCATTCGCACGGTGCCCCTCAAAATCGTGCGCGGCTTGATTCTGCAGTTCGCTCTTGACTGTCTCAAGCTGCTCAATCGCCTTGTGGATTACCGGGTGCTGCTCCGGTCTCGCCCTTTGCGTTCGCGGTGAAACTTGCCGGCATCAACGAGATTGCCCCGGCAAGGAGTCCCATGCAAACAACGCGTTTCCAATCCGTCATGTGCTTCCTCCAAGATTGAATTTAATTGGCCGACCCTGGGTTCAGCAGATTCTATATTCCGGCGGCAGGAAGTCAATACGGAATCTTAGGAGCAGGACAGACTTCAGCCGCCCGACCTCTTTTGCAAAGCCGTTTAGACCGTTAGCGGCGCTTGCCCAAGCCGAGCAGCCGCTCGTCGATTCGGAAGGGCTCGACCTTAACCACGCGTGCTTCGAATCCTGGCGCGTGCGGAAACATCACCACGTTCAACTCTTGTGGAACGATAACTGAGGGGACGAGGTACACCGGAACTGAGGGATTGCTAGAGGCGGCCAGTGCCTCCTCTGGCGCAGCGCGTTGCGTTGGGACGCTGTCAGGAATTTCGATAGTGACCAGAACGTAGTCGAGGGGAACCTGATCGTAGTCGAGATGGGCTAGAACTTCGGCCAAAGCCAATGAGGGTTGGTGAGCCGCATAGATTACCGGAGTGCCTTTGTGATTGCAGCGCCCTTCGGCGTAGAGGCCGCCGGTTCCGGCCAGATCATTCGCATACTTGGCACGGGTGAGCCGGTAGGCGATCACACGAACATGCCGTGATCGATTCGCACCAGCTCTTCTTCAACGGCTTCGGGATCTTCGGTGAGAATCTGCAGTGGAGTCTTGTTTGCGAACATGCGGTTCGGCCGGTTCAGCCACGCGTTAGCGTTGGCTCGTGACCCGAAGGTGTCCACTGCATGAGAAAGGACGCTAGCGTACTCCACTGTTTCGGGGCGCTCGCCCTGAGTCGTCGCGTCGCGGAGGGTAGAAAGACTTGTGTATGCCCTTACGGTGCCGTACTCGCGCGAGGGGGGCAAGTCTCCAAGCTTCGTACCTCCGAGAGACTTAGAGACGGAAAACTCGCGGGACGAAACCCTCCCCGAACTTCCCCGCTGGACGAATCCTTCAGCCGGTTCCTTGATCTTCGTCTGCTTCTTTTGCTTTGCCTGTTTCGACATACACAACATCCAATGGTTAGATTATAGCGAAGGTTTGTTTTGCCCCCGGTTTGCCTCCTCTTCGCCGCGACTCTACAATGAATGCTTATCCCTCCGCGGATTCACCATCATGATTCATTTCCCGGTGCCTGAGGCGCTTACCTTCGATGACGTTTTGCTGTTGCCCGCCAAGTCCGACGTGGTTCCGGCTACGGTGGACACTTCGACGCGTCTGACCCGCAATATCAAGCTCAACATACCTCTCATCAGCGCCGCCATGGACACCGTGACCGAGTCGCGGATGGCCATCGCCATGGCGCAACACGGCGGCCTGGGCATCATCCATCGCAATCTGACGATTGAGCAGCAGGCGCTGGAAGTCGACAAAGTGAAGCGCTCGGAGAGCGGCATGATCGTCGATCCCATCACCATGTCGCCGGACGCCAAGATCTCCGAAGCACTGGAGGTCATGCGGCACTACCGCATCTCCGGCGTACCGGTGACGAAAGACAAAAAGCTGGTCGGCATTCTCACCAACCGCGATCTTCGTTTCGAGACGCGCACCGACATTCCGATCAGCGAAGTGATGACGAAGGAGAACCTGATCACAGTTGCCGTCGGCACCACGCTGACCGAGGCGGAAGCCATCCTGCACCAGCATCGCATCGAGAAGCTGCTCGTGGTCGACGATCACTTCCATCTCAAGGGGCTGATCACAGTCAAAGACATTCAGAAGCGGCTGAAGTATCCCAACGCCGCGAAGGACAGCCATGGCCGCCTGCGGGTAGGCGCGGCCATCGGCGCTACCGGCGACTACCTCGATCGGGCGCAGGAGATGGTGCGGGCCAAGGTCGACCTGCTGGCCATCGACAGCGCTCATGGGCACTCGACACGGGTGATCGAAGCCATCCGCGAGGTGAAAGCGAAGTTCCCTGAAGTCGACTTGATCGCCGGTAACGTCGGCACATTCGAAGGAGCATGCGAGCTGGCGCGCGCCGGGGCAGACGCGATCAAAGTCGGCATTGGGCCGGGCTCGATTTGCACTACGCGCATTGTTACGGGCGCGGGTGTCCCGCAGATTACCGCCATCGCCGAAGCTGCCCGCGCCACTCGCGACAGCGAAATCCCTGTCATTGCTGACGGCGGAATTAAGTACTCCGGCGACATCACCAAGGCCATTGCCGCAGGCGCAAGCTGCGCGATGATCGGCTCCCTCTTCGCCGGAACGGAGGAGAGTCCGGGCGAGACGATTCTCTATCAGGGGCGCTCCTTCAAGGCCTATCGCGGCATGGGATCGCTGGCCGCCATGACGCAGGGCTCAAGCGAGCGCTATTTTCAGAACGCCGAAAGTGACTCTTCCATTCCTGTCACGTCAGAAGACAGTGGGGAGAGCAATCGGCTGGCGAAGTTGGTTCCTGAAGGCATCGAAGGTCGCGTGCCTTATCGCGGGACCGCCGGAATGATCGTGTACCAACTGGTCGGCGGATTGAAAAGCGGCATGGGATACGTGGGCTGCTCCAGCATCGCGGAGCTGCAGCAGCGGGCACGCTTCGTCCGCATCAGCGGCGCCGGCTTGCGCGAAAGCCACGTGCATGACGTCATGATCACCCGTGAGGCGCCCAACTACCGGGTTGAGTAGCCTTCTTTTTTTTCTGCGCGTTGAGGATCAGTCGATTTGAAGCCAACTCTGCGAATCATTGCCCGTAATTGGTGGCCGGTAGCCGTATGGCTCGGTATCATCCGCGTTGAGTCGACAGGCTATGCGTCGGCGCAGAACACTTATCTTCTTCTGTATCGGGTTCTGTTCTTCTTCTTCGGGCGGATCGATCCCCGCCTGGTGTGGGAGCTCGATCATATCCTGCGTAAGAGCGGACATTTCATCGGATATGCGACCCTGAGCGGACTGACGTTTTTCGCCCTCAGAAATACCTTCCGGGACCGGCTGCGCAGTGCGGGGCAGCGGCCGTGGGGGAGTTATTTCAGCGACTATTGGCGAATGGAGTGGTCACTGATCGCGATTCTGCTGACGGTCGTGACCGCCTCGATGGACGAGATCCACCAGACGTTCCTTCCTTTTCGCACGGGCCGCTGGCAAGACGTTGTTCTGGACACGAGCGGGGCCGTCGCTCTCCAGCTCATCATCTACCTGGCTTGCCAAGTGCGCTTTAGCTTTCGCGGCCCGGGGAATTTCCCTCCTGCGCGAAAACTGCCGCTTGCCGAAAGCGAGTAGCGCTCCCGATCAATGACGCGTGCTGTGAAGACATGGGGCGCGGATTACTCCGCGCCTTGGGCCGGATTGGGAAAATGCCGGTAGCCGTTAACGATCGTGCAGCTACTAGTGCACGATATTCTTGCCGAAGTTGAACTTCGTTCCCACCACGACGCGCACGGTGCCGCGACTGCCATTCAGCAGATCGGAAAAGAAATTGTAACGAACATAGTCGGCTGCGACGCGAAGTCCAAAGTTGTGGGTCGCCTCCCAGGTCACTCCGCCTCCGAAGCCATAGAACACTACGGTGTCTGAACTGCTCAAGCTTGGGCCCACGAGGCCGGTGACGACCTGGGTGAGTATGGCCTGGCATTGCAGTTCCGGCTGCTGGCACCGGCCTGGCTTGGCTGTGAAGCTGGAATGAAAGGCCCCCAGCGCCGGACGCGCGAAGTAGGTAAACTTCTTTTCTTTGCGATAGTTGAACTGAGGCCCCGCCTCATACGTCCAGGTGCGGGAGTTGAACGGGACGGCCAACACGAACCCCGGCGGAAGCAACGGCAGAATCGGAGCTAATTTGGCCTGGGCGGAAGATGAAAGACTGCCGGGCAGAAGCGATGAATGGCCCGACTCGTAGCTGAAATCGGCACCAAGCGTGAGCCAAGGCCGAAGATTGACGCCAAAATCACCGTCGAATCCGCGCTGCGCCAGATTCAACGACGGAGTGCTCATGTAAGAGAACGCGGTGAAAGTGCTATAGCGCGCAATGTAATCCTGCTGTGAGAAACAGGACAGAGCGGAAATGAAAAGGAAGACGATCAGCAAGGAAAATGTGGAACGCCGCATTAGGCTTCTCCAGTCAAAGTTTTGGATTTTAACTTCTGAGCGCCCCGGGGCAATGACCGGCGTATGGAGCATACGATCGGTTAGATTCCCTTGCCCGGAACGTTTCAGTGTCTCTGCTTTCCCGTATGTTAACAAATAGCGAATTCGACGTTGCCCGAACCGCACGTTCCCATTTTGGGAGCAGCCGCGTGGAGCGGCTCACAAGTGCCTGGAGGGTCTTGTCAGCTCGGTCCCTGAATAATCGTTTGAAGCAGGAGCAAAGGTGCCTGGGGAACCATCAACTCTCAATTTGACGGGACGGCGGAAGGCACGTTATTGTATCCGTACACTGGAAAGGAGGGTGATCCAAAATATATGAAATCTGATTGTCATAGTTGTATCCCAAGTGAGGTGGCTGAGGCTTAGGGCTTCCGCTCTAAAACCTCGCAAGACTCATAGCTTTAGGAGTTTGCCGCTGGGGCCACGCAGAGTGGACAGCCTCAGGCCAATCCCAACAGCTAACCGGAAGGACCCGCCAGCGCTCGATCGCGGTGGGTCTTTTCTATTTGCGTTTGGCTGCGATCACCCTCGGTATTCCCTGCAAATCCGGCACGACACGAACATCCTCCCACAATGTAGGACTCAGCAGTTCCAGCACCTCATCCCGCATGGAGTAGCCGATTTCGACCGCCAGCCAGCCACCGGGCTTTAATGCCACCTGGGCCTGCTCAACCAGGCGGCTTATCACGTCGAGGCCGTTCAAGCCGGCAAACACGGCGTGCAGAGGCTCAAACTCCCGCACCGACTTTTGGACTCTATCGGCCTCGCTGTAGGCGACATAGGGCGGATTGCTGATGACGAAATCGAGGTCGCGAAAGTAATCCGGCAGGATAGCGGTCCTTCGACTGCGCTCGCTTGCCTGCGGCTCGCTCGCTTCGCTCAGGATGACAGACGGAGTGTGAATGGGTTCGAGCACATCGCAATGCAGAAACTTGACACGGGAATCGAGCTGCAGCCGCGCGGCATTCGCTTTGGCGATCTCAAGTGCCTCGGCGGAGATGTCGGTCGCGTAGACCTCTGCAAAGGGCAGCTCGTTGGCCAGCGCCAGCGCAATACATCCTGAACCGGTGCCGACGTCCACGATCTTGAGGCCGCCTTTACGTTCTCCCTGATTCTCGCGTGCAAGTTCCAACGCTGTTTCGACCAAATGCTCGGTCTCGGGACGTGGTATGAGAACCACGGGCGTAACCAGGAAATCGAGTCCCCAAAATTCCTGATGGCCGGTGATGTATTGCGAAGGCATGCCCGTCGCGCGCTGGGCAACGACTTCGTCGTAGCGTGCCTGCTCTTCAGGATTGAGTTCCTGCTCAGGATGGGCGTAGAGGTACGCGCGATTCACGCCGAGTACGAACATCAGCAGGGTCTCGGCGTTCAGGCGTGGAGAGCCTATTTCGGCGGCTTCCAGCCGCTCGACCGCCGCCGATAGCGCAGCTTTTAGTTGCACGGAAGATCATTTCACCACGGAGGCTCGGAGAACACGGAGAAGAAAAGGTCTTTCGATCTCTCTGGTGATTTCAGCCGCAAATTCTTAGAGAAGACCTCAGCCAAGGTCGACCTAAACCACGCCTGAAAACCAGATCCCATACCGGCACTGACGTCACACAGGAAAATAAATCTTCAGATATCTCTTTATCTCCGTGACCTCTGTGCCTCCGTGGTGATTCTGGTTTTCCAATGATCACGCCAATACCGCCGATTCCTGTTTCAGCTTTTCCGACTGGAAGTGCGTGATGAGTGCATCGATCATGGGCTGCAGCTTGCCATCCATGAACTCGGGCAGTTGGTGCGCGGTGAAGCCGATGCGATGATCGGTCACGCGGTTCTGCGGGAAGTTGTAGGTGCGAATCTTCTCGCTGCGGTCGCCCGAGCCGACCATCGCCTTGCGCTCTTTCGCCAGCGCCTCCTGCTGCTTCTGCTGCTCCATCTCATAGAGGCGGGCACGCAGCACGCGCATACCCTTTTCGCGGTTCTTGATCTGCGACTTCTCGTCCTGGCAACTGACGACGGTGTTCGTCGGCAGGTGCGTGATGCGCACGGCGGAATACGTTGTGTTGACGGATTGCCCGCCGGGGCCTGACGAGCAGAAGGTGTCGATGCGAATCTCCTTCGGCTCAATCTTGATGTCCACGTCTTCAGCTTCCGGCATCACCGCAACGGTCACGGCGGAGGTGTGCACGCGGCCCTGCGTTTCGGTCTCGGGTACGCGCTGCACGCGATGCACGCCGCTCTCGTACTTCAGTCGCGAATACACGCCCTGGCCTTCGATGATGGCGATCACTTCCTTCAGGCCGCCAACGCTCGACTCCGATGTCGATAGCACTTCCACCTTCCAGCGCTGCGTCTCGGCGTAGCGGTTGTACATGCGGAAAATCTCCGCCGCGAACAGCGTAGCCTCGTCGCCGCCAGTGCCCGCGCGGATTTCCAGGATGACGTTCTTCTCGTCATTCGGGTCCTTGGGCAGCAACAGCACCTTGAGCTCTCCTTCGACCGTGCTGACGCGCTCTTCGAGACGATCCAGCTCTTCCTGCGCGTAGGCGCGCATTTCGGGATCGGTCTCGTCCTCGAGCATGGCCTTACTCTCGCGAATGCCGCGCGTCAGGTCCTTATACTCGCGATACTTCTCAACCACGGGCTGCAGCTCGCTGTGTGCCTTCGCAGTCTTCTGATAACGGGAGGAATCGGACACAATATCCGGAGACAGCAGTGCTTGCGTCAGCCCTTCGTATTTCAATTCGATTTGTTCTAAACGCTCAAACATGGAAACCAACTTGGCCGATTGGTTAGCGCACCGGCAGACGCTTCATTGTACGGTTTCTAACGCGCCTTGTCGTCCAGCCGGGGACATTGTTTACATTTCAGACCGGGGACATACTTTACACTTTTCGGTCCGTTTTCTGGTTCTTGAGCCTTTATAAATACTTAGTAGTCGTCGTCGGGGGAATGTGGGAATCGCGCTGTTTGCGATTTCCACATTTCCCCGCGCCTCCGGTCAGCCTTGCACTCCACATTCTTCTTCCTCCGCTTCGTCTTCGTCTCCGGCCGGCAGCGGCTCGATGCGCAACTCATAGCTGTCGAACCGGGCCAAGGGAAAGGTCGCGAAGTACACCCGATAATAACGATCATCCAGCGGCAACAAGCCGATACGTTCGCCATACAGCACTTTGCTGAGAAACACATCGTGGTAGTTCCAGCAGAACTGCCCGTGCTTGTGCACCCGTCGCACCTTCAGGGCGCTGCCGTACTCCGGCTCCGGCACGCGCGCCGGATACGCCCGCGGCGAGAGCTCATACACTTCGCTCGGGGTGCGCATGGCCAGGGCGTGGTGGCGGCCGCTCTTCGTTGTACATGCGACGGAAGCCATCGAACGCCCGCTGCTGGCTGCGCGCGTCGTAGGCCGGCGGCGACGCCGTCTCCTCGGCCAAGGTGCGATGCATCCGCTCGTGCGCCCCGTTCTGCTCCGGATGTCCCGGCTCGATGCGCTCCGCCACGATGCCCAGCTTCATCCACCACACTGATAGCCGCGACAGCCCCGCTACCGCCCGCGAGGCGAACGGCGCCCCATTATCACTGCGGATCGCCAGTGGCATCCCATACTCGCGAAACGCCGCCTCGAAGATCGCTCGCACCCGCGCCGTGTCCGTTTTCTCCACCGCCTGCACCCGCAGCAGATACCGGCTGTGCACATCCATCATGGTCAGCGGATCGATGCGTGTCCCATCACCGCTGCGAAACCAGCCCTTGAAATCGGCGCACCAGACGCGGTTCGGTTCGCTGGCCGCCGCCAGCGGCTGAGTGTACGGCGGAGTGCGCCGCCGCTGGTGCCGATGCCGCGTCAGCCCTTCGCGATCCAGCATCGCGCCGATGGTGCTCGCCGCCGGCCACGCCTGCTGCGGCGCCCGTTTCTCCAGCTTGGCCCGCAGCTTGACCGGCCCCCAGCGCGGGTGCTCGCGCCGCAGTTCGAGCACCGCTTGCTCGATCTCCACAGGCGTCTGGTTAGCATGCCGCCGCGGCGCCCGGCTGCGCTCCGCCAGCCCCAGCTCGCCGCCCGCTTCATACCGCCGCAGCACCGCATAGCCGGTCGGCCGCGAGATCTCATACGCCTGGCATAACTCCGTCATCGTCTCCTGGCCCGATTGGTACTCGGCCACAAACTGCTTGCGTCGTTCCACCACTCCGCTCACTTTCCAAGGCATGCCTCGTTGTACATGCCTTCGTGAACGAACCTGGTGTAAAGTATGTGCCCGGTCTAATCTGTAAACTATCTGCCCGGTCTATACCTTGTATCAGGGCACGGCTTCAGCCGTGCCGTATTCGAGAAGAAAAACTCGGGGACTTCAGCCCCTGCACTGCAAAACATCACAGGGGCTGAAGCCCATACTGTTGCAACGCGTTTCGGCCCGACTGAAGTCGGGCCCTGATACAACCCAAAGAACTCTTAGTTTGAGGAAGGTTCTTTCGCGGCGGGCGCCGCTAGGCAATCACCAGTTCGCCGCCGCGAACTTTTTCCAACTCCATGGCTTCGTTCAGCGCGGTGATGGCGCACTCCACCTGGTCGTCGCTGGGAGGCTGGGTGGTAATTCGCTGCAGCCACAGGCCAGGCTTGGTCATAAGGGCGAACAGCGATGAGCCGTGCTTGGCGGCGAAGCGAATCATCTCGTAGGACACACCGACAATTACCGGCAGCAGGCTGATGCGCAACGCGAATCTCGCCCAGAAGCCGTGCACCGGGAACATCATGTAAACCGCGATCGAGATCAGCATCACGGTCATGAGGAAGCTGGTGCCACAACGCGGATGGTAGGTCGAATAAGCCTGCACGTTGTTCGCTATCAGCGGATCGTGCGACTCGAAGGCGAAGACCGTCTTATGCTCGGCGCCGTGATACTGATACACGCGGCGAATGTCGGGCCAAAGCGACGTTCCCCAGATGAATAGCAGGAATATGGCGATGCGCACCACGCCGTCGACAACGTTGAACCATATCTGGCTGCCGAACGCCGGATAAGCGTTCTTCAGCTTGGTGGCCGCAACCAGCGGCACGAACTTGTACATCGCAATGAAAAATCCTACAGAGAAGATGATGTTGACCGCCATCACCCAGCCGCTCATCTCCTGCTTCTTGTGCTCCTTGCCTTCTTCCTTCGGCTCCAGGTGCTCGAGCGCGACATCGGCCGAGTAGCGCAAGGCACGAAAGCCGAGCGCCATCGCCTGGCCGAGGGTGATGAGGCCGCGAATCACCGGCCAGCCCATCCACTTGTGCTTCTCCGAGAGCCGCTCCAGCGGCGCGGAGTGGGTGGAGATCGTCCCGTCGGGCTTGCGCACCGAGATTCCCCATGCGTGCGGCGAGCGCATCATGACGCCTTCCAGCACGGCTTGTCCGCCAACCAGGGTTTCCTCACCGCTCTCCAGAGCGGGCAAAAGTTGCACGGCGGCCATAAAACGGAGATATCGACGCAGGGAATTCATAGCGATTGGATGTACCTCGGCAGCGAACGGCGCAAACCGATGCAGAATACAGACTAGCAGTTTGGGCCAGAGTGTCAATTGGGGAAAGCGCGGGGCGCGATTCGTGAAGGCTCGCTGACTTCGAGTCGAGTCGCCCGTCTCAAAATTATCTGGAAGGATTGTCAGGACTTTCAGCAATGTAGGTTAGAAGCGGGGATGAGGGTCGGGCGACGAATGGCAGACGCGGGAGACGATGATCAGCAGTTGCTCCGGCAGCTCGCCAAGGGAAACCCGACTGCGTTTCATGACTGTTACGAGCGCTACCAGGGCCCGATCTTCCGCTTTGCATGGCACATGACGGGAAACCAGAGCACCGCCGAGGAAGTGACGCAGGAGGTCTTTCTGCGCTTGATTCACAACCCGCGCAAGTTTGACGCGGCCAAAGGATCGCTCGCTGGCTATCTCTTCGGAATCGCTCGCAACGTCATGCGGCAGCAGATGGCGGCCAGTTATCTTGACGTTCCGCTGGAAGATGAAGAGTTGAAGGACGATCCGGCGTTTGCCGCAGAATCAGACGTGCTAGCGGAACTCGATCGGCAGGAGAGGCTCGAGTTGCTTCACAAATCGGTGCTGGCTCTGCCGGCTCCCTACCGTGAGGCACTGATACTGTGTGACCTGGAAGAGATGAGTTATCCCGAGGCGGCGACCATCCTCGGCTGCCCGGAAGGCACGGTCGCGTCACGGCTGCATCGCGCGCGGACCATGTTGAAATCGCGACTGCGGAATATGAGGTGCGTGCGATGAATCCGCAGAGAGACACATTATCGGAAGCGGTGCGCGAACTTGCCGCAGCCTCACCGCAGGCGTCGCCAGAGCTGGGCGCCAGGTTGAACAGCGAGTTCACCCGCCATCATGCGCGACGGCGCCGGCGTAACCGGGTGGCATTTGCAATGGGATTGGCCGCATGCCTCGCGATATCTGTGGCGTGGCTCCGGACGGGGAAGCAGCCGAAAGCGGTCAAAGTAGTTGAGCCTTCATCCCAAACCGCGAAGGCTCCTTCTCCTACGCCGCAAGTAGTCGCAACCGAGGGCCCTAAGATTCCAGCGCCGTCCATCGCAAGCGTGGGTGTCAAGCCGAGGGTTCACTCGAAGCAAATAAGCAAGCCTCGCGGTAGTGATAATGAGGCGCCACCCGTGACCGTTGAGGCTGGAGACTTCGTCGCTTTACCGACATTCGATCCGGCGATTCCGCTGGGGCAATCGCGCATAGTGCGCGTGGATATGCCTGGCTCAGCGCTGCAACTCATCGGCTATCCCGTCGACGGACAGCTTCTCGATCGCCGCATCCTCACCGACGTTCTGGTGGGACAGGACGGCATGCCATACGCCGTCAGACTAGTACAAACCCGCAACGTTCATTAAGGAGTACGGGGAATGAGAAACATCGTTGTGCTTATCGCGAGCCTTCTACTTTGGTGTTCCTGGGTAATCGGCCAAAGCGCCGGGCCTGCAGCCATGCCAGAGATGCTCATGCAAGAGCCCGTGCCTCCGCCTGATGCCGGAGTGGCATCTCCGAATGTGTTCTTCCACACACAAAAGGTGGGTGACAAGGTTACGACCGGGTATATCGCAATCGCTGACTCTACCAAGCCCGTGACTGGCGCTCCCTACACCGCGACGGCGATCACCGAGACCACCCAGGTACTTGCTGACGGCAACCGCATCGTGAACAAGACCGAGTCGCAGCTAGCTCGCGATCGCCAGGGGCGCACGCGACGGCAGGAGATGACGAGCAACATCGGTCCCCTGGCCACCAACGCGCCGAAGATCGCGTTTATCAACGATCCGGTCGACAAAGTCAGCTACCTTCTCGACCTGACTGACAAGACCGCACACGTCATAAAGCCTCCAGCCGGCGCTATGGGTTTCGTCGGGCCGGGCGCCCATGCCGTCATGAGCAAGCCGGTGACGTCGGGGGCAGGCCGGTCACGGTTGAGAAGAAGATCATCGTTGCCGGCGGGGCTAATTCCGGCGGCGTGGAAGAGCGAGTCTGGGTGAATTCGGCCGGAGATCCGAGCGAAACCAAGACCGAGTCCCTGGGCACACAGACGATTGGGGGCGTCTCCGCCGTTGGGACACGGACAACGCGCACCATACCCGCAGGCGAGATCGGCAATGAGCAGCCTCTGGAGATTACCTCCGAAGTGTGGACTTCGCCCGACTTGCAGATGGTGGTGCTGAGCAAGCGCAACGATCCGCGTATCGGCGAGACCGTCTACCGGTTGACGAACATCCAGCGGGCGGAGCCTGATCCGTCGCTCTTCCAGATACCCAGCGGGTTCACGATTGATCGAGGGCCTCAGTAAGTCGCAGTTCGGAGCGGGCGCAGTCATGAGGCGAGAGCCCTATGATTGCGCCTGGATCGTCTACGGAGTTCCGGTCGAACGCAGTACGGTTCGCAGAGCCTGAGCCCAAAGGGCGTGCCATGACAGCCCAGGACGAAGCGCAGCGGAGTCCTGGGTAGCTTGAGTTTGAAACTCCCAGTCCCTCGGGGACGACACAACCTGTGCGCGGCTGCACCATCCCCGGTTTCGCCGGCTAAAAGCCGGCTCCCAATCACCAAGAACCGAAAACCCAGCGTTCCGCTTCGCTTTACGCTGGGCTGTCATCGCACGCCCTTCGGGCTGACGATTTCCTCACATCGGGCAATCCAGACCGCCTAATCCCATACCTCCGAAAAGTCTGGACGCTCGGGGCTGGCGTGAACAGCCGTTTATCATAGCTAACTCAAGGGAACAAACCATCATGCGATTCGCGAAGATATTCCCCTACATCTTTAGCCTTGTCCTCGTCGGCGCGATGACGTGCCATCTTTGTGCGCAGACGTCGCCATCAACCCAGCGCATCGTGATTGCCGCCAGCAACGTGCTCGACGGCAAAGGACTCGTCCAGCAAAACCAGCGCATTGTGGTCGAGGGCTCGAAGATCGTTGCGGTCGAGCCTCTCAGCGGCGGGCCCGTCGACTACGACCTGCGTGGGCTGATCGTTTTGCCCGGCTGGATTGATGCGCACGTCCACATCACGTGGATCTTCGGCAAAGACGGCAAGAACGCCGGTACGACAGGTACAACCCAGGACGACGCTTATCGCGCGGCGTCGAATGCCTGGGTAACGCTGATGGCCGGCTTCACTACAGTGCAAAGCGTAGGCGCTCCGAATGACGTCCCGCTGCGTGACGCCATCGCCGAGGGGAGAATTCCCGGGCCTCGCATCCTGACGGCGGTCGAACCGCTCGTGGGAAAGGGCGAGGACACAGGTACGCCCGATGAAATTCGCGCGTACATCCGGAAGCAGAAAGCAGCCGGCGCTGACCTGATCAAAATCTTCGCGTCGAAGTCGATCCGCCAGGGCGGAGGCATGACGCTTTCCTGGGAGCAGTTGAGTGCCGCGTGCGACGAGGCGAAGAAGCAGGGGCTGCGCACGCTGGTCCATGCCTATAAAGAGGCGGTGCGCGCCGCGACGCTTGCCGGATGCACCGAGGTCGAACACGGCGCGCTGGCGACCGATGAAGACCTGAAGCTGATGGCGGAGAAGGGCACGTATTTCGATCCGCAAGTGTCGCTGATCATCAACAATTACTTGCAGCACAAGGAACAGTACCTGGGAACGCCGGGTTATCCGCCGGATGGCTTCACCGCAATGGAGAAGATACTGCCGGTGAACTGCGACCTTGTGCGGCAGGCGGCGAAAACTCCGGGGCTGAAGATGGTGTTTGGCACGGACGCTGTCGCCGGCATGGATGGGCGCAACGCCGAAGAATTCATCAATCGTGTGCACTGCGGTGTGGCTCCCATGGTCGCGATGGTCTCCGCCAATTCGCTGGGAGCGGAAGCGATAGGCCTGGGCGACCAGATCGGCTCCATTGCTTCGGGAATGCAGGCCGACATCATCGCGCTCGACGGCGATCCCATCAAGGACATTACAGCCGTTCGCCGAGTCGTATTCGTCATGAAGGGCGGCGTGGTTTACAAGAACGTGGCGAAGGATGCGATTCCCTCTTATGCGGGCGTGCAGCCCTGACAGTCCACGGCGCGCACACGATGCAAGCCTTCGCCGAGACCTGCGAGCGCATTGGCGCGACCACCAAGAAGCTGGAGAAGACGGCCATTGTCGCTGAGTACTTTCGCTCGCGAAGCGTTGACGAGGCAGCGATCTCGGCGATTTTTCTGTCGGGCAGAGCTTTTCCTGCGTTCGAGGAGCGCACGTTGCAGGTCGGCGGCTCGCTGCTGTGGAAAGTGGTAAAGGAAGTCACGGGCGCTTCCGATGCTGAGCTCGGCGCAGGCTATCGCAAGACGGGGGACCTCGGCGCGGCGGTGTATGAAGTCCTATCGCAGCGGCAACGCCCCGAAGCTTCCCTGAGATTAGATGATGTCCGCGCGGCCTTCGACCAGATCGCCGCAACGCGAACTGCGAACGCCAAGGGCGAACTGCTGGGCGCGCTTCTGACACGCGCGACCGCACTCGAAGCCAAGTACATCCTGAAGATCATTACCGGCGAGCTGCGAATCGGACTCAAAGAGAGCCTGGTCGAAGAAGCGATCGCCAAAGCCTACGACGAACCGCTGCCGCAGGTGCAGCGCGCCAATATGCTGCTGGGCGATGTCGGAGCAATTCTGAGGCTCGCGGCCGAGCATCGGCTGCAAGAGGCGCGCATGCGGTTGTTTCGTCCCATCGGCTTCATGCTGGCTAGCCCCGCAGCCGATGCCGCCGAGGCCTTTGAGTATTTCGAGCATGCACTCGTCGAGGACAAATACGACGGCATCCGCGCGCAGGCGCACTGCGGTGGAGGACAGGTCCGCATGTTCTCGCGCACGCTAGATGAGGTCACGCAGTCGTTTCCCGAACTCGTGGGACCGCTCAGCGACTTACCGGGCGAGGTAATCCTCGACGGTGAGATCGTTGCCTGGCGGCATACCGATGATGGCGGACACGCCATGCCGTTCTCGGAAATACAGAAACGCCTGGGGCGCAAGCAAGTCAGCGACCAGCTTATGAAGGAAGTCCCCGTCGCCTATGTCGTCTTCGACGTCCTCTATGCCGAGGGCGAACTGCTGCTGCAAAGGCCGCTCTCGGAAAGGTCCGCGATACTAGACCGCGTCTTTTCTGGAGCCAGCCGGGTCGAGCCCAAGCCTTTCATCAACGCGCAGGGCCAATTGCTGTTTGAAGCGGAGCTCTCGCCGCAAGCGCCATCAGGTTGGGTGCTGCGCGCGCCTGTCACGCACGCCGATTCGGTTGAGCAGTTGGAGCAGCTCTTCGCGGAAGCCATGGCGCGCGGCAACGAAGGCCTGATGATCAAGGACGTGAATTCACCCTACATGCCGGGCCGGCGCGGCCGCTGGTGGCTGAAGCTCAAGCGCGAGCTAGCGACGCTGGATGTTGTCGTCACGCGCGCCGAATTCGGCAACGGCAAGCGGGTGCAGGTGCTGAGCGACTACACCTTCGCTGTCTGCAAGGGCGAGGAACTGGTCAACATCGGCAAGGCTTACACTGGACTGACGGACGTCGAGATCGCGGAGATGACGCGGTGGTTCTTGGCCCACACGATCGCGGACCACGGCCACGTGCGCGATGTTGAGCCGAAGATCGTTCTGGAGGTTGCGTTCAATGCGGTCATGCGCTCCCGCCGGCACGACAGCGGATTCGCCTTGCGCTTTCCGCGCATCGTACGCATCCGCCAAGACAAGCTTCCCGCCGAGATCGACACCATCGAAAGGGTGGAAGCCATTTACCGCAAGCAGCACGGAAGGGCGGGCGAACATTGATGGGACCGCTCGCCGACTCTCGTCGGCTCGCGATCCTGTATCTAATGTAACCGGGAGGGGCGCAGCTGAAGCTGCGCCCCTTCAAGGCTTAGGGGCAGGCGGATTGCTGACCGGGTGATTTGCTGCCATGATGACAACAAGTCGCAGGTCCTCATAGCGTGTTAAGCAACCGTAATCGGCTCGCCCGGCTGATGAGCTCTCAATGCTCGCCTCGATCAGGACATCTGACTACTGCGTGCCTTGGCTTGCTGTCGTTGGCGGTCCTCCTGATCTCCTGCGGGCCTGTGCTCGCGCAATGCCATCTGCCCACCGAAAGCCCATTCGGCGAGCGTACTGCCAATAGCTCAAAATCACCCGCAGAATCGCTGCTGCCGGAATCTGGGCTGCTTACGGACGATGCCTATTCAAGCCTCTACTTCGGGTTCTCGCTGCGTCTCCCGATTCCACTCCAGGGCCATCGCCTCATGCTCCCCATCCGCCTGCCGGGCGAGCACGCGCTGCTTGCCATCGGATTCCAAGACAGCCTGCGCTACGGAACCTTTGTGATCACCGCCGGTGGGCGTCACGAGGAGGACCACCGCATGACTCCCGAGCAGGCGCAGGCGCGGGAGAATGAAATTGCGCACAGCATGCCCGGAACGGTAGCCCCGGATCTGCCGAAATTCACTCCACCGCCCGTTCACTTCAAACGAATCGATAAGCACTCCGGCGACGTTCGGGGTACGCAGTTTTCCGCTCGCATCAGGGACTACACCGTTCACTTTACCGTCCAGACCAATGACAAGACGTTCCTCGATAAGTCGCACAAGGCTGTCGCTGGCGTGCGTGTGTTTTGCACTGACGGCGCAGGAAGCTTCTTCACCGCAGACGGCAAGCCGTTTCGTCCGGAGGGAGCAGTGACGAACGGCCCGACGATTCCGACCGCCATCGTGGATGAAGCTATCCGAAGCCGTCCAGCCGAGCAGACGATTCCAGCGGGAACATTCGAAGAAGGCAAGTTTCAAATCCCGGAGTTGGATTTTTCATACTCGTTGCCAGGGGGATGGCTCCTTAGCCAACAGCCGCCGGCTCCGGCCGAAGACCCAGGCAGCGATGAGTTGGCGCAGCGGCTCGACTACCTCTGGAGGGCATGCGCTCGAACCCCGCTCTGGGCCCAGGGCGGCGCCAGTGGTGTGGCTAAGCTTGAGCTGCGAGTGCTGGATCAGTCTTGTCTTGGATTGCCCTTCCCGGCCTCAGCCACCGATGCGCTGGGCTCCGAGTCGCTCGGAGAATATCTTCAGATGCTCGGCGCTTTTGGCCAGATCAAGTCGAATCGCCTGGTGCAGGCGGGAGGGCGGCTGTTTTCCGTTTACGTAGGCACAACTGCGACAGGACCAGCGGTACACAACCTTGAGCAACGCGATGCCGACGTTATCGTTACCACGCGATACAACAAGTTGATCTTCGCGTGGCGCTGGAGCACTCCTACAGAGTCGGAGTTGCGACAAGTTCCAGCTTCGGAAGCCAGATTTGGCAGTACCGCGCCCATTGCGGTTGGGCCAGGCATGGTTAGTTCGCAAACCTCATCTCAACCGTGATCTGCACCGGCACCGGTTTGCCGTCTTTCTTCGCCGGCTTGAATCGCCAGGTCTTTACTGTGGCGACCGCGCTTTTCTCGAAAGCCGCTGCTGAGCTGCGCAGCACGCGCACTGGCTCGACACGCCCGCGAGCATCTACCCCGATCAGCATCACAACTACGCCGCTCGGCTCAGTGTCCGGTGGAAGGTCGGGATACTCCGGATCGGGAGAATGCGTCGCTTTGGGCGGAGTGATGCCTGCGGTAACGCGTTGGTAGCCCGCGAAAGCCTCATCATCGGAGACGTCTGCTTTTGCGCTGGAGTTCCTGGCTGGGACTTTGGTCTGTGCGGCAGTAACGGTCGCCTGCGAGAGGAGTGACATGGTGATCGCAAGGGCGATCAGCTTAAGCTTTCCCATACAGTAGTGAATCGTAATCGATGGCCGTGGCTGCTCCCCGGACCCGTCAGAGGCGCAATGTTCGGAGGCAACAATTCGCCGGACTGAGGCCTCGAGCTTGTGCCTTAGCTTTCCCCGCGCTTGCGCAGGAACGCCGGAATCTCCAGATCGTCAGCATCGTATTTTATGTTCAAGCTGCTGCTGACCGTCTCGATCGCCGGCATCTCAGCGCGCGGTGCCGGCGGCGGTTCCGCTGGTTTAGGGTAGTCTTCCATCGGCGCCGCATGGCGCACCACGCCTGAACCCAAGTCGTAATCGTCGACAATTTCCGGCACGTACGAGACTGCTGTCGAGACTCTCGGCTCGGGAACCGGCTCGGCAAACACAGGCGCTGCCGGGGCAACGCGCTCCGGCACATGCACAGCCGCGACTTCATAGGTCGCGTGCGCCGAATTGCCGTTGTCACGGTTTTGCAAAACCGGACTGGCCATCGAATCGTAGTGCTCGCGATGACGCGGGGTCTCTTTGAAGCCCGTTGCGATCACCGTGATCTTCACTTCGTCCTTCATCTTCTCATCGAGCACCGCGCCAAAAATAATGTTGGCGTCTTCGTGGGCCGCGCTCTGAATGATGGTCGAAGCCTCGTTGACCTCCGCCAGCCGCAGTGAGCTGGAGCCGGTGACGTTGATGAGGATGCCGCGCGCGCCGTCGATGGCCCCCGCTTCCAGCAGCGGCGAGGCGATTGCTGCCTGCGCGGCTTTCGTGGCGCGATCTTCGCCACGCGCCGTGGCCGTGCCCATCACCGCGTAGCCCATGCCGGCCATGATGGTCTTCACGTCGGCGAAATCGCGGTTGATGATGCCGGGAATGGTGATGATGTCCGAGATGCCCTGCACCGCCTGCCGCAGGATGTCGTCGGCCACCCGGAAGGACTCGAAGAAGCCGGCGTCTTTGGCGACGGCAAGCAGCTTCTCGTTCGGAATGACGATCGTTGTGTCGACCGAGTCGATCAGCTCTTGCAGCCCGCGCTCGGCCTGGTTTTGGCGGCGCTTGCCTTCGAATGCGAACGGCTTGGTGACAACGGCGACCGTCAGCGCACCCATCTCGCTCGCCAGCGAGGCAATGATCGGAGCCGCGCCCGTGCCTGTGCCGCCGCCAAGACCGGTGGTGACGAACACCATGTCAGCGCCTTCCAGCGCCTGAATGATCTGGTCGGCATCTTCAAGTGCGGCCTTGCGGCCTACGTCCGGGTTGGCGCCCGCGCCTAGCCCGTTCGTCAGCTTCACGCCAAGCTGGATCTTCACCGACGCGTTCGAGAGCTTCAGCGCCTGTAGGTCGGTGTTGGCGACAACGAACTCGACGCCTTCGAGACGCGACTCGATCATGCGGTTGACCGCGTTGCCGCCGCCGCCGCCGACGCCAATGACCCGGATACGAGCGCTGTTCAGCACTTCTTCGTTGAACTGGATGCGGAGGTCGTTCTCGGGCTGCTTATCGTTGAAGTCTTCGATCATGGTTTACTCCTGTTAGTCGCCGATCGGTGATGCATGCTATCCACCTGGCTGGAGCACGCGTTTATGCGTGCACAACCCATGTTTGAAAACGGTTTGTATCAGGGCCTGACTTCAGTCAGGCCGATAAGCCATCGAAACAGATGGGCTTTAGCCCCTGTCATAAGTTTTCAGGGCCTAAAGGCCGGTTGCTTGCTGCTATAGCGGCCCGGCTAAAGCCGTGCCCTGATACAAAGCTTGCGAACCCCAGTTCTTTATCAGCCTTCAAGTCGTGCCCTGACGCGAATCTTTCCAAAAACCAAGTTGTGTGTACGCCTGAAGGCGTACCACCCGCCCTTCCAATCCGGTCTACGAGACCGTTTCACTTGCTCATCAGTTCTGCCGCGCAAAGATTGCCTTCAGCCTGGCTCCAATGCTGCGATCGATGTTCATGCGCGTCTGGCGCGCCCGGTGTCCATATAGAACCATGCCGATGGCGGTGGAGAATTCCGGCTCCAGCAAGTGCGAGGGGAGCTTGGCAATCGGCACCGGATAGCCCAGGCGCACGGGCCGGCGCAGAATGTCTTCTGCCGTCTCCAGCAAGGCAGGCAAACGCGAACCGCCGCCGGTGAAAACAATGCCCGCTCCCAGCAATTCGTAAACCCCGGCCTGACGAAGGTGTTCGCGCAGCAAATCCATCAGCTCGCGCGAGCGCGGCTCGAGAATTTCGCCCAGCATGCGCTGCTGCATGAGCCGCGAAGGACGGTCGCCAACCGAGGGAACTTCAATTTCGTTGCCCTCGGGAATGCGCGTGACGATGGCGCTGCCAAACATCTTCTTGATGTTCTCGGCATCGGGCAGTGGCGTGCGAAACCCGACTCCGACATCGTTGGTGAAATGATCTCCGCCCAGCGGAACCACGCCGGTATGAATCACCACCCCTTCGAAGTAGACAATGAGGTCGGTAGAGCCGGCGCCGATGTCGGCCAGGCAAACGCCCAATTCCCTCTCGTCAGTCTGCAGCACGGAATCGGCGCAGGCGAGCGCTTCGAATACTGTGTCGTCCACATGAATGCCGGCGCGGTTCACGGCGGTGATGACGTTCTGGGTAGCCATCGTCCCGGCGGTCACGAGATGCACACGAACTTCAACCTTGCGGCCCATCAGGCCTGCAGGGTCATGCACTCCGGGCTGCCCGTCGAGGATGAATTCCTGGGGAAGCAGGTGCAAAGGTTCGCGATCTTCGGGCAGCGATATGCTGCGCGCCTTCTCTACCGCCTGGCGAACGTCATCGCGGCTGATTTCGCGCGAGCGGGAGCCCAGGGAAATTCCGCCATGACTGTTGACGCCCCGAATATGCGCTCCGGCGACGCCGACCACAGCATGTTCCACCGGCGCCTGGGCCACGTTCTCGGCTTCTTCAACCGCCTTCTTGATGGAACTGACCGCCTTGTCGAGGTCGGCGACCACGCCCTTGCGCATGCCCCGCGAATCGGAGATGACCGTGCCCGCGGTAGCGCAGCGCATAGTCGTTCACCTCCGCAACTATCACGCAGGTCTTGGCGCTTCCGACGTCAATAACAGTGAGCAGGTTTTCGGTTTGACTCGCCATCGTTAGTTCTGCTTCTTCGCGTCCGAATGCGCGGCGCCCTTGTTCCTCTGCAACGCAGAAGCATGATCCGTGCTCCCAGTCTTGTCCTCTGCCGGAGTTGCGGTATCAGCCGGCCGGCTGACCTCGTCGGGATTCACAATGACCTGGTGCTGGTAGCGCAGATCAACCGACTTGAGCGGCTGGAATTGCGTTCGCCACTCCTGCACGTGGGAAACGTAAACCTGAAAGCGCTCGAGAAAATTCGAAGACCCGAGATGCACCAGCGACCGCTCCTTGCGGATCGGCGATCGTAGCCTTTATGTCGTCCGGATCGCTCACGTCCACGTCACTGAGATTGCGCGAATAGTGGGTTCCACCGGAATCGAGCTCGCTGATCAGCCGTCCGTAGATTTTCATGCGGGCCGCGCGCGTTGATAAGGGCTCCTCGTCAGTCATGCCGACAATCACGGGAAACGAATACGTCGACTGCTGCCCCGCCGGCATTTCCATAATCACGCCATGCGCATCAATCAGCGCGATGTGCGAATTGATTTCGACAAAGGCCACCGGCGTGCGCTCCTTTACCGCAACGGTCAATCGATTGGGGAGCAGGCGCATTACCGACGCCGATTCAATCCATGGAAGCTCCTGCAACTGCTTCTTGCGCTCGGCGAGCGGAACGAAAAATACATTGCGATCGATGTCCGAGCTGAAGACGTCCAGCACTTGTGCACGGTTCACGTTATGAGCGCCCAGCACCTCGATGTTGTCGCTGGAGTCGATCCGGAACCTCCACGACTGGGTCGCATAGCGATAAATGGTTACGGCGACCAGAGCGACCATCCCCCCCACCAGAAGCAAAACCAGTAGTACCTTGACTCGATCGAGCGCTTTGCGCGGCAAGGCGCTGCGACGAACAGGCACGCGTTTCTGGCCGCGCAGAAAGGGCGACTCAGCCTCGTCGTCCAGATCGAAAACACACCCATCCAAAGGACCGTCTTCAAACCGCCGTGCAGAAGGAGGCGATTCGTGGGCGGTCTCGGGTTCGTCGTCCCCGATCGTGGATGCGTTCTTCCGAGCCATGAAAACCGGGTTTCAAAAGCTTGTAACGTCGCTATTCGCCTCACTATATCCGTTTTCAAGTGCGCTGCGGAGGCGCAATTGGGGCTTACCGCTGTTGTGAAGAGAGCTGGAACCACAACAGTAAACTCACAAGGCGCTTGTGCATTGCGAAATGCCCGCTTGGCTGTCACACCTGCACGGAAAAGATCCACTGAGTTATGATTTGTGCGCGCATGGTCGACTTGATCGAAGAACGCAAGGAAGAGCTGACAGAGATCTGTAGCCGGTTTCGTGTGCTCAGCCTGGCATTGTTTGGTTCAGCCGCGCGTGCCGATTTCCGGCGGGAAACGAGTGACCTCGATTTCCTGGTTGAGTTCCTTCCCATGCAGCCGCAAGAACATGCTCGTGCGTATTTCGGGCTTGTCAGGGAGTTGGAGCGCCTCTTCTGCCGCAGTGTCGATTTGGTGGAAGCCTCTGCTGTACGTAATCCTTATATCCTGCGCAATATCGAAGCCTCACAGGTCCCGCTCTATGCAGCGTGATCCGAAGGCATATCTCTGGGACATTCTCAATTCAATTGATCTCATTCAGCGGTTCATTGGCCAACGAAACCTGGCCGACTACTCGAACGATGCGATGCTGCGTTCGGCGGTCGAGCGTCAGTTGGAGATTATTGGGGAGGCGCTGGCGCAACTTGTTCGACGATTTCCGAATACAGGATCACGGATCGGTCAGCATTCCGAAATCATTGCCTTTCGCAATCGCCTGATTCACGGATATAGCTTTGTTGCTGATCCAGTGGTTTGGAGCGTCATCGAAACAGACTTGCCCGGGCTCCAAACTGAAGTGAAAACTCTGCTTGCCGAACTCGACACCGAAGATCGGTAAGCAGACGGCACCCTGGTTCCCCTAACATCATTTGAGCCGGGTCTTCGCTGTGCATCGCTGCAACATCTCCAGCAGCAGCAAACCGATCTGCGAGACGTTGCCTGCACCCAGGGTGAGAATCATGTCGCCGGGTTGCGCGGACTCAGAAACGAACTGGGCGGCTTCCTCGAAGGACGCCGCGTACTGCACTCGTTGATCACCGCGGCGAACGATGCGCTGGGCCAGCTCCTGGCTGGTGACGCCCGCGATCGGCGGCTCGCTGGCAGGATAGATATCAAGCAGGATGAGCGTATCGGCGTCCCCAAATGCGGTGGCGAATTCTTCCATCAGTAGCTGCGTGCGAGTATAGCGATGTGGCTGAAAGATGACGTGCACGCGCTTGACCCCGCACTGCCGCGCGGCTGCCAGCGTGGCTTTGATTTCTGTCGGATGATGCCCGTAGTCGTCGACCACCGTAATCCCATTCACGCGTCCCTTGACCTGAAAGCGGCGATCCACGCCATTGAATTGTTCCAGAGCTTCGCGAATGCTGACGACGGACACGTCCAAACCCATGCCAACGGCGATGGCGGCGGTTGCATTGCGAACGTTGTGCTCGCCGGGAACGTGCAAGCGGAATTCGCCCAGATCGCTGTCCCGGTAGCGCACGCGGAAGCTGGTCTCTGAGATATGCACCCCATCGCCTGCGGCGAACCTTAGCTCGCAGATATGGAAGTCGGAGCCCTCGCAGGTGCCGTACGTCAGCACGCGGCGCCTAACAGCAGGAAGCAGCTTGCGCAGGTTCTCGTCGTCGTTGCAGGCCACAACGATTCCGTAGAACGGCACGAGGTCCATGAACTCGATGAAGGTCTCTTCGACGTCGTGCAGATCGCGATAGCAGTCCATGTGCTCGCGGTCGATGTTGGTAACAACCTCCACGATGGGCGAGAGCTTGAGGAAGGAACGGTCGCTTTCGTCCGCCTCGGCAACGAGGTACTTCGATTTGCCCACCCGCGCGTTGGAGCCCATCGCATCGACGCGGCCGCCGACTACAACGGTCGGGTCGAGGCCGCCGGCGGCAAGCACAACCGCAATCATTGAAGTCGTCGTCGTCTTTCCATGCATGCCGGCTACGGCAATCCCATATTTCAAGCGCATGAGTTCGGCAAGCATTTCGGCACGGGGAATAACCGGCACGTGTTGCTCGCGCGCGGCCTCGACTTCGGGATTGTCGTTGCGAACGGCTGAACTGATTACCACAACATCAGAGCCGGTGATGTGCTCCGGGCGATGGCCTTCGAAGATGGTTGCGCCCATCGCTTGCAGCCGCTGAGTAACAGGTGAGAGCTTGAGGTCGGAGCCGGAAACTTTGTACCCGAGATTGAGCAGCACCTCGGCGATACCGCTCATCCCGATACCGCCGATGCCGACGAAATGGACACGCTGAAGGTTGGCAAACATGAAAGAGAGTGGCTCTTAGCGCCGTGCGCTGTAGTGAAGCCTCTAGGCTATCGCGGGTTCGCCCGGCGCGCCAGCGGCCCGCACGGCAAGGCGAGCGATCTCTCCGGCAGCATCAGGATGAGCGAGTTTGCGCGCGGCCTGCGACATCTGGGTAAGCACTGGTCGGTTCGTCAGCAGGTCGGTGATCTCCTGCGCCAGACGATCGCTGGTGAGTCCCGACTGGGGGAGTAAGCGAGCAGCGTTTGCGTCCGCAAGGGCAGCGGCGTTGTGCCGCTGATGGTCATCAGCGGCTGTGGGCAGTGGGATGAAGATGGCCGGGCGGCCCGCGGCCGTCACCTCCGCCACCGTGCTGGCGCCCGAGCGGCAGACCAGCAGGTCAGCGCGCGCAAAGGCGCCCGGCATGTCGTCAATAAAGGGCGAAACCTCGGCGGAGATGTTCGCCTTCGAGTAGGCGGCTTGCGCGTCCGCGAAATCCTTCTCGCCCGTCTGATGGATGATGTGGATCTTCGGCAACAGTGACGCCAGCCGCGGCAATGCCTCCAGCACAGCAACATTGATCGCGTGCGCCCCCTGGCTCCCGCCGAAGACGAGCAATGTCGGAGGGGCATTCGCCGGCCGTGGTGCGATAAGGAAAAATTCATTGCGTACCGGTACGCCGGTCACGTTGCAGTTGCGGAAGTATCGGCAGGTGGCCTCAAACTGCACGGCTGCCGCCCTCACCAGCGGCGCCATCACGCGATTCGCAAAACCGGGTATGGAATTCGGCTCGAAGGCAACCAGCGGCACGTTCACAATGCCGCCCGCCAGCATCGCCGGCCCGGAAGCATACCCACCCACGCCGATCATCACATCGGGGCGAAACTTCCGAATGAGGCCCAGCGACTGAAGAACTGCGCGCGGAAGATCAACCACTGTCTTGATGCGGGTGCGAATGCCAACTCGATTCAGCTGCCCAACCTGTATCAGGTGCAACTCGAAACCGGCGGCCGGCACAAGACGAGTCTCAATACCTCGACTCGTGCCCACGAACTCGACTTCAGCCTGATACTGGGCGCGCAACTCCTGCGCAATAGCCAGTGCGGGAATGACGTGCCCGCCCGTGCCGCCTCCCGCTATGATCACACGCATGGCTAGTCTGTCTGCTGCGTGATGTTGAGGAGAACCCCAACGCTGGCCAGGGTAATAAATAGCGATGAGCCACCGTAGGAAATAAAGGGTAGGGGAATGCCCTTGGTCGGCATCATGCCCAGGACCACGCTCATATTAATGAGTGCCTGAATCACAACCATGGCGGTAACGCCTGTGGCAAGAAATCGGGCGAAGGGATCTTCGGTGCGCAGGGCAACGCGCACGCCACGATATAAGAAGATGCTGAAGAGGACGACAATCAACAAGGAGCCCCAGAGGCCCAGCTCTTCGGCGATATTGGCGAAGATAAAGTCCGTGTGCGGCTCAGGAAGATAGAACAACTTCTGCTTGCCTTCCATCAATCCGGCGCCTGTCAGTCCGCCAGTACCAACCGCGATCATCGACTGAATAATGTGGAAGCCGTGCCCCAGCGGATCTTTGTACGGATCGAGGAATGCCATGATACGGTTCCATCGCCACGGAACGCGCACGATCAGAAAATAAAGAGGCACTACCGAGGCAGCCATCGCGTAGCCGAAGTATCGCGTCTTCATGCCTGCGACATACAGAATGGCGGCGGTGATCGCCATGCACGCGACGGCGGTACCTAAATCAGGTTCCTTGACAATCAGAAGCGCCAGCAGCACGGTTGGGGCGGCAGCCGGGACCAGCACGTGCTTCCAGTCCGTAATCTGCTGCCAGCGGGTTTCGAGAAAGTAGGCAAGATAAAGGATAATGGCAGGCTTCGCCAACTCTGATGGCTGGAACGACAGAATCCCAAACTTGATCCAGCGATGCGTATTATGCGAGTCGCGGAAGAAAAAGACGGCAATCAGCAGCAAGCAGGTAGTTCCGAGGAAGGTGAAGACGACGGCCGGTCGGCGAAGCTGTTTGTAATCGATATTCATCACCGCGACCATTGCGATGACACCGGCTGCAGCCCAGGCGAGTTGCTTGAACAGGAAACTGTACGGTGATCCAAAGCGCTCTTTCGCCATGACTGCCGAGGCGCTGAAAACCATCACCAGGCCTATGAACACCAGCAGCAGTGTCACGCCGAAAAGCCACTTGTCGACGCTGACGCGCTTGGCCATTACAGGGCTTCTCCATGACGGGAAGCGGCCATGCCATCGCGCTCGTGTTCTTTGTTTGTCAGCTCGCGAATGAGTTCTTTGAAGACGCGCCCGCGATGCTCGTAGCTCTCGAACTGATCGAAGCTGGCACAGGCGGGGGCGAGCAGGACAACGTCACCGGGCAATGCGATCTCACTGGCGCGCCTGACCGCCGCATTCAGGGTCTCGCTGTGCAAGACTTCGACGCCCCGTATCTGCGATTCGATCTTGGCCGCCGCTGCCCCGATGGTGTAAACCCGCTTCACTCGCTGGGCGAGCAATTCATTCAGGACGCTATAGTCGCTGCCCTTGTCCTTGCCGCCAAGAATAAGGTGAATGCGGCCGGGAAAGGACTCCAGCGCCTTGATGGTTGCGTCTACGTTGGTGGCTTTGGAATCGTTGTAGTACTCGACGCCGCGCACCGTGCCGACATACTCCAGGCGGTGCTCGACTGCGCGAAACTCTTCGACCGCGCGCCGGATCGCCGCGGGCTCGGCCTTCACCAGCATGCCTACGCAGACCGCCGCGAGCACATTTTCCAGGTTGTGGGTACCTTTCAATGAGATTTCGCTCACCGGCAGAATGGCCTGCTCACGATTGGCGTCGCGCCACATTATGTCTTCGCCGCGCACAAAAGCGCCGCGCTCAACCTCGCGCAGGCGGCTGAACCAGTACACCCGTGACTTCACGTTCGACGCCATCGAGACGCACGTCGCGTCATCGGCGTTCAAGATGGCGAAGTCGTCGCCCGTCTGGTTGCTGAAGATTCGCGCCTTGGCCGCGGCGTAGTTCTCGAAAGTGTAGTGGCGGTCGAGGTGGTCGGGCGTGACGTTCAGAACGGCAGCAATGCGAGGGCGGAAGCTTTCAATCGTCTCCAGTTGAAAGCTGCTGATCTCCAGCACAATCCAGGTCTGGCCGGTAGCAGTTTCGACGAAGCTAATGGCCGGGGTGCCGATGTTGCCTCCCACCAGCGTGTCTCGACCGGAAGCGGCGATCACGTCGCCGGCCAGCGTGGTCGTCGTCGTCTTTCCGTTCGAACCCGTAACAGCGACGATGTTGCCCTTGAGAAACCGGTAGGCCAGCTCGACCTCGCCGATAATGGGAATCCCCCGTTCGCGGGCTCGCGCCAGCAGTGGCATGTCGAATGGCACGCCCGGGCTGATGACGATCAGGTCCTGCTCGCGAAAGGTGCGCTCGCCATGCTCTCCCGTCTCAACCGTGATGCCGGCCTCGAGCAGCACCGGGATCTCCTGGCGAAGCTGCTCCGGCGATTTTGCGTCAGAGACGGAGACGCGCGCGCCCCGCCGCTGCAAGAACAGGGCGGAGGCAACGCCGGACTTCCCCAGTCCGACGACCAGAACACGTTTGCCGTTCACATCCATGCCGCGGAACCCGAAGACCTCATTGTGCCACTTCCGCGCGCGAAACTAGCGCAATTTCAACGTGGTGAGAGCAAAGAGTGCAAACACCAGGGAGGCGATCCAGAAGCGCACGATGACCTTCGACTCGCTCCAACCTAGCAATTCAAAATGGTGATGGATCGGAGCCATCTTGAAGATGCGCTTCTTTCGCAGCTTGTACGAGCCTACCTGCAAGATCACGGACAACGCTTCGATGACAAATATGCCGCCGATAAAGGGCAGCAGCAGCTCTTGCTTGATCAGCACTGCAACCGTGCCGATGGCTCCGCCCAGCGCGAGCGAGCCGACGTCGCCCATGAAGACTTCCGCAGGATGAGCGTTGTACCACAGAAAACCTATGGCCGAACCCGCCATGGAGCCGCAGAAGATGGTGAGCTCGGCAACCTGGGGCATCCTGGCGAGCTCGAGGTAGTCGGCGAAAACGGCATGCCCGCTGACATATGTCAGGATGGTTAACGCACCCGCCGCGATGACGGTACACCCGATCGCCAGTCCATCAAGGCCGTCGGTAAGGTTTACTGCGTTGCTGGAGCCAACAATGACAATGGCGACAAAAAAGAAAAACGGTAGAAACGCCAGTGGCCACCAATGCGTGTGTTGCAGGCTGCTGATCACCAGATCGGGCCGGACCCGCTTGAAGAACGGAACGATCAGGCGCGTGGAGTACAGGCCGTACCGCTGCAAAGCAACGAGTGTCGCCGCCACGGCGAACGCCGCGGTGAATTGGTAGGCCAGCTTGGTCCGGCCGCTTAGGCCCAGGTTGCGCCGATGCACAACTTTCAGGTAGTCGTCAGCAAAACCAATAGCTCCGAAGGCAAGGGTAGAAACCACCGCGATCCATACGAAGCGATTACTGAGATCAGCCCATAGCAGGGTCGGTACCAGCGTGGCGACAACGATCAGGACGCCACCCATGGTCGGCGTTCCGGCCTTCTTCTGGTGGGCCTTCGGTCCCTCTTCACGGATGTACTGGCTGATCTGAAACTGACGCAGCCGCCGAACTACCGCCGGGCCGACGATCAACCCCATGAACAGCGCCGTAAGGCTGGCGAAGGCAGTTCGAAAGGTCAGATAGCGGAAGATTCGGAATGGACCGATATGAAAGACCAGAAAGCCTTGCTGGTATAACAGCCAATAGAGCAAATTCTTCCCCGTTGAGAAACCGAATACCGCGATGGTTTGAGCGGTTTGTATCAGGGCACGGCTTTAGCCGGGCCATTGAGGCTAGGATAGCGATTGGGCTTCAGCCCCTGCCGGACTTGTACAGGGGCTAAAGCCCCCATTTCCTTTCAGCTCGGCTGGCACGACTGAAGTCGTGCCCTGATACATGGCACGTCTAACAAACGATCATCCTGAACTTCAATGTACCCCGGAGTCGGCCTCGCCCTTGATCCAGACATCCAACGCCCTTTCCAGACGCACGCCACGCGATGCCTTAATCAGCACCGCATCTCCGGATTCGACCTCGCGCTTAAGCCACTCGCCCGCTTCTTCCGGAGTGTCCACGAATTCGGCATCGACCCCTGCTTCCCGCGCCCCATCCACCATGGCCTTGGCAAGCCCTCGAATCCCCAGCAGCTTGTCGATGCCATAATGCCCCATGTACCTGCCGCAGTCGCGGTGCAGGGTCTCCGCTGCCGGGCCGAGCTCCAGCATCTCCCCGGCAACCACAATATGCCGCTGCGCCTGGATCTGAACCAGCGAGCGCACCATACTTTCCAGGGCCTTTGGATTGGAATTGTAGCAATCGTTGATGACCGTCGCTCCGGCGAAGTGAAGCACCTCACCACGCTTGTCACCTGCACTGAGCGACCCGAGCGACTGCACCGCGACATCCAGGGGCACGCCATACTGCAATCCAACCGCAATTCCCGCCAACGCATTGTAGACGCTGTGTTCGCCCAATAGCGGTAAAGCCCCGCGCACCTGCTCCCCATCGACTTCAACATCAAAGACCGAGCCCGCCGCGCCGTGGGCTTCGATGTTTTTGGCCATCACGTCCGCCGGCTTGTGCAGCCCAAACATCACGACCTTACCGTGGAAGTCGCGGCCAAACTGCGAGACGTATGGATCGTCGGCGTTCAGGACGGCGATGCCGCCGGCCGGTAACGATTCAATCAGTTCATACTTAGCGCGCGCAATTCCTGCGACGGAGTCGAAGAACTCAAGGTGCACGGGCGCGACCAGCGTCACCACCGCGCAATTCGGTTCGGCCAGCCGAGCCAACTCGCTTATCTCCCCAGCGTGCGACATTCCCATCTCGACAACCGCCAACTCATGCTCGTGTTCGAGCTTCAGCAATTGCAGCGGCATTCCGAACTGGTTGTTGAGATTGCCTTGCGACTTCAGAACGCGATGCCGGGTCGAGAGGACGTGCGCAATGATTTCCTTAGTCGTCGTTTTACCGGCCGAGCCGGTCACGCCGATCAACGGCTTGGCCCACAGCCGCCGCACCGCCGCGCCCAGCCGCTGCAAAGCCGTCAGCGTGTCCTCGACCGCGAGCAGGCACGACCGGTCCGCGAACTGCCCTAGCCGTTCCTGATGCACGACAGCAGCCACGGCGCCGGCGGCGAGCGCGGCTTCGACGTAGTCATGGCCATCAAGCCGTTCGCCCCTGACGGCGAAAAACAGGTCGCCCGGTTGCAATGTGCGGGAATCGATGGAGTATCCGCCGGCGACCGCTTCGCCGTCGAAGCTGCCCGTCGCCGGCAGGAACTCCGCTGCTCTCCAGAGCGGGAGCTTCATGTGTGGGCAGGATGGGCCGGCTGATCTGCCGCATATCCTGCATTATGCAAAGCTGCCCGCGCGACCTCGACGTCGTCGAACGGCAGCGTGCCGTCGCGCGTGACCTGAATCTTTTCGTGTCCCTTGCCCGCAATCAGCACGATATCTCCGGCGCGCGCTTCCTGAATGGCCAGTTCGATCGCCTTCTTGCGGCTGGGTTCCAGCGTGTACTTTGTGCCGGATCGCTGAATTCCCGGCAAAGCGTCATTCATGATGTCGACTGGGTTCTCGCTGCGGGGATTGTCGCTGGTCAACACGACCAGGTCGCTGCCGTTCCCGGCCGCTTCTCCCATCAACGGCCGCTTGCTGCGGTCGCGGTCGCCGCCGCAGCCGAACACGGTAATCACCCGGCCCGGGCCGCCCCGCTGTTGTATGAAATCTTTCGCCACGGCAGTCAAATTCAGCAGCGCGTCGGGGGTATGAGCATAATCCACGATAACGGCGAACGGCTGACCGGCTTCCACGCGCTCGAAGCGGCCGGCAATGTGCGCGATCTGGTCGGCGGCCTCGGCCATGGCCGAGGGCTCGACATCTCGCGCATAGGCGGCCGCCGCAGCCGCGATCAGGTTATAGATGTTCATCCGCCCTAGCAGCCGGCTGTAGATGGGAAGCTCCCCCTGTGGCGTCACCAGCTTGAACTGCGCTCCGTTGTGCTCGATCTTCAGGTCCTTGGCGTGAAAGTCGCCGCGCTCGATGCCGTAGGTGATCAGCTCTTCGTACTTCTTGCGCTCGCGCAGTAGCTGCTGTCCATAGGGATCTTCGATGTTGATCACCGCGGCCCGTGGCGGCTCGACCCCCTCACCCTTGAACAATAGCGTCTTGGCTGCGAAGTAGCTCTCCATCGATTCGTGGTAATCGAGATGGTCGCGGGTGAGGTTCGTGAACAGCGCTACATCAAATGGAATGCCATAGACACGCTCCTGATGCAGCGCGTGCGAGGAAACTTCCATCACCGCCTCAGTGCATCCCGCATGCAACGCCCGCGAAAAGAGCTGGTTGAGTTCAAGCGCTTCCGGAGTAGTATGCGGCGCGGGGAATATATCACTGCCAATGCGGTACTCCACCGTGCCCACCAGCATGGTCTTGCGATGCGCCGCCTGTAACATCCGGTGAAGGATGAACGACGTTGTCGTCTTTCCGTTGGTGCCGGTGATGCCGGTGATTTTGAATTTTTCTGCCGGACGATGATAGAAGTTGGCGCTCAAGCGAGCTAAAGCCCGGCGGCCATGCGGCACCTGTGCCCAGGAGACACCTGCTCGCGGAGGCAGGGAGTCACTCACGATGGCCACGGCCCCCGCAGCTAGCGCCTGGTCGATAAAGAGGTTGCCGTCGGTCTTCTCGCCCTTCATGGCGACGAAACACCAGGTCGGCTTGACGCGACGGCTGTCGTAGTCGAGTCCAGCAATGGGAGGATCGCCTTGCTGGGCAATGTATTCCGCACCATCAAGCAATTTCTGGAAGTTCATTCTGAGCGAATTATAGACGGGCCCGTCAGCAAGGGAACGCCCCACTTAGGGAATAGTTACCAAAATGGGACTGACCGCGAACCTGACCGAATTCAGGGATGTTCTAGTGTTGGTCCTGAACTCCGTGGGGGAAGACCCGCCGGTCAGGTCCTTTAGGTCGCGGTAAAGCCTGTTCTCGCCAACTGACACTCAAAGGTTCAACGATTCTGCCCCCTGAGGCCTGTGCGGGATCAATGGACTGCAAAGGAGGCGGATCCTTGAAGTTTAACTATCACGTTTGTCGTTGCTCCCCTTGTCCTGATACATGAGGGCATCGGCTCGCCGCAACAGCTCTTCCGCCGCCTCTCCCGCGTTCCATTGGGCCAGACCGATAGCAGCAGTGATGTTAAACTTGCACTCCCTTTTACCGACCCAACCGTGTAGGTACCGAAGACCCAGTTCTTGATGCGCTGGACGCGCGCTTGCGCTTCCTGCAAGTCGCAACTGAGGAGCAAGATAAACTCGTCCCCTCCCCAGCGACCCACAACATCTTCTGCACGAAAGGCGGCCCGCAGCTCGCTGGCGAATTGCTTGAGAAGCTCATCGCCTGCCTGGTGGCCGTGGGTGTCGTTTATCTGCTTGAAGTCGTTTAGATCGAGCATAGCGACGCAGAACGTTTGCTTCAGGGCCATGCGCCCTTCGATCTGCGACTCCACACTGGAGCGGTTTTGCAGGCCCGTCAGTCCGTCGCGGCAGGCACGCTGCTCGGCTTCAACCAGTTTGGCCTGGTAAGCCGACATCTCCGCTTGCAGTCTTGAGACCGCTTCATGGCCGTCATGGGCCATCTGGTCCACACAATTCTTCAGTTCGGCTGCGCTTTGTACCAGCGAGCTGCGGATCTGAGTGATGTCCTCCAGGCGGGCGATGGTTTGCAAGCGCGAGGTGAGCTGGGTAAACTGCGACGCGTATTTCTCATCCCGTTGGCCTAACGATTCAGCCGTGCGGGCCAGCACGATGAGGAGTTCCTTTACTTCATTGGTTTTCTGCTTGAAGTATTCCTCGGTACGCGAGCCCCATTTCTGCAGTTGTTCCTCGACTTGCTCGCTGGTCTGCTTAATGACGGGGCCGGTAGCTTCCCTGGATATACGTTCCGCGATTCCGCTGAGGTTCTGCCGCAGCTCCGAGCCGGTTGCCGGACAGGACGCCATGCCGTAGGTGCCGACGGAGCTCACGACGGAGCGATAAGAATCAAGCGCGCAATACAGCAACTCGTCCGGTTCCTGCTCCAGGTACTTCTTAAGCGAGATCATGTTCACGGGAGCACCGGGACTACGAGCTCTTTCAGATTTATCGGCAATTCTCCAGAAGCCGTGAGCTGGTTGGACAGCAGGACGGCAGAAATTCGGTAGTGCGCTACTTTCAGCGTAGCGCACTACCAGAAATTCTCTGCTGCCAGGGAAAATGACGCAGTGTGTGCTGAACCATCTCATCGCCGTGGCTGCATACGCGGCGCCCGAAGTTCAGAGTCTGCCTTGGGAGCCCGCAAGCTCGGTTCGGTGGCAATACTGGACTAAGCGAGAAATCGCCATGTCGCAAACAATCTGCCGGTTCTCCCACGAACCCTCAGCGGGTAAATCGAACCGTCACCCTCTGCCCCGCAGGAAGACGGCTGCCCGGCGGGGGAAACTGCTGGCGCGCAATACCGCTGCCTACCACGCTGATCTCCAAGCCGGTCTGTTGCGCTTCTTCCACAGCGCCGCGCATGGTCTTGCCGACAAATGACGGCACTACCGGGCCGCTGTTCACGTCGATGATGACGGTGCCCTTGCCTGACGGCGCGTCGGTCGTTCCTCCGGCCAAGTCGGCACTGGACGCTGAGGTTGGACTCACGCCCGCAGCCCCCTCTTCACCCGCGACCGGCTGACGCTCGGACGCGTCGACCATCTTCGCGTTCTTCGCGGGGTCCAGAGCGGGCGTTTCCCTTGCTTCGACTTTCGCGTCGCCAATGGCTTCGTCGCTCATCACCAGCGGCGTGCCTAAGTGATCGGAGCCCTCATCGATATCGGCCTCTTTCGACGAGGCAATCAGCGCCTGCCGCTTGGCATCGTTCTTTAGATCCCTTACATCGAGGTCGTAGGGAACGTGCCTATATTCCAGCACCTGCTGCATAATGCGGCGAAACACCGGCGCGCACACCTGCCCGCCCTGGTGCAGGCCTTCGGCGGAGTCGAGGATCACCAGAATGGTGAGTGCCGGCTCATTGACCGGCGCGAAGCCCACGAACGACGCGATGTACTTCGTCTTGGAATATGTTCCGGTCTTGGGATCGACTTTCTGCGCTGTGCCTGTCTTGCCGGCCACGCTGTAGCCTTCAAGCATCGCCCGCCGGGCAGTGCCGAACAGCACCACGCCCTCCATCATCTTCTTCATGGTCACCGCGGTCTCGGCAGAAATCACGCGATGCTGCTGTGCAGGATGGAAGACCACCGGCTTCGGCCCGGCGTTTGGCGGCAGTTCTCCGGCGACAATTCGCGGCGGCGTGTAGATGCCGTCGTTCGCGATGGTGGAGATCATCGACACGATCTGTAGCGGTGTAACCCCGATTTCCTGGCCCATCGAAATGGCGCCGATCGAAACCTTCGACCAGCGGCTGACCGGCTTGGCCAGTCCGCGAGTTTCGCCGGGAAGCTCGATGCCGGTGGTCGCGCCGAAGCCATAATCCCGGATGTAGTGGTACAGGCGATCATCGCCCAGTTTCATGCCTACCTTAATCGCCGCCACATCGCTGGAATGCGCCAGCGCCTCAGCGATGGTAATGGTGCCCAGGCTCTCGTGATCGCGGATGCGCATTCCGAAAACGTTAATCGAGCCGTGCTGGCAGTCGATGAGATCGTCGGGCTTGACCAGGTGCTGTTCGATGGCGGAGGAATAGGTAACGATCTTGAATACCGATCCCGGCTCATACACGTCGCTGACCGCGCGGTCTTTCCGCGCTTCTTTGGGAACTTGGTTGAACACATTGGGATTGAACGTCGGCCAATTGGCGAGCGCCAGAATTTCGCCGGTGCGAGGGTCCTGCACCACAACCGTCCCGGCGATGGCCTTGGTGTCTTCAATACCCTGCGCCAACTCCTTCTCGGCTATGTACTGAATGGTGCTGTCGATGGTCAGCACCAGATTTTGACCGGGAATAGGTTGGCGTTCGGTGCGGCCTAGCCATTTGCGGCGGGCGTCGACCGAGATCAGCTCACGCCCCGGAATGCCTTGCAGGTCATCGTTGAACTCAAGCTCGATTCCCCCCAGGCCCCCGTCGTCGAGCCCCACGTAGCCCAGCGCCTGCGACGCGAGTTCGCGCTTGGGATAAAACCGCTTTGGCTCCTTGCGACAGTAAATGCCTTTCAGGTTCAGATTGCGAACGCGTTCGCTGGTGTCGGCGTCGACCTTGCGCATGATCCACGCGAAGTTTCTTGACGCCTTCATGCGCGCCAGGATGTCTTCGGGATCGAGATGCAGAACGTTGCCGAGAATGCTGGCGGTGGTTTCCGGCTCCGGAATTTCGCTGGGAACCGCAAAGATCGAGTCCACGTCGATCGACATGGCCAGCTCCGAGCCGTTGCGGTCGTAGATGTTGCCGCGGCGCGCCTCCACCGTGATGGTGCGGCTCTGCTGGCGCAAGGCCCTCTGCACCCAGTCACCGTAGTGGAGGACCTGCATTTGCACCAGGCGGCAGCACACGGCGACGATCCAAAGGACGAGCACCGCAGCGAGAACAATCAGCCGCCGCGTGGGAACCTTGGACTCGGGCTTGGGGCGTATTGGCACTGGACTCTAGACGTGAAGGGGCACCCAGCCACTCCTCTCCTTTGAAGGGGCACGGCTTCAGCCGTGCCGTGGCTGCCCTTCTAGTTGTTTGTCATCCCGAGATGGCTTTAGCCATCGAGGGACCGGCTGTTGATCTAAGGCGGCAAAAGGCTGTCCCACATCATGGGACAGCCGCATGAACCCCTAAACTCTCACTCTCGCTACTGCATTGCCGAAACCACCATGATGCCATTCGCCTTTGCCATGACGGGAGCGCCCGAATCATTGACAGTCGTTTCCATCACCTCAACCTGTCCCACACTTGGCGGCCGCATGCCCATTTGCCGCGCCAGCGTGTCGATCCGAGACAGATCGCGTAGCGACGACTCCTCCAGTTTGAGCGCGCGGTTCGACTCCATGATCGCTTCGCGCTCCGATTTGAGCTGCTCGATCTTGTACCCGTATTCGATGGCGCTGAAATGCTGCCAGACATACACCATCGCGAACATAAGGAGCACGCCGAGCATGATCGCGAACGAGGCCAGCTCGCGACGCCGCTGGGGATCGACGATCTTCATCACCCGCGAGTTGTCGATGCGCTTGGTGAAATAGATTTCCGGTGTGCCGATGAACATGCCGACCGGCTCCATGGCTGCCTGGCAGTTCTCGCCGGCATCCGACATTGTCATAGTTGGGTACAGAACTCCAGCTGCCATCTCATCCCCCCCTGCCAGACGTGTCCTACTCTGTCCGGCTACCGTCACCAAGCCCCCGCAGCCCCTGTGAATATCCTGCGGATAATGTGCAAAACTTTCGAAACTCTCTACAACCTCTCCGCCGCCCGCAGCTTGGCGCTGCGTGAGCGCGGATTGCGATCGATTTCTGCCTCGTCGGCCGTCACCGGCTTCTTGGTTAATACGCGATAAAGACCATCGCGCGCGCCATCGCGGAAGGCGTCCTTCACAATGCGGTCCTCCAGCGAGTGAAAGCTGATAACCACCAGCCGCCCGCCCGTCCGCAGGACCCGCGGCGCAGCGTCCGCACGAAGCAGCGCCTGCAGGTCCTCAAGTTCACGGTTCACCAGAATCCGGAGAGCCTGAAAGGTCCGTGTCGCCGGATGAATTCGCCGTTCAGCCTGGTTCATTGGCCGGGCCGCAGCCGATATGACCTGCGCAAGCTGCGTCGTAGTCGTTATCGGCCGCGCCCGAACAATGGCTCTGGCGATTCTCCGCGACCTCCTTTCCTCACCGAATTCGTAAATCGCGTCGGCAAGCTCGCGCTCGTCGAAGCGGTTTACCACTTGTTCGGCCGTCAGCCCCGCCTGCGTATTCATCCGCATGTCCAGCGGGCCTTCGGCCTGAAAACTAAATCCGCGCGCCGCATCTTCGAACTGCATCGAGCTGACACCCAGGTCAGCCAGCAGCCCATCTGCCGAGCCCGCCGCCACATGCTCGGCCACTTCCGCAAACGACGCATGCACCAACTCAACGCTCGGCCAATCCGACTCCCACTCTGTGGGAGGCGACATCAGCCGCTCGCGCGCCGGCTCCAGCGCAGCCGGGTCCTTATCGAAGCCAATCAAACGACCCTGTGCGCCGAGGCGTTTTGCGATTTCCCAACTGTGTCCGCCTAAGCCCAAAGTCGCGTCGATATAGGTTCCGCCGCGCCGCACGGCCAGAAATTCGATCGCCGGTTGTAAAAGAACCGGGACATGGCCAAATTCTCTTCCGCCATGTCTGCCCTCTTGAGGGCTGTCCGTTTCTCGAAACTCGTTGTCCATTCACTCCCGTCGTGAGATCGCGAATGGAACCCGCTGCGCTAAATCCCCAACCCGCCCAGGGTCTCTTCATCTTCGGTAGTAAACGGCTCCTGCACTTCCTTGCGGAGTGCTTCCGCGTTTGCAACTTCCAGATGAGTCAACCGTCCGCCCACCGCCACTTCGCCCCGCAAGTCAGCCGACTCGCGAATGATCTGCGGCAGCAGCAGACGACCTTGTCCATCGAACTCCACCGTCTGGCCGTAATAACTGGTGCGCTTCAGCAACTTCTCTTTCGCCGGATTGAAGGTGGGCAGCGCCGCCAGCTTGCGCTCGATCGCCTCCCACTCTTCCATGGGATACACTTTGGCACTCTTGCCATCCCAGCTCGTTATGTAGAATTGCGTTCCATAACGTTCGTCGAGCAGGCGCTTGAATTCCGCCGGCACCTTGAGGCGCCCTTTGTCGTCGAGCCGGGTTAAATGCGTGCCGCGAAACATCGGCGCTTACGTCGTTTCCGGGAGAGGAGTCCGCGATTCCAGACTGCATGTGGCTGCATCGATCTGGTTGCGAGTCGCGTTGGGCGAAAGGAACCATGTAGAACCGACAGCATCCACGAGAGCGGGTCCGCTACTGCTTGGCTGATCGGCAATTTGGCCAATCAGATTTACCACTCTCTCCCATAATTTACCACTTGACACGTATAGTACGCCTAAACGTTTTGCTGTCAAGCGGAAAAGTACACTTTTGTGGAAAAGTTAATGTTGGGGTCACTTCGAAACGAGGGATGGGGTCGTCTTAGCGGGCAACACAGCTAATAGGGTTTACTGGGATGGTGCAGGGGGAGGCCTCTGGATCTACTTCGACTGGCTTGTTCGTTGACAACGAATGGCCGCGGGCGTCTGCTGAATCTGCGACAGCGCCAGAATCTTTCTGCTTAGCATCACTGGGCCGAGCAGGAGGAAAGTCAGAAACAGCAGCCAGAACGGCCGGAAACTTGCTGCAGGATTTGCCCACCATTCTTGCATATACTCGCGTCCATTGCCTCGGCGATTCTGTATTTCCGACTTCCAACCCATTGGTTCCGCTTGACGCTAGGTATGCTTGGGCCGGCGCACCAGCGATTCCGCGATCAGCGCAATCAAGGCCAGCACTGCGGCGGCGTAAAACGCCATCTGGTAATTGTGGTACTTGTCATACAGTTTGCCGCCGATGCGGCCTCCGAGAAGACCGGCCACACCCCAGGCAGTGAACAGCAGCCCGTAATTGATGCCTACGTTCTTGGTGCCCCAGAAGTCGGCTGCGGTCGCCGCGTTGACCGAAAGCTGAGTACCGTAGCACCAGTACACAACGAACAACATGAAGAACAGCGCTGCCACGTTGCCGCCTACCTGGTACAGAATCGGCATGGCCACCATAGAAATGCCGATCATCAAGCGTAAGACGTTGATGCGGCCTAGGTGATCCGACATCCATCCCGACAGGATGCGCCCGGAGGCGTTACCGACCGCGCCGACGACCAGGCTGAAGGAAGCCAGGGTAATGCTGGGTATGCCCGCGCTCCTGGCAAACGGCACCAACTGGCTGATCACCATGAGACCGGCGGCGCAGCCAAACGCGTAAGCAATCCACATAAAGTAGAAGGTCGGCGTGCGCAGCATTTCTCCCGGCGTGAAGTCATAGGTGCTGGCTGCAGCCTTGGAAGTAGTAGCCGGATCCCACCCTGCAGGCCGATATCCGGCGGGAGGGTTTTTCAGCAGGAAAGCGCCAATGACCGTCATCACAAAGAAGATCACACCCAGGACCTGGAAGGTAGTGCGCCAGCCGAGGTTCGGGATGAGATAGCTCGCAGCCAACGGTCCAAAGATCGCCGATCCGGCGCCATATCCGCCAACCGCCAATCCGACAGCCAAGCCACGCTTGTCGGGAAACCACTTGGCCATGACAGGAATCGGCGTCGCATACCCGAAGCCGTTACCCAACCCGCCAATCACTCCGAAGCAAATGAAGAGGTAGGTCAGGCTGCTGGTGTAGGAACATAGAAAGAAGCCCAGGCCTACTAGAATTGCGCCGGTCAGCGAGATCCAGAAGGGGCCTAACTTGTCCTGTAGCCGGCCGGCGACAATAAATGTCAGAGCGAACACCACCACCGCGATGGTGAACACTGTCGAGGTATCGGTGCGTTTCCAGCCAAATTCTTTTTCCAACGGAGCCACAAACACGCTCCAGGCATAGAGGGTGCCCAGGGCGAGGTTCATTAGTAGGCCGCCGACGACCCGCCACCACCGATTGGGCCCTGTGCTGCCGACTTCGATTGTGTCTGTCCTGCTTGTAGCTGCTGAGCTAATCTCATCGCTGCCTTCGAAAGGCGTGGAGTGCTGCCTAGCTTCCTCTTTCAACCGCGCCTGTTCGGACGCGCGTTGTTGTCGCCGTAGCTGTTCCTGGTACGCTGGTGCTTCGGCTTCCTTTCGCTCACGCTTCTGCTGTTCCAGTCGGGCTTTTTCTGTTAAACTCCGCTCTTTCTGCAGGCGTGCCATCTGGGCCGCCTCACGCTGCCGTTCAAGTTCGCCCTGACGTTCTTTTTCCTCATCCGCTTTGCGCTTGCGCTCCTCTTCCTCGGCCCGCGCCGTCGCCGCAGCGCGTTCTGCATCCTTAATGGCAGTCAATCGCGCGGCTAAATCAGCAGATTTGCGCTCCTCTTCCTGGGTTCGCGCCTGCTCTGCAGCTCGTTGCGCATCCACAACAGCAACCAACTGTTCGGCCACTGCCGCTGAAGCCGCAGGAGCCGGCGAGGGGGCAGGCTGCTCCACGCCGAAAGCCCGGAGCAGTATCTTTAGTCCTCGTGCATAATCGGCCCTGAAATCGATCTGCTGCAGACGGGCAAGGCGGAAGGGCACCTTGCAATCGCGGTAAAGCACTGGAATGACGCGCTTGCCCTCGTTGAGAGCAAACGAGACCTCGTCGCGAACATTCTTGGAATTGACCGACACCGGGGAGAGGATCACCAGCATTCTGGGAGAAGCGTTCAATGCCTCTTCCACCGCACTGTCCCACTCCGCTCCAGGCTCAATGTCGAGCTGATCGATCCAGACGTGTGCGCCCGCCGCTTTCAGATCCTCGGCGAGCTTCAGCGCGAACTCGGAATCTTCCCGGCAGTAGCTGAAGAATGCGGTTTGGGCTTCTGAGGACATGGGCATGAGTGGCTCGGCATTGTCGCAAGTGACAGCACCAGATTGAGACATTGTAAGCTGGATCGCCCCCATGTGTGACAGCGTCTCTCTCCACCTCCAGCCCGCAGGGGACGAGGTGAACGTGAGCTTCCGCCTGGGCGGTGCATTTCCTCCCACCCTGTCCCCGAAATCGGGGCACAAGCACCTACCCGTCGGAATTACTGAACGAATGACTTGGAAAGCCATCGGCCACCCGCCGACAACCTTGTCGGGGCTGAAAGGACAAATCTAGGCTCCCAAACACCGCTGGTTGAGCTCCATATAGAAATCGGGCGAAAGGCCTTCAGGAAACGCCTTCTTAATGGCCCAGCGGATTCGCGTGTTGGCCGCGTCATTGGTGGACGAGCGGTACTCGGCGAGTGCAAAATCGGAAGTAGAGTGGAAGATCGACGCTCCTCGCTTCGGAGTATTGCAGGATTCACTTAACTCTCGCGCCATCTCCACGGCCGCTCGCCGCCGAGCCCATTCGACGAATCTGCCCGAAGGGTCGCTTGCCCAGCGAAGATAACCAACCGCATGCTCCTCCGAGGTCGCATTGAGCACATAGGACTGGCGAGATACTCTTTTCGTGAAATGAATAGACAAATTTGATTGCATCACCCCTAAGTTGTGCCTGACCAACTCAAGATTCTTCTCTATAGGCGCGTGCGCTAATGCGAGTTCCGCTGTGGCGATGTTCAAGACCAGACTCGCAGCGCCGACTATGTTGTGCTCGATGTTGTGCCAATAGTATTCGTAGCGCACGCCTCTCTTAAGGTTATTCATAACCGTAGCGGAAAACGTGGAATTCGCGCATTCGGGAGGTTCAGCGGATGCCACAACCACCACCCCATCCTCGAGCAGCTCCCCGCCATCCTCTCGCAGTTTCTCCAGTTCCACCAACTGCTTGGCGGTGATTAGGGAAACGCGTGCGTCCTGCGATCGGGCTTCGTCCGTCACGAAGGCGCCACTGTCAGGCCTTGCACTGGCCGACGCTGCGTCTACGTGAGAAGTCATCGGTTGCGCCACGCCAAGAGCCCCGAGTAGAGACTTCAGCCCGTGCGCATAATCGGTCCTGAAATCGATATATTGAATCAGTTCCAGTTGCAGCGGAATTTCGCAGTCGAAAAATAATGCTGGGAGGACTTTCTTTCCCTTGCGAAGAGCCCGCGAGATTTCATTTAGAACGTTGTTGGAGCTGACGGCAGCAGGAGAAAGCAGCACGACCATCCGAGGCGAGCCTTCCAGAGCTTCCTCTACCGCGCGTGGCCAAGGCGTCCCCGGCTCGATATCGCGCTGATCGATCCAGACGTGCGCACCCGCCGCCTTCAGGTCTTCGGCGAGCTTCAGCGCGAACTCGGAATCTTCCCGGCAATAGCTGAAGAACGCGGTTTGGGCTTCTGGAGGCATGTGCTAACTAGCTGCCCCGGAGCCGTCGAAAACGTACCCGAGGCCTGACTGCGACATTGTAAGCTGAAATTGCTATCTGACCAGACCACTTAGCGGGGCAAGAATATCCTTGACACACATGTGCGTCTAGGGTAGAATTTGTTACATGAAAGCCCCGGAAACACTCCAAGAAGCAATCGCCTACTTTGCCGACAAAGAGCGTACTTTCCGTGCGATATTGGTGCCCCGGTAAGCCGTTTATTCTTATCATTCCAGAGCGGACTTCAGTCCGACTTCTATCCACCACGAAAGTAACGCACTTTGGATGGAAACTTGTCCAAAAATGTGTGACGGCCGTCACTTACAGAGTTCTGCAACTGTCCTACTCCGGCATCGTGGAATTTGCAATTGTGACGTTTGTGGCTCCCTACTAGTACTTGGCCACTTGGTATAGCGCGACGTCTGCAAGCATGTTAACGCGCGATCTAGATTTACGTCCCTGTCCCTATTGCAAAGGGACCCATCGAAAATCACATGGAAGCGCGCTTCCTCACGTTAGTAGTTTGGGTGAGCCGCAGTAAGTTGTTAGTGACGAGGATTCAAGCCAGCGAGAGCGGAATCCGCGAGGTATCGATCAGGGCCTGAAGCGGAGAGAAAAGGAAAGAAATAGCGAAGGCCAGCACTTACGGCTTACGTCGTCGTAAGCGGGTGGTGGTTCTTGTTCCACTTCCGGGCGGCTTTGTTCTGCGCCTTCATCTGTTTTTTCTGAGCCTTCAGCTGCTTCCTCTGCGCCTTCGCCTGCTGCTTGTTGTACTTCTTCGCGTTCTTCTGGGCCTGCTTTTGGGTGTGAGCGGTGTTGTGCGTGCGAGCCTGGGCGGGTACTTGTAAGAGCATCCAGGCAACCACTAGCCAAAGAATCGAAGCCGAGAGCCGTTTCATGATCTCACTGCCATTTTAGTTTCTGCGATCTATCGTCCCATCCGGTTTACGAAGTAAAGCACCAGCGACAGGATCACACTTAGTACTATCGACGTCATCAGCGGAAAGTACACTGTGGTGTTCTTGCCGCGCCAGGTGAAGTCGCCCGGCAACCGCCCCACCGGCAGATTCAGCTTCGCGGCGAGAATCAGCACCAGACCCAGCACCACGATGAACCCGCCGATCCAGACCAACATCTTTCCTAGGTCGCCCATGGCAATACTGTACCCCCCTGGCCCGCAGCTGACTGCTCTCGACGCGGCTTCACTCCCCCGTGAGCGAAAGCTCCGGTGCCAAGAGTTCGGCCAGCTGTTTTGCCTCTGTGCGATTGCGTAGCCGAGGAACCTCGCTTACTTCCGACCGAACGCGTTCGGCGATGGCCTCAGCGATTCGCTTGGCGTCACGGCTGACCCCAATCAGCGTGGCCGACGACATGGCATAAAGAAAATGCAGGCCGACGAAATACAGTCCAGGCACATGGGGAACTACGCCGTTTTCGTGGATCGGATCACCGCCGTTCTCCTCAAAGATCGGCAGGTGAATCCAGGGAAACCCGTGCTGGTAGCCGGTGCACCAGATGACACTAGCGACATTCAGTACGCGCCCGTCTGCCAGCAAAGGCGAGCCATTGCTGACGCCGACAGTCTTGGGAACACGTTTAATGCCTGCGGCTACCAGGTCGTACGGTTTTACCCGAACCAGGGGAGCCCCTTTGTGCAGCAGCTCGCGTCGCAGCTTCCGTCCCAAGCGACTGTCTACCGTCAGCAGGTGGTGTCCCACGAAACGCACTCCGCGCAGCAGGACGTTTCGGCCGAAGAAGGTATCGATCGGCAAGGGGAGGTAACCCGATTCCTTACCCGAAAGCCACGTGGTGTGAGTACGCGCAACCTCCATAGAGATATCGGCCCCCGAGTTCCCGACACCGACGACCAGCACTCCGCCGGGTTGCAACTGCGAAGGGTTCTTGTAGTAGTGCGAGTGGAGCTGGACAATGTCCCCACTGAGATTGCCGGCAAACTCCGGGATCCGTGGCACCTGATAGTTGGACATGGCAACCACAACGTTCCCGGACTCGAAACGCTGGTCGCCGGCGACCATCACGAACCGGTCGCCTTCTTTCCAAAGCCGTTCAATCTTCACTCCGTTGCGGACGGGCAAATTGAACCGCTCCGCATAGGCAGCGAGGTAGTCGGCCACCTGGTCCTTGGTTGTAAAACTGCCGCCGGGGGCAGGAAAACGCATTCCGTCCAGCCCCGCGTGGCGCGCCGGCGTGAACAGGCGCAGCGAGTCCCAACGATTCCGCCATGCGTCGCCAACGCGAGGATGGGCGTCGAGAACCAGAAAGGGGAGGCCCCGCTTGGCCAGATGGTACCCAACCGACAGGCCTGCCTGGCCACCTCCAATGACGATCGTTTGAACCCGCTCCGCGCCGTGTTGATTGCTCAATTTGCTCACCCAACAAAGGATATCGCAGTGGCTTCAGCTCAACAGCTCATGGTGAGAATAGGCCTTCGGCGATAGTCCTGCATGGGCGAAGTACCCATTATTACGCAGACGAAATATGAATCGTTCTATGGGCGGATAGCCCGGGTTCACCCGCCTTAGGAGATTGAACACGTCAAGGGAAGTAGTAATAATTCGGTTGAGAGGGTTCCATGCGACTTTTGCTGATGCTTTCGTTGTTGATTCCTGTGGACGGAGCGCAGGCGCAAACCACTCCGCCGCCCGCCGCATCCGAAGCAATGCGTCTCCTGAATGAGGTAACCCAGAAGTACGCCGACGCGAAGTCACTTCACATCGAAGCTACGCAAGAAGTGACGCACAGCACTGAACTGAGCCGTGGCTGGAGCAAGACGATCTTGTCGGCGACTGTGGCCCCTGACAACCGTTACCGCTATGAGGGTCGCGGACCTTCGGGAGAGGCACTGCTGGTGTCTAACGGCAAGACAATATGGACCTACCACTACAACGAAAACCTTTTTACCGAGAAACCGGTCGGGATGGACAAGCCGGGGCTCCTGGTATATGGAACGGCGGAGGATGCTGTGCGGATGGCCAAGGGGCTTTCGCACGGTCTGGGACGCTTGGCGGAGCGGCTGAATTCAGCCGAACTTCTGCCGGAACAAACCCTCACTGTTGATGGAAGGCAGTACCGTTGCATCGGTATTCATTACCGCACGACCGACTTGAAGAAGAGAGACGTTGCGGAACCGGAGAGAGTACAGCGCGAAAAACAAGACGAGGGCACGTACTGGATCGACAAGGATCGCATGGTGATCGTCAAAATCGAGCGTCATACGAGCAGCGTTACGACGCGTCCGGGGTCGATGGCGCGCGACTCGTACCAAGACGACATCCTGCAGGTCTTCACCACCGTAGAACTGAACCCTACCCTTCCAGATAGTTCCTTCATCTTCAACCCTCCAGCCCAAGCGAAACTGGTCGATGAGTTTCCGTCGCAAAAACGGTTGGAGCTGCAGCAACGAGCTCTGGCTGCCGCCGAGGAAAACGCCAATGCCGAGTTGATCGGGAAGCCGGCTCCGATGGTGGAACTCAAATCCGAAGACGGCAAAGTGGTCAGCCTGAGTTCCTATCGTGGCAAGCCGGTTCTCATCGATGTCTGGGCGACCTGGTGCGGACCGATGCGTCGCCATGGTCCCGGAATTGAAGAAGCTGAACAGCGACCTGAGCGCGCACGGCGTCGTTTTCTTGAGCGTTGACGTTGCGGACGATTCGGGCACAGCAGAGAAACTCCTGAAGGACGAGAACGTAACTTGGCAGAACCTTCACGACGCGGACAACGCAATGCGATCTGCGTTTCATGCTTCCAGCGCAGTGCCGTGGCAGGTTTTCATCGACAGCGACGGCAACGTTGCCTTTTACCGCCGCGCAGAAGATATCGGCGAGTTGCGGGGGGCAGTCGCGGCGCTTGGTCCGCAGTACAGCAGCATTGCGGCTGCGAACGCGGAGAAGCCGCACTGAAATTGTCATCGGCACGCCGGGAAGTCTCTTCTGATATTCTTTCGGGTTTGCCTCCAACGAATTTCTCACCCGGCAGGTCTGATTGAGCGTGAAACCGATGATGCTGGTCCATGGCGGCGCGTGGGCCATTCCCGATGACGCCATCGAAGAGCACTTGCGCGGAGTTCGAGCCGCTGCCGACGCCGGCTGGAAGGTCCTCGGCGCGGGCGGCAGTTGTCTCGATGCCGTCGAAGCCGCCGTCGTCCTGATGGAAGATGACGAGACCTTCGATGCCGGGCGCGGATCGTTTCTCAACATGGATGGCCGGGTGCAGCTTGATGCCTGCATCATGGACGGCGCGACGCTTCGTGCCGGCGGTGTAGGATGCGTCGAGCACATCCGCAACCCGATCCGCGCGGCGAAGAAGATCCTCACCGAGAGTCCGCACGTATACTTCGTCGGGAATGGCGCTGAGCGCTTCGCGCAGCAGCACGGCCTGGAACTGGTAGCAAACGAAGATCTCATTATCGAGCGGGAGGTCCAGCGCTTGAGCGAAGCCAAGAAGCAGTCTTACTTGAAGATGCCGGAAGAATTTGGCGCCGCTTCGCGGTACCACGACACGGTAGGGGCAGTTGCACTTGACGCCAAAGGCAACATCGCGGCGGGCACGTCAACCGGCGGCACGCTCAACAAGGCCCCGGGACGGGTGGGCGATTCTTCGCTTATCGGCTGTGGCTGTTATGCCGACAACCAGAGCGCAGCAGTTTCCACCACCGGCTGGGGCGAGCCCATGATGAAGCTCGTACTCAGCAAGTGGACGGCGGACCGGGTTGGGGAGGGCATAGACCCGCAACACGCTGCCGAGCGCGCTCTGGCCTACCTGAAGAAGCGCCTCAACGGACATGGCGGCATGATTGTCGTGGATACCCAAGGGCGTTACGGGTTGGCGCACAACACGCCCCGCATGGCCTGGGCCATGATGGCGGAGGGTCGTCGCGCTTCTGGTATCGATCTCGGCACTGGCATTTGACCTTCCTGTAACTTATCGCTTGCGTAAACCTGCTCCGGTGATATGAAGAGCGAAATTCCCGCGCGACGATGCGCAGGAGAACAGTGCAAGGGCCATGATTTGAAACCTGTCGGTCTGTTAGGCGAGTTCAGACTTAGCAGGGCACGAATAACTCGGAGCGCAGCTGGCCCACTGTGAGCCCGATTTCTTCCGTATAGAACGGTGGCAAAGAAGCCGCGTAGCGTTGCACACGGTCGTCGGCTTCTTCAACAAAGGTCAGAAGTGGGAAAGGGTTAGGATATCGGTGTTCTTCGAGGAACGAGCCCAATGCTCCTAAGTCCAAGAGCGCACTGATGGGAGATTCCGGTGCCCGACGGCTCAAGACGGAGCATGCGCGCGGGCGTGGAAGAATCAACTCCCTTGTTTCACGCATCCAATTCCGCAAAATGCTATAAGCCCGGATTAGTTCCAGAATGCTGTCCCGGATCGGTGAGGCAGCTTCTGCGCTACGCGCGAAGAGAATCGGGCGCCCACACTCGTCAATTAGGCACGCCCCATCATCTCCCAGCAGCTTGCTTATGGCAGCTGCATTCGTCGTGGCAGCCCCGGCAAAGTTGGCCGGAGCTATATAGGTTCCGAGGGGAAGCTCCGCGGCCACGCTGCGCAAGGCATCCATCGTTGTAATGAAATCAGCCTCTGGTATCCCATCAGGCGAACCACCCACCTGCGAGCGAACACGCGTGATTGACTCGGTTAACGCCGCTTGACACCTTCCCAAGGCCTCCGCTGAGACCGTGCCTTTAAGGGGTAATGCAATTTTGTGCAAGGACAGGCTATGCTGACCTTGTCTTGGGATCATGACGAGGTGCTCCTCAGCAATCGCCCAGATCTCTTGCGGCATCCGATGCGGCAGTCGATGTTCGTCGTGCACTCCCGACACTGGATCTTCGGCCACGGCCAACAGGCTCAAGCCGGACTGCAAAATCGCACCTGCGCACATGGCACACGGATCCAGAGAACTGATAATCACCAATTCCTCAGGGGGCGGAAGCCTTCGTTCAGACCTTGAAATGAAGTACCAGTCCACGAGTTGGCGCTCGACGTGGGCTGTTGGATCAGAAACTATGCCGTTCCGGATTACCGCATTGACAGCCTCAGCCAGTACGTGTCCACGCTTGTCGATCAGCAATCCGCCAACGCCGAAAGTTTTCGAAAGAGCCGCAGTTTCGGCCAAAGAGGCAACGCGAAGCGCGGCATCATCGGCGGAGGTGATGAATCCTGAAGCGGGCTTAACGCCGATTGTTAATGCAATTTCCATAACTCATCCTGTAACGGTTGCCTTTGTTCCGTCGTTTTCAGCAGAGAAGGCGATACACTATGTAGCCAAACAGTAAGTGTAAGCAAGCAAGGCCGCAAGCCAGAATGAAAAAGTGCTGTATTGATGGATCAGGCCAGCCGGGAAGATCTTGCTCACCGTCAATTGAAACATTCTTGCAGTTTTTGAAGTTCCTGGGATAAAGGGCCTTCCCGGGAAGATATTCGTCGGGCTCAAAGACCTTACTGTTCTGTTCGATCCTGTATACAATGCTGGTCATCTCTGCGAAATACTTGCCAAGCCTGCGAATCACCCAAGCGCCAACCAAGCCCAGACCTAGGATAAAGAAGCCCATGCCCAGTGCGAACACACCGATCCGATGGTGATCGACGATGTGATCTTTGGTTTGCTCAAGGAGAGATCGAACGACGGAAGACACAGTCGCGGCATCGATGGTAAGCATCGCGGCCACCACGCTCAGGAACACAGCGGCAGCCGATTGCCGGTAACCATCAAGCCGCGCTTGCATCGTCTTGTAGACATCGGAAACGAATTGCGTTTGAAATTTCGCCTGCAAGTCGGGATTCACCCCGCTGCCATCTGGTTTCTGCAAGAACCGCCAACTCAGCATGACAGGATCCCCTCAGAAAGAGATACGTGACTCTCCCGGTGAGAGTATCAGAAACTGGCGGGAGTTGGAGACCTCAGCTCATGCGAAGCCTGGTTCTCCTCACTGAGTCTGACGGCCCCAGAGAGCAGCGAAGAGTTCGAGAATCGAGCAGCCTAAGGACTTTCCGTACCGACCGAGTTGTCGGTCTGCCAGCTCTCTCTATCTTTGCATCGGGGAGCGGGCTTCGCCTTTACCTACGCTTAGCTGACGATACAGAACCTGCACCCGTACGACACATTTCAGGGCGAGACTTGCACTTCGGTTGTTACCGTCTGATGCGGTCAACGGGCTTCCCATCTACGTTCCTCTACGGTGATTGTGAAGCTGATTTCCCGGATGACGCCCGGAATCAGCTTCCCGTAACGGGCACTTTCAGTTCCTCGGCTGCGGCGGTCGGCAGAGTGAAATGGAACGTGGCGCCCCGTCCGGAGTTGGGTGTTGCCCATAGGCGGCCGCCATGCGACTCGACGATGGAACGGCTGATCGCCAGTCCCATGCCCGAGCCCTGCGGCTTCGTCGTAAAGAACGCATTGAAGATCTCGTCCGCCTTTTCGGCCGGCAGTCCCACGCCAGTGTCACTGACTGAGATCACCACTCGGCCGTCCTGGTCCAGTTGCGACTTGACCGTAAGGACTCCACCCGTCTCCTTCATCGCCTCAATGGCGTTGAGCATGAGGTTCATGAGCACCTGCTGTAGTTGCACACGGTCTGCCGTAAGTTTGGGAAGGTCGGCGGCAAGATCTGTCCGCATCGAAACTGAATACCGGTTGGCCTCGGACCGCACCAGCAAGACCATTTCACGGACAGTCTGGTTAGCGTCGACCAACTCACGCTCTGGCGGAGAGTTCTTATACAACGACCGTAAACGATCGATGATGTCGCCGGCGCGCTTTCCGTCCTCCACGATTCTGTTTGCTGCCTCACGTACCTCGTCAAGATCGGGCTGGTCGCGCTTAAGCCACAGCAAGCAGGTGCTCGCATTCGTGACGGTAGCCGCGATGGGCTGCTTGATTTCATGGGCCAACGATGCGGTTAGCTCTCCCATCATGCTCACGCGATTCACGTGTGCGAGGTCTGCCCGTAGTGCCTCGCGCTCTTGTTCGGCCCGCTTGCGATCTTCAATGTTGATCATGACTCCATACCATTGGAGGATATTTCCTCCCTTGTCCCGCAACGGCACGGCACGCACCAGGAACCAGCGATATTCCCCGTCAGCGCCGCGGCCCCGCGCTTCGTACTCCATGGGCTCGCCGGTGGCCACTGACATCCGCCATTTCTCGAGAACCCGTTTCAGGTCATCCGGATGAATTACAGCCTGCCAGCCCAAGCCCGCCGCATGCTCTGCGGTTAACCCCGTGAACTCCACCCAGCGCCGGTTGACGAACGTGCGTGAGCCGTCGGGCAGAGCCGTGAAAGCCATCGCCGGAATTGTCTCGACTGCTTCGCGAAATTTCCGTTCTTGCTGTTGCACTTGTCGAATACGCAGTCGATAGGCCGCCCAAAGTAGTGCGAGGAAAGCGGCCACACACAGAACACGGAACCAGTTCGTCTGGTAGTAGGCGGGCGTAATCGCGAAATCCAAAGATGCGCCTTCGTTGTTCCACACCCCGCTGTTGTTACAGGCAGTGACGCGGAAACGATAATCCCCCGGCGGCAGATTCGAGTACTCCACCCGGCGCATGTTGACAACTTCTCTCCAATCGTCGTCTTGCCCCTCAAGCTTGAATCGGAAATGCACTTTCTCCGGCGCAACGAAGCTCAGCGCCGTGTAATCGATTGAGAGATCGCGTACCCTCGGAGGCAGGCGCAATCCGTTCGACGCATCGTAGGTTTCGCCATTGGCGGTGATCTGCTCGATGTGTACGGGAGGTGGAATCCTGTTGAATGGGAGGTGGCGCGGATCGAGAACGCTGACGCCGTCGCCAGATACGAACCAGATTTTCCCATCGGTGGATTTGCCGACACGTGGGCTGAGGGCGCCGGTGAGCGCAACCAACCTGACCCCGTCGGAATTGTCGAAAACCGTGGTCTGCACCGTATGCCTGGGATCTGTTACCCACGCGTCCAACTCCGCCCGGGCAATACGCACCAGGCCGCAAGCCATGTACAACCAGACGGCATGATCGTTGTCTTCCATCGACCAATGGACCGCATCGCACGGAAGTCCGTTCTTGCTCGTAAGGGTCGCGATTTCCCCGTTATTGATCCGGCTCAGCCCACCTTCGGTCGCGGCCCACAGCGTACCGCGAGAACCGAATCGAAGCGCGTTAGCTCGGCCGTCGCCCAGCCCATTATCGGCCGCATACAAAGCGCGGACCTGACCGTCCTTGAAATACGCCACACCACCCTGAGAAAGTCCAAGCCACAGGCCGCCCTTTGAAGGATCAGCGACGAGAGCCAGAGCCAGGCCCTGACGCCCCAGCTTGGTCCAGGGGATCAGTTCGACCACGCCTCCCCGAAGCAAATGAAACAAACCCTGATCTTGGCTGATCCACAGATCCCCCGCACTGTCCTCGGCGATGGCATGTGCAAATCCGCCGGGCATGGCGGGCACAGGGATAAAGTGACCACGCTCAAGGTAGGCAGCCCCGCCACTCGAGAAAAGCCAAATCCGCCCCATGTGGTCCTGAAACAGGGAGCTCTGAAAGTCATCGGGCAATCCACTGTCGGTGATCTCGCGCGCCGTCCCCAGGGCCTGTGAGCGTCGCTTCCGGTAAAGCGTCACGCGCCCGTCATTCCATTGATCCAGGCCATCACGAGTGCCGAGCCAAACACTGCCATCCCTGGCGGCTAGAACCGACTCAACGCTGGCACTCGCCAACCCTTGGTCGACGGAAATCGTGGAGACGGCGAAGTCGCGAAAGCGGTCGAGGCCATTACCAGTGGCTACCCACATATCGCCTGCGCGATCCTCAAAGAAATCTTCTATAGAATCGCTTGAGAGACCGTCAGAGTGACCAAAATGATCCGTCCTTCCCTGGTGCACATGCAGGAGACCGCGGTCTTTCGTTCCGATCCACAGACTGCCATTGTGATCGCGGAGCAGCCAAAAAGGATTGAATTGCGGCCCGGTACCTGGAAGTGGAAACGGCGCGGCCTTCCCGTCAACGAGCCTTATCATCCCCCCCCGTGTGGCAACCAAGAGTGCGCCGTTGTCGCCTTCGATCACAGCGTGAATTTCGGAGGCCGGGCCTGACAGCGGAATGCGTTTCGGAGCGCCGGGCTTCCATCGCCACAGCCCGGTTCCCGTTCCTGCCCACAGGTTGCCATTGCTATCCTCAAATAAGGTACCCACTCCGAGACCGAGGCTGCCGTTCTCTCCGTAGCACTGGACTCTGCTATGTTGAATCGCGCAGAGTCTCCAGGTGGGAATCGTCTCGACGCCTGCCCATACGGTTCCGTCACGGTCTTCAAGGAGCGCATCAACTCGCTGTCCAGGAATCTCCGGGTATAGAGTCAGCGTGCCGTCCTTCCAACTGGCCAGCCCTTTATGAGTGCCGATCCAAAGAGTTCCATCACGCGAGACGAGGAGTGTTCGAATAAGGCTGCTGGGGAGATGCGCATTCCCACGCGGCTGCCACGGGACAGTTTGAACCCCATCGAAGCGAAACAAACCGAAATCCGTGCCCAACCAGAGATAACCGTCGGGCGTCTGGGCGATTGCGTTGATAGCGCCCTTGGAAAAACCTTCCTGGATCTTCCATGTCGTGTGCGCATACCGACTGATGTCGAGAGACGGGTCTAGGGCAGCAGCACCAAGGCAGCATGCCAGGAGAATGGCCAACGTGACAACGGCTTTGCTTTGCCTGTGGGCTCTGTCCACCAAGAACACATTTTAGCTCTTGCCTGGTTCAGTTCGCGGTTCCTCATCGTCGGCTGATCGCATTCCCGCTTACTGAGTCGTGCACCACTGCCGCGGGGCATCCAGTAGTGTCCTAAGTTCGTGATCAACGAAGAACAATCACGGCTTAACTTTGTGTGTGCCCTTTGGAGGTTGAATGAATCCCGGCTTCAGCGCAATGCAAAAGGTGGAGTGTGATAGTACACTGTTTCCCTCCTGCTCAGATGGTGATTCATGGTCGGCTGGAAAACGCGAACGACCACGAGTACAGTCGCAGGCAGCCTGCTCCCAGCCGCCTTGTTCCTCGTTATTACTTCCTTTGTTTATGGACAGTCGGGCACTACTGGTTCCATATTCGGCACGATCAGCGATCACTCCGGGGCGGTAGTAGCCAATGCAGAGATCACAGCTACCAATACCCAGACTGGAGTCAAACGCAACACGACCACGAACAGCGCCGGGTATTACCAGATCGAGTTCTTGCCCCCGGGACTATATGCGGTGGACATCACCGCATCCGGCTTCTCCAAGTTCGAGGAGGCCAGCATTGTTGTGCTCGCGACCCAGAGCACCAGGGTTGACGCCGCACTAAGTCCGGGGGGCGTGATCAACAGCATCGAAGTGAAGGGCGCGGCGCCGCTTGTTAACACCAGTAGCGCCGAAGTAGGAACCACGATCGAAAATGTCCAGATCACCGAACTGCCGATCGTGAATCGCAACGTATACACGCTGCTAAACATCGTTCCCGGTGTGCAGCAGAATTCCAATCAGGTCGGGCTCGGATTGCCCGAGCAGCACACCGCGATGAATGGCGGCGTAGAAGCGGGATACTCGGCTTCGGTCAACTATTATCTGGACGGCGGCGCCAACGTGGGGAGTCTGCGCAACTCCGGCAACATCCTGCCGAATCCGGACGCAATCGAGGAGTTTCGCATTCTGGCGAACAACTATAGCGCCGAATACGGCCGCTTCGCCGGGGGCGTGATCTCCATAGTCACCAAGTCAGGAACCAACAATTTCCATGGGACGTTGTTTGAATTTTTCCGCAACAACGATCTCAACGCCAACAACTGGGGATCCAAGATTCCGCTGGCGCCTCTGCATCGCAACCAGTTCGGATTCACCGTGGGTGGACCGATTCGCAAGAACAGGACCTTCTTCTTCGCATCCTACGCAGGATTGCGGCAGTCTTCCTACACATTCGTCAGTAGCGCCGTGCTGCCAACAGCGTTAGAGCGCGCCGGCAACTTTTCGCAGTCGAGCCAAAAGCCCATCGACCCGCTGACGGGCAAGCCGTTTCCCAATGACACCATTCCCGCCTCGCGCATGGATCCGGTAGCGCTGACCATTCTCTCTGCCTACGTCCCCGCCACCGCCAACGGCCCGGGCAATACGTTCCAGGCGAACATTTCGACGCCCAACAACTCCAACGAAGTGCTGGCCAAGATCGATCATCAGATCAGCAACAATCAGCGATTGAGTGGCAGCTATTTTGAGACCAGCGGATTTCAGTGGGTCGATTCGGGCAGTTCGCCCCTACCCTATTCGCGCCTGCAATACTCCTGGCGCCAGCAGAACTTCAACCTAAGCGATACCTGGTCGAAGAGCAGCAGCACGCTAAACCAGGCTTGGTTCGTCTACACGCGCGCCTTCGGGTCACGCGTGAGTTATCCGCAGACTTCGCTGCAAGACTTGGGCTCGACTTACCAGATGCAGGGCGCGGCGAACCTGCCGAACGTGGCAGTGACTAACTACTTTACGCTGGGCGAGCAGATTTCGGGTCCCTTGGCCGGTAATAACTATTACGCGCTGCGCGATCTCGTCAGCATGGCCAAAGGAAAACATAACCTGCGTTTCGGCGGCGAGGAGTCGCTCAACAAAGACGAGCAGTTCACCAATCTGAACAACTTTGGAATCTTCTCCTTCAACGGCTCGATTACCGGAAATGGGTTCGCCGACTTCCTGCTGGGGATTCCGAATGCAGTCCAGCAGGACAAGCCGGTTGCGCCGGCGACCAACTCATGGACTACCTCAGTATTCGTGCAGGATGACTGGCGGGTTATCCCCCGGTTGACGTTGAACCTGGGCCTGCGCTGGGACATTCAAACGCCGCCGACCGATCCCGCCAATCGTCAGGCTGCCTTTGTACCCGGTCAGCAATCCGTTGTCTATCCGCAGATGCCGACAGGTTTGGTCTATCCTGGAGATAAGGGAGTACCGCGCGGCATCGCGCAACTCAGCTTTATGCATTTGGGTCCGCGGATAGGCTTTGCCTGGGATCCGTTTGGCGATGGAAGAACGTCCGTCCGCGGCGCGTTCGGCATCTTCTGGGGAACAGTTTCGGGTAATGGCTGGAACCAGCCATCCAATTTTGTGCCCTTCACGGTCAGCCTGTCATTTCCCAACGCCAACAGCGTCACTGGCGCAACTCTTTCCGATCCTTACCGGAATTATCCAGGTGGCAATCCATTTCCCTACACCGGCGGGTACATTACCGGGAGCAACGTCAAGACTATCGCACTCAACTATAAGTGGCCCTACACCGAGCAGATGAATTTTTCTGTGCAGCACCAGTTGACCAACAGCCTTTCCGCAATGATTGCTTACGTAGGATCGATAGGGAACAACCTGCCCTTCCTGGTGGATCGAAATTACCCGGTGCCGAGTGCCACAGCCACGGCCACCGCGGCAAACATTCTGTCGCGCCGTCCGATTCCTACGTTGGGACAGGAACAGGACATGGAATCGATCGCGCAATCGTGGTTCAACTCGCTGCAACTTTCTGCCACGCAGCGTCTGACGCACGGGCTCAGCCTGACTGCCAACTACGTATGGGGCAAGACGCTCACCAGCGAGGGTATCCAGAACACTACGATCTCGGCGCAAGACTATGACAATCTGGCGGCCGAAAAGGGACGCGCCGACACGGACATACGGCAGGTGTTCAACCTGGCGGCGGTCTGGCAGCTCAACTACTACCGGGGAAACAGCAGATTCGCCAAATTCGCCCTGAATGGCTGGCAGGTTTCGACAATCGTGACCCTTCGAAGCGGACTGCCCTTGACCATCTTCAACGGCGTGGACGCCAATCTTGACGGCAATAATACGGATCGGGCCGAACTGATCGGCGATCCATACCTGGCCCATCCTTCCGCAGCGGAGTGGTTCAACACTGCGGCCTTCAGGGAAAATCCGATCGTAACCGGGCATCCGGTGGACGGCAATTCCGGACGCAACATTCTGGATGCTCCTGGACTGCGCGATGTGGACCTGGCCGTGGCCCGGATCTTTCAGCTCACCGAGAGAATCAACCTGCAGTTGCGCTGCGAAGCCAGCAACGCCTTGAACATCGTCAGCCTGGGCGCGCCTGGAACGACGGTGTCAGCGCCTTCGACCTTTGGCAAGATCACCAGCGCGCAGCCGATGCGACAGCTTCAACTCGGTTTACGCTTGCTCTTTTGACGCCGTGGAGATAAGCAAGAGCCGACCTCTACCCGTGGTCTTATCTCAAATTTCCACAATTCGGGCAATCGACTCAGCTACGTGCAGCATGCAATTTGTCTTGCCAAATGGTGCTACGCTAGCACCTGCCGCGAAGGGGGTTCAGTACAAATCGCCCTCCCAACTGAGTGTCACATGAGTCGGAGCCGACCGGACGTTGAACGCTCCGCTTGCGCTAGTCGGCTTTTTTAGGCGAGTTACGGACCAACCGGTGGGCACAATTCTGGGCACAGCAGTGAAATGGGGAATATTGGCGCGTCGTCGAAAGGACTGCTATCCGCACGCAGCGCTGTGGGTTAGTTGGTCGGGGCGAGAGGATTCGAACCTCCGACCCCCTGCGCCCAAGGCAGGTGCGCTACCAGGCTGCGCTACGCCCCGACTCTACTGCTTCACTGATTCTAAACCACTTCAAACAACGGAACCACGGAGCGACGCCACCTTTCGGTGCAAACTCCGCTAAAACTGTGTCAAAACTGTGCCAAGACCCCATCAGTTGACCCTCGCTGTGTCAAAAGTGATGTTCTGTTCGTTTGCCTGCCGATTCAACTTGAATAAAGCTTCGCGCTTCATCTGCAGCTTCATCTGAGAATACTTCTTGAAGACCTTGGCGTCTCCTTGCCTCAACAGCTGCGTGACCCCATTCGTCTGCAACGCCGGCGGCACTCAGCCGCGTCGCGTAGGTGGATCGCAGATCGTAGATGCGGAAATACGGAATACCAGCCCGCCGCAGAGTGGCGTGCCAGACCGTCTTCAAAGTCTTTTGATACCCACTCGGATTTTCATCACTCGGAAATACGACGGGCGTGTTTGTCGCGCCCGTCGCGCCTTTCAGACCGGGGGGTATTACGACTGGGCCCCGGCCAGCAAGCCAACCGCGCCCAGGGCGGGTACAACAGGCTTCGAAACTTGCCACCAGGCGATCAAGCCACGCGGATCAGCTTCTTGTTGACAAACTCACCGATGCCCAAATCAGAGAGTTCACGGCCATAGCCGGAGTTCTTCACGCCGCCGAACGGAAGGTCGGGTGCGGTCCAGGTCGCCCGGTTGATGAAGACCATCCCGGTCTCGATCTGGCGGGCAATGCGCTTCCCCCGCTCGACATCTTTGGTGATTACCGATCCACCCAACCCATACGGTGAGTCGTTAGCAAGGTCGATCGCCTCTTTTTCGTTCTTCACGCGGAAGATCAGCGCAACCGGGGCGAAGAACTCGACATGGAAGGCCGGGTTCTCGGGAGTGATATCGGTCAGGATTGTAGGCTCCAGGAAGTAGCCTGGCCGATCGAGCCGCTTGCCGCCCATGAGCACCTTCGCGCCGCCATCGACTGCCATCTGGATCTGTTTCTCCACTAACTCCAGCGCACCTTTGGTGCACAGCGGGCCCAGCGTGGTCTTAGGGTCCATCGGATCACCGGGGACCAGCGCCTCGAGTTCTTTCTTGAAGCGCTCCAGGAACGTGTCGGCGATTGTTTCGTGCAGAACAAACCTTTTCGCGGCCACGCAGCACTCACCGGTGTTGTTCATACGCCCCCAGACACCCCATTTGACGGCGGTATCCAAGTCGGCATCGTCCAGGACGATGAACGCGTCGCTGCCGCCGAGCTCCATCGTTGTCTTCTTCAGGGCCTGCCCGGCTTCGGAAGCAACCGCCGAACCCGCCCGCTCGCTGCCCGTTAGTGCGACACCTTTGATCCGTGAATCCGCAGTCACCGTCGCGGCCTGTTCGTTCGAAAGGAAGACGTTGGTGTAGACGCCTTCCGGAGCGCCGGCATCCAGAAACAACTTCTCGAACGCCAACGCGCACTGCGGCACGTTGGGCGCATGCTTGACGATCAGAACATTACCCGCCATCAGGTTCGGGCCGGCGACCCGAGCCAGCTGATAATACGGAAAATTCCATGGTTCCACGCAGAACAGCACGCCCAGCGGTTCGCTCTCCACCAGAGCCTCCCCTTCCGCTACCTGGAGCTTGCGGGGCGCCAGGAACGTCCCGGCGTTATCGGCATAGTAGTCCAGGATGTCCGCGCTCAGCTCGACCTCCGCCTGCGCCTCGCGGAACAGTTTGCCCATCTCGAGCGTGATGGGCTCTGCGAATTCATCAAGCTTCTCACGGAGAATCGCGGCTGCCTTCTTGACGATCTTCTTGCGTTCCGCAAGGGACCTTAGACTCCAGTCGGTCTGATACACGGCTTCGGCTTTTGCAATGATTTCCTGCAATTGCGCGTCCGTATGGTTTGGAAATGTTTTGATTAATTCCTCTGTAAAAGGATTGATTGTTTGATACTCCATCAAATTACTCCTCTTTTTTTGTCGAAAGTCGTCCGCCCCTGCGATCGAGCGGACGCAGTTATAAGTCCGGTCCAAAAAATGGAACCGTCGCGGCTTTTATCGGTACTCCCGTGTCCAGCGATTTCCCGGCCATCCCATTAGTTGAGCCGCCTATCGTTGCTCGGATAAGATTGAGCAGCGGCGCGGGGGGCGCGCGCATAACCTTCAGCAGCAAATCCACAATTAAGTCCGTTGCAACAGTAGACCTGCTTGACATTCTTGTTCAGAAGAAGCTGATCCAAAAGAACCAGGTTGTAATCCCCGGCTACTGCAAAGTGATGCTTAAGCCCGATCTGTTCAAGCCTGGCTGCCAAGTAACTGCCGATAGTGGCTGTAGAAATTGACGAATTACCGTTGACTGGCGAGGAGTGTTTTTGTGCAGCCGACCGCCTCGTTCTGGTTTCAATGGTTGTGATCACAGGTTCCCGTGTTTCTGTCAGAAGAGAAAGCACGGAGCGTGCCAAATGACAATCGGCGGCGACACCGCCAGCAAACGGTGCGAAATGAGGGGTTTCCAGCGAGGCCATCCGGACAATGGCGGCACAGTGTCCGCGATGTGCATACTTCGACGTCATTATTTGGTCTTCCTGACGAAGTTCTGTCATTTCCATGGTGAAAATCAACGGTGTGCCTGACTCTCGATCGGCGAAAGCCTCAACCATCAGCCCGATGCGTGATTCGCGATAGAGACAGCTGACAACGTTCGTCTAATTTCCCAGAAGAGTTGGAAGTCGTTCGTATTTCGCCTCGCCGTCAAAGGTTGGACGTGACCAAGTGGTTTGCTGCTTTGGGCAAATCCGTCCGTCCACCGCTAACTACTTAGATCGAATTGCATTAGAGAACTTCTGGTACGCACAAGTATTTGGCCACCGAAGTGCTCATAGAGCTGCGTCTGGATATGCGGGTCGAAGCCGCGGCTTTTCGGAAGTCAGAAGAATGAAAACATTCATTGGACGCGCATTGGACATCCTATTCGGCTGCCACCACAGCACGATAAGCCGGGTGTTCACGATCAAGGGTCGCAGCTATCAAGTGTGCTGCGATTGTGGAGCCACGCGAGAGTACTGGCTCGAGACGATGTCGTGGAGTCGCTTCACATTTCGGCCCCGCCCACACGCACATTCCCGTGCTGGAGTTCGTGATGGAGGGGCCTCGACGAGCACGATTCACAAACCCAATTTCCTGAAGGAGGCACTATAGGCCTACCAAATAATCAATCCATCCGCCGAAGAACTGGTCAAAACGCTCCGTGAGCACACTCGGATGCGCAACTTGAGGCAATCATCGCAAGAAGCGAAAAGAGCTATGAGAACGACTGGAGTCTAAGGTCGCTTGCAGAACGTAAGAAGATCGTCAAGAAGGCAGCCGCGATTCTACGTGAGAAGCTCATTGAGTTTGCCAAGCCCAGTATGCTGGCGGGAGTGTTCTAGACGGCCAGCAAACATCTACCAGCCCTTTTAAGGAAAGCAGAGTAAAGAAGAATGAGTGCACTTAGGAATGTCACCGTCCTGGGCTTCCGCAGCGAAACCGACAGCCTCGGACAAGTCGAGGTGCCGAGCGATAAGTTGTGGGGAGCGCAAACGCAACGCTCGCTCGAACACTTCAGCATCGGACACGATCTGATGCCGCGCGAGATGATCGCGGCATATGCAACTTTGAAAAAGGCCGCCGCCAACGCGAACTACGCTGGCGGAAGGCTCGACGAGCAGCGACACCGCTCAATCGTCCTGGCCTGCGATGAAATCCTCGCCGGCCGTCATGCGGACATGTTTCCTCTCCATGTCTGGATGACCGGAAGCGGCACGCAGTTCAACATGAATATGAACGAGGTGATCTCGAACCGCTGCTGTCAGCTTGCAGGTACACCGCTAGGGAGCAAGACGCCCGTCCATCCCAACGACCACGTCAACATGTCGCAGTCCTCCAACGATTCCTTCCCGACCGCGATGAACATAGCGGCCGCGGCGAACGTGAAATCGCGGCTTATCCCCGCAGTCACGGGGCTGCGCGATGCGATCGCTGCAAAGGCCGACGAGTGGCAAAACATCGTCAAGATCGGCCGCACGCACATGCAGGACGCGACCCCGATCACGCTCGGCGAAGAGTGGTCAGGTTACGTGGGCATGCTTAGCGACAATCTCGAGCGCATCGAGGATGCGCTGAAAGGCGTTTACCGCCTTGCCCTTGGCGGCACAGCGGTAGGAACCGGCATCAATGCGACTCCTGGATTCGGCCAGGCGGCCGCCGCCGAGATTGCGAAACTCACGAACCTGCCCTTTGTCAGCGCACCCAACAAGTTCGCGGTGCAGGGTGCTCATGATGCCCAGGTTCAGCTCTCCGGAACGTTCCGCACGCTCGCGGTTTCGCTCTACAAGATCGCCAACGATATCCGTCTGATGTCGTGCGGGCCGCGTGCCGGTTTTGCTGAGTTAGTCATTCCAGCGAACGAGCCGGGCTCCTCCATTATGCCCGGCAAAGTCAATCCCACTCAGGCTGAGGCGCTTGCTATGATTGCCGTGCAGGTCATGGCCAACGATGTGGCTGTGGGCTTCGGCGGAGCGGGCGGATACCTCGAAATGAATGTGTACAAGCCTCTCATCATCTTCAACATCACGCATTCCATCAGCATCATGACCGACGGCTGCACGAATTTCCGCGAGTTCCTGATCGAGGGCACGAAGCCCAATGAAAAGAAGATCAAGGAATACGTGGACCGCTCTTTGATGCTGGTGACTGCGCTGTCGCCCGTGATTGGCTATGACAAGTCCTCAAAGATCGCGCACTATGCGCTCGATAACGACCTGACACTGAAGCAAGCCGCGCTGAAGTTGGGATTCGTATCCGAAGACGAGTTCGACCGCATCGTAGATCCCGCGAAGATGGTTCACCCCTACGTCGCGGAAGCCGCCTGACTTTTCTTTAACACCAAATACTCGAAACGAAATTCTCAGAAAAGGAAAACCATGCCCACAAACAAGCAAGGTATCGAAGCATTGCAGGATCCATCACTCAACAAGTCAACCGCATTCACCGAGACCGAAAAGCAGGAACTGGGAATTGTTGGCCTCGTGCCTGACGTGACCGAGTCGATCGAGACTCAGCTTTCCCGCGTCTTGCTGCAGCTGAAGCAAAAGTCCTCCGACCTTGAGCGTTACATCTATCTGATGAACCTGCTCGACATCGACGAGACGCTCTTCTATTACACGCTGATGTCCGATCCGGCTCGTTTTCTCGAAATCGTTTACGACCCAACGATCGGCGAGGCCTGCCTGAAGTTCGACCACATCCTGCGCCGTTTGCGCGGAATGTACCTTTCGATCACGCGTAAGGGTCACGTCAAAGAGGTTCTTCGCAACTGGCCCGTCAAGGACGTGCGCTTCATCTGCGTAACCGACGCGGGGCGCATCCTTGGTCTCGGCGATCTGGGAGCCAACGGGATGGGAATCCCCATCGGCAAACTGCAACTCTACACCGCGGCTGCGGGCGTCCCGCCGCAGGGGTTACTGCCCATGTACCTCGATGCCGGCACCAATAATGAAGAGTATCTCAACGACCCGCTGTACGTCGGACTGCGCCGGCACCGTCCGTCGACCGAGGAACTCTACGCATTTGTGGATGAGTTTGTGGATGCAGTGCAGGAAGTCTTTCCCAACTGCTGCATCCACTTTGAGGACTGGACCGGATCCGATGCCATCGCGCTCCTCGCCCGCTATCGCAACAAGGTTTCCTGCTATAACGACGATATTCAGGGAACAGCAGGCGTAACCCTTGCGGGCGTGATCAATGCCCTGAAGTTAACGGGCGGCCAACTGAAAGACCAACGTATCCTGTTCCTGGGCGCCGGGTCGGCGGCGATTGGTCTTGCCGATCTGATTGTCTCGGCGCTCGGCCAGCAAGGTGTTCCGCAGGACGTCGCTCGCCAGCAGATTCGTATGTTCGATACACACGGGCTCGTGGTTGCCGGTCGCCCCGGGCTGGCGCCGCACAAGTTGCCTTACGCGCACAAGTTGCCGCCCAGCAAACCGTTCAATCATCTCGACCTGGCGTCTGAACAACCACAGATCCTGGCGGCTATCGAAGGCTTCAAACCCACCATCCTCATCGGGGTGAGCACGGTCGGCAAGCTATTTTCGAAGGAAATCGTCGAAGGGATGTCGCGCCTCAATGCGCGCCCAATCATCTTTGCCTTATCCAATCCAATCGATAAGCACGAGTGCCTGCCCCAGGATGCCTATGCCTGGTCCAAGGGCAAGGTGGTCTACGCTGGTGGCGTGCAATTTCCGCCGGTGCACCTTGACGCTCAGACATTCCTGCCCTCCCAAGCGAACAACCTGTACATCTTTCCGGCGGTTGGAATGGCAGTTTATGCAACCAACGCCAAGCGGGTCACCGACGAGATGTTCATCGAAGCCGCACACGCCGTGGCCGACCAGGTCACTCCCGAACAGTTGAAGCTCGGCATGTTGTTTCCGCCTCAGTCGAACATTCTGGAAACCGAGATCCAAACAGCTGCGCGTGTTGCCAAGGTAGTCTTTGACGCGGGATTTGCGGGCGTCAGCCGTCCAGCTGACATGGTGGCGTTCATTCGTGGGCATGTATACAAGCCGGAATATAAGCTGGAGATGACACAACTGAGTAAAGTGGCCTAAAACGACACCTGGGCGAGTAATACAAGAGCTAGCTTGCAAATTTGTTTTCATAGTGGGCCGCCTGGCGAACCCTGGCGGCCCACACTTTTCCCAAGTTGCGCAAGCGCCAAAAGGATTGTGCTTTCGAACAACCAGACTGACACCTGGCTCTCCTTCGGACTTGCCTTTGTTGGAGGGTATGGCGATGCGGCCAGCTTCGTCCCCGCAAAGACGTTCAGCACGCCCACGACTAGATTCGGCCGGTGGCCCGGAAGTACTTTATCTAACTCCTTCTTTTGCGCGGCGCGAAGCCTCGACCATGTACACGGCTCGGAACACGAACTGGAACTGGTACCAGGGAGACGGTGGTAGCTAAGCGCTGTCCTGAATAGTCATTTTTCTCGAAGCAGCGCCCGTCAGTGACGAGTTGCACGTCCGTATTTGGGCTCGCTGTCAAAGGCTTGACTTACGACCAGGTGGTTCGCTGCCTTTCACATCCGTCCCTCCAGCCCTAACTACTTAGATTAGAGCGCATTAGAGGACTTCTGGAGCACGTAAACGTTTGGTCGCCGAAGTGCTCACAACTGTGTGTCTGGGCAGGAGGAGTCGAAGCCCTCGCCTCGGCCTCTCATTGCCCGGGTTAATGGCAAGAAACTTTGGCCGGCAGGCATGGCAGTTGCAATGCCTGTTGTCCAAAGGAACACATCATATGGTTAGGACAAATTACCGGAGGGTTCAGTGAAATTCATGCGTCTCGCATTTTTATCTACGGTTTGCCTCTATCTGCTGGCGGCAGCGATGCCAGCTGCAGCGGCAAAGGCAAAGCCGGTCACAACAGGGCATAAAGCGAAAATCAAGGGCACAGTCATCTCACGCGACGGTGACGTCGTCAAGGTTCAAGACAAGAAGGATGGTTCGACCAAAATCGTCAACGTCACCGGCACGACTAAGATCGAACGCGATGGATTCATGAGTGGTTCTCCCATGACGGTCAAGGCATTGGTGCCGGGCTTGACCATCGAGGCGAAAGGCGTCACCAACGCCAAAGGCCAGCTTGACGCCAAGAAAGTCAAGTTCCATCCCGATGCGTTTGCGATTACAGTGGCGCAACAGGAACTGATCATGGACAACAAGACGGCAGCCGGCCATGCCCAGACCACGGCGGATGAGGGAGTAACGAATGCGGCTGCAGCTCAGTCATCCGCCAACAAAGCCCAGTCTACAGCGGACCAGGGCGTAACGGCAGCACAGGCGGCGGGTGCGGCAGCAGCTTCGAATACTATTGCCGTGCAGGCGGTAAACAAGCGGGTTTCGGACCTGGGCGACTACACCACCGTGGCCACGGCAGGAGTTTACTTTGCCAATGGCAGCTATAGGTTGAACGACGCCGGCAAGGCAGCTCTTGACCAGCTTATTTCCGCCAATTCAAATATCAATGGGTACCGGGTCGAGATTGCGGGTTATACCTCCAGTCCCGGCGGTCCGAAATACAACCAAAAGCTCAGCGAACGGCGGGCCGCGGCCGTTGCCCAGTACCTGCGCGAAAACGCCAGTGTTGCTATGTGGCGATTCGTTACACCCGCGGGCTATGGAGAGACCCATCCTGCAGCCAGTAACGATAACGCCAAGGACCGGGCCTTGAATCGTCGAGTCGAGGTCAGGATCCTGGTCAGCAAGGGACTGCAGCAAGATTCACAAGTCGCAAGTGCTCGGCCGTAATCCACATCCTGCCCAACGCCCGTGATTCATCCTAGATATGAAGCACGGGCGTGCGGGCAGCGTTTGTCCTCTTCATCCCACGCACTCTTGGGCGCCGGATTCATAAGCGTGGTCCTCTGTAAACAAGGCGCCCAGCTACGAATACTCGTTTCCGAACCCAGCACTTGCACAACAACAACGAGGATTTTGTCTCGCTGAAGAGATGTTTGCGCAATTAAGCACCGACAACCAGCGCCCAACCGGTCGCTGCGCTCGGCGCACGAGATTTCCGAACGCCACAATGATGTCGCGACTGCCAGTCTGATCCGGACCCGGATCGACGAGACGGAACGTCGTACCTGGTTCTTGTTCGAGACGACTCAGTCTTTCTAATTTAGAACCGATGGCGACAAGATGACATCAGAATAAACAAGAATACGACGCCCGAAGCATGGCAGAAACAGGAGGAAGCAGATATGAGTTTACCTAAGCGTTCGCTAGGCTTGAGTGGAATCCCCATCACCATGACCGGCTTTGGAGCCTGGGCGCTCGGCGGTGGCGGGCGGGCTTACGGTTGGGGACCCCAAGACGATAATGAGTCCATCCGGACCATTCGACATGCTTTGGAACAGGGCATCAACTGGATCGATACCGCCGCCGTATACGGTTTAGGTCATTCGGAGAAGGTTGTTGGCCGCCTCCTGCGAGAACTGCCGGCATCTGAGCGGCCAATGGTCTTCACCAAGTGTGGCATGGTGTGGGATGAGAGCAATCCCAAGGCAGAGCCGCAACGAATCCTTAAGCCGGAATCGATTCGCAAGGAATGCGATGCATCCCTACGGCGGCTCGGCGTAGAGCGGATTGATCTTTACCAGTTTCATTGGCCTGACGAAACCGGTACGCCAGTTGAAGATTCCTGGGGGGAGATGGTGCGGCTGATCGAGCAAGGCAAGGTCGGCATGACTGGAGTCTCCAACTTCGACGTGGCGCTACTCCAGAGGTGCGAGGCAATCATGCATGTAGGTTCCTTGCAACCCCCATTCTCGCTGATCCATCGTGACACTGCCGCACGCGAGATTCCCTGGTGCGCCGAGCACGGGACAGGAGTGATTTGCTACAGCCCCATGCAGTCCGGACTGCTGACTGACAGTTTCACTGCGGAGAAGGTTGCAAAGCTGGCCGAGGATGATTGGCGGCGCCGCAACCCGGAGTTCCAGGAGCCAAGGTTGAGCCGCAATTTGGCGTTGCGGGACTCCCTGCGTCCTATCGCGCAACGCCACAACACAACCGTATCCGCAGTCGCCGTGGCGTGGGTGAATGCGTGGCCAGGCGTCACCGCAGCCATCGTCGGTGCTCGCTCACCGCAGCAGGTGGACGGCTGGATCGGCGCTGCTCACATCGAGTTGACCGTCGCCGATCTGGAGGAAATTGCAAACGCTATCGAGCGCAGCGGTGCGGGGACGGGCCCGACGATGCCGCAATTGCAGCATGTGTAGAGCAGGTGAAAGGGCTGCCGAGACTCACTAAAAAGGTGGGGATGAGTGTGTTGCGAACGACCCTGGCTCATCCGTCCCTGTTCCGTGCCGGTGAGTCCGCCAGTACCATGATATCGAGCAGCAGCGGCCCACTGGCAAAGGCACATTGCTCGTTGCGCCGCGAACTGCCACCATAACTCGACTCATGGAATCTGCTTTTGCGGCAGATTGGCAGCCTTCCCTTCAATCGAGTTTTCCATATACCGAATGACGGAAGAGAGGTCAGCCTCGGGATCTTCCTTAAAAGCGGCGGAGTTCACTTCGAAGGCCGCGGCGGTTGCAGGGAGCGTCAGGTTCGATGCCTTAGCTGCCTCAAGGATGAGACGGAAATCTTTGTTCATTAAACCCACAGCAAATTGCGGAGTGTAATCGTTTTGCTCTGCTCTCGCCAGCTTCCCTTTATGAGCGGGTGGGACCACCGCAGTCTGCGACAAAACAGTGAACAATCGCTCACGGCCGAGCCCCTCTGCTTCTCCGAGGGCAATCGCCTCCGCGATGGCCTGCATTCCGATGCCGAGGACAGTGTTCACGACCAGCTTCATGCTGGTACCGGCTCCTGGCGGGCCCATCAGGAAGTACTGGCTTGCGAGTGCGTCGAAAATGGGCTCTGCAGCGTTAAACAGTTTCTCATCGCCGCCGGCGAGCAGGGTTATCGTGCCTTGCTCGACCGCGGGCGTGCTGCCGGAGATCGCGACGTCCATAACAGGAACGCCGATCTTGGCGCCTTGCTCGTGCACTGCACGAGAGGTGTCCGGGGAGACGGTGCTCATTTCGAGCACCGCCTTCCCCGGCCCCAGGCTAGCCAAGACGCCGTCGGGTTCGAGATAAACGTTGCGGACCGCCTTGTCATTGGTCAAACAGGAAAGGACGACATCGGCATTGTGTGCCAACTCCGCCAGGTCCTTGGCGACGGACGCGCCGTAGGCTTTCAGCGCCTCCGCGCTACTGCGGTTGAGATCGTAAACTGTCACTCGGTAGCCATGATCTCGCAGGCGACGCGCGAGCCGACTCCCCATCGCACCCACGCCGACGAATCCAAGGCGCACCCGGTCTGCAGTAAATGACTTCATGATGCTACTCTCCTTTCGGAAGCTTAGGCCGCGATCGGCAGCTCGATTAGGCGCCCCACGGCGGGGTGCTCTTCTGCCCAGCTACGGGCAGAGTCAGCATCGTCAAATGACTCGCTGATGATTGGTTGGAATGGAGAGCGCACGCTAGCCTCGGCAACAGAGTCAAGGTCCTCGACTACCGCGGCGTATCCGCGTGGCAGACCCTTCACGTACTGGACTCCAAACAGCGGCTTACTCCAAAAGCGGGTCATGCGGCACCTACACTACAGGCAGCTTGTGCACTCGCGTTTCCAGTTTCGGTTTGGCGGGCCCCGTCCCCGCGCCAGTTCAAGTTATGGCGCGTGCGATCTCGAGTCAAGCTTTGGCCGGCCAATGGTTCGCTATTTTGTCCGAGAAGCGATCGCGGCTTCATGATCATTCCCTGCAACTGTGGATTGTTTGGTTTTCTCCGCTACCGCCGTGGAGCGGACCGGCATCTTGCGTCTGGCCGAGAGAGGTTTGTAGCGAGTTCTTCGAGATCTTGCGCACAATGGGAGTGACCACCCAGCGAACAGCAACCGGAATGTCCCTGCTGAGCGCCATCGCCTCAAGCTCAATGTAGACTCCATCATCCCTCTCTTGAAGCCTGGTGATGGTGTAGAGCCGCCAGACGTAGCCATTACCTTGGTCCGGTGGAAGGTCCCGCTCATCAGGCCGGCCGTAGCTCCGAACCTCCTGCAGACGCGTGGTGTAGGCGATGCTGTACCAACGCTTCGCGTCGAGCCGGCGATAGCAGGCTTGGTATTCGCCGTCGAGCACGGTTTCTACGGCCTCCCTGTTCACAACGCGCATTGAGTACTTGTCGCAATCTCCGCCGGGGCCGAGCAGCTTGGAATCGACCACCATTGGTTTGTAGAATTCCTTATAGTCACCATAGTCACGAACCGCGGTGAGAACGTCTTGAAGCTTGGCGTGTGGGATGAAGGCCGCTCCGATCCAGTCGTGAATTAAGCCGGAAGGCACAGGTTTGGGATTTCGCCGTCCAGCCGGTGACACCAGAATCTCTCCGTTACGAACCCGCTGGATGCGGTCGGGCTCTTCGTCAACCCAGAGGAAGGTGCCATGCACGCGGTCGCGCATCTGCGAGGTCGCCGCCTCGACATACGCATCCCAAGCTTGCAGGGTCTCTTCCTTCAACTCGGCCGCATGCGACGCGAGCGGAAAGACGAGAAGAACTGCGCACGTCATGCTAACCATGAATTTGCGGCACATGCGTAACATAAGAAGTTCACCCTAACATTCGAGAAACTGCGGGTACGGTCACCCGAGAATTCAGACCCGGCCGCTGCTCAGTCACAGATCGAGTCATTGCACAGGCGTTCCAAATCGCGCCGGTCCTGTGCGCAACGCACCGTAGGATTCCACTCGCAGGGGATCTCTTCTCCAACGGGTTGCAGTTCATGCCGTAGATCGCCGCGCGCCGATGAGGAGCGTTTCCAGCCGCCCCTGAATGCGGATGCAATCCCCCAGCGTCACCAGGGCCAGTGCGGTGCGGACGAATTCCTGCTCGCACCGTTGCGAGCAGAAGAGATTCCGGCATTGAGCGGTGGAGGTTCGCGGATCTCGATAGCTTCTACAGCCAGAACACAATCCGGGTGTCGGTGTGCCGGATGCAACCTCGGCCAACCTGGCGCCGAGTTCAATCAGCGTGGAGGCCGCGGGTTTGCTTAGAGGACTGTCTAGCCATGACGTGTAACATTCGAGTTGGTTCGAACTGAGTGGTTCCTGTTTGCATTGACTGGCTGACATTCGGCACCATCCCTCTACATTGTCTAAGCACTTCGCCTTCCAAAACCGCAGGTGCGCCAAAGCAGCGAGAAGTTAGGTGTACTCAGTGGGCGGCGGGCATTCTCTGGAGCCGATGTCAACAAGCCGACAGGGCATTGTCGGCGGATGCACGCGGCAGCAGAAATAGATGTGGACTTATGGACAGCTTAAAATACACGGTCGCGTTTGACGCTGCACACTCGAAATGACAGCGGCCGGATCGATCGTGCGCTGGGAGACTAGAGACAGCAAGGCCGTAACACGGAGACTAGGGCGGTTCACCAGTAGGTGTACAGCAGCGGGTGGAGCACGCCTTTACAGGCGTGCAGAATGCCGCGCAACTCATAACCGCGCTTTAGCGCTTGAGGTAACGTGTTCCGTTTCCGAGCGGCTAACTAACTAAAGCCGGTTCAATGATAAGCAAAACTGCACCGCTGAAGCGGTGCTCCACCCTATACACCAAATGCAGAATTGCTTTAGTCAGCAATCTCAAAGAGATTGGTCAAACTCCGGCGGCGTTTTGGATTGCTCAGGGATGGCAAGCATTTCGGGCAAGGCGGCGCGACGCGTCGGCCGTTCGATGCCAAGTTTCTTCATCTTGTGAATTAGAGTAGTTCTCTTGAGGCCAAGCTTTGCGGCCGCACCATTGTTTCCTCCAATGACCCAATCGGTTGCATCGAGCGTCCGAAGAATAAGCGCTCGTTCGGAGTCGCTGAGCGTTATAGGAAGGACAGCCGGCGAGTCTGCGGGCATGAACGCTATAGCAGGCGACCCCACTGTGCTGATCGGAGATGCGGGCAGCGGGTTCGGGAGCACGCCGTCATTCGCCAGAATCACAGCGCGCTCGATGAGGTTCTGAAGCTCGCGTATGTTTCCGGGCCAGAGATATGACGTGAATGCCGCCATAGTTTCCTCTGGAATCTCCTCGATCGGCTTACCCATTCTGCGGCTGAAAACCCCGACGAAGTGGGTGACGAGGGCCGGGATGTCTTCCTGCCTGGCGCGGAGAGGCGGGACAGTAATCGGGAAAACATTCAGGCGATAGTACAAATCGCTGCGAAATTGCTGTTGAGCAACCATCTCCGCGAGGTTGCGGTTGGTGGCGGCAACGAGGCGAACATCCACTTGGTGCGTGCGGCCGCTTCCCAGGCGCTCGAACTCCTGTTCTTGCAGTACGCGCAGCAGCTTGGGTTGCAATGCCGCTGGAATGTCACCGACTTCGTCGAGCAACAGAGTACCGGTATTTGCCAATTCGAACCGGCCAATCTTCTGTGCCACGGCGCCGGTGAACGCGCCCTTCTCGTGGCCGAAGAGTTCACTCTCGAGTAGATCCAGCGGGATCGCCGCGCAATTGAATTTGATGAATGGCCGTCCGCAACGCGGACTCAGATTGTGGATCGCGCGTGCAATCAGTTCCTTGCCCGTCCCGGTTTCCCCTTCGATCAGCACCGTGGACGTGGTCGGCGCTACTCGCTCGACCTTTTGGAGTACGGTCTCCAACGCGGGACTGTTACCGATGATCTGCTCGAACCGGCGTTCGCTGAAGCTGTGTTCGCCCGAGTTCATCGTTGCCAAAGTTGCCATCGAGATCACAACCTCCTGGCTTTGCTGAATCCTCAGCCCGCTTGGCTACATCGCCAAAGCTGCCCTTACGTGTTCGAGCAGCACATCGTCGCTAAAGGGTTTCGCCAGGAACTCCACTGCCCCTGAGCGCAGCGCCTGCATGCGCATGTTTGCGTCGCCGTGTGCAGTAATAAAGATGGTCGGTATCCGGCAATTTTGCGCGTTCAACCTGGCTTGCAGGTCGAGCCCGGACATTCCGGGCATGCGAATGTCTGTTACAAGACACGCCGTATTGTGTTGGTGGCCAGAGTTCAGAAATTCCTCAGCCGAGGGAAACGCCATCGCCTGCAGGCCGACTGCCTTCAGTAGCCCGTGCAGGGCCCTCCGAACTGACTCGTCATCGTCGACGATGGCAACAATTTTTTGGGGTTGGCTAGCCATGACAGTAGATTAAGTCAGGCGCGGCCAGCGCACAATTATCCTTTGGTATGAATCTGCTCATACCGAGGCAAGAATAGCTGCGGGTGGGGCGAAGAGGGACGCGCTATCAGTAAAGTAACCAGGCCACCCGGGCAAGGCTTGGGATCACTTGGGGGGCAACTGCCGCAGCTTATCCGCCATCCTGACCAACGCGGCCAAGGAGTCAGCTTGCATCTTCCGCATGACGTTTCCACGCTGGATTTTCACCGTGATTTCGCTGGTTCCGAGTTCCGCGGCCACCTGCTTGTTGAGCATTCCGGTGACAACCAACTGCATGACCTCTCGTTCTCGCGGGGTCAGTTGGTCGTAGCGCTTTCGTAACCCAGCCACTTCGCGCTGCTGTTGCCGCCGCGTGCGGTCACGTATGAGTGCTTGCTGAACCGCGTCCAGCAGGTCCTGATCGTGGAAGGGCTTCGTCAGAAACTCCACCGCGCCGGATTTCATCGCCTTGACCGACATCGGGATGTCTCCATGCGCCGTAATAAAGATGATAGGAATCTGCACACCCGCGTCCGCCAACTGGCGTTGAAAATCAAGGCCGCTGAGGCCGGGGAGCCGTACATCCAGAACGAGGCAACTGGGCCCGTCGGCCGCGCGCCTGGTCAGGAATTCCTGCGCGCTGCGGAATGCCTCCGAGCGCAGTCCCACGGATTTCAGGAGTCCCTGGACTGAGCGACGAATCGAAGGATCGTCGTCTACGACGAAAACCGTGGATACATCTTCCGTGGTCACGCTGGAATGCTACTCACTGCGGGAAGTGTGAAATGGAACCTGGCGCCGCGGCCGGCGTTCGATGCCGCCCATAGACGGCCGCCGTGGGACTCAATAATGGTGCGGCTGATCGCTAATCCCATCCCCGTCCCATGGGCCTTGGTTGTGAAGAAGGCATCAAAGATCTGATTCGTCTCTGGCGGTAATCCCACGCCTGTGTCACTGACCGAGACCTGCAACTTATCACTGCCGTCGGGCTGCGACGTGAGGGTGATCTCACGTACGCCGTCAACCCCCTTCAGGGCGTCGATCCCGTTAATGATGAGGTTCATGAGCACCTGCTGCAGCTGAACGCGATCGCCGATCACGTCCGGAAGATCGGCGGCGAGCTCGCTGCGGATGGCGATACCGTAGCGAGCCGCTTCATTTCGCAACAGCGCCACCATCTCGTTGATTACCTCGTTGACATTGACCAACTCGCGTTGCGGAGCGCCTTTCTTGTACAGCGCGCTCATCCGGTTGATGATCTCGGCTGACCGCATGGCATCTTCGACCATTCTTGAGGCGGCGTCGCGCGCCTCCGCCAAATCAGGCTGGTCGCGCTCGAGCCATCGCTGGCAGGTTTTGGCGTTGGTGACGGCGGCAGCAATTGGTTGCTTGATTTCGTGGCCCAGGGATCCGGCCAGCTCCCCCATCATGCTGACGCGGTTGATGTGCGCCAGCTCTGCCTCCAGCTTACGCAGCCTCTCGCGCTCTTCCTCGGCGCGCTTGCGTTCGGTTACATCGACATTCGTACCGATCATTTCAACGTAGTCTCCGCTTACGTTGAAAACCGGATTTCCTGACGAAAGGATGTGTTTCACGGTGCCCGTCGGGTAGCACGATTCTGAACTCGTTGGCGTAATCTGTTCCGGCTCGTAGCGCCTTCTCGAAATGTTTCCAAGCTCTGTCGCGATCCTCTGGATGGATCCGCTGCCGCTGCATTTCTTTGGTCGGAAGGCCCTGCTGTGGATCGAAGCCCCAGATTCGAAAATTTTCATCGGACAAGTAGCGAGGAGCATCTACTCGTCCGGATTGGTAAGCCCAACTGCCGGTGTGAGTCAGCCTTTGCGATTTCGCCAGATACGCTTCACTGCGCCGCAGAGCCTCTTCGGCCCGCTTACGGTCCTCGATGTCAGTGCGCGTGCCGTACCACCGCAGGATGCGCCCTTGCTCATCCCGTAGCGGATTGTCTCGGAGCAAGAACCAGCGATACCCTCCGTCTCTTCCCCGTATCCGCGCCTCCATCTCAATTGGGGTACCGTCGGAAAGCGCGTTCTCACGGGCGACCTCTAACTTCTTCAGATCCTCCGGATGAAAGATTCGGGCAACTGTTTCTTTCGACTGCGCCTCTTGCGAAGTGAGGCCGGTGTATTCCAGCTCTCGCCGGTTCGCAAAAACCGGACTCCAGTCCGCGCCGAAAACAAAGACTTGCTGCGGAATGACATCGACGAGCTGTCGAAGTTCCGCCTCGCTCTGCCGAATCTTTTCCTCGGCCTGCTTTCGGTCCGTGATATCGCGAATGGTGCCGGAAATCAGCACGCCCTCCTCGGTCTCCAGCGGGCTGAGGCTGACCTCCACCGGAAACTCCCGTCCATCTTTATGCCGGCCGTACAATTCCAACCCGGTCCCCATCGGCCGTGCGTGAGGGTTGGCAACAAAAGCCATGCGGTGTTGCGGATGCTTGCTTCGGAACCGCTCGGGTATCAACATTTCGATTTCGTTGCCCAATACCTCTGCTCGTTGATAACCAAATAGCTTCTCCAGTTGCTCGTTGACCAAAACAATTTTGCCCTCACGAGTCACGACCGCGACCGCGTCCGGCGCCGATTCCAGCAAACCCCGAAACTTCTGTTCCGCCCGTTGCAGGTCGGTTAAATAGCGCTTACGTTCCGTCACGTCGACGTGGGTTCCCACCACTTCGACCACCTCTCCGCTCGCACCTAAAACCGGATGGCCGACCGCCTGGATGTGTCTCACGGTTCCGTCGGGTAACACGATCCTGAACTCGGCGAAGTACTCTCTTCTCTCTTGGAAAGCCTTATCGACGTATTCGAGGACATTGCCGCGATCGTCTGGATGGATGCGCCGCAACACCATGTCGCGGGTCGGAGGGCCCTGCTGCGGATCGAAGCCCCAGATTCGGAAATCCTCCTCAGACCAGTAGAGGATTTCGCGGTTGCTGCCATCGCTAGCAAAACTGCCCGTATGGGTCAGCCTTTGTGCTTCCGACAGATAACCTTCACTGCGCTGGAGCTCTTGCTCAGTCCGCTTTCTATCTTCAATATCTGTCAGGGTCCCGTACCACTTAAGAATCTCCCCCTGCTCATCGCGGAGCGGCACAGCTCGAACCAGGAACCAGCGATACTCGCCGTCCGCCGCGCGGCGGAAACGCGACTCGTCTTCGTACGGCTCCCCAGTCGCTGAGCACACTCGCCAGGTCTCCATATGTCGTTCCAGGTCTTCGGGGTGGACTACACTCTGCCAGCCAGCTCCTGCCGTGTCCTCCGCAGACATGCCCGTGTATTCGCGCCAACCCCGACTTATGAATGCATTGGAGGGTCCAGGCAAGGCGATAAACACCATGGCTGGAATGTTTTCGATCAACGCGCGAAGCTCACCTTCACTCCTATGGGCAGCCTCTTCGGCGCGCTTTTGTTCCGTAATGTCCTCGCAGACGACTAGCAGCACCGGCCGGTTCTTGAGAGAGGCGGCATTTGCCGTCTCCCGGACCCAGAGCATCGTGCCATCTTTACGGATCTTCCGGGCTTCCCACCTCATTGTCGTGCCGAGCTGGCGGAAGCAATTGTTCGCATGCGCCTGGACGGCCGCACGGTCCGGTTCATAAAAAACATTCAGAACGGGCTGCCCCACCAGTTCACTCACGCTATATCCGAGTTGCTCGGCGCCGAAGGGATTTACCGAGAGGATCGTACCCGCCTCCTCCACCATGAAGTACATCGTCGGGTTACTCTCAAAGGTGGCTCTCCATAGTTCCTCACTTTCCTGCAGAGCGGCTTCGCGACGCTGAAGTTCCAGGGTCATTTCTTCTTGCTCGGTGATGTCCATCCACGCACCGACGAAGCGCTGGACACCGTCGCTCTCATGAACCGGCGAGCCAACCTCGCGAATGAACCTGATCGTGCCATCCGGCCGGATAATGCGATACTTGCATTCAAATACGCGGTCCGTCTCTAAACCGTCAGTCTCGCGCACGACACGTTCGCGGTCATCGGGGTGTACGTGAAGCATGAACTCCTGCGAGTTTTGCGGGGGCCCGGCGGCGGGATCAATGCCAAATATCTCAAAGGCAGTGGGGGACCAGTACTCGGGGATCATCGGCGACCTGGTCACCCAGACTCCGATCCGAGCTATGCGTTGAGCCTGGGATAAGATCGCTTCCGTCTGGCGCAGAGCGTCGGCGGCGCGCTTGCGCTGGGATCGCTCCTCGGCTTCGCGCAATGCCCGACGAACGGAAGGCCCAATTCTCGAAAGACGCGTCTTGAAGACATAATCTGTGGCCCCCATTTTGAGGGCTTCAATCGCCAGTTCTTCGCCCATAGTCCCAGACACGAAGATGAATGGAACCTCCGGGCAAACTTCCTGCGCAATTTTCAACGCAGAAATGCCATCAAATAAAGGTAGAGTGTAGTCCGCCAGGATCAGGTCAAATCCACCGTGCTGAAGGACTGCGACGAAGCCGGCCTGAGTGTCTGCACGTGTCAAGTCGCAGACAACGCCTTCGGCTTCCAGGCTTGCCTGAACAAGCTCTACGTCCCTGGGTTCGTCTTCGAGATAGAGAATTCGCAACTGTAAGATCCCTAGTTGATTTCAATCAATTCAACCCCGGCGCCGTCCGCACTTCGCCGACAAGGGTTCCCACTATTTCTTTCTTACGCTTCCCGGTGGTGGTTCATTGATAATCGCCCAAAACACGCCGAGCTCCTTGATAGCGTTGACGAATTCGTGGAAATCCACCGGCTTTACCACATAGGCATTAACGTTCAGTGCGTAGCTTGCCACCATATCTTTTTCTTCGTGAGATGACGTGAGCACGACCACGGGAATCATCCTCAGTTGCTCGTCGTTCTTGATCTGCCTCAGCACTTCGAGTCCATCGACCTTCGGCAGTTTCAAATCGAGCAGGAGGACCGCGGGGTTCTCGCGAGCGCGTCGCATGAAGTTTCCCCGGCAATATAGAAAATCCAGCGCCTGTTCACCATCGCCAGCGACAACGACCTCGTTCGCGAGATTGTATTCATCCAAAGCCGTTAGCGTAAGCTCAACGTCTTTCGGGTCGTCTTCGACAAGTAAAATGCGTCCTAAAGTTTCCATTTTGTCAGTTAGCTCCCGTGATTTTGGAGAGTGAGAAATAGAAGGTGGCGCCGCCATCCACCTTGCCTTCCGCCCAGACGCGGCCGCCATGGCGGTGCACGATGCGTTGGACCGTGGCCAACCCGATACCGGTACCTTCGAAGGCCTCCTGCGGGTGAAGCCGCTGGAAGACGCCGAACAGCTTGTTGGAATACTTCATGTCGAATCCGACCCCGTTGTCTCGGACGAACAGCGCTATGTAATCTTCTTTGTGTTCCGCGCATCCGATTTCGATTTCCGGCTGGGGCCGTGTGCGGCTGAATTTTACAGCGTTGGAAATCAGGTTGACCAGCGCCAGCCGCAGCATGGAGCGATCTCCATACCACTCGGGCAATCGATCTATCTTCCAGACGATCTTGCGATCGTTAGCATCCTGGCGGGCTTCGGCCACGGCTTCTCGAACGAGTTGCTCCAGGCTGACGGTAGAATTGTGCGCCTCGGCACGGCTGATCCGGGAAAACGCGAGCAGGTCGTCGATCAGGCTGCCCATCCGTTTTGCTGCTTCCAGGATCATCGTCAGGTATCGCTGACTCTTTTCATTGAGAGACGAAGCCGCGCTCTTGCTCAGAAGCTCGGCAAAACCTGCCGTGTGGCGTAGTGGGGCACGCAGGTCGTGCGAAATGGAATAGGCAAAGGCTTCCAGCTCCTTGTTGCTGGCTTCGAGCGCCGCGGACCGTTTTGCCAGCTGCTGGTTGAGCGCTTGCATCTCTTCTTCCCAGCGCTTTCGTCCAGTGATGTCGTTGCCGGTTTCGAGGATCGCGACCGGGCGGCCCTGTTGATCGCGCCGCAGCGACCACCGGCTCGCCACGATCACCTGTACGCCGTCCGCCTTGGTGTGCGTGAGTTCGCCTTCCCACCGGTCCGTCTGCAGCAACTCTTCCCAAATTTCCTCGAACGGCTTTGGGAAAACGGTGCGCAGGAGTTCCCCGGGTCGCTTGCCAATGGCTTCCTTCGGCGTCCATCCGTAGAATTCTTCCGCGCCTCGATTCCAGTAAGTGATGGTCGAATTCATGTCCCGGATGAAGATCGAGTCGTGCGTAAGGTCGAGCAGGCTGGATCTCTCCTCTACTTCGACCTTGAGCTTATTTCGAGTCTGGTGAAGATCTTCTTCGACGCGGCGTCGCACCGTGGCGAACCACGTGATGAGTGAAGCGAATGAGGCAAAGATGATGAAATACGGGAGATCCGACCGTGCGATATAGAAGGCGTAGAGTGGCTGCACAAAGAAGTAGTTGAAGCATATTAAGGACAGCATGACTGCCACCACCGCAGGTCCCGGTCCTCCATACCAGGAAGTTATTGCGACCGCAAGAAGCAGCAGCGGAACCTCGGCATCGCGGAAATGGTAATGCTGCAGAAGGAGCGCCGCCGCCAATGCAATGCCGACGGAAACAATCGCCAGCCCGTAGTGTTGGAAATGGATCAGGCGCAGCGTCCCCGATGATCGATGGACGACGGATTCGCTCGCGCCGATACCAGACTGGTTCATTTGATCCCGGGCCGCCGATCGAAATGCGGTGTCAGCGACTCTCAGTGCTGCCCCGGCTTCCTGCAACATGGGCAGCTCGGCGATGAACGTATGTGACATTTCGCCGATCCGCTGCCAGCTATTACTGAGTAGCCAGAATAATATCGCATTGCTGCCAGCCTGATTATGAACCTTGGAATGGTCTCGGCGCAGGATGGATGGATTTAGGCCTCCGGCGCCATAACAGCGGTGGTTGCGCTAAGCGGTGCGATTGGGAGCGCGAGTACTGAAACCTCCTCGAGCAGCCGCGCTACGCCCTCGCCTTTGGGCACAAATGCGTGAACATTGCTCATTTCGCTCTCCGAAATGTCAACCGAGCCGGAGTGAAGGATGACCTTCAGATTGGGGTAGCGGGCCCGAAGATAGTCGGCAAGCACACAGCCGTTCATCACCGGCATGTCGTAATCGATGACGGCGACATCCACCTCGCGCCCGCAATTTTGCGCCACCGTGGCAAGCGCCTCAACCGGGCTGATCGCGGTCAGGCCGTGAACCCGGACGTCTTCAGCACAAGGGCTCGTAGCTCCAGTTGACTAATGTCGTCGTCCACGAGCAGGACGGTTGTTGGCATCGCAACATTGCAATCCACCATAAATTATCTCGGCCCTTGAGGGAGCGTGAAACCGGAGGCATTCGCCGCCGCGTACGCTGCCATAGCAGCAATTTCCTCCGCAGGTCCGTAGCTTTCGCAAGAAAAGGGAGCGTTTGAGCCTTCTGCTTCCTTCATGAAAGTCAGCTCGCGTTCCGCGCTGAGATCGATGCGCACAAAATCACCTAGTTTTACTTGGGCAGTCGCCACGAGGTTGGCCAGCGGTGCAACGATTTCTTTCTCGATGGCCCGCTTCAGGTGCCGGGCGCCATACTTCGTGTCCGTGCCTTCTTCCAGCAGAAAGTTTTTTACACTCTGGGTGCAGTAAAAACCGAACTTCCTCGCGCTCGGCGCCGTGAGGATTCGCTGCTGCACCATTCCCAACTCGATTTCGAGAATCGCCTGCAAATGCTCTGGTCTCAGGGTCTTGAACACGACAACTTTGTCGATGCGGTTCATGAACTCCGGCGTGAATTTGCGCCTTGCTGCTTCCACCGCCGTGCGATCGATCTTCTCGTCGAAGCCGGCATCCAGAACGTTCCGTTTTCCAGCGAAGCCCAAGCCGACCTGCACCAGGTTGGACATCTCGCAGGCCCCCAGGTTCGAGGTCATAACGATGATGCACCGCGAGAAGTCCACCCGGCGGTTATCGCCGAGGGTGAGGGTTGCTTTGTCGAGAATTCCGAGCAAAAGCTGCCACAACGCGTCCGAGGCCTTCTCGATCTCGTCAAAAAGGAGAATCGACAGCTTCAGGTTGTCGGTGTGCCATTGATTGAGTGTTTCCTGGGTCAACAAAGCATGGGTTTCGCGGTGGCCAAGATATCCAGGAGGCGAGCCAATGAGCTTGGCGATTTCATGGGAGTGCTGAAACTCTGCACAGTCAATCTTGATGCAGGCATTCTGGTGACCGAACAGGGCTTCCGCCATCGTCTCGACCACGCGGGTCTTTCCGGAGCCGGTAGGTCCGAGGAACAGGAGATTTCCTATCGGACGTCCCGGCGGATTCAGTCCCGCCAGGAATGTCTGATAGATCTCCACAACCTTCTCGATGGCCTGGTCCTGGCCTACGATTTTCTTTCGCAGCGTAGTCTCAAATTCAGTGGCTTCCTTGCTGCGCCGGCTAGGATCCAACGCGGTGGCAAGATTTGTTCTGCGCATCTTGCGCCTCCTTGACCATTGCAAGAGCACTTGCCGTGCCAAAGCTCTTGGGTTCGAGGAATAACTCAGAATCCATTTGGAAACTTCAGGTCTCGAGAACGTTGCAGGCGGCAGTTGCCGCTGCGGTTGTGGATGCGATCCTGACCCAGTTCGTTGAGATTGCGGGGAGTCAGGCACCCCAGGTAGAACGCGATTATTGCAGCTTCCAGGGCGTTACGTGGATCAGCGGTGTCGCCCCAGGGGAAGAAGTGTCATTTACTTGACGCTAGACGCGTGTCAGCAGTGCCGGTGTCAGTCGCTCGTCTTGCCGCTAGGACAGGAAGTGCCCGGGGATGGGCAGCGCAGGCCAAGATTCTGCTCTTCAAGGAGGGTTAGGATATTCCCGGGCAGAGCCAGACAAATGCCACAACTTTAGCTCTCGAATTGTCCGGCGGGAACAGCTCGGCCGAGCAGAATTCCGCCATAGTTCGTCGGCGCCTGGTTCTGCCAATTTGATTTGGGCATGACAAAAATAGATCGGTCTTCCGACAACCACCAAAGATTCGGCCGGAGCGCAACATGCCGGCGAGAACAACTGAGGCCGCGTTCGACCAGCAAGCCAGCGATGTCATCGACAGCAATCGAGGAGGCGCTCAACACTGAGGGGCTGATGCCCTTGCCGAAGTCGCACGATTCAGGAACTGCGCCGACGATGATAAGTTCGGACGGGGCTTTGCCGGACAGCCGCAAATGGGCCAGAGATACCTCAAGTCCTGGATCGTGGTCCGTCAGACGAAGCGGGGCCCGGTGCGCCAGAAGGTCGGCCTCGCAGTAGATGGTCAGCGTTCCGGGCTTCTCTTCCGCGCTTACAGCGTCGGCGATCACGACCAGGTCCTTGTCGTACAAATACGGCGTAAGGTCCGAATCCAGGCGTGCCGAGGTCAAGGATCTCAACGTTCGGGCCGCATTCATACTCGCAACGGAACCTCTCGACGGTCAGCGGACCAAAGCCGTCATCGCCCATCAGCACGTTTCCTAGTCCGATTACGCATACCCGCTTCGGAGTTGGTAATGACATGTGTTGTCGGGCCGGCGAGCGCTCAGGCTTCATGACATTCATCCCCACGCCGCTATCGGCGCTCGTATTCATAAGACCTTCACTTGCGCGATTTCGCGGCCGCTTGCATCCAGTGTGTGACAGGCGCAGGCCATGCATGGATCGAAGGAGTGCACGGTGCGGAGTACTTCCAGCGGCTTCACCGGATCGGCCACAGGGTTGGCGAGGAGCGAGCTCTCGTACGGACCGGGAACGCCTTTCTCGTCACGGGGGCTGGCGTTCCAGGTAGTCGGCACAACTGCCTGGTAGTTGGAGAAGGCCCCTTTGTCAATGACCACCCAGTGCGAAAGCGAGCCCCGGGGCGCTTCGTGCATCCCTACACCCTCCACTTCGTGCTGCGGGAATTGGGGTGGATTGTACGTGGTGTCGTCGCCTTTAAGAATGTTGTCAGTGAGCAGCTGCCAGTGCTGGAGCGCGAGGTCGGAGAGCATGGCCGAGCGGATCGCGCGGGTAAGATAACGCCCCATGGTGGATTGCAGAGCATCCGGCGTGAGTTTCAAACCATTTGCCGAGGAAATTCGGCTGAAGGCGGTATCCGTCCATTTGCGAGTCAGCGGATGGCCGGAGGCGTAGCCGACAAGAATATTCGACAGCGGGCCAACCTGCATTGGCTGACCGTCGTAGCGTGGCGCTTTTACCCACGTGTACTTCCCTTCTTCCCGGAAATCGGTGTAGTACGGGTCGGTCTTGCCTTTCCAGGGTTGCTGGGCGCCCTCTCCCATATACCACGCGTGCGTGAGATCCTCGGCAACAGCCGCGCGGATGGGCTGGTCGTGCCAATCCTGAATCGGCCGCACGGAACCGAGATTCCCATTCATGATGACCCCGCCTGGAAGATCAAATTTAGTCGCCTTTGAGTCCACTGGAAGGTCAGGCACGGCAAGATAATTCGCGACGCCGCGCCCATAGCGGAACCACTCCGGGTAGGAGGCAGCGAGCAGGCAGGCATCTACGAAATAGGCCTGTTGCACGAAGGGGGTCATCTCCTGGAACAGAGACTGCAACATCCCCAGGCGATCCATATTAAAAGTGGCGAGGCTGTTGAAGTTGATCGCGTTCATTACGCCGCCGACGGCGAGGTTCTGGATGTGTGGGGTTTTTCCTCCAAGAATTCCGACGACCTGGCAAGACTTACGCTGAAATTCAATAGCCTGCAAATAGTGGGCAAACAGAATCAGGTTCATTTCCGGGCTCAAGCGCATTGCGGGATGGCCCCAGTAGCCATGCGAGAAAATTCCGAGCTGGCCGCTCCCGATCAGCCCTTTGACCTTATTCTGGACTGCTTCGAGCTCGCCACGCGAATTTCCCGGCCAGTTGCTTACCCCCTCCGCGATGGAGGCCGCGCGTGCCGGATCGGCTTTGGGAATGGCCGTGATGTCCACCCAATCGAGTGCGGACAAATGATAGAAGTGCACAATATGGTCGTGCAGGGCGTGGCCGATGAGAATCAGGTTGCGAATGTACTGTGCGTTCGCCGGAATCTCAAGCTGGAGCGCATCTTCTACCGCGCGCACCGAGGCCATGGCGTGTACCGTGGTGCAAACTCCGCAGAAGCGCTGCGCAAAAACCCAGCCTTCGCGGGCATCGCGCCCTTGCAGAATGTTTTCAATTCCGCGCCACATGGTGCAGCTTGCCCATGCCTGCTGCACGCTGCCGCCATTGACCTCGACGTCGATGCGCAGATGTCCTTCGATGCGAGTTATTGGGTCGATAGAGATGCGGGCCATGCTGTTTCTCCTTCTGACTGAGCCGCCGGGCGGCGCTGTCGCACAAGCCTGAACATGTAATTCCAGTCTTTAATTTCCCCGGGGAGTACTGCGAAGTATTTGACCGCTATACCAAAAGCCGCGATCCCGAGTGAGATGTATCCGACGCTCATGAGCAACTCAGGCACACTTGGGAAGTAGCTAGCGTGACGCGCAGGGAAGAACGCGATGGTGGTGGGGATGAAGCGAAAAAATAGTCCCCCCAAACAGGCGAGCACCGCCAGATTGAGCAGGCTTCGTGGTGTCTCGCGTATAGTCTTGCTGCGCAGCGCGATGGCCGGGATAAGGATGAGCGCTGTCTCGACGAGAAAGACTGCGCTCATCTTGTCGAACGCGAAAGCAGTATGGATCTGTCCCCGCCAGATGAGGTCACCGAAGCGGACGGCGAGGAAGACGAAGCACATCCACGACAGCAGGTTCCCTAACTCCCCCAATATTTCCTCGTCGAGCGGCCGCGAGTAGCTAAGAGAGGCGATAAGAAGCAGAAACGTCACAAAGCCCAGCCCGCACAGACATGCGGCCAGGAGGTACAGGAACGGCAGAAGTGGCGTCTGCCACAGGGAGTAGACCTTGTCGCCGGCCAGGAGCATCAGCCCGCCCAAAGAAGACTGGTGCATGAGGGGGAATACATAGGCTCCAATGAGCATAAATGGATAAATCCGGCGCAGAGGCGGGGCCAATAGGCGAAGAAACGCCTTAGTCTCATCCGTGCCCGTATAGTAGAAGCGTTCCAGGACCAGCGGAAGGTTCTCGAAGGCCAGGAACACTGCGCAGTAGACTGGCATGCAAAAGCAAATCTCGAGCATTGCCGATTCGGTGTTCCAGCGCCATGGCATCACGATGCTATAGAAATTCCACGCACGCCCCACGTCGAAGCCGAGAGCTACCAGGCCGGTCGCGTAGAAGAGGAAACCACTCACGAGGGCGGTCCGCATTACCATGTGGAGCTTTTCGCGGTTGAAGACCCAGGCCGCCATGCCCACCGCCAGGGGGGCGGAGCCCAGGGCGGTCAGAGTCATGACATTGAAGGTCTTCCAGATTCCCCAGGCATAAGCATCGTTCATCCCAGAGAATGGACCGAGCGGGGAGAAGAACCGCACGAGGGCCAGGCTCAAGCCGACTACTGCGAGGGCTGTGAAGAATAGCAGTGTAGGTGTAACAACCGGCTCGTTATAGACGGGAACGCCCCGCTGCCAGTGGTTGACAAGGGTTGCGCCGTCTTCGTCCTGGGTGCCCGTAGTTGTGTTGTGGAGATGGGCCGCAGACAGCCACTGGGTTAACTTTTTCCACCTGTTCATAGCTGATCCTTCAGGCCTGTTTGCTTCTCACGTTCAGGTCTCTCCGCTTCGTGGCGGTTCCAGTTTCTTTTGATCACCGCACCTAGAATGGCGGCCACGAGAATCGGCCCCGAAAGCCACTTGTAGATCACGGATGTCACGTTGGTTGCGTAGTGCCCCAGTGAGGTCGAGCCGAGCTTGGGGAGGCCGATCTTCTCGAATGCAACGTTGGAGAGATAAAGCACCTGAGTTCCTCCCGCCTCATGCTCTCCATACACCCGGTTCTCGAAGTACTTATCAGGCGCGTCCGCGACGCGCTCTTTGGCCTTGGCCAAGAGGTCCGTCCGCGTGCCGAAAATCACTGCTCCCGTGGGGCACACCGCAGTGCAGGCGGGCTCCTCATTCTTCTTCAGGCGTTGGTCGAAGCAGAACTCGCATTTGACGATCTTAGGGTTCCACTTGTCCCATTGGAACTTTGGCACATCGAACGGGCAGGCCACCTCACAGTAGCGGCACCCGATACAGAGCGAACTATTCCAGGTAACAACACCCCACTGGCTCTTCTTCAGGGACCCAAATGGGCAGCCCGTCACGCAGGCAGGATCGAGGCAGTGCATACATTGCCTTTTGACGAAGGCGAAGCCCCCACCCGGTTCCTTGTAGAGCTTGATGATGTTTTTGGTCTTGGAGTTGAGATCCGCAGGAATGTCCCAGATTCCCGAGGTGAGCGAAGTGTCAAGTGGCATACCGGTTGTGTCGGGCGGCAAGCCATTGGCCTCGCTGCAAGCCGTCATGCATGCCCGGCAGCCAGTGCAGATGGTGTTGTCGTAGAGCATGGCCACGGCGTCCGGCGGAGCGACAGGGTGCGCCGGGTGTTCTTCGGCGGCAGCGGATGTGACCAAACCTCCGGCAACGGCGCCGCCGGCACCGACAATCCCCAAGAGGAGCTGTCGGCGGTTAATTGCACAGCTCATATGTGCTCCTTCGGAACCATAACCGGCACTCCGTCGTGATTTCCGGGCTGGTCCCCTGAATCGGGGCCGTGGGCCGTGGAGACCGGTTCCGGCTCAGCGTGGCCATACCACATAACGCGGAAAAGTGCGCCCGGCGTTGTCCCGGTGGTTCCCAGATAAATGTGAACGACCATAAAGAGAGAAAGGAAATAGCCAGTGTAGGTATGGGCGAGAGCCCACCAGCTGATACCGGGCAAACCAAACATTGTTTCGGGCAGTTGCCCGGGAAAGAGCAGGGCCCAGCCAGTCACCGTCAGTATGGGAAAGAGCAGGTACATCACCGCCAGATAGAACAGCTTCTGGAGGGGATTGAACTTGCGTTCTTGGCTGTGCGGATAAGGATGGGGCGAACCCACAAAAATTCCCCACAAATAGTAGCGGGTCTGCCGGAGCAATCCCGGCTCGATATCGCCAGCCACGATACGGTAGTAGCGACCATTCCTGAGTCGCAAATTCCCATACAGGAACAGACAGTAGAACAGAGTCAGAAGTGCCCCGGCCGTGTTATGAATCACGACATCGCCTCGGAACCCAAGCGCCGGTTCAGGCTTGGAGTAGTGCATGCTGAGGCCGGTAATAAGCAATGTCACGAAGAGCAGCGCATTGCCCCAATGCCAAAACCGGAGCCAAAGAGGATAAGCACCGAGCTCGCGCCTCATGACCTCCTCCTTAAACGCGCGAATAGCAACCGGCCTAATCCATGAGCCGCAACTCCAAGAACAACTAGCCCGGCCAGCGCAAGAGTCGTCCAATCGAGCCACCTGTTCCGGATGGCTCCAGTCAGGTACGCGTTATTGAACACCATTGCATTCACCCATCCGTGTTCGGCACGCTCTTTCAGGGCCAGATGGGTGTAGAGCTTGGTAGCCAGAACCGAGTTCTTACCGTGGCATGCTGCGCAATCCCTTAGCGCCTCTGACTTGGGGAGAATGAGATGCACCGTCTGTTCTCCCCGCGGAGTGTGACAGGCCACACACGCATTCTCCTGAACGTGCAACTTCCAATGGGGAAACAGCCGATGCTTTTCCGCGAGCTTCTCAAAGGCGAGGTCCGTGGCGGCTGGAGTGTCTCCAGTAGCATGACATCCCAGGCAGGGTTGGTTAGCCGCGGAACGGGCTGCGGAAGCATCCGTCATGCGGCTTGCCGGAATGAAGTAATGTGGCGAGTGGCAATTGGTGCAGCGAAATGCCGGATCGACCATCTTGACGTGGACACTCGCCTGCACTCCCTGCGCGATCTTGTCGAAGTCGATGGTAGGGGAAACCACCATCCCGCTATGACAGTCGATACAGTCGGGCATGGCAGCGCGGCTGCTTGTGTGAGGAAACTTGTTGAAACCTTCCGCATGGCAGGTAGCGCAGTCCAAGCTGGCGTGTACGGAGTGAGCGAACTGCATTGGATCGATCGTGGTGTCCCTCGGCTGATGACACTGCATGCAGGGAGGCTCCGGCTCGCCTTTTTGGGCCATACCCGGGAGCACAGGCCACATCGCGCTTGCGAGAAGCAACACGAATGTGCCAGCGGCTTTCATGGTTAGCTCTTCGGGTTCTTTTCCGAACTGGCCTCGGTGTTTCCTTCTTCAGCAGGAGGGTTGGAGCCGGGCACACTCTCGTCGCAGGGCTTAGTCGAGAACTTGCGCGAGGCGACATAGCCCGCCCCCGCGAGCGCACCGGCTCCCAAGCCAACCAGACCGGTTGCCAGCGGGCTGATCACGCCCTGGGGCGCGTTGATTGGTGGGTAGGTTTCAGGCGGTGTGGCGCGGGTATGGATTTGTATGACCTTGAACATGGGCACGCGGAACGCAATGCTTTTCTCTGTACATCCAATGCAGGGCGCGCCGATGCCAATCGGCCACACGTCGGGGATCTCGTTGAAATGCCGCGTCGAGCATCCCGCGTGAGTGTCGGGTCCCTTGCAGCCCATCTCGTAGAGACACCAGCCTTCGCGGTGACCCTGGTCGCCGTATTGCTTCACGAAATTACCGGCATCAAAGTGCGCCCGACGCGGGCAATGCTCATGAATGTCGCGGTCGTAGGCGAACTTCGGCCGCTTTTCTGCGTCGAGCTCGGGCAGCGTCCCGGAGTCTGCATATTGCAGGACCACCCCGAGTAGCGTGTAGGGATTCGGCGGACAGCCGGGAAGATTGACGATCGCCTTGTTCGGTAGGAGGTCAACCACGCCAACCGCCCCGGTCGGATCAGGGTCGGCCGAGGGAATCCCTCCCCATGCTGCACACGACCCGATGGCGATGATGGCCGCTGCCTTTCCCGCGACGTCGGCCAGGACTTCCATGGCTGGCCGTCCGGCCAGCTTCATGTAGATGCCTTTGTCCTTGGTAGGGATGGAACCCTCGACAACGCAAACATACTTACCCGAGTAGTTATCCACTGCCTGCGCGAGCGCTTCTTCGGCCTGCCTGCCCGAACCCGCCATTAACGTTTCGTGGTATTCGAGCGAGATGACGTTCAGGATCAAATCGCCCAGATCCGGGTGGGAGGGCCGGAGAAGCGTCTCGGTGCAGCCGGTGCAGTCCTGAAAGTGCAACCAGATCACCGGCGGGCGAACAACTTTCCCAAGTCCTGCGGCAACATCTTCGGGAGTCTTCTTATCTGTGATCGCCAGGGCGAAGGGTGCGGCGACCATCAGAGAGGAACAGAACTGGAGAAAGGCGCGACGGCTGACGCCACATCGCATCAGGCGCTCATCGATGGTCTCGAGAACTTTGGAGGAAGCAACGAGGGGACCGAGCATAAAACCACTTGGACTTTCTGGAAGGAAAAAAAGAAACGCATACCCTTCCTTTGACTTCCAACGCTGTTCAATTAAAGCAATTCGCATGCCAAAGCTCTTCGTGCGGCATCGGACTGCAATATCTGTGCATTCAACAACTCGAACCGGGATCCAAACCCCAGAGTGTCAGTATGTGGGCTAATTCGGGATGGTAAGTGTCACAATGCTGGCACTCGCCAAGGGTCGCAGCTTATATTTGGGGTCTGGCGTGGCCTTATGTCGGACTACCGCACTACCTGAACTACGGAACACCTCCGCCCGCGCGAGTCTATTTGCCCGGTGCCAGGCAATTGATGTGACCGCCGTCACATTGTCCTGTGACTAGGATAAAAAGGACGTGCTCATTGACGCTGTCCTCCGCCGACACCTGCGAGCAGCCCTGCACGTGCCCAAAAGGACAGGGCTTCGGGCAACGTGATTGGGGGAGAAGGCGATGACAGATGCTTGAAGACGGTTTGGAAAAACCAGGACACCGGCTTTCCTGCCCTGCGTTAGTCTTGCGCTCCTAACGAGATCAGACACTGAACTTGATCCTCAGTAGGCGACTCTCTTGTCGGGAGCGTGTGGGTGAACGCCCGAACTGCGAATGCAAACATCACCATTGCCCCTCCGCGCAGGATGAGCGCAATTCCCAGGGCAAATCCGAGAAGCCAGACCGTTGAAGTCGGCCACTCGACCCAAAGCAGCAGGCCCAGAACAAGTGTGATAAAGCCATCGAAGAAAGCCCAGCCGGAGCTTTGGTATTTCAACTGGATTGCGGCGATCATGCGAAAAATCCCGATGGCGGTACAGTACGCTGCGAACAATAGTGTCGCGAGAACTGCAGCTACGGGATGCGTCACCACGACTAAACCCACCAGGATGCCGAGCACGGCCCCGACAACGTGGAGGAGCACTACGCTCCAACCGCGTACATAAAGTGCGTAGACTCCTTCCAATAAGCCGCTCGCAACCATCAGCCACCCGAGCACAAGCGCGCTTCCGAGTGCAGCGGCCGGGATGAAAGCGAGGGCGAAGATTCCGACATCAATCAGAATGATTCCGAGCGCCAGGAACCAACCCCAGCCGGGGAGGACCTGCTTAGAACCGATTAGCATTGTATTTGTGCTCATATTAGCTCCACAAAGATGACGCCGTGAGAAGGCTGTAGGTTTTATCCGTTCGTCCGAATTCTCAATCGTCCCGCCCGATCGAATGGGTTGTCCCGCTTCTTCGGCAAGGTAAGGAGGTGACAAGTGATTCCGTCTTTTGTCGGCGTTTCCAATATGTCAATAGCCAGCGGACTAGCCTGCCGGCCTGTCAGAGACTGAGGCGCATGACGAGGGAGGTTGCTTGGAGTTGAGGAATGGTCGCCCTGGACATATCGTCGTCGTATTGTTCGCCCAAGTACTCCAAGACACTGTCCCAAAAGTCCCTGAGAGCAAGACCTGTTGGACTTCCCTTCTCATAATCGTCCAACAACACGTCAGTTGTACGGTTGCAGAACATAAACTTACCTGGCATCCAGCTCAGCGGCACTGTTGAAGGCTCCTCGGTTCTGCTTTTCACCCGACGAGACGACCTGCGCAAGTGCGTTAGGGCTTCGCGGCTTGCTCCGCTTTGTGATGAATGAGCTTTGCCAAACTGACCGCCAATCCATCCCACATCGACCTTGGCACTTGAATACGTTCGAGCGCCCCCCCATAGGCCCGCCACATTCGGGACACACACAGTTCGCAATTGCGGACAGGTACTCTTCACTGACAGGAATCGCTGCCCCTGTGGTCACAGGTATGAATCTCTCGCGACTACTCTGTCTAAGCACTTGATCAGCTGAATTGCACAACTCGCACTTCATAAGAACACTCCCGGGGCCAGCCGTAGCTAACTCCCACTGGCCTACTTGAACGTTAAGCATGTCGAGTGCCAATTTGAACGCGATTCGTATGCGTCAGGCCCGCCGGACTATTCTCCGTACATTCCAAGAAACGCGTTGCGTTCAGCGTGTCGGTCATGACGAGACTCAGCTGTAGTGTCATTCCTCTGACAGAAGAATTCTTGACAGCATGACGACCTGTCAACTGCACGATGAGAGGCAACTCTTCGAAAGCACTAGCGAGTTACCTTATGTGTCGCAGATGAGGCGCACTGCGTGCGCGTCGTCGCTTGGAAGTGAAATTGCAGCGCCTCAGGCGGAAAGTCTCAGTCAAAAGGGAGCGCATTGAGCTATGGCTAAAAGAGTAGCGGATCTCCTAGTGGAGGTTCTTGCGGAAGCAGGAGTTAAGTGGATCTACGGCGTCAGCGGCGATTCGCTGAACGGAATAACGGATTCGATTCGCACACAACGGCAGATCGAGTGGGTTCATGTGCGTCACGAAGAGGTGGCTGCATTCGCGGCCGGTGCCGAGGCTCATCTGACAGGCAAATTGGCAGTTTGCGCCGGCAGCTGCGGTCCAGGCAATCTGCACTTAATCAATGGGCTTTACGACTGCCATCGCAGCCGGGTCCCGGTCCTGGCAATTGCGGCACAAATTCCCAGCACTGAAATCGGTAGTGGGTACTTTCAAGAGACCAACCCTGAGCACCTGTTCGCTCAGTGCAGCCACTATTGTGAGCTAGTCTCTCATCCCGAGCAGATGCCCCGCGTACTCGAGATCGCGATGCAGACCGCAATCTCGCGACGCGGTGTTGCAGTCGTTGTTATCCCCGGCGACGTAGCAATGCATGATGTCGTCCACGAAAATCCCAGAGTACATTTTTCCGACGCCAAGCCCACTGTCTGTCCCTCCGAAGACGAAATCAACCTGCTCGCCGACCTCCTGAACCGCTCGGAACGGATAACCATTCTCGGCGGCGCCGGTTGCGCCGGAGCCCATGATGAACTGGTCGAACTCGCAGGCAAGCTACAAGCCCCAATCGTGCATGCGATGCGCGGAAAAGAGTTCATCGAATACGACAACCCGTTCGACGTGGGTATGACGGGCCTGCTGGGATTCTCTTCCGGCTATCACGCGATGATGAACTGCGATTTGTTGCTGATGATCGGGACCGACTTCCCGTATCAGCAGTTCTATCCCAAAGATGCCACCATCGTGCAGATCGATCTTCGCGGCGAACAGCTCGGGCGCCGCAGCAAGCTTGACTTCGGTTTCGTTGGCGACACAAAAGTCACGTTGCGGGCCCTGTTGCCCAAGTTGGAGCAAAACAAATACGAAGCGCACTTGAAGAGATCCCTTGAGCACTATCGCGAGGCACGCAAGGGCTTGGACGACCTAGCCACAGCCAATTCGGAAAAGAAAACGATCCATCCCCAGTATGTCGCGCATGTGCTCGATAAACTCGCAGCGGAAGACGCCATTTTCACCTGTGACGTGGGAACGCCGACGGTTTGGGCTGCCCGCTATCTCAAGATGAACGGGAAACGAAGGATCATCGGTTCCTTCATCCACGGGTCGATGGCCAACGCGATGCCTCAAGCCATCGGCGCGCAGATCAGTCATCCCGGCCGGCAGGTGATCGCGATGTCGGGCGATGGCGGACTGTCGATGCTGATGGGCGACTTGCTCACACTTCGCCAACATCAAGTACCGATAAAGATCATTGTCTTCAAAAACGATTCGCTCGCCTTTGTCGAGTTGGAAATGAAGGCGTCCGGCATCCTGGATTTCACCACCGACCTGCGTAATCCGGATTTCACCAAGATCGCGGATGGAGCGGGCATACTCGGACTAAAGGCTGAAACTCCGGATCAGGTTGAACCCATGCTCGCGCGAGCGCTCAACCATAACGGTCCGGCGTTGATCGAGATCCCCGTCACACGCCAGGAACTTTCAATGCCACCAACGATTACCTATGAGGAGGCCAAGGGCTTCAGCCTGTTCATGCTCAAAGCGGTGCTCAACGGGCGTGGTGACGAAGTCCTCGATCTCGCCAAGGTCAACCTGTTTCGCTAGGTCAAGGAGTTTGGGATAGCACATGACGACACAAGGGCGGGTGGCCCGGGCAACGCTCACGGGGGTGGCGGGTGGCCCGTGCAACGCTCACGAGGGTGCCCCGACGGGTGGCCCACATTTCCCTTCGGTTGGGAAATGTGGGAACTACGATTCTTCTTCTCACAACCCCTCGCGCTCCGAACTGCTTCGCCATCCCACAATTGGGCGGGTGGCCCGTGCAACGCTCACGAGGGTGCCCCGTCCAACCATCGGTTGGTTGGGCGGGGATTTTCTCTCACTCTCATCTGCGGAACGATACCCATGGCCAACCGTTTTCTCCACGTCCATTCCGACTCAATCTCCACCACGCTGGGCTCGCCCGTCAAGTAATGACGATAACTACTCCAAGGCCAATCTTCCGGATTCTCGACCAAACCTCTCTTCACCGGATTGCGATGCATATATCGCAACTTCTCCCTGATCTTACTTTGACTCCATACGTTGAAATCGTAGTAACGGGCTTGCCAGAAGTGTTCTCGTTCGCCGATTAGCTTTCGCGCAACGGATTGCTTGACAGCGCGAATCGCGGTTGACAGCAACTCCCGCTCCGGCTCGCTGACGAGGAAGTGAACATGCTCGGGCATGACCACATAACCGAATACTAACAGTCCGTATCTTCTCCGAACTTCTTCCAGCGCGACCTCGAACAGCCGCTTCACCCTGGCGCTTTGCAAATACGGTAAACGGCGATAGCAACTGAAGGTGATGAAGTGGAGTTGCTGCGTCTGCTGGTAGCGTCGTAGTCCCCAAGGCACGATGAAAGAATACTCTCGTCACGGCAAAGAGTCTGTGATGTGAAACCAAAACCCCCGCCCAACCAACCGATGGTTGGGAGCCTGCCCTGAGCGCAGTCGAAGGGGGGCACCCTCGAGTGTATCGACTACTCAAAGTGCTTGCCTGGGCCACCCGCCAAATGTGGGCCACCCGGCCATTTAACTGCGCGTCATTCCAGTGCAGGCCAGGCTTTGATCGCGAGATCCGACAAGCGGCCAGTCCCCAAGTCAGCAGCCGTGAGCAAGATTGACCAGCGAAGACTCTTCTTCTTTCAGCATAATCGGTTAGGTCTTATACTTTTAGGACTAGGAGGGACTATGTTAGGTTACGGTTTGTTGGGAACAATTGTCGTAATTCTGGTGATTGTTTTTATCGTGCGCGCTCTATGAACCCAAAACACTGGGCGCCCGCAAAACGCGCCCCTGTCCACTCATAATTCACTGTGGCTGAGGAGTTCGGGCCGGGTTGGCCCGGGCAAAGCTCACGAGGGTGCCCCATGCAACCGTCGGTTCGTTGCATGGGGGTTTTCGTCTGCAGTGCGACGCGGCTCACGGCTTAGGATATTTCCCGATCAGAAGCGACAAAAGTCAAAATCCCCGCCCAACCAACCGAAGGTTGGACGGGGCACCCTCGCGTTTATTGACTACTCATAGTGCTTGCCCGGGCCACCCGCCACCCTTGGGTGTGTTGCCTAGTCAGAATGCTTGCCCGGGCCACCCGCCAAAATCGCGGCCATCACTCTACACATTTGGAAGAAAGGAGAGCCGTTCGACGCCGACTATCTGAAGCTACATGCGGCTTGAGCGCGCAGCGACAGGACTGAGCGGATTGCTTCCGCGTTGTGGTTCGTGCTGAGCGCTCGGGTTCGAGGGTAAGTATCCTGGCCGGGTTAGGCTGCATCCGTCGTATTCGGACCAAGTCTCACGGGGCACCATATGCTCCCTCGGACAACCCAACAAAGCTATAGTGCCGCCCCGAGCGGGCGAGTCTCCGATAGAACCATGGTTGGCCATTGAGCCCCCATGTGGCTTGCGCAGCGTACAGCAGCCGAACGACGCAGTAACGTGGAAGAGAAAACCGGAAAACCCTGCCGCCACCAAGCTCATGCCGGCACCAACTGGGGCTGGATGCCAGAGAACTACCCCTCTCTGCCGCCGGGGGTGAAGTATTTTCTCTTGACATCCCCTTCTATAGAACCCGGCGTACTCCGGCTCGCTCAGCTTCGTGCCAACAGTTTTTGTTCGAAGCGGCGGCTTCACCATCGATCACCGCCAAGGGAGGAAACTACAGACCACAACCGGGGAAGGTACTGCACCAGGGAACTACCTCACTGCTGGAACCAAGTTCCTCCTATGGTGAGCTATTCAGCGAAAGGAATCAACAGGTTCACGGCGGTTAACTTGCCGGCTGCCAGGTGGCAGCCGGATCAGCGAGATTTCTCGTTAGCAGGCTCTCGTTTCAACAGGTTCACCCATAGCAACCGCAGGTTGCTGCGCAGCTCCCAAGTTGGGGTGTCGTGTCTCTCTCTCGCTCTCTCGCTCTCACCCTTAATCGCCTTCATGGACGGAGCCTATAATTTGCTTTACGTCAGGACCGAAGTCGCCGGGGGCGAAGGTCAACGAGGTTGCTTTTGAGACATCAGCAAGCGTTCCCCAAGTCCGCTTCCAGATTCTGGCAGGACTACTCAGTTCATCTTGCAGTTGCAATCTTTGGATCCATAGCTGGCGGGGCAATCATAGGAGCCGCCTTAGCGTTCCTACAGGCTGCCCTTTTTGAGGCGTCGAATGCTATTTCTGTGCAGCGGGTACTGGTTCACCGACCATTTCCATTGCAGCTGTCTTCTGCCTGCATTTTGGGATTTCTCGTGCCGCGCTATACGCGGTCCCCGCGTCTGGCGTTTTGGACCTGGATTCCAACCTTGTTGGCCTTAGTTGTGAGAATGCTTTCTTGGAACCCCCATTCGATTTTGAACAGAGAGTCAACATTCGATCACTTTTTTGGCCCATGTCTGCAACGCTACTGTGCAGACCAGTTCACCGTCACGCTCGTATTCTACGTGTCTCTTGCTTATAGCGCGGCAGCAATAATCGCCCATCTCGGAAAGCGGCAGTCCGCAACAACAGCAGAATGAGTCAGCTATTGGATTGCCTGCCGAATCACATTCCGGAGCATTCTGCCGCCTACGTAGAGCCACGCGAGACTCAGCAATACCAAAATTGGAACTATCACAATGGCCACAGATCCGAGCTGATCTGGATGAGCAGAGAGTAGTCCCGCTACAATAAGACCGGCAATTCCGGGAGACGAATAAAGCATCCCTATGATTACAGCCGCGACTTTCTGAAGCGGACTGAAGGGTCTGTCACCTCGTAAAAGGAAGCCTTCGACGAAGCCCGTATTGCGAATAGAATCCTCCGGCAGGACGTTCCGCTGACGCCGAATAAACGACGCCTGCCAGCTGTCGCGATGCCTCATGGGTTCCTGATCTGATTCATGGCGTTGTTGATGCAGTTTTGTATATCAAGAAGGATCGAAGCACCGCCACCGGCTGCTCCGCCCCGTGTCGCACCTGACGGGTTGACGGGTATGGTTTCATCTCCTCTGGAGGACATGGACGGACGATACAACTGCCTGGGATCGATGGTCGCGCTCCCCTGTCCTGGAGATGCCCACATTGTGGCGGGACCAGGATCAGATCCCCCTAACGTGACCAGACAGAGCGCGACGGCTGCAGTAGGAGTCATGTCCAAGTGGATTTGCGTTGGCTGTGGGGGCTTGTATGAAGAAACACATGGTTCCTTCGAGCAATCCACTGGGTTTGGCTGTGGCGGTGTTCCGGCAGGCTTCCTATAGCAGAGGAGCGGAGTGAGATCACAATTCACTTTCCGTCCGGTGCCTCGAACATCGTCCCAATCAGCCACCGTCCATAACGGCCCTGGGCTGCGCACCGACCCCGATCCATGGCAAAACGTACCGATATCAGGAACGTCATAGCTACCGCCCCATGGCGCGGTCTCGGAGTGGTAACTGACATAGGTAGTGCAATTCCCGTAAGAGAATGAGAACGGAGTGCAGGGCCCGCCGCAGTCGTTATCTAAGCCCAGCGGATCAATCGAATTGAGCGGGTTGTTGCCCACGTAGGCATATCGGTTCCAGGTCTGGGGGTTGGTGAGATCGACGGCGGCCAGGCCTGCCGGATCGGGCGCCAGCCATCGCCCCTCTGATGGAGGAAGCTGCCGGAACTGGAAATCATATTGCGATCCGGTAGTGTCCTTGTTCTGGCCGGTGAAACTATAGATAAAGGTGCCCGAGGACGCGTATGACTCGCCGAATGGCGCGTAAGCCTGATCAGCGTTCAAAACCCCAGCCGGCGTCAACTCCAACCGGCCCGAACCCAGCCAGTCGGCGTTGCGTACGATGCTCGGCCCTGCCGAACCATAGATTTCCTGCACCCCGCCCGCCAGCCGCATGATGTACCCCAGCAAGCCCTGACCACTCATGTAAGCAAACTTCTGTCCGGAAGGCGAGTAAACGAACTGCGTGTAGCTGCTGCCATTGTAGTTCTCCACCGCCCGTCCAAAAGCATCGAACACCGTCCTCACGCCGGACGGGTGGCCCGGGCAACGCTCATGAGGGTGCCCCATGCAAGCCTTCGGTTGGCTTGCGTGGGGGGTTTCGTCTGTGGTGCCATTCGGTTCAAGGTCTAGGATACTTCGCGTCCAGAGGCGACGAAAGTCAAAATCCCCGCCCAACCAAATGATGGTTGGAACACCTTTGGGTGCGTTGACTACTCAAACTGCTTGCCTTGGCCACCCGCTTAACTTGGGCGACAAGCACGAGCTTCGAGAACCCAGGTTACGAAGGTACATGTCCTTTCGTAACTTGCGGTGCGATTGGTGCTCTGTTACGGTGCGCTTGGTGGGCAAGGGATTTGTGTCACCAGTCCACCCTGGCGTTGAGAACGCCTGAAAGCAGCTCTTTGACAAGTCGAGCAGGCGCGTTGGCCTAGGTTACTCTGTCGCTAACATGTTTCGTCGTATTGCACAATAGGTTGTGCAATATTGCTGAATAACTGCAATGTTTGGAATATTATACCTGTAACTCTCACACGTTCAGTAGTTTGGCGAGAAATTTTCAGGATTTTTCCAACAAGGCGATTGTTTCCAATATTTTGGAGTATGTACTGGAGACAAAAAATCTCCTCAACGTCCGATAATATTGCAGTGCGCCTGAGATAACTGCTGAGGTAACAGTGATCGCGGTGATAGAGGAGTGAATCCCAGTCCGAAGGACGAAACAATCGTAGCCCAGGACGGAAGTCCTGGGTATGGTGCCCATTGTTTGGGAGGAGTCCCTTAGGGACGCCACATCGCAAGGGGGTTGAACGGAGCCCCTGCCGAGGCTCCGATTTCGTTGCAGCGAGAAGCCTACAGCGCCAGCGAAGCCTTCTCCTGCTGGCGATGGCTGACCAAGTAACCCACCCCGAAGAATGCTGCGCTGAACAGCAGGTCCGACGCCAGCGTGTTGCGGAAGAACGGCACAGCCGCGACGTAGCAAGCTATCAGCCCGTTCCAGGTTGCCGGATACATCTCACGCGCAACCGTCCAGACCGCGAAATTGCTGATCACGAAGAACGAAACCGAGGCGACAAGCGACGCCCCGGCCACTCGCAGGGCGGACGAATTATGCGCCAGGAGTCCGCCGAAGAGCATGATGGCGAGATACCACGCCCAGGTGACCGTCTGGTCCCATCCTAGGGGGTAACCGTACACGAACTTGTTCAGGTAGATGTCGCAGGCGATCAGCAGTGCCAAAGGCGTAATCATGCGGTTCCGCGGCATGCGAGCGCCGAAGAACAACAGAGCAGCCGCGACCGGCGTGAAGTGGAACGGCATAGGCACCGCCCGCGCATGCACCAGTACGGCAAAGACGACGAAGAGGTAAGCCAAAATAGTCATTGCAAGTCCCTGATAACGATCTTCCGAATCTTGATTCTGTATGTTGCCGCCACTCCCGTCAAGGCCCATTGTCGGCTTATTCAAATCAGATTGCGGTACAGGAAATTCTGGTTGTCATGAATCTGGCCGTCGAAGAAAAAGCTCACCACGGAGCCACAGAGAACACGGAGGAAGATTCAGCCCTTATTACTCCGTGTCCTCCGTGCCTCCGTGGTAAGAGCTTTTTGCAGGAACCGCGAAGGAGCCGAACTCACCTCGAATCCGGCGCGTCAAATTTCTCAAGCGCTTTCGGCCGGTCGGAGTTCAGTCCTTGCGCCTCGACCTGCAAGTTCGGGCTGAGCAGAACGTAGCCTCCGAGTACCGTACGTCCGGGATAGGCGTATCTCAAGTCTTTGAAGTCCACCAGATAACCTTTGAAGTCGCCTTCAACCGGCTGCGCTTCGACGATAGGGAATACCGCCCAATCGAGATACACGCGCCCGAAGGACGACGCCTTCGCCGCCTGCGTGACCGCCGTCTCCTCCGGCTTGTAGAAAGTGTGTGCCTCGCCGCCCGGGTCGACCTCAGGCACCGGCAGAGTTCACCGGGAGCGTCTGAAAGAAATCCTTCGTCTCGACCACGCCGAGCCAGCGATATGGATTGATCATGTAGGGATAGGCTGCGAGCCGCGCCGCCGCGGCGCCGTTGTAGGTGATGGAGTTCATCGCATTGAGCGCGCGGCGATGCTGGAAGTCGCGGTGTCCCCAGAGAACGACGACGCAAATCAGGGCGAAAATAGCGCCGCCGCGCCCGCCTGGGCCTTTACTGCGGGCGCCGATTTCCTGGTTGACCAGTCCGAAGAGCCACGGCACGGCCAAGCCGAGCGTCAGCACCGCCAGCATGATCGGCTCGGTGATGAACATGATGTCCCACGAGTACCAACGGTAGTTAAAGGGCTCGAACAGGCGAATGCCGTAAGCCGTCGTGTAGTCGAGCAGCAGGTGGCTGAGCGCAGCTAGCAGTGCAAGCCAGTACAGCAAGCCCCAGCGGACTGGTGGATATCCGGCTCGCGGCTTGCGACGGTGAAGCCACAAACGGTGAAGCAGATACACGCCGGCCAGAGTTGCGGCGGCAACGAACGGTGCGCCGACAAAAGAATGCGTGATGCCGCGGTGATGCTGAAGCGCCGCAATCGGGCCCTTGATCTCCCAGAGTATGTCGCAATCGGCAGCTTCGGCCGCCAGCACCATGGTCAGCGTGGCATACGCCGTCTTGCGATTGAATCCCGCGCGCCCCATGCACGCGCCGGTAAGCATGTGAGTAAGTGGGTCCAAGAGATTAATTATGCTCTGGCATGGGCCATTGGAAGGGGCACGGCTTTATAGATTGCTGAAAACCCCCCGTGAATGGACGCTCCGAGTCAGGGCACGACACCTTGGTCGTGCCGGAAGGTCCTTATTTTTAGAAACGCGAGCGGACTTTAGTCCGCGAGCGGGGCCCCATCCTTTCCCCGCCTTTGGGAAAGGGTGCGAATCAACGCCGTCTCATTGAATATGCTCCGTCTTGCCTTCCAGCAGATCAATGGCGTGGGGCAGGACCTCGGCGACTGCCGCAAGCGACTCCACCGCGCCGCCCGGGCTTCCCGGAAGGTTAAGGATCAGCGAGTGGCCACGGACGCCGCAGACACCGCGGCTGAGGATGGCGGTTGGCGTGGCCGCCAGCCCCTCCATGCGCATCTTCTCTGCGATGCCGTCGATCATCTTCGAGCACACCGCGCGCGTGGCCTCAGGCGTGACATCGCGCTCGGAGATGCCGGTACCCCCCGTGGTTACGATCAGTTGAGCCACCACACACAAGGCCTTCAGGGATTCTTCGATCAAATCCTGCACGTCGGAGACAATGCCGGTCGAGACCACCTCGAATCCTCGTACCCGCAGTTCTTCGGCCACGGCGGGTCCGGAACGGTCTTCCCGTTTCCCTTCCGTCACCGAATCGCTAACCGTCAATACAGCAGCGGTGATCATCGTTTGCCTCCCTCAACTGGTTTGCGTCGGTAGTCTCCGCTCTTGCCGCCCGACTTACGTTCCAGCACGACCTCGCGAATCTCAATGCCCTTATCCAAGGCCTTGCACATGTCATACACTGTCAGAGCTGCGACCGACGCGGCGACCAGGGCTTCCATTTCTACGCCGGTTACGGCGGTCGTGCGCGCCAGCGACCGAATCTCCACCCCTTTGTTCGTGGTCACACAGGTCACGTCGAGCTTGCTCAGCGGAATGGGATGGCACATTGGGATCAGCTCTGACGTCCGCTTCCCCGCTTGAATTCCCGCGATGCGCGCTACTTCCAGTGGGTCGCCTTTAGGATTTTGCGGCAGCGCTCGCAGCACCTCTTTGCTCATGGCGACAAAGGCCCGCGCCTCGGCTTCGCGCGCGGTCGGCTGCTTGGCGGAGACATCGACCATTGCTGCACGTCCCACAGCGTCGTAGTGCGACAGCGTTTTGGGCGTCCTGGCTCGCGTTGCCATCTTTAAAAGGGCAGAACTGTCATGCTCTCGCCCACCTCAAAGTGCTCCTTATCAGGAGGTACTACAATGTAGCAGTTAGCGCGCGACATCGCCATCAGATCGCCGGAGCCTTGCCACTTCACGACTTCAACTTCCGGCTGCTCGTGCGTACCCCAGAGGTTCGCGGGCAGGAAGCGCGTTAACCCGGTCTTCACTGTGAAGGTCGATTTTAGCCGGGCCTGGGCAAACAGCGGCGGCTGCGGATTCGCTCCCGCCAGCGCGTCCAGCACCGGCCTGACAAAGAGCTGAAAGGTGACCATGGTCGAAACCGGGTTTCCCGGCAGCCCGAAGAACGGCGTGGCCTTCCTCTCATCGCGGAGCTCACCAAAGACGAACGGCTTTCCCGGCTGGATAAGCACGCCGGTGAAGAAGAACTGCGCCTCCAGTTTTTCAAGTACCTGCTCGACAAGATCATACTTGCCCATTGAGACGCCGCCGCTCAGTAGCAAGAGGTCAGATTCGACGCTTTTGCGAACGAAAACTTCTATTTCCCCTGCGTCATCGCGGGCCACGGGCATGATCAACGAATCCCCGCCAGCCGCGTGGACCTGTGCTGCCAGTGAATAGCTGTTCGAATTGCGAATCTCATTCGGTCCGGGAGGAAGGTTAATGTCAACCAGTTCGTCGCCGGTGGCCAGAATTGCGACGTGAGGCCGGCGATAAGCGGCCACTTCAGCCTTGCCGACGGCGGCAGCAATCGCCACCACAGCATGGTTCACGCGGGTGCCGCGAGACACCATGACGTCGCCTTTACGCGCTTCCGATCCCGCGGCGACGACGTTCTCACCCGCCGCCACCGTCCTCTTCGCGGTAACCGCAGTGCCGCTTCGTTCGCTGTACTCGACCATTACGACGGCGTCGGCGCCACTCGGGCACCGGCGCTCCCGTCATAATCTCGACCGTCTCGCCCGGCTGCACTTTGACCGAACTCTGCGCCACGTCAACGCCCGCTTTCAGCTCGCCGATGTACTGCAACCGCGCCGGCACCTTGGCGACATCCTGCGAGCGGACGGCGTACCCATCACGCGTCGCGCGGGCGAACGGCGGGAAGTCGCGATCGGCCATCAGGTCCTCGGAGAGGGCCAGACCCAGCGCGTCGAGCAGCGACACCAATTCGGGTTCGGTGGGAGAAAGGCGGGCCGCGTAGTCGTTAACAACGGCAATCGCCTCACTGAAGCTGATGACTGCCATTAGTGGATTCGGTCCGACGGGGAACTGTTTCTGGGACAGGTCACAGTATCCGGATTTTATCAGCCGCAGCGATCCGAGTTGAGCCAGGGCAAGGCCCAAGAAGCTAGCATTTCAGCGAAGGGCTGGTATTCTGCTTTCAGGCACCGAGGGCCCCTATGAAGCAGTTCTATATCAAGGATTGCAGTCAACAGGAAAATCAGACCATCACGTCCCACTTCGTGGTGGCTTCCAAGCAGGTCAAAGCCAAGAAGAATGGCGAGGTCTACCTCTCGCTGATGCTGGCGGACCGCAGCGGTCAACTGCAAGCCAACATGTGGGACAACGTCTCCGATGCACTCGACGCCTTCGAGCAGGACGACTTCGTCAAAGCCAAGGGCGTCATCCACAAATATAACGGCCGCTGGCAGATGACCATTCACAAACTGCGCAAGCTGGACGAGGCGGAGATCGACTACTCCGACTACATTCCGAAGACTTCCAAGGACATTGACGAGCTGTGGAAGAAGCTAGGCGATTTTGTAGAAAGCTTCGAAAATCCCTGGCTCAAGCAGTTGGTGAACGACTTCATGAATGATGCGGTGCTCGCGGCGGCCTACAAGTGCGCGCCCGCCGCCAAGACCCTCCACCATGCCTTCGTCGGAGGCTTGCTGGACCACGTCGTCTCGCTGTTTACGGTATGCGATCTCACGGTGAGAAATTATCCCGATGTGAATCGCGACCTGTTGCTGACGGGAGCCTTCCTGCATGATGTGGGCAAGGTCCACGAGCTGACCTATCAGAGGTCGATCGCCTACACTACGCGGGGACAACTGCTGGGCCACATGATCATCGAGCTGGAGATGCTGCACGAGAAACTGGCGCATATCCCCGGTTTTCCGGAAGAGCTAAAGATCTTGATCGAGCACATGATCATCAGCCACCACGGGCAGTACGAATTCGGCTCGCCGAAGCTGCCAATGTTTCCGGAAGCGCTCATGCTGCACTACCTCGATGACCTCGATTCGAAGATGGAAGCAATGCGGGCACAATTCGCGCGCGAGGCGGAGCTGGGCAGCGCGTGGACCAGCTACAATCCGTCGCTTGGGCGCCCGCTGCTCAATAGCAAGAAGTTTCTGGAGCCGAAGCCGCAGCCAGAGAATGCGCAGGAACCGAAACCGCAGGCGGCTGCCGCAGCCGCAGGCTGGGATTCGGTCGAGCCGTTCGCCGCCGCCGCGAGTGCCGACAGCTCCAACGGAACGCATGCGCATGCCGCTGCAGAAGTTCAGATGGAATTGGCTGCGCCAGAGGATACGGATTCCGATCCATCGCCCTCCCCGCTGCAAGCGCTACAGCAAAAGTTCGCCTCGCACAAGGTGACGGCGCTGGAGCGCAAGCCGAGCTGAGCGACTTCGGCTACTCTGAGTGTTTTTTGCCCTTGATCGAGAATCGGGTCGGTGCATCGATTGCCTGGAACTTCGCGCGCTTACTGTCCACGCGGTAGTCTGAACCTTCCATCTCAACCTTCTTGCACATCTCGTGCAGCCGCGAACGCATACGCTCCCCGATGCGGTCGCCTAACGTCTCGCGCCGGGCCGCGCGTTCGGCAGCCGAATAGCTCCGCGGATTTTCGTCGGCGATATCCCCTTGTTCCGGCGCGTCAGGATAGTTCGTGGTGATGATCGTGGTCCTATTGTCGTTGTAGCGACTGTTCAGAACGTAATTGACCGTGTCGAAGACCCACTCCGTGCTGCGGACGGCGCCTAGCTCGTCGAGCACCAGCACTTCAGCGTCGAAGACGGGGCGAAGAATCTCCATCTCGGTGGCTTGGACCGACGGGTTATAGGAGTTCTGGATCGACTTCAGAAGTTCGCGGTAATCGCAAAACAGGCAGTTGATTCCCTTTTCCCGCATAAGCGCCTTGATGATGCCGACGGACAGATGGGTCTTACCCACTCCGACCGAACCGACCAAAAGCAGTCCAGTCTTGTCGGTGGGATACTCCTCGACAAACCGGCCCACCAGAAACTTGGCCGCTCCAATACTCTTCTGCGACTTGTCTTCGGGATCATACTTGAAGTTGTCGAGCTCGCAGTGCTGATAGCGCGCGGGGATGTGCGCCGCCGCCAGAAGCCGCTCGCTGCGGTCGCGCACACGGCACTCGCAGCGGACAACCTCGCGCTCGTTCTCGTGTTGCTGGACCTGCCATCCCGTGCCGTTACAGATGGGGCATGATTCCGTCGTGGTTGTCATCTTAAGCACCAGGCTCCGGCTGAGAAGAATGCTGGGCCAATTCTCTCATTAGCGCTTGCCCAAGATTACCAACGTCACCCCGAGACAGACCAGCAGGATACCCGACCAACGGGAGCGGTTCAACCGTTCGCCAAGAAAAATCATCCCACCCACGCCCCCGGCGACATAGCTCAAGGCTGTGACCGGGACAACGAAGCTGACGTTCTCAACGGATAGGATTCCCAGCAACGCAAAGAAGGCCAGCGTCATCAGGCTCAAGCCAATCCAGATCCACTTGATGCGCACGACGCGCCCCGCCACTCCCAGCAGCGCCCGGGGACGGAAATCGTGGACCTCGCCCGCTTCTTTCATGGCGCGCGAGAGGCAAAGCTCGCCCGCCGTTCCGGCAACCACGATCAGGAAGAAACAAACAAAATGGAGCACGATCAGCGCGTCTCCGTGGTGTTGGGATGAGTGCGCCCAACGACGAAAACGCCGAGGCAGATGATGACGATCCCGAGCCAGCGGGTCGGCGAAACCGTCTCATGCAGCATGACCACGCCCAGGATGGCCACGACCGCGTAGGACATCGCCGAGGCCGGCTGAACGTAGGTGTAATCCGCCCACGACAATACCAGCGAGTACGCCACGAAAAACGTAATCAGGCTTGCGATGCCCAGCCAGATGTATCCGCACGTTAGGATCTGCTCTCCGGTGCGCAACAGGTCGGGAAGCGACGAAATGGAAATCGCTCCAATGCTTTTCATTCCTTTGGCCAGCAGGGCATTTCCCATGGGACCGGCCAGGACCATGATGAGGATCATCAAACGAGTTTTAAGGCGAAGCTGCTTCTCGCGGACGTGAGCTTCCATAACTGGCTTTCTCATTCATCGTAAATGAAAGCGCGGCAGTTCATCGTGTACGCGCCCGGCGACCACGCAGTTGCCTGGCCGGGTGTTGCCGACTTGGGTTACGCCTGCACACAGGCCTACAATCGCGAGTAGTAGACGGTCTAAACTTCTAATATCGGGAGGTATCCCGTGGACCTGTTTGTCGTTGTTCCGATCGTTATCGTTGTTCTCTACATCCTGAACTCGATCAAGATCCTGGCCGAGTATGAGCGCGGCGTCATCTTTCGTCTGGGCCGGTTACTGCAAACGCCAAAAGGGCCGGGAATAATCTTGGTATTTGTGCCAATAGATCGCATGCAGCGGGTTTCGCTGCGGCAGGAGGCCCTGGAAGTTCCGCCGCAGGACATTATCACGCGCGACAACGTCACCCTGAAGGTGAATGCGGTCATCTTCCTGCGGGTGATCGACCCAAACAAGGCGGTCGTTGCGGTTACGAATTACATGTATCAGACTTCGCAATTTGCGCAGACCACGCTGCGCTCGGTGCTGGGCGAGGTGGATTTGGATGAGCTACTGGCTCATCGGGACAAGATCAACCTGCGGCTCCAGACGATCCTCGATCAGCACACCGATCCCTGGGGCGTGAAAGTGACCAATGTCGAGGTGAAGCAGGTCGATCTTCCGGAGACCATGACCCGCGCAATGGCCAAGCAGGCGGAAGCGGAACGCGAGAAGCGTTCGAAGATCATTCACGCGGAAGGCGAATTCGCGGCGGCGCAGCGGCTCATCGATGCCGCGCACCTGCTGGCGAGCGAGCCGGTCAGCATCCAGTTGCGTTATTTGCAAACGCTGACCGAAATCGGCGTGGAGAAAAACACGACCATCATTTTCCCGGTTCCCGTCGACCTTCTTGCAGGGTTGCACAAGCTGGTGCAAATAGAAACGGCGAAGGCGGAGAGCGCTCCGGCGACACGCAGCGAATAGGGAGGCACACGGAACTGTGGCAGCGGAAGAGACCGAAATAACCTTAGGCGCGGGTAAACTGCTGGGCCTTTTCTTCATGCTGGCCGCTACCTGCGGCATCTTCTTCGCCGTCGGATATTCGCTGGGGAAAACTTCGGCCCGCGAGCAGGCGCTCAAGAACCTGCCTGCGCAGTCCGATGCAGCGACTTCCGGACCCGCGAGCAGCAAGCCTGCGTTGGCAACGCCTGCTGATGCGGCTACGCCCGCGAGCAGCCGTGGTGACGCCGGGAAAGAATCCGATCCCGATTTGACGTTCTACAAGGCGGTCAAGGAGAACCCGCGCGATGACACGAACCCGGCGCAGGGGCAGAAATCTGGGGAACCGGCTGCTGGAGGCGTAGGCCAGAATGGTTCGGTGACAAAGCAGGCGGCGACGCCAGTTGGGAGTTCCGCTGCAAATGAGCGGGTCGCTACGACCACCGAGGCCGAGCCTCCGGCGACGTCAGGGCAAGCCTTGCCTCAAGCCAACCCGGCTGGTTCCTACTTGGTGCAGATCGCCGCGGTCTCGCACGAAGAGGATGCGGCTGCGCTTGCCGGGGCATTGCGCAAGAAGAGCTACGCCGCCGCCGTCGTCAACAGTCCCAATGGCAAGGACAAGCTCTTCCACGTGGTGCTAGGCCCCTACCCCAGTCTCCAGGATGCCGAGGCGATGAAGGCGAAGCTGCAGGGCGAGGGTTACAACCCAATCGTCAAGCGCTAGGAGACGGCTATTAGCGATTGGCTCTTGGCTTTTGGCTCCCGCGTTCGCGGGGACGTTCGCAGCCATCTTCTTGTGTCAACGGACTCTGCATCGATATGGTGCTACCACTAACCAATAACCACTAACCAAAAGCCAAAAGCCAAAAGCCAAAAGCCAAACAAGATTATTCACTTGACAAAGGGTAACGAGATGGATATGATGTGTCCATGATGCTCGTTAACCCTTTCCTTTCTTTGGTTTTTGCGGACTCGCGGCAGTTCCAGAGCGAAGCATCTTCCGCAAATCTTGCTTTATACCCGCAACCAGCTTTCGGGTTGACACTCGCTGCAATGGCGACTTCGGTTTACGAGGTGCTGGCATGACTCTCCCTGAAGTGAATCAGATGTACTCGACTGACGACCGTTGCCGGGAACTGCTGGAACGGCTCCGCTGGCCTGAAGGTGTGATGTGTCCGCGCTGCAAAGACACTCGCGTATCCCGCATCAAAGACTACGCCCGTTACGAGTGTGTTGGCTGTGAATACCAGTTCACCGTTACCAGCGGCACGATCTTCCATGACTCTCATCTGCCCTTGCCGTACTGGTTCCTTGCCACACTGCTGCTCTGCGAAGCAAAGAAGGGCATGAGTGCCATGCAGCTGAAGCGGACGCTCTGGGGCCAGCACAAAGGCTCCTACAAGACCGCATGGTATCTGTTTCATCGCATCCGTCGTGCTATGGTCGAAGTAGACCGCCCCATGATGGACGGTACGGTCGAAATGGATGAAACCTATATCGGGGGTCGCAGGAAGGGCGCTGGACTTCGTGGACGTGGCGCTGGCAAAGAAACCGTCATTGGCATCCGCCAACGCGATGGTGGACTGCGCTTCTTCCATGCTCAGGATGTTAAGTCTGGCACGCTGGCGACCTACATCAAAGAGAACGTCAGCGCCGACGTGGAAGTTATCGTGACTGACGACTTCGCTTCCTACCCGTTCGCCATGAAGAAGGCCGGAGTGGAAGCAGAAAAGCATCAGCGCATCAACCACAGCAGCGGAATCTACGTACAAGGCGAGACGCATACCAATACCGTCGAATCGGCATTCTCGTTGCTCAAGCGCGGAATAGTAGGAACGTGGCACAAGATCAGCGCCAAGCATCTGCAAGCCTACTTGGACGAAATGACCTTCCGCTTCGACCGTCGCAAGCGTCCCGATTTGTTCGTTGATACCTTGCGCCATATGGTTACTGCGGGCCCGCTGACTTTTGAGCGGCTGACGGCTTAGCCCTTTTTCTTGCTATTTCTTTCAACGTAGCTGCTCGCAGAGAAGCTTAGACGCAAGTCGTCGGCGGTCATTGGAACCCGCACTCCGGGCTTAGCCCCCTTAACCTCCTTGACTATTTCCCAAAGTGGCGGGGCGGCTGCGTCCGGCATTTTCGGCCTCCCGTGATCTTCCCAAACCGAACGCAACTCCTTCAATTTGTCCAAGTCCACGAAACTCCCTGGACGGTCGATCGGGTACATCTTTGTCGCTTCGTTTCCAAGCTATAAACATTGAGGTTTGTTGTCCAACGCTGTCATCTTCCGTCATTTCCGCAGAGAACTTTGCTGCGGCCACAGCATATATTGTTTCGCCCAAGCCGCTGTGGCGAGCCTGTTTAAGATTTACCAGCGTGGACAGTGCGACTTCAGCTCCGCTACCAATCGCCCCCATTCCGGTTAAGGTAGGAGACGATGTTTCGGGGCCAACTTGAAACAGGTGGGCTGCGTTTGGGCTCCCACCAAATCCCGCAATCAGTAGATGTTCGTTGAAGTATTCTCCCTGCCTATCGATGGCATCCGATAGTTTCCTAAAAACAGTACTTCCAAACATCTTCAACCCTTCTTTTTTGAACTCATCCATCGTCAGATCGTAGGGAGATAAAATGGCATGGGCGCAGAATTTCGCCTTAGCCTTTCGGTACGATTCCAAAACGTCATCATTGATGGAATTGCGAGCTAGATTTTCCTTAAACCTCAATTCCTCGAAAATCAGGTTTGTTTGACTCGGCGTCCCGGCATACATAAATAGCCAGTCTCCAAACCAAAGCATTTTCCCGGCGGTGGCATCTGAGGCGACACCGGCGAACGATAGTCGCCAGTCGCTAGCGGTAACGATCTTCCGTCCGTTTTCACAGATAGCGGCGACACAAACGGTCATATTCCGCCTTTCCCGCCTACGACGCTCCGGCGGCCTCACAGCTCACCGCCATCATACACCTTACCCTTGGTGAAGTGAATAATCTTGAAGCCAAAAGCCAAAAGCCAAAAGCCAAAAGCCAATAACCACTAACCAAAAGCCAAAAGCCAAAAGCCAAAAGCCAAAAGCCAAAAGCCAAAAGCCAAAAGCCAAAAGCCAAAAGCCAAAAGCCAAAAGCCAAAAGCCAAAAGCCAAAAGCCAAAAGCCAAAAGCCAAAAGCCAATAGCGGCTTTCTTCAGTACGCCATCAGAAAATACGTTCCGTAGTGATTTCCCTCACGGTAGAGGATTCGTGCCCTGTAGGTGACGGGAACGTCATTGGTGTTGCGAAATTCAAAGTCGATGACATCACCCACCTGAAACACCGCGTTGATGTCGAATGCCGCTCCTGCCGTACTCACGTTGGTGCAGGTTCCCTCAATCGATGTCCTTTCTCCGCTCACATACGTGACGCGCACAGGCACGCACACCTGCAGCCGATGCTCGGTGCGGCGATCCAGGGAAGGGGGCGGAGCTGGCAAAACAGGATCCGACTGCGACGCCGGCAAGGTCATACTGCCTTCATCGGCAGATTTCATCGATCCATCAGCCAGGAAATCGGTGTCTCGGCGAAACAGACGAGTGGATGGGGCTGATGTAGGATGCGTTCGTCGGGTAGGGCTTGCCCCAAGCGAAACAAAAATGAGGCTGTCCTTGCGGACAGCCTCAAATGTCTTGCAGTCTTTCTAAGGAGCAAAGCCTTTCGGCCGCCCCGTCCAACTAGTTAGAGGGGGTGCAGTCGTCGAACTTCAGCTTGCCAATCTGGGTGCTCCAGTGGAACGACGCGGTGGACTGATACCACTCGCCGGTCGTCACAAAGGTGCAGCCGTCGTTCGACAGGCTCATGTTGTAGTAGTCGCCCCAACGATTCGAGGTGTCGGTCTGAGAACCCTGGCCAGGAAGCAGGATAACCTCAGGCCCCATCGTGCCGAGAGGATCGTTGCCGGCGCGTCCCGTGTAGGCGATCGTCGGGTAAGTCGAGCCGCTGGTTATGGTGTAGGACATGGCGATGTTGCCTGCACTATCCCGCGCCAGCGAGCTCATGAAGCGGTAGTTGGTGCTGTCGGGAGCATAGGTGCCCTGCTGATAGACGACCGGAGTCGTGTTGTCGATCGGGGCCTGGAATTCGTACCAGCGGACTTGGTTGATACCGCTGTTGAGAACGGTGTGGCTGACGAGCCAGTCCTGCTTGCGATTGCTACGAACCGTCTTCTGCGGAGTCGGCGCGGCCAGGATGCGATACGCCAAGCGATACATCATGCGATCGCCAAGAGTGTCGATCACGCTGCCGCCCGGTTCAGGAGCGGTGGTAAAGTTTACCTGGTACTGGTTAACCGGGATCTTGCAGGCTCCGTTGATGCAGTCGAAGGTGGAGTTGGCCGGGTTCACCGGATCAAAGTGGAAGTGGTAGTAGTAGACGTTGGAGTCGATTCCGTTCTGGCCATTGTCGACGCTGCCCACGTAAATCGGGTCGATCCCGTTCGGAGGCGCGCCCGCGTCATCGACATCGGCGGGTAGCATGCTGTCGTCAAACAACGTGCCGTTGGAGCTATCGAGGAAGCAAACTCCCAGGGCGCTCGGATCGCCTGCGAGCATCTTTACGCGGTCATAAGCGCAAGGCATCGCGCCGTTGTAGGTCGAACCACCGGCGAAGGAGTTATGGGCGAGGTAGTAGCCGTTGGGCCAAACGCCCACTTTCGGATAATCCGGGAAGTTGCTGGTGTTGCCGAGGGTCGGGAATTCGTAGGTGTAGTACGCACCCGTCGCATCCGGTGTCTGTGAGATGGCGAAGCAATCGTAGTACGGGCTGCTGAAGCGCGGCTGATACATGACCCAGCGGTGGGCAATTTTGTCCCACTGGGCAATGATGTCGCCGCTGTTGCTGGAGCCGCAGTGTGGCAGACCGGAGAACAGCGTCTGACCGCTTACGAAGTGCTGGCCATTGAACAGAATGTTGTTGCCGTTCAGATCAAAGACGGCAAGCGAAACGTTCACCCACTGAACGATCTGAGTGTCGCCGATCGACAGGTTGGCATCGGTCGGGGCATCGGGAACGCCGTAGCCGAAGAAGCCGATGCCTACGCCCAGCCAGCTTGCTTCAAGCGTCGGAATGGTGTCGGGAACAATCTTGTTTTGAGCGGCAGCGTCCTTGAAGTTCGTTCTGTTCTTGGCGTCCTGCATCAGTTTCTGAAGCTTCGGATACTGAACAGGGCTGGCCTGGTGGAATCCAAACTGCAATTCCGTAGGCTGGTTCTTGACCATGTCGCGGAGCGGCGGGGTGACTACCATGACGCCTTTGCTGACTTGTCCATTTCTTAGCACGTGGTCGCTCTGCGCCGACATGCTAGTAACGCATGCCAGACACAGAACGCCCGCGAGCAACGAGATTGAAATATTTCTCATTGGTCCTCTCCTCGGGTTCTTTCAATTTTTGAGCGCAACTGGGTTTCTTTTTTGCCGAAGCAACAAAGTACGGAGACTCAGCAGGTCTACAGGTTTATCACCTTCCGCAGGCCCGGTCAACTATCGAGTTCGTAGACGAGGAGAATTTGTTGGCTACGACGGAAAACCAGAAGATAAAATGCGTGCGGGTCACTCCCGTAAGCGCCTAATTTGTCCAAAAAACCAATTTTAACAACGAGTTATTTCTTTCCAAGATTTAAGATTAAAGACGGTTGAGTGCCGCTTAACGATTCTTGCGGACCCGGTTCAACTCCGTCGAACTACCATTCCTTTACTCACGCTCTTTGCCTCCGAGTCTGGTTTCATACCACTCGGGAAACGAAAAAAGCCTTCAGTCCAGCGTGCTAAACTCGGTTGCAGTCTCGTAAAGACAGCGATCAGCAGCTGTTAATAGAAGTGGGCCAGGAGATTCTATTGCCCAGCCATCGTAGGCTCCCAATTTTCAACTTGATACTCCGCACCGCTTGTTTGACTTTGTTCCTCGCTCTCGCCAGCTTCACGACCGGTCTTGTGGCTCAAAACCAAAACGTAGAGGTACGGGACGCTGGCGGGGGCAATAAAGAAGAACTGGTGCGCAACAAGGCGGGGCAGGTGGTCGAAACCCGCACCGTCGATGCGAATGGAAAAGTACGGTCACGCAATACCCTTGACTACCAGCCGGGATATTACGTTCCCCAGTCGACCACCATCTCCTACTACGCGGATGGCAAGTCGGTCGAAAACTTTGTCAAGGTTACCTACGATCCCAGTGCCAACTTCCTCAGCGAACTGGTCGAACAGTATGACCAGTCGGGCAAGCACGTCAGCGGGCACAAGCTGCTGCACGATCCGGTCACCGGCGAATTTCGCTGCTGGAAGTGGGATGCGGGAGCGCAGAAGTACAACCGCATTGTTTGTCCCTCGGGCGAAGAAAGCGGAGAGAAGCCGCCGCCGTTGAAGCGGATCACTCAGGACGAAGCCGTTAAGATGTTCGAGGCGGCGCGCACGGCTGCGATGGCCCAGCAAAAGGCAGAGCGGATGACGCCGAAGAACCTGGTCACTCCGCCGGTGACGCCGAAGGACACAAATTTTGCGCTTGTGCTTCCAGCCGCACTGGTTGCGGGCAAGCAGGTTTCCGGAAGCGTGGTGGAGAATACGCATTACATACGACTTCGGCCGGAGCTCATCATCGAGGATGTTACGCTGCCGCTCGTTCCAGGCTCCGATGCCGAGAAGCTGAGTGGCTGGCGGATTGAGGTTGCAGGCTCGCAGCCCCGGAGAGCGGACCTACCCTTCACCTTCACGGTCCCGAGCGGAACATCGACGATCGAAGTCAAGCTTTACCCCGAAGGGGAGCCGGCTAAGGTTGTGACCAGGACGGTTCCCATTCCGAAGTCTCCGCCCCCCAGCAGCAAACCGAAGACGGGATATGTGGCTCAGGCGCTCTGTGTGGCAGGCGATGTGTGCCCGATCGGCGGGACCTTTGACGGCAACGCGACGACGGCACTGGCTTCGTTCGGCGAGAAACCGGCGACCATCGTGGCCGAAACCACAGACATGGCGTTCGTGGGTGTGCCCGAGGACCTTTTGTACCAGAAGCAACTGCTGTTCAACGAAGGCAACGAGCTGCTGGCCTTTCCCGTCGTCGTGGCGCAGATCGATGTTGTGGCTGACGGCGTACATCTTGACGATTTTCAACGCGCCATCAAACAGGGCGAAAACAAGCTGGTCTTTGCAGGCGTCATCGCAGTCCAGAACCTCCCGGAAGACGACTGGGTCGCGGGAATGTTCCCCAAGACCAATCTGGAATGGGCGCACCGCTTTGTTCCCGCCTTTGCAATACCTCATGAGAGTCACGCCCAGCGCGAAGAGCGCGAGATGATGGAGAAGCTAGAGTGGCAGCAGAAGGGCGAGAAAGTTCCCGCCAAAGAAAAAGAGGAGAAGCGGGGTCACATCGTCTTCTTCCTGAAGAACACGACTCCGGACATTGGCACATGGCGCGGCTCACAGGGGCAGGCGTTCGCTCTTCCGCTGAATCCGGAATCGTTCTCGCAAGGCGACTACCGCTACAAGTTCATCATCGATGCCACGAATACCGGCACCTACGCCATGGACGCCGCTCTGATACCGTTTGTAGCTCCTGTGCAGGGACAGAAATTCACACTGCCCGCAAGCGCTTTGCAACGATGATTGCGGCCGGTGCAAACATCTTCTCCGTAAAACCGCTGTATTGGTTGACCCTCTCGTTGCTCGTCGCCCTGGCCTTTCCTGCTTTCAGCCAGTCCGCAGCTTCGCGTGGGAGCATTAGCGGTACAGTGACCGATCCGCACGGAGATGCCATCCCCGGCGCGAAGGTCACGATTCGCAATGCCGACCTCGCATCGGAGCGAGTTGTCACCACGAATGAGGAAGGTCGCTTCGTCGCCGCGCTGCTGCCTTCTGGACCCTACCTGTTACAGGTTGCCGCCCCCGGCTTTGCGCTGAAGAAGCCAATCCGCGTCACCTTGGGCGTGGGCAGCAGCGTTCAGATTAACGTCACGATGGCGATTCCCGCAGCTTCGCAAAGCGTGACGGTTACGGGACGCGCGCCCACGGTGGAGGGCAACACCACGCAGCCGGTCGCTAACCGGACCGAGCCGGTGGTAAGTAACTCGCTCGCAGGCCTGACTGTCACCTACCTGCCGAACCGCGATCGCGACTTCAGCCAATTCGCGCAACTCGCGGCCGGAGTCGAGCTGGCGCCGAATTACTCCGGGCTGGTGATCGCCGGGCAGCGACCAGACGCCTCGACCGCAGCCATTGATGGCGCCGACTTCCACGACCCGTTGCAAGGCGGACAGCGCGGGACCCGCGACACCTCGTTCTTTTTTCCCCAAACGGTGGTGCGCGAGTTTCAGATTGTGCGCGCCGGCGTCACCGCCGAAGTGGGCGATACCAACGCGGGTTTCATCAACATTGTCACCAAGGAAGGCAGCAACAAGGTGCGTGGCGAGGTCTTCTACATTGGGCGGCCTTCGGCATTAAGTTCTGCCGACACGTTTGGCCACTCGCTCGACAATGGGCAAAACGAATTCGGCGGCTCGATCGGCGGGCCGATCAAAAAGAACAAGGCGTTCTTCTATCTCGGCGCGGAGCAGGATTACCTCAACATTCCTTATTGGACGGAGTTCGCGCCGCAGGCTCCCGGTACGCTGATTCCGTCGGCGCTGACCGCGCTGCAGCAGCAGGTGATTGGCCACAGCGATCCGACGGCGGTCTTCGCGCGCGCGGATTTTCTGCTAAACAACAACAACACTCTGAACCTCCAATTCAATTACAACCGCCTGAATGCCAGCGGATTGGATGAGGGCTCCACGCGCAGCCTGGCGACCGCCGATAACAACATCGCGTTGACCGGCGACAGCTACTGGGTTCGCGGCACACTGAACACGCTGTTCGGGTCAACGATCGTCAACCAGTTCCTGGCGCAGTGGGCGCGCGATGATCGCAACCTCCGGCCCAGCTCAACCTTGCCGGAGTTCGTCATCAACGGATTCGGCGTGCTCGGCGGTAACAGCCTGTATCCCAACCTGTATCAGTCCAACAGCACGCGCTTCGGGGATGACGTGTCTATCGTGCGTGGCAAACTGCAACTGCACTTGGGTGGAGACTTCGCCTACGATCCGGGGCATCAGCAGCGTGAGGCGAACCTCAATGCACAGTTCGATTACGATTCGCTCGCCGCATTCCTGATAAACGATATCCGCCGTTATCAGCAGACCTTCATCACTGGCAACGGCGTGTATAGCGGAGCGGTGCGCGAGCTGGGGCTGTACGTGAACGCGAAGTTCACTGTAACCGACAAGCTCACCGTCACGGCCGGGTTGCGCTGGGACGCGCAGTGGAATCCGCAGCCGACAAATCCAAACCCAGCCATACCTCTGACCACATACATCCCGAATGACTTAAATCAGTGGCAGCCGCGTCTTGGAGTAGCCTGGGCGGCTACATCGAAGACTGTGCTCCGCGCGTCAGCAGGGCTGTACGATGCGCCCACGCCCGCGACCTACTTCCAGCGCGTCTTCACCGACAACGGGCTGAACACGACCGTCGCCGACAGCTACTATGATCCGGCATTGCTCGCTCCGTTCGCCGGCGGAGGCACGCCCCATGCGCTGTCGGCTCCGCCGCCATGGTTGATACCGGCAGCGTTGGCGGTCGGCATCGAGCCGAACTTCCGCAATCCGCGTTCGTTCCAGGTTTCGGGGAGCATCGAGCGGCAGTTGAACGCCAAGACCACGATCACCGCGGCGTGCGTTCACAACAGCACGTGGAACTTGCAGACGCTGGTCAACCAGAACCTCTTTTCGCCGACTTACGACGCCACCGGCACGCCGATCTTCCCGCCCACGCTTCCGGATGCGGCAGTCGGGCAGTTGCTGGTCAACCGCTCTTCCGCGCACTCGTCCTATGACGCGATGCAGGTAACCGCGGGCTTCCAGTTGCCGCACCGCTCGCAGTTGAACGCGAACTACACCTTGTCGCGCACGCGCGATAACGATTCGAACCTCGGTCCGTTCACCATTAGCTCGCCGCTCGATCCGTTGAATCTCGCGACCAATGCGGCCTACTCAAGCTTTGATGTGCGCAACAGCTTTAACGTCAGCGCCATCACCAACCTGCCCTACGGGTTTAAGTTCAACCCGATTATGCAGTGGCATTCCGGTTTTCCTTACAACCCGATCATCGGCTTCGACACGCAGGGTGATGGCAATGACTGGAATGATCGCGCAATTGTCAATGGTCTGGTGACGCCACGCAATATCTTCCGCCAGCCTACGTTCTTCAACCTCGACATACGCTTCGTAAAGGACATCACGCTGAAGGGTGAGGGCCACCACCTCGACCTGTTCATGGACATCTTCAACATCACGGGAGCGGGCAATCGTGACTATGGGGCGGAGTCCGTGAGCCTTTTTGGGACGCCTTCTGCGCCCATTTACTCCGCCGGCCAGGCGCTGTTTGCACCCGACACAAACCACTTTGGCAGCACCCGACAAGTGCAGTTCACGGTGCGGCTTACGGCGTTCTAACCGACACAGCAACCTCGCCCGACCGGCGGTGGCTGGGGATAATTTCTAAATTCCGCAACTTCGATTTCTGATTACTACTGCTGGTAGTACTGCCGACCTCTTGTCTAGTCTCGAAGGTTTGGGGGGACTGTCAGCGTGTCTATTTCTCTGCCTAGATCATTCTCGGTACTTGTTGCGTCAATCTTCTTAGCAGCCGCGTTTTCTACATCCGTAGTTGCACAAACCATTGACCTTTCCGCAGTGAAAGGCCGAGTTGTCGATCCGCAAGGCAAGTCGATCGTGGGAGCCGACGTCACTCTTAACAACACAGCTACCGGACTGACCAAATCGGCGAAGACCAACCAGGACGGCGATTATGCTTTTGCCGGTCTACCGATCACCGATAACTACGCGGTGAAGGTGCAGGCCAGCGGCTTCAAAGCGGCTGAGCAGCAGAACATCGTGCTCCGAGCCAACCAGGCGGCGGTCATCAATTTCGCGATGACCATTTCCGGCGAGCAAACGCAAATCACCGTCACCGGTACTCCCGGGACGGTAACCGTCGACACCGACCAGGTAACCACGCGCTTCGACGTGCAGAAGATCGAGAGCACGCCGATCCTGAATCGCAAAATCACTGCCGTCCCGCTTCTCGATTCGTCCGTGAGGCAAGCGCAGACCACTGGCGATCTGTTCATCAATGAAGTTCTTTTCGTCATCAATGGCGAAGGCCGACGGCAGACGACCTACGACCTCGATAACACCGATGCCAACGACAGTTGGGGACGGCAGACCATGTTTGCCGCCATACCGTTTTCGGCGGTACAGGAGATGAACGTCGACAAGAACGCACTCTCGGCCGAGTATGGCCGGGATGCAGGTGCTGCCGTTGATGTGGTCACCAAATCGGGCTCCAACCAGTGGCATGGAGACTTTGTCGGCATGGGCAGGCCGCAGTTCTCGGAGGCCAAGCAGCCGCTGGCGGCGGTGCCGGCATACAACACGCTGGCGCAAGGCAGCGGCATGGTCTCCGGGCCTATCGTGAAGGACAAAACCTTCATCCTCGGCGCCTACGAGTACACGAACCAGAACCGCGATGCGGTCATCACCTCTCCCGTCGATCCCGGTGCCATCTATTCGGGAACGTTCAACCAGAACCTCCTCTTCCTCCGCCTGGACCAGCAATTCAGCCCCAACAATTTGCTGACCGTTCGCGGCAATTTCGATCGCTTCACCGATACCAACCCGCAGGATGCGGTCAGCGGCGTAAGCCTTCCTACGGTAGCCCGCACTTTCGCGCGCTACACGTACCAGGGGGCGCTTATCGATACGGCCACGCTCTCACCCAACCTGGTGAATGAAGCTCGCTTCGAGTACCTGTTGGGATCGCCGATTACGCAGTTCCTGCCGGTCGTGCAGGCACCGCAGGAGTTCGTCTCCGGCGTATACACCAATGGCGAGTCGCGCATTGCCAACCTGATGAACCACCAGTACCAGTGGGCCGACACGCTGAACTGGAGCAGAGGCAAACACCAGATCAAGACAGGATTCGACGTGGTCTACTCTTCGTCAGGTGGTTACGGGACGGAGTTTGGCAGCGGTTACCTCGACGGCCGCTTCCAGATCAATTCCAAGTACGCGTCGATCCCCATCCCGACACTGCTGACCTACAACCCAGGCTTGCCGCCACCGGGATTTCCTGCAAACAGTCCGCCGCTGGCCAGCAGCTTTACCCAGTCGTTCGGCGACGCCACCTACAACGAGAAGGAGACTCTGTTGGGGTTGTTCGTACAGGACAACTGGAGGGTGACTCCGAAGCTAGTCCTGAACCTCGGTTTGCGCTATGACCTGCAAACCCTTACCCAGGGGGACACGAACTTTTCGCCACGCGTTGGATTCGCTTATACCTTGTATGGTGGCGACAAGCCCACGGTGATCCGCGGCGGCTATGGCATCTACTACACCGAGCTGCCCGCGAACCTGGTTGCCAATTCCAGCATCAACGGGCCGCAAGGCGTGTTCACCTATACCGTACAGCCCGGGCAGTACGGATTCCCGACCACGTTCAGCCCCATCACCAGCATCCCCCCGGGGGTCGTCCTGCCGGCACGCGACATTCAGATACTTGCAGGACAATGCAACTATCTGAACCAATTTTTGCCGGTTTCGCAGCTGCACTTCTGTCCTAACAAGCTGCTGAATCCGTACACGCAGCAGTGGAACCTGGGAATTGAGCAGCAGCTAGGCAGGAATTGGGTGTTCTCGATGGACTACATCGGATCGCACACCATTCACATCGACCAGCCCATTGATCTGAACTCGCCTGCGGATTTCGTGCGGACAGCCCCGGGACAGGTCCGCTCCGCCTCGGCCGCCAACGCAACCCGTCCCATCGTTCCAGTACCCGGCGGATATCGCCAGGTGCTGGCCTACATGAGTCTGGGCACGTCGTTCTATGACGGCCTGCAGGTGACTCTCAAGAAGCAGCTCTCCACCCACTTTGCCCTGCTTGCCACCTACACCTGGTCCCGTACCATAGACACGGTCGAGTGGGACGGTACACAACAAAACCCGAACGACTATAGCTGTCCAGTGACGTGCGAGAAGGCGACGAGTCAGCTGAACCAAACCAACCGCGCATCGTTCAGCGGAACCTACCAGTTCCCCTACAGCTTCACCCTTGGCGGCTATGCATTCCTGGGATCGGGCTATCCCTATAACGCAACGACCGGCGTCGACAACAACGGCGACGGCAACACCTCAGACCGCCCCGTGGTGAACGGTGGAGTGGTTCCGCGTAACTGGGCCCAGGCTCCCGCGATTTACAACCTGGCGGCTTCATTGCAAAAGAACTTCCACTTGAAGGAACGGCTGGGGCTGAACCTGCGTGCCGAGGTCTACAACTTCCTCAACACTCCGATCTACTACAGCCGCAACGGCACTTATGGGAATGGGGCACTCCCATCGGCTACGTTTGGAACCGCGGTGGGCGGCATTGCCAACGTGGGAGCGCCGCGGCAGATGCAGTTCCTGGCACAGTTCACCTTCTGACGTTGTGTAATGTTTGCGGCGGACACCAATGCCGCAGGCGATCCGCGAGAGGCAATCACGGCGGGCGAAGACACTCATCTTCGCTCGCCGATTTTTTTGACAACCGTTTCCGGCATGTACCTCACGCCACTTTGCGAAGCTTCATATTGGTAGCCGATTTGCCTTGCATCGAGACCCGATGCCGGACACCCGATACCCGACACCTGAATTTGTGACGTGTGTCATTGATCCTCCAATGCCGTAGGCGGTATATTGGCCGGTTCTGATTACTCTGACGTTAACCATTGCGTCTGACAAAGCAGGTCTGGATTCATGCCGCAGAATTACGTTCCGATCTTCATCTTCGCCCTGGTCGCGTTTCTGGTTGGCGCCGGCACACTCCTCATCGCCTCGCTCGTGCGTCCGAGGAACCCGTTCAAGACCAAGCTAATGCCCTACGAGTGCGGCATCACCCCCTTCGACAATGCGCGCGGCCGCTACACCGTCCGCTTCTACATCGTGGCCATCCTGTTCGTCGTCTTCGACGTGGAGACCATCTTCCTTTTCCCGTGGGCGGTGCAGTTCAAGCTGCTGGGCCTGTTTGGGCTGCTGGAGATGGGAATCTTTCTGGGAATCCTGATCGTCGGCTACATCTGGATCTGGAAGAAAGGCGCGCTGGAGTGGGTATAGGTCAGTGCGGGTGGCTATGCCCGTGCTCCTGGCCAGGGCTGACCGGAATCACACAGCCATGCGCGACCTCGCAAGCCACGTGCTCGAACTGGATGGTCGTGTGGTGAATGTGAAAGTGCTGCTCTAACTCCTGCTTTATCTGCCGCAGAATCGCCTCGCTCTCCGAGGCCCGCATGTCGTCGATGCCCACGTGGCAGGAGAGCGAATGCGTATCGCTGCCGATGCTCCACACGTGCAGGTCATGAACGCTGTTCACCCCCTGAATGCTGCAAATACATTGGGCGATGCGGTCAAGCTGCATGCCGCGAGGCGTACCTTCCAGCAGAATGTTCAGGCTCTCGCGGATAATGCCGGTCGACGACCACAGGATCATCACGCCGATGCCGACCGACAGCGCTGGATCGATCCAGGAGTGGCCAGTTATTGCAATCGCAACACCGCCAGCGATGACGGCGGCCGTGGAGAGCGTGTCGCCGATCTCGTGAATCAAGGCGCTGCGCAAGTTGATGTCGCGATGCCCGCGCATGAGGATGAGCGCGATGGCGCCATTCATCACCACGCCTGCCGCAGCTACCCAGACCATCATTCCGGCGTGAACTGCGACCGGGTGCGACAGCCGGTGGAACGCCTCGTACCAGATGTAGAACGAGATCAAGACCAGCGATAGACCATTTACGAACGCGGCCAGCACTCCGGCGCGGTGGTAGCCGAAGGTCTTGCGCTCGTCAGGAGCCCGCGCCTGTAAGAAAACGGCGCCCCACGAGAGCAGCAGGGCGAAGAAGTCGGACAAGTTGTGCCCGGCCTCGGAGAGGAGGGCCAAGCTGTGCGCCCGCAGTCCGGCAACAACCAGCAGGATGATGTACACCGCGGTGACGGCCAGGGAAATCCTCAGAACCCGAGTCGTCTGTCCCGCCTCGCCGCCGCTGGCATGCACGTGCACATTGCCAGTGTAAGAGGGGTTGCTGCCGCATTCAACGGGTTGCCAGAGTTCACTTGGCGCCAACCACAGGGACGCAGGAGCTTTCAACAAAATGCTTGTGTCATTCGATTGGCGGCAAGCTCTTTTTTCAATGGATGGCTCAGGCTAACCCATTGTTTTAGAGTGACTTGTACATCGTCTCCACCATCTATAAAGCTAGTATTATAGGAAAATACATTTCTAGTTTTATAATTTCATAGGAAAATATCCTGGAGAGGTGCATTGCACCATCATGAGCCGCCCCAAATCGAACTCGCAACGGTATCGCCCGCAACGAATCCAGGTTGGCCTGAAAATGGAGAAGTGCGTAGTCAAGGTCTTGAAAGGCACTGCTGAGTATCTGGACATGCCGTTCTCCGACTTGCTGGAGAGCATGGCTGTGACAGCGCTCGACGGCCATTGCTTTTTCGGAGCAGATGCGCTGAAGCAGATTGCGCAACTGAGCAAGATTTACGGCCTGGAGGATTACCTCGATGCCCTGGCATCTGCCGCCAGGGACGAAGACGAGGACGACGAGGAGGAGCAGGAGCCGCACCAGGAAAGCTAGACCGGGCGCAGTTGCCTGCTCCGCGGTACGGGGACTACGCTACTTCGCCCTTAGCAGCAGCACCGGCACGCTGATGGCGTGCTGCACCCGCGTGGCGGTGGTTCCGAGGAAGAGGTCGGCAAGGAAGCGGTGTCCGTGGGTGCTCATGGCTACCAGATCGCAACCTTTCTGTTTCACCCACTTGATGATCTCACTGACGGGATCGCCGTAGGCCAGTTCGGTCTCAGTTGGTATTCCCTCAGCCTGAAACTCGGACTGCACTTTCTCCAGGTACGCGGTGTCTTCCGTGATTTCGGGACTCACGGCGTCGGGGCCGTAGGTGCGAGCCGCCCAGCCATCGGCGACATGGAGCAGAACCAGCCTGCTGTTGGCGAGCAACGCCAATCGCTTAACGTGCTCAATGATGGCGCGGTCGGTCGCGGTACCGTCGAGCGTAACGAGGATCTTGTCGTACATGGTCGTCGCTCCTATGCAGACCTATCCGCCCACGACAATGTGCCAGGCTGTCCTCAGGGATTCAGGCAAGCCGTAGATGTCCATCGCCGTAATCAGAATGGCGCTCGTCCAGCCTGCGATGGCAAGAAACCAGCCATTCCTCCACATGCCCATGCGCTTCCGCGATCCCGTGAAGTGCAACAGAGGAAACATGGCAAACGGCAACTGAAGCGCGAGCACCACCTGGCTCAGGATGAGCAAATCTGTAAGGCTGTTGTCGCCGCGTAGGCCGATGATGAGTACAGCCGGCAGAATCGCCAGAGTGCGGGTGATGAGTCGGCGCAGCCAGGGCTTGATGCGCCAGCGCATGAAGCCTTCCATTACCACCTGGCCCGCGAGGGTTCCGGTAATGGTGCTGCTCTGGCCACTGGCCAGCAACGCAACGGCGAATAGCGTGCTCGCCAAAGCGGTGCCCAGCAGCGGCGCAAGTGTGAGATAGGCGACGCGAATCCAGTCGCTGTCGGGGCTGAAGGGGACGACCTGCCCGCCGAGCGTGGTAACGCTGTCCTTCCCGAAGAACACCAGCGCAGCCAGCACCAGGATCGCCGCGTTGACGAAGAACGCCAATGTCAACGCGACGGTCGAGTCGATGGTATTGAACTGAATCGCGCGCCGCATTGAGGACTCATCCTTTTGCAGCTTGCGGCTCTGCACCAGCGCGGAGTGCAGGTACAAGTTGTGCGGCATCACGGTTGCGCCGATGATGCCGATGGCAACGTAAACCATTCCGGCGTGGCGGAATTGCGGTATGAAGCCCGCTGAGAGCTCAAGAAAGCTCGGCTTGGTCTGAGGGAGTACAAAAATTTCAATGTAGTAGCAGACCGCGATGGTAAACACCAGTAGAAGCACAATGGCCTCAATGGCGCGCATGCCCAAGCCTTGCAAGGCGAGCAGCAGAAGCACATCGAGTCCGGTGATAATGACGGCCCAGAACAGCGGGATGTGAAACAGCAAGTTGAGGGCGACAGCGCTGCCCAGCACTTCCGCCAGATCGCAGGCGCCCACGGCCACCTCGCTCAGCAGCCAGTTGGGCCACCGCGTCCACTTCGGGTACCAGTCGCGGCAGGCCTGCGCGAGGTCTTTGCCGGTCACAACGCCGAGGCGGGCCGAAATGACCTGCATGAAAATCGCCATGATGCTGGCGAGGCCGACCACCCACAGGAGCCCGTACTTGAACTGTGCCCCGGCCTGTAAATCAGTGCCCCAGTTACCGGGGTCCATGTAGCCGACGCTGACCAGGATTGCGGGCCCGACAAACGCGCGCCATTGCTCCCAAAAGCCCGCCTCGTGATGCGGCACACCGACGGAGCTGTGCATGCCCTCAAGGGATAGGGAGCCGGTTTGGGGGGTGTGGTCGGCCATGGCGGGTAAAGATAAGCGTACACCGACAACGTAAGAAGTGCGGTGGAAGCACGCACGCGGTTTGACACGCGCCGCAGCCGCCTCCTACTCTTTCCTTCGGTTGACTGCGGGCGCGTAAGCGGCACAGATTCGGCTTCTCCTATGAAAGTTCTGGTCCTTGGTAGCGGTGGTCGCGAACATGCGATGGTGTGGAAGCTGCGGCAGTCGCCGCGCGTCAGCAAACTCTACTGCGCTCCCGGCAACGGAGGAATCACGGAAGATGCGGAGTGCGTTTCCACAGATTTGAAGAGCCTCGACTCGCTGGTCGGCCTTGCGGCGAATCTCAGCCCCGACCTCACGGTGGTTGGTCCCGAACTCCCGCTCACGCTTGGCGTGGTGGATGAGTTCCAACGCAGAGGGTGGCCGATCTTCGGCCCAACGAAGGCCGCGGCGCAACTGGAGTCGAGCAAGAGCTTCGCCAAGGAGTTCATGCAGCGGTACCGCATCCCCACAGCTCACTACGCGATTTGCACCAGCAAACACGAGGTGCACGAGGCGCTGCCGTTGTTCCACACGCCCCTCGTGGTGAAGGCCGATGGACTGGCCGCCGGGAAAGGCGTGGTTATCGCGCAAACCAAGGAGGAAGCGCAGACCGTAGCCGAAGAAATGCTCAGCGGCAAGATGCTGGGCGAGGCCGGCTCACGCGTGGTGCTGGAGGAGTGCCTGGAAGGCGAGGAGCTGTCGTTCCTGGTGATCAGCGACGGCGAGCGCGTGGCACCGCTGGTCGCCTGCCAGGACCACAAGCGCGCGTTTGACGGCGATCAGGGGCTGAACACCGGCGGCATGGGAGCGTACTCGACCGACCAGATCATCGACGTGCAGATGCGCGACTGGCTGCTGACACATGTTGCGCGCCCGGTGATCGCCGGCATGAAGGCGGAAGGAGCGGAGTACAAAGGCGTGCTCTACTGCGGGCTGATGATGACCGCGCGCGGGCCGATGGTGCTGGAATTCAATTGCCGCTTCGGCGATCCCGAGACCCAGCCCATCATGATGCGCATGGAGAGCGACCTGCTCGATGCGCTGCAGGCGTCGGTGGAGGGCCGCGTGAGCGAGGGTGATTTCAAGTGGTCGCCTGACCCGGCGGTGTGCGTGGTGATGGCGTCGGGTGGATATCCGGGGGTGTTCGAAGCGGGCAAGATGATTACGGGCATCGACGAAGCCGAACGCATTTATGGCGTGAAGGTATTTCACGCCGGCACGACCCGGCGTGAAGGCGCGTATTACACGTCAGGTGGACGCGTGTTGGGAGTGACGGCGCGGGGGATCGATCTTCCCGAAGCGGTAGATCGGGCCTACGACGCGGTGATGAAAATACGCTTTGCGGGCATGCACTACAGGAAGGACATCGCCGCGCGGGGACTGAAACATTTACGGGAGCAGCCCTAAGCAAATTGAGAAGGGAAATTTAGCCTTGAAGGAAATCGATTCAAGAGCTAAACGAAATCCAGCAAGGACCCCGATCCTTGGGTAGTGTCCTAATTTGCTTAATCTGCGCAAATTAGGACACTACCGATCCTTGCAGCGATGCGTCTTCTAGAATGAGTGTATGCGGATTCTGCTGTTCAGCGGCAAAGGCGGAGTAGGCAAAACCAGTCTGGCGGCTGCCACCGGCGTAAGGCTCGCCCAGCTCAACTATCGAACGCTGGTGATGAGCATCGACCCTGCGCATAGCCTCGCGGACTCCTTCGATTTGGGTTCGGAGCTGTTTCATGCTGCCACTTCTGATCCGCTACGCATCAACGATCACCTGTCCATCTTCGAACTGAACATTCAGAAAGAGGTCAAGCGCCACTGGCAGGAGATCTCTTCCTATGTGACTTCTGTGCTCCGAACCACCGGCATCAGCGGCGTTGAGGCGGAGGAGCTGGCCATCCTTCCGGGGATGGAAGAACTCAGCGCCATGATGTACATCAATCAATATCGGCGCGAGGAGCGGTATGACGTGGTGGTCCTCGACGCCGCGCCCACCGCTGAATCGATGCGCTTCATCAGCATGCCGACCACCCTGGATTGGTATATGAAGCACATCTTCCCTTTTCAACGAAATCTGATGAAGGCGGTGCGGCCGATTGCGAACCGGGTTGGCCCGGTGGAACTTCCTTCGGACAGGTACTTCGTAAACGTGCACGACCTCTTCGAGAAGCTCGAGGGCGTGGACAGCGTGTTGGAAGACCCCAGCATCACGAGCGTACGGCTGGTGACCAATCCTGAAAAGATGGTGCTGCGCGAGACCCAGCGCGCATTCGTGTATTTCTCTCTGCATGGACTCACGGTAGATACAGTGATCGTCAACCGGGTTCTGCCCGCGGAGGTGTCGGACGCCTGGTTCAACGAATGGCACCAGTCACAGGGAAAGATTCTGCAGGAGGTGGAAGAGTACTTTGCCCCGATCCCGGTGAAGCGCGTGCCACTGTTCGCGCATGAGGTTCTGGGGGAGCAGCGCCTGGAGGACCTCGCGCGGGTACTGTATCCTGACGCCGAAGACCCGGCCGCAGTGACCCGCACGGAACGGGCGTACACTTTTGGCAAGCACGATGGCGTGTACGAAGTGCGAATTCTATTGCCCTTTGCCGGCAAGGGCGAAGTGGGATTGTTTAAGAAAGGCGACGAACTGGTAATCGAGATCGGTACCTTCCGGCGCCATATCGGCCTGCCGCGATCGATGGCAGCGTTGCAGCCGGCCCGAGCACGGCTGGAAAGCCGGGTCCTGACGGTCGAGATGAAGGAGGCATTATGAGCGAACCACAAGTTAGCCAACCGATGGAGGGCGAGCACGTTTACAACGAGCGTTGCCTCTGCCGCGAAGCAATCGACCAGTTGCGGGATTTTCTGGGAGTTTCTCCCGCGGTGAGAGAACACCTGAAGAGTTCCCGGATCGAATTTCTCAAGGCGATCCGTACGGTGATTGACGAGCGGATCGAGTATTTGTCGACGCGCGGACAGCGAGGTACCAAGGTCGCGGTAGAGTAGCAAAAGCGACTGTTGTTGATGCCTTCGAACGATGCTCACGCCGTCTCGAAGCCATTTGCCAGAGGGGATGTTGTTCCTTTTCTGACACGGGCTTGTTTCGTGCCATGTGGGAAGGAACTCAATTGACTGATGCCTGATAAAAAACCTCTCGTCTCCATCGTTATGGGCAGCGACTCGGACCTCGAGATCATGAACGAGGCTGCGAAGGCGCTGGCCGAGTTTGGTATTCCGTACGAAATCGACATCACATCGGCGCACCGCTCTCCGGCACGCACCAGCGAGTACTCGCGTGGGCTGAAGGCGCGCGGCATCGAGGTCGTTATCGCCGGAGCAGGCGGTGCCGCTCATCTGGCGGGTGTCATCGCCGCCGAGACGACGTTGCCGGTAATCGCGGTGCCAATTCCGTCGACTGCGTTGCTTGGTCTCGACTCGCTGCTGGCCATGGTGCAGATGCCGGCGGGAATTCCTGTGGCGACGGTTGCGATCGGCAAACCGGGCGCAACCAATGCTGGCATTCTGGCCGCGCAAATGATCGCGTTACACGATGCCGAAGTGGCCAAGAAGCTGGAAGCCCACAAAGAAAAGTTAGCCAAGGGCGTTGAGGCCAAATCGAAGAAGCTGAGGGAGAGCCAAAAACCATGAGCGCGAGGCCAAGAAATGGCAGGCGTGGTTTGAGGCGCAACCTGCGTCGGTGCTCGATGTGCCAATCCTGGTGGCGCAGGCGAAAGATGCGCGCGAATTTTTGCTGCACATCTTTGCGGTCGAGTTGCGTTATGCGCAGTGGCTGAACCAGGAAGAGATTTCATCCTATGAGTCGCTTCCGCAGGAAAGCGTTGCGGAGCTGTTTTCGATTGGAGACCGGGCGCGCGAGGGTTATCGACGATACCTGGCCGGCGTGACGGATGAAGACCTTCGAATCGTGATGGAGTTCCCCACCCGCACTGCGGGCACATTGCGCGCGAGCAAACGAAAAATCTTTGCTCATGCGATGCTGCATAGCGTCCGTCATTGGGCGCAATTGGCGACGGCGCTGCGCGAAGCGGGGCATGAGGCCAGGTGGGGCAAGGATTTTCTCTTTAGCGATGTGATGGAGTAGGTCGTGCCGCCGACTAAAGTCGGCTCACGATTCAATATTCCAGCTAACCCGGCACTCACGTGCTGGGCTACGGTTGTGTCGCCCCTGCGGGCTAAAGCGAAGAGCGAAGGGCCAATAGCGAACAGCCCATAGCCAAGAGCGAAGAGCGGAATTACACTGGCCACCGGCCACCAGCCACTGCATCCATGCCAACCAGCATTCGCTCGTTTGCGAAGATCAATCTCGGACTGAAGATCGGCCCGGCGCGAAATGACGGCTTCCACGAGCTGCGGACGATCTACCAGACGATTGCGCTGCATGACGTGGTTCAGGTCGAGGTGCAGCAGGGAACCGGGATCGAGATGCGTTGTAAAGACCCGCGCGTGCCGGCGGACGAATCGAACACTTGCTATCGCGTGGCCGAGCGCGTCATGCGAACGCTGCATGCCAACGGCAAGGTTGTTATCACCATCGACAAGCGGTTGCCAGTACAGGGCGGGCTGGGGGCGGCGTCGTCGAATGCGGTTGCGACGATGATCGCGCTCGAAGGCGAATTGGGCACACAGCTTACGCCTGAAGACCGGCTGCGCATCGCTGCGGAAGTTGGCAGCGATTTGCCGCTGTTTCTGATCGGCGGCACGGTGCTCGGTGTGGATCGCGGACAGGAAGTTTACCCGTTGCAGGACCTACCTCCGATGCATCTGGTTGTGCTTACGCCGTCTATCGGAGTCTCAACGCCAAAAGCTTTCGCCGACTGGGACGCGCTGGTTGCGCGCGAGGTCGAATTGACCCATGCCGGAGCCGCAGGTACAATAAAACAGTTCGGCGGCGCTGTGTACGCGTGGCTGAGCAGGGGTTTCCTGTCGCAGGCTGGGCCTGCATCCGGTGTTCCCGCGGTGGGCGGGGACCGGGCCGAGACACCGCTTCTCGACCTTGTCCGAGCCGGGATCGAAAACGACTTCGAGCGGGTCGTCTTTCCTGAGCATCCCGAATTGCGCGAGGCGAAACGTGTGTTAGAGCGCGAAGGCGCGCGCTATGCGTCCTTGTCCGGTTCCGGCTCGACATTGTACGGGTTGTTTTCGTCGGCGGAAGAAGCGGGAGCAGCGGCGGGACGAATCAGCGCGGCGGGGTACGCCGCAGTAGCGACAAGTTCGCTGGACCGATCCGAGTACTGGAAAGCGATCAGCGAGTAGCGCTTAGCACTTGGCATTTAGCACTTAGCACTTAGCATTTGGCCTGTCGTCTTTGGCAGTTGCTAACTGCTAATTGCCAAGTGCCAAGTGCAGGTTAGCTGATAGCTGATGGCTGACAGCTTCTTCACTGGGCGGTCGACTAATGGTAGGTCAAGTGCCTTTGGAGCACTTTGTCTAGGTTCGAATCCTAGCCGCCCAGCCAAAATTCAGTTGCCAGTTATCGGTGGTCAGTTGTCAGACAAAGCAACGGAGAACGGACAACTGACAAAGTGATGCGCCATCGCGCTGCAAGCGAGAGCGGGTCCCTCGCTTCGCTCGTGATGACAATAGCGAAGGAACTACGTATTTGTAGTGGAAGCTGGCGGCTCGTAGCTGGCAGCTCTAGAAGCGCTGGCTGGGTTTGCTGGCAACTGGCCACTGACAACCGACAACTGCATTACAAACACCCGGCGGTTACTCAACCAGGTATTGCGGGGTATTTGACGCGATGGAAGCAGCAGCGACGAAAACCAACGTTATTTCTCCGGCAGCGCCGTCTGAAGCGGCAACTTCAGTGGTGGTGGCAGAGAAGAGAATGCCAGCGCAGGGCCCTGACGCGAAGAGCGAGAAGAAACCAGTGCGGGCGCGGCATGATGACAAGTGGAAGATTTTCTCCGGGACGGCCAACGATACACTGGCGAAAGAGATCTGCGAGTATCTCGGGCTGCCGTTAGGACAGGCGCACATCGACAAGTTCTCCGACGGCGAGACGTATGTCCAGATCATGGAGAATGTTCGCGGCGGCGATGTCTTCGTGGTGCAACCCACCTGCGATCCGGTGAACGAGCACCTGATGCAGTTGCTGCTGATGATCGATGCCTTGAAACGAGCCTCGGCGCGGCGCATCACGGTGGTGATTCCGTATTTCGGCTACGCGCGGCAGGACCGCAAGGACAAGCCCCGCGTGCCCATTTCGTCGAAGCTGGTGGCCGATCTTCTGACTACGGCGGGCGCCGACCGGGCGCTAGTGGTGGATATGCACGCGCCGCAGATCCAGGGGTTCTTTAACATCCCGGTGGACCACTTGTTCGCGTCGCCGGTGCTGGTGGGCTACTTCAAGGAGTTGCAGCTTCCGGAGCTGACGGTGGTTTCTCCGGATGCAGGCGGCGTGGAGCGCGCGCGCTTCTTCGCCAAGAAAATGGATTCGGCGCTGGCCATCGTCGACAAGCGCCGCGTGGAAATGGATGTGACCGAGGTTATGCACGTCATCGGTGATGTGCGCGACCGGACCTGTCTCATCCTCGATGACATCATCGACACCGCCGGCACGCTGGTGAAGACCAGCCAGGCGCTGCTCGATGCCGGGGCGCGGCAGGTGTACGCGTGCGCGACTCACGCCGTGCTTTCGGGCCCGGCGATTGAAAGGATTGGAAGATCGGGATTGGTGGAATGCGTTGTGACCAACACCATCCCGCTTACGGAGGCGGCCAAGACCGAGCCGAAGATCAAGCAGTTGAAGATCGGCGGGCTGATTGGCCGGGCGATCCAATCGATCCACGAAGAAACCTCCGTCAGCAAACTGTTCTTATAGAGGAATAAAGAATGGCTACAGCAACCGCAGAGAAGACAGACAAGAACGTAGATGCCAAGCCGCGGCAAAGCGGCGGCAAGAATGACGCCCGCCGCTTGCGCAAGAGTGGCCTGATTCCGGCCGTGCTCTATGGCGCCGGGCTGGAACCGCTCAACCTCGCGGTCGATCCCAAGCAGATCAGCCGCATCCTGCACTCGGAGCAGGGGCATAACACCATCTTCGACATGGCCGCAGGCGGAGACTCCGGCAAGGTGATGATCGTCGACTGGCAATATGAGCCCATCAAAGGCGCGCTGTTGCACGTCGATCTCAAGCGCATTGCGATGGACAAGCTGCTGCAGGTGAGCGTGCCGATTCTGCTGAAGGGCGAGGCGCCGGGCGTGAAGATCCAGGGCGGCATTCTGGAACAGATGCTGCGCGAAGTGGAAGTCGAGTGCCTGCCGGCGGACATTCCGGGACACATCGACGCGGACGTCAGCCAGTTGGTCTTCGGGCAGACGCTGCGCGTGGCCGACCTGCCGCACAACGACAAGATCAAGTTCTTAACCGACGAAAACCAGGCCGTCGCGCACGTGACGGCGGTGAAGGAAGTTGCTGCTGCCGCTCCTGCCGAGGGCGCCGAAGCTGTGGCTGCCGCTGCTGAGCCCGAAGTTATCAAGAAAGGCAAGCAGGAGGCGGAAGGCGAAGCTGCTGCCGAGGGCGGCGCAAAGGCCGAGAAGCCTGAGAAGAAGAAGTAAGCGTTGTGAAGCTGATCGTCGGGCTTGGCAATCCGGGCATCGAGTATCAGTTCACGCCGCACAACATGGGTTTCCTTGCGGTGGACCGCATTGCCGAGCAAGCTGGCGTGCGGGTGAACAACCGCAACTGTCGCGCCCAGACTGGGCGAGCAGTGCTGGACGGGCAGGAGGTAGTGCTCGCCAAGCCGGAAACCTACATGAACCTGAGTGGCGCTTCGGTTCGCGACTTAGTTCGCGAGTATGAGGCGCAGCCGGAGCAGGACCTGATCGTCATTTACGACGAGCTGGATTTGCCCTTCGGCAGCATTCGAGTTCGGCCGCGAGGCAGTTCGGCGGGACACAACGGAATTGCGTCGGTGATCGGGGCGCTGGGTACGCAGGAAATCATGCGCATCCGACTGGGAGTTGGGCCCGATCATCCGGTGGGCGACGGCGCGCGTTATGTGCTGTCGCAGTTCAAGAAGGCGCAGTATCCGGTGCTGGATGAGGTGCTGGATTCCGCGTCTGAGGCCGTGCGAGTCATCCTGAAGGATGGAATCGCAGCGGCGATGAACCGGTTTAACCGGAAGGAAGCAGCGAGCAGCTAGCTGCGAGCTGCGAGTAACGAGCAATTAGCAATTAGCACTTGGCAATTAGCACTTGGCATTTCGCTAGCGTTCTGCTGAAAGCGGTGCAGAGAGCAGGATTGGAACGAATCGGCGACGGCGATGGCTTGGCTAAGTGCTAAGCGCCAACTGCTAAATGCTAACGGCCAGTTGCTGGTTTTGGAGAAAACAATGCGTACTTATGAATTGATGTTTATTTTGCGGCCCGACATGCCGGAGGAAGACCAGGACAAGCTGGTCTCTAACCTGGAAAGCCAGGTGCAAACAGCGGGCGGCACGGTGAAGAGCGTCGAGCGGATGGGGAAGCGCCGGCTGGCGTATCTCGTCCGCAATTTTCAGGATGGCATCTATGTGTTGCTAACGCTGGAAGGCGAAGGTGGCATGGTGAAGGAAATCGAGCGCCGCTTGCGTGTGAATGAGCCGGTGATCAAGTTCCTCACAGTTCGCATCGACGAGGAGCAGAAGCGCATGGCGAAGATCAAGGCCATTCGCGATACGAAGGTTCGTGGCAAGGGAACTCGCGCTGCGGCGGCAGCAGAAGCCGCGGCTGCAGTCGAGCCGCTCACGCCGGCATCTGTAGCGGAGCCGACGGAAGCGCCGACCGGGGCGTGATGCAGTTGTCAGTGGCCAGTGATCAGTTGTCAGTTTGTCGCCGCGTCGGGGTACGGCTTTATGCCAGCGACAAGAACCAGCGCCGTAGGCGCGACAGAGTCTAGCCCAGCACGGAGGCCGTCTTTTGGCCGGAGTGCTGGGTCAGCGAAAGATAGAGATTTTGGAGTCCCTTCAGGGACGACACAAGCATTCTTTAGGAGATAGGGGTCCTTCGACTCCGCTCTCCGCCTTGGGCGGATCGCTCCGCTCAGGATGACAACGGCATTGATTCAGGCGGGCCAGCCCCGAAGGAGAAACATGGCAGACGAGACAACAACTACTACAGTGCCGCAAGCGGCGAGCAGCGACACGCCGGCGGCGCGGCCGGAAGGCAGTCTGCGTCCTGATGGGCCTCGTGGTCCGCGTGGCGCAGGACGCCCTGGCGGTCCCGGCGGCCCGCGCGAAGGCGGACGGAAGTTCTTCCGGCGCAAGAAGGTTTGCAAGTTCTGTGTCGAGAAGATCGACAGCATCAACTACAAGGACGTGAGGCTGCTGTCACAGTTCGTAGCCGAGGCCGGCAAGATCGTACCGCGCCGCCTGACCGGTGTGTGTACGCCGCACCAGCGCCGCCTGGCTGACGCTATCAAGCAGGCACGCAACATCGCGTTGCTGCCGTTTGCGTCAAGATAGCTGTCAGCTATCAGCCGTCAGCTCTCAGCTAAAGCGCAGGCGACCAGCGGCGTGGGAAGCCGGAAGCATTGCCAATGCTCCAGCCCCGTAGGGGCGAAACAGCTTAGCCCAGCACGTAGCCGCAGGCGGAGTGCTGGGTGGCGCGAAGAAATAGTTACGAGTCCCTTTAGGGACGGCACAAATCGAGCGGGACTTTAGTCCCGCGTTCATCCAGAGGTTTTACGACATGGAAGTCATTCTCAAAGAAGATGTAGCCAAGCTGGGCTCGCGGGGTGACGTGATCAAGGTCGCCGAGGGCTACGGCCGCAATTATCTGCTTCCCAAGAAGCTGGCGATCGAAGCGACGGCCGCGAACCGCGCTGTCATCGAGCAAATGAAGGCCGCTGCCGTTCGTCGTCTGGCGCGCGACAAGGGCGACGCTGAGGCGTTGGCACAGCAGCTTGCCGAAGTTGAGCTCGTGTTCACGCGCAAAGCGGGCGAGCACGATCACCTGTTTGGTTCGGTCACATCGTCCGACATCGCTCATGAACTTGAACACAAGGGCTTCAACATCGATCGCCGCAAGATCCAGCTCGATGAGCCGTTGAAGGCGCTGGGCGAGTTTGCCGTTTCGCTGAAGCTGCATCGCGACGTCACCGTTCCGGTTAAGGTCAAGATCCAGAAGGAAGCGGGTGAAGAGACGGCTCCGGTAGCGGAAGAGGCCGGCGCAGAAGCTTAAGGGCGGGAGTTCACCATGCGCGCCATGGTCCTCGAACATCCCGCGCCCGTGGCCCAGTTGCCGCTGCAATTGCGGGAGTGGCCAAAGCCCGAACCAGGAAACCGCCAGCTCCGTCTCGCCGTCCGCTGTTGCGGCGTATGTCATACCGACCTGCACACGGTCGAAGGTGAACTGAAGCTCCCCAAGCTGCCCATCATTCCCGGCCATCAGATCGTTGCTGTAGTCGACGCGCGTGGCCCTGGTGCGCGCAGGTTTCGCGAAGGCGACCGGGTCGGCGTGCCATGGCTGTTTCATACCGACGGCACCTGCTCGTTCTGCCAGAAGGGCCAGGAGAACCTCTGCGACCGGGCAGAGTTCACCGGTCTGCACGCTGACGGCGGCTATGCCGAATACATGGTCGTGGACGAAGATTTCGCGTATTCGATTCCCGGCGCATTCGACGACTTGCACGCCGCTCCGCTGCTGTGCGCCGGCATCATCGGGTATCGATCGTTCCGCTTAAGCGGCGCCCGCCGTGGTGACCGCCTTGGGTTGTACGGCTTCGGGGCTTCCGCCCACATCGTTCTGCAATTCGCGCGGCATCTGGGATGCGAAGTCTACGTCTTCAGCCGAGGGGAAGCACATCGCCAGATGGCCCTGCGGCTTGGCGCTATGTGGGCTGGAGACGCCAAAGACGATCCAGGAACGAAACTCGATGCCGCGATCATCTTCGCGCCCGCGGGAGCGCTCGTGCTCGATGTGCTGCGGGTCACAAGAAAGGGCGGGACAGTCGCGCTCGCCGGCATTACCATGTCTGCAATCCCGCAGATGGATTACGAGCTGCTGTATGAGGAGCGAGTGCTGCGCAGCGTGGCGAACAGCACGCGTCAGGATGCGCGGGAGTTTCTGGAACTGGCAGCCGAAGTTCCGGTTGCAACCGAAGTGACGGAATTCGCCCTGGAAGACGCGAATTTGGCGCTGCAAAAGCTGAAGAGCAGCGAGATCAACGGCGCCGCCGTGCTGAAGATCGCGTCCGATCAGTAATCGGCGCCGAAGAAGGACTGTTTGATGAATGCCTTTCGCAAGTTGGTAATTCTGTTGTTCGCAGTACTCGTCTGCCTTCCTGCGGTTCGGGCGCAAGACAACTCGCAGCAAGAAATTGGGTCCTCCGCTGTGTGGAAGATGCCGGACTCGTTTCGCACCATGATTTTGAAGAGGTGCGGCGATGCCACCCAACCGCCGCCATTCGCGCAATGTTTCATCAACCAGATGCAAGAAGGCGGAGCGCCACCGCAGGCCGTCGCCTTCACCCGCGAACTGTACAAGGCAAGCGGCGGCGAGGTTGGCATTATGTACGGTTTTCACAAGGTTGGCCCGGTTGACATAGCGTGGATCAATTACCCGCTGCGCGCTAACACCAACGACGGCCTGTTGTTTGTGAATGGGCAGCCGCGAATTCTCAACGTGGAAGATCTCAAGCTCCTCGATCAGTCCGCTATGCAGCAAGACCCGCAATTCCAGAACACGAAAGCACAATTTCCCAAAGTTGCCGTGTGGCCGGGTGATCGCGACGGGACGACCTGGCCTAACTCGCAGCCAACGGCAAACGGAGGAGTCCAATTCACCGTCGGTTACCCATTGATCAACGGATGCCATGCCTGCGAACGCGCCGGGTTCGTGCTCTTCAACTGGAATTTTGGCCCACAGGGAAAATTTCTTGGCACCACCTTTGTGGGGATCACTCCTCCACCACTGCCCTAGCTGATCTCAGTTCACTTTCAAGCGGCATGCCTTGCGGCGGCCTGGCGCTTTGGCTGGAACAAAACTGACCCGTTGGGCCAAGCGCCTGACGGCGATTGCCGAAGCACTGTCCGATTGACGGAGAAATACGCAGGCCATAGTATAACAACCCGGCATTTTTACTGTAAGATTTTACTCTTCGCCCGGCGAATGATATTGACTTTGAAGGGCCATTCGGAGTAGATTTCTCGGGCCAACTGCTTCTTCCCAGATGTACCCGTCTGCGATGGCAAAAGGACGCTAGCCGCTAGCGCCAACACCTTCGAAAAGAAGCAATTCTCTTGAGGAGAGGAACACAATGAAAGTTTTTCGCAATGTCGGAATAGCTTTGCTTGCCTCGGTGCTGGGCGCCAGCATGGCCAGCGCCCAGTCTTGGACGAGTGTTACGAACCCTGCGCCAGACACCGTTGGCGTAATGCTTCAACTGCGTGACGGCAGAATCCTGATCCACGCGGAACAAGCCAACCCGAACAACTGGTATATCCTCACTCCGGATAGCACCGGCAGCTACGTCAACGGAACTTGGAGCAGCGTCTACCACTTCCCGGCGAGCTACGGGCCACAATACTTCAGTACGTCGGTGTTTCTGGATGGCAAGACCGTAATCGCCGAGGGCGGCGAATACAATTTCGGCACTGCCGACTGGACCACCCTTGGAGCATTGGGCACCTACACACCGTGGACTGGCGGTATCACCTGGGTTCTCAATAGCCCGCCGAGCGGTTGGGGCAACATCGGCGATGCCGAAAACGACCTTCTTCCCACCGGACAATACCTTCAGTCCAACTGCTGCAGCGCCCAGACGGCGATTTACAATGGTCCGAATTCCTGGACAGCATCCGGCTCGGTCCATCAGGGCAACAATGACGAGTCTGGCTATACGGCCCTGTGGAATGGCAAGGTGCTGACCGTCGATACCAAGAGCGCCAGCTCGTGCGGCACAACGCATGGTTACGAACTCTACAACCCGGGCACAGGCACTTGGGCCTGCGGCGCCTTCGGAAACCTTCCCACGCAACTGTTTAACTCCGGCGACGAAGAGCTAGGCGCAGGCACGCTGATGTACAACGGCAAGGTGTTGCAGAATGGCGGCAACGTAGTTGCCACCAATATCTATGACCCGGTTGCCGACACCTGGGTGGTCGGCCCCACTCCGCCGCAGGGCCTCGACCAGGCTGACGGTCCGTCGGCCCTGGAGCCGAACGGCAAGGTTCTCTCTATGATGAGCCCTGGCCTGTTCGAATCCGGCTGCCACTTCACAGAGTACGATCCCAGCACCAACACCATGGTTCTGACGGTTGATTCGGCGCAGTGCCCGGGCGATTCTTCGTTCTACGGACACCTGATGATCCTGCCTACCGGCCAGATCGCCTCGACTGACTTTAATATCCCGACCGTCTTCCTGTACAACTATGCTGGCAGCATAGTCAGCGGCGTTGCTCCCACCATCGTTGCATCTGCGAACTACGTCGCGCAGGGATCCAAGAACAACATCCTCTACGGCAAGCAGCTCAACGGTTTGTCGGAGAATAACTTCTACGGTGACGACTATCAGGCTGCCACCAACTACCCGCTCATCCGCTTCACCGGCGGCGGCAAGGTATGGTATGCGTTGACTCACGATGACAGCAACCACTCCATCGCCCCCGGCACCATAGGCTATACGAAGTTCGACCTGAATCCGGCTATGCCGGTTGGCACGTACAAGATGGAAGTCGTTACCAACGGTATCGCTTCCAACCCGATCAACGTCAGCGTTATTTCGCCGCACCTGTAGAAACAACTGTTAGTCCCATCGAGTGCCACGTCCTCACGGATGTGGCACTTTTTTGTGTGGCTATCAAGTTCGGGATTGGAGTGCTGCCCATGGACTGGACGCGCATCGAGTGGCTGTCGTTCGATTGTTACGGCACGCTGATCGACTGGGAAACCGGCATTTTGGATTACCTGCGGCCTTTGCTGCGTGCGAAGGGCTGTGAGTGCCCGGATTCGCAAATCCTGAACCTGTACTCGGAATTCGAGCCCCAAGAGCAATCCGGCGCGTATCGCAGCTATCGCGAGGTACTGGCTGCGGTGATGCGGGCGTTCGCGACGGAATTCAAGATTGACTGGAGCGTAACGCAAGCCGACGGCTTGGCAGATTCAATCGCTGACTGGAAGCCCTTCCCAGATACCGTCGGGGGCCTGCAGAAACTGAAATCGCGCTACCAGCTGGCCATCCTGTCGAATATCGATGACGATCTGTTTGCGTTGACTGCGAAACACCTCGTCATCCCTTTCGACCTGGTGGTTACGGCACAGCAAGTGCGGTCGTACAAGCCCTCACGGCGCAACTTCGAGTCCTTGCTGCGAGCTGTCGGTGTCTCGCGGGACAAGCTGTTGCACGTAGCTGAAAGCCTCTATCACGACGTGGCGCCGGCACGTGAGCTAGGCATCGCCACCGTCTGGGTGAATCGACGACAGGGCAAGCCGGCTGCGGCGACAAAGCTGGTCGATGTCCAGCCGGATTTGGAGGTGGCAAGTATTGGAGAGCTGGCGCGGATCGCGTTGCCGTCTGCGAACTCAGGCTGAAACGGTCAGGGTGCGCCGAGTTCGCGAACGATGCGCACACTGGCGCTGGTGCCGATGCGGTTCGCCCCGGCATCGACCATGCTTATCAACTGGGCTGCGGTGCGAATGCCGCCCGCAGCCTTCACCCCGAGGGAGTGTCCCACCACGCCGCGCATGAGTGCGACGTCGGCGGCAGTGGCTCCCGAACTGGCGAAGCCGGTCGACGTCTTCACGAAGTCCGCGCCTGCGTCCACGGCGAGGGCACAGGCCAAAATCTTCTCCTCCTGGGTCAGGAGAGCGTTTTCGAGGATCACCTTCAGCAGAGCGTTGCTCCGGTGGGCCAGTTCGGCCAGGGAGTGTATTTCGCTGCGCACCAGCACGCGGTCTCCGGACTTTAGCGCCCCGATGTTGATTACCATCTCGAGTTCGGTTGCGCCGTTGTGCAGAGCCACTTCGGCTTCGGCAAGTTTGGTCACGGTAAGGTTCGCGCCCAAGGGAAAGCCTACAACCGTCCCGACCCTGACCGCTCGGCCACGGAGCTGGGCGGCGGCCAGCGTCAGGTACGAGGGATTGACCAGGACACAGTAAAATCCAAATTGCACGGCTTCGGCGCAGAGCGTGAGCACGTTGTTACGGGTGGCCTCGGGCCTGACCAGAGTGTGATCGAGTATTTGAGCGGCTGTGCGCCAGTCGCTTACCATTGCGGCCGAGATTCCAAACGAAACTATGGTATCGACTGACATGAGCTACCAGCCGATTCTACACGGCATCGGGAGCCGACTCCAGCATGCAAATATCCTGCAGATTGCGATAACGCCCGGCAAAATCCAGACTGTAGCCGACGACAAATTCGTCGGGAATCTCAAACCCCACGTAGTCCACCGCCACAGGCTGAACGCGGCGTGTGGCCTTGTCGAGCAGGACCGCGATCTTCAACTGTTTCGGGCGGCGCGCAAGCAGCAGATTCCTGAGATAGGTCAGGGTGAGCCCGGTGTCGAGGATATCTTCAACCAGAATCACATTCTTGCCTGCAAGCGATTGGTCAATGTCCTTGACCAGTTTTACCTCGCCGCTGTGTCGCCTTAGGTTGCTGTAGCTGGAAACGGCGATGAAGTCGAAGGTGGCATCGAGGGTGATCTGGCGAGCAAGGTCGGAGAGGAAGATAGTGGCTCCCCTGAGCACGCCGATCAGTATCACAGGCTGCCCGGCGAAGTCCTCACTGATGCGGCGTCCAATCTCGCTGACTTTCCAGGCAATCTGCTCCCGGGAGATCAAGGGTCGCAGCTTTTCCATGGGCACTACTTCCGGCCCGCAGCAGCGACGGAGGTCGTGGGGTCGGCGCCGTCCCAGGTCCGGTCTGCGGTAGGCCCATACACGGAGGGGACGGGCTTGTTGAGCAGACGGAGATACATGGTGAGCTGTGTCCGATGGTGACAGGTATGCAGTACGCGCCGCCAGAAGGTCCAAATGCGCTGGCGCGACAAGCTAAAGAACGGCGCCTCCTGAAGCCACCACTCTGCTGGCTGCCGGGCGAAGAAGCTGAGCCGGGGACGCGCCAGTTGCGCCATGCGCTCGGTGAAGGCTTGCACGGTGGTTTCCGGGGGAAGGACTTCCCCCGGCGCAGGTTCCGGCGTGCCTACGAATTCACCGAAGAAGCGCCGCTCGGAGAGCAGTTGATGCCTCATGATATCGAGCACCGTCGACGACTTCTCGTGCGGGCGGAAGTCGAGTGCCCGCGCCGGAAAAACAGTGCCATACAGAGATTACTTTGTTGGTTTCGCTGGCGTAGGTGTCGAGGAGATGCTGAAACAGCGGGTTGGCAGCGCGTGGCACCTCGGCCTGCGGAATCGCGATGTAATCGTATTGCACCAGACTTCTCCTTCGATCCGCACCAAGCCGGCCTTGGAGCGCGCAACTTCGCTGGCAGGCAAGGGTTAGCTCACGACACATGGCGCTGCGACGGGGGCTCACGCGATTTTAACCGAGTGCGCGTGTACCGTATAATTGCGCTTTCATTCACCTTGTCCTTGAGGTTGTCGACATTCTTTGCCATCTTCAGGTGAGACCTGCGGCCCGAATCCCCCGCGGGACGCGGCGCTGCGCCACGGCCGCCGTTCTCCTTTCCGTGCTGCTTGTTCTCATCGCTACGTGTGCCTGGGGCCAGCAGTCGGACGTCATTGAAGAAATCAACATCCACGGCAACCGCCGTATACCGGCGGACACCATTCGCGCTCGCATGTTCACACGTCCGGGAGAGATTTATGACCAGCAAGCGCTGGAGCGCGATTTTAACTCGCTGTGGAACACGGGCTATTTCGACGACCTGCGAATCGAGCGCGAAGCCTCGCCCAAGGGCTGGATCATCCATGTCTACGTCAAGGAGAAGCCGACGATCCGCGAAATCAAGTACGTGGGCCTGAATTCGGTTTCTCAGAGTGACGTACTCGACAAGTTCAAGGAGCGTAAGGTCGGCCTGACGCAGGAGAGTCAATACGATCCGACGAAGGTAAAACGCGCGGAAGTTGTAATCAAGGAACTGTTGGCAGCGCATGGCCGCCAGTTCGCGACCGTTAGCTCAGAAGTGCATCCCATTCCGCCTGCCTCGGTGAGCGTGACCTTCGTGGTTAAGGAAGGGCCGAAGGTCAAGGTTGGCAAGATTACCTTTGTTGGCAACCAACATGTGAAATCGCGCGAACTGCGCAGCGCGATGAAGAACCTGAAGCCGATTGGGATTCCGCATTCAATTTTCCTGGAAAACCTCTTCGCTCGCACCTACGACTCCACCAAGCTGAACGAAGACGCCGAGCGTGTCCGTTACTTTTACCAGACGAAGGGCTATTTCAAAGCGCTGGTCTCCGATCCGAAAACCCAGATCCACGACACCAGCGGCTTCGTATGGTATATGCCCTGGAGCCGCAAGCCAGGAAAGGCGGTTGACATCACGCTACCGGTGGAAGAGGGCGCCCAATACCGGCTGAAGGAGATCACCTTCACCGGCAATAAGGCCATCACCAACGTCGCGGCACTGCGAGCCCAGTTCAAGATCAAAGACGGCGACATTTTCGACACCGAGGCCATCCGCAAAGGCATCGAGAACCTGCGCAAAGCCTATGCTCAGTTGGGATACATCAACTTTACGCCCGTTCCTGACACGCGCCCCGACGACGAAAAAAAACTGATCAGCATGAACATCGACCTGGACGAAGGCAAGCAGTTCTACGTGCGCCGCATTGAGTTCCAGGGCAATACCACCACGCGCGATAAGGTCATACGTCGCGAATTGCTCTTGCAGGAGGGCCAGGTCTATAACGGAAATCTTTGGGACATCAGCTTGCTGCGCCTGAACCAGTTACAGTACTTCGAGACGCTGAAGCCCGAGCAGGATTCCGAGATCCACCAGAACGTTCAGGACTCGACCGTCGACATTACGCTCAAGCTTAAGGAGAAAGGCAAGAACAGCATCGGGCTGACAGGCGGCGTCAGCGGATTGGCGGGCGGCTTCATCGGGTTGAACTACACCACCAACAACCTGTTCGGCAAAGGCGAGTCGCTAACCCTGGAGTTCCAGATCGGTCAGTACGAGCGCAATGAAACTCTTTCGTTTACGCAGCCTTATCTCTTCGATCGGCCGCTGCAATTTAGCTGGTCGGTCTATCATCGCAGTTACAACTACAACCAGGCGGCATTGACACAACAGCAGTACAACCAGGTCCTCCAGATTCCATCGGCGTATCAGAACCTGCTGCAAAACTTCACCCAGACGAGCACCGGGTTTACCACCTCGTTCAGCTACCCGATCAAGCGCACCTTCAAGCGCGTGGGCATCACGTACTCATATGACGACACTAGCGTGCAAACCTTCAGCACCGCTTCCACGCTGTACTTCGAGAGCATCAACTTCCGCGGCATCTACGGTCCAAACTCGCTGAACGGTATTAAAACCAGCAAGGTGGTTCCCAGCTTCTCCTTCAGCAATATCGACAATCCGCAGCGACCGCACAAAGGAAGAAGCCTGTTCGTTGCGACGGGCATAGCTGGACTTGGTGGCAACGTGTACTACTTCCAGCCTACTGCGGAGTACAAGCAGTTCATTCCCATGGACAAGGGCCGGAACACACTGGGATTCCGCGTGCAAGGCTCTTGGATCTCCGGGTACGCAGGGCAGGTGGCGCCTCCCTTTGACCGTTACTACCTTGGTGGTGATACGGACGTCCGCGGTTTTGATATCCGCGCGGTGTCACCAGTGTCGTTCTTCCCGACGGTTGTGACAGTACCTCTGCAGAACCCGGACGGCACAACCGTCCCGCTTGATCCCACCAATCCGCGCCGTGGGAACTACCTTGTCAATATTCCGGTGCAGCAGATTATCTTCCCCGGCGGCGATACCAGTATCGTAGGCAATCTGGAGTACCGTGTTCCCATCGCGGGACCGGTAACCCTGGCTCCGTTCGTTGACACGGGGCTGGACTTCATTTCGCGCGAGTCTCAGTTGCAGATCGCACCTCAGCAGTATGACGCCTTAACCACGACGCCGTACGGATGTCCCTATTTGAACGCCGATTTTAGCTGTGGAGGTACAACCACAGTCCCAGTAAACAAGAATCTAGTCCCTGTCTCGGGCACGAATTACCAGCCCCGTGTGTCGACGGGAATTGAGCTGCAGGTGATCATGCCGGTCATCAACGCGCCGTTCCGTTTCTACTACGCGTACAACCCACTGCGGCTATTTGAGACCGTGCAACCGCCCAACCCGATCACGCGTTCCATGTTCCCGGCGGGAGCGGCCGGCGATTACACGTACGCGAATGCTGTTGCGCTGTACCAGCCGCAGTACTTCCTACGCGAACCGCGAAAGACGTTCCGCTTCACCGTGGCAACGACCTTCTAAACTGTTCGCCTAGATCGTGAGGAGCCCGCGGCGAAGTCCAATCGTCGTGGCCTCGGTTCGAGAGGCAGCGCCGAGCTTGCCGAGAATCGAGCTGATATGGAACTTTACCGTGTGCACGGAGACGTTGAGCTGCAGCGCGATTTCCTTGTTGGAAAGGCCTTCCATCATCATTTCCAGCACCTCGTGCTCGCGAGCAGTAAGTGTCCTCGAAGACTTGGTCGGACGGTGGGCTCTCCTGCAGTATCTGCCGGCTTTCCGTGATCAGCGGCTCCGTGAGCAACTCTCCTAACTCATTCGGAAGCGTGATCAGGCCCGCTGCAGCCGCATGAAGCGCTATCGCCAGCTTTGCACCGGCAGAGTCCGCCGTCAGAATGCTAACTACGCCGTGAGAAAGGGCCTCGTAGAGGAAATCTTTGCTTACCCGCTCCGCCAGCAATACGATCGGAGTTTGTCGGGTTTGAAGGTCCTCGAGAAGAAGCCCCAGGCCGGCATCCGTGTGAATCAGCAAGACGTCCGGATCCTGCTTGGCGAGATTCCGTACCAACTCCGCCACGTTGGAGAACGAGTCCAGGACCTGAATTCCAGCTTCCGGTTCGAGCCGCCGTTCCAGTCCCGCCCGTGTGAGGTGAGAAGCAGCGACGATCAGCACGCGTACGGCACGCGTCTCCTGTTGGCGTGAGGACTTGCGCGCGGTGATGATTTCGCTGCTTGCCACTGGATTATCGTCTTGGCCGGTCGCCGAGAGTAACGTTGATGTCGATTGCCAATCCCGAGCGGACCAATCGAAGCTGCAACACGTCGCCTGTGTGTTTCTGGGCCAGCACACGGTGCAGTCCCCTATAGCTGGTAAGCGGCCCTCCTTCCGCACCGACGATGAGATCACCCAGCAGCACCCCGGCCCGCTTGGCCGGACTGTCAGGGGCGACATGGATCACGAGCAGCCCAAGCTCCTGGCCTTCTCCTGCTGCGGCTTGCCACTCCTGAGGGAGCGGAACCTCCTGCATGGCCACGCCAAGATACGGCTGAGAGATATGGCCGCGCTCCAGCAATTCGTTCACAACGCGGTCGACCGTCTCAACTGGTACGGTGATGGCCGAGCCACGCGCCAGAACCGCGCTGTTGATGCCCAGGACCTCGCCCTGACCATTCACCAAGGCGCTACCCGACTGACCGGGATAGAGCTGAATGTCCGGGCGCAGAAGCCGGTCGATCTGGCCGCCCCGCCAGGTCCGCCAGCCGGCGCCAACCCGTGCCATGATGCCGGCTGCAACCGCCAGTTCTCCTCGGCGCGAGCGGCCCACCGCCAGCACGAGTTCCCCCAATCTGGCAGTCGTGCCGAAGGGCAGGGTTCCCATGCCATCTGCACCTTCAAGCCGAACTGCCGCCAGGTCCGTAGCCGGATCGCGACCCGCAATCTGACCCTTCACGACATCTCCGCCGGGGAGCAACACGTCGACCGCTTCCACGCGCCGTACCAGATGTGCCGCCGTGACCACAACCCCCGGTTTCCAATGCACGCCGCTGGCTGAAACTCGATGGCCCGATTCGACAGCTACCACAGCCTGGCCGGCCTGTTCCGCGAGCTCCGATATCCTCGCAGAAAGGACATTCCAGATTTCATTACTTGTACTGCTCATTGCTTACTCCTGATGCTTGGATTTCCTTACCGGGTTCAAGCTTGGCAGTTCGGGAAGGAATGCACATCAGGCAAACGGCTAGGTATTGCTCGCCAGATGGGCAGGAACCAACCCACGGTCGGCGCGGCGCTCCGTTGTAGGCTACTCAGCCATCAACCCATAGCCGCTCCTATCTTGTCGCGAAGCCGGAAGGCTGCGGTGTGCATCCATTGATGTTGAATTGGCTCAAAGTGAACCTAATCGAGCTGACAGGAGCGATACATGGTCGGGAGGACAACCATGCCCGTGATCCGCGCATGCAAATCTTGTGGCCGCAGCAACCGCATACCAGCGGCACATCTTGCCGATACTGGTCGCTGTGGCGCGTGCAAGTCGTCGTTGCCGCCCTTGGACGAGCCGATCGAGGTCGATGCCGCGCTCTTCGACGAGATTGTGCGCGAGGCTCGCGTTCCTGTACTGGTTGACTTCTGGGCTGCTTGGTGCGGCCCATGCCGCATGGCCGCACCCGAAGTTGCGCGCGCGGCCAAGGAGATGGCCGGCAAAGCGCTTGTGCTGAAGGTCGATACCGAGCGCGTTCCAGAACTAGCCGCCCGCTACAAGGTAAGCGGGATTCCCAACTTCGCGGTTTTCAGCAACGGAGAACTGGTGCGGCAGCAGGCGGGACTGGTGAATGCCGAGCAGTTGAAGGATTGGCTGCGGGTTCCGGTCGGCGCTCACTAAGGGACTGTAGTTTGATACCGGGGGGAGGAAATGTCCCCACCCCACGGCTAGCATGCGCTCGCCGTAGAATGGGGCACCCATGATCCCAGCTTAGCTCTGTTCTAGTGATGCCCCTCGCCGGTTCGACTCCACTCACGAATGGAGCGGATTTCATCGGGGGCTATGTGCAGATATTTCAGAAACTCCTGGTGATCCTCCGGAGCGGTGCGCTCGAACTCGCTATGCCAGCGAGTCATATCCTCCTCGGTGAACCCTGCGGCTTTCATAATGGAAACCCATTTATCCTTCGTCATGTCCTTCGTTCTCCTCAATAATGATTTCTTGGCCTGCAGCAATCTCACGATTGCCTGCTGATGCCGGCGCAACTCGCCGATTTCCGCCTCCAATTCAACCAGCCGCCGGTTAAGCACCGCAGCCGCGGCGCCTTCCGAGCCTGCAAGCAATTGCCGGACATCGCGAACGCTGAGTCCGACCGAGCGGTACAGGCAGATCTGGCGCAGCACTTCGATTTCCTTCTCGCCGTACAGGCGATATTTTGCGGTGCTGCGGTGGGCCGGTCGCAACAGTCCCATCGACTCGTAGTACAAGATCGCGGTGCGACTGAGGCCGAATTGGCGTGCGATTTGCGAAACGCTCAACATCCAGAACCTACTTTCCACCCTACAGTTATAGACAGGTCAAGGCATTTCCCGCATGTTGCGATGGAGTTTTCCCGCGTTTTGAACACTGGTAAGGCCCATAAATTCCCGCAATGGGAGCCATCAGGATTTTTTACTGGATCGCAGGAGAGGCCACCTTGTACTCTCAACTGTACCTGTTCCAAGCGAGCACGACCGACCGAACACGGTACCTCAACCTGCCGGTACCGGCGAAATCTGCTTATCTGCTTAATAAAGGAGCTGCATGTCTACCGAACTGCGAAATTTTCTCGCGCTTTCCTACGACGAACTGGAAGAGATGAACCTCCGGGCGAAGGCCGATCGGCTGAACCGCGTCAACATCGGCAAAATTCAGGAAGGGCGGCTTAAGTATCTCACCGACGAAAAACGCATCAAGGCCGTGACCGTGCTGTTCAGCGACCTGGAAGGCCGCCTGCACATGCTCGATTACGACAAGAAGTTCCTTCTCAAGAGCTGGGATAACTTGACGTTTGACGGCTCCTCCATTCGCGGCTTCACGGCGCAACGCGAGAGCGACCTGCGGCTGGGCATCGATTGGAGCGCGTTCTATTGGGGGCCGGCCGACGTGTTCGGGCCGGGCAAGGTGCTGGTGTTCGGACACGTGATCGACAAGTCCGGCGAACCTTATGCTGCGGACATTCGGGGAGTTTTGAAGGGCTTTGCCGACGACCTGTACAAGAAGGAAGGCTACACGCTCAACGCTGCCAACGAGATTGAGGGCTTCCTGTTCAAGGGGCCGGACGCCGAGCGAAGGTATCACGAGACCGAACAGTTCGAGTACGTAAATACCGGCGGCTATTACCATTCGCTGCCAGGAGACACTTTACGCACGTTCATCGACACCACCGCCGAAGTGCAGCGCGCCATGGGCTTCCAGAACGAAAAAGACCATCCCGAGGTGGCGCCTTCGCAGTTCGAAATCAATTACTCCTACGCTGAGGTGGTGGCAGCCGCCGATAATATCCAGCTATATAAGCTGATTTGCCGGCAGGTGGCGACCAACATGGGATGCACGGCCTCCTTCCTGCCCAAGCCAGTGGTCGGTGTGAACGGCAGTGGTATGCACACCAACGTTTCCATCAGCAAGAATGGCAAGAATCTGTTCTGGGATCCCAAGGGCGAAGAGAAGCTGAGCACGATGGGCTGGGCCTTCATCGACCGGCTCTTGACGCACGGTCTGGACATCTGCCTAGTCTTCAATTCGAGTGTCAACGCCTATCGCCGCCTCGATCCCCATTTCGAGGCCCCGAATCAACTCAAGGCATCGCCCGTCGATCGGGGAGCAATGGTTCGCGTCCCGATCGGCAACGAACGCAGCATGCGGGTTGAATTCCGTTCGGTGGCACCCGACGCCAATCCATATTTGGTCATGTACACCGTCTTCAAGACCGGCCTGCATGGCGAGACGGCGAAGATCAAGAACCTCCGCCAGGCGGAGCGCTACCTGCCGGACAACATCTACACGGCGCTGGAAGACTTTCGCAAGGCGCAATGGACGACCAAGCTCTTGGGAGCGGATGTGAAAGCACGCTATGCTGACCTGAAACAGGCCTCAGCCGACCGCTGCCCGCGTCTGCTGGGAACCTTCGTCAAGGCTCCCGAAGTGCAGTATCACCACGACGTCTACAACCAGTATTTATGGAACCTCTTCTAGACTGAGCTGGGTAAGGTCTGATCTCCCCGGGGATGCGGGCCCCCTTCCGGGCGGCCCGCAGTTTCGCGAGTCTGCTACGCTATCCCTCCGATGGCTACGCCCAGTATTTCTTTCTCTGAATATCTGCGTCTGACGCGCGAGAACCGCAATTTTCGTAAGCTGTTGTTCGCGCAAATCGTCAGCGAGATCGGGGACTGGTTCTACACCATTGCCATCTTCAGCCTGCTGCTTGACCTAACGGGCAAAGCGCAGTCAGTGGCGATCGGCCTGGTGCTCTGGGTGCTGCCGCAGACCTTCGTTGGACCCATCGCCGGCGCGGTCAACGACCGCATCAGCCGCCGCAAGGTCATGATCATCGCCGACCTGGCGCGTGTGGTGATTGTCGGCTCCATGCTGTTCGTGCGCTCGGCCAGCATGGCGTGGCTCATTTATCCGCTGATTGTGTTGGAAACCGTAATGGCGGGCTTCTTCGAGCCGGCGCGTAACTCGGTAATTCCCAATATCACGTCCGAGCAGGACGTAATCATCGCCAACACGCTGGCATCGACCACGTGGTCGTTCAACCTGGCCATCGGCTCATTGATCGGCGGAGTCGTCGCCGCCACACTGGGTAGAGAAGCGGTCTTTGTAATCAACGCCCTATCCTTCCTCGTGTCCGCGATGTTCATCAGCCGGATGCGGTTCGATGAGCCCCACATTACCCATCAGCGGCTCAGCGTGCGCGAGGTCTTCGATTACTCGCCGATGATCGAGGGCTTCCGCTATATCGGACACGATATTCGCCTGCTGGCCATGGTATTGCTGCGAGGGGGTGCCGGCATCCTGGGCGCGTCATGGGTGCTTTACCCGGTGTTCGGGCAGCGCGTGTTACCGATGCCCAACCTGGGAAGGCGAGACTATGCCCTGGTGGGCATGAGCATTCTGCTGACTGCACGCGGCATAGGATCATTGATCGGACCGCTCATCGCTTCACGATGGGCGGGCATCGACCAGCCGCGGCTGCGTCGCGGGGTGCTGATTGGCTTTGTCATCGGCGGCGCCGGATACGTGATGCTGGGAATCGCCCCGACAATCTGGATTGCGGCTGCGGTTGTACTACTGGCGCACGCCGGCAACTCGGTCGTGTGGGTGTTTTCCACGACATTGCTGCAACTCAACTCGGATGATCGTTTTCGCGGCAGGATTTTCGCGGCTGACTTCGGCCTCGCGATGGCGGTCATCGCGTTGTCAGCCTGGCTGTCGGGGCAAGCAATCGACAGCGGCGTATCGCCTCGCATCGTGGCGAGCGCGGTTGGCGCGAGCATGATCATACCGACCATTCTATGGGCCTCAGCGCAGCGGTTGTGGAAACCGAAAGTGAGCGCCAGGTTCGAGGAGTGAGGCAACTTCTCTAAGGCAGCCAGGCAGGATTGTCCACGTCAGCCCAGGCGTCGCGTGCGCCAGACTGAGATGGACAGGAGACCAGGGCCACGGCGGTCCCCACTGCGACCATATCTTCCAGCAACGCCAGCGGAAAGTCTGGGGCGTGAAGACGTTGCCGCCCGCGAGTTCTCCAGGCAAAACCAAGCAGCGATCCAACCAGGGCCCCGGTTGCTCCCAGCGCCGCTCCGGTACGGGGATCATCGCCATCGGAAACGTAAAACGCCGCGCCACAGACGCCCCCGGAAAACAATCGCCAAGCCAGGGAAGCCGGCTTCAGGCGGCTGGGGAGCAGCGGAGTCTTGTCGGTGACGATTTCGCCGAGGGCGAGCCTTCTCGTGGTACGCGTTGCCCGGGCGGTATCGAGCAAGGAAAGCGGTGAATTGGCGAGGTGTAAGCGACCCTGGCCGGCTGCCCAGCTAACCGCAGCCGGGGCGGTCATGGAGCGCAGTCCAGCAACGAATCCGATACCGAGGGCGCGAAGCGACGAGGAGCGGTTTGCCATCGATTTGGGTGTCGGGTATCAGGTGTCAGGTGTCAGGTATCAGATTAAAACGAGCTGCGCCAGCCGACTCTGACACCTGACACCTGATAACTTGTTTTACGCCCCGCAGCACTTCTTGTATTTCTTGCCGCTGCCGCAGGGACAGGGATCGTTACGGCCAATTTTGTCGCCCCGAATCACCTGCTGCACCGTTCCCTGATCGCCCGAGCCCGCCATGCGAGCTTGCTCCAGTTCGCGCCTCTTGCGGCGCTGGAAGGCTTGTTCCATTTCGTCGATTGAGGTCGTTGCCTGGCGCAGGCGGCGCGCTCCGGTTCCCACGGCCGCCAGAGCGCTTCCGTCGCCGTTGTCCGGCATCATGTGTTGTGGAGCAGACTGAGGTGCTTCGATCACCTGCATCAGGTACAGGTAGCGGACAGTCTCTTCCTGAAAGCGCTTCATCATGTCTTCGAACATGTCGAACGACTCGCGCTTGTACTCCACCAGGGGATCGTGCTGTCCATAGCCGCGCAGGCCTATGCCCTCGCGCAGGTGGTCCATGCTAAGCAGGTGGTCCTTCCAGTGCTGATCGAGGACGCTCAGCATGATGATGCGCTCGTGATGGCGCATCGCTTCAGGGCCGATCAACCGCTCTTTCGCGTCGTAGCGCTCACTGAGTTTTTGGAAGATGGCGTCGCCGAGTTCTTGCCGATTCAGCTGGTCGGCCTCAACGCCTTCCTTCTCGATATCTACACCGAACTTGGTGAAGACCTCGTTCTTCAGGCCCTTGATGTCCCAATCCTCGGCATGGACGTCCTTGCCGGCGTATTTGTCCAGCGCCTCGCCGAGGATATCGCGGACGTAGTCTTCGACAATGAGGTCTTTCTGATCGAGACCTTCCAGCAGTTGGCGGCGCAGGCCATAGACCGCCTCGCGCTGCTTGTTCATTACGTCGTCGTATTCGAGAAGATGTTTGCGGGCTTCGAAATTCTGGCTTTCCACTGCCTTCTGAGCGGCTTCGATGCGGCGTGAGATCATCTTCGACTCGATGGGCACACCCTCTTCCATGCCCAGCCGCTGAAGCAGGTTCGAGACCCACTCCTTGGCGAAAATGCGCATCAGATCGTCTTCCAGCGACAGATAGAACCGTGACGCGCCAGGATCGCCCTGGCGGCCGGCGCGTCCGCGAAGCTGATTGTCGATGCGCCGCGCCTCGTGGCGCTCGGTCCCGAGGATAAACAGCCCGCCCAGATTAATGACATCGTCATGGTCTTGGTCGGTGTCGGTTTTGTGGCGGGCATTGATTTCATTCCACTGCTCTGTGGGTACCTGGTACTCGTCGCCGCCGTAGTAGAAGTAGGACAAGTTGGGATCGTCGGGCTTGGCCGTGACTTCGCCCGCAGCAGCCTTAAGCTTCTGTGCGATACCTCGCTTCAGGCATTCCTGCTTGGCCATGAACTCGGGATTGCCGCCCAGCAGGATGTCGGTACCGCGACCGGCCATGTTGGTGGCGATGGTTATGGCCCCTTTGCGTCCGGCCTGCGCGACGATCTCGGCTTCGCGCTCGTGGTACTTGGCGTTCAGCACGACGTGACGCACACCCTTCTTCTTGAGCAGTTCGGAAAGCCGTTCCGACTTTTCGACCGATGTCGTGCCAACGAGCACCGGTTGCTGCTTCTCCGCAAGCTTCTCAATCTCGTCGGCCGCGGCAAAGTATTTCTCCTTCTCGGTGCGATAGACGACGTCGGGATTCTCAACACGCAGCAGCGGTCTATTCGTCGGGATGACGACCACTTCCAGCTTGTAGATGTTGTCGAACTCGGCGGCTTCCGTTTCGGCCGTGCCGGTCATGCCTGCCAGCTTCTTGTACATGCGGAAGTAGTTCTGGAAGGTGACGGTGGCGAGCGTCTGGTTCTCGCGCTCAATCTTCACATTCTCTTTGGCTTCGACCGACTGGTGCAAACCATCGGACCAGCGGCGCCCCGGCATCAGGCGTCCGGTGAATTCGTCGACGATTAACACTTCGCCGTCCTTCACCACATATTCAACGTCGCGCCGGTAGAGATGGTGCGCCTTGATGGCCGTTTCGACGTGGTGCTTCAGGTCCCAGTTCTCCGGGTCGGCGATGTTGCCGATGCCGAGCAAGCGTTCCACCTTCTCCCAGCCTTCGTCTGTGACCGTGATGGTGCGATGCTTCTCGTCGACGACGAAATCGCCAGTGAGAATCTTTTCTTCTATCGACTGCTCGATCTCTTCGCCCTTTTCGAGCTGCGGAATGATGCGGTTGACGCGGTAATATTTGTCCGTGGATTCTTCGCTTGCGCCACTGATGATGAGCGGCGTACGCGCTTCGTCGATCAGGATGGAGTCGACTTCGTCGACGATGCCGAAGTTGTGCCCGCGCTGCACGCAATCCGCCAGGTCAAACTTCATATTGTCGCGCAGGTAGTCGAAGCCGAACTCGTTGTTGGTTCCGTAGGTGACATCGGCCGCGTAGGCTTCGCGGCGCTGAGTGTCATCCAACTCGTGCACGATGACGCCGACGGTGAGTCCCAGGAAGGTGTACAGCTTGCCCATCCACTCGGAATCACGCTTGGCCAGGTAGTCGTTGACGGTAACCACGTGAACGCCGCGCCCGGCAAGCGCGTTGAGATAAACCGGCAGTGTTGCGACCAGCGTCTTGCCTTCGCCGGTCTTCATCTCAGCGATCTTGCCCTGGTGAAGCACGACGCCGCCAATGAGTTGCACATCGAAGTGGCGCATCTTGAGGACCCGCCAGCCGGCTTCGCGGGCCACGGCAAACGCCTCCGGAAGCAGCTCGTCAAGCACTTCCTTCAGCACTTGGTCCTTCTCGTCTGGGTCTTCGACGGCGTCTACACGCTCGCGAATCCGGCTGCGGAATTCGTCCGTTTTCGCACGTAGCTGTTCGTCGCTAAGCTGCTTGACATCGGGTTCGAGCGCGTTGATGCGCTCCACCAGGGGCACCAAGCGCTTGATTTCGCGCTCGTTGCTGGTGCCGAAAACCTTGGCAATTAGAGTGTTAATCAATTCCGTTGTTCCTTGGTTCGCGACCAGGTTTGCCGAAGGAGCAGTAACGCGTAACGCAGAGACACTCCACCCGCTAGAAAGCCTAACACATTAGATGACGGCCTCTGCGCAGGGTCGCAGAGCGAAGGACACAAAGAGAGCGGCTATGAGCGCTCGAAAAACGGCGGCCGGCAGAGGTCAGGTCTGCCGACCGTCTTTTTCAGAGGTCTTTTCAGCGGTCTTTAAGGTCAAGCGCTACGCAAACCGGTCCTGACCCACCGCACTGCGATTAGTGGTACGAGTGTTTGTCCTCGAGGAGTATCGGAATAACTAACAACCCATTAGGGCTTATCATGAAGCCGTCTCCCACCAGTGCGCCTGGAGGTCCGACATAGGCAAAGTTCGCATAACCGACATGATCCGCCGGGATGTTGAGTTGCTGAGTCGTGAGAAACGTGGGTTGGGCTGCCTTCAATGTAGCCGGATAGACAGCCAAAACAGAGCCGCTGGAATCTATGACCGTCATGGTACCGGAAAGGTTAGACGGCGTGGTGTTGGTAAGCCCCCAAGTTGATTGGTAGCCGGAATACGTGCTCCAGCGAGGATTGAACAGCGTAGTGTCCGTGACCCGGATGTAGTAGGTGTAGCTGTTGTTCTGATCGGGATTCACGACGGAAACGTAGACCGAGGCGTCAGCTCCCTGGATCCAGCTGATTCGGTGCGAAAATCCGCCGCTTAGGTCAGGATCCACATTGGTTACATCCGTAGAGGATATCCCCGTTATGCAATCGGTCGCGAGCAGTTGGATCATTGGCGCAACGCATAGCCGTCGGATCGAACGGATCCCACACTTCAATGCTGTACGAGTGGCCCCCTTTGACGTTCAGTTGGTAATAGGCCGTCGAGAATACAGCAATGAAGTCCTCAGATGTGACGGTTCCATCGGAGGCGAGCACCGGGTCAGCGCCGCAGGTCGTGGGCGCGCCCTTGAGCGCATTTGGCTTGGTGCGGCCCTGCTTGGTCTGGGCCAGGGCCAGCGAAGCAAAAAGTAGACAGACAACTGAAATCAAGCAAGCCTTCTTCATGTTCCTCACCTTTCGTGGTTCATTAGCTCTTTTGCACTGCCATTTACAAGAATCTGGAATTATACAGTGGCTCTCTATTCCGGTCGTAGGGTTGGGCGACGAAATTCGTTCTGATCCGGCACCGTCCGCTGCTGTTTGCCACGTTGTTTAAGGGACGGAGATTTTGCCGGCGGCGCCACCGGGCTGACATCGATAAGGTACGGAGTGTACGGCGAGCGAATCTGGGTCAGTGCGGGATTTGTTCCGCCGATCAGCTTGCTCGTGTCCAACACCAGTACCAGATCCCCGAAATAGTCCGTCACATACATGTAGGATCCGTCGGGAGAGAACACATAGCTGGTGTAATTCTCCTGGTGGTCGGAGGCAACGTACCCTCGCTCCCGGAAATCCCCTTTAGCCCGGTCGAAGTTGAACACCACGACCGCACCGTAGAGATCAATGGCGTAAAGCTTGTTCCCAATCACCTGATAATTGACCACCTGAGGGAATCCCCATCGGGGAATCGGAATCGGCGTGATTACGGTTACCGGCTTAGGATTCGTGGGGTTGGCGATGTCGAATATCCGGATACGCGTGCGATTGCCGTAGAACGCGGCCAACAACATCGACTTGCCGTCAGGACTAATCCCGATTTGCGACTGCGATTCGGAGACACGCAGAGTATCCGCCGCAACACTGTTAAAGGCCCCGGTCGCGAGATTGAAGATCCCCAAGGAGTAGTTGTCTTTGTAGTACCACACGTAAGCGTACTTTCCGTCCGAACGGAGTGTCATTGTTTCCGCGTACGGATAGTCACCGTTCAGCCCGGCGTTGAAGGTCTCAACAATCGTGTTGTAGGTCGGAGAAGCGGAGTCGGAGTCGATCTTGCCAAGATGCAGATCGGTGTCGTCGGTCCACGCCACATAAATTACCGGAGTACCCTTTTCCGGATCGAGTCCGGCGGCCAATGGCAACAGTTGGCTGATCGTATAGGTGTTCGATGGAAGTGTTATCGGGCTGTCGGGCGTGTTGGTGCTGAGGTTCACGGGAAGCACATAGTAGGCACCCGAATACGATTGCAGGGAGGCAAGATACAACGCTTTCCCATCCACGTTGAAAGCCAAGCCGTTGACAGTATCCCCAGGATAGCCGGTGGGTATGCCCACCATGGTCTGCTGCTTCAGGTCGTAGACGTAAGGTACTACCGAATTACTGGTCGCGAACTGGGTTGTTGGTTGGAACTTCGGAGTGGGCAGGATATTGAACTTGCCAGCCAGCAGACCGCTCTGGTTCTGCTGATCAGGCGGGTCGTTGGTCAGCGGGTTGGTCACGATGATGTCGAGGGCCCTGCCGGCGGGCGCTCCCGCAGGAACCGTCACGCTCAGCATCGTGCTGCCCAGGAAGTTCGATGGCAGCGGAGGGAAGCCGCCGATGCCAACCAGTGCGCCCGGCTGGAAATTTGTGCCTGTAATCGCAATGTCATTCGACTGGTCATTGGTGATTTGGTAGGTGCTCAACCCCGTTACCGTGGGCGCGGTAGGGGGCGGCGTAGTCGAGAAGAAACCGGTGCAGACCGCGTCGGCAGTTATACCACCGTTCACGGTTAATTGGGTCGCGAGAACCTGGTTTACGGTGTCCACTACCGCTACGTTGGGTGCCGGGGGTTGCACCGTGGGAGATCCAACAACAATCACTCTGCTGCCATCAGAGTTGATGGCCATGCCACTTAACGAAAGATTGGGAATTGCTACAGCCGTATTCGCGAGAATCTGACCATAGGTCGGTGAGTTGGGCCGCAGATCCAACGTCATCACCGATCCGCTCGAGGAGGAGAAGACGTAGCCGTAGAGGGGACCGGAGCCGTTCGGCGTTACCACGACGGACGACACACCATAATTCTTCGCTTGCGGGACGTCGGAAATAATCTTTGTCGTAGTGTTGATCAGCAATACGTGAGTCTTACCATCTGAGTTCTCCCGCTCAACCACCACCACGATGCTGTCATCCGGAACACGTGCCGCGCAGAGCCGGCAAAATGAGCCTGCCGGAACTGGGATTGAAGACAACTGGAAATTCGCCAGATTGACAACCGCTATCCCCTCCGAGGATTGGCCGCGAGGAAGCACGTAGGCTTGGTCGTTCGCTGCCACTATGCCGCCGGGAAGCCCAACGAGCGGGAGCACTGAGCTGAGATCAACGGTTCGAACCATCATCAGCGTCGCGGTGTCCACGACATCAAGGGTAGTGTTGTAGTCAGACACCAGATAGTAATTACCACTGTAGCCGATGGTGCTGGTTGAGCCCCGAACGCCAGTCAACGATGTAATTGCCCTTTCAATAGTCATGTCGACCGCCGAGCCGTATCCGCTACCTCCAGCCATGAACGCCAGCCTCTGATTAGGAGAAGAAGTGACTGTGTAGGTGAACGGCTCGTTCTGGAAAGACTCGATGGGCGAGTATGTTGCCAGATCGTAAAGGCTCAGTACTCCGTCCTCAGTCGCGACCAGGAAGTTTTCTTGCGCAACCAGGGATTGGCACAACATCAAACAGACGATGAGCACCACCCAAATACCGAGGACCAGTCTCGAATTCTTTCTCGCGGCGCACGAGAAGGATCTGTCTACTGCGGCGGATAAGAGAGAAGAGGACATGATCGGCTCCTGGGGAGAAAATTGAATCTGAAAAGCCGAGGGCCTGGGCGCCCTGCATATCGCGAACCAGCGACTGCGGGTTATCGCTGACGGTGCGACAACCGAGATTACACCAGTTCGACTGGAAGTCAAGCGCTATTCAAACAAGGTTCGACGAAAAAATGAATGCGAGGCTCAAATTTGGGAAAGGCGTAGGAGGCGAAGAGCAATTCCTAAAGGAGAAACGCGAATTCAGGTGCGCGGTGCAGCTTCTAGAGCCCCACAAACTGACATTCGACAATTGAAAACCAAAAAGAAGAGGCCGCGTGCGGACGGCCTCTTGGAGGAGGAGGAAACAATATATGAACTGATTCTTACTCTACTGAAGTCAATGTTAATTCTTCTTGAATTCTAAGTCAAGTTACTATCGTAACTGAGCAAACCACTTATTTTTCAGCAGTTTACGGCGATATTTCAACAGGCCGGCTTGCGGATTCAGACGAGACGACGCCGGAAACTCAAAATGCAGAGTTGGACGGCGACGCAGATTCGATTAATCGTCCCGCCGCGACAGGGTCGGTGTGTCGTCGTTCGGATTCTGCGTTCCTGTAGTTGAATCCGCAGTCTTAGCCTGCCGCAGGGTAGGCTTGTCCTTGTCCGAAGGCGCTATGGCTTTCTTGCGGTCTTCGAAAGCGGCGAGCCTCGCTTTGACCGAATCGAATTCCGAAGTGTCCACGATGTATTGCGGACGCATCGGCAGCAGTTCTTTGATCTCCGCCTGACTCTTAGCTATGCGGTCGGGGGTTGGCGGGTGGGAGGCGAACGCCTTCGAAAGAAGCCCCGGCTGCTTCTTTTCACGAGCCTCAATCTTCTCAAAGAACGAGATGAATGCCTGCGGGTCGTATCCCGCCTTGTACATGTACTCAAGGCCGAGGTAATCGGCTTCGGATTCGAATCCGCGCGAGAACTTCATGAAGGCCATTGGCATGGCGAGGCTCAAAGCGATGTTGGTCGCCTCGTATACGCCCCAGCTGCTGATGACGAACATAAGCGGCGTGGTTGCGATCTGCGCATAATTGGCGCGAGTCATTTCACGGGTCGCGTGGCGGGCGCAAACGTGGGCGATTTCGTGCGCCATTACACCGGCAAGCTCGGCCTCTTCGTCGGCAGCGAGAATCAGGCCGCTGTTGACATAGAAAAAGCCTCCGGGCAGAGCAAACGCGTTGATTTCGTCGGAGTCGATGACCTTAATCGTGAAGGGAACTTTCGAGTCGGAATTACGCACGAGGTTTTGCCCGATCCGGTTCACGTATTCCGTGATGACCGGATCCTGGATCATCTTGGCGTTCTGCTCCACCATCATGGCGTACTGCTTGCCAAGCTTGATGTCGGTGTCGAGGGAATACCAATCACCCAGGCCGCGATTGCCGATGTTGCGGTTCCCGATGTCGTCAATGTCGTTCTTGTTCTTGTTGTGGGTTTCTTTCGGTGCCGAAACGGCCTCGCCCTGCTGGTCAGTGGGAGCAACCGCTGCGCCGGGCGTCGCGGAAGAGGTCACGTTGCTGCTTGGTTGAGGTGTTGGCTGTGAAGCCGTATCTTGCGCCATGGTCGACATGGCAAGGCTCACATTCATTAGCATGGCAACGGAAACTACGAACGCGCGTGACTTCATGGAGGTACTCCCACTAAGCGCCGGGCCACCCTGACTCGTGCCAACCCCCGCCGGTACGGAAAGTTCTCCGACAGAAGCAATAAAACTCATCTGCCGCCTGGCGAGCGAAGGCACCCTGTTTGCGATCATTATATGCCGGGAAATGCGCCTGCGGACATAAAGATTTCCGGTGTTTTGCCGGCCGGCGATGACTTCCACGGATCGCAATTGCCCGCCTCGAAAGATTAATCCGATACGATGGCAGGACTTACCACACCTTCAAAAAGGCCGGGATTCACCGGCAACCTTTGAAGCCCAAGATGCAACTACTCTGGCAAGCAAAGAGGCGCCAAAGACTGTGTTGTCTAAACTCCCCAACGGAGATTGTCTCTTCGTCTGCTTCGGGAATCGAGGCGGCGCCCAGCATGGCCTCTCATGACGTTCCCCCTCACCAACGCCTCTTTCGGAAGAGCGGTCATCTGACCGCTTTTTTGTTTCCCCAAGCTGGAGTTAAAGGATGCCAAGCCGAAAGATAATCTTTGAGGCTTCCAGGCTTGGATTCGGAATTTGACTGGGATTCTACAGGCGCATATCATTCCGGTTTTGCTGGAACGCGTTTCCTTCCGGGGCCCTGGGTGGCGTCGGCGGGCGGGTTCGGGGGCCAGAGTATGGACAAGAAGAAGCTGGAGATATTTAGGAAGCGGCTGGAAGAACGCCAGCGAGAACTGCGCGAGATTGTAAATCGGACAACGCAGGATGGCCGCCAAGCAGATATTGAGACGGCCCAGGACATTGCCGATCGTGCGGCCCAATCTTACAACAAGGAATTTCTTTTCCACCAGAGCAATAACGAACGGCAGCTCTTGCAGATGGTGGAGGACGCTCTCAGTCGCATTCGCGACGGAAGCTTCGGGGAGTGCATCTCTTGCGGCAGTGAGATCAACCCTAAGCGTCTGGAAGCTGTGCCTTGGACCCGCCATTGCATCGCGTGCCAGGAGAAGCTGGAAAAGGGATTGCTGGAGCACACGGGCGTCTAGCTGGGATCAAGTTGAAAAGAACAAAGCCGCCGGGAGAACCTGGCGGCTTTCACTTACAGCAGGTTTCACGCTATTGCTTCTGTTTTTTGCCACCCAATAACCCACCCAGGGCGTTGTTGATGGTGTTGTTCAGGTTCTGCTGCTGGTTTTGATGTTGACCAGACTGCGTCGCCGGCTGTTGTCCCTGCTGCTGGCCGCCTCCCAGCAATCCTCCCACGATTCCGCCAACGCCCGCGTTCTTGCCTCCCAGGATTCCGGCTGCGTTGGGCAGGATGTTGTTCAATTTCATCTGCGCCAGTTTTTGCACATCCGGCGCAACGACAGGGTGATTCATCGGGCCCGTGATGATGACGGGAAGTACCAGTTCGCCTTGCTTATTCGCCAGCGCGGTGTTGAGGTAGCCACCAACGCCGGTCCCTCCAACTGACTGGCTATACCCCTTGCTTAAGAGAGCGGTGAGGTGCATGTTCAACGTCTGGCTGACCAGGTTGAGCAGTCCTTCCGCTGACATCGTACCCACGTCCAGCGCGGCCTTCAGATCGTTGGTCTGGGCCACTCCGTTCTGCACCTGAAAGGTGCCGCTCATCTGCGAGATCGAGGTGTAGCCCTTGGCTTCGCCGCCGCCGAACTTTCCAATTTTCGACAGCTCATGCACCAGATCGACCTTCGTGAGCTTTCCGTTGGTCAGAGTGAAGCTAAAAGGCCCGTTGAGCGTCTGCACGACATCGCCGGACGGCGGGGTGGCGAACGTCTGGTTGATGTTCGCGGACATTGACCCATAGAGCGTGTCGCTCGCATTGGCCACAGCGCTCATCAGCTTGTTGGCGTCAGCGTTTGCCAGCCGGGCGTTGACCGCGAAGGTTGCAGTGGGACGGCGCTCGTCGATCGAGATCAGACCGTCGATCTCGCCGCCATAGACCTTGGCCGTAAGTTGGCTGAGCTCGATGACTCCGTGATTCAAGCTGACGTTGGAGTGAACGTTCGTGAGTTCCGTGCGGTCGTAAATCAAGGTGCCGATCGAAACGTTGCCGCTACCCGTCGTGGATTCCAGAAAGCCGGGATTGGCGGCCGGCGCCGGCGCCGCGTCAGCAAGGGGTATGAAGCTCCAGGCAGCTGCCGTCTTCTTGGCCGGCTGCCCGCCGCCCGTGATCTTTTGCAGTTCGCCAACGTTGATCTTGTCGATGACGAGGGTGAACTGCAGGTTCGGGGCCTCGAAGTTGGTGATGCTGACATTGCCGGTGGCGCTCGTCGAGCCGAACGACGCGGCAAAGTTGTAAAGGTTGGCGGAGTTCTGGGTGAATTGAAGATTTGCATTCTTCACGTTGACCGGCTGCGTGAGTGAAGGCGTCTTCAGCGAAACGTTTTGCAAGGTGCCGGTGCCGCTAAAGTTCATCGCATTGGTGTTCTTGATGGGGCCGGTCGCGTGAACATCCAGACTCACGTCTCCGCTGCCGCTCATGCCTTCTGCAGCTTTCACTCCGTATGCTTTGGCAATACCGAGTAGTCCCTCGAGCTTGGCATTGACCGTCTTCAGCGTGGCGTCGACGTTCGGTGAAGGTGTGGTGTACTGCGAGAGAACCATTTGCCCGTTTAGCGTCGTCGCGCCGGAAGATACGGTGAAGCTGTTGGAGCGAATGTCCTGCGGCGTCATCGCCAGATCGATCTCTGGCACTCTTACGGGTTGCGGGATGTCTTTGCCCGTCACCTCGAGATTGCGTCCCTCGACGTTGCCGTTCAAAGCCAGACGGTCCGTTGGCCCCTGCGCGTGAACGTTGGCGGTTATTTGCCCAGCTATCTTGGTATTCGGGTTGAATGCCACACCGAAGGCGGACGCCAACCGCGCCATCTCCTCGATGGGCGCGTTCACCGCGCTTACGTTGACGTCGACGATCATCGGATTCGGTTTCGTGTTGAGGGTCCCGCTAGCCGAAACCGGTGTGGATCCGAGCTTCAAAGCAAACTTGCTGATCTGGATCACGTCGGCATTCAGATCGTCGGCGATGTCGAAGTCAGCCGCTATCGGATAGCCGACCTGTACGCCGTGTATCACCGCGTCATTTAGTTTCAGCGACCCCTTCGCACTGGCTTTTCCGCCACCGCTTGAGAAATCCGTTGAGCCGGTGATCACGGCATCGGAGTTCTCCAGTGCTTGAGCGTTCAGGAACTTCTGGGCTCCCGCCAGTGACACCTCGTTGAACTTCACCTTCCCGGTGAACGGAGTGTTCATGAGCTGCGCGCTATTGAACGGCTCGCCCTTGCCCGCGAGCTCCAATGTCTGCCTTCCTTTTCCGGGTAGATGCGCGGTTACGTCGAGCGAGAACGGCTGGTTTGGCGCGAAGTCCTTGAGCGTCAAATCGATGTGATCGTAAACCGCTCGCGGTTGATGTTTCTGATCATCCGTGACGGCGATTTGTCCATCGCGAATCGACAGCTTGGAGAGCTCAAGGCCGGCAGGCTGCGCGCCCGCAGGTGGGGCAGCGGGAGGCTGAGTCTTCTGCTGCGACGGCGGGACTTGGCTGGCCGGGGCCTGCGGGCCCTGACCCAGGCTGCCGAAGTTCCAGGTGCCCGCAGCGTTGCGGATCAGCTCGATCCGGGGCTTTTCCAAGGTGAGGCTGCTCACCTCAATCTTCTTGGCCAGCAAGGGAAAAAGCCTTACGTGCACATCCAGCCGCTGTACTTGGGCGAAGGGCACGTTGCTGTGGAAGCTGGCGTCTTCCCCGATATTGACGTTGTCAACTTTCACCGCCAACGGAATGACGCTCAGGCTCATATCGCCCAATTGCACCGGCCGATTTAGCTGCTTCTGCAACTCCGCCTGGATCTGTCCCCGGTATTGGTTCACGTTGACGAGCATCGGCACAACGACCACCAGGCCGACCACTACCAGAATGACGATGACCACCGCTATCAGAAGCTTTTGCATAACCACTCCTCACGTCCCTTGGCAGAACAGGTTAAGGATTGAAGGGGCCTATTGAATAGAAACCAATCGCCACCCCTGGGTTGCACTTCAGCCAGTTCTGGCCGTGGCTGAGGCCGATCGTTGAGGGAGGAATCAGCGCGAGCGCGCTCACCCCCTTGAAATGTTACACGTTCTGGGATGATTGGGAACGCAGAAGTTTACTCGGGCTAGGTGGACGCTGTGGAGTTTTCTTCTTCTTCCACGTGAATGAGCCCAAACTTCTTCAACTTGTAGCGCAGGGCATCGCGGCTTATATCCAGCAGGCGGGCAGCGTGCGTCTGATTGCCATTGGCTTGGGCCATGGCCATCTCCACAAACGCGCGCTCCACCTCCTCCAGCGAGGTTCCGCCGTCAGGGATAGAAAGCTTGGGCAAGCTGCGGCCGTTCGTCAACGGCGTATCCGCTCCGTTAGAGATGATGCCGGAAGTGCGTTCGAAGGCGGTCTGTGAGCTGCTCTGCTGGGCAACCGGGAAAGGAAGATACTCCGAGCTGAGAACCTCGCCCTCTTCGAGAATCATAGCGCGCTCAACCGCATTCTTTAATTCGCGCACATTGCCCGGCCAGTCGTACTTCAGGAGCAACTTCCGAGTGTCATCGCTGATCCCCTTCACCGATTTGCGGAACCTGCGGCTGTAGAGGTCAAGAAAGAATTCGACTAGCGGAAGCACGTCTTCTTTGCGCTCCCGCAAAGGAGGCAGAAAGATGGAAATGATCGCCAGCCGATAATAAAGGTCTTGCCGGAACTGGTTGTCACGAACCGCGCGCTCCAGGTCGCGGTTGGAGGCAGCGATCACCCGGACATCCACCTGCATGTCGCGCACACCGCCGACGCGGCGAATCACCTGATCTTCCAGTACCCGCAGCAGCTTGGCCTGGAGCAGAGGCGAGAGTTCGCCGATCTCGTCCAGAAAGAGGGTGCCGCCATCGGCCATTTCGAACAGGCCCTTCTTCATGGCTTTGGCGTCGGTGAACGCGCCACGCTCATGGCCGAACAGCTCGGCTTCCATCAGCGTCTCAGGAATCGCTGAGCAGTTGATGGCCACGAAGGGCTTTTCCTGCCGCCGGCTCTGGTAATGAATCGCTTTGGCGATGAGATCTTTGCCCGTCCCGCTTTCGCCCTGAACCAGGATGGTGGTCGCTTCGCTGGTCGCAACCTTGCTCACGAAGCCCATCAATTCGGTCATCTTCTGCGACACGCCAACGACGTTGTGATAACCGGTGTGACGGCGAACTTCTCCTCGCAGCGATTCAACTTCCGTTCGCAGGCGCGTTGTTTCCAGCGCATTCTTCACAGCGACGGCCAACTCGTCGAAGTCCAGCGGCTTGCCGACAAAATCGTAAGCGCCCAGCTTGAGCGCGGTCTTCACGTCCTCAAGCTGCGGGTCGGCGGTGATCATGATGATGGCCCGTGCGTCGTTCGACTTCTTTAACTGTTCAAGAATTTCGATACCATTGGCGTCGGGAAGACGGACATCGAGCAGCACGAGGTCGGGTGACTCGTTGTGGGCTACGCGCAGCGCAGCCGAGCCGTTGTCAGCCTCCAGCACGTGATAACCCCACTCTTCGCACTTCTGCCGGAGAGACCAACGAACCAGCTTTTCATCGTCAACGATCAGGACTTTTTCAGAGGGCATTTCTTAACACATAGATTACTACGGCAGGCTATGGTCACACTTGAGCCTACTATCCCACTTCCGGGGTATGTTGCCTTGGTTTCCTGCACCGAGTCAGTGCACCGAGAGCGTCGGAGAGAAGTACCGAGCCATTCCTGCGATGTAGAAGATCAGCCCCACAGGCAGCGCAAACAACAGAGCGTCAATGCGGTCGAGGATCCCCCCATGGCCGGGAAGGAGGCTCCCGGAGTCCTTCACCCCGGCGCCGCGCTTCATGGCGGATTCCACCAGATCGCCAAGTTGCGCCGCCACATTCACGCAAATTGCAAAGAGTACAACGAACCTGGCGGGCGGGTGTCCGAACTCCGGACCTGACAGCGTGTCCCATCCCCAATAGGCGCCGAGACGCAAGAGATGGGCGCTTCGCAACACATGACCGATTGCGTTGACGTAATGAAATAGCAGTAGTCCCAGCAGCACGGCGCCAAGTACCGACCCAGCTGCCCCCTCCCATGTCTTTCCCGGACTGATACGCGGCGCCAGCTTGTGTTTGCCCACAGCTCGGCCCACGTAGTACGCCGCAATATCTCCGCACCACACCAGCAGCATCAGGAACAGCAGATAGAGCGCGCCGTTCGCCACCGCTTGCAAGATGACGAGCACGCCGAGCGTAAACGCCACATACGGCAACACGAGATACGAGACCGCAGCGCTGGGCAGAGTCTGGGAGAGCGGATCGCGACTCAAGCCGACTAAGAGATAACTCAGGGGCGCCAGCAACGTGATGATTGGCAGTCCCCAAAAAAAGAGCATTCCGATAGCTCCGCCCAGGGCCACGTTGTCGGTGAACTCTGATAGGGCATGAGCCATCACATAAAACAAAGCAAATGACAGCGCTAGGAAGAAATAGCTGGCGACGACCATCGGCTGAAAGCCCTGCGCCTTCGCAATTCCCAAATACTCATGCGAGGCCAGCGCCGCTACCCCGAACACGAGCAGCGTAAACAGCCACAGCGGCGCCTTGAAGAGCGCCACGATAACCAAGGGAATGAGGATGACTGCGGTGATGACCCGCTTCACGGAAGCTGTCCGTGGTCGTCGACCAGTCCGCCAAAGCGGCGTTCGCGCTTCTGGAAGGCCTCAATCGCCTCCAGCAGCTGCGTTCCGCGAAAGTCAGGCCAGAGCGTCTCGGTCACGTAGATTTCCGCGTAGGCCGCCTGCCACAGCAGGAAATTGCTGAGCCGCATCTCGCCGCTGGTGCGGATGAGCAGATCGAGCTCCGGCAGCCCGTGCGTGTACAAGTGGCGCGCGATGTTTCGCTCGTCCACCTTCAGGTGCTCGATGCCGCCGTTGCGCGAAGCCTCGCGCGCGAGGGAGTTAAACGAGTCGACCAATTCCAGGCGCGAGCTGTAGTTCAGGGCCAGCGTCAGCACCATGCCGGTATTCTTCTCCGTAGCTTCGCGCGCCCACGCCATGCGCTCCTGCACTTCCTGGGGCAACTCGTGCTGGCGGCCGATGTACTGGAGCTTGATATTGTTCTCCATCATGGTCGGCAGCTCCAGCTTCAAGTATCGGCGGAGCAGATTCATCAGGTAGGCAACTTCCGACTTCGGCCGCTTCCAGTTTTCCGCCGAGAAGGAGTAAAGCGTCAACGCGGGAATGTGAATGCGCGCCGCAGTTTCAATCGTCGAACGCACCGCGGCCACGCCCGACCGGTGTCCTGCGACACGCGGCAGGTGACGGCGTTTGGCCCAGCGGCCATTTCCGTCCATGATGATGGCGATGTGATGGGGCAACCGCTCCGGATCGAGGCGGGAGAAGATCTCGGCCTCTTTGCGGTTCAGCCCGGCCGGCACTTGAACGCGCACGACTTACCTCAAACTACTGAAGCTAGCATAGGCCCCAGTCACACCGCAATGAAACCGGGAGGCTTGGTAGTGGTGAGCAAACTGCAACACTACCGAGACGTTTCGTCAAAGTCCTATCGGGAGCCGGAATTCAACATCCTGCCCATTCCCTCAACGATAGTATGTAGGGAATGACCATCGCGTCTTTACTCGAGAAGTTTCGTGGCCATGCGGCAGCGGAGGCCGGGCAGACAGACACAGTCCGCAAAATCGTGTCCCAGTTGGATGCGATCGAACCACAGCGCGCCAAGCACATCGCTGCCTTCGCATACGTCCTCAGCCGGGTGGCGCGCGCCGACCTGAACATCAGCGAGGCCGAAACCAGAAAGATGGAACAACTGGTCGTTGGGCTCAGCGGGCTTCCGGAAGAGCAGGCGATCCTGGTCGTGCAAATCGCCAAGAGCCAGGCGACGCTGTTTGGCGGCACCGAGAACTTCCTGGTCACCGATGAATTCAACAAGCTGGCGTCGCAGGAAGAAAAGCTTTCGTTGTTGAATTGCCTGTTCGCAGTGGCGGCGGCGGACGAGTCGATCTCCGGAGTGGAGGACCGCGAGATTCGCCTGATCGCGAACGAACTGCAGCTCACGCACACGGACTTCATCAACGCCCGGCTGGCTTACCGCCAATATCTTGATGTCCTGAAGGAGAACGGCTGAGCCGCCGTTCGAACCCTGATCCGGCAGGAGGCTCGGAGCCTACAAATCGGGAGCAGCGCTTGCGAGGGCAGGTTGCGCCGCAACCGATTATTCATATCGCAAGAGTAATATCGGTTGACCGATTGAGGGGCCTCAACGTCTCTAGATCACAATCCATTCCTGTTTCGTGGAGAGCAAATGAATATCAACACGTACCTGGCATTCAACGGAAACTGCGGTGAAGCGTTCAAGTTTTACGAACAGTGTCTCGGCGGCAAGGCGGACCTGATGAAGTATGCCGACTCGCCCATGGCGGAGCAAACCCCGTCCGCGCAACGCGACAGGATCATGCATGCGAAGTTGCAGGTTGGCGACCAGGTCATCATGGGCGCCGATTCACCGCCGCAGATGGGCTTCAATGGCAACCACGGTTTTTCGGTTTCTATCACGGTCAAGGACCCGGCGGAGGCGGAACGCATCTTCGGTTCGCTCTCTGCGGGCGGGAATGTGCATATGCCGCTAGCCAAGACCTTCTGGTCTCCGGCTTTCGGCATGTTCATTGACCGCTTCGGAATTCCATGGATGGTCAACTGCGAGCAGCACCAATAGCAGATCGGCCCAGCAAAAAACGAAAGTGCCGAGGCATTCAGCCTCGGCACATCTGGTTGCGTTTCTAGGCGACGCGCCGGGGATGGGCGACCATGTCCCCTACCTGGGCCAGAATACTGGACAACTGCATCGCATTGAGGCTCGAGGTGAACTCGGCCAACTCAGCCAGGAACGTATCGGAGAGCAGGTTCCGGATTTCTTCCTCGCGCGACGGGCCACACAGGCGCAGCAAGTCGTATACGCTGACTTCCAGCGCCACCGCTAGCCGCTCCAGCGAAGACAGCGTGGGCGTGGCCTTTTGGTTCTCGATTTTCGAGACGTAGGTTCGCGGCACTGCCATGCGCAGCGCCAATTGCCGCTGGCTCATGCCGCCTCGCTGCCGCAACATGCGGATGACGGTGGCCACCTGCACCTCAGAGCGCTCGCTCGATTCAGGTTCGACAGCCTCGACGCGAGGAGCGAAGATAGGCTCAGGCTCGTCTTCGTCCAACGACGTTCGGCAACGACGGCAAAGATTATTGACGGTTTTGAACTGGACGAGATGGCAATGGTCGCATCTCACCACGTCCCGGTTTTCTACGGGTGCGAGAGTCGTGGCCATTCAGGTTTTGGGAGTGCCAGAGCGGGGCACCGATTCGAACCATAAAACATACTTGACAGTTTCATGGTTCGGACTTACGCGTACTTTGCGCTATTGCTCTGTTAGAGTCAAGAGCATTAAGTGGCGAAAAACCAGAAAAGCTGTGTAAAAGCTGGTGTTTTTGCATAGCGATCCCGTGGAAATGCGAATTTACTGGAGAAACACGTATGACGCGCGCCGACGCATGGGGTTTACTAACTGAGTACACCCAGTCAGAAAGTCTTCGAAAACATGCTGTTTCTGTGGAAGCGTGCCTGCGCGCCTACGCCCGCAAGTTCGGAGAGGACGACGAGCTATGGGGAGTCGTGGGCCTGATTCACGATTTTGATTACGAGAAGTACCCTAGTGCCGAAGAGCATCCTTACAAAGGCAACTCAATCCTGGCGGAGCGCGGCTGGCCTGAGGATATCCGTCGAGCCGTGATGTCACATGCCGACTACACGGGCGTAAGCCGCGATTCGAAATTGGAGAAGACCCTCTTCGCCTGCGATGAGCTCGCCGGATTCATCACTGCCACCGCGCTGGTCAAGCCGAACAAGTCGCTCAATGAGGTCGATGCCAGGTCGGTTCGAAAGCGGATGAAGGACAAAGCCTTCGCCCGGTCGGTCAATCGCGACGACATCCTCAACGGCGCGGCTGCATTGGGTGTCGACCTGGATGAGCATATTACGTTTTGTGTCGAGGCGATGAAGAGCGTGGCTGCGGAGCTCGGTCTCGCGGAAGCGAACGCCGCGGCGACTCCTGCTCCCCAGGGCTGACAGGGTCACGCACAAACGGTCTTCGCACCTGACGGGCTTACGTCGTTAGCCTCGCCATTCCACAGGAATAGTTACTAAACCTGCATTAGAATGAGTGCACATGGTGCTTGTTTACGCACTTGAAAGGAACTGTATTGCTGCAGAGATTAGGCCACATTCCACAGGTCTCGGTGCTCTCCATCATCGACATCCTTATTGTGGCGTTTCTGATTTACGAGTTCCTGAAGCTCATCAAAGGCACCCGGGCCGTTCCCATGCTGACCGGCGTGGTCATTTTGGCAATCGCGTTCTACATCGCTCACGTCGAGCCCCTTCGAACCGTTGATTGGCTGCTAAGCACGCTTCTTCCCTATGCCATCTTTGCCCTGATCGTCGTCTTCGCCTCTGAGATTCGGCACGTGCTCGCACGGCTCGGACGCCGCATGGTGACTGGCCGCTTGGGCGCCGGCTCGGGAGACGACAGTTATGACGACATCGTTCTGGCAGCCAAACAGTTTTCGGAAAACCAGACTGGCGCACTTATCGTAATCGAGCGCGAGATCGGGTTGCGGACCTATATCGAAAGCGGCGTCGCACTCGATGCCAATCTCAGCTTCGACCTGCTGATCACCATCTTTCGCCCCAGCGCCCCGCTGCATGACGGCGCTGTCATTGTGCAAAAGAACCGCATCGCCGCCGCAGCTTGCTTCCTTCCGCTTTCGATGAATCCGGTGCTCTCCACACAGTTAGGCACGCGTCACCGCGCAGCCATCGGCATCACCGAGGAGTCCGACGCCATCTCTGTCGTGGTGTCGGAAGAGACCGGCTCCATCAGCCTGGCGGTCGGGGGCGGCATCGAGCGCAACATCGATTCCGAGCAATTGCGGCAGCTCTTGAGCGAGTTGCTGAGGCGCTACGTGCCGCAGGCGGCGCTGCCCACACCCATCGCCGACGCGGTACTGGGGAACGATGACCAGGAATTCGGGCCGTTCGTTCCCGACAAAGATCTCCGGGAGGGAACGGAACGCTAGCCATGCGTGACTTCTTCCGGAAATACGTTTTCAACAATCTCTGGCTCAGGGTCGTGGCGCTCGGCTTGGCCTTTCTGTTGTGGTGGGCTGTCAGCCATGATCCCACGGTGGAGGCCGTCATTACCGCGCCGCTGGAATTCCATCACGCTCCCGAAAACCTGGACATGAGCGTTGAGGGCGCCACCCAGGTGCAGGTCCGCGTGCGCGGCCCGGAGCGCACCGTTCGCCGCTTGAGCCCGGCGGACGTGCAGGCCATTGTGAGCCTTTCCGGCGCCCATGAGGGCGAACGTACCTTTGACTTGACGGCCAAGCAGGTGCCATCTTCCGGAGGGGGCCCAGGTGGTGCAGATCGAACCATCACAGGTGCGAATCAACTTCGACCGGAACGCGACGCGTACGGTCGAAGTTCGGCCGCGCGTTATCGGCTCTCTAGTTACGGGGTATTACATCGCAGACATCAGCGCTAACCCGGCAACCATCAACATTGTTGGCCCGCAGCACCGCGTCGACGAAGTTACCGACGCGATTACCGATCCAGTGGACGCCACCGGCGTGGTGGGATCGGCTACCTTCACGACCCATGCCTATGTGACCGATCCGCTGGTGCGTGTGCAAAAGCCGGAACCGATCCACGTCACCGTGACCACGGCGAAGGGCCCTAAAGGAGAGAACTCCCGTTGAGCAGCGCTGCCATGCATTCCCCCATGAGACAGCTATTCGGAACGGATGGAATCAGAGGCGTTGCCGGCGAGTACCCGCTGAACCGGCGGACGGTGTACGCGATTGGGCGGACGCTGGGCCGCCGTCTGGCTGAGCGCAATGCAGGTGCGAGCGTCGTCATTGGCCAGGACACGCGTGAGTCCAGCGCCTGGATCAGCGCCGTGTTGGCGGCCGGGCTTGGCAGTTCGCAGGTGAAGGTCGTCAGCGCTGGTGTGATCACTACGCCGGGCATTGCCTATCTCGCCCGTACCAACGGCATGTCGGCGGGAATCGTGATCTCGGCCTCGCACAATCCGTGGCGCGATAATGGCATCAAGGTCTTTGGCGCGGATGGCTACAAACTCTCTGACGAACTGGAGCGTGCGATCGAGGCCGACATCTTCGCCCATCTGGAGCAGCTTGCCGCCGGCGCTGAACACGTGGGCGAAAGCTTCGAGATGCTGCCCGGAGATGCTTCGCTTCGCCAGCAATATGCCGACTGGTTGACCGAGTTGATGGGCCCCGCGGATTTCAGCAAGCTGCGCGTGCTGGTGGATTGCGCCAACGGTGCGGCGGCGACGATCGCTCCGCTGGTCTTTGAGGATTGCGGCATTGCAGCCAACTTCCTGCACGTTGAACCAACAGGCCGCAACATCAACGCCGGCTGCGGCGCGCTGTACCCGGAGCACGTCGCGGAAGCAGTGGCTGCCTCCGACGGCAAGTACGACATCGGCATCACCTTCGACGGCGATTCCGACCGCGCCATGTTCTCCGATGCGCAAGGTCGGGTGGTCAACGGTGACGGCGTGATGCTGCTCGCCGCGCGCGACATGCAGGCGCACGTCCGCTTGCACAACAACACCGTTGTGGCGACCACCATGTCGAACATGGGACTGGAGGCCGCGCTGAAACGCAGCGGCATCCTGATGCTGCGTGCGCCGGTTGGCGACAAGTATGTGCTGGAAGAGATGCTCAAGACTGGAGCGACGCTCGGTGGCGAACAGTCAGGCCACATTCTCTTCCGTGACATGGACACGACCACCGGCGACGGCATTCTCACCGGCTTGCGCGTGCTGGAAGTCATGTCGCGAACCGGAAAGTCGCTGGCCGAACTCGTAGCCGACATGAAGGTCTTCCCACAGCAGATCAAGAACGTCCACGTGCGGGAGAAGACGCCGCTCGACCAACTCCCAGCCGTGCAGAAAGCCATCGCCGCCGCCGAAGCTGAACTCGATGGCAATGGCCGCGTGGTGGTGCGCTATTCAGGGACAGAAAAGCTGGCGCGGGTGATGATCGAAGCCGAATCCGAAGAGCAGATGCGAAGGCACACGGATGCGATCGCAGCGGCGATCCAGCGGGCGATTGGGGTATAAAGACGACCAACCCCGCGTGCTCAACTGCCGCAACACATTGATACACTACTCCTGATGGCACACGCGAACGAAAAGCAGCAGGTTCATGAGCTGATCGAGCGTCTGGCCCCTAGCCAGATCTCCGCGCTCGTTCATCTGCTGGAAGTAATGGTCGATCCCGTGGCCCACAGTCTCGCCAACGCACCGGTCGACGATGAACCGCTCACCGATGAAGAAGCTCGTGAGATTGCTGCCGTCCGCTCCTCGCTCGATCGCGGCGAGGGCATCCCTAACGAAGAAGTTCTGGCGGAGTTCGGGCTCTCACCCAACGACTTCGCACACATGGGCCGCACTCCTCTCGATCCCAATAAGCCACGCGGTTAGACATGGGCAAGAACGTTATCTGGAGCGACCAGGCCAGGAAGCAGCTTCGCGCCATCGATAAAGCAACTGCGATGCGTATTCTCCATGCGCTGGCCCTCTACCTGGAAACCGGGGAAGGCGATTTAAAGCGATTACAGAACATAGAGCCGCCTGAGTTCCGGCTCCGGGTTGCCAGGCGCGCCCCAAACGAGCAGGCGTGATTACCGAGTGCGATTCCATATGCACGGAGACATTGTTCGCGTCACTGCCGTAAAGCATCGCAAGGAAAGCTATCGCTGAGGCAGGTCGGTATATTATCGAAGCGCCACCGAGCTGGCGCGCGTAATGATCGAAGCCGGATCGGAAGAAGCCATGCGCCGGCACACGGATGCTATTGCCAACGCGATACAAGAATCCATAGGATGCTAGTCTAATTCGGTCGCTGCGACGTTAGGGGATCTGTAGCCAAACAAATGGCCCAAGTGTTCATCAGCTACAGCAACAAAGACCAAGAGCTTGCCGAGCAAATGGCGAGAGGCTTGGAAACGGCTGGTTACTCCGTCTGGTACTACGATCGAGACTGCGGTCCCGGCCCGCACCACTTGACGCAAGAGCTTCCTGCTATTGAGAGTTCACAGGCGGTAGCAGTATTGATCTCGCCCCATTCGATAACGTCGTCCGAGGTCAGCCTGGAGGTGTTCCGGGCTTCGGACCGCGGCAAGCGCTTCATTCCGGTGCTGCACCGGATTTCGTGGAAGAGATTTCAAAGTGATCCTCCCGAGTGGGAGATGGCGGTCAGCCAGGCGAATGGTATTGAAATCACAAAGATCGGCATGCCCTTCGCTGTTCAAAGAATAGTTGAGGGCCTGAAAAAGTGGGGCATTGTGCCCGGGACAGCCGGAGGCGTGGCGGCTCCGAAACGGCGCCAAACAAAGCCCAATCAGAATCGCAAGACTTCTCTCAATCCCGAGGGTACTGTGTCTAATCCCAAATACAACAAGGATGTTCGAACCCTGCACCCGATATATGATTTGGGTTCCATCATCAACCCTGAGACAGTTTTTCTTGTGGTCGGCGTTCCTCCTTTAGCTGAATTGTTGGATCGGCCCGTAGCGGAAATCCTGCGGGACGACATCGACAGGAGAGGTGGGAAGTCTCCGTTCCGTCGCGGGATCGTTATTACGGATGATGCTTGGTATGGGGAAAAAGAACAGATAGGCGCAAATCCGGTAATCGCCATCGGCAATCCCGCCTCAAATACCCTGACCACCGAATTCAGCGAATGGACTCCGCGGGAACCATCGAGGGAAGGCATATACCCCATTCGGGGAGTGAACGAAGCTATGGGGTTTTTTCGAACGAACAAGGAGCGGTTGCCGCAAGTGGGCTTGTGGGGTGAAACGGCTGTGAGGACTCGTGAAGCGGTACTGCATTACATAAAAGATCCGGCAGGTCTGGCAAGCTTCATAAGAATGTGCTGGGAGTAGCTCCGAATCCCCGCAGGCCGGTGACCACGAGGGCATAGTGCACGTGCCGCGGCTCGTACAGCAAGCTGCGGTACTCTATCCCAAATCTCTCCAATTCTTCCCCACCCCCACATCGACCTTCAGCGGAACCTTGAGCGCGTGTACGTTTTCCATGTGGTCGGCGACGAGCTCCTTCATCGTTTCAATTTCCTTTTCCGGGACCTCGAATACCAGTTCGTCGTGCACCTGTAGCAGCATCTTCGAGTGCAGCTTACGCTCGCGCAACTCAGCATCGATGCGAATCATCGCCAGCTTGATCAAATCGGCGGCCGTGCCCTGTAGCGGAGTATTTACCGCCGTGCGCTCGGCGAATCCGCGCAGGTTGTAGTTCTTGCTGTGAATGTCGGGGATGGGACGCACGCGACCGAAGAGCGTGACCACCTTCATGTCGCGTCGCGCCTCATCGAGCGTTCGGTCGATGAACTCGCGCACCCCGCTGTACTTCTCGAAGTAGGCGTCGATGAACTGCTTGGCGACTTTCGTATCGATGCCGATCTGTTGGGAAAGCCCGAACGCCGACAGCCCGTAGACGATGCCGAAGTTGACGGCCTTGGCGCGGCGGCGATGCTCGGCGTTGACCTCATCGCGCGGCACGCCGAAGACCTGCGACGCAGTGAGCGCGTGAATGTCCTGCCCGGTGCGGTAGGCCTCAATCAGCAGCTTGTCTTCGGAGAAGTGCGCCAGCAGCCGCAGTTCGATCTGCGAGTAGTCGGCCTTGAGCAGCACGTACCCCGGTTCGGCGATGAACGCCGCGCGAATCTCGCGGCCCAGCTCGGTGCGAATAGGGATGTTCTGCAGGTTGGGATTAACCGACGACAGCCGGCCCGTTGCCGAGCCCGCCATGTTGAATGTGGTATGCAGTCGGCGCGTGGCAGGGTTCAGCAGCGCGGGCAGCGCATCGACGTAGGTGGACTTGAGCTTTGAGAGCTGGCGATAGTCCAGCACCAGCCTGGGGACTTCGTGCTCTTCCGCGAGCCCTTCAAGCACGTCAACCGCCGTCGACATCGTCTTGCCCTTGCCGTACTTGATGGGCTTGGGCAGGTTCAGCTTGTTGAACAGCACATCGGCAAGCTGTTTGGGCGAATTGATGTTGAACTCGACGCCCGCCTTCTCGTAGATGTCGCGCGCCACGGTGGCGCATTCGCGGTCCAGGCGCGTCGACATCTCGGCCAGCACGTCGCAGTCGATCTTGATGCCGGCGTCTTCCATGCGCGCCAGCACCGCGACCAGCGGAAGATCGATCTCGTCGTAGACCTTCAGCAGCCCGGACGACTCGACCTGCCCCCGCAGTTTGTCGGTCAGCCGCAGCGTCATGTCCGCCGCCTCTGGCACAGACCCGGCGAGCTTCAAGTTGAAGCGGCGCTGCGCAATCTCCCGCAGGCCATACGTGGAATACGTGGGATCGAGCAGGTAGCTGTAGAGCAGCGGATCGTGCTGCACGCCCGCGAGCGCGATGCCGCGCTCGCTGAGCACATGCATGGCCGACTTCGCATCGTGAATCGTCTTCGGGATCGACTCGTCTTCCAGCGCTCGCCGCAATGCCTGGCCAGCTTCAGAGTCGTCGAGTGTCAGCGAGAGAGCGGTGTTCGGCTCAGCGGAGATCGCCACACGTAACTTCGCAGGGGCAATCGCCGTTTGCGGCGCATCACCAAACGAAAGCTGGGCGCTGGCAGCGGGTCCGGCTTCGTTTTCAGCCTCTTCGGACGACGGCGCTTGCTGCGTCGCGCCGGACTCAATCGCCACTGCCAGCGCCATGCCCGGCTTCTTCAGCACGCGTAGTACCGCTTCGACGTCTGCAGCGCTCTCTGCCTCGCGATAGTCCATCTCACCCAGCTCGACCGTCTCGCTCAGGAAGTCCTGCACCAGCGTGGTGAATTCCAGCTCGGTGAACAGCCCCCGCGCGGCAGCGGGGTCGGGCTCCTGCGCGCGCATCGTTTCGGGTTCAAACTCGACCGCAACATTGGTGTCGATGGTCACCAGTTGCTTGCTCAGCAGGATGGCTTCGCGATTGTTCTCCAGAGATTCGCGATAGGGTTTGCGCTCGACTTCAGCAGCGTGCCCCAGCAGGTTCTCCAGCGTGCCGTAGCGCTGAATCAGCTCGACCGAACCCTTGTCGCCGATCCCCGGTGCGCCGGGAATGTTGTCGATGGCATCGCCGCGCAGCGCCATCACGTCGACTACGCGCTCAGGCGGCACGCCGAGGATCTCCTCCACCTTGGTCGCATCGCAGATCAGGTTGTCCTTGGGCGGATTCAGTACGCAGATGCGCTCGCTCACGAGCTGCATCATGTCCTTGTCGCTGGAGACGACGAACACTGAGTAGCCCGCGTCGGCGGCTTTATGGGCAAGCGTCCCGATTACGTCATCGGCCTCGAAACCGGGGGCTTCGAGAATAGGAATGCGGTAGGCGTCCAGCGCGCGGCGGATGTAGGGCACCTGTTGGGCAAGATCGTCGGGCATCGCCGCACGGTTGGCCTTGTAGCCGTCGTAAGCGACATCGACGTAGGTCTGGGTTTTGCTGTCGAACTTGCGCAGCGCAGGCATTGCAGCGGCCTGCATGTCGCGAAAGGTGGGAGCCGCCACGTCGAAGACCGCCGCCAGATATTGCGGCGCGAAGTCGGCACGCAGCTTGCGCAGCATGTTGACGAACACAAACGTCGCGCTGGTGGGGATGCCGGTCTTGGTTGACATGGGCCGCTGCCGCGCCATCGCGTGATAAGCGCGGAAGATGAACGACATCGCGTCGATCAGATAAATGCGCCCCTTGGAACCTGCAGGCTCAGCGGGAACCGCAACCGTAGCTTTTGCCACCGCCGCCGCGCTCACGGGCTTGGCAGCAGCGGAAACCGTCGCCGATTTCGAAGTTTTTCGAACTGAGGGCAAGATTCAATCTTATCTCTTGCGGGCGGCAGCCGGCGTACGGATTCCTGAAGCCTACGCCGTCCCTACTTCAGCGTGTCCGCCCCTGCCTTCGCGCACTGGGCATCCTGTGCGCTGGTGGCCCCTGACGCTCCGATCGCACCCACGATTTTGCCGTCAATCACCAGCGGGAAACCGCCTTCCAACGGCGTTACTCCTTGCAAGCCGAGGATGCGGAGGCCTTCGCCGCCTGCCGCAAGCGCGTCCTGAAAGGCCTTGGTCGGCCGCTTGAACAATGCTGCAGTGCGCGCCTTGTCGATGGCAACGTTGGCGCTGCCGAGCTGGGTGTTGTCCATCTTCTCGTAGTAGACGAGATTGCCGGAAGGATCGACGACGGCCACGGCGATGTTCCAGTGGTTCTTGACGGCTTCCTCCAGCGCCGGAGCGGCCACCTTTTTCGCGGCCTCAAGGGGGATGGACGGGCCGTATGGATTAGGCATCTGCGCGAGCGCAGCGTTAGAACCAGCCAGCGCAACGAACAGCAGAACAGCAAAACTGATCCAAACATTCTTCGGCATGGGTAACTCCTGTGTCCGATCTGAGTTGCGGATATCGCCTGAGAGTGTAGGGCCGCGAACGCGGCAGAGCAATAGCCGCTGGACCCCGCAGAAGCCGCTATACTGAGCGTGCGTGCGGAACTGTCTTTCCAGGCCCCCCTTCCCCCTCGTCTTCGTCTTATTGGCGGCGTGCGTCTTTGCCTGTCCTGCCCTGCGGGCCGAGACGCTGGATACCCACACTCTGCTGGTCATGCCATTCGAGAGCCATTCCCAAACCCCCGGGTTGGAGTGGATCAGCGAGGCGTTTCCCGAGGTGCTGGGGCAACGCATGGCGTCGCAACAGATTTACGTCATCGGCCGGGAAGACCGGTTGTTCGCCTTCGACCGTGCCGGAATACCCATCGCGGCGCATCCCTCACGTGCGACGACGTACTCGGTGGCGGAGCAGATGGATGCCGATTACGTTGTCTTCGGCAACTATGACTTCGACGGGAATACGTTCACCGCTAAGGCCCAACTGCTGGACATGAAGAGGCTGCATTTGGCTCCGATGGTGCAAAGCAGTGGGCCGCTAACCAGCCTCATCGAAATTCAGACCGAGCTTGCGTGGCAGTTGCTGAATCAGTTGCAGCCGCCGCCAGCCATGACGCGCGCGCAGTTCCTCCAGGCTTCCAAGCCGATCCGGTTGGACGCCCTCGAGAACTACACACGTGGGATTCTTGCCACCAATCGGCAACAGAAGGTGCGCTATCTTCGCGAGGCGATTCGGCTGAATCCGAACTACACTCTGGCCATGCTTCAGTTGGGCAAGCTCTACTATGACGGCCATGAGTATGAGTCGGCAGCCCTATGGTTGGGGCGCATTCCCAAGGACGATGCGCTTGCGGGAGAAGCAAACTTCCTGCTGGGCATGGCCGAGTTCTACCGCGGCAATTATGACAAAGCCTACGCGGCTTTCAGTTTTCTTGCCGCCCGTCTGCCGCTGACGGAGGTGTACAACAACCTGGGCGTAGTAGAAGGTCGCCGAGGACGGCGCGCCGCATCCATCGAGCACTTCAGCAGGGTCGTAAACGCCGATCCCAGCGATCCGGACTACCGCTTCAACCTGGCTGTCGCTCTCTACAAGAATGGCGACAATGCTGGCGCAGCGCAGCAGTTGCGCGAAGAACTGCAGCGCCGTCCGAACGATGCTGAGGCAAAGGCGCTGCTCGAGAACATCAATCGCGGCATCAGCGCGCCCACGGCGCCCAGCTCCGGAACACAAGTGCTCGGTCTGCCGCCAACCGGACAGGTGCGCGTTCCCCTGGAGCGCATCAAGCGTAATTACGACGAGGCTTCGTACCGTCAGCTTCAGGTCGAGATCCACAACCTCACCGAAGAACGGCTGGCCTCGAAAAGCCGCAAGGCCCATTCGGCCTATCACTCCGATCGCGGCAAAGACCTGTTGGCGCGTAATGACATTGCTGGCGCCGAAGCCGAGTTTCGCGAAGCCATCACCCTTGACTACAACAACGCCTCCGCCCACGCGGGAATGGCGCGCGCGCTGGAGCAGAAGGGAGACGCCTTCAACGCCCGCTCGGAGGCGCAGAGCTCAGTGCGGCTGCAGCCAAATGCCGAGGCGTACCTGGTGTTGGCCCGGATCAACCTGAAACAGAACCAACTGGATGCCGCGGCGGATGCCCTGAAGAATGCCTTGAAGCTCGATCCCGGTAACAAGGCTGCCCAGGCGTTACAGAGTGACCTTACTGCAAAGCAGACCGCGCCGCACTAGAATTACCTTGTTCCTCCAACAGGAGGTTGCGATGTCCCGACTACGGTTCCTGGTCCTCGTCCTGCTGCTGCTGGGCTGCGGTAGCTCTGCATATGCCGCCATCGTCAAGGTGGTCGTCGATGACACCATCCAGCCGATCAGCGCTGAATACATCGACCGCGCGATCGCGCATGCCACGCAGACGAACGCCGATGCCGTGCTGATCGAACTCAACACCCCCGGCGGACTGGTCGACTCCACACGCGACATCATCCAGAAGATTCTTGCCTCGCCGGTGCCGGTCATCGTGTACGTTACGCCAACAGGGGGGCGCGCGGCTTCTGCCGGGTTCTTCCTTCTCGAGTCAGCCGACGTGGCGGCGATGGCTCCGGGTACCCACACCGGAGCAGCGCACCCGGTGGCGATTACGGGGGAGAAGATCGAAGACACCATGAAGACCAAGCTGGAGAATGATGCTGCGGCCTTCATGCGTTCGTTTGTCGGTCCGCGCGGCCGCAACGTGGAGCTGGCGGAAAGCGCCGTCCGCGAGTCGAAGTCATGGACCGACGAAGAAGCCCTGCATGAACACCTGATTGACCTTGTCGCCAAAGATCAGGCCGATCTGCTGCACCAGCTAGACGGCCGCACCATCAAGCGCTTCGACGGCAAGGAAGTGACGCTTCACCTCGGAGACCAACGCGTCGAAGATCTGCCCATGACGGTGCGCCAGCGCATCCTCGATTTCCTGCTCGATCCCAACATTGCCTTCCTGGTATTCGCCATCGGTGCCCTGGCCCTCTATGCGGAGTTCAATCATCCCGGAGCGGTGGTGCCGGGTGTGGTGGGCGTCATCTTCATCCTGCTGGCGCTGTTCGCGCTCAACCTGCTGCCCACGCGCTATGCGGCGTTTACGCTCATCATCGGCGCGTTCGTTCTCTTCGCGCTGGAGGCAAAGTTCGCCACACACGGCGTGCTCGGCATCGGCGGCATCGTCCTGTTGACGCTTGGCGGGCTCTTGCTGGTCGACGGTCCCATTCCCGAAATGCGCGTGCATCTGTGGACGTCGCTCGCCATCAGCGTGCCGCTGGGGTTGATCACCATCTTCCTCATGACCATCGCCCTCAAGGCGCGGCGAAACAAGGTCGTCACCGGCGAGCAAGGACTGCTAGGCGCCATCGGCGAAGCCCGCACCGAGATCGATCCGGAAGGCAAGGTCTTCGTGATGGGGGAGCTCTGGAATGCCCACGCCCCTTCGCGCGTGCGCATGGGCGAGCACGTGGTGGTGCGCAAAGTCGAGGGTCTGGAGCTGGAAGTCGAGCGTGCGGGGAAGCCGTAGGGCCGCGGTCGATCACCAGCTCCGCAAGTTGACCGCACCTTGCCGAGCGAAATAGAATCAATAACTTAGCTACCTCCAGCGGAGCCCTGACGTGCCACTTTACGAGTACCAGTGCAAGAGCTGCCATACCCTAACCGAGCGCATCCAGAAGTTTTCTGACCCGCCGCTGACTGAGTGTCCGCACTGCGGCGGAGAGTTGGAGCAACTGCTCTCGGCCCCGGCAGTGCAGTTCAAGGGCGCGGGCTGGTATGTGACGGACTACGCCCGCAAGGGCTCGGGCGGCGCGGCTCCGAAGGACGGCAAGGGCGCAGGTGAATCAGGCAGCAAGAACACTGGCGAGACGCCGGCCGCCTCGCCGGAAGGCTCAAAGGCGGAAACGCCGAAAGCCGAGAGTTCGACCGCTAAAGAAAAATAAGTAGCGCAACTGCGGCAAACGCGATATTCATAGTGCATTAACTGTTTTACCCGCGCCCTCGCAAAAAATGCGGCTGCATCGGCCGCCCGAAAGCCCATCGGCCGTCCGCGTGCATCGCTTGTCTCATTCCTAGCCTCGCCCTGATAAAGGAGTTTCATTCATGCCGAAAGACGTTCTAACCATCACCGACCAGCGCACTAATCAGACCTTGGACTTTCCGGTAGAAATGGGAACGGTCCGGGCCACTGAGTTGCGTAGATTCAAAACCGGCCCTGACGATTTCGGGCTCATGACCTACGACCCGGCGTTCATGAACACCGCATGCTGTAAGAGCAGCATCACGTTCATTGACGGCGATAAGGGCATTCTCCGTTATCGCGGATACGACATCGACGATCTGGCAGAGAATTGCACCTTCCTCGAGGTCGCTTACCTGCTGCTGTTTGGCGAGCTGCCAACTCCCGAGCAGCAGAAGAGCTGGATCCATCAGATCACTCACCACACCATGGTCCCCGAGACCACCAAGCACTTCATCAATGGTTTTCGCCATGATGCACACCCCATGGGCGTACTTGTGAGCACCGTGGCCGCGTTGTCCACCGTCTATCCTGACGCCAAGGACGTGTATAGCCCCGAAAACCGGATGCTTCAGACGGTGAGGTTGATCGCCAAGATGCCCACACTTGCTGCGTATTCCTACCGGCATCGCATGGGCTTCCCGTACATCTACCCCGACAACGAGCTCAGCTATTGCGAGAACTTCATGCAGATGTTGTGGCGCATGGTGGAACCGAAGTTCGCTGTCAGCCCGGTCCTGGCGCGTGCGCTCGATATTCTGTTCATCCTGCACGCCGATCACGAGCAGAACTGCAGCTCCACCACGATGCGGGTTGTAGGCAGCGCCGAGGCCGATCCCTACCTGGCGGTCGCTTCCGCAGCCTCCGCCTTGTCCGGCCCGCTGCACGGTGGCGCCAACGAAGAGGTGCTGCGCATGCTAGACGAGATCGGTACGCTCGCCAACGTGCCGGCCTACATCGAGCGGGTGAAGAAGGGCGAATTCAAGCTGATGGGGTTCGGGCACCGCGTTTACAAGAATTACGACCCGCGCGCCCGCATCATCAAGCATGTGGCCGACCAGGTATTCGGGGTCACCGGCCACAATGCCAAGATCGAAATCGCCCTGGAGTTGGAGCGCATCGCCCTCAAGGACGACTACTTTGTCTCGCGCAAACTTTACCCCAACGTTGACTTCTACTCGGGCATCATTTACGAGGCCATGGGCTTCCAGCCGGAGATGTTTACCGTGCTGTTCGCCATCCCGCGTACATCGGGCTGGCTGGCACAGTGGAAGGAACTGATGCAGGATCCGGAGCGGAAGATCTCACGTCCACGCCAGGTTTACACCGGAATCGTGCACCGCAAGGTCAATGGCAAGAGCGACGCCGTAGAAACGCGGGACGCAGTCGGAGCCAAGGCTTAGCTCGACGTCGGGATGGTCTGTGAGAACCGACTCAAACCTGACCAGTTTGAGTGCAGAGGTGTATGTTCGGAAGGGAAGAGGGATGGCCTTGGGCTGTCCTTTTTCTTTCACGGGCGACTTTGGCGCGCGCAATCTCGTCGGATCGCCGGTGCCGGGTGTGCCTATAGCTGTTCGACGGTAGAGTAAGCCTCCAGCATGATCGCAATCCCGTCTCGGATGGGGTAAACACGTTTGCAATCCTTGCACTTCAAGCTGTCCCCACTGCGAACCACGAGCGACTTCCGGCACACGGGACAGATGAGGACTTCAAGTAGGTCCGCCAATTCCTGACTGTTCACGGGCGACATTGTACCTCTCCGCGATCCCTTCGCCCGGACCGCTCCGGTAATGATTCGGTAATATAGAGCTTCAGTTGCAAACCGGAGAAACCATGCCTGCCAGGATTCTGGATGGAGTGAAACTTGCGGCGGAAATCAAGGCCGAAGTGGCCGAAGAGGTGCGGCAACTCGCTTCGGCTGGCCTGCGTCCCGGATTAGCGGCGGTGCTGGTGGGGAACAATCCAGCTTCGGAGGTCTACGTTCGCAACAAGGTGAAGACCTGTGAGCAGCTCGGCATCTACAGCGAGAAGATCACTCCCGACGAGAACGTAAGCACGGAAGAGATGCTGGCGCTGGTTGACGACCTGAACCGCCGCGATGAGATTGATGGGATCCTGGTGCAGCTTCCATTGCCTCGGCAGGTGGATGCGAAGAAGGTGCTGCTGGCCGTTTCCCCGGAGAAAGACGTTGACGGCTTTCACCCGATGAATGTGGGCTACCTTTCGACACAGCGGCCGGGACTTGTGCCCTGCACGCCCGCAGGCGTTATGGAAATCCTGACGCGCAGCGGCATTCCGGTCGCCGGCGCGGAAGCGGTCGTCGTGGGACGCAGCGATATTGTAGGCAAGCCGGTTGCCATGCTGCTGCTGAACGACAACGCGACGGTGACGGTCTGCCATTCGAAGACCCGCGATCTACCCGGGGTGTGCCGGCGTGCCGATATTCTGGTTGCCGCCATCGGTCGTGCGGGAATGATCACTCCCGACTACGTCAAACCCGGAGCGACCGTCATCGATGTCGGCATCAATCGCGTGACCGATCCGGCGGAGTTCCGCGAGTTTTTCGCCGGAGACGCCAAGCGCGAGCAGGACTTTGCCGCCAAAGGATCGACGCTGGTGGGTGATGTCCATCCCAAAGTCGCGGAGGTCGCAGGGGCCATCACGCCCGTGCCCGGCGGCGTTGGACCTCTCACCATCGCTATGCTGATGAGCAATACGGTAAAAGCGGCAAAGCTGAGGCGGGGGAATAGAATTCAGCAATTAGCGACTAGCAACTAGTAATTAGCAATTGGCAATTTGGTACGTTGTCACTCAGCATCAAGATTGTCATCCTGAGCGAAGCGAAGGACCTGCTTTGGCTGGGGGGAAGGTGTGTTGATGTGGTTTCAGCTTGGGCGTCCCAACTAGACCAAATATTGGTAAATTGGGGCATCCTCCCAGGGATCGGCGAAAGCAGGTCCCTCGCTTCGCTGGGATGACAAACAAGAAAGTTCGGCAAAAGTCCTATCACTAGTCGTTGGTTGCTAACCTCTAATTGCTAATTACTTCTTCATGAACCTTGCTCTCTTCGGCGGAACCTTCGACCCCATTCATCGCGGACACCTAAAGGTCGCCCGCGCAGCCACTGACCATTTCGGGCTGAAGGAAGTTTGGTTCGTTCCCGCCGACATTCCTCCCCACAAACTCAAGGAGCCGGTCACGCCCTTTTACCACCGCTATGCCATGACGGCCCTGGCGGTCGAGGGCGAGAAGAACTTCATCCCTTCACTGCTGGAAGCGCCCGACCTGAACCATGCCACTGCAGATCGTCGGCCCAGCTATTCCATCGAGACGGTTCGTCGGGTAAAAAAGAAGATGCTCGGCAAGAGCGATCACCTGTTCTTCCTCATCGGGATGGACGCCTTCAAATACATTGCGAAGTGGTATGAGGCTGAGGCGCTTCTGAAGGAGTGCGATTTCATTGTGGCGGCGAGGCCGGGATACTCCCTGGCCGATGTAGCGACGTCGCTACCGCCCTCGCTGCGGCCCAGCCCGGCGGTTACCAAGCTGTTTCGCAAGCAGAAGATCGAGGGGCCGCTGGTGCTCCCGGGAGCAACCCTTCATCTCCTTCCAGAAACTCACGAGAATGTTTCAGCCACGCAAATTCGGGCCGCCGTCGGTCGCGGTGGCGCATTAAAGAAGTTGGTGCCCGACGCCGTTGCCGAGTACATTCATAAGCAGCATCTGTACCGCACGAACAGCAAAATCAAAGCGAGGTAACCCGAGCTGACCGCATGAACAAAAAAGAGCTGAGGGCCCAGGTCGCCACTGCCGTTCACGCCTGCCAGGAGAAGAAAGCCACCGACATTTCCATCCTGCAGCTTGATGCTCAAGCTAGCGGCTTCACCGACTACTTCGTCATCTGCTCGGGCTCGAATCCGAGGCAGGTTCAGGCTATCGCCGACGATGTCGATGACCGACTTGGCGCGCAGGGCCTCAATCCAACGCATCGCGAGGGCTACAACCAGGCCGAATGGGTGCTGCTCGATTACGTTGACTTCGTAGTGCACATTTTCTCCGAGGCGGCGCGCAAGTTCTATGACCTGGAGCGGCTATGGAAGACGGCGACACGGCTGGAACTCGCCGATCTGGAAAAGCCCGCTCGCAAACCGTCGCCAAAGAAGACAGCCACAACGAAGGCCGTCGCCAAAGCGCGCTTGTCGAGGAAGAAGTCGACCGCCAAAAAATCCACCAAGAAATCTGCGCGGGCGCGCAAGAGCACCTAGCCGGTGAAGCTCCGCATCGCATGGATCGGCAAGACGCGCGGCTCAGCCATCCAGTCGCTGACTGCGGAGTACATGAAACGGCTCTCCCGCTACGCCGCCTGCGATGCCCATGAGCTTTCGGCGGAAGCATCGCTGCTGAAGCTGATTGAGAAAAGCGAGCGGCGCACCCAACCCGAGCTGGTGCTGCTCGACTCGCGTGGCAAGCAGCTCACTTCGGAAGAGATTGCCAATTTCCTCGAATACCACCAATCGCACGACACCCAGGAATTATTGTTCGCCGTCGGCCCCGCCGATGGCTGGAGCGATTCGACGCGCGCGCATGCAAAGACCATTCTGTCGTTCGGCAAGATCACTCTCCCCCATGAACTGGCGCGCGTGGTCCTGCTGGAGCAGCTCTATCGCGGCTTCACCATCTTGCAGGGACACCCGTACCACGCAGGGCACTAGGTCAATGAGCAGTTCTGGCCACCTGATCCAACTCGAGATCTCCATTCCTGGCCACATGGCGTACCTGTCGACATTAGGCACTTAGGTGTAATTGACGCGGATTGTGACCGGGTATAAGCTGTCGGCCCAGACTAGCAGGAGGTCTAACCTATGTGCAGTCGTGATCCGTTTCGCAGTCTGAGTTTGGCGGTTGCCATGGTGCTGGTGCTCCTTTTGGGTGGCCTTACCGCTGCCTTTGCCGCCAGTTGCGACAGCATCGACACCCGGCCATACTGGGACAACAACATCACTAACGGCTGGATGGCGCAGGCCCAGACATTCGAGGCACCGTCGGCGAATTGCAACGTCCTATCCGAGTGGGAGTTTGAGCTGGCAGGAAGGACTTCCGCCGGGCAAGTCACCTTCAACATTTACCAGTGGGGCTCAAGCGGACCAGTGGGTGGCCCTCTCTTCACTGAAAACCTGGCGTGGGGAACGAGCGCGCAGTTGTTCGATGTCACGAACATCAACGTGACGCTCACCCCCGGACAGCTCTACGGCGCCGACATCGACCTTCAGGGCTATAGTGGACCCAGCGTCTACTTCAACGCAAATCAGAACGGCTACGGGTATGACGCGTGGTGGTACATGTCGAGCACCGGATGGGAGGATATCGGGTTCAACCAGTACTTCGCAGCGAACTTCAGCAACAGCGTTCCCGAACCGGGCAGCATCGTGTTGTTCGGCTCATCGCTGCTCGGAGTCGCAGGAGTGCTGCGCCGCAGAATCCAACGTTGATTCGTTAGGGAGCGCCGCCCCGACAGGCCGGAGCCAAGAGCTCCGGCCTTGCTGTTTGCAGGTATTCGCAGCAGCATTCGGCCAGAGAGAAGTCTTCGCCCCGGATTTATGGTTGCGATTGGGCAGTTCCTGACTTGAACCCGCCTGGATTCCAGCGCATCATTGCAGGCGTCAGCAGCGAGGTTCGGCAATGAGTCAGCTCACCAGCGCTCCTTTACACACCTTCGGCTTTTTCGCCAACGGAAACTTTCATAGCAGCGGCAACGATGTCGTCATTACCAGCGTGTGGGACCACACCCCCGTCGCCATTGTGGAGCAGGCGGGAGAGGACGCCGCGCTTACCGCAGTGCGCGACGCGGTGCTGGCGTTCGGCGAGACGCGCAGGCTGTCGTCATTCCAGCGCGCGAGCACTTTGCGCAAGATCGCGCGCGGCATCGCCAACCGCAAAGAAGACTTCGCGCGCACCATCTGCCGCGAGGCGGGCAAGCCGATCAAGACGGCGCGCCTCGAAGTCGATCGCGGTATCTATACCTTCGAAGTAGCTGCCGAAGAAGCTACGCGCATCTACGGCGAGTACATTCCTCTCGACACGCTGGAAACCACGGCCGGCCGCTGGGGCTTGATGAAGCGATTCCCGCTTGGGCCGGTTTTCGCGATCACGCCGTTCAACTTTCCGCTGAATCTCGTCGCCCACAAGATCGCGCCAGCGATTGCCGCGGGTTGCCCGATCATCCTCAAGCCTGCCCCGCAGACTCCGGTGACCGCGCTCATGCTGGCTGGGATCGTGCACGAGTCGGGGTGGCCGGAAGGCGCGCTGGCGGTGATGCCGATGTCGAACGAAACCGCGGGCCTGCTGATCGCGGACGACCGCATCAAACTGCTGACATTCACTGGCAGTGCAGCCGTGGGCTGGCAGTTGAAGAGCAAAGCGGGCAAGAAGCGCGTCACGCTCGAGCTCGGCGGCAATGCGGCGGTGATTGTCCACAGTGATGCCGACCTTGCCTATGCGGCCCATCGCTGCGTGGTGGGCGGTTTCTCGTATGGCGGCCAGACGTGTATCTCGGTGCAGCGGATCCTGGTGCATCGCCCGGCCTTCGACAACTTCGTCCATCGGCTGCTGGAAGGCGTGAAGGAGCTCAAGACCGGCGACCCGATGGATGAGGCGACGGATATTCCGCCGCTCATTCGCGAGCAGGATGCGATTCGCACGATGGAGTGGATCGACGAAGCCCGGCAAGCCGGGGCGAAAGTCTTGTGTGGCGGCAAGCGCAACGGCTCTATCGTGGAGCCGACGGTGCTCACCGGAACCGCGCCCGACATGCGGGTGAATTGCGCCGAGATCTTCGCGCCCGTCGTCACGGTTGAACCGTACGAGACGTTTACCCATGCCGTGCGCCAGGTGAACGAATCTGTCTTCGGACTGCAGGCAGGCGTTTTCACGCGCGATGCCGGGCTGATCCATACGGCGTTCAGTGATCTGGAAGTGGGCGGGCTCATCGTTGGCGACGTTCCCAGCTTCCGCGTGGACCAGATGCCCTACGGCGGAGTGAAAGACTCAGGCCTGGGCCGCGAAGGCTTGCGCTATTCGATTGAAGACATGACCGAGCCCAAGCTGATGGTGATGGCGCTACGCTGAGGGATAAAGCGTGAGCCAAGGATTTACACGGATTGGCACGGATCAGAATGAGGTCACAAAGTCCGAGCCGTGCCTTTCGGGATTGGCTACGGTAAGGCCTGTTCACGCTAGCAGTAAGCTACACGTCGCACGCCCTTGGTCGATTTCATAGAACATCTTTATAGAGCGTCTTTATAGCGCTTCCCCCCGATAGGCTGCCTCCTCTACCACGCCTGCAAGGAAGAGGACCGCAATGTCTTCGAGGCGGTGACCTTCTTCTACCAACGACAACGACTCGACTGGAGCCGTTAGCCTCTCCCACAATGCCAGCTCGCTTTGCGATGCCGGCCGACAGAGCTTGTCCAACCCTGGCCCGAACAGCATCGTCAACTCGGGTTGGTGCGATAAGGGTGGAAGTGGCTGGTTTTGGAGAAGTGCAGTCATCGTGTGGCGCGGTTCGCCATGGAACTTTGCGATGCCGGCACAATGTCCACGGCGAAGTAAACAGCCAGGCTGCCGCAGCAGCGCCGAGTCGGGTACCCTGAAATTGGTTGCGCCCTCATTGGCACGCAGGGTTGCCTGTTCAACCCGGCAGAGGGTTAGCTCGTGGGAAGGATCGGGCAGACGACTGGCGATAAATTCGAGCAGGGCATCCCCCTCGGCGGCAAAGAATGAGGAGGTACCACCACCCAAGTTAACCCATTCGTCAAGCAATGCGTTGCGCAACTCGGGAGCCAAAGCGGACAGCGTCAGGGAGCCTGCACGTGCAGCCCGGCCAACACACCACGATCTCTGCACCCCAACCGTGAAACGGAAGCCAGCGCCTTGAACCATTTTCTCAAGACAAGCCCGCTCGCTTTCATCAAGCTGAAGTCCGCGAAACGGGTCGGGCCCATCGGAAGCACGAATCAATCGGCCCAGCGCAGTTTGGACATCAAGATGAGCCATGCGAGGAGGTCACGTGTCGATTCCAGATTTCGTTCAAACGCAGGAGTTCCTTGCTGATGGCATCGGCTCCAAATTGCACCGCGAATTCGTCAAGCATCTCGAAAACCACTCCAGCAACTTTGGGCGCCCGTGGCAGGGTATATTCCAGCAATTCCCATACACCTTCGGGTACTGGACCATTGTGCCCATCCATCCAGAAGCCATCCCGCGCCGCGCCACCAGCTACATGTATTTCCATCACGCGATCCAGCGGCACTCTGTCAATGGTGGCGAATGGATCGATACCGTGATTCAACTGGTTGCAGTAAATGTTATGAAGGTCAAGCAGCATAAAACAGCCGCCGCGTTTCATGATTGCATTGATCAGGCCGATATCGTCCCCGATCTCAGGATCAGATGGAAGCTCTGCAATGTAATATGCGGGATTCTCCAGAAGAAATGGAACGCGATAACGGCGGCAAATCTTAGCCGACCGGTCGGCGATAAGGCCGGCAGCCTCCCGCGTGGGTGGCACGGGCAGCGGAACACCGACTTCGAGAGTCGCGCCATTGTCGTCCGTAATCGTTTGAAACCCAAGATGCTCGCTGTGCCACACAAATGGCCATGCGGCTTGAAAAGCATCGAGCATCTGAAGATAGGCATCGTTCCAGCCATGCGCCGAGCCAATTGAAAGTTCGACGCCGTGAACGACGATGGGCAATTCAGCGCATGTCTCCCTTGCCCGATCAAATTGCTCTGGCTGAATTTGGAGGGAGATCCCGGTTTCCGTACTGCGCTGCCGGCAGATCGTTTCCGGCGTGACCTCAACAAAGCTCATAAGGCCAGATCGGTATAGTTCTGCCGGCAGCTCTTGAATATACGGAAAACCGGTGCCCAGGGCCTTAATCAAAATCCCTCCGTATGCACAGAGACCGCGCCGACTTTCGCAAGATCTGGCGCGGGGTCGCCCACGAACTGGAATTCCAGATTAAGGAGGCGGCCACAAGCTCTACAGCCCGCCAGGTTGAGAATATGGGCGACAATCGAATTGACTGTCTCGAGGTTCTGCTGGTGCGTAGAGAGAGTTAGTTTCGCGCTCTTTGCCGATGACATTTTCCTGCTCCTTTTCCTAGTCACGGATCAACGCGATCCGCGGGATTACCCGATGTTCCCACTTCGGTAAATCGGGGGTGGTCAAGCACTATACACCTGATTTCGCAATCCATACCGCTTTTTTTCGAAGCGAATTGGTTTTTCAGGTGATCGTGGCTCAGCCGGCAGCTTACGGAATTGCGAGTGAAGTGATAAGTCACCTTGTTGACTCCGATGGGTTTATTCTGTGGGATCTCGTTGCCTCCGCTGTTTGCTACCATCCCTGCATGCCCCTGCTGGAGGCGCGCAACCTCAACAAGACCTACCGTTCGGACGCATCGGCGTTCGGCTCTCGTCCGGCGAGTGAAGTGCGCGCTGTCGACGATGTCTCACTTTCCATCGAGCCGGGTGAGACGCTGGGGCTGGTGGGCGAGTCGGGCTCGGGGAAGAGCACCTTGGGCCGCATGCTGGTGCGACTCATCGAGCCGGATTCAGGCTCGATACGCTTCGACGGCCGCGATGTTCTGGAATCCCGCGGCTCTGCTTTGCGCGAGCTTCGCCGCAACATGCAGATCATCTTCCAGGATCCATTTGGCTCGCTCGACCCGCGCATGACAGTCGGAGAAATTATGTCGGAGCCGTTGGTGATCCACGGAGAAGGTAACCGCAAGGCCCGCCTGGCGCGAGCGGCGGAGATGATGCGCGCCGTCGGCATGGAGGCGTCCGCTCTCGACCGGTATCCGCACGAGTTTAGCGGCGGGCAGCGCCAGCGCATTGGCATTGCGCGTGCCCTGATACTGCGACCGAGGTTCGTTGTGGCCGACGAGCCGGTATCGGCCCTGGACGTCAGCGTCGGCGGGCAGATCGTCAACCTGATGCGCAAGCTGCAGCAGGAATTTCAGCTCACGTATTTGTTTATTTCGCATTCCCTGCCCGTGGTGCGTTACCTCTCGACCCGCATTGCGGTGATGTATCGAGGCAAGCTGGTGGAGACCGGCACGACCGAGGAAATCACGACCTCTCCGCGCCACGAGTACACTCAGTCGCTGCTGGCCGCAACTCCTGAACTCGAGATCGGTGCGGGCGCCTAGCAACAGCCGTCAAATCGCAAGGTAGTAGCGGTAAAACTCATCGTCACGCTTCCAGCCGAGCGATTCGTAAAGCCGCTGTGAGGCGGCGTTGGTAACCGCGGTTTCGAGTACCAGTCCGTGGGCTTGGGTGTCCTCTGCCAAACGATGCGCGCGCTCCATCAGTGCTCGGCCGTATCCTTGCTTGCGCGCCTCGGGCAAGACGAAGAGGTCATTCAAGATCCACTGTCGCGAAAGATTCACGGACGAAAAGACGGGATAGAGCTGAAGAAATGCCACTGTCCGTTGCTCGTCACGGGCGTAGAAAACCACGGACTCTCCCTTGCTGAGGCGTGCAAACAAGAAGCGGCGAGCTGCCTCCTCGTTCGGAGATTTGCCGTAAAATTGCCGGTAAAGATCAAACAAAGGCGCAATCTCTCCCACGTCTGCGGGAGTAGCCTGGAGCACTTCATGAACGGTTGCTAGCAGTACCATGACAGGCAGGGAAACACATCTCGAACTGGGACGTCAAATCCCAATAGGGGAAGCAAGTTTTCACCGTAGGAAGAAAGCGTTAATTACCGACTCGGACTGCGCCGAACAAGGAAGTAGGAGCCAAGGGGGGTAAAAAGCTCCACGGGCGGTGTATTTGTGTGGCAATTGAGTGAATTTCTGGTTTATGATTGCGCAACACCGAAAGTCTGAGAATGCGGTCGCCGTGCCCTCCGCGGAACCGTATCTCCGTGCATCACGTGCTGTGCAATCCTCGACGAGGGGCTAATTGGAATCAACATGAAAGCGCTGCAAGCAGATACTTCTTCGTACACCATACCTCCGGCACTGACCAAGAGGTCTCAGCAAAAGAGAGCACTCATCCTTTCCGCGGCGATGCGGTACTTCGCCGACCACGGATATGAGGCGTCCCGCGTAGGGGACATCGCGGCTGAACTGGGAATTGCCAAGGGTTCCGTTTTCCAACACTTCGGCAGTAAGGACGGCCTCTTCCTGGAAGCCTATAAGGAATCGGTCAACACCCTGCCCGGCTACCTCAAGGTCCCTGAGGAAGTGAGGGCAAAAGGCTTCTTCGCGGTGCTTCGCCACCGGCTTGAGAATGCCGGCCATCTGCGAGAGAACCACGAAGTGCAGTATAAGGTCGTGCTGCTGGGCAATTACGGCTCGGACATGAACATCAAGAAGCGGATCAGCCGCTTTATGAAGCAGGAGGATCCCCTCGAACTCAAGGCCTTCGTGAAGATGGGTCTGGATCGGGGAGAGCTTCGGCGGGACGTTGATCCGGAGCTGATCGCTTGCATCGTCGAGTCGACAGCAGGGCGCTTCCAGGATTCGCTGGCCATGGCGGATACCCATCCCGACCTGTTCCAGAGCTCAAGCAACGGACATGGGAAGGGACACAAGCAACGGATCGACGAGTTCATCATGGTGCTGCACGGAGCGATTGGGGCTGCCCACGCTGCTAAGGCAGCAGGCTAACAGCGAATCACCTGGCCGCGGGGTCAGGCTGATTGCGAAGCGTCTTGATGACGTGTCGCGCCGCGTTGGCGCCGGAGAGTCCATTGAGCCCGTTGCCCGGATGCGTGCCTGAGCCGCAAAGGTACAAGTTGCTAACCGGTGTGTCGTATTGCGCCCAGCCGAGCAATGGGCGCATGGTGAAGATTTGATCGAGCGCCAGCTCGCCGTGGAAGATATGTCCGCCTGTTAGCCCGTACGCTCGTTCCATATCTTCGGGAGTAATTAGTTCGCCAGCCTCAATGAGCCCGGGCAAATCGGGCGCATATTGCGTCAGCGTGCGAACGATGGTGTTGCCCAGTTCGTCCCGCTTTTGGCTCCAATCAGCATCCCGCAGCTTGTAAGGCGCATACTGCATGTAGATGGACATCACGTGCTTGCCCGCAGGCGCCAGTGAAGAGTCCCACAGCGTTGGGAGCACAGCCTCGATGTAGGGCTGGCGCGAGTAGTCGCCATACTTGGCAGCATCGAAGGCGCGCTCCAGGTAATCTATCTCCGGCGAGATCTGGATCCGGCCGGAGAGCAACGATGACGCGTCGCCATCGATTCCCTTGAAGCTGGGCAATCCCCCTAGCGCCAGGTTCATCTTCGCAACCGTGCCGTTCATGCGATAGTGCTGTAGCTTTTGCAGGAAGCTGGGCGCGAGATGCTGCGGATCGACGAGACCCAGCAACGTGCGTTTTGGGTCGGCATCGGAAACGACTGCCCGCGTTGCTATCTCTTCGCCGCTGCTTAGAACGACGGCCGTGACCGCTCCGTCCTTCACTTGCAGACGCGCGACTTCACTGGATACGCGAATTTCTCCTCCGGTGGCGCGCACCGCGCTTGCCATGGCTGCGGTCAGTGCTCCCATACCGCCGTACACGTAGGAAGCTGCGCCGACGGGACTGCCGTCGGGAACTGCACGGAATATGAGATTAGTACTTGAGCCCGCCGACCACGGCCCGAGAAAGGTCCCGAAGATTCCCTGCGCGGCGATCGTGCCACGCAGCAGATCGTTCTCAAAGAACTCGCTCACCAGATCAGCCACGGCCATCGGCCCCCAGCGCAACAAGCGATAGAGGTCCTTCTCTCCGAGGCCGCGCAGTTTGCGGCCAGCTTGCAGGAGTTCCCAGAGATTTCCTGAGGCCGGATCGTCCAGATCAGGCGGCGTCATGGTCAGAAGGTACTCGATTGCGTTGCCAATGGACGCAAGGGCCCTTTGCAATTCGGCATAGCCGGCCACGTCCCTGGCGGAAAATTTCGTGATCTCCTGTTGCGACTTTGCCGGGTCCCCATACAGGGCGAGGTTGCGTCCGTCGGCGGCCAGCGACAGCACGCGAACCTCAGGCGTGTACGTCTTGAGGCCGTGCTGCACGAGATCCATGTCATCCACCACGCTGGGATGCAACGGCCACGTGGCGTGTGAGAGCCGCGAGCACTTGAAGGCGGGATGAAACTCCTCCGTGATGGCGCATCCACCGACGATGTCGCGGCGCTCCAGCACCAGCGGCTTGAACCCGGCGTTCGCAAGGTAAAACGCCGTTACGAGACCGTTGTGCCCGGCACCGATGATCACAACTCGCGGCTCGGTCACTAGCTGCTTCCCCTGGGATGCTTCAGGATTTCCAGTGCAGCCAGCCGTCCCGGCGCGCCCATGATGCCTCCGCCGGGATGGGTGGCCGAGCCGCACATCCAAAGGTTCGTGATGGGTGTTTTGTACTGCGCCCAACCAGGCACAGGGCGCAGGAAGAACAATTGCTCGAGCGAGAGCTCGCCCTGAAAAATGTTGCCCTCCGTCAGCCCCCACTCGCGTTCCAGATCAAGAGGCGTTACCACCTGACGACCGACGATGATGCTCTTCAGATTCGGAGCGTACTCGGCAATGGTGTTGATCACCGTGTCGCCGAAGCCCTCGCGCTTCTCATCCCAAGTGCCCTCTTTCAGCTTATAGGGAGCGTATTGCACGAAGCACGACATCACGTGCTTCCCCGGAGGCGCAACCGAGGGATCGGTCAAGCTGGGGATCACCATGTCGATGTAAGGACGGCGCGAATAGTCCCCATACTTGGCTTCGTCGTAGGCATGTTCCATGTAGTCGACGCTCGGCGAAATCGAGATTGCGCCGCGCAGGTGATGTCCCTCGCCGGGCAGGCAGGTGAAGTTGGGCAAGGCGTCCAGCGCGAGATTCACCTTTCCTGACGAGCCGCGGTACTTGTAGCGCTTCACCTCGTCGCGAAACTCCTCGCTGAGGTGCTTAGGCTCGATGAACTTCAGGAATGTGAGGTTGGGATCGACGCTGGATGAAATGACGTCAGCGAAGTATTCGTCGCCGGAAGTCGTCGCCACGCCCACGGCTTTACCGTCGCGAACGAGAATCTGCGCTACGCCGGTCTGGGTCTTGATCTCGACCCTAAGCTCGCGGGCCGAATCGGCGATCGCATTCGAAATCGCGCCGGTCCCGCCGCGCGCGAATCCCCACGCCCGAAACGCGCCATCGATCTCACCCATGTAGTGGTGCAGCAGCACATAGGCTGTTCCGGGTGAGCGCACGCCGAGAAATGTGCCGATGATCCCCGAAGCCGACATGGTCGCCTTGAGAACGTCGGTCTCGAACCACTGGTCGAGGAAGTCGATGGCGCTCATGGTCATGAGCTGTACCTGGTTGTACTTGTCTTCGCCGGGAAGGTCCTGGAAGCGACGGCCCAGGAACATCAGCTTGAGCAACTCACGCGGCTGCAACGTAGTTGGGTCGGGTGGCACCATACTCAGAATGGGCTTCACGAAGCGGCACATCTGGAGCATGGCCTTGCCGAATTCTTCGTAGGCCTCAGCGTCAAACTTCGAATGGCGCGAGATCTCGCGCCGAGTCTTCGCGTGATCGTTCACTCGCCAGAGATAGTCGCCATTCGGCATCGGCGTGAAGGTGCCATCCAGCGGAAGGATCTCCAACCCATGCTTCGGCAGGTTGAGGTCGCGGATAATCTCAGGCCGCAGCAGCGAAACGACATACGAACAGACAGAAAACTTGAATCCCGGGATGATCTCTTCCGTGACCGCCGCTCCGCCCAGCACGTGACGGCGCTCCAGGACGAGCACTTTCCTCCCGGCGCGGGCGAGATAAGCAGCGTTCACCAGCCCGTTATGGCCGCCGCCGATGACAATGGCGTCGTATTTGCCGGCTTCGTTTGAGGACATAATTCGCTGATCGTGCGAAGCGCACATTCTAAATGAAAGAATTCACCACAGAGGCACGGAGAACACGGAGCCTGGAATTCATGATGACTCAGTGGGCGGCGCAGAACTTCGTTGCATCTGGTTTCAGGGCCCTGCTTTGTGCTTCTTGTCTCGTGTTCCTCCGTGCTCCCCGTGCCTCCGTGATGAAATCTTCTCTGCCGCTGTTACGATAGAACGCTGTGCCGGGCCTGCTCGCGGTGGAGAACCTTCGCGTTGAGTTCGCTACTCCACAGGGAAACGTGTGCGCGGTGCGCGAAGTCAGCTTCAGAATCGCGCCACGTGAAGTGCTGGGGCTGGTGGGAGAGTCTGGCTCGGGAAAATCGGTCACTTCGCTGGCGATTCTCCGTCTGCTTCCGCCCCAAGCAAGGGTGAGCGGAGCCATCCTGTTCGAGGGCGAGGGCCTGCTCTCCTTGCCGGAGGCAAGAATGCGGGGCATGCGCGGCTCAGGCATCAGCATGATTTTCCAGGAGCCGATGACCGCGCTGAATCCGGTGATGCGAGTTGGCGATCAGGTGGCCGAAGCAGTCTTGGCGCATGGAGACTCATCCCGCGTAGACTTGAGAGTGAGCAAGCGAGAGGCGTGGCGGCGCGCCGTTGAGGCACTGCGCACGGTCGCGATTCCCGATCCTGAGCGCCGTGCCCGCGATTATCCGCATCAACTGTCGGGCGGCCAGCGGCAACGGGTGATGATTGCCATGGCCATCGTAAACCGCCCTCGCCTGCTGATCGCCGATGAGCCCACGACAGCGCTTGACGTCACCATTCAGGCGCAGGTGCTCGACCTGCTCAACGACTTGCGGGAGAAGTTCTCTTTGTCCATGCTGTTCGTCTCGCACGACCTGGCGGTAGTGGCGCAGGTTTCGCATCGCATTGCCGTGATGTACGCCGGCAGCCTGGTTGAAACGGGAGAGGCCGGAGACGTGTTTCGCAAGCCGATCCATCCCTACACGCGCGGTCTGCTCCACTCCGCGCCAACTCTGCGCAGCGACCGCTCCCAGCCGCTGCCGACCATTGAGGGCAGCGTGCCGTCGCTGACCGCGCTGCCTCCCGGCTGTTCCTTCGAGCCGCGCTGTGGCTCGCGCATTGCGCGCTGCTCCGAGGCGGTGCCTCCGATGGTCGAGGTTGCCCCTGGTCATCTGGCGCGCTGTCCGGTGGAAGCGGAGCGCCATTGAAATGCGTTTGCTGCTGATCAGCGATATTCACGCCAATCTCGAAGCCTTCGAAGCTGTCATGGCGGTCGCGCCTGAATACGACCTGGTAGCCAACCTGGGAGACCTGGTCGGATACAACGCCTCGCCCAATGAGGTGTGTGAGCGAGCACTTGGGTTGGGCGGGCTCGTCGTGCGGGGTAATCACGACCGCGCCTGCTCCGGCTTGACCGACCTGAGCGACTTTAATCCGGTCGCCGCAATTTCAGCGCGCTGGACGCAGACGAATCTCAAAGCCGGCCATCTGCAGTGGCTGCGGAACTTGCCCAAGGGCCCCATCCGGTATGAACCCTTGTCAGGAGTGGAGTTTGTCCACGGCGCTCCCGACGACGAAGACGAATATCTGCTAAACGTTTACAGCGCGGAAGAAAGCTTCAACATGCCCAGCGGGCAAGCCGTCATCGACGTCACTTTCTTTGGCCACACCCATCTGCAGGGCGGGTTCATTGACAAGGATTACAAGGTTCGCCAGTTTGCCCCGGCCTATGAGAGCGTCGAAGGCGTTGTGCAATATGAGATGCCGCTGCAGCGAGACGCGCGATACCTGATCAATCCTGGCTCCATCGGACAGCCGCGCGATGGCGACTGGCGGGCCGCGTTTGCGCTTTACGAAAAGCGGGACGGCGGAACCGGCCGGGTATATTTCTACCGTGTACCGTACGACATTGACCGGGCCCAGGAGCGAATTCTGGCGGCGAACCTGCCGCCGCGGCTTGCCATGCGGCTCCGTTTGGGCCGCTAACCTGCCGGGTTGCTGGCCACCTTCTTGCCATCAGCGCATCTCACCAAATTGGAATAAAATACGCACTATGCCTGCCCGCCCATTTCCAGAGAAATCAGCTTTCCGTTCCCAGGAGTTTATGGGTGGAGCTATCGTTAGCGTCGACCAGGGTTATCTGGTTGCGTCCATTGACGGCGGAGCTCGCGGAAATCCGGGGCCTGCGGGGTACGGTGTGGTCATTGAAGACGAGGTCGGACGTCCCGTCGCTGCGCTGAGCGAGTACCTCGGCCGGCGGACGAACAACTATGCCGAGTATTCCGGACTGTTGGCCGCGCTTTCCTATGCCATCAAGCATGGATTTAAGGCTCTGAAAGTAGTCAGCGACTCCGAGCTGCTGGTGAAACAGATTAACGGCGAATACAAGGTAAGCAGTCCTGCGCTCAAGGAGCTGTACGCGCAGGCGATCAAGAAGGTCGATCAGCTTGCCTACTTCGAGATCAAGCATGTGCGGCGCGAGAAGAATCGCGAGGCCGACCGCCTTGCGAATCTGGCCATGGACCGCGGCATCGCCAAGAAGATTCCGGCGATCAATGAGGCGGCCGACACTGCCGTGCGCGAAGTAAACGGTTTGGTGCGCAACGGAACGGTTACGTTTCTGGGCGAACCCCTGCCCGAAGGCACACTGGTAAAGATAAGACCTGCAGATTAACCGATCCATTCTCGTAAAGCTTCGCCCTCCAGCTTCCGCAGAGGACTTTGACCGGCGCGGATACGCACACTACACTGGGCGGTAATGCTTGAAGGGACTCCCATGATCCGCGAAGACGTTCTCCAGCAGTTTCCGCAATTATTCGGAATCAAACAGGCAAACGGCAGGGACATCAATGTCGAAGAGACGATTGCCGCCCTCACCCGCGAATTGCGTCCTGCCATCGCCGAAGCCTTGGGCGCCCGCCGCGCCTTGCTTGCCAGTAAGGAGCCTGTCCGGAAGAAATACGCCTGGCCGAGTTGGGAAGAGACCTTCGACGACCCCGTCACCGGGCGCTCCTGGACATTTCGCCAGATCGTGCAAGGGCTAATCGACAATTTCCTGGGACACGAGACGGAATGGCGCTGGCGTCTCAACGACGAAGTTCCGGTTCCTGCCGATGTGCATCCGCTGCGAAACCCTGGACTGGAACTGACCGGCCCCTGGCATCCGCTGGACATGGCCTTCAACGCCTTGAATAGCGCCGCGCCGATGAACATGCCGGATTTCGAAGATGCCTCACCGGCGCACTTTCAACCGCTTGCCACTGGGAACAAACCGCCGGTAGCAACCTTTGCGGCCCTGCAAAACGCCACGGAGATTTTTTGCGGCGCTTGGACCAGCAAATCCTACGATGTGGTCAAGAAAGGCAAGACACGCTCGTACAAGATCGACCGAACCCCGGAGAAGTGGCCCACTCGTCTCGTGCGTCCACCGAGCATTCACGTTCGATACGAGCACATCACAGTTGATGGCGAACCGGTTCCCGGACTGATCGCCGTGGTCGTTCTCTGGGTGCTCAACAATTACGATGCGCTGAAGCGCCTCGGCAACGGGATCTATTTCTACATCCCAAAGATGCAGACTCCGCGTGAAGCTCTCATCGTTGAGAAGCTGCTTTCACGTGTGGAAAGCATTATCAGCGTGCCTGCCGGGACATTCAAGATCAAGATCCTCTATGAGGAAGGCAACGGAGGCCGTTATCTGCCTGCGATCGCGTGGGTGTTCCGGCGGCGTCTACTGGGCACCAACGTCGGCCGCTGGGACTATCTCGGCAGCCTCATCGAGATGTGGAAGGACGACCCGCAGGGTATCTTCCCTGATCCGCAAACCGTCGGCATGGCTGCGCCGAACATGATCGCCTACCAGAAGTACAATGCGCTGACCATCCTGATGGCGGGCATGAAGAATGGCGAGCTCACACAGGGTGCCCCCATCGGCGGGATGGCCGCGGTCATGATGTATCAGTCGGGCGATGCTTACGACCGTTCACGGTACAACCCGGTCGCCATGCGTGCGGTGGTGATTGATAAGCTTCGCGAGCGGCTGCTGGGGTTGATGTTCGTACCTGACGGGCCCGTGCCCGCAGACCGCGAGGTTACGTTGAAAGATATTTCGGCCGGACGCGTGAAGGGCCGGCTGTACGATGCCTATCGCCAGAGCTGGGTGGCCAGTCCGGAGCCCGCGTATGTCGCTGCCGGAAATGGGCCGCTGTGCATTCCTCTGGCGGAGCTGCAAACCATGCTCGATGCTCCGCGCGAGACCGTCGACGCCAACGGCCAGGCGGTGCCGAGTGTCGCGAGCGGATTGGTGGAGTCGGAACGGGCGCTGCTGCAATTGCGGGGCTTGCTGAATGCAGAAGCGAAGATCACGCCGGCCGTCATTCTCAAAGAATCGCTGGACACGCCGGAGAAGCTGCTCAGCCCGGAACTGTGGGATGCCATCTACAGCGTGCCCAAGGGTGACGTCACCATCGAGCACATTCAGCACGCGTTCTACATGGCTGCGAATTACGGCTTCCAAATCCTGAACGGAAACTTCGCCGCCGCCATCGACGACTACGAACTCAAGCAGCGCTTCATGAACGATCTCGCCACCTATCGCATCGATGTGTCGTGGCTATGGACGCTGGCCTATCATCAGGCGGTCATAACCAAGGATGGATATCTACAGCGTGCGAAGCTCACGGAAGACGGCATGGTTCTGGCGCCCAGCACGGAGGCGGTGAAGGCGGGAACGCGCTTCACCCGCGACCTGTTCCAGAAGGTCTGGGAGTATCACAACGAGTGGACGGCGCAGTTCTTTGCCGAGCTCGACCGCATGGGAGATCCGGGCCGCTTCGACCGCTCGAAAGCGCCTGTCATCATGGAGCTTCTAAGGCGGCAGCTGCTTTCGCCCAACTACATCCAGCACAGCGCGCGCCTGCTGTTCGTGATGGCTGAGGCGGGCGAGAATGAGCGCAAGCAAATCCTCGATGCCATCTTCGATCTGTCACGCGAGGAGATCGCGAAGCGCGTCGATGCGGGAACAATGAGGCCCGCCGCTCTGGCTGCGCACGATTATGTCTACGACATTTTTCCGGGGTAAAAGGAACGGGAGCCGTGACTAAGGCGCAGGCCTTGCGGCCGACGGTGGCACACCGGATCGACCATGACGGTAGTCGTTATCGGCAAATCCCTCTTGACGCGATACCGTCCCACGACACATAACCCGACTCCCAATGTGAAACTTATTTCAATGCACAATATAACATCATATAATTATGGCAACTTTTGCCACTAAAATGCGTCTAAGATTGTGGATGTTAGCGCGCCGGGTAGCCCTGTATCGCTGTGCGCTATAGCTGTATCGCTGTGCGCTATAGGAGGAGGTAATGTCGGTCATGGCCGCCAAAGTTGAGATAAAGACAACGACTGTGCGCTTGCCAGTCAGAATATACGACCAGGCGAAGTCTGTAGTCGAACAGGAGAGGAAAGGATCGCCTGCTAAAGCAATAAGTCTGAATGACTTCATCGTCACTGCAATCACGGCCTATCTGAAGCTGTATAAGCGGAGACAGATTGATGCTGCGTTTGCAGGCATGGCCGAGGATGCGGATTATCAGAAGGAAGCCAAACTCTTAGCCGAGGAATTTGAGGTGAGCGATTGGGAAGCTCTCCGCCTGGAAGAAAAGGATCTGGAGGGAGAGCCGCTTTATGGACTCGCAGGTTCTGCGCGGTGATGTGTTCATGGCCAGTCTCGACCCGGCCGAGGGTTCCGAGCAAGCCGGAACTCGGCCGGTCGTAATTGTCAGCAGGGATGCGATCAACCAGTTCAGCCCAGTGGTCGTTATCGCCCCGATAACTGATGCAGCCAACAAGAAGAAGGTCTATCCCAGCCACGTCAAGATCACGGCGGGTGTTGGTGGTTTAACCATGGGCTCCATCGTTGTCTGCGAACAGGTACGCGCGATTAGCAAGACACGCCTCAAAAGACACGTAGGCAAGCTCGATAAGGCCGCCCTCACCAGCATTGAAGCCGCACTCAAGATAACCCTGGATCTCACCTAGAGGATATAGACGCCGCCGGAATTCCGGCGTCTGCTTACAGTTCTGCCAGTTGCGCCATCGCCTTGAACAGGTCCTCTGCCTGAGGAAGGATTTCGTCCTCAAGGAGCGGTTGATAAGCGACGAAGGTGTCCTTCGCTGCGACCCGCTTCACCGGCGCATCAAGCTCGTCGAAGAGTTCGTCAGCGATGCGCGCGGCGATTTCCGCTCCATAGCCCCAGCTCAGCATGTCCTCATGCGCGACGATCACGCGATGTGTCTTCGCCACCGAGGTGGCAATCGCGTCCCAATCGTACGGGTTGAGGCAGCGCAGGTCGATGAGCTCCACGCTCACCTCTTGCTCGCGCTCGATGCGCTGCGCGGCCTGCAAGGCGCGCGGCACCACGGCGCCGTAGGTGATGACGGTCAGGTCGTGGCCGGGGCGGACGATCCGCGCTTTGCCAAAGGGGATCATGTAATCCGGTCCCGGATATGGCGCGCGACCGAACGTCTCGCGGTAAAGCCGCTTATGCTCCAGGAACATCACCGGGTCGTCGCATCGGATCGCGGTGCGCAGCAGACCGTTGGCGTCGAGCGCATTCGACGGGAACACCACCCTCATGCCGGGTGTGTGCGTGAACAGGCTTTCGCCGCATTGCGAGTGATAAATTGCGCCTCCGGTCAGGTATCCACCAATCGCCACCCGCACCACCGCCGGGCACGAGAAAGCGTTATTCGAGCGCCAGCGAATCAGTGGCATCTCGTTGCGAAGCTGATGGAACGCGGGCCAGATGTAGTCGAAAAACTGGATTTCGACTACCGGCTTCAAGCCGCGGGTCGCCATGCCGACCGCGCGGCCCACGATGTTGGCCTCCGCCAAAGGCGAGTTGAAGACGCGCTCGCTGCCATACTCGCACTGCAGGCCGGCGGTGAGCTTGAAGACGCCGCCCTTGCCTTTGACCAAGTGTTCCTTCAGATACTCTTCGCGGCTACAGTCGGCAACGTCCTCGCCGAACATCACGATGCGCTCATCGCGCTTCATCTCGTCTTTCAGGCAGGCATTGATGAGGTCAGCCATGGTGCGGTCGCCGGTAGAGGCTGACACAGCCTTGTCCTGGGTGGGCGTGGGATGCACAGCTTCGGTTTGAAACGCATTCGAGGTCGGGTCGAGGTCCGGCGAGTAGACAAAGTCCTTGTAAGAGCCAGACGCCGGAACAGCGGCAGCGGCAGCGCGATCAGAAGCTTCCTGCACCTCCGCGTCAACGTCTTTCTCCAGCCGATTGATCCCCTTCTCGTCGAGAATGCTTTCGCGAATGAGTAGTAACTGGAATCGATTAATGGGATCGCGCTCGACCTCGGCGTTGCGCTCCGACTCGGGGCGATAGAGCTTCTCGTCGTCCGAGAGTGAATGTGAGTAGGGACGCACCACGTGTCCGTGTACGAACGCGGGGCCATTGCCATCCCGTATATAGTCGATGGCTCTTTTCAGCGCTGCGTAGCTCGCCAGCGGATCGGTGCCATCTACCTCATCAAAATGGAAGTTGGGAAACCCTTGCACCAGCCGGCTGATGTTTCCGCCGCTTGTCCCCACTTCGACCGGAACCGAAATTGCGTATTCGTTGTCTTCGATCAGGTACAGGAGTGGCAGCTTAAGATTCGACGCAGTATTCAGCGACTCCCAGAACTCTCCCTGACTGGTCGTGCCATCGCCACAGGAGACATAAACCACTTCATCCCCATGAAAGATGACGTCCTTGAATTGCCGATAATCGCCCTCGACTTTCTGCGCGGCTTCGGGATGGCGAAAGAAATAGCGCCCAGCTTCTGCACAGCCCACTGCCTGCAAGAACTGAGTGCCGGTGGGCGACGACTGGGTGACGATGTTCAGGCGCTTGCTGCCCCAGTGCGACGGCATCTGACGTCCGCCGGACGCGGGATCATCGGCCGCTCCGACGGCTTCGAGCAACTGCTCGTAGGGAGTCATCCCGAGCGCGAGACAAAGCGCGCGGTCGCGATAGTACGGATAGAACCAGTCGTAAGCCGGACGCAACAAAATACCGGCGGCGACCAGCAGCGCTTCATGGCCGGCGCCGGAGATCTGGAAGAAGATCTTCTGCTGCCGCTTGAGCAGGATCTCACGGTCGTCGAGTCGGCGTGACAGATACATCAGCCGGTAGATATCGATCAACTGATCGCGCGACAGCCCCTCGAATTTATCGAGCGAGGTAGCCTGGGCGGTCTCGACATTCGGTTCTGCCTTGGTAGTTGCCATCCATGTCCTCGGGGATAAGATGCAAGCCCGGTGCGGCTCAGACGTAATCCCTTTATTGTAATGCCTTCGCGAAGCGCGGGAGAGACAGAAGGCAGCCACGGATTACACGGACCAGCACGGATCAGAGGGAAAAGCGACCGCGGATTTCGCGGCAGGCGCGGATGAAGGGGACAATTCTTTTTTTCGTTTTTTCTTCCGCGACCTCAGCGTTATCCGCGGTTCGTCTTTTCCAAGCTGTGTTCATGTTTTCTATACTGGCTAGGAATGATACGCACGTTTCGGACAATACCGCTGGGGAAGATCAAACTCGTCATATTCGATCTTGATGGCACGCTGATCGATTCGGAATACGATCTGGCCGCCTCGGTCAATGCGATGTTGTGTCAGTACGGACGCAACGAGCTTCCGCTTGAAGTGATTAAGACGTACATCGGCGATGGCGCTCCTATGCTGGTTCGCCGAGCCCTGGGCGATCCCGAGGATGAAGCCTTCCTGCAAGAGGCGCTTTTCTTCTTCCTGAACTACTATCGCGAGCACAAGCTCGACAGCACCTATGCGTATGAGGGCATCGCTCACTCGCTGGACCGGCTTTCCACCTTCAACGGCGCTGGGCGCAAGCTGGCAGTGCTCACCAACAAACCGGTACGGCCTGCGCGCGACATCCTCGCGGGCCTTGGACTGGCCGATCGCTTCTTCCAAATCTATGGCGGCAACAGTTTCGAGACCAAGAAACCTGACCCGCTGGGAGCGCGAACCATCATGCAGGAGGCCGGCGCTTCCCCGGAAGAAAGCGTCATGGTGGGCGACTCCGAGGTGGACATCCTCACCGCGCGCAACGCTGGCATGTGGAGCATCGGCGTGAACTATGGCTTCGCGCCGCATGGCCTGGAACGCGTGCATCCTGACGTACTGGTCGACACGCCCGCAGAGCTTGGCCCCGCGCTGAGTTTGGCCGGTGTTCCCGAAGACGCAGAAGACTTGGAGTGGAATTAGCTGGCCACTCACCAATGCATCGTGGATGGGCACGGCTTCAGCCGCCGAAGGATCTGCTTGTGACGGCTCCGCCGTCCAGCCGGGGACATTGTTTACATTTCAGACCGGGGACATACTTTACACTTTTCGGTTCGTTTTCTGGTTCTTGAGCCTTTATAAATACTTAGTAGTCGTCGTCGGGGGAATGTGGGAATCGCGCTGTTTGCGATTTCCACATTTCCCCGCGCCTCCGGTCAGCCTTGCACTCCACATTCTTCTTCCTCCGCTTCGTCTTCGTCTCCGGCCGGCAGCGGCTCGATGCGCAACTCATAGCTGTCGAACCGGGCCAAGGGAAAGGTCGCGAAGTACACCCGATAATAACGATCATCCAGCGGCAACAAGCCGATACGTTCGCCATACAGCACTTTGCTGAGAAACACATCGTGGTAGTTCCAGCAGAACTGCCCGTGCTTGTGCACCCGTCGCACCTTCAGGGCGCTGCCGTACTCCGGCTCCGGCACGCGCGCCGGATACGCCCGCGGCGAGAGCTCATACACTTCGCTCGGGGTGCGCATGGCCAGGGCGTGGTGGCGGCCGCTCTTCGTTGTACATGCGACGGAAGCCATCGAACGCCCGCTGCTGGCTGCGCGCGTCGTAGGCCGGCGGCGACGCCGTCTCCTCGGCCAAGGTGCGATGCATCCGCTCGTGCGCCCCGTTCTGCTCCGGATGTCCCGGCTCGATGCGCTCCGCCACGATGCCCAGCTTCATCCACCACACTGATAGCCGCGACAGCCCCGCTACCGCCCGCGAGGCGAACGGCGCCCCATTATCACTGCGGATCGCCAGTGGCATCCCATACTCGCGAAACGCCGCCTCGAAGATCGCTCGCACCCGCGCCGTGTCCGTTTTCTCCACCGCCTGCACCCGCAGCAGATACCGGCTGTGCACATCCATCATGGTCAGCGGATCGATGCGTGTCCCATCACCGCTGCGAAACCAGCCCTTGAAATCGGCGCACCAGACGCGGTTCGGTTCGCTGGCCGCCGCCAGCGGCTGAGTGTACGGCGGAGTGCGCCGCCGCTGGCGCCGATGCCGCGTCAGCCCTTCGCGATCCAGCATCGCGCCGATGGTGCTCGCCGCCGGCCACGCCTGCTGCGGCGCCCGTTTCTCCAGCTTGGCCCGCAGCTTGACCGGCCCCCAGCGCGGGTGCTCGCGCCGCAGTTCGAGCACCGCTTGCTCGATCTCCACAGGCGTCTGGTTAGCATGCCGCCGCGGCGCCCGGCTGCGCTCCGCCAGCCCCAGCTCGCCGCCCGCTTCATACCGCCGCAGCACCGCATAGCCGGTCGGCCGCGAGATCTCATACGCCTGGCATAACTCCGTCATCGTCTCCTGGCCCGATTGGTACTCGGCCACAAACTGCTTGCGTCGTTCCACCACTCCGCTCACTTTCCAAGGCATGCCTCGTTGTACATGCCTTCGTGAACGAACCTGGTGTAAAGTATGTGCCCGGTCTAATCTGTAAACTATCTGCCCGGTCTATACCCCGCGTCAGGGCACGACTTCAGTCGTGCCCGCTGGGTGCAGTATTTGCGAAATGGCCTCTAGCCGAGCCCTTTGTTGCGGCGCTTGTCTACCAGCAACTCTAGCTCTTCCGCAGTTTTTGGCCAATCCTCCCGCAACAGCCGTGATAGTGCCCGATCGGCGAGCAGTTTGCCGCCAGTCTGACAATGTGGACAGTAGTTGGCTTCATTACCGGCATATCGGATTCGCTGGATCGCCTTGCCACAGCGCGGGCATGGCTGCTTGTATTTACCGTGAACAGCCATGTCTTTGCGGAACGCGGTTACCTTCTCCGGAAATGCGTCTTCCGATTCAGCGCGCAACTGCGAAACCCACTTCGACAATGTGCTTCGGACGGCTGCATAGAGCCGGTTGATCTCTTCTTCCTTGAGCTTCTGGGTCAACCGCATCGGCGAAAGTTGCGCCTGCCAGAGAATCTCGTCGGAGTAGGCATTCCCGATCCCGCTGAAGAGCCGGGGATCGGTGAGCGCCCGTTTCAGGGTGTGGTTCGCTGATTTCAATACGGCCGCGAACTGATCGAAATCAGCCTCCAGCACTTCCAGCCCACCGGGATCGAGCGCGCGCAGATTCTCCTCGCCGGCAATCACGTGCAACGATGCTCGTTTCTGCGAGCCGGCTTCGGTCCACAGCAGCGTGCCATGTGGGAAGTCGAAAGCAGCCAATCCACGCGGACAGGCCAATTTCGCACCTCGTTCTTTCCAGTGCAGGCGGCCGGCGATCATCAGGTGCAGCACCAGCCAGAGATCCCCTTCGAGGCCAATGCAAATGCGTTTGCCCATGCGCCGCAACTGAGTGACGGTCTTCCCTTCGGCAGCCTGCAATGGAGGGACGGCTGTCCGCAGAAGGAAGGGACTGACGATGCCAATCTGTTCAAGCGTCTGCCCGAGGATGCGCTTTTCCAGCGCTTCGATGTAGATGACGATGTCAGGCAGTTCAGGCATAGGAGCGGGCAAGTCAGTTCAGCTTCTTGCGCAGGTCTTCAATGTAGTGGTCCGTCATTCCCGCGATGTAGTCGCAGACGACCCGGACGAGATTTTCCTTCTCCGCTTTCTCGCGATAGCTCGGCGGAAGTAACTCAGGCCGGGCAACCAGCGCGGTGAACACTTCCGTTACGACCTGCTCAGCCCGCTTCTTCTCCGGTTGCAGCTCTTTCGCGTTGTACAGAGCAGCATATAGAAACTCCTTCGCCTCGCGCCGCTCGTCATCGACTTCTGAGCTGAAGCCGGCCAGCCGTTCCGGCCAGTGTCTGACGTCGTCCAGAGTACTGACGCCGGTGTCCGCTAAACGCGTCTGAGTGTTCTCAATCAGATCGGTCACAAAACGATTCAGCATTCGTTTCACCGTTTCATTGAACTTCAATTTCTCGGGAGCATTCGGATAGTCTGCTTCGACCTGTTGGTAGAAAGCACCGAACACTCTGACTCGATCACGAATCTGCGGCACGGACAGAAGCCTCGCTTCATAGCCGTCGTCGAGGTCGGCAGTGTCGTATGCGATCTCATCGGTCAGGTCGATGAGCTGCGCCTCCATCGGTGGCCGCAGTTCCAGCAGATACTCCGCCAGCTCGGGATGTTCATTTGCCGAGTAGTCGTGCGAGTGCTTGATGATGCCCTCGCGCACCTCGAAGGTCAGATTCAACCCGCGAAAGCCGGCGTAGCGCACCTCGAAATCCTCGACGATGCGCAGCGCCTGCAGGTTGTGGTCGAAAAACTCGCCATGTTGGCGCATGAGGGCGTCCAGCGCATGTTCCCCCGCGTGCCCGAATGGCGGATGCCCGATGTCGTGCACCAGGGCAAGCGCCTCCGCGAGATCTACATTGAGCTGCAAGGCCGACGCGATGGTGCGTGAAATCTGCGCCACCTCGATTGTGTGCGTCAGGCGGGTACGAAAATGGTCGGAATAGCGGCGGGTGAAGACCTGCGTCTTGTTTTCCAGCCGGCGGAAGGCGCGGGTGTGGATGACGCGGTCGCGATCGCGCTGAAAAGGATTACGGTAGGGATGGGGCGTTTCCGGATAGCGGCGCCCACGCGAGTCTTCAACGCGAACGGCGTAGCTGGCGAGCATAGGTTGAGTTTAGTTCAACGCCGGCCGATTACGCCCAGGCTTTTTGGCCAGCTACGATTGCGCGATCAGTGCTTGATGAACCACATCACCCAGGACGCTACGATCACGCCGGCGACGAACAACGAAAAGCAATACGCGCCGTAGCGCACCATGTCGCGGGTGTTCTTGCGCTGGGTGATTCCGAAAACGGTGGACGCGCAAACGGCGAACAACAAGGCAGCGCTGAACTGACTAAGCTCGAAGGTCATTGTTTCTTGCCAATAGCGATGTGGTAGGCGTCGACGGTCGCGATTACGTTCAGCAACCCGGCAACGACAATGTACTTGGTCCCGTAGTCGGCCACCGCGCGTTGAATATTGCCGGCGCCCCAACCCATCGCGCGCGCGATGAAGTAGAGCGCTCCGGCGCCGACGTCTCCGACAAAGCCCAGCATGTCAAGCAGGTCGCCCGTGTTAAAGGAGTAGACTTTGCCCTGCATGCCCAGCCCGGCGAAGAACATGACGAACACGGCTAGCATCAGCAGCAGGCCACGGACGTATCGCCGCTGGATTAGGTGTCCCAGCCCGGGCACCAGCCATGCCGAGAGTGTCACGAGGTAGACCATCGTGCTTGCTTCAGCGGCTTTCGCCGGAGCGGCAGTCGTGTTGCGCGCGTTCGCCATCAAATCTGTACCAGTTCTTCCTGGATCCGCCCGGTGACCTCGGCCTTGCCCTTGCGCGTGATCATGTTGATCTCGCTGCGCACTCCGAACTCCGGAAGGTAAATTCCCGGCTCGACGGAAAAGCAGGTGTTGGGCAGAATCTCGCGGTCGTCCTTGGTTTCCAGATTATCAAGATTTGCGCCATTGGCGTGAATGTCGCGCCCGATGGAGTGTCCGGTGCGATGGATAAAGTATTGCCCATAGCCTTTGCCGGTGATGAACTCGCGAACTGCCTTGTCGACTTCCCAGCCATGGATCGTTTTGCCGGCAGCGAACGCCTGCTTCACAGTATTGATGCCAACGTCTCGCGCACCGCGAACGATGTTGAAGATCTCCTTCTGCTTATCACTCGGAGTACCGATCACGCCGGTCCAGGTGATGTCGTAATAGACGGAGTCAGGCTCGTTCAGTTTGCCCCAGATATCGAGCAGCACGAAATCGCCCTGCTTGATGGGCGCTGATTTTGCCGCCGTTGGCTCATAGTGGGGATCACCACTGTGGGGGCCAACGCTGACGTTCGGCGGATCGCAGGTTTCGAGATTCTCGCGCGCAAACGCCTCGAGAATCCATTTCTGGATTTCATACTCGTTTGTACCGCCGTTGCGGACGCGGCGCCCGATCTCCTGAAAAGCACCCGCGGTAATTTTATCGACAGCATCGCGCGCCTTGAAGTGCGACGCGATCTGTTCGTCCGTCAGCACCGCTTCAAATTGCGCAACCAGGTTTGCCGAGCTGACCACTTCCTTGCCGAAGCTGCGCACCAGCTCGAGCGTGCCTCCGTCGACCAGCGAGATGTACGGAATCTGATTGTTTGGCGAGTACTGCATGACGACGCTGCGATAGGGCTTCAGCATCGATTCCAGGTTTTGCCACAGCTCTTCCCAAGCTGAATATTCGAGCTTGCTGCCGGGCAGCGAATCGAGATGATGGCTCTCGATGCGGTGTACCAGCTTCACCGGTTCGCCCTGTGCCGGAATGAGGTAGAACCAGCGCCGCGTGACCATCATGGTCTCAGAGAGACCCAGGATGTGATACGCAATGGGATCGCGATGATGATGGTCGTAGAAGAGCCAGGCCTGCTGCCCGCGATCGCGCAGGGCGGCCTGGATTTCAGAAAGGTTCATGCCGTGATTCATTGTAAATGAGGGGCGGAGAACCATTTCACCACAGAGACACGGAGGCACAGACAAGAGAGAGGAAGCCCTCGGTGCTCACCGTCAACTCGGCTTCGATATTCTGCATGGGGCCGGGACGAATTCGCCGATTTCTCTTGGCTTCTCGGTGTCTGTGTGCCTCTGTGGTTAGTCTGCCGCGCTTGTCGCCTGCACTTTCCCTAGCACCCGCGCGCGTGTCTCCGCCGGCAATGTCTCGCACGCGGTTCGCAAAACCAGTCGGGGCGTTCGCTCTCGAATCGTCATCAAGTGGCAAACCGTCTCATCCCGATTGGCTTTCGCCGCTTCGCGCAGTAACCATCCAAGGCCCTTCTGCACCATGTCGTCGTCGCTGGAGAGGAGAAGCTCAGTCACCTTCTGAATGTGCGCGAAGTTTTTGTGCTGACGGGTGCTGTGAATCAGACTAACGGCGGCTGCCCGCCGGTGCCACGTACTGCGCTTCTTCGCCCAGCGAGGCGGATGCGGCAGATACTTCTTGTCAGCCGCGATCATCGGCCCGATCAGGTAATTCACCAGCGCGTCGTGATCGGCCCAGGTTGTGACGCGATCCAGCCAGCTTTCAAATAACCGGAACTCGTTAAGCCCAAACTGGCCGGTCATTTCCTCGAGCAACATCACCGCGAAGACCTTTTCTTCAAGCACCTCGTCGCGAAACAGCTGATCGGACACTTGCAGCAGAAATGGCACTCCATTCTCAGCCACGATGGCGCGGCGAAAGCGCACCGCCACCTTACGTAGTTCAGCGGTGTACCAGCCCCGCGACTTTACCTCGTGCTTGAAGAAGTGCTGTACCTCGACCGTGTGCGGCGCCGAGCCGCCGTCTTTCAATACGCGCCGGATATGCTTCGCGATGTAGGCAGGTGTCTTCATGCAGCTACCAATGCAGGTACGAACAGGGTTAGTCCGTTTTGAAAGCGCGCGGCATCACAGCCTGCAAAAAACTCAGACTTGCGTGCCTTGTATCAGGGCGCGACTTCAGTCGTGCCAAACGGGCCCTTATTAACGTCATGGGCTTCAGCCCCTGAGATCGCTCTTTACTTCGCTTCTGCCGATGCGGCATCCCCCGCCGTCCTCGGCAATATGACCCGATCATAAATCCACAGCAAAATCGTGGTTGCCACGCCGACGCCGGTGATCACCCACCACATCATCCACGGCTGGTGCTTCACCTCGCCGAAGTGGTGGATGAGATAGCCTCCGAGATAGCCTCCCACGATGGAGCCAATGCCGATGGGCAAGAAGGCAAATCCCATGTAGGTGCCCTGCTGACCGGAGGGAGCAAGCCGGGAGATGTACTCATAGTAACGAGGCGACTGCGTCAGCTCACCCAGAGCGACCACGACGAGCGTCAGAACGGCTCCGATCACGGTTGGGTATACGAGCAGGATGATCCACGCCAGTGAGCTGATTAGCGTTCCCGCAGTAATCGCGGTAAAGGCGCGCACTTTCTGCGTCAGCATACTTACGGCGACCGTAAACGCGATCACCACCAGCGGATCCGTCGCCAGCATGAGTTCGGTGTCAGCTTTTGGATTGATATAGGCATGCACGTAGATGGGCAGGGTAATGAACTCCTGCCAAAAGACGATGAAGTACCCTGAAAAAATCAACAGGAAAAGCATGAACCGCGGGTTGGTCACCACCGTCCAGAAATGTCGAGCGGACTCGCTGAGCGTCGTAGCCTGAACTTCACCGCTCTGGCGCGGCTCGCGAAAGAACAGCAACACGCCGATGAACATCAGGAAAACGCTGAGTGCGGCGACCCGAAAAACGTTCTCTACGCTGAAGTGGCTGTGGACGTAAGAAGCCACAATCGGACCGGCAGCGCCGCCAATGTTCACTAGGGTGTAGTAGATGGAGTAGCCGATGGAACGGACGCTTTTCGTTGGAAGCGCGTGCGGTGGTGCCCACCACGCTCGGCTTTACCAACGCAATTCCAAATGCGGGAAGGGCAAGCACCACCGTCACCAATAGAACCAGCGGCACGGCGTCGCGCACCGGCGCGAGCCAGGGAGCGGCGATCGATCCGAGCAAAAAGTAGGCGCAACTCAGGATGAGATACGCCACCGACAGCGCGCGGCGGAAACCCATGCGGTCGGCAAGGGTTCCGCCGAAGATGGCCAGGAACCAAACCAGTCCGCCGAAAAAACCGGCTAGCGCTCCGACGCGCTCGGTAGGAAACCGCAGCGCCTCGTGCAGATAGCGGGCGAGTGAGGCGAATGCCGCATAGTACGACAGGCGCTCGAACAGCTCGCTGATGTTGGCGACCCAGAAAGGCCGCTCGAAGCCGGTGCGTATGTCGCGCCAGCGCTGCGCAAAGCTCAATGTGTTCTCCTCGCCGGAAAGACGGTAGAGCGGGCCTTCAGGTCCGCGTTCCAGCCACCCTGTATTCAGGATTGTGCTCCGATGCGTCCGCATCGGAGCACAATCCTCTCAACACCAGCCGTCGTTGACGCGGCGCTAAAGCGCCGCTCTACCCGAGCGCGCTCCGCAGCTTCGCCTCGACCTGAGCTGCACCGAGTCCGCGCACGCAAATCAGCTTGTTGCGGCTGGTTTCCCCGGCGGCAATGGTAATTGACGAGCGGGCTACATTCAAAAGCTCCTTCAGAGATTCAACTGCAAGCTCGGTTCGTGCGGAGAGCATGGCAGCGGTGCAAGACTTGCGGAGCTTCATCTGTCTCATAACCGTGATACAGTGTGCACCGTGCTTCTTGTCCATTTTTCTGACGAACTTTGGCGTCTTGCCGCTCCGGTAGTCGGGGGCTTGGTCGGTGGATTACTGACTGGCGGATTGTTCGGGTGGATCGCGCATATAAGAGACATAAGACCGGTGCTTGTTTTTTTTCGCGATGACCAAGATCAGAAACCCAAATGGAAACTCAAGAATGTCGGCCGAGGTGCAGCAATGCACATACGCATACGTGATTGCGACTCTGCCGGTGTTGTAAAACGTAGGGTTCACCCCTATGCGATGGAGCCAGGATGCACACGTCGACTTGATTGGGTGACGGCTGGGGCCAGACTTGAAGCTGATTACACTGACGTGTATGGTCGGAGGTGGTATAGGAGTGTCGCCAAATGCAATGACACGATCTTCTCGAAGCGGCATTTCAATTTCTGGTGCCGTCCGTCCGAAAGCGAGCTGGCGCAATATGAGCCTGATATTCACGTCTTGAGATCCATGCGAAGCGAGCTTACAGAATAGCAAGTCTTCGTCGCACTTCCTCAGCCGAAATTCCTGCCACGCGAATCACTTTGTTCCGGCCGGTTTCTCCGGCGGCTATCGCAACTGACGAACGCGCCACATTCAAAAATTCTGCGAGAAACGCGATGCAGGCCTCGTTGGCGCGGCCCTCGAGGGGCGGAGCAGTGAGCGCGACCTTCAGCGCGTCGCCAATTTCGCCTGTGATGGCGTTCTTCTTCGCGCGCGGCTGCGACCTTGATGTGGAAGGTCGCGCCGGAAGGCGTGTCGCGGATGGGAATCACGGCTATGAAAATAACACCCAGAGCTGCACGGGTGGAGCGCCGCTTTAGCGGTGCCTTTGGGCCCAAGGTTATAAGGGCGGCTTTCAGCCGCTGAAGTAAAACTTACCTCAGGCGCTGAAGCGCAGAAGACTACAGAAGCTCATTGGTACGCCTGAAGGCGTACTCCACCCGAAGACGCAACCTACTTTGCCTTCGCCCGCTCGCCAAAGATGGCCGTGCCGATGCGCACGCAGGTCGAGCCTTCTTCAACGGCAACTTCGAAGTCGTGCGACATACCCATGGATAACTCGTCGAGGCTGACGGCGGGAAGGTTCCGCGCGGCCAGCTTGTCGCGCAACTCGCGCAGCCTGCGGAAGTACGGCCGCGCGCCCTCGGGATCTTCTGTGTAGGGAGGAACGGTCATTAGCCCGCGAATGCGCAGGTGCGGCCACTCGGGCGCTCTGCGCAGAATCTCTTCCAGCTCAGGTGAATCCGGCTCGACGCCAGTCTTAGCCTGTTCGCCGCCGATTTTGATCTCGATCAACACGGGAAGAATCTTCCCGAGGGACTCCGCGGCGGCGCTCAGTCTTGACGCCAGCTTGGCTGAATCAAGCGAATCAATCGCATGGAAGAGTTCCACAGCTTTTGCGGCTTTGTTCGACTGGAGATGTCCGATCATGTGGAACTCGACGCCTTCGAGCCCGGCAAGTTTGCCGGCCTTATCGGCGAACTCCTGGACTTTGTTCTCACCAAACAGCCGTTGACCAGCGGCGTAGGCCTCAGCGATTGCCTCAGGCGGGAAGGTCTTGCAGACGGCCATCAATGCGATGAGGTCCGCATTGCGATTTGCCCGCCGGGCGGAAAGATGAATGCGGTCGTGAATGGCAGCTAGGTTGGATTCGATGGTCAATCTTCATTCGTCATCCCGAGACGGCTTTTAGCCGTCGAGGGATCTGCTCTCGTGCCGTCCCTGAAGGGACTCGGGATCGTGGTTGTCGCTTACCCAGGACTCACGTCCTGTGCTAAGGTATGCCGTCCTTCGGACTGAAGCGTCGAGCGGATACAGACGCTTTCGCTCCCTCGTCGTTCGTACCAACTGCTAACTGCTAGGCTTGATCCTTCCTCCCCACCACCGCAATCCCTACCTCCTTCAACTGCCGGTCGCTTACCGGGGTGGGCGCATCCATCATCAGGTCGATGGCCTTTGCGGTCTTGGGGAAAGGGATCACCTCGCGCAGGCTGTCGGCACCGGCGAGGATCATCACGATGCGATCGAGTCCTAGCGCAATGCCTCCATGCGGAGGCGTGCCGTATTGCAGCGCTTCGAGGAAGAAGCCGAAGCGCGCCTGCTGCTCTTCCTTCGACATGCCCAGCGCTTTGAAGATGATGCTCTGAATGTCCTGGCGGTGAATACGGATCGAGCCTGAACCCAGCTCCGTGCCATTGAGCACAATGTCGTAGGCCAGCGCCCGCACTGCGCCGGGATCGCTCTCCAGCTTGTCCATGTCGTTCTCGTGCGGCGAGGTGAAGGGATGATGCGCGGCGTTCCAGCGGCCTTCCTCTTCGTCCCACTCAAACATGGGGAAGTCGGTGACCCAGAGGAAGCGGAAGTCGCGTTTGTTGAATGCGCCATGCCGTTCGGCGTATTTCTGCCCAAGCGCGAGGCGAAGCTGTCCGGCCGCGCCGTAGATGTCGTACGCCTGCTGACGAGTTTTGGCCGCGCTGGAGTCTTCGGAACGCTTCGCTCCACCAACGACAACCAGCAGGTCTTCTGTCTCCGGTTTTGCCAACTCGCGAATCTTGACAACCGTCTCGGGGAACGACTTTTCCAGCCGTTTGATGTCTTCGAAAAGCTTGGCTTCTTTCCGTTCGCCGAAAAGCACCTTGATGTCGTCGCGCTCCTTGCGCGAGAGCTCGTCGACCTTTGGAATGACGATCGCGACGATCGGCAGCTCGGGATCGATGTTCAGCGTGGCAAGCTGATCTGGCGTGAATGCTTCGCGCACCTCGGTCATCGCAGGCAGCCGCATATCGGGCTTGTCGATGCCGTACTTGCGGATGGCCTCGTCGTAGCTCATGCGCGGAAATGGCGTCTCGAGCTCGAAGCCGATGGTCTTCCACGCCGCGGTAAGAAAACCTTCGACCACGGCGAAGACGGTCTCCGGGCGCGGGAAGCTCATCTCCAGATCGATTTGCGTGAACTCGGGCTGGCGGTCGGCGCGCAGGTCTTCGTCGCGGAAGCAGCGCACAATCTGGAAGTACTTGTCGAAGCCCGAGATCATCAGGATCTGCTTGAACAGTTGCGGCGACTGCGGCAGGGCGTAGAACTCGCCGGGATGGACGCGGCTGGGCACAAGATAGTCGCGGGCACCCTCGGGCGTGGAGCGGGTCATGAACGGCGTCTCGATTTCGTAAAAGCCCAGCGAGTTGAGGTAGTCGCGAATCGCGATCGACACCTTGTGGCGCAGTTGAATGTTGTATTGCATCTCCGGCCGGCGCAGGTCGAGGTAGCGATACTTCAGGCGGACTTCTTCATTGGCGATGTCGGACTCGGAGGGGGAAAAGGGCAGCGGCTTGCAGTCGTTCAGGATGCGAAGCTCATCGGCAACGACCTCGACTTCGCCGGTCGGGATGTTTTTGTTCACCGTGTTCGCCTCGCGCAGCTTCACGTGGCCGAGGACGGCGACCACGAACTCCGAGCGCAGTATTTCCGCCTTCTTGTGAAGCTCGGCGCCGGCGTCGGCGGTGATGACGACCTGGGTGATGCCGCTGCGGTCGCGCAGGTCGATAAAGATGAGGTTGCCGAGGTCGCGACGGCGATTGACCCAGCCCATGAGCACAACGTTTGAGCCGGCATCGGAGGCGCGCAGCGCTCCGCACATGTGGGTACGTTTCAGGTCACCAACGAAATCGAGCATGAAGATCCTTAAGAATAAGGCGAAAAGTCGATTCTAAATGAGGGAGAATGGGCAAGAGTAGAATGCGGCCATGGATGAGGACGAATCGAATTGGGAATCGGAGTGGGAAGAAGAGAGTGGGCGTCGTGTGCGAGAGCTAGAGGAAGGTTCGGTTACCACGATCCCGTGGTCCGAGGTTCGCGAAAAGGTCCGGGCGCGTCTCAATGCTAAACGGCAAAGTTAGTTGGATCGTATTCGCCTTGTCAGCGGTCACTTTGGCGATCGCTCAACCCGAACCCGTTCATATGCCCATGGACAAGGCGTATACGCATTTGGCGCAGCACCCGGGGCCAAAAGAACCTGCCGAAGCTCAGAAGCAGCATCTCTCGGGAACGGTGATTGTGCAGGTCCGAATCAGTCCTTCTGGAGAGGTTCACCCTATTCGGGTTGTCAGCGGGCACCCGCTCCTGGCACAAGCTGCAATGCAAGAGGTTCAGAGCTGGAAATACGAGCCTTTTCTGATTGATGGTGTGCCTGCGGAAGTCATTACCGAGGTACCGGTGCAATTCCTCGCTGCGTCGTCCCCACCAGTTTGGCAGTATTTGTTTACTGGCGCGATGAGCGCATTTGTTGTCATCGCTTTTGCGCGAAGAGTTTTCTTCAGGAGCACTGATGCTCATTGGCGAAGTACATTGTCGCTGATTGCCGTTTTTGTCGTGTCAGCGAGTTGGCTCCAAATCTTGGCGGAGGTCTTTTATCGACGTGTTCTCGATCTTCCATACAACTTAGGGAGCCCTTGGTTCGCGGCTTGGGTTGGCGTGAATCTCTACGCATGCTTGCTCGCCGCAATATTTTCGTTAGTAGGAAAAGGACCGGGGAGAATTGCTGCATTCTTGGCCGCACCAATGCTGGTGTTTACGTGGGCAATTCACTACGCTGTGTGAGATATCCCGCCAGCTTCTCCCTCGCCACCTGCTCCTGCTTTCCCGTCGCCAGCTCTTTGACCGCGAACTCGCCTGACGCGGCCTCGTTCTCGCCGACAATCACGATGTACTTCGCGCCGGCTTTTTCGGCGGCCTCGAATGACTTCTTCAGGCGGAAGGTCTCGTCGCCAATGTCGGCGGTGACGCCTGCGCGGCGCAGCTCGCGCGCCAGCTTCAGCGCTGGCGCATTCATGCCCGCGCCCAGGGGAGCAATGTAAGTATCGAGCTTTGTCTCGGCGTTTACTCCCTCGGCTTGCAGTGCGAGAATCAGTCGGTCTTCGCCGATGGCGAAGCCGATGCCCGGAGCCTTCGGCCCGTCGAGCGACTCTGACAACCCGTCATAACGTCCGCCGCCGAGCACCGCACTCTGCGCGCCCAAATCACCGTGGGTGAACTCGAAGGTCGTGCGCGTGTAGTAGTCCAGACCGCGCACCATGCGCTCGTTGATGGTGTAGGGCACGCCGACAGCCTCCAGCATAGAGCGCACGGCGGCAAAGTGCTCCCGGCAGGGCCCGTCGAGATACTGGCTCATCCTAGGCAGCTTCTCGATGATCGGCTGGTCTTCGGGCACCTTGCAATCGAGCACGCGCAGCGGGTTGGTCTCCGCCCGGCGCTGGCAGTCGGAGCACATCAAATGGACCACCGGCTTGAGCGCCTCACGCAGCGCTTCGTTATAGCGCGCGCGGTCGTCAGCACAGCCGACGGAATTCAGTTGCAGCTGCCATCCGCGCAGGCCGACTTCATCGAGCAGGGTGGCCAGCATCTCCAGCACTTCGGCATCACGCGCCGGCGACTCGCTGCCCGCACTCGGCGGCCCGATGATCTCGGCACCGATTTGGTAGAACTGGCGATAGCGTCCCTTCTGCGGACGCTCGCGGCGAAACTGCGGCCCGATGTAGTACAGCTTTTGCAGCGTCCCTTTCTTATCGAGCCCATGCTCGATGTATGCCCGCACCACGCCGGCGGTATTCTCCGGGCGCAAGGTCAGGGATTGCGAACTTGAGAAAAAGTTTCCTGCGAAGCCTTCAATAATCACGTCTTCGCGGTCGACCGAAGTATCCGTTCTTTCCGCCTGGGCTGGAACTGCGAGTCGCAGTTTGATTGGATGATTGGCAAACTCATGCGAATATTCGGTCTTTGCCAGGTTCCGTGCTTTCTGTAATGCGGCTATCGCATCGGGGGAAATCCTAGGCGCAAAGGCCACCAGTTCGACGTGACCGCCCGAGGGCAGCATGTTGGGGCCGGCGGGGCCGGAGCGCCAAACTTGCTCTTGGACTCCCAATTTTCTAATTTCCGCCAGGAATGACGGCGTACCCTGTCGAAGAATGCGATCGGCCTGGGCATGGCCAGGGTCTCTCGACTGATTGGCCTTTAACCATTCTTCGATGATTTTCTTCTCGTTGAATCGCTCGCCGTCCTCCCAGGTAAAGATCTCCTTGGTGACGATGTCGGTGTCTTCGCCGACGCCGCGTGCGAAGAGGCTGGTGTCTTCGAAGACCGGCGTGCGGATCTCATGAAAGTTGTAGCGCGCAAACACGGCGCGCACCTTCGCCTCCACCCGGTTCCACAGGCCGGTGTCGGGAGGCAGAAGGTCACGGGTTCCACGAATGGATCTGATCATCCGAGAAGTCCGGCGATATCGCGGCTGCCGTGCAAAATGTGCAGAATAAGCACCGTATCGGGATCCTCAATGCGGTAGATGATGACGTAGTTCCCAACTACGAAGCTGCGCAGGCCCGGACGCAAGTCGTCGCGCCTTCGGCCGGAGTAAGGATGCCGGCTCAGCATCGAGAATTGCCGGACGATGTTGTCTACAACGCGTGTGGCAATCTCTTCGCTTCCACTCTCGCGGGCGGTATATAGCCAGACATTATCCAGTTCGGCTTCCGCCTCGACCGCCAGGCGAAGCTCGGGCATTAGCGAGAAGCCTGCTCGGAAGAGAGGCGTTCCCGGCCGCGGTGCTTAACATCTTCGACAAGCTGCTCAGGATCGGCTTCGGAACGGATGATCCGGCCCTCTCCCCGCGCTAATGATGCCTCCGCCCGGTCAATGGCAGAGAGTATCTCCAAACGCCGCCTCTCGCGTTCTTCCCAAAGCAGCATTGCCTCTTGCACCGCTTCTTCTTCCCGCCGAAAGCGTCCGGCTTCAATGGCCTGGCGAACGAAAGCTTCCTGATCAGGGCTCAGATGTACTTCCATAGAGCAGAAAGTATCACAGTTATCTTTCCGCCAGGTATTGCTCCTTGTACCCCAAGTAATTCCTCGCGTAGCGCAGAATCATTTCCTGGTCATTGTCATCGAGCTGCCTGCAGACTTTGCCGGGCACGCCCATCACCAGCGAACGCGGCGGAATGACGGTCTTCTCCGGGACCAGCGTGCCTGCTGCGAGAATCGACCCTTCGCCAATCCGCGCGCCGTTCAGCACGATTACCCCCATCCCGATGAGGCAGCGGTCTTCGACGACGCAGCCGTGCAACGTCACGTTGTGCCCGACGGTAACCCAGCCACCGACTTCCACCGGCCATTGGCCCAGCATGCCGTGCAGCACGCTGCAATCCTGAATATTGCTGTTGGCGCCGATGCGGATGTAGTGCACGTCGCCGCGCACCACGGCGTTCATCCAGATGCTGGCATTCTCATCGAGCGTAACGTCGCCGATGACCTGCGCCGATTCATCGACGTAGCAGGTCGTCGGGATTCTGGGGCTGATTCCTTTGTATGAGCGGATCATGGTGTTCTTGCACGTTCGCCTTGCCGGCGGAGCACTCGCTGCCAGGCTCGAACTCTCGGCCATCCGAACATACCATGCGCGCTGTAAGAGAGGGAATGGAGCATATCGAGAGATGTTCTGCAACCCTGAAATAGAGATTGCCAAGCCCACCTTCCCAAAAAGATACGAGCATGGTTACCAAAGGACATGCCCTTTCGTGTAGCTACTTCGTGGCCACATCACTGACCTGTGGGAACAATTCTCCCAATATGGAATTTCACGGCTCCATTAGGCGGTCGTGACAAGGCCCCTCCCCCATGTACCGATTTCGCCGACTGCCATTGTCTGCTCTCTTTGTTTTTCTCCTAACAATCCCGTGGGCCGTGAACTTCTCGGTCTCTCGCCTCAACGCGCAAGATGGCTCCGCCGCCATGCGAGGCGTGGTCGAAGACGCGACCGGCGCCAGAGTCCCCGCCGCTCTGGTCATCGTGACCAGCCCGGACACCGGCTTCCAGCGCGCCGTCTTTACCGACTCGGAAGGCAACTTCAGCTTCGGCATGCTGACGCCCGGCCGTTACGACGTTCAGGCCGCGGCGCTCAGCATGCAGACGGCAACCCAGCCAGGAGTTCAACTGCACGTAGGCGCATTCGCCGAGGTGCAGTTTCAACTGCTTCCTGCGACTCGAGTCGAGACGGTGAATGTCGTCGCACCCGCAGTGCAAGTCGACAGCCAGACAGGGGAGGTCTCCCATGAGATCGTGGAGCGGGCCATCCTTGGGCTTCCACTCAACGGACGTCGCTTTACGGACCTGGCGCTGCTGACGCCGGGCGTTACTCAGGACCCTCGCGGACAAACCTCAGACTCCAACGGCGATCTCTCCTTCGGCGGAGTGCGCGGATACCAGAACAACTTTCTCGTCGATGGCACCGACAACAATAATTCGTTCTATGCGCAGGCGCGCGGCCGCTATCGCGCTCCCTATCAGTTCAGCAATGAGGTGATCAAGGAGTTTCGCGTGTCCTCCAACTCGTACAGCGCGGAGCTGGGGCGTGCCGGCGGGGCAGTGTTTAACGTCGTAACTAAGTCCGGGAGCAATGACTGGCATGGCACGGGCTTTTACTATCTGCGTGACCGGATGTTCGATGCCCAGCCGGCGTTCGCTCCTGACAAACCCGACTACCGCCAAGATCAGTTTGGTGGGACGGTGAGCGGTCCTATCCGCAAGAACCGCGCATTTTTCTATGCGGGTTTCGATGAAAACCTGTTGGATGCGCCGGCGATTGTCCAGTTTGCCAACGGAGCCACGACCGTGGTGCCGCAGCCGATCGACTACGACTACAAAGATCAGGCCATGGTCGAAGCGGCCGCGCAAAAGCTCAACGACATGGCGGGAGAGTATCCGACGAAGATGTGGGGCAACGCCGCTTTCGGCAAACTCGACTTCACTCCGTCATCGAAGCAGCTCATCTTTTTGCGGGCGAACATCTCCCGCTATGGCGGCCTCAACAATGTGTTCTTCAATCCCTCCAGCCCGTTGACCACCTACACCGAGAGCGCGAACGGAAGCGAGGATGTCGCTACCGAGAGCATTGCGGCCTCGCTGACCTCGTCGTGGACGCCCAAGTTCGCCACCCATCTGCGGGCGCAGTTCTCTCGCGATCTGCAACAGTCGTCTACTAACTCCGAGGACCCGAAGATCAAGATCTACGACCTGCTCGACGGCGCCGGGCGCTCCAATTTGCTTCCCCGAGAGACGCGCGAGCACAAGTTCCACATCGCCGACACGGCCGATATCGAAGCCGGGCGGGTGAGTTGGAAGTTCGGTGTCGACTTCATTCGTACCTGGATCTACAACTACTTCCCGTCGATGTCGGGAGGAGAGTATTACTTCGATGACGTGAAGGTGAACCCATTTACGTTTGCGCCGATGCGCTATGGGCAATCCTTGACGCCGTTACGTGCCTACGCACATGGAGTGCCGCGATATTACATCCAGGATTTTGGCACCGCGACTTCGCATCCCGACTCGCGCGCGCTGGCATTGTTTCTGCAAGACAACTTCCGCATCACCCGTCACTTCACGCTGAATGCGGGCATTCGCTGGGACGTGCAGACGTTTCTGGTCACAGGACTGGTCAGCAATCCGCTGTATGCGCCATCCGGCAAACTGCCATCGGATGGGAATAACTTCTCGCCCCGGTTGGGTTTTGCCTATTCCATTGGCGATCGCAATCCTCTGGTGATCCGCGGCGGGGCGGGACGTTTTTACTCGCTTGTCCCGTCGATCTACGCCTCGCAGGTGCAGACCGACAACGGCCTCGTGCAGAGCGATCTGTTTCTTGACCTTATGCAGCCGGCCGATGCCGCGATCTTCCCCACCTATCCCAATCCACTCGTACGTTGCCCGTCGGGAACGGTGAACTGTGTCGTGCCGGCCAATGTAGCCAGTCACCTGACGACCACCGTCTCGGCATTCTCGCCGAACTTTCAGACTCCCTACACTGACCAGGCCAGCCTCACGATCGAACGCGAACTTGGGCAGAAGATCATCGCCACAGCCAGCTATCTCTATGTACACGGTGAACACCTGATTCGGTCGCTTGACGTGAACCTGCCGCCTCCGACGATCGTCGACTATCCGGTTTACAGCGACGATGGTTCGGTGTTCCTCGGTCAGTACCTTCCGGTGGAATCCTTCGCGACGTGGCAAACCAAGAAGACGGTGGCCTGTCCTTACCCGCCGTGCATCAACGATATTCAGCGTCCGATAGCGCAGCTCGGAACCATCAATTCGTTTGAGAGCGAATCCAGTAGCGTCTACAACGGGCTTACGGTGTCCTTGAAGCGCCAGGTAAACCATGGACTCTTTCTGCGCATCGGTTACACGTTCGCTAAAGCGATTGACGATGGGCAGGACGCGCTCGTCGTAGGGCGGCCCGGCAACGTTCAGAACTCGTACGCCGTAAATCTGGAGCGCGGGCTCAGCGTCGACGATCAAAGGCATCGATTCGTAGCCTCCGGCATCATCCAGCCGAAGCGACTGGAGACGGGATACGCCTGGCTGAACCGCTTGGCGAACGGCTGGCAACTGTCGAGTGTGCTGACTTACGGCTCCGGTCGCCCGGTCAACGCAACGATCGCCGGAGACGCCAACCAGGACGGCAATACATACAACGATCGGCTGCCCGGGTATCGGAGAAACGCCTTCATCGGGCCCGATTACTTCACGACAGACTTCCGCCTTACCCGCAATCTGCACATTGGAGAGCGGCTCACCGTTCAACTTCTGGCCGAGAGTTTCAACACATTCAATCGCACGAACGCCCAGGTTACAATCAGCGATGACGGGTTCCTTAACTCTGCCGGACAATTCGTCGCATATTCGACGACAGTCGGGAAGAAGGTGTACCCGGGCCAATTTCTGAAAAGTTCTGACTTCTTGAGCCCCAACAATGCCTACGCGCCCCGGCAGGTGCAGTTTTCCCTAAGGGCAAACTTTTGAAACACATGAGAGCAAGCTGGCACCTTCGTGAATCGCTGTATGGCGCTTAAATGGCGGGTAAGTTGCGTAGTCTGTGCTTGACTTCGCATGGTAACACTGGGATAACTACTAACAGTCCAATGGGACAAGTCTGGGGGTGTTTGCCGGTTGGCTGAAGTTCGCATTCAGGAAGGCGAATCGTTAGAGAACGCTCTTCGAAGGTTCAAGCGCAAGGTCCAGCAAGAGGACATCATTAAAGAAGTGAAGCGTCATTCCTTCTACCTCAAGCCGGGCGAAAAGAAGCGCGTAAAAGAAGCTCTGGCGCGCAAGCGCAGTCGCAAGAAGGCTCGTAAAGAGCAGGACTAAATTCATCAACCGGGGCCGCCATCCATAAGGCGGCCCTACGTTTTTTCAAAAACTCATAGCGTGAAGTCGGGCCGTTCCGCAGTCTTACCGTTGTGCCATGCGCTCGCGCATGGGGGCCGAACCCGGGTGCAGTACCTAAGCAATGGAGTTGCATGACCGGCTTGGACCCTCAGTCCGGTTCTCCGGAGCTTTGCAATCACCGTATTCGTTGCTTGGGAACATGGACTGAAGGGAGCATTTCTCCATGGAATTCCAGGATAGAGTTCTTAAGTGCATTGACTGCGGCGCCGACTTCGTCTTCACAGCGGGAGAACAGCTGTTCTTCCACGACAAACAATTCAAGAACGAGCCCAAACGCTGCAAGGCATGCAAGTCGAAACGGTCCTCTTCATTGGGGACCGCGAATACCGGCAACTACTCCCGAGTCGAGACCCGGACCAATTGTTCGGGCTGCGGCAAGGAGACAACCGTTCCCTTCAAACCTACGCAAGGCAGGCCTGTCTTCTGCCGGGAGTGCTTTCAGCAGCGCCGCAGCGCTGCCACTGCCTGAACCCATCTTGACTTGTCAAATGTCTGGGTAACTCACTGCCGGAGGAGAAGTGTGTGCCCCTTGCCGTTCTCTTGCAGATTGGATTCAGGTGAGTAAATCGAGGGCCTGTCACATGGCTTTCTTGGCGGCCGCCCGGGACTGGTTCGTGGCGCCCGGCAGCGGATTGACCTTTTTCGCAGTCGCTTTTCCGTTCTGCTTTAGCCGGTGCTCCTGATGCGAAACCAGCAGGTTTTCGATCTGCTGCAGTAGCTCCCCTGTGTTCACCGGCTTTACCAGCAATGACTGTGCTCCCTTGCTCTGCCACTCGTCGTCCATCGCAGGATACGCGGTCAAAATCGCGGTTGCCGGATCATACGCCTGCTGCCGTGCCGCGCGAATCACCTCGTATCCCGAGGCCTCCGTCTCCATCCGCATGTCGGTGATGACCATTTCGTAGGCGTGGCTTTGCAGCTTCTGCTCGGCCTCGCGGGTCGAGGCAGCGGTGTCGACTTCAAAGCCATTCATCTCCAGGATGGCGCGAAGCGTAAGCAGAATGGCAAGTTCATCATCGACCAGCAGAATGCGACGTTTCATCAAGTTCTCCAAAGGGATCGCTGCTCGCAGCGGCGTGAGATGCAAGGTCGTAAGTTGGGACTGGCTGTTGCTGCTGCGTGCAGCAGAGGTTCACGTTCAATGCCAACGGACAGGCTACATCTCTCTGCTCAGTATAATAACGCCGTGGCGACCTTCTTTGTGGAGAACTTCGGCTGTCGTGCGACCCAGGCCGATGGGGCTGCACTCGAGCGGCAACTAAGTGAGCGCGGACTCAAGCGGGCCGATTCGCGCTGCCAAGCCGAGGTCGTCGTTCTAAACACCTGCACCGTTACCGCCTCCGCTGATCAGGATGCCCGCTCCACCATTCGCCGCGTTCGCCGCGAAAATCCGCAGGCGAAGATCATCGTCACCGGCTGCTACGCACAGCGCGCGCCGCGGGAATTAGCCGCCTTGCCGGGTGTCGATCTCGTGGTTGGCAATTCCCACAAGCACAGTATTGCCGATTATGTTGTGCCGCGCGCGGACACGTCGTTCGTACCGGTGGCCCATCTTGGCGCATCGCTTGAGTCGAAGGTGCTGGTCGGCGACATTTTCGCTCATACTGAACTGCTCGCCGCGCCGGTGTTCGAGGCGAGTGATCCTCGGCAGAAGACGCGGCCCAACCTGAAGATTCAGGACGGCTGCAACAATCGTTGCTCGTTTTGCGTGATTCCGTACGTGCGTGGACGAAGCCGGTCACTGACGCTTGAGAACGTCATTCGCGAAGTCGAGGCCTTGGTCGCGTCCGGCTATCGCGAGATCGTGCTCTCCGGCATCAACCTTGGACGTTGGGGACGCGAGTTAAACCCGCGCAAGAGCTTTTCGGCGCTACTGCGCGCGATCTTAGATCGTACTGAGATCGAGAAAATTCGCATCAGCTCGGTCGAGCCCATGGATTGGACGAATGAGCTGATTGAGTTGGTCGCTTCATCGCCGCGCATTGCCAAGCACGCTCACGTCCCGTTGCAGTCCGGTAGTGACAAGGTTTTGCGCCGCATGCATCGCAAGTATCGCCCTTGGCATTACGCCGACCGAATCGAGCGAATCCGCCGCGCTATGCCCGATGCCGCGATTGGCGCCGACGTGATGGTCGGATTCCCCGGCGAGAGCGACGACGACTTCGAGCAGACGCGCGCCTTCATCGACGCGCTGCCATTCACCTATCTACACGTCTTCACCTACTCGTCGCGTCCGGGAACGCTGTCGGCGGAGATGCCCGACCAGGTTCCGGTTCAGGTCGCTCGCGAACGCAATCGCATCTTGCGCGAGCTTGCTGCTGAGAAGAAGCGAGCGTTCATGCAATCGTTCGTTGGGCGCGAAGTCGAAGCCATCACGCTCACGCACTTCGACGGCGAGTACACCGAAGCACTCACGGACAACTATCTCAAGCTGCTTGTTCGCGGGCAGCAGGAAGCCAACCAGTGGCTGCGCCTGCCCATTCAAAAAGTAGAGGGTGAAGCCTTGGTAGGCGCGCCTGCTGCGAATTCCAACGCGGTCGCCTAGGCCTCGATGTCACCGAAAAACATGCACCCTGCGTGCTATACTTTGGCATCAAATACCAGAACCGGAGGATTGTATCGACAAACGTTTTATTCGCATCAATGAGCGCATTCGGGTCCGCGAAGTTCGCGTAATCGACGACGAAGGCAACCAGCTTGGCATCATGCCTCCCTTCGAAGCGCTCAAGATCGCACGCGAAAGAACTCTCGACCTCGTGGAAGTTTCGCCCACCGCTCAGCCTCCCGTCTGCCGCATCATGGATTACGGGAAGTACCTGTACCAGCAGGAAAAGCGCGAGCGCGAAGCCAAAAAGCACCAGCACCAGATCACTGTCAAAGAAGTCAAGTTCCGCATCAATGTGGACGATCACGACTACGAGACGAAGAAGAACCACGTGCTCCGTTTTCTCGGCGAAGGCGACAAGGTCAAGGCAACGATCTTCTTCCGCGGACGCGAGATGACACGCCAGGCTTTGGGCCGCCAAATTCTTGACCGGCTCATCAAGGACTTGGGCGACAAGGCGATTGTCGAGTTCCGCGCGCGCCAGGAAGGCAACACGCTGCACCTGATCCTGGCTCCGCCAAAAGAACAGAAACCTGCCGGCAAATCGGAAAAGAGCGCAGATAAAGGTGCTGAAAAGAGTGCCGCTCCACGCCCGCCGCAGCCCGCACCGGCGCCTCCGCAGCAGCAACAATAGGCTCAGCTCAGCCCAGATTACATCGATGCAGGCTTCGCACGTTCGCCGCTCTCAAAGAGATGCTGCAACCACGGGCGTAGGGCAAAGTGCCTTGCCGCAGCCGTACCGTATGCGCCGGAGTTTGAGGATGTAGATCGTAGCGCGAAACTCCAGCCCCGGAGGGGCGAAATAGCTTAGCCCAGCACGCAGCCGGAGGCGATGTGCTGGGTGGGCGTTACCAAAGTACAGCCACCTTCGTAACTTGCGCCCTTGCTTGTCGTCTGCTAGGTTCCGCTTGTGGGCATGGGGGTAGTTGTGTGTCCGCTGCCGTCCCGGCGCTCCGGAGGCAGGAAAAAGGCTCTTTGACAATCTGCTGAGGCATGATCCAAGCCGACGATTGGGGTTAATCGTCGAGTAACTGTGCTTACGAGAACTGCACCTCAATTAGTGCAGTTGTCAGAGCTAAGCGCTGTTTTTATAATATTTTGCATGCAACTCTCACGCGCTCAAGATTTTGCGGACAAAGTTTTGAATCGACCACTTGTTTTCAAGATTTTAGGTCCAGAGAGGGGGAGGGGGTACACCCTCCAGCACGTGACTGTGGCGATGAAGGTAACGATTACGGATCGGTAACGCCCATGTCACCTAAGCCCGATTTCGCGGAGTCGCCCCCGCGTCGGACCTAGATCAAATCGGCCCGCTCACGAAGCATATTGATACCTTCCTTCAGACCTGGCAAATCCACGCCTGCATCCCGCAGAGCTTCCAGCGCTTCGCGGAAAGTATCCACCTGTGAGCGGTCGGTGGCGAATTCAACTCCGCGCTCCGCTATCGAAAGGAATTCTGCTTTATCACCGGCGTAGAGTCGTATTTCGGCGAGGTCGAAAAAGCTCCACGGCGGATCGAAGGGAGGGTCGGTAGAGACCTGGGCACGCAGAGAACGTTCTGCCCGCTTGAGCTGAAATTGCAGCTTGCTGTCAATCTCCAACTTTCCGGCGATTTGCGCCTTCAGCTTAAGCGCATTGAGCAGCGGATACGAGTGGCCTTTGGAAACCTCTACAGCGCGCTCATATTCCGCAAGCGCCTCCTGGATTTTCCCCGCGCGTTTCAGCGCACCGCCGAGCGATGCGTGGGCATCGTAATCCTCGGGATCATATTCCAGCGCTTTCCGCAACGACTCTATGCCGTCAGGCAAGCCTGCCCGCTCCTGCGCCGTGGCTTTGCGGTAGATCTTGTTCTCGGCGATACCTTTCTCCCGGTAGGCATCGGAGTATTCGGGAGCGATCTCGATTGCCTTGGTGAAGTGCTTCAGCGCTCCCTGGAAGTCCCCCTGGTCTTTCAAAAGCAGGCCGAGCCGCAAGTGGAGCAGGTTATTGCGCGGATCGCTAACCAAGGCCCTCTCGTATGCGGCGATAGCTGCTGCGCGATTACCGACCCGTATGGCATTTTCTGCCTCCCGGAGCTCGGCATCAATCAGGGCACGTGGACCGGGCTCCGTCGCCAGCGCCCGCTGCACCGCGAGCGCCCGCTGCACCGGACTGTCAATGCGGTTCTGCAGCAGCGATTCCGTTAACACTTGCGTTATCAGGTTCCGCGACTCGGTTGCCTGGTCCTCCGGTTGATACTCATAGGGGAACGCTTTGATGGTGGCGATGTCGAAAGGAATTTTGGCTGCAACCTGCCGGAAGATAGCCGTGCCGGCCTGACGGGCGCGGTGGCGGACGCCTAGCTCATAGAAGACGTTTGCGTTCAGCCCCGTAATGTCGGTAAGCGCAATACGAGAGTATTCCAGGTACTCAAACATCTCCTGGCTTATGTCGCCGGTGAAGAAGTCCTTGTCGGTTCGATGTGGCTCCAGGTTGCCGCCCTCGGGCAGTTTGACCAGTCGAATGGCAGGAAGGAAAACCGTATCATAGATCTTGTCGAAGTTGACCGTCTGCGTCTTTCCCTTGTCATCGACGACCTCCTTCTCGCCAAACGGCATGATCACGAAACAGATCTTCGTGTAGTCCATTTTGATCCCCCGCGGATGCATGGAATCTGCGATGCATCTGGTCGTTCAACGCGACCATTGCATGGCACGGCTAGAGCCGTAGCCCTTCCTGAGCAGTCCAGAATACTCTACGCCAGAGGGACCAATGCGGGATTGTGCCGGGCGAGCCGTTAATTGCCGGCCCCGGCCGCGGCATTCTCCTCCGACGCCGGCGGCTCGAACCCGCACACCGCCGCCCAGCGTTTCCTCATTCTTTCACGCTGTTCGGGCGTCATGTGTTGCCAGCGCCCGGCCATGCGTTCGCGCATGCGATCCCGCATACTGGAGCGCGAACCGCCGCGCCAGCCATGGCTGCCGAAGAGGATTCGGCACAGCACCAAAAGTCCGAATGCCTGCCAGAAGGTGACCGTTCGCCAGCCGAAGAGAGGGGGCAGTAGCCAGTTCCACAAGTGCATTACTAGTTCGGTGCCGATGAAGATGAACAGCGCGATGCCTACAATTGCCACTGGCGCGATAAGGAGCAATCTCTTCCTTCTCATTTCAGTCCCTCATGGTTTCAAGAATTCGTCATAGATGTGTTGCAGCCGCTTGCGCAGATGCAGAACCGCATATCGTTTACGCGCGAGCAGCGTATTCACGCTCACGCCGGTTTCGGCCGCCAGCTCCTTGAAGCTGCGCCCTTCCAGCTCTTGCGCGACGAACACCAGGCGTTGCTCCGGAGGCAGCTCGTCGAGCGCCAGCTCCAGCTCGTCGAGTAACACGCTGCGCGCGTAGAGTGCGTCGGGCCCTGCATCCGGCGAAGGCAGCAGGCCCTCAAAGTGAAGCAGTTCGCCTTCGTCGTCCGCCGTCGCCTGGTCGCTGAAGCTTTCCGGTGTCTTCTTGCGGAAGAGATCAGTAATGCGATTGCGCGCCACGGTGAACAGCCAGCCAGTAAGGTGCTCGATGGGCATCAGCAGGCGGTTGGCCTCGACCAGCGCATAGAAGACCTCTTGCAGAATGTCTTCGGCGTCGCGCGGGTCGGGCACACGTCGGCGGATGAAGTTGCCGAGCCGCGACTGCTCGCGCTCGACCACTTCGGTGATTCGCTCATCCTGTTCGATGGCCATCCGCTCCAGGCTTGCCGCTTGCGTCATCCTCTGCTGTAGACGAATGAATAGGTGCGGATATTGTAGGGTTCTGCCAGAAAGCTGGAAATAAAGAGAGGGCGCGGGCTTACCGCAGGTACCAGTAGATCGCGACTGCGATTAGCGCCACGATAATGAAGCTGACCATTGCGATCCACCGCCAGTCCCAATCGCGCGCGAGCGCAGGAGCAGCGGACTCGTCGGGAGCCGGAATTACTTCCACCGGTGCTGCGATCGCGGCGGCTGGTTGGGCGTCAGCAGTAGTCGGTTGTGCGTCAACAGCAGGACCTGGTTGCGCCTCAGCGACGCCACTCTTTCTTGCTGCCATTCGCGCGCGAATCAGCTCCGCCAGGTCCGCAGGGATGCCAGAGCTCGACTCCTTCACTCGCGGCGGAGGCGCTAGCACCGTCTTGGCCACGACAGGCACCAGAAAACGGTAGCCGCGGCGAGGCACCGTCTCAATGTACACCGCCTTGTTGGCATCGTCGCCAAGCGCGGTCCGGATCTGATTTATGCACTTGTTCATGCCGTGTTCAAAATCGACGTAGGTATCTTCCCCCCAAAGCTGCTCTTTGATCTCCTCTCGGGTCAGAACTTGGCCCGAGCAAGCTGCCAGCAGCGCCAGTAGCCGAAACGGCTGAGGCGGCAGCTTGAGAAGAGTTCCGAATTTGCGCAGTTCTTCGGTGTCGAGGTTGAGCTCGAAAACGCCGAACTTCAGAAGTCTGTGCGTGGCGCTCATCAAGAAATTGCACTCGAGCTTGAGGATTTGAGCGGCATTATAGTCTTTTTTCCCGACAGCTCCCCGTTTTTGTTCGGTTATCAAGGCGATAATCCTTAAATCTTTCATCAACTTACGCGGTTACCTAATGAGTATCTATGAGTCACCGCGCGGGCATTGCACGTTGGGGTGACTTGCCGCAGTGTATAGGCCGCGGAGCGGGAAATCGAACCCCAAGCCCGATGACCCCGCCGGGAGAGAGGCCTCTCTCGGGGAGCAGCAGAGGATGGTATATGAAAATCCGGAGCAAATCTTCGAAGCCGTCAGACGGAAGAACGTCTTGGGCTTCAGGAGGAGCGCTGGGTTCCTTCGCCTTCATCAGGCGGCACCCATCCTCTGTCCCTTCCGCGCCGGCGAGTGTCGGTGCCAGGGAGAGGTCGGTAGTGGACCCGGCAGCGAAGAAGGTTGTCAGGCGCGAAGTAGCAGCGGCTTTGGCCTAGTGGGCTGAGCGCGCTGCGGCGGCGCCTCCTCCCGTTGTAGTTACGCGCTTTCCGCCCAAGCTTCCTCCTCTTGGGTGGCCCGGTGAGGAGCAACGCTCGCGGTGATTTGTTCCTCACCTCTTGAAGCTAATGCGCTCCAAGCTGCGACCAGAAAGAGAAAAGTGTGGAAGCAGAGCAGTGGTCGCAAGAGTGAATCGCTCGATTATTCTCAGCTTTGTTATGGAATGGGGCACGTCCATCTCACGGAATTACTTCGACCCATAGTTTGCTCCAGAGATTTGATCCCTAGCCCATCCTTGCCTGGGAGATAAATCCGTGTTCTTCACTCCACGAACATGCAATCGCCATAGGAGTAGAAGCGGTAGCGCTCACGAACGGCATGTTCGTAGGCTGCCAAGGTCTGCTCGCGCCCGGCGACGGCGGAGACCAGCATGATCAGTGTCGATTTTGGCAGATGGAAATTCGTCAGCATGGCGCTGACGACGCGAAAGTCGAATCCGGGATAAATAAAGATGTCAGCCTCGCCGCTCTGCGCCACGATGCGGCCGCCAGGATTTTGGCGCGCCGCATACTCCAACGTGCGTACGCTGGTGGTGCCGACGGCCACAATGCGCCGGTGGGCATCACGGGCGCGTTGAATTCGCTCCGCTGCGTCGGCAGAAATCTCGTACCACTCGCGATGCAGCTTGTTCCGCTCGACCACTTCCTCCCGCACCGGCTGAAATGTTCCCAGCCCGACGTGCAATGTAACTTCGGTGATCTCGACCCCGCGCGCGCGAATCCGATCCAGGATCTCTGGCGTGAAGTGCAGTCCCGCGGTCGGAGCCGCCACCGAGCCGGGCGGCTTCGCATACACCGTCTGATACTGCTCGCGATCGGCTTCCGTGTCTGGGCGATCGATGTACGGCGGCAGAGGTATGTGCCCGATGCGGTTCAGCACGGCGAAGAAGCCGTCGACGGGCTCGAAGCGCAGCCGCCGCTCGCCAAAGTCGCCGCGCCCGACGATCTCCGCCGCCAGTTCGTGCGAGTCTTCGTTCGCATCCGCGCCAAAGTAGACGCGCTCGCCGATCCCAAGCTTCCGTCCGGGATGCACCAGCGCCTCCCATTCCTGAGGCGTCGCGGAGACCTGCTTTGTCAGCAGCACTTCCGCCTTGCCACGAAGGAAGGAGCGCGCCGCAGGATTCCCCGCCGACACACGCTGCGCCCGTGAGCCGCTGCGATGCCCGAACAAACGGGCCGGCAACACGCGGCTGTTGTTCAGCACCAGCAGATCGTCCGGATGTAGGAGCCCGGGAAAATCGCGAAAGCTCCGGTCCTTGAGCTCGCCACTTTCCCGCAGCAAGTGCAGCATGCGAGCGTCCGCACGATCTGCAAGCGGCTGCTTGGCGATGAGCTCTTCGGGAAGGTGATAGTCGAACTCGGAAACCAGCACAGAGCGATTATGCCCGAGTGGCCTGCCGGCAGGTGTGGCGAGGCGAGGAGTGCTTTGCCGCGGCCTACGGATGCGATACGATAGGCAAACTGGGGCTGAGCGCAGGCCTGATAACTTCGGAAGTACGACGTGAATACGATAGAGCGGCACCGTGACGACATAGTACGTTTCGGCAAGATGCTTCACCACTACGGTCTGGTGGCGGCGACCGACGGCAACCTCTCCGTGCGCATGGGGGACGGCACCGTGCTGTGCACTCCCACGCTCATGAGCAAGGGGATGATGGAAGCCGACGACCTGGTCATCGTCGACGCGCGGGGCGACAAGCTCAGCGGCTGGCGCGAAGTCTCCAGCGAGATTGCCATGCACCTGTTCATCTACCGCATGCGGCCCGACGTGAACGCTGTGGTGCACGCGCATCCTCCGACGGCCACGGGCTACGCGGCCGCGGGAATCCCGCTGGATACGGCGCTGTGCTCGGAGATTATCGTCACGCTCGGCTCTGTGCCGCTTGCCCAATACGGAACTCCAGGCACGGCGGAGTTGGCCGAAGCCCTGGCTCCTCTGATTCCCGACCACCAAGCCATCCTCATGGCCAACCACGGCGTGGTGACATACGGGCAAGACCTGCTCACCGCCTACATGAATATGGAGACGGTGGAGCACTACGCGAAGATCGCACTGGTTACGCACATGCTGGGCCGCCAGCAGCCGCTCAGCGGCAAGCATCTGGACAAGCTGCACGAGATCCGACTGAAGTACCACAACCACAACCACGTCCCGGCGGGGGAAGAATAGGTTTGTAGAAATTGTCATCCCGAACGTAGCGAGGACCTGCTTTTGCGCTGCTCTGCATCGGGTTCCCGTGAGAGCCACTGCCTTCACTCTCCTCCAAACCTGAATCTCAACCCCGCTCGCACATTCGTTCCCAGCGCCGGATAACCCAACACCTCGTTGTAGTGGTTATCAAAGGCATTGTTGATGTTCGCGTACGCCGTGACGTGGTGCGTGAAGCTATACCATCCGCCGAGATCGACGCGCGCATATCCCGCCGCATAATAGATGGGAGGAATGTATCCAAACAGGAAGTCGGAATCGGGCCTCCGACCAACCGCTACCACGCCCAGGCTCGCTCCCCATTTCGGCTTGGTGTAGGTGAGCAGTACCGTGCCGGCCTGCCTGGGCCTGCGTAGCAGGGGAGCACCTTCGCCATAGATAAGAGGATCGCAGCCGTTCAAAGGATCGCAAGGCGGAGCTTTCGTGATCTGGGTCGAGGTATACGTATAGGCCGCGGTCAGCAGCAATCGCTTCACGATTTGCCCGCGCAACTCGACTTCGGCTCCCTGGGCAAACGAGCGATTGATGTTCACGTACTGGCTGGTGAAATCGATATCGTTGAACTGATATTCAATCTGATTGCGAAATGAGTTATGGAAGTACACCGCAGTGAGCGCCAGCCGGTCGCGAAACAGCGACTGATCGAATCCCGCCTCCACCGCGTAATTCTCTTCCGCTTTGAGATTGGGATTGGGCAACGTTGGAAACGTCCCAGTGATACCGAAGGACTGCTCGAAACTCGGCTCTTTGATCCCCTGCGCATACGCAGCGCGAAGTCGGGTGCCGCTGAACACGTGATTGCCCTGCCACAGCAGCACCGATCCCGATACGCGCGGCACGGCGCGATTGCCGAAGCTGGCATTGTGGACCCACGCCAGTCCCGCCAGCACCGCGATTCGCTTCCAGACGATGTTCTCCTGCCCGAACAGATAATTGTTAATCCGCAAGCCATGCGTGAAGCTGTATGAGGGATACGGTCCCGGCGAGTTGGTTGTGATGTTGCCATTCTCGTCTTCAAAGGTGTCGCCGATGGTCGTGAGCGCCCAACTGCGCGGCGCCCAAATTCCCTGATACGAAAATCCCGCGCGGTTGTATCGTGCTTGGTTGTCGAAGGGCGAATCATAGGGCCGGCCCGGGTCGGCGTAGTTGTCGGCGTTGGTGCGCAGGTGGTTGTACTCGAAGCCGGTGATCTGGTGTTGCCACGAGCCGGGCCCGGTGATGGTCAGCGCGCCGCTGGCCAGGAAGTTGTTCTGATGCGCCGACTGATCGGAATCCGGCGGAAGCACAGGGTTGCCATTGAACCACCAGTTCGACTGCACGCCGGTGAAGTTGTTCGAGTGGCGCAGGCGAAAACGAAATGCCACGCGGTCCGACAAGCGAATGCCGATATTGCCGCCCTGGAGCGCATTGGAGTAGGCGTCGTTGATGCCCTGCCCATTGGTGACGAACTCGTCGGCGAAGACGTTGTAGTCGAAGATGCCGTGCGCGCCCGAGATCGCAGCGTAGCCATTGGCCGTCGAATAGTTGCCGCCGTCAGCGCCAAACTGGATCTCCGGCGTGCGAGTATCGCCTGTGGCCGTCCATAGCTGTACCGTGCTGGTCATCGCGTCGGAGCCGTAGACGGTGCTCTCGGGCCCGCGGACCATCTCCAGCCGCTCGATGTTGTTCATCGGCACCACCCCGAAGTCGAAGGTCCCGCCGGGCTCGTTGACCGGAGCGCCGTCGATGATCACCTTGTTGTAATCCGAGTCGCCACCGCGCACAAACAGCGACGACAATCCGCCGTGACGGCCCGCGGTATTGACGATCGCGCCGGGCAGATAGCTCAGTGCGTCGCCGGCGGATACCGGGTTAAGCAGCGTGAGCTGATCGGCGCTGAGAAAGTCCACCGAGGTCGCCGACTGCTCGACCGTTGCGGGGGTCGCCGTCGCAGAGACGACGACCGTCTGCGGTGTCGTGGCAAGCTTGAGCATCACGGTGAGCGCTTCCGGCGCGGGGATCGTTAGCTTCTCCGACTGTTCGGCAAAGCCCGGAGCGAGAATCACCGCGCGGTATTCGCCATCCGCGAGGCGCGGGAAGGTGACGCTGCCGTCGCCAGCGGTGGTTTGTACCGCGACTCCGGCATCGTCGCTCGCGCGGAACAGGCTGACCTGCACGCCAGAGACGCGATCGCCCAAGGGACTCTGCACGGTAACTTTGAGATCGGCGCCAAGGGCTGCTGTGCATGACAGCAGCACGGCAAGAACAACACGAATGCGGAACACGGCTTCCTCCTTTACACGCGAAAGGGGTTGGTCGACGGTTCGCGCCGGTCTCCTGGCTTGCGAGTTGCGATCGAGATCGCGACTACCGACGGAGGCCTTCCCGTTCACACAGTGGCCTTTCGTCAAAGCTCGCTTACAGTTGCGCGGCAGCGCGGGAATTGCACCCGGCTTCCCAGTTCCATCCGAGCGGATGGAACGCGCGAACCAAAATTTGCAAGGAACCACCTGAACGAACTTTTGCTCAGGATGAAAACAAGACTGTACCGGCGGGGGGGGGGCGGTGTCAAACATGGTGTCTGGGCCGGGGATGAAGAGCGAAAATTCCCCACCGAGGACACGGAGGGCACGGAGAAACAGAAATTAAGAATGGCGTTTCTCGGTGATCTCTGTGCTCTCAGTGGTGGGTGTTCCTGGCACGTACAAGAAAAATCTTCAATCGGCTAAGGACGACAACCGCGGAGCGAAGTACTCCTCCGCGTACTCGGTGATCCGCTCCAGGGCGGACTGCATCTCGCGATACTTCTCTTCCAGCAGCGCGTCGTCGGCATCACGTGGAACATAAATTCTGGCGGCAACGCGCACTAGTGCTCGCGAAAACGGCATCGGCAGAACGAATCGATCCCACGAGTTAAAGACCCACTTCTTCTTAACCGCGACGTAAAACGGCGTGATGGCGATTCCGGTGGCCTTGGCCAGTTGGATCGGGCCACGCTTGGCGACGTAGCGCGGGCCACGCGGTCCATCGATGGTAAACGCCGCGCCACCGCCCTGGTCGACGAACGTCTGCATCTCGAGCAGCGCACGCTGCCCGCCGCGCGAACTCGAGCCACGGATGGGAACATAGCCAAAGCGCTGAATCACCCGCGCGATGTACTCGCCGTCGAGCGAGCGGCTGGTCATGACCGCTAAATTGCGTTTGCGGAAAATCCACACTGCGGGAACCACGCAGCGATGCCAGAACGGAAAGATGCCGGGATGAATTTGGTCGAGGCCGCCGATGGAGCCTTCTTCCCAACTGAAGGTGACGCGCAAGGTGCAGCCGATCAGCGCGATCAGAGCGGGCACGATCCAGGAGACGAGGGCGAGAGAGAGCCGCTGGTTCCAGCTGAACCTTTCACCTACGCTCCTGGTTTCATCAGCCGCGCTGCCTGCCGTCACGCGAAGAGTGTAAATGAGTGGTCGGCTGGCTGCCGTTTTGGATTTGTCATCACGAGCGGAGTGAGGGATCTGTTCTTGTGGGAGCCGCGACAGCATTCCCAATCATGAGCAGGGGATCGTCAATTAAGAGCACCCGAATCACTTCTGTTAGTGGACGCACGTGCACCCACGAGAGAAAGAGCAGATGCCTCGCTACGCTCGTCATGACAATCACAGAGGATCATGGAGGCGCGGGAAGAATACCGAGGCATCCCCCGAAAATACTGGCTGCGTGGGCAGCTAGCCGTCGACAAAATTTCGAACCATTCGTTTCCCATGCTCGGTGAGCACGCTCTCGGGGTGAAACTGCACGCCTTCAACCAGAAATTTGCGATGACGCAACCCCATGATGATGCGCCTACCGTCGCGGTCGATGCACGTGGCCGAGATCTCCAGGACTCGTGGCAGGCCTTTCTCTTCTACGATCAGCGAGTGGTAGCGGGTGGCTGTGAGCGGCGACGGAATGCCGTGGAAGATCGATTTACCGTCGTGTTCTACCTGGCTAGTCTTGCCGTGCATCAGGTTGTGTGCACGCACCACCTTGCCGCCGAACGCTGCGCCGATCGCCTGGTGTCCCAGGCACACGCCGAGCACGGGTACCTTGCCCGCAAAGTACTTGATCAACTCAATGCTGATGCCGGCGTCATGAGGCGTGCACGGGCCGGGCGAGACAACAATGCGATCAGGATGAAGCTCAGCAATTTCATCGACCGTGATCTGGTCGTTACGGCGCACAATGACCTCCCGCCCCAGTTCGCCGATGTACTGGACCAGGTTGTAGGTGAACGAATCGTAATTATCCAAGACAAAGATGCTAGCCACTGGCCTTCTCCGCTGCTTTCAACAACGCACTCGCCTTGTTCAGGCATTCCTGATATTCGCTCTCGGGGTCGGAGTCGGCGACGATGCCCGCGCCGGCCTGCACGTAGGCGCGACCGCCGTGAACAACCATGGTGCGAATCGCGATACAGGAATCGAGATTGCCGGCCTGATCCGCGTACAGAATCGACCCGCCGTATACGCCGCGGCGCACCGGTTCGAGTTCTTCGATGATCTCCATCGCGCGGACCTTGGGAGCGCCGCTCAGTGTTCCTGCGGGAAAGCAGGCGGCAAGCGCATCTAGCGGATCGAGCTCTTTTCGCAGCCTTCCTTCCAGCGCCGATACCAGATGCATGACGTGCGAGTACTTCTCGACATACATCAGGTCGCGAACTTTCACGCTCCCATATTCGCTCACCCGGCCAAGGTCGTTGCGGCCGAGGTCGACCAGCATCGCGTGCTCGGCACGCTCTTTCTCGTCGTTCTTCAGCTCTTCAATCAGCTTCTCGTCGTCGCCGCCGTCAATGCCACGTCGCCGGGTGCCCGCGATCGGACGATATTCGAGCTGACGTCCCGTGACTCGCACCAGCATCTCCGGCGAAGCGCCGACTACGTGCAGATCGTCGAGGCGAAGGAAAAACATGTAGGGCGAGGGGTTGACCGTCCGCAGAGCGCGATAGATCTGAACGGGGTCAGAGGGCGCTTTGAAGTCCAGCCGCAGCGAGAGCACGACCTGAAAGATGTCGCCCGCCGCGATGTATTCCTTGGCGCGCTTTACTTTGGCGATGAACTCCTCGCGCGATGTGTTGGCGTGGACCTTGAGCTTCGCCTTCTTCCCGTTGCTCGACCAGCCCAGCGCCTGTTTGCGCATGCCGCTGGCCAGCTTGCGTTCCAGTGCATTGATGTCAGCCAGCGCGCGGTCGTAGGCTCTGCGCGATGATTCGGCCTTAACGTCAGCAGCGGCGATGATGTGCAGCTGATGCCGCAGGTGATCGAACGCCAGCAGCCGGTCGTAAAACGTAAAGACGCAATCTGGCAGCTTCAGGTCGTCTTTGGCGGCCTTTGGCAAGCGCTCGAATTGACGCACCATGTCGTAGGCGAAGTAGCCGACGCCGCCTGAAGTAAACGGCGGCATGCCCGCAACGGTTGCCGGGCGATGCTGCTGCAAGGTCGAGCGCAGCACATCGACGACGCTGCCGGTGCGGCGCTCGCTCGAATTTCCCCGCCTTATCTCCAGTTCGTTGCCGCGCGCGGTAATCACCATGCGCGGCTGCGCTCCCAGGAAGGTGTAGCGCCCAATCTTCTCGCCGCCCTCGACCGACTCTAGCAAAAACGCGTACTTCTGTTTGGCGGCGACGCTCAGGAAGGCGCCCACAGGCGTTAGCAGGTCGGCGCTCAGAGTTTTGGCGACCGGCACCAGCGTGGCGTCGCGGCTAAGCTGCAGGAAGGTCTTGTAGTCGGGTGTGAGCATTCGGGTGATGGCCAGCACTGGAGTACTCAGATTATACGGGGCTGCGCAGAAAGCCCCGGTGGTGGGCTACTTTGAATCTGGGGTCGCTGGCGGGCGAACGCCGCATGTGGCTGTCAAGAATAGCCGTTGACATTCGATCGCGAAGTAGTGCACTATGCCGACATGCCAATAAATTGCAAGGAAGTATTGAAAAGCGTCAACCTAGAGATCCAAAAAAAGAGAGTGCCGAAAAGCGAGGTGCCGGGCATCAAGGAGCAGCTCTCGACGTGCCTTCGGGATGGGGGAATCACCCAGGCAGAATATGACGCGACCATCACTGCGCTCAACGCCCTTGGTTCGCAAGCAGGATCGCACGTGAGAGAAGACGTGATCTTAGATGAAGGGACCCTTCATAAGCTGGAAGGTGAATTTCTCCAAGCATTACGTGCTTACCTAGATGCAATGGTTCAAAGATATCTTCCCCCGCCGACCCATTAACGGATTGCTGCATCGCACATTCGAAACAGGAACAACTTCGGTTACCTATCCACTGTCAGCCTCTGGGGCGGTACAGCCCGTCCAGACTCGCAGCGGATGAGCGAGCCGCGATTCTACCACCAAGAGTTCAAGGTAGCCCACTACCAACGCCCCAACCCCCTTGCGCCCGTTCCATCCCCCTGCATATACTTTGAAGGTTTGCCCGCCGTTGCAGTGGCGCCAGCCCGTCAAAGCCCGCCGACCACTCGCGCCGCAAGCGCCCGGACTTGGAGAACCTATGGATACCTCATTAATGCTGGAGCAGGAAAAGAATCCCTGGGAGCAGCAGGCTGCCCGCTTCAATCAAGCCGCCCACAAGCTGAACCTCGACGAAGGCCTGTGGCGCGTACTGCAACAGCCTAATCGCGAAATCATCGTTCATATTCCCGTGGCCATGGACAGTGGCCGAATCGAAGTTTTCACCGGTTATCGCGTGCAGCACTCCATCGCGCGCGGTCCGGCGAAGGGCGGCGTTCGCTATTCTCCCGACGTGACCCTCGACGAAGTACGCGCGCTGGCGAGCTGGATGACCTGGAAATGCGCCGTCGTCAATATTCCCTTCGGGGGCGCCAAGGGCGGAATCATCTGCGATCCCAAAAGCATGTCGCGCGGCGAACTGGAGCGCATGACCCGCCGCTACACCGCCGAGCTGATCGAGTTTATCGGCCCCGAGAAAGACGTTCCCGCTCCCGATGTCAACACCAACGAGCAGACCATGGCTTGGATGATGGATACCTACTCCATGCACATGCGCCAGACGGTGACCGCGGTTGTCACCGGCAAGCCGCTGAGCATGGGCGGATCTCGCGGACGGCGCGAGGCCACCGGGCGCGGGGTGATGATCATCTGCGACGAGTCCATCAAGCATCTCGGCATGGCGCGCGAGAACACGCGCGTGATCATTCAGGGATTCGGGAACGTCGGTTCCAACGCAGCCATCCTGATGCACCAGGCGGGTTACAAAATCGTCGGTATCGGCGAGTGGGATGGTGGGTTGTACAACGCCAAGGGCATCGATATCGCCGCGCTGTGGGAGTATCGCCAGAAAGAAGGCACCATCCACGGCTTCAAGGGCGCGGAGAAGGCCAAGACCGAGGACCTGCTGGTGGCCGACTGTGACATCCTGATTCCGGCAGCGACGGAGAACGTCATCACCTCAGCCAATGCCGATCGCGTTAAGGCCAAGGTGCTGGTCGAGGGCGCCAACGGTCCTACGACCGCTGCGGCAGACGACATCCTGGCCGACAAACACGTCTTCGTCATGCCCGACATCCTGGCCAACGCCGGCGGCGTTACGGCGTCGTATTTCGAGTGGGTGCAGGACCGCCAGGGCTACTTCTGGAAGGAATCCGTGGTCAACGAGCAGCTCAAGGACATCATGGTTTCGTCGTTCGAAGACGTGGTTCGCTACGCCGAAACCCACCACGTGAACAACCGAATTGCCGCCTATATGCTGGCGATTGATCGCGTGGCGTTTACGATTCGGCAACGCGGATTCTACGCCTGATTACTGAGTAGTAATCGCAGCCCGGAACGGCCCTCAGGCAGGGCCGTTTTCTTTTCCCTGCTCACAATAATTTTTCGGGAACGAGGCGGAATCGGAGGTGGAACTGGAGCATAATGGACGCAAAGCGCTCTCGCGCGTGTGGAACGGTTTCCGAGGATGAGCATGGTTCGCTTGGTCTGCATTCTCCGGCTTCTCGCGGTATTCGTCGTTAGCCCCATCGTCCTGGTTTGTATTGTGATTGCCAGCCTGCTTCATCCTGTGGACACCTTTCGCCACCCCCTGCAACGACCGCTTCGCCTTTCCATGAACGTTGCGGACTGGGTCAAGGGCTTGCCTGTCGGCTACAGCTACTGGGAGCGCTATCAGGCGCCTGCTATGCTCGACGAGATCGCGGTTCACCACGAAGACAGCACCTCCTAGCTGGCCGTGAGCCAGCCCGCAACGAGGCTGCTCTCGCACTGCATTTCCCCGGTTGCTTTGCCCCTTGCGGCTGAACGATAATCGTTACGACGGCGCGAGCAGGCATCCTGCCAAACTGTTCATGTGAACCTTCCGAACTACATCACGTTAACGCGCATCTTCAGCATTCCAGTGCTGATCTGGGTGCTTACCAGTAGTTATTTCAGCTCTACTAACGGCGAGCGCGAGCTCATCGCTTCGTTCATTTTCATCGCCGCCTCGATCACCGACGCCATCGACGGCTACCTGGCCCGCAAGCGCGAGCAGGTCACCACAATAGGCATGCTGCTCGACCCGGTCGCCGACAAGCTGCTGATCGCCGCCGCGTTCATCACCCTGGTGCAGTTCAATCCTCGCGTTGTGCCCGCCTGGATGGCCGTCATCATCATCGGCCGCGAATTTCTCGTCAGCGGCCTACGTTCCATCGCCGCGTCCGAAGGCTTCACCATTCAAGCCAGCGATCTGGGCAAGGCGAAGATGCTGGTGCAGATCATCTCTGTCGTAGCCGCCATCATCGACCACCATTGGAGCCACCTGCCTTGGTATTCCTCAGTCTGCCGGTGCACCCCATCGCGATTGCCTCCATCTGGATCATGGTGGCGTTATCTTTGATTTCCGCCGCCGACTACTTCATCGCCTTCTGGAGCAAGATTGACCGCACTGCGGTCAAGCGCCGCCGCCGCCGTTCCTTTGTCCTCAGCCGGCGCAGGAAGCAGAAAGATGTGCCCGCTGTCTGAAGGTCCGCATTCCGCGGCAGTCAGTGAAGCCGCTGAGTATTCGCCGGAAGAGCGCCGTATCCTCCTGGGCCTGGCGCATCGCTCAATCGAGAGCGCGCTCGCCAAACAGCCAATCGACGCCGTTGCACCCAGCGACCATCTGGCCGAACCGAGAGGCGCATTCACCACGCTTCATCTGCTGGGAGAGCTGCGCGGTTGTATCGGATACGTTCTGCCCGTCAGCTCGCTGTACCAGACGGTGACTGAAAGCGCGCGCGAAGCGGCGTTTGACGATCCCCGTTTTCAGCCGGTGACCGAAGACGAAGCGCCCCATCTGAAGATCGAGATCAGCGTTCTGTCCGTGCCGCGGCCGATCAAACCAGAGGAAGTCGAGGTTGGCAAGCATGGGCTTATCGTCACCGCGGGAGCGCGTCGCGGGCTGTTGCTTCCTCAGGTTGCGCCGGAGTGGGGCTGGGACCGCGAAACCTTTCTGGAGCAAACCTGCCTGAAGGCCGGACTCGCGCCTGATGCCTGGCAGCATGGTGCGCAACTTCAAGCCTTCACGGCTGAGGTGTTTGGGGACGAGTGAGCGTTTGCAAGGACGCCTTCTCGGGCCGCGCGAAAACTCGGGTTGCCAGCTTTGTGTCTGGGCACGACCTTCAGTCGTGCCGATAAGGGCAATGATATCCTTGACACACATGTGCGTCTAGGGTAGAATTTATTGCATGAAAGCCCCTGAAACGCTCCAAGAAGCAATCGCCTACTTTGCCGACCCTGATCGCGCTTTCGAGTATGCCGTCAACTGGCGCTGGATTGGCGGCAACGTGACTTGTCCCCGTTGCGGACAGGCGAAGCGCTCGTTTATCAAGACGCGCAAACTGTGGTTCTGCTACGTCTGCAAGCAGCAGTTCACGCTGAAAGTCGGCACCATTTTCGAGGATTCCGCTCTTGGACTCGACAAGTGGATGATTGCGATCTGGATGGTCTCCAATTGCAAGAACGGCATTAGCAGCCACGAGATTCACCGTGGTCTGAAAGTCACCCAGAAAACCGCTTGGTTCATGCTGCACCGCATCCGCGAAGCTATGGGAGACAGCGCCCCAACGAAGATGGGCGCCCGGAAGTGAAGTCGAAAGCGATGAAACCTACATCGGGCCGAATCCGATGCGGATGCACGAGAGCCGTAGAGTAAGGGTAGAGCGAAGGCGCGGACAGCAGCGCCGTGGCGACACTTATACCGGCAAGACTGCGGTTGCTGGTGCATTGGAACAGGGAGGTTCGCAAGGTGTTGGCACAGGTTGTTCCCAACGTCCGCCGCGAGACTCTGCAGAACGCAATTCTTGACCGGATTGCTCCCGGCAGTAAGCTCTACACTGACGATGCCGCAAGCTACCGATTTGCAGTAGGTGAATCCGCGCTTATCCACAAAGTTGTGAACCATGCCCGCGAGTACGTGCGGGAGCCGTTCACACGCAAGGCATAGAGAATTTCTGGAGCCTCTTGAAGAGAACCCTTCGCGGAACTTACGTTGCTGTGGAGCCATTCCATCTTGATCGTCACCTTAACGAACAGGTGTTTCGGTTCAACAATCGCGCTACCAAAGACAACCCACTGAACGATGCCGACCGCTTCACTTTGGCTATGTCCCAAGTCGCTGGCAAGCGTCTGACCTATGCCCAACTGACAGGCAAAGAGGTTGACGCGCTCCACCATCCGGCGGCAGGGACGGGGCAAGAGGAACCATTCTAGCCCTTGTTCTTGCCGGATGTTTTGCGGGCGGTAGCCTTCTTGGGCTGCTTGCCCGCTTTCTTCTTGGGAGCCTGGAAAATCTTCGTCAGCGCTCGCTCGAAGTTTTCCCTTGCTTCCTGACCCTCTTTGTATTCTATGTCTTTCTTCCGCATTTGATTGCCAATGCACTTTAACGCTGACGCTGAATTTTCCTAGGATCAATTGACGGTTTGTTAGACCACGTTCCTTCTCTTGCGCCTGGCTTGTCATTTATGTCGCTGAACTTTAAGACAAGTTTCGCATTGTGCATCTGCTGCCTAGTAATCCCAAGGAACAATCCGTCGATCCATCCAGCCCTTCCGCCATTAGTCTGTATTGGCTCCTCGCTAGCTTGTCTCGGAAAGTACGTCTCTGGATCCCATATGATGTCCGATTGCCCCTGGCCTTCGAGTCTTAGTGATCTTCCCAAAGAAACATTCTCACCTTCGATCAACCTTCCGTCGTCGGTTTGAGCAAATAGAGCAATGTTTTTTAGTATGGTGGGTGCTCCTTTGTTGTTGATGCTTATCCATGCCGTAACGAAAGAGTCTTGGTCGTTAGCCCCGGCGGGGGCTATACTAAAAGGAGCAACCTGGTCTTCTAGGTGTGGAACTGTAAGCATCGAAAGTTGACGCCGTAACTCCTTGTTATCTTGCCTCTCTTGGTACAACAAGATTCCCGCAGAAACTATAAATGCGATTACTATGCAATTCCAAAATACTGACCTTTCTTGGTACTTGCTAGGCGCGTACATCGCCAGCAGTTCGCGCACAATACTTAGTACCCCGCTCATAAGGCCCACCGCGAGCAGGACAATCTGGAACAGGCTCCAATCTTTAAACACCCCGCACACCTCGCTTGCCCATAGGAACGGTAAGTATGTACGTTTTGCACATGTGCGTCAAGTATATATTGCCCTTAGCGGTAACGGCCGGGCCTCGACCTTCAGGCTGCACTGGCTGCAGAAGTAGGCGCTTCAGCAGAAGACCGCATTCGGCCCAGACGCTCTCCATTTCTCAATCGAAGTGAGCGTTTTTTATCTCAGATGGAAAGCAAGACGGCAGCAGGCGGTAAACGGAGACTCTATGCAACTACTGCACGTCCCGCGTGCCCACGGCGAGGCGCAACTGTTCCAGCGCGGCCATGTAGTTCGCCAGCGACTGCCGGTAGCTGAACTCGGTGGCGCGATAGCTGCGCTCCGCGTCGAGAAAGTCGAGCAGCGACGCTGCGCCGTGCTCATAGGAAAACCGCGTAATCTCCAATGACTGCTGCGCCTGCCCAAGATAGCCCTTCTCGTACAACTGCAGCGTGTCTTCATTGCGGCGCAGCGCCTCGTAGGCATTCTGCACGTCGGTGAGCACCGCCTGTTCCGCGGCTTTTTCCTGAAATTGCGACTGCGTTAACGCATATTGGGTGCGCGCAATTTCCCCCTGGTTCTTGTTAAACAACGGCAGCGGAATGTTGAAGTAGAACGCTCCAAGATTGCTCTGGTTAAAGCGGGTGTAGTTAAAGGTCACGTCCAGATCGACTTTGGCGTTCGCTTTGGCCAAGTCAATCTGGCTCTGCGCCGAAGTAATGCCGTGCTGTGCCGCTTGCAGATCGGGTCGCAGGCTCAAGGCGCGCGCCTGCAGGTCTTCCAGCTTTGCCGACATCGGCTCGTATATCAGCTTTCCGGCAACCTGGTAGTCGGCGGGGACCGAGTCGAATCCCATCAGTTGACGGAGCGACGCCAGCGCCTGGGCACGGGCCAGCAGAGCGGTGTTCACGTCGGTTTGAAACTGCAACTGTTGCAACTGAATCTTCAGCAAGTCGGCCTTGCTGATGCCGCCCGCGCTGTAGCGGTCTTCGCTGATCTTTACCGTTTTCTGGAAACTGTCCAGCACGGTTCGCGCAAACTCCAGGTTGGATTGCGCCAGCAATGCCGCAACGAATTGCTGAGCGGCATTCGCGATGGTGGTGCGCTCGGCATCGGCCACCTGCGACTCGGTCACGCTGGTGATGTCCTTTGCCGCCTGCAACCGATGCTGGCGCTTCTTGCCGCGCTCGAACAGGTAACCGACGCCGATGTCGTACTGCGCCTGCGTTTCCCAGTAGTTGCCGTCGGTAAACAGGCTGGGAGAAAACAGCGGAAGATACTGCGTGTCCCAGGCAAGCAGCGGGTTGGGACGCAGATTCGCCGTAATCTCCTGAGCCTTGTTCTGCGAGATCAGCGTCTGGTTGGCGTTGAGCGTGGGGTTGTTCTTCCTGGCGAATGCAATTGCCTGCTCGATGGTGATCGCCCGAGGAAGTGTCTGCCCGGCTCCGGGCTGGGGTACAGGTTGTCCTGTCTGTGGCAGAGCGGGCGATTGCGTAGTATTGGGCGCTGCGGGCGCTTGCCCCATCGAGACGGCATACATCCCAAGCACGATCCATAAAACCGACAGCGCTGGAGAGAGTTTCATTCGGTCACATGCTCCTCTTCCGGCGGCAGCACGTCCTTCGGGCCGGCGATCCAGGTATAGAACACGGGCAGAAGAATCAAACTTAGGAACAATTCGGTCAAGAGTCCGCCGACGATTACGATGGCGAACGGACGCTGCGAATCGGAGCCGATGCCGTGCGACGTCGCGGCCGGCAATAAGCCGAGCGAGGCCACCAGCATGGTCATCATGATGGGCCGCAGCCGCCGCGCCGATCCCACGAGCGCGGCTTCTTTTATTGGCATGCCTCGGGCCCGAAGTTGATTGATGTATTCGATCATCACCACGCCGGTCTGCACCGATACGCCAAACAACGCAAGGAATCCCACTCCCGTAGAGACGCTGAAGTGGGTGCCCGTAATCAGCAGAGCGATGAGCCCGCCAATGGGAGCCAGGCTCAGGTTGAACAGTACCAATGCGCCCCACTTGAAACTGCGAAACATGGAATAGAGCACGAGCATGATAATGAGCAGGGTGAGCGGAATGACGATGGCCAGACGGTGGTTCGCGCGCTGCTGGCTTGCGTACTCTCCGGCCCATTCCAGGGTGTAACCCTCGGGAAGCTTCACGTCACGGTTCACCTTGGCCATCGCCCGTTCCACTGTGGAACCCAGATCGCTGCCGCGAACGCTATACTTCAGCGCGATATAGCGCTGGTTCGATTCGCGATAAATCATCGAGGCCCCGTCCTCTACCTTGATGTCACAGACCTCGCCGAGCGACACGCGCTCGCCCGTCGGCGCCAGAATGCGAATGTTAGCGATATCGTCCACCGTGCGCCGGAAGTTCTCCTGATAGCGCGGCACCAGGTCGAAGCGCATCTCGCCAATAAGGATCTGGCTGACCGGATTGCCGCCCACCGCGGTCTGAATAGCATCCTGGATGTCGGAGGCGTTGAGACCATAGCGGTCGGCCTTTGCGCGGTCCACCACGATGTTCACGTTCGGCTGGCCCAGTACGCGAAACAATCCCAGATCGGCCACGCCGGGGACAGTCTTCATCACCGCCATGATCTCTTCGCCCTTCTTCTCCAAATCACGGAGATCGGAGCCGAAGATCTTCACTGCGAGCTCGCCCTTCACACCGCTTACGGCCTCTTCCATGTTGTCGGCGATGGGTTGCGAAAAACCCCAAGTTACGCCGGGAATGGACGAGACCTTTTCATCCATGGCCTCGATCAACTTCTCCTTGTTGCCGTGGAATTGCGAGCGCCATTGGCTTCGTGGCTTCAGGTCGACGAAATATTCGGTGTTGAAGAAGCCGGTGGCATCGGTGCCGTCATCAGAGCGGCCGACCTGCGACACGACTTGCGTCACCTCGGGAAAGCTGGCAAAGATGAGCCGCGCCTGGTCCATGATGTGCTGCCCGTCCGTCGGACCGGTGCTGGGAGCCAGCGTACCGCGCGCCCAAATGGAGCCTTCGTCCAGGTGAGGTAAAAATTCCGATCCTATAGCGCCGCCGAAAGCCAGATATCCGCTGACGCCAAGCACAAGCAGCGTCGCCGCGAGCGCAATCATGCGCCTTGGCATCATCCAGTTCAGCGTTGCCTCATAGCGCTGATTGATCCATTGGACTACCGGGTTCTCCCAAACCTTCACGCCGTTGCGGAAGCTGAAACTTGCCAGCACGGGCGCAATTAGGATGGAGAATACCAGTGCGCCCAACAACGCAAACGCCACGGTCCACGCCATTGGCCGGAAGAGCCGGCCCTCCACCCGCTGTAGCGTAAAAATGGGCAGGTAGGTGAGGATGATGATCAAGATGGCATAGAAGACAGGACGCTGCACTTCGTGTGCTGCCGTGCGAATGGTCTCGTCAACGCCGACATGCGAACTGCTTCCACGGCGCTCCAGTTGCACCTGGATGTTTTCGATCATCACCGCCGCGCCTTCCACCACCATGCCGAAATCCAGCGCGCCCAGCGAGAGCAGGTTGGCGCGCATGCCGGTCAGGTTGAGCAGAATCGAGGCGAAGAACAACGAGAACGGAATTGTCAGCGCAACCAGGAGCGACGACCGCACATTGCCCAGAAAGAAGAACAGCACCAGCACCACCAGCAGAATGCCTTCGGTCAGGTTGTGCAGCACGGTGTGCGTCGTGAGATGCACAAGATCGTCGCGATCGATGTGCGGAACGACCTTCACTCCCGGCGGAAGCACGCGCGTGTTCAGGAGCTCGACCTTCTTGTGAATGTCTCGCAGCACGCCTTCAGCCTCGGCTCCCTTTCGCATTTGCACGATGCCCTCGACGACATCGTCGTTGTCGATGATGGTGCCGTCTGGCTTGCGCACTGCCTTTCCGAGGCGGCCCAACCGGATCTTCGGCCCTTCCACCACGACCGCTACGTCACGGACGCGGACGGGCGTTCCGTTCTTGACCGCCAGCACTGTTTCGCCTATGTCGTAGGTGCTCTGCATCAGGCCGACCGAACGGACGTTGTAAGCCTGCTGGCCTTTCTCGATAAAGCTGCCGCCACCGTTCAGGTTGTTGTTGGTGAGGGCTTGCTCGAGCTGCCCCATGCTTAGCCCGTAAGCGACCATCTTGTCGGGATCGACCTGCACCTGGTACTCGCGGGTTTGGCCGCCGAAGATGGAGACCGCCGCGACATCCGGCACGGACATCAGGTGCTTGAATACGACCCAGTCCTGCAGTGCCTTCAGGTCCATGATGTCGTACTTCGGATTCGAGCTTTGCAGGGTGTAGAAGTAAATCTGGCCCGCGGGGCTGAAGTCAGGACCGATTTGCGCATTGATGCCGGGAGGAAGATTGACCAGCGTCAGTTTCTCCAGCACCTGCTGCCGGTTTTGCAGATTATCGGAAGCATCGTCGAACAGGACCGTGATGAATGACAATCCGGCAATGGAAGTCGAGCGAAGGTGCGTCAGGTGTCCTACACCGTTGAGTTGGGTTTCGATCGGTATGGTTATCTGTTGCTCGACCTCCTCGGCGGCGCGCCCGGGCCATTGCGTAATCACCCAGACGTACCTGTCGGCCACATCGGGATAGGCCTCGATGGACAGATTGTGAAACGAAATGATGCCCCAGATCAGCAGGCCCACTCCCAGCCCCAGCACTAGCACGCGATTTCGCAGCGCGAAGTCAACCAGGTAACGGATCATCCGCTACTCCTCGAGCGCGCTGGAAAACTGTAGCGCGTTAACCACGACCTGATCGTTTGGGGTCAGTCCCGTTAGCACTTGCTGTGCGCCGTCGTTGAGTGCCGGGCCCAGCTGCAAGGCGACCCGCCGAAACTTCCCGCTCCCTTCCGGAACGTAGACCCAGTCCCGGTCGTGAAGGTGGACGATGGCACTCGCAGGAACGACCATCCTCTGCACCGGCTCGCGGAACCGAAAGTTCGCCGTTACATACATGCCGGCCCGCATGACGCGATTGGGATTGGGAAGCTGGATTCGTACTTTGGCGGCCCGCGTCGCCGGGTCGAGCACCTCGCTGATATTGATTACCTTGCCGGGATACTCCTGGCCGGGATAACCATTGATCCTGATTTCAGCGGTGTCGCCCAGATGAATCCGCGGCAGCATGTCCTGGTAAACGTCGCAGAGGACCCATACTTCCGAGAGGTCAGCGATGGTGAACAGCGCACCCTGGTTGTCGAGCGATTTCACCCCCGTCCCGCCGGTGATCTGCTGATCGACGATGGTGCCGGAGATGGGCGCGCGCAACGGCAGCAATCCGGTCGGGTGGTTAATGTCTCCGCCTAAAACTCGCACCCGGTCGGCCGCGGCTTGCAGGTCGACCTTAGCTTTAGCGTCGTTGTCTTGAGCAGATTCCAAGTCGGCCAGCGCGATGGCGCCCTTGTCATACAGCAATTGGGCGCGCGCCACCTGCTTTCGCGCCAGTTCTTCGTCCGCCTTAAACTTCTGGTAATCCGAAAATGCCGACGTCAAATCGGGGCTGTTGATAAGCAGCAGGATCTCTCCCTTGGTCACGTAGTCGCCCAGCTTGGCCTTGATCTCAACTACACGTCCACCGCCCAGCGACACCACCGGAACCGAATGCGTGATATCGGGCGCGATCACGCAGTTGGCGCTGGTCTCGTCCTGCACCTCGCGCACCTGCACGGGCACAACCGGGAACTGCCCTGGATCTCTAATGGTGAACACGTTGGGATCGGTGTTGGTCTCGATGACCTTGCTGTCCGGCCTTTCGGCGGGACCTTGGGAACACGCCGGCCACAATGCGCAGCTAAGGCAAAGCAGAGCCATGGCAGCGTAGCGCCGCCTGCCGCGATCTTTCATGATGGACTTCTTTCGAACACGAGCGTTCGTGCGGACCGGCCACGTCAAGTGGCACGGTCGCCATGAATTTTCTGCAAGAGAACTTGCCGCTCTCGCGAACGGCCCGGATGGCTTAGCAGGGGAAGGGGGGAGCGCGATTGGCGGACGGTAGGTATTCGCCCTCGATAACTCTACTCGGCGGTAACTGTAGGCTCAGCGGCCTCGATGGCAGGGGCCCGACCAGAGCAGAGATCGTCAGCAGGCTGGGCAGCATCGCAAAGCCTGGGACACTCTGCGGGTTCAGCAGAGGAGCGGCGGTCTGCTGGACCCGCCTGCCGTATTCCTCAAAGAGCTCCTGTGACGGATGCAAGTCGTCGCTGGCTGAAATGACCGGGAACAGCAGCACCAGAATGCAGGCCAAGGCGAGCAGAGATGTCTGGCAGGGGAGCCGTTCGGAATCGGAGCCTCCATTCCGCCAGCGCACCTGTACGAAAACGGCAGTTGCCGCCAGCGCCAGCCACAGAAGGTTCAGAATCAGCTCCACTATTTAGCTGAGTCTATCATCAGGTCGTGAACTTCGAGCAACTCTCCTGGAGGGGGTGGGGGGTTACGCCCGCCAGAGAAGCTGCATATAATTAAGGACAGGAGTGCTCGATGTTCCGCCATCTCGACCATCTTCGCTCGACCGGCCGAGCCCGTCTTGGTGCTTCGTGCTGCTTTCACGAGCGGGCGACGTGGTCGCGGGCCATCTCTCCCCGTGCAGACTCGAAGTTCGCTCCCTGCGTCGCGCGTCCTAATCTTTTCTCCGGCGACTAGCTTCCCTGTCCTCAACTCACGCGCGATCCGGTTTCCTGCTCGCAATTCATCTCTGAATTCTTCGACGCCGTAACCGATCGCAGGCCAGCAATCCGCACCTCCGCGTGCCCAAGCCTTTCACAGGAGAAGACCATGACCATCGAAACTCTCACCCACGCGGCCGCGTCCCACGTTGCGGGACATCATGTTGGCGGACCCCACTCTGCCGGACCAAAGATCATCACTCCGCTGCCCGGCCCGAATGCCAAGCGCATTTTGGAAGGCGACGAACGTTACATTTCGCCGTCGTACACGCGGTCGTATCCGCTGGTAGCGAAGAGCGGGCGCGGCTGCATCGTCGAGGACGTTGACGGCAACCAGTTCCTCGACTTCGCTGCCGGCATCGCCGTCACCTCAACTGGGCATTGCCATCCCGAGGTGGTCGCCGCCATTCAAAAGCAGGCGGCCGAGCTGATCCACATGTCGGGCACCGACTTCTACTACGAGTGCCTGGTTGAGCTGGCCGAGCGCCTGTCGAAGATCGCGCCCATGAAGGGGCCGCACAAGTTCTACTACGGCAACTCGGGCGCCGAGGCGGTTGAAGCCGCTTTGAAGTTGGCGCGCTATCACACCCAGCGGCAACACATCATCGCCTTCCTCGGCGCTTTTCATGGACGCACCATGGGCGCGCTCTCGCTGACCGCGTCGAAGCCGCAGCAGAAGCGCCGCTTCTCGCCGCTGGTTCCCGGCGTGACGCATGTGAGCTATCCCGATGTCTATCGCGGCTGCTCAGGCGGTCCGCAGGAGGCCGAGGCGTTCGCACTCGGCTGTGCGCGCTATATCGAAGATAAGCTCTTCAAGACGGTGCTCGCTCCCGAAGAGGTCGCCGCGATCTTCGTCGAGCCGATCCAGGGCGAAGGCGGATACGTCGTCGCGCCAACCATATTTATGCAGGAGCTGCGGCGCATCTGCGATCGCCACGGAATTTTGTTGGTCGTCGATGAAGTTCAGTCAGGCGCAGGCCGCACCGGCAAATGGTGGGCGGTCGAGCACACGGGCGTGGAGCCCGATATCGTTTGCATCGCCAAGGGCATCGCCAGCGGCATGCCGCTGGGCATCACCATGTCGCGTGCCGAGATCATGGACTGGGTTCCCGGTTCTCACGCCTCGACGTTCGGCGGCAACCCGGTCTGCATCGCCGCGGCACTGGCTACGATGGACGTGCTGGAACGCGAAGGCATTAAGAACGCCGAGTTGGTCGGCAACCATATGCTGAAGCGAATGGCGAATTGGCCGGAGCGGCTCGACCTGGTCGGCGACGTTCGCGGGCGCGGCCTAATGATCGGGGTCGAAATCGTGACCGACAAGAAGGCGCGTACTCCGGGCGGAGCCGAGCGCGACCGCATCGTCGAGCTGGCTTTCGAGCGCGGGGTGCTGTTGCTGGGCTGCGGTCCCAACACGATTCGCATTGCGCCGCCACTCATTGTCACGAAGGAACAGGCCGACATCGCGATGGACATACTCGAAGAATGCGTGAAGCTCGCGGTAGACGACCGCGGGGGCCAAGCAGTTCGCTAAGGAAGCTCTGATCAAGTCCGGGTTTTTGAAGGGGACGGCCTTCAGGCCGTCCGTAAGTTCCGCCGAATCATTTCGGCTTCAGCCGCTGAGGGACATGTTCGGGACGTAATCAGAGTTTCCCTCGGCTAATGGCAGATGTGAACGTGGGCGGCAACCGTGGTTCACCGCCGCTCATCCTGCCCCGCGCCACGGTTTGAACGTACAATGAGTCGGGAATCTAATCGCTCGTTCTTCGAAAGCTCAGCATCTCAACCGTAAAGCAAGGAGATTTTGTATGGCTGCTTCTATTCCTGAAAACTACATGGACTTGTTCCGTAAGCCCGCTTTCGGCAGTTTCACTACACTCATGCCCGACGGCAGTCCGCAGACAACGCCCGTGTGGGTCGATTTCGATAACGGTCGCCTGGTGGTGAACTCCGCGCTGGGCCGCCAGAAAGACAAGAACCTGCGACGCGACCCGCGCGTGGCGATCACGTTGATCGATCCCGATAATCCGTATCGTTATATGGAAGTCCGCGGCAAAGTGGCGGAGATCACCGAGCAAGGCGCCGCTGATCACATTAATAAGATGGCGAAGAAGTACCTGGGGCAGGACAAGTATCCCTGGGCGCAGCCGGGAGAGCAGCGGGTGCTCTACAAGATCGAGCCGGAGAAGATCCACACCATGGGGTAAGGATCGGAAGGGGCGCAGCTTCAGCTGCGCCGTTGCAGCTCACCCATGATTCTCTTGCTCGGGCCCCTGCGCGATACTGTATCCATACGGGCAATGCCTGCACCCTGACTCGCAGCAATATCCACGCTCGCGCAGATAGTGCGCGGTGAAGACCATCAGCCCGTTCTCGAGGTAATAATCCAGTCCTTCGACCAGCGGCGGCGTGGTGCTCACTGCCCGGCGGCCTCGCGCAACATAATGGAAGTCATCGGCTCAACCGGAACACCGTCACGGAAGTTGACGAAGCGTCCGGAGATCGCAGGTACGCGCTCGCCGGGCACGATGAAGCCCACGAGGTTCAACGGATCAGCCGCCGCGATCGCGACCGCCTCGCCAGTCAGCGGCAGATTGCGCATGGCGCGCAACGACTCGACCGCTTCCGGCAACGCGAACTGCTCGCCCAGGAAGCCGTTCACGAACCGTCCGCCACGAACTTCACCCCGATCTTCGAGCCGGCGGAAGGCGATCAACAACTCACGCCACTTCGGCAGGTTCGACTCGCGCGCCAGCACCTCGCGAAACACCACGCCGTAGCGGCGCAGCAGCATCCAGCAGGTGGCCTCCACCGTCTTGTTGCGGTCCGCCGCTGCGTCAGCATAGAGCAGCGACCAGCGTCCGGCGGTGTGTCGCGGCTTGACCATCTTCGTCGTTCCATTCAATCCACTGCGGCGATGCGGGTTGATCAGCGAGCGCAGGTTCTGGAAGCCATCGGCAGTGACCAGCCCGGCGGCAACCAACTCCCACAGCGCGGTTTCCACTTCTGCCTTGAGCTTGCCGGTACCGCGCACCACATCCGCAAAGAACGAGGCGCCACGGCGGCGCAGGAAGTCGAGCACCGCCTTCGCTGATTCGGTTAACAGTCGCTCCTGGCGCTCGTCGATTTCCACACTGCGGGGCCGCATCCAGTCGGCATCTTCGCGCACGAAGAGTGTGATGGGGGCGACTCGGGTTGGCACCACGCGCCGCTGGCGTTCGCCCTCTGCGTCCACATGCAGCGTGGCGGGATGCGGTGACAGCCGGCCCCAGCCTACGGCGCCGGTGAGGCATAGCTGGTCCAGCGCCGCCGGATCGTATCCGCTCACACGCGCGCGCAGGATGTGCTTTTCCCAAGCATTCGCCGGAATTTCGAAACCCTGCAATTGACGAATAACTTCCAGCAGACCACGCTCGCCTGCGGCCTGCGACTGCGGAGCCACATGCTGCCAGCGCAGCAGCCAGCGCATGTATTGCGCTGCCGTGACCGGCTCGATCTGCTTGCGCAGGGTAGCGACCGTGAGGTGATGAATGCGCGCCAGCAGACGCCGCTCGCACCACTCGCAATCGTGCGGATCGTTGCCCGTCGCGTTGCCGGTGAAGTTGCCGCGCAATACGGTTCCGTTGGCCTCGAGCCGAAGCAGCGACCGCTCGACCTCCGAGGAAGTCAGGCCCAACAAATACGCCAGCGCCGCCGAGGTAGCCGGCCCGGAATGCATCATCCAGCCATTCACCATCGCCAGCAGCGCATCGTCCCGCGACGCGATGCGCGACGGCAATTCCGGCGGGGCAACCTCGAAGTGCGCTTCGGGAAAGATCAACGCGAAATCGGTCGCGCGCTCCGAAGCCACGTAGTAGCGGCGCTCGCCGACCGTAGCCCGCACCGCCCGCCAGCTTTCCAGCAGCTCAGCAAGATAAGGAAGCCAGCCCAGCGCGGCACGCTGCCAACTTTCATCCGCCAACTCCTCCGGCAAAGCGACCAGCGTTTGCAACGCGTCATGCAGCTCGTCGGCATCGCGTACCTCCGGACGCGCCTGCTCGCGCACTTGCGCAATCGCCTCCTGATCAAGCCGGCCGACTTCGTTCAGCACCGCTTCCGGCAACATGCGGCGCAATTGCACGGCACGCGCGCGGCGCTCTTCCAGTGGAGCGTCGTCGAGGAACGCGTACGGATTCGCGTTCAGGATCTCGTGCGCAAACTGCGACGGCACGGGCGTGTCGACCGCCAGCGTGCGAATGCTCCCGTCGTAAATGCCAGTGAGCACGCGGCGCAGGCCATCGATATCCATCGCCTCGGTGAGGACATCTTTCATCACCTCATCGATCAGCGGATGATCGGGAATCTTGATGTCGCCTTCGATGTTTTCGAAACAGGCCGCCACATCGGGGAAGACCGACGCCAGCAGATCGTCGCTGCGAATGCGCTGAATCTGCGGCGGAACTTTCTTCCCTCCTTGGAAGCGCAGCAGCGCCAGCGAGCGGTTGGCGTCCCAGCGCCAGCGCGTCTTGAAGATCGGCGAGGCGAGCGCGGCCTGCTCCAGAATTTCGCGGAAGGTTTCCAGTTGCAGGAAGTGGAAGACGTCACCCAGCGGAAAGCTGTGCTGCTCGGCCAGCGAGATGTTGAGGCCGTCATCAGTTGCAGCAGCCTGCAACTCAAAATTGAACGAGCGGCAGAAGCGCTTGCGCAGCGCCAGTCCCCAGGCCTTGTTCACGCGCGCACCGAAGGGAGCATGAACGATGAGCTGCATGCCGCCGGCTTCATCAAAGAACCGCTCCGCGATGATCGTCTGCTGCGTGGGAACTTCGCCCAGTACGGCGCGCCCGGTCACGATGTACTCGACCAGTTGCTCCGCCCCCGCGTCGTCTAGGCCGCATTCTTCTTTCAGCCATGCAACGGAGTTCTGCACCTCGGGGGAAGAGCCGATGCCGCGCAAGCGCGATTTGGGCTTTGAAGGGGCACGGCTTTCAGCCGTGCCGTTGGCGGCAGATGGAACTTGGGCTTTAGCCCCTGAGGCGGAAGGGCGCGGCTTCAGCCGTGCCGAAGAGTCGCTTTCGGGCACCGGCTTTAGCCGCGGCTCGCCATGGCTAAAGCCACTCATGGAATCGCGGATTTCACCGGGCTGAAGCCCGGTGCTTCCACCGTGATTGATGGTGAGCTCCTGCTCGAATGCCACCCGAGGCACTGCCAAGGGCGCGGTGTTGGGCAGCATTGCGCTCAGTTGCCGGCGCAAATCTCCTACATGGTGGGACAGCTCTGAAGTGCGTCCCGGAGCCTCGCCGCGCCAGAATGGAATTGTGGGCGGTGCACCATGCGCGTCTTCCACCAGCACGCGTCCGGTCTTCGACTCGACGCGCGCGATGCGCCACGAAGTGTTGCCCAGCAGCATGATGTCGCCGGCATTGCTCTCAACCGCGAAGTCCTCGTCGAGCGTACCGACGACGATCTCGTCCGGCTGCGCGACGACCGAGTACAGCGCCGTTTCCGGAATAGCTCCACCGCTGGTGATAGCGGCCAGCCTCGCTCCGCGACGCGCGCGCAACCGGCGGTTCACCTGATCGCGAAACAGGTACGCGCCGTAGCGGCCGCGCTTGGCGGCGATGCCCAGCGAAAGCATGTCGAGAATGCGGTCGTACTCTGCGCGTGTGAGATCGCGATAGGGATAGGCGCGCGTGAGACTCTCGAAGAGTGCATCCTCGTCCCACTCCTCGCAGCAGCACATGGCTACGATCTGCTGCGCCAGGATATCGAGCGGCGCAAGCGGGACTTCGAGGCGGTCAAGGTCTCCCTGCCGGATGGCACGTATGGTCGCGGCACATTCCACCAGATCATCGCGCGTGGTGGCGAAGAAACGCCCTTTGGGAACCGCTCCGCGCCAGTGGCCAGCGCGGCCGAAGCGCTGCAAGGTGACGGCAATTGAACGCGGCGAGTTGATCTGGCAGACGAGGTCCACGCTGCCGACGTCAATGCCAAGCTCCAGCGACGCGGTTGCCACCAGCGCGCGAATCTCGCCGTTCTTCAACTTGCGTTCGGCCACCAAGCGCAGCTTGCGCGCGAGGGAGCCATGATGCGCCGCGACCTGGTCTTCGCCCAGTCGCTCGCTCAAGTGCAGCGCCACGCGCTCGGCCAACCGCCGGGTGTTGACGAACACGAGAGTCGAGCGATGCTGCAATGCCAGCTCGGCGATGCGGTCGTAAATCTCGCCCCACATCTCGTTGGTGGCAATCGGGCCAATCTCCGAGCGCGGTACCTCGACGGCGAGATCCATGGTGCGGCGGTGCCCGATGTTGACGATGGCCGGAGCAGGCCGCCCGTTGCCCGTCAGAAAATGCGCGACCACTTCGATGGGCTTCTGCGTCGCCGAGAGCCCGATGCGTGTCGGCTGCTTCGCCAGCAGGTCGAGGCGTTCGAGTGAGATCGCCAGGTGCGCTCCGCGCTTGTCGTCGGCGACGGCGTGAATCTCGTCGACGATCACAGTCTCAACGTTGTGCAGGATGGCGCGGCTGCTGTCAGCGGTCAGCAGGATGTAGAGCGACTCAGGTGTAGTGACCAGAATGTGCGGCGGGCGGCGCAGCATGTCGCGGCGCTCCTTTGCCAGCGTGTCGCCAGTGCGGACTGCGGTGCGAATCTCCGGCATCAGCAGGCCACGCTCGGCGGCCAACGCCATGATCTCGCTCAGCGGACCGTCGAGGTTCTTCTGAATGTCGTTGCCCAGCGCCTTCAGCGGCGAGACGTAGAGAACTTCTGTGCGATCGCGCAGTGCGCCGTCAAGCGCCTTGCGCACGAGGCGGTCGATGCAGATGAGAAATGCTGCGAGCGTCTTGCCGGAGCCGGTAGGTGCAGAGATCAGGGTCGTGCGTCCAGCAAGAATCTCAGGCCAACCCTGTTCCTGCGGCTCGGTGGGCGAGTCGAACTTCACCAGGAACCACTCCGCCACGAGCGGATGCGCCCAGGAAAGAGACACCGGAATGGAGCCGGGAAGCATTGGGAGATTTTAGCAGAGTTTCGCCAATTGTTCGCTGCGCGAAGAAGCTCCCAGCTATCAGCTGTCAGCTCACAGTTGGGGAATTCTCTGTCCAATTGTTTTTCTTTGTTGATCCGGGTACAGGTTCGACCTACAATGTGTGCCTCGGGCAGGTGTAACTCACAGACGTTTGCGCTGGCTCACGGGGACTCTAACGAGCAGTGTGGCCCGGACAAATTCTCTAGAGTCCACAGGAGAACGAACACTTCGCGAAAAACTTAATTCCCGTTCGTCTGCGACCCATTGGCAGACTGGGGAACGGGAAAAACGCCGGACAAACCCGGATCGAAATAGCGGATCGGCAGCTTAATGCCGAGCGGGAGGAAACAGTGACACACAGGTTATCTATAGTTCGGTTAGCTTTGCTGCTGAGCTTCTTGGCGATTGTTGTCTCGGCCCAGGCATCGGCACTCGACCAGAACAATCCGCCGAACAACGTAGGCTTGAACGATAGCCTCGAGTGGCAGCAACAGCTCACAGTAGGTATCGGCGGCCAACTGGCGGGCATCACGCTTTACACCAACTCCGGCACCGACACCGATCTCGTCAGGATTGGAGTTGGCTCGGCGCCCTTCACGGGCATATTCTCCTTCATGGCGACCGTACCGATTACTTCTGCTGGCACTTTCATCGACACCTCGTCCGCGAATATCAACCTTAATCCGGGCGATTTCTTCGTGATCGACGTGTCGGGGGGGCCGGGATGCTGTAACCTGGCTGGCTCCACCATTCCCTACTCCGGCGGAGACCTGTATCTCGATATCAACGGCCAGTTCACCGACTACACTAAGGATTTCGGCTACAGCATGGCTTTCCAGAGCTACATGAACACCGTACCCGAACCGGGCAGCCTGATTTTGCTCGGCAGCGGCGTGCTGGGACTGGCAGGCGTGCTGCGCCGCAAGATCAATCTGTAGGCTGGTCGCCGATTCCAAACCGAGCCGGGGCAGTGGTCCCCGGCTTTTTGCTGGTTGAGGCCGAACTACCAGCTATCGGAAGTCAATGATTATCGTTAGGCCTGGAGTGATCGGTCTTAGGTATCTGGCTTCACCAAACTCGCTGCACGCCATATTCCTCAAAGCAGGAATCTGCAGAAATGATCGGCAAATTACAGCGCTTCGCTTGCACGACGAGCAGGCGGTCGAATGGGTCTCTATGATGATGCGGCAATTGTTCGACATCTGCCAAATCGTCGAATTCAAGCGGCAGTGCTAAGAGCTGCAGCTCACGGACCATGCTCAGTATGAATTCTCTCGCGCTTGAGCGCTGCCCGCGGGCATTGCGAAGCTGTAGCTTTCCCAATCCGCTCTTGATGGCGATCTCCCACAAGCTGACATGGCTGTAGAAGTTGTTCCTTTCACGCATAGCTTTGGTTGCGCGCTTGCCAAGACTCTCCGGTTCAAGCGAGTACCAGAGCAAGGCATTTGTATCGATCAGCATCGTCAGACGTAATCCTCGAAACCTTCTGGAATGCTGTTGAAGTCATCGGCCATCTCAATCGTCCAGCCCTGCAATTTCAGGAAACCGGGAGGAGCCACCGCCCTACGACCGCGGGGGGCAGCCGGATTTGTGATCCTGGCGACAGGTCTGCCATGTTTCGTGATCGCCACCTCCTCACCCCGTTCGACGGAATTGAGGATCTCAGAGAAGCGCTCGCGGGCTTGCGAAACTGTGTATGTCTTCATGTCATCAAATTGTACAATATTTTCTGTACAAAATAGGAATCGAAATAGCCGGCAACTTTCCCTACTGCACCTTCGCCGCGGGATTCACGCTGCGTGAGGCGATGTACTCATCGATCACCCGCTCCAGTTGGCCCTGCTCGCGCAAGACGTATTCGATTGCATCGCGCACTGCGCCGCGTCCGCCTTCGTGTTCTGTGACGTAGTGAGCTTCGCGGATCACCTCGGGGCGAGAATTCTTTGTCGCAATCGCCAGCCCACACAAGCGCATCACTGGCAGGTCGATCACGTCATCCCCGACGTAGCAGACCTCTTCCGCGCGGTAGCCATGCTTCTCCAGAATCTCGTAAAACGCCGAAGCCTTGTCCTGCTGCCCCTGGTAGACGATCTCGATCTTCAAATCCCGCGCGCGAAGTGCGACGGTTTCGGAGATGCGCTTGGTGATAATCCCGGCTTTCATCCCGCCCAGCCGGAGCAGTGAGAATCCGGTGCCGTCGTGCGCGTTGAAACCTTTAGCTTCCATCATGGTGCCGCCGGGAATCCCGAATCCGCCCTTGTCAGCATATTGCTCGCGCTGCTCGTGCGTACCGTGTTGGGCGGCTCCGACCGGTGCGGGAAAGAGGAAGATGGTGCCATCGGTCATGACGCCGTCTACGTCAAACAGCATGAGTTTGATCCTGCGCGCGCGCTCGTCGGGCATGAGGAGATGGTAAATGAGCTGTCAGTTATCAGCTATCAGTTCTCAGTTTGGGTGCCAGGTGTCAGGCTTCGGTACTGTAACTCAGCCGATACCTGACACCTGATACCCAAAGGAAAACCCTCCGCGAAGCAGGGGCGAGTTGCTCCACGGAGGGCATAGCCGTCGTTAAACGACCATTCTCAGGGTTATGTAGATGCTGAACCCTGGAGGCCGAGGAGAGTTTCGTCAGCAAGCCAGAATTCGCAGAAATGCCGCCGCAAAGGGCAAAGTCTTGTTCGTCCGGGTAAGCGCCGCACTGAGCACCAAATACCCCCTCCGCACAAGCCGAAAAGTTAGTCGGCGCTCATCAAGTGGAACCCGCTCGCGAAGCCCCCTCCGCAGTTTCTCCCGGGAAGGCGCGGCTGCGTTCTTGTGAACGAGTTAATCACTTGATCAACCACCGAACGCCTTAGTGGCACCCTCAACATCACATGAAGCAATCCTGGACTCGGCTCTAAGTTGCTACGTCTGCTCTGTTTGCGGACTTGATTCCCCGTCCCGGCAACCGAACTTTAGGGTTGAACTCCGGCCTGAAATTACCTACCATCGAAACCTGTTCCGGATCAGGGTGCGAAGCTAGCGAGTCCTGGTCCCTGAAGTGCTACAAAGACTTAGGATTCGCCAATGACTTTCCCCCGCGCCATCATCGTTCGCGTCGCTGCCGCATTGCTGCTGCTTCCCTTCGTGGCCTTTGGGGCTACCATCTCAGCCCATCCGGCCCACAGTTCGAAGAGCAAGTCGCCCAAGATCTCGGAATCGGCGTCGGCCAAGAGAAAGATGTCGGCCAACCGCCACAGCAGTAAGAGTGCTGCGAGCCGCAACCACTCGACTCACACTGTTGTCACGTCGAAGTCGAAATCCCGGCGCCACTATTACGAGCGCTTCTCCGCCAGCTCGTTCGCGGTTGACCAGACCGACGGCGACATCGCGGCGGGCGAGGACCCGGTGGTTCGCGCGGCTGCGATCGATGCCCTCGGGAACATGAACGGCACCGTTGTGGCTATCGATCCTGATAGCGGACGCATCCTGGCGATGGTCAACCAGAAGCTGGCGCTTTCGGCCGGAGCGCAGCCCTGCTCCACCATCAAAGTCGCGGTGGCGCTGGCGGCGCTGAGCGAGAACGTCATCACCAAAGACACCCTGGTGCCGCTGGGCAAGTACTACCGCGTGGACCTGACCACCGCGCTGGCGCACTCCAACAATGCGTACTTCGAGGCGGTCGGCCGCAAGCTGGGATTCGAAAAGGTCAACTACTACGCCAGGCAGTTCGGCCTCGGCGAGTTGGCGGGTTACAACATCACCGGCGAGCATCTTGGCACCTTCCCCAGCGAAGAGTTGGACTCGCGCCTGGGCGGTGTAGGCAAGATGTGTTCCTTCGGCGAAAGCATCTCGCTGACGCCGCTTCAGCTCGGTGCGCTGGTGGCGGCCATCGCCAACCACGGCACGCTCTATTACCTGCAGCATCCGACGACGCCCGAAGAAGTTGCCAGCTTCACGCCCAAGGTGAAGCGCCAACTGGACATCGGGCCCATCATCTCGGAGATCTCCGAGGGCATGGCGGGAGCGGTGGAATACGGCACGGCTCGCTCGTTGCGGACGAGCTTTATTGAGGAGCCCGTGCTCGGCAAAACCGGAACCTGCTCCAAAGACGGCACGCGCTTTGGCTGGTTCGCTTCGTACGCCGACACGCAGTACGGCCGCATCGTGACCGTCATCTTCCTCGAAGGCGGACGCCCCACCTTCGGCCCCAAAGCCGCAGAGCTGGCCGGCCACCTCTACCGCAACCTGTACGACCACGACTTCTTCGCCTTCAAGCCGGCTCCGGCTACCGCGCAAAAGCACCCTCCGACGACAGAGATGGGCGCGACGCAGTAGGAAGAGCCGCTTTTCGCTGGGTGCCCCATCCCCTCCGGCGCCAACACCCAGGGCGCGACCCTCGAAGAAGCCCGCGCGAACTTGCAAGAAGCCGTCTCACTTGTGCTGGAAGCGAAGCGAGTGCTGGCCCAGGCTCGGCTACCCGCCGTCACGCCGGATGCTGGAGTTTAGGTTCGCGCTCGGCTTCGAGGCGGGCGATGCGTTCGCGCAAGTGGGTGATCTCCATGGCGTCGTGGATGGTGCTCAGGACTTCAGCGTGACGGCGCTCAGCGGCAGCCTCGTTGCGGTCCATGCGCGATTTCGAGTGCCCCAATGTGCCTGTCGAGAGCGTCCACCCGCGCTTTCAACTCGCGGATCTTGGGAGCTATGGTGTCCTGTAACGCTTGCCGGACATCTTGGATGACGCTCATGCGCAGTATTGTACGACAGGTGAGCGGGACAGAGATGTGCTCAACCAGCGCAAATGCTCCAACCGCCAAGAGCAGGTGGGATGGCTACCGGCTAGGCGTATCATGGGCGCATGGATCTTCAGTTCACCGCAGTCTTTCGGCGCGTACCGGAAGGATACATCGGCTTCGTCGAGGAGCTGCCGGGCGCCAATACCCAGGGTGCCACCCTCGAAGAAGCCCGCGCGAACCTGCAAGAGGCCGTCTCACTTGTATTGGAAGCAAACCGGACACTGGCTCAGGAAGCGACCTCAGGGGCCGACGTCATTCGGGAACTGCTAACTGTTGTTGCTTGAAGCGTCGCGAACTCGTTCAACACCTTCTTCAGCACGGATGCGAACTGTTGCGCGAGGGAGCGAACCACTCAATCTACGTCAATCGTGCTGTAGGCAAGACATCTGCTGTACCCGGCCACTCCGAAATCAACGACTATCTTGCTAAGAAGATTTGCAGGGATTTAGGAGTTCCGCCCGTGTAGAGACCTGTCAGCGATCGTATACTTCGCTGCGATGGCGGATTCGCGTGACTTCGACCAGCAATTTTCTGTCGTCGATGGTGTATACCACGCGGTAGTCGCCGACGCGGATGCGCCACTCGCGGTCGCCGCCGTGGAGTTTCTTGCAGCCGGCCGGCCGCGGATTGGACGCCAGCATCTGAAGGCGAGAAACGATTCGCGCGACGACGCCTGCCGGCAGTTTCTTGAGTTCGCGCTCAGCGCTGGATGTAAGTACGACCCGATAGCTAGGCACGGAGCTTTCCGCTGGCGATGAGGTCAGCTTTCACCTTTTCGAGCGGGATACGTTTCTCATGGCGCCGGGAGCGGGAAACCAACACATCCTGGATGTCCTCCCAAAGGGCCTTGTGCTTCTTCAGGTCAATGATCGCGGCCGTCTTGCGGCCTTTGGCGTCGGTAATGAACTGAATGCCGTTCACGTGAAAATCCTCTACTAGAGATTTTACGATGGGTGGGACTCTTTATTTGGGCGAAACCCACCCCGCCAAAAGATGGCGGAATGGGGCCACCCGCTCGTGAAGACTTGGCGGAAAGAGGGGCACGGGGTGGGTCGCCCGCCCGCCCATCCCTCAGTGCACCCTGCGCAGCGCTTCGGCAGCGTTCTCCCGAACTATGGAACCGGGTCTTCCGTGGCCATGCGGTTGAGTAGGGTGTGCGCATCAGCTCCGTTCTCAGGTTTGACCGCGAGCGTGGCGAACTTGCGAACGCCGACGTCCTGATCTTTGAGTAGATTCACCAACGGAGTATCTGGAAGGACGAGCGCACTGACAGCTGCGGCCCCCCACTCGGCTTAGCGCGAATACGGCCCGCGACGCCATCCACTCCTCTCGATCGGAGACGATCTGTTCCAAAACCTGGACATCGCCGGGACCAATGCCCTCATACATGGCCTCGGTCGGCTCGATCATGCTTAGTTTTTTACGTAGTTCCGCGGAAGTCATCGTAGCCTCCTTCTCTACGGGCAGCCTGTTGTGAGACTGCTGCCCCGCATCGTCTGGTATTCCGAATCAACCAGATCTGGCGGCTGGTTGGTTCAGTCCAATGCCCGGATTCATCAGCCGGTCGCTGTTATTTACGTGAGATAGACCCAGGATGTGGCCGACCTCATGCGCGGTAAGCCAGCGCGCGGCAGCCACTTCGACCACCGCACAAGCAGGCTCGTTGGCAGGGTGGGCGGCGCAGCCGACAAAGTTGCCAGTCCCGCCTATCAGCGAGCTCACCAAGTAAACCACGATATCATTGGCCCCCACGTTATTGCGATGCGCGAAGAGCGTGTCCTGATCCGTGGTGGTACTGCCGCTGACGCAACTGCCCACGTTCAGGTTCTGCAAAGAAATCAAACTGGGATCTCCGCTCAAATCCTCCGTGGTGCCGCGGATCACACCGATGTTGCCGCCGCCGATGTATAGTTCTTCCATGGCAGTGTACTGAAACGCGGGGCAGGGCTTTCCCCTGCCCTGTCCCGCCGATAACGCTATTGCTTGCAGCCCGCCTTGCAGGGATCGGGCGGCTCGCCGAAATAACGCATATGCACCCTTTGGCGAATCTGCTGGCGCGCAAAGTCCGGCAGCGCAAACTTAGTGGCGTGACGATTCTGTTGCGTGCCACCACCCGGAGCGGAGATGGATACAGGAATCGCAAGGAATCCGTGAACTTCGTTCACGTCGGTATTGAAGGCGAACCCCACTAGCCACCCAGCGTCATTGATTCCGAAACCATGCAGCAGATAGAGCGGCGTGTTTCCCGCCACCAGGTCGTTCAGGTCGTACATGGCCCCGTTCTGCCACAGGAACGCACGAATATGGTTATTGCCGTCGTCTGAGACGCCGGTGACCTGGTCTCTGTTGTTGATGGCCACCGCAGCGCTGATGATGTCCCCTGGCAGAGTACCTAGATCGCTGATCTTGCCGTTCTGCCATAGGAAGGCGTGCTGGTAGGTGTCGCCGGCAATGTCGGATGCGCCAACAATCTGTCGCCGATCATTAACCGCAAGAGCAGCGTTTTGCATGCTGCCGCCTAGATTGCCAAGATCGATTGGTTTGCCGTTGTGCCACAGCAACGCATGCCTCGGCTGTATCTCTAATGCATAGCGCGGATCGTAAGGCGCGCAGATGCCCGATGCACCTACTACATCGCCCAGATTGTTGATCCAAAACGCAGCACCTTCGCTGTCGCTGCCATACAACGGAAGCGGCAATGGGTATCCACTCGTCCAGACCACGGGCCGGAACTGCAATACCTGCGGCGGAGGACAGTTCGGATCGGTCGCCCCAAGCTCCGCATAACCGGCGACTTTGCCGAGATCGTTGATTGCAGCGACCTGCCCGTTGTTGCCGCCGGGGGCGGGCAGGGGCGTCATCATCCCTTTCTGCCATACGAACCCCAGGCAAATCAGGCTGGGATTCGTTCCAAAGCTGCAGAAGTTCTCATTATTGGGATCGGTAACGGCAGTTTCTGCCGTGCCTGAGTCCTGCGTCCGATTGTTTACGTTCGAGAACGACTCGCTGTTCGGTTCGCCGAGCGTTCCGACGTCGATCATTTTGTCGTTCTTGTATAGGAAGGCGTGTTGAACCGCATCGTCTGGCAAAGTTGAGGTACCGCTAATCTGGCCTTTGTCGTTGATGCTGTACGCCAAGCTGAAGCTACCGCCCAACGTGCCGAGGTCCATCACCACATAGCGTGGCGGCGTTGCGCCCTCTTGGGTGGACGATTGTTCCTGCGCCAGCGAGGAGCCGGCGAGGATTGCTAGTACCACGCCGATTGAAATTGCACGTAACGAGTTTGCAGTCGAGCCAACGTATTTCATCTTCATATCTCCATAGGTGGAATGTTGAGACGGTCAAGGTTCTGTTCATGCGGAGCTTTGCAGCAGCGAGTTCACGCAGACCTGGACTGCCCCTTCGGGCGAGTGCCAAAGGTGGAGCTTGCCAGTGCTCATCCAGCGCTCTAGCTCGGCTGAGGTCGCCGGCTCTGCCACGCTGTCGTGAGTGAGCCTGATGACGTCCACCTGGGCACCGCACCCGGGGCACCAGGCCACAGTCGCTTTCGCACGGCGAACCACGATGAATGTGTCGGTTTCAACCGTGATTCGGGTCGTCCTTAGCACCATGGCTTGCTTCTTTCGTTCCTCACTGCCGTATACCGCTGCGTACGAGCAGCATCCTGCGCCGGTGGGCGATCAGAAGTCTTTAGAAACGGCCTCAGAAGTTCTCAAAAACTCTCAGGACGGCGTTTGTGCATTGCAAGGAAAGGAGTTGGGGATGTCAGCTTTCAGCCGTACCAGCAGGTAACGTTGGCCGACAGCCAATGGGCACGCTGTGGTAGAGTGCCTTTGTTTTTCAGATGACCACCAGCGCCAAGGTTCTCTATGAGTTCGGGCCCTTTCGGGTGGATCCCGAAAAGCAGTTACTGCTACGTGACAACCAGCCTGTACCGGTAACTCCCAAGACGTTCGAAACCTTGCTTCTTTTGTTACGCCACAGCCGAGAGGTGGTTTCCAAAGACGAGCTCATGAAGGAACTCTGGCCGGACTCCTTCGTCGAGGAAGCCAATCTCAGCCAGAACATCTTTATGCTGCGCAAAGCGCTGGGTGATTCGCCCGAGGAGCGACGCTATATCGTGACCCTCCCCGGTAAGGGCTACCGCTTCACCGCCGAGGTGCGTACCGTCACGCAGGACGGCGATGATGTGGCGATTGCCAGCCATTCGCGGTCGGAGATAGCGCTGCAGCAAACAGACCGCGCGCCGGCCGAGGCCATATCGGCGCTCCCGTCGCCTGCCAAGCGCATCGGTTGGAAGCATTGGTTGGCCATTGCAGCAGCCGTGGTGTTGCTCGCTGGCGCGGCCTTCCTCCTGTACCACCGGCGCCGGCCGGTTGTATTGCCTGCAAGAGACACCGTGGTGATCGCCGATTTCAGCAACAGCACCGGGGATCCCGTCTTTGATGACACTCTGAGGCAAGGCTTGGCGGTTCAGCTTGAGCAGTCACCGTTTCTGCAACTGGTTTCCGACGACCGGGTTCGTCAGGCACTGACGTTGATGGGACAATCGGCGAATGCGCGGCTCACACCGGAAGTTGCCCGCGAAGTGTGTGAGCGTACCGGAAGCGCAGCGATGATCGAAGGCTCCATCGCAAGCATCGGAACCCAATACGTGCTGGGGCTCCGTGCCAAAGATTGCCAGACTGGGGAGATCCTCGCTGACGAACAGGGACAAGCGCCGAAGAAGGAAGACGTGCTGAAAGCGCTGGGCCGGATGGCTGCGAGCGTCCGCACTCGCTTGGGCGAATCACTCGTTACCATCGAACAGCACAATGTTCCTCTGGAGATGGCGACTACCCCTTCACTCGACGCGCTGAAAGCCTACAGCACAGCCATGCGCGCTAACCTGGCGGGTGGCTATGCGGCAGCTTTTCCTCTGTTTCGGCGTGCTGTGGAACTCGATCCGCAGTTTGCGCTTGCGTACGCGCATTTAGGACTGAAGTACAGCGAGATGGGCGAGTCCCAGCTCGCCAGCCAGAGCACGGCCAAAGCCTATGAACTGCGGGACCACGCCAGTGACCGCGAGAGATTCTTTATCGTCGCACTCTATCATCGGCAGGTCACCGGCAATCTCGAAAAAGAACAACAGGTATTGCAGCTTTGGGCAGATACCTATCCGCGTGATCTATACCCACATAGTCTCTTGTCGGGGTTTGCGACGCAGGGTCTTGGCGAATACGAGCGCTCCATGGAAGAGGCCAGGCTTGCGGCACTCGGTCCAGCGTACCTAAATATTGTTTTCGCAAACTTCTATCTCGGCCGCTTTGGGGACGCTGAGAAAGCGATGCAGGACGCTATCGAGCACAAGTACCATTTCGCTGAGTTCCTGCTGCTGCGGTACTATCTGGCGTTTCTCGAAAGCGCCCCGGCTGCGCTGGACGCCGCCGCCGCGCAGGCCCTGCACACCCCGGCGGCGGAAGACCGCATGCTAAACGCACAATCGCTTGTTGCGGCCTACTCGGGGCAGTTGCAAACGGCACGGACGAAGTCGAGAATCGCGGTTGAGACTGCCCGGCAGGCAGGCCAGAAGGAATCGGCGGCGACCTATCTGGCCGGACAAGCTGTCTGGGAAGCATTGGTCGGAAACGCGGCCGAAGCGAGACGGAACGCAAGCGCGGCGCTTCAGTTATCCAACGGTCGGGATGCCGAGTACGCCGCCGCTTTTGCTTTCGGAGTAGCAGGCGACCTGCCTCGCACCGAAGCGCTCGCCGTCGATCTTGAGAAACGCTTCCCGGAAGACACATCGGCTCAGTTCAATTACCTGCCGGCGCTGCGGGCATTGATCGCGCAGCAACGGCACGATCCCCATGGCGCGGTCCAGCAACTGGAGGTCGCGAGTCCGCATGAACTGGCGATATGCGCCCTCGCATTCAACTACTTTTACGGGGCCATGTATCCGACCTATCTACGCGGGCAGGCCTACTTAGCGTCAGGTCGTGGCGCGGAAGCCGCCACCGAGTTCCAGAAGATTATCGCGCAGCGAGGGCTGGTGTTCGCTGATCCAATCGGTTCCCTCGCCCGTTTGCAACTGGCCCGGGCGTACGTCATGCAAGTAGACAAGGTCAAAGCCAAAGCCGCGTATGACGATTTCCTCACACTGTGGAAGAACGCCGATCCCGACATTCCCATCTACCAGCAAGCCAAGGCGGAGTACGCCAAGCTGAAGTAGAAGTCAGAAGTCATGACTTAACCTGCGCAGAGGAAGTGCAGTCCAAGAGCCCAACTAATGGTTGGACGGGGCACCTGAGGTGCATTGACTCTTGTGTCGCACGCGGCAGCCCCACCGGGCGTTTTCCCATTTCGGGAATTTCTACGACCTTCGTAACCTCCGCGCCGCAGGTTTCCCGTGCAGGTCACTTCAGCGCTCATAAACTGCCTCCGAGGACACTAAAGGGTGTGCCTGCGGAGCTAATCCCGCTAAGTTATTTGAAATCTATATTTTGCCTGTAAGTCTCACGGGCTCAGGATTTTGCGGCGAAAATTGCGCTACGACCATGAAAACAAAGGATCGTGCAAACAAATTTTTCGCGATTGGCGCATTATCGGACGCACTATTCAGTTGTCAGTGGGTTTGGGTGGGAGCTGGTGGCTGGCAGCTGGTGGCTGGCAGCTAACTGCAGGTCCCTCGGCTCCGCTGCGCTTCGCTTGATCTCATAACGACGTTGGCTCCTGGTGGGAGTGGCCTATTCTGTTGGTGCGAAGAAACGAGGCGGCTCAGACAGGAGCCAACGATGTTGATTATAGGTTGTGACTTCCACGCTGGGTTTGAAGTTCTCGCGATCTTTGACAATCGAATAGGGGTAACGACAGAAAAAAGGCTGGAGCATCCCGCCGAAGCGGTGAGGTTTTATCGTCGGTTGCAGGAGCAGGGCGAGCAAGTGCGGGTGGGCATCGAGGCGGGAGCGCCCTGCCAATGGTTCCGGCGCTTGCTGGCCGAGTGCGGACACGAGTTGTGGATAGGCGATGCGGCGCGCATTCGGGCGGCGGCGGTGGGCAAGAAGAAGACGGACCGGGAAGATGCGAAGCTGATCCTGCAGATGATGGTGGAGGAGCGGTTTCCGCGGATCTGGGTGCCGACGGAAGAAGAACGGGACGTGCGCCAACTGCTGCTGGACCGGCATCATCGGGTGCGAGCGCGGACGGCGGCCAAGAACCAACTGCAGGCTTTGGCGATGAACCAGGGAGTGCAGAAGGGGCGGCGGCTGTGGACCGAGCCAGGACGCGAGTTGCTGGCAGGTCTGACAATGTCAGAGCACACGGCGCGACGGCGGGACTATGACACCCAAGAAGATCCTTGCGTAACGCGAACAGCGAAAGGCGAAAGGCGAAAAGCCAAGAGCGATAAAGCCAAAAGCCAAGAGCCAAGAGCCAAAGGCCAAGAGCCAACAGCCGCTGTTCCTACGGCAACCTCTGCGCCAGGCCGGGCAGGGCCTTCATGATGTCGTTGTAGATCACGACCACCGCGAACAGGACGAGGAACACAAACGCCGTCTGGTAGATGCGCTCTTTGATCCGCATACTGATGTCGCGGCGAATGACGCCTTCGATCAGCAGCATCAGGATCATGCCGCCGTCCAGGATCGGGATGGGCAGCAGGTTGATGATGCCGAGATTCAGGCTGATGCCCGCCATCAGGCTGAGCAGCGGAGTCCACCCGGGCTCGCGGGCTGCCTGACCGGAAGCGCGCGCGATGCCGATCGGCCCTTCCATCTGCTTGATGGAGGTCTGGCGCTCGAGCATCTTGTGCACCAGGTTCAGGATCAGCACCGAGTACTTCTTGTTCTCTTCGACGGAGCGGCTGAGGGCTTGCGCGAAGGGCAGCTTGTCGACGCGCACTGGCTCGGATTGGAAACCCAGCCGATAGCGCTTCTGGCCGTTCTCGTCGGTCATGACAGGGGTGGCTTTGAAGTGCAGCTCGTGTCCGTTGCGGACGGCGGTAATGTCCACCGGGTTGTTACCGCTCTGTTGCAGGTAGTGAATCACCGAGAAGAGCGAGCGCACCGGGACACCATTGATGGCGACGATCTGGTCGCCTAGCTGGATCCCAGCCTTGGCGGCGGGCATGTTGGGCTCAAGCTGTGTCACCGTAATCGGCTCATCCTGTACCCACCCGATAGTGCGGTACTGGTCGGGATCGCTGGTCTGCGGCTCAGGCTTGACCTGTTTTTCCAGGATTTGGTTGCCGCGTTGCACCGCCACGCTGATTGGCTGGTTGGTTTCAACCGCCGTCTTCAGCAGCACGTCTTCCCAGGTCGGATTCTGCACGCCGTCGATGCGGGTAATGCGATCGCCAGCCTGTATATCGGCCTTCGCGGCGGGTGAGTTCTCCAGGACCCAGCCGATCACCGCCGGCTGGTCGAGATACACCGGGTGCTCGTAATGCACCATGTAAACGCCGGTGAGCAGCCCAATGGCAAGAAAGATGTTCATCGCCGGTCCGGCAATGGCGATGATGAAGCGCTGCCAACGCGGGTGCGACATGAATTCGTCCGGCGCTCCACTGCGCGACTCCAGCGGATTCTCGCCGGCCATCTTTACGTATCCGCCGAGCGGCAGGGCGCTGATGCGGTAGTCGGTGTCGCCGCGGCGGAAGCCGATGAGCCGCTTGCCAAGACCGATGGAGAAGACGTCAACCCGAACGCCGCACAGCTTGGCGGCGGCGTAGTGGCCAAACTCGTGCACCAAAATCATGATGCCGAGCACCACGGCCATTGAGACTACCGCGATCAAGAATGATTCCATATACCTCTATTACCGGGAGAGCTCTCTGCGCCGGGTCAGGGACGAACCGGGGGCGACGCCGCCTCAACCGGGCTGATCTCCTGGATGTGATGGCGGGCCCTGCGGCGGGCATCCACATCCAGGTTCAACACCTTTTCAATAGATTCAGGCACTAATGCGGACGTTTCACGAACTACGAATTCTATTGTAGCCGGAATGTCCTCGAATCCTATACGGCCTTCGAGAAACGAGGCGACTGCGATTTCATCTGCCGCATTCAAGGCGATTGTTTTTGCACCTCCAGCTTCGACAGCTTCGTAGGCCAAACGTAAGCAAGGAAATTTCTCCAAGTCAGGTTCTTCGAAGTCCAGGCGCTTTAGCGCGTTCACCGGAAACCGCAGATCGCTCTCGATGCGCTCGGGATAGGTGAGCGCGTAAAGGATAGGTAACCGCATGTCGGTGACGCTGAGCTGCGCCAGCAGGCTGCCGTCCACGAACTCGACCATAGAGTGAATAGTGCTCTGGGGATGCACGATGACGCTGACTTGGCTGGGAGGCATGTCGAATAATCGGCAGGCCTCGATAACCTCGAAACCCTTGTTCATCAGAGTGGCGGAGTCGATGGTGATGCGTTTCCCCATCTTCCACGTCGGGTGGTTCAGCGCCTGCTCCACCGTGATGTGGGCAAAGTTCTTGCGCGGCGTGTGCAGGAAAGGCCCGCCTGAGGCGGTCAGCCAAATGCGATGCACTTCGTCCTGGCGGCCTCCCCGCATGCACTGATGGATGGCGTTGTGCTCGCTGTCGATGGGCAGTAGCGGCTTGCCTTGGCGGCGGGCTTCGGTAACGATCAGGTCGCCCGCCGTGACCACGCACTCCTTGTTAGCAAGGCCGACCGTTTTACCCGCCTTCACGGCTTCGTAGGTGGCTTCCAGTCCGGCGACCCCGACGATAGCGCTGACCACAAATTCGGCTTCAGGATGGGTTGCGACCTTGACTGTGCCCTCCGCGCCGTGAACCACCTCGATGGAGTGGCCAAGCCCGACTTTCTTTAGCTTGTCATGCAGATGATTCGCGGCCTTCTCCGATCCCATCGAGACCAGATTGGGATGCCAACGCCGTGCTTGCTCAAAGGCCAGCTCCACGTTGCTGCCAGCTGCCAGGCTGACAACGGAGAGCCGGCTGGGGAAAGCCTCAACGATCTGAAGAGTGCTCTTGCCGATGGAGCCCGTGGAGCCGAGGATGGCAATACGCTTCATGAAATGGCTGAGGTTATGGTATAGCACGGAGGATAGGGTATGACGAGGCAAACGGCTACCAGGTCGTCCGAACGGCGTCGCGGGATCCATCTCAGCGAGAGGCCGACAAGTGCCATTGCCTCAGCCGAGCTTGTTTCAGGACTTGATCGTGGCAAGGAGAGACCTGTGCTGTTGGGGCATCGTGGAGCACGACCGCGCTCCCCTTTCGGGCTAGCTGTCCGTGCGGAGAATATCCCGCCGGAGAACAGTCTCGCCTGCTTTGAATATGCGCTGGCGCACGGTTGCGATGGATTCGAATTCGACGTTCGCGTCACTCGCGACGGGCGACTCGTGCTTTGTCACAACGCCTGGGTGCGGGGCTACAAGGTCAGTGCGTCGTTCTTCGAGAGCCTATGCTCTCGCGGCGGTATCGGGCTTGCTTGTCTCGAGGACGTGCTGCAAGCGTTCGGTGATCGCGCCTACCTTGACATCGAGGCAAAAGTTCCGGGCGGAGAAGAATTGATTGTAAAAGCTATCCGCCGTTGCCGGCCTCGCTGCGGGTATCTGGTTTCGTCCTTCTTGCCGGAAGTGCTCCGCCGCCTGCACAGCCTAGACCCCAAGCTGCCACTGGGCTATGTTTGTAACCGCTCCTACAACATTTCGTTGTGGCGGAAGTTGCCGATTGAGGTTTTCCTTCCGCATTACAAGCTGATCACCCAAACTCTGGTGGACCAGGTCCACGACCGGGGACTGCAGGTCTTCACGTGGACGGTAAACCACGAGAAAGAATTGCGGCAGCTTGCAGCATGGGGAGTCGATGGACTGATATCGGATGATCCGCGCTTACTGCGTCGGACTCTTCAGCCCGCAGATGGCTTCGGCGCGAAGCGAACCGCGAAGAACGAATAGCGTTGCACATAGCGCAAAGTGATGCGCTCAGTTAGATTGGTTGCCATGCCCACCACCGGCGAACGATTCGAACGTGCGGTGTCCATCATGGCGCGACTGCGCGCTCCGGGCGGATGCCCTTGGGACCGCGAGCAGACCTTCGACACCATAAAGCCTTACACCCTGGAAGAGACCTACGAAGTGCTCGAGGCCATCGATGCCCGCGACTGGGATGAGCTTACCGGCGAACTGGGAGACCTGCTGCTACAGGTGCTTTTCTATTCCGAGATGGCGGCCGAGGAGAAGCACTTCACCATCGACGATGTGCTTGATCGCTTGTCGAATAAGTTAGTCGATCGGCATCCCCACGTATTCGGCGAGGTGAAGGCGGACACCCCCGGCGAGGTCCTGCGCAACTGGCAAGCGCTAAAAGCAGAGGAGAAGAAAAAGCGTGCGGATGAGAGCGGGAGCGCGCCGAAAAATGGCCATCCCGAGTCCGTGTTGCACGGGATCTCCTCCGCTATGCCAGCACTGATCGAAGCTTATAAAATCAGCTCGCGCGTGGCGCATGTCGGCTTTGACTGGCCGAACATCGAGGGACTGTTCGAGAAGCTGCACGAAGAGACCGAAGAGCTGCGGCAGAACCTCAGCGAGTATCCAGAGCCCGGTCCGCAACCACAGTCGGCGAAGGATGTCGCGAGTGCGCGCGGGGTGAAAGTCCCTGACGAGCTGCGTTCGCGCCTGGAAGATGAAGTCGGCGATCTGCTGTTCGTGCTGGTGAACATTGCGCGCTATCTTTCGCTCGATCCCGAATCGGCGCTGCGCAAAACGAATCGCAAATTTCGCCGCCGGTTTGAATATCTTGAAGACAAGCTCCGTCAGCAGGGACGCAAGCCGGAAGGCGCCTCGCTGGCCGAGATGGAATTGTTATGGCAGGAATCGAAGCAGCAGGAAAAACAGTGAACGCCGGCACGCAGGTCATAAAGAACTGCAGCACGCTCGAGGAGTTCACTGCCTGCCTTGATCTGCAACGCGAGGTCTGGGGCTTCAGCGATCTGGAGTTGGTGCCCCTGCGCGTGTTTTCACTGGCGGCCAAGATCGGTGGCCAGGTGATCGGCGCCTGGGACGGCGGCACCATCGTAGGCTTCGCTTTGTCGGTGCCAGGCAACCATCGTCGTTATCCCTACCTGCACTCTCACATGCTGGGGGTGAAAGAGAGCTATCGCAACACGGGGCTAGGTCGGCGGATCAAGTTGTTCCAGCGCGAGGATGCCATCGCGCGCGGCTTCGATTTGATCGAGTGGACCTTCGACCCGCTGGAGATCAAGAACGCATACTTCAACCTGGAGCGGCTGGGGGCGATCGCGCGGCGCTACAACCTCAATCAATACGGCATCACAACGTCGCCGCTGCAAGGATTCTTGCCTACAGACCGCTTGGTGGCCGAATGGTGGATCAAGTCGAAACGCGTCGAGTCGCTGCTGTCGTCAGGGCACCTCCCTGGATTTCAACCGGAGCTGCAGATAGAGGTTCCGGCGGATATCTATGCCTGGAAAGCGTCCGCCGAAACCCGGAACAAGGCGGCCGAGGTGCAGGCGCGCAATCGCGAGCAGTTCTTGCAGGCGTTCGCCAACGGTCTGGCATGCCTTGGCTATGGACGCGACGATAACGGCAGCGGGGTGTTTTTGCTCGGGCGCTGGGACGAAGATTGGTCGTACGCGACAAAGGCATAAAAAGATTTCACCACCGAGTACACCGAGGTCACAGAGCGGTACTTGAGTTTTGTCATCACGAGGTCGCCGCGGCGACCGAGGGATCTGTTCTTGCCGGCAGTGCGAATACTGTTCTGTAGCGTGTGTGGGCTGGCGCAAGCAGAGAGCAGATCCCTCGCTGCGCTCGTGATGACAATCCCGGATATACGTAGTTCCGAGCCTCGGTGGTGAATCCTTTCCTATGAAAATCGAAGCCATCACACTCCGCGAACTGAAGATGCCGCTCGTCAACTTCTTCGAGACGAGCTTTGGGCGCACGTACACCCGGCGGGTCACGCTGATCACCGTCCACAGCGACGGGCTGGAGGGCTGGGGCGAGTGTGTTGCGGGCGAGCAGCCCTATTACAGCGAGGAGTACATCGAAGGCGCATGGGACGTGATCGTCCGCTACCTGGCGCCGTCCTTGCTGGGGCAGACAATCGTGTCGGGCAGGGAAGTCCCAGCGCTGCTTGCCAAGGTCCGCCAGCATCGTATGGCCAAGGCTGCACTGGAAAACGCGGTCTGGGATGCCGAAGCTCGGGAGAAGAACACTCCCCTTTGGCAACTGCTTGGCGGCAGGCGGCGCGAGATTGCCTGCGGGGTTAGCATCGGTATCCAGGATTCGCACAAACAGTTGTTGCAGAAGATTGAAACTGAACTGGCGGCGGGCTACCAGCGCATCAAGGTGAAGGTGAAACCCGGCTGGGACATCGATGTGCTAGCGAAAATCCGCGCGCGCTGGCCAGATATTCTGCTCAGTTGCGATGCCAACTCGGCCTATACCATCGACGATCTGCCGCACCTGCAAGCGTTCGACAAATTCAATCTGCTGATGATCGAGCAGCCGCTTTGGAGCGACGATTTCTACTTCCACTCCAGATTGCAGAAGCAGTTGCAAACTGCGCTTTGCCTGGATGAGGCGATTCGTAGCTCGCGCGACACCACCGCCGCACTGGAGCTCGGCGCCGCTCGCATCATCAACATCAAAGTCGGCCGCGTGGGTGGGTTCAGCGAAGCCTTGGCGGTGCATGATGCAGCCGAGCGCTTCAACGTTCCGGTCTGGTGCGGAGGTATGCTGGAGTCGGGCGTCGGCCGCTCCCACAATGTAGCACTCTCGACGCTGTCGAATTTCAAGCTGCCCGGCGACGTGTCGGCATCAAAGCGCTACTGGAAGGAAGACATCATTGAGCCCGAGGTGACGGTCTCGCCGCAGGGCACGATCACGGTTTCCGAGAAGCCGGGCCGCGGATATGAGATTCGCAGGGACCTCGTTCAGCAGCTTACGGTTCGCGAAGAAACGCTGACGGCGTAACCTGAGCCAACAGGGCGGTGGCGGCGTTTCGAGCTGCCGCTTCGACCTTCTGCCCACTGCTCTCGCGGTTGACCATCGCGGATACAATCGTCAGCATGGCTGTTGACGCCGAAGCTGCCCTCGCGCTTCTGAAGCGCGTCCCGATATTCTCCAGTCTTTCCGAGCAGGAATGTGCCTTTCTCATGCGGCACCTGGTACAGCGCCGATTCCAGACCGGCGAGCTGATTTTCAGCGAGGGCGACGCCTGTTCCGGTTTCTACCTGGTGCAGAACGGCAATGTGCGCATCTTCAAGAGCTCGGCAGGAGGGCGCGAACAGGTTCTGGCGATCGACGGGCCGGGCAGCTCTATCGCCGAGCTGCCGGTCTTTGACGGTGGCAACTATCCCGCCTCGGCGCAGGCGGTGAACGAGTGCAATCTCTTCTTCTTCAGCCGGCAGGATTTTCAGGCGCTTTGTCTACAGCATCCGCAAGTTGCCTTGAAGGTGCTGCGGGTCGTGGGCGGACGCTTGCGTGGGCTGGTGGGCATCATCGAAGAGCTGTCGTTTACCACGGTCCGCCACCGCCTGATCGCGTTGCTGGTGCGCTTGGCCAAGGCTGAGGGCAGCCGCAACGGAGACGCTGTTAGGGTGCTTCTTCCGGCCAACAATAGCGAGCTTGCCGCGCAGATCGGAACGGTGCGAGAACTGGTTTCGCGCAACCTGAGCCGCTTGCAGGCCGACGGATTGATTCGGATCGACGAACGCAATGTGGCCATCCCTTCTCTGAAGAAGCTGGAAGCAGAGTTGGAGAGTTCGACGGGGTAACGCAGGCAGCCCCCACGATTCCGTCCACGAATAAGTTGGCATATGAGCCGCCCGGAAACAGCGACCGGCTCGTGTCTCACAAAGGTGAGATTTGACCCATCCGTAAGCCTTGACATTCGCCTATACAATTGCCTATCTTTTCTGCTACCATGCCTTTGCAGGCTAATGGCTTTGATTGGGACAAGGGCAACCGCGCCAAGTGCGAGAAGCACGGGCTTTCGACGTCCGTTATCGAAAGCCTTTTCACCCGCCCGCTTGCCATTCTCCCGGATGCGGCCCATTCGCAACGCGAGCGCCGCTTGCGCGCCATAGGCCGAACGGACAAGGGGCGGGGCGTGTTCATCGTATTCACGCTCCGGCGCAAAGGCGATGAACTGCTCATCCGGCCCATTAGCGCCCGTTACATGCACAAGAAGGAGATCGATGCGTATGAAAAAGAAAATCCCGACCTTTAAGAGCGACCGCGCCGCGGCGGCGTTCGTTGACAAGGCCGACCTTACCCAATACGACCTTTCAGGAGCGAGGTTGACCCGCTTTGAGATCAAGCCGAAAGACAAATCAATCAACCTGCGTCTGTCCGGCGAGCTTTACGACGCTGTACGCAAACGCGCCGCCCGCGCAGGTGTTCCCTATCAGCGTTTCATTCGCTTGGCACTCGAACAGGCTATCGGGGGACCGAAATAAACGCCGTTCTCGAATCGGGTAAGTCTCGAGACGAAACCCGGCAGCAGGGAAATCAAGGGCTTGGAAGTCTCATAAGTCTGTCTCAGAATCCGGGCCATGGAATACGGCTACGCCGGTGGTCGTATCAACCTACTAGCCCTACTTTTCAAACCCCCGCTCATCTCTCGCATCAGCCAGACGATTTGATTCTCCCCGTGACTGAAGTCATAGTCGCCCTTCCTGCGTTCCTCTAATCTGCCTGATGTGAGGTTATGGCCGACAAAAATCGAGCCGCCCGCAGGAGAAAACACATGACAATCGCAGCCACAAAGACCGTTGGCGAGATCGCCGCCGAATTGTCCGGCAGCACCCGAGAATTCGAGAAGCTGGGAATCGACTACTGTTGTGGCGGAAGCCGCACGCTGGGCGAGGCCTGCGCGCAGGCGAAAATCCCTGTCGAAGAAGCGTTGGAGCGCCTGAAGAAGGGCGCATCCGCTGCGCCTCAGTCCGGCTCGGCTCAGGACTGGCAGAACCAGCCTCTCGCCGACCTGATCTCCCACATCAACTCCACCCATCACGTGTTCGTGCGCAGCGAGTGCCCACGCATCCAGGCGCTCGCGCAGAAGGTGGTCGGCGTGCACGGTAAGAACCATCCGGAACTCCAGCAAGTGCAGGAAGTGTTCTCGACGCTGAGCGGAGAGCTGAGTCTCCATCTTATGAAGGAAGAGCAGATTCTGTTTCCTTACGTCGTCCGCATGGAAGAAAGCGTTTTGGCCGGAGAGCCGGCGCCGCCGGCAATGTTCGGCACGGTGATGAACCCCATCGGCATGATGATGCAGGAGCACGACGGGGCCGGCGACGCGCTGCGCTCCCTGCGTTCCCTCACCAGCGACTACAAGGTTCCTGACGACGCCTGCATCAGCTACCGCACGCTGTACGAAGCGCTGCAGGGCTTCGAAGCCGACCTGCACCAGCACATTCATCTGGAAAACAACATCCTGTTTCCGCGAGCGGCCGCGATGGAGCAGCAGTAGTAGCACAAGTTCATAACCTTTAGGTCCGGTTGGCGGATGAGTGGGACTTTTGGGGGACTTAACCCCGTCGTGCGCTCGGCCGCAAACAGCGCCGGCATGCCAACTGTGGCGCAGCAGAAAGTGGGCCGCCATTTCCTGGAATTCTTCGATAGATCGCTTCGTTCAGCGATGTCGCGCTGCCGTGTGACCCTGGTCACAGGCGAAGACTCGTTGGACTCCTAAAATCAGCCTAGGAAGTATCCCGGGCGGTCATGGGCGCATTCCGCGGCCAACCCTCTGACCTCAGTTGCATGACCCAAACCGCGAAAAACCCAATATGACTGCTCGTGATGCCCATCCTGTAAGGAGGCTCAAATGGCTAAGTCCACGGAACTCGCCCCCGAAAACATTCAGCAGAAAACTGAACCTACCATTGAACTCGAAGAGCAGATTCGCTTTCGTGCTTACGAACTCTATGTGCAACGAGGCGGAGACCACGGTCGCGATCTGGATGATTGGCTGCAAGCGGAGTTCGAGATCACCGCGCCGATGGTGGAGAAATCCGCCGCGTAGAAACGTCAGTTGAGCTGGGCCCACTTCGTTCTATCAAGAGACGGGGTGGGTCCCTACCCCAGGTATGTCTTCTCTTACCGACAACCAAGAGCACAACACAACCGTCGACGTTGGCGAGACATCGGTTCTTAGTGGGAGCATGAAATGGCGCAGCCCCAACAAAGTGACAACACCAATGCAGTCGCGAACTCGAAATCCTCGGTTGACGTGACGCCGCCGCTGCAATTGCCGGGACCTGAGTTGGCCGTTCAAGCTGACGGAATCAGCAGCTCCGAGGCGCAGACCCGGCTGGCGAAGTACGGCTACAACGAGCTGCCTGAGGAGAAGACGAATGCGTTGCTGAAGTTCCTCTCCTACTTCTGGGGGCCGATCCCCTGGATGATCGAAATCGCGGCCATCCTCTCCGCGGTCGTGCGTCGCTGGGAGGATTTCGGCATCATCCTTGCACTGCTGTTGATGAACGCCGGAGTGGGCTTTTGGGAGGAATACCAGGCAGGGAACGCTATTGCGGCGCTTAAGGCCAAGCTGGCGTTGCACGCTTATGTCAGGCGCGATGGCGCGTGGAAAACCATACCTGCCAGAGAACTCGTGCCCGGTGACCTGATGCGTGTGGCTATCGGCGAGATCGTTCCGGCGGACGCGAAGCTGCTGGAAGGCGACCCGGTCGAGGTGGACCAATCGGCGCTCACGGGCGAATCGCTTCCGGTGGAGCGCAAGGCTGGGGAGACGGTCTATTCCGGCTCCATCATCAAGCAGGGCGAGGCTAACGCGGTCGTCTCGGCCACCGGCGCGAATACCTACTTCGGCAAGACAGCGCGACTGGTACAGACGGCGCACACCGTCAGCCACTTTCAGCGCGCGGTGCTGAAGATCGGCGACTTCCTCATCTTCATCGCGTTGGCACTAGTGATCCTGATTCTTGTCGTCGCCCTGTTCCGCGGCGACAACATGCTCACCACGCTGCAGTTTGCTCTTGTGTTGACAGTCGCCGCCGTTCCTGTCGCCATGCCGGCGGTCCTGTCCGTGACTATGGCGGTGGGTGCGCGCACCCTGGCCGAGAAGCAGGCCATCGTCACTCATCTGGCCGCGATGGAGGAGCTGGCCGGCATCGACGTTCTCTGCTCTGACAAGACTGGGACGCTCACCCAAAACAAGCTGACGCTGGGCGAACCGTTCTGCGTACCCGGGGTGCAACCTGAGGAAGTCATCCTGGCCGGAGCACTGGCGTCGCGGGCGGAGAGCAAGGATGCAATTGACCTCGCCGTGCTCGGCGGCGTAAAGGACCGGAGCACGTTGGACAAGTACCAGTTGGCCCACTTCCAACCGTTCGATCCCGTACACAAGCGGACAGAAGCGGTGGTCAGCGAGGCTGACGGAGGGCAGTTCCGGACCAGCAAAGGGGCAGTACAGGTGATTCTCGCGCTGTCTGCCAACGCCAGCCAAGTCGAAAAAGCAGTGACCGCTGCGGTGGGAGAATTCGCGGCGCGCGGTTTTCGTTCCCTTGCCGTGGCGCGCACTGATGCCAGTGGTCAGTGGCAGTTCTTAGGGGTCTTGCCTCTCTTCGATCCTCCGCGCGAAGACTCAAAAGCGACCATTGCGACGGCCAAAGAGATGGGCGTGAAGGTGAAGATGGTCACGGGCGATCAGATCGCCATTGCGAAGGAGATGGCCCGTCAGCTCGGCTTGGGGCCGAACATTGTCGACGCCACCATGCTGGAGGACACGAAGCACTGCGAAGCCGGCCAACTCGCTAAGGCGGTGGAGGATGCCGACGGCTTCGCGCAGGTTTTTCCCGAACACAAGTTCCATATTGTGCAGGTCTTGCAGAGCGAGAAACACATCGTCGGCATGACCGGGGACGGCGTCAACGACGCTCCGGCGTTGAAACAGGCCGATGCCGGAATCGCCGTTTCGGGAGCCACCGACGCCGCGCGGGCTGCGGCCGATATTGCGCTGCTGAGCCCGGGTCTCTCCGTCATCATCGACGCGATCAAAGAGAGCCGGAAGATGTTTCAGCGCATGAACAGCTACGCCATTTACCGGATCGCAGAGACGATCCGCGTATTGCTGTTTATGACGCTCGCCATTTTGATCTTCAATTTCTATCCGGTTACGGCTGCAATGATCGTTCTGCTAGCCCTTTTGAATGACGGCCCAATTTTAGCCATCGCCTACGACCGGGTTCGTTACCGCAACCAGCCGGAAGCTTGGGACATGCCGTTAGTACTGACGATCTCCAGCGTTTTGGGCATTGCCGGGGTGATCGCGTCGTTTGGACTGTTCTATATTGCGGAACGCATGTTCCATCTCAATCGCGACGTGATACAGACATTCATGTTCCTGAAGCTGGCAGTCGCCGGTCACCTGACGATCTTCCTTACCCGCACGCGCGGGCCGTTCTGGTCGATTCGCCCGGCTCCGATTCTGCTGTGGAGCGCAGTAGGTACCAAACTATTGGCGACGCTGGCTGCGATCTATGGGCTGTTCATGACTCCGATCGGCTGGCGCTGGGCCATTCTGATTTGGGTTTACGCTCTGATCTGGTTTCTGGTGAATGATGTCATCAAGCTGGCAACCTACAGGTTTCTCGATCCGGAGAAGGGCGGCTGGATCACCAGTTTATGGCGGACCCGTGGGCAACGCGCATTTGCCGGGTAGGCGTCTCTCGTAAGGAGGAATTATGCGACTTTCAATGAAGGCTATGGCAATTACTTCGGGGCTGCTCTGGGGAGGCGGAGTGCTGTTTGTCGGACTCGCTCACCTGGCGCGCCCTTCCTACGGTAGGAAATTCCTCGACGGGGTCAGCTCGATCTACCCGGGCTTTCACGGAGCGCGCGATCTCCCTGATGCTCTGGTCGGCACAGGATATGCCCTGGTCGACGGTGCGGTCGGGGGCCTGGTGTTCGCCTGTCTCTACAATTTGGTTGCCAGCAAACAGACCACAGCGTAGCTCTTTGGGAGCGTGGTCGCTGGCCTCCGACGAACAGGCAGTGATGTGCGCCGAGTTTCGCCGGTGGGGGGATGGGCGAATTGGCATACGTGTTATGCGGAATAGAGGAACCCGACGGAGGATTGCAGCTTTGTACTACAAGAGGAGAAATAACATGCGTAAAGCTTCGTGGATCGCGATCGCAGTGGGCTTCGGCTTCACGTTTGGCGTCATTTTGCTGGCGGACGCCCAGGCGCAGGAGATTAGCAAGACCGAGATGGCGGGGAAGTATTCGGTCACTCTCAAGGTGTTGCCGGCTGAATCCTTCAGTGGGCCCACCGCCGAGATGGTGCGCGACGGCGGCGCCCAGGCCAATGAAGTCAACGGCCCGGAACAGCCCAATCATCACCTTGTCGCTTTCGTGAAAGAGAACGACAAGCCGGTGGAGAAAGCCGACGTTAAGATCAGTTACCGCGAGAGTTCGTCGAGCGCGGCGAAATGGACAAAGCTTCCCGTCGTGCGCATGCATGTGGCGGGCAAGGGTCCGGAGACCACCCACTTCGGCAACAATGTAAAACTGGCTCCGGGGAGCTACGAAGTTCACGTCACTGTGAATGGAAGCGCGCCGGCGACATTCCAGATAACGTTGCCGTCGTAACTATCGGGGCCGGTAGTCAGGGCAAGCGCTTCGGGGAAGAGAGGATGGCCCTGTCTGCCGTGAGGGGAATCGTCTTGCGCACGATCACGGAGTAAGAGCGTCGCACATAAAACGGCGCGACCGAAGCCGCACCGTCCGTGAATACCGAAGTTGTCCTTATAATCGCGACGCTGTCACTCGCATTTAGCTTCAGCGCAGGTGAAATTGCCGGCGTCATACTTTTGCAGCGGCACCCATCCTCCATCGGCACAGTCGCCCTTTGGGCAGATCTCGAAAGCGTAGATGGGGTGGATCTCCCATAGCGAGACGCGCTTGGGATTATCGCCTTGAGGCGCACCGTCTTTGCAGGGCACGTGACTGCCGTCGAAAAATTGCTGGCCCGTAACCCGGACTCGCAGGCCCTTTTTCCCGACGGCGTTCACGTTACAGGCGTTCCATTCCGCAGGCCGATGGTGGGGAATCATCTCGGCGACAAAGCCGGTACATTCCTCTGTGTTCTCTTGTGCCTTGGTAGAAGTGGAGCTGGTTTGCCGTGGAGTTCCGAGGATCGCGATGTGGATGTCGTGGAAGGCATTCTTATTCGGGACCGCAGTTCCGCAGTTCACGGATTCCTTGCACTCCTGGCGTGCTTCGAAGACGTAGCCCTCGAAGACGACCAGGTTGCCCTCGCCCATCGGCGCCAGGAAGTCGCGGTTTTGTGGCGGCTCGCCGGGCTTCAGCCCCAGTTCCTCCTCCTTCTTCTCGGCATCGCCCTGTAGCGAGGCGATCTGCGACAGCGTAATCGGAGCGGGGGAATCGGACTGCGAACAGAAATTGTTTTTTACCTTGTTCTGCGGCCCCTCTCCTGGCATGTCGGCGGACGGTGTCCCCTGGAGGCCGCACTTGCTGTCGATGCTGGTAGCTGCACCGGGGAAATGTGATGTGGTTCCGCTTGGACAGGTGCTGGGAAGTTTGCCCTGTGCGAGCAGTTGAATGGCAGCGATAAGCCCAAGAACGACGACGGCGAGAACGATCTTCCTCATATTGCCTCCACAGATGGTCGTCAGACGAGCACAACTTGCGGTGAGCCGGGCGCGCTCATCGAGGGAACTCAGGATTCCAGAGACGCTAGCCTGAAGGAGCCTGAATGTCAATGGCACTTAGATGACTGACGGCTCGCCCTGAGAAGAAGCAGGGTTTTCTTCAAGGAGCAGCGGGCGAGCAAACAAGCGCTCTGGTATGGAGTCATTCGCAAACGCAAGTCGGCGCGACCGAAGCCCCTCGCCCACCCTGCCGGCCAAGAGAAGGCCGGTAGAATGGGGCACCCGAAGAGAAAACCGGCGCAACCTAAGTCGCGCCGTAAGAATAAATCTCAGTGTGAAGTACGCGGCGCTGGAGCGCCACTCTACCAAGCTACCCCGCCTTCTCCATCAGCGGCAGGTTCACGTTACGATTCTGCACCATGTCGCAGGTGACCTCGAACTCTTTCACCCGTTTCTGGCCAGGCAGGTTGTACATGAGGTCGAGCATCAGCTCTTCCAGAATCATGCGCAGTCCGCGAGCGCCCACCTTGCGGTGCATGGCCTCGCGCGAGATGCTGCGCAGCGCGTCGTCGGTAAAACGCAGCTTCACGTTCTCGAACTCGAACAGCCGCTGATACTGCTTGACGATGGCGTTCTTCGGCTTGGTGAGGATTTCGATCAGCGCGTCTTCGTCTAGATCGTTGAGCACGCCCACGACCGGCAGCCGTCCGACAAACTCGGGGATCAGGCCGAACTTGATCAGGTCCTGCGGCTCGACCTGGGCCAGCAACTCGGTGTCGCGCTTTGACGATTCGCTGAAGGCGGATTCTTTCGACTCGTCGGTGCGGAAACCCATGGAGCGCTTGCCCATCCGCCGCCCAATAATGCGTTCCAGTCCAACGAAAGCGCCGCCGCAGATAAACAGGATGTTCGTGGTGTCGACGGGAGTGAATTCCTGGTGGGGGTGCTTGCGTCCGCCCTGCGGCGGCACGTTGGCCACTGTACCTTCGAGGATTTTCAGCAGCGCCTGCTGCACGCCTTCGCCCGAGACGTCGCGGGTGATGGAAGGGTTCTCGTCTTTGCGGCCGATCTTGTCGATTTCGTCGATATAGATGATGCCTGTCTGTGCGCGGGCGACATCGCCTTCGGCGGCCTGCAACAGTTTGAGAATAATGTTCTCGACATCCTCGCCGACATAACCGGCTTCGGTAAGCGTAGTCGCGTCGACAATAGCAAACGGCACGTCGAGCATCTTGGCCAGCGTCTGCGCCAGCAGCGTCTTGCCGGTACCGGTCGGGCCGATCAGCATGATGTTCGATTTGGCCAGTTCCACCTCGCCGCGCTGCCGGTTCATATAGACGCGCTTGTAATGGTTGTAAACCGCGACGGCCAGCTTCTTCTTGGTTGTCTGCTGCCCGATCACGTATTCGTCAAGGAAGGCCTTCACCTCGTGCGGCTTCGGCAACTGGGTGGGAGCCGAAGAAGGATGACCCTCACTGCGGTCGTCTTCCAGAATGCTGTTGCAGACGCCGACGCACTCATCGCAGATGTAAGCGCGGGGATAATCGGTGGGTGAGGATATCAACTTGGCCACAGCGTCTTGCGACTTGTGGCAGAACGAGCAGCGGAGAACTTCTTCATTTCCAGTCCTGGTTCTCACGGACAAGGGGCTCCTTTACTCTGCACGCACCAGCCGAGATTCTGGAATCTTAAGCCGTATTGCCCCGGTGCTCGTAGCCGGGCAGGAGCCGTGCCGCTCCTGTGAGAACCCGTTCGCCGCTGCGAATCTGTTCTCGTTGAGCCAGTCAGTGCTTGCGCACCGTTGCTGAGCCTATTGAAGCACAACTCTGCTCTGTGTGGCGCATCGTAGGTGCAATATCGAGTACCACTTTGGAACCAGAGATTCGGCCTTCCTCCGCCTGAGGGCCTCAGCCCCTGCGAAGTCCTGCCGGGAAACTGCTACTTGTGTTTGAAAATGATATCGTCGACGATGCCGTATTCCTTGCTTTGCTGCGCGTTCATGATGAAGTCGCGCTCCACGTCGCGCTCCACTTTCTCCAACCGCTGGCCGGAGTGCTTGGCGATCAACTGACTGGTGATCTCGCGCATGCGCAATATTTCGCGAGCGTGAATATCGATCTCTGTTGCCTGCCCCGACAGCCCCGACATCAACGGCTGATGAATGAGAATACGCGAGGTCGGCAGCGAAAACCGCTTCTTGGGCGCGCCCGCCGCCAGCAGCAGCGCCGCCATGCTCGCCGCCTGCCCAATGCAGATGGTCGTCACGTCCGGCCGGATGAACTGCATCGTGTCGTAAATCGCCATGCCCGCCGTGATTGATCCGCCCGGCGAGTTGATGTACAGCGAGATGTCCTTCTCCGGATCTTCTGCCTCGAGGAACAGCATTTGCGCGATGATCAGGTTGGCAACATTGTCGTCAATAGGAGTGCCGAGAAAGATGATGTTGTCCCGCAACAGCCGGGAATAAATGTCGTACGCCCGCTCGCCCCTGCTGGTCTGCTCAATCACCATGGGCACAAGCATTGTGGAAGCTCCTTAAAGACCGCCCACACTTCTCCCCCGAAAGGGATCGGCGTGGGAGGGAGAAAAGCAGTCCGCCCTATGCGGACCTGCGGTACAGAAAATCCAAGGTTTTTTCGTTGCGGAGGCGATGCCGAATTCTATCCAGCCCTCCATCCTCCGTCAAACGGGCGCGCACCTTCTCGATTGGCTGCTTCGCCTGCAGCGCCATCATCTCGACTTCGCGGTCCAGTTCCTCGTCGCTGACCTCGATCTTCTCGTTGTCAGCGATCTGCTCCAGGATCAGCGATGCCTTCACCTCGCGCAATGCCCCATCGCGCTGACCGGAGCGCAGGCGAGCGAAGTCCATCTTCTTCATGTGTTCGGTCGTCATGCCCTGCGCTGCCAAGGCACGCAATCCGCGCTCCAGGCGAATGTCGATCTGATCGTTCAGCATGGAATCGGGGATCGGGAAGTCGTTGTGCTTCACCAGTTCCTCGACAATCTTGTCTTTGCCCTGGTGCTCAGCCTCGCGCTGTTTTTCGGCCTGCATATTTTCGCGAAGCCGGCTGCGCAGGTCATCGACTGAATTTAGGTCGGCACTCAGCTCCTTGGCGAAATCATCGTTCAGGTCAGGGATATCCTTGCGCTTGATCGCCTTGACGTGAACTTCGTAGGAGATGGTCTTGCCCGCCAAGCGCTTATCGCTGAAATCGTCGGCGTAGTTCACGTCGAAGTTGCGGGTTTCGTCAGGCTTTGCGCCGCGCAGGTTTTCGCTGAACTCGGCCACCGTGTTCGCGCCGCCAATCTCGACCATCACTTCGTCAACTTCGACCGGCTTGGCGTCAGGATCGGCTTGGTCTTCCTTGGGCGTGCCCTTGAAACTCACCACTGCGAAATCGCCGTCGGCCAGCCCGCGATCTTCTTCCACCGGAGTGTAGGTGGCATGCTGCTGGCGCAGGTTGTTTAGAGCGGTCTCGACCTCTTCTTCGCTGATGTTCGTGTTGATGGTCTCAACCTTGATGTCGTCGTACGGCGTGACCTTGAACTCAGGGAAGACTTCAAACCGCGCCGTAAACTTCAGCGGCTCGCCTTCGTGCAGATGCAGATCGGTGACACGCGGCTGTGACACGGGAGACAAACCCTGCTTCTGAACTTCTTCGCGGAAGTACTTCGGCACGAGCTGCTCAACAATCTCGTTCTTGATGTCTTCGGCAAAGCGCTGGCGGATGACGCCAGCCGGTACCTTGCCTTTGCGAAACCCGGGAATGCGCGCAACCTTTGTATAACGATTGATTAACCGGTCCGTTTCCGACTTGACCACGTCCGCGGGAATTTCAATGGTCAGCTCGCGCTGGCAAGGATTTGGGATTTCGGCAGTCGTGCTGGTTTCTGTCGGGTTTGTTTCTGTCGTGCCGGTTTCAGTTGTCAAGAAGTCGCCTTAGAAGAGAATTGCGAATCAGCCGCTCTAGCTTATTGGATGCCGAAACGGCAAACAAATCAGCGAGGCTTCGCGAGAACCGCTCAGCACGAAGCCTTGCTCACTTTAAGTGTAAGAAACAGGCAGGAAGCGGTCAAACGGTGGCTGGGACTATCGGACGCACTGAGGAACGAGCAGAGTCCCTTAGGCATCGACGTCGTGGTGATCGAGCCAGGTGGCGTCAAAATTGAATGATCCGGGGCATCATGTTTGACATCTAACTCGGTCGGGCTTGCAGGCCAAAATCGGTCCGCAGCCAATGAAGTCAACTTCTGGAGTGAACAAGAGGAGAATTTGTATGATCACTGCGCCACCAGGGCGAGGAATGTCTCGATCGCTCTGCATCGTATTGCTTCTTTTCGCGTGTTGGCCGATTGCGGCACAGAATAGCACCAGCCCTATTCGCAACATCGTGCTGGTCCATGGGGCCTGGGCGGATGGTTCCGGCTGGAAAGGCGTTTACGACATTCTCGTCAAGGATGGCTTCAACGTCAGCATTGTTCAAGAGCCGGAAACGTCCTTTCAGGAAGATGTCGCAGCGACGAAGCGCGTCCTTGCTTTACAGAATGGACCTTGTATCCTCGTGGCTCATAGCTACGGCGGCGCCGTCATTACCGAGGCCGGGACGGACCCCTCCGTTGTCGGATTGGTGTATATCGCCGCCCATATGCCTGATGCTGGCGAGAGCGAGGCTGAGGACGGCAAACGCTTCCCTAGTGACCTGAGCAAGTCTGGCGCGATAAAGAAGACTCCTGACAACTTCACTTATCTGGATCCGGCGCAGTTTCACGAATATTTCGCGGCCGACCTGACGGTTGAACAGTCCGACTTCATGGCGCGATCGCAGGTGCTGAACTTTGCGACCAACTTCCAGGCAGTCATCACCACACCTGCCTGGAGAAGTAAGCCGAGCTGGATGTTGGTCGCTACAAAAGACAGAACGATTAACCCCGACCTCGAACGGTGGTACGCCAAGCGGGCTAAGAGTCACACGGTCGAAGTTTCAGGCGCCAGCCATGTGGTCTACATTTCCCACCCGAAGGAGGTTGCGGCCCTGATCGAAGAAGCTGCGTCGCACGCCCGGTAAGGTGCTTGGTGATGGAATCAAAGCTTCTGTCGCGGACGCTGCTTCGCCGAGTCCGAGATGACCAGCCGGCCCTCGCCAGTCACAAGCAACGCCGCTCTTGCCAGCTGGATGGATGACGCGATGAGCGCTTCGACGTGTGGGTCGTTCAACCTTGCGGCTGAATCAAGGGTAAGCGCGCGGTTCTGCGTGCCTGAACCCCGCAACAGCTTGTGAGCGTGGGGACGGCGAGGTCACTTTGCAATGACTACGCCGGCCCGGAGATCCTTGTGCCCCGCAGAACGGCGCCTCTGGCGCCTTCTTGCTTGGGATTATAGAATCCGCGCATTCCACGGCTTTAGCGGGAAAGTGACAGAGCCCGGCTTGGTCTTCCAGAACTGCCTAAGTCTGAACCTTTGCTTGCAGCCCTCGCAAGTACCGGTCCATGGTCGCCGTGTAGCCCATTACGTAGCGGGAGATGAAACGGAAGACGGGATTGTAGACTTCTCCGTTCTCGGTGATGGTTAGGGTACAGCCGCCGTCGGCGGTGGGAGCGATTTCATAAGTCCAGGTCCCGCCGAACGGAAGATGCGGGTCGGCAACGCGTGTCACGAGCTTTCGCGGTGGGTCCGACTCCACCGCTTCGTAGGTCATCTTGCTTCCACCCTTGCCGTATTCGATCCACATGCGATGACCATCGACAGGCGGCAGCTCTTCGTAGAGGGTCACCTCCGGCCGCCAGTTGGGCGGGCCTGAGATGAGATCCCACACCTGCTGCGGCGAAGCCTTGAAGCTGGCCGTGCGCGTGGCCGTGTGCTTCACCGGGAGACTGGCGCCGAAGATCGCCATCAGCACAACAAACCCGCCAAGCACAAGGACCACGAGGCCGAGCCACTTCAGGATCTGCATTAGGCACTCGCACCAATAGAGGTTGAAACCTAACAGACCGATGTTAGGGGGAGCGAATTACATTTGAACATAAGTCTTACTGGATGTATAGTGTAAGCCATGGCAGTACACTTCACTCAGCTGTCTACCAAGGGGCAAATCGTCATCCCGGCTGACGTTCGCGAAGCAATGAAACTTGAGCCCGGGACTCAGGTCGCACTCGAAATTGAAGGTGACACTCTGGTGCTTCGGCCGGTGACGGCAGAGTTCATCCGCAACCTTCGTGGGGCGGCTCGGGGCGCCGGGTTGGAAGCCTTTTGGGAGCGCGAGCATCGCAAGGACCGCTATTGAAGAATTACGTTTTCGATACGAGCGCACTGCTTCGCTATGCTGAAGATGGGCCGGGCGCTGCTCGCGTTGAACAAATCATCAACCTGGCCCGCATGGGCGAGTGCCGAGTTAGTATGTCGGCCGTCAGTTGGGGTGAGGTGTTTTACGTTCTGATGAGGAAGCTGGGTCAGCAGAGGGCTTCCAGTATGCTGCGAGCTTTGCGTGCTTTGCCATTGACCGTCACTTCCGTGTTTGCACCCGAAGCTGAGCAAGCCGGGGAATTCAAGGGTCAACACGGTGTGCCTTATGCGGACGCATTCGTTGGAGCACTAGCTCTGATCGAGGGAGCGATATTAGTGACAGGCGATTACGATTTCAAGAAGTGCGGCTCCGTTGTAAGTGTCGACCTCTTGCCTGCTCGGGCGGCCGACCGTAGCGCCTAGCTACAATCGCGGTAATGCCTTCCGCTCTCGCCATTCTGAACAAGCAGATCATCCAGTGCACAAAATGCCCGCGACTGGTGGCCTATCGCGAACAGGTGGGGCGCGAGAAGCGCCGGGCGTATCGCGACCATGACTACTGGGCTCGTCCGGTTCCCGGCTTCGGTGATCCGAAGGCGCGCGTTCTCATTCTGGGCCTCGCGCCCGGCGCGCACGGATCGAACCGCACTGGCCGCCCGTTCACGGGTGACCGCTCTGGCGAATTTATGTATCCAATCTTGTACAAGGTGGGCTTCGCCTCCCAGCCGAATGCGACCGACCGCAACGACGGACTGAAGCTGCTCGACTGCTACATCACCGCGGCGGTGCGTTGTGCTCCGCCCGACAACAAGCCACTGCCGTCGGAGCTTGCCAACTGCGCTTCCTATCTCGACCGCGAAGTGGCGATCCTGAAGGGCCTGAGAGTGGTGGTAGCGCTCGGCAAGATCGCCTTTGACGCATACCTCAATGACCTCAGGCGCAACGGCATTATAGCCAGCCGAGCCGGCTATGTTTTTGGCCACGCAGCCGAATACCATATGCCGGACGGCATAACCCTGCTGGCCTCGTACCATCCGTCTAACCAGAACACCGCCACCGGGAAGCTGACAGCAGAGATGTTCGAAGATGTGTTTCGACGAGCGCAAGAGATCGCCTCGCCTCCCAGATAGCCGCAGAGCCTGCCGCGTTGCTCGGATGAAGAGTTTTCTGTACGCTGAAGGCGATAAAGATGAAGGAGCTGGAACGTAATGACCATCCATCTCACGCCTGACCAGGAACAGCGGATTCAAGCCGTCATGCGTCGCGGAGCCTATGAATCCGTTGAGCAGGTAGTGGAGGCCGCCCTGGCCGCCGTCGAACAGCGCACGCTTCCCGGCTTTGCGGGCACGCAGGAGGAGCTCGACGCCTTGCTTTTGGAAGGGGGTGGCTTCCAAGGAACTCTCGGAAGACGAATTCTGGAGTACCGTGCACAAGGAAACCGACGCCCTGCTCACCGGCCATAAGGCCGGCCCCCGTTCGTGAGGGTTTTGTACAGAGAATCCGCTGCTGATGATGTTGTGCGGCAGTTTCGGTATTACCTCGTTACCAAGAATGTTCCCTGGGTTGCGGTTCGCTTTCTGGAGGCTGTTCGGCGCACCATTGAAGAATTGCGAAACCCCTCATGTAGGTCCGCGCTACCGGACCGGAAATTCCCAACTCCAGAATTTGCGCTCCTGGCCCGTAACCGGATTTGAGGCCATTCGAATCTACTATGTTCCCGACGATAAGATGATTCGCGTCATTAGGATTCTGCATGGCAAGCGCGACGTGAAACGTATCCTCGGCGACGGGGACTGAATCGGTAATGCATGATTCGGCAACTCGCGCTTGCCAGCGTCGCCGAATCTGTCCATAATTGATCGTGCACCCCTACAGGCTCCACCCTGATCGCGCTGCCGCAACGGCGCATCAGGCTCCCCGAAATTCGGGGCATCTGGAGCCCAACCCCCGGTGGCACAATCCAACAGATCAGAGGGGACGGATGTCGGCCAAGTACATCTTTGTGACGGGCGGAGTTGTATCTTCTTTGGGCAAGGGATTGGCTGCGGCCTCCATTGGCTGCCTGATGGAGAGCCGGGGCCTCAAGGTGACACTGCAGAAGTTCGATCCCTACCTGAACGTCGATCCCGGCACCATGTCGCCGTTTCAGCACGGTGAAGTCTTCGTGACCGACGACGGCGCCGAAACCGACCTCGACCTCGGACACTACGAGCGCTTCACCCACGCCAAGCTCAGCCGCGACAATAACTGGACCACCGGGCGCATCTACGAGACCATCATTGCCAAGGAACGTCGCGGCGACTATCTCGGCAAGACAGTGCAGGTGATTCCGCACGTTACCAACGAAATCAAGAGCGCGATGAAGAAGGTCGCGCAAGACGTGGATCTCGCCATTGTCGAGATCGGCGGCACTGTCGGGCGACATCGAGTCGCTGCCTTTTATCGAGGCCATTCGCCAGATGCGCCAGGAGCTGGGCCGCGAGAACACCCTGTTCGTGCACGTCACGCTGGTCCCTTACATCGCCGCCGCCGGAGAGCTTAAGACCAAGCCCACACAGCACTCGGTGAAGGAACTGCTAAGCATCGGAATTCAGCCGGACATCTTACTCTGCAGGACAGACCGTTATCTCTCGCACGAAATCAAATCGAAGATTGCGCTCTTCTGCAACCTCGAGAACGAAGCTGTGATCACGGCCAAAGATGTGGCTTCGATTTACGAGGTGCCGCTGGTCTTCGCGCACGAGAAAGTGGATGAATTGGTTGAGCGCTACCTCCGTATTCCGTCGAAACCCGCCGACCTCACACGATGGGAAGACCTGGTGCAGCGTGTCTACAACCCAAAGGACGAAGTCACCATCGGCATCGTCGGCAAATACGTCGAATACGAGGACTCCTACAAATCGCTGAAGGAAGCTCTTGTTCATGGCGCGCTTGCCTACAACCTGAAGCTCAACGTGGACTGGATTGAGGCGGAAGGGCTTGAGTCGAAAGATCAGAGCGTCCAGGCGCAACTGGAGACGGTTGACGGCATACTTGTCCCCGGCGGGTTCGGCAAGCGTGGCATCGAAGGTATGCTCAAGGGCATCCGCTATGCCCGCGAGAATAACGTGCCTTACTTCGGTATCTGCCTGGGGATGCAGACCGCCTGCATCGAGTTTGCGCGCAACGTCTGCGGGCTGGAGCAGGCCAACTCCAGTGAGTTCGATCCGGCAACTCCACATCGTGTCATCTACAAGCTGCGCGAACTGCGCGGAGTGGAAGAGCTTGGCGGCACGATGCGGCTGGGCGCATGGCCGTGCCGATTGGAGCCCGGATCGCTGGCGTATCAGGCCTACGGCCAGAATGAGATCAGCGAGCGTCACCGGCATCGCTACGAATTCAATCGGGAATACGAGAGCCTGCTCACCGCAGCTGGTCTTCGCATCAGCGGAGCCACACCCGACGGTACGTATGTCGAGATCATCGAGATTCCGGAGCATCCCTTCTTTCTCGGCTGCCAGTTCCATCCCGAATTCAAATCGAAGCCGCTGGAGCCGCATCCGTTGTTCAAGGCCTTTATCAAGGCCGCTTACGATAACCGCAGCCGAAGGCAACTGATGCGGGAAGAACTCGCAGTCGAGATGTTTCATCGTCCCGAGAAGGTCAAAGGTTAAAGCGCATTGCGGGATGGTTACCAGGCCTATCCAAGGTAATCATTTCCAAAGTAGGTACCCCCCACCTCGTCCCAGCGAAACCTTTGCACCGCCCTGCGAATCTAAACGATTGGCGGTGGGTTATCTCATTTAGGGCAGCCCCCGGCTTAGGCCCCCTCCCCCTTAGGAGAGCTTATGAGCTTATTTGACTTGGTTTTCGGCTGTTCGCATAAGCGGTGCAGTTTCCCCATGACGACGCGAGGTGCCAAGCGTCGCTCCCCGGCGGCGTTTCTCACTGGAACGTATGTGGTCTGCCTGGATTGCGGTAAGGAATTTCCCTATGACTGGACGACCATGAAGGTTGTTCGAAGCAGAGATAAGCAGCCGACAGGTTCTCCGGTGGTAGTCGGACCGAAGGCAGCATAACCCGCTCACGTGGGGTTGAATCGGGTTCCTTGGGGGTTTCGCTGCAGCCCGTGTGCCAACACTTGTGGGCGGCCACACGTTCAATCGATACACATCAAGCCACTTACGCCGACGCAGCAAGAAATCCTGATTTGTTTAGGCCTTTTGGCAGTATAATGACCCCGCCCTCGCGATAGCTTTCGAGCCTCGTCAACCCAGCCGGTCGAGCTAGCGCAGACCCAGGTCAACCGCAGGCCAGGTCCCCCGCAGTCTTACTTTTCCCATCAGGACCTTGGAACATGGAGCGGGCTAAAGCCATCTTCGAACATGCTATCGACTTGCAGCCGGAGGAACGTGAAGTGTTCCTCAAGCAAGTCTCCAGCGCAGACCCCGAGCTGCTGGAACAGGTGCGCCTGCTGCTTGACCAGGCGCAAGCTGACACCGAGGAACTTCCGTCCGCCCCGCCCGATTCTGCAAGCGCCGCTCCCCACCAATACATCTTTGCTGCGGGCGACCTCATTGCCAGCCGATATCGCGTGCTGCGCAAGATTGCCAAGGGTGGCATGGGTGAGGTCTATGAGGTGGATGACCGGGAGCTACACAGCCGGGTTGCGCTGAAGGTGATCAGCCTGAAGTCGGCGGCAAAGCCCAATGCTCCGGAGATGTTCCGTCGGGAAATCCTGCTCGCCCGGCAGGTTACGCATCCCAATGTCTGCCGCATTTATGACATCGGCCATCACGACCACGCCGAGCACGGGGACCTTCTCTTCCTCACCATGGAGTTCTTGCGGGGACAGACGCTGGCCGACCGGTGCCACGCCAAGGACCGCTGACCAAGGATGAGGCGCTGCCCCTGTTGCATCAGATGATTCAGGCGTTGTCGGCAGCGCATCGGCTGAACATCGCGCACCGTGACTTCAAGAGCGCGAACGTGATTCTCTGTGCGCCTCCGGACCCGCCCGGTACAGGCGAGATGGTGCTGCCGCCGGGAACTTCCGACGCGAGCACAGCGTCGAAACCCGGCGGAAGCACGAGCGGACAGCAAGCTCCCGCCGCAACCGGCAGCACCCAGCGCGTCACGGTTAAGGTCACGGATTTCGGCCTGGCGCGCAGCATCGACGGTCTGGACACCACTGCGCAGGGAGAAATCTGGGGCACTCCGGACTACATGGCGCCAGAGCAGTTCCGCGGTCAATCCGGCGTCGGCAGCGACATCTACTCGCTCGGTGTCGTGATCTACGAGATGTTTACGGGGAAGCTGCCGCACCGTAGCTCTAGCGGCCCCAAGCGCCCCGACGGCGGCCCCAGCGCGGACACAGAAAAGATTCCCGCCGAGTGGCGGCCGATCGTGCAGAAGTGCTTGGCCTATCATGTCGCCGACCGCTATGCCACGGTCGATGATGTCTGGACGGCACTGAACGGAGGAAAGCCCGGGAGCAAACCGCGCACGATTTTGGGATTGAGCGGTCGAGCTGCCGCGCTCATTGCGCTGCTGATCATTCTCCTGCTCGGGATAGCGGCTTGGGCTGGGCGACCACGATCGCCAAGCTCTTCTGGCCCATCCCCAAACAGAAGCACATTGCCATCTTGCGATTTCGGAACATCGGAGACGACCCTGCCAATGCGGCGTTCTGCGCCGGCGTCGGTGAAACCCTCACCAGCAAGCTTTCGGAGTTGGGGCAGGAGCCAGCAGTTCTTCTGGGTAGTGCCCTTCAGCGATTCGCGTAAGTATGAAGATGTCGAACAGGCACACCGCAATCTCAACGCCACCCTCGTGGTCACGGGAAGCGTTCAACATGCCGGCAACACCGTCCGCATTACTGCCAACCTCATCGATGCGAACACCCATCGTCAGCTCGCCTCCAGGGTGATGACGGCGTCGGTAGGTGACCTGAATCTGTTGCAGGACCAAGTCTGGGAATCGGTGGCCGAGATGGTTGACTTACAGGTTGGTGCCGATGAGAGGAAGAAGCTGCAACAAGGCAGCACTACCAAACCGGGCGCCTATGATTACTACGAAAAGGGAGTCGGATATCTCCAACACAGCGATCTGGCAAGTGTCGATCAGGCGATCGGGGCATTTCAACGCTCCGCCGCAGAAGATCCCAACTATGCTTTGGCTAAGGCTGGGCTGGGAAGCGCCTATGCACGAAAGTACTATCTCACCAGAGATATCCAGTGGATCGGTGAGGCCACAACCAATGGTAATCGGGCAGTCGCTCTCAATCCAAATCTGGCTCCAGTTCGGGAAGCGCTAGGAGGAGTCTACGAATTAACCGGCAAGCTGGACGAGGCCAAAGCAGAATACACTCGCGCCCTGGCATTGAATCCAGCCTCCATTACTGCTCCCGTCCGGCTCGGAAAAATCTATGCTCTGCAGGGGAAGTACCCCGAAGCCGAGGCTGCTTACAAGCAAGTCATCGCTCGCATGCCTTCGTACTCGTTAGGTTATGCATTGCTGGGGGAGCTCTACTTTAATATCGGTAGATTCAAGGAGGCAGCTGCGCAGTTTCAGCAGATGGTTGATCGGGCGCCTGACAATCCGAGTGGGTATTCCAACCTCGGCGGCGCCTATATGCAAATGGGGCGGTATGAGGAAGCTATCGCCGTCTTCAAGAAGGGGTTAGGCATATCTCCAAATGCTGACACGTGGAGCAATCTGGGCGCAGCTTACATGTTTACGGGAGAGAATGCAAAGGCCGTTGAGGCCATGCAGAAAGCGACAGAACTCAAGCCTCACGATCACCGGGTGTGGAGGAATTTGGCCGATAGCTACCGCCAGGTTCCGGCACTTGCAGCCCGCGCGCCCGATACCTATCGAAAAGCGCTGGAAGTTGCCCAGGAGCAGTTAACCATAAATCCGGAGGACGCGGATGCTCTGGACGGAGTGGCCCTGTATCAGGCCCACTTAGGAGAAAAATCGGAGGCCCGCAACTACATCAAGCAGGCCTTGAAAGCTGCGCCGAATGACAGCGACGTGCTGTTTACGACCGCGCTCACCTATGAACTCATTGGCGATCGCGAGCAGGCGCTTGCTTATCTCAGGCGGTCGCTGCAAGCCGGTTTCTCGCTTGACGACGTCAAGCATGAGCCGGAACTACTCGCGCTCCGTTCCGACCCACGATATGTAAAGATGACGCACAGCTTAGGGCCCAAACCAGATTAGCGTCCCAGAAATACTGTCCCACTATAGTTCTGCGTCATTTCTGTTTCTAACTGGCCCATACGAATTATACGTTGCTAGCACTACTGAGCTATTGCTTGCCGGTGGCGCAAATGTTACGTTGAATTGAGTTCTGAAGGGAAGGAAACAGAATGGCTGACATCGATGTTGAGGTTTCTGGTGGACAGGTAACTGTCAACCCCGATCCTGTAACTTCCCGAGTTACGAGTGGCGAGCTGTTTACCTGGCACTCAAATTCAGGCGATCTGAGCGTTGACTTCGCAACCTCTCCGTTTAATGCTCCTCCTCCCTACACGGCCGCCAAGGGTAGGCACACCAGCCCGGTACACGTGGTGAATGCTCCAGCCAGCATAGGGGCGTTTAAATACTCGGTAACGGTGACCGATGATAGCGGACAAGAGTTTGAGAAAGACCCCAAAGTTATTATTACGGCTTGATGAATAAATTTTTCTAGTGCAGATGGCCGTCTTATTTCACCAGCCTCCACCAATCTGTATTAGCGGCTAGCTCCAAGCCAAACTGGTTCAGAAGGCAGTCTTTTAGTTCCTCTTTGCCGGAAAGGAAACTTTCGTTTCGGCTGCCGCTTCTCGTCTCTATCAGGCGCATGCCCGCCAGGGTGGTGCGTCCTTCGGGCCGCGCAATCGTGCAGATACGTCTCCGAGTAAAGCTGGATTCAGGAGACGTCTGATGATAACTGCACATCTCCGCGTACTCGGACAGTTGGTGCGGTGCATCAGCGAAACGGTACAAGGGAGCCTCAACTCCATCGCTGTCGCGGCGGCAGAGTTGCCAGCCACCATTCTCAGGCGTCACTCCGAACAGGCAGCCGTTCTCGGCTTCCTGTGCGCCGGCTTTCAGCGGCAGAGGATCAACGAACGATTCCCCAAAGCCAACGTCGGCCAGCCACGGATTGGGAAGCTCGACCTTCAGTAGCATGTGGTCGAATTCCGGCCCGAATCCGCCGTCATCGCGACGCACACAACCGGATAGCATGGACACACGAAAGCCGAGAGCGGTCAGCAACCAGCAGAAAAGTCCATTCAACTCGTAACAGAAACCACCGCGACGTCGAGCTACGATCTTGTCGTACAGGCGTGCCGGCTCAAGGATGATTGGAGTCCCAAGTGCAATATCAAGATTCTCGAAAGGAACCGAATAGAGGTGCCTGCGATGCAAGTTGCGGAGGGTTTCGATAGACGGACACCGCGATCCGTCGTATCCAATGCGGCGGAGATACGCCTCTACATCCACGCTTACACAGGCAGTTCATCTTGCAACCAGCCCGCCTCCTGTAGCTTTAGTTCGGCGCTCAAGTCTAGCACGAGGTTCTCCAGCACCAGACGTTTGCTGACAGCATTCGAACGCAACGCCAGATCAGCGCGGGCGACCTTGCGGATTGCGCTGGTCAGCTCGCGCCTTGACTTATAGCGGCGCGCCTGGCGGATCACGTCTTCCGCAGCGAACGGGGGCAGGCGAAAGCCTTGCCATAAAGCCTGCCAGAGTGCCCGCGAATCGCGCACGTTGCGCTCAAAAATGACCAGCATCTGTTTGAAGGTACGCGACAGCATGTAAAGATGCCCAATCGCTGCCTCTTCTCCATCGCCTGAGCTGAGTATGGCGTCGAGCACTTCCAGGGCGCGCTCGCGATCTCGCGAGGAGATCGCGTCCGTCAATTCGTAGAACGAGCGCTGCTTGGCCGCGAGCACCGTCGTCTCCACGTCACCCAACCCGATGCGCTTCTTCTCGCCGACGAACAGCACCAGTTTCTCCAGTTCGTTGGCGATCATCATCATGTCGCCGCCCAGAGAATCCACCAACTCGCGAGCTGCATCGGCGTCCAGCTTCACGCCATCCAGACTTGCCGACTGGATCGCCCAGTTCGCGGCATCGCCTTCTTCGACCCTCGCCAATTCCAGCACCGGACAATACTCGCCTAGTGTTTCGCGGATCCGCTCATAGCGCTCCTTGTCCGTCATGTCCATGCGGCGCACGTCGGCAGGAATGCTGATGTGATCGGCGACAAATACCAGCATCGCGTCAGGATTCGGATTGGCGAAGTACTCCTTGATGGCCTCGAACTCCTCATCATGTTTGCCTCGTCCGTAGAGGCTTTTGACGCCGCGAACGAAGAAAACCTGGAAGGGCGCCATCAAGGACGGTGTCCGCGCCTGGTCAAGGATTTCGCGCAGCTCAGTCTCGGCGAGGTCCATGTCGTATAGGCTGAGCTCGCGTACGTCCTCCGGCACGAGGTGTTGCAGAATCGCTTCGCGGCATTTCCTGCGGAAGAACGCCTCATCGCCGACGAAAACGTATCCCGGCGCGAGCTTACGCGACTTCATATCGGCCACGAAGCGGTCCGACGCGGCGAAGCTGCGCATCAGTAGGCCTCCACGATGTTGCTCACCAGCGCCTTCGCAAAGTCATCGGCGACCCGCCGCAACGCCGGCGATTCCTCTTCGAAGAAGCTGGCCGCATCCTGCGACAGCTCATACTGAGACCGGTAGAGGTAGCTTGGATTCTCCCAGAGTACCTTGCCGCTGCGATCGACCAGAGAAACCCTCATGCTGATCTGCAGCATCGACGACGAGACTTTGCCGGTTTGCGAATCGTAAGTTAGCGGATAGGTCGCGGCATAGGTGACGGTCCCGCGCAGCGTGGCATCTGCAGGAGGCGACTCCGAAAGTACGACCTGGAAGTTGGTCCGGCTGCGCAGTTCCTGCACAACTGCAGCGGTCAGAACCTGCTCGACCCGAAAGGCCTGGGTATTGTTCGTAAATGTCGGCACATAGACGGTGCGAACGTTCTCCGGCAGGCGCACTGCTTTGCCGCTGGTGTGATAACCGCAGCCGGTGAAGCCGAGCAGTACCGCTCCCAACAGCATGACGCATGTCCAACGCACGCGCCTCACTGCACCTTCCCACGAGGACGTCCGGCGATCATGCCCTCAGCGCACTCTACAGCCGCCACCGCCGCAATCCGCAAATTGTCAGACGCGGCCCATAGCCATAGACCATTGGCGTGCCCTGGATCTGGTCGCAGCATCACTTGAATCCGCTCCTGGCCGGCAGCGTTCACGTTGCTGGGAGAATCTTCAAAGCCCTGCGCGATGTCAACGTGATCGCCGGTGAGCGCTTTGCTCGCCTCGTCCAGCTTCATTGGATTGGTCGTCTCAATGTAAACCGAAAAAGCGTACCCATGAAAGATAGGAGCTTGCAGCAGCATCAACGACGGCACCGCTACCCTGTCGCCGGCGATTGCCCGGAAGTGGCGCCGGATGCGATCTTCGACCGATGCCAGCGGCGGCAACGATTTCTCGCCATAACGATCGAGAAGGTTGAACGCGATCTGCGCATCGAAAACATTTCTCGGCAGTTGCTGAAACGAGAGCAGGTTCACCGTCTGCTCGTGCAACTCGTCCATCCCGCGACGCCCGTGCTCCGAGGCCGGTTCGAACACCGTCACCACCGCGCGCGCAATCGAGCTTACTTTCTGAATGCGCAGAAGCAACAACGCTAACACCATGGCCGCAGGATGAGCGATGACCACCGGCGCTCCCCCAAAGTCGATGGCCGGTGTGACCTCCAACTCGCGCTCCACCCACGGCGCGCGCAAGGTCACTCCCCGCTGCCCTTCCAACGCATACGACAGGTCTATGATGTCGCTGCCCGCATTGCGAGCCATCTGCCACGTGTTGCGCGTATACGGTTCATCGGACGCGAAGAACGTGAAATCCACGCTCTCCAGGTGTTCGGGTAGCACGCTCTGAATGAAAGTGGGCTCATCGCCAACGGAATCGAGGTGTCCCAGCGACTCTTCATCGTCCAGCAGGCGGATATCATAGGCAGGAAAGTTGCGCTCGGAAAGTACCTCTTTCAGCTCACGGCCTTTCAAAGTCGCTGCGCCGACAATCGCCAATCGGAATGCGCCTCCCCGGGCGCCTGTTTCGGAATGGGCTGGAGAAGCCTTGGGACCGTTCTTCATTACGCGCGCGAGGCCTCGTCTCGCGATGGAGCATGCGTCACAGTACTGCGCCGGAAAACAAACGACAGCCGCGCCAGCACTCCCGAAAGAATGTATAGCAAAGCCAGGACAAACAGTGCGTACTGCGATGCGAACCAGATGAGGGCGATCAGCGCGCCCAGCCCGATCAGCCAGCGGAAGTTCTGCGGCTGGCGAAAATTCATCCCCTTCAAGCTGAAGAAGCGCCAGGTGCTGACCATCAGGAAGGAGACAGCGAAAACGAACCCCGCCCAGCCGATCGAGAGCGGCCACCATTGCAGCGGTTCGCCGTTGACCAGGTGGACGACCGCCGCAATCGCGCCTGCGCCCGCCGGAATCGGCATGCCTACGAAATACTTTCGTCCCGGCCGCCCGGGATTCAACGGCTGCGGATTGACTTGAATGTTGAAGCGTGCCAGCCGCGCGGCTCCCGCCAGCAGAAAGACAAACGTCGCGATCCCGCCCAGTTGCAACACCCGCGCCCGCACATCGGGGTCGAAGTTCTGCGGCAGCATGCGGAAGCCCCACACCCACGCCAGCACAGCCGGGGCCACGCCAAAAGTAATCACATCGGCCAGCGAATCCAATTCCTTGCCAAATGCGCTGGCCGTATTCGTAAGCCGCGCGATTCCGCCGTCGAAAAAGTCAAAGACGATGGCGATGCCGATGGCCTGCGCCGCATGATTAAAGTGCGAGTAATCGCCTCCGGTGCCACCAACAACTGACTGCGAGATCGCGTAGTACCCGGCTGCGATGTTGGCTGCCGTAAAGGCTGAGGGCAGGAGGTATAGCCCTTTGCGCGAGCGGCGCCTCGGGTCTTCCGGCGATTGCTGTTCCGGAAGCGCGCTCATTGCACTTCCGCCATCTCGCGCCGCGGCTGCGGAACGCTTTGCGGTTGCGCGATGGCCAGCACCGTTGCCCCGCCTTTGACCTTATCGCCCACGCGCACCTTCATCTGCGCGCCGGCGGCGAAGATCACATCCGTCCGTGACCCGAACTTGATGAGCCCTACGCGCTCTCCGCGCGCCACCGTGTCGCCGACTCTCTTGGTGAACACGATGCGCCGCGCCAGCAGTCCCGCAATCTGCTTGAAGACCATCGTGCCGTATTCGGTTTCCAGCGTGACGATGTTCTGCTCGTTCTGCTCGGCCGAGGCGGCGCCCATGGCGTTGCCGAACCTGCCTTTCTGATAGAGCACGTCGGTGATCGTCCCGGCAGCCGGCGAGCGGTTCACGTGAACGTTGAAGACGTTCAGAAAGATGCTGATGCGGGTGCGCCGCTCGCCGCCTATGTCGACGACCGAGATGTCGGTCACCTTACCATCGGCGGGAGAAACGATCGCCCCTTCGAAGGCCGGAATCCGGCGCTCGGGATCGCGAAAGAACCACAGGAAGAAAACGGCCAGCAGCAGGGGAACGATCGCTCCCGGCAGACCTATCAGCCAGCCCAGCAGCACCGCCGCCGCAACACAACCCAGCGCGTAATAGTAGCCGTCACGAACCATTCGATTATGGATGATTATAGAACCCGAGCAGTGCTGGAGTGCTCAGCATCGCCCGCGGCGCTTGCTTTGTCATCACGAGCAAAGCGAGGGATCTGCTTTTGCTGTGTCATCCCGAGCGGAGCCGAGGGATCTGCAGTTGTCTTTTCCTCGCTGCTAGTTGCTCGTCGCTTGAAGCCTCGCGTACTCCGCCTTGGCTTGTTTGTAGATGGGAATGTCGGGATCGGCATCTTTCCAGAGAGTGAGAAAGTCCTGATACGACTTGCGCGCGGCATCCTTGTCGCCAGCCATCGCCTGAGAGCGAGCAAGCTACCATCCGCAACGCTCTGATCAGAAGTTTTCCAGCAGCCAGGCATTGCTCTCCGCGGTCCGCTGGCTGAATGCCAAGTGACGACCGTCGGGTGACGAGCAGGGAGCAACGAGCCAGTGGTTCATGTTGTTGTTGAGGAGCACGTTGGTCTTCCCGTCCAATTCAATCCGGGCAATGAAGTAGTTTGTTGCCAGCGCAGCCGCGAACAAAGCCTTACCGTCCGCGGTCCATGTTAGGGAATAGACATACCATCCGTGCGGGAGCGCTAGGTTCCGCTCGGTGTCCACCCGGAGATCAAGAATGCGGACCTGTTCGGGAAGCTCCGCCCTGCTCGCAACCGCAATGCGCGACCCATCAGGTGACACGCTCCAACTCACATCCGTGGGCGGTCCCAACTTCGTTCTGGCGAGCTCTTTACCTCGGCCTTGCATGGGATCTAAGGCATAGAAGCTCAACACACCCTGCTCCCAGTGGCTAAGAACACAAGAATCGGCAGGGCCAACAGGACAGCGGAAGTCGGTGTCATTCATCCTAGCTTGCGGAACCTGTTCAGGCGATCCACCCCGGGCGGGGATTCGCATCAGCCGCGCCGTCGCTCCCGAGTCTCCACCCTGTGCAAACGACCAGTAAAGAATCCAGCGACCGTCCGGGCTCAGTTCGGCGCCTTCCTGACCGTCCGGACCTTTTATCAGAGGTTCGGCGGAGTCCTGTTCCATCTGCTGCTTGAATACCTGCCGTCTTCCCATGCGATCGGACGAAAAAAGAATGGTTTTGTTGTCGCGCATCCACCCGGTAGGCATATCGTAGCTCTCGCTCACGGTAAGACGGGTTGGAGCAACCAAGCGGGTACCGCCGTCCTTGAGTTCGCCAACGTACACGTCGTGCCGTATATGAACCTTCGCCACCGTAAGACGATTCGCATCCCTGCTAACCGTCGGCTCACCGGCGAGCACTCCGTCCCAATCTGTGATCTTGGTTGCTTTTCCGGAAGGATTTCCGGTCCGTGGGTCGGCCATGATTTCCCAGAGATTGGAGTTGGGGTCAGGTGCCCCCTGATTGTCATACGCGCTAAAGATTATGCGGCCATCGCTCGCCCAAACCAGCCCTACGCCACCCTCGTACACCAACCTTGGCTCCGAAATCGCTTCCGTTGGTGGTCCTCCGTCCAGGGCCAGAGTTTCGATGCTGCCTCCAGACTGACCCTTGGCCGCCCTTATATAAGCCAAGCGTTTACCGGTCGGGGACCATGCCACGGCTTCACACTGTTCGCTCTGGTCGGCCAGGATTCTATGGAGGTTCTCTCCATTAGCTCCCATTACCCATATCTCGTGGTTGTCCTTGCTGATGAACGCAATGAGTGAACCTTGAGGCGAAACCACCGCCGGCAACCTACTGCCGCTCCATAGCATACGTGGGGCGCCACCGAAAACGGAGGTCATCCAGCTCGATTCGCTCCCGTGTGCTGCCGGCTTAGCTGTAAATAGCAACTTTTCCCCATCGGGAAACCAGTTTACGTACCAGATATGGGTTCTGAATTCCTCAGGAAGGGGGACGTCATGGACATCCCCGCTTTCGATTACGCTTAAGTGAAGCCCTTTCGAATCTATATATGCGAGATACTTGCCATCAGGCGAGATCGCTGCGCCTATGAGGCGGTTTTCCGAGGGATTATGCGTCAACAGCCGCTCGCTTAGCTTCTTGACGGGGATCGGCTGACCTTTGAACCAGCGGAGCCCCAGGCCAAGCGCAAAAAAGGCAATTGCAAGCACCGCCCCACAAAAGAGCAATACCCGGCCGTACCGCCGGGGCTCCTGTAGAGACTCGGCGCCGCGATGCGATTCTTTCAGGTCATCATGCATCTCCGCTGCTGATTGGTAGCGCCGCTCGCGATCTTTTTCCAACGCCTTGTTGATAATTGTTTCGAGCTCGGGCGAGAGCTTGGAATTGAGGTCGCGCGCCGGAATCTGTGGCTGGTGGAGGATCGCCTCGTGCACGACGGCCGCAGTTTCTCCGCTAAAAGCGCGCTGGCCGGTTGCCGTCTCGTAAAGCACCAGACCGAAAGAAAATAGATCGGTGCGAGCGTCAAGCTTTTCGCCGCGCACCTGCTCGGGAGACATGTAGCCTGCCGTGCCCATGGCGGCTCCGGTACGCGTCAGAGTGCGATCTATGGCCGCCCCAGAAACTACCCTCGGGACACCCCGCTCTGGCCCATCCTTTGCGCTAGGGCTAGGCAGGTCGTCCACGGTACGGCCCTCACTGGTTGTCAGCTTCGCCACCCCGAAGTCCAGAATCTTCGCCACATTCTTTTCGGTGATGAAGATGTTGGCCGGCTTGATGTCGCGATGAATGATTCCCTTCTCGTGCGCCGCCTCCAGCCCCGAGGCAATCTGAATCGCAATCTCCAGCCCTTCCGGCTGTGTCAGCCGAAAGCGGCCCTCAGCAATGTAATCGCGCAGGGTCTTACCCTGTAGGAGCTGCATCGCAATGAAGGGATGGCTCTCGTATTCGTCGAACTCATAAATCGAGCAGATGTTGGTATGGTCGAGCGCCGATACTGCATGCGCTTCGCGCTCGAAGCGCTCGCGCGCCTTGGGATCGTCGCCGACTTCTTCCGGCAGGAACTTCAGCGCCACCGCGCGGCCCAGCTTCAGGTCTTCCGCCCGATAGACCAGCCCCATGCCTCCGCCGCCAATTACTTCGAGCGCACGGTAATGGGAGACGATCTTGCCGGTCAACCGCCCAACTTGGAGTTTTGCCTTGGGAAGAGCTTCGGAGTCGGATTCGTCGCTTGAACTCACGGATGATCCTTCCGCGGAAGAACCCTCCGCCCCAACCCACTCCACCGGCACCATCAGCCGGTAGCCACGGCGCGGAATGGTCTCGATGTAGCGCGGTTCGTCGGCGGAGTCGTCGAGCGCCTTGCGCAGCTTCTTAATTGCAGTGTGTATGCTGTGATCAAACTCTACTATCGTGTCATTCGGCCACAGCCGCTTCTTGATCTCTTCGCGCGTGGCGATCTCGCCAGCACCCTCCACCAACATCAAGAGAATGCGAAGCGGCTGTTCCTGCAAGAGCACTCGTTCGCTTCCGCGACATAGCTCGCCAGCGCGGACATTGAGCTCAAACTCGCCGAAGCGTACTCGGTTTGCGCTCTTGATTCGCATGGACGAGGCCTGAACCTAAAGAGTGGCGGCATTCTATCACCTGAAGTCATCGCTATTCACGCCAGAAAGCCGTTCGACTAAGTTATTGCAGATCAGCCACTTAGGTGTTGCTCAGAAACGATTCAGGAATAGTTCAGAGACAGTGCATAGACCACAGTTGCCCTTCTGGAGCAAAGTGACCGCGTTCGATCTTCACAGATCGGGAGGACACAATGCGAAATCGAGTATTCAAGTCTCTAGTGCTTTGCGCCACCTTCAGCCTGAACCTCGCGGCCCCGGCGCAAGATGCAATGCAGCAGAAACCCAAGCACCAGCAGTACAAGCTTTATGATTTTGGCACGTTTGGCGGGCCGAATTCTTACGGTTCCTATTTCGCGGTAACACTGACTGAAGCCGGAGCCATCGGCTCTTCGGACACTCCCGCGGCTGACCCATTCAACCCTAACTGCTTCTACCAGGACTGCTTTGTCAAGCATGGCGCACTTTGGCGGCAGGGGCGAGTGACGGACCTCGGCGCTCTTCCCGGCAATAGCGGAGGCAACAGCAGCTTCGCCTCTGCGATCAACAATGCCGGACTGGCGGTCGGGATTTCCGAGAACGGCGCTATCGACCCCGCCACTGGCTACCCTGAAGTGGAGGCGGTCGTTTGGCAAGGCTCAAAGATTCTCAATCTCGGCACCTTCGGTGGAACACAGGGAGTCGCCAACATGGTAAACGACCGTGGCCAGGTGATTGGAAGTGCGTTAAACGACGTTCCTGATCCCTATTCCTACGGCACTTGGTTTCCAGGCACGACCCAAGCTCGCGGTTTTGTGTGGGAGGGGGGAGCTCTGCGTGACTTGGGAACGTTAGGTGGGCCGGACACCTATGCCTACATTATCAGCGACAGCGGCAAGATCGCCGGCACCTCCTATACGAATAACATACCTAATGCAACGACGGGAGTTCCAACCCAGCACCCGTTCCTGTGGGAGAACGGAAAGATGATCGATCTGGGCACCCTCGGAGGAACACTTTCCAACGTGTACGACCTCAACAACCAAGGTCAGGTGGTTGGAGACTCGTTTCTCGCTGGCGATCAGGACTGGGAGGGTTTCATCTGGGAGAACGGTGTTATGAAACCAGCCACGTTGGGCGGCGCGGCGGCGTTTCTCGGGTGGGTCAATGAGGCGGGCGATGCCGCGGGCGGAGCTTACATCCCTGGAAACCAGTTTCTTGTGCATATCATGTCCTGGAGCAAAGGCAAGGTGTATGACCTCGGCGTTCTTGGACAGGATTGCTGTGCTCAAGCGTGGGGCATCAATGCGAGCCAACAAATCGTTGGAGCATCCCAACTTAACCCAGACCAGGGGGTCGATCACACCGCGCGCGCCGCTATTTGGGAAAACGGGGAGTTGGTGGATTTGAACCCGCTGATTGAAAATCCATCAGGCCTGCATGTCTGGCTGGGCTTGTACATCAGCGACGACGGCCGGATCTATGCGCAAGCATCTGACGCGCAGGATAACAATCACACGGTGGTGCTTGTGCCGGATGGTGATTGCGGATTCGAGTGCGAAAAACGCATCTCGGAAAACGAGAATTGGAAGCCGAATCCGCTGCAGGCCTCAAGCAACGTCGCACCTCAATTCGCTGGAGCATGGGGTAAGGGAAGATACAACCCGCTTGCGAATCCGCTTGAGCGACACCGCCCCAATGCAAATCCCGCTCAACCGAAGTAACTTCTCTCCTGAGCGGTATGGGCGCGGCTTTAACGGCCGCGCCCTTTGCTTCGTCGGCTCATTCCCATTTCGGGCTACAACGTTACCTTCGTACCTTCACTCCGTCCCAGTTCACTTGTTAGTAGGTTCAGCAACTCGTAAACTGTGCTTGAGGACGGGCGAAGCTGTCCCGAGGGCGCGGATTGCGCTAAGTTCTTTGATAGCAAGATTTTACCCGTAACCCTCACGGGCTCAAGATTTTGCGAGGAAGATTTTCCGGCACCTCAATGGAATCAAGATTTTACGAGCTAGTGGGGGAGGGGGGTATCTGCCAGAAGACGGTTACAGCGCTGGCACCCGTTGGTGCCATTCGGTAGCTTGTTCATAGGCTCGTGCCAGCTGGAGCACCTGCAAATCCGCGCCAGGTCGGCCGGAGATTTGGAGTCCGGCCGGCAAGCCCGCGCTGGTAAATCCGCAAGGCACGGAGACGCTGGGCCACCAAAGAAAGCTGAAAGGAATTGCATTGACCAGCAGGGACTCCAACTCGTACGCGCGCAAGGCGGCTCCGTCCATTGCTTCCAGATCGGAGAGCAGCGGCGCCGGGCCCGGCGCCGTGGGCGAGAGGACTATGTCGACTTCGTCGAACAGCGAGTTCGCCGTCAGGGCAGCTTTCACCTGCTCGCGATGGGCCACGTAGTCGGTATCGCTGACGCCGGCAGTACTGCGCAGCCGTTCCAACGTGCGGGGATCGTAAAGCTCGGGCGAGCGCTGCATCATTTCCTTGTGATACTGCTGAGTTTCGTACCTCCGTTCCTGCCATGCGGGCAAGAAAGCGATCTTCACGTCGGCAAGGCTCGCCACCAACTTTTCGACCGCGTGCAGTGCTCCTTCAAAAAGAGCGCCGACTTCAGCATCGAGGTTGGATGCAAGCTCCCGGGCAACACCGATCTTTAGTTGCTTAACTTCTAAATCGTCTGGATTTGCGAAGAGCGACGGGCAGCCGACCGGAGCGAGCGAGCGCAGGACCAGCAGGGCGTCGGCGACGGTGCGCGTGATCGGCCCTGGAGTATCGAACGACTCGGCCAGCGGAATGATGCCCGCATTGCTTAGCACGCCTTGGCTGGGACGATGGCCGACGACGCCGCACAGCGCCGCCGGAAAGCGCGCCGAGCCGGCGGTGTCGGTGCCGATCGCTGCTACGCACATTCCGGCAGCTACTGCAGCTGCCGAGCCGGAAGATGACCCGCCCGTGATCCGCGTCAGGTCCCAGGGATTCCGCGGCGGACCGAAGGCGCTGATCACGCCGCTGCCGCCGAAGGCGAATTCGTGCAAGTTGGTCTTGCCGACGATCACCGCTCCTGCGAGCTTCAGTTGCTTGACGATCTCGGCATCTTGGGTGGGAACGCGGTCGCGATACTGATTGCTAGCCGCCGTGGTGCGTACGCCAGCGGTATCGATGTTGTCCTTGAGCGCGATGGGAATGCCGTGCAGCGGACCGCGATAGTTGCCTGCGGTGATTTCCTGTTCGGCGTGCTGGGCCTGTTGGAGCGCGAGCTCGCTTGCAACGGTGATGAAGGCATTGAGCGTGGGATTAAGCCGCTCGATGCGTGCGAGGCATTCGCGCGTGAGCTCTACGGGCGACAGCTTGCGCGCCTGGATTTGTTCAGCGGCTCCGGCGAGGGTGAGCATTGGTTCTACCCTAAACCGAATTCCTTCCACCGCTTGCTCACGCGTTCTTTGGTCTCAGGGTCCATCGTGATTTCATCGGGCCAGGGGCGCGTGAAGCCTTCGCTCGGCCACTTGCGCGTGGCGTCCACGCCCATCTTCGAGCCGAAGTCCGGCAGCCGCGAGGCATGGTCGAGCGAGTCGACGGGGCCGAGCGTGAACTGGATGTCGCGCTCCGGGTCGATGTTGTTCAAGACCTTCAACGTGACATCGGCGATGTCCTGCACATTGACGTCCTCGTCGACCACCAGGATGCACTTGGTCGACATCGCCTGCCCGAGCGCCCAGATGCCGTTCATCACCTTGCGCGCCTGGCCCGGATACGACTTCTTGATGGAAACGATCATCAGGTTGTGAAAGATGCCTTCGATTGGCAGGTTCACGTCCACGATCTCAGGAATGGTCAGCCGCATGAGCGGAAGGAAAATCCGCTCGACCGCCTTGCCCATCCAAGCGTCCTCCATCGGAGGCTTGCCGACGATCGTGGTCGAATAGATCGGGTCCTTGCGATGCGTGATGCACGTCACGTGAAAAACAGGGTAGAGGTCATCCATGGTGTAGAAGCCGGTGTGATCACCAAACGGGCCTTCAGGGCGAAGCTCGTCAAGCTGCACGTAGCCTTCGAGCACGATCTCGGAGTTGGCGGGCACTTCAATGTCAACGGTCTCGCACTTCACCAGCTCGACCGGCTTGCGACGAAGGAAGCCGGCGATCAGGAATTCGTCAATGTCCGGTGGCGCCGGAACGATGGAAGAAAAAGCGACAGCGGGATCGGTGCCGATCGCGACCGCAACGGGCATACGACCGGCGACCAGCTTGCCTTCGGCGACGCGCGAGCCTCCGCCGGAGCGCGCCATCATATCAAGCGCGGCGGTGATCGGCTGAGCTTCGCCGTGCGCTGCGGCACGCCGCATGCGCTCGCGATAGTGCTCGGCCCCCTGCTTTTGGCGCTGCCAGTGCATGCCCGTACTGCGTTCGTCATAGACGTGCATGCGATAAATGCCGACGTTGCGTTTGCCCTTGGCCGGATCTTTCGTGACCACCGACGGAAGTGTGATAAAGCGCCCTCCGTCATTCGGCCAGCACTGCAAGATGGGGAAATCGAGCAGCGAGAAGTTGTCGTGCTTGATGACTTCCTTGCATGGCCCTGTCTTCACTTCTTTGGGAAAGAGTTTGCCCATGTCGGCCAGCATAGGCAGCATCTTGATCTTGTCGAGCAGGCCTTGGGGAGACTTCACATCCATGAAGACCTTAATGCGATCGGCAATTTCGTCCAGCGAATCGACGCCAAGTGCCATCTGCATGCGCCGCTCGGAACCAAACTGATTAATGAGCACCCGCGAGTCCGGATAGCCCTTCACGTTTTCAAACAGCAGAGTTGGGCCGCCGGGGCCATGCGGGCCGCGCGGCCCCCATTTTGAGACGCGGTCCGTGATCTCGGTGATTTCGAGGATTGGGTCGACTTCCGCCTTGATGCGCTTGAGCTCTCCGGCGCGGTCGAGCGCGGAGATCCACTCCCTCAGGTCCTGATAGGCCAAACCTGCCTCACTTACAGCCGTCGTTTTGCAACCCACGATTATAGAGGTGAAGGCGAGCCCGGCATTTCGATTCTGGCGGCTGAACCCATTTCCGTTGCGAGCAACCTCGTGAAAGAGGCTCTGGTACAACCCTCTCCCGCCACTTTGCCTCTTAACCCTCTGTTCATGCGAATTGCCCCTAGGCCAAGGCAAAATTGCGACTTCGCAAAAAATTTCGCAACAATCAATCTGTCCGCTTGCCGAGGCCGCCGCTAAGTTGCATAATGAGGACAATCAGTGGGGAGAGTCTGAGCCGTTATCTCCCTAAGTGTGGCCTCAACTAGCTCAGGGTTTCACCGAGTAATCTCGACGTGAGAGTTTTCACCCGCTGCGACCGCTGGCCGATCCGCTCTCACGCTACGTGTGCTCGCCGTTCACGAGTTTTCCTGGAAAGCAAGATACCAACAGGCCCAAGTACTGCGAATCTCAATCTGCGCAAAGGACACATCCTATGTCTGTGACTCGCATCGATATTCCGCTCGACACGCTCGTCGCTTCGCCTCAGAGCGAAGAAGAGATTCAGCGCAAACTGGCGCACGAACGCGCGCGGCTTGCCAGCATGATGGGGCTCGACAGCGGCCCTGTCCGTCACTTCCGTCGCCCGGTGGAGCGGCCTTTCGGCGCTGAGGAGCGTGGCAACGTTACCATCCTGTTTGGCGGACTTACGTGGAAACACGAGCGCGTCATCCAGGCCGTGTTTAAAGGTTGCGGTTACAACTGCGACATTCTGCCCGTGCCCAACGTTTCGGCCTTCCAGATCGGAAAGGAATACGGCAACAACGGGCAGTGCAATCCGACATACTTCACTGTCGGCAATCTCGTGCAGTACTTGCAATTTCTGCATTCGCAGGGATTGTCAAAAGACGAGATCTGCAACAACTATGTTTTCTTTACTGCCGGCTCGTGCGGCCCGTGCCGCTTCGGCATGTACGAGGCGGAGTATCGCCTGGCGCTGCAGAATGCAGGTTTCGAGAAATTCCGCGTGCTGCTGTTCCAGCAGAACGACGGCATCAAGGCCGGCTCGGGTGAAGCCGGACTGAAGTTCACCGTCGATTTTGGCTTGGGCATGTTCAATGCGCTGAACCTGGGCGACATCATGAACGAGATGATCTACCGCATCCGTCCTTACGAGGCGGAAAAGGGCAAGACCGACAAGGTCTTCCAGGAGTCCATGGACACGCTGTGCACCATGCTGCGCGAGCGCAAGCCCTTCGAAGACCACGAGGACCTGCCGGAATGGATGGCCAAGAAGATCCGCGCCAGCAAGGGCGCGAAGTGGGAGGTTTGGGTCAACTCGCTGCTGAAGGTTCGCGAGCAACTCTACGGCAATCCCTATAAAGATGCTCTGCAGGCTGTGCACGATCAGCTCGGTACCATCGAAGTTGACCGTCTGAAGGTGAAGCCGGTGGTGAAGATCATTGGCGAGTTCTGGGCGCAGATCACCGAGGGCGACGGCAACTTCCACATGTTCGAGTTCCTGGAGCGCGAAGGCGCGCAGGTACTGGTCGAGCCCATCGGAACCTGGGTGATGTACATGATGTACCAGGTGAAGGCGCGCGCCAAGGCCAAGCGCGCTCTCGATGCTCCCTACAAGAAGGTGAAACCGTGGGAGCTGCACAAGCAGGCGATGAACGAGCTCCACTTCCGCAAGAAGCAGTGGATGATCGGAATCGGCGAGCGCATTTACGCACGCCAGTACGAGCGAGTAGTGGAGGCGCTGGGCAGCATCGCTCACGAACTGGTTGACCAGAAGGTGCTGGCCGAGATGGCGAATCCCTTCTACAACGAGTTCGCGCGTGGCGGCGAGGGTCACCTCGAAGTCGCCAAGAACGTCTATTACACCAAGAACCGCCTCTGCCACATGGTTCTGGCCCTGAAGCCGTTCGGCTGCATGCCTTCTTCGCAGTCCGACGGTGTGCAGTCGGGAGTGGCAAACCACTTCAAGGAGATGATCTTCCTGCCCATCGAAACCTCGGGTGAAGGTGAGATCAACGCTCACAGCCGCGTGCAGATGGCGCTGGGCGAAGCCAAGGTCAAAGCCCGCATGGAATTCGAGCAGGTGCTGGAATCGACCGGCAAGCGCCTTGAGGACATCAAGGACTACGTTGCCGATCATCCTGAACTGCGCAACCTGTTCTATCCCGTGCCGCACCAGCACGGAGTGACCGGCATCGCCGCAAACTTTGTCCTGCACGTCAGCGACCTGATGAACGGTAAGACGCGTATCAAGCGCGTGCCTGCTCCTCGTCATCAGGTGCAGCAGCGGGAGCTGGCGGTAGCGTAGTCCTGGATTCCATAGCGGCCTGGAGGTTCAAGCAGGGCCTCCGGGCGTAGACTTAGTGAAGAGGCCCCGACTGGGTTCTTCTCGCGCTGGCGTTGTATCAACGACTGAAGAAAGGACAGCCACAACAATGCCTGAGGTGGAAACGCCTATCGCTCCAACCACGGATAGTTCGTCGTCTGCTCCCACGTTTCGTCTAGACGTGCAGTTGCATGATCTGCTGATGAAGCCGCCGGACTCGCGCTCGCTGCTTCCCGCCCCCAAGGACGGCAAAGAGCAGGTGCTGCCGGAACCGGTGTTCCCGCAGTATCCCGAGCTAATGGCGGCGCCGGACGAGGACTTTTTCGTCAATGGCCGGCGGAAGGTCAAGACCAAGCACATCTATCGCGCAATGCGTGGCTGGGCATTCCCATTCTTCCGCTCGCGTGTGATGCCGGGCGACTTTCACCCGATCATTGCGTACCTGTTTAACGAGTGGAAGTGCAACCTCGACTGCCACTACTGCTGGGCGTTCGATAACACGGTTCGCGGCATGACCGAGGACGTGGCCAAGCGCTCGGTCGACTGGCTGCGCGAATCCGGCGCCGGCGTTCTGGCGCTGATGGGCGGCGAGCCGCTGCTGCGTCCCGACTTCGCGCACAAAATCATCTACTACGCCGCGAAGAAGGGCTTCTGGATTTATCTGCCGACCAATGGTCGGCTGCTCTGGCCGAAGGTGATCGACAAGATTGCCGATGCCGGCGTTGCAACCGTCAACCTTGCGGTGGATGCCTGGGACGATGTCCCGGGACGCGGACTGCCGAAGGCCATGGTGCCCATCCGGTCGCACTTCGATTACCTGGTGAAAAAGCAGTACAAATACGGCTACGCAGCGTTCCTAAACATCAACATCTGCCGCAACAATCTTGACGATGTGCGGCAGTTGACCGAACTGGCGCACGATAACGGCATTGCGACTGACTACCACATTTGCGAATCGCCGATGACCGAGCAGCCTGCGTTCAAGCACTACGAGAGCAACCCGACGTTCATCCGCAAGGAAGACCATCCGGCAGTAGCGGAGTTGATTGACTGGCTCATCGAAAAACAGAACTCTGGCTATCACATGGTGAACTCGGTGAAGCGCTTGGCGCAGATGAAGGAGTTCATCGAGGGCAACCTGCACGACTGGGGTTGCCGCGCCGGCATGAATTCGCTGATCGTCCGTGTGGATGGCACGCTGGCGCCGTGCTTCCCGATGTACAACGCCAATTACGATTGGGGCACCATTGAGAACCACAAGTTTGAACGGGCGCAGCTCAAAGAGATGAAGCAGGAATGTCAGAAAACCTGCTTCTCAACGCTGAATCACATTCTGGCCTTCTGCTACAACGATGAGCGCGTGATCAAGTGGCTGTGGAAGCACGCCAAGGTCGGCTTCAGGAGAATTGAAGGCAACTTCGAGGACTAGGTAGTGCGGGCATTGGGGCCCGCGTGTTAGGGAATGAAGTCGGTAGAGCCGACCATTAGGTCGGCGTTAAGCTGCTGAGAATCTGGGTTGCGAAGATTCGCGTCAGGGCACGACTTCAGTCGTGCCGTCAGGCTCTTTAATTTACGTGATCCCGAGTCCCGTAGGGACGGCAGATGTCGCCGGCTGAAGCCGGCTCGAAGAGGGAAAATGGCGCGCGCATTTCGGCCCGACTGAAGTCGTGCCCTGACGCGGAGCATCGTACTTAGCCGCCGTTTTAGCGGCACACAATCGAGAGGGGCCACAGCCCCCACGCACGAACTCAGGAGGCACGGTGAGTTCAAACTCGCACCAGCACGGGTCTTCATCTTGCAGCACCGGCGCTGTCAAGCTCGATGTTCAGCTCAACGATCTGATCAAGAGCGCATCACCTGACACGTTGCCTGCCCGCATCCTTGCCAAATCCCGCGAGGTTTCTGCGCAATCCGGACACAAGATGGTCTACATGGTGGGCATGGACGTCGGTTCGACCACGGTCAAGGCCGTCATCGTCGATTCGGAAACCGACGCGATCATCTGGAGCGACTACCAGCGCCACGAAACCAAGCAGCCGGAAAAGACGCTTGAGTTCCTCAAGCGCATGCAGGAGGAAGCCGGCATTGCGCCGCACAACTGCCGCATCTTCATCACCGGCTCCGGCGGCGGCGCGCTGGCCAACCTCGTGGGCGCGAAATTTGTGCAGGAAGTCACGGCGGTTTCGCTGGCTGTCGAGAAGATGCACCCGGAAGTGAACTCGGTCATCGAGTTGGGCGGGCAGGACGCCAAGATCATCGTCTTCAAGGAAGACGAAAACACGGGCCGCAAGAAGAAGATTCCGTCGATGAATGACAAGTGCGCCGGCGGCACGGGCGCGGTCATCGACAAGATCAACGCCAAGTTGAAGATTCCCACCGAAGACCTCGGCAACCAGGGCTACACCGGGATCAAGCTGCATCCTGTCGCGGGCAAATGTGGCGTATTCGCTGAGACGGACATCAACGGCCTGCAAAAACAGGGCATCCCGCCGGACCAGCTTATGGCGTCTCTGTTCGACGCCATCGTACTTCAGAACCTGACGGTCCTCACGCGTGGGCATACGCTGCGGCCGCACGTTTTGTTGCTGGGTGGCCCGAACAGCTTCATTCGTGGCATGAAGGAAGCTTGGCAGCAGAACATTCCCAGGATGTGGGACGAGCGCAAAGTTCAGTTGCCGGAGGGCGCGAAGCCGGAAGATCTGATCAAGGTTCCGGATAACGCGCAGTACTTCGCGGCCATCGGCGCAGTCGAGTTCGGGAAGGATGAGGACCCTGACGTCGGTATCTACATGGGTACCGAGTGCCTGGAGGACTACATCTTAGTCGGGCGCCAGGCGGAGAAGGCGAAGTCAGGCGCGGCCGGGTTGAGCACGTCCGAAGAAGAGCTGGCCCAGTTCAAGAAGGAGTACACGATCCCGAAGTTCAAGGGCGCGACCTTCCAGCCGGAGCAGGTGATCAGCGGATTCATCGGCATCGACGGCGGTTCAACTTCGACCAAAGCCGTGCTGCTCTCTGAGGGCGGCGACGTCCTTTGCAAGGCCTACCAGCTTTCGAACGGCAACCCGATTCAGGACACGATCGACATGTTTATCGCGATTCGCGAGCAGGTCGAATCGCAAGGCGCAAGGTTGGAAGTTCTCGGCGTCGGCACTACCGGCTACGCGAAGGATGTTCTGAAGGATGTGCTGAAGGCCGACGTCGCGCTGGTGGAAACCGTGGCGCATACCGAGTCGGCGATGAAGTTCTACAAGGACCCGCACGTCATCGTGGACGTAGGCGGACAGGACATCAAGCTCATCGTTCTCAAAGACGGGCGCGTCAAAGACTTCAAGCTGAACACTCAGTGCTCGGCAGGCAACGGATATTTCCTACAGGGCACAGCTGAGGCGCTTGGCTACAAGGTAGAGGAGTACGCCGACATCGCGTTCGGGGCGAACACCATGCCGGTCTTCGGCTATGGCTGCGCAGTGTTCATGCAGTCCGACATCGTCAACTTCCAGCGCCAGGGTTGGCGCGGGGAAGAAATCCTCGCCGGACTTGCTGCGGTGCTGCCGAAGAACATCTTCCTGTATGTCGCGGCGATTCCGAACCTGGCCAAGCTGGGTTCGCGCTTCATTCTGCAAGGCGGAACGCAGAAGAACCTGGCAGCAGTGAAATCGGAAGTTGACTTTATCCGCTCGCACTTCCACGGCGTGGACCACGGGCCGGAAGTGATCGTGCACGAGCATTGCGGCGAGTCCGGCGCCATTGGCGCAGGTGTTGAAGCGATTCGCCTGTACAAGAACGGCCATCGCACATCGTTCATCGGTATCGATGCGGTATTGAAGATCGGCTATCGCACTACCCGCAGCGAAGAGACGCGCTGCTACTTCTGCAAGAACAACTGCCTGCGCACGTTTATCGACGTCAGCGTCGGGGATGACGAAAAGCTCGACACCTCAACTCCGCTGCCGGTGTTCAAGTCGAAGGTGCCGCTGCAGACCGGCGAGCGCCGCCTGATTATCTCGACCTGCGAAAAAGGCCAGGTGGAAGATGTCAGCGCCATGCGCGGCATCAAGGCCGGACTGGATGCGGTCAAGAAGGAAAATCCCAACTTCGTGGACATCGCCGCTCACGAAGCGTGGCGTCCGCGCAACGTGAAGAGCATTGCGGACCCAATCCCTGTGCGCTCGTGGAAGTCGTCGGTCAAGCAGCGCATTGAGCTGATGAAGGGCCGCGCGACGCATCGCGTGGGCATGCCGAAGGTGCTGCAAATGTACCTATACGCGCCGATGTTCAGCGCGTACCTCGAGAGCCTGGGCGTGCAGCCGGAGAACATCATTTACTCCGACTTCACCTCGCAGGAGCTTTACCGCACGGGCGCGGGCCGCGGCGCTATCGATCCCTGCTTCCCGTCAAAGATCGGCATTCCGCACGTCTATAACCTGGTCTTCCAGAAGCACCAGAAGAAGCCGCTCAACACCATCTTCTTCCCCATGATCGACACGCTGCACCAGCCGCTGAAGAATTGCAGCGCCAGCAGCGCGTGTCCGACGGTGACCGCCACGCCTGACGCGGTGAAAGCAGCATTTACTAAGGAGAGCGATGTTTTCGCAGAAAACGGGGTCCAGTACCTCGACCCGATTCTCAACATTCACGACCCGAAGCTGTTCGGCTTCCAGATGTGGGAGACGTGGGGGCCGATCCTCGGAATCTCCGAAGACGAAAACGATCGTGCCATGCAAGTCGCCTTCAAGGCCTTCGAAGAGTACGAGACGGGGCTAAAGAAGCGTGCCCGCGAAGTGCTCGACCAACTCGAGCGCGAGAACCGCCTGGGCATCGTGATGCTAGGCCGCGTATACCACCACGATCCGGGGGTCAACCACGAAATCATGGAGGAGTTCCAGAAGCTCGGTTATCCGGTGTTCTCGCAGAGCTATCTGCCGACCGATGAAGACATGCTCGACCGGCTCTTCGGTGAAGAAGTTCGCTCGGGAGGGATCACGCATGCGCTGGACATCAAGGACGTATGGAAGAACGCCTACTCAGCCAGCACGAACATGAAGATTTGGGCGGCGAAGTTCACCGCGCGGCATCCGAACCTGGTCGCGCTGGAGGTCAGCAACTTCAAGTGCGGCCACGATGCTCCGATTTACAGCGTGGTCGAAGACATCATCGAGAACTCGGGCACGCCGTACTTCGCGTTCAAGGACTTGGACGAGAACAAGCCAACGGGCTCGATCAAGATTCGCGTGGAGACGATTGACTACTTCCTTAAGCGCTATCGCGAGGACCTGCTGAAGAAGGCCGATGCGGCGAAGGAGCTGGAGCGTCAGTTGGCCGAATATGAACGCAGGCTGCGCATAAACCTGACGCACAAGTCGGTGCGCCAGGAGAGCGAGTTGGTTCCGCTGGTGCGGATGGCGACGGAATCGGAGCCGGAGCTGTCGTCGGCCAACGATTAGCCTTTACCCGCAGCTCTGCGATGTTGTCATAAGAAGCGGAGTGAGGTCGCAGTTGCGACCGAACGAAGTCGAAGGACCCCTACCCTAGCCCGGAGGTCGCGGTTGGTGTAGGGGTCCTTCGACTCGTCGCTTCCTTTCTCGCTCCGGATAGTAGGCTTGCCTCGCCGCGACGCGTTAAAATCACATCGTTATGCCTCTCACTACCGACACTAAGAAAGTAATGTTCGAAATCTACCGCGACAGCGCTCTCACCGGTCAGTACAAGGTCGTGTACTTCACCGAATTGGGCGAGCACGACAAGGACACCGAGATCGCCGACGCCATGCGCGGTGAGCATATCTTCGACGGATTCCTGCTGCATCGCGAGCGCCAGGAGGGCAAACAGGTAGTCGACAAGATCCTCGAACAGCTCAATCAGGGCGAGAGCATGGACGCGGCCACGATTGAAGAAAAACTAAAGTCCTACCTCGCAAAATAGCCGGCGCACGTCCAGCCTCCTGTTCCGACCTCAGGCTCCTCATTTTTCGGTAATTTACTTCTACTTGGTACCCTCAGCATGAAACGCGGGCCGGAGAATCCCCGTTGGCGTGCCGAGGAAGGACCATACGTCCGCTCCGACAGACCCGAGGCGAATCCAGCCCAAGTGATCGACGAGGCGGCTCCAGGTTCTGGAAGTTTCCAGTCGGCCATAGCAGGCTCGAGTTACTGCTCTCATTGCAAGTAACTTCGCCACGAAAGTGGAATCTTGAGATTGCACCTCGCTTCCCTTTTTCACACAGCTATACCAAATTTCATATTTCGCGTGCGAATCCTGTTCTACAATTTAGGATGTTACTGATACCGCGTTACTTAGCAGTGAGGTAAGACTTAGCTACGTGGCATCCGAGTTGCAAATTGGGCAGGGAGGGTCTGGTGTGCCTTCGCGAGGCGGCAAACCGCACCAGCCACGCAGTCCGATGCCGAAAGACCTGCAGACCCGGTTCTTAGCCGTCATCCTGGCACTGATCAGCGTTGCCGCGGTCGTGTTTGCCTGCATCAATTTTCAGAAGAGCGGCGAGTTCCCGACTCCCACTGACGGCGTCTGGTGGACGGAAGACGGCCCCCACCTCAGAGCGCAGCGAGTTGACCCAGACAGTCCAGGCGAAAAAGCGGGAGTGAAGCTGGGAGACCTACTGGTCGCCGTTGATGGACACGACGTCAGCAACATTGGCAGCCTGGAGCGGCAACTCTATCGAGTCGGCATCTGGTCGAAGGCTACCTATTCGCTACAGAGGCAGGGCGTGACGCTGGAGGCCCCGCTGATTCTGGTTCCGGCGGACCGGTCGCTCAACATCGGCTTGCGGGTGATTGCGCTGGTCTACCTGGGTATTGGCCTATACGTCCTGCTGCGACGTTGGACGGCGCCCAAGAGCACGCACTTTTACATATTCTGCCTGGTCTCGTTCGTCTTTTACTCGTTCCACTACACCGGCAAGCTGAACCAGTTTGACTGGATCGTTTACTGGGCCAACGTCGTTGCCTGGCTGCTGCAACCCGCGTTGTTCCTGCACTTCGCGCTGACGTTTCCCGAGCGTCGCGCGGTCGTTGACCGGCAACGCTGGCTGATTCCGGCGGTGTATCTGCCGGGCACGATCCTGCTCGCGGTGCAGATTGCAATTTTGGAGTGGGCGCAGCCGAGCGAGATGCTGCGTTGGACCCTCGATCGCGTCCAGATGCTGTATCTGGCGGCGTATTTTGTGGTTGCGACGGTTGTCCTGTGGCAAAGCTATCGTCGTGCGAGCACCGCGATCCTGCGCCAGCAGATGAAGTGGGTCACCCGCGGCACAATTCTTGCCGTCGCGCCATTCACGCTTTTCTACGTGATTCCTTATCTGCGCGGTGCCGCGCCTTCCGTGGGGATGAAGGTGTCGGTGCTCTCACTGGTGTTTCTGCCGCTCACCTTCGGCTACGCCATCTTCCGCTACCGGTTAATGGACGTCGACCTGATTTTCAAGCGCGGCATGGCCTACACCATTGCAGCAGGATCGATCACCGCGGCGTACTTTGCGGTGGTCGGCGGCATTTCAGAACTGTTCCACAAGAACTTCCCCAGCGCCGGGCCCATTGGGCTGATTATCGCTATCGCCGTCACCGCGCTGCTGTTCGATCCGTTCAAGAACTGGGTGCAGGATTATCTCGATAAATTCTTCTATCGCAGGCGATACGACTACCGGAAGACGCTGATCGAATTTGGCCGGGAGTTGAACTCCGAGACCGACCTCGACCAGATGCTGACGTCCATTGTCGATCGCCTGTCGCGGACCTTGATGGTGGATCGCATAGCGGTCTTCCTGTCGAACCCCGAGCAATCGGAACAGTTCACCTTGGCCAAGTCGCACGGCATCTCGAATACCAGGGGCCTCGATCTCCATTTCCTCAATGTGGCGCGGCCTGAGTGGGAAGCCGGACATCTCTTTTTTGACAGCATCGCGCACGCCACGCGCGAGACTCCCGAGGCGCAGGAGACGATTCGCAGCCTCGACCTGCACTACTACATCCCTTGCACTGTTTTGAACCGCATGATCGCCGTTCTTGGATTGGGCAAGACCTCGGAAGGCGACTTCCTCTCCACCGAAGATGTGCAATTGCTGGAGACGCTGGCCGGTTACGTGGGCATTGCCATCCAAAATGCCCGTCTCTACAAATCGCTGGAGCGCAAGGCCGAGCAATACGAGCGCCTCAAGGAATTCAACGAAAACATTGTCGAATCCATCAGTGTCGGTGTGCTGGCAGTGGATCTGGAGGATCGAATCGAGTCGTGGAATTCACAGATGGAAGTAATGTTTGCAAAGCCGCGCGCTGATGTTTTAGGCATGGGATTGGGACAGGTTTTCCCGACGCGATTCCTCGAGGAGTACTACCGGGTTCGCCAAAGTTCGGGCATTCATAACCTGTACAAGTTCCCGCTGGGGACCACGGCCAGCGAATCACGCACCACCAACATCGCGATTGCGCCGCTGGTCAGCAAGGATTTCAGCGTGATCGGCCGGCTGATTATCGTTGACGACATCACCGAGCGCGTCGAACTGGAAGGGCAGCTTACGCAGGCGGAGAAATTGTCGTCCATAGGATTGCTGGCCGCCGGCGTCGCGCACGAGGTGAACACTCCGCTCGCTGTCATCTCGTCATACGCGCAGATGCTCGCCAAACAAGTGAACGGCGACGCGAAAAAATCAGAGCTGCTCGACAAGATTACGCGCCAGACCTTTCGCGCCTCGGAGATCGTCAACAGCCTGCTGAACTTCTCGCGCACTTCCAGCACGGAGTTCACCAGCGTTGACCTCAATCGCGTGATTCAGGACACGCTGATGCTGCTGGAGCATCAATTGAAAGTGGCCCGCGTCAAAGTCGTGCAAGACCTGCAAGCGCAGTTGCCGCCGATCTATGGCAATACGGGAAAGCTCCAGCAGGTCTTCCTCAACCTGTTCCTCAACGCCAAGGACGCGATGCCTTCCGGCGGAACGCTGATGGTGGCTACGCAAAACGGGCACAGCGTGCAGGTCACGGTGACGGATACGGGCGGCGGTATCGCGCAGGAGCACATTCATCGCATTTACGATCCGTTCTTTACCACCAAGAACAAGCCCAAGACCGGACACAGCGGGGGGACTGGCCTGGGGCTTTCCGTCACCTACGGAATCATTCAGGAACACGCGGGCAAGATTCGGGTGAACAGCAAGCCCGGCGAGGGCACAACGTTCACCATGGAATTTCCCATGATTAGGAAAGTAGTCAATGCCTGAAGCAGCACTCAGCCGAGCCATGAGAAGCCACGACGAAACAGCGTCGGAGGGCTCGGTACTGATCATCGATGACGAGGCCGCAATCCGCGAGTCGTTGCAGACCCTGCTGGAGATCGAAGGCTATGAAGTGGAGACCGCTGAGGACGGCGCCGAGGGATTGGCGCGTCTCGCCGAGCGGCCATTCGATTTGGTCTTGCTCGACTTTGCGCTGCCCGAACGCAACGGCATCGAGATCCTCCAGGACATACGCGAGCGCGACTCCGACTTGGCAGTCATCATGATCACTGCCTACGGGACGGTGGAGAACGCTGTCAATGCGATGCAGGCGGGAGCCAATAACTTCATTCAGAAGCCCTGGGACAATGAGAAGCTGCTGGCCGATATACGCGCCGCAGTCGGCCGCCGTCGCGCCGAGGAAGAGGTCGTCCACCTGAAGCGCGCCCTGAAAGAGCGCTACAGTTTCGAGAACATCATCGGCAAAAGCGAGGCGATGCTGCGCATCTTCGACCTGGTCGCGCAGGTTGCGCCTAGCCGTTCGACGATTCTGCTGCAGGGTGAAAGCGGCACCGGTAAGGAACTGATCGCGAAGGCGATCCATATGAACTCCACCCGCCGCGACCGGCCGTTCGTTCCTGTCAACACGGGCTCGGTGCCGGCCGACCTGTTGGAATCGACCCTGTTCGGGCACGTGAAGGGTGCGTTTACCAGCGCGATTGCCAGCAAGAAAGGGCTGTTTGAAGTTGCCGATCGGGGGACCCTTTTTCTCGATGAAATCGGCACCATGGGGGTTGAAACGCAGGCGAAGATTTTGCGGGTATTGCAGGACAGGCGCTTCATGCACCTTGGGGGCGTCGACGAAGTGCAGGTAGACGTGCGTATCATCGCCGCTACGAACGTCGATCTGAAGCAGCAGGTGAAGGAAGGAAAATTCCGCGAAGATCTCTTCTACCGCTTGAACGTCATCATCATCGATCTGCCGCCGCTGCGTCAGCGCAAGAACGACATCCCCTTGCTGGTGTATCACTTTGCGGACAAGTTTGCGCGAGAGAACGCGAAACCGCCGCTGCGCATCACCCCGGAAGCGCTGCGCCCTCTAATGGACTACGACTGGCCAGGCAATGTGCGGGAGCTGGAAAATGTGGTTGAGCGCGCCGTCGTTTTGGCGAATGGTCCTAATCTCACCGTCGACTTGCTGCCTGACAACATTGCCGGCCGTGCGGCGAGACTCGCGTTAATGGAGCATCGCCCCGATGCGTCACTGTTCGACATCATGGAGGATTGCGAGCGCCGCATCATCAGCGACATGCTGGAGAAGTGCAACTGGAACCAAACCGAAGCTGCCGATCACTTTCGGATTCCCCTGTCCACCCTCAACCAGAAGATCAAGCGCCTGAGCATTGAGATCAAAAGAAAAGGGCGCGATGGGAATGGGGCTGCCGGTAACAATTAGAAATTCTCCTACTCCACGCAGTTTGGCTTGTCGCGCTAAGTTCCCAAATATCAACTGGATAGCCTATTACCCCGTCACTGGCCTGCGGGTTACCTGCGGTGTCGCGATGGCAACAGCGTGTTTGGTTTGCCGGAATTGGACAAACCACTATATCTACTATCTAATCCGTAGATGAGTGCCCCTTATTGAAAATACTATCCCTGGTAGTCCACTTTTCTAGTTGTGCTGGCGCGGGATTGGGGTATGATTAGCCTCTGCCCATCGGCATTCGTCTGCTAGGTGCGTTAGCGCGTGTGCCGATGAGTAAGTGCGTTGTTTGTCCAGTAGTACTGTTTATTCAAGGAGGAACATGAAACGAGCAACTTTGCTTGTAGTGCTTTGTCTTACGCTGGGCGCAAGTTACGCGTCGGCGATCGTCGGCAGTACAGATCCGAACGCTTTCAACGACCAAGTGAACTGGTGCACCCAGTTCAACAACTGCGCCAATACTCCATTCTTGGAGCCCTCGCCCTCGTCATTCACCTCACAAGGAGGCGTTTCGGGGCTGGTTGGCATCGTGGGAACACAGCAGCCCTTTGAAGTGCGCCAGCAGGGCGTTTCCTGGAACGGCAACTTCCCCGCGAACATGGGCATTGTTTATAACGCTGTTTCCACACAAAACAACACTCCGGCTGACATCGCAGCGACCTTCGGAGTGGGCGTTTTCGGAGCCGGGGCCTACATTCAGGCCAACAGCTACGGCGCTTTCACTGCAACCGTCACCCTGTTTGACTCTAATTACCAGTCGCTAGGCAGCTTCACCGCACAGGGCGACTCGGAGAGCGGTGGGAAGACGGCGCTGTTCATCGGCGCCTATGACACCACCGCCGATGTTTATGCCATTCAGTTCAACGTGAAGGACATTAACGGCGTGGATGACTTTGCGATCGGCACGATGGGTCTGAACACGAACGGTGTTCCCGAGCCGGGCACTCTCATGCTGCTTGGACCCTCGGCTCTCGGGCTGTTCGGTATTGTTCGCCGTCGCATGAATCGCAAGTCGCAGGAGGTGCTGTAATGAAACTGACTAAACTGATTGTTATCGCCACCGTGCTGCTGCTGGCTTGCCAGCTTTTCGCCCAGGCTCCGATGACATACGTACAAAAAATCGCGGCCGTGGCGCAAGCGACGGGACAGCCTCAGCTCATCATGCCCTCCAGCCCGCAGGGGCAAATGCGCTCGTTCATCATGGTTGCGAGTGAGTTCACACCAAGAGTGCTTCCGACGAAGCCTCCCAACTGCAACAAGAACGGCTTCTGCCCGCCATCACTTGAAATTGCCTATGGCTCAGCCAACGTCGTCGGGGGTAACGGTGGAGCGGGTATTACGATCGCCATCACCGACGCCTACCACTACGCCAACAATGAGGCCGACCTCAACTTCTTCAGCACCGACATGGGCCTGCCGGCCTGCACCACGCAGAACGGCTGCTTCAAGAACGTGGACCAGAATGGTGGCCAGAACTTCTGCGGCAGCGACAGCGGTTGGGAATTGGAGACCATGCTGGATATCGAGTGGGCGCATGCCATGGCTCCTAATGCCAAGATCGTGCTAGTCGAAGGCTGCACCGCCAACGACTCGGACCTCGCCACGGCTATCCAGACCGCCGTCAAGATCGAAGGCGCGAACTTCGTCTCCAACAGCTGGGGTGAAGACGAGTTTCCGGAAGAGATCCAGGAAGACGCTGATTGGGTAGGCTTGAACGTGCCTCTGATGTGGGCCTCTGGTGACGGTGGAGCGCCCCCGATTTACCCCTGCACATCGATCTACGCGACCTGTATCGGCGGAACCCAGCTGACGCTCGATGCCAACTTCCATCGCACCAACGAAACCGGATGGGCGGAAAGCGGCGGCGGTTGCAGCGCTTACGAGCCCTCTCAGACTTTCCAGACCAGCAATGGTGTCACCTTGTGCGGGGCGAACCGCGCCGCTCCTGACATCTCGGCGGTCGCGTCCCCCGCCAGCCCCGTGTACATCTACGACAGCGGCAACGGCGGCTATGTTCGCGTGGGAGGCACCAGCGTGGCCACACCTGTCACGGCGGGAGTTTTTGCCAATATTGAGGCTGCGCGTCGCGGCTTCCACAAGGCGGACTTCCCTCAGATCATCAACAATCAGCTGTACCATCCGTACAAGCTCTACAGCACCCCAGGGTCGAACTACCTGTACTTCTACTGGGACGTGATCACCGGGAACAACGGTCATCAGGCAGGACCGGGCTACGATCTGGTCACTGGACTTGGTGTCTCCTATCCCGTTGATATGGCGAATCCGTTCTTCGGATTGCAGTAACTGACCCAGAAGTGGTTTCGCTCCTCGGTCTGGCGCGCCTCGCAAGGGGCGCGCAACTCAGCAGAGCGGTGCTTCCCAGCACCGCTTTTTTCGTTGGCCGAGTGCATCTATGGAAACGGCGCTCGTGCAAACCCACTCCTGCCGTTCGGCGACCTTTGCATATCCAGGGTTGGATGGTAAATGATTGGAGGACAAGTACATAGCCGGCAGGCGAACGCACCCATGGCTTTGTGGTCTACTACTATTTAATTCGTAGATACCACCGCGCTCGCGACTTTCCCTCCTGACAAAACTACGGCGCATCGTTGACGTTTCTGCTTGATATTCCGAAAAAGCGGACTATCATGGTGTCGCTCCCCCTGGGGCATTCCTGAGGCGATGTGGGTGAACCTGAGGAATGTGAGGCGAAGGGTGATGCTGTTCTGGTACCGACTCCGGTACAGGCGGCTCGGACCATCGCCTGGTTAAGCATTCCCCCTAATAAGACCGCAGTGGCAATCTGTCCCTTTCACGATATGCGGAGGATCGAATGAAAAAGCTTTCCGTGCGTGTAATGCTGTTGTTCCTGACATTGTCGTGCCTGGCGGTAGGAGTGGCCTATGGCGATACGGTGGTCACGTTCCCCAGCGACAATAGTTACACCTGCAACGTCAACGCCTGTGATTTCATGGGCAATCTGAATCACCAGAGCGAGCCGCTCTTCACTGCCGGCGACTTTGTGACAGAGATCTTCTTCACAGGTCAGCAGGCGATTCAGTCGCTTTCGTACGATTTCTCCCTGCTCAATGACCTTGGCGGTAATCCGGGCAACTTCTACGCGAACGACGTTTATGTCAACGGCTCGTTGGTTGGGAGTTTTCTAGTGCCCGACTGCGGCTACTGCAACAGCCAGCAGGAATACAAAGGCAAGTTTAACTTCTCGCCCCTGGAAGGCGACGGCACGTACGCGCTGGCGATTGTTCTGGGAGTCAACGTTCCGAACGAGGGAGGCACCGAGACCTACCTCGCTCCCGGTTCGGCGACTTTAGGCGATGTCCCGGAGCCCAGCAGCCTGGTGCTGTTAGCTTCCGGAGCGCTGGGGCTGGCGGGAGTGGTCCGGCGCAAACTCTTGCCCTAAGCCCAAGCCACGCAACAGGTAACAGGCGGATTCGCCCACGACGTTGGCCGAGTCGCCTGCATCTCCACAACTTGACTGAGCTTTCTATGGAGAGATTCCGACCATGAAACGAAACACGATACCCAAACTCTTTGGAGTTGCCGTTATTCTCGCCGTGTTCGCGGCCGTGGTTTCGACCGCCGCGATCGCGGTCACTATTCCCAACAGCGTGCCGCCGTATGTCACGACCGCGCAGAACCTTGGCGCTGAAAATCCGGCCAAGACTATAGACATCAGTGTCCGACTGGCATTACACGACCGTGCAGGACGCGACGCCCTGCTGAAACAGCTCTATGACAGCAAGTCTCCCCTGTACCAGAAGTGGCTGACACCTCAGGAATACGCCGCCCGGTTTGCGCCCTCGGCGCACGAAGCCGCCATGGTACAGGACTTCCTGAAATCGCAAGGGCTGAACGTCCTAGCGGTGAACAAGTTCAATTACACCGTCAGTGCGCAAGGCACGATTGCCGACGTGCAGAAAGCGTTCGGCGTGCAGATCAACCGCTTCCTGGTGAATGGCGAGACGCGCTACTCCAACGTCAACAATCCGTCGGTTCCGGCGCAGCTCGCCGGCATCGTCGGTTCTGTCAGCGGACTTCACCAGGTTCTGATGAAGCCGCATCACGTGGTTCCGGTGGATCCGGACACGGGCCGGGAATTCGAGGGCCAGCCTTTGAAAGGCCCGGGACAGATTTACTACGAGTACCAGTGCTATCGGGGGCCGAAGTGCACGCCTTCACGACTGGCGGCAAACTGCCAATCGGCTACTACTCGGGCAACCGCTACGGCGCAGACATCAACAATGGCCAGGGACACCTGCCGCCCTGTGGCTTTGAGCCGACTGCAATGCAGACGGCCTACGGCCTCACTTCTGTCTATAAGTCCGGCCTGGATGGCACCGGACAGGCGGTCGTGGTCGTCGATGCTTACGGTTCACCGACCGCTGCGGCTGACATCGCAGAGTTTTCCAGCACCTTCAGCCTGCCGGCGCCGAACTTTGCCGTGTTCGACCCACAGGGACCGCCGCCCTATAACTCAGGATGGGCGGGCGAGACCACCCTCGATATCGAATGGTCACACTCCATGGCTCCGGGCGCGCAAATTGTGCTTATCGAGACCATCGATAACACGGATATTAACCTTCGGGGTGGAATTCAGTATGTCCTTGACAATAGCTTGGGCAATGTCGTGTCCAACAGCTACGGCTCGGACGAGTACGATGACGATTCCCAGGATATGCAGGCTTGGGACGACCTGAACGCCAATGCCGCGGCGCTGGGGGTATCGGTAGACTTCTCCACTGGCGACTCGGGCGACTTTTATCGTGCCGTTGGCCACATCACGGTCAGCGTACCCTCCAACTCTCCTCATGCTACGGCGGTGGGAGGCGTCAGCGTGTTCCTGAACGCCGACTACAGCATCAAGTTCCAGACGGGCTGGGGGACGACTCTTACCAAGATCGCGGAGCCGCCGAACTACACACCGGACATCCCACCACTTTGCTTCAGCACCAACATGCCGCCGGGACAGTGTTTCTACTATGGCGGCGGGGGCGGCATGAGCCAGTTCTTCGCCAAGCCTCCGTGGCAATCTAATCTCCCCGGCACGGGACGCCAGCAGCCGGACGTTTCGTTAACGGCCGATCCTTACACTGGAGTGACGATCATCTGGTCCTACGACAACCCGGGAACCTACACGGTTGGCGTCATCGGCGGGGCCAGTGCCTCATGTCCGATGTTCTCCGGCGTGTGGGCGATCGTAAACCAGAAGAGCCAGCAGAAGAATGGCCACTCCGCTGGTTTAGCGGCGCCGTACATGTATTCACTGCCGAACAATGCGGTGAGCGACATTGTCCAGACGTCGCCGTATACACCCACAAACCTGGCGGGCGAGCTTTTCACCGGAGCTGTTATGCCGCAATATTGGTCAGCGGCCAAACTGACCGGTCCGGATGTGCCGACACAGTTCACCAGCGCGTTTTATCAGAGCGCGTCGTCGAAGCGTTGGTATGCGATTGGATTCGGACTGGACAGCACGCTGATAACGGGTCCCGGCTGGGACAATGCTACGGGCGTGGGCACACCCAACGGGGCGAACTTCATCAACGCGATTGTGCCTTAGCAGGGCAAGGACCGGTCGCATTTCGTCTGCCCTTGACCTCATTGGTTAACTCCGGCGCGCCTCGCAAGGGGCGCGTCGCTCAGCAGAGCGGCGCTTCGGCGCCGTTTTTTTCTTAACCTCAAATGTGGGGCGGGAGGCTGAAAACCGAGCTGCGTCCCGCATCGTCAGCCCAGCCATTCGAACCTCAGGCCTGTGCGGCGACGAATCTCGGCAAATTCTGCCGGAGTTGCACAGCCGATGAGAGCGTCCTGTCCACCGAGATCCAGATAACTAAAACGCGCGTCCGTATTCTGCTTCTCCAGCAGCGCTACGAAGCGGCTGAACACCGTGGGATCGATCCAGCACTCGCGAAGGCGAGCTGCCCAGGATGTCTCCTGGCCCCGCAAGCGGAACATCAGCCATGCGAGACCGGCTGCCCAGTCGAACTCGTCCCTAATATCGTTGATGGGGAGGTGGTCGCCGGCGAGGGTCGACATGCGTTGCGCTATATGTACGTAGTCTCCCGGACCCGCGATGCAGCCAACTCGCAGGTGCCAGACGCTATTGCAAAGAGGTATTCGCTCCGAATCGTTCGATTCATCACCCAGCACCCTGAGCAAGAGGCGAAAGGGATCGGTCTCGTACTGCCGCTCAGAGCGGCGTGCTAGCAAATCTGCAACGCTAACCCCAAGGTTGGGTACAATTCCGCAACGCTCCAGTTGATCAAGCTGGGCATACAGCGACATGTTGCGGTTGGCCAGGCGGCGAAGGAAGAGCACAGAAGATCTTCGCACGAATACTCCGGTGGACCCGACTGCGGCTTTGGGAGCCAGGCACCGTCTCACCCGTCGATCAGAAGTACGATCCCTTGCCGGTGTACACTTCTCGGCAATGCCTCGAAACTCACAGACGAACAGTCGCGAATCGCATAAGGATCCGAGCTCTTTGGGAACTCTCTTCCTGGTGGGAACTCCCATTGGGAACCTGGAAGACATCACGCTCCGAGCGCTACGCACGCTTAAGGAAGTGGACCTCATCGCCTGTGAGGACACCCGGCAGACGCTAAAGCTGCTGAACCACTACGGGATTGAAAAGCGGACGGTTAGCTATCACGAGCACAATGAGCTGGAACGCGCTCCCGAGCTGATTGTTCATCTCGAGAACGGAGACGACATTGCCGTTGTGAGTGACGCCGGTATGCCAGGGATAAGCGATCCGGGTTACCGATTGGTGGCGCTGGCTTTGCGTCACCACATTCAAGTCGTACCCATACCCGGCGCATCAGCCTTTCTCTCCGCCCTGGTTGCTAGCGGATTGCCTACGGACTCGTTCCGCTTCTGTGGCTTTCTTCCGGCGAAGACGGGCGCCCGGCGCTCCATTCTGGAAACCTCCCGCTCGTCCCCCCGCACGCAGATTTTCTACGAAGCGCCGCACCGCCTGCTGGAAACCATGCGGGACATCGTGGAGATCCTTGGGCCGGATCGCCGGGTGGTTGTTGCACGTGAAGTTACCAAGCTGCACGAGGAGTTCCTGCGTGGGCGTGCGGCCGACGTGCTGGCCGATTTGGAAAAGCGTGGCGACATCAAGGGCGAGATCACTCTGCTGATCGCCAAAGCCGACGAAAACGCCGGGCTGCAAACTGCGGCTCAGAATGGCGTCGTCAGCCGCATCCGCGAGCTGATGCAAACCGGTCAGATAAAAGAAAAGAACGCTCTAAAACAAGCGGCGAAGGAGTTTGGCCTGTCGAAGAGCGAGGCGTATCGGGAGTGGCAGCGGGCGAAGTAGGGGCGAGCAATGAGGCAAAAATGGCCCCGGCCCCTTCTATTGCATCTGCTGCGCCCGGCGCAGCCTGCGTCTCTCTACCACCAGCGCCATGCTGTGCGTCAGGTTTTGCAGGGTGACAATCCCCACCAGCCGCAGGTCGTCGACAACCGGGATCATCGTCAGCCCTCTTGCGCCCAGCTTGCGGAATCCTATGGCCAGCGAGTCGGTCCGTTGCGCGATCTCGAAGTTGCGCATCATTGCCGCCTGTACGTATCCGTTGCCCCCGCGCCTAAGGGCGTCAAGAATCCTCTGCTTGTTGACGACGCCCACCATTTCACTGCCACGCACCACCGGGAAGTCGTCTTGCAGCGAATGGACAGCTTTGCTGAGCGCATCTTCCAACGTGTCGGCGGGAGAGAGGATACTGAAGCCGGTAAGCATCACATCCTCCATGCTCACTGCTTCCAGCAGCGAATGGAAGAGGACGGAGCGATCTTCCATCTGCGCGCCGAGAAAGAGGAAGAATCCGATGAGCACCAGCCAAACGTTCCAGGCGAGACCGGCAAGCATCATCACCATTGCGAGGGCCTGACCAATCAATACGGCACGGCGGGTCGCCAGGACGTAGTCCATGCGCTCGGCGAGCAAGGCGCGCAGCACGCGGCCGCCGTCCATGGGATAAGCAGGGAGCAGGTTGAACGCACCGAGGAAGACGTTGCTCCACACCAGGCTACGTGGCAGGATTCCGGCATCGACGAGGGGCTGCCCCCAGAGCTTCACCTGCGGCGCCACACCGACAATCACAATCGCCGCGACCCCCGCGATGATCAGGTTCACCAAGGGTCCAGCGATGGCAATGCGGATGTCGCGGGCTGGATTCGCTTGCTCCGGGCCGGGTTCTTCCATCAGCGTCATCCCGCCGATCGGCAGCAGCAGAATCGAGCGCACCACTAGCCCGTAATGGCGAGCGACGAGAGCGTGACCCAATTCGTGCAACACGACGCAGCCGAAGATGATACCGACCAGCACCAGCCCGCGGACGGCGCCGCTCTTACCCAGGGTCGCCGACTCCGTAAACCACACGAATGCCAGTAGGAACAGAAAGGTGATGTGAATGCGGACATCCACGCCAAATAGCCGACCCGCCGGAAATGACCAACCTCGAAACACGTACGCCTCTACTTGAAAATTCTATATCCTGCGGAGTGCGAATCATCGCCGGAAAATATCGCAGCAGGCGATTGCAATCTTTACCGGGACTCGATCTGCGGCCTACCAGCGATCGCCTGCGTGAAACCCTGTTCAATGTATTGGCATCTGCCGGCGAGTTAAGGGGCAGCGTGTGGCTTGACCTCTACGCAGGCACAGGCGCTGTAGGGATCGAAGCTCTCAGCCGCGGCGCTGGCCAAGTCTATTTTGTTGAATCGGCCAAGAAGCGCGCCCGCCTGCTACGGGAAAATCTGGCTGCATTGGGCATTGCTTCGGGCTTCGAGATCCAAGAGTGCGAGGTAGCGCAAGCTCTGCCACTGCTGGAATCGACCGGCGTGGTGTGCGACTACTGCTTCCTCGATCCACCGTACCGCATGCGCGGCAGCTATGAACGGACGCTCGGCTTCCTTTCTCAGTCGCGGATACTACAGCCGTCCAGCGTGGTCATCGCCGAACACGAGAAGCGACTCGATCCCGGCGAGCGCTTCGGCGCCCTAGTCCGCTATCGCAAGCTGGAGCAGGGCGACGCTGGCCTCAGCTTCTATCGGCTGGCGTGATTTCTCACCAAACCGAAGTTGTCCCTCGACAGATGTCCCCATGCTGGTCAAGAGGTTTTCGCCGATCGTGCGCCTTCATTCTCCGGCCAGGCCCACGCCAATATGAGCGCCACCCCAATTCCGACCGACACTTCGGCGAACCGATGAAAGGCGATGAGCCATGGAGAACCGGTTCGCGGTATCAACAGCACGATGGCAAGAGTAACCCCCCCGAACCGGTAGGCGGGTAGGTCCAAGCGCGCTACCGCGCGAAGCAGCCCCAGAATGAACACATCAATAGCAAACACCACCACCTGCGGCCCGAAATGATGCGCCGTGATCGCGCCCACTACCGCGCCCAGCAACGTCCCTACGAAACGCTGCCAGGAAACCGAGAACGCCGCTCCCAGCGACGACTGGCTAATCACCAAGGTCGTAATCGGCGCCCAATATGATTCCGGCAGGCGAAATAACCGCGCCACCAGCAGCGAAGCTACCGCCGCCACGGCAGTCCGCGCGGAATGCACCACGACCGACCGACCGTTTCGCTTGAATCGATCGGGAACAAGGACACGAAGATCTGGCATAAGATAGCCGCCCCCCTGTCGGGCTGCTGGTTCCTCACGACCCTAGGCGATTCTCGACTACATCTGCCAGGTTCGCACGAAACTCATTCTCCAGGTTCGGTCCACTGCTCGTGATCTCCAGCCAGCCCCAGCAATCCTTCCTTGATCTTCGAAATCCCGAACCCGAACGCCTGCTTGCCCTGTATGTGAGGGGGCATCGAGAGCAGGCCGGATTGAACTTTGGCATCGATCAGGAAAGGGCCATCGTAGGCAATGGCCTGCTCGACGGCAGCAACCATGTCGCTCGGCCGCTCGGCCCTGGCATAACCAACGCCATTGGCCAGGGCGAAGGCGCGGAAGTCCATGTTGAGCACTCTGGTTGCCGCAGGGTCGACCGGGAGCCCCGCCACTTCCATTTCCATCCGCACGAAGTCGTATTCCCCGTTGTTGAAGATGATGATTTTCACCGGCCAGCCGAAGACCTTTGCGGTGATCACGTCCTGCGGCATCATCCCGAAGGAACCATCGCCGGTTAGAAGCCAAACCTGACGCTTCGGATTGGCGCAACTCGCACCCATCGCCATGCCGAGCCCGGCTCCTATTGCCCCATGATTGAAGGAGCTCAGAACGCGTCGCGCCCCGTGGAGGTGCATGTAGCGCGCCATGTACACCGTTGCAGAGCCGCCGTCGACGACAAAGATGGCATCGTCAGAGGCATGGTCATTGACAATACGCGCCACCACGGGCGGCAGAATCGGACTCGCATCCTGCGTTGGATCGCTCTGCTTGGAGTTGTGGGCAAGCCACTTGTCTCGCAGTGTCGTCAGTGAGGCAAGCCAACGCCCGGCAGGACGAAGCTCCAGCAGCGGGACCAGCAATCGGACCGTCTCGCGTACGTCTCCCACGATTCCCAGGGACACCGGAGCGCGCGAGCCTATGTTTTCGATCTCGCGATCCACCTGGATGATCGGGATGTCGGCGGGCAGGAACTCGTCGTAAGGAAAATTGGTTCCAAGCATGACAAGAACGTCGCAATCCAGCACAGCATGGTAGCCGGAAGGAGCGCCAATCAAACCTGTCATTCCTACAATCGGATCCTGGTCGTCATCGAAGATCTCTTTGGCACGAAGGGTGTGAGCAATCGGGCACCCTATCTTCGCGGCGAGTTCCAAGACCTGGCTTCGGGCGTCGCGACAGCCGACGCCGCAAAACAGGGTTACTCGTTTGCCGGCATTGATGATATCGGCAGCTTTGCGCACTTCGCTGATTGCAGGCACGGGAGGAGAACCCGCTTTCACCAGGGGATGTATGAAACGCCGGCTCGGCACGGGTTGCGGCAGGACGTCGGCGGGAAGCTCAATCCGCACCACAACCTGCTCGGCAAGGGCCCGCTGCAGGGCGATCTCGGCGATGCGCGGCATCTGTTCCGGCACGGCAATGATCGCCTGGTGGGCACACACGTCGGCAAAGATGCTCTTGAGATCGACCGCCTGGAAGAATTTTGTCTCCCGCTCGGCATGGGGCAGTTGTCCGGTAATCGCGATGACGCTGGAGAAACCCTCGTGCTTAGCGTCGAAGAGCCCGTTGATCAGGTGCAGTGAACCTGGTCCGACCGTTCCCGCGCAAACGGAGGGCCCTCCGCGTATGGCCGATTGCGCATACGCTGCGTAAGCTCCGTTCTCCTCGTGATGGACGCCGACCCATTGAATTCGGCCATCACGCCGGATTGCATCGGTAAATGGATTGAGGGCATCCCCCGCAACTCCGAAAACGTGCGTTACCCCGTTCTGCGCGAGAAGTGACACCAGCATTTCGGCAACGTTCATCGATTCTCCTGTGTTTTGCGCGCATCAGCGCTGGTGAAAACCAGAATCTGTCAAAAAGAAAAAAGGCCCGAGAAAATCCGGGCCTATTGTAGCCAGTCAGCGGGAATAAACAAACTTACTTTGTCCGTCCCGCCTCCACGTTCAGTTCCGCGCTGGCGCCGGCCTGCGCTGCTGCCAAGCGGGCCGTCAGAACACGGAACGGGGAGCACGAGACGTAGTTGAAATTATTCTGCGCGCAGAACTCGACCGACGACGGATCGCCCCCATGTTCGCCGCAGATGCCGATCTTGATGGTCGGGCGCGTTTCACGTCCTTTCCGCACCGCGATCTTCATCAACTGGCCCACTCCTTCGCGATCCAGTGTCGCGAATGGGTCCTGCTTCAGGATGCCCTGCGCCAGGTACGTCGTAAGGATCTTCCCCACGTCATCACGCGAGAAGCCGAACGTCGTCTGCGTGAGATCGTTGGTGCCGAAGCTGAAGAACTCGGCTTCCTTGGCGATCTCATCGGCCACCAGCGCGGCACGTGGCAGTTCGATCATGGTCCCAACCAGGTACTCGACCTTCGTCTCCTTCTCAGCAAATACCTGTTCCGCCACGCGGCGAACGATCGCCGCCTGGTTGGCCATCTCTTTCAATCCTGAGGTGAGCGGGATCATCACTTCCGGCTTCACCTTCACGCCTTCCTTCGCGACCTTTACGGCAGCTTCGAAGATGGCGCGCACTTGCATCTCGGTAATCTCGGGATAGGTGATGCCGAGACGGCAGCCGCGCAGACCGAGCATGGGGTTGACTTCGTGCAACTGCTCCACCCGGTTCAGCAGTGTTCGAAACTCTTTCAGCTTCGGCGACTTCGGCTTGGTGATTTCCAGCTTGGCGATTTCGACCATCAGATCTTCGCGGCGTGGCAGGAACTCATGCAGCGGAGGATCGAGTGTGCGGATCGTCACCGGGAGGCCGTCCATGGAGCGGAAGATGCCGATGAAGTCCTGGCGCTGCATGGGCAGCAATTTGCGCAGCGCGGTGCGACGGTCCTTCTCGTTGTTGGCGAGAATCATGGCACGCATGTGCGGCAGCCGGTCTTCAGCGAAGAACATGTGCTCGGTGCGGCACAGTCCGATGCCTTCCGCGCCAAACGCACGTGCCTGCAGGGCATCGCGTGGGATGTCGGCATTGGCGCGCACGCCCATGCGACGAAACGGCTCCGCCCATCCCATGATCGTCGTCAACTCGGGATCATCCGGGGAGGCGGGGACCGTGTTGAGCTTACCGTTGATGACCCGGCCGGTAGTGCCGTCGAGCGAGATCCAATCTCCCGCCTTCAGCACCTTGCCTTTTGCGCGCATCTCGCGGTTCTTTTCGCTGACCTCGATATCGCCTGCGCCCGCAACGCAGCACTTGCCCATCCCGCGCGTGACGACGGCAGCGTGGCTGGTCATGCCGCCATGCGAAGTGAGAATGCCGGCCGCGACTTCCATGCCGTGAATGTCTTCCGGCGTGGTCTCGCTGCGCACCAGGATAAGCTTGGCCTTCGGGTCCTGCTGGAACTTGTCGACGGCTTCATCGGCGGTGAACACAATCTGCCCGACGGCAGCGCCAGGTGAGGCCGGTAGTCCCGTGGCGAGTATCTCGACGTTGGCATTCTTTTCGTCGAGACGCGGCACCAGGAAGTCGTAAAGCTGGTTGGGTTCGACCCGGAAGATCGCCTCTTCCTTGCTAATTAGGCCCTCTTCCACCATCTGGATGGCAACGCGAACCGCGGCGCGGCCGGTGCGCTTGCCGTTGCGCGTCTGCAGCATATACAAGCGGCCGTCCTGGATGGTGAACTCGAAATCCTGCATGTCGCGGTAGTGCTTCTCCAGGCGCGTGGTGATCTCGTGAAGCTGGTTATACACCTGGGGCTGAATCTTCTCCAGTTCGGATATCTGTATGGGCGTGCGGATGCCGGCGACGACGTCTTCGCCCTGCGCGTTCATCAGGAACTCGCCGTAAAACTCTTTCACGCCGGTGGCTGGATTGCGCGTGAAGCCCACACCCGTGCCGCTGGTCTCGCCCAGGTTGCCGAAGACCATGGCCTGCACGTTGACCGCGGTGCCCAACATGTCGTCGATGTTATTCATACGGCGATAGTGCTTGGCACGATCGTTCTGCCAGGAGCGGAATACGGCGTCGCGCGCCATCACCAGCTGCTCATGTGGGTCCTGCGGAAACTCGCGCTTGGTGTGCTGCCTGACGACCTTCTTGTATTCGGCAATGACCTCCAGCAGCGCCTTGGCATCGAGATCGGTGTCGAGTTTAGCCTTCTTCTGCTTCTTCTTGCCGTCGAAGACTTCTTCAAACGCGTGCTTGGGAATATCGAGCACTACGTTGCCGAACATCTGGATCAGGCGGCGATAGGAGTCGTAGGCAAAGCGCGGATTGTTGGTGCGTTCCGCGAGACCTTTCACCGACTCGTCATTCAGGCCAAGGTTGAGGATCGTGTCCATCATGCCGGGCATGGAGAACTTGGCGCCCGAGCGCACGCTGACCAGCAGCGGGTTATCGGCCCCGCCGAGTTCCTGTCCCTGCAACTGCTCGAGGCGCGCCAGAGCTTCATCCATCTGCCGATTCACTTCTTCGGAGACGTCGCCGTTGCGCATGTATTCGCGGCAGGCCTCTGTCTGAATGGTGAAGCCCGGAGGAACGGGCAGGCCGGCGTTGGTCATCTCGGCGATCCCGGCGCCTTTGCCGCCCAGCTCATCTTTCATTTTGCCGTTTCCTTCGGCGTGCCCGTCGCCGAAGAAGTAGACGTACTTAACCGATTTCGTGTCGGCTGCTTCGTGCTCCATACCAACCACATGTGTGCTCATAATGAAATCCTTTGAATTTGAGTACCGAATGAATGGTTACAGAATGATGGTAAACCTCGGGGGCCTTCACGCGTTGCGCTGTTTTGATGGCAGGGCAGCGTTGAAACGGCACGGCTTCAGCCGTGCCGCCGCCCGTCCGTTCTATCTGTTTTGTCATCCCGCGGACTTTAGTCCGCGAGGTACCTGCTTTTCTGCGCGCCCAGAATTGTGCCGCCCCTGAAGGGGCTCGGAACTTTGGGCAATCGTACCCAGCACTCCGCTACGCTCCGTGCCGGGCTAGACTATTTCGTCCCTTCGGGACTGACGTATTCGCCGGGTACATCTGCGCCCAAACCGGTCCTCGCTCTCGGCCAGCCGAGCAAGGACTCCTCGAAAGCTGGCCCCGGGTCTCTCCCAGCCCAGTTGCTCATCCCTTCGCCTCAGTCACAATCTCGCTAAAATCTGCAATCGTCGAGAATTCGTTCAACAAGCTTTGCAATAACGCCAAACGAGCAGCACGCATGGGCTCGTAATCGATCATCACCAACACTTTGTCGAAAAAGAGATCGACATAAGGTCGCATCTGTGACAGCTGAAGCAGTGCCTCAGCGTAATTCTTTTCCTCGTATGCCTGCTTGAATCGGGGCCTCAGTTCACCAGCTCGCTCCGCGAGTAGCTTTCCTTGCTCTTCCAAGATCTTTTCTTCATATTGCCGCATGTATTCAAGGTTGAAATCGCTTGCGATCCGGATGCCCTTTTCCTCAGCTTGCTTCAGAATATTGTTGATGCGTTTGAAAGCGGCTGCTATGGACTCGAAGTCCGGCAGTCCGCGCGCTGCCGTTACCGCTTCTGCTCTTGCGACAGCGTCCACCACGTCATCGCTGTCGGCCGCAAGCACCGCGTTGACCACGTCGTAGACGAAGCCGCGCGCGTCGCGCAGGTAGAACTCCAGGCGCTCGCGCATAAAGCTGCTGACCGCTTCATCGAAGTCGATCTGCTTGTCAAAACGTTGCTCGGCTTCTGAGCCGGCGTACTCCGCCCGTGAATCTTTAAACAGTTTTGCAATCGAGAGCGGCAGCGTGTGCTCGGCGATAATCTTCACAACGCCGTTTGCCGCCCGCCGAAGCGCAAACGGATCCTTGGATCCCGTGGGCTGCAGCCCCAGCGCAAACATTCCCGCGATGCTGTCAGCCTTGTCGGCAATGGCGAGCACAGCTCCCTCGACACTGCGCGGAACCTCATCGTCCATCGACTCCGGCTTGTACTGGTCGTAAATAGCCTCGCCAATGGCATCGGCTGTAGCTCGCGGAAGGATCGGATCCAGCTCCTGCGCCTTCGCATACAGCCCGCCGACAATCCCCTGTAGCTCGGTGAATTCTCTCACCAGCTCGGTCGTGAGGTCGGTCTTGGCCAGCAGTGCAGCTTTGAAGACCACTCCAGGGCGAATCGATGTTCCCGCGCTGCGCAGGGTTTCGCAGATGAGGCTCGAAAGCTTCTGCACGCGCATGGTCTTGTCGTAGTAGCTGCCAAGATCCTTTTGGTAGGTGACTGACTTCAGCATCTTCACGCGATCACGCAGGGAAACCTTCTGGTCGGTCTGCCAGAAGAAGCGCGCGTCATTGAAGCGGGCACGCAACACGCGCTCGTTGCCATGACGGATTAAACCGTCAGGGTCGCCGTCGGTGTTCAGTACCGCCAGAAAGTGCGGCAGCAGCTCCCCTGAAGTATCTTCGAGCGCAAAGTACTTCTGATGGTCGCGCATCACGGTGATGAGAACCTCGGCGGGAAGGGAGAGGAATTCCGGATCAAAGCTGCCAAGAACTACCGACGGAAACTCCGCCAGATTGACGACGGTATCGAGCAGCGCGTTGTCTTCACGCCAGCGTGCATCGGGGATGGTGCGGGTAGCGGCATCAAGCGCTTTGCGAATGCGCTCCTCGCGCGCGGCAGACGACGGGACCACTGCGCCTTGCGACAGCTTGTCGGCGTACTCCGCCGGGCTGCCAATTTCGATCGGCCCAGACGAAAGGATGCGATGTCCTTCGCTGATCTGTCCGGCGCGAATGCCCGCGAACTCAACAGGCACCACTTCGCCGTCAAGCAACGAAACCATCCAGCGCACTGGGCGGACGAAGCGCTCGGCCGACTTGCCGCGCCAGTACATGTTCTTGGCCCAGTAGATACCGGCGATTTCTTTGGGCAGCGACTCGGCAAGAATCTCTGGAGCCGCCCGTCCTTTCTTCTGAACGTTAGCGGAGAGGTATTCACCCTTGGGGTTAGTGACCTTCTCCAGTTGGTCGACCGCGACTCCGGCTTTGCGAGCGAAAGCCTCTGCCGCGGCAGTTGGCTTTCCATCCTTGTACGCGACTTTAAGCGAAGGGCCGGTAAGATGCTCGGTGACGTCCGGCTGGGATGGCAGAATGCCTGGCACCACGACGGCAAGCCGACGCGGAGTGGAGTACGCCTGAACGTCCGGCGAGTCAACGAGGCGCTCGCGCTTCAGCAGATCGCCGACACGGGCCGCCAGCTCTTCGCGCGCGCCATCGATCATGCGGGCGGGAATCTCTTCGGTTCCGATCTCTAAGAGGAAGTCGGGCATGTTGAAAACCAGCTATCAGCTATCAGCTAAACCGGGCTCGGGTGCCCCATCCAACCTTCTTTGGGCTGGGAGGGGGATTTTAGTACCGCCGCTACGCGGCTCCGATTCTATTTTGGTTCGCTAACCCAGCGCTTCCGCGCAGGGCTCAAATTGTTTCGGCCTTCGAGTTGCATCTAGTGCGACTCGCTACCAGCTAACTGCTCGCGGCCAACTGTTCTACTCCATTTTCAGTTTCGACAGACGCCGCCGCTTCCGCTTGCTGCTGATCCACATAAGCCTTCGCTACTCCCACTGCGAGCGCCCGAATGCGCGCGATCACCCCCACGCGCTCGGTCACGCTGATGGCTCCGCGCGCATCGAGAATGTTGAACAGGTGGGAGCACTTCAGGCATAAGTCGAATGCGGCGAGCACCGGGAACCGGTTGCGATCGGAAAGACGCTGTTCGCTATTCGCTATTCGCTCTTCGCCGGAATAGGATGCAGCAGTCTTGCTTTCACCGAAAGCTCGCGAAGTCCCTTTGCCATACGTCTGTGAATATGTATCCAGCAAGGCTTGGCACTCCAATTCATACAGCTCCAGGTGCTTCCAGGCTTTTTCGACGTCGGCGAGTTCGAAGTTGTAGACCGAAAACTGCAGTTCGTCCTGGAGGCGGATCTGGCCGTACTTTACCGGGCGGCCATCCGGCCCAATGACCCACGTGATGTCGTAAATGCTGTCAACATCTTGGAGAAACGCGGCGATGCGCTCCAAGCCGTACGTCAGCTCGGCCGAGATCGGATCGAGGTCGATGCCACCGCATTGCTGGAAGTACGTGAATTGGGTAATCTCCAGACCGTCCAGCATGATTTGCCAGCCAATGCCCCACGCGCCCAGCGTCGGCGACTCCCAGTTGTCCTCTTCGAACTTAATGTCTTGCTTGCGCAGGTCGATACCAATCGCGCGCAGCGAATCGAGGTACAGGGCCTGAACATTTACCGGTGGTGGCTTCAGGATGACCTGATACTGCATGTGCTTGAACAGCCGATTGGGGTTCTCACCATAGCGCCCGTCCGCCGGACGGCGCGAAGGCTGAACATAGCCGACGCGATAGGGTTTGGGGCCGAGCACGCGCAGGAATGTCTCGGGCGCCATGGTTCCGGCGCCCACTTCGACGTCATACGGCTGCTGAAGGACGCAGCCGTTCTCCGCCCAGAATGTTTGCAGGCGGAGGATGAGCTCCTGAAAAGTCAGCGGATTTTGCGAAGAAGGCAAAGGGTTCTTCCGTCTTTAGATATCTCGGACTAAAGTCCTCGACGCATAATGTCGTCCCTGAAGGGACTCGATTTTCAATAAGGATGCCTCCCCAGCACTCCGCCTGCGGCTACGTGCTGGGCTAAGATATGTCGTCCCTTCGGGACTGGGCCATCGAGGAACTACCCGTCTTTGCAAGGCCAATTACTAATTGCTAACTGCCAAGTGCTAACAGCTCTACCTTACAGCTTTTCCAGCATCGTGGCTGTCACCAGCTTCTTTTCCAGGTGCCGTTCCACGATGCGAACCAGGAACTTTCGCAAGTCCGAGTGCAACGTTCGCGTGCCCGAACCGTTGCCGTTCGCACTGGCCGCAGCCGCGAAGTCTTCGACCGGTGCCCTAAACATTTGTGCAGCTAGCTGGCGCGACTCCGGCGTGAGCTCGGACGACGCCAGCCGCTTGTGTTGCAGGCACATAACGCCGTCAACCAGCGCATGGTAAAAGGCGCGATCGCCAATTAGCGACTGGCCGCAGACTACGCACTCATCGATCTCCGGCAGAAACCCGATCAGCCGCACCAGCCAAAGTTGAAAGTACGTCAGCGGCACCCAGATCGAGCCGGCTTGCAGGCAGCGCAGCACCGAGTGCGTCAGCCGGAAAATCGTGTCATTCGCCTCACGCTCCGGCAGCAACTCATCCAACATCTCGGCGACGTGTTCCAAGGCCGCAACCCGCGCATAGTCCAACTCATGCGACAACGGCGAGTCGAGGATGTCGCACGAATCGAGCCGCGCCAGTTCCTGTCCTTCGCGGTCATTGTAATAAACTCGCACGAGCGTCAGCGGCTCCAGCGCTCCGCCAAAGCGCCGCTTCGACTTCTTGGCAGCACGAGCCACGCCTTTGACCTTGCCCTCGGCGCGAGTGAACAGGGTGACCAGCAAATCGGACTCGCGCAGCGGATAAGTCCGCAAAACAATCGCTTCCGACTGCTTGAGTGACATGGGCTCCAGCCTGAAAGTGCAAGTCGCCCGAGACTCGCGGCGGGGATCGCGTCAGAGTTACCGACAGACCTACAGAAAGGCTCGCTGCTTTGCCGCAACCCTTGATTCTAACGGCAGGCACTTGGGAGTGCAAAGACGGGAAGTTAATGGCGGGTAAAAGCAATTTAGGGTATCGGGTTTCAGGCGTCAGGCAGGAATCAGGAATCAGGTATCAGGAATCAGGAATCAGGAATCAGGAATCAGGAATCAGGTATCAGGTATCAGGTATCAGGTATCAGGTATCAGTGGTCTCCTAGGATTCAGTCGCCTTTACCGACATCTGAAACCTGAGACCTGACACCTCCGCTACAAGTACACTCGCTCCGCTGCCCGTATCGCCTTGTAACGGGCGAAGACCTTCTTTTGGCTCTCCAGTCCCAGCATGGAGCGCAAGCTGCTTCCCCGGAAGGTATGCGCCAGCATCTTCGGCCAGTTGCGCAGTACGAACCAAGGTTCCTTGGTAATGACGGCGGGGATGTGGGCGGTCTTCATCCATCTTTCCACGCGCCAGCGTTCGTACTCGATCTCTTCCGGCTCAAGGTGCTGAGTCGCGACTACGGCGGTCGTCCCGTCATATTCTTCGAGATTTTCAATTTTGATGAGGTTTCGCGCCTTGAAGTCTTTCGTCATCGGGGTTCCGGGATAGGGCGTGGGATGCTGGATGTAAGGCCAGTCCACGTACTTGCGCGCGAAGTCCAGGTTGGCGCGAATCGAGTTGAGCGTGTCGTCGGGATTGCCGACGATCAGGCCGCCGACAACATAAATGTTGTGCGCGTGTAGGGCATTGATCGCACGGATGGAGGCGTTGTCCGTGCGCTTGCCGTTCTCACGGTAGGCATTCTTGGCCGAGGCTTTCAGAAATTCGAGATCGTCCTCAAGAATGTTTTCAATCCCCAGGAAAGCGTAGCGAAAGCCCGCCTTACGCATGAGTGGCACCAGGGTGTCGGCGTGCATCGCAATCGGCGAGGTCATGGCTTGCACTGTATAAGCGATGTCGTTCAGTCCGGCATCGATGATTGCTTGACACAGTGCCTCAAAGCGTTTGACGTTCAGCGAGATGTTGTCGTCGACTATGAAGATGGCGCGCGCGCCATGCGCTTTGGCATCGCGAATGTCGGCAAGGACGCGGTCGAACGAGTAGGTGTGGAAGTTACGCCCGCGCATCTCAATGATCGAGCAGAAGCCGCAATCGAAGGTGCAGCCGCGGGAGGTTTCTATCACGTCGACGGGCTTACCCAGCATGGTGAAACCTGAGAGCACGCGAGCGCTTCGCTTAGGCAGCCGAATGTCGTTGCCTTCGAGGCTGTGAACAGGGCGCGCGGGATTCTGCCGCCAGCCATCGCGCGATCGATAGGTCAGCCCGGCAATCTTTTCAAGCCCGTTGCTGCTCTCGATGGCTCGCAACAGCTCGCGAAACGTCAGCTCCCCTTCGCCGCGAACGATGAAGTCCACGCCTCTGCCATCGTGCATGTAGGCCTCAGGGGCGAGGCTGGGGTCATAGCCGCCGCAGACGATGCGAACTTCCGGGCAAATCGCGCGGACCAGCTCGACGATACGAAAAGCCGTCTTGCGCTGAAAGGTCATCACGGACAGCCCGACGACATCCGGCTGATGTTCGCGCACAAGTTGCTCCACAGTTTCGCGCACCTTGCTCTGACGAAGGATCAGGTCGGCAGCGGCCACCTGGTGATGCTCATCGATGTTGCCTGCCAGCGACGCGAGCGCGCCATTCGGCATGCGCACGGCGACCGTGGGCATGTGCTCGAAGGAGTCCGGCATTGCCAGCAACAAGACTTTCACACGCCATCTCTCTTAGCTGGATTGCAGTGGGGGCCCACACCCTTTATGGAGATGTTACACCGAATACGTAGCCAACATAAGCCGAGATCTAACGAGCAGCAAATCGAAATAGCACTAGAATAAAAATCGGCCTGATGCAGATGAGTGCTTCCATTTCGACCGTGGCTGATAAGAAGTCCGGCCTTTTCTACTGGGCCCAGCGAGTCGTCGAGGAATGCGACAACGCCAGCCACGACTTTGCCGCTGACCCTGTACACGATCTCCGCGTGGCCATTCGGCGGTGCCGTTCAATGGCTGATGGCTTCCTGTCGGTCGATCCCGATCCCGGATGGAAGCAGATGAAGCGCATGGCGAAGCCGCTGTTTTCCGCCCTAGGTGAGTTGCGCGACGTACAGGTCATGATGGAGTGGGTCACCAAGCTTTCTACCCCGGAGGACCCGGCGCGGCCGATTTTGCTGCTGGAGTTGCAGGCCCGGGAAGACAAACTCAAGGCCGCAGCAAAGCAGGCTCTTGCCGACTTCGACCGTAAGCACTGGATCTCACTGAATGAGCGTCTCAGTGAGCGCGCGGAGAAGGTGCCTCTGGGCGGCGACCGTCTTCCAATTACTCGCGCTGGAGCGCTGGAGGGACGCGCGGGAGCTTCATCGCAAAGCTCTGCGCAACCGCTCCGGAGCTTCCTATCACCAGTTGCGTATTGGCATCAAGCGGCTGCGATACACGGTGGAAAACTTTCTGCCCGCATTGCATGACAAATGGTCGAAGGACCTGCGCGATTTGCAGGATGCCTTGGGCGAGGTCCATGACTTCGACGTGCTTTGGGCCCTGGTGCGCTCCCACCACGAAGTGGCTCCCGAGGTGCGTTCGCATTGGCAGACGATCGTCCAGGCGGAGCGCAACAAGAGGCTCGGGTTCTACCGCGAGCGTATGGTCGGTCGCCGGTCTCTATGGAACGAGTGGCGCGCCGCCCTGCCATCAGGCGAGGCCCTTCGCCGCGCCGGCGTTGACAAACTGCGTCTTTGGGCATCATTCCTCGATCCTCACTTCGAACACGCGACGCGCGTCACGTCCGTCGCGCTGCGCCTCTATGACGGGCTGGTTGAGAACAAAGTTCTCCGCGCCGACGGCAGACAGCGATCCTTGTTGGAGGCCGCTGCTCTTACGCACGAGGTCGGAATCAGCAGTCACGAACACGGGTATCGCAAGCGCTCGTCGCGCATGATTCGCAAAATGGCGCCGCCGCCGGAGTGGTCAGCCCAGGACATGCAAGCCATTGCGATCATCGTCCGCTACCACCATGGAGGCCTCTCTCCGGTCACGCATCCTATGTTCAGCGGAATACCTGTCAGGTCGCGTGTGCAAATCCTGCGCCTGGCCGGGATCCTGCGCCTGGGTGTGGCACTGGAAGCCGCTGCCAAGTCACCGGAGTTTCATCCGGCTGTCTCGCGCAAAGATGGCGTGATCGTGGTTGCGGCGGATGGCCTGGAGGCTCAGGTCGGCCCCGACGGCGAGCGCCTGGCGCGCGCCAAGTATCTGCTGGAAGCGACGTGCCGCGTGCCGGTCAAACTGGAAAGCCCAGCTCAGCTCCCGAAAACGGGTCAGGCCGGAACATGAGTTCCGGCCTGAGGGTTACGTGCTCAGCATTCCTACTTTACGATCTTCTCGCCAATCGACTTAGCCTGGGTGAACAGGTACAGGTAATCCGGCCCACCGGCCTTTGAGTCGGTACCTGACATATTGAATCCGCCGAAGGGATGCGCGCCTACCATCGCTCCAGTGCACTTGCGATTGATATAGAGGTTGCCGACGTGGAACTCGCGCTTGGCAACTTCGATCTTGTCGTCGGATAGAGTATAGACAGCTCCCGTCAGCCCGAACTCGGTGTTGTTCGCGATGGCCATCGCTTCTTCGAAATTGCGCGACTTGATGACCGCCAGCACCGGACCGAAGATCTCTTCCTGCGCAATCGTAGCGTGCGGATCGACATCGGCGATGACTGTCGGCTGAATGTAATAACCATCGCCCAGATCGGTTGCCCGTGCTCCTCCGGTGATAAGCCGCCCTCCCTCGGCAATGCCCTTCTCGATATAGCCGAGGATGGAGTTCATCGACTTCTCGTTGACGACGGGCCCCATACCAGGATTCTCGGTCGGCTCGCCTACCTTAATCTTTTCCACGCGCTCGCGAAGCCGCTGCAGGAATCGGTCGTAGATGCGCTCATCGACGATCACGCGGGAACAGGCAGAGCACTTTTGTCCGCTGAAGCCGAAGGCTGACGCGGCGACGCCTTCGACGGCGGAATCGAAATCGGCATCATTCTCGACGATGATGGAGTCCTTACCGCCCATTTCCAGGATGGTGCGCTTGATCCATATCTGGCCCGGTTGCTGCTCGGCCGCCCGCTGATTGATGTGCAATCCCACTTCTTTGGAACCTGTAAAGGCGATGTAGCGTGTCTTGGGATGAGCAACAACAGCTTCGCCGAAGCTCGATCCGCTACCCGGACAGAAGTTCACCACGCCATCCGGAAGGCCGGCTTCTTCCAGAACTTCCATAAACTTGGCTGCGATGGTCGGGGAATCACCCGAGGGCTTCAATATGACGGTGTTGCCGCTGACGATCGACGCCAGCGTCATGCCCCCCATGATGGCCGCCGGGAAGTTCCATGGCGAAATCACCGCCCCCACCCCGAGCGGAATGTACCAGAGATGATCGTGCTCGCCCGGTAACTGCACTGGCGGCTTGGCTTTCGAGAGCCGGATCGCCTCCTGTGCATACATCATGCAGAAATCGATCAGCTCGGCGACATCGCCATCGGCTTCGGCAAAGTTCTTCCCGACCTCGAAGACCAGCCAGGCCATCAGCTCAAACTTGCGCTCGCGCATGAGCTGCGCGGTCCGGAACAGGAGGTTCGTGCGGGTCTCCCACGAGGTGCGGCTCCAACTCTCGAAAGCCTTCAAAGCGGCTTCCATGGCAGGCTCGACTTCGGCTGCGCCGGCCTCCTGGTGAAGGCCGACAACCTGCGAGGGATGCGCCGGGTTGATCGACTCGTGCTTCTTGGCGGTCTTCACCCGGCTCCCACCGATGACCAGGTCGTACTCGCGCCCGAGTTCGTTGCGGACCTTGTCGATCGCGGTACGCATGCGGCGCTGGTTCTCTGGGTTTGACCAATCGACCGAAGGTTCGTTGACAAACTTCTCCGGGACTCGCACGTCAATATGCGTGTCGGTGTTCAGACGATTTGCCTCGCGTGCAGGATGAGTGAGCGTAGCCATAATTGCTTCCTCTCGGATGGGGTAATCGTGGGACGGCTGTCCGCCGCTGATCTGAAACGTACAGTGTCTAGATGCTTCTAAACACGGCTGGACTCAGCCCGACGTCAGCAAATATTCATTCTACAATCACCTCACGCTCGTGCGTGATGAACATCCTTTTGACTACATCGCCAAAAAGGCAAGATCATTGGCAGAGAGGTGTGCCAATGTGGCTGAAAGCCTTGGGCGTGACGGCAATCGTACTGTTCTTCGTCTGAATCGTGGCTGTGCTCCAGGGGTGGAGCAAGAGTGATCTCTCAGGACGCGTTGTTGGCGCTCTATTCGTCGTGGTAATGGCTGCCGGTGCGCTCTGGGGAGTTAGGACGTTGTTCGCGCACTGAGTCGCTGACCGTATTGCGACGATCCGGGATCAAGAGCCGGCGAGACGCTGATATAAAACAATCGCTGCCAGGCCGAGAAATAGGATTCCGGCAACCACGAAGGGCGCGACACACCAGGCGCGGCGCCGCCAAACGCGTGTTACCAACTGTTCTTCGCTTTGCAACGCTGCCGACGGCTCGGCCGCCGCGATGGGCGGAATTCCGTTTTTCCGCATAGCAGCGACTTCTTAGACCGTCGCCATGCCGCCGCGGCCGATCTCACGCAATACGCGGTATTGCGAAATGGTTTCGCCGACGAGGTCGTACTGGGTCATTTCCTTGCTCATCGCAATCTCGAAAGTGCAAGTCTTGCTGCATTGTATCCGCACATGCCGTGAACGCCAGCTCCGGGAGGCGTGGAGGCGGAGCAGAGATAGATATCCGAAGCCGACGTGGCATACATGCGCCACGTCGGGCGGAAGACGAACTGCTTCAGCGTCGATGCCCCGCCGGCGATGTCGCCGCCGATCAAGTTAGCGTCCATTTCTTCGAGAGCGGCAGGAGTGAAAACCCTGCGGGCTAGCACGCAGTCGCGGAACCCGGGCGCGAAGCGCTCGATTTGCGATTCCAACCGCTCCAGCATGTCGAAGGTCGAGCCATTGGGAACATGGCAGTAGGCCCAGGCGATGTGCTTGCCTTCGGGCGCCCGCGTCGCGTCGAAAAGCGTGGGCTGCGACAGCAGCACGAATGGGCGCTCGGCGGCTCGGCCATGGCGCGCAGCATACTCCGACGCAGCAATCTCTTCCAGCGTGCCACCGAGATGGACCGTTCCCGCCCGCAGGCACTCGCGGGCCCTCCACGGGATCGGCTGCGAAAGAGCGTAGTCGGCCTTGAACGCTCCGGGGCCATAACGATAGCGGGCGAGGTCGTTCTTGAATACAGGACTAAGCCGCTCGCCCGCAACTGCCTGTAACTGACGAGGGCTGATATCCCACATTGTGATCTCACAACAAGGCAGCTCCTCGGCATTGTTGATTCGGCTGGATGTTCTAACGTTACCCCCAAGGCTACAAAGGTATCCAACGAGCGCGTCAGTAATGGACTGCGCCCCCCCGCGCGGGATAGGCCATCCTACAGCGTGGGCTGTCAAACCCAGTAAGACACCAAAGGTCGCGCTGAGCGGCTCGTCGAAGTCAAGGAAGGAATGGGCCGCCAATCCAGCGAACAGTGCTTTTGTACGCACACCGCGGAACGAGCGGTTGGCCAGAGCATTCGCCGACGAAAGGGAAATCATTCCCAGCCGGGCGAGCAACCAAGGCGTTCGCGGCAGCGACGGGACCGGCCCGAGGAACCTGCGGGGCAAGGCGGTTCCAGTTGCGCGCGAACGGCTCCATGAGCCGGCGCCAGGCCGCTCCGTCCTTCCCCAGCTCCAAGTCAGAGAAGTCACGCTCCAGTATCACCGCCGTACCGTTATCCAGGGGATGGGCCAGCGGAGCAGGCGGATGAATCCATTCCAGCCCGTACTGTTGGAGGGGAAGTGACGAGAAGAAAGGCGAGGCCACGGCCATGGGATGGACTGCCGATCCAAAGTCGTGGCGAAAGCCGGGCAGCGTCAGCTCCATGGTTCGCGCGCCACCGCCGGGCTGGGCCTCGGCTTCGAACACTTCGACCTCCATGCCCGCCTGTGCCAACACAATGGCCGCCGCCAGTCCGTTCGGCCCTGAGCCGACAACGCAAGCCTTGCGGCCTGCAAGTTCGGGGCGGCGCGGTGTCCCGGAGCTCACGCTAGATTTCCTCAGATTGATAGATGCGCCGCTTATCCATGCGGCGGTAATGGAGCAGGCCACTGCACCACTTGTAGCTTGCCGTCGGGGCCTATTTGCAGGACGGGAGCATACAAGCCCAGCAGTTCGCGGCGCCACCACGTTCCGGTGCGCCGCTTCTCCGCCAGAGTGGTAAACCAATACTGCCATAGCACAGCTCGAATCTGTTTCGGCGGTGCCTCCGGAAACGGGTTGGCGGCGAACAACTGTAGTACGTCATGGCTCCCGGAAAGCAGCCGCTCTTCGGTGCTGGGGACGATGGAATATTCACGCCAGTCGCCAAGCGATGCGAACCACAGGTTCCACTCGAATCGCGGCTGATAAGGCGCATAGATGCCCGGCGGCTTCGACGGGTCCTGAGGCTTGTAGCGGAACGGATACGGCGTCCAGTTCTGGCCATCGTTCGAGCCCTGGAACTCGATCTCGTAGCGGCCGCGCGTCATCACCGCGAACAGCCCGTATCGGTTGGCGATGCGAAACGGATCGAGCGCCGCCACCGGCGTTCGGGGTAGGGGGAAGGCGGGCGCCAGCGTCCATATTAGCTGCGCTGTCGTTGAATAGAAGATCCAGGTCAGCACCACGCTGGTCAGCGCCAGCCTGAAGGCGCTGCTGTGTTTTCGGCGCAACGGCACTTCGGGCGGCGGAGGTGGAGCGGCGCTGTCGACGATCGACAACGCAGGCTCGGGCCTTCGCTCGAGTTGCTGGGGGCGCTGCGCGGCTGCGATGGCCGCCGCCTTCTCGAATTGCGCCCGCCAGCGCTTCGGCAAGACGCGCATCAGATATCGGTCGTCGACCAGTAGAATGCCGAGCGAAAGCACGAGATAGTTCAGGAATGCGTAGTTCGCCGTGAGAATAATGCCCACCTGCAACGCGGTAACGATGGCAAAGCAGATGAGCCGCCAGCGGCGCGGCAGAAACATCATCCAAACGATTCCCAACTCTACGGCGAAGGTAATAAATACGGTCGAAGCGTGAAACCAGTGCGGCAGGTGCTGCGCATAGTAGCCAATCCATGTGGGCAGTGGGCCGTTCTGGTAGTACTGGTCCATGGCGGTCCAGTTACGCCACTCGGGGTCGCCACTGGCCAGCTTCACGACGCCCGACTCGAAGTAAATGCGGAACCATTCCCACTGCAGCAAAAACAAGCTGGCGCGCGATGGCGGATGCGTTTCGCCCCAGCCCGGCCGGAATCCCGGAGACGCAAAGAACCATGCGATGAAACCCGCTTCCAGCAGCATGCCGTCGGACTGGTAGCCGGAGAAGTCTCCAGCGGTTGCTACAAACGAAAGGAAACAGACGAAACAAACTACGAGCATTCCGCGCGGCCAGAAATTGAAGAACAGCAACACTGACGCGAACAGGCCAATCCAGCAGACGGCCATCAGCCAAGCGTTGCCGGTGGAGAACCAGAACAGCGACGGCGCGAACCAGAAGCGCGCCGGGCCATAGCTGTGCGCGACCGCTTCCAGAAATTCGGTAGCCGGAAGAATACCGTTGTTGCCGATCAATCCGCGAATCTGGAAGAGAAGCGAGTAGAAGGCAGAGAGGTAAATGACGCCCAGAGCCCGCAAAAACAGCCGGCGGGCGATCAGACGGTTCGATGCGCCGTACCTGAAGTCGAAGAGCCGCTGGATGATGGAGCCGATACCTATTTCTCCTCCGGCTTGAGTATCAAACCCTCGCCGGTTTTGCCGTTCATGATCACCGACACTGGCGCGGCGAATTGCAAGTGGCGAACGCAGCCGTCCTCGTGCAACGCGGGCTGCGCATTCAACCATTCCCAATCAATGAAGCCCTCGCCGGCATCCGGATTCACGGTGAAATACCCAATCTGAAACGCCGTGAGGTTCTGGAAGAAATGGCTGCCTTGCGAAGGCGTGACGCGAAAGTCGCGAAAGCCGGATTCTACAATCACGCGCGCGCCGGCAATCTGGTCCCAAGCTACAGGAATGCCCAGCCACGGTTCGTTCGAGCCCCAACGCCCCACGCCGACGAGCAAGTAGGGCTTCCCGCCATCGGAAAGTTTCGCATTGAAGGTGGCCACGCTTTGCGCCACCTCATGGCTGCGTGCCCGCTCGAAGCGGTGGAAATCGACGACCACTGCATCGCGCAGCGTATCGATGCGCCCGTGTCCCAGGACTTGGCCGCTCTGACACAGCAGCTTTTCCCGGTCGACTACCTCGATCCTTAAGTCCTCGCCCTCACGCGACACCACCAACGGACGCATTTGCAGAAAGCCGAACTCGCTGACCCCGCCACTCTTCTTCGCCAGGCGCACGGCGAACTCGATCTCGACCGGCCGGCCCAGCCCCTCCTCGCCAATGGTCATGAGCTGATCGAGAATTGCAGGCAGCGGGAACATCCCATACTTTAAGATCGGCGCGAAGCTTACGATGCGTGTACCCTTGCGGCTTAGGCCGTCGTAGATGGCGTGGTTATCGGCGGAATAGGTGGACGCCAGCAGGTTCAAGGTTCCATCTTGTTCCGCCTGTGGGATCGTGAACGGCACTTCCCGCAACTCGTCCTCCGGATCCAGCGTGTGCTCATGGCGGTCCATCGGCAGCGCCCAGAATTCGGTCTGCGAGTTGGCGAGGATATCTTCTACCGAGGAGAACTGTACCAGGTGCCGCGGATAGCGCGGGCTGAATGTCAGGCATTTCCCCCCGCCCACTACAGCTCTGCCAAGCCCGAGGGCAACGGCGGCAAATCCGTCCCGCACCGTAACCGGGGCCACGGGATAGAAATTTCGCGAGCGCACCACACCGGAAAAATCCGGGTAATACCTGTTACCGTAGCGTGCTCCCACGACCTGCTGAATGAGCACCGCCATTTTCTCTTCTTCCAGGCGGTACGGCGTGGCGCGCACATAGGCTTTAGCATGCCGGGTGAAAGTGGAGGCGTATACCCGCTTGATGGCTTCCATCAGTTGATCGAGCCGCACCTGCAAGTCAGCATCCTGGTTGGCCAGCATGAAGGTCTCGTACACGCCGGAAAATGGCTGGTATTGCGAGTCCTCGAGAAGGCTCGACGAACGCACCGCCAGCGGCGAATGCATCTTCTCCAGAAAGGCCAACAGCGCATCGATAAGTGTCGAGGGCAAGTGCGTCGCAACGAACTGCCTCACGATTTCTTCGTCGTCCTGGCAATGAATGGCGAAGTCCAGCAGGTCGTTGTCGCTGACGAATCGGTCGAATATGTCCGTCGCCAAAACCAGTGTCGGAGGCACGGCGATCTGCATACCGGGAAAGCGTCGAGAAAGCCGCTTCTGATGCAACAAGCTGCGAACAAAGGCGAGTCCTCGCGCCTTGCCTCCCAGCGATCCGCCGCCGATGCGCAGGAAGAACGACTGCTCCGGGGAGAAGTTGCCAGGGCTGAAGTCCCCAACCTGAGTTTGACTCTGCTCGTGACGATATTCGGCGATGGAGTCGATGATGTTTTGGCGCAAGTCCTCGACCGAGGCGTAGTCCGATACTTTGCGCGGACGCAGCTTCTGCGCCAGAGCGAACTCCGTTCGGGTCATGAACCAGTGAGAGAAGTGGTTGCGCTCGGCATGATAGGCGACCGACTCCGGGGGAACGCTGCGCAACAGTTCTTCGATCTGGTTGAGGTCAGAGGCACGGCCTACCTCCGTCTGGTCGGGTAGGCGGAAGACGAAGTCGCCAAACCCAACGCTTTCGATAAGGAACCGGCGCAGGTCGCTAAGCAGCGTCGGAGAATTTTTCTGTACGAACGAGAAGCCCTGACGGAATGCCCGCTCCATGTACTCCGTGCGGCTTGATTGCAAAACAATCGGCACATCGGGCACAACATCGCGGATGGCCTGCGCCAAATCGAACCCGGTCTCCGGCTGGATCGTGCCCCCACGCGGAAACTCGACATCAAGGATCACTCCCAGCAGATGGTCGCGATAGCGCAACATTTGTTCCTCAGCCTCCTCGTAGTTGGAGCAGAGCAGGATCTTGGGGCGCGCGCGCATACGCAGCAACTTGTGCTGCAGGTTGATCCCCTCGTCGATCAGCCGCCGCGTCTGTGTCCAGATTTCCGTGTACAGGACAGGCAGGAAGGCGGAGTAGTAGCCGATGTTGTCCTCGACCACCAATACAACGGGAACGCTCATCGCTTCGGCGTCATGCTGCACGTTTCGCTTGTCCTCGATGTACTTGACCATCGATATGAGGATGCGGCCGTTGCCTTGCCAGAGGAAGATGCGCTCGATGTCGGTTCGTGGCCGGCGAGCGACAAAGTCCTTGATCTCGCGATGATCGTAGGCCAGGGCAGGACCGGCACGTCAAGCCCGGCCTGCTTCACCTTCGCCGCCAGCTCTGCGGCATTCATGTCGCCAACCTGCAAGTTGGTGACAATCAGGTTGAAGCGCGGCTGTGAGCGGGCGAGCTCCAGCGCTTCCCGTCCGCTGGAAACGTGGGAAATTCCGGGCACGTTCTGTAGATGAAGGTCAAGCGATTCCTTCATGAGGAGCTCGTTCAGACGCCCGTCTTCGCGCAGGATGAACGAGTCGTAGAGGCTGGATACGAGCAGGATATCGTGGACGCGGAAGGGCATGAGATTCTCGAAGCCCTCGAAGAGGTTCTCCGCGTGGTTCTTCAAATCGGGTGCGGCATGCACTGCCATACGAAAAGTGCCTCGCTTCCTGCTGTTAATACATCCCGCCGGCCGACATCAGGGGGACACCCTCACATGGCGCGTTGACCTTCATGGAATCGATGCAGCCCCTACTCCGCGAGCCTTGGCCACCATCAGCGTAATGTCGTCCTGCTGTTCCCGCCGACTGAAGCGGTGCACGTCGGCAAGCACCGCGTCCAGCAAAGACTGCGTGGCCTGTTCCCGGTGCTTCATGATCGAGTGCAGGAGGCCCGCTTCGCCGAACTCCTGGCCAGAGTCGTCGCAGGCTTCGGTGATACCATCGGTATAGAGCGCTAGCACGTCCCCGGGACAAAGTTCCGTCTGGGCGGCCGCGCATTCCCAGTCTTTGAAAAGGCCCAACACGGTAGTGGTCGAGTCCAGACGCTCCACCGTGTCAGTGCGCAACAAGAGGGCGCAAAGATGGCCACAGTTCGCATACCGCAGACGCCGGGTGCGATCGTCATATTCGGCAAAAAAGACAGTCGCGTATGCACCCGCAGGAGTGTTTTCGCAAAAGAGTTCGTTCACCAAGCGCAGCAGGCGGTCTGGCCGGTCGCGGGCGATCGCACAGTGGCTCCTGAAGTTGGCCTGCAGGTTTGCCATCAGCAGCGCTGCGGCGATGCCCTTCCCGGCGACATCGGCAATGACGAATCCAATCCGGTCCTGGCCAAGCGCGAGGAAATCGTAGTAGTCGCCTCCCACGTGCCGGGCTTGAATACAGATTCCAGCAAAATCGAGGGTATTCGCAGTCGGCAACTTTTGCGGGAAGAGTCCTGCTTGTACCTGCTTGGCGATTTCAAGCTCTTGCGCCGCCCGGCGCTCGGCTTCGAACTTGTCGGCCGCAGCGCGGCGCTGGATTTCAATTTCGCGTGTGACTTCGTCGAAGCTGACCAGCGAGAATGAATTCCCGTCAATGTCGCGGAAGTGGGTAAAGACCCCTCCCCAGATCGGCGGCTTTGGTGGGTCGAGAAGCGGCGAACGGGCGGCTTCGGCAAGCCCAGACTTGCCCCCATAATCGACCCGCCTCAGCCGGGGCGCGTACAGAAAACGAACGCCACGCTTCGACCATTCGTGATATGTCGCGACCACGTCCTCGGCGATGAACACGATGCCGGTAGGCCGCCCGATCTCCAGGTACTCCTTACTGTCCGGCGGAGGAGCGACCAGCGAGATAAGAGCGGTTCCATCCGGGGGTGCGACGGCTACCCAGCGCTCCCCCGATTGCAACCTGGTATCTGAGGCCAAATCAAACCCAAGCTGATCGACATAGAAACGGATGCTTCGTTCCTGGTCGCGGACGAACACCTTGACGCTATGCAGGCGAAGGGCTTGCTCCGAGAAAACAGCTGCAGGTGCGCTGACCATTCGCGTGGATTATAAGCTCGGAACTTAAGCAGCCTCTACTTGATTTGCCGTGCCCGCTCGTACACGCGGACATAATCCCGTGCGGAAGCGTCCCATGAGTAATCCTGCGCCATGCCGTTTCGCATGAGGGCCTGCCATCGGGTCTGGTCGCGGAAGGCCGCGAGTGCCATCTGAACCGTCTCCAACAGCGCTTCTCCACTGTATTCTCTGAACTTGAATCCGGTGCCTTTCTGCGTCTCGGGGTCCCATTGCTCGACCGTGTCATCGAGCCCGCCCGTCGCCCGCACGATGGGCACCGTCCCATACTTCAGACTGTAGAGCTGGTTTAAGCCTGCGGGCTCGTACTTGGAAGGCATCAGGAACATGTCCGAGCCAGCCTCGACTTTGTGGGCCAGCCGGTTGTCGAACGCGATTTTCACCGCGAACTTCTGCGGATACAGCTTGTTCAATCGGCGGAACATGTCCTCGTAATCGCGCTCACCCGTGCCCACCGCGATTACAATCAGGTCCTCAAGCGCCATGCGATCGGCCACCTGCTGAATCAGGTCGAAGCCCTTCTGCCCGGCAAAGCGCGATACGATGCCTGACACCGGCAACTGAGGGTCATCCGGCAATCCGAATTCCCTGAGCAGGTCACGCTTGCACGCTGCTTTGCCGCTCAGGTCGCGCGCGCTGTAGTTGGCCGCGATGTGGGCATCGGTCTCCGGATTCCATTCAACGTAGTCAACACCGTTTAGAATTCCGGCAACCGTCCCCGCTCGCGCGCGTAGAGCGCCTTCGAGCCCGAAGCCGTACTCGGCGGTTTGAATCTCCTGCGCATACTTGCGGCTCACGGTGGTGATGAAGTCGGCGGACGTAATTGCCCCTTTCAGAAAGTTCACCTTGCCGTAGAACTCCAGCTTCGTCATGGTGAACAGGCCCAGGGCAACATCAGCAGCGGCAGGATTTCCGGCGGGAACAAGCCCTGATAACCCAGATTGTGGATGGTGAAGACACAAGGCACGTGCTCGAACACAGGGTCTTCGGTGTAGAGCGTATTCAGAAGTATGGGTATCAGCGCGGTCTGCCAATCATGGCAGTGCAGGATGTCAGGAGGGCCGAGTATCTTAGTAGCTTCGAGCACGGCACGGCAAAAGAGGGCGAACCGCTCGGCATTGTCGGGGTAGTCACCGATTGCGGTACCGTATAGCCCGTCGCGATCAAAGAACGGCGGATACTCGACGAAATAGAATTGCACCCCGTCGCACTGGCCGCCATCGAGCACCGAGCAAAAACGGTAGCGATCGTCGAACGGCACGGTGATGCTGGGAACTAGTTTGGCGGGCTTTTCCAGTCTGGTTTGCCGATAGCGAGGAACAAAAACGCTAACTTGATGGCCCAATTTCACCAGGGCCGGAGGCAACGAGCCTACGACGTCTGCCAATCCACCGGTTTTGGAGTAAGGTGTGCATTCCGATGCCGCCATGACAATTCGCATGAAACCTCCGCGCGCGTGACCACCTTGACGCACAAGACGCGTTGCCAGCCGAAACGGCCAGCCGCCAACACGCCGGAAAGAAAAACCGCGGCTGCGTTTATGATGAACGGTTCAGAGAAACAGTTGAGTCTAACTGCCACAGGGAAAGAGGGTCAACGTGCCTAAGAGCACGACAAAATCGACTACTGAGAGACGAACCCGCCACAAGCCGAAGCTGGGACAAAACTTCCTGATCGACCACAGCGCGGCACGGCGCATTGTGGAAGCTCTGGGCGACATTTCCAATCGGACCGTGATCGAGATCGGCCCCGGCGAAGGCGTCCTGACCGACTTGCTGGTAGAACGTGCCAAGAAGGTCATCGGCGTGGAATTGGACCGCGTGCTGGCGGCGCAACTACGTATGCGCTACGCCACGCGAACGAACGTCGAGATCCTTGAGTCGGACTTCGTGACCGTCGAGTTTCCCTCGATGCTCGGACGCCGGCCCGGCCCGCTGCACGATCTGCGCCCCACCAAGCCTGAAACCGTCGACGTGATCGGCAATATCCCCTATTACGTCACCTCTGAGATCGTGCTACGCATCCTGGCTTTACACCGCAATATCGAGCGCGCCGTCATCATGGTGCAGCGCGAAGTGGCCGACCGTATCTCCGCCGCACCGGGCTCGCGAGACTACGGCCTGCTATCGGCAACAGCACAGCTCTACGCGCGCGTGGAAAGTCTGTTCACGCTTCCACCCGAAGCGTTCAATCCTCCGCCGGAGGTGCACTCCACCGTGCTGCGGCTGACCATGGCTCTGCGGCTTGAAGAACTGCAAGTGCAGGAAGAGCCTTTCATTCGGTTCTTAAGACTCGCCTTCGCCCAGAAGCGAAAGACGCTGGCCAATAACCTGAGAGGAACGTATTCGGATGCGTCGATCAAGGCGGGGCTGAAATCGGCCGGTCTGCGCTCGGACGTGCGCGCCGAAGCCGTGCCGCTGGAGAAGATGGCGACGCTGTCCCGCAATTTACAACCGGCGTAAACTTTACTTGGGAGGGCCCTCCCATGAGCACTGCCATCCGTACACCCGCGGTTGCCGGTCGTTTCTATCCCGCCGATGCGCGGGAACTGCAAGCTGAAATCGAGACGTTCACGCGAGCCTCCGCTGAAGTAGCAGCGCAGGAAACGAAGATTCGGGCACTGGGCTGCGTCGTGCCTCACGCGGGCTACGTTTACTCCGGAGGCGTGGCTGGAGCGGTCTTTCGGAGTCTGGAGTTGCCGGCCCGCTACATCATTCTTTGTCCCAACCATACTGGCCGTGGCGAGCCCTTGGCCATCATGAGCCAAGGCGCATGGCACACGCCACTAGGCGACGCTCCTGTTGACGAGGAGCTCGCGTGCGCCCTAAAGGCTCGATTTCCTCTTTTGATGGAAGACGAGGCTGCCCACCGATTCGAGCATGCTCTGGAAGTGCAACTTCCATTTCTGCAAGTGTTGCGTCCGGACTTCCGCTTCGTTCCTATCGTGGTCGGAACGGGTCAGTTCGAGGTGCTGAGCGCACTGGGAACCACTATCGCCGCCGCGATTCGGGAGTCAGATGACAGCGTGCTGGTAGTTGCCTCCAGCGACATGAACCACTACGAGAGCGATTCGGTGACGCGCGTGAAGGACCGGCGCGCTATCGACCAGATACTTGCTTTGAATCCCCGGGGGCTGTTCGAAGTGGTTCGGGAAGGCAACATCAGCATGTGCGGCTACGGGCCGACGGTTGCGATGCTAACGGCCGCCCTCAAGCTCGGCGCAACCAGGGCTGAGTTGATTTGTTACGCTACTTCCGGCGATGTCTCCGGAGAACGCGACATGGTGGTGGGATACGCGGGAATCGCGATTGCTTGACGCTGCTGTTCTTAAGCAGCGCTATTGTCCGCCTTGCTCCTCCCGTTTCACGGCAGCTTCCGCCGCCTGGAAGCCCAGCTTGGAGTGGGCCCCATCGCAGAAGGGCTTGTTGACGGAAGCCCCGCAACGGCAAAGAGAGAAAGCCGGTTTTCCGGTCAGATCGTAAGGATTTCCATCGGCATCGACCAGTTCGACCGAACCCTCGGGAGCTTCCACGCGATAGGGACCATTCTTGCGAACCGTGATTTTCACTTGCGCCATCCACATCCTCCAAAACGCGGCGAAAGATTCCGCTGCGTCATTGTAACGGACGCTGTAGTGGTTGCGCTGGGGCGGACGACTTGTTCCCTGGCGGCTATCTCGCCGGCGCTGTTTCCAGGCGTGATCGCATTTGCTCGGCCAGCTTATGGACCGAATTGATCCTGTCTGCGACACAAGGCGGCAGGGCCGATTCTCGCAGAGCCAATTCGCTGGCCAGCAGGATGCCGGTGACGTCGCCACGCAACTGGCTTTGCAATTCGCTCACCGCCGACCGCTTCGCGCCCAGGTGCTCCGCATGCTTGCGCATTAGCCCCGCCTGGAGCCTCGCGGACCACTCGCTCCGTGCGGTGCAGGCCAAGGTTGATGTAGATAGGCATGGCCATGCCGGCATGATTGAGCAGAGCATCGATGGCGCTGTCGTCAATCTCGACCAGCGATTCATCGACCACCAGAGCGTCGTAGTCGGCTGATTGCAGCCGGGTGAGGGCGCGGCTGACCGAGTTGGCTAAGGCAACCCTCTGCCGTGCGCTCTGCTCTAAAGCCAGGGCACACTCTTTAGCGCGGGACGAAGTCGTAACCAGCAGAATCATATTCCCTTCTTTCGCCCTTCCTTGGGGCACACTTCTGCTTCCTCTTCGGGGCTGCAGTTCCGGCGCGATGCGGCGATGCTCAGGGCTTCAGCGCATCACGCCGTATTCTCTAAGCTTGCGGTACAGGGTTGTCTTGCCAATGCCAAGCTGTCGCGCTGCTTCCAGCTTATCGCCATGTACCTGCTCGACGGCCTGTAGGATGGCACGCTTTTCCAGTTCCGACAGCGGCACGATGTTGTGGCTTGTCGTCAATTCCAATGTTGGGTAACTTTCGTTTGCCAGATTACGCAGGGTAGTTGGCAAATCACCAATCTGGAGGGTGGTGCTGGAGCTGAGAGCACAAGCCCGCTCCAGGCAGTTCTCCAACTCGCGCACGTTGCCCGGCCAGTCGTAATCCAGCATCCGCCGGAGCGCTTCGTCGCTAATCGTGCGATGGCACCCCGGTGGTGCGAGCCACGCGCTCCAGCACATGGCCGGCCAGCAACGGTATGTCCTGCTTGCGCTCCCGCAGTGGCGGGATGCGCAACGTCAGAACATTCAGCCGGAAGTAGAGATCCCGCCGGAAAGCGCCCTGTTGAACTGCCGACTCCAGATCGCGATTTGTGGCCGCCAGGATGCGTACATTGACGGGTACGGCCCGGTTGCTGCCGACGGGGCGAATTTCCTTCTCCTGGATGGCGCGCAGCAGCTTGGTTTGCAGATCGATGGGCAATTCGCCGACTTCGTCCAGAAAGATTGTGCCACCGTCGGCGGTCGCCAGCAGCCCGTCCTTGGCGCGCACTGCTCCGGTGAAGGCGCCGCGAACATAGCCAAATAGCTCGCTCTCGATGAGCGTCGGCACTAGCGACCCGCAATCAACCGGTATGAACGGACGATCACGATAGGCCCCGCCGAAGTGGATGGAGCGGGCGACCAGCTCTTTGCCCGTCCCACTCTCGCCCAGAATTAAGACCGGATGGGAGCTATTGGCCGCCTTGGCGATGATGCGATACAGCTTCTCCATCTCCGGCGCGCGGCCAACCAGCGACCCGAAGCCATGCTTCGACTTCATCGCATCACGCAATAGCCGGTTCTCGGCCGTCAGCTTCAGGTGAGCGGTGACGCGATCCAGAACCAGGCGCAGTTCATCGAAGGTGAAGGGCTTGCTGATGTAGTCGTATGCGCCCGCCTTCATGGCCTGTACCGCCGAATGCACGGTGGCATATCCGGTCATGATGACGACCACGGCTTCCGGGCGGCGACGCTTGATCTGGTGCAAGACATCGATTCCATTGCCTCCCGGAATTCGCAGGTCCAGACAGGACCACATCGATTCCGGCCGCGTCGAGGATGCGAATCACTTCGTCGGTGGACTGCGCAACGTAGGTGGCAAATCCCAGACTCTCGGCGACGTCGCGACAGGATTCCCTTACGGCGTTCTCGTCATCGACGACCAGCAGGTGCAACAAGTCGCTTTGGGGGAGGGTCTCGACGCTCTCAACGGTCTCAGTTGTCTCAGTGGCAAGCACGGCCTTGACCTCGATTTCGACAGCGGGAATTGGGCGGCAGTCTACAAAACCGCCCCTCTAATTGTCCCTTTTTGGGAATTAGGGGCTAGTGCAGCAATCACACCTTCTTGTGAGCATCGGACATAGCGGGGCAAAAAGCAGGGGCCGCATGCGCGGCGGCGAAAGACGCGACATTGATCACGCTTTCCGCCGTTGCGGACGACCCCTGGTTCGCCACTGCCATGCGTTCGGCTACAGGAGGAACCTTGCACAACTCAAATCCTTTCCCCGCGGCAGCGCCACTCTCATCAGCGGGAAGCCGGTCCAGCAGCCTTTTGAGCAGCGCTGCCCCGCGCTGCGCACTGCGTTCGATCTCGTGAATGTAGCGTTTCGAGCGACTGTACGAGGGCAGCTTGCTGTCCAGCACCTGCGCGTTCATCAAGACCGCCGCAAAAGCATTGTTGAGACCGTGCAGCAACTCAATACAGGACTCGGCAGCAAGCGGCGAGGGCGGCGACTTTGTCTGCACACTCTCGCCACTCATCTGCTCGAGGGAGGCCACTCGCCCAACTTCAACCTGCGCATTGTCAGACTCTGGAGATTTCATGGCAGCTCTCGGATGACACCTAGGAACATGCAAGGATCATGCCAAACTGGGATTAGAATTCTTAGGCTGATTTCAGAGGGCTTTGCAAGAACTTAGCGCCGCAAAGTGTTGCATCCGTCAATGCTGAACTTCCGCTTTTGGGAATGGAGAGGACTGGCCCTGGCGCAAATGCACAGATGCAAGAGCCTTGCGTCAGTTCCGTTTCAGGAAGGGAATCCTGCTGGTCGGACCGGATCGGGAGCGAGTCAGGCCGGCCTAACGCCGGCCCATGAAACAACCTGCAGAGCATCTCGCCACAACTCTTACATGAGGATCATTGTGCGGTTCGCGTCGTTCCTGCTATGGCAGCGGTCTTCGTCGAGTTTTTCGCCGACTCGGCCCGCTCATTTTGAAGCAACACACCGTTGTAATCAGAGGTCGCGAGCAGGTGGCCCTGATAGTTCATGGCCGCGCGAATTGGCACCCCTGCACTTTGTGTAGGCTGCCAAGTCTGGCCATTATCTTTGCTGACGAATACTTCATGCTGCTGAAGGGCGGTTGCCAACAGCTGTTGACCGGCAGGATCGTACTCCACTTCCAGGACGTCATCCTTTGGAAGTCCGCCCAGCGCATACCGCCAGGTCCTGCCGCCATCGGTCGACTGTATCGCGCCTTGGCGAGACCCGACCCACAGGGAAGAGTCCGGCATGACGGTCAAGCTATGTACCGGGCCCACATAGCTGGGAAGAGTGAGTGCGGCCCAGCTCTTGCCCCAGTCACGCGAAATATACGCCGCCCGGTTGCTAACGAGGGCCACCGTTCCATCCTGGTAGCTGTTCACTCCGGTGAAGCTGTTCTCTCCATTGACCGGTTCACCGTACCACTTCTTGCCTTGATCGGCACTAACGAAGAGGCCTTCGTTCGTGGCGGCAAACCAGACATCCTTCCCGATTTGAAGTGATCGCACGCGAGGCGCGGCATCCGCGGCAATTATGGGCTCAACCGGCGGCTTTGGTTTGGTGGTGGCACTCTTCCTGCGAGAAGCAGACGAATGCGTGGGCCTCGATTTGGCGGGTACCGGCTCCGGAGCTGCCTCCTTCGGTCTCCACTCCGGGACAATCCCGAAAATCATGCTCGCTGGTTCCCATGAGTGCTTCGAAGATGAGAAATAAAAGATGCCGTGATTGGTCCCGGCGAACAGCTCGCCGTCTTCCGCCTGTTGCAAGCTCAGGATGTCACGTCCGCCGAGGCCCTTGCTGGTCTGTTGCCAGGTGTTGCCCGCGTCCCCGGAAACAAACACTCCGCCCAAATCGCCGTCGTTGGCGACTCCTGCATACAGCCGGCTTGGGTCTTTGCGATCAACGACAACCTCATTCACCACGCGATGAGAGAATCCGCGGTTGGAGGTAGTGTAATGGGCGAATCCGTCGTTGCTGGCTAGAATCCCTCGAAGGTCGGTAGCCACCAGGACTCGATCCGGGTTTCGCGGATCGATCAGCACATCGTTCACAATGACGTCCGACGCGGTGACGAGCGACCACCTAGCGCCGCCGTCAACCGTCTTCCAGAGTCCTCCGGTTGTGCCTGCGTACACGATGGAACTGCGCACCGGATCCTGCTTAAGTACTCGCGTGCGTATTGCAGAGTGCGGTAGCCCTTGCACCCGGTGAAACAATTCCGCCCCGTTGTCGCTCTTGTAAATCCCTGAACACGCACTGGCGTATACGCGCGAAGGAGTTTTGGGGTCGATGATGATGCTGAAGACGTCGGAGTCGTCCAGCATTCCGTCTTTGACATTGTGCCAATCCTTGCCACCGTCTGAGGTCTTCCAGGCAAGGTGCCTTGTACCTGCATAGACGACGTCCGGATTCTGCGGGTCGATCGCAACGGAGACAAAGTTCTTCATCGAGGAATGGTTCTCCGCCACCCATGGGTTCTCCGGGGTCATGCGTTGCCAAGTGGCGCCACCATCGCGCGAGCGAAAGACCCCATCCAACGCACCGATTACCAGGGTGTTGTGATCACTGGGCGCCATCGCCAACGCACGAATCGATTTGCCGTGCGCGCCGGGAAGCTCTTTCCAGGTTTTGCCGCCGTCGTCCGAGCGAAAAACACCACCTTCGTTGTCGTTGAAAAGGCCCCATCCGGCTACGTAGATCGTCGCTGGATTAGTGGGATCAAAGATGATGTGATCAAACACATAATCATCGCCCAGCCGAAAGTTGGAAAACAACTCCCATGAAGCGCCACCGTTTTTGGAGGCGAAGAGCTGCCCGGCACTGGTGCCGAGCAGAATGAAATCCGGATTGCCCGGATCAAACGCCAGACTGCGCACATTACCGCCATCTGGACCGATCATCCGCCAATCGGAAGCAAAGGAGGAAGTAAAACTCAGGGTAACGAGAAGAACCACCAGTCCGAACCAACCAAAGCCTCTGCGAACCACAGAAAACATCTCCCTATTCCTCACAAGTACGAGCTGACGACGCGTATGCAATCGTAACTCTTTTTTATGCGTTTCTCCCACTCGAGCCCGTTATTGGCGCTCGAAAGTAACTAACAATTGCCTACTTTCTGTCGGAAAAAGGGCCGATGAGAGGGGTCTCTCACCGGCCCGACGTTAGAACAGGGACACTCGCCTACTGTGCCGGAGCGGCAGCAGGCTCGGCCTTGTGATGGTGAGACTTCTTCTTTGCAGGCTTGTTACGCGACTGCGGCTGCACCTGGGTCTCGTCGACCACGGTACCTTCTTCTAGCTGTCCACCGCACATGGTGCCCTCGGGGACGAAGTAGAAGTGGGTCGCCTTGCCCTTGGTACCGCCGGCACGAGGCTGGACGCGGCTGCCGTCGACCTTGGTAGGCCCGTCGGTTGTGAGGTAGTACTTCACGTTGACCGAGCGCTGCGAACCAAGAGTCTGCTCGCTGACCGACTCCTTCTCGTCCGTGTAGCCGACGATGTCCAGCTTGCCGTTAGGCATCTGCTGCAACCGGAGAGCCAGCCGATCCAGGGTGTCCTTGCAATCGTTGTCCACACGCCACGGTTTCTTGGGGTTCTTTTCAAACGTACACTCACCCCAATCCTGGATGCTGACGCACGTGGCGACCGGAGGCACACTGATGGAGGCCGTGCAACTCGAGCTCTGAGTGACCGGGTTCCCGCCGACGCGCTCAGTCGTCGCCGTGCCGGTCACCGTGATGGTGTTGCCCGCGTCCGCGCTGCCTGCTGTCAGCGTTGCGCTCGTACCATTGGGCGACAACTGACCGCCGGTAGCCGACCAGTTGTATGTCATTGGCCAGCCTTGCGGGTCGGTGGCTGTCATCGTGATGGTTGACGGCTCACCGATGGCAATCGTGGTGGGGCTAGCCGAGCAGCTTACCTCTGGCGGGAGCGGCTGCTTGATAGTGAAGTTCGCCGCGCATGTTGCCGGGGGGATGGGCTGTGGCTTGCCAAAGATGTTTAAATGATGCCCGGAGTCAAGATTCTTAAACTTGGGCCAGGTGTCGGTAATGGTGGAATTCGCCGAGTAGCTGCCCGCCGCCACGCCCGTGGTGTCCACGGTTGAGTTCTGCGCGTTCGCATCGGACATCTTGCCGCCATTGGTGGTCCAAGAATATGCGATCGGATGCTTCGGGTTGAAACCGGTGCCCGTGGTGGTGACCTTCACCGGGTCCGGCGCATAAACCGCGTCCGGCGTACCCGAGGCGGTGCAGGTAAGTGGCGGGTTGTAGTAGCTGCCCATATTGAACACCACACCGGCTGACAAACGAATCATGTTCCAGTTGTCGCTGGTGTGCTGCTGGTTGTCCTCCCGGTAATACGTCCAGATGTAATCAAACTGCGCCATGCGAATAGAAAATTTCTTGCCGAGGTTCAGGTCCAAACCGCCGCCCACATCGATGGCCGGCTTCCACTCGTTGCGAAGCAGGTTAGGCTGTAGGTCCGCCGCACCTACCATCACCCGGAGAAACGGCGCCAACTGCGGGCTGTGGTACTTAAACTGCAAACCTCCCATGATCAGGCCGACGTTGGAGCCCAGCTTGCCGTTGAAGCCGCCGCTGCCGCCGGAATGGTAGCTGCCGTCTACAATAATTCCCAGGTTATGGGCCTGCGGCAGATAGTGCGTGATGCTGGCATCGCCGCCGGCGGTGATATCGGGAACTTTACCCCAATCCACGTTGCCGTTGGGGTGGAGCCAGGCATAACCAAGGTAAATTTCATTGACCGGGTGATCGGTGAGTTGTGCGGCAGCGTATGTCCCCGACAGACATAGCAGACACGCAAAGGCCACGAACACCGCACCAAAACGCTTTGGGACTACTGCATTAAAAGACATTCGTAATCCTCCGAAAACTCTCACAATACCGCCCCCTTTGAGGTGGCGAACTCAAAACATGTAACGAGATGAGGCAACAGGTTTGTCGCCTGCCTTACAGCAACCCGACTTGCAACAAAAGCTGATTGTACAGCAACCTGAAGTTAACAAGCTTACTGTTTTCAACACTGATTTGACAACCCCTCTTTCGCTGTTAACTTTTAGTATACGTTTTGTAACGCGATCCGGAAGCCACGGGTGAAGTCCAGGATTCGCGTCTTTCGCTGAATTGAAGACGCGCCGAGGTTAAGGCCAAGTTGCGGATTTCGACGCGGAGATTTCACGCCGTGCCGTTATTACCGGTGTTTCCCAGGCATTTTGTGGCCCGGCGGAAATCCCATTTTGATCTTCCACGGGAAACGGTTTTTCGTCACGGCTGTCGGTATCTCGCCCCCGGAGGTTAACTCATTAGTATCCCTTCTTGTGGCTGACCAGTGCAGTCGCCGCCCCAGCACATTAGCCTATGAGTGCTAGATTGCAACCAGGAAGAGTTAGCGGAAAGGGCTTCGTTCTCGATGATAGCGAAAAAGATACTGATCGTAGACGAGGATGAGACCGAGCGCACTCGGCTTGTGGAACTTATCCGCGCCTGGGGGTACGACACCGAGACTGCCGCCGACGGACTTAAGGCGCTGGAGCGGATCGAAGGGTGGAATCCCGGCATCGTGGTGACGGACTTGAAGATGCCCGGCATGGACGGCATCGAGCTGCTGGAGAACTTGGCAGCTCAACCACAACAGCCCGCGGTCATCCTTCTCACCCCGCAAGAAAACGTGGAAGCAACGGTGACTGCCATGAGGCGTGGAGCCTTTGATTTCATCGAGAAGCCGATTAACCCGGCGCGCCTGAGAAACATCCTGCAAAACGCAGCGCGTGTTCACGGCGCCGAGCGGGAGCTGGAAGCGAACCGCCGCAAACTGCGGGACATCGGCGTACTTGGCGAACTGGTGGGCTCGTCCAGAAAAATGCAGGAACTGTTTCGGCTCATCGAGCGGGTGGCCCCCAGTACTGCCTCGGTTCTAATCACCGGAGAAGGCGGCATCGGCAAAGAGCTGGTCGCGCGCACGATTCACTCACTTGGCGACCACGCGTCCAATCCGTTTGTGGTCATCAACTGCGCGGCGGCCCCCGGGACTCTGCTCGAAAGCGATATTTTTGGGCATGAAAAGGGAGCCTTCCCCGGCGCCTTGCAGCGGCGATCTGGAGGTTTAGAGCTGGCTGAGGGCGGTACGTTGCTGCTTGACGAGATCGCCGAGATGTCCCTTGCGACGCAAGCGAAGCTGCTTCGAGCGCTTGAGGACCGCAAGCTGTGCCGCCTGGGCAGCAAGATAGAAATATCCGTCGACGTTCGCGTGCTGGCCGCCACCAGCAAGAATCCTGAAGAGGCGGTTGTCCGGGGGCAACTACGCAACGATCTCCTCTATCGGCTGAACATGTTTAACATTCACGTGCCCGCTTTGCGCGAGCGCAAGGAGGACTTGCCCGATCTGGTAAATGCGTTCCTGCACGACATGAATGAGAAGTACTGTCGCAGCATCGCCAGCGTCAGCGAGGCGGTCATGGCCGCTTTTGTGGCCTACGCATGGCCGGGGAATGTTCGCGAGCTGCGCAACCTTCTCGAGAGGGCCGTGATTGTCTGCCAAGGTGCAATTATTGAAGTTGGGCACCTGCCGCCTGGCTTTGGTCACGTTTCTCCACCTGCGTCCGCGCAGGAAGCAAACGCTGTTCGGCTCCTGGTTGGCACGACCGTCGACGAAGCGGAACGCCTGCTCATCCTGAAGACGCTGGAAGCGACTCACAACAACAAGACGCGTGCCGCCGACATTCTGGGCATCAGCCTGAAGACGTTGCATAACAAACTAAAGGAATACGGCTCACAAACACCGGACGGCCCAAACGACATCGCTGAGGCAGCAAGCTGAAGCGTCCGACTAACAGATCGAACGTAGACAGCTCGCTCTCGTGCACCTACAAAGTGAGAAATGTGAGGCAGGATTTCAGGCGCGCTTGGCGCTCGGCGCGGAGTTTTCCTGCCAAGGCCGTTTCGGCCGCTCTGACTCCGGTAGATCGCGTCCTCGCACCCGGTCGTACATGTAAGACTCGCTCACCGTTCCCAAAGCTTCGTTGTAGAGGCTAGTGGTGCCGATGCCTTCTTTCAGCTCCTCTGAGAAGTCATGCAGCGCTTTGAGGTACTCAGCCGTCGCTGGATAGTCGGCCTTGGTCGTCCTCATCACCTTCTGATGGCCCAGGTCGACCAGCTTGGAGATTTCTCCTCCGATTACATATCCCGGGTAAGCGAAAATCTTGACTCCGCCATCGGGCGCGCGTTCGATAGCGGACGAAACCTTGTACTTGCGCAAAAACACGCGATTGGCCGTACCCGGCGCTTCGACCAGGTCGAATCCGTGGTTACGGAACCACGCTACTGCGTCGTCATAAGATTGCTGTTTCAGTTTGTTAGCCATGATTGCTGTGAGCTCTGGTCCGTCGCTCGTTGTCGATCCAAGCCTACCCGGCTTGACTTCAATGAAACACGTCCGGCGGGGCAGTACCATTAGACGGTTGCCGGGCCTCGCGAACTCTCACTGTCGCACACTGCCATGGAATCGGCAACACGGGCACAATAAAAGCCAATTAATAGATGCCGGCGTCCCTCGCTTGGTTACCGGCCAGGTTTCGGCCTTGTCCTTATCCCGGAGCTGTGCTGAATGCTGCGATTTCGAGCAACGGATTACAACCAAATGCGTCGCCACGCCGAGCAGACATATCCCCAGGAATGTTGCGGCGTACTGCTGGGCGAAATTGTCGAAGATGAGCGCCGCGTCGGAAGCGTCGTCTCTTGCCGCAACGCGCGGTTCGACTCGGCGCAGAATCACTATGAGATCGATCCTGCTGAATTGGTGCGAATCCAGCGCGAGGCGCGCGAGCGTGGACTCGAAATTGTCGGCTTCTACCACTCGCATCCGGATCATCTCGCGATGTGGTCGCCGACCGACTTGGAAGAAGCCCACTGGATCGGCTGCTCGTACGTGATTACCAGCGTGCAGCAGGGCAAGGCGACGGCGACCACGTCATTCGTTTTGGTCGGCACAACCGAGGACGACAAAGCCTTCTTTGACGAAGAAATAATCGTCGACGAAGCTGAAAGCTGGTAGCTGAAGACTGACAGCTAGTAGGTTCTTTTCCGCTACAATCTTCCTTCTCATGCTTCGCTTCTCCACCGCCGGCGAATCGCACGGTGAGGCGCTCGTCGCTCTCGTGTCGGGCATGCCCGCCGGACTGGCCGTCAATCTCGACTTCGTCAACCGCGAACTGTGGCGGCGTCAGCAAGGCTACGGCCGCGGTGGGCGCATGAAGATCGAACGTGACAGCGTGCACGTGCTCAGTGGAGTGCGCCACGGCAAGACCATCGGCTCGCCCATCGCGATGCTGCTGGCCAACAACGACTGGAAAAACTGGACCGAGTCGTTGCCGGTGGAAACCGGCGACCCGACAAAACACAAGCGGGTCGCTTCGCCCCGGCCCGGCCATGCCGACCTCGCGGGAGCCTTGAAATACGGTTTCGAAGAAGCGAGGTACGTGCTGGAGCGGGCTTCGGCGCGCGAATCGGCCGCGCGCGTCGCTGCCGGCGCATTTGCCAAGTTGCTGCTGCGCGAGTTGGGCATCGAGGTGCTGAGCCATGTGATTGCCGTAGGCGCGGCAAAACTCGACAAGCCGACGGAGTGGACCGCATTGCAGGCTCTCTCCATGAAAGATGAGATCCTACTGAACTGCGTCGATCCCGAGTCCGAAACGGGCATGAAGGAGCAGGTTGACATTGCCTTGCGCACGGGCGACTCGGTCGGTGGGGTCTTCGAAGTGGTCGCGCACAATGTGCCGCCCGGACTGGGTACGTACGTAAATTGGGATGAACGGCTGGACACACAGCTCGCAGCGGCGGTGATGTCGCTCCAGGCGGTGAAGGCCGTCGAGATTGGCGACGCGGTTGAAGCCGCGTATTCTCTAGGCTCAGCCGTGCATGATGAAATAGGTTATGGCGGCACGGGGAGCTTTACAGGTTTCACTCGCGCTTCGAACCACGCCGGCGGCTTAGAGGGCGGCATGTCGAATGGCCAGGACATTCGCGTGCGCGGCTATCTGAAGCCGATTTCGACGTTGCGCCGCCCATTGAGTTCGGTTGATTTCGCCACCCGCGAGCCGGTGAAAGCCGCGTACGAGCGTTCCGATGTCTGTGTGGTGCCGGCCGCCGGAGTGGCGGGCGAGGCGATGGTGGCGCTGACCATCGCTCGTGCGGCGCTGGGTAAGTTTGGCGGCGATTCCGTCGCCGAAGTGAAGAGAAACTACGAAGGGTATTGTCAGCAACTTCGAAACTTCTAAATGGTCTATCCGATCGTAAAGTTTGGCGACCCTGTTCTTGAGAAGAAGGCCGCCATCATCACTGAGTTTGATGATGACTTGCGCAAGCTGGCCGACGACATGTTTGAGAGCATGTACGCCGCGCATGGCGTAGGATTGGCGGCCCCGCAGATCGGCATCAGCAAGCGCATCGTAGTCATCGACGTAACGTTCAAAGAAGATCCGAATGCCAAGATCGTGCTCGTCAATCCCGAGATCATTCACACCGAGGGCCGGCAAACTTCCAACGAAGGCTGTCTCAGCATTCCCGAGTTCCGCGAGAAGGTCACGCGTCCGATGAAAGCAAAAGTGCGAGCCCAGAACCTGGAAGGCAAGACCATCGAAGTAGAGGGAGAAGAACTCCTCGCCCGCGCCCTGCTGCACGAAACCGATCACCTGAACGGTAAGCTCTACATCAGTCACATTAGCGCGCTCAAGCGTGATCTGATGAAGCGTAAGATCCGCAAGCTGATCAAAGCCGGCGAATGGTAGCCGCATGATGGACTTGGTCTTCTGCGGAACCCCTCAATTCGCTGTACCCACCCTGCAGCGGCTAGTCACGGGAGGCTTCCAGGTAAAGCTGGTCGCCACTCAACCGGACCGGCCGAGCGGTCGCGGGATGGAACTCGCTGCTTCTCCGGTCAAGCAGGAAGCGCTGCGTATCGGACCTGCCTATCACCCAGCCGGAAAAGATCAAGAACAACGAAGAGTTTCGCGCGAAACTGGAAAGCATCCGGCCGCAAGCCATCATCGTCGTCGGCTACGGGCGGATCATTCCGCAGTGGATGATCGATCTGCCGCCGCTCGGCAATCTGAATCTGCACGCCTCGCTGCTCCCCAAGTATCGCGGAGCTGCGCCCATCCAGTGGGCAATTGCGATGGGCGAGACGGTCACCGGCGTGACCGCAATGCGCATCGATGCAGGTCTCGACACCGGCGACATTCTGGAACAAAGGGAAGAACCGATTCGCGACGGGGACACCGCGCTAACGCTTTCCCCACGTTTGGCGCACATAGGCGCGGAGCTGGTCATCACCAGCCTTGCCGGTCTGGCGAAAGGAACCCTTAAGCCTCGTCGGCAGGACGACACAAAAGCGACGATGGCTCCGATCCTGACAAAAGAGGATGGCCAGATCGACTTCTCGCGCACGGCAAAAGAAACCTGGAATCGCCTGCGCGGATTTCAGCCCTGGCCAGGAGTTTTCACTAAGTTTCGCGGTAAGGTGCTGCACCTGCACGACGCTGTGCCTTCAATTGAAGTGGCGGCCGTTGCTGCAGGGCGCTTCGCGATCGAAAACGAATCGCTGCTGCTGGGCTTTGCCCACGGGACGGCGCTCGAGATTCATGAGCTACAGATGGAGGGCAAGAAGCGCATGAGCGCCCGCGACTTCATCAACGGCTACCACCCGCAAAGCGACGAACCGGTGGGGGCCGGCGCTTAACATCTCGCGATTCTTCGGGTGGGATTGCGTTTCATGCATTAACTCTGCTAACTGTCAGGGCGCGCCAGTTTTCGCTTTGTATCAGGGCACGACTGGAGTCGTGCCGAACCAAGGGCACAAAGGTCAGGGCTTCAGCCCCTGCAACCAGAGGGCACGCAGGGGCTGAAGCCCGAGAATTCCAGACCTAGCTTCGGCCCGGCTAAAGCCGGGCCCTGATACAAAACGATTTATCCGGGAAGTCTTTCAACACCATGCCCATTTCACCCGCACGCGCGGCCGCGTTCGACATCCTGCTGCGCGTCGAAACGCAAGACGCGTACGCCGGCGAGCTACTGCACTCTTCCCGCTTGGACAAACTGTCGCTTGCAGATCGCGGACTGACCACAGAAATCGTCATGGGCGTCCTGCGCTGGCGATCACGACTAGACGACAGCATCGCCGTGGCTTCGGTGCGGCCGCTGGAGAAGCTCGATATCGAGGTGCTCACCGCGCTTCGCATCGCCGCATACCAGATGCTCTTCCTGACGCGTGTACCGGCTTCGGCGGCCATCAATGAAAGCGTCGAACTGGTGAAACGCGCGCGCAAGACCTCCGCTGCGCCGTTCGCCAACGCAGTACTTCGAAAGTTGGCAGACGCACAGCCGATTTCGATTGCAAAAGAGATCAATGCCAGCGTTGAGGTTATCGCGCGCGAATACGCCCATCCCGAATGGCTGGTTGAGAGCTGGGCGAAGCGGTTTGGCATCGAGAAGACATTTCGAATCTGTCAGTACGATCAGCTCGAACCAGCGCCGTCGCTGCGCTTCGAGGATCCCGGAGCGGAAGCCGAGTTGATGGCCGGTGGAATCGAACTCTCGGGGGGAGGCATGCTGACTAGCGCTCGCACCCTGATGTCCGCCGTCAAAGACCTCACCCGCAGCGCCGCTTTTCGCGAAGGCCGTGTCGTCATTCAGGACGAAGGTTCGCAGCTCGTCGCCCTGCTCGTCGGCACTGGCTCACGCCTGCTCGACTGCTGTGCTGCTCCCGGAGGTAAGACAGCCGTGTTAGCCTCGCGCAATCCGACCGCAGAGATCATTGCTGCGGAATTGCATGAGCACCGCGCCGACCTGTTGCGCAAGCGCGTGCACGCAGCCAATGTGAAGGTCATTCAAGCAGACGCGCTGCAACTGCCGATTCAAGGGCAATTCGACCGAGTTCTCGCCGACGTCCCGTGCTCCGGGACGGGCACGCTGGCGCGCAACCCTGACATCAAATGGAGGATTAAACCCGAAGACCTCGCCGATCTCCACTCCAGGCAGGTTGCAATCCTGCGCGCCGCACTAAGACATTTAGCGCCAGGAGGACGTGCCGTCTACTCAACCTGTTCGCTGGAGTATGAAGAAGACGAATCGGTTGTGATGGAAGTTCTGGCGCAGCAGCCCAGTGAATTCCGTTTGCTTCCTGTGCGCACCGAACTCCAACGCCTTCGCGATAACGGAGAGATGGGCTGGGAAGATGTCGATTCCCTGGTCAGCGGCAAGTACCTGCGCACAATCCCCGGGATGCATCCCTGCGACGGATTCTTCGCGGTCGTGATGGAACGCGTGCGCTAAGACACCCTCCAAATAACAACCTACCCCGGGTTCCGCCGCGCTCCACCCAAGGCTAAAGACAGAGCCGCCGCTTCGTGGCTCATGCTTCGCAGGGCATCTCTGCACCGAGCCCTATTTTGTCTCGGCGCGGGCTGGCCCTTGTCGTAGGATTGGCACCTCCAAGGACTGGCCCAACAGGTTGTTGTAGGTGATGGTTTTCTGGCCCACCAGAACCAGAACCTGGCGCCCGGCAATATACTTAACCGTCTCTGTGCCGGGCGGTGCGGTATACAGTACCACGTACACCTTGTTGCCCACCTGGAGCGAAACTTCATAGCTGGTGGAGTCGGTGCCGCTATCGGCCTTGGACGCGTGTGGAGCGACCGTGAGGATCGTGGCGACCTGGTACTTCGCGACCGGTTGACCGAAGGCCGAAAGCGTCAATAAACACATCAGTATTGCAACTAGTCTCTGCATAGTGTTCGCTCCTACCACACCGCTGCCATCTCCGAGCGACAAAACCGTAACTCTCGCGCCCAACGACGAATGCCGCTTCGGCGGTCGCAGGTGTATTGCAGCGGCATTCTAGCGCACGGAAGAGCCTCGTGTGGAGCTAAGAATAGGAGACTGCGCCCAGCTTGAACCGAGCGCTGCCCTTCCAAACGTGCCGCCGGCGAGCTGGCCTGGGAAGGCATCGATTCGCTGGTCAGCGACAAGTACCTGCGGACCATCCCCGGCGTGCATCCCTGCGACGGGTTCTTCGCCGCCTTGATCGAGCTGCCTGATCGTAGATCAAGAATTCCTCGCTGAGTCAAAAGGTCGCCACTCAGGCAAGGACAGCTTGTAAAATGTTTCCCCCCTCTCGACTTGCGTGGCTGGGCGCCGGAATCGTGGTACTCTGACTGGTTTCAGGGCCAGTGCACCGATGACGCCACGCTCCGTTCTCTGCCTCCTTATCGCGCTCCTGTTCAGCCTCCCGGCGGCCACTCTTGCGGACGAGACGAAGCCGCCTGAAAATCCCGACCTTGCCGCGGCCAATCAACTGTTCCAGTCGGGCAAGTTTGGCGATGCGATCGCCAAATATCAGCAGGTGCTGAAGGTTGATCCCAAGCTTGTCCCGGCCCAGGCGGGATTGATCCGCTCCTATCTGCTGGACGAGCAGGTGGACAAAGCGTTCGAACTCGCCGGCAGTTCGCTGGCCGCGCAACCCAATTCGGCTTTGCTTTTGGCCGCGATGGGTGCGGTTCAGTACCGGCGCGGCGAGATCGGGGAGGCAGAGGCGTCTTTTCTCAAGGCGAAGAAGGCGGACCCGAACCTGGTTCAAGCGTACTTGTACTTGGCCCGGATCGATCGGATGGCTTCATATTACCGCCGCGCATATGACCAGATCCTGCGGGCGCATGAAATCGCACCTGAAGATCCGGCGGTGCAGCGCGCCTGGCTGGGCACGCTGCCTCGACGCGAGCGCATGAAGGCGCTCGAAGCCTATCTTGCAGCTCCGCATGCGGACAGTGCCGCAGCAACTTCGGCCTTGCGTCACTGGTTGGAATATTTGAAGGCCACGGCTGACCAGCCGGCACATTCCTGCAAGCTGGCCAACAATGTCGAAAAGACCGAGACCAAGATGGAGGTCATGCTGCGTGATGCAAAACATGTAGAGGGGTATGGCCTGGTGGTTAAGGTTAACGACCATAATCAGAAACTGCTGCTGGACACCGGCGCCGGCGGTATTCTGATCAACCGCAGGGCGGCAGAAAAAGCAGGCCTCAAGCGAATTTCGAGTGTGCAATTTTCCGGCATCGGTGAGAAAGGCGAGCGCGACGCTTACTTGGCCCTTGCCGACCAAATTCGGATCGGGGCACCTGGAGTTCAAGGACTGTGTCGTAACCGTCTCCGAGAAATCGATGGGGCTCGATGAAGACGGCTTGATTGGAGCCGACGTATTCAGCTCTTACGTGGTCGACATCGACATGCCGGGGGACATGCTACGGCTCACGCCGCTTCCCAAGCGTCCTGATGAATCGGCCACCCAAACTTCTCTCGACAGCGAGGCAGACTCGGAATCTGACAAGGACGAACAGGAAGAGAGCTCCAAGGGAACCGCCCGCGAAGAAAAACCTTCCCCTAAGAAAAGCGCTACGTCTCCATCTGCGGCGCGATTACCCAGGGACCGCTACACCGCCCCCGAAATGGCGAACTGGGCCAGGGTCTATCGCATCGGACACAACCTGCTGATTCCGACTCACGTGAATGATTCCAAAGCCATGCTCTTCATTCTCGACACCGGTGCATTCTCCAATATGATGTCGACCCAGGCGGCGCGCAGCGTGACCAGTGTCAGTTCCAACGACCGAATCAAGGTCAAAGGGCTCAGCGGCCAGGTCAATCAGGTCTTCACTGCGGACAAGGCCGCATTTCGCTTTGCCAATGTCAATCAGCCAAATCAGAACATAGTCACGATCGACTTGTCGAAACTCAGTAACAATGTGGGAGTTGAAGTCTCCGGATTCCTTGGCTTTCTTACCTTTCGACAGCTAGAAGTCAAAATCGACTATCGGGACGGGCTAGTGGACTTCACGTACGATCCCAACAAGATTGCACCGGTCGTTCGGCACTAAGATTCGGGCTGAGCTGGCAGCTGCTATGCCGGCGAGCAGTCGGCAACACTCTAGATTCAGGCCGCCTGGCCCAGCCTTTTGATTTAACCATCCCACCACCTCCTGCTGCACTTGTGATCACAATGCATGACAGTCTCTCGTTTCAGCGACACCTTCACGGCCACGCGATGCCTACCCGTCACCGCCCCGAGGCCGTTCAACTAAATCTTTAGTTACCTTTCCCCCTCAGCCTCGTCCAAATCACCATAACCCCTAGAAAGAGCCGGGAACTTACGTGCCAGCAAGGACATCCGTGACGCTGACTGAAGCCGAACTCAGGCTGATGGAGGTGCTCTGGGCCAAGGGGCCAAGCAGTGTCCAGCAGGTTGTGGACGCGCTGCCGGCAGACGCTCCGCTGGCTTACAACTCAGTGCTCACCACCATACGCATCCTGGAGAAGAAAGGTTACGTCCAACATGATAAGGACGGTCGGGCGCACATTTATAAGCCGGTCGTAGCGCGGCAGGAGGCGGCGCGTTCCGAGATCCGCAATCTTGTCCGCCGCATGTTTCGCAACTCGCATGAGTTGCTGGTGCTGAATGTGCTTGAAGAAGAGCAGATCGATCTCGCGGAATTGAGCCACCTCCGCGAAATGCTCAAACAGAAAGAAGAGGGCAAGTGATGCCGGTCTCGGTGCTGAATGCGATTGCGCAGAGCTCGGCCGAGCGGCTGGTGAACTCTTTCTTCGAAGGCGCGTTGCTCGCGGTCCTGGTGTGGCTGGTTCTCCGGCTGATACCCCGGCAAAATGCAAGCACGCGTTTCAGCCTGTGGATGGCCGCCCTGCTTTCCATTGCGACTTTGCCCGTTGCCGAGGCCTTTGCGCGCGTTGACCGGCCGATTGCTTCTGCCGTCTCCCACGCCGCACTGACTGTGCCCGCAGGGTGGGGGACTGCGCTATTCATTGCATGGGCAGCGATCGCGTGCCTGCTGCTCATGCGGGTTGTCGTCGGGGTCGTTCAGCTTATTCGGCTGCGGAGCTCCGCCGAGGAAGTCGATCTCGCATCGCTTGGTCCGCTGCCACTACAGACACTGATCGACTTTCAGCAAAATCGCAAAGCGGCCCTGTGCGTCTCGGATCGCGTCTCGGTGCCGACCGCGCTTGGCTTGTTCCGCGCGGCCGTTGTGTTGCCGCCGTGGGCGCTTTCGGAGTTGTCGGCTTCTGATCTGAATTCGGTTCTCGTCCATGAGTTGGCGCACCTGCGCCGCCACGACGATTGGACCAATCTTCTGCAGAAGATCGTCGGCGCGGTCTTCTTCTTCCATCCTGCCGTGTGGTGGATCGAAAGCCGCCTCGCGCTGGAGCGTGAGATGGCCTGCGATGAGCATGTGCTGGCCAACACGGAAGACCCTCGTGCCTATGCCGAGTGTCTTGTATCTCTGGCGGAAAAGAGATTCCTGCATCGCGCCGTCATGTTGGCGCAAGGCGCGGTACATCGTGTGAAGGAGTGCTCGGCGCGCGTGACACAGATCCTCGCGAACGGGCGACCCAACACAGCTCACGCATCGCGGTTGGCCCTGGTGAGCGCCGCCTCAGGATCGGTGCTCCTGCTGGCAACGTTTGCGCAGGCACCAAGCTTAATTGCCTTCCGCTCGCCGGTCGCAAGAAACCCAATCCCTACGACTGGCACGCAGCTGTCTGAAGGTGTTATCACGCCGGCTGACTGGCATCCCGCGTCGCACGTTGCGCCAATAGTGACCTGCGCGGTGTTTGTTACGAATCGAGCGACAATTAAGCAACTCAGCGAGGCTCCGAGCGCTGCCCGCAAGCACGCGCCGGTTATGAAGTCATACCCCGTTCAGCGCGTCACGCCAGGGAACTCGGCTCCAGCGCTATATCGTGCCGGCTTCACGCTGCCCCAGGCTGGCGCTATGCAGGGAACGTTTGTCATTGTCAAGCAGAGTGGCTTTTACAGCGACGGCACTCAAGTCTGGGCGGTGTCGATCTATCGCCTGGCGGTATTGACACCACAGTCCAAAACTCTGAACGACAGTCCCCGGAAAGCAATCTAGATGAGGCCATCAAGAGCGCGCTCCCGGTGCAGCAACAGCAACTAAGGATTTAGTTTCAACCAGAGAGGAAGAAAAAATGAAGATGTGGAACCTGAAGCAGTGGGCGAACACGACCAAGCGGCGCATCGCGGCTTCGGCCCTTGCGCTGGCGCTGGCTGGATCGCTCGCCGCATACGAAACCATGAAACCCGCAATCGCAACCGCTGCGACGCCGCCGGCGACCGCGGCAGCAAGCCCGCTGGCGGCCAACCAGGTCGACGCTTTGCTGGCGCTCGACAAAGCAATGGAGACCGTCGCAGCTCGCGTTACCCCGTCGATCGTCAACGTGGCCGTGACCTCTAAAGTTTCGCCCCAGCAGGCCATGACCCAGGGAGACGGCCAGGGCGATAACGGCAATCCGTTGCAGCAGTTCTTTGGTCCGATGTTCCAGGGCCCGATGTTCGGCCAGCGCATGCAGCCGCACGTTGAGCACGGTATCGGGACCGGCGTGATTATCTCTCCAGACGGATACATCGTCACCAACAATCACGTGGTGCAGGGCGCCACCGACATCCGCGTGACGCTCAATGACCGCCGCATTCTGCCCGCAAAACTCATTGGCACCGATCCGCTCACCGACCTCGCGGTGATCAAGATTGAAGGGTCGAACTTCCCCAGCGTACCCTGGGGCGACTCGACGCAACTCCATCCCGGCCAGACGGTGCTTGCCTTTGGCAACCCGTATGGCTTTCGGTTCACCGTCACCCGCGGGATTGTTAGCGCGCTGAACCGGCCCAACCCTGAGGCTGACGCGCGCAAGCCGGGCGAATATATCCAGACCGACGCTGCCATTAACCCCGGTAACTCCGGCGGCCCGCTGGTGAACGTGCGCGGCGAAGTGGTGGGCATCAATACGTTTCTCATCTCGCCTTCGGGTTCCTTCGCCGGAATGGGCTTCGCCATACCAACGCAAATTGTCGAGCCAACGGTTGCGCAACTTATGAAGAACGGCAAAGTTGAGCACGGCTACATGGGCGTCGGGATCAGCGACGTCACGCCGGAGAATGCGAAGTTCTTCGAGATGAAGAGCGCGAATGGCGCCGTTGTGACTGAGGTTACGCCGGACGCCCCCGGAGCCAACGCCGGGTTGAAGGCCGGAGATGTCATCACGGGCCTCAACGGGCAGCCGATTGCGACCGCCGGCGAGTTGCAGATGAAGGTGGAGCAGCAACAGCCCGGCAGCACCATCGAGCTTGCCGTGGTCCGTAACGGCGAAAACATGAAGGTGCCCGTGAAGCTCGAAGAGTTGGGCGCCAAAGGCGGCGTGGAAAGCGCCAGCAATGCCAATGGCAAGCCCCGCTGGGGGATCGGCATCGCCGATTTGAATCCGGACGTGCGGCAGCAAGTCCAGGCGCCCAGTCAGGTGAACGGAGCGGTAGTGGAGAAGGTCACACCCGGCAGCCCGGCGGATGACGCCGGCCTCCAGCCCGGAGACATCATCCAGAGCGTGGATCGCAAAGCGACGCCAAACGCCGAGTCAGTACAGCAGGCGTTGGCGAGCGTACCCAAGGGCGACAACGTTATGCTGAGGGTGTGGTCCAACGGCGGCAGCACCTTCCGTGTGCTGCATCCCTCGTCGCAAGGTTAGCTCGAGTTTCCTCCAGCGCTGCACATCCGGCCGGCATGATGAAGCCGGCCGGCGTGCAGCTTATTTTGCACAGGAAGCCTCGGCCATGCTCTTACGCGGGTAAGAATCTTTCGGCAGATTGGACAACTGCCGGAGACCGTTATCACTTCCTAAATCGCGGTGCCTGGTCTCCGTAGAGGAATAACAGGGCGTCCGGCAGACGCTCGGCCCACGCGGTCTCGTTGTGCTGTGCTCCCTCATCCACTACCACCTTCAGGCGGTTCGGCCCCATTCCTTTGTTGCGCAGGATCTGTTCCAGATCGGTGACAGTCTTCACGATCAGAGCGTCGGGCGCTTCATCACCGGTCTCTTTGGTTCCGACGCCGATATAAATCTTCTGGGGTAGCAGCTTGGCTTTTTCGACGTCAGTCAGCAGTCGGCCGTCTCCCACTCCTAGCGACGGGCTCTCCAGCAGCAACTTGCCGAAGACGCCGGGATGGTTCAGGGCCGTGGTCAGGCTGACGATCGCACCATACGAAGAGCCGCCGAGTGCGGTGTAAGCCGGGCCGGTTGCAATGCGGTAGCGCTTCTGGAGGAAGGGCATCACTTCCTTGATGAGAAACTCAGCGTAATCGATCCCCTGTAGAACAGGGGGATCCGGCTGTTGAAATTGGGGGTTGTGAGGATCCCGGTATGCCAGGTACTCCGAAGTACGTTGTTCGCCGGCGTTGTCGATGCCGACGATGAACATCGGCTGAATCTTGAATTCGGAGACAAGACGATCGATCGTCTCGTCCGCTTCCCATTCCTTGCCGGTGGAGCTTGTGGCCTTGTCAAAAACGTTTTGCCCGTCCTGCAGGTACAGCACAGGGTATTTGCGCATTCGATTCTGCGGAGAAAAGTAGTTGCCTGGCAGAAAGATGCGCAGCATTCGCGTGTTGTGAAAGATCTTGCTGGTGAACGGCACCACATCCAGCATGTCGGTAACGCTGTGCTCGTGGGCGATGATCTGGGTGGGGTCGGGGCCTTGGGGATGGTAGAACTTGGGTTGCTCTTGCGGCTGGGTTGCCGGTTGCTTAGGCGGAGCCGCAGGCGCGGGCTGTGGGCTCTCTTGTGCTAAGAGGGACAAAGGCAGAAGAAGGCAAAGCGCCAGAAATCGGACGAGGGGCTTCATGCAAGCAGATTAGCAGGAGAGAAGAAGGTTGGAATACGGATTTGCGCTCAATGAACACAGATTGAATTGCAACCTTCGGGACCCTCTTCGGATCGTGTCTATCGGTGCAAATTTATGGTCGATTACTTAAGCTTCAGATTGACCAATTGCATTTCGGGAGTGCTCCGGTTCCAGTCATCTGAGATGTGCTCCAGCGTCATGCGCACGGTTTTGGTCTGGCCTGGCCCGATGGGATCGCGGCTAAGGTCGACGAGGTCAGGATAGCCACCCATCTGATTCTCAACCAGCACGTGCAAGGGAAGAGTCTCTGTCTGCACCACCTGGCCCATCGAGTTCTTGAAGACCGCATGCATTTGCGCTCCGACAAGAGTCTTGTCGCCTGTGTTGGTAATGTTTACGTCCAGGTAAGTGACCGTTCCGCCCACGTAGTTCTCCGCTGCGCTGAGCTTCATCTCGGAAAGCTTTAGATTGGCTACATAGGGGTTCGGCTGGGTCTCGCTCCTACCGCGACCGCGCGTGAGCAGCGCAATCGCGGCGACCACCCCCAGCACGGCAACAAGGCCGATGAGAATGGGAATCCAGTTGCGCTTTTCTTGCGGAGTTTGAACGGCAGGCGAAAACGGATCGGCCATTACGTGTTGATTCTACTCCGCAACGAATGCAGCTACGAACGTGGAACCGTTTGCAATCGACTCGCTGCGGCCTGTGCGAGTCGTTAACCGCCGGCGAGGTCGGTCCAGCCTTGCCCGATGGGCGGTGATTCAAGGAGGCGGGTAAGCGGAATATGGAACGTGCACTGGCGGCAGATGCCTTGCATCTTTCCAGATTCCTGATCAGCCCATATTTGCCTATTAGCGGCGCCGTTGTAAATCTCGGTTAGGGTCTGCCGGCGCACGTCTCCAAGCGCGAGGTCTTTACCCGCATCGTAGTCGCAGCAGCAACAGGCGGAGACGCGGCCGTCCCAGTAGACCTGCACGGCAAAGGGCAACATGGTGCAGGTGTGCTGGTTGTCGCGCGCTGGGACGAACTGTGCGTCACCGGGCAAATCACCTGACATGGCGCCACCCCAGTTGAAGTAACGCGCGGTAGCTCCCCCTTGAAACCACTCGCCATGCCCGAAGGTCTCGGCAACGTAGCCACGCAGCCTCTCGCTTGGGTATTCATACAGGTTACGGAAGCTCACCCACATGCTGCATCGGCGTGAGCCATGCTCCCACAACTCCGACAATCGCTTTGCTTGCGGGGGAAGCTTGCTGAAATGCTTGCGGCGGATGATAGCTTCGTTCTCTTCCTGCGTTATGCCGTAGATCGATACATGGATTCGAATGAAGGTCTCAAGCGCCGCGCTGATGACCTCGTCCGAATGACGATCAAGCGCGTACAGGTTTGTCGTAACGCTGGGTTGAATGGCATGCTGGTAGCGCCGTAGCATCTCGATGCGACCCGCAAGCTCCTTGTCGAGCAGCACGTCTCCCACCATAGGCGTCAGCGACATCGGCCCTCCGCCCATGGCAACGTACTGGCGGCAGACTTCGGCGAACAGCTCCGGATCCATCGTGCCGAACTTCCGCGTCTGAATGCTGTAAGGGCAGAAAACGCAGTCCGAATTGCAGATGTTCACCGTCTCGCAGATCAGCCCGAGCGGGCGAATTAGCCCGCTGGGCGTCTGCATTGCACGTAAGGCGCCGCTGCCGGACAGCAGAGCTTGCGTTTCCCGGCCGACGACGCTGGTCAGACTGCCCAGCGGACGTCCCTGGCTCACGCGCACAGTTGGGCGTTTGGAACTGAGATCCGAGTTGCGCTTGAGCCTCAGCCAAAGACTTGAGGCAGCATTCATCGACATGGCTTTGGCTAGTCTAAACGGTAGCGGTAAGCGCACCGCGGTTGCTTGCCGACTTTGTAGTCCCGTTCCAGGTCAGGCAGACGTCGTTAACAGCCGTCTTACCCGAGGACAGATAAAGAACCGCCAGCCCAAACTGCGCCCGCGCATCGATGAAGTTGTTTTCCCGCTGCTGCGCATCGTGCATTGCCGACGAGAGCCGATGCATGAGGTTCTGAATTTCCGGCGTTTGCTGCGTTGAGCCCGCCGGCAATTGGCTGGCCAGATTCTTTGCCTTCTGCAGCAACTGAGCGTACTTGGCCATGGCCTTCGACCAGAAAGTCACGGTGTACCAGATGCTGTAAAGCCACATGATCTGCGAAATGTTACCCGGATTGCCATCGAAGCCGCCATGGGCACGGAGAAACGCCTGCACATAGTTGTCCGAAAGCATCGCTGAAGGATTTCCAGCGTCGTCCAACTTTATCCAGAGACCGGGATCAGTTGCCGCGGCATAAAAGCGATCGGAAACGTCATATAAAATGGCGATGGCTCGCTTAGCGTTAATGACGTAGTCGTCCTCATCTTTGGGAGCAAAGTTCGGCGCTGGCCCGACAAAACACGCATCGGAAGCTCCGCCGTCGAACTTCGAAGAAGCATCAAACTTCACCACACCAACCCTTTTTGCATCAGTATTCAGTCCCGCAAGAGGACAGTCCAGCGCCGTACATAAGAACCCGATCTCATGTAAATCGTCCTGCGACGCATTCTTTTCGTAGGTGAAGTACTTCCCTGAGATGGAAAGACCTACCAGGGCAGGCGAAGCATTGCCCGTTTTGAAAACAAGTGTGGTCTCCAGCGCCTGGGCCAAGACCTTACTCAGGCTCATGGGTTCGGCCACCGTGCCACCAGCGGTCACTTGAATACGGCTGGCCGTGTTGTGGTCGGTGAAGACAACGCCATCAGGCGTCTGTAATACCTTAGCCGAGGTCAGGAAGTCAGTCACGCTGACGAAGCTGAACAGATTGAGCAGGTGGAAGCGAAAGGCGTTGTGCGAGCTAGTCACCTTTTCCAGCATGTCGCTGTAGTCCGTCACACAGGGGAGGTCGTGCCGTCTGGCCAAGCGCCCAGTCCCCATGAAACAAGCCGTTCACCCGGTCTGTCATTTCCGGCGACTGGCTGGCAACCTGGAGGTTCACGTCCAACGCGAACACATGCGAGATGCTGGAAGACAGGCTCGCCTCGGTATTGAGCGACGCCGAGAAGTGCGATGAGACCGCCTCCTCCAGCACCTTTTTCAGTTGACCGTTCAACTCCGGATCGCGCGCTGCGAGATCGACCTTACAATCGGGGCTGATCGCTTTGAACGTGCTCTCGAGGAAGTCCTTGCCGGCGACACCGCCAGACACACCCGCCGAAGCGCTGAAGCTCACGTTCAACGCTGTTCCCGATTTCTTGAAGAGGTGGAAACGCGCTACATTGTCCTTCAACTTGTGGACCCGGAAAATGAGCGCCCCATTCACTTCAAAAGAGCCGGAGAGGCTGAGCGAGGGATTAGCGGCTAAGGTCAGCTTCTCTTTCAATACGGGAATCGCGGAGGTCGCCAGCGGGAGCGTGGAAGTAGGCACGGAGTAACTCCCCGTCACTTTCACCGAGCCGCCGCTGTCAAATTCGAAGATGGAGCCCACCGGCGCCGCGAGCAATGCGGCGAGGTTGACTGGCGGCGTTGCCTCGTCGAACAGGGCTTCGACCGCCTGCGAGAGCGAGCAGAACTTGCCTGCGGCATCCGGCTCAAAGACGCGATTGAATCTGTACTGCGTGTACGAGCTGGCCTTGATGCCGATACCGAACCCGGAGACGCTTCCCGCCACGCCCACATTCAGCGTGCCGTTCAGTTGCAGCCATAGGCAACATTTGTTCGCCAGGCTGACCGGTTGATCGAAAAGATCACCGCTGCCAAACAGCGATCCGGAAACCTGCCCTCCGATGGTCGCCCCCTGGCTTGCGCTCACCGTCAAGGTAGAGTTGGCAAAAGGAAGGGGCGTGCTGCCGGCGAAGGAGAGCGTCCCCGGTCCCAGGTCTTTGGGGTCGATCTTGTTGACCGGGCTCTCCCAGTTCTTGCCAATGTTCAGGCCGGTTACCGTGAGGGCCTGCTTATCCAGCAGCGATCCCGTACCCTTCAGGTCGGCTTTCCAGTTCTTTCCGTCCGTAAGCTTTATTGACATACCAACCTCCGAAGCCAAGTGCAAAGCTCAGGAATCTTACCGCTTCTGGCAGATTTTTGGTATAGGGCGAGCAACAGAAAACGCCCGGCGGGCCGAGGTCATCCCGTCTCAGACTGCACCGCTTTGACGAGGGCGTTTTGCAGGTCTGCAATCAAATCGCCAGTCTCCTCCAACCCGATGTTCAGGCGCACGATGCGATGGCCGTAGGGCGCACGCATGGTCCATTGTTCGAAGTCATAGGCAACTGCCAAGCTGCTAACGCCGCCCCAGCTATAGCCGATCTTGAATAACTCGAGCGCGTTCACGAACGCATGCACCTGCGGCTTGGAGAATTCCGGCCCAAAGACGATGGAGAACACTCCGGAAGAGCCTTCGAAATCGCGCGTCCAAAAATCGTGGCCGGGACAGGAATCGAGTGCGGGATGCAGAACGCGTTCGATTTCAGGCCGGTCTCGAAGCCACAATGTGATCTTCATCGCAGATTCTTCGATGGCTTGTAGCCGCACCGCGAGCGTCTTCATGCCGCGCAGCGCGAGGCTGCAATCGTCAGGAGAAGCGGCGATGCCAACTACCTGATGCGTTTTCCCCAACTGCTCGAAGAGATCCGGGTTCTTCACCGTGATGAGCCCCAGAAGTAGGTCGCTGTGCCCGCCGACATACTTGGTCAAGGCCTGCATTGTGATGTCGACGTCATGGGCAAAAGCGTCAAACAGCACGCCGGCCGACCATGTGTTGTCGAGCACGACCAGCGCTTTACGTGCGTGCGCCGCCCCGGCGATCGCCGGCACGTCTTCCACTTCCATGGTGATCGACCCCGGACTTTCGCACCACACGAGCTTGGTATTTGGCCGGATTAGCGAACTGATGTCACCACCGATGAGCGGCTGATAGTACGTGGTTTCCACCCCGAAGCGGCGCAGGACTCGATTAGCGAATGAGCGGTTCGGGCCGTATACGCTTTCTGGAATGAGAACGTGATCACCCGCTTGGAGAAAGGCCAAGTTGATGAGCGAAATTGCACTCTGGCCGCCGGGCGTGATCAACGTGCGATAGCCACCTTCGAGTTCGCAGATGCGGGCGGCCAACTCCAGAACCGTCGGCGTGCCATAAAGGCCATAGGTGTAACCGACCTCGTATTGGTCCCATTGATCGGTAACCGCGGAAGCATCGGCAAACAGTGTCGTAGAAGCGCGATGCACAGGAACGTTGAGCGAACGAAAGCCTTCAGGAATGCGTACGTCGGAATGGATGAGTTTGGTTTTCCAGTGCTTCTGCATCTGGAAATTATAGGGTTGGAAGAGAATCCTTACGGTACACCCAGTTGCGTTCAGCATTGAGAGCGGGGTCGGCAGTCCCTGGGGCGGTCTGGCCGATGTGGGTAGTGGGTCAATTCGTCCCAGTACCCCGATGTGCTTAGCCAAATATCTGCAAGACTTGAGCGTACCTGTGGCAACCTAGGGTTGGGGGATTCTAACGTGAAGAACCACCAAAAGCGGGCGTTCGTAATCATGCCGTTCAAGGCGCCCTATGACAGCTACTACACCGAGATCTACCGTCCCGCCCTTGAGACAGCCGGATATACGGTGGAATGTGCCGTTGATCTTTACGTCTCCCGGCCGATAATGCTCGACATACAACAGTCAATCCTTGGCGCAGATGTCCTTCTCTGCGAAATGAGCGGTCGAAATCCTAACGTCTTCTACGAATTAGGTCTCGCACATGCAATCGGTAAGCCAGTAATACTAGTGTCTCGAGATGAGGGAGATATTCCTTTCGACCTCCGCCACGTCCGTGTCCTCACTTATCAGCCTGAACTCCCAAGATGGGATGCGGTATTACGAGACAAGGTCGTGCAAGCCGCTCAGCAGACTCTTGCGGGAGGCAGTGTTTGGCCGCCGCCCTTGATACCTGCGGCAACGGGAGTAGGCACAAGTCACGAGGATTCCGCCTACGATTTATTCCCCGAACGACCCGTAAACCTTGGATTCGAAGGTCCCCTGGACGATAGCGGTTTTCCGTGGGGTTGGTTCAATAGCCGTGGATTTGTGGCCAATGTCTCTGCGGAATATGCGGTTCGGGTCATAAGCAGGCCACAGCCCCCTGGTGGAGCATGTTTGGAACTTTCAAAAGTGGCCGCCAAACCCGGTGAATTCGGGTCAGTGATGCAACGGTGCCCGGCGAAATACCTGGCGGGCAAAACGGTGCGCGTGGCAGCAGAGCTCAGCACTGAGAACGTGCAAGGTTGGGCCGGAATATGGTTTCGCGTGGACGGCCCGGAAGAACCCGATCTTTTCTTCGACAATATGGCGCGTCGAGATCTCAAAGATACCACCCCATGGGCTGAATATCACATTGACGCACGCTTGCCAAACGAGACCGCATGGATCAATTTCGGGGTTGTACTATCCGGGGCAGGGACGGTGCGAGCAGACTCCTTTACTCTTCGTTCTTGGAAATCGGACGGATCCTGGTCGGACGTCTAATATTCGAACAAGCTACTCAATCACCGCCAGCGTATCTCCCGCATTCACGGTCGAGCCTTCCGCGGTCAGGACCTTCTGCACGCGCCCATCTTTGGGCGATTTCATCTCGTTCTGCATCTTCATGGCTTCCATGACGAGAACGGCCTGGCCGGCCTTGACCTCGTCTTTCTCTTTGACCAGGATGCGCACGATCTTGCCTGGCATGGCAGCGGTGAGCTTTTGCGGGCCGGCTTCACTGGCAGCAGCGCCGCGCCGAGTGCGCAGCGAGCGCGGATCCTGCACGTCTACGGCGTAGCGCGCGCTGCCGATCACCATGTGCAACTCGCCTAGCAGCGAGCGCTCACGCTTGATTTCGTACTGCTTGTTGCCGACCAGCACGGAGAGTACATCGCGCGCGGTGAGCGCGGCGTCTATCTCCATTGCTTCGCCGTCGATCATGCACTGCCAGTTGGGCTCGCCTCGCGTCAGCTCCAGGCGATGGGTTTTGCCGTCTACCACTACGTCGTAGGTCATAAGCTTTCCTGTCAGCGCCTTGGATCGGGTACTGCCAACTGCTTACAAATGCGCACCGCAGTGGGGTTCTTGATCCCATTATGCCTTGGTACCGTGCTTGTGCGTTGCGCTTTCGGGTTGTGATAAACGCTGTACTTTCCTCCTTCGCGCAACAAGACGCACCCATTAAGCTCCACGTGGCGTATGAGGTCAGTTCGCTTCAAACGCTAGGCCACTGATACAGTGATCTGTTCACGCCGCACGCACTTCCCTTCGGCAGGCTTGCTCGTGAGCTCGCGATTAGCTTCTAGCAACAATGCGACTGCGTCGCGAAGGTTGTCGCGAGCCTCTTCCAGTGTGTCGCCTTCGGAGATCGCGCCGGGCAATTCCTCGACGTAGGCCAGATAGCCACCGCCCTCTGACTCTGGAATCTCTTCAAAGACGGCATTAAGAATCATGTTCATGGTTACATCCTATTCGAGATTTGCGGCCAGGTATCGGTAGAGCCTCATCTCTCCCGCAGCGCTTCAAGCCGCCCGGCGCGTCTCCATCCCGAGAACTCAGCTGGCGATGCCGTGCCATTGTTGCTCATAGAAGCAGCCGCGCCATTGACACCCGGCAGCGTGGCTTTGGGTTCCAGCGTGGCGAAGATTCCGGCTCCGATCGCTGCGATCAGCGGGCGACGGTCATCGGTGTCACCTGATGGGCATGCCAGCAGGCGATCGAGAAATCCGGTGTCGACTGTGCCGGCGCGAAAATCCGGGTCGAGAAGAATTCGCCGGAAAAGGGAGATATTGGTCTTGATGCCGCCGACAAAATATTCATACAAAGCTCGCAGCAGGCGATTGATCGCATCATCGCGGGTTTCGCCGTAACCAACCAACTTTGCCAGCAGCGGGTCGTAGTCAATCGGTACAGTCCAGCCCTCATACATGCCGCTGTCGCGTCGAATGCCTGGACCCGAAGGTGAAATGAGGCGGGTGATCTGGCCCGGCGACGGGAAGAAGTGGTTGTCGGGATCTTCTGCGTAGATGCGGCACTCGATGGCGTGCCCACGCAGCTTAACCTCGTCCTGTGTGAAAGGCAGCTTCTCTCCGCTCGCGATCCGAAGCTGTAGATGAACCAGGTCGAAGCCGGTGACGAACTCGGTCACCGGATGTTCCACCTGAAGACGCGTGTTCATCTCCAGGAAGTAGAAGTTTCGCTGCTCGTCGACCAGGAACTCAACCGTCCCGGCGTTCTGGTAATTCGCAGCTTTAGCAACGCGCACCGCGACCTCACCCATCCGGCGGCGCATGTCTTCATCGACTATCGGCGAAGGCGACTCCTCCAGCACCTTCTGATGGCGGCGCTGAATAGAGCATTCGCGCTCTCCGAGATACACGACGTTCCCGTGCTCGTCGCCAAGAATCTGCATCTCGACATGGCGCGGATTGACGATGAACTTCTCGATGTAAACCTCGTTGTCGCCAAACGAGCGTTGCGCCTCACTCCGCGCGGCGTCGTAAGCCGAGCGCAGGTCCCCGGGCAAGGAGACCATGCGCATGCCTTTGCCGCCGCCCCCGGCGGCCGCCTTCAGCATCACGGGGTAGCCGATTTGTTCCGCCATGCGCTCGATGGCATCGAATTCCAGCCCGTGCTCTGAGCCCGGAACGAAAGGCACGCCCGCACGCTTCATGCTCTGGCGCGCGCGCGTCTTGGAGCCCATCATCTCCATCGACTCCGCGGTGGGGCCGATGAACTTCACTCCTGCCCCTTTGCACGCCCGCGCAAACTTCGCGTTTTCGGAAAGGAAGCCGTACCCCGGATGAATCGCCTCGGAGCCGCTGCGCCGAGCTACGTCGAGGATTTTGTCAATGTTCAGGTAAGACTCGCTCGCGGTAGCTGCGCCGATGTGATAGGCGTAGTCGGCCTTACGGACGTGCAGCGCACGGCGGTCGACATCGGAGAATACGACTACGGACTCAATTCCCATTTCGCGGCACGCTCGAATGATGCGGACGGCGATTTCGCCACGATTTGCGATAAGAATGCGCTTGAACATGGAATTACCAGCGAAAACAGATTCTACTGTACCGATTTTCGAAAAGCAGTATCGCCGTCACAAACATCTGTGACGAGTCGCAATTCGCCACACCTATCACCGTCTTGATCGCAAAACAAAGCCCCTCTTTCCAGAGGGGCTCGAGCAAGCAAAATCCAGGAACAGCCTTACTGATTGGCAGGTGTTTCAGTGGTGACGATGCCGGAGGGGCCGGCCTTCTCGGCCTTGGCCTTCTTTGTCGCCAGGTTCTTGTCAACCCAGTCGTCGGCGGTCTTGAGATCGGCTTGGCGAGCCGCGGGGTCGTCGCATTGCAGATCGGCCTCTTCGCGATACATCAGATTCAAGTAGGCCATAGCGTCATCGTAGTCCGGGCGCAACTGCAGCGCCTTCTGCAGATTCTGGATGCCGTCCTGCACCTTGGGCGTGTTGGTGTCCTTGATTTCCTTCAGCAATTCCGTGCAGTCCTTGCCCTTGGGATCGTCCGTAGGTTTCAGGCCGAGCTTCGCGCGAGCTGCCATGCGAGGCGCATACGTCTGCGTCCAGTCAATCACGCCGATGGAATAGTAGGTCTCTGGATCGTTGGGATCTAACTCGGCGACTTTCAACTGATACTCACGGGCCTGGTCCGATCTTCTTCATGTTGAAGTAGAGCGAGGCGATTCCTTTAAGCGCCAGCAGCTTCTGCTCTTTGGGAGGATTGGTTTCGAGCACCTTCTTGAACTCGTCGATCGCTTCCTGAGCATATTGATTGTTATCGGGCGAATCGGCGCCCGGAATGTATTGCTGCATGTAAGCCGTGGCCAGATAAAGTTGCGCATTGATCAGCTTGGGATCGTAGGCGACCGCGTTCTTAAAGTGCTCAATGGCTTCTTCGTAACGCGCATTTTTGTAGGAATTGACACCCTTGTTCAGTTGGTCGCGGGCCCTTAGCTTGTTGCAACCCACGGCCGAGAGAAGCGCGAGCAGCACAGCGAGTACGCTGAGTACCCGTCCTGTCTTGTTCATCTTAGTTGTCACTCTCCGTTGCGTTGATCGGGTTTCCAGCAGGCTGGCGGGCCATCGCGTCTGCGATGGTCCCGCCCGTCCACGAGGAGGAGTGCTTCCCGAACGAGGTCCGGCGTTCGACTAGCCGCCGGCCTCAATTTTCGCCGTAATCAGACCGACCTTATCGACCCCGGCACTGTGCGCGATGTCGATCACCTGGGCCACATCGTTGAAAGTGAGATCGGGGTCTGCCTTGACGAACATCACCTTCTCAGCGCGAGTCTTGTAAATGTCGTTCAGGCGTCCTTCCAGGTTTTCCCAAGTCACGTCATCCTGGTTGATCTTCAGTGCCGGCTTGTCCCCGGCACCCCTCAAGAGCTGCACGACGATGGTGCGGTCGTTAGGCTCCTGCTGCTTCTGCTGATCCTTCGGGGGCTGCGGTACGAGCGCATCCAGCCCCTTCGGTGTGAGCGGCGTGATGACCATAAAGATGATCAGCAGCACCAGCAACACATCAATCAGCGGGGTTACGTTCATGTCTGCGGTGGGCCCGCCTCCGGGCCCCCCAACTGCCATTGACATAGGAAACTCCTATTGCGAGCCCGCGCCCGCCCCCATCGATGGAGGAGGTGTCTTGGTGGAGGGGCTCGTCTTTCTCTGTTCCGTCAACAAACCGACGTCATCCACGCCGGCCGCGCGCACGTTATCGACCACGTCCACCACGTTGCCATACTTCGCACGGGCGTCGGACTTGATGAAGACGCGCTTATCCACCCGATTCGCCAGCCTGTCCTTGACCTTCTGCGTCAAGGAGTCGGCGGTCACCACGTCGGTGCCGAAATAGATCTTGCCGTCGCGCATCACGGAGACGAGCAACGCATCTTCCTTATCGGCGTCCGGCATGGGCACGGGGTTGTTGACCTGTGCCATGTCGACGCTCACGCCCTTCTGCAACATGGGCGTAATCACCATGAAGATGATCAGCAACACCAGCATCACGTCCACCATGGGCGTGACGTTGATGTTCGAGTTCACCTTCGAACCTTCGTTGCGTGTAGCCAGTGCCATGTGAATTCAACCTCCCGCTCAGCCATTCGGGCCGAGCACGCCTTCTACCGGCGAACGCCTGCGCCGCGACGCTTCAGGAAGTAGTCGATCAGCTCGCTGGAGCTGTTGTCCATTTCCACGTCGAAGGCTTCCACCTTGCTGGTGAAGTAGTTGAACATCATCACAGCCGGAATTGCCACGAACAGCCCGACGGCGGTGGTCACCAGGGCCTCCGAAATGCCGCCCGCGACGGCGCCCAGGCCAGTCGCTTTCTGGGTCGAGATTTCACGGAAGGCGTTCAGAATTCCGACTACCGTTCCGAACAGTCCGACGAACGGAGCCGTGGAACCGATGGTCGCGAGTCCGCTGAGACCGCGCTTCAACTCGGCATGCACGATGGCTTCGGCACGCTCCAGAGCGCGCTTGGAAGCTTCGATCGTCTCGCCGGGAATGTCAGCAGAATCGCCGTGCGCCTTGAATTCCTGGAGGCCGGCAGTGACGACCTTTGCCAAGTGGCTCTTCTTGTTGCGCTCGGCTACTTTGATGGCCTCGTCGATCTTGCCTTCACGCAGCGCGCCGGCAACAGCGGGAGCGAAGGCGCGCGACTGGCTGCGGGCAGCGCTGAATGCCATGGCGCGGTCGATCATCACGCCGATCGACCAGCCTGACATGATAAAGAGAATGACGACCACGATCTTGGCCAGAATACCCATCTGTTTCCAGAGGGAGACCGGGTCCCAACCGATGCCTTCCTGGAACATCCAGGCGGCGACTGTGGGCACATGGCTCATCACGTAGGTTGCAAGGTTTGCTAAAAGCATGAGTCGAATTATCCTCCTCGGACTTCTTTACCGCAGCAACGTTCGCTACTGCGACGGATTCGGTTACATTGGGGCGCAAAGTGCGGCCTCAAACTCTTCGCCCGACTGGTCACGGGCAATTCTGGAACCGGCGGCCACAGCGGCTGACTCTTGGAGCCAGGCCACAGCAAGCTGTCTATCCGCCCGCCAACGTAAAGTTCACATTGATCGTCGTATCGACCTCAACGGGCTCGCCGTTCAGGTAGTAAGGCTTATAGCGCCACTGCTTGACCGCTTCCAGCGCTGCAGGCGCCAGCATCGGATGGCCGCTGACCACCTTCAGGTTCTGAATGCTGCCGTCCTTGCCGATCACCGCCTGCAACACGACCATTCCCTGAATGCGGGCCTGACGGGCCAGCGGCGGGTAAGTCGGCTTAACCTGGTGGATGAGCAAGCCCTGCGAGACGCCTTGCGATACGCGTATACGCGTCGGCGTGGCCACCTTAGGTACGGCGGTGGGCACCGAGCTGATCACGCTGTTCAAAACATTGCCGACGCCCCCTGGCACACCGCCCGGAACTCCACCCACAACTCCGGCAACACCGGAAGACGGAGGCGGAGTGTCCTCTTCCTTGATCATTTGAATTTTCTGCGGAATCTTGGTCGGGGTGCGTAGTTCGCCGTTGTCGAGCTCGCTGGTTCTCTTGATAATTTTGACCTCCGGGGTCACGGCCGGCGGCGGTGGCGGAGGCGGCGGTGGGGGAGGAGCAACCAGGAAGGTCATCAACTGCTGCTTGGGCAACGCCTCGGTAAATACCAGGGGCAACAAAACGAGAATGCCGATGAGTAGAATTTGCAGGATAAAGGAGAGTGCGGTCGTTGCTCCCTGCTTCGACCTTAGCTTACCCCCCGACTCCACCAGGCTGTCTTCAAACATGGCAATTCTCCGTCCAACTCATCTTCTAACAATTAGACACCGGGAATACAGCATTTGCTCCCAAAAGGCAAAAATGATGCCTCAAACCAAGTCCGCAAGCGACCATAGGCGGGCCTCCCAGGGACCGCAGCCAAGAGCACGCGGCTCACCAAACAGTTGCCAAGTCTACTCCTTTGGCTTGCGATTCGCCTACACTTTCACCTTTACTTTTTCGCGCTCGCGAGCTGCGCCCGCGGCGGGCAGCACCCCCCGCCCGGTCTTGCGCTCCCGCCAGTCCTGATACGCCACCAGCATTGGCGCGGCCACGGCGATCGAAGAGTAGGTGCCAATCAGAATTCCGATCACCAGTGCCAACGAGAAGCCACGCAATACTTCGCCGCCGAACAAATACAGCGAGAGCACCGTCAGGAACGTCAGGCCGGAAGTAAGAATGGTTCGGCTTAGCGTCTGGTTGATGCTTCGGTTGACGATTTCGGCCAGTGGTTCGCGACGCAACAGCTTGATGTTCTCGCGAATGCGATCGAAAACTACGATGGTGTCGTTCATCGAGTAGCCGATCAGGGTCAGAATCGCAGCAATTACTGTGAGGCTGATGTCTTTGTTGAGCAGCGAGAAGAAACCCACCGTGATGATGGTGTCATGGAAGCATGCCACCACGGCGCCTACACCGTAGATAAGCTCGAAGCGGAACCACAGATACACCAGCATGCCCGCCAGCGAGTACAGCGTCGCCATCAACGCCTGATGCCGCAACTGCGACCCTACTTGCGGGCCGACGATCTCCACGTTGCGCACCGCGAAGTTCGAAGTGTAGAAGTCCTGCCGTAACAGATTCAGCACTTCATTCGGAATAACACCATTTAACTGGTCGATGGACGTAAGCACGCCGCCGTGCTGCTTATTGCGAACGTCGTCGATCTTTTGCGCGATTTCCGCGTACTTCTGCGGAGCGTCGGTACCCAAATGCAGCGGGTCTTTGGCAAGCAGGTACTGTGCGAGCGAGGAAGGACCAGTATTGTTCAGGTCTTGCTTCCCGGCATTCTGCGGGTTCTCAGTTTCCAGCGCTCTGATGATGGCATTCTTGCCCTTGTCGAGGGCGGCTTCGCTGGTCTCCTTCTCCTCCAGCGCCACCAAAACCTCGTTGTTGCCTGACGCCCCGAAGCTCTGAATGCGAGGGTCCTTCAACCCGGCGCCGGTCGATGTCCTTACGAATCTGATTAAGGTTTGGCGTCGATGCGAACTTCACATAGACCAGCGTGCCGCCCTTGAAGTCAACGCCCAGCGGAATGCCGTGCCAGAACAGCATCGAGCAGATGCCCGCAACGCTAAAGACCAGCGAGAAGGCAAGGAAGTACCATTTCTTGCCGAGAAAATCGATGTTGGTGTTAGTAAATAGCTGCACCGGTAGCCCCTTAGATACTCAACGCCTCGCCACGCTGGTGGCGGTTGAGGATGCTATCGAAGATGACGCGTGACACGAAGACCGAGGTGAACAGGTTGGCCAGCAGACCAAAGCTCAGCGTGACGGCAAATCCGCGCACCGGACCAGTTCCGAACAGGAACAGAATGATCGCCGAAACGATGGTGGTCACGTGGGTGTCGATGATCGTAATCCAGGCGTGTCCAAATCCCTGCTCAACGGCAGACGGAGGCGTCTTGCCGTGCCGCAACTCTTCGCGAATGCGCTCGAAGATCAGCACGTTCGAGTCGACGCCCATACCGATCGTCAGAATCACTCCTGCGATTCCCGGCAGCGTCAGAGTCGCGCTGCTAAATCCGAGGAATCCGAGGAGAATAACGAGGTTCAAGAACAGCCCCAGGTCGGCGTTGATACCTGCGGCGTGGTAATAGAACAGCATGAAGACCATCACGGCCAACATGCCGACGACAGCAGCGCGCACACCGGCGCGGATCGAGTCGGCTCCCAGCGAGGGACCGACAGTGCGCTCTTCCAGGTACTTAATGCCGGCCGGCAACGCGCCCGAGCGCAAGGTCAAGGCCAGGTCGCGTGCCGCCTGATCGGTGAACCCCCCGCTGATGCGGCCTTGATCGTGGATTTGCTCCTGAATGGTGGCGACTTCCATCACCTTGTTGTCGAGCACGACGGCCAGCTTGTCGCCGACGTGCGATCCGGTGAATGCGGCAAATCGGCGGCCGCCTTCGCCCGTAAGCGTGAACTGCACGTCGGGGCGGCCATTTTCATCACGGCTGGCCTCTGCCCCTCGCAGATCACTGCCACTGACGGCCGACGAACGGCTGATGAGGTACCACTGCTCGCCCGAGTTGTCGCCTCCCTGGTTCGGCACGCCGATGTTACGGCCCTTCAGCAAGACCGCATTGTCCGGCAGCACGCCGCCGTTGGCTTGCATGGCGTCCTGCTCGCTCGGAAAGGACCGCCGATCGCCTGCCGGATTTCCAGCATGGCGGTCGACTGCATGATTTCCTTGACGCGGGCCGGGTCATCCACGCCGGGCAACTGCACCAGAATTTGATAATCGCCCAGTCCGTGCTCCTGGATGACAGGCTCGCTGACACCGAGTTGATCAATACGATTGCGAATCGTCTCGATGGCTTGCTGCACCGCCTTGTCTTTAATGTCCTTTACCGCCGCAGGCTTCAACTGCAGAGTCCAGGAATTCTCTGCGCCTGAGGTGAGTTCATAGTCAGGCAGGCGGTCAGCCACCAGGCTGCGAAGTTCGTTGGACGACTCCGGCGGGACGCCTTTAATCGAGATCAGTTGCGGATCCTGCTGCGGATTCGGCTTGATGATTTCGGCATAGTTGACGTTGCGGCTCTTGAGGTCTTCCTTCAGGCGCTCCACGGCGCGGTCGGTCTCGGCATTTACGGCGTCGTTGACCTGCACCTGAAGAATCAGGTGCGTTCCGCCCTTGAGGTCGAGGCCGAGGTGGATGCGGCTCTGCAAAGCGGCCAGCAGTCCCGCAGGCGTCAAGCTTTTCGGGATGCCGAAGATGCCGAACAGAAAAATCAGCAGCACGGCAACGATCAGGATGATTTTTGGCGTGAGGTTCTTATTCATGGTAAGACTGCAACTCTGGCTCGACTAGGAGCGCTCCTCCTCGGTCGTGAGTGAAACAATGGAAGACTTCACTACTTCGATTTTGATGTTATCGGGCGGGACACGCAGTACGATGGCGTCGTCTTTCATCGAAAGAACCGTTCCCTTTAGCCCGCCGCTGGTGGTCACGCGGTCGCCCGACTTGATCGTCCCCAGCATCGCCTGCCACTTCTTCTGACGGCGCTGCTGCGGCATGATGAGCAGGAAGTAGAAAACCGCGAAAATTCCCACCATCATCAGCACCGGCGCGAGGCCGCCTGCCGCTGTCTGTATGAACAAACCCGCGTTTGTGATCATTCCACCTTATTCAGCAGATTGTCTCTCTGCTTCGCAAATTTTCTGCCCACAGTGACCGGTGCGAATCTCGAATGTGTCTTCGCGCCACGCGCATGGCTACTCCTCTCGCGCTACACACCCGGAGCACGTCAGAACGGCAGGGTAGCCGAGCGGAACCACAGATACAGCTAAGGCCGATTTCAGGGCTTGGCCTTCGCACCCTGATGAGCAGCTAAAGACCTTATCAATATTATCGCGTTTGCCGGAAACCGGGGGACTTGGCGGGCGCGCCGCCCGTCCGAGTGGCTGACCCGAGCGCCGCTAGGGAACGCTGAGTTGCGGTGGCCGGACGTTGGAGAGCAAATTCGTAAACTCGCCAACTTTAATAGCTTGCCGGACGCGTCGCATGGTGTCAAGGTAATACGCCAGGTTGTGGATGGTGTTCAACACCTGAGCCAGCAACTCGTTAGACGCGTACAGGTGGCGCAGATACGCGCGCGAGTAACGCCGGCAGACGCGGCAACTGCACCTGGGATCAAGCGGGCTGTCGTCCTTTGCGTAGCGCGCATTCTTGATCGTGATCTTGCCTTGGGAGGTAAAGAGTAGTCCATGCCTGGCCGCTCGCGTTGGCAGGACGCAATCCATCATGTCCACGCCTTGGGCAACGTACTGGACGATTTCTTCCGGCGTGCCTACTCCCATCAGATAGCGCGGCTTGTCGGTCGGAAGATGCGGGATGGCGGCGTTGACCATTTCGTAGGTGACCTCGCGCGGCTCGCCCACGCTAAGTCCACCGATGGCGTATCCCGGGAAATCGAGCTCGACCGATCGTTCCGCTGATTCGCGGCGGAGGTCGGGATAGGTTCCGCCCTGCACAATGCCGAAGAGAGCTTGTGTCTGGCCGGGCTCGATTTGCGCCACTCGCTCTTCGCTTTTCGCTTTTCGCTCTTCGCCGGGAAATCGGCTACCTCGCGCATCCCGGGTGTTTTGAAGGGGCGCGGCTTCAGCCGTGCCGAACCCAGCATCCTTTTTTTGATTGTCATCCCGAGTGGGCTTGAGCCCGCGAGGGATCTGCTGTTTGTCCCCCGTGCCGGACAGGCTGGCGCTGAAGGAATCTGCCGAATCCCCAAACCACGGCACCTCCTCCTTGTGCGCCTCGAAATACTCCTTGCTGCGCCGCGCCCAGCGAAGCGTCATTCCCATAGAAGCCTGGGCTCGAGCGCGGTCGGCGGGATACTCGGTGCATTCATCAAAGGCCATGATGATATCGGCGCCCAGCCCGATTTCTGCGGCCATAGCGCTCTCCGGACTGAAAAAGTGCAACGAGCCGTCAAGGTGCGAACGGAAAGAAACGCCTTCTTCCGTCACCTTGCGCAGGTCGCTCAGGCTGAAGACCTGGAAGCCGCCCGAGTCGGTAAGGATCGGCCGTTCCCACGCCATGAATTTCTGCACGCCGCCCAGCCGGCGCACCGTCTCGACCCCGGGCCGTAGGTACAGGTGATACGTGTTGCTCAGCAGAATCTGAACGCCCAGCTCTTCCAGCGTGTCCTGTGGAACGCCCTTGACCGTCCCAACCGTGCCGACGGGCATGAACACCGGCGTCTCGACCTCGCCATGCGGGGTGAGGAACCGTCCAGCGCGCGCAAGGCCTTCAGTGGCCTCAATTTGGAAGCGGAAGGACATTGCTCTTGATTGTAGCGGGAAGAAAAGATCGCCACACAGGCACGGAGGACACGGACGACGGCACGTTCTTCTCTTTTCGCTCGCTGCGGCCCATCGATTGCTCTCTGCGATCCTCGCGATGCACTTTTCTACTGCTTCTCATCCTTCGTATGCTTCGCTCGGAACGGCGGCAAGCCCTGCGGAAACGGCCGATACAACGGGTCGCCGATGTAAAGAATCATCCATTTCAGAATCGCCGTGTTGCGCAGGAAGGCGTCGCCAACATTGGCGCCCTGAAACAGGTCGCGGAATGTGCCGCTCGGGTGTACAAGGCCTCCCAGCCCAGGTTCATCCACCGCGCCGGTAGTGACGGTGATGCCTCTCTGGATCGCATTCGCTGCCCAGTTCGGGCCCGAGCGCGGCCCCCATGCTGAGAGGCTGTCGAGATGAATCCCGATCGCGCCGGTGTTCCAGGTGAAGGCATCGTTGTAATGGTTCAAAGAGTACCAGCCGGCATACAGCGCCGCGTTGGGGCAGTTCGGCGCGGGTGGCGTTCCAAACTCGGCAATGTTGTCATCCTCAATCACTTTGAATCCCGCCTCGCGCGCGAAGTCTGCCGCCCGGTGCAGGTCCCAGTCTCCGGCGCCATAGCCGCTGTCTTCGATTGTGTTCAGCGGCCAGCGCCGATCAATACATACCTCGCCGTTGAGCCCCGACTTCTCGGCCTCGATTGCCTTGTCGATCAGACCTTTGGCCAGCTTGGCGTTGGCTGCATCGAGCCGCCAAACGGAATATATCAGCAGAGCCGACTTCTGCGCGCGGTAGTCGGCGAAGGACATGAACGGCTGATATACATTCGCCTTGCTTCGCGCATTGTCGAAGTAGGGTTGCGGCATCCTGGCGGGAGAATCGGCCTGATTGTATTGGTCCCAGATGTCGGCGACATACTGGTCCAACGCATAGTTCAGGTTGTTCCGCTCCTGCGGGGGTTTCACCCGGTAAGGGGTCTGATAGCTGAAGACAATGTAGAGAATATTGTTTCGGCCCACCGCGTTCAGACACTTCTGGATGGGAGCCCGTACCTGCGACAGGTACTCCTTAAAACCCAACACCATGGTCTCGATGGGAGCGATGGAACATAGGTTCCGTTCCGGAATGCCACGCATCTTTGCGTAGTACTTGGCGACCTCTCGCGAGCCGCTGTCGGTGCGGTTGAAGACGACCAGCACTCGGCTCGCCAGCGGATCGGGCGTTTGCGCAGGAGTTGGTTGAGCAAATGCCAAACACCAGGCCGAAAAGAAACTTGCGAGGAGCAGTACGCGACAAAATGACATTTGCATGGTAAGAAGTCGCAGGAGAAAAAACGTTAGCGACTGTAAAAAAGCTAGAAGCCGGAAAACGCTAACAACAAAACCCCTCCGTGCTCTCCGTTCCTCCGTGGTGAAAAATCTTCCGTGTTCTGTGGTGAACAGCTTTTCAGATCCCCGGCAGCAACGATCGTCCGTGAACTCCCCAGGAAAGGTAATGCACACCACTGTTGGTCGCCAGCACGACGGAGCCACCCGGAGCAAAAGCTAATCCCACCAGGTTGGGTCCCGCGATCGCCAACGATGCCTTTCCATCGGGTGCGATCTTCACGATCCCGCGGCGGCCATTCAGCGAGGCAGCGACGTAAAGGTTGTCCTGTACGTCGAAGGCGAGCCCCTGGGGGCGGCCCAGGCCGCGATAATAGACGCTGACTTCGCCATGCGGATCGATCCGATACACCGCGTCGAAGCTGGAAGTCGTTGGGCCGGTGACATACAGATTGTTCTTGCTGTCGAAAGCCAGATGATAGGCCGAGACGCTCGGCTCAAGCATGGCAAAGACGAAGATCTGCCGATTGCGATCGATCTTGAAAATGGTTCCGCTGCGGTCACCAACATAGAGATTGCCCTCACGATCAAACGCGATTCCCGTGGCAATCCCCATGCCCTCAGCATAAGAACTCATCGCGCCATTCTTGGCGACCCGGTAGACCGTGCCATCGTAGCGCGACGAGACGTACAGGCTGCCGTCACGCCCAAGCGCCAGGCCGGTGGCGTTCATCATCTCCTGCACAAATGGCTTGACGTTCTGGCGCAGGTCGATGCGATAGATAGCGACCGGAGTCTTCTGGCCGCGCGAGCCCGAGACCGTGGCATAGATGTTGCCCTCGTCATCGACAGCGGGATTAGCGACCGGGTGTAAGCTCTCCGCAATGGGAACGGCTACGCCGACCTGACGGGAATTGCTCTGCTTGCCATTGGTCGAGACCACAACCTCTCCCGACGCGGCTCCGTCGGGCACGCGCGCCACGATGAACTGCTGCGAGCCGACGATGATCGATCCTTCAAATTCGCCGAATCTAACGGTAGGCTGTTCCGCTTTCGAAGCGGTCAAACCACTGCCGCTGATGCGAACTTCGCCTCCGGGCAGAGCAAACGCGGGATCGATCGACTCGATGCGGGGATTGCCGTTTACGTTCCGTGCGCCCGTTCGTCGTTCCATGATTTGTCTTTTCTGCCGATGTCTAGCCCAGCGCGCCAAAGTGCAGCAAAAGATGCAACACGATCCGGGCGTAAATTCCTGCTCCCAGATCGTCAACGACAATTCCTGTGCCTTCCGGCAGCCGCTCCAGTCGGCGAATGGGCGGCGGCTTCAGGATGTCGAATGCACGAAAAAGTATAAAGCCCGCCAGCAGCGGTTTCCACTCGATGGGGACGGCAATCAGGGTGACGAGCTGGCCTGCAACTTCATCGATCACGACGTGCGATGGGTCTTTCTTGCCACAGCCACGCGCTTCAAGTGTCGCCGCGGGAATGCCCACTGCAACGCTCAACACAATCAGCGAACCGATGACAGCCAGCCGCGCACTCGGGGGGATGTGAGATGCAATCAGCCACCATAGCAGAGTTGCGGCGAGCGATCCCCACGTGCCCGGCCCGGGCTTAAGGCGGCCCGCGCCAAAAAAGGTTGCGACAATCGTAGCCCAACGCGGCGCCGGCGCGGTTACCACCGGCAGCGCCTCAATTTGGCTTCTTGATAGGTTCATTCGGATAGCCGGAATCGTCGGTCTCCGGATCGTTCAGCGGACTGGAGATGACATAGCCGCCGCTGGCCCACTTGCCCAAATCGATGAGGCGGCAGCGTTCGCTACAGAACGGAAATTCAGGCTCGCTCTTCAGCACGATCTTGCGGCAGATGGGACAACGCAGGCTGCGAACTCGCTTCTTGGGCATTGTTAAATCAGTTGTCAGTTGTCGGTGCTTAGTTGTCGGTAATTGGCAGATGGTCAGGCATCGCGTGCCATTCTGACAACCGACAACTGATCACTGACAACTATTCAACGATGCGCGCCACCAAATCGTAGTCGTGCGCCTCGGTGATCTCGCAGCGGTAGAACTCGCCTTCGCTGATGGAATCGCGCTCGCCGAAATCGCTCACGTATACCGTCCCGTCGATCTCGGGAGCGTGCATCGCCGTGCGTCCTTGCCAAAGCAATTCGGTTTCCGCCGACGGCCCTTCAACCAGCAAATCGAACTGCCTTCCGACCAGCGCGCGCTTCTTCTTGCGACTGAGCTGCTTCTGTAGCGCCATCAGCTTCTTACGGCGGCGCTCGATCTCGCGGGCCGCAATCTTCTCGCCGAGGTCAAACGCCTTGGCGCCTTCCTCATCCGAGTAACCGAAGACTCCCAGCCAATCGAATTGCGCTTCGCGAACGAACTGGCAGAGCTGCTCAAAGTCGGCTTCCGTCTCGCCGGGGAAACCCACGATGAACGAAGTGCGCAGCGTGAGGTCGGATATCGCCCGGCGCATCTTTTCAATCGACTTCAGGAAAATCTCGGCCCCGGCGCCGCGCTTCATGGCTTTCAAAACTGAAGGCGAGGCGTGCTGCAGTGGTACGTCGATGTAAGAGCAGATCTTTTCGTGCGCCGCAATCGTGTCTAGCAGCTTGCTTGTAATCTTGTTGGGATAGGCATAGAGAAAACGCACCCAGCGCAAGTCTTCGATTTGCGCCAGGCGCTCCAGCAGCAGCGCCAATCCGTCCTTCAGGCCAAGGTCTTCGCCGTAGCAGGTCGTGTCCTGACCGATCAGCGTAATCTCGCGCACCCCGCGATTCGCCAACTGCTGCGCCTCGGCGATCACGGACTCGAAGCGCCGGGAGCGAAACTTCCCGCGAAGCTGCGGAATGATGCAGAACGAGCAGGGGTGATCGCAGCCTTCGGCGATCTTGATGTACGCCGAGTACTTTGGCGTGGCCAGCACGCGCGGCGTGGTCTCGTCGTAGAGGTAATTCGGCAGATCGGCGATAGCGCCGTCCCAGCCTTTCTTCGAGAAGCGGCCGGCCGCTTCGCGGGCATCGCCTTCGGAGCGTGAGTTCAAAATGACAAACGGCGAGCCGCTCGGATCCGCGATCGGCTGAATCCCCGCCGCTCTGAGAATCTGCTGCAACTCGCCCGTGCCGACCACTGCGTCGACTTCAGGAATATTTTTCTTAATCTCGTTGCGATAGCGCTCGACCAGGCATCCGGCGACGATCAGCTTCTGCGCCCGGCCGGAGGTCTTGTGCTGCGCCATCTCCAGGATGGTGTCGACCGACTCCTGCTTGGCCGAATCGATGAACGAGCAGGTATTGACTACGATGACGTCGGCGTCCTCGGCGCGCGCCGTGATTTGGGCTCCGCCCTGCGCCAGCAGCCCCATCATGACTTCGCTGTCGACCAGGTTCTTGGGACAGCCCAGGCTGACGAAGCCAACCTTGGTCGGCCCTCCCTGCGTTGGCTTTTCGCTCTTCGCGCTCTCTTCCGGCGCGCTGAGGAGGGCTACAGAATCATCTGGCAAATGCATGGAATCTCTTGATTCTAGCATTCGCAGCAACCCCTTCGAATTGTCATCCTGAGGTCGCCTTGCGACCGAAGGGCCTGCTTTCGGTTGCTCGGCGATAAGCTATGGGTGGCGATGGTATCTCGAACACGCCAACAACGACTTTGACATTCAGGGCCTTGTCGCGGGTCCAAGCAAGAGCAGGTCTCTCGCTGCGCTCAAGGATGATAATTAGAGGTGTGTCCAAGGTCACAGACCGGTCAGCATCCACATGCCACACTTTCCGGCAGCATGGCCCGTGAGCATCGTTACTTCGTCTACATTGTCTCCAGCAAGTCTCGGCGCATCTACACCGGTGTTACGAATGATCTCTTTCGACGGGTGCTTCAGCACAAGCGTGGAGAAATCGAGGGATTCACTCAGCACTACAACATCAATCGGTTGGTTTACTACGAAGAGTTTCAGTATGTTGGAAACGCCATTCGCCGGGAAAAGGCGATCAAGGGCTGGCTTCGCGCAAGGAAAGTCGCCCTGGTCGAGCGCGACAACCCTACTTGGGACGACTTGGCCGAAGAGTGGGGAAAACCCCTGGCTCCGCTCAACCTACCGACACTGCCGGCGAAAGCAGGCTCCTTCGCTCCGCTCAGGATGACAAATCTGAAATATATGCCAGCCGGACACCTTGCCTTGCCGGCCAAGCACCCGGCCTCGCAGCCAGCTCTTCGAATTGTCATCCTGATTCGACTTGTCATCCTGAGGTCGCTTTGCGACCGAAGGATCTGCTTTCGCGTCCGCTGGAACGGTCGTGGCTCTGTATCGGGCCGATCCAACCGAAAACAGATGGTATGATCGATTCTCGGGCGCTGGTCCCGCGCAACGAAGCTCTGTGAACCCCGCCAGGTCCGGAAGGAAGCAACGGTAACAGGTCACTTCGGGTGCAGCGGTTAACTGGCGCCTGACTTTTTGCACCCGATTCTCCACCATTCAGCTTGCAACCCTGACCGATTTCCTGCTTGGCGTGGACTTTCGCCCGCGCATCAACGAGAATGAATCGTCATTCATCCTTTTTTCACATTTCAAGCTGGGAGACTCGATTGTCAACTGCTCATCGCGCCAAGATCACGGCGCTTGGAACCTACGTTCCGCCCCGCATCCTCACCAACCAGGACCTGGAAAAGATGGTCGAGACCACCGACCAGTGGATTTTGGAGCGCACCGGAATCCGCGAGCGCCATATTGCTGACAAGGGAGTCGCCGCCAGTGACCTGGCCGTTGCAGCGGTCAAGAACCTTGTGCAATCGCATCCCTTCGACTTGCAGCAGGTCGACCTGATCGTCGTCGGAACGGTCACGCCGGACATGATGTATCCCTCCACCGCGTGCCTGGTGCAGCACAAGCTTGGCATCGCCAACACGTGGGGGTTCGACGTTTCCGCCGGATGCTCAGGCTTCCTTTATGCGCTGAACGCCGGCGCCAGCTTTGTCGAATCGGGAGCGTACAAGAAAGTCCTCGTCGTCGGCTCAGACGTGAACTCCATCATGACCGACTACACCGATCGCGCGGTCTGTATCATCTTCGGCGACGGCGCCGGGGCGGTCTTCCTGGAGCCCGTTGAGGCTGGCGAGGACGGCATCATCGACCACGTCGCACAGATCGAAGGCGGCGGAGGCCAGTACCTATATATGCCCGGAGGAGGCAGCTTGCATCCGGCATCGCACGAGACTGTCGACCAGAAGATGCACTACATCCATCAGGATGGGCAGCAGGTTTTTAAATACGCCGTCAAGAAGATGGCCGAGATGACTGAGCGCGTGCTGGAGAAGAACGGCCTTAGCGGCAAAGACGTGGATTGCTTCATCGCCCACCAGGCGAACCGGCGCATCATCTCCGCCACCGCCGACCGGCTCAAGATGCCGATGGAGAAGGTCGTCATCAACATCGATCGCTTCGGCAACACCACTGCCGGAACCATTCCGCTTGCGATGCAGACGGCGGTCGAAACCGGCAAGCTAAAGAAGGGCGACCTGGTACTTTTGGCGGCGGTGGGCGCCGGCTTCACCTCGGGGGCGACATTGCTCCGGTGGGCGTATTAGGGACTCATGTCACGAAAACAAGCCGTTCCCGGTCACCAGGTTCAAACGAAAACCTACGGCAATAATTGCTTTGGCTGTGGACCAGACAACGAGACGGGACTCCACTTGGAATTCCACCTCAACGAGGAAACCCAGCGCTTCGTCTGCGAATTCAATTTGCCGGAGCGCTTCGAAGGCCCTCCATCGCACGCGCACGGCGGAATTATCGCTACCATCCTCGATGAAGCCATGGGCAAGGTCAGCAAGCTGCGCAACATCATTGCCGTGACCGGGCAAATGGCGGTTACTTACCTCAAGCCCGTGCCGCTTCATACTCCGCTGATCACCGAAGGATGGGAGGTCGGCGTCGATGGACGCGTGCACAACCGGGTTGCTGAAATTCGCAACCCGGGCGGCGAAGTGCTGGCCCAGAGCACAGGTGTTTTCATCGAGGTCGACCCGCACCGCATGTTCGCTAAGTTCCTGAAGCAGAAGCACAGCGACGCCACGTAGCAGCAATGAGTGAGCAGTTACCTCGCCTGGGTTGAGTCATCAAGCCATTCCGGTCGCATTTCGGCCAACCCCAGATGTCGGCGCGCGAAGTTCGCGAACTCTAATTGGCCGGCACGAGTCAGCATTCGCTTCGTGTTCCCGGACTCGTAATAAGGATTCTCGCCAAAGTTAAGCCACGCGCCAAGGTTCCAGCAGGGAACTTCTCCCGGCATACACGCCGGGGTTTGGCCGCCACCCCACTGCCCGTGATATCCGGCATGTGCGATCCGGTTGCGGTCGATTGGAGCATTCAAGAGCAACCACTGCCCCGCGCACGCCAGCAGATGCGGCGATCTTTCGTTATTACTGTTGGAATTGTCGTTGTTGGGCTGGTTCCAGGACATCGTTCCATCGAGCACAATCGATGCGGCTCCCGCTCTCGCCAATGCGTAGGCGAAGCGCAACAGATCGGCGCTGCCTTCGAGGCCCTTCATCGCAGAGTGCGAAAACAATATCCCCGGCGTTGGTTTATCGGACGAAGGAAGGAAAACGGTAGCTGCGTAGTCCACTCGATTGTCGGTGATGGTGACTCGGCGAGCCTCGATGCCATTGCTGACACCGACAGATGTGCTTTGGCCGAATTTGCAGGGCGCGAAATTCTGAATTGACTGCGCAAGAGCGCAAGAGCTGAGGGCGACAGCTAGAGTGGCGTAAAAGGCTAGCGTTTGCATAGCGGCGGCTCTCCTCTAACACAACTATTAGACCACCGAAGTCAAGCACACGTTAGCCACTGGTTGCCGGAACTATCCCAAGTGTCCGCATCGTCTCACGGCGTAAAATAATCTATTCAGGTAGGCTTGCGACCAGCCGTGCTCGGTCCCGCCTTTTCTTTCACGGAGAATTCTTATGTCTGACAACAACGGCAGCAACACGGGATTGCGTCTAAAGATCGGCTTGGCTGAGATGCTGAAGGGCGGCGTCATCATGGACGTAATGAGCGTGGCCCAGGCCGAGGTCGCCGAGAAATCCGGCGCCGTCGCGGTTATGGCGCTGGAGCGCGTGCCCGCCATCATTCGCGCTGAGGGCGGCGTCTCGCGCATGGCAAATCCCAAGCTGATCAAAGAGATCATGGCGACGGTCTCGATTCCGGTCATGGCCAAGTGCCGTATCGGGCACTTCGCCGAGGCGCAGATATTGCAGGAGATCGGCGTGGACTACATTGACGAATCGGAAGTGCTTACCCCGGCCGACGAAGAGCACCATGTCGACAAGCACGCCTTCAAGACGCCGTTCGTGTGCGGCGCGCGCAATCTGGGCGAGGCGCTGCGGCGCATCGCGGAAGGCGCGGCTATGATTCGCACCAAGGGCGAGGCCGGCACGGGCGACGTGGTTCACGCCGTGAAGCATATGCGGCAGATCGTCAAAGAGATGAAGCAACTCACCGTCGCCAGTGAAGAAGAGTTGTTTGCTGCCGCCAAGAATCATCAGGCTCCCTATGAGCTGATCAAGATGGTTGCGAAAGCCGGCAAGCTTCCAGTGCCGAACTTCTCGGCTGGTGGAATCGCAACCCCGGCCGATGCGTCGCTCATGATGCAGCTTGGTGCCGAGGCAGTCTTTGTTGGCTCGGGCATCTTCATGAAGGGCGGAGTCACGCCGCTCGACCTGATGGACACAACCGAGCGCGCCGAAGCCGAAGCGCGCGCCAGAGCGATCGTCATCGCGACCACGCACTACAACGATGCTAAGATTGTCGCCGAAGTGAGCGAGCAGGTCCCCGGAGCCATGAAGGGCTTGGCCGTCTCGGCGATCGAAGAGAAAGACCTGCTGCAGACGCGGGGGTGGTAGGGAAGCGGCGGTTGGCTTTTGGCTCTTGGCTTTGGCCAGAGACGCTTCGCAGCACTCCAATGCGCGCAACTGCGCCGTCAGACTCTGGCCAATAGCCAAGAGCCAATGGCCAAAAGCCCAGTGAAAATCGGCGTTCTATCTCTACAAGGTGATTTCGAAGCTCATCGGCGGCGGCTGGAAGAACTTGGCGCTAAGGTCGTACTCGTGCGCAAGCCGGAGCAGTTGGATGAAGTTGATGGACTGATCATTCCCGGTGGCGAATCGAGTACGTTTTTGAAGCTGCTGGGCGACAAAGGATTTCAGAAGCTCAGCGACTTCGTTCACACCAAGCCGACCTTCGGCACCTGTGCGGGTGCAATTCTCTTAGCCAGCCACGTCGAGAACCCCCGGCAGACTGGCCTGAACGTCATCGACATGACCATCCGCCGCAACGCCTATGGCCGCCAGATCGACTCGAGCATCATCGAAGCGGTTACCTCTCTCGGAGAAGACCCCCTGGAGATGGTCTTCATCCGCGCCCCTCGCATAGAGGAGATCGGCGATGGTGTCGAAGTGCTTGCCAAGCGCGACGGCGACCCTGTGTTGGTGCGCGAGCGCAATGTCATGGCCGCGACGTTTCATCCGGAGCTGTCCGAAGACAAGCGGGTGCATGCGGAGTTTCTGAAGCTGGTGAAAGACGGAAAGCGCGATTAATGCCATCTGAGACTTTCGTCACAGCCTCTGGTTTACCACCGCAATTGGCTATCGTGGCATTTGTTCCCGCACTGCTGCGCGGGATGCTACGGTTCCTCCGACCAACCCCGCCCCTCGACGTTCACAAGCTAGGTATCAGCGAATTGAAGCAGGCGCTGCTATTCAGAGTACTACTCTCGGCAGTATTCCTGCTGTAGGTCTATTTCGAATTATCCGGATTGTGGCGGACAAAGAACTTCTCCTTATCCATGTCAGCAGGTACTGCCACGTCGAAAAACCCGACCATCATCTCCTCGTAGGTCTGGCCGCCCCACCGTACCTCGACATTGGGATCGGGATTGTGCGGATTCTCGTCCGAGTTGTCATACCACGCCACCGCCTGCAACCACGTTCCTGCCTTCAAGAAACGCGGCTGCGCCAGCCGATAGCTGAGCTGCCAGTGGAAATGGTAGTTCACGCGCAGCAAGGTTTCCTGAACCGTGCCGTCGGGATTGAGGATGTTGTACTCAAAACGCTTTCCCCGCAGGTGCATGTGGGGGAAAAAACTGAGCAGCGTGCAATCGTTGGGGATGGTTCCCGCGACGTCTACGCGATAATCATCGGTCCGCGGTGGAATGATGAAACTGTGATTGGTGAGCTGCAACGTCAGCACACGTTGTGTCGGCTTCTCTTTGGCGAACACCATCCCCACGCTGGTCTGGTCTGTACTGGCGTGTCCGTTCGTCGTGTAGTGCATCTGGAAAACCAGGTCGGAGCCGGTGGGGATGAACTTGGCCATCGTTGCCGGCCAATGATCGGGCAGGCTGCCCGGGGCATAGACCAGAAGCATGTCTGTCGTGGTCTCATGCGCTTCGGCGCGCAGCTTCGGGTCTTTGAAGTCGGAGGCGACGAAGGGAACGCCGACTGGCGCGGAACGCAGCCAGTTGGAATTTGGCGGCCGAATGTAAACGACCGCGTGGTGCACGTGTTCCGGGCTCGAGGGCCGAACTTCCGACTCCCGCACCCACATGTCGTGGGTGAATCCGGTCGGCACGATTTCGTAGGTGTACTCGATGTCGCCCGAGGCAGGAATTGCGACCGGCACCGGCATCGTGAGCACCTTGTCCGGTGTGTCGATGTTCCAGGCCTTTGCCCAATGCTTCGCAGGAGGAGCGTCTTTGGGCGAACCCTGCGCAGCGCCCCCGTCCACCCACTTCCCAATCGTCGCGATCTGTTCTGCCGTCAGTGATGGATCATTGGAAAACTTGCCATAGCGCGGGTCGGCGAACCACGGCGGCATGGTCCTCGATTCCACCGCCAAGCGGATCGCGGCCGCCCATGGCTTCGTCTGCAGGTAGGTGACCAGCGGCATGGGCGCAACTTCTCCTCGCCGATGGCAAGCCTGGCAATGGTCCTGGAGAATCGGAAGGACGTCCTTGTAAAAAGTGACCTGCGACGAAGAGCGTGTCTGCGATTTCGGCTGACTTGCGCCAATGAGGGAGATCGGCGCAGCAATTGCGGCTGCTGCGAGTGAAAAACGCCGGAACAAGCCGCCGCGCGTGCTCGGTTTCAGGGAATGCCGCAATAGAGCGCTGGGAGACAAACTGGACTTCTACTCGTGCTCTTGCAACTCCTCCGGAGCCCCATGCCGGCGGAGCAGTTGTGGCAAATTCTGAGAGAACGCCGAACGTGGCAGTACCATGTCGCAGCCCGCTTCCTGGGCTTTCATCTTCAGGTCTCCTTGTACGTGGGAGACGAAACCGATGATGTTGGTAACTTTCTTCAGCTTCGATTTCAGCTTGGGAATGGTGGTGAGCGGCTTGGCCGCAAGGTTGTTCAGGTCGAAGATGATCAGCGACGGCTTATCGTCGCCGTTCTCCACCATGCGCTCGTACAGGTCCTTGTCGGTCTTGACGAACTCCACCTTCACGTTGAGCTTGCGTCCCGTCTCCTGGATTTTCGTGAGGAAGAACAGGTCGTCGACGAAGGCGAAAATACGCGTCGGCCCTGCGTCTGCAGTAGCCGGCAACGGCTCCGGTTCAATAGGCAAGAATTGCCTGCTGAGATTCGGGCCTCCGCGGCCTCGCCCCTGGCGCTGTTGATTGCCGTTGTTACTACTCTGCGCCGCGCGGTAGCTGTGGTCCATGGGAGCGGTGTAAATCCCGCCGCCTGGCTGGTTTTGGCCAGACCGCTGTCCCGGGCGATGGCCACCTTTCCGCCCCTTGCCGGGACGGTGCTGGCCGGGGCCGTGCGACGGCCCGTGGCCTTGACCTTGTCCTTGTCCTTGTGGATGAGCGCCTTGCGCGACCGGTCCGCGGCGCCCGTGGCGCCGTCTGCGTCCTTTCCCCCCGCCGGGCTGGCCGGATGGAGGGTTCGATCCTTGATTCATGGTTCTCTCGTAAGTTAAATCCCGCAGGTTGCGAGTTCCCACATCTGGACCGCATTTGCTGGCCTGCTACTCGCATCACAATGTGCGGAGTCGGCAACTATGCGGTTGGAGTCGTTCTCGAAATCGAGTTCGTTACGTCCGTCTGGCGCCTGGACATGTTGGCGCATGGAACGCCGGCACGGAAGTGCGGCGGTTGGAGGACACTAGTATGGTACTCAGCTTTTGCTGTGGAAGGCAAGCTCCAAACTACCTTTTCTGCTCCGATGCGCACTTTTTATCAACCACGGCTCAAAATAGGATTCTTCTGGCGCAGCCGCTCAGTTCAGCCGGGCAAGCAGTTGTCGTACCATCTCTAGCGTCTCCTGGACGTCTTCCGCATCAGGCGCATCCGGACAAAGCTTCAGGTAATTCGCCAAGTCTTGGGCTGCTCCAACGTATTGATCCAGGTTCAGCCTGACTAGTGCCCGCTCGCGCAGCATCTCCGCTGAGAGCGGAGGTATGGCCAGCAGCAAGTCTAAGACCATCAGGCCCTTGCGGAAGTTCCGCTGCGTAAAGTAAATCTGCCGCAGGTTGTTCAGCATGCGGGTTAGGATTTCGCGGTGCGTTACCGGGCGCAGGAACTCCGGCTTGAACTCCACTTCGCCATGATAGATTTCGTTTAGCCGCGTGCGGCAATCACTAAACGTTAGCACGCGACCGCGATTAAAGGCGTCGATAATGATCTCGCCCGACAGCACGTCATAGTGCTTGAGCAGGAAATGCCCCGGCATTCCCGTGCCCGCCACGGGAAACCCGATGTGACGAGCAACCTCCATGTACACCACGGAGAGGGTGATAGGAATTCCCAGCTTGCGATCCAGTACGTCGTTGAGAAACGAGTTGCGCGGGTCGTAGTAGTCGTCACGATTGCCGCGCAGGCCTTCTTCCTGGAAGAGCACACGATTGAGCGTCGCAACGGTTTCGCGTGCGCCTGGGTTCGCGCGCAAGCTTCGCTTTACCCGAGCAGCCAACGCGTTCAACTTTTGCGAGTAGACTGGAACTTCGAGATCGGGATATTCGATTCGCGCCAGTGCCAGGGCAGCCTGGGCAAGATCAATAGACTCGTCATTGTGCGCTGGATTGACGAGCTCAGCAAAGCTCTTGAGCGCGCGTTCATGCGGATCGCATCCCGGCATTGCTGCCTTAGATGACCAGCGATGGAGGGCAGATTCGGCGGGGCAGGCGAAGATCGCGCTATATTGAAAGATCATGTCGTCCGCTAAATCTCACAAGCGCAGTAGCGCCGCAAGAGTGCTCTCCTCCAGGGCTCGCTTTAATGGAAGAGTCTTCAGCGTCACCTCCGATCGCGTGATCGAACCGAATGGCGTCACTGCCATACGTGACGTGGTGCGCCATTCGGGTTCGGTCGTCGTGTTGGCCGTTGACGATACCGGGCGCGAGCCCCGAGTGTTGCTGGAGTGGCAATACCGCTACGCAGCCGGCGATTACCTGTGGGAGCTCCCCGCCGGTAGCATCGATGGCGAGGAAAGTTCCCTGGCAGCAGGCAAACGCGAATTGCGGGAAGAAACCGGCTATAGCGCGAAATCCTGGCGCAAGGCGTTGTTCTTTTATCCCAGTCCCGGCTTTGTGGACGAGACCATGACAGTCTTCCTGGCAACCAGCCTTGAGCCCGGAGAGGCCCAGCTGGAAGAGGACGAGCGGATCGAATACGAACTGGTTCCGATCCCTAAGGCCGTCGAGATGATCTTTTCCGGCGAGATCTGCGACGGCAAAACCATCGCTGCGGTGCTCTGGTTTCGCGAGCACAGGCGTCAAAAGGCACCTTCGAGCCGCAGACGTGATTGACTCCCATGTCGCGGGCCATAAATTATCAAATAATGGTTTATCTTTTTAATATCAACTAGAGTTCATGAATTACTAGAGTTATGCTTAACTCTCTTATATACAGCGAAGTACGCTATATACTCTCTTGACAACCAAGGCCGCAGAGAACACAATTAAACTAAGCCGTTCGACAGGCAACATCTCCGATATCCGCCGCAGGTCCCCTGGACGCAAAGCTCCTCCCGATCTGGGCTGGTTACCAGCCTGTTAGACGTAATTCAAGCGAGCACCTCACCCAACAGGTGCGAGTACGCCATGCCCGGAGGAAGACGAAAGTGAAATTGAAAGGGACTGTCAAATGGTTCAATAACGCGAAGGGTTTCGGCTTCATCGGCCGGGACGACGGTCCGGATGTCTTTGTGCATTACAGCGCTATCCACACTGAGGGCTACAAGAGCCTACAAGAGGGCGACCCGGTCGAATTCGAGATCGTGCAGGGCCAGAAGGGGCCCCAGGCCGATAACGTTGTGAAGGTGGAGTAATCACTCGCCAGTTTCTCTGCAAACCCAGCCGCGAGGCTGGGTTCTGCATTTGGGGGACGTGATGACCGTGGCTCGGACTCATTTGCGTCGCTTCGGCGGCTGCGACATTTTGATGAAGGTATGGCTTCCCTGCGTCATCGCATCAACGCTCTCCGCTATCGCCGTACGATAGTTTTGAACGATCGGCCAGATATTGGATCCGAGAACAAGCAGGGCGATCTTCCGGTTGGTGAAGTTTTGCTGATAACGCATGTTTTGATCCGAGGTAATCATTATCTCGAATCCGGACTGCTCGGCGATGGTCAGAAGCTCGCCGTTTTCTAACTGCTCCGGCCAGCGCATTTCAGGAATGGTGTGGACTTCATGCTTGGACAAGAAGCGACGTAAACCAACCGGGACATTCTTATCGAATAAGATGCGCAATGCGGTGACTCTTCGCGTAAGTCACAACCGCTTCTACGCGATCAGCGGGGAGCTCAAATTGCTCGGCGATTTCCTGGATGCTCAGGCCATAATCAAAATTGTCAACAATTGCGTCGGCCGGCATCCGCGTGCCACGCAGGACCGGTGCGCCGCTTTGCACCCTCGGCTTGCTTTCGACGAGCGCGCAGTTCGACCAGTCGACCATTCCCTTGCTGCTCAAGGCGACCTCCTGGCAATCATCCTTCCACGTTTTCGTTGGGAACGCCAGAGCCAAGCGCGAATAACATTGCTTTGTGCTTAGTTCGGTTTGCGTCAAAATGGAAACGTAGCTGCGACTACGCGATAATTCTCCTTGGATAACAAAGCCATCGCTCACGTCTTCTACGAGACCGCTGATCTCATGGAGATCAACGGGGACGACGGATTCCGTATCCGCTCGTATCGCCGCGCCGCGGAGGCGGTGGAAGCCATGCCCGAGCAGGCGTCGAGCCTGCTATGCGAGCCCAAGAAGCTGCTGGACGTTCCCGGCATCGGCAAGGGCATGGCAGGCAACATCAAGGAGCTTTGCGAGAGCGGAAAGCTCAAGCAGCATCAGGAGCTGCTCGACAAGTACCGGCCGTCGATGCTGGAGCTGCTGAAAATACAAGGGCTCGGGCCGAAGACCATCGCCCTCATCTGGAGTGCATTCCACGTGAGCGACCTATCCGGGGTCGAGCAGCTTGCGCGGGACGGAAAGCTGCGTGAGCTTCCACGGCTAAGCGCGAAGAGCGAGCAGAAGATCTTGAAGGCGATTGAGGATTATCGCCGCATTTCGGGCCGCTTCCTCATCGACGAGGCCGACCGCACAGCACAGAAGCTGACGGAGCACCTAAAGCATATCCAGGGAGTCGACAAGATCACACCCGCCGGCTCGTTGCGGCGCGGCCGAGAGACCGTGGGCGATCTCGACGTACTCATCACCGGGCCGTGCTGCGTCGACGATCAGCAGCGCGCCGATCTCATCGAGCAGATTCTTCGCTTCCCGGGCATCGTCGAAGTTCTCGCCAAGGGCGACAACAAGGTGAGCTTCAAACTGCGCAGCGGGATGCAGGTGGACGTGCGCACCTTGCCCCCTGAATCCTACGGTGCTGCCTTGCAATATTTCACTGGCTCGAAGAACCACAACGTGACCCTTCGGCAACGTGCGTTGAAGATGGGATACACCCTCAGCGAGTATGGCCTGTTCACGCTGGATACCAATGAGCGCGTGGCGGGTACGAGCGAACAGGACATCTACGGCAAGCTGGAACTCGATTACATCCCGCCGGAGCTACGCGAAAACTATGGCGAGATCGAAGCCGCCGCCAAACACGAATTGCCTGACCTGGTGGATCTCAGCGATATTCGCGGCGAAGTGCACATGCACACCGTCGAGACCGACGGCCGCTGTACCATCGACGAGATGGCTGAAGCTGCCAAAGAGCGCGGCTACCAGTACATCGCGATCACCGACCACTCCAAGAACCTGGCATTCGCCAATGGGCTCGACGATGCGCGTGCCGAGCAGCATATCAAGCGCATTCGCGCGGCCAATGACGCCATCGACGGCATCACAATTCTGGCTGGCATCGAAGTCGATATCCTGGCTGACGGCGCACTCGACTTGTCGGACTCAGTGCTGGAGCAGATGGACGTCGTGGTCGCCAGCGTCCACTCCATGTTCAGCCAGGAGCCGGAGCAGATGACCGACCGCCTGCTACGCGCCGTCGCCAATAAGAACGTGTCTCTCCTTGGGCATCCTACGGGCCGCCTGCTGCTCAAACGCGACGCCTACAAGTTCGATATGGAAGCCGTGCTGAAGTCCGCTGCGGAAAACAAAGTTGCGATGGAGCTGAACGCTTATCCCGACCGGCTCGACCTCAATGATGTCCACCTGCGCATGGCGCGCGATCGCGGCGTCAAGATCGTCATCAATACCGATGCCCACCACACTTCCCATTTTGAGAAAATCAAGTACGGAATCCTTCAGGCGCGCAGAGCATGGTTGACATCGCGTGACATCCTGAATACTCTTCCGGAGCACGAGCTCCGCAGGGCCATGAAGCACGACTGGCCAGTTTAGCCAAGCCGCGGCGGAGTCCGATCCCGAGCGGCTCCCAGGAGGTTCGCATGTCCCATGCCACTCACAAGCCCTCCAAGCGCGAGTTTGATGCCGGCCACGTGCCCATTACCGAGGAGTTCGACAGCGCAAAACGTACGCTACCCGCCGTCTTACCGCTGGCAATCGCGCTCGTTGTAGTGGTTGTGTTCATTGTCGGCGTGGCTTATATCTTCCGCGCAAAGCCGGTAGCTCAGGGACAAATAGATAACGTCTTCATCAGTCAGAACAAGGACCAGCCCACATCGATGTTAGCGATCCAGGTTTCCATCAAGGCCGTGGGCGATAAGCCGCTCTACATCAAGTCGATTACGGCCGTTCTGAAGACGCAAGACAACTCCTATACTGACGACGCGGCTTCTCCCTCTGATTTTGACCGCTACTTTCAGGCCTATCCCGACCTGAAGGACCATGCTATGAAGCCCCTCGCTGTGGAAACGAAGATTCAGCCGGGGGTGGAGGAACGTGGGACAGTGATCGTTACCTTCCCGGTCGACAAAGGCCAGTTCGAAGCGAGAAAGAGTTTGACCGTAACGGTTCAGCCGTATGACCAGAAGCCGATCGTGCTGAAGGAAGCGGAGAGGTAGGCTCAGGCTGCAGTTCCAGCCCTACCTCTCTCAGAACGTCAACAAACGCTCAACGTGCGGTCCTACGGCGTCACCGGTGTAGGTGCATTTTTCGGCGTAGCCAGGTATCCCGTGATCGAATTCTTCGTTTCCGAGAAAACCACTATTTCATACAGAAGACGGTCGCGCCCCGTGTAAAACTGTAGCGGCTCGCCGACGGTGCGGTCCTTTTTCTCGATTGTCTTGTCGTCGGCAATGACGTTCAGGGTAAAACGGCTCTTCTTGGGATCAGCCTTCTTTAGCTGAAGGCTAACGGTTGAAACCGGAGTTTTCGCTCCTTTTTGCAGGGTGAAGTCGTAATAGTTGCGTTCGCCCTTGCGCTTCAGAATTTCCAGCTCGCCTGCGGTATGCGCGATCAGGCCACTCTGCACGCCCAGGTCGCCGATGGTCCGCTCCAACTTCTGATTCGTGGCCGCCAGATCGGCTTGGGTTTTCTGGACCTCGGTCTTGGTGCCGCCCAGCTCAGTCTTGACGCCGCTAACCTCGGTATCGACCGCAGCTAACTGCTGGCCCTGCTTCTGCTGCTGCGAGCTAAGCTGGGCCGCCGACTGCTTCTGCTGCTGCTCCAGTTGGGCCGCTCGCTTGGCCATCTCCTGTTTGGTAAGACCGACTTCGGAAGTAAGTGCCTGCTTGAACTCGCTGGACGTACTGTGGAGCCGCGCCACCAGTTGCTGCTGGGCATCGTTCAGGGCGATCTGCTTTTGGTCGAGCGCGTCCAGCCGGGTCTTCAGCGAGTACATGAAGTACAGCGATGCCGCGACATACACTACGGCTAAGCCAAGCAAGACATACTGCAGAATAGGACTACGCGAGGGACCAACTTGCCTTTCGGCGGTATCCAGGGTCTTACTGGTACCGGCTTCAAACATCTAGGGGTTCCTTTCCGTCGATAAACGAATTGTCAAATACAACGAACACCGTTTCAATAATTTTACAGGTATTGTTGCGGGTTCGGCGACCTGCTGCTGAGTACCTGAGTTATGTGGGCGACAGACCGAAAAGTAGCAGCCTCGTGAGTTCTTGAAGTTCAGCTACTTGTAAACCGAGACTCAGGGTTAAATTTCGGCTTTCCCTGGTTCGTGCAGGCGAAGTGCCGATAAGCCGTTTGGGCGGCCTAATCTGACTTCTCGCGGGTTCGGCTTCCTCTTCGTGGATCGTCTGGAGAATCCACCCGCCTCAGGCGAGCGCGTTGTTGACAATCTGTTGCGCCTCTTCCACGATCGCGCCGAGGTGCGCCTCGTCGCGGAAGCTCTCGGCATAGATCTTGTAGATGTTTTCCGTTCCCGAAGGCCGGGCCGCGAACCAGCCCGTCTTCGCGACGACCTTCAATCCGCCAATCGGCGCATCATTCCCCGGAGCCTTCGTAAGTTTGGCGGTAATTGGCTCACCCGCCAGCGTTGACTCCTTCACCGCCTCCGGCGAAAGCTCGCTGAGCTTCGCCTTTTGCTCGGGAGTCGCTGCGGCGTCAATACGCGTGTACAGCGGCGAACCGAACTCGTTCGTCAACTCCTGGTAGTGCTCGCCGGGATCCTTCCCGGTCACTGCCATGATCTCTGCCGCGAGCAGCGCCAGCAGCGGACCGTCCTTGTCCGTCGTCCAAACGGTTCCGTCCATGCGCAGGAAGCTTGCACCTGCGCTCTCCTCGCCGCCAAAGCAGAATGTTCCGTCAAACAATCCCGGCGCAAACCACTTGAACCCGACCGGGGTCTCGCTTAGCTTGCGGCCCAGCTTCTTTACGACGTGGTCGATCATGCTGCTGCTGACCAGCGTCTTGCCCACGATGACATCTAGTGACCACTGCGGACGATGCGTTAGCAAGTACTGGATCGCTACGGCAAGGTAGTGGTTGGGGTTCATCAGCCCGGCGGAGGGCGTAACGATGCCGTGACGGTCGGAGTCGGGATCGTTGCCGAAGGCGACCTGGTACTTGTCCTTCAGTCGCACCAGCGAGGCCATCGCGTACGGGCTGGAGCAGTCCATGCGAATCTTGCCGTCATGGTCTACCGTCATGAACGAGAACGTAGGATCGATCTTCGAATTCACTACATCGATCGACAACCCATACACGGAGTTGATCGGTCCCCAGTAAGGCTCAGCGGCTCCGCCCAGCGGATCGACGCCAAGCTTGAGCCCAGCGCCGCGAATCGCTTCCATGTCGATGACGTTGCGCAGGTCGTTCACGTATGGCATGCAGAAATCCTGCTGGTGCGTCGTGGCCGCTTTCATCGCCGACTCAATCGTCACGCGCTTTACGGCCGCATTGCCCGCGCGCAGCAGTTCGTTCGCGCGATCCTGAATCCAGCCGGTGACGTCGGTATCGGCCGGCCCGCCATTGGTGGGGTTGTACTTGAATCCGCCATCTTCGGGAGGATTGTGCGAAGGCGTAATCACAATGCCGTCGGCCAGCCCGTCCTTGCGGCCGCGGTTGTAAACCAAAATGGCGTGCGAAACCGAAGGTGTCGGAGTGTAGCCATCGTCCGGTTGAATGACTGTCTCGACCTCGTTGGCCGCCAGCACTTCGAGCGCGGTTCGCTGCGCCGGCCCGGAGAGCGCATGCGTGTCCTTGCCCATATAAAGAGGCCCATCGACGCCCTCCTGCTTCCGGTATTCGCAAATGGCCTGCGTGATGGCAAGAATGTGCGCCTCGGTGAAGCTCCCATTGCCGGGCGTGCCGCGATGGCCGCTGGTGCCAAAGGCGACCATCTGGGTGGGATCGCTGGTGTCGGGCTTGCGTTCGTAGTATTCGCGCTCCAGGCGCGAGACATCGATCAGCATGTCCTTCGGCGCCGGCTTGCCGGCCAGAGGAGAGATGTGTTCGCGCTGCAGTGTTGCTTCCGCCATACTTTTGTCCTCAAATCTGTTTTAGCACAGCATGGTAAGACGCAATTGTTAACGTTGGGTTGCCAGATAGGGCGGCTTGAGAAGGAACATCCTCCTCAGATCCTCGTAGCCGGGTTCTGCCATCTAAATTAACATCCCGTTCACTTTGCCTTCGAAGTGCTCGATTGTGCCCTGCCAGCCTCGGCAATACACTGGAAACTCAGATCAAAAGAGGGGGTTGGGTTGCCGGATTCCATCATCGAAGCGCGCGCCGTCGAAAAGTACTACTCACAACCGGATGGCAATCGCATTCAGGTGATCGCGCCGACAGATTTGGACGTCTGCCCGGGCAAGATCATCGCGCTGCTCGGCCCGTCCGGCTCGGGCAAATCTACGCTGCTTCGTATATTGACGGGTCTCTCCCAACCTTCTTCCGGACAGGTTTTCTGGCACGGCAAGCCGATGGATGGGGAAATCCCGCACGTCTCCATCGTCTTTCAAAGCTTCGCCCTCTTTCCCTGGCTCACCGTGATTGAGAATGTCGAAGCACCGCTGGCAGCACGTGGGATGGCGGCAATTGAACGTCACAAGCGCGCGTTGCGCATGATCGACACCGTCGGTCTCGATGGCTTTGAGACCGCCTATCCCAAAGAACTTTCCGGCGGCATGAAGCAGCGCGTAGGATTCGCGCGCGCACTTGTTGTCGAGCCGGAAGTTCTCTTTATGGACGAGCCCTTTTCTGCGCTGGACGTACTCACCGCGGAAAACTTGCGCTCTGAGCTGCTGGAATTGTGGCTCAACAAGAAGATGCCAACGACCTGCATCTTCGTCGTGACGCACAACATTGAAGAGGCTGTATTGCTGGCGGATCGCGTGATCGTGCTGGGGCGTAACCCGGCGCGCATCCGCACTGACTTCGAAATCGACATCCCTCAGTACCGCGATCGCAAGTCGCCGAGATTCCTGGCCTATGTTGACTTCATCTACAAGGCGCTAACCAAGCCGGATGAAGAGGTGTCGGCTCCTGCGGCTGCCGCACGCGTCGGCACAGACGGTCAGGAGAGGCAGAGAACCAAGTTTCAGATGCTGCCGCACGCGCGCCCCGGCGGCATTGCCGGATTCCTGGAGCTGCTTACCGACCGCAGCGGGCGCGACGATCTCTACAAGCTCGCCGACGAGCTTGCCATGGACGTGGACGACTTACTGCCCATTGTAGACGCCGCCGTGATGCTCGGCTTTGCTGTGGTGAACGAAGGCGACGTCGAGATCACGCCCGAAGGTCGCGAGTTTGGTGAAGCCGACATTCAGGCCCAGAAGCGCCTCTTCCGCGAGGCTGCGCTCAAGAACGTCGCCATTCTGCGGCTCATCGAGAACACGCTGCACGCCAAGCGCGACCACGCGATCGGCGAGGAGTTCTTCCGCGATATTCTGGACGAGCATTTCAGTAGTGACGAAGTCGAGCGCCAGTTCGATACCGTACTGAACTGGGGACGTTACGCTGAAATCTTCGACTACGACTCCGAAACCGGACGTCTGTTTCATCGCGAAGATTCCGAACTCGCGGCCGCAGCCCCGGACAAATAAGACAAAGAATGGCGCGCGATCTCTGGCAACCGGTACGCATCCTCGGCAAAGGGCCGTGGTCTCTGCTACCCGCAAAGACCTGGTCCATGCTGACCGACTTCATCATCTTCGCCGCGGGCTTGTCGCTGTTCTACGGCATCGTGGTCCTGGCGCGAAGCTGGTTTGGCCCGTTCAATCCTCACGTTGAGATCTCGCGCGACCCGCGGATGTTGCCGGTTTACGCCGCGTATTCGCTGCTGCGCATCGCGGTCGCGTATTTCCTCTCGCTGGCCTTTACCCTGGTGTACGGTTACGTCGCCGCCTATAACGCGCGGGCCGAGCGCATCATGATTCCGCTGCTCGACATCCTGCAATCGATCCCGGTGCTCAGCTTTTTGCCGGGAGTAATGTTGGCGATGGTGGCTCTGTTTCCGCATCATCAGATCGGGGTTGAGCTGGGAGCGATCCTGCTCATCTTCACCGGCCAGGTTTGGAACATGGCCTTCAGCTTTTACTCATCGCTGAAGAGCATTCCCCGCGACATGCGCGAAGCCGCCAAAATCTATCGCTTCAACTGGTATCAGCGCTTCACCCAACTTGAGGTGCCTTATGCCGCCATCGGCCTGGTGTGGAACTCTATGATGTCCGTTGCCGGCGGCTGGTTCTTTCTCATGGCTTGCGAGATGTTCGTGCTCGGCTCCAAAGACTTCCGCCTGCCCGGGTTGGGGTCCTATTTGCAGACGGCTGCCAGCGCGGGCGATACGCCGAGCATTCTCTGGGGTATCGCGACCATGATCGCCGTGATCGTTGTACTGGACCAAATTGTCTGGCGGCCGGTGATTGCCTGGGCGGAGAAATTCAAGATCGAACAAGTCGAGAGCAGCGAAGCACCGCAATCGTGGTTCCTGAACTTGATTGAGGGCTCGCGCGGGCTGGTGCGGCTGCGCAAGCGGATCCTGAATCCCACGCGCGAGTACCTGAAGATGCGTTTTGCTCGCCAAGACGCGTCGTTGCAGGAGTCACAGCCGGAGCCATGGAAGGTCTGGGCCGGCCGGCTCATCGCCGCCGCCGCCGTTATCGCGATCCTCTACGCGGTCTTTCGTGCAGGCGTAATGCTGGCTGGACTGAATGCCGAAGATTTCCGCGAGATATTGGAAGGCGCGGGTGCGACCTTCCTGCGGGTTGTCGTCGCTTTGGTCATCGGTTCGCTATGGACCATTCCCGTCGGCGTCGCCATCGGATTCAACCCCCGCCTCGCCAGAATTGCGCAGCCGCTGGCACAGATTGCAGCCTCGGTACCCGCAACCGCGCTTTTCCCCATCGTGCTACTGCTATTAATTCGTATCGGTGGCGGGCTCGGCCTGGGTTCGATCGTTCTGTTGCTGCTGGGCACGCAGTGGTACATCCTGTTCAACGTCATCGCCGGAGCGATGGCGATTCCCACCGACCTGAAAGAAGCGTCCGCCCTGTTCCGCTTCAGCTCTGCGCAGCGCTGGCGCCAACTGATCCTGCCGGGTATCTTCCCCTATCTCGTCACCGGGCTGGTGACCGCTTCCGGTGGGGCGTGGAATGCCAGTATCGTGGCCGAGTACTTCCGATTCAGGGGCCAGACCTACACGACCCTGGGCCTGGGGGCGACCATCTCGCGCGCGACTGACGCCGGCAACTTCGCCCTGCTGCTCGGATCAACGGTCGTGATGGCGCTCGTCGTAGTTACTATCAATCGCCTGGTGTGGAGGAGAATGTATCGTCTGGCTGCCGAGCGCTACACGCTGGAAACGTAAGCGTCCTTCTCAAACGACCGGCTGTGCTTTGCGGCGGATTACTTCTTACGAATATTGCCTGGCCTAGCCTTGCAACCACAAGTTTCGGCTCCGCCACCAATTTCACAATGTTCTGAGTCCTGCAGAAGTGCCTGGCGAAGGGATTCGATTACTTCTTCTATTCTTTGGCGCTCTGCTCGAGCCGAAGGAACGAATCGCAGTTTCCCGCCCCACGCCTGGTATCGGGCGTTGGGTTCCGGGTGCTGGTTTATCATTCTTTCGAGGGCCGCGAGTTTAAGCTGATTTTCCTGCGTGCTATGGGCCACGTACTTGAAAAGTGCAATCAACTGCTCTACTAAATCTGCGTTCATGAAGCCTCGGTATTACGTGCGCAACACTAATTGGGCTGCAACTTCATGATAATTGGGGACCTTGTGAGGCGGTAATACCTCTTTCGTTCGGCTGGAACCTCGAGCCGGGAACCGCCGTCGGTTACGTGCGTATCAACACTCGTAGAGTTGTGTTCCCGGCTTGCGCAGAATAGTCTGTGACTGTTCTCATCGAGGGTCCCATGGCCAAACGCATTGCTCTCCTGCTGTTTGCTCTCACTCTGCTGCTGACTGCCGCTCTTCCGGCGTCAGCGAAATCCAAGAACGATCGCGTTCAGTTTGGGAGCAGCATCAACGTGGACGAGGGTGAAGAAGTCGGTGACGTAGTGTGCATTGGTTGCTCTATTCACATGGCCGGTACCTGCGGTGACGTGGTCGCCATCGGCGGTTCCATCCTGATCGAAGGCACGGTGAAGGGCGACGTAGTTGCAGTCGGCGGAGGCGCCAAGCTGACCAACTCCGCCCAGGTTAGCGGAGATCTAGTGACCATCGGCGGCGGGCTGTCGCGCGATCCCAATTCCGAGGTCAAGGGCGAAATTGTGTCCCAGGGCGGCGGCTACGTTATGCCGCTGCTGATTATCGTCCCGCTGATTCCGGTAATCCTGATTGTCGCCTTCATCTGGTGGCTGATCACCCGCAGCAATCGCCGGCCCGTGCCCGCGCAACAGCAGACGTATACGGGGCGTTAGGTCCCTATTCTTTCCGATCCCGGAAGGACAAGTCTCGTGAAGACCATCCAGGAGTTGATGATCGAGCTTGACGGAGCCGATCCCGACACCGTCAACCGCGTCGCCTGGGAGGTTGGCTCACTTCCCGTACGCCTGGCAATGCTCGGACTGGCATCGGTGCGTAAGGGCATGAATCCTCTCTGGTGGGGATATCCGCCCGGCGTCTTCATCGGCTATAAGTGGAATGGTGAAGCCCTGCATCGGACTGTGACTGGTCTTGCGGACTACATCCGGGGCTTGGGTTACCGCGCTTTTCTCGATGTAGAAAACCTCGACGAAAACGCGGACGCTTATTTCCAGATCCCCGGTTACATCACGTCACTGCAGGACTGTGCGTTTTACATTTTGCTGCTAACAGAACTGTCGGCCGACATGATCGACGCGCGCCGGCACAAGACCACCTGGATAGACGACGAGTATCAGCATGCTCTCAGACTCGTCAATACAGGCCGAGTCATGGTTGTCCCCGTACTTCTGGAACCGAACGGGATGATCGAAGGCCTCACGCGTGAGCAGGTGATCGACCTGACCGCCAATCCCAGTGACTTTGGCAAACTCAGCGCCGTCCTCAGGCCGCAACCGATCAAGCTAACGGAAGCTGAGATCAGCCAGTTGAGTGCTGTGGTAGCGGAGTTCGACAAGCTGTTTCTTAACCAAAGATGGGAGGACTCCGACAATCTCCTGCACCACACGGAACAGTTCGAGGATACGTTTGATCACCAGTTCCGCCGCATGCTCCTGTCCATCTACACCGCCGATCAATATGGCCTGCAAATCATTATCGACAAGCTGTACCCAGTCTATGGCGAACAACTCGTAAACCATATTTATGGGGGTTACTGCACGACGCACGACATACCCAATCAAATGCGCATTGGGTGAGCTTGTGATCTTGATCTGCGCTCTATCCGATCGCCACCAGTTCCGCGATCTTGGCCTGCCACTCCTTTGGGCCGGACTCGTGCACCGAGTTGCCTTTCGAATCCACGGCCACGGTCACAGGCATGTCCTCGACCTCGAACTCGTAGATCGCTTCCATGCCCAGATCGTCGAAGCCCACCACGCGCGACTTCTTGATGGCCTTCGACACGAGATAGGCCGCGCCGCCGACCGCCATCAGGTAGACCGCTTTGTGGTCGCGAATCGCTTCGATGGCTGCGGGCCCGCGCTCGGCTTTGCCCACCATGCCCAGTAATCCGGTGTGCTCGAGCATGTGGCGGGTGAACTTATCCATGCGCGTGGCTGTCGTCGGGCCGGCTGGGCCTACCACCTCGTCGCGCACAGGATCGACCGGGCCGACGTAATAGATGAACCGGTTTCTGAAGTCCACCGGCAGCTTCTCGCCGCGTTTCAGCATGTCGGTCATGCGCTGGTGGGCGGCGTCGCGGCCGGTCAGCAGCTTGCCGTTTAAGAGCAGCACGTCGCCGAGCTTCCAGGTGGCAACTTCGTCGCGCGTCACGGTATCGAGGTTCACCCGGCGCGCTCCCGACGACATGGGATCGTACGTCAGATCGGGCCAGTCGGAGAGCGATGGCGGCTCCAGCGCTACCGGCCCTGAGCCATCGAGCACGAAATGCGCGTGGCGCGTCGCCGCGCAGTTAGGAATCATCGCTACGGGCAGGTTGGCGGCGTGCGTGGGATAGTCCTTCACTTTCACGTCGAGCACGGTCGTAAGTCCACCCAGGCCCTGGGCGCCGATGCCCAACGCGTTGATCTTCTTGTAGAGCTCAAGGCGCAACTCTTCCGCGCGATTTGACGGCCCACGCTCGATGAGTTCCTGAATGTCGATGGGATCCATGAGCGATTCTTTCGCCAGCAGCATGGCCTTTTCCGCCGTGCCGCCGATGCCGATGCCAATCATTCCCGGTGGGCACCAGCCGGCGCCCATGGTCGGGACCGTCTTCAGCACCCAATCGACAACTGAATCTGAAGGATTCAGCATGGCAAACTTCGACTTCGCTTCCGACCCGCCGCCCTTCGCCGCAACCGTCACCTCGACGGTATCGCCAGGCACGACTGTCATATTCACCACCGCGGGCGTGTTGTCCTTCGTGTTCTTACGCGCTCCGGCTGGGTCGGCAAGGATACTGGCGCGCAGCACGTTGTCGGGATGCAGGTAAGCGCGGCGCACGCCCTCGTTCACCATGTCCTCGACGCTCATCCAGGCGTCCCACTGCACGTTCATGCCTATTTTGAGGAACACGGTGACAATGCCGGTGTCCTGGCAAATCGGCCGGTGCCCTTCGGCGCACATGCGCGAGTTGATAAGGATTTGAGCGATGGCATCGCGCGCCGCTGGCGACTGCTCTTTCTCGTAGGCCTGCGCAAGGTTCCGGATGAAGTCCACCGGGTGGTAATAGGAGATGAATTGCAGCGCGTCGGCGACGCTCTGGATGAAGTCTTCCTGCTTGATAACGGTCATGATTGCCTCGGGAGGGCGTAGACGCGAATTTGAATTTCCACCCAAATCTAAAGTTTACAAAACCAGCACGCCGAAAAGCGATGGATTTCAGTAAGCGACGATCGAGAGACTCCCGCTGCGAAACAGTACAGCGGGATTGGCGCCAGGCACCTTCAAAAGCGGGCGGCGATGACGTCGCGAACCTCGGTGATCATGGGAAGGTCCTGAATAGCACGGAGATCTCGCGCCCATGTGAAGGCGACGTGCTCTTCGCTTGGCCTGGCTTGTAGCGGCGCCTTCAGGCTCACCTCATAAATGATATGTATCCGGTGGCTCTCACGGTCAGGCTCTCTTAGCGTGTAGGAGCAGCAAGCTGTCAATCTTAGGTCTTCCTTGCTGATCATTATGCCAGTTTCCTCAAAAGTCTCACGTACCACCGCCTGAAGCGGAGCCTCGCCAAAGTCCAGGCCGCCCCCCGGAAGCTCCCATAGGCCAACGCCCATCCGAGTGCCAGGGTCGCGCTCACGAAATTCAGAATAGGGCCGACCGCGTTGTAGCAACAGGAGACCTAATTCACAGCGCACGATCAACGAAACAATAATCCGCTGGACGCGCGTCATAGAGGTCTGCCTACGTAGTCCCACAAGTGGTCATACAGGTGCTGCAAGGTTGCCAGCAATTGGGGCCTCCCAGTCTCTTCCGAGGCGTCATCGGCTACGCAGAAAACAGGACGCTTGTGAATCTTCGTTGGCTCCCCGCCAATTTTCCTGTAAAAAGCAAAATAACCACGGCGATCATAGAGTCGCAATTTAAGTTCAGGAACCATGTCGGCGGGTAAGAGCTTACAATCTAAGTTAATATCCTTCGAGAGTTCCTTGGCAAAGGCACGTCGTCCTTCATCTAATCCTTGTTCAGTACTAAGGTTCCCTTCCCATTGCAAGTCCATACGCTTCTTAATCTCATTGTAGGTTTCGTCTCTCATCGATCCAAAGTCTACCATCAACAGTCGTACCTTCAAATACGCCCTGCTATGATCACGCAAGTAAGCTATCTCTCCGTCAGGGCTCAACATATCTCGACCACGCAGTACCAAATAATCCGCCTTCGATGATTTGCTCGCAAGCCGCTTAAAATCTCCCCTTTCCTTCGCAGCCGTCTCAGACTCCAGCCATGTATAGGTGTGCAACACCCATGGATCAACTTTCCCTGGAGCCAAGTTTTGTTGAAGCCACTCGCGAACCGGCCGATCAACTGAATTATCTTTGTAGTATCGCCAGGCATCCTCCTCGTTCCTCGCTGGCAAAGAGATGCGAGTAACACCCAGTAAATCTGTGGGGACAACCGCACTGCCAACGACCACAAGGGCTGTTCGAAACCTCCCAAGTTTTCCGCTGAATAATCCGTATTCATAAAGAACGTTGTCGCGGCTCACGAGGTCTTCGTGCTCCCGCATCATCCTGTGATCGTCTGGCGTGGCAACAAAAATTGCAGCATCCACCTCTCCCGCTTTAGAGATTAGGGTCTCATTAAAGCTCTCTCCACATTTAGACGCGGACCGCCATGGTAGAACCGCGTAACCTTCAAGGCTGGTGATAACGTCCGAAATAACTCGTGCGTAGCTTTCCCCTTCGGAAGACGATCCAATGAAAACCTTAATAGTCTTCGTCATCTTCGAATCTCCCTCTGCCAACGCCCAATGCGATTGGAGGGCTGGCCTGTCACGGAGTCTAGACCAGGGTAATTGAGGTCAGCAAGAGTTTTCAGCAAGAGTTCTGCAATGTTTGGTGACATCCTCGCCGGATGCGACAAGCGACTGGGCTCACTACGGTATTCTTATCTCAATGGAACCGAAATACTCCAACAGTAAGCCCGAACATCTCGACGTCATCGTCGTTGGGGCGGGCCCGACGGGCCTCGCCTGTGGTATCGATGTGAAGCGTGCCGGGCTGTCGGTGGTCAATATCGACAAGGGTTGCCTGGTCAACTCGCTGTTCAACTATCCCAGCAACATGACGTTCTTCACCACACCTGAGCTGCTGGAGATCGGCGACCTGCCCTTTTCCAGTCCGAACCAGAAGCCTACCCGGCAGGAGGCGCTCGAGTACTACCGCAAAGCCGCCGAGCATTACGCGCTCGACGTGCGGCAGTACGAGCCCGTCCAGCGCATCGAAGGCAGTGACGGCAGCTTCTTGGTACATACGACCGATATGCACGGGCGCAGGCGCGAGTACCAAGCGCGCAAGTTGATCCTCGCTACTGGCTACTACGATCGCCCGAATTACATGAATGTTCCCGGCGAAGATATGCCCAAGGTCATGCACTATTATCGCGAGCCGCATCCGTTCTTCAATCTTGACGTGCTGGTGGTGGGCGCAAAGAATTCTGCAGCAATTGCCGCGCTGGAGCTTTGGCGGCACGGCGCGCGCGTGACGATGGTGCATCGCGGGCCGGGCGTCAGCCCTTCAGTGAAGTACTGGATCAAGCCTGACATCGAGAACCGTATCAAGGCCGGGCAGGTGAAGGCGTATTTCAATAGCGCCGTTCGCGAGATTGCCCGCGACCATGTGGTGCTGAACACCCCCGAGGGAGAAGTAACGGTCGCCAATGACTATGTGTTCGCGATGACTGGCTACCACCCCGATTTTGAGTTCCTCTGCAACCTCGGGGTCAAGCTGCGTGGCGATGCCGACAAGAAGCCAATCGTCGACCCGCAAACGCTGGAGAGCAACGTCCCTGGAATTTACCTCGCGGGCGTGATCGTCGCCGGCATGAGAACCAGCGAGATCTTTATCGAGAATGGCCGCTTCCACGGGCAACAAATTGCCGCCGATTTGAAACAAAAGCTGCGCCCGGAAATTGCTATTGTTTCGTGATAGGAACCGCGACTCCAGCGGTTGCCATAGCCATGAGAGTTCTTATCTCGGGAGCGGGTATAGCCGGACCTACGCTCGCCTACTGGCTACTTCACTACGGAATGACCGGGATTTACCATTACATTTCTCCTTGGCTAGACGGAGCTATTCTGCCACTTAATTTGAGAATTTTCACCCGGCATCGATCAAGGCACGGCTAAGAAGCGGATTTCCGACCTTATGCGATAGGCTCTTGTGGAGATGGCATTTATGGCCTCCATCTCTCGCAGCACAGTATGAAGCGCACGATCGCATGCGACGCATTGTAATCCCCGAACTGCTTGACGATGATCTCGGAACGCTGGCCGAGATTGCCGCATCACTGCGCGACTTGCAGCGAATCAACGACTGGTTCGGAGGAACACAAACCACGACTCATCTGCTTCGCCGGATTGCGCAGACCTGCCAATGCCGTAGCTTGAGCCTCCTGGAACTCGGAGCCGGGAACGGCCACGTGCCCATCGTTGCCAAACAGCAGCTCGGCCGGGACGGGTTTGAGCTACAAATTACATTGCTCGACCGCGTCGGCTCGCATCTGCCGCAGCACGGGATTGCCGCCGTTGTCGCCGACGCGCTGCAACTCCCCTTTCGCGAAGACGCCTTCGACGTGGTCGGCTGCAATTTGGTCGCCCACCATTTCGAACCCGAGGGGTTACAGAAGCTGGCTTGCGAGGCCCTGCGAGTCGCGCGGATGGCTGTGCTGATCAACGACCTTATCCGCAGTCGCGTGCATCTTGCCCTAGCTTATGCGGGGCTTCCTCTGTTTCGGAGCCGCCTCACCTGGCACGACGCGCCTGCTTCCGTCCGCCGCGCCTATACACTGGAGGAAATGCGAAGCATCCTTAGCGGAACTGCCGCCCGGCGAATTGAAGTCTCCACGCACTACCTTTACCGCATGGGCATCGTGCTATGGAAGTAGGGTGCAGCTTCGACCTGGCGGTTGTCGGCGGCGGTCCGGCCGGAGCATCGGCTGCGATCACCGCCGCGCGAATCGGCGCTTCGGTCGCCTTGTTCGATCTCAGCGACTTCCCCCGGCAGAAAGTGTGCGGCGAATTCGTCTCGGCCGAGTCTTTGCAATTGCTGCGGGAGTTGGCCCGCGACCATCCGCAGGCTGCGGCGCTGTTCCGGGAGGCGCCGATTATCTCGCGAGCGCGAATTATTGTACCCGAGGGCGAATTGCAGACGCCGGTACAACCACCGGCCCTAAGCATTCCGCGTTATGCGCTTGACTTGCTGCTGTGGGAAGGCGCTCAGCAAGCCGGAGTCTGCGTTTACGGCAAGCGCGAGGTGCTCTCGCTGGATGGGCGCGGGCCGTTCACGCTCGCCACCGCCCAAGGGCAGGTCAGCGCCCGATCGGTAATACTGTGCGTTGGCCGATGGTCGCGATTCTCGGATGGCGCGCGGCTACTGGTCGGCCCGAGGTGGATCGGTTTGAAAGCCCATTACCGCGAGCGCAATCCTGCGCCAAGCACCGACCTGTACTTCTTCGACCGTGGCTACTGCGGAGTCCAGCCCGCGGGCCCTGACGCGGTCAACGTTTGCGCTATGGTGAGGTCCGACGCCGCAACCACGCTGCAAGAGGTATTTGCGCAATCTGTGCCGCTGCAACGCAGGACTGATGATTGGGAGCCGCTCACGTCGCCAGTGAGCACGGCGCCGCTCGTCTATCGCCGTCCCCAGGCGGTACGCGACAATATCCTTCTCGCGGGCGATGCCGCTGGGTTTATCGACCCGTTTGCCGGCGACGGAATTTCACTCGCTCTGCGCAGCGGGCGGGCTGCGGCGGACTGTCTTCTCTCCTTTTGGTGCGGCCAAAGTCCACTGGAGACGGCTGGAGGGAGGTACAAGGCTGTCTACGACCGTCAATTTGCTCCACTGATCGCAGCGGCTTCGCGCGTTCGCCGGCTACTCTCGCTGCCGGAGCTTGCCCGTCCAATCGCATTCAAGGTGTTGCAAATCCCCGGCGTCCTGCCGTACATGGTTTGCAAGACGCGCGTGGCGTAGGACTGCTGAATTTTGCTTATATCGGATCTTTTAGAATGTTGAGCTTAGCGAAGTCTTGCCTCTAAACTCCTCATTATAAAGCATGTTACAAGTAAACTATAGAAAACAAAAGACTTAGATATGATTTTGGAGTCGGGTAGGCGGCATTCGGCTATGTAGATCATGATCTAAGTCTTTGCGGCTCAGTATTCTACGTGTAAGTAGTAATAGATACAAGAACTTACGGGCGGAACTGGCCGACCGCTTCGCGCTACTCATGGCGAAGGTCGCCAACAGACGCCTAACATCTGCCACGCTCATAAGCAAGGGAATTGACGCGCTCCACCATTCGGCGGCAGGGACGGGGGAAGAGGAACCATTCTAACCCTCGTTCTTGCCGGACGTTTTGCGACGTTTAGACTAGCCCACCTGTTTCTTCGGCTGGTTTCTTCGGGTTTCCGGCTTGTAGGACGGCCTTCGCCAGTTTCTCGAAGTTTTCTCTTGCTTCCGGCCCTTCTTTGTATTCTGCTCTCATATTCTGAGCCACCAATGAATCCAACGGTCAACGGCGATTTTCCGGAGAATGATACCCCCAACAATAAGAAGGACATCCTGGATAGTCTCTTTCCCGAGTCGCAAGTCACCCCACCCCAAACTAAGAGTCGAAAAACTAGCTACTGCCAACCCGACCAAACCGTATGGTGGAGAATGATGCTTGAAGCTTTTGTGGGGGCGGCTGTCATTACCTATACGGTTGTCGCCGGGTGGCAATTGCATACTATGAATCAAACCTTCACCGAGGTTCAAAAGCAGACTCAAACTGCTCAGGGTCAACTCGCGGTAATGCAAGCCGGACAACGTCCATGGCTCGGACTCGGCAGTCCGATCACCCTCACGACTGAGCCGAAGATGACATTCAATCCAATCCTTTCCAGTTTATCTATGAACATTGAAGGAACTTCCATAATTCACAACTACGGGACAGCGCCCGCCTTCGATGTACGGTCTGAATTCGTGGTTCAATGGCCATTCATAACTGGAGACACGGTGACCCGTCCCGACGCCAAATGGTTTGACTGCTCCGAAAAAGGCAGATCGGGGGGAGAAGTCGTATTCCCAGCCTCTGGATTCGTTTCTGGCTTCACTGAGGTTGCGGGTGTCGCGTCAAAAGGAAAAATCACGGAAGTGGGTCGCATCTGGTTGCTCGGTTGTATTACGTACCATGACAGCCGCAAGACATTCCACACGACTAAAGTTTGGCTTCGGTCTCACCCACCCCGACAATGCCAAATGGATAGTGTTGTCCCCAAGCTTCCGCTATATGCCGATTACTGGATTTGAATCGTGGGGAGAGGAAGCAGACTAGCCCTGTCACGACAGTTACTAAAATAGCGATAGCTAACATGTGCGGCAACCGTTTTACTGCCGCTTTCAAGCTATGATTCTAAACGCTCGCCGAAACAGTTTCTTTCGTCGCCGCCAACTTGTTACCAACCTACCGAATCACCAGCACATCCCGCAGATTGTCGCGCCCGAGGAAGAACTTGATGGAGGCAAAGTCACGAAACAGGTTTTCGACGTGGCGGTTGGCGAAGACCCGTTGCAGCTTCAAAGACGGCGCCGGCTGCATATCCACGGCCTCCTTCGAGACAATGTGGTAGCGGTAGAACGGCTCCTGCGGGCCGGCATCCTTGGTATGGAAGAAGGCCAGAAGGATCGAGCCTGGCTTCATGCCGATGTGGACTCTTTCAATGACCGGCTTCACCAGCAGCTCAGGTAAGTAGTCGGCCAGATCCCAAAACATCACGGCGTCGAATTCTTCGCGCTCAAAGTTCAGGTTCTCGCGCAGAAATCTTTCAGTGTCGAAGGTCTTTTCGCCGTTGTCATTGGAAATCATCAGGTCTTTGTCGGCGGACAGGCGCAGCAAGTCCTCCTGATGAAACTTGTGGCCGAGCCCGGTCATGAAAGTGATGTTGGCCGGCGAGGTGGCGCCGAGATCAAGAATCCTGAGCCCGTCCTGATGAGAGATGTACTTGACGAACTCGTTGAAGCCGGTGGAGCGACGGGAAATGCGTTGACCCAACACTGGGGGGGTGTCGGGGCCCGGTACTGCTTGCGATCCGAAAAATTTGCCTAAGATGCCGGGCGCCACGTTCCCACATTGTAAGGCCAGAGGAATCCTCTGGCCAGCCTTGGCTTCCGATCAAAACGCCACTGGTCAGGAGCCCCAACGCTTCCCACCGGGTACAAAACGCCCCGGGACCCTGCCTGCTGTTCGTGAGGCGCGGTGCTCTAACCCCGATCAGTGCCGGCTGCCGCCGCGTCCCCGGCCACGATCGCCGCCGCGTCCGCCGCCGTTACCCCTGCCACCGCGTCCGCCGTGATGCCCGCCGTCCCGCCGCGGCCCACGATCCCCGGTGTGCTCCCGGTTGAAGCTAGGCTCTTCTACGTCGGCGGCTTCGTGCCCACCTTCAAAGGTGACCACACCGCCTTCTCCTGATTCGGGAGCGCCCTCGCCGCCCATCTTGGCGCGTTGCTCCTTGAGAATCGCTTTGCGCGACAGCTTGATGCGATTGCCTTCGACAGCCAGCACTTTGACCAGCACCTGGTCGCCCTCTTTCAGTTCGTCGCGAACATCTTTGATGCGATGCTCGGCGACTTCGCTGATGTGCAGAAGACCGTCCGTCCCGGGGAGGATTTCGACGAAGGCGCCGAAGTCAGCTAACCGCGTGACCTTGCCCAAGTAGGTCTTCCCAACTTCAGCCGTAGCCGTGATGTCGTTGATCATCTGGATGGCCTTGGCTGCCGCCTCCTGATCGGCCGACGAGACATTCACTTTGCCGCTGTCTTCGACGTCGATCTTCACGCCCGTCTGCTCGATGATGCCGCGAATGACCTTGCCGCCCGGCCCGATCAGGTCGCGAATCTTGTCCGGCGGAATCTGCAGCGTGTAGAAGCGCGGAGCGAATTCGCTGAGTTTGGTACGCGGCTCGGCAATCACTTCGTTCATCTTGTCGAGGATGAACAGACGTCCGCGGCGTGCCTGGTCGAGGGCTTCACGCATGATCTGTGGCGTAATGCCAATGACCTTTATGTCCATTTGCAGCGCGGTGATGCCGTCGCGCGTGCCGGCCACTTTGAAGTCCATGTCGCCGTAATGGTCCTCGGCGCCTGCGATGTCGGTGAGGATGGCATACTCTTCGCCTTCCTTCACCAGTCCCATCGCGACTCCGGCGACGGAAGCTTTCAGCGGAACACCTGCATCCATCATGCTGAGGGACGCGCCGCAGACGGTGGCCATCGATGACGAACCGTTGGATTCCAGAATGTCAGAGACCACGCGCATCGCATAAGGCCAGTTAGCTTCGTTCGGAAGCACGGCTGAGAGGGCACGTTCGGCAAGGGCGCCATGACCGATCTCGCGGCGTCCGGCCCCACGCAAGAAGGCGACTTCGCCCACCGAAAACGGCGGGAAGTTGTAGTGCAGCATGAAGCGCTTCTTGGCTTCGCCTTCGAAGGCCTCAAGCCGCTGCATATCGTCGGCGGTGCCCAGAGTGGTCGTGACCAGCGCCTGTGTCTCGCCGCGGGTGAAGATCGACGACCCGTGAGTGCGCGGCAGCACACCGACCTCGATCCAGATATTGCGAATCTGGTCGAAGGCGCGGCCGTCAGGACGGCGCTTCTCCTTGATTACCTGCTCACGGAAGATGCGCTCACGCAGGATATCGAAGTAGGTTTTGGCCTTCTTCCGGCCCTCGTCATCTTCTTCTTCGAAACCTTCGACGTATTCGTTACGCAGAGACTTGATCAGCCCGTAGCTTTCAGTTTTGGGATACTTCTCAGTATTGATGGCATCCAGCAGGCGATCGCCGACCTTCGAGCGCAGCTCCGCGATGTAGGCTTCGTCAATGACTGGTGGCTCAACCGCACGCTTCGGCTTCCCTACCTGCCTCTGGAGATCGCTGATGGCGGCACAGATCTTCTTGATCTGCTCGTGGGCGAACTCGATGGCCTGCACGATGGTTTCTTCGGATTCCTCCCGCGCGCCCGACTCGATCATCACAATGCCGTCGGCGGTACCCACGACCATGAGGTTCAGGGTGCCTTCCCGCTGCTCGTCGTAGGTCGGATTGATGACGAACTCGCCGTTCAACCGGCCAACGCGCACCGCGCCTATAGGGCCATGGAACGGAATATCGGAGACGCTCAACGCGACGGAGGCCCCGTTAATACCGGCAACATCAGGGTCATTGCTGGTATCGGCGGAGAGCACCATGGCGATGACCTGGGTCTCGCAGCGGAAGCCCTCCGGAAACAACGGGCGAATTGGGCGGTCGATTTGGCGACTGGTTAGAATTTCGCGTTCGCTGGGACGTCCCTCGCGCTTGATGAATCCGCCGGGAATGCGCCCGGCAGCGTAGGTGTATTCGCGGTAGTCGACGGTGAGGGGGAAGAAATCGATGCCCTCACGGGGTTCGGCGTTGGCGCAAGCGGTGGCGAGCACGACGTTGTCGCCGATGCGCACAATGCAGGAACCATGGGCCTGCTTGGCTAACTTGCCAGTTTCAAAGCTGATGGACTTTCCGCCATGCAGCTCAACCGAGATTTCGTGTTTCATTACTTGAATTTCCTTTTCTAGCGCGATCGACGAAATGCTCCCCCGAGCCGCAGCGAGGGAGGACATGCTTCTTCGCTGGAGGGGATGCAGATGAGAGAACAAAGGAGGGCGGACGAGCTTCTGCGGTGGCGCGTGCAGGTGCGACTTTGTGCCCTGCAAAGCACCCGGAAGCCCTTGGGCCGATATGGCTCAAACTGCCCATGACGGATGACGCATGAGTCCGTTCCCGGCAAGCGCGACAACCGCGTCTGCGACGGGATGAAATGACACAGAATACGCTGCGAGGCGCCGTAGTTCAGCGGCTGGCAAACAGCTTACTTTCGGATGCCGAGTTTCTGAATAACGGCTTTGTAGCGTTCGGTATCGGACTTCCTGAGATAGTCGAGCAGGCCGCGACGCTTGCTCACCATCATAAGCAGACCGCGCCGGGAGGCATGGTCTTTCTTATGCGTTTTGAAGTGTTCCGTCAATTCACCAATACGCTCGCTCAGAATCGCGATTTGGACCTCCGGCGAACCGGTGTCGGTCGCGTGAGTGCGATACTGGTCAATCAGGGCGGACTTTTTCTCTCGTGCTAACACTGAATCGGATGCGCTCCTACGTTTTAGTCGTATCTTGTTACGCTACAAAGAATAACACGGCACGCGGGCAGCGCCAAGGAGAGTTGGCCGGGAGAGTCGGAAGAACGACAACAAACGGTCGCGCCAATATCCCTCCCTGGCAGGCCGCGGAGCAAACGATTCGCCAGCAGTTACGCAACAGGGAAGGAATGCCTCCCGCGTGATTCCCGCAGTCCTGATCAGGTTAGTGATGATGTCCAGTCCAACTTCGTCATACCGGGGAATAATGAGAGGGCGAGCGGAACCAGGCTTTTCCAACTTGATGTGGCTGCCCTTCTGGCCGGCAAACTTATACTCGAGCTGTTCAAATACGCAGGCCAACTTCGCCCAGGGCAGCGGGGTCAGGCGAGACATCACGCGGGATTCTCAAATCCGAACGGGACAGGTACTGGGAACCTGAAGGCGCCGGCAGGTACGGAGGAAGGCTGCATCTCACCAGCCTTCACGACATTGCCGCTTACGATGTGCCATCCAAGCTCGCGAAGTGCCTGTTCAAAAGTTCCCCTTTCAAAGCAGCTGGTTACGAACAGCTCAGAAGCCTCGATTAGATTTTGCCGGGCCTCTTGCTCGGTTCTTCCCTGCGTAGTAATGTCAAGCGGCGGACAATGAGCAACGTACCAGCCTCCCTTCTGCTTGAGGATGGCGAACAGCCTGAACTCTGCTTCAATGGTGGCTTTCATATGACTTGCGCGGCGTCCGGAAGGGACACGGCACACACCGAATTTACGTCTCTGTTGAATTGGTGTCAACGATCCGAGTTGCGAAATATGCCCAGGATCGCTGCCTCAAAAAAACACCTGCGGTCGTGGCCGGAACATCTCATTTATAATGCCGGATTGCGGTGACGCCGTGGGATCAATTCTCTGCTTCTCAGTCCGAAGCACGTTTCTGGTTAGCAACCGCAAGCCGGCAGCCCGACTTCCAAATTCTCTTCGCGAAGGAGCCTTTCATGCCCAGGGCCATCAAGCCGTCAGACTTCATTTGGCATAACGGACATCTGGTTCCGTGGGAAGACGCCAAACTGCATGTGATGTCTCATGTGGTGAATTACGGCTCCGCCGTCTTTGAGGGGATCCGTTGCTACCTGACCGAAAAGGGCCCGGCGATCTTCCGGCTGGAAGATCACATGCGCCGTCTCCTCGATTCCTGCAAGATTTACCGCATTGATGTCGACTACTCACTTGAGGAGCTGTGCCACGGGGCTGTTGAGTTGGTCGCCGCGAACAAGATTGCGCCGTGTTACATCCGTCCCATCATCCTGCGCGGATACGGCCAGGTCGGTGTGAATCCGTTCAATTCACCGACTGAGGTTTATGTCTGCAACTACGAGTGGGGAAAGTATCTCGGCCACGCGAATGATGAAGATGGCGTTGAGGTCTGCGTCTCCTCCTGGACGCGCATCGCTCCTAACACCATGCCGGCCATCGCGAAGTCCGGCGCAAACTACATGAACTCGCAGCTCATCAAGATGGAAGCCATCGTGAACGGCTACAGCGAAGGCATCGCGCTCGATGTAAATGGCTATGTCAGCGAAGGGTCGGGCGAGAACGTTTTTGTTGTGCACAAGGATCGAATCTGCACACCGCCCATCGGCAACAGCGTCTTACCCGGTATCACGCGCAATTCGGTGCTGCACATCGCCAAAGACCTCGGCATACCGACGGTCGAGCAGGTCATTCCGCGCGAAATGCTGTACATCGCTGACGAAGTCTTTTTCAGCGGCACGGCCGCCGAAATCACTCCCATACGCTCGGTCGACAAGATCATTGTTGGGAAGGGAACTGCCGGCCCGATTACCAAAGCGCTGCGCAGCGAGTTCTACAACATCGTGAACGGCAAGATTGAGGACCGCCACGGCTGGCTCACGCCGGTTCCGGTCAAGCAGCCGGTCTCCGTGTAGTTCTAAGGCCAAGTTATGATGCTAAAGGGAGTCGGCCAAGAGCCCGCTCCCTTTGCTTTTGGCAAGCGCCTCCTATGTACGTATTCATTTCTCTGCTGCGCGGCGTGAACGTCGGCGGGCACAACAAGATCAAGATGGACGCCCTGCGCGAGCTCTATCGCGAGCTGGGGTTTCATGATCCGCGAACGTATGTGCAGAGCGGAAACGTCATCTTCGGCGCGAAAGGCAAGAACCTCAAAGCACAGGTCCTCGAGGACGCGATTGAAAAAGCTTTTGACTTTCGTCCGGGCGTGGTTCTGCGGACCGCAGCGGAACTCAGGAAGACAATCGCTGGCAATCCGTTCGCAAAGCGGGCCGGCCTCGATGACGCCAAGCTGTTGGTAAACTTCCTCGCCGAGGCGCCAGGAAACCAAGCCATGGCCGCATTGCGGGAGCTTCCGCGCGGCCCTGAAGAACTCCACGTTTCAGGCCGCGAGATTTTCATCTACTTCCCGGACGGCATGGGCCGCTCCAAATTACCGTGGGCGTCGCTGGATCGAGTATTGAAGACCACCGTTACCGGCCGCAACCTCAGGACCGTTGCCAAGCTATTAGGGATGGCCGAAGAGTTGGAAGCGGCCAATCCTGACTGATTTCCGATCCCACTCTGTTTAGTTCGCCGGCGTTGTCGTTAGCTGATGCAGTTCCGCAGGTGACGTGTTGAGCAGGCTGCGCAAAACGGCGACCTCGGCGGTAATGCCAGTCTCGATCGCCGGCTTCGCGTCCGGAGCAAACAGGGGCGAATGGTTCGACGGAAGAATCTCGCCCGAAGCTTTGGCCTGCGCATACTTCTCCGGGTTCGCTCCGCCGAGCGAGAAGTAGAAGCCGGGCACTCCCTGCTCCACGAAGTAGGAGAAATCTTCCGAAGCCATGGCTGGCGGCTCCTGCTCGACGTTTTCTTTGCCGAGCGCGTCATCCAAGACTTTCGTCATGCGCTTCGCGAGCGCCGGATCGTTGTAGACCGCGTCCGTAGCCTCGTCATGCACGATCTCCGGCAGCCGCGTTACCCCTGCAGCCTCGGCTTCGCCTTTCACGATGCGATCAATCGACGCCAACACATGCTCGCGGACCTTCGGATCGTAGCAGCCCGGCCTGGAAGTAGCCCACAGTAACGACCGCGGGATCGCCCGCCTTGATCTCGCGCGAAACAATGGTCTGCAGCGCCAGCACGATCTTCGCGCCGATCACGATGGGATCGATCGTCGTCTGCGGCGCCGATCCGTGGCCGCCTTTGCCGAAGATGGTGATGCGTATGGAATCGGCATTCGAAGACATATAGCCGGGTATGATCCCAACCTTGCCCGCGGGCAGACTGTTGCCGACGTGCAGGGCGACGGCAACGTCGGGTTTCGGAAAGCGCGTCATCAGCCCGTCCGCGATCATGTTCTTGGCGCCGGAGATGGTCTCCTCCGCCGGCTGTCCGATGATGACCAGGGTACCGTGCCAGGTGTTCTTGCTCTGCGCCATCACCTCGGCCGTGCCAATCAGCGCCGCCATGTGCACATCATGACCACAGGCGTGCATCACGGGTACCTCTTTGCCGCTGTCGTCCTTGGCCACAACCTTGCTGGCGTACGGCAGGCCGGTTTTCTCCTCTACGGGAAGCGCGTCCAGTTCGGTGCGCAGCATTACCGTCGGACCGGGTCCGTTTTTCATCACGGCCACGATCCCGGTTCCACCGACATTCTCGGTTACGTCATACCCTAGGCTTCGCAAACGAGCGGCCAGTTTGGCGGCGGTTTGCGTCTCGTGAGACGACAGCTCAGGATGCTGGTGGAGATCGAGGTAGAGGGCATACGAGCCGGGGTAGACGGCTTGGACTTCTTTCGGGAGGTTGGAAGAAGTCTGCGCCGACAGAGATGCGCTCAAGAGCGCGGTAAGAAGAATGGTAGATAGCCTGAGCATGGTCTCTGGATCATAAGAAACACCAGAACGAACCGCAACTCCTCACTTCAGGCAGGCATCCGGATGCGGCCTCACAGCAGGGTATAATTTCGAACCATTCCTTGGGGCGTTCAGATGGCGGAGGCTTTGGTTGGTCAGTCAAGCGGTTCAGATCGGAACAGAAATCACCCAACCCGAACCAAGGGTCGGACACTGGAGCCTTTCCACCCGGGTCGCCTTCCGCTTCTGTTTCGTCTACTTCGGCCTGTATTGCCTCTTGACGCAGATCATCACCAGTCTGGTTCCGCTGCCCAACGTTGATGTTCCCGATCCTTCCACCCTTTGGCCGGTCCGGCAGCTTGTCATCTGGACTGCTAACCATGTGTTCGGTGTAACTTCGCAGCTGGTCTACAAGGACAGCGGGAGCGGAGACAAGACCTACGACTGGGTATTGCAGGCCTGTCTGCTTGTGGTTGCGATCCTCGCAACGGCGGTCTGGTCGATTCTCGATCGCAAGCGCCAGAACTACTCTGTGATGTTGAAGTGGTTCCGGCTCTTCATACGCATCTGCCTTGCAGGGCAGATGTTTACTTATGGCTGGGCGAAGGCGGTCCCGTTGCAGATGCCGTTTCCGCGTCTCACCACGCTGGTTGAGGCTTTCGGCCACTTTTCTCCCATGGGAGTTCTGTGGTCTTCGATTGGCGCCTCTCCGGCTTACGAAATCTTCGCGGGCTGCGCAGAAATGCTGGGAGGAATTCTACTTATTCTTCCGCGGACGACAATGCTCGGCGCCATGGTTTGCCTGGCCGACATGGTCCAGGTGTTCACCTTGAACATGACCTACGACGTGCCGGTGAAGCTTCTATCATTTCACCTGATTCTGCTCTCGCTATTTCTACTCGCGCCCGACGCCAAGCGTCTCATCAACGTGTTTTTCCTGAATCGCGCAATTGGGCCCTCAACGCAGCCTCAGCTATTTGCTACCCCTCGTGCCAACCGTATCGCACTGGCCGCGCAAGTCGCCTTGGGTGTTTGGCTCATGGGCATGAATGCCTACGGCAGTTGGTCTGCCTGGCATCAGTACGGCGGTGGCAGTCCAAAGTCGGCGTTGTACGGTATCTGGAACGTAGAGCAGCTCACAGTAGACGGGCAGATTCGGCCACCGCTGCTGAGTGACCACGACCGTTACCGGCGCATCATCTTCGACGTGCCCACGCGGGTGGCTTTCCAGAAGGTGGACGATTCGTCCGCCCGCTATGGCGTTTCCATCAACAGCAACGACAACACCCTAAAGCTCACCAAGAACGACGACCAAGACTGGAAGGCAGGTTTTGCATTCGTTCGTCCGGCGGCGGATCGGCTTGTGCTCGACGGCGACATGGACGGCCACCGACTCAAGATGGAACTTCAACTCGTCGATCGCCAGAAGTTCCTGCTGGTGAGCCGGGGCTTTCACTGGATTCAGGAGTATCCCTTTAACCGCTAGATGTTTCGCCGCCGCAAGATCTGGTTACCACCTGGTTCCGTCAGCCCGGTTCGGAGTACAGCGCCCATGCGCTTGCGAGATCTTGCGCTACGTGGCCGAGCGACTTGTAGATGGTGATCTCGTCCGCCGAGCGGCGGCCCGCGACGTCGCCCGCCAACACCTGGCCGATCTCAGCAACGATGTGATCGTCGCCAATCAGGCCCGCTGCTTTCGCTCGGAGAAACTCCGCGCCTTGACTGAGAACTCCCTCGCGGCTGTCGACGATGAAGCGCGAGCGGACAACGAGGTCGTTGTCCACTTCCGCCGGGCCCGCAATCCCCGAGCCGACGACGTTCACATGCGTGCCCGGCGGCACCCACTCGCCCTTCAGGATCGGCTCAGCCGCGGCTGTGACCGTACAAATGATGTCGGCCTGTGCAACCGCCTCTTCAACAGTGTCGGCTGCCGTGATGGGGACTGCGATTTCACTCTGCATCCGGATAGCGAATGCATGAGCGCGTTCCGGGGACCGCCCCCAGACCACGATCGATTGCAGTTGGCGAACCTTGCTGATCGCCCGCGCATGTGTTCCAGCCTGTTCACCATAGCCGATCAGGGCCAGCCGCGTCGCATCTTTGCGCGCCAGAGCGTCGGTCGCGACTGCACTGGCTGCTGCCGTTCGAATCGCCGTGATCTCGCCCGCATGAACGGCGCAAACCGGTGCGCCGTTCTCAGGATCGAAGAGAACAACCAAACCCTGATGTGACTGGATCCCGCGTGCGAAATTGTCAGGGAAGACGCTGATCAACTTCGCGCCGAACACCGCGCGTTCGCCCATCGCGCCGGGCATGATGCCGAACATCCGGCCCTCGCCCAGTGGAATGATCGAGCGCAGAAGCTGTCTGGTCTCGCCGCGCGAGAAGGCGATCATGGCATCGCGCACGATCGGAATGCACCTCTCATACGTAAGCCGTCTCGCGACCTCTTCGCGATCTATAAATCGCATGGGGAGACTAGACCTGCATCGTCTTCAGCTTGGGACTGACGATCAGTGGCGCTTCGGTCGCGCGCTGGACATCCTCGGGCGAGAGCCCGGGAGCAGTCTCTTCCAGCACCAACCCCGGCTGAGTCACGCGGATGTAGGCCATTTCGGTGACGATGGTATCAACGACGCGCAGCCCGGTGATCGGCAGCGTGCAGCGTTTGAGAATCTTGGGAGAGCCGTCGCGGGTGGTGTGCTCCATCGCCACGACGACGCGTTTGGCGCTGGCCACCAGGTCCATGGCACCGCCCATGCCCTTGACCATCTTGCCGGGAATCATCCAGTTGGCGAGGTTGCCCTCCTCGTCCACCTCCATCGCGCCCAGCACGCTAAGATCGACGTGGCCGCCGCGAATCATGGCAAACGACTCGGCACTGGAGAAGAACGCGGTGCCCGGTAATTCCGAGACAGTTTCTTTGCCGGCGTTGATCAGGTCGGGATCTTCCTCGCCGCTGAACGGGTAAGGCCCAACCCCGAGCATGCCGTTCTCGCTCTGCAGCACGACCTCGATTCCCGGCGGAACGCAGTTGGCCACCAGCGTCGGCATGCCGATGCCGAGGTTGACGTAGAAACCGTCCTGCAACTCCTGGGCAGCACGCCGGACAATGCGGTCGCGCTTGTCGGTGTCTTTTTGCTTGGCGCTGGTTACCTCAGCCATGTGAAGCTCCTTTGGTCCGCACAAAAACCGTTCACCACAGAGAACACAGAGGACACGGGGCTGTGAGATTTAACCACAGAGGCACAGAGACACAGAGGAAAGCAAATTTTTTCTTAGGTTCCGTTCGAGGAGCACTTTTGCTCCGACATCGCCGCGCTGCAGTCTCACGATTGAAATTCCTATTGTCTCTGTGCCTTGGTGTCTCTGTGGTGAACTTGGTTTTCCCTCTGTGTCCTCCGTGGTGAAATCTTCGTTCTTATACTTTGCGCAGCGTTCTACGCTCGATGCGCTTCTCGTAGTTCTCGCCTTGAAAAATGCGGTGCACATAAATGCTGGGCGTGTGCACCTGGTCAGGATCAAGTTCGCCGGGCTCGACCAGATGCTCGACTTCGGCGATGGTGATCTTCGCCGCCGTCGCCATCATAGGATTGAAGTTCTGCGCCGTCTTGCGATAGACGAGATTGCCCCATTTGTCGCCCTTCCAGGCTTTGATCAGCGCAAACTCGGCAGTAAGCGCGCGCTCCAAAACGTAGGGCCGCCCGTCGAACTCGCGCGTCTCTTTGCCTTCGGCCACCGTCGTTCCGAATCCCGTCGGCGTGTAGAACGCAGGAATGCCCGCTCCTCCGGCGCGAATCCGCTCGGCAAATGTTCCCTGCGGAATTAGCTCCAGGTCGATGCGCCCGGTGAGCACCATATCTTCCAGCAACTTGTTCTCGCCGACATAGCTGCCCTTGTGCGACTTGATCTGCCCGGCGGCGAGCATGAGCCCGAGGCCGAAGTCGTCGATGCCGACGTTGTTGCTGATGGTGTTCAGGTTCTTGACGCCCTTCTTGACCAGAGCGGCGATGAGGTTTTCGGGGATGCCGCACAACCCAAATCCGCCGACCATGATGGTCGCACCGTCGTGTATGTCACCTACCGCCTCTTCGGCGCTGGCTACTATCTTTGAGAGTGGCATGAGGTTTTGTCCAAACGGGCGATTGTAACGGCGGAAGAGAGACGACGCAAAGGGAAGTTCAGCAGTCAGAACCGATCAATCCAATAGTCCGGTCGCCTGCTAGTATGCGCGACAGCCAAGATAGTGACGGCCGATTCATCTGTCGAGTAAACAACGGCAAATGGAAAACGCCGAAGAAGGACGCGCCTGGTGCCGAGCATCCAAATGGGCCAGCGCTGCGGAGAGTTGTGGATCATCCGGATAGCGCGACGAACCTCACCCAGAAATTCCTGGGCAGCCTTCGGGCTGCGATCCAGGTACCAGGAAACTGCCGCCCTGATATCACTCTCTGCACCTTTGTGGAACTCGACGCGGCTACCGCCCATTTACCAAGGCCAGAAGCTCACGATGCAGCTCCTCCCAAGGAACCGTTATTGCTCTGCCCGCCTTTAGGTCTTCCATCCGGCGAACTATCTCTTCCTCCCAGGCCTTCTCCACTGACTCAGGATTTGTGTCGAGACTATCAAGCAGCGTATTGGCGAGAGCTGCTCGCTCCTCTTCCGGGAGAGCGAGCGCTCGTTTCAAAAGCTCTGATGCTTCTGCCGTCATGCGCTGATTCTAACTCCGAATGAGTTTTGCCTCTAGTCGTAATACTCAAGCCCGAGGTGGGTGATCATCCCTTCGCCCATCAGGTGGCGCAGCGTGTTCTTCAGCTTCATCGACTGGATGAACAGGTCATGCTCGGGATACAGCCCCTCCGGCGTCATCGGCGATTTGAAGTAGAAGCTGAGCCACTCCTGGATGCCGATGCCGCGCAGCTCCGCGGAGCGTTTTGCTAAGTCCAGGAACAGCACAACGTCCAGCACAATTGGGGCAGCGAGGATCGAATCGCGGCAGAGGAAGTCCACCTTGATCTGCATCGGGTAGCCCAGCCATCCGAAGATGTCGATGTTGTCCCAGCCTTCTTTGTTATCGCCACGCGGCGGGTAGTAGTTGATGCGCACCTTATGGCAGATATCGCCGTAAAGCTCGGGATACAGTTCCGGTTGGAGGATGTGCTCCAGCACCGACAGCTTCGACTCTTCCTTCGTCTTGAATGAGCCCGGATCATCGAGCACTTCGCCGTCGCGATTGCCGAGGATGTTGGTCGAGAACCATCCTCTCAGCCCGATCATTCGCGCTTTGAACCCCGGCGCGAGAATCGTTTTGATGAGCGTCTGGCCGGTTTTGTAGTCCTTGCCGCAGATAGGCGCATCGTTCTGCTTGGAAAGCTGGTGCATCACCGGGATATCCACCGTCAGGTTGGGAGCCCCATTGGCAAACGGCACGCCTTCCTGCAAGGCGGCGTAGGCATAGATCATCGACGGCGCGATGTTCTCGTCGTTCGCGGCGAGCCCCTTCTCGAACGATTCCACGCTCTGGTGTACGGGGCCGGCTTCGATGAACGTCTCCGTCGAGCCGCACCAGATCATGACCAGCCGCTCAGCGCCGCTCGATTGCTTGAAGTCGCGGATGTCCTGGCGCAGCTGCTCGGCCAGCTCCATCTTGTTCTTGCCCTTCTTCACGTTGGGGCCGTCGAGCTTCTTGACGTAGTTCCTGCCGAAGACGGCCTTGCGCGGCTTGATGGACGAGAGGAACGGCTTGATCTGCTCCAACAGTGAGCGATCGAGGACGCCGGCTTTTCCCGCAGCCGCATACATGTCGTCTTCGAAGATATCCCAGCCGGTGAAGACCAGGTCGTTGAGCTGCGAAAGCGGTACAAAGTCGTTGATCTTGGGCGAGCGGCCTTGGGTGCGCTTGCCCAGGCGGATGGTGCCCATCTGGGTCAGCGACCCGATGGGCCTCGAGATACCTTTGCGGATGGCTTCCACACCGGCGACGAATGTAGTGGCCACGGCGCCCATGCCGGGAATCATGATTCCCAGCTTGCCGCTTGCGGGGGCGATTTCTGTTTTATCGGTCTTGGTGTTGCTTGGTGACGAATCTTTCGGCATTTTTACCAGTCCGTTCTATAAAGTATCAGCAACCCTATAATCTTCTCGTATCGCAACTGCGCAGTGCAAACGAACGCCCTCAATGGAAGCTGCGCGCATTGTGCCGCAACCGGCAGGATTGACCGGATAAGTCATGACAGAGCAGAAGGTTGCAGTCATAACGGGCAGCTCCAGCGGTATAGGACTGCTGACGGCAGTTGAGTTCGCCGCAAACGGATATCGCGTGATCGCCACCATGCGCGACCTTGGCCGTAGTGAAAGGCTGGAAGAGGCGGCCCAGAAAGCAGGCGTACGTGATCGGCTCGATCTTCGACGGCTGGATGTCACAGAATTCGATACCCTGCCTGGCGCCGTCGAGCAGATTGCTCGCGATCATGGCCGCATCGATGTGCTGGTGAACAACGCCGGCTTCTCGGTCGCCGGCTTCGCTGAAGATATGAGTCTCGACGAGCTGCGACATCAACTGGAGACTAATTTCTTCGGCCACGTCGCCATGAGCAAGGCTGTACTGCCGGCAATGCGGTCGCAAAAGAGCGGACACATCATTAACGTCACGTCCGTTGGAGGACTACTCGGCCAGCCGCTGCTCAGCGCATACTGCGCATCGAAGTTTGCTCTCGAGGGCTGGAGCGAGTCCCTGCGCATCGAAACGCACTCGCTCGGGATTCGCGTCTCATTAATCGAGCCGGGCGCGTACGACACCGACATTTGGGAGCGAAATGTGGTGATCGCCAAAGGGGCTCTGAACGAGAATTCCCCCAACCGGGAGCGGAGCCGCCGCTTCACCGAGTTCGTAAAAGGTAGCGCCAAGCACCGGCGCGATGCACGCGAGGTAGCGCGACTCATATTGCGGGTGGCCAACGATCCCAATCCCAAGCTGCGCTACCTCATCGGCCCTGATGCGAAGATACAAGTCTGGATGAAGCGAGTCATGCCATGGCGCCGCTACGAGCGCATGATCGCGAAAGCTGTCAAAATTAATTGAACATCATGGGCAAAGATTCGCAAGGCAGGAACGCACAATCAGAGGAAGAAGCCAAACCAACTCGTCCTAAGCGGCGGCTCAGTCTGGATCCCCCTTTGATCCGTCCCGCGGGGCGGCGCATTCGCATTACGAACGAACAGGCCCATGAGCTCATTGAACTTCCCTGACCAAGCACTTGCTTCGCGGGGCGCCCGTTGCCTGTTGCCGAAAAAGCCGTAGAGCCGTCCGCCGCTCTACCAGGACATGGATCCCTAGCCGTCCTTGCGATAGAGCAGATCTCGAATCGCGCGGCGCCGCTCGGCATTAATTTCGGATTCACTGCGGCGACCGTCGGCATCCACGCTGCGCTCGCTGGCCTGCTCCTCTTCAGGCTCGCTGCAACTCGGACAGCGATTCGCAAAACCCGGCTTGCCGGGCTTCAACTCGAACTTCTCGCCGCAGATGACGCAGGCTTTGATGGGGAAGGGCATGGGAATACTGCTCTTGGCTCTTCGCTGCTCGCGGTCGGCACTTAGCACTTAGCAATTGGCATTTGGCCGTTGACTTCATTCCTAACATTGCAACCGCTAAGCGCCAAGTGCCAAAGGCTAAGTGCCAACAGCTAAGTGCCAACAGCCGCCTTTAGATATCCAGGTTCTTCACGTCCAGCGCGTTCTCTTCGATGAACCGGCGGCGGGCCTCGACGTCTTCGCCCATCAGGGTGGTAAAGATCGTCTCCGTCTCGGTCAGATCTTCGAGCTTAACTGAGAGCAGGGTGCGCCGCTCCGGATCCATCGTGGTCTCCCAGAGCTGCGTCGAGCTCATCTCGCCCAAGCCCTTATAGCGCTGCACGGTGTATTCCTTGCGGCCCTCGTTGAGAACGTAGTCGAACAGCTCGCGCACGGTCTGCTTCTCGACCGTCTCTCCACCTGACTTCTTCTTTGAGGCCTTCGGCGCCACCTGCTCGACCTTGTCCTGGTCCGCGCGCTCAGCATCGCTCAGTTCTTCTTCTTTGGCCGCGTTCGCCGATTCCTTTTTCACGGTTTCGATGAAGTACGGCGGCTGCATGAAATCAGCAATCTGCTTGTACTTCGACATCATCTGGCGGTACTCAGGCGTGGACGCCAGCTCCCAGTTGATGACGTGCTCTGCGCCCTGCGAGTTGACGAACGCCACTTCCCACAGGCTGTGCTCTTCTTCGAAACGTTTCGCCACCGACTTGATGCCACGCTCCTTGGCAATCGCATTAAGCGCCTTCTCGAGATCGAGAACTTTCTTCGGAGGCGTCTTGCTGTCACCTTCGAAGTCAACCCGCTTGATCAGGTCGGCTTTGGGTAGCGACCTCGGTGATGCGCTCATCTCGAATGCGCTTGTCGACCTTGTCGAAGAAGCCGATGTACTCGTTCAGCGTGGTCATGAACTTGGTCAGCGGAGCGCCTTCCAGCGTGGCCGCGCCCTCGCCATAGCGCACCACGATTCCGTCTGCCGCGCGCTTGACCATGACCTTCACAAACTCGGCGTCGTTCTTGATGTACTGCTCGAACTTGCCCTTCTTGATGCGATACAGCGGCGGCTGCGCGATGTACACGTTGCCGCGCTTAATCAACTCCGTCATGTGGCGGAAGAAAAACGTAAGCAGCAGAGTGCGAATGTGCGAGCCGTCGACGTCCGCGTCCGTCATCAGGATGATCTTGCCGTAGCGCAACTTCGCAACGTCGAAATCTTCTTTCCCAATGCCGGTGCCCAGCGCCGTAATCATGGCGCGAATTTCTTCATGGCCCAGCATCTTGTCGTAGCGCGCTTTCTCGACGTTGAGAATCTTTCCCTTCAGCGGAAGAATGGCCTGGAAGCGGCGATCGCGGCCCTGCTTGGCGGTGCCGCCTGCGCTTTCGCCCTCGACCAGGTAGACCTCGCAGCGATCAGCCTGGCGCTCGGTGCAATCGGCCAGCTTGCCGGGAAGGCCTCCGCCGTCGAGCGCGCCTTTGCGCCGCGTCAGGTCACGGGCCTTGCGCGCGGCTTCCCGAGCGCGGGCGGCCTCGATCGCCTTGTTGATGATCTTCTTCGCGACGGTCGGGTTCATTTCGAAAAATGCTCCCAGCCGCTCGTTCACGAAAGCCTGCACCGTGCCGGCAATATCGGAGTTGAGCTTGCCCTTGGTCTGACCCTCGAATTGCGGCTGCGATAGCTTCACGCTGACGACGGCCACGAGGCCCTCGCGAACATCGTCGCCCGTCAGGTTCTCCTTCACGTCCTTGAACAATCCCAGCGCCTGCCCGGCAGCGTTGACGGTGCGCGTCAGCGAGGTGCGGAATCCCGAAAGATGCGAGCCGCCGTCAACCGTGTTGATGTTGTTGGCGAAGCTGAAGACCGTTTCCGAGTAGCCATCGTTATATTGCAACGCGATTTCCATGGTCACGTTGTCGCGCTCGGCCTCCATGTAGATCGGCTTGTCGTGGAGCACGCTCTTGCCGCGGTTCAGGTGCTTGATGAACTCGGCGATGCCGCCGTTGTACTTGAACTCAGCGTGCTTGGCCTCACCGGTCTTCGAGTCGGTGGTGCGTTCATCGGTAAGCGTGATCAGCAGGCCTTTGTTCAAAAAGGCCATCTCGCGCAAGCGCTGCGCCAGCGTGTCGTAGTTGTATTCCGTGACGGTGAAGATCGTCTTGTCGGGAACGAAGTGGACCTTTGTGCCACGCTTCTTGGTCGCTCCCGTCTTCGTCAGCTTCGTCGTCGGCTCGCCGGCGGAGTAGCTTTGCTCCCACACCGCGCCGTCGCGCCAGATCTCAAGATCAAGTTGATGGCTGAGCGCGTTTACGCACGACACGCCCACACCATGCAATCCGCCGGAAACCTTATATGTCGAGCTGTCGAACTTTCCCCCGGCATGTAGCACGGTCATCACGACCTGTGCGGCAGGTAGACGTTCACCGTCGACATCCATTTCGTCGACCGGAATACCGCGGCCGTTGTCGACGACCGTGACGGAGTTGTCGATGTGGATGGTGACGTCGATGCGATCAGCAAATCCGGCCAGCGCTTCGTCCACTGAGTTATCGACCACTTCGTAGACAAGATGATGCAGGCCCATGTCGCCGGTTGAGCCGATATACATGGCGGGGCGCTTACGCACGGCTTCCATGCCGCCAAGAACTTTGATTGAGTCAGCGGTGTATTCACCGTTAGCGTGACCGTTTCCATTCTTGCCGTTTTTCTGGGGCTTCTGATCGAGCTGTTCGGAATTTTTGTCGTCGTCGGGTGCTGCGGCCGCAGCTCCAGAATCTCTTGAGGCCATCCTGCTCCATTTCGCCGCTTGCGGCTCACAATTTCGCAAGCGAATCTTGCACACAGACCGCCGCGAGGGATGAGTAGTGTAAGACCCTCAACTGCTAGTTATTTCAATAACTTAGGCGTGCAACGATCCAAGTTGATTATAACACAGTCGGAGCTTCCGAAGCGCGACTTCAGCGTGCAGTAAGTCTTTGTACCACAATAACTTGCATTGCACGGATCGTCGGAATTGGCGACCTGTTCAAAACTTGGCCGCAGTGACCCAAAAATCCGCCTCTTGGATTTAGGAATTTCTACTCGTTGATGGCGGTTTGTAGCGCCGCTCGCAGCTCTGGAAAAGCGAAGCGATAGCCAAGCTGGTGCAGTTTTTCGGGTATCACTCGCGCCGAATCAAGCAGCAACGTCTGGCCCATCTCGCCCAGAAGTATACGCACAGCGAATGCGGGAAGGGGAAATATCGCGGGCCGATGAAGGACCTCACCCAAGGCGCTAACGAAATCGGCAACACGCGTGGGATTGGGTGCGACTACATTTACGGGCCCGCTGAGTTCATCGTTGTGAAGCGCGAAGTCGAACGTGCTGGTGACATCCTCCAACCCAACCCAGCTCCAGTACTGCTGACCGTTTCCGATGCGGCCACCCAGTCCGAGGCTAAAGGGAAGCAGCAGCGGCGGCAGTGCGCCACCATCTTTCGCGAGTACTACGCCGATGCGCAGGTGCGCCACGCGCACGCCAGCCTCGCGCGCGGGATCAGCCGCAGCTTCCCACTGCACGCACACTTCGGGCAGGAAGCCTCGTCCCGGAGCGCTTGCTTCCGTCAGCAAATCGTCGCCTCGATTGCCGTAGTAGCCGACCGCCGAGGCGGCGATGAACGCTCGGGGTAGGCCGGTACGACGGAATGATTCCGCCGCGGCGGTTGCTAAGGTGCGCGTGCCCTGGACGCGGCTGTCACATACTTCCTGCTTGAACTTCTCTGACCAGCGGCCTGCAATGCTCTTGCCCGCGAGGTGAACTACCGCATCGAAACCGGCTAACCGCGAAGGATCGAGAGTCTGTCCAGGACTCCACTGCAACTCGGCCGATTGCGGCGAGCGGCGCACCAGCATGGCAGTCTCGTCTCCCTGCTCCGCCAATCGCCGACGAAGGGCGTTACCGATAAGCCCTGAAGCTCCACTGATCAGAAGGCGCATTATGCTAGGACTCGTTTCACTCGCATAGGTTTGGGCACAGAATTCATGTTTCAGCGTGCCTTATAATCAGACATGGCGACTTTGCGCCAAGCCATCGCGACCAATGTTCTTACGGTAACCCGCTTTCGCGATTTGCTGCGCAAAATCCGCTCCTACCGGCCCAACGACGACCTCGACCTGGTCAAAAAAGCTTATGAATTCTCGCTTCAGCATCACACGGGCCAGACCCGGGCCTCAGGTGAACCTTACCTCGTACATCCGCTTGAGGTCGCTACCGTCCTCGCCGAAATGCGGCTCGACACGACTGCCATCGCCGCCGGCCTGCTGCACGACGCGGTCGAAGACACCAAGGTCACAATCGATGAGATTAAGGCCGAGTTTGGCGAACAGGTTGCCCACATTGTCGAGGGCGTCACCAAAATCAGCAAGCTCGAATTCTCGCGCGAGGAGGCCCAGGCGGAGAGCGTTCGCAAGATGGTGCTGGCCATGGTGGATGACATTCGCGTGGTGCTCATCAAGCTGGCTGACCGGCTGCACAACATGCGCACCCTGCAGCACCTGCCACCCGAGCGGCAGCAAAAGATCGCCCGCGAGACGCAGGAGATTTACGCTCCGATCGCGCACCGCCTCGGCATGGGAAAGATACGCGGCGAACTCGAGGACCTGGCCTTCCAGTATGTCGATCCTATCGCCTATAACCAGGTCAAAGAGGCCATCGAATCAAGGCGTAAAGAAGGTGAAGCCTTTCTCGCTGGGATCCGGAAGACTCTTGAAGAGAAGATGAAAGAGGCCGGCATCGATGCGCGCGTGGATACCCGCATCAAGCGCATCTACAGCATTCACCAAAAGCTGCAGCGGCAGCGCATCTCAGTCGACCAGATCTATGACATGCTGGCGCTACGTATCATCACCAAGTCGGTGAACGATTGCTACGGCGTGCTGGGCCTCATCCACAACCAGTGGCGGCCGGTGCCGGGGCGCATCAAGGACTTCATCGCGATGCCCCGGCCCAACGGCTATAAGTCGCTGCACACCACGGTCATTTCCGAAACCGGGCACGCCTTCGAGGTGCAGATCCGTACCGAGGAGATGCACAAGACGGCGGAAGAGGGCATCGCCGCCCACTGGAAGTACAAAGACGGTCCCGTTTCGGCGCGTGACGAACAGCGGCTCGCCTGGTTGCGTCAGGTGGTCGAGTTACAGCAGGACGTCAACAGCGCCGAAGAGTTCGTTTCCAACCTGAAGGTCGATCTTTTTCCCGAGGAGGTCTACACCTTCACGCCCAAGGGAAAAATCGTCATTCTACCGAGGGAAGCCACGCCGATTGACTTCGCTTACAACATTCACACCGAAGTCGGCCACACTTGTGTCGGAGCAAAGGTGAATGGGCGCATCGTTCCGTTGCGCTACAAGCTGCGCTCCGGCGACATCGTCGAGATCCTCACCCAAGCCGGGCACAACCCGAATCGCGATTGGCTGGGGTTTGTGAAGTCGGCGCGTGCCCGCCAGAAGATCAAGCACTGGCTGAACATTCATCAGCGGGAGCGGGCAATTGAAATCGGACGCAAGCTGATCGAAAAGGAAGCCCGCAAATATCGCATCTCGATGAAGGAAATCAACGACGCTGGGCTGATGCGAGTAGCTGGCGAACAGGGGCTTGGGCGCCCCGACGACCTGCTTGCCGCCATTGGCTATGGAAAGTTCTCCGCGCGAGCCATCCTGGCTCGTCTGGTTCCCGCCGAACAGACCACCGGCTCTTCCGCCGAAACCAACGAAGAGGAGCCCCCCGGCGTTATCACCAGCGTTGTGCGGCGCGTCTTTGGCGGCGACGTTTCGCCGCTCAAGGTGACGGGCCACGATGACCTGATGGTTTATCGCGCGCGCTGCTGTAATCCGATTCGCGGGGAAGAGATCGTCGGCTACGTTACGCGCGGCAAGGGGGTGGCCGTGCATTCCAAGTCCTGTCCGAATGTCGAAACGCTGATGTACGAACCAGAACGCCGCATCGCGGTCGAGTGGGGCTCCGAAGGCAAGCCCAGCGCACCGTGGACCACGGGCTATCCGGCCAAGCTGGTGGTACTGTGCGACAACCGGCCCGGCATGCTGAAGCAGATTACATCTGTCATCAGCGACGCAAATACCAACATCCGCAACATCGGCGCCAGCACTGAAGAAACCCATGCCACCGTGGATATCGTCGTCGATATCGCCGACGTGGTCCACTTGCAGCGCATCATCGCCGGCGTGCGAAAGATCCCCGGCGTACGTGAAGTGCAGCGCGTGCAGAAGCTGTAGGAGCTGCCGATCGCTCTTTGCTGTTCGCTAGTGGCTCTCAAGTGGCTCTCAGCTAGCAGCTTCACGCCCAAGAGCCGGTAGATTCGAGGCACTATCCCCATAGTGACCAGTCAGTCAGTCTTGACAGAAGGTGAAACCGCGCTATAATTCCGAGCACCGTTGAGCCCTTCCGGCGAAGCAGGGGGTCGGTCGGAAGAGGCTTGGTGCGTGCGACTGCTCAGTCACCACAACAAAAGCCGTTCTCACACAATGGAGGAGGTTGCTATGAAGAGGATCCTGCTTGGTTTGGCTGTTCTCGTCTTGGTTTCCGGGTCGGCATTGGCTGATACCGAGCTCCTGTCGAACGGAGGCTTCGAAAGTGGAGTGCTTTCCCCGTGGTATAACGCGAGGGACTTCTGCGGTGGCACTTGCCAGCCGTGAACCGTAAATACGAACAATCCGCACTCCGGCACGTACAGCGCGATGGATACCGGCAACATCGAGCTTCGTCAGGATTTCACTCCCACGCCCGGCTCACTGATTACAAACGTCTCCTTCTGGGTCGATAGCCAGCCGGGAGTTGACGCGGTTGACTTTTTCTATACGGATAGTTCGGACGAAGAATTTGTCGTCTTCCCCACAGCGAACGTATGGACGCTCGAGAATGTCACGTCGGACGTAAATAAGGGGAAGACTCTCATGGGCTTTTCGATCTGGGGGGCTGATCCCAACTGGATTACCTATGTGGACGATGCAAGCGTCACCACTAGCGTACCCGAGCCCTCTACCCTCATTATGCTGGGCGGCGGCGCGCTGGCTATGTTGGGCAAGTTGGGTCGGCGGCTCAAAGGATAAGCCTTGTCCAGAGGTTCAGGCGGAGCCCCCTTTCCGCCTCCCTCACAAAATCTGGATTCTCTTCGAAGCCGTCGAGCGACCGCTTCTTGGGCCGAGCTTTGGGCTACGTCACCGGACGCCTGTCAAACCGCAGGAGCCTCGCAAGCCCTCTTACTTCCCCATTCAGAAACGTTAGCGGCGGGGACGTTGCCCGATACCACTCACCGTTTGTCACATTTCCCGACTCCGACTCTTTCCAAACATTTTCAGGATCGCGCCCGTAAGATACTTTCATGGCACACAAGGTCTGTCCGTGGTGGCTGGGATACTGGCTAGTTTGTCCCGTGCGGCGCTGGTGGCAGGATCCCGGGCCAATCGTCGCTCCTTATGTTCGTGAAGGTATGACGGTGCTGGAGCCCGGTCCCGGCATGGGCTTCTTCACGCTGGAGCTCGCGAAGCGGGTTGGGCCGTCGGGGCGAGTAGTGTGCGTGGATGTCCAGCAGCAGATGCTCGATCGCCTGAAGCGCCGAGCTGCCAAGGCCGGTGTTCTCGGTCGCCTCGACGTTCGCCTTGCGCCCGCGGAGTCAATGGGTATCGCTGACCTGCACAGCTCCATCGACTTCACGCTGGCCTTCGCTGTGGTGCACGAGTTCCCAGACGCGCAGAGATTCTTTGCCGATGTCGCGGCAGCGTCTAAACCGGGCGCTACGGTGCTGCTTGCCGAACCCTTTCCGCACGTGAAGAGGAACGTATTCGAAGCTCAACTGCAGGCCGCAACGGCCTGCGGGCTTGTCCCGGATTCTCGGCCCAAGGTCAGCCGTAGCCTTGCGGCGGTGCTGAGGAAGAGCTAAGGAAACTCTCACTAAGTCCCGAACATGTCCCTCAGCGGCTGAAGCCGAAATGATTTGGCGGAACTTACGGACGGCCTGAAGGCGTCCCCTTCAAAAAGGCGGACTTGATCAGAGCTTCCCTAAGTGCCTCGTAGAGAATCACCGGCGTTGCGACAACCGCCGTAGGCCTCTTTGCCGGCACTGACGCAGCCAGTCGTTATCCGGCAGCAACTCGTTAACGTTCGTTTCTATTGCACATTCAGCGTGAACGAAGTGGATTGGCCGCCGCCGGGGTAAGAGCCGGCCACCATTACAACCGTCTGGCCCTTCGGAGTCACGGAATTCGCGCTGCTACCACTACCTCCGCAGGCTACCAGCCACAAGGTGGCGAGCAGGCATAGTGAGAACAAGAACCAGGTTGTGCCAATACCGACCTTTGCACCGCGCCGGCCCGGTCTCCCCCGGCGCACCTTGACCTGCACCAGCCCCAGCAAGCCAACCGAGAACATTGCCAGCAGATTCGCCGGCAAACTGCCGTGGGGATGCAGCGCCGGGGGCCTCAGCAGGGCATTCTTGGTGCCTGTCGTGACCGTCAAAGTCGTGGTCGCAGGCTTATTGCTGCCGTCGGGTGTGATCGTGGACGGGTTGAAGGAGCAAGCGGCATACAGCGGAAGTCCCGAGCAAATAAACGTGATTTGCTGGTTAAATCCGCCTGATGGCGATACCGTGACGGTCGCCGTACCGTTAGCTCCCTGGTTGACAGTGATGATCCCTGGATTAACGGACAGAACGAAATTCTGACCGCCGCCACCGCCACCGCCGCCGCCACCGCTGCCCGTATTGATTGTCTGGGTCAGAGGGGCAGAGGTAGACGAAAGGAATTGGGAGTCTCCACTATATTGCGCCGTTATGGTGTGGGTGCCCACACTCAAAGAAGTGGTGCTGAAGGTGGCAACTCCACTCGTCAACGTACCGGTTCCGAGGGTCATACTTCCATCAAGGAACGTTACCGTACCGGTGGGAGGGTTTCCCAGGCCTCCCTGTACGGTTGCCGTAAAGGTGACATTGGTGCCGAAATCGGCCCCGGTGGGCGCCGAGCTGGTCAGGGTGGTTGTGGTCGGCGTCAGCGTACTCACGACCAAGGTCACGGGAGGGGAGGTCGAAGGCTGATACTTTGCGTCGCCGCTGTATACCGCAATGATGCTGTACGTGCCGGCCGCAAGGGAAGAATCGGTAATGGTCGCGGTGCTGGTGGCGTCGAGGGTCGCAGTCCCCAGTTGGGTCGAACCGTTATAGAAAGTAACGGTTCCGGTTGCCCCGCCGATAATGCCGATGCCGCCGGCCACCCGGGCCGTGAACGTGATCGTTTGCCCGACCCCGGCAGGATTAGGGTTGATCGTCAATACCGTATTGCTGACCTGTAGCGAGCCCATGTTCTCGACCAGCAGAATCACCACCGTGGAGGAAGGCGCGAAAGTCATGTCGCCGCTGTACATCGCCGTGATGGGGTAGTTGCCGACCGCCAACCCGAATGCATTGGAGGAAGAGACACTCGCGGTACCTGTGTCATCCAAGGTCGCCATCCCCAGTTGGGTCGAACCTTCACTGAAAGTCACGGTTCCGGTGGGCGTACCCGTACCGCTGCCGGTTACTCCAGCGACTTTGGCTGTGAGAGTTAAGGCTTGACCGACCACTACAGGATTCGGACTTATCGTCAGCACTGTGACACTGGCGTTTTGAGACGGGGGCTGTGGCTCCTCAGTTCCAGCTAGTGACAGAGTGCTGGTAGCAATCAGAAGGGCAAGCACAGCAACCGCAATAGGACGCGGACTTAGGACCGGGACTGGAGGGCGGAAACGCATACAATTCCTTCCGAAACAATATGAAATCAAACTCGTTCTCGGTGCAGATTCCAATGACGGAGCAGCGATGTTTGAGTCAACGGAAGACGAAGATGTTCAATAAAGAAACTATAGCGCGGAATCGGTTCAAACCAAACCCCAATTTCTTGCACCCGGTCTGATTGACCCGTGCCGCCCTGGCTTAAATTATTTGCCGCGCCTATTAGCTTACCTCAGTGCGGCAACGGCCTCCGAATGGGTCAATCCGTGCACATGGCGATGTGCTGAAATGCCGCTCGCCTTTTTGGAAGCTCGCCTGCGTCTGACCGCCCCTTACCCCTTACATACCGTACTCAGAGTATACGAGGAGTGCCCGGGACATGAGTAGGGGCAGATCGAGTAAGTATATCCCCGATTCGCTCCGACTCACACCCTCGTGTGACCTCCCTCACGGCAGGCGAAAGAGAGAGCACCTAAACTAATTCTGGACTCATAAGGCCCGTAAGTCGGGCCACACCTCATGGAGGAAGTATGCAGAAGCATTGGTTTGTCATGGCAATGACGGTCGCCCTCATCTTATGCACGGCAGCCCTGGTTCAAGCAACAGACAACTCCCTTGGCATCGCGACCAAGCAGACCATCATCTTCAGCAGCCCGACGGTGGTCGGCGGGACCCTGTTGCCCGCAGGACAGTACCAGGTGTTGCACCAGATGCAAGGCGACGAGCACGTCATGATCTTCAAGGGAATCGCCGGCACCAAGGGTGAAGCGAAAGCCAAGTGCACCCTGGTTCCTCTGGGCGCCAAGGCCACCCAGACCGAGCAGCGCTACACGGAGAACGCGAAGAACGAGCATGTGCTGCAGGAGATGACCTTCCGGGGTGACTCGGCGAAGCACGTATTGGAGCCATAACAGCAGAGACAATCAAGAGGACGGCATCCGTGCCGTCCTCCTTTTGCGGATCGCAGGCCGCGGGCCCACTTCATCTCGCGAACGTTTTCTCTCTCCGAACGTAGTGCCGGTCAAAGTACTCGCGATAGGCCCCGGAGCGGACGTCATCAAGCCACTGCTGGTTCTTCTGATACCAACCGATGGTCGCCGCCAGGCCCTGCTCGAAGGAAATCTTTGCGCTCCAACCGGTCTCGCCCGACAACTTGTCGCAATTAAGGGCATAACGCAGGTCGTGTCCCGGACGGTCCTTCACGAATTCGATCAGACTTTCCGGCTGGCCCAGCGTCTTGAGGATCAGTCGGGCAACATCAATGTTGCGCATTTCGCGCCCGCCACCGATGTTGTAGACCTCGCCCAGGCGGCCTCGATGCAGGACTACTCCAATGGCGTCGCAGTGATCGCTGACGTGGATCCAGTCGCGGACATTGGTGCCCTTCCCATACACGGGCAGGCGCTGCCCGGACAGGCCCTGCGCGATCATCAACGGGATGAACTTCTCAGGAAACTGATAGGGGCCGTAGTTGTTGGAACAGCGCGTGATGACTGCGGGGAAGGCGTGAGTGCGAAGGTAGGCGAGCACCAGCAGATCCGCCGCCGCCTTGGTGGCAGCGTAAGGACTGTTGGGTTGAATCGGCGACTCCTCCGTGAACTCGCCCTCGTCGCCCAGACTGCCATAAACCTCGTCGGTGCTGACGTGGACGAACCTGGGCACGCCGGTCTTTCGTGAAGCTTGAATGAGGTTGTACGTACCTTCCACGTTGGTGCGCACAAAGGCGGCGGCGTCTTCGATGCTGCGATCTACGTGGCTCTCCGCCGCAAAGTGCACAACAGCGTCGCAGCCGCGAAGCAGATCGACGACGGCGGCGTCGCAGATGTCCATCTGCGCGAACTCGCAGCGGCCACACTGCAGGGCGGACTCCAGATTTTTCAGATTACCGGCGTAGGTCAGCTTGTCGATTACCAGCAGCTTCCAGTCCGGATGAGTGGCCAGGGTGCGATGCACAAAGTTGGAGCCGATGAATCCCGCGCCGCCGGTAATGACCAGCTTCATCGCTCACCTGCGGCAACTACGAGTTGGCCGGCCCGCAACACCTTCTCGCGGACCATATTGCTGGCGTGCCATAGCGACTCAAAGGTGCCGGCGTCGGTCCACCAGCCCGCCATGATGGAGTGGCGTAGCGTGCCGTCGGCGATGTAGCTGTTGTTGATGTCGGTGATCTCATACTCGTTGCGTTCGGACGGCGTCAATTTGCGGATGCGGTCGAAAACCGTTCCATCGTAGAAATAGATCCCGGTAACGGCGTATCGCGACATGGGCTGCCGAGGCTTCTCCTCGATGCGAACGATACGCTCCCCCTCGAACACCGGAACCCCAAAGCGCTCCGGGTCCTGCACTTCCTTCAGAAGCACCATGGCCCCGGCTTCCTGCTGTTCGAAACTCGCGGCGGCTTCGCGAATGCCGCCTTCGATAATGTTGTCGCCCAGAACCACGCAGATTTTCTCGCCCTTGGCGAAAGGTTCGGCCAAGCGCAGGGCGTCGGCAATGCCGCCTTCGCCCTCCTGATAGGCAAAGCTGAGCTGCTGCAGACCGAACTCCTTCCCGTTCTGCAGCAGGCGAAGGAAGTCGCCCGCGTTCTGGCCCCCGGTGACGATGAGGATGTCGCGCACTCCTGCCTCAACCAGGATTTGCAAGGGGTAGAAGATCATGGGCCGGTCGTACACCGGAAGCAGGTGCTTGTTTGTGACCCGCGTCAGAGGATAGAGCCGCGAGCCGATTCCGCCCGCGAGAATGATGCCCTTCATACGACTCCATATTTGGGTCTGATCCGGCCGTGCTGAACGCTAAGCCTCGCCTTTGGTCGGAAGCTGATCAAGGGCATGCGCGCAAGACCGTGAACAGAAGCCTTGTAATAGAACACCTGACCCATTGTCAGCGAATCGTGTCGAGCATGGCAAGCCGCAGCAGATGCCGCCAGTCCGGAAGTTGCAGGCCGAAGTCGCGCTTCAGCTTCGCATTACTCAGGCGCGAGTTCGCAGGGCGCTGGGCCGCCGCCTTGAAGGTGGCGCTGGCGATTGGCACTACTCGCTGGGCGAGCAGCGGTCCGGTAAACTCCCCAAACTCTGCCGGCCATTCAAGTAATTCCGCATATTCCTCAAGAATGGTTTGGGCAAAACCGGCCCAGGTGGTACTGCCACCGGCAGTGAGGTGATAGATGCCGGTTAATTCACGGCTTGACGCGCCTGCCTGACCGGTGTGGTTCGCCACGATGGCTGCTGTGGTCTCGGCAATTGCCCGCGCCCAGGTTGGGGTGCCGTGCTGATCGTCAACCATGCGGAGCTCGTGTTTCTCGCGCGCAAGACGAAGCACGGTTCGCAGGAAGTTCTTCCCGCGGATGTCGTACACCCACGACGTGCGCAGAATGATATGGGCGCAACCACTCGCAGCGATGGCTTGCTCCCCCTCAAGTTTGGTGCGCCCGTAGACGTTGAGCGGCCCAGGTGCGTCCTCTTCAGTGTAAGGCTCAGCCTTGGCGCCATCGAAGACGTAGTCGGTGGAGTAGTGAATCATCAGGCCGCCCAAGCGCGCTAGTTCCTGCGCCATGCGACCCGGCGCGAGGGCATTCACCATGCGCGCCAGGTCGGGCTGGCTTTCCGCTTCGTCCACTGCCGTGTATGCAGCGGCATTCAACAGAATGTCAGGCCGAATTTCGCGCACGGCCGCAGCAACGCCATCCGGATCGGACAGATCGACTTCAGCTCTTGTGCAGGCGATTACCTCGCCCAGCGGAGCCAGCGTGCGCTGCAATTGCCAGCCGATCTGTCCGGTGGCGCCTGTGACCATCAACTTCACGGCGTGTACCTGGGCAGCAATGCTTGCGGCACCTCAGCCAAGGGTGGATGCTGCAGGTCTTTCGGCGAAACAATGGGTGCAGGCGCCTCCCACGCAATGCCGATGGCAGGATCATTCCACAGAACGCCGCGGTCGTCGGAGGCATCGTAGTAGTCGCTGCACTTGTAGAGAAAGTCTGCAGTTTCGGAGCGCACGACGAATCCGTGTGCGAAGCCGGGCGGCAAGTAGATCTGCAATTTGTTCTCGCTCGACAGGACAACGCCATACCACTTGCCGAAGGTCGGCGATCCCAGTCTTATATCGACCGCGACGTCAAAGACCTCACCCGAAACAACCCGGCACAGCTTGGCTTGCGGCCGCCGAAGTTGATAATGGAGCCCGCGCAACACACCGCGCGCGGAGCGTGAGTGGTTGTCCTGCACGAAATTGTCGTGAATGCCGGCGGACGCAAGCACGTCAGCGCGATACGTCTCCGTGAAGAAGCCTCGGGAGTCTTCATGGACTCTGGGCTTGACTAACACCACTCCGGGCAATGAGGTCTGAATGATTTCCAATCGGTCTGTCTCGATGCAAAGCTGCGAGTGCCCCTGCGGCTTCGCGAACCGACGATTATAATGCGGCTTCTTCAATGCCCCGTTGCTCGGCCATCATCGTTACGTTCAACTCAGCCGAAAGCATCTCGCGATGCCTCCAGGCTTTGGCCGGCGAAGACTGCGAACTCGTGGTGGTCGACAATGCTTCGCAGGACGACACAGTAGCGCGAGTACAGGCCTTTCGCGCTGAGCATCCGCTGCAGTTGCTCCACATATCGCGCAATCTCGGTTTCGCGGCCGGTGTGAATCATGGGGTCAGAGCGGCCAGCGGCGACGTGTTGCTCATCCTGAATCCCGATGCCGTTGCTGAGTCCGGCGCCGTCAGCGCGCTGATGCAATGCATGACCGCGCAGTCGGCTGCTGCCGCCGGGGGCGTTCTGCTGGAAGCTTCCGGCCAGCCGCAGCGCGGATTCGCCTTTCGTCGCTTGCCCACGCTCACCAGCCTGTTGTGCGAGGTCCTGCTGATCAACCAGCTTTGGCCGTCGAATCCGATCAACCGGCGGTACCGATGTCTCGATGCCGATTATTCTGTCGTCCAGCCGGTGGAACAGCCTGCGGGGGCCTGCCTAGCGATCACGCGGGAAGCTTGGGACGCGGTCGGCGGCATGGACACGGAGTTCGCTCCGGTGTGGTTTGAGGACGTCGATCTTTGCAAGCGGCTGATCGACTCAGGCCGGGCGATCGTTTACTGTCCCGCGGCGCGTTTTCGCCATGCCGGTGCGCACAGCATAGGAAAGCTCAGCTTCGCCCAAAAGCAGATCTTCTGGTACGTGAACATGCTGCGCTACGCGCGCAAGCATTTCTCGTCGACAGAAGTGGTGGTGTTGCGCGTCGGGATCATCAAGGGAATGGTTCTTCGCTCGCTGGCTGCGCTGTTGGGCGCGGGGCCGAAGAATGTCACCACCAGGGAGGCGGTGAGTGCGTATTGGGGAGTAATGGCGAGTGCGGCCAGCGGGAGTTTTGATACTCGGCCTTCATAGCTCCCACCCAAGATCGCTCCCACCCGAGCTAAAGGCGGGCTTGGATTGGGCACCCACACAAAGGCTCATGGCTTCGCATTCTTGTGAATGTCCACCGTGCTCCACGTCTTGTCGGCGGCGTGGCAGATGTTTTCCAGCGGGCACTCGGCGCACTTGGGCTTACGGGCAATGCACAACGCGCGCCCGTGATGAATGATCTGATGAGAGAAGTCGATCCAGCGCGAGCGCGGGATCACCTGCATCAGGTCCTGCTCAATCTTCTTCGGGTCGTCATTCTTCGTCAGTTCCAGACGGCGCGAAATGCGTTGCACGTGCGTGTCGACCACCACGCCGTCGGCGATCTTGTACCAGGTCCCGAGCACGACGTTGGCCGTCTTGCGGGCCACGCCGGGAATGGTGAGCAACTCATCCATAGTGCGCGGGACTTCTCCGCCGAATTCACTGACGATTTTGCGCGCCGCGCCCACCAGCGACTTCGACTTGTTGCGGAAGAATCCGGTGGAGCGAATGTCGTCTTCCAGGTCTTCAGGCTGCAAGGCGGCGAAGTGCTCGGGTGTGGGATATTTCTCGAAGAGCACGGGCGTGACCGTGTTCACGCGCGCGTCAGTACATTGCGCCGAGAGGATCGTCGCAACCAGCAACTCCCATGCGCTGTTGTGATGCAGCGCGCAGGTGGCGCCCGGATAGCGCTCGTCGAGCCGCTTCAGGATTTCGCTCACACGCTCGGGAGCAACGGGGTTGTAGCCCTTAGGAGAGGCGGAGGGTTTACTCGATTTCCCACCCAAGCCTGAAGAAGGCTTGAATGGGGCGCCCGGCTTCGCCTTTTTCGCGTTAGATTTCGATTTCCGACCCAAGCCAAACGAAGGTTTGGATGGGGCACCCTGCACCCGGTCCTGGCGACCTGCTTTCGACGGTTGACGTGGAATGTTGCCGCGCGGCATAGAATTCGTCTCCGAAATAGATTCGAAACGAAACAGTTTACCCGGCTGGCGCCCATTTGAGATCAAGTGCCCGTAGCATTAACATGACCAACTTGGTCATGTCTGATATCCTTAGAACATGCGGACCGTGAAAATCAGCGATCTGAAAGCGAAGTTAAGCGCGCACCTTGAACTTGTAAAAAAGGGCGAAGAGGTGCTGGTCTGCGAGCGAAACAGGCCTGTAGCGCGCATCGTTCCGTACGTTGCAAGCGACTGGTCGGAACATGAGCAGAGACTGATCGCCGAGGGTGTTTTGGTCCCGCCTCGGAACAGGCCATCCAGAACCGTTTCATGGCCACGACCGCCCGGTCATGTTTCCCGCGAGGTGATGGAGCGCATCTGGGAAGAAGAGCGCGAGGGACGATAAGTGCGTCCACCGGCGTTTTGGGACTCCAGCGCCCTGGTGCCGTTATGCGTACATGAGCCGCTCACCACTCGCGTTCTGGCATTGTTCAAACGGTACCAACCTGTGGTCTGGTGGGGGACTCCGGTTGAAATCGCCGCCGCTCTCGCCCGCTTGCTGCGGGTGAAGCAATTGGATGTCGCCAGTTGGAGCACGGCAAAGGCGTCAGCGAACAAGCTGTCCGATGCATGGGCGGTTGTTCAACCTTCAGAAAGCTTGCGCACACATGCCATACAGATGGTAGAGAAATACGATTTGCGAGCGGCCGATTCCCTACAGTTAGCCGCGGCCCTGCTGTGGTGCGGAGATGCCCCGCAACAACATCTGTTCATCACAGCCGATCGGAAATTAGGCGAAGCCGCCCTGATCTGCGGTTTTCACATCCCTCCACTTTGATCCATGTCCCGCTCTGTCTAGTAATGCCCATTCAGCAGCCGGATCGTTTCCAGCACCACGTCTCCGGAGATGGCCAATGACCTCGGGCTGAGCTTGTCAATCGTATCGGCCGGTGTGTGATGGTAGGCATTGTGGTATCCGTAATCAAGGTCGATGATGTCCACCGAGGGAACGCCGATTTTCAGCATCGGCAGGTGATCGTCCTCGATCGCGGCTTCGTACTGGTAGAAGTGCGACTGGTATCCCAGATTGGCGGCGGCTTTATACACCAGCTCAGTCAACCAAGGTGTCGATTGCGTTTCTTTCAGAATGTCGAGGTCGGCATCACCAATCATGTCGACCAGCAGAAAGGCCTTGATCAGCTTCGCGGTGCCGTCCTGCTGCCACTTCTGCGCCAGATGCCTGGTGCCGTAGAGGCTGTCGCTGTCGCTCCACTGCACGAACGCCTCTTCGCCGTCCGTCCACACCAGCCATATGCTGTAGCCTTCGGGCGGGTGGCTGCGGAAGTGGTCGGCCAGTGCCAGCAGGAGCGCGGTCGATGATCCGCCATCGTTTGCTCCGACGTAGTTTTTGGGCAGCGGATAATTCGTGTCGTAGTGGCCGGCGACGATGATGATGCCGTCCTTCTTGCCGGGAAACTTCGCAATGATGTTATCCATCTTGAAGCTGCCTACAGGCGTTTGCGCAGTGAACGTGTCGTCCTCGACCTCGTCGCCCTTCAGCTTCGAATGGATGAGTTGCTCAAGCTTAGCGTGTCCCGGGCTGCCCACCGGGCGCGAGCCGATGGCAACGACTTCCTTGACGTACTGCATGACTTTGTCGCCGTCCATGTTCGGGAGCTGACTCTCGGCAGGCATGTCGTTAATGGCTGCCACTCGCTGAACCTGCGCATCGGGAACCGCAGCGGGCGTCGACTTCGCCTCGTTGGCGCTGGCCGTCGCTGGAGCGGAGCCCTGCTTCGAACAGCCTGCAAATGCGAGCAATGCGAGGGCGCAGGAGAGAACAATAAGGCGCGAGGTCATGTGACCATATTCTAAACGCGATTCTAAACGCGGACGCGGTGCCGCTCCGCATCGCGTTGCTCGGTGCCTTCCTGCGGCGCTTCTGTGATGAATCCTGCTCGCAGGCTAGGTTAAAATCAAAGTTCCGTCCGAGATTGTCGAGATTATTAGGAGTGGTTCCACCTATGGCTTCAACGACCATGACGCCGATAACCGAAGAAACTCCAGCGCAGCTCCCAAACCACAAGGTCAAGTACAAGATGGCCTATCAGCGGGCGTGCAATGAAAAAGACGCGAAAGGGAAGATCTGCGCCGGGCATTTGAAGCGCTGGTTCTACATGGCCGATCGCATTGAACAGGCCTGTGGCGACGTAAAGGCTGCCTATGGGGCTCAGGCGGAAATCTACCGCTGCGAGCACTGCAAGGTCCTGTATCTGCCCTCAACCGAAGAACCGCGCGGCAAGAACGTTGCCGGGCTGGGACAGAAATCGGTGTTCGGGGTGACCGTCGCTCCCAAGGCGGGAGCGGGCGACAAAGCGGAATCGTAACCTTCGGCGGCCGCGCTGAGTGGGATTTTGAACACCGCTAGCGCTATCTGCTACTCTGCCCCATTGCACTTCTCACGAGGGACTCTTCCAACATGTCACTGATTCAGTCTTTCCAGCGCAGCGTTGCGCTGTCGCTGTGCGTTGCGCTTGCGCTTGCTGCCGTGGCTGCGCAAAAGAAAACTGCCGAACCGGAAAAACCGTCGTACGAGCTGCCGCAGCCACGGCGGGAAAACCTCGACCTGAACATGTATCAGCTCATTCGTCAGGAAGGTCTGGCCCACTCGCACGTCATGGAATACGCCTCGGCGCTGGCCGACGGCGTTGGGGCTCGCCTCACCGGCTCACCCAACTTGAAGCGCGCCAACGACTGGACACGCGATCAGTTTACGGCGATGGGATGCGTCAATGCGCACCTGGAAGACTGGGGCGAGTTTGGCATGGGATGGCAGCAGCTCAATATCTGGGTGCGTATGACGTCGCCCGACACCGCGGTGCTTATCGCGCAGGCTGCGCCATGGTCACCTTCGACCAACGGCGCGATCACCGGGCAGGCGACCGTGGCGGAAATCAAGGAAGACCAAGACATCGATCAGTATCGCGGCAAACTTGGCGGCAAAATCGTCTTTCTCGGTGCTCCCTGGGAGGTGAAGCTGGTTGACAAGCCTTTGTCAAAGACCCTGGACGAGGCCGATCTCAAGAAGATCGAGGAGTATCCGCTGAAGCCGCCGAGCGAAGAGTGGCGGAAAGACTACATCAAGCGGATGGATTTGAGAGAGAAGATCAGCAAGCTGATGGCGGATGAGAAGCCTCTGGCTGTGGTCGTGCCCAGCGGCGAGATGCGCGACAACGGCGCAACCGGCGGCACGTTTATAGATGATAGCCGCGCCGACATGAGCTGGTTCGCCTATCAACGCGAGCACATCAATCCCGTTCCTGTCGCCGCGATGGCTATTGAGAACTACGGGCGCGTTTATCGGCTGGTGAAGGCGCACGTGCCCGTTACCATCGAAATGAACATCGACACCAAGTTCTTCGGCGATCACGAGCATGGCTACGACACGATCGCCGAAATCCCCGGTACCGATCCCAAACTGAAAGACGAGCTGGTGATGGTCGGCGGCCACCTCGATTCGTGGGCGTCAGCAACCGGCGCTACCGACAACGGCGCGGGAACCGTCGTCGCGATGGAGGTCATGCGCATCCTGAACGCTCTCGGCGTGAAGCCGCGCCGCACCATCCGCGTGGCGCTATGGACGGGTGAAGAGCAGGGCGAGTTCGGCTCGTATGGCTATGTTAAGCAGCACTTCGGATACGCACCACTATCAACCGCTCCCGACCAGATGAAGTTGCCGGAATGGCTGCGCAAGCCGGCAGGCCCGGTGGTGCTGAAACCCGATCAGCAGAAAATCTCAGGCTACTTCAATCTCGATAACGGCAGCGGACGCATTCGCGGCATCTACCTGGAGCAGAACGCCGCCATCGCGCCGATTTTCGAACAATGGATTGCGCCGCTCAAAGACCTGGGCGTTACCACGATCAGTATGCGCCACACCGGTGGCACCGATCACGAGGCCTTCGACAGCGTCGGTATCCCCGGCTTCCAGTTCATTCAGGACCCGCTGGATTACGGCTCGCGCACGCACCACACCAACATGGATACCTATGAACGGCTACAGCCCGAGGGCCTCGCCCAGGCCGCGACCGTCGAGGCCATCTTCGTCTACAACGCTGCGATGCGTGACCAGATGCTGCCGCGCAAGCCGTTGCCGCATCCAGAGCGCGAGGAAGAGAGCACCTCTCCGCTGAAGAACGTGATGCCCGGAGCCGAAGCGGAAGAGAAAGACATCAAGCAGAAATTGCAGCAAGAAGAACAGCCAAAGGCGCCGCCGCAGCCCAGTCAGCCTGCGCCGCCGCAGGTGGCACCGAACGTGCAGCCGCCTGTCCCGCAAAGCAGTCCGCAGTAGCTGACAAAAAACGCTTGTCATCCCGAGCGTAGCGAGGGACCTGCTTTTGCTTGCATTACCATAATGCGCACTTGCGGTGGGTATTCACGTCCGTCGAACGATTCCCGAAGTCCGCGGCAGGTTCTGGAGCAACTCGCCGGCGCTCTTCTTCAGCACGGGGTGTTGAACATCAGGCGCGATCTCAGCCAGCGGCTCTAGAACAAAACGGCGTTCGTGCATCGCAGGGTGGGGAATCGTCAGGTGCGGGGTTCGGAGCACGGCCTTCCCGAACAACAAAATGTCGATGTCGATGGTGCGCGGGCCCTTGGGCCGAGTCCGCTGGCGCCCCATTTCGCGCTCAATGGCCATGATTTCCGGAAGAAAATCCTCGGCCTTTAGTTCTGTCTGAAGCGCCACCGCGCAATTGAGAAACCACGGCTGATCGGTGAAGTCGACCGGCTCGGTTTCGTAGAAGGACGAGACCGCGAGCAGGTTTCCGAGGTTTAGCAGCTTTCCGATGGCGTTGCGAAGATTGGCGCGCCGGTCGCCCAGGTTCGAGCCTAGAGAGAGATAGGCGGTTTTCTTCACGCGTCTATGCTAGGCGATTTCTACGCGCGCTGTTGGGTGGAGTATTGACGTCAGTCGGCGACGGCGGCGAGGTGTTCTTCGCAATACTGGGCGGCTGTGTATTCATCCATCGTAACTTCTTCCCAGTAGCTGGGGTCACGCAGCAGACGCGACACGATGGCGGTGTGCATGGCGTGTCCGGCGCGGTCGGCCTTTACGTAGCCAAGTACGCGTTTACCGAACAGCGCCAAGTCGCCGATGAGATCGAGGACTTTATGGCGCACGAACTCGTCGGGAAAGCGCAGCGGACCATTGTCGAGCCCATCGCGCGTCAGCACGACGCAGTTCTCGCGAGAGGCGCCGCGGATCAGTCCCATGTTGAGCATGGCCTGCTGCTGTTGCAGAAAGCCGAAGGTGCGGGCCGCGGCGATCTGCTCAACGTAGCTGCCATTGGAGAGCCCCACCTTGAAGCACTCCCGGCCAATCAGCCGATGGGGAAAATCGATGGAGTAGCTAACGGTGTAATTATGGGCCGGGTAGATACCGATTGTCTTGTCGCCCTCTCGCATCTCGTAGGGCCTCAGGATCTTGAGATAAACCCGCTTGCGCCTCTGTTGCCGTAGTCCGGCCACGGTAATCATGTCGATGAAGGGCTGGGCGCTGCCGTCGAGGATCGGCAGCTCGAGGTTATCAAGTTCGACGATGGCGTTGTCGAGACCGATTCCCACGCACGCCGAGAGCAGGTGTTCCGTCGTCGAAATGAGCACCCCTTGCTTCATCAAGCTGGTGGCGTAGCTAACCTTTGCTACGTTCCGGCTGACCGCTTCCACCTCGAAGTTGTCGAGATCGGTGCGGCGGAAGACGATACCCGTCCCCGCGGGTGCAGGCAGGATGCGAAGGCGGACGCTCGCTCCGCTATGCAGCCCGATACCGTTGCAGTCCACAGGGTTGCGAATTGTGCGCTCGTAAATCAAAAGACCGGGAGATTGCCTACGAATTCAACAGATTACAGGCTAAGACACCAAGGCGTCTGTGGTATTTCTACAACACTCGTGGTCGCGCCGCATCAAGATATGTGAAAACTAATGTAGACATTAGCTTTAGGATGAACCACTTAGGTAACGCCGATGATTGTTCCGACTCCAGGCTTGATTTTCTTGATGACCCTGGTGTATGACGCTCACTGCGGACTGGATGCCGGTTTCTGCGGGTTGTAGGTGATGCCCTTGACCTCGAAAAGGGTGGGAGCCAGGTCGGTGTTGTAGGTGACGTTGGTGATGAAGCGCTGGCCCCGCATCTCGCCGTCCAGCATGCGCACCCAGCTGAATGGAGTGTTAACTCCCTGCACTAAGCGATAGTTGCTGAAAATCTCTGAGTCATCATCTTTTTGCCGATCGAGGGGATCGCGATAGCTGAAGGTCTTCCGCACCGGCAAGTGGGTGCGGGGATCGACCGAGATGGTAACGCTGTCATTGTCCGAGTTGAGCACGGTAACTTCGTCGGCCAGATTTTGCTCGACGATAGCGGTCCCGCTATACAGGATCATCGTGCCGGGGGCCGCGAGCCATTTGCGCACCACGGTTTCCAGCGAATGGTCCCGGCGCCGCAGATAGTCCTCGATCTGCTTCTGGTCCTGGGTTGCCGTGCCTTTATAGGTGATCTCATATCCCTTGTCGCCGATGTAGAGTTCGATTACGTCGCGTTGCTTGGTCAGCTCCACACGGTCCTTGTCGGGCCACTCCCAAAATCGCCAGAACACCACTCCCATGCCGCTCGGACGCCCCTGCCAGAATGAGTAGCTACGCCCTTCCGAGGTCATGGTGCGAATGTTTAAGTACGCTTCGCCGCCCAGCGCCCGGATCATGTCATCGAGGACCTGCTTGGCCTTCTGCACGCTGGGATCTTTGGCAGCCGTGGCGGTGAACTGGGCAGTGGGCCAGGAAGAGGCAGCAGGGCGGGTAGGCTGCGGAGCAGGACTGGGGGACTGCGCCGAAGCAGATGCGGCCAAAACGAGAGTTATGCTGATAATGAGCAGCCTGGGCATGCTTTGCACCATTGTAACCGTCTGCAGATCATCTTCGCCGCGCGGTGGTGTATCTTCCACCTAACGTGCATGTGATAAGCCGAAAGAAGCTTCTTGAAGCTGCCCGTGAACATGTGGATCTTGGTTCCTCCCTCGATGCCTGGTTTCGCGTCGCAAAGCGGGCGCGGTGGCGATCGCTAGACGAGATTCGGCTGAGCTTCCCATCGGCTGATAGCGTGGAGAAGTACACGGTTTTCAACATCAAAGGGAACCGGTATAGGCTAATCACGGAAATCAACTATCGCAGCGGGCGGATCTTCGTGCGACACGTACTAACCCATGCCGAGTACGATAAAGGAGGATGGAAACAGTGAACGCCTTCCGGGTCAGTCCCAATTACACCGACTTGCTGAGCAGAATTCCTCCAAAGGTTATTCGCACTGAGCTGGAGAACGAGCAGTACATTCAGGCTTTGTATGAGCTCGAACATCGTCTGGAACCTCTAACTCCGGAGGAACAGGAACTCTCGGATCTGCTCACACTGATCATCGAAGATTTCGAGGAACGCCAATATCAGCTACCCCGAGCCTCTCCTGCTGAGACGGTGGCGTTTTTGATGGAGCAGCAGGGCATAACGGCCGAGGACATTTCTGAGATTGTTCACTCACCGATCGACGTTCTCTCCGGTCGGCGGCAGCTGACAACCGAGGAGATACGGATGCTGAGCGAGCGATTTCATGTCTCTCCGGAGTTGTTTTTCTAGCCGGCAGGATTAGCTTTTCTTTTTCCCCCGCTTCTTCTTCGTTGCCTGTGGCCGCTCTTCCTCTTCGGCAATCGCGAAGATGACTCGCCTCTGCGTATGGTCGATGCGATCGACGATCACGCTGACCGGTTCGCCCATCGAGTAGGTGCGGCGGCTCCGCTGGCCGATGATCTGCCTCGTGTTCTCGTGGTACAGGTAGTGGTCATCCGCCATTGACGTAAGCGGAATGAGACCCTCCACGAACAGTTCCGCGAGTTCCACGAACATCCCGAACCTGGTAACGCTGACGATCAGGCCCTCGAATTCGTCGCCAACGTGCTGCTCCATGAACTTGGTTTTTTTCCACTCCATCAGCTCGCGTTCCGCGTCGGCGGCGCGGCGTTCGGACTGGCTGGATTCTTCAGCGATGTCATGCAACTCATGCTCCGGGATGGGCCCAGGAAGCGGCCCAGAGTGAGGTCGTTTGGACTTTGCCTGCTTCTTCCCTGAGGGGCGAGGCGCCTCGCGTTTCGACCAGGGCGACGGTGTTTCGCTATGGGCCAGCGCTCCTGATCCCACCGGCACGCCGCGTTCGTCTTTATCAGCGTCGTCGCGCAGGACCTCTTTCAGGATGCGATGGATGATAAGGTCGGGGTAGCGGCGAATGGGCGAAGTGAAATGTGTGTACGACGGCGCAGCCAGCGCAAAATGGCCTTCGTTGATCTCCGAGTAGCGCGCCTGTTTCAGCGAGCGCAGCATCAGGTACGACAGGATGCGCTCTTCGGGCTTGCCAGCGATCTTCTGGGTCAGCTTCTGATACATCCGCGGCGTGATATGCACTTCCTCGGGCAGCTCGATCACCCGCGCCTGCCGGCCAGTGCCGTATCGCTCGCGGCGATCCGCCTTCATCTGAACCCGCTTGACCGGCAGCGGGCCAACTCCGAGGGAATATCCGAACTTCGCGGCGATGGTCTCGAAGTCGTACACCCGCTTGGGATCGGGCTTCTCGTGAATGCGGTAGAGCGAACCGACGGGTTTCTTTTCGAGATAGGTCGCCACGCATTCATTGGCTGCCAGCATGAACTCTTCGATAATGCGATGCGCAATGTTGCGCTCCGAGCGGGTGACGCTCTTCATCAGGCCGTTCTCATCGAACTCGATCACCGGCTCGGGCAAGTCGAAGTCGATGGAGCCGCGGCGCACGCGCTTGCGATTCAGGATCATCGCCAATTCGCGCATCAGCTCGAATACGTCCACCAGCGCATGATAGTGCTGGCGCTGCGCTTGATCGCCCTCCAGGATGAGATTGACGTTGGTGTAGGTCATGCGCTCGGTCGAGCGGATGACGCCTTCGTTCAGCTTGAAGCCGACGATTTCTCCTTGATGATCGATCTCCATCACACAAGAGAGCACCAGCCGCTCCACCTGCGGCCGAAGGCTGCAGAGGTCGGTCGAAAGCTCGATGGGCAGCATGGGAATTGCGCGGTCGGGGAAGTAGACCGAAGTTCCACGCAGCCGCGCTTCCAAATCGATGGGCGAGTCTTCGCTAACATAGCGCGCGACATCGGCGATATGCACCTGCAATTCGAAGTTGCCGTTGGACACGCGACGTACGGTGACGGCATCGTCGAAGTCGCGAGCGGTTTCGCCGTCGATGGTGACGATCGGCAAGCCGCGATAGTCGTGACGAAGGCGCAATTCGTGCGCTGGAATCACGGGCTCGAACTGCTGTGCCTCCTGTAACACCTCAACCGGAAAATGGTGAGGCAGGTGGTGCTTGCGAATCACGATTTCGACATCTACGCCGAAGTCGTCTTCGTAACCGAGAATCTCCAGCACCCGTCCACGCGGATTCTGCGTCGGGCCAGGCCACTCGGTGATCTCGACGTCGACCACCAGGCCTTCCAGATCGCTCCATTCCCGGCGCTTGGCTTCCGAGCCGTAAACGCGGTCGGCGTCGACGTGCTTCTTCTTGCCCGCGGCTTGCGGATGCGCGGTAGCTCGCCGCGAGGCCTGCTGATAGGGCGCCGCTTCACGCGGCCCCTCTCCCGAGGGCCATTCCATTCCTTTCGGGATGATGATGTCCTGCGTGACTTTCTCGTCGATGGGGGTGACGAAGTTGTTCCGCGAACCGTAATGAAATGTCCCAACGACGGTCGGATTGCCCCGTGTAAGCACTCGAAGAATTCTTCCTTCGGCGCGGCCATCATCACGCTTCCGGCCAAGCTCGACCAGCACCTGGTCGCCGTGCATGGCAGGCCCGATCGCGGAGGGCGGGATAAAGATGTCGCCTTGCAGAGCAGTGCGCTGGCCGGTGTTGGGAATCACAAACCCATAACCGTCGCGATGCATTGTGAGGCGACCGGCAATCAGGTTGTGGTGCGCGGTCGCGTGCTCGGCAAGCGTATAACGGTCGTGGCCAATTTCGATCAGCTTGCCGGATTTCACCAGAGCTGCCAGACGTTGTTCCAGTTGCCGGCGCTCTTCGCCGCCCAACCCCATCTCGCGAAGGAGCTGCTTGTAGCCGGCGGAGCGACTTGGCTGCCGCTCGATGTGCTCAAGGATGGTTCGATCAGTGATCATGCGACGACTTAAGAGAATGAGAGATGGGAACCTTTTCGATCTGTGTTCATCCGCGTGAAGCCGTGGTGAGCGTTTCGAATGTTGCTTATGAAGGTTCCTTTCGAAATCTTGGCTCCAGTCCTTACTACGCTCCGACGAATTTCCCCGCAAGCCTATTCCCTGAGAAAGGAACTAGATGTATGGTAGCAATAATCACATTGTCGGCATGCGTTGACAGCGGCGCAGGCTGGGCGATGCCGAGTAGCAGCCTTACCAACCGGCAGTTTCAAGATAAGCTGTAGTGTAGGTCTGGCCAGATCACCACTCCGATAGTGCAATTCTAGAAAGGATTTTCTCCCCATGTGGAAGCCCACGAACACCCCGACCACCACCCCAATCCCCAACCCTCCTGAGCCCCAGCGCAGTCTTACGCCCGCGGTTTCTGAGCCCGTGCCGGCGCCGCGCCCGTCGGCTCCTCCAATCAATACCCAGGAACAGGCCACGCTGGGCAAGTCGCTGGTCATCAAAGGTGAAGTCACCGGCTCCGAATCGCTATACATCGATGGGCGCGTCGAAGGCTCCATCACCTTGCCCGGCAACCGCGTGACGGTGGGCCGCAACGGAGTAGTTTCGGCAAACATTTCGGCGCGGGAAATTGTCCTGCTTGGAAAGGCACGCGGCAACATGACGGCCAGCGACCGCGTCGATATTCGGGCGGAAGGTTCGCTGACCGGCGACATTGTTGCGCAGCGCATCAGCATCGAGGACGGCGCCTACTTCAAAGGCGGAATCGACATCCGCAAGGCTGGCCAAAAAGTAAACGGCGAGGCCAAGGACGTATCGGGCGCTCCGGCAGAAACTGGTAGCTCGGCCGCGGCGGCCCGGGCGTAAGCCCAGCTCGGATAAACCACAGAGGCACCGAGACACAGAGATTTCAGGGATAGAAGCTTCAGCCCTGGCTCCTCCGTGCTCTCCGTGTCTCGGTGGTGAGATTTTTCGCCCTTCTAGGGCGTCGGCTGTTGCTGGGTCATGCAGTGCATTGCGCCGAGTCCCCAGATGAAGTCACCGCAGTAGATACCCACGATCTGTCGTCTCGGGAAAGCCTCTGCCAGGACATTGAGCGCTACGCGGTCGTGCGGGTCGTCGAATACTGGCACCAGGACCACGCGATTCGCCACGTAGAAGTTCGCGTAGCTGGCGGGCAGCCGCTGTCCACGGAAGACAACGGGGGCAGGCATGGGCAGCTTCACAACCTGCAATGGCCTGCCTGCTTGATCGCTGCTCTTGCCCAGCTTGCGAAAGTTCTCACGCAGCGGCTCGTAGTTCGGATCGCTCCGATCTTCTTCGTAAGCGGTCACTACCTTGCCCGGCGCCACGAAGCGGCTGATGTCGTCCACGTGCCCATGCGTGTCGTCGCCGGCAATGCCGCGCTCGAGCCAGATTACCCTTTTCACGTCAAAGTAATCAGAAAAAATGCGCTCAAGTTCGGCGCGCGACAATCCCGGATTGCGCTGCTGCACATCGCTGAGCAGGCACTCCTCTGTGGTGATTAGCATGCCACGGCCATTGACGTCGATGCTGCCGCCTTCGAGCACCACGCGCTGCGGCTTGCCATTCACGTTGACGATCGGCTTCCAGACAGGCAGTCCCAGGCGAGCGGCGACTTCGGCTGAGACCGGAGCGTCGAGCTTCCAGTCGCTGTACTTGGCCCAGGCGTTAAAGCGCCAGGCTGTTGCCGCTACGGGCGGAAGCTTGTCTTTCTTGCTTGATTTACGTTTGACGAAAATCGGTCCGTAGTCGCGCGTCCAGACGCGATTGGTGGGAATGCGTACGAACTCAACGCTGCCCGAAGGCTTGCCCGGCTCCACAGCGCTCTCCGGCAGCACTGTTGCACGCACCAGCACTTCACGCGCCTTGACCTCCTCCGCTTCGTCACCTACCAGGATGTTTACCCGCTCGCCGCGTGAGAGGTGGCGCACGATCTCCGCATAGACCCACGGAATAGCTTCGAATTTGCCGGGCCAGTCGGAGCGATTGTGCGGCCAGGCGATCCACGTGGCTTCGTGCGGCTCCCACTCAGCAGGCATGCGATAGCCGAGTGCGGCAGGGGCTTGGGTTGTCTCAAGTATGGGCAATTGGCTAGACCAGTGAAGCACTATCGGGGCAATCCGCGTCAGGGCACGACTTCAAACCAAGAACCTTTGCGTGATTCCGGTGTAGGCGTCCACCCGGCGATCGCGCCAGAAAGGCCAATTCCGCCGCACGTCTTCCATGCGCTGGATATCGACTTCGGCCACGAGCACGGCTTCTTTGTCACGAGCCGCCTCGGCGATCACCTGGCCGAAAGGATCGGCAATGAACGATCCGCCCCAGAACTCCAGACCCTTGCCTGGGGCTGCATTCCCGCGGATGTTTCCCGTCTCGAAGCCCACGCGGTTCGGCACGGCGACATAAACGCCGTTCGCGATGGCATGCGAGCGCTGAATGGTTCGCCAGGCATCGTACTGCGCTTCGCCGTACTGCGCCTTCTCGTCAGGATGCCAGCCAATCGCAGTCGGATAAAAAAGCACGTTGGCGCCTTGCGCCGCCGTCAGGCGTGCGCCCTCGGGATACCACTGGTCCCAGCACACCAGCGTGCCGAACTTGCCGAAGTCGGCCTCGAACGCTTTGAAGCCCAGGTCGCCAGGAGTGAAGTAGTACTTCTCGTAATAGAGCGGATCGTCGGGTATGTGCATCTTGCGGTACACCCCGTCGACCTTGCCGCCCGTGTCGATGATGGCAGCCGTGTTGTGATACAGCCCCGGCGCGCGCCGCTCAAACAGCGATGCGATGATCGTAGCCTTCAGCTCGCGAGCGACATCGCCGAGGCGCTTGGTGGTGGGGCCGGGGATCGGCTCGGCCAAGTCAAACAGCGCAGTGTCCTCCCGCTGGCAAAAGTACTGCGTCAGAAACAGTTCCGGTAGGCAGACGAGCTGCGCGCCTTGCTTTGCAGCCTCGCGTATGTGAGCGATGGCACTCTCCAGGTTCGCGTCTGGATCCGGCGTGCACGACATCTGCACGATGCCGATCGTGAAATTTTGCTCGGCCAAATGCGATCTCCCGCCCCGAATCAAGTGACAAGAATAGCATCTGGTATTCACTCGCAAGGCGCGAGAGTTTAACGGCAAGTTACAGAATGCTGCTGCGTTGACGATGTCGCGCCCAGACTGTACTTTCGAGTATTCGGACGTAAGCCAGTAATCATTCGCGCGCCCGCCTTTTATGCGCGCATTGCGAGGGAGAGAACCATGCACGAAAAGCACGACTCTCAAGGCGAAGGCGTCAACCGCGTACTGCACGATCCTGTCTCGGACAGGCTGGTTCCGCTGGCGCCACTCGATCTTACCAAGGTGCACTCCGTCGACGAACTGGTCCGCGGAATGGGCAACACATCCTTCACCGGCCGCCAGGTCGGTGAAGGCGCCGACGTGTTGGAGGCGATGGCGCGCGATAAAGAGTGCTTCATCGTGATGACGCTCGCAGGCGCCATGACGGTGGCCAAGCAGGGGCTCATCATCACGGAGCTCATCGATCGCGGAATCGTGAATGCCGTCATTTCGACCGGCGCGCTCATGGCGCATGGGCTGGTTGAGGCCGCCGGCCGCTCGCATTTCCGCTATGACCCGCGGATGGACGATATGGAGCTGTACGAGGCGGGCTACAACCGCGTGTATGACACCTTGGAGCCGGAGACGAACCTTGACTTCGTCGAGACCATCGTGGCGCGCATCCTCAAGGGATGGGACGCTGGCGAGGTTATCTGCTCGCACAAGCTGAACCGCGAGATCGGCCGTTACTTGAGCAAGCACGTTGAAGATCGCGGCATTCTCAAATCGGCGTTCGAGAAGAACGTACCCGTGTTTGTGCCGGCCTTCAGCGACTCCGAGATAGGCCTCGACTTCGCGCTGCACAATCGCTGGCGGCGTAAGAACAACCTGCCCACGCTGCACTGGGACCCGTTCGAGGACCTGGAGTACTATGCGGAAACTCTGCTGAAGCAAACCCGGCTCGGCATCTTCACCATAGGCGGCGGCGTACCGCGCAACTGGGCGCAGCAGTTTGGGCCGTTCATCGAGCTGCGGCATCGACGCGGCGGGGAAGACCTGCCGCTCAAGCGCTTCCACTACGGCGTGCGCATCTGTCCCGAGCCGGTCAACTGGGGAGGCCTTTCGGGCTGTACCTACAGCGAGGCGGTGTCGTGGGGCAAGTTCGTTCCTCCCGAGGAGGGTGGAAAGTTTGCCGAGGTGCTTCTGGACGCGACCGTGGGACTGCCGCTGATCGCAGGCGCAGTGCTGCAACGAGTGGGGCAGCGCGAACTGCTGACGGCGGGCGTGGCAAGCAGATAGAGGCGTGTGAGCCACCCTGCGGTCCCACTATTTGGACGAAGGGAGTTTGTCCGTAATGACAAAGAATCTTCCGGGGTCTCGAGGGCAGTCCGCAGGACGGCATATCTTAGCCCAGGACGTAAGTCCTGGGTAGGCTGCGTTAATGAAGCCCGAGTCCCTTCAGGGACGACACAAGAGCAGGTCCCTCGTTTCGCTCCGTGATGACAAGCAATAAGCCAAACGCGCTATCAGTGCCAATTTGGAACTCGGCTTACGGATCGCTCCTCAACCAGCCGCTTCCGAGGTGAACTAGAGCGCAAAATGGAGCCAGAGGGTCGTCATGACTGCACTATCAGCGATTAACGACTTCCTGGCGCAGAGCCGCATTGCCGTCGTTGGAGTCTCGCACAATCCGAAAGACTTTTCCCGGACGTTGCTGCATGAATTGCGAGACCGCGGCTACGAGGCCGTCGCCGTCAATCCGGATTTGAGCGACGTCGATGGACAGCCTTGCTTTGCACGCGTACAGGACGTTCAACCACACGTCGACGGCGCGATCTTGATGACGCCGCCAGGCGTGAGTGAGCAGATCGTACGCGATTGCGCTGAGGCCGGGGTTACGCGAGTGTGGATGTATCGCGCTGGCGCAAAGGGCGGCGCAGTGTGCGACGAGGCAGTCCGCTTTTGCAAATCGAAAGGTATGTCGGTGATTCCGGGCGAATGTCCGTTTATGTTCTTCCCGGCTACGGGATGGTTCCATCGCGCCCACGGGTTCATTCGCAAGATCACGGGACATTACCCGGACTGAGCACAACGGATGTCGAACAACAGTGACCATACAATACGAATTCACGTCCCGGAGGAATTCACGGGATTCTCGATTCAGGAACTTGTAGCGGCGGGCGGGACAATCAATTCCCTCAGAAGCCCTTTTCCGGGTAGGCAGACCATTGAAGGGGTGATCCCTGCAATAGCTTACGATTCACTTGTGAAGAGAATTTCGGAATACGTCGGATCCGATCAAGCGACATTCGAACGAGCCGATCCGAAAGGTTAGGACTGCTCAGGTTCTCGCTGACCACTGACCACTTGTTCCCCACGCCTTTTCCGGCTCCGGTTCAGGCCCGGCGAGGTCTAAACTCCGGAGCCGGCATCGGCTTCCGCGGAACTCTAATGCGAGCGGGGTGACGAGCGGCCTCTGTCAGTTCGTTTCGTCCTTTATTGACCGTCATTTCGTCTTGCGCGACCACCAATCTCGCGGAAGGTCATGTTCATTGCCTTCTGCTTGGTTCTACGTTTCCAGTCAAAAAAAAGTTCAGAGTAGGATTTCGTGATGTAATCCTTCGGCTCGACCCCAAGTGCTCTTGCAGTGCGGTCAATCCAGCGCGACTTGCCTTCGATTTCGGCGAGGTTACCGATGGGCGTGTGATCGAGCACCACGTGGCCTTCACCGTCGCTCCATTCCGAACGAAACTTCTCATAGACGAAAACCGGAGAGTAGCCGAGGGCGCGGAGGATTGCGTCCGTTTCTTTACCGTCGGCGACGCCGGTCTCCAGCTCTGCGCGCGACTTATGCTTGCCGGGCAGCCCCTTACCCTTATGGGTCAGCTTCCATGTGTCACCATACTTGCGCAGCCGGAGAAGCTCTCCTTTGCGGCGCAGCCTATGCCCGGGCAGATCGTAGAGCGTGTTGAGCTCGTGCGTTGAGGGCGTCACGCAACGGAAACCCAGTTGCGTGAGCTTGCCTTCAAGGTCTCTGAGATCGGAGACGAGGAACTTGATTTCGATTTCCTGGGGCGCGGCCATGAGGAGAGTATAGCGAGCTTCGAGCTTCAAGCGACGAGCTTCGAGCCGTTAGCACTTGGCTGTTGCGGTTCACGCTCAAACTGCAACGCGGATTTCGTTAGCGCTGTTCGGAATTTGAGAATGCCGCTGATTGCGACCAGTCCGCGCAGTAGCTAAAAGGCTAAATACCAAAGAGCCGAGAGCTAAATGCTAAATGCCAAATGCCAAGTGCCAAGTGCTAAGAGCTGATTGCTCGCCGCTCGCCGCTCGTCGCTAACTCTGCCTCTCCACCACGAAACCCGGCACCCACAGCAACACGCGCTTGATCTCCGAATCGGGGAAGGTACAGATCGATTCGCGCGCCTTAGTAGCAAACTCGTTAGCACGCGAGTAGGCTGCATCGATCGATCCATGCCGCCGAAGGATAGCAACAATGTCAGGGGGAGCGATGCCGTTAAATCCGCCATTGCAAAGCACAGATTCGATGACTGCGCGCTCGGCAGGAGTGCAGTGCTCCAATGCGTGCAAAACAGCCATGGTAGCCTTGCCCTCGCGCAGGTCGCTGGCAACGGGCTTACCCAGCACTTCTTCAGAGGCCGTGAGGTCCAGTACGTCATCGACGATCTGGAACGCCATGCCGAGGTTGCGACCGTAGTCCGCCAGCTTCTGCTGATCAGCCTCGCTCGCCCGCGCGAGGATGCCACCCAGCTTCATGCAGACAGAGAACAGGACCGCCGTCTTGCGATGGATCAACTCGAAGTGCTCATCAATGGTGATGGCTTTGCCGAGCCGTTCGATTTGCAGCAGCTCGCCCTCGACCATGGCCTGCGTGAGGTCGATCAGCGTGTCGAGGATCTGGAAATTGCGCTCCTGGACCGCGACCTTGAAGGCCTGCATGTAAAGCCAATCACCGGCAAGCACGCACTTCGAGTTGCCCCACTGCGTGTTGGCCGACGGACGTCCGCGGCGCGTCTGGGCCTCGTCGATGATGTCGTCGTGTACCAAGGTCGCAGTGTGAATCATCTCCACCACGGCGCCAAGTTTGATGGCGCCATGTCCCGCGTAGTTCATCAACTTGCAGGAGAGCAACAGCAGAGCCGGGCGGAGGCGCTTGCCACCACCGGCGCGGAGATATTCTCCGATCTCCGTGATCGCCCTGACGCTCGAAACCGTGTCGCGGCCGAACTCCCGTTCAATGGCCGCCAGGTCGTCGTGCAGCAGGTCGAAAATCTCTTTCGCGTTGCGGATTACCGCTATGTTCAACCCATTCGCCCCGTTAATTGGATCGATAGTTCGTGAACTGCATGTCAATGCCGAAATCTTTTTGCCGCAGAAGCGCAATAATATCCTGCAGCGTGTCGCGGTCTTTTCCGCTGACGCGCACGAAATCTCCCTGAATCGATGCCTGTACCTTTTTCTTCGAGTCTTTGATAGCTTTCACAATCTCGCGCGCCTTCTCGGTCGGAATGCCTTGCTGCAAGGTGATCCTTTGTCGTACCGTCGATCCCGCTGCGGGCTCGATCTTTCCATACTGCAATCCCTTCAGAGGAACGCCGCGCTTCACCAGCTTGCCCTGCAAAACGTCGTTCACTGCCTTCAACTTGAAGTCGTCCGCCGAGCTGATGACCAGCGCCTCTGTGCCCTCCATCTGAATGTCCGACTTGGAGTCCTTCAGGTCGTACCGCTGGTGAATCTCCTTCAACGCCTGCTGGATCGCGTTGGAGACCTCCTGCAGGTCGATCTTGCTCACAATGTCGAATGTATTCTCGGGCATACGTTCAGTGTAGCAAGGCTGCAACCAATCGGCCCCAAGCGCCGCGCTCAATGCCGGTTCGTAACCCCTATGCGCCCGAAGGCTATCACGTCAGTTGGATTTTTGCAGACCGAAAAAGTTGTAGAAGTTTCGCGTGGTTTGCAGGCCAATTTCCTCGCAGGAGACTCCTCGCAGCTCGCCAATCGTGCGCGCGACTTCCACGACGTACGCGGGTTCGTTGCGCTTGCCGCGATGCGGAACGGGAGCGAGATAGGGAGAGTCGGTCTCGATGAACATGCGGTCTAGGGGCACAACGAGAGCTGCGTCGCGAATGTTCTGCGCTTTGGGATAGGTGATCATGCCGGCAAATGACAAAACGAACCCAGCATCCAACACCGCTCTGGCATTCTCGACCGAACCGGTGAAGCAGTGCAGAACGCCCCCCAGGCCTGACGAGGCCCAGTGTTCACGGATCAGTCGCAGAAGATCGTCCCAGGCATTCTCGCTGTTATCGGATGGCCGGCAGTGAATGATGATGGGCAGCCAGGCCGCGCGCGCCATCTCCATCTGGCGAATGAAGACGCGCTGCTGTACATCGCGGGGCGAGTGATCGTAGTAATAATCCAGACCAATCTCGCCCCAGCCGATAACTTTGGCGTTGCGTGAAAGCTGTTCGAGTTCATCGAAATCAGCCTGCTTCGCTTGAGCTGCTTCATGAGGATGGATGCCGACGGTCGCGTAGACCCAGTCATACTGTTGTGACAGCTTGACCGCGCAATCAAGGGTGCCGGTGCCTGGACCATCTCCGTTGCCGATCGCCAGCAGCGCTTCTACGTCCGCTGCCTTGGCCCGTGCGAACACTTCGGCGCGATCGCCGTTGAAGCGCTTGTTCTCCAGATGGCAGTGGGAGTCGACGAACATAGTGGCGAATTTTATTAGAGGGATGGCAAGACTTAGGCGCCTATTGCCACCTCGACATAATCAGCCTGAGATGATGCGGGGGGGATCGGCTGGCCGGTATCACGCAAGTCCTCGAGGTGCAATTCGATAGCTTCCCGCACAAGCTGTCGAGTTTCTTCTATTGTGGACGCTGCAACACCCACTCCCGGCAGATCTGGAGGGTAGGCACTCCATCCCGTTTCAGTCTTCTCGAACACCACGGCAAAGCGCATCACTTCAACCCCGCTTGCTTCAGAATATTGTTGTAGGTCCCCGGAGCCAAGTCTTCTCCTGGATGACCGGCGACCGTCACCGTCCCCGGCTTCACGGGATGATGATACTGCCTGTGGCTTCCGGTGGTGCGAACGATCTGCCAGCCATCATTTTCCAAGAGCTTGATTACATCACGAACCTTCTTTGCAGGCATAGTCTCCAAGCTGACGGCTTACTTCAGCTTCGCCCCGACCGGTACATCCTCCAGGAAGCCCGCAAGCACCGGCAAGCCCTCGTCGCCCGAAGATGCTGCCACGATCATGCCCTGCGACTCCAGCCCGCGCAGCTTGCGCGGCTGCAGATTGGCGACGATGACCACCTTGCGTCCAATCAGCTTCTCGGGCTCGTAAGCCTTAGCGATGCCGGCGACGATCTGGCGGACTTCTGTGCCAATGTCTACTTCCATCCGCAGGAGTTTGTCGGCGCCCTTAACTTTTTCAGCGACCTTCACCTCGCCAACGCGAAGCTCGACTTTGAGGAAGTCGTCGATGCTGATTTTGTTCTCGCTTGCGGAAGGAGCAGCAGACCCGACTCCAGCTATCGCGTTAGCGTCCTGCGGCTCCGATGGTGCAGGTCCGGTTGCAGACGGAGTTGCCAGCCGTTCGGTTTGCGTGCCATTCCCCGCCGGCGGAGGCTCCGTCGCGATTTTGTTTTCGCTGCCCGTAGAGCGCTCCTGCTCCATCTGCTGCATCTTTTCGATGGTGCTTTTATCCGCCCGCGGGAAGACCGGCTCCACCTTGCCAAGCTTGGTGCCAAGCTGCAACTGGCCCCACTTCAGCCGGCGAAGGTCGAACTTGTTGATATCGCCGAGCCCAAGCTGCTGCCATATGCGCGCGGTCGACTCTGGAATGATGGGATGCGCCAGCGCGGTAACGATCCGTAGCGCTTCTGCCGAGGTGTAGAGCACCGTTCCCAGCCGCGCACGCGCATCTTGCCCGGGCTTCTCGGCAATCGTCCAGGGCTCGTTTTCCACGATGTACTTGTTGACCGCCGAGACCAGTGCCCAGGCCGTCTCCAGGGCGCGGGAAAACTGGAACTGCTCGAACTGCGTGTTGAAATCTGTGATCGTCTGATCCGCGAGCGCCGCAATCGCCTGGTCGTCAGCCGTGCGCTCCTTTGAGGGGTAGGGCACCTCACCCTCGAAGTAGCGCGTGATCATGCTGAGTGTTCGGCTGGAAAGATTGCCCAGCCCGTTCGCCAAATCGGCATTGAAGCGCTGCACCAGCGCGTCGAAGCTGAAGGACCCGTCACTGCCGAAGACGATTTCGCGCAGCAGGAAGTAGCGCAGTGGATCAGCGCCGAGCGTGTCAAGAATCGTCTCGCTCCGCACAATGTTGCCGCGCGACTTCGACATCTTGCTCTCTTCGAAGAGCAGCCATCCGTGTGCGACGATCGATTTCGGCAACGGCAGCTCGGCGGCCAGTAGAAACGCCGGCCAGTAGACGCAATGGAAGCGGACGATCTCTTTGCCGATCATGTGTACGTCGGCGGGCCAGTAATGCTGGAATTTCTTCTGGTCCTTGGGATCATCGGAACCGAAGCCGATTGCCGTGATGTAGTTGGCCAGGGCGTCAAGCCAGACGTAGATGACGTGCTTCGGGTCACCCGGAACCGGGATTCCCCACTGAAACGTTGTGCGGCTGACAGAGAGATCACGCAGTCCGCTGCGCACGAACGCGATGACTTCATTGCGCCGCGTCTCCGGGCGGATAAAGTCGGGCTGCTCGGCGTAGAGTTTCAACAGCCGGTCTTCCATCGCCGACAGCTTGAAAAAGTAGTTTTCCTCTTGAACCGTTTCGGTAGGGCGGCCGCACTCCGGGCAAGGAGCGCCGGGCCCGGCTGCATCAACGTAGAGCTCATCAAACACGCAATATTGGCCGCTGTACGAACCCTTGTAGATATAGCCGCGTTCCTGCAATCGGGTAAACAATGCCTGCACGCCACGCGCGTGCCGCGGCTCGGTTGTCCGGATGAAGTCGTCGTAGCTCAGCTTCATGCGGTTCCACAACGCGCGGTACTCGGCGGCAATCTTGTCGACAAACTCCTTCGGCGAGCAGCCCGCCGCGATCGCGGACCGCTCAATTTTTTGACCGTGCTCGTCCGTACCGGTCAGGAAATAAGTGTCCATGCCCATCATCCGCTGGCGCCGTGCGATGGCGTCGCACACTATCGTCGTGTACGTGTGCCCGATGTGCGGGTGCGCGTTAACGTAGTAGATGGGCGTGGTGATGTAGAACTTTGCGGGATTATCCATTCTTCTGGTCCAGGTACAGCCGGATCGCCTCCTGCATGACCGTCTTGAGCGGGACATCGTGCTCAGCAGCGATCCGCCGGCAATCCTCGTACTCCGGCGCGTACTGCAAAGCCTTGCCGTTGCCGGCGATCTTCATGCGCACCTCACCCCATTGCGTTGCGACGGATTCGTGATGCCTCGGCAGCACGTAACGCTGTTCACGGCGCACCCGAATGCCCAGCGTGCTGCTCTCGCGAAAGACCATCTCCCGCATCTTCGATTCGTCCGGCGGTCGTGCCAGTACGGTTAACAGGGTTCCCGGGCGATTCTTCTTCATCTGCACCGGCGCTGTGAAGACATCCAGCGCTCCATTCGAGAATGCCAGCTCCATAATGTAGCCGATCAACTGCGGATTCAGGTCGTCAAGATTCGCTTCGAGAATTGCGATCTCTTCCCGCAAGCCGGCAGAGGGAGACTCTTCTGCATGAACCGTCACCTCGACAATCTCTCCAATGCTCAGGCGCAAGACGTTTGGATGACTCTCAAAGTGGCACGAGCCAGCGCCGTAGCCAATCTCCTCTGTCGCCATCTGCGGACGCGGCTGGAAGCTGCTGACCAGGACCTTGATGATAGCTGCTCCTGTCGGCGTGACCAGTTCTTTCTGGATTGCTCCCGAATAGATGGGCGCGCCTCTCAGCAACTCCAGCGTCGCGGGCGCAGGCACAGGCAAATCGCCATGAGCGCAAGCCACAGTGCCTCCGCCGACGTTCAGAGGCGACGAGACGAAACGCTCGACGCCCAAGGCCTCCGCCCCTACGGCAGCGCAAACCACATCGACGATCGCATCCTCGGCGCCGACTTCGTGAAAGTGAACTTGCTCGACGTCGAGGTTGTGAACCTCGGCTTCGGCGGTAGCGAGCGCGCGGAAGATGCCGCTTGCTGTCTGCTTGGCGCGGCTGCTGATCGGCGCTCCGGCGATGATGTGAAGGATCTCCGTCAGGCTACGACCGTGGTCATGATGGCCTGCGGTGGGTGGCTGGGACTGGCGCCCGGTCTCATCTGCACGGTGCCGCTGTGCCCAGAACTCCTCGCGCGGCATGTCCTTTTCACCCCGTACCAGGACGTCGACCTTGGCTGCGGAGATTCCCGCCCGATCCACTCGCGACAGTTCCAACGAGGCCCCGATGTTCAGGCCGGACACAGTCTTTTGCAGCAGTTCGAAGGAAACCCCAGCATCGACCAGCGCGCCGAGAAACATGTCGCCGCTGATGCCCGAGAAGCAGTCGAGGTATGCAATTCGCATGGGAGGCAACTCGCTGGAGGTCGAAGCTCGCAGGAACCTTCATCATAGGTAACGCGTTTGCCAGCGTCAAACACAAGCGGTAGAGACCGTTTGCTACACTGAAGAGTCGGCACTTGATGCTGCGAAGCTTTGAAGGGGCACGGCTTCAGCCGTGCCGTTTTAGTTCTAATTGAACAGGGCTTTAGCTCCTGAGGAACCTGTCGTAGCAGGGCCCCGTCGCTGAAGCCGTCTCATGAGGTTTGCTTTCGACACGGCTAAAGCCGTGCCCTTTCACAACAACCGTGTACCTCGAAAAACAAAAACTCCTGGCGGCGCGCATTCGCGAGTTCCTTCGCCACAAATATCAACTAGAGTTGGCGAACGTAGTCATCGAGCAGCCTCCCAAAGTGGAGATGGGAGAGTTCGCGCTGCCGCTGTCGTTCGAGCTGGCGAAGACCCTGCGCAAGCCTCCCCGCAAGATTGCCGAAGAGATCGTCGCGGAATTTACGCCGCCTGAAGGATTCGAGAAGCTTGAGGTCGCCGGCGCCGGGTACATCAACGCGCGCGTCAAACGTGATGTTGCGGCGCGGGAGATGCTGCGCGGCGACAGCGCTGCGATAACGGACCATCACGGTGAAGGCCCTGCCGACGTCTCCGGCAAGATTCTGGTGGAGCACACCAGCATTAATCCCAACAAAGCCGCGCACATCGGTCATTTGCGCAATGCGATTCTGGGCGATACGTTCGTGCGCCTGCTGCGAGCGGCCGGGCATACCGTCGACGTGCAGAATTACATCGATAACACTGGCGCGCAGGTTGCAGACGTGGTGGTGGGCTTCGTTCGCCTGGAGTGCCAGTCGAAGCAGGAAATCGCCGAATTGATGGCGCGTACTCCCCGTTTTGACTACTACTGTTGGGATTTGTACGCGCGAGTCTCGCAATGGTACGAGCACGACAAAGCTAACCTGAAAGTCCGGCTTGAGACGCTGCATGCCATCGAGCGTGGCGGCAACGAACTGGCGGAAGTCGCGCAAATCATCTCAACAGCAGTGCTGCGCCGCCACATCGAGACCATGGGCCGCCTCGACATCGAATACGACTTCCTGCCGCGCGAAAGCGAGATTCTGCGGCTACATTTCTGGGACCTGGCCTTCCAGCAGTTGAAAGAAAAGGGCGTGCTGTACTTCGAGAACGAAGGCAAGAACAAGGGCTGCTGGGTGATGACGCGGCCCAAATCAGCAAAGCCGGATGTTCCCGAAGAAGAGAAGACCGGCCCCGACGAAGACGCGAAAGTCATCGTTCGCTCCAACGGAACGGTCGGCTACGTCGGCAAGGACATCGCCTATCATCTTTGGAAGTTCGGTTTGCTGGGCCGTGACTTCGGTTATCTGCGCTTCTATCGCTATCCCAACGATCACGAGGTGTGGATCTCCGCCGAGCAGGGATTGGAGGATCATCCGCACTTCGGCGGCGTGGCCGCGATTTACAACGTTATCGATTCGCGTCAGAGCGATCCACAGAACACGGTGATCGAAGCCTTGCGCCTGCTGGGGTACACGGAGCAGGCGGCCCACTACACGCATTTCTCCTACGAAATGGTCGCCCTGACGCCGCGTTGCGCCATGGAACTGGGCTACGACGTGAGCGAAGAAGACCGGGCGAAGTCTTACATTGAGGTATCTGGGCGTAAGGGTTTTGGAGTGAAAGCGGATGACCTGCTCGATGCTTTGATCTCCGCGGCAAAGAAGGAGGTCGATAGTCGACATCCCGAACTAGATGATGTAGAACGCCAGCGCATCAGTGAGCAGATTGCCATTGGGGCGCTGCGCTACTTCATGCTCAAGTTCACCAAGCAATCGGTGATTGCCTTCGACTTTAAGGAGGCGCTGGCGTTTGAAGGCGAGACCGGCCCGTACGCGCAATATGCGGTCGTGCGGGCGACCAACATCTTCCGCAAGGCCGGGCTCGAACCGGAGCAAGCGCTCAACGCCGAAGTAGATTTCGCGCGCTTCTTCGCCGACGAGAGCGGAACGGAAATCTGGGAGCTCTGGCTGTTAGCCGGGAAAACATCCAGCATCATCGAACAGTGCATCGCTACGACCGAGCCAGCCTATGCGGCCAAGCATGCGTTCCAGCTAGCACAGCAGTTCAACAACTTCTACCACCGCCATTACATCCTGACCGAAGCCGACGTGGAACGGAAGAAATTTCTGCTCGCCACCGCCGCGGTGGTGCGGCGCGAGTTGATCGGCATTCTTGCAGTGATGGGAATTACCGTGCCGCCAGTGATGTGAAGCCGTCAGCACTGGCCCTCAGCTTTCGAGGATCGCGAGCGAAGGGGTGCAGCTTCAGACTCGCCGTCAAGCGCTTTCGATTGGTCATCTCCAAATGGCCCACGCGCTCCTACCCGGCCTTGCGGTCTTCCGCGAGCAATGCTTCGCGAAGCAGCATCTTAAGGTAAGTCTGATATCGCAGGCCTTTTCGCTGCGCCTGCGCGCGCGCGCGCGAAACATCGTCGGGGTCGAGGCGAATGGTGGTGGTGGGGGTCGCCCCTTTACGGGCTGCTGTGCCGCGTCCGACACGTCCTTCGGCTGCCGCCTTTTCGAATGCCTTGGCGATCTCATTCTGGTGATTGGCCCACCAGCGAGCTTCCTCCGCTTCGTTCGCGAACTTAGGCGTCGTCAGTTCCCGTACCTTAGTCTTCTTGCTGGTGCTGCGCATACAAACTCCTCAACTTCTTGTTGGCCGGGAAGGCGGTTACCACCCGCAGCTTGTTCCCCCGGTATGTAGTGACCACCAACAGAATGCGACCGGCATCGGTTTCGCCCAACTGGAGAGTGCGCTCCTCACCGCTCCGGCTCTGTACCTCCAGATCCAGCGGCTGGTTGAGCACGACCTGTTCGGCCTCTTCTGGAGTTACATCATGCTCCGCAATGTGTTCGCGATTGGCTTCATCCCATTCGAAGTACACGCTGGGGCCTTTCCATGAGTGTAGTTACAGTGTAGCTACAAAGCAACACCAAGCCGTGGGCGCAACGGTGCGAGTAGTCAGGCTGATTTCGACACGCTCATCAGGTTTCCCGGCATACCATTACATTGTGGAAACTCAACCCTTGTTCAATCCCAAAGCCATTGGCTACGTGCGCAGCCCCTACGAGGAAACGAGCCAGGTCCCAAAAGGCCTGGGCGCGAAACATGACGCGGAGGGCGAGCTTGAGATCCTGCCGGAGTTCGAAGTCGGGCTGAAGGACATCGAAGGCTTTTCGCACCTGATCGTCGTCTGGGTCTTTGACCGATCAGAAGGCTTCGAGCTTTGCGGCAAGCCCCCTTGCGATGACCGGGAACACGGTGTCTTCGCCACCCGTTCACCGCGACGCCCGAATCCGATTGCGCTCACTGCCGTCGAACTGCTGGGTCGCGAAGGTCGTCGCCTGCGGGTGCGCGGCGTTGACATGCTCGACGCCACACCCATCCTGGATATCAAGCCCTATCTGTCGAGTATTCCTGAAGAGAAGCTGCGTCGTGGCTGGTTGGCGGAAGCGGAGGCGCGGAAGGGGAAGTGAAAAGAAGCTGTCAGCTGTCAGCCATCAGCTCTCAGTAACCAGATCGAACTCCTGCACAACTCACAAAGCATCCAGATTCTTTCATCTGGGGGATTTTGCTGACGGATGATATTTACTGCTGAAATCCGAGAACTGACGGCTGAAAGCTGATAGCTGACGGCTCCTACCACGTGTTGTACGCCGTGCCCTCGCTGGAGGTCAGGTCGCTGCCGCTGTGCACGTCGATAATTCCGGGCTCGGTCTGGTCGGGAGACATCAGCGAGTCGTCCTGCGCCGGCACCCAGCTGTCACGCGCGTTGGTGAAGGGATCTTTGGGCAGCTGCTTGATATAGCCCGCATCGACGAGGTCCTGCAGCGATTGCGGCGCCTTCTGCTTATCGAGCGTGTACTGGTCGATGACCGAACGCATCGTGTACAAGTCGTCCTTCAGCACAGTCTCTCTCGCCCGCAGTATGGAAGCCTGGTAACGCGGAATTGCTAGTGACATCAGGATGACGATGATGCTGATGACCACCATCAGCTCAATCAAGGTGAAGCCGCGTTGGCGAAAGCGTCGAGTCATACGTTCGTGGGCCAAGATCTGTTCACCACGTTTTGTACTTCGTTCCGTCCAGTCCTGTGCCTTCCGATTTGCTATACACGTCGAAAACGTTTTGCCCGCCCCATGAGTCGGAATCCGGATCGTCCTGCATCGAGCGCAGTCCCCATTCGGTCTTGCCGGTCATCGGGTCGACCGGGATGCGCCGCAGAAAACGCAGCTTCTTGCCATTGGAATCGACCCCCTTCACCAGCGTATCCAGGTCCGGCGGATAACCCTGGCTATCGAGCTTCACCTGGAATGCGCCTCGATCAGCAGCGTCTTTGTAACGGTCAATGGCGTCGCGCATTTCCCACAAGTCGCGGCGCAACTCCCGCTCCTTATTGCGCTCAATGGTGACTCGCACGACGGGCACTGCCGCCGCAGTCAGAATCGAGAGGATCGTCATCGCCACGATCAGCTCGATCAGGGAGAAGCCGCTGCTGGTGCGATATGCGCCTGACCGGGCGCTTCGCCGGGAATGCTTGATCGAAGCACCATCAGATTGTGAGAGGTGTTTACTCACGACAAATATTCTAGACCGATCGCGGGCTCGGGAGTCGCGAAGGGGCCCACGCGCACTCCCGGCACTCTCTGATTAGACGCGTCGCTCAGTGGACGGTCACAATCGCCTGCGACCCACTCGCAGGCATCGTCTGCATGGCGGCGTTCTTCAGTTGAGCGCGATTGATGCTCAAGGTCGACTGTCCGGCGGCCTTTGCCTGGAACGTTAACGTGAAGACGGAACCGTTCCCCGACACCCCCGCCGCCCCAGGCGGACGCGAGGCGGTGAGCTGCACAATTCCTGCCATTGCATCATCGCGGTGCACCAGCGCCACGGGCTGCCCATCCTGTTCCAACAACGGGCCATTCGAAACGTTCAGTAACTGCAGCACGCTTGGGTTGTAGGTAATCTGCAACGGAACGGAATACACGTTCTGAGCTCCGACCAGGCTCACATTCACGGTGAAGGTCGAGCCGACCGCCTGATTCAGGTTCGCAGGATCGAAGCTTACGATCGCGCTGCCCTGAGGGGCGGAGGCCGGTGATTGATCCTGCGGCAGGTTTTGCGACTGAGGAACCCCGGTTGGAGGCTGTACGGGCTGCGGCGGAGCGACTTGCGAGCCGCCGGTCCGGGCGGACACCCCTGGCGAATTGATCACCTGGGTCGTCTCCGGCAGAATGCTCGGCCGGCGCAGTTGAATTACATTAGCGGTGCCTACGTCGATCGGTTTGGTGTTCGAAGTGCTGATCTCCTGCGCCCGCACGATGTGCGGCACCATCATGAATACCAGTTCGTTGTCGATGCGGTTCTTCTGCTCATTGGAGAACAGATAGCGGAAGAACGGAATTTGCGCCAGTCCGGGAATTCCTTGCAGGTTCTTGGTATCGGTCTCTTCCAGGATGCCGCCCATGATGTTGGCCTCGCCTTCCTTCATACGGATTTCCTGTTCAATCTTGCGCTGCCCAATGACGGGCTGTTGAATGCCGCCGATGTTCTGGTAGGAGTCGACCGCCGAGATGTCCATCGTCACCTTCAGCGTCACTTCGTTCAGCCCGTGAACATGGGGTGTGATGTCTACGTTTACGCCGACGTCAATGTAATTGAACTGGGTGTTCACCAGCGGGTTGATACCGACACCGCCGATACCGGGCTGGAACGATCCGGTCGCCACCGGAACGCGCTGGCCGAGCTTCAGCGAGGCCTTCTGTCCGTCCAGTGCGCGTATCTGCGGTTGCTGCAAGATCTTCGAAGTGCTGTCGGTATAAAGGAAGTACGCTGTAGCAGGACCGATGTTCACCTGGAAGTTGTTCGCGGTCAGGTTCGCCAGGGTATTTAAGTTGATCGTGCCGGCGGTGCTCCCGCTCGTCGTAGTCACGGTTCCGCTGCCGGTTCCAACGTTGGTGCCGGAGGCGGAGGTTGTGGTGCTGCTGTTATCGATCAGGGTTACGGACGCCGACGAAGGCGGCTGAATTCCCAGGTTCTGCAGCTTGTTGCGCTGCACCTGCATAATCACGACTTCCACCACCACTTCCGGCCGCGATTTGTCGAGATCGTCGATCAGCTTCTCCGCCATGGCAATCTGATCGGGAGTTCCACGCACCACGATGGCCTGTTGCGACGGAAACTGCTGCAGACGCTGGGTATCAAGAAGAGTGCGGAGAATATTAACCAGGTCCTGCAGTTCGTTCGGCTGCGAGAGGTTCGTGAGGTAGAAGGTGCGAATGACGCTCTGTTCCAGTTCTTTGCGTTTGGCGGGAGTGTCGGCCGCCACGAAGATCGTGTTAGGAGTGACGGGACGCCAGAAGGTTTTCGATTCCAGCGCCGTAATCTCGAGCGCCTGCTCCAGCGTGACCGCGTTCAAGTCGACACGAATGCGCCGCGATGTGTAATCGGGATCGAAGAGCACATTGATGCCCGCCAACTTCCCGATCGACTCATAGACCGTCTTGCTGTCCTCGCTGAGCTTCAGCGTGATCGGTGTGTCCGAGATCGGAGCCAGCTCGACCGGTCCGGCCGCTTCCTCCATACGCTTGTGCAACTCCGAAGCTGGGGTCGGTGGCGGGGCGGTCCCTGCTCCTCCTGCTGCTTCTTCAGCAGCGCGGTTCTTACCTTGTTCGCCTCCTGTTGAGCGATAAAGCTGGAAGGATCGATCCCCAGCGCCCGTTCGAAGGTTGTCAGGGCCTCCTGCAATTTGCCGCTGTTGACCAGCAACTCTCCCTGATGCACAAGCGAGGCCGCCGCCAGGAAGCGCACGCGTTCAAAGGAAGCGCGATACGTCAGATCGCCAGGCTTGAGATCGTATGCCTGATGATAGAAGTTGTAGGCGGCAACGTAGTCGAGCCGGGTCTCGGCCGCCAAGCCTTGCTTGTAGAATTGCTTGGCTTTGTCAGCGGCCACCGCTGCCGTGGCAAAAATCAGCAGCAGGGCCAGGACGCGGGTGAGCCGTTTCATTCCAATCCTAACGATTCCGGAGTATTTCCGGACCCCGCATCGCGGTGCTGTAGGGGCGGGATTCGGGCCTGTAATTCAGACTTCAATGTGCCTAATAAGTGAGCATCCCTGGCTCCGCCACGGGCATCGGAACCGCAGGACGGGATCGGCGCGATTATAGCACTCCGAGCCGCGCATATATGTCTGTATTAAGCGCGTGTTAGCATACAAAAAACGAATCGCTTGTCGCATCTCCCTCGGAATCATTGTCCGTCCATTGAGAAGCCCGCAGGCGTGCGATGATAGCCCAGCACGGAGCGCAGCGCAGTGCTGGGTAGGCGGTCGTAGATCGCCGAAGTCCCTCGGGGACGACAGACGGTGTTGCAACGTAACCGTGTCGGTCGAAACACCAGCCCCGTAGGGGCGAAATAACTTAGCCCAGCGTGGAGCGCAGTGGAACGCTGGGTAGCGGCAGGATTGAGACCCGAGTCCCGTAGGGACGACACATACCGACCAGCGTTCGCACCATGGCCCGCCGAACCCAACCCACTACTACCGAGAAGCCCAAGGCCAGCCGCCGCGATCCCATCTCCAGCGGCGAGCGCGATGCCTCCCAGAACCGCGCCGCCTCGCACAACTATTTCCTGCTGGAAAAGTTTGAGGCCGGCATCGCCCTGCGCGGGACCGAGGTCAAATCCATTCGTGCCGGGCGCGCCAACCTCAAGGATGCTTACGGCCTGGTGAAAGACGGCGAGCTCTGGCTCATCAACGCGCATATCGGCGAGTACGAGCACGGCAACATCTTCAACCACGAACCTGTGCGCACCAGGAAGTTGCTCGTCCACAAGAATGAGCTCTACAAGCTCATCGGCAAAACCCAGCAGAAGGGACTAACGCTCATCCCCACGCGACTGTACTTCAAGAACGGCCGGGTCAAAGTGGAGCTCGCCCTGGCTAAGGGCAAGCAGACCTGGGACAAGCGCGAAACCGAACGCCGCCGCACCGCCGACAAAGAAGCCCGCGAGGCCATCGCGCGCAGCCGGAAGGCTTAAGGTGGAAGCCCCAGGCCTTCAGGCCGGGGAAAACGCGTCTCGCCTTAATGAACTCCGAGCCCCTTCAGGGGCGACACTGGTTTTGAAAGGGCACGGCTTCAGCCGTGCCGACAAGGCCGAGAGAAGAATCGGCTTTAGCCGCTGAGGGAGCGTCTTGCGCATGGGGATCGCATCCCCTCAGGGGGCTAAAGCCCGAGGCCCACAACCCGCGTGATCAGGCAAGTAGGGTAGAGCGGCGCTTCAGCGCCGCGTCAACGGCTCTCTATTGTTTGTCATCCCTGGGCGAGGTCGCCATCGCGACCTCGCCCATGAATCTGTTTTTGTGCGCTCCGCCTAGCGGCTGCGCGCAAGCCTTCGGCAGATTGGAAAAGGAGAGACGGCCCGCCCGACGCCGCGCTAAAGCGCGGCACTACCCTTAAGGATTCGCCATGGCCGCGTGACCTCGCTTGCTTCCGCGATGCCAACGACTCTACGGATGACTCGGAAGGCCACACTCTATGCGACCTTCCCGCCGCCCGGTCAACGGCGATAGCTCATCATGGTTCCGAAATGTCCGGGATGATGACGCTTATCCCATATTGCACCGCAAAGTCGGGGAGGAGGTCTTCAATATCGCAAACGCAAAGGTGATGCAGGGTTGAGTATCTGGGGTAGAATGGCATCCTCTGAAAATCCCGCAATAGGACTATGAGACATCGACCTTTGCCACTGCTTGACATCGGGGGCTCGGACTTGATTGCACACTCGACCGACGGGTGGAACCAGATCATTTCCAAGCTCGGCGAGGTGCGCCTAGAGGAAGGCGAGTTCCTGCAGATGGCGGTGCTCGGTTCCAGGGAAGACCTCCTGCGAGTTTTGCAATCCTCGTCGATGCCCTCCGGCTTAAGTGACCGTCCGAGGCAACCAAGGAGCGATGATCTTTTCGTACACCTCGGTGAAGGGTGACCGTCGGCTCGATGGAGAATTTGCAGTCATACGAACTCGCCACCCAGCGATCTACGTCCTGATGCTTGTAAGTTCCCGCACGTATTGGCGCACTGTCTTGCTTCCCTTTGTTGAGCGTCTATATCCAAAGGTCGCTCAGCCGTTTCTCACCCAAATTGAGTTACATGGACTGCTGGCAGCGGTTCAAAAGGATCGGCCCTCGTCGGGAATACGTGTGCTAGAGCTCTCTGCGCGAAAGAAGCTTCGAGGGGAAGCTCGAAAGCGCTTCCAGAGCACCCGTGAGTGGACTGATGAGAGCCTTGAAAACGCATTTAGAGAAGCCCGTCAGACGAATCAATGGTTTCAATCTGTGACTTTTGAGGTCGTTCGCGCTGAAGAAGATGGTCGGTTCTCGCCAACAAGCCGCGCGGCACTTTCGAAATACGGCTATCTCGCCTGTGATGGTGACTTCCGGATGTACGGCACTGTAGTACTGGATCGTCTCGTCGATATCGCGTCGTCTCGACTCGATTTCTTCTCAAAGCGCGATCGGATCAGCACTGACGACCATGCGCCAAAACCGGTGAGGATAGAGTACGAGTCGGATGTTCTCAACACCCCTCACGACACCCGGCGGCTTTCGGAAGCGTTGCGAAGGCTTAAGTACGGCAGTTGCACCGTTTTACACTCCAACCCGTATCTTCATGTTTCTGTTGTTGATAATCGTGATTTCTCGACAGCAGAAGTATGGGTTCTGTCGCCCAGGCAGATTCTCGTCGTGCCGCAAGTGCGCGCGTCGGATATGGCATTAAAGCGGCTGGTGAATCACATCTTTGAGTACTTTCGCGAGGGTACCCTTTCTGACATCGAATCAGCAGCCTGAATACGACCACAGCAAAATGAAAGAGGCGCTGGATGATTATTCCCAAGCGCTTTATGCGGTTTTGGCGTTCGTGAACGAGGTTCGGTGGGACAACGAAAAGCACGAGCTTAGAGACTTCCCCTTCGAGGTCGGTCGTCGGTTCACAACTTCAGCCGAAAATAAGATTGCGCCTTCGACGCCTGTCACACCGGATTGCGCGATTCAGTGCGGAAACGATAATGGCATCGTGGCAGAAGCGAAGCTAGGGCTTCCACAGAACAGGGCCTCTGGGACGACGATGTTCATCAACTTCAGAAGTACGACGATGACCTGACCGGATGGTGGACGCAGAACGAGCATCTGCAAACGCATGACTTGGTCGCGTTAGTGCCGTTCCTTAGAGGCGCAGATTTCTGCGACCATATCGCAAAGGGTGGAGCTAACGGTAAGTGGAGTTTCCAGCGCCGCTTGGCCACAGTTGGGTTTCAGCGCGTTAGTGGACCCGAGAAGACGTGGGTGCAATTGATGTGCTTTGGGGGTACCTTTCGAGATCCTGGACTTTACGAACGACTGAGAAAGGTACGTCAGGTCAACTGGCAGATTCTTCTTGAAAAGTATGGAGATCGCAAATTCCTTGATCATCCTCCGCGTCTGCCAATCATGTTGCAAATCATTTGGGATGACTTGTTCACACAGTACGCAGCCAAGAAGTTCGCCGAGTCCGAGGTCTCCGAAGATCGGCGTGTGGTCGAGCTGCACGTTTCCGTTGTTCAAGTAACCCGAGACTTGCAGACTTTCTATGGTTTTGACAGTTCAGGCCCACGCAGTCCGGAAATACCACGCGCCAAATGGGTCAAAGAGGCGCTGGACGCATTGGTAGATTTTAAGATGGCAGAGGACAAGCAAGACGGGAACTATATTGTTAGGTATAAGCGACAGCGCGGTGACATGTTGGAACGCTTTGGTCGCCTGTGCTTCAAGCGTAGGTCGAGGCCCTCGCAGGGGGAGCAACAGAGGCATCTTGAGTTTGAGTAGAGGCCAGGCCCGGTGCTCCACAGCTTGCCCTGAGCTTGCCGAAGGGTTCGCCCATCCGTCGATTAACGTTGGCGCGAATGGTGCCGCCCCGGAAGGGGCTCGGCCGTCATCCCGATTGCGCGTTTCCCATACCTGAAGCTATGGGCTTCCACCTTCGCGCTCCGCTACGGCTTCAGCCAGAGGAAATGGGTTTCGTTTCCTCGGGCCTATCCTCAGGGGATAAAGCCCCAAGCAGGGTATGGGCCTCTTGCGGCACAGCTAAAGCTGTGCCCTTTCAAAACATACCCCTTTTTCACATCACAGGCGCGTGTGATGTCGTCACAGCCACGAACCGCAATGTTTTCACTTTTAGTACATGTACTTTCGTAACCCCCGCCCGTCACAAAACGACTGAGTTCCGCCTGACAGTCGCCTAGTCTGGAAACTGGGAAAGTCTGCTCTTGGCCATTGGCTCTTAGCTATTGGCCAGAAGAAGTCCACCCTTGGCTATTGGCGAGAAGGCAAATGCAGCTCTTGAAGGGCCAAAAGCCAAAGGCCAAATGTAAGGAGACGAACAAACTCATATGCCGCAACCATATTGCCACCACATCAATTCTGCCGGGGTCTTCTGCCGAGGCATCCCGGTAAAGAATCGCGATTATTGCTATTGGCACCTGCACGAGAACGGCCGCCGCATGAAGGCTGCCCGCGCGCGTGCCCGTTCCCAACGCGTCAGCATGCAACTACCTGTGCTCGACGACCTGCATGCCGTGCAGGTGGGCATGATGCAATTGGGCGAGGCCGTCCGCTATGGGGAGATCGACCATCGCACCGGGCGTCTGTTGCTCGCCATCCTGCGCCTGGCCGCCTCCAACATAAAGGCCCGGGATATCTGGGAACGGGAAGCGGAGATGCAGGACGGGGATGTCACACAGTACGTGGACGAGGACGACGGCTTCGAAGAGCAATATGGGCTGCCCGAAGACTTCGATCTCAGCGTCGAGCCGGAGGTGGCCTTCCCGCCGCCGCCGACAGAAAATGTGCCCAGGTCCGCGACCTACCTTTGGGCGCTAACCTGGGCCACGCAGCTGACGACGATTTGCGCGCGAGGCTCGGCCAGATGTTGCACGAGGCTGCCAGGCCCATTCCCGATACGGACTTTCAAGCCACCGCCGATGATATGGAGCTGATCGACGTCTACGAGCGCCAGGGTGAGCAGGCCGGCTTGCAGCGGGCGGCTGAGCTGGAGCGCAATCGCAAGCGGCGCGAACGGCGCGAACGCCGCATGCGCTACGAGGAGATGGCGCGCAATCGCAACATCCAGCTAGCCGCCGAAAAGCTGGTCCGCGATCAGCAGCGCCACGCCGGGGCGGTGCGCCAGGACGCCGTCGAGGGACATGCTGAGGCGGAAACCAATCGCAAGCCGCCGCAGTCAAGGGGCAATGGATCCGTGTCTGAGGCAACTGAAGTGGGTGCGGGCGTAGTGTAACTCCCAGAGAATCAGCAATTTAGTTGTAAGCTTCATAAAATCAGTAATTTAGGAGGGAAATCGACGCTAAGCTGAAGATTCTAAGAAATCGCATAACAAATTTTCTTTCGTTATCCTGAGCGCAGTCGGCGCGTCACGAGAGGCAACGAGCAGAACGCGAAGAGCCTAGAGCCAAGAGCGAAGAGCCAGAAGCCCGGGGCCAAAAGCCTCCGCAGGTTAAACTGTATACCTGACTCCATAACGCCATGAAAATCACAATTTCTGCCGCTGCCCCCTCACAAATTGAAACCGAATGCCTGGTTGTTGCCGTCGTCGACGCCGCCCCTGACTCGAAGAACGGCGCCCCGAAGAACGAATCCCCAAAGGACGAACTAAAGACCGGCGACAAGCCCAAACCCGCGCCCCAGCTTCAGACCGACGACAAGGCCGTGCTAGAGGCCGCTGCCGAGCTGATCGCCTCCGGCGAGGTCACCGGCAAGCTGCTGGAGACTACGCTGCTGCACCAGCCGCAGGGGTTGAAGGCCAAGCGCCTGCTGCTGATCGGCGGAGGCAAGGCCAAGAGCTTCTCGTCATACGAGCTGCGCAAGCTGGCGGGAACCGCGCTGCGCAACCTGAAAGCGAAGAGCGTGAAGAGCTTCGTGGTGGTCGCGCCCAACCTCGCGACCGGTGTTCGTGACGCCGTGAAGTCGATTGTGGAAGGCGCGTACGTCGGCAGCTTCGAGCCCAACTACTACCAGAGCGACCGCGAAGACAAGCAGATTGACGAGTTGGTGATTGCTGCTCAGGGCAATACAAAGGCGCTGAAATCCGCCGCCGAGCAGGGGCGCATCATCGGCGAGGCGCAGAATTTCGCCCGCGATCTGGCCAACGAGCCCAGCAACAAGATGACGCCGACCATCCTGGGCGAGCGCGCCAAGAAAATGTCTGACGAAGTAGGACTACAGTGTGAGGTATACGGTCCCGACAAGCTGCACGAGCTGAAGATGGGCGCCTTTTGGAGCGTCTCGCAGGGATCAGACGAAGAACCACGGCTGATCGTCATGCGCTACGAGCCGAAGAGCGCGCGGAAAAAGCCGGTGCTCGCGCTGGTGGGGAAGGGAATTACCTTCGATACCGGCGGCATCTCCATTAAGCCCGCCGAAGGCATGGAGAAGATGAAGTACGACATGGCGGGCGGCGCGGCCATGATCGGCGCGATGCGCGCCATCGCGCAGCTTAAGCCGAAGGTGCGCGTGATCGGCATCGTGTGCGCCAGCGAGAACATGCCCTCCGGCAAGGCGCAGAAGCCGGGCGACATACAGATTGCCATGTCGGGCAAGTCGATTGAGGTGATCAACACCGATGCCGAAGGCCGCCTGGTGCTGGCTGACGGCCTGCACTATGCGAAGCAGCTTGGCGCGACACACCTGATCGACGCTGCGACGCTGACCGGGGCCGTGGTTGTCGCGCTCGGCATGGTGAATGCGGGAATCTTCTCCAACGATGACGATTTCTACCAGCGCTTCAGCGATTCGCTGAAGAAGTCGGGCGAGAAGATGTGGCGCATGCCGGTGGACGACGAATATCGCGAGATGCTCAAGTCGAACATCGCCGACATGATGAATGTCGGCGGCCGCTGGGGCGGCGCGGTGACTGCGGCCATGTTCCTGAAAGAATTCGTCGGCGACACGCCGTGGATCCATCTCGACATCGCCGGCGTCGCCTGGATGGAAGACGCCAAGCCCTGGATCGCCAAGGGGCCGTCGGGCACCCCGGTGCGTTCGCTGGTAGAGTTTGTGCAGGACCTGGCAGGCGGCGGTAAGAGCTAACGCGAGTGGGAGTCCGACGCTGTGGGAGTGATATACCACAATGTCGTACTACAACCGTTTACAAGTTTTTTACAAGGATTTCATCGCCTTCTGATGTATGCGGGTCGCTTGGCGAATAGAGTAACGGAAATAGCAAACCTGATCGGAGAGAGCGGGGAACGGTCTACCAGCCGCTCCCCGTTTTTGTTGGTTTTGATTTGTCATCCTGAGCGAAGCGAACGACCTGCGTTCCCATGCAGTGCATCGCGCTGCCAACGAGAACAGATGCCTCGCTTCGCTCGTCATGACAAGCTCGAATGGTGGCGTTCATCGCAGCCCTCAAGATCAGCGCATCATCGGCACCTCGATGCCCTTCTCCTTGGCGAACTGCTTGGCCTCGTCGTAGCCGGCATCAACGTGGCGCGCAACGCCGATGCCCGGATCGTTGGTCAGCACGCGCTCGATGCGCTTCGCCATCGCGACGGTTCCATCGGCAACCGTGACTTGTCCCGCATGCTGCGCGTAGCCAATGCCAACGCCTCCGCCGTTATGGATCGACACCCACGATGCGCCGCTCGCAGTGTTGAGCAGTGCGTTGAGCAGTGGCCAGTCTGCGATGGCGTCGCTGCCGTCCTTCATCGATTCCGTCTCGCGGAACGGCGATGCAACCGAGCCGCAGTCGAGGTGATCGCGTCCCATGACGATCGGCGCCTTCAGCTTGCCGCTCTTCACCATGTCGTTGAGCGCCAGTCCGAACTGCGCGCGCTCGCCGTAGCCGAGCCAGCAGATACGCGAAGGCAGTCCCTGGAACTTGATCCGCTTGCGCGCCAGGTCGATCCAGCGGCTCAGGATCCGGTTCTCGGGGAACATCTCGAGCACGAGCTCGTCGGTGGTGTGAATGTCGGCGGGATCCCCCGAGAGCGCTGCCCAGCGAAACGGGCCGCGTCCTTCGCAGAACAGCGGACGAATGTAGGCGGGAACGAATCCGGGAAAGTCGTAGGCGTTCTTCACGCCGTGCTCGAAGGCGAAGGTGCGGATGTTGTTGCCGTAGTCGAAGGTGACCGAGCCCATCTTCTGCAGCTTGAGCATGCCTTCGACGTGGCGCGACATGGTGTCGAGCGAGCGCTCCAGATACGCCTTGGGATCGCTCTTGCGCAGCTCCAGCGCGGCTTCCAGCGTCATGCCGATGGGCACGTAGCCGTTCAGGGGATCGTGCGCCGAGGTCTGATCGGTGAGAATGTCGGGAACCACGCCGCGCTCGGCCAGCTCGGGAATGATGTCGCCGCAGTTGCCGACAAGGCCGACGGAGATGTTCTCCTTCTTGCGAACCGCGTTCTTCAGGATGCGCAGCGCTTCGTCGAGCGAGTTGACCATGAAGTCGCAGTAAGCGGTGCGCAGGCGCTTCTTAATGCGCTCGGGATCGACGTCGATGCCCAAGAAGCACGCGCCGGTCATGGTGGCCGCAAGCGGTTGCGCGCCGCCCATGCCGCCCATTCCGCCGGAGACGATCAGCTTGCCCGCGAGGTCGCCGGCAAAGTGCTTCTCGCCCGCAGCGGAGAAGGTCTCGTAGGTGCCCTGAATGATGCCCTGCGAGCCGATGTAAATCCACGAGCCGGCCGTCATCTGGCCGAACATGATCAGACCGAGCTTCTCCAGTTCGTTGAACTTCTCCCAGTTCGACCAGTGGCCGACGAGGTTGGAGTTGCAGATGAGCACGCGCGGCGCGTAGTCGTGCGTGCGGAAGATGCCGACCGGCTTGCCCGACTGCACGAGCAGCGTCTCGTCGTTATCGAGCGAGCGCAGGGAGTTCACGATGGCGTGATAGCAATCCCAATTGCGCGCGGCCTTGCCGGTACCACCGTAGACGACGAGATCGCGCGGGCGTTCGCCGACCTCTTCGTCGAGGTTGTTCATCAGCATGCGCATGGCGGCTTCCTGTCCCCAGCCTTTGCAGGAGAGCTGGTTGCCGCGGGGAGCTTTGATCGGAGTGTAGGTAGTATCGACAGGCTCAGTGATTACTGGCATAACAAGCGATGGTAGTTCCTGGGCGCGGCGCGGTGCAACGGGTCATCGCTGCGAGCCGCGGCCAGCGCCGCAGGCGTCCACGATTTGCTTCATCAGCAGCCGCTGGGCGCGGGTCTCATAGTGGTGGCGCAGCGTGACGACGCCGACTTTGCGCGTGCTATGGCGCCCGGAGATGGGAATGAACTTGCATCCCGGATGCGGCTGCACCGCCATCGCCGGCACCGCCGAAACGCCCATGCCCGCGGAAACCATCGCGAGAATCGTGGCAAACTGGCCGCTTTCGAAGGCCACCTTGGGCGTCATTCGCGACTGATGGCAGGCGGCGATCAGGCTGTCGCGAAAACAATGGCCCTCTTTCAACAGCAAGAAGGGCTCGCGATTCAGCTCCGCAAGACTGATGCTCTTGCGCGAAGCGTGGCGATGCCTCTCGGGCAATACGGCGTAGAAGTTTTCTTCGAACAGCTCCAGCGCTGTCAACTCGCTGCCCGCGATCGGCAGTGCCACAACAGCCGTGTCGATGGTGCCCTGGTGCAGACGTTCCAGCAGCACCGGAGTTATGTCCTCCACGATCTTGACGGCGACCAACGGATGGCGCGCGGAGAAGCCCTTGAGCAGTTTAGGCAACAGGTAGGCCCCGATGGTGGGAATGATGCCAAGGACCACGTCGCCCTTTTCATCGCCCGCCATTTCCAGCAGTTCGGTTTTGGCGGCTTCCAATTCGCGCAGGATGCGCTCGGCCTTGGGCAGAAAGGCGCGGCCGAACACGGTGAGTTTGGCCGAACGCGGCAGGCGGTCGAAGAGACGCGATCCCAGTTCCGCCTCCAGCTTGCGAATCTGCTGGGACAGCGAAGGTTGGGCTACATGTTCGGCCTCGGAGGCGCGAGTGAAGGTTCCATGCCGTGCGACGGCACAAAAATATCGGAGCTGATGGATTTCCATTTTTTTATAAGACGCTGTTCCTATGGACGGTATAGGAAACATATATTTTACCTCTGCCTCCCGCAACGCGTATTCTTAGTGTTGGTACAGCGTGCCCGGCCCCGCCTCGGGCCTTTGGGAAGCGGATTCTTCGCGAATGCGAACCCATTTTGCGAGGACTCCGCACGAAGTGCGCTCCGCGATATGCTTCCCGTCACGTATCCTAGGCGTGTGGATACTGGATGAACGGTGCGCGTCAGCAAGCGCGGACCGATGGCGATTGCGCGAATGGGAAAGCCATGGAAGGGTTCGTAGTTCGCCGCATTTTTTTACTAATTCAATAAGGAAGATGAACATTATGGCAAGAGAACTCAGCACCGCAGCGGGGGCGACTGTCCCCGACACTCAGCCGCAAACCTCGTCAACCGAAAGCAAGTGCCCGGTGGCCCACAACGGACATAGGCACACGTTGCCCGGAGCCGCCACGAATTCGGAATGGTGGCCGAACCAGTTGAACGTGAACATCCTGCACCAGCATTCTCCGCTCTCCGACCCTATGGACAAGGAGTTCAACTACGCAGAAGAGTTCAGGAGCCTCGACCTGGATGCCGTGATCAAGGACCTGCATGCCTTGATGACGGATTCCCAGGACTGGTGGCCGGCCGACTTCGGGCACTATGGAGGGCTTTTCATTCGCATGGCATGGCACAGCGCCGGCACCTACCGCATCGGCGACGGCCGCGGCGGGGCAGGCTCCGGCGAACAACGTTTCGCGCCCCTCAATAGCTGGCCCGACAATGTCAATCTCGATAAGGCACGCCGCCTGCTCTGGCCGATCAAGCAGAAGTATGGCCGGAAAATCTCCTGGGCCGACCTCATGATTCTCGCGGGTAACGTCGCATTGGAGTCGATGGGATTCAAGACCTTCGGTTTCGGTGGCGGGCGCGAGGACGTCTGGGAGCCAGGAGAGGACATTTACTGGGGGCCGGAGGGCAAGTGGCTGGCGGACGAGCGCTACAGCGGCGATCGTGATCTGGAGAATCCTCTGGCCGCGGTTCAGATGGGCCTGATTTACGTCAATCCGGAAGGGCCCAACGGGAATCCGGACCCAATCGCTGCGGCGCGGGACATCCGCGAGACCTTCGCTCGCATGGCGATGAATGACGAGGAGACAGTTGCCCTCATTGCCGGCGGGCACACCTTCGGCAAGACCCACGGCGCCGCCGATCCGAACAAGTATGTCGGCCCCGAACCGGAGGGCGCTCCTATCGAGCAGCAGGGTCTCGGCTGGAAAAACACCTACGGTACGGGCAACGGCGACTATACCATCGGCAGCGGGCTGGAAGTCACCTGGACCACGACGCCGACCAAGTGGAGCAGCAACTTCTTCGCGAACCTTTTCGGCTACGAATGGGAACTGACCAAGAGCCCAGCCGGTGCCCATCAGTGGACAGCCAAGAACGGCGCGGGCGCCGGCACAATACCGGATGCGCACGATCCTGCGAAGCATCATGCGCCCACCATGCTGACTACCGATCTCTCCTTGCGGTTCGACCCTGCTTACGAGAAGATTTCGCGGCACTTCTACGAGCATCCGGATGAGTTGGCCGACGCCTTCGCGAAGGCGTGGTTTAAGCTGACGCACCGCGACATGGGGCCGATCTCGCGCTACCTTGGCCCGCTCGTTCCTAAGGAGCCGCAGTTGTGGCAAGACCCTGTTCCCGCAGTCGATCATGAACTGATCGGGGAGAAGGATATCGCCGCGCTGAAGGCCAAGATCCTCGCATCCGGACTGTCGATCTCCCAACTGGTCACGACTGCCTGGGCGTCGGCGGCGACGTTCCGCGGGTCCGATAAGCGCGGTGGGGCAAACGGCGCGCGCATTCGTTTGGCGCCGCAGAAGGACTGGGAAGTGAACCAGCCGGCGGAACTGGCGAAGGTCCTGCAGAAGCTGGGGGTGATCCAGAAGGACTTCAACAGCTCACAGTCCGGCGGGAAGAAGAAGGTCTCGCTGGCTGACCTGATCGTTCTGGGCGGCTGCGCAGCCGTCGAGGAAGCTGCGAAAAAGGCCGGGCACAACGTGAAGGTTCCCTTCTCGCCGGGGCGCACGGACGCTTCGCAGGAGCAGACCGATGTGCACTCCTTCGCCGTACTGGAGCCGAAAGCCGATGGTTTCCGTAATTACAGCCGCAACGGACGAGGGAGTTCGGCAGAGGAGATGCTGGTGGACAAGGCGCAGTTGCTGAAGCTGACGGCTCCCGAAATGACTGTGCTCATCGGCGGCATGCGCGCCTTGAATGCTAACTTCGGGCAGTCGGAGCACGGCGTCTTCACCAACCGGCCGGGGACGCTGACGAATGATTTCTTCGTCAACCTGCTCGACATGAATACAAAATGGGAGCCCTCTTCTACGAAAGGCGTATATGAGGGGATCGATCGTAAGACGGGCAAAGTCAAGTGGACCGGCACCCGGGTCGACCTTATTTTCGGTTCGCACTCCCAGCTCAGAGCGCTCTCCGAAGTCTATGCATGTAACGACTCGAAGGAGACGTTTGTGAAGGACTTCGTGGCCGCGTGGAGCAAGGTGATGAACCTTGATCGCTACGACCTCGCCGCGAAAAAGGGCGCTGTTAACTAGGGCCAGAGTGATGCCAGCCCCGCCGTCCCGCAAGGCGAGGCGGCGGGGCTCTCTCGTAAATGCCGCTGCGTACCCGGCTCTGATGAGCCGGGCTCACGTCATCCCGCCGCTGCGCGGCTGACCAGCTACAATCTTTTATTGGCTTCGCTCACCACATCCCCTGCTGAGTTAGCGAGCGTCGCAACTTCGCGCGCGGCAACTTCGCGCTTCTACCATCCCGAGCTCGACGCACTCCGCTTCTTCGCGTTCCTGATGGTCTTTCTGCACCACGCCTTTCCGCATCAGCCGGAGTTCTGGACCAAGCTGGGCGTGCCGTCTGCCTTCGCAGTGCTGCTGTCCGGCGTAGGAGCTTGCGGAGCATTCGGCGTGAGCCTGTTTTTTGTTCTGAGCGCGTACCTGATTACGGAGCTGCTGCTACGGGAAAAAGAACTGGTCGGCGCGCTCGACGTGAAGTCGTTCTATGTGCGGCGCATCCTTCGCATCTGGCCGCTGTATTTCTTCTTTCTCGCATTAGCTGTGGCGCTGCACTGGTTCGTGCCGGGGCAGCACGTCGGTTGGCGAGCGGGTTTGGCATTCTCGGCGCTGGTGGGCAACTGGTACATCGTGTTCGTTGGCTTTCCGTCGTCGGTGATCTTCCCCTTGTGGAGCGTTTCCATCGAGGAACAGTTCTACCTGACCTGGCCGCTCGTAGTGCGCCGAGTGAGGCAGGCTGGCCTGATCGCGTTCGCCGTAGGACTGCTGGCGACTGCAACCGCTGCACGCTTCTATCTGGGCGCGCATCATCGCTTCGAAGGCGAAGTCTGGTGCAACACGCTGGTGCAGCTCGATCCCATCGCCGCGGGAATACTGATTGCCGTTCTGCTGAAGGGCGCGATTCCGCAGCTTTCAAAGCTTGCTCGCGCGGCCATGATCATTGCTGGCATCGCATGTCTCGCAACCGCTGCGCTCTACTTCGGAATCAAGAACGACCCGCTGACCACCACCCGGATCGTGCTCGGTTACCCCGCGGTCGCGTTGGGAGGCGTCCTGCTGTTGCTTGCCGTTCTACGCGAGAATGCGAAACCGGCAAGAGCGTTGGTTTATCTGGGACGAATTTCCTACGGGCTATACGTCTTTCACGTGCTGGGATTGCTGATCTCGGATTACGCCGTGCCCAATCAAACCGCGAACCTCGCGCGCTATGGTCTGCGAGTCTTTGTCGCGTTCGCCCTCACCGTCACGATGGCGGCGATTTCGTATCGCTGGCTGGAGACGCCGTTCCTGCGGCTGAAGCAGCGGTTCACGTATGTAGTGTCGCGGCCGGGGGGATCGGGGATGTCACAGTGTAGGACGCGCGGAAACGAGTAGCCAGTGAAGGAGGTATTGGGAGAGCCTCACTCGCAATACAGTGGGGGATCAGGGATTCGGAACTTCCATGCCATGCTCTTCTGCCAGTTGAGTTTCAGCTCCTTGGCGTCGAAGCGCTTCAGAATGTGGCCGGTGGGAACCTGTAGCTCATATCCCATTACCTGGCACATCATGCCGCCAAACAAACTGTCGCACGGAACCTCGCCCATCACCAGAATGGTAGAGGCATTCACCCAGTCGATTCCAATCATGTTGTATTCCGGAATATATTTCGGGTCGACTTGGCCCTTCGTGCATCCCTGGAAGAAGGAATTCCGACTAATCTCGTCACAGCCCCGTGCATCGTCTCCATTGGGGTAAGCTGCTTTACAGGGCGGGAACTCCTTCAGCATATTGCGCTGGGCTTCTTCATTGATGTTTCGTGGCTCCGTAGGATCATCTGCGAGATACACGTACATCGAACCCGATATTGCCGAGATGCTGCCGTTCACAAAAAAGGCGTGAGAGTCCGGCGACCAAAGAAGCTCGACCGTACCGCCGCCCGCCGAGAAGTCCTCTGGTAGAGCTACCTCGCGGGTGCCCACGCCGGGCGTGGTGACACGGAGGTATGCCTGAAACCACCAATCATAGTGTGAGTCTCCGAAATCCTTACGATAACGAACTTCCACGCTACTCTTCCCGTCAGGCGCCGGAATACGAACCGGATTGCATTCTCCGGCGTTATCCTGGTAGCACACCTCGGGGAACGCAGTAGCCTTCTTGGCCCATGTGGGCGAGGACGCAAACGCAGGTTGTGTCGCCACGAATAGAAGAGTCACCGTGATAAGAAGGAATCTCTGCATCCGCTTGTTCTAACAGCATAGACCTTCGTCATTGACCTGCGGGAAAAACGGTGCCGTCCCTGGGACTCGGAGTTCACAAGGACACTCTACCCAGCACTCCGTCCGCCTGTGGCGGACTACGTACTGGGCTATCATGCTGATCGCCCTGTCGGGCTTGGCTCGTCGTTGGTGGGAGCTGCGCCAGCAAAGCACAGCTAAAGGGCGACAAGCGAGTTCACAGCAGAACCAAGACTACAACGACAATAACTGGGCTGGTGGCTGGGAGCTGGCGACTGGGAGCTGGTAGCTGAGAGGGCGAAAGGCGAAAGGCGAAGAGCGGTCCTAATACTTCCGCATGTGGATTTCGGTGCCGTTGCGTTCGAACTTCACCTCGTCCATGAGCTGGTTGATCAGGAAGATCCCGCGCCCATGGTTGGAGTAGATGTTCTCTCCGTTAAGAGGGCTGGGAATACCGAAAGGATCGAATCCGGTACCGGGATCGCGGACGATAATCAGCATTCCGCGCTCCTCATCGCAGGCGACGCAGCATTGGACCTTTTGCGTGGGATCGCCCTTGCAACCGTGTAGGATGGCGTTGGCGAGCGCCTCCCGGATCGCGGTTTCGATCTCAAATTCTTTGCCAGCGGCGCACTCCATGCGGCGCGCCATCTCCATGATGCCTTCTACCACCGGGCTGATGGAGGTAGGATCAGCGTTGAGCGTGACCTCAATGCGTATCATTGGCGCTTTACAATCAGGAAATGCCGCAAGAAAGGGCGCTCGGCTCGGCCCAGAGTCCCCAATCCGAGTTGCCATCGCACATACTGTCACACGAAAGCCGCTAAGGGTCAAGCAGGGAATGAGGCTATCGTGCGGTGCGACATGGCAAAAAGGTGCTATATTGCTCGACCGGGTGGGACGGACCGCATATTTTGCGACATGGATTGCACCCTAGACGACATAAAAGTTCTTTGGGAGATCGAACCTATTGATGAAATGGATAAGCACCATTCTGATTCTTGCCTGTGTCGTTGCCGTCCCGGCACAAGCTTGCGCCGAGGAGATCACGGTCGGGGCCGCAGCGGATCTTAACTACGCGCTGAACGACCTGGCTGCGCGCTTTACCAAATCGACTGGCACGCAGGTTAAGCTTTCCTTCGGCGCTTCGGGTAATCTCTTCTCGCAGATTCAGAATGGCGCGCCATTCGACCTTTTCTTTTCGGCCGACAGCACTTATCCGCAGAAGCTGGCCGAAGCAGGACAAGTGGATGCCAATTCGCTTCGTACCTACGCTGTCGGACATCTGGTGCTGTGGGTGCCGAAGTCGGTGCCGCTCGACCCGCAAGAGCTGAAGATGGAGCTGCTGACCCGGCCTGAGGTAACGCGGATCGCGATCGCCAATTCGCAGCATGCGCCCTATGGCCGGGCAGCGATGGCGGCGCTGGAACACTTCGGATTGAAGGACAAGGTCGCGTCAAAGCTGGTGATGGGCGAGAACATCAGCCAGGCGGCGCAATTCGTGCAGTCGGGCAATGCGCAGGCGGGATTGATCGCGCTGTCGCTGGCGCTTTCGCCCGCGATGAAGGACGCAGGCCACTACTGGGAGCTGCCGGCGGATTCGTATCCCGAGCTAAAGCAGGTTGCGGCGATCGTGAGCGCTTCGAAGCACAAGGCGGCGGCACAGGCCTTCCTGGATTACGTGACCTCGCCGGAGGCGCGAGCTATGCTCCAGCAGTACGGATTCGGTACGCCACAACCATGATCGTTCAGGCACTTGCTCTCACGCTGCGGTTGGCACTGGTGGTCTCTCTCCTACTCCTGCTTATTAGTCTCCCGCTCGCCTACTGGCTGGCGTTTTCGCGTTGGAAAGGCAAATTCGTGGCAGAAGCCGTCGTCTCTCTGCCGATTGTGCTGCCGCCCACAGTTCTCGGATTCTACGTTCTGGTGGCGCTCGGACCGTCAAGTCCGATCGGCCGCCGGTATCAGTCCCTTACCGGACATGGGCTGGCATTTACCTTCACCGGGTTGGTTATCGGATCTGTGATTTATAGCTTACCCTTCTCGGTGCAGCCGATGACCGCGTCGTTGGCATCCGTGGATCGCAAGCTGCTTGAGGCTTCGGCGATCCTCGGGGCCTCACGCTGGCGCACGTTTTGGCGAATCGTCCTGCCGCTTAGTCTTCCAGGAGTGCTGACCGGTTTCGTATTGAGCTTCGCGCACACGTTGGGCGAGTTTGGCGTGGTGCTGATGATCGGCGGCAACATTCCAGGCGCGACCCAAACAGTTTCGATCCTTATTTACGATCAGGTGGAGGCGCTGAACTACCGCGTGGCGAATGCCACCGCTCTACTGCTGCTGGCACTGTGTCTCGTATTGCTCACACTTCTATATGCTCTGCGCCGGCACAGCCGCTGGTCTCTCTGGGAGTGGCGTTGAGCGACAAGCAAGAGGTCACGAGCGTAGCCGCCTTCCACGCGCGCATTCGCAAGCGGTTCGACAACGGAGAGCAGTCATCGTTCCAGCTCGATGTCGAGTTCGAAGCCCCCGCCGGGATCACTATCCTGTTTGGTGCATCGGGCGCCGGCAAGACCACGGTCCTGGATTGCATCGCGGGATTGCAGAGACCGGACGAAGGAAGCATCAGCATTGGCCCGGCCAATCTCTTCGACTCCAGCGCCAACGTCAACCTTCCGCCGCATCGCCGGCATGTCGGATACCTCTTCCAAACGCTCGCGCTTTTTCCGCACATGTCGGTCGAACAGAACGTGCGTTATGGGCTCGCCACTCTAGCTGCCGCGGATAGGGACCAAAGAGTCGTAGAGGTCCTGCAGTCTTTTCATATCTCAGCTCTGGCGCGCCGCCGGCCTGGCGAGATCTCTGGCGGGGAACGTCAGAGGGTGGCGTTGGCGCGAACGCTGGTGACTCGCCCGCGCTTGTTGTTGCTGGATGAGCCGCTCACTGCGCTGGATGCGCTGACCAAGGCGCGAATCGTGGAAGACCTGCGCGCCTGGAATCAACGTTTCCGGATTCCCATCCTCTACGTCACCCATGATCGCTCCGAGGTCTTTGCTCTTGGCGAGCAGATGCTGGTTCTGGAGAAAGGCCGACTCGTTGCTCAGGGGCTGCCGCAGGACGTGCTACACCGGCCTAAGATGGAGAGCGTGGCCCAGCTTGCGGGGTTCGAGAACGTCTTCGACTGCGTCGTTGTGGAGCGACACGTGGAACAAGGCACCATGGCTTGCCGCATCGCCAACTCGCCGGTCGAGCTCGAAGTGCCACTAACGCGCGTGAACCTGGAGCAATCCCTGCGTGTCGGTATTCGCGCCGGGGACATCCTGATTGCTACTTTGCCGCCGCAAGGACTGAGCGCCCGCAACGTCATCGCCGGAATGGTGACCGCATTGGAGCAGCGCGACGTTATGGTCTTTGCGCGCGTCGATTGCGGCGCTGTGTTTGAGGTCCATGTCACACCGGGCGCAGTACGGTCGCTGCAGCTAGCGGTTGGGTCGCGAGTGTGGCTGGTGATCAAGACGTACTCGTGTAGCGTGCTGCAGTCACTCGCGGAGTCGGAAACCTAAACGGCAAGAGCCGAAGCAAGCGGATCGTCGACCACAGTTTCGACCAGCCCGAACGCCAAGGCACGGCTGGCATTGAGCTTCTCGGCGGCGATGAACATCTCCAATGCGCGAGCCTTGCCGACGATTCGTGGTAAGCGCTGCGTTCCTCCCCAGCCGGTGATTAGCCCAAGAGCTGCGCCGCGATGACCGAACATGGCGTGAGGACTGGCAATCCGGCGCCGGCAGGCCAGGGCCAGGTCGAGACCACCGCCCATGCAGTAGCCATGCACTGCGGCAATTGTGGGCGCAGGAAAGTTGGCGACGGCATTCATCAGCGCCTGCCCCATAAGCGCGAAGCGAAACGCTTCAGGTTCGGTGAGCGCACTGATTTCGTGCAGGTCGGCCCCGGCGGAGAAGAAGCGTGTGTTGCCGGTAATGACGAGTTTCGCAATGCGCTCGCATGAAAGTCGCGTCACGGCTTCGGTCAACGCGCGGACACGTTCGCTGGTAAGCCGATTCGTGCCGTCATCGGAGACAAGGCGTAGAGTCGCGAGACGTTCCCGCCACTCGACGATGTAGAACCTATTGTCTGAAGCGACCAGCAGCGAGCTTTCCGAAGCGCTCATCTCATTGATTGTCGTCCAGAGCGCCTCACTTGGACGCGAGGAGCCTGTTTTCCGCTAGCGCGAGAGACGGCTGGTTTCTCGGCGACTGAAAATCATCTGCGGATGACAACACACGGTACGCGCGCCGGCACGACTTAAACAGGCTGCTGAAAAACCGGGAAAACGGGTCGCTCGCCGAGTGGCATCGGTTTGCGATCCAGAGAATAAACGGCTTACGACGGCGCAGCTGAAGCTGCGCCCCCTCAAAACATGTTCTTACCAAGTTTTTCAGCTGTCGTCCAGGGCCTCCGGCCCGCGAGAACGCATGAAAATCACCCCAGACGGCCGAATTTATTTTCAACGACTTACTGTGTATTTTCGACCCAGCCTGCTAAAGTCATGCTCTGAGATGAAGCTGTCGTGGCCACTCTTAGCAGGGGAACCGGCGGCAGGGAGTCGGGATGGAGAGCTTTCCCAGCAATCTTATTCGCGGCCGAAGTACTTGGCGTTGAGCGCGGTGTATTCGTTCCACTTCTCCGGTAAATCTTCTAACGCGAAGATCGCCGAAACCGGGCACACCGGAACGCAGGCGCCGCAGTCGATGCACTCCACCGGGTCGATGTACAGCATCGTTTCGGTTGCAAACTTGTCGCTGTCCTTCTTCGGGTGGATGCAGTCCACCGGACAGGCGTCGACACAGGCCGTGTCCTTGGTTCCAATGCAAGGCTCTGCAATAACGTAAGCCATAAAGCGATTTCTCCCTCAACCCCAGTGAGCGCCTGATATCGATATTAGCAAATGTTTGCGGGCTGTTGTCGAGCGGGGACAGGCGAAGGCAGCGTGCGCCGGGTGAGCGGCGCACGTCTGCAGCGAATGGGAAATCCACAGCGACTTGTCGGGACAGAATTTCCTTTGCCGTAAAGGTCGGTTAACGGTCGAATTACTGCCCCGCGTTCGCCGGTTCGAGCTGGCCTGCGGGCTCGTACTCCACGATGTAGCCGGCGACGGCGCTGGCGGCGACGGTTAGCGGGCTCGCCAGATACATCTGGCCGGGGCCGCTGCGGCCGGGGAAGTTACGGTTCTGCGCACTGATGACGACCTGGTCGGGACGCGTAGAAACTCCTGGGCCGGCGTTGATGCACGCGCCGCAGCTTGGCTCGATGACCTGTGCGCCAGCGTCGCGGAAAATGTCGAGATAGCCTTTGCCCACGCAGTACTCGCGCGTCTCTTGCGAGCCGAACTGTATATAAAACTTGCAACTGTCGGCGACGTGACGGCCATGCTTCAGAGCTTCGCTGAGCACGAGGGCGTACATGTCCATGTCTTCGTTCTTGCCGGCCGTGCACGTTCCGCCGTAGGCAATTTCGACCGGCACCGGCGTATTCAGCTCGCGCACGAACTTGCCGTTGCCGGGATCGCCCGGCGTGGCGACCATGGGGTAGATGTCGTTGGCATCGAGTTCGATGACGTGCGCGTAATGCGCGTCGGGATCGCTATAGAGGCCTTCGATGAGCGTCTCGGCTTCATTGCTGCTCATGCCGCGCCGCTCGACCAAGAAGTCCACCACCTTCTGATCGGGAGCGACGATTCCGGTGAACCCTCCAATCTCGGCGGCCATGTTGGTCATGGTAGCGCGCTCATCAACGCCGAGCGCCTCAATCGCTTCGCCGGAATACTCGATCACTTTGGCCAGCGCTTTTCCGTTGCGGATGTACTCCATCGACAGCAGCTTGAGAATGAAGTCCTTGGCGGCGACGTTCTCGCGTTTGGTGCCGCGAATGACAACCTTCACCGACTCCGGCACCTTGACGCGAATATCTTTCGTGAACCATGAGTTGAAAACATCCGTGGTGCCGATGCCGAAGGCCACGCATCCCATGGCGCCGACGTGCGGCGTGTGCGAATCGGAGCCGACGTTGAGCTGACCGGGCAGCGCATAGGTTTCGGTGATGAGCGAGTGGCAGATACCTTCCGACCCCTTGCGGTCTTTCAGCTCGCCGTGCAGGCGGATGCCGCGCGATTTGGCAAACTCTTCCTGCTTGAGCTTCAGTTGACCCGCAAGATCGAGCAGGCCCATCTTGCGCTTCTCTTCCGACAACACTTCATCCAGAAACGTGAGGTGATCGCGAAAGAAAAGGACGGTGCTTGCATCGTTCACGGGCTCGTCTTTGCCGAGGTAGTGCTCGTAGAAGATGGCCGCCATAGGCGTGACATACTCGTGGCTGAAGCGCAGGTCGGTGCGCGCGAATCCCGTGTCGCCGGGCTTGACGGCCTCGACGCCAACCTTGCCTGCTCCGTGCAGCATGTGGCGCGCAAAGATTTTCTCGGCGATGGTCATCGGGCGCGGCTGGGTCTCGACGGGTGGCAGAAACACCTTGCCCTGCAGACGCGCCACGTTGAATGGGAACAAACCGCCGTACTCGATGACCTGGCGCGTGATCTCGTCTTCGCCTTGCGTGAACTCGCTGAGTGGAATTTCCTGGCCGGCCCGAATCTTGTCGATGATGCCGAAGTCGGTCGATGTGAGCACGCCGAGGTTCTGGCAGTTCTGCTTGTAGATGCGCTCGATGTTTTCCGCGATGACGCACTGAATGCCCGCCGACATCTCGGCATACGGCGACTGCTCGCGGCTGGAACCTTTGCCGCGTCGCTTGCCGCTGACGCAGGCGACGAATCCACCGCGCTTCACGTCACCACGCTTGATGGGGGTCTCGTTGCCGCACTTCAGTCCGGTGTAGGGGAACTCGCCCAGCGTCTCATCGAAGAAGAAGCAGATGTGCGCAGGCGTTATCTCATCGGTGGAGATGTCGTCGCGCAGCTTGGGATTGCGCTCAGGATGCGCGGTATCCCACGGCAGGTCTTCGCCGGCGAGCTGGCGCTTGATGAGATCGGGATCTTCGGTGAGGAAAAGAATTCGCCCCTGCAATTTCACTCGGTCGGGGCGCTTGGAAACAGAGCGGTTCAGCAGCGAATTGTTCACCAAGAAATTTTATCGCAGAAGAACCGGGATCGTTGGCAGACGCTGCCGTTAGGCTCGTCCCCGAGGGACTCGATCCACCATTGCCACGGCTTCCCAGCACTCCGCCTGCGGCTCCGTGCTGGGCTGTCATCACGCGCCCTGTGGGCTCTTGCCTTCGTCTGGCGAAGCGGATCGCCACTGGCGAATCGAAGAGGGTGGCATCGGCGTAGCTAAAGCTGTCCCCTTCGTTACCCTCAGTGCTATTACAGGTTAAGGCGGTGCAGGAGATCGACAAATCCGGGATCCGATCGAAGAGGATCGTAGGCGCGATCGACCTTGAGGTACGGAAGTGCGCTGGCGCGTTCTTCATACGCCCGATTCAGCCACTGCATCGCCGCGTCCGAGTTGCCGAGGGCAACATAATCGGCTGCCAGCTCTGTCGGCGGAATGTACTGTGTGTGGGAAAGCCTGATGAGGTCATCTACGATCTGCTGCGCCTGCTCGCGTTTCCCAGAAGCAGCATACCCGCGCGCCAGGTAAGCGCGAGCTACCGGATCACCGTGGGAAAGCTCTACTCCGCGCTTGAATTCTTCGAGAGCTTTTTCGTTGTTTCCCTCATAGAGGTACGCCAGGGCCGTTACGCGGTGAGCCAGTAGAAAGTCAGGGTCCATGTCCAGCGCCTTCTGCGCCGTCTGGATTGCCTGATCGTACTTGCGCATCATCAGGTAGGCCCATCCCATATGCTCGTTCATCACAGTGTCCGACGGCGAGATCTCCAGCGCCCGTCGCGACTCGGCCAGGGCCTCCTCCGGCCGTCCCAGCGCCATCAACTCATGGGAGTACCAGTGGTGCGCGGTATCGTAGAGCGGGTTCAGTGCGATTGCCCGCTGAAACTCGCGCTCGGCCCCAGCCCAGTCCCAGTCGTAGGTGAACTTGATGTAGGCGAGGGACGAATGAGCTTCAGCCAGAGTGCTGTCGATGTCGAGCGCCTTTTGTACAGCGGCCTCAGCTTTGGGCATGGCTTCGCGCGGAGGCATGATGCTGTAGCCATACGATCCCGCCATGATGTACGCGTCGGCCAAACCGGTATACGCCACTGCATAGCTCGGGTCCTCATTGATCGCCTGCTGGAAATATTCCAGACTCTTCTTAGCGCCCTCGACCGTCCGCTTGTTCCAGAAAAACCTGCCCCTCATATAGAGCTGGTAGGCGTCGTTACTGGCGGTGAACGGCCGCGACAGCCGCCGCTGTTCCTCGCCGCTCAGGTTCAGCGCGAGCGCGGAGGCCACCTTCTGCGAAATCGAATCCTCGATGGCGAACATGTCGGTGAGTTTCTCGTCGAACTCGCTGCCCCAAAGCAGCTCTCCGTCTGACACCCGAAGCAGCCTCACCGTGACTCGCGTTCGATCACCGGAGTGCTGAATACTCCCATCTAATACAGAATCGACAGCCAGCTCTTTTCCAGCGGTCACGGGATCGTCCACGGTGGCATACTTTCTCACCGTTCCGATGGGCCGGACGATGATCTTATGCAGGTCACTCAACCGGGTGATGAGGGCATCGGTCATGCCAAGGCCAAGGTATTCGTCGCCCGGGTTAGGGCTGAGCCCGTGAAACGGAAGAATCGCGATCGAGCGGGTCGAAGCGTTCACCGTATTGGAGCGGGCCTTGAGCCTGGAAAGCGTTACGATGACTCCAAGCCCGAGGACCGAGCAGGGCAAGCGACAGGATGATAACTCTGGATATGGAGGTACCGGGCATCCATTTTGGGCCTGGGCCTGTGTCAACATCGCCTGGGGGAAGAGCGACTTCAGGCCGGGGATGCTGCGGGGCCGCTGCCGTGGCGGCTGCGGCAAAAGCTGCCACGCCTACCGCGGGAGAGAGTTGAACGTCGTGAACCGGCGTCTCCAGGGTCCATCTTTCCGTTCTACCCGAATCCTCCTCCTCGGTAACCGGACCATTGAACCGGTATCCTTTGCGGGGCACGGTTTCGATGAACGGCTCACCATTGGGCAGGGTTCCAAGTGTTTTTCGCAATAGTGAAATATTGACGTTGAGATTTGTTTCTTCGACGAAGCTGTCGGGCCAGACGGCTTGCATCAGCTCTTCACGCTTGACCAGCGATCCGGCGTGAGTCACCAGGTAAACCAGAATGTCAAAGGCCTTTGGGGCAAGCGGAATCGCGACTTCATCGCGCAACAATTGATGTTCGGTGGGATAAAGCCGAAACCCGTCAAATCGGAAAAACCTTTTGTTATTCAACAACATGACCGATTCAAACTTGCCTTAAGAAAAGACCAACATCTTTCCAATGGTTTCTAAAGTACACCGAACCGAACTTCCCCGTATTGTTCAGTCGTTGTGAGCCGGAACAGCAAGCGCAAACACGGTGCAAGCTACAAAGTTGGATGTGACTGGCCCTGGACTCGCCAGATTATTCCTTGGCTGTGTTCCATCGAGCCGCTTCTGTTTTGCGAATAGCTGTTCTCGTTAGCAGCAAAAATTACCGAACGATACGACTTGGAGGAATTGTTGTGGCCGGTCCGGCTTGGTTCAGCCGAGCCGGATTTTCTTAAGTTTTTCTGTAAAGGAAGTTCGCAACTGTTACTTTCCGGCAGCTCCCGCCTCCTTGATCGCCTCCGTCACCTTATCGGCGATTTTGTGCATGGTGAAGCCGATGGCGTTCTGCTCAGACCCTCTGTGGGATGCGCGGGCTCTAGACGTAGGCCTTGTCCACGTAGCACCACTTCCAATCGCCGCCATCGTGTGCCCGCATCACAGCGTGACCGGTCGCTTTGAAGTGACCGTCGGCGTGCCGGCCCGGCGATGAGTCGCAACACCCGACGTGGCCGCACGTCAGGCATTTGCGCAGGTTCACCCAGCGCTGGCCAGTTTTCTCGCACTCCTCGCAGCCCTGCGTGCGGGCTTGCACCTTGGGGTCCGCATCTTTCCAATGCTCACACTTCGCCATAAAGCCTCCGGAGTTGAAGTCGTTTGGATGTTGCGGCGGGCACGACGGATTCTCAGCAGCGCAGCGCCGCGGTTGCTAGAGATGCTTGTCTATAATGAAAGCTTGCGCTCTTTGCGAAATACAAACCACCAATCTCATTCCGCGTGCGCTGATCCGGCGCTTTCGCAGCGGGCCTATTCATGATTCAGACCTTATTCGGCAGCACAGAAGAGAAACCCAGTTTTCTGCAAAGAATGAAAGAGGCGGTCACGCGAACGCGTGAAAGCCTGAGCGAGCGCATTGAGGATGTTGTCGGATTCCGCAAGGAGATCGACCGGGAAACACTCGACGATCTCGAAGCCACGCTGATCAGCGCCGACCTCGGCAGCGCGACCACATCGGCAATTCTCGGGTCTCTTCGCGAAAAGGTTGATCGCAAGCAGATCGGCGACGTCAACGAGCTGAAGCGCGTGCTGAAACAGGAGTTGTTCGGCATTCTGACCAGCGCTGACAAGCAGCCGGTTGCGAAGGTCGATGGCGAGCCGGAGGTGGTTCTCGTCGTCGGTGTGAATGGTGTAGGTAAGACGACAACGATCGGCAAGCTGGCGCACGTCCTGCGCGCGCAAGGCAAAACGGTGCTGCTGGGAGCGGCAGATACGTTTCGCGCGGCGGCCATCGAGCAACTGGAAATCTGGGGAGACCGCACCGGCGTGGAGGTCATCAAGAACAAGCCGGGTGGAGATCCTTCAGCCGTGCTGTTTGATGCGCTACAGGCCGCCAAGGCGCGCAACATTGATTACGTCATCGTCGATACTGCCGGACGCCTGCATACCAAGAGCAACCTGATGGATGAGCTGTCGAAGATGCGGCGCACGGCGCAACGCTTCATTCCGTCAGCGCCGCATGAAACCCTGCTGGTGATGGACGCCACCACCGGACAGAATGGGCTGCAGCAGGCGCGTTTGTTCACGCAATCGGCGGGCGTTACCGGTATCGTGCTCACCAAGCTCGACGGCACGGCCAAGGGCGGCATCGTGGTGGCGATCTCGAAAGAGCTGGGCCTGCCGGTACGCTACGTTGGAGTCGGCGAAAAGGTCGGCGACCTGCTGCCGTTCAATGCTCAAGACTTCGTCAACTCGCTGTTCGATTGAAGTTTGATAATCACTTGACAATCCTTGATTATTCAAATAGCCTGAAACGGAGGTAGCGGACATGCCGGTTCACGAGGAAGTGTTAGCGGCGGCGAACCGAATCGCCGGCCAACGTAAAGATTGGACATTCACGCCTGACGAAGTAATCAAGGCACTCCCGAATCTTAATGAATATTCGGTTCGTACCGACATCGTCAGCCGCTGTTGCGTGAATGCTCCCCCGAATCACCTCCGTCGGTGGGACTACTTTCGCCGTGTCAGTCGGGGAAAATACGAGGTCGTCTCGAAATATCGCACCCTGTTGGCGGATCAAGGTGCGACGCCTTCCGAAACCGCCAGCATGTCTCGGCGGCACTTTGGGGAAACCAGGATCGCCCCCGTCCAACGTGATGTCATTCACGCGGTAGTCCATCCCGACGAAGACGGATACTACGTGGAATGCTTAGAAGTTGCGGTGGTTACGCAGGGCGACACCCTTGACGACTTGGTGCGGAACCTGGATGAAGCGCTCAGCCTGCATTTGGAGGGAGAGGACTTGGCCGCTTTAGGATTGTCCAGCCATCCGAAACTTCAGTTGATCGTTGAGAGACCACTCACAACGTGACAAAGCTGCGGCAATTGTCGGGGCGCGAGGTCGTTAAGGCGCTGAGCAGCTTTGGCTTTCGAATTGTGTCCATCCGAGGGAGCCATGCCAAACTCCGACGAGTCCTCGTAGGCGGGGGGCAACAAACACTCACCGTGCCATTGCACAAGAGGATGCGTCCCGGAATGCTGCACGCACTGTTTCGACAGGCGTGCCACTATGTTCCGGAAGCCGACTTAAAACCCTGGTTCTTCACGGAATAGATAATGATTGCTCAACAGATCCCGATCGATGAACAGTTCATGGCGCAGGCGCTGGAGCTTGCGCGTCGCGGGATCGCGCTGGCGTCGCCGAACCCGTGTGTGGGGGCTGTGATCGTGTCCGAGAACGGGGAGGTTGTGGGGCGTGGCTTCCATACCTATGACGGCGTGAAGCACGCAGAGATACTGGCGCTGGAAGAAGCGGGCGAGCATGCGCGTGGCGCAACGGTTTATCTCAATCTGGAGCCGTGCTCGCATACCGGACGAACTGCTCCGTGCGCCGATGCGCTGATTGCAGCGGGAGTGAAGCGCGTCATCGCTGCCATGCTCGATCCCAATCCGCTGGTGTCGGGAGCAGGTTTCGAAAAGCTTCGAACGGCCGGGGTTGAGGCCCAAGAGGGTCTCCTTGAGGCGGAGGCGCGCAAACTGAATGAAGCTTTTGCGACGTACGTTCGCGGCCACAAACCGTTTGTCACTCTCAAGACGGCGATGACGCTGGACGGCAAGATCGCCCCACCTCCACTGGAGACCGTGTTGCCGGGTGAGCTTTCCCTGGCGTCGAGCGGTGGCTGGATTACCAGCGAGACCGCGCGCGCTCATGTGCACGCCATGCGCCATGCCAACGACGCTATCATGGTCGGCGTGGGCACGGTTATCGCTGACGATCCGCTGCTTACCGATCGCACCGGACTGCCGCGCAGGCGCCCCCTGCTGCGGGTGGTCCTGGATTCCAGACTGCGCCTGCCAGTGGAGTCGCGAGTGGTGAAAACTGCGCGTGAGGATGTGCTGGTCTTCTGCTGTCTTGCGGAAGAGCACAAACGCCAAGAGTTGGAGTCGCGAGGCGTGCGCGTGCTACAGGTGCCGATGCATCCGGCGTTTGAAGACGGAACCATTCCTTTCCCCAGCGGGGCCCCATCCGATGGCCGGCCCGACCTGGCGCGCGTTTTGGAGAAGCTGGGAGAGGCCGAAATCACGAGCCTGCTCATCGAGGGCGGCGCGATGGTGAACTGGGCCGCGCTGGCGGCGGGCATCGTAGACAGAGTTTTTTTCTTCTACGCCCCGAAAATTCTGGCGGGCTCGGGATCAATTCCCTTCGCGCTCGGAACGGGGTACCAGCGCCTGAGCGATGCGGCCTACGTGAAGAACATGACGCTGCATCGCTTTGGAGAAGACTTCGCGGTGGAAGGATACTTGCGGGATGTGTATGAGTGAAGCGGCGATTGGCACTTAGCACTTAGCACTTAGCATTTAGCATTTGGCACTTAGCCAAAGACGAGCCAAGAGCCAACGGCCAAATGCTAATTGCTAAGTGCGCTAATCGCTAATTGCTAAGAGGACCTGATCATGTTTACCGGACTCGTCGAAGAAGTTGGAACCATCGCCGGCATCGTTGCCTCGGGCGACAATCACCGTATAACGGTCGATGCTCCCAACACTGCACGTGAGCTGAAGGAAGGCAACAGTGTCGCAGTTAGCGGAGTGTGTCTCACCGCCCTGGACGTCAGGCCTGAGGGCTTTAGCGCCGATCTTGCAAAAGAGACGTGGACGCGAACATCGTTTTCACGTATCACGTCGGGCGCGCAGTTGAATCTGGAGTTGCCGCTAAGAGTCGACGGCCGCATGGGCGGACATATCGTGCAGGGCCATGTGGACGGAACCGGGACGCTCGCCGGACTGGAACCAATCGCGAACGCGAACGACTATTGGCTGCACATCGATGTTCCCGAGGACCTGGAGAAGTATCTGGTGTTCAAGGGTTCGATAGCAGTTGAGGGGATCAGTCTTACGGTCGCGAAGCTGGAAGGCCTACGCCTGACCATCGCTATCATTCCACACACGATCAAGATGACGAACCTGTCGTCGTTGAAACCGGGCGATCCGGTGAACCTCGAAACCGACATCGTTGCAAAGTATCTGGAAAAGTGGACCAAGCGCGAGGAGAGTGCCGGCGGGTTGACGGTGGAGCGATTGGTGGCGAAGGGATTCTGAGCGGTCCGGCCAAATCTCTGCGTCAGGGCACGAATTTATTCGTGCCGAATCGCACTCCCTCCTTCTTGTCATCACGAGCGGGCTTTAGCCCGCGAGGGATCTGCTCTATTGACGCGTGAAGGATGATTTCTGAGCTATAGAGGCACGATCAGTGTCGTCGCAAAGAGAAGTGGTTCCGTCAGGGCCCGGAGAGCAGATCCCTTGCTTCGCTCGTGATGACAATTCAGAAAAACTTGGGCATCCAGGCCAGCGTCCTAGACCCAGCGTTCTAGAAGACATCTACGTTCTGGCCGAGTGCGGCGGGCGCTGCGCGCCGAAGTAGGCTTCGAAGTCGAGCGAGTCCAGTTGCAGAAATTCCTGAACGATGGGCTCATTACAACGCGCCATCTCCGCGAACGCGCCAAAGAAAATAACCCGCGCTTCGTAGAGAAAGACCAGGCGGTCAGCTAACTTCTTCGCCAACGCCATGTCGTGCGTCACTACGATGCTGGTCAGCTTGAGCTGTTTCTTGAGTTTCTTGATCAAGTCCCCCAATAGGTGCGCCATGAGAGGGTCGACCATGGTCGTCGGCTCGTCGTAGAGCACCGCCTCGGGCTGCGCAGCCAGCGCGCGTGCAATGGCAACGGACCGCTTCATCCCCGTAGAAAGATCAGAGGGCAACACGTCGCGAAACTCGCGCACGCCGACCATGTCGAGCAGTCCATCGATGATCTGGTAAATCTGCTCTTCCTCCAGGCCGCCCCGCTCGCGCAACGGGAACGCCACGTTCTCGCCAACCGTCAACGAATCAAACAAGGCCCCGTTCTGGAAGACCATCGTGACCTTCTTGCGAATGCGTTCCAGCTCCTGCTCGGGATAGTCGGTGATGTCCTCGTGGGCGACCCAGACGCGTCCACTGTCAGGCTTCAGGAATCCCATGATGTGGTGCAGAGATACGGATTTGCCTACGCCACTGCGCCCGAGGATGCACACGGTCTCGCCGGGCATGACGTTGAAGCTGACATCGTCGAGTACAACTTTGCTGCCGAAAGCCTTTGAGACGTGATCGAAGTCGAAGTAGGGCTTGCCGTTATTCATGCTGGGGCTTCTCAGTAACAGTATGCGTTAAGCTCGCGCGCAGCAGCGACTCGTAGTCCCCCGGAGTGTTCACGTTGGTGAAGATAGACGGACTGAATCCTGCAACTCGGATTTCGTGCTCTCCGATGATACGCGTTGGGGCACGGCGGAAGAGCTGCGTCACCTTCAGGTCTCCTTCGGCAAGCGCTGCATCCACGGCATCGCGTACCTGGCGGTTATAGACCGCGCAGAGGGGCTGCAAGCGTCCCTCCGCTTCCGCGACCGTGATTATCTGCTTGCCGGAACGTGCCTGTTGCAACAGCCAGCCGAGAAACTCTGCATGCATCAGCGGGAGATCTACGGAAAGGACGAGGTTCAAGCCGGTCCGCGTTGTATGCAGCGCGGCCTGGATTCCGCTCAGCGGACCACGGCCCGGCTCTGCGTCTTCGATGACTTCAGCGAACTTGCCGTACAGCGAACGAGAGCCACAGATGAACACCTGTTCACTCACGTTTCGTGCCATGGCGAGTGTGCGCGTCAACAAGTTCGCGCCGCCCCAGGGAAGAAGCGCTTTGTCAGAGCCCATGCGCGAGCTTTGCCCACCGGAGAGAACGAATGCAGTCGCGTCGTTCAAGAGGAATCATTCGCAAGCTGGCCGGCGTACGGCGAGACTAAGCGTTGGCCGGGCGAAAGGTCGTTGTATGCGGAATGCAGCCGTTGATTTCGACGGCGACGATTCGGCCGGCATTGTCGAGTTCCAGAGTGCCCGGCGCTCCCAGTACAGCGTCGCCACTCAATCCCGGGATCGCCACAAACACCCGGTTCTCCACGCAACTCACGGACGGATCGCGAGCAAGGTACGACATCGCGAAGTCGCTGCGGCAGGCTTTGGGGAGCACGAAACTGAGATCGGCCACGTCGCCGGTCTCAGTGACCGAAACCGCAATCTCGAGGGAGATGCGCGAACGCACTTCATCGCCGTCCACTTGACTCTCCGGCTTGAAGCAGATGTAGTACTCAAAGCCGGACTCCGGGTCGAAAGCACTACGGTCTACCTGAAAAGCCATCCGACACATGCCTCCCAACGAAGTTGCACCTGACGGGGACAGAACAACTTCGGACTGACCATCAAAGGCTAACACCAAAAGCATACTAAATTAGCGCAACTTCGAGTAGAAAAACAGGCACGAACGAGTGAAAACGCAGGCTCCGGACTCCCTGCTAGAGCCAGGGCCGGGAAACACGGTCAGATTACCTGATATATTTCGTTCCAGTACTTGAGAAAGGCGCATGCCGATCTTTTCGCCCGTTGAGATTGCCAAAACGCAGGTCGTAAAGGTTCAGGATTATGCCCTGCTGTCGTGGCGGTCGATTTCTAACCTGTTCGGTCATCCGCGCTACTTCGCGGATACGGTCTTGCAGGCCGACATGATCGGCTTCGGGTCGCTGCCGATCGTGGTGCTGACGGGTTTCTTCACTGGGGCCGTGCTCGCCCTTCAAACCTCCAACACACTGGAACAGTTTGGCTCGCTGTCGCTCACCGGGCAACTGGTGGCGTTTTCCATGGTGCGCGAACTGGGGCCGGTGCTGACCGGCCTGATGGTCGCAGGGCGCAACGCCAGCGGCATGGCCAGCGAACTGGGGTCGATGAAGGTGACCGAGCAGATCGACGCCATGCGCGCCATGGGAGTCGATCCCACGAAAAAGCTGGTGACGCCGCGCGTGATCGCATGCACCGTGATGTTGTTCTTTCTCAGCATCATCTCTGACCTGGTTGGACTGGCGGGAGGGTGGTTGATCGCCTACTTCATGCTCGGCCTGGACTCTAACCAGTACTGGAACACGGCTTATCAGTCGCTCAGGTTCCAGGATGTTTTCATGGGACTCTCCAAGCCGGTGGTATTCGGATTCCTCATCGCCAGCCTCGGGTGTTACTACGGTCTCTCGGCCAAGGGCGGAACCCAGGGCGTAGGACGCGCCACCACCCAGGCCATGGTTGCTGCATCGGTACTGATCGTGGTCAGCGACCTCTTCATAACCAAACTGCTCATGGGGTTGTTCTCCTAACCATGTCGAGCCTCGCGCCGCCCGTCGATCAGCCGCAAGCCGTAGCTTCCAGTGGGGAAAATTGCGTCCTGTCTTTCGAGGACGTTTCCATCGCATTCGATGAGCCCGTGCTCAAGGGCATCTCCTTCAGACTTCACGCCGGCGAGAGCAAGATTCTGTTGGGCGAAGCAGGAACAGGGAAGACGCTGATCCTCAAACTGGCGCTGGGACTGCTGAAGCCGGACTCCGGTCGCATCACGGTGCTGAACGACCAGATCACGTCGATGCGCGAGGAAGATTTGTACGAGGTGCGGCGCAACATCGGGATGGTGTTTCAGGAGAGCGCGTTGTTCGATTCGCTGACGGTGGAGGAAAACGTTGCTTACCGGCTGATTGAGGAGACCGGGAAGATCACCGACGAGATTCACCAGCGGGTGCTGGAGGTATTGCGCTTCGTTGAGCTGGAGCAAACCTGGCCGCTATCTCCTGCCGAGCTCTCGGGCGGAATGCGGCGGCGTGTCGCCATTGCCCGCGCCATCATCACCCAGCCGGAAGTGCTGCTCTACGACTCGCCCACCGGCGGACTGGATCCGGTGACTTCCAACACCATCATCGAGCTGGTGGTCAAGCAGCGCGATGTCTACAAAACCAGTTCACTGCTGGTTACCCACCGGCTGCAGGACGCGTTCACCATGGCCAGCCATTACTTCGACCGGGAGCAAAACAAAATGGTGCCCGTGCCTCCGGGCAAATCGCTCGATGTGCACACCGAGTTCATAATCCTCAGAGACGGGCACATCATCTTCGAGGGCACCGCTCCGGAACTGCTACGGTGTAGAGACCCGTACATTCGCGAATACCTGAGTTAGCGGGCGCCGGCCGCAGCTTCGGCGCGGCGGCTTCTCATTTCCGCCTGCATCTTCTGCATGGTTTGCAGCCGCTCGCGGGTCTCCGCCGAGCTGTCCACCAATTGCTGCACCTGGTGCAGGAACGTGGGCATTCCCATCTTCTCGCGGAAGGCTTGAACATAGGGCTCGACCTTGGCATATACGAAGAACATCTCGCCATAGTTGTCGAGCGCCAGCTCGCGGTTAAGCGCCCCACGGTTTACGAACGAGGCCGCCATCTCCCAATAGCCCGTGACCTGGCGCAGGTATGAGTTCTCTTGCGATCCCCGGTTCGTAGCCACGGCAACCAGGTCGTCAACCGATGCGGGCCAGAAGTCGAGCACGAACCGCCGCGCTTCGCGCATTACGCTTTCACGGCGGAGGTCATAAAGTTTGAGAATGATGTCAGCGTCGTGATGAGTGGGCAGTTCGCTCATGGTTAACCTGCTTCTTATGGGGATTCGGTCCAGATCAGGACCAGTCAATTATGACATAGGAGAGGAAAAATAGAGTCGGAGCGGCGATCAGCTTTTGGGCCCACGCGTGCCCTGCTACAGGCTGCCTCGTCGACCGCTCAATCTGGGGCCTACGCGACGGCCTCCGGCGCGGGGACGTCTGCAATTCGCTTCGCGAAGTCGCACTTTGCGGTAACCAACACAGGTTCCGCTTCTTTCTTCTTCTTGCCTCGCCGCTTCGGCTCTTCACTCTCACCGCTGCGCTTGTTGTTGGGACAAACCAGGAAGACTCCGGTCTTCAGGTTCTTCTCCAGTAGATACGGGCTGCCGCACTCAGGGCACTTCTCCGCCACCGGTCTGAACGCCGAGGTGAATTCGCACATGGGGTAATTCGAGCAGCCGTAGAAGATGTTGCCGCGACGGGCCTTTTTCTCGACCAGCTCGCCGTCCGCGCACTGCGGGCACTTGACGCCGATGAAGTTCTGCTTGACCCATTTGCAGTCGGGATATCCGCTACACGAGACAAACTCGCCATAGCGGCCATGCCGCAACAGCAGATTGCGTCCGCACTGCGGGCACTTCTCGTCGAGCGGTATATCGGGCACCTTCTTCGCCTGGTCAAGACGGCGGGTGGTCTTGCATTCGGGATAACCGGTGCAAGCCATGAACTGCCCGAAGCGGCCGCGTTTGAGCACCATAGGGCGGCCGCAGTTCTCGCAGTATTCCTCCTGCCCGGTTTCCTGCACGTCGGCGGTATCGAGGTCCGGCAGGTCGATGGGGTTTTCCTTGGTAAAGGTGCAACTGTTGGGATCGGTCTTGTCGTAGGCGCTGCAGGCGAAGAACGAGCCGTGCTTGCCCCACTTGATCACCAACGGAGAGCCGCACCGCTCGCACTTCTCGTCGGTAGGCTTCTCCATGCGCTTCACGTTCTCCATATGCTTCTCGGCATATTCGAGATCGCGCTCAAACTTCCGGTAGAACTCGCCCAGGGCGTCGGTCCAGCGTTCCTTGCCGTCCTCGATTTCGTCGAGCTCTTCTTCGAGGCGTGCCGTGTACTGCAAATCAAAAATGTCCTTGAAGTTCTCGACCAGCAGATCGGTAACCACGAACCCTATCTCGGTCGGGATGAACTTGCCGCCAGTCTTCTGCACATATTGCCGCTCCTGGATGGTGCTGATGATCGCGGCATAGGTTGAAGGGCGGCCAATACCACGCTCTTCCAGTTCCTTCACCAGGGAGGCCTCGTTGAAACGCGGAGGCGGCTCGGTGAAGTGCTGCTCGGCATCGATGCCCTTGAGGGTCAGCTTCTGGCCTTCGGTAAGCGCCGGCAGCTTGTGCTTGAGCGCCTCGTCTTCCTCGTCCTTGGTATCTTTCGCCTCTTCGTAGACCTTGAGGAAGCCCTCAAACTTCAGCACCGAACCGGTCACGCGGAAGCGATACGTTTGACCGCCGCTTGTCGCGTCGATGTCGACCGTAGTCTGATCGAACACCGCAGGCGCCATCTGCGAGGCAACGAAGCGCTGCCATATCAGCTTGTAAACCTTGTAGGCGTCTTCCTCCAGATACTGCTTGATGCTGTCAGGATGACGCATTGCAGATGTGGGGCGGATCGCTTCGTGGGCGTCTTGCGTGTCCTTCTTCGATTTGTAGGTATTCGGCGATTCGGGCAGGAATTCTCTCCCGTACTCTTTGCCGATCCACTCACGCACTTCGGTGAGCGCGTCGTTGGAAACGCGGGTCGAGTCGGTACGCATGTAGGTGATCAGACCGACCGTACCCTCGTCGCCGAGCTCAACGCCTTCATACAGCCGCTGCGCAATCATCATGGCGCGTTTTACGCTGAAGCGCAGCTTGCGCGAGGCGTCCTGCTGGAACTTGCTGGTGGTGAACGGAGCGGCGGCGCTACGCCGGCGTTCGCGCTTTTCGACCGAACGGACGGCCCAGTCGGCCTTCTCGATAGCGCTCTTGAGCTTCTCGGCCTCTGCGCCGTTGGGGATGGGAGTTTTCTCGTCACCGATGCCGACAAAGCGTGCGACGAACTGTGGAGGCTTGGCGGCGAGCAGGTGGGCGTCGATCGTCCAATACTCTTCCTTGAGGAACGCTTTGATCTCGCGCTCACGCTCGACAATCAGGCGAAGCGCGACGGTCTGCACGCGACCCGCGGAGAGGCCGCGACGCACCTTGTCCCACAGCAGCGGCGAGACCTGGTAGCCGACCAGACGGTCGAGGACCCGCCGGGTCTGCTGGGCATCGACCAGGTTGCGGTCGATGTCGCGCGGGTGCTGGAACGCGTCCTGCACGGCGCGCTTGGTAATTTCGTTGAAGGTGACGCGCTGAATGCTGACCGTAGACTTCTTGGCCTTCTTCTTGCCGTCGAAGGTGTCGCCGCCGAGTTCTTCGGCCAGATGCGCGGCGATGGCCTCGCCCTCGCGGTCGGGGTCAGGCGCGAGGTAGATGGCGTCGGCCGATTTGGCCAATTTTTTCAGCCTGGCGATGACCTTCTCTTTGCCGGGAATGACGACGTATTCGGTGGAGAACTCGTTATCGAGATCAACCCCGAGCGACTTCTTCGGCAGATCTTTGATGTGGCCGAGCGAGGCTTCCACCTCGTAGCCGGCGCCAAGATATTTCTGGATCGTCTTCGCCTTGGCGGGTGACTCGACGATGACTAAACCTTTAGACAATGTTTCCTCGTTGTAATGAGTGCGGGTATTGCTTATGAGATAGAAACTAGCACGAGTCCGGCGATGCTCCGAAATCGGGTTCTCAGCTATCAGCTGTCAGCCGTCAGTTAAAACCAAGAAAACTCAGCTACTTCGATCCCGCGAACTTTGTGGTCTGGTTGGGACGGCGCGAGCTTGAATTCTCTGCTGCAGCGCGGTGAGCATCCGTTTAAGTTCGACCACTTTGATGGACAGCTGTTCGTAACAAGTTGCGTTAACGAAACCTAGGTCACGCGCCAGAAGCAAGTGATAATCAGTTTCGCTAGCCGAGCCCAGAGCAATCTGTACAAACCTCGCAAATTCAGGTTGAGTTCGCGCGCATCCTTCCGCGAGATTGGCTGAAATCGACGCGCAGGATCGCCTCACCTGGCTGGTCAGCCCAAAGAGTTCAGCACGTGGGAAGCATTCCGTCAATCGATACACTTCCAAGGTCAGACTATGCGACTTGCGCCATACTGCAAGGTTTCTGAAGTCCTGCATGCGGCTTCTCCTATCGATTTCACTGACAGCTGACGACTGATAGCTGACAGCTATTTCGTGGCTGGTGGCTGGTAGCTGGTAGCTCTCCGCTTCACAGCGTCCTGACATAATTCTTCCCAGGTAGCTGCCGTATCCGGCTGCTCAGTTCCAGTTCGAAGAGAGCTGTAAAGATCTCGGAAGACGACAGGTGCGACACCAGTCGCTCGACGATTTCGTCGATATGGGTTGACTCATCGGCCCGCAGTACAGCCAGTATGCGCCGTTCCGCGGGGCCCAATTCCGGCGCGTCAAACAATGATGCTGTGGCGGGATCATCGGATGCATGCGTCTCCGGAGGCGTTAGCGCCAGGCGAACATCGGCAGGCAATGCTTCCCAGACGTCTTCCCACGTCGCCACCAACGCAGCCCCCTGTTTTATCAATGTGTTAGGGCCCCAGGAGAGCTTGTTGGTCACGTTTCCCGGGACGGCGTAAACGTCCCGTCCCTGCTCCAGGGCACAGCGCGCGGTGACCCTTGTTCCGCTATACTCGCCAGCTTCGAGTACCAGCACGCCAATCGACAACCCGCTAATTACGCGATTACGGATGGGAAAGTTTTGCGGAGCGGGAAAGCTTCCCAGCGGGAACTCGGATACGATTGCGCCACCGCTGGCCAAAATCTGGTCGGCAATCTTCTGATTTTCCTTGGGATAGGTTACATCCAGCCCTGTACCCCAAACTGCCACTGTCTTGCCATGGGCGTTGAGCGCTCCGCGGTGAGCAGCGGTGTCGATGCCACGCGCCATGCCACTAATTATGATGAGCCCCCTGGCAGCGAGGTCGCAGGCCAGGCGTTCGGCCACGCCCACGCCATACGGGGTCGGGTGACGCGTGCCTACGACGGCAATGCCAAACTTGCTCAGCACTTCTGCATCTCCCCGCACATAGAGGATGAGCGGCGGATCGTAGATCTGCAGCAGTCTGGCGGGATATGCCGCATCACTTTGAACCACCAGAGTCGTGCCGATCTCTCGGAGACGATCGAGCTCTTCACCCGCGAGCTCCAGCGATTTGCCGAGCGCGATGCTCTGCGCCGCGGCGGCAGGCAGGCCGGCAGCTTCCAGGTCGGTCAGGGAGGCCGCGAAAATCGCGTCTACTCCGCCAAAGAATTCGACCAGCTTCTTGCCGCGACCCGCTCCCACACCCGGAGTCATGGCCAGGCCGAGCCATTTCAAGGGCAGTTCAGCGGTTGACGGAGTTGTGCTCGCGATCCGAGTTGACGCCATAGAAGCTCCAGGCAGGCAAGGTCAGAAAACGCGAGGGTAGCCTCACCGGGTGGTTACCGTCAATGAGGGGCATCACTGGGGTATGTGCGCCGGAATGGCCAAGTCTCCGCTCCCAAACCCAGTTGTTTTTGGAATGCAAGCGGCGATACCATCGAGTTGCGAGAACTCCAGACATTCAAAGTAAAAGCGCTGATAGACTGGAGTCCGAGAAACGAAATGCTGACACCGGAAGACAAGCAGTGGATCACCGATCTGCTCGACGAGCGATTGGAAAAGCTCGAGACCACGATGCTGACCGAGTTTCATAAATGGCCGCAACCTGTAGTGGGTCGTCTCCGCAGCCACACGGAAGCATTGCGCACCCTTGACCTTGAATTGGAAGCACTGTAGGGCAGGGTGGAAAAGCTGGAGAATCGCACTACCTGACGCTGGAGCGGTGTTCTGACTTGCGCCGTTGCCTTCACTATTGGCAGAGATTGCTTGCCTGAAGTGTTTGCTACACTCGAACTTCATGTCTGGCCTCCGCATCTCGGCCATTTCGTTCCTCAATACGGCGCCACTGATGTGGGATTTCGAGCACGGAGACGCCGCACAGCACTTCGAAATCTCTTACACCATCCCTTCCGCCTGTGCGGAAGCTCTGGCTGCGAACGAAGCTGATATCGGAATCATCCCGGCCATCACCTACGCCGAGATACCTGGGCTGGTCATCCTGCCCAACATCGCGATCGCCGCTAAGGACCACGTTCGCTCAATTCTGCTAATCAGTCACAAGCCTCTCGAAGAGATACGTACCGTTGGAGCCGATACTTCTTCGCGAACCTCGGTGGCGCTGGCGCAGGTTTTGTTCGCCAAATTTCTAGGAGGTCCGCGTCAGTTCACTCCCCATGCGCCCAACCTCGAAGCGATGCTGGCCACGCACCACGCTGCCCTGTTGATCGGCGACCCGGCGCTGGTGGTCGCGTCGCATAGATCTTCCTATTATCTTTATGATCTCGCGCATGAATGGCGTGTTCGTACCGGAAAGCCTTTCGTTTTCGCCTTCTGGGCGGTGCGTCTCGATGCGCTCTCCCGGTTGCCGAAGGGCGTGAATCTGGCCAGGGTCTTCCAGCAGTCGCGCGATCACGGGACACAGCCGGAGAGCATCGCAACGTTGGCGAAAGAGTGGTCACCCCGCTTGGGATTGACCGAGGATGAAGTCACGAACTATCTCACCCAGAACATTCACTACTGTCTCGACCGGGAGAACCACTCCGGATTACAGCTCTTCCTGCGATATGCGCAGGAGATCGGGCTCATCTGCCAGGTTCCCGATTTGCGGTTCTTGGGTCCGGTCGCGTTCAGCAAACAGCATTCGTAGCGGCAGCGTGAACGGTAGGTTACTAATGGTAGTCGCAGCAGCCCCGTACGGCTTGTATTATTTTGGAGACGTTTTCAGCAGGACAAGAAGCGTAAAGCCGCAAGTTCCGGGCCCGCTTACAAGGCTGCGTGATTACCGGTTTAGATCGCTTAAGGAGAAAACCATGAAAGTCAGCAAGTATTGCCTGGCGCTGGTATTTGCGCTGGTTATTTCCGCCCTTCCGCTGGTAGCCCAGAGTTCGGGAACCACACCGGCCGCCGCGCCGGCTAAGACTTCCACCAAGAGCACCAGCAGCAAGTCGAGCTCATCCGCTTCCAAGCTCGATATCAACACTGCGACCGCCGATCAGTTAAAGGCGCTGCCCGGAATCAACGACGCGACGGCACAGAAGATCATCGCCGGCCGACCGTATCACGGGAAGAATGACCTGGTCAGCAAGAACATCATCACCAGTAGCGAGTACGACACCATCAAGGACCAGATCATCGCCCACCATGTTCAGGGCGCGTCTGGAACGAGCACTAAGACAACGCCTGCGAAACAGTAGTTAGAGCTACACAAGAGGGCCGGCGAAAGCGCCGGCCTTGCCTACTGAGTTGTATTTGTCTGGAGCGCAGCCGCTAGCTCCCTGGAAACGGATTCTCCAGCGATGGGCTCTGTGAGGTGAACAACTCCGCTCCGTCTGGCAGGATGTGCATGTCGTCTTCCAGCCGCACGCCGAATTCGCCGCGAATGTAGATGCCGGGCTCATCGCTGAATGTCATGTTGGCCTGCAGCGGAAGCTTGTCACCGTGGACCAGGTAGGGCCATTCGTGCCCGTCCATACCCATGCCGTGTCCGAGGCGGTGGGTGAAGTACTTGTAGCCGGGACCGTAGCCCGCATCGACGATGACTTTTCGGGCGGCGGCATCGACGTTTTCGCAGGCCAGTCTAGGGCGCGCTGTAGCGAGCGCTGCGGCTTGTGCCTTATACACAATGTCAAAGACGCTCTTCATCTTGTCCGTCGGCTTGCCTAAGACGAAGGTGCGGCTGATGTCGGACGCGTAGCCCTCAACCGAGCAGCCGCCGTCCATTAGTAGGATCGTTCCCTCGCGAATCTCCTGCGGATGGATGGAGCCGTGCGGCAGCGCGGAGTATTCGCCTACCTGCACCTCGGCGCCGCCGGTGAAACCCTGTTGTGCATGTGCGAGGCTGACCAGATCGGCAAACTGATGCTGCGTCATACCCGGTTGCAGCGCGTGGTACGCCGCTGCATAAGCTGCCAGTGTGACGTGCGCCGCCAGGCGCATCAGGGCTATCTCGTGCTCGCTCTTGATCATGCGGCAGCCTGCCGTCACGGGAGTGGCACTGACGATCTCCATGGCCGGCACAGCTTCCCCGATGTTGTTGCTGAAGACGAAGGGCGTCTTCTCCTCAATGCCGAGCTTCCCGGTTTTTAGTCCCAGATCGGCCATGCCTTGTGCGACGCGTGTGTAGGGGTTCTCGTCTTCCTGCCAGGCGCGTACGTCCGCTTTCTCGCCGAACGGCCCATCAGCCAGTTGTTCACGGGCGCGGTCCTCTTCGAACGCCGGACAGACGAAGAAAGGTTCGCCCTTGGCCGGCAAGATCATGCCGAAGAAGCGTTCGCTGAGCCACCAGTGCGCTGCGCTGTAATAGGTGAGCGAGCTGCCGTTGGTGACCACGATCGCCTGCAGATCGTTGGCGTTCATCAACTGCCGTGCACGCTCGACCCGAGCGCGCATCTCGTCGGCGCTCATCGGTACAGCCTCGCTCTTGCGCGACTTCAGAGCGGCAATTGACGGTGGGAGCTTGCTCGACTCCTGCTGAGATGACTGTGCCTTAGCGGAGGCTGAAAGTACCCCAGCGGCCGCCGCGCTGGCGCCTACGCCCAAAAAATTACGTCGTGAGGTTCTCATGGATAAGTCTGAGCCCCTTCCATCGTAGAGAGAGCATACGGCGGCTGATTATAAACTGCTGAAGCTTGCGTTTGGCCCGCCAAGCTAAAATCTTTCTATGCCCCGTATCACGCGTTTAGACAAGAATCAGGTCGACCAGGAAACGGCGAAGATCTACGACGCCTACTTGGCCGAACGCGGCAACGTGCCAAACATGTTCCGCACGGTAGCGCACCGCCCGGAAATCTTTCGCACGATGATCGCTCACTTTCGCGCCATCATGAACACCGGAACCGTCCCCGCCAAGCTCAAGGAGTTGGTGATTGTTCGAACGTCGCAGATCAACCGTTGCGAATATTGACTGGCCTCGCACACCGCCTTGGCAAGGCGGCATGGATGGAGCGATGACCAGATCGAGCACCTCGCCGATTTTCGCCACCGCTCCGATTTCACCGATGCCGAAAAGGCCGCTCTGGAGTTGGCCGAGCGCGTCACTCGCGATTCGCACGAAGTGGATGACGCCTTCTGGGCCGAGCTGCGGAAGTATTATGACGAAGGCGAGATCGTGGAGCTGCTGGCGGCAATTGGACTTTTCAACTACTTCAACAGGTTCAACGACGCGCTGAGGATGGAACCGACGAAGTAGCTGCGACCTACGCTCATACCCAGTTCCACCTCGGCGACTTGTTGTCGAACTGCTTCAACTCCTGCAATGGGTAGAAAGATCCCCGCCATGTGATGCCACCGCGCGCCAAAGTCACAATCATGGAGCGAAGCATGGTCATCGCGAAAAGTACGGTCCCTATCGGATGAAGGAAGATGTACAGCAGAGAAATGTCACTCCTGCTCGCCATGCCGAAATACAGGGCCGCGATGGCCAAGAGTGCCAAAGCATAGCCGACACAGGCCCAGCCATGTGCGAGCCATATGCCAACGAACGGTCCGAGATTGATCAGAATCACTCCGGCGATCGCGGCGATTGCGAAGGGCACACTAAATCGCAGGATCGCGAAGAAGTTCTTCGTCAGACCGCGCACCATGCCGATCGTGCCCACAATCCAACGCAGCTTGAGATGATCGCGACCGAAGACGCAACGCTGGCGAAAGCTATGTTGTTTGACCAGTTCGCCCAGCCTCATGTCGTCGACGACAGCCATCCGCAGCGCGGCGTCGGTCCCAATCTTCTCATACATGGTTCGGCGGACCAGGTTGAAGGCACCCACGCCGATGGAATCGCGCGATTTCGGATCAGCGACTTTCCACGGACGATGCGCAAAGACGAACTGCGACTGGAAAAACGCCATCATCATGCGCTCACCAACACTCTTCATGATCATGGTGGGGAAGAGCACGACATGACCGGCGCGCTCGCACTCGGCGTAAACGATGGCGCGGCGCAATGCGTTGGCACGAAAAATGACGTCGGCGTCGGTGAAGAGAAGCCAGTCGCCGGTGGCCCGCTGCGCTCCCATCCGCATGGCGTGGACTTTTCCCAGCCATCCCTGCGGAAGCTCGCCTACGTGCAGCACCTTCAGCCGACGGTGCGAAGACTCGCTGCCCCCGCGCCACGCCGAACTGAGGCGATCCATCATGGCGCCCGTGCCATCCTCGGAGCGGTCGTCCACGGCAATGACTTCGTAATCGGGATAGTCGAGCTGCAACAGCGAGGAGAGGGATGTCTCTATGTGCTCAGCCTCATTTCGTGCGGGAACAATAATGCTCACACGAGACGCGTTCGCTCCCGAGCTGGCGGGTGGAACATCGTACTCGGGCGTGCTGATGTCAGCGACCGTCTTGCGATTGCGCCAGACGATCAGCACGCGCGAAAGCCAGACTGCGCCAAGAAAGAAGCCGAGAATCCAGATGAGGGCCCGGGAAATTGCAGACCACGGCATCTAGGCTGAGGCCCCCTCCGGAACGGCGCCAGCGTTCAATTCCGACTCGGGCAGCTCTGGAGCGAAACGCATTCCGTAGAACAACAGGGCCGCCGACAACCCCGCCGCCACGACTGCGGCCATAAAGCCCGTCTGCAAGTTCGTCTTATCGGAAATGGCCCCGATCAGCGTGGGCGAGAAGGCATCACCGAGGAGATGGATGGTAAAAACATTCACCGCAACTGCTGTGGCCCGAATACGCGCGCTCACGGAGTTGACTAGCGCAGCGTTCAGCGGAGCGGTGTTCAGCAGAATGAGGAATTCGCCAACAAAGATAGCGCCATACATGACCGGGCCGGCGACGAACAACGCGACAATCATTGCGGGGATCGACAGCAACATGCCGATCGCCGAGACCAACTGATACGCCGCGGGCGTGCGCCGCAGCAGGCGGTCGCCCAGCCAGCCTCCGAGAAGCGTCGAGACCGTACCCGCAACGACGGTGATTCCTCCAAATACGATGTTGGCCTTGCCGAGCGGAACGTCGCGTATTCGCATCAGAAAGGTCGGCATCCACACCTGGAGGCCGCCGACCGCGAAGGTCATCATCGCCATCCCCAGGCAGACGGTCCAAAACGCCTTGTTGCGAAACAAACCGGCGATGGTGCCCCTTTCAAAATTGTCTGTGATGTGATCGCTGGCGCCACGCTCCGGCTCGTGCAACGCGAGCACGCCAAACGCCAACAGCACGCCGGGGAGCGCACAGATCATGAACGGCATGCGCCAGCCGTGCGCTGCGCCAAGCTGGCCTCCGATGATGTAACCGAACGCGGTGCCGACGGGAATAGCAAGATAGAAAATCGAAAGCACTCGCCCGCGCAGGTGCTCGGGAAATAGATCGGAGAGATATGCCGGGGAAAAAACCACGAAGGTCGCCTCGCCGATGCCTACGATGATGTGCCGCAAGAGCAGCTCATCATAGTTGTGCGTTACAGCCGTGAGCAGCGTTGCCGCGCTCCAGATGAAGGCCCCCGCAGCCATGATCCACTTGCGCGGGAAGCGATCGGCGAGGGGAGCAATCAGCGGAGCGGCGATCATGTAACAGATAAAAAAAGCCGAGGTGAGGAAGCCCACATCCTTGTCGCTGAGCGCGAACTCGGCCTTGATCAGCTCCTGCACCGCAAACAAAATGGAGCGGTCGATGTAGTTGACGAAGTTGAGCGCCGTCAACAACGCCAGCGCAATCCAGGCATTGGTTCGCGAGTTCATGCGTGCATGGAGATTAGCATGACGGCATCGGTTCGCTTTTCGCTCTTAGCTATTCGCCTTTTGCTCTTCGCCCTTGGCGCTGCGCTCTTCATTGTTGCTTGTCATCCTGAGCGGAGCGAAACGGCGTCGAGCGCAGTCGAAGGGCCTCTACCGTTGCCGAAGATCGCAGCGAATATAGGGGTCCTTCGACTCGTCGCTTCGCTCCTCGCTCAGATGACGCCAAGAGAATGAATAGCGACCAGCGCTTCTCTAATTCGCGGACGCGCTCCTGACGGAGATCGTCACCAGCTCCTGCTCGGGGCAGAGCATCCGGTAGGCACACCAACCACAATGGAAGCCCGGGGTGGGATCGAACTCGCCGGCGCGAATGGAGGCGGCTACTTCCGCGATTTTCTGCTCGGCCTTTTTCATGTCGCCGGAATCGCGGGTAGTGATCACCGTACTGTGATCTTCCAGGTTCTCGAAGATCACCGCTTTCACATGACCTTCCTCTCGCATGGCGAGCGCATAAATCGAAAGCTGCAGGCTGTCGTCGGCGTGATCCTGTGTCTTCGGGCGGCCGGTCTTGTAATCGATCACGGTCAGACCGTCCTCATCCTCGTCGACGCGGTCAATGCGTCCAGAAACCTGTACGCCGGCAATTTCCATGTCGATGTGGTGCTCGACCTGCACGACCTTGCCATGCGGTGTCGCGGCGGGTGAGTTCAGGAAAGCCATTAACTGTCGGCGGCCATTTTTCTCATACAACTCGCGCTGCAGCGGCTCCTCGATCTTGGCTTTGGCAAACTCGTCCAGGAACGACCCTATAACCGTCTCAGCATCGACGCTCTTGCCTTTGCGCTGCGCGTCGAAGTACCCCATCAGCGCGGTGTGGATCGCCTGCCCGAATTGCATTGCGGCCGCAGGCTCTTCCGGCAGGTTCCAGTCCCGCTTCAGTTTGTAGCGGAGGGGGCACGTGTCGTAGTTATCGATCGCGCTGGGACTGAGGCGCAGGACGCGCGTGGTGCCCAGCGGAGGGATCGACACCCAATCATGCACCTGCGGATGAGGCGCGGCGCCAGCATGCACCGTCGGCAGCAGCGTTCCCTCGGCCACTTCGCGGAATTCGGTCATTCCCGCCAACGGGCCAGAGCTTAAATTGACCAAGTCGCGGAGATAGCCTGCCGGCGCAGGATTCTTCTTTCCTCCCAGTTTGCCGCACAAGATCAGTTCGTCTTCGGCACGCGTCATTGCCACATAAAACAGCCGGCGTTCTTCTTCCTCGTGGAGCTTCTTGGGGTCCTCCTCGTCGGGAACGTTCCCGCGATTGCGCAGAGCTTTGGGGAACTCGACGAGGTCCTCCTTGTAGCTCACCGGAAAGCTGTTCGACATCGCCCGAATGACGAGCACGACAGGGAATTCCAGGCCTTTGGCTGCGTGGGCGGTCATCAGGTGTACCGCATCCACCGGCCCGATACTCGATTTGTCTTTGCCCGATTCCAACAGAAGGGTGTCGGGTGTGCCTTCCTCGTCGACGTCAGGCCGGCAAACCTTGCCGCCTGCTTCGATGAACAGCTCCAAATAATCGAGGAACTCGCCCAGCGTGCCATTGCCGGAGAGCGCCTGCGGCTTTTTTGCCCAACACTGCACAAACTCAGCAAAGGCCTTGCGGCTCTTGTCGGGCGGCAGGGCACAACAGCGCTCGACAATTGCAATTGCCGCCATGGCTTTATCGTCCGCTGAGGCCAGCAGCCGCCGCGCTTCCGACAGCGCGCTCAGGACCTCTCCTCCGCCATCCACGGTTGCGAGTTCCTTCTCGGCATCAAGTGTGTCGCCGGCGTTGGCAAAGGCGGTACGAAGATCCGCGGGATCGACCTTGAATTGCGGCAGCGCCGCCACGCGTACCACGCTCACCGCGTCACCTGCACGGATGACGTTGAGCACCGCCAGCAGATCGCGTACCTCGCTCGTTTCCAGCAGGTCAACGCCTTCGACCACGAATGGAATGTTGCGTTCACGCAGCCGCTGGACAACTTCGTCGCGATTGAAGTGATTGCGATAGATCACCGCAAGCTCGCCCCACCTGCGGCCCTGTTTGTGCATGCGCTCGATCTCATCCGCCACGAAGGGAGCTTCACTGCCTTTTCCGCAGCCAAAAACCCTCAGGCGCGGCATCGGATCAGGCTCAGGACTGATGCGCGCGTGAGTTAGCGGCCGCCGCTTCCATGGCTCGCCTCCGGGAAGTGTGATGGTCGTGATCTCGGGATTGCGCGCAATCACCTGATAGGCGGCGCTCAATACCGCTTGGGTTGAGCGGCGGTTCCCGCTCATGGTAACGCGCTTCACTCGATCCACACCGAACGCGTCGAGGAACTGGTCGAAGGCGCCGCTGGTCGCGCCACGGAAGCGGTAAATCGCCTGGTCGGGATCGCCCACCGCGAAAACGTTGGCCGGCTCGCCGGCCAACTGTTTTGCCAGCCTGATCTGCGCCACGTTGGAGTCCTGAAACTCGTCGATCAGGATGAAACGCGCCTCTTCCCGCGCACCTTGCAACCGCTGCGGACTCCCAGCATTTTCCAGCAACGCCAGCGCGCGCGTGATCACATCCCCATACGTGCCCATGCCGGCGGCCGCAAGCTTTTCTTCCACCCGGCGGAATACGCGGGCGATCTCCCGGCAGCGCGCAATGACCTCGTTATCACTCAGGGTCTGCTTCGAGCTGCACACGCGCTGTAGCTCGACCTTGCCGGACACGAGGTCGGCAACGTAGCGATCGTAGTCGTCCGGCCCACGCAGTTCGTCGGAGCAGCGGCGGAAGAATTTCAGCAGGTCGTTCAGGAATTTGCCCAGGTTGCCTGCCGTAATGAAGTGCTCCAGTCCGAGCTCTTCGATGTTGCGGCGAAGCCAGACGTAAAGATCCTGGTCGTCGATTAGCTCAAAACGGCGCCCGGCGCCGCATAGCAATGAATAGCAGTACGCGTGAAAGGTCCCGACCTTTACACCTGAGCGCAGAACCCGCCGAACCTCGGCCTCATCGCCGCGGCCCAGCCACGCCTCCGCCAATCGGACGACGAGGTCGTGCGCTGAGTTGCGGGTGTAGGTGATAGCCAGGATCTCGCTCGGCTTAGCGTGGCCTTGTTTGATGAGTCGCGCAATGCGTTGCGTGAGGACCGTCGTCTTGCCAGTACCCGCTCCCGCGACAACAAGCATTGGGCCGTGCACGTGCTCGATGGCCATCGCCTGTTCGTCGGTGGGGACGAAGGAGGGCGTTTGCTCGCGAGGAGCGTCATTCTCGAAGAGGAAAACCGTTTGCCCGGTGTTGTGGCGCTGCCGCACGGAACCTCCGCAGCTATCGAACAAAAAGCGAAACCACTATTATCCTCCGCTGGGCGGTCTGAAACAAGGAAGGAGGGCACTCACGCCATCGATTTCTGAGGAAAAAGCTGAGGGAAAGTTGAGTCGCGTTCCTTCTGCCACGCTCCGCGGGCAGCCGGAACACGACTGGCTTGTTGCATCTACGCTCCGGATGACAATTCAACTTTTGTTGGCAGCTACAGCAGTTCACTGCGAGCGATAGCCAACGCAGCGATGGCCGCGGTCTCAGCACGAAGGATCGTGTCGCCCAGCGAGACGGAGATCCACCGGGCGCGAGCAAAGGCTTGCAGCTCGTCCTCCGCCCAACCGCCTTCGGGGCCGATGGCTAAGGCAAGCGAGCCTGCGTCACTTTGCGCGCGAAGAGTCTCGCCGAGCGTTGCCTCTCTTTCGTTCTCGGCCAACACAATCTTTTGTTGTGCCTCACACAGCAAGGCATCGCTCAGCTTCACCGGGCCGGTGATCTCGGGTGGAGAAATGCGCCGCGACTGCTGCGCCGCTTCATGTGCCATCCGCCGCCAACGGTCCACGCGCGTCTCCGCCGCTTGGGCGAGATGCTTCTCGGTCCGGCGTGCGATGACGGGAACAATGCTCGTGACGTTTAGCTCGGTGCATTTCTCAATTGCCCACTCCATGCGGTCGAACTTGAAGATGGCCAGCAACAGCGTAATAGGAACAGCAGCCGTTGGAGCGATGACCTCTTCGACCAACACAAACTCCACGCGATCATCCGCAACGGAGGAAATCGTCGCGCGATACGCATGCTCGCCGCAGGCGACATCGAACGCCTGGCCCACTCGGGCGCGCAAGGTGCGCGCCAGGTGCCCGGCATTCGCGCCGGTCAATGCAGCGCGCTGTGCTGTGTACTCGTCGGCAATCCAGCGGCGGCGCGTCATTTGATCGTGAGCAGCAGAAGAGTGGCAATCGCAATCGATGCGTAAATGCCCCCAAAGTAGCGGTTCTGCCGAGTCAGAGCCTCTTCTTCAAACAGGCGGCTGTCGAGCAGGAACTCGAGAGAAGACACCGCGCCCACCAACAGCGCGATGATGAGCCAGCGCGACTCGGCACGCTGCGCACGGATGGCGAAGGGCATTGCGATCAACGAGATGACGAGGAAGAGAATGCCGCCGATGCGCGCCCGCTTTCGCCGGCCGGGATCTTTGTAGCGGATGAGAATCATCTTCGCCAGTTCACGCGGCCGGGCCAGTCGTGCTGCCGCAGGCAGAACGGTCACGATCAGCAGAAACCACGCGTAAGTGCGGAGAGCATGGTCCAAGCGCTAGGCGAACATGTCCTTTACTTTGTCGATGAGGCCGCGGTCCACAGGCTTGTTCTCGACGGCGCCCTCGTTTTCCAGTTCCGCAAGCAGTTCGCGCTGCCGCTTGCTGAGCTTGGAGGGAGTCTGCACTTTCAGTTCGACGTAGAGATCGCCGCGGCCATGCCCGTTGAGGACCGGCACGCCCTTGTTTCTGAGCCGCAGAACGGTCCCGGTTTGCGTCCCTTCCGGCACTTGCATCCGCTGCTGACCTTCCAGCGTAGGCGCCTGGATTTCGGTTCCGAGCGCTGCCTGGGTGAACGAAATGGGAATCACGCAGTGCAGGTCGCTGCCCTCACGGTGGAAGAATGAGTGCTCCTTCACGTGCAGAACCACGTAGAGGTCACCGGGAGGCCCATCATAGATTCCAGCTTCGCCCTCGCCGGAATACAGAATGCGCGCGCCTTCTTCCACGCCGGCTGGCACCTTGACCGTGACTGTGCGCTCGCGCTTGACGCGGCCGTGGCCCTTGCACTTTTTGCAGGGATCGACAATCAGCTTGCCCGTGCCGCCGCAGGTGCTACAGGTTCGTGCTACTGCGAAGAACCCCTGTTGGTAACGCATCTGGCCGCGTCCGCCGCACGTCGTGCAATTAATTGGCGCTTTGCCCGGAGCGGCGCCGTCTCCCTTGCACTCGTCGCAAGTTTCAAGGCGACGGATCCGCACCTGCTTGGTGACGCCGAAGACCGCTTCTTCGAATTCCAGCGTAATGTCTTCGCGCATGTCGGCGCCGCGTTGCGCGCGGCTGCGACGGCGAGATCCCTGGCCGAAAATGTCGCCGAATCCGAACAAATCGCCGAAAATGTCCTGAAAATCGTTGAAGACGGAGGGATCAAATCCGCCCGCACTGGGGCCGTTTCCGGCGACACCCGCATGACCGAAGCGATCGTAGCGCGCACGCTTCTCCGTGTCGGCCAGAACGGCGTAGGCCTCGCTGCATTCCTTGAACAACTCTTCCGCCTGGGGATTGCCCGGATTGCGATCGGGATGATACTGCAGCGCCAGCTTGCGGTAGGAGCTCTTGATCTCCTGATCAGTGGCCGTGCGCGAGACGCCCAGTACTTCGTAGAAATCGCGTTTTACGTTGGTTGCCAAATAATTGCCTTACCCAATTCAACAAATCTGGATTTGTCATTCCGAGCCATCCTTTGGCGAGGAACCTGCTGTTTGTGTGCACCGAAAGCAGGTCCCTCGACAGCTGAAGCCGTCTCGGGATGACAATACATAAATGAGCTTTTCGGCACGACCGAGGTCGTGCCCTGACGCGAATCGTACCTCACGAGTTACCGTTTTGCTGTCGCACCGAGTTACTTTGCGTTTCTCGCCACCCGCACCATGGCCGGGCGCAGCAGACGGTCCTTCAGCTTGTAGCCACGCTGCAATTCGTCAATCACGTGATTGTCTTCTACCTCATGGGTATCGACCATCTGGATCGCCTGGTGCAGATTCGGATCAAACGCCTGGCCTTCCGCTTCAAGTGGCTCAATGCCGAGCTTCGCCAGGGCATCGTGAAATTGCTTGTCGATCAGCTCAATGCCCGCGCGAAAGTCCTCCAGCGAAGCGGCATTGGTCTTCAGTGCGCGATCGAGGCTGTCGAGAATCGGCAGCAGCGACTTGATGGCATCGGCCACGGCATACTCGCGGAACTCCTGCTGCTCGCGCGCGCTACGCTTGCGGTAGTTCTCGAATTCGGCCTGAATGCGCGCCGCGCGGTCGAGATAAGCCGCGCGCTCGGCTTTCACTTTTTCCAGTTCCGATTCCGTTTCGGAGAGGGGCGTCGCACTCCCTCCATTCTGCGGAGGTCTACCCTGCAGCGAGTCGCCCTCTTCGCCCGGCGGCAATTCGTGATCTAACTCCAGTTCGACGGAGTTGCTTTGCTTCTTGTCTGCCATGAATCCTCTAACTCGACTCGTTCCACAGGCGATCGAAAAGTCGCGCGATGTAAGATACCGCGGTGATGGTGTGCTCGTAGTCCATGCGCGTCGGGCCAATAACGGCCAGCGATCCCATGATCTCATCGCCCACGCGTGCCGGAGTACCAATCAGCACGAAATTACTTAGATGCGGCATGGCTTCCTCCAGACCCACTACGACTCGAACCGCCTCCTGGCGGGCGTCGAGATACGCCGAGAGCAAATCCACGATGCGCTGCTTTTCTTCCAGAGTCGCAAGCAATTGCCGCAGCCGCTCTTTGTCTTGTTCGGTGACGACCAAGTTGGCAGCGCCTTCCACATAGACGCTTTGCGATGCGCCCTCCTCACGAAGCGCCGTTTGCAGTTGCTCGACTGAGCGCATCAGACGATCGTATTCGTTGCGTTCCTGTTGTACGCGGCGGCCGAGCTCATTGCGCACCACGTCCATCTCCCAGCCGCGAAAGTTCTGGTTGATGTAGTTGGCCGCAACCTCCAAATCCTCTGCGCTCAAGTCGCGCTCAGGCCTGATGACACGGTCGCGTACCAGCCCCCCGCTGGTGACCACCACAGCGAGAACTTTTCTGTCACCGATGCGCTGAAAGTAGATGTGCTCCAGCGCATTGTGCTGCGTAGCATTGGTCGCGACTGTAACGCCGACGCCGTGCGAAATCAGGGAGAGGACGTGCGAGGTGCGCTCCAGAAATTCCTGAACGTCGCCCGCCCCTTGAAGCGTACCTTGGATGAGGTCTTCGTCCGTCGACGACAGTCGAGCCTCACCCGTTAGTTGCTTTACGTAAAAGCGATAGGCTTGCGTTGTTGGCACGCGGCCGGCTGAGGTATGCGGCTGCTCCAGGAAGCCGGCATCGGCCAGGTCAGCCATGACGTTGCGAATCGAGGCCGCGCTTAGACTTTCCCGGTTGGTACGGGCAAGAGTACGCGAGCCGACTGGCTCACCCGTAGAGATATAGGTCTCCACGATGGCTGTCAGGATGTCGCGTTCGCGCCGTCCGATGCTGCTTGGTGTTGCCATGAAATAGAGCTAAGTTACCACCTTGCAATCACTTAAATGCTATCGCACAGGTTCGTTTAGCCGCTTTCATTGTAGGGGCCTTAGAAACGAGTGTCAACTGGCACTCTAGTGATGCGAGTGCCAAAACCGTGGTTGCAGCTTTTTGCGGACGAGCAGATAGTCTTGTTGACGAGCGTCGTTCGTGGTGTACTGAATTTTTCATCCGGAGGGAGCGCATTTATGACGGAAGCCAAGTTGCTGATGATTGTCGGGGACTACGTCGAGGACTATGAAGCGATGGTGCCGTTTCAGGCACTGCAAGCGGTAGGACACATGGTACATGCGGTTTGTCCGGAGAAGAAGGCCGGCGAGAAGGTGCGCACCGCGATACACGACTTTGAAGGAGATCAGACCTACAGCGAGAAGCGCGGCCATGACTTCGCGTTGAACGCAACCTTCGACGTGGTGAATGCGGCCGACTACGATGGCCTTATTCTCCCGGGTGGGCGTGCGCCGGAGTATTTGCGGCTCGACTTGCGCGTGCTGAAGATGATTCAGCACTTCGATCAGCACCAAAAGCCGCTGGGAGCGCTGTGCCATGCGGCTCAGCTCCTGACGGCGGCGGACATTGTAAGGGGCAAAGTTCTAACGGCTTATCCCGCGTGCGCTCCCGAAGTAGAGCTGGCGGGGGGCAAGTACATTGAGGTGGCGATGACTGGGGCGGTGGTGGACGGAATGCTGGTCACGGCTCCCGCGTGGCCCGCGCATCCGGCATGGCTGGCGAAGTTCTTGCAGGTGCTGGAAGAATATATGGCAAGCTCGCGCATGGAGGCCAAGAGCGCGACCAACGATTAGCCCGCATACAGCCGAATTGATCCGCGAATGGCGCGCGTTAGATTTGCTTCCCAGGCGGTGGTTCGCGATTGTATATTCACCCTGACCGGATGCTTCAGCGGTCGTTTCAAACCTTTCAATAACCGAACCACTCAGGGAGATCCGCGTGAAGAACCGTCGATTGGTTTTTGCATTTGCATTTTGCCTGCTCGCTTCCGCCACCGCACTCGCACAGAAAGCCAATGTCGACTGGAACCGGGGCGAAGATTTTTCAAGATTTCACACCTACGCCTGGCAACAGAGCCCGCAGCCAGCGAAAGGGTTGTGGGACCAGCGCATCATCGACGGAATCAATCAGCAGCTACAGGCCAAGGGGCTAAAAGAAGTGCAGTCGGACCCGGACCTGTGGGTCGTGTATACCAGCCATATTGAAGACCAGAAGCAGGTGGTTGGAACGGGCTACAATTACGGGCCCGGATGGTACTGGGGACCCGGGTGGGGAGGCCCGACCACCAGCACGTACACGACCTACATCACCCGGCAAGGGACCCTGGTGGTGGAGTTGGCCGACGCGAAGAACCACGAGCTGGAATGGCGCGGCTCAGTGACCGACACGATTCACGACAATTCCAACAAGAACATCAATATGCTGAACAAGGCGATTGCCAAGCTCTTCAAGAACTATCCGCCGAAAGGCAACGCGAAGAAGTAGCGGGCCGAGGCGCAAGCTGCCTCAGCGTTGTTTCGCGGCATCTTTGAACTGGACCTTCACCGTTTCGATTTCGTAAGCCCCGGTCGGAACGGTGACGGCGCGACCGCCGTCTGTTATCGGAAGCGAGTTTTCGGTTTGCTCCATGAGGTTCGTCTGCCATGCTGCTGTCGCGGTCTGCGGCAGCGTTAGATGGATGTCCCCCTTCTTGCCCGCCCATTCGTAGAAGCGCACGATCGTACCGCTTCCATCCGCAGCTTCTTTTACCGCGGTTATTACGACGTTGTTTTCTTTCGTGCCAAAGAACGAATCTTCAGCGGGCAGCGTCCCTGGATGTTGCGTGGTTGTGACAGCGAGCAGCGGATAGTTCAGGTCGTAGCCCTGCTGAACCGTCAGTGCTTCCCGCCAGGTTCCCGCGTGCGGATACAGCGAGTAGGTGAACTCGTGATGCCCCTGATCGGCGTTGGGGTCGGGCCAGGTGGGGCCGCGCAGTAGCGACAGGCGCAACACATTGTCCTTGGCGTCGTATCCGTATTTGCTGTCGTTGAGCAATGAGAAGCCGTGCGTCGCGTCGGACATATCGCCCCAGCGCAGCGCAGGCACCTCAAACTGCGCCTTCTCGGCGGGCGTGTTGCGCGTGGTGGGGCGCTGGACGGTGCCGTAAGGAACCTCGAAGGTCGCCTTGTCACTGCGGACACTCAGCGGGAACGCGACCTTCAGCAGGATGTGCTTCTCGTGCCAGTCGGCCTGCATGTGCACGTCGACGCGTGGCACGCCGGGATACATCGTGATGTCCTGAGTGAACTCGGAGTTCTGCCAGTGATGACGTACGCGAATCACGGCGCGCAAGGGCGAGTTCTCGATCAGCTTGACCTCTTCGGCCTGCAGCAGGTCGGTGTGATGCTCGATGAAGTCGGCATCGATGTTCCACGCATCCCACTTCTTCGGCTTGTCAACGAAGGCCTGGAGCAGGTTGCCGCAGGGCTTGCCGTCCGACAATGTGGGAGGAGCGCCGACGCCCTGAACCGCAGGCGCGAGAGCTTCGGTGTTGCTGCGCTTATCGTAGAGGCTGGTAATGCAGCCCGTCGCGGGATCAACGGTGACGCGAAGGAAGTCATTCTCCAGCGAAGTGGCTGTTCCGTTCAGCAGGGGGCGCCTGATGTGTACGGACTGCGCCTCTGTGTCTGGAGTTCCTAGAACCAGCTTTGGGCTGCCCTCTTGCAGCTTGATCAACTTGTACCCGAGCGGTGGAACGTCGCTCGCGAGAATGCGAAGTTTAACTTTTCCTGTGGCTGGATCCGAACTCACGATGTCAGACAGTACCCACATCTTGTCTCGTTCTGCGCTCGGGTCAACAGCGGTGATACCGAGAGGCGAAGGCAGGTTCGGGAATTGCGCCTCCACTTCGACCTCCTCCGTCCTCGGCCACGACAGCGGATTGAACACCAGCACGCTGACGCCATCCGACTTTACGCGTGAAGCAATATCCTGCAGCGCAGCATGAATCGCGTCGTTGCTGAAGCGCGAAGTCTCGGCATATTTGCGCGCGGCGTCGACGTAGTTGATACCGATGCCCGAGCCCGGCAGGATGTCGTGGAACTGGTTGAAGAGGATTTTCTTCCAGGACGAGTCGAAGCCCGCTTGCGGATACGGCTGGCCGAACAGCGAATCGATCGACGCCAGCTTTTCGGCGTTGAGTATCAGGACTTCGTTCTTGCGATTGCCGCGCTTGGTCTCCGACTGCGTGGTCTGCACTCCACGGTGATACTGGAAGTAAAGCTCGCCGTCCCACGTCGGCAACTTCAGCTCGCTCTGGTTCTTCTTCAGGTCGGCAAAGAAGTCGGTCGCGGTGGAGAACTGCAGCTTGGGATAAATGACATCTGATTTCTGCCAGCGCAGTGCGGTATCGAGATCGTTGCGTGTCGGGCCGCCGCCGTGGTCGCCCACGCCGTAGAGGTACATCATATGCAGGCCATCAGGCGGCGCGGAGTCTGCGCCGCCGTTGTACTTCCACATCGCTGGACCATAGAACGCCGAGTCGCGCGCCATCTTCACCGGATCGATCTGGTTGGCGTAATCACTGGGGAAGTAGGTCAGCATCTTGCTGCCGTCGGGCGACTCCCAGTAGAAGAGCCGATAGGGAAAAGTCGTGAACTCGTGCGCCCACAGCAGCTTCTGGGTGACGAAGTAGTCGATACCCGAGCGCTTGTAGATTTGCGGCAGTTGCCAGTTGTAGCCGAAGGAGTCGGGGTTCCAGCCGATCTTCACATCGACGCCGAACTTGTCTTTGAAATAGTTCTTGCCGTAGAGAATCTGGCGAACGAGCGATTCGCCGTCAGGCATGTTGAGGTCGGGCTCGACCCACATGCCGCCGATCACCTCCCAACGGCCTTCCTTCACTCGCTGCTGGATCTCCTGGAACATCGCCGGGTACTTCTCTTCGATCCAGGTGTAGGCTTGCGCGGTCGAGGCAGTGAATTTGAAGTCGGGATACTCGCGCATCAGGTCGAGCGCCGTGCCGAAGGTGTTGCGCACGACTTCGACGGTTTCGGCTCACGGCCAAAGCCAGGCCATGTCGATATGGCTGTTGCCAATGGCGCTGATACTGAACTGCTGCATGTAGGGGCGCAGCGCGTCGAGCTTCGCCTGGGCCGCGCGCAAGGAGGCATCGAATGCCTGCTGATTAGCGTTGTCCAAAGCGCCGATGTCGATGGCCCTCACGGCTGCGTCGAGCGTCTGCTCGCGCTCGGCCTTGCCATCGGGATAGGCAGCCACGAGAAGCTGTGCGGACATGAGTTCGAGGCGAAGCACCGCCGGGTCAGGACGGTTGACCGGCGGAGTGATGAGCAGTTGCGCGTGATCGAGCTTGGCGTGCAACTCGCCGCCGCAACATCCCACGCCGGCGGACGGTAGCACGCGCAGCGCGATCACAATCTTGTCAGCAGGCTGAGCGTTGGTAGTGATAGTGATTGGCACCTGGCCGTCTTCGTCGGTGCGCGCAATCATGTTGCCGTTGGCAAAGGTGGTGATCATCAGGCCTTCGTTACCGCCGATGTTCACGTCGAGTTTCAGCATCGATCCCTGGATCTCGTATCCGTTGACCTCTTTGGGGATTTCGATCTCGCGATAGATCCAGGCCGGTGGGTGAAAGTCGGAGCCGATGTTCAAGTCCTGCGCGGTCACGGCCATAGTCGGAGGAATCTCGCCGTGCGGCATATCGCCCGCGATGATCGTCCAGCCAGTCATCGAACGCTCCGAGACCGATTGCAGGCGATCGAGGATCGGAGCGTAGGGATTGGGGGCGGGCTGGGACTGGGCGAAAGAAAATGAGCTTGTGACCAGAATCAGGGCAAGAAATACGCGACGTTGATGTGTATTCATGACAAATAAGAATGCCTGTCACGCCGAGTGCAGCCCGGGACCTGCTGTTTCGCGGATCGAAGGGAAAGCAGATCCCTCACGGCTAAAGCCGTCGGGATGACAATTCAAAATGATTGTTTCCGGCGCGGCTGAAGCCGTGCCCTGATACAAAGCTCGTTAACCTGAGTGCTTCAGCACCCGTGAAGCCGTGCCCCTTCAAAACAGCGCGACCAGTCAGGAGCGCAAGAGACTGCAGGTCCTTCGATTCGTCGCTTGCTCCTCGCTCAGGATGACACCAATAAAATTGAAAATGCAACGGCGCACCTAAAGGTGCACCCCTTCACATAACTCAGTACTCAATCCCCAGCCGGTGCTGCATCTCCTCCAGCGTCACGCCTTTGGTTTCGGGATAGGTAAACAGCACGACGAAGAACATGAGCGCCGTCATCGCGGCGAAGAACACGAACGGCAAGCCACGCGACTTGGCGGCCACGACCGGGAACACAAGCGAGATGATGGCGTTCGTGATCCAGTGCACGGAACTGCCCAGGCTCTGGCCCTTTGAGCGTACCCGGTTGGGAAACACCTCGCTGATATAAACCCAAATGACCGCGCCCAGCGAAATCGCAAAGAACCCGATATACGCGACCAGAAGCACCACCAGCAGGTCCTGGTGTTCATTGCTGAAGAAGAGGGCAGCAACCCCGCCGAGACAAATGGTCATGCCGACGCTGCCGATCAGCAGCAGCGTCTTGCGACCGAGCTTGTCGATCAGGGTCATGGCAAACAGGGTAGCGACCAGGTTCATGGTTCCAATGGCTACCGATTGCAGCAGGCCTGAGCTTTTGCTGAAACCTGCCTTCTCAAAAATGTAGTTCGAGTAGTAGAGAATCGCATTGATGCCGGCCAGTTGGGTGAACGCCGCCACTGACGCCGCAAGATACATGGGCCGCCAGTACTTGCGCTGGAACAGCGATTCGGAATGCGCCACACCATCCAGATGGATTGAGTCGACGATCTCTTTCAGCTCTGCGTCTGGATTCTCGGAACCAAGAATGGCGATGACCTCGCGGCCCTCCGGAATGCGGTTCTTCAGCACCAGCCAGCGGGCGCTCCGCGGAATCGTGAACAGCATGACGAAGAAAAGCACGGCAGGGGCACCGCCGCGACGCCCAGTTGCCACCGCCACTCGTTCAAGCCCAGGCCGAACAGTGAAACGACGTAGTTCGACAGATAGGCCACAAGGATGCCAATCACGATGTTGATTTGAAACGTTCCGACCAACAGTCCGCGCCAGCGCGCTGGGGCGATCTCGGCGATATAGACGGGCCCTAACACCGACGAGCCTCCGATTGCCAGCCCGCCGATGAAACGAAAGACAAGCAGCGAGTACCAGCTCCAGGCGAAGGCACATCCGAAAGCGGAGACGACGTAACACGCAGCCAGAATGCGCAGCGCTTCGCGCCCGCCGAGATGATCGCCCAGCTCACCGGAGAAAATCGCGCCGATGACGGTGCCCACAAGCGCAATGGCGACAGTCAGTCCCAAGCGCGTGTCAGACAGGCCGAAGACCTGCGTCAGTTGCTGCTCGGTGCCGGCAATTACGGCGGTATCGAAACCAAACAGCAGCCCGCCCAGGGCGCCGACGACGGTGCCTCTGAGCACATAGGAATTTATGCGGCCCATCGAGATCTCCAGTCTCTAGCAGGGGTTGCAATTGGGCGAATTGCTGAATCTAGCAACATACCCTTGCTGTTGCAACAGCAGTGTGTTCGACACGAACGCAGGATTGCGCTTGCGGTGGCCGCTCATTCGCTCCACACGGCAAGTTCGTTGCCGTTCGGATCGGCAAAGTGAAAGCGACGACCGCCAGGGAACTCGAAGGTTTCGCGCACGATTCGTCCACCGGCACCCTTCACTTTGTTATAGGTGTCCTCCAGGTTTTGCGCATAGAGAACTACCAGCACGCCTGTGGTTTTGTTGCCGCTGGCGACCTGCGCTTCAGTGTTGAATCCGCCGGCGATGCGGCCATCGTGGAAGCTGACGTATCCGGGACCCCAGTCCTTGAAGTCCCAGCCAAAGACCTGGTGATAGAAGCGCTTTGTCGCTTCCACGTCAGTGGCAGGGAACTCGATGTAGTCCATGCAGAAATTATGATTCTGGCTCATTGGCACCTCGTGCAGGAACGGGATTAGACAGGTGTCCGTTGCGCAGCGTAACACAGGGGGCGGTTTGAACGCACCACAGCTAACGGCGAGGCGCAACTGAAGTGCAACGGCGCAAAACTCATGCCGTAGCGGCGGGCGGCAGGAGGTGGTGATTGAGCGCGAACAAGGCGAGTTCCAACCGATTGCCGACGCCTAGTTTGTTGAAGATGTTGGTGAGGTGGCGTTTTACCGTTTCCTCGCTGATGCCAAAGGAATTTGCAATGTCCTTATTGGTGCATCCCTCGGTGATGAGTGCTACGACTTCGAGTTCGCGACTGGTAAGCCCGTAGGTTTTCCGCGGAGGAGGCGCTGTCTGAGCAGTAAGCTCGCGGAGCACCTGGACGAGGTTCTGCACCGGCCTGCCGTCGAGCCAATATTGGCCCTGCATGACGGCGCGAATACAGGCGGCCAAGTGCTCGACAGCAGCGTCCTTGAGCACAACGCCGCGAGCGCCGAGTTGCAGCGCTTCGAGAATCTGTTGCTTTTCGATTTTGGCTGTCAGCACTATGGTACGGGTCAGCGTCTCGTGCGAGGTCAGTTCCCGCAACGCTTCCATTCCCGGCATGTTCGGCATTGCCAGATCGAGCAACAGAACTTCCGGCTGCAACTTCTTGACCAAGACCAGGGCCTCCGCTCCGTCGCGGGCCTCGGCAACCACTTGGAACTGGTGGTCCGACAACAGCATGTTTCGCAAGCCTACGCGCACGACGGGGTGATCGTCAGCGATGAGAAGTCGTATTGGGTTTGAACTTTGCATCTCTGCCAGTCTCTACGCGGCCGCAGGGACGACCCCGGGTCCCAGCTTCTGCTCCAGGTCAGACTGCACAAGGCCAAGCAGTTCGTCGAGTTCTTGTAGTTTTCTTGATGCAGCAGCAAACTCAGACGCTCGGCCAGCCTCCTCTACTTCCGTACAAAGCCGGGCGACGGCGGGGATTCCCAATACCAAGCTGCTGCTCTTCAGATAGTGTGCTTTAAAGCGGAGCTCTTCGCCGCTCTTCCCGTCACAAGCGACACAAAGGCAGCTCAGCGTCTGCCGGGCATCGAAGAGATAATCACGGTAGAGTTCGCAGAACCCACCCGGATCCGATGACATGGCGCGTTGCAGACGGTCATATACGTCAGCCGCTACAAGGGTTGGAGACACATTGGGCGCCCAATCGCGCGAACAGAACGTTACCTGCGATTGCGGTTCCCGTCAAGCGAGTAATTACAAAAAGTTACCTGAGTACCTAAACTCTCATCGAAATGGAGAAAAGTCCGGCCTGCGCTTCTGAAGAAATGCATTGAGTGCTTCGTTGGTCTCGGGCGATTCCAGGCGGCCGGCGATAGCCAGCACTTCGTCGCGAATCACGCGATCAAGATCGGAGGCGAGGTGCTGCTTCATCATCTGCTTGGCGAGCCGGATAGCGCTTGCCGGCTTCTCCACGAGTTGCTGGGCGGCAGTGAGAGCAGCCGTTGTTAGCTGATCCAGCGGCAGCACTCGATTCACAATTCCCAACTCATAAGCCCTCTGCGCCGAGAAGGGAGTTGCCAGCAGCATCAGCTCCGCAGCGCGCTGATGGCCGATCAGACGGGGCAGAAGCAGCGTGGAACCAGCCTCGGGAATAATCCCCAGGTTGACGAAAGGCATGAGGAATTTGGTGTCCTCCGCTGCATACACCAGGTCGCAGTGCAACAGGATGGTAGTGCCGACGCCGACAGCCAGGCCGTGAACAGCGGCGATCACCGGTTTCTTCGCGAACGCTACCGCTCGAATGAATTGCTCCGCCGGGGGCACCGCCTGCCCCTTCCACGGCTTCTGTATGAAGTCTTCGATATCGTTGCCGGCAGTGAAGGAATCTCCATTGCCGCGAAGAACAAGGACGCGAACGCTGTCGTCCGACTCAGCGCGTTTTATGGCCTCGACCAGGGCCTCATACATTCCTGCGGTCAGAGCGTTCTTCTTCTCCGGACGATTGATTATGACTTGAAGAATGCGGTCATCTACTTCGGTCTGGATGTGATCCATAGGAATTTGCCTCAATGTGTACTAAGAGTTCGCCGCTCGATCTTGCCTATTCGGCGTTGCCTATCTTCGATGCCGTCCGACCCCTCACTTTTCTGATTCGCCAAATCCACCAGCCGATAACCGCCCCTGTAACGATGGCTGCGATAACGTAACTGAGGTGATGGTGGAACGCCTCTGCCAAAATTGCAATCACGTGCGGGCCGTAGTGAATAACAAGAACACTTTCGATCGTGAAGCGCACGAATCTGCCGACAAAAATCGCCAGCAGAAAGCGTGTTAGGCGCATCTCGACCATGCCTGCCGACAAAACGAATAGCTTAAAAGGTGTCGGGGGGGGCAACATGGAGACTACAGTGAGCACTGGGAACTCGCGTTTCTCGAAGGATGCGGTGATCCGGTTGAAGCGGGCATCGCCCATCCGCTTGCGAAGCATCACCTCGCCGCCTTTGTACCCTATCCCGTAGACCACAATGCTGCCCACGGCCGATCCTGCAGCAGCCCCCAACGCGTAAAGCAGAAGATGGTTTGGGTGTGCATAAGCGTAACCGCAGACGATGGCGTCGATGGGCATACCGAGAATCGCTGCGTCTATGGCGGCGAAGCCCATCACGCCCCACACTCCTAACGGCCCAAGTACGGCCATGAGATAGTGCGTCCACTTGGCGATGAGTTTCTTCAAGAGGTTTCCGAATCGGAATCCTCGATTTTACGGGATGCGCCCGAATTTGCGGTCTGGGCCTCGGCGCTTCATATAATTGCCCCATGCCAACGGGCGCCAAAGAGCTACAGCGCAAGCTGGAAACACTGCGCGACAAGATCCGCTACCACGAACATCGGTATTACGTTCTGGATGATCCGGAGATCAGCGACGCCGAGTTCGACCGGCTGATGGACGAGTTGATCGCGCTGGAAGCTGAGCATCCGGAGCTGATCACACCGGACTCGCCCTCGCAACGGGTCGGCGGACAACCGAGTGGCCAGTTCGCCAGCGTGCCGCACTCGGTCCCAATGCTCTCGCTTTCCAAGACAACCAGCGAGGCAGAACTTCGTGACTGGGAGCGGCGGGTGCACGATCTCACTGGCACCGCGAAGGTGGATTACGTTTGCGAGCTGAAGCTCGACGGCATGTCCATGGCCCTGCGGTTTCAGGCAGGAGCATTCTCATTGGGCATCACTCGAGGTGACGGCACCACGGGCGAGGACGTGACCGCCAACGTGCGCACCATTCGCAGCATTCCCTTGAACGTCCCCACACGAATGCTGAGAGAAGCCGACTTGCCGGAAGACTTCGAGGTGCGCGGCGAGTTGCTGATGCCTAGCGTATCTTTCGAACGCATGAACGAAGAGCAGGAGCGGAAGGGATTGCCTAAATTTGCCAATCCCCGTAACGCAACTGCGGGTACCGTTCGGCAGCTCGACCCCAAAGTTACCGCAAGCCGGCGGCTCGACTTCTTTGCCTACGGTTTGCTGGCCAATGGCAAAACTATTTTCGATCGGCACTCCGAGGCACTGAAGGCGCTGCAAACCGCCGGGTTCAAGGTCAATCCCAATCACCGCCTGGCCCACGGCATTGATGAGGTCTGGGCATTCATCACCCAGTGGGAGGGTAAGCGCGACAGCCTGCCGTACGAAACCGACGGCATTGTCGTGAAGGTGGATCGCATCGCGTTGCAGGAGGAACTGGGATTTACGGGGAAGGCTCCGCGCTGGGCGATCGCCTACAAGTACGCTGCACGATCGGGGGAGACACAGATTGAAGACATTCTGGTGCAGGTAGGGCGAACCGGGAAGCTAACGCCGGTGGCCGCGCTGAAGCCGGTGCCCATCGGAGGCACGACGGTCAGCCGCGCGACCTTGCACAACATGGACGAGATCGAGCGCCTGGGCATACGCATCGGCGATTGGGTTGTTGTAGAGCGCGGCGGCGATGTGATTCCCAAGGTCGTCAAGGTTGACGACAGCAAGCCACGCGGCACACGCGAGTTTCACATGCCGGAGCGTTGTCCGGAATGCGGCGGCCACGTTGTGCGCGCCGAGGGCGAGGCGGATCATCGCTGCGTGAATGCGAATTGCCCCGCCAAGCTGCGCGAGACCATTCGTCACTTCGCATCCCGCGGCGTGATGAACATCGAAGGCATGGGCGATGCGCTGGTGAACCAGCTCGTTGACAAAGGGCTGGTCAAGAACGTTGCCGATATTTACGACCTCAAAGAGGACCAGTTGCTCGGCCTCGAGCGCATGGGGAAAAAGTCAGCCGAGAATATCTTGCGCGAAATCAAGCAGGCCAAAGATCCAAAGAGGGTACCGCTCGAGAAGGTCATTTATGGCCTCGGCATTCGCTTCGTGGGCGAGCGCACCGCGCAGTTCCTGGCCGAACATTTTGGCTCGATGGACGCCTTTATGAACGCGAGCGAAGAGGAGCTCCAGCAGGTCAACGAAGTCGGGCCGCGCGTCTCGGCGGCGGTTCGCGAGTTCTTCGACGAGCCCAAGAACGTTGCGCTGGTAGATCGGCTGCGCGAAGCGGGCCTGACCTTCACCGGCAAGAAAAAGCAGCGCGCGACCACCCTGGCCGGCAAGACTTTCGTGCTCACTGGAACCCTGCAAAGGCGCACCCGCGAAGAGGCAAAGAAGCTGATCGAAGACGCGGGTGGGCGCGTGTCCGGTTCGGTAAGCCAGAAAACGAATTTCGTCGTCGCTGGTGACGAGGCCGGATCGAAACTCGACAAAGCGCGTGAACTGGGCGTCAGTGTGATCGACGAGGATGAGCTGGAGAAGATGGTGAAGCCCTGATGCGTGGAGTTGTGCGTCACTCTTGCAGGCCAGGTGAACGGGGCAAAAAGCAAAGGGGACGCTTGCGCGTCCCCTTCGGTTGGTCAATGCAAAGTTATCTCTTCTTTTTCTTCGCGGCCTTCTTGGTCGCCTTCTTTGCAGCCTTCTTAGTTGCCATTACTATTCTCCCTTTTCCATTCTTCATGGATGTTGCGACATCACATCATCGCAATTTGTTCTTTGTATAGAGTCCGCGCCACGAATAGTCAAGCAAAAAACGCGCGCTCGTGTATGCAGCTTGGCAACGGTCGCGAGTGCTCGCGAACCCTCCGTCCTCGACAGTTGCAGAGTGCTGCAATCGAGGGTATGGCTTTCAAGGGCGCTAGTTCCTTGCGAGCCGCATAAACATTGCTCATCTCAGCATTCGCAGAACTGCGCCGCTTAGTGCGTCGTGCCACGCATGCGCGATCATTCCCGGACGAAGGCTCTTGCGCCGCCACGCGAGCAACCCGAACATCAACCCAAAAATTCCGATCAGCAACATGCGCGCGCCGCCTTCGTAGCCGTGTGACGCCCCGAAAATCGCTGCCGAGAGCAGAGCGCCAACGAGCATGGAGCGGGTCGTGGCGGCGAATTGCAATTGCAGATAGCCGCGAAAAATAAATTCCTCGCAGAAGCCTGCGGTGGCGCTGAGGAGAAACCAGACAGCGAGTTCAAGCCGGGTGTTCGGCGTGAGAAACCCCAGTTGGCGGCGCATGGTGTCGAGCTTCTCTGCCTGGTCGAGATGCATCAACTTGGCTCCTCCCGCCAGCACGAGAGCAGCGACGCTCCAGAAGAGAGCGGCGATGAGAATGTCCAGAAGGAACTCGTCGAAGCCGGCCCAGCGTCCGCCGATCACGTCGCGAAGGCTAAAGCGCTTGCGGATGCCAAGCCACACAAAGCCGGTAAGGATCCATTCCCAAGCGATACCCCAGAGGTACTGCGGCAACTTGCCGCCGTGTGCCAGCGGATGATGACCTGCGGATCCGCCGATGGAGCCGAGCAGCAGTAGAGCTATCAGAACCGCGGTGTGCCACCAGGGCGCGAGCAACCGGCGTTGGCCCTGCTGCGGCGCGGGCGGTGCGGGAACTTGATGGTCGAGACTCAACTTGACCACATCATATAATGATGGGTTTCTACTTCTACTGAGAGGTTTTCCTGCTATGCCTTCATTCGAAGATGTCGTGATCATCTCTGCAGTGCGCACTCCCGTGGGAAAGTTTCAGGGAGCGCTGTCTGATTTCAGCGCGCCGCAGTTGGGCGCAATGGTGGTTCGAGAAGCGGTGAAACGCGCGGGCATCGATCCCAGCACGGTCGATGAATGCATCATGGGTAACGTGGTGCAGGCCGGCCTGGGACAGAACCCGGCGCGCCAGGCGGCGCTGGGTGGCGGATTATCGCCTGCGGTCTCAGCCATCACCATCAACAAGGTTTGCGGTTCGGGGCTGAAGGCCGTTGCCTTAGCACAACAGGCGATCCAAACCGGCAACTCCCACATCGTGGTAGCTGGCGGCATGGAGAGCATGACCAACGCTCCTTACCTTCTGCCGCAGGCGCGCAAAGGATATCGCCTGGGTGACGGCAAGATACTTGACTCCATGGTGCATGACGGCCTGTGGGACGTTTACAACGACTACCACATGGGCAACACCGGCGAGAACGTCGCCGAGAAGTATGGCATCACGCGCGAGGAGCAGGACGAGTACGCGCTGAACTCGCATCGCAAAGCGGTGGCCGCGATCAAGGAATGTCGCTTCAAGGACCAAATTGTTCCGGTCGAACTGCCCGCGAAGAAAAAAGGAGCTCCGCCCGAGTTCTTCACTAAGGACGAGTCCCCGCGGGAGGACACGACCATCGAAGCACTGCGCAAGCTGAAACCGGCTTTCAAGAAAGACGGCACCGTGACCGCGGGCAATGCACCTGGTGTGAACGATGGAGCATCGGCGGTAGTGGTGATGTCGGCGGCGAAGGCAAAGGAACTCGGCCTGAAGCCGATGGCGCGCGTCGTGGCCCAGGCGACTAGCGGGATTGAGCCTGCGTGGGTGATGATGGCGCCGGTTGATGCGGTGCGCCAGATCTGGAAGAAGACGGGCTGGAAGAACGAAGACGTGGATCTTTATGAGATCAACGAGGCGTTCTCGGTCGCGGCCCTCGGAGTCACTCGCGAGCTGGGAATCGATCTGAACAAGGTAAACGTAAATGGTGGCGCGGTAGCCTTGGGGCACGCAATTGGGTCGAGCGGCTCGCGCATTCTGGTGACATTGCTCTACGAGATGGCGCGTCGTGATGTGCACAAGGGAATCGCTGCGCTTTGCCTCGGCGGAGGCAATGCCGTCGCCATGGCGGTGGAACGGTAGGGAAGATCCTATTGCAGACGGCCTAAAGGCGGTCCCTTCAGGGAACCTTTCGGCGGCTGCTTCGTATCTCAGGTGTGGAGGGGATTATGTATTGCAACTATTGTGGCAAGGTGATTCAGGACGATGCCAACGTGTGTGCCTATTGCGGGCGCCGGGTGGACGCTGTGGCCGGGCGCACGCGCTTGATGCGTCCTCCGAAGGGTAGCCCCGATCGAAAAATCGCCGGCGTATGCGCAGCCTTCGCTGAATACTTCGATTTGGACGTGACTATTATCCGCGTTGTCTGGCTGCTGGTTGTGTTGTGCGCCGGCACTGGACTGCTGGCCTATATCATCTCCTGGATCGTAATTCCGGAGGCCCCGCAGGTCGTGGTCTCGGCGCCACCTGCTAACGTGCAGCCGTATCAGAACCCCTAAGTTTGTTACGTGGGGCTTGCGACTGAAAGACGCGCTCGCGGGCGCGTCTTTTTATTTAGCGCACCATGCATGGAAATTCTGTCACGCGAGTTCCTCTGCAAGAGTTGGGAAGGATGCGCTTGAATAGACTAGTGCTCAACTAACTGACGAGTCGAGGTAGAACGCTGATGCCCACCCTGCGAAGCGACGGCGCCGTTTTGTATTATGAAGTCACTGGCAGTGGCCCCGATATCGTGCTGCTACACCCCTTCCCCTTAAATCACCATTTTTGGGACGACGTGAGGCCAGCGCTGAGCCGAACATATCGTGTAATCATGCCCGACTTACGCGGGCACGGGGACTCGGAGTCAGGTGAAGGTCCGGCCACCATGACCAAGCACGCTGCCGATCTGCACGGCATATGCCTTACCGAAGGAGTGACCAGAGCCATATTCGTGGGGGTTTCCATCGGCGGTTATGCGCTCTTCGAATTCTGGCGTCAGCATCGCGAGGAGGTTGCCGGCCTCGTGCTCTCCAACACGCGCGCCGCCGGGGAAACCGCAGAGGGTCGTGCGGCTCGATTGCGTGTCGCGGAGGAGGTCCTGAGGGCCGGCTCGGCTGCTTTTATTGAAGACATGGTGGAGAGATTGCTGGGGGCCACCACCAGAACGACGCGTCCGACTGTGGTTGATGCGGCCCGTCGCATGATGCAAAAGATGTCTCCCGCTGACATCGCCGGGGTGCTGCGCGGAATGGCCGACCGGCCGGATTCCACCGAGACTCTCTCCACCATTAACGTCCCGACCCTGGTGATCGCCGGTGCGGAAGACAGCGTTCCGCTCAGCGAAGCAGAACTGATGCGCGACCATATCGCGGGTAGCAAGCTGCATGTGATCGAGAAGGCAGGACACTATGCCGCGATGGAAAGGCCGGAAGAGTATTCCGAAATAATTCAACAGTTTGCCGGCTCGGTATACGAGTGAAGGGTGAGCAGACTACGCATTTGACGAGGGCGTGAGCCGAGCTATGGCCTGCCTCGGTGATTCGACCAATGTGCCATTGAATGCCGGTCAACTTGGTGCTACGGTGCCGTGCATGCGCCTCCCCTATCGCATGCTTTCTGTCCTTTCAAGGATCCGAAGAAGTTCGCGAATTTCTGGCACGACCAGCGCCGAGCTTTAGTCGAGAAGAACAAGGAAGGCTTTCGGCCCATCGAGGCTGGGCCTGTAACCATGGGGCTGAGGCTTAGCAATAGCAAGCAGGGTTTTGACATCTATCGCAGGCTGGTTTATCCGAAGGGGGCGTATATCCTGCATATGATCCGGATGATGATGTATGACCACAAGGATCATGATCAGCGCTTCAAGGATACAATGCACGACTTTGTCACCACATATGCCGGCCATGCCGCCACGACAGAAAGACTTCAAAGCCATCGTCGAGGAGCACATGTCACCCCAGATGGACCTGGACGGCAATTATAAGATGAACTGGTTCTTCAATGAGTACGTTTATGGGACAGCGTTGCCTTCCTACAACTTTACCTACTCTTTCGAGAGCGCTGCGAACGGCGAGATAATCCTTGCCATGAAGCTGACTTAGTCTGGAGTCACGGATAACTTTCGGATGCTTGTGCCGGTATACATTGAATTAGCGGACGGAACCATCATCCGGCTCGGTTCGGCGTCGCCTGACGGGAATGCCACCATTGAGCAGAAGGTCCCACTCAAGGGATTGAAGCAGCAACCAAAGCGGGCGATGATCAACTACTTCAGCGACGTGCTGGCGTCAAACTAAGTCCCGAGTGACGACCCCGAAGTAAGAGTGAAAAGCCGTCGCCCGCCGTGAAGTGACGGCTTTCTTGAAGGTTACTATTACTCTACCTTGGTCGCGGTTCCGGTCATCACTGTGGTCCAGTTCTTGCCGTCGGGCGACATGTCGTACTGGAAGGTATACGAAGTGGGCGACGTAAAGTTCATAATGAACTTACCTTTGCCCATCTTGTCCTCGCCATACCACGTCCATGTCTTGCCGTCCAGGGTACCCATCGACTTAGCGGCCTCGCCGAAGCTGTTGAATTCGTTGTATGTGTACTTCTTTGCATCGGCATCATAGCCCATGATAGAAATACCCGAACCTTCTCCCATACCCGCACCCGAAAATGTGGAATGGATCACGAGAAAGAATCCACCCGGCATCCACTTGTTTTGTTCTTCCATGGTCATTTTTCCGCCGGGACCCATCGGGCCGGGCCTGGCGTCGCCGTCAAGCTTCCAGGTTCCGGCGAAGTAATCGAGTTGCTTCAGTTCGGGTGCAGGCTTGGGCATGGGCATCTGCGCCGACGCAAAGACCGCCACGATCAGAAACATCCCGGTCAACAAGGCTAGTTTCGAAACTTGCATCTCCCCTCCTTCAGCCGAGCGCTGCTTGCGAATAAAGTTGTGCATGCGACGGCGGCGGTCATCTTAGGTCGGGCTTGCTGGAGCTGTCAATGCTGGAGTGAATTGAGTCATGTGAATTTGTGATGGCAGTCACCGGTGCAGATTGAACGGTTCTATACAATATCTACGTCATGATCGATGTCTTTCTCGTCCCCGAAACGACTGTTATTACCAACAACGGCGATAGTGCGCCCGCCGATGTCAGCGCTGCCGAGCACCGTATTTTCCTGGCAAATCTCTCCGTTGCCGCCGTAGTGGAGCAGCAATCGATCGAACTGGGAGTTTTCACCTCGGCGGATGGGGCCACGTGGGAATCGAAGCCCGTTGCCAGCTTGCCGCAGAAGTTCTACGTCGGCGAGTACCCGCTGCTGGTCGATCTTTCGCAGTTTCCGAACGCACGGTTCGTGCGCGCGCATTGGGACGTGAGCCGCTGGGGACGCGGCCCGAGCACTCCGCACTTTGAGATCGGCATCCGTCTTCGCGAGATTTCGCCCGGAATGCTGCACGAGGCCGGTGTCGAAGGTGCGGCGAAATCAAAATAGTGCCTGGAAACGCTACGCCGCTTGGCAAATCCGGATGAGGCCGGTTAATGTCGAGCCATGAGCGAAACCGTTGTGGTGCGTAGCGCGCGCAACGTCCTGGGAAGCCTGCGCGTGCCCGGCGACAAATCCATCTCGCACCGCTATGCGATGCTCGCGGCGCTCGCTCCCGGCCGGTCACGGTTTGAGAACTTCGCGCCGGGCGCAGACTGCTCCAGCACGCTGGGTTGCGTGCAGAGTCTGGGCTGTACGGTAGGGCGAAGCAGCGATGGCAGCGTGGTGATCGAGGGCATCGGCCCGAAGCTCAAGCCTCCCACCCAGGCGCTGAATTGCGGTAATTCAGGTTCGACCATGCGCATGCTGTCGGGCATTCTCGCCGCCCAGCCGTTCGCGTGCGAGCTCGCCGGCGACGCGTCGCTTTCGCGCCGGCCGATGAGGCGAATCATCGATCCGCTGACCGAGATGGGAGCGCGCATCGATTCCGACAATGGGCATGCGCCGCTACGAATCAGGGGAGGCAAGCTGCGCGGAATCACGTATCGCCCGCCTGTCCCCAGCGCACAGGTCAAGACGTGCCTGCTCTTTGCCGGGCTGCTGGCGGAGGGCACGACGACGGTGGAAGAGTCGCATCCGACTCGCGATCACGGAGAACTGGCGTTGCGCGCGTTCGGCGCTGAAATCCAGCACTCGCGTGGGGTAGTCCGCATCGCTGGAGGACAAACCCTCAAACCGCTGCGAGCTTATGTGCCCGGCGATAGCTCATCGGCAGCATTCTTCCTGTGTGCAGCGGCCATTTTTCCCGAGTCGAATCTGGTGATTGATGGAGTGCTGCTGAACCCGACGCGCTCGGCCCTTCTCGATGTGCTCACCGCAATGGGTTGCCGCATCTCCATGCTGCGGGTGGAAGAACAGCACGGAGAGCTGGTGGGAACAATTGCCCTGGCGCCGGGAAGAGGCGGGCACGTGCTGATTGCAGGCGCGCAGACGGCGCTGCTGATTGACGAGTTGCCGGTATTGGCCGCGATTGCTCCTTTCACTTCGGGCGGACTGGAAGTCCGCGATGCTGCCGAGCTGCGGGTGAAGGAGTCGGACCGGCTCAGCGCAGTCACGCACAACCTGCAAGCCATAGGAGCACAAGTCGAGCAGACGGAGGACGGCTGGCGCATTCCCGGCAATCAGAAACTGCACGGCGCTGAGATCGAGAGCTATGACGACCACCGTATTGCAATGGCGTTTGCCATCGTGGCGCTACGAGCGCAAGGCGAGAGCGCGATCCACAACCCGGAATGTGTTGCCATATCGTATCCAGCGTTTTTCGAAGATCTGGAGAAGGTTACCGAACGTTAGATTGCCTACCGCCGACGAGCCGCAGCCGAGGTTCAACTTTACTCAAATCGGCTCCCGGCACTCCAGAGCTTCCTTCGTCGTCAGTTGGCGATCGGGCTGTAAGATAGCGATTAGCAGTTGGAGGAGAGAGTTGAGTGGATTGGTAACGCCCGTTCGGGCGTCGTTTGTGAGACTTGCCATTGTTGGCCTTTTGAGCCTTCCCTTGCTTCTTGTAGCACAAAACAAAGCGTTCCATGGCGCTCCGGCCGCGGCGGCAGCCATGAACAATCCCTACAGCGGCAATGCTTCGGCAGCGGCGGGAGGCAAAAAGCTGTATGCGCAAAACTGCGCCCAGTGTCACGGGAACAACCTTCAGGGCATGGGGCCGGCTCCGGCGCTGCAGAGTGACAATGTGAAGTCCGCCAAACCGGGCGAGATCTTCTGGTTTATCACAAACGGGAGTCTCAACAATGGCATGCCTTCGTGGTCGAATTTGCCGAAGCAGCAACGCTGGCAGATCGTGACCTTCCTGGAATCGCAGAACAAGTAGAACGCGCGCTGTGCTACACTGCCTGCTTTGCGCGGGAGGAACTATGCGCCTGGGCGACTACATCGACGATCACTGTACCCGCTGCAAGCGCACGACGGACCATTCGATAGCGGCCATGGTCGGTGACGAAGTGCAAAAGGTGATGTGCCGCATCTGTCACACCGAACACAAGTACCGGCACAACGATTCAGGCAAGAAGGAGCTCACCAAAGAAGAGGCGTTCAACAAAGTGCTGGCCAACGTGACGGCACAGATTGAGAGCTCGTCCGGGAAGAGCACTGCCAAGAAACGCAAGAAGTGATTCCGCGGTATTGCTGCGCAGAATTTCTATTCCTCGACCACATCCGCAAAGAGATCCGTTTCCAGTCCCGCCAGCGTTTTAGGCCCTCGCGTGCATGCCAGGTGGTACAGCTCGCGAAACGGCGGATGTTCCAGGTTCTTGCGTAGCCGGTGAAATAGAGGTTCCTGCGTCTTGTGTTGCATGAATGCCGCGATCTTTTTCTCAAAGCGTTCTGCGCCGATTTCGAGACGCGCCGTCACCACGGGCGGCGCGATCGGCTGGCGATCGGGCAACTTGTAATCAGTGGTGTGGTAGTAGAGCTTTTGCACAGCGTATGGAACACCATGCTCCGGATATCGGTCTGACCGTGCCGCCCACTCGAACGCGATGGTTGCGAACACTCCGGCCATGGCGTGGTCGAGGTGCCCGGTCATGCCGCCGTCAGGACCGAAGGTGATCACCACGTGAGGACGAATCTCGCGGATGCGCTTTACCAGATCGCCAACTACCCCAAGCAAGTCAGCGCGTTCCAATTGGGCATCCTGGTAGCCCAGCACCTCCCAGTGCGTTACGCCCAGCAGTCGGCACGAGTCGCCAATTTCTCGCGTACGCATCTCTGCAAGCTCGGCGTCGCTCTTCGCCGAGCCGCGATTGCGCGCCGCGGTTCCGGCGGTGAGGCACACAAGGCTGGTTCCCACGCCGCGTTCGCCGTTTAGCAGCAGCGTCCCGCCAAAGGCGCCGGCTTCGTCATCGGGATGGGCGGTGATGCAAAGGAGCTTGAGCATGTCGGGCGATCGTGGTGGAAGCGTCCAAGGTGATGTGACTTTGATTGTGTAAAAAGCGAGAGGGTGTAAGTTGGTTTTTTGCCTCACAAGCTAAAGCCGTTCTCGAAAGGAGACTGACACCCTTGGCGAAGGTTACACCCATCAGCGAGCAGTTCCAACATTTCCTGGCGGAGATGAAAGAAAGTTTCTCGGGCGATCTGTACGGGCGGGCGCAGCTGGCGTGGAAGAAGTATTTCGAAGCCGAGTCGGAGCGGCTGCGGAACCTGTACAGCGGCTGGGCGTCGTACCAGCGCAGCCCAGCACCAGGGCGCGACTATCGCAACGGCTACTACGAACGGGATTTTGTCACCCGCTTCGGCATCCTGCGGCTACGCATCGCCCGCACCCGGCGAAAGAACTTTCTGCCCCCGGGACTGGAGAAGTTTCAGCGGCGGGCACCGGAGCTGACGCTGCTCATCCGGGAGGCGTTTCTGCGCGGCATCTCCACCCGACAGGTGGGACGGGTGGTGGCCACGCTCACCACTGCAGCGCGTGCTTTTGCCGCCGCTGGCGGACGGCTTATCCCCGCATGGTGCGGCAGCTGGAGCGCGACCTGCCGGAATTACTGGCGTTCTTCCGCTTGCCGCGTCCTCGGTGGAGGAAGCTGCGCACCACCAACATCGTCGAGCGCTGCTTCGTGGAGGTGCGCCGTCGCACTCGGCCCATGATGTGCTTTGTGAGTGTGCAGAGTGTCGAGAGGATCATCTACTCCATCTTCCAGCGCTTCAACCTGGAGTGGAAAACCCGCACCCTCCGCGTTCTTACACAAGCAGCTTGACATTACCGGAAGAGACTTTGGCTTGCGAATCGGGCTTCCCTAAGCCATAATAATGGTTTGCCTCCTGCAGCGGAGGTCTAACCTGTGCCAGACCCGGCGCGGGTTGGGGTGTGGAGCGATGATTACAAGTCGCTGGAGCATCCGCCAATAAAGGGACAGCTGTCCGGCTTGTGCTTTCGTATCTAGCTAGAGCGAAGCCGGTACCCTGACTAGCAGGAAAGGAAACTGAATCTGTGCTGATGATTCGACTGTCGCGCCGTGGCGCGCGCAAGCAGCCCCATTACCGAATTGTTGTTATCGAAAAGGACCGTGCCCGCGATGGCCGCTCGGTTGAGGTGGTCGGGACCTACAACCCGCGCACCAACCCTGCGAGTATCGTGTTGAAGCGCGAGCGCGTGGACTACTGGGTGTCGAAGGGCGCGCAATTGTCCGACCGCGTGCGCAAGATCGTGGAGAAGGCCCCGGCGGCTCCTGCCGCGGCTTCGCCACAGCCTATCGCTCCCGCGGGCACGGCCGAAGAGCCGAGTTCGCCAGCGGTGGCATAGCTCACTTTCCGCTGGAGGTCTGAATGTCGAACACTTCGTCCGTAGATTTGGTGGCACTGATGGAACTCCTCGCCAAGGCGTTGGTCGAGAAGACGGACGAGGTCTTTGTGGAGGAATTCGAAGAACCCGGCCATAAGGTAATCGAAGTGGAAGTGGCGGAGGACGAGGTTGGTCGCCTCATTGGGCGTCAGGGACGCATGGCGCGGACCTTGCGGACCATCATGAATGCCGCAGCATTGCGAACGCACAAACGCTACGAGTTGGAGATCGTGGAATAGCCGGAGAGTTCATCACCATCGCTCGGGTGCTTGGGCCGCAGGGCCGCCGAGGCGAAGTGCTGGCTGAGTTGCACACCGATTTCCCCGAGCGTTTCCAGGAGCGTCGCGAGTTGTCCGGCCTGGAGACGAACGGGACGCGGCGCGAATTGCTGCTGGAAGAGCATTGGTTTCACAAGGGCGGCATCGTCCTGAAGTTCGCCGGGGTTGACTCGATCAGCGATGCCGAACAGCTCGCGGGAATGGAAGTGCAGATCCCACGCGAGCAGCGCACCAAATTGGAAGAGGGCGCGGCATATGTCAGCGAGCTGATCGGCTGCGAGGTTTGGGTGATCGGCGAAGATGGTTTGCAATTGCTGGGGCCGATTGCAGAAGTGGAGTTCGCTGGCGGGGCGGCTCCACTGTTGGTGGTTCGCAGCCATGTGGGGCAGGAGTATTTGCTGCCCTATGCGGAAGAGTTCCTGAAGGTCGTCGATCTGGGACGGCGGCGAATTGAGATGCGCTTGCCGGAGGGCCTGCTGGAATTGCAGGCACCCTTGAGCACCGAAGAAAAGCAGCGGCAGAAGCTGGAAGCCGATGAGGCGAGAGCGGCGGGTTTGAAGCGCCGTCGACCCGGAGGGAAATAGGGGTCCTTCGACTCCGGTTCGCAAACAACGCGAACCTCCGCTCAGGATGACATCGCAGATTGAATTTCGTTGTTGAATGCCCCGGCGTCCAGGCGCGATGGGGAGGCCCGAATGAAGTTTGAGATCGTGACGATATTTCCCGACTTCTTTCGTGGGCCACTGGATTATGGCATCGTGCGACGGGCGCGCGAGGCCGGGCTCATTGAAATCGGCATCCACGATCTGCGGGCGTTTACGCATGACCGCCATCGCACGGTCGACGATCGGCCGTTTGGCGGTGGCGAAGGCATGGTGCTCAAGCCGGAGCCGATTTTCGAATGCTTGCAGTCGTTCGCGGTGTCGCCGAGAGACGAAAGGCTGAAGGACGACGCGCCAGAGACAGTCGTTCTTCTGTCACCTCAAGGCGAGCTGTTCACGCAAAGCGTCGCCCAGCAGTTGATGGGGCGCGAGCGTATCGTGCTGATTTGCGGTCGGTATGAGGGCGTCGACGAGCGCGTCAGCGAGTTTCTCGCCGATCGCGAGATCTCGGTCGGCGACTTTGTGCTGAGCGGGGGAGAACTCGGGGCGGCGCTGATCACTGATGCGATGACTCGGCTGGTTCCCGGCGCGCTGGGTAATGCGGCCTCGTCCGAGCAGGAGTCCTTTACAGCTGGCAGAGCGCAGGCAAGAGCTGTCGGTGAGCCGCCGAGTTCAACCTGCTCGTCAGGGGGACTGCTGGATTATCCGCATTACACGCGGCCAGCCGATTTCGAAGGGATGAAGGTTCCAGATGTGCTGGTCAACGGAAACCACGATGAGATCAGGCGATGGCGGCGGCGCAAGGCGCTGGAGAAGACGATGCGTCATCGTCCGGATTTATTGCGTGGCGCTGACGTGAGCAAGGAAGACCGCAAACTGCTGGCGGAGATTGAAGCGGGGAGCACCAGTTGAATTGGTTTCGGAGCGTAGGAGTCCTTCGACTCGCGCGCGAAAAGCAACACGCTCGCTGAGGATGACAAGGTATTAATTTGAGATTAAGGCGCCGCGAGGCGCGCCAACCGAGAAGGAAGAAGAAAATGTCGAATTCACCAATTATCGATCGTTTGATTGCCAAGACGCGCCGCACTGATCTCCCACAATTCAAGCCCGGCGACACGGTTCGCGTGCAGGTAAAGATCAAAGAGGGCGACAAGGAGCGTCTCCAGGCGTTTGAGGGACTCGTCATCGCCCGCAGTGGCGGCAACCAGCCAAGCTTCACCGTGCGCAAGATGAGTTTCGGGCAGGGTGTGGAGCGTATCTTCCCTCTCAACTCGAAGGTTATCGACAAAATCGACGTGCTGCGCTCGGCCCACGTGCGTCGCGCCAAACTGTATTACCTTCGTGGACTACGCGGCAAGGCTGCCCGCCTGCGCGAAGTCGATACCCGCACTCGCAGCGCGCAGTAGCGGTCTTGGGTAGAGCGGCGCTCAGCGCCGCGCCGGCCCGCTCGTGTTGAAACGGGCAGAGGCTCCGCCGCAAAAGCGGCGGAGCCTCTGCCCAATCCCGATGTGCCTCGCGGACGCGGACCTGAAGGTCGGCTCTGCCCTCTACGTGTAGTCCTCGCGGTCAATCTCATCCTTAAGGTCTTCGAGAGCCTGCTGTCTTCCCGGCCCGCGAAGGCGCTCATTCAACTCGCGCAGCGCCACGGCAACCACGTGGTAGTGGTGAAGCTGGCTGAACTCGCGGTCGCGCGTCACGTGCAGCCAGATGTCGTGCATGAGCTTGAGGTCCTGCGGGCGCATGCGTGGAGTATGAGGACCAGGATGTACTCCCATTTGCGCCCGTCCGGGGCGTAGACCTCCAACCTCATACGCGGCTTGGGATCAGGCAGCCGCTCCCAGGCGTCGCCCGTCAGCTTGCCTTGCTCTTCAGGAGTGAGCTTGTTCGACAGCCCGCAAACCACGCGGGTTGAGCCCAGCCTTTGCGCTGTAGCGACAATGCCCTCGAACACGTCATTCGTGGGAGTCACCAGCAACGAAACGTGCTTGCCCTGCTTCTCGGCGAGATTCACGACAGAAGTAAACAGCTCCCGTTCGTACTGCTCGAAGAGATCGGAGCTGTCCACCTGTTCATTGCCGCTAAACGAATGCTCGCGATGGTAGACCCGCGCCGTCATCACCACCACGTCGCGTTGGGAGGTGTCCGTTTCGGCGATCACCTGGCGCAAGTAGGAGAGATTCTTCGGATCGCGTACCGCCACCAGAATGCTTCCTGGCCGTACATCCATGGCTTCGGCGGTCAGCTCTTCCCGCGCCGCGACCCGGAATTGCTCCAACTCATGCTTCTGGCCTTCCGCCGTCTTCAGGCTGATCTTTTCGGACACGGTGAAGACGGCGAAGAAGAATATGCTGAACGACACCCCCGAGATGGTCGCCAACGGCTTGGTGAACAGATTCACGATCGCAGTTGCAAACAACAAAAGGGAAATGAGGCTGAGGCCAATCGGGAGTTCGACTTTTCCGATACGCAGGTTGCCGGGAACTTTCCATTGGCGGTTCTCCGGCTCGGTAAAGCGCAGCACTAGTACCGCCAACGATTTGAATGCGAAGCTCCAGATAACGCCGAAGGCGTAAAGCGACGCCAGCAGGTAAACGTTGCCGCGGCTGGCTACGATCGTGAATACCTGCAGCAGTGCGATGAGATTGATGATGCGGTGGGTCGTTCCAAAGCGTGCCTGGGGATGCCGGAACCAGGGCGTCAGCACGCCATCTTCGCTAATGCGGTTGAGCACGCCGTTGGCGCCGACGATCGCAGTGTTCACCGCCCCGGAGAGAATCAGCGCGCCCACTAGCACGACGAATCCCTGGAAAAACAGTTTCACCGTCCATGGCCCCACTACATTCATTGCCAGGCCACTGATCAGGTTGGCGAAGTAGTCGGGCCGGACCTTGTCGGGGATGATCATCACCGCGAAGAACGAAACCAGCGAGGTAAACAGCAGGCTATAGATGAAGATCACCAGCCCGGTCTTCTCCAGGTTCTTCAGCTTGGGGTGTTCGATTTCGCGGTTTATCTGCGCCAGCGACTCTTCGCCACTCATGGCCAGCACGGAATGTCCGAATCCCACCAGCAGCAGCACCCAGGTCAGATTGGCCGCCCAGGTGTGATAAAGCCAGCCCAGCGACTCGTGGTCCAGCTTCATGTTGGCGCGGCCAGGCAACGGCGGCAGGTGCGACGGATGCATGACCAGCGTGAGCAGGCACCAGCCGATCATCAGCACCACCATGACGGTGGTGATCTGCATGATGCGCAGCGCTTTCGTGCTCGACTCGTGGATACCCTGGATGTTTTTCCACCAGAAGTAAGCGGTGACCAGGATGCCGAAGCCCGCGGCAATGTAGTTGACCTGCGCGTCGCTCCATTGCACAGGATGGCCGATGTGGCCGAGGAAATCGGAGATAAGACCGGCCAGATACTGCCCTGCGGAAACGGCGCTGATGGGGCCGGTCAGCACGTAATCAAAGAGGAGGGCGGATACAGAAAGCTTGGCCAGATTGCCGCCCATCGCCTCTTTCACCACCCGGTATACGCCGCCACGCACGAACATGCTGCTCGACTCGATATAGATCGAGCGCACGGCATAACTGAACAGCATCACACCCAGTACGAACCAGGGTGCGCTCTTGCCGATCACTTTTTCCGCGTCGCCGCCCACGTAGTATGCGGAGGAAGCCAGGTCTGACAGAACAATGGCGGCCGCACGCCAGAAGGAAATGAACGTCAACATCACCGTGGTGGCGACGAAGACTTTTACCGCAGGTCTTTGCAGGGTCTGGTCTGAGGCCATGAAGATACGTGCGCGGGATTCGCTGGTTTAGGATACAGCCCTGAGCCGACGAAGCGCCAATATTTCTGGACCACGTATCAGTACCGTGGGCCCAGAATGCGAAACGCCCAATCCGCATCCAAGCAGGTTGGACATCAGACGGTTCGCTTGTACTCGTCGAACGCCGCAAGGTAACGCTCGATGTCCTTTTTTTGCAGATAATACGGAGTGGACAGCCTGAGCTTCGAGGGCTCGCCGCCGCGGATACGAATCTTCTGCGTCTTCCACATCCACTCCTCAAGTTTCATACGCTGGATGGGCGGAACATTCACCGTGACGATGGCGCAACGCATGCTGGGGTCGGGTGATGTCCACGAGGTCGCCCCGCGATTGGTCATCTCGGTCAGCATGTAATCGGCAAGCTGCCGCTGGCGGATCTCGATTCGGTTCATTCCAATCGCGTTTGCCATCTCGATGGATGCGCGCAGGCCGGCAAGTGCCGGCACATTCGAAGATCCGATTCGCTGGAAGCGTTCGGCGCGTAGCTTGGGATCGTCCCAGCCTTCCGTCGCCAACGTGTTCCAGACGCGATCGATCACTTCGTCCCGAACGTAAAGAAATCCTGTCCCCTTGGGCGCCTGCAGCCACTTGTGCGGGCTGGCGGAGTACATGTCGGCGCCAATCTCTTGCAGGTTCAGGCGCATCATTCCGGGGACGTGCGCGCCATCAACGGCCGACAGTATTCCCTTGCTACGCGCCAGCGCACACAACTGCTGCGCCGGCAGCACGACTCCCGTGACGGTTGTGATGTGGCTGAAGAAGATCACTCGAGTGCGAGTGGTGATGGCGTCGTTAAACAAGTTCAGGACATCGGCAGGCGTCTCCGGCGGCTTAGGTAGCGTGACTTTCTTTACCACGATGCCATAGCGCTTGGCTTTGAGTTGCCACGGCTGCTCGCCTCCAGGGTGCTCCTGGTCGGTCATCAGCACTTCATCGCCGGGCTTCATGTCGACGCCATTAGCAATGTAGCTGTTCGCTTCGGTAGCGTTGCGCAGCATAGCAATCTCGTCGCGGTTGCAGCCGACAAACGCAGCTAGCGGATCGCGATACTCATTCCATGCCGCATAGCCCCAGATGGGGTAATCCTCGGGATCGGACTCGTCCAGCTCTTCGGATTTGGTGTAGCTGTCGAAAACGGCGCGCAACACCGGCGCGGGGCTGGATCCCACCGTGCCGTTGTTGAGGTAAATCTCGTCTTCGGGGATGAGGAACTGCTTGCGCAACTCGGCCCAATAGGCTTCATCGTTGTTGACGTAGCGGCTGCGGTCGGGCAGAGACTTTGGGTAATTGGCTAACTGCGCCAGGAGCGGCTGAGCGAAAGCCAGGCTGGCGGCGAGCCCAGCGCTGTGAGAAAGGAACTGCCGGCGATCGAGCACAGTGCACCTCCGGACCGAAGGCGCATGATACGACCTGGAAGAAGCAGAGGCAAGCGGCTCTGATGTTGGGTAGTGGGTCTGTTCCACTTCCCGAAATGCAGCAGTCCGCGAGAGTATACCCAAATCAAAATAAGACCGACGATTATCGCCACCCAGACCCACTTTGGCCGTGCACTCTTAGCAGATTTCCACATGCCCTAAGATTAAACCTATCCGGGATCCTGCCACATCCCGTCGCTTCCCCTATATCCCGCGACCCCTGTGGAAAACCAAACAGGCCTACTACTTAATGTTGGCGAGTGCCGCGCCGAGGCCTTACCCGAAGAACTCGCGAAATTCCTTTGCAACGAGGCCTACGATTTCTGCCTGCCTTTTCTTGTCGCTCAGCCCGTGTGCTGCGCCTTCGATCGCGACCAGCTTGGCCTTCGCGGGGATCAGCTTGATTGCCGCTTGAAGCTCTTCAATGCTGCCGAACGCATCGCGCGTGCCGCTCACAAACAGCGCCGGAGTTCGTAACTGCGGGAAATGTTGCATGCGCAACTGCGCAGTCTTGCCAGGAGGATGCAGTGGATATGACAACAGCAGCAGTCCGTCTACGACCGACGGCTCCGACGCAGCAAGTATGCTGGCCTGCCTGCCGCCGTACGACGAGCCACCCAGGAACGCCCGTCCGGGGAAGTGCTCTCGCATCAGCGTAACAGCGCGCCGGAGTCCCTGCTGATCATGCTCGGCGTCGCTGGGGGAAGGTGGACCAGTCGGCTTGCGCTGGCGATACGGCAGGTCACAACGGAGTACGGTGAGTCTCGCTTCGGCGAACGCTTCGGCCAGCGCGACCAACAGGGCCGTGTTGGAGTTTCCGCTGGCGCCGTGGGTCAGAACGAGAAAGTCGGTAGACGAATCGGCAGCGCGATGCAGCGTGCCACGTACTGGCAGTTCGCCGTTGGCGACATTCACAAACGCTTCTGGTTTCGGTTTGTTCAAAGCAAGCTTTACAAATGTAGTCCAAGTCACTTGCCGCCGTCGGACCCAATTCGCAACCGCTCAAACCCCACGGCATCAACATCACTGTCGTCACAATAGTTGCGAATCGTCGTCTGACAAACGGCCCACAAACCATCCAAGTACATTCAAGGTTACTGATGGTATGGAGCAGCGGCCCTTTCTGCCCTTTTTGCATGCCGTTCAGCCGGTGACCCCATGATATGCTTTGTTACGAACAGTGACCTGAGACGAAATTGGCAAGCCCATCGCTGAACGGCGGCCTTAATCCGTGTTTTTCTTCCCGAGCGCCGATGCGCTCGCAACGACAAGAGGTGGGTTCCTAGTGAGTCAGCGCGAGAAATTCGAAACCAAAAAGCTCCCCATGATGCCCATTCGGGACGTGGTCATCTTCCCCCACATGATGACGCCGTTCGTAGTGGGCCGGGAATCGAGCGTCCGCGCGTTGGAAGAGGCCCTGGCCAGCGACAAGAAAATCTTCCTGGCGACACAGCATGACGCCAGCATTGACGAGCCGAAGGCCAATGAGATCTACCAGGTCGGCACCATCGTCAACATCGTGCAGAGCCTGAAGCTGCCTGACGGCAACATCAAGGTCCTGGTCGAGGGGTTGGAGCGCGGCAAGATTCTTCAGGTTGTGGACACGGACGGCTACTTCGAAGCCACCGTACGCACCGCAAAGTACGGCGCGGAGATGACGCCGCAGGTCGAAGCCGCCATGCAGCGGGTCACGGGCCTGTTCGAGCAGTACGTGAAGCTGTGTCAGTCGCTGAACTACGAAACCATGATCGCCGCCGTTCGCAACGACGATCCGGCGAAGCTTACGGACACCATCGCGGCCAACCTGCAGCTCTCGATCGAGGAGAAGCAGGAGCTGCTGGAGATCTTCGATCCGGCCGAGCGGCTGAACCGCATCGCCGATGTGCTGGACGTCGAAATCGAGAAGCTGAACATGGACCGAACCATCCAGTCGCGCGTGAAGCGTCAGATGGAGCGCGCCCAGAAAGAGTACTACCTCAACGAGAAAATCAAGGCCATCCAGAAAGAACTGGGCCGCGGCGAGAAGAGTGAGTTCGACGAACTAAAAAAGAAGATTGACGCCGCCGGAATGCCGCACGAGGTCCACGAGAAGGCTTTGCAGGAGCTGAAAAAGCTCGAAGCCATGCCGCCCATGTCGGCCGAGTCGACGGTGTCGCGCAACTATCTCGACTGGCTGCTGGCCGTGCCCTGGAAGAAGCGCTCGAAGGAAATCCGCAACATCGACGTCGCCGAGAAGGTGCTCAACGAAGATCACTACGGCCTGGAAAAGATCAAGGAGCGCATTCTCGAATTTCTCGCGGTCCGGCAATTGGTAAAGAATCCCAAGGGTTCGATCCTCTGTTTCGTGGGACCCCCGGGAGTCGGGAAGACCTCTCTTGGCATGAGCATTGCAAAGGCGACTGGCCGCAAATTCGTTCGCATGTCGCTGGGCGGAGTCCGCGATGAGGCTGAAGTTCGCGGACATCGCCGCACCTACATCGGGGCGCTGCCGGGCCAGATCATCCAAATGATGAAGAAGGCGGGCACCAAGAATCCCGTGTTCATGCTGGATGAAGTCGACAAGATGTCGATGGACTTCCGTGGCGATCCCTCGGCGGCCCTGCTGGAAGTGCTCGATCCCGAGCAGAACTTCATGTTTGTCGACCACTACCTTGATGTGGAGTACGACCTGTCGCAGGTCTTCTTCATTGCTACGGCCAACGTGCTGCACACTGTTCCTCCGGCGCTACAGGACCGCATGGAAGTGTTGCGCTTGCACGGCTATACCGAGCCGGAGAAGGTGGAAATCGCTAAACAATACCTGGTCCGCAAGCAACGCCAGCAGACGGGCTTGACGGAAGAAAACATCGCCTTCACCGACGAAGCCTTGCAGACCGTCATTCGTAACTACACGCGCGAAGCCGGCGTGCGCAACCTGGAGCGCGAGATCGGCAACATATGCCGCAAGGTGGCGCGCAAGGTGGTGAAGGAAGGCGGGAAGTACAAGCTCACCCTAACGGCCGATAACGTCAGCGAATTCCTCGGTGTCACGAAGTTCCGTGATATGGCTGTGAATGAGCGCAGCGAAGTCGGCCTGGTGACCGGCTTGGCATGGACGGAGGTGGGCGGCTCGATCCTCGTGACCGAGGTCGCAACCGTTGACGGCAAAGGCAAGCTCACTCTAACCGGCAAGCTCGGCGACGTGATGCAGGAATCGGCCCAGGCTGCTATGTCGTACGTGCGTTCACGCGCACATCGCTTGGGGCTGCCGCGCGACTTCTATCGCAACCTCGACATTCACGTACACGTGCCCGAGGGCGCCATCCCGAAAGACGGTCCTTCAGCTGGTATTACCATCGCAACCGCCATTTCGAGCGCGCTCAGTCGCATTCCCGTAAGGCGGGATGTGGCCATGACGGGCGAAATCACGCTGCGTGGCAAAGTGCTTCCCATCGGCGGACTGAAAGAGAAGCTGCTCGCAGCGCATCGCGCGGGCATAATGGAAGTTGTGCTTCCCGCTGAGAACGAGAAGGATGTGGCCGAAGTGCCAGAGAACCTGCGCACCGCGATGAAGTTGCATTTCGTCAATACGATGGATGAAGTGCTGGCGGTTGCCCTTGAGCGACCGCTGCCGGAAATCGCTGACGAGGCGCCTGGCATAGCAACTCTGCCACCTGCGCCAGAACAGTCTCCAACCGCCCACCAGTAAGCACCGAAGCGGTTGCGAAGGCCGGTTGTCGGTGCAGGGACGGGCTTTAGCTCTTGTGGCCGCGTGCCGTGAGGTGCCGGCCATAGCGGTGTCCGCTCACTTGCGCTTTCTCTGCGCACCCTCCATATTGAGTGCATGAGGGTATTGACTCGCTTTGTCACTTCGGCCGCCGATCCGCGCCAGTTTCCGTCGCCGGGTGCGCCAGAGATCGCCTTCCTGGGTCGATCCAATGTGGGCAAATCGAGTCTCATTAATTCCCTGGTCGGCAGCAAGATCGCCAAAACCAGCAACACACCGGGCCGAACTCAGACGATCAACTTCTTTGAGGTGCGGCGGCATGGCAAGCCGAAGGCGGAGTTCGTGTTTGCCGATTTGCCGGGCTATGGCTACGCTCGTGTGCCGAAAGAGATCACCGCGAAGTGGAGCGAGTTCATCAACCCCTATCTGGAAAAGCGACCCACACTTGCGCTTTGCCTGTCTCTGGTCGACGTCAGCATTCCGCCGCAACAACTTGATATTCAACTGTTGGAATGGTTGCGCCACGCGAATCGCCATTTCCTGGTCGTCGCCACCAAGGCGGACCGCATTTCCAATAATCAGCTTCGCAGCTCGCTTCACACGCTGTGCGAGCAACTCCAGATCGATCTCACCCAGATCATCCCTTTCTCGGCAAAGGCACGATTGGGACAGGATGAGTTGTGGCGGGCCATTCGGAAGGCTGCGCGGGTGGAAGAAAGCGGCACGGAGTCGATGCAAGTGACCGGCGCAGGCGATTGACTTCTAAGCGGGCCATACTGCGAGTGCGGTATGGCTGAGAATCTGCTGCTGGGCCGATGCCGATAGCGGCAGACTGCGAAACTCCGACAGGTTACGTGCCACATCCGGTACTCCCGGCCCCGGCCAGTCCGTGCCGAACAGCGTTTTGTGGGCAATTTCTTCCAGTCGCGGAAAGTAGGTCAGCAGCGATTTTGGCGGAATGCCGCTGATGTCGAGATATACGTTGGGGTGACGGCGCACGAGGAAAAACGCGGTGTCCATCCACAGCGGACGTCCACCGTGGGCGAGCAAAATCTTCAGCCGTGGGAAATCGACAGCGACGTCGTCTACGTACATAGGGTCGCCATATTTGTTGCGAGCGCCCGGGAAGACCGATGTCCCCGTGTGCACCATGATCGGGATGCCGTTAGCTTCTGCGGCGCGGTAGATGATTTCCAGCTCCTTCACACCATTGACATAGTCATTGGGGTAGAGCAACTGATGCGGAGGGTGAATCTTGATGAGCCGAATACCGAGCCGGATGATCTGCTCCATGTCAGCCAGTACGTTGCGTGTGTGCCGCGGATGCACACTCCCACAGGGTAGGAGACGCTTCGGGTCCGCCTTCACGTAGTTCGCGATGAACTCGTTTACGGCCGGGGTAAAGCCGATCACCTCCGGCGCGACGTAGTTGATGAGCACCGCGCGATCGATGCCCACACGATCGAGATAGCCAAGAAACGCCTTCGGTGAGCGGCAGTATTCTTCGATCTGTTCGAAGTCCTTGCGGGACTTCTTCATCAGCGCCAGCGCATCAGGCTTGAACTGCTCCAAGGGCTGAATGTGGATGTGGCAGTCGGTGATCATTGAAGTTGTCAGTGGTCAGTTCTCAGTTGTCAGTGAAGACAACAGACAATGAGTCTCCTCGGGGCCGCCAGACTCTTTTCACGAATTGCTTCGATCTTGGGCCCTTTTCTGACAACTGACAACCGACAACTGACAACTAATTTGTCGCAGCCAGTACCGCCCGCTTAGCCATCACGCGCACCATCTCACGGCGATATTCGGGAGTCAGTGCAGAAGTCGTCAGCGGCTTTGCCGTACGCATCGCAAGTTCCCCAATCTTCTCGGCAGAGGCGTCGTCGACCAAACCGCCTACGAGTTGTGCATCGGCATCCTTCACCAGCTGCGGTGCAGGATTTACGGCGGTGATCGCGACCCGGGCATCTTCCACACGGCCCGATCGAGGCTCAAATCTTAAGGCAACAGCGATTCCTGCCAGCGGATAATCGATGCTGCCACGCACTCGCAGCTTCTGATAACTGCCGCGCCATCCGGCGGAGGAGGCGGGAAGGAAGACGCGGGTGACGATTTCGTCGGGTGCAAGATGCAGTCGAACAATGCCGTCGTTGATGTAGAAATCGCGCAATGCGACCCGCCTGGTGCCATCCGGCCCGGCTATTTCAATCTCAGCATCCAAGCACAACAGGGCCGGGGGCGTGTCGCCCGAGAACGTCGCCCAGCAAAACTTTCCGCCCGGGGCAACGTGGCAAAGGTCACCGTCCTTCTTCAGGCAGAAGCCGCAGCTCTTGCGCCACAGCAGCGACCGGTTGTACCAGAGGCAGCGCGTGTCGAGGCAGATGTTTCCCCCGAGCGTCGCCATGTTGCGGATGACGGGCGACGCGACGGTCTTCACTGCCTCGTGCAGCACCGGGTAGTCACGCCGGATGATCGGTGAATGCCCGATCGCGCTAAGCGGCGTGAGCGCGCCAATGCTGACCCCGCCATCCCGGAGTGAGGTGATGCCCCGCAATTCAGCCACGCCCCTCAGGTCGACCACGTACGCCGGCGTGAACAGCTTCTGCTTCATCGATGGCAACAGGTCGGTGCCTCCGGCGATCACTTTCAGATCGCCGGCATGTTTCGCCAGCAGCGAAAGCGTTTCCTCGAGATTTCTCGGCCGCAGCAGTTGAAAGCTTGGCAGGCTCACTGTTCGCCTCCTACAGCGGCGGACGTCTTGCGTCTTGCCGGGTCCAGTGGATGGCGTAAAGGACCTTTGTCGGCAAACCACAGGGCCCCGCCGTGCTCGCGGAACTTTGTGGGAGCCGTCGGATCGACCGATTCGGTCATCTGTATCTTCTTATCGCCGCGTTTGGCACGTAATGCGGCCAGCACGCGTTCGGGAGTAAACGGTGCCTCACGCAATCGGACTCCCACTGCGTGGTAGATCGCATTCGAGATGGCGGGTATCGTGGCCGCCAATGATCCTTCCCCCGCTTCTTTGGCTCCGAAGGGGCCTTCGGGATCGATGCTCTCGACTATGATGGTCTCGATCTCAGGCGATTCAACCGAGGACGGACTGCGATATTCGAGCAACCCCGGATTCATGAGCAGGCCGTCTTTCCAGACCATCTCTTCCTGCAGGGCTTGGCCAAGTCCCATCCATACTGAGCCGACCACCTGGCCTTCAACCGCAACGGGATTCAGTGCCCGGCCACAGTCGTGCGCCGCCCACACCTTGTGAACGGTGACTTCGCCAGTGTCTTCGTCCACACCGACCTCAGCCACCTGGGCCGAGTAGGAATATGCGGGCGAGGGGCCGACGCCGCCACCCTTGTGCTTGCCGCCGCGGGCTTCGGTTGGCGGAGCATACGAGCCCGTGCCGGTAAGTGCGCCGTGGAAGTCAATGGCCGAAACCACCGCTTCTTCGAAGCTCATGTGTTCCTTCGGGCCCTCTTCTTTTCGCGTTTGAAGAACGGAGCCACGCAAAATTTGGCCGTCGACCCGGCCGCTTGCGGCGTCGACCTGCTCCGTCAGCTCTGACGCAGTGGGATCGTGCTCCGACATTGTGGCATCTCGATGCCAAACGTGGTCGTCGCGCATGATGACTTCTTCTGGAGAGCAATTCATGCGTTTAGCCGCGGCGCTCATGATGTTCTTTCTTACGTCCTGGGCGGCGCGCAATGCAGCGTTGCCGGCCATGAAGGTAACACGGCTGGAGTAAGAGCCGAGGTCGATAGGCGTGAGGTCGGTATCGGCAGCGATCACCTTCACGCGCGACAGGCTGCAGCCCAGCACTTCAGCCACGACTTGGGCTGTCATGGTGTCGGAGCCCTGCCCGATTTCCGATGCGCCGGTGTACACGACCACTCCGCCATCGCGGTCGATCTTGATATTCACTGTTGAATGCGGCATGTCGGAGCGAATAATGCCGTTCGCCGCGCCGCTCACGTAATGGCTGCATGCGATACCAAGGCCGCGGCCGCGCGGCATCCTGTCACGTCGGTGGATCCATCCGGAGCGCGTGACCACTCGTTCTATGCATTCCGGCAGCCCATAGCTCAGGACCCGCAATCCGTTCACCGTAACCGTCGGCGGCTTCAGCAGGTTCACGCGCCTGACCTCTGCCGGGTCGAGGTCGAGCTTGGCAGCGATCTCATCCATCTGCGACTCAAACGCGAAACGAACATTTACCGTTCCGTGCCCTCGCATCGCACCGCACGCCGGCTTGTTGGTGAGCACGCGGTAGCCGTCATAGAGAATGTTGGGGATGTCGTAAAGTGCCCCTAGCAACGCCCCGGAGTACAGAATCGTGACCACACCGTAGGAGCAGTAGGCGCCGCCATCCTGAATGACTTTGCAGGCGACCGAGGTGATACGACCGTCGTTTTTCACGCCTGTTTTGAGATCGATAATGGTGCGCGGCCGCCCGCGGTGAGCCCAGAAGACTTCCTCGCGGGTGTAAGTGATCTTTACCGGAGCTTTCGCGGCACGCGCAGCGACGCCGGCTATGACCTCGAGCGGAATGATCTCACTCTTGCCGCCAAAGCCACCCCCGACCAGCGGCTTGATAACGCGAATCTGCGACATTGGCATTTCCAACACTAGCGAGAGCTTGTGCTGGAGGTAATATGGCACCTGCGTGGACGACCACACGGTCAGCCTGCCAAGTCTGCCAGTGTGCGGATCGAGTTCGAAACTAGCCAGCGTGGAATGCGGCTCCATCGCTGCGTGGGTCACTTCGTTGGCGATGTAGCGCGCCTCGTGGATGTAGTCGGCTTCGGTAAAGCCTTGGTCGGGATCGCCAAACGAGTGGTGATAATCCTTCTCGATGTTGTGCGGCCGGTGCTCGTGGATGAGGTCGGACTCGGCCTTCATCGACTCTTCCGGATCGAAATAGGCGGGCAGCGGCTCGTACTCCACGTCGATGAGTTCTAGCGCCTCCTCGGCTATCTCCTCGCTGATGGCCGCGACGCACGCCACGTTGTCGCCGATATAGCGCGCTTTGTCGACCGCAAGCGCCGTCTCATCGTGGCCCACGGGAAGAATGCCGTATCGGTTAGGCGCGTCCTCGCCGGTTACAACGGCGACAACGCCGCCTAGCGCCTTTGCACGAGAGGTATCGATTCGCAAAATCCGCGCGTGCGGATAGGGTGAGTGAAGGATCTTGCCGACGAGCATTCCCGGAAGGCTTAAGTCGTCGGTGTACTTGCCGGCGCCTGTGGTTTTGCCCGCGGCGTCGATCATGGCGATGGACTTGCCGATGATGGAGAAGTCAGTCATAAGAAAACTAGCAATTAGCAATTAGCACTTGGCATTTTGCCTATATGACCTTTGCCGAGAGATTGCAAAACAATTCGGTTCACGCGATAACCAAGTGCTAAGTGCTAAGTGCTAACGGCTAATTGCTCCTTCCCGCTTTTCTGTTCCGCCTCAATGGCGGCGCGGATCGCCTGATACATCTGCGTGTAACCGGTGCAACGGCATAGATTACTGCTCAGGGCTTCGCGTATCTCCTGCTCGCTGGGATCGGGATTGTTTGCCAGCAGCCACTTAATGGTCATCATGAAACCCGGCGTGCAGTAGCCGCATTGCGCGCCGCCAAAGTCACCATAAGCTTTCTGCAATGCTGCCAATCCTCTGCCGCTTGCGAAGCCTTCCACTGTCGTGATCTCCTGCCCCTCGAAGCTGGCGGCCAGCATGGTGCATGCGAGCATAGGGACGCCGTCGACCTGCACGGTACACGAGCCACAGGAGGAATCATCACAGCCGCGTTTTGAGCCGGTAAGGTCGAGGTCCTGCCGTAGAACATCGAGCAAGAGTTTGTTCGGCTCGATGGCTAGTTCATGCGTCCGACTGTTAACGCGCAATTCGATAAGTTGCTTTTTCATCTTCGAAGTCCTGTTTCCATTAGCAGTGCTTCAGTAAAGCGGCACCGAGGGATCGATTTCTCGCGCCCAACGGTCGATTCCGCCGCGCAATGACTGTGCCTTTTCGAATCCTTGCTGCCGCAGCCAAGCCGTAACATTCATCGAGCGGACGCCATGGTGGCAGATAACCACAATGTGGGAGTCAGGGTCGAGCTCCTGGCTGAAGCGCGCAGGAACATCGCCCATCGGCATGTGCTTGCTCCCCGCGATTCGCGCCGCTTGGTGCTCCCAAGGCTCACGCACATCAAGCAGGGTGATATCGGCTGCGCCATCCAGCAGCGATTTCAGTTCCGTCGTTGTGAGTTCGTAATCCATCCCTATCTGCCTGTCCAGTTCGGACGGCGTCGCTCCATGAAGGCCGCGATTCCTTCGTGAGCGTCGGCGGTTTTCATCAGCTCGTCGAAATAAATCTGCTCCGCCCTCGCCAGCCCTTTATCGAAGTGAATCGCATCCCACGCGTAGAAGGCTTTCTTGGCCACCGCGAGCGCCGCCGGGCTCAACTGCGAAACGCGCTGAATGCATTCTTCCACCAACGTCTCCGGATCCTCGGCAACGGCGTTGACCAAGCCTGCATCGAGTGCCTCCTGCCCGGTGAGCGTACGTCCTGTGAGGATCATCTCGGCTGCGAACTTCTGCCCCACAATGGCAGACAGCGCGACGCTGGCTACCGGCGGGTAGCACGCCAGCTTGATCTCAGGAAATCCCCAGACCGAATCCGAGGACGCGTAAACGATATCGCACATCAGCGCGAGTTCGGCGCCTCCACCAAGGCAATGGCGGCGAACGCCGGCTACGGTCAGCTTACTGCTGGCCACGATCGAGCGAATAACGCTATGAAAGGCCCCCAAAGTGTCGCGTACTTTGTCCGCCGTATGCTCCGCGATTTCGACGCCGGCGGAGAAGGCGCGTTCGGAGCCAGCGAAAACGATCATGCTGATTTCGGAAGGTGTCTCAATCTGCTCCAAGGCGGCGCGCAACTCTTCCATCATCTTCACGTCGATGATGTTCAGCGGCGGATGATTGAGCGTGACGCGGGCAGAGGGCGGACGCAGCTCGACCGTAATGCGGGTGAAAGCAGATTGGGTGTGGTTGTCCATCACTTTGCCGTAAACACAGGCGGACGCTTTTCGAGATAAGCGGCCAAGCCTTCCTTTGCATCTTCGCTTTCGAATAATAGCTGCTGGTTTTCCCGCTCCAGCGCCAAGCCCGACTCCAGCGGGACCTCCCAGCCTGCCTGCACCGCGCGCTTCATCCGCCCCACGGCTTTAGCCGCTTTCTTGGGCGGGCAGAACTGGCGAGCGTAGTTCATCACGTGCTCCACGAAGTTGTCGCGCTCGAAGATCTCATTGATGATTCCCAGGTCTTTCGCCTTTTCAAAATCGAAAGTTTCGCCCTTGGCCATCAGTTCGATTGCCTTCGATTTTCCTAGCACCCTTGACAGCCGTTGTGTCCCGCCGGTGCCAGGCAGAACGCCCAGATTCACTTCCGGCAGGCCAATTTTGCCCCCGCCCTTGCGTGCTACGCGGAGATCAGCAGCCAGCGCGACTTCCAGACCGCCTCCTACACAGTGTCCGTTGATGGCTGCGATTACCAACTTGGGCGTATTTTCCAGCCGCAGCAGAGTCTCGTTGGCATGCAGACAGAAGTAGTACTTGAATGTGGGATCGACCTTCGCCAGCATCTGGATGTCTGCGCCCGCGCAAAAGAACTTTTCGCCCGCACCCGTCAGCACGATGACGTGCACGTCCTCGTCCATCCGCGCGCGCAGGATCCCGTCGTCCAACTGGCGATTCATCTCGTAACTGTAAGTGTTGGCGGGAGGATCGTTGAGCTGGATGACAGCAACTCCCGATTGATGAGCATAGTTAATCAGCTCACGCGTTTCCGTGCCGCCCTGAGCGGTAGTAGTCATGGAGCGCTCCGTCGGATGTCGGCTCGTAGTTGGAGCCGCGATTTTCGCGTGAGCGGCGCTTTCTCTTGCGTCGTCGCCTGGACTGCTACTCCCCGCAGACCTTGCAGAAAAAGATCGCTTATCTGCCGGGCAAGGGTTTCGGCATCGGGATCGACGCGAGGGTTATGCCAGGTGTACAGCCAGTTCATCATGCCGAACAGCGCCATCACAGCGGTTCGCGTACCGACACGACGCTTCGATGGCCCACTCAGGCGTTCACCCTGTGCCAGTTCGTTTACCAGATCGACACAAATCCGGTAGTACTCCCGCTTGATGGCGGCGAGTTCGGCACGATAGCTGTTCTTGAGCACCTCGTCTTCATGCGATAGCACCTTCATCGCTTTCTGCCGGGCAAGAGCGTAGTCCACGTGATTGTGCACGAAGATCCGCAGCCGCTCCTCGGGATCGCTCTCAGTTAACAGGCGCTCACGCAGGCGGTCGATGATGGTGTTAAAGGTGTGCTTCTGGATAAAGTAGAGCAGCTTTTCCTTCGAATCGAAATAGTAGTAAAGTCCTGCCAGCGAAATGCCGCTCAAGCGCGAGAGGTCGCGCATGGAAGCGCCCTCGTATCCCTTTTCGGCGAAGACCTCGGTGGCAAAATCGAGGATTTCGGAGAGGCGCCGATCAAAGCGCGTGTCCTGCGCGGTGAGGCTCGGCTGAGTTGTGGTGCTGGTGGCTACCATGTCATCAGAAGGGAAGAATGTCGTCTTTCTTTCGAACGTTCGTTCCAATTCTAGCCTTCTTTGGGCCGTTGGGGCAAGCCGATCCCTACGACATCAGTAGTGCTCCAGGCAGTAGAGGGCGCTGAAAGCCAGAACTAATACGGCGCCCGGAAGCGCCAAGGGGCGCACACCGCGCAAAAGGCGCTCCCAGTCTGACGTAACGAGAAAGATCAAGCATCAGAACCAGTAACACGATTGAGAGCTGGAAGATGTGTGCGCCTGCGCCTTCATCCGGATTGGGGAAGCTGGAAGTATCCGGTCAAGAGGGTGACCAAGGCGACGAGAGATACGGCAAGCACGGCCTTCCCGCTGCGACGGTTTATTAGCCCTGCGCGCATAAGTAAGATTGTTCTACAGTCTATGTTGAGCCGCGGCGTTGCGAATCCTGCGTTGACAAGTATCTGTCCGGCAAGGCAAACTGCAGAATCTTGCTGAATTTGTTCGGCGATTCACAAAGCGCGAACCGACGAAGCGGGATCAGCGTAACTGATGACCGTGCAGCCACCCGTAACGCATACCATGGAATCCACGCTGGAGAGCGTGAACAAGGCCGAGGAGATGGCCGAGCAGGCCGGCGCTCAGGCCGGCTTCGACGAGGACGCGCGTGGCGGCATTTCGATGGCAGTTCGCGAAGCCATGATCAACGCCGTGATGCACGGCAACGGGTACAGCCCCGACAAGCGCGTCAGCCTGAGCTTTGAGCAGTCGGGCGGCAACCTTGTCATTACAATAAGAGACGAAGGTGAGGGTCTGAATCCGGATGAGATCCCCGATCCCTTGGCGCCGGAAAACCTCATGAAGCAGTCAGGTCGCGGCATTTTTCTGATGCGGGCATTCATGGACGACGTCAAGTTTCGCAAACTCGAGCCCGGCACCGAAATCACTTTGATCAAGCGCGTCCCGGCACACTGACCCGGACCGCAAGGAGGCCTCTACGTGAGCATGAAAGCGAGCACCCGGCAAGTAGACGGAGTCACCATCGTGGACTTGAGCGGGCGTATCACCCTGGGCGAAGGCAGCGTCGTGCTGCGCGACACCATCAAGGACCTTTTGGGCAAAGGCAATAAGAAGATCCTGTTGAACCTGGGAGACGTTAGCTACATTGATAGCTCGGGGATTGGCGAGCTGGTCAGCGCCTTCACCTCGGTGCAACGGCAGGGCGGCGAGTTGAAGCTCCTGAACCTGACCAAAAAGGTGCATGACCTGCTTCAGATTACGAAGTTGTACACCGTGTTCGACGTGAAGGACGACGAGGCCGCGGCAGTCGGCGCCTTTACCCACTAACCGTCCGCTGGACTTGGCTCGTCTCCTCCACCCTGTGGCTGCAGCCAACGGTGCTTTGCACAGGTCGGGGTGAGAGCTCATTGACGCTATCTCCGACCCATCGAAACCGGCCGCTTATCGCATGCCATATAAGCGGCTTTGTTGCATTTACATGCAGCTCGCACTTGCCGGACTTGGTGCCGGTAGTCGTGGGGCGCACTTCCAATCGGCTAAGGCTCTTGTAACGGCGGCAGTTGTCGGGGGACGATCGCTTCTCGTTGCAAATTAGGAGACGCCTGCTGAAGGACAGTCTGGCAGGAAGCCTCAAAACGTCGAAGGAGGAAGGTCGTATGCACGCCCAGCCAGATCATCAGCCCGCACATGGCAACCATGGCCCACTGCTCGCGGCCATCCAGATCATGCAGTTCGCGATTCTTCTGCTGCGTGACCTCGCGTAGAACACGCGCTGGTAGGCCCACAACAGGTAGCAGGCTGAGAGGATTACGCCGGTGGCGCCCCAAACGGCCCATTGCCAATTGGCCTGGAAGGTGCCGGCGAGAACGAGGAATTCGCCGACGAATCCGCACAACAACGGCAATCCAATGGAGGCGAACACGGTGAACAGGAAGAACGAAGCATACTTCGGCATTGGCGTTGCCAAGCCGCCGAACTCCGTGATCTCGAATGTATGTCGCCGCTCGTAGAGCATGCCGACCAGCAAGAACAGCGCACCGGTAGAGATGCCGTGAGCCAGCATCACATAGATCGAGCCCTGCAACCCGACAAGGGAGAAGGAAAAGATGCCCAGGGTTACGAATCCCATGTGACTGACAGAGGAATACGCCACCAGTCTTTTGAGATTCGGCTGCACCATCGCCACCAGTGCGCCATAGATGATGCTGATGACTGCCAACACGCCGACCCAAGGCGCAGCCCAATGTGATGCGTTGGGAAAAAGAGGCAGGCAAAAACGGATAAGGCCATACGCGCCGATCTTCAGCAGAACGCCAGCCAGGTCCACCGATCCCGCCGTGGGCGCTTCCGTGTGGGCATCGGGCAGCCAGGTGTGAAACGGGAAAATGGGAATCTTGATGGCAAACGCGATGAAGAACGCAAGGAAGAGCCAAATCTCCGTGCGGGGACTGAGCGCCAATTGCCCGCTTTCGACCATCTTCTGCAGCACTACGAAATCAAAGCTGCCGGTATGGGCATAGAGCCAAAGGATGCCCACGAGCATGAAGATCGATCCGCCCATGGTGTAAATCACGAACTTGATAGCTGCATAGATGCGGCGTCCATGTCCCCAAATGCCGATCAGCAACGCCAGCGGAATCAGCCCGAACTCCCAGAAAAAGAAGAAGAGCATCAGGTCGAGAGAGACCAAGACGCCAATAACGCCCATTTCCAGGAGAAGCAGCAGGATGTGAAATTCCTTGACTTGGGTCTTGATCTCTTTCCAGGAGGCAAGCACACCAATGGGCGTCAGGAGTGTAATCAGGTGAATGAGGAAGATGCTGATGCCATCGACGCCAAGGTGATAATTGAGGTGCAATTGAGGAATCCAGGGAGCGAACACCTCAAGCTTGAACCCGCTTGATCCCGGCGGAATGGAATAAACCGGGATGAACGAAAGCACGAACTCGATCAAACCAATGGCGAGGCTTAGCCGGCGAATCAGGAGGTGGTGATCGCGGCCCCGCAGGGGAATAAGGGCAAGCGCCCCCGCCAGGGGAAGGAAGAGCAGTATTGAGAGAAGATGGCCGTTCGAGAGCATTGGCGTATCCCGCTAATCGCTGGCGAATAAAAGCTTTCTGTGAGTGGGTGCGCGGCTTTGAACTGCTGCGTCTTGTGACTCTACATCTGGGTAGCAATCAGGGCAAGCGCTTATCTCAGCGCACCCGGAACCGTTTGCTTAAACGCTGGGCGCGTTGAAGGCGCGTGCTTTATCGTGGTCCAAGTTATTGAGCTTATGGCGGAGAGACAGGGATTCCAGCCTTCGCCTAAAGTGTCTTATAGTAGTTTCACTTCATCTGACATCTCCTCCGCGCTTATCGCGCGAGTTTAGCAAATGTCAGATCAAGTTGAAACTAAGACACTTAAGAGTCTCATTCCAGAGCTCCGCGTCTTCAGTATCGTTCTCTTCCGCATTTCGGGTTTGATGAACCTCGGATGGCGGCAGCTCGTGCGAGTCCTCCGATGGGCACGTCATTAAATGGAGATACTTCACCGACACGCCTGTAACTCTCGCTCGACCGCCTTGTTCTTCCTGCCCCAGTTCTAGGTGTTGCAAATGAAGCAGATCCGCTCGGCGCCTATTAAGCGCCCATATGCAATAAAGCTGTTTCTCTAATTGGAATGAAACGTGCTTTACAGTGTGCCGAGCCCGCGAAGATGCAGGAGACGCGTCGAAATACCCACCCGAAAGAGTTAACTTCCCCCCTCCAAACGAGGCTACGCCTTTGCCTCAGACGACGGGTTGAGCTCCCTCCATCAAGTCTCGCCAACGAATCGATCTGGGGTTTCGGGCGAGAGCGCACCTGAGGTCTAATGCGTGCATGGTTGCGATAGTACACCCACACGTTGGAAGTACTGGATGGGAGGCACCATGCCTGAGGTAGAGAACTTTCAAGACTCCGTTCAGCATTGCTTCGAGGTTTCCAAGTGGAGCGACTTCCTGGAAGAGGATGTGGCCCTAGAAGCATTCGAGTTATTGACCGCAAATAATTATGACGGCATTTTAGCCCACGGTCTGGGCGTCAGCCTGTAGGAGTGTCCTATGAATCTGGACAGGATCTACGCACTGGCGACGAGAGTGAAGCAAAGGCTTCACTGTTCACAGCAGGCGGCAGAGTACATAGCATCGCTCCTGGCACTGGAGCACACCGTTAGCAAAGATAGCTTCACGCTGCTTGCTGAGATTCAAGCTATTCATGCGGTTAGGCAGTCACTCTAACAATTAGCTGGATACATAGGAGAATGATATGGCGCACGCAGCTATTGCTTTCACGGACCTGGGAGACTTCGCGGGAGCAGGCTTTCCATACGTCAGCGGGGTCGAAGACCAGCAGCTCTGCTTGCAATCAGAAATCAGTTCTGAGCACTCGTTCGAAGGCGTCATTGGGAAGAGCCGAGCGATTCGAAAGGTGCTGGAGCAAGTCTCAATCGTAGCGCCCACCGATGCCACCGTCCTGCTGCACGGCGAAACGGGCACGGGAAAGGAGCTGGTTGCCAATGCCATTCACAACCTAAGCTGCCGGCGCGGGCGCGCCTTCGTGCGCACGAACTGCGCTGCGATTCCCTCGGGACTGCTGGAAAGTGAACTGTTTGGGCATGAAAGGGGAGCATTCACCGGAGCCCTGATGCAAAGAAAGGGCAGATTCGAGCTGGCAGACGGGGGCTCGCTGTTTCTGGATGAGATCGGCGATATCAGCCTGGAGCTGCAGCCGAAATTATTGCGGGCGGTGCAGGAGCAGGAGTTCGAACGTTTAGGAAGCGCTAAGACAATCCAAGTCAATGTGCGGATCATTGCAGCAACCCACCGCGATCTTGCCAGTATGATTCGGGAGGAGAAGTTCCGCGAGGACCTTTTCTATCGCTTCAACGTTTTTCCGATTGAAATCCCGCCTCTTCGCGAGCGGCGCGAGGATATTCCTCTGCTGGTGAACTATTTCGTGTCGAAGTTCTCCCGGCGCATGGGAAGACGGGTAACTTGCATATCCAAGACGACCATGGAAGCTCTGACGAACAATGCATGGCGAGGCAATGTCCGGGAGCTGGCAAACTTTATCGAGCGCGCAGTCATACTATCACCTGGCGAAGAACTAAAAGTGCCGGCGGGCGAACTCCTGGTCGAGTACCGTAGCGCTGCTCCTACGCAGGGATCTAGTTTCCAAGAGGCCGAACGACAGGTCATCATCGACGCCCTAAGCGCTGCGTCAGGCCGTGTAGCAGGCAGTGGCGGAGCGGCCGAACGGCTTGGATTGAAGCGTACGACCCTCCAGCACAAAATGCGTCGGCTAGGCATTACAAAGGCACAGTACCTGCAGTAGTCGGGTCAGGCAACGCGTCGGTCGTCACGAATCAGCAGGAGACACATGCACGCTGTCCTCCAGTTCGTTATGAAGCACGGGTACTCGGTGCTATTTGGTGGGTTATTCGCGCAGCACTTAGGTTTGCCTTTACCAGGACCTCTTTTCCTGCTCGCAGCAGGGGCGCTCGCGGCAACGGGCAAGATGGGGCTTGCGGTAGCGCTCATTCTCGCTGTCGCAGCCTGTGTTTTAGGGGACTGGGCGTGGTACGAGGCGGGTCGGCGCCAGGGCGACAGGGTCTTGCATTTCATACACCGTCTCACGCGAGACCCTGACGCCCACGACGAAAAGGCGAAAGCCACCTTTGCTCGACACGGGCCTCCACTTCTCGTCATTGCAGATTTCGTGCCTGCATTGGACGCGGTGACGCCGCCTCTCGCCGGGATGTCCCGAATTACCCGCCTCCGTTTCCTAGCCTTCGATGGACTGGGTGTCGGACTCTATTCCTCCGCTTACATCGCGCTCGGTTATGTCTTCAGTGATGATTTGGACCGCGCAGCTGCCTATGCCGGTAAGGCAGGAACTGTCTTTGGAGGCCTTTTGGTTGCCGCACTTTTAATTCTCGGGGGCCGCCATCTGCTTCGCCGGTATCGGCTGACGTATGAGATCGGCTCGCGCCGGCGGCACGATCTGATCGGACTGAACCTAAAGCCTCCGTCTCCGTTACATCCTGGATCTTTGAAGGCGCCCGAATATGAGCACTAAGCCTGTCGCGCAAGCGGACACAGTACGGCATGCTGCCACTCGTTAACACTCGCTTACGCATGTGATGGCCGTATGCCAGCAGCAGGCATGGCGGCATCGGCAGGCAAATGATACAAGTCCCAGCGAAATCGGCACGTAGCCACAGCAATGTTTTGGCGCTCGCATTCATGTCCTCGGTTCTTGATCCCTTTATGATCCACGAACCCTTACCGCGTCTTACTGAAATCGCTTTTGGTACAGCAGCGAGGGCATGCGGTGATCACCCAAAGCAAAGGCTAGGCCGGACGATCTGGTCCTGCGGTAGCTTCAATCATAGTGATCGAGATCCCTGTCGCACGCCAAGAACTTTCAATCCCACCCACCATTACGTTGGAGGAGGCCAAGGGCTTCAGCCTGTTCATGCTTAAAGCGGTGCTCAACGGGCGTGGTGACGAGTACTCGATCTCGCCAAGGTTAACCTGTTTCCCTAGTCCACTCGTCTGCTACTGAGAATCTGCCTATCTGGCAACTCCGCTGTATGGAAAAGGATGGAGCTTACGAGCCACGAGACCTCTCGCCGCTAACTTTTGAGGCAAGCCGTCAGGCAGCAGTTATGCAGATTGTCGAATTTTCCAGCGTCATCCAATGCGCTACTTGCTCAGCGAGGGTGTTCAGGCTGTTGGTCATGCGGTCGGTCTCTTCGTTAACGAGCTCGTAGCGGGAGATGTGGGACGCAGCCGAACTCACCAGGCGATGATGGTCTTCGCGGAGATCGGGCAAGTCCCGCAGGCTGCTTGTGTCACCTCGGAGAGCACGGATCAGCGCATCGAGCATCCTGTCCACGTCAGCGGAGAACACGCGAAACTCCGGACGCGCGGGCGCCAATTCCGGCGAGACGACCTCCAGCGCCATAATAGCGCGAACGAATCGGTGGGAATTTGCCATGATAGCCGCGACCAAAGAGGTCACCTCGGATCTGGTCGCTGGCTCCACACGCAACCTCTCAAAAGAGGCTTCCATGTTGGAGCGAGCCAAGCGAGCTGCTATGCGTACCGGACCAAGTTCGGCCTCATCCGGCGCTCTGCCATCCATTCGCGCTTTTGCCAGCGTGCCAAAGTAGTGTCGATAGGCCTCAAGCAATTGCGCCAGCATCTCGGGAGCCTGGCTGCGCTCCCACGTCGGCCACAGCGCGAAAGTGGCTAGTGCAATGAGCCCTCCGAGGATCGTCATCTCGGCGCGCGGGAAGATGAGCTTTGTCAAAGCGTGCAAGCTTTTGCCAATGGAGCTTCCACGGTCGGTGCGATTCGTGGCGATCTCCGATCAGGACGGAGGCTGGTTCATCCACTCGTCTGTTCTCCTGACATTGGAACGCGATCTCGACTGAATACGCAGAGGTATTCGCTCACTAGTGCTGAGATTGCAGAATCCTCCTTGATAAGATACCGTTCCCTGTCGCAACAACTGTGCCAACATGGCCAAGGCTTGGTAGGCGAGATTCTGGTTGATGAATGGTTCCTGCCGCGTTAGCGCTTCCGCCGCGCTGCAGGATGGCTGACTGTCTTCTTGTCCTTTGATGGAGACGATCTCCGGATACAGCTCGGCAACGGTCAAGAGCCGATCCTTGTTCTTTCTATTCACCGAGTTGTTGGGCTGCCCCAGGACAAATTGTCCGCTCGATGAATTGTTCCCGACAAATCGGAGAGCGGAAGGCGGACCCTTTGGCTTGGTTCTCGCCGTCGATTTGCCCGGCCCGAAGCGCGACTGGCCAGTGATGGGATGGACGGGCAACGCTGTGAGCAGTTCCTGGATGAACTGCTGCCGCTTAGCTCTTCGCGCTGGCGTGTCAGCGCGGGCCGCACCTTGGGCCAGTTCGACCAGAGTGACAACTGAGATTGCGATCTCAGTATTGCCCGCCGGGCCAGAGATGGCCGCGAGCATTTGTCTTGCATTCTGCCCCTGGCGCTCGGCTGTAATCAGGACGCTTGAGTCGAGTATCAGTCCCATGCGGGTGGTTCTAGCGGTTCGCGGTGGCTCTCGATAGCTGCTTCGACATCCTTGGCGAAGTCTGCGTCCATGACTGCTGTCGAGTCCTCGGGTAACAACGCGATGCACTCGGAGATCGAGCGGCGGGGCGGGACCGGCAGATGGATCACTGCCACGGGCAGCTTGCCGCTCTCGCTCTCGATCACCACTTCCGCGCCTGCGCGGACGCTAGTCAGCACCGACGCGAAGTCGCTGGCGGCTTCCTTTTCCGAGATGTGCATCACATCGTGAGCCATAGCGCGATTATACCGTTGTCCTTTCTCTTGATTTTCGTCTTCCACTTCAACTGCCATGACCGCGGGCCGATCACGATGATCTGCGCCCTTACGGAACATAGACCTACCCTTCTTCCTCCTCCGCAAGCAGGTAGGTGTCGCCCCGAGCGAGACGATCCTCTTCAATCCTCGAGGACTGCATCCGCGCAATGTTGGTGATCTAGACTTTTAGGTTTCAAAAGTACAACACGGAGGAAGACTCTACTTTCCCTTCCAACACGCGTGTCGCTTTTCCAGGAATGCCGAAATACCCTCCTGGGCATCGGCGGCGAGAGCATTCATGCTCATCACCTCTTTGGCGTAGGCGTAGGCTTTGGGCTGGTCGAGATCAATCTGGGTGTAGAACGCCTGTTTGCCCAGTGCGACCGTCAGCGAACTGGCTTCGGCGATGCGAGTGGCAAGATTGTGGCACTGCTCGGCCAGTTGCTCAGCAGGAACGATCATATTGATCAGTCCCCATTCCGCCGCCGTCGTTGCAGGGACCATCTCGCCGGTCAGCAACATCTGCAGTGCGCGTTTGCGCCCGATCGCCCGGCTGAGGGCCACCATGGGTGTGGTGCAGAAGAGTCCAATCTTCACCCCTGGCGTAGCAAACGCCGCCTGATCGGACGCCACGGCCAAATCGCAGGTCGCCACCAGTTGGCATCCGGCTGCGGTCGCGATGCCTTGCACCTCTGCGATCACTGGCTGAGGAATCGATTGCACCTTCGTCATCAGCTCGGTACAGACGTCAAATACCTGGCGATACTCGTTGATGTCGCGTCCTACCATCTCGCTCAAATCGTGACCGGACGAGAAGACTTTGCCTGCAGCCCGCAACAGCACCACCCGCAACGTGCGGTCGCGCCCGATTTCGTTCAAGCAGTCGATCAACTCCGTCATCAACTCAAGCGACAGCGCATTGCGCCGCTGCGGCCGGTTCAGCGTCACAATTGCAATCTGTCCGTCGTTGTCGAACAGGATGTTCTGGTATTTGGCAACGGTTGTAGTAGACGCTTGCGATTCTGGCATCACGAATCTCCTTCCACGGCAGCGCGCGATTGGTGGCGTAGCACGTTCTTGCGGATCTTGCCCGTCGACGTTTTGGGCAATGCACCAAAGTGTATCGCCTTCGGGCATTTGAAGTGCGCCAACCGTTCGCGGCAGAACTCGATCAGCTCTAGCTCGCTGACGATGGCGTTTTCCCTGAGCAGCACATAGGCATGCGGCACCTCGCCCCATTTCTCGTCGGGCCATGCGACAATCGCCGCTTCCAGCACAGCCGGATGCTCGTACAACACTCGTTCCACCTCAAGCGACGAAATATTCTCCCCTCCGGAGATGATGATGTCCTTGGCGCGGTCGCGCACCTCAATGTAACCATCGGCGTGCATCACCGCCAGATCTCCGGAGTGGAACCAGCCGCCACGGAATGCGTTAGCGGTTGCCTCCGGCTCGCGGTAGTAGCCCAGCATCACGTTATTGCCGCGCATCACCACTTCTCCCACCCTGAGTCCGTCAGCGGGGACGTCGTGCATGTCTTCGTCCACCACCCGCATGTCAGTCCCAAAAACCGTGTAAGGTACGCCCTGCCGCGCCTTGAGCAGCGCACGCTGTTCCAGCGGCACATCGTCCCAGTCCGTGTGCCAGGCACATACCGAGTGCGGTCCGATAGGTTTCAGTGAGCCCATAGACGTGCGTCAATTCGATACCAATCGCTTCGGCTGCCCGGATCACGGCCGGTGGCGGAGGCGCTGCCGCGATCACCATCTTGAGTCCGTTGCGGAAACAAATGCCACGCTGCGAGCAGTACTCGGTGAGCGTACGCACCACGACCGGCGCACCGCAGAGATGAGTGACGGCCTCATCCTGGATTAGCTTGACGGCGCGCTCAGCGTCCACCTCGGGCAGACAGATGTGTCGCCCTCCCACGGCAGTAATCGCCCAGGTGAAGCACCATCCGTTGCAGTGGAACATGGGCAGCGTCCAAAGGTGAACCGATCGGTACGACACTCCGTGTTCCACCACTTCTCCAATGGCATTAAGGTACGCGCCGCGATGGGTGTACATCACACCTTTGGGAACGCCGGTGGTGCCGCTGGTGTAATTGATGGAAATGACGTCCTCCTCGCGTGGCGGGTGCGGCACGACAGGCTTGCGACCCTCGCCGAGAAAAGTCTCATAGTCGGAGATAAATCGCTCCACTTGCGGAATCTCGGTTCGAATGGCCTGCAGCGGTGCGAGGAGGTCAGCATCGCCCAGCAAAATTCTGGCGCCGCAGTGGTTCAGGATTGTGGCCAGCTCGCCGCCTTGCAGACGAATATTGAGCGTGACCAGCACCGCGCCGATGAACGGGACTGCGAAGTGCGCTTCCAGGGGCAGCAGTCCGTTGCGCGCCAGCACGGCGACCCGATCCCCGGGCACAATGCCGGCTTGCTGCAAAGTGGCCCCGAAAGAGTGAACGCGCCGCTGCATCTCGAAGTAGGTGAAGCGTCGGTCGCCGTCCACCTCAGCCGTACAGTCGCGGTACGCGACGGCGTTGCGGGAAAGAAACTCCAACGGAGTAAGAGCCGAAATCATAAAGTCCACCTGGTCTATTGAATTTGGCGGGGATTATATAGCAGGTGTTGTGGAGCGTCTGTGATACCCAATCCGAAGCCAGAGGAAATCCTCAGGGGCTGAAAAATAGGGAGGCCCATTGTCCTTGCACACGTTCTGGCGTGTGGTCGGCAAACAGGAAACCGGCTTCGCGGAGATCGGACAGCAAGCGCCGCTCCGTCACACCACATCTCCCCGAACAGGACTTCTGGACAATCTTCGCGAAGGCGGACTCGCCGATCGGTTGTTGCTCACGATTACTTACGGAATGGCGATTTTCCAACAACTGAGTCGGCGACGCGGCCTACATCCCGGATCGCGACCCACGAGCTGAGTCGTCCCGAAAGGAAGAGGTCAGCGGTTATGCACGCCAGAACAGTCGCTGGACACGAGCGTGCTGAGCAGCCACCTTCCTCGCTATTCTCTTCAGCCATCAAGGTGAGTTCCAATTTTAACTATGGCATCGCGCTCACGACTAAGCTGTTCTGTATTGGGCAAGAAAGGGAGAATTACATATATTTAACTCCCTTCGGCTTTCAAATCGCGATTATTCGTGGCCTTTCCCACTTCTTCCTTGATTGTCCCCTTCACTTCGTGGAAGCTACCCTTGATCCTGTCTTTCGTGCTGGTTTTCATATTTCTCCCCGTCCTCGTGAAGTGAGGATTCCGGTTCTACGCGCACAGGCATGCGAGACTATAGCTAATCTGGGCCCGGTTGTCTGACAAAAGAAGGTTGTTCATTCAAGTCTCTCGGAGACTCTGTACTTTTTGTAAGCTTGCGACCTTCCAGCGGTCTGAGCAGAATTGACCATGTCTGGAACGGAACTCAGCTTCATCCCGAAATGGGCGAGCTTACACGCTTATACGTAGATGCCGGGCCGGGCATCCAGCCTCCCGCACTTGAACCTATGAGGCTCCTGGATGTGTCGCAAGCCTGTGATGCCGGCGGCTGGGACTTGCCGATCCGGGCCACGCGCTTCCACTTAGAGGGAAAACAGGAGGGTCTTCAGGTTTGGCCGTCCGGGCGGACTTTGCGATGCGAGGCTTCGCCATCTGTTCCTTGATGGCGCGAAGGGTAGCTATCTCTGCCTCTTTGTCTGAGTTCTTGTTAGTCATGATTGATGATGGCACTTTGCCTACTCCAGGAACGGTCAATCCAGTACACACGGGATAGAACATTTGTGGGTACAGCTGCCACCGGCAGAACCGCTCTGGTAGAGCCAGCGGCAGCTTGTAAGGTGGGGAAATTGCTACCGCCTGTCGGCTGATAAACGCAACCGACGGATGTTGGGTGCACATGACATGTCGCACGGGGCAACGACGCTGGTGGCCGAAGCTGAGCCGCAGCTCAAGAGCAAAGGCGCGGCGGCTTAACGTGATCTGCATTAAAATCGGGTGAGAATGCTACTTCCGCTCTTGTTCAAGACTGGAGCCGTTGCACAGTGCTCAGGTTCTTGCAGAAGATTCGTTCCTCTCAGCAGAACATAGTCGCTACGGCTGCCAGCGCATCGGACTGACGACGATGCATCAGGGAAGAAACAACCGAATCTGGCGGATCCGCTCATTGATCTGCTGGCTTCTCTACGGCGCGCTGGTCGCACCGGCTCCCCCAGTTCCTGCGACCCAGGCAGATGGGCGGCAGGCCCAGATCGAGGTATTGCACGTGCCGGAACTCGACGCCGGCTTTCACCTGCTTTATGAGTTGAAGCCCGCGGAAGCTCGCGCGCAGTTTGAGGCCTGGCAGAAGTCCCACCCGGAAGACCCTCTTGGGAGCGCCTCGGAAGCGGCCGCTTATCTGTTTGAGGAGTGTTACCGGCAAGGCGTCTTGACCTCCGAATTTTTCCTCGACAACAAACGCTTTCTGGGCAAGGTCGCTCTCAAGCCGGACCCGGAACTGCGCGCAGCCTTCTTCGCCGCGGACAAACAGGCGCAGGACCTGGCGCAACTGCGATTGCAGACGAACCCGGAGGATACGAACGCCCTGTTCGCCATGACCCTCAGCTTGGGTATGCAGGCCGACTATGCCAGTCTGATCGATAAGCAGCAGGTGGAGAGCCTGAAAATGGTCGGAGAGGCTGACAGGTATGCCAAGAAACTGTTAGCGGTCGCGCCGGAGGCCGCCGATGCCTATCTCACCCTGGGCGCAGTGAATTACATCATCGGAAGCCTGCCGGCATACAAGAGATTATTTCTCGGCTTCGCTGGAATCCACGGCGACAAGAAAGCCGGCATCCAACAGCTTGAGATCGCTGCTGAACGCGGCCATTATCTCCGGCCGTTTGCGAAGATTCTGCTGGCGCTGGCAGCCCTGCGCGAGAAACAGACAGAAGTGGCCCGCAAACAACTTACGGAGCTCGTCGCGGAATTCCCCGAGAACCCGCTTTTTGCCGGTGAGCTGGCCAAACTCAATGTTCCTCATGCCGCGGCCATCCGCCTGAAGAGTGCGTTCGTGCTAAGCAGAGTGTGCCACAAGAGTCCGCCGCATCTTCAATCCTTTAACCATTGTTTACTGGGTTGGCGTTGGTTGGCGTCACTCACAACTGGCTCCCCGTCCGCCCATTCAGTCTCAGGCTACAGCGCACCCAGGTGGGGTATCTTGATGGCCACCGAACGTCTGATGGCGAATAGCCTTTGCAGCGCCGCCCTACTCGTTCCGCAAGGCCTCGATAGGATCCAGATACGCAGCCTTTCTCGCCGGATAGTAGCCGAAGCCGATGCCTACCAACGCAGAGAAGAATACTGCAAGCAACACCGCGCCCGGACCAACGGATGTCGTCCAGCCAGCGAGCTGCGAGATCAGGAAGGACGCGCCGATCCCAAACACGATTCCGATGAACCCACCCGCGATCGAGAGCGTTACTGCCTCAACCAGAAACTGCGTGAGAATGTCGCGGGTCTTGGCGCCCACTGCCTGCCTCAATCCTATCTCCCGGGTACGCTCTCGGACCGAGATCAGCATGATATTCATGATTCCGATACCGCCCACGACTAGAGAGACGGAAGCTACGGCCGCCAGCATGATCGCCATGATCTTTGAGGATGCCTCTTGGGCGGCGAAGAGCTCTTCCAAGTTGCGGATTGAGAAGTCATCATCCTCATTCGCCTGCAAATGGTGGCGCTGCCGAAGCAGAGCATCCGCTTCTTCCTGCGCAGCCGGAATCTGGGCACCGGATTTCGCCTGAATCATGATCGTATCCACGGCGTCCGCGTTGGCTTGCTTAACACCGATCACTTTCCGCTTGGCGGTTGAAATCGGAAGCAAAATGACGTCGTCCTGGTCTTGTCCCTGGGACGATTGACCTTTTCGAGCGAGCACACCCACGACGGTGAACGGGACATTCTTAATGCGGATCACCTGGCCGATCGGATCGGCGCCATCAAACAGGTTATCCACCGGAGTCTGGCCGAGCATAGCGACTTTGTTCGCTCCATCCACATCCTGCTGGGTAAACTCAGAGCCGTCAGCCACGGAGAGATCGCGAATCGTCAGATAGTCGGGAGTAATGCCATAGATACTCGTTGCCCAGTTATTGTTTCCGTAGACTACCTGGGCTCCGCCTCGCACCACAGGTGCTGCGAGCGCCACATCCGGACACTGCGCCACAAGCTCCTTAGCGTCCGCCTCCGAGAGCGTGACCGCGTTGCCGGTGCCCAAACGGACCCCGGAGCTGCTCATGCTCCCCGGGATAACGATAATGATGTTGCTTCCGATACTCGCGATCTGCTCCTGGATACGCTGGGTAGCGCCCGAGCCAATTCCTACCGTCGCGATCACCGAGGCAACGCCGATCACAATACCCAGCATGGTGAGAGCGGAACGAAGCTTATTCATCTTCAGCGCGCGGAACGCTATGCGCATGGACGAAATCAGGTGCTTCATTGTGACACCACTGCAGCAGTCTGCACCGCAAGCGCTTCGACGGGTACCGTCACTAGTTTCGTCGCCTTTTGGTCGCTGACGATCAGGCCGTCACGAAAGCGGATGATCCGACCCGCATACGCAGCGATCTCATCCGAGTGTGTAACCATAACAATCGTGATCCCCTGAGTGCGGTTCAGACGCTGGAAAATATTCATGATTTCGGCGCCATTGTGGGAGTCCAGCGCACCCGTGGGCTCGTCGGCAAGAAGAATCTGGGGGTTGTTGATCAGGGCGCGCGCAATGGCTACCCGCTGTTGCTGCCCACCAGACAGTTGAGCAGGAAAGTTCAGCTCCCGGCCGGCCAGACCGACGTCGGCCAGGGCGCGCTGGCCCAATTCGTCTCCGTTGGGCGTTTCACTATCCTTGTAGAGCAGTGGCAGTTCGACATTCTCGAGTGCATCCATGCGCGGGAGAAGATTGAAGTTTTGAAAAATGAACCCGATCTTCTGATTGCGAATTTCGGCGAGCTGGTCGCGATCCATGGTTTCGACCGGAATGCCGTCTAGCAGATAACGGCCTGATGTAGGCCGGTCAAGGCAGCCCAGGAGGTTCAGCAACGTCGACTTCCCCGAGCCAGACTCCCCCATGATTGCAACGAACGTGCCTCGCTCAACCGCTAAGGTCACGCCTTGCAGCGCATTTACGACAATGTCCCCGAGCAGGTACGTCTTTCTAAGATCGCGGACGTCGATGAGTGGTGGCACTTACATTTGCCTCAAAAACCTTACAACCCAGGCACTCGGCGGGTGGTCGTGGCACCAGCCGGCGAAGCAGCACTCGTGGTTGATGAAGTCGCGCCCGTGGTAAACCTCACCACCACCTGCTCTCCTGTTTGAAAATCGCCTGTCACGGCAGTGGACTGGCCATCGGAGATCCCGAACGTTACCGGGACAGCTTTGAGCTTTCCATTCTGCAATACATAAATCTGCTGATTACCTGCCGGCGAGGCCGAGAGCCCCAGCTGCTTCAGCACCGCCGGGGACGGATGAAGGCGCAACACCGCATTCGGCACCTTAAAGGTGTCGTCGATCTTCGTCGTCAGAATTCTGGCATTAGCTGTCATCCCGGGAAATAGTTTGAGATCAGGATTCGAGACGGCGATCACGACATCGTAGGTGACGACGTTTTGTGTGATGATCGGCGCCTTGCGGACGTCTGTCACCTGGCCCTGAAATGTCGTAGTCGGGTAAGCATCCACCGTGAAAGTTGCGATCTGGCCGGCTGTAATATTGCCAACATCGGACTCGTCCACGTTGGTGTCGAGTTGCATCTTCGTCAGGTCTTGCGCGATCTCGAACACGGTAGGCGCCGCGAACGACGCAGCCGCAGTTTGCCCTACATCCATGCGACGGGCGATGACTGTGCCGTCGACCGGGGCTGTGATGCGAGTGTGTGCAAGATTGATCTTGGCCTGGGCCAGTACCGCATTCGCCTGGACTTGCTGGTCTTTCGCAGAACCCAGTTGCGCTTGGGTCGCGCTGACCTGGTCTTGCGCCGACTGGATCGTCTGTTTTGATGCGGCGATTTGGTCCAGATCTGCAGCTACCTGGGCGTCATCAGCATCCGTGGTGGCCTTGGCCGCGTCGTCGTCCTGCCGAGACATGATTCCCTGCTTGAAAAGTTCGTCAACCCTTGTCCATTGGTCGCGTGCGTTGAGTGCGGTGGCGCGGTCCTTGGCCAGCGCAGATTCCGCGCTTTTTTCACTCGCGACCGAGCCCGAAAGATCGGAGTTTGCTTTCTGAACTTGTGCCACCGCTGCGATAACCGCAGACTGGGCCGAGCCCAGTGCTGCCTGGGCCTGATCGACCTGCGCCTGGAACACCTCGGGGTCGATCAGCCCCACCAGTTGGCCCTTTGTCACTTTCGTATTGAAATCAGCATAAAGAGCCTTGATGTTGCCCGACACCTGACTGCCAACCTGCACGTCCACCACAGCATTGACTGTGCCTGTAGCCGTGACGCTGGCTTGTACCAGCCCCCGCTCCAGCGGTACCGTCTCGTAGGTGATCGCGTTCTGCGAATGCATCCGCCATAGCTCGCCGATTACGGCAAGCGCAATGATCAGGCCAATCACCAACGCCCACCTGGTCCAGTGGTATCGACGCTGCGCTCGGATTGGCGACGGAGGAGTCGTTACAAGCGGAAATGCGATCGGTTCTGCGCGAACCGGATCCACTGCCGTGGCCATAAGGCACGCTTCCTTTTCTGCCCAGAATCAGGCGCTTGCCGGATCTACTCCGGAAATCGGCGCAATCTTCATCGCGACCAGCACCTCTAACAAGGCGGCGGTGTTACGGACGTTTCCCGAGATGGTGACAAGGGCCTCGGAGACCAGAGGCTGTTCTTCAGCCAGCGCGTCAAGTCGGTCACTCACGCTGTAGAGTTTCTGCACTTCGTCCAGGATTGAACTCCTATACATAGTGCCCATCGTTCCTGAGAGGTATGTTGCAACTCATTTGTGAGAAGGAGTTGGGCTAGCCTTTCTGATGGTCGTCTCAACTCTTCGCTAAGCAACATCTTAGAAGCGGCCAAGAAGGGTGTCTGGTCACAATGAACCACCATGAGTGCTCGTGCCATACCGCGTGCCGCGCGCCGGCCAACCCGCGAAAGACCTGGTGCCGCCTACCGAAGGAGCAAGACCCGCAGGTCCTGGACGCTGTGAAAGCGCCTGGCGGATGAGGATACGCGATCGGAAGAATGCAGGATTACGGCATGCTGCATTTCCGCAAGCACGTAGGCAATCATCAACTACTTCGCTTCAGCACTTTCGTGAACGTTCGCCTTCTGGACAGCAGCCCTCACCGCCGCGAGAAATGGGTCGCTGCCCGCCGGGGCATGCACATTGCCTGACAGCGTCTTACGGAAGGAAACATTCTTGCCGTAGAACGCAATTGTGGAGTCATTGTCCTGCTGGATCTTGGCGCCATCCACGGCGACTCCAGCGAACAGTCCCTTGCTACGCGAGTAGCTCAAGGCCTCCGTGTTCATCTTCCAGTCGGTGCCTGCGGAAGCATGCCTCCCAACCGGACCCGCTGTGGCTGATGCCTCACCGGAGAGTTCGAACTTGCTCGAAAGCAGTCCTTGCACACCCCTGTCATTCATGAACAATATGATCAGATCAACTGACTGTCCGCCGGCCTGAAAGCCAAAATTGCCTCCACCTATCGAAATGAATGCTGGTGCACTCCAACCGTGGGCAGTGCGGCAGGTAACCACGCCGCGTCCATGCTCTCCGCCGACGATGAATGCGCCTTTCGCCATGTTGGGTACAACAGCGATACACTTGGCGCCATTCAGCACTTCTTCCGGGATGCCTCTGTCGGGAGCAGCCATGATCTCGTTCATGACCAGGCCGGCCGCTTGTAACCGCGCGGTGGGGTCTTGCTGTCCTGGACCAGCGAACGCGAAGGTTCCCAAAGAAAACGTTAACAAAGCAATTGCGTATTTCTTCATAAAGCACTCCCTTTACATTCCACGCTATTGTGTGGACGAACCTTTTGAGGCGATATCCGCCGAAATATCAGACTGCTCGACAACCAAGTCACTTCGACTTTTCTCAGGACGGCTCGATGTAAATCGAACCGCCCTGATCCCTGGGTTTCAGCGATTCAATGCGTAGCTTACTTCTCGAACACTTCCTTGATCTGCCCGACCTTTTTTTCAACTTTGCCGGCCCGGTGTTCGGCTTTGCCCTCAGCCTCTAAGTCGGGATTGTTGGTGACTTGGCCTACCGTTTCTTTGACTTTGCCCTTCACTTCATGAAAAGTGCCTTTGATCTCATCTTTCGTACTTGTGCTCATCGGTTTTCTCCTTACCGTTCCGAATCGTCTAATTAAGGAGCGGGCCTTCGGTTAACCCGCCGGAAATCAGCAGATGGTCAGCCGGACCAGATTCAGAGATTGGATCTTTGCCAATGGTCCAGCGCAGGCTCAGGCTGCCTCGAGCCCGGGAATGATGGTGACTGGCTGTTCGGGCCACGCGGAGCGGGGTTTGGCCGCGAGCATCTTCATCTGTGACCAGTCGTACGGGAACTCACGGCCGCAATCGAGGCAAACAACGTAAGTTCCGGTTGCCGAGGCTGCAGATGTGCTGCGGCGCAGATCGCCGCGTACGGTCCGGGGAAAGCTGCACCGTTTGTGCCAACAACCGAAGACCAGATCGAAAAGACTCATCAGTCCTCCCCGATCGAGCTGGCCGTTTCAGTGCGGGTCACCTTAAGCGCGCCCGCGTCCCCAGTACCAACCGCCTCCACCAAGCAAGAATAGAATCACGACGATAATGAGAATCGTTTCTAGGCTCATATTGAAGTTCTCCAGGCAAAAGTCTGACAGATCGATGATTGAGTAGTCTGTTCACAAAAGAACACCCTAGTTGAAAAAGTGTGCAATATTGAACAGACGGCCTAGACAGACGGGGTTTAGGATGTAACATGTAAAGGTGTCCATGCCCTTGCTAAGAGGTGTGAAATGAGCGCCAGAGGCATGCCAGCCCGCGCCCAAGACCGTTCCCCGGCAGAACGGGTTTCATCGGTTAATTCGGTGCGATCCAAAAAGTCGCTCACGGGCAAAATTACAAAGTCTGTCGGGCTTCAAACGCTCAAGCCACAACCAATTGGCGATGCGGGTTTCGATGCCAAAGACTTTCTCGCCAGAGCCGGCTTCGGCAAGAAAATTCTCAATCTGAAAAAGAGCGAAACGGCCTTCGTACAAGGAGATCCTTCCGACGCGGTTTTTTACGTGCAGAACGGCAAGCTGAAGGTAACTGTCACCTCCGCGAACGGAAAAGAGGCCACGATTACTTTGGTGGGTGAAGGGGAATTTCTAGGGGAGGACTGCATGGCTTCCGCTCATCCTCTTCGACTCTCGACGGCCACTGCAATGACCGAGTGCGTACTGCTCAGGATCAGTAAGGCGGAAATGGTCCGCGTTCTTCACCAGGAACACGCCTTGTCAGATATGTTCGTGTCCTTCCTGCTTGCACGTAACGCTCGCGTCCAGGCCGATCTGGTCGACCAGCTTTTCAATTCAAGTGAAAAGCGGCTGGCGAGGATTTTGTTGTTGCTCGCCCAGTTCGGCAAGGAGAGCAAACCGGAGACCGTGGTTCCTAAGATCAGCCAGGACATGTTGGCTGAGATGATTGGCACGACTCGATCTCGTGTAAGTTTTTTCATGAATCGATTTAGAAAACTAGGCTTTATCGAATATAACGGCGAGATTCGGGTTCACAACTCCCTTCTGAATATCTTTCTGCAGGAGTAAGGGCGCCGCACCCGTTGTGCGGGCCTTGGGTTTGAAGGACCATATCGATTTTACGGCCGGCACTTGACTGACACCCCACATGGGAAAACCAACAACCTCTGTAGAGGGCTTCTGGGACCGGCCGCTGCACGAATTGTTCGAACTGCTGCCGGCAACTCCGGCAGGGCTGACGACCGAAGAAGCGCGACGACGATTGCGTCTTTACGGCCCTAACAGCTTTGTCCATGAGTCTCGCTTTGCTGTGCTGCTCAGTTTTTTTGGTTTCTTCCGTAATCCACTCGTCGTCATCCTTGTTATTGCCAGCGGCGTATCCCTTGCGCTAGGAGAAAATGTCGGTGGCCTAATCATCCTTGCGATTGTGCTGTTCAGCGTACTCCTGAATTTCCTGATGGAATTCCAGGCCAGACACGCCGTGGAGGACATTCAAAAGCAGATTGCTCTAACCGCAGCGGTGATCAGGGATGGCAAAGAACAGGAACTGCCGACAGCCGAGTTGGTCCCGGGAGATATCGTCCGGCTCAATGCAGGAGACCTGGTGCCAGCCGACGGCCGTTTGCTGGACGTAAAGGACCTCCATGTGCGCGAGTCAGCGCTTACCGGAGAATCTTTGCCGGTAGAGAAGACGGTAGCTGACCTTTCCAAGGAGAAGCACGGCGTCGCGGATGCGAGCAATAGCGTTTTCCTGGGCACTGCAGTTCAGACGGGGATTGGCACGGCGGTGATCGTCTGTACGGGAAAAGATACCGCCTGTGGTGAGATTGCGAATCGTCTGGCGATGCGGCCACCGGAGACGGAGTTCGGCCGCGGCATACGTCACTTCGGAATGATGCTCACATGGGTGACCATGGTGCTTGTCCTTTTCGTCCTGCTGGTGAACATCATTTTCCATCGCCCGCTGCTGGAGTCTTTCCTTTTCTCGGTAGCGCTTGCCGTCGGGATGACGCCTGAAATGATGCCCATGATCATCACCGTGACACTGGCACAAGGCGCGAGGCGGATGACGAAGAAAAAGGTCCTCGTCAAGCAACTATCGGCAATCGAGGATTTCGGCAGCGTGGATATTCTCTGTACCGATAAGACAGGCACACTCACCGAAGGGGAGATCGTGCTTGACCGGCACGTGGATTTCCAGGGTAAGGATAACGAAAATGTCCTGCAGCTCATTTACCTGAACAGCCACTTTGAGGCGGGGATTAAAAGTCCCCTTGACGACGCAATCCTGAAGCATGAAGCGCCTTCCATTGCTGGCTACGACAAGGTGGACGAGATCCCGTTCGACTTCAACCGCAAGCGCCTTTCAGTCGTAGTGCGGCACGCTGACGAAGACCTTCTCATCACCAAGGGTGAGGCTGAGAGTGTCTTTGCCATCTGCGAGACGGTGACCGTCGACGGCGTTGCTCAGCCATTCGACGATAGCCGACGGGCAGAGGCAGAAGACACCCTGAAGAAGTTGAGTGCGAACGGATTCCGTGTGCTTGGGGTGGCAACGCTAAAGATGGAAAAACAAGACGCGTACGCCGTGGCGGCTGAACACGCAATGACCCTGGTCGGGTTTGCGGCATTTCTTGATCCCCCGAAGGAGGGGGTGCTTGCCGTCCTGAAGGCACTGAAACAGGATGGCATTTCTGTGGTCGTCATGACGGGGGATAATCAGTACGTAACCCAGAAAGTGGCCCGCGACGTAGGGTTGGATGCCGACCGCATTCTTGTGGGCAACCAGGTCGATACGATGGACGATGCCGCCGTGGCCTACCAGGCGGAGAACGGCGCCATATTCGCCCGGGTATCCCCCGAACAAAAGAACCGAGTGATCCTCGCTCTTAAGGCCCGCGGGCACGTCGTCGGTTACATGGGCGATGGCATCAACGATGCTCCGTCGCTGCACACCGCGGATGTTGGAATTTCAGTCATGAATGGCGTGAACGTGGCCAAGGACGCCGCCAAGATCATCCTGCTGGAAAAGGACCTTGCCGTCGTGAACGAGGGGGTCCTGGAGGGGCGGCGCTCCTTTGCCAACATCATGAAGTACATCATCATGGGCACGAGCTCGAACTTCGGAAACATGTTCAGCATGGCCGCGGCGTCGCTCTTCCTGCCCTTCCTGCCGATGCTCCCGAGCCAGATACTGTTGAACAACTTTCTCTACGATGTTTCGCAGGTCAGCATCCCCACCGACAACGTAGACCCCGCCATGGTGCAAAAGCCCAAGCGATGGCGGATCGGCTTCATCCGCCAATTCATGGCGATCATCGGTCCCATCAGCTCAATCTATGATTTCCTCACTTTCGGAGTGCTGCTCTGGGCGTTCCATGCTTCCACAAACGAGTCGCTCTTCCAAACCGGATGGTTCGTAGAGTCCCTGGCGACACAGACGCTCGTGGTATTTGTGATCCGGACAGCAGCCAACCCTCTCAAGAGCCGCCCCAGTCGGCCATTGTTGATTAGCGTGTTGGCGATCGTTGCTGTCGCGACAGTGCTGCCCTACACGCCGCTGGGGAAGCTGCTGCGCTTCACACCACTGCCGGTATCGTTGTTGGCGGCCATTGGGTTTCTTGCGGTGACATATCTCTTCGTCGTGCAGGCCGTGAAGTCCTGGTTCTATCGCCGGCACGCGCTGCTTTGATGGCGCCTTTGAGGACGGCCCAGCATCGTGTTCGATTCCGATTGTCTGTATTCACGCAACTGTTCCGGCCACCCACCCGACTCCTGCGGTGATCGCCAGCGCCAGCGTACCCCGGAAGGTGACACGAATCTCCGCAGTGAACTCCCGTGAGTATCTTCTCGGACGAAGAGACCCGAGTCCGCGCTTACCAGATCTACGAGTCCAGCAGTCCAGCGGCAGAACCAACAAACACGCTGACTGCCTGTGCAATATTGCACACTTTTGCCAAACTTTCTCCCATTCAAGTCTTAGGCTACAGCGCTCCTGCGAGAGTGCCGGGGTTTCGTTGGTCTCTATCAGGCGCATCAGATAGCCGAGTGAGCATTTCTGGACATATTTCCGGAATGCCAATTGATAACATCAGTTGCAATCAGGATTGTAGTGATTATCCGTCATCGCATCGTTGTCGTTTTGGGTCACGAAGATCAAGAAATCTGTCTCAAGAGAGTCGGGCCTTTTGTCCTATGAGGTTCAAGCAGAGAGTTTCATCGCGACGTGCTATGGCTGACAGTTGGCGGCTCCCGTATGTCCGGGCGTTGGCAATCGTTGTCATATTGCTGATGTGCGGCGCAGTCTCCTTCGCGTACTCCGTGCTGACGCACGAGGAAATCGTAGACCTGCTCTGGACCGATGAGATCCAGCCCCTCCTGCTCGAGCGATATCCGGGAGTGTCGGAAGACCAGCTCAAGGAGGCGCATGCCTACGCCTATGGAGGCGCTGTCATCCAGGATCTCGGCTACTACCCATTCGGCAGTACGGAATTCAGCGACTTGGTGCATTACGTCCGTAGCGGAGACTTCGTTCAGGAACTGCTGCTCGAAAGCCAGGATGTCAACGAGTGCGCCTTCGCCTTGGGAGCCCTGTCGCACTATGCGTCGGATATTGCCGGCCACCCGGCGGTCAACCACTCCGTCGCCATCCAATATCCGAAGCTACGGGCGAAGTTTGGCCAGTCGGTCCGGTATGCACAGGACAAGTCAGCCCATTTGAAAACAGAGTTTGGGTTCGACACGGTGCAGGTCGCGAAGAACCGTTACGCCTCGCAGCAGTACCACGATTTCATCGGATTTAAGGTATCCAAGTCTCTGCTGGAGCGGGTTTTCCCCATCGTATACGGGGTGGAGTTGAAAGACGTGCTGCCTCGCGAAGATCTTGCGATCGAGTCCTATCGTTACTCCGTCAGCCGTCTGATCCCGGAAATGACCCAAGTCGCGCTGCAAACCCACAAGAAGGACCTGATGCGCGAAACGCCCAATTTCGCAAAACAAAAGTTTCTGTACCGTCTTTCCCGCTCCAATTATGAAAAAGAGTGGGGAAAGGACTACGTGAAGCCGGGTTTGGGCACGCGGATTTTGTCGACGCTCTTGCGATACATGCCGAAAATTGGTCCGTTCAAAGGGTTAGCCTTCAATAACCCCACTCCGCAGACCGAAGATCTGTATATCAAGAGCATCAATACTACTGTCGATCAATACCGGGGGTTGCTCGAAGAAGTTCGCGCGCACTCAGTCCTGCTTCCTAATACTGATTTGGATAGTGGTAAGGTGACCACGCCAGCCGAATACTCGCTCACGGACGAGACTTACGCCAAACTGCTGGGTCAACTGGCTAAGAACAAGTTCGACCACACGACGCCCGAGTTGCGCGACAACATTTTGCAGTTCTACTCCGACCTCTCGGTACCGATCGAGACGAAGAAGAACGAAGTCCGCTGGCAAGGCGTGCTGACTGCGCTGGACCAGTTGAAGTCCGTGGCTCCGGCCCCGACTCTCGCGGACCGCCTTGCACAGTGACTTCCACGTGCAGTGTGTGAGCAGCCGCGGAGGCAAATGGTATGTCCAAGTATAGGGATCGACAGCAGGATGCAGAAACCGCCCCAGTAGGGCTGTCACAACTCTCGACATCGGTGTCTCCAAACCCGATGAACTTACGCCGGCTCACAATCGCGCTCGTGTTGGTAGTTTGTATCGGCGCTCCCGCACGGGATCAAAGCTCCGCGTTGCCCGCTGCCGAACTCATCAATGAGGTGATAGCAAATGAGCTGACGGATCGTGTGCAGCAACGGAAGTGGATGTATGTGATTGCGAAGCGAGAAGGGAAAGAGACGGTCACGGAAGAGCAGGTGGAGACGAAAGACGGCCCGCTCTATCGTGTACTTGCAATTGACGGCACACCGCTTAACCCGGACCAACGGCAGCAAGACAACGCGCGCATGGATCGCCTTCTGCATGATCCGGGCCAGCAGTTGAAGGTCAAGCGGGGACTGGAGGAGGACGAGCAGAAGCTGGAGAACCTGATGCGCCTGATGCCGGAAGCTTTTCTTTACGACTACGACGGCCTGGAGGGAAATCTTGTCAGGATCAAATTCCGCCCCAACTCTAACTACAATCCGCTGACGTACGAAGCCCGGGTGGCGCATAGCCTGGGCGGAACCCTTCTGATCGATTCGCAGCAGAAACGCCTGGCGAAGCTCTCGGGCCGACTCCTAAACCGCGTGGAATTTGGGTATGGACTCTTAGGTCACATCGACGACGGCGGCACAATCGAGATTGGGCGTGTACAGGTCGGAGCTTCACAATGGAAGACGGCCCTGATCAATATTCAAGTATCAGGACGTCTGGTGTTCTTCAAGACAATCAGCAAGCAGCAGTACGAAACCCGGTCGGACTTCCGTGCGGTTTCCGGTGATCTCAGCCTCTTAGAGGCGAGCCAGCTTCTTGCTCCCTAGATTACCTTCAATTGTGTGTAAGTTTGACTCAGGCAACAATCTCTGTGGCGGTCGTTCCGATCTAAGTTTTCCTCTCTCAAGATGGAAAATCGAGAGATCCTCCAAAAGGGGATCCCGATCGAGTGTGAGATGACCTATGCACACCAACAATGATCGCGGGGGTAGCGGTGACTTGACAGACAATGACCGTTCCTGCCGAAGAGCGTTAAGAACTGTCTTTAGGCTGAGATCGACTGGCCGACTCTGATGCCCAATATCGCATGTCACCTCGTCGATCATGAGTTGCTCGTCCCGCAGCACCAGGTAGCGCTTTACAAAAGTCTCTGACTCGCGCAGATTGCCCGGCAAGGCTCGGAGAGAAGTGTCTTGCTCAATCTGTGATCACGCTGGCTGTACCACCAGATCGTCCGCCAGCTTAAAACGCACGATCGACTCCGCGGGTATCTCGATGTCCCGGTTGCCGGTCAATCCGGCGACAGCGGTTCCGGCGCCACCACCCACCAGACCTCCCACCACAAGCCCTACGCCGCCCGTAGCCACGCCACCCACCAGCATGCCTAGCCCGGCTCCTCCGCCAATTAAGGCTGCCGAACGTCTACCCTTACCTTTCTTGCTACGCGCCAAGTCCCCCGTCTCCAGTGGATACTGCGCCCCATTCACCGTCAGTGAGGTCAGCCGCAGTTCCAGTAGCGATCTGCCTTTGAAGTGTCCCCGCCGATGCGAGACATCAACCACGCCATCCACCCGCGCACCCTTCGGCACCAGTACATTGTTGTCGCTGCCCAGCACCGGGTCTACCAACTCGCCGGTAAAACTGTCTCCCGCTCGGCTGGTTTTTACGCTGATGTGCTGGTCAATCCGGATCGTGAGCGTTGTTCCCATCGGAATACTCACGCTGACCGGCGCCGCCGAAACCGTCGGCACAGAGGGGGCTGGAACGGTCTCTCCCACTACGGGCGGTGTCACCGTGGTAGTTAGCGCCTCGCTAGTCTGGCCGGCCACCGGCGGCTGCACCACCGTCGTCGTCGTGGTCCCATTCGTGTCGACAGAAACCACCTGCTGCGCCTGCCCCGTTTTAGCCGCCTGCTTCTTGGCCTGTTCCAGCGCCTGTTCCTGCTTGGAACCGCACCCCGAAAGGATGACCGCCACCAAGACCAGTCCCAGCATCGACATCCATCTGGTGCGAACCAATGAGCCTGCATTCAACATGGTTGATCCTCTTTTCGCGCGTACCCTGAGATTTCGCGCATGCCTAAGGTTAGTATTCGAACCCGAATTCGTCTGAGCTGAACTGCTCAACCACTTCGACTAAGTCAAGAATCTCAACCTTTCAGCCATGTCTAAAGCATCACGTACCAATAGGAGCAATTGTGACCAGACACAACGTTGTCGACAGTGCGACAGTCACTGTGTAGGGATTCCGCAATGGAAACCGTGGTTGATCGTCGACCACTCGGCGGCCCAAAGTGGAAATCCCACAAAATGATTTTGCGCTTTATTGGCGCCATCAAAGGGGAAGAGGACACATGAGCACACACTGGCTTGCAGGACTCGCACTGATAGCGTCACTAACTTTATTTACTCCCGCTCTAGTGGCGAACCAAGGAAAGTCCCAGGGAAAAGGGAATCCGCACAACACAACGAACAGTTATCAAGGCTCGGATGAGGGATGGGAGGACCGCGACGGATACCAGTACCGCGTTTACAACAATCCGAATGATCGTCCTGCAGGATGGAGCCACGGAAAGAAGACGGGATGGAGCAACTGTGGAATGCCTCCGGGCCAAGCCAAAAAATATGGGTGCCGAACTTATGTCTATCAGGGTCGACCTCACTACTATTATCAGAATGACCGCGGCCAGGTCATCGTCCGCCGTCCGAGCATCCAGGTGAACAGCGTCGTTATCGGTCGCTGATTTCGGAGGACTCTTTCCATCTTGGGTCTCGACGGTGCATCGGCTCGGCAGCGATCCCCTTGCGTTTTTCTTTCTCGAACGCTGCCGCAACAGACCGACGGCATCCTCACACCATAAGCCTGAAAACTGCGCGACACGAACCAACTCTTCAATTCAATGAACATAATGCTCCGAGCCGCATTGGCTTGTCACATTGGCCCGGCTTCGGCGAAGTCAAAGCGTTTCTGAGTGGATCGAAGGCGCCCCGAACTTCTGTGATTGCTAGTGGGAAATCGCCATTGCGTTCACGATCCTGCCGTGAACCCCGGCATTGCGATTGGGAGTGAGTTGGCCTGTTTACGCCAGCTATTCTCTCGGGAAGCTTGGCCCACTCTTTCCCTGCGGGCGACCTTGCCACTTGAGAGTCAAGGCTAGTACCCACGAACCGCGCAGATCATCGTTTGTGACGGCAGTCCCTGTTGCTAATTTTTCGGCTCACCGAAACTGGCATCTCTAATGCACTCGGCCGTGGAGCTGGGCGAAAGTCTCAAGGCTGGCAATGCTCTTGAGAATCTCAAACAGAACGTGGCCGATGAAATACACAGCGAAGAAGGTGAGCGCGAGAGTAATCGCTATCACTGCGATCCACATGGGGAAAAACCTCGCGGCAGAACCTGACTAATCTCGTGCGCCGACTGGCCAAAAGAGGAGGAGCGAACTCCCCCTTGAGTTCCGCTGCCCTTCGGTTTTGGATTTAGTTCTCGGAAAGTCTAAGGTGACCAAGTTTTGGCCGTCTGTGCAATATTGCACACTTTCAGCAAATCGCTGTCTGTGACGGAGCTTTGAAATTCAGGCAGTCAGTTGGTGCGAAATCGCCTTCCCGTGAGCGCAGAAATGGCGATACCGGAAGAGAAGCTCCTCCGAAGTCTGGTTGGGGGCCATGACTAGCCCTGTCAGGTGTCTTCCAATCCGAGGTTGTCGTTCACCGCTTGGCTGAGTTTCTGCTTGCAGCCGAGATAGCGTTCCGTTGTCTGAACCGAGGCATGCCCAAGCAGAAACTGAATCTGTTCAAGTTCTCCGCCCGCCAAATGGCATAACCGTGCACAGGTGCGGCGCAAGTCATGGGGAGCAAGGTCCCTTGACCTGCCCCCCCATTATTTAGTCCAGAGACAATGAGACTTTCTCCGGTTTTTGTTCGCCCCACCGGTGGTGGTGTCTCGGAGACATCACTACCAGGAATTCGACACCTCATGATGAACCAGTTCCGCAATGGCTGGAACTCGTGCCGCAATCTCCGGAGACAGTTCCAATCCGAGTTGCTGAAGTGGCGGGATCGAGACAGCGAACAGGACGACATCCGGCGGCTCACCCAACAAATAGAAGGCATCGAGCAGGTCTTTTAGTCCGATATCATGGGCGGTGATGGTTCGCGGATAGTCGCTTGAAAAACGCGGTGTGAGCCTGCGAACAGAACCGGGAGGATTTTCGTCGACCGTCGCGTCGATGAGAAATATTTTGCCGGCACGACGCATGGGATCGAGAAGAGTAAAGCTTCCCGTTCCGCCGTCGAGCAGGATTACGTGTGGAGGAAAGGAGGATTTCTCCAGATGACGAACGACGTGAACGCCAACTCCTTCGTCTCCCATCAACACGTTGCCGATGCCCAGAACCAGGATCTCGGAGTGCTCAGACATTCGGGTTACGTCGCACGAACTTCCATCCGCCTACCATGGACGATGTTGTCCCGCGGCCTTCAATGTAGTCGTGATAGAAGACCAGGTACACGTGCACGATGGCGAACAGGATGAAGAACCACATCATGGCATGGTGCCACTGGCGCACGCGGAAGTCTCCACCCATCAGCGGAACCATCCAGGCAAACAGATGGGGCAGGAAGGAATGGCTCATGCTGGCGTACAGGGCGAACCCGGTGGCTGACTGGAAGAGAAACGCCAGAAACGACAGGAAGTAAATGAATCCTGCCATGGCGTTGTGGCCGATTGAAATGTCGCCGCGCACCTTCGTCTGCAACACGTCAACCTTGATGATGTCGTCCATTTCCTGGAACTGCTCGCGCTTGAAGGGAATGAAATTCGTCCACCGCGCATAGGCGTTACCAACGAATCCCCAATAGATGCGTACCAGGAACATAAAGAAAAAAATGAAGGCTGCAACGAAGTGAATGAATCGTACCGTCCCGAACCAGTACGACTGGTAGGCCTCAGAGACGTAAAAGATCGAGACCGGGTGGCCAATCAGAAAACCAGTGGCGATCAGCACCGCCACACAGCTGGCGTTCACCCAGTGATAGAGGCGGACAGGAAACTCCCAGACGTAAACCCGGTCATAGGTCGCAACTGATCCATTCGCCATCTCATTCTCCTTATACAATCTGCACGCGATGGAGGTGCTTGCCATCGGGATCGTAGAGGTGCACTGCGCAAGCAATGCAAGGGTCGAAGGAGTGGATCGTCCGCAAAATCTCGAGCGGCTGCTCGGCATTGGCCAGATGCGTTCCAATCAGCGACTCTTCGTAGGCCGAGCGCTGGCCCTTCGGGTCGCGGGGCGACGCGTTCCAGGTGCTCGGAACAACCAGCTGGTAGTTGTCGATTTTGCCGTCCTTGATTTTGATCCAGTGTGCCAATGCTCCGCGCGGCGCCTCGCTTAGTCCCACTCCCTCAGCACTGGCAGGCCAGGTTGAGGGCTCCCATTTGTCGCGAGTGAACGTCGATAATTCGCCAACTTTGATTTGATTCATCAGCTCGTCGTAGAAACCTTGCATCCAGTGCACGATAAGACGGGTTTCGAGACCGCGGGCGGCGGTCCGTCCCAGCGTCGAGAAGAGCGCGGTCACCGGCACGCCAAGCTGGCCGAGTGCCTCATTCACCACATCCTTCACTTCCGTGTTGCCCTTGGCGTAGGAAACAAGCAGGCGAGCTAGCGGGCCTACTTCCATCGGGTGGTCTTTCCAACGCGGAGTCTTTAGCCAGGAATACTTGCCTTCTACATTGAGCTGCTCATACGGAGGAGTGGGGCCGGTGTAGTCGAATTCGGTTTCGCCCGCGAAGGGATGCAGTCCGGCAGAATCGCCGGTCGAATATTTGTACCAGGAGTGTGCAATATACTCCTTGATCTCCTCGGCGTCCGTTCCATTCACTGGATAGACTTCGTTCAGATTGCGGTCAAGGATCGCTCCCCGAGCGAACTTAAAGTAGTCAGGCTGGTTGTAGCCACGAGTCGGAAGGTCGCCATACGCCAGGTAGTTCTTGAGACCGCCACCAATGGCAGCCCAATCTTTGTAGAACGACGCGATGGCCATTAGATCAGGCAGATAGACCTGCTCTACGAATGTGGACGCCTGCTTGATCAAGCCGCCGACATAGTTGAGCCGGTCCATATTGATGGCGTTGACCTCATCGGGATTGATGGAACACGGCACGCCGCCGACAAGATAGTTGGGATGAGGGTTCTTGCCGCCGAAGATAGTGTGAATCTTGACGATCTCACGCTGCCATTCCAGGGCTTCAAGATAATGGGCGACGGCAAGCAGGTTAACTTCAGGCGGTAGCTTGTAGGAGGGATTCCCCCAATAACCGTTGGCGAAGATGCCCAGTTGACCGCTTTCGACGAAAGCTTTGATCCGCTGCTGCACCGCTGCAAAGTACTTGGGCGAACTCTTCGGCCAGGGCGAAATCGAGGTGGCAATCTGCGATGTCTTCTGCGGATCAGCGGAGAGACAGCTCACTACATCGACCCAGTCAAGCGCGTGCAGGTGGTAGAAGTGCACTACGTGGTCCTGCGCATACTGGGTGCAGAACATCAGGTTGCGGATGAGCTCGGCATTCTTCGGAACAGAGATGCTCAACGCGTCTTCCACCGTTCGCACGCTGGCCAGCGCGTGTACCGTGGTGCAAACACCGCAGGCACGCTCAGTAAACGCCCACGCATCACGGGGATCGCGTCCCTTGAGGATCTTCTCGAAACCGCGCACCATCGTGCCCGAGCTATAGGCGTCGGTGATCGTGCCGTTCTCAACGACAGCTTCGATGCGAAGATGTCCCTCGATTCGGGTTATCGGATCAACCACCATTCTTGCCATGCCATCACCTCACGGTTGAGCTGCTACGTTAATCTTGTCCCTTCGACGTTCCGTTCCCCTTGGGTTCTTCGCGCTCGACGGTGGGCTCATCGCCGCTGCGCTCCTGCTCCATCAGCTTGTGCTTGCGGACATTGGTCGTAATGGCATGGGCGGCAACGCCAGCCACAGCCCCCACCGCGACCGCAGTTCCTATGGTGTCGGCCGTGCTCTCAATGCCAAACCCCGGGAACGAAGCGAGATGTTGATAAAAGGGTTCGTTGTCCCAAAAGCCAGCCTCGCTGCAACCGATGCAGCCGTGCCCCGACTGAATGGGATAGCTGACGCCGCCGTTCCACTTGGTTACCGAGCAGGCGTTGTAGGTGACCGGGCCCCGGCATCCCATCTTGTAAAGACAGTAGCCCCTGCGCGCCCTTTCATCGTCCCACGACTCAATGAAGAGTCCTGCATCGTAGTACGCCCGGCGGTAGCAGGTATCGTGCACGCGGCGCGAGTAGAACTCTCTTGGGCGACCGAGGTTGTCGAGCTCCGGCCCGCGACCCAGCACCAGCAGGTGCGTGACGACCCCGGTCATAACGTCCGCGATAGGCGGACAGCCGGGCACATTAATCACCGGCCGGTCCAAGAGTTTATGCACCGGCGTCGCCCCAGTAGGATTCGGGTTTGCCGATTGGATGCAGCCGTTCGACGCGCAACTTCCCCAGGCGATGACCGCCGCTGCATCCTTCGCGGCGTTCTGAAGAATGTCTTCCGCCGTCTGGCCTGCGATGGTGCAGTAGACGCCGCCCCCTTTCATGGGCACGGAGCCTTCCACCAGCAAGATGTATTTGCCGGGATAGTTCTTGATCGTGTCATGCAGACACTTTTCCGCTTGATGGCCCGCGGCCGCCTGCAAAGTCTCGGTGTAGTCGAGCGAGATCAGGTCAAGCAGAACGTCGGCAACGATGGGGTGCGATGAGCGAATGAACGATTCGCTGCAGCAGGTGCACTCCTGAAAGTGCAACCAGACCACGTTGGGCCGAGGTTTCTTCTCGAAAGCTTGAGCGACAGCGCCGAGGTTGGCGCGCGAGATTCCAGCCGCCGCCGCGGCGTATCCGCAGAACTGGAGAAAATCGCGCCGGGAGTAGCCCTTGGAACCGCATGACATCCCAAATCGAGCCGGAGGTATGCATAAAGCCTCTTTCCCGTACAAGAATGGCTTTCGAAAGGCAGGATGGGCGACTCGAAGAATGCTTGCCCAGCATGCCCGGTTGGGCGCTATCTCCCGCAGCGCAGGATTACCTATCGGGCAGGTTAGGCAAGCGCCTCGCGATGTTGGAGATGGCACAAACTTGTATCAGGGCTGGGCACGGCGGTCTGTGACGTGCGTCATGTACCCCTGTGATGTAGGCCTTCTCGTCAGGCCTTGCTGAGACAAGCACCAGCGAGCCGCGAGCACCAGGAGCAATTAAAAAACCGGGAGCTTTCACTCCGGTAGAGGGTGTAGTCGCCGTATCGCTAGTCCGGAGTGCACAACCGCAACCCGGACGGTTCCCGAGTGTGGACTTCTGCCCACTACGCCTCGAATAGCTGACGTGAAATCGCCAACTCACACGCAATCCGTGACAGCGTCCCGTTTGGCCGGCACCGTGATGGGTGTCGGACTTTCTTTAAGTGCCGCTCGATGAGGTCATCGGTGTGGCCAGCACCGGATGGAGTGTGCCGAATAGTGCGAAGGCACTCAATCGTTTTGTCACGGCGTTCATTGTGGCCTGCGACCTGTGATATGCCGTCTCGCCGTTAGTGGTGTCCGTTACTTGAACCAGTACCGCCCTGCTAGCTAGAAGTGATCTCATAAACTAACTCGGAGCAACACGTCAGTCATCGAATTCTTGCAAAATAAAAAGACGACGAGCCATCCTAAGTCTAGAGCGTCTGCCAATTCCGCCAATTTCGCATTTAGAACTTCCAATGCCGAGTATTCTCTTATTCCAGGCTATGGCAAACCTGGTTCGCGGAAGAGGTCCAGTTGGTGGCCGGATTGAGGTTTGTTGGGATCACTTCGCGAAACGACTGGACTCGTTATGCAAGTCTCGTCAGCCCTTCTTCGACTTGGCAGGCGGAGCCAGCGCGATGGCTGCCTCGGCCGTGAGCATCAGAAAGGTGAATGTCTCCTGCAAATATAAGCTGACAGCGGCATCGGTGTGGTTCAAGTAGCCGATGGAGACATCCTGGCCAATCTGCAGGTCGAAATCGCCGCCACGGGTGGTCACCACAAAGGCCCCTTGGATTGCAGGCGCCCAGATGATCTTGTCGTCGACGAGACGCTTGACATGTTCCATCACCGGGTATCCCTGATCGCTGGTCTCAGCCAGGGCCGTGTAAACGTCGGCATTGAGGAGCACCGCGTAAGGGCCGTTGACGCCCTGGAGGCGCAAGCGGCTCAGGCCCTGGGCGACAGCGTCCGGGTAGGCTCGCACATCAGACGGGAGCTTGATCGCTGGATTGCTGGCTCCTTGCCGGACGCCCACGATCCCAGCGGCGGAGTAGCCTTCAAATATGGCGCCGTCCTCAGCATAGGCGAGCCTGCGCGCGGCGATCTTTGCCGGTTCCCAGTCGGAGTCGTTCGCGCTACGCTCGATGTCGTCGATGGCCTGGCGCTCCAATTCGAACGGGACCCGCAGCTCGACCAGCGCCTTCACTTCGCGCTGTCTGGAGAGAATACCGTCTCCGGGAGTCGCGATCTCGATCAGATGTCCGGTGCCGACTGCAGAGAGAGCTGTTCCCGCCGGCCCATGCATATCGACCACACGCCGTCCCGCGATGTGACGCTTGAAGGTGCGCGATACTTCCTCTTCAATTTGTGCCCACGCGACATCAGAAATTGGGGCAAGCTCTCGATGCAGGTTATTCATGGGGAATCTCTCCTTTCAGGGAACCAATGCCTAGCGAACCATCGCTCCGGCGGGCGGGCAGAGGGGCTTCGACCGCGGTGTCGGCGGAAGCCGCTGCAACTGCAGGCTGATCTTCAGTTACGTTCTCCAGAAATGTTGCCGAGGGCGCGAAGAACAAGTTTCCGGTGACGGCGCGGCTGAAATCAAGCAGCCGGTCGTGGTTGCCGGGAGGGCGGCCAATGAACATGTTCTCCAGCATCTGCTCAATCGTAGCGGGCGAGCGGCTATAGCCAATGAAATAGGTGCCGAATTCACCCTGCGCGGCGCTGCCGAAGGGCATGTTGTCGCGCAAAATCTTGATCTCTTTCCCATCCTCGACGATGGTCGTGAGGGCATTGTGCGCCGAGGTTGGCTTGATGGCATCGTCCAATTCAATGTCCGACAGCTTGGTGCGGCCTATGATGCGTTCCTGCGCCTCCGTGGACAGCGCGTTCCATCCCTTGAGATCGTGCAGATATTTCTGCACGATGACGTAGCTGCCACAGACGAACCCCGGGTCTTCCTCACCGACAACGACGGCGTCGATCGCGGCCTGGCCGGTCGGGTTCTCCGTTCCGTCGACAAAACCAATCAGATCGCGGTCGTCGAAGTAACGGAATCCGTGCACTTCGTCTACCGGCGAAACCGCATCGCCAATACGTGCCATGATCTGCGTCGCCAGCTCGAAGCACAAATCAAACCGCTTGGCGCGGATGTGAAACAGCAAATCGCCGGGTGTGGATACAGCATGTCGATCTCCGGCACGAATCTCACGGAACGGATGTAGCTCCGCTGGCCGCGGCGGCCCAAACAGCCGGTCCCAGGCTTCGAAGCCAAACGCCAGGACGCACGAGAGCCCCGCTTCAATGTCACGAAATCCCACGGCGCGCAACAGCGCAGCCAGGTCTCCACAGAATGATCGAAGGGTCGTGCGGTTCTCGGGACCAGGATTTAAAGTCACCACGAGAAAGATTGCGGCGCGCGCTAGTGGTGCGGCTACGGGTTGCGCGATGCCCGGTGTGGCGGCTGCCGTCACGGGCGCGGTAGTCGGATCGGATGCCATTCGTTGCCATCCTCGGCGCTGGAAGAATTTCGACTTTCGAAATATCTGCTCGCCAAGCGCGCAAACAATCGGACGGAAAGCTTACCATCGCGTATTGACGGATGTCCATGCATCCGGCCTATCGCGGTCTGCTTCTCCATGCAGGCGCGGTGATGACTGCCTTGAAATTCGCACGAGCGGTGCGGATAGCTTCGAGTAACCGCGCGTCATTGCAGCCGATCAGACTGATGGGCCATGCGATGTTATTCTGAAACATCGACTCTTCAAACCGAGGCGGCATTCCCGCGCATGTCTGATCCCGATACCCCTGATAACCAGAATCGACCCCAGCCCGAACCGAGCGAATCCTTTGCCGACATCCTTTCGCAGTACGAGCAGAGCCATAAGCGCCGCGCCGACGATGGCACGCGGCAGATCGAAGCGACGGTGATCTCGGTGTCGCCTGAGTCGGTTTTTCTCGACATCGGCTACAAGGTTGAAGGCGTGCTGCCATTGAGTGCCTTCGGTGAGACTGCGCCCAAGCCGGGCGACAAGATGCCGGTCACAGTCAAGGGCCGCAACGAAGAAGGCTATTACGAGCTATCGCGCTTCAAGGTTGCGCAACCGACAGACTGGACTTCGCTGGAGCGCGCCTTCGCCGAGAAGTCGACGATCATCGGAACCGTCACCGGCGTGGTGAAGGGCGGACTCACGGTGGATGTCGGCGTGCGCGCGTTTCTACCCGCCTCGCGTAGCGGAACGCGCGATGCCGCCGAGATGGAGAAGCTGGTCGGCCAGGAGATTCGTTGCCGTGTCACCAAGCTCGACACGACCGACGAAGACGTCGTGGTCGATCGCCGCGCCGTGCTGGAAGAAGAAGAACGTGCGGGCAAGGAGCGCCGCTATTCGGAGCTGAAGGAAGGCGACACGGTGCACGGAACCGTGCGCACGTTGATGGATTACGGGGCTTTCGTCGACATCGGCGGAGTCGATGGCCTGCTGCACGTGAGCGACATCTCGCTGAGCCGGGTCAAGAATCCCGCCGACGTGCTTTCAGTTGGGCAGGAGATTGAAGCACGCGTGCTGCGTATCGATCGCGACAAGCAACGCATTTCGCTTGGCCTGAAACAACTTCAGCCTGAGCCGTGGGACACTGCCACCGAGAAATACAAAACCGGCGAGCGTGTGCGGGGAACGGTTTCGCGCACCATGGACTTCGGTGCGTTCGTTGAGCTGGAGCCTGGAATCGAAGGGCTGATCCACATCTCCGAATTGTCATGGTCGAAGAAGCGGGTGCTGAATCCGACCGAAATTGTGAAGCCGGGCGAGACTGTCGAGGCCATGATCCTTGCCGTAAATGCCGCCGAGCGCCGCATCTCGCTCGGACTCAAGCAGGCGCTGGGCGATCCGTGGGCCGACATCGGCAAGCGTTTCGCAGCGGGCTCGGTAATCGAGGGATCGGTCACCAGCATCACCAAGTTCGGAGCGTTCGTTCAGTTGACTGAGGGCGTGGAAGGCATGATCCACGTCAGCGAGATCACCGCCGAAAAGCGCATCAATCATCCGCAGGACGTGCTCAAGGTCGGGCAGGTGGTGCGTGCGCAGGTGTTGTCCATCGATAGCGAACGCCGACTGATGCGGCTCAGCATGAAACAGCTTGTGCCCACCAGCCTGGATGAGTACATCGCTGAACACAAGGTGGGCGATGTGGTCACGGGCCGCGTGATCGATACGGACGGGGCGGTGCGGGTTGAATTGGGCGAGGGCATTCAGGCGGTGTGCAAGCTCGATAAGACCGCGATTACAGCGTCCAGTACAAATGCCGGCTCTGTAGAAGAGCAGCCGGGCAAAGCCGACCTCTCGTCGCTCGGCGCAATGCTGCAGGCTCGCTGGAAAGGTGCGGGCACAACGAACGCCGCCGTCAAGCCGGAACCACTGCGCGCCGGGCAAGTTCGCGGCTTTCGAATCACAAAGCTCGATGCGGAAGGGAAGAGTATTGAGGTGGAACCGGCCCAGTAGAGTCAGGAGCAGGTGGTCCTTCTACTGCAAGAAACCCCACCCAACCAAACAATCTCAGGTTGGCTGGGGCCCCAAAACTACTCTTACAAATCATGCGTTCGCTGGCGCTCCTCCGTTCAGCCAGCGTGTGAACGTCTGAGACTTGGCCTTAGGCAAAATGTCGAGGTAAATCACCGCGTACCGGAACGCCACCACTCCCGCGGCGACTAGCAGCACGCTCGATGTCAGTTCCGTCCACTTGGGAACGTAGTGAGTTCCCATAGCAGTTTGCAGCGAGTTGATAGACACATTGATCCGGTTCACCATGAAGCCTGCTATCACGACGGCGCAGGTGAGGTATAGCTTCTCCGGATTCGAGCGCACGCTTTGCATGCTTAGCAAAGCGATGGGGATTACTAAGAACAACGCCATCTCCAGCCAGAAGTATCCCGCCTCCGGTGTCCACTGGAATGCGTAGCCAACTGCCTGGTTGGCGACCAGGTCGAGCACCCGGAAGAAGGCGAACACGATGAGCAACAGCTGAATCATCCGTCCGCAGTCGCTGAGGATGGTGAAATCAACCCGCACGTTCAGCGAGCGCATGCAGAGATAGATGGCGAATACTGTCAACGCCAGGCCGGCAGGTATGGCCGACAAATAGAACATGGCGTGCATGTACTGCGAGTACCAGAGCGGATGCACCTTACCGCGAGCGATAAGATATAGCCCGCCGAGATACGACTGGTGCATCGACGACAGCAGCACGCCCGCCAGCACAACTCCAATTAGGATCCTGTGATGGAAGCGCAGGATGGTTTCGCGCAGTCGTTTCCACGGCAGCTTCTCGATCACCGCGGGCGCGAACTCGAAGGTCAGCACCGTGGTGTAGGTCATGATGCATACGCACACGTCGAAGAGCACGGATTTGTGGTTCCACATCACGATGGGATGCCAGAAGCGCCAAGGCAGGCCGATCTCATAGAGATAGCCGACGCAGACAGTAAGATAGCCGAGAAACGAGATAAGTATCGACGCACGGAGAATTGGGCGATAGCGCTCCATGCCCAGCAGGTAAACCGCGGCGCTGATACCGAAGCCCGCGGCAGAGAGCCCGATTCCGCACAACGTTCCCAGGCCGACCCACAGGCCCCAGGGCATCTGATCGCTCAGGTTGGTGCTGGCACGGAAGCCCTCGAAGAAGCGAAGGTAGGTGGCGTACATCCCCGTGATGAAGATGATCGCGAGGATCGTTCGCCATAACGTAACCTCAGATTTCACTCGCGCAAACATGACTAGCTCCTTCCTTCTTTCATCTTGTTGATGGCTGCCTTCTCTTCGGCCTCGGACAGCGCCACCTCGCGGCGGCGCTGCGTCACCCAGTAGAGCGCCGAGAGGATGGTGCCGCCCATGATGACCACTTTCGGCGAATCGCCGAGCGCGCTGGCCGTAAGCGTCGGCATCGGCTGGTTGCCGGTGGGCGCTGCCCTCATGCCCAACGCCTCGAAGGGCACGTCCGAGATAAACAGTACACAGCTACCTCCGGCCTCTTCGACGCCGTAGATGTGCGGCACGTACGACGAATCGCCGCGTATACGGGTCCACGCTTCGTTGATCAGCGCATCGCGATCGCCGAAGACGCTGGCCTGCACCGGGCACGCCTCAGTGCACGCCGGCTGGCCGCCTTTCCGAAGCCGCTCGGCACAGAGGTCGCATTTCTTTACGAACGGTGCGAGCTTGCTCCACTGATAGCGCGGCACCGAGTACGGGCAGGCGATCATGCAGTAGCGGCAGCCGATACATTTGTCTGCGTTGTAAACCACCGGACCGAGCGGCAGCTTGGTAAGGGCGCCGACCGGGCAGGCCGAGGCGCAGGCCGGATCTTCGCAGTGCATACACAGCTTGCGTACGAACTTGTCGCTGCGGCCCTCGACCACGGTGAACGCCGTGTCTGACAATGTAGGCTCCGGGTCGGCGCCGAATCCGTGAAGCTGCTTGCAGGCCGCCTCGCAGCTCAGACATCCAATGCAGCGCTTGATGTCGATCAACATGGCTTTCTGGTTTGGCATGACTCTCTCCCTTTCGCTCGTATGCGGCTCGATCTAGGTCAGGAAGAATTCCTTCGTCAGCTGCTGCTGCACATCGGCGCTAACACGGAACAGCAATCCCGTGATGGGCAGCCCGCCGTCCTGCGCCAGCGCCGGCGTCAACTGAGAGAGCATCTCGCCCATGCGGGCGACGCTGTTCTGCATCCACGCGGGAACGATCGGCCCTTGCAACAGGTTCTTGCTGTTGATCGCCAGCTCCGGAGCCTTGATGGTGCACAGCCAACCGTTCTTGTATGGGTCCTCGACAGCCAAGCCCGGATTCTTCAGCACTTCATGGTTGATCGATGTCAGCACACCCTCGACCGGCGAGAGCAGCTCGACCTTACGGCCACCGCGCGTGATGGTGCACAGCCGTTGTCCCTGGCGGACCCAACGATTCAGCTCGGCAAAGTCGATGGAATCGATCTGCCCCAGGAGGTTGGCAGCGAATGCGTCCAATCCGACGCGCGCGTTCTGATGGCTTTCGTCGTTCAGCCAGGTGTGTCCGGGATGGAAAGCGTAGCCGCGAGGAACTTCGAATCCGTCGAACTTCATCATCATGGGCGCAGGAACCCGTTGCGCGTTGGCGGTCTGCAATGCGTCTTCGGCCGCTTGCGGCTTACGGAAGTACATCACCGTGAGAATCAGCAGGAAGGTAAGTAGGACAAACAGGATCGACATGGTGCCTCCTCGCGGCGCTGGCGCCGCTCGCCGGCAGGCTGCGCGGAAGGTACGTTTGCTCCGCCGCGGCCTGCGACGTAATGAGTGGTGCACGTTTATGACAAAAGTGCGTCAGGACAAAGTTGATTGCAGGGATTGCACTTAAGAGAAGCGGGCGAGATTAGTGACTTTCGCGGCACTGCATTTTGCAAGAGCCTAGCTGCAAAGTGCAGTAGTGGAATCTGCTGCTGTTGCCGAGCGGAATGAAGTCGCACTGGCGACCGAAGACAGAGTCCCTTGATCTGTAATCGCGAGCGCCTGCCGCTCTCGATTTTCTTCGAAAAGCAGGTTCCTTGCGCCAAACCCCAGGCCCTCGGCATGACAACTAAGAGGTGGTAGGCGGGATGAAGGTCTGTCAACGCGCCACGACACCGGGTTCCTCTTCGGGCTCTTCCTTGCCGCTCTCTTCCGCCTTCCGCAACCGGCGCAGCAGCGATGTCGGATGTATTCCCAAGATCTTCGCCGCGTGGGTTTTGTTTTGCCCGGTAGCGTTGAGCACCTGCTGGATGTAGTGCTCTTCCAATTCGCGCAAGCTTACCAACTGATCGCCGGTAGGCGAGGGATCAAACGCAAAGCGATCATCTGCCTCCAGTTCAGGTTGGAAGTCGCGCACTTCTTCCGGCAGGTTGTCGGCGCCAATCTCACTGTCGCGCGAGAGGATCATCGCTCGCTCGACGACGTTGCGCAACTCGCGAATGTTGCCCGGCCACGCGTAGTTCTGGAGCAGTTCGGCAGCAGGCGGGGTGAAGCCGATGAAGTTCTTCTTCAGCTCCTTGTTGAAGCGGGCCACCATGTCGAGGGCAAGCGGCAGAATGTCTTCGCGCCGTTCGCGTAACGGCGGCAGGAAGAGCCGCAGAACATTCAGCCGATAGTAAAGGTCCTCACGGAACTCACCCTTGGCCACCGCGTCCTTCAGGATCGTATTAGTGGCGGCGATGATGCGCACGTCGACTTGTATAGGCTTCGTCCCGCCCAGCCGCAGGAAGTTGCTTTCTTCCAGCACGCGCAGCAGTTTGGCCTGAAGGCTGGGCGAGGTGTTGCCGATCTCGTCAAGAAACAGCGTCCCACGCGAGGCTTTCTCGATCAGCCCTTCTTTCCGCCGCCGTGCATCAGTGAACGCTCCCGGCTCGAAGCCGAACAGCTCGCTTTCCAGCAGTGTGTCCGGCAGCGCCGCGCAATTGATACTGACCAGCGGCTCCTGTGCGCGTGCGCTGTTGTAGTGGATGGCCTTGGCCAGCACTTCTTTGCCGGTGCCGCTCTCGCCCTGGATGAGCACCGTCGTGTGGTCGCTCTCGGCCGCGCGGCGCGCCATCTCCAGCACTTCCTGCATCAGGGGACTTTGTGTCACCACGCGCCCGAAGTCATAGCGGCCTTTCGCGCTGTCGACTGAGTCCTGCACGCGCACCCGCAGGGACAGGGTCTCAACCGCCCGCTGGATGGTGTGTACCATGTCGGCGATGTGGAACGGCTTAATAAGATAGTCGTAGGCACCGAGCTTCATGGCCTCAACCGCGCGGTCCACCATGTGGTGCGCGCTCATCATAATGACGATGGTGCCTGGCGAGACCGTCCGGGCTTCGCGCAGGACATCGATGCCGCTGATGCCGGGCAGCACTACATCGACCAGCGCCACATCGGGCTTGTGCTCGGTAAGAGAGGTGAGCGCTTCCTCTCCCGTGGCCGCAAGCAGCACCTCGAAGTTTTCTCCGTCCAGGGCACGCCCCAGCGTGCGCAGCGTCAGCGGCTCGTCATCGACGATAAGGACCGAGTTGTGCATGGCTAGGCAACCACCTCTTCCAACTCCGGCGTGGGCTGCAAGGCGTGGCGCAGGGGAAGTGTCACTCGCACGGTAGTGCCGGCGCCAGGCACGCTCTGCATCTGGATGTCGCCGCCGTGCCGCAGCACGTAGTTGCGCGTGATACTGAGCCCCAGCCCAGTCCCGGTGCCGCGTTTAGTGGTGAAGAACGGCTCGAAAACATGAGGCAAAATGTCGGCCGGCACGCCGGTTCCCGTGTCACACACCCGCAACTCCACCGCGGCGCCCGACTTGGTGGTCTCCGCGGTGACGGTTACGCTTCCTCCGGGAGGCGTGGCCTGCGCGGCGTTCAGCAGCAGATTGGTAAGCACCTGCGATATCTGGTTCTGGTCGGCTATGATCTCCGGCAGGTCTAAGGGAATGCAATTGCGCAGTTCCAGCAGGTTAAACAGCGGCTGACGCGCCAGGAATTCGAAGGTCTGCGCGGTCAGCGAATGCAAATCGACCCGCGTCAAGGTCAGAGGGTCGGGCCGGGCGTAGTCCATGAGCCCGCGAATGGCGGACGAGATTCGCCGCACGCCCTCGAGGCACTGCTCGATTTCCGCCTTCTCGTCGCGGTCAGCGCCGCGCAGCTCAAGCTCGAGATGCGACATAATCCCCAGGAGAGGATTGTTGATCTCATGAGCAGCCCCCAGGGCCAGTTGTGCCAGCGAAGCGTACTTTTCAAAATCCGAGAGTTGCGAGTCGAACTGCAATTTCTGCTTCTCTAACTCGCGTTCTAGCTTCAGGCGCTGGACCAGCTCCCGCTGTGCCAGGTCGCGCTCCCGTTCGCGAATGTCCGCCAGTTCTTCGGCTCTGTCCAACTGCCGGCGCAGTGATAGGAATTTCTTACGAAAGAGAAAACAAAGGAGGAGCGCGACGCAGCTGCCGGTTCCTATAGCGAGCCAAAGCTGGTTCATCAAGCTTCCCTTACTACCCTCGCGCAAACCGGCGGTGGGGGCAGTGATAGCAGTCACGCCGAGCAGTGACGGCGATGTCAGGCCGATGACAAAAAGCCGCCATCTTGGCGGCTCAGAGCGTTGTGACGGGCCCTGAGTCTCTGCTAAGCAAGCGGCTTACTTCGCGCCGTCGAGAATGGGAAGTGGCGTGACGGGGTTCTTGTCCGTGCGTGCGCGTTGCACATCAATCATGCAACAGAAGCGAGACTTCTCGCGGAGGTCTTCCTTGCCTCCGTTCATGGCATCCGTGAACCCGAGTTGCTGCGTTAGATACGTAGTCTCCAGCGGAACCACTGCGCCGGTCTTCACCAGTTGCACTATCTCCGCATAGTTCGTAAACATCCAAGGCTTGTTGGGCGTGCGTCCTTGCGCATCGATCAACGCGGCGCTGCGATTGCCGGTGAGCGGCATGACGCTCTTGGTGGTCATGCGCAGGAAAGCGTCACGCGCATCTTCGCTGCGCCAATATCCGGGGAAGGCGTGCCCGGAGATGAGAAAAACTAGCGGGTAGATCCCGATGTATTCCAGGGATGCGGCCAGCAGCAGAGCCAGATCAATGCAAGTGCCGCGCTTGCCGTCAATCACGTCCGATGGCGTGCGCAGCCGCTGCGAAGACTCGGTGAACGTCGGCGGTGGATTGATGTAGCCCAGCGCCGTGTCGAAGCTGAGGGCTGACCAGATGGCCTTCACCTGCAAATCGACCGCCGCATAGGGATCTTGCGCCTTCTTATCGACGCGCTGGTATCCATCGAAGCCGGCGGTGCTGTCTTCGTTGAACAGCCTGACGTAGCGTTGTGCGTTGCCGATCACCTTGGCCACCGCGTTATCGCGTGACAAAACAAAGGACGGCAGATAGGCGTCCAGTTCGGGAGTGTCAACCCACTCGTCAATCGCCAGCAACTTTACCGGAAGGGTATCGCGGTACAGGATCTTGTTGTTCCAGGTGATGTCGATGTAAAGCACGCTCTTCACACTCTCGCGAACGGAGCGCATCAGGTACGAGGTCAGCGGGAAGCGGATCCTGTCTGCCAGCGGAAGATAGGAGTCCGACATGTCGATCCAACTGCGGTAAGGGAAGGTTTGTTCCCCGCCGACATAGAGAGTCAGCTCAACGCCAATTCCGCGCACCAGGCCGTCGCGCAGTTTGCGCAAGGAGAATTCTTCAAACAGGCTCTGATCGTTGTGCAGCAGGGAATAGTTGACCGTGTCCTTCAGCTTGATCACCACGTCGAGGACTTCCCAGGGCTCAGCGTCGGCGGGAACTTCCTTGCGGAGATACTCCTGGCGCTTGGCGCGCATTTGATCGTCGTCAGATTGCAGCGGCTTCGCCTTCAGGTCCGGGAGCAGTGAGCGCGAGCTCCACAGGACGGCGATTGCGCCGCCGAAGTGCATGTCGCGCACCGCAAGCCGGTAGGCGCGGAGCAAGTCCCAGCTCATGGCGCGGTAATTGAAGTAGAACTTGGAGAAGAAGCTTTCCGCGACCTGGTCGTCGATCTCGTCCTGGAAGCCGATTGCAGCGGTCGCGCTTTCGGCAGCAATCAGCGCTGCCAGCCGTGACGCCGAGTTCCAGAAATTACACGAGACCAGCAGGGGAGAATGTCCTTTGCTGCTGCGCAAGGCCTCGGCCAACTGTTCGGCGGTAGCATAAGAAGGATTGCCGTTGGCGTCCGCCATAAGGTATCCATCCCACGTTGTCTGACTCTCACGTTGTAAGAGCTGCTCGCCCTGGTGGGAGTCGATTCCGGCGAGGTGAACGATGTCAGGCTGCCCGCTCGCGATCAGTTCCTTCAACTTGTCAACTGTCGGATTGCGGGGGCACAGAACCTTATTCAGCCCGAGGTTCGACTCCACCAGCTTGCGCTCGGAACTGAACGAATACATGTCAGCGACCTTGCCGGGCCCGCTCTCCACCACCATCAGCTTCTTGGGCACCCGCGTATCCGTGTCGGGGCGATCGCAACAGCATACGTGACGAATGACGATAATCGGCGAAGTACGCCTGTCGGCGGTGCCGGTAAAAAGCAGGAACTCCCAGGGAAAAATGCGCAGCTCCCAGCCAATCTCTTCGTGCGCGCTGGTGTAGGGGATCTCGATTTCCACTACGCCGGCCTTGGCGATCTCGGCCAGCTTGGCGTCGTCAATGCCAAGTTTGTTGAGGGCCTCGAGGGCGCGTCGCGTGACCGAGGCGGTGGTGTTTGGATCGTGCGACCAGCGAATGCGGTTGCGCAGCACATACTCCCAGTACATCGCCGTACGCTGGAATTCTTCGCCGGGGGTGATCTTGTAGCTGGCGCCGCCCAGGACATGGAGGGTGACGGAAGCCTTCGCTTCTGTCGTGGTCGCGCCAGCTTTGCGGCGGGCATTCGCTACAGCTTTCTTTTTCGCAGTTTTCGAAGCGGTTGCTTTCTTCGGGCTCATAGGCCTCCCGTGCCGAGCGAAGCTCCGGGGCGAGGCTCCCATAACGCAGGCCTTCGGGCCAGCGTTACGGCAACATTATAAGAAACGCGCCCGGAGCTGAGGTCTTGCATCTCAGCTCCGGAAGAAAAGGGTAAGGTCGACGGCAAGGCGGGCCTGAAGGCCCGCTCTACCGGCTCACCTCATTCCAGAGGAAAGCTAATTCGTCGGCTGTATCGTTCACCAGTTGCGTAATCGATACACCCGCACTGTGCCCTGCCTTCAACTCATAGTGCAGCAGGATAGGACGATCGCTGCCTGTGTCGGCCTGCATCAGCGCCGTCATCTTGCGCGCATGCAGCGGAGCGACGCGCGTATCGGAATCTCCTGTGTTGAACATGATGGCTGGATACTTCGTGCCCGCCTTCACGTTCTGGTATGGCGAATACTTCAGCAGGTAAGGGAACTGTTGCGCATTCTCAGCTGAGCCGTATTCCGCCGTCCACCAGCGTCCCACGAGAAAGTCTTGATAGCGCAGCATGTCGAGCAGCGGATAGCCGCACCAGATAGCGCCGAACAATTCGGGATGCTGCGTCATGGCCACGCCCATCAGCAGCCCGCCGTTCGAGCGCCCGCGAACGGCCAGGTGCGCCGGCGACGTGTACTTGTTGTCGATCAGGTATTGCGCTGCGGCGAAGAAGTCATCAAACACGTTCTGCTTGTGCTCGAACATGCCCGCCTTGTGCCAGGCCTCGCCGTACTCGCCGCCGCCGCGCAGGTTGGGTTGCGCATAAAAGCCGCCCTGCTCCATCCACCAGGCATACTCCGGATTCCACGCGGGCGTGAGGTTCACCAGAAATCCGCCATACGCGAACATCAGCGTCGGCGTCTTGCCGTCGCGCTTCGCGCCTTTCTTCGACGAAATGAACATAGGCACGCGGGTGCCGTCCTTTGACGTGTAGAAGACTTGCTTCACTTCGTATTCATCGGAGTTGAACGGAACCTTGGGACGCGCAAATACCTCAGTTTTTCCCGACGCAACGTTGTAGTGATAGATCGTCGGCGGGATGTTGAACGACTGGAAGTTGTAAAAGCCATCATTCGACTGCTGACGGCCGTAGACAGGGGAAGCCGCGCCCAGCGTGGGATATTTGATACTGCCAACCTGTTTGCCATCGAGATCGAAGATGCGCGTCTCTGTCACGACATCGTGCAATCCGGTGGCGAACAGCTTGCCGCCGACGATGGAGAATTCCGAGATGGGATCTTTGCCCTCGGGCACAATCGTCTGCCAGTGCTCAGGCGCAGAATCGCCCAGCTTGATGCGAATAATTCGATAGTTTTCTGCCTGGTAGTCGGTGAGAACGTAGAGGTCGTCTTCGTAATTGGCCGGCACGAATCGATCGTCGATGCCGTGAATGATCGGACGGATCGGCGCTTCGGCAACGCGCAGGTCCTTCACGTACACATCCACGCGTTTCGGCGGAACGCCGTGTCCCACCCTGATGATTAGATAGCGCCCGTTCTCGCTGACGTCCACCGAGATCAATTCCATCGCGCCAAAGGTTTCGCCGTTGAAGTGCCCCCCGAAGATTAGCTGGTCAGTAGAGACCAACATTCCCATGCGGTGCAGATACACTTCCGTGAGCTTGCCTTCAAATTTCGAGTAGTAGATGGCCTGCTTGTCGGGCGTGAGGCTGATGCCCAGATAGCGCGCCCTGGGCAGCACGTCGGGAGCTTCTTTGCCCGAGTTGACGTCAAGGATGTGGACGCTCTCCTCGTCCGCTCCGCCCTCGCGCACCGCATACAGCAGCAGCGAGCCGTCTTCGGAAACATCCGCGATGCTGACGTTGGTCTGTTGGTCGGTGCTGAGCTTGGTCGCGTCGATAAGTCGCTCGTCCGCTCCGGTCAGCCCTTTGCGCATGTAAATCGACGCCTGATTTTCCTCCGGCAGCCGCTTGCTGAAGAAGTACCGGCCTCCCGCCTCGAATGGAATGCCGTAGGTTTCAACCCGCACGAGCTCGGTGAGGCGCTTGACGATCTCCGGCCTGACCTTCACCTGCGACAGATAGTCCTCGGTGTACTTCATCTGCGCGGCGATCCAGGCACGCGTCGCCGGGCTTTGGCCGTCTTCCAGCCAGCGATAGGGATCGGTGATGGTCACGCCGTGAATCGTCTCGGTCACCGGCCTGGCTTCCGGCGGCGGCGGCGGTGGGAGGATGACGCCGTTGCCGCCTTCGATGGTCGTGGGCTTGGCAGGCGTGGCAGCTTTGTCGGCATTGTTCGCGGAATGATCGGAGGCGAAGGCCATTGCGCAGGCGCAGAGGAACAGAAAGAAGACGATTGTGATTTTCATCGGAACTGTTGAAGAGGATACAGGATATAGGCAAGAAGAGATTACTCAAGACACAAGGTATCTTCTGAACCCTTGACTAAGAATCAGGTCAACGGTAGCTAGAGAAGTTATGTGGCGCTGTGCACGTAACCAGCCCAGTTCAAATCGCACCCATGCGAGCCGGATTCCATGAGCCCCGACAGCATCAAAGCGGCTCAACAGCCAGAGGACAAGTAAGGAGATCGTGATAAAGTAAGGAAGTAAAATCGCATGCAAAAGCAAGCCAAGATCACGAGCAAAGGGCAAATCACTGTACCGCTCGAAGTTCGTCGCGCTCTTGGCGTCCGAGCGGGTGACCGTCTCCTGTTCGAGAGCGTGGGCCAGGATGTTCGCGTGCGCGCCGTGAAGACAAAAAGCGCGTTTTCCAAGTATCGCGGCATCGGCAATCCGGGAATCGGCTCTGGGCGCAAGAATATTAATACTTGGCTGCGGGGTCTGCGGGGGGAATGACCACCGCGATCGACACCAACGTCATCATCGCGCTCTGGGACCGTGATCCCACCATGAGTTCGGCGGCGCAGACCGCTTTAGAGGCAGCATTCCATCACGGAGGCTTGGTCGTCGCGGCACCGGTTCTTGCTGAACTGCTGGCTGCGCCCGGCCGTACCGAAGCGTTCGTGGACTCATTTGTGAAAGACACAGCCATTGCCGTAGAGTGGGATCTGGATGAGATGGTTTGGAGAGCTGCCGCTCGGGCTTTCCAACGTTACGCGGAGCGGCGCCGCAAGCAACGCGACTCCGGGACGCGGCGCATTCTGGCCGACTTTATGATTGGCGCACATGCGAAGACTCGCGGCTATCGCCTCCTCACCCTCGATGAGCGGGTTTATCGAGCGGCTTTTCCAGAGCTCGTCATAGAGACCATCTGAAGACGCAAACCACTTCTCTTGAAGCCGGGCTAGATTGGGGCCTTGGTTTTCGCTCATGCTCGGGGCAGAGCGATGCTCCGCTTCACGCGCTCTCGGTTGTTATGCCACCAAGCGGGCGCGTCCGCCCTGCGATCGCAATGCAGAGACGGCCTGCGAATCGAACGAAACAAACTCTTCTGCCCCAAGCCACTCCCCTTCATAAGCGATTACACCATCCGCGAAATCTCCGCCGGCATCGAGCACGGATAGCCCCGCCTCTATCGCTGGCCGGTTCATCACCACATTCGCGCTCCTCATCAGGCGACGAATCGCATCGGAGATCGCAGGCGCAGATTTCTTATAGCCTCGGCGCAGCACCCATACAAACTCACAAAGAACCGTAACCGGAACAGCAACCAACTCGGCCTGCTGCAAGAGCTTCGCCGCCTGCCTGGCTTGAACCGGGTCGTCTTGCACTGCGGCTCTGACCAGCACGTTCGTGTCGGCGGTGATTTTCATTTTGCCTTTGCCCATCCCCGGGTCGCGATCTCCTTCATCTCATCAATCGTGAGTTTGGGCCCTCTCTTTTGGGATAGGCAGCCAATGAAATCGGCAATCCTGCCATCCTGGGCAGCGGCTCTTACCAAGATCCGGCCATCCGGCAGCTTATCCGCCTGCACTTTCTCTCCGGGACTGACGCCGAGGTGCTTGAGCAATTCCTGCTTCAAGGTGACCTGGCCTTTGGCGGTAATCGTGAGCGTGGTCATGAAATTAGCTCCCCAAAGCACCTGCCGTTATTGTAAGGCATAACTACCTTACCGTCCAGCACACGCGGGGCGGTGGCGCCTCCTCCATCCCGGGCGCAGCTCTTTAGGACGTTCGGGTAATGCCGCAAGGCTTGCTTCAGGTCGACCGGTTGGTTACTTCTCAGAATCTCTTCTGCACAACTTCTTGTGCAATCAATCGCGCTAACTATCATCTTTCCAATATTTTGCCTGTAAGTCTCACGGGCTCAAGATTTTGCAGACCAACTTTTTCGCCGCCCCAATGGAATCAAGATCTTACGGGGTACCCCCCCAGGGGGGTATGCTATGCGCCATTCGCTGTTCGCTCTTCGCCAGATTCCGGAGCGAAGAGCCAAGAGCGAAAAGCGAACAAGAGCAGATCCCTCGCCCGCTGCCGCGGGCTCGTGATGACAATTCATAACTACGGAGCACTTATTCCATGACTCGCCACTGCGAACACGTAAAGGCCAACGGCCACTTCTGCGGATCGCCTGCGATGCGCGACCGTAACTATTGTTTCTTCCACCTCAACCACATCGGACAGCGGCTGCGCCTCGAGCGCTATGCTGCGCACGGGCTGCAATGCCCGCCTCTCGAGTTGCCGCTGCTGGAAGATGCCGCGTCCATCCAACTGGCGCTGATGCAAGTGACCGAGGCGCTGCTGAACGGGAGGCTCGACCCCAAGCGCGGCGGCCTGGTGCTCTATGCCTTGCAGACCGCCAGCAGCAACCTGCGCAACATGGCCAAAGACGCGAAGGAAGAAGACACCGTCGCAGTGTGCAATCGTTACGACAGCTTTGAGCAGGACTACGAGCTCGACGAGAAGAGCACGGCCGGCTTGCGCGTCGAGGAGCCGGCGGATGGAGAGAACCTGGACGCCAAGGCGGCGGAGATCATGGAGAACGCGCGCTATGCGGGTCTGATTCCTGACGAGGCAAACGCCAGGCGCACGGAAGAGGCTGATGCCAGCGACTCATCCGGCGACGACGCCGGCGAGGCCGAGCCGACGGTTGGTCCCATCAATGTGTTCGATCGCGAACACCAGGACCTCGGCGTTCGCATTCCGTTGCTGCTGTCGAAGGTGCACTATGAGCAGGCGAAGGTCTCCATCTTTGGCTACGAGATGTTGAACGGGATCGACCGCGAACATCGCGACGGCCGCAAGCCAGTCGCGCAGCGTGCCGCCATCAGCCAGAAGACTCTCACGGGCGCCCGCAAGCCGCCCGCCTCGGAAACCGTCTCGGGTGGGGTGTTCGCCGCCGAAGGAGCAGGAGCCTAGCCGGCCTGAAGTAGTTCGACGAGTTCCTGGAGCGGCGGTTGGCGACGCTGGCTAGAACAACCGGCGGTTCGGAACCGGGACGAGAGCGGTTGGTGGACCAGATGGGATTGGTCTTTGCATCGCGGTTTGGGGTTTTTCCGCGGAGCTGTTTGCATCTGGCTTCCCGTTTAGAGAGCGGCTGTGAGGTCTTGAAATGCTCACCCTTGAAGAGAAGAGGCTCGCCGGTGATCTTGGCGAGCGCATAGGCGAAGCAGTCGCCGAAATTCAGCCCGGCCGCGTGGCGGCCCTTGCCAAAGTCGACGAAGGCCTGGCGCGCGAGATGCGCCTGCTCGACGGTGAAAGGTTCGAAGATGATGTGGGCTCTGCGGAAAAAAGTACCACATGGACGACCGGCGTCTGCCCCAATCTGGCCTTCAATGAGGATGGAGAGTTCAACAAAGTTCGCGGGATGAATACGCCCCCGAATCTCCCGGATTCGCCGTCCAATCCCTCTTAGCTGGCGCGAAATTTATATTCCTAGCTACTAGCTTAACTTGTGAGCCGACGCGTAAGCGAGCGCAGGCTCTCGAACCGGACGATAATTTCCCTATAACTCCGTTGGAATGTCCGGTCCACGTCCGGCGCCGCGACCACGTTTTCTCCTTGTGGGTACTGCTTGCGGAATGCCAGCAGGTTGGCAGCATCAAAATCGCTTGCCGACCGCTTGCACTCTATGGCCAGAGGCGTTCCCCGGCGCGGCGTCAGCACAAAATCCACTTCATGTCCGCGCTTATCGCGCCAGTAATGCACGTCCTGGGTTTGGAGGTTTGCCATGATCTCATTCAACACGAAATGCTCCCACAAAACCCCGAAGTCCTCGCGACGCAGTTCCTGCCAGCCACGGTAGTAACACACAAATCCCGTGTCGAAGCCGTACACCTTAGGGGCAGACACGATCTCGGTCGCTCGATGCGTGCTGAAGGGGCGGATTACGTGGGCTACAAACGTCGCCTCCAGGACACTTCAAGTAAGTACTGATTGTAGGGCGGCTCACTTTACAGGGACGCGAGAAGCGGGTGGCTTCAAAGATCCCGCCGCTCTGGGCCAATACCAGCTCGACGAACTTCTGGAAGGAACTGCGGCTCTCCAGCCGGAACAATTCTTGGATGTCCTTCGCCCAGTAGGCGTCCATCCACCCCTGAAAATCGCGCTCGGGGAGTTGATCAGCCAGGAAGAACGGCGGCAGTCCCCCGCGTAAGAGCCTATGGTGCAAGTCAGGCCGCTCCGCGTCCTTCAAATCAGCCAAACACATTGGCGCCAACCAGATATCCCGCTTGCGTCCGGCGAGCGTGTCCCTGAACTTCCGGGAAGCCCCAAGCGTCGACGATCCGGTTGCGACCACCCGCAAGCGGGGATAGTGATCTGCAGCGACCTTCAACAGCTCCGAGGGATTCTGCAGGCGATGGATTTCATCGAGCACGATCGATTGGTTCCGCAAGCCGTCAAAAAAGCCCTCAGGTTCCTCCATCAGGCGGCGCACGCGCGGCAGCTCACAGTCGAAGTACTCGATATGGGGCAGGCTCTGGCAGAGGCAGGTCTTACCGACGCGCCGCACGCCGGACAGCCAAATCACCGAACGTTCCCGCCACGCCTGCTCGAGAAGGTGTTGCCAGAATCGGCGCTGTATCATAAGCATGTATAGTTGCACATAGTGACACTATATGCAACCATATATGCGTTCAGATCAAAGAACGCTGGGGCGGGCAGCGGTTAGTGTCGTGGACGAGCTGGGTGTAGATATCGGCGAACACGTTGAGTCTTTCGGAATGGTCTCCAAGCCCAGGCGTCCCAATTCGCTAATGCTCTTGCTGGTCTTCTGTACGACGGTCTTCTGTACGACGAGCCAAGAATCGACGGAAGACCGGAAAGGACAGTGAACCGTCAGAGCTGATCTATTTCAAAATCTACAGGAGCCAAGTTCCGTTCATCGAGCAGGCAATCGGTACCGCCGCCTTGATGCTCGGCTCGGACAAATCCCGAGGCTATTGCATGGAGACGCTATCGCCTGGAGATGATCCGGCGCCGACTCTTGGGCGGGCGCAAACCTGCGCGGCACCGATCCCGAGGCTCCTGTTGCAGTCGATATCCCGATACTATTAAGTACGTCACCGTAACCTTCGTTGCCTTCGTCGTCGGCTCGGGTTACATCTTAAACGGTGCGATCACTCCTACTACGGTTACATTTACATAGTACGATACGGACTCTTGTGTTCAGAGGCGGTCAGGCGTATGTTACCGATTCGGAGTGGAGTCCATAACGGAAATCCGGCATCACGAACAATCGTGCGCGAGTTCGGCGCACCTGATGCCATCCGAAGGAGCGAAAGTTGTGCCAACGGCAGCCGTCGGCCAGCGCGGTGGCACGTGGGCGAGATGGCGGGACCTGCCGCGTCCACAGCGGTTGCGACTTGCCGGATGCGCCGGCTACCTCCTTCTTTTGACGCTGCTGTTCCTTCAGCCGCTCACGAGGCTGATGGTGTACTCCGCCCAGAGCAGTCTGGATTCGTACATCGTCATGGTCCCGTTTATCTGCGGTTACCTGCTTTACATCGAACGGGGACGCTGCCCAGCTATGTATCGCAGTTCGATTGCCGGAACGGTCGTGATGGGGGGAATCGCAATTGCGGCGCTGGCTGCAAGGATCGGGTGGCGTGGGAGCCTGAGCATCAACGATGGGTTGGCCATGATGGCTCTCGCGTTCGTGAGTTTCGTCGCGGCCGGCGGGTTTCTATTCCTCGGCTCAAAATGGATGGCCGCCGCAGCCTTCCCTGTTGCGTTCCTGGTTTTCATGGTGCCGCTGCCGGACGCGGCGGTGAATTGGTTGGAGATCGCTTCTGCGCGGGCATCCGCGTCCACCGCCCAGTTGTTTTTCCAAATCGCCGGCGTACCTGTGAGCCAGGATGGTGTCCTGCTGACCATCCCTGGGCTGACGCTCGAGGTGGCCAAGGAGTGCAGTGGGATCCACTCCAGTTGGGTGCTGTTCATCTCCAGTTTGCTCACGTCCCATCTCTTTCTGAGGACCCGCTGGCGAAGGATCGTGCTGGTGGTTTTCGTGATTCCGCTCGGGATCCTACGGAACGGGTTCCGCATCCTGGTCATCGGACTGCTTTGCGTATATGTTGGACCCTACATGATAGACAGCCCCATTCACCATCGCGGCGGCCCGCTTTTCTTCGCGCTGTCCCTGATTCCTCTTTTTATATTGTTGTGGTGGTTGTGGCACCAGGAGCGGCGGCTGAACCTCGCCGATTGAGGACACGTGACGTTTTTCGCCCTCCTGCCCTTCGCGGCTGCGATTTTCAGCCTTCTCCTGGCCCTTATCAGCCTGGTGCCAAAGAAGAGCTCTCGCGCCAGGTTGTTCTTCTTCACCGGGATGGTGGCTCTCGCCGTTGACAGCCTCCTGTCGGGCGTGACTCTGCGCGCTACGACGCTGGCCGAAGTGCTTCGCGGGCTGACGCTAGGGTTGATCGTCAAGTCCGTTCTATCCGCGGCCTGGCTGGGCTTCAGCTTGACTTATTCGCGCGGCGATTACCGGGAGTCGCTTCGGCGCTGGAGAATCCCGCTGGCGATTGTCGCTCTGCTGCCCATCGCTATAGCGTTCGGTTTCCAGCACCAGCTTCTGGAGATCGTTGCGGGAGGGCCGGCTGGCAATAAGCCGCAGTTCCACTTTAGTGCGGTAGCCAAGGTCTTGAACATCATCCTTCTGGTAGCGAACCTGTGGATCCTGATCAATCTGGAGCAGACCTTCCGATCGGCGGTCGGAACGATGCGGTGGCGAATCAAGTTCGTGGTCCTGGGCCTGGCGGTGATCTTCGGCGCCCGCCTTTTCGTTCAGAGCGAGGCAGTTCTCTTTTCCACATATGACCTGCACTGGTTGGGCATCGAGTCGAGCGGGCTCCTGATCGGGTGTGTCTTGCTGGCGGTGGCCTACGTGCGCACCGAATGGGCCGAGGTCGACGTGTACCCCTCACGGGCCGTCCTGGGATCGTCCGTGACAGTTCTCATCGCCGGCGGCTATCTCTTCATTGTCGGGGTCCTCGCCAATATCGTGAAACGTTTTGGCGGAGCGGAGAGTTTTCAGTTCGTGGCCTTCGTCCTGCTCCTGGGAATCACCGGACTGGGGGTGCTGCTTCTTTCCGACCGCCTTCGGCAGCGCGTTCATGGCTTCGTCAGCCGCCATTTCGCAAGGGCCCAGCACGATTCCGTTGCGATCTGGACTGATTTCTCGCGGCGGCTGGCCAATGTCAGGGATCAAGCCGGGCTTTGCGCGGCGTCCGCGAAGTTGGTTTGCGAGACCTTTGAGGCGTTGTCGGTGACCATCTGGCTGCTGAACGAGCAGAAGGAGCAATTCATCGCGGGCGCGTCCACCGCTCCGCAATCGGGTGAGGCGAGCCCCGGCCATGCACCCGCGGTGGCGTCCAGCGCCGTGGCGGCCGGTCTGCGCGCAAGGTCGTCGCCGTTCGACCTCGAAGGGGTAGACGAGCCCTGGGCGGAGGAATTGCGGCAACTCAATCCGACAACGTTCCCGAACGGCGGCCACCGTTGGTGTGTTCCCTTGCGAGCAGGCGAACAGAACCTTGGCGCCTTCATTCTCGCCGACCGCGTGAATGGTGCCCATTACACGGCCGAGGAAGTGCATCTGCTGCAATGCATCGCGGACCAGGTGACGTCGGTGCTATTGAACCTGCGCCTGGCCAACGAGGTGGCGCTTTCCAGGGAACTGGAGGCGTTCCGGACGATGTCGGCATTCTTCGTGCACGATCTGAAGAACACCGCCGCGTCGCTCAACCTGATGCTGAAGAACCTGCCCGAGCATTTCGACGACCCGTTGTTTCGTGAGGACGCCCTGCGCGGCATTGGCAATACGGCGCGGCGAATCGACGAAATGATCGGACGGTTGAGCGCACTGCGGCAACGGCCTGCCTTCAAGCCCGTCGAAGCCGATCTGAACCAGCTTGTTAGCGAAGTCCTCGACGGGTTGGATGAAATGCCGCACGTGGAGCTGACGAAAGAGTTACAGCCGCTGCCCAAGATGCTGGCTGACCGCGAACAGATCCGGAGCGTCGTGACCAACCTGCTGCTCAATGCGCGTGATGCGCTGGGCCCGGGAGGCCGCATTTGCCTCCGGACGCAGCATCTCGGAGACAGCGTGGTTCTCTCGGTCGCGGATAATGGCTGTGGGATGAGCGCGGCGTTCCTGAATGACTCTTTGTTTCGCCCTTTCCAAAGTACGAAGAAAAAGGGGCTCGGCATCGGCATGTATCAGTCCCGGATGATTGTAGAGGCGCACGGAGGCAGTATCCGGGTGGAAAGCGAGACAGGTAAGGGGACCACGTTTCGGGTGAGCCTGCCCGTCCAGGACGTGAAATGACCAGACTGCTGATCGTCGAGGACGACGAGGACATCTGTACCCAGATGAAGTGGGCGCTGGGCAGCGACTACGAACTAGTCACGGCAGGCGACCGCGCTGGTGCCTTAGCCGGGTTCACCGCCGTTCGTCCCACGGTGACCCTGCTCGATCTGGGACTGCCGCCCCGCCCCAATGAACCCGAGGAGGGGCTCGCGGTTCTCTCGTCGATGCTCGCGTTGGACCCGCTGGCCAAGGTGATTGTCGTCTCCGGTCAGAGCGACAAGCAGAACGCCATCCGCGCGGTCGGGGCCGGCGCCTACGACTTCCTCTGTAAGCCGATCGACATGGACGAGCTCAGGCTCGTGCTGCAGCGTTGCGTATATCTGGCAGAACTCGAGCAGGAGTACCGCGCCCTCCAGCACACCGCGCGGGCCGACAGCTTCGAGGACATGCTCGGCGCAAGTCCACCGATGCAGGCCGTCTTCGACTTCATTCGCAAGGTGGCCCCCACCAGCGCCCCAGTGCTGATTCTGGGCGAGAGCGGCACGGGCAAGGAAATGGTTGCCCAGGCGCTCCACCGCCGCAGCCAGCATGCCAGTGGCCCGTTCGTGGCCATCAACTGCAACTCGATCCCAGAGAACCTGCTCGAGAGCGAACTCTTTGGCCACGAGAAAGGAGCGTTCACGGACGCTCACACACAGCGCAAAGGGCACATCGAAACCGCCGCCGGGGGCACACTCTTCCTCGATGAAATCGGTGAGCTGCCGGTGCCGGTCCAGGTGAAGCTCCTGCGCTTTCTCCAGGAGAAGTGCTTCCAGCGCGTCGGGGGCCGGCAAGAGATTCAGAGCGACGCTCGCATTGTCGCGGCCACCAACCGGAACCTGCAGGAATCCGCCGCCAGCGGGAAATTCCGTGAGGACCTGTACTTCCGTCTCGCCGTTGTCGTTCTCAAGGTACCGCCACTGCGGGAGCGGGGGGACGACATTGTCATGATTGCGAAGGCTTTCCTAAGGAGCTATGGCATCGAACACGCTAAGCCCGGTCTGACCTTCGCGCCCGATGTGCTGCGCGCCTTGAGCGCTTACCCCTGGCCGGGAAACGTCCGCGAGCTGCAGAATCGGGTGAGGCGGGCGGTGATCATGGCGGATGGCAAGCGCGTCACTGCCCAGGACTTGGAAATGACCGATACCCTGAGCATCTTGCCGCCGCAGACGCTGAAGGAAGCGCGGGAAAGTGTGGAACGGGAGATGGTCCAGGACGCGCTGCGGCGTCACACCGGGAAGATCACTGCCGCCGCGTTGGAACTCGGCGTCAGCCGCCCAACGCTCTATGAATTGATGGAAAAGCTCGGAATTGTCAGGGAATCGTGATGGAGCGTACGGGTACCAGCGTGAGAGACCGTTTCTGTCGGATCGGTTTACGGTCGCGCGGAGACGAGATCGCTGCCTCTAAGCCATTGGCGTAGAGTGACTTGTGGCCGAGCTCCGGCAAACGGAGCGCATACCTGTGTCGGAAAGCTTGACAAGAACGACCGGGGGATTCGGGGCCCAAGAGTCGGCGCCACGGGATAGTACTCCACCTTAGGCAGGCAAGTGATTGAAAAAAATATAGTTAGTCGGCACCCCGCGCGACTGTGATAATTTCAGGATGCTCCGGGCGCTTGTGGCAGGCAAAGTGCAATCAAGGTATTGTCCTTGGTTCCGTAGTAGGTAAGGCACCTTGGCTTCTGGTTCCAATACGGAGGATAGAGATGATGCGAACTTTGAAAATTATGGCACTGGGATTGGCGGTGTTGGCCTTCAGCGGGGTTGCCCTGCACGCCGACACTCTTTACCTTGGTGGCCCCTACACCAATGTCGATATGATAGTCAACAGTAGTCAGAAAACCGAGGGTGGCGGGTCAATTCAGAACTCAACTCTGAATGGCAACTCGCTGCCTTGGGTCTATTGTGTCGATCTCTTTGATAATATACCCGTTCCCGGCACGTACCCTTCGACGACAGTAACACATGACGGTAGCATGACGGGTCTCACCCTCGATTCGCAAGGCCTCACCGGATTCAACAACGGAAGCGGCACAGTCAACAACGCCGCCCAGGTGGCGTATTTGCTCCAGACTTACGCCGCTGGGGCCGACCAAGCAGCCCTACAGGCGGCTATCTGGCATGAGATCTACGGAAGCGCCGTATATCTCGACACAGGTAAGAACAACTCAACAATAATCGCCGATTACAACACCTATCTCAACGGTGTTGGTACTGGCAACGTTGGCAATTTCTCCTGGCTGAGTCCCGGAGACGGTCTCCAAGGTTTAATTACCCAATACGATGTCCCCGACGGCGGTATGACGCTTATGCTGCTCGGCGGCACTCTGGTCGGTGTGGGGACTCTGCGCCGTAAGTTCCGCGTGTAGCAGGTTGCTTCTAAAGCGAGAACCAAAGGAAAGGGCCGGAGCAATCCGGCTCTTTTTTTCATGCACCGCGTGCGGAGCTGACACTGGAGACCGCCACCGCTTCCGCAAAACGGTCACAGCGAAAGCGACGACGAAGCCGCAGTTCGGAACGTCGGAATGCCGTTTACAACCGTGTGGATGATCTTCACCACTCCCACGAGGCCGCGCAGGGCTCGCTCATCCACCTCACTCTGGCTCAGGCGTTCGGGGTCGTAGGTAAAGTCCCGTAGGAACCAGATCAATTTCCACATCGCCTTCGAGGTGCAATAAAGACGGCTGGCGATGCAGGAAGCCTAAATGTCCCGGGTTCGAGGACGGAGAGCCGAAGTCATAGATGGGCTTCCAGTCTACGAAAGGTGAGGCCAGGCGATGTGTCGCTCTTGGTGCATCCGAGCGGCGTGCCCTATACTTTCGGAATGCTGCCGAGTTAGCCTGCAGTGAGTGCTGAGAGGTTGCCCATGAGGACTCCGGTCGGTTTTCGATTTATTCTGATTCTCACTCTTATCGCTACTACGTTTACGGGATGCTCGCGCGATCCAAACGTTCGTAAGCAGAAATATCTTCACAGCGGCCAGCGCTACTTCGAGAAAGGGAAATATCGTGAAGCCGCGATCGAATTTACCAACGCGATCAAGATCGATCCGGGCTTTGCCGAGGCTCACTATCAACTGGCCCAGACTTACCTCAAGACTCAGCAGCAGCCCCAGGCCTATCAGGAATTGAATCGCACTATTGAGCTTCAACCCGAGAACTATTCGGCCCGAATCGAAATGGCTGAACTGCTGATCGGCCATCACAGCTTACAGCTAGCGCAAACGCAAGTTGATTGGCTGCTCCAGCATCGCCCCGACGATCCGAAATCTCATCTCGTGGCCGCATATCTTCTGGCGGCGGGAGGCGATGTCTCGGCGGGAATTGCGGAAATGCAGAAGGCCATTACGCTTGCGCCCAGCGATGGAGATTTGCATCTTCAGCTTGCGCTGCTGCTGTTGAAGAAAGGTCAACCGGACGAAGCCGAGGCGAATTTAAGGAAAGCCGTTGAGCTGAATCCCAAGGCGGTGGGCGCTCGGCTAATGATGGGAACGTATCATCAGTCCCGCGGCCAATATGACAAAGCTGAGCAAGACTTTCGTGGCGCCATAGAGGTCGACCCCAAGAATCCGGAGCCGCGGGCCGCACTCGCACGCCTTTTTCTGATTCAGGGCAAAAAGGCCGAAGCGGAAGAATTTCTGAAACAAGCCAAGCGCGACTTTCCGGACAATTCCGCGGGGTACCGCATGTTAGGCGACTCTTACTTTACGGCTGGCGATATGGGCAAAGCTATGGCCGAATACGCCACCCTCTACCAGGAACACCCCAAAGATATCCAGGTGCAGAAAAACTACACTCAGATTCTCATTCTGAACAAGCGTTACGACGAGGCACGCAAGCTGAATGACGAGATCCTTAAAACCAGTCCGAAGGACACTGACGCTCTGCTTTACCGCGGTGAACTGGAAATCGCGGCTGGCGATGCGAGTAGCGCCATTTTGACTTTGCAAGCTGTCCTCAAGGGTGAGCCCAACAATGCTGCTGCTCACTACCAGTTGGGACTGGCGTTTCAAGCCTTGGGGAACTGGGAGAGCGCCGAAAGCGAATGGCGGGAGGCGGTGCGACTTCGTCCCGACCTGGTCGAGGCTCAGCGTTCTTTGGCTTTACTGGCGATGCGCCAGGGCGACATGGGAACGCTCGAAGCAGCAACCACCCAGCTCATTCATCTGCAGCCTTCCTCCCCCGAGGGCTACGCACTACGCGCCCTGTCGGAGATCAACACCAAGCATTTCGAGGAGGCTGAGCAAGATGCACACAAAGCGATAGCAGCGGATCCGCGAAGCCATCTGGGCTATGTTCAGCTGGGGAACCTGCGGCTCATGCAGAAGCAATACAGCGAAGCCGCCAGAGCGTACCAGGACGCGCTCGACCGCGATCCCAATTCTACCGACGCGCTTCGTGGCTTGATGAACACTTACCTAGTGCAAAACCAGGTCGACAAAGCCCTTGCCGTCGCCAATGCGCAAATCGCCAAGTCACCTGCCAATGGGAGTTTCTATTATCTGCTCGGCAGCGTGCTTTTCCGCGAAAAGAGGGATTTGAACGGCGCTGAGGCGGCCTTTAAGCGGTCAATCGAACTGGACAAGAACGACTCCGGGGCGGTGATCGAGCTAGGTCAGGTACAGGCAGCAAAAGGAGAGATCGACCAGGCTATCGCTACGTATCAGCAGGCGAGCAAGGACCATCCTCGTGTCCCCGATTTCTATATCCTCCTTGGGGAGCTGTACGGATCCAAACAGGATTGGACCAAGGCTCAGGAAGCCTATCAGAAGGCCTTGGAAGTCAAGCCCAACGATCCTATTGCTTCGAACAATCTTGCTAACGTAATTTTGCGAACCGGCGGCAATGCCGATCAGGCGATGTCGCTGGCCCAGGTCGCGCGCCAGCAGATGCCTGACTCCCCGGTTGCGGCTGACACTTTAGGTTGGGCTTACTACCAGAAAGGAGCCTACCAGTCAGCAGTCAGCATGTTGCAGGAAGCCCTCAAGCTGCAGGAAAAGAATAAGGCGCCAGAAAGCGCTGACATTCACTATCACCTGGGGATGGCTTACCAGAAGACGGAACAACCCGCCCTCGCGCGCCAGCAGTTGGAACGTGCGCTGAAGATCAATCCTAACTACAGTGCGGCCGACGAGATCAAGAAACAACTCAGCAGCTTGAAATCGTAACGAGCAGTAGCTAGTGCCGACCGCGGACTCTAACGCCTCCAGGAACCGAGGGCAGAATCTGTATGCCCGTCGTATCATCGTATACAACTGCTGCACCGGAGGCTAACGTGGCAAGGCTACTGCCTTTGGGGGCGGTGGCTGTTTCAGTCAAGTCCAGCCGGACTTCGCGAGGCATCAATCGTCCTTGCTAACGGGCGCCGTTCAAGGTAGCTGTCAGCGCGACCATGCGCAGCCCTTCTTCTTCGCGCTCAAATCGATGGCCGCACGCACAAGCCAGCGATTCCGGCAAGCGTTCTCCGCATTGGCACATGAAACCGATCTGCCTGGCGGGGTTACCGACGACCAATGCGTATGCCGGAACATCCCGTATGACCACCGTGCCCGCACTCACGAACGCATACTGCCCGATGGTTACACCGCAGACGATCGTGGCGTTGGCTCCGATACTCGCACCTTCGCGAACTTCGGTTGTCACAAACTGTTCCCGCGTCTTCTTCACCTCGGCGCGCGGGTTAAGATCGTTTGTGAAAACTGCATTTGGCCCCACGAAGACATGATCGGCGAGCGACACGCCATCCCAAACGGCCACTCCATTCTTGATGGTAACCCCGTCCCCGATGGTGACGTTGGATTCCACAAAGGCGTGGTCGCAGATATTGCAGTTCTTGCCGACAATCGCACCCTTCATTACGTGAGCGAATGCCCATATACGAGTGCCTTCGCCGATGTCTTCCGTTTCGACCAGGGCGTGGGGATGAACAAAATAGGAAGCCGATTGTGATTGCACTTCTTCTCCTGCCTAAGCAGATTGGAGTCAATAAGCCGTCACTGGGAGTTCCTTCCGCGAAGTCTCAGAGTGCAACTTTCGACGTACTGGTCTTCTTCGCTCGGTTCCCGATGCCGAGGCTCCGGCTGACTTGGCCGACCTTTCGGTCGCCATCTGCTCCGCATCAAGCAGTTGCTCGATGGTGAGCTCCTTGGTCAGATCTCTGCAGGCCTGGGAGATCTGCGCCGCCGCAGTCGAATACCAAACGTAGGCCTGAACGGCGCTGTTCGGAACAGTCTTGTTCAACGCGTGATATTGAGCCAAAGTGATCTGCGCGGTGAGAATTCCGCGGCATGCCGCGTTCCGACAAGCCACTAGCGACGATTCATCCCGCAAGCTCTCGTGAGCACGCTCATTGAGAAAGTGTTGTAGGGCGGATTGAGCGTTCCTTTCCTGGCTAAGGGTCATGAACAGAAGTTCGACCCGGCTGGACACGCCTAATTTGTCAAAGATGCGAAAGAGACAGTTTTTTATCGTGTGCTGGCTCAACTGCAAGCGCTCAGCGATCTCTCGATTGGAGAGTCCCAGAGCTACGCCGCGAACGACTTCCATCTCGCGCTTGGAGAGCAGGTTCAAACCACGTGCGTCGACCGCACGAATGTTGTGCGACGACGCCAGAGCCTGAGTCAAGGTTGCCACCTGGTGGGTGTTGGCCCAGATCTGCCCTTCGTAAACTTTGCGAATACACTTGCCGAGCGTCTCGACCGACTCACTCTTGCTGAAAATGCCCTGCGCGCCCGCGCAAAACGCCTCCAATATCATCTCGCCTTGCGAGCTGTCCAAGAGCACAATAGCCCTGAGATGGGGATGCATGGTTCGTAGACCTCGAAGCAGTTCGAAGCCCCGGCCGGCCTTACCCTCAAGATTGGAGCTAATGAGGAGGACATCGGTGTCGCCGGGATTGAGATCCGTCTTGAGACGTTCGGAATCCGGAGGCAACGTGGTGACCTGCAAACATTCGTCACGCTTCAAGGCGTCTGCTAGCAGTTCAGTGTGAACCCGCGTGCTGTCGACGACTAGCACGCGGATAGATCCGGGCAATGGCTGGTTGCGCATGTTGCTCCAAGATTGAGGTTACCGCAAAATATTTAGGGGAACCGGATGCACTAGACAGTCGCGTCCTTCGCAGGAATATTCGCGAAACCCTGTCCGTGCTAACCAGTTCCCCAAGCTCATAGCAGAGTAGCCCAATTCGTATTCGACCACAAGACAACAATGGTGGTACATCCTTTGCACACACTTTGTGGCGTTTACCACCCACATAGGTGTTATTTTGGGACAGTCCCGATTTGGGACGAAGAGTGTGCCCTGCGACTGCCAGAACCAGGCCAGGCCGAGTGCGCTCCGTGCCCGGGCGTTTCCACGATCTGATTGATCAATAGTTCTTTACAGGGATTCATCCAAAATCAAACTGACAAGTCACAAACCCATGTCTGCTCAATGCTGACTGACGCGAGAAATCCGAATTAGAGAAGAGCTTCTCTGAGGATGGATTACTCAGTCCCACGGACTTCGCACTCTATCCCTATAGGTAAATGCTTCGCTGAGACCCTGTACCTCTTGCAGCGTTGTTCAACTATTCGTACGCTACATCCGACGTAAAGGCTCAATCGGCTTGCTGAAGTCCGACTTGAAGTGATCTTCAGGCATCCTTCGACGAAAGCAGCAAACCAGGTTCCGGCGGCGCAGATTTGATTTCCGAGTTTGCTGCCGGCCAGGCATTCGCGATTGCACCTCTTAGAAAGGTCGCGATGTGAGTGAGAGGGCGAAGCTATGTCCACCGATCCCCAGCTTTACAAGCTTTCCGACCCAGCACCATTCTTCGGCATCGGCGCAAATATAGCCGACGAACGATGGTTCGCGGTTCACACTCATGCCCGGCACGAAAAAGTGGTTGCTCAAGAAATTCGCGAGCTGGGAATCACCAGCTTTTTGCCGCTGGTCAAGCAGGTTCGCCAATGGTCGGACCGGCGAAAGGTCGTGGAATTTCCCGCATTCGGTTGTTACGTCTTCGTCAGGCTGGTTCCAAACCATCAGGAGAGACTGAGGGTCCTGCGGGTCAATGGGGTGCTGAAGTTTGTGGGAATTCATGGAGCAGGCATCGAGATCCCGGAGGAACAGATCAACGCAGTTCGTACTCTGGTAGAGGAACAATTGCCCGTCTGCTCCCACCCGTTTCTCAAGCTCGGCCAGCGAGTGCGAATCCGAAGCGGGGCCCTAAACGGTGTCGAAGGAATTCTGATTTCGCGCAACGGCGAGCGCAGTCTGGTTGTCTCGCTGGATGTTATCCAAAGATCTCTGAGCGTTAAAATTTCCGGTTACGACGTAGAGCCCGTCTAGAGGCTTCGCTCCTTTCATGTCTGTAGATCCATACACCCTGTCAGCCAATCATCAGCTTGGAGTTCTGCGGCTTCTGGTAGTAAGCCGGGAAGCTGCTGTCCTGGGGCCGCTCTGGTCCGCAGGAGAAGTGAATGGCTGGCAACTTGAAGGCGCTACCTGCGGGTGGGGCGCGATGGAGAGGGTTCAATCGGGCATAACGCCTGATCTGCTGGTTCTTGACGTACCTCGTGCCGATAAAGACGGCCTTCACTTCCTGCGCTGGCTTCGCCGCCTTCGGCCTGAATTACCGATTCTTGTGCTCTATGACCGGGAAGACTCAACCACCCAGCAGGAGGCCGTGCGGCTGGGTGCAAGAGATTGCCTTGCGAAACCACTCGCGGATCAGTCGTTGGAGGACGCGATCCTGCGGCAGACAACGAAGCTTAGCGACATTGTTGCCGTGGAAGGCGTGGAAATCGCCAGTGACGATGTTTCCGAGGTTGCTGGGGACAGGTTCTTTGTCGCAGCCAGCCCGCTGATGCGAAAGCTGAGGGCGCAAGTCGAACTTCTCGCCGAGGGCGATTCTCCAGTGCTGGTTCTCGGCGAAAGCGGCAGCGGCAAGGAAACAATCGCACGATTGCTACATCACCTCTCGGTGAGGTCCGGATCTAGATTTGCGAAGATCAACTGTGCTGCTTTGCCGAGCCACCTTTTGGAGTCCGAATTATTCGGATCGGACCGGAACGGAGCGGGTGCCCAGCACGAGAAGCGTGGCAAGCTGGAGCTCTGTGAGAAGGGCACGCTCCTGCTTGATGAGATAACAGAGATGCCGATGGCCCTGCAATTCAAGCTCATGCAGGTGCTACAGAACCAGAAATTCGCGCGACCCGGAAGCGGAGCTTCTGTCTCGGTTGACGTGCGCATTCTGACGGCCAGCACGACCGGCCTGGAATCGGCCGTTTCCGATAACAAGCTGCGCGAGGACCTTTGCTACCGGCTCAGCGCCTACACTGTTCGCGTCCCTCCTTTGCGTGAGCGCCGGGAAGAGATTGCTTTGCTGTTGCACTACTTCATGCGTCAGCTGTCCAGGCAGTATGCGCTGGCGCCTCGGCCGCTTTCTCCGGCCCTGTTGGAGGCATGTCAGTCGCACACCTGGCCAGGCAATTTGCGAGAACTGGAGAACTTCGTCAAGCGTCTCCTGCTAGCGGCCGGTCAGGAAATGTCGTTCGTGGGCGACGGAGAGTCTGAGGGCTTTGACGGGGACGGTTCCACACGCTCTGCTGACACCGTTCTTGGGCCGCGGACTCACCACAAGGATATCGGCGTTGCCCGCTCGGATTCGCTGAAGGCGCTGGTGCAAACCGTGAAACTGGAAGCGGAGAGGACCGCCATCGCCGCAGCCCTGGAAAGGACAGGCTGGAACCGAAAGGCCGCCTCGCGACTCCTCAAGGTCAGCTATCGAACCTTGCTATACAAGATCGACCAATATCAACTGAGAGCTCCTGATTCCGCACTCGCCCCAGGATCCGCTGGACTCAGGCCGAACGGAAATGGATTCGGAGGCAATCGGGGCGCTTAAATGAGCGTACTCATCGGAGTACGTCTACCGAGAGTCAGAGTATGACAAGTTCATCGAGCACTGCGTTGCGCAGAAGTTTAAGCATGGGGTTGGTTTGCCTGGTTCTGGCTGGTCATGTCTGGGCCCAGGCGCAGGTCGCGAGTCAGTCCCCTACTCCGCCACTGGTTTCCGCCGATGTGGCTTCCGTCAGCAAATCGGTCGGCGCCCCGACTACAAAGCCGCACGACGATGGCTTTGTCATTGGGAACGGTGACGTACTGGCGATCAGCGTCTGGAAACAACCCGATCTTTCGCGCTCGATTCCCGTGCGTTCGGACGGGAAAATCTCCTTACCGCTCATTGGAGACGTACAGGCGACCGGCCAAACCCCGCTGAAGCTAGAAGAGGATCTTACCCATCGGTGGCAGCCCTATTTGAACGAGCCAGAAGTTACCGTCATCGTGGAGCAGATCAATAGCCAGAAGTTCAATATTCTGGGCAAAGTGGCGAAGCCGGGTTCCTATGCGCTAGTGAATCCGACGACGGTTCTGGACGCGATTGCGCTGGCTGGGGGCTGTCGTGACTTTGCCAAGCAAAAGTCAATATACATTCTGCGCCGGCATCCGGACGGTACTGAGTTGCGGCTGCCCTTCAACTATCAGGACGTCATCAAAGGCAGGAACACTGCGCAGAACATAGAGCTTCAACCACATGACACGGTGGTCGTACCCTAGCCCGGCGATGCTTAAGTGGGGCTGCTTCGGCTTTCTGCTGCTAGCGTGTTCCTTGGCATGGAGCCAGGTGGACACGACCAGCTCAGACACCGCAAACGGCTCTGCCGGCGACACGCAGCTACGCCTACCGCCGCCGGTGAGCGGCCAAGCTTACCCGACAGAGTTCGCCGGAGACACCGCGCAAAATTACTGGAGTGGCGGATTTACTGTAAGCAGCGCATATTCCAGCAACGTTACCGGTGGCACAAATCCGGTCGGAAGCATGAGCTATTCGTTTTGGCCGACAATCGCGCTTAATATGGTAACGTTGCGGTCGCAACTGCGCTTCAGCTACAGTCCTGGCTTCACTCTCTACCAACACACCAGTGGCTACAACCAGGCTGACCAGAATGTGAACGTCAATTTCCAATATCTCATCAGCCCGAACCTCACGATCAGTCTGCAAGACGCATTTATCAAAACGTCTAACCTTTTCAATCAACCGAATCCTCTCTCGGCTTCGCCAGTCTCAGGTTCGGTACCGGCGCCCGGCGTGGCGGTTATCGCTCCACTCGCAGATCAAATCAACAACGCGACGAGTGCCCAGCTTACGTATCGGGTGAGTGCTGCAGGCACGCTGGGGGGCGGGGGCAGCTTTAGTCGCCTCTTTTACCCCAGCCCGGAACAGGTTCCTGGTCTGTACAACTCGCGTTCAGAAGGAGGCTCGGCCTTTTATTCTCAGCGCCTAGGGGAGAAGTATTACCTTGGCGTCAACTACCAGTATCAACGAACGCTGTCGTCTCAGGCTAATGCGCCCGGCAGCCAGACACAAACCCAGACTGTGTTTGCTTTTCTATCGATTTACTTGAGACCTACGCTCTCGGTATCGATCTCCGGTGGCCCGCAGCATTATACCGCCACACAGCAGCCATTCCCTCCGTCATCGTCGTGGAGTCCTTTGCTGATGGTGAGTGTCGGATGGCAGGGAGGGCGAACTACGCTGGCAGCGAACTACTCGCGCATCGTCAGCGGAGGTGGCGGGTTGAACGGCGCGTTCCATTCCACTACAGCCGGTGCTTCAGCAAACTGGAAAGTAAGCCGAAATTGGAATACCGGAGTAGCGGCGAATTATGCGGACAACAAAACATTGACTCCTCTGTTTTCTTCTAGCAGTGGAGGCAGCTCCATCTCCGGCACCCTTTCAGCCCAGCGATCTCTGGGAACGCATCTAAATCTACAGTTCGGCTACAGCTGGACACACCAGAATTATGAGCAGATTGCGGCTGTCGCTAACGCGCCAAACGTGAGTCGCGTCTTTGTGTCTCTGAATTACCAGATCAGCAAGCCCTTACCTAGATAAGTCATGCCAGCACCGGTCCGAACAGCAAACGTCAGAGACACCGGGAATCGAACATTACCTTGGAATCGTTCGCCGGCGCCATCTATATTTCTTGGTTCCAATGTTCCTGGCGTGGCTTGCCGTGTGGGGAGCGAGCTGGGTGTTGCCGGCGAGATACAAATCGAGCACGCTAATCCTGGTAGAACAGCCCAGCATGCCTAAAGACTACGTTACGCCCAACATTGCTGACAACTTGCAGGAGCGGCTGCAGAGCATCAGTGAACAGATTCTCAGCCGTTCCCGTCTTCTGGCTATCATTAATGAGTTGAACTTGTACGCAAACGATCGCCGTCGGCTTTCGCCCGATGAGATTGTCGATCAGATGCGCAAGGACATCGAGATCGAGCTTGTTCGCAGTGAGGATAAACACATCAATGCATTTAACGTCTACTATACGGCCAGCGATCCCCGGATTGCTCAACAGGTCACAAGCAAACTCACGAACCTGTTCATCAATGAGAATCTGGAAGCGCGGCAGCAGGAATCGGAAGGAAATACCCGATTTCTAGAAACACAACTGGTTACTGTCCAGCAGACGCTGGAGGCACAGGAAGAAAAGATTCGCGAATACAAGGCCCAACATATCGGTGAACTTCCAAGCCAGCTTGGAAGCAATCTTCAGATACTGACTGGACTCCAAGCTCAGCTGCAGGCGGAATCGAGCGCTCTTAATATGGCCAAACAGCAGCGGGTCTACACGGAGACCTTGCTGAATCAGTACAACACGCTAAAGGAACCGTCGAAGGGTGGATCGGATGATGGCATGGGCTTAGCCCAACTGAACGAGCAGCTCGAGAAGCTTAAGTTGCAGCTGCGTGATCTCACTTCTACGTACGGCGATAAATACCCGGAAGTCCGTATCACGAAGGATAAGATCGCAAAGACCGAAGCGCAGCGTGACGCGCTGGTGGCTAAAGCTAAGTCGAAGGATGGCAACACTCAGGCCGATGCGAAGGCAGAAGCTTCCGCCTACAACGCTACTGCAGCCAAGGACCCGTCGCTGTTGCCCCACCTGCAAAGTCAGTTGAAGGCCAATGAGATCGAGATCAAGAACCGAGAGCAGGCAATCGCCGCCCTTTCCGCCAGGATCAACGACTATCAGACCAGGCTCAATCAAGAGCCCATACGCGAGCAACAGCTGGCTGATCTTACCCGCGGGTATGAGCAAACCAAGGAATCCTATGACGGCCTGTTGAAGAAGAAGAATGAATCCGCCATGGCAACCAGTATGGAGCTGCTTCAACAAGGCGGACATTTTCGAATCATTGACCCTCCCAGCTTGCCGCTGAAACCCAGCTTTCCTAACCGTCTAAAGCTTTGCGGCATTGGTCTGGTTATAGGACTCGTGCTGGGAGCAGGCGTTGTGTGGACGTCCGAAATGATGGACGACCGGGTCTATAGCGAGGTGGAGCTGAGAAAACTGCTGCCGGTATTGGTTCTGTCCGAGATCCCCGTCATTCATGACCCGACTGACGAACGGCGTCAGCAGAGGAAGGACTGGATCGGCTGGGCAGCGGCGGCTGTCGTCCTAGCTGCGGTTCTTGCTGGATCTGCTGTGAGCTACTTGAAGGGCTGAAATCACGTCTGATGTACAACGCATTTTACAACCTGACTCGGAACCCATTTGACATAAGTCCCGATCCGGCTTTCCTCTTTGCGACTCGAAGGCACAACGAGGCGATGGCAGCGCTCTACCACGCCGTGCGAGGACATAAAGGCTTTGTCGTGCTCACGGGTGAGGTGGGAACTGGGAAGACTTTGCTGTTGCGTTGTGTGCTTGAGCTATTCCGGGAAAGCAGAGATATAAGCTACGCATATGTCTTTAATGGGCTGCTATCGCCGTGCGAGTTCCTGGAGTACATCGCCAACGATTTTGGACTATCCGTATCGGGCAAAAACAAGAGCCAGATTCTTTCCGATCTAAGCAAGTACCTAGTGGCGCGGGGTTCGCGAGATCTTACCACGGTGCTGGTGGTTGACGAGGCGCATCATCTCTCCGCGGAAATACTTGAAGAGATTCGGCTGCTGACGAATTTAGAGACCACCCGCGGCAAGTTACTGCAAATATTGTTAGTCGGTCAGCCAGAGCTGGATTACATACTCGATTCTCCAACGCTGCGGCAACTTAAGCAAAGAATCGCCCACCGGGCGCAGCTCACACCGCTGGACATTACCGAAACTCAAGGCTACGTTGAGTGGCGCCTGCAGGTCGCGGGGGCAAGAGATTGTCGCTCATTGTTTCCCGCGGAAACCATAGCCGCCTTGTATCGCCACTCGAAGGGTATTCCTCGGCTGATCAACACCCTTTGCGATAACGCACTTATCACTGCCTATGCCAGAAGGCTACCAAGCGTGCCTCCTGAGATTGTTGACGGCGCGGCTGCCGACCTTCGCCTGGACGTGGTGCATCTTCCTCCGACCGACGTGGTAGTAGATTTCGATGAGACCTTCGCCCGCAGGGCCTCCAAAAGCTTGCTTGATTTTTTTTCTTACCTGCGGAGGGCGCCCGCAAGCGACACAGAGCACGAACGGTCATGAAAGTCCTCGGGCGCTAATATGAGCCAAATATTCGACGCACTACACCAGTCCCAGGGAGAACAATCCGGCAACGGCTCCCGCAAGTTTTCGACCGCAAAGGAGCTGCTCCAAGCGGTGGAGCACAAGGTTGAAAGTCAGGTTGACGGGGAGGAGCCGGCCGGCCAACTTGTCTGCCGCGAGCACCTGCAGCAGTTCCCTGCAGTCCAGCCAACTCTGCTCGTACACAGCAAATGGGTGTGCTTCTCGCAGACCGACAGTCTGGCAGCAGAGAAGTTTCGTTTCCTGGCTACTCGTCTCCGGCACCTGCAGCAAAAGCGTTCACTCAAGCGCATCGTAATCACGAGTTCAGTGCCTAGTGAAGGAAAGACCATGGTAGCGGCCAATCTGGCGTGCGCTCTGGCCGGGGGCAAGCAGAACGTTCTGCTTGTGGAAGGAGATCTTCGCCGACCTTCGCTGGCGAAGCAGCTTGGCCTGGGTGAGATTGCCGGGCTGGGTCAGCTGCTGCAAGGCAAAGCCGATAGATTTAACAATATTCGCCGTCTGGAGAGTGAGGACTTCTGCGTTTTGTCAGCTGGCAACATTGACACGAGCCCAGTAGAATTCATGGAGCCAGGAAGACTCGCGGTGTGCATGGATAGCGTATCAGCGGGCTTTGACTGGGTGATCATCGACTCACCGCCCATGCTGCCGCTCGCCGACACAACGATCTGGATGCGACTGGCAGATGCCATCATGTTGGTAACGCGGCCGGGAGTGACAACCAAGCACCAGCTTCAGCGAGCCTTGGAAGCGGTGGAACAGTCAAAGCTTTTGGGGGCGGTCATCAACGCATCCACGGAAGCTGCTGCCAGCAAATACTACTATGATTATGCCGGTAAGTCACCCGCGGTACCGATGGAATCGTCCGTGGCCCAATAACTGATATCTATCCAGCACTCTCTCTTCTTTCGGTCGTGTAATCGGGTACACCTTTCTGATTCCCATCCCCCCCAGGCATAGCAAAGGGATCTACGGAAGAATTCGTGACAGAACAACGACGCAAGAATGGCTCTAGCCGAGATGGTGCTGCTCTCCCAACGGAGGCAACGCTAGAACGCGAGGTCTTACACGAAGAGTCGTTCAAACGAATGATCGCCATCGAGCGCAAGCGGACCGAGCGCTCCTCCCATCCTTTCTTGCTCATGCTGCTAGAAACGGGGGAGCATCAAAGCGAAGAGAAGAACGCCCAGGTCCTCGCGAAGGTGATCGCGGCATTGTTGACCGCAACGCGAGAGACCGACGTCATCGGCTGGTACAAGAAAAATGCCTGTGTCGGGGTCCTATTCACCCAACTCGTAATGTTCAATCAAAGCTCCATCCTCAGCGTGATGCTGGAAAGACTCGGCACCATTCTGCGGGACAACCTGAACCAGGAGCAGTTCAGCCAGATTAGCATCTCATTTCACTTCTTTCCCGATAAATGGGCACCACGACATCTCCCAGCGCCCGAGCAACCCGGCACTCTATCCCGACCTGGCGAGAGGCGACAACCTAGGCAAGCTATTAACTTTGACAAAACGGGTCATGGACATAGCCGGCAGCCTGTTGCTGCTGGCCATTAGTTCACCGCTACTGCTGATGGTGGCCGTGGCGGTCAAGGTGTCCTCCCAAGGCCCCATTTTGTATCGCCAGCAACGGGTGGGGCAGTACGGCAAGTCGTTTTCGTTCCTGAAGTTCCGGTCCATGTACGTGGACAACGATCCCACCGTCCATAAGACCTACGTGATGCAATTAATCGCTGGTGAAGCGCAACGGCATCCGGCGAACGGTAACGGCGATGGCACAGGCTTCTACAAGCTAACAAACGACAAGCGCGTCACGCGGATAGGTGCATTGCTTCGTCGAACCAGCGTCGACGAGCTGCCTCAGCTTTTCAACGTGCTTAAGGGGGAAATGTCGCTGGTTGGCCCGCGTCCGGCGATTCCCTATGAAGTAGCCGCTTATCAGACCTGGCACCGTCGGAGAATTCTGGAGGTTAAGCCAGGGATCACTGGACTCTGGCAAGTCAACGGTCGCGGCCGGGTCAAATTTGATGAGATGGTGCGCCTTGATCTTCGATATGCCAGGGACTGGTCGCCCTGGCTTGACCTGAAAATTCTGCTGCGCACCCCCCGTGCCGTGATCCTCGGCGCGGGGGCTTATTGACGAAACGCAGACCCGCCTCGCCTCTTGTCATCGATTCAATCTAACAATCAAACCAAGCTTTCTTGGAGGTCACCCATCATGCCAGCCGCCACTGAGTATTCTTCTACCGCCAAACCGGAGCGCAACGGTAATATGGTGAATTTCGGCGCAATCGGTTATGGCTACTGGGGCCCCAATGTCGTCAGGAACCTTGACGGCCTGGAAGGAGCCCGAGTGCTGGCCATCGCCGACAAGTCGTCTGCCGCACGTGCGCGCGCCCAGAAAGTCATGCACGGCACTCGCGTCACGTCCGATGCGAGCGAAGTGATTTCCTCGCCCGAGATCGACGCCGTCGCCATCATCACTCCCGTCTGGACACATTTCGAGCTAGCCAAAGCTGCACTTGAAAACGGCAAGCACGTGTTTGTGGAGAAGCCCTTTACCAGCAATACCGCACAGGCGGAGGAACTGATCAATCTCGCGGCGCGCAACAACCTGCAGATCATGGTGGACCACACGTTCTTGTTTACCGGCGCCGTGCGGAAGATCAAGCAGCTGTTGGACGCCGATACGCTCGGCAAGCTGTACTATTACGACTCGACTCGCGTAAACCTGGGCTTGTTCCAGCACGACGTCAACGTCATCTGGGATCTTGCGCCGCACGATCTGTCCATCATGGACTACCTCATCGAAGGAACCGCCGAGCAGATCGTGGCGACTGGCCAGACTCACCTGAACGGGCACGAGGACGTGGCGTTCATCACTCTTTACTTTCCCAACGATGTCATCGCCCACATCAACGTCAATTGGCTATCGCCCGTGAAGCTGCGCACGACCTTGATCGGCGGCGAAAAGAAAATGCTCGTCTGGAATGATCTTGAGAACGACGAGAAGATCAAGGTCTATGACAAAGGCGTAAAGGTCACCAGCCGCGAGGGCGTTTACAATCTGCTCGTCAACTACCGCTCGGGCGACATGTGGGCTCCCCGTCTGGAACCCGCAGAGGCACTTCGCCTGGAGCTGGGCTACTTTGTTGAATGCATAACCAAGAGCCAGGCGCCGTTCAATGATGGATTGGCCGGTCTAAGGGTGGTGAAGATGCTGGAGGCCGCGAATCAGTCCCTGCGGAATCGTGGAGCGGCCGTGCATCTCGGACCCCAGCCCGCCTCGTCTGCCGGCGCGCCTTCCTTCGGGGAAAACCAACAGGCGCCAGTGATCGGTATCTCCCAACCCGCCGCAGCTGCCGCCGCGGCAGCATCGCTGGGATAGAGTGGCCAGCCAGTTAAGAGAGGATCCTGCCTTATGAACCGCATTGACGTCCCCTTTCTTGACCTCATAACGCCTCACCTGGAGATGGAGGAGGAGCTCGTCGCGCTGTTTCTAAACGCGCTCCACTCGGCCGGATTCATTGGAGGCAAGCCTGTCCAGGACTTTGAAGAAGCCTTCGCAAGCTTCTGCGAGGTGGAACATTGCGTGGGTGTAGGTAGTGGAACAGACGCCCTGCGCTTTGCCCTGATAGCGGCTGGAGTCTCGCCCGGAGATAGCGTCCTTACCGTACCAAATACCTTCATCGCTACCACCGAGGCCATCACTCAGGCCGGTGCGGTTCCCGAGTTCGTCGACATCGATGAACGCACCTACAACATCGACCCGGAGAAGCTCCGTGAATACCTGGAGCTGCAATGCGATCGAGATCCATCATCCGGAAGGCCAGTCTCCCACCGCACCGGCCGAACGATTACGGCGATTGTCCCGGTGCATCTCTATGGACAAATGGCCGACATGGATCCGATTATGAAGCTGGCAGAAACTTACGATCTATTGGTGATCGAAGACGCGTGCCAGGCACACGGCGCTGAATACTTCTCGCGCGACGAGCAGCGCTGGAGAAAAGCCGGGTCCATGGGTAGGGCCGCGGCGTTTAGCTTCTATCCCGGGAAGAACTTAGGTGCTTGCGGTGAGGCGGGGGCGGTGACGACGAACAGCACGGAACTGGCTCAGAAGATCCGCATGCTCCGCGATCACGGACAAGCCGCCAAATACTATCATGACATCGAAGGCTACAACGGACGGTTGGACGCCATCCAGGCGGGCATTCTCCATGCAAAGCTGGCGCGCTTACCAGAATGGAATAACCAGCGGCGAGAGATAGCGAAAGCCTACCGGGAACAGCTTGCCGGTATCGATGCGCTGGTTCTCCCATTCGAGCCGTCCTGGTCGCGCGCTATCTATCATCTTTACGTCGTGCAGGTGCCGGATCGGCAAGAGATGCAGAATAGTCTCAAGGCGGCCGGTATCGGCACTGGTATCCATTACCCCATCCCACTTCACATGCAGCGAGCTTATCGCAGCCTCGACTACAATGAGGGTGATTTCCCCTCGACTGAGAGCATCGCGTCGAAAATACTCTCCCTGCCGATGTACCCGCAGCTGGGACACGAGAACCAACGGGGGGTTGTTCAGGCAGCGAAAGAATCTTTGGTTGCGCTCAGCAGTATGTCGTGACTGGAACGTGGATCCGACGGGAAATGACTAGCGGCGTCAATCCATCTAGGGAGAGAATATCCGTGGCCCGGCTCGACCGCTTGGCCACTTTATATTTTTTTAGGCCGCTGCAGCGCTTACGGCTCGCTCCCAAGTCCGGAATACCCATCCTGATGTACCACAGCATTTCGGAAGCTGCAGAACAGAACCGCCATCCGTATTTCTGTACGTCGACTGCTCCGGCTATCTTTGCCGAACATATGCGGCTTCTTCACAAACAGAATTACTTGACCGTTAGTCTTCAAGATGCAGTACAGCGACTTGAGGCTCCGGGGCAGAGCTACGACAAACTGGTGGTTCTTACCTTCGACGACGGATATCAGGACTTTTTCACCGACGCCTTTCCCATCCTCAGCAAGTACGGGTTCACCGCGACCGTGTTCCTGCCAACCGCATATATCGGCAAGACCGCTCGCAGATTCAAAGGGAACGATTGCCTGACGTGGGATCAAATCCGCGAACTCCGAACGGCCGGCACTCATTTCGGTTCGCACACCGTCACCCATCCTCAACTCAGAACTCTGAAGACGCAAGCTGTTCGAGAGGAGCTCAGGGACTCGAAGGAAACAATCGAAGATAAGTTGGGTTGTCCCGTGAATTCATTCGCCTACCCATTCGCGCTTCCTGAGGGCGACCATGCATTTACACAGCGACTTCGAACGATGCTTGAGGAGACTGGATATGAGACCGGTGTCTCAACGCGGGTAGGGACGGCAGATCGGACCGACGACAAGTTCTTCGCTAAGCGTTTACCCGTAAACTCTGGAGACGATTCCCGGCTTTTCGCGGCAAAGCTGGCGGGTGCCTACGACTGGCTACAAACGCTTCAATACGCCTGGAAGATGCGGCCGGCATTCTTTTACCCAAACGGCTAACTCCGGGAAGTCATCCGCCAAAGCAACCGAAAAGTCTTTCATTGGTAAGTGCTCCGTTCGAGCAGATCGACAACTATTTATCCCCCGGTTATCGTCGCAGCGTTTTTGGCCAAAGTTCAATATTGGGAGTCTATGCCACCACTTAATGGCAAATAATATGTTACTTTAGTGTACATAAAGGCGACTTTACGATTGACGCTCCCTAGAAGCCGCCGCTACTTTAGTGCCATGAGATTTGCGCTCAAGTGCCGGGGGAGATTCTTGGGACCCCCTTCCGCCAGGAGCCGATCCAGGAGCGTCTGAGTGAGATTCCTATCGAAGGCCCTATCCTTAGCCATCATTCTATCAGTGCTGATAATCAGCTCCAATACGGCGAGCGGCACCAGCGCTAGCAACATTTATATCGCCCAGAATGCATCGGGATCTGCTAACGGGAGCAGTTGCGCCAACGCATACGCCTACACCTTTTTCAACAATAGCGGTAACTGGGGTTCAGGCGGAAGCCAGATTGGGCCGGGAAGCACGGTTCACTTGTGCGGCACATTTACAGGAAGTGCGGGAGGGACGCTCCTAAAGGCTCAGGGCAGCGGCGCCAATGGCAACCCTGTAACCATCAAGTTTGAGGCTGGTGCTGTTCTTTCGGCTCCGTATTGGTACAACGGAGGAGGAATGGGCGGAGCGATCAACTTCGGAGGTCAGTCTTACATCCTGGTAGACGGGGGAGTTGCCTGCGGCTACAACGCGGCCACGAATGTTACCACAGCCTGCAACGGAACGATACAAAACACAGCAAATGGTACGTCTTTGACATATCAACAAGCCTCACTTTTCATTGAAATGGGCCTTGGTGTAGGTAACGAAGTTAAGAATATGTCGTTGCAAAATATGTATCAACGCTCAGGAACTGCCGCGGAGGTTGATGCTACGACCCTGAGAGCGATTGATGGAGGTAGCGGCACCGTCACCATTGACCATAACGTAATCAATATGGGAGGTTGGTGCGTTACAGGTTCTCTCTCTGCAACCACGCTGAACTTTTATAACAATGACATTAGCAACTGTGAGCACGATCTAGCTGCTGCGCCTACCACATTCTTTGTTCATGATAACCACTTCCACGATTGGGCGGTTTGGGACAATGCCGGACTGAACTATCACCATGACGGATTCCACTGCTTTGCCGGTTCCGGTGGAAACACGCAAACAGGTTATCTCTACAACAATCAGTTCGACGGCGATACCGGAACCACCATCAATCAATTCTTCTTCCCAGAAGGGGGAGGCTCCTCAACCACCTGCATGGTTCCGGGAGGAACGCTTTACGTATTCAACAACGTGTTTCTTGCTAACCATTCAACGCCCGCAGAAAGCAGCATCGTTGGAAATAGTACGACTGGAGATACGGGCGACCTGTTTGCAAACAATACAAGTTTGGGCGTGAGCGGCGCTAACGGTTCCATTGCCTATCAGACCAACCATGCCCAAAATGTGACGATTGAAAACAATGCGACCGGAGGCAATGGAATCCTTGTCGCAGAGGCCGTTCCGGTTACTTACACGGTCTTTGACTATAACGCCTACGAGAATTGCTCCTCCTATAACTGCTTTTACACATCGTTTGTGGATAGCGGATTATTCACCGTGTGGCAGGCCGGTAGTTGCACAGGAAGCCCTAAAACCTGCGACCAGCACGGCATCGCGAACCTGTCGAGCAGCACCTACTTTGCCCTGAACTCGGCTTGCACAGTTGGATCTGTCGGCCAGAACTGCGCCCCACAGTTCGGCTCGCCACTCATCCAAGCTGGGGCAAACCTTAGCAGCCTATGTACCGGCAATCTGGCGCCTCTGTGCAGCGACAGGGCAGGCAATCCTCGACCAGCGACCGGCGCCTGGGACATCGGAGCGTATCAGGCAGCTTCTAGCGATGGGCCGCTCCCACCTACAAGCTTGACGGCCGTCCCCCAGTAGCCTGTGAAAAGGCTCGCTTGGGGCAACCTCCAAGTCCGGACGGAGTCGCTCCGAGGTACCCAATCGGCCGCAGCTAATTTACCGGCCGAGGCGGCTGCCCATGAGGACTACCCTAACATCTAGGTTCCTTGTAGTCCCTGAACTCATGACGTGTCTCCCTGGTAAGCCTCATGAGGTTCCTTGCGCACGGCGGTGCCAACTTGGCGGTACTGGATCGGCCAACGCGGTAATCCGCCATCACAAACACGACGCGGTTCACGCAGTCCTGACACTATCCTCCGGCCACAAATTACCATCTGACGATAGTCGACAGGAGTCGCAGTTGGTCATCAGGCAGGCGCGTTTTTCGTCTGGCACTATCACGTCATTACTTTGGCATCATCTTAAAGAGGACGACGCGTGGCATCTAAGGGACAGCACAGCAAGAGGCTTCTGGCAAAGAACAGCGTCTTTAACCTGCTGGGGCAGGTCGCTACCTGCGCTGGTAGGGGTTTTCACGATACCGTATATCGTCAAAGGTCTGGGGACAAACGGATATGGAATCCTGTCGATCGCTTATATGGTACTCGGCTACTTCAGCATATTCGACTTGGGTCTTAGCCGTGCAACTGTAAAGTTCGTGGCAGAGAATCTGAGCCCCGAGAAGGTTCACAAGGTCCCGGAACTGGTCTGGACACTCGCTTACTCTTTTGATCGCGATGGGTTGCGCCGGCGGCATCCTTGGCGCCGCGTTTGTTCCCATCGCGGTCACCCACTTGTTCAAAATGCCGGCCTCGTTCGTGGGGCAAGCACAGACCTCGCTCTTGATCCTGTGTGCCGCGATGCCGGTTATGCTGGGCAACGATGCGCTTCGAGGAGTACTGGAAGCCACCCAGCGGTTTGATTTGGTGAATTACGTCAAAGTGCCCGGCAGCATCTGCTTTTACCTTTTGGCGGCATTGGCCATTCCTTTTGGGATCAAGGTGTCGGGCATTGTCCTCCTTTTGGTTATGGTTCGCCTTGCAACCGCTTGCGCCTATCTGGTCCTTTGTTTCCGGATCATCCCCGGCCTTCGAGCCAGTTCTACGATTTCCCGCGAGGTCATCCGTCCGCTCGCGTCGTTTGGTGGCTGGGTCATGCTCTCCAATGTTACCGGCCCCATCCTTGGCTATCTGGAACGATTCCTGATCGCGTCAGTGCTATCGGTCAGCATGCTCACTTATTATTCGGTACCATTTGACCTGGCGAGCAAAGTGCTGATATTTCCCGCCAGTATGGCTCCGGCTCTATTTCCCTATTTCAGCTTCCACGGGAGTAGGGGCGGTACCGAAGTTTCGGATGTGACTTTGCGCTCCGTGAAGTATTTGCTCCTGCTGATGACTCCAGTGACCGCAGTCTTTATCTTCTTCGCACGTGATATCCTGCAACTCTGGGTTGGACACTGAATTCGCGAGCCACAGTACGGCAGTGCTTCAACTCATCGCTGTTATGCTTTTCCTGAATGCTTTTGCATTTGTTCCCTATTCGTCAGTCCAAGCTTTGGGCCGGCCTGACGTTAAGGCAATTCTGGATATTGTTATCCTCCCGATATATGCGGTGTCTTGTTGGCTGTTGATGCGTTGGATGGGAATAAGCGGAGCGGCCCTCGCAAAACTGTTGATCACATTCCTCGATACTGCGTTCTTATTTGCGTTTGCGTGGAGGTTGAAAGCATTCTCTCCTCGGCGCTGCTTTTCAGGTCCGCTATTTCATACAGTTGTTGCCAGTGGAGGGCTGCTATTTGTGGTTTTCTTGATCCAATCTCTCCACCCACAATTACTCCTATGCGTGTTGCTCCTGGTGCTATCTTTCGCTGGTTACGCAGCAGCCTTTTGGACTGTCGGCGTCGATCGCGATGAAAGATCAGTAATCAAGGAGATCTCACCGCTCTTGCTCCTGAAGAAACAGGCCAGTTCTTAGCGCAGGACTTCCAGCTTCGTGACGAGAGGTGTTAAGAACTCAATAATGGAAACTCGTCGCAACATACGGCAGCTAGTCAACAGGACACTCTTATTGGGAGCGGGAAAGTTGTTACGCCCTTTTGGAATTTCTGCTATTCCCTCAGAATTTGCTCGTCCCTGTGCGTGGGGATCGCAGCGAATACTGGGTTCTTTTCCGCCTTATGCCGACTTTGGCCATATTGGGAAACGGGAGAATTACTTTATACACGATGGCTATCGACCTCGTAGGCAGACCGTTTACTTCGATGACACCCAGAACACAGGCGAGTCCCAAGTAGAGGTTTACCAACTAGCTAAAGAAATCTCTGATGACCAGCAATTAAAAACTGTTTTTGACATCGGCTGTGGATCTGGATATAAGCTGATGAGGTATCTAGGTGCCATGAAAACCGTTGGAATCGACGTCCCACAAACTTGCCGGTGGCTCAAAAAGAAATATCCGGATCGCGTCTGGGAAGAGTTGGATACTTTTCACAAGCCGGACGAACCTGCCGATTTGGTCATGGCGGTTGACGTAATCGAGCATCTGGAGGATCCCGACAAATTGATTGCCATGATCGCTGGCCTTCGGCCACGATATGTAATTCTGTCAACGCCGAGCCGAGATCTGCTAAGAGTTGGCACACACAATGGCCCCCCCTTGAATCCAGCCCACATTCGCGAGTGGAGCTTTGTCGAGTTTGGTGCCTACGTGAGTGAGCAGTTTGAAATTCTGGAACACTTTATTTCTTGCGCGCCTCAGGCAACGCAATGTGTTCTTTGTCGACCGAAGAGTTTGATCCCCTGATCGACGTCTGTAGAGATCGATTGATGAGAGTAACCTTCTTGATGCCGGGCTACGTATGGGGGCCGTCGGGCGGCATCCGAGTCGTCTACGAGTACGCAAACAGGCTTGTTTCCCGCGGGCATCATGTCACGGTGGTTCATCCGCGTCGCCTGAAGTGCGTTGTCCCGCCGGAGAATGAAACTGCTTACCAGTGGGTTCGCGGAAGAGTGAACGGATTCAGGAACCTGCTATTGAAGCCGTCGATCGATTGGCACCCGCTCGACAACCGGGTCAACCTGCTTTTTGTTCCCAGCTCGGATGTTCGTTATCTCCCTGATGGTGATGCCATTTTTGCAGCGGGATTCCCGACAGTTCAATCCGTCCTGGAATGTCCCGAAACCAAAGGGGAGAAGTGCTATCTGATCCAGGGCTATGAAGCATATCATGCCCCAAAGGAGCTGGTGCACGCCACGTGGCGCTCTTCACTCCACAAGGTGGTTATTGCCAAATGGTTGGTGGAATTGGGTAACACACTGGGCTGCAAGAACTTGACGTATGTACCCAATGCCATCGATCACACGCGGTATCGTCTCACTCGACCAATCGAGGGCCGTCCTCGGCAGGTTGCCATGCTTTTCTCTACGGCGCAGATCAAAGGGGCACGCGATGGCATCGAGGCTCTCAGGATGGCTCGAGAGAAGTATCCGGATTTGAAAGTGGTCTTTTTCGGAGTTTCTCGTCAACAGTCCTGGATTCCGAAGTGGGTTAAGTATTACCGAAACCCGCCGCAAAAGTTCCTCGTCGACCAGATCTATAACCAATCATCTGTATTGCTTGCGCCCAGTTGGTGCGAGGGTTCTCCTCTGCCGCCCGCCGAGGCCGCCTGTTGCGGGTGTGCTGTGGTTGCAACCGATATAGGTGGGTTCCGTGAATATATTCAACACGGTGTGACTGGGCTGCTTTCTCCTGCGAAAGATTCTGAAGCTCTTGCCGAAAACCTCTGCCTGCTTTTAGGAAATGAGGATCTGAGAGTTCGGCTAGCCAAGGCCTGTAACAGCTTTGTTTCCGGTCTCAGTTGGGAGCACAGTACCGATCTTCTGGAGCACTTTATGCTCCGTGTGACACATGGATGCCACGCCTCGCGTTAACCGCGGAATGCATCTCCATCTATCCCTTTGCTCTACAAAGAACCTATCTTCGGGCTTGTGCGGATAAGCGTGGTTCCGCATCGCGCGACTGTGGAAAAAGACTCTGACGAGCCATCAATGCATAGTAGAGTGGCTGAACCCATCACCGAACCCGTAAGAGCTATTTTGTCCCCGGAGAGTTGCCCTGCCTGTGGCTGCGACGCTTCTGAGGAGTTCCTTCAGGCCCCGGATCGGTTCCACGGCAACCAGGAATTCTACAGCCTAGTACGCTGCCCCCATTGTGCGCTCGTTTGGCTGGACAACCCACCCCTGCCATCGGAGATGAGTCGGCACTATGGACCCGATTATGATCGGTCGGTCGCCGCCGCGGGAGAAGATCCCGATCATTGGAAGGAGCGCCGTACCACCCTCTTGCGCTATAAGACGCAAGGCAGAATTCTTGACGTCGGATGTAGTTCCGGCGGCTTCCTTTCTTCGTTGAAGGGTTTGCCATTTGAGCTCTACGGAATAGAAATGTCAGAGGCCGTGGTAAAGACTGCGGAGGCCAGATGCGGTGCAGACATTTTCATTGGAGACATTCTGGATGCCTCCTTTCCGCCAAACAGCTTTGACGCAATTACGTGCTTTCACGTGTTCGAACATCTTTATCAGCCGAGAGACTCATCGCCAGAGTCGCAACATGGCTGAAGCCGGACGGAATTTTCTTCACCATGATGCCCAACATCGATTCGGCCGGGGCGCGAATCTTTCGGTCGTATTGGTATGCGCTTGAGCTGCCCAGACACCTCTATCATTTCTCGCCGACCGCGCTACGAAATCTTGCGAGTTCGGTTGGCCTTAAGGAAGTCTCGATCACAACGCATCGCGAATTGTTCACCGAAGCGAGTATTCGCTACCTGGTCGATGCAGGATTCGGAAACTTCGGGCTTTCACGCGTTCCTCTCGCCCGAGCCCAAGCTCCTGGCCTTTCCTGGAGGGTGGTTCGCAAGGCTCTCAGATTGACTGCACTACCCTTGTTCAACCTCTTGGCTTGCGGAGTAGGGGATGGTGAAAGCATCCACGCCGTCTTAGGGAAGCCACTGCCTTCGCGTGCGAGTGAAAGGCCTGAGCGCGAGATCTGAGTGGGACAAGAACAGAGCCATTACTTTGGGGGCGGCGCTGCGCACAGCGTGATAAGCCCGATCGTCCTGGTCGCAATGCTGATCGCGATCGTGCTGATCATGGTGTTGCCTCGGAAGTATGTATTGATACCAGTCCTGGCATGTATTTTCCTGGTTCCTTTCGGCCAAGAAATCTACTTATTGGGGGTCCGATTGGTTAGTCCCTCGAATCATTATTCTTGCGGGCTTGGTGCGGGTGACTGTTATCAAAAAAGAGCGGCTGGCGGGGGGCTTTAATTCGGTCGACCAGGCCTTTGTCATCTGCGTTCTCTGTGAGGCTGTTTGCTTCTCGTTGCAATATATGAATTCGGATGCCCTGATCAATCAGTTCGGATTCCTGATTGATTTCCTGGGTGGATATCTGCTCGTACGGTATCTTATTCAAGATGAGGCAGATATCTACCGTGCCGCGAAGTCTCTCGCTGTCCTCACCGTGATTCTAGCGGTTGGCATGGTGATCGAACAAGCTATCCGGCAAAACTTGTTTGGACTTCTGGTTGGAGTCAGCATAACGCCAGAAATCCGCGAAGGCAGGATCCGCTCACAGGCCACATTTTCACATTCGCTTACAGCGGGAACTTTTGCCGCCACCTTGTTGCCCCTATTCTTCTTACTATGGAAGAATGCCAAGGCCAAGGTGATAGCCGTAGTGGGAATGCTCGGTTGCACCGTCATGACGATCTGCTCAAATTCCAGCACTCCCCTGCTTGCTTATGTGGGCGGGATCTTCGCAATGTGCCTTTGGCCGATCCGCAGGAAAATGCGGACGCTGCGTTGGGGATTGGTTATCGCCTTGGTAATCTTGAACTTCGTGATGAAGGCGCCAGTGTGGTTTCTCATAGCCCATATCGACCTCACTGGTGGATCGTCAGGTTACCAGCGTGCCCAGCTCATTGATCAGTTCATCAGACACTTCTCCGATTGGTGGCTGATCGGATCAAAGGAAGTATCTACCTGGGGCTTTGACATGTGGGATACTCAAAACCAATATGTCAACGTCGGCGAGACGGGTGGGTTGTTGGCTCTTGGCTACTTCATCGCGGTGATCTCGCGTGCCCTGGCGCGCGTTGGAAATGCCCGAAGACTGGTGGAAGGTGAAAGCGATGAGTTGTCTGTTTGGTTTCTCGCTGCTGCCATGTTCGCGTACCTTGTGGGCTTTTTTGGGATTAACTGTTTCGATCAGATAAGGATCGGCTGGTTTCTCGTATTGGCGATGATCTCCGCCGCTACTGCGCCGCTGTTGCAGGCACAATCAGTTGAAAGTTATGGCGAAGCTGAATCGGTTGTAGATGGAGGTGCTTCTCTCCTGCACTTACAGCCGGGCACTGACTTCGAGGTTCCAGCCCTAAGTGGCCCGGGAACTATTTGAGGCCCGAATCGTATCGAAAGGTGTGGGTAGAAGAAATGAAGCCTTTCGCAGATGTCGACGGGTTCGCCGCAAGGATTGGAAGGTCACTGCTTTCGACGCCTTTATATCGCCCAGTTCGATATGCGTACCAAGCGCTCATTGATCCGGCCGCCATTTCCCGCCGTAATCGCAGGAAGGCACTGTACTCTCAGTTTCTCAATCATGGAGACTTAGTAGTTGATGTTGGTGCTAACCTCGGCCATTATTCGGAAACATTCTGTGCTCTTGGCTGCCGAGTGGTTGCTGTTGAGCCGGATCCGCGAAATATCCCTATTTTACGAAGTAAGTTGAGCCGCATGAATGCTCATATCGAGACCTGTGCGCTGGCTAGAAGCGAAGGGACTGCCGAACTTTACATTTCAGGTCGAGATGACATAAGTACTCTTTCGGAGGCTTGGGCAGCCAGCGACTCAGGGTCCAAACCGTGGCACCAAGTGGCGGGGAAGCGTCACTGTTCAGGTCAGAACCATGGATTGGATTGTTGAGCGACATGGAATGCCGAAGTACGTAAAAATAGATACTGAGGGCTTCGATTTCGATGTCTTGCTGGGGATGTCCAGAAAGCCTTCTCTCGTCAGCTTTGAGTTCGTGCCGAAGGACATGTCGGTTGCCACGAATTGTGCCAGATTTCTAGAGGGCTATTTATTTAATTTCGTCACCGAGGAAAACGCCAACTTTGAGTTATCCGCCTGGGTTGGCGAGCGCGAGATTATTGAAGCTCTCAAATCCCTGCCGCCTCATGTGTTGTACGGTGATGTTTTTGCCAAGGCGTGAGCGGCTTGGCAAATCCACGGATCTGAGTAGGTTAGCGGTGCCTAAGCGATTTCGGCCGCGGAAAGTCGGAATGGGTCAGACGAGAAATCATGCGTGTCCTCTATAGCTTTCCCCACAAAATCGGTGCAGATCGGATTTGCTACACGGCCTGGCAGCAGGTTACAGGCCTGGTTGAGGCCGGAGTCGACGTGCTGGCAATGCCGGCGGCACTCGCACGCCCAATCCCCGCGAAAACTTGGCCAACTTTAGCGAAGGGAAGGTATCGGATCCCTTTCCGGCTGATCGGAAATTATCGGGCCCTCCGCTTGCACGACCGTATTGTCGCGGGAAGGCTGGAAGGACTGGCTCGCGAGATCGATCTTGTGCACGTCTGGCCCTCTGGCGCTCTCGAAACCATCAAAACCGCAAAGCGGTTGGGAATCCCCACGGTGCTGGAACGTCCCAACGCCCACACACGCTACGCCTATGAGACAGTGCGGGCTGAATGTCGGCGCATCGGCGTGCAACTTCCAGCCGGTGATGATTACGTCTACCGGCCAGAAGTACTCGCGCGCGAGGAAGAGGAATTTCGGATGGCGGATTTCTTGCTGTGTGCATCCGAATTTTCCGCCAGGACGTTCCTCCATTTTGGGTTTCCACGCCAAAAACTGATCAGACACACCTATGGATTTGACGAAACCCTGTTTTGGCCTGACACCAACACGCCTGGGAGGAAGTTTACCGCCTTGTTCGTAGGAGTTGCTGCTGTACGGAAGGGCTTACACCTTGCCTTGGAAGCGTGGATGCATTCCTCTGCGAAACGTGATGGCGTCTTTATGATTGCCGGCGAGATTGCTCAAGACTATAGGAAGCACCTTGAACAAAGTCTTAATGATCCGTCCATTTTAGCTCTTGGTCAACGTCGCGACGTTCCGGAGCTGATGCGGAAGGCAGACGTGCTGTTATTGCCGAGCCTGGAGGAAGGGTTCGGCCTCGTGTGTGCCGAAGCAATCGGTAGCGGATGTGTGCCCCTCGTGTCTGAGGCATGCACTGAGATCTGCGACCACATGCGAAATGCCCTCGTTCATCCCATTGGAGAAGTAGGGACTATCAGCGAACATCTTACTATGCTACACGAGGATCGAGCTTTGCTTCGGCGATTACGCGACTATTGCATCGCCACACGTTTGAAGTATACCTGGGCAGCTGCAGCGGCAAAGCTCGTAAGTGCTTATCAAGTAGTGCTCGACCAGCACGCACGAGAAGCTTGCCTCTGTGGCATATCTGGAATGGAGTCGACAAGCTGATCGGTGCAGCGCAGGTCAAGTACGTCGTTGTCACTCCGGTACGGGACGAAGAGGCTTATCTGCCGCTCACGGTCGAAAGCATGGTCCGCCAGACGGTTCGTCCTGTGGAATATGTAATCGTGAATGACGGGTCGAGCGACAGAACTGGAGAGATCATTGACCGATACGCGCGCGATTACTCCTGGATTCGAGCTGTTCACAGGAAAGATCGAGGTTCCCGGAAGTGGGGCGGTGGAATCATCGAGGCATTCTATGATGGTTTCCACGCTCTGACTTGCAGTGACTGGGAATTCATGTCTAAGATGGACGGGGATCTGTCCTTTGAACCCGGCTATTTCGAAGGCGCGCTTAAGAAATTCAAAGACAACCCCAAGCTGGGTATCGGTGGAGGATTCCTCTACCACGTTGACAACGGACAAAGGACGCTGGAGGAGCATCCCACTTTCCACGTCCGGGGAGGCGCCAAGATCTATCGCCGCGCATGCTGGGAGGCGATTGGCGGATTATGGGTCGGTCCTGGCTCGGACACGGTCGACGAAGTTAAGGCTAACATGTTGGGATGGAGCACAACGAGCTTTGGCGACCTCCAAATTCAGCATCACCGGTGGACGGGCGCTAGCTACGGCCGATGGAATGGCATTGCCAAAGACGGCATCACTGACTACGTCTCCGGGTATCACCCTCTTTTCTTCTTGGCCAAAAGCATCGCCCGAGCGTTTCGCAAGCCATTCATTGTTAGCTCGCTGGCGTTAGGCTACGGGTACTTACAGGCGTGCCTGCGTAGAGAACCTCGAGTAGACGACCCGGAGATGATTCGATATCTCCGCCAGCAGCAAATGGCTCGATTAATGGGTAAAAAGACTATCTGGAAGTGACCCTTTCAGCTTCGTAAATCATTACGCCTACTTCTGTATCTATAAGATTGTCACGACTAAGATTTACTTTAACAATATCTATCCTCGTACTCGCCAGGCAGCTGCTACTGTGGACCTTTCGATCATCGTCGTAAACTGGAACTCCGAGGAGTATCTGAGAGAGTGCCTCGCCAGCATTTACGAAAACACGCGAGGAATATCGTTCGAGGTTGTCGTCGTTGACAACGCCTCGCCGGCCAAAACAATAGATTCCGTGAAGGATCGCTTTCCAGGGATAATTGTGGTCAAGAGTCCGACAAATCTTGGCTTCGGGCGCGCAAACAATCTGGGGTTTAGTCACTCGTCGGGAGATCATGTGCTCATCTTGAATCCCGATACGAAGCTCGTCGGGCCGGCGATCACTACGTTACTTTCGCACTCGCAATCACTTCCCGCTGCCGGAGTCGTAGGAGGACGGCTGGTCAATCCGGATCTCACAGTTCAGACCACCTCCATTCAAAAGTTCCCCACGATCCTTAATCAGGTAGCCGACATCGAATTTCTGCGGCTGCGCTGGCCGCACTGTTCTCTGTGGTGCCTGGGCCCACTATTCTCAACAGTACGCACACCCGTGCCCGTGGATGTCATTCCGGGAGCCTGTATGTTACTTAAGCGCGAAGTATTCGAGCGCGTCGGTATGTTCACGGAAGACTACTTCATGTACGCCGAAGATATCGATCTCAATCACAAGGTCGTTCGGGCTGGATTTCACAACTATTACATCCCGACCGCAACCGTGATTCACTACGGTGGGACGAGCAGTTCCAGACAGGAAGTTGATCAGTGGGCTACGATCATGAAGTACCGGGCGATGCGGCAGTACTATCTGAAGAACAGAAGCTATGCATATGCTGTACTGTACAAGACTGCTATGGGATGCGCAGCTGCCCTTAGACTCCTAGTGATTGCTGTGTTTAAGACGAGTCGCCTCCGGAAGGAGGAGGCCTTTAGAGCTACGACAGCTAAGTGGCTTGCTGTGCTCAGGTGGGCACTCGGATTAGAGACTCGTGGGGCCGCCAGCCCTGCAGTCGCTGGCAGAGGTTAGACACACATGTGCGGAATCTGCGGCAAACTTATTTTTGAGAAGGACAGTGCAGTAAGCCAGTCGCTGTTAATGGCGATGCTTGCGACGATGCGACACCGCGGTCCGGACGACGAGGGGATCTACTCGGACTCTCAGATCGGCCTTGGTCACCGACGGCTTTCCATCATCGACCTCGGCACCGGCCACCAGCCGCTGTCGAACGAGGACGGAACCATCTGGATTGTGTTCAACGGTGAGATCTACAATTACCGGGATCTGCGAGCAGCTCTCATCTCCGACGGCCACGTCTTTAGAACGGCATCCGACACCGAGGTTATAGTCCATCTTTACGAGCAGTACGGCGACTTATGCGTCGAGAAGCTCCGAGGCATGTTTGCGTTTGCAATCTGGGATAGCCGAAAGAAGCGTCTTTTGATCGCCCGAGACCGGGTTGGCATCAAGCCACTTTACTATCGACTGACAGCCCAGTCACTGATATTTGGCTCGGAGATCAAGGCGATCTTGGCTGATCCTGAAGTAGAGCCTGAGGTTGAGCCGACGATGATCGACCGATTTCTCAGCCTTCTGTACTTGCCGGGGGATCAGACGTTATTGCGCAATATTAGCAAGCTTGAGCCCGGGCACTACATCACCATCGAAGACGGCAAAGCGCAAATATGTCAGTATTGGGATCTGCAGTTCTCGGAATCTTCTATCAAGTTTCGCGATGCCAAAGAGCGATTACTCGAGCTGCTCGACGAGATTGTTCGCCTCCACATGATAGCCGACGTGCCAGTGGGGTTTCTCCTCAGCGGCGGAGTTGATTCAACTACTCTACTTAGCTTCGCGGCTGATGCAGCAGATCGCCCGTTGAGCAGCTATACTCTTGGCTTTTCCGACGGCGTCATTGCGGATGAACGCCCGTTTGCTAGGCTCGCAGCACAGCAATATGGCTCTCAGCACCATGAAATGACAATAACCTCCAAGGACTTTGTTGACTTCATGCCAGAGTATATTTGGTACATGGAAGAGCCGGTCTGCGAGCCACAGGCGGTGGCCTTATATTATGTGTCAAAGCTGGCAAAGGAGCATGTAAAGGTACTTATATCGGGGGAAGGCGGCGACGAAGCATTCGCTGGCTATCCAAATTACCGAAACTTGCTTTGGTTGGAGCGAGTGAAAACAGCGGCAGGGCCGATTTAAAGGATGCCTGGCAGGACTCGTGTCGCTGTCCAACCGGGTCGTGCGGTCACCTCGAGCTGCTAAGTATCCGCCGCTGGTTGATATACCATTCAACGATTACTACTACAGCCGAATCTCAAGTCCGCTGGCATTTTTCAATAAACACGCGGGCGACCTTTACACCTCTGATTTTCAGCAGTATGTAGATAAGCAGCATTCTGCGAGCGCGGTGACAAGATATCTGCATAGCAACGGTCGTGAGAGCTATCTCAACCAGATGTTATATGTGGATACTAAGACCTCCTTACCGGACGACTTATTGCTGAAAGCAGATAAGATGACGATGGCCAACTCGGTGGAGCTGCGGGTTCCTTTACTTGATCATAAACTTCTGGAGTTTGCGGCCTCGCTGCGGGCAAACTACAAGGTTCGGGGATTTTCTACAAAGTATATTCTTAAAGAAGCCGTCAGGTCGAGGTTGCCTCAAGAGATCTTGAATCGCCGAAAAGTCGGGTTTCCGGTTCCGTATGAGAAATGGTTGAGGGCGGAACAGCGCGACTGGCTTACAGGTGTGCTACTTGACAGACAGACCTTGGCGAGAGGCTATTTTAACCGAAGATGCATCGAGCAAATACTGTCGGACGGCTGCGCTAAGCAGATCCTGTCCAAAGAGTTGCTGTCGCTAGCTACCCTGGAATTGTGGCATCGTGCTTTCGTCGACAAGGGAACCAGCGTGGCTAAGCCGATCGCGACAAACCGTGAACCAAGGCCACAGGCGCATTCTCATTTCGTGGAGCATAGGCTATAACCGCCACTCTGCAAGGACCGCTGCTGCTTGAGATTTTCCGGGGGCAGTAGCTTGCGTCGCTGAGATACTCTCGGCTAAGAATTCCGGGAGCCTGCGTAGAGATATCGCGAGAAAAGGTCGACAGAATCCCGAACGAATCTACGTTGGAAAAGGCTTGCGAGACTGCAAAAGGCGGGGAGGTGGAGCATGTACGAGACAGAGGCTAATAACAGGAAAGAGCCATCGGATCAGATCCCCGCGGATGTGTTGCTTGCATTTGGCGAGTTGAACGGTCAGGTGCTAGCTCGGACTGTCCTTCCGTGGAGCGAACATTGTACGGAATGTGTTTGGCCGACTTGCTACTTGACTTGTGATCTTTATGAACCCCGAGAGGATCGAAGGTGCCGCCGCTTTATCGACGGCATGGTCCGGGTCGATTGCACCACAGCGATAAATTCCTATTTGTTGAAGATCCGCTTCAAGCGCTGGGGGAAGCTGTGGACGCCGGGCAATATACGGCTGAAGCCGGCTGCGCGTGCAGCCAGCTTAGAGTCCCGCGATTACCGAATTGGCACCGCACTCTACCAACTGCCTTTGCCGCGTTCCTGGAAACGGGTCGTCACGAGCAAGAGATATAGCTTCAAGAAGAAAAGCGCACAAAGACAACCTCTTAAGGATAGCTCGCCTACCTGCTTCTTGATTGAATGCTTCAATCCTCAACATCATGTCATTCCGCTTTCGGTTACCCTCCGCTCACGTAACCCTGAGAACAAGATTCCATTTCAGAGACTTATTCAGCTCACGACAGGCTTCCACAGGGTGCGGATTGGGTGCGAGGAAATATCCAGAGTGCTCGATTTGCAAGCTCCCTTTTCGATCGAGATAATTCCAAATACTGATCGAGACGGCATCACCCTTTACTTCGGGATGATTGACTTTGTGAAGGAGGCGCAAGTTACGACAGAGAAGGTGAAGAAAGTAAAATGCGTTGTGTGGGATCTGGATAATACTCTGTGGGACGGCATTCTGGTTGAAGATGGCCCGGACAAGCTACATCTGAGAGCGGGCGTCGCCGAAGTGATACGGGAGTTGGACCGGCGCGGAATTCTTCATTCCATCGTGAGCAAGAACAATCGGGACGAAGCTCTACAAGTGCTTAAGCGACTCCAACTCGACGATTACTTCCTTTGCCCACAGATTTCATGGCAACCAAAAGGGAACGGCGTAAGGGCAATCGCAAACAGTCTCAACATTGGGCTTGATTCCTTGCTCTTTGTGGACGACTCTGATTTTGAGTTGGAGCAGGTAGCAGCTACTTGTCCAGGAGTGAGGCTTCTGCAGGCAGACGGCTATCTGGCGTTGCCCGACTTGGAAGAGTGCCGAGTTCCCGTGACCGCGGAAGCCGGAAGTCGTAGAAAGATGTACCAGGTAGAGGCCGCGCGGCTGGCAATCGCGGAGAGTTTTGGACAGGATTACTCCGCGTTCCTGAAGGACTGCGAGATATGTTTAAACGTTCGGTCACTGACTGCGGAGACCTTCGAACGGGTACACGAGCTTACGCAACGTACCAACCAGATGAATTTCTCGGGTAATCGCTACGACCGGGAAGCTCTCAGAAAGATTATGGAGGCGCGTCATTTGGATACCTATGTGATCGAGTGCCAGGACCGTTTTGGTAGCTACGGCATTGTCGGCTTCTCTATTGTAGAGCGGAGCGAGCCGCGCATGACGGATCTGATGTTCAGTTGTCGAGTTCAGTCGAAGCGCGTCGAGCACGCATTTGTCGCCTTTCTGATCAGAAAGTATGCAGCCGAGTCAAGCAAGGACTTCTGGGCAAACTATCGCAAGACTCCCCGCAATGCGCCCTCAGGGCAGGTGTTTGCAGATTTGGGAATGGAAGAGACCGGTGCCCGCGATGGAGTAATCTCGCTGGTTTTCCGAAAAGACAGGATGCCTACCGACGATGGTGTCGTCCACATCTACATACAAGACGAATCCAGCATTGCAGTATAGGTATGACTCTGCGTTCAACCATTGGAAATATACGGCGAGGCGTTCTGTGTAGTTTTCGCACGCGGCTGGTTGCTCTCGGAAGCGCTGGCCCCATCGTCTCGTTCACATTTGACGATTTCCCTCGTACTGCCTATACAGCAGGCGGTGCTATCCTGAAGAGCCACGGCGTTCGGGGAACATACTATGTTGCAATGGGACGCATGAACACATCCAACGGCCTTGGCGACCAGTTCCTCTTGTCGGATTTACAGGCCGCAGCGGCAGATGGGCACGAACTGGCGAGCCACACCTTCCATCACATATCGAGCCGCAGAGTGCCGCTCAAGAGTTTCCTGGAAGATGTTCGAAAAGGCAAGAATGCAGTGCTGGAGTTTTCGAGTGCGTCGAGTGCTAATTTTGCGTATCCCTATGGCGACGTCACTCTGGCGGCGAAGCAGGCTACAGGAAAGGAAGTTGTTAGCTGCAGGGGGACTTGCGGGGGATTCAACGGTTCGGTTATTGATCTAAATCTCCTTCGAGCCAATCGCCTATATGGCGATTTAAGCTCCTTACATGCAGTGCGAAAACTGATCTGCGAAAATCAAAGGCGCAAGAGTTGGCTTATCTTCTACACGCATGACATCCGGCCGGGCCCGTCTCCGTTCGGCTGTACTCCGAGGCTTCTCGAGTTGACGCTGCGCTCAGTCCTTGACTGTGGTGCGAGAGTTCTGACAGTTGCTGAGACTCTAGCCGACGTCGCTGCAAAAAACCGACAGCCGCATGAGCAAACCTAGCGGTTGCTGAAATAGCCGGAAATCCGGCAGTGACCTTGTTACCTGTCTACCGTATCAACCCGTTGCTAGATCCCCAGTGGGGTGAGCTTCTGGAGCGGCACCCGTCCGCCTCTGTCTTTCACACCGCAAAGTGGCTCGATGCATTGCGCCGAACTTATGGGTATTCGCCAGTGGTTCTTACAACGAACAGGCCCGGGATGCCGTTGAGTAATGGTCTTGCAGTTTGCTATGTCAACAGTTGGCTAACCGGACACCGAATGGTTTCTTTGCCATTTTCGGACCACTGCGAGCCCATCACTGAGCAGGCAGCGGAACTGGATGCTTTGCTCTCAGCTTTGCAGCGCGAATTGCGGGAAGAGGATTTACAGTACGTCGAGATCCGCCCTGTCCGCAATGTTGATAATTTTGCCTCGTTTTCTACCGCGAGCCATTCTTATTGTTTTCATCAGCTCGACTTGAGCCTAGACACCGAAACGCTCTTCCGGAATTGTCACAAGGACTCTACGCAGAGGAAAATTCGGCGTGCCGAACGCGAAGAACTGACCTACGAGGATGGCCGGAGTCAGTCGCTACTGGCTACATTCTATCAATTGCTACTTCTCACCAGGCGTCGCCACGGTGTGCCACCACAGCCCAAGAGATGGTTCCAGAATTTGATTGATTGTTTCGGAGAAGCATTAAAGATTCGAGTGGCGTCTAAGAACAGCCAAGCGCTGGCAGCGATACTTACACTGCGCTTTAAGGATACTCTCGTTTACAAATACGGATGCTCCGATGACCGATTTCATCATCTTGGGGGAATGCATCTGTTGTTCTGGAAAGCAATCCAAGAGGCCAAAGGGGACGGATTGACCGTTCTCGATCTCGGCCGGTCTGACCTGGAGAATACAGGGCTTGTTACGTTCAAAGACCGCTGGGGCAGTACGAGGTCGGTACTGACATACTATAGATTGTCCGCCTCACAGCACCCAAGAAAGAGTCTTAGAACGCCGGGTACTGGCTGGAAAAGGCGAAGTGCAGGACTTGTCCTATCGTACTTGCCCGACCAGGTTTTCTGCTCAGTGGGCAACCTGCTTTACGCGCATTTAGGGTAAAGGCACGGTGTTCTTACTGCAGGGGTCGTAAAGATACTATGCCCTGAGTGCAGCCTCAGAAGCTCTACACCCACCTTATTATCAACGACATTCTGGCCCGCTAATTCCTTGGCAATCGCTTCTTACCAACGTCCTCAGGCCCCCCTGCTTTCGGGTAAGTCTCGAAAGAAGATCTGCATGTTGGCGTACACACACTACGAATCAGACAATCGAGTGCGCCGTTATGCAGAGTCGCTCGCTAGCCGAGGGGACCGGGTCGACGTCATCGCGCTTGGCGGTGGAGGTGTTCCCCTGGGGATCGGAGAGATTTGTGGGGTTAACGTACACCGCGTTCAAGAGCGGGAATCCACTGAGCGGCACAAGTGGAATTATGCCTTTCGCTTGGCGCGCTTTCTCTGGGTCTCTTCACTTATCTTGGCACGTCGTCACCGACGCATTAGATACGACGTCGTTCACGTACACAATATTCCGGATTTTCTGGTATTCGCTGCATGGTATCCAAAATGGACGGGCGCGAAAGTGATTCTGGACATCCATGACATTGTGCCGGAGCTGTTCGCTAGTAAGTTTAGTGCAAAGCCAAATAGCTTATACGTACGGTTGTTGAGAGGTATCGAGAGAGCGGCAACAGCATTTGCCGACCACGTGATCGTCTCAAACCATCTTTGGCAAGAAAAACTGACTTCTCGTTCCATAGCAAAGGAGAAGTGCTCAGTATTTCTAAACCACGTCGACACAACGATTTTCTATCGTCGTCGTAGGACAAGAAGCGATGACAAATTCATCATTCTATTTCCCGGCAGCTTGCAATGGCACCAGGGACTGGATATAGCTATCAAAGCGTTTGCGCGGGTTAAGGCACAAATGTCAAATGCAGAATTTCACCTCTACGTCAGTGGTGGTGGAGGCGGCGCTGACGCAACGGCGGACTTGGCCCTATTAGCCGAGCGGCTTGGGATTAGCAGGAGCATCATATTTCATCGCGGGGTATCTCTTGACGAAATTGCGGATGTGATGGCAAATGCCGACCTTGGCGTGATTCCGAAACGGGCCGACTCCTTTGGAAACGAAGCTTATAGTACCAAAATAATGGAGTTTATGTCCCAGGGTATTCCGGTGGTGGTCTCGCGTACCAAGGTTGACAGTTACTACTTCAACGAACGAGTGGTTCGATTTTTTGCATCGGGCAATGAACATGCTTTGGCCGATGCAATACTCGATGTCATTCAAAACACCGCACTGCGGGAAAGCCTTATTGCAGGTGGTTATGAATATGTCAATCAGCATAGCTGGGATCGAAAGAGGGACGACTACTTTGAGTTGGTGGATAGACTTTCCAGGAAAACGCATTACGATTCTGTAACAGCTGGCAGTCCTGGTGCGAAGTGCTTACGCGACGCGTCTGCCGACGTTAGTGGCAATCAGCCGTTCGACTAGTGCTATGACCGCATAGAGAGGTAATCAACATATACACTTGGCATGGGTGGTGTCAGGCTTTATAGCTATGGCATAGGTAGAGGCAAAGCACTCCGGATTCAACTTTCCCGGCGGGATCGGCAGCAATTGGACGAGTTGTTGAGCGGCGGTTTGCAGCCGGTGCGAACGGTGCTGCGAGCCTTGGCCCTGCGACAGATGGATACAGGACAGTCAACCCCAGCGGCGGCGGCCAGTCTGGGACTTTCGGCCAAAGCGGTGTGGCAGATCGGCAAGCGCTATCAGCAGGGCGGGCTGGAGCGTGCGTTATATGACGCCTCCCGGCCGGGGGCAGCTCCGGCGCTGGATGAGGAGCAGCGACAACGCATCATTGCGGTGGCCTGCAGTCAGCCGCCGTCAGGACGGGTGCGCTGGACGGTGCGCCTGCTGACCGAAGAAGTGATCAAACGCAAGTTGGTCCCGACGGGTCGGGCGAGAAACCATCCGGGTGCTGCTGCAAAGCCACGACCTGAAGCCGTGGCGGGAAAAAAATGTGGTGGTGCGCCGGGATGAACCGGCGTGGAGTCGAGGATGAAAGAGCCTTACGGGAAAGGAGTAGCGAACCACCCGGCCCCGAGTTTTGCACTGGGCGCTGTGAAGCGACCAGTGAAGCGTAAACAGGGGCACAGATGGGCTGGGTATTGAGCTTCGAAAATTTGCAATCAGGGCGCCGACGCCGTCACCACTCCGGAAGGCAACACGGTCAGCAGCGATATCGCAAGCTGCTGACCGGCCCTGCGTAGTCGCAGACCCCACGCACGTCTGGAAACTCCACGCACGAGAACCGGGAGACCTCGAAGATGCCTGAAGCGAGGCATTGCGACAGGCCGGTGAGCGAAGGCAAAAGCCGCACGGCTCACATGCACGTTTTCGAGGAGTCGGACAGTGGCATATTACCGATGAGTCATTCGAACAAAAACGGGAAGTCGTTGGCGGAGAGTGAGGAGGGAAGGCCGCTGATCCGGGAGAACACCTGTCAGGCCAGCACGCACTCGACACAGAGCGAGGCTCGCGTGTCCCAGGGTTTGGCAGGTGTGCGCAGGGCAGCAAGGGAACGGAAGGAGATGAAGTTCACCGCCTTGCTCCACCATCTGACGGCCACTTTGCTACGGGACAGTTTCTACGCACTCAAGCGGAGAGCGGCTCCGGGAGTGGATGGCGTCACATAGAGGGAGTATGAGACTGGGCTGGAAGATCGGCTCATCGATCTACACAGCCGGATTCACCGCGGGGTCTATCGAGCGCAGCCATCGAGAAGGGTCTACATTCCGAAGTCAGATGGGCGGCAACGTCCTCTGGGAGTCGCGGCGCTGGAGGACAAGATTATTCAACAGGCCGTGCTCACCATCCTCAACCAGATTTACGAGGTGGACTTTCGGGGCTTCTCGTATGGCTTTCGTCCAGGGCGAAGCCAGCATCAGGCGCTGGACGCGCTCTATATGGCGATCACGCGGAAGAAGGTGAACTGGGTGCTGGATTGCGATGTTCGGAACTTTTTCGACCAACTCGGTCACGAGTGGCTGTTGAGGTTCATCCAGCATCGCGTTGCCGATCCTCGTATTCTTCGGCTGATTTGGAAATGGCTGAAGGCGGGAGTTCTGGAGGACGGCGAGTGGAAGGACACGGAGACAGGGAGCCCGCAGGGTTCGGTGATTTCACCGCTGTTGGCGAACGTTTATCTGCACTACGTGTTCGACCTGTGGGTGGACGCCTGGCGCAGGAGGTGTGCGCAGGGCGAAGTCGTCGTCGTCCGCTATGCGGACGATAACGTGCTAGGGTTCCAGTATCGGGCCGATGCAGATCGTTTTCTGGAGGATTTCCGGGAACGGCTGCGGAAGTTCGGATTGGGAACTGCACCCCGATAAGACGCGCCGGATTGAGTTCGGGAGGTTTGCCGAACATGACCGGAAACGAAGAGGAGAAGGGAAACCCGAGACGTTCGACTTTCTGGGCTTCACGCATATCAGCGGGAAGGACCGAAATGGAAGCTTTGCGCTGAAGCGCAAAACTATCGGTAAGCGGATGCGGGCGAAACTGCTGGAGATGAAACAACAGCTGCGTCGCCGCCGACACGATCCGGTAGCGCAAACCGGCGCATGGCTTCGCGCGGCCGTGCAGGGCTACTTCAACTACCATGCGGTGCCAGGAAACATCGACAGCCTGTGTGCATTTCGTTATCGGGTCGCTCGACTGTGGCGGAGCGTCCTGCTCGGCCGCAGCCAGAGACAGAACCTGACCTGGGCGAAAATGCGGAAGCTGGCGAGCCGATGGATTCCTCAACCGCGTGTTCTCCATCCTTACCCCCGCGTTCGCTTTGAAGCCATCCATCCCGGATAAGAGCCTCATGCGGTAGCGCCGCTCGTGGGGATCTGCGCGGGGGGCGGCCAGTAATGGCCGTCCCTACCGCGACCGTGGGGGAGTTGGACGAGGAGTACATCGCCCGCATGGAGGAGCTGCTGGAGCTGTATGAAAAGCCTTTTTGCCAGCGGGCGCCGGTGGTCTGCATCGACGAGAAGCCGGTGGTGCTGCATGCCGACACCCGTTCCCCGATGGCGATGAAGCCAGGAAGAGTTGCCAGGCGAGACTATGAATACAAGCATTGCGGAACCGCCAACGTGTTTTGCGGGATCGAGCCCAAGGCGGGACGGCACTTCACCAAGGTGACTCCGACGCGCTGCTCGGCCCAGTTTGCCGATTACCTGCTGGATATCGCCGCTAGCTATGGGGAGGCCGATACCATCCATCTGGTCATGGACAACCTGAGTACCCACAGCCGCAAAGCTGTGGTGGAACGATTGGGAGAAACAGCTGGCGGTTGGCTGTGGCAGCGTTTTACGACGCACTACACTCCCAAGCATGGAAGCTGGCTGAACCAGGCAGAGATGGAGGTGAGTCTGCTTTCCCGGCAATGCTTAGGCAAACGCCGAATCGCAGACATCGCTGGCTTGCGCCAGCAAACTCGGGCCTGGAGCCGTCGCATGAACCGCGACCGGGTCACCCTCCAATGGAAGTTTACACGTAAGCAGGCCCGGCACAAGTTTAGTTACATAATCAAGCGGTCAAAGCACTAGCCGGCTGCTGCAGGTCTGAACAGAATAGACTAGACTGCTCCGTAACGATTTATGATCACAGAACAGCGCCTCTGGCGAGGTTTCATGTCTTCAGCGGAAAGGGGCCCCGAGCGTGTAGCGCTCGTGGCTGAAGGAAAATCTCTATCTTACAGAGAGCTGCAGGACGCCGCTTGCCAGATCGCCGCGACTATTCAATCCTATCCCGAATACAGCGACACGGCCCTGGCTAGCATCTTTGCTTACCGCACGATAACGGCATTCGCAGGCGTACTCGGCGCGCTGCTGGCAGGAAACGGCTACGTCCCGCTGAACCGCACTTTCCCGATTGAGCGGACGCAGATCATGTTCGAGAGATCCCAGAGCCGGTGCATCGTGGTGGACACCGAGTCTCTGCTTCAGTTGAACACGCTGTTCGACCGTGCAGCGAAATCAATTCTGATCATACTGCCAGATACCAGCGATATCGCGCCCCTCCGCCATAGGTGGCCCAATCACATCTTTGTTGGCCAGCAAGATTTGGCTGCACCATCCTCGTGGAGAGAACCTGCTGCAAGTCCGGATGCCATTGCCTATCTGCTGTTTACTTCTGGCAGCACAGGGGCTCCCAAGGGCGTCATGGTGGCGGTTCGGAACGTACTCGCCTTCGTCAATTACATGGTTGAGCGATATGGAATCAGCGAGAATGATCGGTTCTCGCAGATGTTTGATATGACCTTTGATCTGTCGGCCTTCGACATGTTTGTCTGCTGGGAGCGCGGCGCATGTTTGTACTGTCCTCCCGCTAAAACCCTAATGAGTCCAGGCAAATTCATTCGGGAGAACGAGCTGACAGTCTGGTTCTCAGTTCCCTCGACTGCCATGTTTATGAACAAGCTTGGAATGCTGAAAGCCGGGCGCTACCCCTCCTTGCGACTCAGCTTGTTCTGTGGCGAGCCGCTGCCGGTATCCTCGGCCACGGCCTGGCTGCAAGCCGCGCCCAACAGCATTTTGGAGAACCTTTACCGGACCAACCGAGCTGACCATATCGTGCACGGTGTACCGGTGGGATCCAGTTCGCTCCCCGGGCGAGTCTGAGTTGGATATTGTGCCTATCGGCTACCCGCATCCGGGCATGAATGTTCTGGTAGCTGACCAGAATCTGAACGAAGTGGCACCCGGAGAAGAAGGCGAACTCCTGATGAATGAGCACGCAGATGTCGCCCGGCTACTGGCAAGACGCGCAAAAAACCGCAGCCGCGTTCATAATCCCCCCCGGGAAATCAGAGATCTACTACCGCACTGGAGACCGCGTTCGCCGTCCGATTGGGAACCGGCCACTGACCCACCTGGGCAGAACTGACTTTCAGGTTAAGGTGCTGGGCCACCGCGTGGAGTTGGGCGAGATCGAAGCCGTCGTTCGCGCTGCCTGTGGGTTTGACGGCGTAGTCGCCGTAGGCTGGCCAGTCACCCCTAGCGGCCATGGTGGAATAGAGGTGTTCATCGAGGGCGATACCGTTGATCAGGCACGTGTCCGGCAGACTTGCGCTTCTAAGCTGCCGGACTATATGGTCCCCAGAGGGTTTCATTTCATGACCAAGCTGCCGCGAAATGTTAACGACAAGTTCGATCGCAAGGCAATGATCACATTACTGGAAGAGCAGTCCGGAGCAGGGTTGGCGTAGCTTGCGCAGCATTCTCACGGAACAGTGACTTGCATGTTTATGGATTCGGACAAGGCGGGATTCGAGGCTCAAGAAGTAAAAGCTTTTATACTGGGGAGGTTCAAGGATGAACTTCGATTCCGCGGTCTGGATCCGAGTCAAGTGTCCGACGCCTTCGACCTTCTCGGGGAAGGAATCGTAGATTCCTTCGGCCTTATGGAATTGATAGTCGCATTGGGAGAGGAAGCTGGTTTCGAGATCGATTTCGAGGGTCTAGATGCGGAAGAGCTGACTATTATCGGCCCGCTTACCCGATACGTGGCAAATGCTATCCGGGAGAGACAAAAAGCGGGTACGATCTGACGCTCGCCTCTGGGGTTCCCAAAACTGATTCAAAAACCGGCAACCGGGCGCTGACAATGGATTCCTGCAGCTGATTCGATATAGCGCGGTTGAGAAAAAAAGACGAGAGTGCAGCATCCACCCGAATGGATCCGTAGAGAATTGCTGGCGCGACGGATTGTAATCAAAGTTTAGCCCAGTCGACCAAATGACATCGTTTGCATTCAACCTACATCGCGGGTTTCTCGAGTCGGCTTCACGCTTTCCCGAACGGGCAGCAGTTGAGCTGTCGGGGAAGGCTTGTTCCTATCGCAGCCTGTACGAAAAAGCCATTGAGGTCGGCGCAGCGCTAAAGCAGGCCGCGGCACCCGGGTATAACGCTCTGACCGGGATTTGCGCCTCTCGCTCTGAGATCGGGTACTCCGGCGTTCTTGGCGCTCTATTTCGAGGCCACGGATACGTTCCGCTCAATCCGGAGTTTCCCGCGATCCGCAACTCGTCGATTGTCGAGCGCACTCACTGCGGTGAGATCGTCGCCGATGCGACCGGTGAAGAGCACCTAAAAAAATTTCTCGGCTCCGTGTCACACCCGCTGGTGATCGCATTGCCTCATCGTTCCGACGCCGATGACCTACGCAGCCAGTGGCCCAGGCACGACTTCCTCACGGCGAAGGAAATCAGAAGAGCGACGCGATGGAGTCCGGCTCCCGTAAATCCCGATTCGGTCGCGTATGTCTTGTTCACCTCAGGTAGTACAGGGCAAGCTAAGGGGGTGATCGTCAGTCATCGCGCTGCAAGCTCCATGGTTGAGATCCTGTCGCAACGGTACAGATTGAGCGAGAGCGATCGTCTGTCGCAGTTCGCCGACCTAACCTGGGATCCGTCCGTCGTGGATATGTTTCTTGGATGGAAGCATGGTGCGTGTGTGTGCTCCCCTCCTAAGAAGCAAATCCTCGATCCAGATCGCTTCATCAGTGATTCCCGACTCACGATGATACACATGGTTCCCTCTATAGCCATTGGGATGAGGCGAATGGGACGACTCAAGGCGGAACGATATCCTTTGCTGCGATACGTCCTAATGGGAGGAGAACCGCTGCCAATGGAAGTGGCGCTGGCTCTCTCCATTGCGGCTCCGAATGCGGCCATCGACAACATCTACGGAGCGACTGAGTACTGCATATTCTCGGTTTATCGCTGGGATCGAACTCACTCGCCCGAAGAGTGCTATCTGGGCTGGGGCCCGCTCGGCGAACCTTTGCCAGGCGGAGAGGCGCTAATTGTAGATGATGGACCTGAAGGAAGTGGCGACCGGGGCCGAAGGCGAACTTCTTATCAGTGGGCCGCAATTATTCAGTGGGTACTGGGACGATTCAAAGCGCATGCGCCTGTCTCTGGTCTGTGTCGATGATAGGAACGGCGCTGGATACTTTCGCATGGGTGACATCGTCAGGCGTGCCAGTAACCAGTCTCCATATCTTTTTCTGGGACGTAGGGATCAACGTATCAAAATAAAGGGAATCAGGATCGAGCTTGGGGAAATCGAAGCCGCGATTCGTGAAGAAGCCGGTACGGATGTTGCGATGGCGATCGGATGGCCGCCCACTTCAACCGGTTTCGGCGGAATAGCAGCTTTTCTGGCGGAACCCGGTCTCGATCTAGGCCACCTTCAGGAGCGACTCAGGGCGCGGCTGCCCAGTCATATGATTCCACGCACAATAAGAGTGCTGAAGGCCTTCCCAAAGAATGCAAATGGTAAACATGACCGCTTAGCGCTGCGCCAATTGCTTGAAGAAATGAATCAGAGTACTTCGAACTAGCAAGGATAGAGCGCCGGTGAGACGAAGGGCGGATAGCATCTCTGGTCAGCACGGCATGTTGAATTGGTGCTGGGGCAATGTCGCACGATCGCGGCTGACCGGGGCTACGTTCGCAAAACAGTTGTGGAACCGGATGTTCGACATCATCCTGAACATCAATACCTCGTCCGATTCGCGAGCCGGTGAGCGCTTGCCGCTTCTCAGCTCCGAGAATAAGGGCGTGGGAACAATAGACTATATCAATCTTCTGCGACTTGTGAGGATTATCAAGCCGAGCGCCGACGACGTTATCTTTGATATCGGTTGCGGGAGAGGCAGACTGATGTGCGCATTTGCGAGACAAAGAGTAAAAAGAGTCGTCGGAGTGGAAATTGTCGACCAGCTAGGCCAAAAGGCTCTAGACAACGCAGAGCATCTGCGAGGGCGGAGAAGCCAAATCGAAATCATTCAAGGCGATGCCCTTGACGCAGATTTATCCTCGGGTACCATATACTTACTGTTTAACCCTTTTGGAGAAATGACTCTTCGCAAGGTGGTGGACAAGATTAGAAGATCGCTCGTCACTAATCCTCGGTCTGTGACTGTTGCATACTATCATCCGGTCTACGAGCAAGTACTTAGAGAAGCCGGTTGGCTTAAGGAGTCGGAGCGCCACCATATGTTGGGCGATTACAGTGTGTCCCTGTGGAAGTCCTAGGGCTGAAGCAAGCAGGCTTTATCTCGACGCAAGATTTGGAATTGGCCTAGATAATGGCAAGAAACCTGTTGTCGAAGTTGAAGAATAGAGTCCTTCAGCACGTTGCGAGATTTGCACCCGGTGCCGATTGGCTGCGACCGCTGCTTCACAAGTGGCGAGGCGTCAGAATTGAGGGCGACGTATGGATTGGCTACGATGCGATTATTGAGACGGAGTATCCCGAACTGGTTTCAATCGGGAAAGGAGCATCTATTGGAATTCGCGCCACGATTATCGCTCATTATCATGAACTGAGGGGCGTTAGGATTATGGAGGGCGCTTATGTCGGACCTGGCGCCATGATATTGCCGAACGTGACAATCGGAGAATACGCTGTGGTGATGCCTGGCAGTGTCGTGAGCCGCACTGTTCCACCTCAAACCGTCGTGCAGGGAAACCCGGCGAAGCCGATTGCTGAATGCCGAGTTCCGCTAAAGACCGGGGTTTCTCTAAGGCAGTTTGCCAAGAACCTCCATCCTATTGCGGGAAAATGACAACTGAGTCGATGACTCTGGTCAATCCGGCGATGCCCATCGCACGTTGCGGCGTTCCGCTCACGAAAGAAGTGAGCTTGAAGACTTTTTCGCGAAGGCTCGTACCGCTGGCGTCTCTCGCAAACAACCATGGCGTAGGGAAAGCACAATGAAGTGTTTCCTGCCTTTTGTTGATGAACTTAGCTCCGCTGGCACGCGTCTATTACGTATTGCTCAATTGATGGGGGCGGAGTGCGTGCCGGTGCGGCTGCCCCGGGAATCGGTTAATCCCGTCGGTGACCTCGAGAGTGCGGTCACGGAAGCAGCAGGCTGCATTGCGATCTGCCCGGACGTTGTGCGGGCGTGGCTGGGAACGGATGACCTGTCTTCGGCCCTCGCTTCCTTCTTAGTAACGAGGTTCCGGTTTCTTCTGGTCCATGAACTGGATACCGACCTTGTCTCCACGAACTTGGTACGTGCCTTATCAGATGAAGCGGTGGTTGGCGTTCAGAGGATACAAGATCCTCATTGCGGATACCAAGTTGCTGCCGAGGAACTGTGCGGCGCCTTCTCGGGATTGAAATTTGGTCCTGCAAAAAGAGAGGATCGTGTTCTAGATGTGAAATCGGGCCAGCAGTGCCTCGATTCAATGGTTTCGATTGACGGAAAACCGTTGTTTGCCAGGAAGAGGCACGGGGAGACGGAGGTTTTTCTGCTGGCAGGAGTTGCGAGCGAAGATATCGATAGTGACTTCGCCGGTCGCAAGATTCCCGAGTTCTTTGCCGAGCTTCTGCCGTTGGCCATGTTTCTCAGGCACGCATTCCGGCATGAGTGCTGGCGCCCCGCGAACCCTCCGCATGCCACTTTCATCGTGGACGATCCACCGCTATGGAAGAGATACGGATTCCTGAACTATCAGCAACTGCTGGCCCTCATGGACCAGTTTAACTTCCATACAACCATTGCCTTCATCCCGTACTACTGGAAAGACAGCTTCTTGTCGACGGTTCGCCTCTTCCGCGAGAGACTTGACCGTTTCTCCGTCTGCTTTCACGGAAACGATCACACAGCCGGCGAGTTGGCCTCACAGGACTCGGCCGCCCTTAACTGTTTGCTCATGACAGCGCGTGCCAGAATGAAGTCTTTCAGCACGGCAACAGGAATTCGTTGCGACGATGTTATGGTTTTCCCTCAAGGTGCATTCTCACGAAATGCGATTCAGGCGCTTAAAGACAGTGGGTTTGTAGGCGCCGTGAACAGTGGGCATTCACCGCAAGGAGAAGAAGAACGATTGACCGTTGCTGAGTTGATTCAGCCATCGATCTTACGACATAACGGTTTTCCGTTGTTCCTGCGGAAATATGTGAAGGACGTTCGTCCAGAGGACGTCGCATTCAACGTCTTTTTCGGTCGTCCAATCCTGCTCGTTGAGCACCATGAAATATTCCGAGACCCTTCCCCGCTTCTGGAGCTTGTGTCAACGATCAATAAAATGATCCCGCAGGTTAGGTGGAGCAATATTCAAGATTCCCTCCAAGATGCTTGTCTGGTAAGACAGGACGTAGGTGGCATGTTGTGTTATCGCCCCTATGCTAGGGTTGGGCGCATAACGAATTCAGGCTCTTCCTTGCTGAGGTGTGTTGCTGAATGGCCTTGCGAAACTTTGTTCGAAGACTCCCAAGATTCGATCTGGCTGGACGGAGCCGAATGTTCTGAGATCGCGCACGATGATGTTGGTGCCCGAATCGCTTTTGAGGTTGCTCCGGGAGCTTCTCGGACGACCGCGCTGAACTGCCATCGCGAGCCTGGAACCTCATCTCTGCCGGAGGCGCCATTTCACCGTAGGATGAAGGTTCATTTGCGCAGACGGCTGTCGGAATTGAGAGACAACTATCTGAGCAACAGTCCAGCGGTGCTCTCTCTAGCGAAATCAGTACACCAAGCGATTTCCAGATAGGGCATGGCCCCTGTGCAAAGGCCAAACTCTGTCACAGCCGTCGGAGCCAGAGCAGAGGAGGCCATTCTTATTGTGGCCGCCCGATCCCCCGATCCAGAGTTGGGCCGCTTTGATGTATTCGTTCGTGGCAGTCAGCACATAGGGTAATCAAATTGTCTTCCGCATCGTCGCCCGAATGGCTGCGGAACTTCAGGTGGTGCACCTGCAGGTGCCGCATGCTGCCGCAGATCTGGCAGCGCCAGCCGTCGCGCTCCAGTACTTGCCGATGCAGTTCGTGGTAGCTGGTCGCTTCGAGTCTAATTCGCGGCGCTTTGACGCGGATCTTCTTCACGAGACTTTCTGGCTGACGTCCGACAGAAAAGCTTCCTGTTGTGAACCGGGCAGGAACTTGTAGTAGCGCGAGATCGAGTGCAAGAGAATGTCCGGATTACCGCCGTCCATGCAGGCGCCGGCCAAGAAATCGGCGCAGATCATTTCCAGGCAGTAACCTCGAGACTTGTCGGAGCCGAGCATCAAAGCGGCGGTTTCGATTGCCTGCTCGATGACTGGAATCTGGCTCTTGTAGACCTTGAAGTGGATCAGCTCCCAAGGCTCACTGTCCTTGCCCGTCAGCTCCTTCTCCACCTCGCGCCTGAATTGCTCCACGGGCATGTGCCGAGCGTTGTGCACCCAAAGTGCACTTTTGAACTGCCGGCCCTGCTTGCGCGCCAGCTTGGCCAATTCTCGGCCTCTGGTCCAGCCCACCTGCTTCAGGTCGCGCCTTACCTGGGGCGGCAAGTGTTCGTGAATCGACATGAGGTAGTACGCCTTCCTTCGGGATTCGGGAAAGCGCCGCTCCAGGAAGTCGTCGAAGGACGTCAGGCTCTCCAGCCGCCAGTATTGTCCAGCACGAACTTCGCAGAGGTATTTGCCGAGCTCGACGAACTTGGTGTCACGCTCATTCTCGTGCCGGGCCTCCCATGCAAGTATCTCGTCGATCTTGCTGAGGACCAGCAGAGCACGGCGGTGATTCAGTTCCGGCGGCATTGGCGGACGCCTAGTAAGCAAGTTCGTCAAACAGACCAAGATCAACTCCCGGCTTGCGCAACAGGGTCGAATCGACCAGTGCGGAGTGGTCGAGACACAGCCCGACGAAGGGACAGGTTGTACAGGGGTTCTGCGGAAATCGGATGCCGCTTTGCGGCAGGAAGAGTCCCGCCTCGATCCTGCGGACAGCATCATCCACGAGGTTCTCGAAGTCGCTGCGTTGGTCTTTGGTGATCGTCGCCCGGAGATACTGCACCTCGACTGTGCGCTTGCGGACAAAGACGACTTGTGCCACTTCGTCGATCCCAGTCATCCATGAGTAGCAGATCAATTGCGGGTCGAGCGCTGCCAAACCGGCTGGTTCCTCCGGATAACGCGCGGACGAGGTTTTCCATTCCAGGACGCAAGGCGTGCCGTCCAGCTCACCGATGGCATCGATAAACGCGACAAACCCGTTGCCGGAGCGCAGGCTGCGCGTGAACTGAATCTGCTGCTGACTTTCGGGGCGGGGAATCACGACCCGCCCGTCCTGAACAAAACGTTGCAGCAAGTGCACGCCCTGCTGGAGCATGCTGTCCCATGTATCGTGGCCCGAATAGATCAGGTTCAGGTCCTTCGAGGGCGCCCACTGCTCGAACAGGACGACTGCCGGGTCTTCGGCCCGGAACAGCGCCGCTAGCGCCTGCTCGAAGGCGCGACCGAACAGCATGGCAGCGCGAACGTCCTTTTCCAGCCAGCCGTCGAGATAGCGATAGCGGTAACGCCGAGGACAGGTCACAAACTGCGAGATCTGGGTGTAGCTGTAGTTCATCGCGCCGCTCCTTCTCGTCTCGATCGTTCCGCTTCGCAGATCGGCGAAGTGGGTAAGGACGTGGACAGTTCTTCCCACTGGCTGGCGGGGGCAAAGCCGTCGAAGTTCACCAACGAGATTCCGTTCACAACCGCGTGGCTGATCTTGACGACTCCGACCAGACCACGTAGGGCCTGCTCGTCGATTTCGTCCCGAGTCAAGAGTTCAGGGTCGTACAGAAAATCGCGGAGAAACCAGCCGAGCTTCCACATTGCCTTGGGTGTGCAATAGAGCCGGCTGACGACGGCGTGGCCCGCCAACGGCTTCGGTTCGAGAACGGACAGTCTAAGCAGATAAAACGGTTTCTGGGTATGCCAACGGTGCTGCGCATTGTCGAGGCGGACGAGATAGATACCGTCGGGAATCGCGGGCCACGACTCCCGCACTGTGTCGGACAGCCCTGGTAGCTGGCGTCTCATGCCACCACCTCCTGCTGTGGACGTGCATAACTGTTGAGCTGGCAGAGCAACGCATCCCGGTCCTTCTGAGCCGAGTCTGCCAGGTGCTGGACGAAATCTTCGACTCGTTCACGGGAGGCGTCTTTGAGCGCTTCGGTGCCGCAGAAATCGGCAGTGTAGGCCTTGACCAGCCCGGGATCGAGCTTGTGCTGGCGAATGATCTGGCACAGCCGATCGCGGACCTTGTGGCCGGAACCACTGCCGTTGCCATTGGCGGGGGTGGACGGTATCTTCGGAGCAACGGAAGGCACGGCCGGCATCGATACGGCGCCCATCTCTTCGACCGAGCAGATGCCGATGCCGTAGGCCTTGCGCAATGCCCGGTTCACGGCACGGGTCTCAGCGATGCGCATCTCGGCGCCCCGAACCAAGGCTGATACATTGGTCGGGGCCGCGTCGCCATAGCCGACGAAACCTGACGAGCTTTTGGAAGGGAAGACAGTGGCCTTCAGCACATATCGGGCCGTGGCGGAATCACAGAGGGAATCGACGGCCTCGACATGGATCCCTCGGCAGTGCTTTCGTCGGGCTAACCGAAGCAAACCGGTGTGGGTGACGTACCAGTTGCCGTCAATGATCTGGAGTTCGCCTGCTTGGACAGAAAATCCAAATTCTCGAGTTAGCGCTTTAATGTGAGCGGCTAGCCGTGCAGTAAGCTTCTGGCTGAATATTCGTCTGATAGCACGCATATTCTGCTGTAGCAGTTTCTTATTGTCATCTGAAGTTCGCTTCAAATCCCCGCAAGTTGTTTGTAGATCTTCTGGCATCGAGACCTCCAACAGATTGATGTAATGCAAATATAATGCATACTGCATTACATGTCAAGTGGGATCGACAACGATTTCTTGACCCCACTGACGCCGTGTTCTAGGATTCGGCCTAGCGAACATGAAGAAAGAGACTCTGAACTTCCGCGTCTCGATGGAGTTCAAGCGTAAACTTGTCGAGAAAGCCCAGAAAGAACGCCGATCGCTAACGAATTACATTGAGGCTGCCTTGACCGAGTTTTGGGATCTCCAGGAATCAGACACTGGAACGAGGCCCGAAAAGAGGAAGAGGCCTGAGACTTCGCGAATGCGACGGTAAATCTTGTGCACCGCCCTTGCACCCATAAGAGAGCAGTAGATCCCGAGCATAGTTCCCGTCCGGTGTCCGACAGACTTGGAGGGATTTAGGATTTCTCCCGTCTCCCGTTCTGGACAAATTGCCAATCTGGGCCAGCAGACGATCACGAAACAGAATTTCCTATTGGCGAACAAACAGCGAACATGCTATGCTTTGGTCATGGTTGCCCAGAGCTCAGCCAGAGACCAACGCGCAGGGTACTTAGTGGTCGCCGCGCGCGCAACAGCGACCGAAAAGTGCACTTTGAGTGCACAAACTTTCGTGAGACTTCAAAGTGCCGCGGGAGCAAGCCAACGAGCGGGGAATTTGCCGAGCTTCCACGCCGGCCACTCAGCAACCGAAAAGTGCACCCGGGGTGCACAAACCGGCGGTCAGGAGAGAGTCGCCAGCAGGATATGGCATGGGAGCCCAGGTTCGAGTCGGGGAACGCAGACGGCGCGCAAGCGATGGTCACACAATGAGATAGCAACTGAAAAGTGCAACCAGGTTGCACAAACCTCCAGTCAAGAGACTTCAGAGACTCGTAGCGTCGCGCAAGTCTGCGAAGCGTTCCTTCAGACTGGCCTTGTCGCCTATGAGAAAGGAAGGGGCCAAATACATTAGTCGTTTTCTGTCCATTCGAGAAGCGCCAACGAAGAACCGAGCCCGAGAGCGAGAATAGTTCGCGAAGAATGCGTTGCGCTCGAAAGAGGGCTCCAAGTTCATGCAGCGTCTGGTCGCTAAGCAGAAGGGAAGGACGAAGTAGGCTCAGCACGCCGATTTGCCATGTGGCCGATCATGTCCTGCCACGCTCAAGAGTCGCCCGCGTTTGGAACAGATGATTCTCAAACGCGATCGGGCCCACGAATCAAGAAGGTAAACAGACCCCCTGGCGAATAAAAAACGAAGCAGCTAAATTAATGCCATGAGCGAACTCTTAGAGACGGGTAAGGTCTCGCCCAAGAAGCTGGAGGCCAATCGCCGCAACGCGCAACTCTCGACCGGGCCGCGGACTCCTCGGGGAAAGGAGTGGTCAAAGCGCAATGCGACTAAACACGGAATTTTGGCTGTTCCGGCGCTCGCTGGGACGACTGAGGCACCGAGCGAATTCGAGCAGTTGCTGGAGCAGCTGCGGAGCGAATTCAAACCCGTGGGAGTCGTGGAAGACGTTTACGTTCAGAAAATCGCAATATGCTGGTTGCGGCAAAAGCGCGCCCTGGAGTATGAGCTGGCCATTGTTCCTTCAATCGCTGATAAGGACGGGGGCGAGTTGGCCCAAGAAGTCGCTCCGCAGCAAGACGTGGTTACCGCTCGCCTGCGCCCGATTCTCGGTTCCGACCTCGACCTTGTTATGCGCTACCAAACAACGATTCGGCGAGAATTGTCCGAAGTCATGACCGAATTGGACGAGCGACAGCGTGCCCGCACGCTCAGGGAGCAAGAGGAAGAGCAACGCTTCCTGCGGGCGAGTCGCTGCATGATCGCCGAGTTCGAGAGGAGAAACATGGTTGCACCCAAAGAGTTGCGCGAGGCGTTCATGGAATTAGAGATCGGAAGGGATCTTAAACTTCGAAAGAAATTCATGCCGCCAAAGCTTGCCGGGCCGCAGGAACAGACCGAGCACAGTATTGCGGTTCATCCAGATAGCATGCTTCCGGATGGAAAAAAAAGTTAACTTCTTTGCGTAATTCCCCGATTGTTGATGGCGCAGCTCATATCTTCTCGTGGAGCTCACTGCCACTTCCTGTTACAGGCTGAAGCGCGTTCATCGCTGCGAATCTGCAGTTGTGAGACGACAGTCGTTCGACTTCGCGGTGCACATGATCGGGCATGAAAAGGCGGGCATTTTCCCTGAACTTGTGGGTATGAAGGGCATCACCGAGCATCTGTCCTTGCCCGAGGGTTCCGATCTGGATCGGGTACTCCGTTACGACACCGCGATCAAGCGCCAGATGTACCAAGCGATACGATACACCAACTGGAACGGCTGCAGCGGGCACGCAAAGGCGAACACGTCCCGGCTCCCGTGAACGTGCAGGTCTCAAGCGACCAGTAGGGGGACAAAAGGGGACATCGATCGGGTGGTTGGGCTCATGGCGCACAGATTTTCACTTGTAGAGCCCCCGTAGCCAACTGCCGGAACTCCCCGAGATTGAAGGTGTAAATGCGCTGCACTGCGCACTTGGCCGCGCAGTGCAGCAGCAGGGCGTCGTAGATTTTCGCGCCGATCCACCCTCCGCTGGCCATCATGTTCAGCGCCTCCAGATAGTCCGCTTTGCCGATGGGCACGACCTCAAAATGCGGCAGGATATTGTCGGTGATGGATGCGCGCCGCCTCCCTCGGATGGATACGCGGCTGAACCGACAGACGGGTGAGTGCGGCAAACACTTCCGCGATCGAGTGCTGCCCCATGAATCCCTTGTCCTGGCCGGCGGCGACGCGGAGCAGCGCAGGCCTGGCTTGCGCATAGTGGGGATGGCTTTGCTCGGAGGCGGCCACGAGAACTGTCGTATCGAAGAAAATTTCCACCTGGCTACGCTTCCACAACGGACGCGATCCGCTCCTCGCGAATGTCCTCAAGGACGCGCTCCCAGTTCGCCCCCGGTTCCGCACTGCCTTGATGGACCCACAAACCATCGACCTTAACCATGGAAGGCCGTTGTTCCACCCGCTTGAGAAGCACGCCGTCCGGCTGCTCCATAGCCACCAGCTCCGTGTCTGGCCTGAATCCCAGCCGCTCGCGGAGAGGTTTGGGCACGACAATCCGCCCGGCCTTATCGATCTTGAGTTTCATACCATTGTCAGTACCACATTCCATCAAGCATGGCAATCAACGGCGAGCCGCTGGGAATTCGCCAATTTTCTGCTGGAACGCCGGCAGCGGGCGTGCAATGGCTAGCACGTGCCGGCTCCCGTCAACGTGCAGGCTTCGAGTAACGGGTTAGAGGTAAGAATCCTCGACGGTGCGCCATCGAGGTTAGAAAGTTGATGGCCTCGCGCACGGGCGCTGCTCGCGAGTAGCTCAATCTTCTTACTGCTTCG
>CAWAIT010000004.1:0-45622 GCA_963782235.1 uncultured Acidobacteriaceae bacterium
GCTTGAGAATCAGGAGGAGCCTCGAGCGCAGCGGCTTCAGTCCTGGTAAGAGTCGCCAAGCCCGTTCACGATCGCTCGCTTGATCTTCACACGACTGAGCCGGGTAATGAAGAAAGGGCCAGGCCGCAAGAACGTTCGCAACCAGAAATCTTCCGCTTGCGAGACCACCAAGTTGCCAAGCTTGAGCAGCCGCGCCTGGATCAGTCCAACAATGCCATCCAAGTCTGCGCTGCCGATCTTTTCCCGCGCCGGACGAGGCACTTCTGTAACGGCACTGGAACAGAGCGGGATGATAGGAATCCACTTGTCGTCCGCCTCTCTCTGCACAGCAGGTAGCATTCCGCCACTCCGTTCGATAGCAGCTGCAGAGTGGGAGTACGTACCCGGGGCAGGCCGACGGAACTTGCTCACCACGGTGGAACGCGTGGTTGGATCGAGCTTGTCGAGACCCGCACTGATCACCGTGTTGTTCGCCGGAAGAACGAAATAGTCGCGGACAAACTTCTGGCAATTGCGGCGGCCCAGCGCGTAATCGTGAGCTCTGAAGCCCCGGTAAAAGAAGCCACCGAATGCGCCGAGTGTCGCGCATTGCAGCGCCGGGGGCTGGTCGGTTGGGCCTGCACCACCAGGTTTGCTGTATTCGGCGACAAGTACGTCGTCTGAAGGCGCGATTACATAACGGTCGAAGGTGGCGCCAGTCATGATCTCGTGCAGCGATTCGCCAAAGAAACGCGATTGCGACAGCAACGCGCCGAAGAGCCGGGGAATAGCGGAAAAGATGGCGGCGGCCTTCTGGGGACTAAACTTCGGATCGAAAGCGTCTGTCGTCGGGAAAGGCGCAACGCCGATTACGGCCCGGTCGACAGTCGCTGGGTCCTTGCCGTTCTCGCCATCAGGACTTGGTGGTGTCAGAGATTGCAGATAATCGTGGGCGTAGTTGAATGGGTCGTTGTTGGTCACTCCGCCGTCAACGTTTAACGTCACGTAGGGAGTGCCATCAGCTTTGGGGATGCTGGGAGCGATGGGGGGCGGAGTGCCTTCTGCTGCGGAAATAACCGACTCCCACAGCGGCGGAATATATTCCTCCAGTTTGCGATCCAAGATGCGAGGAGCCAGAAATACTGGGAAGGCCCCGGTGGCCATGGCCGCCGTTTGCAGGACATCCCAGCCCCCGGGAGCGCCGGCCTTCGTGAGATCAAGCGCACGGAAGCAGCATGGCTGCAACGTTGCGTTGCTTTCGCTGATGGTCTGAAAGCGAATGCGATCTCCATAAAAGAAAGTCGTCTCCTCGATGGATCCGGGAGCGGCGCCATTGAGCGAGTACGGAACGCCGCGGAGATTCGTCAGCGAGAGAAAGAGAGTAAGCGTGGGAGAAACGTAGGGCCGCTGCACCGGTTTCGAGGCGGGAAGCAACGCCTCTCGGGCAATCCGGTCGATGATCCCGGAATTAAGGAGGGAAACAACCGGAGCGCCCGAGGTGAGATCGTCGTTCTTCAGGAGCTCGGTTATGTCGATCTTATTGACCCAGCTCTCGTAGAAGATATTCGTCGTGTTTCGCTGGTTCGTGTCATGAATATGTTGGAAATCCTGGTGGAGCATAACCGAGGAGATTGCAGCACACATGCCGCCGGCGGATGCTCCGGAGAAAACTTCGATCGAGACGTCGTGCATGGGCACGGCTTCGCCGCGCTTCTTGGCTGCGTACCACTCATCAAGCGCCTCGGTGAGAAAGTCCAGCACGCCCGCGGTGTAGGCGCCGGCCGAGATGGCGCCGGCCATGTTGATTCCAATCTTGAAAGATGCCATGCGACGACACTCCTGTTATGCGGTCAATTGAGAGTGCCAAAGAGAGTAGCGCAGCAGTCAAGAACGTAAAAGGGGAAAAGTTGGCTCCTTTTCCCGCTGAAGAATAGTTCGCGAGAAAAGATCTAGGACGCCCGCTCCACCACCAGAGACGTTTCCACCCGATTTGTCAGCAGAGCTTCTCCATAGATAAGCTCGCCCAAGGCAGGAGTGGAGCGGAAGGGCACCATCAGCCCATCAGCCTCGAGCCGGTAACGCTGCCCGCGCCAGGTGATGGTGTTTCCCAGAAAGCTGCTCAGCCAGAAGCCAAAACCCATCAAATCACGGAGCGGATAGAGCCAACAGAGGCGCAAAGCTTGCGGGTCGCGAACCACTCCCCAACCGGCAAGAAGTGCCATCAACACTCGATTCAGGATGGCTGTCGCCACAAATGCAACTGCCAGCATTGGATGGCCCAGCGCCATGCTCACTGCGAGCCCCAGCAGGCCGAAGGGCATGGCAAAGCTCAGAACGCTGGCGAGGTGTCCGATCGGACGCGAGAAACGCGTGCTCTTCATCCAACGAATCTGGTGCAACAAAGATGGATGAAGTGATCGGTTGATGACCACGTGGTCGATGATGTGGGTCGAGAGAACGACCAGGTTGCCGGACTTGGCGACGCGCTGGCCCAGGACGTAGTCGTCGGCACAATAGATGGCCAGCGGGTCGAACCCTCCGATGGCATCCAACACTTCACGACGGATGGCCATCGTTGGCCCTAAGGCGAAGTTCATCCCCTCAAGTAAGTCTGCAACCAGCACGCCGGAGGTCATTTCCACGCTCATACCCAGTGCTTCCAGCCGCGACCAGAAGCCGCCGCTGGTCGCACCGCGATACATGCACGTCACCATCCCGACCCGAGGGTCTAGCAGAGGCGTGACCACCTCCCGGATGTAGCTGGGCTTGACCTGAACGTCACTGTCGCTGATTACCAGGTAGTCGTGATCCGCCACGGCATACATCTTCCGCATGGAGCAGATTTTTGCGTTGGCTTCCGTCGGTTCGCCTGAGATCACAATTTGCACCGGAACCGACGGATACTCCCGGCGTACTTCTTCCACTACCTCCAAGGCTGGGTCTTCGGAGTCGCGCGCCCCAAAAATGATCTCAAACGTTGGATATTCCTGGTCAAAGAAGCTGGCAATGTTTGCCCTGAGGTTGGGCTCCATACCGCACAGCGGCTTCAGCAGGGTAACGGGAGGGAAACGATCCGCAGGAATTCCTGGAACTCTCCGACGCCGAAATCGGAAACTAGCTACAAGCAATAGGCTGAGAAAGCCAGTGCACGTCACCAGTCCGGCTGCCGCTACGAACAGCAGCACATAGCCAAGGTACATTCAGTTCTCCGGGAATCATCCGGGGGTGGGCGGATCGCCCCCGGACGAAAGGCTTAGGATACAGCAAGTCCTCATTTCGAAAAACCGCTATCTCCCTAAGTGGCTAGCCGCCAAGTTCGCGATCCGTTATGCCATCCACGGAAGCGCTCCCAAGGGCGAACACTATTCCCCTGTCAGAGTCGCCGTCCCAGTTATATCCTTGAAGGCGGATTCTTTGCACGACATCACGTCTTTTTAAGGAGGTTTTCATGATTAGTTCAGGAAGCAGCGTTGCGTTGAGCGACGAAATCTCGGTCCATCCGCCAAAACGGTTTCTCTTTGGCCCCGGGCCCACGCAGGTTCACCCACGCGTCTATGAGGCCATGGCGCAGCAGATTGTAGGGCACCTCGATCCCTACTTCTTCGAGATCAGCACCGACAACGAGCGCATGCTGCGAAATGTGTTCGGCACAAAGAACCAGCTTACGTTCACCATCTCTGGAACCGGCAGCGCCGGTATGGAAACGGCAATTACCAATTTTATCGACTCGGCGACCAAGGTTGTGGTCCTTGCTAACGGCTATTTCTGCGACCGCATGACCGAAATGGCCAAGCGGCAGGGCGCCAACGTAGTTCGCTTCGAGAAGCCCTGGGGCGAGTTCTTCGGAGCCGATGAGGCAACCGAGTTCATTCGCCGCGAAAAGCCGCAGGTCGTCATGTACGTGATGGCCGAAACCTCGACCGGCGTTTTCGAACAGGGCGAGGCCATCTGCAAAGCGGCCCACGAAGTTGTAGCGATCGTGATTGCGGATTGCGTCACGTCATTGGGCGCAATGCCTGTAAATATCGACGAGACCGGAATTGATGTTGCTTACAGTTGCACGCAGAAGGGGTTAAGCTGTCCCCCGGGATTGTCGCCAATCACCGTCTCGCCGCGCGCTGCCGAGTTGCTAAAGAACCGCACCAAACCTATCCGCACGTGGTACTTCGATATCGGCCTCATTGCCGATTATCTCCTCGAGTCGCACCGGTATCATCACACCGCCTCGGCGACCATGTTCTACGCGCTGCACGAGGGGCTCACGCTGATCGAAGAAGAAGGGGTGGCGGAGCGCTGTGAGCGTCACCACCAGATGCATCTGCGATTCGTCAATCAGATCGAGGGCATGGGCATGCAGATGCTCGTTCCCGAAGGCCATCGCATTTGGAACCTGAATACGGTTTGCGTGCCCAAGGGAGTCGATGATGCGAAGGTTCGCTCAACATTGCTGAACGAGCATGGTATCGAAATCGCTGGCGGCTTCGGACCGCTGGCGGGCAAAATCTTCCGCATCGGGATCATGGGACCGTTGGCGACACCGGAGCACGTTGATGACTTCGTCGACAAGTTCTCGAGTGCGCTGAAGAAGGCGGGGTATCGGGCCTAGTACCCGCGGCCCGCAGGGATGGCACAAATCCTTCCCTGCCGCACATTCGGAAACCGCGAGTTTGTGGGAACCCGGCCTTGGCTCGGCACAACCGGTGGTGACACGAGTCACAGCAGTTGACCCGTAGTTAGTGAACACTGAAGCGGTTGGTGAGCGCTGATTTCGCGACCAGCAGTCGGCTTGGTTACACCGCCAACATTCATTATTTCCGGAACTGAGTTCTGACAGCGCCCTGGAATATCTCACAAGTTTCTAAGCCGTAGGAGAGTTACATGACATTCGCTGGAAAGACAGTTCGCATCTGCGTGGCACTTGCAGCATTCCTCTTAATTGCGCTTCTTGCGGGTTGCACGAAGGCGGTGCCAGACTATTCGGCGACCGCTAAGATGACGAAGTACGACAACTTGCGCGCGATGGAATACTGCGAGGTGTTCCTCATCGGCGGCAACCCGATCACCAAGAATCTGAAGGCGGCCGTTTATAACACGTCCTACCTGAACAACCAGGCTGATCCGCTTGTAACGTGTCCGGCCGACCTCTGGGCCAAGATCGATCCCGAGACATTGAAGAAGCAGTACGACATGCTCGGGATATTCAAGAACGGGCCGCGGATGTGGGTCAATGACTGGATTCAGCTTCCCGTCGCCCAGGATATTACAACCTTCGACGGACTGCAGACGCATTGGTTCATGACGGTTGACCTCCCGAAAGATATGGAGGTGGGCAAGAAAGGCTCTACTGCCTACAAGCCAACCATAGGCCACAGAAACTCCCTTATGGGATTTGTGGCAGGCAAGCCGGTCTTCCTATTGGACGATCCAGACGGCAACACATGGGTGATGCAAGCGTCGTCGCAGATTGTCGATCCGAACCTGACGTATGACCAACTGGCAAATCTGGGCAGCAAGCTGAAGCTGCCGCCCGGCTGGAAGTTCCGAGTGGCAGTTCTGGACCGTGATCTCACCATCAAGGCAATCAACGGAGATGCTTGGATCGTGCAAGACGACCTGGAAAACACTTACGACAAGTGCTTTGAGGAAGCGGGTCAGACAGCCTGCACGTTTAAGCCATAGGCAGAAGCCAGCACACGAGTTGCGGGCAGTACTGGCTGTGCCGCCCCGCCCTGTAACTGCTCATGATCGGTTTTCGCGAGGCTTGACCAAGTCATCTGTTGTCGGAGGTGGGGCTCATGAAGTCCATCAAGTGCGCACTTTTGTGTTCGGCAATCCTGTTGGCGATACTGTTCGCCGCCTGCAGTTCCAACAAAGAGACGAAGACCCCGGGCTTGGAAGAAGCGGTCAGCACTGCTATCGACGCCTATCTATTTGGCTATCCCCTGATGACGTTTGATGTCGCGCGCATGCAGCAGACCAACGTCGCCGCACCTGACGCTGAACACAAACGAAGGTTGCATGGGGCACCCTCGTGATCTTTGGCCGGGCCACCCGTCCCCCTGGTCCTTGAGATGCCCCTGCTCGCCCAGTCCTTTCAGCCAGGTCATCCACTTCTGCATGATCTGCTGCGCCTGCTCAGGCGAGGGATTTCCGTTCCTCCCGCCGCGATAAAGATAAAGAAACTGACTCATCGTAATGCCTGCTGTTGTAGTCCCTCGGGACTGGATGTTTGGCTTCCCTTTCGGGTTCCGACATTAAGACGTATGGCCCCCACGAGACCGGACATGTTTTTGAAGGGGGCGTAGCTTTAACAAATTTTTCGAAGGGGCGCGACTTAGCTGCGCCGTCGCCGCCTCCCCGCCCACGTTAGTATTCTGCAATGTGAGCTCTCGGCCCGGCACACCCGCAAAGACCCAGCTTCGGAAGGCTTCGCTCCGGTCCTTTCTTCGATGGCTCGTTGTCGGTGTATTGGTTCTTTGGTCGGTTGCCGCGTTGCTGCTGCTTGCCGCCCGGTGGATCGACCCACCGACAACCGCGGTACAGATGCAGCGCCGGATGCAGGCCTGGATTCATGGCAAGCCCTATCAGAAGCGGTTTGACTTCGTTCCGCTCGCGCAAATCTCGCCCGATTTCCAGCACGCTGTCGTTGCCGCAGAGGATGTGCGCTTCTACCAGCATCACGGATTCGATTGGCACGAGGTGCAAATCGCAGCCCAAGAGGACCTGGAAGGCGAGCGCACGCGCGGAGCTTCCACCCTTACGCAGCAGCTTGTGAAGAACCTGTTTTTCGGAACTGGCCGCTCAATCCTGCGCAAGGGCGCGGAGACCACGCTGGTACCGGTGGCCGAGTTCGTCCTCGGCAAGCCGCGCATTCTGGAGCTCTATCTCAACCTGGTCGAATGGGGCCCAGGTATCTACGGCGCGGAAGCGGCCAGTCGTTTCTACTATCGAACCTCGGCCCGAAACATTGGTCGGCTGGAGGCGGCACAGCTCGCCGCAGTGTTGCCCGCTCCACTGAAGCGTCGCCCCGAGCGCATGACCCGCTACCCCGCCATCATCCTGAACCGGATGCGCCAAATGGGTTGGTGATCGTACCCGACGTGCTGCCGACGGTGGCCAGAGATCGCTCAATAATCACGTCCAAAGGAAGGTCTGAGCCCCGCAGGGGCGACCGCATGATAGCCCAGGGTGAAGCGAAGCGGCACCCTGGGAAGAGCGTAATTAACAACTCGAGTCCCACGTAGTGGGACGGCAGATGAAAGCCCAAGTCCTTCAGGACTGGGAAGACGGATATTTTGAATCCCGAGCCCCGCAGGGGACGGCACAGCCTTTCACTCCGACACAATCGAAAACCGAGAATGTGTTGGGGCCCCGGCGCCGGCGCTGACGTTCATCCGCGGGAAAAGACTTCCTGTGCAACCTTGATTGCGTTCATCGCCGTCGGCCAACCGGAGTAGAACGCGAGATGAGTGATCGTCTCGATCAGCTCTTCTTTCTTGAGTCCGTTCTCCAGCGCTTTGCCGAGGTGAAAGCGCAACTGCTCTGGACGGTTCAACGCTACCAATGCGGCCACGGTAATCAGGCTGCGATCGCGCTTTGCGAGCTCAGGCCGTTCCCACACATCTCCAAACAATACCTGGCGGGTTAATTCCGATAGCTTGGGTGCGAACTCAGAGAGAGGTATGTCCGTACCGGCAGGTTCTTTGCTCATGGGTGTACACTCCCTGCCGCAATTGTAGATTGCAAGTGAAGTGACGCCGATCGCCCGGTGCCGCACTCATTTTCCGCCTTGAAATGCGTGGGACAACTGCTCCCGACCTCACGAATTAAGCCTCCTTTTCGCTTCCCGCTCCCCTACATCCAAAAACCGCAACGTGCGGGCTTCGGCAGCGTCGCGGTTGTCGTCCCGGGTTCTCGCATCAAACACCTGCGCAGGCTCGGGATGCGCATTCTTGATTGTGTCAATCTGTTGCCCGCCTTGCACGCGCTGACTTGCGATAATGGGTGGTCAAGAAGGGGGTCGCACTTTGAAACACGAGCCACCCGCTGCCAGAAAGGTGGAACCGCCTCCTGCGAGCGAGAGATTTTTGTTCGCCTCCGTGATGGCGGTTGCGTGGGCCTTTGTCACCATCGTAGCCTGGGCGCTGCTCGCCGTGGGCTTCGGCCGTAGCAAGAGTAATGAACGACTACTGACGATGCTGGTTATTGGTGCGGTGGTGGTTGTCTTCCTATGTGCCCACGCCTACCGCCAAGGATGGAACAGTAGGCGATGATGGCAACTGATCCTGGTTGTGATCAGTGGCCCGGCAGGCGTTCTAACTGGTCGAGAAAGACGAAGCTGGCGAGGCTACCGGCCCTCGTTGAGCTCAGTCTGCTATGCCCGAGTTCCTTAGGGACGGCAGAAGAGAGCCCAACCTTTCAAGGCTGGGTGAGCGAGTTAATAAAAGTCCCGAGTCCCGTCAGGGACGGCACAAATCTTTGACTTCCACACATTCGAAACCCGCGAATGCGTGGGGCTCCCAGAGGAGCGCAAGTATGGCGAGACTTCTGCGGAATGTGGTGATTGAATAAGAGAATGACTTCCTGATGTTGGCGAAGAAGGGCGATGGGCGAAGAACTAACGCATGAACAAGTTGAACAGCGATATATCGCATTAATGGGCGACGAACTCGGCGAGATTTACACGCGCCTGTGGAACGAATGCGTGTGGCTGTTCTGGCGATGGGACGACTACGTTGTTCTCTTCGGCACGAGCGAGGAACGATTGAATAAGCTCAACGAAGCTGCGCCAGCTTTCTTCTACCAGCTTCAAGGAACGTTATTCGAAAGCGTTCTGCTGCACATGTGCCGAATGACTGATCCGGCGAAGTCCCGAGGGCGAGCAAACCTAACGCTTGAGCTATTGCCTGACCTCGTGGACATTACAATCCGCGACGACGTGAAAAGCCTTCTGGCGTCGGCGCAACAGAAGTGCCAATTCGCGCGAGACTGGCGCAATGTTCGCATCTCGCATAGCGATCTTGGGTTGGCTCTCAAGAAAAGCGCACAGCCGCTTCTTGCTGCCAGTCGAGCACAGGTGCATGAAGGTCTCGACGCAATCGCAGCTGTGCTCAACAGACTTGGCCGTCATTACGGAGACGAAACTGTGCCGTACCACATGTTTGAGCAACCGCGCAGTGCGAGGGCACTTGTGTACGTCATCGAATCGGGACTGAAAGCCGAGCAGCAATGGCGCGCTGCTCGCAGGTGCCAAAGGGGAGGCGGTCAGTAGAGAGTCGCCGGCTGCCCACTCATTTCTGCCGTCCGAACGAGTTACGGACCACTACTCCCGATATAACGGCTCAAGCTTTCATTCCGGTTTGTTCTCCCACACACTCGAAAACCGCGAATGTGTGCGGCACTCGGGCGCCGGGAGTGGCCGCTTTCTTAGTTCCAACTTTTTGCGGCTTCGACATTCGATTGTCCTTCACGCCTATGATGAGCGGCGAGGTCACTCGCCAGTGTGTCAGCGATCACCGACAAACCACCAGTCACACGCGAAAGTCATGCTAGGCATGAAACACGCCATAACCATTCTGGTCACTGCTCGGCCTCGCAGTCGCAAAGGACACGCCGGTCTATCAACACGCCACCTACATGGGACTGCATACCTACGTGGCTTATTCAGAGACGCACCTGTGGACTGGCGTAACCACTCAACTTATAGAAGCAGCCGCCACCATCAAGGACGATGGCGGGATAGCGTACACCGTGCCCGTACCAAAGGCTAATGACCCGATACGCCAGTTCAGGGTTGGCGACAGCGTTCAGTTCCGCTTGGAAATACGCCATACTAATCATCTGACGTTTGAGCAGCTACAAAACGTTCCCCTTGCGCCCCACCCTGATACCAGCCAGAATGAAGAAGTCAGTCTACTTATTCTTCTGCCGAACGGCAAAGAGCACAAGTACCGTCTTGGCATACGCAACGGACCTGCTGGGCGATACAGCTTCGGTGATCCAGCAGTGTCCGCAGTTTCTAGCGCGGCCCCGTCTTCACCCACCACCGTTCCTCCCGCGGTTGACTACAACGCTGCAAGTGGCAAGGTTGACGCTATTGTCAAACAGGTACAGGATCAGCAAGCACCAACGTTATCGCTCGGTGTGCTACGTCAATTCTGCGCGCTAAACTCGGCCGACAACGGCTTCTACTACCAGCGGTATTGCGACGAACTGAAGAAACGTGAGACTCCGAGGCCGTGATCAGAGTTCTAGCCCCATTTCTCGGAGGCGTCCCCGTTGTCCTTTTTGCCGGTTCTCGCGCTCTGGTATTCGGTGAGTATCTCCCCGATTCGTTGGCAGTCAAGTTCCGAAACTGCAATGGCGCTTTCATTTCAGCGGGCGTGATGTTGACCGCCGATCTTCGCAACTGCTAACTCCGTTCAATTAGAGCTGATCGGACATCACACTCACCTGTGACAAACTCGCTTGGCCCATCGCCGCTAACTTGGCTACAATGGTGGCAATGAGGACGAGGGTAAGTTGTGTCCCTCGGAGTCCTGCCCTTGATGGGGAGGCGTAACGCGATCCGGTCGTCATAGCGCCTGTTGGCCGCTGTTAACCACTTCTAAAACACTCCAATCCTTCCACTTTGGAAAAATCGCGCGTAAGTCACTGATTCCTAAATTTTTCCTTCTAAACCATTGGGCATCAAATATTTGTAGAGAAACGATGCGCCAAAGTGCTGAAAATAAAATATCGCGCACAAAATTTTTGGTGATCTGTGTCATACATTTAGTGCCTGAGGCCCATTCGAGGAACGATGCGTGTTGGTTACTAGTCTGCAAACAGCCGATTCACCACGGAGATACGGAGGTCTCGCAGACGGCGGGAGATTGCAGGGCAGTAAAGCCCGGAGGGCGTGTGATGATAGCCCAGGACGGAGGTCGCTTCGACCGGAGTCCTGGGTGGCCGGCATTGAAAAACATCAGAGTCCCTCGGGGACGGCATATCTCCGACCGACTGACGTATGCCGTGCCCGGGGCACTCGCGCCCTTATCCGAACACGTTACCCAGGACTCCGCTGCGCTTCGTCCTGGGCTGTCATCACACGCCCTCCGGGCTCGTTACGGATGCGTGCCGATTCGCGCGGGCGCGCCACGCATCCATACTCCAACCGCCCAAGACCCGATAATCCGCCCCGGTTTGCTTCGCTTCCATCCCAGCCGATACGATGGAGGTTTGCGGTAATGATTGATACTGCGGAGGCATTCTTATGGCTACTTTAGAGCAGAAAGCGCCCACCATGGCGTCGGGCACGAAGGCGCGCGTCTACAAGAACTTCATCGGTGGCGAGTGGGTTGAGAGCCACACCGGCCGCACCTTCGAGAACATCAATCCCGCCGACACCCGCGAAGTGGTCGGGGTTTTCCAACGCTCCGACGCGCAGGACGTCAAGCAGGCAATCGAGGCCGCCCAGCAGGCTTATAAGAAGTGGCGGCTGGTTCCCGCGCCGCGCCGCGCCGAGATGCTCTACAAGGCCTCCGAGATCCTGATCAGCCGCAAGGAAGATTACGCTCGCGCCATGACGCGCGAGATGGGCAAGGTCATCAAGGAAACGCGCGGCGATGTGCAGGAAGCCATCGATTGCGGCTACTACACCGCCGGCGAAGGCCGCCGCCTGTTCGGGCCGACCGTCCCGTCGGAGCTGCCCAACAAGTTTGCGATGGCCGTGCGCCAGCCGCTGGGGGTGTGCGCCATGATCACGCCGTGGAACTTCCCCATGGCGATTCCGTCGTGGAAGCTCTTCCCTGCCCTCGTCGCCGGCAACACCGCGGTGATCAAGCCGGCGCAGGACACGCCGCTGTCGACCATCAACTTCGTGACGGCGCTCAGCGACGCCGGCATTCCGGCGGGCGTGGTCAATGTCGTCACCGGGTTCGGCGGTGAGGTGGGAACGCCGATGGTCGAGCATCCGGAAGTGCGCGCGGTTTCGCTCACGGGATCGACTGTCGTGGGCCGCATTGTTGGACAGGAAGCGGCCAAGACCTTCAAGCACTGCTCGCTGGAGTTGGGCGGCAAGAATCCGATGATCGTGCTCGACGACGCGAACCTCGACCTCGCGCTCGAAGGCGCGTTGTGGGGAGCGTTCGGCACTACCGGCCAGCGCTGCACCGCGACCAGCCGCATCATCGTGCAGAAGGGCGTGTACAGGAAGTTTGTCGATTCGCTGGTGGAGCGCGCGAAAAAGCTGAAAGTCGGCAACGGGCTCGATGAGAGCGTGGACATGGGTCCGGCGATCAACGAGAACCAGATGAACACCGATCTGAAGTACATCAAGATCGGCAAGGATGAAGGCGCAAAGATGCTGTGCGGCGGCCATCGCCTGGAAGGCAACGACTACGACCACGGCTGGTTTGTCGCGCCGACGGTCTTCGCCGATGTCGATCGCAAGATGCGGATTGCGCAGGAAGAGATCTTTGGGCCGGTGGTGTCGATCATTCCGTGCGATGGGCTGGAGAACGCGATTGAGATCGCAAACGACATTGAGTACGGCTTGTCATCCTCGATCTATACCAAGGACGTGAACAAGGCGTTCACGGCCATGCGTGACTTGTACGCGGGCATCACGTACATCAACGCTCCGACGATTGGCGCGGAGGTGCACTTGCCGTTCGGCGGAACGAAGGCGACCGGCAATGGCCATCGCGAGGGCGGCATTGGCGCGATCGAGTTCTACACGGAATGGAAGGCGGTGTACATCGACTACTCGGACAAGCTGCAGAAGGCGCAGATCGACCGGCCGGAGTAGGAAATGCCGCTTTTGGCTCTTGGCTCTTGGCTCTTGGCTTTTGGCTTCGGAGTTGCTAGCCGGACACCTGACGAAAATCCCTGGCAACCGACTGAAGGTTGGACGGGGAACCTGGCGGCGTAGAATAGGGGTAGCATGGTTTATATTGCCTTCTACCTCATTTTGGTCGGCGGCAAAACAGCCCTTATGTATGGGGTTTGGAGACTTGCAAAATCTCAGGGGAGATCGCCTTGGCTCCCACTGGTTGCAAGCATATTCTGCGCCAGCATCGTGTTCTTGGCACTCTTGATCAAAAGACGCGCGGACCGCTCTGCGAGCCCGGCCTAATTCCGAGCGAAAGGCGAAGAGCGAACAGCGAATTGCGTAAGATCACGTGTTTCCAATACAATGGAACATCCGGCTCATGTCGAGATTTCTACCTTAAGGATCCAGCAAAGTATGGCGAATCATTTTTCGGCGCTGAAGCGCGCCCGTCAAACCGAGAAGAAGACGACGGCAAACCGCGCCAACAAGTCGCGCCTGCGGACGGCGTTGCGCTCGCTGCGCGAAGCCATTGCCAAGGGCGACAAGGAAGCCGCCAAGAAGGCCTACAACAGCACGGCGTCCATCGTCGACAAGGGCGTCCAGAAAGGCGTTCTGCACAAGAACACTGCCAGCCGCTACAAGTCCCGCCTCAGCGCGCGCCTGAAGGCGGTTAGTGCCGCGAAGTAAGACATGATTCCCACGCTAGAGCGGGCCGAGCGCGCGCTTTGTTATGTCCCCTCCGCAAGCTCGCCATACCGAGTCCCTGCCGCAAAGTGAGCGGCATCACAGGCGCGTGAGGCGGCCTGCGATATGATGTCACCGTTACTAATCTGGAAAATCTCCTTGCCGTGGGCGGTATGAAGTGCGCTCGCGCGACATGGATCCGCCGGGGGAATCTCACATGAAGGGTGACAAGAGTGTCATCGCTTTTCTCAACGAGCTGTTGAAGGCCGAGCTGACCGCCATCAATCAATATTTTCTTCACGCCGAAATGTGCGAGAACTGGGGCTACGAGCGGCTTGCCAAGTTGATCCGCAAAGAATCCATCGAAGAGATGACGCATGCGGAAAAGCTCATTGAACGAATTCTCTATCTCGACGGCACTCCCAACATGAGCGACTACTTCAAAATCAACATCGGCAACACGGTCGAACAGCAGTTCAAGAACGACGTTCAGCTGGAATATACCGCAGTCAAGCGCTTGAACGACGGCATACAGCTCTGCATCAAGCTGAACGACGGTGGTTCGCGTGAGCTGGCCGAGAAAATCCTGAGCGATGAAGAACATCACATCGACTGGCTGGAAGCGCAGCTCCACGCGATCGACGAGATGGGAATTCAAAACTACCTGGCGCAGCAGCTGAAAGAAGAAGAGTAAGTCATTATTCGCTCTTTGTGCCTCAGGTTTCGCCTTCGCAGTCGACCTTGATGGCTGCTGGTGCGCCTGTCGCCCTCTAACACCTGTAGCCCCTCTAACGAGGAACGAACGAGGACAGGCCTAGAGTGCCAAGGGCGCGTGTAATGCCTGGGCTGCTGGGTTACCCTCCTCGGAACATCTCGGACTTGCTACAGCCCTAAGCGCGCCGATGGATCTTTCTCCAAAGCAACATGAAGCAACACGAACCTCGGGTCAATCTGACTAATCAGATACTACGGGCAACCCCAGAGTTCCCAAAACCATTCAGATATTCTATGCTGTCTGCAAGATGATTGGCCGCGCGAGGCGTGCACTGTCGCTGAGCGCAACCGTAATGCAGAGCTAGCCGTGTCAGCCCGCGGACCCATGACGATGGGGTGCGGTATTGCTAAATCGCGAGCAAGCCGACTGCTCATCCGCATTGTGATCGCTGGGACGTGCGCGACCCGCGAAAGCGCGCAGCCTCTCTTTCGCAATGCGGCAGAACTGAACAACGGTGGCAACTAACAGGTTCAAAGAGGCTTTCCTCCCCCTCGTAATCGACAACTAGAAAGGCTAGGTGAACGAAATGAAACTACGGACAATCGTCTGTGCGTGCGGCATGTTACTCGCTCTAGCCGCGATCCCCTCCCAGCTTCGCGCTGACTCGTTTTGCAGTGACCCGCCTCCGTACCAGTATCAAAGCTGCGGGGTAATCGCGCCGACAAATACCTTTACCGCTAATGTTCTCGGGTTCGGCGTCAACATGTTTTTCTATGGCTATCACGCCGATTTCTCCAGCTCCATAAACGCGCTGGTCTTCAGAGACAGCACACTCGTCTACACCGGCGCTAGTTCGCCTTTGAACACAGAAATGCACGAGTTCCAGTTCTTCAATCTGGTTCCGGCTGACGAATTGCAAACCGGCGATCAGATTGAACTCGTCTTGCACGTAAATGACCCAAATGGAGTCCAGAATTACTACAGCTCGGAGCTAAGTAAGAACATCGACGGCGTAAACCACACTTGGGCCCAAGCGTTGACTAGCGGTCAGTGCATTATCGTCGGCGGTCCATGTACCTTTGTGGGATTCGAGGACTTGCCAGTGCAGGAGGGCAGTGATTTCGACTATAACGATTTCATGGCGCTTATTTTCGGGATGCATATCAATACCGGGGATGTCGCTAGCGTGAACTCGGTTCCCGAGCCATCTGCGATTCTTTTGCTGACGGGTGCTCCTCTGGCATTTGCTTTGAGCAGGCTTCGCCGCTTCTTGTAAATGCTTCGGGGGCGGCTGGATCCGCTGTTGAAGGAAAAGGAAGAAAAGCGGGCGCGACGCTGGGATTTTGAGCCGCAACTAAAGCGGCATTGTCGCATGAGTCAAGGACGGGCTGAGGCGACTAGCTGAGCCCATCCTTGTTGCCTAGCCCCGGAGACCCATTTGAGTCGATCCGGAGCGAACTAGTCTGTGTGCATTTGTTGGTGCGCTAGCTAAGATGATTCCGCAATGAGCACAGACTCCACACCCATTAGCAATCTTCTAGAGCAGTTCCTTAGTAGCTATATCCCGGAAGGGTGATTGGCGATAGTGTGGGGATGGCGATCTCTGCGAATGCGTCGATGGCACGAGCCTATGCGGACGATTTGCGCTGCAAGCTTCTGGAAGCCTACGAGGCGGGCCGTGGAAGCCTGCGGGAGTTGGCGAAGCAGTTCGGCGTCAGTTGGGGGTACAGCAAGAAGATTCGAGCCCAGCAGTTGCGGACGGGGCGGAAGGAGCGACCGGCGCAGAGCCAGCACGGCCCTGCCAGTCGGTTGACGGCTGCGGGGGAGCAGCAGTTGCGGTCGATCCTCCGACAACAGCCCGACCTGACCTTGGCGGAACTGCGACCCCGACTGGCGGCCAGAGCCGGTGTCGACATTAGTCGATCGCGACTCTGGGTGTGGCTGCAGCGGTTGGGCTTACGGCATAAAAAAAATCGCTCCGGGCACAGGAGCAGGAGAGCGGGGAAAACCTCTGGCATCGCCAGGCGTGGTGGGAGCAGGTAAGCGAGTTGGATCCCGCCTCGCTGGTGTTTCTCGACGAAAGCGGCGTGACCACGGAGATGACACGCCGCTATGGGTGGGCACCCCGACCCGAACGCGTCTCCGAAACGGTGCCCGCCGGCCACTGGCGCACCCTGACCGTGTTGGCCGCGCTCACCACGGCAGGCGTGCTGGCCAGCATGACCATGGAGTCGCCTACGGATGGTGATGTCTTTCTCGCTTTCGTGGAGCAGGTGCTCGGGCCCCGGCTGGAACCGGGGCAGGTGGTAATCCTGGACAACTTGGCTGCCCACAAGCTGGAAGGCGTGCGCCAGCTCATCGAAAGCCGCGGGGCGCACCTGCTCTATCTGCCGCCGTACTCGCCCGACTTTAACCCCATCGAGCAAGCCTGGTCCAAAGTGAAACAATTATTGCGGGGAGTGAAGGCCCGAGTTCTGCAACAACTCGAACCGGCGATCGCTCAGGCCCTGGCTGCCATCACGGCCCAAAACGCGCAAGCCTTCTTCCGCCACTGTGGATACGGGATACAGCAACTATGAAAGTGCTCTAGGGTGTTCAAAGAACTGGAGGTTTGTACATCGAGGAATCTTGGGCGGGGAGGCGTCGAGATGCCCTATTACTGAGTGCTTATTGGGTGATCGTCAGGCGATGGCAGTCTTCGCAGCCGAGTTGGGGGAACAGGCTGGTGGTTAAAGTTGAGCAACCTTAGAAAAAGAGCGCTGGAGATACTCCGAATCGTTCGCTGAGTTTGCGAATGTGGTCCTTTGCCAGATCGCGCTTTCCATTGAGTACATCGGACACGATGCTCTCCGTTCCAAAGACGTCCACCAGGTCTTTCTGGCGCAGATGGTTTTCCTCCATCAGGTGCCGTATGACATCCAGTGGACCGGAACCTTGAACCGGATAGTGCTTTGCCTCGAAGTTCTCGATCAAAACCGTCAAGAGTTCGATCAGCTTCTCCTCCGCCGGAGTGACGACTTGCTTGGAAGTCAATTCCTCGAGTCGCGCCACGAACCTTTCGTTCTGGCCCTCGTCGTGAATGACTTCGGGCTTCGTCTCCGAAAGCAGAGATCCATAATCAGTTGCTAGCGCACTCATTTCTTCCATCCTCCCCGTTCGTATTCCGCATGGGTAAGCAGATGCTTAACGAAGATCAGCTGCCAACGGTACTCGATCTTCACAACCAGGCGATAGTTGTTGCCCTTGATGTTGAAGACCGTGTACGGATCTACGAAGTCGGCGTGGCTGTACGTCTTTCGAACATCCATTAAATTCTGCCACGATGCGCTGCTAGCCACCCTGTACCACTCCGAGATCGGGCCCTCCAGCGCGGGATCGGCTGCGACGGCATCTTTCCACGCCTTCTTGCTGATCACATGCATTGACTCGACCTACTTCGCATATTGCGAAGACTTATAATACTTCGCATTCCGCGAAGATGCAATTGGATACCGTAAATATTTAAGAACATAGGCCTTCTAGTCCCGCAAATGTGGAGTCGAAACCCGCAAAGCCGCAATTTGAGTTACGGGCGACCCGACTCAAGAAGCTGCTATCACTTGCGCTGACTACGGTGCCAGCGTTTGAAGTCTTTCAGGATCTCGTCCTCAGAGATCCCATCTGCAGCGAGCGCTTGCTGCAAATGCGCCGCGGCCACCTTGAGCGTCGCTCGTTCCGTTTCTGAGCGCTTCCGCCGAGCAGGAACGTAGTAACCCACGATGTCACCATGACACGTGATGGCAACCGGTTCCTCAGACTCTAAAAGATAGCTGGCAAGCTTGTCGCGAAACTCTCGAATGCCGACTTTTAGGGTCACGATTCTACGCTCCAAAAAGCGTACGCCTGGTACCGAACAGCACGACCTGCTTGTACTCCGCAGCCTCCGGCGTGCCCAGCCGGTAAGCTTTCTTGTCCTTGAAGTGGGAGGCGAGAACGCGCCCGCAAACGGCGAGACGATCTCCGGGAACGACCAGAACCAGCACGCCAGCAGGCTTGAGCCAACGGTAGCAGTGCTCGAAAAATATCTGTTCCAACCTGCGGTTTTGGGATTGGCCGCATTCGAAGTCGTAGGGTGGATTCAGATAGAGCAGCGACAGGGACTCCACTGGGCAGTGCACATCCAGGGCATCGCCATGAATGACGTGGTGGCCGACCTCGCGGGCCTGTTCGACGCGGTAAGCGTCCAGTTCGATACCGTATCGGATCGCTGGCGGATTTCCGGCGATCACGGTAAAAGCGCCGCCGTCGCCGATGCAGGGGTCCAGTGCTGGGTATCCAGAAAGCGGAAACTACAGGAAGCGTCGAATCCATTCAGCCTCCGCTAACGGAAGAGGAAATAGCCGAGTTTTTGCTTACCCGCCAAGCGCATGGTGTCTCCCTATCGAAACATTTGGGGATGATGATGATCTGTGCTTGCATTCACAGAGCCATGGGCAGTAATGTCGCAACTGTTATGGCTCTTCATACGTCTGCAAAGATCGGAAGAAACGAACCCTGCCCCTGCGGCAGCGGCAAGAAGTACAAGCATTGCTGTTTGCCTGGCTATGCTCCATCTATCGACCATGTGTGGGCGCGGCAGCACGAAGAGTCGGACCGCCTGACGCGGGAGATCACCAGGTTTGCCTTGCGTAAGTTCGGGGATCGGATCGATGAGGCATGGCAGGACTTCAACCTGCGTGACGTTCCGAAGCCGCTGGAAGATGCCGCAGACGAACGTCAGATCTTCATGCCCTATTTCTTGTTCCAGTGGAATCCGGGCGCTCGACGTTCCACCGCGCGCGGGCACGGCGGCGTTGTGGCTCGCTGGTACATGCTGGAGAAGTCGAAGCAGTTGACCGCGATGGAACGGATGTTTTTGGAGCAGGCCACAACACAGCCGCTGAGTTTCTACGAGGTAGTTTGGAATGAACCCGGTGAGCGGATGACGGTGTACAACGTTCTGATTGGCGGAGAAACCGAAGTCATCGAGCGATCAGGGTCGCGAAACTTGCGGCCGGGAGACTTGCTTTTTGCGCAGATCTGGCACCAGCCGGAACTTGCCGTGTTCGGCAGTTCGGCGCCCCTCTGCATTCCGCCGGACAAGAAGATCGAGGTCATCGAACTCCGACAAAAACTGAAGAAGAAAATCGCGAAACAGAATCGCTATCTGGCGCCGCACGATCTGTTGCGATATGCAGATCTGGTTCGCGCAACCTACCTGGACATTCGCGACCGGCTACTCGCTCCGCCGGTGCTGTGCAACACCGACGGCGACCCGCTGCTGTTTCACACACTGACGTTTCGGGTCGAGTCGGCGGAAGCGGCGTTCGACGCGTTGGCCCCGCTCGCAGTGGGACGTTCCCGTGAGGAGTTGCTCGACGATGCGGAACTGGGCGACGACGGGAAGCTGCGCAAGGTGGACATCGATTGGATCAAGGAAGGCAACCGTAAGTTTAAGACCTGGGACAACACCATCCTGGGCCACGTCAAGATTTCCGAGGGACGTGTGATCGCGGAGGTGAACTCGGAGAACCGCGCCAAACGGCTGCGCAAAGAGATTGAGAAGCGACTCGGTGTGCTGGCGGTCCACGAAAGCACCCGCGCCCAAACCCTCGAAGAGATGCGGAACAATGCGCCACAAGAGGCCGAGGATGCGGAACTGCACGAGCCCGAGATGGAAGCGATGTTGCGCGATCCGGAAGTGAGAAAGCAGCTGCAAGCCGTGATGCAGAAGCAAGTCGAAAGCTGGATTCATCAAAAGATTCCGGCATTAGGCGGGCGCACGCCCATGCAGGCCGTTCGTGATCCGGACGGCAAGGAAATGGTCGAAGCACTGCTTCTCGATTGGGAGCGCCGCGATGAAAGAGTTATATCTCCGAATCAGATCCGTCCCGACATTGGCGCCATCAGGCGCTTGTTGAACTTGCCTTTTCCTGAGGCCTGAGTTTGCTCGAGCCACTGCCGTTCCATTTGATGGATCCGCAGTTGCAGGTAGCGCCAGTAATCCTCCGACATCTGCAACTCGCCAGCTTCCTCGATCACATTTTGGAAGTAGTTGAAACTCACGATCAGTTCTTTACTATTGCCGTTCAGCAGGGTCACGTATTTGCGTGTGCACCCTAGCAGGAACCCGCGCTCGACCTGCTGAATGGAGATTCCTCGTTGGAACAAGGCATTTGCAAGTTTCTCGTCCGCAGGTGCAAACGAGCTCGCGACACACCGCCGACTTCCCATCAGGCGCTGGATTTGTGCGACGTAGCTTGCCCGGTCTTGTGTTGCTTCTTCTTTGCGAGCTTTCTCGTAGGGCCAGAACGCATCGCAGATTTCGATGTGACCAGAGGCGTGCTGATTGGTGGCGCTCTGAACCCGGCAGATTTGCTGCCGTTGCAGTTCTTCCATAATAATGATGGAGCGGTGACTGCGGCCGACTGCCTTTGCCAGGTCTCCGTGGGTAATCCTCATCTGCCCAGTTCTGCGGTCCGCGTTCAGGCAAAGATAGATGAAGAGCCGGAAAGCTCCATCGGAAAGCAAACTGAGAGCGCGGGAAACTTCCCGTCCGGCGGCAAACCATCCGCTGGGGTGCTTCAGCTTTCCGGCTGGTGCGGTCACCGCGAACCAGCCTGCGCCAGACGCAGAATCTCTTCGCGTAGCAGATTCTCCGCGCTCTGTTGCTGCCTCACCGTACGTTCCAGGGAGATGAGTCTGGCGATGAGCGAGTCTTTGGATTCCCGGCGTAACCGCGCAGTCTTCGGACCACAAGGATCGCTTCTCCGGGCCGGATGCGCTGTTGACTAGCTGCATGAGGGCCGATTCCCGCAGTTGCTTACGCCTGGGCGGCCGCCGACTCGCCATATAAATCCGATAGGAGAGTTCGTTTCTCTTGATCGTGTTCGGAGAGATCGAAAGACCAAACAGCATGCTGACCCGTTTGCAGATACTCGCGTACGTTACCTCGGCATCGGCCCTTCTGCAATGCGGTAATGGCTGCTTCAACGCGTGTGGCGGTATCGCGTTTCTGGCCATCCCATCGCGGTTGCAGCCAGCCGGGATGCGATTTCTTAGCTTACTGGCCCATGCTGTATGCTGACCGTCTGCGCCGCATCCCTCCGCATCGCTTCAATCAGATCCATCTCCTCCTTGATCAGTCTGCAGTCGGCGATCAACTGCTTCATCTGCCTTTCTTCCGCAACGAGCTTTTCCCGCCGTGCGTACTGTAGCTGTTGTTCGGCTCATGCCTGCTCATGGTCGATCTGATAGCGCTTCGCTGGATCCGGCGCATTGCCAGCACACCCTAGGCAGACGAACTTGGCTGGGCACATGTTGGCAACTACGCAGGTTCCGCCAAACACCTCCGTCAGAGCTCCGACCTTGCCTTCAGCCTCTTTCAACATTCTTCCGATCTCGTCGGGGCTGCGCCGCCCCTCAGCGCCCAGATCGATGCGATCCACAAAGATCATTTCTGCTGCGCTCATCACCTTCGTCGGAGTCGGTCGCGCATAGTACTTCGTGACGGTTGGGTCGCGCTGGTGCAGCAGTTTGGCAATGACCTCAACCGGCGTATTCAAATCAGCCATTTCGGTGGCAAACGAATGCCGCAGCAGGTGAGAACTAAGCTGAACCACATTGCCGTCGAGTGAGCGCAGGATAAGGCCATGGAGAAGGAACCGCATGCACGTATTCAGAACGTGCAAGCGAAGGCCGCGGCCATTCCACTGCAGCGCGTACCGATCGGGCGCTCGCTTGTCGTCTTCCATTTTCACGATGGGAATCAGGGGACCACCCCACTTCTCACATTGAAAACGAATCAGCTCGACCAGGTGGCGTTTGGTATCCTCGTCGATGAAATAGTCCTCCCGCTTCTGTCTTCCTTTCGGCACCAGCCGGAGCATCCACCCCGTCGCCGCTTTGGGGCCCACGTTCTCAAGCTGCTTGAAGCAATCCGGGCTTTGCGCAATCTGCATGATCTCGCCGATGCGCGCGCCGGTAATCGTTCCCATGCGAATCACCAGCCCGCCAAACATGCAGCCTGCGTAGATACCCTCATAAGAAAGGAACTCGTGTCCTTCACGGCGTTGCAGGAAGTCGATCGGCCGGAAGTCGGTCGGGCCGAACGCCAGCAGGCCGCCGTCCGCCCAAGCGCTCTTGCTTTCGTATCCCCACTCAGCATGGAAGGCCTCGCGTCTTTCGGCCAGATCGCTGTCGCTGCGCACATCCAGGTGGCGAAACACCCGATGCCGGAAGAGATCAAGGAACCAGAAAGGCTCTGCTGGACAGCCTTGCGTAAGACTCGCGGTGGCGTTGTACTCGACGAAATAGGCGCGATTCTTCGGCGAGAAACTGGCTTCCTGCCAGCGCCTTTGAAGCGTGGTGGCGGGCGCCTCGTGATAACCAAGCGCCACCGCGTGCTCCCGCAACGAGTTGGAGTCCCACAGCGTCAACTCAACGCGCTGTCGCACTGCCCGCCGGCCCATCGTTTGCGACGCTTCTTCATAGCTGAACTCATACGGGCAGCGAAGATCGTCGGCTTCAACGGCCGCAATGGCGTGCCCTGCTGCCTCATGCAGGCGACGCACCTGATTGCAGCGGATCCCGGCTACATGTCTTAGCTGGTAAAACTTCGACTGCACTGCGTCGGTCTTGATCTTGACCCGCTCTTGCTGTTCGCGAAGATACGCGCCGTAGGTCTTGTGGCGCATGAACCTTCGCCGATCGGTCACTGGCCCGATGAAGAAGTTCTTCATCACTTCCAGTTGCCCCGGCGTTAGTCGCTCCGCATATTCATCGAACGCGTTGCGCACCGCACTCCATTGACCCAGAAACGTACGCCGCTGGTGCTCCGACAAGCCCTTCCCGATCTCACCTACATGAATACGAAACAACAGATCATTCGCGTCGACGCTGGTAATGTCCTCGAGGACTGTTCGATCACCACACGACGCAGCACCCGGACGAAGTTCGCAATCTGGTTGTAGATGGACTTCTGCTGCCGGTCAGCCCGCAAGAGCGCAAACAGCGCCATTGCATCCCGCACGGACGGATCTTCAATCCGGCCCAGGTAGGACAGGACTTTTACCGAGGGAACTTGCCAGCGCCCATCGCCTGCCGGATCGTAGGAGGTCAACGGCGCGCTCGCCATTGCGGGACTGATGATCTTTGCCAGTTCGCCAAGATTGGTAGGCAAAGCACAGCGGGCATGAGTTCCTTGCTCGGGAAGTCCTTTTTTCCTCCTCCACGCCACGATGCCGGGGCCGAATGCGTGGTCGTTCCACACCGGCATTCGCTGTTGCACAATGCGACGGTTCGGACTGATCCCCTCCTGCCACAGCGCCTCGCAGATCTCCCCTACAACTTCGTTCGGAAGGGACCTGTTCCTGGGCCACGTTAGTCCCAAGTCGGCCTGAATGCGGAGCGCGATGTCGTTGGAGGTCACGCGAGTGCTAGTCATCTACCGATTCACGCACAGCGTGTACTATGCGAATTCCCAGCAGTTCTCGGACGAGGTCTCGTTGCTCGCGAGCACCGCGGACCCGCCCTTGCGCTGGCTCTGCCTCGACGCAGCCGCAGTGGACGATGTCGACTACTCCGCGGTGGAGACCCTTCGGTCGGTTCACGCGAAGTTGAAGGCGAAAGGCATTCACCTGGTCGTTGCAAACGAAATGGAGGACCTGAAGACCCATACAAGAGACAACCTCCGGGAGCTGTTGGGCGCGGATGCCTTCTACGACAGGCTGAAGGACGTCGTGAAGGACTATCGGCAGAAATTCAACAGCGCTACTCCGTCCTAGCGCTCAGACCGACTCTATGGGAAGTTGATCGCGGCGCGTGAGGACGTCTTCGCTGGTAAAGACCTTGGGCCGCCCTGCGCCCGGTCAATTCGATGTCCCACCATAGAAATTCCCGGCAGTCGGGGCCCGTCTTACGACGGCTAAGCCTAAGATATCCTCGTTGGTAGCGTAACCAACTCGAACCGCCGTGTACGGACCCGTACGCACGGTGGTGTGGCAGGGGTCGGCGGGTGACCGCCGCCCCTATGCCGATCAAACCGGCTTCGAGGAGATCGCAGCGCAAGCATTCATCATCAGCACCCTTCCTCGAACCAGACTTCTGGCCCGCTTCACCGTATCGGCAGTGCACCAAGAGTAGAATCCGAGTCCAGGGGTAAAACAACATGGAAGATCAGGAGTACACGAACCCATTCGTAGAGGTCCACAAGAAAGCTAAGGCTTTCAAGGATCGTATTAGCGAAGCGAACAATAACGATGCTGAGGTTCGCAAAACCAGAGCGATTCAGGAAGCGAATGATGTTTTCAAGAAGGAACGTGAAGAGTGATAGATCGGTCGCTGCAAAAGCCGATTATCGATGAACGATGCAAAAGTAACAATTTAAGGCGCGATGCGAATGTCACAGACAACCACAGTTACGAACGTTAGAAATTAGATCTGTTCGACGAATTGAAGATCAGCACGAAGTGTTCGCAGGAGGCTTCTCGTGAGCAAGAAAGCAAGTACCCGACAAAATGGGCGACGTCACTATCGTCGACCTGATTGGACAGATCAAACTGGGCGAAGGTAGCTCGATTTTGCGCGACACGGTCAAAGACCTGCTCGCCAAGGGACGGAAGAAGACTCCTCCTAAATCTGGGTAACATAAACTATATTTACAGTTCGGGCATTGGCGAGCTGGTCAGTGCCTTTACGTCGGCTCGCAATCAGGGCGGAGAGTTGAAACTCCTGCACCTGACCAAGAAAGTTTACGACCTTCTGCAAATTACGAAGCTCTACACCGTCTTCCACGTACTGGACGACGAGGCCGCCGCAGTGACTGCGTTCAGCAACTAGCTCTCCCATGTCAGTTTGATACGGGGGGCATATGGGGAGTGTCGGCTAACTTAACGGACGCCGCCGATGCGAGTCGGATTGGGAGATATGCAATGAAAACCGATTCCTCGCCAGCATTAGCCTTGGGCACGCGGGACCGAAACGAAACTCCGGCGCGGGAGATCGCGCTGTGGCGAATTTATCTTCTGCGGGCCGGATACCTCTTGATTGCCGTCGGCATGGGAATGCAGAAGGTTCCTGCCTTCCTTCATCACCAGCCTTGGGAGCTGATGCATGGCGTGGTCAATTCCATGCTGCTCGCGCTAGTGCTGCTGGCGGTCCTAGGGCTACGCTATCCCTTGAAAATGCTGCCGCTTCTGTTCTGGGAAATAGCATGGAAGGCCACATGGCTTCTCGCGGTGGCACTGCCTGCCTGGCAGAACCACACCATGGACGCAGACACCTGGGACACAACTTTTGCCTGCCTGATGAGCGTGATCTTCCTGTTCGTCGTGCCGTGGGACTATGTCTGGCGGAATTTTGTCGCCGCGCGCGGTGACCGCTGGTGGTGAACGCTTTGCGGTAAGCGTCCGCTGATGGCCGCGGGATTGGAGGGGGCAGACGGGTTTGCGCGTTTTACCGGGTCCGAGGCGCACGAGACGTTAGCGGATTTTGGTTTCGTCGAGGGCATTGGGATCGAATGGACCACCGTACCAATCGGTCAGTTCGTCGTGTCGTGGTGCTTGGGGTCTTCGAGCGCTTCGAGGAAGGCGTAGAAACCTGGCAATCCGCCATCAGTGGCGAGTTCCAGGGGTGCTCAGTCTGGATTGCGTATGAGATGGCGATTTCGCGCCACCGATACAGAAAAGCACTTCTGGTTTGCAAATTGGTACTAAAGAGCAGGTAAAGTCACACGGCACCAAGACTGCTGAAGATGGGCAAGATGATCAGTAAGTCGGCGCCAGCGTGGAACAGAGCCGATCCCCACAGGCTGCCGGTCTTCTGCATCAGCCATCCCCAAGCGATCGAGAAGCCGAGGGTGACGAGCAGAAAACCCCATAAGTTCGGCGCGTAGTTGACCTGCATGTGTGCCAGGGTGAAGGCCAGGGCTGTCGAAAGAATGGCCAGCCACTTTCCCATCTGTGCCTCGTATCGTCCGAGAAACAAGCCGCGGAAGAGGAGTTCCTCCATGAAGGCGTTGGATACCACAAAGAGGAGTATCCATGGAGCCAACGACATGAGCCTGGCCGTGCCGAGATCCCTAACCGGAGGTTGCAGCAGGGTCAGAACTGAACATGCTGCAGCGGTAATCAATCCCACGCTGAGGCCGAGTATCAAACGACCCTTCCGGATGTATAGAGATGCGAGATCTTCACCACAGAGCCTCGCGACGGCGAGAATCCCGATCACGATTAGCGACGCTTGCAAGAACTTCGCCATAGCGATTCCGATTGGCGTTTGTGTCGTCAGGCCAAAGAGCTTAAGTCCCCCGTCTGCGAAGAAGAACCCCAGCGAAAGACCAAGAACCGCCGTGAAGTAGGCGAAGAAAACCGGCCGAAAGCGGCTCAATCGGTGTCCATCCCGCGGGACCCACCATAGAGCGCCAAAGACGGCAAGGAATCCGACTCTTGCGGCGCAGTTGACCCACATCGGCAAAAGGGGCACAAATGTCATGGTAAGGGCGAAAATGAGAAAACCGCATCCCGTGAGGAGCACGAACAGTCCGAGTTTCATGGGTTCTCCGTTGAACTCGCCGTTTGTGGGCCCTCCCTATGTCAAGACAAAATCAAGGCACTCAATTAGCCGCACCATTGCAAGCGCTCGCTGGGTTTCGGGCGCTTCCTTCAATGGGAGCGCCGCAAAGCGTAAATGACCCAGGGCGCGAAGCGCGTCTCGCTCACCCAGCGGTATGGCTGGTCACCTTTCGCCAAGGGCTTGCGCATTTCCACTATTTCAAGCCCGGCGCGGCAATAGACTTCGAGGTAAGACTCGTGCGGCCAGAGGATGTCCACGGCAGGCGACCGATCCTCGAAGTCCGTCGTAATGATGTTCACCGGATCGCCCGGGTTGGCGTATCGATTCTCGGGGAAGTCTTTCGTCGAGAACGAGGCCCACTCGTTGTAGTAAATCTCCGGCGCGGAAACGATGTTCACGATGATACCGTCCGGTTTGAGGAGTGCGCGCAGCTCACGAAACAGAAATACCTTCGCTTCCATGCCTGGGATGTTGTCGAACGTGAATGCCGATTGAATGAGAGAAAAACCTTCGCGCGGCAAACTGCTCATGTTGTCGCCGGGGATCACGCGGTAGTCGCCCCTCGGATCGATCTCGTGTGCCTTCGAAACCATCTCTGGCGAGATGTCCACGCCGATCGTGTCAAACCCAAGCTCCCGGAGGAACCGAGTCGAGCGGCCAGCCCCACAACCGAAGTCGAGTGCTGCGGTCCCCTTTACGTGGGAGCAGAAGATCTCCGGCAAATCGCGGAACGCGAGGTGGTAGGTGTTGGAAAATTCGAGTTTCGAGTAGGCTTCCGCGCGTGTGACGCTTTGGTAGCAATTGACGAAGTCCATCAAGAATCGCCTTTCCCTGCTGCTGCGGATAGCGAATGAGTCGATCGCGATGCAGAGACGTTCGTGAATCCGGAGGGCAGAACCGGACCTGGCCCTTAGTGAACCGGTGTTGCCAAGCCGCTCGGCTGGAGACGGTCCCCCAATAACTGCTCCCCGTGCGCGAACAGCTCCTCCCTGGAAATCTTACCGGCATCGAAGTCGGCCAAGAGAGAGCGCTGCGCAGCGTAGTCTTTGTTTATGATGCCCGCCTTGCTCTGCAGCAGCCTCCAGGCTTTGCGGCGCTCGACGCAGAACAGCACCAGTTGCCGCGAAATCGTGCGGTATTCCACTTTGCCATTTTCACCCTGCAGCTTGATGTAAACGCCGAAGTCGGGAATGTACGAGCGGTGTTCGGGCTGTAGATAGCGGCGGTACACCACATCCTGCTGGGTGATTCGGAGCAGCATGTTGTCGAGCGGAACCATCGTCGTGGCCTGCTCCTCCGTGACTTTCTTCAGGTGGTTGCGGAAGCGGGCCTCAGTGGCGCACCAGTGGGCGACGGTATAGCGCGAAAGTTGTTCCGTGCCCTTCGCCTTCCACTCGTACCAATCTTTATCGAGCGAGGGATTGCCCTTCAGATCGAGCGCTTCGGGATAGGTTTCTCCCAGCCGCGGATTGAAGACAAATTCGGGCGAGCAACGCGAGTCGCGCACGCGCTGCGCCTGGGTGAGCGCCATGTCGTCACCCACGCCGTGCTCGGGTTGACAGGTGGTAAAGCATTGCAGGAAGGCGGTGCCGCGGTACTCGAGCCCATCGAGGATGGCGCGGTACAACTTGGGTGCGTTGGCAATCGAGACTTGGGCGACAAAGGGGGAACCGTGTCCCGCAAGGAACGTCTCGGCCACCGTCTTCTTCTCCACGCTCTTCCCCTGCGTGGCCTCGCCAAATACGTTCATGTCGCTGCCGCCGAGCATGGGCGTCGAGTCGGAGTTCTGGCCGCCGGTGTTGGAGTAAACCTGGGTATCGAGCATCAGTACTTTCACGTTCGGGCGGTTCTGTAAGACTACCTTCGAAGTGTTCTGGTAGCCGATGTCGCCCATGCCGCCGTCGCCGCCAATGGCCCAGACCTTGGGCAGTTCGAGGATTTCCTGGTCGGTCATCAGCAAGTCGCTGAAGTGGGTGTAAGCATAAAAATCGCGCGGCGTGATGACTTCGGTTGCGCGATTCAACAGCGCGTCCGCTAGCCGCTCGGGGACGACCGAGCGCCGTCCGTGATCGACGATAAAGCTTTCGCCCAGCAGCCAGCCGATAGTTACTCCGTCCTGGAACAGCGAGTTCATCCAGGGATAAGGGTGCGGATTATTGGGCGGCGTGGAGCCGTAAACGGTGTTGCAGCCGGTGTGGGCCGTCATCGCCATTACACACATACCGTTGGCCAGGCGGCCATCGACGGCCTGCAGATCGCGGTGGTTGAAGGCCTCCTGCCGCAGGACGGCGGAAATCGCATTGACAATTTCCGCGTCGGAGATTGCGCCGTGCCTCGCCATGCGCGATTTGGTGTCACGATCGTCTTCGCCGCCCAGTCCCATAAGCAAGTGGGCCACTGCTTGGCGGAACCGTTCGTACTCTTCGGGATTGCGTTGCTTGAGCGCTGCCAGTCGATCGACTCCAATGGCTTCCAGGCCGGCAGCTTTGGCCCGTAGCCGGTCGGCTTTGGCGTGGTAGAGCGGCCGCATGTACGCCTCGGTGCAGGCCGCGATCGCGCGCAGAATGCTCTTCTCACCGCAGCCCGCGCAGGAGCCGTCGCCGCAGACCATAGCGTCGTAGTTGTGACGCACCATCAACATGTTGCGGAGGGTTGCCGTCTTGGAATCCTGGGGCTTCGCATCGTTGTAGAGCCCGAGGAACTTCTGCGGCGTGTCGGGCAGCAGATTCAGGAACGCGGTGCCGGTTTCGTGCTCAGCGTTGACCTCTTCCGTCTCGTCGACCATCTTCAGCGCCTCGTGCTCGCCGCAGGCAGTGACGCACGCAGCACAGCCTTTGCACAGGTCGGTGACAAAGATAGAGAAGACGCCCCCCGTCCCCGGCTTCTTTCGCTCCGGAGTAGAGAAGATGGCGTTGACTTTCTGGTAGGCCATGGGAACTTTGTCAAGGATGGCGAAGAATTGGTGCTTGGCCTCGGGCGAGAAGCCGTCCACCTCGGCCATGACCTCGCGCAGGATTTCTGCCAACGGTGGGCCGGCATTCTTTGCCGCTAACTCGGCCATCCTCCGCCGAGCGCGCTTGTCGATCTCAGGGAGGGACTGCGTCATCTTTCCGCGCTCGCCCGCATCGGTGACGTAGCGCGTCACGGCGGCACTCAGAACGGTCTGCAGATCCTGCGCGCAGTTGGGCAGCGCGGTGTCGGGACACACCGCGATACACTCCATGCACTGGGTGCAGTTCTCCGCGATGTAGAGCGGCGTTTCGCGGCGTGCCACGTACTTGGAAGCAGTATCTCCGGTGCCCGCAGCCATGACGCCGACCGACGCATATGCATTCGATGGCTGGTTATAGCCCAGGCCGGCGCGGAACTGACCGTCGAAGGTGGCGATCTGGGTTACTGGAGTGCGCTCGGCCTGTCCCGCAGGGGCGGGATAGGAACGGCATCCGATGCTACAGCCATCGCCGTACTCGGGGAACGACGGCAGCAGGGCCACACCGCGCAAGCTCGAGTGATCCGGCGCGTTCAACTCGCCGACGCGAATTTCGCGCACCTGCTCGAAGCCCTGGGTCATGACTTCCATGTTCGACTTCACGACCGCACTGCCCAGCCGGCCAAACTTTTTCACATACTGGTTGTGAACGACTTCGAGAAAGTGCTCATGGGTGATGCGGAATTCCTCGAGCAGCGGCGAAACCCGGAAGAAGGCGCCGAGGAAGGCGTTGCCCTGCATGCGGAGTTGCAGGTCGGCGCGGTCGGTGGCCTGACGGGCGATCTGGAAGCCGGGCAGCGTGTAGACGCGGATTTTCTTCGCGATGATCTGCTGGCGCGCCCACAGTGGCAACTGCTGCCACGCCATCTCGCCTTCCTGGTCCGACTCCCACACCAGGCTTCCACCGTCGGAGAGTCCGTCGAGCGGATTGGTGTGGGTGAAGGCTTTGGGATCGCAACACAGCACCACGGTCACGTGCCGCAAATCGCAATTGACGCGAATGCGTTCCGGCGCGGCCACCATGAAGTAGGCGGTGGGGGCTCCCTTTTTCTCGGAACCGTACTTGGGATTGGCACTGACGTGAATGATTTCCTTGGGATTGCCCAACTCGTCGACGATCTTGTCGCGCTCGTACAGCAGGTCGTTCAGGTCGCCCAGAATCGCGCCCAGGTTCTTCCCGGTGGTGATCGCGCCCCATCCACCGATAGAATGGAAGCGCACAGCGACCGCGCCGGCAGGTAACAGCGACGGCGTATCTTCCGACTTCACTTCGTAGGGATGGTCCACGCCGAGCACGAAGAACGATGTCCCGTCGGAGGCGTGTTTGCCATCCTTGCGGGGGCGGTTTCCGATGGCGAATTCGTAAGCGCCGAAGATGTGTTCGGGCCGGAAGTCGCGCGATCCGAGGCCGTAGATGCCGGAGAACAGTCGCGGCATCTGGGCGGGCGTAATGGCAGGCAGGCCGGCGACCGCGGGATGACCGTCCGTCTGTAGAGCCTTTTGGAGCGCGGTGCGAATGTCGCGTCCCATAGGATTGTCGCCTGCCATGGCTTCGTCGGTGCGCTCTAAAACGATGACGTTTTTCTTGCCCGCCAGCGCGCTCACGACCGCAGCTTCGGGGAAGGGTCGAATCACATTGAGGTGGATCGAGCCAACCTGCACGCGGCGCTTCTCGCGCAGGTAATCGACCGCAGCTTCGATGTTCTCGGCCGCCGAGCCCAGCGACACGAAGACAGTGTCCGCATCGGCGGTCTTGTAGCAAGTCACCAGTCCGTAGTGGCGGCCCGTGAGCTTGCCGAATTTTGCATAGGCGGCTTCGAGGAAGGGGAGGATAGGCTCGGTAAAGTTGTTGCGCCGCGCCGCCACACCTTGCATGTAGTGTTCCTGGTTCTGCACCGGCCCGAGCAGCACGGGATTCGTGAGATCGATCATGCGCGGCACCCGGCGGCGCTGCGGTCCAAACAAGGCTCGCTGGCTTTCGGTGGGGCAGTCGATCAGGTCATCGGGCGCACCCAGAAATTCGCGGATCAACTCGGCTTCGTGCCGGTAGAACGTGCGCTCCAGGTGGGACGTGAGAAATCCATCCTGGCAGTTGATGCCGGGATTGAGGCTCAACTCGGTCACGCGCCTCAGGATAAGTGCCTGATCAGCGGTCTGCTGCGCATCCTTGCCGAACAGGATGATCCATCCGGTGTCGAGCGCACCGTAAACGTCGTCGTGTCCGCAGTGCACATTGAGCGCGTGCTTGGTGAGGGCGCGGGCCACGACCTCCAGTACCATCGTGGAGCACTTGCCGGGAGCGTGATAGTACTGTTCGACGCCATACAGTACGCCTTGGCCCGACGTGAAATTCACGACCCGTTTGCCGCAGACCGAATGGGCGATAGCTCCGCCTTGGGCGGCGTGCTCTCCCTCCGCTTCCACAGCCAGGCTGCTGCCTCCGAAAACATTCAGGCGACCTTCGGCGTAGGACTCTTGATAGAGCTCGCCCAATTCGGTCGAGGGCGTGATGGGGTAAAAGACTCCAGCATCGGCAATTCGCGTTTCTGTATGGTAGGAAACGAGTTGGTTACCGTTTGCGGTGACTCGGATGCCAGGATAGCGAGGGGGGGCAATCATACTTCCTCCGCGAACCAGCAACTCCCGGTGGATTATGACTGGATTGCCTTCACGACCGAGATTTAGGGCGGGAGCGCCGACACATATGACTCTTAACTTGGCGGCTCACGTTTGTCAGTGATCTGTAACGCATTGGGAAGTGACAAATGGCCATGGGCAGCAGCATCCTGAATCCGTTACCTTCCACCGCCCACCGCAAGTCTTATTGATGATAATGTCGCTTCGCAGACTTGCCATTCTGACGGCTTGGGGGTTGTTCCCGAGTCACGGACAACTCGGAAGTTTGGCCCTCCAGAGATAGTTGATATCAGCCCACCTCGCACATAATCGCAGGGAGCACACTTAGAGGCGTGGATCACCTGAGTGTCCATCCCCGTCGTCCTGCTACACTGTCTCGCATGGATATCACCCAATTACTCTCCGAACTCACAGCAGACCGTTCTCGACTGGATAAAGCGATCGCCGCCCTTGAAGGCTTAGACGGCTCATCGCACCCTCGTCGCGGCCGCCCGCCGAAGACACAAGTGTCATTACCAACACCACGCAACCGCACAATGAGTCCTGCGGTTCGCAAGAGGATTGCGGCGGCGATGAAGAAACGGTGGGCACTTTGGAGGAGCAAATCCGCGCCGAAGAAGGCTGTGCCAGCCAAGAAATCCACTGTCCGCCGCAGGATGAGTCCAGCAGCACGAAAGAGGCTCTCGGCGCTCGCAAAAGCGCGTTGGGTTGAGAGGAAGAGGGCTGGGGCCACCTCTTTATAGATCCGGATTAGGCCGAAATTGGGGCTAGATGGTCCCCGTGTTGGGAGGCTTGAAGAGGGGGTCTCGCTGCCGGGAAAATGGCTTCCCAAACGGGGCGCGCAGGGTGATATTGGTCCCATGAACACGATGGAAGTTCACGGATTCCTGGCTACGCCCGTGCGGGGTGAGGCACCCGCCGCGCGTGGGCCTATGGAACGGCCGCAATTGCCGCCGCAGGTGAGAGCCGATCTAATGCGCCGGATGCGCTTCTAGCGGAAATCTCGCAGATTGGCCCGCGAGCGGCTGTGGCAGTCCCGCACTCATTTGCTCAAACACAATGTTTCTCCCCGATTGGTGAGTACCTTGACGGGTGGCGGAGCCCAAAGGCATTTGAAACTCGTCACCAATTCGTCACCAAAACTGGGCCGTTTTTAGCTCTTGTTGAGGCTGTCTCAACCCGGAAAAGCAAGACAGGCAAAGAGTTTTAGGTTGTTGAGATCAAGATTGACACGGTAGAGGTCAGGAGTTCGAGTCTCCTCGTGCCTACCATCTTTTAACAAATATTCCTGTCCATTCTCATCGCATACGCACGTCTCTTATTCAGCAATCGGCACTCGCAACCGGCCGCGTTGCTCATCTCGGAGGTCGAGGGGCCGAGAAACTCTGAACCTCCGTCGCACGTGTTAGCATCTGCTCAGAAAACTGAGGTTGGATTGTGGGGAATCAGAGAACACTTAAATTTGTACTTTTGGGTACATTAGTGGTCGGAGCCCTGTTATTGAGTTCCGGCTGCAACAGCACGCAAGCCAAACAGCCGCCGGCGCAGCAGCAGGCCATGCCGGTGAAGATCCAGCCGGTGAGCCTTGAGCCAGTACCGCGGACCAGCGAGTACGTTGCGACCATCAAGTCGCGGCGCTCGGCCAGCATCCAGCCGCAAGTGGACGGCGCCATCACCAGGATCCTGGTCAAGTCCGGCGACCACGTGCGTCCCGGGCAGGTCCTGATGACCATCGATCCGCTGAAGCAGGAGGCGATCGTCAATCAGGAGCGCAGCACCGAAGCGCAGATGAAGGCCAGCTACGACTACAACCAGACGGAAGTCGAACGGCAGCGCAAGCTCTACGAGGCGGAAGTCACCAGCAAGCAGGCCTACGATCAGGCTGTGCAGGCGTTCCAGAACTCCAAGGCGGCATGGGAAGCCGCTACCGCTGCCCGGATCTCGGCGGAGCGCCAACTGGCCTACTATCACTTGACCGCGCCCTTTGACGGCATCGTCGGTGACATACCGGTCCATTTGGGCGATTACGTTTCCTCCACGACGCTGCTGACCACGGTGAACGAAAACGCAGACCTGGAGGCGTACATCTACATCCCGACCGAGCAGGCCGGGAACATCCAGATGGGATTGCCGGTGCAGATCGTCACCAGTACAGGCGAGCCGATTGAGACGACCAAGATTTACTTCATCGCGCCGCAGGTCGACAACGCATTGCAGGGCATTTTAGTGAAAGCTCCGGTGCACGCCTCGCTGGACCGCTTCCGCAACTCGCAATTGGTGAAGGCCCGGGTGGTGTGGAGCACGGCCCCGGCGCCAACCGTCCCGGTTCTTGCCGTGACGCGCATCGGCGGGCAGTCGTTCGTCTATGTCGCTGTGGCCAGCGGGAATGGCCATGTCGCCAAACAGCGTTCCGTAACGTTGGGCGACACCATCGGCAACAGCTACGCGGTCACGGAAGGTCTGTCGTCGGGCGATCAGGTAATTGTCTCTGGAATCCAGTTCCTCAACGACGGTGTTCCCGTTAGACCTATTAGCTAACCGGCGGCGCACCTCGCGGCCCGCATAAGGAATCCAGTGGTCGACTTTTTCATCCAAAGGCCTGTTTTTGCCACTGTCTGCGCGTTGCTGATTGTGGTCGCTGGCGCGGTGTGCATACCTTCTCTGCCGATCTCGCTGTATCCGGCTCTTGCGCCTCCGCAGGTGACGGTCAGCTGCAACTACGTGGGTGCAAACGCGCAAGTCGTCGAGTCGGCCGTCACGACGCCGCTGGAGCAGCAGATCAACGGTGTCGAGGGCATGCACTACATCACCTCGACCAGCTCCAACGACGGCACCAGCACCATCAACGTCGTTTTTCGCACTGGCTATGACCTGAACATCGCCGCGGTCGACGTGCAGAACCGAGTTGCGACGGCGACCGGGCGACTGCCGCAGGAGATCAAGAACACCGGAATCACGATTACGAAAGCGAACCCAAACTTCGTGTTCGCCGCCGGCTTCTACTCGCCCGATAGCAGTCTCTCGAACCAGTACATCTCCAACTACCTCGACGTCTACGTGAAGGATGCCCTCAAGCGCATTCCCGGCGTGGGCGACGTAATCATTTTCGGTGAGCGCAAGTACGCCATGCGCATCTGGCTCGATCCCTATAAGCTGGCGCAAAGGCAGCTTACGGCGGCCGATGTGGTGGCGGCACTTCAAGAGCAGAACGTGGAGATTCCGGCGGGCCAGTTGGGCCGTCCGCCCGCCAATCCGAGGCAAGAGTTTCAGATCACTCTGCGGGTCGTTGGGCGCCTTTCCGAGCCAAAGCAGTTCGAGAACATCATCCTGAAGAACACGCCCCAGGGGATCGTTCAACTGAAGGACGTTGGGCGCGCAGAAATTGGCTCGGAAAGCTACGACACCAACCTGATGTACAGCGGTCACGAGGCGGTCGGCATCGGCGTGCAGCAGCTTTCGAACGCGAACGCGCTGGCGGTCGACAAAGCAGCCAAGGCCGCGCTCGCCGAACTGTCGAAGTCGTTCCCGCCCGGCATCAAGTACGTCATCGCTTTCGACACCACGACCGTTGTGGGCGACTCGATTCGCGAGGTTGTGACCACGCTGGAAGAAGCGATCCTCATCGTCATTGCCGTCATCTTCCTGTTCCTGCTGGACTGGCGCGCCACGGTGATTCCGGCCGTTACCATCCCGGTTTCGCTGATCGGCACCTTCGCTTTCATCAAGGCCTTCGGTTTTTCCATCAACTCGCTGACTCTCTTTGGAATCACACTGGCAACGGGGTTGGTGGTGGACGACGCCATCGTCGTCATCGAAAACGTGCAGCGGCACATCAGCGAAGACAAAACCGATTCACACACCGCGACATCGGTGGCTATGAAAGAAGTGGCAGGCGCCGTTGTGGCCACGTCGCTGGTGCTAATTTCGGTCTTCGTTCCGGTATCGTTTTTCCCTGGCACCACGGGAATCGTCTACAAGCAGTTCTCGCTGACCATCGCATTCGCGATTGCAATTTCGTTGTTCAACGCGCTGACCCTCTCGCCGGCGCTGGCCGCAATCCTGCTGGTTGGCGAAGAGCACAAGTACAACGTCCTGGACTGGACGCGCGTCAGCTGGCTCTCGCGCGGCTATCGAGGGTTCGCCCGCGGAGTCGATCGCGCGATTCACGGCATGGGCACGGCCTACGGCGCCGCCATCCGGCGCACGCTGAGGATTCGGTACCTGATGGTCGTGCTGTTTGTCGCCGGATTGTTTGCGACCGCCTACATGTATCGGCACGTGCCTACCGGATTCGTTCCGCAGGAAGACCAAAACTACTTCATCGTGGTTGTGCAGGCCCCGCAGGGCGCGTCGCTGTCCTATACCACCCAGGTTGCGCATGAGGCGGAGAAGGTCCTGCTTGCCGATCCGGATGTGTTCGGGACCTTTGCCGTGCCTGGGTTCTCTTTATCCGGCGGCAGCGCGTCGAACTACGGCCTGGTGTTCGCTCCGCTCAAGCCGATCGACAGCCGCAAAGGGAAGCAGCATTCGGCGGCGGCGATTGTCGCTCGCGTCTCGCCCAAGCTGTTTGCCATTCCAGGAGCGATCGTCGTTGCGTTTGAGCCTCCGGCAATTCAGGGTATCGGCAGCTTTGGCGGATTCCAGTTCCAGCTTCAGGACCTGGGCCGCAACACCCTGCAAGACCTGGATAACGTGGCTCACCAGATTGTGAACTCCAGCCACCAGCGCAAGGACCTCACGGGCCTGTTCACCAGCTTCACGGCCAACGATCCGCAGCAACTGGTGCAGATCGACCGCGAAAAGGCGAAGGCGATGGGAGTTCCCATGACCCAGATCACGCAGGCGCTGGGAGTTTACATGGGCTCACAGTATGTAAACGACTTCGACTTCAATAACCGCTCGTACCGGGTTTACGTCCAGGCGGATGAGCCATTCCGCATGCGCGCAGAGGACCTGCGCGAGTACTATGTGCGCTCTGACACCAATGGACTGGTGCCGCTGGGGAACATCGTTCGCCTGCAGGACACCGAGGGGCCGCAGGTGATCAACCACTTCAATCTTTTCCGTTCGGCAGAAATTGATGGCGCACCCGCTCCGGGATACAGCTCCGGCGAAGGCTTGCAAGCCATGCAGGATTTGGCGAAGCAACACATGCTGCAAGGCATGTCGTATAGCTGGTCGGGACTGGCGCTGGAAGAAGTGGAAGCCGGCGGCAAGGCGATCATCATCTTCGCACTGGGACTGTTGGTGGTATATCTCACGCTCTCGGCGCAGTACGAAAGCTTTGCTCTGCCGTTCATCATTCTGCTGGCCGTGCCGATGGCGGTGCTGGGAGCGCTGCTGTTCATCTCCATGCGCGGGCTGGTGAATGACGTTTACGTTCAGATCGGACTGGTGATGCTCATCGGCCTCTCGGCAAAGAACTCGATTCTGATCGTCGAGTTTGCCGAGCAACTGTTGGAGCAGGGCCGCTCGATTGTGGAAGCCGCAATCGAAGCGGCAGAACTCCGCTTGCGCCCCATACTGATGACTTCCTTTGCGTTCATTCTCGGCGTCCTGCCGCTTTACTTCGCCACCGGCGCTGGGCAGATCGGACGTCATTCGGTAGGAACTGCGATCGTCGGCGGAATGTTGTTCTCCACCATTCTGAATCTCTTCTTCATTCCGGTGCTGTACGTGATCCTGAAGACCGTACTGGTCAAGATCGCGTGGCGGCGCTCCAAGGCGGAGGTTGAAGAAGAAAGTGCGCGCGCAGCGTAGGAACAAAGTTGGCTGAATAGCAAAGCCCCGACGCGAGGTGACGCCGTCGGGGCTGATTTGTCTGTGCCGCTCTCAGTTACTTGCCGGCCTCAGGCGGAGTGACCTTGATCGCCGGAACCTCCGCCTGCTTCACCAGATTGTTGTAGGCCGGAACGTCGGTTGAAACGATCTGGTTCCACTTCGTAAGCTGTTCATTCAGCCGCTGACTCAGCAGGTCGAATACCTCGTACGACTGCTGCGTCGGCGCGGTATCAGCGCTGCCTACTACTCCGCCTAAGGCCACAAGGTCATTGTTCAGCCGGCCAGGGAAGTTCAGCACGTCCTGACCGCTCTTGGCTTTGGTCTGGATGAGCACCTCTTCTATTTCCGTCATCTTCTTGTCCAGCGCCTTGCCGGCATCGACAATGGGCTTCGTCTTCGGATCGTCGCCGAGCCGCTTGTTCAGAGCGTTGATCTGATCGCGCAGTTCACGAATCTCAATGATCGTGTCGTCGGTTGCGGTGATCTGATCACGAATCTTCATCAGCAGGTCGAAGCGCTTCGCCATGTCGGCCGGAGTCGTCGTCAGCCGTGGGTCGGTTGTGATCTCCAGCGGGGCCGTGTACGACTGCCCGAGCACCGTTAGGCGCACCTGGTATGTGCCCGGCAGTGCGACCGGGCCGTCGGTACTGCCTCCCCAAAGTGGCGCCTTCGGAACCTTGGTCGCTCCCTCGTAACGCAGGTCCCAGACGAACCGGTTCAAACCTGCGTCCGCCGGAAGGGTGCCGCTGCCGCGATCGCGGTTGAAGAAGTCTTCCTCTTCGTCGCCGCTGCCCGGCTCTTCTTTCTTGGGGAACTTGCGAATGACTCTGCCAGAAGAGTCCAGAATCTCCATCGTGATTTTGGGAGGCTCCTTCTTGCCTCCTTCATCGCTGTTGCCGGCTTCGGAGTTCGCTTCCTGCGATTCCGAACCGCCAGCCTCCGACTCCGGCGCACCCTTCGTCGAAGTCGCCTTCTGATCTGGCTTCTTCAGCGACGTCTTCAGCCAGTAATAAATGACCGCTCCGCCCGGAGGGTTCTTGCCAACGTTGCCTTGAGCGGCGAAGAACGACGGACGAAACACGGTGTGATTCGTCGGCGCCGGGGTGAACAGGTGCGCCTGCTGCTGCGGAATCGAATCGCTGTACTGCCGCAGCGGCGTGATGTCATCTAGGATCCAGAAGCTGCGTCCGTGCGTGGCTACCACCAGATCGTCGTTTTTCACTATGAGGTCGTTGATCGGCGCCATCGGCAGATTGATTTGCAGCGGCTGCCACTTGCCGCCGTCATCGAACGACACGTAGACGCCTTTTTCTGTTCCCGCGAAGAGCAGGCCCGGCCGCTTGGGATCGACGCGCACCGCGTGGACGTAGTCGTCTGCGGGAAGCCCGTTCACCAGCTTGGTCCAGCTCTTGCCGAAGTCGGTCGTCTTAAAGACATAGGGCGTGAAGTCATCCATCTTGTGCCGCTCGACTGCGATGTATGCGGTTCCGGCATCGCGCGAGGATGCTTCGATCATGCTCACCGTGCCCCAATCGGGCATGGCCTTGGGGGTCACGTTCTCCCAGTGTTGGCCGCCATCGCGCGTGATATGGACTAGGCCATCATCGGTCCCGGCCCAGATCAGGTCCTTCTGCACCGGCGATTCCACAACGGAGAAGATCGTGTCATACACCTCGACGCCGGTGTTGTCTTTGGTGATCGGCCCGCCGGACGACGCCTGCTTCGCCTTGTCGTTGCGCGTCAGGTCTGGACTGATGATCGTCCAGTTCATTCCGCCATCAGTGGTCTTGAACAGCACTTCGCCCGCATAGTACAGCGTCTTGGGATCGTGGGGTGAAAAGACGATGGGCTCGGTTCACTGGAAACGGTGCTTTAGGTCGGCTGCGCCCCAGCCAATCGGGTTGATCGGCCAGGGATTGATTGCCTGCTCCTGATGTGTGCGGTGATCGTAGCGCGTGATCTCTCCGCCATAGGAGCCGGCATACACGATGTTGGGATCGGTGGGATCAGGAGCGATGTAGCCGCTCTCGCCGCCACCGACCGCGTACCAGTCGGAACGATCGATCGTGCCATCGAGGCCTGCGCTGGCGATGGCCATGGTGGAGTTGTCCTGCTGCGCGCCATAGATGTAGTAGGGGAAGCGGTCGTCGCTGGTCACGTGGTAAAACTGCGCCGTGGGCTGGTTGTAGAGCGTGCTCCAGCTTTCGCCGCCGTTGGTTGAGATGGTCGCGCCGCCGTCGTTGCCGTTAATCAGGCGCTTCGGGTCATTGGGATCGATCCACAGCGCGTGATTGTCGCCATGAGGTACGCGCAAGCGGGTGAAGGTCTTTCCTCCGTCGTGGGAGCGATAGACCGCTGTATTAAGGATGTAAACCGTGTCGGCAGACTTCGGATCGGCGAAGATGTGCGAGTAGTACCAGGCGCGCTGGCGGAAGCGATGGTCGTCCGTCATCAAATGCCAGGATTCTCCGCCATCGTCGGAACGATAGATTCCGCCCTTCTCAGATTCAATCACCGCCCACACGCGATTGGGATTGGCGCCGGAAACCGTGACGCCGATGCGGCCGAGAATGCCCTCCGGCAGGCCGTGACCGCTGAGCTGCTTCCAGGCAGTTCCGCCGTCAATGGACTTGTAGAGTCCGCTGCCCGGTCCGCCACTGTCCATGCTCCAGGGCGTCCGCCTCGCCTGCCACAGCGCTGCATAAACAATGTTGGCGTTGGTGGGATCGAAGGTGATATCGATGCCGCCGGTCTTGGCGTCCTTGTACAAAACCTTCTGCCAGGTCTTGCCGCCATCCTGGGTGCGAAAGATGCCGCGCTCTTCATTGTCGGCAAACGGATGGCCGAGCGCTGCGACGAAGGCGATGTCAGGATTCCTGGGATTGATGATGACGTGGCCGATCGCGTGGGTATCGGCCAGGCCGACGAACTTCCAGGTTGCGCCTGCGTCGATCGATTTGTACACCCCGTTGCCGCTCACAATGTTCCCGCGGATGCAGGCTTCGCCGGTCCCGACATAGATGACGTTCGGGTCCGATTCGGAAACCGCAAGCGCGCCGATCGACGGTGACATGTCCTTTGTCTTATCGGTGAGCGGCATCCAGTTCAGTCCGCCATCGGTGGTTTTCCAGACACCCCCGGCAGCGGAGCCGAAGTAATACACATCAGGCTGCCCCACTACCCCCGATGTCGCCTCGACTCGTCCGCCGCGAAACGGTCCGACCAGCCTATATTGCAGGCCTTTCCACGGGCAGTTTGTACTCGCCCTCGTCCTGTTGGGCGTCACTGGTTTTCGTACCCGGGCCCTGCGTGGCTTTCTGCGGTTGCTCGGCTTCCTGGCTCTGAGTGGGATCGGATGTCTGCGCTAGAGATGGCGCGATGGAAAGTGCAACGAGAAGGGCGACTGCAGTCGCTCGCAAGGCGGTTACCTCCGGAGAGTCAACGTAATACGTGCTGCACGCCCACCGGCTTCACGGGATGAGCGAAACATGCACAATATCAGGAACGCTCTACTTTGGTCGAGCGAATCTCCGACAGCTTCGTGGCTTGGCAAACAGAGCGCGTACAGGTTTAGATGGTTTCGGCAAGGCGCGGGGTGACGTCAAGCTGCTTGTGTAAAAACGCGGAGGGTGCGGTTTTTCCATTCCAGGTTGAAGCGCTGGAAGATGGAGTAGATGATGCGATCCACGCTTTTGACGTTGACAAAGCACACCATGGGACGCGTGCGGCGGCGCACCTCCACGAAGCAACGCTCGATGATGTTGGTGGTGCGTAGCTTCCTCCAGAGGTGCCGTGGGAAGCTGAAAAACGAGAGCAACTCCGGCAGATCGCGCTCCAGTTGCCGCACCAGGGAGCCATACACGGGCTGCCAGCGGCGGCGGAAAGCACGAAACGCGGCTTCGGCCTGGCGACGGCTGTCGGCGCGATAAATGGCCTGCGCATCGGCTTTCACCGCGTCATGATCGCTCCGCCGCACCTTTTCCAGGATATTCCGCATCTTGTGCACCCAACAGCGCTGATGCAGCGCTCGCGGATATACGGTCTCGATTGCCGCCGCCAGCCCGGGACAACCATCGGTGACGATCAGCAGCAGCTTCTCGCCTTGCAGCCCGCGGCGGTACAGGCCCTGCAGCAGACCCTCCCAGGCGCTTTGACTTTCGCCCTTGCTGCGCATAAAGCCCAGCAGTTGCCGCGTGCCGTCGCCGCGCACGCCGTAGGCCACCAGCATCTGCACCCGCTGCCGGCCGCAGGGGCGCCGCACCCGCAGGCTCACCCCGTCTAGGAACAGGTACGCCCACTCGTCCTCCAGTTGGGCCTGATGAAACTGCCGCACCGCCTCGTCCAGATCGCGCGTCAAGCGGGACACCGTCTGCGGACTGACCGGCTCACCCGTAAGGATGGCCCCCAGCCGCCCCACCTGCCGGGTCGAGATCCCACGCAAAAACGCCTCCCGGATCAGCAGCGACACCTCTTCGGCCCGACGCTGAAACTTCTGCAGCACCTCCGGCAAGAATCCCCGCTTGCGGGTGCGGGCGATGCGCAATCGCAAGGTCCCGAAGCGGGTCACAAAATCGCGCTCGTAATAGCCGTTGCGATAATCCCGGCGCGGCTTCTGCCGGCTGTGCCGCGGACTGACCATGTACAGATCGCGTTGCCGCTCCGACAGCAACTCAAACAGCCGACGCATGCTGTGTTGCACCTGCCCCTGCAGGTCGCCCCAGAAACTCTCTTGCAGCTCGCTGACGAAATGTTGGAACTGCTCGGTGATGGGTGTAACCTTCGCCATGGGTGTAAGTCTCCTTTCGAGAATGGCTTCCGCTTGTCAGGCCAAAGCCAACTTACACCCTCTCGCCTTTTACACAATCCAAGTTACGTCACCCAAGGCGCGAGTGCTTTGACACGCTTTGAGGCCACTGTTACCATCGCAGTCTGAGCTAGTCCCGCCTGCCAGCGTCCCCGTCGTCTAGCCCGGCCTAGGACATCGCCCTTTCACGGCGGTAACACGGGTTCAAATCCCGTCGGGGACGCCAATCTTGAATTCTCAGACTCCATAGCAGCTAACACATTGAAGAATGAAGGGGTTTGTGCGGTTCCAAACCCCAGCGTGGGAGAGTACTCCAAGCCGCTGGGAAACAGCACCATTTGGAGCCGCTGCCTCTGTGCTAGGGAAGTTCTTGACCACAGTCCAGCCGGGTCATGCAGCACACGGTCGGAGAACTCAAGCAGAGCGTCGATCTGTTCGTCATTCACTTCCGCTTGCTGGAGCGCCGACCTTGCGTTGCCGATCTCACTTGAAAGCCTCTCGTCTTGTTCTTTGTAGGTCTGCTCTGAAATCTTGCCGTCCAGATAGCGGTCAACGAGGGCGTTCTTGCGGTCGGTAAGCGTGCTGAGTTGCTGTTTGATTGCGGACACTTGTGCTTGCGCTTCGGCCTGCTTGCTGTTCCATGAGGAAAGAACAATGTCGCGGAACAAGAGCAGGAATTCCTGACTCGGTGTAAGGCGGTGTAACAGGTGCAAGAATTGACGCTCAAGAGCTTCCTTGCGAATCTTCACGCCTTTGCACTTGGCATTGCGGCAACGGTAGTTCGGGTAATACTTGCTCCTGCCCTTGTTCCAGCTCCCAGTTAGTGGCTGGCCGCACAGCGCGCACCTGACGAATACCCTCAGCGGGAAGTCTTCACTGTTTCGGATATGTGGGACGACCGCCATGCGCTTTCCGTCCATGATGTCTTGTACGCGGTCGAAAACCTCTTGAGATATCAGCGGTTCCCAAGAACCGGGAGCTTTGATGTCCCAAGACGGTATTGCAACCCAACCAGCGTAGGCGGGATTACGTAGCAGGTTTTCTAGGCTCTGCGCTGTGAGTCGCTTTTCTGCTTGAGTCCTCAGTCCCAAGTTCGTCAGTTGCCGAAGTACGTCGGCCCGACTGAGTGTTCCAGTCCCGTAGAGTTCAAAGGCTTTCCGCACGAGGGGTGCGCGCTCTGGGTCTGGTATCAGGTTTGGCGAATCCTTAGAGGGTCTGACGTTCAGATAGCCAGGCGGAGCTTTGAACGGGAAACGTCCCATCTTTGCGGATTTCTCCATGCCCACTTTGGTGCGTTCGGCGTTACGGTCACTGAAGAACTGGTTCATCATGCCGTGCATATTCGTCACCAGCTTGCCAGCAGCCGACTCGTCAAGGTCTTCCATCACTGACCTTAAGAGAACGCCCACAGTTCGGAGTTCCGACATCACTTCAATCTGGTTCTCCATGTTGCGAGCGAAACGGCTTAGGTCGTGTACCACGACATATCCGATTGCACCCCTTTTCGACCGGATGTACGCGAGCATCGCTTGGAAGGACGGTCGGTCAACGGTTCTAGCCGACACACCGTCATCATGGAAGACCTCAGCCACTTCAAAGCCACGATTCCTGCACCACTCACGGCAGCGAGATTCCTGCACTTCCATGCTGAGGTTTTCCAACTGCTCTTTGGTCGAAACACGTATGTATATGAGTGCGACTTTCGGTTGATCTCGTAACTGCCGTTTCTTTGCCATATGTCACCCTTTGACTCGCCGAGGTAAGGGAGCATCTCGCAAATGCCCGGTTCTGCGCTTGCGGCACGCTACCAGTTTTGCTAAATCGCTTTGCGTCTGACGTACACGTTTAAGGTGCCTCAGCGCTTCGGATAGCAACTCTGAAGCAGATTCGTTCTGAGGCTTGCGGAGTCGGTAATGAACCCACTTGCCATCGCGTCTGGACTCCACGAGGCCAGCCTCGCGCAAGGCTGAAAGCTGACGAGAGATAACAGGCTGCACAGTGTGCAGGACTTCGACCAGATAACACACGCAAACCTCATGTTCTGCGAGGATGCTTAGAATCCGTGAGCGCAGTGGGTCTGCTAGTGCTCCGAGAACTCGCTCAAGCCACCGTGCGGTCTGGTCTGAACTCGCCACGCACAACATATACACTTTCTGTTATATGTTGGCAAGCACAAAGAAAAGCGGGATACGCTTGAAAGGCGTATCCCGTTGTGCTCACTGGGCAGCAAATGCAGTTGGCGTGAGCGGTTGACCTATCACTGCGCACGGTTCCACGTCGGCGAACTCTGCCGAGGCGCACCTTTGCTGCTCCATGAAGGCTTGTACTACCACGTCACCAAACGCAAGCAGGTGGTCAAGCAACTGCAATGCGTTCTCGTCTGTAATCTCTGGACTTCCTAACGCAGCCCGGAGTCTTTCAATAGTGACCGGTCGTGCCTTCGAGTCGAGACGGGCCGACTCCACAGCGTTGGCTGTGCGTTTACGTCCTTGCCGAGATGAAGCGAACAATTACTTTGCGGGCCTCACTCAGCAAGCCTCTGACGGTTAGTCATTGCTCAACATTGTAGCGACAGGAATCAAAGTTCGGCTGTGACGTGCAACCCGTGGTGTCTTGGCGATTCGCTAG
>CAWAIT010000005.1:0-929445 GCA_963782235.1 uncultured Acidobacteriaceae bacterium
GAAAGACCAGGGCTACGGCGCGGAACCAGAACGCCGCGCTGAGATACGGCGCGAGCAATTATGGCCGCTTGGCGAAACCGATGCACGCGCGACTCCGACTCGTCGCGGCCCTTTGCAGATCAGGTTCCGATCACCACGCCGCCATCTACAGACAGTACGGTTCCGTGAATAAAGCTCGCCTGGTCGGAGGCAAGCCAGGCGTATGCGTTGGCAACATCTTCAGGTGTTCCCATACGCCCAATCGGAGTATGTGCCACCATCGAATTGAGCACCTTTTCCGGCATCGCCTTCACCATGGCGGTGGCAATGAATCCGGGAGCGACGGCATTCACTCGAATTTTGTACTTGCCCAACTCGCGCGCCCAGGTTCGGGTCATTCCGATTACCCCCGCCTTGGAAGCCACATAGTTGGTTTGCCCGAAGTTTCCCAGAAGTCCGACCACCGAGGCAGCGCAGAGAATCACACCGCCGCCAGCCCTGATCATGTGCGGAACAACCGCGCGGGTACAAAGGAACACGCCTTTCAGGTTGACGCCGATCACCGAATCCCACATGTCGTCCGTCATCGTGGAGAGTGGGCCGTTGCCATTCCACTTCACCAACTGAGCGTCACGCACAATGCCGGCATTGTTGATGAGGATATCGATCCGGCCCCAGCGCTCCACAACTTCATTAACGGCAGACTCGACGGCGCTCGCCCTGGTCACGTCCACCGCCTGAAAATGTCCTTCGCCTCCAGCCCATTGGATCGCCGCCTCAAGCTGGGTCGCCGCCTGTGGGGAGACGTCCCAGGCTGCAATGCGGGCGCCGTCTTCCGCAAAGCGCGTCGCTGTAGCGCGGCCAATCCCGGCCCCTGCGCCGGTGATGATAACTACCTTTCCTCGCGCGCCGGCCTCCCTCGCCTTGCGGCGAGCATCGTGAAAGGTAGTTGGATCCGGGATTGGAGTTTCGAGCAATTGGGTAATATGAGCGGCGGGTGTGGCTTCCAGCGGCTGAGGAGCGGTTTCCGTGGCAGAGTCTTTCTCAGTAGTAGGCATCGAGGCACCTGTGGATTGGATTGTTTCCGGCGAAGCGTAGTTGTCGGAGGGCATTCACGTTACCGGACCGGGAATTGGTGGGCGCCGACGTATGAGATTAGTCTCTCTGCCGCAGTGCGTCAAGTTTTGCGGCGACGCTTGGCTTTTCGGGACTTTCTTGCCGGTTGGCTGCGCGAGAGTGCCGCCTCAAGTTCTTCAATGCGTTTCTTCAGATCGCCTACCTCCGCCTCTGCCGCGCTGTTCGATTTTCCCCCGGCGGAGTGGGGTATTTTGGGCTCCACGAAAGGCTCGGCGGACCCGGAATCCGGCGGCGCAACGGCTCCCATTGGCGGCTGCGCCCAACGACCGCCCATCATCTCGAAGGGGTTCACCGGCGGAGGCATCGCCCGGTAGGCATTCTGGTAGATCTCCATCATGAATTTCATGTAGCGCAGCGCCGTTTCCTGGGTCGCTTTGCCGGATGCGACGATCATCTGCCGCAGCACATCCAAGGGGAAAACAGAACCGGGCGCCTTGGCGTCCTCCAGCACAATCTGTGCCAGGATGAGCCGCGTTATGTCCTCGCCGGTCGAGGCATCGACCACTTGCACGTCGTGGCCATCCCGTACCAGTTGAGCCACCTGGTCCTGGTTAATGTATTGGCTGGTCAAGGTGTTATACAGCCTCCGGTTCTCGTACTTCTTGATGATCAGGGGCTGAGGCGCTTTATTTTTCATTTTGGGCTTTACAAGCACGCCGAGAAGAGCAATAATCAGTTATGTTGCAGTGCAGCATGAAATGCAACATACAACCTTACGATCGCTATCAAGAAGGAGCAAACCATGCCGAATACCTCAAAGTCAAGCAAGAAGGACCCGACGGCCAATGGCGCCGCGGTGACTGAATTCGTAGACGCTTTTACTCCCCTTTACCTGAACGGAGTCGAGCGGATGGCCGAGTTGCAGAAGAAGTCGCTGGACCTGGCCGCCGAGCAGACCGCCGAATGGATCGGCGCCTGGAAGAAGGCTTACAGCTTCTTTCCCGTAACCCCGCCGACCGTCATTTTCGACATCGCCGGACAAGCAGTCCAGACCTACGTCGAGACGCAGAAGAAGGCAATCGACATGGTAGTTGAGCAGAGCAATTCGGTGGCGAAGATCGGCCAGGAGCGGGCCGAGGCGTATTCGAAGATTGCCGGAGAAGCAACCGCGGCCTTCCGGAGCTCGGTGGAGCGCTCGGTGCAAGCCCAGAAGAAGGTCCTGGATTTTGCGGCGCAGCAGAACAAGACGATCTGCGAGACCACTAAGAAACAGCTCGCCCCAGTGGGCGGACCCGCCACCACGATCGTCGACACGTTCCAGCAGGGAGCCGACACTCTGATTGAAGCCCAGAAGGCATTTCTGGATGCGACCAGCAAATCGTTCGCGTCCGTAGCCAACGGATAAGCACGTGTCGAGCACAGGCGAGGCAGTCGCGAAGGGCTGCGCTCCGGCGTAAAGCAACCGCCAGAGTCTACCGTCGCGACTGTCTCAGGGTGTATTGTCGTGTAGAACGGAGCCGAAAATGAGTGATCAGTCAAACGACGCCAAACGGTTCGATCCTATGGAGCCTTGGCGTGGCGTCCGCGACGTCTATCTGGACGCGTGGGCCAAGACGATGGTGGATATGGTCAACACCGAGGCTTATGCTCAAGCAACCGGGACCATGCTTGACACCTATCTCACCGTTTCCACTCCCTTCCGCGAAGCCGTGGAAAAAGCGATGCTCAAGACGCTGGAGCAGCTCGCCATGCCGTCGCGGGCAGATGTGGTTTCGATCGCGGAGCGCATGACAAACATTGAGATGCGGCTGGACGATTTAGATGCCAAGCTCGACGTGATACGTAACCTGATCGCATCGAGTGGGCCCAGCTCTCGTACCGAACCCGCAAAAGCACCACGGGTTAACACAAAACCGGCCGCCAAGAAGGCGGTGAAGGCGGCTAAGAGGGGAAAGAGGTAGATGGCAGAGACAACGGTTACCGATCCGTTAACAGATGCGGTAGAGCAGCTACAGCGACTCACCAAAGTCATGACAACCCGGGCAGCCATTGCCCAGACGCCGAAGCAGTTAATCTGGACCCTCAACAAAGCTAAGCTTTATCGCTACATCCCCACGGTTCCGGAAGAGAAACGCCATCCAATACCCCTTTTGCTGGTGTTCGCGCTTATGAACCGGCCCTACATTCTGGATTTGCGGCCTGGCCACAGTTTCGTCGAATACATGGTCAGCCAAGGGTACGATGTTTATCTGCTCGATTGGGGAGCACCCGGTCCGGAAGACAAGAACCTGAAGTTTGACGACTACACCCTGGATTACATGCCGCGGGCGATCCGCAAGATGAAGGCCGTCTCCGGCAGCGAACAGTTCAGCCTGCTGGGATGGTGCATCGGAGCGATCCTGACAACAATTTACGCGGCCTTGCGCGGTGACGAAGGCTTGCGGAACCTCATTCTGCTGACAGCTCCGCTGGACTTCTCCAAGAAGCACTGACCTGACATTCGCCCGCTGGACGGACGAGCGTTATTTCGACGTCGAGAAGGTGTTGGCCACCTTCGGCAATATGCCCGGAGAGATGATCGACTACGGCGCCAAGGCCTTGAAGCCAGTGGAGAACTACATCGGCAACTACGTCAAACTGTGGGACAACCTGGATGATCCGCGGGTGGTCGACGCGTGGCACGCCATGAACACCTGGGTAACGGATAACGTCCCGCTGGCCGGCGGCGTATTCCGGCAACTCATCGTCGATCTATACCGGAACGACCGTCTGATGCGGGGCGAACTGATGATTCGCGGAGAGCGGGTAGATGTCAGTCGCATCAAAGCGAACCTGTTGACCGTAATCGCGGAGGGCGACCACATCACGCCGGGCTGCCAGGCGGAGTCCATCAACGCCAAGGTGAGCAGCGCCGACCGGGAGCTGTTCAGGATTTCGGGTGGACACATCGGCATCATGGCAGGCAGTGGCGCCGCCAAACACACCTGGCCGCACATCAATGGCTGGCTCGCCACCCGCTCGGGATAACCACAACCTTGGGCTCATTTGGCTGCCTATCCTAAGCCCAAGAAAGCTTCCCGCGCCCTACGCCTGAAACTGATCGCGAGCGTCCTTCCCTAGCCGGAGCAGAGTGAGCCATGCTACCGCGACGGATAGCAAGAGAGACACGACCGAGATAACAAGGGGAAACATCGCCATAGTTCTGAATGTATCTGACAGCGTCCAGGCATGCACCATTTCCGTGCATTCGGTCAGTGCTTGGCGATTGGCTGGCGGCGGGCCGTGACGGATATGGAGAACGGACACCGTGTTTCCTTCAATGGTGAAGATGATTCGGTAGACGTGGGGCTTGCGGCCGTAGAGCAGATGCCGCACCTCGAAGGGAAATACCGCGTTTTCGGGAGCTAAGGCACAGCGTTTGGGAGAATCAGCTAGCGTTGCGACGGCCTCGCGCAATCCTTGAAACCAGCGCAACCCGGTTTCTCCCGCCTCTTGCGACAACAACCACTTGAGGATGTCATCCAAATCCCGTTTTGCTTTGGCAGTGGTTCTAACGCGGAAGGCCATGCTTCAGGCGTAGCTCTTCGAATGCATCCTCGATAGGTTGAGTGCGTCCGACTTTCAGGTCCTCATAGCCCTGCCGGATGCCTTCGACAGCTTCCTCGAAATCCTGGCGCTCCCAGTCAAGGTAGGTGGCGAGCGCCTCGTCGAGCGCAGCAGCAGGGTCTTGGCCGTGTCGCTTGGCGTATTCATCCAATTGCGCCTTGCGCTCTGGTTTCAGGGGGACCATGTCCATAAACGGCGTCAATGTTACTCCCATACTTTGGTAGCGTAGGACCCATGAAAGGGTGTGTCAAGCGCGCGGTCTCGAATCGCCACCTGGCAGTTGGCGACGGGGAAAGAATCCCAAAACGCTTGAACCAGCACCCACGCGCCCACAGCTTGAAAGCGCCGGTAGCAGCGTAACGAAGGCGCAGCGTCGTCCTCTCTCCTCCGATTCAGGTTGAATGTGCTGCTGGGATACATCGTGCCTGCCAACGCCGAACCTGTTAGAGTTCCCGCCATCGACTAAGACAGTGACACAAATCACACCAGGCGGTACCCTGTATCACAGTGGCTTGTGAGCGGCCCAACTAAACTGTTATCAATATTGATGTAAACCCCGGCCTCCTGCGAGGCTCAAGCAACGTTTCGCCCCATCCGGAATCGAATGGCCTCAAGAAGCTGTGGGAGTGTGACCAGCAATGGGAATAAGAGGTAGGCAATGTTGTTAAAGCCCTTCGTCATCAACTCGCATGGACGCATTGTCTTCCCAGGAAACTTCTTTCCTGAGCTGGACTTTTCGGTATTCAAAGGGCAAAAGCAATTCGCGGCAGTCATCCGCAGAGACTTCGGCGAGAAGGCGCCGACCGATGCAGAAATTGCCGGGCGCCTAAAAGCCGGCGAATACCGGAACCGCTACGAAGTTTGCCGGGACCTGGTGTTGAACCGCTTTTGGGTGAATCGGTACACGCTAACCATGTACGAAAAGCGGCCGATCCGCTGGCGTGACCTTCCACGGCACAGGGACGATGTGTTTCTGCCGATCTATAAGGCTCGCGACGTATCTGGAGTGGCCACCGCAATCGAGGCTGGTTATCAGGAGCTACCGTCCTCGTGGGACGAGGATATAGAGGACAGAGCATTCCAAATTTTGACGAACGTGCTTCGTAACTCGATCAGCACTGGTGGGGAGCTGCGGCCGATCCGCCCCACGGTGGAAGAGGCGCTGTCGAACCCGGCGAACCGCACGCGCCATCTGACGGCTTACGATCCTGATTACCTGCGCTACAACTACGAGGATGTGATCGATTGTGTGCATCCTGTTCCTGAACTGGAAGCGCTGATGCGCCAGTGCATGATTCTTCACAACCAGTACCCTTGGGACCCGGCACACAGCACCCAAGTCGAAATTGGAAAACTGAAGGACGACGATTATGTAGTGGCGTTCTACCCGCGCAGCCACGAGGTGCACCAGTTTATTCAGCGCGTGAAGCAGGACGAGCATTGGGGCCCTCGAGTCCGGCAGGCACCGCGACGTCCGGCCCGGCTCGACACCCTGGCCCTGAGCGAACCCATCAAACCCTACCCGCCCGTGGAGGTAAGCAAGCGGTTCGCAATTCTGCCCAGGGTCGAGGCCATCGCCGTCTACGAAGGTGAAGTGGAGTGCAGCAATGCTGACCTCATCCGCAACCATGCGTACTGCTGGTCACGCATGAACGCTCAGGAAATCTCCGACAAGACCGGCATCGAGCGGCGCTGTTACACCGAGCTGCCGCTGGAGGAGATGGCCCTGCTTGCCGCGAAGAGGGCGCTGGCGAAATCAGGACGGAAGCCCGCTGAGATTGGCGCGCTCCTGTTTTGCACTTGCACGAGCACCAAACTGATACCTTCGGTGGCCACATGGCTTTCAGGCGAACTGGGGCTGCTGCAGACCCATAACTCCAGCGACATTGTGGCTGCCTGCGCCGGCATGTCCTACGGCATTGCCGAGGCCGTGCGCCAGTTGCAGGAGATTGAGCGGCCTGTCCTGGTCGTCTGCGCGGAAAAGTTCTCCGATAAGATTGGGACCGTGCGCACTTCGCGGATGATTTTTGGCGATGGCGCCGCAGCCATGGTGATCGCCCCTGCGCCCGAGGGAGTGCCCTCCGATATCGAATTTTTCCAGACCTATGCCAGCGGCCCGTGGTCGGAAGTGAACTCGATCATCTGGCCAAATCCCGAGTTCGATAACAACATCACGGTCTATGGGCCGGAGGTAAAGGCCCTGGTGACTCGATATCTGAAGGAGATGATGGGTGAGTTGGCGACGCTGCCGAGTGCCAACGGAAAGGGCGCGTCGCTCATCGATGACATCGATCTGGTAGTGCCGCACCAGGCGAACAAAAACATGGTCCTCACGCTGGCGGAAGCCGCCGGAATTCCGGGCGACCGGATTTTCTTCAATATTGAGCGTGTCGGCAACACCTCCTCCGCCAGCATTCTCATGGCGGTGCATGATGCTGTGCGCGAGGGCAGAATTGACCGTCCCATGCGGATCTTCGCGCCGGGATTCGGCGCGGGGGCGGTGGGAGGCTATGTGGTCATGCGGGTCGATCCTGCGGTTGTAAGTATCAGTGCGGAAGACAGGAGTCTTGAAATGGCGAACGCTACTTCAGAAAGCGGAAACTTTCAGCCGACATCTCTCGCCGGACGTGTGGCACTTGTTACCGGCGCCTCGCGCGGCATTGGGCGCGCGATCGCGTTTGAACTGGCACGCCGCGGTGCCAAGGTCGCGCTGAACTTCCGATCGGAGGTCAAGCATGCAGAGAGTGCAGCCGAGGAGATCGCTGAAATCGGCGGCGAATGTCTGCTGGTCCAGGGCGATGTGGCGAAGAAAGGCGAAGCCGCGCGCATCGTCAAGGAAGTACTCGACAAGTGGCAGCGGCTCGACATTCTGGTGAATAACGCCGGAATTACCCGCGATCGTTCCATGCGCAAGATGACCGACGAGGATTGGGCCGCGGTTATCAATGTCAATCTCAACGGTACCTTCTACTGCACCAGCGCCGCGGTGCCGGCGATGATGAATCAAAGGTTCGGGCGGATCATCAACATCAGCTCGGTGGTGGGTCAGATGGGAGCCTTTGGGCAGGCGAACTACTCAGCCAGCAAAGGTGGCATCATTGCGTTCACCAAGACGTTGGCGCTGGAACTGGCCAAGTTCAACGTCACCGCCAACGCTATAGCGCCGGGCTTCACTTCGACGGAAATGGTAGATGCAATTCCTGAAGAGATTGCGGCTCAAATCAAAGCAAAGATTCCACTCGGGCGCTTTGCCACGCCGGAGGAAATTGCCAAAGCTGCCGCCTTCCTGGCTGCCGATGGGGACTACATCACCGGCCAGGAGTTGAACGTGAACGGTGGCTATCACATGTAAGTTGGAAGCACGCGAAGCGGTATCTATATTCCGCCGATACTTGATGAGTGGCGAAGTGGGAGTACGTATTCATGGCAACTGAAGCTGCTAAACCGGCGCCAATTACTATCGAAGCCCAGATCGAAAGCCTCCGTCGAAAACGCTCCAAGATCGAGGGTGGCGGCGGGAAAGAGCGCATCGACAAGCAGCATGCTGCCGGCAAGCTCACGGCTCGGGAGCGCATCGAGCGCCTGGTCGATCAAGGCAGCTTCCAGGAGGTCGGACTCTTCGCCCAACACCGCTCCACCTACTTTGGTATGGCAGATAAGGAAGTTCCCGCAGACGGAGTGGTGACGGGATGTGCCAAGGTTGATCGCAGGACCGTACATCTGGCCAGCCAGGACTTCACCGTGCTAGGCGGTGCAGCCGGAGAAGTTCACTGCTCGAAGATTGCGGACACGATGCAGCTTTCTCTGAACACGGGCAGCCCCTTCATTTTTATCAACGATTCCGGAGGGGCCCGGGTGCAGGAAGGAATCGACAGTCTCGCGGGATATGGTCGGGTGTTCTACCACAACGTGATGCTCTCGGGGACGGTCCCGCAAATTTCCATCATCTGCGGCCCGTGCGCCGGTGGCGCTGCCTACAGCCCGGCTCTCACCGACTTCATTATTCAGACCAGGGGCGCGCAGATGTTTATCACCGGGCCTCAGGTCATTAAACAAGTAACCGGTGAGGTGGTCACAGCCGACCAATTGGGGGGGCCCGCCGCGCAAATGAATTGCTCCGGCGTCATACACCTCATCGCGGAGGATGACGAGGGAGCGATGTTGCTCTGCCGTCGCCTGTTGAGCTTCTTACCGTCCAACAACCTGGAAGACCCGCCGCGAATGCCGTGTGAAAGCTCTATCGAAGACGATTCCGAGTTGAACCATCTGGTCCCGGTCGATCCCAAGATCAGCTATGACGTGCGTGAAGTGCTCAGGCGCGTGGTGGATTACCAGGATTTCTTTGAGTTGCAGCCCGGCTTTGCTGCCAATGTAGTGATTGGGTTCGCGCGCTTGCAGGGCCGGTCCGTGGGAATTGTAGCGAGTCAGCCTGCGGTCATGGCGGGAGTGTTGGACATCGACGCCTCGGACAAAGTCGCATGGTTTGTGCGTTTCTGTAATGCATTCAACATTCCTTTGCTGACTTTCGTCGATGTTCCCGGTTTCCTTCCTGGAGTTGATCAGGAATATGGCGGGATTATTCGCCACGGCGCGAAGATACTATTTGCCTATTCGGCCGCCACTGTGCCGAAGTTAACGATAGTGCTGCGCAAAGCCTACGGTGGCGCCTACATTGCGATGTGCTGCAAGGATTTGGGAGCTGACCGAGTAGTAGCCTGGCCCACCGCCGAGATTGCCGTGATGGGCGCCGAGGGAGCCGCCGAGATCGTGTTCCGCAGAGAAATCGATGCTGCGGAGGACCGCCAACAGCGCCGCCAGGAACTGATCGACTTGTACCGAAATACATTCTCCAATCCCTTTGTGGCGGCAGGCCGCAGGCTGGTCGATGACATCATTGAGCCTGCCGAAACTCGAAGGTACTTGGCCCAAGCTCTCGAAGGCCTGCACACGAAACGTGAGTTTCGACCGCCCAAGAAACATGGTCTGACTCCGCTTTAGGAGCACGAGGTTGTGAATGAGTACTGTTACACCGAGCGGTGTCAATACGGTGGCCGAAGCTCTGACCGCCTGGGCTTCGGATTCCGCGTCTGAGTCTGCCTCCCTCGATACCGTGTACACGGGAATCACCCCCGAAATCGTTGCGGTCATCGAGGCGGCTGCGACCGCGTTTGTTGGGACGAGCGTACGCATCCTTTCGATAAGGATTTTGTCGGGGTCAGCGGCGGAGTCGGAGTCGGCTCAGAATTCCGCCTCCTGGGCCGGCCGAGGCCGTGACATTGTTCACGCATCGCACAACCTGGTGCAGCGGGGGCACTGATTATCTGGCCTCAAGGCCCTCAACGCAGTCAATATCATCGGGAAGATGTGAGTCTTGAAGCTAACGATCGTTATCGACGGCAGGCCGTATGAAGTCGAGGTTGAGGCCGCTGAGCCGCCACTAGGGCCGGATTCTCAAACGTCGGCCCGGGTGGCGGTGCAATCATCCGTGCTGCCTGCGTTTTCCAAGCCGGGCGCTTTGTCGGGTGTTGAGGAGGCTAAGGTTTGCCGTAGCCCCTTGGCCGGGGTAGTGGCACGTTTGCACACGAATCCTGGACAACCGGTACGGAACAACGAACTACTCATCGGTCATCGACGCCATGAAGATGGAAATCAAGATCACGGCTCAAGCGGTCGGGACCGTTAAGTCCATCCCAGTGGCGCCAGGAGATGCGGTAAGGCCAGGCCAAATTTTGGTTTACTTTGAATAGCGGCCGGATCTTTGCCGAGCCAAGGCGCAAAGATCGAAACACCCGCTGCTGCCCGAATTGCCTTGGGCGCCAACTTCTCAGGCGTAGTCGATCGGATTCATCTCGAGCCAGTGTTCGTCACGTACCTTCCCGATTTCTTTAGCGGCGGAGCGGGCCATGGCCCCGGTGACATTTCTTGTATTCCAAGCTAATGTGGCAAGAAAACCAATGGCGGCATAGGCTGCCGTCCGCGGGAGCCGGGAGGGGCGCTTAACAACGTGGGTATCCGCCCAGGTTGCGAATACAGCTCCCGTCAGACATTTCAGAATCAGACCGGCAGGAGGTTGGCTGGTACCAGGAGCCTCTGATTTGCTGATTCCGGAAATAGCTGCCTCGATAACCTTGCGACCGTAGGTATGATTGCGATAGCTCATCTTCATGCCTCACCGCGGACTGATGAATGGCGCCTTCAGCTTTATGATGAAACCATTCCTGTCGCGGATTCACTCTCCATTATCAGTATGGCCGCCTGTTGATCAAGGGTCTGTGACGAGTGTCACCGATGCCGCTCAATTAACATGTTACACGACGATCATTACGGAAGTGCAACGGAAGTTGCGGAGTTCTGTCCGGCCACATTCGCATTGGTTAATATCTTTCCTCCGACTGCTACTAAAGCGCTCATCGCAAAACGGCACCAGACGACCAGTGAGCCGATTCTGATCACGACGAACGGGACGATACTCGCCGGCTTTGGGCGCTGGCGCGCAGCGGTTTTCAACCCCTTCGGCGAGGGTTCGCAGCTACAGAAACGGTGATCGCTCACGGATGCGATGCCCGAGAACCGTAAATGCCCTTCGAAGACTCAGTCCACTACGGTAACTTTCGGGCTATCCAATGTTCCTTCGATCTCGACTGGGAAGGAGAGCTTACCTTTCTCAAGTTTAGCCCCCGCCATTCTGCCCAGGATGTTGGTGAAGAATCCCTGTTTGTTAAGGACACTGGCGACGCACTTGTAGTCCAACCTGCCTCCGCCCGTCAGACCCAAGCTTCCTGAGCATTGGATGTCGATTCCATAGAAGGCAACTTTAATCTCGCGGCTGGATATCCGGCGGTTAGCCAGATTGATGTCGGCAGAGAACGAGGAGAAAGCAGCGGGAGGCCGCGAGGCGAAAGCAGGATCTCTGAAACGGGTCACCTTCTGCATGTCCTTGTTCTGATTCAGCGTGGGCAGTTCGCCATCGCGAACCTCCAAGCTGCCGCTTCCGCGCATATGCTGTAACGGATCGGAAGTGTGTTCGATTTCTCCCTCAAGCTTTAGGGCTCCTTGCATTGTGCCAGTCATCCTTCCGCGACCACCGGGGAATTGCGCCAGGAGAAAGGCGACGCCGACGTCGTTCAACTGCGTGCTGGTACGGAAGCTGGTATTCGCGCCCGCCAAATTGAAGGCAAAGTCGCCGACAGCATGTCCGCCATGAGCTTCTACGCTGAAGCTATCAAAGAACACTTGTTTGCCCACGATTCGCAACTTCGATTTAACATTGGTGGTTGGGATGGATCCGAAGCGCACCGAGGCGGCCTTAAATCCGCCCTGCAACGACGAAGCTGCACCCGTCGATGCGCCAATGTCAACCTGTCTCAGTCCGGCTGAAATGTTAGTAGCTTCAAAGACGATAGGGCCAGGCCTGTCTGAAGGGTCGATAAGGCTCGACCCCAACAACTGCCCGCCCTTGATTTCTACCTTGGAGATCACCCCCAAGGAGAAGGGCGCAGGGTTCCGATCTGGCTGCTTCAAACCTTTCGGTACGGCAGCATTTTCAAAGTTCCACAGACCATCAGGGTCGTTAATGATATTAATGACAGGATCGTTCAGGACGAGCAGTTTGATTGCGAGCCGGCCGAGCAGCAGTGCGCCGACGTCGACCTCAGCATCGACAACCGGCGCCGTGAAAATGTATCCGGGCGGAAACGGGTCGGGATTTTTCACGCCTAAGTCATAGATTCTAATCGTCAGGCTGGGAAACAGGCTCAGCCCCAGGTGCCCGATTTCTATCTGCTTTCCGGTTTTCTTTTGCAGGTAGGCAATCACCTCTGGCTTGTAGCGGTCAGGATTGACAAACAGCGCAACCGTGGCGCCTGCCAGAACAACGGCGCCCAATATTACAACGAAGGCCGCCCTGCGACGAACAGTCACGACAGTGTGTCACTTTCTCCCAAGCATAAAACGAGTGGAACGGAGTAGCTGCGCACCCCAACGACACCTGAGCCAGAATTTTTATTCTGCACTCCCGAGTGGCCAACATTTACCCAAGAACATTCAGTCTTAATCCTATCAATCAAATTCTAAGACGATTCTTGGGTCGTTTTGTTCAAAATCGCTCATCCTGACAAAAGCACGACCGTCCGGCCAGAACCCCACGGACGACTCCGCACGAGTGTGGGCAATAAGTGCTACTTGAAATAAGTAGGGCACTTAACAAGTAACAGCCTTTCGCCCAGATGGGAATTCCGATGAGTGTGGAGTTCAAAGACCCAGGCGGGAAGCTTCGAGTCATCGTCGTGGATCTGTTTTGTAGTGCACCGCCTAAACTAGACAGAGAGGGCCTCGGTTCTTGGTTGAGGTTGTACGAAGCCCGGCGGGTGGCCCGGGCAACGCTCACGAGGGTGCCCCGTCCAACCGAAGGTTGGACGGGGGCACCCTGAAGTGTATTTCCTACTCAGAATGCTTGGCCGGGCCACCCATCCGGAGTCCACGCCGATATCGCATGACGGCAGCATGTGCGACCCTCCTGCCCCATAGCGGAGTGAAGACGAACAAGCTTGTGGTGAGAGCCATTCCGAAGAACCCACTGAGCCACAATAACAAGCGCATGATGTTCCAGTTGAGGCCCCACAGCGGATTGATGCTATGGACCAACTTCACAAACCCAAATACGAGCGCGGCTAAAACTCCAGCTCCGAAAACCCAGAATCCAACCACCACGGCCAGACCGAGGAAACAAATTGCAGAGACAAACACAAGCAGTCCCGCCGATTGGAATGCCGACCACATCCAAGCTGCCATTCGGTGGGATACCGTGCCGGGAGTGATGGAACGTTTAACGCCCAAGGCCTCACACAGCGCTGTCAGAAACGCAATGTTGTTCTGGTAGCCAACGTGCGCAGTAAGAACACCTCCAAGGCCAGGTATCCTGACATTTGTAACTTCTCCCCAACTGTCGTAATGCGTCAATGCTCCTGATATTCCATCGCTTACGCTGTAGTAGTTGTGCCATCGGAAGTCCGATTCTGCATGAATTCGTATTGTGCCATTAGGCCCCATAGCATGTATCTGTGGAGACTTCTGCGGAGTTGATGCGAGACTTGGCCAGAAAAAATGAATTTTCTCCAGCGGACTGCCGATTGTGTGGAAATAACGCAGAGTAGCCACGGATGAACTTGGCTCTACGACGGTTGGTAGCGGTCGTCGAACAGTCAGGGATCTCCCAAGGCCGATTGCGTGATAGGCAATGACCGAACCCAGGCTGTGTCCCAATATTTGTAATTCGGTGCAGTGGTCCTCTTCGGCTGCTATCCATGCAACTGATTCAAATCTGCCCAAGATCTGATCTGCCAATTCGGCAAGTTGTATCTGCCGCTGCTCTTCGGCCTGGAGTAGTGTTTGTAGCTTAGCCGCCTTGGACGGGTCTTGTTCCCTTACTAGCAACTCGCGAAGTCCTCGCTGCATGGATTTCATATCGTCGCGGATGTTGGGGAGGCCTGAAACGGACGCAACATAGTTGACGACGTCTCCAGCATACTTTTCCAGAAGCACGTCAAGCCAGCCTCGCTGTTCCAATATCAGTATGTCCAGATTAGGTGTGGCCAGCCTGCGCCTGCCGACCCGAATCCCGAGCGTTCGCGCCATCCGTCGTCTTCCCTCAGCCGACTTGCTCTTCGATCCGAAGGCCTCGTCGGTTGTCCGAATCATCCGCTCCAAAGAGTCGAAGGCCCACCACAGGTGCGGCATGGCTCTAAGAGCTATATATCCCAGGAAGAACATTATGCTCAATGGGACCAGACGACACGTCGACCACAAGATCCGGTTCCGCCCGTATGCCTCAAAACCCGGCAAATCCATAATTTTGTTGAACCAAGGTAGCCAAGCCACAACAAATAATTGGGCGGGGTCAAAACAAGACTTGGCAAGAGCGTCCGTAATCAGCTCTGCCCAGTAAACCTCGTAGAAAAAGATAATACGATCGTCAAGTTCAATCTGTGCGGCATGTATTTCGTGGAGTCGATTCACTGGGTTCTTTCTTATGATCTCCTTCACGCCATCATTACCGAATATGATGCGGAGTCCACTCACGAATTGAGATAAAAAATCCCCGGGCTTTTGATCTCCGATGCCGTGGACTAAAAGTACGCCAACGCGTTGTTTAGAATTGTTCGGTGACGGCATTTGATCCCTCTGACGTACCCCGATTTTATGTACTAACCCAGATGATAGCCTCCGATTGATGTTAATCGGGGCCCTTTTTTCTAGGTCAGTTCTATCTAGAGGTAGTTTCCGGCGGTTGCCCGATTTGGGATTTGCCTACTACCTTCGTGACCACTGCGACTCTCTTCTGTGGTGCGTGTTGCTTGTGCAACCCGTAGATTGGTGGGCAACCTAAAGGGTGCCCGCAGTGCGCGTCCGAGCGTGCCCGCTAAGCTCTTTGAAATCTGGAATTTACCTGTAAGCCTCATGGGCTGAGGATCTTACGGAGAAAAATGCGCTAAGTTTAAGAAAACAAAGATCCGCGAAATCGATTTCTTCGTGATTCTGCGCATTATCGGACATAATTTAGCAGGCGTACCCGGCTCATCATTCCCGCCTACAGGCCGGAACGCCATACTGAATGAGGTGCAGGCCGCCGACCCCAACCAGCGCTTCCTCAGTGCCTTCCTCGACTACCTGAAGGTCGAGAAGGGACTCGCGGCGCTGACGGTGACGGCCTACCGCTCTGACCTGGAGCAGTATTCGGAGTTCCTGCGCAAACGCAAGCGCACCGTCCGTGAAGCACGGCGGCAGGATGTGCGCGACTTCCTGAATGGGCTCTTTGCCAACAGCGTCGACGCGCGCAGCGTGGCGCGCAAGCTTTCCGCTCTTCGTCACCTCTACAAGTACTTGCTGCTCGATCGCTACATCGAGAAGGACCCCACGCTGAACATCGACACCCCGCGGCAGTGGAAGGTGCTACCGAAGTCGCTGGCTGTGTCGGAAGTCGAGCAGGTGCTGCAAGGGCCGGCGCGGGCGAAGGACGATCGCCCGTCGCAGGCTCTCGGCACGCGAGACCGCGCCATGCTGGAGGTGTTCTACGCCGGAGCGCTGCGGGTCTCGGAGCTGATCAACCTCAAACTCGAAGACCTGAAGCTCGACCTCGGATATGTTCTGGTGCGCGGCAAGGGCGACAAGGAACGGATCGTGCCGTTGGGAGCCGCTGCGCAGGAGATCGTGCAGGCTTACCTCCGCGACGCGCGGCCGGTGCTGGCAGCAGGAAAGTCATCCCCGTTTCTCTTCGTCGCTCGTGGAGCGAAGCCAATCACGCGCCAGCGAGTTTGGCAGATGGTGAATGCGGCTTCGGCGAACACAGGTCGTCATGCCTCGCCGCACATGCTGCGCCACAGTTGCGCAACTCATATGGTCGAGAACGGCGCCGACCTGCGCACCGTGCAGACTATTCTCGGACACGCCGACATCTCGACCACGCAGGTCTACACGCACCTCGCACTCGACCGCCTGAGCCGCGTGCATCGGCAGCATCATCCGCGCGCCAAGAGTCGCGGTGTGGGCGCGAAGAAGGCCGAATGACAGAGTCTCCGGCAACAACCGTCGAGAAGGCGGTAGCGAAGTTTATGCGCGCATTGCAGGAGCGCAACGCCTCGCCGCATACCATCAAGGCCTATGCCACCGACTTGTCGGGATTCGCGGAGTACGTGGGTCCGCAGGGCTGGGGCGACATCGATCACGTGCTGATTCGCGGATACCTGTCGAACCTGTATGAGCGTGGACTGAGCAAGACTTCCGTCGCCCGATCACTGGCCGCGTTGCGCTCGCTCTACAAATGGCTGGCGCAAGAAGGCGTGGTGGAGCAGAACCCGGCGGCGCTGGTTGCGACCCCAAAGTTGCCCAAGAAACTGCCGCGCGTGCCTACGGTCGAAGAGGTCTGCACGGTGCTCGACTCCGGTATGCCGGAGGAGTCGGCGTTTCCCGAACGCGACCAGGTCATTATGGAGCTGCTCTACAGTTGCGGCATTCGTAACTCGGAGCTGATCGGCATCAACCTCGATGACGTGCGCTGGTCGAACGAGATCATCCTGGTGCGCGGCAAGGGAAGGAAAGAGCGCTACGTTCCGTTCGGTGATTCAGCCGCCGAAGCCGTGCGCACGTATCTTCCTGCGCGAAAGACGGTGCTGGCGGAAACCCGGCGCGCTGCGGAAAAGGCCCTGCTGATCAACCTGCGCGGCTCACGGCTGACGACGCGCAGCGTAGGCCGTATCGTGAAGCAGATTGCCGTCAGCTGCGGCCTCTCGCCCGACGTTCATCCCCACACCCTGCGTCATGCCTTCGGCGCGCACATGCTGGAAGAAGGCGCCGACCTGCGCGCCATTCAGGAGATGCTCGGCCACGAACGCCTGTCTACCACGCAGCGCTACACACAGCTCACGGTGAAGCACGTCATGGACGTCTACGACCGCACCCATCCACACGCAAAAGGGAAGAGCTGATCTCTCTGCATTGTCATCCCGAACGCAATGAGGGACCTGCTTTCCCTTGCCTGACAGGCAATCCTGGGGTTTGCCTAGCTTTGGACCAGCAATATCATTTCAGGGAATTCCGGGGTTTCTCGCGGTGCAGGCGTAAAGCAGGTCCCTGACTTCGTTCGGGATGACAATAGAAGAGAGGGGTGCTGCGACGGACTATAGGTGAAGCGCACGGTTCACCCTAACAGCCGTGACTGTCCTTCCTCTTTCCCAGCTAGTCGCGCTATCTGCTCGATGTAGCTGTCGGCGTCGAACTTCTTTCGCGCTGCATCGCCGGACATGTAGCGAATGGTTCCGTAGATAGGCCGCTCGAACCATGGCCTATCGAACTTGCCGGCAATCGACCACGCGATACCTGCATAGCCGCTGGGGTCGCGTCCATCCAGAAAATACTTGTCGTTGAGGTAGACCGCCGTCTGATAGGCGGCCTGCGGCGACGGGCTCCACTCCAGAATCTTCTTTGCCCATAACATGCGCATGTAGTTGTGCATCCATCCGGCGTGCAGCATCTGCAACTGCGCCGCGTTCCACAGTTCGTCGTGCGTCTGGGCCGCCTCTAATTGCTTGCGCGTGTAGACGACGGGCCGCTTGTCTCTCGCGTGTTCAGCCAGAGTTCGATGGGCCCAATCCGGAGCGCTCTCAATCGAGTCGTAAAGCTTGTTAAAGTGCGCGAAGTTGATGGCCAGCTCGCGCCAGGTAATGAGCTCGTTGAGATAGGCATCCTTGGCGGCTCGCGGCGCGTTGGCGTTCTCCACCGCCAGCGCAACCGTGATCGGGCTGATGTGCCCAAAGTGCAGATAGGGTGACAAGCGGCTGGTGCCGTCGACCTCCGGCTTGCCATGCCGCTCGGGATAATGGATCAGTTTGTGATTGACGAACTGGCGCAGCAGCCTAAGCGCTTCGGCGGTCCCACCGCGAAATGAATTAACCGGCGCGACTGATCGATCCAGCATGGTCCAGCCTTGCGTAATATCGTGTGAGCCATCGTCTGGCAGCGCATGCAAACCCTTCGGCTTCTCCCATTCGACCTGTGCCTGGGAATTCTTCAGGGGCTTGAGAAACTGCTCGAAGTTCGCCTGGAGGCGGGGCCTAATCACACGCGCAGCGTATTGTTCCTTCTCCAGCAGCTTCGACGGAACGATCACGTCAGCATCGACCGTCCAAAGCGGAACACTGAGCTTCTTCGTCGCCAGTTCGCGCCAATGGTCAGGCTCTCGCAACGGGTTCTCATCACCAATTACGATTGACGCTTTCACCTCTTCGCAAAACTTTGGCAGCCGGTGATCGGGCCACGCGCGCAGCACAAAACCAATGCCGCGCTTGCGCGCGCGCTCCGCGATGTCCGGAATCCCTTGCGCGAGAAATGTGTAGTGCCGCAGGTTGGCATGGGGATAGAACGGCACCGGCGCGAAAAAGATCACTGTCGGCTGGTGCAGTGCGTTCCCAACGTCAACCGCAAGGTCTAGTGCGGGATTGTCCAGCGAACGTTGCGCGCGCTGCATCCAGTAAACGACGGTCTTGCCCGACGGATCGGGCGCGCCCTTGCGGCGCACAATAACACGTGGATTCGCAGCTAGCTGCTCAAGCTTGTCCATAGTGATTTGAATAGAAGCCACGCGGGCGCGGCGGGCTGATGATTAAGACAGGTGGGGGCCTGTCGTCTTGTTGATTTGATGCGCTGGACGGCGTTTCGCTCCTTGGAACACGCGCTCAGGAGCGCCCGTCACACGCAGCCAAAATCGCATCCGCTACCGCTGCCGCTTCCAGCGACGCCTTGACGTCGTGCACCCGCACAATGTGCGCTCCCTGCAAGATGCAGGCGACCATGGCGGCAATCGAGCCGTTCAGCCTTTCGCCGGGAGCTACCTCGCGACCCGTCCTTTGTGCAATCGTCCTTCCGAGGAACGACTTTCTCGACGCCCCTGCCAGCAGCGGAAACCCCAGCCGATGAAACTCGCGGAAGTTGGCCAGCAACGGATAGTTGTCGTCGTAGTTCTTGCCGAAGCCGAATCCTGGGTCGAGCACAATCCGGTCGCGCTCCACGCCCGCCTCGAACGCGGTCTGCACGCGGTTCGCCAGGTCATGCTCGACCTCGCTGACAATGTCGGGCGACCTCTCAAGGTTTCGCCACTCACGCGGCCGTCCGCGCGTATGCATCATTACGACTCCGCAGCCGAGGTCGGCGCAGGTCGTAGCCATCTCGGAGTCCCATTCGAACGCGCTCACGTCGTTAACAACCTCTGCGCCTGCGTTCACTGCCGCGCGCGCGACTACGGCCTTATAGGTATCCACCGACAGCACCACATCAGGACGCTCTTTACGGAGCGCGTTCATAACGGGCAGCACGCGCCCCAGTTCTTCTTCAGCGCTCACCGAGGGCTTAGGCCCCGCCTCGCCCTGCAAAACCGTTCCTGGCCGGGTCGATTCCCCGCCTATATCCAGGATATCGGCTCCTTCATCCAGGAGCCGCATCGCATGTTCGACCGCCTGATCGGCATGCAGGTAACGCCCGCCGTCGGAAAACGAATCGGGCGTGACGTTGACCACTCCCATCACCACCGTGCGTCGTCCAAGTTGGATACTCCTGGTTCGCAGCCGCCAGGAAAACAGTTGGGGCATGGCCAGAATTCTAACCTCGCCCAATACCAAATGGCCGGAATGCCTCGCAACCCGGTGTAGAATCCGAGGTGAAGGTCATGTCCCCGGCCCGCTATTTTGGCTTCCTCCTAATCGTTCTGCTGCTTACGCAATCGCTTGCGTTTGCGGCTAAGAAGCCGCAGACCAAAGCCGAAGGTCCCAAGCTCGATCGTGAAATCGAACAGCTCCTGGCCGAGCCCGACATCGCGCGTGGCCTCTGGGGCATCGATGTTGTGTCCCTCGACAGCGGCAAGACAATCTACGCTCTGAACCAGGACAAGCTGTTCACTCCCGCTTCGAACGCGAAGCTGTTCACTACTGCTGCGGTGCTGGGGCTCATCGGGCCGAGCTATCGCTTCAGGACGACGGTGGAAAGTACCGGCACCCTCGACAAGTATGGGCGTCTCGACTCAGACCTGGTGCTGGTTGGACGCGGTGATCCGAATCTCTCGGGCCGCGTTCTGCCCTACAATCTGCGAACCGAGCGAAAGGCGCCGCCCACCCAGGTGTTGCAGGAGCTGGCCGACCAGTTGGTGCAAAAGGGGCTGAAGTTTGTCGACGGCGACGTTGTGGCTGACGACTCGTATTACGTTTTTGAGCGCTACGACGAAGGCTGGGCGCAGGACGACCTGGTGTGGGAGTGGGGCGCCCCGGTATCGGCGCTGACCATCAACGACAACGTCATCTTCGTCAACATCCTTCCCGCCGATCATGCAGGCGAACGCGCTTTCCTCAACGTGACCCCGTTCCCCGAGTATTACCGCATCGACAACCACGTGCTGACCACACCGCAAGGGACGGGGCCGCGCAAGATTTACATCAACCGTGAGCCAGGTTCGAACCAGCTCACCATCTGGGGAAACATTCCGTTGGATGATCCCGGCGCCAGCGAAGCATTGGCCATCGAAGACCCCGCCGACTTCGCCGCCAAACTGTTCTACGAGCTGCTGGAACAGCGCGGCGTCGTCATTTACGGACGCCCTCGCACTCGCCACACCGAGCTCTCCTCACTGCAAACGTTCTCAGTCACGACGGTCGCGGCCCCCGGTGGCGGCGCTGCGGCCAGCGCCACCAGTCTTGCGCCGCTGATGCTGGCCAGCTACCAGTCACAGCCGGTGCTCGAAGACTTGCGTGTCATCAACAAAGTCAGCCAGAACCTGCACGCCGAGCTCATGCTAAGGCTGCTCGGCAAGGAGAAAGGCACCTCGGGCTCCATTCAAGGCGGGCTGGAAGTGCTGCGAGCATTCCTGGTCAACGCCGGCATCAAACCGGATGACTTCGCCTTCTATGACGGCTCCGGCCTATCACGCGAAGACCTGGCAACGCCTGCGGCCCTGGTGCAACTGTTGATCTACGCGCATGAGCAAAGCTGGGGTGTCCTGTTCGAGGACACTTTGCCGGTCGCGGGCGTTGATGGCTCACTCGCCGATCGCTTCAAAAACACGCCGCTGCAAGGCGTGGCCCGCGGCAAGACCGGCTCGCTGACGCACGTTAATTCGCTCTCCGGCTATGCCACCACACGGAGCGGCGGTCACGTGGCCTACTGCATCATGGTGAACAATTACGACATGCCCACCAAGAAAGCGCTCGACACCATCGATGAAATCCTGGAGCGGATCGTCGAGGACGGAAAGTAATCTAAGCGCGGATTAACGCGGACAAACGCGGATTCGGATTTCAAGAGCTTTGGTCACGGTTGTACACGGACGGGCGCGTATTGCAATGGGAACCTGAGTGACTGATTCGCCCAACCATCTCGCGCCTAACTAAACACGGATTCCCATGGAGAACTCTCAGGGAATAACTTCGATTTAATCCGCGTTCCTTCGCGTAAATCCGCGGTTCGCCTTCCTTCTTGATACCATCGAAATGTGAGTCATACCTCCAGCGTTCGTGTTCGTTTCGCACCTTCTCCTACCGGCCAACTGCACGTTGGCAACGCCCGCACCGCTCTGTTTAACTGGCTTTTTGCTCGCCAGAAGCGCGGGACGATGGTGCTGCGCATCGAAGACACCGACGTGGAGCGCAGCGAGGCGCGCTATGAGACGCAACTGCTTGACGACCTGAAGTGGCTGGGACTCGATTGGGACGAAGGTCCTGACGTTGGCGGTTCGTATGGGCCGTACCGGCAGAGCGACCGTCTTGACATTTACCGCGAGCACGCCGAGCGCCTGCTGAGCGAGGGCAAGGCTTACCTCTGCTTCTGTTCGCAGGAGGAACTGGAGCAAGACCGCGAAGCTGCGATGTCGGAAGGTCGCTCGCCGCTTTATCCGGGAACCTGCCGCGGCATCGATCCCGCCGAGGCACGGCGGCGGCGCGACTCAGGAGAGCCGGCAGCCATTCGCTTGCGTATTCCCGAGCACCCGATTCGCTTTCACGATATTGTGCGGGGCGCGGTCGAGTTTCCCAACGAAGCCGTAAGCGATCCTATCATCCTGCGCTCTTCTGGCATTCCGGTCTACAACTACGTCGTCGTGGTCGACGACGCGCTGATGAAGATCACGCATGTCATCCGCGGCGACGATCATCTGTCGAACACGCCCAAGCAGGTTGCACTCTACGAGGCGCTGGGCTGGCCCGTGCCGGAGTTCGCTCATCTCTCAACTATTCTTGGCAGTGACGGCAAGCGGCTTTCCAAGCGCCATGGCGCGACTTCGATTGCAAACTTTCGCGATATGGGAGTGCTTCCGGAAGCGCTAATGAACTACCTCGCTCTGCTCGGTTGGGCGCCGAGCGGCGGCACGCGCGAAATCTTCTCGCCCGACGAGTTGAAGAAAGAATTTCGCCTGGAGCGGGTCACACCGTCGGCCGCCGTCTTCGACATGGAGAAGCTCTACTGGCTCAACCGGCATTACATCAAGCAGAGTCCAACGGAACGCATCGAGCGGCTGGCGCTTCCATTCTTTGTCGAAGCTGGCGTCATTCCTGCCGATCTTTGCATCAGAATCGCGACCTGGTTCAGCAAAGTCATCGCGCTGCTTGCGCCATCGGTCAACAAGCTCGATGAGCTGCCCGCGCGCGCCGGCCTCATCTTCCGCGTCGATCCCGCTGCTGCGCTCGCCGCGCCCGACAACGCCGAAGTGCTGGCACTGCCGAAAGCCAGCGACGTACTCGCCGAGTTCACGCAGAGAGTCGAAGCCGATCAATCAGCCATGACGTCCGAGCGCTTCAAGACAATCGTCAACGAGGTCAAAGAGAAGACCGGAGCCAAGGGTAAGGAACTGTTTCACCCCATTCGCATCGTGATCACCGGCTCACACTCCGGCCCCGAGTTCGACAAGCTGATTCCGATCCTGGAGGAAGGTTCGCAGCTCGAACTGCCAATTCACGTGATGAGCGTGCGCGAACGCGTGGAGGCGTTTCAGGCGGCTCGGGCACACAAGTAAGAACTGGTGGTACCATTGCGTCTCGCATGGCAAGGCCTTCCGCAGGCAAGAGCTCGACGCCCCAAGTCGCCTACTACGGGGCAATCAGGGATCCTCGCGACCGCCGCGACCGCCGCTACTCGCCAGGTGCTGCTCTCACCAAGCTGCCGCCGTACATCGATTTGCGGCCTTGGTGTCCCAGAGTTCACGAGCAGGGACACCCGCTCACCTGCACCGCGCACGCCCTCGCCGGCGCTTTTCAGGTCGAACAGCGGCGCCTGGGGATGAAGGACTTCTCTCCTTCACGGCTCTTCATCTACTACAACACCGTCGCCGTCATGCGCGCCAAGCAGAAAGACGGCGCCAACCTGCGCGCAGCGCTCAAGGCCGTGGCCCGGCACGGCGTTTGCCCGGAAAGAGACTGGCCTTTCTCGCTGACCAAGGCGGCCATGGCCAAAAAGCCGACCGAAAGCGCCTACCGGGTGGCCGTACACCACAAGATCACGGGCTACGAACGCATCATGATGGGAAGGCGCTCACGAGCCGAATTCCTGCGCCTGCTGAAGTGCCGCCTGGCGGAAGGCTTCCCCTTCATGTTCGCCTTCCTCGTCCACGAAAGCTTCGAATCCGACCACGTGAGCAAGACAGGCGTGATGCCCATGCCAAAGCGAGGTGAGCGGCTGATGGGTTGGCACGCTGTGATGGCCGTCGGCTACGACGACCACCACCAGCGTGTCCTGGTGCGCAACTCCTGGGGCTGGAGCTGGGGAATCAGAGGCTACTTCTGGATGCCTTACGACTACATCGCCAATCCACGAGTTACGGCTGACTTCTGGACTCTGCGTGGCGTGACGCCTTTGACGGAAAACTCCTAACACTTGCCTGGAATTCCAACGCATTGGAATTGGATTCCACCTGCGAAACTCGCAGGCTGTAAATCGGGTATTCTTCTCATTGTGCCCAGCAGAACCCGCCCACTGCTGATCTTCCTGTTTCTTTTGTCTTTGGTTTGGCCAGCTCTCCTGCTTGCTCAGGAAAACTATGAGATTCAGGTCTATGGTTCGGAAACCGTCCCTCCGAAGACCACCATGGTGGAGTTGCACAGCAACTTCACCATCCAGGGCTCAACGACAGTCGAGGACGGCGTCTTTCCTACTCAGCACGCGGAACATGAAACGTTAGAGATAACGCAGGGAGTTACGCCCTGGTTTGAGACCGGGTTTTATGTATTTACTTCCATGACCGGCTCGCAGGGATGGGAATGGGTCGGCGATCATATTCGTCCGCGCGTGCGCGCGCCCGAGAGCTGGCACTGGCCGGTGGGCGTAAGTCTGTCGGCGGAGTTCGGCTACCAGCGGAGAAGCTACTCCACCACCACCTGGGACTTCGAGTTGCGTCCCATCGTCGATAAGCAGAAGGGCCGGCTCTACTGGTCCTTCAATCCCGCGTTTGACATTGGCTTCACCGGGCCTCCGCACGACAAAGCATGGTCCTTCTCGCCCGCCATCAAGGTTTCATGGGATTTCACCAGGCACATCACGGGTGGCGTTGAGTATTACGGGTCGTTTGGACCGGTAGCCAACATTGACCCTTTTCACGACCAGGCCCAAGCTATCTATCCGGTGATCGACCTCAACATCTCGCCTGTGTGGGAGATCAACTTCGGGCCGGGCATCGGCTTCACGGCCGGGACCGATCACCTGCTGCTCAAGACCATCATCGGCAGACGATTCAGCTGGGGAAAGTCGGGAAATCGAAATGGAAAGTCGCAGCCGGCGGATTGAGGATTGCTTCGCGGGGTGCCACATCCTTTCGCCGCCCTCGCAAAAGAATGGGAGTTAAGCCCTACTGAATCCGCAACAGCTCTTTGGAATACAGCTTATTATCTGGAAATTCCGTGGCGAGTCCGGCGAGCAGCGTCTTCGCGGTATGAGTATCTTTATCACGCAACGCGGCAACCGCCAGCAGCAGCCGAGCAAACGGCGCAAGGTAGTGCCCTTTTTCGGCCACGATTCGAAGTTGCTCAATTCCCTGCTGCTTGTCCGTCTGCGCGCCCGAAAGCTTCAACACCCAGCGAATCGGCGCCGGATTCACGCCCAGCAGATAGTTCTCCGCGCCCAGTGAAAGATAAGCGTCATATCGGGTGGGGTCTATGGCCAGCAACCGTTGCGCGAGCTCGCGGGAGGTCTTGATGTATCCCAGGCTCACCACGTTGTGCTTCTCGATCAGCGCGGCATAGTCGCCCCGTAGCCCGTTCGCCATCACCTTCGCAAACAGTGCGTTTGCGTCGTGCGGATTCTTCGCCAGTTCGTTGTCGGCCAGCGCTTCTCCCTTCGCGAGGCGCGAATCGAGCTCAGCTTTGATCGACGGATCGGGTATCAGCTTGCGTCGGCTGGAGAAGTGGTTGTCATCGACGAACAGGTCCGACTCCAACACATGCAGCCGCTCGAACTCCGAAAACAGATACGCTGCTGCGTCGGAGACATAGCCCAACGGATCAGACGCATTCGCCTGCTGATATTCGTGAAACGTAGCGTGCGCACCAGCGAAGTCCAGGTTGTACATCTGGTGGAAGCCAAGATCGAGGTCGGGCGTACTCGCGACAGCCGGTAGACTGCAACAAGGCAATATGGCAAAGAGGAGCCCCAGAATGACAGATCGAGTTAGGGAGGCCGGCTTCAACGTGATCTCACAACCCACAGGCTTCGGGTGGGGCGCCTATGTAACGATTCTGTTCCTGTCGCCCCAATACAGGTACTAACTTAGAGCCCCGCTTTCCCATGAAAGTTTCAGCCAAACTTGTAAAATTAGGTTAATCGTCACCTGAACCCGTCAAACCCGGCATTTGAATCTCGTGCTTTTACGCGGTAAGCTGCTTCGATCCGATTCGCCTTAAGCGGGAGCCAACAGTGAACCTTCAGTCCATAACCAAACGCGTTTTTGTTCTTTGCCTTGCGATGCTCTGGGCAGCCGCAGCCTTCGCCAAACAAAGCGCCGACTCCTCCACCGATCCTCGACTGAAGAACGCCTATCGCTTTGAGCGCGCCGGATGGGTCTACGTCCATCTCGAAGGCTCGCCCGCGGAGATTGGCTTCCAGCACGGCTACCTGCTTGCCCCGGAGATTATTGACGGCTTCAAGACGATCCAGTTCCTGGAAACTCATGCCACCAAGCGTGACTGGAGTTTCTTTCGCGACACAGCGCAGAACGTCCTGTGGCCGCATATCGAAGCTGAGTATCGCCAGGAGTTGCAGGGCATTGTCGACGGCCTCAAAGCGCGCGGCACATCGCTCGACCTTTGGGATGTCGTCGCCCTCAACGCGAAGGAGGAAGTCTCCGACTACTACGTTCCCACACTTGAGCGCCAGGACAAGCGCTCGGCGAATGCAAGTCTGAAAGCGCCAGGTCACTGCAGCGCATTCGTAGCTACGGGTTCCTGGACCAAAGACCACCAGCCGGTAATGGCACATAACAATTGGAGCAGCTTCCCCGACGGCGAGCGCTGGACTGTGATCTTCGACATTGTTCCTGCCAAGGGCTATCGCATCCTGATGGACGGCTTTCCCGGAATCATCGCCAGCGACGACGATTTCGGCATCAACGCCGCCGGAATGATGATCACCGAGACCACGATCACGGGCTTCTCGCTTTACGATCCCAACGGCATCCCCGAGTTCGTACGCGCGCGCAAAGCGATGCAGTACTCCAATTCCATTGACGACTACGTGCGCATCATGCTCAATGGAAACAATGGCGGCTACGCCAATGACTGGCTGCTCGCGGACAACAAGACGGGCGAAGTGGCGCGCTTCGAACTGGGGCTGAAGATCCATCGCGTGTGGCGAAGCAAAGACGGCTACTTTGTGGGTTCCAACTTTCCCAGCGATCCGGAGCTTATGAAGAAGGAAACCGATTTCGATCCCAACAATCCGGCCAGTTCGATGAATGCAAGGCATAAACGCGCCGATGAGCTGATGGCGCAGTACAGGGGCCAGATCGACGTCGAGGTGGCCCAGAAGTTTCTGGCCGATCATTGGGACAGCTACGAGGGCAAGGAAAGACCGAACGAGCGCAGCCTCTGCGGGCACATTGAGGATTCACCTCGCGGCATTCCCGAGTTTGGCCATGGGCCGTACTATCCGGATGGCGCGGTACAAGGCAAGGCCGCCGACAGCGCCATGACCAAGAACATGGAATTCATGGCCCGCGCCGGCCATCCCTGCGGAGAAGACTTCATCGCCGACAAATTCCTCGCGTCACACCCGGAGTACGACTGGATGCGTCCCGTGCTGAAGGACATGAAGGGCAATCCCTGGGCGGAGTTCAAATCGGGCGAGAGGGCGGGCACGATTCAATAGTCTCTTATTGTTCAACTAGGTTCCTCACCGTAGACAAGCTACTTATTACGCTCCGTTTTGGGCGCATTCGCGCGGTTTTCAAGCCCACTTAAACCATTATTCACATGGTTAATGCACAATAACATTAGCCATGAAGCCTAATCGCGTTTGGCACAAGTTCAGCTGGCCTCTTCGTGTACGGCGCAAGCCGGTAGTGGTGCCGCGGCACGTTCCGCCGCCGGAGCAGGGCAAGTACGCGGTCAAGCTGGTGACTGACGCACGTGAGTTTCGCGAAGCGTTGCGCTTACGCTATCGAGTTTTCAACCTCGAACTACGCGAGGGACTGGCCACCTCCCATTCCACCGGTCATGATTTCGACCAGTTTGATGCGGTGGTAGATCACATTATCGTCAAGTGCGCCGACGACGACTCCGTGATCGGCACTTACCGCCTGCAAACCGGCCTCGCGGCAGCAAAGAGCATTGGATACTACAGCGAGCGCGAGTTCGATTTCACCCCGTATGAGCCGCTGCGCGCCGAGGTGCTGGAACTGGGCCGGGCCTGCATCGACCAGCACCATCGCAACACACCCGTGCTGACTCTGCTGTGGAAAGCCATCGCCGAGTACGCCTTGGCGCGCGGTTGCCGCTACCTCATCGGCTGCAGCTCGCTTACCTCGCAGGATCCTGTGGTCAGCACTAAGGTTTATGCCCAAATGCAGAACTTCATGGCCCCGCCAGAAATGCAGACAGTGCCGCAGGAGCCCTATGCGTTCGAACTGCGCCATGGCGAAACCAGCGAAGAAGCCAAGATTCCCAAACTGCTTCGCGCCTACTTGGCGACCGGCGCACAGATTTGCGGGCCGCCCGCCATGGATCGCGAGTTCCGCACCATCGATTTCCTCACCCTGCTCGACTTAGGTAGACTCCCCAAAGGCGCGCGTACGCGCTTTCTGGGTGAATGATCGAGTTCTTCCGTCGACAGTCTCGTAGAGTTCGCCGTATATACCGGTTCGCCGCCGTCTTGTTGCGCGGCCGAGCCGAGTTCCGCCGCCTTCAGCGTCTGGGCCCAGTTCCGGCTTTCTCTCGCGTGCGGCATTTGCAGGGCTGGTGCAAAGGCTCCCTGGCCGCGATGGATGTTCAAGTGCAAGTTGAGGGAATCGCTCCAACCTGCGGACTCTTAGTAAGCAATCACCTAGGCTATCTCGACATCCTGGTCTACAGTTCTATGGTTCCCTGCGCCTTCGTTTCAAAAGCCGAGGTCGGGGAGTGGCCTTTCTTTGGCCAGTTCGCCGTCTATGGCGGAACGATCTTCGTGCAGCGCGAAGAGCTCTCGGCCTCCCGCAGCGCGAACCGGGAGATTGTCGAATGCCTGAAAGCCGGCATCGCCGTGGTGCTCTTCCCCGAAGGCACCACCACCGACGGCTCGCAGATTCTGCGCTTCCACTCTTCCATGCTTCAGCCCGCTATCGATGCTGGAGTCATGGTTACGCCGTGCGCCGTTTCTTATGAACTGTCCGACGACGGCGACGAAAAAGAAGTTGCGTGGTGGGGCGACATGACGCTGGCTCCGCATTTCTTGAATCTCAGCGGTAAACGCGAGATTCGCGCGAAAGTGATCTTCGGCGAGCCGTTGGCTCCAGCGGGAGGCCGCAAGGCGCTGAGCGATCAGGCAAGAGCACAAGTGGTCGCATTGCGCGATGGGCTAATTCGCAGAAATACTCAGTACATCTCCCTTAGCGATCCGGTGCATTAGGCAAGACCCGCAGGATTGACATCCCGAGCGAAGCCAGGGACCTGCTCTCTCGTAGCTCGACGAGAAAGCAGGTTCCTCGCACCAAAATCCGGTGCTTGGAATAACAAGCTAAAGATGAGTTGCGTTGCCGATTGCCCGTACATGCCCGTCCCCTCTTCCCACACCCGCGTTTTTCAGAGATGCTATAGGTTGTCGTGCGACTTGAAAGTAGAGGCTTACATGGCCGACCTCGAAAATATCTGGACCACTAAGATCCGCCAGCATCCCGAGCGAGCCGTTCCTGACCGCGCACAGGAATTCCTCGCCTCAGGACAGGTGGCGCACGTCGGATTCGAGTACGACGGCCGGCCGTATGTAATTCCCATGCTGTATCAATATTCACCCGAACGGCCAGACCGGCTGTATCTGCATGGGGGGCCTTCCAGCCGCATGCTTGACGCGCTGGCTTCGGGCATTCCGGTGTGCGCGACTGTTACCCAACTCGATGGGCTGGTGTATTCGCGCGACGCGAAGTATCACTCCGCGAATTACCGCTCCGTGATGTGCTTCGGACGCGGACGCCTGATTGAAGATGAGCAGGAAAAACGGACGATCTTTGAGGACATGACGCTGCGCTATTTCCCTGGCCGCACTGCCGGACGCGACTACATCCCGGCGCCACCCGCGCATCTGGCAACCACCATGGTGGTCGAAGTCGTGATCGAAGAAATCAGCGCCAAGATGCGCGAAGGCGGTCCTAAGGGCCCGCACGATGAAGACGACACCGCGCTTGGCACCCGCGGCGTGACCGAGGTATGACCTACCGGGTTGGCCGCAATACCAGCGTTTGATCCAGCCTGTGTACCACCGATATGTAAACCGTTGCCAGCAGCTATTCCGAATCCAACACCAGGTAGCTGAGCGCGCCGTCGCGTTCGATCTGCAACACAACTGGCGCGCCTGGCTTCACATCGCGCAGCTTCTGGCGCAGCTCGGCCACGTCCTTCACCGGCTGGCCGTTAACGCTGTGGATCACATCTCCAACCTCAGGCCCTTCACCGAGCAGCGCAGCGGTAGGGGTCTTGGCCGCGACCACCACTCCGCTCGGAATCCGCAAGTCGGGCAACATCTGTTGGAGTTCGCCGTTAAGGCTGATGCCGACCACGCCGAGCTGCGACACAAGGTTATCCGGCCCAGTCACCATGTCGGCAAAGCGCTGAGGATCGTCGGCCCTTTCGATCAGCTTCACAGAGTAGCTCAGTTCTTTACCCCCGCGCAGCACCTCAAGCTTCGTCGTTTGCCCGACCTTGTACTCCAGCAGGTCGACCGCGAACTGGCGCACATTCGTAACCGGCTTGCCGCCAATGGTGGTCACTACATCGCCGACCTTCAGTCCGGCCTTCTCGGCCGGCGAATCCGGCGTTACGTCTTCCAGCAATACGCCGCGCGAGGTCGGCAGATGCAGGCCTTCGAGCAAATCGGGTGTGATAGTGCGTACGACTACGCCGATCTCTGCGCGATGCACATGGCCTTCCGTGCGCAGTTGCTCGTAAATGTTCTTGACCACGTTGCTGGGAATCGCGAAGCCGAGGCCTTCGTTCCCGCCCGACTCCGAAAGGATGAACGTGTTGATGCCGACGACTTTGCCGTCAACGTCCACCAGCGGCCCGCCGCTGTTGCCGGGATTGATCGGCGCGTCGGTCTGGATGTAGATCGCGGGATTGTCGGGATCGATCTGCCGTTCGGTCGCGCTGACCACACCCATGGTGACCGAATTTTCCAGCCCCAGCGGACTGCCGAAGGCGAAGACAATCTGTCCCTGTTTCAACTGACTGGAATCGGCAAACTGGAGTGCAGGGAGATTCTTCATGTCGATCTTGATCACCGCCACGTCGGACAGCTGGTCGACGCCCACGAGTCTGGCTTCGAGCGGCCCGTGCAAGTCGGCCATGTCCATCTCCTGCTTCATGCCCTGTAAGCGGACACGAATGCGCCGCGCGCCTTCTACAACGTGCGCGTTGGTGACGATGTAGCCGTCGGAAGTCATGATCACGCCCGCGCCGACTCCGCGCTGCGGCGTCAGGTAGGCGGTCGAAGTATTCGCCTTGTCCTTGTCGGTGTCGCTATCAGAGCTCAGGCCGTAGCCGATCGTCAACACTTGCACCACCGACTTGGTAACCGCGCTCGACAGTTCCTGCACCGACTGACTGAACACGTGAAGAGGATCGTTCTTCAGCAACGTCGTCGAAGTTGACGGCTGAGCAGGCTGGGCGGTCTGGGCCTGACTCCATGGGCCAATCAGGAAAAGACAGAAGATGCCTGGAAGAATCGAGCGCGCACGTACGGGCATGAGCATGATTGTAAGATGGATTTCAGAACCGGCTGGATGTTGTCTACCTAATCATTCCTTTCCCACAGGACAAAGGTTCCACTTATCGCGGCATCTGCCAGCGCAGCCCCACGCGCACCAAGATGGGCTGCCCAAGATTCACCACCGGCGTGCGCGCGATTTCATAGCTGCTGTTGGTGATGTTATCGCCGGCAACGAACACGTCGATTCCCTTGGCTAAAGGATGCGACACGCTAGCGCTCATCACAAAGTACGATCCCAGCGGAAAGAGGTTCTGATCATCGTCATATTCGTTGCTGGCGGCGCGGCCTTGTAGTGCGACGAAGAAGCGCCTGGGCGCCGCCCACGTCGCCTGGAAAGTCACGTTGCTGCGTGGCACCAAGGGAACCAGGTTCCCCACCAGCGCCGGGTTTGCAGGAAAGGAAATCACGGTTGAGTCAATGAATTGATAGGCCGCGGAGAAATTGATTCTGTCCGTGACCCGCAGATTCGCGCCAATCTGAAATCCGGGAGCACGGATCTCGCCAAGGTTCTGCCGCTGGCGTAGGATCAGGGCATCGGTAACATTCAACGTCACGTTCGCTATAGGCGTGTTCACGTATCCCCAGAAGAACGTGCCGTTCATGTTCAGCCGGTTGTGCAGCAGCGAAGCGCGCACCCCGGTTTCGAATCCGGCGAAATGTTCGGCCACCAGATAAGGATTCGCCAGCGTCTGCACGTTGCCAACGCGGAAGCTGCGATACAGCTCGTTCAGCGTGGGCGCGCGAAACGACCGATAGCCCGAACCATACAGCACCACCCCGTTGTTCATGCGATACGACAGCGTGGCCCGAGGGTCAAACGAGTTTTGCCCGCGGTCGGGATAGTAGACCGTGGCCGTCTTGCCGCCAATCGGCGTGCGCGAAGAGTGAGCGTCGAAGTTGCTCCACAGGTCTTCTCGTCCTGACACCGACAGCGCCCATCGGCTAGAGAGCTGGAAGATTCCTTCCACAAATGCGCCGAGCGACTGCTGCCTCCCGCCGTTCGCCAGATTCGCCGTCGGCTTGCCCAGCACATATGAAGTCTCCAGGCTCCAACCCTGCACATCCTGCCCATCCAGGCCCGCCAGCAGCGTGAACTTCGAGTTGATCGCCTTTGACCACTGCCCGATGAATCCCATCTGCTGTACGGGAACGTATTGATTGTTCGTCAGTGCCTCCGAGTTGCGATCCGGGCCGACGGACGAGAACGTCTGGTGATAGTTCTCGGCCCCGCCAAACAGGCGCAGCGTAAACAGCCCGGCGCTCTGCGATTGCCAATCCGTGCCGAAGCCCAGGTTGCGCAGGGTCGTCGAATTGATCTGCAACGGCGTGCCGTTGTCGCGGTTCTCGCCGTAGAGGGAGCCTTCCAGGAACATCCGGCCCCGATCGCCAAAGAAGCGCTCCACCTTCACGTCGCTCGTGCCGTGCTCGGACGAAACCGGAGTGTCCACCGAGCCACGAACATTTTCCGGCACATCGATATAGCCATCCGTATTGAACCCCTCGGCGCTGCCGGACACAGCCCACTGCCCCACGCGCACGCCACCGTACACCGAGCCGAACGGAGTGTTGTTGTTGCCAAAGGAGCCTTCAGCGGCAAAGTTCGTCAGCACCGACGACCGAGTCTCCAGGTTGATCACGCCGCCAAGCGCTTCGTTGCCGTACAGCGACGACACGCCACCGGGCACCACCTGCGCTTCGTCCAGCGATGCCACCGGCACGCGTCCCCAGAAGATCCAGCTCCCAAAGGGATCATTGATCGGGATGCCGTCGCGCAGCACCAGCGCACGGCTCGCGCCGTTAGCCCCCAGCCCTCGCAATGAGACACCTTGCGAAGTCGGGTTCGCCGTCATGCACCCCGAGCGCCGCAGTAATGAGAACCCCGGCACCTGGCGCAGTTTGTCGTCGACGGTGATAGCTCCAAATTGCTCGAGCTTTTCTGACGGAAGAATGGTCGTGCTGGGTTGCAGCTCCATGTCTTCGGCGCCGGTTGGCAGAATGGCCGTGCGTGTCGCCGTGACATCGAGCGTCTGCACGATTGCGGCCGGAGGCAAGACGATGAGCAGCGGCTTGTCGCCCGCTTGCCAGGGCTGCGTGACTGTGGAGAATCCGGTAGCCGAGACGGTGATCTCGCCGAAGGCTCCTGGGACGGCTGAAAGAGTGAACACCCCAGCAGAGTTGGTCGTCGCCTGCAGCGTGGTTCCGCCGGCGTTCAACGTAACTTGAGCGGCAGGAATGACGGCGCCGCTGCGGTCACTTCACGACGCCAGATATGCCTTCCGCCCATAAGCCCGACACGGGAACGACCAGAACGCCCACAAGAAACACAACCGCACACACTGTATGACGTGATCGCGACAACGATCGCCCGGGCGCGAGAGAAGAAAGCAGACTCATCCTGCCAACGAGTGTAAATGCAAGATCATGACGATCTCATCACTGGCAGTCCGAGTGGCCGCCTTTTGTCACCGCTCCATGTTCGCCGGCCCACTCCAGAAATCCTGGCGGTGCGTTGCGTACCTGCTGTAGGCTGGCTCCCTTCACGCTCTTGATCTTCTGCCACTTGATCTTCGTAAGGTCGGTATTCCCCAGGTCGGCGCCATCCAGCGTCGCACCGTTAAGATCGGCGCCACTCAAGTTCGCCGAGCAAAAGTCGCCCTCGCCTAAGTCTGCGTCCTGAAAGTTCGCACCGCTGAGGTTGCTGTCGCGGAAGTTGCCCGAGTGCAGGTTCGCCGCCGTGAAGTCGGCGCCCTGGAAATCGCTATTGCGCGCGTCCACCGCGTTCAGGTTGGCGCGAGTCAGTCCCGCCTTAGGCAAACGAACGCCTTGCAAGAATGCCCCCGACACATCGACTCCTACCAGAGGAACGCCGTCCGCGTCCAATTCCTGCAAGGCTTCGATCCTTCCCCCGCTGCCGCCTTTTCCCTGCGCGGTGTTGATCACCTGCCACGCCTGATAGTGCTTCTGCTTCAGCCGGTCGCCCGACTCACTGAAGTAGAAGATCACCGCGATCAGGATAGAAAAACTGCCCAAATATTCAAGGGTTTCAAGGAACGCCCAGCGGCTGAGAAAGTAAGCCAACCAGTCAAATGGGTATTCGAATGCGTGCAGAGGAACCATCCACCAATGTGGTAGGGCCTTACGCCGTTCCCGCCACGGTTCCGGCCGGCTTCTGGGTGCGTGCAGGATCATCGCTTCGCCATCCCTCCTCTATCTGTCAGTTTGATTGCCAGGCTCGGGTTGCAACCAAGGAATGCACCGCCCCGAAATCCAGACCTGAAGGGACGACATATCTTAGCTCAGCACGGAGTCCGCCGGAGGCGGACGGAGTGCTGGGTGGCGCGGAAAAACAAGCGAGTCCCGTAGGTGTGTCATAGCTGACACTTGTTTACGCAGACCATCGAGATGGGGAGGCGAGCGGGACTGGTGCGCTTGGGACACGTGGCGATCGACTCAAGGTTAGCCTTTATGGCCTTGAACACCAGCAGTTGTTCCGATTTGAGGATCGCGCGCGGCCCCAAAGCTTTTTTTGTTCGACCAGCCAAGAATGGGAGGATAAGAGGATAATAGGGTAAAGTAACCGCGTCTCTCCGAAGCGCAAGTCCCCAATTCGGATACGCACGCCCCCTGAGGCGCAGGGGCACTTACTTAGGTACAGGCAACCAATCCAACCCAACCCAAAAGTCTAGGCACTAGGAGGTGCGTGATGCGTCTCTCTTTCCCTTCTCTATACGCATCGCATAGATTGAAATCCATTCGCACGCCGGCGAATGGTGCGGTGGAGCTTCTAACGTTCGTGTTCTTGGTCTTCGCTCTTTGTACGTTTCCCAGCACAGGCATGGGGCAGCAGAACGCCCGCGCGACTCAGATCTGGGATCTGCCCACAGCAGGCCCGCCGACGACCAACGTACTGCTTCAGGGTGTCGGTTTCGATCCCCTTACCGCCATCGACATCTACTTCGACAGCACCGTTCTAGCTTCGACTACCACCGACGCAAACGGCTCCTTTGGCCAGGGAGTCATCACTGCCACTGGGGCTAGCTGGGCCCCGATTGCAGGTACCGGCCAACACGCTACCGGGGCAGCACACCATCACCGCGCAAGAACATGTTGGACAGAAGTCGGCGCAGAAAGCCTTTCTCGTGCGGACCGATTGGCCGCAGTTTCGCTTCGGGCCTGACCACAAGGGCCTGAATCCGTATGAGAATGTTTTAGGTTCACTCTCGGTCGGAAGTCTTGTCCTGCAGTGGAGCGTGCAGTCGACTCAACTCTTCGAATCTTCCCCGGCAGTTGTGGGAGGCGTAGTGTACGTCGGGTCTTGTGACGACAATCTTTACGCCATCGACGCCACCGCGGGTAATGTCCAGTGGAAATACACGACAGGAGGTTGCGTCAACGATTCGCCGGCCGTGGTTGGCAATGTAGTGTACTTTGGCTCTCGCGACAATAACGTGTACGCCGTGGATACGACAGGAGCACTCAAGTGGAAGTATGCAGCAGGATCCCGTGTCCAATATTCGTCACCGACAGTGGTTAAGGGCGTGGTGTACATCGGCTCTGAGGACAGTTACGTGTACGCCTTGGATGCCCAGACGGGAGCGCTCAAGTGGAAGTACAAAACAGGGCTAGCTGTCGACTCCTCGCCGGCCGTGGTTGACGGCGTGGTGTACGTCGGGTCAGGAGACGGGGTTCTTTATGCCTTGGCCGCCGACACGGGCGTACTGCGGTGGCTGTACCAAACCGGCGCTTGGATCAACTCCTCGCCGGCCGTGGTCAGCGGGACAGTCTACTTTGGATCTGAAGACAACAACGTGTACGCCCTAAACGCCAACGACGGGTCATTCCAGTGGAGCTACCCGACGGGGGGTTGGGTCGACTCTTCGCCGGCCGTGGTTAACGGCGTGGTGTACGTCGGGTCGAAGGATTTCAACCTGTACGCGCTGGACGCCAACAACAATGGAAGGCTGCTGTGGAGTTACGCGACGGGCAGGTGGGTCGACTCTTCGCCGGCGGTGGCCAATGGGGTGGTCTATGTTGGATCGACCGACCAATGGGTTTATGCCCTGGACGCCAACACCGGAGCGTTGCTGTGGAGATTCGTTACGGCGAATCTCGTCAACTCCTCGGCCGCGGTGGCCAACGGCTGGCTGTACATCGGTTCCTGGGATGACAGTTTTTACGCTTTCTCGCTCTGAGTAGTGGACATTTGCCGAAGCGGTTCAGCCTGGCGGAGCGTCCCGGCTGAACCGCTGCTTTCCAATAGGACTTTGGCATCCTGAGATCGCAATGACTCCACACAATCCCGCACGTCCGCGCACGTTTACGATCACAGGCAGGCGCCCGTGGCTCGGGTTGATAGAAATAAACTGCCACATATGCCTTTTTTTTCACGAGGCACACAACCGGTCTGTAACTTTCCCCCATCAAGTACGTCTTACCCGCCAGTAAGGTGTCGTGGTACAGTGCTGGACACCAGCCGCATGGCGAAAAATCCAGCGGCCGCCACCTAAGTGGGGGATTGTCGAATTTCTCGCGCAGAAAACATTTGCCTTGCGGGAGGAAATCCCGGAAGATACCCCGCACGTATTCAATCTGGGTGAGGTCAACTGGATAATGGCCCGCTCCAAAACAATAAGGTAGAGGAGAGTAACAAATGACGAAGTCCATGAAGTCCCTGATGATGACCGCCGCTCTGGCCGGTTTCATGACGGGCGGCAGTGCGTTCGCACAGACCGCTTCCACCAACAACTCTGTTTCCTCGGCAGACAACGGCTCATACGCCGCTGATTTCTCCAAGGACAAGCACGCCTGCAAGGGCCAGAACTCCTGTAAGGGCAAGGGCGGCTGCAAGACCGGCGACAACGGCTGCAAGGGCAAAAACTCTTGCAAGGGCAAGGGCGGCTGCGCCACCGACGGCTCCAAGCCCCCTGACCAGCAGTAACCCGGTCAACCAACTACAGGGGCCGGGGCCAACCAGCTTCGGCCTTCTACAACTTTCGCAATTCCCTGCTTACGCATTATGCCGGCCAATCGATTTAACGGATTCACGGAGTACGGAGTTGGGATCGGCTTGCGCATCCCGCATTACAACCACATTCTCGAGAAAAAACCGGTCGTCGACTGGTTTGAAATCATCTCGGAAAATTTCATGGTCGATGGCGGCCGCCCGCTGCACATTCTCGATCAGATCCTCGAACAGTACCGCGTCGTGCAGCACGGCGTGTCGATGTACTTCGGCTCAGTTGAGCCGCCCAACCGCGAACACCTGAAGCGCCTGAAGGCCTTGGTGTGCCGCACCAACACGCCTTGGCTGTCAGACCACCTTTGCTGGGGCAGCGTCGACGGCTCCTACTCCCACGACCTGCTGCCCATGCCCTACACCTTCGAAGCTGCGGCCAAGACGGCACAGAAGATTCGCGAGGTGCGCGACTTTGTGGAGGTTCCGGTAGTCGTCGAGAACGTCAGCAGCTACGCCGAGTTTCACGCCTCGGAGATGACGGAGTGGCAGTTTCTGACCGAAGTGGTCGAGCGCGCCGATTGCGGCATTCTGCTGGACGTCAACAACATCTACGTCTCATCGCGCAATCACAGCTTCGATCCGTTTGAATATGTGAACAGCGTGCCGCATGAGCGCGTCGCACAGATCCACATTGCCGGCCACTCGAAGTACGAGAAATACATCCTCGATACACACGACCATCCGGTGATTGATCCGGTGTGGGACCTGTACGCACGCGCTATAGAACTAATCGGCCCGACTGCCACTCTGCTGGAGTGGGATGATCACATTCCGTCCTTCGACGAAGTACACGACGAGGCGCTCAAGGCCAACCGCTACGTCGCGGAGAAGGTAGGCGCGTAATGTCGCTCGATCACATCCAGCGCAGTATGTTCGCCGCCATCCGCCAGCCGCTTACCGCCGATGAGGGAATGCGACAGCGCTCACGCGATGGCAAGTCTCTTCGCGCCCTTGCCGAAGAGATCATCAAGCCCAACGACCGGCTCACCTCGTTCGAGCGCCTGGAGATCTACAACCGCCAGTACTGGTTTCGGATTCTTTCCGCGCTGTCGGAAGACTTTCCCGGGCTGCGCGCCATCATCGGCGAGAAGGGCTTCGACAAAATGGCGGTCGAGTATCTGTACGAATGTCCGTCGCGCTCCTTCACGCTGCGTAATCTCGGCTCGCGCCTTGAACCGTGGCTGCGCGAGCATCCCGAGCACGTTGGCGGCAACGAGCAGATCGCGCTCGACATGGTGCGCCTGGAGTGGGCGGAGATTGAGGCCTTCGACGAGGCCGCCAAGCCACGGCTGACCCAGGACGACCTGCCCGCGCTCGGGCCTGATCCGAAATTTCACTTGCAACCTTACATACGGTTGCTGGATCTGAGCTATCCCGTCGACGACTTGCTGATTCGGGTTCGCAGTGAGTTGGAAGAAAGTGACATCGTCAGCAATGCTGTGACCGAGCGCGTGCACTCCCGGCACAGGCGGCGCCGCCTACCCGAGCCCGAGCCGATTTTCCTCGCCGTGCATCGCGCCGACAACACGGTCTACTTCAAGCGACTCGACAAGCAAGCGTTCACCATCCTTTCTGCACTCCGTGACGGCAAGACTCTTTCCGACGCTGTCGATGAAGTTGACTGGAGCGGCAGGAACATCGAAGAAGCCATGGCCGATGTTCAAAAGTGGTTCGCCTACTGGTCGGCACAAGGATGGTTTTGCAAGTAACTTTTGTGAGCTTGGCTAATCATACGACTGGCAGCTAACGCGCCCGAGGATTAAGAATGAATGCCCTCCAAAAGCTCTACTCCCGGTTGGTAACCTGCGCGAATTCGCTGCAATCCCTATTCCTGCTGTTCGTTCGCCTCTACTGGGGATGGCAGTTCGCTGTGGATGGCTGGGGCAAACTGCACAATCTGGGGAGGGTGACCGAATACTTCGGCAGCCTGGGACTGCCTGCGCCCGGCCCGACCGCGCTGTTCATCTCAATCCTCGAACTGGTCGGCGGCGTTTTACTCGCAATCGGGCTCGGCACCCGCTTCATCGCTTTGCTATTGGCCGGAAATATGACGGTGGCCTACATTACCGGCGACCGTGAAGCGCTGATGTCGTTTTTCTCCGATCCGGATAAATTTATCGCCGCTGCCCCCTTCTCGTACTGGATGGCTTCGCTGATCATCTTATTCTTTGGTCCGGGAGCCTACTCTCTCGACGCGTTAATCGCCCGCATGCAGCGCTCCCCGGCATCCAAGTGAAAGGACCCGGGAACGGGATTAGCCACCGGGCAGGGCAGGTCAGGGCTGTGGGGCAATAGGGGTTATCTGAAGTCTCGAATCCAAGTGGCGTTTCTAGTTTTTGGCTCTGCCGTCGTGCTGGGTATCTTCGTGTCGCGACCGGTCTCGGCAATTTCCACTCAAACCGTTTCAGCCTGTGGCTCCAGTATCGACATCCGCTTCGACAATGATTCCAAAGGCGTGTCCAACGACGCCCTCCTGAATTGGATCAAGCGCGCCTCCACCGCCGTGTGCACCTACTACGGCAAGTTCCCCGTCCCCCAACTTAGGCTTCAGGTGCATGCACGCGGCACCGATGGCGTTCATCACGGCGTGACCTACCCTGCCGACAACGGGGGACTCATCAGGATTTCCGTTGGCGCCTCGACCACCCAGGCTGAGTTGGACAACGACTGGATGCTCACCCACGAAATGATCCACCTGGCATTTCCCTCCATGGCGGAAGAGCATCACTGGATCGAAGAAGGCATCTCCACCTACGTCGAGCCGATTGCTCGCGTACAAGCCGGCCAGATCTCCGCCGCCAAGATGTGGCACGACGTCGTCCGCGACATGCCGCAGGGCGAACCCGAGCCCGGCGACCGCGGCCTCGACCGCACACCTACCTGGGGACGCACCTATTGGGGCGGCGCCATGTTCTGTCTGCTGGCCGATGTTCGCATCCGCGAACAGACGCATAACCACGAGGGTTTGCAGGATGCTCTGCGCGGCATTCTAAACGCCGGCGGCAACATCACTGACGATTGGGAAATCGAGCACGCATTCGCGGTTGCCGATAAAGCGACGGGCACGACCGTGCTTACGGACCTCTATCACGAGATGCGCGACAAACCAGCGCCCGTTGATCTGAATCAGCTGTGGCGGAAACTCGGCATCAAGCGCGAGCCGAACGGCTCGGTCGAGTTCTTCAACAGCGCTCCCCTGGCGAACGTTCGCGAAGCCATCACCCGACCGATGAAGTGAACGTGGGTGCCCATCCTTCTCCATTTTTCGCAAACCAGGGATCGGGCCAACGGGCAACTCTCACGCCCAGGCCGCGAATCACAAGCTGGCAGGCGCTGAATGCGAATGTCGGGTGTTGTCCTAATCTGGGAATGTGGAACACTACCGAATGCCGGAGTCGCATTCATTCTGTGAACGCGCTTGTTATAATCAAAGACCTCTTCCCCGTCGTCCCAGGGATCGCTCTATGCCCTCCTCCCAAGCGAAAGCAAGTGAAGAGCTGACGCGCCCATCGAAGATTGAAAGCAGCCTCCAGGAGCACGCCGCCCAACTGGAGTCCCTGTTTGCCCATGCCCCCGTAGGGCTGGCCTTTCTCGACCGTGAACACCGCTATCTTCGCATCAACGAGCGGCTCGCAGAGATCAACGGCCTGCCGGTAGAAGCCCACATCGGGCGACGAATCTCCGACGTGCTTGCCGTCAACGCCCCCATTGTCGAGCCGATTCTCGAAGAAGTGTTTAACACCGGCCGGCCGATTGAGCGCGAGATTACTGGCGAAACTCCGAAGCAGCCAGGCGTGACGCGAAATTGGATGACCGGTTTCTTCCCCGTTTTCAGCGGCGGCCCTCAGCCCGTAGCCGTGGGCGCTTACGTCATCGAGGTCACCGACCGCTTTCGGGTCGAGGAAGCGCTGCGGCAAAGCGAAGAACGCTTTCGTGCCTTCGTTAGCGCCAGTTCCGACGTCGTCTACCGCATGAGTGCCGATTGGGTCGAAATGCGTCAACTCGACGGTAGGGGTTTTATCTCCGACACCGCAAGCCCCAGAAAAGACTGGCTCCGCCAGTACATTCACGCCGACGATCACAGGCGGGTACAAAAGGCGATTGTGCACGCCGTTCGGACCGGCGGCATGTTTGAAATGGAGCATCGCGTGCGCCGCCTGGACGGCAGCACGGGATGGATGCTGTCGCGCGCCGTCCCGATTATGAACTCTGCCGGCGAGGTCACCGAATGGTTTGGGACGGCGAGCGATATTACGGCGCACAAGAGATCCGAAGAAGCCCTGATTCGCGGCGAGAAGCTGGCTTCCGTCGGGCGCGTTGCCACCACCATCGCTCACGAAATCAACAACCCGCTCGCGGCGGTGATGAACCTGTTATTCCTCGCGCAGAACGATCCCGACTGCCCGGCTTCCGTCCGGCAAGATCTGAGCAAGGCCGAATCCGAACTAAAGCGTGTCTCCCACATCACCCGGCAGGTGCTAGGCTTTTATCGCGACTCGTCGCGCCCCAGCCTGGTCTCGCTCTCCGCCATTCTCGACGAAGCACTGTGCCTGTTTGAAACTAGGATCAAAGTCAAGAGTGTAGAGGTCGAGGAACGTTACTTCGAAGATGTCCACATCACCAGCGTGGCCGGAGACCTCAGACAGGTATTCGCCAACCTTATTTGCAACAGCCTGGACGCAATTGACGACGGCGGCACTCTGAAGCTGCGCGTCGCTGAATATGTTGCGAATGGCAAGCGGATCGCTCGCATCACGATTGCCGACAACGGTAAAGGCATTGAACCCTCGGCGTTGCCCCACATCTTCGAGCCGCTGTTTACCACCAAGGAATCCGTCGGCACCGGACTCGGACTTTGGGTGAGCAAGCAGTTGGTTGAGAAGCTGGGAGGCTCCATCCGCTTCCGCTCCAGCACCGGACCTGCGCGCCAGGGAACCACGTTCGTCATCGAGCTGCCGGTGGTTTCTGTTGACTCGCCCTCCTGACGGGCATACGATTTCGCACCAAAGGGTGGAGGGGGAAGGAGCTCTTCCCCATGACCGAAGTCGCCAACGACGTCGCCCTCGTCGTCGAGCAACTGAACCAGCGCGTGGTGGAGCTGGAGCGGCGTCTCGCGGCGCTGGAGACAGCCAGGGAAACAGCTTTGCCGCGGGTCGCTGCAACCCTCCCTCCGGTGCAGCCTAAGCCTCCCTCCACCGGGAGAGGCTTCCCGCCCGCAGAACGGCCTGCTGGAGCAATCCCCGTGCTCGGCAAAGCAGTGCTCGCCATGGCCGGCGCCTATCTCCTGCGCGCTATTGCTGAGTCGAGTGTTATGCCCAGGATGCTCGTGCTGCTGGTTGCCATCCTGTATGCGTTCGGGTGGCTGGTCTGGGCCGCGCGCCTGTCAAATCAACGCTTCGCCAGTGCTGCCTACGCGATAACCTCTGCCCTGATCCTCTCGCCCTTGTTGTGGGAATCCACGGTCCGGTTCCAGGCGCTTTCACCGGCAATCTCCGGCCTGACGCTGGTGGCCTTCGTTGTCCTGAGCTTCGTGATCTCATGGCGTCGCAATCTGCAACTGATTCCCTGGGTCGCGATGCTGATGGCGGTAGTGACCGCGCTGGCACTGATTGTCCAAACGCGCGAATTTGTTCCTCTCATCACCGCCCTGGTCTTCATCGCTCTGACTGCTGAGCTGGCCGCCTGCCTCGGACGCCACTTCAACGCGCGAATGGCCGCCGCCATCGCTTGCGACTTCGGGCTGGCTCTGCTGCTGATGATGATCGCCTCTCCCCAAGGCATTGGTCAGGGCTTCCACCCCGGCAGCGATGCTTCGGTCACCGCTCTGTGCGTTGCGCTGCTCGCAATCTATGCCGGCAGCATCGGAATTCGAGTCCTCGGCCGCCGGCAACGGATTACCATTTTCGAAGTCGTGCAGGTCGTTCTGGCCTTCTCCATTTCCACTGTGGGAATTTTGCTTGCCACTCGAGGCTCAGCCGCACCCCTGTTGGGCGCCTTCTATCTCGCTCTGGCCTTCATTTGCTACTGGGGAGCGCTGTCGCGGTTCCTCGACCAACAATACACTCGCGACCGGCGGGTGTTTGCCAATTGGGCAGGGGCGCTCCTGATCGCTGGCAGTTTCCTGCTCCTGCCAGCCAATTTTGCAGTCGCCTTTCTATCCGTGGGTGCTATCGTCTCCGCTGTCTGGTATGCGCGCAACGGAAAAATCAGCCTCGGCCTGCACGCTTCGCTGTTCCTGGTAGCAGCCGCGGCAGTCTCACCTCTGCCTGCTTACTGGATGAATGCGTTGGCTTCCGCCGTTCCGCATGCGCCGCACTGGACGGTCTGGACCGTCGCCGTATCCGCCGCTTTCTGCTATAGCATCGGATCGCGCCGCCGCGAGGAAAAGCGCAGCCGGCGTGCGCTTTGGCTGGTTCCTGCTCTTTTGTTCAGCTTCACCGCTGCGGCCTTGCTCGTTGTAGCCGTCGTTTGGATCGCGGACGGCCGCCTGGAACTGACTCCCTCGCGGCTCTCAGTGGTCCGCACCATCGTGAACTGCGCGCTTGCTCTCTGCCTGGGTTATCTCAGCTTGCGGCTCGAGCGCGTCGAACTACGCTGGGTGGCTTACGTTGCCCTGGCCTTCGGTACGCTGAAGCTACTGTTCGAGGGCCTGCGCTTCGGCAACCCGGCATCTCTGGTGGTCTCGCTTCTCTTCTACGGATCGGTGCTCATCCTGCTGCCGCGCATGACGCGCCGCAAAGAAATGGAATCCGAGGCTGCCGAAACCAATTCCGCCGATACGGAGGAGATCAAGCCGGTAGCGGCAGGTAAATGAACCGTGTAGATCGGCGGCAGGTGAGAGCAGGCACACTGAATGCTGCCTGCGTCGATGTGCTCTTGGTTCGCCATTCCTTGGGCTAACTCGGGATTCTCTGCTTCCCTACCCAATACAATCCCGCTCCGCCGCCCACCAGCACCGCGCTGAGCAACACAACCTTTACCACCGCCAGAACCTTATTCGGCTCGCTCGCATCGGGGATCGCCGACCCGATGATCACCAGCACCGTGGCCGTGAATCCGAGAATCGCAATTGCCATCGCAACCGGCTTGCCTCCCGGAATGCGAACGACCCCGGGCTCGGCGGGCTCACCTTGCAGCCGAATCAGCGCGGCAAACATGAACAGATAAGGAATGAAGGTGGTGATAATGGTCATGCTCACCAGCACCTGATAAGCTCCACGAACCGTACTGCCCGCCTGTCCTAAGACAACAAAAACCAGCGAGCACAGCCCCTGCACGATGAGCGCAATGTGCGGCGTGCCCCAGCGCGGATGCACTCGCGCAAATGCCGGTGGCAGGTAGCGATCGATGCCGACCACAAACGGCAGTCGCGCCAGTGCCGCAAGATATGCTCCAACTGCGCCAAGGTTTGCGACGCAGATGAGCAACGCTACCAGCGGCCCTGCGCCGCGCCATCCCACGCGCGCGGCGCTAGTGGAGATTGCCTGCATGATGCCTTCCATGCTGTTCATCTGCTCGCGTGGCAAAACCACTAGCATCGCCACCGTCCCCAGTATGTAGCTGGAGGCAATGACAACCCCGGCGATCATCAGCGCCCGTGGAATCTCCCGCCGCGGTTGTTTGATCTCGCCGCCCATGAACGACGCCGCCTCGGCCCCGGCAAAGGCGGACAGAAGCGTTGCCCAGATTCCAAAGTTCGCAACCGTGAACGTTGGCGTCAGCGATTGCTTATTGAAGCTGGTTGCCGATCCAAACTTCGCCCATGCGACCACCCCCACCACGCACAGTAGCGCACCCGGCAACCACGTCCCGATCGCCCCCAGGTTACTGAGCCACTTCCCAATGTTGAGCCCGACGATATTCACCGCCAGGGCAAGCGCCAGACCCGCGACCGAGAAAGTAATGAAGAACGCGGCGCTTCCCTGCAATCCCTTCCATCGACTGCCCCCGATATACAGCGCGTTGCTCGCCGCAAAATAAAGCAGCGCCGGAAAATAGGGCAGGTTGCTTGTCCAGTAAATCCACCCTGTAAGGAAGCCGGCGAAATCACCGAAAGCGCGCTTGCTCCACACGTACATGCCGCCTTCCTGCGGATAGCGCGACGACAACTCCATTACGCAGAGGGCGAGCGGGAGAAAGATGGTCGACAGCCCGAGCAGCCAGATGACGATCGTGCTGGGTCCGGCGGCAGCCGCGAGCGGCAGCCAGCGCAGGCTGAGCGTCGCCACCACATAGAACAGCACCAGGTCGCGCAGTCCAAGCTCAGGGCGGGGTTGTGGCTCGGGAGTAGCCTCGTTCGGCGCGGATGCGCCAGCTGCAGGTTGCAAGTTGGATGTCGTCATGATCGACGTTGAGCCAGCAAAAATCAGGCTCCGTCATTTCAGCGCGTCAGCCAGTGTGGCCCATTTGCGCCAGTCTGCGCCACTTCAATCAATAGCAGCCTTAAGCCTCACTAGCAAAATCGTTGACTTTGGAACTGATTAAGTCAATGATGATGCCCCATGAAAACCTTCCTGTCAGTACTCTTCACGGGCGCCGTCGTGTTTGCGCTATCGGTTGCGATGCTGGCGGACGATCAGCTTAGTCCCAAGCAAGAGGAAGCGGCCGAACTGGGCGCCTGCGCGCATTCCGTCGCCGCCGGGTTTCTGAAAATCGCACCCACCCGCGACCAACGCTTCGAGGGCAAGGTTACGGAACCCACCGCTCGTTGTCGTGGAGGCCAGAAGGCAGTGCAGTTCCGCATGACCCCCTGGGTCGATTGGTCAAACTACTGGGGCACGGGCGACAATTCGTCGCTGCCAGTCGGCTTCCTCTCCGTCCAGGCTCCGAAACTGCGTGGCGTCACGGGGGCGCTGCTCGATCTGGAGTATCAGCGCATCGAGCTGATCAAATTTAACCTGTTTGACAATTCAGAAACCTATCAAGCGTATGTGATGGGTCGCGGCGACGTCGGAGGGTCAGCCCTGAAAGTGTGGCCGGAGATGCGGCTGCCGGCCAGCAATCCCGACTACCAGGCCGTCGGTGGAGCGGGGCCACAAGTATGCAGCGGTGCGTTGATTCGCGCCCGTACGCTGACTGGTATCTGCAACGACATTCGCAACCCGCTGATGGGTTCCACCGGAATGCCCTTTGCGCGCAATGTGGAACTCGACACCACCTTCCCCGATCTCGAGCAAACTACGTTGACGAAGAACCGACACGGCGGCCGCATTGGATTGCTCACCCCCGATCCGCAGGTGATCAGCCGTGAGCTCTTTACCCGGGTGCAGTCGAATCCTGCGGCTTGCAACCTTGGGTTCGGTCTTCCTGGCAACTCGGTGGACGCGAACTGCGATTACCAGAAGGCGCCGTTCTTCAACGTTCTTGCTGCTTACTGGATCCAGTTCATGACCCATGACTGGTTCTCGCACATGGACGAGGGCCACAACGCTCCCGGCACCAGCATGGAAGTGGGTTGCAAGAGCAAGCTGGTCGACGGGGTGCAGGTACCGCTCCAGCCCGAAGAGATTCAGCAGTTGGGCTGCCGTCCCGCAGACCAGGTAGACAAGACCTACGTGCTGGCCGACTCCGCGCCTGACCACTTCACCGCAAATGGCCAGACCTACTTGACGCGTGCTCCCAAAACTTTCTCCAACAACAACACCGCCTGGTGGGACGCCTCGCAGCTCTATGGCTTTGACGGGACTTCGGTAAAGCGCGTGAAGCGCGACCCTAACGATTCAGCGAAAATGTTGCTCGAGCCTGTCGTGGGTATGCCCGGCCCCGGATACCTTCCTGTGCTACAGTCCACCGACGCCACCCAGCCGCAATGGGTCGGTCAGGAATCGGTCGCGTTTCCCGATAACTGGTCGATCGGGCTGAGCTTCTATCACAACCTGTTTGCCCGCGAACACAATACCTTCGTTGACGAATTTCGCCGCCAGGCGGCGAAGACTCCGAATGCGGACAGTGGACTGCGCAATCCGTCCGACCCCAAGCGCGTCATTGCTTACAAAGACGTCAGCTCCGAGGAACTGTTCAATGTGGCACGGCTGGTGGTCGCTGCGGAGATCGCTAAAATCCACACCATCGAGTGGACGCCACAACTGCTTTACGACGAGCCCCTCTACAAAGGCATGAACGCCAATTGGAGTGGGCTGGTGGGCACAGGCGATGCCGGAGTGACCAAAGCTCTATCCGACGTTGTGGTACATGGCTTCGGCACCTCAACCAGCGCAAAAAACGCCACCCAGTGGTATTCCGTGTTCGCCTCGGGCCCCGGAATCTTTGGGCTGGGCAGTACGGTGTCTCACTATGACATCACCAATCCCGACCACGTGAACGGCGGCGTTAACCACTTCGGCTCGCCCTTCAATTTCCCCGAGGAATTCGTCACCGTCTACCGGCTGCACCCGCTCGTGCCCGACCTCATCGAGTACCGCGAAGTGAAGGATCCCAACAAGATCGTAGAAAAGGTCGCGGTTATTGAAACCTTCGAAAACAAGGCCACGGATGCGATGCACTCGGGCGGGCTGGCCAATTGGGGCCTGAGCATGGGACGCCAACGGCTCGGCCTGCTTACCCTGCACAACCATCCGCAGTTCCTGCAAAACATCAAGCTGCCCCGGCTCGACACGCCCACGCAGCAGCTTGATATCGCCGCGCTCGACCTCATTCGCGACCGTGAGCATGGCGTGCCGCGCTTCAACGAATTTCGCCGCCAATACGGTCTGCGCCAGTTGACCAGCTATGACGACTTCGTCGATCAGCGGCTTCCGGCCGATTCGCCCGAGCGCAAGCAGCAGATGGAGACGATCGCGCAGTTGCGCGAAATCTACGGTACGCATGTGTGCGATTCGTCGAAAATCATTACCGACGCGCAGCGCAACCACGACGGCACACCCATTAACGATTGCCTCGGCCACCCCAACGGGTCCGTGGTCGATAACATCGAGGACGTGGACACCGTCGTCGGCTGGCTTGCCGAATATACTCGCCCCCACGGCTTCGCCATCTCCGAAACCCAATTCGTCGTCTTCATCTTGAATGCGTCACGCCGCTTGTTCAGCGATCGCTTCTTCACCTCCAGCTTCCGACCCGAGTTCTATACAACTTTCGGTGTCAACTGGGTCAACCACAACGGCCCTGGCCCGGTGATGATGGAGATCGGCATGCCCAACGGGCACACGCAGCCGGTATCGCCGCTAAAGCGCGTCTTGATGCGCAACGTTCCGGAACTGGCGCCCGAGTTGCAGCACGTGACCAATGCCTTCGATCCCTGGGGACGCGATCGCGGCCAGTACTACTCGCTGGAATGGAAGGCCCGGCCCGATGCTGTATCGGACCCCGCATTCAAACAATGATCGACTGATGGATTCGATCTTCCACGACATTCTCGCCTCGTATGACGACCAGGCTCCTCTTGAGCGGGCGTACACCGTCCCTGCCTCCTGGTATACGCACGATGGCATCGCCTACCTTGAGCGCGAACATGTCTTCGGTCGCACCTGGCAGATGGTCGCGCGCGCCGGCCAACTCCGGACATCGGGACAATTCATTACCGCCCAGCTCGCCGGCGAACCGCTCGTCGTTGTCCGCGATAACGACCGGCAACTTCGCGCCTTCTACAACGTCTGCCGCCATCACGCCGCAGCAGTGGCCACGGAAGCGCAAGGCACGGTGAATCTGTTCCGCTGTCCCTATCACGGCTGGAGTTATGGTCTGGATGGCTCGCTCAAAGGCGCGCCCGAGTTCGAAGGCGTTTGTGGCTTCGACCGCTCGCAAAACGGGCTTGTTCCCATCAAGGTAGAGACGTGGGAACAGTTTGTCTTTGTCAATCTCGACCCAGACGCCGTACCTCTTACAGAATTCCTGGGCAGACTGATTCAGCGCGTCGCGCCCCTAAACATAAGCTCGCTCCACTTCTTCGAGCGCCGGACCTACTCACTCAACTGCAACTGGAAGGTATTTGTCGATAACTACCTTGATGGCGGCTACCACGTCCCACACCTGCACAAAGCTCTGGATAGTGTGCTGGACTACAAGCAGTACACGATCGAGAACGAAGATCGCTACTGCCTGCAATCCAGTCCGATGATAGCTTCCGGCGCAGACGTTGATGTCGCGGCCACGCGCAGCGGTGATCGCGCCTGGTACTTCTGGCAGTATCCCAATTTCATGATCAACCTCTATCGCGGATATATGGATACCAACCTTGTGCTGCCCGATGGCGTTGATCGTTGCGAGGTCATCTTCGATTTCTACTTCGACGACGTCAGTCAGCAGGCCGCTGAGCGCAACCGGCAGAGCATCGCCGTGGGCGAACGCGTCAACGATGAAGATGTCGCCATCTGCGAGGCCGTGCAGCGCGGTTTGCACTCACGCGCCTACAACGCGGGACGCCTTTCTGTGCGCCGCGAGGCCGGCGAGCACCTGTTTCACCGCCTGCTCGCAACAGACTTAAAAAGATAGTAGCGCTGCCACCCGCCACCGGAAGCGTGAGAAGAAGAAATTCAATCCATCCGACAGAACGCCTCGACTAGCTATTCTTCCCCACCAACGATTCTTAACACTGCGCCGAGGAACATTGTCCTACGCGAAGGGTTTCTCCCTGTGTTGTTAAATTCTCGACTCGGACTAGAACGGTGTACCTTTCGTGCCTCAAGAAGTTCGACGGCGTAGTGCTCGTCATGGCGACCTCCGGCTCGCCCGGTTGGGCAGTTACGCTCTATATTCTTGCTGTAACATTCCATCCATTGATGAAGGAGTTTCGAAACATGAAGCAAGTTCTTCTACGCAGCACGCTCGCTCTGGCCGTGGCCCTAGGCAGCGCCACTGCTTACGCCCAGATGGGCGGCCCGGGCAGCGGCCAAGGGCATGGCCAACGGCAACCCATGTCGGCCGACCAGCGCCTGCAAATGCTCACCCAGCAACTCAACCTCACCAGCGATCAGCAAGAGCAGATCAAGCCCATCCTGGAGAACGAATCGCAGCAGATGCAGTCCGTGCGTTCAGATACGGCCCTCTCACAGCAGGCCGAATGAGCAAGATGCAGGAGATCCGGCAAAGCACGGCCGGCCAGATTAAGCCGATCCTTACTCCGGACCAGCAGACCAAATGGGAGGAAATGATGAGCCACCGGGGCGGTCGGGGGATGGGTCAGGGCACAGGCCCGACCCCGCAAGGCACCCCACCAAACCCGCAGTAGCAGCGCTCTGCGCCCTGCAATTCAGGTCCAGCACTGACGGAATGCTAGCGGCAGCGGACAGGGCCGGCATCGCCTACTTCGCCTTCTCCGGCACGGCCGGTTCCAGCATCTCGCGGGGATCGACCAGGCGGTCGAATTCCTCTTCCGTCACGACGCCGAGCTGGAGCGCGGCCTCTTTCAGCGTGAGGTCGTGCTCCATAGCGTAGTGGGCGAGGTGCGCAGCCTTGTCGTAGCCGATCATCGGAGTCAGCGCGGTCACCAGCATCAACGAGCGCTCAACATACTCCGCGATTTTTTTCCGATTTGGCTTGGCGCCTTCGACAAGATATTTGCGGAAGTTCGTGGAGCCGTCAGTCAACAAAGTGATTGACTGTGCTATGGCGTGTATCATCAGCGGCTTGTAGACATTCATCTCCAGATAGCCGCCCGCGCCGCTAAAGCCGACCGCGACATCGTTCGCCATCACCTGGACGCAGATCATGGTCAGCGCCTCGACCTGCGTCGGGTTGACCTTGCCTGGCATGATCGACGAGCCTGGCTCATTCGCCGGAATCTGCAACTCGGCAAATCCGGCCCTTGGGCCGCACGACAGCAGGCGTATATCATTGGCGATTTTATACAGCGAAACGGCCAGCGTTCGCAGCGTGCCCGAGAGCTGCACCAGCGCGTCATGCGCCCCCTGCACCGCAAACTTGTTCGGCGCGCTAACGAAAGGCAGGCCCGTGATATTCGTAATTTCAGCCGCCGCGGCCTCGGCGAATCCAGGCCAAGCGTTGATGCCCGTCCCCACTGCCGTTCCTCCGAGCGCGAGCTCATACACGCCCGGTAGCGCCGACTCAATGCGCTGCAAGTCGTCGGCGAGCATGACCGCGTAGCCCGACCACTCCTGCCCCAGCGTAAGCGGCGTAGCGTCCTGCATGTGGGTTCGCCCGATTTTGATGATGTCTTTCCACTCTTCGGCCTTCGCGGCGATCGCATCGTGCAACGCTTGCATCGCTGGCATCAGGCGCTGCTTCACGCCGACCGCTGCGGCAATGTACATCGCCGAAGGAAAGTTGTCGTTCGACGACTGCGACATGTTCACATGATCGTTGGGATGCACCGGCCGCTTCGAGCCCAGCGGCGTTCCCGCGAGCTGGCACGCGCGGTTGGAAATTACCTCGTTCACGTTCATGTTGAACTGCGTGCCGCTGCCCGTCATCCACACATGCAAAGGAAACATATCTTCGTGCTGCCCGGCCAGAAGTTCGTCGCATACTTGCGAAATTAAGCGATACTTCTCCTCGGAGAGATGCCCGCCCGCGTGATTGGCGATCGCCGCTGCCTTCTTCAGCACGGCATAGGCGGTAATCATCTCGCGCGGCATCAGCTCCGTGCCGATGCTGAAATACTTCAGTGACCGCTGGGTTTGCGATCCCCAAAGCTTCTCCTCCGGGCACCTCGATCTCGCCATGGCTGTCGGATTCCTTGCGCATGATTCCTATGAAACCACTTTTGCGAAGTTTTTGCAGCGGAACCGGCTGACGCGGTCAGGATGGATGCTTTACTGCTTCGTCTCAGTTCCTGGGTTGTTCGCTGTTCCGTTCATGGGAAATGGCGACCCTACTGGGCTAGGCTTCACGGGAATCGGATTGCCGAACTGATCAGGAAACGGCAGAGTGGCCGGAGGCGTGTCGTTTACCGGGATGGGATGACCTTGTGCGTCCGGAAAGGGCAGATACGGTTGCGGCTGGCTGCCGCTCCCCGTGAAGAGTATGGTGGCGCCGTTCGGGGCACTTTGCGCGTGCGCATCCATGTTGGTCGCAGTTGCAGGTTCCCCCGAATTCAGCACAGGACTGGCCTCCGGCTGTATCAACTCCGATTGCGGTGGCGGTGGCCCGGCTTCCGGCGGAACCTTGCCTGGGAAAGGCCGCGAATGTAACGGCTTGAACGGGGCTGGCTGCGGTTCCTCGGGCGTCGGAACCGGCGCGGTCCCCTTCGGAGCATGTCCCAGGAAGGCGATGGCCGTCGCACCGCCGTCCGCTGAGCGCGAGAACTCGTAGTTGATGTCCGTGCCTTCCACCAGCTTGCTGATGACCTGCCGCAATGTCCCCTCCACCGACATCGCCGGCCCGCGATATGTCGTCAGGGTCTCGGTGCCTGTGCACTTGATCTTCTGCTCCTGGCACACCGAAGACATGACGGTACTCAACGGCGCCTGATCGGGGACCTTTACCAGCAACTGATTGCCGCTCGAGGTCACCTGCACCGGCGCGGGCGTTGCGGTCGCTGCGCTCGCGGGAACGCTTCCGTTCACTGGAGCAGCCGTTGACACAGGAGTCGGCGCCGACTGCGCGAGGCACAAGCTACCAAGCCCAACGGTCAACGCCAGAAGGCAAGCATTCGCGATCGAGCGTGTGTATCTCATAACACCAGGGAAAACTAAGGACTAGTCTACCGCCGAATGGTGCCGCGACAAAATGAATAGCCTCTACAGTCGGAATCGTAGGTCCCCTATTTGGACAGCATTCCTTGAAGGGGCACGGCTTTAGCCGTGCTGCATACCGCCTCTATATTCGTTGGGCTTTATAATAGCCCTGGAGGATACCGAAAAACCCACTGCGAGGCGGCCGTGAAGGGGCGCAGCTATTAGCTGCGCCGTCGCGAGCGCCCTGTTTTCTTGTCATTCCGAGACGGCTTCAGCCGTCGAGGGACCTGCAGTTTGTGCGCGTGAACAAAAACCCGCACCTTGATCGGCAACGCAGAAACCGCCATCTTCGCTCGAGGAACGAGAGCAGATCCCTCGCTTCGCCAGTGATGACAAAATGTAGAACGTGGTTCGGCAGGGCTGAAGCCGTGCCCCTTCAAACCGGCCATGCTGACGCTTTGCGGTGACGCTCCGCACGCTGCTGCAAGTCTTCCCGCCAGCCGGCGGGCAGAGCTTCGACGGCAATGGCTCGTTGCAAGAGCTCGCTATCATCCGTATCGCCCGTGTACAACGCGATCAGCGCGGCAACGCTTACTGCGTTGGCATCACGAGTCACGATCGTGATCGGCGCGCCCGCCTGCAAAGCTCCTTCGCGCGTCACCTTCAGGTAAAAGCCGAAGCGGCGGGTGCTGTAGAAGAGCTTGGTCATCTCGAGCCGGTTGAAGCGCACTTGCAGCTTGTAACAAGGCAGCCGCGGCTGGGTGATGACGAAGCGTGCCGAGCCGATCTCCAGTTCATCGCCAATGTGAACGTCGTTTTCCAGCAGGCCCCCGATGGTTAGGTTCTCGCCGAAATTTCCCGGCTTCAGAGGCCTGATTCCATGCTCCATCCACCAGGCATAGTGCTCGTGAGGATAGACATAGACCGCCTTGTCCACGCCGCCATGTACCGTCAGGTCGGCCTGGGCATCGCCGGCTAGATCCAGCTTGGTGACACGGACTTCGCCCTCAACTGCAGACTTGAAGATAGAGGTGGTGACCGGCTGACCCATCCAGTCGTATGTTTTCGGAGTGCCGACGTTCACAGACAGGACTTTCATGAAGACTCCTTGTGGTCGTGCGTGGTCAGAGCAGATGACGTGAACAGATGCTTCGAGGCAACCTCAAGACTCAGAATGAACTGTAAGCCGTCTGGTCTTGTCGACATTGCTCATAGCGAGATAACATCCTCGTGCCGTGAAGGGGCGCGCCTTCAGGCGCGGTGTAAAGATCGGAGTTCGCGGCGGCTTTTGCCACTGAAGGACCGCATCATTACCGGGCCGAGAGGGCGAGATCCCTCAGCGGCTAAGGCCCGTATTGACTGGAACTCTGCGGCACGGCTGAAGCCGTGCCCTTTCAAAAGCTAGTTGTAATCGCAGATTCCGCAAGCCGCGAACCTCAGGTGTAACTGACAATTTACGCTACCGTCAACAAATCCACATGCGCTTGCTGTACAAGCAATACAGTGCAGCGCTCGTAAGCGCGTTGCCGCGTCGCCGACAGAGCTGCCTCAACCAAGTTTCGCGAAACAACTTTCGCGAACATTCGCGACAAACCCTCGCGAAACGATGAGCGAGAAACCCTCGCCAAGCAAGGCACGGCCAACCCGCCGTGCTTTTTTGTTTGCCACTTTCTTGTTACCCAAGGCAGGCGCGTTCCACATCTGTGCAACATGTTGCATTCGGCAACTCACACCGGCTGCGCTTAATTCACGAGACAAAGATCGGTTCGTCAAACTCACGCATCTGATACGCGAAGGCAGATCAATCAAGGTGAGGCACTGATGAACAACGAAGAAGCTCTACGACAACAGCTTGCGAAGATGCTCGACTGGGGCGAGGCCCACGTCGACTTTCAAACCGCGCTCGCCGGCCTGCCTTTCGCACAGCAGGGCCGCGTGCCCACCGGACTGCCGCACTCGGCATGGCAATTGCTCGAACACACGCGGATCGCACTCTGGGACATCCTGGAGTTCAGTCGCGGCTCCCAGCACGCGTCGCCAAAATGGCCGGAGGGCTACTGGCCTGCCACCGTAGCTCCGCCAGACGACAAGGCATGGAAGCACAGCGCCGACTCCTTCCTGGGCGATCTCGAGGGCATGCGCAAGCTGATTGCGGACCCGGCGAGCGACCTGTTCCAGCCGCTGGCTCACGGCACTGGACAGACGCTCCTGAGAGAGGCGCTGCTGGCCGCTGATCACAACGCGTATCACCTCGGTCAACTGGTGCTGGTGCGCAAGGCGGTCGGCGCCTGGCCGGAGTAGCAGGAGGAGGGCTCCGGCGCGCACCGGCGCCAGGAGCTGTCTGTTAGCCGTCACAGCATCGACAGCGCGTCCACATCCACCACCAGGTTCCCGCGCGGAATCTTCTGCTCCAGCGCATGCTCAATCATCGCGCGCAGCACCGAGTTCATCTTCTCGCGGCTCTTTGACTTGATGAGAAAGTGGTAGCGATATTCGGTCTTGAGCCGAACGATGGCCGCCGCCGCCGGGCCTAGCACGCGCACCTCAGGCAGCCGAGTTTGCTGAAACCACCTGCCCAGGATTCCCGACCACGCGAGTGCCTCGTCGAGCCTGGTGCTACGCACCAGCACATTGCTCACGGCAGCAAACGGCGGGTAGTGCATCCAGCTACGGAAGCGCGCTTCTTTCTCGTAGAAGCCCTTGTAGTCATGGGTGGCGGCGAACTGAATGGCGTAATGATCCGGAAAGAAGGTCTGCAACACAACTCGGCCGGGAGTTTCGCCGCGTCCCGCGCGACCCGCGACTTGCGTGAGCAACTGGAACGTCCGCTCCGCCGCACGAAAATCCGGGAAGCTCAGCGCCGCATCGGAGCCGACCACTCCGACCAGCGTCACGTTGGGAATGTCGTGTCCCTTGGCGATCATCTGCGTGCCGACCAGCAGGTCGATATCGCCGGCCTGCAAGGCGCTCAGCACGCGCTCCAGGTCATCGCGCCCGCGCACCGTGTCGCGATCGAGCCGCGCGATGCGCGCCTGCGGAAACAGAGAATGCAATATGTCTTCCAGCTTCTCTGCGCCGGTGCCGAGGTACTGCACATATTCGCTGCCGCACTTGGGACAGGTCTTGGGCGCGGGGCGCATGAATCCGCAGTAGTGACAGATGAGCCGGTGCTCGCGCTTGTGATAAGTCATGGCGATGGCGCAGTTCTTGCATTGCACCGTCTCGCCGCAACTGCGGCATAGCACAAACGACGAGTACCCGCGCCGGTTGAGCAGCACCATGACCTGTTCGCGGCGCTCCAGCCGCTCGCCAATTTCCTCCAAGAGGCGGCGCGAGAGAATCGCGTCTTTGTGCGTGCGCTGGAACTCGTCGCGCATGTCGATGACTTCGACCTCGGGCAATGGGCGCTTCTCGATACGCTCGGGCAGTTCCAGCAGCCGATATTTGTTACTCAGCGCGTTGTAATAGGTCTCCAGCGACGGCGTGGCTGAGCCCAGCACCACGGCGGCGTTCGACATCTTCGCCCGCATCACTGCCACATCGCGCGCGTGGTAGCGCGGGGTTTCTTCCTGCTTGTACGATTGGTCATGCTCTTCGTCGACGATGATGAACGCCAGGTCCGGTACGGGCGCAAACACGGCTGAGCGCGTACCTACCACAATGTGAGACTCGCCGTTGCGGATGCGCTTCCACTGCTCGGCGCGCTCGTCATCGCTCAGCGCCGAGTGCAGGATGGCGACTTCGTCGGCGAAGATCTGTTGCAGGTCGGCGGCCATAGCGGGAGTAAGCCCTATCTCCGGCACAAGCAGAATCGCCGAGCGCTCTTTCGCCAGCACCGCCTGCATCGCCGAAAGATATACGGCGGTCTTGCCCGATCCGGTCACGCCGTGCAGCAGCATCGGCAGAAAGCGATGCTCGTCGACCGAAGCGATGATCGCGTCGAGTGCGGTTTTTTGTGCCAGAGTAAAGAGGAACTCCAGCTTGCGCGGCTTCATTCCCGACATGTGGAAGCTGGCCTGCTCTTCGCGCAGCTCGACCATGCCGCGCCGTACCAGCGTTTGCAGCGTGGTGCGCGGCACGGCCAACGTGCGCAGGCTTTCGACTGTCGCAGTCTTCTCCGGCTGGACGCTGAGGTAATCGACTATCGTCTGCTGGTTTGCGTTCAGCTTGCCGCTCACCTCCTTCAGCGTCGCGATCTCAACGGTACGGCTGGCGTCGCGCACGTCGCTGAGATCTTCGCGTGCGATCCACTTCTTGCGCAGCAGGGTTTGCAGCACGTCGCGCGTTGCTCCGGTGTTCGTTCGCAGTGTGGCTTCGCGCACGATCTCTCCATCGGCCAGCCGGTTTAGCACGCGGTACTCCTGCATCTGGTGCTCGGGCTCTTTCTGCGAGCGCCGCGACGAGCCAACCGTCGCCGCCTGGTGTAGCGCTTCGATTCCTTTGTCGGTGATGTGGTAGCCGATGACGCGGCGAAACTCAGCCGCCAGAGGAAGCATCGTGCGCAGTACTTCGCCGATGGGCGCGATGTAGTACTGCGCGATCCAGCGGCCCAATTGCATCAGCTCGGGCGTGAGTGCGGGCGCGGTGTCGAGAACTTGCAGGACGGGCTTGGCGGCGAAGTCGGGCTTCTTATCATGCAGGTCGGTCACAATGCCGCAGAGGCGTTTGTCGCGGAACGGCACAATGACGCGCCCACCGACGCAAGGTTCGGGCAGGTTCTGCGGGACCGAGTACGTGAAGGTGGCATCGAGCGGGACAGGCACGGCGACGTCACAGAAGGCGGGCATGTCAGGAACGACTCACCACGGAGGCACGGAGAGCACGGAGTTGTGAGGTATACCCCCGATGCGTCTGAGTAATGGTTTTATCGGAATCGAAGTCACGTGCAGGGCCACATGAAATTCGATCTCCTCCGTGCCTCTGTGTCTCCGTGGTGAGTCTTTCTTCGCGCCCTCTGGTGAACGGGAACTATCCGGCATTGTCCTCCTTGCGCGGCGGCGGTTCGAGGCCGAGATGCTTCATCACCATCTGCAGGTCCTTCCAGGCTTCCTTCTTCTGCCGCGGATCGCGCAGCAGGAACGCCGGGTGATAGGTTACGGCCAGCTTGCATACAAAAGGCCCGCCGGTTTCGTCCTCCACGCCGGGGGGAGAAAAGTCGTAGAAGCGGCCGCGTAGTGAAGCCATCGAGTCTTGCACGCCGAGCAGGTTCTTCGCCGCAGTAGCCCCCAGCGCGACAATCACCTTGGGGCGAAGGACGCCGATCTGCCGCATCAGAAAGGGCGAGCACGTGTCGCACTCGTCGCGCTCGGGAGTGCGGTTCTGCGGCGGGCGGCATTTGACGATGTTGGCGATGTATACCTGCTCGCGCTTCAGGCCCATGGCAGCGATCATGTTGTTCAGCAGCTGTCCGGCGCGCCCCACGAAGGGCAAGCCCTGCTGGTCCTCATCCGCGCCCGGGCCTTCGCCGATGAACATCAGCTCGGCATCAGGATCGCCGGTGCCAAACACGATCTGCTTGCGTCCCAGCCGGCCGAGCTTGCAGCGATCGCAATTCGGGCCGATGTCGTCGAGGATGACGCGGAGTGCAGTCTCGCGATCCAAGGGTGATGCTGCCGCCGCTACGCGGCTCGAGGTGAATTCTGGCGAACTTACCCGGGGTTCCGTCTGCGGCTCCACTCCGGGCTCAGCCCATCCCGCCGCTGCGCGGCTGTCGTCTTCCGGTTCGGCCAGGGTTTGTGTGTTGGCGAAACCGCGCCGGTACAGCGGCCCAATGCCCATCTCGCGATAGAACTCGAGGCGATCGCGAAGTTCGGTTTTGTTATCGGAAGTGAGAGCCATTCGCAGGTATTCGTCGGCGTTGCGAAGATTCGCGTCAGGGCACGATTTTAATCGTGCCGACAGCCGCTCCTCTTCAAATCCCAATTGCGGACTTTAGTCCGCTTTGACCTGTGTCGCCGACTAAAGTCGGCTCAAGAACACAAAAGGACCTAGATCGGCACGACCGAGGTCGTGTCCTGACGCGAATCTTCGATCGACAAAGATCACCGAGCAGCTTGTAGCGTAGCAGTTCTCTGCCGCAACCCTACCGCCGCTTCCAGAATTTTCTGTGCCACGTCCAGCTTGCCAGCTTCCGGCACGGAAATCGTGTCGTTGGCCGTGACGATTGTGACTTCGTTCTTATCCGAGTTAAACCCAATATCGCTGCGCGAGACGTCGTTCACCACGATGGCGTCGACGCGTTTTACACTCAGCTTCTTGCGGGCGTTTTGCAGTAAGTTCTCGGTTTCGGCAGCGAAGCCGATGAGCAGCGGCGTGCGCTTGCCGCCGGCGTGGCGCAGGCTGCCGAGGTCGGCGAGGATGTCAGCGTTCGGTTCGAGTTGCAGTTCCATCGGCCCTTTACGCTTTAGCTTCTCAGTCGCGATGCTCTTCACGTGATAATCCGCAACCGCCGCGGCCATGATGATGATGCTCGCCTGCTCCCAGCGATCGAGGACAGCGGTGCGCATCTGTTGCGCGGTTTCGACGTAGATGGTTTCTGCCGCCGAAGGCGGAGTCAGCGCGGTCGGCCCACTGACCAGAATTACCTTCGCCCCGCGACGCAGCGTAGCTTCGGCCAGGGCATATCCCATCTTGCCGCTGGAGCGGTTGCCGATGAAACGCACCGGGTCGACCGGCTCATAGGTCGGTCCGGCAGTGACTAGCACGGTCTCGCCCGCAAGGTCCTGAGATACACCCAGCCGTTCCATGGTCGCGGCGACGATCTCTTCCGGATCGGCCAATCTTCCGGCGCCCACCATGCCACAGGCAAGGTATCCGCTGCCGGGCTCGACGATGTGCACGCCGCGCTGACGAAGAATGTCGAGATTGGCCTGCGTTGCTGGATGCTCCCACATATTGACGTTCATGGCCGGAGCGACGATCACGGGAGCCTTGGTCGCGAGATAAAGGGTGCTGAGGAAGTCGTTGGCAATTCCCTGCGCGAACTTGGCGATGGTGTCGGCTGTGGCGGGCGCGACCAGCAGCGCGTCAATCGATTGTGCGACCGCGATGTGCTCGATGGCTGAGTCGAGATTCGGTTCTTCGGCGTCGGAGCCGAACATCCCGGTAATGACCTTCTCTCCCGAGAGCGCGGCGAAGGTCAGCGGGCGCACAAACTCCTGAGCGGCGGCGGTCATGATGACCTGAACTTGCACGCCACGGTCTTGTAGCAGGCGCACGATTTCAGCCGCTTTGTAGGCGGCAATGCCGCCGGAGACTCCTAGCGCGATCTTCATCTTTGCTGACCCAGAAAGTACACCTCGCAGCGTTCCAAGCGCAAGCAAGAGACTCACCACAGAGGCACTGAGACACAGAGGGATTGGGGCAAGAACCGTTGACCCAGCCTTCGTTCTTAAGAAGCCAGCTTTCTCTGTGCCTCCGTGTCTCTGTGGTCAAACTGGTTTTTCTCCGTGACCCCTGTGTCCTCTGTAGTGAATGTCTTAACGCCCGCTGCGAAACTCATGTAAGGTAATCTGCGATGGGGCGCATCCACGTTCTCTCGGAAAATGTAGCCAACAAGATCGCCGCGGGCGAGGTGGTGGAGCGGCCTGCGTCGGTCGTCAAGGAGCTGCTGGAGAACTCGCTGGACGCAGAAGCGCGCCGCATTCGGGTAAACATCGAGGCCGGCGGCAAGAAGCTCATACAAGTCGTCGACGACGGCTGCGGCATGGTGCGCGATGATGCCATGCTGGCCTTCGAGCGTCATGCGACCTCGAAGATTCGCAATGCTGACGACTTGGTCAGCATCGCTACGCTGGGCTTCCGCGGCGAGGCTCTGCCATCCATTGCTTCCGTCAGCCGCTTACGTTTGGAAACGCGCGCGGAGGAAGACGCTGCGGGCACGGTCATCGAGATTGCCGGAGGCAAGCTGCTAACCGTCGAAGAGGCCGGCCTTCCGGCGGGAACATCAGTTACGGTTCGCGACCTGTTCTTCAACATCCCGGCGCGGCGTAAGTTTCTCAAAGCCGAATCGACCGAGCTGTCGCACATCGCGTCGCTGGTAACGCATTACGCGCTGGCGCATCCCGAGATGCACTGGGAGTTGCACTCCGCAACCAACGCAATGCTCATTGCCCCGCCGGTGGCCGATCACTCACAGCGCATCTTCCAGGTTTTTGGCCGCGAGACGCTTGACCAGCTCTTGCCGATCAGCGCGATGCTGCCGCTGGAGCGCATTGGCTTGCCCCAGCCTCCGCCGTGGCGGCGCTCGCAAACGGAAGAAGACGAACCCGCCGAGCCGGTGAAAGGCGACATCAAGTTGCACGGTTTCGTGTCGCGCCCGGAGATCCAAAAGCTCAATCGCAATTCCATCTTCATCTTCGTGAATGGCCGCCTGATTCGCGATCGCCTGGTACAGCACGCGCTGACGGAGGCGTACCGCAACATCCTACCTCCGACGGTCTATCCCGTCGTGCTGCTCTTTCTGGAGATGCCCTTCACCGAGGTCGACGTCAACGTGCATCCGTCGAAGGTGGAGGTGCGCTTTCGGCAATCGACGCTGCTGCACGACTTCATTCGGGAGTCCGTTCGCGCCGCGCTGATGAAGGCGCGCCCGGTACCGGCATTCATAACGGAGCTTCATGCGCAGCCTACTGCGTCTGCTTCTCTCTCCCCGCGCGGAGGCGTGTCGGCCACCGATATGGATGGACTCCGCGTGACCGCCGCCGATGCAGCGTTCGCGTTGCACGCTCCCGAGCCTCTGCCGATCACCACGCGCTTGCAGTTCGAAGGCGGCGGAATTGCCGTTGAGGCCAATGCAGCGCTTCCTGTGGCGCGCTTCGGGCCGCAGACCTTCGGCGGGCCTGCGCAAACCGCGCCTGCCCCGATTGCTCCGCATACCAACGGATGCTCCGTGTCGCTGCCGGATGAAGACACTTCCGTCGGACTGGAGTCGCTCGCCACATTGAAGCCCCTGGGCCAGATTCGCGACTCGTTTATCCTCGCCGTCAATGCGCAGGGGCTGTGGATCATCGATCAACACGTTGCGCATGAGCGCGTGCTTTTCGAGAAGATCTGCAAGCAGCGGCTGGCCGCCTCGCCGGAAAAGCAGCAGTTGCTGTTGCCGCTCATCATCGAGCTCACGCCCAGTCAGATGGCGGTGTTTGCTGAGATCTCTGACGAGCTGTCGCTAAACGGGTTCGAGGTCGAGCCATTCGGGACCAGGACGATCGCGGTGAAGAGCACAGCAGCGGGAGTGGCGCCCGAAAAGGTCGAGCACATGCTGCACGAAATCATTGATCAGTTCGAGCGCGAAGAGCAGTCCCTCAATCTGGAGAGGGTTCGTACTGGCATTGCCGCGACGATTGCCTGCCATGCGGCTATCAAAGTCAACATGCCGCTGGACCAGCCCAAAATGGAGTGGCTGCTGGCCGAACTTGGAAAAACCGATTGCCCTATGAGCTGCCCACATGGTCGGCCCGTGGTGTTGCGCTATTCTGTTAGGGACATTCAACGGGCCTTCAAACGCATCTAAGTCCGGCGTCCAACCACCTTTCAACATGCAGGAACAACAACTCCAGGAGCTTCGCCGCGAGAAGTGGCATTTGGACGGGCACGCCGTCCGCACGCTCGACGATGCCCGCCAGTTCATCGACTCCGTCGGCTTTTGCCTGCTTTATCCGCAGCGGCCTGCGGTGCTGGCGCCGACGTTTGTGGGGGCGTTCGTCGGAGCTGACGACAAGTTGCCGACTTGGCAAAATGCGTTCGCCGACGAACGAGCGCGCCAAGCCAAGCACCTGATGGTTCGTCTGCTGCGTGATCGCGCGGCCTATGAGGCATACGTCTTCGCCGAAAACAACTTCCTGGTCTCAGCTTCGGTCTTCCCGTACTTCTACGGAATGGTGGGCGACCGCAATCCTAAGCAGGCTCCAAAAGCAACGCGGTCCGGGTATTCGCCGCTGGCGGTTGATACCTTCCAAATCATCAACAAACACGGGCCGATCCCCAAGCACCGCCTGCGCGAGATGCTGGGCAAAGAGATCTCGGAAGCCGCGCTCGACCGCTCGCTGGACGAGCTGTGGGCCAAGCTGCGTATCACGCGTGTCGATTACACACAGGAGGAAGGCGTGTACTGGGATGTGCTCTTTCGCTGGTCATCCGATGCAGTGAAAGAGGGGATGCACGTTTCCGTGGCCGAGTCGCTGACCGCGCTGGTTTCGAAGTACCTCGATGGAGTGCTGGCCGCGCAGCAGGAGGAGATCGAGAACTTCTTTTCGCCGCTGATCGGCCGCGCACGGGTGCGCGAAGCTGTGAATGCATTACAGGCAGCGCGCGAGCTTAGTTTTGTTCATGTCGGCGGGCGTGTGCTGATGCAGGTGTCCTCGTTACAGGAGTCGCAGTTCGCGCCAGCCTCGCAGGAGCGGATGCAGACTTATGCCGCCAAACCTGCTCCACAAGACCGCCGCAGCATGCCGCTGGTGCAGCGCTCGAAGCGCACCGCTTCGGCGAAAAATGCCAAGCGAAAGGCGGATGGCGAAAAGCGATGAGCGCACGCAAGCTGGTGATTGCCATCGACGGGCCGGCAGGCTCTGGAAAGAGCACTATCGCCGCCCGGCTGGCAAAAAAGCTCAGCTACATCAACCTTGAAAGCGGAGCCATGTATCGTGCGCTGGCGCTGAAAGCGCTCGAAACCCGAACCGGGCTGGACAATGAAGAAGCGCTTCGGGCACTGGCTGAGCAAACGCGCATCGAGCTGTCCCCGAGCGAGGAGGCCAACTGCGTCCTTCTCGATGGGCGTGACGTTTCCCAGCGCATCCGGGAGGCCGATGTGACCGCGGCGGCTTCCCGCATTTCGGTGCATCCCTCGGTGCGGCAGATCATGGTCGAGCGCCAGCGCGCCATGGGCGAGCACGGCGGAGTGATCATGGAAGGGCGCGATATCGGCTCGGTGGTGTTTCCCAATGCAGAAGTGAAGATCTTCCTCGATGCTGACGCCGCCGTGCGCGCGGAGCGCCGTCTGCTACAGAACGCGGTCGCGGCGTCGCAGGATGCGCAGCAAGTCAAGACCGAGATCGCGGATCGCGACCGGCGCGACCAAACCCGTGCGGCTTCTCCTCTGGTCGCCGCGCTGGACGCCGTGCACATTGACTCGACGCATCTGTCGATTGATAAGGTAGTGGAGCAAATCGAAGAGGTTATTCAGAGGAAGCTTTCAGCGGCACGCTAGAGCTGGCGGCCGCGGCAAGCCCCTTGCGCACCACGCGCGCAATCGAGTCACGCAGGCCCAGCCCGACGATCTCGGCTTCCGAAATCCACCTTACTTGGCTCACATCGCTACCTGCCCGGGCCTCTCCGCCCGCGACCCGGCACAGATAATCGATCAGCACGTAGTGGTACTGAGTTCGTCCTTGAGCGTCGCGAAAGATGCTGTCGAACACCTCAAGTATTTCTTGAGGTTCCACTTGCAAGCCTGTTTCTTCCAATGCCTCGCGACGCACGCCTTCGTGCAGCTTCTCGCCCAGCTCCAAGGCGCCGCCGGGAACCGACCATTCTCCCTTGAGCGGCTCCGTGTCGCGCCTAACAAGGAGCACGCGGCCCTGGCTCACGATGACCGCCCCTACTCCGATAATTGGGCGGTCAGGATAGTCGCGTTTCATACGGGAAGGTTACAGGGCGAAGAAATCGCTGGGGCTGAAGGCCGAAATCTGCCAGGCCTTGGGCGTCTGCTTCAGTTGCAGCCGAAGTTGCGTGCTGCGGCGGCGAGGCACCTGGCCTTCGTCGAGCGGTGTGGCGTCCATATCGACCTCGCAGATCACAGAGGCGCTATCTTGTTCAGAGCTGGCCTGCAGGATTTTGTAACGGAATTGCAGAACGCTGTACGAGTCGAGAAAGGCCTTAATCTGATCTCTCAACTGCGGAAAATCGGGAAACGATTGCCCGTCGAATACGGCGAGCACCTGCTTCAGATTGTGCGTCTGGACTCCGTCCCGCAGTGGCTCCAAAACGTCTCGTGCTACCAAATCCTGAAGGTCGAGCGCCTGCTGGCCAGCGGCCTGGCCCGACCCGCCAGCGCTTCCATCCTGCCCCGGTGAGGGTGGCTGCTGTGCTAGAGCAGACAACGCAGCGAGCAGAACAGCCGCCAGCATCGCCTGAGCCAAATGTCCGCCGGTTTTCGTCACTATTGCCCCCAAAGGTGCATAATACTGACTTGCGATGCCGCCGCGTAGCGGAATGGTGTAAATGAGTCCAGAAAAGCGGTCACGGATTCCGGAGGAGCACAAACCACTTCCGGAAGAGGCGGAGCGAAGGCCTCCGGCGTGGCTGGCGGCGACACAACTTTCTGTAGCTAACAGGGTTACAGGCGATGTGGGCAGCATTGCGATAGATCGTGTTGTTCTAGGGGCGGGATCCGCGGAAGCTGGCGCTTCGTTGCCGGCCAACGCGAATCAAAGACTATTGACCGATCCAAGCATGCTTGGGATGCTGAGTGACGCCGAGGTCATGCTGCGCGTGACCGCCGGCGACGACTCCGCCTTCGATTATCTGGTTGAGAAATATCGCCGGCCGATGATCAGCTTCATGTATCGTATGACGCGCAATCAATCCGTCGCGGAAGAGTTGGCGCAGGAGGTTTTTCTGCGGGTTTACCGCTCGCGCCAGACCTATGCGGCCAGCGCCAAGTTCACCACCTGGTTGTATCGCATTGCTACCAACCTGGCGGTAAATCACGCGCGTGACACTAAGCACGAGCGCCCGGAGAACACGGTCTGTATCGATGAGCCTGACACGGAAACCGGCATGACAGTGGACGTGCCCGATACCGGCCTCAACGCCGAGCAGGCCATCTTGCGGCGCGAGCGGTTGCAGGCGATTCGAAAACATGTGGAGGCACTGCCGGAGCGCCAACGCCTGGCCGTCATCATGCATAAGTATCAGGGATTGGATTACAAGCAGATTGCTGCCGTGCTCAAGTTGAGCGAGTCAGCAACAAAATCATTGCTGTTTCGCGCCTATGAAACGCTGCGCGAGACGCTGAAGTCTTTTATCTAGCAGTAATGCGGGAAGTAGGATTTATGAATTGCGAAAAGATTCGTCCGGAATTGATGGAAGCGGTGCTGAGCGGACCGGAAGCCGTGAACGGCGATCTGCGCGAGCACTTGCAGAGCTGCCCGGGGTGCTTCGCGGAGCTGGCCTCGTTTCAGCGGACCATGACTTTGCTCGACGAATGGCAGGCTCCCGAGCCGTCGCCCTACTTCTCTTCCCGGCTCCGCGCCAGGGTGCGGGAAGAGGCGGCGAAGAACCAGTTTCCATGGTTGGGCTGGATCCGCCGCCCCATGGTGGCAACCGCCGCCGTTGCCCTCATTGCCTTGGGAGCCGGCTTGCTGGAAGCTGGCCATTGGAACCTGGGAGGAAGTACGGTCGCGGGTAACACAGGGATCGTTCGCACTACGGTAAGTGAAACGCCCGTGAGCGACCTGCAATATCTGGATAGCAACGCTGATTTGTTTTCGGATTTTGTCGCTCTTGACGGACAATCGCAGACGGAGTAAGGAAAACATTTGTGCGTGTCCCTAGGTCCATTCTGGTCGGCCTGATGATGACATCAGGCGCGCTGTCTTGCCTCGCCTTTTCGGGCGGCTGGCAGCAGCACCGGAATGATTCCCATCCCTCCAACGGCCACCCGAATTCCCAGTTTCACCTGAACGGCCCCGGACCCCATCGGGGCGACTGGCTTCGCAAGTATGGGGACCTGCCGGCGCCGCAGCAGGAGCAGCAGCTGCGGCAGGATCCCAAGTTTCGCAACCTCGCCCCGGAGCAGCAGCAACATCTGCTCGATACCTTGCACAGCTTCGACAACCTGCCTCCGGACCGTAAGGCCACAGTGCTGAATCGCATGGAGACATTCGAGCACCTTACACCCCAGCAGCAGCAGCAGGCGCGCGGGCTGTTCCAACGCTACAGGGCATTGCCGGAAGACCGGCGCGGCAAGGTGTCGCAAGCCTACCATCAGCTACAGGAGTTGCCGCCGGACCAGCGGAACCAGCTTCTGAACTCCGAGCAGTACCGCAACAATTTCAGCGACCAAGAACGCGAATTGCTGCGGGGCATGACCGACCTCACCGCGCAGAACCGTTGACTGGAATGAAGCGTCATTTGCCGCGCGACGCCCGCTAATCATTTAACATTGCTATTGCGGCCGATCATGGACAGCAATAGCTTGCCCCGGCCGAACCTTACTTATGATCCAACTGCTGCGCGACACGGTGCGCTATCGCGAATTAATCTGGGCCCTGGCGCTGAAAGAACTCAAGGTCCGCTACAAACGATCGGTGCTGGGCTTCCTATGGGCGCTGCTGAATCCCGCCCTGCTGATGCTCGTGCTTACCGCGGTCTTTTCCAGCATCATGAAATTTCCTATCCCGCACTACCCAGTGTTTCTGCTGTGCGTGCTGCTGCCCTGGACGTTCTTTGCCCAGGCCCTGTCCTATGGGGCGGAGTCGATCGTTGGCAACGGTGACCTCATCAAGAAAGTCTCGCTGCCCCAGTCTGTCTTTCCCCTCGCTGCCCTGGTGTCAAACCTGATCAACTTGCTCCTGTCAATGATTCCGCTGGCGCTCCTAGTGCCTCTTTTGCGGCATCCGTTCTACGCGACCTGGCTTTACCTGCCCGTTCCCATGCTCGCATTGGCCATCTTCACGTTGGGGGCGATATTTTTCTTTGCCGCGGCCAACGTCTACTACCGTGACGTGTCGCACATATTGCAAGTTGTATTATCGGCCTGGTTCTATATCACGCCGATCATTTATCCGCTGGACTTCATTCCCGAACAGTACCGCTGGATTTTCAAACTGAACCCCTTGATTTATGTGGTCAATGGCTTTCGCCTGGCGGTGTACTACGGGCAGTTGCCGCACTTCCGCTCGATTGCGGCGTCCTTTGTATGTGCGTTCCTGATGTTTTTTATTGGCTACTACCTCTTCCGCAGGCACCAGAATGATTTCGTCTTTTACGTCTAAATCCCGTAACTCCCGGCGAATCGAACGGGCCAGCAGCGCTATCCACGTGGATAACGTGACGCAGCGCTTCCGCGTCATTCACGAGCGGCCGGATACGCTGCGCGAGCTGTTCTCCAAGTTTCTGCGGCATTCGGCCACCTTCCACGATTTCGATGCGGTGAAGAATGTCTCGCTCGATATTCCCAAGGGGCAGATGGTCGGCCTGATTGGACGCAACGGCTCCGGCAAGAGCACGCTGCTCAAAATCATCGCTGGCGTTTACCGTCCGACCTCGGGTAGCGTGCGGGTGACCGGCACGCTGGCGCCGCTGATTGAATTGGGGGCAGGCTTCCATCCCGAGCTTACTGGCCGCGAAAACATCCTCATCAATGGTCTGCTGCTGGGTTACTCCAAGCGCGAAATGCAGCAACGCGAGGCCAGCATTATCGAGTTTGCCGAGATCGGCGAGTTCATCGACTCACCTGTGAAGCAGTATTCGTCGGGCATGTACACCCGCCTGGCGTTCGCCGTGGCTACTGAGGTCAACCCGGACATCCTCCTGTTGGACGAGGTACTGGCGGTCGGCGACGCTTCCTTCAAGCAGAAGTGCCTCTCCCGGATCGAAGCCTTTCGCGAGGCGGCCAAAACCATCGTGTATGTCACCCACGACATGCAGCAGGTGCGCAACTATTGCGACCGCGCGATTTTGCTCAATAACGGCGAAATCATGGCGGAAGGCGACCCCGAGCAAGTCATTAGTGCCTATATGACGTTGTGGTCGCCGGAAGCCATCGCTGCTCTGAGCACCGTCCCGTCCTGATGCACGCCCTCTTCGTCGTACCGCGCTTCCATCCTTACCGCGGCGGTTACGAGAACTCCATGCTCTCCATTGCCCGTTGTCTGGTGGAACGCGGGCACCAGGTGACGGTCTTCACCACCACCGCGCAAGACCTGGAATCGCTCTGGCTTCCCGGATTCAAGACCTTCCCGGCCGGCGAATCGACGGTCGACGGCGTTGTCGTCCGCCGGTTTCCGGTTTCCTATGCCAAGCTGGCACGACGCGCGACGCGAATCCTGGGACTGGCGCCCTACTGGCGCTGGAAAGCTCAGTTCTGGCGGCCGGCATTTCACGTTCCTGGATTGAAAGCCGCGTTGCACAGCATCGACGCCGATATCTTCCATGTCGGGCCCCTGCCGTACAACAGCCTCATCTATGCCGGAATCGAAGCAGCGCAACATCGCCGCGTTCCGGTCATTGCAACGCCCTGCACGCATCTGGGCGAAGAGGCGAATAGGGAAGTCGCGAAGCACTACGTTCAGCCTCACCAGATCAAGCTGCTGCGGCGTTGCCAAAGAGTGTTCTGCATGACCCAGGCAGAAAAGTCGAAGTTGGCGGATTTGGGCGTATCGCCCGGGAAACTCGCGGTCTTCCCCTTGGGCTTCGATAACAGCCTTGCCATCGGCGGCGACGGCGAGCGCTTCCTTACGGAACATGAGATCACGCCCCCGGTCGTTTTACATCTCGGGATGAAGGCTTACGAGAAGGGTTCGATCACACTGGTTGAGGCCATGAAGCAGCTTTGGGACTCTGGCTCAAAGGCGTGGCTAGTGATGGCAGGGCCGAGCCTCCGCGCGTTTGACGAGTACCTTGCCGAAAACCCCGGCATCCGCGGCCACTTTGTAAACCTGCGAGAATTTCCCGACGATCTCAAGCGCGACTTGCTGGCCGCGGCAGACATCGTCGTGCAGCCGTCGCGAGTCGAATCATTGGGTCTGGTGCTGATGGAAGCCTGGGCCAACGCGAAACCCGTCATCGCTGCCAATATCGCCGTCTCACGCGAGTTGGTCGAAAGCTGTGGCGGTGGAGTGCTGGTTCCGTTCGGCGACGCTACGGCATTGGCGCAGGAGATCGCGCGGATGCTCGCGGACAGTGAGTTGCGCCGCGGCATGGGCCTACGCGGACAGGTGCTCGCGCAGGCCTACGACGGGGACAAGCTGTGGCCGAGGTATGCAGAGGAGTTCGAACGAATAGCACGCAAAAGTTTGCCGACGCGATGATTGGAAGCTAGGATGAATGTCATGCCCCGGTTGTGCGCTCTTGTCCTGTCCTTCGGTTTAGCCTTCGCATTGCCTTTGTCCGTTGCGCAACAGGCCGCGCCGCACTCCGTGCCGTCAAACGCAGCAGCGACGAAGAACGAAGCCCTGATCGATGCACTGAGGACCTACCCATTCGGCGAGATCTATTCAGAAGACATCACTACGGCCAACAGCATCACGTATGCCGGAAAGAAGCTCTCTGAAGGCGACGCGGGCGTGGTTCCGGTGCTTCCAGTGCGTGCTATAGCAGATCTGGGGCAGGCCGCAATTCCTCTGCTGATCAGCCATCTTACCGACCAGCGCCCCACCCTCGCCGAGTACCGCCAGCAGCCGGTGCCTGTTGCCTATCTGGCGTTGGACTTGCTTCTGCACATGACCGACATGAACGACGAGAGAGTTGTGGTGCCGGGATGTGAGCAGCACGGGCTGGGCGATTGCATGCAGCCGGATTTCTACTTCTCGCCGGACGCAACCGATCCTAATACCTTTGCGTCGGTGCAGAAGGACTGGGAGAGCGAGAACAAGCAGCACCCTATCAAATTCATTTATCCAACGTGGTGGCGATAGCGGCGCGTCACAGGTCCAGCTCTCCACGGCGAATCTCGTGCATCAAAGGTGTGCGCTCACGATATGTACCGGCCCGATAGGGCATGGCGTGAATGACCGCGCCTGTTTTGTTCAGAATCCTGGTTGCAGCCACGGCGATCTTATCCGCCTCGGCCCAACGATCGGAAGGATCGTTCAGGCCGTTCAAGAATACAGCCACGACGCAATCTGAATCCGGCTGAGCATCGCCGCGAGCCTGTGAACCGTACAGGACGACGCGCTCCATCCGCTTGCCATACATCGCATCAAGCGCAGCGCGGAATTCTTGCAGGGCAGGATTAATAACGCTCATCATGCGCATGTTAAGAATATCAGTTCTGGCACGAGGAGTGAGAGCATAGCCGCTCATCGCCTGGACAAAAGCCAGTTATCTTTCATTGCTTCAATTTCGCGGCGGGCCTGCTCTCCGTTCAGAAAAACGAGTGGATCAGCGAAGATCGCCTCCGCTTTCTGGTTTGAGCGGCTTCCGTACTGGAAGGCATGGGCGGGAACCGCCAATCGGGGCGTTATCAGCTCGGGAGATTGGGGGTTAGAGTTTACTCACATCCAGAGGCTCAAACAGAGTTCCATTTGTCCTGAGTTTTGACCGATTCAGCCGCCAATGTTTACGCGGGTTTCGCACCTGGGTCAATAATTATCCATTTTTGGATAACTCGCTATCGGAAGAATGCCTTCTTCGAGGGGGCCGGCTATTCTCTGCTCCTGAGAATTGTGGCCATGACGTGGGGATTGCGCCGTCCGTGCATCACCGCAACAACCCACAGGGGCTTTTCTTCCGGCGCGTAAGCTATCAGGTAGTCTCGAACGAGAGTGAACCGCAGAGGCCGCGAAGTGAGGTCAGGGCGTCTGTGACCCTGATTCGGGAAAGGCACCAGCGCGCGAATGGTATAAAAAATCTCCGACATGACCCGGTCGGCTGCGTCCGGGTTCTCCTGCGCAATGTAGTCTCGTATGTCGTCGAGGTCGGCGAACGCTTCCGGATGCAGCGCGTAGCCGCTGCTCATGCCGGGCGGTTACGCTGCGCTTCGGTCTTCGCTTTCAGACGGGCAAAGGCTTCCTCGCCGTCGATGGGCAGTACCCTGCCGCTTTTCAAGTCGTCATACCGACTGTTGAGGGTTTCCCGCGTCTGTGCAAGCTCGTCAAAATATCCAAGCACCGCGTCCTCAACCAGTTGACCCGTTGGGCGTCCAGTTTCGGTTGCCAGTTTGTCGAGCTTGGCTTGCAGGTCGGGGTTGAAGTGTAGTTCCATCGCCTCAGAGTACGAGAAAATGCGCCGCGTGGCAACGGCGCTGATCCCCAGCGAAGCTGAGCATCATTACAGCTCAGACAACCCACTTCCTCACCGCGCGCAGGCCGCACTCAGATCCAAATGAATCGGCGAGTCTGCTAGCCGGAAAAGCGTGCCTTCAATCCAGCTGCCAGTTGAGCAATCCCATCCTCTGCAGGTCTCCGGATCCAGAACCCAAATCCCTGAAATTCCCATCTCGCGGTAGTCCGTTATGCGCTGATGGTAGCGATCAATACGGTCCTCGGGCGACAGTACTTCAATCACCAACAAGGGGGCCGTGGTGACAATTCTGCGGTCAGTGCTCGATGCGGAGCACACCGAAATGTCGGGTACCCGGAAGCGAGTGGGCGAGACCTGAACCCGCACATCTGGTCGCACGAGAATCTGCCAGTCGCGCTTGTGCTGCAGAAACCACTCCAGAACAGCCGCTACCATGTCCGAGTGCTCGATTTCGCCCACATTGCGCTCCTGCAACTCACCGTCAATATACTCGACGTCCGGGCGATATGAGGTGCTTAGATATTCTTCCACGCCGACCTTTGCTGTGGTCGCCATCTTACCCTTCTGCTCTTGATTTTACCTTTCCTCGACCCCACCCTACATAATCGCCGTCGGCGGGGCCGGCTCATCCGGGCTGCCGGCATTCGCCAGGGGAACGCGGATCATGACGGTGATCAGAACTGCCAGCGCGACCAGGGCAGCAAGGTACGGCGGCGTCCACTTAAGCAGCTCGACGTCGCGCCCGGAACCGACCAGCCCGGCAATCACCAGGCCGCAAAGCGCTTCGCCCGCGATCAGGCCAGATGCGGTCAGCACCCCGGCATTTTCCACCCGCGCTTTCTGCGCATCATTCAAGCCACGGCCTTGACTATCGCGCAGCTTGTCGGTGATCCAACGCACCAGGCCGCCGACGAAAATAGCGAAAGTCGTACCCAGAGGCAGATACATGCCAACCGCGAAGAGCATGACGCTGCGCACTTCGATCATGATCATCGCCAGCCCCATCAGGATGCCCACAATCACCAGCGGCCACGCCATGTCGCCGCCGACGATTCCTTTGGCCAGCATGGCCATCAATCCTGCCTGGGGCGCGGGCAAAGCAGCGCTGCCGAAGTGGTAGGCCTTATCCAGAATCGCCAGCGGGAAGAACAGCACCAGCGACGCCACGACGATACCCAGCAGGTCGCCCACTTCCATCTTTGCTGGGGTACCGCCGAGGATGTATCCCACCTTGAGGTCCTGTAACATCTCGCCCGCAACCGCCGACGAAACACAAACCACCGCCGCAACGCCCAGCACCGCGGCCACACCGCCGGTCCCGGAAACACCCAGCGCCACCATCAGCAGCGCCGCGACCACCAGCGTGCATAGCGTCAGGCCGGAGACCGGGTTGTTCGACGATCCGATCAGGCCGACGAGGTTCCCGGAGACCGCTGCGAAGAAGAATCCCAGAACGATCATCACGCCGGCGGCGACCAGGGCGCCAGCGATCACCTTCGAACTCGACAGGTTCCCTGCGCTGGAGATGAAGAAGTAATACAGGGCGATCATCGCCACAAAGACGACACCGACACCGGCGAAGACGAACTTGGCTGGCAGGTCACGCTCGGTGCGGCTGCTGCTCGCATGCGCCTCGGTCGATTTCTTCAGGTCGGAGACCGCGCGGCCCATGCCGAGCGCCAACTGCCTGCGCATCTTGAAGAGCGTGTAGGTGGCGCCCACCAGCATTCCGCCGACAGCGATTGGCCGCACGACGGAGTAGTAGATCGCATTTGCCAGCAGCGTCCACGACAGCGTTTGTCCCGCGGGCTGCTGCGCCTGAAGGTATGGTCCGATGGTGTAGGTGAGGAGCGGAACCAGCAGTCCCCACGCCAGCACGCCGCCGGCAAAGTTCAGTGCTGCCAGGCGCGGCCCGATGATGTATCCCACACCGAGGTAGGCCGGACTCACATCCGGAGGCGTCAGGATCGTAGCGCCGCCGGTGAGAGTTGTAGCGACACTGGGATTGGTGCTGGTGCGCAGATTGAGGCGCTTACCCAGTTCGGCGATGTTCACTAGAAAAGTGTTATTCGCGGAAAATACGTTGATGGCGCCCAGCAGGTACAACAGCCCGCCGAAGCCCATATTGCTGAACAGGATCTTCGCGGCCTTGGAACCCTGTTGTCCGGCCTTGTGAATCTCCGAAGCCGCGACCGACTCGGGATAAGGAAGTTCGGGATCTTCGACCATCACGCGCCGCAACAGCGTGACCAGCAGGATGCCCAGCGTACCCCCGATCACCATGAGGGCGACGGAGTTCCAGTAGCGCTCTCGCGTCAACCCCGACCACAGCCCCGCCATCACAAAAGCAGGGATGGTAAACACCGCGCCCGCCGCCACCGATTCGCCGATCGAGCCCACGGTTCGGGCGATGTTCTCTTCCAGTAGGCTGCCCTTCATGAGCCGCAACAGCGCCATGCCGATGACAGCAGCAGGATACGTGGCTGCAATGGTCATCCCGGCCTTCAGGCCAAGGTAGGCGTTGGCCGCGCCCAGGATGCCCGTCATCACCAGCCCGATCAACACCGCACGGAAGGTGAACTCCTTCATTTCCATGTTTTCGGGGACGTAAGGGCGATAGGCCCGGCGCTCCTGCCGGGCTTCAGTGATCGTAGGAGTACTCATTAGGAACCTCGAAGGCCGCCGCACGTTCGCGGATACAGCAAGCGCGCAAGGTAACACGAGGGAAGCGTCGGATACAAGTGGCTTGGCCATCTGAAGACGGGCAGCCCTACGAACGTTGTGATGCCTGCCCTGGGCCACTTCGTCCGTAACATTAGGTCTTGCCGATGGCCGTTGGATGACGAGGCTCGTAGATACGCAACAGGTCGCCGCCTGGGATCCGGATGGCCGCCAGCAAGCCCCAGGGTTGCTCGGTGATCGGCTCTGCCATTTCCACGCCCTTTGTCTGAAGTTCGGTCAGCGTGGCGGCGATGTCGTCGCACATCAGGTAGAGCTCATGCGACCCTTCCTCGCGCGTGGGATGAATTCCGAGTTCGGCGGGCGGTAGCGCAAAGATGAGCCAGTCGTGCCCGGCGTTAACAAAGGGAAAGCCAAGCACATCGCGGAAAAAGTGGCGCAGTTTTTCGGCCTGCTTGTTGTAGACGATCGCATGGACACCAGTGATCATGGACTAACCTTCTCTCTCCGCCCCTTAGAGTAGGCATCGTAAAAGGTGTCCCCCGCTCTGACAAGCTGAAATGCAGCAACAGAATAGATGACAACATGAAAAGATCGTGAACTCCGGCGGCGAACCACGGGGAATATTTGCAGACAATCATCAAAATTCATATACTTGCGTCAGCGGCGTTAATCAACCAGCCCAATCGAGTGCGCTGCCAGGGTCTGTAGACACTTGAAAGTGGAGGCCGGTCTTCAGCAGTTGTGAAACCGTAACGAGAAAACGACGATTCATGCGCGACGAGTCGCGTGCAAGCTTCGTTGCGCCCTTCAAAACGGTTGTTCGCGGTCTTTCTTCGGTTTTCTTTCCCTCCGATTGCCGGCTTTGTGATACCCCCCTGGTCTCCGTCTCACGCCTGCCGGTTTGTCCCGACTGTCTGAACTCACTGGAGCCGATTCGCACTCCGCAATGCGTTCTGTGCGGCGAGCGCCTGGCTCCGGCGCAACTGCTCATTGGGGATGCGCATTGCCAGGCTTGCCGGGATTTTCCTCCCGAATTCGACAGAGCAGTTTCCTACGGCGCGTACGATGCCGGCCTTCGCGGCCTGATTCACCTGCTCAAGTACGGTGCAGTGCTGCCTGCAGCTAAGCCCCTGGGCAGGCTGCTTTCTCAAGGCATGGAGCAACTTCGCTTCCCGTCCGGAGATTTAATTCCTGTGTTGGTTCCCGTGCCGCTGCACTCTTCCAAGCGGCGGGAGCGGCGGTTCAACCAGTCAGAGCTGATCGCGCGTGCGGCGCTCAAGCGGCTGCCACCGAGATTTGAGCTGGATTGCGGCGTTCTGGTCCGTCAGCGGCAGACGCGTTCCCAGGTCGGTCTCGACCGCGAAGCGCGCATAAAGAACATGAGCGGCGCCTTTCGCGTCGTTACTCCTGAACGCGTCAAGGGCCGGACAGTCATCATTGTCGATGACGTAATGACGACAGGTACGACCGTTTCCGAATGTGCGCGGGTTTTGAAGCGAGCCGGCGCGGAGAAGGTTTTCGCCGCCACCGTAGCTCGTACACTCAAAGCGGGAGACACGCCAAGTTTCACCAACGAACCAGAGGGGGAGGAAGTCGAGGCGTCGCAATTTGCCTCGGTGTAAACAGCTATGTCCATGGCCCAGAGCACAGCCTCGCGATACGGCAAGTCGTTGGCCGGATGCATGCACCACGCGCGCGTCGCGCCGGAAGAACGCGTTCAGCGCTCGCCGATGCACGCGCCCGTGCTGGTGCTGAATGCGTCTTACGAACCCATCAACGTGTGTGCCGCCCGCCGCGCAATCATCCTGGTGCTGAAAGGCGTCGCCATGATGGAAGAAGAAAACGGCCACCGCATGCACGCGGCCAGGATCGCGATGAACGTCCCCTCGGTCATTCGCCTGCTGGAATACCGCCGCATCCCGCACCAGACGCGCGCGCTATCGCGCAAAAACATTCTGTTGCGCGACCGCAACACCTGCCAGTACTGCGGCAAGATTCTCGCCGCCGGCGAGCTCACGCTCGATCATGTGATCCCGCGCTCCCGTGGCGGGGCGTCGACCTGGGAGAACCTGGTGGCCTGCTGCCACTCCTGCAATCGCCGCAAAGGCAATATGCTGCCGCACGAAGCCGCTATGAAGCTGATGCGCGAGCCGCGCGCGTTCAATCTGCACACCAGCCGCCACATCATGCGCATGATGGGCCGCTCCGACTCCAAGTGGCAGAAGTATCTGTTCTATTAGAACGCGGCTTGGCTCTTTGCCTTTCGCTATCAGCGTTCGCCGGTAGGCTAGAAGAGACTTCCGCCTCGCGAGTGGGCTTTTTGTCCAGCTTTTTTGCCAAAAGCGAAGAGCGAACAGCCAAAAGCGGCTTTTCTAATACGGCGAGAAGCTTAGCGTCTTATCAGATTTTTCCACCCAGATGTGGGCTTTGTCGCCGATTCGCTCATTCACCGTCACGACGACCACGACGCCGCTTGGGCTGACGAACGCCCCGGCGTTCCCGCCTTTGGGCACGGCAACGCCATCAATGCTGTAGCTCTTGATGATGCCCCACGGTCCGCCGAGCCCCCAGTCCTTCATAAAATCGCTGAAGGGGTAGCGCGCGTAGTTGTCGGGATGCTGCTTCCAGTCCGGGTCATTCATCCAGACGCCGTAGGCCTTTTCGAAGTTCTGCTGTTGCAGCGCGTCGAAGAACGTGTCGACCTGCCGCTCCTCCCGCCAGTAGCGGAAGTGCCATGCCAGCAAGCTGAGCACAATCACTACGGCGACGATGGCGATGATGCGCCCACGCCGCCTGCGGGCGCGCGCCGGATCGTAGGGCTGGGCCTCAAACAGCGTCATACAAGGATAGTCTACTCGTCGTAAGCCACGGGCCGCGAACCGCGCAGGGAGTACTTACCTTGGCTGCGAGGCTTGACCGTGGGAAAGAACATTCAACCACGGATTCACACGGAGGAACACGGATCGTAGGTGGATTCTGCGCCTCTTCCCAGATCCAATGTTCTGATCCGCGTAATCCGCGACGATCCACGGTTTATCTGTTCTCGCCCGGTTTGCAAATTAGCTCTCCCCACCTACAATCGCCAGAGGAGATCCTAATTACCATGCGCTATCTTTCCATCCTGGCGCTGGCGACGTGCCTGGCAGGCACCGCGCTGGCCGCCCAGAAAGAAACCGGCACTACCAAGCTCGTCAACGTCGAGCCCGCAGGAACCACGCAGAAGGACCACAAGCATCAGCAGTACGACTTCACTTTCGACGCGCAGACCCACGAATACACCTGCCGCTCCAAAGAGGGAGACAAGATCAAGGCCACCGACTTCGTTGTCGGCTCCAACATCGACTATCAGGTGAAAGGCAACAAGGGCAAGGTGAAGAGCTCCACCGGCAAAGAAGTGAGCTGCACCATCGTGCGGGTGGCGGAAATACCGGCGCCGACGACAAACTAGCCGCACTATCCGGGCCTGATCGTGCGCCGAGCAGCAACTTTCCGCCGCGATTCGGGTCTAGAGCAGTGAACGCTTTCTCCATGAAAGAACCTCGCTTCCGCTCTTCCGAAACGCTGGGGACCTACTGCGCACGCGCCTTGGCTGTCTCGCTCGTCATTGCCGCGCTCTGCACCGCGCCTCTCTCCGGCCAAAGCCCGCAGGCCCCTGCGAGCGATCCCGGCGACACTCCCACCTTCAAGAAAGACGTCAACGTGGTGAACGTCTTCGCCACGGTGCGCGACAAGCACGGGCAAATCGTCCCCACCCTGACGAAGGACGACTTCCTCCTCCAGGTCGACGGCCACCCGCAGAACATTCGCTACTTCGCGCGCGAAACCGACCTTCCGCTGACGCTCGGCCTGCTGGTCGACACCAGCCTAAGCCAGCGCCGGGTGCTGGAGGAAGAGCGCACCGCCAGCTACGACTTCCTGCGCGACGTGATGCGCGAAGACCGCGACGAAGCTTTCGTCATCAACTTCGATTCGGAAAGCACGCTGCTGCAGGACCTGACCAATTCGAAGCAGAAGCTGGAGGTCGCTCTTGACCGCGTCCACATTGCCGAGCCTGACCAGAACGGCGGCTACGGGCGCAGGGGCGGAGGCGGCGGAGGCTACCCCAGCGGCGGAGGAGGCTACCCCGGGGGACAGGGCGGCGGCGGCTACCCGAGTGGTGGCGGACATGGCGGAGGGCATCGCCCGGCAGGTACCACGCTCTATGACGCTGTGTATCTCGCCTCCGACGAGCTGATGCAAAAGCAGCAGGGACGCAAGGCGCTCATCCTGCTGACGGATGGCGTCGACCAGGGCAGCAAGTACACGCTTGACCGCGCCATCGAGGCCGCGCAGCGCTCCGACACCATGGTCTACTCCATCCTGTTCGCCGATCCCGACGCTTACAACCGCGGGATGAATGGCTATCCCGGCGGCATGGGCCGCCATGGCGGATGGGGCGGTCCGATGGGAGGACAACGCTACCCAATGCCTGCTGAGTCGCACCCCGACGGGAAGAAAGTCTTGCAGCGGCTATCGCAGGAAACTGGCGGGCACTTCTTCGAGGTCACCAAGAAAGAATCCGTCGAAGCCATCTACAAGCAGGTGCAGGACGAGTTGCGCAACCAATACAGCCTGGGCTTCAGTCCCGAGCGGGCCGAGGAAAGCACCGGATACCACAAGATCCTGCTGGCCGCCAAACCGAAGGACCTCGTCGTGCAAACCCGGCAGGGGTATTACGAGGCGAGATAGCATCAACCACGTTCGGCTGCGAAGCAGAGATTAACGAGTCGGCGGATTCGCCGTCGCTGGCGTTCGACGAGCGTCCACCGTCTTGAATCCGGCAGGAAGCGCAAACAACCCCGCATCCGGCTCGGCGAGAGTAACGTCCGACACGCTAAATACCTGGTTTCCATGTAGAGGATCCGTGCGCTTCACGCTGAGGTTCAGGTCGAGCTGAGGGGAGTACCAAAACTCCTTTGTAATGGTGATAGTCCCCTCGTTGCCTTCAGATCCAGGCTTAAGTGTGAACGTCTCCCGTGTGCCCACTGTCTCCAAACCTGCGACGATGTCTTTTCCCAGGTTCTCGCGCACCAAGCCCGGCCGACTTTCGTGTTCGGGAGTCACGCCCTGCTCCGACGGAGTCGGGATCATGAAGTAGTCGCGAAGCTCGCAGACGTGAACGATCGTGGCGCAGAGGTACTTGATGTGCTTCACGGGATCGCTGATCTCAATCCGCACGAGACGGGTCTGCTGTCTATCACCGTCAGTCGTGAGCTCGCGCCGCTCCTGGTAAATGCGACCGTTCCCGTCGCGCACCACCAGGCGATGGTTCCGGACTGTGATGGTCGTTCCGTCGGGCAGTTGACGCGTCCACTCGGCGTGGACGGTGGCGGCGAAGGGCGCGCCCGCTTTCGGTGGGATCAAAATATTGTTGAACTGATAGCGCGTGTTGCCATCGGGAGCGTGAAGAGGCTCATTCGGAGCCTGGGCGCTCGCACATACAGAGGCGAGCGTGATGGCGGCGAAGCGCAGGGCCAGATGCAGGTGCTGCAGTTTCATGGGGGCTGCTCCCGGAACGGCGTCAAGTATTATATTACGGAAAAGCAGGCTCAGGGTTTCCGATTCCGTGTCCCCGCGTTGAATACAGGCCAAACCGGGCGATTACGCCGCCTGAGTGGTGTCACTCACTCGCGCTCCCAGCCGCGGCAGGAAGATGCTGAAGACGGTTCCCCGGGCAGCGCCCTCTACCCGGCTGCGCACGCGAATCGATCCACCGTGCTGAGTAACGATCCCGTAGGAAACCCACAGGCCTAGGCCTGTTCCCTCGTTCTCCTTCGTGGAGAAGAACGGCTGGAACAGGCGCTTGAGATTTTCCGGCTTGATGCCAACCCCGTTATCGCAAACCGCAATCCGTACGCCTTCCGCTCCTGTGACGGGATGGTGCATGTCCACGATGTGGACGACGATCTTTCCCTTGTTTCCCGTAGGTATCGCATCGATGGCATTGCTGATCAGGTTGGCCAGCACCTGTCGCAGAGGACCGGCATAGCCGATGACTTCACCCGCTGAGTCGAAGCGCCGCACGATTTCAATTCCCTTCTGCGCCAGGTTCTTGCATTGCAGCGCGAACCCTTCGTCCGCGATGCCTGCCAAAGTTATGCGCATGGCCGCACCGCCAGGCCGGGTAAACGACAACGTCCGAGTGCAAATCTCGACCATGTGGTTGAGCTGGCTATCGAGCAGGTTCAGCATCTCGTGCATTGAGGGATCAAGGCTCTCGCTTTGCCGGAGAAGATAAGTAATGTTCTTCGCCGCATCCAGCGGATTGCGTAACTCGTGCGCAACCGACGCCGCCATGCGCCCCATGGCGATCAGCTTCTCGGACGCGCGCAGGGCCTCTTCGGCCAGCCGCCGCGAGGTGATGTCGCGCGCAATGGTCGAAGCGCCGACGATTTCCCCATGGCGGTTCCGGATTGGGGAAACGGTGATTGCCACGTACAGCAGCGAGCCGTCCTTGTGCTTACGCACCGTCTCGTAATGATCCACGGTTTCGCCGGCGCGCACCCGGCGCATGATGGAAGCCAGGTAGTCGGGCCGGTCGGCCGGGACCAGAATTGCCACCGATTGCCCGATGATCTCGTCGGCGGTATAGCCGTAGATGCGTTCGGCGCCACGGTTCCAACTGGTAATTATCCCGTCCAGCGTTTTGCTGAAAATCGCGTCGTCGCTTCCTGAGATGATGGCGGCGAGCAGCGCCTTTTCTTCTTCGGCTTTGGACATGGGCGCCCGAAGGTGACGCGGCCCAAAGAAGCGTGCCGGCAGTCGCAACCGCTTCATGGCCGCAATCTAACCACTTGAATGCCGTGGAAGTATAACAACAATAGCCTCTCCTTGGTAAGATGCAAAAAATCCCCGGCAGGAATAGGACAGGGCAAAATTCTAGCTCGCACTGGCGAGTTGCCCATAAGGTCGCGCATTTGCCAGGGGAAGTTCTTGCGTTTGCGCGCCTTCAGCTACTCACGTAATCTCGTGAGAGTTCTACCCGCAGTTCATACCAGAAACACGCGAAGGGATCGCTATAGCAATGATCGAACGAATGAAAGAAAGCGGCGGCTGGGCCTACGGCTTCAAAGTTGTGGGCCGGATCACTGAAGAAGACTTGAAAGCATTCGAGCCCCAGATGCAGTTCGCCATCAAGGAGCGCGGCAAGCGTCCGCTGGGGATTGTGGTTGACGCGACCGAACTGAAGGACGTCGACTGGAGCGCGCGCTGGGAAGAGTTGCGCTTCCTGCACAAATATTCCGACCACATCGCGCGCATAGCGCTGGTAGGCGCCTCGAAGTGGGAGGACATCAAAGTCATGATGCTCGGAGCGACGGTCTTGGCCGAGGCCGACGTTCGCTACTTCGAAGCTAACGAGATGCAGCACGCCTGGATGTGGGCCAGAGGCGCCAAACACGCCGAAGACGTCCCCGTGCGGCAGATCTATCGCGGCGGCATCTGGCGGGATTACCAGGAAGAGTTCAATTTGTAGCTATAGCAACTTTGCTGTGCCAATCTCTCCGAACCAGATTGTCATCCCGAGCGTAGCGAGGGACCTGCTCTCGCCTGCCTCGCGACAGAGTTCAGTGGCTCCAGCGGTTTTCCCCAGTGCTCCGCTAAGTCATCCCAAGTCGGGTTGTCACGTTCGATGAGGGCAATTCGCTTGGCCCGCGTCCAGTCCTTAATTACCTTTTCGCGCCGGATGGCATTGCCGACATATTGGAACACCTCATAATAAACCAGCCGCGTGATTTTGTATTTCTGTGTAAAACCCTCTATCTCGCCCCGCTTGTGCTGCCAGACTCGGCGGGCGAGATTGTTCGTAATGCCCGTGTATATGCGGCGCGACTTGCTGGAGAGGATGTAGACGTAAAACCGGTATTCCGGGGCCATGTGTTGCCATGATTGCAGTGGTGCGGTCAAGCGTCAGTGACATATGCACAACGTGGGGGTGATTCCTGCGATCTTGTCCTAGGAAGCATTATTGCGATGCACTCGAGAGCAGGTCCCTCGCTGGGCTCGGGATGACAATCGGTTGGGGGAGCGCTGTCGCCTGCGCAAACGGGAGCGTGTCTGTCACTCCCACAGCTTCGTCACGCCCTCTTCCAGCACGCACACCTGCTTCTCGATGCCTTGCAGCCGCGCGTCTTCCAGGAGGCGTACCAGCGGCTCGTCAATCGGCTCGTGGCCCAGGCGAAACGAACCGTAGTGCATGGGCACCATCCACTGCGCTTTCAGGTCTTGGAACGCCTGCACGGCGTCTTCGGGACTGGTATGCACGTTACGAAACGATGCCGGGTAGTAGGCCCCGATGGGCAGCAACGCAACCTGGGGCCTGAGCCGCTCGCCAATCTCCGTGAAGCCGTCAAAGTACGCGGTATCGCCGGAATGATACAGCGAGTGCTCCCCGGCCCGCAGCACGAAACCGCCGTAGCCGCGATACATGTCGCGAATCACCCGCGCTCCCCAGTGCTTCGCCGGAGTGTGCGTGATTTCGACTCCGCCTAGCTGCAGCGTTTGCCACCAATCCATCTCGGTCATGCGCGCATAGCCGAGATCGCTGACCAGGTCGCGCACATGGTGCGGCAATATGATGACCGGCCGCTTGCCGGATTGACGCCGGGTGAGCCGCGCTATCGCCCGCAGCGACGGACGATGCAGATGATCGAAATGCGCATGCGACACCAGCACCGCGTCGATCGACGGCAACTCGCGCAGGCTCAGGCCGGGGCGACGCAGGCGTTTCAGCACGAAGATCCAGCGGGCAAAGTTGGGATCGATCAGAAGGTTTTTGCCGCCCATCTGAACAAAGAAGCTGGAGTGCCCGATGAAAGTCACGCCCAGTTCGCCGCGCCGGGCAAGGACCGGCTTGCGAGTCAGGCCGGTACGCGGAGTCATGGCAGAGTGGCGCGCCAGCTTGGCAAATTGACCGGCCTTGTGCCGAATGGCGGTGCTAATCATGGGGTATGTCTATCTTACTTAGATGCCTCAGCCAATCGAGCCGCTACAACGCCCCTCCCATTCGATCCAGAACCAGCTCCGTCAAATTCGCCTTCGGCGACAACACGACGGTTTCGAGCACCAGGGCTGCGACACTCTCCGCCTCCATCATCTTCTCGCGCGGCGCGTCCGGCATCACCTGCTGCCAGATGTCGGTGTCAATGGCTCCCGGCAACAGCGCGGTGACGCGAATCCCGCTGGATTTCAGCTCTTCGCGTAGTGTTCGCGTCAAACTCAAGGCGCCGGCCTTCGATGCGTTATACGGCGCATAACCCGCAAACGAATCCCGCGCCGCGACTGAGCTGATGTTCACGATGGTGCCGCCTCGCGTCATCAGCGGCAATGCGGAGCGCGTGCAAAGAAATGTCCCCGTCAGGTTGGTGTCGATGATGTCGCGCCACAACGCAACGTCGGTCTTCTCCACCGGAGCGGCCGATTGCGAAATCCCGGCGTTGTTCACCAGGATGTCGAGCTGCCCAAACTCTTTCGCGACCATGGCGAACATGCGCTCGACCGATTGCAGATCGCGAATGTCGCAGACGAATGGCAGCACCCGGCCGGTGCCCGAATTGCCTTCGTGAAGCTTCGCCGCCGCCTGCTCCAGCGTCTCCTGATTGCGGCCGCTGATGATGACGTTGCACGCCTCCGACGCCAGTGCTCGGGCAATCGCCAGCCCGATGCCCCGGCTGCCGCCGGTAACAACCGCTACCTTGCCGGATAGACGCCCGCCAGACGACGATGACTTCGACACGTCTGTATCGATCATCGCTTAGAACCCGTTGCTGGTTTTGTGATGGATGAGCGAGAGGAATTCCTGCCGCGTCTGCTGCGCGCGAAACGCTCCCAGCATCGACGAGGTAACGGTCTGTGAGTGCTGCTTCTCGACGCCGCGCATCATCATGCACAGGTGGCGCGCTTCCACGACCACGCCCACGCCCATCGGCCGGATCGCCTGTTCGATGGTCTCCGCGATCTGCACCGTCAGCCGCTCCTGCACTTGCAGGCGCCGCGAGAAAACCTCCACCAGCCGCGGCAGCTTGCTCAGCCCGATGACCTTCCCCTTCGGGATGTATGCGATGTGAACCTTGCCAAAGAACGGCAGCATATGATGCTCGCAGAGGCTGAACATCTCGATGTCCTTGACGATGACCATCTCGTCATAGTCGACGCTGAACAGCGCATTGCGCAGGACCTGCTCGGGGTCCTCATTGTAGCCCTTCGTCAGATACTTGAATGCCTTGGCGAGGCGCTCCGGAGTGCGCACCAGCCCTTCGCGGTTAGGGTCTTCACCCAGGCGTACCAGGAACTCGCGGGCCAACTCTTCAAAGCTGGCGCTGGTGAGGGTGGGTGTTTCGATAGTGTCCTTCATGGCTCTCCCAGTCGTATTTGGGGGAAACTCTGCTCTCTCAGGATAATTGGGCTTCGCCGAAATATTCGAAACTGTTATTTTGTGTCTCTTCGATTCTTATCTTCTCTAGATGAGCGGCATGGAACTCTCGTTTCAAAATGTGGTAGATGACCGCCGCAAAGTTCTCGGTTGTCGGTACTAGCTCAGCGAACTCCGGCCGGGTATTCAGGTTTTGATGATCGAAGCGATCCATGACCTCGCGTCGGAAACACTCGTCGAGATCAACTAAATTGCAGACCATGCCGGTACCTGGATTGACTTGCCCGCTGACGGTCACTTCCACCGCATAGTTGTGCCCATGCCCGTAAGGGTTGTTGCACTTGCCGTAGGTCTCGCGGTTCTCCGCCTCCGAAAGTTGATCGCTATGCAGGCGGTGCGAAGCGGCGATCATGTAACGCCGTGTGAGATAGGCCTTCATTCTTCTCCGTAGTAGTCGACAAACAGGTCCGGCATTTCATAGACGCGGATGCGATGCAGCTTGGCCATGTTCAATTTTGCGTGCAACCTGTTCCAGATGACTACGGCCAAGTTTTCTGTCGTAGGTATCTGGGCCGCAAACTCGGGAACTTCTTTGTTCAGGTGGCGGTGGTCCATAGCTCCGACCACTTCGTCATTCAATATGCCCTTGAGTTGCTTAAGATCGACCACGAAGCCGGTGGTAGCGTCAACTTCGCCCTTTACCGTAACTTCCAGAGTGTAGTTATGCCCGTGACCATTGAGATTGGCGCATTTGCCGAATATCCTCTGGTTTTCTTCGAGAGTAAGGTCGGGATTGTAATAATAGTGCGAAGCCGAGAATTCGCATCTGCGCGTTAGATAGACCATATCAATAATAGTAATTATCAATTAGCAGTTAGTAATTAGCAATTAGTCGGAATATGGTCGCTAATTACTAATTGTCAGCACCTGGCACTTTGTATCGATCGAAGCAGCTAATTGATACGTCCTTCCTTTCCACGTCACCGAACCGCGCTGATGAGAGCTGTACGATCTCACCAAAAGAACCGCAAAAAGTGGTAGCCCGAAAATGGCCAGAAGATTTGACAACCAATCAAAATGCGCCCGCCGCATACGTTGAAAGAAGAAAAATAGCAATCCAAAGGTTATAACACCGTTGAGTACCACACGCTGCGGATCGTGCTCGATTAGCGCCGCATTCCCCAGCGCCACCACACTGGCCGCGATCAAGCCAAATTCCACGCTCCGCCGCAAGGCCAGCCCGCGTGTATTGGGAAACAGCAGCGCGAGGTTCTTCGTCCAGCCTTCCCACATTTGCCCAAAGCTGCGGTACATCCGCGTACTCACAACATCCGACATCCGAAACTGAAGGCGATAGCCCGAGCCCTTCACTCTTCGCGCCAGCTCCACATCTTCAAGGATTGCTTTGGCCACGCTGGCGTGTCCCCCGACAGCTTCATAGGCATCGCGCCGAACCAGCAGATACTGTCCGTTTGCCGCCGCGGCCGGCGAATTCGGATTGCTGACTTCTTTCGGACGAAAGCTAACCGCCAGCTCGGCAAAGATGACCGGCATCAGCGCCCGCTCCGCAAAGCTGTGCACCTCCTGCTTCGGCGAGTACGACAGCATCGCAACGCCATGCTCCTCGGCCTCGCGCAAGCCGCTCGCGATCGAGCTAGATGTGTGTCGTGTGTCGGCGTCCGTGAAGAGCAGCCACTTTCCCTTCGCGGCCTTTGCGCCAGTCCAGCAAGCGTTGCACTTCCCGCTCCAGCCCGCCGGCAGCGGACCGGCCTCAATCAAACGAACCGGAAAGCCCTCTGCAATCGCGCGTGTGCGATCGCTGGAGTGGTCATCCACCACGATGATTTCGGAGCTCACGTCTGCCTGGCTCACGAGTGACCGGAGGCAGTCGGCGATGTTCGCCTCTTCGTTCCGCGCGGGAACGATGACCGAAATCTGGATTGCGTCTTCGATTGCATCCATGCTGGGGAGCTCTTAGTTATTATAGATTTGTGAAGCGCTTCGCATCCGCCGCTGTTCTTGTCTGCCTGTTTCTGCTGGCTGCCTGCAATAGCAACCGTCCGCCTAAGATCGGCGAGAAAGCGCCCGAGTTCACCCTTACCGACTCGGAGCACACCGTCTCGCTCGCGCAGCTTCGCGGCAAGCCTGTGCTGCTGAACTTCTGGGCGACCTGGTGTCCGCCGTGCATCGAGGAAATGCCCTCGCTGGTACAGCTCCAGAAGACAATGGGCGACAAGGTCACGATTCTCGCCGTCAGCGAAGATGCCGACGACGCGGCATACAAACAATTCATTCGCGACCACAACATCGATTTGCTCACCGTGCGCGATCCCAAGAACATAGCTAACACCCTGTACGGCACGTTCAAGTTTCCCGAGACCTACGTCATCGACAAGGACGGCATCATCCGGCGCAAGTTCATCGGCGCCGCCGACTGGACTAACCCCGAAATTGTCGACTACCTGAACAAACTACAAGGCTGAGACGGCCCGCAAAGGGAACCGTTATGCTGTCGGCGCGCCGACGAGCCCGCCACCCGCTCTCTTGTCGGCGATTCTCCGCTCGATCCGCTGTCCATTTCCTGTGGCAGCTTCCCTATTCCATTGGAAAGGCAGTTTCCCAAGGTTGCACTTCGTTGATAAAGTATCTGCGCTTGAGTCCAGGACATGAGTTCTTCCAGGAGTAGGGACAAATCTGAGGCCAGGAGGATGATGATGCAAGCAGCCGACGACAACGAAGTAACCCGACGCCAGCTATTACGCACCGCCGCAGGCGCGACCGCCGCCCTGGTGGCGGGTGGATTCGAGCTTGCCATTCCGCAGATGGCGAGCGCACAGTCCAAACTCACCCCCGATCAAGCGCTCGCCGCGGTGATGGACGGCAACAAGCGCTTCACCTCGGGAAAGCTCCAGTCGTTTGACGAAGACCTCGGGATCATTCGCCAGCATACCGAAGAGAAGCAGGAGCCTTTCGCCGCCGTGCTCTCCTGTGCCGACTCGCGCGTGCCCGCCGAGATTATCTTCGATCAGAGCATCGGGCACATCTTCGTGTGCCGTGTGGCCGGAAACATCATCACGCCCGAGATCATCGGCAGCCTGGAGTACGGCGCTGCCGTGCTCGGCACCAAGGCCATTCTTGTCATGGGGCACTCCCATTGCGGGGCGCTGAAGGCTACCATCCAAGGCAAAGAGGTCCCCGGGCAAATCAGTTCACTGTTTCCCCACATTCAGCCGGCGGTGGACCAGGCCGGCTCCGATCTCGAGGCCGCCATCAAGGCCAATGCGAAGATTCAGGCCATGTTGCTGCGCCAGTCCTCGACGGTGATTGCCGGCATGGTGAAGTCTGGGGACGTGAAAGTCGTAGCAGGTTATTACGATCTCGGCTCGGGAGTCGTCAGCCTGCTGGATTAGCGGCAGCACAAAGAGAATTCCACCACGGAGACACGGCGGTCACGGAGAAGGCTTGTTCTTAATTTGTTTTCTCGGTGTTCTCTGTGTCTCTGTGGTGAATTCTTACCGCCTTACATCCCTGCTTCAATGCGCGAGCGCGGGTCCAGGTAATCGCGCAGGCCATCGCCGACGAAGTTGAACGACAGCACCGCCAGCATCACCGCACCCGCCGGGAACAGCACCAGGTGCGGCGAATCGAACAGGTGCGAGCGCGCGTCGTTGAGCATGCCTCCCCAGCTCGCGGTCGGAGGCGGCACTCCCAACCCCAGGAAGCTCATGGTTGCCTCGGCCAGGATGGCGCCCGCCATGCCGATTGCCGCCTGCACCAACACCGGCTGGATGATATTGGGCAGAATGTGCCGCACGATGATGCGCGCGTCGCTGGCTCCCAGCGCTCGCGCGGCCTCGACAAACTCGCGCTCGCGCACCGCCAGCACCTGGGCGCGAACCAGGCGCGCGTAGCCGACCCAGCCGCCAATCGACAGCGCGAAGATCAGGTTGAAGATTCCCGGCCCCAGAAACGCGACAAACGCAATGGCCAGCAGGATTCCGGGAAACGACATGAACGCGTTCATCACCACGACGTTGAGTAAGCGGTCAGTTAGCCCGCCGTAGTAGCCAGCTATCGATCCGAAGATTAGCCCCAACGTCAGCGATGCCGCGACCACGCTGCTGCCGACCAGCATGGAAATGCGCGCGCCGTAGATGACACGCGACAGGATGTCGCGTCCCAGTTCGTCGGTGCCGAACCAGTGCGCCGCCGATGGAGCCATGAGCCGCGAAGGCAGGTCGATATACGCCGGGTCGTAGGGCGCCAGCCAGGGCGCGAACAGCGCACAGGCGACAAAGACGACGATCATCACCGCACCCGCCGTCGAGAGCACGTTGTGGGTGGCGGCGCGCCGCAGCGCTCCGGTTTGCACCGCAGGAAGCATGAATGCGCCATCTTAACGTAAACGGGCGTCCACGCAGCGGAGTACAATCGGCTGGTCGGCGTTCGCGGTCATGCTTCCTTTCAAACTGGTCTACAGCGACAAGTATTTCCTTCCCATCGGAGAGCACGTCTTTCGCGGCGACAAATACCGCCTCATCGTGGAGCGCTTGTTGCAGCACGGCTGGGCCGATGAGTCCGACTTCGTCGAACCGACAACAGCTTCGGAAGAAGACGTGATGCTGGTGCACTCGCCCCACTACGTGAGCAAGCTGATGGAAGGAAGCCTTTCGGCGCGCGAAGAATTGCAGATGGAGATTCCCTACTCGCCGCAGGTGGTGGATACCTTCATGCTGCACGCGGGCGGCTCCATTGCTGCGGCGGTGCGAGCTGTGAAAGATGGGGTTTGCTTCAACGTCGGCGGCGGCTTCCATCATGCCTTTCCCGAGCACGGCGAGGGCTTCTGCATGATCAACGACATCGCTGTGGCCATTCGCACGCTACAGAAGCGTGGCATCATTCAGCGCGCCATGACGGTGGACTGCGATGTTCATCAGGGCAATGGCACCGCGGTCATCTTCAGTCGTCCGGCACAGAGTTCTCCGGCGCTCCCTTCGGCCTCACCGCCAATCGGTCTCGCCGGACGCCGTCCGCAAAGCGGCCGTAAAGACGTGTTCACCATCTCGCTGCATCAGGAAAACAACTATCCGTTCACTAAGCCGCCTTCTTCGATCGACGTCAACCTGCCGGACGGGTGCGGTGACGAAGAGTACCTGGCCTGGCTGGACAACGCGCTCAGTTCAGGCCTGCGGCAGTTCGAGCCGCAACTCATCTGTTATGTCGCAGGCGCCGATCCCTTCCGGGAGGATCAGCTTGGCGGCCTAAACCTGACAGTGGACGGCCTGAAGCGGCGCGACGAGTTGCTCTTCCGGGTGGCGCGCGCGCGCGATATACCGGTGATGGTGACCTACGCCGGGGGGTATGCGATTCACGTCGAGGACACGGTAACCATCCATTGCAACACAGTGGTGGCCGCGGCCGAGGTCTATCGCACGGCGCGAATGATATCCTGACTTTTTGCAGCGTCGTACGCCCGTTCCCTTCAATTTTGCAATGGCAAGTTCGAAAATATCCGTCGGAATTCTGGGCGCGACCGGGGTTGTCGGTCAGCGCTTTCTTCAGTTGCTCGAGGCCCATCCCTGGTTTGAAGTCGCCTGGCTGGCGGCTTCTGACCGCTCGGAGGGTAAGCCTTACGGCGAAGCCACACGCTGGCGGCTGAAAACGCCGATGCCTTCGTGCGTGCGCGACATGGTCATCTCGCCGGCGTCGCCTAACAGCGCGCCCAAGGTGATCTTTGCCGCGCTCGATGCCGCCATCGCGCGCGAGCTGGAGCCGCAGTTCGCCGCCGCCGGATGCGCGGTGGTCAGCAACTCCAGTGCGTTCCGCATGCAGCCCAATGTCCCGCTGGTGATTCCGGAGGTGAATCCCGACCACCTTGCGCTGTTGGAACAGCAATGCTGGCGCAAAGAGTCCGGCGGATATATCGTCACCAATCCCAACTGCTCGGCCATCGGACTCGTGGTCGCACTGGCGCCGCTGCACCGGCGGTTCGGGATCGAATCGATTTTCGTCACGACGATGCAGGCGGTCAGCGGTGCCGGATATCCGGGTGTCGCTTCGCTCGACATCCTCGGCAACGTGATCCCCTACATCGCCAAGGAAGAAGAAAAGATGGAGGAGGAGACGCGTAAGCTGCTAGGCAAGCTGAACGGCCCGCGCATTGAGGACCCGGGCTTCCGGATGACGGCGCACTGCAATCGCGTGGCGGTGGAAGACGGCCACACTGAATCAGTTTCGATAAAACTAAACCGTAAAGCGGATGGCGATGCGATCATCTCAGCGCTTACCGGCCTTAAGTCTGTGCCGCACGAGCTGGGATGCCCCTCCGCGCCGGCGCAGCCGATTGCTTACGACGCCGCGCCTGACCGTCCGCAGCCGCGCTTCGACGTGAACCGCGGCAACGGCATGACGGTCAGCGTCGGACGCCTGCGTCCCTGCGGCGTGCTCGACTGGAAGTTCACCGTGCTGTCGCACAATACCATTCGCGGCGCAGCCGGGGCGGCGTTGCTCAACGCCGAACTCCTCAAGGTGCAAGGCTACCTCTCGTGATCGACGACCTGCCTGCGGCGGTGCGCCCGTGATTGTCATGAAGTTTGGCGGCACCTCGGTCGAGGACGCCACCGCCATCGACCGCGTTGCCGGCATCGTCAAAGGACGAATCGCGGAGCGGCCCTTCGTGGTGGTCAGCGCCATGGCGAAGGTCACGGATCAACTGCTCGCGATGGCGGCCGCGGCAGGCGCAGGCGATCTCGATAAGTCGCTCGATCTTTGCCTCAAGCTGCGCGAACGCCATTACACCGCCGCCGGCGAGCTGCTGGGCACCGGCCTGCATACCGAACTGCATTCCGAACTCGCAGCGGTCTTCGATTCGCTGGAACAACTTCTGCGCGGCATCTGTGCCGTCGGCGAACTGACGCCGCGCACTTCGGACCATGTCGCGTCCTTCGGCGAGCGACTGTCGAGCATGATCATCACTCCGGCATTCGTCGCTCGCGGCATCAACGCTGCGCTGATCGATGCGCGGGAGGTCATCGTCACTGACGGGCAGCACACCCGCGCTGTGCCGCAGGTCGACGAGATCGATCACCGTCTGCAAGTGAAGGCCAGGCCATTGATCGACGCCGGGCGGGTGCCCGTCATGGGCGGATTCATCGGCGCTACTGCCGAGGGACGAACCACCACCATCGGACGGGGCGGCTCCGATTTTTCCGCCGCTTTGGTCGGCGCGGGCCTGAACGCCGAGCGCATCGAGATCTGGACCGACGTCGACGGCATGAAGACCACCGATCCGCGCATTTGCGCGGATGCACATCGCATTAAGGTCATCAGCTTCGAAGAGGCCGCGGAGCTGGCGTACTTCGGAGCGAAGGTCCTTCATCCTGCGACGGTGCTGCCCGCCGTGGAGAAGAACATCCCAGTGCTGGTATTGAATTCGCGCAACCCTGGTAACGAAGGCACCCGCATTCTGTCGCACAATACGCCGTCGAAGTCGCTGTTCAAGGCCATCGCGGTGAAGAGTCGCATCACCATCATCGATATCGTCTCCGCACGCATGCTGATGGCACATGGATTCCTCGCCAGGGTGTTTGAAGTTTTCGCTCGTCATCGCTGCGCCGTGGACGTGGTCTCGACCTCGGAGGTCAGCGTGTCGCTCACCGTCGATTCCAACGAGGCGATCCCGCAGATTGCCGCCGATCTGGAAGATCTCGGCCAGGTGCAGTATTCCGGGCGGCAAGCGATCGTGTGTCTGGTCGGCGAAAGTATTCGCGAGCGGCCGGGTGTAGCGGCGCAAGTATTCGACGCCATCCGCGACATTAATGTCCGCATGATTTCGCAAGGCGCGTCGGAGATCAACCTGACCTTCGTCATCGACGAAACCTATGTGCCGGAAGTGGTGCAGCGGCTGCACGCGCGCTTCTTCGCTGAGGTCGATCCGGAGGTGTTCGATTGAGCAAGCGGCCGTTGCACATCGTAGTCCTGGGTCGCGGCAAGACCGGCGCTCTTGTTGCCCAGGTGGCCAGCGAGCGTGGGCATCAGGTACGGTCTATCACTAGTAGCGAGAACAAGGACGCAGCGTGGCTGACCTTGGAGAATCTTCGCGGAACCGACGTCGTCATCGACTTCACCACCCCTCATGCGGTGCTGGCGAATGTTGAGGCGGTCGTGCGCGCCGGCAAGCCGATAGTGGTCGGTACCACAGGATGGTACGGCGAGATCGAGCGGGTGAGAGGGCTGGTCGAGGCTGCCGGCACGGGATTCGTCTTCGGTGCGAATTTCTCGTACGGCGTGAACCTGTTTTTTCAGATCCTGAAGGCGGCGGCTCCGGCGCTGGCTCATGGATACACCGGTCACATCACCGAGCGGCATCACGTTCACAAGAAAGACGCGCCCTCGGGCACTGCGGTTGCGATGCAGAAGATTCTGCAAAGAAAGGGTATCGAGGTCGGCATCACTTCCGAACGCGAAGGTGACGTGACGGGAACCCACATTCTGGAGCTGAACTCGGCCGGCGATCGCCTCGTGCTCACCCACGAAGCCAAGTCACGCCGCACCTTTGCCGAAGGCGCAGTGCTGGCCGCAGAGTGGATCATCGGCAAGCAGGGCTTCGACGACTTCAAGGACATCTTCGGGGAGCTGTGACGCACGGCTTCGTGCTTGGCGAGAAGAACAAGGCTCACCACGGAGACACGGAGCTCACAGAGAACGGCTATTTCTGATTCCCTTTCTCCGTGTCCTCCGTGTCTCCGTGGTGAGTTGTTCTTAACCGCGAACAGGTATCACACCAAAGTCGCACGAAGGCCTGCATTGTTTTGCCGCATCTGCTGTGGTAGGGTTAGTTCCAAAGTTCTTACCCAGACATTCGGATCACGCGCCGCAGACTCTGCCAGCCGAGGGCTCACCTAACTCAGAATTTCCATGGCTCGTCGCGCGGAGCGTTAGGAGCAAGCACCATGAAAGATTCCCCAGACTCTGCCACCCTAGGTCGTGCCCTGGATCCCGAGGTGTTTGCCAACCGGAAACTGATTCGCCCCAGCTTCAATCGCAACGAGCCCCGCGCCGGCGAGAACGGCGAAGCCCGCGAACGCCGTGATCGTGCAGACCGCCCGGAACGCAGTGAGCGTGCGGAGCGCAGCAGCAACGGCAAGAAGTCTCTGCCGCCTGAGCAGACCCACGCGGAGAATTTCTACTATCAGAAACAAATGCAGGCCAAAACGCCGATGGTCGTGGTGCTGCAGGATGGCGAGGAAATCCACGGCGTGATCGAGTGGTACGACAAATACTGCCTCAAGCTGAACCGCACAGGCGCGGCCAATCTTCTCATCTACAAGCCCAGCATCAAGTACATGTACAAAGAGAGCGAGCTCGGCGGGCGGAAGTAGGACTGAAGAAGTTGTCAGTGGTCAGTTGCCAGGTTGCAATTCTCAGCTGGCAATCGCCAGTGTTAGTTGTGAACTCGCGCCCCGTTCTCTGTCGCGCTCTGTCTCAAAAGCAAATTGCAGGCGTGCCAATCCTGCACGTAGTAGTGCTCGTTGTGACGCGAAAACATTTTGGACATGGTGAAAACTGCGGGGCGAAACCGGATGCAACCCTGATTTGGCAATCTTGACTGACAACTGGAAACTGACAACCGACAACTGCTCTAAGAAGGGGGCGGTGGGCGCCCGTTTGGGGTTGCTGTCGGGGTTGCGGCGCCCACCTTGGATTTGGGTTACTAGTATAGACGCAAATCGCCTGGAAAAGTCTCCGAAAACGACTTGCGGCACATTCTTTTTTACGATTCTTCACAAAACGGGAATGACCCCCACGTTTCGGCAATGTCTTTCTTTATGCGAGCCATGAGAGTCAGCCAAACGGCGGGAGCCCGGTCAGGGTCGACGGCCCCCTCCGGGGCGACTCATCCGTAGAGACTCAGAGTGCCGCGCGTCGAGGAGAAACCTCCCCACGAAGTTGGGCTGGTAGGTATCGATCGCTCTCCCGTAGACACCCAGGCCACTGAACACCATTAGTCACGGCTCTCCTCATTCGAGGGTACCTCGTCTAAACTCAGGGTTCACCCCACCGGAGCTACACCATGCCATTGAACAGGCCCCTGGCCGTCTCTCTCATCGTATTCACCGGCTGTTTCGCCTTCGCACAGGCGGGTGACAAGACGGAGCCTCAGAATCTCGTAACCAAAGGCGAACTTCAGATCACGAAAACCGTGCCGTCCTCCGACATCGCTATCTCATTCGTGACGCCCTTGCAATGCGACGCCGACGGCAACGTGTACTCGAGAAGCGATAGCGACGGATTTCCCTCCATCCACAAACTCAGCCCGAAAGGCGAGCTGACGGCCTCTTTCGTGCCCAGTTCGTGCTCCGACATCAAGGTGCAGAGGACAGGCGAGTTCTCCGTCGCGCCGGATGGGCGAGTCTACCAACTTGCATTCGCGCCTGACTACCCGCTGCGATATGTGTTGATCTTTGATGATGACGGCACCTGCCACTCCAAGATCAAGCTGGACACTCCGTTCTCATTAATGCCTTACCAGCTGGTGACGTTTCCTTCGGGCAACATGCTGATCTCGGGAACGCGCTGGCGCGCGCAAATGAAAAGGTATGCGCGTTACACCGCGTTGTTCTCGTCAAGCGGAACCATCCTGAAAGAAGTCGATTTTGAGAGCGACCCGACAGCGCCGACAGGTGAAGCTGCTGATGGCTCGGTCAGCGAGACAGAACAAGAGCAGAATCATTCCCTGGCGCGCGGTGCGATGCTGCTGGCAGCCGACAATAACGCCTATCTCATGCGAAGCGGCCCGGTGGCGACGATATACGCCCTCTCTGAAGGAGGGTCTGTGCTGCGGCGCTTCCGTGTGGATTCCGGCGACTCGGATATGGTGGCCGTGGGAATGCACATCGCCAGCAATCGGATTGCGGTACTTTTCGAAAGCCCCGCCGCCAGCCGTGCCTTGATTAAAGTCGTGAACCTGGAGGGTAAGCAACTAGCCCAGTACGAAGCGCCAACCCGGAATGGAAGAGCCAGACTCGGTGCTGCCTTCGCCTGCTATTCCTATCCGCCCGAAGATTTCACGTTTCTGACCAACGCAGCAGACAACAAGGTCGTGCTGCGCACCATCGAGCCGCACTGAGCGAAAGCGAAAGGCCGGCGCAGAAGAGGAAGCACCGGCCTTCAACGTTGGGAATCGGCTGACGTGAGCCTGCGATTCAAACGGCGAGCTTTTCGAGTCGCTTGAGCGTGTCTGGGTAACGGCGTACCAATAATAGAAGAGCGGCTGCCTGCGGATTTGGCTTGGCTCGTCCCTGCTCCCATTTTTCCAGGGTTCTTTCATTCGTGCGCAACTTCCTGGCGAAGACGGCGCGTGAGCATTTCAGCTGCTCACGAGTTTCCCGGATGAAGTTCGAATCCACGGTCGGAATCGCTCCAGGCTCTATCTTGTAAGTGCGCAGAGTGAGCTTGCCTTCACGATGACTCTTCATCGCGGCAACGCCTTCCATCATCTCGTCAAACAGCTTGCGCTTGGGCATCAGCTCTTCTTCCTCGGGCCCTGTTCTGGGCCGGCCCGCCGGGCGGCCTCAACTCGGATCGCATCCTTTAGCGCCTTCTTTTCCGCAGCTGTCAAGTCCACCGCTTCGTCCTTGTCGTAAATCGTCACGAACCAAATTTGCCGCTCGGCTGGAAAGTGATAGTAGACGATGTGCAGTCCGCCTCTGCGACCTTTGCTACGTCGCGGGTCTTGCCAGCGCAGTTTGCGAAATCCTCCCGTGCCCGGGATTAGGTCTCCCCTGTCCGGGTTAAGCACCAATTCGCTTTGCAGGCTGCGATATGCGTTGTCGTCCAAATATTCCGCAATGTGGCGGGTAAACGCCGGAGCCTCGACGAACTCCATTAGCAACTCCGCCGAATCTCATTATACGCCAATAGCGTACCATTGCCATTTGGATGAACGATCACGCTGTGTTCGCCTGCTTATCGGGGTGGGTAACCTCAGTACGTCGGCAGTGCCGTCCCCGTGTCGCCGAAGCTGTACGAGCCCAGCATCTTCAGGTAATTGCCACGCAGGAACGCCGTCGGGTCTTCCACGTTCACCAGGCTCATGCTGCCGCGCATTTGCTTGATGGACGTATATTCGTGCTCCTCCATCCAGGCTTCCATGCCCGACAGCACCACGCCAATATGCTCGATGCCATACTTCAGCAACGCTGAGGTCATCATGGCGACGTTGGCGCCCGCCATCATGCACTTCAGCACGTCGCTGGCATCATGCACGCCGCCGGTGATTGCGACGTAGGTCTCGACCTGGTGATACAGAATGGCAGCCCAGTGAAGGCGGAGTCGCAGCTCATGCGGACTGCTCAAAATCAGGTTCGGCGTGACCTCCAGCTCCTCCAGGTTGAAGTCGGGCTGATAAAAGCGGTTGAAGATGACGACGCCGTCGGCGCCTGCTTCGCTCAGCCGTTTGGCGAAGTTGGCCAGCGATGTGAAGTACGCCCCAAGCTTCACCGCGATGGGAATCTTGATCTGGCGGCGAATGGCGCGCACCAGCTCCACGTAGCCGTCCTCCAGTTGTGCCGCGGAGATCGACGGGTCCGTCGGAATGTTGAAGATGTTCAGCTCCAGCGCGTCGGCCCCGGCCTCTTCCATGTACTGCGCGTATCGCGACCAGCCGCCGCGCGACTTGCCGTTCAAGCTGGCGATCACCGGGATGTCCATCGACTTCTTCGCCTTCTGCAGCAGGTCGAGGTAGCGGTCGGGCCCGATGTGATATTTCGGCATGTCAGGCAGATAGCTGATGGATTCGGCGTAGCTGTTTGCGCCGTATTCCAGCGCAGAGTCGATGTTCTCGCTCTCCGCTTCGATCTGTTCCTCGAACAGCGAATACATCACGATGGCCGAAGCGCCGGCGTCGCGCATGCGGGGAAAGTTGTCTAGCTTCTCGCTGAGCGGCGAGGCCGAGACCACGACCGGGTTCTTCAGCCGCAGTCCTAGATAATTGGTTGAAAGGTCGATCATGATTCGTCCTCGTCGATTTCCTCTTCTTCCATAGGTACAAGAACTGGGTTTGCTTTCGCGCGATGGATTTCGTTGACCATCTCGGTCAGCTCTTGAGGGAACGGTTCCTTTTTCAACAGCTTTCTACCGTTGGCGGTTGGCATAGCGGCAATGATGACCGCCTCGATTCTGTCCAGGTCTTTCTTGTCAACGACAAACACAGAAAAGCTGTTCCAATGATTGAAGTAGTGAGATTGTGGAACACGAGCGTGGGCCGCAAGTCTCGATCGAAGCATGTCAGCTTGTCCCACATAGAAGGGCACGCCGTCTCGATAAAGGACGTAAACGCCGGGTTGCGCCAGCAGGTCAATCGTCTTATACAGCCATTGCGTGCGTGCCGGCGGAGTCTTCTTCGAGCCCACCACAGGTTTCGGCTTGGATATTCTCCGATAGAACACCTCTCTGGGCCACACCCGCGCGTACTTGAACGGGACCTTAAGCTCCACTTCCACTTTGTCGGACATGATCTCTCCTCGCTATGCCTTCTCAAAATTCATCGCCGCCATGTGCTGATACAGCTTCCAGCGCTCGTTGACGTTCTCCTGCGCCTGCTGCAGCAGCTTTTTGGCTTCGTCAGGATCGCTGTTCACCAGCATGGTGTAGCGGGTTTCGTTGTAGATGTACTTCTCCAGCGGAATGCTGGGCGCGCGCGAGTCGAGCTGGAAGGGGTTCTTGCCTTCCGGCGCCAGCGCGGGATTGTAGCGGAATAGCGGCCAGTGTCCGGAGTTCACCGCATTCTTCTGCTGCTCGATGCCGTATACCATGTCGTAGCCGTGGGCGATGCAGTGGCTGTAGGCGATGATGATCGACGGCCCATCGTAGGCTTCGGCCTCGAGGAACGCCTTCATGGTCTGCGCATCACTACCGCCCATCGCCACATGCGCCACATAAGCGCGGCCATAATTCATGGCCATCATGGCGAGGTCTTTTTTCGGAGTGTGCTTGCCGCTGGCCGCAAACTTTGCGACCGCGCCCAGCGGCGTCGCCTTCGACATCTGGCCGCCGGTGTTGGAGTAGACCTCGGTGTCGAGCAGCAGGATGTTGACGTTCGCCGTCGAGGCCAGCACGTGATCAAGTCCGCCGTAGCCGATGTCGTAGCCCCAGCCATCGCCGCCGATGATCCACACGCTCTTCTTGACCAGCGTGTCGGCCACGGCCAGCAAGTCGTAAGCAGCAGGTGATTTTACCTTGGCCAACTTCTCCTTGAGCTGCTTCACCCGCTCGCGCTGCGCGAAGATGCCCGGCTCGGTCGACTGGTCCGCGTCGAGGATGGCAACCGCCAGCTCGTCGCCGATCTCCGGCGCGAGCTGCCTGACCAACACCTTTGCGTAGTCGTTCTGCTTGTCGATGGCAAGTCGCATGCCCATGCCGAACTCGGCATTGTCTTCGAACAGCGAATTCGACCACGCCGGGCCACGTCCTTCGGCGTTCACCGTGTAGGGCGTCGTCGGCAGGTTACCGCCGTAGATCGATGAACAGCCGGTGGCATTCGCGATGAGCGCGCGATCGCCAAACAACTGCGTCATCACTTTGATGTACGGTGTTTCGCCACAGCCCGCGCAGGCGCCCGAGAACTCAAACAACGGCTCCAGCAGTTGCGAGTCCTTCACCTGGCCGTGGGCGATCTGATCGCGACCAATCTCGGGGATTGAGAGGAAATACTCCCAGTATTCGTTGTACTTCTCGCGCAAAGGCGACTGCGGCTCCATGTTGATGGCTTTGTGCTTGGCCTCGCTCTTGCTCTTGGCGGGGCAGACCGCAACACACAAGCCGCAACCGGTGCAATCTTCAGGCGCCACTTGCAGTGTGTACTTCAAATTGCTGAATTCGCGCCACTTGGGCATGGCGCTCTGAAATCCGTCCGGCTGATGATTGACCGCTGCAGGGTCATAGACCTTGGCGCGAATCACTGCGTGCGGGCAAACCATCACGCACTTGCCGCACTGGATGCAGAGCTGCTCGTCCCATACCGGAATCTCCAGCGCGATGTTGCGCTTCTCCCACTTCGTGGTACCTGTGGGGAAGGTACCATCGAGCGGCATGGCGCTGACCGGCAGCAGGTCGCCATCGCCGGAGATCATTGGGCCTTCCACACGCTTAACGAAGTCGGGGGCGTTCTCCGGAACTGACGGACGCAATTCAAAATGCGATGTGATCGCGTCCGGGACCTTCACTTCGTGCAGGTGCTCCAGTGCAGCATCGACTGCGGCAAAGTTCTTGCGAACGATGGATTCCCCGCGCTTGCCGTAGGTCTTCTCGATGGAGTGCTTGATGCTGGAAATGGCTTCGTCGCGCGGTAGCACCCCGCTAATCGCGAAGAAGCAGGTCTGCATCACCGTGTTGATGCGGCCGCCCATGCCGGCAGCGCGCGCGACTTCGACAGCGTCGATAACGTAGAACTTGAGCTTCTTCTCGATGATGGTTTTCTGTGCCAGGCGTGGCAGGTTGTCCCAGACCTCCTTCGGGCCGAACGGGCTGTTGAGCAAGAAGACTGCGCCGGGTTCCGCGCACTTCAGCACGTCGAGCCGCTCCATAAAGCTGAACTGGTGGCAGGCCACGAAGTTCGCGCGCGAGATGAGATAGGTGGAGCGAATCGGCTTCTTGCTGAAGCGCAGGTGTGAGGTCGTGACCGCGCCCGACTTCTTCGAGTCGTAGACGAAGTAGCCCTGCACGGCGAAGTCGGTGTCTTCGCCGATGATCTTGATGGTGTTCTTGTTCGCGCCCACGGTCCCGTCAGCGCCCAGGCCGAAGAACATGGCCCGCACGGTCGCGGGATCTTCGGTCGAGAACTCGGGATCGTACTCCAGCGAAGTCAGCGTTACGTCATCTCGAATGCCTACGGTGAAGTGATTTTTCGGGCTTGGTTTGGTCAGCTCCTGGAAAACTCGCGCGACCATCGCGGGCGTGAATTCCTTCGACGACAGCCCATAACGCCCGCCAATCACCTTGGGGAAGCTCGACAGCGGAGCATTGCCCGCGCTGAAGACTTCGGTCAGCGCGGTGATGACGTCGAGGTAGAGCGGCTCGCCGATGGCGCCCGGCTCCTTCGTGCGATCGAGCACGGCGATGTTCTTGACTGTCGGCGGCAGCGCTTTCAGGAAGTGTTCGATGGAGAATGGCCGATACAGCCGAACCTTCAGCAGTCCAACCTTCTTGCCCTGCGCCGTCAGGTAGTCAACCGCCTCATGGGCAGCCTCTGCGCCGGAGCCCATCATGATGATGACCTTCTCGGCATCGGGCGCGCCGACATAGTCGAACAGGTTGTACCTGCGGCCGACCAGCTTGGCGAATTTGTCCATCACGTTCTGCACAATCGTGGGACAGGCGCGATAGTAGGGATTGACCGCTTCGCGCGCCTGGAAATAGACATCGGGATTCTGCGCCGAGCCGCGTAACACGGGATGGTCGGGCGACAGCGCCCGCTTGCGATGCGCCCGCACCAGATCGTCGTCGATCAGGGCGCGCATGTCGTCAAGCGAGAGCTGCTCGATTTTCGAAACTTCATGCGAGGTGCGGAAGCCATCGAAGAAATGCAAGAAAGGGATGCGCGACTCGAGCGTCGCGGCGTGCGCAATGAGCGCCAGGTCCATCGCTTCCTGCACGGAGTTCGAGGAAAGCAGCGCGAAGCCGGTCTGGCGCGTGGCCATTGCGTCCTGGTGATCGCCGAAGATCGACAATGCCTGCGCCGCTATGGAGCGCGCCGCGACATGGATCACCGTGGGCGTCAGCTCGCCGGCAATCTTGTACATGTTCGGGATCATCAGCAGCAGGCCCTGCGATGAGGTGAACGTGGTGCCCAGCGCTCCAGCTTGCAATACGCCGTGAAGCGCACCGGCGGCCCCTCCTTCGCTCTGCATCTCGATGACTTTCGGCACTGCGCCCCAGATGTTCTTGTCGCCCACTGCAGCCCACGCGTCCGAAGACTCGCCCATCGGGGATGAAGGCGTAATGGGGTAGATGGCAGCAATCTCGCTCACGTGATAGGCGACATAAGCGACGGCCTCGTTGCCGTCCAACGTAACTTTTTCTCTTGGCATCTTGCCTCCAGCGGGCTGCACGTCCTCGGGCGACGGGCGCGGCGATTGGTCTGCGCCGTTGTTCGCAGCCGGGTCAGCGGCGGGCGGCGCAACAGAAATTTCTGTGGTCTTCACGTTCGTTTTGTCCCCGATTCGGATTCGCGGGCTTCAGATTGCGTGCGGAAGAAGTCTCGTAAGTCTGAGGATATAGGCCATATGGGCAGAGCGGCTGTGATGGACGGAGCTGCAGGTCTGTGACGCGCGTCACATACACATGGTCGGGGGGCTATTCGCTATTCGCTATTCGCTCTTCGCGATTCGTTGTTGTTCGTAGGACGCTAGCGTGGCGCTTCAGGGCCACTCACACCTGTCGTGCCTACGGCGCTCTTCTTGTATTTGGACGCTTACCCCGCCCTGAAGGGCCGGGGCTTTCACCTTTCGCGGCCTAGGGCCGCTTGCTCGAATCTCATCCGAACAGCCTCAGCAGGCTGCGCCAGGTGCGAGGCTCCGCACTTAGGACGGGGGAAGCCTTCGGTTTGCGAATGATTGGATTTTCATGGTCTAGGTGGATCGGACGGCACAGGTTCCAGCCGCTTCGCGGCGAAAGGTGAAAGCCCCGTCCTTCAGGACGGGGTGACCGGCGTAAAGTGAGGCGGAGTGCCGTAGGCACGGCAGGCATTCATCCGAAAACAAATTTGGGATCGTACGCGATGCACGATTTCTTGAGCAAGGTTAGGAATTCCTGCTCGAAGCTCCACTTCCGGTGATGTTCCTCCTGTCCGAGGAGATACGCAATCACCGCCTCCCTTCGTGATTCACTCACGCCAAAAGCGGCATATCCCTTTTACCAGGCAAAGCCGCGCTTTTGCTCGTTCAGCCACCGCGAAGAATTTCCTTTTAGATCCTGAATGGCTTTAGCCAGTGCCATCATCGGAGGCAATGCGATGAGAAGATGCACATGATTGGTTGTTCCTCCGGTCGCCACGATGGGAATGCCGTTTTGCCTGGCAATTCCCGTCATGTACTGGCGCAGTCTGTCCGGCTCAGGGATAATGTCCCGTCTTCCCGCGGTGCTGAAAACACAATGCACCAAATTGGAGGCATAGGTATGCGACATGTAGTCAGACTACGGAGCTCCATGCCCCCTTGTCGGTGACAATGCGCACAAACCTGTCGTGCCTACGGCACTCCACCGAAAATGTCGGCCCGTTACCCCGCCCCGAGGGGCGGGGCTTTCACCTTCCGCCGCAAAGCGGCTGGAGCGCACAGGGAAGCGGCCAATCAGATTCGCACGCCGGGCGCGTACCTTCATGATCGGTCATTATGTCGCAGGGGGACGCGGGGCCTGCGGCCGCTTTCTCGAATCATCTGCGACCAGCCTCCGCAGGAGGCGACAGGTGAAAGCCCCGCGCTTCAGCGCGAGGAAAGCAGCAAAATCAGATCAGAAGTGCCGTAGGCACGGCAGGTAGGCTACAAACCGCAACGCTCCTTGTCGGTGACGATGAGCACAGACCTGTCGTGCCTACGGCACTCCACCGAAAACGTCGGCCCGTCACCCCGCCCCGAGGGGCGGGGCTTTCACCTAACGCGGCCTACGGCCGCTGCTGCAATCGCAACCGATAAGCCTCCGCATGGGGCGCAATATTAGGGGAAGTTTTCGCCTTACGCATGATTGGATTTTCGTGATCCAGGTAAGTCAGACAGCCCAGGCCCCCAGCCGCCTCGCGGCGATAGGTGAAAGCCCCGTCCTTCAGGACGGGGAAACCAGCAAAATCACATCATCAGTGCCGTAGGCACGGCAGGTCGGTTGTGAGATGGCGATTTATCGTAGGTAATCGCAGACCAACCGCTTCCCAACATGAGCCATATCACGTCCCTGTGGCGTAACTGTCACTGACAGCCGTTCAGCGGCAGGGTGAAAATCATAGTGCTGCGTAGGCGGTAGTTACTGGCCCTCCCTACCCAAGGCGAATCTCCGCTCCCTACGGCAAACGGCCTCTCAACTTGAACCCAACCCTCGGCAAGGAGGGGATATGAACATCAGAACCATCGTCTGGGCTGTCCTTCTCATGGTGATTGGCTCCATGGTCGCGGGCCAACCGGTCTTCGCACAATCCAACCCGCCGTGCGCCGGAGTGTCGGCAACGGCGTACGTAAACTGGCCGCAGTTTCACTCTGACCCCTGCCACACGGGCTACAACCCGAACGAATTTCTTCTGAGCCCGGACACGGTCGGAAACCTCGTGCTCGACTGGAAGTACGAGACGGGATACAACATCGATAACTCTTCACCGGCGGTGGCCAACGGCGTAGTGTATGTGGAGTCCTTTGACGCTAACGTGTACGCGTTGAACGCCGCCACTGGAGCGCTCCTATGGAAGTACGCGATAGCGCCAGACTCCTTCTCTTCGCCGGCGGTGGCCAACGGCGTGGTGTATGTAGCGTCTCCGGACGGGAAACTATACGCCCTGAACGCCAACACAGGAGCGTTCCTCTGGGTGTACGGGACGGGAGGTATAGCCGAGTCTAGTCCCACGGTGGCCAACGGCGTGGTGTATCTGGGGTCGACCGACCACAATCTGTACGCCTTGAACGCGACGACGGGAGCACTCCTGTGGAGGTACACGACCGGCTCCTTCATCTATTCTGCTTCGCCGGCGGTGGCCAACGGCATCGTGTACATCGGATCAGACGACGGATATACGTATGCCTTGAACGCAACGACCGGAGAGTTTGTGTGGAAGTCCGTTGGCACTGACGTTTCTTCGCCCGCTGTGGCCAACGGCGTGGTGTATGTCGCAGCCGGCGACGTATACGCCCTGAACGCAAACACGGGAGCAGTCCTATGGAAGTTTACAAACGGATATGTTTTCGACTCGCCGGCAGTGGCCTACGGCGGAGTCTTCGTAGGCTCCGTCGACGGAAACCTGTACGCCCTGGACGCCGCCACGGGAGGAGTCGTGTGGAAGTACACAACGGGGGGCATCGGGTCCTCTTCGCCGGCAGTGGCCAATGGCGTAGCGTACGTCGGGTCCCAAGGCCCTGACGCCACTTTGTACGCCATCTCTGCCTATACGGGAGAACTCCTGTGGGAGTACACGGAGTTGTACTACATCGACTCATCACCCGCGGCGGCAAATGGCGTGGTATACATCGGTCCCGAGACCATAACCTGTACGCCTTCCATCTGCCGGGCCAGTGACGAAAGCGCGTACGTCTTTAACCCTTCTGGGCTATCGTCGCACGCCCTTCGGGCTCTAGATGACGGCTGATGGCTGAAAGCTGACAGCTAATTGCTGGTTGCTCGCAACTACAACGTCCTCTTGAACAGCGCCGTCGCGATCGTGATCATGATGACCGCCGCCACGCTCAGGTACAACAGGTCGGAGCGGATGGCCACGAAGCCTGCGTCTTTCAGCAAAATGGCTTTGAAGCCGTCGACCGCGTAAGTGAACGGATCAACGTAAGCAATCGCCTGCAACCACTTGGGAAACGCCTTGATGGGATAGATCGCTCCGCTGGGAAAGAACAGGAGCGTATTCAGGATGCCGAAGGTGGCGCGCGGAACCAGCGGGTCTTCGACGCGCACCATCATCAGGAACATCATGGTGTTGAAGGCCACCGATGTGGTCACCACCATCAGCATGATCAGGACGATGTTGGACGGCTGGAAGGCCGAGCCAAGACCGGCCAGCAGCGAGCCCAGCACGGTGATTACCACTCCGGCCAGAATGGCTTTGATGGCGCCCGCCACGTTCAACCCGGCAACCAGCTCAAACTTGGTGATAGGCGTAACCAGGTAACCTTCGTGTACGCCGCGCGCCTTGTCGTCGATATACAACATGCCGCCGCCGATCATCACCGACACGAACATGGCCAGCACAATCGAGCCGGGCAGCAGATACTTCATGTACTCGATGTAGGGATACAGCTCGACGGTATCGAGCGTGACCTGTTGCAGAATGCGCGAGGGTTCCACGTCCGGATTGTTGAGCGACTTTGTCAGATCGCTGAAGAGCTGTTCCAGCGTCGAGCTCATGAAGTTGTCGGTGTTGTCGACGATGAGCGCGATGCGGGGATGGTTCTCCTCGTAGACGCGGCGCGAGTATTCGGGCGGAATGATGATGGCGCCATCGAGGCGGCCGGTGCGCACGTCTTCCATCGCCTGCTGATCGCTGTCGTAGTACACCGGGCGAAAGGTATGCGAGTTGGCCTGCACCGCGTTCAATGCCTCGCGAACCTTCACCGCCTGTGTGCCGCCGTCCTGATCGACTACGCCCAGACGGGCATCTTTAATTTTTCCGCCAAAGGCATTGCCCAGAATGATCAACTGCACCAGCGGGAACACCATCGACACCAGCATGAGGGTGGGCGAGCGAAAGAACTTGCGCAGCTCGCGTTCGATGATGGCCATCATGCGATTCATGGGCGCATCCCCGGCCGATCAGGCATAACGAACTGGTAAGCCTTCACCTGCTCGTCACGCAGTTGGCGGCCAGTGTAGTGGACGAAGACATCGTCCAGCGTGGTGTTCTGCACCGAGAGCGACTTGATCTCGACTTTGGACCTGACTGCCATTTCGACCAGCTCGGTCGTCGTCTTCGAACCGTTGCTGCTCATGATGCGGTACGACTCTCCTGCTTGCGACTGCACCGACTTCACGTCTTCGAGACTCTCCAGTTTTTCCTGCCAGTCAGGAGGTGCGCCCAGAAACTGCGCTTCGATGACATTCGAGCCGGGAACGTTTGCCTTGAGTGCGAGCGGCGAATCGAGGGCCACCAGCTTTCCGTGGTCGACGATGGCGATGCGGTCGCACAGGCGGTCGGCTTCGTCCATGTAGTGCGTGGTGATGAGCACGGTCAGCCCGTGGCGGTCCTTGATGGTGGTCAGCATCTCCCAGACGGCGACGCGCGAAACTGGGTCGAGGCCCGTGGTCGGCTCATCCAGAAAAAAGATTTTGGGGTTGTGAACCAGGCCGCGCGCGATTTCCAGGCGGCGGCGCATTCCGCCGGAGAGCGTTTTGGTCTGCGCGTCACGCCACTTGGTGAGATCGACCGTCTCCAGCAGCTCTTCGATATTGCGCTTGCGCTGCTCCGCCGGCACGTTGTACAGCTTGGCGTAGATGCTGAGGTTTTCCTCTACCGTCAGGTCGATATCGCTGGTCAGCGCCTGCGGAATTACGCCCATGCAGTTGCGCGCGTCGTCAGGATCTTTCGCTACATCGAAACCATTGATGAGCGCTCGCCCGCTGGTGATGGGCAACAGCGTAGTCATCATGCGGATGAGCGTCGATTTGCCGGCGCCGTTGGGGCCGAGCAGGCCGAAGATCTCGCCCTGCTTCACCGCAAACGAAACGTCATCCACGGCGGTGAAGTCGCCGTATTTCTTGGTAATGTGATCGACGACGATGGCATCGCCGGTGAACGAAGCCTTCTCGTCAGCCTTCGCCTTGGGATGCATCCAGCTCATCGCGAACCTCGCGTGAGGTCCTTCGGCAGAAGCACTTCAGCGGTCATCCCCGGGATTAACTCTCCTTTTGGATTGTCGACTTTCAGCTTTAGTCCGATGGTCTTGATGTCGCGCTTGCGGCGGCTCACGTCACGCTGCGTAGCGTAGTCGCCTTCCACCGCTTTGAAGATGACGGTCCCTTCGATGGGCTTACCTTGCGGCAGTCGGACTTGAAGCTTATCGCCTACGGCAACGAAGCGGCCTTCGGTCTCCGGCGCCTCAGCGCGCACCCAGGTGTCGCCGAAATCGATGATGGTGACGATCGGCTCACCGGGATTGACTACCTCCCCTTGGCGCGTTGCGCGGACCGAGACCGTTCCGCTTACGGGCGCGTAGATCTTCGTGTACCCCAGCCGGGTCTCGGCTTCGGCCAGTTGCGCGCGGGCGTTAGCGACCTGCGCTTCGTTGGCGGCGACGTTGCTGGCCGCGGCCTTCTGCTCGTGCGTGCGGGCTATGGCCATGTTGAGACTGGCTTGCGCCGCATCGACGTTCTGCTGCGCACTGTTGACCGCAGCCTGCTGCGCCTTCAATTGTTCTTCAGCGCGCACCCGGTCCTGATCGGAGGCAACGCCCTGCTCGGCGAGCTTCATGGTGCGCTCCGAGTCGCTTTGAATGCGCGCCAGGTTCGCCCTCGCCTGCGCCAACGTCGCTCTGGCTGCCGCGAGCAGCGCCTGCGCGTTGACCACGCCGCTGTTGGTCTCGCCCAGAGTTTGCGATTCGGTCGCCTTCAGCGATGCCACCTGCATGTTGTAAGCGTTGATGGTCGCTTCAGCGGCGTTCTTCTGCGCTTCCAGTTCGGCGGAGTCGATTTCGGCAATCAGGTCTCCGGCCTTCACCTTCGAGCCTTCGTCCACGTTGAGCTTCTCGATGCGACCGGCAATCTTGGAGCTGACGATCACCTGGTTGGCATCGACGATACCAATGAGCACCGTGTCGCTGCTGCGGTCGGTGGAATAGAAGAAGTAGCCGGTGGCCAGCAGCACCAGCAGCAGCAGAAATATGAAGAACTTTCCTTTCTTCACTTGTGCCTCCCGCGCGCGGCGCTGCCCAGCGGACTTATTTCGTCGGGCGAGCTCTCTCCTTCCAGCCTGCGCGCCGCAATGTCGGCAGCCAGCTTCATGCCGGCTTCACGATCGACGAACAAGGCTGCAGCTATGAAGTCGAGCACCGCCGCGCGGCGGTCCAGACGTGCCTGCCAGGAGTACGGATTGTCGGGGCGAAGTCTGCGAAGAACTGGGGCAATTACGAAGTACCACACGATGCTGGCCACCATGGTGGGCGCGAACTGTGCCGGATCGACGGCACGAAATTCGCCTGCCGCGATTCCTTCTTGCAGAACTCCGAGTACCCGCAGAGATATGGGCTTGATGTACTGGTCCACAATGTGCGACAGGTATGGCGAGCCCTCGCGCCCCGCGCTCATCATCTCGCCCTGAAACAGCCGCGCGTAGTAGGGAGACTCGGCCACGGAATCGAAGTGGGCGCGCGCGTAGAGGAGAAGCCGCTCGCCAGGGGTCGCTTCGGAGTCGAGGGCGCGACCGATGCGAGCCCGCAAGCGCTGGAAGAACTCGTCCAGAACGGCGGCGTAGAGCGCGTCCTTGCTGCGGAAGTAGTAATAGAGGAGTGCCTTGTTAACCCCGGCGGCTGATGCGATGGCGTCCATGCGCGCTCCCGCTAGGCCATGGGCAGCAAATTCAACCAAAGCAGCGGCCAGGATGGTGCTGCGGCTGGCTTCAGGCTGATGCCGGCTGCCGCGGGCCGGAGCTGTCGTATTGGGAGAGGCTTGCATTTAACTAACCAGTTAGTTATATCTAAAGAACGACGTCTTTGCAAGGCGACTGTGCAAGGATTCATCCCAAACAAAAAAGAGCAGGCCTTTTGATGACCTGCCTAGCTGTAGAACCTAAGTTCTTTTGACTAATTGTAGGGACGCACTTTCGAGTTGGCTGAAAGTCTCTTAGACGCCGGGTGCAAGCGCAATTGCACTAAAGTGCTAAGAGTGGTGGCTTAAATTCCCACGATTCCGATAGTGTATGGCTTCACCGCGGCAGAAAGGCGGGCACGCGCGCCCGATACTCGCGGAAAGCCTCGCCGAAGCGCTGCTCCAGTTCGGCGTCTTCCCGGTGAATCATTATGGCGCCGGTGATTAGCGAGAATGCGACCATCCCGGCCAGCGCGAGCGATCCAGTGCCCAGCATCCATCCGAACAGCTCGCAGAAGTGCGCCAGATAAAACGGATGCCGAACCTTTGCGCGTATGCCGCTGGTGACCAGTTCCTGGCGATGGCTTCCAGGCTCAAGCTCTGCCAAGCCGACAATCTTTGAGCGCTCAAAGCCCTGCCGCCCTGCCTGATACAGCACAAAGCCCATCAAGATGAAGAGCACCGCCGGGACCCACGACATCCAGCTGATGTAAAGATGAACGTGGCGGAAGCGCCAGCCCAGTGCAAACGCGATAAGAGCGTAGGCAGCCCACAACGGCAGCAGAGCGTAGTAGGCGCGACGACCGGCAGCCCGCCAGCGCTTGATCAAGGGATGCACGGTAAGCCAGAAGAGCGGGACGGTAGCATAGACCGAGCCGATGGCCAGCCCGGCGAAATCCAGCGACGCGTGCAGGTTCCATGTCAGCAGAATTGTAAATGCAACGTGCGGCGCATCGTTGCGACTGGAAACCGTTCCGAGGGCCCAAGGAAAAGCCACGCCGCAAGCTACGCCCCCGTGCTTTCCTTATCTGCACCATGTATGGTATTGGCTTCGGGATGGTCCCTGATCAAGTTTGAACCCGGTAGACATGCCCTTCGAGATTCTCAAGCAGCTCTTCGAGCGCCATTTCCACTCCCCTGCCAGTGAGGTGCAGCCTCTGCAGGGAGAGCTCGGCGGCTCGGGACGCAACATCGTGCGCCTCACTGGGAAGGGACACCAAGCCGTTGGCATTTTGTACAACGTGCGCGAGGAGAACGTTGCTTTCCTGGAATTCTCGCGCCATTTCCGCCGTCACGGCCTTCCCGTACCTGAGATCTACGACGAAGATCTCGGCGACGGAGCGTATCTCGAAGAGGACCTGGGTGACACCACACTCTTCGAGTTCCTTTCGCAGAATCGCGAGGGCGAAAATATTGCTCCGGAAGTGATCACGGCCTACAGCAAGGCAATCGCAATGTTGCCGCGATTCCAGGTCGAGGCCGGCCGAACGCTGAACTACAAGGTCGCATATCCGCGCGCCAGCTTCGATCGGCAGTCCATCGCCTGGGACCTGAACTACTTCAAGTACTATTTCCTGCGGCCGGCCGGCATCGTGTTCCACGAGCAGGACCTGGAGAACGACTTCGCGCGTCTCACCCGCTTTCTGCTCACCGCCGATCGGGAGTACTTTCTGTACCGCGATTTTCAGTCGCGCAACATCATGCTGCGAGAGGGTGAGCCGTGGTTTCTGGATTATCAGGGTGGCCGCAAGGGCGCGTTGCAGTACGACATCGCTTCCCTGCTGTACGATGCCAAAGCCGATCTGCCGCCTGACGTTCGCGAGGTCCTGCTTGAACACTACCTCGATGCACTTGCAAATTTCGTCGAACTCGACCGCGACGCATTCTTGCGTCACTACTACCCCTATGTCTACGTCCGCATCATGCAGGCGCTCGGGGCCTACGGCTTTCGCGGCTTCTACGAACGCAAGCCACTCTTTCTGCAAAGTGTGCCCTATGCGCTGAAGAACCTGCGCTGGCTCATGAACAACGTTGAGCTGCCAATTGCGCTACCTGCATTGATGGAAGCTTTCCATTCAATGATCGAGTCTGACAAGCTGGTGGACGTCGGAGCAACGACGCGAAGTGAGTTGCTGGTGCGTATCTTCAGTTTTTCATTTCATCGTGGCGCACCTCCGCAGGACAACACCGGTAACGGAGGCGGATTTGTCTTCGACGCGCGCAGCCTGCCGAATCCCGGGCGCGAAGAGCAGTTCAAATCGCTCACCGGCTGCGATGCTCCGGTGATCGAGTACCTCGAGCAACACGAGAGCGTGCAGCAGTACCTGGCGAGTGTGCTCTCGCTGCTCGACGCCAGTGTGGAGAACTATCGCAGCCGCGGCTTTCGCAACCTGATGGTTTCCTTCGGATGCACCGGCGGCCAGCATCGCTCGGTCTATCTCGCCAATCAGCTGGGCGAACATCTGCGGAGCAAACACGGGATCGAGGTCGCCGTGCGGCATATTGAGTTAGAGAAGACGGCACGATGAAAGCGATGGTGCTCGCCGCCGGACTGGGCACTCGTCTGCGGCCGCTCACCAATGATCGCCCTAAGGCCCTGGTGGAAGTCGGCGGGCGGACGATGCTGGAGATTACACTCTCCAGGCTACGCGCGTTCGGCATCCATGAGGTGATCGTAAACACCCACCACTTTGCCGATAAAATAGCCGATTATCTTCGTATAAACAATGACTTCGGGATGAATCTTGAAGTTTCGCATGAGGATGTCCTGCTGGATACCGGAGGCGGGTTAAGGAAAGCGGCTTATTTTCTTGCCGGCTCGGACGAGCCTTTTCTGCTACACAATGTCGACGTCCTCAGCAACATTGACTTCGCCCGTATGGTGCAGGTCCGATCGTGAGCGCGACGCACTCGCTACTATCGCCGTACAAGCTCGACCCAGCGCGCGACAACTGCTCTTCAACGAAGAACTTCTGCTTTGCGGCCGCCGGATCAAAGGAGACTCGGCGGATGAGATTGTTCGCCCTTCAGGCAGCCTGATTCCTCTGGCTTTCGCGGGCATTCATGTCATCTCGCCCGAGATCTTTGCCGCTATGACGGAGCAAGGCGTCTTCTCCGTCATCGACGCGTATCTGCGCCTGGCTGGGGAGGGAGCACGAATCGTCGCCTTCCGCACGGACGAGTATTACTGGCGCGATCTTGGCACTGCGAAGAGCATTCGCGAAGTACAACGGGACCGGCGAAGCGGTTTGATCCGTTTCTAAGCCGGGAGGTATCTCATAAGTTGTGACAACCAAGACTTGACCTTGCACGCCGTCCTGTCGGATGGCGTCACTACTGTTAGGCAGAGACTCGCCACGGGCGAACAGACAGCGCAAGCTTGTGTAAACGCCTGTTCGCAACATCTATCCGCGGAAAGGCCAAGGTACCGATTGAACGTATTCCGGGTGTTGGCACATCTCCGATGCTCCGCCAACACAAACCGGGAAAACACATTCCGGACTAGCCTAGTGCCTGTGGATTATTGCTTTAATATCCAGCTTGCTATTTTTTCCATGGCGACCGGAGACATCGTCTCTTCAATCTCGCCATACTCGCTGAGCGCTCCCGTCTTGGCGGTTTGGAAGAGATGATTCAAGCCAGGCAGTTCGTCGGTCTCAACGTGTTGGTTGCCGCCTTCTTCGAGAGCCTTTCGAATCGCAGGTAGATTCTGCGTCGGCGAGACCTGCACATCCTTTTCGCCGTTGATTGCGAGCACCGGGCATTTCACTTTTCGCAGCGCCGGTGCAGGATCGTAGGCAACCAAGTAGCGAAACCACGGTGAAGTGAGGCACTTGATCCCCCCGCTAAGCTGCGCCTCCGGAATCTGGCCCGAAAATTTTTCTTGCAGCTCTTTTTCCAGCGCGGCATCATCTTTTCCTTGCTTGACGAGGGTGACGATCTCGCGCTCCCGGGCGGCGTTCTTCTCCGCTGCCTCGTGGCTCATGCCGCTGGCTTCGGAAATCAGCAGTACCTGTTCGACCAGGATTTCGTCGCCCGGCACGCCCGGGCCAGCCATCATCACGATGAAGGCCACATTGGGGTCACGGGCCGCCACCATCGGTGCGATGAGTCCACCCTCGCTGTGGCCGATCAGCCCGATTTTATGAGGGTCCACCTCCGATCGCGTCTTGAGATACGCGACCCCCGCTTCGGCGTCGGTCGCAAGGTCCGCTGTGGTGGCGTCGGCAAACTTCCCAGTGGACTTGCCTACGCCACGGTCGTCCACGCGCAGAACGACGATGCCTTTTCGCGTCAGGTAGTCCGCCAGCACAAGGAACACTTTGTGACCAAGCAAGGTTTCGTCTCGATCATGAGGCCCGGATCCGGGAACCAGAAGCACAGAGGGGAATGGCAACTTTCCCTTGTGGAATCGTCAACGTGCCGGCGAGCACGACACCCTGCGCCTGTTTGTTGTCGTACGAGACTTCCTCCTCGCGGTACGGGTAAGGTTTAACGGGATTCTGCGGCCTGCGACGCTCTAATTCCGATGCATCTTTAACCCGCTTGACGACCAGAGGCAATCCACCGCCGCTATACGTGTACACTCCATCGATGGTCGTCAGGTCTGGACTGATCTTGCCCTCATAGGCGCCATTAATCTGCTTCATCTCAATCTTCAGAGAGGAGCCATTGCGGGTGACCGTCGTCGCCGGTATTCCCATCGCGCCCTGGTCGGGACTATCCATGGTCGCAGTCAGGCCATCAACCATATTGCGGATATGGAACACGACCCGCAGCTTCATTCCATTGGCTTCAACTGTACCCAGCCAGTCGCCATCAATATCGGACGGCGGGCCGGGCTTGGGGCTGGGCTTATCAGGATTGGTCGCGCGCTTGAAGTCAGAGGTCCAGGAATACGCCTCCCTGCGACCAGGAACCGGAAATCTTCGTGGCATCCGGGCTGAGTTTACCTACATAAGAGCCCCCGACCTTGTCCACCTCAAATTTGAGCTTTGAGTTCTTCAGCGAGATGGAGCTGACGGGCAGGCCGAACGCGTGCTGGTCGACGCTGTCCATGGTGGCTTTGAGGTTCCCGTCGTTGTTGGTGATGTGGAGGATGATGTGAAGTTGTCTCGTGCCGGCATTGAGCACGCCTTGCCAATCACCAGCTACATCCTGGCTTTGCGCGAAGCACGCGGCAGAAAGAATCAAAGCGGTGATCGCGATTGTCTTCTTGATGCTTCCCCTCCGGAATGGCGTATCCATGCATAGAGCCCGGTGCCAGCATGTTTGCGCTCGTCGCCTGTTATGGCCTCAGAAATCAATTAACAGAGTTCTGGGGAACTCCCCACGCTGGCGACTATACACCTCTCCCAAGGTCTCATCTCATGTATTTCATGGCCGGCTTCAGGATGCTGCCTGGGCCCGATAGTTGTTGTGATATTCCCATTACACTCAAAATGCTCCACTCGGATACCAGCCTGTGTCCGACACGTGGGGTCTTGCCAATACTGTCCGCAAGGTCGAGTCCAAAACTGTCGGGGGCTGAAGCCCTTCATTTTCTTGGCCCTGTGCGGCACGGCTGAAGCCGTCCCCTTTCAAAACCGATTTATGAGATAGCTGATGGCTTCCGGCTAGCGTTTGTCCTTCGGCCGGACGAATTTCAGCGCTGTGTGCGTCTCGGAGAACTTCACGACCTTCACGTCGACCAGCCCCGCCGCTCGGCCCGCGGCAAGCACTTGCGTTTCTTTGATCTCCTGCCTGCCCTTGGGGTAGACGATCCACAGCGCGCCTGCAGTTGTGAGCGATGGAACCACGTCCGCAACATCGCCCAGGTCGGCGGCCTCTGCCGCACCGAAGAAAATAAGATCGGAGTCCTTCAGCAGCCTGGAATTGGAAAACGCCTTGGCTTGCGCCCGAAGGTCGCGAACGAAACCGGCGTCGCGAATCGCGCGAAGCGAGACAGTCATTCCCGGTTTGATCCCCAGCTTCTCAGTGGTGGTCTTAGGATGGAGGATCTTGTCGGCCCACTTCGCGGCGTGATCGCCCAACTCCAAAACGGCGGAGCTGTCGCTCCATGTAAGGCGGAGTTCCCCACCCTTCACGTTCACCGACTGAATGGTCGCAAATGGAATCTTGAAGGAAGAGTCGCCGCGAAAGATGATTTCGCTGGTCTCCAGAAGCGCCTTACCTTGTAAGGTCTTTCCTCCGGTGCGAACTTTGCATTGCAGCTCCGATCCCATGGATCCTCCTGGCGGTGGCGTTGGGCACTCCCATTCTCCCATGGCCGCACGACAACGAAACCTCTTCCCACTGGCCATGTGCGCTAGCCATAACCCGATCAGGCCTTGGCTGCGAGGCGAGCTGGGTCAAGCGTATCGCGAATGCGTCCGGCCTCCACATCGGCAAGTACCGCGCGGAGCCAGCGTAGATCGAGGCGGCATTGCTCCTCCATGTGCTGCATCAGGTGGCGGCTCCCGGTGGGCAGCATCGCTGCCCATTGCCGACGCAACTTCCGGATCTCCGCCAGCCGCGCATTCTGCCTGTCGATTTGGCTGCGCAGTGCCTCAGCGACCCGCTTGAAGTCAGTCAGATGCAAGAAGAGCATGGGGCCGTAAAGAGTCGCCCTAAGGTCGCCGTCGGCGGCAAATTGCGCGTGCAGCAGTTCACGAAAGCGGGCGCGTCCGCGCGGCGTGATGCGGTAGACGGTGCGCATGCCGCCCCGAGCCACGCGCTGGTGGGCGACCGGGGTCAACAGGCCGGATTCGGCAAGCTGGCGCACGGCGTAGTAGAGGGTGCCGACATCGACCTCGGTAAAGCACTCGATCATGGCCTGGGTCAGACGCCGCTTGATCTCGTAGGGGTGAAAGTCGCCGCGGTACAGAACCCCCAAAATATATAATTCGGCTTTCATTAGTCTAATTGTACTATTATGGTTGTACTAAAGGAGAGATGTGATGAAGCGTTCCATTCTCGCCTGCCTCGCAGGACTCCTCACGTGGGCTCTCGTCGTCACGGTAATCAACCGCTTGCTTCGCCTGAGCCTGCCGAACTACACCGCCGCCGAACATACGCTCCAGTTCACGCTGGCCATGAAGTGGGCGCGCCTTGCAATGGCCATCGTGACCTCACTGGCAGCGGGCGCCGTAATAGGTTGGATATCCCCATCGAGCCGCTGGGCGCCGTGGATCGTCGGCATCGTGGTGCTTGCGATGTTTCTGCCTGTGCACATCGCAATCTGGAGCAGATTTCCGGTGTGGTATCACCTGACATTTCTGCTGACGATTGTTCCGGCGGTGCTCGTGGGTGCGCTGCTGCCACCGCGCCGGAACAGGGCCTTCAGCGACGGTCACTCCGCACTGAGATAAGTTTCATCGCCGAGTATCAAACATTGAGCCGGCTACCGCCGCGGCTTCTAGCCCTTCACGACGCGCAGGTTGTTCGTCACCTGAAACGCTCCGGGAACCGTCTTGGCCGCGATGCCAGCCATGTTCTTGTCGGCTTCATTCATGACAAAGCCGTCGAGGGTAACGCGTCCGTTCTGCACAATGATATGAATGCTGGGCGCCGCTTCCCAGAAGTACCGGGAGAGGCCGCCAGTGCGCATCAGAGCGTCGTAGGTACGCTTACGAATACGGTCGTCGACGGGCGAGGGCGGCAGAATAGTGATGTCATTCACGACCTTGTCCACGCCCTCAATGCGTTTTACGGCAATGTCGGCGTCTTTTTTCGTGACCGAATGCTCGCTGGTGAGAGTGCCGGTTAGGGTCACCGTCCTACCTTGAACGGCGTAGCCCAGATTGTCGAACAGTGAGTAATAGGGCAGCATGAGTAACTCGTGCCGTACCTCTTTTGCGATCTTCTGCTCGACGGGATCGCCGGTGGCGAAGTTCTCGTTGTAATCGGCCACCACCGGCCAGGGACCGTTATCGCAGCAGCCGCGCCGACCGCTCCCTGCGCGTCTGCAGAACTCGGCGGCATCGCCTGCTGGCCGATCATGGTCAGGCTGAAGCTGAGCAACAGCCCACTGAGCGCAAAAACTCGCACTAACATATCTACCTCATTTCTTTAGACACACCCTGCGATCGGCAGTTTCGTGCCGTATCAGTTCTTCACAAAAGCCCTGCCCACAGATTCAATGGCCATGCAGGCAAAGCGGTGGCTAACCCTTCGTTCGTCGGCGCGCGTCCTAATCGAGATATCGAGGAACTGCCGCAAGGTTGCACACTTAGCTATTCCGATGTAGAAATGCGGACAGGAGTGGGCTAGGCGTAGCTGAACTTAGCCAGTGCGGCAGTCGCCGGCTATCTTGAAGGGAGGGTGTCATGTTCAGGATCATCACGGTGGAGCGGGAGTACGGAGCCGGGGGAAGCCTGGTTGCGGCCGAACTGGCGCATCGCAAAGGGTGGCAGCTGCTCGACCAGCAGCTTACCGGCGAGATTGCGCAAATGGCCGCCGTCGACCGTAAGGTGGTGGCGCGTTGCGAAGAGAAGGTCGACCCATTGATGCATCGTCTGGCGAAGGTATTCTGGCGGGGGAGTTACGAGCGGGCACTGCCTGTGGCCGACCACCATATCTTCGATGCCGACAGGATGGTCGATTTAGCCCACCGGCTGATCGGAGAAAGGGCCCGCGAAGGACATTGCGTCATCGTGGGACGCGGGGCGCCTTATATCCTGCGCGACCGCTCCGATACATTTCGCATTTTTGTGTATGGTTCCCGCGAGGAGAAAATCAAGCGCATGCTGCGGCTCAAGATGAGCGAGAAGGAAGCCATCGAGATGGTGGATACCATCGACCAGGAACGCGCTGCTTTCGTGCGCAAGTACTTCAACGCCGAGTGGCCTTGCCGCCGCCTGTATCACATGATGCTCAACTCCGACTTAGGTCTGGACTTCGTGGCGGACACCGTCATGAACGGCATGAATGAACTCGAACGCAAGCACAGCAGCCACGACCGCGAAGCTACCGGAGCGCAGCACCATCAGCACGCCATATAACGATGGACACTGCATCTGCCGTTTCATTGAAGCCGCCGCAATTCCGACCCTGTATCCGTCACATTCCCCATGTGATGAATGGACTTGCGCTGTTCTGTGCGAGGGCTAGACTTGGACTCGTCAGGCTTTAACGAGTCGCAGGCAGTTAGCCCGACACCCTTGGTTGTGTGAGACGGAAGGGCTTTGGCGAAGCGGCTCTGATGCCGACAACACGGGGGTTCACATGCCGCTCAATCAGCTTCGAGCTTTCCTCGACCAACACCACATTCGCTATGTAGTTATCTCGCACTCCAAAGCGTACACAGCTCAGGGAATCGCTGCTGTCGCGCACATCTCCGGAAAGGAATTGGCCAAGACGGTGATCCTTAAGTTGGACGGCTCGCTGGGCATGGCCGTACTACCGGCTTCGTACCAGGTCGATCTTGAGGCCATCAAGAAGGCCGCCGGAGTGCGCGTCGCTGAACTTGCCAGCGAGCACGAATTCAAGCAGCACTTCCCCGATTGCGAAACCGGCGCCATGCCGCCATTCGGGAACTTGTACGGGATCCCGGTTTATGTGGACGAGACGCTTACAGAGGACGAGGAGATCGCCTTCAATGCCGGATCTCATTACGAGCTAATTCGCCTGTCTTATAAGGATTTTGAGCGACTGGTGAAACCGCTCGTACTGAATTTTTCATCTGGCCACAAACGACAGCACCAGGACAGAGTTCTTGTGTAGAACAGCTTAGCACCGGACGCGGAGTTGGATCGCGCGGGGATTACGTGTGTCTGGAAAGGTGCGAAAGCTCTTTCCTGCGTCGTCGCAGCATCTGAACATTTGCGGTAGCGTTTTCAGACGAAGCATGGGTCACGAGCGTGGAATTCTGACTGATCAAATGCTTCGTGGATAGAGGCAAGCCAAGCGAGATTCCGGTAGTGGGCTACTTTGAGACTCCGTCCACTTTACGCTGCGCCATCTTGCGGAGGGCGTCACTGAAAAGGTCAGTCCATTTCGGATTCAGGACGATGGCCTTTTCAACTGTGAGGTCGAGTCGGCCCATCTTCACTAACCTTTCAAATCCTCCAGTGCCAGATTTTGACACGACGTTTCGGATGGCCTCGATTCCTCCCCGATAGCGTTTACAGTGGGGCATGAACATCTGGTAAAGCCGACTTGCTCGGTACCCTAGCGCTTCCCACTTCCGTTATAGTCGCAGCAGTAAGGCTTCCAGCTCATCCAGGTCATCTTCGCTCTCAAGATCAATCATGCTGCCGCTCTTTCCGCCCTCCGCTCGTACTGCCCCCAAAGGGCCACAAGATCGCTCACGTCCCACAGCCGATCTGTGACGCCAGCGGCCATTGCCGGAGTCATCCGCAGTGTACGGTGAATCTTGATGAAGTTGTAAGCGAAATAATTGAGAGCTACGGCAGCCGCGTGATTCTCCAGCTTGCGCGAGAAACCGTTGTTAGGCGGGTGTAGCGGCGCATGTTCGTGCGGACGGTCCAGTTCTGGCGCTCGACGAACGATGTGGAGACGTGCTTGTAATCGGGATTGCCGATCACTGTTTTTGATTCGCAGCCGATACAACGAGCGGGAGAATAGCGGTGCTCTGGCTCAGATGAAGCCCCGTAGATTTTCTGTAGCTGCGCATAGTCCACTTCCATCCCGAACGCATCCTCGACCGCTTGCAGATAGGCGCGATGCCCATCTGTCGTCACCTGTACGCGCTTGCTGAGACGGGACGCAAGATCATTCACAAAGTCTTTCGCCGTAGCCAGGTCGCGCTGCCCTAGACGCCACGAGGCAACCAGCTTACTATCGGCATCGACTGCTACCCACAGCCAGATGTCGCCAGCATCGGGATTCTTGCGCGCAATCTCTTCCGTGCGGTTCTTGTCCTTGCAGTAGATCCAACTCCAAAGCTCGTCCAGTTGCAGCCGCTTCGATTTGAGATTACGGAATGCAGCGTCTTGGTATTCGGCGCAGACCTCGCCAATTTCTACGAGGACGCGCATGACCGTCTTCTTGCAGACGCCGGTCATCCGCACGGTAGAGCGAATTGAGCAACCTTCGATCAAGCAACCGATGACTTGGGCGCGGGTCTGGCTGTCTAGGCGATTCATGATGTCGCTATCATACTAATGCGCTTTAGCATAGTCAAGTGATAATGTTGTGGATTGCTGTGGAAAAATAACTAAATGCCAATAAAAATGAGCCCCTAACGACTACCGACGCGAAGGGCGAAGCGGGGCGAAACTGCGCAATTACAGACGATGTGATAATACATGTTATTGCTTGGTTAATAGGCCGTTATAGCCCACGGCGACGCGTGTTGCGATGAAGCGTCAACTTTTTGCTTGCGGGGGCTTGTGCGGCTGACCGGGGAGGCGTATGGTTTGTTGTAGCTCAATAGGCAGGCGACCTTGGCTTCTTAGTTTTGGCGACTTAGACCAAGGCCGTCTGCCGGAATCGAGGTGCCAATTGAGGGTGTAATGCGGCCCTCTATGTGGCCGTTCTACGCGGGGGCGGAGCGATCCGCCTTCCGCGTGTCGGTTTGAAGTGTAACACGGGCGGATGAGCAGGAGGAAGAAGAATATGGGCGTAGAGCAGATGGATTACAACGCGATTCTGGCTGACCTAGAAGCGAAGAGGGCCGCATTGGATGCGACCATTGCTTCATTCCGTCAGGCGCTGGCGCTTGGCGCGCTAGGTACCGCTGGCGATATTTCGCAAGGGAACGGTAGCGGCTCAGTCGCTTCTGTTATGGGATACGGAGGAACCGAGGTTCCGGCTGGGGCCTTCCTCGGAAAGAGCATTCCCGATGCCGCGAAGCTCTACCTGGCCATCGTAAAAAAGAAGCAGACCAGCAAAGAGATTGGGGAGGCTCTCAAGCGTGGCGGGATGGAAAGCACTTCCAAGAACTTCATCGGGATTGTTCATGCAGTGCTGGATCGTGCGCGCAAGGCGAACACGGGCATCGTGAAGCTGGATCGCTCGTATTGGGGATTGGCTGACTGGTATCCCGCAGGCATACGAAGCACGATTATTCCCGACAAGCGTTCGTTGCCTCGGAAGAAGGCGCGCAAGAAGAAGGAAGCCAAGTCACAGCAACTAGCATTGTCAGCACCGACGCATCAAGTCCCCGAGGGCAAGCTGGGAGATCGCATCTTGGATCAACTGCGCGCCCAGCCCACCTCGCTTTCATTGTCCGAAATCGCATCTAGGGTCGGCGTCGGAACAAAGGGCGCTCGCCTGATGTTAGGAAAGCTCACGAAGGAAGGTAAGGTCAAAAAGAGTGATGAAGGTGAGAATTTCAAATTCATCACAGACCGGAGCGGAGAATGATTCGAGACTGGTTCGGCGGGCGCAAGCAACTCTTCGAGTTACAAGGTCAGGCTCGCGTCACGGCGCGAAAGATGCTGAAAGAGTTGCTAGACAGGGATGACGAGGAAGGGTTTGTGGCTTGCGCCAGACTCTTGAAGCCAAACATTACGAAGGAGGAATTACAAAGGGCGCTCAAGCTGTTTCGCGAGTATGCCGCTGTCCGGCGCGCGCCCTAGACGCTTCCAGTATCTTCTCTGATTCCTTCTGGAAGTTCTTCAATGCGCTCTTGTCCATCTCATCGATAGCGGAGTCCACAAACTCCTCAAGTTCGCGAGGCAGCGCCTGAGTTGCACAAGACTCTCTCGTTGCCGTTGCCATATGAGTCCCTTCTTCTTCGGTAGGTCGTTGGTCATACAGTGTATCCCACCTGTCAAGCATATCGGTTGTGACAGGCATCACGCTACTCAATATAGACGCAGTTACGCCCCATTTGTTCCGGTCGGATGCTTCTTGGGAACCCTTCGGTTGCTGGGGGCCTTTTCCCGCTTAGCCCAGCGAGCCCTCGCGGCATCCAGTGCGACCTGGCTCCGCTCCTCTGGGGTCATTGTCTCCATGCGTCGCTTGCCGCCGATCCTGCCGCCCTTCCTGCCCATTTCCGCCATCACGCGGGAAATCTCAGCGTCGGCGGTTTCAGTCTCTACTGAGCGCTGCACTTGGAGGAATGCGGCTTGGTTTACATCTTCTGGCCGCTTGCTAATACGCTTTGGCATACTCCGATAATGCCACAACCCGCGACCGCCCGCCACTTCCTTCCGCTTCCCGCCATTTCAAAGTAGCCCACTACCGAGATTCCCCTTCTTTCGCCGGACTTTTCGGTAAGCACTACGAGCTCGCAATTGCAAACGGCAACAGAACTTTACAAACACACGATTGACATCTTTGCCACGTATGAGGGAAGATGCTGCCATCTTTGTCCACACTTTTCTCGCAGACCAGAAATTCACTCCTGAAAAGTTCAGCGACAAAACACTTGCGTTCAATCACCGCTCGAGCTGCTCCTGCCGTGAAAGACGTATTTCAGTAAAACTCAATACAGTTTGGAGAGGACAATCGTGAAGAGGAGATTCTCGTTAACCTTAACTGCGCTAGCGCTCGCCGTCTCGGCGGTGGCCAACGCGCAGACACTTACCCGCTTAACTCATCAGGCTCCGGATGGAGTCGAGAGTTCGTTTCTGTTGACCGACGGCAGAGTGCTGGCGCAGGGCTACAACGACTCGGACTTTTGGATCCTCACGCCCGACAACACTGGCAGCTACGTGAATGGGACCTGGACCCAGGCGGCCAGTTTGCCTCCGGGGTACTCACCTTATGCCAATGCCTCGGCGGTCATGATCGATGGCCGAGTCGTGTTTGAAGGCGGTGAATATAACTTCGGCTCCTTTGCATTCACCAATCAAGGGGCGGTGTACGATCCGGTTGCGAATACCTGGACTTCGATTGCGCCCCCTACCGGATGGGCTTTCATCGGCGATTCGCCGTCTTCTGTGTTGCCGAACGGCCAGTACCTGGTTGGTCGCAAGTTTGACACGCAGATGGCGGAGCTCGATCCTCACACCCTGACTTGGACCGCGCTTGCCTCTACCGGCAAAAGCGACTGGAATGCCGAAGAGGGCTGGACTCTGATGCCGAACGGCACGGTCCTGACGGCTGACGTGCTCAACTCCCCGAATTCGGAGCACTATGTTCCTAGCCAGCAGGAATGGATCCAGGATGGAAGCACGGTGGCAAATCTGATGGGCACCGCCTGAAGTCGGATGCATTAACGGAGCGTGGGGGACTTACTGCCCGCCGGGCGAAATTGGCCCAGCGATCCTGCGGCCTGACGGCACGGTATTTGCCACAGGCGCGCTTCATGTGGACGCCAACGCCGGCCACACCGCGATCTATACACCCGGCCCGTCTCCTACATCTCCTGGTACCTGGGTTGCCGGTCCGGACTTCCAGAGCGGCGATGACGCCGGTGACAATTTTGCCGTGCTGCTGACCAGCGGCAACGTCCTGGTCGAAGGCAATTCGGGCAGGCTGTATGAGTACGACGGAACGACATTCAAAACCACCGTCTCGGCCAACGGGCCCTTGCTCGTTCTACCCACCGGCCAGGTGTTGGTCGGAGGTAGCGAGGTTTACAACTCCACCGGTACGTACCAGCAGTTCTGGGCGCCAATACTCTCCGCGCTCCCGGTGATTGCGGTAAAGCGCGGATCGACGTACACCGCTTACGGTTCCAACTTCAACGGTATGTCGCAGGCAGCTTCATTCGGCGATGAGTTCGAGACGGCCACCAATTACCCGCTAATACAACTAATCAACAAAGCCACGGGGCATGTGTTCTACGCCCGCACGCACGACCACAGCGGGATGGGTGTGCGTCAGCTCGGCTCCATCGCCTATACCCGCTTCGATGTACCAGCGAATGCGGAAGCCGGCACGACCACGATGCAAGTCGTGACCAATGGCATTCCGTCGAACCCGATCACGATCATGGTGTACTAGAGAGCCTGAATTGGCGCCCTGCTAGTGCAGGACGCATTTGGGGGCGGGGGAAACTCCGCCCCTTTTTGTGCGACGAGTCTCGGAAGGGCGAAGACCTATCGGCCCTCAGTTGACATGCGGGTCGGCCAGTCGCAGAAGCAGGACGTCAAGCCGCTCTTTGATTTGCAGCGTGTTTGGGTGTTCGGTACCCAGAGACTTGGCGGACTTGGCGACTGCGTTCTGATAAAGAAGCTTAGCGCCAGTGTAGTCGCCTGTCTGCTCCAACAGGCGAGCCAGCGCGCCGGTCGAAACCGCCGAGCGCGGGGCATCGTTGTCCGGGGCCTGATCGTAAATGGAGATGGCCCGACGGTACAAAGCTTCGGCTTCCGGAAGCTTACCTAATTCGTGCAGAACGTTCCCCAGATCGAAGCATGCCCCGGCTGTCGCACGGGACCGGCACGCCGAAGTTCTTCTCCATAATGTACAAAATGCGACGTAACAACTGTTCGCACTCGCCGAACGAATTTCTTGTCCGCAAAAGCAGGGCCAGCGCGCGAAGAAGCGGCGTGGCCTCGACGCGTCCCGGCCCGAATGCCTTTTCGTCAATTTCGATAGCGTGGCGGTACAGGGTCTCCGCTCCTGCGGCGTCTCCCTTTTCGGCGCGGATGTGGGCCAGTGCGTCCAAAGTTACGGCAAGGCGCGGGTCGTCCGGGCCCAACATTTTCTCCTCCATGTTCAGCGCGCGCCACAATAAGGGCTCGGCCGCAGGATTGTCGGTCTGCTTTAACACGTATGCCAGGTTGTACAGGGTGAGCGCCATCTCAGCGCTCTGCGCATCCGGCTTGCGATCCCAGATTGCCAGGGAGCGGCGCAGCACCGGCTCCGCATCCGCGAACTTCTCCTGGAAGATCAGGCTCATGGCAAGTTGGTTGAGGTTCACAGCTATGCCGTCGTGCTCGGGGCTCAGCAGTCGCTCGTTGATCGACAGCGCCCTCCGTTGGATCTCCTCCGCCTCAGCAAACCTCTCCTGACTTCTTACGGCAACCCCAAGCTTCTCCAGCGTGGCAGCCACCGCCATATGCTGTGCTCCGAAAAGCTTCTCCTGAATTTCCAGGATGCGCCGAAGACAGACCTCTGCGTCTGCATGTTGATTGCCGCGCCACAGAATCAGAGCGAGGCCATCAAGATAGCGAACCAGTTCGCCGCTGTCCGGCTTCAGCTCCGCCTCGGCGATATGCAGGGCACGGCGCGCTTCGGTTTCGGCAGTCGCAAGTTCTTGCTGGTTCAGCAGCACGTCAGCAAGATTAGAAACCGTTTCCGCCAGCACTCCGGGCGGCAGGTTTTCTTCCTTTTCGAACAACGCAATGGAACGACGAAAGAGAGCTACGGATTCGTCCAACTGCCCTTTCTTGGCCAGCACCCATGCCAGGTTTCGCAGCGAGAAGGCAAGCTGCAAAGGCGGACCATCATGTTCCCGGATGTCCACCGCACGCCGGTGCGCCGCCACCGATGCGTCGAGCTCCTCCGCACTGGATAGAGCAACGCCCAACTCGTTGAGGCTGAACGCTACTTCCTGATGCCCGGGGCCGAGATGCTTCTCGCGGAGGGCCAGCACGCGCCGCCAGATCGGGACCGTACCTGCAAAGTCCTGCCGTTCGTAGTGGGTACGGACGATCCATTGCAGGGTTGAGACCAGGTCCAGCGACTCGGCTCCAACCTGCTGCTCTTCGATGGCCAAAGCCCGGGTGAAACTTGCTTCCGCCTGCTCGAAGTCTCCAGTCCTCACTTGCAGCCTGCCAAGCTGAAGCAGAATGTGGCTGGCTTCTAAGGAGTTCTTCCCTGCCTTCCGCTCAGCTCGGGCTAAGTCCTTTTCCAGGCGCTTCTCGGCGTCCGTGTACTTCTCGGCAGTGATCAGTCTCTCGACGACAGGTATCCTTCTTCGCCTTCGCTCACCGCGGTAGAGTTCGCGGAAACCATATACAGCGAGCCAGAATAGTCCAGCGACAACGAAGCCGACGGTTCCACTGTCATCGGGCTGGGCAGACGAATTCGGATCGGCCAGGAGGCGCAACAGCGTGAGGAGAAAAATAGCAAGGGTATACATCTCTTACTTCGCCGAGGCCCTCCAGACGGAGGCCCCACTGATCAGCAGCATACCTCGATTATCGTCCTTCGACATCAGCCCGAAAGTGTGCCGTCGTCCTGGAACTTCTATCGCCAATCGAAGCTCACGTAAGTGGCAGACCGAAGAGAGAAACGGTCATCAGAATCGCAAAGGGCGCTCAGCGAGCGCCCTTGACTGACCTTGCGTGATTTGTCGGCTACCAGCGGTTGCCACCACCACCGCCGCGTCCGCCGTAGCCACCGCGTCCGCCGCCGCCGTCGCGGCCATATCCACCGCGTCCGCCGCCGCCACCGCCTCGTGGACGGCTCTCCTTGGGCCGCGCCTCGTTGATATTCAGATTGCGGCCGCCAAGCTTGGTTCCGTTCAAGGCTTCCATGGCTTTTGAAGCGGCATCGTCATCAGTCATTTCGACGAAGGCGAAGCCGCGCGGCTGGCCGGTGTCGCGGTCCGTGACGATGCTGACCCGGTCAACTGGTCCGTAGGCTTCGAAAAGCGCGCGAACCTGATCTTCCGTGGCGTCGAAGCTTAAGTTTCCCACATAGATGTTCTTCATTTCGTCCTCACATTGGGCGTATTGCCGCTACCCGGCCTGGCCGGAAGTTGGTTGACGTGTGCGACTGGAAGACTCAAGCTGCGAGCTCGCGGTCAAGATGAAGAGGGCAGCCGTTGCCGCCCTCCGCTTTTGGATGTGTTTTCCGATTAGAGAAGCTGAACGTTTTCGGCTTGCCAACCCTTGGCGCCGCGCTTCACTTCAAAGCTGACCTGCTGACCTTCCTGCAACGAGCGAAAGCCGTTGGCCTGAATCGCCGAGAAATGCACAAACACGTCGTCGCCGTTCTCGCGCGAAATAAAGCCAAAGCCCTTGGCATCGTTAAACCACTTCACAGTTCCTTGTTCCATTGTTTCTAGTTTTTCCTTGTGTTGATGTCGCGCTGGAAAGATCGGGTGTTACCAAACAGGAATCGCTCGGTCAGGAGGGATGGCTGCGGTCAAGCCGTTCGAACAAACGCAGATTTATTATACATCAACCATGGTTGCGCCCGAGCGCGAGCAAGCGGTTACCGCCGGAAACGCAGCAGCCATTGACAGCCGGTAGCTTCCCGTCGCCAAAGGTTCGCCTGCGTAGCTCTACTGGTACGGACAAGTATCTTCTGGGTTGCACCTCACACGGACCCGTGTCGCAGCTCACTGATCCGTATCTTCTTCTCGTGATATGAAGTTCCCCCAGTCGGTGAGCTGGACTCTGAAATCTACCCGCGATCAGAGGCGGGTTCGCCGATTCGGCCCAGACCTTGTGGTGAGGAGGGCTTATGGCTAAGCGAAATCCGGTGTTGCTCGAAGCCGGGATCTTTGTCCTGGTAGTCGGCTTTGGGTTATTTCTCAATCCCTTCCACAATGAGCCGCTATGGGCGCAATGGCTGATCGGTCCGGTCATGATTTATCTGGCTCTTCCCACATCTATGGTTGCGGCAGCGGTGTACTTTTTTCGGACCTTCGCCCAACCCTGCTCCGCCGAAAGGCTTACGAAAACACCCGAGCTGAATGACTGTATAGCAATGTCGGTCGAATCGTTTGTCGCTCAGCCCAGCACGTCTCCTACAGGCGAGGCAAAATAGTGTTGCCCACAGCGAGAGTAGCGCGATAGACTCCGGCATCGAGCGAATTGGCTGCGGGTGAGTGACTCCGGGGTGTCGATCCAGCCGCCTTGGTGCATTGGTGCGCCTGCCAGGCGCACGTTCTCGTCGGGCCTCGCCAAACAGCTTCAAGGCGCATGAAGTTGCGGGAAAAGCTTGTTCACTCAATACGGGGGGTGTGCGCCGCGTTTATCGCGGCCTCTGTACTCTTATTGCTGGGCGGTCATATCTTTTCCTTAGATGCGGCGCAGGCCTCGGCGGACAATGAACCGCAAGTGCTGTCGGTTGACGACGCAGTGAAGATCGCGCTGGCCAACAACCGCACGCTGAAAATCGTTTCCCTGAATCTTGATGTCAACAAGGAAAAGCTGGCCGCCGACAAAACCAGGCGCTTACCTTCGTTTAACACTTACATTTTCGGCTCCGAACTGCTGAGTCCGATTTCATATTTCATACCTCAAGGACAGTTCGGCTGCAATTATCCTGGTGTCGGCTGTATACCCGCGAGCAACGTAAACCTGACCACTCCGAGCAAGCCCACCGCCACGGTCCTGGCGACCGCTTCCCAACCTCTGATACAGCTCTACAAAATCAACTTGTGGGTGCGTGGGCAGCAGCTCTCGGTGGAGCAAGCGGAGCAGCAACTGCGCGAACAGAAGCAGACGGTCGTGGACAATGTGCGCCAGGCTTTCTACAAAGTAGTTGAGATCGAGAACCAGATTGAATCCACCCAGGCCAGCATTAAGCAGTATCAAGAGCTGGATCGCATAACGCAGCAGTACGTCACCGAACAGGTGGCTCTTGCGTCGGAGAATCTGGAAGTCAAGGCCAAGCTGGCGGAGGAGGAGTTATCGCTCCTGAAATTGGAGGACAAGGAACAAACCGCCAAGGAGACTCTCAACGACCTGCTCGGCCGTGACATCAACACGCCGTTCCGGACAGCGGCGGTGGCGCCGATCTCTCCCGAAGAAATCGGACCTCGCATCCGCGCAAGCCAAAGCATTGGAGAACAATCCCAAGGTGAAAGAGGGTGAGATCCACCGTCAAGCAGGCCGATAATGCGCGCGCCCTGGCCAAGTCGCAGTACCTGCCTGACCTAAGCCTCTCCCTCCAATACACCACCCCCATCGGCTACACCTTTGTCCCGACCAACATTGCAAACGCGGGAGTGGAATTTCGTTGGGAGCCGTTCGAATGGGGCCGTCGCAAGCACGAAGTGAACGAGAAGACCATCAATGTCGAGCAGAGCAAGCTGGAGCTCGCAAACACCAGGGCAAAGATTCTGATCAACGTGGGCGACCAGTTCCGGTCGTTGAAGGAGGCACGTGCCGCGCTCCAGGTTGCTGAGGCCGCACAGGCGGCGTCGCGCCAGAAGTTGAAGGAAGTCACACTTCAATATGGGCAGCAGACCAAGCTTCTGCGCGATGTATTGCAGCAGCAGGCGGCGGTCGAGAAGGCCAACTCCGATTACGACGATGCCTTGGTATCGTTCTGGAGCGCCAAGGCGAGCTTCGAGAAAGCGATAGGCGAGGAATAGACATGACGCAACGATGCGGCATCCTTCCCGGGCCGGCGGTCCTGCTTGCACTCTCATTGATAAGCACCGGGATTCTGGCCGGATGCCGTAAGGAGACCGTAGGAGAGCCGTCTCTCACTCCGGTGCGAATCGGCGAAGTGCAGACCATCGATTCCGGTTCCTCCAACACCTACTCCGCCAACATCCAGCCTTATCAGCAGGTCGAACTGGCATTCAAGTCGAACGGATATCTCACCAGTATCCGGCAGGTAAGGGATGCGACCGGGAAAATGCGGAACATCGACCAGGGAGACTGGGTGATGAGGGGAACGGTGCTGGCCACGGTTTCGCAAGACGAATACAAGGAGAAGCTGCAACAGGCTAACGCGCAATTGGCCCGCACCAATGCGAACTATGAGCGCGCGAAACTGTCGTTCGACCGCACGTCAGTTCTGTATAAGAGTGGCGCCGCGACTGTTTCGGACTACGACAACACCAACGCAGAAATGCTGGATGGCGCGGCGGCAGTCGAAACTGCCAAGGCCAGCATCGCTGAAGCGCAGCTCGCGCTCGGCTATTGCGAGCTGCGCGCACCGTTCAACGGCTGGATCGTGAAGCGCAATGTGGATGAAGGCCAGCTCGTTGGGCCGGCAACGGAGGGTTTCGTTATCTCGGACGTACGCTCGGTGAAAGCCGTGTTCGGCGTGCCCGACGTCGCCATGGAGCACATCCGTCTCGGCAGCCCGGAAACGGTAATAACCGACGCGGTGCCCGGCAACTTCGACGGACACGTTACGTCCATCTCGCCTTCTGCTGATCCCAAGAGCCGCGTCTACTCCGTCGAGGTCACGATCCCCAATGGCGACAACCGTCTCAAGGCGGGCATGATCGCATCCATCACGATCAGCTCGGGACCGGAAAAGAAGCGGGTGGACGTGATACCTCTGCCCGCAGTGGTGCGCAGTCTTACGCGACCGAATGGCTTTGCGGTCTTTGTCGTCGAGGGAACGGGCGATACCGTGAAGGTCCACCAGCACGACGTCGAGCTGGGCGCGACCTACGGGAACATGATCGCGGTTGAGCAGGGGCTGAAACCGGGGGATCGCATCGTGGTCAGCGGAGCGACGCTAATCAAAGACGGCCAGCAGGTCCGCAACATTCAATAAGCCTTTCACGGCGTGGCAGCGGCGTGGAGAACCGCAGCATGGCACACGTACACAAGAGTGACGCCGAATACGTAGCGGGTACACACAATACCGCCCGCTTCTTCACCGAGCACCGGCAGATCGGCCTGGTGCTATTGCTGGCTGCTTTTGTGTGGGGATGGTACGGATACCACCACATGCCGAAAAGGAAGGACCCCGACATTCCTGTGCGCGTGGCCTTAGCGCAATGTCCCTGGCCGGGAGCTACCGCCGAACAGGTCGAGCAACTAGTCACCCGGCCGATGGAACAGGCGATCGCTCTGAACAGCACCATCAAAGCGCCTAGCCCATCCGACTTTGGCATCCGTTCCATCAGCTTTCCCGGACAGGCAGTCGTCTACGTTCAGCTCTCTGACGACGTGAACGATAAGATGACGCAGTTCTCCGATATCAACCTCAAGCTCCAGCAACTGAATTCTCAACTGCCGCGCGTAGCCGGGCCCATCCAGTTCAACAGCAACTTTGGCGATACTGCCGCCTTGATGCTGACGGTCGCCAGCCCAATTGCAACGATTACGGAGATCGCTCTTCGGGCTCGTGCGGTCCGTGCCAAGATTGAGGAGGTTCGCGCCTCAGAGGGCCGCGACGCGCCGCAACCGCGCCTCAGCGTCATTTATTCATTTCCCATGTCGGTGTCGCCCGCTCTGGTGCGCGAGTCGTTCCAGCGTCTGGTAACTTACGCCGCTCAGACGGGCGCCCTGCGCGACGTCCAATTCTTCGAAGCGCCGGGGTTTGTGGGGGCGGATGTTTACTCTACCTTGGATGCGCAGGCTCTTCGCGCGTTTGGCAACAAGCTGATGGAGGAGCGCCTGCACCACGATGAGCTTCCTCCGGACGCCTGGCAACCGACGGTGATACGTGATCCGTCCGATGCGGAAGCCAAACTGGCGGAGATTGCAGGCGCCAAATATAGCTATCGCCAGCTCGACGATTTCACCGATCTCATCCAGCGAACCCTGCAAGGGGTGCCGGAGGTGTCGCAAGTCACCCGCTCCGGCGTTTTACAGGAGCAAATTTATCTCAACTACTCGCAGCAGCGATTGGCGCAGTACGGCTACGATCCGTCCAAGCTCAAGGACGTATTGAACGCGCAAAACATAACCCTTCCCGCGGGCACGCTGGAAGCCGGGTCGAAGAACATCGACATCAATCCTTCCGGCCTGTTCCCGGATGCGCAGGCCATCGGCAACGTCATCATCGGTGTCTCCAGCCTCAATAGTCCAGTCTATCTTCGCGACCTGGTCGACATTTCGCGTTCCTATCAGAGCCCGCCGACCTTTCTAAACTTCATGCATTCCGCTGCTGGGTTATTACATCCTGCGGCCGGGCAAGCCTGAGCGGCCGATCGAGGAGCGCCGAACGCACGGCTTCACGGGGTTCTATGCTCGTACCGCCAAGTTCGCCATCGACCATCGCTGGACGGTTGCGTTTGCCTCCTTATTATTCCTGGCCGCGGGTGGTCTGATCTTCTCCCAGCTCAAGACTTCGTTCTTTCCCGACGATGTGCAGTACTGGTCGTATGTCGACGTCTGGCTCCCGAATGACGTCAATTTCGAGGCAACCGCCCAGGCGGCCCAACAGGTCGAGGACATCATTCACCAGCAGGCGGAGATGTGGGGAAAGAAGCATCCAAGCAAAGACGGCAAGCCGAGCGAGATTCTGAAGTACATAACCACCTGGGTTGGTGGTGGCAGCCCGCGATTCTGGTTCTCGTTGTCTCCGCAAGCCCAGCAGCTCAACTATGCCCAAGTGCTGCTGCAGCTCACCGATAAGGACATCACGCCGAAGTTTGTCGACCAGGTGCAGCCGATACTTTCCTCGTCAATCCCCGGGGTGCGCTGCGATTACCGGCAACTGCAGACCAATCCACTGAATTATCCGGTCGAGGTTCGTATTGCCAGCCTTGCCGATGTCAGCACCAAGGACAGTGCACAAAACATTCGCACGCTTCGACAGATAGCGCGGCAGGTGGAAGACATTCTCGACAGCACCCCGGTGGCGCGGCGAGTGCGCACCGAATGGCAGAGCGAGAGTTCGCAAGTCAGCCTCCGAATCAATCCCGCTCTCGCCAATCTGGCAGGCATCAGCAACTATGACGTCGCCAACTCCGCGACCGGCGCTCTTAGCGGGATACCGGTGACCACGCTTCAGGAGGGCGACAAGAATATTCCGGTGGTTGCCCGCCTTCGCATGGATGAGCGGGCGCAGCTGTCGGACATACAGAACCTCTACGTGTACGGCTCGCAGAGCAACACCAAGATCCCACTGGTCCAGGTTTCCGGCATTGACAACAGTCTGCAAACCGATCGCATCGTTCGCCTCGACCACTTCCGTTCTATGTCGATCTATGCCTTCCCGGCCCCCGGACACCTGGCTTCGGAGATCACTGCGGCAACCCTCCCCAAGCTACGAGCGTTGCAGAAGCAGATGCCTCCCGGCTATGGCATGCAGATCGGCGGCGAATACGACAAGCAACAGACCGGATTCCGGAACCTCGCGGTTGTACTCGCTATATCGGTGTTCGCGATCTACCTGGCGCTGCTGTTCCAGTTCAACAATGCCATCAAGCCGTTTCTGGTGTTCGCTGCGGCGCCCTATGGAGTGGTGGGCGCCCTCGCCGGGTTGTGGATCATGAACACGTCATTCGGTTTCATGGCGTTTCTGGGCATCGCCAGTCTCATCGGGGTGATCGTGAGCCATGTGATCGTCCTGTTCGATTTCATCGAAGAGATGCATTCGCGCGGCGAACCCTTCGAGCAGGCGGTAATCGATGCCGGCATCATCCGCCTGCGGCCGGTGATGATCACGGTCGGGGCGACGGTGCTGGCGCTGTTTCCGCTTTCCCTGCACGGCGGTCCACTGTGGCAGCCGCTGTGCTACGCCCAGATCGGCGGCTTGACGGTCGCCACGTTCATTACCTTATTGATGGTGCCGGTGCTGTACTCCATCATGATCCTCGACCTGAAAATCCTGACGTGGGAGGAGAAGCCGAAGGCGGAGGAGCAGGCTGTTCCACCTTTGACTAATCCAGCACCGGCGGAATGAGACGTCGGAGAAAAGCATTACAGAAAGGACGAAATGAAGAGAGCATATAAGCTGTGTTGGCAGCGAATTAAATCAGCTCATTGAGAATGGCGCAAGCTTGGGCGGTTATCGCCGCGATGGTAACCGCAATTGGCCCAAAGTGTCGCATCCAGCCCGTCTGAATTGAGCTTCCTAATAAGAGCGCGACACAGAAAGCAGATCCCAAAGGCACGGCCATCGCCTTTAGGGAGCTTAGAAGGTAGTCTCGTCCAAAAAGCGGAAACTCGTCGAACACGATAGACCAAGTCGATGTGATAATTATGATTCCCACTATAACGCCAATCGAATTAGCTAGCCACGGGACACGATTCGTCAGCAACAAAACCCGTGCGTCGAGCGAAGCGAAGTGCAATGACATCGCAAAGTGTGTCAAGGCATAGACCGCTGATAAGCCTAAGATCCAAATCACCGTAACGGCTGCAAGGCCAGCCAGCAAGCGACCGGTCTTCGTGTACCAAAAATCTGGTTCTACTTTCGACCCTATCTGACGACTAGAACTCCCGACCGGTTCGGTCTCCAGAGAGATTTTTCCCTTCGGTGCCGAGCTTTCGGTTCCGTCGCCAGCCCCGGCAACCTCGGAAGCAATGTTGTTCGCTGTATCGACCTGAATCTCATTGCTTGGGACATTGGACACGGCGGAAATGGCAAGTATCCGGGAGCGAAGCTCCGCAACTAATTCCGCGAACTCGTCCGTCTCGCTCCCTTGCCAGTTCTCAAGGTGAGCGGCCTCAATGTGATCAAACTCAAATGGTAGCTCAACGGGTTCGATGATCGCGGGAATCAGCCGCTCTAGTTTGTCAGCAAAGCGCGCCTCTTTCTTAACCCATTTAGACTTCACGGACGCTGCTGACCAGAGCACAACAACACATTTGCTGGACTTGATGGAGGACTCGATCACCTCAGCCCAACTGCGACCCGGTGGAATCTTAGGGTCCCACCAGACCGACCAACCGCGCGCTTGAAAAGCTTCGGCTAGCTCTTTGGCTATGGCAACATTCGACTTGTCATAACTAAGAAAGATATCCCAACCAGCCATCACAGATCATTGCCCCCACCTGCGTAATCTAAATGTCGCTGCTAGGGAGGTTCAATAAGCAACGTCTGGGATGTGAACCTCTGCTGGCTCCGCTCCAACTCGGACCTGGCTTAGCGCGCTTGGCGAACAAGAGCAAGCCCGCAGCGCTCTATCGTTAGGGCGTCTTATACGCCTGCTTCATGTAGTGCCGGGCCAGGTCGGCAACGCCAGAATCCGAGTTTTCAGCAATGACAGCGCGGTACTTTGCCAACGCCGTGTCGCGTTTTTGAAGGACGTCATACATCTGGCCCGCGGCAAGCGTCGCCGTCTGGCGCGTCACCGGGTCCGGCGACGTGCTGGCGGCTAGCTCGTAGGCCTCGGCGGCCTGCTCGTACTCGCGCTGACCGCGCAGCGCCTCGCCCAATCCGTAGGCAGGTACATAAATCATGCAAACCGCGTAGGCGCTGGCCCGGCAGCCCTCCACAACCTTGCGATATGCCGCGATGGCAGCCTGTCCGTGGCCGGCAGCGTTCAGCAGGTGCGCGTATTCGGCAGCAACTAGAAAGTTCTTGGGATCCTCCTGCTGGAGCTCGCCCACGACCTGTATCGCCTCCGTATACTTCTGCTCCCGGCGCAGAAACAGCGCCAGGGCGATCTTGGCATCGTTTGCCACGTCTGGAGTGCCATGCGCAGCCACATCGCGCAGGTAGTCCAGACCTTTCTGCTTGCTCCCCGTCATTCCGGTCACGGCGGCCGCCATCTTGACCGGGAAACTCAGGCTGCCGATCACATAGAGATGGATTCCAACCAGGTTCTTGGCGTCCACGAAGTTGGGGTCAAGCTGCAGCACGCGCTCGTGATCGCGGCGCGCGCCTACGGCACTGCGCAGCGCGGCAAACCACGCATGCTGCCCCATGCCCATGTAGGCGGCGGTCAGCCCTCGCATCACGCCCCGGGCATACAGCGCATCTACGTTGTTCGGGTTCTGGTCCAGTTGCGCTTGAGACAGAGCGAGCGCCTGGTCGCTCAACTGCTTCACCTGTTCCTGAACCTTCGGATTCAACGGCTGCAAATTTTTCTTGCTCACGAAACTGTCCGAGGCGTAGGCCTCAGTATCCAAGGCGCCAATGCGATACAGCTCCTGAAAGATCACCCCCGCAAGGAGGTGGTTCACCGCGTATGGATCGTCCGGATGTGCCCTGACAGCGCCCTCAAACTCCTTGATCGCCTTGCCGTATTCCAGGTTGTTGAAGTAATCGAAGCCCCTTCGGGTAGCAGCATCGTTGGCGTAACGCGTAGGGGTCGGAAATGAGATTGCTGCCAGCGGAATCACTAATAAGAGGGCCAACAGAACTGAAAGTGCCAGACAGTAACAGCTTGCTCGATAGGGTCGCATCAGGAGTTGATTTTTAAGAAAGTTTACCCGATATTCCGTTAGCTCCAGAAGCAGCAAACACTTCTCGTCAGTTGATGCGCCACGCCCGCGATACGACTCTTTCGAAAATTAACCAAAGATTATTGCTCCGGTTCCCCCACAACCCGTTGGGTTCATTGCTTCGATCGTGTCTGTGGTAAGTTACGAAAAGACTTGAAGCCGAATCTCCAGGAGATCCTGCATCGCACATTTAGGGAGTTGCGGCCGCGCGCTTCCCTGCCGCAGTTCCGCGCCGAGTTCTATCCCTTTACCAACGTGAACAACACGATTCGCCTCCGCGAAGGAGTGGTGCACATCCGCATCTCTGACTTGCTCGAAGGCGCGCCGGAGAGCGTTATTGAGGCGACTGCGCACATCCTGCTAGCCAAGATCTACAAGAAGCCGATCGAGAGCGTCCACGCTATTCGCTATCGCAGGTACGTGGGCAGCCACGACATCAGCGCCAAGGGGTATTTGGTGCGCCAGATGCGTGGGCGCAAACGGATCGAGGCCGCCCAGGGAACGGTCTACGACCTGGAGGCGATTTTCGACGATCTCAACATGCGCTTCTTCCATGGACTGATGGGACGTCCGCAACTGACCTGGAGCCGCGAGCACGCGCGCACCAGCCTGGGACACTACGATCCGGCGCACAATGCCATCGTCGTCAGCCGGGTTTTCGACAGCCATCGTGTGCCTCGCTTCGTGCTGGAATACATCGTGTATCACGAAATGCTGCACCTGAAATACCCAGTGAAGTTAAGAGGCGGCCGGCGATGCATTCACGGCGCCGAGTTTCAAGCCGAGGAACGTCAGTTTCCCTACCTGAAGGAAGCCAAGCAGTTCTTGAAAACGCTCTAAGTTCGGACTTCTGGGCGATCCTCGATTTGCCAAATTAGATTGCTGCCTGGGAAGCGAGCGTCTCCCCCTCCTCGGCAAGACCTTCGGTGAGTCCGGCGCCGCGGTAGGCGCGGACGATGTCATCCAGGGAAAGAACACCGAGAAGCTGCTGAAAATCGGCGCGGTGTACCACCGGGATGAGAGGCCACTGACCGATGATGCGCAGCGCGGTATCGAGGGTGAAATCCTGATGAACGTACGGCACATGGTGCTTCAGGGCCGAGCGCAGCGGCTGATTGGAATCCGGCATTGCGAGCAGCTCTGCCCGGCTCACGCCCCGCCAGTCGCCGCCTCCCATACCGACCACAAAGAACTCCTGGGACGAGCCCTTAACCCGCTCCAGGGCCTGATCGACCGACATCCCGCGCGTCACCACCTGGCCTACCGCAGGGCGCATTGCGTCTTCAACGCGCAAGAGCTGCACTTCTCGCTCTTCTTCCAGCGACGGCAGGTCCATTCCATCCTGGCGGGAAAGCAGGTCAAACACGGGAGTAGGCTCGAAGCTCCGCGAGATGACGTATGCGATGACGTTGGAGATGATCACGGGAACGATGATCGTATAGTTGCCGCTCACCTCCAGCATCATGAAGACCGACGTCATGGGGGCCCGAAGTATGCCGGCAAACAACGTGCCCATGCCGACCAGCGCATAAGCGCCGACCGGGATAGCAAGATGGGGAAACAGCATTTGCTCGACCATCCCCACCGCGCCGCCGATCATCGCCCCCATGAACAGCACGGGCGCAAATAGTCCGCCGGGTGTCCCTGAGCTGAAGGAGAGGCCGGTTCCCAGAATCTTCAGTCCCCCCAGAATCAGGAGCACCTGCCAGGTAAATTGCTCGTGCATCGCCTGGTCGATGTAGGTGTATCCGGCACCCATGATCTGCGGATAACGAATTCCTATAAGCCCGACGATAAGACCGGCGGCGGCGGGCTGCACCCAGTGGGGCCCAATCGGGCAAGCGCTTGAGGCGCGGCCGCAGAAAAGCGATGTACTTGATAAACACGAGTGAAGCCAATCCGCCGACGACCCCCATGACGGCGTAGGCGGCAAGTTCGCCCATATGTTCCAGGTGGTAAGCCGGGACCCGAAACAACGGCTCATCGCCCAGAAACCAGCGGGCCACGATCGCGCTGGAGATCGCCGCCAGCACTACGGCGCCGAGAATTCCTGCGGTCCAGCGGCCGATGACTTCTTCGATGACGAACAGCACGGCGGTTATGGGCGCATTGAAGGCAGCCGCCAGACCGGCGGCAGCGCCCACCGGGGCGATCAGCCGCAGCTTCTCGCGCGACATATGCAGTTGCCGGCCCACGGCCGAGGCGATACCTGCGCCGATCTGCAGCGAGGGGTCATCCGGGCCCAGCGGCTGTCCGCTCCCAATCGCCAAACCTGCGGTGATGAACTTTCCGATGATGGTCGAGAACGGGATGTAGCCGTCGTAGATGTACAGTGCAGCCTTCGTCTGGTTAACCCCACTGCCACGCGCCTTAGGGAAAAATTTGATTACCAGGACGGCGATAACCAGACCGGCAAGCGCGGGCGCCAGGAACACTCGGGGAACCGCCGGGCGCAGGCCACTCCCCAAGAGCTTGAGCCGGATCAATTCGATGCAGATGCGGAAGCAGACGACCGCCAGACCGGAAGCCATGCCGATCATGACCGCCATCACCAGGAAGAACTGCTCCTCGCGGACGCTGAAGCGCTCGGGCGAGAGCATATCGCGCAAGGCATCCCAATACTTGCGCCGGGTCGGAGTGGAAATCGCGGACTTGGCCGCGGGAGTCGCCGGCGGCTTGGTCGCGTCCGATGGCTCCGGGCTCATCGCTGCGCCTCTGATTCGTGACGAGCAATTAGCTGCAACGCTCGCTCCTCCGTAGTTTCGAGCGGACAAATGTCTTCCGTAGCGTGCAAGACTTCAAAGACAAAGTCCATAGTCGGCGAAATCGCGTCGGGATTCCGGCGCAGGGCCTGGGCCGTGGCTGACGGTTGTTTTTGTAGTCCGCTGTCATACAGTAGCTGTAAGGAATTGGGCGCAGCGGCCGACGGAACCGCCTGCGCAGCGTAGCCGTTCTGCTTGGTCGGCAGAGCCGGGTTTGCCTTCTTTGGCGCAGCGGTGGGCGATTCCGGGGTTAGCGGGATGTTCTTCTCAGTCGCGCATTTTCGCAGCCTGTCCATGGCCAGCGAGAAGGCAGCGGTAACGCGATTGGCCCTTTGCGTAATCGTAAGATTGCGCAGATACGGGTCGGCTTCGAGGGCTTCGTGCGCCAGGGCCAGTTGCTCGGCTTGCGGACTGCCGGCCTTGGCGCCGGCCAGGTTGTCGGCAACGGTAAACACGCCCACCGCTTTGCGGTAGTCTCCCAGGGCAAGTGCAGCCTGCCCTGCCCCGGATAACGCCTCAACATTGTCCCCATTGACCTTAAGCACTGCATCGAACGACTTGGCCGCGCGCGAATACTCGCCCAAGCGCAGCAGAAGTTCCCCTACCTTCGATTGGGTCTCCGGGTCCTCCGGCGACTCCGCTTGAATCGCGATCAGCTCCGCTGTGGCGCGGGCGTGGTCCCCCTTTTGCATCAGGTATTGCACCAACTCGAAGCGGGTTTCCGTTCGATGCTGCAGAGGATTGTCGCCCCATATTCCATCAATAGCAGTGCGGTAGTAGCGCACCGCTAGGTCGGGCTTGTTCTCCTCGGCGTAGAGTCGGGCCAGGTCGACGTTCACCTGCGCATCCGCCGGATCCTGCGACCACAGACTCAGCAGGTAGGCCCGCGCTTCCGCCAGCCGCCCTTCCTTCACCAGGGCCTCCGCCAGTTTCAGGCGATATTGCCGGTTAGTTCCGTCGTACCCGAGCGCATTGCGGTAGTCATCGATGGCAACGGATGGATAATTCCTGGCGATCGCCTCCTCGCCGCGAGTAAACCAACGCTGGGCCAGGGACGATTCCAGGTTTCTCAGATACGAAACGTACCATTTGGTCAGACCAACCCCGGCAATGATCGCGATGACGAAGAGGATGAAGACAATCCGCGCCCGCGGACTTGCGTTCAGCTTGCCGCATGAGGGACACCAATAAGACCCGTCGGGCATGACCCTGCCGCAACGTACACAGCGAACTTCGGCGGTTTCGGGCGCTTCGACCGACATTGGGCGACAACAACTCTGCCAAACTTGCAGTCTCTCTACTGTAGCAAGAGATGCTGTGTCTGACAGGCGGTAACCAGGCTTTTGCGGAAGACAGATTTAGAACATCGTGCGGCTGCGGAGAACGCCTCGGCGGCATTCGCAATGCAGACGGACGAGCTACGTGAGCCGGAGACTCCCGCGGCATACGGTCCTACATGATGATTTCTTTGGCCTTACATGTGATGGGATGCTGCATCTCTTGCAGATCGCCCTTGACCAGATTGAGGCCGTAAACGCACGATTCAAATTCGTGCGCCAGCTTTGCGAAAAGAGGCGCCAGTTTGAGGTATTCAAACTGATCGAACTTCGAAACGATGAAGTAGCTTTCCTTGCCCGCCTTGACGAAATCCACGAAGTTTTCCAGCCGCGCCCGGCGCAGCCGAAAGCGATTGATGCTCTCGGGAAACATACCTGAGAGAAACAGCGTGTAATCACCGATATGCTTGCGTACCTGGCGCTCCCGGTCGAACGACGGCGCCGGGCCGTAGACCGGATCGGCTTCCAGCAACATCTCACCGACATCCTCCAGCGGGCGGTTGTTGGCATCGCGAATCTTGAAAAGCTGTTCGCACTCGCAGAACTCCGTGAGAACATTGGCGACGTAGTCCTGCACGCCGCCATCGCGCAAGCCGAGGTGCCCGGTCGAAATGATGGTGGATCAGTTCCGTGAAGAGTTCTTGCAATGGGTGCGATTCGGGAATCATGGCCCGGTATTTTTCCCTCCCCCCTTAGATGGGGCTGCCCACGTCGACAACACAAAAAATCTTGTCGCTTTCATAAATCAGTTCGACGTTGAGCGCAAGGAATTCTCGCGTCGAGGTAGCCGGAAAGATACTGCCCTTGCACTCGTCGTGTTGTGCCCGGCGCGGAACGAAACCGGCGATGCGTCGGGCCGGGAAACCTGAGCGAACGAGACAATCAACTCGGTGCAGCAGCACTGCCCCCGATTTCCGCGACTAGACCACCAAAGGGTAATCGAATCGCGGCACGTTCGTGAGTTACTTGACTGTGCAAGAGAATTTCCTTGCATTGCTGATGACACCGTATATATTTCGTTGCTGTTACAGGTGACGTGGTCCAGAACGACGACACCAGGAGAACCACAATGAAGGCAACAAGAACCCTTTTTCTGACTCTGTTTGTTTGTGCGTTCGCGGCAGCGCTCTATGCCGCGGATAACCCCAACATGGGTGTTTGGAAATTGAATGAAGCAAAATCGAAATTTCCTCCCGGAGCCACAAAGAACACCACCGTCATGTACACGGCTAATGGCGACGACGTCAAAGTGACCACCGACGGCGTGGACGGAGACAACAAGCCGGCGCATACAGAATGGATTGGCAAGTTCGACGGCAAGGACTATCCCGTAACCGGCGGCGAAAGTGGAGCAACCCGCTCGTACAAGGTGGTCAACGATCGCACCATGGACGTGACGGGGAAAGTGAATGGCAAAGTTAACCTCCACGGCAAAATCGAAGTCGCAAAAGACGGCAAGACCCGCACGGTTATCATTGAAGCAACCGCTTCCGACGGAAAGAAGATGAAAAGCAAGGCGGTCTACGACCACCAGTAAGAACGGCCGGGTCGTCTGACTTACGTGCGCGCCTTTTGCAGGGCGCGCGTTCTTTTTCGACGGAACGCAACACAGAGACGGAGCCGTATCAGCTACAAAATCACCCGCTCATCTCCTACCCGCTTGGTCACTCGTTCGCGGTCGAGATACTCCAGCAGCGGGATGGCGTACTTGCGCGTTATGCCGAAGAGGTCTTTGAATGACGCCACGTTGAGCTTGGGCGTCTTAGGCTTCTGTGCGACGACCTGCTGCCGCAACAACTCCAGCGCGGTGCGATGAAAGACCAGGTCGTCGGAGAGCTTCACCAGCACGCGTTCGCGCAGCAGCAGGGTCACAATCTTGTGTGCACGCACCTGATCGATGCGTAGCGACGCCAGCACTTCTTTCAGCGCCGGAACCTGCAATCCGGCCCTGGCGAATGCCTGCTCGATCTTCTGCTTCGATTCCGCTTCGTCATCGCGCAGCACCACACCGCGTCCGGCCCCGTGTACCTGCTCACCGGCGGTCTCCAGCCTCTTGTCCCGCACTAACGCATCGACCACGGCGCGAAAGACTTCTGGACGCAAGCCGAGCTGCTCGCGCAGCTGCTCTTTGTTCATGCCGCCGACCAGTGGATTGGCCTTGTGAAACTGTTCGACCGCCGCCAGCGCATCGCTTCTGAGCCGCGCGAACTCTTCGGCTGAGAGTAACAAATCGTCCGCCTGGACAATTTTCTTCGCCTGTTTCAGTGCCCCGGACAGTTGATTGACGCGCGCTTGCCACCATCCCGTTTCGGCCACGGCCTCCCCTGCCGACAAGCCCGACGCACCGCGACGCACCACGCGTGAAAGAAGAACTTCCTCTGGGCTTGCCTTCGACACTTTCTGAACGAACGCAAGCCGTTCGCCGGCTTTCATGCGTCGCGCCGGCTCGTGCACATCCAGAACCAGTCCACCGCCTATGGTGATGACCGGCGAGAACTGGCGGATGATGAACCTGTCTTCCGGAAAAACGAGCACCCTGTCGTCCAGCTTCAGCCGCGCATAGCCTGACTCGCCCGGCTTGATCAGCTTGCCTTCGAGCAGCTTGACTTCGGCCACGGTTTCGGCGGTGAAGGCATGGAAGTGAACGCGCGCTCCATCGCGCAGGGGCCTCGCCGACGGCAGCAGGTCGAGCCGCGCCATTAGGCGCTGCGAGGGCCGGAACAGTCCGGGACCGGTCAGCACCATGCCGCGCGCCAGCTCACCCGTTTCCACGCCCGCCAGGTTCAGCGCCGTACGCTGCCCAGCCACGGCGCGCATGGTTTGCTCGCCGTGAACCTGCACGCCGCGCACTCGCAGCCGCTCGCCGCTGGGGTGGACCTCTACCTCCTGGTCAGCCGCAACGCTACCAGCGATGAGCGTGCCGGTGATAACCGTGCCGAAGCCCTTCATGCTGAAGACCCGATCAATGGGCAACCGGAACACCGCATTCGAATCCTTCGCTGGGACCTCAGCCGCCAATCGGCCCAACTCGCGCTTCAGCTCGTCGAGTCCTTCTCCCGTTCTTGCGCTGACCGCAATGATGGGCGACGTTGCGGGATCAAGGAACGATCCTTTCAGGTACTCGGCCACTTCCAGGCGAACGACTTCGAGGGTTTCGCGATCGACGAGGTCCGATTTCGTGAGCACCGTCATGCCTCGCCCCACGGACAGGAGACGTACGATGTCGAAGTGCTCCCGAGTTTGCGGTTTGATCGACTCCTCGGCCGAGATGACGAGCACCACCAGGTCGATGCCTCCGACTCCAGCCAGCATGTTGCGCACGAAACGCTCGTGGCCGGGAACGTCGACGAACCCGATTCGCACCGGCTCGCCCGAAGGCGAGACCAAATCAAGGTTGGCGAAGCCGATGTCAATGGTGATACCCCGCCGCTTCTCTTCTTGCAGGCGGTCGGGGTCGGTGCCGGTCAGGGCGCGCACCAGCGCGCTCTTTCCGTGATCAATGTGCCCAGCGGTGCCAACGACTACGGCCTTCATTGCACACAGTTTATCGAATGGTTTCTGGAACTTTGGTGGCTCGCCCGGAGAACCCTGAATTAAGTACTGGTGTGCGAGAATAAGAGAGAGAGAAGGACTCGCTGCTCGCTGCCGGGTTAGTGCATTCGCGCCATCCTAGTGGAAGGTGTTGCCCAGCCACCGGTTCCCTGGGCGTGTTGTAGCTCAAGCGCAGTCGAACATACGGATGGCATCCATTCTGACATCGCCAATTGGAACTCCGCCAGAAGCGCCCAAACCGCAACGCTGGGACGCGGATGCCGAGTTTCTCACGCCTCATCTCCTGCTGCAACTGGAAGACGATCTGGAGCGCTCACGCATGCGCGAGGCGGCGTGGATTTCCGTCATGGTGCACCTGCTGGTCGTGCTGCTGTTGATTAATACGACCAGGCTATTTCCCGCCCTGAAGGGACCCATCATCGCGTCGGCTGCCGACCTGATGAAGAACCAGCAGCTCACCTATCTCGACTTGCCGCCGGACTTGCAGAAAGAGCCTCCCAAGCCGCCGCCGGACACAAAGATTCTCTCTGACAAGAACCGCATCGCGGAGAGCCGCCGTCCCGAGATCGACAGGAAGACGCTGGAAGAGCTGCGTCGCGCCGGGCCGCCGGCGACTCCTTCTGCGCCATCCTCGCCTGGGCAGCAGGCGCAGATGGCTCCTCCTTCACAGCAGCCCGGACAACAGCAGCCCTCGCCGCAGCAGGGGCAACAGCAACAAATGGCAATGAACCAGCCCGCGTTGCAGGATCCGCGACTGCCTGTGCCGCAACAGGGTTCGCCGAAGCCGTCGGTGGATTTCCGCAGCATGATGTCGCCCGGGCAGCAGATCGCTCAGGCTGCCAATGCAGTTGCCATGGGACGCACCTCGCCCTCGGTGGGATTTGGCGGTGCAGTTGGTGGCGATTATGGCGCCGGCAGGGGCGGCGCTGCGCGCGCGTTCGGCAATCTTGACGTTCTTAGCGATACCCAGGGCGTCGACTTCGGCCCTTATCTTTCGCGGGTATTGCAGGCGGTACGCATGAACTGGTATGCCATCATTCCGGAGTCGGCGCGCGCGCCTTTGCTTAAGCGCGGCAAGGTGTCAATCCAGTTCGTGATTCTGCCCAACGGGAAGGTGGCCGGGCTACAGTACACCGGATCATCTGGCGACATCTCCCTCGACCGTGCAGCTTGGGGAGGCATTACTGCCTCCGATCCCTTCGCGCCGTTGCCCAAGGAGTTTCACGGGCCGTACCTGGCGCTGCGCTTCCACTTCTATTACAACCCACAAAAGGGCGACCTGGAATAGGCGGATCATCCACCGGCCATTCACTTTGTGACCAGCGTCACATCCGCGAGTGATTAGCACACTCTGTCCCCCAGCGTAGGCCTTTATACTTGGACTAACAAGAGCGCACCAGGGTTTCTCCTGTAAGCTCATTGGGGTTTATGCCGCTTATCTGGCTTCGAGTCGCGGTCGCTTTTTACAGCGTCGGTCTGGTCTATTCCATCCTGCTGCTGAGCAAGCGAGGCAACTTGCTGGGCAAGGTGGTGGAACCGGCGGTGGGGCTGGGGCTGATCTTCCACTTTGTTTCACTGGTTGAGTCGTTCGTTCTGTCCGGGCATTTTTCGCTGGCGTCGATACACAATTCTGAATCGATCCTGGCGTTCCTGGCGATGGTGGTGTTCTTCGTCTTCTTCGTGGGATACCGCACCGTCTCACCAGGCATTGTCATCTTTCCCATCGTCTTTCTTCTTACACTGGCCTCGGCCATCGGCCAGAAGCCGGTCGCAATTACTTCTCCGGTGCTGCGCAGCGGTTGGGTGTTCGTCCACGTGGTGCTGATCTTCACCGGCTACGCAGGGCTGTTCCTCAGCTTTGGAGCGAGCCTGCTCTACATCGTGCAGGAACGGACGCTGAAGTCGAAGCATCCGGCACGGCTGGTGACGTGGCTGCCGCCGCTGCAGACCATCGATGAGATCTGCTATAACTCGCTGCTCTTCGGCTTCCCCTTTATGACGCTGGGACTGGCCGCAGGGTCGGTGTTGGCCATCGATAAGTACGGGCCGTTGTTCTTCTACGACCCGAAGATCCTGCTGTCGTTCCTGATGTGGATCGTGTACATGCTTTTGCTTTACATGCGCTGGAGCTCGGGATGGCGCGGCCGCCGCGCCGCTCTGCTCGCTACCGTGGCATTCGTGGTGGCGCTCGGCGCATGGGCGGCGAACTACTTTAGCCGGGTACACAGTTTTCGATCATGAACCTGATCGTCATCGGCGTGAACCACCAGACAGCACCGGTCGAGGTGCGCGAGCGGTTCGCCATTCCTGAGGCGCGGCTGCCTGAGGCGGTGAAGTGTCTGGCCTCGCAACCCGGAGTGGAAGAGGCGATGATCGTCTCCACCTGCAACCGGGTGGAACTGGTGGCACGCACCGCCAACGGCAATGCCGACATTCGCGATTGCATGCGTCAGTTGTATGGCGTCGATCCTGCGCCCTACTGCCAATACCTGTATGAGTACCGCGACCGTGATGCCATTCGCCACATATTTCGCGTGGCCTCGAGTTTGGACTCGATGGTAATCGGCGAGCCGCAGATACTCGGACAGGTAAAAGAAGCTTACGCAACCGCGCGTGCCGTTGGCGCCATCGATTCGCAGCTTGACGCGCTGCTGTCGCGCGCTTTTGCGGTTGCTAAGCGCGTTCGGACAGAAACCCAGATTGCCAGTTCGGCGGTGTCGGTCGCTTCGGTCGCGGTGGATCTGGCGCAAAAGATATTCGGCAATCTCGAAGGCAAGAGTGTTTACTTGGTCGGCGCCGGCAAGATGTGCGAACTGGCGGCTCGGCATCTGCTGGCACACGGCGCGACGAAGATCTATGTTGGCAATCGCACGCTGGAGCGCGCCGCTGCCATGGCGAAAAAATTCAACGGCGAGCCGATCCCTTTCGAGCGGCTCTACGACACGGTCGATCTCGCCGACATTGTTATCAGCTCCACCGGCGCGCCGCATACGATTTTCCGCAAAGAGCACGGTGAGAAGTTCCTGAGCAAGCGCCGCAACCGCCCGATGTTCTTCATCGACATCGCCGTTCCGCGCGACGTCGATCCCGAGATGAACAAACTGGACGGCATGTTTGTTTACGACATCGACGATCTACAGCAGGTCGTCACGTCGCACATGGGCGACCGCAAGCTGGAAGCGGACCGCGCCGAAGCCATCGTCGAGAACGAAGTTGCAAAATTCCTGGCGCGGCTGCAGACGCTGGACGTGGTTCCAACCATTGTTTCGCTGCAGGAACACCTCGAAACCGTGCGCCAAGCGGAGATCGATCGCCTGCGGGGACGCCTTGGCAGCCTCACGCCTGAGCAGGAGATGGCCGTCGACGCTCTCACGAAAGGCATCATCAACAAGATCATGCACACGCCTATCACTGCCTTGAAGACAGCAGCCCGCGAATCGTCCGAGGCGACGACCGTCATCGACCTCGTGCGCAAGCTGTTTAACCTGCGCGAAGTGAAGCAGGCCGCCGCCAAGGAACAGTCAACTGTCTCCGCTGAGAAGACCGGAGTGCAAAACTGATGGCCCGCCTGCGCATCGGCTCGCGCGGATCGCAACTGGCACTGTGGCAAGCCAACCACATCTCCGGCCTGCTGCGGGAGCGTGGCCACGAAATCGAGTTGCAGATCATCAAGACCACTGGCGACAAGATCACCGATGTCGCGCTCGCCAAGGTTGGCACCAAGGGCATGTTCACCAAGGAGATCGAAGAGGCGCTGGCGGAAGGGCGCGTCGACCTGGCGGTGCATAGCTTGAAAGACCTGCCGACAGAGCTTCCTCCAGGATTTGAGCTGGTGGCGATCACCAAGCGTGTGAATCCCCAGGACGTGTTCTTGTCGGTCCATTACGGTTGCCTTGATGACCTGCCGAAGGGCGCGCACGTCGGCACCAGCAGCCTTCGCCGGCAGGCGCAACTGAAGGCGTTTCGCCCCGATCTCGACATTCATCCCTTGCGTGGCAACGTTGACACTCGTGTGCGCAAGCTGGAGCAGGGCGAGTACGACGCAATCATCCTCGCCGCCGCCGGACTTACACGCTTGGGCAAGACACAGCTCATCCGCGAATACCTGCCGGAAAAGTTTATGTGTCCCGCGGCGGGACAGGGCGCATTGGGAATCGAGATCCGCGAAGGCGATACTGAGACGCGCAAGCACCTGGAGTTTTTGAACGATCCCGATTCGCGAGCCGCAACGATTTGCGAGCGCGCGCTGCTGAACAAGCTTGGCGGAGGATGCCAGGTTCCCATCGGCGCGTTCGCACAGGTGAAGGACGGCGTGCTGCGCCTCACAGGAGTCGTGGCGCGGCCCGACGGTTCGGAGGTGCTGCGCGAGTTTCAAGAGGGTAGCGATCCGGTCGAACTCGGCGAGCGCGTGGGCGATGCCCTGCTGAAGCGCGGGGCAACACAGATTCTGGAAGACGTCTATGGCGCGGCAGCGGCAGCTCCGCAGCAACGGTGATTCTGTGCGATAAGCAGAAAGCACGATAGAGCCACGACGGCACGCTGGGCGTGCAATCCAGCCCTGAAACGGGGCGAAACAGCTTAGCCCAGCACGGAGCCGAAGGCGGAGTGCTGGGTAGAGCGTTCTATAAATCCCGAGTCCCTTTAGGGACGACACAAAAGCAGGTCCCTCGCCGGCTGAAGCCGTCTCGGGATGACAAAGATATAGGGAAGTCTTCCGGCACGGCTGAAGGCGTGCCCTTTCAAGGCGTGACCCAGGATGTCTGAGGGAAAACACAAATCTTCTCGTGCGCTCGCTGGTTGCCGCGTGCTGGTGTCGCGCGCAAAGAAACAGGCAGGTGCTCTCTCTTCCCTGCTTCGCGGTCTCGGATGCCAAGTCATCGAAATTCCTTTCATCGAGATTCGCAAGCCCAGCTCGTATCAGCCCCTCGATTCCGCACTGAAGAACGTTGCTGATTACGACTGGCTCATTCTGACCAGCGTCAATGGCGCCGAAGCGATGTTCGCACGCATGGCGAAGAAGAAAATTGCTGTCTCGAGTCTCGAGCACCTGAAGATCGCAGCGATTGGACCTGCGACCAAGAGTGCAATTGAGAAACACGGCCTGACAGTCTCTGTCACTCCGAAGGAGTACATTGCCGAGTCGGTGGTTGCGGCTCTGCACCGGCGCGTGAAAGGCAAGCGCGTGCTGCTGGTGCGCGCCAAGATTGCGCGCGATGTGATTCCCCGCGAACTGCGCAATGCGGGGGCGCACCTCGACGTCGTGGAAGCCTACGAGACGGTTGCGCCGGAAGCTTCGACGCGGCGTTTGCATGCGGTGCTCGCGGGAAAGCGTAAACCGCACGCCATCACCTTCACCAGTTCGTCGACGGTGAAGAACTTCGTGGCCCTGCTCGGCCGGCGCGGCGCGCGTGCTGCAATGAAGGGCGGAGTTTGTACAGCGTCCATCGGTCCGGTCACGTCGGCGACGTTGCGCGAGTTCGGCTTGCCGGTGAACATCGAAGCAAAACAGTACACCATGCAGGGCCTGGTCGATGCGATTGTCGCGGCAGGGATCAAGAGAGCAGATTCTTCGCCGGCTCAAGCCCGCTCTTAATGACAATACCGGGTGGAGTACGCCTTCAGGCGTACATTTTGATGCCGATTTGATCCGGCTAGCCGTTGAGGTAGCATTCTCCATCCTCACCTCAGCGGCGCCGGCCCTCTTCAAAGCCAGCCATGACCGAGGACCGAGATCCGATCCGTGTTCATCCGTGTTTCAGGTTTCTTGCTGTTCCAACAACTGCCGCGCGATGCGCGCGTAGAGATCCACCGCCTCCAGCAACTGCTTCTTCTCGATGTACTCGCCCTCGGTGTGCGCCACGTGAATCGAGCCCGGACCGATCAGCAGCGGCTTGCCCCAATTCGTCAACGCGGGGATGTCAGTAGTAAACGCGGCGATCATGGTTTCGATGCCGGGAACAGTCGCCATCTCCATGTAAGGGATCTCGAGCGGGAAACGCGCCTCGGCCGTTCCGGCGGCCGCCTCGGTTATCTGCTTGCGCAACTCATCGGTGGGACCGACGAGCCGGAACAGCAGGTGCGCCACGGCGTGATCGGGAATGACGTTGGGCGCTCGCCCGCCTTCGATGAGGCCGATGTTCATGGTGCACGGCCCGGCCTTGGGGTTCGTCGGCAGCTTCAGCGCGCGCACACGCTCCAAGGCGTCGAGTAGCTTCTCGATCGCCGACTCGCCCAGCTCGGGATAGGCCGAGTGCGCCATCTTCCCTTCCGCCACCAGCTCGACGCGCAGCGTGCCTTTTGACGCTAGCGCCAGCTTGTTCTCCGTCGGCTCACCGTTGATGAGGAACTTCGCGCCTCGCGGCTGCTCGTTAGCAACCTGCGCGCCCTGGCTGTCGCGCTCTTCGCCCACAACAAACAGCAGTCCAACGTGAATGCCGTCGGCCCTCAGCTTCTCGGCAGCACCGATCTGCGCGGCTATGATGCCCTTGGCGTCGCATGAGCCGCGGCCGTAGATGCGGTCGTCCGTCTCCGACGAGGGGAAGAATGGCGGCACGACGTCCATGTGGGTGGAGAACACGACTGCGGGGTGCGGCTCCTGCGGCGATGTGGCCCACAGGTCGAAGCGGCCCTCCTCGACGGGCATGCGTTCGACGCAGTAGCCCAGCCGCTGCAACTCTTCGGCGAGCGCTTCTCCCACGGCAGCTTCGTTGCCGGTGATCGATTCGATGTCGATCAGCTTGCGAGTGAGGGCGAACAGGTCCATGCCATCAAGATAGCGCAGTGGGGGCGGGCATGGGTTCCGAGGCGAAGAGGCCTTCCACCACCCGCTTGCGGTAATTGAACGTCGCGCGGAACAGGCCCTGGAAGAGAACGGTCTCGAGAGCGCGCCCCACCCAACCGAAGCCGACCTCGTAGTCGACTTCATCGCGGATGAGCGTGCCCTCGCGCCCGCCCTGCATGATCGGCTCGAAGCTGTGAGTATGCTCCCAGCGCCGGAACGGCCCCTGCTTTTGCGAGTCGTGGAAGTATTCGTTCAGCGAAAAGTCGGTGATGTTGACGACCCAGCGCTCGTGGACAGGAAGGTAGGGGACGACGCGAAAGGCGACCGTCATCTCGGTGCCGGCGCCTGCCATGCGCAGCGTGCCCGGCGGCACCTGCCCAGCAGGAAAGCGTGGGGGCACAAGATTGAGCTTCACCAATTTGGTGCCGAGGGCTGGCGGCATGACGCGCGGCAGGTTGTGGGGATCGGCGAAGAAGGCGAACACGCGCTCAATCGGCGCAGGCACCCACTGTTCGGATTCGAAGCGGCGGCTCATGAGGGTCGAAAAGTCGCACGCCAGAGATATCAGAGGGCTGGGGAAACTGCAACCGCGGCGAAATGCGTGTTCAGAAACGATACTGGCAGGAACGCCGGTCCGTCATTGGCGACTATGGCGCGGCCCCTCTCTGCGGGCCGACACAGCCGGAGGAGCGCCGGGCGCACTGCCGCCTCGACGCGCGAGCGTAGCCTGCCTGCTCGGCGGTGGGACGGGGCTAACCGCAAGCGCATAGGGATAATAGGGCGAGCGAATCGTAGTAACCAAGGCGTCTTTGCCGCTGGGCAGCTTCGCCGGATCGAGGACAGCGATCAGGTCGTTTACCCCATCGGCAACGTAAAGCCATGCGCCATCGGCAGAGAATGCGAAGTTGGGAGCGAACTGGATCACTGAGTTGTACTCATCACCGATGGGATAGATGTACCACCCAAGCTCGCGAAAATCGCCCGTAGCTCTGTTGAAGTTGAAGACCACAATAATGCCGGTCGGATCGAAGGCGTAAAGCTTGTCGCCCACAACCTGATAACTGGTAACCGCCGGAAAACCATGGCCGGGTACTGGAATGGGTACGAGCTCTACGACACGCTTCGGCATGATGGGCTGCGAAATATCGACCACTTCAATACGCCAGCGGCTGCCATAGAAGCTGGACAACAGTAGCGATTTCCCGTCCGGCGCGATGGAAAGCCTGATTCCGTTGTTGGGGTCGGCCTGATTCACGCCCAGGCTGACGGCGCTCACCTGTGTGAATGCACCTATAGAGAGATCCATGATTCCCAGGAAATAGGTGTAGGGAGCGCTTGTGCGATACCACATGTAGGCAAACTTGCCGTCAGCGGTAACAACCATACCGAACGGAAAGACGCTACTCTTGTTTATGCCGGCGTCGAAGGTCCTGATAATTGTGTTGAACGTCGGAGAATTCTGGTCGCTGTCGATGACGCCGACGTGCAGGTCGCCGGATGCTCGCCAGACCACATTGATGACCGGCTTGCCTGTCTTCGGATCCACGCTGGCAGCCAGTGGCGAGCTGCTGAGCTGATGAGAGCCGTTTATGACAATGGGATTTGCCAGGATGTTGTTGGATAAATCGATTGGAACAACTACCACCTGGGCATAATGGTTGAAGGCGGAAACATACATTTCTTTTCCGTCGGCATTGAAAGTCGCCCACAGCGGAGTAGTGCCGGACTGGATAAACGGCACGTCTACCATTTCCCGCCGGCTTAGGTCGTACAGAGAGAGAGAAGTATCGCCGTTCAGGCTGACGAACTGGGCCGTAGGCTGGAACTTCGGATTGAGCAGGATGTTGAACTGGCCGGCCAGCAATCCGCTCTGGTTTTGTTGGTCGGGAGGGTCTTGCGTTTCGGGATTCGTGACGATGACATCGAGCGCTTTGCCGGACGGGGCGTTCGCCGGCACGGCAACGCTTAACGCACCGCCTCCCAAGAACGTGGTCGGAAGCTGGGCCATGTCGCCAATCTTCGCCAATGCTCCCGGCATGAAATTACCACCCGCGATCTGAATATCATGCGGCGCATCGTTGGTGATGTCGCCGCTCACGCCGCTGACCACAGGCAGTGTCAGGCGGAGTGGTGGAAAAGAAACCAGTCCCCACTGCTTCGCCATCCGCTCCGCTGCCCGCCGTCACCTCAGCGATGATGGCGTCGGCGGGATCAGTGATCATCTTGAGCGCGTCGATGACGTAGGTGTTTGGAGCCGGCGGATAATAAACGGAACCCACAACAATCAGGCGCGTCCCGTCAGAGTTAATAGCGAGACTATAAGGGGTCAACTGGGGAAAGACAGCGGTTGACAAAAGTATCTGCCCGTAGGTTGGGGAGTTGGCTCGCAGATCCAGGGCGACGATCTGATCGCCTAAGTCACCCTGCAAGGCGACATAGCCGAACAGATTGTTGGGGTCCGATCCGTTCGGCGTTACCACCAACGCATACGCCGAATAGATGTCGGAATTCTGTGCATAGTCGGCGATGATCACATTGGTCGTTGTGCTGATCATCAGTACATGGAAGAGGCCGTCCGCGTTCTCCTCCTCGACCGTGATGATGGTCTTGCCATCGGGCGTAGCCGCGGCAAGCTCCTGAGCAAAGGAGGAGCCATCGGGAAGGGCGATAGAGGAAACGGCGTAGGTCGTCAAGTCCACGACGGCTACATTTGCTAACGAACCTAGATAGGGAAAGACATAGGCTCTGTTCGCCGCGATAACAACCGAACCGGTCCAGCCGGTTCCAAGGACCGACTTGAGACTCACCTTGCGAACGACCTGCAAGGTCGCAGTATCGACGAAACGGAGCCACCCGTCATAGCCGGGAACGAGCATAAGCTTGCTGTCCGGCGTCATCGCGGCCGACAACCCGTTCGCATCGCCTACGCGAACGGTCTCGCGTTGTATCGTGCTATCGATGACCGAGGTGTAGTCGCCACTGGGGCCGAAGATCAGGCGATTGTTTGGCCCGGGCAGAACACTGGACAACGACATGCCACCCTTGGCCGAAGTGACGAGCGTGTTGGTCGCCAAGTCGTACCAGCTCAGCCAGCGGTCCTCCGTGCTGACAAGGTACCTCTCCTGCGCCAACAGCGGACAAGAGATGGTCGCGAGCAGAGCGGCGATCAGCAACGGCAGGGCGAGCCGCCGATAAAGACAGGCCACAGGGACAATCGATGTATTGCGGGAAGAAATTTTCGAGTGCATGCGAACTCCTGAACCGACCCACTTGGATTGGGAGTAGAAGCTGGCAGTTTAATGACGCGCGATAGCGACAGCGGAAGCTCGACACGCGACCATAATCAGGTTAGTCGCGCGCGACCAAAAGTCAAGCTGCAATTCCATTAACAAGGATAAAAGCCTGCGACGGCGCAGCTAAGGAGAGCCTGATCAAGTCCGAGCGAAGGCCCTCAGGGCCTAAAGCCCTGCTTTATTCCAGGCACTTGCGGACGGCCTGAAGGCCGTCCCCTTCAAAGCCAGGACTTTAATCAGACCTTCCCTAAAGCTGCGCGCCCCTTCAACAACGTATATGGTCGGGTTTTCCGCAGCCTACTGGGAGACGCTTTGCGGCTCGCCGGCGAGTTCCTGTAGAAGTGAACTCAGGTGGCCCAGCACCTGCTCCGGCTGTTTCTCTTTGAGTGAGAACTTCAAAATTCCGGCAGGGGTAAACTGCGCGCCCGTCTGCGCGGCAACGAAGCGCGCCAGGCGTTCCGGCTCGACGTTGGCCTTCTCGGTAAAGCGGATGCTGACCGCGTCTTTGCGGCGCTCGATCTGCGCCACTCCGATGCGCTGCGACAACAGCCGCAGTCCGGCGTACTCCAGCAGATTGCGCACGGGAGCGGGCGGCGTTCCGTAGCGGTCGCCAAGTTCTCCGGCCACATCTTCGAGCTGCGCTTCCGACTCGACTCCTGCGATGCGCTTGTACATGCGCAGGCGCTGGTTCTCTTCAGCAATGTAGTCGGCGGGAATGCGGATGTTGAGCCCGAGGTTGAGTTGCGTCTCCAGCGCCTCTTCCTTGACCTCGCCCTTCAGTTCGCGCACCGTGCGCTCCAGCATCGTGGTATACAGCTCGAAGCCGACCGCCTCGATGTGACCGCTCTGCTCGCCGCCTAGCAGGTTCCCTGCCCCACGCAGCTCGAGATCGAGGGCAGCGATCTTGAAGCCCGCGCCGAGATCGCTGAACTCTTTCAATGCGGCCAGACGGCGGCGCGCCAGCTCGGTCAGATCGCGGTCGGGCGGGATGAGCAGATACGCATAGGCGCGGCGGTCGGAGCGGCCCACGCGTCCACGAAGCTGGTACAACTCCGACAAACCGTGGCGATCGGCGCGATTGATGATGATGGTGTTGCACAGCGGAATGTCGAGTCCGTTCTCGATGATGGTCGTCGCCAGCAGGATGTCGGCCTCGTGCCGCACGAAGGCCATCATCGTCTTCTCCAGTTCGCTCTCGGGCATCTGCCCGTGCCCAATCAGGATGCGAGCTTTCGGAACCATCTCGCCGAGCTTGTCAGCGATGTCGCAGATACTCTCGACGCGATTGTGGACGAAGTAGACCTGGCCGCCGCGCTCCAGTTCCTTCTCGATGGCGGAGCGGATCAGCTTCTCGTCCCAGGCGGCGACAACGGTCTGGATCGCCATGCGATCTTTCGGCGGCGTCTCGATGACGCTCATGTCACGCAGGCCAAGTAGCGACATGTGCAGCGTGCGCGGAATGGGCGTGGCCGACATCGTCAGCACATCCACTTCTTTGCGTAATTGCTTGAGCCGCTCTTTGTGGCGCACGCCGAAGCGCTGCTCTTCGTCGACCACAACCAAGCCGAGGTCGGCGAACTTCACGTCCTTCGACAGCACGCGGTGGGTGCCGATGACCATGTCGACTTGCCCGGCCTCGATCTTCGCGATAGTTTCTTTCTGTTGCTTCGGCGAGCGAAAGCGGCTGAGCATCTCGATTTTGATGGGGAACGCGGCGAGGCGGCTGCGGAAGGTGTTGTAGTGCTGGAAGGCCAGCACCGTGGTCGGCGCGAGCACCGCGACCTGGCGATTGTCGTTGACGGCCTTGAATGCCGCGCGCATGGCGACTTCGGTTTTGCCATAGCCGACGTCGCCACAGAGTAGACGGTCCATCGGCGTCGAAGCTTCCATGTCGCGCTTCACATCGGCGATGGCGTCGATCTGGTCTTCGGTCTCAGTGAACTCGAAGGAGTCTTCAAACTCGCGCTGCCATTCGGTGTCGGCAGCGAAGCCGTGGCCCTCGGCAGTCCTGCGCGCAGCGTAGAGTTTGAGCAGTTCCTCGGCCATGTCCTTCATGGCCTTCTTCACGCGCGCCTTGGTCTTCTGCCACTGCTGGTTGCCCAGGCGATTCAGCACCGGCTTCACGCCTTCCGACGAACGATACTTCTGCACCAGGTCGAGGCGCGTCAGCGGAACGTAGAGGCGCGCGCCCTCGGCATACTCCAGCACCATGAACTCAGCGGCGGCGCCATCTTCCTGCGGAACTTCCTTCAGCCCCTGATACTGGCCGATGCCGTGCTCGACGTGCACGACATAATCGCCAATTGCCAAGTCGCGAAAGTCTGAAAGAAACGCCGAGACCTTCGACTTCTGCCGTTGCGGGCGTCCGGCCGAGACATCGGCCTCATCGAACAGGTCGCGCGAGCCGAACAGCACCAGGTTCGATTCCGGCAGCACCACGCCTTCCGGCACATAGGCTTTGACGATGGTGGTAGTCGCAATTTCTTCGGAGAAGTAGGCCGACTCATCGACGTAAACCTGGCCCGGCTTGGGGGTGCGGCTGCCGATGCGGAACGACAGGTTGTATTCGTTGAAGACATCGGCCAGGCGCTCGACCTCGCCGAGACTCCCGACGGCAAAGATGACATGCTTGCCGTCCTTGGCGAGTTGGCCAACCTCCTCCGCCACCGCAGCGATCGAGCCATGGAAGCGCGTGGTCGGCTGCGACGGAAATGTAAGGTGTTCGACGCCGTCGCTGGACTCGATGCCAAGCTGCTCCAGGCTCACGACCGGCAGGGCTTGCAAGCGCGCGTTCCACTGCTCGGGCGAAAGATACAGCTCCTCGGGACGGACGAGATTGCCGACCAGGCTACGCTCGTGCGCTTCTTCGACCTTGGTCCACCAGGTATCGTGGGCGTCAGTGAGCTGCGCGGGTTCGTCGATCACGATCTGGGCGTTGGGCAGCAGATCGAAGAAAGTTTCGTCGGCTCCGGCGACAGGGGCGTAGAGCTCCCATCCGGGAAAAACCTCGACACCTGTTGCACGTACGGTTTGCTCGATCAGCTCTTCCCTTCCGGAAACCCGCTCGCCCGACAGGCGAGCATTGATGGCCGACAGCGTCTCTGCTTCCAGAGGAGTCTCGGTCAGCGGCAGCAGGACAACATCATCGGTGCTGGCTGCGGATCGCTGCGTTGTGGGATCGAACTTGCGAATGGACTCGATTTCATCGCCAAAAAATTCAATGCGAGTCGGCCTGTCCGACTCGGGAGGATAAACATCGAGTAGGCCGCCGCGATGCGCAAATTCGCCCGGCATTTCGACCACGTCCACCTGGCTGTAGCCCACCATGCGCAGATGCTCGATGGTGCGTTCGATGTCCACCATCTCGCCGCGCCGGATGATTCTTGCGAGGCTTGCATAGAAACCTGCGCCGCGCATGCGCATGGCCGCCGAGCTGGACGTGGTTACGATGATCGACGCTGCGCCGGTCGCGATCTTCCAGAGAGAGGCTGTGCGCACTTCCTGGATCTCAGGATGCGGCGATTGGCTCTCGAAGGGCAACACGTCGTAGGCGGGAAGGCTGACGACGGATTCGGGAGCCAGCGATCCGGTTAGCTCGGCGAAAGAACGAAGTACGGGAAGCAAATCGTCAATCGCGCGGTTGTCGCAGACAAGGAGCGCAAGCGGCCGCGACGAGCCGCGTTGCAGCAGCACCGAGAAGAGCGCCTTGGCCGTTGGGGTAAGTCCGGAGACACGAAGCCGCCCCGCGCCGCCCTTGGTGTGGGCTATTGCACGCGCCAGAATGGGAGAGTTTTCCACGTCCGCGAAGAGTTCGCGAACGAATGGAAGGATCATTGTCCATTTATTTTAGCAGCGGAAAATGTTGCAGAAAATCGAAGGGGCAGTCGGTGCGGCCGGGTAACCCACCCCGTGCCTCTTCATTTCTGAAAGATCTACGGGCGGGTGCCCCATCCCGGCTCCTTTTGGCGGGGTGGGGGTCGTACGTGAGTCCAGGAACTCCCGTCATCAAAAGACCGACCCGGGCAAAACCAGCCCGAGTGGGGCAACCAATTCAGGGCGGGTCGCCCGCGCAAGCACCCTAACCCGACCTTGCCTTACTTTTGGTTGGGTGGGGATTTTCTGGGACTCTCACTCGCGGAACGACGCACAGCGGCGGTGCGCGGCCACTCGGTGGATCTCGGTGACTCTATCTTCACCCAACCTCGAGTCTTGAGCGTGTTCTTTCCAATCTGACGTCATCCCACCCTTCTCCAACACCGGGAAAAGGATGGGGCACCCAGCGCGCCGCAAACTTACTTCGTAATCACGCCGCAGGCGATGCGAGCGCCGGCGTTGCCGGCCGGGTCAGTCTTCATGTCGTCAGGTTGGGCGTGGATGACCACCGCGGTACCGCCATTGGCAAACAGCGAGTTCGCCTCGGAGCCGTCGCCCAGTACCACATCAGCGTTCTTGATGGTCTCTTTCGCCTTGCCGTTGGGTTTGACAGTGAAGTTCACCATGTCGCCCGCGTGATGGCCCTCGGGGTTCTCCAAGCCGTGCTTCTTACCCGTGGGATTGAAGTGCGGGCCGGCAGATTTGAAGTCCGGCGGATCGCACTTGGCGTCTTGATGAATATGGATGGCGTGCACGCCGGGAGGAAGGTTCGTTCAGGTCAAGCTTCAGCTCGACGCCGGTCTTCTCAGCGAGAATGGTGACGTGGCCAACGCTCTCGCCTTTGGCGTCCTTCATTTCGACCACCGTTTTCTTGACCTGCGCGAGGCAGAGCGGTGACACGGCAAGCAGAAATATCAAAGCGGCGGTGAGTCGAATCAGCTTGCAGCTTTTCATACCGATCTTTGTATCACAATCCGGGCAGATAACAACTAAGGTAAATGAGTAAAGGGTAAGCCCGAATCTTCTCATGGCTTCAGTCTGACTCTTGGACGGCGTTTGTCCAAATTGTGGACACAGGACGTCAACTGTCAGGCTTCGGAAAAAGCTAAGGGATTGAGTTTCCTGATAGTTTCTGCCTTGATTTCCTCCGGCGGTTTGGCCCGAAAAGTGCCATTTGCCTAGATGTCACTTTAGGATCGCAAACGCAGCGCTTAAAGAGTCTGTGTGAAAACCTGTGCTGTCCCCGAAGGACTCACGTGTTTTCCCGCCTCACCCAGCACTCCGCCTACGGCTGGGTGCTGGGCTAGACTGAGCCGCCCCCTTTTGGGCTGGGTTTTAGGTGGTGCGAACCACCGTCGCGAGACAAGCCTGGTTTTCACAGAGACTCCTTAAGTGCCATCCAGCTAGATCAGTAGAACTCCTTACGGAGCCAGAGAGCAATGGGACTGGCAATGGCGGAGCCACAGGTAATTCCAAACCTGTATCCGCAAGACAATCTGAAACCGGATCAGCAACTGCGATGTTGGCTGGCCGCCTACACCAGAGCGCGGCATGAGTCGGTGGTGGTCAGGCAGTTTCAGCAGAAGGGACTGGATACGCTGCTGCCGACGTACCGGCGGCTGAGCCGATGGAGCGACCGCATTCGGCGCAGCAATATGCCGCTGTTCCCCGGCTACGTTTTCGTTCGCGTGGATGATCGTGAGCGCCAACGCGTGCTGCAAACTGCGGGCGTAGTCAGCATTGTGTGTTGTGGCGGCAGGCCGGTTCCATTATCGGAGGCCGATGTAGAAAAGTTGCGCCTCTGTACGGCGAATCCCTCGGCGGTGGAGCCCCACCCCTATCTCCGCATAGGGCAGCGGGTGCGGGTGAAGCATGGTCCTTTCCAGGGCTGGGAAGGCGTGCTGGTGGAAAAGAAGAACTCCACCCGGCTGGTCATTTCGGTGGAGCAGATCATGAAGTCGGTGTCCATCGACCTGAACGGCGCCGACGTTGAGCCACTCGGTTGGACATCCGCTGTTACTTCTTGATTCGGCATTGCAAGCAATGATTTACGATCTCCTCCCCCAGGCGGCGGCATGGGAATTGTAGTTCCCTTCCCATCGGCGGCTCCCGACGGTCGACGGGGCGCTGTAGCGGTCGGCGCCCCCCGCCGCCTCGCCTCCAGCATTGCGTTCGCGGAGCGGCTGCTCGATTGGGTTGCCGTCGTGTGCGGCGTGCTGCTGCCGTTTGAGAGCTATCGCCCCGGCTATGCAAGCCGCCTCGCCCGAATATCGAGCGCTTCGATCCTGGAAGCGGCCGCGCTCTTCGGGCTTATGGTGGTGCTGCTGCTGGAGAAGCACGGCGAATATCGTCCTTACTTGAGCCTGTTGGCAGTACGCGAAACCGAACGCATGCTGCGGGTGGGGGCAGAGTGCTTACTGGTGGCTCTGCCCTTCATTTTCCTGGCGGCGCCGGCGTTGCCGACAACGCTGCTATTGACCTGCTTCGGCACTGTGCCGCTGGTGCTGGCTATGGAGAAGGCATGGCTGCGGGTTGCGATCCGGCGTTTCCGAATGGCAGGGTATGGCAACCGGAGGGCCGTCATCCTGGGAGGCGGGCCACTGGCGAAAAGCATTTATTCCGCTTTGCTGCGCTCGCCAAAGCTTGGGCTTGATCCCGTCGCCATCGTCGATGAAGAGGCAGCACTGAATGGAACTGAGATCCGTGCGAGTTCCTATTGGCAGGGCCAGTCGGCATTGGTGCTGGCCGGTCCGTTGTCGGCGCAACTGTTCCGGAATATGCGGGCTTCGACCCTGATCGTCGCCGATCCCAGCCTGGACAACGCCGAGACGCTGGACATCATGGCGCGCGCGGCTACGCTGGGCGTTAGCACCTACATCGTTTCGCGCGATTACCTGGATCCCGGGTATTGGCTGGAATATTCCGAGATCGACGGCATGATGTTGGCGAGCCTGGCCGCCGAACGGCAACGCAGCGTGAGTGATTATGCGAAGCGCGCCGTGGATATTCTGCTGGCCTGCTTCGCTCTTCTGCTGCTGGCGGCGCCGTGCGCGCTGGCTGCCCTGCTGATACGGCTGACATCCCGCGGCCCGGCCATCTTCCGGCAACTGCGCGTAGGTCACAAAGGACGCCTCTTTTATCTACATAAGTTCCGCTCGATGTATGTGGACAGTCCGACGTATGCGTTCTCTCCGACGACGGGCTTTGACAGCCGCATCACGCCGATTGGGCGATTGCTCCGCCGCACCTGTTTTGACGAGGTGCCGCAACTGTGGAATGTGCTGCGGGGTGAGATGTCGCTGGTCGGCCCGCGCCCCGAGATGCCTTTCATTGTGCGACCGCTACACCCCGCTCCAGCGGCGGAGGCTGGCGGCGAAGCCGGGCATCACCGGGCTATGGCAGTTGAGCGGCGACCGCAAGTGCCTCATCCACGAGAACCTGGAATACGACCTTTACTACCTGCGGCATCGAAACCTCTTCATGGACTTCGCGGTGCTGCTGCATACTGTGGTGTTCGCGGCGCGAGGCATCTAAGGATGCTTCCGCCGGTTGAACACATCTCGACGGCCAACGGCCAACTTCGGCACGTCTATCTGGCGGAGCCGCCCCGGGAACTGCTCTTGCCGGAGATCTTGCAAGTTCTTCGGCGGCGCAGATTGGCGATTGCCGGCTGCACGCTGGCGGGGCTACTGCTGGCGATTTTCTATGTGCTGCTGCGCGATCCCCGCTACGAAGCGCTGTCGCAGATTGAAGTCACTCCGGCCAATACGAACGGGCTGGGCCTGGACGAGCTGGCGGCAAAGGCACTGAACCCCAACGACTCGACGCTGCGGCTACAGGCAGCCGTCAAGGTGCTGCAAAGCAACAGCCTGGCCCTGGACGTGATCGACCGGCTCGGGCTGGCGCAGGACAAAGCTTTCGCAGGACGCTGGGTGCAGCCGGGCGATATGAGGCCATCGGAATGGGCTGCCGAGGCTCGCGATCATCTGCTGCGCCGCTTCCAGAAGAGCCTGAGCGTTGAACTGGTCCCGAAGACAGACATTGTGGCCATTCGCTTTCGCGCCAGGGATCCCGAATTGGCGGCGGCAGTAGTCAATGTCGTGGTGGAGAAGTTTCGCGAGCGCAACCTGCGTACCAGTTATGAGTCGGCCAGCCAGGTGTCGGATTGGCTGTCGAAGCAGCTGGAGGACCTGAAGACCGAGGTGCGCGTTTCGCAGGAGCGGTTAGCGACGCTGGATCGGAGCAGTGGGCTGCTCGGGCAAGACGAAACCGACAACATTGTCTTCGGCAAGCTGAAACAGTTGGATGAGCAGCTCACCGAGCAGGAATCTGATCGCATCGTCAAAGAGGCGCGTTATCGGATCGCGGCTTCCGGAGATCCGGGTCTGCTGGCGTCGACCGTGCCCGACATCACGTTGCAGGCGTTGCGAACCCAACAAGTCGGGCTGCGCGGGCAGTATGCCCAGCTCAGCTCGAAGTATGGCAGCGGCTATCCCAAGATACTCGAGTTGGCCGATCAGATGGCCGCCGCCGATGCTGCGGTGAACCGGGAACTGACGGAATTGCGGCAGCGTTACCGCAATGATTACGAAGCCGCATTACATTCCGAGCAGATGTTGCGCGCCAGCTTCGAGGAACAAAAGCAGAAAGCCTATCGCTTGAATGAAGATGCGGCGCAGCACGCGATCCTGAAACGCGAGGTCGAGTCCACGCAGCAGCTCTACGAGACATTACAGCTCAAGCTGAAGCAGGCTGGAATCGCGGCAGGGCTGGCGTCGGCCAATATCGAAGTGATCGACCCGGCGCAGGTTCCGTCGGAACCATCCGAGCCGAAACCATTCTCGGCAACCTTGATCGGCCTGGGCGCGGGGCTGCTGTGTGGCGCGGCATTGGCCCTTGGGTTGGAATCGACCGATGATTCCGTCCGCACTCCGGAAGAAGTGGAGCAGGCGGCCGGCGTGCCCGCCCTAGGAGCGATACCGCGTTGGCATCGCTCCGCGCGAAGCCGGTTCGCATCGCGCAAGGGGCCGCGCGATCTTGAAGGCGATCGCTGGGACCGGGCGCTCATGTTGCGTGAGCCGGCGTCGATGGCAGCGGAATCGTATCGCGCCGCGTGTCACAGCCTGCTGCTTGCCTCCCAACCGTTGGCCCCGAGAGTGATTGCGATCGCCAGCGCGTTGCCTCTGGAGGGTAAGACCACGACGGCGGCGAACTGCGCCATCTCGCTTGCGCAACACGGGGCAAAGGTCTTGCTGGTGGACGCCGACCTGCGGCAGCCTTCGCTGCACGACTACTTTGGCCTGGACTTGCAGCCGGGGCTGCGGGACCAACTGCGCGAAGCCGCGGGTTTGGACCTGGCCTGCGAGATCACCCAACAACCCGGACTCTGGGTATTACCCGCAGGAAGCAGCGACGCCGGCAGCTCCGGCGTTCTGGACAACAGATCGATCCAGCCGCTGATGATGCAATGGCGCGAGGCGTATGAGTGCGTTGTCATCGACACCCCGCCGCTATCGTTGGTAAGCGACGCGCTGGTCCATCTCCACATGCGCCGATGCGGTGGTGCTGGTGGTTCGCTGCGAGCGGACCTCGCGGCGCGCCGTTCGCCGCGCCTGTGACGCTCTGCACCGGGCGCACGCCAACGTGAACGGCTTCCTACTGAATGCCATCGAAGGGGCTTCGTATTACGGATACCCCGCAGCCGGACTCCCGCGAAGCGCGCAAGCCTACTATGCGAGGAGCGATCTCTCGTAGAAGCTGTCTTGGAAGCTGTCTCATAAATCGTTTTGTATCATGATACAAGGCTCGCACCTCCGAGCTTTTGGTGGCGATGAAGTCCATCCAGTAATACAAACCTTGCAAGTCCGATTTCTTTTCGCTGCGAAGGCGTGCCCTTTCAAAAACAGGGGTGCCGACAGCACGCCTGAAGGCGTGGCCTGATACAAGGCACTGTGATCTATGAGATGACTTCTAATTACCGGCTCGGTGCAATCCTGCTGTTGGCTGCATTCAATAATTTATGTATTGCGCAACCGACAATTCCATCGCCGGCGGTAGCCCCGGCGCGCGTTGAGCAGACGGCCATGCCGACAGGCCCGGGCTCTCCGTCATCGCCAAGCTCCGCAAGTCTTCCGCTGACGCGAATCGCATCGGGTGATCTGCTGGAAGTCACTGTCTTCGACACGCTCGAGCTTTCGCAGAAGGCGCGCGTTGACAACGATGGAGATGTCGAGCTGGTCATGGGAGGAAAGGTTCACACGGCAGGATTGACGCCGGCGGAGGCCAGCCAAACGATCGAGACGCGACTTCGGGAGGCGAAGGTACTCCGCAATCCTCATGTCGCCGTCAATGTGCTGGAAAGCAACGCACAAACGGTCACGGTGCTGGGCGAGGTCAAGAACCCGGGCAACTATCCTCTGTGGGGCCGGCAGAGTGTCAGCGATGCAATTGCCCTGGCGGGCGGGGTTACGCAATTTGCCTCGCATTCGGCGACGCTGACGCATAAGGATTCGAACGCCTCCTTGAACTTCGATTTGAATGACTCGGTACAGCAGCCGGCCGGCGCCGATGGGTTGCTGCCCGGGAACCGCATTGTCGTGGAGAAAGCAGGCACGGTCTATGTTCTCGGCGACGTCGGCAAGCCGGGCGGTTTCATGCTCGATGACCGAACACCGATCACCGTATTGCAGGGCCTGGCGCTGGCGCAGGGCCTGAACCGCACGGCAAAATCCCACGGCAGCCTGATCCACCAAACACCCGCCGGCCCCCAACAGCAGTTGCTGGACCTAAAGAAGATCCTTGCGAACCAGACTGACGACCCGATGCTGCGTGATGGCGACATCGTCTATGTTCCGGTGAATGGCGCCAAGGACTGGGCCAACCGGGGATTGAATTCCATTTTGCAGATGGCCGTCGGTGTAGTCATTTACGGCAGATATTAGAAGGCATCCCATGAATCACATCGCCTTGAATCAGGGCACGCCTTTCCGGCGTGCCGAACGATCCGTAAAAGGTCCGGGCTTGAGCCCCTGCAACAACGGGGCGCGCAGGGGCTGAAGCCCAAAATGTTATCTGTCGCCTACGGCCCGGCTGAACCCGCGGCCTGATACAAGACGATTTATGAGATAGCTTCGAGTCGCACTCGTGCACGTCCTTCCAAACTTCATAAATCGCATCCGAACCATCACCCAGCGCAAGCCTAAAGTTAGCCGACCAGGGCTGTGGATCGCCCTCTATGGTCCGGACGGCGCGGGGAAATCGGCCGTTGCTAAACACTTAAGGCTTACCATCGCGCCCTATTTCGATGGCGTTATTGTTCATCACTTGCGCGTTCCGTTGTGGGGAGCGTACCAGCCGGCTCAGCCTGTAACCCAGCCGCACGCCCAACTCCCCAGGGGCCCCGTCCTCAGTTACTTGAAGTTGGTCTACATGTTCCTTCAGGGCTGGCTGGCGCACCTGCTGCTGACACTTCCCTGCCGGGCAGCGGGTCGATTGGTCATCTTCGATCGCTACTTCCTCGACTATGCGGTCGATCCCCGCCGCTACCGGCTTGCCGCAGCCAGCGTCAGGTTCGCGTCTCTGCTCGGCAGGTTTGCACCGTGCCCGGACTTGCAGTTCGTGCTGGACGTTCCTGCCGAGGAGTTGCAAAGAAGAAAGGGTGAGGTGAGTTTGGGTGAATCTGAGCGGCAACGACGTGAATACAGCCAGCGGCCGGGTTCGCTGCAAAACGCGTCGATGGTAAACGCTGATAGGCCCGTAGCCGAAGTCGCAACCGAAATTGCCAGCGAAGTTCTGGAGCTTGCACAACGGACAACCGATGGACCAGAGGAGGTTGACCTTGCTCGCGCCTGAAGCCGGGTTGCACGACTCTCCAACCACGATGGACGACCGGCCAGCCAAGGCGACGGACCTGTGCTTCTTTGGGCTGGGACGACCAGGCCATCCGCGCTGGCTTGTACCTGCCGGGCATCGTCTTGGCAACGACTCGTTTCTGGGATGGAAGCCTTACCGGGCAACGTCGCGCATGGCCTGGGCTGCGATGAAGTCGGTCGTGCGCTGGGGCGCAGCCCGCGCATTGCCGCTGGTTGATGCCGAGCATGTCGACTGGATCGCTGACATGGATTGGAGCTCACTTGGCTGGCGCCGGCCTGCATCGCCGGAGCCGCTGGTCTACCTCGGCACGCCCGGCGAAAGACGCAAAGCCGTGCTCCACCTGATTGATGGCAAATCGCACGTGTGCGAGCTCATTGTGAAAGTGCCCATGACGGAAGGCGCCAAGCCGGCCATCGAGCACGAGGCGCGGACCCTGTTCGACTTGCAGCGTGAAGGCTTTCCGGCCGCGCCACGGCTGGTGGCCTTCGATGGGAACAAAGGCGTCTCGTCCCAGACTGTGGTGCGCGGTGCGCGTTGCGGAATGACGTTGACCCGTGAAGTAGCGGAGCTGCTGTGTTCGTTGGCGCTTCCCGACGAGAGCATCAGGTTGCGGGAGATCGCGCTTCCTTTAGCGAAGGAAGTGGGATACCTCGAGTTGAGCGCCGGTGATGCTGGACTGGTGAGGAGAGCGCTGGAAGAGATCGACGATACGACCGAGCTGCCGGCGGCGCGTATCCATGGCGACTTCGCGCCCTGGAACATAAAGCTGCAAAACGGTTCGGCGGTGCTGGTGGACTGGGAGGACTCATGGCCGCGCGGGTTACCCCTGCATGATGCCTACCACTTCGTCCACATGACCCGCTACCTTTTCGGGCGATCACCGCGCCCCGCGTTTCCTGACCTGTGCTTTCGCGACTCAACGGCGCTGAGTTTCGCGCTTCACCGGAAGCTGGAACTCGCCTATCTGCTGCGAAGCCTCGTCCGGGTGCTCGCGTTGCAGGACGAAAAACAGCGAGCGTTCCTTTTGACAACTCTGCGCCTGACGATGGCGGCCCGCGCATGACAGCTTGCATATCTCCGTGGCCTGTTGCTCCAGTCAGCGAACGCTTGCCAGTTGCGCGAGCGGATCTTGCGGGTCGCGAAGTCCGGACTGACTTGCGCTGCGAACTCTGGTTGGCAGTAATCCGGGGTCTCAACGAATCAGGTATTCCCTATTGCATTCTGGGTGCTGCGGATGGGGCGCCCGAGCTTGCGGGATCGGACCTGGACTTCGCGGTGCCGCCCGCCGAGCACGCAGCGATTCCTCAACTGCTTGCCGCAGCGGCAGCGCGCGCCGGAGGGCAGTTGGTCCAAGCCATCCGGCATGAGACTACGGCGACATACTTCGTCATCACCAGGCAGCAGGGAGACACCATCGGCTTCCTTAATCCAGATTGCACTACCGACTATCGACGGCAAGGCAGGCTGTGGATGCGCGCGGAGGAGCTTCTGCGCGATCGAGTGCTTGGCTTCGGCGGGTTCTTTCGTCCGACGCCGGATGTCGATTTCAACTATTACTTGATCAAGCAAGTGCTCAAGCAAACCCTCACGGATAGGCAATGGATGAAGCTGGCAGCGCTCTACCGTCGTAGCCCTGATCCGGAACTTGCTCTCAGCCACTGGCCGCAACCAAGCAATATGCAGATCGAATCGGCCTTGCTGCGCAACGATTGCGCCGCCTTTCGTGAGCTCCTGCCACGACTGGCCTGCGAACTGAAATCGGCACCTTACCGGGAGAACCATTTCGCGCGAGCATCAGCCTTCGTCTCCGATAGCACCCGTCTTCTCTCCCGCGCATCGCATCCGACCGGCCTCTTCGTCCGGATAACAAAGGGATGGGTTGAAGACCGGACAAAGCTGGCGGACAGGTTAGCGAAGACGATGGCGCCAGCTTTTCGCCGCACATGGGTTGTGAGTGGGTCCTCCCCGGCGAATATCCTGCGAGCGCTGGCCGAGTCCACGCTGGTGATATCGCCGAACGAGGAGCTTGCCGTACACGCACTCTTTGGTGGCGTGGGCCGTAAACTGGCAGTCCGCACTGTCGCCAACCGAAAATCTCGAGCGCGCGATAACAGCCGTTCTTGCTCACCTGTCGGAAAGAACGACGCGACGGCTGAAGCTGCCATCCCCGCGTCGTTCCCATCCCAAGCCAAGGCCACAGTTGGTCACTTTGGGCAAGCGAGCGTTCTGATGTCGCGCATCCTGCTATCTGCATACGCGTGCGAGCCGGGCAAGGGGTCGGAACCAGCCGTCGGCTGGATGTGGGCAACGGGGTTAGCGGCGTTGCGCCACGAGGTCTGGGTCATTACGCGCGAGGCAAATCGCAACGCCATCGAGCGCGGTTTCCGCCCGGGCGAGGCGGGCAACCTTCACTTCGTGTACTGCGATTTTCCCCGTTGGGCACGCCGATGGAAGAAGCTCCCGGGCGCGATCTATCTTTATTACTTCCTGTGGCAGTGGCTGGCATTCTGCGCGGCGCGCCGGCTCAATCGCGCGCAACGATTCGATTACGTTCACCACGTCACCTTCGTCAGCCTGCGCGCGCCCAGCTTCATGGGATGGCTGGGGATTCCCTTCTACTTCGGGCCGGTTTGCGGAGGCGAGCGCGTTCCCTGGAGGCTCCGCCGCTCGATGACGCTAGGCGCGCAAGCATTCGAGCTTGCCCGCGACTGTGCCAACCTGCTGGCGCGTTTTGATCCCCTCATGCGCGGCGCCTTCCGGCACGCCCAGCGGATTTACCTGGCATCACGCGATTCTCTCAGGCTGGTGCCGTCCCGTTATCACTACAAATGCAAATTGCGGTTGGCGGTCGGGATCACTCCGGAGCAGCTGGCTTTCAGCCGCCGCCGAGTGGCGGACAGCGGACCCACGCTGCGTTGCCTGTATGTGGGGCGCCTGTTGGAGTGGAAAGGCCTGGAGATCGCCTTGCTGTCAATGCAGCGGCTGAAGGCGCAAGGCGTGCCCGCGCACTTGACGCTGATCGGCGACGGACCGGCCCGCGCGGCGTTGCAAACCCTGGCGCTGCAGCTTGGGATTGCGGAGGTCATCACGTGGCTGCCGTGGCTGCCGCACGACGAAGTGCAGCGGCGGTTCCACAAGCACGACATTTTCCTGTTCCCTAGCCTGCGCGACTCCGGCGGCATGGCGGTGATTGAGGCGCTGGCGCACGGACTGCCGGTGGTCTGCACCGGCCTCGGAGGTCCGGCAAGCATCGTGAATAACCGCTGCGGACGCGTGGTTCCGGCCGAGGGCCGCAGCAGTGAGGCTATCGCCGATGATATCGCGGAGCATCTGCGCGAGCTTGCTCACAATCGCGGGCTGCGGCAGTCGCTGAGCATTCATGCGCGGCGGCGCGCGTGGGAGTTCGAGTTTCAGCGAGTGGTCGAAGCAGTCTACGACGCGCAGGACAACGCCGGCTCGGAGCTTGCGGAGATGAGGCCCGCATGAGTGCGACGGTTTGGGGGACACATTCGCCGGACTGGAATCAGTGGGAGATCGCTCCGCCGCAGCGTGCTGCTGCGCGCGTGGCTCGCGCCGCCGTGGTGTGCTCGCTGCTGTCGCTCATCTTCATTGCCGAGTACGCACAGGGGGGCGCTGAGGCCGCGCCTAAGAGCTTCCTGTACAACTCGCTGGCGGGCGGGTTCCGCGTGATTGACGCAGCCGTGCTTGTCCTGGCGCTGGCGCATGGATTCGCGCTGGGCTGCTCGCGCGAGCCGCGCCCGAGCTTTCCGCGCAAGCTCGCGCTGCTGCTGGCCGCATTCGGAGGGGCGATTGTTGTGAGCCTTATCTACGGCATAGAGCACGGAGGACTAAATTTCTTCTTCGACTGGCGCGCGCTCGCGCTCGGCGTAGCTTTCTACATCGTCTACCGCTTCTGGATTCAAAGCCCTGCTGACGCCCGCGCTGCAATTCTCGCCTTTGGCGCCGTGGCCGCGGCCCGCATGGCGACATTGTTTCTGGCGTACGCACAAGGACGAGGCGCCAGCCTGCTGGGTCGGCGCATTCCGCTGTTCGATGGGCCCTCGCTGTCGGCCCTGGTGTTTGTCGCGATTCTGGGCTTGTCGCTCTGCGGCGGAGCTTCGCGAGGCAGACATCGTGGGCCGTGGCTACTGCTGAGCGCCAGCGCCATGCTGCTGGTCGCCCTGTGCTTCCGTCGCACCTACTGGGCGGAGCTGGTGATCGGGATAACGCTGCTTGCACTAACCAGCCGTGGAAGGCGGCTGCGGACTCTCGCTTTGCCGCTGTGCATCGCGGCAATCACATTTCTCGCGCTGGGAGCATCGTTCGCCGACCGCCTCGCCAGTCTCGACTTCACCCAAGCGGACCCGCCTTACGCCGAAGACAACGCCGACCATGTGGGCGATCTGCTGGACGCGTGGGCGCAGGTCCGCACCGCTCCCGTGATGGGTATGGGACTGGGCCGCTCGTATCCGACCTGGCACATTCGCAACTGGAAAGAAGAGTCGGTGATGGTGCACAACGCGCCCCTGCACGTCTGGCTGAAATACGGGCTGCTGGGACTGGGACTGTACTTCGCTTATCACTTGTATCTGTTCCGCTGTCTGCGATTGCGGGGGGAGCGTTCACCGCCGGATCATCGCGCTATTGTGAGCGCGGTGCTCGCATACCTGACTGCCCAGTTCATCGTCTCTTTGGGATTCACGCCCTGGCCGTACTCGGCGGTCCAGTCGACGAACCTCATCGCCCTCTTGCTGGCAGTTGCCTTCGTTCGAGAACCCGTATGTCCCTACCAAGCCTTTCCGTCATCACCCCGACCTTTAACGGCGCCGACTACCTGGAAGACGCAATTCTCAGTGTGAACCGGCAAAGCGGGGTCGCCGCTGAGCACATCGTGATCGACGCGGCCTCAACCGACGGCACGCTCGAGATTCTTCAACGGCATCCGCATCTCCGCTGGATCTCCGAGCCGGACGGCGGCCAATCGGATGCCATCAATAAAGGCTTCCTGATGGCGACCGGCGATCTTGTCGGCTGGCTGAACGCCGACGACTACTATCTGCCCGGCGGGTTGGAGGCGATCGCGCGCGCGGCCGACGAGCATCCCGAGGCGGACGTCATCCACGGAGATTGCGTGTTCGTCGACCCCGAGGGACGAGTCGTGCGCTCGAAGGTGGAGCATGATTTTGACTTCCAGGTGCTGCTGTATTTCGGCTGTTACATCCCCTCCACTTCGACGTTCTTCCGCCGCCGCCTGATCGAACGCGGTCTGTTGCTCGACTGCGACTACCGGGTTGCGATGGACTTCGAGTTCTTCACGCGCTTGGCGCGCCTGGGGTGTGCCTTCCACTATTGTCCTCGCTTCATCGCCGCATTTCGCTGGCACCAGGACAACGTCAGCCTGCAGAACACCGAGCGCAGAGCATACGAGCGCCACCAGGTGCAACGGGCCGCTGCCGGATACGACCGCCCTGAGTGGGACCTGGAAGCGCGCCGCTATTGGGCGCGAGCGCGACGACTCACCCACAAGCTCATCAGCGGAAACATCACTCGCGAGATACGAATTCGGCGAAGAATCGGCCTCGATACGCAATGGATGAAAGATCCGGAGCTGCTCCAATGGCAAGACCTTCCGTCCTGGTAATTCACAATCGATACCTGGAGCCGGGCGGGGAGGACTCGGTGGTGGCCGCCGAGGTCCACCTGCTGCGCAGCAATGGTCACCGTGTATTGCAATACGCTCGACACAATCGCGAGATCGCGCGCTTCAGCACGATTCGCAAAGCCGCTCTTCCTCTCACGACAACCTGGAGCCAGGAATCGTATCTGGAGTTGCGGTCGCTGATCCGGCACGAGCGGCCTGCGATCGCGCACTGCCACAACCTGCTGCCTCTGCTGAGCCCGGCGGTTTATTACGCCTGCGCCGCTGAGGGCGTCCCGGTGGTGCAGACCGTACACAACTACCGCCTGGTCTGCCCCGGTGGAAATTTCTTCCGTAACCAATCGCTTTGCGGCGAGTGCCAGGGCAGCCTGGCGAAGGCCGCGGCGCGCGGCTGCTATCGCGATTCCCGGCAACAGACGGCGGCAGTCGCTCTCATGCTGGGCGCACACCGCGCGCTAGGCACGTGGCGGGGCCGGGTGGCCACCTACATCGCTCCCAGCGAGTTCTGCCGGGCAGTCTTGCGCCAACACGGCTTACCGGCGAACAAGATCGTTGTTAAGCCTCACTTCGCTGCTGACATCGTTCCGCAGAAGCATGGGGTGGGAGAGTACGCCATCTTCGCCGGCCGCCTCAGCGAAGAGAAAGGCGTGCTTCACCTTCTGCAAGTTTGGCGTGAGCTGAGGGGCATTCCATTGCTGGTTGTAGGTTCCGGACCGCTGGAAGAAGCCGCCCGACGGCTAGTGCGCGAGTCCGGCGCCTGCCACATCAGCTTCGCCGGACAGCTTTCGCATGACGAGACGCTGCGGCGCATACACCAGGCGCGTTTCCTGGTGGCTCCCAGTCGCTGCTACGAGACTTTTGGATTGTCGGTGCTCGAAGCGATGGCGTACGGCGTTCCGGCCATTGTTCCCCGGGTCGGCGCGCTGCGAGAGTTGGTGTCTGACCGTCGCACCGGACTGCTGGTCGATACCAACGACACGGAACAAGTGTCTTGCGCAATCCGCCGAGCGTGGTCACACCCGCTTGAAACCAAAGAGATGGGCAGGGCGGCCCGCCACCACTGCCTGGAGCATTACTCGCCGGAGAGCAATTACAGGAAGCTGATCGCTATCTACCGCGCTGCATTAGACGCAAGCCCGGCGCTCGGCCTTCCCAAGCCGGTGTTCAAGACGAGCATGCCAGTCTACGGCACAAACGCCCTCCCAACGCCCGATCCCCCGGGTGCTACTCGTACCAATTTCCCGCGGCTGGCGAGTCTCCTGCATGGGATCTGGAGCTGAATTTCCGCCGCATTGCGGCCTTTTTTGTCTCACCTTCTGTACACACCACTCTGGAGCAATTCATGAAATCGCAAACTCGTGTTTTAGTCACCGGGGCCGGAGGGTTTATCGGCCACAATTTGGTTAAGCGGCTCAAGCTTGAGGGCTATTGGGTGCGCGGCGCTGATATCAAAGAGCCCGAGTTCGAGCCGACTGGAGCGGACGAATTCGAGCTGCTCGATCTACGAAACTGGGCCAACTGCCTCCAAGCCACGCGTGGCATCGACCAGGTGTACAACCTCGCCGCCGACATGGGTGGCATCGGCTACATCACCGCCAGTCTGGCCGATATCGCCCGCAACAATATTCTTATTAACGCTCACATGCTGGAGGCGGCCCGCATCAACAGCGTGCGGCGTTTCCTGTTCTCTTCGTCGGCATGCGTGTATGCCGGGTACAAGCAGCAGGAACCCGATGTCGCTGCATTGCGCGAAGAAGATTCGCATCCTGCCGATCCCGAAGCAGGTTACGGTTGGGAAAAGCTGTTCACCGAGCAGCTCTGCCGCTACTACTACCACGACTTTTCCATGGAAACGCGCATCGTGCGCTTCCACAACGTTTACGGGCCGCTGGGAACATATGAGGGCGGCAAGGAGAAGGCGCCCGCGGCGATCTCGCGCAAGGTGGCGCTCGCGCCGGATGGCGGCGACATCGAGGTCTGGGGCGACGGTCAACAAACGCGCTCGTTCATGTACATCGATGACTGCGTCGATGGCCTGCTGCGCTTGATGGCGAGCGCCTATCGCGAGCCGTTAAATCTCGGCACGGACGAGTTGATAAGCGTCGATGGACTCGTGGACCTGGTTTCTGAGATCGCGGGCAAGAGGCTCATCAAGCATCACGATCTCACTAAGCCCCAAGGGGTGCGCGGCCGCAACAGCGACAACTCACGCCTGCGAACGGTATTGGGCTGGGAGCCGCAGATTCGCCTGTGTGACGGGCTGAGAGTCACGTACCTGTGGATCGAGCGCGAGTTGCGCAAGGCGGGACGGCTCGCACCCGTGCTGGCGTATGCAGCCGATTAGTTTCACCGGGCTGCCCCGCGCGAATGTTCTCGGGGTTGGTGTACACGCCACGACTTTGGAGGAGGCGGTCACCCTCTCCGGCTGCCTCCTCCAGAGCGGAGCGCGCGGGTACATCTGCCTCACTGGGGTACACGGCGTGATGGAGGCACGCCGCGATCCGCAACTGCGGCGCATTCTGAACGAAGCCGTGCTGTGCCTTCCCGATGGCATGCCCACAGTGTGGGTGGGGCGGGCACAGGGACATCGACAGATGGCCCGGGTCTACGGGCCGGATTACATGCTTGCGATGTGCAGATTCTCGCTTGCGCGCGGCCATCGGCACTTCTTATATGGGGGCCAGCCGGGGGTCGCGGAGCTTCTTCAACTAAAACTTCAACACAAACTTCCAAACATACAGATTGTTGGTATCTATACGCCGCCGTTTTTAGCGCTATCAGAGGCGCAGGAACGCGACCTTCGCGGTCAGATCAGTGAGTGTAAACCCGATGTTTTTTGGGTTGGCCTCAGCACGCCCAAGCAGGAGAGATTCATGGCTGAGCACATCGGAAAACTCGATGTGCCGCTGATGGCCGGCGTCGGCGCGGCGTTCGACATTCACGCAGGGCTGGTGTCCGACTCGCCTGATTGGATCAAAGCTTGCGGACTGCAATGGCTCGACCGCCTGCGCAAAGAGCCGCGGCGGTTGTGGCGGCGATACCTCCAGAACAATCCGGCGTTCGTATGGAACATCGCGATGCAGGCCGCGGGGGTAAGAAGGTTCGGCGTGGAGTAAACGGGCTTGACGGCCGCTCCGCGGCCTGAGTCTTGTTTGTCGCGTCTGCTGCTGTCTGTAAGGAAAACCCATTAGAGAGGGTTGCGACTCTATCTACTTTTTCTCTTGAGCGTCAGCGCCGCTGGAACTACCCTAGTGGCAGTCCCCGTGGGGATGGCCAGAGGGGTGAGCCATGCGAGTGCTCTTACTAGTCCTCTTTTCTGCCATCACCGTCTTCGCAGAAGATCCGCAAGCGGTCACTACCACTACGCAGGTTCCCGGCAATCTCAGCATCCCGGCACAGCTTTCCAAAACGATTGACACGAAGAAGTGCAAGGCTGGGGATGCCGTGGAAATGAGAACCCTGGAACCGGTGCTGATCGGCAACGGCCTGGTCATGCCGGAGAACGCAAAGTTGCAGGGGAAGATCCTGGCTGCCGCCTCCCGCCAGAATGACAAGCCTTCGTGGGTGGTGCTGGTGGTGGAACGCGCGGAATGGAAGCAACACAGCATTCCCCTATACGCCTTCATCGCTTCGCAGATCACGGTGAAAGCCAAGGTAGCCGGACAGAGCGACAACGCTTTTGAAGGGGCCCTCAATCTGGCAGACGCTGAACACGCGCGCTACGCTGCTCGCACCCAGGCTATTCCGGGGAGCTCAAGATCGGTTGGCCATCCGCCGCGGGACGCAACAGTTGAGGGAAACAGCACCTCGGAATTGAGCTATCAGCGGCTGGAGGAGGTGTACATTCAGCAAGCCAGGAACGGGGCCGTGTTCCTGCTCTCGCCCAAGCCGCACCTGAAGCTGCCCTCGGGCACGATGTTCATGTTGCGCAACCAGCCGGCAGGCGCCCAAAAACAAGCGGACGCTAAAAAGACGGCCGGCAGCGCGCAGTAAAGGTAAACAAGAAGAGACGTGTGGCTACGTGTGCGGCCTGCCGTGGCTCGATCGTTTGCGCAAAGAGCTGCGACGGTTGTGGCGGCGGTACCTGAAGAACAATCCTTCTTTCGTATGGAATCTGGCGTTGCAGGCAGCGGGGGTGAAGCGGTTTGGATTCGAATGATCCTAAATGCGTGATTCGCGTAGTCGAGCCTCCTCCCCAAGAGAGACCAGCGGTTGTTTAGTTTGATTTTCGTTTACCCGCCAGGTTCTCCAGTTCGGCACTCAACTGCTTTTCCAAGTCCTTGATGCTCTGATACTTCAAGCAACGCTGGCCGCTGACATCAAAGCGCAAGTCATCTTTCTTATTGGCCACCAACACGGTCGGGCGAGCCTTGCCCCACGCATATCCCACTTCGAGGTAGACATTGGGATTGGCGCCCGTCAGATCGGCAATGACGATCTCTGCATTCTCAATCCGCAATTTGACTTGCTGAAGGATGTCTCCAGTAAAGGCTTCCTGGTCGACCCGCTCGCAGATGTAGCCGAACTGGCGGACCGGGTTCTGGATACCGTAATAGAAGACGTCTTCCATCTCGGGCGCGAACGGCATGGCGACAAAGGCCCGCGGCTTGTGCTCGACTTGCTCGGCTGATGGCAGAGTCATGGGCTCCGTGTCGCGGGATGACGATTGGTCGTAGTTGAATCTGAACGGCCGCGTCAGGTCGAATTCTGGGCCTGCAACCTGTGGCGCGGGCAAGGGTTTCGAGACGCCACGCGGAACCTCGGCAGGTTCCGGATGTGACCCCATCTGCGGCGCGGGCACTGGAGGTCGGGCCGCCGGAGGCGTCGAAACTTGCAACTCCGCCAGCGCTGCCTGAAGCCGCTCAACGCGCGCGGGGTTGCGCTCTACGACGGACACACGACTAAGATTCGGCGGCGCCTGACCCGCCTGAACCGCACTGACGATCCCCCGCACTTCGGCGTGCAGGGCTTCGATTTCATCAAGACCGTAGCCCGGGCCGTGAAGCGTTATGGCTATATGCTCTGCGGCCGAAAAGTCTCGCTCCGTGAATCTGAGCACCTGCACTGCCCAGTTCTCGATTTCGGTGTAGCCGAAGCGAATAAGCGGAGGTACGCCGACGAACAAAACGCGAGTGGCGGGTATTGCCCGCTGCGTATTCGCCCAAGCGCAGGCGCCTGGCGCGGGCTTCAGCTTTTCTTCTGATGATACGAGGCCCTGCGCCACCAGAAACTTGGAGACGACCTGATCCGAACCGTAAAAGTGCTGGGCATATTTGAGGGCGAGGACGTGTGCTGCAAACTCCAGCACGTCGCTTTCCACTACTTCAATCGTTACGCGTGCTTCGCTCATCAGTCGGTGATGTTACCACTGCAACCCGTATACGTGCCGCAATTTTACTGAAGGCGTCGTGATGCGCCACGCTCAGATCTTGCTGTTACTGTGCTCGCGTCGCTTTTGATTGCAAGCTGCTCATTGCTACCGGCGCTGACCTAACGGAAACAACGGATTAAATCAGTGCCATTGCTAGCCGCTGATTGCTCATCCCTCCTCCCCTCCGTTACACTTACCAGTTTCATCCTGTAGCCATCTTGCAAGGAGATAATCGGCCCTTCGGGCCAGAGCGGCGGAGCTTCGCAGCCTCCGCTCGCCTTCATCAATCATGAAAATTCACGAGTACCAGGGAAAAGCCATACTGTCGAAGTACGGAGTGGCGGTGCCTCGCGGACAGATGGTCGAGAGCATCGAGGAAGCCGATGCTGCGGCTCGATCACTGTTACACGATGGCGCCTCCGGAGTAGTGGTCAAAGCGCAGATTCATGCCGGCGGACGCGGCAAAGGCGGCGGCGTAAAGATCGCCAAGTCAGCGCAAGATGCCACAGAGATTGCCGACAAGATGCTGGGCATGCAACTGGTCACGCACCAGACCGGACCTGAGGGCAAGAAGGTCCAGCGCCTGCTGATCGAAGAGACGCTGCCCATCGCGCGGGAGCTCTACCTGGGCATCGTGCTCGATCGCGGTAACGGGCGCAACGTCTTCATGGCGTCGGCGGCGGGCGGCATGGAGATTGAGGAGGTCGCCGCAAAAGATCCGAACGCCATCATCAAAGAGCACATCGTTCCCGGCATGGGGTTGCAGCCGTATCAGGCGCGAAAGATCGCTTTCCGGCTGGGGCTCGACCCCAAGTACGTTTCCGGCGCGGTGAAGTTCATGATGGCGCTGGCGCGCGCGGCGGAAGACACCGACGCCTCGCTGGTGGAGATCAATCCCTTCATCACCACAACCGACGGGCGGCTGTTCGCGCTGGACGCGAAGATGAACTTTGACGACAACGCGCTGTATCGCCACCCCGACATCCGCGATCTGCGCGACATCAGCGAAGAAGATCCGCTTGAAGTCGAAGCCAGCAAGTACGCGCTGAACTACATCAAGCTGGACGGCAACGTGGGCTGCATGGTCAACGGCGCGGGCCTGGCAATGGCGACCATGGACATCATTCAGTACGCGGGCGGCATGCCGGCCAACTTCCTCGACGTGGGCGGCGGCGCGAACGAGGAGCAGGTCACACACGCGTTTGAAATCCTGCTGGCGGACAAGAATGTGAAGGCGGTGCTCATTAATATCTTCGGCGGCATCCTGCGTGTCGACACGCTGGCGAACGGCGTGGTGAGCGCAGCCCGTAAGACCAACATTCAGTTGCCCATTGTGCTGCGGCTGGAAGGAACCAACGTGGAGCAGGGGCGCGAGATCCTCAAGAACAGCGGGCTGAATTTCATCGTGGCGCAGACCATGAAAGACGCGGCCGAGAAAGTTGTCGCCGCTGCCAAGGGGGTCAAGTGAGCATCCTGGTCGATAAATCAACGCGATTGGTTGTGCAGGGATTGACGGGGCGCGAAGGAACGTTTCACGCTAAGAATTCGGCGGCCTACGGAACGCAGGTAGTCGGAGGTGTGACTCCCGGCAAGGGCGGCACGACGCATGAAGGCTGGCCCATCTTCAACACGGTAAGCGAAGCAGTCGCGAAGACCGGCGCCAACGCGACTGTGATCTTCGTCCCGCCTCCGGGCGCAGCGGACGCGATCATGGAAGCGGCGGATGCGGGCATTCCGCTCATCGTGTGCATCACCGAAGGCATTCCCGCGATTGACATGGTCAAGACGTGGGAGTTCCTGAAGGCGAAGAACTCGCGGCTTATCGGGCCCAACTGCCCGGGCATCATCTCGCCGGGCAAGTGCAAGATCGGCATCATGCCGGCGCACATTCATAAGGAAGGCAACGTCGGCATCGTATCGCGCTCAGGCACGCTGACGTATGAGGCGGTGTATCAACTGACCACACGCGGCATCGGGCAATCGACGGCCATCGGCATTGGCGGCGACCCGATTATCGGCACCAATTTTGTCGACGCCATCGACCTCTTCAATCAGCGACCCGAGACCGAGGCGATCATTATGATCGGCGAGATTGGTGGCAACGCTGAAGAGACCGCGGCCGATTTCATCAAGGCGAACGTGAAAAAGCCAGTGGTGGGTTTCATCGCCGGACAGACCGCGCCGCCGGGACGCCGCATGGGCCACGCCGGCGCGATCATATCCGGCGGCAAGGGTACGGCGAAGGAGAAGATCAAAGCGATGGAGGCCGCTGGAATTCACGTCGCCAATTCGCCTGCCGAGATCGGTGAGACGCTGGTGAAGGCGACGAAGTAAGACCGCTCTTGGCTCTTGGCTCTTGGCTCTTGGCTCTTGGCTAGCGGCTCTTGGCTAGCGGCTGACGGCTCGAATCGCGCGCTGCGTAGCAGCGACTGCGGTTTTAGCCCCGGGCGCAAGCCCGGGGTAGGCAGGTTAATGAAACGCTTGAGGCCGCCGAGCGGCCCGGTAATAGCGGCCACCGGCTAATGGCCCGAAGGGCGAAACAATCGTAGCCCGGCGCTTCAGCGCTGGGAAAGCGATTTGTTGAGGACTCGAGTCCCGTACGGGCGACACAAACAGCAGCTCCCTCGCGGGCTCACGTCCGCTCGGGATGACAACCTAAATAGGGATAGATTCGGCACGGCTGAAGCCGTGCCCTGATACAACGCAGAGGTACCGAATTTTGAAATCTGATATCCGGCACTCCAACTCCATTTAACGGACAACCGACAACTGAGAACTGACAACTCAAATTTATGAAGACCTTGCAACGCACTCTATCCATCATCAAGCCGGACGCATTCGCAAAGAATGCTGCCGGCGACATCATCAACACCCTGTTGCAAAACGGCTTTCGTATCATCGGCATGAGGATGCTGCATATCAACAAGGCGCAGGCGGAAGGCTTCTATGCCGTGCACGTGCATCGGCCGTTCTTCGAGTCGCTGACCAACTTCATGTCGAGCGGCCCGATCATCGTCATGGCGCTGGAGAAGGAAGAAGCCATTGCCGACTATCGCAAGCTGATGGGCGCGACCGATCCGGCAAAGGCTGACGAGAGCACCATTCGCAAGAAGTGGGCCACGGACATCCAGCACAACGCAGTGCATGGCTCCGACGCGGAAGACACGGCACGCTTCGAGCTGAGTTACTTCTTCGCCGGATACGAACTGGCGAAGTAAACTGCGTCTGCGGGGCGGTGGATAGTCGCGGCTTCGCCGTGGAGCGTATATGGCGCACGTACAGGTAACGCTGCTGGAAGGCCGTTCGCAAGAGCAGAAGCGGCGGGCGGTGAAGCGCATCACGGAAGTGATGCAGGAAGAACTGCACGTCAATCCGGAGAAACTAACCATCGTCTTCGTCGAGGTCCCTCGCCACAATTATGCGCGCAACGGGACCTTGATCGCCGATCGTGAAGGGCATCACGGATAGCAGCGGAGGCGTCGCGGATCCTTAAGACCTAGCCGCGAAGGTTGCTCACTCACCGTGCCGACCGGCGAGCAGCTTCGCTGCGCTCAATCGCATCGCATCCTCTCTCCGGATCGCTCGCGACAGCATAAGCGCGTGAAACTTCTCTCCCATCTCCTCGGGTGAGAGCAGGTGGCGGAGTTGCAGCGCGACTTTCGTGCGCTCCTGCGGCAGCTTGCAATCCTGGAAGGCGTCGGCAAATTGCGTCTCTTCCCCAATGCCGAGCAAGAGCTGCGTCTGCGTGACCAGCGCGATCTCGTCGAATCCTTTTTCTGTGGCTCGGGAGCGCAGAGCGGTGAAGTTCACGTGGGCGGTGATGTCTTGCTCTCCCGGAGCTTCGTACGGAGAGGCGCTCGCGCGATGGCGATGGTAGGTCATCAGCGTGTCGCGATGACGCCCGGCAAGCTGCTCCTCGCGCGTGTAGCCGTAGTCGATGAACATGGCGAAGCCGGAACGATTGCGAAGGCTCTGCGCGATGCGGTCGATCCACTGCGGCGCGGCGAGTGAGACCTCAACTCGTTCGCCGGGTTCAGGATGGACGCTGTAACGGTCGATGTAGTCCAGCTCTTCGGCTGACGGCGGAACGAACTGTTCGACGAATCTTCCCTGCTCTTCTGCCACACGCACGCTGCCGCGATGATCGACGATGTCGACCGGCAGCGCGTCGAAGAATTCGTTGGCGAACAGGATGAGGGGGGCTTGACGGGACGTGCCTTCGTTGTCCGCAGCCTGATCATCATCCGCAAAAACCGTGCCGTCGCTACGCGACTCGGATGAGAATTTTGCACTTCCACCCAGCACTCCGCCTTCGGCGTAGCCTGCCCTGAGCCGCGTCGAAGGGTGCTGGGCTAGACTATGCCGCTCGCTTCGCGAGCTGACCACCTCGCTCGGCGCCGCTTCTTCGAAAATGCGGGCTTCAGAGGTTGTATCGCAGCCTGTAGCGGGCTTGCGAAGTGGAGCGAGCGACGAAGGGACCCGCGCCGTAGGCGCAGCAGATCTTAGCCCAGCGCCTTCAGCGCTAGGTGAAGTCGTAAAAGGACCTGAGTCCCGTAGGGACGAAAGGGGCTGCGACAGGGGCTCTTCCGCCCCTGCCAATGAATCAAAGATCCACGCCCGACCTGCCTCGATGTGTTCCGCCGCGCGCTCGCGCAACCTCGCCCGTAGATATTCCGACTGTTCCACCAGCGAATAGCGCAACGCACGCGCGAAGTCAGGAAATTGCTTCGCCGACCAATCCAGCACGTCGGCAGCAAAGAGGCCGCGTCCCGGGCCCAGCTCAATCAGATCGATATGCTCAGGTGAGCCGAACACGCGCCACATCTCTTCGAACTGGCGTGCCAGCAGCCGACCGAATACGGCGTGCACATCGCTAGATGTATAGAAGTCTCCGGCCTTGCCGAACTGCTCGCGCGGCCGCGCATAGTAGCCCAACTCGGGCTCGTAAAGACACATCTCCATGTAGCGCGAAAACGGAATCGGGCCACGGCGGCGGATCTCCTCGACGATGCGCGCGCGCAGTTGATTCCCACTCATTCCAACCCCAGGAATGAGTGGGGCACCCGGCGACTCGGGCGCGGAGCTCACAGCTTGCCCTCACGCTGCATCTGGGCGTGCTCCTTGCGGTGCTGCGGGGTGCGGATGAACATCTCGACCAGGTAGTCGTGCAGACAGTCGAAGAGTTGCCGCTGGAAGGCCCATTCGAACTGCGGATCGTCCAGATCGCGGGGATGCAGATCGTAGTAGTAGGTGTGGACCCTAGGTTCATTGAAACGCGGGCTGAGAATTACCTCGACGCCGTCGCCCTTGGCCCGCGCGCTAAACTCGACGAGCGGATGCTCGTAAAGCTTGAGCTGATCGAGTACCTGGGTGAGGCGGTCGGACGGCACCATTGGAATTGTATCGGAGGAGATTATTCGTATCGCAGCGCCTCGATCGCCCAGAAGGATACCACTCAATTGGCCCGAAGTTACCGCAGAAAAGCGTGCGAGCCGGAATTACAGCCGCATCTTAGTGCCAAATTGTCGCGCGCCCCCTCGCAAAAGAGGGGCCGTATATGCCGGCCCCTTCTCAACTGCTGGTTGAACTCTACAACTACAACTTGTTGAACTTGCGGCGAAGAGAGGCACCCCCAACCCCCAGGCCGCTCAGAAGCATGACCAAGCTCTGCGGCTCGGGAACACTGGTATCGAAGGTCAAATTGTCGATCGAGAAATTCCCGAAGTAATTCGGGTCATCAGACGGATGCGAGGTCATCAGCACGTAGCTGATGGCGGTGTTCGTCGACAAGCTGAAGGGTATGGCGACGCCATAGGTCTGTTCTACCGCGGAATCAAAGGTTCCAAGCAAAACATTACCTGAACCATAGGCAAGGGCTTCCAGATAGTAGCTTTGACTCAGCATGGTAATGAGGCTGATGTTCTTGGGTCCAACGGTGAAATCAAGCCGCAGATCACCTGAATTGTCTCCCTGATGTTGCCACGAGAACAGCACGTTGGGCTCCGAAAAGCCGCTTAATCCGATGTTGTCCCCAATCAACGCGCCGGTTCGAACCGGCAGCATCGGAGAACGTAACTCCTAACGCCGCGTACTGATTGTTAACCGGATTCAGGTCGTTTATGTCCGGCCCGCCCTGAATGTCATCGAAGTTTATGGTGGTTGCATGCGCAGCTGCCGTCACCAGAAGCACTACGGCAATGCCAACAAAGATCGAGCACATCTTTCTATTCATGGAATTCCTCCCGCCGACTTCAGTTGTTGTTGACCGGGGCCTAGCAGTAGCGAGTGGGTTACGCGGTTTGTCCAGCGTCAGTAATGCTGGGCGCTGGGAGCGTTGAGTGGAAAATTCCCAGATGCTGCGATCCAGACAAAACGAACCCGCACAACGCAGCGTTAGCAACGTAGCATCACTACTGTATTGAGTCAATAGCACCGAAGTGCTCCACACAACACAACCAGCGCTCGCCTCGACGTTCACACGGTGCCCCCACATATTCGCAGCTGCCGAATGTGCCGGGGATCAGTGTTGTCCGGAATTCCTGCCCTACTCGTAGCGCAACGCTTCAATCGGATCGAGCCGTGAGGCCTTGATGGCCGGCAGCATTCCACTGACGAGGCCGACCAGTCCCAGGATGGCGGTCGCGATTACCACAATGGTTGGGTCGATGATCAGACGTATGTCAGCGGCTTCGGCGTTCTTGGCAACAGCGCTATAGAAGGGCAGCCGGCCTACAGAGAAAGAGATGAGATAGGCGATCGCGATCCCGGCAATGCCGCCGATCGCTGTAATTGTCAGCGCCTCGGCCAGGAACTGAAACAGGATGTGACTGCGCCGGCCACCAAGCGCTTTTTCTACGCCGATTTCGCGCGTTCGCTGGGTCACTGACACCAGCATGATGTTCATCAGACCGACGCCACCGATCCCCAGGGTGAGCGTACCGATGAAGCCCAGTAAGATCTTCAGTCCCATGGTGATGATCTGGAACTGGTGCAACTGCTTCATCATGTTGAAGACGAAGACAGCACGCTTGTCGTCGGGCTTGAAGTTGTATTGGGCGGCAAGAACCTCACGGACCTGGCGCTCGACTTGTTCAAACTGATCGCCTTCAAAGTCGAGCCAAATCCCGTCGAGGTAATGCGTGTCTTTCAGTTCGCTCATGGTGGTGAACGGCACGTAGATCATCTTGTTGATGCTGTCGTCGCTCTCCTGCATGCGCGCCTGCATGACACCAATCACCGTGAAGCTGATTCCATCGATCCTGACGGACTGTCCCAGCGCGTACTCCCCCGAGAAGAGCTTGGTTTTGGCCTCCGAGCCAATCACCGCGACGCGCCGCCGGGAGGCGAGCTGCCTGGTCGTCAAAGAAACGTCCTTCGGCGATCTTCATCGCCTGAATCTTGAACATGCTGTCGTAGCAGCCCTCGATGGGCAGAGTGTAGGTGCGCACATCCTGCTGCACGGTGGACTGTTTGTCCGATACCGGCGTAATGCGGCGCACGAGAGGCGCCGCGTTCACGATGCGATCAACGTCGTCAAGCGTGAACTTGATCTGCGTGCCCGCCTTTTGCCCACCTGCCTGCATCGAGGTGCGGCCGGGAAACACGCCGATGATGCGCGTGCCCCAGTTGGCGAAGATCACTTCGATCGCGCGACCGAAACCTGCTCCGTAAGCCAGCAGAAGCACAACGGTAGCGATGCCCCACGCCATGCCCAGCATGGTGAGAGCAGTGCGCCTGCGGTTGTACCGCATGGCTTCATAGGCTTGCGAGAGCAGGTCTCTAACCATGGCTACTCTTGCCTCAGAGCGTCGACCGGCTCCAGCATTGCCGCCTTGCGCGCCGGGTAGAGCCCGGCGATGATCCCCCCCAGCGCCAGCGTTCCAATCGCCACCGTGGCGGACAACAGAGAAAGCTTGGGTGGATCGAAGCCTTCTGGCGCCGGCAATGTACTTAGAGCATGCATGAAGAGCGAGGCTCCCGCCATTCCGATACCGCCGCTGAGCAAGGTGAGAAACGCACCTTCCAGAAAGAATTGGAGCAGAATGCTGCGATTGGTGGCGCCGAGCGCCTTACGCAGCCCGATCTCGCGCGTGCGCTCACTCACCGACACCAGCATGATGTTGATAATGCCAATCGCTCCCAATCCCAGAGTCACCAGTCCTACGCCGCCCAGGAACAGGTCCATAACATCGAAGATCACGCCCACGGTCTCGGCGTTCTTCACCGTATCCCAATCCTCGAAGGCATCTTCATTGTTGGGATCGAAGCCGTGATTGCGGGCGATGATCTTGCGTACTTCGTCGCGCGCCAGCAGGTGCTCGCTGCGCACCCGAGGCCGGTAGTTCAGGAACGAGACCGCGTCTTCCTCCTCCTCGCCCTTGAGCGGGAAGTACTGGTGCATGGTCGAGTACGGCATGAAGACCCGGTTGTTGGTTGAGTTATTGTCTCCGTGCCCGATGCGCTCGGTTTGTCCGATGATTTCGAAGCGAACCCCGTTTAGCAGAATGGTGGCGCCCACTTGCGGGGGTCTGCCGGGGAAGAGGTTCTTCGCCATCTCGTCGCCAATTACGGCGACGTTGCGCTTTTGCGCTTCATCGGCGTCATTGATCCAGCGTCCCGCCGCCAAGGGGAGATAGCGGATCTGGTTGAAGATCGGAGGCACTCCCACGACTTGCCCGTTGGAATTGCCGAACTCGCTGACCTCGCGAATGTCCTGGCGCATCAGTACCGGAGCGACTGCCCGGATGTGCGGAGCTTCCCGCTTCACGTCGAGGTAGTCACGGTAGGTGATCCTATACTCGCGGCTGGAACTCATGTTTCCGGCGACGGCTGGCGCTCGTCCAGGAAAAGTAAACATGATGTCCTCGCCGATGGAATTCAGCTCGCGGCGATTGCCGGAACGGAAGCCCTCTCCCAAACCGACGAGCAGCAACAGTGAGCCGACACCCCAGGCGATGCCGAACATCGTGAGGAACGAGCGCAGCTTATGCGCCCACAGGCTGCGTAGCATCTGTCGGAGTATCTCGAAGAAAACCATGTGTGAAGCTGCTCGTGCTCACTCGGATATACGTCGTAAGGCCCGCCGCGGTTCCTGCCGTCCGAGCGTTTTGCGTTAAGCTCTACCTATATTGGACACCTTGAGGCGACAATCGGGAGCGCAATGTGGCTAAGTTGCAAAGTTGTGTTCCCAGTTGCGGAAAGCTGTGGATAAGCGCTGTTTCGGCCCCAATAGGGCGGCAAAATTCGCTATAGTGAAAGAACGCCGCCGGCGGCGACTGTGGGTTGGGCGCCGACCGGGGTGAATCGATTTGGGTTTAGGAGTGACCTTACGATGCCGAAAGCAACACGGGCCAAAGAAGACAAGGAAACGCCGAAAAAACGGACCCGCAAGACCAAGCCCGCCGATGGGAATGGCACTGATGCGGCACAACCGGTGACGACGGCGCCCGCCATTGCTGATACGACCTCGGAAGTGATTGCCGCGGAACCAACCGCTGCGCCCGCCCCCAAGAGGATGGCAATACCGGAAGAGTTGGTGCGACGCCGGGCCTATGAGCTCTACTTACGGCGTCGTGGCCAGGGAGGCTCGGCCGAACAGGACTGGTTCCAGGCGTTGCAGGAGATTTCCGGACAGCCCGTCTCCTAAGCTCCACACAATTCGATTTGAGCTGCCGGCAACCCGCAAGCTCGAACCAAGCTCGTTGTCAAGTGATCTTGTTTGCGGGGCGACGAAGCCATCTTTTTGCCAAGTTCCGGGGCGAACCAATCGCAAGTCGGGGGGATGCGTGTGAGCCAGGTGCTTTTGATCGACGACAATCCTCTGCAGCTGAAAGTGCGGGAAACGGTGCTATGCAGTGCCGGGTTCACGGTTTGTGTAGCTACCACGGCAGAGAGTGCGCTGGCCACGTTGCGTGTTTTGGGCGAGCGTATCGGCCTGGTCATTACTGACCACGTCATGCCTGGGCATGACGGAGCGCAATTTGTGCGGGAGTTGCGTAAGGAGAACTCCTGGGTGCCGGTGATTGTTCTCAGCGGGTTGCCGGAGGCTGAGCCCGAATACGAAGGACTCGACGTGGTGTTTCGCGTGAAGCCCGTGCCTCCGCCAGAGCTGATCGATTTGGTGCACGCCAGCCTGGAGAGCAAGGGCAAGGATCAGGCCGGGGCGGCGTAAGGTGAACTTCAGGTTGCTCCTGCTACTCAGAGCTTTCGAATTGGACCAGGATACTGAGCCACGAAGGGGTCGAGTGTCAACAAAGTAATTCCCTCGACCGTCGCCTGTGCGACCAGCAGGCGATCGAACGGATCTTTGTGAATTGGGGGCAGACTCGCTATAGCGACAACATGTTCACTGACGATAGGCAGCTCGTTGTAGCCGTTATCCAATAAGCTGCGGCGCAGGAGTCGCGCGTCTGCCAGAAAATCGTCACGGCCAAGTCCTCGTTTGATAGCTACCTCCCATACGCTGGCGGCACTGAAAAGCAGTTCATTCTCTTCGTCTGCAATCAACCGTCGCGCGGCGGAGGAGAGCCGTTTGGGCTCATTAGCTGCCCAAAGCAGGATATGGGTGTCTAACAGCAGCTTCATTTCCGGCCTGCGAACGTCTGTTCGATTTCCTCGCTGCCCATTCGGTCGAAGTCATCAGGTACCAGGAGTTGTCCTGCCAGGAACCCGAGCCGACGACGCTGCTTTCCGCTCGGAGCACTTACGGCGGTAACTTTGACTACTGGCTTTCCCGCTTTTGCGATGATGAACGGCTCCCCTTTGCTCGCCTCGTCGATGAGCTTGGAAAGATGCGTCTTGGCCTCGTGGATGTTAACGGTCTTCATATTGGACTTAGTTTAGTTAGTTTAGTCTAATCTAGCTTGTCGTGCAAGAGATGTAATCGAGAGATTCTGCGGCTGATTGGGTCAGCGCCGAATCGAGAACCCCGGGTGGTGCCGTGTGGCATCCGACGCGCAAGCTGGAAAATGAAGCCGGTCTGTGACCTACATCACATGGTGGAGGGTTGCCGAAGGGTTTATCCTTATGAACGTACGCGGCGCGGCAATTATGCCGCGCGTGGATTAAAAAAATGTCGGAACAGTCTCGCAGATATGTCCGCTTCGGCGCGGTCATCACGGTAATTCTGGTGGCGCTGGGCTATCTAGCCTTTACTGGGGTGCAAGAAAGCAAGAGCTATTACGTCACCATCAAAGAGCTCAATGGAATGGGCGCCAGCGCGTATAGCAAGCGTTTGCGGGTTGCGGGCAGTGTCGCGCCGGGTTCCATCAAGCGTCAGGGCACGCACGCCGAATTTCTGCTGGTCGAGCAGGACCGCACCTTGCCCGTGGTCTACGCCGGAAGCGAGGCGCTGCCGGACACCTTCAAAGACGATGCCCAGGCTTTGGCGGAGGGCAAATTCGGACGCGATGGCGTCTTCCATGCCACCAACATCCAGGCCAAGTGTGCGTCCAAGTACGCGCCCAAACAGCCCGGAAACACCCCTGCAACTGGCGAAAATCAGCAAAAAGCCGAGCTAAATGGGGCGCAATCGGCCCCTCCGAGCAGGTAAATTGCCCGCCAGCGACTCGGAAGCCGTGGCTTACAACTCAGCCCACCCAGCCGTTACAGCCTCCAATCTGGTGAAGTTTTTTGGCCGTTTTGCGGCTTTGCGCGGGGTTTCGTACGACTTTTTAGCAGGAAAACTCTACGTAATTCTCGGCGACAACGGCGCCGGCAAGAGCACCTTGTTGCGTGTCGTCGCCGGCTTGATGCAGGCCAGTCAAGGGACCGTCGGCGTGCTTGGTTCCACCTCGCTCCGCAGTGTGGCTCAGCGCGTGGGCTACATGGCGCACGCTCCGCTGCTCTATGACGAGCTTAGCGGCATGGAAAACCTACGCTACTTCGCCGGGCTCTATGGCATTCGCGACCTGAATGTTTGCGGGAGCGCGATGCGAATGGTGGGACTGGATCCAGACCTAACCCGCCGCGTGGGCCAATACTCGCAGGGCATGCGGCAGCGGCTGTCGCTGGCGCGGGCGGTGCTGCACGATCCAGAAGTCCTTCTGCTGGACGAGCCTTTCTCCAACGTCGACGTTCGCTCGGCGGCCGAGATGGCGGCTATTCTGGGGCGCCTGCGCGATTCCGGTAAGACCATCCTCGTCGTCACTCACCAGGCCGCAGTCATGGAGCCGGTCGCCGACCAGTTCGTGCACATGGCGGCAGGGCTGATTGTCTCCACTTCCTCGGGCCCCATACCGGCGCGATCCGCGGCCCTCGAAGCCACTCCTGCGGGGACAACATGAGCACTCTCGCGATGACCCGCGCGACGCTGGTGAAAGACCTGCGCATGGAGTGGCGCTCGAAAGATGCCGTCAACTCTATGCTGTTCTTCGCGCTGCTGGTGGTGGTGATCTTCAGCTTTGCGTTCAATCCTAACGCGGAAGAATCGCGTCACATCGCCGGCGGCCTGATCTGGGTGGCATTCTTGTTTGCCGCCGTCGTTGCTCTCAATCAGACGTGGGCGCGCGAGTTGCACAACCAGGTGCTCGATGCTTATCGCGTGTCGCCGGCGCCGGCGAATGCGCTGTTTCTCGCCAAAGCCTTCGGCAATTTCCTATTCGTCACCGTGCTGGAACTGCTCATGGCGCCCCTGTTCATCGTTTTCTATAATCTGCGCTCGGTCGGCCCGGCGTGGCAGCTTGTGGTCGTCGCCCTGCTGGGCACTTGGGCTTTGGTAGTTAACGGCACATTCTTTGCTGCGCTGTCGATTCGCACCCGCAGCCGCGAGATCATGCTGCCGCTGATTCTTTTCCCTATCTCTATTCCGGCGCTGCTGGCCATGGTCGATTCCACCACTTCGATCCTGACTGGCGACGCCTCGCCCGATTTCTGGATCAAGATGCTGCTGGTTTACGATGTTGTGTTCACGGCGGTGTGTCTTCTTCTTTTTGAAAGCGTGCTGAACGCCGAATGAAGCTGTTAGCAAAACTCTTTCTCGCACTTACCGTGGTCGCGCTAATCTTCGCAGCGTACCAAGGCCTGTTTGTCGCTCCTACTGAGCGGACCATGGGCGACGTGCAGCGCATCTTCTACTACCACGTGCCCTCGGCGTGGACGGCATTCCTGCTGTTCTGTGTCAACTTCATCGCCTCGGTGGTGTATCTGGCGAAGCGCAATCCAGCGGCGGACGCGGTTGCCGCGGCCTCGGCCGAAGTCGGCGTCGCATTCTGCACCGTCGTGCTGGTCACCGGGCCGATCTGGGCGCGGCCGGTCTGGGGTATCTGGTGGACGTGGGACGCGCGCCTCACCACCACGCTCGTGCTCTGGCTCATCTATGTCAGCTACCTGGTGCTGCGGCGCTACTCCACCGGCAGCCAGACGTCGGTGCTGGCCGCGACGCTGGGGATCTTCGGTTTCGTCGACGTGCCTATCGTGTACATGTCGATTCGCTGGTTCCGCACGCAGCATCCTTCGCCGGTGATCGGCGGTGGCGCAAATTCCGGGCTTGATCCCAGCATGTGGCCTCCGCTGCTATGGAACTGGCTGGCGTTCTCGATGCTTGCCATCATCCTGGTGGGCGCGCGCTATCGCCTGCAGATGATGGAGCAGGAAGTCGAAGACCGCCAGGCGCAAGCTGCGCTGCAAGGGAGTGCGCAATGAAGGGCCCGTTCGCGTTAAAGCTGGCTTACGTCGTGACCTGGGTGATCCAGTTCGGATACATCGGATATCTCCTTAGCCGCTTCAAGCGCGTGCGGGAAGAGCTGAAAGACCTCGAACGGGAGCGCTAACATCGTGACGCTTGGCCAGATTTGTCATCACGAGCGCAGCGAGGGATCTGCTCTCGTATGCACCAGCAAAATGATGGAATCGCAATGGCGCTGTACACGAGAGCAGATGCCTCGCGCCAAAAGAAGGCGCTCGTCATGACAATTCATCGCGGTTTTGTGCTTATGTTTCCTCCCTGTACTCCGTGCCTCCGTGTTGATTTCGCGGATTCCGACGCATGAACGAACGGCGCGGCATATTACAGGCAATCGCCGTCGCCTGCCTGATCATCTGCATCATCCTGGTCATCTTCAGCCTGCCTTTCTTCTGGCACCAGGTCGACGTTCTGCGTACATGGCCCGCCGCCGATGCCCAGGTGCTGCACAGCGACGTGGTGGTCGAGCGCATCTCGCAGCACGAGCAGTTTTATTCCGCGCGTCTCGGGCTGCTCTACACCATCGACGGCAAACCGATCACGACGGAAGTCACCAGCTTTCAGGACAACAACTACAAGAAGACGCGCGCACGCGCGGACGAATACGCTGTCGGCAGCCATCACGAAATCCGCTACGATCCGCAAAATCCGTCGCTGGCCCGCATCGGCGCAGGTTGGAACCTGCGATTCTTCGCCTTGCCACTGGTTGTGTCGGGCGTGGGAGCGTTGTTCGGGGCGATTGCGGCAATGCTCTTCGTTGCCGCCGGGCGTTGAGTCACGCCAAGTCTTGAGTAGGACCGGATTGTGAGTGCTATGGCGACGTTACGTAAGTTAATCGCAGAGCAACACACATTACGCCGTCGGCCTTATCACACCCCCATGGCACAACAGTCACTGACAGCCGTTCGGCAGCAGGGTTAAGATGCAGCGGCTGGGGGCGTGTAGTTACTGGTCCTTACTACCCCAAGCGAATCTCCACTCCCTGCGGCAAACGGCCTCTCAAGTTGAACTGAACCCTCGCAAGGAGGGGATATGAAGATGAGAACCATCGGCTGGGCTGCCCTTCTCACGGTGATTGGCTCCATGGTCGCGGCCCAACCAGTCCTCGCACAATCCAATCCGCCGTGCGCCGGAGTGTCGGCAACGGCATACGTGAACTGGCCGCAGTTTCACGGTGACCCCTGCCACACAGGTTACAACCCGAACGAATTTCTTCTGAGCCCCAAGACGGTCGCGAACCTCGCTTTCGATTGGGTTTACACGGCGGGAGCTGACATCGCGGAATCTTCGCCGGCGGTGGTCAACGGCATCGTGTACATCGCATCGTATGACGGCTACCTGTATGCCTTGGACTCCCGCAACGGAGCGCTGCTGTGGAAGTACTTCGTCATGAGCGACGGTACCACTTCGCCCGCGGTGGCCAACGGTCTGGTTTATCTCGGCTCGCACGAGGACTACAACGTATATGCACTCAATGCCCTAACCGGGGACGTTGTGTGGAAGTACCACACAGCATGGCGGGTTCAATCTTCTCCCGTCGTGGCCAACGGTATCGTTTATATCTCATCCGCATTCACTCTGTGGGCGTTGAACGCTGCGACGGGAGCGCCCCTGTGGTCTTACGACTTGGACGGTGAGATTGTTGCGGCGACAGTAGCCAACGGAGCGCTCTACTTCGGAACCTTCAACTTCGGTCACATCTATGCCCTCGATGCCGTCACCGGAAAGCAACTATGGATGTACGACATGGAGGACATCGTCTATTCCGTACCGGCAGTGGTCAACGGCGTACTGTACATGGGTTCTTACAGCGGTATTTTTTTGGCCTTGGACGCTACTACCGGACAACTTCTCTGGAAATATCAGACGGAGACGGGAAACATAATCTATTCTTCGCCGGCCGTCGCAAACGGCGTGGTGTACTTCGGATCGGATGACCATTACCTTTACGCCTTGAATGGCACCACCGGAGCGCTCCTGTGGAAGCACTGGACCGATACTGGCATTCGGTCTTCGCCCGCGGTGGCGAATGGCGTAGTGTACTTCGGCTCGTACTTCGGCCCCGACTGTTACCTGTACGCCCTGGATGCCGCCAACGGAGGACTCCTGTGGAGTTCCATGATGGGTGCGAGCACTTCATCCCCAGCGGTCGTCAATGGCGTTGTTTACATCGGATCCTGGGACAGTAACCTATACGCCTTTCATCTGCCGGGCCACTGACGAAGGCGCGTACCGCAGTTGTTGACATAAGTGTCGTTAACAGGCGATAGCGCTCATCGCCTCGCGAAAAGAGCAGATTACCGACCCGCTTGGGTGTACCGCTTGGGTTACCACTCTAGCCTTGTAAGTCCCGATACAGCATCGAAGTGGCGGTCGCGGCTGATTAGCGGCAGAGCATGCTGGCGGCACAATGCCGCAATCCAAACGTCATTCGAAGGAATTGGCGTTCCTGCCCTTTTCAGCTCAATGCGAACTGCGCAATAGGACATGGTCGTGAGCTCGTCGATACCCAGGATTCGAAATTCGGGCAGATATTCAGCAAGCCAGCGTTCGTAATGCAGCCGGTGGCGAGACTGCGAAATCCCATAGCGGTATTCGCCCAGGACAACGACGGGAACGGCGAGCTGAGTCGCATTGCGAAGAATCGGTTCGAGTGCGGCTTCGCCTTCGGCCAGAGCGGAGAGTCCGTTGGTGTCCAGAATCAAAGCCGGTCCTCGGCTTCGATTTGTTCAAATTCTTCCTCAATCACGCGATTGATTCTGGATGTTTCTTTGCGCAGCCGACGCAGTTTGCCGAACGCCGCCATCCAGGGCTGGTGCCTATCCTTGCCGCCGTTGCCGAGTTTGTCCCTCACCGCTTCGGTCACAAACTCGCGAAGCGGAATCCCACGCTCAGCAGCCGCGGACTTCGCCCGGCGAAAAATGGCGTCAGGGATCTCGAGTGTCGTCTTCATAAAAGTGATGCTCCCATATTTATGGGAAACCGTCAATAGAGCTCGACGACATTTGAAGATCGTGAATGTGCAGGGAGTCCGCCCGTGCTACACTGACCGCCATGCCACGCGGAAGTCACCCTCCAAACGTGCGCCTCATCGGCTTCACCTGAACCCCCTCCCTCTAAAATCGCGGGCCGATTTCCTCTGCATCACCAACAAATATCTGCTTACGACATCAGGAGCTATTGCGATGAGACTGCACTTGATCGCTTCGTCTTTTTTGCTGTTCTGCGCTGCTGCATGCGCCGCCTTCGCACAAGCCTCGACTCCGGCCACTCCGAAAGAATCGTTCAGCCCGCCGGAGCGCAAGTTCGAATTCACCTACAGCTTTACATTGAAAGACCTCCCTGCGGGCACGAAATCGGTACGCATCTGGATTCCCGTTCCGCCCAACGACAGGCACCAGACGGCTGCCATGTCGCGCATCGACTCTCCGGTTGGGTCGCGGCTGGGCAAAGACCCCGAGTACGGCAATCAGATCCGTTACTTCGAGATTCCGAATCCCGGCGCGGGCGAGTACAAGTTCACCGTGGTGTACCACGTGACGCGCCGCGAATACTCGCGCGGCGACTACGCGCAGTTGGAGCGCAAGGACACGCCGCCGGGCGTGGTGCCGGCTTCCATGACTCGCTTCGTCGAGCCGGACAAGCTGATTCCCACCAATGGCGTCATCCAGGAGCTGGCGCAGAAGGTCACCGGTAACGAGAAAGGCACGGTGGCGAAGGCCCACGCCGCGTACGAATATCTGTTCAGCACGATGAAGTACGACAAGACCGGCACGGGCTGGGGACGCGGCGACGCGGTGTGGGCCTGCGACGCGAAGCACGGCAACTGCACCGATTTCCACTCGCCATTCATCGGGATGCTGCGCGCCGACAAAATTCCTGCACGCTTCGATATCGGCTTCCCGCTGCCGGAAGGCAAAGACCAGGGTGACATCCCGGGCTATCACTGCTGGGCTGAGTTCTACTCCGGCAACATCGGATGGATTCCCGTCGATATCTCCGAAGCCTGGAAGGCCAAACAGAAGGAAAATTACTTCTTCGGCTCGATCGACGCCAACCGGGTGCAGTTCTCCGTCGGGCGTGACATCACGCTCACGCCGAAGCAGGATGGGGCGCCGCTGAATTACTTCGTGTATCCCTACGTCGAGGCCGACGGCAAGCCGTATGACAAGATCGAGAAGCATTTCAGCTTCGTCGAATCGAAGTCGGTCAAGAAGTGACCAGGCCGCACTGCAACTTCCGGAGACGGCCAGGTAGTAGTACTTGAGGTTCGCGGTCTCCGTATAAGCGTCTTCTGCGGAGACCGCAATTTATTTCCGTCCCTCTGCTGCGTTCCGTAGACACTTTCTTCCCGAGAATGTAACTTTGCTTCAATTTGACGGCGTGGAATCGCAGGCTCGGCAAAATGGCCCGAATCGCAGGCGTAGAATAGCGAGCAGTTAGTTGAGTCCGCCACTATAACAGGAACGGACGACCCCGGAGGTATTCCAGCCTTGAGCGACTTCCCGCAGACCTTGGGCGAGCTTCGCCGCAGCCGCCATTTTTCAGAGGAAAAGCTACGAGCAAGGCGCGTAAAAGACGAGATGCGCGAAAACCTGATGCAACGTTTGCGCACCGACGGCCCGGTTTTTGAAGGCATTGTCGGGTATGACGATACCGTGGTTCCGCAGATCGTCAATGCGATCCTGTCGCGTCATAACTTCATTCTCCTCGGACTGCGCGGCCAGGCCAAGAGCCGCATTCTTCGGGCACTCACCATTCTGCTGGATGCCAAGGTTCCTTACCTGACAGGCTGCGAGATTCATGACAATCCCTACGCGCCGTTGTGCCCGCGCTGCAAGCAACTCGTTGCCGACGATCCAGAGGGCGCGTCGATTTCCTACCTCTCTCCGGCGCAGCGTTACGTCGAAAAGCTGGCGACGCCGGATGTGACCATCGCTGACCTCATAGGAGACATCGATCCCATCAAAGCCGCCAAGGGCGGGCATGAACTCGGCAGCGAGTTGACGGTTCACTATGGACTGCTGCCGCGCGCCAATCGAGGCATCTTCGCGGTGAATGAATTACCCGATCTCGCGGGCAAAATCCAGGTCGGTCTGTTCAACATCATGCAGGAAGGTGACGTGCAGATTAAGGGCTACCCGGTTCGTCTGCCGCTGGACGTGGCCATTGTCTTCACTGCGAATCCTGAGGACTACACTGCGCGCGGAAAAATCATTACTCCACTGAAAGATCGGATTGGGTCAGAGATTCGCACACATTACCCCGCGACCGTGCACGAAGGGCTCGCGATCACGGCGCAGGAGGCGTGGACAGAGCGTAACGGGCACCAATTGCAGATTCCGTCGTTCGTGAGCGAAGTGATTGAGCAGATCGCGTTTGTCGCGCGGGAAGACAAGCGGATCGACAAGCGCTCGGGCGTGAGCCAGCGTTTGCCGATCAGTGCCATAGAAAATGTCGTGTCGAACGCCGAACGCCGGGCTATTCGCTCGGGCGAGAAGATTGTGGTGCCCCGCATCGGCGACATCTATGCAGCCTTACCGGCGATCACCGGCAAGCTGGAATTGGAGTACGAAGGCGAGTTGAAGGGCGCCGACAATGTTTGCCGCGAGATTATTCGTACCGCTATCGCCCGCGCTTACGACGGCTACTTCCAGGGAAGCGGCAACATGAACCAGATCGTGCAGTGGTTTGATTTGGGCGGCGAGATCCAGATGCGCGACTCGGCCGGCGCGCAGGAAATGCTGCACAAGCTGCGCGGAATCCAGGGCCTGCTCGACAAGCTAGGTGCGCTGGGGCTGAGCGGTAAGGAGCCGGCCGAGATGCTGGTCTCAGGTGCGGAGTTCATCCTGGAAGGACTTTATGCGCACAAGAAGATCGGCCGTAGCGAGGAGCGCATGTTCACAGCCGGGGAAAAGCAGCAGCGTCGCGAGAAGCAGCCGCTTCGCGAAGACGATGACGAGCGGGAGTTTCGCAGGCAGAGAAGGCCGTTTAATTAGCTGCGAGCAACGAGCCGCTAGCATCGAGTGCCAGCTAGTAGCTCGAAGCTCGTAGCTCGTGGCTACCCATGAAATTCATCAAGTACAAGAAATACGTCCCCGAGCCCGCCTCCGAGATGAGCCTGGAGAACCTGCTCAGCGCGCTCTCCGATTACCTGCTACAGAGCGGATTCCAGCAGCAATATCGGAACTATTACGACCTGAACGACGGGCAGCAGTCGCTCGAAGACCTCAAGCAGGCCATTGCTGACGCTCTGATGAACAGCGACCTGCTCGACGACCAGATGCGCGAGCAGGTCGAGAACATGAGCGGCGAACAACTAGAGCAGCTCATTGATCAGTTGATGGAGCGCATGCAGCAGGAGGAGTACATCAGCATCGACCAGCCACACGATCCGGCGCGGCAGTCGAGTGTCGGCGGGCAGGTGGGCGATTCGCAAGCGCAAGCCAAGTTCGAGATCACCGACAAGAGTCTCGACTTCCTGGGCTTCAAGGCGCTGCGTGACTTGCTGGGATCGCTGGGTAAATCGAGCTTCGGCCGCCATGACACGCGGGATACGGCCACTGGCATCGAAGCCAGCGGAGCGTCCAAAACCTACGAATTCGGCGACACGCTCAATCTCGATATCACGGCGACGTTGTCGAGCGCCATTCAGCGTGAGGGCCTGCACCTGCCTCTGAACATCGAGTACAGCGACCTGCAAGTTAATCAATGCGAGTATCAGTCGTCCTGCGCGACGGTGCTCATGCTCGACTGCTCGCACTCCATGATCCTGTACGGCGAGGACCGCTTTACGCCGGCGAAGAAAGTCGCCATGGCGCTGTCGCACCTGATCCGCACTCAGTATCCCGGCGACTCGCTGTCACTGGTGCTTTTTCATGATTCCGCTGAAGAGCTGCCCCTGTCACAGTTGGCCCGCGTCAAGGTCGGCCCGTATTACACCAACACGCGCGAAGGCCTGCGCATGGCGCAGCGCATCCTGCAACGCCAGCGCAAGGACATGAAGCAGATCGTCATGATCACCGACGGCAAGCCGTCGGCGCTGACGCTGGAAGACGGCCGCATTTACAAGAACGCCTTCGGGCTTGATCCACTGGTGGTGAGCGAAACCCTGAAGGAAGTATCGAAATGCAAGCGGGCAGGAGTGCTGATCAACACCTTCATGCTGGCTTCCGACTATGGCCTGGTTCAGTTCGTGCAGAAAGTTACGGAGATGTGCCGCGGCAAAGCCTACTTCACCACGCCCTACACGCTGGGGCAGTACTTGCTGATGGACTACATGTCGCGCAAGACGAAGACGGTGCACTAGGGCGCGAGAGCGCTGGACTTCTGGCTGGGATCGTGTAGGAATCGCGCGAAAACTTCGTTGGATAGCAGGCGGCCGCGAGAGGTAAGCCTCAGTCGGCCGTCGCGATCTTCCAGCAAGTCTGCCTCTGTCAATTCCGCAATTGCGCTGTCGAATTCATGCACGCCCTCGCTTCCATAACGGGCGGCGATCTCTGCGAGCGAAACTCCGCGATTCAGGCGCAGACCGAGGAAGAATTCCTCTTCGAGCGCTGCCTGGGCATCGACCAGCGTGCGCGAGCTGAGAAGCTGCGAAATGCGAGCATTCCCTGGCTGTAGCTGCATTGCCGCCGCGGAGTATGCTTCCAGCGAATCCGGCGTAGCGAAGCGCACGGCTTCGATTCCCTGCTGGGCCAACTCGTCACCAGCCAGCAGCATGGAGTGCGCGTCGACGCCGAAACCAAAATACGGTTGCCGCTTCCAGTACTTCAGGTTGTGGCGCGAGTCGCGCAGTCCGATGCCGTGCGTGACGGCAGACGCGAAGTTCGAGATTTCGTATTGATGAAGGCCCCCGCGCTCCAGCTTTTCGCAAGCGGCAAGATACAGGTCGGCGGTCAGATCTTCGTCAGGAACGTGGTGCGCATGGTAGCGGCTGCCACCGGCAAGCAGTTCGTTGCCCAGCCGCGAATCCTCGTCGACTTCCAGCATGTAAACGCTGACGTGCGGCACGCTGGTAGAAAGCGTCTCGCGCAGAGAATACTGCCAGCTCTCCGCTGTCTGATGTGGCAGACCGGCGATCAAGTCGACGCCGATATTGCCTATGCCCGCCCGGCGCAGACGTGCGATGTCCGCCAGCGTTATCTCGCGTGTGTGGAGACGGCCGACCGCTGAACATTCCTGGTCGACGAACGACTGCACGCCCAGGCTGACGCGGTTTACGCCACATTCGAGCAGCGCTTCCAGGATAGATTCGGAGATGGTGCCGGGCGCGCATTCTACAGTGATCTCCGCGGGCCGCTCGACGGTGAAATTGTTACTCACTGCTTGAAACAGTGTCTTGAGCTGATCGGGCGCGAGCACAGAGGGCGTTCCGCCGCCGAGATAGATCGAATCTACACCACGCTCGATTCGTCCCCCTAGGCGCTGCGCTATTTGCTCAGCCGATGCGATATCAGCGGCAACCTGCTCGACATAGCGATCAAAGACCGTGCGGGAAAAAACCCCGGACGCAAAGTTGCAAAAGCTGCACTTGGTGCGGCAGAACGGGACCGAGATGTATATTCCGAGTGACAAATTGGCTGGTGTAGACCTTAAGGTGCCGCAGGGAGAGTTTTCACATCACCATTTACCATTATCACTCGCGCCGCACGCAATGTATTCTTGGCATGAAGCCAAGAGCCCTACGGTTCCTGCAACTGGAGTTGGGTATCTCAACTGCATCGATGAAGAAGCGCGTCGTCATTACAGGCATGGGGGTGGTCAGCCCGAACGGGATTGGCCATGACGAATTCTGTCGCGCCATCCTGGCTGGCAAAAGTGGCGTTAGGCGCATCAGCCGCTTTGATGCCAACGACCTTCCGGTGCAGATCGCGGGTGAAATTGACAACTTCGATGAACTCGCCTGGATTGACGCTCACGAGCGCAAACACGTCTCTCGCGTCGTGCCGCTGGCACTCGCAGCGTCTTCCGAGGCGCTCGGTCAAGCCGGGGTGGATCCCGCGAAACTCAGCTTGCGCGAGCAGCGCGAGATTGGAGTCTCGCTGGGAACCGGCGGCGGAGCGCAAGAGTTCTCCGAGGAGATGTACCGCCTGTATTTCTCCGGGCGGTCGAAGCAGGCGAGTCTGTACTCGATCCCGAGCGGCACGGCGGGTACGCTGGCCAGCGAGCTGAGCATGCGCTTTGGCTTTCGCGGCATGAGCCACGTGATCACTACTGGGTGCACTTCCTCCACCGATGCTCTGGGTTACGCGCTGCGGCAGATTCAGCACGGCTACCTTCCCATGATGCTGGCGGGCGGCGCTGACGCCCCAATTGCCCCGGGAATCATGAAGGGCTTTACCTTGATGCGCATCATGACCGCGTCGTGGAATGATGCTCCCGAACGCGCCTCGCGACCGTTCTCGGCGGATCGCGACGGATTCGTGATCGCCGAAGGAGCGTGGATGTTCGTTGTCGAGGAGTATGAACACGCAAAGGCGCGGGGCGCTGAGGTCTTAGCCGAGATCGCCGGTTATGGCTCAACCTGCGAAGCGTTCCATCGCGTTCGCTTGCTGGAAGACGGAGAAGAGCCCGCGCGTGCGATCCAGATGGCGATGGAAGACGCGGGGATTTCGGGCGGCGACGTCAACTACGTAAACCTGCATGGCACCTCGACCGAATTGAACGACCGCATCGAGACGCGCGCGCTAAAGCTTGCACTCAACGGCAAAGCCCACTCGACTCCCATGTCGAGCCTCAAGTCGCAGATCGGTCATCCCCAGGGAGCTTCCGGAGCAGCTGGAATCGCGGCCACAGTGATCGCGATGTTCCGAGGAAGGGTGCCTCCAACCATCAACCTGGAGAAACCCGACTCGGACTGCGATCTGGACTACGTGCCTGATGTCGATCGCAAGGCAACGATTGAGCACGCAGTATGCAACTGCATTGGGTTCGGATCGAAGAATTCGGCACTGGTGTTGCGAAACATCGGGTAGAACGGCGCTTCAGCGCCGCGTTAGCGGCTTACCATTTTGCGGGCTTCCCGTCTGCTGCTACCGCAGCGGACGGTAAACCTAAAGTTCCGTGAGGCTGCCTTGACGCGGACCTGAAGGTCCGCTCTACCTGGCCCCCTTGAGAAAATTAGGCGAGCAGCCGTCCTGCAATCTGGTAGGCGGCGAATGCGGAGATATAGGCAACTACCGTCATGTAGGCGAACTGTATGGCGGGCCACTTCCAGCCATTGGTCTCGCGGCGTACCACTGCCACTGTCGACATGCATTGCATGGCAAAGGCGAAGAATACGAGCAACGCTACCGCTGCAGCGGGTGTCAGCTCCTGGCGTAGGGCGGCTTGCAAGTCGGCGGAATGCGATTTTTGATCAACCCCGTGCAGCGTACCAAGGGTAGAAATGATGACCTCGCGGGCGGCAATCGAGGTCAGCAGGCCGACGCCGATCTTCCAGTCGAAACCGAGGGGACGAATCACCGGCTCAATGCTGTGGCCGACACTGGCAACCACGCTGTCCTGCACCGCCGGAGGCTTGCCGTTGTGCATGGGGAAGTTCGTCGCCGCCCAGAGCAGCAACGACACCAACATGATCACGGTCCCGGCACGATAGACAAACGCCTTGCCACGATCGACCAAACGCAATCCCAGCGACACCGGGCGCGGCCAACGGTAAGGTGGCATCTCCAGCACAAACGGCGTGTCTTTGCTGCGCAGCACGGTAGAGTTCAGCAGCTTCGCCGTTGCCACCGCCATCAGAAATCCAAGCACGTACAGACCGAGCATGGCCACAGCGCGCGTTCCGAGAAACGGCCCCAGCAGCCGTCGGCTCGGCAGGAACGCAGCGATCACCATGGTGTAAACCGGCAGCCGGGCTGAGCAGGTCATGAACGGCGCGATCAGTATGGTTGCGATGCGGTCTCGCTTGCTCTCGATGGTGCGCGTGGCCATGATGGCCGGGACCGCGCAGGCATAAGCCGAAAGCAACGGAATAAAGCTCTTGCCGTTCAATCCCGCGCGCGACATGGTTTTGTCGGCGATGATCGCCGCGCGCGCCAGATAGCCCGAGTCTTCCAGAATGCCGATCACCAGGAACAACAGAAGAATCTGCGGCAGGAAGACCAGCACCGAGCCGGCGCCCTTCCAAACGCCATTGATCAACATTGAGCGCAGGTAGCCGTCCGGCAGGAGATTACCCATGCGAACGCCGGTGGCATCCAGCCCCGCCTGCATCAGGTTCGACAGCGGCTGCCCAACCGCGAAGATCGTCTGGAACACTGCGATCACGACCGCTGCGAAGATCACTGGCCCCCAATAGCGGTGCAGAAAAATGCTGTCCAGACGATGCGTCCACGCCCGGGTTGCGGGACGGCGATACTTTGCATTCTCGCCCACCCGCACCGCCCATTCGCGCGTACTGCGGGTGCTGCCGACCACGGGCAATTCCAGCGGTTCAGGCACCGGCGCCGCGGACGAAAGAAAGTTCGTGATCGCAAATAGCCCCTCGCCTGTAACTGCACTCACCAGAGCGACCGGCGTTCCAAGCTGCCGAGCGAGCAGCAGAACATCGACGTGGCCGCCCTGTTCGCGCAGCTCATCGGCCATGTTGAGCAACACAAGCGTGCGCAGACCGAGGGCGATCACCCGTGCTGCCAGCACAAGATGGCTGCTGAGATTGTTGGAGTTCAGCACCAGAATGACGGCATCAGGACGACCGATGCCCGGCATCTGGCCCAGCAGCACATCGACCGCAACCTTCTCGTCTTCGGATTTGGGGCTGAGGCTGTAGACGCCGGGCAGGTCGATCAGGGCGACTTCATTGCCTGACGTGTCTTTTATGTATCCGGTGTGATGCTCGACGGTGACACCGGGAAAGTTTCCGACCTTCTGGCGCAATCCGGTCAGACGATTGAACAGCGTGGTCTTGCCGGAATTGGGAGGGCCAACCACAGCAACAGTGCGGACGGCCGAAAGAACTTCTTCTTCGGGGCGGGCCACGGTATGGCAGGTCATTGGCGTGGCTCCGCAGGATTAGTCACCGAAAGCAGGGGCTCCGAGCATTTGCACGCGGACATGACTCGACAGGTCGCGGCGCATGGCGATCTCGGTTCCTTCCACACGGTAAACGCGGGGATCTCCGCCGGGGCAACTGCGCGCAACCATAACCTCGAATCCCGGCACCAAACCCAGGTTCATCAAGTGTTCGGCCAGGGATGGGGCCAAATCAAGATCGCCGACAATGGCCCGCTCGCCTACTTTCAGATCGCATAAGGAACCGGTCTTATGATGCCGCTGCTGCTTACGCCCGAATATGAAGTTGAAAATCATTTTCAATTCCAATTTCTATTCTAACCCCTCGCAGGCCAGGAGCAACGACGAAAGTCACACCTGATTGTGACAAGCGAACATACCGGGGAAAGCCCTATAACCCCCGCTCCAAAGTGGCAACCAGCGTGAGGAGTTGCCATCCTGAACACGGGGGCGTGCGCCAGGCTTCACACTAGAACCATCTTTTCGGCGGGGCCAGTGCGCGTCAGCAGGCTGCGCAGTTCGCAGCTTGAAAAGCTCGAAGCCGGGTTTGGACGGGCGTGGCGAGGAGCCTCACTCTCCCAAGTTTGTGCACGAACAGACGTCCACGAGCCGACTCCAGGGGCCCTTAGAAACAGCTCCGGATAACCGCTGCTAATAGGCCGCATAAGAAGTTTGAATTTCTCATCTCCACAAACACGGGCTAAGGTTATCGACTATCAGAACCAGATTGCCAACGTACTGTAAGCATCGCGTTCGTTGCTCCGGACCATGAGTTGAAGAGCGCAGGAACTGTCTTGGTGAGCCCGGCCCCGGTAGGCTCTCATCGCGTTGCAATCGTTCTGACTGGAGGCTTCGATGCGTCTGCTTCGCAACTGTCTGCCCGCCCTCATGATGCTGTTCCTCGTTTGTTCGGTAGCCGCGCAAACCGCCCCGGCGGGGGCCGCTCCGACGATGGCGCAGTTGCAGCAGCAGATCGCGGAGGCCAAAGGCTCTGCCGATAACGCCTGGATGCTGGTCTGCTCCGCGCTAGTGTTGATGATGACCGGTCCTGGCCTGGCGCTTTTTTACGGTGGGCTGGTGCGCAAGAAGAACGTGCTGGCCACCATGATGCAGAGCTTTGCCATGATGACGGTCATCACCGTGTTGTGGGCGATCGTTCTATTCAGCCTCTGCTTCGCCTCGGGATCCAGCTTCGTGGGCGGGCTGAGTCACATGTTTCTGCACGGGGTAGGCGCACAGCCGGATGCCGATTACGCGGCCACAATCCCGCTACAAACCTTCATGATCTACCAGCTGATGTTTGCCATCATCACCCCGGCGCTGATCAGCGGGGCCTTCGCCGAACGGATGAAGTTCAGTGCCATGTTGTTGTTTCTGGTGCTGTGGTCGATTGTGGTCTATGCGCCTATGGCGCACATGGTCTGGGGAAAGGGTGGGCTGCTGAATGCCAGCCTGGGAGGGCGCTTCCCGACCCTTGATTTTGCCGGCGGGACCGTGGTGCATATCACGTCGGGCGTCTCGGCGCTGGTCTGCGCCCTGTACCTGGGCCGGCGGCTAGGCTATGCCGGAGAGACGATGCCTCCGCACAGCGTGGTGCTCAGCTTTATTGGAGCCTGCCTGCTGTGGGTGGGATGGTTCGGATTCAATGCCGGCAGCGCGCTCAGCTCGGGCAGCTTGGCCACCAGCGCATTCGTAGCAACGCACTTCGGGGCCGCAGCGGCAGCCATTGGCTGGATACTGGCTGACTGGTTCTACAAAGGAAAACCGAGCGCCTTAGGAGCCATCTCGGGCTCGGTCGCTGGCCTGGTTGCCATTACTCCGGCGGCGGGATTTGTCGGACCCATGTCGGCGCTGCTCATCGGCTCGATCGCCGGCATCGTGTGCTACTTCATGTGCACCAAGGTCAAGGCTGCTTTCGGCTATGACGATTCGCTGGACGCCTTCGGCGTCCACGGAGCGGGCGGGACGATTGGCGCGCTGCTCACCGGCGTATTCGCCTCGCGGGTAATCAACCCCATTTTCAAAGACGCGCAGGGCAATGCCCTGCCGGTCGGGCTGATCGACGGTAACGCTCATCAAATGCTCAACCAGTTAGTAGGAGTGGGGACAGCGATCGCACTCTCAGTGGTTGGGACGGTGGTCATCCTGAAGATCGTCGACGCTGTAATTGGATTGCGCGTGCCGGCCGAGCACGAAGTCGAGGGTTTGGATCTCACGCAGCACGGCGAAGAGGGCTATTACTGGGAACCTTCCACAACCTAATCCTGGATCGCTGGGAGCGCTTGGGTTTTGTCGCCCCCGCAACGCGGCCCTTACAATGTAGGAGGTGCCCGACATCTACATCCTGGGAATTGAAAGCTCCTGCGACGAAACTGCTGCAGCAGTGGTTCGCTCGGGCGAGCAGGTCATTTCCAACGTGGTCTATTCGCAAATTGCGACCCACCAGGCTTACGGTGGCGTGGTGCCCGAACTTGCTTCGCGTGAACATCTGCGCGCCATCATCCCGGTCGTACGACAAGCCCTGGAAGAGGCAGGCAAGAGCTATGAGACGATCGATGCGGTCGCCGTCACCCAAGGTCCCGGTCTGGCTGGATCGCTACTGGTAGGTCTCAGCTTCGCCAAGGCACTCGCCTTCGCCGCTGCCAAACCTCTCATCGCCGTCAATCATCTCGAAGGACACATCCACGCTGTTCTGCTCGAGGAGCGGCTCAAGGGCAATCACAAACTGCAGTTTCCCGTGCTCGCGCTGGTGGTCAGCGGCGGGCACACGCATCTGTATCTGGCCGAAACCCATGACGACGGATGGGTATACCACAATGTAGGACAGACGCGCGACGATGCTGCCGGGGAGGCCTTCGACAAGGTGGCCAAGCTGCTGGAGCTGGGTTATCCCGGCGGCCCGATCATCGACTTTCTCGCGCCGCACGGCAAGGCCAACGCGGTGAAGTTTCCGTTTGCGCAGATCAAGCACCGCGACCGCAATCCGGAAAATCGGCACGGTCCCGACGAACAGCGAATCGATTTCTCCTACAGCGGAATCAAGACAGCGGTGCTGCGCTATGTCGAACTGCACGACATGGGCGAGACCATCGAGCGCCGCCGCGAGACGATTCGTGCCATCGCGAATCCCGAGCCTGAGGACTACCTGGCACTGTGTGACAAACAGACACTCGACCTGGTGGCCTCCTTCCAACGGGCCATGGTCAACGATCTGATCAGCAAGACGCTGATTGCAGCGCGCGAATATGACATCTCCACCCTGCTGGTGACGGGTGGCGTGGCCGCGAACACAGAGCTGCGCTCCAGCTTCGAGCGCGAAGCCAAGGCTGAGAGCCTGCCGGTTTACTTTCCTTCGCCGAAGCTCTCCACCGACAACGCCGCCATGATCGCCGCGGCGGCATACCCGCGCTTCCTGGCCGGTGAATTCGCCGATCCGGAATTATCCGCAGAGGCGGCATTGCGGTTGCGGTAACCGTGGCAGGCACACCAACGCGATCTCGTCCAATGACCCTGCAGGTCGCCAGAAGTGCTTATTCTTCGTCTTCGGTAGGAATCTTCGCTTCGATGTCCATATCGCGGAATTCGCTGGAATCGAACACCTCGCGGCATTCCAGACACTCGACGAATTCCGAGTCCTCGTCTCGCGAGACGATCTGGACACGGGGGTGAAGACATACATTGGGCATAGAGCTGCTCTGCTGAAGATTGCTTGTGGCCGCAGCCGGCTGGATAAAATTCATGCAATTGCCCGCCTCAGGCGGACAGTGCTCGAATTGCGGGTATTTTAGACCGAGCCGATGCGAAGTCAAGTGTTTCCGGCGTGAGGAACGTTAAATTCTGCTGCGCAACCCGTTCTGGCGGTCGGCGATCGACACCAATATCCGATGAATTTCGTCGCCAATCCATAACTTGTTCGCTGCCAGTAATCTGCAGCCAAATGCGCGGAATCTCCGTTCGCTGAAAAACTTGCATTCGCTGCCTTCCGCGCCGTAGAATCGATTTGCGACCGAAAAGGTCGCATATGCGTCTTATCAGTAGGCGTGGCCAAATGCTGAAGCTCACCAAAAAGGCCGATTATGGGTTGATGGCGATGCGGCACTTAGCCGAGCACGCAGACTTAGGAGCTTGCAGCGCGAAAGACCTGGCCGAGATGTATAGCATCCCGCAAGAGGCGCTGGCTAAGATTCTGCAACGGCTGACCAAGGCGGGATTACTGGTTTCGCAGTATGGAACGAACGGCGGCTATACCCTGGCCCGCGATCCCCGGCAGATCAGCGCCTTTGAAGTGATCCGCGCGATTGAGGGCCCGCTGTTCATCACCTCGTGCAGCGTAGGCGACGACTGCGAGCAGAGCGACTATTGCACGATTCGCGGTCCGCTACGCAAAGTCAGCCGCAGCATCGAAGAAGTTTTGAACCGGCTGACCATTTGGGAGATGACCGAGCCGGATCCTGAACCGGAGACGGCGACAGAACTGGTAACGCTGGGCTGGAGCCGGAACAAGGCCGCGCAAGTTTAGGAGAAAAGCATTTCATATGAGCACTACTGCTATCGCCCCAGAGAACGTAATCGTGAGCAAGGATGTGAAGCTGCCCATCTACATGGACAATCACGCCACTACGCGCACCGATCCGCGCGTGCTGGAAGAGATGCTGCCCTACTTCACCGAAAATTTCGGCAACGCGGCCAGCCGCAACCACGAGTTTGGCTGGGTTGCAGAGCAGGCGGTCGAGCAGGCACGCGAACGTATCGCCAAGCTGATTGGCGCAACGTCGAAGGAAGTGATCTTCACTTCGGGCGCCACCGAAAGCGACAACCTCGCGATCAAGGGCGTGGCCGAGATGTATCGCGAAAAAGGCAATCACATCATCACTCAGGCGACTGAGCACAAGGCCGTGCTCGATACCTGCAAGCGGTTGGAGAAATACGGCTTCCGCGTGACCTATCTGCCGGTGCAGAAGGATGGCCGCATCGATCTCGATGACCTGAAGCGCGCCATGGACGACAAGACCATCCTAGTGACGATCATGGCGGCCAACAACGAAATCGGCGTGTTGCAGCCGATTCGCGAGATCGGCGCGCTATGCCACGAACGCGGCGTACTGTTCCACACCGACGCGGTGCAGGCCATCGGCAAGGTGCCGTTCAACGTGATTCAGGACAACATAGACCTGGCATCCATCACCGCTCACAAAATCTACGGCCCGAAAGGCGTGGGTGCACTGTACGTTCGCCGCAAGAATCCGCGCGTGCAGCTTGTAGCGCAGATCGATGGCGGAGGTCACGAGCGCGGTATGCGTTCGGGAACGCTCAATGTGCCGGGAATTGTGGGTCTGGGCAAGGCCTGTGCGATCGCCAACGAAGGCATGGCGGAAGAGGCCAAGAAAATCTCGGCCCTGCGTGATCGTCTGAAGGACAAGATCATGGGCGCCCTCGACGAGGTTTACATCAACGGATCCGTCGAGCATCGTTTGCCCAACAACCTGAACATCAGCTTTGCCTACGTGGAAGGCGAGTCGCTGCTGATGGGCATCAACGACATCGCGGTGTCGAGCGGCTCGGCATGCACCTCGGCGACGCTGGAGCCATCTTATGTATTGAAGGCCCTCGGCGCGGGCGACGACCTGGCGCACAGCTCGATCCGGTTCGGCATAGGGCGGTTCAACACCGAAGCCGAAGTTGATTACGTGGCGGAGCGCGTCGTAGACACAGTCAATCGGCTGCGCGAACTGTCGCCGCTATACGAGATGGCGAAGGAAGGCATCGACCTGACGAAAGTGCAGTGGGCGGCTGAGCCGTCGGCGCACTGACTCTCACCACGGAGACACGGAGGTCACGGAGAAGATCAGGATGAATTGGATTTCTTTCCTCCGCGTTATCCGGGTCATTGCGTAGTGGATACAAGCTTCAGCGTCGCGCGAGGCGTTGAACAGAGATATGAAAGGTACGAGGGGGCGTAGAGCGCAACGGGAAGGTATTACGGAATCGACCTTCCTCGGTGTTCTCCGTGCCTCCGTGGTGAACGAATTTCCCCTGAGGAGAATTAAGAATGGCATACAGCGATAAGGTTCTGGATCACTACACCCACCCTCGCAACGTCGGCTCGCTCGACAAGAACAGCTCCGAGGTAGGCACTGGTCTGGTCGGCGCGCCCGAGTGCGGCGACGTCATGAAGCTGCAGATCAAGGTCAACCCGGCGACGAACATCATCGAGGACGCCAAGTTCAAGACCTTCGGCTGCGGTTCTGCCATCGCTTCGTCTTCGCTCGCCACCGAGTGGGTCAAGGGCAAGACGGTTGACGAGGCGCTGCAGATCAAGAACACCGAAATCGTGAAAGAGCTGTCGCTGCCGCCGGTGAAGATCCACTGCTCGGTGTTGGCGGAAGACGCCATCCGCGCCGCCATCGGCGACTGGAAGAAGAAGCAGGGTTCCGCGTCGGAAACGGCGCAGACTCCGGTTGCGCAGCAGGCATAATCTATAGATGAGGACCGGCGTGTCGAGCCTGTAAAGGGCTGGGCGCGCCGTAAACGCTATGAGCACGGTCGACATAGAAAATCCGGCAACAGCTCCTGCCCCATCCGCCAAGGGTATTCAGGTAACGGACAAGGCGCTGGAGCGCATTCGTGCGGCGATGGCGAAAGAAAATATATCGCCTACGGAGGGTGGCCTGCGCCTCGGCGTGCAGGGTGGCGGCTGTTCCGGGCTGAGCTACAACATTCGGTTCGACACGCAGCCCCGCGAGCGCGATCGGGTGTTCCAGTACGGCGAGGTACGCGTGTTTGTCGATCCGAAGTCCTTCATTTATCTGCACGGCATGATTCTCGACTACGAAGAGACCCTCATGCACCAGGGCTTCGTCTTTCAGAACCCTAATGCGAAGAAGTCCTGCGGCTGCGGCACTTCGTTCTCATAATGCCGTGGCATTTCTCCGGAAAACCTGCTGGCGATCAAGCCTCTGTTTGTTTCTCGGGCTGACACCCGGCGATGCCAGCCCCGAACGGGGCGGAACAGCTTAGCCGCACCGAGCCGAAGGCGGAGTGCTGGGTAGATTGCAGATGAGGTTCGAATCCTCTAGGGACGGCACAGATTTAGGGAGTAGCAATGGCCCCGACAAAGCGTGAAACTGCGGATTCCAGCGGAATCCTGGTGATCAGCCAGGACAAGCCCCTCAAGGCCAATTGCTGGTCATGTGGAGCAATGCGCGCCGCTCACTTTTGCCAGGAATGCGGCAAAGTGCAGCCGCCGGTTCCCGTCGATTACTTCACATTTTTCGGGCTGCCATACCGCCTCAACATCGATACCAAGCAGCTTGAGCGCGACTTCTACGATCTCAGCCGTCATCTTCATCCCGACATCAACGTGCGTGAAGGCGGGCCCGAGCAGGAGTGGAGTCTGCAAAAGAGCTCGCAGCTTAACGATGCGTATCGAACGCTGCGCGATCCGATTCTGCGAACCGAATACCTTTTGCGGTTGCAAGGAGTACAGCTCGAAGAGCAGTCGCAGGCGGCGACAGAAGAGGCGCGCCGCACAGGTGCCGCTAAGAAACAGGTGGTTCCGCCCGACTTGCTGGAAGAAGTATTCGAGCTGAATATGCAGCTGGAAGAGTTGCGCATGAACAAGAAGATGGGCGAAGACGACCGTACGCTTGTGCATGAAGTCCAGAGCACAAAGCAGCAGCTCCAGACCAAGAATGAGAACCTGATTGAGGAGCTACGGTCAGGCTGGAACGATTGGGACGCGCTGATTGACCGCAGCGACCGCGGGGAGAACGTACTGGAAAGCGACCGCGCGCAGGTGCGCAACCGAATGGTCGATGTGCTGAACCGCCGCTCGTACATTCGGAACTTGCTGCGCGAAGTAGACGCAGTGCTGGAGAGTTGAGGAGTGCGCGATACCACGATTTTTCGCGCGGAGAGATTCGCGTCAGGGCACGGCTTCACTAACCCGGAAGTTCGGGCCTATGCGAAGCTCGAACACCTCGCAACGCTCTGAGCCCTTCTGGGGCGACCAGCATGATAGCCCGGCACATTGCGCAGCGGAGTGCTGGGTAGGCTGGATTTTTATGATTATGAGTCCCTTCAGAGACGGCACAAAAACCAGGTCACTTCGCGGACTGAAGTCCGCTCGGGATGACAAGCTTGATTGGAACTTGAGAATTGCACGCCTGAAGGCGTGCTCCACCCACAAACACGAATGGCTACCGACCGCATCATCGGGATCGACCTGGGCACCACCAATTCCCTGGTGGCATACATGGAGAAGGACTGTCCGGTTGTCATTCCTGGAGAAGATGGTCTGAACCTTGTGCCTTCGGTCGTCGCGCTGGACGAGAACGGTCAGATCGTTGTCGGCAATGCCGCGCGCAAGTATCTGATCGAGACCCCTGAGCGCGCAGTGTACAGCGTGAAGCGCCTGATGGGCCGCGGAATGGAAGACATTCAGGAAGAGCTGAAGCTCTTCCCTTTCCGTCTGGCTGACGACCTCGCGCCGGGCGAAGTGCTGCGTATCAAGCTGGGCAATAAGACTTTCACTCCGCCGGAGATTTCGGCGTTTATTCTTCGGCAGCTCAAGCGCAACGCCGAGCGCTACTTCGCTGCGCCGGTCAGCAAGGCTGTGATTACCGTGCCCGCCTACTTCAACGACGCGCAGCGTCAGGCCACGAAAGATGCCGGCCGCATCGCGGGACTCGAAGTCCTTCGACTGGTGAACGAACCAACCGCGGCCTCTCTCGCCTATGGTCTTGACCGGAAGAGTAACGCTACCGTCGCGGTTTACGATCTCGGCGGCGGGACGTTCGATATCTCCATTCTCAAGCTGCATGAAGGCATCTTCGAAGTCATAGCGACCAACGGTGACACCCATCTTGGCGGCGACGACATCGACAACCTGCTGATCGCCATCGCGATCGACGACATACAGGGTGACCTGGGCGTCGAGGTTCGCCGCAATGCTGGAATTGTGCAGGCCATTCGCAGGGCCGTCATCGAAGCGAAGATTGCTCTGTCGTCCAACGGAGCGACAGCGCTCGACGTGGAGCTTCCCGGAGGCAAGCGCTATCAGCGGCAGATCACTCGCGAGCAGTTCGAACAGCTTATTCAGCCAGTGATCAATCGCACTGTCGGTCCCGTGAAGCAGGCGATGAAAGATGCAATGCTGACTCCGCAGCAGATCGACGAAGCTGTGCTGGTGGGCGGATCAACCCGCATACCGCTGGTTCGAAAGCTGGTTGAAGATGCCTTCCATCGCAAGCCACACACTGACCTTAATCCCGATGAAGTCGTCGCACTCGGCGCAGCGGTACAGGCCAACATTCTTGCCGGCGGCTCGGAAGCGACCAGCGACATGTTGCTGCTCGATGTCACGCCGCTTTCGCTGGGCATCGAGTCGCTGGGCGGCGGCGTGGCGAAAATCATCCATCGCAACTCCACGATTCCTGCGTCGGCGACAGAGCACTTTACGACCGGTGTAGAAGGCCAGACCAACGTAGCGATTCACGTGGTGCAAGGCGAGCGCGAGATGGCCAAGGACAATCGCTCTCTGGCGCGCTTCGATCTGAAAGGCATTCCTCCGATGCCGGCCGGACTGCCGCGCATCGAAGTGAAGTTCCTGATCGACGCCAACGGCATTCTGCATGTCACGGCGCGGGAGTTGCGCAGTGGCAAGGAAGCCGAGATTGAGGTCCAGCCCAGCTACGGCCTGACCGACGAGCAGGTCGAGAACATGATTCTCGAATCGTTCGACTACGCCGAAGACGATTTTCGCCAGCGGCAGCTCGTGGAAGCGCGCTACGAAGCCGACACGATTCTTGCGGCACTGGAGAAAGGCCGCAAAAATCCTGCGTGGAAGCAGCTCACCTCGCAGGAGCGCACGAACATCGGCAAGCTGGAACAGGCGTTGCGGGCCGTTATGCCGCAGGACGACTATCAGGCCATTCGTAGCGGAGTCGAAGCCCTGAACCAGGGCACCATGCGCCTGGCCGAGTTGATGATGGACTCCGCTGTCGGCGCGGCGCTCAAGGGCAAGACCATGGACAACGCGGATGTGGGCGAGGGCCCCGAATCGCCACATCCGATCGCGCAGGCCGAGATAGAGAGTTGAACTGGGTGGAGCACCGCTTCAGCGGTGCATGAAAGAGAAATCCTCAAGCCCGAGTCCCTTTAGGGGCGGCAGGAAAGCAGATCCCTCGACGACTGAAGTCGTCTCGGGATGACAAATTTTAGAGTGGATGACAAGTGCACGCCTGAAGGCGTGCTCCACCCGAAGGAATTGCAGGCAGCAGAGAGCACAAATTTATGTCAGACGAGCAGACACAAGGCAGCGGTGCTGCCACCATTGAAGCGCCCGGAGCGAACACCGTTCGGGTCACCTTCCTTCCCGATAACAAGACGGTCGAGTTCGAGCATGGCAAGCTGCCCTATCTCGAGCATGGCAAGCCCGAGTCGCTGCTGGACGTGGCGCTGAACTTCGGCATCCACCTCGACCACGCCTGCGGCGGCAATTGTGCCTGCACGACGTGCCACGTCGTAGTGAAGAAAGGCAAAGAGCTGTTGAGCGAAATGGAAGACGATGAAGCCGACAAGCTCGACATGGCTGCTGATCTGCAGCTCGACTCACGGCTCGGCTGCCAGTCGATAATTGAGAAGCCCGGCGAAGTGGTGGTTGAGATTCCGGCTTGGAATCGCAATTACGTTTCCGAGGGCGGACACTGAATGAGATTTCACCACAGAGACACGGAGGCACAGAGGAACTCGCAAATTCTTGCGGTTCCCGCTTCTCCATGTCTCTCTGCCTCTGTGGTTTATCAACCGTCTGGCCGTGCAATAAGGCGAGGTAATCATGGCTGCTGAACTGCGTTGGGATGATGCCGAAGACTTAGGTATCGCGTTGGCTGACAAGTATCCCGACCAAAATCCTCTGGAAGTCCGCTTCACCGATCTCCACCGCTACGTCACAGAGCTGCCGACCTTCGTCGACGATCCCAAGATGTCGAATGAATCGAAGCTGGAAGCGATTCAGATGGCCTGGTACGAGGAATACCAGGACAGGCAGGAGTGAATTCCACAGCCTTTGTCTTTCGCCGCACCGTGAGCTTTGGGCGTTACCTCCTTCACGACATCACCAAATTCTGGTCATCTCCGCTACCTGACTACTGCAACTCTGCATACTCCGCCTTGGCTTGCCTGTAGATTGGAATACCGGGGTCTGCGTCTTTCCAGAGGTTGAGAAAATTCTGATAGGCGGTCCGGGCTTTGTCGCGGGCGGCGGGGTCCTGGGCGACTTCGAGTGCATCCGCGCGGGCTAGGCCGAGGCGGGCGAGAGCTCCCCATGGAGAGTTTCCCACCAGGCCGTAGTGGTCTACAAACTTCTGAAATTCTGTTGCCGCCGCGTTGCCGTTGCGCAACAGGAGATAGGCTTCGCCCCGTAGATAGATCGGGCACAGCAACACGTTGAGGCCCGTAGGAGTGCCAAGTTCGATAGCGTGGGCAACTTTCAGTTGTTCGATTGCCCGAGCCGGGTCTTTGTGCTCGAGCGCGACCGCCGCCTCTATCGTCGGCAGCCAATATCTCTGGACCAGCGTGTCTTGCGGGAAGGTCTTGTCGAGTTCGGTGGCCAGCTCGTTCGCTCTTGTGGTATCTCCTCCCCGCGCCATAGCCACCGCCGCCATAGCTCGTACATCGCGATTGGATGGGGCCAACTTCAGCGCCGCCTGGGCATCGGCCAGCGCCTGCGCCCGGCTGCCCGCTTCCACCTCACGCAGCGCCTCGGCAGCCTGATAGGTAGCTGCCGTCTCACTAGCATCGTTGTGCTCGGCTAAATCCATCGCCCGACGCGTAAGTTCGCGCGCTTCCTTCAATTTCCCGTACCATGCTTCTGTGTCTGCTTGCGCGGCTAGCAACAAGTCTTCCATCCCCGGCTTGACGCCAGCGGCTGCGACCAACCGCGCCATCTGTGACGTATCGCCCGTGAGAAAAGCCTTCTGATAACGGTTGGCCAGCAGGTACTCACCTTCCAGCTTGTGCTCTTCCGCCCGCTTGTATACCATCTCCGCCTCGTCCAAGCGGTTGAGAGCCATGTACGCACCGAAGAGATTGCTATAGTTAACCTCATCGTTTGGCTCCCTGCGCATTGTCTCCTCGGCCTCCTCCAATGCTTTTTCCCAATTTCCAAGACTTCCGGAAATAAATGTCAAGTTCACATAAGGCGCGTTGTCGCGCGGGTAGCTCTGCTGCCACAATTCATAGACCTGCGCCGCCTTCTCCAGCTGTCCCGTTGCATCCAAATAGTAGTTGGCCTCGATGGAAAACCGCTCACGCTCGCTCACCTTTTGACGCAAATCGTACGCTTTGCTTGCATTTTCCGCCGCCCGCGCTGCCTGATTAAGATTGTTGTAGGAAATCGATAGTTTGACATAGGCCGACGCGAAATTTGGGTCAAGCTCAACTGCCCGATTCAAGAAGGGCAACGCTGCTGCGTCCCCTTTCGCGAATTGCGCCTTGATCCCCAAGCTGTAGGCTTTCAGCGCCTCCAAGGATGGCGTGGTCGCTTCCTCCAGCGGCGTGGCATACCTTTGCACTGAGCTGAGGGACTCTCCCAGCTTGCCGCGCAAGCTGGTTGCGGCAGCGTCCAGGGCCTTGAGCACCGCTTCCTTGCCCGCCGCCTGCTCCTGTGCCGCTGCCAGTACATCCCCGGTGTTGCAGTTCACCGCCTCCAGACCAATCACGTACTGGCTGCCGAGGGGTGCAATCGAACCGATTATCATGGCCTTGCTACCCGTGCGCTGGCAGACCTCACGCGTAATCTCAGGCAACAACCGGTCACCGGCGGCACGGCCCATCAGCTTCAAGGTCTCATTCACTTTCTGCTCGGAAACAAGAGCGAGGAAAGGCGACTGCTCGAGCTGCACCGAGAGTCCTTGCTTTAGCGTATCGTCGAACACTGCGTCCCCGGTCGCGTTATCAAAGTCGCCAAGGACGATGCTGTCTTTATTGGTTAACTTGGCCGGTCGGCGGGAGACAAACTGGCCCACCACGATTGCACCCACAATAACGGCCGCTAGAGCGGCGAGCCATCGGCGCCAAGGTCTTTTAACCGCTCGAACGGCAATTTCGTCCGTCGGTGCGGCAGCCGGCGCCATCACGCTCGTACCGACTGATGCTCCGTTGCTTTTAGCTATCCCAGCTTTATTCTGGATTGCCTCAGCAGCTGCCGGCTCGACCCACTGTGCCGGCACGATTAACCTGTAGCCTAGTCGTGGCAGGGTTTCGATATATCTGGGTTCGTCAGGTGAATCCCTTAGAGCACGACGTAGGTTCTTGACCGCCGCATTGATGCCATGCTCGAAGTCGACTGTCGTGTCGCTCGACCATAGTGTGCGCTTGATTTCCTCTCTTGTGGCACCCTCAGTGCCCCGCTCCAGCAGTAAGACCAGAATTTTGAAAGGCTGCTCTTGCAACAGAACCGCATCATTGCCGTTTCGTAGCTCGCGGGCATTGAGATTCAACTCAAAAGCGCCGAATCGGGCGCGGCTGTATGAGGAGGCCAGTAGCATGGGCTTTGCGGGCAGACAGAAGTCTACCCGTTGGTCATGCTAATTTACAGCCTAAGAGTCATCCCAGCAAGACCACGTTCGTGCCTTAAGTAACCCCCCCTCTTATCAAGAGCTTGCGCATTTCACGGCCATATCACTTTTATTTCACCTCCACTGAATTGACCTCCGGCTGGCGATATTGCATTGTCTGCCGAAAGCTATCGCACCGTGAGTTGGCGCGCGAGCCGCATTCAACAAGGAGGACATTTCGAGTGAGAACAATCTCATTGACTCTCTGCTTGGCGCTAGCAGTAACAGCAAGCACCTGTTTTGCCGAGGATGTCGCCTTCAATGGCGTCAAACTGGCTGATGCGAAGGGGAAGCAGGCCGATGCCCGGCTCATCCTCGAAGACAGCCATAACGACTTGCTGATTCGCGTGGCCGATAAGGACTTCGTCGATATCCCCTACGACCACCTCGACAAGTTCTCTTACGAGTACACCAAGAAACACCGAATCACGACTGGAGCGATCGTCATGGTCGCGTCGCTTGGCGCTGGGGCGGTCGTCATGATGACGAAGTCAAAGAGCCACTGGCTCTACATCGACTACCACGACCAGGATGTCCCAAAGACCATCGTGTTGCGCATGGAAAAGGGCCAGTACAAGAAAATCTGCGACGCCATCCAGGCTCATACGGGAAAGACCGTGCAGTACGAGGGAGAGGCAAGCAAGGGTAAGAAGGCGTGAACTGTCGGACAAGGCGTGACTTATAGGACAAAACACAAATTCCGGCTAAGCCGGCAAGGAGATGATCATGAAATCGCAAATGAAAACCATCGTTTTAGCGTTAACGTTGACACTGGGCGTCTGCCTGTTCTTCCCCGCCGCGGCGAGCGCTCAAAAGGGTATGCCATGTCCGGCCGACCCCGTAAACGAGTTCATCATGTACGGGAACCTGATACTCTGCTCGATTGACGAACCTGGAATATCGGATCTTTACCGGTTTAATGGGATTGCTGGACAAAGAATAGAAATCATTGCATCTAGCGGAACTACCAACCCCTGTATCGAGCTCGTTGGCGTCACGTCAGCATGCAACGAATACGCCAACCGTAACTGGATCGATATCGTACTGACGGTTACGCAAGAGTACACGATACGAATTTACGATTATTCCTCTTCTGGCACTGGCAGCTACGAACTCGACTTGGAGAGCGTGGTGCCCCCTTCCCCGAATGCCCGACAAACGGCATACGGCGGGTATCTCACCGACCAAATTAATCCCGCCGGTGATATAGAACCCGTCTTCTCCTTCACAGCAAGTGTGGGGGACGTCGTTGACATATTAGCAGCCAGCCAAACCACTAATCCTTGCATAACCTTGTATGCGCCTGACGCGAAAACCACTTGGAATACCTGCAACGAGTATGCTAATAGCAATGAGATCAGGACGAAGGCACTGACGGTAGCAGGCACCTATACCATACTCGTCTATGATTATTCCCCTAACGGTACCGGGGCCTATTCGATCAATCTCAATTGTCTGGGCGGCCCTTGCATCGTCACGCCTATTCCAGATTTGTCGGGCTATCTCATTCTCCGGGGGACGCCGCTGGCGAACCAGTTGGTTGGTATCGTATCTCCCAATCCCGGGGGCGGTCAAACTACAACAACCGATCAAAACGGCTATTATCAGTTCCTGCAGGTTCCAAACGGGACCTTCACGGTTTATGCCCCCATCCGTGGCTCGGTCAACGCTGCTTCGGCGGATTCGGTTCATGAGAACCCAAGACAGTAAACGCAGATTAGTCGCTGTTGTATGGTAGAGTGGCGCTTCCAGCGCCGCGTCCAGCGTGGCGAAACACAAATTGGGCTGGGGTGGTCATTCGGAGGAATGACGACCCCAGCCCATCTCTAAAGTAGAGCGAGCCGAACGCCGGCCTGGAGGCCGACACTACCCAACTGCCGCTGAAGAAGACGCGATACTCTACACCCCCACTGCCTCCCGCGCCTGCACCTTGGCTTCCCGTAGGTATTTCGCGGCCTCCTCGGGAGGGGTGGGGTTCTGGTAGAAACCGGTTCCCCACTCGAAGCCGGCGGTCTTGGTCAGCCGGGGCATGAACTCGATGTGCCAGTGATAGTAGTCCAGCGGGCCCTCCTGCACCGGAGAGGTGTGGATCACCAGATTGTAAGCGGGGCTGTCGAGCACCTGATCGGCGCGCGTCAACAGGCTCTTCAGCGATTTGGCGAGAGCCTCGTAGACCTGCGAGGAAGAGTTCTCAAAGGCTGACTCATGCCGTCTCGGCAAGATCCAGGTTTCGAATGGAAACCGTGGAGCGTAGGGGGCGAGAGTCAGGAAATTCTCGTTCTCGCCGACGACGCGGATGCCCGCCTCGGTTTCCTGTCGGATGATGTCGCAAAACACGCAGCGCTCCTTGTAGATGAAGTACTGCTTGGCGCCGTCCATTTCTTCCACCACGTGCTTGGGAACAATCGGCAGCGCGATGAGCTGGCCGTGCGAGTGCTCCAGTGTAGCGCCCGCTGCCGTACCGTGATTCTTGAAGATGAGAATGTATTTGAAGCGCTTGTCTTTCTTCAGGTCGAGGATGCGGTCGCGAAAGGCCCAGAGCACGTCTTCGATGCGCTTTTCGGTCAGGTCAGCCAGGGTTACATCATGCTCGGGCGTCTCGATTACGACCTCGTGGGCGCCGATGCCGTTCATCTTGTCGAACATGCCTTCGGCCTGGCGGCTGAGGCTCCCTTCGATTCCCAGGGCAGGAAATTTGTTAGGGATAACACGCACCGTCCAGCCCGCACTGTCGGCGCCGGCGCCGTTGGGGCGGTAGGCCAGCACCTCCGTCGGCGTTTTGTTCTCGTTGCCCGGACAGAATGGGCAGAAGCCGCCTTTGCGTCTTACCGGTTCGCGCACAAAATCGGTCGGCCGCTTGGCGCGGTCATTGGAGATGATTACCCAGCGTCCAACAATCGGATCTTTCCTTAATTCAGGCACAGCAACCTTCTTTCGGAGCCTTTGTTACCCGCCCCTCCGCTTCGTCATATGTGTTCTGATTATTTAATCGTCAGATTGCATCCTGTAAAACAGTGCGAGCCCGTGGGGGCGCAACTTCGAACAACTCGGCGCTGCCCTGCGGACCGTCGCCGGGGGCACGACGTTCGCAAGCCCTAAATTGTACAAAATCAACTCGTATGGGAGCGACGAAAGTCATTTCCTCTGTTACCTTGTTGCAACACACGTAAGTGCGGGAGGTTGCGATGTCATCCTCTTCACCTGGTTCCGGAGCAACACCGATGGTGACGATTGTCTGCCTGGCGAGCTACTTCAAGGGAACTGAATTCCTCCAGGAGTGCCGCCGCCAGGGTTGCCGCGTGCTGCTCATAACCTCGCACAGCCTGGAACACGCCGCCTGGCCGCGCGAGAGCATCGACGAATTCTTCTACGTGCCCGACGTCGACAAGATCTGGAACATTAATGATGTCATGCTCGGCCTCAGCCATGTCGCCCGGATTGAGACGATCGACCGCATCGTCGCGCTCGACGAGTTCGATGTCGAAACCGCCGCGATACTGCGCGAGCACCTTCGCGTGCCGGGAATGGGCCAGACCAGCGCGCGCTACTTTCGCGACAAACTGGCCATGCGCACCCGAGCCGCGGCCGAGGGACTGCCCGTACCGGCGTTCATCCACGTTCTCAATCACCGCAAGCTCAATGACTTCATGGAGCGAATTCCGCCGCCGTGGGTGCTGAAGCCGCGCTCCATCGCAGGCTCAATCGGCATTAAGAAGCTGCACAACTCGGGCGAATTCTGGGAAGCGGTAAACAATCTTGGCGATCAGCAATCGTTCTATCTGCTGGAACAGTACATACCGGGCGAGATCTATCACGTAGACACGATCACGCACGAAAGACAGGTGCTGTTCTCGGTAGCCAGCAAGTACGGCCGCCCACCGATGGAAGTCTCGCAAAGCGGCGATGTGTTTACCACCCGAACCCTGGCCCCGGGATCGGGCGAAGAGCGAGACCTGCGCGCCTTGAATGAGCAGGTCTTAAAGACATTTGGGATGTTACGTGGGGCTTCGCATAGCGAGTTCATTCGCGGGCGAGACGGAAGACTGTACTTCCTGGAAACGGCGGCGCGGGTGGGAGGCGCTCACATCGCCGAGTTAGTCGAAGCAGCGACCGGGATCAACCTGTGGGCGGAGTGGGCCAAAGTAGAGATCGCCGGCGGCAAGACGCCCTACGCGGTAGCGCCGCTTCGCAACGACTACGCGGGATTGCTGATTTCTCTCGCCCGCCAGGAATGGCCCGATACCTCCACCTATAACGATCCCGAGATTGTCTGGCGAATGAACGACAAGCCGCACCACGTTGGGTTAATCGTTCGATCACACGATCCGAATCGTATCGAGCAATTGATACGCGAGTATGCGCAGCGCTTCCATCACGATTTCTTCGCCTCTGCGCCACCTCGGGACAGGCCGACGGCGTAGCTCGGCTCGCCTCCCTTCTCCGGATGGTAGAAAGGCGGAATCATTCATCGATCACAAGACATTGATTGCTCGCGCTGCCAGCACGACCAGCACGGAGAGGGAAATTAGCGACTGGAACATGCACAAAATCTTTGCCCAGCTGTCCAGAACAGCCGTGTCGGTAGGTGAGAAAGCTGTGCTGGTATTGAACGCCAGAAACAGGTAGTCGATAAACTGAGGCGCCCAGTTCGGATCGGCTGGCTGTCTCGCCATTTGCGGAAACAGGAATGAGCTTTGTACCGGCCCGGTACGCGTGTCACGCCCCACGGGGCCTCCCGCATCCAGCTTCCAATACCAGAGCGCGAACACCAGGATGTTGGTTATCCATAGCACTCCGGCGGAGTGGAGCAGCTCTTGCGGAGTATCTTTGTGACTCGGCAGTCCTTTGATCAGCAACACAAGGGACGCTATCAAAGCCAGGGTCAACGCACTGGTTGCAACGAACGCGAGTGACCGTGCCAGCGTGTAGAAGCCGCGCCGGTGCCACGCCATGATCGGAATTACCAGCACCCCCATCACCACCATCAGCAGCCAGTCCGGGCCCACCGAAAGCCGTGATGGTAATGCAAAGTGCAGGCAGGCGCCGGCCATAAGCGCAAGAAGGCCGGGCCACCGAGGCTCGGGTTCCACGGCTCTCGCAGTCGCCTTCGAGATCGCGCTCTTCAGCACGGCCGTACGACTCAGGTGCTCAGGTGCAAGGTCAGCGCTCATGCTCTCATCTCCCCCGGCCGCTCGCTCGGGCTACCGCAACCGCCCCGAAACGACAACAGTATATGACGGGGGAGCAAGCCGTCTCTCGACAACCGCAACCCCGGCGGCTATAAAGGACGCTACATTCTCTCCGAGGTGTTTCGCCGGTGCGCCGAACTTTATCTCTCTGCTTGGTGCTTCTGTTTGTCTCTTGGCTTCCCGCACAGTCTAAACGGCCGATCACTGAAAAAGACCTGTTCCGCTTCCAGTGGATCGGCGACCCACAGGTGTCGCCCGATGGGTCACAGGTGGTCTTTGTCAAAATAACCGTCAACGAGAAGAAAGACGGCTACGACACGTCTCTCTGGAGCGTCGCCACCAGCAGGCAGACGGCTCCCGTGCGCCTGACGAATGGCAAACACGACTCCGAACCGCGCTGGTCGCCCGCCGGTAAATGGATCGCGTTCGTGCGGGGCAGCGGCGAACCGCCGAAGGACGGCAAACCCTCGACGTCACAGTTAGCGCTGCTTCCGCTGGGCGGGGGCGAGGCATGGACAATTACCGACCTCCCGCGTGCGGTTGGAGACCCGGTATGGTCGCCCGACGGTAAGCGCATCGCATTCCTATGCGACGCAAACCCTGAAGATATCGCCAAGCAGAAGAAGAAGGAAAACGGCGGCGAGCAGGAACACGAGAGCGATGTGAGGATCATCACGCGCGCCGTGTATCGCTTTAACGGCGCGGGCTATCTCGATCCCAAGCACCACCGGCACATATGGATTGTCGATGTTCCCTCTTCCAGCGATGCCAAGAGCACACCCAAGCAACTCACGACTGGAGAATTCGACGAGCAGCAGCCAAGCTTCCTGCCTGACGGCAGCCGGATCATCTTCCACGCCAATCGGATCATCGAGCCTTACTACGGGTTGCCGCAGACTGACATTCTGTCGGTGCCATCAATCGGTGGGCCGGTCGACCTGATATCAAGTGTGAAATTGGGAGGATTGCTGGGCGGCATCAACGACATGGTGCTGTCGCCAGACGGCAAACGCGTGGCTTTCATCGGAGCTGTTCAAGATCCCATTCGCTCCTATGCCGAACCCGATTTGTGGACGCTCGACTTGACTCCGGAAGCGACGGCTAAGAACCTCACTGCCAATTACGATTACGACATCAACAGCGGGCCGTTCGGCGACAATCTCGCGCCGCGGGCTGCCGGCAGACTCGTACCGGTGTGGTCGAAAGACGGGTCCCACCTCCTTGACGTTGTCGCCAAGCAAGGCCGTGGGATCCTGGTCAGTGTCGATACCTCTGCGGGAAAGGTCCAGGAGCTATCGCACGGCGACCAGGCAGTTGAGCAGTTCGCCACCTCCGACGACGGCAAAGCCATCGTGATGAACGTCTCGACAGCAACCATGATCGATGAGCTTTTTGTTCTGCAGCCGGACGGCACCCAACGGCAGATCACCAATCTTAACGGGCCCCTGTTCAGCGAGCTGAACCTCACTATTCCGGAAGAGATGTGGTACACCAGCTTTGATGGAACGAAGATCCAGGCTTGGATCCAAAAGCCGCCCGACTTCGATCCCGCGAAAAAATATCCGCTAATACTAAACATTCACGGCGGCCCGCACGCGGCTTACGGCTACGTCTTCGATCATGAATTCCAGTGGATGGCTGCGAAGGGATATGTCGTGCTGTACCCCAATCCGCGCGGCAGTACCAGCTACGGACAGGAATTCGGCAACATCATTCAGTACAAGTATCCTGGCGACGACTACAAGGACCTCATGGTCGGTGTCGATGAGATGCTCAAGCGCGGATACATCGACCAGAACGAGCTTGGCGTCACCGGCGGCAGCGGCGGAGGACTGCTCACCGATTGGACGGTCGGGCATACCCATCGCTTCGAGGCGGCCGTCGCGCAGCGCGATATCGCCGACTGGGTTTCCTGGTGGTATACGGCTGACTTCACTCTGTTCCAGCCGAACTGGTTCAAGGCGCCGCCGTTCGACGATTTCCAGGATTACGTAACCCGCTCGCCCATTACTTACATCAAGAACGTCGATACGCCAATGATGTTCATCCTCGGCGACGTTGACTACCGCACACCTCCCACCAGCGGCGGCGAGCAGATGTTTCGCGCGCTGAAGTACATGCACCAGCCGACGGTGATGGTGCGCTTCCCCGGCGAGTCGCATGAGCTGTCGCGGTCGGGCCAGCCATGGCATCGCATCGAACGGCTGGAGAACATTGTTGGGTGGTTCGACATGTACCTGATGGGCAAGCCGAATCCGGAATACGAGATGCCCTCAGAGAAGGCCAGCGTGCAGCCTGCGACACATAAGCCTGCGCAGGAGCGCCCGCAGGAATGGTAGAAGGCTGACGCTTTTGGCTTTTGGCTTTTGGCTCTTCGCCTTTAGCTACTCTGCGGGGGCGAAGAGCGTTGCAGAGCCTGATTGGAGAGGCATACGATCTGGACGCTTATTTTATTGAGCATACCGAAACTTTGCCGGCCCCTGGCATCCACTTGGTATTGATCCGGGGTGAGTTCTGTTGACTGATACGCTCCAATTCATCGTGCAGTACGGCTACCTGCTGGTGTTCGCGTGGGTATTGGGCGAGCAGGCAGGCTTGCCGGTTCCGGTCGCACCCCTGCTGCTGACCTGCGGAGCCTTGGCCGGGCAACGGCAGATGAGTCTCTTCCTGACCATCCTGGTTGCCGCCCTGGGCTCGATCGTGAGCGACTCTGTCTGGTATTACGTCGGCAAGCGACGCGGGTTGGCTGTGTTGCGCCTCTTGTGCAAGATCTCGCTCGAGCCTGACACTTGTGTTCGCCAAACCGAAGCCAAGTTCGCGAAGTTCGGCTTGCGGACTTTGCTGTTTTCAAAGTTCGTTCCTGGGCTGAACACTGCTGCTGCGCCACTCTCCGCCGTCGTCGGAACTCCCTATCCCCGGTTCGCGGTCTTCGCCTTTGCCGGCGCAGCACTCTGGGCTGGGACGTTCACTCTGGCCGGCTTCTTCTTCAGCAAGCAGATCAACCGCATCACCAACGGCCTGCAGCTCCTTGGCTCGTGGGCGTTCCTGATGGTTGTCGGGGCGTTCATCGCTTACATCGGCTACCGCTATTACGACCGCGTGCGCTTCCTAAACCAGGTGAAGGGCGACCGCATTACGCCCCAGGAATTGAAGGGCAAGCTCGACTTGGGCGAGCCCGTAAGGATCATCGACCTGCGCCACCCGCTCGACTTGCTGCCTGATCCTCATACGCTGCCGAATGCTCTGCGTATTTCGCCCGAAGAACTGGAGAGTCGCAACGGTGAAATCTCCCGCGATGGCGAGATCGTGTTGTTCTGTACTTGACCGAACGAAGCCACCAGCGCCCGTGTGGCGCTGCAGTTGAGAAAGCATGGGATACGACATGTGCGTCCCTTGTTGGGCGGGTATTACGCCTGGAAAGAACTCGGCTTCCCGCTTGAGAGCGTTGTTGCAGAGGAGGATCCCGGGGAGGAACTGAGAGCAATAGCGGCCGGCGGCGCCGGCTGATCAGCTTTGACGAAACCGTTTGTATCAGGAATGGATCTGGGCCAGCTTCTCCCAAAGCTTCGCCATGGGTATCCGCACCGGGCTGCCCGCAATCGTGAACTCTTCTACCGGCTTCCAACTTACAGCGCTGCAGTCATAGGCCTGACGCCGCATGGGGTCAATGACCCACAGGTTCTGAACACCCATCGCGCGGTAGTCTTCTAACCGCGCTTGATAGCGAGACACCCGATCCTTGGGGGAGAGAATTTCGATGACGGCCACCGGCGGCTTGTTCAGGACAGCCTCGTAGGGAATGCCTATGCGATCAACCGCAATATCGGCAATGCGTACTCGGGTCGGAGCCACCAGCATCCGGATTTCAGGGCAGGCTTCCAGCCGCCAGTGATCTTCGAAGGCCCCAAACCATTTCACGAAGAACGCCTGCACGATGGAGTGCTCTTTCTCACCCACGTTCCGCTCCTCAATCTCGCCATCCACGTAATCACGGTCGGGCCGGTAAACCGTCTCCAGGTAGTCTTCCATCGAAATTTGGCGGGCGGTTGCCATCAGGTCTCCAGTCTCAATTGTAGCGAAATCCTTCTCATGTCCAACTAAGCGCCCAGCGGGCATAGCTCTGCAGCTGTGGGGGAGAGTGAAACACCGCGATGCGGACGCTCCCGATCAGCTCACCAGGTAGTCCAAGGCCTCTTCCCGTGTGGAAAACACTGCAATTTCGCGCGCCGAAAACACTCGAATGGAATCCAGCAGCACCTTGTGAAGATTCTCGCTGAGCACCCAGGCAGACTTTGCGATGTGCGGGCGGTCAAAGACGGCCGCGATCTTGAGCTGTTCGATCGTCTCCTTCGTGAATTGCGTCCCTGTGAAGTCTGCCAGCAGTAGCACGGAATGTTCCGGCTGCCTGGTTACATACTCTGGAACGGCTTTGAGGCACTCCGCCAGTTGTTCCGGTGTGCATGCGCTGAGATCGGCAAGCAGCACGCGTTCGCCTCGGTGTTGGAGATAACGTAGACGTTCCGTACTGTTACCGGCATCTCCAGATCCCAGAATGGGGGAAACCATCGTGTCAGGAGCACTATCAGGTCGATGTTGTTGCATGACGCCCTCCCCAGAGGTAGCGCAGATTGTCAAGAGCGTACTACTCGATCCTTGCCAAAGCAATCACATCGCAGCAACTCACGCTATCTTCGATTGTCAGTTTGCGGTTCGGGATGGATGAGTACGCGAAATAGTTCCGGCACCTCCTGCCGGAATCGGCCTTCCATGGCGGTCTGAATATCATGGACGCGGGAGAGCGGGAGATCGTCTTTCATCGTGCAATGCAGCGAAAGATACAGCCTTCCTCCAACGCGCTTGAATACCAAATCGTGCATGTCGACCACCTCCGGAAAGCTCTCGGTCACACCCTGCAGCTTGCGCTCAAAGCTGGGCACGCCCACCATGCCGTCCCCGGTTTCAATCCTTGCCGGCTCGCTCTCGATATGGGTCAGAATGGTCGAGATTTCTGGCATATCATCTTTCATCTCCGCTTCCAGCTCGGTAATCCTTTCGTGCGCCGCCTTCAGCGTCAGCGTCTCATCGAGTTCCACGTGCTGCTCCAGGTGCAACCGGCCGCCCAGGTCCTGCACGCTAATGTCGTGAACATTCAGGTTGTGGCGGGTCGCAACGGCCCGCACGCGGTCGAAGAGACTTTCTCGGCGACCAGCCCGGGCCACCGCATTCACCACGACATCAGCGCCGGGAAGAAGTTCCCGAATGCGCTGAGCGACTTCGGTGGAAACCTGCTCAGATTTCTGGAAGGTGACAGTTCGGGACATGGCCACGGAAACATCGACAAAATACTTACTGCCGCCCTTGCGTATACGGACGCGGTCGACTTCCAACACGCCGTCGACCCGGTAAAGCTCAGCTATGATGCGCGCGCGAATGCCGGACGGTGCAGCATCCATCAAGGCGTCGATGGTTTGTCGCGCCAACCGCCAGCTCACTTGCACTACAATGCCTGCCACCACAAGCGCAGCAACGGAATCGGCCTTCGCAAGCCACGGAACGGACCAGTGGCCGGCAGCCACAACCAGGGTCAATCCGAGAACTACCACGCTGCTCGACCAGACGTCCGTGCTGAAGTGCAGGGCGTCTGCCAGCAATGCCTGACTGTCGTACTTGTCTGCGATAACGCGCAGCCGGCGCGATCGCCAGAGATCAATGACAATGGACGCTCCCATCACCAGGAAGGCCCAAACGGATGGGTAGATGTGCGTCTCGTGGAAGAAAAGCCGTCTCAGCGCTTCGTAGACGATCCAGAGGCAAGTGAGCAGTAACAGCCCGGTTTCGATAAACGCTGAGAAATTTTCGACCTTGCCATGTCCGTACTGATGATCGGCATCTGCGGGTTTGTCAGAAACACGAACCGAGAAGAAGGTGATCGCCGCGGCTACGAGATCCAAACCCGAATGGGCCGCCTCCGACAGGATGCCGAGGCTTCCAGTCGTCACGCCTACAACGATCTTGAGGGCAGTGATTCCGATCGCTGCCCAGACGGAATTCAGGGCCACCGCCTTCTTCTCGCGCTGCATGCTCGTGGTGGTCACGTTTGCGTCCTACGACGATTATTCACTTCAAGCCGTGCCTCCGCAAAACAGAAAGCAGAGTACTGCGCGGCGCAGCTTGCCAACAAGAAGTCGGACCGACCGGCTTGGCTTGACCCGGTGGCTATGTGATAGGATTTCGCTTACCACCTACTAACCTGCTTTCTTCTTCCGGAGGTTAAACTTCATGCGATTTCAAACCCTTAGCGTCATTGCGCTTTCATGTGCGCTAGCACCTTTCGCGGCGGCCCAGACTGGAAGCACCTCGGCTACGCCCTTGGGCCATCTGCCTAAGCCGGGCACGACGACGGAGCTTCCCGCCAGCGCGGCGAGTGTCAAGCCCGGCGATGCGGTGATTACCTTGACCGGCGCCTGCAAGAATGGTGGTGGAAACGGCTGCGTGACCTCTGTCAGCCGCGAGCAATTCGAACATATGGCTAACTCGATAAAGCCCGGGATGACCACGAACGCCAGGCATAGTTTCGCCGTCCAGTATGGCAAGGTCCTGGCCTTCTCTGACGAGGCGCGCGCCTTGGGCCTGGAGAACGAGCCCCGCTTCCAGGACATTTTGCAGTTCGTCAAAGATCAGCTCCTGGTCGAGGCGCTCAACCAGTACTACTCGGACCAGTACTCCAACCCTTCCGACCAGAAGATAGAGGAGTATTACAAGCAAAACAGCCGCCAGTTCCTCGAAGCCGACCTGCAGCGGGTGATCATACCCAGCCAGCCGGCAGCAGCAGAGATCAAAAAGCCTAGCGAAGAGGAAGAGAAGGCCTATGTCGAGAAGGTGCGCCAGGAATGGGTTGGTGGGGCCGATCCCGCCACCTTGCAGAAAGAAGCGCTAACGCGCATGGGGCTTAATGGCTCCGTGCCCGAAGTCAATCTGAAGGACCAGACCCTGGGAATGTTGCCGGTCGGTCACCATAGCGTCTTCGATATGAAGCTGGGCGAGATATCGCAGCCTTTCTCCGATGCCGGCGCTTCCTACATCTACAAGATGATCTCGCAAAAGGAAAAGCCGTTGAGCGAGGTCAAAGAGCAGATCGCCAAGACGCTGCACGACCAGATGATGCGGGAGAAGATCCAGGAGTTGAGCGAGACCGTGAAGCCCACGTTGAACGAGGCATATTTCGGTCCTGAGAAGAAACCGGGCGCGCCAGAACAAGGCGCCAACGGTTCTGAAGAGCCGTCGGGTAACTCAGCGGCCAAATCGAAGACGCCGGCGGCTCCTTCGCAAAAATGAGCCTGCGAGGGAGGACGGTTCTAGTTACCGGCATTTCGGGTAATCTGGGAACTCGCCTGCTGCCTCTCCTCACCGACTTTCATGTGGTGGGCGTCGATGTGCACCCGCCTGCCTATTCCGGCGAGCTGGAATTCCACTCTCTGGACTTGGGACGCGAGGCCAGTTGCACAGCGCTCACCCGTCTCCTCCGCGAAACGGGCGCCAGTTCCGTCATTCACCTTGCCTTCATTCTCGACCCCCAGCGAAGCAGCGTTCTCGATCTGGAGTGCATGTGGCAGATCAATGTGGCCGGCACTGCCCGGGTAATGGAGGCGATCAGTATCGTTAACCGGACTGGCGGGGGAATACGGCACTTCATTTTCCCCAGCAGCGTAGCGGTGTACGGACCTGAGACTCCTGGCCCGGTACGGGAGGACGCGCCCTTAAAGGCCCACAGCTTGCCCTATGCGATTCATAAGAAGGAAAGTGATGAGGTGGTGCGCTATCGCGCTGACAGTATGGGCGACTGCCGAATCTACATCTTGAGGCCCCACATTTACGCCGGGGCTGCTATGCAGAACTACATGGTCGGCGCGCTGCGAGGAACTCCGCTAGGTAAAAGCAAGCGAGCTGCCCGCATGCGTGCTGAAGGCAAGCGCCTGCCGTTGATGCTGCCTCGCGGAAAAGAATACTTGAATAAGAAACTCCAGTTTGTTCATGTGGACGATGTGGCGAGGTTGCTAGCCTATCTCTTGTACCGTCCGGCGTCCGACCCGCCGCTGACCATCTTGAATGTCGCCGGAAGGGGAGAATCGCTCACCATCGAAACTTGCGCCCGCATCGCTCACGCCACGGTCAAGCGCGCTCCTAACCGTGCAGCGTTTGGGTTGGCCTTGCGAGCTCTGTGGAACTGGGGAATTTCCTCCATCCCTCCGGAGGCCTTGCCGTACCTCATCGGCTCCTACACCATGGACACATCGCGGCTCCAGGAATTCCTCGGCCCGCTCTATCCTGACGTCATCCGCTACACCATTGAAGAAGCTTTACGCGATACCTTCGCGCGAACCTAGCTGCTATTTCTTCGTTCCCCGGTATAAGCCCGCAATGCCGAAGGTGTAAGGCGTCCAGGATACGTCGCAGAAACCAGTGTCGCGCATGCGTTGCAGCATCTCTTGCGGCGGCGGGAATCGCTGTACTGACGCGGGCAGATATTTGTAAGGGCCACTGACGCCGGAGATGACTGTCCCGATGGCAGGAAGGACTCGATGAAAGTAGAAGCGGTATATTCGGCCGATCAGGCCCTTAGGCTCACCGAAATCCAGAATGCCGACTTCTCCTCCTGACGTTAGCACTCGGTAAATCTCGTTTAGTCCGCGGTTGTAATTGGCCAGGTTGCGAAATCCGAATGCTGCCGTTACCAGATCAAACTCGCCCGAGCCAAACGGAAGCTGTAACGCGTCGGCTTCGATCCAGCGAATCTTTCTGCGGCCGGACTTCTCCTGCGCGCGTACAAGCATGGCGTGCGAGAAATCCGCTCCAATGATTTCAACTGAATCCTGCTTGCTATGGCGATAGAGTGCGAAAGTCATATCGCCCGTGCCACAGCATAGATCAAGCACTCGCGCCCCGGGACGGTCCAAAACACCTACGAAGGTGCGCGCCGTGCGATTCCACCAGAGCCGGTCCACGTTCATCGACAGCACGTGATTGAGCAGATCGTAGCGCGGCGCAATCGAACTGAACATCTCGCGGACGGCAATTGCAGCCGACGCTTCGTCGGCCGAGCCTTCAGGCGCCGCGCCGATAACGGGTGCTTGGGTTTTGTTTGACTCCGTTGTCATTTGCCGAATGCGAACTCGTTGATTTCTTCCACCGCTCGCAGGATCACGCGCACGGGCACATCGCTGACGATGTCAACCATACCCATTGTCCTGGCAAGAACGAAATGTGGAACCCCGCCGATTGTCTTCTTATCGCTCATGAGGCGTTTCAAGATTCGCTTGGGCTTGACCTTCAGCGTTGGCAGCGGACCGTACGCCTTCACCAGGGCTCGTATGCGTTGAGCAGTCTTCTTATCTGAGACCTCCGTGTCCTCGCCGATTCTGGATGCCGCAATCATGCCCCATCCCACCGCCTCGCCGTGCAACAGCTTGTTGTACTCGGTCTCCGCTTCGAGGGCGTGCCCGATGGTATGCCCAAAGTTGAGGATGCGACGCTCGCCACTCTCCCGCTCGTCTGCACTTACGACCTCGGCCTTCACCTCAATGCACTCGGCGATGAGCTTTTCCAGCAACTCCGGATTGCGCTCGAGCAGTGCGTCGCGCTGCTTTTCCATCACGTCAAAGATCTTCGGGTTGCGAATCACGCCGTACTTCATCGCCTCAAACAACCCTGAGCGGTATTCTCGCTCAGGTAGTGTCGAAAGCACATCCGGATCCACCAGCACGCACAACGGCTGATGGAAGGACCCCAGCAGGTTCTTGCCGGAGGCCAGATTCACCCCAGTCTTGCCGCCGATCGCAGAATCCACCTGCGCGACTAGCGTCGTGGGAACCTGTACGACGGGGACTCCACGCATGAAAATCGACGCCAGAAATCCGCCCACGTCGCCGACTACGCCGCCGCCGAGGGCGATTATCACCGATTGACGATCGGCTCCGTTCTCGACCAGCTTCTCAGCAAGCCTTTCCAGGTTCGCAAGGCGTTTGGCGCCTTCACCATCGGGCATTTCGAAGAATCGAGTCTTGCCCGAAAGCTGCCGCAGCCCTTTCTCCAAAGCCCTTCCCCAATGCTTGCGCACGGGCTTGGAAGTCACAACCAGCAAGCGCGCTTGCGGCGACAGCAGGTCTCCAAGCGCCCGCGAAGCTCTCCCTAGCAGGCCGCGCTCGACCAGCACTTCATAGGACTGTGAAGCGGTTCTGACAGGGATTCGGGTCAAGCAAACAGTGTAACGGATGCCTTCCGCCTGCATCGCAGACCTTTTCCCAATACGAGAATGCACGCTTTTCTTGCGAAATAGCTGTCGATTTTGGGTGTTACCATTAGCACTAGAAGCGGGTAAGTTGCCGCTTCCGCCATGACGAACCTACCCTCGGAGACCGACTTCATCGTCGTAGGCGCGGGCATTGCCGGGTTACGCGCTTCGGTGGAGCTCGCGTCTGCTGGCCGTGTCCTGTGCCTCGCCAAGCGCGAAGTCACGGAGTCCAACACACAGTACGCACAAGGCGGAATCGCCGCGGCACTCAGCGATGAAGATGAGGTTGGCCTTCATCTCGAGGACACGCTCAAGGCCGGTGACGGCCTGGTGAACGAAGAAGCTGCGCGCATCCTGGTCGAAGAGGGGCCCCATCGCATCGAGGAGTTGATCGAGTGGGGCACGGAGTTCGACCGCACCGGAAGCAAAATCGCTTTCACCCGCGAAGGCGCCCATAGCCGCAGCCGCGTTCTACATGCGCACGGGGATTCTACCGGACGCGAGATAGGTCGGGCCTTGTATCTAAAGGCCGCGGCGCTGAAGAACATTTCGTTCTGCGAGTTCGAATTCACCACCGAACTGCTCCTGCGCAACGGCCAGGTGGGCGGCGTTCGCGTGCTCAACCAGGACGGCCACATCCATCAGATCAGCGCTTCTGCCGTCTTGCTTGCCACCGGAGGACTGGGACAGGTCTACAGCAATACTACGAATCCAGCGGTGGCAACCGGGGATGGAGTCGCTATGGCCCATCGCGCCGGGGCCGAAATCAGCGACATGGAATTCGTCCAGTTCCATCCCACAGCGCTGTACCTGAAGAACGCTCCGCGTTTCCTGCTATCGGAGGCCCTGCGCGGCGAGGGAGCCTACCTTCGCAACATCGAGCTGAAGCGCTTCATGCCGAAGTATCACGAATTAGCGGAGCTTGCGCCGCGAGATGTCGTCGCCCGCGCTATTGCGCATGAGTTGGAGCTCCAACACCGGCCCGACGCGGCCGTATATCTCGATCTGTCCCATCTCAACGCCGAGAAAGTACGCCAGCGCTTCCCCACGATCTATGCTACCTGCCTGCAATACAACATCGACATCACGACGGAGCTGATTCCGGTACGGCCGGCAGCGCACTATGCAATGGGAGGCGTGCGCACCGACCTCGATGGGCGCACCTCCATCGACGCACTTTATGCCGCCGGCGAAGTTGCCTGCACGGGCGTGCATGGAGCCAACCGTCTAGCGAGCAATTCCCTGCTGGAAGGACTGGTTTACGGCGCACGGGCTGCCAGGACGATGCGGGAAGAAGCCGGACAAATTAGCACTGGCGCCGCGGTTGCGGCTACGGCCCGGTCCAATGATGGCAGCACAGCCGATATAGAAGTCTTCGTCCGCCAGGTTCAATCGCTCATGTGGCAGCACGTCGGAGTGGTTCGCGACGGAAATTCGCTTCGCCAGGTCGTAGGGGAGCTGACTCGATTGCAGCAGCACGCGCCGCGGTCGGGCAGCCGGTTGGCACGCGAGGCCGCCAACATCGTTGAGGCCGGGTTACTGATTGCGCGCTCGGCGCTGGCCCGCGAAGAGAGTCGCGGGGCCCACTACCGCCTTGATTTCCCCTTGAAGAATGACGCGAAGTTTCGCAAGCACTCCGTAATCTGCGGAGACTCGATCACCTTCGAGTAGCCGCTCACGAGTGGGCGGGTGCTTTGACAGGAAACAGGAGCGACGCCGCAATCGAGACCAGCAACACCCCCGCAACCACTGCCAGCGCAATGCCAATGGGAATCTTGACGTAGTGCGACGCCAGCATCTTCACCCCGATGAAGATGAGGATGAGCGACAGCCCGTAATGCAGAAGATGGAAGGTTTCAATCATTCCGGCTAGCGCGAAATAGAGCGATCGTAGGCCGAGGATGGCAAACACGTTGGACGTATACACGATGAAGGGCTCGCGCGTGACCGCCAGTACGGCGGGAATGGAATCGGCGGCAAAGAGCAGGTCGGTCGTTTCGATGACGATCAGCACGATTGCCAAAGGCGTCGCGTAACTTATGCCGTCCCGCCGCACGAAGAACCTGTCGTCTTGGTATGTTTTCGTTACCGGGAAAAGCTTGCGAAAAGCCCGCAGGACAATGTTCTTCTCGGGCTCGATCTTCTGGTCCTTTTGGGTGAACAGTTTGATCCCGCTGTAGATGAGAATCGCGCCAAATATATAGATGACCCACTCGAAACGCTTCAGTAGCTGAATGCCGGCCAGAATGAAAACCGCGCGCATGACCAGCGCTCCCAAAACCCCCCAGAACAGTACGGAATGCTGATATTGCTTGGGCACCTGGAAATAACGGAAGATCAGCAGGAAAACGAAAAGGTTGTCAACGCTCAGCGACTCTTCGATCAGGTAGCCAGTGATGAATTCCAGCGAAAGCTCCGAGTTCGCGCGCCCCAAGTGCCCGACCAGTGTGTGTCCGAAAAAATAGAGAAAGATCGCGAAGATGCCAGCCAGTGCGACCCAGACGACCGTCCATCCGATCGCCTCGCTGAATCGCACTGCGTGTTTCTTGCGATGGAAAACGCCCAAATCCAGCGCCAGCATCGCGAATACGAAAACATTGAAAAGAACCCAGAAGATCCAGTTTGAGGGCATGCATGCGGTCTCGAATGGCCATTCTATCGGAGGCAGGCTGGAACGCGTCTGAGACGGTCCTCAGCAGCAAATCCGAAGAATCGTAACAACCAAAGGCGTTCTTGACGATGTATGCCATATCTGGCATATTAGAGAAGTCCGAAAATTCGATGAAACCACTGATCTTCGTTGCCGACTCACATCGTGTGCTGAGGGAGTTTCCGAAAGCCGTGCAGCAGGAGATCGGATTTGCTCTTTATCAGGCCCAGATTGGGGGAAAGCACGTCGACGCCAAGCCGTTGAAGAACATCGGGGCTGGAGTGCTGGAGGTGGTTTCCGATCATCGGGGTGACACGTTCCGCACGGTTTACACCGTGAAACTGGAAAAAGCCGTGTATGTGCTGCACGCGTTTCAGAAAAAATCGAAGCACGGGATAGCCACACCGAAGAGCGTGATGGACCTTGTAAAGCAGCGTCTGCAACGTGCCATTGAAATCGACCAGGAGTTGGAGAAATAACGATGCCCAAACGCCCACAGGATTACACAGTCAGCAGCGGCAACGTCTTCGCCGATCTGGGTTTGCCGGACCCGGAGGAGGCGCTGACCAAAGCCGAGCTTGCCCACAAGATCACCATGCTCGTTCGTGGCCAGGGGCTCACCCAAGTGCAGACCGCCAAACTGCTGGGCGTGGATCAGCCCAAGGTCTCCGCGCTCATGCGAGGACAGCTCTCAGGGTTCTCGCTGGAACGCCTGATGCGCTTCCTGCTCCTGCTGGGGCAGGACATCAAAATCACCGTGCAGGCCTGCCCACGCTCCCGTTCCCGGGCTCGTGTACATGTAGCTTGATTAACTCCGCAGACCATCCCAGAGCCAGGCTCGACGCCCAGCCAGAACACAAAAAACGACTGCCTATGTCGGGTACAATTGAGGTCCGGCATCTTCTAAACTACTTGTCTGCCGAGAGGACCCTCATGGCCCGTGAATCCGGCACTTATGCACGTTTCGACACCAGCGAAGGCAGCATCATCGTCCGCCTGTTCGAAAGTGACGCACCCGTTACGGTCAAGAACTTTATCGAACTCGCCGAAGGCAATCGCGAGTGGACCGATCCCCGTGATCGCAAGAAGAAGCAGGAGCCACTCTACAACGGCACAATCTTCCATCGCGTTATTCCCGACTTCATGATCCAGGGCGGCGACCCGGCAGGCACCGGCATGGGCGGCCCCGGCTACCAGTTCCAGGACGAGACCAAGGGCTCACCGCACAAGTTCGACAAGGCCGGCAAGCTGGCCATGGCCAACGCCGGCCCGAATACCAACGGCTCGCAATTCTTCATCACCGTCGCTCCCACGGATTGGCTTACCGGCAAGCACACGATCTTCGGCGAGGTCGTTGAAGGGCAAGATGTAGTCGACAAGATCACCAAGGTTCCCCGCGGTCGCCAAGACAAGCCTAACAAGGACGTGGTGCTAAACTCGGTGACCATTGAGCGCATCAGCTAGCCGACGAGGCAGCCTACTGATTCGGCGCAAGAGAAATCCCGCTCGGCGGAGAACGAGCGGGATTCTTGTTGCATGCGCGCCTCACGCATGCCGTTTTCAGCCCCGGGGGAGGGACTGTGCCGCTACAGCCTCACAGCGGCTTCCAAAAGACCGACCGTTGCCGCCATCCAGAGCGCGAACGCCACCGTGTTCAAGGTGACGCGGATCGCAACGTTGTCCATCAGCCAGTTATAGTTAGCGTTCATAGCGTTTCTCCTTTGGGTTGCGTCCGGCAATGCTCTGTGGCGCTCACCGGTTCAACTTCGTGTTGGGATATACGGCCCACACGGAGAAAGGTTCGTTACGGATTGGTTAACTGGTGCCGGGATGCGGCAAATCGGGGTGAAGTGCAGGGCTGAGAGGCCAGCGGCGTTGTGTATCAGGGCCTGACTTAAAGACGGGCCGTAAGACACGCCACGGATGGTGTGGGCTTCAGCCCCTGTGTGCGACTTTAGTTGCGACGTCCTAACCCGAATTTCTCACCACGCGGTCGAGGAATGACGGGGAGGTCGAGATGGGGCGAGGGATCGCGGTCCGGCGAGGCGGGGTCGGGTTTTTCTGGGAGGGAGCAGCGGCCCGAGCGAAGGCCCGGAGGGAGGTGGGCGATTGCGAGCGTGTGGGGGCCGCGACTGCCAGGCAGAATCGGGTTGCAGGTGACGCCCAAAGCGCGCTCAGCAGCGCAGCGCCTGCCAGGCGGCGGCAAACAGCGCTTTCCCAGGGATAAGCGCGGGGATAGCGCAGGCAGATACGGCGGGCGCTGAGGCGCACCTCGGCGGCAATCTTCAGCAGCCGCAGTCGAATCGTGCGGCAATCTTCAGCAGCCGCAGTCGAATCGTGTTCACCTGGGCGTGCGCCCACGCGGTGCCCGCCAAGGCCAGCCGCCGCAGAGCGTGCACCAGCACATAGGCCAACGACGACAGGTACAGCCGCAACTGATTGGCGCGCAGGGTAGCGGTGCTCATGCGATCGGCGAACAGCGAGAGCTGCTCCTTGATGCGGTTTTCCATCTCGCCGCGAGCGCAGTAGAGCTGTTCATAGCGCGCGCGCGCCTCCCACTCTGTGGGACTCAGCGAGGTGACCACGAAGCGCTGGTTGGGGCCCTTGTCGAGATACTCGGCCTTCGCCACCACGCGACGGGCGCATGACCAACTGCTGCGCGTCTGATAGGAGAACTCGCCGAAGACGCGGGTCGCTTGCTGCGTCTGCTGGTGTTGGCTGCGGGCCTCGGCCAGGAGGGCGGCGATTTCCGCCTCCAGCCGCTCATTGCGCGCCAGCCCGAAGACATAGTCCACGTGCTCAGCTTCGCACCAGGCCATCAGCGGTTCGCGGCAGAAGCCGGAGTCGGCGCGCAGAATGATCTTCACCTGGGGCCAGCGCTGCCGAATCTGGCCCACGATGCGCTGCACTTCTTCGAGCGCGCCCGCGCTGGCGTCTTGATTCGAAGCCCGCTGGCGGGCGCACAGTAGATGCTCGCCGCAAAAGATGTACAGCGGCAAGTAACAGTACTCGCCGTAGTAGCCGTGGAAGAAGCGCGCTTCCTGCTCGCCGTGCAACGGCGTGTCGGTGACATCCAGATCGAGCACGACCTCCGCTGGAGGCTTGGTGTGCGCTTCCAGGAAAATATCCACCAGCAGCGCGTCCAACCGCTCGGCCGCGTAGCTGATCTTGTGATAGCGATCGGCAGCCGCCGCCGGCGTCAACTCCATGCGGTTGAGCGTGCTTTTGCCGGCCAGCGGTTCTTCCAGTTCACGTTGGCCGGCCAGCACCGCGAGCAGGGGATCGTGGCGCAGTTGCTCATGATCGTTGAGATCTTCATAGCCCAGCGCCAGCCCGTAGATGCGCTGCGCCAGCATCTCGCCCACGCTGTGCTCGACCCGCGCCGGATCACGCCCATCGGTGAAGCAATCCGTCGCCCGCTCGAGCAAGCGGATTTTGCGGTTGGTGCGGCGCAACAGCAGGCCGCCGCCGTCGCTGGTCATGCGGGCGCCGTCGAAGTTGGCCACTACCCGCCGCGAAAAATGATCTGCAAACGCGAACGATTCTTGAGTACACTCTGTCATGAGAAAGGCCGTTTCTTTTTGGGGCATCGACTTCGTTTCACACCGCAGTTATGCCTGAAAAGACGGCCTTTTTCTACTGTGAATTACTCGTGGTTGTTTACTACTGATGAGAAATCCGGGTTAAGCTCCTTAATTGTGTCATCCCGAGCGGAGCGCAGCGGAGTCGAGGGACCTGCAGTTTCTGTCGGAACCACGAAGCCGCGTCTTCAATCCAAATCAGCAACGACGCAAGAACTACCATCCTCGCTCGGGAAAGGAGACCAGATCCCTCGCTTCGCTCGTGATGACAAATCTCCTCGATTGGTTCGGGGTAGATAGACAAGTCCAGTGATCCACCCCGTTCCACGCGTCTGCTATTCTCCCGGCGTGGCGAAAAAGCGCTCTCCAAAGTCTCTCCCATCGATCAGCATCATCGGGCCGGGAAATCTGGGCTCGGCGCTGGCCGTCGAGCTGGCGCGGGCAGGATACCCCATCCGCTACATCGTTAGGCGGGCCGGCAGTAAGGTTACGCGCCCGAAAGTGCTGGCGCGTCGCGTTAAGGCAGAGCTTGTAATGCTGGGCGAGGCTCCGCTCGACACCGACATCGTGTGGATCACCGTGCCCGATGACACGATCGCCGCAGTGGCCAAACAGTTGGCGCCATCGCAGGTGTGGAAAGGCAGGATCGTCCTTCATTCCAGCGGAGCCTTGACCAGCGAAGAGCTCTGGTCCTTATGGGAGAAGGGCGCGAGCGTGGCCTCGGTGCATCCGATGATGACCTTCGTCGCCGGGAAGAAACCGTCGTGGCATGGGGTTGCGTTTGCCATAGAAGGAGATGAGGAAGCCGCGAAAGTCGCGCACAGTATCGCTAGTGATCTGGGAGGTAATCCTTTCGAGATCGAGAAGCACAACAAAGTGCTGTATCACGCCTTCGGAAGCTTCGCTTCGCCGCTGGTGATTGCTCTGATGAGCGCCATGGAGCAGGTCGCCGAAGCCGCCGGTGTCCCTTCGGCAAAAGCGAAAGAAATGATGGTTCCGCTGTTACGCGAGACACTGAATAACTACCTCGCTAAAGATGCGGCGGGCGCGTTCAGCGGGCCGCTGGTACGCGGTGATGTGAAGACCGTGCGCAAGCATCTGGAGCAATTGAAGCGCGTGCCCGAAGCACGGGAGGTGTATGTTGCGCTGGCGAGGGCGGCGATCAAGCGGTTGCCCGCGAAGAACAGGGAAGCCCTAGGGAAGGAATTGAGTCGCGGGCACCCTACCACCCCGTGAACAAATGCCCCATCTTCTCTTTCTTGGTGCGGAGATACTGCTCGGAGGTTTCGTACGGCTCGACCTCGGCTGAGACGCGCTCGACCACTTCGATCCCTGCGTTCTCCAGGGCGGCGACTTTTTCCGGATTGTTCGAGATCAGCCGCACCTGCTTCACTCCTAGCTGCTTGAGTGCTTCGGCGGGAAGGGCGTACTGGCGGTAGTCGGCGTCGAAGCCGAGCTGCTCGTTGGCTTCGATGGTGTCCAGGCCTTTGTCCTGCAACTCATACGCTTGCAGTTTGGCCATGAGTCCGATGCCACGGCCTTCCTGCTTTTCATAAAGGAGAATGCCCGCGCCAGCATCAGCAATCATCGACAAGGCAAGCTCGAGTTGCTGCCGGCAATCGCAACGCATCGAGCCGAAGACATCGCCCGTCAAGCACTGCGAGTGGATGCGCACCAGCGGCGGCGCGCTGTGAATGTCGCCCATGACGAGCGCGACGGCGCTCTCCTTGCGGCGTTCGTTGTTGCCTTCACGCGCGGACTGGCCGGAATTACCGTTCGCCGGCGACGCGAATTCGCCTTTGAAGCCGTAGATGCGGAACTGTCCCCAGCGGGTGGGGAAGTTGGCTTCGGCAAGCTTTCGGACATTCGGCGGCGCCACACCTTGATTATAGCTATCCCAAATAGCATTTGGATTGCACAGTAAGCGGTTCGTCCCCATCGTTGAGCAGAAGAGGTCGCGCTCTGCTATCCTCTGTCGTTCTCTTCTCCGGAGGTCGCAATTGCGCGGTACGGTTCTTTTCTCGCTCCTATTGCTTATCTCTTTGTCTTCGCCGGCGGCAGCGCAGCAGAACTCGTCCAAAGCCGCCGAGCCGACGCTGCCTTATTCGCCGAGCCTCGACCTCACCGACATGGACCGCAGCGTTGATCCCTGCGTCGACTTCTACACCTACTCCTGCGGTGGCTGGATGAAGAACAACCCCATCCCGCCGGACCAGACATCCTGGGAGGTCTACGCCAAACTCTATCAAGACAATCTTGCCTACCTGCGCGGCATTCTGGAGCAAGCGGCGGCGGAGAAGGACCGCGACGCCGTCACCCAGAAGATTGGCGATTACTATGCCGCGTGCATGGACGACACGAAGGTCGAGAGTCTGGGCGCGAAGCCGATGCAGGGCGACTTGCAAGCCATCGCCAACCTGAAGAGCACAAACGAACTGGCGCCGCTGATCGCAAAATTGCAGATGGCGGGAGTCAGTGTGCTGTTCCGCTCCGGCTCAGAGCAGGACCCGGACAATTCCGACGCCATGATCTTCGAAGTGGCGCAGGGCGGCCTCGGCCTTCCCGATCGCGACTACTACCTGAAAGATGATGCCAAGTCCAAAGAAACGCGTGAGCGTTATCTGCTGCACGTGCAGAAGGTCTTCGAGATGCTGGGCGATTCGCCCGACGTGGCGACGCAGAACGCCGCAACCGTAATGCGGATGGAAACTGAGCTGGCCAAGGCTTCGCTCACCCGCGTGGAGCGCAGGGACCCCTACAAGCAGAAGCACAAGATGAGCCCCGCCGAGTTCGGCAAGATTGCTCCGGCGTTCAATTGGGCGGCTTTCCTGGCGACGGTACAGGTTCCCAATGTCGATGTCCTGAACGTCTCGTGGCCAGCCTTCTTCGAAGAGGTGAACAGCCAGCTAAAGTCGACTTCGCTGGCGGACTGGAAGGCTTACCTGCGTTTTCACGTTGCCAACTCCAGCGCGCCGTACCTCTCGTCCGGGTTCGTAAACGAGGACTTCGCGTTTTACCGGCAGTACCTGCGCGGTGCAAAAGAACTGCAGCCGCGCTGGAAGCGCTGCGTACAGTATGTGGATGACGACCTGGGCGAGGCATTGGGACAGGTTTACGTTCGCAAGACGTTCTCGCCCGAAACCAAAGCAGAAACGCTCGACATGACGCGGCACATTGAAGACGCCATGGCGCTGCGCATTCAGCAGCTCCCCTGGATGAGCCCTGCGACCAAGCAGCAGGCGCTGGCCAAACTGCACTCCATCCGCAACAAAGTCGGCTACCCCGACAAGTGGCGCGACTACAGCTCGGTAAAGATCCTGACCGATGATTTTTACGGCAACAGCCTGCGCGCGACCGAGTTCGAGACACATCGCCAGATCAACAAAATCGGCAAACCGGTGGACCGCAGCGAATGGGGCATGACTCCGCCAACGGTCAACGCCTACTACGACGCTCAGATGAACGACATCAACTTCCCGGCCGGCGTTCTACAGCCCCCGTTGTACGACGCCAAGATGGACGATGCTCCCAACTATGGCGATACCGGCTCAACCATCGGGCACGAATTGACGCATGGCTTTGACGATGAAGGACGGCAGTACGACGCCAAGGGCAATCTTAAGGACTGGTGGACGAAGCAGGATGCCGAGCAGTTCGTGAAACATGCCGACTGCGTTGTTGAGCAGTATGCGCAATATGTGGTGGTCGACGATATTCACATCAACTCGAAGCTGACGGAAGGCGAGGATGTTGCTGATCTCGGCGGCACCATTCTGGCTTACATCGCGTGGAAGGACGCGGACAAGGGCAAGCAGCTTCATCCCATTGATGGACTCACGCCAGACCAGCGATTCTTCGTCGGTTTCGCCCAGTGGGCGTGCGAGAACGATCGGCCTGAGAACGCACGGCTTCGCGCCGTCACCGATCCGCATTCTCCGGCGAAGTATCGTGTCAACGGTGTGGTGGTAAATGTGCCGGAGTTTGGCGAGGCGTTCGGATGCAAGCCGGGCTCGCCGATGGTGAAGCCGCGTGATAAGGTTTGCCGCGTGTGGTGAGAGGAGCTACTTCACCCATGCCTTCCGGAAGACGGCGAGCGGATCGCCGCTGAGTTGCGGCTCGACCTCGAGGTAGCCGTCGCAAAGCACCCAATAGTACTTCTTGAGCAGCTCGGTAAGCAGATCGAGGGCGCGATCAAGCTCTCGCAGCGTCGGAGCGAGAGCGCCGGGCGTCCTTTCGCGTGATAGAAAGTGGGGCTCGACCTCCTCCTTCAGGTGGGCAGCCATCTTGTCGAGTGCGGCGGCATCGTCAGCAAGCTCGCGGGCGTTGACCTTATCGTGGAACAAGTCAGGATAGCCTCCGAGTTGCACGATGGTGCGACGGAGCGAGAGGTTCGCCTCCGGCGCCAACAGCCGCCGCAGTCGCATGGTAGTGGCGTCGGCGTAAGCTCCGCGGATGAGTTCCAGGAAGGCATTGCTGTTTCCGGCCAGCTCAGGATTGGGTTGCAGGCACCTCGCTCTCCAGCCGCTGATAAAGCTCGCGGTCCGTAGCCAGGCCAAGCACCCGATTGCCGATCTCGCGCAGCTCGCGCGAGGCGCGCTCACGAAATTGCTTTTCGTTCAGCATGACCACGCAGTGTAGACGAGCGGGGCGGCGTGCATCTGTGAGGTCGGTCACTGATGCAGCAATAAGAAGAAAGGCGACGCTATAGCGTCGCCCGGGAGGCAATCAAAGCCTTTCACGGTTCAGTGTGATCAAAAGGAGCTTTACTTCTTCTTTTTCGTAGCGGCTTTCTTGGCTGCCTTCTTCGTGGGCTTGCCAGCGCCCTCTGCTGAATTTCCAGTTCCCTGTTTTCCTGGTTTTTGGTTTCCACCGCCTCTGGCAAAAATCGCCAGCGGGGGATAGCCGACGCTCGTTTGTTCCACGTACTGGAGAGACATATGCGGTCTCCTGTGAAGTTCTCCCATGATGGAGGCGCACGCTCAGTTGTGCGCAGTGGAACGATAGCATGCCGGATCAGATATCGCCTACAAAATGTTCTGTCTTGGACCTACAAACCTTATCCAATGAGTCCAGAACTAAGAGTTCTCAGGCGATCTTTCGACACTTTGTCCACACGGTCCGGTCCTTTGGCAGTCACCGGGCTGTGACGCACCGCACTGAAAATTGTCCTGTGTCCGCCAGAAGATAGCAGACATGGTTGCCAACGGTATTGCCATCGATCTCCAACGGATTGACAGTTTCGCCCAACTTCGCGCTCAAGCCCAGCAGTTGGGGCCCCGGCGAGTGGCGATTGTTGTCGCCGATGATGAGGTAGCGCTCTCGGCCGCCGATGAGGCGCGACGCCTGGGAATTGCGTTACCCGTTCTTATCGGAGATAAACTGAAGATCCACGCCAAGGCCCAGGAGTTGGGACTGTCGGTCCTGCTCTCAGAAGCAGAGCTCATCAGTGCGGAAGATGCGGCGTCCGATGCAGTACGAATGGCGCGCGGCGTCGTCGTCGACGTTTTGCTGAAAGGACACCTGCGAACCGATGAGCTGTTGCATGCCGTCCTGGACAAAGACACTGGACTCCGCATAGGCCGGCTCCTGAGCGACGTCCTGCTGTACGAAGACAAGTTGGCGGGCAAGGCGAGGCTGGTGGGCATCACTGACGGTGGGTTGAATATTCTGCCGAATCTCGAACAGAAGCGGCAGATTGTCGAAAACGCGATCGAGGTCATGCACTGCTTGGGGGTGCGCCGCCCCAAAATCGCGATCATGAGCGCAACAGAGGCGGTGACCCCATCCGTACCCTCGACCGAGGACGCGCTTCGCCTCACCCGAATGGCCGAGGCTGGGCAGTTCGGCGAAGTCGACCTCTTCGGGCCGCTCGCCCTCGACTGTGCCCTGCTCGAATCCGCAGCGCGAGCTAAAGGTATTACGCATCCCGTCGCCGGACATGCGGATTGCATGGTCGTTCCCAACATCGAGGCTGGAAACCTGCTGGGCAAGGCGGTCAAATACATCGGCGGCTCGCAGTGCGCTCACGTTGTGGTGGGAGCGAAGGTACCCATACTCATCCCATCGCGCGTTGAGAGTGTGGACGACAAGGTGAATTCGATCGCCCTGGGGGTGCTCTTTGCCCGCCGCTGAATTTCGGGTCCTCGCCATCAATCCGGGCTCGACATCAACGAAATTCGCGCTCTTCCTCAACGAACAGCCTCTGCTCGTGAAAAACCTTCGGCACAGCGACGCAGAGATGGCCGCCTTTCGCAACCGCTCCATTCTGGAGCAGCAACTGTTCCGGCCCGCGCAGATTGAAGCGGCGCTCGCTGAAGGTGGGGCGAATATTAGCGAGCTGAATGCAGTAGTTGGGCGCGGCGGACTCTTGCCGCCGCTGGCCAGCGGCACCTACGAAGTGAATACTGAGATTTTGGAGGAGCTGCGCCTCGCCAGGCGCGGCGAGCATGCTTCGAATCTCGGCGCATTTCTAGCAGACAGCATCGCCAACAAAGCCGGAGCGCGAGCGTACATTGTCGATCCGGTCAGCGTCGACGAGTGGCCTGAAATCGCGCGTCTCTCGGGAACGGCTTTGTTGGAGCGCCAGTCGTTGTCGCACGCGCTGAACTCGAAGGCCGTCGCCAAGCGCTACGCGCGCGAGCGCGGAAAGCCTTATCAATCTTTGCGGCTGATCGTGGCACACCTCGGTAGCGGCATCTCCGTTTCGGCACACAAGAACGGTCGTATGGTCGACGCGACCAACTCCCGTGAGGAAGGCGCCTTCTCCACGGAGCGGGCCGGCGGCGTGCCCGCGATGCAGTTGCTGAATCTGTGTTTCAGTGGAAAGCACACCAAGGCACAGATTGAAGGGCTGCTATGCCGCGACGGAGGTCTGCAGTCTTATCTCGGGACCAAGGACCTTGTGGAGATCGAGCGCCGCATTGCCTGCGGCGACGAGCGAGCAGCCACGGTATTCAACTCAATGGTCTATCAGATCGCGAAGGAAGTCGGTGCTATGGCGGCCGTGCTCTGTGGCCGGGTAGACGCTATTTTGCTCACAGGCGGCATGGCGAACTCCGAGCAGCTAGTCTCGGCGCTTAGCGATTATGTGAAATGGATCGCTCCAATCGCGGTCTATGCAGGAGAAGACGAGCTGCAAGCGCTGGCCGAAGGCGTGCTACGCGTGTTGAGCGGAGAAGAGCAGGCGCTACGATTCGACCGTCCGCGTCAAAGCTGAGTTTCAAATCCCAGCGGCAAAGACTCTGCCGACTTGAAATCGTCGATTTCGTGCAGCTGATAGGTGTGGGTCTGGCCGCAAGTCTTGCAGCGCATTTCGAATTTGGCGGGAAGGTTGAAGCGGATGGTGGGCTCATCCGAGGAAGTGGCGTCGAACGGAACGTCCTTGAAGACTTGGCGTCGTTTACATCCCGGAGTCTTGCAGTCCACACACCAATAGAGATGCACACTATCCTCGCTCAACCTGAGTTTTTGGCCTGCCAGATACTTAGGCAAACATGAACAAATTTCGAGTAGAGCCCTACCGGCATTGTTAACGGATTGTAGCCGCAAAGGCGTCTTTAGAGAAGATGATCTGCCTGTAAACGATTGGGATCGGTGGTTCCACAATGAGTCCTGACTGAGCTGAACGGAGGCCTAGGCAGCGTCGTACTGCCGACGAACGCTTTAGGAAATGGGGGCTTCCATCCCCATCCCAAATCAAGCCCGGAACCCATTTGTTCGCAGGGGCTTCCTGATCAAGCCCTTCGAGCCCAACCGCCGGCAACGCACTCCGCCGTGGCCTTAGGATTTTCAAAGTCAACGAAGTCTCTCTCCCGTGGATTCCGCAAACGGGTCAAAACAGTCCAATCCCCGCGGAGCCGGTTCCATTGTCCGACGATATCTTCTTGAGCCAGCCTCGCTGGTAAACTGTCGGTGAATCTAGTCAGGAAGCAGTTCACGAATTCCGTCCATGCCACTGACGACAATCAGGTGCGCAAGGCCGACAAACAAACCATGTTCCAGGATTCCGGCTCGGCGGTCGAGTTGATTTGCAAGTTGTGCGGGATTTGCGATCGGGCCGAAATCACAGTCAAGGATCATATTGCCCTGGTCTGTGCGGTAATCTTCCCCATCTGCGGCATGGCGAACAGCGTACTTGGCTCCCAATGCCTCAAGATAGCGAGCCGCTGAACGCCAGCCGAAAGGTAAAACCTCAACAGGCAAGACGTGGCGCGCACCCAGGCGTGGCGACAATTTGCTTTCGTCGACAACGATGATCTCGCGGGCTGTGTTTTGGGCCACCAGCTTTTCCCTCAGTAGAGCGCCCCCGCCACCTTTGATCAGGTTGAGTTGAGGGTCGACTTCATCGGCTCCATCAATGGTGATGTCCAGGGCCCTTGGCAGGTCCTCAGACAACATTGGAATATTTAGCCGAACCGCTTCTTCCGATGTAACTCGAGATGTCGCAAACGCGACGACATCTTTCAGAGTGCCGGCGCGCAGCAGTTCTCCGATGTATCGAACGGCGAAGATGGCCGTCGAGCCGGTTCCCAGTCCGACGGCCATTCCAGATTCTACGTAGCGGACGGCATATTCTGCCGCCTGCCGCTTCAGCGCTGCCTGGGGATCTATCGGCCTTGGAGATTCGCTCATGCTCCTCCACTCTGGCACACTTGTGCCTTAGCTTACACTCACTCGGCCTTTTTTCTGCGCCTGATGAAGCCGCTAAACAGTCGCTGCCGTTCCGGCCGGTGCTTTGAATGTGCCATATGGCGAGCTCTGCGGCGCTGGTGCATTCGGCACGACGTATTTCCGCATGGCAGCATCGCAAACTGCGTAGCCCCAGTCGATCAACTGGTTCTTCAACTCTTCATCTACGGCAGTCAGGCGGGTTGGCGTGTCGGCAAGTTTTAGCGTGAAGTTGTGGTCGCAAACTAACGCTGTGGGCAGGTTGTAGTGTGTGATGTCGGTGCGTATGCCCCAATAGGCGCCCTGGCGCACCTTGTTCTCGTACATTGCGATTACAGCGCGCTTGCGCAATGCACCGACCTGGCTGTTAATGACCTCCAACACACGGACGATCTGGCCGACCAAATCCTCGGCTGGGTTGGCTTCGTTGCCCAGGCCTCCTCCACCATCGCTGACCAGTACGGTCTTATTCTGCTTCCAAACGGTCTCGAGACCGAGATTATCGTAGACGCCTCCGTCAGTGAGCACTGCCCGCTTGCGGAAGTCGGGCGTGATTCCAGGTGCAGGCGGAACCGTGCTGCTGAACGTATTTGGATCGAGATCCAACACCGCAGGGGACAGCACCGGAGGAAACGCCGAAGACGCCGCAACCACGGTCGCCAGTTCGACGGCTGGGTTCATTACGATGCCCACTTTGTAGTCTCCCATGAACGGTTTGGAAAAACGCCAGAGCACTGCCGTTTGCAGGCTGGTCGCGTTAAACACAAAGCGTGGCTCCTCGGGCAAATCCTGCAGAGTAGTGTTGTTGAACAGAAATTGCTTGTAGTGACTCGCAACTTTTTTGGACGCGCCGCCGAAGATTCCGGCGATGATCGAGCTGACATCGATTGACTGCGAAGCAATGCGCCGGATCGGCTGCGTCACCTGCTGGTCGAAGTTCAAAGCGAGGTTGTTATGGTCGAAGCCGAGCTTACTCCAGTTCATCGCCAGCACGCCGTTGGTAATCGAGCCGCCAGAAACGCTGGAGACGCGGTTCAACTTGGGCAAATACTGTAGTTCGTTTAGCCGCAACAGCATACCCAGGTGAAACAACATGGCGCGATACCCGCCCCCGGAAAGGCATAGGCCAATTCCGTCGCTTGGCTGATGCGGATCATCAGGCTGGTCGTGAACCGGCTGCTGAGAAACGATGGTCTCAGAATCGGGCATTGTAAGCCTCCAGTTGAAGACGTGAATGAGACTATAGCACCGGGGGCACCTCTTCGATCGCTTGTCCCGAAGAACGGGTTGACAGCGTGCAGTATGCTCATTGACACGACACGGATTGCGCCCTCGGCACGCAGAAATCAGCAGAAATCGATGGAGGTGGATGGCTATGACCGCTACTGATACTCTCCTGGCGCCAATGAAAGGTGCGGAGCACCGCGAAGTGGGGGGAGTGCAGCTTGATGTGGCTCCGACCGGGAAGGGCCGAGTCAAACGTCTTATTTACCCTGCGGGATTCCGCTGGTCGAAGAACATGAAGCCACTGGTGGGCACCGATCTCTGTATGCATGCTCACGCCGGATTCCTGGCGCAGGGCCAGATTCACATCGAGTTCGCCGATGGCTGCGTGCTGGAATTCCGGGCCCCGCAGGTGGTTGCCATCGAACCAGGCCACGACGGTTGGGTCGTGGGAGACGAACCGGCGGTGCTAATCGAGTTCGACTTTGGTAATGAAACCGTGCGTAACCTGGGGATGCCTGAGAAGCATTCGCATAGCGGCTAAGAGGGCCCGCTCCAAGTCACTAAACTCCAAGAATCGCTTTGCTGGAAAATGGTGAGACCTCGAACGCACTCTCTCAGGCAACCGTAGGTGTCCCATCTGGATAGCGGAGAACCAAGTCATGCTCCAGATTCGTCTCGCTACCGTATTTCTTGATGGCCTCGCGTACACGGTGAAGATGCCCCAGCCTGATGTCATCATCCGGAACTTGGTTGAGCGATCTGTCACGGTGCGCACCGGATCGTGAAACGCGGAATCGAGCACATAAACTACGTGATCGATCGCATCCAGTTCGTCGGGCGGCTCATTCGACCCGGAACCGACCACTGCCACCGGTCTTTCCCCAGGTATTTCTCGTCTTGGCGAATCGCCAACGCCACAACTGCATCCTTTCCCTATCAGGGATCGCCAGATTATAGCTTCCGGGAAGAAAATCATCTGACTGTCGGGCTTCACCGTTGCGTACACCTACTTCCCCGGCCAAGCCTTGAGCGCCGTTTCGGCCACGCCCTCTAGCGCCGAGCGGCTGGCCCCGCCGGCAGCTTGCACCGACATGCCATGCAGGACGGCCATATAAAAGCGCGCCAGATCGGCGGGGTTCGCGGTCGCCGGAAGCTCTCCTTCGTCCCTCGCCTTCTTCAGACGCTTGCGCAGCGCAAGCTCGCCTGCTGAACGTCGTGTCGCAAGCTCTTTGCGCATCGCATCCGATGCATCGCCGCAGGCCAACGCTCCCTGAACATACAGACAGCCGCGAGGTGAGTGTGGCCGGGCCAGCACTGTAACCGTTCCCTTCAGCAGCCGCTCGATGACGGCGCGCCCTGTCGGCTCGTTGAAAGCCTCACTCATGTATGCAACCGGGCCATGCGCGTATCGCTCCAGCACCTGTCGAAAAAGCGCCTCCTTGTCTCCGAAGGCGGCGTAGAGGCTGGGACGATTGATCCCCATGGCCTCCGTCAAGTCGGACAGAGACGCGCCTTCGTAGCTCTTTTCCCAGAAGACGCGCAGCGCGGCGTCGAGCGCGCGATCCTTGTCGAACGATCGCGGCCTTCCCCTCGCGCCGGATCTGCCCGGTTTCATCACCCTTTCATATTAGACGAGAGAAATCTGTACCGAGCGGTAAATATTTGTGAAACTTCTTGGCAGCATCAGAAATCTGTATCGCAAGGTACAGAAATCGTACCGGCAGATTTCAGGAGTGAAAGGAAGGAAGCATATGGGCAAGCTGCAAGGAAAAGTCGCAATCGTGACCGGCGCCTCAAAAGGAATCGGCGCGGGCATCGCCAGGCAACTGGCATCGGAAGGCGCCACCGTGGTGGTGAACTACGCATCCAGCAAGGACGCCGCCGAGAAAGTGGTGAAGGAAATCACCAGCAAAGGCGGCAAGGCGGTCGCTATCCAGGCTGACATGGCCAAGCAGGCGGACATCGAGCGGTTGTTCGCCGAGACCAATAAACAATTCGGCAAGCTCGACATCCTGGTGAACAACGCGGGAATCTACGAATTCTCGCCTATCGAAGGCATCACCGGCGAGCACTTCCACAAACAGTTCGACCTCAACGTGCTAGGACTGGTGTTGGCCTCAAAGGAAGCGGCGAAGTATTTCGACGGCGACGGCGGCAGCATCATCAACCTCAGTTCCCTCGTCAGTATGTCGCCGGTGGCAAACGCTTCGGTGTACAGTGCCACCAAGGGCGCGGTCGATGCGATCACGAAATCGCTGTCGAAAGAACTTGGCCCGCGCAAGATCCGCGTCAACGCTATCAATCCCGGCATGGTGCTGACCGAAGGCGTACAAACCGCCGGCCTCGACCAGAGCGACTTTCGCAAAGACTTGGAATCGCGGACTCCCCTCGGCCGCATCGGCAAAGTGGAAGACATCGCACCGGCCGCAGTGTTTTTCGCCTCCAATGACTCCGCCTGGATCACCGGCGAGACCCTGGTGATTGCCGGCGGACTGAGTTGAGCTTTGCTGTGCGTGGCGGCGTAAGGGCCGCTCTCCTCTTCATCCCTCGGGGCTTCGGCCTCGGGGGATTTTGTTTTTGTCATCCTGAGCGACGAGCGCAGCGAGGAGTCGAAGTGCCCCCTACCCTCACGAACACCTTAGCGAAATAGGGTCCTTCGGATCGGGCTGAAGCCCTCGCTCAGGATGACAACCGAGAGTGATGCAGCCCGGATGCGGCGTGAAGATCACGCGGTGCTAATCTAGACAGCACTGGACGGAGATGCCATGAAGCTTTTCATTCGTACGCTCCTGGTTGTCGCTTGCATTTCGCTCATTGTCGCTGCCGCCTTCGCCGCGGACACTCAACCGCCGGCCGACTGGCAAAGCGGCTTGTTGGCGTGGCGCGCCGAGCACGCCAAGAACTTGCAGGCTCCCAACGGCTGGCTGTCGCTGGTGGGACTGGATTGGCTGAAGCCAGGCGACAACTCTGTAGGGTCAGATGCCGCGAACGTAATCAAGCTGAAATCGCCGGCCCCGCCGAATCTGGGTATCGTGCGCCTGGGCAACAACTCGATCGAGCTTCTGCCGCCCAATGGCGGCTATCCCAAAGGACTTCAGGTTGATGGTAAACCGCCGGCGAATCCGCAGCCGCTAACCAGTGACGACACCGGTAAGCCATCGCGTATCACTATCGCAACTTTGCAAGTTACCGTCATTCACCGGGGTGACAAGTACGGGCTGCGAATCCGGGATTCGCAATCGCCGACGCGCACAGGATTTCACGGGCTAAAATGGTATCCGCCGAACCCGGCGTTGCGCGTGAAAGCGCAATGGACGCCTTACAATCCGCCCCTCAAGCGCAAAGTCCCAACCGTTCTTGGAACGGAGATCGAAGCCGAGGTGCCAGGCAAGGTGACATTCACGTTAGATGGCCAGAGCCTCAGCCTGGAGCCGATTCTGGAGGAGCCGGGCGATACCGAGCTGTTCTTCATCATCAAAGACACAACCAGCCAGGACAAGACCTACGGCGCGGGACGGTTCCTTTACACGCCGTTTCCTGATCACGGGCTGACGCAGCCAGGAGAGCTGTGGCTCGACTTCAACCGGCTGGAAAATCCGCCATGTGCCTACACGCCATATGCAACGTGCCCGCTGGCGCCTCCGCAGAATCGCTTGCAGGTCGCGTTGCCGGCAGGAGAGCAACGCTATCACGACTGAGCGCACCGTCGACCCTTCGCCCTATGATCCTCGAAGCCCTGCATAAAATCGTGAACCACCGCTCTGCTCTTACCCGCGAAGAGGCCCGCGCGGTCATGGCGGAAATCCTGAGTGGCGGAGCGACCGACGCGCAGATCGGAGCGTTACTCGTCGCGCTGCACATGAAGGGTGAGACGGTAGAAGAAATCGTTGGTTTCGCGCAGGCGATCCGCGCGGCGGCGGCGCCCCTGCAGACCGACGACGGCCATGCCCTCGATTTGAGCGGCACTGAACGCGACGCACTCGTCGACACCTGCGGCACCGGAGGCGACACCAGCGGAACTTTCAACATTTCAACCGCGACCGCGCTGGTGGCCGCCGGCGCTGGTGTTAAAGTTGCGAAACATGGCAACCGTAGTGTGACTTCGAAGTGCGGCTCGGCGGACGTGATGGAGGCGCTCGGACTGAGAATCGACCTGCCGCCTGCACGCATTGCGGCTTGTCTGGAGCAGACCGGCATCACTTTTCTGTTCGCTCCCGCGTTACATTCGGCGATGAAGTACGTGCAGCCGGCGCGCCGCGAGTTAAAGCTCCGAACCGTCTTCAATCTTCTCGGACCGCTGACGAATCCGGCGCATGCCTCGGCTCAGGTAGTTGGCGTCTACTCGGCGGAGCTGGTCGAGAAGCTGGCAGAGGCGCTCAGCGAACTGGGACTGCGCCGAGCGCTGGTGGTTCACGGGCGCGATGGATTAGACGAGATCACCATCACGGGCGCGACCAAGATCGCCGAGGTCCGCGACGGGCAAGTGCGCTCCTACGAGGTGACGCCGGAAGAGTTCGGCTTGCACCGTGCGCCGCTGAGCGAAATTGCCGGAGGCGATGCGCAGGAGAACGCCGAAATCATCCGCCGCATCCTGAATGGAGAACGCTCACCCCGGCGCGACGTTGTGCTCATAAACGCGTCAGCGGCACTGGTCGCCTCCGGACGCAGCGACACGATCCACGAAGCGGTTCCCATCGCAGCCTATGCCATCGACTCTGGCCATGCACGGCAGAGGCTGGAGTTGCTGGTGGAGTTTACGAATAGCAATTAGCGGCGAGCGGCGAGGAATTAGCACTTGGCAGTTGGCAATTAGCATTTGGCAAATAATGCCCTGCAATCCCCGCGCGGATTACGCCATCAATGTTGTGCGCAGCCGGCCCGCGTGCTCGCGGGGCTGAAGCCCGCGATCTACAAGCAACTCTACGGCACGGCTGAAAGTCGTGCCCTGACTCGAATCTTACTCAACCGACCAGCGCCAGCCACTGGCCACTGGCTACTAAAGACTAAATGCTAAGTGCCAAATGCTAAGTGCCAAATGCTAAGTGCTATTTCGTCCCACCCATCTCGATCTTGCGCCCATTCAGCGGTTCCACGGGCCGGTAGTTATCCGGATAAAGCGCGGCAAAAGCGTCGATCTGCTCTTTCGACGCGGTCATCTTGTGCGCCATCACCAGCCACGTCACGCCTTCAGTGCAGGGCGGCGTCGTCAGAGAGCCGGGAAACGTGTAGTAGTCGCGCTTGTCGGGTAGAAGCTGCGAGGCGTTTACCTCTACGCCGCTGGGGTTGTTTTCATCTCCCTCTTGCTTCGGCAGATTGCTCCAAACCGTTGTGATCGCGGGGTTCGCGCGCCCTTCATCGAACAGGACCGCTACCACCGCCAGTTTCCCATCCGCGCTCTTATGGACAAGGTGCCCCTCTAACGGAGCATGCTTTCCCTTGACGGTTGTCTCGCTCAGGTGATGGAAGTGGAACTGGACCAGAGTATAGGTCTTGCCGTCGATTGTGATGCTGCTGCCCGGAGCATAGTTCACCTGGATGGTGTGTCCGTTGTTGATGACGGCCAGCGCGGAGGGCTGGTAGTTGAACTCAATGAGCGGCAACTTCGAATGCTGAGCGTCGGTGATGTTCACCGGCGACTGCTCCTTGCCCTGGCTGCAGGCGGCGTACTCCGGACTCAGCTCGCCCCAGTGCGCCGGGCCCGTATCGCCGGAGTAGCTCCAGTGTGGGCCTTCGGCAGCCGGCTTGTCGGCGCTGAACGCCGGCAGGTTCAGGACAGCGAACACGAGAGTGATCAGGAACAGGCGCGAGCTTCTTGAGCCGAATTTGTGCATGACAGCCTCCGATGGATTTGAGTACAGGCTGGAAACCAAAGGCATTGTAGCTGGCGGGTAGGATTCAATGCATACGGATGGAAGAAACTTGTCCGAAAGCGGCGCATCGTTTTTGACCTGCTGCCATCCCGCACAAGGGAAGTGACCGCCTCCCTCGCGCGGGTTTCCGTCCCAAGTGCTGGGCGACAGTCTTACTTGCCCACTGGCTTTGGTCCGGCGTTCCTGATCTCAGCAGGAGCCTCGAACTGTTCGAAGTTCTTGGCGAAGCGGGACGACAGATCGGCCGCAGCCTTGTCGTACGCGGCCTTGTCCTTCCAGGAATCGCGCGGCCTGAGCACCTCGGAGGGCACTTCCGGCACCGACTTGGGAATGCTGAATCCGAACGCCGGCTCCACTTCGAACCCGACGTTAGCCAGCTTGCCTTCGACCAGCGCGTTCACCATGGCGCGTGTATAGGGCAGGCTCATGCGCTTGCCAACCCCATACGGCCCGCCCTGCCAGCCGGTGTTGACCAGCCAGCACTGCGCCCCGTGTTCACGCAGACGATGGCCCAGCATTTCGGCGTAGGTCTTGGGCGGTAGCGGCATGAAGGGCGCGCCGAAGCAGGTGGAAAATGTTGCCTGCGGCTCGGTCACGCCGGCTTCCGTGCCGGCAACCTTGGCGGTGTAGCCGGACATGAAGTGGAACATCGCCTGTTCCGGCGTGAGCTTCGAAACTGGGGGCAGCACGCCGAAGGCATCAGCCGTCAGGAACACAACGTTCTTGGGATGTCCGCCGAAGCCGGGGATCACCGCATTGTCAATGAACTCGACCGGATAAGCGGCGCGCGTGTTTTCGGTCTTGCTGTCGTTGTCGAAATCGGGGAGGCGCGTCAGCGGATCAAGGACCACGTTTTCCAGCACAGTGCCGAAACGGAGCGCGTTCCAGATCTGCGGCTCGTTCTGTTCGGAGAGGTGAATGCACTTCGCATAGCAACCGCCCTCGAAGTTGAAGACACCGTCGGCACTCCAGCCGTGCTCGTCATCGCCAATGAGCCGGCGCGTGGGATCGGCGGAGAGCGTCGTCTTGCCCGTGCCGGACAGGCCGAAGAAGAGCGCAGTCACACCATCAGCGCCGATGTTGGCCGAGCAGTGCATGGGGAACACATCGCGCAGCGGCAGCAGGAAGTTCATGATGCCGAAGATCGACTTCTTCATCTCGCCGGCATACTGGGTACCGCCGATGAGCACGATCTTGCGCCTAAAGTTGACGATGACGAAGACTTCGGAGTTCGTGCCGTCACGCTTGGGGTCGGCCAGGAACATCGGCGCGCCCACGATGGTGAACTCGGGCTTGTGGCTCGCTAACTCTGCCGCCGTGGGCCGGATGAAGAGTTGGTGGACAAACAGGTTCTGCCACGCCAGCTCGTTGATGACGCGGATGGGCAGCCGGTACTGGGGATCTGCGCCGCAGAATAGGTCCTGCACGAAGAGGTCTTTGCCGTGCAGGTACTCTGTGACGCGGTCGTAGAGCGCGTCGAACTTCTCCGGCGGAAATGGCTGATTGATCGGGCCCCACGCCACCTTGTCAAAGGTGATTGCGTCCTTGACCATGAACTTGTCTTTGGGAGAGCGGCCGGTGCGCTTGCCGGTAGAAGATACAAGGCAGCCCCGGGCTGACAGTTCGCCTTCGTCACGTCGAAGGGCGGCTTCCACCAACAGTGCGGGAGAAAGATTGCGGCGAACGTTCGGCTGTTCGAGTAATTCAGAGAGTGCAGGTGCCTGAACGGCGGTGGACATAGGAGAGTCTCCTCAAGAAATTTAGCAACGCTGGATCTTCATCCAGCAGCCCCGCCCGAAGCGAGTGGAACGTGGCCGGAGCGCAGAAAAAAGCCCGATTTGGGCCTATCGGGCGACTGCTTCCTGATTGACTTCCTGCATGATCTGATTCAGATGGTCGAGCGTTTCTTCGATGGTGAGCGTATACATTTCGCGTCCGCTGTCTTCCCCCGACTCGATGGCCCACTTAAGGTAGTGGCCTGCGATCTGCACCGCCATAGCGTCCGTGATGACTTTGCCGGTCTGCCGGTTGTACTCCACCCAGGCTGGGTGGGGGAGCGCGATCCAAACCGGCCGCTCGTCGACCAGAAATTTTACGTCAACTGCATCGGCATGCCGGGTGGCGATGGCGACAATCAATGCCTGATATTGGCAATGGACCCGCTCGCCGCTCCAGCGATCGACCGCCTGAAAATCGTCATACATTGGTAAAAGTCTATCTGAGCGGAACGGGCCGGGGCAATGGAAAGGTGAACTATGGCTGGCAGGCCATCGCGATAGCTACCATTTGAGCGAGCTTGCAGATTTGCAGATTGGAGAGGTTCCTTAGCTGCTGACGCGCTGGTTCCAGCGATTCTTTTCGAATCACGGATACGTCCTCCGCTTTGGCAACCATGCGCTCCCCGAGACCAGATTCACCCGGCTCCAAGTTCAGGTGCGTGGGAACGCCTGACTCTTGAACGGAAGTGCTCAGTGGAACCACTAACACGGTATTGGCCCGTACATGATTGTTTCGAGCATTCGTCGAGACAATCACCACAGGCCGTCGCCCCTTTTCCGGAGGATCGGTAGGGATCTTGGTAAACCAAATCTCTCCCCTCAGGGGGACGTGATTGGGCACGATTGTCTACTCCAAGGGGAACTGAGACTCAGCGATTCGACCCCAATTTTCATTTTCTGCCACTTGTTCATGTCTCAAATTGTCGTAGTAACTGGCGATTGCAGCCTCGGCACAGGCCAAATCTCTCTGCCTGTGCTGATCCAGCAGTAACTCGTCAACTACGGCAGAGTTCGACGCGGCATGGGTTTCTCGCTTTACCTGATCAATAAACGCCATGCTCTCCCTGGAGAGCGTAAACGTGTGTCGGACTTTCTTTCCGCTGCTTGCCTTCATCCCTTCAGACCTCAACCCGCCATCTGTATTACCGCTAGTATGAGTAATCGTAACACAAGGCGCATCGGATTGTGCATAAGACTTAAGGCACGTAATCCTTGAGGGTTGAGGGTGGATGCGGAGCGAATCGACAAGACGTTAGTACAGCCGGAAGTTAACTTCTACGTTGATCTCAACCGGCACGGCTTGGCCGTTCAGCTTGGCGGGCTCGAATTTCCACTGGCGAACCGCTTCTATCGCCTTTTCGTCCAGCCCCATTCCCAGGGCGCGCTGCACTCGGATTTGCTGCGGCCGGCCGTCGGCGCCCACGACCATCCAGAGCACGACTGTGCCCTGATACTTCGCCTTGCGCGCCTCTTCAGAGTACTCCGGATCGGGAGTGTAGAGTCCCCTGGGCGCGCTCACGCCGCCGCCAACGCGATAGGCGCCTCCCCCATATCCGCCGCCGTGGCCGGGGCCAACGCCAGGGCCCCTGCCGGAGCCTACCCCGCCTCCACTGCCGCTACCGATGCCACCGCCGGAGCCCGTGCCGTTGGAGGGTGGGCCGATCACCTTGGAGAGCGGATCGCCCAGCGCGCCAATCGTCGGCAGCTTGATCTCCGGCGGCACCACCACGCTGGGAGTGGCTGTCAGCTTGGGATTGTCATTGCGAATCACAATCGCCGGAGGAACGATCTGGTCTTTCGACAGCTTGGGCAGGGCGCCCTTGGGCGCCGCCAGCTTGTCGCGGTCGCCACCGCCACCACCGCCGCCAGCCCGCGTCTTCGAAATATGCATCGGAAGGTAAGGGCTAATGTCGGTCACTAATCCGACGACCTGCTGCTTGATCTCTTCCTTGTGGCTGACCATCCAGTGGCCCGCGTAGATAAGCAGCCCTACAGCAATCAGGTGCACGACAAAGGAGTAGAGGAAGGTGTCCTTGCGCTGCGGGTACAGTCCCTGCCCTTCACCGAACAACGTAGGCAACACATCGTGTTGCTGTGGCGCAGGCTCGATGACCGTATCGGGCGGCTTGGAAACTGCAGGAGTGGACATTTCTGCTCTTAAGTATAGACCCTGCTCAAACAGGGAAGATGCACAATAAGTAGTACGGACATCAGCTGGTTTCGGTTCGCGTGGGCCCGTTCCTTATCCAAACGCGGCGGGGCCTTATCTGCTTCTCAGGTGATCACCCGTAAGGCGTTTCGCTTGATGCCGATTTCTATAGGAGTGGAGCACACGGGCTCGCCATCAGCAAAAACCTCGTTCACCGGATCGGTCACGATGCGCACTCGCGTGGCTTTCAGGTATGTAACTTCTTTCATCCCGATGTGCCCGCCGCGAAAGACGACATGAAAGAACCGCAGCAGCCGAAGTTTGCTGACATCGCGAACAAAGCAGACGTCAAGCTGACCATCCTGCATGTCGGCGTGATGCGCAAGCCGCATACCGTTGCCATACTGCGGTCCGTTGCCGACGGCGATCAACATGCCAGGCTCGTTCGCGACGGTCTGCCACTCGCCATCGATTTCCGCTGAGACATCTATCAGCGGCGGCCGGAATCGCGGGAGCACCCGCAGCAGAGCGGCAACGTATCCGCCGTGAGCCCGCAGCCAGCGCGGCTGAGTCAGCGTACGGCGGTTGACGGCTGCATCCAGACCGGTGCCGGCGATACAAGCGAACAGGGTTTCTTTGCTGGCTTCGCGTTCGGCATCGTCAGCGCGGCGAAGCTGCGATTGCATGATGCGTGGGCCCATGCGTGGTAAGTCGTTGCGCGGGCCGTCGGGAACGAAGTGCAGCTTCCCCAGCGATTCGCCCGACCAGGGAGCGCCGGACTCAGGCGTCGGTTGCCTCTCCGGTTGCAGCGGCTGAATTGTGCCCAGATCGATGGAGCGCACGTTATCACCCGCCGTGTAGAACTGCCGCCACGCCGCCAGCGACTGTCCGACAGTTGCGATCCCGATTGACTTGGCAAAGTCGTTGGCGCTGCCTATGGGGACGATCAGTGTCGGCACGTGCCCTCGCGAGAGCGCTGCGAGATGCCGATGCAGTGTGCCATCGCCGCCGAAGACCAACGCAGCGGCAGGCTCGTCGCTCGGGTCGAGCTCGTTGCCGGAGAAAAGGTTCACGCCCACCGCCTCAAATCGGCGAACGTGCTCTTCGGTGGCAGTAGGCCCAGCAGGGCGACGGCGCGCACGGCGGCTAGGGTCGCACAGTTGGGGAAAAAAGCAAAGCGGAAGTGCTCAGCTATGTTTGTCTGGTCGCAAAGATTGAATGCCTTCCTGGCGGGAACATGAAATCCATTTCGCGAAGAATGAGCCCGAAGGACGTGCGATGATGGCCCAGCACGAAGCGAAGCGGAGTGCTGGGTAGGCGGAGGAGAGACGGACGAAGACATCGACGCCGCACTGGCACGCGCCCGGGGTTTCGAGCGTAACGACCTCCGCGCCACGAAGGCCGAATACGACCGGAAAAACGGTCTGGTCACGATACACCTGGCTGATGGCATGCGTGTGTCCATACCCCGCACGCGCCTCCAGGGACTAGAGCACGCCAAAGCTTCCGATTGTCGAAAATCGAACTGCTGGGGCGCGGCACCGGCCTCCATTGGCCGGAGCTCGATGTGGATCATTACGTGCCCGGATTGCTCAATCATCTGTTCGGCACCGCCCGCTGGATGTCGGAAATCGGCCGGCGGGGAGGGTCAGCGACCAGCAAAGCGAAAACACGTGCCGCGAGGGCAAACGAGGCGGACGTCCCAGGAGCGTCTCACGAGTGGGCCTGCCTGAACCCACGGCTACCGGTGATTGACACGACCGCCTCCGCTTGACAGCCCCGCCCCGTCCCCTGTACCTTAACCAAAACCGAAATCATGTATCACGCGACTCACAGCGCGACGTGCATCAGCATCATGCCTATGGCCATGTGCATGTGTAGCAGTGTGCCTGTGGGTTGTGCAGAGGAGCGGCGGATAGACTAAGCAGCCGCTAAGTTTCCGAAACAGCCCACGGTTCCGCGATCGTGGGCTTTTCGTTTTTGCGTCAAAAGTTCGTCACGCGGGAATCCGGGGCCATCAAAAATTCATCAGGAGCAGGAACATGAGCCAGTCCGAATCGAAACCGAACTCTCACTTCGACACGCTCGCCATCCACGGCGGGCAGTCGGCCGATCCCACCACCAAAGCGCGAGCCGTCCCCATCTATCAGACAACGTCGTACGTGTTTGACGATGCCGACCATGCCGCCCGGCTCTTCGCCTTGCAGGAGTTCGGCAATATCTACACCCGCATCATGAATCCGACTACTGACGTCTTCGAGAAGCGCATCGCCGCGCTCGAAGGCGGCGTTGCCGGATTGGCGCTTGCATCAGGACAGGCCGCCGAGACGCTCGCCATCATTACATTGGCTTCGGCCGGCGATGAGATCGTCTCTACGACTTCGCTCTATGGCGGGCACCTACAACCTGTTCCACCACACGCTACCCAAGCTCGGCATCAACGTGAAGTTTGTCGATGCCGATGACTTTGCCGGGCTGCGTGCGGCGATCGGTTCGAAGACCAAGGCGCTCTACACCGAGACGCTGGGAAATCCCAAACTCGACATCGTGGACATCGAAGAGCTTGCCAGGATCGCGCACGAAAATGGCGTGCCGCTCATCATCGACAACACGACTCCGAGTCCCGCGCTCTGCCGGCCCATCGAGTGGGGGGCCGACATCGTCATCAACTCGGCGACCAAGTTTATCGGCGGACACGGCAACTCCATCGGCGGAGTTATTGTCGACGCCGGCAAGTTCGACTGGGCCGCTTCGGGACGCTTCAAGGATTTCGTCGAGCCTGACCCGTCGTATCACGGCGTTTCGTATACGAATGCGTTCGGGCCGCTGGCGTTCATCATCAAAGCACGGGTGCAGGGACTGCGCGACACCGGCGCGGCGCTGTCGCCATTCAACGCGTTTCTGCTGCTGCAAGGCGCGGAGACGTTGCACCTGCGCATGGAGCGGCACTCGGAGAATGCGCTGAAGGTGGCGGAATACCTGGCGAGTCATGCCGACATCGAGTGGGTGAACTATCCCGGCCTGCCGACCAGCAAGTATTACCAGCGCGCCAAGAAGTATCTGCCTAACGGTTGTAGCTCGCTGGTGACCTTCGGCATTCGCGGCGGCTACGAAGCGGGTAAGAAGTTCATTAACTCTGTAAAGCTCTTTAGCCTGCTGGCCAACCTCGGCGATGCCAAGTCGCTGGTGATTCATCCCGCGTCAACCACGCACCAGCAACTCGCTGAGGCGGAGCAGCGCGAAACCGGCGTGACTCCCGATCTGGTGCGGCTTTCGGTCGGCATCGAAGACGTGCGCGACATCATTGCTGACATCGAGCAGGCGCTGCAGGCCGCAACCGGCAAGTCGCCCGCGCGTGACAAAGCGACAGCCGAGGCGAGGTGATAAACAGCGATGGGGGCAGGTTTGCAACCAACGCGTGAAGGTGACGTGACCTTCGCTTGCGACGCGCCGTTCCAACTGGAAGCGGGCGGCGCGTTGCAGCCGGTCACGATTCGTTACGCCGTATACGGCGAGTTGAACGCCAGGCGCGACAATGTCGTGCTCGTGTGTCATGCCCTGTCGGGCTCGGCACGCGCCGCCGACTGGTGGCCGGAGATGTTCTCTGCCCCATCGCACGCAAAAGCGGCGCGCGATGGGGAGCCCCAAAACAGCGTATTCGACCTCACTCGAGACTGCGTGATCTGCACGAATATCCTCGGTTCGTGCTACGGCTCGACCGGGCCCAGTTCCATCAATCCAGCGACCGGCAAACCGTATGGGCCGGACTTCCCTATCATCGGGGTGCGCGATATCGCGCGCACGCAGGCGCACGTGCTAGACCAGCTCGGTGTCAAACACCTGCGCACGGTGATCGGAGCTTCCATCGGCGGAATGCAGGCGCTGCAATGGGCCGTCGACTACCCTGACAGAGTAGGACACTGTATCGCGATTGGGACCGCGCCGCTTTCGGCGATGGGGCTGGCCCTGAATCATCTCCAGCGCAAGGCGATCCTGCTCGACCCCAGGTTCGAGAGCGGGCGTTATCCTGCCGGGCGGCCGCCTGCGGACGGGCTGGCACTGGCGCGGGCCATCGCCATGTGCTCGTACAAGTCAGCGGAGCTGTTCGGCGAGCGCTATGCGCGCAAGCCCAACCGCAACGGAGAAGATCCGCTACGCTCACTGCATGAACGTTTCGATGTTGCAGGATATCTTGACTATCAAGGCGAGAAGTTTGTGCAGCGCTTCGACGCCAACTCGTACCTGGTGATCTCCAAGCTGATGGACACCTTCGATCTCGTGCGCAGCTACGCCTCGGAGGAAGAAGCGTTGAAGCGTATCAAGGCGCACGTGTCGCTGATCGGGATTTCTTCCGATTGGCTGTTTCCGCCGGAAGACGTGCGCGTGCTGGCGGAGCGAATCCGCGCCGCCGGAGTTGAGTGCGACTACACCGAATTCGAGTCGGCGCACGGGCACGATGGGTTTCTGGCCGACGTCGATGCCATCGCGGCGGTGGTGAATGGAAGCGTGCAAGCGCGAAGAGTAGTAGCGCAAAGCCTTTGAAAGGGCGCAGCTCTAGCTGCGCCAATGCGTTGCTGTTTGTTTCTTGTCATCCCGAGCGAAGCGAGGGATCTGCTCTCGCTGGCGTGACGAAGCTGTTCGCTTGTGGCGATGCAGACAACATCGGCAGTGGCGAGAGTTTTCGTACTGAGCGGGAGAACAGATCCGTCGCGCCAAGGGCGCTCGTGATGACAAACATGGCTGCGCCCGCGACAGCATTTTAAGGAGAACTCATGACCGTACTAACCGAACCTAAACTAGCCACCTTCCCCACTCACCTCCTCCGCGATCGCGTGGCCATCGTCACCGGAGGCTCGCGCGGCATCGGCCGCGCAACGGTGCAACGGCTGGCCGAGGCCGGCGCACACGTGGTGGTGAACTACCTGACCCACACCGACGATGCCAGCGACGCAGTTCGCGAAGTCACGGAGCAGGGCGTGCACTCGCTGGCGATTCAGGCGGATGTCAGCAACAGCTCAGAGGCCGCTACCTTGATTGAGAAGACGCTCGATCGTTTTGGCCGTCTCGATCTGCTGGTGGCCAACGCTGGCATTTGGGAAGGCGCTCCGGTGGACGAGATGAGCGATGACGTTTGGGACCGCGTGCTCGACTGCAACCTCCGCGGTACCTGGACGGTCAGCCGTGCGGCCGTGCCTGCGTTGAAACGCAATGGCGGAGGCTGCATCGTGATCGTCAGCTCAACAGCGGGACAGCGCGGCGAAGCGGGCTATTCGAACTACGCGGCTTCCAAGGGCGGCCAGATCAGCTTCGCCAAGTCGCTCGCCGTCGAGTTGGCGCCGAGCATTCGCGTGAACGTGGTCGCTCCCGGATGGGTCGATACGTCGATGAACGACGTCGTGTTCAGCGGCGAGGAAAACGAAGAAAAGCAGAAGGCCATTGAAGCGATTCCCCTGAAGCGCCTCGCGACAGCGGACGATGTAGCGAACGCGATTGTGTTTCTCGGCTCCGATTGGGCGCGGCACATCACCGGCGAGGTGCTGAACATCAACGGCGGCTCGGTTCTGTGCGGATAATGACTTCCAATCTGCGCTAGAGTTGTCTATGCGCGAAATCTGGCGGCATCGCGGGATGAGGCTGATCTTCTCCGCCAACCTCATTTCCATGATCGGAAGCGGCATGAACACTGCCGCCGTGACCTGGTACATCCTGCAGGCCACGCACTCCGAGGTGTCGCTCGGCCTGATGATCGCGCTGATGACCCTGCCTTCGCTGGCGCTACTGCCGCTCACCGGCGTCATCATCGACCGCAACGACCGCCGTCACCTCATGATGGGGCTGGACGCGACGCGCGGCGCCGTGATTCTCACCGTCGCAATTCTGGCGCTCACCCATCGCGTACACCTCTGGCAGTTGTACGCGATGACGATGGTCGTCTCGGTGGGCTTCTGGATGTTCTGGCCGACGTTGAACGCACTGGTGCAGGAGCTGGCGCCACAAGACAAGTTCCTTGACTCCAACTCAATGATGCTTGCCGCGGTGCAGGGCGGCTGGATGCTGGCCGGCGCCGTGGTGGGCTTCATGTACAACCACATCGGCCTGGGCGGCGTGTTGCTGATCGACACGTCGAGCTACGTGGTTTCGATCGCCTGTGTTTACTACGTGCGCAAGGGACGGGTGATCGTCACCCATCCTGAAAGCGAGCGGGCCGCCGCCGATCGTCCGGCAACTGCCGTCGCGCGCTACTTCCACGAATTGCGCGAAGGATTTAACTACGTCGCGAACCATCGGCGCGCCCTGATGCTGGGCATCGCCTGGGCGCTGTTCATCGCCGCCATGATGACCTCGGGCGTGCTGACGGCCCCGTTGAGCGACCGCATTCTGCATGCCGGAGCGGTCGGCTATGGCTGGCAGAACGCCGGCTGGGCGGTGGGCGCCTTGGTTAGCGTCATCTATGCATCACGGGTGATTCGCCGCTATGGCGCACACCGCTCCGTGACCATCACGATGGCGACGATTGCGCTTTGCCTATTCTTTCTGCCGGCTAGCCATTGGCTGATCGTTGCGGTGACCGTGTACTTCATCATGGGATCAAGCCGCGGCGTAGGCGGCATCGCCATCTCCTCGGAGATGATGGAGATGGTGCCCAAGTACGTCATGGGCCGAGTGCAAAACACGTTTTTCTTCCTGGCCAGCGCGCTACAGATTGTGACGGCGCTGATGGTTGGCGAGGCGGCGCACCGCGATGGACTCAAGTATGGCTTCTGGCTGGTTGGCTCGATGTACGTCGGAGCAGCAGTGGCGGCCGCGTGGCCGTTGCGGGAGTCAGTCGAGGAGCTTGCGCCAGGGCAGACCGCGACCAATTAAGCGCGGCTATCTGCCTCTATTTCGTTCAGATTCGGGCTAGCGAAAATTCGCGTCAGGGCACGGCTTTAGACCTGCCATACATGCGCAAGCCGAAAAGTCGGGCTTTAGCCCCTGCTAAAGACGTTGCAGGGGCTAAAGCCCGATCACTGTTTGCACGTTTCGGCACGGCTGAAAGCCGTGCCCTGACGCGGAATATTGATGAGATAGTTTGTGCGGGCTACTGCACGGCCTTGCCGACGTCTTTGCCGGCGGCTTTCACGGCGTCGGCGGTCTTCTCGCCGCCCTTCTCGGTGTAGTTCACGGTGACCTGCGAGCCGTCCTTGAGGCCCTTGCCCGCGTCCTTGGTGCCTTCCCACGAAGTCTTGCCCGTGTACTTAATGGTCTGCTCAGTACCATCGGCAGTCTTCACCACGATGGTTTTTGAGGCTTTGTCGACGTGCTTCACAATACCGGTGATGGCGTGGCCCACGTCATCTTGAGCGGTCGCCATTTGCGACAAACTTGCCAGTGCAATTGCGAGCAGACACGCTAGCACGACCGGCCCTACTGATCGGATCTTCATTAGTGCTCTCCTTCGATACCTCAGCCCCTTAGCTGCTGTATATAAATAGGGTATCAAATGCCGCGTAGCTTAACCATGCAGGCGCGGCGGCGATCAAGGGTCAGCGGGGCGCCGATTGCACTCGGAATCCGATTCCAAAACTCGCTCCGGAGTTGTACGGGTACTGTCCAAGAGGTGCGTTGCTAACCTTTTCTCTCTTCTTCACATGCCCAGCATTCAATCGAGGCAGCCGATTCTTTGGGGTCTCCCTTGCGCATCGTGATCATGTGCCCGCATGACAGATAACAATGCACCAAAGCGCCGTCTCGCACGGTGCGTACAACTGCCTGCATGATTGCTTTTTCTCCGGCCATCAAAACTCGGTAGGCAGTTTACAAAAGCAATTCCCGAAGTGTCCAGCTGTGATCGGTGATTCCGGCTTCCATCGCTGATGTGACCTGCGGCGAGGTGTGTATCCGGCAGAAGCTGTAATAAGCGAAGTGCAGAGCACAAGCGGCTTTGTGATCCTCCAGCTTCTTTGAGAACGCAGTGGTCAAGCGAGTAATTGGTGCGTAGGAGCAACGCACCTTTAGGACACTACCAGTTGCAAGCGTGTGAAGCTCTTGGAACCTCTCGATGTTGTAATCTGATGAATTCGCAGTTCGTAAAGGAGACCTGAAGGTTGCGACATTTATTGGTGGCTATCCTCACCTGGGCGCTTAATCTGACCTCGGCCATTCACGCCCAGCCTCAGATTCCGGCTCCGGCGCCGTTCACTCCGCCGACTTCCATCACCGGCTTTCGCGATGCGGCCGCTGAGTTGCAGGTGGAGAAGACGTTTCTGGCCGTGCCCAGCGCGGAGCTTGCCAGAGAGCACTTGCGCATTCTCACCGCCGAGCCGCACATCGCAGGCTCGCCCGAGGACAAGAAGACCGCCGAGTACGTGCTACAGAAGTTCAAGGCAGCTGGACTCGATGCCTACATTCAGGAGTACAAGGTGTGGATGAACCTGCCGGCGGAGATCAAGGTCGATGTCGTCGCGCCGCCAGGGGTCACCATGCACGGCCCCAGCCCAGAGCATGTGAGCAGCGATCCGTATCAGGACGACCCGCGCGTGACCACGGCCTTCAACGAGTACTCGCCGTCAGGCGATGTCACGGCCGATGTGGTGTACGCAAACTATGGCCGCCTGGAGGACTTCAAGAAGCTGCAGGAGATGGGTGTCGACGTAAAGGGCAAGATCGTGATTGTTCGCTATGGCATGAACTTTCGCGGGGTGAAGCCTTATGTTGCCGAGCAGTTCGGCGCCGTCGGCGTTATCATCTATTCCGATCCGTGGGACGATGGCTATTTCAAGGGCGACCCTTATCCCAAGGGGCCGATGCGTCCTGCGACCGGAGTGCAGCGCGGCTCGATTCAATACCTGTTTCGCTATCCCGGCGATCCGACCACGCCCGGCATCGCGTCGTTGCCCGACCTGCCTGACAGCAAGCGCACGCCGCCGGACAAGGCCACCGACCTGACCAAAGTGCCGACCACGCCGCTGTCGTACCAGGATGCGACGCCAATTATGGCCAACCTCGGCGGGCTGGACTCGCCGCGCGACTGGCAAGGAGCGCTTCCCTTTACGTATCACATCGGTCCCGGGCCGGTGAAAGTCCACATGCTGCTGAAGCAGGACTATCACTGGGCGACGATGTACGACGTGATCGGCATGGTGAAAGGCTCGCAGGCTCCCCAGGAGTGGGTCGTCTCCGGCAACCATCGCGACGCCTGGGTGTATGGAGCGGTCGATCCCAACAGCGGCACGGCGGCGATGCTGGAGTCGGTGCACGGTATCGGCGAGTTGCTGAAGACGGGCTGGCGTCCAAAGCGGACCGTGATGTTTTGCAGTTGGGACGGCGAAGAAGAAGGGCTGATCGGTTCGACCGAGTTTGCCGAGCAGCACGGCGACGAGCTGAAGAACGCCGTCGCGTACTTCAACATGGACGTTGCGGTCGCCGGACCGAACTATGGCGCGTCGGCGGTGCCTAGCCTGAAGCAATACGAACGCGACGTCGCGAAAGCCGTGCCCAGTCCCAAGGGCGGCAGCGTGTATGAACAGTGGAAGATCAGCAGCGGGAAGGAAGAGAAGGACCGCGCACAGCACGCGACCGCAGCCATTGGCGGCACTCCGCGTGAGCCGAACGTGAAGGTCAAGCAGGACGTGAATGTCGGCGACCTGGGCAGCGGCTCCGATTTCACGCCGTTCCTTCAGCATCTCGGAGTGCCTTCCACCGACATCGGCTCGCATGGGCCATATGGCGTGTATCACTCCGTCTTCGATGACTTTGCTTGGTTCACAAAGTTCGGTGATCCAACGTTTGTCTATGAGAAGGAAATGGCGCAGGTCTTCGGCATACAGGCGATTCGCATGGCGTCCGCCGACGTGCTGCCCTTCGACTACGAAGAGTATGCCAAGGAGATCGCGGAGTATCTGATGTCGGCAGAGAAAAAGTCCAAAGACACGTTTGGGGCGCAGTCGCCTTCCTTTGCCGCTGGTGATGAGGCGGCCAAGCACATGGAGAAGGCAGGAGCCGAAATGCTGAAAGCTCAGACCAGCGGCGGCAACACCGCGACGATGAACGAAGCACTGGTTAAGACAGAGCGGGCTTTCGTCATCGCAGGCCTGCCCGGCCGGCCGTGGTTTAAGCACGCGATTTACGCTCCAGGCGAATATACGGGATACGCGGCGGTGGTCATTCCTGGGGTGAACGAAGCCATTGACCGAAAGGACCTCGCGACGACGCAGCAGCAGTTGCAGGTATTGGCGGCCGCGATCAATCGCGCTGCAAGTGTGTTGGAAAAGGGCGCGGCGGTGGGGCCCAGGGGCGGGACGGCGGTAGTTAGACCGTACTGGCTGTCATCCTGAGCGAGGAGCGGAGCGACGAGTCGAAGGACCTCTATCGTCGCAAAGAGGTTAGGTTCGAATAGGGGCCGCTCGACTCGCTGCGCTCGCTCGGGATGACAACAAAGAATATTTGAGTAATACCTACTACGACATGCGCACCTTGGCGTCGAGTCCCTTCGTCAGGTGAATGCTTTCGATGAAGCGCACCTTACGATTGCTGAGCTTCATCACCAAAGATTTCGTCCTTACGCCGTCGCCGAAAAAGCGCACGCCTTCCAGCAGTGGGCCATCCGTCACCCCGGTCGCCGCGAAGACGATATTCTTGCCCGGCGCAAGCTCTTCTGCTGTGTAGATGCGCTTCGGATCTTTGATGCCCATGTCCGGCATGCGATCGGCCTGCTCGGGCGTGTAGCCAATGAGGCGTCCCACCATGTATCCGTTGAGGCAGCGAATCGCCGCGGCAGTAATCACGCCTTCGGGAGCACCGCCCGCTCCCATAACAGCGTGCACGCCCGAGCCTAACATCGCGGCAGCAACGCCCGGCGACAGATCGCCGTCGGAGATAAGACGAATGCGCGCGCCCGCCTTGCGCACGTCGGCGATCAACTTTTCATGCCGCGGGCGATCGAGGATGACAATCACGAGGTCCTCGACCCTGCGCTCCAGCACCTTGGCGATGACCGCCAGGTTGTGAGTGACCGGCGCCTCGAGATCAACCATGCCCCGGCACGACGGTCCGACGACCATCTTCTCCATGTAGCAGTCGGGAGCGTGTAGCAGGCCGCCGCGCTCCGAGGCTGCCAGCACGGTGATCGCTCCCGGTAATCCGAGGGCGCAAAGATTCGTGCCCTCGAGTGGGTCGACCGCGATGTCGACTTCGGGATAAGCGCCGCCGTCCTGCTTGCCCACCTTCTCGCCAATGTAGAGCATCGGAGCTTCATCGCGCTCGCCTTCGCCGATGACGATGGTGCCGTCCATGGGCACCGAATCCATCACTCCGCGCATGGTCTCGGTCGCGACCTGGTCAGCGTGTTTGCGGTCACCTTGCCCCATGGTCTTGCCGGAGGCGATGGCCGCCTCTTCCACTACGCGCAGGAATTCCAGCGCGAGGTCGGATTCGAAATTGCTCTTCGGGGTGTAAGTGGGGATGTGTTCTTCGGTTTGAGCTTTAGTTGTCATAGGGGCCTCCGCCAGGCGTGGCTTATGCGCTACAAAACTATCAGAATACACGCGCCGGGGGCATCCACAACCAACAAGAGTGGAAGAGTCACGGCCAATCAGCGCAAAGGAGCGGTCCAGGCGGTGCGCTTGAATTCGTCTTCAGAGGTTATGGCAAAGGAAACATCGGCTGCCTCACAGCTACAACGCAAATCCTCAAGAAAAACCGGCAAGAACCGACTCTCAGCAGAGGCCACCCCTGCGAAATCCCCATCAACTCCTGGATAGAGCAATCCCAGCAGGAGTGGAACCTGGCTGGACAGAATGGCGCCCAGGGACTGGCGATGAAAGCACTGCTCCACCAGGCGGTAGTCAAGCGCAGGCGGCTGCTCCGTCTTCTGGGTCAGGAAGGCAAGCTGTCCTCGTTGGCTCCAGTCGAACGGTTCAGCGCTGAACATTAAGCGCGCAATCTTCGGATTCGTAGTGCAGAGCAGAGGCAGGTTGCGTTTGCGGGCCAGGATTCCTCCCGGCGCTGACAACACCGTTGCCCAGCCGCCTTCAACTTCGCGCCACTCGTTCGCTGTTGCAACCACTGTTTGTGGCAGCGAATAAAGGAAGGTTACTGCGGCGAGCCTGGTCAATGATTCGCTTAGGATGCGCGCGACCTCAGTCGGAACGACGGAATCGACCATAGGCTCGCGCAACACCCATCCCGTCAATGCAACTTCATACTCTGGATTTGCGACCGGAACCTGCCAGATCGCCGAGGAAGGATTCTTGGTAACACGAATCTCGGTCAAGTTTGAGGAAGATGCGCTCATGGCTGTGGACGGTCGGTAAGCGGAACCGGCTCGAAAAATGTCTCTTCGACCCAATCGTAAGTCTTCTCGGCCGCCCAGGACGCGCCAAAGTATCCGCCCGCGCCGCCGATAATTCCGCCGATGAAGGCCCCAACCGCGGTGCCGCCCCCTGGCTCAATCGCGGTTCCAATGCCGGCGCCCCACTCGCCGACGACAACTGCGCCTCCCTCGGCCCCAGCCCAACCCGCCGCCACGCGCACCACCGCGCGCAGCCGTTTCTTGGCAACCACAATGGAGTAGATGTCCATGGCCGCTCCAACTACGAGAAGCGCCCGGCCACCATACTTCAGGAACTTGGCGCCCTTGAACAATGCCTCTCCGGCTGAACCGGCTGGGGCGTGGTCGGCAATGCCGAAATCGGCGAAGGTGCCTTTTTGGTTCCAGTGGTAATCAATGGCCCCGGTGGTCTTGTTGTAGCCGTAGTCGAGGCGCAGCACCTTCTTGCCGGTTACGTCCTGAATGAACAACGCCGAGGTGCTACCGCCTTTGGGGGCCCATCCCCGAGGTGAGAGCTCGACGAACAGCTTGGTTCCGGGCACGGGGATACGAGCGATTGTAGCCACCCCCGTCCCCACAATCGGCGCGGTCCCGGAGATGGTCGTGTCTTTCGCACCGGCCGGCGCGACTGGCGGGGCCGGCGCGACTGGCGTTGAATCATCCGCGACATAGAAGACCTGGGGCGGACCGTAGTCGCCGACTCCGGCTGGGCCCGGCGTATCCCCCTGCAAGGCAATTGCGCCTGGATCGCCCTGGTCGTTCTTGCCCAGCGAGCCGGGAGTGCGCGGTGGAAGGATGTTGTGCGCGGGGCGCTGTTTTTCCGGCCCCGGCGCCCTGGTCCCGGCCATGAAAACCTCCTGAACGACTTAAGCACTTGCGTTGGCCGGCTGAGACTAACCGCCAACGCGGCGCCGAACGGAATGACGGTCGATTATATCCACTTTGGCAAAACAGATAAACGCGCCGTCAACGATTAAGCGCAATGTGGTCTTGTAATACACAATAATACCCGCTATTATGTTTGCATTATGCCGGACACAGAAAAGACCATAAGCTTTCGCGCGGATTCTGAGAAGATCAAAGCTTTGGATCTGCTCGCTGCCGCGCAAGACCGTTCCCGCAGCTATCTCATCAACGAGGCGATCGCCAACTACGTCGAGGTGCACTCTTACCAGGACGGCCTGGTGCGCAAAGGCCTTGGGGAAATGCGCCGCGGCAGGGTCACAAGTAACGAAGAAGTCGTCCGGCGAATGAAGAAAAATGATCGCGCGAGTGAATGATCGACTGGACTGAGCAGGCGACCCGGCAAGTCGATCAGGCTTACGACTACATCGCGCTCGCACATAGCAAGGCCGTTGCGGCCCGAATCGTCATGCGAATTCTAAACACGGTACAGAGGCTCGAGACCTTTCCTCTTACGGGCAGGCCGGGCCGGGTGCCGGGCACTCGCGAACTCGTTATTACCAACACGCCGTTTATTGCGGCCTATACAATCGCCAAGGCGCGCATCGTTATTCTTGCGCTATATCACGGCGTGCAACCGTGGCCAGAGGAGTTCTAGCTTAGGCGGGGTGCTGCGCCTTGGGTTCGCGCTCTGCTTCCAGACGTGCAATGCGCTCGCGTAGGTGAGTGATTTCCATGGCATCGCGGATGGTGTTGAGCACCTCAGCATGGCGACGTTCGGCGGTTGCTTCATTGCGTTCCATGCCCGATTCCAGCGCGTCCAAGCGCGCCTTGATCTCGCGGATTTCAGACGCCAAGGTGTCCTGTGACGTCTGCCGCACATCCTGCACGATACTCATAGCCGCAGTTCACTATGATGACGAGCGGCACTCCCCAGAGCGGCAGCACAAGCATCAGGCGTCGCCCCGTACTGACTCATTGTGACCACAATATCGGCTGAAGAAAAGCATAACCACGGATTCACACGGAAGAGCACGGATCCGAGTTGAAGTCCGCGATTCCTTCGCTTGTCTGATCGGTGTGGATCCGTGTCGATCCGTGGTTGGCCTTTTCTTGTAGGAGGAATTGAGCCACTACCCGCTGCCTTCGTCGCTGGCCATCCGCAATGGAGCGCGTTACGATACAGCAATCCAGGTTTCATGACCTCGCGGCCCCATGGCGATCGGCGGCTCGTCTTTCTACTTGCCTCACTGCTCCTGGCCGGCGCCGGCCTGCGGGCACAATCGCCGGAGAAGCCGCAACCGGTTCTTCCCCTCTACCGCTCGCTGCAGAGTGTCGGCCTCGACCCGCAGAAGATCTACAAAATTCGCGAGGCCGAGATCGATCGCGAGGACGTGCATCTCTGGCTCAACGACGGCACCATCGGCTTTTTGCAGGCAGTGGATGGACGTATCACAGGCGCTTACTTCGAAGGGGATGGCGAACTGCTCATCCGCCCGCCCGACCGGCAGGAGCGCGCTTCGCTGGGGCTATTCACCGGCGAGGGCGTGCTGGAAGAAAGATTCTCCACCGCTTATCTCCGCTTCGACGACGACACAGCCGCTGAGCTACAGCAATATCTGCGTCCGCCCTTCGACGACACCAAGTCTTTCTTCGACCACAACAATCCCATCGCACGCGATCTGGCCTCGGTTGATGCGATGCGGCTGGCCATCTCCTTCACCAGCGGCCCAACTACCGGGGCGCGCGGCGATCCACCGCCGCTTCCCGACCGCTTGCTGCACGCGCGCGTGGCAGGAAATCGTCTCGGTGTCTTTGACATCTACTTCGACACGCGAAACCCGGAGCAGATCGAGGTGGGGCAAGCTTCGTCCAAGGGCGAGCAAACTTACTACGACCTGTGGATGAGTTTCGTCATGCGCTCGTTGCGCAAGCAGCCGGTGAGCGGTTCGCGCTTCCACGGTCCAACCGGCCCCGCGTGGACGCGGGATGCAATCAGCGTGTCAAAGTACACGGTCAACTGCAGAGTCAGTCCACCAACCGAGCTGTCGGCTGACGCTACGCTTGACATTGAAGTGAAGCAAGGTGGCTCACGCATCGTGATGTTTGAGCTTTCGCGGTACCTGCGAGTGAAAACGGTCACGATGGATGGCACGGCACTCGAGTTTCTGCAGAACGAAGCTATCGAGGGCAGCGAACTGGCTCGCCGGGGAAACGATCTGGTCGCGGTGGTCTTTCCCGAGCCACTGAAGCCTGGAGAGCGCTTCGCCCTGCGTTTCACCTATGCCGGCCCGGCGCTGTCAGACGCCGGCGGTGGTCTGGTGTACGTTGGCGCGCGCGGCACCTGGTATCCCAATCGCGGAATTGCGATGGCCAACTACGACTTGACCTTCCGCTTTCCGCAGACCTGGACGCTGGTAGCAACCGGCAGACAGGTTTCGTTGGAGCGCGAGGGAGACGACTTCGCTGGCCATTGGATTAGCGAACAGCCCATCCCCATCGCCGGCTTCAACCTGGGGCAATACGAACAGGCCACGGCGCAAGCGGGCAAGATCGAAGTACTGGACTACGCAGCGCGCGGCGTGGAACGCAACATAGGAGTAGCGCTCCAGAGCGCTGCTGCTCCCGGCGCCCCGGCAAAAGCGAATCCTACAATGTCAGAGTCGGCTTCGGCACGCACAGCCGGCCTGGACCCCGCGCGGGAGCTGAAGCCGATCGCCAACAAAGCTGCCGAGACGCTTACCGTTCTCTCGCAGATGCTGGGCCCATACCCGTTCAGCACCTTATCGCTGACGCAGCGGCCCGGAATGGAAAGCCAGGGCTGGCCGGGGCTGATTTTTCTCTCTAGCTACGTGTATCTCACTTCGGCCGAGCGCGCAGCGCTGAAGCTGTCGCTGGGCGACAACGTGCTCTTCGGTGAAATCATGATGCCGCATGAACTGGCGCATCAGTGGTGGGGTGATCAGGTCTCGTGGGCCAGCTATCACGAGCAGTGGCTGATGGAGGCGCTGGCCAACACCTGCGCGCTGCTCCTGCTGGAGCGCACCAATCCAGCCGACGTCCAGGTGATGCTGGAGAACTACCGATTGGCGCTGGCGACGAAGTCTAAGGACGGTCAGCCAAACGTCGAGGCCGGTCCGGTAACTCTCGGCGTCAGGCTGTCGTCGTCCAAGTTTCCCAACGGCTACGAGGTCATCACCTACGGGCGCGGCACATGGCTGGTTCATATGTTGCGGACGATGTTCAGGGATGCGTCCCGCACGCCGGCAAACCCCGATGGCGACGACACTGTGTTCTTGTCCGTCCTGCATAACCTGGTCGCGCGCCACCGAGGCGAGGAACTGACCAATGCCGAGTTTGAGAAGGCCTTCGAAGAAGTCCTGCCACGCTCGCTATGGTTCGAGGGCCGTCAGTCGCTGGACTGGTTCTTCGACGGATGGGTGAACGGGACAGCCTTCCCGCAGTTCGAGCTTAAGGCAGTGAAGTTCGCGGGGGCCTCAGGCTCGCGCCACGTGAGCGGAACGATCCAGCAACTCTCTGCGCCGCCCGACCTCGTGACGAGTATGCCCATCTACGGTCTTGCCGGCGAAAACAAGATTTATTTGGGGAGAGTGTTCGCCGAAGGAGATTCAACGCAGTTCACCCTACGAGCTCCTGCGACGGTCACACGATTAGTGCTCGATCCGTATGGGACAGTGCTGAGCGCGCCGTAGTCGTGCTTTCACTGATAGCTGATGACTGAAAGCTGACGGCTTCTCTACCCCGGAGGCCACTTCAGATCGCGCCCGCCCAGCAAGTGCAAATGCAGGTGGAAGACCGACTGCCCTGCTCGTGGCCCGACGTTGTGCACGGTGCGGTATCCGTCTTCGATGCCGCGCTCGCGCCCGATCTTCGCAGCCACAAGCTGGCAGTACCCGATGATCTCGGCATCTTCCGACGTGGCTTCTTTAAGGCCAACCATATGGCGCTTGGGAACGATCAGCACATGCGTTGGGGCTTTGGGACTAATGTCCTCGAAGACGTAAACCTTGTCGTCTTCGTAAACCTTCTTGGAGGGAATCTTGCCGGCAATGATTTTGCAGAAGAGGCAGTCGTCGTTCATGGGGTGATGGTAGATGAGACGGTGCGATTCGGCAAAATGCAATGCGCGGTACCGATTCAGTTTGCTGAGGCTCTGACAGCAGATAGGGCCCGGCGACAACTGCATGACCTTTGGTGCGCCTCGCCACCGGTTGCTCGCGGTATGGCCGAAGCGGCATCGTCTGTCGAAAGGCCGAGCCCGTAGGGCGACCAACATGATAGCCCTGCGTGAAGCGAAGCGGAACACTGGGTACAATGCCCACGAAATAGAACCCGAGCCGGCTTCAGCCGGCGGCAGAAGACGCGGTTGTGTCGTCCCCGAGGGACTCGGCACAATATATCATCACGTACTCAGCATTCCGCTACGCTTCATGCTGGGCTATCATCACACGCCCTGCGGGCTTAGCGTTTGCTGGTTCACCGTACATCTCTGCTAAGATCGGCGCATCATGAAGGCCCGAGTCTCAAAACGCGGCTACATTCTTGTACCGAGCGCCATCGCTAAACAGATCGCGTGCAAGCCGGGCGACAGTCTCGACATTGATGTCAAAGCTGGGAAGATTGTCATCACTCCGCTGAGAAAAAAAGACAGAAGGAAAGCCCGAATCATCACCGATCCGATCACAGGTCTACCTCTGCTGACACTGGGGCCAGGCGCCCCGGTTCTGACCAGCAAAGAGGTGAAAGAGATGCTCGCGGATTTTCCATGAAGAACGAAGATACAGTGCCGGGAACAGAGCCCCAGCAAACACCCGCAAGGACACTCGCTGACGAAGTTCTTTCTGCACTGGGTACATTGAAGGTGGCGCCGGCGAAAAGCGTTTGGACCGGACCCTTCGACCAATTGGTTTCGTCTGGGTATGCCTTAGTGACTGCCGACCGACTTGGGTTCGTGGAACGCAAGGTCGACGGGTACTATGAGACGGTTCTCCAGAGCATAGTCGACCGTCTTAGTGCTGAGTTAAAGCAGAAGGAGTTTCCACTAGCGAAGCTGAACGACTCGGATGAGGTACGGAATTATCTGTCGTCGTTCTACTTCAATGCCGGATTTCAGCGATTTACGTGGGGCGCCGAGCGTCTGGCGACGACCTTCGCAGCAGTAACGTGTACATGCGAGAAAAATGAACCAGGATTATCCAAGAAAGACGATGGACGATGGCCAGGTCTTAAGTGTGTGGTGGCAGCGACCAAAGACCGGATCCGACACTTAAATTTTGCAGCGGATTCCAGATTTCGAAGTCTTGTTCAGCAACTGGAGGACTCGACTGAAAAGCACGACCCCAACGCCGCCCCTGACGCTTCAGATGAAAAGAAAGCTCTTTATATTTTCAGAGACCAGGTCAATCCAAAGAAGCACAGCGTCTTTGACTTCAAGTTCGTACAGGACTCCAGACCCCTGAAAGAGGGGAGGCCCTGGAGCTCGCGCGATCAAATGGAACTCGCCGTACATGCGTACGAGTTAGTCTGCAATGCCTACTGCGAACTGCTACTCTGGAATCCTGACGCGAAACTGCCATAGGTCCGCGATCAAGAGTTCAGCCAATTCCTACCCTCTCTGCTCATTCCGTCTCGCCAGCAAATACGCCCGGATCAACTCGTTCAAATCGCCGTCCAGCACCCGGTCCACATCTCCAATTTCCACCCGCGTACGCAGGTCTTTCACCATGCGATACGGTTGCAAAACATACGAACGGATCTGCGAGCCGAAGTCGATGTCGAGCTTCGAGTCTTCGATCTGCTTCGTCTGCTCCTTCTTCTTCTCCAGCTCATACTCGTACAGCCGCGAGCGCAGGATGCTCATCGCCTTCTCTTTGTTTTTGTGCTGCGAGCGCTCGTTCTGGCAGGCGACGACAATTCCCGTCGGAATGTGCGTGATGCGCACGGCTGAGTCCGTCGTGTTCACATGCTGGCCACCCTTGCCGCCCGAGCGGTAGGTATCGATTCGAATATCGTCGGGCTTGATGTCGACCTGAATGCTCTCGTCGATCTCCGGCGAGACGAAGACGCTGGCGAACGACGTGTGGCGCCGCTTGGCCTGATCGAAGGGCGAGATGCGCACCAGGCGATGCACGCCGATCTCGCTGGTCAGCAGTCCGTAGGCGTACTGGCCGTTCACGCCAAACGTCGCCGACTTAATGCCCGCCTCGTCGCCCGGCTGGTACTCGTACAGGCTGGTGGAGAATCCCTGGCGCTCGGCCCAGCGCAGGTACATGCGCATCAGCATCTCGGCCCAGTCCTGCGACTCGGTGCCGCCTGCGCCGGGATGGATGGTCACGATGGCACCCCGGTCGTCATTCTCGCCCGAGAGCAGCGTCTCGATTTCCAGCTTGTCGACCATGGTGCGCAGCGAATCGATCTCGCGGCGCAGATCAGCCGACACGTCTTCGCCCTCGCGCGCCAGCTCGAAATAGGCGTCGATGTCGCCGGCGCGGCGGGCGAGTTCCGACTCCGTCGCCAGCGCCGACTCCAGGCGCTTCTTCTCGCGCATTACCTGTTGCGATTTTTCCGGATTCGACCAGAGCGTGGGATCGGCGGTTTGCTTCTCGATCTCGCTCAGCTTTTCGCGCAGACGGGGCGCGTCAAAGATACTCCTGTAGATCGTGTACCTTGCCGCTCAGCGCGGCGTATTCCTGTTCTAGTTCTTCGACCATGAGCGTTCCTTCAGTCAGCAATTAGCATTTGGCAGTTGGCATTTGGCAGTTGGCAGTTGGCAGTTGGCACTTGGTCCTGATCTGCGTTGAGAGGAGGAACTTTCTTTCCGAATCTTAGAGATTAGCGCATTCATCATGCGCCGCATGAGCGCGACATCTTTTGTCAGAGCAATGTGCACGCCCGGATCAAGGTACCCCAGATCTCGCGCCAGCAACAGAAAGTATTCCAACTCGCTCGCCGATCCCATGGCCATGCCGAGGAATCGCGCGAATTCAGCATTACCGGGACGGCCACAACCCTCGGCGATGTTTGCTGCCACGGAAGAACTGCAGCGTCGCATCTGCGAGGTGATTCCGTACGTCTCTTCCCGAGGAAAATCCCGAGTACAACGATAAATGCCTAAGGTGATGGAATGAGCTCTTTGCCAAATATTCAGCCCTCGAAAGTCTTTCAATCCGATTCTCCTTCCGAGGGTCTATCACTATTCTATCGGTTTTCTGCCTCTCACTAAATGCTAAATGCCAAGTGCCAAATGCCAAGTGCCAAGTGCTAATTGCTAACTGCTAATTGCCAGTTGCTGATTCCGCTTATCGACCCAACGCAACAGCATTCCCAAAACCATGACGATCGCACACGCTACCGGAAACCAATCGCCGTGCCTCGTGTAGAACGTGGTGTCGCTCTCAAGGTTGTACTCGCCCTGCAATGCCGTCCGCTCGAAGCGCGGGGCGCGCGCGACGATGCGGCCGAAAGGATCGATCACCGCGGTCACGCCGGTATTGGTATCACGCAGCAGCCAGCGATGGTTTTCGATCGCACGCATGCGCGCCATGTTCAAGTGCTGCAGGGGAGCGCTGGTGTTCCCATACCAGCCGTCGTTCGAGACGTTGACGAAGAGCTGTGCGCCGTTACGCGCAAACTGCCGCACCTCGTTGGGGAAGATCGACTCGTAACAGATAAAGACCCCAACATGCATGCCATCGATCTGGAGGGCCGCGCGGCTGGTGCCGCGCGAGAACGTTCCCACTTCGCGCGTAAGCTTTTGGGCAAACACCAGAAGGTCGGCGAACGGCACGTACTCGCCAAACGGTACCAGGTGGATCTTGTCGTACTCTGCGGTCCACGCTCCGTTGGGAGCGATAACGGAAGCCGCGTTGTAGATTTGCCGCTCCCCCGATGGGTTGTCAAAGCCGCGAATCCCGATGGTGCTGGCGATGATGCCCGAATTGGTGCTGCGCGCGATGTCCGCCAATGTGGTACGTACATGCAGGTCGGTAGTGAAGAACGGCGCGGGCGCCTCCGGCCAGATAATCAGCCCGGGCTCGCCATTGGGCGTCGCCTTGGGACGCACGCTCAGCGCGGCCAACTCACGAAGCGTTTCCAGTTCGTAATCCAGCGTCCACGGCTCGTCGAGGATGGGCACGTTCGACTGCACCAGGGTCGCGCCCTGGGTCGTGGGCAGCGCTGGCGGTGAGTAGAGCTTTCCTGCGTGCAACAGAACGATCGCGACAATGGATATCGCGAGGAGGGACGCCCGCTTTTGGCGCGGCACCAGAAACGCCGCGGTGACAACCGTATTCACCAGCGCGATTTCGAACGAGAGACCATACACGCCGGTGACCGACGCGATGCGCGTCAGGGGAATGTTATCGATCTGCGTATAGCCGAGCAGGTCCCAGGGAAAGCTCGTGATGTAGGCGCGCGCCAACTCCACGGCCACCCAGAGGAACGGCGCAAACAGCAGCGCGTGCAAGCTGTATCCATTGCGGCGCGCCGCGGTGAGCGCCAGCAAAAACCCAAACAGCCCGTGATACAAGCCGAGATACAAGGCATACAAGATGAGCATCACCGCAGACGTGGCTGCGCTGAGCCCGCCATACTCGTGCATGGTGTTGAACACCCAGTAGCAGCTTCCGAGATACCAGATGATGCCGCTGGCGTATCCCAGCAGAAAGCCTTGCCACGCGCCGGCGGGAGCGAAGTATTTGCCGCCGTCGGCAAGGGTCAGGAGAGCATCTTGCTCGCGGCACTGCAGGATGGCGTAGATGAGCGGCGCCAGCGCGATCCAGCTCAGGAAGTAGAGCGCTGGCTTCGGAAAGCAGAGGACCTGAAGAACTCCCGATGTGCAGGCGAAGATCCAGGCATTCAGTCGGATTCGTCTCACAAGCCGAGTTTAGCAAAGAGGGGAGGCGGGGTTGATCCAAGAGCCCGCAGGGCGTGCCATGACAGCCCAGCATGGAGACCGCCAGAGGCGGGCGGAATGCTGGGTAAGGATCCAGAATATTGCCCGAGTCCCTCGGGGACGACCTAACCCGACAATTTCTGGTGGCGCACGCAAAGGCATGTGCCGTCGGCTAAGCCGACTCAGAATTTCACAACCAATGCCTACCCAGCGTTCCGCTTCCCCAATCTGCCCGCCTGCGGCGCGGCAATCGGGGATGCCGCTCCACGCTGGGCTATCATCTTGGTCGCCCTCCGGGCTTGTAGCGTCGCAGCCGACACGACCTTCGCACAGTGCACATTTCGTCGGATGCAATCGTGCTCCGCGCCCAGGTTAGCGTCCAAAATAGGGACGCGAACCCGGGGCGCCAGGCAACCCTAAAGAAAATCTCCAAGCCGCGGAGCGACGGCAGATTTCCACCCAGGTTAGCGCCCCAAACCACAGGACGCGAACCTGGGACCCAGCTTTCTGCAACTTTTTCGTCGGGCAGTCGTCCAACAATCTGCCCCGTAGTCGAATCGCATTTCCGATGGAAGGAGGTCCCTATGAACGACAGAGGTTGGATAGGTGGTGTGTGTCTGACAATTGTTTTGGCTTCTGGGGTGGCCTTCGGGCAAGGCTCCCAGCATATCGATATGCCAGCGGAGATGGTGGCAGATCACGCTCCTGAACAAGTTGTACCCGAAAGAGCAACACAAGAGCAGCACCCGATTTTGGTGGGAATTCCCCAGACAGGGGATCCGCCGGCGCAAAGTCGGTGAATCCTCCTGACCCCTACCCTGCCCTGACAAGAGCAAACAACGTATATAACCAAGCAGTGGCAAACTGGCAACAGGCCTATCGGGCCTATCAGCAGGCGCAAGCAAATGAAGCGGCATTCAGGGAGAAATACTTTGACTCCAGCGGCAACGTCCTTCCCGGGTGGGACTCCGTTAGTGCCGTGGCGTTGATGCACGTCGAGGAGCAGAAGACGAGAGATGCTGAGATTGAGCTAAAGCTAGCAGACGATGCTAAGAATGCTGCCTATTCTGTTGCTGCCCAGGAATTCAAAAAGGCGACAGATCAATTCAGTCAGGCGGAGCGGGCTCGAAATGAGGCCGCCGCCCAAGCTGCCCGGCAGGCCCAGATTGATAATCGCCGCGCTGCTCAGGCTGATCATCACAGCGAGCATCACTAGGGCTAAACGTCGGACAAGTTAAGAACCTTAATGCCTGGTGCCCCAGGTTCGCCCTTCGGTTGGGCTAGCCTGGGGATCAAATACCTCTGCAGACCTTCCTCCGCCCAGGTTAGCGTCCAAAAGAAGGGCGCGAACCTGGGGCACCGGGCGATGTTCAGTTTTTCGATGGCACCAGAGTGCAGTGGGATAATTGGCTAGCTACTTCCGGCGGGATGGGCCGATTGCTATGCGTTACTAGCTTGCACTCATTTATTGCGTTCTCATAGAGGAGGACCTCGCCCCCGGAATAATCGAACATGCAGTGTTGAAATGAGTTACGAATGAATATATTTCCGTCGAGAGCGATTCTGCTGTCCCGGAACTGATTACCGTAGTAAAACATGTGGAACGGCACGTTAATCGGCTCGGTAAAACTGTCCGACAGCTGCAGCAAACTAGGCCCCTTCTGTCTCTCCTGATTCACATATACAGCGCCGATTTCCAGCCCAGTTCTAGACAGCAAGGAGACTTTTGAGGGAAATGTCTGCTGCCGCCACTCCACGGCCCCTTTCGCCGGAAATATGCCCATCTGTATCTCGCCTCCGACAGTCTGGGAGTAATCCCGGCCATTGACAACGAGATGTGTCGCTTCAGTTTCGCGAAACAGCGCTTCTGCTATCGACTTCATTTCGGGGAGGGATATTCCGTCGAGCCTTTTTTCTTTCAGCGATTTTACGTACTTCTTGAGAATTGGATCTCGTCCGGAGTATTCGCCACTAAGGATTTTTCTAGCGACAACATAGACCCCCTCGGCCCTCGATTGAAACTTACTCGCAACAACTGGAGGGGCTTCCTGTGACTCATACACGGGCACTTCTTGCCCACCTACGCCGAGTGCACGCACGGAAGGGATTAATGTTACCTGACGAATTTCCGGTAGACGTTCACGATTAAGTCCAGCAACGGTTACGACAAGAGGGGACGGCGCGTAGGCTCGCGGAAATGTGGACGTTATAATGGAGACCTTAGTCAAATACAAGGAAAGCCCCGACGCCCAATCCGCGACGAACATGGGCGAACCCCGTCCGTCGCTTAAGCCGTCGGGTCCAAACCTCCCGAGAAATGTGGCCGGAATCTCGAACTCGAACTTAGTTCCGATCAGGTCCGCTGCGAAACCTGCAAAACCTGCAAAAGATACCGCACCGTCCGGTGATGTCCGAAAAAGCTTCTGTCCGTCGTCACTGTGCGTGCCATCACTCCGAGTCAGGCGACTGTCCGTTGCGATGACAAAACCGTTCCTATTTGCTAGCAGTACGTTGAGCGTTCCGTGTGCAGCCACCGTCGTTTGTTCAGGCTGCTCACCGGCGGACTGGGCTTGGGTACAGGCCACAAAACAGATGCTTGCTGCCAGTATCGTTCGAATGAACAGCAAAGCACCTTTGGGGGCATCTGAATACATATCTTCTTCCGGAACGGAAAAACCTCCAGAACAAAATCATAGACTGGACGAGGATCGAACGGAGCAGAGCCACCGCCTAGGCTGATGCGCGCTTCCCATCGCCGACCAACGCCCACAGTTTCCCGCTCCGGATGCTAAAGGGCGTACCCAGCAGGGCTGATTACTTAATCGCCACCAGCTTGTTCATCAGCTCCGAGTAGTCCTTCTTCTCCACCCCGTGGACTTGCTTGTTGTACTCGTCCACCTTGGCCGAGTAGTTCATGGAGCAGAACTTCGGACCAGCACATGGAGCAGAAGGCCGCCTCTTTGTAGTACGCGTCGGGCAGAGTTTCGTCGTGCATGCTGCGCGCGGTTTCGGGATCGAGCGAGAGCGCGAACTGCTTGTCCCAGTCGAAGGTGTAGCGCGCGTAGCTGATAGCGTTGTCGCGGTCGCTGAGCGCCGGGGCGATGCCGCGCGACATCGGCAGCGTGAGCCGCGATCTTGTAGGCGATGATGCCGTCTTTCACGTCTTTTTCGTTGGGCAGGCCAAGGTGCTCCTTCGGCGTGACGTAGCAGAGCATCGACGCGCCGTGCCAGCCGATCAGAGCCGCGCCGATGGCCGACGTGATGTGGTCGTAGCCGGGCGCGATGTCGATCACCAGCGGCCCCAGGGTGTAGAACGGAGCGCCGTAGCAGAGCTCGACTTCCTTGTCGACCTGCTCCTTGATCTTGTCGAGCGGAACGTGGCCGGGGCCTTCGATCATGACCTGCACGTCGCGCTCCCAGGCCTTCTTGGTGAGCTCGCCCAGGGTCTTCAGCTCGGCAAACTGCGCTTCATCGCTGGCGTCAGCAATGCAGCCGGGGCGCAGGCCGTCGCCCAGCGAGTAGCTCACGTCGTGCTTGGCGAGAACCTTGGTGATGTCATCGAAGCGCTCGTAGAGGAAGTTCTGCTTGTGGTGGTGCGCCATCCACTGCGCCAGGATCGCCCCGCCGCGGCTTACGATGCCGGTGATGCGCTTGGTGATGAGCGGCAGGTACTCGACCAGCACGCCCGCGTGAATAGTCATGTAGTCCACGCCCTGCTCGGCCTGCTCTTCGATCACCTCGAGCATGATGTCGGCGTTGAGGTCTTCAATGCGCTTCACCCGCGCGACCGCTTCGTAAATCGGTACCGTGCCGATGGGCACAGGCGAGTGCCGCAGAATGGCTTCGCGAATCTCGTGAATGCCGCCGCCGGTGGAGAGGTCCATCACCGTATCGGCACCGTAGTGCACAGACGTGTGCAGCTTGCGCAGCTCTTCGTCAACGTTGCTGGTGACCGACGAGTTGCCGATGTTGGAGTTGATCTTGCACTTCGACGCGATGCCGATCGCCATCGGCTCCAGCTCGGGATGATTGACGTTCGCCGGGATGATCATGCGGCCGGCAGCGACTTCGTCGCGGATGAGTTCGGGCGAGACCTGCTCGCGCTCGGCGACGAAGAGCATTTCTTCCGTGACCAGGCCCTGGCGCGCGAAGCGCATCTGCGACATGTTGGTGTCGCCGGTTTTGGCGGCATGCTCGCGGCGTTTGGTGATCCATTCGGCGCGCGGCTTAGGCTGGAAGGCGGCGCTGGCGTTTGTCCCGTTGGAACCGTCGTTGGCACTCATGATGAGGAGTCCTCTGGCTCGTAATCGTTGATTATAGCGCCGTAAGAGACGACGAATCGTGAATGGATTGCATGTTCCGGCCGCGGCAAATGCAAAAGGCGCGATTGCTCGCGCCTTCGTCAGGGGCTAAAGCCCCAGTCTTTTTATCGGCTGACTCGGCACGGCTGAAGCCGTGCCCTGATACAAAGCGCAGGATCCCAATTTCTCGATAGCCCAAACCAGCCGTACCCTGATACAAAGCAGCAAGTCCGAGTTTTTCGCAGACCGGGAAGCCGTGCCCTTTCAAAGCAAGAGCACGCTCGGGTCCTTAGCTGGCGGCTGGCGGCTGATTGCTGGCAGCTCTTAGTCGTGCACACCATCCATGAACGCACGCAGCTTGCGCGAGCGCGAGGGATGACGCAGCTTGCGTAGCGCTTTCGCCTCGATTTGGCGGATGCGCTCGCGGGTGACGGCGAACGACTGGCCCACTTCTTCGAGAGTGTGCTCGGAGCCGTCCTCCAGCCCAAAGCGCATCTTGATCACCTTCTCCTCGCGGGCGGTCAGCGTGCGCAGTACCTGCGCCGTCTGCTCCTTGAGGTTCACGTTGATCACGGCTTCGGCCGGCGAGACGACCGCGCGATCCTCGATGAAGTCGCCCAGATGCGAATCCTCTTCTTCACCAATGGGCGTCTCCAGCGAGATCGGCTCCTGTGCGATCTTGAGCACCTTGCGCACCTTGGCCACCGGGATGTCCATGCGCTTGGCGATCTCTTCCGACGTAGGCTCGCGTCCTAGTTCCTGCACCAACTGCCGCGAAGTGCGGATCAGCTTGTTGATGGTCTCGATCATGTGCACCGGAATGCGGATGGTGCGCGCCTGGTCGGCGATAGCGCGGGTGATGGCTTGGCGGATCCACCACGTCGCGTAGGTCGAGAACTTGTAGCCGCGGCGGTATTCGAACTTGTCCACCGCCTTCATCAGGCCGATGTTGCCTTCCTGAATCAGGTCGAGGAACTGGAGTCCCCGATTGGTGTACTTCTTGGCGATCGAGACCACCAGTCGCAGGTTGGCTTCGATCAGCTCGCGCTTAGCATACTCGGCATCGACGTCGCCCTGCACGATCTCGCGCTGGGTGCGCTTGAGCTCGTTGAAGCTGGCGCCCGCGTCCTGCTCCAGGCGCTCCAGGTCAGCGCGAATCTGCCGCGCCTGACGGCGGTATTCCTTCTTCTGCTCATCCGAGCGGGTTTGCTCGGCGCGCTTGTCGAAGTTCATCGCCTGCTTGTCGAGCCCGCGCATGCTGTCGACGGCCTTGTTCACACGGTCGATCAGGCGCTTGCGCTCAACGTTGATGAAGCCGAGGCTGCGGATGACCTTCGAGATTGCGACCTGCTCGCGTCCCAGCGACCAGCGCAGCCTGCGGTTCATGCGCGGGTTCTTGCGCTGCGGCGTGCCGGCCAGTTTTTCGACCAACTGCAGCGACTTCTTGTAATGCTTGTTCAGCTCGTCGATGCGGCCAGTGATGTCGTTCAGCCGGTTCGTCAGCACTTCTTCGGTGATTTCCTCATCGTCGAAGAGCACAACTTCTTTGATGGAGCGAACGCCGCGCTTCAAGTCTTCGCCCATGGCGGCGATCTCGCGGATGACGATGGGCGAGCGCGACAGCGCCTTGAGCACGCGAAGCTGCCCGCGCTCGATGCGCTTTGCGATTTCCACTTCGCCTTCGCGCGTGAGCAGCGGAACCGTGCCCATCTCGCGCAGATACATGCGGACGGGGTCGTTGGTCTTCTCCATCGTGCCGGGCGTGAGGTCGAGCTCCATGTCCTCGCCGGCTTCGAGTTCGCCGTCAAATTTCTTGTCGGATTTGGGCCCTTCGAGCACATCGATGCCCTGCGTACCGATGGTGGTAATCAGGTCATCGAGGTCGTCGGGCGAGTGGACGTCGTGCGGGATCAGATCGTTCACCTCGTCATACGTGAGGTAGCCCTTCTCCTTGCCCACATCGATCAGTTTCTTAATGTCGTCGTACTTGTCGTCTAGAGCCAAAGCAGAATTTCCCCTGCGCTGTGCCTGCTAAGAGGCGCGCGTTTGCCGTGCACACGTTTGGCGGGAGCAGTACCGAGGTACCGGCATATGCAGAAACCTTCAAATTTTAGCATAGGCCAGGCCCGCCCTCCTAGCCTTTTCTTTGCGTCTATGTGTGCCATTTTGCGCCCGGCGAGGCGAGTAATCAGCGCGACGGAATCGGCCGCCGCGTACACACAGTTAGATGTTGATTGTCAAGAGTTGGCTTCAGGCAATCTTATCAACCAGTTACATGATGGATGCGCGCATTCAAACACCCGCCTCCCCGACCGCCCTGGCTGCCTGCTTGAGCCGCAACCGCTCCTGGGCCAGTTGCGCGCGGGACGCCAGATCTTCTTTGGATTCCAGCTCTTTTACCCGGCGCTGTAACTGCTCCAGCTCCCGTTGACGCTGGCGACGCTTCAGCGAGCGCAGGGCGCTCTCGATCAGCTCGGGGGTGAGTTCTTCGCTGGCCTGCATCAGGACCGAGGCCAACAGCGCGCGCTGATCGTCGTTCAAGGGCAGAGACATGGGGTCGGCGCCCTCTTCGACTCCCGTCAACAGCGCGTTGATGAGCTCTTCGGCGCTGCACCCGCTATGCAATGGATCATGGCGAAGCGCAAAGTGCGCCTGGCGAGCGGCATCGAAGTCGGGGTCCTGCCCCTCGCGCCGGCTCACAGAGGCGTGGGCCAGATCGCGCGAGGCCAGGGCGCGTATCAGGACGCGCTCAGCATCGGTGCATGCAGCGTTCGCCGGCGCGCTCACGTGCCGCGCCGTCCGCGCTGTGGCGGCGCGCCGCAATTCCTGACGAAGCACAGTCGACTCGATCCCCAGCCGATGCGAGATTTCGTTGGCCAGCTCATCGCGCACAATGCGGCTGGGCACGCGTTGAATGTGGGGCAGCAGGAAGTTGACAGCTTTCACCTTGCCTTCCGGCGTGCGGAAGGGGAACTGCGCCCGGGCGCGCTCGATCAGATAGTCGAAGTAGCGAGCGGAGTGGTGCAGCGCCTCGGCGTACGCGTCCTTGCCCTTCCGCCGAATGTACAGGTCGGGATCGAAGCCGGTTTCGAGCGTCAGCACCTTGCTCTGGAAGTCCTCGCTCACCAGCAGCGCCAGTGAGCGTTCGGCCGCGGCGGCTCCGGCGGTGTCGGGGTCGAAGTTCACAACGATGTTCTTGCTGAAGCGGCCCAATAGCCGCGCCTGAGGTTCGGTGAAGGCCGTGCCTGAGCTGGCGATGACGTTCTTAAATCCCGCGGCGTACACCGAGATGCAGTCCATCTGGCCTTCGACGAGGATGGCGTAATCGAGTTGCCGGATCGCCTGCTTGGCTTTGTCGATGTTGAACAGCACGCGCGACTTGGAGTAGATCGGCGTCTCCGGCGAGTTGAGGTACTTGGGGCCGGATTTTTCATCAGCGGCGAGCGTGCGTCCCGTGAAGGCGATCACCTTGCCCTGCTCGTTGGTGATGGGAAACATCACACGGTTGCGGAACTTAGAATAAAGAGTTGTCAGTTGTCGGTTGTCGGTTGTCAGTTGTTTGCCCGCGTCGGAGCCTTCTGACAACTGGCTACTGGCTACTGGCAACTGCTCCTTGTCCTTCCACGAAAAGAGGCCGGACTCGCGCATCAGCTCGTCGTCGAACTGGCCGCGCAGGGCGTCGCGCAGCAGGTAGCCGGCCTCGGGCGCGGAGCCGATGCGGAACTCAGCGATGATCTCCGGCGTCAGGCCGCGGGACTTCAGGTATTCGCGGGCATGGGCCGACTCGGAGCGGCGTAGTTGCTCCTGAAAAAACGCGCAGGCGCGCTCGTTGATGTTGAGCAGCCCGCCGCGCTGCTTCGCCTGCCGGGCCTCCTCCTCGGAGGCGTACTGCATTTTCGGCATGGCGATGCCGAGTTTCTCGGCAATCATGCGCACGGCTTCGGGGAAGGTGATGTTCTCGATCTTTTGAATGAAGCTGAAGACGTCGCCCGAGACGCCGCAGCCAAAGCAATGAAAGAACTGGTTGGTGGCGTGGACGGAAAACGACGGCGTCTTTTCCCGGTGAAACGGGCAGAGGCCCTGGTAATTCTGCGCTCCCGATTTGCGCAGCTTCACGTACTCGCCGATGATGCGGACAATGTCGGCCTGCTGCTTGAGGGTGGAGGCGAAGTCGCCGGGATTGGCCATCAAGAAAGTTTCGATGAGACAAAGGGACCGCGCCAATCATAAAGAGGGGTGCCTCTGTGGATTCCCTGTGATTAGCGGAAGAAATCAGTGCAAAGCGCTGAATAAAATTTGCTGACCGGCTTGGGTTTACTTCTCCTTTTGAGCCACTGCTGCTTTGGCTTTCTCCTCCGCCTCTTCTTTTGTCCTGCCTACCTGATACATCACACTAGCTCTGGCCGCTCGGCGTGTCTTCGCAGTTGGGATACAAATCCACATGTTTTCCTGCTGCTTCGTTTGGAACTCGAATTCGTCCTCTCTTGGCCAATTCGGGCCGTAGGGGCACGGGCTTTCCTCGATCCCGTCCGCCGTCGTGTAGCCACATCCGAAGGTTTCGATGGTCAGGATGGTGTGATATTCGGGGTAGTCTTGCTCTGCGATGTGGCTGATTGGCGCATCACAATGAGGGCAGTGGAACTGTGACCTATCCTCTTCAACTTCCGCCAGCCGCGCTTCTAGTTCCTCAATTCTCTCCAAATGCTTAACGGTCAGTGCAGAAGCGATGTCGACCGGTTCTAGGTTGAAGTTGACGGGTATCTCGACAAGCCGGCCTCTTTCGTTTCCAAACCACGATGCTCCTACCCTTCCTGACTGCAAGCTGCTACTGGCTCGACTATCAACCACGTTGAAAATCCATCCCTCGGGTTCTCCCGATTGTTGGGCAAGCGTGCGAAGTTCTACTACATCAGGTTCTTCTCTCCCTTTCACTCGTTTCTTCATCGCAGCCAAGACTCGGCCCAAACGCTCCTGGTGTTCTTTGGAAGCTGCGCCTCTTGAGGCTTCTATTGCGACGAGCCAACCCTTAGGGGTGAGTCGATATCTCGTCCCAATTTGCTCGACATACTCAGCTCCTAACAGTTCTTCCCAAGTTGTGCGTAGCACCCCAGCCAGATCGCTGTCGGACGGATCAAACAGAGTGACATCGATCGCACGGTCGCCCAACAGGCGAAGCATGGATTCGAATGCAACTCTGTGGTTTTCCTCCGGTCCTTAATGTTGATTGTCATTCTGACTGATGTTAGCTCAGGGCATCCGGAACAAGGTACCGCGTTTGGTTAGCTGGTTCTCCGTAAGAACACCGTCGCCAGAAAGTACGCGAACGATGCCAGTCCGGCGTAGAGGAATCCGTTGGCAAAGATGATGGTTCCCACCGTCATGATGAGCGTAAGCGTGGTCTCGGCCGTGGCTTCGAGGATCCCAGCCAGCAGAAACGGTGGACAGATGGCAATTGCCGCCACACGTATTTGCCCGCTGAACGTGACAGCGTGGTAGCGCCAGAGTCCGCACAGCGCTATCGCCACGCCCAGTCCGACAACGAAGGCCACCGACAGCACCATCAGAAACGTGTCGTTCTTTTTGTTGCGATGAGCGTTCATGAAGGTCGCGCGATGTGCCGATAACGAAGTGGAGCGGGAACACGTCCGGCAATTGGATGATGGCGCATGTAGCGTGCCGGGGGACGCCCCGCTCTTTTCTCATCCTTATGGCAGTGTATTCGATGTGGCCCTGTCCGGCGCGGCACACGCTCGCGCACCTGATTGTCACCCTGCGTGCTATGCTCACCGCGAATCGAGGTGACGAGCCATGAGCACTCAGCCGGCAGGCGTGAACGATGCCAGTCGCATTCCGCACAGCATGGTCACCACAGCGTTCGTGCTGGACGGTTAGACCATCAAGCGCAATCTCGGATTGGTGCGCGGCATCATCGTACGCTCGCGCTCCATCGTCGGCACCATTGGCGCCAGCTTGCAGACGATCGTCGGCGGCAACATTACGCTGTTTACGAAACTCTGTGAGCAGACGCGCGAACACGCTTTCGACCTGATGCTGCAACATGCAGCCGACCTCGGGGCCAATGCCGTGATCGGGATGCGCTACGACGCGACGGAAGTCATGCAGGGCGTGACTGAAGTGCTGGCGTATGGGACGGCGGTGTACGTGGAGAAAAACTAAATGGTGAGCCCGGCAGGAATCGAACCTGCGACCCACGCATTAAAAGTGCGTTGCTCTACCAACTGAGCTACGGGCCCGCCATAAGTTAATCTAGCACAGCTCTGGAGCGCGGCCTTTGCTGTCCTCAATCGGTTTGAACGGCATCTAACCGCCGCAGCAATGCAACCGCCGCCGCCCCATGAACTCTCATACTATTAGGGTATTACGGAATGTGGGAAAACTATGCCTCGTTGCCAATCCTACGGGCGAATGGTTCAGGGCTGTGCTGCTGACCTGAAGGAGCACGTCCGCGAGCAGCCGCCCGAGCACGCCGGCGCTGCGCCCAAAACCGAAGACGCCCAAGCCGGCAACCAGAGATTTTCGTCCTGGAAGCTGGGCGGGCTATCCCTCGGCAAACTGGCGAAACGTGTGTGGCAGCGTATCATAGACGACGATTTACTCGGGCGCGCGGCGGAGTTAGGCTACTTCAGTTTCTTCTCGCTGTTCCCCGCGCTGATCCTGCTGACCGCAGTTTTGGGAATGATGGCCGGTCCCGGAACCGAACTGCATGCCACGCTCGTGCGGTACCTCGGGCGGGCACTGCCAGTCTCGGCGTTCCATATGGTACAGAAGGTGCTGAACGAAGCCGCGCTCGCTAGCGGAGGCGGGAAGATCACCTTTGGCCTGCTGGTTTCCATGTGGACGGCCACTTCGGCGATGTCAGCCGTTCAGGACGCTCTGAATAGCGTCTACGACGTGGAGGACAGCCGCCCATTCTGGAAGGCGCGGGAAATCGCAATTCTGCTCACGATCGTCTGTTCGATCCTGCTGGTCCTGGCCATGGCAGTGATTTTTTACGGGGGCGTACTGGTCGACTTCATTGGCAACCAAATAGGCTTAAGCGCTGCCTCGACGTGGTTGTGGAAGATCGGGCAATGGCCGATTGCGCTGGTCTTTATGTCACTGATCTTCGCTATCGTCTACTGCTATGCACCAGACTTGCGACCGCGGCGCTGGAAATGGCTGACGCCCGGTTCGGTCGTGGGCATGGGAGCGTGGATCCTGGCATCCGTGGGATTTCGCACCTACCTGCACTATTTCAACTCCTACCCCGCCACCTATGGCTCGCTGGGCGCGGTCATCATTTTGCTGACGTGGTTCTATGTCACCGGCTTCATGCTGTTGCTGGGCGCGGAGGTGAACGCCGTAATTGAACATGCCGCCGGCCGGACGGGTGTTCCTGATGCCAAACAGAAGGGGCCGAAGGCACCCGCAGCCGACAAACAGAGGGCCGCGCAGAGGGCGCCCTCCGACGCCCTCGAATAGTGTGCAGCGATCCGGTCTCCTATGCATCACAACACTATGGCCGATGCACGTGTTTCTCAGGTCGTAATCGTGGGTGGCGGATTCGGTGGATTGAATGCTGCCGAGGCGCTCGCCAAACTTCCGGTGCGGATCACGCTGGTCGACCGCAGGAACCATCACACATTTCAGCCGCTGCTTTATCAGGTGGCGACCGCTGGCCTGTCACCCGCTGAGATTGCCGCTCCAATACGGGAGATTCTCGCTCGCCATCGCAATATCGAAGTGCTGCTCGGCGAGGTCATCGGCGTTGATGTTGCCAACCGCAAGCTGCAGTTTCATGGATACGAACTGGCGTACGACTATCTCGTGGTGGCGGCCGGATCGAGTCATGCCTACTTTGGGCACGATGATTGGGAGCCGCTCGCGCCGGGGCTGAAGACGCTGGAAGACGCGCTGGAGATGCGGCGCAGGGCCTGCTCGCCTACGAGCTGGCCGAGCGCGAGGCCGTGCTCACCGGCACGCACATGCCGCTGAACTTTGTTGTCGTCGGCGCTGGTCCGACGGGCGTAGAGCTGGCAGGAACGCTGGGCGAGATCGCGCGCATGTCCTTGAGCAGCGGTTTCCAGCATATCGATCCGAAGAAGACCCGCGTTCTGCTGGTGGAAGGCGGAACCGCAGTGCTCGCTTCCTATCCGCCCGATCTTCAGCAGAGCGCCCTGCGGCAGTTGAACAAGCTCGGCGTGGATGTACGCTTGAACGCGATGGTGACCGATGTCCGCGAGGGCGAGATACACATCGGCGGCGAAGTGATGCCGGCGGCTGTCATCTTGTGGGCGGCAGGAGTGTCGGCGTCGCCGCTGGGCAAAGCGCTGGGAGCGCCAACCGATAGAGCGGGTCGCGTGCTGGTCGAACCTGATCTCAGCATTCCCGGACATCCGGAAGTTTTCGTTGTCGGCGATCTGGCTTCGATCACATACGGTGACGGCAAGCCTGTGCCTGGGTTGGCTCCAGCAGCCATGCAGGAAGGCAAGTGGGTAGGGCGGCAGATTAAAGCCGACCTGGCGGGCAAGCCACGCGTTCCCTTTCAATACCTCGACAAGGGCACACTCGCCACGATTGGACGCGCCGCCGCGGTCGCCGACCTTCCGGGGAACATCCACATCTCCGGCTACTTCGCCTGGCTGGCATGGCTGTTCGTCCACATCTTCTTCCTGATCGGCTTCCGTAATCGGCTCGCCGTGATGTTCGACTGGGCCTGGAGCTACTTCACCTATACGCGCTCGGCGCGGCTGATCACGGGCGAATCGGAGATTATTCCCATCGCTACCTTGCAGCACATGGAAGAAGCCAGCCAGCACGTCGCGCAGATGGAAACGGCCGAAGAACACGCGCCGATTGCAAAGGACGGGAGTAACGGACGTGTGAGCGCTAGCGCTGTGGCAGAAGCTGCGCTGCGGAAGCGGGCATAAGTTCTTCCGACGGATCAGATAACCCAAAACAATGGGCGTTGAAGAAGGACAAGAGCTCCCAGTATCTACCAAACAGTGCAAAGCAAATTTCCCCTGCCGGCCCTCTCAGCCGGCCATAAGTTCACCTTCCGGCAAGTGTTGACGGCGCACCTTGATATTGCTCTCTTTTTTTCGCGCCTCGGCGAGGTCGCAAGCCATCTGAATTCGCAGCCACGTCTCCGGCGTGCTGCCAAACGCCTTGGTTAGCCTGATCGCCATCTCCGGGCTGATACCGGACTTGCCATTAACCACGTTGTTCAGTGCCTGCCTGCTCACGCCGAGGATCTTCGCCCCTTCCGTCACCGACAACCCCAAAGGCTCAAGACAATCATGCCGGACGACGCTACCGGGATGTATAGGATTCTTCATGGGCATGGTTTGTTCTCCTTGTCAGTGATAGTCAATCAGTTCGACGTCGAAAGCATCGGCGTCTTCAAAACGGAAGACGATCCGCCAGTTGACCCGTTACCGTGACCGACCACAAACCTTTTCGGTCGCCTTTCAGCGGATGCAAGCGAAATCCAGGGAGATCCAGCGCCTGAGGCGTTGCTGCATTGTCGAGAACGGTGAGAATTCGTTCTACAGTCCCCACCAGGTCGGGGAGAATCCCGCTGCGATCCCCACGCTCATAGAGCCGTTTCAAACCTCGATGCCTGAAACTCCTGATCATGAGGATATCAAAGTAAAGTGACACCTGTCACTTGTCAACAAGCGGACAGGACACTATTTGCTTGCCCCTCCCCCTTTCGTGGCAGCTCCCATTAACAATTCTTTTCCATACCTCTCTCCACCTTTGTGTCAGGAAATAGTAGAGTGAGACAATCTGACCTTTAAGCTGGCTCTTTCGGTCCAGAAACCCCGCGGGTATCTCTGCGCAGTTGAGCCTTTCGTCAGTAGCGAGAATGTGCTTCAGTTACACAGGTACGTTTCACGTACGCGCGGCCCTTCTGCTGCTCAGCCTCGTTTTGCCCGCTTGCACAGTGTGGCCGCTTCCAGGTCAGCAGAGCTCTTCCGCCCCGGCGACGTCCAAGGTCGTAGGAACCATTCAGTCGTTCGGCGGGAATAAGTTGGTAGTGAAGTCCGATGAAGGGGCCGACCGCAACATAGCTGTTCAGGACGCCACGCATTATCTGCAAGTCAATCCCGGAGAGAAGGACCTGAAGAAGGCAGTGCCCATCCATCTACAGGATTTGCAGACCGGCGACCGGGTGCTCGTTTTGGGCAAGGAAGTGCCGGACCAGGCGATCGCAGCAAGCTACGTCATCGTCATGAAGAAGATCGACCTTGAAGCCCGGCATCGCAGCGAACAGCAGGATTGGCAGAAGCGCGGTGTCGGCGGGCTGGTGGAGAAGGTTGATCCTGCGACCAGCGACGTGACCATCTCCGTGACTGGGATCGGAGGGAAGAAAGAGATCACCATCCACACGACGACGGCCACGATTGTCCGTCGCTATGCCCCGAATTCTGTGAAGTTCGATGATGCCCAGCCCAGCACGCTGGCAGCGATCAAGCCAGGCGATCAGCTTCGCGCCCGCGGCACTCGCAGCGAGGACGGCACGCAATTAGAGGCGGAAGAGATCGTCAGCGGCAGCTTCCGCAACATCGCGGGCACGGTAAGCGCGATCGACTCCGCCACCGGAACGATAACCGTGGCGGACAACATCAGCAAGAAGACTGTGCAGGTTAAAGTGACGTCCGAATCGCAGTTGCGGAAGCTGCCCGCTCCCATGGCGCAGCGCATTGCCATGCGCCTGAAGGGCGGCCCGGGCGGAGCTGGTGGCCCGGGCGGACCTCCGGGAGGCGCTGGCAATGCACGGCCAACAGGCTCGGCGAGTGCCCCGCCTAGTACGGCGAACGGTGGCGGTGAAGCGGGCCCGGGACGCAGCGCAGGTGGAGACCTGCAGCAGATTCTCGGTCGTTTGCCGGCATCGGGCCTCAGCGACTTTCAGAAGGGCGACGCCGTGATGATCGTTTCCACCGAAGGCAGCGGAGGCGACGAAGTAACGGCCATCACGGTGCTGGGCGGCGTGGAGCCGATTCTTACCGCAGCGCCCAAGGGCGGCAAGGACATGGTGATCTCCCCCTGGAGCCTGTCGGCGCCGGAAGGCGGGGGCTAGCAGTATGCGGCGGCGAGGGGGCTTCAGTTTTGCGGGAGAAGGAATGTTTTCGGTGTTAGCTCGTCGGTTCGTGCTGTCCGTGGCGATCTTGGTGGTTGCGCTGGCTTTCCAGACAGTGCAAGCGCAAAGTGCCACGGGTTCACTGCACGGGTTGGTTACGGATCCTTCCGGCGCGGCTGTGGTCGGGGCTGACGTGCAGCTCACCGCGGCCGACGGAACCTCGCTCAGCACCAAGACCGGCAAAGACGGGACCTACCAGTTCAAGAACCTTGCTCCGGGCAAGTATTCGCTCAAAGCGCAGTCCAAGGGATTCGCGCTGTATGAGGTCGACGGTATCGATATCGCTGCCGCCCAATCGCAGAAGGCGGATGTTGCACTGTCCATTCTGGTCAAGCAGGAGAACCTGAACGTAACCGATCAGGGGGGGGCAGCGACGACCCTCGATGTTACCGCAGACAGCAATGCCACCCAGATGGTCCTGAAGGGCAAGGACCTGGATGCGTTGCCGGACGACCCGGACGACCTGGCGGCAGATCTACAGGCGCTGGCTGGGCCGTCAGTGGGACCGAACGGCGGGCAGATTTACATCGACGGGTTTACCGGCGGACAGATTCCGCCCAAGTCGTCGATCCGCGAAATCCGCATCAATCAGAACCCTTTTTCTGCCGAGTATGACAAGCTGGGCTACGGGCGCATTGAGATCTTCACCAAGCCGGGCACCGACAAGTGGCATGGGCAGGTCTCGGTCACGGGAAATACTTCTGGATTCAACTCCAAGAATCCTTTCGCGACGGAAGAGCCGAGCTACAACTCCGAACTGTACAGCGGCAACGTGGGCGGTCCGCTGGGCAAGAAGACTTCGTTCTTTCTGTCCGTCGACCGGCGCGACATCGGCGACGTGGCCGTGGTGAATGCATTTGTGCTGAACTCGGATTTCCAACAGGTTCCGTACAACACGACGCTGCCCGTACCACGCACCCGTACGGTCATCAGCCCGCGCTTCGACTTCCAGATCACGCCGAATAACACACTCACCGTGCGCTATCAGTACTGGCACGACACTGACCAGAACGCTGGAGTCGGACAATTTGCGCTGCCCAGCCAGGCCTACAACAGCGTGGAAACGGAAAACACCCTGCAACTGAGCGACACGCAACTGTTCGGCTCGAAGATCGTCAACGAGACCCACTTCTCCTGGCGCCGCGCCCGCAGCCAACTCAATCCTTCGAACACCGATTCCACGGTCAACGTAATCGGCGCGTTTCTGGGAGGCGGCAACAGTTCGCAGTTCGTCAGCGACAACCAGGACAACTTTGAGGTCCAGAACTACACGTCGGTGCTCCACGGCAAGCACCTCATCAAGTTCGGAGCGCGCGTACGCGACGGGCGCGAAGCCGACTACGCCAACAGCAACTTCAACGGTACATACACGTTCGACTCGCTTACGTCGTATCAAATCACCGAACAGGGCATAGCAAATGGTTGGACGCCGCAGCAGATTCGCGCGGCCGGCGGCGGGGCCAGTCAGTTCTTCATCATCGTTGGGAATCCCGCGATTGCTGTGAACCAGGTGGACGTTGGGCTCTACGTCCAGGACGAGTGGAAGTGGAAGCCGAACTTCTCGATCAGCGCCGGTCTGCGCTACGAGTATCAGAACGAGATACCCGACAAGTCAGCCGTCGCTCCCCGAATCGCGTTCGCCTGGGGAATTGGCCGCGGCAACAGTGCATCGCCGAAGACCGTGTTACGCGCCGGTTGGGGCATGTTCTACGACCGCTTCGACAAGATGTACGTGCTGATCGCCGACCGCCAGAACGGCATCAATCAAACCCAGTACATCGTCAACCAGCCGGATTTCTATCCCAACATTCCGCCGCCCAGTCAAATTTCCCAAAACGCCGTCTTCCCCACGGTGTATCAGATCGCACCGAACCTGCAAGCGGCTTACATCGAGCAGGTTGCCATCAGCGTGGAAAGGCAGATCACCAATAACGCCAATTTCGCCGTCTCTTACCTGAACTCCCGCGGGCTGCACCAGTACTGGACGCGCAACATCAACGCACCGTATCCCAACACCTACAACCCGGATGACCCCAACAGCGGTGTGCGCCCCTACGGCGACATCGGCAACATCTACCAGTACGAATCGCAGGGCGATTTCCGCCAGAACCAGCTCATCGTGAATGGCAACTGGCGGCAGGGTGCTCGCCTGACGTTGTTTGGCTATTACGTGCTCAATTACGTCGACTCCAACACCAGTGGCGCCAGCAGCTTTCTCTTCGACCAGTACGATCCGCAGCTGAGCTACGGTCCGGCGTCGTATGACGTTCACGACCGCGTCTTCATAGGCGGCACGATCGCCCTGCCGAAGGGCTTCCGCGTGAGCCCATTCTTCATTGCCACTTCCAGCCAGCCGTTCAATATCACCACCGGACAGGACTATAACGGCGACTCGATCTTCAATGACCGTCCGACGTTTGCCACCGGCCCCGGGCCGAATGTGATTGTGACCAAGTACGGCGACCTTCGACACCGCTCCACAGCCCGGGCAGACCTATATTCCTCCTTACTATGGCTATGGTCCGGGGCGGTATTCTCTCAATCTGCGCATCAGCAAGTCGTTTGCATTCGGGCCGGAGATAGGCGGCCAGAGTCCGGACGCAGGGATGGGCGGCGGCGCTCCCGGCAGTCGTCGCCACGGACCGGGCGGTCCGCACGGGGGCGGATTTGGCGGCGGCAGTCCACTGGCGCTGGGTGGTGGGGCCGCGCGACGCTATACTCTCACCCTCACCGCTATCGGACGCAACGTCACCAACCATGTCAATCTCGCTCCGCTGGTAGGCAATTTGTCCTCTCCGCTGTTTGGGCAGGCCAACGCGTTGGCGGGCGGGCCTTATGGTTCCGTCTCAGCCAGCGCTGCCAATCGCAGAATCGACTTCCAGGCGGTGTTTAGCTTCTAGTGTGCAGCGAGAAGGTCAGTGCCATGCGCTTTGCTTACGAGATGGAGATTTTCACAACAGCTACCATCGTCGCGGAAACAAGCTAGAGTCATTAGTTCCAGTGGTGGGAGTGCCACCAAATCTTTTGAATATCGAACTTCACGCCACGACACAGGTAAATGGGAGTATTCTCTTCGCCCATGCCGAAGCGCTCGTAGTGCTCGGATGTCTCGTACGAGGTGCAGTTGTCCTGCACGTCTTCAAGACCCCACTGAATGACGATGAGGTTCTTGTAGACCTGAGGCGGCGGTCCCCAGTACCAATGGTTCTGGTGGCGGGACCAGGCGTGCGGCAATCCGTATTGCGGACCAAACTGGTTGACAGCTCCCGCTTCTCCGTAGTTTCCAGCCCAGATACCGGTCTCGGAGCGCTCTGCAGGAGGCAGCGAGTTGTAAATGGCCGCGACTTCACGCACCATCTCGGGCCAGCCGAACTGGTCTGCGATAGGCTGCATCAACAGCGATTCGTGGTGGACCTCCTGCTTCGCAGGCTTAAAGCCAATGGCGTTCTGAAATGCCAGCAGGCGCTCCGGCGGTAGCATCCAGGTAAACATCGGGACTGCGGGCACAGTTGCGAGAATGATGATGCCCACCACAGCCGCGCGCGTCCAGGCAGCGCGATTCTCCAGCCATTGCTCGATGGCCACAGCACCAGCAGCAAGTAACATGGGGTAAATCGGAAAGAGGTAGTAGTTCTTAGCGTGAGCGGCCTCCATCGTGACAAAGAACACGACAAAGATGAGGCCGAGAATTCGCCACCTTCGGTCGCGAAGAAGCCAAACCAGTCCCGGGAGCCAGACCAAAAGTAGGATCGGGTGCATGTCAATGATTTGCTCCTTGAGGAATGCCAGCGGACCGAGCACAACGTTTTTTCCCTCACGCCGTACGTTTTCGAGGTCTTCGAGGGTGGGGAAATGATGCCGAACCTGCCAGATGATGTTAGGCAGGAAAAGCGCCAGTGCAATCGCGCCGGCAATCCAAATCCACTGCTTTGTAAATTCGCGGCGATGACGGGTGAGGAGCACCGCAACCGTCACGGCGAACCCGAAGAAGAGTGTGGAATGTTTGTTTTCCAGGCCCAGACCGGCCAGCAGGCCGAACCACAGCCAGAGCCGCGAGTCTCCTGTGCGCACGATCCGCGCCACCACTAGAATGCAGCCGATCCAGAACAGCGGCTCGAAAGCGTTCATCGTCATGAGACTATTCATGACGAGCACGGCGGGGCACAACAGGATGCAGAGGCCGGCGAGGAACTGGGCATAACGATTGCCGCCGAGTTCGCGGGCGAGCAGTATGGTGAGGGCGACCAGGGCCGTGCCGGCCAACGCTGGAATGATCCGTAGCGCCGCCAGGGAACCGCCCATGAGGAGCGCAATTTTCGCGTAGATGGCCACGAGCGGTGCGCAATCCACGTAGCCCCAGTCGAGATGACGGGCGAGGTCGAGATAATAGAGCTCGTCCCGAAAATATCCATAGTGACGGACGCTGGTAAACAGGTGCAGCAGGAGCTTGCACGCGCAGAGCGCGATCAGAACGCCGATGGCAAGTTGCGGTACTCGACCGGAGAGCGACCCTTGGGTGTAAGACTCTTCATGTGCGGGCATCGCGGACATTCAAACTCCTGGCGGTTGCCGTGCCATACACACGAGTATTGCCCAAGTCATAGAAGGCGCACAAACGTCTAAGTCGGCGCTGCGTTGCTTGGAAGCTTCAGTGTGTTGCGCACCCGTCCAGGACTCTAGGACGCGCCACCCGCACTAAGTTGCGCGCCGCCATTCGTGTCGAACTCGCCGCCACGAAGCACCTTGCCCAGCCGCCAAAATACCCAGCCCGTAGCTGCCAGCGCGGCATACCAAATGACAAACGCCAGGTCCCACGACCCAGCGCGGGGCCGCTCCCACGCGCCGCAGAAGAAAGGGAAGGAAATTCCACGTGGTGAGGTGGACGTAATCCCATGGATCATACCTCACCGAGTCATTGATTAGACCCCAGGCTTCCATCTTGCCGAGGGAGAACGCGACGATGTTCTTGAAGCGTAGGGCGACCACGAACGTCGGATGCCCAAGCGTGTCCATCTGGTAGATCTCCAGTGGCAGCCAGAATGCCAGCGAAGCCAACTGAATGGCACAGCTCAACACGATGAGCGCGATCCCCGTTCGCCACGCCAGCCTTCCCAGTTCCGCGCGATGGCCCAACAGCAACGGCACCGAGATGAAAGCAGCCATTTCGGCTGCGCTAGAGACATAGCGATCGCCCCAGGCGAAGTCGCCGCTCCACACCGTGTATCGCGCGTAGAAACTGATGTATGCCAGCAGCAGCAAGACCGACGTCATCACATAAGCCCGCGCGTCACGTCCGAACTTCCTCCACGCCAGCATGCTGACTAGCAGCAACAGGAGCAGCAGCGGATCGAAGAGAAAGATGGATTTCTCCGGCTTGAACAGGGCGCCGAAGAATCCCACGTGAAACGGAGTTTCCCACGGATAGTTCGCCGGCAGCGACGGATGCAGCATCCGATCTTCGCGGGCGACGATCGAGAGGTAAGTGTTGAACCATGATCCGAAACGGTGGTATTGATACCAACGATCGATCAGCAGGAAGAACGCATAGACCGGCGCTGATACCTTTACGTAGGCCACAAGGCGCTGCCATAGGGCGCGCCCGCGCACATCGCGAAACCACAACAACAGTAGCAGGAAAACGCCGCCCGCCAGCAAATCCAGTCCCGTCGTGAGCCGCGTTAGCAGATTCAGCCCAAAGGCCGCCGAGCCGACGAAGAGTGCCCGCCGCTTGCCGGTAAGCACCCATTCGTAATAAAAGGTCAGGCCCGTCAGGGTCAGGAGCAGGATGTAGTTGTTCTCCATCATGTTTTGGGCATAGTGGAGATGCGTGGTGCAGAACAGCAGCGCCAGCACGCCTGCCACCGATTGCCGCGTACTGAAGCGCAGCCGCCGCAGAAAGCGAAAGCACACCAGCGCGGTCAGCACATTGATCAGGATGTTCGTGCTATAGCTGACCACGATGCTGCGCACTGCGGGATCGTCACTGTAGTTTTCAAATATCGGCAACTGCTCCAGCTTGGTCCCCACGATATCGGCGGGCAGCATGAGCAGCGGCTGTCCAATGCCGTACCAGGTGTACAATTTGCCGCCGCGCCCATGAATCCCCCATTCGGGATACTCGTTGGGAAAGACCTCAGGCTCGTCGGTCCAGAGCGCAGTGGCGGCTTGCAGGCGATGGGCAGTGTCGGCGGTGCCGAGTTCTCCTGACTGAATCACGAATGCGCTCAGGCCGGCCGTCAAAGCTAAAAGAAACACGGGGCTGCGCAACCAGCGGCGGATTCGGGACTCCCGGCGAGTCTCGCTCTTGGACGTGCTGGGGTGAACGATCGGGACGATCATTGCCTGCGATGGTAGCAGCCTCGTACCCAATCGCGCCGGATTCGTGGCTAGCCGCGCGCTGCGTTGCCTTGAAGCTTTAGCGCGTCCTCAACCGATTGCACGTCTACCAGCCCCCTGCAACCGTATAGAGCGGGAATCACCTGCTGCGCGGGATATTTGCGCCGCAATTCCGCCACCTTCTCGGTGCCCGCGCGATAAGCGGGTAAATACATGCGGCCCAGCAGCGGATGACGTCCCCATGCGCCCGAAAGTTTTCCGGCGCGCTCTTCGCTGACCAGAAAATCGCGCCGCAGCGTCCTGGCAACTTCTTCCTGAGCAGTTCCCTTGCCCCATGTCAGATAAGACGACTGGTTCTTGGCATCGTCCTGAAGCAGGGCCAGCAGGACGCCGATCTGCATGTCTTCATCGGGCAATTGCTCCACTTCGTTGACACCGTAAGCCATGAGGATGGCGTTGTTCGCCAGGCCTTCGAACAGGCTCGCCGCGCGCGTGTTCATGGTAAGCACCGTCGCCTCGAAGCCCATCTTCTTGCGAAAGTACAAGTTCTGCAAATAGGCGAACGTGGTCACATGTCCCGGCACAACTTCGTGACTGACCAATTGCTGGAACTCGGGCACGGAAATCTGCAGTGAGGCGTTGATCTCGTAAGTCGCCTCGTACTTCGGAGAGCCGTCGGCATTGCGCGCCCGGCCAACGTAGTTCATCGAGCCGGAGAACCACGCGTCCTTGATGGGCAGAAAGTCGATGTTGGCGCGCGGCACGTTGGCGAGTTCCGCAGGCAAGTACGGCAGGAGGTTCGCGGCGCTGAGCTGATCGAATTGCGCGATCACCGCCGCTCCCAGCGCCTTCACCGAGCCCATGGGCGCCATGCGCTCGTGCCGCCAGGCATCGACGCTGTCCAGCAGCGATTCGCGGTTGCTCGAACCATAGCCCGCCTTGCTCAGCAGTTCGGCAACCCGCTCACGTTTCGCCTCCGGCGCAGATGGTTCGGGCGCGCGCGCGGTCGAGGCCAGCACGCAACGCTCGTAGGGAACGGCTGGGCCGTTGCCCAAGATCTCCATCGCCAGGTCCCACATCACTTCAAGACACTCGGCGAGGCCTTCGAGGTAAGTCTTCACCAGCGCCGGCTGCGATGCGGCGTTCTTGCCCACGCCGGCGATGGCCGCCGGAATGTCGATGGCTCGCAGATACTCGTCCACTGCCTTGCGATCAATCGCTTTGCCGGAGACGCCTCCGGTCTCGCGCAACCGCGCCGCCGAGGGAGTGGTGTACGCCAGCGGCAGAGGTTCATCAGAGAACCACGAGTCGGCGATGAAACGTCCGGTTCCCGAGGGGCACATGACGTCGCCGCCCCAAAGAGTATCGATGCCCAGAACGGCATCAGCAACATATTTTCCTACCTGATCCATTAGGCGACCTTCTTTCTTTGAACTGAGCTGAACCATAGATAGAGACACAGTCCCACAAACATGATGGCGGAGATGGTCTGCGATATTGGTTCGTTGTTATAGAAGGGAGTCTGGATGAGCTCCTCCCGATAGTTTGGCAGCAGACGCAACGCCGCGCCAAAGACACCGCCCAGCGCTCCGCCCGCCATCAGTCCTCCGGCGACGATGACACCCCGCTCGCGTATGCTGCGGCCATGTTCACCGTCCGTCTTGTCCGCGCGCTTGTTCACCAGGTGCGAGACGAACCCGCCGGCGAGAATCGGGGTGGTCAGTTGCAGCGGCAGGTAGATTCCGAGAGCGAAGACCATGGACGAAAGCCCAAGCATCTCCAGCACAACCGTAACCATGGCGCCGATCCCAAACAGAACATAAGCGACCGGCTGTCCGCTCATGAAACCTTCGACGACGGCCTTCAGTGCGGAGGCCTGCGGCGCGACCAGCACCTGGCGCAGGTCGCCGGGGGCAGCCTCTCCGAACTGAAACGCCTTGGCCAGCAGCACTATGGTCAAGCCAGCGGTGATGGCCGCGGCGGCCACGCCGATGAACTTGACCTTTTCCTGCGCCGAAGGCGTGGAGCCGATCCAGTAGCCCGCCTTGAGGTCGGTGATGAACTGTCCTGAGGCGCAGAGAGCGACACAAACCATGCCGGCGAGCGCCATCACAAAGAACATGCCGGTGGTTCCGGAGAGGCCGAACTTCAGCAGCACCACTGCCGAGACAATCACCGTAAGCAGGGTCATGCCGGAAGCGGGGTTGTTGGCGGTTGTGGCAATGGCGTTGGCGGCCACGGTGGTGAAAAAAAAGGCGAAGAGCAAGGTCAAGACCAAGCCCATGACGAGTACGCTCCACGTGACGTGCAGTTGCCCGTAGAAGACCGCTACGGCGAGCGCACCCACCACCACACCCAGAAGTATGCCGATGATGGGGATGTCGCGGTCAGTCCGTTCCATGTGCGGGGCTTCGCCATGGCGGAAGGCATGAAGCGCGATGCCGAACGATCCTGCAACCACCCGCAGCGACTTGAGAATGCCTACCAGTCCGGCAGCGGCAATGGCGCCCACGCCGATGTAGCGCACATAGAAGCGATAGATCTCAGTGGCCGTCATGTGCGAGATCGGGATGGTGGCCGGATAAATCGCGACGTCGCCCATGTGGCTGCCGATGAACCAGATCAACGGAACCAGAACGAAGTTGACCAGCACGCCCCCGGCGCAGAAGATCATGGCGATCCGCAAGCCCATGATGTAGCCCAGCCCCAGGATGAAACCGATGGCGTCGAAGTTGAACACCATACGATTGCGGTCGGCCAGGGTCTTCATCACCGGGACGAACTGGAAGTTCAGGTACTCCTTCCAGACGTGGAAGCTGGTGACGAAGAAGTCATACACCGCGGCAATGCAAGTGGCTTGGAGCAGGAGCTTGGCCTGCGATCCGCCTTTTTCCCCCGTGACCAGGACTTCGGTGATGGCGGTGGCCTCAGGGAAGGGGAGCTTGCCGTGTTGCTCCTGCACGAAGTAGCGGCGCAACGGGATCAGGAAGAGAATGCCCAGGCAGCCACCGGCGAGACAGATAAAGACGGTCTGCAGCGGATGCGGATCGAGGTGAAGGATGTAGAGCGCCGGGAGGGTGAAGACGGCGCCGGCGACCACGCTGCCTGAGGCGGCACCGATCCCGGTGATGATCACGTTCTCCAGCACCGTGGAACGGCGCTTGTAGACACGAGCCAAGCCGATCGCCAGGATCGAAATCGGAATCGCCGCCTCCATTCCCTGGCCGACCTTCAGGGCGGAATAGGCTGAGGCGATAGAGAAGATGACGCACAGCAAAATGCCCCAGCCCACCGAGCGCGCCGTCATTTCTGGCAGGTCGGCGGACGCAGGCACTAGCGGCTGATACTCCTCGCCGGGCTTGAGTGGCGTATAAGCGTTGGCGGGAAGAGATTTTGTTTCGGCTTCTTGGACAGCGGCAGTACTCATGCGGCGCTCCTGGCACGGCGAGACCTGCGGAAATTCTAGGACCACCCGGAACGTGAGAGATGTGACGGGAATACCTTAGCAGAGTGACGAGGGTTTTCGAGCGCTGAAGAGTGTGTGCATTCTTTCGTTACAGTAATCACAAAAGGAGCATGGGCGGCGGATTGCAAATGAGATGGCGATGTTACACTCGCCACCCCAACCGTACGGACGAAGCTGTTCCAAACCGGGTCCGGCTCGGTTGAGGATCTACCATCGGACATTTCAGTGTCTCTGTCACAGTCACATGTGACCGCTGCACTTGGTGAATGTGAGCTAGCGTGTTTAGCTGTACTGTATCGGGAAGGGACTCGAGGTTTTGCGGGGCCCTGGCAGCATAGGATTAGGAAAACTGTCGGAATCGCAATTTTGGTCACCGTCGAGAGTGACCACCGGCACACAATGCGGGTGAGCAGAACCCGCCGCCGGGCTTCGAGTTTCGAGCCGTAGATGCGTCCACAGACGATCCGGCACGCCCATGCAAGCGGCGATACGCTGTGGAGTCTACGAGGGCACCATGCTTACACCATACGGGCTCGATATCATAGAAAACTGCCTGAGCTGCAAGATGCGGGCAGAACACAGCTTCTGCGATCTTCCCCCGGCGGCATTGCAGTATTTTGAAGGCATCAAGTACTCCACCACCTATCCCAAGGGGGCCGTTCTCTTTGTCGAGGGCCAGCAACCGAGGGGTATCTTTGTACTCTGCAAAGGGCGCGTGAAACTGTCGATTTGCTCGCGGGACGGCAAGACCCTGATCATGAAGATCGCTGAGCCAGGAGAAGTACTCGGACTCAGCTCGACGGTCGGCGGTAAGCCCTACGAGCTCACGGCAGAAACCGTCGATCCCTGCCAGATTAACTTTGTGAGACGCGACGACTTCTTGCGCCTGCTGAAGGAGCACACCGACGTTTGCCTGCAGGTAGCTGTGCAATTGAGCGACAAGTACAACACAGCCTGCCGCGAGATCCGTTCGCTAGGTCTCTCGCACTCAGCGGGCGAGAAACTGGCGAAGTTGCTGTTCGACTGGAGCATGCGCAGGGGAGAAGCCGGGAAGCTGGAGCCGCGTTTCACGCTTGCTGTAACGCACGAGGAAATGGCCCAGATGATTGGCACTTCGCGGGAGACTATAACCCGTCTATTGGCCGATCTGAAGAAGCGGAAAGTCGTGCAGTTGAAGGGTTCAACTTTACTGATTCGCAACAAAGCAGTTTTGAGGTCGCTGGCGCTGGCTTAGTAGCCGGCAGTGTATCTATGTGCTTCCCTCGTCTCCGTTCCCCACGTGTGGCCGGACCGCGGGCAAACCGGAAGGTGGCTGTCCGCAGACAGTTGTCGCGAACAGCCCAACTCATACCAATCAGGACCTACCCTCACACTTGGATAAGCGGGATTTGGCCGCGCTCGCCGCAATTGGACAACGTAAACGAAGAGAAGTACAGTCTGCCTGTGACTCGCCATACCCGCCAGCTTCCGCTTATTGCTCGCGCCGATCTGCATGGCGGAGCCACGGCCGTTATCGATTCGCAGGGCTTGTTTTCCTACTGGGATCTGCTCGAGGCATCCTCGCGCGTGGCGACGGCCCTGCTCGCTGGCCGCAAGGACCTTGAGGAAGAGCGGGTGGCGTTTCTCCTGACCCCCTCATTTCCCTGGGTTGCCGTTCAATGGGGTATATGGCGAGCGGGCGGTATAGCCGTTCCGTTGCCGATCAACTCACCACGGTCTGAACTCGAATACCTCATCGACGACACTGGCGCATCGACCATGGTGTTCGACGCGCCCCCGCAACCCCTGCTGGCTCCTATTGCCGCGGCACGGGGCATTCGCGCCTTGAGATTTGACCAGATTCTCGCTGCCCGGCCGGCTGACCTACCCAACCTCCCCAATGAGCGGCGCGCCATGATTCTCTACACCAGCGGAACCACGAGTCGCCCAAAGGGAGTGGTCACAACCCACGCCAACATTACAGCGCAAATCACGAGCCTGGTGGAGGCTTGGGAGTGGTCAGCCGACGATCGCATCCTGCTGAGTCTGCCGCTGCACCACGTGCACGGCATCATCAACGTGGTTGGTTGTGCGCTGTGGTCAGGCGCAACCTGCGAGATGCTGCCGCGCTTCGATGCGAATGCCGTGTGGGAGCGTATTGCCGGAGGCAGCCTGACCCTGTTCATGGCAGTGCCAACTATTTATGTGAAGCTCATTGCGGCGTGGGACGCGGCTTCCCCGGACCGCCGCGCCGAGCTCAGTCAGGCTTGCCGCAAGCTGCGTCTGATGGTGTCCGGCTCGGCGGCGTTGCCGGTGACCACGTTGGAACGCTGGAAGCAAATCAGTGGCCATACCCTGCTCGAGCGGTACGGCATGACGGAGATCGGCATGGCACTGTCGAACCCCCTGCGGGGCGAGCGCGTACCCGGAAGCGTAGGCACACCTCTCCCGGGCGTAGAGGTGCGGCTTGCCGCAGAGAGCGGGGAGCGAGTCACACCGGGAGTGCCCGGCGAGATCGAAGTCCGGGGACCTAACGTTTTCGCGGAGTACTGGAAAAGGCCCGATGCAACACGCGAGACATTTCGCGATGGTTGGTTTCGCACTGGCGATACGGCTGTCGTAGACAACGGTGTGTATCGCATTCTCGGACGCACGAATATCGACATCGTGAAGACGGGTGGACATAAGGTGTCGGCTCTGGAGATCGAGGAAGCGTTGCGCGAACATCCCGCCGTCGCCGAGTGTGCCGTGGTTGGGGTGCCCGATCCGGAGTGGGGCGAGCGTATTGCCGCTGCCCTGGTTTTAAATGAGGGTGATGCCCTCGATCTGGCGTCGCTTCGCGCCTGGGCGAAAGAGCTTCTCGCTTCGCATAAAATCCCGTCTCGACTCTTGGTTCTGGATGCCCTTCCGCGCAATGCGATGGGGAAGGTCATGAAGCCTGCCGTTGCAAAGATGTTTGAGTCCGATATCGGTGGTCAGCCCGCTTCATAGCCTTTCCTGAGAAGGGGTACCCACCTCACTCGTACGCTGCTGGGATCTTCAAGCTTCCGCGCCTGCACATATTTGTTTACCGTCTGCAACATTTGTGCAATGATGCAGAGATTTTGAAGCGCCCGATCCTACGTTGAGGTATCTCGCACTTCGCGCCTAGGAGGATTCGGTGGCTAATCAAGCGATGGATCTCCCCGCACCCACAGTTCACACCAAGCTCTCACGTCAGCAAATTACAGGATTCTGGGGTGCATGGGCCGGCTGGACGCTGGACGGCATGGACTCGGTCATCTATGCGCTCGTCCTCAGCCCGGCACTCACAGAGCTGCTTCCCAAGTCGGGCATAAAGGCTACTCCTGCCACCGTCGGGTACGCCGGGTCCATCCTGTTCGCACTGTTCCTGGTTGGGTGGGGGCTGTCGCTGATTTGGGGACCGATCGCCGACAAGTTTGGCCGAACGCGGGTGCTGGCCGCCACTATCTTCGTTTATGCGGTTTTCACCGGCGCCGCCGCCCTCTCGCAAACCGTGTGGCAACTGGGCCTCTTCCGCTTGTTGGCAGGCATCGGAATTGGGGGCGAGTGGGCGCTGGCGGGCACCTATGTCGCCGAGGCCTGGCCGGAAGACCGGCGCAAGATGGGCGCCGGGTATCTGCAGACCGGCTATTACGCCGGGTTCTTTCTGGCCTCGGCCCTCAATTACACCGTGGGGGCGCACTTTGGCTGGCGCGCCATGTTCTGGTGCGGACTGACACCGGTCGTTGTGGCCGTCATGGTTCTGCTGCGGGTGAAGGAGCCGGCGCGCTGGCAGCAAAAAGCGAGGGTGAAAGCCGCAGGGGGGCTTTCTTCGTTGCAGCGAATTTTCAGCCCTCCCTATACGCAGCGAACCCTTGTGAACACCGTCTTGCTGGCTTCGGCCATCTGCGGACTCTGGGCGGGTGCAGTTTACGCGCCGACGGCAATTATCAGCCTGGCGAAACGTGCCGGCATGTTACAGCCGCAGGCGGTGCGGACCTCTTCCTTCGGTATGGGCTTGCTGTCGCTGGGCACTATCCTCGGTTGCCTGGCCGTTCCGCCTCTGGCCGAACGCTTTGGCCGAAAGCGAACTCTTGCCTTTTACTTCCTGGGAATGGGGATCTGCATCCTACTCAGCTTTGGCTGGGCATTCTATCTGCCTCAAGGGCTGCATCCCTTCATCGCGGTACTGTTCTTCCTTGGCTTCTTTGGCGGCAACTTCGCTGTTTTCAGTCTCTGGCTGCCAGAGCAGTACGGGACCTCGGTGCGTGCCACCGCGTTTGCGTTCACTACTTCCTTCGGACGCTTCATCGCCGCCGGAGTCAACTTTGGAATTGGCGCGCTGGTCAACCACATGGGGAGCCTTGGCAAGCCGGTAGCAATCACAGCGGTCGCCTTTGGCATCGGACTGCTCGTGATTCCCTTTGCGGTGGAAACAAGGGGCGATCCGCTACCCGACTGAGGTCATGAATGCGGGCGGAAGGGCTTGCCGATACCCACACTTGCCTGGCCCTGGATTACCTGCTCCGCCCGCGAATCTTGCGACCCCGGCGGCACAGTCTCTATAGTGAAGCTCGTCTCCGAGGTGCCGCCGTACATGGCGAAGCTGTTTGGTTATCTGGTGCTGATCGTTGGCCTTCTTTCGCCGATCCTGGCTCAGCGTCTTTATTCGCTGGTTTACACGACGTTGACGCGCTCCAGCACTGATCGCGAAAAAGATTGGCTATTTCGCCTCACCGTATCCACGCTCGCGATGGCGCTGCCGTTTGTCGTGACGGTCTTACTGGCGGGGGCGAGCCGGCGACAGCAGCGGCTCAAGCAGGCAACCTCAAGATCTGCTAAAAGGCGGCAAGAGCGTTCCACTTCGCGGGCCACGGAAACGGTACCGAATGCGACTCCGATGACGGTGAAGATAGGGTTGCTCGTGGCAGCGCTATCCCTCCTACTAATCTGGAAGCCGATCAGTGATGGCGTCTCCCGCTGGAAGCAGGAGCGGAACCTGGCGATGCAAGGTCTCCCTGCCCCTGGCTTCGACGCCGTGGATATTGACGGCAACCCGCAGCGGCTGGCCGATCATAAGGGACAGGTGGTGGTGGTGAATATCTGGGCGACGTGGTGCGGGCACTTGCCGGGCGGAGATGCCGAAGCTGGACCACATGTACCAGACAGACAAGGACCAAGGGCTTGCGGTGTTCGGTATATCCAGTGAAGACGCCGATCTACAACGGAGGTTTCGGCAGATAGTGCCGGTCACGTACCCGCTGCTTACAGTGAGTGGACAAGTGCCCAATCTGTACCGCGATATCGCACGTTACCCGGCAACCTTCCTGATCGACCGTCAGGGGCGCCTGCAACCTGCGCCGGGACCTGACCGGCCCTTCGAGCAGTTGCAGGCCGCCGTGGATCACTTACTGAAAACCGGATCTTAGCAGCGCCCTGTCGACATCGGCTTGAGGCGACGACCGACGGAACCAGCCGGTTGGGCGGCGAGCGCGAGCGGGTTACTCACGACATGGCGATTTATCCCTCGTAACCCCACATAACCTTCACAGCGAACAAGAATGGTCGAACAAGAATGGTCTTGACAATGGCTTCTATTTTATGCAAACTATCACCCTCCAAACGCGTTCGCCGGCTCCATGCATATGCGAACGCAACGCACACCGACACGCAGCGGGCGCGATCGAAGTTTTGAAACTCAGCGTGGTCCCACTAGCCGCGCGAAACCAATCGGCCCTGGGCCCTGACCAAAAAACCTAGAGAGAGGCTTTCAGAATATGCCACACGTAGATACGGTAATTCCACACGCGGATACCGCCGGCCCGCATACCGACAGCAGATCCCATACCGACACCAGAATCCACAACGACGTCCCAAAGCACCATACCGATTTGCCGATCGTCCATAAAGACCTTGGTGGCGGCCATACCGACAGGGTCGGCCCTGGAGGTCATACCGACATAAAACCCCAGTAGGACAGGCAATCGGCGGGTAGCGTTGCAGGGGTTTGCGTTTAGAGAGGCAAGCTGCCGTCGATTCGTCTGAGGGCCGGCGACAGATCACTAACAGAGGAAGGAGTGTTGCCCCACGCCAATCGATCAAATCGGTCATATCGATGTTGCCCCTAAGCACGTAGACACAAAAAAGGCCGGTCATACTGACACAGTCACGGCGCCGCACGTCGATACGCCCCCAAAACATACCGACGCTGCCAACGTTCACACCGATTTTAGGGCTCCGCACATAGACTTTGTCCAACGACCGCCGGAACCGGAATAGGTCAAGGGTAGGGATCGAATCTAGTTTCCGGGGAACGAGGTTCTTTCCATGAGTATCGAACTGCGACCGCTGGGCGTTGCCTGCAATCTGGCGTGTCATTACTGCTACCAGAATCCGCAACGCGACGCCGGAAACCAGCGGATGAACTACGATCTCGAAAAAATGAAGAAAGAGGCCGCCCGTATCGGCGGCCCCTTCACTTTGTTCGGCGGTGAGCCGCTTCTGATGCGGTTTGAGGACCTGGAGAACCTGTTCGCGTGGGGACTGGAGACGAACGGGAGCAACGCAATCCAAACCAATGGCGTCCTCGTCGAAGACCGCCACATTGATTTGTTTCGTCGTTATAAGGTTTCCGTCGGGATTTCGATTGACGGGCCCGGCGAGCTGAACGATGCGCGCTGGCACTACAGGCTCGAAAAGACGAGGGAATCCACTGCGCTGGTGGAAGGCGTCATCGAGCGCTTGTGCCGCGAATACGAGCCCCCCGGCCTGATCATCACTTTACATAAAGGAAATGCGACGGCCGAGAAGCTGCCGATCATGGCGGACTGGATGCGAAGGCTGCATGCGAGCGGAATCAGAAGCGTGCGTCTGCATCTGCTGGAAGTCGATCACGACTCCGTGCGCGAGAGCCTGGCATTGTCGGCCCGGGAGAACATTCAGGCACTGCTGTTCTTCGCCGAGGTCCAGGAAAGTCTGCCTGGGATGGATTTGGACCTCTTTGGAGAGATGGAGGGATTGCTCAATGGGGAGGATGGGAAGGCTGGCTGTACCTGGCGAGCATGCGATCCCTATACGACGGAAGCGGTGCAGGGAATCGAGGGCAACGGGCAGTCGAGCAATTGCGGTCGCGTGAACAAGGAAGGCATTGGTTTCATCAAGGCCAACACCTCAGGCTACGAGCGCTATCTGGCCCTGTATCGAACGCCGCAGTCGGACAATGGTTGTGCCGGCTGCCGCTTTTTTCTGATGTGCAAGGGACAGTGTCCGGGGACTGCAATCGATGGCGACTGGCGCAATCGAACCGAGCACTGCGAGGAATGGAAGTATCTGTTCGGCGTGATCGAGCGGCGCATGATCAAGCAAGGGAAGATTCCGCTGACCATTCAACCGCTTCGTTTCGAATTGGAGCGCCGTCAGGTCGAGGCGTGGGAGCGCGGGGAGAATCCGTCAATCAACCGGAGTTTAGCGGCCTGGTACAAAGAACAAGCTACTGCGGGCGATGCCGCCGCACCGTCTGCCGTTCCCCACGCCGCGGTTCGCCCCAAGCCTAAATTGCGGATCAGCTGGGTAGGTGAGCCGGCGCGCGAGAAATGGCAAGTGCGTCTGGAGCGGCTTCAGGCTGCAATTGAAGATCTGACCGTGCATGCCGGCCGCGTGAGCGGTGAACGCTGCGCCGCGAGACTGGTTCCGGAATCGAGTTTTCATCATCTACTGGAGCTCGCGGCGCAATATGGCCTGGGTACAGCTATTCTGCCCGCGGAGGCTTTGCCCGGGGGAATCTGCACACGCCCGGTCGAGGGGAGTGCCGGGCTTTTCCTGACTGGCGCACCGGCCGCCGTCGCCAACGCGCAGGCAGCATGGGCGGAGCGGGATCTGCCGGCGTTTCAGGCACTGATCAATCTGCCGGCTTGCTGTCTTCGTCATGCCTCGGACACGTCTGGTGGGGATCTGTTTCCAGCCCATTCGGGAACCGTTACTTTGCCGGAAGGCATTCGAACGCACCCATTGCTGGCCCCTTTGGGAATCTCCGCCTTGCCGGTAGCGCCCTGCCGCCTCTACTGCTCGTCGGCCCTCGAGTCAGCTGAGCGATGGCTTGAGCTCGCGACGGCCGAGAGTTATGCGACCGAGGCTGGCTGGCTGCGGGAGTGCTTTTCCTGGGCTATGTCGTGGTCTGAACTTCATGGCCTGACCGAGGTGAAGACGCCGTTGTTCAAGATGTGCTTTGAGAATGGGCCCACTTCTCGTAAACGACTGATTCAGCGCACTGGAACCGCAGCGGTGGAGGGCAGCGCCTCGGGACTGAGTTTTCCCTATGCCGCGCCGGCACGGCAGTCACGCCTGGTTGAAATTGGAGTTTGAGATGATGGAATTCGACGAGATTCTCGAGAGCGTTGACTGGAGCCGGATGGCTGCGCCGCAGCAAGACGGCTACGACACCGAAATGACGCTGCGGCTTGCGGAGCATGGCGGTACCTCGTTGCGGCCGTTGCCCTACCGGCGGCGCCCCATCGACGGAGCCGTGACCTGTTGCGATGGAAAGGTCGCGGTCCGGCAGGCTCCGGAACGCGGCCTAATGACAGACGCAATCCTACCCGCAAGACTGGACCACCCTAATATCGCGAAGGGCGGGGCCCTTCTGGCACGATGGCCCGAAGCCTACGCGCAATTCGTGCGACTTGTGGACACGGTTTACCCGTACACGGACCCCGTGCAGGCAAGTCTGGGTGAGGCGGCACTGGGCTCTTCAAGCCATTCCTATGAGGAGGACTTCGGAAGCGTCCACGCGACGGTGGATAATGCGCTCGGATTTGCCCAGGCATTGATCCACGAAATGGCGCATCAAAAGCTGCGCGCGCTAGGGGTTTCTATCGAGACAGCAGCGCGGCTGATCACCAACGATCCTTCTCAGCAATTTGAAAGCCCCATCCGAAAGGACCGGAAGCGGCCGATGCCGGCAGTGCTCCACGCACAGTATTCCTTTATTTATGTGACTGCCCTCGACCTTCACATGCTTGCCGCAGCCGGAGGGGAAGGGGAACGGCAGTGCATTCTGATGCTGCTCGCACGCAACGTGCCGCGCATGCAAGAGGGCTATGAGGAAGTCAGCCGGAATATCAAGACTGATGCCGCCGGCGGCTTATTCCTAGACGCCTTTATGGACTGGTCTGAGCAAGTTCTGCAACGCGGGCAGTCAGAACTGGACGCCAACGGGTATGGGGTCGGTTAACCCGTAGCATCTGGAACTTCTGCCTGGCGACGTTTTTCTACTCATAAGCGAGACGGGGCAATTTGGATTCCTACCGAGTCCCATGAAACCTGAGGTTATGCGCAAGCTGAAATGGGATTGTATTAGTGCCTCGCGGCCCAGCAGGTGGAGTTCCCCAGAAGTCCTCTTGTGGGAAGCTGATGCGTAGTTGTCGGTCGAGCCTCCTAGATAATCATTGGCGTGACTAGGCGATCTCACACGTAATCCCGAAGCGGGGAGCTGGCGCGGATTGTGAGTTGATACACAGATTTCACAACAGCAATGCCGTGCAAAACGCCTCTGCCGGATGAGTTGAACTCCGGCGCCGCTACGCCCTGGCCGTCATCGCCTGGGTTTGCGGCCCAAGGTATTGATAACTTCCGAACCCAAGGATGAGATATCCGATTCCGCCCAGCAGGAAGTTCAGGAAGAAACCGAACACCGCACTCTGCCCGAATGCCTTTGCGATGTCGATGGCGACCACAATATTAATCACGAGATTGACGGATGGAATGAGAAACAGCAGCAGCCACCAGGCCCTGGAGATGGGAAATGGCTTCCGATTACGCCGACGCGTGCTCCATCACCTTGCGCACGGCTGCGATGGTGTCGTCGATCTCTACATCCGACAGTGTGGGATGCACCAGAAACATCAGGCTGGTTTCACCCAACTCGCAAGCGACCGGCAGCCGATACTGGGGACGGAGGCCCTCGAAGGCTTTTTCCAGATAGATCTCGCTGCAACTGCCGGAAAGGCACGGAATGCCTTCGGCAAGAATAGCGGCTTGAATGCGGTCGCGGTCCCAGCCTGCGGCTAGCAACTCCGGCCTGACAAACACGTAGTACTTGTAATAGGAGTGGAAGGTGTCGGCGGGAGGTAAGGTCGTCCGCAACGCCGGAATTTCGGAAAACGCGGCGTTCAGACGTTCTGCGTGACCACGGCGAATTGCGACTTGCGAATCGAGCTTGCGCAGCAGCACACGTCCCATCGCCGATTGCATCTCGGTGAGCCGCCAGTTGGTGCCGAACTGTTCGTGCAGCCAGCGAAATCCCGGGCCATGCTCTCGCCGGTAGACGGCGTCATAGCTCTTGCCATGGTCCTTGAAGCTCCAGGCGCGTTCCCAGTACTCATCGCAATTGGTGGTCACCAGTCCGCCTTCGCCTCCGGTAGTCATGATCTTGTCCTGGCAAAAAGAAAACGAATTGATATCGCCCATGCTGCCGACCGGACGGCCCTTGTCGCGCGCGCCATGCGCCTGCGCGCAGTCCTCGATCACCCTTAGGCCGCGCTCGCGCGCCAGCTCGAGAATCGGGTCCATATCGCACGGCCAGCCGGCAAGGTGTACTGCAATGATCGCCTTGGTTCGCGGAGTGATCTCCTGCCGAATGGTTTCTGCCGTGATGTTCTGACTGTCGCGGTCAACGTCAGCCATGATCGGCCTGGCTCCCCGCATGGCAACGCAACTGGCGGAGGCGATGAACGTACGGCTGGTGGTGACCACCTCGTCGCCCGGTCCGATGCCCAGAGCGAATAGCGCCAGTTCCAGCCCCACGGTGCCATTGGCTACTGCGATGGCGTGCTTCGTCCCAACGTATTCGGCATATTCCTGCTCGAACTGCCGTCCCTCGTCGCCGGTCCAGTAGTTAACCTTGCCCGAGCGCAGGACCTGCGCTGCCGCTTCCATCTCTTCGGACTCGAAGTAGGGCCAAGGGGAGAACATCGCGGAGCGAGTCGGCCGACCGCCTTCCACGGCCAATTTCGACAACGCCGGCTTGTCAACAGCCACTGAGCTCGTGGGCATGCAAGACTCCTATCCCAGACACGTGTCTCTGCATTATGCCACTGAAGTGCAGAATTCCGGCCACGTTCGTTGATCACGATTGGCAATCAGGCATGGCGCGCCCTGCTCACCAACCTTCTTCGAATCGGAGCGACGATGTTATTCCCGTTTTGAACCTGAGGGATCTTTCTCGAACGGGTACGCCTTGAACCACTGATATTGGAGGACTAGCATCTTAATTAACGGGGCCAGGTCATCGGCACTGCGACAAGTCTCTTCTTGATTTATCAGCAGTACCCGCCTTGTCTCTACGGACGTTTCCTCCGGAGGCCGACCATGAGCAACGCACCTTTCAGTTTCCGGCGGCTTATCAGCGACCAAGGTTCACTTGAGCTGACCGAAGACTACATACGCCTGCGGGCCTATCACATTTACGAGCAACGGGGCAGGCAAGACGGCCACGATCTCGAAGACTGGTACCAGGCCGAGTCTGAAATTCTTGGCAGGAAGTCGGCCACTTCTGCCGGCCGGCAAGGAAAGGAACACGAGGCTGAATTCGTCCGCCCCGCAGCCTGAACTGGGCGGTATCCAATTTAGTTTGTCCCGGCGGCCCTAGTTAGGGCAACTATTTACTTGACAGACTAAGCTCTCGGGCTTATATTTAGAGCATGAAAGAGCCTAAGAGCCTTCAAGAAGCGATCCTACACTTTGCCGATTTCGAGAATTGCAAAGCCTTCATGATTGGCCTTCGCTGGCCCGGTGGCGTCGTGAAGTGCCCACGTTGCGGCTCGGAGAAGGTTTTCTGGATCGAGAAAGAGCGCGTGTGGAAGTGCTACGGCAAGCATGACCACGCCAAATTCTCCCTCAAGACCGGAACCGTCATGGAAGATTCAGCAATCGGCATCGACAAGTGGCTGGCCGCTCTCTGGCTCGTCGTCAACTGCAAGAACGGTATTAGCTCCTGCGAGATGGCGAAAGACTTGGCAATCACCCAGAAGTCAGCATGGTTCCTGAATCACCGCATCCGCTATGCTCTGCATGAAGGCTCATTCGATAAGCTCTTCGGCGAAGTCGAAGTCGATGAAACTTTCATCGGCGGCAAGGCCCGCAACATGCACGTCGATAAGCGGGAGCGCCGCATCACTGGCACAGGCGGCAAAGACAAGACTGCGGTCATGGGCCTCATGGAGCGCGGCCGCAGAGTCCGCGTGAAAGTTGTTCCTAATCGCCGCAAGAGCGCATTGCAGGCCGCAGTGAGAGAGCACGTTGCTGCGGGATCGGCGCTCTATTCTGACGCGCTAAAGTCCTATGACGGACTCGCCCAAGAGTACGCCCATCAGGTTATCGACCACGCCGAGAAGTACGTTGACGGCAAGGTTCACACCAACAGCCTCGAAAACTTCTGGAGCCTATTGAAGCGGGGCATCAACGGCACCTATGTCAGCGTCGAACCGTTTCATCTCTTCCGTTACCTTGATGAGCAGGTATTCCGTTTCGAAAACCGCGCCACAAAGGACAACCCGCTAAACGATTTCGACCGCTTCAAGATGGCCGCTACTCAGATCGTCGGCAAGCGGCTGACTTGGGATGAGGTCACTGGCAAGGTTGAGACTGCGACGTGTGTTAACTGAGAAAGAACGAAAACGTCAGGGACGCGGAAATAAAGCCAATGCGAAAACTACAAAGCTACGTGAATAAATATGGGCCGCTCGATGGCCCGAAGATGTTCAAGCGGTTACAGTGTGAAGCTGCCTTGGCGTCTGCTCATGCGCGTCATAAGAAGGCAATCGCCAAGCGGACTCGCATCGCTGATTAACGAAAGCGCAGGCCCAAACGCAGGGCCGCAGAAAGCAAAGCCTCGACCGCGAATCGAGGCTTTTGCGAAAGATTCTTTGGAGCACCGCTACTCCTAGACGGGAGTATAGGAACATGTGCGCCCAAAGTCAAACTCAGCGGGTGAACGTTTCAATGGTGTCCTTAAAGTGGGGCAATGTCATTTCGACGCTTCTCCCCGGTGCGCTGGCACTGTTTGCGATAGCTGGATTTTTCCCAGCATTTTATTCTCGCGTTCACGACATCGAGCAGATCGGGGCAACTTTCGGAGTTGTGCTCTTGATGGCCGCTGCTTTGGTGGGCGGCTTGCTTGAGGCCGTAACACGTGTGATTTGGGAACGATTCTGGCTCGTGCCCCATTGCAAGCCACCTGACGCGCTCCGCGTGTTAAGAGCCGATAATCTGGAGTTGTATGAGCGTGGCGTTGAGGGCAACTACAAATATGTAACTTTCTACGCGAATTTTGCGTGGGCAACTGTACTGCTACTTGGCAGCCGTCTGTACAGCGGAGACAAGCCTTGCTCTGCCGTCATCTGGCTGCTGGCAATCGCGAGCATGGTTCTGCTTCGGGCATCGCATGTGCAGTGGACTTATTTCGTCAACTACTTGAACAAGGTCTTTGCTGAGAGGAGCGCCAATGTTGAGGAACGACCCACCACCGGGGACAAAGGTGATGTTCCTGAGAAGTTTACAGAAGGTCGAGGCTTATGAGCGGGCCACTTTGATTCGGCCACTTCGGAAGTACTACATCGACCGCCCTGACGATTTATTCGAGGTCGATTATCAGGGCGAACGGATCATTGTCGAACGGCGGGATATTCAGGAGGCGGAGCAGACTAATCCCTAGATGCTTTTCTCCTCTGTTGCGGTTTAGTTTTCTTGAACAGTTACGGGTCTAAAGTGCTTGGCCTATTAGCTTCGCGTCGTTGCCAAGCCTCATCTGCCCATTTCGAGTCAAAGATAGTCACGAGCACCGCCTCTCCCTTATACGGAACAGAGGGAGATTCCTCGACTCCGGCCATGAGGTTTCCTGATACCCACGCCGCTTTCCTGCGTTGAAGCGTAGCTCCAAACCCGTTTTGATAGGTGACGTAAGTTTGCTCCGGCGAGGAGTTGAGTTTCTTGGTCATGTCCGCCACTACGTCGATGTATGGCGAATCCATGATGAATTTCATATAGATGAGCTTGCCAGCATGGAATCTGGTAGTACCTGGGCCAAGTGCAAATGCGAACCGATTGCCTACCTCCGCATCCCTGCCTTGAAGCGCAGCCATGACTTCCTGACAGCCCTGCGTCTCCACGGGCATAGCTAGACCAAGGTGCTTCTTCATGGCCTTTGGATTATTGAGTAAAGTAGTGCAGTACTCTACGGTTGGCTGATGGGATTCCGCTACGGTTGCTGTCGAGAAAAATTGTTGAGCCGTCTCACCGATTGCGTGCCCTTTGAACTGCTGGGCGAACAAAGTGGAACCGAACAAGATCAGAGCCAAAACGATTAGGTGCTTCATCCCGTTACTTTGGCTTGCGGCTGGTGATCTGTCGGTGACCGCTGATACGGGTTCGAGTGACGCCAGTCTTTTTCTTTTTCGGCTTGCCCTTGTTGAAGGGATTAGGAACCGCGCTCTTCGGCACAGATAGCATTTTCTGCGCGGCCTCACGGAAGCGCTCAAACGCCTCCGGGCCTTCAATCATCTCTGCCTGTTGCCTCATGCCCATTATGATACGCTCCCGCGCCAAGCGGATTCACTTTATGCCCGCTGCAAGTCGCACAACCGCTGTTTGCGCGATGTTGAAAATACCTACGGCATCGTCGATCTTCAGCCAATCTTCGGGGTGCATCAGTGGGTTGCGTTCCAGTGACCGGATGTTGTCCAGCACCGCAACAAGTTTTGGATCGGCCCCGTTCTGCTTCAGCACGTCGCAGTAGTGGCCCCAATCACGTTTCTTGGGAAGCCCACCTGTCAGCTTCCTGATGTACTGGCGGATAAGACACTCGACGCCGCGCAGCGCATGAAAGCCAGCGCCGGTGTAGCGCTCGAATACGAGGCACTTGCCTGCTTCCTCAAACTCGCGTTTTGCCTCTCGCTCCATGATGGCCCATGCATCTGGGGGGAAGCAGTTCTCAATCTTCTCTACCAGTGTGATGGCAGAGAAGGAGCGCTGATCTTGAACCTGCACCACTAATGCGCGTTTAGCCTCATGCCTGAAAACAGCAGGGATGCCTTGCGCTAAGACTCTGATGCGGTCTGCATGATGCTTGGGAATAGGAGCATCTAAATTAACCCCGGGTGCCCCGACTGGTGGAAGAATGGCATTTATCGCACTCAGCAATTCTGCTGCGCTGTCGGCGGTCCGAGGAAAGGCTGTAGCCACGTCGTCCGCAAACCCTTCTAGCGCCATGCGAGCCATGACCATAGCTTCAAACACCGAACGCATCGGAGCGTTCGCCACAATGCGGGTTTCAATAGTGTGCAGCGAGGTGGACAGCCAGTAGAAGTAGTAAACGTCCAATTCGATCATGTCAGCGCCGTCGATCTTTCGAGCGGGCAGCCAGCAAGGGAGCAGAAAACCAGAACGCTCAATCTCAGCAGGCCGAGGTTCCAAGTTCTCTAGGACTACACTTTCAGATGCGCACATGAAAAAGCCTTCCCGCAGTAGTCGCGTGGTACACTACCGCTACTCACGGAAAGACCGACGTTGCCGCGCCGCCAAGCTGAAGCAGCGTCGCAGTCCCTACCCGCACGATTCCCATTTGAATTTCGCTACCGATGGTAGCGCGCAAGCGGTTAGTCGGTCAAGTAAATAGATGCCCTAGTTAGGCGTTGGAGATTTAGGGAGGTCAGGTCGATGCGCTTCTGTTGTCGGCCCTGACTGCAACAGCGCGGCTGACAGGCGCGAAGATGTGGTCTCGTCGAAGCTTTCGAGGATCAGCAGATCGCTGCCGTTCTGATCAACGTATACTCGATCTGATTCCGGGCCCTCCCACCATCTCGAAATGGCAGGTCCTTCCCCGGCTCCTGCCGCAGGGGCATCTGCGTTCTTGAACCATTCCGGGTAGCGCTTTGGCGTGTACGCCTCGTACACATTCGCGAAGGCTTGGGCCGCCTCCGGCGAATCCCACCGCGAGAGGTACAGTAATGAAACCTGGTCTCTGGGCGCATTCTTCGCGTGAGCTGCCAGGTAGTACCCGCCGCGCCAGTGGCTGTAGATCTCCCTAGGATCTTCCTCGGGCGCGTACTGCTTCATCAGCAGGTAAACATCGAACTCGCCCATTCCGCCGAAGTCGTAGCGCTCGTACTTCGGCCCGACAAGCCTGTCGAGATCAGGGACTTTGACCGGCTCAACGACATCCTTCGCCAGGTAGGTCTCCGGCTCCATAATCTGCCTTGTGTCGACCGGCGGCTTATCGAGGACACCTTCAAACGCCGCTTCCTTGCCTTTGTGCTCCAGCACATAACGCTCAAAATCTATGCCGAAGGTGTACGGCATCAACAGCGACTCTTGCAGATACATGGGTGCGGCAGAGAAGAGCGGGGAATCCTGGCTCTGGCCCATTTCCGAGCGCATGGCGTCGACGACCTCGGGCGCCTTGAGCACGTCTACGCCCAGCGGCGCCAGCGAATAATCCAGAAAGACGATCATGGCCTGGCCCTCGAGCACGGCCTCGCGAGCCGACTGTGCTTCCTCCACAACCTCTTCCTGATTATCGGGAAGAGGGCTGTCATCTTTACCTCCTGCCAATTCCCACTTTTCCAGGCCGACCTTCTGGTCCTGCAGGGCGTGAGTCAGTTCGTGCGCCAACACGGGCTTTTGCTGATCAGGAGGGACCCAGTCGAGGAGGTTCACGGTCTTCGTCTTTGAGTCGTAATAGGCGGCCACCTGTTCGCGCAGCAAGCTTAAGTATTCAGCTTGAAGGTCGAAGTTGGGCGGCAGCAACCCGAACTTCGTCAGTATGGCCTGCGACCGCTCCAGTCTCTGCGTGTCCTTGTCATCGCGCATCCGTTTCTCGACATAGTCCTCGACCGACTGGCGCGTGATGAGCTTGCGCTTTACCGAGTGCTTGATTGGCAGGCCGCTGTCGTTGCTGGCGAAGTGCAAAATCTCATCGACCGAGCGAAATAGCTCCTTTGCCTGCTGTTTGGTGATGGGCCCTGCCGGCGCTTCCGGCTGCGGTTGCTGCGAGGGGCCTGGCCCAGAGGGTGATGGTTGTTGTTGTCCTTCGACGGTGATGCCGACGCCGGGAACTTGGGTTTGCGACGACCCGGCAGGTTGAGAAGGCGAAGATGGAGCATTGGAAACCTGGGGCTGCTGCGCAGGAGGCGGCGGAAAGGGCTGCGAGCCAGAGGGGGGAGCCAGCGGCGCTTGCGGCGGATTCTGCGCCCATGCGGAGACGCAGAGGGCGACGATCAACAGCAGGGCAAGGTGGCTGACCCAGGCAAACGACGTCTTAACGCGCTTGCTGGGCTGGGCTCCGGTAGGAAGTTCAGCAGTCGAGCCGGAGTTCAAACTAGCTCTTCTCCCGCAGCACCGTGCGAATCAACTGGATGAATCCGGCGATGGAGCCGATAAGGATGCCGGTAATGGTGAGCCAGTGAGTATGGAAGAGGTAATCGCCGAGTTTGCCCAGCAGCAGGCCGACCACCACCGCCGCGGGGATGATGAAGGCGATTTCAGAGTAGCGAGCCCAGGCGATGGCTGTGCTTTGAAAGTTCTTTCGATCGCCCTGGTCGTCTGCCATAGAGGAAGCCTACCACGCCAAAGGACTGTCCCGGCGCGCCGCACGAAATGTGAGGCGGCCAGTTTCAAGAGTACGTGAATCGAGGGCTCGCGCTAGTGAGGATCCTTGTGCCCCTGACACCTTGTCAGGATGGCTGAGCGGAGACGGCCACGCAGCTCGTCGGGTAGTTCATAGAGGGAGGAGTCCCGATAGATCTCAATGGTCATCTTGGTCGTGTTGCAGATGACGTAGCAGTTGTGACACCACTGAAGATGATCCTCCAACTCTGCCTTGGTCTGGGCGTCCATGGTGTCATCGAGGTAATCGGTCAGCTCCTTAAGGAATTCAGAGCAGGTCACTGTTTGCCATCTCCACCAACACGGTTTTTGAAGTACTTGCTCAATCTCTCTCGCAGCTGCAACCGCGCGCGCAATAGGCGCGACTTGACAGCCGGGATACTCAAATCCAAGGCGTCCGCGGTCTCTTCGGTCGAAAGACCTTCGACGTCGCGCAGAACAAATACCGTCCGAAAACTGGGCGGCAAGCCCTGGATGGTTTTGCTCAGGATTTCTTTCAGCTCGCCTTGGCCATAAAGCTGTTCCGGATTCGGACTCCAATCCGCAACTTCACGCGGCATGGAGTCCTCGTCGGTTTTAATGTCTTCGTCGAGTGAAACCATCCGCTCCGGACGACGGCGGCGCAAACGCATGAGCGCTTCGTTCACCGCAATCCGAACCAGCCAGGTATAAAACTTCGACTGCTCCTGGAAGTTAGCCAGGTTCTGGTACGCCTTTAAAAAGGCGTCCTGCACTACATCTTCCGCGTCTTCCCGGTTTTGCGTAATATGCTGAGCAATCCGAAAGACGTTACGGTCGTAGCGCCTCACCAGCTCCTCGAAGGCGCTGATGTCGCCCGCCTTGGCGGCATGCACTAGCGTTGTTTCTTCGCTAGGCTGCCCCTCTATTTTGGGTTGGATGGTTCCCATTTGTACGCAGATTCAGGATTTTAACAGCCCAGGGCGTTTTCTGCTGCCATTGTAATGGCTCAAGGCGCGATTTTGGGGCAGAGGGCTAAATACTCGTGACGCGTGCTACGGAGTAGGGTCGATCGTTTCAAGGGCGCCCGAGGCCGCAGCGACGAGGCATACCTCACTAAGAAGTACGACGGAAAGGGCTTCTTGGATTTCCATCGGGGCATCTCGCGGGTTAACGCTGGTAGCGGATTGCGCTCCGGGAGAATCGCGCTAAACTGGATTCAGTGAGTTTCTTCGGCCGCTTCCTCGCACGATTCCTGACCGCATGTCTGCTGGTTCAGGCGATTGGTCTGCCCGCCGTGGCGAGCACGACGTCGTCCGCCAGCTCAAGCACTTCCTCCGGCAAGAAGAAGAAGACAACGTCGTCCAGTGCTAAGAGCACGAAGAAGACTACTGCCTCCAAAAGTCACAAGTCGCGGGCGAAGGCCTCCATGGCTCGCGCAAAAGAATTACAGCGGAACTTTGTCGCCTCTAGCGACCTGCGGCCCATGGCACGCCAGCTAATTCAGTTCCGCACGCCGGCGGCCTACGCCGGAGTCGAGAGCTATGCCAACACTCACGCCGGCACCGAGGCCGGGGCGCTGGCATGGTTTGCCATTGGCTACGCGCATTACCTTGACGCCCAGTATCCGGCGGCCATTACCGCCATGCAGAAGGCGGTGCCGAAGATGGGCGAGCTCGGCGATTACACGTCGTTCTTCATTGGGAATTCTTACGTCCTGAGCAACAATTTCGAAGCTTCTTTTACTTATCTGCGTGATTTCGCCGCCCGCTATCCGGACTCGATCTATGCGCACGACGCGATGATCGCTTATGCCAAGGGCTTGCTGGCGGACAATCGTCCGGCGGAGGCGGTACACCTCTTGCAAAGCCATCGCGGCGCGGGAGTGGAGGCGGACTTCTATCTCGCCAAAGCCTACGTCGCCAGCGGCCAAAGCCGGGCGGGCGCGGAACTTTTTCGGCACATCTACTACGACTATGCGACCAGCCCTCTAGCCGACGGTGCCTCCGCGGAGCTGAAAAAAATTCCCGAAACCGAGTTCCTGCCTCCGCCGACGTTTGCCGACCACCAGAAGCGCGCCGAGCAGTTGTATAAGGGCCGCCACTACAACGAAGCTGTCACCGAATATAGAGCGATGGTCGACATGGCTCCGGCAAACGTGCGCTCGGACGTGCTGATCCAGTATGCGAACGCGCTGATCAAGACGGGGCAGAATCGTGAAGCGGCGTCGATCCTCGACCTTATCCCGGATGACGGCAGCGAGGCTTCCGCGGAGAAGTGGTATCAGCGCATGGAAATTGCGCGCAGCGCGCAGGACGATGCCAGGATCCAGGAGATTCTGACGTACATGCGCACCAACACGCCGCACTCGCAGTGGCTGGAGTCTGCGCTGATGTCCACAGGTAACATGTACCTGCTGCGCAAGGATTACGACCGGGCAATCGACTACTACCGGGAAATTCCGGAGCGGTTCCCGCAAGGATCGAAAGCCTCGTATGCGCATTGGAAGTACGCCTGGCTGACATATCGGCAGGGCCGCAACGACGAAGCCAAGAAGGCGTTCGCGCGACAGGTTGAGCTCTTTCCGGGAGGCGCCGAGGTACCCAACGCCATGTACTGGCGGGCGCGGCTGGCGGAAGACGATCACGACACGGCGCTGGCGCGCGCCTATTACACCAAGCTCTCAGAGCGGTATCGCAACTATTACTATGGCGTGCTGGCGCGGAAACGGTTGGCGCTGATGCCTTCTACTGCGCCGGCGAACGTTGGCGCGCTGCAGCAGATTTCCTCCGCGAAACGTTACGACGGTGAAGCGCTGCGTACCACACCTCCGGCCGATGACCTGCATTACAGCCGCGCCAAGCTTCTGGAAAATGCCGGTGCGCTCGATCTGGCCGTCCGTGAGCTAGAGAACGGTACCAGCGACGGGCCGTCATGGGAGATGATTGAGGTTGCACGCATGTACACTGCGGCGGGCGAGTATTTCCGCGCGCTACAGGCTTTGAAGCATTGCGTCTCCGGCTATTTCGCGATGGAGATCGATCAACTTCCCGAGGAATATTGGCAGGGCCTCTTCCCCCGTCCCTATTGGGATTCGCTGCGGCGCCACGCCGAAGAGAACGGCCTTGATCCCTACCTGGTCTCCGCACTGATTCGCCAGGAATCGGAATTCAATCCCAGCGCAGTCTCGCACTCCAACGCCCTGGGGTTGATGCAGCTGCTGCCGGGCACCGGCAAAGGCGAAGCGAAGCAGGTTGGCCTCAAAGGCTTCACCACGGATTCGCTGTTCAATCCCGATACCAACATTGAGTTGGGCACGCGGTACTTCCGCAAGATGGTCGACCACTTCAATGGCCAGGTGGAGTATGCGTTGGCCGCTTACAACGCTGGCGACAGTCGCGTCGAGGAATGGCGAAGCGCCGGCAGCTATCGCGATATCGACGAGTTCGTGGAGTCCATCCCGTTCACCGAAACCCGCGAGTATGTGCAGGCCATCGTGCGCAACGCCGAGGTGTATAAGCGGGTGTACGGAACGCCGTAAAAAGTTGTCGGTTGTCAGTTCTCAGTCGGAAGTGGCGGTTGCAGTGATTAGAGGGAAATCGTTAGATGGAAGTAACGGGCAGCGACAAACAAACGCGCGCGAAACGACACCTGACAACTGATACCCGACACCTACTTCACTGAGAGCTGACAATCTGAGAGACTCACGGCTCTCGGAATCAGGCTGGGCCTTCCAGACTTTCGAGCCGCTGCTCGTGTGAGCGCACAATCGCAGCCAGGTCGCCTACAATACCAATGAGCTTCGACAAGCGCTCGTCGGTTTGCTTGCTCTGCTCGGCGAGTTGCGCAATCTGCTCCGAATTGCGCGCGATCTGCTCCGAATTGCGGGCCATCTGTTCCGAATTGCGCGCCATCTGCTCGTCGTGCTTCAGTTGCTGCTCGTACAGCCGATGCAGCGCAGCCAGGAAGTCTTCCGGTTCGAAGGTTGGCATTGATCTTTGCCTGGTGTCATTGTAAATCGCCTATGGATCGGGGTGCTTGGAAGGTTTCTGGGCGGTGGAGAGACAAACGGGCACCCCCAACGGGATTTAGGAGACGAAATGGGCTTTTCCAATGCCGTTGACAGGATTGAGAACCGCACATTCGACGAACTGAAGGTCGGCGACACCGCCAGCATCTCCCGCACTCTGACGCAAAACGACATTGAGTTGTTTGCGATCATGTCAGGCGACGTCAACCCGGCGCATGTTGACGAGGAGTTCGCCAAGAGCGACATGTTCCACAAAATCATCGCGCATGGCATGTGGGGTGGCGCGCTCATATCCACCGTACTGGGAACCCAACTGCCTGGCCCCGGAGCGATTTATCTTGGCCAGTCCTTGCGCTTCCGCCGGCCGGTCGGCCTGGGTGACACCATCGTGGTGACTGTGAAGGTGTCTGAGAAGGATGGGGAAAAACATCGGGTGACACTGGACTGCCAGGCCGTGAATCAGCGCGGCGAAGTGGTCATCAGCGGCACCGCAGAGGTCATCGCGCCGACCGAGAAAATCTCGCGTGACCGCGTTACCCTGCCCGACGTGAGACTTCTCGAAAAAGGCAGACACTATCGGCAGTTGGTAGACATGAGCCAGGGGCTCTACCCGATTCTCACCGCGGTAGTTCATCCGGTAGACGCGACTTCTCTGCTGGCGGCGTTTGAGGCCGCCGAAGCCAATTTGATCATTCCTGTCCTGGTCGGACCTGAGTACAAAATCCGCGCCGCCGCCGAACAGGCGCAGATTGACATTTCGCAGTTTGACAAAGATTTCACCGAGCACAGCCACCAGGCCGCCGAACGTGCCGTAGCCTTGGCGCGCGAGCGCAAGGTTGAGGCGCTGATGAAGGGCAGCCTGGCTTCGGACGAACTCATGCATTTTGTCGATGCCCCGCAGGGCTTGCGCACAGAGCGGCGCATGAGCCACGTGTGCGACATGGAAGTGCCGGGCTACCCGCGTCCTCTGTTCATTACCGATACGGCCTTGAACGTTGCTCCGACGGTCATGGACAAACGCGACATTGTGCAGAATGCGATCGACCTTGTACACACGCTCGGCCTGCCGGGGCCCAAGGTGGCGATCCTGTCGGCGCAAGAAGTTGTGACCCCAAAATTGCAGTCTTCCTTCGACGCGGCTGTGTTATGCAAAATGGCAGATCGCGGGCAGATCACAGGCGGTGTGCTCGACGGCCCTCTGGGCTACGACGTAGCGGTCTCCGAGGCGGCGGCGAAGAACAAGAAAATCCTATCGCCGGTTGCAGGCAAAGCCGACGTCCTCCTGGTGCAGGACCTCGAAGCCGGCACCATGCTGGTCAAGCAATTGGAATACATGTCGGACGCCCAGAGTGCAGGCATAGCCGTCGGTGCGCATGTGCCGGTCATCATGACCGTCCGAACCGATCACAAACTGGAGCGTCTGGGCGCATGCGCGATGGCCCTGTTAAGCGTTCGGAACCAGCAAGGAATGCGGTCTTCATCATCCGGGCCCGCGGAGTTCCAGGATTAGGAGGTCGCCGCCATCATGAAGACACTCGGCATTGTTGGCGGTCTTGGGCCGGAATCGACGATCGATTACTACCGATCGGTAATTTCCATGTACAGGCAGAAGACGAGGAATGCCGGCTATCCTCCCATCGTCATCGTTAGTCTCGATGTCGACAGGGGACTGAGCATGCTCAACGGCCACCAGTTCGAGCATCTGGCTGAGTATCTAGTCGGGGGCATTCGACAGTTGGCACGCGCCGGCGCTGATTTCGCATTGGTTTCGGCCAACAGCCCTCACCGTGTCTACGAATCGGTCCGCAGCGCTTCGCCAATTCCCCTTATCAGCATCGTGGAGGCTACCGGCGAGGAGGTAAGACGGCAGGGGCTAACGAGGGTTGGCCTCCTGGGCACCCGATTCACCATGAGCGGCCGATTCTATCAGGATGTGTTCGAGAAACAAGGAATCGCGCTGATCGCGCCGACGCAGGAAGAACAAGCCTACATCCACGACAAATACATCAACGAATTGTTGCTGGGGAAATTTCTTCCTGAAACACGCGAACAACTAAAGCAGATCATCGCCACCCTGAAGCAGCGTGACAACTTGCAAGGTGTAATTCTGGCGGGAACGGAACTGCCCTTGATCTTGCGCGCCGCCTCAGCCGCAGGGCTGCCGCTATTTGACACAACTCAGATTCATGTTGCCGCCGCAGTTTCCGAGATGCTGTCCGGGTAAAGTGCGAACAGCCGCAAGGCGGGCGGCTGCGGCTGACACGCGACGGTGATTTCGACTCTTTCCCCGCCTTGTCATCACGAGCGAAGCGAGGGACCTGTTCTCTGGGAGTGCCAACATCGCTGAGGGAAACTAATCGCCCCATGCAGGAGAGCAGATCCCTCGCGCCAAAAAGCGGGGCTCGTGATGACAAGGCCAAGTCAAATCACCAAAGGCTAAAGAGCCAAGAGCCAAAAGCCAAAAGCGGCCTCTCTACCCGCTGCTCTTCACCGCTTCGTGGCTGGATTTGGCGAACAGAATCTCGGCGACCAGCAGAATTGCCCCGATCACGATGGCGCTGTCGGCCACGTTAAACGCCGGCCAGTAGTACTGGCCGATGTGGAAGTCGAGAAAATCGACCACGTGCCCCGTGACCACGCGGTCCCAAAGATTACCGAACGCGCCCCCCAGGATGAGCGACAGCCCAATCGTCATGGTGCTAAGGGAGTGGCTGTTTTTCCATAACAGCACGGTAACGACGATAAGAGCGACCAGCGAAAACGTCACCAGCGCTGCTACTTTCCAATGCGCTGTGGATTCGGCGAAGAGGCCGAAAGCCGCTCCGGTGTTTTCTACGTGCGTGATGTGGAAGAAGCCCGGAATCACCGTGAGTGAATCGTGCAACGGCAAGCTGGCGGCGACCACCCACTTGCTGACGCGGTCAAGCAGCACCACGAGTGCCGCGATCAGAAAAAAGTACTTGCGCAAAGCGTAATTCCGGTTAGCCGGCTCGTTCATGCTGAAATCGAAGACCTTGAAGCGTGGCTCACGTGGCATGCAGCAACCTGTTCGTTAGTTAGACGCCCCGCAGTGCGGGAAAGAAGCACAAGGGCCGCTGTTCGCCTTTCGCTCTTCGCAAAGAACATAACGCTCGTTGCCCAGCCACGTTGAGGAGCCAAGAGCGAAAAGCCAAGGGCGAAAAGCGGCCTTCTCACTCCATCTCCCGCAGAACAGCGCTGCAGCGTTCGCAAACCGACGGATACTGTTTATCTTCGCCGACATGCGGGGAGTAGTTCCAGCAACGCTCGCACTTTTCCCCGGGAGCCTTGGCCACGGTGATTTTCGATGTCGTATCCCCGTTTACCGCAGGCGCCTTCTCCAGCACGACGCCGGAGACGATAAAGATGTATCGCAGTTCGCCGCGATAGCGGTCGAGCACAGGATAGAGGCTCTCCGGAGCGGCGATGTGTAGCTGCGCCTCCAGGCCTCCGCCGATCAACTTCTCCACACGAGCAGCCTCCAGAGCCTTGAGGGCTTCACTGCGGACGCTCAGCAAAGTGTCCCAATCGGACTCAAGTTTTTCTACGTCGACGCTCGCCGGCAGCGCTCCCGTCAGATCGCGAGGCTCGGGGAACTCGGTCAGGTGAACGCTCGGCTGGCGACCCTCGATCGCCGGCATGAAGCTCCAGATTTCCTCCGAGGTAAACGTGGTGATGGGCGCGAGCAACCGAACCAGAGCTTCGCAGATGTTATACAGCGCCGTCTGCGCCGAACGTCGAGCAGCCGACCGGGGAGCCGCCGTGTAGAGCCGGTCCTTGAGAATGTCGAAGTAAATGGCACTGAGATCAACGATGCAGAAGTCCTTCAGCCGCTGATAGACCCTCTGGAATGTGAACGTCTCATAATGACTGCGCACGTCGGCGGTCAACTCGGACGCACGCAGCAGAAAGAACTGATCGAGCGGATTCATCTCGCCAAACTCCACACTGTCACGCTGCGGATCAAATCCTTCCAGGTTGCCGAGGATATAGCGAAACGTGTTGCGAATCTTGCGATAGCTCTCGGCAATGCGCTGCATCAGCTCATCGGTCGCCATCACGTCTTCGCGAAAATCGACTGAGCCAACCCACAGGCGAACGATCTCCGCGCCAAGCTTATCGGCGATTTCGACCGGGTCAACCGTATTGCCCAGCGACTTCGACTGCGCGCGTCCCTGATCATCAAGCACCCAGCCCACCGTGCCACAGCCGCGATAGGGCGATGCGCCCTTAGTGCCGACGGCGCAGAGCAGAGAAGAGTGGAACCATCCGCGATGCTGATCGCCGCCTTCGAGGTAGTAGTCGGCGGGCCAGGGCAGTCCGGGCTCGTGACCCAGCACCGCAGCCTGGCTGCATCCCGACTCGAACCACACGTCCAGAATGTCCATTTCCTTGCGGAATTTCCCGGAGCCACATTTCGGACACTTCGTTTCGGGCGGCAGAATTTCCTCGGTCGAGCGGCGATACCACGCGTCGGTGCCCTCGCGCCGGATCAATTCAACGACGGCGCGATTGACGGTTTTATCGTTCAGGAACTCGTTGCAGTCCTCACACTGGAAAACGGCGATGGGCACGCCCCAGATGCGCTGGCGTGAAATGCACCAGTCGGGGCGGGCAGCAATCATGTTGTAAATGCGCTCCTCGCCCCACGCCGGGTCCCACTTCACCTTTTGAATTTCTTCCAACGACCGGCTGCGCAGCGTGCCTCCGGGCAGCTTGCCTTCCATGGCGATGAACCACTGCTCGGTCGCGCGGAAGATGACCGGATTATGACAGCGCCAGCAATGTGGATACGAGTGCTCAATCTTCTCAAAGCCGAGCAGCACACCACGGCTCTTCAGCAGTTCGACAATCGGCTGGTTGGCCTTGAAGATTTGCAAACCTTCATACTCCGGCAATCCGTTGCGCAGAATGCCGGCCTCATCGACGTTGCAATGCAGGTCGAGCCCGTACTTCACGCCCGTCATGAAGTCGTCCGCGCCATGCGCAGGGGCCGTATGCACCGCGCCTGTGCCGGTGTCCATGGTGACGTAATCGCCGAGCACGCCCAGCACGGTGCGATCGAGAAACGGATGAGCGAAGGTCGCGCGCTCCAGCTTCGAGCCGGGGAAGGCCGCAATCTCCTTTGCCTCGCCGAGATGGCATTTCTCGATCGTTTGCTGCGCCAGCTCTCTGGCAACAATGTAAATCCACTCGCCGGTGTCGAGCGCGACGTAGGGCTGGTCTGCGGCAAACGTCACCGCCATCGACGCAGGTAATGTCCACGGCGTGGTGGTCCAGATGATCGTAGCGACGTTTTCCTTGCCCGCCAGCGCTGGATCGATCGCTCCCGGATCGCTGATCGGGGTCATGGCGATGTTGGGCTGGCCACTGATCGCGGCGACGGTCTTCACAATATTGCTAATAAGCGGATAGCGCACCCAGATGCTGGGACTGGTGTGCAGCTCGTATTCGACTTCCGCCTCAGCCAGCGCGGTCTTGTCGTGCACACACCAGTAAACCGACTTTAATCCCTTGTAAACTAGGCCCTGCTGGTAAAAACCGTAGAGCGTTTCCAGCACGTAGCTCTCGTAATCGGGCGACATGGTGGCATACGGCTCTTCCCACCGCCCGAACACCGCCAGCCGCTTGAATTGCGACCGCTGCAAATCCAGGTACTTTTGGGCGTAAGCGCGGCAGGCTTCGCGCACATCCAGCGGATTCATCTCCAGCTTTTTGCGGCCGAGGTCGTTGTCAACCTTGATCTCGATGGGAAGACCGTGGCAGTCCCATCCCGGCACGTAGGGCGCATCGAAGCCGCTCATAGTGCGGGACTTGACGATGAAATCCTTCAGGATCTTGTTGAGCGCAGTCCCCAGATGAATGGGCCCGTTGGCGTACGGAGGTCCGTCGTGCAGAACGTAAATCGGCTGGCCCTTGTGTACTTCACGAATGCGCTCGTAAATCCGCATCTCCTCCCACTTTTCGAGCAGTTTCGGCTCATTTTGCGGCAGGTTCGCCTTCATGGGGAAGGCGGTTTTGGGCAGATTCAGCGTTGCTTTCAGGTCGAGCGGCAATCCCGGTTTCTCCCATCCCCTACAAGAATCGGTAGAATCTAAGGAGGCGTCCTTTCATCAATTATAGGGTGGCACCGAGGCATGCGCCATCGCCCAGCTTTACCGCTAGCGTTTGTGCGAGGTCTTCGTCAAATGATTAAAGCTCACAATTGCAACGGCGCGGTGAGCGCTTCAATCTGGCCCGAAAGGCTCGCCTCAGATTCGGCACTTGGGACGTCAAACAAGCGGAACCTTCGCGCGTCGAATGGGTTCTAAGAGAGATAAGCTTGGCGGGTTGCGTGCTTAGGTTGGTTGAACAGGGTTCCGGACCCGGTTTTGAGGAAAGAAAACGAGTTTATGGCTAATCAGGCTCTGACCTCCCCTCCTCAGGGACAGGAAGAGGTGACGCAGCACGCAGTCGTGCAGCAGGACGAAGAACTACGCCTGCTTCCTCGGACGACCGTCGACGAGTCCTTGTGGATCTCGTTGAAGGAGAATGTTCGGGCCGTATTCTTTCCCGAGAAACTTCCGCCCTTGCGTTTGACCTCGCGGCCGGTACCGGTTCGGGACCTCTGGGGCGAATACGATTACAAAAAGCAGAGCGCCAGCGTCTCGCTGATGGTGCATATCCTGTTCGTGGCCGGCCTGATTGGCCTATCAATTATGGGCGCTCGCGCGGTGAAGAACATGGAGAAGCCACAAGAGACGGTGCAGCTGATCGCTCCGGATGACATGCCCCAGTTGCCGATGACGAAGAAGGGTCCGTCGTCGGGCGGCGGTGGCGGCGGCGGCGACCGCGACAAGCTTCAGGCCCCAAAGGGAAAACTTCCCAAGCAGGCGATGGAACAGTTCACGCCTCCGGCGATCGTCATTCGAAACGACAACCCGAAGCTGCCGGTTGAGCCAACGGTGGTCGTGCCGCCGCAGATCAAGCTCAGTTCGAGCATGCCGAATCTGGGCAACCCAACGTCGCCTGTCCTTGGACCGCCTTCCAACGGCACCGGTGCCGGCAGCGGAATCGGCTCGGGTTATGGTGGCGGCGTTGGTTCCGGTACTGGGCCGGGCGTCGGACCGGGACGTGGTGGCGGTATTGGTGGCGGCGTCTTCCGCGTGGGCGGAGGGGTCACAGCCCCTCGGGCCCTCGATACTCCCGATCCGGAGTACTCCGAGGAAGCCCGTAAGGCCAAGTATCAGGGAACGGTTGTTCTGTGGTTGATCGTTGGTCCCGACGGCAAGCCGCACGACATTAAGGTCGCTCGCGCCCTCGGCATGGGGCTGGATCAAAAAGCCATCGAAGCGGTGCGCAACTGGAAATTCGAACCGGCCAAAAAAGACGGCAAGCCGGTGGCAGTACAGATCAATGTCGAAGTGAACTTCCGGCTTTATTAGGTTTGTATCAGGGCCCGACTTCAGTCGGGCCAACGAATCCGGCCAACTGAATTGGGCTTCAGCCCCTGTACGAATTGCAGGGGCTGAAGCCCATAAATATTGCGGTGCGATTGCGGCCCGGCTAGAAGCCGTGCCCTGATAGAAGGCAGCTCATCATGCTCCTTCGCGACCCAGCGGATCGCTCCGCGGATTGCCACTCCCGATTCGGAATCGCGCCACTGGTATTGGAGGAACCTGGAGGCTCGATTCCTCGTATCATTAGATACGAAGGGTCGAGTCATGTTTACTTTTTTGTTGTGGTGTATCCTACTGGTCCTCTGCTGGCCCATTGCACTCCTCTTTCTCTTCCTATATCCGATCGTTTGGCTGTTACTCCTGCCCTTCCGGATTCTGGGATTCGCCGTCGGGGGTGTGCTGGAGTTGATTAAGGCGATCATCTTCCTCCCGGCGCGGGTGCTGAGCGGGCCAAGAAGAGCGTAAGCTTCCGTTTGCGTAACTCCATAATTGGAGATAAGATACTTCATATTGGAGGCTTGCATGGCTGTGCTTTCCCAATCTGCTGCTGGATTCAGTGCGGAATTGGCTGCCAATTTGGCCGACAAACAGGTACAGAAGCGCCTGAGCCCCGCCGCTCGTAAGGCATTCTTCAAGATCGCCAATGCCTGGAGGGTTCGCGACGAAGAAGCCAGGCAACTGCTCGGCGGAATCTCCAACGGAGCGTTTTATCAGCTCAAGGCCGGCGAAGCGAAGACGCCGCTCGACCAGGATCGCCTGATGCGAGTGTCGCTGCTGCTCGGCATCTTCAAGGCGCTGAACACGCTCTACAGTCAAGAGCTGGCCGACGCGTGGATTTCATTGCCCAACAGTAATCCGATGTTCGCGGGCCAGACTCCTCTGGCCTACATGATTAAGGGCGGCCAGCCGGCCATGCTGCGCGTTCGCCAGTTGCTGGATGCGCGGCGGATTGCCGGATGAAGCCGCCGCCGGCGCTTCGACTTCGGCAAGACGACACCCACCGGCTGGTTCCCAGTAGATACGCCCTGGATGAGCAACGCTCCCTGCGGCGGCTCGCCGACGAAGGCAGCGAGCTCGATGCCCTGATCGACCTTGAGCGCGCAAGCGACAATCGCGTACTAGGCGAGTCGGGATTGCTGCCCGGCATCGGAATCCATGAGCTTGTGTTTGGAGTCTCTTACGCTCGCATTGTGAATGCGGCGTTCACCTACGCTCATCCTGTGGGCAGCCGGTTCAATGGTCCGGATCGCGGAGCGTGGTACGCCGCGTTTCGATTGGAGACCTCTCAGGCGGAAGTGGCGTTTCACCGCGGCCGGGAGCTTCAGGAAATCAATTGGCCCCATCCCGAGGTTTTCGATTATGTCGAGTATCTGGCCGACTTTCGCGCTGAATTTCACGACATTCGAAAGCGTCCGGAATACCGCAAGTGCCTTGCGCACGACAGCTACGCCGCCTCACAATGGCTGGCGCAGAGGCTTCTGGAGCAAGGATCGGCAGGGATCGTCTACCCCAGTGTCAGAGAGAAGACTCACGGCGACTGCCTCAGTTGCTTTCGGCCGGCGCTGGTCATGAATGTCCGGCAAGGCATCTCGCTCAGCATCAAGTTCCAGGACTCTTCGGCGGCTCCCACGTTTCTTGTGCATCGCTAAGCGCATTCAGCTCTAGAATTCCCCCATGCTCCGCACGCGCTTCGCCGACGACATTGTCACGGAATTTCTCCCTGGGGCACGCCTACGCAAGCGGCAACGAGTGATTATTGTCTGCGACGGCATGCCATCGATCCCGCGCAAACAGCCACTCGCGGACTGGTTAGCGCAGAAGGGCTATTGGGTGTTTTATCCGCGCTATCGCGGCTCGTGGGAAAGCCGTGGCGACTTTCTCGCGCGCTCTCCGCATGAAGACATTCTCGATGTCATCGACGGCTTGAACAAGCCAATCCGCGAAGCCACACACGGCAAGAAATTCACTGTTAAGCCTGATGAGATCTTCGTCATTGGCGGCAGCTTCGGAGGCGCGACTGCCATCCTGTGCTCGCTCGACCCGCGCGTGAAGCGCGTGATCGCCAACTGCCCCGTGGTGGACTGGTCGATCCTGCGTAGCGCACTGAAGGTCGAAACTTCAAATCCAAGCTACGTAGCCTACCTTCGAGAGGCATTCGGTCAGGGCTATCGTCTTAGCGAAAACAACTGGAAAAAGCTTTACTCCGGGACCTTCTTCAATCCCATCCATCACGCGAGCGAGATCGATCCTTCCAAAATCCTGATGTTCCACGCCCAAGATGATCCAAGTATTCCGTGGCGCTCGGTCGAGAGCTTCGCTAAGAAGACAGGCGTGAAGCTGAAGCTGCTTGCGCGCGGGGGACATCTGAAGACGGAGTTCGTAGTGCAGAAGTTCTGGCCTGAGATTAAGAAGTTCCTCGAGCGGGCTTGACCGCAGTGCTCGGTTTGTCAGACACCCCGAAGAACTCCTCCACTTTGCCCATGTCTTTCGTCCGTGAATATTTCGGCAGGCTGTCGAGGAAAATTCGCCCATACTGCTTCTTCAGAATGCGGTTGTCGAGCAGGCAAAGCAGGCCGCGATCGTGCAGCGAGCGGATGAGCCGGCCAAATCCCTGCTTCAGCGCAATCACCGCGCTCGGGACTTGATATGCGAAGAAGGCGTTCCCGCCTGCCTCGTCGATCGCCTTGATCCGCGCCGCGACCACCGGATCGTTGGGCACGGCGAATGGCAGCCGGTCGATGATGACGCAGCTCAGTTGCTCACCCTGCACATCCACGCCTTGCCAGAACGATGACGTCGCAAACAGCACGCAATTCGGCGTCATGCGGAACTCATCCAGTAGCGCGTTCTTCGGTGCACTGCCTTGCAGCAGCATAGGAAATTCAAGTTCTCCCAGCAGGCGCTCGTAGAGCTGGTTCATCAAGGCATAGCTGGTGAATAGGCAGAAGGCACGCCCGCGGGTGATCTCGAGCAACCGGCGCACACGCTGCGCCGCCGCTTCAACAAAGTGTGGCTCACGCGGATCGGGCATGTCGGGTGGAACATACAGCAACGCCTGGCTGGGGTAATCGAAGTGCGACGGCACGATCAGCTCGCGCGCATGCTCCACGCCGAGCCTGCCGCGAATGTAATCGAAGCCACCGCCGACCGCTAGCGTCGCCGACGTCAAAACCGCCGAGCTGAGATTCTCGAACAGCGTGGTGCGCAAGATGTCGGAAACCGTGATGGGCGTCGCCTGTAGAAAGACGTTCTGCTGACCGCCGCTGGTGCCGCGAAAACCGCGCCTGTCGCCACGCCGCTCGATCCAGAACACCGTGTTGCGCTGGTTCGATTCCAGGATGAAGCCCAGTTGCACCCGCAACTCTTCTACCCGGCGCGTCAGGTTGTGAACTTCCTCCGGTTTGTTAGGAATCGCCTGCAGCTCTGTGTAGAGGTGCATCAGCGTGTTCTGCAACCCGAGATACTCGTCGCCGTTCTCTTCCAGAAACTCAGCACGATTCTCGAAGGCGAACCGCCCCTCGCCCGGCGGAATGAGCGAGAAGAAAAACTGTGAGCGCTCGCGCACCCGGCTGCACGCGCCCAGAACGTCAACCGCCAGCACGTTGGCACGGCGGAGGGTCTGATCAACATCGCGCAACAACTCTTCCACGCGAAGGTTCGACACGGAGATGCCGAAGTAGTCGGTGGCAACGTCTTCAAGCTCGTGGGCTTCGTCGAAGATCACGATGCCAGCTTCGGGCAGCACGCCCGCATCGGCGGCGAAGTCGGCACCCGCTTTAATCGCAAGGTCCGCGCAGAACAAATGATGGTTGACGATGATGATGTCGCTTTCGGCCGCACGTCGTCGCATCTCGGTGATAAAGCAGCGCTCGAACTGCTGGCACTCCGCGCCGATGCAGCGATCGGTGCGGGCGTCGAGCTTGCCCCACAGCGGGCTCGATTCGGGCAGCTCGGCCACCTCGGCGCGATCGCCAGTCTTCGTCGTCTTCTCCCAGTCGCTGATGATTTTGAAATGGCTGATCTCTTCCAGTCCGTTCAACACCGGCTGATCGGTGAGATCGTAGAGCTTCTTGCGGCAAAGGTAGTTCGCGCGCCCTTTCATGTAGCAGACGCGTAGCTCGCCGAGATGCTGCGCAAGAAACGGGATGTCCTTGAAGTAGAGCTGCTCCTGCAGCGTCTTCGTGCCGGTCGAGATGATGACGCGCTTGCCCGAGCGAATTACCGGCAGCAGGTACGCCAAGGTCTTGCCGGTACCGGTGCCGGCCTCGACGATGAGGTGCCGGCCTTCCTGCAGCGCCTGCTCGACGGCTTCCGCCATCTGCAACTGCCCGCGACGAAATTCATAAGCAGGATGCGTGCGCGCCAGCAGGCCTCCCGGACCGAAAAACTGGTAAAGCGATGGCAGGCGTTCCGTTGATTGAGCGGACTGGGGTGGCGAGGACACAGGGAAAACTTGATGATACAAGTTTCGCGGGAAGGGAGGGACTTGCCGCCCTAAAGCCCATCGTAATGGCGGCACCGTTCTTCCGCACCACATGAAATGCGAGCTGCATCACGGGCGATTGCTTTGTATCAGGGCCTGGCTTTAGCCGGGCCGAGCGCGTTCCGAAAATGCGTCGGGCTTCAGCCCCTGCGCTTCGCTTGTTTCCCAACCGGGGCTAAAGCCCGTCCTTCAGGGCGCGCCTTTCGGCACGACTGAAGTCATGCCCTGATACAAGGCCCGACTCCGTCCTCACGGTCGGTCGCTCGCTTTGTGCTGTCCAGCTTGTCTATTCGTGATGCGCCGAATCGAAATCGCAAGGAGTGTCGGAGTCCACGCACTCACACCCAAGACGTATGGCCTCAGCCATTTCCTTTAAAGCGTCCGGAGGAAATAATCCCACAAACTTCAGCCACTCTTTCGGGCTGGTGGTCGGCTCGTCATTGTGGTGCCGGTTCATAACACTATGATAGAGGTTGGTAATCCTTATGGAACCGCTTCCCCTCCTCGCCATTGTCGGCCGGCCCAATGTCGGAAAGTCCACGCTGTTCAATCGGCTGGTCGGCTCGCGACGCGCCATCGTCGGCGATGAGCCGGGCATCACGCGCGATCGCCTGTACGGCGAGGCCGAGTGGAGAGGGCGCAAACTGCGCGTGGTTGATACCGGCGGCATCATCCCGGACGAGAAGGAATTGATCCCGTCAGAAATCTTTCGCCAGGCGCGAGTCGCACTGGAAGAGGCGAACGCCATCGTGATGGTGGTCGATGGTCGCACCGAACTCGCGTCGCCCGACATGGAGCTGGCGCGCCTGCTACTTCGCACAGGCAAGCCGTTGGTGCTGGCGGTCAACAAGATGGACACTCCGAAGCTGGAGCCTTACGCGGAAGAGTTTCGCAGTCTAGGAATCGAAGAGCTCATTCCGATTTCGGCGGAGAACGGAAACGGACTTGCTGAGTTGCTGGACTACGTGTTGCAGTTCATGCCCGAGCCCGAGGTTAGCCAAGAAGAGCCAGTGCGTCTCGTCACTGAAACCGAAACAAGCGAGGGCGATTCGGAGCCTGAGGCTCAAGAAGCCGAGCCCGAGCCGCGCGAAACCAAGGTCGCGATCATAGGCCGCCCCAATGTCGGCAAGTCAACCTTGCTCAACGTGCTCACGGGAACGGGCCGCGCCATCGTCTCGCCCGTCGCGGGAACAACGCGCGATGCCGTGGACGAACTGGTCGAGCGCGATGGCAAGACCTACCGCTTCATCGATACCGCCGGCATTCGGCGCAAAGGCAAAACCGAGCTGATGGCCGAAAAGCTCTCGGTCGTGATGGCGCGCAAGCATCTTGAAGCTGCGGACGTCGCGCTGGTGATTATCGACGCTGTGGAGGGCGTGACCGCCAGCGACGCTACCATTGCGGGCTACGCGCACGAGAGCGGGCGCTCGGTGATCATCGTCATCAACAAGTGGGACCTGGTAACCAGCGCGCGCACCGACGGCAAGCCCCCAGCGGACCGCAAGGTCTACGAGGAGCAAGCGCGGCGGCATTTGAAGTTCCTCAACTACGCACCGCTGGTGTTTGTGTCCGCCGTGTCGGGTAAGAACATTGACCAGCTCTACTCGGCCCTCGAGTTGGTGGCGCGCGAGCGGCGCAAGCGCATCGGCACCGGCGAGATGAACCGCTTTCTCAGCCACGTCGATTTCGAGCGCGCCTCGGTGCCCATGTCGAAGCGGGTGAAGATTTACTACATGACACAAAGCAACGTCGCGCCGCCGACCTTCATCCTGTTCACCGATCGTGCGGTGAAGCTGCACTTCTCCTATGAACGTTTCTTGGAAAATCAGATTCGCGCGGCATTCGGATTCGTCGGCACGCCCATCTGGATCAAGAACCGGGCGCGCCACGAGCCGAAGGGCAAGCGGTAGTCTAGCTGCCTTCTTCCCGCCTCGCCTGCATCCGGTCGCTGTGTTTCGCGGCTGACAAATAGGCGCCCAGCAGCAGCATCATGCCGCTGATATACGACCACATGATGAGCGTCACCGAAACCGAGAAGGGGCCGTAGACCTCCTGGAAATTCAGCCACGGCAGCAGCAGCGTAAATAGATACTTGGCGGCTTCCGTAAGCAGTCCCATGATGATGGCCGTAGGCAGCACCGCACGCACTGGCACGCGGCCATTGGGCAGCAGCCAATAAATAAGGAAATAGATGGCGATGCTGGCCACGATCGCCGTGATCTTCAGCACGAGAAACGCCGCCACCCGGAATACCAGCTCGTGGCCGCCAATCGCCAGCCCAAGATACTGGAGGTTCTTCGCGGTAAGGGCGATGGAGAGCAAGGCCAGCGTGCCGCAGCCCAGAGCTAGTCCGAGGGCTACGATTCCATTCATCAGGTATGAGCGGTTCTTCTTGAAGCCCCAAATGCTGTTCAGCGCGACTTCCAGCGGCATGAAGACGCCGGTCGACGTGATCAGCAGCATGACGAGCGAGAGCGCCTGGCCTCTCCCTTTCACACTTGCCAAAAATTGCAAGTTACGGATGACAAAGTCCTGATTGCTGGGCAGGTATTGCCGTACCAGCTCGATCAACACGTTGGACATGTCGTGCGAATGGAAGACCCGGCGCGTGATTGTCAGTAACAGGACGAAGAAGGGAAAAAACGACAGGATTGCGTTGGCCGCGACTGAGAAGGCATAGGTGTGAACTTCCGTCCGCAGCAGATAGCGAAGCGCCGGTACGCCGTAGCGACGCAGGCGGCCTACCACATTGTAGGACGGAGGCTCGGGTTCGTACCGGTGTTCGGCGTCATCGGCTTCGAGCAGTTCTTTGGCCGCTGCCCCGGGACGAAGTGAGTCGGAACGCGTGGTGACAGTCGCGCTTTCTGCCGGCGGCGAGGCCGATGCGACCGTGTTGGTGGTAGAGAACGAGCGCGCCTTGAGGTTCTCAGTTCGGGATACTGCGGGCTTGTCGCTCATTCTTACTTCTATGCTAGCAGAGCAGTGCCCAGCCGATTGGATCGTCACATCAGCCGCGCCATTGCTACGGAGTATGGGTTGGCGTGACCGCACTTTTTGCAATTTTCGTGTAGACCTGCGCTGCAACCATATCGAACGCTCTCATCGTCAACCCATAGGCAGGCGCGGTATCGTGCGCTGTAACCGTTCCTTCCACGACCGGAGCTCTGGGCGTGATCTGATGCAGTCTGTAGGTGACCGATATTGCCACCTCAGGGGCTTGCGTATCCGCGCCGCCGTAGGGAGCGCCTACACCTTGCGTCGGCGTGGGAAATGCCGTATGCGGCACCGCTCCAAACTGTGCCGCGGTGTTAGAAACCAGGCTGAAGAGAACGTAGTCGCAGGCATTCTCCTGTGCAAGCTTGAGGTCTGCGTCGCTCAGACTGCTGCCGTACTTCTCGTATGGGCTTCTGCCTGGAATGCCGCTGGGTGCCTGTCCCAACTGAGGCAGGACCATGCCTTCGAGCACCAGATGGTGGGCTTTGTCAGCCTTGCGCCCGGTTAGCGCGTTGGCTTGCATTTGCGGGAAGGTAGCGTTGGCGCGCTGCAAGTTGTTGAGCTGTCCCCCCAAAGTTGCGGTTTGTACGTTGGCACAAACGCGTACAGTCTTGTTTTGCTGAGCGCTGCAGAGCGACGTGGCAGTTAACAAGAGTCCGACCGCAAGCTTGAATGCTGTTGAAGCCATAAGCCTTGCCTCACTCTCTTCTGACCGTTGGTTTAAGATATCCTGAAATCGACCTGCTCACAAGCTACTGTGAACTAAATACTTGCCAAAATTGCGCAGGTGCCCCATCCTTTCCCCGCAGTTGGGGAGGGTGGGAATTCGTACTTTCCATCCATCGGAACGAGCAATGAAGGTCTTCCTCTCGCACAGCACGAAAGACGCAGACTTCGTCGAGCGGCTCGCCATCGCGCTCAAGGACAACGGCTTCACGCCTTGGCGCTGCGAGGTGGACATCGACAAGGGAGAGAATTTCGTCGCCCGCATCAACGATGGGCTGGCGCAATCGCAGATTGCGCTGCTCGTTTGGTCTCCCGACGCCGCCCTCTCCGCCTGGACGAAAGAGGAATGGACGGCGGCGCTGCTCGGGCGTGTCGAAGGCCAGAGGATGCGGCTCGGCCTTATTCTGCTGCGCGGCGAGCCCGACTCCATCCCGGCGCTGCTGCGCACAAGCAATCGTTTCGACGCGCGCTCCAACCAGGCAGCCGGTATCCGCGACACCATTACCTGGCTCAAGGGCAGGCAAAGCCTGCAGCGGCTTTCGGGCAACAAGGCCCCAGTCTATCTTCCCGAATACCGCCCCAAGGACTTCGTCGGCCGCTCGGCCTACATGACGAAGCTACAAGACGAGTTCTTTCCTTACCCCGGCAAGTTTCTTCTGTACGGCGAGCCCGGGTCGGGCAAATCGACTATCGCGCTGCAGTTTGCCTGGGACGCGCAGAAAGACCTCGACGCCGTCATCTGGCAGACCTGCGGCCAGCGCTCGCTTGATGCGATTACCGCCGAACTGGTTGAGCGCCTGCCTAGTCGAAGTGAGGACCTTCCGCCTGACCAGCAGCGGCAGGCTGCCAAGGAATGGCTGCGCCAACGGCAATCGCTACTGATCCTCGATGACGTGTGGTCGCCGGATGTGATTCAGCTTGAGCCGAAGGGTGCCTGCTCGGTGCTGTACACGTCGCGCATGCAGTCGCTACCTGGCGTCGCGGCGAAGCAGACTTTTAAGGTGGAGAAGTTCACCGAGAAGGAATGCGATGAGTTGTTCCACTCCACGCTCGACGACATCTTCGGCGCGGAAGAAGTCAGCCAACATCATGATGGGCTGCTGGCGTTTGCCCGTACCGTCGAGATGTTGCCCATTGCCGTGGCGGTCGGCGCGAACTTGCTGCGGGAAAAAGCTGCGATCCGGCTCGACAAAGGCGTGAAGCGCCTCAAGCCCGAGGCCCTTACCGACGGCGTGAAGAACGTGCCGGAGCTGTTTCGCAAGGCCATCGACTCGCAGCCCGAGCGCGAGCAGAAGCTGCTGGCCGCTTGCGCCGTATGCGTGCAGGAAGGTTTCTGGATGCCGCTGGCGGCGCAGATCGCCGAACTCAGCGAAGACGAAGTCGACGATGCCGCGAACGCCCTAGTACACGGCTCGCTGTTGCGCGTGCTCGACCGCGACCGCCAGGGCTTCCAGATGCATGCGTTGTTGCCAAAGCAGGTGCAGGCTACGCTGGGAGACAGCAAACTCCGCGAATTGCAGGAGCGGCATGCGGTGGCGCTGGAGACTCTGTTCGAGCACTGGGAGACGCGCTGGCAGGAGTGCCGCGAGTGTTTAGGAGAGATTGTCCCTGCAACTAGCTACTTGTTTGGGGGTGGTCAGTGGGACCGCGAGTCGCGGCTGGCCTACAACGGCTTTGAACTTGCACGCAGAACTGGCGAGTACGGCGCCGCATTCGCGATCGCTAAATCCGAGCAATCTCTCTGGTTCGGGACTGCATACCCCGATGCTAAATCCTATCTCGGGAGCGTCTTCCGTTGGCAAGGTTTGATTCTGTGCCTGTGGGGACAGATGCAAGAGGCACTCAACCTCTTTCAAGAAGAAGAGAAGGTCTGGCGTGAACTGGGAGATAAGGGTCAGCTACAAAGCAGTTACGGCAACCAGGCGAATATCCTGTACGCGTGGGGGCGGCTGGAGGAGGCGCTGGAGTTGCTGAAGAAGCAGGAAGCCATCTGCCTGGAGCTGGGCAACAAGAACAGTTTGCAGATCAGCTACGGCAACCAGGCGAATATCCTGTACGCGTGGGGGCGGCTGGAGGAGGCGCTGGAGTTGCTGAAGAAGCAGGAAGCCATCTGCCTGGAGCTGGGCAACAAGAACAGTTTGCAGATCAGCTACGGCAACCAGGCGAATATCCTGTACGCGTGGGGGCGGCTGGAGGAGGCGATGGCCCTGCACAAGAAAGAAGAAGCGATTGCCCTTGAACTTGGGAGCAAGGATCAGTTGCAGCGCAGTTTTGGCAATCAAGCGAACATCCTGAAAGCGTGGGGGCGACTGGAGGAGGCGCTGGAGTTGCTGAAGAAGCAGGAAGCCATCTGCCTGGAGTTGAGCAACAAGAACAGTCTTTCGCCCAGCTACGGCAACCAGGCGCTGATCCTGATCAAGCTGGAGCGCTACGGCGAAGCGCTGACTCTGCTAGAAGAGAGCGAAGCCATCTGCCTGGATCTGGGCAACAAGAGCAGCCTGGGTTATTGCTATTGGCAATGGGCTTGGCTCGCGGGGGCGCAGGGCGACCGTCAGACCGAAGAGCAGAAGCTGCAGCAGGCCCTCGCCATCTTCACCGAGCACAAGTTGCCCCGCCAGCGCGACGCCGTCCAGGCCGAGCTCGACAAGATAGCAACTAGCAATTAGCAACTAGCAACTGGGCTCAAGCTGTAGCTAGAGGCTGTCCAGGCTAGCGCATGAATCGCTTTGTATCAGGGCATGGCTTCAGCCGTGCCGCACGGTCGCCAAAAGAAGTGGCCTTTAGGCCCTGAGGTGCGGTAATTCACAGGGGCTGAAGCCCTCGCGTTTCTCGATCTAGTTCGGCACGACTGAAGGTCGTGCCCCGATACAAACCAGCCCGATTAGCTGGAGAACTCAGCCCGCGCGTGCCCCATCACTGTCATCCTGCTTTTCCGTCGACGATGTGGGAATGGCGACTCGCTCGTGCCCGCCCGTCTACTATGACCCTAGGATCAACCTTCCCTAAACCGAACTGCCTCACAACCTGCTGTGAACTAAACCCTTGCCAAACTTGCCAGTTCCTGCGATTATTTTCTGCTTCCCTCAGGATAGGTCGGAGAGGGAAGCTTCCGGCGCCAAGCTGGAATGCGGATTTGGGTTGATGTTTCTGTCAGCAGTGAGAATTCTCGCATTGTGTGGGCCGCAGGATGTGTTTTGATGCTCTCGCATCGCTCCCTTCAACACGTCCCCGGTCCTTCCCCCATTGCAGACGACTGCGAGCTGAGCGGCAACCCTTGTTTAAACGGAAACGTTTCCCGGCGACGTCGAGACGTCTCTCGCGCGTGCTCTCAGGGTCGCGCGTGCGTCCGCCGAGCAGGGGTATCTCAGATTGTTTTAGTGTGCGAAAGGAGTAAGTTGTGAGAGAGAAAGGTACAGTCAAGTGGTTTAACGGAGCCAAGGGCTACGGATTCATCCAGCGGTCTACGGGCGAGGATGTGTTCGTACATTTTTCGGCGATCCAGGAGAACGGATACCGGAGCTTGAATGAAGGCGAGACGGTGGAGTTCGACCTCACCAAGGGGCCCAAGGGCTTCCAGGCCGCTAACGTCGTGCGCGCGTAAGACGTCTCGGCGACGGAAACCGCTTCGCTCGCCGCGCCATTTCAAGGAGCGAAGTTAGCTTAGCAGCCAACCATTGAACCCTCCTGCGAAGGAGGGTTCTCTCTTTTTTGGGGATAACGATAAGCAACTGGCGACTTGTAACCGGCGACTTGTAACCGGCAGCGGTCTCGATAGCTTGACCAGCGCGCCGAGCCTGTCTCATTCTGGCCCCAAAGTCGATCAGAAGAGAAATAACCACGGATTCACACGAAAGAGGCACTGACCGGAGTCAGAGTCTGCGATTCCTTCTGGTTCGTTTGCTTTTCTAATCAGTGTGATCCGTGTCGATGCGTGGCCGGCCTTTTCTCGTAGGAGGGAATTGAGCCACTACTCCGCGCCGTGCCTGGTGCTCTGCAATGAACTTGACTTAGCGCCGAAATCCGGCTTACCCTCCAGTTCAGGTCGGTCCTCCCGCCAGCAAAAGTTGTACTCAGAGTAAGCAACCACTTGCTCCAAATGTTGTGGTTATCCGTTCTGCGTTTCGGCATGAAGAGGAACCACGGTTTCTGGGGGTGGGGTTGGATAGCGCGTGAGCCGCTGTCTGCGGCTCGTGGCCAATTGGAGTGCATTCCATGTCAGCGGAACTGCGATGTGACCACGACAGCAGCCGGAACGTCTTGGGCGGCGATCCGAAGGATCAGCCGGCAGCCGTTCGCTGGCTGGTGTACTACACCGCTCCTCGCCATGAGAAGGCGGTCGCCAAGTATTTCGAGTGCCGCTGTGTGGATTGCTTCCTGCCACTGGTTCGTCACTCTCGACGCTGGAAGAACGGGGTTCGCGCCCAGATCGAACAGCCGCTTTTTCCCGGCTATGTCTTTGCGCGGCTGGAGCCCAAGCTCTATTTCCAGGTGCTAAATGTTCCCGGGGTAGTGTCTGTGGTCGGCCCGGGCCGCAAGCCGTCGTTAGTCGAAGACGATGAGATCGAATCGTTGCGCACCGGGTTAGCTGAGCGCAACAGCAGGCCGCATCCGTTCCTGGCCGTCGGACAAAAAGCGCGTATCAGCTCCGGTGCTTTTGCCGGTAAGACCGGAATTCTCATCAAGGAATTGACGAACCTGCGTGTTGTCCTCACAGTCGAAGCGATCATGAAGAGCTTTTCAGTCGAGGTGGATGCCGGCGAACTGGAAATGGTCAGCTAAGCCTGCTTACGGAACCGGGTAGGGCGGCTGCTTCTCATAATCCTGGCCGTATTTGTTTTTGTGGTTTACCGCGAGACTGGGCGCGGCGAGCACGGTCACGGCATCGAGCAGCGCGCTGGTCGAGGAAACCGTTACCCGATGCTGCAACTGTTTGAGCTGATCGGGCTGCGCACTTTCGTACCACACCGAAAACTCGTACTCCCCGGGGGGCACAGCTTCGATGGAGTAATCTCCTGACGCATCGGTGGTGGCGTAGTAAGGGGTGGTCATGACCATGATGACCGCGCTCATCTCCGGATGAATGTTGCAGAAGATGTAAGACGGTCCCGGCCGAGTGAAGCGTACCTCCTTGGAAGAGCCGCTCTCATACAGGCCCAGATCGAAGCGCGTGCCTTCATAAACCGAAAACACGTTGTGAAAGAACGGATCCTGATTGGGAAAGAGCACCGCGGACCCTATCGGCACGACTAGCAGGTGGGGCTCGAAGCGCTTGTTCTTTTGGGTAAGCCGGAAGACCTTATCGGCCGGCGGCTTGGGAGCTTCTCCTTTCGTCGGCGTAAGCCAGACTACGGCCCCTGAAGCATTCTGCAAGGGCTTTCCACTGCGCTCAACGACGACCTTCCCGGTTACGTTAGCCTCCTGTGCCCAGGAACCGCAGCTCACCAGCAACAGCAACAACCAAAGCCGGCACTTCATCAGAACGCCACTCCCACTCCCAGGTTAATGTGTTCGGCGGTGTACGTTTGTCCACCGAATAGCACGGTATTCAGGTGACGGTACTCGATCGACAGCAGTAGATTGGAACGCGGACGGTTAATCACGTTGACCATGGCTGTCCAGTTGCGCAGGACCGGCTGATAACTGGGATCGGCGTTTTGCAACAGGTCGGCGGCAAACGGGCTTTCTTCGCCGAATGCGCCATTGAACTCCCACTTCGATGCCGGTTTGAACTTGAGCTGCGACCATCCACCCAAGGTATTCACGCCCACAACGCTAGCATAAGGATCGCTATCCGCGCCGGTGTAGACGACGCTGGTGCCAATCGCGCCCCACATGCCTCCCAAGCCGACGCCGCGGTGCAACTCGCCGGACAGCGCCCAGCGCTCGCCGAAGGGGAGGTTCCAGTCAAGGGTGGCGGCCCAGGCGTCGAGCACGCGATCATAACCGTAGTTCTGGCGAGCGAAATATCCTCCGTAGCCCACGGTGGCGGTTTGCCCGAGGATGGGGAAATCCCAACTCTGCCGGGCAGCAATGCCGGGGGTACGCGACAATTCTCCTGCTTCGGGCTGACGTAGATAGGAAGACGTCGGGGCCTCGCCGTCGAAAGGATCGAGAACTCCAAACTGTAAGTGAGGCTTCACCTTGTCGGATAATTCCCAGGTCCGCTCGGCAACAATCTGCGGCGTCCACGTCCAGAGGTCTCCCGAGTACGCGAACTCCGGCGTGCCGATCGCAGTTAGGGTCGTGGGTGTCAGTGGCGAGATGAAAGGTTTGTCCTGGGCGAAACGCAGCGACCACTTGCTCCAGTCGAACGAGATGTCGGCAGTCCGCAGGTGTGCGAGGCCGAGAACATAACCGTCTAACGTGCGCGTGAAGCCGCCGTAGAAGTCAAACTGTACCGAGGCGCTGGTGCGCGCTCCGCCGACCTCGGGCCCGAAAGCCTGCAGCGTGAACAATGTTTGGCGGAAGGTCGCGCCGACGTTTCCCCCAGGCTGCCCCGCCGGAGTGGGAAGAGCAAGATTGGGAACGCTGATGGTGTTGACGGTTCCGCGGTTCACGAAGGTGTTGAACAGCGCAAGACCCGACAGGCGCACGCGGTATTTCGATCCGCTCTCAACCTTGGTCTGGTAGAGCGTCGCGACGCGCGACTCGTTCACTTGCTCGTCCTCACGCAGGTCAGCCAGGGCGTGCTGCACATCCGCGTTTTCAGTCGAGCCACCCTGCTGTGCGGCAGAATTGGCGCTTTCCAGTTCCGCCCGCAGGCTGTGGATCTCGTCCCGGCACGCCTGCACCTCGGAGCGCATGGCCTGCAGCGACGAGACAAGCTGGGTGACCTCTTGCTGTAACTGCTGCATGGTTTCGACGGAGGGGGCGGCCACTTGCTGCGCGAACAGCGAGGCAGTCCACAACAAGAGACTGAAGAGAACGATTCCGGGTCGGATCATGGTGTCCTCACGTAAACTTCACGCCTTCAGGCGAAGTGGCAGAATGTTAACTCACATCGATAAAATCTTCGCTACATGGACGCTCCGCTGCGAACCATTTTTCATGTCGACATGGACGCCTTCTTCGTCTCCGTAGAAGAGCTGTTCGATCCGTCGCTGAAAAATAAGGCTGTGGTCGTAGGCGGAGCGGCCAATGAGCGCGGCGTTGTCGCCGCGGCCTCCTACGAGGCGCGTAAGTTCGGGGTACATTCCGCCATGCCGCTGCGTACCGCAGCCAAGCTGTGTCCACACGCCATTTTTGTGCTGGGGCATCCCACGCGGTATCGTGACTGTTCGGAGAAAGTTTACAATATTCTTAACCGTTTCTCGCCCAAGCTGGAGATGGTCTCCATCGACGAAGCCTATGTCGACATGTCGGGCACGGAGCGGCTCTATGGTCCTCCGCTGCGGTCTGCGCACTTGCTGCATACGGCGATCAAGCAAGACACGCAGCTGAACTGCTCCATCGGCATAGGGACCTCGCGCCTCATTGCCAAGGTCTGCTCCGACCAGGCCAAGCCCAACGGCGTGTTGTGGATCCAGCCCGGCTGCGAGGCCACCTTCCTCGCGCCTCTGGATGTTCGCAAGATTCCCGGCGTTGGTAAGGTGATGGAGAAGCGGCTGGAGGCGCAGGGGATCCGTAAAGTTGGCGACCTGGCCGCGCGTGATGAACACTGGCTCAAGCAGAATTTCGGTGCGATAGGTTTGGCGCTGGCAGGCAAGGCGCGCGGTGAGGACGCCGGCGGGTGGTTCGGCGCTGACATTGGAGCCGACGAAGGGCCCAAGTCCGTCAGTCATGAGCACACGTTTTCCCACGATACGAATGATCCGCAGGTTTTGGAGTCCATGCTGGCGCGCTTGTCCGAAATGGTCTGCCGACGTCTGCGGGAACAGGAACTGCCGGCCCGCACCCTGCAACTGAAGCTTCGCACTTCCGACTTTCGCACCATCACGCGCGCGCGCACTGTGCCTCAACCTACGACCGTGGATTCGGAGGTGTTTGCCGTGATCCGCGAGCTGTTCCGCGAAAACTGGCATGGCGAAGCGGTGCGTCTGCTGGGAGTGCACGCTTCGCAATTCGATGACGAATCCGGCCAGTTGGATCTTTCCGGAGCGAATAGGCACGACAAATGGAACCAGGCACTCTCTGCCGCAGACCGCGTGCGCGAAAAGTTTGGTGAAAACGCCGTGTCGCTGGCCGCCGGAATGAAAGCGCGTTTTCGCGAGAAGACGCATGACAATCCCGCGAGTCTGCCGGGGAAGAAACGCAAGGATGAGGACTGAGCGGATGTGAACCTATGTGGGAGTCAAAGGAGACTTCCAGGTTCGCTGCCGCACAAACCCACCACTCCACCACCGAGGACACAGAGGGCACGGAGGAAACAAAGGAAAAAGACCAGTTCTTCTCCGTGATCTCCGTGACCTCGATGGTAAGTGGGTACTGCACAACAGCAGGTCCTTCGCTACGCTCAGAATGACAAATCGAAAAGAGGAGCATGTCTGGCGAAGAGCGAAGAGCGAGTAGCGACCTCTAATACAGCGGCCCCTCGCCCGGCGGACGCGTCTTCCAGCGGCGATGCACCCAGAGCCACTGATCGGGATACTTGCGAACATATCGCTCAATCACGCGATTGAACAACGCGGTATTGGCAACCGCATCGGCTTCACTGTCGCCGGTATTGACCAGCTCCAGCGCGGGATCAAACTGCACGCGGTACTTGCGCAGCTCCGCGTCCCAGATGGTGAACGCAGGAACCACTGCCGCTCCGGTGTGCAACGCCACGCGCGCCACGCCGCTGGCCGTGCAGGCGGGGATTCCGAAGAACGGCACAAACACGCCCTGAGGCGGCGTCATGTTGGTGTCCATCAGGATGCCGACGGTCTCGTTGCTGCGCATCGCGGTCAGCAGGCCGCGAGCGAAATCCTGTTTGCCGATCACAGTGTTGCCGTGCAACGTCCGATACGTCGTCACCAGATCGTCGACGTAAGGATTGTCCAGCGGCCGGACGACAATCCGAATCGAGTGCCCCTGCAACGAGTGAAAGAACGAGCCGACCTCCCATCCGCCGAAATGTGCGGTGAGCAGCAACACGCCCAGGCCGCGACGCTCGGCGGCATCGAAATTTTCAAATCCCTGGTACACGGCGACCTGCGAGGCGTTGCGTACGGTGTAGTAAGGGAACAGGCAGAACTCAGCCAGCAGCCTGCCGAGCGAGGTATATACGCCCTTCAGAATCTTGCGGCGCTCGGCGACGGATTTTTCCGGGAAGGCGAGTTGTAGATTTCGCCGGCCGACGCGGCGCAGCCGGGGATACAGGTAATACGTCAGATGTCCCAGCAGGATGCCAAATCCGCGCGCCACTGGCCGGGGCAACACGCCGACCAGCCGGACGAGCACGGCCAACGGGGCGTATTGCAGTCGATTGAGCATCGCGGAGGCCACGGGGGCAGCTTGACGGTAGCACCCGCTAAAAAACGGGTCAAACGACGGGTGATGACGTGGTGTGTGGCTCCTGGCTTTTGGCCCTTGGCTTTTGGCCAGAAAGCGCTTTTCACTTTTGGCTCTTGGCACTTGGCGGTTGGCATTTGGCCGTTTGTCTAATTGCCAAGTGCTAATTGCCAAGTACCAATCGCCGATCCCGTAACTACTCGCTAACATCCTCTGCCTCTCTGACAACCGACAACTGACAATCGACAACTGGGTACCCCCCTCTCCCGGGGTATGGCTAAAATCTTGATTCCATTGGGCAAGAAAAAAATTTGTCCGCGCAAAATCTTGAGTGCGTTGGAGTTACAGGCAAAATCTTCCGGAAATTGGACTTAGCGCGATTGGTTGCACCAGGCACGGTGCACAATGAATTTTGAGGAGTAACGAAACGGTAAACCTGAAGTAAGCCTTGCGGCATTACCCAAACGTCCTAAATGACCGCGCCCGGAAGCTCCGGTACGCGTGGGCACAACAACTCATGTGCCTCACGGGGCGAACGTAGCAGAGAAGTGAAGAGGGCGCAAGTTACGAAGGTAATCGGTGCGTCCGTCGATCCCACTCATTCCAACCGGCGGAATGAGTGAGGCACCCGGCTGTTTTCGAAGTTAGAAAAGGGAATTCCGAGTAAAATGCAGTCAACTCTTAAACAGTTTAAGCAGCGTCTTAAGGAGGGCGATGTCGGCTAGGAAAGCTGGTGGGAAGCGGTCTGCCCCTAGTTACGCACCTCGCAACACGCAGTTGTGGTTATCGCTACTCGAGGAGGCGCATAAATTAGAGTGGCCACCGACTGTCAAAGGCCAGAACTGGCGCGTCTTCTTGACCTTCTCCAGCACGGTTCGAAATCACGATAGCCAAAGGGTTTTTCGCACTAGTCCAGTTTTTCCTGTTGACAGGGACTTCCGCCCACCAGACTTAACACGGGGCGTTCACTACATATGTTTCTTCTGTTTCGATCCCGCGTTTCCAGTGTTGGGGCGCTTTATTCAGCGCGCACCGAAACGATTGAGAGAGGGATTGCTCTACTCAAACGGACTTGCCTCTATCATACTTCTCACGAAGCAATCGCGCGACTTTAGAGTCGTCGAAGATCTCGTTGAAAAAAAGGCGAGGTCGAAGGAGATGTGGCGTATTGAGAATGGCAGGATCGTATCCTTCTCGTGTGAGTGCCTGCCATCGGCTCCGCTCGCCGATGTCCCCGAAGTGATCCCGTACGAGTCCCTACCTCTAGTCCCCAGGACCACTGTGGATGAATTTGTAGCAAATATCGGAGTCCTTTTGCCGAAGATTCAGTTGCACATCCCGAGCGAAGTGAGTATATTCGTCCAACTCATAGAGCTGGTCAACGAGCTCGTAGCTGAGATGGTGTATGTCTGGAACCCGAAGGCCAGGTTCCCGGTACCCTTGCGGAATACTCTCGTGAGCAATTCCGCGACAGCCCCTCCCTGCGAAACCGAATTCTCCATCAGAACACAGATCGAATTGTACAGATCAATGCAGCGATGTCCTACATTTCAACTCAAGCGTGTCAGGGGCCGTTCCTATTCTGGACAGGCGCAGTCTGATCAGACGATACTCTCTTCTAGGCGTTGGGCCCGCCACACTCGCGTTGATTAGAATCGCACACGGCATCGACCGAGCTTTTGCGAAGGGCGCTCTTGAGGACGTTTTAAGTGATAGGGGGAGCGACGCGGCCGCCCTTCCTGGCTTGAACATCCTTCCGGACTATGACGCGAGTGAATGGAAGGAATTTTCATCTGACAGTTGGAGCGGGGAAGTCAGGCCGAGACCTCGATATCCGAAACTGCCTTATTTCAGCGGACGCTTGGGCTTTCGCGAAGCTGAATACACCGTCACTGCGGCAATGCAGGCGATAGCCGCTGGTGCCGGCCCCGAGTGGAGTCTCTTAACCCTGACTCATGAAATGCTTCACGGCCATGTTCGCAACCTACTGGCGATGCTTTTCCAGGGCGATCCGAACCGACGACCTGACCGCAAGTGGCAGGAATTTTATGATCGCTTCGCTGGGCATTGTAAACATAATCCTCCCAAGCGAGAAAGCCTACTGGACTCGCTACGCACGATAATTCTTTTTTATTGTTGTCAGACTATGACGCACGGCTCCTTGACTAGAGATATTACGGTTAAGCCTAACCAGTCCGGTGACGAGGTTGAGCTTAGATTCCGCCTTTTGACCCGTGATGATTTGTGGCTGGCATATGAAATGGAATATAGAAATATAAGCGAGGTCTTCGTCCATATTCTGGACTTGCACTACTTTTATTTCAGCTCTGTTTCGAACTATATTCCGCTTGTCTGGCGGTCATGGTCGCATGTTCCGCAAGTGTGGGGTGACCTTCGTCAGTATATGCTTCGAAGCTTGCTTGTCGTGGCAAGCAAGACGGATGGCACTCCATACGAGCGATTCGGCCGTGCTCGGGCAAGACTTGTTGAGCTACTGGGACCTCTCGAGAACACCGAAACAAGCCGACGCCCCGTAGTCGGGGAAGCCGTAAGAAAACTGCGAAGAGATGATTATGTAGAGAAGCACCTTTTTTATGCGTTTGCAGGAAGTCTGATCCTGGTCGACTTGGTGCACAACGTTCTAACCTCGAGCCGGATTAGAGGCGCCATAAATGCGAGGGACTCGCACCTGAGCACGGCGGCGACCACGACGTTCGAAGAGTGGCTGACGTACGACATGCCAGACGAGTTCGTCGATGATCACGTAGTCTCGCCAACAGCTTTCTTGGCTGACCGACTGTCGCGAGTGGAGTATGAGGCAGAAGACTTTACCCTAGAGGCGCGATCTGCTGCTATGTTCCTCGCTTGCGCTTCAAGCATACACAAAATGGACTAGAGCATGACTGACCAATCATTTGGCATCAACTCCGTCGCCGATCGGCGCTATTACCACTTTGTACTTGCAAAGACCGAAACTCGACTACCGGGCTACTGGAAGGAGCTGCGGCGACTAGGCGATATCGTCAAACCGGCCGCAGCAGTTGCGGCGGGGGAACCTGATCTCGAACTGGAGCACAGGAAGCTCAAGTCTGAGCGCGCATACGCAAGGGGCATTGCCGGGTTTCAGCTGTCGCAAAATGGTAATAACAGGCCGCCTTTTCTTTATGACCTGTTCGCCGCTACACTTCATTTCCGATCTGAGCTATACATGTTGCTGGGCTTCCCCTTCGTGGCACTTGCTCGGAATGTTATAGACGAGTTGTTGCGCGACGGCTTTATCAAGACCCGCGATTTCCAGTCAGTGGAAGTCGGGGAGCTATTAAAGGAAAAGAACCGACCCTTCCGTACTCTGCAAGGTTTAAGTTCCAAAGTTGTGGGAGTGCAGTTTGTCGTCACGGATGATAAGTCTCTAACTGCGGTGCGGCTTGGGGGGAATGACCCATTTCATGCTCAGATCTATGAAAAATTCTTGAGAGAGAAGTTTGAGAGTGGCATTTGGGGGGCAGATCTCTGCAGTTTAGCGTGCGAGCGAGACGTCCAAGAGAAGAAGATTCCCTCATCAAGACGGATTCTCCGTTCTCGGGTTCACATTGACAAATGGGGCAATTTCAAATTCTACGCCCATGCCGGTTGCAAGAATATCTCGCTGATTCCTTATATCGTAAGCCAAGTGCGGTCAGTGAGCCCTTTCAAGCAGGCGGTCGGCAATCCGCTCTGGCGTGTCCAGGATGGCGCTGAGTAGCCCCAGCCTACCGACGAGAGCCTATGCACATTGACCATTTCACTTATCCTGAGCGCGCCGAGCGGTACCTGGCTGGTGCTCTGTCTGCGGGAACACTCGTTCTATTCTTGGGGGCCGGTATGTCCTCTGGCGCGGGACTGCCGAACTGGCCCGTGCTCGTTCGCCGAATGAGGGGTGAAGTCGGACTGCCAACGGACGATATCGAGGATCCTGCTGACGCTCTACAGAGAGCCGCCGACGACGTTCGGCGCGCACTTGACGGTGATGAACAGCGGTTTGCAGAGGTTGTCACCAAATGTCTTTATGAGGGCGTTGATCTTGAAGAGAGCCTAGTTTGTGACAATCTCTTAGTCGCATTGGGCGCCCTAATGATGGGCAGCCGACGTGGCAGCGTCAGGCGTGTAGTAACGTTTAACTTCGACAGCGTGCTTGAATACTATCTATCTGTGTCGGGGTATGTTCCACTCGTTGTGGTCAAGCCGCCGGTGGATGAGGGCACCGAGGATGTGCGAGTTTATCATCCGCACGGCTTCTTGCCCCATCCGGATCTGGATATTGCCTCAAGCGAGTCTGTGATTCTCGGGCTGAAGGCCATAAACGAGCGCCTCGGCAGTCCGCATGATGAGTGGTTTACAACAGTGCGGCAGGTTCTGCTGACGGGTGTTGGATTATTCGTTGGTCTCTCCGAGCACTCGTTTCGGGATAGGGCGCTTGCTCCTTTGCTGGCAGATGTGGCAAAAAACGTGAAGAACCGTCGCCCCACTGGGTTCTGGATTCTGGCCGAGAAACGGGATAAAATGAAAAGTTTACAAGAAGAGTTCTTGGAGTATAACATCGTTCCGCTGCAGTTGGATGGATATCAGCTCGTGCCCAAGTTCTTGCTTCGGGTATGCCAGCTCGCAGCTGAAAAGATCCGTGTGTCGAAGTAGACCCTCTTTGCTTAGCCGTCGCGCCTTCACAAGTCCGGCGAGCGGCACCGGTCGCTGAACAGTATCAACATAGCTTGGTTCCTCCAATGAAGAAGCAACGTGCCAATCCGTACAGGGCTGTCCGCCAGCTCGAGCGTCACCTCTTCCGCAGCGTGCCTGAACGGCCCGAGCCGATGTGGCAGCGGGATGGAAATAATAACGTCCCTGACCGGCTGACGGGCCGCTCACTGGTGTCGGATCAATTGAGCTCAGTTTCTTTAGAAGGCTCAGAGTTGATCGCAACTACGGTGTATAACCGCAAGACTAAGAAGGTGAAGCACGTGCGTGCAGCGCCCACTCCCTCAGCTTCTCCGCGACCCCCGGCTTCGGTCGCTAACCTGAGTTGGCGGGAACGGCAGCGCGCGAAGCGCTAGATTGCCGGGTACTATAGAAGGGGATGTCAAGAGAAAATACTTTTCCCCTGGCGGCAGAGAGGGGTAGTTCTCTGGCATCCAGCCCTTGGAATGATGCGTGGGGCTCTGCGGCGGCAGGTTGCGAATCGTTTTCAGGTCCACGTTACTGCGTCGTTCGGCTGCTGTACGCTGCGCAAGCCACATGGGGGCTCAATGGCCAACCATGGTTCTATCGGAGACTCGCCGGGTGCCCCACTCATTCCTTCGGTTGGAATGAGTGGGACCACTGCGGACTGAGCTTCGACACGCTAGTCTCAACGTACAACAACCCTTGTTCGTCGCAGGCATAAGCACGGTAGTTGCTCCAGTACCAATCTTCCGGGCTCGCGACTAATCCGCGTCTCACTGGATTGCGGTGCATGTATCGTAACTTCTCCACTCGTTTCTGCGCACTGCACACATTGAAATCGTAAAAGCGCTTTTGCCACAACGGCCCGACGGTCGTGATGCACACCTGTGACACCCACACATTCCAACCGAAGGAATGTGTGCGGCACCCGGCACCGGGCGCGGGCCCCGCGGAACCCGGCGGCTGGCATGATTGCGCTGGAGCAAGCTGGGGATTGATCACAGGCAACGACGGCACTTTCGCTGGACGAATACTCTTGTGATGTCGCGACAATGGCGTGCCCGAAACGGGCCGAACCAGGAGAAACAAACCTCGGGCACGCCGGTCACGACATGGGCCACTTCAGCGCGGCTCAGGAAGTATAAACATGGATGCTCAACGCGATTTCGTTCAGTTTGAGCAGGACATGTCGTCGTGGTGGTACGCTGCGCGCCGCAAGCTCTTCCGGGCCGAATCGCCCCAATGCTAAGAGATATCAGCCATCAGGTTCGTGTTTGGCCACCCTCTTGCGACTAACCTTGCCCCTTGCTGCTGCGATATTGGCCGTCTCTTCATCATTTTCTTCGACAGGAGAGTGTGGTGGCAGGCAGACACCGTTGTCCAGCAGAAAGAAGTAACTTATGGAATTCCCCCAAGATATACCCATTGGTACTGATGTTTGCGATACGTGCGCCGAGCGGGGACGGCCCAATGAGCCTGTCTACAAAATGGGGATGTGCGAATTCTGCTATAAGGGCCTGCCACATCCCAAGGCAACCAGAGAGCAACTGGACCATGAACGAGTGGGTGGAAGATATGAAAGAAGCACAGCCGGGGATCGATCTGCGGACACATCACAACGACAGGCCTGATGCTCGGGCTGGCTTTTCTAGCGAGGCTAGCCGGGTGCTCCACTCATTCCTGACGTTGGAATGAGTGGGATTGAATTGTCGTGAGGGTCGGCATCGGCGAGGTCGCGTCCAATAGAATCCATGGCCTCCCACACATTCGAAAACCGCGAATGTGTGGGGCACGCGGCACCCGGCCACATCGCCCCGACGGAGGTGATGCACACCGTGTGACTCCCACACATTCCAACCGAAGGAATGTGTGGGCACCCGCGTCCTTCTTGTGGAAGACAGGGTGGGATCTCGCAGGTTCGCGCTCTACTGCCAGCCCTTGCCCGTCGGCGGAGGCACTGGGGCCGGCGCTTCATTCGTCACTGGCTTGCCCGTTGTCGCCGGAGCCGTACTCTGCGCGGGCGTGCTGCTGGCGGCAGGCTGCGCTTGAGCGGGCTGACTATCCGGCGCCATCATCATTCCACTCAGATCGTCAGCGGAGTTCGCCGGTACAGTTGCGTTGGCAGGCGCGCTGGAAGCCGTAGTCGCTGGTGTAGTCGCAGCCGCACTTGGAGCTGTTGTTGTTGGCGTGGTCGCGGTCGAACTTGAAGCCGTCGTCGCCGGTGCAATTGCGCCGGTCGTCGGAGTAGTAGTTGCCGCTGCCGTGGTGCTCGCGGGTGTAGTCGTGCCGGTAACAGGCTCCGTATCCGTCGGCGCTGCTGAGGCCGTCGCCGCTACATGCGTGCGCGGCGTGGGCGCGTACTTCTCCACCGCTTGCAGGAAAGGTTCGGCCTCCGGCGGTGCTGGAGTTTCGCCGCTCAAGATTGTGCGGAACGAAAGATATTTGCGATAGAAGGCGGCAGTATCGCCATCAGCCTGATGAATGACCGCGCCGTTCAACGAAATTCCAAGGAACAGTCCACGTGCCCGAGAGTAGGTCAGCACTTGTGCGCGCAACGTAAGGTCGGTCGCTGCCTGCGCATCGCGGCCCACCGGCCCGGCTGCGGCAGAAGCGTCGCCGCCCAGTTTGAACTTGCTGGACAGCAGATGCTGCATGCCGTCTTCTGTGCGAATGATGAGAACGAGATCGCTGGCCTGGCCGCCGGCCTGAAGGCCAAAGCTGCCACCTTCGACCTTGAAGAAGACCGGCGCGCTCCATCCATTGGCGGTGCGGCAGGTCGCGACGCCTTTGCCGTAGTTGGCGCCAAAGATGAAGCTGGCCTTGAGCATCGAGGGAATTACCGCGATACACTTCGCGCCATCCATGATGGCGTCGGGAATCCCCCGATCGGGCGCCGACATGATCTGCGTCAGAATGACACCGGAAGTCTTGAGGCGATCAATGTCTGCGGCGCGCTGGTCGGAAGCGTACGCGGCGCAGGCGATCAGCAATGTCAATAGAAAGGCGAGCTTCTTCATAACCACACTCCCGGTCGAAATCGTCAGTGACCGTGTTCATCTTATGTCGATTTGTGCTGTCAGACGCTCTTGATCGCAAACCTGTGGGGTTACCTTCTAGTGACGCGCAGTGAGGTTGCAAACGGGAGGGAGCGGAGGAGATGGCACGCTCTTACGGAACTTTCCTGCAGAAAAACGAAGGGCCGGATTCGGGGACCCTCGTACCCTCTTCCAGCCCTATCTCCCAGGTTCTGTGGTAGGTAGATATAGTTTGCCGCGAAGGTCACATAATGGCAAGATAACGAAAGGGCATATGCGCTATGTCCTAGTGGACATATGTAAGACTTCCCTTTGGTAACTATCAGTTGATTACTTTCCCATATACACATAGCAGGAAATCTGCTACATGCGGCCGAATAGCACGTTCGTCACGGCATGGACGGAAAGAGCGATGCGGTTGTCGACGCCCGCCTTCTGCATCAATCGGCTGACGTGCAGTTTGACCGTGCGCACTTCGATGCCCAATTCGGCGCCGATCTCCTTGTTCGTGCGGCCGGCTACCAGGAGCTCCAACACTTGCCGTTCGCGCTCACTGAGAGCTCTCGTGCCGGTTGCTACTGCTTTTCTCGGGTCCGCAGTTGCCCGCTCGATGAACTTCGACAACACGCGCCGCGGCGCCCAAATCGATCCGCCCTGAACAACGCGCAGCGCCTGCTTGTATTCGTCTGCCGGGGCTGCCTCATCGATATAACCTTTCACTCCGGCCGCGATGCCTCGCAGCATCGCCTCGTCGGACGTCAGGGCGCTGGTGAGGATGATCTTCACTTCGGGACGCACAGTTCTGATGGTGGCGATGGCGTCGTACACCGACCCCAGGCCGTGTGATCCCATCAAAACGGTTTCTCCGGGCAATGGTTGGCCCATGTTTGCGGGCTCGATTTTGTGGACAGCAAACTCGCCATCGGCCTCCAGAACGGCTCGTAGTCCTACGAAGCGAAGCGGGTCATATCCTAGGACAGCTACATGAATTGGTTGAGTAGGTTTCTTTTGTACCGGGGTCACCGGGAAATATCCCTCGGGCGCTAATGGTAGAACAACCTAGGTGGAATGTAAGCACCACTAAAGTGCAATCAGGCGAGAAATTCTCCGCTTGGAGAGAAAAATCACGACAAAGCGCCGATCCTTTCCTATGCGCTTTCTATGCGCTCTTGCGGCGAGGGGCCTTGGCAGCAGTTTTCACAGCGTGAATCTGGGAGCTCTTCTGCGCTTCCTCCACGCGTTGCGGCGGCTTCTTGGGCAATTGTGCAAGGCTTTCTTTCAGTGCGGCCATGAGGTCGATAACCGGCGCAGGCTTGCGGGGTTTCTCGACTTCGGTGACTTCCTCGCCTTCCAAACGGGCTTTGATGAGGGTCTTCAAGTTTTCTTCAAACGTGTCGTGGTACTTCTCGGGCTCGAACTTGCCGGCCAGTGCTTCGATCAGTTGGTGCGCCACTTTGACTTCCGCATCCTTCAGCTCAACATCTGGCCTGCCGAAATTCTCTAGCTGGCGCACTTCCTCGCTGTAGTACATGGTGTGCAGCATCATGCCGCCGTTGTAGGGCCGCAGGAACACGGTGTATTCGCGGTTGTGCATGGTGAGCTTTGCGATCGCGACGTATTCGGTCTCTTCCAACGCCTTGCACAAGAGGGCGTAGGGACGGCGGCCGGCTTCCTCCGGCACCAGGAAATACGAAGACTCGAAGTAGATGGGATCGACCTCGGAGGCCTTCACAAATTCCAGGATCTCCATCGCCTTGGCAGTTTTCGGCTCGATCTTCTTGATCTCCTCCGGCTCGATGATGACGTATTCGCCCTTGCGATACTCGTAGCCCTTCACGATCTCGTTGCGCTCCACCACGCGCTCGTCGTGCGGGCACCAGAGCTGCTGCTTGATGCGCACATGGTCGGGGCGGTGCAGCATGTGAAACGAAATATGGTTATCGCGCGCGCCGGAGAACAGGCGCACGGGCATGGAGATCAATCCAAACGTCAGGTAGCCGGACCAGACAGAAGAAGCCATGTTGTTTTCTCACCTTACGCGATTATTGGCCTGCGCACGCGATGATAACGCGAAGTAAACTGCACCGCAAATGGTGCTTTGGGCCCGGCGGGCAACAAATCTGTTAGGATGCGCTGCAAAGGCCTGTTCCCCGTTTGCGTGTCACGCACCCGGGAGTGACACCAAGTTCGGGCCGCCATTCTACTACTGCAAGTGACTCCGAATGAATCTCTTCCATTCCAGGGGAGTACCCGCCGCGTTAATAGCGCTCCTGTTCGCGGTGGTGGCGCGCGTCATGGGTTCGGTCACCGACGGGGGCGCCATCGCCGGAATCGCCGTGGCTTTCATTCTCGATGATCACCGCCGGCTTCGCCGGATTCCTGCCCCTGCTCACGCTTTTGCTGTTGACGGTGCTGGCCACGCGCTGGGGCTGGCGGCGCAAGCAGCGGCTTGGGCCTGGCGGAGCGCTCCGGCGGGCGCACCGGATCGCAGGTGCTGGCGAACCTGGGCGTCTCGGCCTGCTGCGCGCTTCCCGTGCTGTGGTTTCCCGAATTCAGCGACTTGCTGTTGGCGGGCGCCATGGCCGCGCTGGCCGAGGCGGCCGCCGATACCGTCTCCAGCGAAGTTGGCCAGGCATCTGCGCGCGGCGCCTACCTCATTGTGGGACTTCGCAGCGTGCCTATCGGCACCAACGGCGCCATCAGCCTGTCCGGGCACCCTGAGCGGCTGCCGTGGCGGCCTGCGTGGTCGCGTGGGTCAGCGGAGCCTCGGCCGTCGTCGATTGGCTTTGGGTGCCGGTGATCGCTATCGCGGGCACGGCGGGCATGATGATCGATAGCCTGCTCGGGGCCACCTGGGAAAACTCCGGACGTATGGGGAACGATGCGGTGAACTTCGTAAGCACGGTGTTTGCCGCGGACCTGGCGCTGATCGTTGGGCTGATTCTTGAGCGGGCGGGAAGATGAAGCCGTTCTCTGCGCTCATCGTACGCACCGGTGCGCTGTTGGCAGGGTGGATTACGTACGATAAGGGCTGTTCTCGTCAACTATCTGCGGGCCGCCACCTTCAGGTTTGGCAGCGATCCGGCCACACTCGAAAATGGAGACGAGGGAAGCACATAGATACACTGTCGACTACTAAGCCAGCGCCAGCGACCTCAGAACTGCTTTGTTGCGAATCAGTAAAGTCGAACCCTTCAACTGCACGACTTTCCGCTTCTTCAGATCGGCCAATAGACGGGTTACAGTCTCCCGCGAAGTGCCAATCATCTGGGCCATTTCCTCGTGCGTTACAGCAAGCGTGAAACGCGGCTCCAGCTTCCCGGCTTCTCCCCTGCGCATGCTCCAGTCGAACAGCAACTTCGCCAGTTTCTCGCCCGCTGAGTGCGAGAGACCTAGCGAACGGATCTCGCGGCAGGCTGTGTTGTACTTGTCGCTCAATTGCACAGCTACCTGCAGGCAAACGTCGGTGTGCTCCTTCAGCAGGCGCAAGAAGTCGTCGCGTCTCACAAAGTTAATCTGGCAGGGATCGACGGTTTCTGCCGTGAGCTCGTAGGGCTTACCGCCGACCGTCGAGCTGAGTCCGAGTACTTCTCCTGGCTCAGCGATCTTCATGATCAGGGTCTTGCCGTCCCGCGAGCAAATCGACAGTTTCACGCGCCCTTTGCAGAGTACAAAGATACCCCTCGGTTGTTGGCCCTCGACAAAGAGAACGGCCCCTTTGGGATAGGTGGTGGAGTACTTGATGCCTTCAAAATACTTCAATGCCGCCGGGGGAAGATCGCAGAAGCTGTGTTCTGCCCGCATCTTGCAGCTCAGGCAGTTTTCTATGATATCGAGCCCGTATGGTGTAAGCATGGTGCCCTCGTAGACTCCACAGCGTATCGCCGCTTGCATGGGCGTGCCGGATCGTCTGTGGACGCATCTACGGCTCGAAACTCGAAGCCCGGCGGCGGGTTCTGCTCACCCGCATTGTGTGCCGGTGGTCACTCTCGACGGTGACCAAAATTGCGATTCCGACAGTTTTCCTAATCCTATGCTGCCAGGGCCCCGCAAAACCTCGAGTCCCTTCCCGATACAGTACAGCTAAACACGCTAGCTCACATTCACCAAGTGCAGCGGTCACATGTGACTGTGACAGAGACACTGAAATGTCCGATGGTAGATCCTCAACCGAGCCGGACCCGGTTTGGAACAGCTTCGTCCGTACGGTTGGGGTGGGACCTTCATCTAGCGTGCTTACCAACGCCGCCGACGATTTGCGCCTCCCGCGCCCGAAACCTTACACTAACCAATGCCGCTTCCCTGCCCAGATTGCTTCAGGAGGCTCGTCTGAGCTTTTCTCTCCGGACATTGATTGCAGCGCTGATTTTGGCGGCGCTGCCCTGTGCCGCACAGGGTCCGACGAAAGCCACGCTGGACGTCAGCGAGACCATGTTCAGCATCGTCTCCGCCGCCAACGTGTGCGGGTACGACCAGGACCTGGCGTCGTCTTCGCCCATCCGTTTGCAGGTCCGTGCCGACCTGGTAAAAGCCAGTGAATTGCCGCAGGCCGCCGCGGCTGCCGATGCCATGTGCCGCTTCTACCGCGAGCATCGGCAAAACGATGTGTCGCATGACTTGGCCCAGTTTGTTTCGTTGGCGCTGAACGTAGGCAACCCGCCGGACTTCACTCCCAAGTGGGAGGAAGCCGACATGCCCGATGACGCGGCTTATGTGCTGGGTTTCCTTCCCTTGCTGAAGAACTACGCGAGCGCCGCAAAGCTTCATTCCATCTGGCTGAAGCACCAGCCGCAGTATGACGCGCTGATCGAGCAGTATCACGACCCGGTCGCGAAGATGATCACCTCGACCGATGTGTATCTTCGCATGCCGCTGGCCACCGATCCGGGGCGCAATTATACGATTTATATGGAGCCGATGGCTGCTCCCGGGCAAGTCAACTCACGCGACTATCGTGACGAGTTGTACTACATGGTGATCTCGCCTCAGGGCGACAATATCCACATTGAACAGCTTCGTCATGCTTACCTGCACTTCGTGCTCGACCCGTTGATCGCCAAGCGCCTGACCTCCCTGGAGCGGATCAAGCCGATCTTGCTCTCGGTGCAGCAGGCCCCGATGGCAGATCCGTACCACGAAGATGTCGGTCTTCTGCTGATCGAGAGCCTCATTCGGGCCATTGAGGCGCGCACGCCGCTCGATCCCAAACTGCCCGAGCAGGAACGGCTGGCGATGGTAAAGCGTGCCGAGTCGGAAGGCTTCGTCCTGACTGGCTATTTCTACGATCAACTGCGCGCCTTCGAAAAGGGAGAGACTGGGCTGAAGGACACTTTCCCCGATTGGCTGCATGGCATCGATGTGGCAGAAGTACGAAAACACGCATCCGGGATACAGTTCGCCTCTTCCGCCGAGCCGGAGCTGATGCAGGCTGCGAAGCCGGCGACGCTTTCCAAGGTGGATCAGGCAGAACGGGCGCTGGCCAGCGGAAATCCCGCAGGCGCCGCGCAGCTTGCCAATGAAGCCTTGGCCGCCAACGAGGACGTGGGCAAAGCCTACTTCGTACTGGCCCGGGTGGCGACGCTGAGCGGCAACGTGCAAGATGCGCGCGACAATTTCGCCAAGGCGCTGCAATCGGCCAAGGACCCCCGCATCGCCGCGTGGTGCCACATTTATCTGGGACGGATTCTTGACTTGCAGGATGATCGCGAGGACGCGCTCGTGCAGTACAAAGCGGCGCTCGACACTGGCGATATGTCAGCCGATACCAAGGCCGCAGCCGAGCGTGGATTAAAAGCTCCCTACGAGCCTCCAGCGGCAAAACCGCCATCGCAATAAGATAGGAGTGGGCGAGGAATGCAATCGATGAGATTTCAGTCGGCACTATGTTTGGTGCTGCTCGCGGCCGGCCCGGCCATCGCGCAGGCGGGTGGCGCACAGTCCGGAAGCCTGCCGCCGCAAAACACTCAGCGCCCGACCCAGGCGACGCCGCAGTCCGCAACGGCGGCGCAGAGTACTCCAGCGCCAACTCAAGCGGCGCCGCAGCCCGCCACTCCACCGCCTTCTGCTGCTCCGGCCGCGTCCAGACCACCTCAGGCCAAAACCAAAGAAGAATTCGACGCCTACAAAGCGGGCGCGGCACTGACCGACCCCAATCAGGTTCTGGCAGCCGCCGACCAGTTTGTGCAGAAGTATCCTGACAGCGAGTTGAAAGAACTGCTTTACGTGCAGGCCATGAACGGCTTTGCCCAGCAGAACAATGCCGAGAAAGAGATCGAAGCCGCGCGCAAGGCGGTCGGTATCGACCCGCATGACCCGAACCCTCTCATCCATGTCGCGTCCGCGCTGGTCGAGATCACTCACGACAACGATCTCGACAAAGACCAGCGTTACGCCGAGGCCGCTAAAGACGCGCAAGCGGCGATCGACAACATCAACACCGGTTTGCACATCCCTCCCAATATTTCGGAAGCCCAGGTGCAGGCGGTAAAGAGCAGCATCTTGACGCTCGCCTACGAGACCTTGGGCGTTATCGCAATGCAGAAGCAAAGTTTCGCCGACGCCGAGACCAACTTCCAGAAGGCAGCGGATATCTCGAAGGCGGCGCCGGTGGCGCGCATCTATCTGCGCCTGTCCGTCGCGCAGGACAATGAAAAGAAATATGCCGAGGCGCTGGTCAACGCCAACAAGGCCCTGCAATATTCGCAGCAAGGCAGCGTAGAGCAAACGCTGGCCAAGCAACAGCAGTCGCGTTTGCAGAAGCTCTTAGGAGAAGGGGCTGAGCCCAGCTTGCCGGCTGCGGGAGTCACGCCGCCACCGGGAACTGCATCGGGACCTACTGCACCGGGAAGCACAACGCAGCCGGCGCAACCGGCGCAACCGCCGCAGCCGCATTGAGCAAACCAAATCGCTGGCTTAAGTGCCGAGAAGAATGAATCCGCATCCTACCGACTTGTCTGACTTGGAAGCAGCTCTGGGCCACTGCTTTGCTCGACGTGACCTGCTGGAGCAGGCGCTCACCCATTCTTCCTTCGCACGTGAGGCCGAATCACAGGTTTCTGCGGAGGCTGAGGCGCCCGTGACCATCCCCGGCGACAATGAGCAACTGGAGTTTCTCGGTGATGCGGTGCTTGCGTTTGTAATCAGTCAGGAACTGTTTCGTCGCTTCCCCGAATATGGTGAAGGCGAGCTGTCGAAACTTCGGGCCCATATTGTCAGCGCGCGCGAACTGGTCCGTCCGGCCCGGCAGCTGGAGATCGGCTCTTACCTGCGCTTCGGCAAAGGCGAAGAGAGGAGTGGCGGGCGCGGCAAGAGCGCGCTGCTGGTGAATGCCTTGGAAGCGCTGATCGCGGCCATTTACCTCGACGCCGGCATCGGACCTGCGCACCGCTTCATCGTGCAGAACATTCTTGAGCCGGAATTGGCCAACCTGAGACAGCTTTGTCAAGGTCGCCTTCCCATCATGGACTACAAATCGGCACTGCAGGAAGCGGTACACGCCGCTCGCCGTCCGCAGCCGCGCTACCTGGTGGTGCAGGAACAAGGCCCCGAACACCGCAAGCTCTTCACCGTGGAGGTCCACATTGGAGGCGCCAGCGACGGTGAGGCCGGGTTCATCTGCCGGGCCGAAGGTAACTCTAAGAAACGCGCCGAGCAAAGGGCCGCACAACAGGCTTTCGAGCGCCTACAATCGACGCAGAGAGGCTCCACAGCGGACGCCCTTGGTCCCAGCGCCGAATCATCCAGGCAGGCATGAGCGAAGTTCGCACCGAACCCGAAGTTCACGTTAGTCCAGGGCCACCCAGGCCGGTTCTCCTGCCCAAGTCAAATCCGCACGCTCACCACGTCAACACGTTGCAGTCCTTGGCAATCACTGTCGTGATCGCGGTGTTTGTCGTCACCTTTGTCGTGCAAGCGTTTCAGATCCCTTCCGAATCGATGGAGCGTACGTTGCTCATCGGCGACTATCTTCTGGTGGACAAGGCGCACTACGGGCATTCGCGTCTCTGGGGATGGTTGCTTCCCTATCGTCCGGTGCGACATGAGGACATCGTCGTTTTCCGCTATCCGGTAAATCCGCAGCAGCATTTTGTGAAACGTGTGGTTGGCATTCCCGGCGATCGCATACGGTTGATCAACAAGCACGTCTATGTGAACGGTGAGCCGCAACCGGATTCGTACGCCATATTCAATTGGTCGCAACACGACAAGTTCCGCGATAACTTTCCCAACGACGGACAGTTCGGTAACCGCACCACCTCGAAGTGGTCTTTACAAGCGAGGAAACTTTTTGAGGACGGACAGCTCATCGTGCCGCAAGGGTATTACTTCGTCTTGGGAGACAATCGCGACGACAGTTATGACTCACGCTACTGGGGGCTGGTGCCGGCGGAAAACATCGTCGGGCGTCCGTTGATCATTTACTGGTCGATGCCGCGCAGTCAATCAGCAGCAAACGAACCGGCGCCGTCTGATAGACTTTCGACTTTGGCCTACAGCCTGGTTCAATCGTTCAAGGGTTTACGCTGGGAACGGATGTTCAGCGTCCCCCACTGAAGCGCCGACAAGGACAATAGAAGCTACATGGCAAGAACAACTCTGCCCGCCGCCAAGAAACCTGACGTTAAGCCTGCGGCTGACAAACCGGCCAAACCCCACAAGGAAAAGGAAACCACTCCGGAATTCATCGCTTCCATTGCGCTTGTTCTGGTGACGGGACTTTTCATCATCACTTTTGTTCTTCAGGCGTTCGAGATCCCCTCCAGTTCGATGGAGAACACGCTGCTCATCGGCGATCACGTGTTCGTCAATCGCATCGTCTTCGCGCCTGTCACAAAGTGGATTGGGCCTCTGCTGAAGTATCGCAATCCGCAGCACGGTGACGTCTTCGTTTTTCTCTCTCCCGCAGAACCTGGGCTGTATGTCGTGAAGCGTGTGATTGGAACTCCCGGCGACCGTATCCACTTGGAAAACGGCGTGGTATACCGCAACGGTGAAAAGCTGGATGAGCCCTATGTGATCCGCCAGGGAGACTACAACGCTTATCGCGATAGCTTTCCCGAGGTCTCCTCCCAGCCCCTACGACCAGTTAAGCCCGGAGTGGCGGCTGGCTCTGGCGTCACACCTGGAGAACGGCGAACTTGTAGTGCCGCCCGACAGCATCTTCGCCATGGGCGACAACCGCGATGTCAGCCTGGACAGCCGGTTCTGGGGATTCGTCCCTCGGGAGAACGTGATCGGCACGCCCATGTTCATCTACTGGTCGTTTGAGACACCGCGCGGGGAATACCTGCGCACCTCGCTGGCCGACCGCATCGGTTTCTTCTTCCGCATCGTCATCCACTTCTTCGACCAGACACGCTGGTCACGGATGTTCCACGTGGTGCACTAGTGGCCACGGCAAGTGCCTCAAGGCTGCCCGTCGAACCCGCTCATCGGCGGCGCAGGATGGTCTTGTGGACAGTCTTGATCATCCTCTTGCTGGCTGCTTTTGTTCCGCCCTGGATCAACGTCAACCACTATAGGCTGAGAGTGGTGCAGGCCATCAGCCGCGCCCTGGGACATACCGTTTCCGCCTCCGCCATTTCTATGCGGCTGTTACCGCGGCCAGGACTGGTGCTGTCGAACTTCGTTGTTGCCGACGATCCGCAATACAGCGCTGAACCTATGCTGCGCGCCGACGATGTCGCAGCCTACATCCGGCTTACCTCGCTGTGGCGCGGGAGGCTAGAGATCGGCACGCTTTCGCTCGACAATCCCAGTCTCAACCTGGTGCGGCGCGCCAACGGTCACTGGAACCTGGAGGAACTGATACAGCGCACTTCACAGGCATCCTCCGCCCCAACTGCCGCGCGCCGGCCGGAAGCCCGCCCGCGATTTCCCTACATCGAGGCCAGCGGCGGGCGCATCAACTTCAAGCTTGGCCAGGTAAAGAAGGCCTTCTCGTTCACTGACGCCGACTTCGCACTGTGGCGCGAGTCGGAAACCGACTGGGGAGTTCGCCTGCTGGCGAAGCCGATGCGCACCGATCTCGCCCTTAGCGATACTGGTCTGCTGCGCGTGGAAGGCCGATTCCAGCACGCCAACCAGCCGCGCAACACGCCGATGGTTTTAAGAGCTGACTTCACCAAGGGCCAGCTCGGGCAGATCACCAAGCTCATCTACGGACGCGATCGCGGCTGGCGCGGTGGAACCAGCGCGACAGCACGCTTCACCGGTACCCCCGCCGCCCTGAGTGTCGTTCTCGACGCCAATATCGATGACTTCCGCCGCTATGACATTGCTCTGGGAGAATCGCTTCAGCTGCGCGCTCATTGCACGGGCACATACTCCACCGTCGGCGATTCGCTGCACGACGTTGTATGCGAATCACCAATCAAGCCTGGCATTTTGCGGATCAGCGGCAACGCAGAAGATTGGGGTCCGGATTCGTATCAGGTCGCTATCACCGCCCAGCAAGTCCCCATGGATCGCGTCGTTGCCTTTGCCCGCCACGTCAAGAAGGACCTGCCGCAGGATCTCAATGCCAGTGGCAGCGCGGACGCCACGTTCGAAGTTCGCAAGGCAGCGAATCAACCGGCAAGGTGGTCGGGCGGCGGACGCACCAGCCAACTGGCACTGAACTCCGGCGTTCTTGGGCAAGATTTACAGATCGGCGAGATTGACTTTGCGGTGCCGGGCGGCTCGGTCTCGCAACCGGCATCTGCCCCGCGGCGCCGCAAGCCTGTGGCGCAAGCTGCGCCGCCTGCGGGCTTTGCGCTGCTGATCACGCCCTTTCCTCTCTCCATGGGAGCGGTATCGCCCGCTGTCGTCAGCGGATTCTTCAACCAGGAAACGTATCGCGCCACGGTGACTGGCGGCGTCGAACTGACGCGCCTTACGGAGGTCGCGCGTGCGCTTGGAATTGCCACACCCGGCATCGGCCTGGCCGGCAAAGCTGATGTCCAGGTTGAATTGACGGGCTCATGGGCTGGATTCTCGGCTCCTGTCACCTCCGGCCAGATGCAGCTGCGCGACGTCACCGCCGAGCTTCAGGGCGTGAATGAGCCGCTGCGAATCGAATCGGCAAAGGCGACGCTCGCTGACGGCGCCGTAAACGTGGGCTCATTTTCGGGCAGCTTCGCTGCCGGGCCTGCTCTGGGCGGCAGCGCGGATTTTCCGCTTCATTGCACCAGCCCCGAAACCTGCATCATCCACTTCGACCTGCACACGGACGAGCTTTCGCTCGCACGGGTGAACCAGTTGCTGAATCCGGCTGCCCGCTCGCAGCCCTGGTATCGCCTGCTCTCCATCGGACAACAACGGCACGACGCGCTCCTGAAATTGCACGCCGACGGCAAGTTCGAGGTCACGCACTTCCAGTTGGGGCGGCTACTGGCCGACAATCTTCGCGGCCAAGTGCAAATGAGCGCCGGTAAAGTTGGGCTCGATATTCTCCGCTCCGACTTGCTTGGCGGACACCAAAGCGGCCGCTGGACCGGCGACTTCACGCAATCGCCGCCCAGGTTTGAAGGCGGTGGCAGCTTGCAGAGGATCTCCATGGACCAGCTCTCGACCTTGATGCGCGAGAACTGGGCCAGCGGCCAGGCCCTCGGCAAATATGCTCTCGCCATGCAGGGAACAGATGCGGCAAGTTTGCGTGACTCGGCCACCGGGTCGCTCGACTTTACCTGGACTGGCGGCGCGCTTCGCACCTTGGCACTCGACGGGCACTCCACACCGCTGACGTTTTCCAGCCTGGCGGGCATCCTCCAGATCGGACACGGCAACCTCACCTTCGACAACTGTGAACTGAAAACGGACGGCGTGGTCTATGACGTGAAGGGCACGGCCACCTACGACCGGAGCCTCAACTTCCGCCTGCAACGGACCGGCGGGCCATCTTATGTCGTCGCTGGTTCGCTGGACCAGCCAACGGTGGAAACAGTACCGCCCTCTCCCACGCAGGCGCAGCTACGATGAAGTTTTTCTTAAAAGATGCTGTTACAAAACTCGTGATTCAACGACGAGGGTGGAACAAACCGCACGTCCGTCCTGTAGGGACAGCAGAGCTTAGCCCCGCGCTTCTGCGCCGGGAGGGCGTAAGTGGGAGATCCCACCGCTTCAGCGGACGGCACAAGTTTCGTAACAGCCTCTTAAGCGGTGCTCTCCTGACGTTCGGTGCGGCGCCGTTCTCCGCCGCGCAAAACCAGGGCCAGCATAGCGCCGCCTACCGCAGCATGGAGCAGAAGATCGCCTATCTCAAGGCGAATGCTGCGCGCGAACATCCTGATCCCAAGCCGACCGAGATCACGCAAGACGAGGCCAATGCCTACTTCGCCGAAGGCGGCGTAAAGATGCCGAAAGGCGTCAGCGGTCTTAAGCTCACCGCCCAGCCGGGAATGCTCGACGGCCACGCTAAGGTCGACTTCGACGTGATCACGGAGAAGGCACGTTCCAAGAATCCACTGTTGGCCGTCTTCACCGGCGTGCATGATGTCCATGTTGTCGCGCAAGCCAGCGGCGACAACGGAACAGGCACCATCACCGTGCAAAAGGTGGAGCTGGACGGCGTCGAGATCCCGCAGATGATGTTGCAGTTCTTCGTCGACCGCTATCTCAAGCAGAAGTACCCCAACGTGGGACTAACCACCACCTTCAAGCTGCCGCTGCGCATCGACTCGGCGGCGGTGGAAAGCGGAAGAGTGATGTTGGTGCAGAAGTGAGGTGCCCGGGATGTGCTGACGGCCCCTGGCACCTGCATAACACGGCCTCTCGCCATCAGCTGCTCGCTAACCCGTTTGGGCCTGTCCCGTCTTACGTAACGACAAGACATAACCAACAATCGCATCCATGGGATACGAGCTAGGATTTGCCAATAGGAGTTCTCGAATGAACACGCTTTGGGCGATTGCTCTGCTCTTAACCACCTGCCTCTCGTTAGCTGCACAACCGAAAATGATCGTTAAGAAGGACCAGACAAAGACTGACGTGCCCTACGAGGGTTCGCGAAATTTCGCCCTTCCAACGGCGTGTGACGAGCACGGACGGTTGTATGTGAAGCTGGTTGATCCCGATCAGCCGGGGATGATCGGCCCGATTTACAGGCTATCCGGCAAGGGTGCCCTCGAAGCCAAGTTCGATACTTCGGGCGAATTGATGAACCGCTATGCTGTGCTACCCGATGGCGGAGTCGCCATGGTGCGACTGGATGGCAAGACGAAAGTTATCGATAACTTCGGTCCTGACGGGCACCCGGCAATCCTCGCTGCGCCTCGACGATCCGTCCGTTGCTTTCTTCCCCGACCAGTTTGCTGTGTTTCACTCGGGTGAGGTGATGTTGTCAGGCCTGCAGTATCGTCGCGGGAACACGGCATGGACGGCGATCTACGACCGAGCCGGCCACCTTGTGAAGCAGTTCGCACTGGATGGCGATACTGAGATTGAAAGGGCCGCCGTCTCACGCTCGGTTGCCGTGCGTGGAGATGATGGATTTGTGTATCTGATGAGGGCCACCTCTCCAGTACGGGTCTATGTAATTTCCAGCACAGGTGAAGTGGTCCGGCAGATTACTGCCGAACCACCAGAAGGAGGAACCCCAGATTTTGGCCTTCGCGTATTCAAGAATCGCTTGGTCATAAGATTTACGCTCAACTGCCAGAGCGCGGGTACCGGAAGGCACTGCCAAGGCACAGAATACAGAGTTCTGGATGTTACCACTGGCCAATTACTCGCCCGCTACCAGGTCGACAACACCGCCTCTGGCCCGCTTGCTTGTTATCGTCCTGACCCGGATCGCTTTCAGATCTTTTCGATGCCGACAGCCGGGAGGCTGGAAATCATCGAGGCAGAGCCGCAATGATGCCGCCGGATCGACTTAGCTCCGATCCCTGGCGACACATCGCCATTTCGTAAATAATCAACTGGCCGGGGCTTGTGCTTGAGGTTAAATCCGCAGTCGCGCTCTGCGGCTCGCTCAATCCCCCACCGCCGCCATGGCCAACGCTTCCTTCGCCGCCTCGGGGTTCGCTACCGGCTGGATGCGGGCCGAGCGTAACTTCGGCAGCTTGATGTCCCAAATCAGCCCCAGCCAAGAAAACGTCTTGATCGCGTACCAGTTCAAATCGAACTCGTACCACGCCAGACCATGCCGCGCCGACTGCGGATGCGCGTGATGGTTGTTGTGCCATCCCTCGCCGAAGCTGAGGTACGCCACCCACCACAGGTTGCGCGAGTCATCATCGGTGGCGAAGCGCTTCGATCCCCACATATGAGTTGCAGAGTTCACGAACCATGTGGAGTGCAGCAGGAAGACAGTGCGGAAGAAGATGCCCCACATCACCATGGGCCAGCCGCCGATCGCCAGTAGACCAACGCCAAGCACGATCATGGGTATGTAGTGGTACTTGCTGATCCACATGTGGAACTTGTCTTTGCGCAGGTCGGGAACGTAGGGCAGCAATTTGTCGCCGTTCGCGTTATGCAGGCTCTCGCCGCTCATGATCCAGCCCATGTGTGCCCAGAAGCCGCCATCGCGCGGGGAGTGCGGATCGCCCGGCTTGTCGGTGATCTGGTGATGCAGCCGATGCACCGCCACCCAGAAGACCGGCCCACCCTCCAGCGCCAGGCAGCCGCAGACCGTCACGAAGTATTCGAACCACTTCGGACACTTGTAGCCGCGATGCGTGAGCAATCGGTGATAGCCCAACCCGATGCCGAGACTGCCGGCCATCCAATAAAGGAAGAGCGCAACGAAAAAGGCCTTCCAGCTAAACATGAAGAGCGCGGCAAGCGCGCCAATGTGAAACAGCGCCATGACAACAACGGTCGAGGTGTTGAGCTTCTCTTTACGAATCATGTCTTCCTTGTGATATTTCTCGTGCGCGCAAGACGACGGACGGTTCGCACGGGTCAATCTCAGACTAACAACTTGAGGCGAAGGCTACTGTAATAGTTTTGTCAGCGGAACCTGCGCCGTTTAAGCGCTAGAAAACTCGACCGCTCCTGGGCGATGGGAATTGGAGCAAGCGGCTCTCCCAGCCTCACCGATATGGGTAGAACACGAAGAACAATAGTGAGATCGCAGCCAGAATCCACAACCCGGACTTGAGTTGCCTGTAGCTTCCTGTAGCAAGCTTGCAGACCGGGTAAAGGACAAACCCGGCACAGATACCAATGGCAATGTTGTAGGTAAACACCATGAGCACTACAACCGCGAACGCGGGAATTGACTCCGAGTAATCTGCAAAATCGATGCGTGTGATCGGCGCAAGCATGAAGAGCCCTACGATGATGAGCGCCGGTCCGTACGCATGGGCTGGAATAGCGGTCACAAGCGGGGCGAAGAACAGTGTCAGCAGGAAGCATGTTCCTGTGACGAGAACCGTCAAGCCGGTACGCCCTCCAACCTCAATTCCAGTGGCCGATTCAACATAGGCGCCAGAAACCGTCGTCCCCAGAACCGGAGCCAGGGTAGTGGCTACGGCATCGACCATCATCGGCCTCTCGATCTGTGGCAAATGGCCGTTCTGGTCGAGGAAGCCCGCGCGAGCGGAAACTCCGATGAGGGTGCCCATGGTATCCACGAATGCCATGATGAGGATCGTCAGCATCACGGGAAATGCCCGCCAGGTGAAAGCGCCGTGAAAGTCCAGCTTGAAGAAAATGGGCGCCAGGCTAGGCGGCATGCTTACCAGCCGTTGCGGAGGCGTGGCCGTCTTGGCTGCAAAAGCTACCAACGCGGTGATCACGATACCGAGCAAAATCGCTCCCGGAATTTTTCGGATTACCAGAATCGCGATCAGAACGAAGCCGAACATGGCAACCAGGGCAGGCGCTGAAGTCAGCTTGCCGGCCTGCACCGGTGCGCCGGGAACGCCAACCTTGACGAGACCGCTTTCATTCAGGCCAATGAAGGTGAGAAAGAAGCCGAGGCCGACGGCAAAGCTGTAACGCAGCGAAATTGGAACTGCCTCCAGGAGCCACTGCCTCAGCCGAAGCGCGGTCATAAGGATGAACGAGACCCCTGCGACGAAAATCGCCGCAAGCGCCGTCTGCCACGGAAAACCGAGCATCTTACAAACCGTGTAAGCGATGAACGCATTTTCCCCCATGTAAGGGGCGATCGCGAAAGGCCGGTTGGCGTAGAACGCCATGAGATAACAACCGGCAGCCGCCACCAGGACCGTCGCCACAAACGATCGGACCTTCCGGAATTCCCGCAGTAGACAGGATTGCGGGGTTGACTACCACAATGTAAGACATAGTGGTAAAGGTGGTGAGGCCGGCGAGGATTTCGCGATTCAGCGAAGTCTGATGGCGATCTAGCGCAAACAGGGTGTTCAACCAGTGCAACGGGCTCTCCGGGCTGGTCGATCTGTGAACTCCAAAATAGTCGCCAAGAACAGGTATTGCAAGACCATTAGGCCCGGGTAACGCGCAGCGGCTCTTTCCGCGCATGACGAGGAAGAACGATCTGGCTCGCACCCTGCCGGGTGCCCATCCTTTCCGGCTGTTCGAAAAGGGCGGGGTGATAAACGTTAACTCATGTTTGACATGCTCTACACATGAAAGTATGCTTTCAGCATGTCAAAGATGATTCAATTGCGCAACGTTCCCGATGCCCTGCACCGCAGCCTGAAGGCGCGGGCCGCCATGACGGGCATGTCGCTGTCGGATTATCTGCTGGCCGAGATCAAGGAAATCGCTGAGCGGCCGACCCTGCTGGAGCTGCGGGAGCGCCTGCATAAGCGTAAGCCGGTATCGACCCCGATCGATACGGCTCGCCTGGTTCGCGAAGAGCGGGACGCTCGGTGATCGTGCTGGATGCGTCCGCCGCTGTCGACTGGCTGCTTCAGACAGCGGCGGGGCAACGCATTGAGCAGCGTATCTTTGCCCGCCCGGAATCGCTGCATGCTCCTCACCTGCTCGACCTGGAGGCCGAGCAGGTGCTCCGGCGTCTGGTGCGGAACCAGGTTATTCCACCACGCCGCGCCGACGAGGCAATCGTCGACTTGCTCGACCTCCGCATTACGCGGTATCCACACTTCGCGTTTCTCCCGCGCATCTGGCATTACCGTCACCATCTCTCCGCCTATGACGCCGCTTATGTCGCCCTCGCCGAAGCCCTAGACGCTACCCTGATAACTCGCGACGCCCGGCTGGCTGCCGCCCCTAATCATGCAGCCACTATCGAGCTGCTCTGAGGGCACACGTTCGTAGGCCCTGCCCGCTTTCCGCATCGTGCGGCGAGTTTCAGTGCGCTTTGGCGCTCGTATCCGGCACCCGCGTCTGGTCCGTGATCCAGTTGACTTCCCAAGTCTTGCCGCCATCGTCGGAGTAAGCCTGCTCGAAGTGGGCCGAATTCGGGGTGATGTCCGACCAGACAAATCGAACATAAACGGCCCTGCCCTTCCATAGCTCCTGATCGTAAAACTCGCCCCGTCCATTCTTGAACTCGCCGATCATCGGTTGCAGCGGCTGGCCCAAGGCAGGATCCTTGCTGTTCGCCCAGTAGATGCTCCACTGATGGGTCTGTGGATTGTAAACACGCAGACTCAAACCTTCGATGTGACCGCTTGGGCTATCAGTTTCGAACTCCTCCAGATTGGCGCGACCATCCCAGACCTTTCGCGTGACGGAAGTCCCGTCAAACTTGACCCAGGTTTTGGAGCCGACCAGGCGGTCCCGAAGCCGCGACAGGTGAATCTCCCAGGTGCCAATCTCGAAATCGAAATCGTGTTGCCCATCCCGCTGCTTGGGAGCTTGTTGGAGCTTGGTTGCGGCTGCGTCCTGATTTTGCTGTGCGAATGCCTGTAAAGGTTGTGAGATTACGACCAGCGCGCACGCGATAAGAAGAGCCTGAACGGATCGGACGGTTTTCACCCTTTGGTGCAATTTGTGCCTCCTAAATTTATTTCGTAATGCTGATCGACCACTACCCGTCATCGACGGCCAATTTAAGTGAAGGCCAACATAATCTCCGAAGCCGCCGTCGACAATACCCGCCGGCGAGAGTTGTGATATGGACGCTCTTATCTGGTCTGAAACGCTCGACGGATGCGCCGAATGCTCTAGCTCGGGCGCCTCGCGGGTGCCGCATCCAACCTTCGTTTGGTTGGGTGGGATTTTTGACCTTCTGTTCCGCTACGAAACGCTCCCCGCCAGCCCGCGGCGTCGTCCCGCCCTCTTGCACAAAACTTTGCCACTCTAACGACAGGCCCTGCATCTTCCATCACAGATAATTGAAGCCTTCACCCTCGTGGCACAGTAGTGCTTTTCAGCAACGGCTAACAGCTCAAAGGAGGACTTATGGCAACAACAACAGTCGCGGTAGCAACGATGAAGGTTGCGGCCGTTCCAAAAGCCGGAGCGGCTTTCGAAATTGTCGAGCGCGAGATTCCCACACCGGGTGCAGGACATGTCCGGATCAAGGTGCAGGCCTGCGGCGTTTGCCACAGCGACGTCGTCACAAAAGATGGGCTAATGCCTGGAATTCAGTACCCCCGTGTGCCGGGACATGAAGTGGTTGGCCTCATCGACGAAGTGGGAACGGGTGTTTCCGAATGGACGAGGGGACAACGTGTCGGCGTCGGCTGGCACGGTGGTCACGACGGGACGTGTCTTCAGTGCCGCCGCGGAGACTTCGGCAACTGCGTCAACATGCAGGTTACCGGTATCAGCTATGACGGCGGATACCAGCAATACATGGTGGCTCCCGTCTCGGCGCTCGCGACGGTGCCGGACAGCTTGAAGGACACCGAGGCAGCCCCGCTGCTCTGTGCCGGAGTGACTACCTTCAATGCGCTGCGGCACGCCGGCGCGCTGCCTCCCGATCTTGTCGCCGTAGAGGGTATCGGCGGACTGGGCCATCTCGGAATTCAATTTGCGAACAAGTGTGGATACAAAGTAGCCGCCATCGGCCGTGAACCAGAGAATGCGGCGCTGGCCAGGAAACTCGGCGCGCATGTGTACATCGATAGCCAGGCCACGAACGCCGGTCAGGAATTGCAGAAGCTCGGAGGTGCAAAGGTGATCCTGGCAACAGCTCCAAGCGGGAAATCCATGTCGGAGCTGATCGACGGTCTGGGTCCGAACGGCAGGCTGATGGTCATTGGCGCGCCCTCTGACCCGATTGAGGCCTTGCCGCTGAAGCTGATCTTTGGGAGCAGGACGATTGAAGGCTGGGCGTCGGGCATAGCCACCGATTCGGAAGACACTCTGCGTTTCGCTGAACTGACAGGCGTTCTTCCCATGATCGAGACCTATCCGCTGGAGCGGGCGGGCGAGGCGTACGACCGCATGATGAGCGGCAAGGCGCAGTTCCGCGTCGTGCTGACGATGTGAAGCGTGGGAAACAGATTCTCTAGAAACGATCCCAAGCCCATTCAGGGGCGGCAACGGTTTTGAAGGGGCGCGGCTTCAGCCGTGCCGATAAGGACGAAGGCTTTGTCAAGGGCGAAGTTATCCTGGGCGGCGTGCGAACGCCGCTGGTTTGTGCTTCGGCGAGAGAGGTGTTATGGAAGTGAGGCTGAACTCTCGCGCTGAATCACTACTCGGGGAACGATCCAACCGTTCCACCAACCATCGATACGGCATCCAACTTCGGACCATGATTCTTCTATGCGGGCCTCCAGTCGCCGTAGTCGGTGCGAAAGTGGAAGACCTGCTTTTGGTTTTCCAAGGCGCGTACGGTGCGCCGTCTTTTGCACCGGCCTGGCTGGAGGCGAGCGCCCAATCAGGGCATCGGTCTAGTCGCCATTGCGATCGACCAGGGCCACCCGCCATTGTTGCCACCCAGCCTGTTACCCCGAAACGGTCGCGTTTCCTTTTCCCTCTGCGCAGTATGATCCCGTAGAATTCGTGCTATTCCGGAAGGGAGGCGAGAAAATGCGTCGATATCACCACGTTGGAATTCCTACCAGCCAACCGAGACCGGGAGAGCGCCACATCGAGCATCTCAAGATCTTTATTGTTGGACACGAAAACAGCGAGTATGGCGTCGAATGGATGCGGTTCGAAGCGGACGCACCGATTCCCGAGTTGGTCCGGCAAGTGCCACATGTTGCTTTTGAGGTGAGTGACCTTGCCTCCGAGCTGGTAGGCCGGGAAATTCTGATTGCGCCGAACAGCCCATCCGAAGGCGTGCGCGTCGCGTTCATCGTCGAAAACGGCGCACCCATTGAGTTGCTTGAGTTCACCGACCCCAACCATCCGGATCGGCGTTAAGACACGCCGGCTGCCCCACTCATCCCATCGGTTGGAATGAGTGGGAGCCGGTACTCCTAATCGTGTCATCCCGAGCGTAGCGAGGGACCTGCAGTTCCGTTGCGCGGCGAAGATCGATCCACTGCGGGTGTCCCGCTGGTTCATCGGTTGGAACGAATGGGAGCCGGCACTCCTAATCGTGTCATCCCGAGCGTAGCGAGGGATCTGTTGTTTGCCTTGTATCAGGGCACGACTTCAGGTTTGAGCCTGCCCTGAGCGAAGCCGAAGGGTGCCGCAGATCGACAAGAGAATTGGGGGCTGCAGCGCCTGCGCATCGCAGGCGCTGCAGCCGCCTGATTTGTATCCGGCGCACTTCGGCCTGACTGAAGTCAGGCCCTGATACAAAGCCGGGTGCTGGCCCACTCATGCCATCGTTACCGGATTGCGGTGCAGGATCGTGGCTCCTCGACCCGCTTCTTGACACTACATCTGTTAAAGACGAAGAAGCGCGTAGGTGACCGTCGTGGTGCATAGCCACCCGTCCGGTTGTTGGGTTGGTTGAGGAGCGGCCTCATCGCGAGCCCAAAGGGCGACACAATTCATAGCCCAGCACGTGAGTGCTGGGAGCGTGCCCCCACAAGAATCGTGAGCCCCTTCAGGGGCGGCACTACAGCCCCACATTTGCCAACCGAAGGCAAATGCGGGCCACCCGGCCACCCGCCCATTGTGGTGTGATGGGCGTCACTGATGAGTCCCTTGACTGTGGTCGATCCTATACCCTTCGAACCTTGGACCGGGCACTCACACTAGGAGCCCAACATGCCACTAGCAATCGTTGTTCTGCTGGCCGTGATCGCTGTTCTCTCATACCTGCTCTGGCGCTTCTACTCCCAAGCGCAAAATTACCGAAGGCGTTTCACTGGAATTGTCGATAAAGACGCCGAACTAGCGTCCCTTCAGAACAAACTTCAGGATGCTACGCGGGCGCAGAAGCAGGTTGAGGCTGACAACGAAGCTCAGCGGCGCGAGTTGAGCGCGGACTACGATAGTGCCTTAGCGAAGTACAGAGAGCTTCAAAAAGAAATCTCGGTGCTCGAAGAAAATCTCGAAGACCTTTCCTTTGGCTTATATAAACCTCACTTCACGTTTGACTCACCTGAGGAGTACAAAACCGCCCTCTCCGAAACGCGCGATAAAGAGCGACAGATGATCCGGGACAACCGTGCTACGACATGGCCAAAAGAATGGACAGTGAACAACAGTAAGAGAGAAGGTCAGAGGATGGTAAGACTCAACGCCAAGTTGGCCTGCGGGCGTTCAATGGGGAGTGCGACGCTGCCGTTGCGAATGTCGCATGGAACAATGTTGCAAAGATGGAGGAACGGATTCGTAAGTCGTTTGACGCAGTAAACAAGTTGGGAGACGTTCTGCACGTTTTTGTTACAAACACTTATTTGCTTCTGAAGCTCGATGAATTAAGGCTGGCGCACGAGTACGAGAACAAGAAGTATGAAGAGCGCGAGAAGCTGCGGAGAGCGAGGGAAGAGCAGCGCGAAGAAGAAAAGGCCCGGCAAGAAATTGAGAAGGCACGTGTAACCGCCGAGGAGGACGAAACCAAATATCAGAAGCTCCTTCAGAAGGCCCGCGAGGAGGCTGCGCTCGCGACAGGGGCCCAGCTACAGAAGTTGACTGAACAAGTTAGTTCGTTTGAAGCCAAACTCGATGAAGCAAGGAAAAAGAAAGAGCGGGCTATTGCACGTGCCCAACTCACGAAATCGGGCTTCGTTTACGTCATTTCGAACATCGGCTCATTTGGTGAGCGCGTCTACAAGATCGGCATGACTCGGCGAATGGAGCCGATGGATCGCATTGTTGAGCTAGGCGGTGCATCTGTACCATTTCCATTTGATTTGCACGTGATGCTTTACTCCGACAACGCGCCCGAATTGGAAGGCGCTCTACATCGGTTGTTCGACGAGCGGCGACTCAACTTGGTGAATCCAAGGCGGGAGTTTTACAAAGACGTGGAATTCGCCGAAATAGAGGGCTTCGTGAAGGAACGAGGACTCAGCGCGCAGTTCATCAAGCTACCAGAGGCACGGGAATACCGAGAAACACTCGCTCGGCGCGAACAGATGCTCGGCGCCCAGAAGAAGCCGGTCCAGCAATTTGCGGATTCATTGTTCGAAGTTGCTACCACCGCGAACTGACCATCAGCTTGGTTCCCGGTGAGGCTGGGGTGCGCAAAGTTCGCCTTTCTTTCTTGGGCTAACCGGGGCGTCAAATTCATTCCGCCCACGTCAACGTCCCGAATGAGGGACGTGAACGTGGGCACCCGGCTATTGCTCAAGTGAGTTCCTGTTGAGAAAATCGAATGCTGGATTTGCGGGAGGCCAAAACGAGATGCTTCGATTGAAACATAAACATGAAGGCGTCGGCCGATTAGAGCTTCAAGACTCAAGGTCCCTGACGAAGGTCGCATACAACATAGGTGAGTATTGCGACGTACTGAGCACTGCTTCGTTTCATGATCCTGACGCAACCATCGAAGGACTCACATCGTTCCGTGGCACCATTCGTGCGAAGGACGGCTCACTTCTGCCTTTCGTGCGCGATGCTATTACCCTGCATCTTGGAGATGGTCGAAGGCTGAATGTGCTACTGACTGAAACGAACGGCTCAGAGGCGACCGTGCAGGGAACCGGCGGATTCTTCTGAGCACGGCACTTCTGCCCGGTGCCCCAGGTTCGCCCTTCCTTTGGGCTAACCTGGGGCCCACGCTACAAATTCTCACCTTTCCTCCATCTTCAGGCCTTCCCGCCGCCTTTACGGGTGGAGTGACGCGGTTGTGTATCAGCCTCCGCCTTCGCCTGCTTGTCATGAAATTTCCTGGCGACCGCAAGGCAGCGATTCAGGGCCCCATCGCTGGAAAGGCAGCCTGCCAGTTTCGGCGCACGGCAAAAGCGCAGATCAGCATATCGACTGGGCCAGCCTCGCTCCCATGGCTCCGGCATTCGTTATACAGACGTGCGGCGTACTCGTGGTCGGCGGTGTCGATTGGCTCGTCGAGAAAAGCATCAAGAGCGGCCTTGACCTTCTCGTATTGCGCCGGCTCTTTGATTCCAGACAGGAGTTCCTGACGGATCATCCCGATCATCACGACGCGTCCATCCTGGATAGCCTGCGCGAGTTCCACCTTGAGCCTCTGCTCCTCCGGGCTGAGGCCGGCGGCGTCCTTGCGGCGCAGCGCGAGCGACCACACGGAGGTGTCGACCAGTACTTTCACCCCTCGCTTCCCATCCGGTCACGGCGGCGGTTTGCCTTGTGATCGTAGCCCTCGTGGTAGTCAACGGTGCCAAACAAATCGAGGATGTTCATCTGCTTGCGTCGACGGATGTACTCGTCCAGAGCGGCAGTCACAGCTTCCTTCTTGGTCCTGTGATGGCCGATGCGGCGGGCCTCCTCGATCAGGCGATCGTCAATGGCTAAGTTCGTAGGCATGGACACTCCGGTGTGTGTGTATTATCACACACTATGATGTGTAAAAATGGCTTGAAGGAGCATGGCTTCAGCCATGCCGTTGCGAGCCTGGCAATAGGCCGGACGGAACAAATTTCCAGTAGGAAATCAGTGCCCGCCCGCCAGAAATACGTCGCCTTTTCGGCGCGGCTGAAGCTGCGCCCCTTCAAGATGGCCGGTTACCTTCGTAACTTGCGCCCTCCCTGCTTCTCTGCTACGTTCGCCTTGGTGGGCGCGGGGGTTGTGTGCCTATCGTGCGCCGGGGCTTCCGGGCGCGGGGCGTTTGGAAACTAGGACGTTTGGGTAATGCCGCCAGGCTTGCTTAAGATTGACCGTTTCGTTACTCCTCAAAATTCATTCTGCACCGTGCCTGGTGCAATCAATCGAGCTAAGTCCAATTTCCGGAATATCTTGCCTGTAACCCTCACGCACTCAGTAACTTGCGCGGAAAATGTCATCTCAAACCCGCGTAAGTCTCACGCGCTCAAGAATTTGCGCGCAAGATTATTCACTTGACATAACGAAGGAGGGCTGGTATTCTGTTCGTGCAATGGAGCTAACCTCTAATTACGCTTTGGCTTGCGGGTATCCGTTGCGGCTTCCGCTGACCCCACTTCAGCAAGTTTGGCGTGAATATCCTCTCGGATGCCCTTCATCAGCTTCCGCAATGGAACATCTTCCAGCGGTCGGCCCATTTTCTTCTTGCGAGGCTTTGGCATGACTCTCCTAGACGTTCAACGCCTGTTCGACACCGATGAAAAATGCCGCGAGGCTCTTACGAAACTGCGCTGGCCCAAGGGGGTCGAGTGTCCGCGCTGCCACGGTAAACGCATCGCATGGATTAAGGCTAATAAGCAATTCGATTGTGCTGAGTGTGAATATCACTTCTCTGTTACTGCTGGCACGATCTTCAATGACTCCCACTTGCCCTTGACTACTTGGTTCACCGCCGTTTTGTTGATTGTCGAAGCCAAAAAGGGCATGAGCGCATTGCAACTCAAGCGGACGCTTTGGGGCAATCACAAGGGCTCCTACAAGACGGCGTGGTATCTCTGCCATCGTATACGTCGCGCTATGGCCGAAGTGGAACCGGCCCATGATGGACGGCACTGTTGAAATGGACGAAACCTATGTTGGGGGAAAACGAAAGGGTGCTGGCCTTCGCGGTCGCGGAGCTGGAAAGGAAACGGTTGTTGGGATTCGTCAACGCGATGGTGGTCTGAGGTTCTTCCACGCGCAAGATGTGAAGTCTGGAACGCTGGCAACCTACATCAAAGAGAACGTCAGCACCGACGTGGAAGTTATCGTGACCGACGACTTCGCTTCCTATCCATTTGCCATGAAGAAAGCTGGAGTCGAAGCAGAAAAGCATCAACGCATCAACCATAGCAGCGGTATCTACGTGCAAGGCGAGACTCACACCAATACTATTGAGTCGGCATTCTCGCTGCTGAAGCGTGGCATCGTGGGAAGTTGGCACAAAATCAGCGCCAAACACTTGCAAGCCTATTTGGACGAAATGACGTTTCGCTTTGACCGCCGCAAGCGCCCCGATCTGTTCGTTGATACCTTGCGCCATATGGTTACCGCTGACCCATTGACGTTTCAGGAGTTGACCGCTTAACTACGTGCTTCTGTATCAGTGCCTTGATTTGCTCATGAGCTACCACGGAGGAGTCGAGCGACAAGGTAGTTTCCCTATCCCTGTATGCCGCCTTCCAATCTTTGAATACCTGTGCATCAGCATCAATTCTTCCGATAAGGCCGTTTCGATCCATGACAACAAATGCTTGGGGTTTCCCTACGCTGTCATCTGCAACTTTCTGGGCCTCATCCAATGCTTCTGATATGTGCAACATGGTTCGCGGTAGGCCTTGATCGATATTCTGACCACGTTTATTCAGATGGCCCATTGCTAATTGTCCGCCAGAGCCGATGACATATACCCCCGGCGTTGTGCTGGCCTCAACGTGTCTTCTTCCGCTGGCCTTATAGAACACGACATTTCCATCCGGCAAAAATCCGACAACGATCAGTTCAACGACGAAACCCAAGTCATCAATCAAACTCCTGACTGCATCGTGGATGAAGCGGTCAATTTTTCCCCCTGGAACTTTCCCACGTTGCCATTCGCGAAGAGTCATTCCGTACTGCATTCTGATCGCCGAGTCAACATACCGCTGGTATATGTGAAACCGAGCATCCCTAATAGCATTCTCGATATGTTCACAGTAAACAGGACGGGGCAGCTTACTCATCCTGTGGCTTAGTTCATCAACGACGGGCTGACAAAGTCCTAGAGTTCCCGCAACACAAGCCGCAATCGGAAATGACACATTGAAATCCCACTGCTTACCAGCCATGTCGTTGGGCTCTATGTTGGAGCGAGGAAACGTGGCTCGCATGTCGCTGGCGACGACTGCGATAGTTCCACGGTTGCACAGAGCGCCGATTCCAATTGTCACTTGTTCATCTCTAGACTCGTGCGCCTCCCAGTCCATCACTGGGCCACAAGTCGAAGCGTAGCCTCCTTGTCTGGTTACGTCAAGTGGATAATCTTGTTTGCGCGTATATGTATTTCAATTTTTTTGTGTGATCTATATCTCCGTCCAGTGGCCAGTTGATCGATGGCCAGAACGGAGGCTTCGATACACAAGCAGTTAATACCTTGGGATAAGCATTGGCAGCGCGGGCAAACTGCAGGTTCCTCGGCTCCGCTCCGCTGCGCTCGGAATGACACAGGAACGCCACTCGGCAATTAGCACTTGGCAGTTAGCCAAATGCCAAGTGCCAAGAGCCAAAAGCGAAGAGCGAAAGGCGAAGAGCGAAAAGCCCCCCGGTAACAGTTAAAATGTCAACACGAGCCGTGATCTCCTATGTCCCTGACCAAAGCTGAAGCGCTGGAGCTGTTTCGCTCCGATGACCTGATCGGCATCGGCATGGAGGCCGACGCGGTGCGCCGCCGCCTGCATCCCGAGGGCGTGGTCACCTACATCATCGACCGCAACATTAATTACACCAACTTCTGCACCGAGTACTGCACCTTCTGCGCGTTCTACCGGCCGCTGAAGGGCAAGCTGGCGGCGGAGGGATACATCCTCGACTTCGACACCATTTACGACAAGGTGCGCGAGACGGTCGAGCTGGGCGGCACCGGCGTGCTGCTGCAGGGCGGCCTGCATCCCGACCTGAAGATCGAGTGGTACGAGGCGATGCTCAGCGGGATGAAGCAGCGCTTTCCGCAGGTGCATCTGCACTGCTTTTCGGCGTCGGAGGTCATCTGTATAGCCGAGGTCAGCGGGCTGTCGATCGAGGACACGATCAGGCGGCTGCGCGATGCCGGGCTGGATTCCATTCCCGGTGGCGGCGCTGAGATTCTGGACGACGAGGTGCGCTACAAGATCGCGCGCCTGAAGTGCCTGACCGACGACTGGCTCAACGTGCATCGCACCGCGCACAAGCTGGGAATGCGAACGACGGCGACCATGATGTTCGGCGTGGGCGAGACGTACGAGCACCGCGTGAATCATTTTCAGGCGATCTACGATTTGCAGGAAGAGACTGGCGGATTCACCGCGTTCATTCCGTGGTCGTTCCAGCCGCAGAACACGGCGCTGGGCGGACGTGGATGGGACGAAGCGACGGCGGTCGAATACCTGAAGACGCTGGCGATCGCACGGCTGTTCCTGACAAACTTCAAGAATGTGCAGTCGAGCTGGGTGACGCAGGGGCTGAAGGTCTGCCAGATGGGATTGCGCTTCGGCGGCAACGATGTCGGCTCGGTGATGATCGAGGAGAACGTGGTGCGCGCCGCCGGTGTGCGCAACTGCACGACGGAAGAAGAGCTGCGGCGGATCATTCGCGATGCGGGTTTCCGTCCGGCGCAAAGGGATACGCTGTATACGAAGTTCTTCTTGAATTGATTTTGAAAGGACCCTCGCCTGATGGAAACTCCCGAGCAATATAAAACCCGCATACTCGGCTTGATGGAAGGCAAAGACGCAATCTCGGTGCAGCGCCAGACCGTGTCACGTCTGGCGAAGCTCGTGGAAGGCGCGTCCGTCGACAAGCTTGCCAAGCGCCCGTGTCCCGACAAATGGTCGGTCTCGGAGATTCTTGTGCACCTCGCCGAAGCGGAGGTCTCGTGCTTCTGGCGGTATCGGCAGATGATCGAGCACAACGGTGCGTCGATCATTCCCTTCGATCAGGACCTGTGGTACGAGTTGGGCGATTATCCTTCGCGCGATCCTCAAGAATCGCTGCAGATCTTCCGCCTGATGCGCGAGGCCAACCTGCACATGTTCGATAAGCTCACACCGGAGCAGTGGCAGCGAGGCGGGGTTCACACCGAACGCGGGCCCATGACCGTCGCTGATCTCGCACGCCAGATGGCAGGCCACGACATCAATCACCTGGCGCAAGTGGAGAAGCTGCTCGGGAAGGCTTCAAGCCAAGCGTCAGCATAGTTCGTTGGCGTACTGCTGATTTGAAATGGCGAATGAGAGGCACAGCGAACGAGTAGGGCGCGTAGAAGCTCAGTGAGATTTTTTCGGTACCGGCGCGCCCTGCATCTGCTGGTCCTGCATCGTCTCGCCGGGCTTGAGCAATGAGGGGTGAAAGGCGGCATCGGCATTCGAAACTGGACTCTGCGAAGCCGGCGTAGCTTGTTGTTTTGGATCAGCCGAATCTGCCTTGCTCGACGGTAGTTTGGCATTCGCTGCGGACATGGTCGAAGCGCTCTGCGAGGCTTCCGGCGAATTTCCCGAACCGGACGCAGCCGCTGGCGAGGCAGCAACCGTCTTCAACCCTGCAGCTGATCCTGCGGGCTGCACCGCTTCAGCCGGGGCGTGAGCACCGCTTCCCGACGCGGTTGCAGTCGCTTCTTTCACTGCCAGCTCGGGATCGAACGCCAACTTGGCATTCATCAGCTGATGCAGCTCTGAATCATGAGGAGCGGCAAAGAAGAAGCTCAGAAGATAATTGCGCTGTTTGGTCAGCGCCAACGCCACCGACACTCGGCGCGACAATGCGTCACCATCTTCGCGATAGGCCACAACTCCGTCCATCACGATAAAGGTGCGCCCGTCGCGCTCGAAGGCGCGAGCACCCTTCATGTCCTGAATAATGGGATGGCCGAGGCCGTACGCAACCATGAAGTCACTCAACGAGTCTTTGCCGGCTTTCAGGTCAGGAAACTTCGCGTTCGGGAAACAAGTCAGCGACATCGCCGAGATTGTGACCTCGCCGAAGTCGTCGTAGGCAATCGCATCGGTCTGTTCCGGCGTCTTTCGCCACGCGGAGACCAAGGTGCGCTCGCATGCCTTCAGCAACGTGTGTTCGCTCGATGCAACTGCAGGCCGATTGAAGTTCTGCGCGCGGCTTTGTTCAACTGCGGGCATCACGGCCGCTTCCGTTCCATAATGCCAATTCTTGGGCAGCTCATACCCGAAGCCAATGGCAGCGTTCTCATAGACGTTCCCCGACACTCTTCCGCTGTCGAGTTTCCGCGCCGGCGGATCGGACTTCAACTGCTGGATGACGCGGTACGGGATTGCAGGACCGTTATAAGGCTCAGCCCCAACGCCGGCATAGTCGCCGATGGACTCCGGCGGGAAGAAGCGCATGTGGGTGACCGCTGCCTCGAGCTGTTGCAGCAGCTTGGGATCGCGACCTGCCACCACGAAGCGCAGCGCGTAGCCGTCAAGGTCAGTAGCATAAACGGCGTGCTGATCAATACCGCGGCGCGTTTCGAAATAGTAGAACTGATGTCCGGCAATACTGGTTTTCGAGAGACCATGCAGCTCTTCCACGCCGATTGTCAGCTCATCGTCCAGGTCGCGTCGCAGCAGGAGCCGCGCGCTGGGGCCCTTTTCGCCAGAAGGATACGCGGAGATGGCCATCACCGACCGGTGCGGCGAGGAACCTATCGTCTCCAGCAGGGCTATGCTGCCATCTGTGGGATTGGAAGTCGGTATCGGCCGCAGGCTGGCGTCGGCAGGCAAGTCGATCGAGAAGCCGAAGAAGGCGTTCGCGTAGCGGTAATTAGAGAGCAGGCCTTCGTCGGGGTAACGGGCGGATGTTGCAGGCTTGGCCCCGGACTGGTTCGCAGCTCCGTCGCTCCCAAACGCAAATGGGAGGACACGGCAAAAGAACAAGGTGAATGCCAGAACGACCCGCAACCGCATTACTTCTCCCAGTGACCTATTGTTTCGCCTGACGGGTGTTAAGGTCAATCGCGCGCTGGGCATGGTGAGTACCGAGCCTCCGGCAATCGGACCAGCAAGCCCGGAGGGCGTTTTCCCGAGCTTCGAGCATCATCGGCTCAGGTACAATCAATCCGGCCAAGTTGTTAGCATAGTTACGCATTCCCCGAACAGATTTTGCTACGGAGCAACGCTCTGAATTCTGTCGTGACGTTAGTGTGTTTCGCGCTTTTCGAGCCCCCGCACGGTTTGCGGCACTACCTGCGCACGCATTTTCTCGACAAGACGTTTCAGGGACTGTATCACCCGAACGCCTTTGACATGGCGCTGCTGATTCCGTATTTCGTAGTGCTTATCCTGCTGGCGTTCTACGGAATGCACCGCTACCAGCTTGTCTATCTTTATTACAAGCATCGCAAGAACAAGGTCACCGAGCCGCCTTCGCGCTTCGCCGAGCTGCCCAAGGTCACCATTCAGTTGCCAATCTTCAATGAGCAGTACGTGATCGACCGGCTGGTCGATAGCGTGTGCCGGCTGGAGTATCCGCGCGAAAAGCTCGAGATCCAGGTGCTTGACGACTCGACGGACGAAACCGTACAGGTCGCATCGGGTGTGGTCGAGCGCTATGCGGCGATGGGATACAACATCAGCTATCACCATCGCACCAATCGCGAAGGCTTTAAGGCAGGCGCACTCGCCGCCGGTCTGAAGAAAACCGATAGCGAGTTCATCGCCATCTTCGACGCCGATTTCACGCCTCACTCCGACTGGCTGCAGAAGGTGATTCACCATTTCGCCGATCCGGAGATCGGCATGGTTCAGACGCGCTGGACGCACCTGAATCGCAATTACTCTTTCTTGACAGAAATTGAGGCCATTCTGCTTGACGGCCACTTCGTACTAGAGCACGGTGGACGATCGCGCGCAGGCGTGTTTTTCAACTTCAACGGTACGGCTGGAATGTGGAGGCGCAAGGCCATTGAAGACGCAGGCGGCTGGGAGCACGACACGCTGACCGAGGACACCGACCTCAGTTACCGCTCGCAGCTGAAGGGATGGAAGTTCCGCTATCTGCAGGACGTGGAGTGCCCGGCGGAGCTGCCCATCGAGATGACGGCGTTCAAGACGCAGCAGGCGCGCTGGGCCAAGGGTTTGATCCAGTGCGCGAAGAAAGATCTGCCCTACCTCCTGCGGGCCAAGGTCTCGCGGCGCGAAAAGATGGAAGCCTGGTACCACCTGACGGCGAACATCAGCTATCCGCTGATGATTGTGCTCAGCACGCTGTTGCTGCCGGCGATGATGATCCGGTTTTACCAAGGCTGGTTTCAGATGCTCTACATTGACCTGCCGCTGTTCCTGGCTTCGACGTTTTCCATCTCCAGCTTTTACCTGGTGTCGCAGAGGGAGCTGTTTCCGAGGACTTGGTTACGGACGTTTTGGTATCTGCCGGCCTTGATGGGCCTCGGCATAGGATTGACGATCACCAACAGCAAGGCGGTGATCGAAGCGTTGATTGGCCTCAAGAGCCCCTTTGCGCGCACGCCGAAATATCGCGTCGTCAGCCGACGGGAGAAGAGTGCCGCGGCGAAAAAGTATCGCAAGCGCCTGGGATTGATTCCCTACATTGAGTTGCTGATCGGATCGTACTTCGCGCTCACTATCTGGTATGCCATGGTGAACGAGAACTATGTCACCGTTCCTTTCTTGTTTCTGTTCGTCTTTGGATATTGGTGCACAGGAATCATGTCGCTGATGCAGGGACGCTTCGATGTGTTTGGCCAGGCGCGCGCGGAGGAGCACAGCGTTAAGCCGTTTCCCGTGGGGGTATAGGGGGGCGGGCGCGCAGGCCACAAGCAAATCAGATCATGCTCCCCATGGCGTTAAGCCAAATGCGACAGAAATTGCAGAAGGTGCTCGACAACCCGAAGGTTGCGTTAGTTCTCACGCTCGTCGCCATTGGCCTAACGTTTTCCCCCAAGGTCAGCATCACCGCCGCCAGGATCTGCTTTTTGGCGGCATTTGCCGTGGCCGCTACAGGCCTTTACGGCATTCGGTATATTCGAGCTCGCGCGTGGCTCTTTGTGGTCTCGCTGCTAGCACTCGGGTTGTCCCTCCTTGTGCTTGCAGCTTGGATAAGACCAGACGCAGTACCCAAGAATTTTGGAATATTGCAGCCTAAGTTCCGGCTCGTCTTTGCATTCGGCACGCAAAACATTGGTAGGACATTCGAGATCGGTGATTCTGGCTCGATGCTGACCTACACAGGGCCTGAAGGAACACCCGCACTGAAGTTTGCAGAAAATTCTAATCTCACAATAGAGGAGCGGAAAGGCAAGTTATATGTCTCCACGGAATTGCTAGATCCGAACGGAAACCTTATAGCCGAACTAAAACGCAATCAGTGGAAAGTAGCACCGTCGGCGTGGGATAGGAACTACACAAATGATGCATTGGAAATTCGAAACCCGCAGGGCAGAGTCGCCCTTCAGGTCAGGCTGGTAAATGATCGAGTACAGCTGCAGGGCGAGTGGTGGAATTCGAGCGGACGTGGCGTCCGCCTGGTTAAATCACCGGATCCGGACCACCCGGGCGGTTTATTTGTCTTCCTGAAAACTGGAAATGAAGCACCACAGGTGCACCCCATGTTTGAGTATCCAAGCGACCTTCACCTTGGAGAACTCGCTAAACAGTGACTCCGAAGGCGCGAACAAGCAGGTCCTTCGCTTCGCTCAGGATGACAAGTTAAAAGAGCACTGAGTCGAAAATGAGACACCATACGATACTTGGAGCTTTCTGGTTGACCCTTCTCCTCGCCTGCTCCGCGCTTACCGCATCCGCCCTCGACCGCCAGCCCAATGCCGACTACCGCGCGCGTCGCATCGCGTTGGCTAACAAGCTCGATGGCGGAGTCGCTGTGATCTTCGCAGCGACAGAGGCGGAGGGGCCTAACGCGATTTTCGGCTTTCGCCAGGACGACAACTTCTTTTACCTCTCGGGGTCCGTCGAGCCGGGAGCGGCCCTGGTCATCGCGCCCGCATTCAACGAAAACCCCGTGCAGCCTTACACCGAGATTCTGTTTCTTCCCGCGCGCAACTTGAAACAAGAGAAATGGACTGGCCCCAAGCTGGCGCCTGACGACCCGCAAGCTTCCACGATCACCGGCTTCGACCATGTCGCCAACCTCGACACGCTTTCGGCGGAAGTCGCCAAGCTGCTGAGCGCGGGCCGGCCGGCAATCTACGTGGACATGCCGGAGGGCGGGGAGCGAAACGCCGCGTCCAACTTTCTCGACTGGGCGCATCGCGCGAACGTGTTGCCGCTGGGCGCTCGCGTGAACGATGTCAAGCCGGCCCTGGCCGATCTGCGTGTGATCAAAGACGCCGGCGAGGTCGAGCGCATCCGGCACGCGACCGTTGCATCCATGGCCGCGCACCTAGCGGCGCTGAAGATGCTCAATCCTGGGTTGAACGAGCACGATATTGCCACTCGCATGCAATACGAGTTCATGAAAGGCGGTTGCGAGCGTCCGGCGTATGCACCGATCGTGGGCGCAGGCTTCGATTCGACCATCCTGCATTACTCTGCCGACGATCAGCCCATCCGAGATGGCGACGTCGTGGTCATGGATGTCGCGGGCGAGTACGCTATGTACGCCTCGGATATCACGCGCACCGCGCCCGCCAACGGCAAGTTCACCGCCCGGCAGCGCGAAATCTACGACATCGTTCTGGGCGCGCAACAGGCGGCGATCAACGCGTTCAAGTCAGGGGAATATTCACTGACCGGCCCAAATTCGCTGTACAAAATCGCCTATGACTACATCAACACGCACGGCAAGGGCCTGCACGGTCAACCGCTGGGGCAGTACTTCATTCACGGGCTGGGACATTACGTCGGCCTCGAAGTGCATGACGTGGGTGACACGAAGGCAAAGCTCGATCCTGGCATGGTCTTCACCATCGAACCCGGAATCTACATTCCAGAGGAGAAAATCGGCATTCGAATCGAAGACATCTTCTGGGTCGATCTCAACGGGAAGCTGGTGAATCTGAGCGGAGCGCTTCCTCACACGGCAGACGAAGTGGAAGCTGCCGTGGCGGGAAGCTACGCGCCTACAAGATCAAATTGATGCTGCTGGCGGGCCTGCTTCATCTGGTATGCTGATTCTCTGTGGTGATCAAGGTCCTGTTTGTCGTCCTGATACTGAGCACCGCAGCGCTGGTGGCCGTGGGCATTGCGATCTATCTTCGCGTGCGGCGTCATCTTGACGGCACGACAGCGGAGGCCGAAGCGCAGAACCACCATCGGAGCGAGTTCTCAGGACGAAGACGTAACCCCGTAGAAGAAGCATCTGAGGAAATCGATCATGGCTAAAGCAATATCAGGAACGCGCGCGAGTTCCGCTGAGCGGTCCATCAGTGGGCTGCGGCAAGTTGCCATCGTGGTATGCGCGAGTGCAGTGATCGCGGTGTGCGCACGTCTGGTGTTGCCGCTGCCGTTTACGCCCGTTCCCTTGACACTGGCAAACTTCGGCGTGCTGCTGGTTGGCTTGACACTGGGAAGCAAGCGGGGCTTCGCCGCCGCTGCGCTCTATCTCGGCTGGGGAGCGATGGGGTTACCGGTGTTCAGTTCGGCGGGACCCGGCGGCATCGCGCAACTGCTCGGGCCAACCGCCGGATATCTGTGGGCGTATCCGGTGATGGCTTTCATCGCGGGTTGGATCGCTGAGCGCGGCGCGCGAAGCTTCGCTCGCAATCTGCTCGGCGGAATCGCCGCAGAACTGGTCCTGTTCGCCGGCGGACTCGCGTGGCTTGCCGTCCTCACGCACAGTTGGCAACATGCTGCCGCGTTCGGACTTTACCCCTTCGTCGCTGCGGAGGTGATGAAAGTAATGCTTGCGGCGGCACTGGCGCGCCGCTTACAGCGGAGCTTTTAGCCTATTTCTCCCGAAGTTCGCTGAATCTCCACCACAGTTCGTAGCCAATCGGTCGGTTCTTTATGAATAACAGTGCTGGAACCCAGCTCCACGAAATCTCCGTAGCTCACAGTCCGGACTCGGACGACGCGTTCATGTTTTACGGCATGGCCACCAACAAGGTGCGGGTTCCGGGAGTGAAGTTCATACACTCCCTCTGCGATATCGAGACCCTGAATCGCAAGGCGCTGGAAGGCTTCTACGACATCACCGCTATTTCCTTTCACGCGTATCCATACATCCAGGATCAGTACGCGCTCATGCCCAGCGGCGGCAGCGTGGGTGAAGGCTACGGACCTATGCTCGTTGCCACGCGGACGATTCCGGCCGAAGAATTGGCGAGCGTGAAGATTGCCGTCCCGGGTACGATGACGACCGCCTATCTCGCTCTCAAGCTGTACGCGCCCGGCGCGATCACGGAAGTGGTCCCTTTCGACCAGATCATCCCTCGGGTGCTCGAGGGAAAGTACGAAGCCGGACTGATTATTCACGAGGGACAACTGACCTTCGACCGTGCAGGCTTGCACCGAATCGTGGACATGGGTAAGTGGTGGCGCGAAAAAACCGGCATGCCGCTGCCACTGGGCGGAAATGCCATCCGCCGCGATCTTGGAGCGGAGCTGATCAACGCCTGTTGTGGAGCTTTGCGCGACAGCATTCAATACGCGCTGGATCATCGTGAGGAGGCGCTGCAGTACGCCATGCAATTTGCCCGCGACCTCGACGTGCAACTCGCCGACAGGTTTGTTGGCATGTACGTCAACGAGCGCACGCTCGACTACGGAAAAGAAGGGCGGGAAGCCATCGTGAAGCTGCTCGACATGGGCTACGAGGCGGGCATCATTCCGCACAAGCCTAATGTCGAGTTCGTCGGCGATGCTGCTTTGTCGAGAGCGAGCTAGCAGCGGCAACGAATTATGCCTGCGGCGCCCGACCAGAAGATTCCGCCCGGCCAGAACCTGCTCATCGATGCCGACGATACGCTCTGGGAAAACAACATCTACTTCGAGCGTGCAATCGCAGACTTCATCACCTTCCTCGATCACAAAACCCACACGCCGGATGGCGTCCGCGGAGTGCTATGGGAGGTGGAGCGCGAAACCATCCGCCAGCACGGCTACGGAATGCACAGCTTTGCCAACGCGCTGGTTGGCTGCTTCGAACGACTGTCGGTCGATCCGGTCACTCCCGTATTGCATGACGAGATCAAAGCTATTGCCTACAAAATCGCCGAGCACCCGATGGAGATTTTGCCCGAGGTACCGGAGACGCTGGCCGATCTGTCGCAACGCCACAAGCTGTTCATGGTCACAAAGGGAAACGTAACCGAGCAAACGGGCAAGCTCGAGCGATCTGGGTTGACGAAGCATTTCACCGCAGTCGAAATCCTCTCCGAGAAAAATGCGCCGGCCTACTGCGGAATTGTCGACAAGTACTCTCTGCTGCACGAGAGAACGTGGATGATCGGCAACAGTCCCAGCTCCGACATCAACCCGGCGATTGCAGCGGGCATACACGCCGTCTTCGTCCCCCATCACAACACCTGGGAGCTGGAGCGCGGCGAAATCATTCCAAATGGCGACCGCAAGTTGCTGCATGTGCAAACTTTCGGGCAGTTGCGCGAGATCTTTTAGGCTGCACGACCTTCCAGCAACTTTTCATCTCTTCTCAGTGTTATTGGGACTGCCGGTTCGAACGGCCGGGAAATACCGCTATGAGTGCAGTTCACAAGAAAATCGTCGGGCTATTACTGATTTGCTGTTCAGGGGTGCTGTTAACGGCGAAGAAGAAAGCTGACACGAACCCCGCAGCCAACCAGCAGAAGCGCGCGCTGCATGCGCTCGATCGCCTCACCTTCGGGCCGAGGCCGGGAGATGTGCAGGCTGTCACGGCAACGGGCGTGGACAAGTGGATTGAGCTACAGTTGCATCCCGACAAGATCGACAACGCGACGCTCGATGCCCGGCTCGCACCATACCGTACGCTGCACATGAGCGCGCGAGAGATGGCGCTCAACTTCCCGCCGCCGCAGGTACTAAAGGCGGTACAGGACGGCAAGCTGCCAATGCCGAGCGATCCTTATCGGCGTGCAGTGTACTCTGCGAACCTGGTGCGGCTGGAAGAAAAGAAAGAGGCCAAGCAGGGAGCGGCAGGTCTTACCAACGTCGCTGCCAATAGCGCGCCGTCCCCCATGCTTGCGCCGGAGGCCAAGCAGGAATCCCTCGCGAATTCACCCGACATGCAAGACGAGCGCTCTCGCCACCACCGCAATCAGATGGTCGATCAGCTGACCTTGCTTGATCCTGCGACTCGCATGCGACGGATCATGGCGTTGCCTCCTGAGCAGCAAAGTGAATTGATGAAAGGCTTGCCCGAGCCCATGCGGCAAGCGTTGCTAGCCGGCCTTTCGCCCGAGCAGCGCGAGACAGTTCTCGCGCTGACGAACCCGATAGCAGTTGTGGATGGCGAGATGCAGTCGGCGAAAATCCTGCGCGCAGTCTACAGCGACCGCCAGCTTGAAGAAGTGCTCACCGACTTCTGGTTCAACCACTTCAACGTGTACATCGGCAAGGGCGCCGACCGCTATCTCGTCACGTCGTACGAGCGCGACGTCATTCGCCCCCACGTGCTCGGCAAGTTCAAGGACCTGCTCGTTGCGACGGCACAAAGTCCGGCGATGCTCTTCTACCTCGATAACTGGCAGAGCGTGGGGCCTCACTCCGACGAGGCGCTGGGCATCAGACCGCAGATGGCGCAGAACCAGATGCGCCCGCGCGCTCGGTGGGTGAACGGGCCGTTTGGCCGCTATCCGGTAATTTATCCGCAAAGCGGCCAGCAGCGTCCGCAGAGTGGCGGGAACCCGAACGCGCAGCAAAAGCAGAGACGCAGCGGGCTGAACGAAAACTACGGTCGAGAACTCATGGAGTTGCAGACGCTCGGCGTCAACGGTGGCTACACGCAGCAGGACGTGACCGAAGTCGCGCGCGTCTTTACCGGCTGGACAATCCAGGACCCACGAGACGGCGGAGGCTTCGTGTTCAGGCCGCGCATGCACGAGCCAGGCGCCAAGACTGTGCTTGGACACAAGATCAAGGAAAGCGGCGAGAAGGAAGGAATGGAAGTGCTCGACATTCTCGCCCACTCTCCCGCGACAGCGAACTTCATCTCAACCGAGCTGGCTGAACGTTTCGTCTCTGACAATCCGCCGCAGTCGCTGATCGACGCGATGAGCAAGACGTTCCTGAAAACTGACGGCGACTTGCGCGAGGTGATGCGCACCATGTTCCGTTCGCCGGAGTTCTGGGCACCCGAGGCTTACAACGCGAAGGTGAAAACGCCGCTGGAATTCGTAGCCTCATCGCTGCGCGCCACCCAGGCAGATGTAACCGATCCTCTGCCGCTGATGTTCGCGCTCAGACAGATGGGAATGCCGCTGTATGGAATGCAGCCGCCGACCGGCTATTCCACGCAAGCAGACGCCTGGGTCAATTCCGCCGCGCTGCTGGCGCGCATGAACTTCGCCCTTGGGCTGGTCACCAACAGGATTTACGGCACCAGCTTCGATCTGGCAAAGCTCGCGGGTACACCACAGGGCGCGCCGGGTGAGACCGACCCGTATCAGGCGCAGCTCAAGCTGGAACAGGTGTTGCTTGACGGCGATGTCTCGGCGCAAACGCACAAGACGATCGAAGAGAAGATTTCCACTCCCTCGGCTGAATTCGGCGTCGCGTCACAAAAGAGCGTCGACGCAATCGCTGCCCTGCTGATCGGCTCGCCCGAGTTCCAGCGGCGATAGGCGACGGGTGGAGCACGCCTTGAAAACGTGCTGGAAAGACTCGGTTTTGATGAGCTTTGTATCAGGGCACGACTTCAGTCGTGCCGAAAATGCTCACATAGCGAAGGCCTTTAGGCCCTGAGGGAATATTTGGCAGGGGCTAAAGCCCATCGGTTTTTGGCTCATACGGCACGACTAAAGTCGTGCCCTGATACAAAGCAGTGCGGAATTGCAGGTTCATTATGAGCATTACTCGAAGAGCATTTCTACAGGGCGGAGCGATGGCGGTGATCGGTACGGCCGCGGTCCCGTCGTTCCTCACGCGCGCGGCATTCGGCGCAGTGTCGCCATCGGGACGCAACAAGCGGCTGGTGGTGATCTTCCAGCGCGGCGCGGCGGACGGCTTGAACATCGTCGTCCCCCACGCCGAATCCGCTTATTACCAAATGCGGCCCAGCATCGCGATCCAGCGCAATCAGGTCATCGATCTGAACGGCTTCTTCGGCCTGCATCCCTCCCTCGCCAGCTTCAAGCCGTTGTGGGACCAGGGGCACCTCGCTATCGTGCACGCCGCCGGTTCTCCTGACACCACGCGCTCGCACTTCGACGCGCAGGACTACATGGAATCAGGCACGCCCGGCGTAAAGACCACCACCGATGGCTGGCTGAACCGCGTGTTGCAAACCGAGCGGCAGACGAAAGAGAGTCCGTTCTCAGCCGTTGCCCTGGGCCCTTCCCTGCCGCGGATTCTTTCGGGCAAAGCTCCGGCCGTGGCGGTGAACAACGTGAACGCGTTCGGAATCGCGGGCGGCAATCCGGCAGCAGCCCCCCTGGGCAACACCTTCGAAGCGATGTACGACCAGTCGGTCGATGCGGTGCTGCACGGCACCGGGCAGGAAACGTTCGAAGCGGTGAAGATGCTCAAGTCTGCCGACCCCAAGCGCTACATACCGTCTCCAGGCGCCGACTATCCCCGAGGCCGCTTCGGCGATGCGCTACGTCAGACCGCGCAGCTCATCAAGTCGAACGTCGGCGTGCAGATCGCATTCACCGACATCGGTGGCTGGGACCATCACGTGAACGAAGGCGCCGCCGAAGGGCAACTGGCTAACGTGCTGCGCGAGTTTGGCCAATCCATCTCAGCCTTCTGGATCGATCTCGGTCCGCTGGCAGAAGACACGGTGATTGTCACAATGTCGGAGTTCGGACGCACCGCGCGCGAGAACGGTAATCGCGGTACCGACCACGGCCACGCCAACGTAATGTTCGTGCTCGGCGGACCCGTGCGTGGAGGCCGCGTATACGGACGCTGGCCTGGACTTGATCCGTCGCAACTCAACGAAGGCCGCGACCTCGCGCTCACCACCGACTTCCGGCGTGTGCTGGGCGAATCGGTCTACCGGCACCTGGGCAATGCGAGCCTGAATACGGTCTTTCCGGGATACGACAATGCGCCCGCGGGATTCATGCGGTACCTGGGCTGAAGTCGTTCAACCCGCCACGATCATTCGTAGCGCAGCGCAACAATTGGGCTCACCCGGCTGGCTCTTCTCGCTGGCACATAACACGCCAGAAATGCCACGATTCCGAGGACAAGCGCCACCACAACGAAAGTGGCCGGATCGTGGGCGCTGATGCCGAACAACAGGCTGCCGACAAAACGCATTAAGACTAACCCGGCAATCACGCCAATCAGTAAGCCTGCGGCCGCCAGGCGGAACCCGCGGCTCACCACCCATCGCGATACGTCGACCGGACGCGCTCCCAGCGCCATGCGTATGCCAATCTCACGCGTCTGCTGACTGACTGAGTAGGAAAGCACACCATAAACGCCGATGCCGGCCAGCATAAGCGCGATCACACCGAACAAGGTTAGCAAGACGGCCGCCATGCGGGGCGCCCACAATCCCTGGTTCATTACCTCCCCGATGGTCTGAACATTGGTGATCGCCAGATTAGGATCGAGGGACTGGATTTGGCTGCGCACGGTGGCAATCGCAGCTCCCGGGTCCCCGGACGTACGCACCTGGAGCGTTGCCGCCGGGGCGTAATCCTGCGTGAGCGGCAGATAGGCCAGCGGCTGAGGATCTTCACCAATCTGGTCGACCACCGTGTTGGCCACCACGCCAACCACCTCCCGCAGTTGTGTTTCGCCGAAAAAGTGGAAACGCTTTCCGATTGGATCCTCGTTCGGCCAGAAGTGACGCGCCATCGCTTCATTGACCACCGCCACGAGCGTGGTGTCCTTCTTGTCGAGATCGTTGAAGGCCCGGCCCTTCTTCAACGGAATGCGCAGCGTGTCGAAATAGCCGGGGGAGACGTCGTCGAGCTCTGTCAACGTTCCGCGATAGCCGGAGGTCTCATCTCTTCCTTCCGGGAACACCGTGCGGCCCAGGCCACCGCCCAACGGGAGGTTGGATGCTACCGCCGCTGCCTGAGCCATCGGGGTGCTTGTCGCTCGCTGTATGGCGTCACGGTAGAACTGCTGCCCATGCGCTTCGTCATAGTGCAGAGAGCCCAGGTCGAATGCCATTACGAAAAGGCGCTTCGATTCAAAGCCGACATCGATCATCTGGGCATTCTGCATGCTTCGGATGAACAGCCCCGCTCCCACGAGCGCGATCAGTGCAAGGGCCACCTCCGAGATCACCAAAGTGCTGCGTAGCCAGCCTCGTGTCCAGGTAGCGCTCCCGCTTCGACCTCCCGCATTCAGTGTTGACGCCAGATCAACCCGCGAAGCCGTGATTGCGGGAGCCAGGCCAAAAAGAATTCCCGTCAACAGCGAAAGTCCAAAGGTAAACAGCAGAACGTGCGAATCGAGGGAGAGATTGAGATCATTGCTCTCGATGAACGGCGGCCGGTAAGTCCATAACAAGTGCCGGCCGGCGAATGCCAGCAACAACCCCACCACCCCACCGATGAGCGCCAGTGCCACGCTCTCCGTCAGCAGTTGGCGAATCAGCCGCAGACGGCTGGCCCCAATCGCTGTTCGAATGCTCACTTCACGCTGGCGGCGTGCTCCCCGCGCCAGCAGCAGATTGGCCAAATTCACACAGGCGATCAACAGGATGAGTCCGACCACTCCCATCATGAGAGCGCCGGCCACTACAAACTGATCGTGCTGATTAATACCGACTGCCGCGTCAGCAAGCCCGGATACCGCAACGCTGCGGCCGGCGTTTTCCTTTGGGTATTCGCGTTCCAGCCGCGACGCAATCGTCTTGAGCTCGACTTCGGCTTGCTCGCGACTCAGTCCCGGCTTCAGCCGAGCTACAACGCCCATGTTCAGAAATCGACGCTCGTTGAAGTTGTCCTTCAGAAAACCCGAGAGTGCCTGACCGTACATGCTGAGCGGAATCCAGACCTGGTCGGCCGGACCAATGGTGAACGTCCCCTTGAATCCTCTGGGCGCCACGCCGATTACCGTATATGGCGTAGCGTTAAACGTCAGGGTCTTGCCTATGACGTTTCGGTCGGAGCCCAATTTATTGGCCCACAGGCTGTGGCTGATGACCGCGACGTTGTTGCCCCCTGGTTTGGTGTCCTCGTCGTGGAGGAAGAAGCGCCCCAACGCCGGTGTAACACCCAGGACATCGAAATAATTCGCGTTCACTAATTGTCCTGCTACTTGTTTTGGCTCCGCCTGTCCGCTCCAGGTCAGCGTGGCAAAGGTGAAGCACGAGATCCCACTGACGACGTGGCTCTGGCGCTGGTAGTCCTGGCAATTGGGATGCGACATGCCCAGCTTAGTGGCGTTGGCTTGTGTCACCAGGGTCTTGCTGTCGACAGTATCGATTTCCACCAAGCGCGAGATATCGTGGACGGGTAGCGGGTTGAAAAGGATAGCATTCACCACAGTGAAAATCGTGGTGTTAGCGCCGATACCAAGAGCCAACGAAAGCACGCAAACCAGGGTGAAGCCCGGACTCTTACGCATCGATCGCAGCCCAAATCGGATGTCGTGAAGGAAACTCTCCATATTGCTCATGGCAAGACCATTCCGGGAATTCTACTACTCCAGCCGCACACTGCACTGATTGGCCATTCGGCTGGTTGCTACATTTACAGCGGCTCTGAAAATGTTCGCGGAATCTTCGGCATGATGGAGGCATTCGGCGGGCCGTTCTCAATTCCCCGCAAAAGTTCAAGCCTCGCGTCCGAAAGACAAATGCGCGAGAGTTTCACGTGGCTGAGTTGCGACAGATACACCGTACGGTTCGTCCAGCAATTCGAATACTCAGTCTCGGTCACGTAATCGCAGTTGCGCAGATTGTGGATCGTGACCTGCCGATGGCCCGAGTTGACCGGGGCAACCAGTTCGCCGAACTCTGCGAATTCGGTCGACTCACAAACCGATTTGGGGCAGCGATCCATCTTCCTGAAAGCCCGTCGCGACAACGGCTTCAGGAACGGTCCAATGATGGGCTTCAATATCCCTGAATAGGTTTCCGTCTGCACAAAGCGAACTGACCGTTCCGCGCGATCGATCCGCGCGAACAGGTGTTCGCCCTGGAAGATGCGTGACGAGATCAGGCAGCCCCGCCAGCCAAATTGCGAACGATCACGCAGGTCAATCACTGCCACTTGCACTAAATCGCGGCGCCCACGGCAACAGTCGAATCGAAATCCTTGCGGTATCCGCACCCCGGGGGAAGCTCTACGGAGCCGTGGATGAGGAGACGAATCGACGACGCGTTCGTCTCGGAAATGTGGCAGCGCTACTGAAGGAAGGTCAGGGCTTCACGCCCCTCTCGGCTAATTTTCCCTAGAATCACCGATTTCCTCAGTCTTGCATAGCGGATGTAAACAGATGGGATGAGAAGGCCGGTCTCCTGACCGGATGCTGTACGCTCCCAAGTTATCGCAAATGTTCACCCGTTGCTTCAGTGTCTTGTCCTTGGTCCAGAACCGGACTTCTCGATCCGTAATCTTTACGAAACGATACTGCGCGATTGGTGGCCGGCGCACGTACCGGCCTGCGTAGCGCAAGAAGTGCCGAACAAGCAGAGCGCCAATGGTTTGCCGAACGAGAACGACGCCATCGTCAGCGGAAACCCCTATGGCGCAGCCACCTACCAGAACTTCTCAACCAGCGGTTCGTTGCTTGTGTCTGACCTTTTCACCAACAACCTGAGCACCCTGACGCGAATGTTGAAGGGCGAGGTCCCAACCCCGGCAAAATGAAAAGGCGGAGCCGAAGCCCCGCCTATCCGTTGGACTGCGCGGCTGTAGATCGCCGCTACTTCTTCTTTTCTTCGGACGCAGGCGGCTTCGCCTGAGCTACATGCTGCGGCTGAGCCTGAGCATGCTGCTGCGGTTGTGGCTGCGCGTGCTGTTGCGCCTGAGCCCGTTGCTGTTGCTGCGGCTGCGCGTGCTGTTGCGCCTGAGCCCGTTGCTGTTGCTGCGGCTGGGCATGCTGTTGTGCCTGAGCCCGCTGCTGCTGCTGTGGCTGGGCGTGCTGTTGCTGCGGCTGGGCCTGAGCTCGCTGCTGCGGTTGTGGCTGGGCATGCTGTTGCGGCTGGGCTTGGGCCCGCTGCTCCTGCTGTGGTCGAGCATGCTGTTGCTGCGGCTGCGGCTGCGCCTGTGCCCGCTGTTGTTGTTGTGGCTGAGCATGCTGTTGCTGTGGCTGGGCCTGAGCTCGCTGCTGCGGTTGTGGTTGGGCGTGCTGTTGCTGCGGCTGCGCCTGTGCCTGAGCCCGCTGTTGCTGCTGCTGTGGCCTTGGCTGGGCAGCGGCGCGCGCAGGAATCACGGGAGCGATCGGTCTGCCTGCCGCGATCGGCTGCGTCGCGGCAAATTCGGCCGGCCGCCCATGATTGACAGAGGCAAACTGCTGGCGGTTCTGTGCTGCCGCCTGCTGGTGCTGCATCTGCGTGGACATGGGAGGAATGCGCTCGTGACGCAATGCCGCGTTTTCCGCCGGCAACGGCCGGCGAGTGATGCCTCCCGGCCCGTTGTAACTGGCGCGGTTCATCGTGGTGTTGGTGATGCTGCGGTTATAGCCGTTAACGTTGGCTATGTTCACGTTGTTGACGGAGCGGTTATAGTTGAAACGATTTCCGCTCCAATACCCGCCCTGATAGCCGGTGCCGCCGTAGCCGAATCCATAGTTAATGCCGCCATAGTAGCCGACATACGGGCCCCAGGAGCCGTAGTTGAAGCGATACATGCCGCTTGAGAATCCCCAATATCCCGGCGTCCACAGGTAGCCTACTTGAGGCGGCATGGTCCATGCGCCGGGCACCCAGAAGTAGCCCTGAGGAGCATAGCTCCAATATCCGGGCGTCCACAGGTAGCCATTGCCGGGGATTGGAGGTTGCGAATATTCCGGCAGTGGTGGCGGAGGCTGCTGTGCCTGAAGCACGGGCTGGCCGTAAGTCGCATCCTGGTAGTCGGCGTCGTAGTTGTTGTTGGAATCGTACTGGTCCTGCGGGACCTGCTGCACCGCTCCACCCGAAGAATAGTACTGCACCTTCGCAGGCGGCTGATAATTCTGCTGGGGCGCCTGACTTACCGGTTGCTGCTGAGCGTTGGCATCGGCAGCCTGGGTCCCGTCGGTTGGGGCCAGGTTGTCGGTAGCCGCTGCATCCTGCGACTGATCGGTCTGAGCTGGTTGACTCTGGGCGCTGGCGTCCGGGATGTCAGTTTTGCTGCATCCTGCAAAACCAAAGCTGAGTGCAATCGAAGCGGCTGCCACAACGATAAGAGATGACACTTTGTAGAACATACGCCCTCCTGACGGAGATGCCGAAGGGACAACTCCACCTTCCCACTCTCTCATCCCGGGTTCCTTCGGGTCTGAGCAATAGCGACCACTAGCAGCCAACATGGCTTCCGAGACCCTTCAGTTCCATTTTGGAACGGCAACCGATGACCAGCAGCTGAGAAACGGCACGAAAACAAAGTACCCTTCAGACGCATAAGCCCGCTACGATGTACTTCTAGACGTCTATGGCGGTGGGTTTCGTCGCACAAAGCGAGACAAAGACGCCGAATAGTCAGGGTGTACTGACTTAGGAGTTTCGCTCGCCTCGCAGTCGGCTACCTTCGGAGATTGTGCTCGACGGGCAATCCCCTTCCTTTTCCTTGGGTATCATTTGGCGCTAACAGGGTTTAGCGTGAATCGGCTGTTTGTCGTCAAAATGAGAGAACTTCCGGAGCTGATTGTGGATTGATCGCGGGCGACTCCGAAGTGGACATCCTTACCGCCAGCAATGCCGGATCGTGGAGCGTCGGCGTTACCTACGGCCTTGCACCTCAGACATTGCAACAGGTTCCTCCGGACGTACTAGTGGACACACCGGCGGAGCTGGCCCGAGCGCTAACGACAGGCCAATGGTCATCCAGTAATGGACGGTAGATGGACGGGAACCCTGCCTAAGTGATTGAAAACATGGCGGAGAGACAGGGATTCGAACCCTGGATACCCTTTCGAGTATACACGCTTTCCAAGCGTGCGCCTTCAGCCACTCGGCCATCTCTCCATTCGGGAAGCGTGCTGCGGAAAGATAGAGGAACCGCAAACGCTCATTCATTGTACCGTACTCGGGACTGTTGCTTAGAGCAGTTGGAACTCGCGGGACTGGTCACCGGGGCAGGATGCAGCACCTGGCACTTACAGTCTCTGCTGTTCACACGTGCGACGGCGGACGGAAATTAAGATTCGCGCGGGATCCCTTCAAGGTGTTTCTTGAGGTTTCTTTCAAGCAAGGGTTTTCCGCCAATCGAATCGTCATAAAAGGTGACCCTGTAGCTGCGAATATCAAACGGCAGTTCCTTATGACGTTGCGCCAGCAGAATGGTCGGTTTGTTCAGGGCATGAGCGTAGCCCAATTCGTAGAACACGTTTTGGTTGGGCGCCGTGATTTCAGCGATTACGATCTTCGCTTCGGCTATTTGACGCTTAATGTCCTCGAAAATGATTCCCGGATCAGCCAGTTCGTGCATTCGCAAAATCAAGCTTAAGCTCACGAGTACCGGGTTGGATCACCTCATGGTAAAGCGTATCGAACGGTTGGCCGAAACGACACCATCCGCGAGATTGCGGTTAGTCAGGGCTGCACCGTGGGGAAGCACACCTTCGCCGGGGGATGGCCCTGCGTAGCTGACAGAAGAAGCGTTGAATTTCCAGATCCCCGTGACCGCGATCCAGCGAGTCTCAGTCGATCTTGGCGCATCTAGATCAGGTCAGACGCCAGAGCCAACCCTCAAGTTATCACAAACCTGTGATAATCTTAAGGCGGTATGTGAGGACAGAGCCAATGGATGCGCAACAGTTCCGAAAGGCAAGAAACCAGGCCGGATTGAGCCAGCAAAAGGCTGCGGCCGAGCTCGGCGTCTCACAAAGCTATCTCTCGATGCTGGAGAAGAGCCAACGGTCTTTGTCGCGGGAACTGGCGCGGAGGATGGTTCAGGTTTACAAGCTGTCGCCGGCTACCGTGCCGCCGTCGCAAGTATCCTGGCAGCCAAAGATGACCGATGTCGAGCAGCTTGCGACCGACCTGGCCGGGCTTGGATACCCAGGTTTCGCTTATCTGAGAACGCGACGAACCCCCAGAAACCCAAGCGAACTCCTGCTGAGTGCTCTGGCGCAGGATCAGTTAGAGGCGCGGCTATTCGAGGCGCTGCCGTGGCTCGTGCTGAAGTACTGGGAGATGGACCCTGAGTGGCTGGTACAGCAAGCCAAGCTCCACGACTTGCAGAATCGTCTGGGATTTGTCGTGGCGCTGGCGAGAAAGGCAGGTCAGCGATCAGCGGTGCCGCATTCAAGGCGCGACGCAGCGCTTGAGCAGTTGGAGGCCAGGCTGAGGGGCAGCTTACTTGCGCGTGAGGAACTGTTAGCCGGAGCGCAGGTGAGCGAGAGTGAGCGCCGATGGCTGAAAAAGCATCGCTCGAAAGAAGCACGCGATTGGAATGTCCTAAGCAACTGGCGGCCCGAGGCGCTTCGATATGTCGCCTGATACCGAGCATGTTCTGCCGTCCCAGTGGAAAGACTTCCTGAGCGAGGTTGATCAGCTTCTTGGTGTTGCTGTTGAAATGCACTGCCTTGGCGGCTTCGTACTTTCTGCCCTCTACGAATTGCCTCGACCCACAGGGGATGTGGACTATATTGCGGCGATGCCATCCAGCATCATCACCGAGTTGGAGAGTATTGCCGGCCAAGGTTCCTCCCTCAGCAGGAAGCACGGACTGTATCTTCAGTACGTTACGGTAGCTGACGTCCCAGAGAACTACGCAGAGCGGTTGGAGGAATTGTTCCCGGGCGAGTTCATCCGGCTTCGCCTCTTTGCACTGGAAGTGAACGATCTCGTTCTCGCCAAGCTGGTCCGGAACAGCCCAGTTGACCTGGAAGATGCCAAGTTTCTCGCCAGGACAGGACGGTTGAGCGAAACCGTTCTTGAACAGCGATACGAGAAGGAGCTACGACCCTACCTCGCCAATGAAAAGCGGCATGATCTTACGCTGAAGCTCTGGGTTGAGGCCTGTTTTCATTCCTGAGCGTTACTTTTCAACGGATGGCAGAGAACGAAGGGCACGAGGGGATTATCGGCGTAGTTCATCTGCGTGGCAGTTGCCGGAATGATTCCAGATGCCAAAGGCCATCTGGCGTGGATGTCTCCCGGCGCAGGATATAGAGATTGCCGTCATCGGCGCGAACTTTGAAAAAGGTATCCTGCGGGCCGCACCACTGATCCAGTACTTCATCGACCATATATTCGTGCCCCTCGAGCAGAAATCGTATCGGTCTTTCGTCCGCTGTCCGCCCGGAGTAGCAATCCACTTCCAGCTTCATCTCCTTCATTCTGACGTATAGGCGTCACACTCGCCACTCCGTTCACGAAACTAAATAGATTGCGACCAACGGCACCAAGTTCAACAAGATGATGCCGATCTTGTAAACGGAGAGTCCCGCGTAATGGACCGCATCAAAGGTCTCCACAGAGAGCTTGAACCAGCGGGTATGCATTCCGTACGTCCAGTCGTGGGCGAAGACAAAAACGCCGAACCAGACGAATAGAACCAAGTAGTTGAGACCAACACACCAGAGAAGAACATGCTTGAGATCAATCGTCGTCACAACACACCCCCAATTTCCAAACGTAAATAAATACGTTTTGACGAGACCGGCTTGATCTATCGCTAATTCTATTCCCGAATTTCGGCCTGACCCCTGCCTCGAAGCTGACGTTTTTGTGCCTTTCAGTAGCGGCCCACCGTCCTTCGTCGTTAGTCAATGCGGCTGTTCCCACAGCTCCTCCCCGGAGAACTCCACGCAGAGCCTAGATATGATTCACGACTACTTGAGGGCACACTCCGAAGAAATCGGAAAAAGAATTTTGTCATCTTACCCAGCCCTGCACGGCGCCGACGAAGCCTCTTCTCCGCTGCTTTCCAGGATGGTGCGTGTTCCATATCCGGCGCAAACCTTGGCGATCATGGGCGTGAGCAAGCGTTGGCAGTTGGCGCGCAACGCCAACGTCGTAGCCGACTGCGGAGCGGGCAAGATACTCATCGCTCTGGGAAGCATGTTGGTGCATAGTGTCGGAAGACCGTTTTCTGGATTGGTCATGGCACCGCCGCACCTGGTCGAAAAATGGGCGCGGGAAACCTTCCTAACGTTGCCCCATGTCCGTGTTTTTCTGGTCGATGACATGCGCAACGGCGGCAATCCGAAAGAGCCGCATGGTATCAACGAAGTCAGGTTGCGGCGGGGCGAGATTGTGCGCGAGGGCTCGCACAGCTCGTTGGCTGAGTTGCGGCGTCTGGGACGTAAGGGCTGGCGGAGGCTTTGTCCTGAAACCGCGATTTTCTGCAACTGGACCGATCCAGTGGAAGAACTTGTACGGCAACAATCTATATGACTACTATCTGGTCACGTCAACCCAATTCACGTTTCGTCTTGATGCCGTGCAGGAGTTTGTCGAAGGGCACCAACCGACAGAGCCCTCGATGATGCGAACGAGTGCTCCAATAGCAGCACCAACTTCGGTAGAGAATACTGTTCACGATGCTATTCCGGCCGTTGTTCGAATCTCTGGCTCAAACCAGGCGGGCAGCGGTTTTTTCATTACATCGGATGGGCTGATCGTGACCAACGCACATGTGGTGCGGAATGAGACCTCTGTAACGGTTACGACGTCAAGTGGTAAGTCCATACAGAGCTCGACTGTTTACGCAGATGAAGATCGCGACCTAGCCTTCGTTAAGATTATCGGTGCCAACTACCCACTGCTCAGGCTTCAAACCGTACCGCCGAATCCCGGAGCCGACGTCATCGCAATCGGTTCTCCGGTGAGCGAGCAACTGACGAACAGCGTCACGAAGGGTGTGGTGAGCGGTATACGACGCGGTGACCACGGCACATGGATACAGACCGACACTGCCATGAATCCCGGCAACTCTGGAGGTCCTCTGCTGAACACTTCAGGCGAGGTCGTAGGCGTGAACACCATGAAGATCGTTGACCCGGACGTCAGCGGGATCAACTTCTCTTTGGCGAGTTCGGAGATAACTGATCTGCTAAAGAATCGGTTTGGCACTCCTCTGGCACAGCCCGTTGTAACAGCGCCAGTCATCGCAACTGTGGCGATCACCTCGACTCCGGCAGGCGCTGATATAGAAGTGGACGATGTGTTTTTGGGAAACACCCTAGCTGAAATCCCGCTCGCCGTTGGTGAACGAACAATCAGGCTCACGAAGAAGGGCTATAAGTCGTTGGAACGAAAGTTGCACGTCGTGCCCGGCGGTAAACAAGCGTTATCGGCTGATCTGGAACAGACATCCCCATGACACCGAAGCTGGGTGGCGGTGAGGAATTCATCGCGGCGATCCAGTAAACTGGGACGGAGTGGAGACTCTTTGTCACCACTCCCCTGGAAACATCATGCGTAGGTAATGTTCCTGGTCGGGATCTATTCGAAATTGCAATCGGCGTTCTGACGGAGCAACCGGTAATCGCCGAACAACGTCTTGGGTATCTTGAGCGTTCACGCCCATTCGCTGGAGCAGTTCGGAGACCTGTTCATCCAATAAGTATTCCACCGCTCCGCCCGACTTATATTGAGGCGCATCTTCGTAGACGGCGACGCGAATCGCATCCTGTTTGAATGTGTCGCGGCGAAGGCTTATCTGGACAATCTCGGCCATGGCTCAGAGTATATTCAGCAACTCTGAATCGCAAAAGACTACAGCAATGATGTGATTGCCCGGGCGCAGAGACACCGACGTCTGGTAGCGTCGGGCGCCGAGCCGCCGGAAGCGGCACAACGCAGTCGGGAGAGCGGCAGACCTGTCGTCTGCTGGCTCTCCCAATTTCTTTTCAGGAGGAAATGCGATGCAAGAAACAAACCTTATCGAGCGGGAGCAGCTGGCGGCAGCCTCAACAGTGGTGGTGCCCACGGAGGCTCCAAATACGACACTGTTGTCCTACGGCTTGAAGATAACCCAGGAAGAACTGGCCCGCGTGGCAACGCCCGTCGGGACATCGACCCACAAACCCATTCCACATATCTCCGTAGTGGAAACGCTGATCGAAGCCCTCAGCTTTCGCCAGATTGGCGTGGTGCGGGAGGAATACGCAGTCTCAGCGGACGGGATGCGCATGTTCGGAGTGATGGACTTGAGCTCCGGCTTTGACGGATGCCGTTTCGCCATCGGCTTGCGGAACAGCCATGACAAGTCTTTCCGGCTGAGTTGCACCGTCGGCCTGAGAGTCTTCGTATGCGAGAACCTTGCGTTTCACGGGGAATATACTCCCGTCCTCGCGAAACATTCGAAGCACTTTTCTCTTGAAGACAGCTTGGCCATCGGAGTTGATCGGATGCAGAGGAACTTTGGGCCGTTGAAGCAACAGGTCGAGGAATGGCAGGCGCTGCAGTTGTCAACGGCCGCGGCAAAACTGCTGATCTACCAGGCGTTCATCGAGGACGAATTGGGGTTTCCCAAGCACCTGGCGCGGCGCGTGCACGAGCTGTACTTTCAGCCCGTGCATGAGGAGTTCCAGGCAAGAACCATGTGGAGCCACTCGAACGCATTCACCAGTGCTTTCAAGGAACTGGACCCAATTCCTCAATACAAAGCCACTGCCCGCAGTGAGCAACCGCTTTTCGGAAACGTGCCAGAACTCCATATGCCCATGGCATCGCTTCTGCACTTCCGCGCTGAGGTCAATGAGCGTGACCTCCACGCGGATAGGGATTGGCGCAGGCTCGTCATCCGGCGTGGCCTTCGGCTTAAGGTACTTACCGTTGTAAAAATCGAACTCCTCCGCCGGAGGAAACCTGTTGAGACGGTCGGGTCCGAGCACCAGGTCCAACGCCTCACAGATCGTGCTCTTGCCGACATTGTTCGGTCCCACAAGCAGCGCGTGGCCGTCGAATCGCAGATCAGCGGATTCGATGCCGCGAAAGTTCTCGATTCTGAGCTGAACGACCTTCACTCCAGACTCCTCGACAATACTGCAGCCTTCATGGTACCCGGTGCGCTGGTAAGGGGATACGAGCCGTTCGGAAGAACACCGCGTCACTTATCCTTCCATGCGTTCTCGTTTGTCCAGGGAAACCAGCCCGTGCGTCCTCTAATGGCGCCGAACTGATAGCGCACAACGTAACAACTCAACTGTCGGTCATCCGACACGTTGAGCTAACGGTGGTCTCTTCCTTGAATCTTTGTGCCGAAAGCCGGCCAACTCGGAGGATTGGCCGGCTTGAGATGTTACCGCCCGCATCGCTTGTCCAGCTCAACGTCGGGCTCTGCTGCTACACTGTCCAACGGCTGTTGTCTCCTGAAAGGATTTCTTGTGGACATAGGGAAAGTAGTGACGGATCTTAAGTCAGAACGCAGCCGTATTGAGCAAGCCATCTCAGCGCTGGAAGAACTGGTGAGCCCAACCGCTCCTCGACGCGGCCGTCCTCCAAAGGCTGCTTCAACCGCTGGTCGCCGAGGGCATCGCATGAGCGCGGCAGCGCGCAAGCGGATCTCGGAAGCGATGAAACAACGCTGGTCCAAATGGAAGGGAAAGTCCGCTCCCAAGAAGGCCAAGACCCGCCCGGCGATGAGTGCCGCCTCCAGGAAGAAATTGTCGGCTTTGATGAAGGCACGTTGGCAACAGCGGAAGCAAGCAAAAGCTTAGCAACGTGGCGAGCCACTTCGCCTCCATGGGGAACCCCCGTTTCTTTGACAAGCACTGGTTTGTTTGCATTCATCGCAAGAGACATGCCCAAGCGACGCACCCAAGGTGCTGCCTCGGCGGGGCTCTTCTCTGGATGCTCGAACACAAAATGGATATTCGGGCACAGGAAATCCCCCACTTCAAGCAAACCGTTGTCAACGTACTCATCTAGGGGTTCGCTCGTGCACAGAGGCACTCGCAACCTTGGATCCAAGTGATGTTGCATGGAGGAAACGGCTGCCCGCAGATCCTTGAAAGTGTAACGACCGAAAGCGATGCCTTCGTTCCCGACCCAAATTGCTAGGGCAAGTTGCTGATGATACTGGCGCGCAAGCTGCGCAGTACCAATGATCTCTTCTTCAGAACTAGGATTCCAAATGCTTAAAAGGACGGCACGATAACCCTGCCGACTAGCCTCCTCAATGATAGTTGGAGTGACATCCTTGTCATAACTGTAGAGAATCAATCCGTCGAATGCTGGTCGGAGAGCGTGTAGGTCAGCCACGAGTGACTGTCTGGACGGAACCCGATGGTTGCTGCCGGGGCGCGGATCATAGTTATTGGGGCTGAACGCAACGAGGGTAGAATGAGCCGAAGGATCTTCCAAGTAGGCAAAAAATGCGTACTCGGCCGACCTGCCTGAAGCGGGCCAGACGGGCAAGCAAGAGAGTAGGTACAGAACCGTTGCAAATGTCTTTTTCACTCATGCCCCTTCATAGCTCAAATACGTGCGGAAGCAGAAAGCGATTACTTATTTGTTAATTGAGGCGGTCGCGACCTCGCCTAGCTAACGTTGCCAACCTATATTCGCCTGCGTTGTGCATCTGAGCTGCAACGAGCCCAACCAAACACAACACACGTTGAACTACATGCCTTCTGCCAATACATATCGCTGTGCCGGCCCGTCTTTGCCGCCCTTGGATAGGCAACGAAACTTGATCAAGTTTTCGACGACCGAATCAGTCTGTGCGTATCCCAAGCCTATGATTGCCTGAAACTCTTTCATGTGTCCCGCATGATCATCACGGATCATAAGGTAAAAAAGCAACTTGTAGTGGTGGATGCGCCTTGGGTTATCACCTTCCCCACCTTGTTGGCGGCTTCTTCGGTTCTTTAGCGCCTGCTCCATCTGAAATATTCGAGCCCGGCCATCTTCTGACGACCTTTCTCTAAGAGCCGCTAATATATGTTCTTCTTCTGCTTCCCTCAGCCACGACCATTTTGGCGAAGCGGCATTCTTAAGCTCCTCAAAGAATACGGGGTCACTTAATAGGTCGATCGATGCCGGTCGATCCAAGCCGCTCAATTGTCCAGCAGGCATAGTGTCTTGTACGCCGGTCGTTTTTTCCTCGAGCACCTTTCTCACCCAGTCGACTGAGACGGAGCCTTCATGCAAGGCAATAATGGCCGACATGAAGTTCTCCAGAGCCCGGACATTTCCGGGCACAGTCCCCGCAACGGCGTCGCTCACGGGAAGGGTTATGGATCCGTGCGGAGCGGTCATTTCTGGCGCGACCGTGACTGCGACAAGATGGCAACACGGGACGGGCGCGCAGTACGACAAGTGATGCCACCGGCTCGTACGAGTTTTCTCTGCTGCCACCCCGGCAAGTATCTTGTCTGCTTCGCTGCCATAGGCTATCGTGTGGCCGAGGTTCCATTGGTGACCGTGAAGGTGACGGAGAACTCCTTCACTCGGCCCGATCTTAGCTTGCGCAGCATTCTGGACGTGGACTGACCCTGCTCGGAATCAGTAGTGAGGCAAATGAACCCGTCAGGTATCGACGCGAATGAGTCCGTAGCCCATCGATCATCCGGGCTGCCCCTGAAGTCTCTCCAAGGCTACGGGCTTGCGGTTCTTTCCGTCGGGGTTGCATCGGGGGTGTCGCCACTCCTTGAACATTTCCACTTCCGCGTCCCTTCGTCGCTCTTGCTGCTGTTTGCGGTGGTCATCAGTTCCTGGTATGGAGGGCCAGGAGCTGCGGTGTTGGCGGTGCTCCTCTCAGTAATCAGTTTCTACTGGTACTTCGTGGAGCCGGTCCGCACCATCTACATATACCGGTCCCAGATCCCATATTTCATCATTTTTGCAGCGTTCGCTGCGCTCTTGTCCTGGTTCGGCGCGATTCGGCGGCGTGTCGAGGCGGATCTTCGCCAGAGTCGCGACGTGCTGCAGGAGCAAGCAAGTCTTCTGAGTCTGACCCATGACGTGGTTTATGTCCGCGATATGAAGGGAGTTATCCGCTATTGGAATCGCGGCGCGGAAGTGTTGTATGGATGGCCGTCGGAGCAGGCGCTCGGCAAGATTTCGCACGAACTTCTGAAGGCGGTCTTCCCGCTGCCGCTTGAGGAAATTGAGGCTGAGTTGCTGTGCAGTGGCCGCTGGGAAGGCGAGCTTGTGAAAACCCACAGGGACGGGACCCAACTGGTCGTGGCAAGCCGTTGGTCGCTGAAACGAGATGACAGGGGGGCACAGTCATCTCAATGTGACCAACCAGTATCTGCAAGCCACCTCAAACACCAAGCGGCTGGCGCAGGACAAACTGGTACATGCGATCCTCCCGGCTGGATCGCTATCGAAGAGCAAGTTCCCTCTGATCCAGTAGTCCCGCTAGGCATAGCATTTTCACCTGCGCACAACACTCTTTGGTCGCCGCGACGCGTGGAGTTGGGGTGTGCGCGAAGCTTATTGGACCCTAACGGCCCCAGATTTTTTCGTGTGGGTCTTGTAAGTGATTGAAGATATGGTAGGCACGAGGAGACTCGAACTCCTGACCTCTACCGTGTCAATCCTGCCCGGATAGGTTTTTCAACGACTTACAAGTGCGTGGAGACTGCCTAAGTACACGCAAGTCGTACAAGACATCGCTTTTTGTGGGTTGGATTGTGGGTTGAAAATTTGCGTACACATTGTGTGCACGAACGCCATTTACAAGTCAAGCGAGAACCGAATACACAGAGCGGGGCGCCTCCTGATGCTCGCAGTCATACCCTTTCTCCGGTGCACACATCACCGGAGGAGAGAATATGCGAGCACGCTACCAACGAGGACATCTTAGGCTTGGCCGTCGGAGGACGGGACCCGACTGCTGGGAATTTCTTTGGTGGGACATCGAACTAACTGGGCGTAGAGTACGACGGAAAGCGGTCATAGGAACCGTTCAGCAACACCCGAATATCGAAGAGGCTTGGCAAGCTAGATTCGGCCGATAGCTGTTGATCCGTTCGAGTACGCTCTCATAGTCCTTCAGATGTAGGTCGTAGCGTGATGCTTTCTCATTCCGGAACCTAACCGCGTCCCCTGTGAAGTGCGTGATTGTCGCTAGCATTGCACTTCCGATTTGGAGTGTGTTTCGAGCAGCTCGTCGAGCTGAAGGATGCGGCGCCGGTCGTGGCCGATGATGAAAAAGCAATTAGAACGCCGAAAGTCAGTGTCGGCACAGTGCAAAAATCCATCGCCGCAATGCTGATCACTGCTGGGCTAACGACCATAATCGTTACCATTTAGGCCGCACTACACCCTATCGGGTGCTGGCGGGGGCACCTGGGACAAATTCGCGCGGCCCTCCTACGCGCCGGCGCAATTACCGTGGGATGCCAGCGTGCGTCAGCACGGGGATGACCTCCACAGTGACGTCCGATCGGCAGGACGTTTTCGCTGCGAGGTCGGCGGCGATCTTCGCGGCCAGCGTCTCCGAGATCTCCCCACCAAATTGGCGCCGAAGGATGACATCGATCAGCGCTTCGTGGTTTCCGAGCAGGGTTACGTGGACAGTGCTGCCGGTCGAGATGAAGCCGGGCACCACCCCGAGGGTTACGGCAACGGCGCTTCGGATGCTCTTCTCGAGATCGAGGTGCTTCCGGCGGACGCCCCAAAGGGCGAGGATCAGGCTAATACCGATGAGGTCTAAGCACAGGACGTTGAGCAGCAGCAGGTAGAGGGCGTTACGACTATAAGCCGGCGTTCCGAGCGCCAATCCGATGCCGATCACCGCGGCCGGCGGGACGAGGGAGATCGCGATCTCTACGCCAATGATCACGGCGACGGCCTGCCCCCAGGCGGTTTCGACGATATGTTCCACGCGGCTGACCTCATTGGTCGTGATAAGCCCCGCCAGGTTCTCGTTTCGCACCACCACAAAACACCGGCGCCCACTGACCAACAGGTATTGGATTACATTGGATGATCATCTTGGGAAACGGGAACGACACATGGGAATGGGGCTGATCGGAAGCAGGGAACATCGCGATATCAATCCGTGGCTGATTGCCATCGCGGTCATGTCAAGCACATTCATGGAAGTGCTGGACACGACCGTGGTCAACGTTTCGCTGCCGCATATCGCGGGCAGCCTGTCTGCCAGCAACGACGAAGCCACCTGGACGCTCACCTCTTATCTGGTGGCCAACGCCATCATCCTTCCTATGACCGGCTGGCTGGCGGGGCGCTTCGGCAGAAAACGATTGCTGATGCTCTCGGTGACCGGCTTCACCGTTGCGTCATTTTTGTGCGGGCTGGCGCCGTCCCTGCCGTTCCTCATTTTTTGTCGCGTGATTCAAGGCGCGTGCGGCGGCGGACTGCAACCGCTCTCGCAGGCGATCCTTTTGGAATCGTTTCCGCCCGAAAAGCGCGGTCAGGCAATGGCATTCTGGGCCCTGGGCATCGTGGTGGCGCCCATGCTCGGTCCAGTGGCGGGAGGCTGGCTCACCGATAATTACAGTTGGCGATGGGTCTTTTACATCAACGTGCCGATCGGTGTTGCCGCCCTGGTTCTGACGCAACTGTTCATCTTCGATCCGCCATATCTGCGGCGCCAAAAAACTGGCATCGACTATTGGGGAATTGGACTACTGGCGGTGGGTATCGGAAGCCTTCAGATCATGCTCGACAAGGGACAGGAAGACGATTGGTTCGGTTCGCGCTTCATCGTTGTGCTCTGCATCCTGGCGGTAGGAGGACTGACTGCGCTGATCGTTCGCGAGCTGAAGGCTGAGCATCCAGTGTTGGATCTCACGGTGTTCAAGTATCGCTCGTTCGCCATCGGCACATTCCTGATGACGCTGATTGGCTTCGTGCTGTACGGCAGCACGGTGCTCTTGCCGCTGCTGATGCAAGTGCTGCTGGGCTATACGGCGACGCACGCCGGCATCACCAACCTGCCGCGCGGCCTGGCGTCGTTTCTGATCATGCCAATCGTCGGCCGCTTGATCGGCAAATTCGATCAGCGGAAGTTGCTTGGGGTCGGCCTGGTAGCCTCCGCCTATGCCATGTGGTCGCTCTCCCGGTTCAGCCTGAACGTGGCTTCGGTGGATTTCTGGTGGCCGCTGCTGATTCAAGGTGCAGCGTTGGGTTTTGTCTTCGTGCCACTTACTACCATCACCAATGGCGCGATTCCGAATGAGCGCATGGGTAATGCCACCAGCTTGTTCAACCTGATGCGAAACATCGGCGCCAGCATTGGGATTGCCACAGTCGAGACCTTGCAGGCCCGCAATGAGCAGAAGCACATCAATACCTTGAGCGCGCATATCTATCCGCAAAGTAGCGCATCTCGGCAGATGTTGGAAAGCATGAAAGCGCTATTTATCAGCCAAGGCTCCAGCGCCGTCACCGCGACAAAGCAGGCCTACCAGTCGATATGGGGAATGGTTCAACGGCAGGCGGCAATGCTGTCTTATAACGACACGTTTCTCTTCATGGCCTTGATGTTCGTTGCAATGATTCCGTTCCTGTTCCTGCTGAGAAAGCCGAAACCAGGGAAAGCAGGGGCATCGATGATGCACTGATTTTCGGGTGGCGGGCCTTCGGCTTCGTTGCGCTCAGATATCCCGGCCGCCAGGATCGTCGCCGCCGAGCGTGCCCTGCGCGGCGATCCTGCCGGCCGCTGTAGGATTCCCCTTGAGGATCCACTCGAAGCCCACTGCGATCAAGGCCCCAATCACTGGCCCTACCAGGTAGATCCAAGTCGTGTGGAGGTCGCCGCGCACCACATCCGGTGCCAGCGAACGCACCGGGTTCATCGAGGAGCCGGTAATCGGGGCCGCCCAAAGTCCTGCCAGGGCAACGTACCCGCCAACGGCGACAGCGCCGTTCGTGCCAACGTTCCGGGCACCGGACGCCGTGCCCAGGATAGTGTTCACCAGCCCGGCCGTGAGCACCACTTCCATCGCCAGCGCTTTCCCGCTGGTCACGCCACGACCCGGTAGCGTCGCGCCGAGCGCGCCAACCGTCCCGAACATGGCCCGAAGGAAAGCAGCCGCACCAATGCCTCCGATCATTTGCCCGACGACGTAGCCTGGGACTCTCTGCCAAGGAAAGTTGCGCCGCACCGCGAATGCCAGCGTGACCGCTGGATTCAGATGTGCTCCGCTCACTGCACCCATAAAATAGATGATCGCCATTACCATGAGTCCCGGCGCGACCACTATCATGCCCAGGGTGACTCTGCCACCGCTCATTGCGGCAACGACGCCACCACCGGCAGCGACCACCACCAGCAGGAACGTTCCCCAGGTCTCGGCAAACACGCGTCGCCACTCAAGTGAGGAATCGAAGAAATCGAGCGTTGATTGCCGTTGGACGGCAGGTTGTTGCCGCACCGTATCTGGCGGTTCCCGCCCGTCGATTCCATGTCCACCTCCGGTGCAATGCTACGCCCGCGTAGCGCTTCCGGACACAAACTTAGCAACAGCCCCAAATAAGAAGCCACAAGTGTCCATGTTACTTCTCTTTGGATAGCTCCTTGCCGATCGCTTGCAGTTCCAGCCGGCGCTTCTCCGTGGCCTTGGGATATGCCATCTTGAGATTTTTCAGCGCATCGAGGACAATTCGGGAAACGATCAGCCGAGCGCTCTCTTTATCATCAGCGGGAACAACATACCAGGGCGCGTGATGGGTGCTGGTCGCACTCAGACACGCTTCATACGCCTTCACATAGTCGTTCCAATATTTTCTCTCGTGAATGTCCGCGAGGCTGAATTTCCAGTTCTTGTCAGGCTCATCAAGACGCTCGAGAAATCGCTTTCGCTGTTCCTCCAGCGAAAGGTGAAGAAATATTTTGACGGTCCGGGTTCCGTTGCGGTGGAGGTGTCTCTCCAGGTCCACCATGGAGCGATAACGCTCCTCCCAGATAGTTTTTTCGTCGCGCAATTCTTCCGATAGGCCCTGGCTGCGGAGGATCTCCGGATGCACCCGAACGACCAGCACCTCCTCGTAATAAGAACGATTGAAGATACCGATCCGTCCGCGTTCGGAAGGCGGCAGGTCGTACGCCAGAGAAAATCATGTTCCAGCTCTTCGGTGCTCGGTTGTTTGAAACTGAAAACCTCGCATCCTTGCGGATTGACTCCGGACATGACGTGCCGGATGGCGCCGTCCTTACCGGCAGAATCCATCCCCTGAAAAATCAGCAGCAGCGCATAGCGGTTGGAGGCATAGTGAAGCTGCTGCAGCGAGCTCAACGCTTCGACGTGTTCTTCCAGAAGTTTCTGATACTGCTTCTTCGACTTGCAAATGGGCTTTATCGTCGTCGGCCACTCCCTGAGTATGACCTTCTCTCCGGAACCCAACTTGGAAATCCTTGGAATCAATTTTCATCTTCTTCCTTTCGCTGTCACTCGCTGCGCGAGTGGCGCTTAACAACCTTGGGGCGCACGAGGATGTTGATGCACCTTCGCCCGTCCGGCCTGATCTTTCCGAGTCTCGCGCATTGCTCAACCCAGTCCTCACGTGCTTGGCCTTCGCAGCGGCATTGAGGGCCACTGCCGGTTGCACTTTCACGTCAAACGACCATTGCCCGTCGCGATGCCAATGTCCATCATTTCTTCTATACGCGCAGTGCCTCGAAGGCAGAGATGGCAACCAACAGTTCGCTGCGCAGGCAGCATATGCTGTCGCTCATGATGGGTTTGCGTCCTTCGGCTCGGGTGGAGGCGGGTCAGTCCTGCGACTTGCCTGATCGTGCACTCGGCCGAGAGTGCTCTCGATCAACCTAGCTAACTTATGTGCAGCGCCTTCGACAGCCTGGTCCAAGGTCGCTGCCTGATAAGTGACCGCGACCGGCTGCCGTCCTTCGAGCCGGGCTTCCATCACGCAGCGCTTGTCGCTCTGGCCACTCTTATCGCCGTCGTCAGTCAGGTGGAACTCCACTCGCGTGATGTGATCGCTGAGGCGGCTCAGGGCATGTTCCACTTTGCCACTGACGTGAGCGCTCAGCGCCTCATGGCCTTCGATGTTATGTCCAGTATTAATCTGTATCTGCATGGTGTGCTCCTCCAGTATTGGTTCGGCTCAACATCGGTCCCGTCCGTCCCCGCATCGGCTCGGAGGAATCTATGCGCCGCACACGGAAATCCTTTGAGTTGATTTTCGTCTCCCTCCCTTCGCCATGGCAGCCCGGTTGTTCTCGTCTGTCTATTTAGGGACTTCATCTTTAGGAATCTCCCGCTTCGCCTTCTCCCATTCTTCAACTTCTCGAACGTCCTCCCGTCCTAGCTCCTCGTAGACTTCGTGGACTCGCTTGACGAGCTGTGGCGTCACATCGGACGATTTCGAGTCTTCGGCTTCCGGCTTAGGCTGGTTCTTGACTTCGGGCTTAGTTGCCGGCTTGGTGTCAGGCTTCGGCTGATCGGTTTTGGCTTCCGGATTAGGCTCGTCTTTGATTTCAGGCTTAATTTCCGCCTTGGCTTGAGGCTCAGGCTGGGCTTTGGATTCAGCCTTCGGTTCGGCTTTGGCTTCAGGGTTCGGCTTTGGCTTCAGGCTTCGGCTCTGCCTTAGCGTCAGGTTTCGGCTGGCCGGCTTGGGCCTCAGCTTTGGGATCCGGCTTCGGCCCAGCTTTGGCTTCGGGTTTAGGCTCGGCCTTTGCGTCAGGCTTCCGAACCTCCCGCTCCGCCTTCTCCCAGTCCTGAACTGACGAACCGTCTTTGCCGGCGCGCTCCTCGTAGAGTTCATAGGCTCGCTTGGCAATCTGCGGCGTCAGGTTGGGAGATGTCTCGACTGCAGGTTTAGACCCGGCGTTGGCTTCGGGTTTCGGCTCAGCTTTCGGCTCACCTTTTGCCTCAGACTTTGGCTCCGCCTTCGTTTCAGGTTTCGCCTCGGTTTTGGCTTCAGGTGTCGGCCCGGAAATTTTCGGTTCCGGCTTCGGCTCGGCTTTGGCTTTGGTTTCAGGGCTAGACTCGGCCTCGACGCGATCAAGAACCTTATAAGCAAGCAGCTTCACACGGTCATTCAAGAGGAACCAAGCAAGAGCATAGACCCAAACGAACGCTGCCCACCCCCAGCCGAGGGGTGTCATGAACAGACCATAAACCGCAATCAGGGTCGCCAGCATTTGCGTGCCGAGCACCGCAATCCATAGAACCCGCGCCGGGCGTATGGACCAGAACGGGCCGCGCGTGCGGGTCAGGAAAATCGTCAAATGTCCGGCCACGGATAGTTTCAGGTACATCAGCGTTTGGACGTGCGCGTGGTCGAGGTGAAATACGCGCTCGGCAAGATAGAACAGCCCAAACGCAGCCACGACCCCGATGACGCCCAGCACTGTGGAGATCCCCAGCACCAAGCGCATATTCCACTTCTCGGGCTTGTCGCTGTAATGAACGTTGTCGTACGCGATGGACAGGATGGCTCCGTCGTTGAGCACGGCGATCATCACGATCATCACTGCGGTCACGGGATAGAAGTTAAATACCAGGATCGCCAGCGTCATGAAGAACAGCACCCGCAGCGTTTCGGCGATGCGGTAGATCGCGTAGCTGTTCATCCGCTGGAAGATACGGCGGCTCTCTTTGATCGCATCGATGATCACGGACAGACCGGAGGCCAGCAGTACAATGTCGGCCGCCGCGCGAGCCGCGTCGGTCGCACCGGAAACGGCAATGCCGCAGTCCGCTTGTTTGAGCGCAGGAGCGTCGTTCACGCCGTCGCCCGTCATACCGACAATGTGGCCGTGCTTCTGCAGGACGTCGACAATGTTGTATTTGTCTTCGGGAAATACCTGGGCAAAGCCGTCCGCTTTTTCGATGGACGCCGCGGTCTCCGCCGTCTTTTGTTTGTCTCGCAATACCGTGGCATCCAGGATGTTGGTGCCCATGCCCAACTTGCGAGACATCTCCTCGGCAATGGCCAATTGGTCGCCCGTAACCATCTTGACTTTCACGCCCATCTGCACCGCGCTGGCGATGGTTGCTTTGGCCTGCTCGCGGGGCGGATCGAACATCGGCAACACGCCAACGAACTGCCACTTGTTTTCCTGATCCGCCCGCGCCACGCCCAAGGAACGGAAGCCGCGTCCCGCAAACTCATTGACGGCTTTCTCGACGGCTGGCTTTACTTCGCCGGCGTTGGTCGACATTTCCAGAATCACCTGTGGCGCTCCCTTGGCCACAAAGAACTGTTTTCCGTCCGAAGCTTTAACAGTAGCTTCGGTGCGCTTATGCACCGGATTGAACGGCTGGAAATGCAGTATCTGATAGCCCTTCAACGCCTTGTCGTCCTTCACGCCGCCGATCACCGCCAGGTCGATAGTGTCCTTGTCTTCCGCACGCGAAGCCAGTGCCGCCCAGAGGATGACTTGGTCGGCAGGGATATTGTTCACGCAGAATGGATCGCCCAGCGTCAGCTTGTTTTGGGTCAGGGTGCCGGTCTTGTCCGAGCACAGCACATCCACGCCAGCCAGTTCCTCGATGGCCGACAGTTTGGTCACAATCGCTTGTTTCTTTGCCAGCAGGCGAGCGCCGACCGCCATGGTGACTGACAGAACTGTTGGCATCGCTACGGGGATCGCGGCCACCAGAAGTACCAAGGCGAACTCCAACGTGCTGAGGATCGGATCGTGACGAAAGAGCGCCACCGTAACAATCACCGCCACCAGGGCCACTGCAAGAATGATCAGGTAGTTGCCGATCTTCAGCACGGCACGCTGGAAATGGCTGACGGTATGGGCCTCCTGCACCAGTTGCGCCGTCTTGCCGAAGTAGGTGTTCGTACCGGTGGCGTACACCATCGCGTCGGTTTCGCCCCGCTTGATAATCGAACCCGAAAACACTGCCTCGCCGGGTTTGCGCGTGGCGGGCAAAGATTCGCCGGTCAATGCGGACTGGTCTACTTGCACGGATCGCCTGCCAACAGGCGCGCATCCGCCGGCACGATGTCGCCTAGTCGCAGACGGATGACGTCCCCGGGCACCAGTTCAGATACCTTCGGAGTGACCCACTTTCCATCACGCATGACCCGGGCCTTGGTCGCCAGCTTGGCCTTCAACGCGGCAATTTCGTTGCCCGCCTGATGCTCCTCCCAAAATGCGACCACAGCGTTGGAAAAAAGCAGAAAGAGAATGATGAAGAAATCCAGCCAGTGCCGGACCACGCCCGACAGAATCACCGCCGCTTCAATCATCCACGGGATGGGCCCCAGAAATAGCTGAGGAACTTCAGGAAACGTTGGTTTTCTTTTCCGCGATCTCGTTCGGGCCATATTGCGTCAGCCGTTTCTGCGCTTCGGCTTGGCTCAGGCCTTCGGAGACGATCCCAGCTTTTTCTCCACTTCCGGCATCGGCAGGGATTTCAGATCGTCCTTCGCATCGGGCTGAGCGACTTCACTTCAGGACTCTTGGGCTTCGATCCCGGCTTGGATTCGGGAGCCTCCGGGTGATCGCCATTGGGTTTCATAATGGGTATCCTTTCTGCCTTTGCAAATCCACGAGCTAGACGGACCGCCTTTCCGTGACGTCGATTCTGTCCCCGCGAAACACGGCATCGATGCGGATCCGCAAGCCGCTACGCTTCTTCCAACCACTTCCGCGCCTCAGCGGCCTCGGCATGATCGAAGTATCGGATCGTCGCTTTCGTAAAGGGCTTGAAGAAGATCGCCATGCCGTGCTGCCACTTCTTATCGCCAACCATCGCGAGCCGTTCGATGTCGGCGAAATGTTTCATGTCAAACTTGATGTCCTCCCACATTGCCCCTGCGTCCCAGCCGTGGAGATCGGCCATGTCGAACAGAACGCGCAATTTTCCGTGTTGCCGGATGAGTCGCTCGAACTCGGGCACAAAGTGCTCATAATCCGCCTTTACCAGCCTCCCGCTGAGGTGAAGGACGAGCACCTTCCCGCCGTTTTCTTCATTCATTTGAATGGGCATCTTGAACTCCTTGGATTCGATTCGTTTCCTTCTTGCTCTTTGCTCCATTTCCAGTTCCGGATTTCCGGCATGTCCTGGCCGTGCTTATCGATGTAATGCTTATGCTCGATGAGCTTGTCCTGCATCTGCTGCTTCAGGTAGGCCCCCTTGGAACCCAAGTGCGGCAGCCGATCGATCACGTCCTGCACCAGGTGGAACCGGTCCAAGTCGTTCTGCACCCTCATGTCAAAGGCCGTCGTGATGGTGCCCTCTTCTTTGTAGCCCCGCACGTGCAGGTTGCGGTTGGTCCGGCGGTAGGTCAGGCGGTGGATAAGCCAGGGGTATCCATGGAAGCCAAAGATGATGTGTTTATCTTTGGTGAAAAGCGAATCGTAATCTGTTTCGTTCAGCCCGTGCGGGTGCTCACTCGAAGACTGCAGCTTCATGAGATCAACGACATTAATCACCCGGATTTTCAGATCGGGCAGATGCTGGCGAAGGATGGAAACGGCGGCCAGAATCTCCAGCGTGGGCGTGTCTCCGCAGCAGGCCATCACCACGTCGGTTTCGGCGTCCTGGTCGTTACTCGCCCATTGCCAGATGCCAATTCCTTCCGTGCAATGCACAACCGCCGCGTCCATAGTCAGCCATTGCGGGAGGGCGTGCTTGCCTGCGACCACCACGTTGACGTAATTCCGGCTGCGTAGGCAGTGATCAAAAACCGACAACAGGCAGTTGGCGTCAGGCGGAAGGTAAACCCGCACGATATCGGCTTTCTTGTTGATGACATGGTCAAGGAAGCCGGGATCCTGGTGCGTGAAGCCGTTGTGATCCTGTTGCCAGACATGAGAGGCGAGCAAATAGTTCAGCGACGAAATCTTCCGGCGCCAGGGCAGCTCCAGGCAGACCTTCAGCCACTTGGCGTGCTGGCTGAACATCGAGTCGATGATGCGAATGAAGGCTTCATAACTGTTAAACAGCCCGTGTCGTCCGGTCAGAAGATATCCTTCCAACCAACCCTCGCACTGGTTCTCGCTGAGCATCGAGTCCAGCACGCGGCCGGCGGGCGCGAGGAATTCGTCATTCTTTACTTCCCGGGCATCCCACTGCCGGTTGGTGACTTCAAAAACCGCGCCGAGGAGATTCGAGAGTGTCTCATCGGGACCGAAGACACGGAAATTACGCTGATCCTGATTCAGTTTGGCCACGTCACGCAGGAACGAACCCAGTACAAGCGTATCTTCGGCCGTCACCGCGCCAGGCGAAGGCACGTTGACTGCGTGGACGTGGAAGTCCGGCATGCGCAGGTCGCGCAGCAGAATGCCGCCGTTGGCATGGGGATTGGCGCCCATCCGGCGGTCGCCCTTCGGCGCCAGTTCGGCCAATTCCGGCATGAGCCGCCCATTCTTATCGAACAGTTCCTCGGCCTTGTAGCTTTTCATCCAGCTTTCAAGTTGTTTGACATGATCGGGATGCTCGGGATCCACCAGGAGCGGCACCTGGTGCGATCGGAAAGTGCCCTCGATTTGCAGACCATCGACGAATTTCGGTCCCGTCCAGCCCTTGGGTGACTTGAGGACGATCATGGGCCAGCGCGGCCGAGTGGTGTCGTTTTTGTTCCGTGCGTTCCTTTGGATTTGCCGGATGTCCTCGATGGCCTTGTCCAAGGTGGTGGCCATGAGTTCATGCATCTTTTCCGGCTCATCGCCTTCCACAAAGTTGGCGTCCAGCCGCAGCCTCGTAGAAATTGCTCCAATTCCTCATGCTCGATGCGGGCCAGAACGGTTGGATTGCTGATCTTGTAGCCATTGAGGTGCAGGATCGGCAGCACGGCTCCATCGGTAATAGGGTCGAGAAACTTGTTGGACTGCCACGAGGTCGCCAAGGAGGCCGTTTCCGCTTCACCATCGCCGATGATGCAGGCGACGATGAGATCGGGATTGTCGAACGCGGCTCCAAAGGCATGGCTGAGCGAGTATCCCAGCTCGCCACCTTCGTGAATCGACCCCGGCGTCGTCGGCGCAACATGGCTGGAAATCCCGCCAGGAAACGAGAATTGCTTGAACAGCTCTTTCATTCCGGCTTCGTCCTGGCTGACGTTCGGATAGATCTCACTCCAGGTGCCTTCGAGGTAGACGTTGCCCACCAGCGCCGCGCCCCCGTGCCCGGGACCAGCGATGTAGAACATATTCAGGTCATACTTCTTGATGACCCGGTTCAGGTGCACGTAGATGAAGTTCTGCCCCGGCATCGTGCCCCAGTGCCCGACCACCAGCGCCTTCACGTGCGACAGTTTCAGCGGCTCCTTCAGCAGCGGATTTTCGTAGAGATAAATCTGGCCGACCGACAGATAATTGGCGGCGCGCCAATAGGCATCCATCTTGTGCAGCAGTTCTGGAGTGAGTGTGTTGATTTTCTTCGTCGTTTTCAGATTTAACTCTTTTTTGTTCGCTGCTTCGGGTTTCTTGTCGAGCAGTTCCGAAGTGAGTGTGTCGGTTTTCATGATTCAATTCTCCTTCTGGTTCTTGCAGCCAAGTCCGAGAACCTGGCAAACCGTCTTGGCTATCATGTGTTCTTCGTCCGTGCGAATGACGCGGACCGCAACCCGGCTGGCGGCCGCAGAAATCACGGCCCTCATTCGCCGCGTTTCGCTTTTCTTCGAGTTCGATTCCAAGAAATCCGAGCCCCTCGCAAATCCGGGCGCGAACCGGGGGCGCATTCTCTCCGATGCCACCGGCGAACACCAGCGTATCCAATCCACCCAACGCCGCCGCGAATGCGCCAATCCATTTCTTGACCTGGTAGCAAAACAGTGCGACCGCTTCAGCCGCTCGCACGTCCTGCGTTTCGCGCTCGCAGCAAGTCACGCATGTCGGAACTGGTCTCGGACATGCCGAGCAACCCGGAATGGAAGTTGACCATTTCGTTGAATTGCTTGGCGCTCATTTTTTCAGTGCGCGCCAGATACCAAACCAGTCCGGGATCGAGATCGCCGGAGCGGGTGCTCATCGGCACACCAGCGGTTGGGGTGAAACACATGCTTGTGTCAACGGATTTGCCGTCACGCACTGCCGCCAGACTCGCGCCGTTGCCGAGGTGTGCGAGGATGACCCGGCCAGTCGTTGCCGCCGGATCGCCGATGCGCGCGAGTTCTTCCATCAAGAACGCATACGACAACCCGTGAAACCCATACCGCCGCACCCCCTGCGCTTCGTAGCGCCGCGGGATTGGCAGGAGTTGCGCCACGCGCGGCATATCATGGTGAAAAGCCGTGTCGAAGCACGCTACTTGGGGCAGATCGGGAAAGCGGCGATGAAACGCCTCGGTCAACAGGATCTCCTCGGGCATATGGTCAGGATCGAATGGACTGAGGCGGCGCAGCTCCTCAACCATTTCCGCCGTGATTCGCTGCGGCTGGTAATACTTCGGCCCGCCATGCACCACGCGATGCCCCACCGCGGCCAATGCGTCACGCCCGCTGCGCTCCTCGATCCAATCCATCAGAGCGCCCACCGCCGCCGTATGATCCGGTGCCGTCACTGACCGCGAAAAGTTGTCCGCCTGATTCGAGCCTTTCACCCGCAAGGTGGCCTGCGGCAGTCCAATCCGCTCAATCCCGCCCTCCAGAATCCGTTAGGGAGTCACCCGCCTCGAACAGTGCAAACTTGATGCTCGACGATCCCCCATTGATCGTCAGGATGCGCGGGTTGGCTGGTTCCATGGACGATTCCTTCGTCATTTCTGCAATCCGAACAAAGCCAGTTTTGCGTACGTGGACTTGTAATCCGTGTGAAGGATGCTTCGAATCCCCAAACCTTCCGCGATCTGGACAAACATCGGTGTGTTTTCGATGTACAGTACGTGGCGGGCTGGCGCCTGGGCGATGTCCAGCGCCAGGCGAAAGATATCCGCGACGGGCTTGCGCATGTGAACGAAGCAGGAGGAAATAAAAGAATCGACAAACCCGGCGAGCTTGAACTTGCGAATCCGATACGCATTCACCTCACGCGATTCATTGCTGACTACGGCGATCTTCAGTCCGTACCGGACCTTGAGTTGGGCGACCAGATCGATCATCTTGGGGTAAGGTTTCGATTGCGCGAACATGAAGCTCCGAAACTGAGCCCGGGTGAACGATCGCTTTTGGTAGAAGACGACCCGGCCCAAATATTCTTCGAACGTAAGCTTTCCTTCCTCATGCGTTTCGAAGGTCAGGCGGTGCCGATCCTCCATCTCAGCCCACTGCAGCTTGAAGTACTTCGCCGCCCGTCTGCGGGCAAGGTGATCCCACCCGTTGGTCAGCAGGACACCGCCGACATCCAGAAACAAACAGGTGATTGCAGGGGTTTTCTTCATCGCCTCTTCTTCCGTTGATCGGATCATCGCTGCCACAGGATTCGTGCGTCTTCCAGTGGGACCTCAACGCCGTCGTAGTTCGGCGTCACTCGCGCTGTATAGTCTCCCGCCGGACGTGCAGCCGGTACAGTCGCGTGATAGACGCAGCCACTTGATGCGTTAGCTAGGTCGCGAAGCACTCCATTTCCTGCCGTACGGGATCGGCGCCGTTGATTCCGTCCGCATAAAGCTCAACTCGCACAGAATTCGGGTCGAGATCGTTCAGAAAGATTTCGACTTCAAACACATGATGGTCGCCATGGTTTCGACCGCACGTCTCCGAAGCGCAACGTCGCTCCACTTCCGATCGACCGAATGCTGCCAATCGACCATTTGCATGCCAATGGCGCCTTTGTTCGCAGCGCGTCCACGGTAGGCGTCTGAGGCTGGGAGGTAATGTTGTTCCGTGTATTCGCGCACGGCACGGTCGGCGGCGAAGCGCGGTGTCAATCGCGCCATGCTTTCCCGCATCCGCTCGACCCATGCGGTGGGAATGCCGCTCTTGTCTCGGGTATAAAACTCCGGGATCACCTCCCGTTCGAGCAGGCCATAGAGCGCGTCAGCTTCGACAGCGTCCCAAGCGGGATCGTCGCCATGTTCCTGGGCGTCCCCCAACGCCCACCCCACTTCAGGCGTGTAGGCTTCGGCCCACCAGCCGTCCAATTCCGAGAGATTGATGCCTCCATTGACGAGCACTTTCATGCCGCTTGTCCCGCAAGCCTCCCAGGGCCGGCGTGGTGTGTTGATCCAAACGTCCACCCCTTGCACCAGGTGCTCCGTTAACAACATGTCGTAGTCGCTCAGGAAGACGATGTGGGGCCGGGTCTCTGGCTGGCGGATGAAATTTATCCATTCATGGATCAGCGCCTGCCCTGCCCGGTCCTCCGGATGGGCCTTGCCGGCGAGGATGAGTTGCACCGGGCGCTGAGAATTACTCAACAAACGAAGCAGCCGCTGCGGGTCGTGCAGTAGCAGGTTCGGTCTCTTGTAGGTCGCGAAGCGTCGCGCAAAGCCTAGCGTCAGTGCGTTGGGATCAAAGAGATGCTTCGCAGCCTCGACCGCCTCGGCCGAAGCGCCTGAGGCAGCCAGTTCCCGGGATAGCCGCCCGCGCGCGTATTCAACAAGAGACTTGCTGGCGGCGGTGCGGAATTTCCAGAGCGTGGCGTCGGACACTTGGCGAATGTCTTGCTCTAAGGTTTCCGTCGTTCCCAGCCAACGTCCCTTACCACAGGCTGCCGTCCACAAATCGTCGGCCGAAGCCGAGTCCCAGGTCGGCATATGGACTCCGTTGGTCACATGGCCGATGGGGACTTCGTCCTCCGGCCAGCGCGGAAACAGGGGCGCAAAGAGATGTCGGCTGACTTTCCCATGCAAGCGACTCACGCCATTCACCGACCCGCTGCCCCGGATTGCCAGATAGGCCATGTTGAAATTCTCCGACGAGTCGTTCGGATTCTGGCGGCCAAGAGCTAGCAAGTCATGGAGCCTAATGCCGAGCTTCTGCTCGGCGTATCCACCGAGGTATTGCTCGATGAGGGCCGGAGTGAAACGATCAAAACCGGCAGCCACTGCCGTGTGAGTGGTGAAGAGGTTCCCCGCTCGCGTGGCGGCCAGCGCGACTTCGAAAGGCTGCCCTGTTTCTTCCATGAAGTTGCGGGCACGCTCCAGCACGGCGAACGCCGCGTGCCCTTCATTCAGGTGACAGACCTCCGGTTGGATCCCGAGTGCGCGGAGCAGTCTCCATCCGCCGATCCCGAGAAGCAGTTCTTGCTTGAGGCGCAGCTCCGGCCCGCCGCCATACAGTTCGCTGGTAATGCCTCGATGAGCGGGGAAGTTCGCCGCGTCATTGCTATCCAGCAGGTAAAGCTTCACCCTGCCGACTTGGACCTGCCAGGCGCGCAACCACACCGAGTAACCCGGCAGGGCGATTTCCAACCGCAACCACTCGCCGTTCGGGTGGCGCAAAGGCGTGATCGGCAACTGTCCGGGATCGTTGTACGGATAGAGGGCCTGTTGCGCTCCGTCCTTGTCGATCACCTGGCGAAAATAGCCCTGCTGGTACAGCAGTCCCACGCCGGCCACTGGCACACCCAAATCGCTGGCAGCTTTGAGCTGGTCGCCCGCCACATTGCCAAGTCCTCCCGAATAGATCGGAAGCGCTTCGCTCAACATGAATTCCATGCTGAAATACGCGACGCAGGTCAAAGGGGCTTGCGGATGCTTTTGCTGGAACCATGCCGTCGTCTCCGCCGCCTGCCGCTTGGATCGCAGCAGGTCATCAACGTTTTTACGGAAGGCAGGATCAGCCAGCACGCGCTCGATCTGGTCGCGCGAGACCGTCTGCAGGACAACCCAAGGGTTATGCGTGATCTCCCACAGTTCGGGATCAAGCTGCCGCCACACTTCGTCGGTGGCATGGTTCCACGACCAATGCAGATCCAAGGCGAGTTCCGCCAGGGAATCAAATCCCTCAATTTCGGTGGGTAGAAGGTTGTAGATCGGGTGGCTGACGCGGGCTTGGTCGCTCATGATTTCTCCCTCGGATCGACGCCGCCAGCGCATCGCTCACAATCGTCAGATGCTGTGGAGCCTTTTGCGCCAAGGTCCCCATCAACTTGTCGACAGCTTGTGGCGCGCTCACCGTGAGCACGGCAATACCACCTGCAACCTTCCGCTTTGGAGTGTTGCGCTAGCCAATACCGGATCGACATCAAAGGGGAGCTCGACAATCCGCATGACTTTTCTGCGCTTACGACAGGTTTCTGCTGGCTGACTTGGATCTAAGTGGACACCACAAATAACGGCCCGCCGATGCCCAATGGCCACTTCCAAGTCTTTCGCAGCAAAGCCCGGCACTTGCGCTGTTAGTCGCAATGCGCTGTCAGTTACATAGCGTTCGATCGCAAGCGGGTGCAGAACCTCTTGTTCCGCTGTGAACCAGTCCTCCTGGTCAGCACCGTGGCCGCCGCCGCGGGACTCATAGATTTCATAAGCACGCTGAGCGATCGACGCATCGGTTTCATTCATTCTGTCGAGGATGTCAGCCTCGACCACTGGTACGGATTGTGCTTTTCCAGATTGCGATTTGCCTGTCATGTGCTTCTCCTAGGCCGACTCGCCGCGAATTCCGCACGGTCGCGCCTTCGGCGGTCGGACGACATGGCACACCAATGGGCAAAGCCCCATCGAGACGGCCTTGCCCACGAGACTCGCGGGAGCGCTAAGCAGCTACCGTTACCGCTTCGCCTGAGTGCATTCCCAATTCAGCGGGATGTGTAGTCTCGATGATGTCCTTCGCATTGGCCACTTCTGCAGCCGTCCCGTGGACGACCAACAGGAATTGGTCCGTCTGCAGCGCTTTTTCGTATTTCACAATGCTGTCCTTAGGAATTCCGATGCTGTAGAGGCCAGCTCCAAGAGCGCTTACCCCTCCGACCACCACCGCACCTTCCAACGCTGCCACGATCCACGCCACTAGCCGGTCCAGCCACTAAGATTGGGCCGAGACCCGGAATCATGAAAAAAGCAGAACCGAATAGAAGCCCCCAAAAGCCTCCCCAGAATGCACCCATCTTGCCCCAATACTTCATGCGGTCGCCGGTATTGTAGTAGCCCACCACCTGCTCATCGGTGTGGTAGCCCTTGCCGACGATCGATAACTTGTGCATGTCGACTCCGCCGCGCTGAAGCTCTTTTACCGCCTGATCCGCTTCCGCATGCGTGTGATATGTCGCGACAACTGAATTTACTTTGGACATTTCTTCGTCTCCTTGGGGACATGAACATCATTCTCGAACCATCAACCTAAGCCCCAACCCAAACTATGACAGCGCATGAACAGAGAAACTGCTCCCTATTGCACAGTGTCGACGGATAAGGCACGCGTGCTCCTTACGGGCTGCCGTGGCAACATTTCTTTATGTCGGTCGCGATCGCTATTCTTCGCCTTCCGGCGGCGTGTCATCTGACCGGGCACGATCCTCACTGATGTGTACAGGCCTCTCAGGGTGGTCCGCGGCATCCTCGACGCCGCTGACGGCCTCCGCCTCATATGCTTGATCCGTATCAGCGAGTTCTTCGACACTTTCGCCGGCAGCATCTGCGGTTTCCGAGAGGCCCTGAGTGTCCCCTGATTGCCCAGCGCTGTCCGAGCCTACTTGCCCAGGATCGCTTCCTAGTTCATCAAGCCGCGCCTCACTATCACGCGATCTACGCTTCGCCACGGAAACCCCTCCCAAGAGTTATCTTCAACCTTCATCTCAGAGCGTCTGCCCTTCGTGAAAGCGCTACCACACGAACAGGCGAGCACCGCCTCCCACGGAGCGGGGCCTTCCAGTTTGGACAGACACATCGCGGTCGCGAGGCGCCTCACCGTTGTGCGCGCTCGGGAGTTCCGGCCGCGAGGCGCTTAGCTCCTCGATCTCTACAGCATGATGGCGGTTCATAATCTCAGCAGCCGCGTCCGCCTTCTCGCCCGAACCGGTTGCGAAGACCATGACTCCTCCGCGCCGTACTCCCCGGACGTAAGCTTCTGCGTCCGCTTCGACGACCCCAAACGCCGTGAGATCACGAGTTAAGCCCACTTCAAAATCAGTGTGCGGGATACTCATGACGCCGCTGCCAGCCATCTCCCGCGGCTCGCCTAAAACACGAACATCCTTGGAAAGAATGCCGCTGGCCTCGAGGTCACGAACGACTTCGTCGACCAAGGCCGGATTCTCAAACAAACCAACCGCTGTTTTTGCCATACCGCCTCCACGAATTCAATCTTGTTGCACGCGCGTTGTTAACTGAATCGAGCAGCCTGTCCAGCATTGCCTGGTTTCGGAACGCGACCGCTCTCCTCGCTGTTTTTAACTAGGGGCGGCACAGATTTTCTGCGCGCTGCCGTTGCCGAGCTGCAGCGGAGCGGCCGCAAGTCTGCCCCTCGCCACAAATGTACGGTCCGGTTGCTGGATAAACTGCTCTATGGAGCCATCGCCAGATTCGCTCATTCCCTTCCGAAATACTGTGCAGAATCGCTCACTGCCGGGCTTCCGGAAGAAGTCGGCCGTCGATCGATCCCGAGATGCTGCTGCGCTTGTTACACGCCGTAGGTCGCAACGCGAACTCGCACTGGCGTCATTGCGTCGTGAGAGGATCTCATCCGGAGCCCGATCTCTTTGCGATCCCTACCAGTGGCGCGTCACTGGTGGCTGTGACAATTGATGGCGGCAATTGCTTCTGTCGGCCAGAGGGCACCGAGGACAGGTCATTGGTGACTACGTAGACACCGAGGGCCAGAAGCATAAGAACGAAACCCGTCCAGAACCGCCAATCGCGATGCGCACGTTTCCAGTAAGGGTGATGGCCATGATGGCTAGCGTCCATGTGATGAAGGTGTTCGGTAGATGTCATGGGTGTCTCCAGTTCAAAGACGAGAAGTTGCGAGGAACCGGCAGCGTCGGCGAAAATCATGGGCACCCCTTTTTACCAGATGCCCACACCCTGATCTAAACGCCAGTCGGTGAAAAAGCAGATTCGTGTTTAGTTTCGTGCAGCCAATATGGCGGCTGGCCGTAGTGACGGTGGAGCCGGTCTTCATATTCACGAGTGATCGGTGCGGACTCCAAGAACTCCGGGGCCTTTCTTACGACTTCTCGGGAGAGGCCAACGTAGACTTTGGAATCTGTCCAACTTACTCGTTGTATCCACGACGGTGAAACGAGTACCTTCTTGCCTGGCCACCAGTTCTTTGTCGCCACCTCAAGATAGCGGACAGCCCAGGTTTCATCGTCCATGACAAACCCCTCCACGTGGCCGATCTCACCATCACTTGCCTCAATGTGATAACCCGTAACGGCTTCGTTACTGCGCAGATGCGAATCCCGGGACTCTCTCCGGCCCTGGTCCGACAGCGCCTCCTTGAAATTAGCCACCGGAATCGGCAAGCCCGACGGATACAGCACGGGCCCCCACATATTGGACCGACCCAATAATAGGAATATCCGTAATAGTCGAGGTATGCCGCCTCGTGTTGCCGGGAGACGGGTTGATGGGTGTCAATGCCAGGGCTATTTCTTACTTGCAGTTTTGTCAGCGCCACATCCAACCGCCTGGCTTGCCAATCCGTATGTAGGACAGAAATGGGCGAGATCAGCACTTGCCGGCCGCCAAGCCAGCCGCCAGTTCCTACCGTGAGGTAGCGGATGACCCAGGCCTCGTCGTCGAAGTAGAACTGATCTACAGTTCCAATCTCGCCGTCCGTGGCATGTATCACTAGCCCTTTCAAATTCGTAGTATTCATTAGCATTATCTTGCCCTCCCGGGCAATTGTTGACGGCATGTTGCCTGGCACGATTCGTCTACGACGGGCGCTATCGTCGGATCACCAGGGCGCGCAGTTGCCGGCACTTTACTTGCCAGTCCCAGCTGAGCGGTTGTCGTTGACGCGTCTTACCCTTTATTGTTACTGAAATCAACCTTAACAATTGAGCTGCCACCATTCTGAGCAAAAGTGCTCAGAGTATCCCGGTCCGTCGACTTTATCTTCGAAAGGCAAAGATGCAGTTGTTCCGTTCTCGTAGAGTTAGCTCTCTTGCGGACGTTGGATGAGATTCACATTCTGCTGCTTTTTGTTGAGCCATCCTAACTATCAGGTCACCATCATTCGCTCGTAGAAGAGGCAGAACTTGTCACGGAAACCCACGGATCGCCATCGCCATCGCCATCTCCCGCTGCCGCTCTGTGGCCGGAATTAATCAGTGGTCTCTATTGCTCGACTTATTTTCTCCCAGTGTCTAAGGTTGAAACGTGGAGCATAAGAAAATGTTGAAACGTATTCTGATCGCCACAACGCTCGTTCTGCTTGTGACGCTAACTGCTGTCGCCTCGGACCGCGAGGATGATGTGAATCGCACCCACAAAGCTACCCAGGTTTTCAAGGAGATCATGAACGCTCCGGATCAGGGGATTCCCCGCGACCTACTGGAATCGGCGAAATGTATTGCCATCATTCCAGGGGACGTGAAGTTCGCCTTTATCTTCGGCGGCAACTACGGCCGGGGACTGGCAACCTGTCGCACCGGGCATGGCTGGAGCGCTCCCATGTTTTTGGCTATTGAGGGAGGGAGCGTGGGCTACCAGATCGGGGGGTCTTCTACCGACATCGTGCTGCTCTTTATGAACGATCGGGCCTTGAAAAGCCTGCTCAGCGACAAATTCAAACTCGGAGCCGACGCCTCGGCAGCCGCCGGACCTGTGGGCCGGAACGCCTCCGCGGGCACCGACCTTAAACTGAATGCGGAGATTTTGTCTTATTCGCGCAGCAAAGGCGTTTTCGCCGGGGTGAGCCTCAACGGAGCCGTGGTGCAAGCCGACAAAAGTGGAGACAGAGCTATGTATGGCGACGACGTAAACCGCCATGAAATTCTTGACGGCAAAGTTGCTGTTCCTGAATCGGCGCGAGCGCTGCTGGACGAGATTGGCGGATATCCCCATGTAGCCAAAGCTGAATAGCGGCTCCAGGCCAGGAGACCGCATGACAAAGCCCTTTGCAGGCTTTCCATAAAGAGGTCTGCACGATTGAAATAGTTTGGGCACCTGCTCATTTAGCGCAAGCGCCCGAACCCTCGCTACATCAACACTCGCACCGGGAAGAAACCATCGAGGCGTGTGCGACAACACACACGATATCGAAGCCACAGAATCGACCGGAAGATAACTGGAGGAGATCGGATGAGTAAAGCGATGTTCTTACTTGCAATGTGGAGTCTAGGCACGCTGTGTGTGTTCTGCGGCAGGTGGTGCGACCAACAGGGAGACCTGGTGTAGCGTCCTCCACTCCTGCTTTACCCTGCATCCACTTCCCGGCAACCAGATATGTGTCCTTAGGAGGCTGCAATGTCCGCGCGTTTCCTATCCGTGAATTTGAAACCTGATGCTCTAATGCGGTACGAGACGGGTGCCCTGGCGTTCCAAAAGATGGCGCTCCCAGCCTTACTAGTTGCGCGTAGCCGGCCGGATACGGTGCGGGTAGCCTTTATTGGAAACCACCTGCTCAGACAGTGTGGAATTGCGACCTTTACGACAGATTTGTGTGATGCTTTTACGGCTGCCTACCCAGCTGCCGGGCCGATGGTGGTCGCGGTGAATGACCCACAATCGTCATACGGGTATCCTGCGCGGGTGCAATGCGAGATAACTCAGAACGACATTTCATCCTACAAAGCAGCCGCTGACTTTCTGAATTCCAGCAATGTTGACCTCGTCTGCTTCCAGCACGAGTACGGGATTTTCGGAGGAAAGGCCGGCGGGCATATCTTGCGCCTACTGCAGCACTTGAAAACGCCCGTGGTGACGACTCTTCATACGGTTCTTCGTGAGCCCGACGTCGATCAACTTATCGTGATGCAAGAAATCGCCGCGCGCTCTGATCGTCTTATTGTCATGAGCGAGCACTCCGCTCGATTCCTACGGAATGTATTTGGAGTTTCACGCGACAAGATTGATCTGATTCCCCATGGCATTCCCGATATGCCTTTTGTCGATGCGGCTTCTCACAAAGATTCCTCAATGCAGGGAAAGACGGTATTACTCACGTTTGGCTTGTTATCTCCGAACAAGGGGTTTGAAAGTGTAATTCGCGCGTTGCCGCGCATTTTGTCCCGGCACAAGAAGGTTGTCTACGTAATCGCAGGGGCCACTCATCCCAACGTCAGGCGCCGCGAGGGCGATCGATATCGGCTCGAGTTGCAGGATTTGGCAGAGAGCCTTGGCGTCAAAGAGCACGTTCTCTTCGTTAATCGGTTCGTCAGCCCTCAAGAGATGGCATCGCTAGTTGGTTCAGCTGATATCTACAGTACCCCGTACCGATACGAGGCACAGGCCGTGTCAGGCACGCTCGCGTATGCCATGGGCATGGGTAAAGCGATCATCTCGACTCCGTACTGGTACGCCACCGAAGTCTTGGCGGACGGTCGCGGGGCCCTCATTCCCTTCGATGACTCGGCCGCCATTGCCGATACCGCAACTAAGCTTCTGGACAACGAGAGTGCTCTCCAGGCGATGCGCAAACGTGCTTACCTCTATGCACGGCACATGATCTGGGATCAAGTGGCACAGTCTTACATGCAATCCTTCGCACGTGCCGGCGCCGGTCACCGGCAACCGGTTCGCGAGGCATTCCCTCGCACAGTTGCCGCCCTGAACGCCAATGGCCGACTCATGAGTGCCTGAAGGTCTTGCACCGAAAGATTCTGGAGGCAAGATACCCACGAATCGCACATCAACGCACTGATTACCTTCAGAGTATCTTGTCCATCAGCGATTGAGGCTCTGACATTCAACTATTCAACTGAGCAGTCTTGCTCAGAAGAATGCCAGCGCAGATGCCAAGCTGAACCTGTGCAGCACGCGTGAGGCGCACTCAAGGTGCTGCTGAAGAATGGCGAGAGTCATTAATTAACAGCGACCGTTCGGCGTGCAGACGGCCGGGGCCATGCTAAACGCCAACATCCGCTGAGTGATCGAAGTCGCACAATATGCACACACGAGGGAGATCCAATGAGCAAGCAAACCTCTGGCGATAACACAGCAATCTACCTAGTGGGCGGCGGCATTGCCTCGATGGCGGCAGCGGCTTTCCTGATTCGCGACGCGGACATTCCGGGCCACAACATAACGGTTCTTGAGGAATCGTCCAAACTTGGAGGCAGTCTGGACGCGGCTGGCTCGGCCGCCGATGGCTACGTCATGCGCGGTGGCCGGATGATCGAGAGCAAGTATCTCTGCACGTTCGATCTGTTTTCCTCGATTCCCACTCTCGATGAGAGCAAGACAGTGACGCAGGAAATCTTCGATTGGAATAAGATGATGAAGACCTCATCGAAATCGCGTCTGTTTCGGGATGGACATCGAGTCGACGCTCCCAAGTTCGGTCTGAGTGAAAAACACATTCTGACCATCGAGCGCCTGGAACTTGAGCCGGAGGGAATGCTCGGGCGGAGCAGCATTGCGGACCAGTTCGACGGCTCGTTCTTCCAGACGGATTTCTGGTTCATGTGGTGTACGACCTTTGCTTTCCAACCATGGCACAGCGCCGTCGAGTTCAAGCGTTATCTGGGCCGCTTTACCCACATGGTGTCAGGCTTCAACACGCTTGGCGGCATTCTGCAAACGGTTTACAACCAGTACGACTCGATGGTGCGACCGCTACAGAAATGGTTGAAAGCGCGCGGCGTCAAGTTTCAGCTGAACACCGGGGTCACCGACCTGGAGTTTCGCCATGATTCTGAGGGCTACACGGTGGATCGCATTCTATGTGAGCGCGACGATCATAAGGAAGAGATCGCGGTCACTGAGAATGACTTTGTCATGGTCACTTTAGGGTCCATGACCGAGTGTTCCAGCCCGGGCTCGATGGACTCGGCACCAGTTCTGAAGGGCAAATCCGTCAGTGGCTCCTGGAACCTTTGGGAGAAGATTGCCGCTGGTCAGCCCCAGTTCGGGCGTCCGGCTAATTTCACGGACCACATCGACGAATCGAAGTGGGAGTCTTTCACCTCAACTCTTAAGGACCTGACCTTCTTCCGGCTGATCCGGGATCTCACCGGAAACGTGCCGGGCGAAGGGGGCCTCATCACTTTCCCGGAGTCGAGCTGGCTGGCGTCAATCGTATTGCCCCACCAGCCACACTTTATTGGTCAACCGGCGGACGTCAGCGTCCTTTGGGGCTATGGGCTTTTTGTCGATAGACTAGGCGACTTCGTGAAGAAACCAATGTCGGCATGCACCGGTCGGGAAATCATGACGGAGATCCTGGGCCACTTGCGTCTTGAAGAACATGCAACTCAGATACTGGAAACCTGCAACTGCATTCCGTGCATGATGCCCTTCATTACCAGCCAGTTTCTGCGTCGATCCAAAGGCGACCGTCCCCCGATTATCCCGGAGGGCTCAAAGAATCTGGCGTTTATTGGACAATTCTGCGAACTTCCGGACGATGTGGTGTTCACGGTGGAATATTCGATCCGCTCAGCTCAAACAGCGGTCTACTCATTGCCTGGGTTAAATCGAACTCCACCTGCTGTCTACAAAGGACAGTATGACCTCCGTGTCTTGCTCAAGGCTTTCTTGACGCTGCACGACAAGGATACACATCAAGCTCCCGCTCTAGCGTGATTCGCCGCATCGTTAGCCACACGCTTTTCGGTATCAACCGGAGCAAGAGATCTTCAAAAACTGGCAGCGGCCACCTTCACCGCCAAGAAGCCTTAGCCGAGTGCCAGACGATAGCAAAGGAGAGCATATGTCAAAGACTTGGGAACGCTACCATGGTGCGGCTCGTCATCATGAGCGGCAGCCTACCATTACAAAGAAGCGGCGAAATACGATCAGGCCGAGGAACACGAAAAGGCTTGCATGACGCATACTTGGCTCACGGACACAATGAACACGCAATTCACCACGACGCCGAGGCTGCGAAACTCTAGGTCGACTACGCTGACAGAGGAACTCAGAAGATCTGTGCTTTTCAGACCGGCTAATCGTTGTGTCTGCTCGTGTTGTCTTTGAGTAGAAATCGAAGACGATCGATGGGCTAAACCGACCGCATTCACGCAGATAATCTTTCACTGCGAGGAGAACAGCATGCCACAGCGTACCCACGAGCGCGCCGCGGAGCTACACAATCTTGCGGCGCACGCCCACGGCGCCGCTGCCACCGTCCACGGCAAAGGAGATCATCTCACGGCCCACGAACTTAGCAAGCAGGCGCACGAGCACTCCATGAACGCTCATAAGCTGTCTGAAGAGCTCGCGAAGGAAGCCGCCATACCTAGCAAGCCTAGAATTGGGCAATCGCTAAACTCATGAACGGGCACTTGCAATCTCAGCGCTAGAAGCACGCAGAGGTCTTGTCCCGTTCCCGCAAGCTTCCGGTGAGCGGGCGCTTTTGCTTGCCTCCCTGAGTGCAGCATCTTCCCTGTCTCAGTGCGTCGCGCCCTCTCCTCGTCAATGCCCGGACCTCGATCATCGAGAGGGACTCCAAAATAGCAGCTTCATCCCTCTGAGCAGTTCTGCTCAGAAGAGTTTGGTCCAGAGCACTAATCTGAATCTATCCGAAGCAAGGGATTGTTGCGGCAATGAAAGAAATGCCTCCGAAGAAGGAAGAAGGCACGCTCCGGAGCCTGCTAACAGCCAGATAATCCCGCGTCACACGATAAGGGAGAGCGTAATGTCCTCAAAAAGAACCCAAAGCAATCCAGGCCACAGCGATTTCAACGCGCAACCTTGTTTCCACCAGAAATCGCCTGAAATACAGGCTTACGGTACGGTAAGTCATATGTTGCCATTGGAGCTCGAAGAGCCCATCCGCCTGGAAATGACAGAACAACTCAACCAACTCCTCGCGGATACGATGACCCTCCGCGACCTCTACAAGAAATCGCATTGGCAGACCTCGGGTCCCACGTTTTATCAGCTGCACTTGCTCTTCGACAAACACTATGGAGAGCAGGCAGAACTCGTCGACGCTATTGCCGAACGTATTCAATTGCTTGGGGGCGTCTCCATTGCAATGGCTCCTGACGTTGCCGAGACCACAAAGATCGAGCGCGCTCCGCGCGGGCGAGAAGAAGTTCCGGTGCAACTCTCGCGGCTGCTGGATGCGCACCAAATCATCATAGGAGAAGCTCGAATTCTGGCTCGCCTCGCTTCTAAGTTGGAGGACGATGGGGACCAACGACCTTGTGGTGAGCGACGTTCTTCGCGGAAACGAATTACAGGCGTGGTTTCTCAGCGAACATCTGGTCGAGATGCCTTTGGTTCACGCTGTGCCGTCGAAGTCAAAGTCTGCAGCTTAGCCTCTGTGGGGAACGAAAACGCCGGGTTGAACAAGGCTGTCCGGCAAATCCGGCGGAAACCATGAAGTCTACAAACGTGATGGCTGCTGCCGTCCGGATGGAGCCATTTGACGATGGACAACTAAGGAATTCGCCCGTAACTGATTTCCACCGAGTCCGTTACGGGAAAGAAAATAGGTTGAGAAATGATAGAACGGAAGCTTAGCATTGCCGAGATTATACTTCTCGTCGGGACTCGCGTCGCCCTGGGCGCTGGGATCGGCCTTCTGCTTTCCAGTCGGCTAAACAACGATCAACGCAAAGCCGCCGGATGGGCCCTCGCCCTGGTCGGAAGCCTTACTACGATCCCGCTGGCAATGGATGTACTAAGCAAGAAGAATTCGGTTTAGTCCGCCTGCACCAGTAGAGTCTGGGTCCGATCGACAACGACACGGCGGGCCTAAGTTGGACAAGTTGAAGCAGGCTGTAAAAGAATGTCAGTACTTCCAGCCGCTCTGCTTCTGATCAGCACGGCCCGATTTCTTATTGGCTTAAGGTTTATGGGCTGCTTTGCACGGTCGGGCATCATTCCCTGAACAATTTTCTGGTTCACTTTGAGGAGCAGCTGATACAGCAGACGAGTCTGTTCTCGGCTACTGTTTGATAGCCGCAAATCCAATTTTTGTTCTGAGCATTGATTGCTCCCCTGGAGACCGAATGTCCTAGCGATCAGGCTCTCCGTCCGGTGCGCATGCATCAATCCAACCGTCTCGGTTCGAACCAAGACGCTAGGGCGTACACGAGGATTTCGCAAGTGGCAACCCGTCGTACGCCGACTCCTGCCACCGTCGCAACTGTCCCAAGGCTGCATCGACGAACTGGCTTAGTGCAGCCTCCACCGCAGGAGATAACGATATCCCCCAGTCGGTATTGGCGGGCTGCACCCCAAGTACAACGATGTCCTGAGGCTTGTTCGAGGCGAATGCCAGAGCCGCGATCAAATTGGCGACACCCAACTGATGAACACTGCATCCGCCTGATAAGCCGAGCAAATCCCTTCCTGTCATCTGCACACGCGTTCCCGGAGCTGATCCCGAATTCACCGCATCCAGGAACAGTATGCGGGATGCATCCGAAACATAGGGCACGAGATCGAGGCCGAGTGTGCCGCCATCCAGAATCGTTACTCCGGTAGGCACTCGCGGATCGGACTGCAGCAGTCGTGCAGCATGCACACCCACGCCGTCGTCGGACAGGATTGTATTGCCCACTCCTACGACCACCGTATCTGAGGAAAGCGAGTCGATCATTTCGTACTCTCGCTTCGCTTAGATCCGCCAAGGAAACGGGACCGCCTCATCTTCCTGTTTCAGTACCGGTATAGGCCGCCCGCGAGCGTCTACCACGTGTACTGCGCAGGCCAGACACGGATCGAAAGAGTGTACGGTGCGCAGAATCTCAAGCGGGCGTTCAGGTTCGGCGATAGGAGTCTTAAGGAGCGCAGCTTCGTACGCCCCGCGCTGGCCGGAAGGATCTCGAGGGCCAGCATTCCAGGTAGAAGGCACCACGGCCTGATAATTCTTGATCGTCTGATTCTCGATTTCCACCCAATGCCCGAGCGACCCGCGTGGAGCTTCAAAGAACCCAAATCCCCGTGCGGTTTGGGGCCAGGAACTCGGGTCCCATTTCTCGCCGTTGAAGATGCTTAGGTTTCCCGTCGCCATATTGTTGCGAAGCTGTTCGAGCCAGCCTACGAGCCGGTCCGCGAGGAGTTGCGTTTCGAGCGCCCGCGCCGCGACCCGGCCAAGGGTCGAGAACAGAGCCGCCGGTGGAGCATTCAGCTTGGCCAGCGTTGCATCTATCAGCGCCTTGACGTCGGGCTGGCCGGAGGCATAGGCAACCAACAACCTGGCTAACGGGCACGACCTCGATTGCCTTGTTGTCATAGCGGGGAGCTTTCAACCACGAATATTTTTGGTCTATCTCAAGAAATTCGTAAGGAGGCTTCGGTCCCGTGTACTTCGGGTTGGTTTCGCCTTCATAGGGATTCAGGCCAACTTGGTTTCCTCGCGAATACTGATACCAGGAATGAGCGACATACTCGGTGATGTTCCCTGGATCAACCGGATAGACTTTGGAGAGATCGCGGTTCAGGATGATGCCGCGTGGCAGAAAATACGCCGCGTAGTCGTGAACCGAGCCCTGCGGATAACCGCCGTACGACATGAAATTCCCGAGCCCCTCGCCGCGTCCGAACCAATCGCGATAAAAGCCGGCGATCGCCAACACATCGGGGATGTACACCTGACTTACAAATGGCTGGGCAGACTTCGCCCCGCTGCAAACCGTAACCCTAATCCCAATCACCGTTCAGTTTGCCGCCGAATAGAAAGACGGCTGCGGAAACCGGGAGATGCTGGTGTCCAAAGCGAAGCGAGGTCAGTTATGACTCCCGAGCCCTTTGTCTCAGCGGAAGAAGCGGCGCGGTTCCTCTCGGTGAAGCGCCGCTACCTCCTTGCCCTCGCCCGCAGAGGGCTTGCAGGTGCTTATGCCCTCGGCACGGGCACAATACGCAAAGTCTGGGTCTTCCGGCTCTCCGAACTCGCCATCGCTGTTGAGGAACAAAGTCACCTGATCCAAAGAACCCAGAAGTGCGTTACGATTCGGTCAGGCAGTCTCCGCGCTGAAAAGAGGAGCATATGAGCTATCAGCGTGGATCACTTAAGAAATTGCCGCGCAAGGGAGGAGAAACCTGGGTGCTGCGTTACCGGGTCACCAAAGCGGACGGCAGGCGGGTTGAGCACACGATGCCAGTCGCATTAGTGCGTGACTTTCCAAAGGAGAAAGACGCATGGCGCGAGGTCGACAAGCTTGGGCTGCTGCTTCGCATCAACGATGATCCCGGCGATGTTCGCATCCGTTTCAACGCCCTTGCAGAGCACTACTTGAAGGCCGACTTCGGCGACCATGCCGTGCGTCCGAAGCCGGAAAACACCATCATCATCACCAAGCACATCGTCCGCGATTATCTCGTTTCCCGATGGGGCAACGAGATCGCCGAGGACATCAAACCTCTCGACATTCAGTGCTGGTTCAGGTCGCTTCATGTCGACTCTAGACTTGCCTGGACGACGATCTCCAAGATGCGCGGTGTCATGAGCCGCATCTACAAGGTCGGGATGCTCCACGACAGGGTCAGCAAGAATCCTGTGCTGAATGTCGAGACACGGGCCAAGACGAACTACAGACCCATTGTTATTACGCCCGCTCAAACGTTCGGGATTCTCAAATCTTTGGCGAACCTCCTTCATTTCACTCTTGTCCTCACCTGCGCAGCAACGGCACTCCGGTCCTCGGAGATTCTGGCGCTGCGCTGGGCAGACATTCTCTGGAATGAAGAAAAGATTCGGGTGTCAAAACGATGGTCTGATGGGAGGGAAGGCCCAACCAAGACAGACGCATCGAACGGTTACGTTCCGCTGCATCCGCTCCTTGCCCGTCATCTGCAGGACTGGCAAGAGCGAACGCCATACGCCTCAGCCACGGATTTCGTTTTCCCGTCTTTCCGCAGGGGTGGACGTGTCCCTCTCTCGGCTTCGATATTCGTTGCTGATCACCTGCGACCCGCAGCAATCGCAGCCGGCGTCTCTATTCAGCCGTCACAGCGTTTCGGGCTTCACAACCTGCGTCACTCGCTCAGCACCTTCCTGGTGAACACCGCCAAGGTCCAGGCGAAAACGGTGCAGGGCATCCTGCGCCACTCGAGGATTCAAACGACCCTCGATCTCTACACGCAGGGAGACAGCGATGAAACACGGGCCGCGCAAGGGGAGTTCCTGAAGGCCCTCGGCATGCCGTCAGGAGCAGTGCAATGAAATTGTGGGTTGGATTGTGGGTTGAGGTTTTTCGGGTCTTTGACGCTAACCCATTGAAAGAAATGGTAGGCACGAGGAGACTCGAACTCCTGACCTCTACCGTGTCAAGGTAGCGCTCTAACCAACTGAGCTACGCGCCTACAATCACTTACGAGTTTATCAAGGAACGTTTGGGAACGGAAGCCGTCACCGCTCTCAAAATACCTGCTTGCGCATCACGTCTGTCCTCTGGAACGCTCTGCGCATACAGTTCCAGAGTGAGCCTGCTACTCGCGTGCCTGAGCATGTCCTGTGTTGCTTTGACGGATGCTCCGCTCGCTTGTAGCAGAGTCGCGAGTGAACGCCTGAAAGAATGCCAGCCGATGTGCTTGCTGATTCCAGCCCTCACAGCCGCAGGGCGAACGACTTTGCGCAGCATACTGTCCGGCCAGTAGGGTTGCGTTCCATTCATCTCAGGACTTCCGAAAACGAAATCGGAGTCTTGATTGTAGGGACACATTCCCCGCCAATCGAGCAACGCGCTCGCCAAGTCCACAGCCAGAGGGACAGCCTTGCCAGACGCCTCGGTTTTCAACCCGCCGATGTGTCCGTCAACAATGGCCCTCTCTGGCCGAATCTCGCCAGTGTCAAAGTGAATGTCGTTCCACTTGAGCGCAAGCAATTCCGACACTCGCAAGCCTGTACAAGAGGCGAGTAGCACAGCCATCCGGTATGGCCCTTGCAACTCCACAAGCAACGCTCCGATCTCCTCAGCAGTGAGCACATCCGGCACCTTCTCACGTTTTGCCGATGCCGAACGAGTGTTATCGGATTTCTGTCCGCCCATTCGTACCGACCTGCGTGATTGAAAATCGCGGACATGATGCTGCGGATTTTTGCCTTGCTTGCATTTGCCAGTGACAAGCCGCCAAGCCACTCTTCAACCTTGACGGTGCGCACATCTGAGAGCGCATATTCGCCCCAATGGGGCAGAATCCACGTCCTGATATACGAGCCGTACATCTCCCGCGTTGAATAGGCTTTCTTGCTGCCTTCCGACAACTCTTTCAGGATGTGATGGGCAACCAATTCCGCCAAAGTGCGCGGTCTCAGATTGCCAGTGTTGATTGGTTTGCGGAGCGATTCGCAAGCCCTTTGTGCTGCCGACTTGGTAGGGTATTGCAGCACGTCTCCGACTATCTCTTTCCGATTGCTCTGCGAATCACGATAGCGGAATACCCAAACAGCAGGGCCAGATTTCCGCTTCTCACGATACAAGCAACCGTTTTGATACCGTTGCCGTCGCGTCCATTGGATGATCTCCTGTGACACGGCGGATTGGCTGCCCGAACATAACGCGCCGCGCAGCCAGTTGTCTAGGGCGTGTTAACACTATTTAGATATCTGAGGGCTTCGACGATAAGGGCGAAATAAAGGAAGGCAAGGAAGACCACGTCGAGTTTGTCGAAGCGCGAAAAGATGCGACGAAAGCCTTTGAGCCGGCGGAACAGCCGCTCAATCTCGTTGCGTCTGCGGTACATAGCTCGGTCGTACTCCCAGGGCGCCAAGCGGTTCGGTCGGGGTGGAACCACGGGGGATGAAACCGAAGTCCAGAGCCAGTTGCAGGGTTTGGTTGTCCTCGTAAGCACCGTCCATGACGAGGTGCAGCGGTGCCGGCAGGGGCCCGATGCCGCCCAACAGCTTGCGGCCTTCGACGGCGTCGGAGGCCTGCCCGGGCGAGAGGGCAAAGGTTATAGCCGTTCGAGCATTTGCGGCAACCATATGAATCTTGGTGGTCCATCCGCCGCGCGATTTGCCGATGGCCTGCGGTCCGTTTTTTTTAACGCGCCGGTACCGTCGGGATGGACTTTGACGGTGGTCGAATCCAGGCTCACGGACTCAATGCGAATGCGCACAATCTGCTCGCGCTGCAACTGTTCGAAGACCTGACCCAACACGCCGCTCTTGGACCAGCGGTTCATGCGGGTGTAGATGGTATGCCAATTTCCGAAGCGTTTAGGCAGTCCACGCCACTTGCAGCCGTGCTCGGCGACATACAGCAGTGCGTTTAGCAGTTGCAGGTTGGGCAGCTTCACGTTGCCGCGCTGCCGGGGAAGACTGGAGGCAATGCGCTGGTACTGCGCTTCGGTGATCTCCATGCACCGCAGAGTATCACGGAATTACCAATTAGTGTTAACACACCCTCACGCGCTTGCACGGAAACGCCAGAATCGCCCGACCTGAAACGCGGGAATCTGCCCGTTGCGAGCGAGCCGCTGAACTGTCTTGTAGTGAAGCCCCAACAGTCCTGCTGCCTGTTTATCCGTCAACAGTGGCTCAAAGTAAGTGTTTGTTGATGTAGTGGCTGACTGCTGCACAGCGTGCATCGCAGTTACGCTGCCGCCTCTAGCCCGAATTTCTCACCACGCGGTCGAGGAATGACGGGGAGGTCGAGATGGGGCGAGGGATCGCGGTCCGGCGAGGCGGGGTCGGGTTTTTCTGGGAGGGAGCAGCGGCCCGAGCGAAGGCCCGGAGGGAGGTGGGCGATTGCGAGCGTGTGGGGGCCGCGACTGCCAGGCAGAATCGGGTTGCAGGTGACGCCCAAAGCGCGCTCAGCAGCGCAGCGCCTGCCAGGCGGCGGCAAACAGCGCTTTCCAGGGATAAGCGCGGGGATAGCGCAGGCAGATACGGCGGGCGCTGAGGCGCACCTCGGCGGCAATCTTCAGCAGCCGCAGTCGAATCGTGTTCACCTGGGCGTGCGCCCAGGCGGTGCCCGCCAAGGCCAGCCGCCGCAGAGCGTGCACCAGCACATAGGCCAACGACGACAGGTACAGCCGCAACTGATTGGCGCGCAGGGTAGCGGTGCTCATGCGATCGGCGAACAGCGAGAGCTGCTCCTTGATGCGGTTTTCCATCTCGCCGCGAGCGCAGTAGAGCTGTTCATAGAGCGCGCGCGCCTCCCACTCTGTGGGACTCAGCGAGGTGACCACGAAGCGCGGGTTGGGGCCCTTGTCGAGATACTCGGCCTTGGCCACCACGCGACGGGCGCATGACCAACTGCTGCGCGTCTGATAGGAGAACTCGCCGAAGACGCGGGTCGCTTGCTGCGTCTGCTGGTGTTGGCTGCGGGCCTCGGCCAGGAGGGCGGCGATTTCCGCCTCCAGCCGCTCATTGCGCGCCAGCCCGAAGACATAGTCCACGTGCTCAGCTTCGCACCAGGCCATCAGCTCCTCGCGGCAGAAGCCGGAGTCGGCGCGCAGAATGATTTTCACCTGCGGCCAGCGCTGCCGAATCTGGCCCACGATGCGTTTCACTTCGGCGCGCGCGCCTGCGCTGGCATCTTGATTGGAAGCCCGCTGGCGGGCGCACAGTAGATGCTCGCCGCAAAAGATGTACAGCGGCAAGTAACAGTACTCGCCGTAGTAGCCGTGGAAGAAGCGCGCTTCCTGCTCGCCGTGCAACGGCGTGTCGGTGACATCCAGATCGAGCACGACCTCCGCTGGAGGCTTGGTGTGCGCTTCCAGGAAAATATCCACCAGCAGCGCGTCCAACCGCTCGGCCGCGTAGCTGATCTTGTGATAGCGATCGGCAGCCGCCGCCGGCGTCAACTCCATGCGGTTGAGCGTGCTTTTGCCGGCCAGCGGTTCTTCCAGTTCGCGCTTGCCGGCCAACACCGCGAGCAGGGGATCGTGGCGCAGTTGCTCATGATCGTTGAGATCTTCATAGCCCAGCGCCAGCCCGTAGATGCGCTGCGCCAGCATCTCGCCCACGCTGTGCTCGACCCGCGCCGGATCGCGCCCATCGGTGAAGCAATCCGTCGCCCGCTCGAGCAAGCGGATTTTGCGGTTGGTGCGGCGCAACAGCAGGCCGCCGCCGTCGCTGTCACTTTTACAACTACTTTGTACGCTCCAGCTTCGGCATACTCGTACTCTGCTGAAAGCTCTATCTTCGGGTCGTTGCGGGTGCGATACGACTGCCACTGATTATGAAAGGTGTCGTCCTTGAAACTCCAGTCTACGGCCCAGTAGTCAATCATTTGGCTCCAGTGCCTGATGGCCTTGCGGACTTCTTCAGGAACGTCGTCAATCGGAATCACAAACTCAGTCAACTCGATCATCAGATTCTTACCGTTCAGTTTGGAGCCCACTGAGAGTGCTCCTAGTTCGAAGAACTTAATATCGCCCTGCTCGACTGCTTTCCTTTCCAATACTTCACGCGGAATTTTCCTAAAGGCCACGTCTACGCGGGATTCAGCAGCAACCTGTCGTGCTGTTTCATTTAACTCGAATGCAAACTCCCACCCAAGGATGTCAGCCGCAGCTTTGCGCGTATTGCCGCTGCCTGCTGACTTCCACACTTCACGGGCTACGGATTTCACATCGGCGATTGTGACGGGTGCGTCCACCGCGCCCACGTGTACCATACGGCCAGATTTCACACCGTGAAGCCAAGTATGTCCGACGACAGGAGTGGCGTGGTAGAGATCAAGCATGAACTTTCGATAGGCGCCTTCACGTTGATGTTGCTGCTCAAGCGCACCCACTACGCCGACCGCTCGAAATTGAGCTACTTGCCACTCTTGGCGTTCGTACTTGCCCAGATTCTGAACTGCAAAAGGCTTGACGCTTGGAATCGACAACAATCTCTTCCGAGTTGTGTGAATTGCGAATCTGCCCAAATCGCACGCAATCCAGCGGCGACCCAGTTTCTCCGCGACGGCTGCGGTTGTACCAGAACCACAAAAGCAATCGAGGACAAGATCGTCTTCATTGGATGAAAATTTGACGATCCGTTCGAGGAGTGATTCAGGCTTCTGCGTGTCGTATCCAACGAACTCATGCGACTGTGAGTTAATCACGAACACATCAGTCCAGAGGTTCTGGACGGGCTGCCCTACATATTCGTCAAGAAATATCTTCCGCCGGATTCGTTTGGATTTATCGGCAGGAAAGAGCAGCCGACCGTCTTTGTCCCATCGTTCCATCACTTCGCGAGAGATTGACCAACCATTAGGCGGCGGGGCATAACCTTTGTATTCATACTTCAAGTTAGGCCGAAGGTTCGGACTGACAAGTGGCGAGTCCATAAATCGCCTGCCCGATTTGGCATCTACTCTATTGAATCTCTCTTCGACATACTTCTTCGACTCGTCGCTCTCTTTCGTGAACTGCTGGTTGAAGGTGACGCTCTCGGTGTTCGAGAACCACAGAATAGAATCTGTAACGACGCCTAAACGGTTTTGCGGGTTCGCGCTTCCTCCCTTTCTTTTCCAAATAATTTCATTCCTGAAGTTATCTTCCCCGAACACCTCATCGAGTACAGTCTTTGCATAGTGCACGACATGCCAATCGAGGTGAACGTACAGACTGCCGGAAGGACTGAGCAGCTCTTTCAAGAGGCTGACTGCCTCATAAAACCACTCCAGATACGAATCCAGGCCCAGTCCCCAAGTGTCGCGGTAGGCTTTTTGCTCAATAATTGAGGGTTGCTTGATGAACTCCACTGAATCTTCATCGGAATCTGAGTGGTGGAAGGACGGCAGTTTGGCGGTGGAATGCGAAATCGGCACCTGTGTCAAACGGTGGGTCAATGTAGATTAGGTTCACCTTCCCGGCAAACTCTGGCAGGAGAGACGGAAGCACATACTTCTTGTCGCCCCAGATCAGACGGTTGCGCCACTCCGATTGGCCGCCGCTCGCAAAGAGTTCGAGGCTACGCTGGCGGTCGGCAGCAGCTTCGTTCACGGTCTCGATTGTTTGAAACGGAAGTGCGACCCGCACAGGCGTCTGCCGCTTTCCGTCCACATACTTCCCATCCCAGATGAGTTCTGTCATGTCCCTTCAATTGTGCTTGCGTTGATACGGGCAATGATATTGCACGGCAGGCCAATACGAAAGGTGGAAGTGCAGTGATGTATTCGACTGCACAGTATTCACCTCCCCGCTCTTCCGGCACGATTTGCAGTGGACAACGGCGAGCGGCAGGAGAACACTTGTGCAGGGACACTAACTGAATTCAGGCAGAGCCTCACGGCCACACAATAGGTGCCGTGCATCCCAACTGTCGGGCGGAAACTACGAGCAATGAAAGTGTGCGCCACCATCACTCTGCCTGCCTCGCTATCATTCGAGCAAGAGTGTCTCATTGTCGGCACGGTGGATGCCGCGACAGGCTCATATGTAGATTATGGCCGCGAGATACGCTTCAGGAAGATCGTCGTATGTCCCTCGCGACCTCTCAAGAAAGTGCTGGGCTTCCACCCAGCGATGAACCTTCGCATCTGCTGGGATAGCTCGATTGGCCGCGACGAAGCCAAGGCGACTTTTCGGCAATATCTTCTCGACCGGGCCGTGCCTATAGACCTTGCGAGGCGTTGCGAGATGTTGTTCGACAACGCTGAGGCCGTTGATGAGGAAGGTACGCTGATTAGCTGAGTGCCACAGTCCTACGCGCAAGGCCGCACATTGTGCAGGTGCCAGTTGGGTGAGAAGATGGATTGGAAAGCATTTTCGCCCGGAGCCGCCATCAGAGATGCCGTTCCTCGGACTCACCAAGAAACAAAAACAATCGCTTGAACTTGAAATCGTGCCCCGAGAGGCGCGCCTACAACTTACCAGATTGATTCGCTTTGCCTGCGAGTGTAGTGAGAGCGAGGTGAAGCTGGTTCGGCAGAACAAGTTCGTCAACATCGCCAGTCAAGTGCTTGGGCGTCCTCTGTACACCTTGGAGGGTGACGACTAGGGGCACTACGAAGCTGCCGAATACGGCTGGCATAATGGCCAGCTTGAACTTATGCTTCGCATCGCTGAAACAGTTGAACTGGCGGCGATATTAGGAGATTATCTGCAGGAAAATATGCTTAGAGAGGAGGACGTGAATTCGATTTTGGAGGAGCATGGTTGCGGATTTTCTTTCAGAGAAAGTTACGAATACGACGACGCTTCGCACATCAAGTTGAAGGTTGCTCCGCTGGACTCTATTCCCGGTGCTGATCTTGCACCCGAGCACCCCAACATTCGCAAGCTTGCGAGCAGGATGGATAGTGCTCTATCGAACAAAGATTTTTCAGGAGTCCTGCACTCGTCCGCTTGTATTTTCGAGACAGTGGCGAAGGATGTCATGGATAACCCGCATGTGGACAACCAGACCCTCGCCAGCTTTTTTGATGGCTACCGCAAGAAGTCAAAGCTGCCAGCACCCATCCTTGATTACATCCTTCAGGTCTACAAGAATCGCAACACGGAGCCGCTTGCGGGTCACGGCAGCGTTATCCCTCCGACGCTAGGCGAGGACGAGGCAATAACTCTGGCGGAGATGACGAAGGCAATCGTAAGAATCGAGCGCAAACTAGGGGAGCAGTCTCTCGGGCGCGAGGACATCAAGTCGATCTCGCCGAAAGTACCCAGCAGTGCGGGTTCCAAGAAACAAAAACCATCCGGCAAAACAACGAAAAAGTAGTAACGATGCGGTGTGCCTTAGTTGGGCGAGTAAGCCTTGCTCGGGCAATGACATAGCTGACGGTAAGCCACAGAGCGGCATACGGCCTCACGGTTGCGCCTGCCAGAATTCTTAATATTTCCCTCGACTCGCCTACGTGTGTTTCGCCTGTGTTCATGCGGGTTTGAGGCACTTTGGAGGGAATCGTCAGAGGGTCGCACTCTTGAGGTGCGAGGGGTAGTGCGAGAAGTGCGGACAATGGAGCAGATGAGGGGCTAGACTGAGAGGAAATGCTGAATTGATTAGCCTTCTGGTTGGGTCTATGTCGGCCTGCGTAGTCGCCGTTTTGGGGTGCGAAAGGCCAGAACGTTCCCAGATTCGCACGTGCGAGTCAAGCTGGAGTTTTGAGCACATCTCCCAGTTTCCACGGGTCGTGATAGCCAATCCGCCGCGTGTGGTTTTCGTGGGAACGGTTGAGGGAACGTTAAGAGTTCCCCGCTGTTCCAAACGTTGCTAAACGCTTCTGATTGTTCCCGAATGTAACTGGTAAGTTCTTGATTTCCTTGCACTAGGCAAAGTGTCAAGGTAGCGCTCTAACGAACTGAGCTACGCGCCTGTATCGCGAGCATTGTGCGGAAGCATCCTTATTCTAGTCATCCCTATCGACGTAGGCAAGGGCGCGCGGAACGGCTTACCTGCGCGGAATCCAGCGTTCGCGCCGCGCTCGCGGAAAGTATTCGCGGGGATAGGCAACCCGCTTGCGCCAGTGGAATGCGCCCTTGATGAGCTTGATGTTAGGCTTACTGTTTTCTTCGGCGTAACTCACGCTGACTACGTCAAAGCGGCAAGGCGGATTCTGCTCTCCGGGCAGCCGGCGAAGATAGCTGCGCGCAACGGAGCGAATGTGCGAGCGCTTGGCTGCATCCACGGCGGCTTCCGGCGGGGCCAAACTTTCGCCGACGCGTGTCTTGACCTCGACAAAGCACAAGACTTCGCCGTCCCATGCGATCAGGTCAATCTCGCCGCGATCGTGCGGAGCGCGGAAGTTGGTGGCGACAATCCTGTAGCCCTCACCACGCAGGAACAGGTAGGCTTCGGTTTCTCCCCGGCTTCCCGTCCGCAGGTGCGCCGTTCGCCGTCGCGGCATCGCGCGCTGCACGAACTGGAGAGCTTGTGTGATGAGCTTGAGGAGCCGCGTCATCGATTCATTCCGCCAATCCCACTCTAGCCTCCGGCGGGCGGTCTTCCCGTGATACGGGTCACAGGCGGGAGTGCAGGCGGGTGGCCGGCAGTTTGCCAATCCGCAAAGCTAGCGTCACAATCGAAATGCGATAACCGGTGCTTCCATTGGACAAACTCAACTCAGCTTCGTCTCCCTCAGCCATTGGTCTACTCATGGGGCCGGTATCCGGGAGAGCAGCGTGAAGCATCAATTCTGGACAGCACCGAACCAGCTCACGCTGCTGCGGCTCCTCTTTATTCCTTTTGTCATCATCAACGTGTTCGATGGCAATTGGGGCTGGGCACTCGGCCTCCTGATTGCGGCTGGACTTAGCGATGGACTGGATGGCCTGCTGGCGCGCGTCCTGAACCAGCAGACGATGCTCGGCGAGTATCTCGATCCCATCGCCGACAAGCTGCTGCTCAGCTCGCTGTTTCTCGTACTGTCCTTCGTGAAGAAGATCCCGTGGAAGTACACCATCATCGTGTTCAGCCGCGACCTTATTATTGTTTCGACCTGTGTCGTGCTCTACGCGACGGTTGGGATGCGCGACTTCCGGCCGAGCCTCTTTGGCAAGACCAGTACGTTCTGCCAGATCGCTGCGGTGTTCTTCGTGGTCCTGGCGCAGGTTTCTTCCCTGCCCTGGATTGCGCTGGCAGAGCGCTTGTTCCTGTACGCCACATTTGCCTTTGCCACCGTTTCGGGCGTGCATTATGTGCTCAGGACGGGGTATCGCCTGCGACATCCTGAGCCCCGTTCCACGGTTGTTCGCAACGCAAGCTGACGCCTTCCCATGCCGACCACCTCCAATCAGCGGCTCAAGGTGATCTTCGCATTTGCGCTAGTCTACGTGTTTTGGGGCTCGACCTATTTGGCCATCGGCATCGCCGACGACGAACACCTGCCGCCTTTCGTGATGTGCGCCATCCGGTTCTTAATCGCAGGGCCAATCATGATGGCGGCATGCGCAGTCATGGGTCGCAGCCTTCGCGTTACGCGGCAGCAGTTGGTCAGGCTGGGTGCGATCGGCTGCCTGCTGCTGGTCGGCGGCAATGGCGGACTGGCGTGGGCCGAGCAGTATGTTCCCACCGGCTTCGCCGCGCTGATCGTCGCCATCACGCCGATCTGGTTCGTCCTGCTGGAGGCGTTTGCGTTTCGCGGCGACCGGCTGTCTTCGCGAGGTGTCGCAGGCGTTGTGCTGGGCATTTGCGGCATCGCCGTACTGTTCTGGCCGAAGTTCGAGTATCGCGAAACCCTGGGCATCATGCAGTTGGTGTGCGCCACAACTCTGCTGTTCTCGTCATTCAGTTGGGCGTTTGGATCGGTACTGTCGCGCAAGTGGCAAATGGCGGTCGATCCCTTCGTTGCCACAGCGTGGGAGATGATCTTTGCCGGATGTGGCCACGTCGTGCTGTCGCTGGTCACCGGACAGTATCGCCGGGCCGTTGTCACTCCTCGTGCCTTGATGGCTGTGCTGTACCTCGTGGTCTTCGGATCGTGGGTGGGATACAGCGCCTACATCTGGCTGCTGAAACATGTGCCGACACCAAAAGTGGCGACCTATGCCTACGTCAATCCGATTATCGCCGTGATTTTGGGCTGGCTGGTGCTGCGAGAACATATTGACGTTTATATCGCGGTCGGTTCGGCGGTGGTCGTGATCGCGGTGGCGCTGGTGACAACCGCTCAGGTGCATCCTCAGGAGAAAGAGGAAGCCGCAGCCGGATTCGCGCCAGAGGTAGAGTCGGGCTGAGGTTGGCTGCCGGGCATCTTCCCGGTTCTATCCCAAGCCTGCATCGCCTGTCTTGGGGGATCATCGTTCACCTAAGCCGCGTTCCATAATGTCGAGATCACGAAAAAACTCGTTGTGCGATACTTTCTTTTCAACATTTTAGACACGGGTTCTGGCGCAAATAATTGAAGCCGTGAGACTTGCCAGTAAACATAAGATTTCAAATAACTTACACGGCACAGCTTGCCAGATTAGCGGCCAACCTCAACCAACGGTACTGGGACACTCGTTTAGCCCCTGGATCTTAATTTAGAGCCTGTCGAATTGACCTGCACGGGAAAAGTGCGACGCGGAGGTTACGAAGGTCGTAGAAATTCCCGAATCGGGAATAGTCTGCCACCCTACTTCCCTTCGCGATTATTCCATCGCTTCCAGTGCCGCCATGGTCTCAATACCATTCCATAGATTCTGCAAGCGGACGTTCTCGTTAGCCGAGTGCTGATTGTTGTCGTAGTTGGCGATGGGAACCGTGATGGTCTGCGTGCCCAGCGTCTTTTCGATAACTTCGAGTGGCACGCTGCCTCCCATGGTGGGCAGCTTCACCACCGGCCCACGCGCGCTCTCAACCGCGGCGATCACCTCCTGCGCGATAGGCAGGTCCATGGGCGTGCGCACTGCGTTGTATCCGTCATCGAGTTGCACGAACGCGACATAAGAATGTGAGCTCAGCGTTTGCTTGTCGGGCGGCGAATTGGTGATGAAGTAGCCCTGCGAGGTGATGTAGTCCACCACGCGCTGCTGTTGCGTCTTCCAGTCCAGGCCCTTCACCAGGCGCATATCGATGTCGACCGTCGCGGTCGAGGGAATGACGTTCGTGTGCTGCGCACCAACATGCGCCGCGGCAAAGCCGTCGATGTTCAAGGATGGTTCGTTCAATAGTTCGACAAGCGTTTTACCGTTGCCATCGGTGTGACCGAGCGCGAACTCCTTCTCCAGCATTGGACCGTTATTCGGGGCCTCGGCAACTGCCTGCTTCTCTAGCGCAGTGAGCGGCGTAATGCCATCATAGAAGTGCGGGATCAGCACGTGACCGGACTTGTCTTTCATCCCGGCGAGCAACTGCGCCAGCATCATCGGCGGATTCGGCGCCCAGTTTCCATAGTGGCCGCTGTGCAAGCCTCGATTTGGCCCGTAGACCGTGATCGCCAGGTGCGTCACGCCGCGCGCGCCAAAGACCACCGTTTGCCGCCCGCTCTGGTCGACCGGGCCATCGCAGATGAGCCAGATATCGCCGCCGAGCTCATCCTTATATTTAGCGAGCACCGCGCCGAGATTGGTTGAGCCTGCCTCTTCTTCGCCTTCCCACACGAATCGCAGGTTCGCCTTGGGATGGATGTTCGCCGCTTGCAATGCATCGAGCGCGGTAAGCTGAGCGATGATGGCGGCCTTGTCGTCCGACGCTGAGCGCGCAAAGATGCGCGGCTCGCCATTCACCATTCTGGTGACGGGCTTAAAGGGCGCCTTGCCATCCCAGTCGTCGGGAGTCACCGGCTGGCCGTCGTAGTGCGCATAGAAGACGATGGTGTTCTTCGCGCCGGGAGTCTTAATCTCGCCAAAAACTACCGGATTTGCCCCGGAAACCTCCAAAAGCCGGGCCGAAACATGCCGTTTCTCGAGCGCCTGAACCAGCGTTTCAGCGTTGCGCCGGATGTTGGCCTTGTCACTGGCAACGTTGGGAATAGAGAGCAGCGACGTGAATTCTTGCAAAATCTGCTGCTCGTGCGCCGCGCGGTATTGATCGGCGGCGCTTTTGGGCGTGGTTTGGGCGGACAAGGCGAGCTCAAACAACAGAGTGAAGAACGAGACGGCCGCAGATAGCTGTCGGATCATCTTCAGAACTATATGCCATACAAGTGAACTGGGTGCGATTGCGGTACAGGTGTCTCGCACCAACATAGAAGAGCCCCGAGCGGGACTAAGTTTCGACGAAAAGCATTGATGCGACGTGGTACGCTACGGTTTAAGCCAATTCAATGAGACATATCTTCGATCAGTACGGCCATCCTGAGAACCGCCTGACTCACGCGCTGGTGTCCTGTCTCCGGGAGGACTCGACCCTGCTTTGCCAGTTCGTCAACTGGGCGACGGGAGAGCCTCCTCCGACGCCAAGACTGGAGATTGTGGAGCAGACCTGTCCAGGCGAACAGGAGCCTCAGGACGAGAGTGAGGCAGCAACTCGCAGAGGACTGCCGGACGGCTGGGTCTACGACCTAGACATTGGCTGGGGGCTGATCATAGAGAGCAAGATCGAATCTGCTCTGGACCGCGATCAACTCAAACGCCACCACTCTACCGCGGTAGGACGTGGCTTCACCAGCATCCACCTCCTTGCCTTGGTGACGGAGCTGTCGACCAGAGGGCATCCGGACGACCCGCCCGTGACGGTCAAGAAGTGGTCGGATCTGTACGGCTGGCTGCTGCAACAGAAAGATCGGGAATGGGCGCGCCGATTGTCGTCTTACATCGAAGTTCTAGAGGCCAAACTGGTTCGAAACGATTACCTGAAAGGAGGAACCCTCACCGTGTTTGCTGGCATACCGTTCGGAAAAGACGAGCCGTATACGTACCTGAACGCCAAGCGCTTACTCCGGCTGGCGATGGATGAGCTCCGGAAGCGGGAAGAGCTGCGGCGCGAGTTAGGTATGAACCCAGAGGAAAAGGGCCGTAAGGCAATTACCGGGCGCGATTCGATCGCGATTTGGGACTTCCTACGCTTGTCGGACTCAAAGGAAGCAGAGAACTTCACGGAGTTCCCGCACCTGACGTTCAGCGTGCAGCAGGAGCAGCTTCAGGCACAAGTCACAATTCCCAACGGAATCCGCCCCAAGTTCCGCCGAAATCTTCTGGCCAACGGCCGCGAAGGATTTCGCGAGCTGTTCCACACGGCGCTCACCGAGTTCGACGCTAGGCTTGGCAGAGTGGATGGGGCTGTTCCCTGGATTGAGATGCTCCAGCGCCGATACCCATCGCAACGTGCGGTGCCTCTAGTGGATGCACGGCTACAGTTTGATCTCCGCACCGGATTCGGCGGAGACTGGATGTCCGAGGTAAAGCAACAGCCGCAGTGGCTTGAGGCCGCTTTCGATTCTTTCAGCGACAAGAACTCGAACCTACAGATCGGCGTTGGCGGTGTATTCCCCTATGACCGCTGCCTAGCAACCCGCACGCCTGAAATCCTCGACCATGTGGCGAGCGCGTGGCTGGCGTGCAAGCCGCTAATCAAACGATTGCTGGCTTGAGGCCGGCCCACGTTGCCCTTCCATAGGTAAATTTGGGAGCTAAGAATTAAATGTTGGTAGTGTCTCAGTTTGAGAGACACTACCCTAATGTTTGACGCATGGCCTTCCGTTGCTACCCTGAAAAGGTCTCTGCGAGTTCTACTTATCCGCGTGCCCCACTCATTCCATGGGTTGGAATGAGTGGGATTCACGAACCGTGAACTTCCACGGACAAAAACCCGACAGTTCATGGCTTTGTCCAATCCTCAGTCTTCAACCGCTTAATGCGATGAAAGCTGCGGTCGCTGGTCACCAGCGTAGCTCCGGCAGAGAGTGCCTGGGCTGCGATCATCAGGTCCATGTTGCCCATCGGGATACCCGCACGTTCGATCTCAGCGCGGATGTCAGCATAGTGCCCGGCCGCAGCCGAATCCCAGGGCAGGATGTCAACTCGGAGCAGGAATTCTTCGACCACGAACCTGAGATTCTTAGCGTCCGGTCTTCGTGCCAATCCGAAGCGTAACTCGGCTTCCGTAATCACCGAAATGGAAACCCCTTCCATCGGTGTTCTGGCAAGCTGCTGACGTACGCGAGGCGGGCTCCCTTTGAGGATGTAACTTACGGTGTTCGTATCCAGCAGGTAACGCGCCGGCATTAGAAGAGGTCACGTTTCTGCGGTGGAGTCTTGTCGCGGTCGCCGAGGAAATCGCCGGGTATGTCGATGTTCTTTAGCAGCTCAAAAAACTCCTGCCACGACTCTGGACGCCGTGACAGAATGACATCCCCGGTGCGAGGATCACGCCGGACGTAGACTTCAGAACCTTCGAAGCGATACTCGGCAGGCAAGCGTACCGCCTGGCTGCGCCCATTGCGAAAGAGCTTTGCAGTTTGCGCCATCCCTCGTTCTCCGCGATCTATCGTGGTCTATATCTATGATATATGACAAGGCCTGCGGCGGCAAGCCGGATGTACCGCATTGACGACTGGCCCCTCCGTTGCTACACTGAAAAGGTTCCGCGAGTTCTGCAAGGCCACGCTATACGTGTGGCATGTTGTGACGTAACGATCCTGTATAATCATTCAGGATTTCCTCGCTGAAACGAGCCTGCGCTACCGTTGGACTTTCCACGGGTATGCAGGCCGAAGCAACGAAACGGAGTGCCTTCGTGAGCTTAACTCCGCTATGGCTTTCGAGCTAAGCGGAACGACCTCGGCGCCACCGTCGTTTGCTTGACCAGATCGGAACCAGGTCCCCGCTGTAGGTGTGCGCGGGGAGTATGGGCAGCCTGAGTCCTGTCCAGTCCCCAAAAGGGATTTGATTGCGCGGGTGTGCTTTGCTGGCGCACATGTCTTTCGCTGTGAAGCCGAAAAGCAGGTCCCTCGGCGACTAAAGTCGCCTCGGGATGACAAGTAATAAAGATGGCGTTTACGGCGTGGCTGAAGCCACGCCCCTTCGACGGCGCGCTGGACATCGCGCCAGGATTTAAGGAGCTGGAAAGAGTGCCTACATTCAATCAACTGGTGCGCAAGGGGCGGCAGGCGCCGAAGTACAAGACGGCGAGTCCAGCCCTGCAATCCTGCCCGCAACGGCGTGGCGTCTGCACCCGCGTTTACACCCAGACGCCCAAGAAGCCGAATTCGGCCCTGCGCAAAGTCGCGCGCGTGCGGCTTACCAACGGTATCGAGGTGACAACGTACATTCCCGGCGTCGGCCACAACTTGCAGGAGCACTCGATTGTGCTGATCCGCGGCGGCCGCGTGAAGGACCTGCCGGGCGTGCGCTATCACGTGGTGCGCGGGACGCTGGACTCGGTTGGCGTGGCTGGGCGCAAGCAGGGCCGCTCCAAGTACGGGGCCAAGAGGCCCAAGGCTTAACGAGGGCTAAAGCCCCGCCCTTTTTTGGGAGACATTTTACGGACGGCCTGAAGGCGGTCCCCTTCAAGGCCTCAAGGCCGTTCATTGAAGGCTTATCGAGGATTTATGCCGAGAAAAGGACATATCGCCAAGCGCGAGACCCTGAGCGATCCGGTGTATGGGTCGCAGCTGGTCAACAAGTTTGTGAATTCCATGATGTGGGACGGCAAGAAGTCCACCGCCCAGGGCATCTTCTACAGCGCCATGAAGAAGCTGGAGGAGAAAGGCGGAGACGAAGCCCTCAAGCTGTTCAAGAAGGCCGTCGAGAACGCCAAGCCGGTGCTGGAAGTAAAGACCCGCCGCGTGGGCGGCGCGAACTATCAGGTCCCGGTGGAGGTGAATGCCGACCGCCGCACGTCGCTGGCGATTCGCTGGATTCTGACCTACAGCCGTGGCCGTGGCGAAAAGGGAATGATCGACAAGCTGAGCAACGAGTTGCTGGATGCAGCCAACAATCGCGGCGCTGCGATCAAGAAGAAGGAAGACGTTCACCGCATGGCCGAAGCTAACAAGGCCTTCGCGCATTATCGCTGGTAAGCAGGACGAACTGCAGGTCCCTCGTTGGCTTTGCCGCCTCGGGATGACAAACAGATAAATGGTTAACGGCGCACCTGGAAGGTGCGCCCCTTCAGGAAACGGAAGAAGATTGTGCCCCGACAAGTTCCATTAGAGCGTTGCAGGAATATCGGCATCATGGCCCACATCGATGCTGGTAAGACCACCACGACGGAGCGCATCCTTTTTTATACAGGGATCACACACCGTATTGGTGAGGTTCATGAAGGGACCGCGACGATGGATTGGATGGCGCAGGAGCAGGAGCGCGGCATCACCATCACGTCGGCGGCCACCACCTGCTTCTGGCGGGACATTCGGATCAACATTATTGATACGCCGGGCCACGTCGACTTTACCGCTGAAGTGGAGCGCTCGCTGCGCGTGCTCGATGGCGCCTGCGCGGTGTTCGACGCGGTGCATGGCGTGGAGCCGCAGTCGGAAACCGTGTGGCGCCAGGCCGACAAATACGGTGTTCCCCGCATTTGCTTCATCAACAAGATCGACAAGATGGGCGCTGATTTCGAGCACGCCATCGATACGATCCGCAAGCGCCTGAACGCGAAGCCGGTCGCCATTCAGTTGCCCATCGGGCAGGAAGACAAGTTCAAGGGCGTCATCGATCTTCTCAAGATGAAAGCCATCGTTTGGAAAGACGAGACGATTGGCTCCGAGTACCATGTCGAAGAGATTCCGGAAGAGCTGAAGAAGAAGGCGAACGCCTTCCATCAGATTCTGGTCGAGTCCGTCGTCGAGAATGATGACGGCGACGAGCTGATGCACAAGTACATCGAGGGCGAGACCATCGGCGAAGAAGAGCTCAAGGCTTCGCTGCGGCGCTCGACCATCGGCATGCGGCTGTTCCCGGTCATCTGCGGCACGGCCTTCAAGAACAAAGGTGTGCAGCCGCTGCTCGATGCCGTGGTGGATTACTTGCCTTCGCCGCTCGATATTCCTCCTGTGGTGGGTAAGAACCCCGACACGGGCGCGGAAGAAGAGCGCCCTGCCGAAGACAAGGCCCCGTTCGCAGCGTTGGCGTTCAAGATCATGACCGACCCGTTTGTCGGTCAGCTCACGTTTATCCGCGTGTACTCCGGGCATCTGAAGACCGGCGACAGCGTGCTCAACAGCGGGCGTCAGAAGTCAGAGCGTATTGGCCGTTTGTTGAAGATGCATGCCAACAAGCGCGAAGAGATCAGCGAAATCTACGCCGGCGACATCTGCGCCTGCGTGGGACTGCGCAACGTGACGACCGGCGACACCATCTGCGACGAGAAGCACCCCATCACGCTGGAGTCGATCGTGTTCCCAGCGCCGGTGATCTCGGTGGCCGTGGAGCCAAAGACCAAGACCGACCAGGAAAAGATGGGCGTCGCTCTCGGCAAGCTGGCGCAGGAAGATCCGACATTCAAGGTCAACACCGATCCTGACAGCGGACAGACCATCATCAGCGGTATGGGCGAGCTCCACCTGGAAATTATCGTCGACCGCATGATGCGCGAGTTCAATGTGCAGGCCAATGTCGGCAAGCCGCAGGTGGCGTATCGCGAGACCATTCGCAAGAAGTCGGAGGCGGAAGGCAAGTACATCCGCCAGACCGGTGGCAGCGGGCAATACGGACACGTGAAGATTCGCATCGAGCCCAACGAGCCGGGCAAGGGCTATGAATTCGTCAACGAAGTGGTTGGCGGCACCGTTCCGAGGGAATACATCAAGCCGGTCGATCATGGCATTAAAGAAGCTATGGAAGGCGGCGTCCTCGCGGGCTACGAGATGGTCGACGTGAAGGCGACGCTCTACGACGGCAGCTACCACGAAGTCGATTCCAACGAAATGGCCTTCAAGATTGCCGGTTCAATGGCATTCAAGGAAGCAGCGCGCCGGGCCAGCCCGGTGCTGCTGGAGCCGGTGATGTCGGTGGAAGTGGTTGTGCCCGAGGAGTACATGGGCACCATCATCGGCGACTTGAATAGCCGCCGGGGACGTATCGAGGGCATCGAGCACCGCGCGGGATCTCAGGTGATCAAGGCGATGGTTCCGCTGGCCGAGATGTTCGGCTATGCAACCAACATGCGCTCGAACACCCAGGGCCGCGCGACCTTCAGCATGCACTTCTCGCGCTACGAAGAGGCCCCGCGCTCGGTGGCCGAAGAGATTGTCGCCAAGGTGCAGGGTAGAAGCCCGGCAGGAACGAAGTAGGAAGTTTATGGCAGGTTCAGGTTTTCAGGTAAATGTGTCGTCTGGTTTCACGAATGAAGACGTGCAAAACCTGCCCGCGTCCGAGAGGGACCTGGCCCATCGTATGGGTTTAAGCGAAGATGAGTATCGTCGCCGCAAGTTTGAGTACCTGATCGGTGAAGAGCGGCGGCGCGATCGTGGCCGTGAGTTAGGCAAATTGGTGGAGAGGGTTCTGGCTGAGTTGAGCGACCAGTATCAGCTGGAGAGCGTTACTTGGAACCCCGAGACTCGCACTTGGCGTTTTGGCATCCGGTCGTCAGCTGGTCAGCAGAATGTGGTTGTGAAAGGCGACATCGCGGATCAAGTAATGGATTTCCGCACGCAAGGAGAGTTTGACCGTCTGAGGAACTTGGTCCTGTTCGGGTTGGGACGCGGCGACTTGATTTTCAAGGACAGGCCATGACCTTCGCCGGAAGCAGGGTGCGGTTTCGGCTGCTTCCCTCAGGTCGGGATGCTGTTGCCGCCGTACTCTCGCAAGATGTAGAGGAGTTCGAAGGCTTCGTAGCCGACGAGAATCACTTGGGAGTCTGGATACATGTGCCGCAGCTTCAACCGGCAAAACAGGTGATGCTCTTGCGGTGGGAACACTTTCTTACAGCGACACTGCAGTGGAACCCGGAGCCGCTGATGGAGCGTCCGGCGGCTGGATTTAGACCGTTTTAGGTTTGGAGCATAGGAATTATGGCGAAAGAGAAATTTGACCGCAGCAAGCCGCACGTGAACGTGGGCACGATCGGGCACATCGATCATGGCAAGACGACGTTGACCGCGGCCATCACCAAGGTGTTGCAGAAGCACAATCCCAAGATCGTGTTCCGCAGCTTCGACTCGATCGACAATGCGCCGGAAGAGAAGGCGCGCGGCATCACCATTGCCACGGCGCACGTGGAGTACGAGACCGCCAACCGGCACTACGCCCACGTCGACTGCCCCGGCCACGCCGACTACATCAAGAACATGATCACCGGCGCGGCGCAGATGGACGGCGCGATCCTGGTGGTTGCCGCCACCGACGGCCCCATGCCGCAGACCAAGGAGCACGTGCTGCTGGCGCGTCAGGTGGGCGTGCCCTACATTGTGGTGTTCCTGAACAAGTGTGATGCGGTGGAAGACACCGAGCTGATCGACCTGGTCGAGATGGAAGTGCGCGAGCTGCTGACCAAGTACAACTTCCCGGGCGACGATCTGCCGGTGGTGCGCGGCTCGGCGCTGGGCGCGCTGAACGGCGAAGCGCAGTGGGAAGCCAAGATTGACGAGCTGATGGACGCCGTCGACAAGAACGTTCCGCTGCCGGCGCGCGACATCGACAAGCCGTTCCTGATGCCGATCGAAGACATCTTCTCGATTCAGGGCCGCGGCACCGTAGTCACGGGCCGCATCGAGCGCGGCAAGGTGAAGGTGGGCGAGGAAGTCGAGATTGTGGGCTTCCGCGAGACGCGCAAGACGGTGGTAACCGGCGTCGAGATGTTCAAGAAGCAGCTCGACGAAGGCATGGCGGGCGACAACGCGGGCCTCTTGCTGCGCGGCATTCCGAAGGAAGACGTTGAGCGCGGCATGGTGTTGGCCAAGCCGGGATCGATTACGCCGCACACCAAGTTCAAGGGCGAGGTGTACGTGCTGTCGAAGGAAGAAGGCGGGCGGCACACGCCGTTCTTTAAGGGCTATCGGCCGCAGTTTTACTTCCGCACTACGGACGTGACGGGCGTGGCCACGCTGCCGGCGGGCACCGAGATGGTGATGCCGGGCGACAACGTGGCGCTGGAGATCGAGCTGATCACGCCGGTGGCCATGGAAAAGGGCCTGCGCTTCGCCATCCGCGAAGGCGGACGCACCGTCGGCGCCGGCACCATTAGCGAGATCATCGCGTAGGTTTCAATCCCACGTATGCCAAAGGAAGGCATACGTGGGGCACCCGAAGTTTTATACCGGGTGCGGTGGTGGTAGCCGCACCCATTCATTAATCGCGGCAAGAGCCGCAGGGCAAATCGCGGAGACGCAGACGAGCCCCAGCACAGATCTTTGAGAGAAAACAAAAGTGATAGGCAAAGAACGAATCCGGATCCGGCTGAAAGCGTATGACTATCGCGTGCTCGACCAGTCCACTGGCGAAATCGTAGACACGGCGCGGCGCACCGGGGCGCAGATTGCTGGCCCCATACCGCTGCCCACGGTAAAGAACAAGTACACCGTACTCCGTTCGCCTCACGTGGACAAGAAATCGCGCGAGCAGTTCGAGATCCGCACGCACAAGCGCCTGCTCGACATACTCGAGCCCACGCAGCAGACAGTCGATGCGTTGATGAAGCTTGAGCTGCCGGCCGGTGTGGACGTGGAGATTAAGGCGTTTGGGAAGGAACACAAATAGCTCTTGGCTGTTAGCTCTTGGCTCTTGGCAATCAAGAGTCACGCGAGCGACAGATTGCTAAGAGCTAAGGGCCAAAAGCCAATAGCCGTAAGAAACAAAGCTTCCGTGGCGCAAGCCCCTTGGCTCAAACCCAGCCGGAAAATCAGGAAGCGGAGTTGAGGATAAACATGGCAGTCAACGGAATTTTAGGTAAGAAAGTCGGAATGACGCAGCTGTTCGATGACAAGGGCGACGTTCACCCGGTCACCGTGCTGAAGGCCGGTCCGTGTGTGGTGACGCAGCGCAAGACCGCTGCCAAGGACGGCTACGACGCCGCGCAGATTGGGCTGGTCGAGTTTGTGAAAGAGTCGCGGCTGACTAAGCCGATGAAGGGCCACTTCGCGAAGAAGAACCTCCCGCCCCTGCGCTTTCTGAAGGAAGTCGCGATCGTCGTTGACGGTAGCAGCGAAGCTGCCGGCGACGGCGTGAAAGTCGGCGACAAGGTTCTGGTCGACTTGTTCGACGGCGAGAAGTTTGTCGATGTGGTTGCCACCAGCAAAGGACGCGGCTTTGCCGGCGTGGTGAAGCGTCATCACTTCGGCGGGGGTGCGGGCTCGCACGGTTCGATGTTTCAGATTCCGGGTTCGATCGGCTCGTCAGCATTTCCGTCCCGCGTGTTCAAGGGAATGCGCATGTCAGGACACATGGGCGTGGATCGCGTCACGACCCGCAACCTGCGCGTGCTGGGCGTCGATCGCGACGAGAACCTGTTGGTAGTGGAAGGCGCGGTGCCTGGTCCGAAAGACGGCTACGTCGTGATCAGCAAGGCGAAGAAACCGCCCAGAGAGCGCCGTGGATTCAGCGGAGCCGGCACGGTCGATCCGTTGAAGGCTTCCAAGCGCCAGGCGGCGAAGAAGAAGTAAGTTGTCGGTTGCCGGTTGTCCGTTGTCAGAAGGATCGACAATTGATAGGCGGCAGAGCGACGGCTTTTGAACAACCGATTCGGTCTGTGGTCTTTGTCTGACAACCGACAACTGACCACTGACAACTGGAAACTGATATGGCGACGATTGATGTACTAAATCTCGGTGGCGAAAAGGTAGGCACCTTGGACTTGGCCGATGAAGTTTTCGGCGCAGTCAACGAAGACCTGCTCTGGGAAGCGGTGAAACACTACCGTGCCGGGCAGCGCGCCGGGACCCATTCCACCAAGACTCGAGGACTGGTAAGCGGTGCGGGCAAGAAGCTCTGGAAGCAGAAAGGCACGGGACGCGCGCGTATCGCGTCCATTCGCTCGCCGCTGTGGCGGCATGGCGGTACGGTTCACGGACCGAAGCCCCGCTCTTATGACTACTCCTTTCCCCGCAAGAAGCTGCTGGGCGCGCTGCGCTCGGCACTGGCGGCCAAGCACCAGGACGGGAAGCTGGTGGTGGTCGAGAATTTTGAGCTTAAGGAAGTGAAGACCAAGGGCTTTCGCCAGGCGCTAGACAAGTTGAATGCCAAGGGCAAGACGCTGCTGGTCGAGAGCAATGCCGACAACAAGAACCTGCACCTGAGCTCGCGCAACCTGAAGGACGTGGAGCTGATCGAAGGCAATCAAGTGCATCCGTATCACCTGCTGCGCTATGACAGCGCCATATTTTCGCGTCCGGCGTTGGAGAAGTTGCAGGCATCGCTAAAGGCATCGGCGCCGCAGCGCAAGGCGGAGGTGGCGCAATGAAGTCGGCGTACCAGACGATTCGCAAACCGGTGATTACGGAAAAGGGCCTGGGCGTGAAAGAGACCGAAGGCACCCTGGTGTTCGAAGTTTCGGTCAAGGCTTCGAAGAACGAAATCAAGCAGGCCGTGCAGACCATTTTCAAGGTGAAGGTGGATTCGGTGCGCACCGCCAACTTCGTAGGCAAGGAGCGCCGCCGTGGCAAGTTCACCGGCTATCGCCCTGACTGGAAGAAGGCTTACGTGAAATTGAAAGCGGGCGAGAAGATGCCCGAGTATGCGGAGAATTTGTAGCAACTAGCAGCTAGCAATTAGCAAGATCGATTCAATGATGATCTTGTGGTTGATGCAAAGCTTGAGGGTGAAAGACGCCAGTCCCGCAGGGACGAAACAGCAGCGAAGCAGGCAGCAACAAGCGAGTAAACACATGGCGATCAAAACATACAGACCGGTGACTCCGACGCGGCGGTTCACAACATCGACCGTCAACGACGATCTGACGACCAACCGGCCGTACAAGCCGCTGACCGAACCCAAGCAGCGCACCGGCGGACGCCGCAATTCCGGCGATCTGACCATCTGGCACCGCGGCGGCGGGCACAAGCGCAAGCTGCGCATCATCGACTTCAAGCGCGATAAGTTCGGTATTCCCGCAACTGTAGCCTCGATCGAATACGACCCGAACCGTTCGGCGCGCATTGCGCTGCTGAATTACGCCGACGGCGAGAAGCGCTACATCGTGTACCCGGTTGGGCTGAAAGTTGGCGCCAAGGTTGTGAGCGGTCCCGATTCCGACATCCTGGTAGGCAATGCCCTGCCCTTGCGCAACATTCCTCCCGGCACCACGGTGCACAACATCGAGCTGAAGCCGGGCAAGGGCGCACAGATGGCGCGCTCCGCCGGCGCCCAGGCGCAGTTGGTCGCCAAGGAAGGCGATTACGCGCTGCTGAAGCTGCCTTCCGGCGAGACCCGCCGCGTGCTGGTCGATTGCATGGCGACCATCGGGCAGGTAGGCAATCTCGATCACGAAAACGTTTCCATCGGCAAGGCAGGACGCACGCGCTGGTTGGGACGCCGCCCGGTCAATCGCGGCGTGACCATGAACCCGGTCGACCATCCGCACGGCGGTGGCGAAGGCAAGACCAGCGGCGGACGTCATCCGGTGACTCCGTGGGGCCAGCCGACGCGTGGCTACAAGACACGCAATAACAAGCGGACCGATAAGTGGATCGTGAGCCGCACAAAAAAGAAGTAGGACTGAGACAATATGGCACGTTCGACCAAGAAGGGCCCGTTTATTGATTCGTACCTCGTGACCAGGATCGCGGAGATGAATGCGCGCAACGAGAAGAAAGTGGTGCGCACCTGGTCACGCCGCTCGACCGTGATTCCCGAGATGGTGGGACACACGCTCGCGGTGCACAACGGCAAGAAGTTCATCCCGGTGTATGTCACTGAAAACATGGTGGGGCACAAGCTGGGCGAGTTCAGCATGACGCGCACCTTCAAGGGCCACTCGGTAAAAGCGGCGACGGAGACGGCAGCCAAGCCGGCGGGGCGCTAAGGAGACGACATGGAATTCACAGCCAAATTGAATTACGTGCGCGTCTCGCCCCAGAAAGCGCGGCTGGTGCTGGACCTGATCAAGGGACGCCGCGTGGAAGACGCGCTCGACACGCTGCAGTTCGCTAAGCAGGGCATTGCGCCCGCGCTGTACAAGCTGCTGCGCTCGGCGTTGGAGAACGCGAACTATCTCAGCGCCGAAAAGGCTCTCGATGTTGACATCGACCGTCTCTACGTGAAGCGGGCGGTCGCCAACGAAGGCCCGCGCATGAAGCGCATTCGTCCGGCGCCGATGGGCCGCGCGTATCGCTATCAGCGGCGCATTTCGCACCTGGAGATAGCGCTGGCGGAGAAGGTTTCGGGCAACGGCAACGCCGAACTGGCAACCACCGTGGGCGAAGGTGCTCCGGCGAAGAAGGCAGCAAAGAAGAGGCCGGCCAAGAAGGTTCCGGCAAGGAAGTCGGCAGCGAAAAAGTCGGCTGCGAAGAAATTCGCAGGCAAGAAAACAGCGGGCAAGAAGAAGAAGTAGATAAATTTCGCCCGGCCGGAACGGCTGGGCAGCGGCGAGGCCTGAGAGCTGTCGCCGCGGAGAAGAAGCGACACTATGGGACAGAAGGTCCGATCCATACGGATTCCGGCTTGGCGTGACCAAGCCTTGGCGCTCGCGCTGGTTTGTCGAGCGCGATTACGACAAATTGCTGCTGGAAGACGTGAAGCTGAAGGCTGAGCTGAAGGACAAGCTCAAGTCGGCAGGCGTCAGCTCGATCGAGATCGAGCGTCCGGGCAACAAGTTGCGCATCATCATTCGCACCGCGCGGCCGGGCATCATTATCGGTCGCAAGGGCGCTGAGATCGACAAGCTGAAGCAGGAGATCCAGAAGCGCACCAATCGCGACGTCTACGTCGACATCCAGGAAGTGCACAAGCCTGAGCTTGACGCGCAACTGGTCGCCGAAAACATCGCGTTACAGCTCGAAAAGCGTGTCGGCTTCCGCCGCGCCATGCGCAAGGCGGTGGATTCGGCGTTGCGCTTCGGCTGCAAAGGGATCAAGGTGCGCGTGAGCGGACGTCTGAACGGCAACGAAATCGCGCGCTCGGAATGGTATCTCCAGGGACGGCTGCCGTTGCACACGCTGCGCGCCGACATTGATTATGGCTTCGCCGAAGCCAAGACCACCTACGGCGTCATCGGCGTGAAGTGCTGGGTGTACAAGGGCGAGATCTATCGCGAGAAGCGGAGAGAACCGCAGGGTGTGGGAGCGTTTTGAGGGCAGTTGTCAGTTGTCAGGTATCGGTTGTCAGTGGTGGAACGCTTTTCAGGTTGGGCACTGACGCTCATGACAAGAACCTGATTTCAGACAAGAAGTCGGACTGACGACGCACCAGTCCCGTAGGGACGAGAGAACTTAGCCCAGCGCTTCAGCGCTGGGTAGGACGCAGAATTTAGATTGGAGCCCCTTCAGGGGCGGCACGATGTGAGCGGTATGGGGGTCCTTCGACTCCGGCGCAAAAACGGCGCCTCCGCTCAGGATGACAAAGTAGATTTTGGCAGTGACGGTTCTCAGCAAAATGAGAACTGAGAACTGAGAACTAATTATGTTGATGCCAAAGAAAGTTAAGTACCGCAAGCAGCAGCGCGGGCGTATGTGCGGCAAGGCGTGGCGCGGCGGCGAGCTGTCGTTCGGCGACTTCGGCCTGAAGGTCATGGAGCCCGGCTGGATCACCGACCGCCAGATCGAAGCTAGCCGTGTCGCCATGACGCGCTTCGTCAAGCGCGGCGGCAAGATCTGGATCCGTCTCTTCCCTGACAAGCCAGTCACCAAGAAGCCTGCTGAAACTCGTATGGGTAAGGGCAAGGGAGCTCCCGATCACTGGGTCGCCGTGGTGCGTCCCGGCAAGATCCTGTTTGAGATGGAAGGCGTGTCCCTGAGCGACGCCGCCGAAGCGATGCGCCTCGCCTCGCACAAGCTGGGGCTGCGCACTAAATTCGTGGCGCGCGAAGGCGTGCACTAGAAGCAGTTGTCAATGGCCGGTTGTCAGTTGTCAGAAAAAGGCACTGAGGTGCGAGCGGCGATTGGCGAAACAGATAGAGAAAGCGGCGCAGTTGCAGGTCACGACGAATACTGACAACTGACAACCAACAACTGGATTTAACGATGAACATAGAGAAGATTCGCAACCTGACCGACACCGAGCTGACGCACCAGCAGCGCGAACTGGCTGATCAGCTCTTCAAGCTGAAGTTCCAGCTCAAGATGGGGCAGACTGAGAGCTTGAAGAAGATTCGCGACATGCGCAAAGACATCGCGCGCATCAATACCGTGGCCCGCGAGAAGCAATTGGCCGGCAGCAACGGTGCAGTCCAGGCCCAGCCGGTCAGTGCGCCGGAGAGCGCAAAGCCGGCGAAGGCGAAGAAGGCGGCCAAAACGAAGACGGCTGCGACGGAGAAGCAATAACCCATGGCCGAAACGACCGCAACTGAGAGCACCAAGGTAAGTCACCACAAGACGCTGATCGGCAAAGTGGTGTCGACCAAGATGGCCAAGACCATCGTGGTGGAAGTTCGCCGCCAGAAGGCGCATCCCTTCTACAAGCGCGTGGTGGCGCGCAGCAAGAAGTTCTACGCCCACGATGAGAACGGCACCGCTCGGCTCGGCGATTACGTGCAGATCGAAGAGACACGTCCGCTGTCCAAGCTGAAGCGCTGGCAGCTTAAGGACATTGTGCAGCGCGCGGCGCTGGTTCCGGGCGAGACGACGGCAGCGACGCAGGAAGAGCAGCCCTGAACCCACCCTTTCCCAAAAGAAGGGAAAGGATGGGGCACCGAGACACCGGAAGAGGGTCTTCGGGATCGTAAGGAGAGAGTGTTATGGCAGTAATGATGAGAAGCATGCTCGATGTCGCCGACAACTCCGGCGCGCGCAAGCTCCAGATGATCCTGCCGCTAGGCGGCTCGACCGGACTGGTGGCCGGACTGGGCGACGTAATTACGGCTGCGGTGAAGGAGGCTTCACCGGACGGTACGGCCAAGAAGGGCACCGTGGTGAAGGCCGTAATTGTGCGCACGCGTAAGGAGCATCGCCGCCGCGACGGAACATATATCCGCTTCGACCAGAATGCGGCAGTTCTGATCAACGAAGCCGGCGAGCCGGTAGGCACCCGCGTCTTCGGTCCCGTGGCCCGGGAACTGCGCGAGAAGCGCTTTTTGAAGATTGTTTCGCTGGCGCCGGAAGTGCTGTAAAGCAGCAGTTGGCATTTAGCACTTGGCACTTGGCCAAAAGCCAAGAGCCAAGAGCGAGCTTGGGCTGGCGGCTGGCAGCTAAGAAGGTTAAGAGCAAATGGACAGAGTACACAAAATTGTAGACATCCGCCGCAACGACAACGTGCGGGTCATCACGGGCCGCGATAAGGGTAAGGAAGGCCGAGTACTGCGCGTGATTCCACGCAAAGGCAAGGTACTGGTCGAGCACGTGATGATGGTGAAGAAGAACGTGCGGCCCAATCCTCAGCGCAACATCAAGGGCGGCATCGCCGAGCAGGAGAGCGCGATTTCCCTCAGCAACGTGATGCTTGTGTGCGGTTCGTGCAAGCGCCCGGTGCGCCTGGGACACGAGAAGCGCGGCGATCGCCACGCGCGCGTGTGCAAGAGCTGCGGGAACACGCTGGAAAAGTAAAGCAGCAATTGGCAGTTGGCACTTAGCCGTTGGCCAAATGCTAAATGCCAAGTGCTAACGGCCAAGAGCCAAATTGACGAACTCACGTAACGGCATGAACCCGAGACCGTGAAAAAGGTAGACGTAACGAATGGCAGACGAGAAGAAGCAGAAGCCCCCGGGCGGCCAGAAACCGCAGGGCGACAAGAAGCCGCAGCAGCCGGGCAAGAAGGCCAAGCCGGAACAGGTGGAGGCCGCGGCCGAGCAGCATGACGGCAAGCCGGCGCGCCCCAAGGCGAACAATCGCGAAACCGCGCGCATGCGCGACCGCTATTACAAGGAAGTTCTCCCAGCGCTGATGAAGGAGCTCGGCATCGAGAACCCGATGGCCGCTCCCAAGCTGGAAAAGATTGTCGTCAACATGGGTGTAGGCGAGGCGACGCAGAACGCCAAAGTCATCGACCCGGCAGCATTGGAAGTGACCCAGATTACCGGCCAGAAGCCGATCATCACCAAGGCGCGCAAGTCGATCGCAGCGTTCAAAGTTCGCGAAGGCATGCCTATCGGTGTAATGGTGACGCTGCGCGGTGACCGTATGTACGAGTTTTTCGACCGCCTGGTGAACGTTGCCCTGCCCCGCGTGCGTGACTTTCGCGGTGTACCGACCAAGTCGTTTGACGGGCGCGGCAATTACACCCTCGGCGTGCGCGATCAGCTGATCTTTCCCGAGATCGATTACTCGAAGGTTGAGAAGCTGAAGGGTATGAACATCACCATCGTGACCTCGGCAGGCAGCGATGATCAGGCGCGCGCCTTGCTGAAACACATGGGAATGCCGTTCAGGGCGGCAACTAGTAATTAGTCATCAGCGATTAGCGATTAGCAAGTAGCAACTGCTTAGGGGCGAAGATTAGAGCCCGAAGGGCGAAACAATTTCTAGCCCAGCGCGTTAGCGCTGGGTATGGGCAGGATAGAGAAACGAGTCCCGCAGGGACGGCACAGGAATCGAGTGGGAATAGGGGTCCTTCGACTCCGGCGGCAAATGAAGCCGCCGCCGCTCAGGATGACAACGGCTTGATGCTTCTTGCCAAAGGCCAAGAGCTAAGAGCCAAGAACGAAAAGCGTTTTTAAAGGAAACCATGGCCAGAACATCACATGTAGCCAAGGCGAACAAGAAACCCAAGTTCTCCACCCGGCAGCACAACCGCTGCAAAATTTGCGGGCGTCCGCGCGCGTACTATCGCAAGTTCGGCATTTGTCGTTTGTGCTTCCGCTCGCTGGCGCTCAGGGGCGAGATACCCGGGGTTGCCAAGTCCTCTTGGTAAGGCAGGCGTCAGCAGCCCTGGTCTCACACTGTGGGATAAACGCTGATTGAAGTTCGTCGCGGCTGGTTCTTCTGACTAATCCCCGGTGGCAAACGCCGGACACAGAAGCGAACGGGCGACGTTATTAGGAGAAATCGAGCATGAGCATGACCGATCCGGTCGCAGACTTCCTGGCGCGGGTGCGCAACGCCATCAACGCCCGTCACCAGAAGGTGGACGTCCCTCTCTCCAAGCTGAAGATTGAGATGGCCCGCATTCTGAAGGAAGAAGGCTACATCGCGAATTACAAGGCGACCGACGAAGAAGGCCGCAAGCTGCTGCGCGTGTACCTGAAGTATGACGGCAGCAACAGTTCGCCGATTTCGCAACTGAAGCGCGTGTCGCGCCCTGGCTGCCGGGTCTACGTCGGCCATGGCGAGATTCCGCGCGTGCTGGGCGGGCTGGGAATCAACATCCTCACCACGCCGAAAGGTGTGATGACTGGCCGCCAGGCGCGCAAGGAAGGCGTTGGAGGCGAAGTACTCTGCGAGATTTACTAGTAGCTGTCAGCTATCAGCCGTCAGCCGTCAGTAAAATCGGCCGACGTGAAGCGCGACAATTCAATGAAGAGCCGGTGGTCCGGCGAAGAGTTTTGACTGAGAGCTGAAAGCTGATAGCTGACAGCTTCTTGAGAGCACACCATGTCGAGAATTGGAAAGAAGCCGATCCCGCTGCCCAAGGGCGTTACGTACGCCGTCGAAGGCAACACCGTTCGGGTTAAGGGACCCAAGGGCGAAGTCGTGACCCACATGCCGGGTGGCGTGAAACTGGAACAGCAGGACGGAACCTTGCACGTCACGCGCGAGGACGATTCCAAAGCGGCCATTCATGGACTCGTCCGCGCCTTGGTGAGCAACTCCGTCGAAGGCGTCACCAAGGGTTGGTCGAAAGAGCTGGACATCGTCGGCATCGGCTACCGCGCTGAGTTGAAGGGCAAGGGCATCGTTGTCTTTACCCTCGGTTATTCGCACCCGATCGAGTATCCGTTGCCTTCGGGTATCGAGGTGGCCATCGATCCTAAGCAGACTCATCTAACGGTGAGGGGCATTGATCGCCAGAAGGTGGGATTCGTGGCGGCGGAAATGCGCGCGCTGCGTCCGCCTGATCCCTACAAGAACAAGGGCGTGCGCTATACCGGCGAGCGCCTGAAGAAGAAGGTCGGCAAGACTGGCGCGAAGTAGCAATTAGCGCTTAGTAATTAGCAACTCGCAACAGTTGCTGAGAGCTTTGTATCAGGGCACGGCTTCAGCCGTGCCGCAAGGCTGGATTTGAAAGGGCACGACTTTAGTCGTGCCGGAAGAGCGACTATTAACTCCGGGCTTTAGCCCCTGAGGTTTGAGCTGGCAGCTGAGAGCTGGCGGCTGAGAGCTAGCGAGATGATTGGAAAAGCTTCGAAAGACAAGACGCGGCAGAAGGTGCACAGCCGCATTCGCAAGGCGCTGGCGGGCACTACGGAGCGTCCGCGGCTGAACGTTTACCGTTCGGTTAACCACATTTATGCCCAGGTCATCGATGACGCCAAGGGCGTCACCCTGGTTGCTGCCACGTCTATCGAGAAGGGCAAAGGCGTGAAAGGCGGGAAGCGCCCGACCGGGGGAAACGTGGCTTCGGCGAAGGACGTCGGCAAGCTCATCGCCGAGCGCGCGAAGCAGAAGGGCATCAAGAAGGTTGTCTTTGATCGCGGCGGATACTTGTACCACGGCCGGATCAAGGCGCTGGCCGATGCCGCGCGCGAAGCGGGGTTAGAGTTCTAGAGGTTTTGGAGAAATAACGGCACATGCCAATAGTAAAGAGAAAACTTGACGCCGGTCAGTACCAGCTAAAAGACCAGGTGGTCTCGATCAACCGCGTCACCAAGGTCGTGAAGGGCGGCAAGAACCTGTCGTTCGCGGCGCTGGTGGTGGTCGGCGATCCTGCCTCCGGGGTGGTCGGCTACGGTTCCGGCAAGGCGAAGGAAGTTCCGCAGGCCATCCGCAAGGGGATCGAATCGGCCAAGAAGAACCTGTTGCGCGTAAACCTGAACCAGACGACGATCCCGCACCAGGTGCTGGGACGCTATGGGTCGGGCATGGTGCTGCTGAAGCCGGCCCCGGAAGGAACCGGCGTCATCGCCGGCGGCGCAGTGCGCGCGGTGATGACTTCCGCAGGCGTGCAGAACGTGCTGACCAAATCCATCGGAACGACCAATCCGCACAACGTCATCAAGGCCACCTTCGATGCGCTCGCCAAGCTGCGCGATCGCAAAGACGTCGCCGCCGCACGCGGCAAGGCCGTCGAGGAGTTGTAATCATGGCGCGCACACGGAAGAAGACAGAAGCCAAAACAGCAGTGTCGGGAGCGAAGCTGCATTTGAAGTGGGTGCGCTCGGCGATCCAGGCGCCGGTGAAGCACAAGCTGGTGATTAAGGGCCTGGGATTCACGCGGCTGAATCAGGTGATCGAGCGCGAAGACACGCCATCGATCCGCGGCATGGTAGCCAAGGTGCCGCACCTGGTGGAGATCGTAACTAGCAGTTAGCAGTTAGCAGTTAGCAGTTAGCACTTGGCTCTTGGCTGTTGGCTCTTGGCAAGAGTTAAATACCAAGTTTGTCGCTAAGGGCTAAAAGCCAAGGGCCAAAAGCCAAGGGCAAAGAGCGAAAAAATGAATCTCAGCAATCTGCGGGCACCCCGCAAAGCGAACGAGAACAAGAAACGCGTCGGCCGAGGTATGGGCTCCGGCATGGGCAAGACCTCGACCCGCGGCCACAAAGGTCAGGGCTCGCGTAGCGGCTCCAGTATGATGCGCGGCTTTGAAGGTGGTCAGATGCCGCTGCATCGCCGCTTGCCCAAGCGCGGCTTTACCAACATCTTCAAGACCGAATACGAAGTGGTGAACCTCGACCGCCTGGCCGGGTTGGGCGAGTCAGAGATAACGCCCGAACTGTTGCGCAAGGCGGGCGTCGTAAGCTCGCGGAATTCGCTGGTGAAAGTGCTCGGTGCGGGCGAGTTGTCGAGCGCGCTGACCGTGCATGCTCACAAGTTTTCCAAGTCGGCGCAGGAAAAGATCAAGAAGGCCGGCGGAACCGTAAAGCAGTTGTCGGTTGTCAGTGGTCAGTTGTCAGCAGGTCAGTAGGGAGTTGTCGATTAGTTGCGCCGGTGACGAGCAACGGCGCACGCGAGTAAGATGAACAAAATCAGTTGCCAGCCGGCGGCTGATAACTGGTTCTCTGGGTTTTAGCTGATAGCTGACGGCTGATAGCTGACAGCTGGTTTTTGAGGTTTTCGCAATGCTTGAGAAGTTCACCAACATCTTCCGCGTTCCCGACCTGCGCAAGCGGCTGCTGTTCACCATGGGACTGCTCGCTGTTTACCGGTTGGGAGGACACATCCCCACGCCGGGCATCAACACCGACAAGCTGGCGTCGTTCTTTGATCAGCAGCGCGGAACCATGCTGGGCTTCATCGACCTGTTCAGCGGCGGCCAGATGCGGCGGCTGACCATCTTCGCGCTGGGTATCATGCCCTACATCACCGCGTCCATCATTCTTCAGTTGATGACCGTGGTCTATGAGCCGCTGGCCAAGCTGCAGAAGGAAGGTGAACTGGGGCGCAAGAAGATCACCCAGTGGACGCGTTACCTGACGCTGGCGTTGAGCGTGGTGCAGTCGCTGGGCATCGCCGTTACGCTGGAGAAGCAAGGCGATTTCGTGCGCAACCCCGGCATGGGCTTCGTTCTGATGACCATGCTGACGCTCACCACGGGCAGCGTGTTCATCATGTGGCTGGGCGAGCAGATTACCGATCGCGGCGTCGGCAATGGTATGTCGCTGCTGATCTTCGCCGGAATTGTGGTTGGCCTGCCGAACGGCGTCGCCAATCTCTGGGAGAAGGTGCAAGACCAGGCTTGGGGTGCGTTCACGGTGCCTGCCATCCTGTTGCTTGTGTTGATAATGATCGCGGTAGTCGCCTTCATTGTGTATGTGGAACGCAGCGAACGCCGAATCCCGGTGCAATACGCCAAGCGTGTCGTGGGACGTAAGGTCATGGGCGGCCAGTCGACGCACCTGCCGCTACGCGTGAACTCCGGCGGCGTCATGCCGGTGATTTTCGCCTCCTCGGTGTTGACCTTGCCGCAGACGCTGGGCCAGTTCTTCAAGAATAACCGCTACCTCGGGCACATGTTCGACGCCCTGCGTTGGGGCGAACCGCTCTATACCCTGCTCTACGCGGTAGGCATCGTCTTCTTCGCCTATTTCTACGTATCGATTGTCTTCAACCCGAATGAGGTTGCCGACAACATGCGTAAATATGGCGGATTCATTCCAGGCATTCGTCCGGGCGCGAGAACGGCGAACTACATCAATGAGATTCTCACACGCATCACGCTGGTGGGTGCGCTGTATCTGATTCTGATTTCCATCATTCCTGAGTGGATGATCGCCGGTTTGCACCTGCAGCATTTGCCATTTGTGGGTGCATTCTTCGAGCGGCTGCCAACCTGGGTGACCAACGGCTTGAACGTGAACTTCTACTTCGGCGGCACGTCACTGCTCATTGTGGTTGGCGTGGCCATGGATACCGTAAACCAGATCGAGTCGCAGTTGATCATGCGGCACTATGAGGGCTTCACCCCGCGCAGCAGCCGCGTGCGCGGGCGCAAGGCAACGTGGTAGGGGCAGTTGGTTTAACTGACAACTGATAACCGGCAACTGACAACTGCTTTACGGAGCTACCGGGAGGCTCCGGCCCGCAGCGCGGGCAGAAAGAGCTGTAGTTCGGCTTACGAGGTCGAACATGACTGCAGCAACATCCGCGTTGAGTTCTATGGCAAACGAGCGCATCGTAGGTCCGATCATCCTGCTGGGAGCACCGGGCGCCGGCAAGGGCACGCAGGCCAAGCTGATCGAGCAGACGTTCGGCATTCCACAGATCTCCACCGGAGACCTGTTGCGCGACAACGTTGCGCGTGGCACGGAATTCGGCCTTGCTGCCAAGGCGCTGATGAACAAGGGCGAGCTGGTGCCCGATGAAATGGTCGAGCAGATGGTCACGAGCCGGCTGCGCGAGCCAGACTGCAATCGCGGCTTCATCCTGGATGGATTTCCGCGGACGGTGCCGCAGGCAGAGTGGCTGGATGCGTTCTTGGCGAAGGAGCGGGAAGGCAAGGACGCAGCCGTGAAAGCGGCGTACGCGGCTCCGGTTGTTATTCAGTTGCTGGTTGACTATAATGAGATACTGCAACGGATTGCCGGGCGTCGTTCTTGTCCCTCCTGTGGACGGATTTACAACGTTTACCTCCAGCCTCCTAAAGTTGAAGGGGTTTGTGACGTCGAAGGCGCAACTTTGGTTTGTCGCCCCGATGACAGGGAAGACGTTGTCAAAGAGCGGCTGAAGGCCTATGAGCAGCAGACGCTGCCCTTGGTGGACTACTACTCCGCCCGAGGGCGGCTTGTCGCCGTAGACGGCGATCAGCCCGTTGAAGAAGTGATGCATCAGGCTTTCAGTGCTATTGAACATGTCAATCGTGTGTAAGTCGCCTTCGGAAATTGAGAAGATGCGCCGCAGCGGACACATCGTCCGCCAGGTGCTCGAGGCGGTAAAGCAAGCAGTTGCTCCAGGGGTCACAACGATGGACTTGGAGCAAGTAGCAGAAAGCAAGATCAGGGAACTGGGCGCGAAGCCGGCATTCAAGGGCTACTACGATTACCCTTGCGTGCTGTGTACCTCAGTGAATGACGAGATCGTGCACGGCATTCCGTCCGACAGGCGGGTGCTGAAGAAGGGCGACATCGTCTCCATCGACTGCGGCGTAGTTCTCGACGGATTCTACGGTGATGCGGCGATAACTGTCCCGGTAGGGGACGGACTGAGTCCGGATTTGCAGAAGCTGCTGGAAGTAACCCGCGAATCGCTGGAGCACGGTATCAAGGCGGCGCAGATCGGCAACACCGTGGGTGATGTCGGCGCTGCCGTGCAGCACGTTGTGGAAGCCAACGGCTTCAGCGTGGTTCGGGAGTTCGTGGGACACGGTATCGGCACGAAGCTGCATGAAGATCCGCAGGTGCCAAACTACGGCACTCCGGGACATGGCGCGAGATTGCGCGACGGCATGGTGCTGGCGATCGAGCCGATGGTGAACGCGGGGCGTCCGGAAACGCGTCTGCTAAACGACAAGTGGACGGCGGTAACCGAAGATGGCAGCTACAGCGCCCACTTCGAGCATTGCGTCGCCGTGACCAAGAATGGACCAGTAGTGCTAACGGAGTAGTTAGCGACTAGCGAAGCTAAGACCTCCGTTGCCAAGCATTGATTTGACTGGTGGCTGGCGGCTCGTAGCTGGCGGCTTTGCCATCTGAGAACTGATAGCTGAGGGCTGATAACTAATTTGGGGTTGAATGAGTAAGGAAGACGCGATTGAAGTAATGGCAGTGGTGGTCGAGCCGCTGCCTAACGCTATGTTCCGGGTGGAGCTGGAAAACAAGCACCAGGTACTGGCGCATGTCTCCGGCAAGATGCGCAAGAACTTCATTCGTATTCTTCCCGGCGATCGGGTGGCGGTGGAGCTTTCGCCATACGATTTAACCCGTGGCCGCATCGTGTACAGATACAAATGAAGTTGTCCGTAGTCAGTGCCGGTTGTCAGTGAAAAGCGCCTGACAAGGAAAACTGACAACCGATAACTGACAAACTGAGGTTTTCATGAAGGTTCGGGCATCGGTTAAGAAGATTTGTGACAAGTGCAAGGTGATCCGCCGTCACGGCGTGGTGCGCGTGATCTGCGAGAACGCCAAGCACAAGCAGAGGCAAGGATAATGGCACGTATTGCAGGCGTGGATCTTCCGCGCAACAAGCACATCAAGATTGCGCTGACCTATATCTTCGGGATCGGCAACTCGCGCTCCAGCCGCATTCTCGGCTCGGCCAGCGTGGAGCCGACGAAGAAGGTAAGCGAGCTCAGCGAAGATGAAGTGAACCGCATCCGCCAGGTCATCGAGCAGGAAGGCGACGTCGAAGGCGATCTCCGCAAAGACGTCTCCATGCACATCAAGCGGTTGATCGAAATTGGTTCGTATCGCGGGTACCGCCATCGCCGCAGCCTGCCGGTCCGCGGACAGCGTACTCACACCAACGCCCGCACCCGCAAGGGACCGCGCAAGGGCACGGTAGCCAACAAGAAGAAAGCGAGCGCGAAGACATAAGCCATGGCTAAAGCAGGCGGCTCCGCCGGAGCGGACAAGAAAGGCAAGTCGAAGAAGTTTAAGAAGAAGGAGCGCAAGCACATTCCTCACGGACTGGTGCATGTGCAGGCTTCTTTCAACAACACTATCGTCACCATCTCGGACCCGGCCGGCAACACCGTGTCGTGGAAGAGTTCAGGTTCGCTGGGCTTCCGCGGTTCGCGCAAGGGCACGCCGTTCGCCGCGCAGCAGGCCGCGATGAACGCCGCCAACATGGCACGCGATCACGGCATGCGCAGCGTGGATGTGCGCGTCAGCGGTCCGGGCTCGGGACGTGAGTCGGCGGTGCGCGCCTTGGCGGCCGCGGGCCTTGACGTTCGCACGATCCGTGATGTCACGCCAGTTCCGCACAACGGCTGTCGTCCGCCGAAAAGGCGCAGGGTCTAAAGACCCTTCAGTTGTCAGTTCTCAGTTGTCAGTTTGAAGCTCGAAACTGGAAACCTGAATTTACCGACAACTGACAACTGTTTTCACGATCGGGAAGAAAGGACGCCAAGTCCCGTAAACCGATCCATAACCGGACGGGCTGCCAAGCCCAGTCCGACAGGAGAAAAACTTGGCACGGTACAAAGACGCAGTATGTCGCCTTTGCCGCCGCGAGGGCATGAAGCTGTTCCTCAAAGGCGCAAAGTGCTTCACCGATAAGTGTCCAATCGAAAAGCGCAACTTCGCGCCCGGCCAGCACGGTAAAGACCGCAAGGCCAAAATCGTAGGCTATGGACTTCAGCTTCGCGAGAAGCAGAAGGCCAAGCGCATGTATTTCACTCAGGAAGGCCAGTTCCGCAACTACTTCGAACGTGCTGCCACATCGAAAGGCGTGACCGGCGAGTTGCTATTGCAGCAGCTTGAGCGGCGTCTCGACAACGTCGTTTATCGCCTCGGCTTCGCCGTGGCGCGCCGTCAGGCCCGTCAGCTCGTTCGTCACGGGCATGTGGCCGTGAACGGCCGTAAGGTGAACATTCCGTCGTACCAGGTCAATGCCGGCGACCAGATCGAGGTACGCGAGAACAGCAAGAAGCTTGGTGTGCTGGAGATCGCAAAGGACTTCGCCAGCCATCAGGCCCCGCCGAACTGGCTGGAAGTGGACCGCGACGGCTACAAGGGCCGGGTGCTGGCGCTGCCGAAGCGCGAGGACATCAACCTGCCCATTAACGAGCAGCTGATCGTCGAACTTTACAGCAAGTAAGCAACAACCAGCGGCGCCCCGCATAGGATGCCGCGTAACAATTCGCGCCAGATCAGCCGCAGCGGGTCTTCCGACTTCGCGCGAGCAGCATGGCCGAAGAGAAGGAGCAACACATGCTTTGGAAAGGATTTCAGAAGCCGAAACGGCTTGCCACGGACACAGAATCGTTGACCGACAAGTACGGTCACTTCTGGGCCCAGCCATTTGAACGCGGTTTCGGCACCACCATCGGCAACGCGCTGCGCCGCGTGTTGCTGTCTTCCATCGAGGGCGCCGCAGTCACTGCGGTGAAGATCGAAGGCGTGCTGCATGAGTTCCAGTCGATCCCTGGAGTCGTCGAGGATGCGACCGACATCATCCTCAACCTGAAGCAGATTCCCTTCCGCCTCAACGGCGACGCGCCCAAGGCGATTTACCTGCGCGCCGATCAGCCGGGCGTGGTGACCTCCAGCAGGATCGAGGCCGACGCTGACGTGGAAGTGCTCGACAAGGACGTTTACATCGCGACCATCAGCGAGGGCGGCAAGCTCGACATGGAGATGCGCCTCAAGAAGGGCCGCGGCTACGTTGCGGCCGACAAGAACTTCGACGAGGACCTCGGGCTGGGCTTCATTCCCATCGACTCCGTCCACTCGCCGGTGCGCAAATGTAACTACTCCGTCGAGGCCGCGCGTCTGGGTCAGATCACCGACTATGACAAGTTGTCGCTCGAAGTTTGGACCAACGGCTCCGTCACTCCCGGCGATGCCCTGGGGCTGGCCGCGAAGCTGCTGAAGGACCACATGAACATCTTCATCAACTTTGAGGAAGAACATGAGGCCATGCTCGGCGGCGACGACCGCAAGCCGGAGCGGGTCAACGAGAACCTGAACCGCTCGGTGGAAGAGCTGGAGCTTTCCGTGCGCAGCTACAACTGCCTGAAGAACGCCAACATTCAGACCATCGGCGAGCTGGTGCAGAAGTCGGAAGCCGAGATGCTGAAGACCAAGAACTTCGGCCGCAAGTCGCTCAACGAGATAAAGGAAATCCTGGCCTCGATGGGCTTGGGCCTGGGCATGAAGATCGACGAGCATGGCAACCCGGTTCCGGGTAGCGGGTCGGCGATTTCGACCGCGACCCTGCCTTCCAGCCTGACTTACGGCGGGAACAACGATCCGGGATTTTAGTAGCTGGCGGCTAGCAATAGTAACTAGCTAAGGCTTCATTGAGGAAGGACCCGAGTCAGGGCACGACCTTGGTCGTGCCGATACTGACCAACTAAACTGGGGGCTTCAGCCCCTGCGCATTGAAAGACAGGGGCTAAAGCCCGAACTAATTACAAACGCGGCCGGCACGACTGAAGTCGTGCCCTGACGCGATAAAGATGCTCACGACAGAGCTTCTGCAAATTCTCGAAGGACAACGGAAATGCGTCATCGAAGAGCAGGATGGAAGTTAGGACGAAACACCGAGCACCGGCGCGCGCTGCTGCGCAACCTGGTGACCTCGCTCATCGTGGAAGAACGTATCCAGACCACGATCACCAAGGCCAAGGCGATGCGCCCGCATGTGGAGAAGATGATCACCCTCGGCAAGCGGGGCGACGTCGCGGCGCGCCGGCTGGCGGCGTCGTACCTGATGACGCCCGATGCCGTCGATAAGCTGTTCGACAAGATCTCGCCGCGCTATGGCGACCGCCAGGGCGGATACCTACGCATCATCCACGCCGGCTTCCGTCGCGGCGATGGCGGGGACACTGCCTTTGTCGAATTGCTTGGCAGTGAGGCGACCATCGACGAGAAGCGCCAGAAGCGCGCCGAAATTCGCGCTAAGCGCGCCGAAGAAAACCGCAAAGCAATGGAAGCGGCGCAGGCCGAAGCCCAGCCGCCCGACAGCGGCAGCGAAGCACCGCCGGCTGAAGGTGGCGAAGAGAAGTAGCTTTTCATTTTGATTTGGACATTTGGACTCAGCAGCGCACCCGGAAACGGGTACGGCTTTTTTGTTGTCTACCCTTTTGACATTAGTAACACATATGCTACCATACAATGGTTGATGTTCGCGAGTACATCGACCGTCAAGGTCGCAGCCCGTACGCCGCCTGGTTTGATCGCTTAAATGCCCAGGCGGCTGCGAAGGTAACAACAGCCCTGACGAGACTGGCGGGCGGGAATTTCTCCAGTGTCAAAGGAGTCGGTTCCGGGGTGTTCGAGTGCCGGATCGATTTCGGTCCCGGATACCGCGTGTATTTTGGCAAGGATGGGGAACGAATAGTGATCTTGCTGGTCGGCGGCACCAAGAAACGCCAGCAGTATGACATCAATACTGCACTTGCCAATTGGCAGGATTACAAACAGAGGAAATAGAACTAGCGATGCCCTTGACTCGTGATTTCAAAGAGACGATCCGTGCGCGAGCCGTGCGCGACTCCAAATTCCGCAAGGAGCTGCTCCGCGAAGGGGTTGAATGCATGCTTGCCGGCGATACTGCCACTGGGAAGACCATCCTCCGCGATTACATCAACGCGACCGTAGGCTTCACCGAACTTGCCGAAGCCACTCGCATTCCTCCGAAAAGCCTCATGCGGATGCTGGGACCCGGCGGCAACCCTCGTGCCGATAATCTGTTCGAAGTTGTCAGCTTCTTGCAGGACCGCGAGGGGATACGCTTTCACCTCAAGGCTGAGGTCGCATAATCTCACGTCTTCCCCGGTAAGGCTGAGTTGCCCGCTCTTGCCGCAAAACAACATAAATGGACACAACACGCTTGAGCGCGCCATGCCTGCCGATTTTGCTACACTGCAAGGTTGCGGCGTGCTTCCTCCGCCGCGAGGTTATGATGCCTAATCCGATTCAGCCTTCGATCAATCTGACCAATACCCCCGACTACCGCGAGAACTACTCAAACAGCGTGCAGGTGCGGGTCAACGTCTGGGACTTCTTCCTCGTCTTCGGCACGCTCCAGCAGCAGGACGAAGCGCACGTCGAGGTGCGCAACTTTCAGGGAATCTATCTCAGCCCGCAGCAGGCCAAGGCGCTGTACACGATTCTCCAACAGAACCTGATGAACTACGAGAACACCTTCGGCGAGATCAAGCTCGATCCGCGCATGGCTCAGCCCGGCGCTCCGGTGCACTAGGGACCTCGTTAGGCGTCCTAATGGAATCCATCCCCGAGAACGCAACGGTCTCACATCTCTTGGCGGAAATTCGCGACGCGGAGCGTGAAGTGAAGAGCGGCCACTATGTTCGCGACGAAGACATGCGTGCGTGGCTGCTCTCGTGGGGAACCGATCACGGGCTGCCTCCGCCGAGATGTGCCTGCGGGGCACACCATGATGACGAGGCGGAATAGTCGCCTGCGCAATTCCGTCGACGTAGTTCGACAAAACGCCACCGCCTTCGCCCTGTTCTTCACCGCTCTGTTCATCACGCATGCGCCGCTCCTCCGTCTTCCCTACTTCTGGGACGAAGCCGGATACTTCATTCCCGCCGCTCGCGACCTGCTGCTCACGGGATCGCTCATCCCTCACTCAACGCTCTCCAACGCGCATCCGCCGTTACTGATGCTGTGGCTGGCATTCTGGTGGAGGTTCAGCGCTTTCACTCCGGCGGTTACGCGATTCGCGATGCTGCTGATCGCGTCGTTTACGCTGCTGGGGGTGTGGCGCCTCGCGCGCCGAGTAAGCAATCCGCTGGTAGCTGGTGCCACCGTAATTTGCACGGCCCTATACCCGGTATTCTTCACCGCCAGCTCTCTGGCGCAGCTCGACATGCCCGCCGCGGCGTTCACGATTTGGGGCCTCGCACTGTACATCGAGCGGAGGACGACGGCGGCCGTGATCTTCTTTGCCATCGCTCCGCTGGCGAAAGAGACTGCATTGATCGCGCCGTTCGCGCTGATGCTCTGGGAATTGCTGTGCCCGCTTCTGCCCGTCGGCGAACCTGCAACCGAGCCTCTGTGCATCCGCTCAGGCACACCGGCTCGCGCATTCGTTTGGCTGCTGTGCTCGGTCCCCTTGGCCTGTTGGCTTGCTTATCACAAGCATGTGACGGGATACGTCTTCGGCAATCCTGAATACTTGCGTTACAACCTGGGCACCACGCTAAGCCCGCTACGCATCCCGCTGGCGATGCTCATCCGGCTATGGCAATTGCTGGGATACCTGGACCTCTTCGTGCTCACCCTGGGCGCGGCCTACACCATGTTTCTTCCGCCGCTGCGCAATCCTGACGGAAGCCTGCGAAAGCGCATCGCAATTAATGCGCAACTGGTGTTCGCGGTGGTGATCCTGGCGTACCTGGTGGGGTTTTCGGTCGCCGGAGGAGCTGTGCTGGCACGCTATCTGTTGCCGGTGTATCCGCTGGTTATCTTGGTCTGCATCTCGACGCTGCGGCGGCGCTTTCGGCGATGGACGTGGTGGATCGCAGCAGCTTGCGTAGCCTTCGTCATCGCGCTGTTCATTCCCCCGCCTTATCGGGTTTCGCCGGAAGACACGCTACTCTATCGTGATTACATGCTGCTGCATAAAGCGGCGGCAAGTCAGCTCTCCGCGCGATTTCCGGGCAAGCGTGTGCTCACCGCGTGGCCCGCTTCCGACGAGCTCACGCGCCCGTACCTCGGCTACGTCAAGCAGCCGTTGACCGTCGTACGCATCGAGAACTTCTCTGACCTGGAAATGCTGCGCGCATCTCATGCCGCTGATCAATTCGATGTCGTGCTGCTCTTCTCCACCAAGTGGGAGCCGCCGCACCCGCTGCTCGCTTCCCTTACCTTTGGCCGCGCGCTGCACGAGCGCTTCTTCGATTATCACGAGGACATGGATCCGCAGAGCACCGCAGCATTACTCGGCGGGCGCATTCTGGATTATCAGAATCGCAACAATGAGTGGGTTGCGATCATCGCCATCGAGCGCATTGAGAACGCGTCAGATCGGTAAAACGCAAAGCTCCGGGCGGAGCACGGCTACCAAGGCGGCCGTTTTGAAAGGGGCAGGGCTTCCACTCTGCCGGAGAACGCGGGGTTGCCGCCTTGTATCAGGGCACGGCTTTAGCCGGGCCGTACAGGCCCGAGAAAGATTAGGGCTTCAGCCCCTCGATGGGGGAAGCCCAATTCTTGTTGGCCTTCTGACGGGTTACTGAAGACTCGGAACAGCAGGTCCCTCGCAGACTAAAGTCGGCTCGGGATGACAAGAATGAACGGCTCCTCGGCCCGACTGAAGTCGGGCCCTCAAATGATACAAAGCGCGCAAAGCCGAGTTTATTGGCCGCCTGAAGGCGTGCCCTTTCAAAACTGATTTCGCTAGCGCGGGTGCCCCAGCCTTTCCCTTCTTTTGGGAAAGGCTGGGATCTCTTTCTTCCCTTGCCACGGATGAACCTGTCCCCGCACACTGATGCCGTGGACTTCGTCATCCGAAGGTATCGCGCGGCCGACTTCGACCGGCTTTGGCACATCGACCAGACCTGCTTCCCTCCTGGCATCTCCTATTCTCAGATGGAGCTCTCCGGCTTCATCACGCGACGCAATGCCATCACGATTGTTGCCGAGTATGGAGGCGGCAAGGGCGATAGCCGGCAAAAGAGCGACGCGATTGCGGGCTTCGCCGTCGCTCAGCCATATCGGAAATCTGGCCGGATTCTCACGCTCGACGTTCTCCCCGAAGCGCGCCGCTACGGGCTTGGCTCCCGGCTATTGGCGGAGTGTGAAGATCGCTTAGGCGCCCGTGGCTGCACTGAGGTTTATCTCGAGACTGCGGTCGACAACGAACCCGCGCTGAAGCTGTACCGCAAGCTCGGATATCGGATTCTGCGCGAGTTGCCCCGGTACTACCACGCCACGGGCCTCGATGCTTTCCTGATGGGCAAGAAGTTGGAATAGCCGTGCTAGAATCGCGCTTCTCTGGCGCAATCCTCGTGACGAAATCGAAACCGCAAGCGACGAGCGCGTCCCCTTCGGCACTTTGGATCGCCGTCGATTCCGGCGGCACATTCACCGACTGCGTGTGGCGCGATGGCGACCAAGTTCGCATCCTCAAGGTCTTCTCCACGGCGGGCGACCGCTCGCTGGCCATCGCTGAGGCGGTCGCGAAAACCGGACACCGGGGACCGATCGTCCTGCTGCATGGGACCACCGTCGGCACGAATGCGCTGCTGGAACGCACGGGCGCGCACGTCGCTTTTGTCACCACGGCCGGTTTCGAGGACACCATCGAGATTGGCCGCCAGAACCGTCCCAAACTCTACGACCTTTTGTTCGAACGCATACCGCCGCTGGTGGAGCGCGGAATGCGATTCGGGGTTGCCGAGCGCGTGAGCTCCACCGGAGAGATTTTGGAGGCGCCGGAGCGCAGCGAGTTGACTCGTCTGGCGGCAACAATTCAACTCAGCGGCGCCGAGTCGATCGCCATCTCGACGCTGTTCTCGTTTGCGAATCCGGCCAATGAGCAAGCCATTGCGGCGGTGCTCGAGGAGTTGGCGCTGCCGCTGTCTGTGTCTCACGAAATCCTGCCGGAGTTCCGCGAGTACGAGCGCGCCAGCACGGTGGTCATCAACGCTTACTTGCAGCCCCTCATGCAGCTCTATCTGTACAGCCTCCGGGCGCGGATTACAGAACAAAGTTCGAAGCAGTCGCGCATCTTCATCATGCAATCCAGCGGCGGCACCACGGCGTTGGAGTCAGCCGTGCACCAGCCGGTGCGGACGGTACTGTCCGGCCCGGCAGGCGGGATCGTGGGCGCGACGGCGATGGGCAAGCGCAGCGGCTTCGCCGACATCATCACCTTCGACATGGGAGGCACGTCGACCGACGTTGCCCTGGTGCGCGGTGAGCCTAAGCCGACCAACGAAGCTGAAGTCGCGGGTTTTCCGGTACGCGTTCCGGTGCTCGACATCCATACCGTCGGGGCGGGCGGTGGTTCGCTCGCGCGCTTTGACGCGGGCGGGGCGCTGCGCGTCGGACCGGAGTCCGCCGGGGCTGATCCCGGTCCCATTTGCTACGGACGAGGCACGCAGCCAACGGTGACAGATGCCAATCTTCTGCTGGGCCGGTTACAGCCGGATCGTTTCCTGGGCGGCGAGTTCACCCTGGACGTAGAGCGCACGCGCCGCCTCACGAGCGAATGGCTCAAGGCGCAAAGCGCGCGACTGGACCTGAAGCGCTTCGCCGAGGGCGTAATCCGCGTGGTGAATGCCAACATGGAACGCGCACTGCGCGTGGTCTCCATCGAGCGCGGCCACGATCCACGCGATTTTGCGCTGGTCGCCTTCGGTGGCGCTGGAGGCTTGCATGCATGCGAGTTGGCAGCCGGGCTGGGCATCCGTACCGTCATCGTGCCGGCGCTGCCCGGAGCCTTGTCCGCCTACGGCATTCTCAACAGCGACATCATCAAAGACTATTCCCGGACCGTGGTTTGGAAGATCGAAGGCGCGCTGCCCGAGCGCAAGCTACGCACCGAGTTGGCTGCGATGCAAAGAAAAGCGGCAGCCGACTTCCGGCAAGAAGGGTGGAAAGGAAACCTACAGTTTGAGCCGAGCGCAGACCTGCGCTATGCAGGTCAGGGTTTCGAGCTGAACCTTGCGGTGAGTCCAGCGCTGATAACACACTTCCACGCCGAGCATCAGCGGCGCTACGGCTACAGCCATGCGGATCGCGGGATCGAGATTGTCACTATTCGCCTGCGCGCACGGATGAAATCGCCGATGGCTAGCGGCCAGCGCGACATGCTCACTAAAGCCGGCGCTCAGGTAAAACTGGAGGAGCACCCTGTGACGTTTTCATCGCGGGAGATGCCTACCGCCATCATTGATCGAGACTCGCTCAAAGCGGGCACGCGCCTGCGGGGGTCCGCCATTATCACCGAATACAGCGCCACCACCGTGGTGCCGCCGGAAGCGAGCTTTCATCTCGATCGAGCTGGTAACTTGATCATCGATCTTCCACACGGCAAGAAGTGAGGGCGGCCGTGCGGGCGCCCTGCGGGTAGATCTGCGAGTTCAGCTAGGCCACGCCGCGGTTTTTGCGCTCATCGTCGAGATCGTCATCGTCTTTGCCGACGTGGTGCTTGGCGTCATGCACCGCGTCGCGAACCGCGTCTTTGGTCTTACCCCAGGCGTTCTGGACTTTGCCTTTCACCTCCTCGGCCTTACCTTTAATGCGATCGCTATCCATTCCGTCACCTCCATATTGTTGATTGTTAGTTATCGTTGGTTGCGCCGCTCCGGTGTGCAGCCATATCTCCAGCACCACGCAACCCTTTGCTAAACAGCTGTTCTTCGGCCCGTGATCAGTTGGACGATCGGCGCGAGGAGTATTGAGTTGGAGGGCGATCGCACGCGTGATGGTTGGTTGGCGACAAAGGCTTTTTCTGTCGAATGTGAAATTTTGCAGGCAACCCTTTTCGACCGGTGTTGCTGACCATTTGCTATGCTCGTCGGGAGATGAAGCTGGCCATCCAGGGGGAGCTAGGCTCGTTCAGCCACGAAGCCGCGACGCAGTTTGAACCACGCGCTGCGATCGTGCCCTGTGCGCGCTGCGCGGATGTTTTCGACGCTCTGGCATCAGGCGCTGTGCAGGCTGCGGTGATCGCAATCGAAAATTCGTTGGCCGGATCGGTGGCAGAAAACTACGACTTGCTCCTGAAGCGCCGGGCATTCATCTACCGCGAACTCCTTCTGCGAATCCGGCACAACCTCATCGCGATGCCGGGAACCAAGCTCGGCGACGTACGAAAAGTGTTCTCGCATCCCGTCGCGCTGGAGCAGTGCCGCAAGCTATTTCGGTCTCACCCTAAGCTTCAGGCCATTCCCTTCTATGACACGGCGGGAAGCGTGCGGCACGTGGTGTCGGAGGAACTTCGCGACAACGCCGCCATCGCTCCAAGGCAGGCCGCGACGCAATATGGTGGAAGAGTTCTGCTCGCTGACATCGAAGATGATCGCCAGAACTTCACTCGCTTTCTGCTGATCGGCAAACGTGGAAAGAACCTGCCTGGAGCCAACAAGACTTCGCTCGCATTCGCGCTCCAGAACGTTCCCGGCGCGCTCTTCAAGGCGCTCAGCGTCTTTGCCCTGCGCGACATTAGCCTGTCGAAGATCGAATCGCGCCCCATCGTGGGCCGGCCATGGGAGTATGTATTCTTCGCCGACATAAACCGCGGCAAGGACGAAGCCGCACAGAACGCAATCCGTCACCTGGGAGAGATTGCCGAATTTGTGAAGGTGCTGGGCGTGTATCCGGCGGCGATACAGCCAGGTTTAGGTAAGACAGCAACGCGAAAATAGCTATGCGTGGCCCCGATGCCGAGGCCACGCTCTTCTGTCGGCACGCGTTAACGGAACGCAGAGTACGGTTTCCGGTACTCATTTCTCTCGTACTGCCGCTCGCGCTTCTCGAAGGCGTAAGGGTGCTGCTTCCAATCCTGTCGCACCTCCGGGTGGTTCCGCAGATAGTTCTGCAGGCTGGGGTGTGCTGCCAGGTAATTCGGGTTGTCGATCAGCCGGGGATCGCGCTGCAGCTCGCGCGCGATCTGGGGATGCTGGTCGAGATACTTGTCGGCACTGGCTGCCTGGTGACGTGTGATGTAGGGATAGCCGGCGGCTGTGGGGCCCGGCCAGGGCGCAACGGTGGGAGATTGTGCGGCGGCAGAAGCTACCAGCGCCGCAAGGAACAGCGTCAGGAGCATCAGACGCAGTACGTGAGTGCTTCCGGGTTGCGGTGTCATGGTTGATCATCTCCTTAGTTAACTTCCGTTCGCCGCGCGGGTGGCTGAACTTTGTTCTTCGCGAAAAAGAACACAAGCTTCTTGCGGGAGTTGCGACACAGCACAACGGAATATTTGTTGCGATTTGTTGCGAGATGCCGCAACTTTCAGCCGGACGCGAGGGCTGATTGACGGTTTGCCGCGCGGTCGCGCAATGTAATCGACGGCAGGTTGACAAACTTCCTTTAGATTCTGAGGATGGTCTTATGGTTCGAGTAGAGCTTCCTGCACATTTGCGAACGCTGGCAAAAGTCGGCCACGAAGTTACGCTTGACGTAGCGGCGCCGGTGACCGTGTGCTCAGTGCTCGATGCTCTTGAGGCGCGCTATCCCATGCTGTGCGGCACGATCCGCGATCACGTCAGCAAGCAGCGGCGGCCATTTCTGCGGTTCTTCGCCTGCGAAGAAGATCTTTCCCATGAGCCGCCCGACACGCCATTGCCCGACGCCGTCGCCTCAGGCCAGGAACCGTTACTGATTATCGGAGCCATTGCCGGCGGATAGGATGCCGTTCGCGATCACTGCCTGGCCGAGCGCGATTCCGCCGTCGTTGGGCGGGACGCTTGGAGTGCAGGAAGACTTCGAAGCCGTTACTGCGTAGGCCAGCCACCGCGCGCCGCAAGAGAAAGACATTCTGGAACGTTCCTCCACTCAGGCACACGCGATTGAGATTTTCGCCGTCTCGTATCATGCGGCAGAGCTCGACAATAGCTGCAGCCAGCGTGTTGTGAAAGGCGGCCGAAATTTCCTTTGCTGCGATTCCGCGGGAAAGGTCGCGCACGATGGCTTCGATCATCGAACGCATGTCGAGCTGCGCGACATTGCCTTCACAGATCGCATACGGATATGCGCGCTCGATATCTGCATCGGCAATCATCTCCAGTTCGATCGCCGCCTGCCCTTCGAACGTGACCTCGTGCCTGAGTTCCACAATGGAGGACACCGCGTCGAACAGCCGCCCGCAGGAAGAAGTATCAACGCAGTTAAGGCGGCGGGCCAGCATGGAGTCGACGAAAGCAATGTTTGCCTTCGGAACCTGGCTAATACACGCAAGGTTCAGGGCACTGGATGATGTGTCATCCCCGAACGTATCCCGCAGATAGCTTAATGCCATTCGCCACGGCTGGCGCACAGCGGCATCTCCTCCGGGCAGGGAGACGTAGCGCAGATGCGCCCGCCGTTCGAAGCCGGTGAAATCGGCGACCAGGAATTCGCCGCCCCAGATTTTCCCATCGGTGCCATAGCCGGTGCCGTCGAACGCGACGCCAATGACCTTCCCCGAGAGATGGTTCTCGGCCATGCAGCTTGTGATGTGCGCGTGATGATGCTGCACCCCGATCTTCGGCTCCAAAGCCAGCCGCTGCGCAAACTGCGTGCTCATGTACTGCGGATGGAGATCGTAAGCCACGGCGCGCGGCTCGACCCGAAACAGCTTTTTCAGATTGGCGAGTGTCTCTTCGTAGAAGACCAGGGTCTCGTAGTTCTCCAGATCGCCGATGTGCTGGCTGAGGATGGCGTAACGCCCCTTCGTCAGGCAGAGCGTATTCTTCAGCTCGGCTCCGCAGGCGAGAATTTCCTGCAACTCCATTCCGAGATCCACGGGGTGAGGAACATAGCCTCGCGACCGCCGCAGTACGCGCTCGCGTTGCTCGAAGACGCGGGCGACGGAATCATCGGCGCGCATGTAGATGTCGCGATTGTGAAAGACGAACCAGTCGGCCACTTCGCGCAGTCGCTGCCAGGCTTCTTCGTTGGCGGTAACGATGGGCTCTTCGCTGAGGTTACCGCTGGTCATCACCAGCGCACGAAATTGCGACGGCTCGTCCGGCGAGTCGCTGAACAACAGGTAGTGCAGCGGGGTATAGGGCAGCATCACGCCGATGGTGTTGTTGCCCGGCGCAACCGCAGGCGAGATCGATGAACCTTCGCGGCGTCGCAGGATAACAATCGGCCGCCTCGAACTAAGCAGTAAGTCGCGCTCTTCCGGCGTGACGGCGCAGAAGCTCTCCACGGCAGCGATGTCGCGCGCCATCAGCGCAAACGGCTTGTCGCTGCGGCGCTTGCGGGTGCGCAGTGCGCTCACGGCGGCGTCGTTCTCCGCATCGCAAGCCAGCAGAAATCCGCCCAGCCCTTTCACAGCGACGATCTTCCCTTCGTGCAGCAGCTCGCGTGCGCGGCGCAGGATCGCGGGCGTTTCTCGCGACTGATAGTCCCCTTCCCTCGGAAAGTCTCCCGCCGAAGGCACCAGCGCCAAGCCAGGACCGCACTCGGGGCAGGCATTGGGCTGGGCATGAAAGCGGCGATTGGAGGGATCGTCGTATTCCGCCTGGCAGAGTGCACACATGCGGAACTTCGCCATGGTGGTGGTGGGGCGGTCGTAAGGAATGTCCTGAATGATGGTGTAGCGCGGGCCGCAATTCGTGCAGTTGGTGAAGGGATAGCCGTAGCGGCGATTGGCCGCGTCACCGAAGTCGCGCCAGCAGTCATCGCAGGTGGCGACATCAGGAGAGACGAGCACAAACTCGCCCGGCTCGGCCTCACTGTGGCGGATGACGAATCCCACGTCGCCGGCGGGCTCGAGCTCCGCGATCGCAATGTCTTCAATCTGCGCCAGTGGCGGAGGACTGTTGCGCAATGTTGCAACAAACTGCGCGACCACCGGCTGGCCGCCTTCGATCTCGATCGTCACTCCGGCGGAGGAGTTCAGAACATAGCCCGCCAGTCCGAGCTCGTGCGCCAGGTTGTAGACGAAAGGACGGAAGCCGACACCCTGCACGATGCCGCGCACGCGAATGCGCCGACGGATAAGCTCGGGAGTGGAAGGTGCATTCATCGCATGGAACCGGCGACCGGTTCAGAACGCTGTTTATAGCATATGTATTCTCGTTTAGAATCAGCCGCGAAGACGCCGCAGCTTACCGAGGGGAATGCATGCCGGAGAATGATGTCATCATCGAACGGCTGGAAGAGCAGATCAGTTGGTACGACACGAAGAGCCTGTCAAATCAACGCACCTACAAGCGCGTCAAGGTGTTCGAGATTATTGCTGCGGCTTCGATCCCGTTCATTACGCCCATGCCGGGGATGTATGTGAAGTGGATCGTCGGTGTTTTGGGCGTGCTGATCACGGTATCCGAGGGCATCATTCAACTAAATCAGTACAACAAGAACTGGATTAGCTATCGCGCTACCAACGAAGCCCTCAAGCGGGAGAAGTATCTCTACCTCGGGTCCGCAGGCCCTTATGCTGGGGCCGCGGCTGCGAACGCCCATGCCATGCTGGCCGAGCGGGTTGAGGGCATCCTCGCGCAGGAAACCGAAAAATGGGTGACCCTACAGGAGAACACGCGAGCAGCTACAACCCAGCAGCAGAGCCCTCCGGCATAGCGACATCAAGGCTGGCGAGAGTGAGAACGGAATTCGCATTTCGGGTCAGTCTGCTTGTAGACGCGATTACCCTTCTACCTAATGCCCCTTTAGTGCTATCAGCAAGCGCAAATCGAGTAACTAGAATGACATCCAGTTGCCGGGGAAAAACTCAGTAGCCAATCATCCCATAATGATTTAGAAACGTTGTTTACTTCGATTCAGTTCTGAACTCGTCGCCGGGGTTCGCCGGCGGGCAGGAGTGGAGTTATGTCTTTCGAGAAAGTTGACCCAAACGCGCCGGCGGATGCAGCCCATCATCCGGCTTTGGTTTTGGCCAGAGTTTTGCAAAAGCAGCTGTCGGCTGGGCTTCCGCTGTTCTTGGCGGGCACCCTGCTCTTGCTTCTCTCGACGGCTTGTGGAGAAAAGAAAGAAGCTCCCAAACCCACTCCGCCTGAAGTCCTTGTCGCCGAGGTGGTCCAACAGGACGTGCCTATTTACGAACAGTGGGTGGCCACGCTGAACGGCCCGGTCAACGCCGATATCACGCCAAAGGTTCAGGGCTACCTGCTCAAGCAGAACTACTTCAACGGTTCATTTGTGAGGAAGGGTCAGCTCCTCTTCGAGATCGACCCCCGGCCTTTCGTGGCTTCGCTCGACCAGGCCAAAGCCGAGGTTGCGCGGACACAGGCGCAGGTCGATAGGTTCACTGCCGACGTGCAGCGCGATACACCCCTCGCAGCGCAAAATGCCATTCCCGCGAAACAACTGGATACGGACCTAGCCAACCAGGCGGCAGCAAAGGCGCAATTACAGGCCGATCAGGCAAACCAGGTCAACGCCGAACTCAACCTGGGATGGACCAAGGTTTACTCGCCCGTGGACGGTATCGCCGGTGTTGCCACTTCGCAAGTCGGCGATTTGGTAGGCACCAGCACCAAGATGACGACGATCTCTGAGGTCGATCCCATTTGGGCGTACTTCAACATCAGCGAATCGGATTACCTGGCAAACTCTGAGCAGATTTCCCGAGTGGTTCGAAGCGGCACCATGAGGGGACCGTTCCGGTGGAGTATATCCAAGCCAATAACAAGCCTTACCCCTACAAGGGCAACATCATCTTCGTCAACCGTCAGATCTCCGCCGGCACAGGCACCATTCAGCTTGCCGCCGCCTTTCCCAACAAAGACGCAATCCTTCGTCCGGGCGGCTTCGGGCAGGTTCGCATCAAGATAAAGGACCACCCCAATGCTCTGCTCGTTCCGCAACCGGCGGTGAACGAGGTGCAGACGGACTATCAGGTGGTTGTTATCACTCCCGAGGGCAGGGCCGTCTTCCGTCCGGTGAAGGTGGGTGATCGCGTCGGGCCCAACTGGATTATCACGGAAGGCCTCAAGTCCGGAGAGAAGGTCGTGGTGGAGGGCTACCAGAAGATTCTGATGGCTGCGGCCGCGAATCCTGAGCTTGCCAAGCAAGGCATTCCGGTAATAGCGAAGCCGTACACAGCACCGAGCACCGGGGCACCGGGGAGCAACTAATCATGTCGAAGTTCTTTATCAACCGGCCCATCGTTGCGATCGTTATCTCGATACTGATGGTGCTGGTCGGCGTGGTTGCTATTACCAGCCTGCCGACGGCACAGTTCCCTAACATCGCCGACCCCATGATCCAGGTGAAGGCGACCTATCCCGGAGCCGACGCCACCACCATCGCAGAGTCCGTCGCTACCCCGATCGAGCAACAGATGTCGGGCGTCAGCGGCATGAATTACATGTACTCGCTCAGCGCCAGTTCCGGCGGCGGCATGTCGCTGTACGTCGATTTTAAGTTGGGAACCGACGTCAATAGCGATCAGATTCTGGCGCAGATGCGAACCGGTCAGGCGAACTCGCAGTTGCCGGCCGAAGTGACGCAACAGGGCGTGATCGTGCAGCCCGGTACTACAGCGCCGTTTATGCTGCTCGACCTGTACTCGGAGCAATCGGGTACCTACGACAACATTTTTCTGGCCAACTACGCGACCATCAATTTGCAGTACGCGCTGACTCGAATCTCGGGTATCTCGCAAGTGCAGATCTTCGGCGCCGGACCATATGCCATGCGCATCTGGGTGAACCCCGATACACTGGCAAACCTGGGCGTAACCGTCTCCGATATCACCAGTGCCATCAAGGCGCAGAACAAGGTGAATCCCGCCGGCCAAATCGGTGGGGAACCCGTTCCGAACGGACAGCAGTTCACTTACAACGTGCGTGCGCCAGGGCGCTTGCCGACGGCGGCTGACTTCGAAGGGATCGTCGTGCGTGCAAATCCGGATGGTTCCCTGCTGTACCTCAAGGACGTCGCTCGCGTGGAAATGGGCTCACAGTATTACTCATACGAGGCGCGACTGGGCTTGGCGCCTGAGGCGGGTAAACCGGCTACAACGGCCAAACCGGCGGCCCTGATAGCGATCTATCTCGCCCCCGGAAGTAATGCCCTGCAAACTCGCGACAACGTCCTGAAAATGATGAAGGAAGCGAAAGGGCGCTTCCCCCAAGGCCTAGATTACGACGTCGCACTGGACACAACGCTCGCCGTCAGCGCAGGCATCCACGAGATCTACAAGACGCTCGGCGAAGCTCTGTTCCTGGTCATCCTGGTGGTGTTCATTTTCCTTCAAGGCTGGCGGGCCACGCTGATTCCGCTGCTCGCTGTTCCGGTGTCGCTCATCGGTACCTTTGTCGTCTTTCCCATACTTGGCTTCTCCATCAACACGCTGTCGCTGTTTGGATTGGTGTTGGCGATCGGCCTGGTGGTGGACGATGCCATCGTGGTGGTGGAGGCCGTGGAACACCACATTGAGCATGGCCTCTCGCCGCACGACGCCACTGTCAAGGCGATGGAGGAAGTCTCGGGCCCGGTGATCGCCATTGCACTGATCCTGGCGGCCGTGTTCGTTCCCACGGCTTTCGTGCCTGGCATTACAGGACAGCTCTACAAACAGTTTGCGGTCACCATTGCGATCTCGGTACTCTTCTCGGCGTTTAATGCGCTGACCCTCAGCCCGGCGCTGTCGGCCATGCTGCTGAAGCCTAAGACGGAAGCACGCGGGCCGCTGGGTGCCTTCTTCCGCTGGTTCAACCGAGTGTTTGGGCGGGCAACGGATGGATACGTAAGCTGGTGCAGACACCTGATCCATAAAGCAGGTTTTGCGTTCCTATTGCTCGGCCTGGCGGTGTTTCTCGTCTACTTTTTCGGCAAGCGAATCCCTACGAGCTTCCTGCCTGACGAGGATCAAGGCTATCTTTACGCCGGCTTGCAGTTGCCCGACGCGTCATCGCTGCAGCGTTCCTCCGAAGCAGCTCGTATGGTTGAGAAAGCCATTCTCGAGACCCCCGGTGTCGAGAAGGTCAGCTCCGTGATGGGCTACAGCATGTTAAGCGGCGTCAACGCCACCTACAGCTCGTTCTTTTTCGTTTCGCTGAAGCGCTGGGATGAACGCAAAACCCCTGAGACCAGCTACAACGGCATTAAAGCGCATTTGCAAAAGGTGCTGTCCCAGGTACCTGCCGGCATTGCCTTTTCGTTCCCACCGCCGGCCATTCCGGGCGTGGGCACCTCGGGTGGTGCGACCTTTATTCTGGAAGACCGTTCTGGCTCCGGCATTGACTTCCTCGCAAAAAACACGCAGTTGTTCCTTGCCGAAGCCCGCAAACGTCCCGAGATGACCGGCATTATGACGACCGCGCTGTTCGGCGTCCCCCAAGTGGGAGTCAATGTAGACAACGCGAAGGCAATGACGCAGCAAATCCCGTTGGATGCCCTGTACCAAACTGTGCAGACCTTCATGGGCGGCTCGCTGGTGAACTATTTCAACCGATTCGGATTGCAGTGGCAAGTGTACGTGCAAGCCGATGGCCAGTTTCGCAACGATGCACACAATCTTGGCAAGTTCTACGTGCGCAATGCGAGCAATCAGATGGTCCCGCTCAGTACGTTGACGACGGTGTACCCGCGCAGTGGAGCTGAATTCGTGATGCGCTACAACTTGTTCAACTGCGTGCAGATCAACGCCTCCGCCGCGCCGGGCTACAGCTCGGCGCAGGTCATTGCCGCGCTTGAGGATGTCTTCCAGAAGACCATGCCTTCCCAGATGGGCTATGACTGGAGCGGCATGTCATATCAGGAAGTCAAAGCCTCGCAGGGCGTGAGTCCGGCAACGATCTTCGGCCTGGCCTTCTTCGTGGTCTTCCTCATCATGGCGGCGCAGTACGAAAGCTGGACCCTGCCGTTTAGCGTGCTGCTGGGAGTTCCCATCGCGGTTATGGGCGCTTTTGCCGCACTCTATGCGCGCACGCTCGACAACAACGTTTATGCGCAGATTGGGCTGGTGATGCTGATTGGCCTCTCGGCCAAGAACGCCATCCTGATCGTGGAATTCGCCAAGATGGAGTACGACAAGGGGGCCACGTTGATTGACGCCGCTCTCACTGGCGCGAAGCTTCGTCTGCGCCCGATTCTGATGACCTCTTTCGCGTTCATCCTGGGTTGCGTCCCACTATGGACAGCGACGGGCGCCGGCGGCATCTCGCGTCAGGTACTGGGCACATGCGTCATTGGCGGCATGCTGGCAGCCTCCGCGCTGGCTATTTTCTTCATCCCCGTCAGCTTCGACGTGGTGGAGCGCTTCGGCCACTGGATTGGCGGGGGCGAGAAGCGGCCTGAGCCGGGCGCGGCCGCCGCACCTGCGGAAGGAGCGGCCCATGACTAGGCTCAGAACAATCACGGCAATGGGCGTGGTGCTTTCCCTCTGCGCCTGTAAGGTCGGTCCAAATTACAAGCGGCCCACGCTGGATGTACCGGGTGATTACCGCGGGGTCGCGCCGTCACCTGGGCCCCCGCCGGCGCAGGGAACCGAACCGGCAGCGCCGTCCCCAGTACCTGGCACAACGCCCACGCCCAAAGAGGCGGCGCCGACAGCAGGTACATCTGCAGACTTGCGCACGGGGAATCCACAGACGCCGTCTTCCGCAGATCTCACGCATCCCCAGGTAGTCGGTCAGCCTCTCCCGCCAGGGCAAACGTTTGCTGACACGGCATGGAACTCTGTGTTTCAGGATGAAGTGCTGCAGGGGCTGATCAAGGAAGCGCTCACCAACAACTACGATCTGCGCATCGCTGCCACTCGCGTGTTGCAGGCAAACGCGAACCTGGGCATCGTGCGCGCCAACCAGTTCCCCATGATCGACGGTACCGGTGCCGTGAACTACGGAAAGAACGAGGTACAGTACAACAGCAGCGACGAGATACGGTACGGGACGCTTGGGCTGAGCCTCAACTACATCGTTGACTTCTGGGGACAGTACCGCCGGGCCACGGAGTCAGCCCGTGCAACACTGCTAGCGACAAAGTACGCGCAGGACGTAGTGCAGATCTCGCTGATTGCTTCGGTTGCGACTGACTATTACCTCCTCGGGCAGTACGACGATCAACTCGAGTACTCAAAGAAGACGGTTGAAGCTGACAATGAAATCCTGAAGCTCAACGACATCAAGTTCAAGGGCGGCGATGCTGCCTTAACTGATGTGTATCAGGCCGAAGTCCTGCTGCAGTCGGCTGAAGCCGGCGTCATTACCTATCAGCAGTTCGTCGAGCAGACCGAAAACAATCTGAGTATCCTGCTCGGGAGAAATCCGGGGCCGATCAAGCGCGGATTGAACCTGGTTAATCAGCCGCACGCGCCGGAAATCCCTGCCGGATTGCCATCGGATCTGTTGCGGCGCCGTCCCGACATCAGAGCTGCTGAAGAGAATCTAGTGGCTGCCAACGCGAACGTGGGTGTTGCCAAGGCAGCATTCTTTCCGCAGTTCTCGATCACCGGGGTCTTAGGCACACAGAGTCTAAATCTGAGCAGCTTCCTGAGCGGGCCGAGCCTGTTCTGGGCGGTGGGAGGTACCGTAGTGCAGCCCATCTACCAGGGCGGCCGGATTCGCGCCAACTATCGCCTGTCCTGGGCGCAGCGCGATCAGGCTGAGTTGCAGTACAAGCAAACCGTGGAGCACGCGATGGCCGACGTGTCAAACAGCCTCATCGGATACGAGCAGGCCCGCAAGTACCGCATGAAGCTGCAGGAACAGACCCAGACCTACGCGAACCTTGTCCGGCTTTCGAATGTCCGCTACCAGGGCGGGTACACGTCGTTTCTCGAGGTCCAGTACAACGAGCAGCAATACTTCCAGTCGGCCCTGTTGCTTTCAGCCGCGTGGGAGCAGGAGCTGCAATACTACGCCGCGCTCTACCAGGCACTGGGTGGCGGCTGGGAGGTGAAATAGGGGAGCACCCCGCCGGCCGCTCGTTAATCGATCACGCTTCGACAGCAGCGCTCTCGGCGCGCTCGACGTGAGCCTCGTGCGGCTTCACGCCCCAGATCTTCTCGCAATACTCGCGGATCGATCGGTCCGACGAGAACTTGCCCATACGCGCGCTGTTGAGGATCGACATCCGCGTCCAGTGCTCCTGATCGCGGAATGCTTCCGAGACCTTCTCCTGGGAATCGATGTAGGCCTGGTAGTCGGCCAGGAGCATGTAGTCGTCGTGTTCCAGCAGCGAATCAATGATGGGCCGGAAGAGCTCGCCGTTCCCACTGGAGAATGTACCTGCGGAGATCTCGTCCAGCACCTCGCGCAGGAATGGGTTGGCCTCGTAATAGTGCAGTGGGTTGTAGCCGCCGGCCTTCAGTTGCTGCACCTGTTCGGTCGTGAGCCCGAAGAGGAAGAAGTTCTCCGCCCCGACCTCCTGCCGAATTTCAACGTTGGCGCCATCCAGCGTGCCGATGGTCAGCGCTCCGTTCATCGACAGCTTCATGTTGCCGGTGCCGGAGGCCTCCTTGCCCGCGGTCGAAATCTGCTCCGACAGATCGGCGGCCGGATAGATGATCAACCCGTTCTTGGCGTTGAAGTCGGGAAAGAAGACCACCCGCAGCAGGTCGCGCACGGCCGGATCGGCATCGATGGTGGCCGCAACCGAGTTGATCAGCTTGATGATCAGCTTGGCCATGATGTATCCCGGCGCTGCCTTGGCGCCGAAGATCACGGTGCGCGGCGTGATCGTCGCATTGGGATCTTTCTTGAGCCGGTTGTACAGCGTGATGACGTGAAGGATGTTGAGCAGTTGCCGCTTGTATTCGTGGAGGCGCTTCACCTGCACATCGAACATGATGGCCGGATTGATGACCTGGCCTGTACGCTGCTGCACCAAGGCCGCCAGTATCACTTTGCGGGCGTGCTTCACCTCGCGCCATTGCTCGCGGAACATGTCATCGTCGGCGAGCGGCTCCAGCTTGCGCAGCTCATTTTCGTCCGTCAGCCACCCGCCGCCGATCCGGTTCGTAATTAACGCTGACAATTCCGGGTTCGCCACTGCCAGCCACATGCGCGGCGTCACCCCGTTAGTGACATTGAAGAACCTCTCGGGATACAGCTCATAAAAATCGTGCAGCGTGGTTTGCTTCAGCAATTCGGAGTGCAGCTCGGCGACGCCGTTCACCGCGTGGCTGCCGACCGTCGCCAGGTTCGCCATGCGGACGTACTTCTCGCCATGCTCATCGATAAGGGAAAGCCGGGCGAGGCGCTCATTGTCGCCTCCAACCCTGGGCGAGACTTCGTCAAGGAAGCGGCGGTTGATCTCGTAGATGATCTCCAGGTGGCGGGGCAGCACGCTGGCAAACAACGGAAGCGGCCACTTTTCCAGCGCCTCCGGCAGCAGCGTGTGATTGGTGTAGGCCAGCGTTTTGCGCGTGATGTCCCATGCCTTGTCCCACACCATCTGGTGCTCATCCACCAGCAGCCGCATCAGCTCGGCGACGGCGATCGATGGATGCGTGTCATTGAGCTGCACCGCAAATCCCTCATGGAACTGATCGAGACCCAGGCCGCGAATGCCGTGGATGCGAATCATGTCCTGGAGCGAGCAGGAGGTGAAGAAATACTGCTGGGCCAGCCGCAGACGCTTACCAGCCTCGGGTTCATCGTTGGGGTACAGCACTTTACTGATGGTTTCCGACGCAATTTTCTCCTGCACCGCGTCGTAGTAGTCCCCTTTGTTGAAGGCCTGGAAGTCGAACGACTCCACCGCGTGCGAAACCCACAGGCGGAGGAAATTGGTGACCTCCGTGTCGTAGCCGCCGATAGGAACATCGTGGGCTACTCCCTTGACCATATTGGACGGCACCCAGCGCACGCGGAAGTTGCCATGTTCATTGTGGTACTGCTCGGTGTGGCCGCCGAATCCAACCAGGTAGTTGCGTTCCGGCCGCGCAATCTCCCAGGGTGTTCCAAGTTGTAGCCATTTATCGGTCTTTTCTACCTGCCAGCCATCGCGAATCTCCTGACGAAACAGCCCGAACTCGTAGCGAATCCCGTAGCCAATCGCCAGCACCTCTTCCGTGGTCATCGATTCCATGTAGCACGCCGCCAGCCGGCCCAGACCGCCGTTGCCCAAGCCGGGCTCCGGCTCCACGGCTTCGATTTCTTCCAGGCTAACGCCGAGCTCCGCGAGCGCCGCCTTGGTCTGATCGCGAATATCACCCAAATCCACCAGGTTGATGCCCAGCTGCGGCCCGATGAGGAACTCGGCTGAGAGATAGGCGATCATTTTGAGCTGTTCCTGGCGGATGCGCGCAAACGAGACGATCCAGTCGTGCATCATGCGATCACGCACCGCATAGGCCGTTGCCATAAACCAGTCGTACTTGGTGGCCAGGTCGGGCACGCGCGCTTGGGCATAATAGAGATTGTCGAGAATGGCCTGCTTCAGGTCGGCAACGCTGTTACCGGTTCGTACGTGTTCTGCAACGGCTGGCATCGTGAAACTCCTGCTCAAGATTCAGAATCAATTAGGAGAGTACTCCTTGATATCACGACGGCCCCTTGGCCGCTCGGATGCAACAAGAAATTAACAATACGGTTTAGAGGTTGAAAGGCCCGGTGATGGCCTGATACCTTCAACCATTAGCTTGGAGGTGAATATGAAAGCGACACAAGCATTGCATGATCTGGGCCAGAGCCTGTGGCTGGACAACATTACACGCGACATTCTTGACAACGGCACTCTCCAACGTTACATCAATGAGTTCTCAATAACCGGACTGACGTCGAACCCCACAATCTTCGATCACGCGATCAAGAAGAGCGCATCCTACGATGCTTCCATCGGCGAGAAGCTGAGCCAGGGGAAAGCAGGCGAGGCCCTCTTCTTCGAGCTTGCGCTGGAAGACCTTACCCGGGCCGCCGACCTCTTCCGTCCCACCCACGACCGGACCAAAGGCGTCGACGGATGGGTTTCGCTGGAAGTCTCGCCGCTGCTGGCCTACGACACGTCCACGACTCTCACTGCGGCCAAAGACCTGCATGACCGCGCTGCACGTCCGAATCTGTTCATCAAGATACCCGGCACGAAGCAAGGCTTGCCCGCGATCGAAGAGGCCATCTTCTCCGGCATGTCGATCAACGTCACCCTGCTGTTTTCACGCGAGCAGTATCAGGCCGCCGCCGAGGCTTATCTGCGCGGCATCGAGCGGCGCATTGCAGCCGGACTGGACACCAACGTCGGCTCTGTCGCGTCGGTGTTCATCAGCCGTTGGGATGTTGCCGTCGCGAACAAAGTGCCTGACGCCCTGCGAGACAAACTGGGCATTGCCATCGCGCAGCGCACTTACAAGGCCTATCGCGATGTGCTGGCTACGCCCCGCTGGAAAGCCATCATCGCGAAGGGATTCAATCCGCAACGCCTGCTGCTGGCCAGCACGGGAACCAAGGACCCAAAGGCGTCCGACATCCTGTACATCAAGGCCCTGGCCGCTCCCGACACCGTCAACACCATGCCGGAAGCGACCCTGTTGGCGTTCGCCGAGCATGGCGAGGTCGGCCTGTGATGCCGCCCGACGGTGGCAACTGCGAGCAGGTGCTGGCCGAGTTCGGCAAAGCTGGCATCGACATCGACGCACTGGCTGCGCAGTTGCAGACCGAAGGTGCCGAGTCATTTGTGAAGTCGTGGAACGACCTGATGGAAGTCATCACTGCCAAGAGCGCAGCATTGGCAAGCGCCTGATCCGGAGGAAGCACCATGAAAATCCTTGTTGTGGATGTAGGCGGTACGCACGTCAAAGTCCTGGCGACCGGGGAGACTACGCCACGCAAGATCGTTTCCGGCCCGACGATGACGGCCCAGCAGGCGATAACGGCCGTCAAGAAACTTACGGCTGACTGGAAGTACGACGTAGTCAGCATGGGGTACCCGGGACCCGTGGTGCATAACCGCCCGGTTCACGATCCCTACAACCTCGGTCCCTGCTGGGTAGGGTTCAATTTCGCGAAGGAACTCGGCAAGCCGGTGAAGATCATCAACGACGCAGCCCTGCAGGCCGTGGGCAGCTATGAGAAGGGGGCCATGCTGTTTCTTGGCCTCGGCACCGGCCTGGGCTCGGCCATGATTGTCGAGGGCCGTATCGAGCCCATCGAACTCGCTCACCTGCCCTATCGCAAGGCCACTTACGAGGATTACGTCGGGTTGCGTGGGCTCAAGAAGTACGGCAAGAAGAAATGGCGCGAGTACGTTGAGGATGTGGTCGAGCGGCTGGCGACAGCTCTGGAGCCGGATGAAGTGGTCATCGGCGGCGGAAATTCCAAGCTGCTGAAGAAGCTGCCGCCTCACTCGCGCATGGTCGATAACAAGAACGCATTTCTCGGCGGCTTCCGCCTCTGGCAGGACCCGCAGGTAAGCGCCGCCAACTACGACGCTGCTTCTGAGCCTGAATCCACGGAGCGGACCAACGGCTCAGCCGTGAAGAAGACAGGCAAACGCAAAGGAGCATCCGAATGGCAGGAAGCGTGAAGCCGCTGACTGAGCCGAAGGCGTGGCAGGCTCTGGCCCAGCACTACGACCAGGTTCGCGGTATGCATCTCAGACAGATGTTTGCCGACGATCCCAAGCGCGGCGAACGCTTCACCACCCAGGCAGTCGGAATCTTCCTGGACTACTCCAAAAACCGCATCACCGACGAAACCCTGAAGCTGCTGCTTCAGCTTGCGGAAGAGGCGGGCCTGCGTGATCACATCGACGCCATGTTTCGTGGCGACAAGATCAACATCACCGAAAATCGCGCCGTGCTCCACGTGGCGCTGCGTGCGCCCCGCGACCAGTCGATCATGGTCGATGGCGAGAATGTCGTCCCTGCTGTGCATGAAGTGCTCGACAAGATGGCGGCCTTCTGCGACCGCGTGCGCAGCGGCGCCTGGAAGGGCCATACCGGCAAGGCGATCAGGAACGTCATTAACATCGGCATTGGCGGCTCCGACCTCGGCCCGGTAATGGCTTACGAAGCTCTCAAGCACTATAGCCGCCGCGACATGACCTTCCGCTTCGTGTCGAACGTCGACGGTACCGACTTCGCCGAGGCGGTGCAGGACCTCCAAGCTGACGAGACGCTTTTCATCATTTCCTCGAAAACTTTCACCACGCTCGAGACGATGACCAACGCGCACACCGCGCGCGACTGGGCGCTCAAGAGCTTGGGCGATGAGAAGGCAGTCGCCAAGCACTTCGTCGCCGTCTCGACCAATGCGGAGGGCGTGGCCAAGTTCGGCATCGATACTGCCAACATGTTCGGCTTCTGGGACTGGGTCGGCGGGCGCTATTCCATGGATTCGGCCATCGGTCTGTCCACCATGCTGGCCATCGGACCGGACGGCTTTCGCGAAATGCTGAGCGGCTTTCATCAGATGGACGAGCACTTCCGCACCGCGCCGTTCGCCCAAAACCTGCCAGTGCTGATGGGACTGCTGTCCGTCTGGTACAACGACTTCTTCGGCGCGCAGACGGTCGCCGTGTTGCCATACGAACAGTACCTGAAGCGCTTCCCTGCTTATCTTCAACAGTTAACGATGGAGAGCAACGGCAAGCATGTGCGGCTCGACGGGACGCGCGTGACCCACGACACCGGGCCGATCTACTGGGGCGAGCCGGGCACCAACGGACAGCACTCGTTCTATCAACTGATTCATCAGGGAACGCGGCTCATCCCCTGCGACTTCATTGGCTTCTACAAAACGCTGAACCCGCTGGGCCGCCATCACGACATGCTGCTGGCCAACGTCTTCGCGCAGACCGAGGCCTTGGCGTTCGGCAAGACCGCCGAGCAGGTGAAAGCCGAGGGCACGCCGGACTGGCTGGTGCCGCATCGCGTCTTTGAAGGCAATCGTCCGTCGAACACCATCCTGGTCGACGTGCTGACCCCGGAGACGCTGGGCAAGCTGGTTGCTCTCTATGAGCAATCGGTGTTCACACAAGGTGCAATTTGGGGTATCGACTCGTTCGATCAGTGGGGAGTGGAGCTCGGAAAGGTCCTGGCGCAGCGGATCATCCCCGAGTTGGAGAGTCTACAGGAGCCGCAGCTTGCGCACGACAGCTCGACCAACAACCTGATTACGCTGTACCGGGCGAACAAGGCGTAGGGACAGGTTTCAGGTTTCAGGTTTCAGGTATCAGGTTTCAGAAGGCACCGAGCCAGGGCACGACTTTCTGGAAGGTACCGCGTCAGGGCACGACCTCGGTCGTGCCGATCGCGCCTTTCATTTGTTTGTCATCACGAGACGACTTTAGTCGTCGAGGGATCTGCTTTTCAGTCGTCCCTAAGGGGACTCAAGATTTGTAAATTTCGTTTTTCGGCACGACTGAAGTCGTGCCCTGACGCGAAAATTCGCACCGCACAACAGAAATGTTGTACGACTCATTTCGCTAGGGGAGAGGAATAATCATGCAACTCGGAATGGTAGGTCTCGGGCGTATGGGCGCCAACATGGTGCGCCGCCTGATGAAAAACGGCCACGAATGCGTTGTCTATGACGTCACGCCCAAATCGGTAGCGGAATTAGCTGGCGAAGGCGCCGTCGGCGCTTCCTCGTTCGCCGATTTCGTCAGCAAACTCAAAAAGCCGCGCGCCATGTGGCTCATGATTCCCGCCGCGGTGGTGGACCAGACCATCGCTGAAATCGCTCCTCATCTGGAGAAGGGCGACATTCTGATCGATGGCGGCAACTCCTACTACATCGATGACATCCGCCGTTCCAAAGAGCTGGAGCCGAAGGGAATCAAGTACGTCGACGTGGGCACGAGCGGCGGCGTTTGGGGACTGGAACGCGGCTACTGCATGATGATCGGCGGCCCGCAGGACGCCGTGCAGTACCTTGACCCCATCTTCAAAACCATCGCTCCCGGCCGCGGTGATATTCCGCGCACGCCGGGCCGCGAGAAACTTGGCGGTACTGCCGAGGATGGCTATTTGCACTGCGGTCCCAGCGGTGGCGGCCACTTCGTCAAAATGGTGCACAACGGTATCGAGTACGGCATCATGGCTGCGTACGCCGAAGGCTTGAACGTGCTGAAGAACGCCGACGTCGGCAAGCGTAAGCACGAGATCGATGCCGAAACTACTCCGCTGCGCGATCCCGAGCACTACCAGTTCGAATTCAACCTTACCGACGTTGCCGAGGTATGGCGTCGCGGCAGCGTCATCGCCTCCTGGCTGCTTGACCTCACTGCGTCGGCATTAACCGGCGATCCGCAATTGTCGAAGTTTGGCGGGCGGGTCTCCGATTCCGGCGAAGGCCGCTGGACCATCAAAGCCGCCATCGACGAAGCTGTCCCCGTGCCGGTGCTCACCGACGCACTGTATGAACGCTTCAGTTCGCGAGGCGAAGCCGACTTCGCCAACAAGCTGCTCTCAGCCATGCGCTACGAGTTTGGCGGGCATCTGGAAAAAGCGAAGGGCTCATAGCGGGGGACCAAATGGACAACCTTCATTCTGACGCGCTGGTGTTTTTCGGCGCGACTGGCGATCTTGCCTACAAGCAGATTTTTCCCGCTCTCCAGGCGATGGTGAAGCGCGGGCACCTGGATGTGCCGGTGATCGGCGTCGCAAAGGCCGGATGGAACCTGGACCAACTCAAGGCGCGCGCGAAAGACAGTCTGGAAAAGCACGGCGGTGTGGACCCGGAGGCGTGGCCTAGGCTGAGCAGCTTGCTGCATTACATCGATGGCGACTACTCCGACGATGCCACGTTTCAGGCGTTACGCAAGGAACTTGACGGATCCCAGCACCCAGCGCATTACCTCGCGATTCCTCCGCTGCTCTTCGAAGAAGTCGTCGAGCAGCTCATGAAGTCCGGCTGCGCGAAGGGAGCTCGCGTCATCATCGAGAAGCCGTTCGGCCACGACCTGGCTTCGGCGAAAGAGTTGAATAGCATCCTGCTGCGGGCCTTCGACGAGAGCTCCATCTTCCGCATCGACCACTACCTGGGCAAGGCGCCGGTGCGCAACATGGTCACATTCCGGTTTGACAATGCGTTCATGGAACCGTTCTGGAACCGCAATTACATCGACAGCGTCCAGATTACGATGGCGGAAAACTTCGGCGTGCAGGGCCGGGGCAAGTTTTACGACGAGACGGGTGCGATCCGCGATGTCATCCAGAACCACATGTTTCAGGTGATGTGCAATCTGGCCATGGAGCCGCCGGTCCGAACCGACAGCGAGTCGGTGCGTGACGAGAAGGTAAAAGTGTTGAAGGCGATTCCGCCGATTGAGGTCAAGGACCTGGTGCGTGCCCAGTTCAAGGGATATCTGCAGGAGCCCGGTGTAAAGCCGGACTCCAAAGTGGAAACCTTCGCCGCGCTACAGTTGGCGATCAATTCCTGGCGATGGAAGGGTGTGCCGTTCTATATTCGCGCCGGCAAGAACCTGCCGGTGACCTGCATGGAAGTGGTGGCGCGATTCCGCAAGCCGCCGACGCCGTTTCGCAATCCTGATCTGCCTCCGGATTACCTGCGCGTCCGCGTAAGTCCGCAGATGACGATTGCCATGGGTGTGACGGTGGTTGCGCCGGGAGCGAACCTTCCCGCCGCCTCGGCGGAGATGATTGCCAGCCGCCATCCCAGTCCGAAGGAGATGGAACCTTACGAGCGCCTGCTGGGCGATGCGATGGCGGGGGATGCCACCGAGTTCGCGCGACAGGATTACGTCGAAGAGGCATGGCGTATTGTCGATCCGATATTGAAGGCGGACACGCCGGTGTATGTCTATGATCCGGGCACCTGGGGTCCGGCTGAAACTGAGAACCTTGCTCCTCCGGATGAAGGCTGGCAAAATCCGACGGGTTCCGACCAGCCGACAGTGTAGTACTAAGACAATGTCGGATACGACAACGTGGGAGGTCGCGATGCGAATAGAGATCCTGACTGATGCCGATGCAGTTGCGAAGCGTGCCGCCGCGATTGTGGCCGCAGATGCGCGGCAGGCGGCCTCAACCGGGGGATGCTTCAACATAGCTTTCAGCGGCGGACACGCGCCCTGGATCATGCTGCGTGAATTGGTCAAGGAAGATATGCCGTGGGACAAAGTGCAGATCTTCCAGATCGACGAGCGCGTGGCGCCGGCTGGTGATCCTGACCGCAATCTCACTCATCTTCGCGAGAGCCTGTTGCAGAACGCGCCCATACGGCTGGACCAGATCCATGCCATGCCGGTAGAGCTGCCCGAACTCGAAGGCGCAGCGGCCCAGTACGAACAAACGTTGCAGGAATTCTGCGGCGCTCCCGCTGTGCTTGACCTGGCTCACCTCGGGATGGGACCCGACGGCCACACCGCATCGCTGGTGCCGGGCGATCCCGTGCTCGACGTGACCGATCGCGATGTCGCACTGACCCGCGTCTACATGGGCCGCCGTCGCATGACCCTGACGTATCCCATGCTCAACCGCTCGCGCAGGATTCTGTGGCTGGTGACCGGCGCGGACAAGGTTGACGCGTTAAGCAAATTGCGTGCAGGCGATCAGTCAATTCCGGCGGGAAGAATCGCGCGGGACAACGCGCTGCTGCTGGCGGAAAAGGCGGCGGTGGGGACATAGAGTTTTCCCGGTTGTCATCCCGAGCGTAGCGAGGGACCTGCTTTCGCTGCCACCGCGATAACACTCCTGAGCGCCTTGTTGGCTGTCAGTTCTCGCGCCAAGCTGGATCAAGAAGCATGGAACAGAATAGCGACCTCAATGTAAAACCGAAATCCGAAACTGTGAATCCACTTCGCACTGTGTACTTGCTCTGGCACACCGATTCATACGGCGACGAAAAGCTAATCGGTGTGTACGCGACCAAGTCCGATGCTTCCTCGGCGATTGAGAGGGTTATGAATAAGCCAGGATTTTCAGAAGGTGGCGCGTTCGGAATCGCTGAATATAAGTTCAACGAAGATCATTGGATTGATGGTTTTCGTCGTCAGGACGGGTTCAGCGTTCCATATCGGTTTCGCACGGAGTCCGGAATGAAATGACGGCTCAGCGCTCCCAACGAAAAGCAGGTCCCTCGCTCCGCTCGGGATGACAATCTACAAGGTTTCGAGTTCCGCACCGAAAGCTACCCGAATCATGCTTCACTATCCCCGCTCCATCTCGTCCAGCATCCCTTCCATCTCCGCCAGCGCATGCTGATTACGCGTGCGGCGCGCGCACTCGATGCCGTGCAGCAGCATGTCGCGCGCTTCGTCCTTGCGCTCGGCGCGAGCCAGTGTCTGCGCCGCCATGAAGTAGCCGTTGGTGTAATCGGGGTGGGCCTCCAGCAACAGTTTGAATTGCTGCAGTGCCTCATCGGTCTCGCCGCCGCCGGAGTACTCCAGCCCCAGCGCGTACCGCGCAAATGCATCGGTCGGACTCTGCTCAAGAATCTCCTTCAGGCTCGCCACGCGACTTTCATCGCTCATAAGTGCTGTCTCCAATGCCACCGGGCATACTACAAGAGCAAGCCCGCCGCGCTCAACTTGAGAACTGCTGGCCCAAGTTCGTTGGAGTCACCCGCGTTCACCAGTACAATGACCTTTATCGCCTGCAACTTTGGAGAGAGTGTGGCTTGCCCGTTTTTTATGCCCGAGCAGCGATTCAACGCCGATTGGCCGTTTCCTCACAGGCTGCCGTTGGGGGCAGGTTGGAGCGGTACTTGTACTGCCGCAACGAATGGTGAAGTGCGGCCCAATGAGCAGGAACTGAAGACCTCATGCAATCTGGGTTACGCGACGACGTGCGGTCGAATTCCTGCGCAGCGCGACGCCGACGCCGTGCGCTTTGCGCTTGGAGAAGAACGGGACGGTCTGGTTCGCATACGCTTCGCCTACGAGCGTGAATACTTGCCCGTAGCCCACGGTGAGCTGATTTGTGAGACAGCGACCGGCCGTTGGCAAACGACACCCGCGAACGCCTGCCTTCTACGCATGGCGAAGTGCTATTTCGAGGCGCAGATGGCGCGGCGGGGCGCGAACGGGTCAGGGCAGCCTATCGGCGCGCCTGAAGGCGAGCCCCTTCAGGAGCACGACAATAGCGGCGCACAGCGTGCAAGATCGCCAGATTAGGAACGACATGGAGAACACCAACGACAGAAATCTGATCGCGCGGCCAGTAAGCGAATCGAAGTCGGAGATGATCGAACTGGTCTTGCCCAACGACACCAATCCCCTCGGTGCGCTGCTCGGCGGACGCCTGATGCACTGGATCGACCTGGCCGGCGCGCTCGCTGCGCATCGCCACTCCCACTCCTACGTCGTTACGGCGTCGATGGATCACATCGATTTCCTGGTGCCCGTGCACGTCGGCGACATGGTGCTGCTGCAATCTTCGGTGAACCGCGTCTTCCGCACCTCGATGGAAGTAGGCGTGAGGGTCTCGGTGGAGAATTACATTTCGCAGTCGCGTCAAAAGGTGGCCAAGGCATATCTAACCTTTGTGGCCGTCGATCGCCACGGGCGCCGTCTGCCAGTTGCGCAGGTAATCCCTGAGACCGAGGCCGAAAAGCGCCGTTACGAAGGCGCATTGCGCCGCCGCGAGGCCGCGAAGCACGAGCGCGAGCTGCGCAAAGCGATCAACGCTGAATAGAGATATCGAATGTCGAAATACGAAGAAATTGTTGCTCGTGAGCAGAAATACCTGCTCAACACCTATGCCCGCTATCCCGTTGCCATGGCGCGTGGCAAGGGCGTTTATCTCTGGGATGTCGATGGCAAGCGCTATCTCGACTTTCTTTCCGGCCTGGGTGTAAACGCGCTGGGGCACGCGCATCCGCGAATCGTCAAAGTGATTCGTGAACAGGCGGCGCGAGTCATTCATCTTTCGAACCTGTACTACAACGAGTACCAGGGCCTGCTGGCCGAGAAGCTGTGCCAGAAGTCGGGACTCGACCGCGCTTTCTTCGCCAACAGCGGCACCGAGGCCATCGAAGGCGCACTGAAGCTGGCTCGCATGGCCGGGCACGCCATTGGCGGCCCTGACAAGAGCATCGTCATCACGCTCGACAACTCTTTCCATGGGCGCACCATGGGCGCGCTCGCCCTGACCGGCCAGCCGAAATATCGCACGGGTTTCGAACCCATGCTGGAAGGTGTCCGGTTTGTGCCGCGCAACGATGTCGACGCACTACGCGCGGCGATGAATGATACGGTCTGCGGCATCATCGTCGAACCAATTCAGGGTGAGGGCGGCATTCAGCTTTCGTCGCGCGATTTTCTACAGGCCTGCCGCGAGGAAGCTGACCAGCGCAATGCCGCGCTCATCTTCGACGAAATCCAATGTGGCATGGGACGCACCGGGCAGCTATTCGCTTTCGAGCATTTTGGAGTGACGCCCGACGTTGTTTGCATCGCCAAGCCGATGGCGGCGGGCTTCCCCATGGGAGCGTTCCTGACGAGCGAGAAGCTAGCGCAGCACATTACGCCAGGCAAGCACGGCACCACATTCGGCGGCGGCCCGCTAGCCTGCCGCCTGGCGCTGGAGTACTTGGCGATCCTCGAAGAAGAGAACCTACTGCAGCAGGTTCGCCGTGTCGGAGCCTATTTCACCAGCAAGCTACAGGAACTGGTCGAGAAGTTCTCGATCGCCACGGAGGCTCGCGGCGTCGGCGCCATTCAAGCCTTGCAGCTCAACGTCCCCGGCGAGCCCGTGCTGCACGGAGCGCTGGCCGACGGCCTGCTGATTAATGTGACGCAGGAGAAGGTGCTGCGCTTCCTCACGCCGTTCCTGCTGCAAGAAAAGCACGTCGACGCGGGTGTGCGCATCCTGAAACGGCAACTGGCGGCGGCGCAGAAGTCGGCAAAGCGCGGGATGACTGCCGAGGTTGCGGGATAAAGCCTCCATACCCATTGCACTTGTCATCCTGAGGTCGCCCAGGCGACCGAAGGACCTGCTTTTCTTTCTCGCGCGAACTTCCGTCCCGCAAGCTTTGCGTCTGCCCGGCGCGTAAAATCCGCAGCGTTATTTCGGCGGCTGCCAGGGCTCATCGGCTGACGGCCCGTAGATTTGCGGGACCTTGCCGCCTGCTATGCGCGAGTAGATGGTGAACTGTCCGCGATGGTGAATATGATCGAGGAGGATGTTAAGAAGTGCCGCCGATAACGGCATCTTCATGCCGAAGAAGTCGGTTTCTTTCTGAAAATCTTCTTCCGATAATGAGCCGAGCGCAGCATCGGTCTCCCGCGCAACCGCTTCGAGCCGGTCAATTGCCGCTTTCATCGAGGCCTGCGACGACTCCCACGTGAAGTTCATCATGTCGAACTTGCCAGTCGAGGCATACGACTTGTTGATGTTTTCTTCATTAATGAAAGTTGTGACTAGCTCAACCGCGCTACGAATCATGTCCGCAGGCTTCATGTCCTTCTTGTCTTCGGGGTAAAACCGGAAGAGTTTGAGCGTCTTGGGAAACTCATGCTGGCGCATGGCGATGAATTCTTGCTTGGTCATGGCTCGTCAGTTATACGCGGTAGGAGTGCAAGGGTGCAAATCGAGGTGCGGCCTTGTCATCACGAGCGGAGCGAGGGATCTGCTTTTCGCTTTTGGCTCTTGGCTCCTGGCTGTTCGCTTTTGCGAAGGGGCGCACCTTCAGGTGCGCCGTTGTGAGCCCCTTCCTATGGGTCATCCCGAGCGACGAGTCCGCCACGGCGGGCGAGGAGTCGGGACCTGCGGTTTGTCGCGTCCCTAAAGGGACTCGGGATGATTTTGAATCACCTACCCAGGACTAACGTCCTGGGCTACGGTTGTTACGTCCTTCGGACTATGTTGAGCCAACTTGTCTGACACTGAACGAAACGACGCAATTGTTCGAACGGAGAGCTGACGGCTGATAGCTGACAGCTACTTCCCTACCTTCTCCGCAATCCACTGCGCGCACTCGCGCGTGCCCAGCGCGCCGCCAACGTCTACCGTGGTCTTCTTTTCGCGCACCGCATCGACTACCGCGGCTTCAATCTTCGCAGCTTCGGCACTCATTCCCAGGTGCGACAGCATCATCGCACCGCTAAGAATCGAGCCCATGGGATTCGCCATGTTCTTGCCTGCAATCGGCGGCGCCGAGCCATGTACCGGCTCGAACATCGAGGTGCGTCCGGGATGAATATTGCCGCTCGCTGCCATGCCCAGCCCGCCCTGCAAGGCCGCCGCAAGGTCTGTAATGATGTCGCCGAACATATTATTGGTCACGATGACCTCGAGCGAGCCCGGCTCGCGCACCATCTGTAAACAAAGCGCGTCGACATACATATGCTGTGCCACAATGTCGGAGTACTCGCCCGCAACATCCTTGAAGGCGCGCTGCCATAGCCCGCCGGCGTGGGTCATGACGTTCGACTTGTCGGCCATCAATACCTTCTTGCGGCCATTCGCGCGTGCATAATCAAACGCAAAGCGAATCACGCGCTCGACCCCCTTACGCGTGTTGATGTCTTCCTGGGTGGCGATTTCGTCCGCCGTGCCAAACTTGAAGTTGCCGCCCATTCCCGCATAAACGCCCTCGGTGTTTTCTCGGATGACAGTAAAGTTCACGTCATTCACACCTGCGTTCTTCAGCGGGCAAAGCGATTCGTCAAGCAGGCGCACCGGGCGCACGTTGGCGTAGAGGTCCATCCGGAAGCGCATGCCCAGCAGGATTTCTTTGGCGTGAATGTTCGACGGTATGCGCGGATCGCCCAGCGCTCCGACGAAGATGGCGTCGAAGTCGCGCGCCAGCATATCGAACCCGCCCTCCGGCAACGTAGAACCGTCAAGCAGATAGCGGTCGGCTCCCCAGTCAAAGTGGGTGAATTCCAGCGCGGCTCCTGAAGCTCGCAGGACTTCGAGTGCGTTGGGTATGACTTCCTTGCCAATGCCGTCTCCCGGCACGACGGCGATACGCTTGTTTGTAGTCACGATTATCGAAGATAACAGAAGTGCATCGGCAGAACCTTTGCAGCGCGGACCCGCATTTGAGCCGATACAATGGATACGTGGTGGAAGGAATCCGAGACCGTTGCAACGACATCAATCAATCCGCGTCGACACAGAACTGCTTGACGAAGCGAAGAAGGTGCTGGGCGCCAGGTCGCGTACCGAGGCCGTTGGCGTTGCACTTCGCGAAACCCTTGCCCTGGATCGCTTCAAGCAACTCATGAAGAGAAACGCCGGAAAACTGCGCTTCGTCGGGTACCACGAGTAGTTCAATCTCTTGCTGGAAGTTTGGTAAGCGTCGTGTTACGCCATTCTTACAGGATTCCTCCGTGTCCTCCGTGCGCTCGGTGGTGAGTTCTTTCGAAGTTATAATCAAAGGTTCCGATGGCAGTGATGACGCTACAAGACAAGCTGGCTTCGGCCGGAGCGCGCCTGGCAAAGTATCGCGGAGCTGACACGCCCGTTTCTTTTAGCGATACGGCGAGCGAGTTTCGTGCGCTGCTGGAGAGTGCCGCCGTCTTCGACATGAGCTGGCAGGCCAAGCTGGTGCTCAGCGGTGAAGACCGCGTGCGCTGGTTGAATGGCATGGTCACCAACAACATCCGCGACCTGGCCCTCAATCACGGCGTCTACAACTTCGTGCTCAATCCGCAGGGACGCAACATGGGAGACCTGGTTGCCTGCAACCGCGGCGATTACCTGCTCGTCACCACCGATCATGAGCAAGCGCCGAAGCTGAAGGAACTGTTCGATCACTACATCATCATGGATGACGTTGAGGTTGAGGACATCAGCGACAAGCTGGGGACGATCGGGATTGCGGGACCGCAAGCAGCCGCTGCATTGGACGCCACAGGAATCGACGTTGCGCAGCTCGCTCCCGGCGAAGTAAGCGATGTGGTCTGGCAGGGTGTGGGGCTCTCGCTCGCACGAAGCGTGTTGCCGGCGATGGATGGCTACGAGACCTGGTCAACCCCGGAAAATCTCGAAAAGCTTTGGGACGCCCTGCTCGCCTCAGGTGCGAAGCCCGCCGGCAGCGAGGCACTTGAGCTGTATCGCATTACTCGCGGAGTTCCGCGCTACGGGGTCGATCTTCGCGAGCGCGACTTGCCGCAGGAGACGGGCCAGCAGCACGTGCTCAACTTTGCCAAAGGCTGCTACGTCGGTCAGGAAATCGTCGAGCGCATTCACTCGCGTGGCAACGTGCATCGCCTTTTCGTCGGACTTGAGGTTCAAGGCGATGCCCCGACAGCAGGCGACAAGATCATCGTGGGCGAAAAAGAAGTGGGCGAGATCACCAGCGCAGCGCGCGTGCCATTGCCAACTGGCGAACGCACCTTCGCACTGGGATACATTCGCCGCGAGTTCGCCGAGCCCGGAACGGAAGTGAAGGTCGGCGGACACACAGCCAGGGTGTGTGCGCTGCCATTTGCAGGGGGAGCGACTAGCAACTAGCATTCGGCACTTAGCATTTGGCATTTGGCATTTAGCATTTAGCATTTAGCATTTGGCATTTAGCAAACCCTTCAGAGCCAAAGGCCAAGTGCCAAAAGCCAAGAGCCAAGTGCCAAGTGCCAAGAGCCAAGAGCCAAGAGCGAAAACCATGCCTGAAAAAGAGAAGAAACCCGAATTCACCGTCACTGACCGGCGTCTATTCAGCTCGGAAGGCGAGCTGCGCCCGGACGTAGTCGAAGCAGAGGAGCGCCGCGCCGAGCGCGAAGAAGAGAAGCGCGAGTCGCAACAGCGCTCCAACGAAGAGCGTTCCGCTGAGCGCGCGGCCATCGCAACCGGATTCTCGACCGATGCCAAAGCCGAGCAGGACGTTCCCGAGCCGCCCACCGCAGCAGAACAGCGCGCCTCAGCGGAGGCCTACAAGCAGTCGACGCGCGAGATCGACAAGGAAATTCGCAAAGAGCTCAGCAAGCAGGGGCAGGCGCATCGCGCGCAGGACTTTGAGATGAACTTTGAAAAGTTCATCGCCTCGCTCTACATGAGCACGCTGATGCAGCTCGGCATGGCCGCTCCTGAGGGCGGGCAGCCGCAGGTCGATCTCATCGGCGCGCGCCAGACCATCGACATCATCGGCTTGCTCCAGGAAAAGACCAAGGGCAACCTCACGCCGAAAGAAGAAACCATGCTGCAAAATGTGCTCTACGAGCTGCGCATGGCCTACCTGGAAGTGACCAATCTCATCGCGCAAGGTCCGCCGCCGGGCAAGGGGGGCAATGGCGAGAAACGATGAAGGCCACGCTCACTGTGTTGGGCAGCGGCACCTCGATGGGAGTCCCCACCATCGGTTGCGACTGCGCGGTCTGCACCTCGCCGGATCCGCGCGACCGCCGTACGCGTCCGTCGATCATGGTGCAGTGGAATGGCCACACCGTCCTCATCGATACGACGCCTGACTTTCGCGACCAGGCCATTCGCGAGCGCATCAAAAAAATCGACGCCATCTTCTATACCCACGGCCACGCCGACCACATTCTCGGACTCGATGACGTGCGCCCACTCAGCTTCCCCCGCGTGACCGGCGGCGGCAAGATTCCGCTCTTCGCTACCGAGAGCACAGCGCAGACGCTGCGCCAGGTTTTCCGCTACATCTTCGAGGGCGACTACAAGTACGGCGGGCTGGCACAAGTCGAACTGCGCCACGTTGATGGACCGGTCGAAATCGGTGGCGCTAAGTTTATCCCGCTTACCGTCAACCACGGCGACTGCCCGATCGAAGCCTATCGCTTCGGCTCGGCGGCGTACCTGACGGACTTCAGCTCCGTGCCTGAAGAAACCCTGCGCCAACTCGAAGGCTTGGACATCCTCTTCCTCGATGCCTTACGTCATCATCCTCACCCCACGCACTCGAGCGTCGAGCAGTCTCTGCAAATCGTGGAGCGCCTCAAGCCTAAGCGCGCTTTCTTTACCCACATCTCGCACGACCTGCCGCACGAGGAGACGAACTCCGCGCTGCCCTGTAATGTTCGCCTCTCGCACGATGGGCTGAAACTCGAGTTCGAACTCTAGGACGCCGCCAACCATGCAAGTGTTCCGCAGCCTCGACGAAGTTCCCGCACAACTCGGCCCTACGGTGGTCAGCGTTGGTAACTTCGACGGCGTGCATCGCGCACACCAGCAGGTCGTAAGCCACATGGCCGAGCGCGCGCACGCTATCGGTGGCCAAGCGGTGGTGGTGACGTTCGAACCGCATCCCTTCCGCATTCTGCGGCCCGATGTCGCACCCAAGCTGCTGACGCCACTGCCGCTCAAGCTGAAATTGCTGGAGAGAACCAAAGTAGATGCGGTACTGGTGCTGCCATTCACCCGCGACTTGTCGCTCATGTCTGCGCATGATTTCGCGAAGGAAGTACTTGTCAAAACGCTACACGCGCGCGAACTGCATGAGGGCTACAACTTCCACTTCGGACATAAGGCCCAGGGAAACATCAATACTCTCGGCGCGCTGGGTGAAGAGCTGGGATTCGCCGTGAAGATCTATCCCGAACAGTTACTGCGCGGGCACCACGTTTCCAGCAGCCAGATTCGCAAGCTCATTACCGAGGGGAGAGTCGAGAGAGCGCGGGCGCTGCTGGGAAGGCCCTTCAGCATCATCTCCAATCCCGGTCGCGGCCGTGGCTATGGGAGCCAGTACACCGTGCCGACCGTGAACCTTGCACGTTACGACGAACTGGTCCCCGGCAACGGCGTGTACATCACGCAGGCGCGCATCAATGGTGAATGCTTTGACGCCGTGAGCAACGTCGGCGTGCGTCCGACATTTGGCCCTGACTCATTCGCTATCGAAAGCCACCTGCTCAACTTCCATCCTATTGAGTTACTGGCGCAAACCGAGGTGGAATTGATTTTCCTCAAGCGCCTGCGCGACGAAAGGAAGTTCGAGTCGGTGGACGCATTGCGCGAGCAGATCGAAAAAGATGTGGAGCGGGCCAAGAGATTCTTCAGGTTGATGGCTACGCTACCGGCGAATCGCGATGCACTACCTTCACCGGATAGCCTGCCTTAGCTAACCGTTTCTTCACTTCCTCGGCGATCAGCACCGAGCGATGCTTGCCGCCGGTGCATCCGAAAGCAATCGTGAGGTAGCTCTTCCCTTCCTTTACATAATGCGGCAATAGATAAATCAGCAGCCCTGAAATTCGCTTGATGAATTCCTGCGTCTGAGGAAACGAACGAATATATTTCGCTACCTTGGGATGGCGGCCCGTATAAGGACGAAACTCGGGAATGAAGTGCGGATTGGGCAGGAAGCGCACATCGAACACCAGGTCGGCGTCTTCGGGCACTCCCTGACGGAAGCCGAAGCTGACGCACGAGATCAGCAGGTTGTGCTCTCGATTGCCGGCAACAAACCGCTCGTTGATGAACGAGCTTAACTCGTGCACGTTGAACTTGGTTGTATCGATGACTACGTCGGCGACGTCGCGCACCGGCTTCAGGCGCTTGCGCTCGGAGCGCAACGACGACTTTACCGACTCCTGCCGGCCCAGTGGATGCGGGCGGCGCGTCTCGCTGTAGCGCCGCACCAGGGCTTCGTCCTTCGCTTCGAGAAATAACACCGTCGTGCGAAGAGAGCGACGTAGCGAACACAGGATTTCGGGCAGCCTGTCGAGCCGCCCGCCTTCGCGAATGTCGACCACCAGGGCAGCGCGGTCGATCTCCAGCGTGTCGCGCACCAGCTCGGCGAAGTTCTCGATCAGCCCGATCGGCAGGTTGTCGACCGCGTAATAGCCAAGGTCCTCGAAGGCCTTGAGCGCCGATGCCTTGCCCGCGCCGCTCATACCGGTGATGATGACCAGCTCGCGTTGCTCCTGAGCGCGCGGCGGGCGGGCAGCCGGACGGAGGCTTGGCTTTGATCGAGTCTTCGTTGTCGCCCGTTTGGCTGTCATGGCAGGAACCGTGATTCTTGCCAGACTAGCAGAGATGGCGGGGAGAGTCAGCCAGGCACGGCGCGGGGTGTCAGTAGCACATGATATGTCCGGTTGAGATAGCAAGTGATCTGTCCGCTTGGCGGGCGGCGAGAGTAGGAGACCATGGCAAGCATGGATTGCTACTCGAAGGCCGCGATGGAGCGGGCGATGAAAGTGCAAGAAGTCATATTGCGGGCGATGGCGAAGAAGATTACCTGGTGGCAGGCCGCCGAGATTATCGGCATCAGCGATCGGCAGATGCGGCGCTGGCACGGGCGCTACGAAGAGCACGGCTATGACGGGTTGTTCGACCGGCGGCGGGGACAACCTTCCCCCCAGCGAGTCCCGCTGGCCACGGTGGAGCAGGTCTTGGGGCTGTACCGGGACCGCTATTTCGATCTGAACGTGCAGCATGTTCACGAGAAGCTGGGCGAGCAGCACCAGATCGAGTTGAGCTACACCTGGGTGAAGCAGGCTCTGCAAGGGGCCGGACTGGTAGCCAAGGGGCGCAAGCGCGGGGTGCATCGCAAGCGGCGGGAACGGCGGCCGCTGCCCGGCATGTTGCTGCACATCGATGGCAGCCGGCATCGCTGGTTCCAGGACGAGCGCTGGTACGACCTGATCGTGATTCTGGATGACGCCAGCAGCGAGATCTACTATGCGCAACTGGTGGAGGAAGAATCGACGGCGACGGTGATGGCCGGGTTGCGGGAAGTGATCGAGCGCAAAGGGCTGTTCTGCGCCCTGTACAGCGACCGCGGCAGCCATTTCTGGCTCACGCCCAAGGTAGGAGGCAAGGTCGATCCCCATCGGCTGACGCAAGTGGGACGTGCCCTGCGCGAGCTGGGAGTGCAGATGATCCCGGCCTACTCGCCGCAGGCGCGGGGCCGTAGCGAGCGCAGCTTCGGCACCTGGCAGGGCCGGTTGCCGCAGGAGCTGCGGTTGCACGGGATCACGACCGTGGACGAGGCCAGCCGCTTTCTGCGGGAGCAGTACATCGGCGAGTTCAACCGCCGCTTTCAAGTGGCGCCGGCACAGCGCGGCAGCGCGTTCGTGGCATGTCCACGCAGCCGGGACCTGGATCTCATCTTCGCGCTGCAGTTTGAGCGCACGGTAAACCGCGACAACACCGTGAGCTTTCAGAACCTGCAACTGCAGATTGAGCGGGTGCCGTGGAGAGGGACGCTGGCGGGCTGCAGCGTCACGGTTCATCAGCACCTGGATGGAACCATCAGCCTCACCCACGGGCCGCACCGGCTGGGACGCTACAGCGCCCAAGGTGTGGCCATAACGGCAACCCAAAACGCGGCGGCCAAAAACGCTGTGGAAAAGACGCGCCGGGGAAAAGTCCAAAAACAGACTTTTCCCCCGCGCATGGAAATCCCGCCAAAACCGCGGGATTTCCCCTTTCCCACAGCGACGACGGCTACGGGTATATGAGTAAACCTGGAAACCAAAACCGGACATTTCACTTGCTACAAAAAGCGGACATTTTAACTTGCTACGAACAGTTCATTGCAGAGCAATTGCTCAGTTTCAGTTTCGAAAAGGAAAAACCATCGGACAGGTCTTTGAGCAAACAAGCATTTGCTTTATAAATTGTTGCGGCAGGCAAAGCGGCATTTTCAATGGACGCCCTACCCGCCCATCGGATGACGCATTGGGAGCAAAATCGGGCAATATTGCACACCGGACAAAGACGAGAAAAGCCGGCGCGAAGCCGGCTTTCTCAACCTAGGACCCAAGTTGTTACTTCAAGCTCTTCACATAGGTGGCGACAGCATTTGCCTGGTCAGGGGTGAGACCGGAGATGCCCTTGGTGTGCGGTGCCTTCTTGCCGGCCGCGCCCTTGGTCAGAAAGTCGGCAATCTGTTCCTCGCTCAGGGAAGTGCCCCTCACGGCAGGGCCGACTTTGCCCGCTCCGTCGGGACCATGGCAGACGGCACACTTGGATTTGTAAATGGCTGCGCCGTCGTCGGCGGCCCAGGCAAGGCACGACATGGACAGAATGGCGATGACTGTCACCACGATGATGCTACGCTTCATGAATGTTGCTCCTTGTAACGCGATTTACCAAATCCGAAAACGGAGATGGTTGACACAAATTCGAACCCCCGAATGTCGCGAACTGCTCTTATCCGCAACTATTAACATTCATAGACTGAAGTCCGGATATCGGGAACGTCGCGGTGGCACGTCTCAAGCCATGCAACACGCGCCTGAAAACTGCCTGCCTCTTATCATGGTTTCGTTTTCCGCAATCCTACGTCTGTGACCTTGGTCACAGGCGCGGGTGATTAGGCGATTCGGCGCCTTGGCTCTGGCGAGGCGTAAACATAGCAGAAGATTCCTTAACTTTTCATACTGCGACTCCGTTCAAAAGTGCCGGGAGAGCGGAATCGCAGTGTAGAATTACGCGCGGTGTCGTATCTCAATTTGCCGCAGAAATCCGCGGATGGTGAGGAATCCTATGTCAGCGCAAACCCAGTCGCATCCTCCTGGCTCCTTCTGTTGGATTGAGCTGGGCACGACCGACCAAGCCGCCGCAAAGAAGTTCTATACCTCGCTGTTCGGATGGACCGCCGAGGACAGCCCCATGGGTCCCGGCGAGTTCTACACCATGTTCAGGCTGGAAGGGCAGGACGAGGGCGGAGGGTACACCCTGCGCCCGGATCAGCGGCAGGCAGGCGTTCCTCCGCACTGGATGGTGTACGTCGCGGTCGAAAACGCCGACGCGGCTGTGGCCAAGGCAAAAGAGCTGAGCGGCCAGGCGATGACCGGCGCCTTTGACGTGATGGAGCATGGGCGCATGGCCGTTTTGAGTGATCCGACGGGAGCAGTGTTCTCGGTGTGGCAGGCGAAGATGCACCCGGGCACCGGAATGGTCATTGGAAAAGACGGAGCTTTCTCCTGGGCCGACCTGAACACCGATGATCCGGAGAAGGCAAGCCAGTTTTATTCCGGGTTGTTCGGATGGCAGATGATGAAAAACCCCAACGACCCCGACGGCGATTACATCCACATCAAGAATGGCGAGCATTTCATCGGGGGAATTCCGCCTGCACGACCGCGCCCACAAGGTGTGCCACCTCACTGGCTGATCTATTTCCACGCCTCGGACTGCGACAAATTTACCGGCAAAGCAAAATCGCTGGGGGCCAACGTGATGTTCGGCCCTATCACCATGGAAAACGTCGGCCGATTCTCAATCGTCGCCGACCCGCAGGGAGCAGTGTTTTCCCTGTTTCAGCCGATGCGACTGGCGGAATCTGCTCAGAAATCACAATCCCTAGTGAGATAAATCACAGCCGGGTTGTGCGCTCAAGGCCCACAATCGGGCTATCAAGACGGATGGCTTTGCATGTGAATGGAGGTCGCCATGTCGGAAGATAAGCGGGACGTTCTGGAAGTCTTACGGTATGAACTCAACTTCCTGGAACAGGGCGGATACGGCAACTGGTACAGCACACCATGGGGACCACCGTCAATTTTCCAGGACTCGCTGAGTTGCCTCAATCATGGCGATCCGACGCGGCCGCATGCCTGCCGCGAATGCCTGCTCTATGACTTCGTCCCCGAGCAGTATCGAACCGAAGACGTGCCCTGCCACCACATTCCGCTCAACCGGGAAGGCGTCACCGTCGCTACTCCGCAGTCGGAAGAAGAGCTGCGCGAAAATCTTAAACACTGGCTGAAGCGGACCATCGCGCGCATTGAGGGGGAACGGGCCAAGCAGAAAAAGGCGCACGTAGGTAGCTAACCGGTTGTAGGTGCGTGCGCTACCGGCTCACGCCCTCGGGAAATGACTTAAACTCCACTGACCGTTCGCGAACCTTCTCGACCCCGTTCACGTCTGCAACGTGCTCCTTCAGTACGCCTTTCAATATCCGGTAGCCTTCCTGGCTCGGTTGCTTGCCGGACTGGGTTTGGATTGTGCCGTCGAACTCGTACCACACCGCGTGCACGGTTTTGGTCGCAAAGGTCAGGTGATCGCCTTTGAGCGATCCTTTGCTAAAGAACTGGTCGATAAACTGCCCGCGATCGCTGTCGCTATCTCCAAAGCGCGAGATGAATCCGGAGAGTTCTCTATCCTCCAGCGTAAGCTGCACGTACTCACCTTCTTTGAGGAACGAATACATGCCGGAAGGATCGGTTGCCGCGTCGTAGGCCCCGCCCGTTTGACTTGGTTGCTGGGCGAAGGCTGCGGCTGCGAAGGACATGATGATGGCCGCGATCCAAATGCGCTTGTGCATTCCGCGTGCTCCTTGTTGCTCATCATTTCATGAACGCGGTCGGAGGGAAACAGGAGCACCAGGCACTCTCTAAAGCAGACGTGGTACAAGCGCGCCCGTGGTTCGGCGGTAGTCGTCATAGAAACGGTGAGCAGGTCAAGGCGGGAACCGGGGCCAACCACCTCGTTCGCAACACAAACCTAAGTGCCCTTTTCAATTTGTTGTTTCGGCTTAGAATAACTTCGTTCCCGGGATAACCGCTTGGGCAACTATGAGGTTCAGCCTGCGGATCCTCCCGCTCCAGGAGCTTGCCGTGGGTAACGAAGCCCCAGCTGCGTTCTTTAGCTATTCTCGAGTGGATTCCAACTTCACATTGAAGCTCGCCCAAGATCTGAAGACAGCTGGAGCCAACGTTTGGCTCGACCAACTCGACATCGGGCCCGGCGATGACTGGCCCATGGCGGTGGAGAAGGCAATGAGGGAATCCCCTTGTATGCTGGTCATCCTGTCGCCGACCTCGGTTGCCTCCAATCAGGTGCGAGCCGAATATCACTATGCGCTGGAAAAGCAGAAGAAGATCATTCCCGTTCTGTACCAGGACTGCGAAGTTCCATTTCATCTTGGCCTTTTGCAACGCGTTGACCTAAGGGTCGACTACGACCGCGGATTGCAGGGCCTGATCAACGCCCTCCGCGTTGACCAAACCATGGGGAGACCAATCGCTGAACAAGAGAAGAGCGTTCGTGCGACCGCGGCGAAAGAAACGCCGCAAACGCGGCTGCAGCCCCGGAAGATAGGCTCCGAACAAACGCCGCAGAAGGAGGCGCGTCGGAAAACCGAAGCCGAGAGATCACCTCAGGAACCCGAAGTGCTAAAACGGGCGGAGCCGGAGCGGAAGGCACTCAACGCAGAGGGAACTCGACAGAAAGCCGAGACTGGTGCGAGGGAACGGGCGGCACAGAAGAAGGCCGAGGAGGAGGATAAAGCTGCCTCACAGCGCCGGGCCAGGAAGGCCGCGGCGCAGCGCAAAGCGGAGGAAGCTGCGGCTCAGAAGCAGGCGGAGGAGGAAGCTGCCGTGCGACGCCGGGCCAAGGAGGCCGCCGCCCAGCGTAAAGCTGCGGAAGCTGCAGCACAGAAGCAGAGGGAGGAGGAAGCTGCCGCCCAGCGCCGGGCCAAGGAGGCCGCCGCCCAGAAAAAAATTGTGCCACCGTCGCCGCAGGCTGACGTAAGGTCTGTGTCTTTTTGGCTGAAGATCGCAGCCTTAGCCTCTCTCGGGAACCTCATCAGCTTAATGTCTGGAATACTCCTTTTGGTGGCTGCCGATCTATTCCCGAACCAGTGGTTCAAGAATTTCTTGGCCGAGCTGTTTGTTACCGTCGGGGTTGCGTCAGGGGCTGAGGAGGTTGTGTCCAAACTCGGATTACCAAGATATGCGGCTTTACTGTGCTGTCCGGGTTACCTTTTCGGATTTATTGGTTGGCAACGAATTTACCACTATAACGTTCAACTTTCCTCGGCGCATGCCGTGTTGTCCACTGCGGTAATTCTCGCGCTTGTGTTTCGTGGGACGCTAAGAGAGACATAGTCCACTCGCAATGTACAATTCTCGCTTGAGGTTCGTCCGCCTTTTCCTGCACCTCCCCTCCCCTCAACCGCATCCAAAACCTTGACAATGACTCACTCAAGTTCTATAGTCGGGCTGTTATAAGAGCTGAGATTCCTGACTGAAAACAATTGGAATCAGTGGCTTACGAACTTATCAACCCGTAAGGAGGGTGGCAGCAATGAGCAAGATTATCGGCATTGACCTGGGTACTACCAACTCTGTGGTCGCCGTGATGGAAGGCGGCGAGCCTAAGGTCATTCCAAACGAAGAGGGCGGTCGCACGACGCCGTCCGTAGTCGGCTTCACCAAGAATGGCGAGCGGCTGGTCGGGCAGGTCGCCAAGCGCCAGGCCATCACCAATCCTGAGAACACCATTTATTCCATCAAGCGGTTCATGGGACGTCGCTACGACGAAGTGAACGAAGAGATGAAGATGGTGCCCTACAAGGTGGTGCAGTCGGGCGATCACGTGGCAGTGATTGCGCAGGGCAAGGAATACACCCCGCCGCAGATTTCGGCCCTGATTCTGCAAAAGCTGAAGAAGGCGGCTGAGGACTACCTCGGCGAGAAGGTGACGGAAGCCGTCATCACCGTTCCCGCGTACTTCAACGACGCGCAGCGCCAGGCGACCAAAGACGCCGGGCAAATCGCGGGCCTCGAAGTGAAGCGCATCATCAACGAGCCGACGGCGGCCGCGCTGGCCTACGGGCTCGACAAGAAGAAGGACGAGACCATCGCCGTGTACGACTTCGGCGGCGGCACGTTCGATATTTCGATCCTGGAAGTCGGCGAAGGCGTCATCGAGGTGAAGTCCACCAACGGCGACACCCACCTGGGCGGCGACAACATCGACCAGCGCATCGTCGATTGGCTGATTGCCGAGTTCCAGAAGGACGAAGGACTCGACCTGCGGGCCAAGGGTAACGAAATGGCGTTGCAGCGTCTGCGTGACGCAGCCGAGCGCGCCAAGATCGAGCTTTCCACCACCATGGAGACCGAGATCAATCTGCCGTTCATCACGGCCGATGCTTCGGGCCCCAAGCACCTGGTGAAGAAGCTTACGCGCGGCAAGCTGGAAGAGATGGTCCGCGACATCATCGACCGCTCCATCCGCCCGTGCGAACAGGCGATCAAGGATGCGGGCGTTGACACGAGCAAGATTGACGAGGTCGTGCTGGTCGGCGGACAGACGCGCATGCCTGCGATCCAGGCGCTGGTGAAGAAGCTCTTCGGCAAGGAGCCGCACAAGGGCGTGAATCCTGACGAAGTGGTAGCGGTCGGCGCGGCGATTCAGGGCGGCGTGCTGGGCGGCGAGGTGAAAGACCTGCTGCTGCTCGACGTTACTCCGCTGACGCTGTCGATTGAGACCATGGGCGGCGTGGCGACGCAGATGATTCCGCGCAACACCACCATCCCGACCAAAAAGACGGAGATGTTCTCGACCGCAGCGGACAACCAGACCTCGGTTGAGGTGCACGTGATGCAGGGCGAACGCCCCATGGCGCGCGACAACCGCACGCTGGGCAAGTTCCACCTGACCGGGCTGCCTCCGGCTCCGCGCGGCGTGCCGCAGATCGAGGTGACGTTCGACATCGATGCCAACGGCATCCTGAACGTCAACGCGAAAGACATGGCCACAGGCAAGGACCAGAAGATCACCATCACGTCGTCTTCCGGTCTGAGCAAGGAAGAGGTCGAGCGCATGGCGAAGGACGCCGATGCTCATGCTGCCGAGGACAAGACCAAGCGCGAAGAAGTGGAAGCGCGCAACCAGCTCGACGGCATGGTGTACAGCATCGAGAAGATGCTGCGCGAGCATGGCGACAAGATCTCCGGCCAGGAGCGCGGCGACGTGGAGAACGCGCTCGCCGACGCGAAGAAGGCGCTGGAAGGCACCGACTCGAAGGCCATGAATTCGGCGCGAGAGAAGCTGACGCAGGCTTCACATAAGCTGGCGGAGGCCATGTACAAGGCGCAGTCGGCGCAAACGCCTCCCACGGGCGGACCAGGTCCGGGTGGCGATGGAGCTGCCGGTGGCGCTGAGCCGAAGAAGGACGAAGGCGTCATCGATGCTGAGTACGTGGATGTAGATGAAAAGAAATAAGCTCTTGGCCTTTGGCTATTAGCTCTTGGCAATCGGTGAGGGGCGCGTATGCGCCCCTTGCTCACAAGAGCGGCCGACGAAGGCAAGAGGTTAGAAGATTTTGCTAAGGGCCAAGAGCCAACAGCCAAGAGCCCTTAGCCGATGAAAGGTGAACCAAAGGTATTCAAGTGAGATTCGAAGTAAACGGCCAGTCCTATGTATTGAGTTTCAAGTCCGACGAAGGGCGGTGGTATCTGCTGACGCCCGGCATCGACGGACGGGTGAAGGCGATTCCGGTGATCGACGATGCAGCGGGCTTCGTGCCCAACATCGTCGTGCCCGTGGGAGATGAAGGACAGGCGGTGGTGAACTGAAGTTGTCAGTGGTCAGTTGTTGGTTGTCAGAAAGAAGTTGCCGGTGCGAAGTTCGCAAGAAGGAAGTTGGCAATTAGCAATTAGCAGTTGGCACTTGGCAACGGCAGACAATAATTGTGGACGCAAATCGAGCGTGAAAACACTGCTTTCCGCATGATTTGCAATCGCCCGGGACCCAGCGCCGTAGGCGCGAAACAGCTTAGCCCAGCACGCAGGCCGTCTTTTGGCCGGAGTGCTGGGTAGGCATGATTTACAAACAGAGAGCCGGCTTCAGCCGGCGACACGATTTGAGCGAGGGCGTGAGCCCGAGCATGATCCGCTCCCAGCCTTTCGCCAAAACCGGGCGAAAGGCTGGGGCACGCGGACGGGCTGAGGATTGAATATGGATTATGCATACAGAATTCGCGTGCAGAGAGTTCTTGAAGTGCCGAACGAATTCGAGGTCCGAGTCAGCCAGGCGCGAATCAGGAACGACGTGCGTTTCGACGACATCCCGGGAATCCCGTCATTCAAGAATCGCTTCACCCGGCCAGAGCTTCTCTCGGTATTGACTGATGTCATGGGCGATGCGCGTGCTGCTGACGCATTGGTGAAACAGGCGGACTCTGGCGACTACTCTGAAGGAAGATTGCCTCAGGACGTGGCCATGGACTTGCTCGATCGGCTCTGCGGGGGAAGGTTCCTGGGCAAATCCTAGCGCGAGACCGGGCGAAACGATGGGTCGCCCGATAACCGTTAACTTAGCTTTTACGCATATAACATGTTGACTTCGGCTGTAAATTGGGAAGCCGTAACAGCGATCTCCACTGGAGCTCTAGTGGTCACTGGAATAGCCGCGATTTACTTTGCGTATCGCCAGATCGAAAATGAGCGTGCTTACCGCAGGATCGAAAACCTCGAAGAACAAATGAATAGATTTGACTCTGCACCGCTCGCAGATCACCGAAGGGGGCTGGCGGAGAACAGGTTAGATGGGACCAAGACGAAGTTGCGAACGTTGGATGTTGAAAACGTTCCGAATAGTGCCTATGAGATTCTGAATTTCTTTGAACATGTCGCTTCCCTGGTCGACAAGGGACACCTGAACCTTTATGACGTTTGGCACACGTTCGATTATTGGGCGACCGCTTACTATTATGACCTTCATGAAGTTATCGAAGTAGAACAATGCGATGACCAATCCTCTTATTGTGACTTTGTGAAACTGATTTCGGAACTCCGAAAAATACAAGTACAGGAAACGGGTCGCGAAAATGCATGGTTGCAGGACGAACTTGTCGCCTTCTATGACACGGAGCGCTTGGAATCCAAGAAGCGATCTCGACGTCTTCAAAGTCGTGCTGGAGGGCAGAAGCCTGAAATCACAAAGTCGAATTTGAAAACTTCTAAAACCAATTCATAACCATGGCCACCACCACCCAACGCGATTATTACGCCGATCTCGGAGTGAAGAAGACGGCCACGGCGGAGGAGATTCGCAAGGCCTTCCGCAAGCTGGCGCGCAAGTATCATCCCGACGTCAATCCCGGCGACAAGAGCGCCGAGGAGAAGTTCAAGAAAATTTCCGAAGCTAACGACGTCCTGAGCGATCCCAAGAAGCGCAAAATTTACGACCAAGTCGGCTTCTACTCCGACAACATCGATCCGGCGACAGCAGAGGCCTATGCGCGAGGCGGGGGCGCTGGCTTTAGCGCTGGTGGATTTGGTGGCCGGCCTCCGGGTGGTGGAAGAACGCAGACCTACACGCAGGAAGTTCCGTTTGACTTCGGTGGCTTCGACTTTACCGACTTCGCCGAACAAGGCGCAGGGGCTGCGGGCCGCCGGTCGGCAGGCACGGGCGGGTTTCGCGACATCTTCTCCAACATCTTCCGTGGCGGACGCGGGGAGGTTGAGCACCAGCCCGAGCCGGGAACCGATCTGGAATACCAGATCAACATCGGCTTCTGGGACGCGATTCGCGGCACGACCATGAAGCTGAATGTTCCGCACCTGGTGGCGTGCGCCAACTGCCATGGCAACGGTTATCTCGAAAGCCCCGGCGTCTGCCCCGAGTGCAACGGCAAGGGCAGCGTCACGCAGAAGAGCGGCAACATGAAGTTCAACGTGACCTGCCCGCGCTGCGGCGGCAGCGGAAAGAATCGCACCCTGTGCAACGTGTGCCATGGTGAAGGCCGGGTGGAGAAGACCGAGTCGCTGGAAGTGCGCATCAAGGCTGGCACACGCGATGGGCAGCGCATTCGACTGGCGGGACGCGGTAATGCCGGCGTGTTGGGCGGCGCTCCGGGCGACCTGTACGTTGTGATCCGCGTGGGGGAGCACCCGATTTTCCGGCGCGATGGTGATGACATTTACCTGAGCATTCCGGTCTCCATCACGGAGGCGGCGCTCGGATCCAAGGTTGAAGTTCCGACCATCGATGGCCGCGCGTTGCTGAAGATTCCGCCGGGTACGGCCAGCGGACAGAAGCTGCGCTTACGGGAGAAGGGCGTGCCCTCGGCGGTGAAGGAAGGTTGGCGCGGCGACGAAATCGTGGAGATTAAGATCATTGCGCCGGCTCCTGCGGACGAGCGCTCGAAGGAGATTCTGCGCGAGTATGCGAAGTTGAACGCGCAGGACCCGCGGGAAGAGTTGTGGAAGGAATTGGGGTAGAGCCGCTCTTGGCTTTTAGCTATTGGCTCTTGGCAAGAGCCTACGCGCTGTTTCTGGCCAAGAGCTAAGAGCCAAAAGCCAAAAACGAGCGAAGCGACTATGAGCAAGCGAAAAAAACAAGGCGCGTACATGATCAGTTCGGTAGCCGAGATGTACGGCATCCATCCGCAGACCTTGCGCCTGTATGAGCGCGAAGGCCTGCTGAAGCCGTCGCGCACCGAAGGCAACACGCGGCTCTACACCGACGAGGACCTGGAGCGGCTGGAACTCATTCTGTCGCTGGCGCGCGACCTGGGGGTGAACATCTCGGGCATCGCCATCATTCTGCAAATGCGCGAACGCATGGACGAAATGCAGCGCCAGATGGCCGACTTCGTGGACTACGTCCGCAATGAAGTTATGCTGCGTGCTCAGCAGGCCGGGGCCGACGCCGACCGTGGTGCGATCGTACCGGTACGTCATCCCATCCTGCTGAAACAGGAGCGGCGAAAAGACGGCAAGTAAATTCGTCCACACTGTTCGCTCTGCTCGGACAGCTCTCATGAAATTCCCGGGAAACCTTCTGCCGGAATGGTAGAATTTTGTAAGCCAGCTTGGGGATTACATGCAGACAAACGCCTTATCGCCGCAGTTCGAGCAGCCTCCCCTTCATCTTTGTGGAGCTGACAAACCATTGCAACATGCACTGCACCTTCTGTCCGTCGGATGAGCTTGCGAAACCGCGTCAGCACGTGTCCGATGCCGACCTGCGCAGCATGCTGCACCAGGCGCACGACCTGGGCCTGAAGGCGCCGGTGCAATTCAACGTGCTCGGCGAGCCGCTGTTGAATCCCAAAGTGTACGACTACTTCGCGCTGTGCGAGGAGCTCGGATTCACGGTAATCCTCATCACCAATATCTCGCTGCTTCAGGACAAGAGGCTGGAGCGCATCCTGCAGTATGGGAATGTCGTATTAGTGCTCAGTCTGCAGACACCGACGGCCGAGTCCTACAAAATCCGAAAGTACGACAAGATCTCCGGTATCGAGGAGTACCTCGAACTAGTAACAAACGCAGTACGAAAGAAATTCGCTCTCAAGAGTCTTACGCGCATCGAGATCCACGTCGCCGCCGATCTCGACGACCATTCTCTTAGTCGCGATGACGCCTCAAACCGGCTCTGGCAAGTCTTCCGCGACGAAGATGAACAACTGGAGTTCCTGAAAAGTTACATCTCGGCCATGCAGGCGCTCGGGAAGGAGATGTCTGAGACTCACCCCGAGTTCTACCGGACCGAACTGCAAAGAGCTCGGTCTTTCTTTGGCTATGCCTACGCAGACGGCATCGTCAGCGAAAGTCCAGACCGATTGCTCATTGCACCCAATCAACTAACCGATAAAGACTTCTGGGGATGGATGTGCGCTCCCAACGTGTTCTTGCGGATTAAGCGCTTTGGGTTCTGGGCGAAGCAGCGGCCGTTCCTGGACAAACACCTTGAGGCGGACGAGACACTTTACATAGAAGAACGCACCGAGCTTTTCGATTGCGAAATGGCGCACAACATCAGCATGCTGGCCGATGGATCCTTCTCACTATGTTGCGTGGATTACGAGGGCGAGATGCAGATGGGAAACATAAAATCCAACTCCCTGCAATCCATTCTGGCATCTTCGCGCCGGCGGGAGACCACACGAAACGCGATGGTTCATCGGATCTGCCGGGAGTGTCAAGGCAACGCCCACGTTTTCAAGAAATCTCCTGTAAAGGAGCCGGAGCAGACGGTCGCGCATTTCGGATTTGGATGGCACGCTTACGAACCTGACTTGGGCGGGATGGGCGGACACTGGACTGCGGAAGCAGCGCATGCCTATCTTTATCCGCGGCTCAGGGCGCACTCGATGGAGATCGAGTTCTTTTCTCCCCATCCCTCTACCGAAGCGTTTTCTCTGGATCTTTGCGAGCAAGCCGCCGATGGCGAATTTCGCTTCCTGAGCAGCGAGGTTTTCTTTGGCAAGCAGGGTGAGCTAAGCAGGGTCGCAATACCGCTGGAACTTGCGCCGTTTCGCTTATATCGGGCGACCATAGGTTCACGCACTTTCATTCCCGCCGACGAGACCCGGAACTATTCCAGAGTGAAGCAGGCCCGGAACGTGGCACGTAACCTTGTGCACCTCGCCCGATCCTTCAGGTCGGGCGCTAAACCGTTTGAATGGCGACCCTACCGGCCCAATGGCGACACGCGCCATCTCGGACTGGCAGTTTGTGACCTTCGCTTGAAGGGCGAAGTCATTCAAGAACGCGTAGAGGTGACGAATCTGGTGCAGATCACCTCTCTATCCAGGGAACAGTCCGGGGTTGCGGTACAAAGCTGAACGGCGCTCGCTGCATCCCGAGGCACGAGACCGGCCAAACAAAGTTAGTGTGGGGGGCTGCTCCTGCTCCTGTTCTTGGCCTTGCGCGAATTGCTGGTCAAGTACATCTGGATGGCCATGGCGATGACAGTCGCCAGTACCGTGGTTGCGATCAGGGGATGAGCGGGCCAGATCTTGGCGGCGAGCCCGAAATTCCAGAGCTCGATTGACGCCACAATCGAAACTGCCAAAACGATCAGGAAATTCTTCATGCCCGCCTCTTTGCTTAAATACGAAGCGTAGCACCAAAAGTTCCGTCGGGCACCAATCTCCTGACTGATTAAATCTGCCCAGCCTGTCCGGTTCTTAGCGCCTCTCCTCGGGCAAGGCGCTGGCGATGGACTCCCGCACGGCGGCCATCAAGTCGTCGCGATCGGAAAACTCCCTGGGATCGATCTGGGGATGGTAGATGACCGTGGCGATCCCAGGCTTAAGTGCAAAGCGGTGCTTCGGCCATGCCTCGTAGGTCCCCAAAATCGTCATCGGGATGATGGGCACGCCCGACTCCATCGCCAGGTGAAACGGCCCCTTCTTGAACGGCAGGAGCTTGCCATCCGGCGAGCGCGTCCCTTCGGGATAGATCATCATGTGCAGCCCTGTCTGCAAAACTTCCACCCCTTTGCGCACGCTTTCGATGGCCGCTTCGCGGTTGCTGCGGTCCACGGGAACCAGACGCCCGATGCGCATACCCGTGCCCAGGATCGGGACGCGGAAGAGCTCTTTCTTTACCAGTACCGAACAGCGTTCACGAATCCTGGAAATCTCGATGGGCGGGTCGAGGTTCGACGTGTGATTCGACATGAAGATATAGTTTCGGCCCGGCCTGATGTTCTGCTTGCCAACCTCTCGAATCCTGATGCCCGCCAGCCGAACACCTGAGATAGCGAGATACGTAGCCGTGTGGTACAGCGGCCGGATGTCTTTGGTCAGGTAGGCGTAAAGCACCAGCCAGGACCGACCAGCAGAATCGAAAGCCCCCAGAAGACGAGCATCACGATGGTACGTATCAATGCCCACCGCCGGACTCGTCGTCGCCATGTATCCACGCTGTGCGATGCGCACGCTGTTCGGGCGTGATGTCCGCGACGTCGGCGAAGACAAACTGTTGCTCCTGGCGCGCGCCAACCTTGAATTTCAGCGACTGTTCTTTGCCGGCCCTTACGATGCGCACCTTAATGGTTTGGTTAGGGACCATGCGAGCGAGGTCGCGATCGAGCTGATACGGTGACGGCCGTCCATTCACTCCGAGGATGCGGTCGCCCACCTTCAGGCCCGCGCGGGCGGCATCGCTGCCAGGCGACACTGAGGTGACCTCTGATTGTCCGTCGAGGTTAGCTGTGGAGGCGAATCCGGGATCGGCCAAGCTGACGTTTTCGGATATGAGCTGTAGTCCCACGAAGTGAAGAAACTCGTTATACGGAATCGGTTTTACTCCGGCAACGTAGTCGCGAAAGAAATCTGCGAAGCTCCGCCCGGTGATTGACTCGGCCGCCTCCTGCACTCCGGCGGAATCGGGAAAGTAGCGATGCTGCTTGGCGTAGTGCTCGTTCATCCACTGGAAGAGGTCGCGCAGCGACTTGCTGCCTTGCGTTAACTGGCGGATGCGAAGGTCGCAGCAGCACGCCCAGGATTTCGCCTTTGTTGTAGTAGCTGATGCTGCGCTGTGGAGTGCGATAGAATGCGTTGCCCTCGAGCCAGGCATTGAGGCTTGAGTTCTCCGCCGACTGCCATGTGTGGGCAGGGCGCCTTTCCAGCTCGGTGATCTGAGCTGCAAGATCGTTGAGGTACCGCGGCTCGTCGATCAGCCCGGCGCGAACCAGCATCAGCTCGCCGACCGTGCTGGTCACCCCCTCGCTGAACCACAAAGCTCGTGTGTCCTGCTGATGCTGGTAGTCAATGGGTTCGAGCGACTGAGGCCGGATGCGCTTGACGTTCCACAGGTGGAAGAACTCGTGGGCGCTGATCCCGGCCAGCGATCCGAGATCGACTTTACCTGCGGCGGCGGTCGCCGAGATTGCCGTCCCGTACGCATGTTCCATACCGCCGCTGCCCGGGCCCCGGGGAAAATCGTAGAGGAAAGTGTACTCGTCGTAGGGGCGGTCCTGCATCCAGTCCACGGTTGCATGGGTGATGCGCTGCAAAGCGTTGTCCAAGCCGGCGCTATTGTAGTCGGCGGCATTGCCGTGTACCACAATGTGGTAAGTAGCGCCACCGTCCTGAAAACTGTAATTCTGAAGGCTGCCGAGCATAGCGGGACTATCAACAAGCGTGTCGTAGTTCGCAGCAATGCCAACCGCTTCGTGAACCTTACCGGCGGTAGCGGTGCCAAGGACGTGCGTATCGCGCAAAGCCCAAGTCGCCGGTACATCCAGCAGCCGAACACTCGACGGGTTCGAGCGCAGCTCCGGAGCATACATCAGCACCATCGCCCAGTTAAAGAAGCCATACTCGGCGGTCAGCTGGCTTCCGAAAGGCCCAGGGGTGTCGATATAAATGTCATAGCTGGCGACCACACAGCCAGGGGATCCACTGATCTCCCACTGACTGGTACTCGTTTGTCGGACATTGACAGGCTGGCCGGTAGATGTCTGCGCGCGAACGTCCTCGACATACGCGGAAAAGCTACGTATCTGGTAGAGGGCGTTCCAGACCGGCATATCGAGGGCAGCAGCCCCCCTGAAGCCGGGCAGACGAATACTCACATGTGCCAGGTGACTCGGAGCGTCGGCAAGAGATACAAAATACTCCGTCGGCTCGGGCTGGGGATTGATTGGAGCGCTGCATGTGACATGCGTGACGGCTTGGCAGGCAAGCGCAGAGGAAAAGATCGCGACTAAGAACCAGCACCGCAGCGCAACGTTGCAATGGCGGCTCACGCTCTCGCGGGGACCTCGTGCAGTTGCTTGAGCCGGGCGGGAAGCTTCTCGTAGATTCCACCGAACCCGCCGTTCGACATGATCGCAACCACGTCGCCCTCGACCAACTCGGGTGTGATCACGTCGACAATCTCATCGGCAGTTTGCAGCAGTCGCGCCGGGGTTGCAGCCTGTTGAAGCTCGCTAATAACCATCTCAGGATGGAGGCGTTCGTCTTCCGGAATCGCTTCGGATTTGAAGGTGCCCGCGATCACGACCTGATCGGCGAGGCCCAGGCTCCCGGCCAGTTCCTTCTGGAAGATCCGGCGCCTTAGAGTGTTGGAGCGCGGCTCGAGAATTGCCCACAGACGTCGTCCGGCATAGCGCGCGCGTAGCGCCTTCAAGGTCTCCGCGATCGCCGTTGGATGATGGGCGAAGTCCTCGATGACGGTGATACCATGCGACTGCGAGCGCACTTCCAGGCGCCGCTTCACAGAACGGAAGTCCGGCAATGCTTGCGCAATCGTATCGACGCCGATGCCGTAATGCGCCGCAAGGGCTGCCGCGGCGGTTGCGTTCAGAACGTTGTACTCGCCGGCCAGAGGAAACTCGAACTCGCCCCAGGGACGCCCATCCCGGAGCACGCTCCACCGCGTACTGTCTGGCCGATATTCGACGCCAACAACTCGCCAAGTAGATCTGTCGTCGAAGCCGTACCGCTCAACCTTGCACAACGCGCGGCCAATGCACTCATCAACGTTGCCATGTCCATCCCACGCGATCAGCAGGCCGCGCCGGGGAATGAGATTTACCAGCCGCTTGAATGCCGTCTTCACCTCGTCAAGGTTGCGATAGATGTCGGCATGGTCGAATTCCACCGAAGTAAGAATCAGGGCGTCGGGAAAATAGTGCAGAAATTTCGGGCCTTTATCGAAGAATGCGCTATCGTACTCGTCGCCTTCGAGGATGAATTCCGGTCCGCTTCCGAGATGAAAGGAGCTGCCAAAGTTTTCCGGAATTCCGCCGATAAGAAAACTGGCGGCACGCTGGCCCGCAGAGAACAGCCAGGCCAATAGGGAGGACGTGGTTGTTTTGCCATGCGTGCCCGCCACTATCAGGCGCTCGTGGCCGGCCAGAAACTCGTCGTGCAGCAATTGCGGCAGAGATCGCAGCGGCAGGCGCTGATCGAGGGCGGCTTCAAGCTCGACGTTGCCGCGCGAAATGGCGTTGCCCACAACCACAAAGTCAGGGCGAGGCTCAAGGTTGCGCTCGCTGAACGGCTGCGCGACGGCAATACCCAGGGCGGTCAGAAAGTCCGACATTGGCGGATATGCCGCAACGTCAGACCCTGTCACGTGATAACCACGTTGCTTTAGCATTCCCGCAAGGGAGGCCATAGCGGTGCCGCAAATGCCAATCAGGTGGGCATGCATCTGTTTCGTCATTTGGATATTGGAGCTTCTACGTGTCGCCTACGTACGCCGGCGTGCTGCAGTATCACCCTGGCGCCGGCGTCTAAACGAGCTGCAACGCCGAGCGGGATTGTAACGTTGCGGCACGTCACATGGCCCGATGGCAGGCCGTAGACCACCGGTACGCCCAGGTCCCCAACCATGCGCAGCACGACCTCCTGCAAACTGTAGCCCTCAGCCCCGCGTGCACAATCCAGCATCTCGCCGAAGATGATCCCGCGAACGGCGTCCAGTTTGCCCGCCAGCTTCAGTTGCATCAGCATACGGTCGATGCGATAAGCCGGCTCGGCAACGTCTTCCAGAAACAGAATTGTGTCGCGCGTCTGGACTTCGTAGGGCGTTCCCATCGAGGCGCAGAGCAGCGACAGGCAGCCGCCGTACATGGTGCCCTCCGCTTGCCCGGGCACCAACGTCTGAACGTCCTCACCGAACTCGTGGACATACGGCTCTCCCGAAGCCGCGGCGAACCACGACTGCTCGTCCACTCCGTCCGGCTGCGCGTCCTTCTGCAACATCGGCCCGTGAAACACGATCAGCCCAGCCCGATCGCAAAGATATGTCAACAGTGTTGTCACGTCACTGCAACCGCAGAAAAACTTGGCGTGGCTGCGAATCAAATCGAGATCGAGATGCGGGAGCAGGTAGTTGCTTCCGTAGCCGCCGCGAAAGCACACAATGCCCTTCACCTCGGGATCGGAGAACATCTGATGTAGCTCGGCGACTCGCCGTTCGACGGAACCGGCGAAGTACCAGTCTCGCTCCAGAATTGACGGCAGATGAATTGGCCTGTACCCGCGGCGCGCAAGCGCAGCCAGGCCGGTCCGCAGGGCGTCGGGAGAAATGGGACCAGCAGGCGCGATTACGCCCACCGTGTCTCCGGCGTGCAGCGCCGGCGGGAAAATGCGTTCCTTCGGTGTGGGCAGAGGCATCAGGAAAGGTTCATCTTAACTGAAAAATTCACCCCGGCAGAGTAACGTCGCAGGCCCCGTCAAATACACTTGCTGGTCCCACTCTACGGTTTGCGTGCCCCCCAGGGTGTGAACCAGTACCGGCGACTTCGCCCGGCCTGCGTGAATGGCCGCCACCGCCGACGCGCTCGACCCGGTGCCCGACGAGAGGGTTTGTCCAACGCCACGCTCCCAGATGCGCACATCAATCTCGTGCTGATTGAAAACTCGCACCAACTCAACGTTCGTTCCATTGCGGAAATCGCGATGCGTCGCGATCTCGGCTGCAAGCTCTTTCCAGTGTGGCACAAAGTCATCGACGAACATGACGAAGTGCGGATTCCCCATCGACACAGGAATACCCCTCGCTTCGCCGTAGCTCAGGCCCACCGCGAGTTCGCCATCGACTCGAGGCTCGCCCATCGCGGTGCGAAATTCGAACCTGTTGCCTTGCCGGGAGATCAGCTCGCAAGTCTTGCGACCGGCGTCGGTCTCGATGCGAACTACGCTGCTGGGATGCTGCGAGCAATGCCATGCCGCAACGCAACGCGTTCCGTTGCCGGAAATCTCCGCGTCGGAGCCGTCGGCGTTGACCAGCTTGATGCGCAAGTCGGCATCTTCCGCGGGCAGGACCCACTCGACGCCGTCGGCGCCGACGCCATGATGACGATCGCAGATCGCGCGAGTGAAGGAGTGCATATCGCCGGCCCAGGAAGCGGCTTCAACAACAATGAAGTCGTTGCCGCAAGCGGTCGCCTTGATAAAGCCGACGTTCGGCACGTCAATCGCGCTCGCTCTCAATCGCCGACGCGACCGTCGCAGTCTTGGAGCTCGCCTTCAGGAGCTGGGCAAGTTGTTTTTGCTGCGAGCTGTAGCCCTCGACCGAGAATTGCACATGGCAGGAACCGCCCTCGCTCCTACTTACCCGGACGGTCCGCATGTGCATGTGCTGATCATCGAGAATGCGGTTGACCTCGGCAATAATCGGATCCGGGCTGTCGCATGGGGTGCTGATCACGTCATACCCCACCACTAACTGCTTAAGATCGTACCGCCGCTCGATCTCGCCCAGAAGGATCAGCGTAAGGATCACAAGCAGAGCCGCAAAGAAGGCGGTCTCAAACAGCCCCCCGCCGGCTGCCATGCCGATGCCGGCGGTGACAAAGATAGTGGCGGCAGAGGTTAGACCAGAGACCGAGGCTCCCTCCCGCATTATGGAACCCGCGCCAATGAAGCCGATTCCAGTGATAATCTGCGCGGCGATTCGCGTGCGGTCGGCCACGTCCGGGCCGGCCAGCCGGTCGGAAAGGATGGTGAACAGCGCTGCACCGAAGCAGATGAACAGGTTGGTGCGTAAGCCGGCCGGACGGTGCTTCAGTTCCCGCTCTAAACCAATAGCGCCACCCAAGCCGGTTGCCACCAGAAGGCGGACTGTGCTGGAACTGGCGCCGGCAGAAATTGGCCACCAACTCGGCAAAGCCGATAACGATCCTGCGATGGCGTGCATAAAAGCTGCGCGGATTCTAACAAAGTCGATGCGGTCTGGAGAATAACTGGGCAGGTGCGAAAGACTCACCACCGAGACACGGAGGGCAGAGAAATTGAGACGTGTTTAGCTTCTAGTTCTCTCGGTGTGCTCCGTGCCTCCGTGGTGATGTTTTTCTTGCGAGGCTATATTGATTCAAACCGTATGTTGATTCGGGAAAACGTTCCGCTCGCTCCCTTGACTACGCTGAGCGTGGGTGGCCCGGCCCGCTACTTCTGCGAGGCGCACAGCGAAGAGGACATTCGCGAGGCGCTCATTTTCGCCCGCGAGCGCGACTTGCCCTGGTTCGTTATGGGCGGAGGCAGCAACCTCGTTGTCTCCGATGCCGGCTTTGCCGGGCTGGTGCTGAGGATCGCCCTGCTCGGCATCAGGGAGCGGAGCCTGGGTAAGGATCGGGCCCGTTTCGACGTAGGCGCGGGTGAGGATTGGGACGCTTTCGTTGCCGGCACCGTCCAATCGCGGTTTGCGGGTTTGGAATGTCTGAGCGGAATACCGGGGACTGTCGGCGGAACGCCGATCCAGAACGTCGGCGCATACGGGCAGGAGGTATCGGAGACGATTACCGAAGTGCGGGCGCTGCACGTGGTGTCGCTGGAGACGATTACTTTGTCGAGCGCCGATTGCCGGTTCGCCTACCGCTCTAGCCGTTTCAACTCCATCGATCGCGGCGAGTACGTGATCACCGGCGTTAGCTTCAGCCTGGTACATGGCGGTAAGCCGAGAATCGTGTATGCCGAATTGCAGAACTGCTTCGCCGATTACACATCTGAGCCGACCCTGGCAGAGACACGCCAGGCGGTGCTCGAGATTCGCCGCCGCAAGGCCATGTTGATCGTGCCGGGCGACGACGACTCCCGCAGCGTGGGGTCATTTTTCAAGAACCCGGTCATCTCCGAAAAGCAGTACGCGGAGCTTGCTGCCAGGCTGGCGGCTTGCAGCTTGCAGTTACCCAGCTATCCCGCCGGGGATGGGCACAGGAAAGTTCCAGCGGGGTGGCTGGTCGAGCAGGCCGGGTTTCGCAAGGGCTTTACCAAAGGAGCTGCAGCAATCTCGCGCCATCATGCGCTGGCGATTGTGAATCGCGGCCGCGCCCAGGCGGCTGAGATCATCGCTCTCATGCATGAGATACAGGATGGGGTACGTGATGAGTTCGGAATCGAGTTGCAGCCTGAGCCGGTGTTCGTCGGCTTCTGAGGTTCGGTGAGAGGCCCCAAGTACCGGATCGAGCAAAGATCCGTGAAAGCGCATCAGGGACTGCAGAGTAGGTAGGGAATTCGCGGGGCAGTTGGAAGGCGGCTCCCAACCGCCGCTGGCGCGGGCTCACAGGTGACTATGCGACCTGGTGGTCGGTGCGGAACTTCTGTTCCAGACTTTCCATCTGGTCTTTCAGGCGGAGCTTCAGCTTCTTCAGGCGTACTTCCTCGAGCTTCTCTTCTTCGGAAAGATATCTTTTGTGAATGAGTGACTCGAGTTGTTGTGCGTATTGCGAATGTTGAGTTGCCAACTGGCGGAACTCTTCATTGCTGGCAAGAAGCTGATCACGTACCTGTGCTGCCATTCAGCGGACCTCCGAATGTTGCGTAGAAAAAGCTAGCACAGGCCGTGAGCCCGCTTCAAGCGGATTTGTAACCCAACCGTAACCTCTTGTATTTGTGGGTATAACGTAAGCGCTCTGGCTTGGCTTTTAGCTTTTGGCTTTTGGCTCAGGACGGAGGAACGTGCCTTCTTTGAGTTGGCCGACCCTGGTCGACTTGCGAAGTATGGGTAACAGTCGTGCCGGATTACCGACATCCGGCGAACAAAAGCTAAGGGCCAACGGCCAAAAGCTAAGAGCCGCTAATTACCCTCCGTAGCGTGCGCGATACAACGCCCAAGCCGCCAGCGTTTGCGCGTCGTCGATGGTGTTGTTGCTGATCTTCTCCTGGAACTCTGCCAGGCTGACGCGGTGCAACACCAGGTCGTGTTCTTCCCGGTCGGGACAGTTCTGCCCCAGCGTAAGACCGGTTGCCAGAAAGGCGTATTGGCGCTGATTCGAATAGCCGATTGCGATGATGAAGGAACCGAGCAACTCGAGGCTGGCCGCAACCAGGCCGGTTTCCTGAAGCAGCTCCCCGCGGGCAATGGCTTCAGGCTCAAATCCACTGGCTTCGAGGCTTCCTTGGGGTAATTCCAGCGAACGGCGGCCGATAGGATAGCGAAACTGCTCGACGAGGTGGACGTAATCGCCATCGATAGGAAGGATAACGGCGCTGTCGTACTTCTCGACGACACCGTAAATTCCGCGCTGCCCGTTGTCGCGTTCGACTTCGTCTTCCCGAACCGTCATCCACGGGTTGCGATAGACGACGCGCGAGGTGAGTTGGCGAATGGACACGTGGGACAGTGTCTCATGTCTCGCTCTTCGCCTGGCGAAACAGAGACATGCCCCGATTACCTCACGGTTTGGGGAACCGCCTGCGGCAAAACGACCAGCAGCAATCCGCCGCCGCCGCGCACCAGGACGCGCTTGGGATCAAGCAACGTGATCTGGCCCGCCGTGCTGTCGGAGGGATGCCGCGAGATCTGCAGGTCGTCATCTCCGTACACACCGCAGGCGCTGGTGGAAAACAACCAGAACGCCTGGAGGTTCTTATTCTCCGGGGCATCGCAGCCCGCGTCAGGATTCGCGCGCGGTATACCAACCACCCACCCTGGTTCGGGGGACATGCCGACTACGCCGGCCTCTGAACGCACGTCCTTTCGGCCAAAAACGATGTCTCCGCCTACTTGCCGGGTGTTGTAGTCCCAAGGCGAACTGCCGTCGAGGGCAACCGAGTTGATGGGCTTACGCGCCTCGGAAATGGCCATCATCGAGGCAAGGGCCCGTAAACCGGTGGTGAGGGGATATTCACTACCATTCATACGGATGTGATCCAACACAAATACAACTCTGGCAGTCGAGCCTTCCCCCCCGCGCTTCGCGGCCACAACGTGGCCTGTAATCTCGGTGCCTGCCTTGACGATTCCCCGGTCCGGCAGAGGTACATCCTGTTTGAGCTTGGCCGAGATCTTCTCGCCGGGCTTGCTCTTGTCGGAATCGAGATTGCTGTTGAGCATCACCGGCAGCAGCGTTCCCGGGGGAAGCGTTTGTACCGGCTCGGCAGCATACCCTCGCAGAGCGGCAAGCAGGACCGCGGCGACACACATCGTTTTCAGTCTGAAGGAATTATTCATGAGTCTCATCGTGAGCTTCGCTTACGATGCTACCCGACACCCTCGCCTCATGGCTATCCGCATGCGCGGAACTGGCAGGCTCTCCTGAGACCACCATAAGAAGCCAGCCGCTTCCGCCGCGAACTTCCAGCTTGCGCAGGGATTCGAGCACGATTTGGCCGACTGGTTTCGAGCGTCCTGCGTGGGCCAGCTTCAAGCCTTCAAATCCGTAAACCCCGCAGGCGTCGGTGGAAAATACCCAGAACGCCTGCACGGTATTGCTGGCACGGTCGCGCGCGCACGCCGACCAAGGCCATGTCTTGGGCTCGCCAAACACTTCCCCCACAGTTGATGCTTTGGCCACCACATTCGGGCCTTCCATCACCACTCCATCTCCGCGATACACAGCTTGTCCGCCGACTTGCACGGTGTTCCAGTCGTGTATGGTGGTTCCATAATCATCGATTGCATTAGTGGGAAGCTGGGCGTCAAAGACCTCTTGCATCGACGCCAGCGCCCGCAGGCTGGTCGTGATAGGAACGTCGCGTCCCTGCATTCGAATGGTGTCGAAGGCGAGCGCCACGCGTGCCGGCGAACCTCCCGACCCGGATTGGGATTGCAGGATCCGTCCGCTCACCTGCGTGCCTCGGGGCAGGCGCGTTCCGGGCACGACCACATACTGCGCCAGCTTGCCCGAGACGCGGTCGCCGGGCTTGAACTTCCCCGCCCGGATATTGGTGCTTAACTCGACCGGAAGCATGGTTCCGACCGGTAATTCCTGAGCGGCAGAGAAGATGGCCGACAGCAGTACCAATACGACTGAAAAACCGGCTCGTTTCATGGCGTTGTTGATCCTCCCAGCGGTCTTCGGGATGCCCGGAAAAATGTAAAAGCTGGGACAAAGCCCAAGCTTTTTTTGGGAACCTTTGCGGCCGCCTGCATGAACTTATCATCGGAAGGCAGGCAGATGCGGTGACATTTTGTTAAAGCCAAGCCCGGCCTAAGAAGCACAATCAGGAGAAACTAGCGATGAAGATGAAGTGGATGGCAGCAGTCACGATTCTAGCGGTAATGGTCTGGGGTGGCGCGGTGATGAGCTACGCGCAGGGCCCCGGCCCGGGTGGTCCGGGATGGGGCATGCACGGGCATGGGCCGATGGGCCATATGTTCCGTGACCTAAACCTCACCGATGCCCAGCACCAGCAGATGAAGTCGATCATGGAGGCCAACAAGGCCAACATGCACACCCTGATGCAGCAGATGGCGCAGAACCGGCTGGCCATGCTCCAGGCGACAGCCAACGGTGCCTACAACCAGGCGGCGATCCAGACCCTGGCCAATCAGCAGGCGCAGTTAATGGCGCAGATGACGGTCCAACACCAAGCGCTGGAGCACCAGATTTACACCCAGGTGTTGACGGCCGATCAGCAAGCCAAGTTCAACCAGCAGCGCACCGACGAGATCAATCGCATCACCCAGCATCTCCAGAAGATGCAGTCGGGAGCGACACCGGCCCCGACCGAGTAAGTTTTTCGCAACCGCTTTGGAGGAGGAGGCTTGCGCTGTGCGGAAACAAAACTTAACCACAGCGCAATCACTCTTTACCGTCAGAAGCGTCGTATCTGCGTTATTACCTCTGACAGCCGAAAAGTTCTGTCAGAAGGAGTAGAAGAGAAATGAAAACGAGATTCTGGATGGTCGCGGTGGCTTTGCTGGCCCTGGTCATGGGTGGCGTTGCCATGTTGAGCTATGCGCAGGAGAACGCGACGTCCGCCCCCGAAAAGGTCTGGCGCGGCGGTCATGCCCGCATGGCCTATCTGATGCGTGAGCTGAACCTAACCGACGCGCAGAAGGCCCAGGTCAAAGACATATTCCAGGCCAACAAGCAGACTGGCCTCCCGCTGATACAGCAGATGGCGGCAAACAAGAAAGCCATGCTGGAGGCCACGGCCAATGGTAACTACGACCAGGCCAAGATCCAGGCGTTGGCCACGCAGCAAGCGCAGCTTATGTCGCAGATGATCGTGCAGAAGCAGGCGATCCAGCACCAGATCTATACCCAGGTGCTGACGTCCGACCAGCGCGCGAAGGCCGATCAGTTGCGCGCGCAGCAGATTTCCCGCATCGACGGCCGGCTGCAGAAGTGGTTGCAGAGCGGCACCGACGAATCCCCGCAACAGTAAGGCCTTGTCGTTTGCGCACCTGGGCAGGACCCTCCGTCCTGCCCGTTTTTTTCTCCCTTAGTGCCGTGCAAGGGGCCGCGCATTGCCGGAAAGGAATGTAAGAGTTCTGTCATTTCCGCCATGGTCTTGCTGACATCACTGAATTGCAGAGGCAATATCTCTAGCCTGATTGCATGATCATGCAATCAGGGGATGCAGTCCGTCCCCATCCCAAGGGCAAGCAAGCCCGCGTCCTTCTCAGTTCCGTCTTCGGTCCCTACGCGCAGGATGACGAGTTCGGCAGCCGGACCATCAACCCCATGGAGCTGTATCACAATCAGGTTACGCGCGCGCAAGGCAGCTTTTCGCTGCGCATGTTTCATCGCTCCTGGGGACTGATGATGATCCAGCGCAACATCTCCGCCCCGAGCACGCTGCTCGACTTCCCGACTCTGGAGCGCTTCCAACAGGAGCTGACTTCAACCGAGTACGACGTTGTGGGCATCTCGGGGATCATTCCCAACTTCGGCAAAGTCCGTGAAATGTGCCGGCAGGTGCGCAAGCTCTCGCCGCAATCGGCCATCGTCGTCGGCGGACACGTGGCCGCCATACCGGGCATCGACAAACTGATTGATGCAGACTACTTCGTTCGCGGCGAAGGCATCGCCTGGATGCGGCGCTACCTTAGCGACGATCCGGAGGCACCGATCGAGCACCCGGAGATCTTCTCCGGCTTTGGGATGCGAGTGCTGGGGATGCGTTTGCCTGACAACACTCGGGACACGGCCGCTACCATCATTCCCTCGGTGGGCTGCCCCATGGGCTGCAATTTCTGCACGACTTCCTCGTTCTTCGGCGGCAAAGGCAAGAGCTTTCATTTCTTCCGCAGCGGCGACGAGCTTTTCGAAGTGATGGAACGCATGGAGCGCACGATGAAGGTGCGCTCGTTCTTCATCATGGACGAGAACTTTCTGCTTCAGCGGCCACGAGCGTTGCAGTTGCTGGAGAGAATGCAGCAGGCCGGCAAGAGCTGGTCGCTGTACGTTTTCTCGTCGGTCAACGCCATTCGCAAGTATTCGATGGAGGAGCTGGTGCAGTTGGGAGTTTCCTGGATCTGGCTGGGGTTGGAATCTCCGAACTCGACCTACTCGAAGCTGCACGATGCTGACACGCGTTCGTTGGCGGCGGAATTGCGCCAGCACGGCATCAAGCTACTAGGCTCGACCATCGTGGGCCTGGAACACCACACGCCGGAGAACATCGAACGGGAAATCGAGCATGCCGTGGCCCACTGCACCGACTTCCACCAGTTCATGCTCTACACCCCGGTGCCCGGAACGCCGTTGTACGAGCAGGTCAGCCGCGACGGACGCATGCTGACGGACGTCGACCTCGCTGACATTCACGGCCAGTACAAGTTCAACTTTCAGCACGGCGCGATTTCGCGCGAGCAGTCGAAGCGGTTTCTCGACTGGGCCTTCCAGTTTGACTTCGAACGTAACGGGCCAAGCTTGTTTCGAATATGTGAAACCATCTTCCGGGGATGGAAGCGCTACCGTAATTCGCAGGATGAGCGAGTCCGCGAGCGGATGAAGCTGGAAGCCATGAAACTCCGGACCACCTACAACGCCGCGCTCTGGGCGATGGAGAAGCGCCTGAAGAAAACCAACGTTGCGGTGTCGGAGAGGATCCGCGGGCTGAGATTGGAAATCGAGCGCGAATTCGGGCTTGCAACGCGGGCGGTGCGCATGCTTGCCGGGCCGCTCCTGCTCTGGACCTCAAAGCGGGAAGATCGGCAATTAGCCGCGGGCAAGACCTATGAACCGCCCACCTTCGTGGAAAGAAGGAACTGGGCCGGAGCTTAAGGCTTTGAGATGCAAGGTGCCTGCGGACGCCCTTTCTTTGCACTACAATGTAGTGCATGGCCAAGACTGAGGTGTATAGCTGGCGGCTGACGCCCCAAAGAAAGCGCGCTCTCGAAGGACGAGCGCGAGCCCAGGGACAGACTGTTGCCCAGTTGCTTGACCGCCTCACAGAGGAGTTGCTGGCAAGCCACGCTGATGAGGGCGACGAAGCCGAGCAGCTCCGCCTCCATGCAGAAGCGGCGAAGGCTTTGGGCACAATCTCCGGCGGCAATCCGCGCCGCTCGGAGACCGTCAGTTCTGATTTCCGCGAGCTACTCAGACGAAAGTATGGACGCTAGCGTCCTGATTGACACCGGTGCGATGCTGGCACTCGTTGACGAGGACGATCGCTGGCATAGCGCCTGCGTCGAGACCTTCTCGCACGTCCGCCTGCCATTACTAACCTCAGAAGCTGTACTGACGGAATATTTTCACCTTCTGGGAAAGAACTCGCGGTATCTTGCCTCGGCCTGGAGACTTGTTCGTTCCGGCGCAGTTACCCTTGCTTCAATTAGCGACGGCGACTTGCCGGAAATCAACTTTCTCATGGAGCGCTACGCCGACCGCCCCATGGACTTCGCGGATGCAGCCCTGGTGCACCTGGCACATCGCGAGCGCATCAGCACAGTCTTCACCATCGATTTCGCGGACTTTCAGACCTATCGCATTGCGGGCAAGCGGCGTTTTCGTATCGTTCCCGACGCCACCCTCCGTTTCTAGAACCGCTCGCGAAACAGAAACGTGGGGCGTGCCACAATTCGACAGCACAGCCCGAACGCATACTTGCTATTTCGCCGGTTTTGCGCCGAAGGTAAAGCCAACACCGGCGGTGAACAGAACATCGTTCTTCTTGTTCCCCAGCACAGGCGCACTGTTGTAGCGGTCGTTGAAGTTCAGGTTACTCGTCAGCCAGCCGTTGAGCTTGGTCGCCAGTCCGAAATTTCCGTTCACGTGGTAGATGCTGGTGTCATTGAGGGCAGGAAGGTAATAAAGGTTCTGCGTGATCGAAGTGGACTTGAACCATTTGTAGGCGAATTCGTCCCCTAGTGTTGCCGTGAACAGGTTGTTGACCAAGCCTGTGGTATACGACTCGCGCGTGTAGCCGAGGCCTCCCAGCAGATCAAGTGTAGTACGGTCCGTCATGATGGCGTGATAGCCGAGACCGCCACCGGGCGTGATGCGGTAGTTCAAATCCTGCAAGTTGTCATAGCCACCTGCGAATGCGGCGTAGGCAAACAGCCGCTTGGTGAGGTTGCGATCGTAGCGGATCAGGCCTTGAAACGAGTTTGCGGTGGTTGTGCTCGTCTTGGCATCCTCTGAATAGATCGAAGCGGCGTCGACAACCCAGGCGTCCTTCGCGGTCTTGCGCTTGGCGTCGAATCCCAGTGCCAGGTTCGTGGTTTCGCTGTTGCCGCGGGCCAGCGCGAATCCAAAGCTGCCGCCGCCGGCCCAGCCCTCCAGCATGCCCGGATGCAGCGACTTCTCATAGGCGGCCTGGTCGGCGGGCGAGCGCATCGCACCTACGTCGGCCAGCGCCAGCTTCTGCGGGCCCTGCGCGGTCGTGATCATCACCTCTTGTCCTTCGGTGCTCACCGTCCCGGATAGTACCTGTTTGTCTGTGCGCGTAATCACCAGCGGCTTGTCGGAAGAAAACTGGCTTACCTCTCCCCAGTCGATGGACACGTCGCCGGCATAACTGGTCTTAACCACGAGCTTCTTGCCATCCATGCTCACAATGGCGCCGGTCAACCGATCTCCGTTCTTGAGGGTGACCTGCTCGGCGCCAGCCAGGACGCTGCAACCCAGGAGACACAATACAAGCATCGTTTTTTTGGACATAGTGACCTCATCATTAAGGAAATTTGTTTGTCGCAGACTCTAGGGGGGCCGCCTGCTACGCGTCTCTACAACAAAATCGGAGACATTGAGACTTCTCTGGAGCTCGCCGGGAAGATCTCGCTTGCCACTTCACTTACAATCCTACGATTGTCTCATGCAGAGATTTGATTGGACACTCAAAAGCTGCAGGAACGGCCGATCACTTCATCCAAATGGAACCGCGATTCAGCCGAGATTCCCCGGCACGCTAGAATTGTCGCAGGCTGTCGCCAGCCGACATCATGGCTACTACTTCTATTCGCTACAACCCGCGTATCGGCTACGGCTGGGATTCGCACGAGTTCCAGCCCGGCATTCCTCTCAAGGTTGGGGGCATCACCTTGCCGCATCACAGCGGCCTGGCAGGTCACTCGGACGGTGACGTGCTACTGCACGCTCTCACGGATGCCCTCCTGGGAGCTGTCGCGGCGGGCGACATTGGCACGTATTTTCCGCCCAGCGATCCGAAGTGGAAGGGCGCCGACTCGTCCGTGTTCTTGCAGGAAGCGATGCGGCATGTGAGCGAAGCCGGGTACATGGTCGGCAACGTAGACAGCACTCTGATTCTCGCCGAGCCGAAGATTGTTCCGCATGCTGAGGCGATCCGGAAGAATGTCGCACAGTTGCTGAAGATTAAGACTTCTCAGGTAAGCGTTAAGGCCAAAACGCCGGAAGGCATGGGTACTGACAACGCCGCCAGCGCGCACGTAGTAGTGCTGCTGATCGAGATCAACTGGCCTTAGGGTCGTAAGCCAGCACGTGATTCGGGATTGCTGGGCGCATCAAACGTTGGGCCGACGCTCCCGCCAGGCGGCATAACCAGTTAAACTGGTACTACCCCCACGGACTGCCCAGCCGTCGGCAAGGAAATACAGCGCTCATGAGCGTTACCCACGAAAAGATCGAAGTCTTCGCCGCGCCGGTTGACTCCGGCCCGCACGCTTCGAATTTCATTCGCGACATCATCCTCGAAGACCTGAAGAGCAACAAGTTCGGCGGACGTGTGCAGACCCGCTTCCCTCCTGAACCGAATGGCTATCTTCACATCGGGCATGCCAAGTCGACATACTTGAACTTTGGTCTCGCGGCCGAGTTCGGCGGCAAGACCAACCTGCGCTTCGACGACACCAATCCCGAGAAGGAAGAGCAGGAGTACGTCGACTCCATCCTCAAAGACGTGCGCTGGCTGGGCTGGGAATGGGACGGGCTGTACTACGCGTCGGACTACTTTGATCAGCTCTACGCGTGGGCGGTCCAGTTGATCAGGGCCGGCAAGGCCTACGTTTGCGACCTGACGGCGGAAGAGATTCGCCAGTATCGCGGCACACTGACCGAGCCCGGCAAAGACAGCCCGTATCGCAACCGCTCGGTGGAAGAGAACTTCGATCTGTTCGAGCGCATGCGCCGAGGCGAGTTTCCCGACGGCTCGCGGACGCTGCGCGCCAAGATCGACATGGCCTCGCCGAACCTGAACCTGCGCGACCCCATCATGTACCGGATTGTGCATGCCACGCACCACCGCACGGGCGACAAGTGGTGCATCTATCCCATGTACGACTTCGCGCATGGCCAGTCGGACGCCATCGAGCACGTCACCCACTCCATCTGTACCCTCGAGTTTGAGGATCACCGCCCGCTGTATAACTGGTTCATCGAGCAATTGGGCATCTTCCCCTCGCAGCAGATCGAGTTCGACCGCCTGAACCTCACCTACACGCTGCTTAGCAAGCGCAAGCTGCTGCAACTGGTGCCGGAGGGACATGTGCGGGGGTGGGACGATCCGCGCATGCCCACCATCTCGGGTATTCGCCGGCGCGGCTACACGCCGGAAGCGGTGCGCAACTTTTGCGCCGCCATCGGAGCCTCGAAGACCAACGGCATCATCGAGCTGGCGATGCTGGAGCACTTCGTCCGCGAAGATCTCAACCGGCGCGCGCTGCGTGTCATGGGTGTGCTGCGGCCGCTCAAGGTTGTCATCGACAACTATCCCGACGGCCAGGTCGAAGAGCTGGAGGTCATCAACAATCCGGAGGACACGAGCGCCGGAATGCGCAAGGTGCCGTTCTCGCGTGAGCTTTACATCGAGCAAGACGACTTTCGCGAAGATCCTCCGAAGAAGTTCTTCCGCCTGTCGCCAGGTACAGAGGTACGCTTGCGTGGAGGCTACTTCATCCAGTGCACCGGTGCGGTGAAAGACAATTCGGGAAACATCGTTGAAGTCCACTGCACTTACGATCCCAAGACCCGCAGCGGCAACGCTCCTGACAATCGTAAGGTGAAGGCGACAATCCATTGGGTATCCGCCGAGCACGCTCTCGATTGTGAAGTTCGGCTGTACGAAAACCTGTTCCTGAAAGAAGACCCGAGCGACGCACCCGAGGGCGAGGACTTTCATGCCAACTTGAATCCCAACTCGCTGGAGGTGATCGAGCACGCCAAGCTTGAGCCCTCAGTGCAGGGCTCTACGCCTGAGACACGCTATCAGTTCGAGCGCCTGGGATACTTCTGCGTCGATCCCGATTCCACGCCGGAAAAACTGGTCTTCAATCGCACCGTCGCACTGCGCGACACATGGGCAAAGATCGAGAAGCGGGAGAAAGAAAACAGGTAGAGCGGCGCTTCAGCGCCGCGTCAAGCGCTGACATTCCCAGCGGGATGGCCGTCCGATGCCGCGCAGCATCGGACGGCCCCCTGAATTTCATTAGCGACATGGACGCGGACCCAAAGGACCGCTCTACCGCTCTACCAACAACCCAAATACAATCCTCCAGAGCAGCTTCGAATTCACACCCATGCAACCTCAATGTGCGATATTCTCCTTCGATCACCGGAGGTGACACATGGGCGTTCTCTTTCAAACCTTCTACTGGAACTGTCCCGCAGAAGAAAATCAGGATGGGACGTGGTGGAATTTCCTTGCCGGCAAACTGCCGGAGCTGCAGCGCTCCGGGTTCACCGCGCTGTGGTTGCCGCCTGCCTGCAAGGCGGCCAATCTCGGCGGCCCGTCGATGGGCTACGATCCTTACGATTACTGGGACCTGGGCGACTTCAACCAGAAGGGGCGCACCACGACATGGTTCGGCAACAGCGTCGATTTGAAGGCGCTGATCGCATCGGCGCACGCGGCCGGCATGGACGTCTATGCCGACCTGGTGCTCGACCACAACAGCGGAGGCGACGCACAGGAAACCAATGCGATCGATGGGCAAACCCGCTGGACGAAGTTCACGCCCGCCAGCGGCAAGTTTCTGCGCGACTGGAAGTGCTTCCATCCCTCGCCCTATGAGACGTTCGACGAGATGACATTCGGCGACATGCCCGACCTGTGCCATCGCAATCCGGTTGTTTACGGCGAGATGATCACGCTGGCGCAGTTTCTGGTCGAGCAAGTCGGCTTCGATGGATTTCGCTTCGACTTCGTCAAGGGCTACGCGCCCTGGATGGTAAAGGCGATCGCCGAGTTGCGGTACCTCGGCAGAGCGGGCGCCACCTATCCCTTCTGTGTCGGCGAATGTTGGGACAACATCCGTACGGTCGACGACTGGCTGAACAATGTGAATGCGTATATCGACAATCCGGTGAGCGCATTCGATTTTCCGCTGCATTACCGGCTGAAAGACTTGTGCGATACCTATGGATTCAGCCTGCAAACGCTGGCCCAGCCGGGAACGCTGGTGCAGAGCATGCCCGCACAGGCAGTGAGCTTCGTCGATAACCACGACACCATTCGCGATCCCGGCAACGCCATCAACCACGACAAGCTGATGGCTTACAGCTTCATCCTGACGCATGAGGGTTATCCCAGTGTCTTCTGGATGGACTGGTACAACTATGGGCTGGCCAAGTCAGGCACTCCCAACGGGATTGAAGCGCTTGTCCACGCGCACGAGCAGTTGGCCGGCGGAGGCACCAGCGTGCTCTATGTGGACGACGACCTTTACATCATGCAGCGCAGTGGCTTCGGTTCGCAGAACGGCCTGGTTTATGTGCTGAACAATCGCGGTGACCGTTGGGATGGCTCAACCGTGCAGACACAGTGGAAGAACGCGATGCTGGAGCCGGTGGCCTATGGCGGACAGGATAATACTAAGCCTGACTCCAAGCACACCGATGCGGACGGCTCGACCGATCTCTGGGCCTCACCGCGGGGCTGGGCTGTATACACGGTGACATAGGGCAAATTCACAATCCTTGTCGCAGGTGGGTGCCCCATTCCGGTTTCTTCTGTCGGCGTGGGGTTCGCCGTTGCTGAAACCGAACAACACCGGTCAGCAACACCAAGGGCACCCACCCGGGCAAAACCAGCCCGAGTGGGGCACCTGAGCCCGCTTCCGGTATAGTGTTGCAAACGGCACCCAGCCGGTTGATATCACCATGCCCCTTCGGCCCGGACAAAACATCGGCGACTACGAAGTCATCAGCCAGCTTGGAACTGGTGGCGTGGGCGAGGTGTACAAAGCGCGCCACGTCATCTCGCAGCGGGTTGAGGCTGTAAAGCTGCTGCGCTCGGACCGCAACCGCAGCGACCTCTCCGAGCGCTTTCTACGCGAGATTCGCCTGCTCGCCGGCCTATCGCATCCGCACATCGCGCGGCTCAACACCGCCTTTCAGCACGAAGACCAGATCGCCATGGTCATGGAGTATATCGAGGGAGAAGACCTGCACAGCAAGCTGCACTCTCCCTGGCCGCACCGCGCGATGGAGGGCATCACCTACGTGCGCCAGGTGCTGTCGGCGCTAGTGTATGCGCATGCGCGAGGCGTGATTCACCGCGACATCAAACCGTCAAATATCATGATTACCCACGAGGGCGAGGCCAAGCTTTTGGACTTCGGAATGGCCTTTCAATCGGCTGACATGAGCCACACCAAGCCGGGCTATGTGCTGGGGTCGCTGCACTACATGTCGCCGGAGCAGGTGCGCGGCGAGCGGGTGGACGCGCGTTCGGATCTTTACTCGACCGGTGTAACGCTGTACGAGATTCTTACCGGGCGGCGGCCGTTCGATGGCAAAACGGAGTACGAGGTCATGACCGGTCATCTGCGCGAGGAGCCGAAACGGCCGGTGGAGTTGAATCCCAGCATTCCCAACAACGTGTCGCAGACCATCTTGCGCGCCATGGCGAAGGATGCGTCGCAAAGGTTCCAGACCGCGGCCGAATTTCTAGCTGCTCTGGAGGGCATCTCCTTCGACGATGCGCAGACCCTGGAGACCATGGCGATCCAGGTGCCCGCAAGCCGCTCAGGGGCCTCGCAGACTCCCAGCAAAGGATCGGGAGCGCCACGGGCATCGGGCAGCAGTTTCGAGCCGAAGCTCCTTGATTCCGTCAGCAGAGAACTGGCCGGATTCATCGGTCCGATCGCCAAAGTCGTCGTCAAGCGCGCGGCCGACCGCTGCTCCTCGGTCGAAGAACTCTACGCATGCGTGGCTGCCGAGATCGATTCTGAGCGGGATCGGTCGCAGTTCTTGGCAAGGAAACGAGCGCAGTAATTTCGCCCCGTCTTCAGTGGTCATCCTGAGCGGAGCGAGTGCGCCGCAGGCGTACGAGCGCAGTCGAAGGGCCCCTATGACAACCACATTAGGCGCGATAGGGGTGCTTCGACTCGGTCGCCGCGGCGACCTCGCTCAGCATGACAGCGGTCGGGTTGTTAGTGCATCCACTAGAACTTCTTCGGCGTAATCCGCTCCGCTCCAACATACTTGCGCAGCGCTTCAGGAATGATCACGCTGCCGTCCGCCTGCTGATAGTTCTCGACAATCGCAACCCAGGTGCGCCCGATGGCCAGTCCGCTGCCGTTGAGCGTGTGCACCAACTCTGTCTTCCTGCCGCCTTCAGGGCGATACCGGATATTCGCACGCCGCGCCTGGAATGCTTCGAAGTTCGAGCAGGAAGAGATTTCGCGAAACAATCCCTGCCCCGGCAGCCACACCTCGATGTCGTAGGTCTTCGCCGAGGAAAACCCCATGTCGCCGGTGCAGAGCGCCATCACGCGATAGTGCAGGCCGAGTTTCTGTAGTACCTCTTCCGCATCGCGGGTAAGCTTCTCGTGCTCTTCGTTCGACTGCTCCGGTTTGGTGAACTTCACCAGCTCGACCTTCTGGAACTGGTGCTGACGGATGATGCCGCGCACATCTTTGCCGTACGACCCGGCCTCGCTACGGAAGCAGGGCGTGTAGGCGGTCAGCGAGATCGGAAGTCGCGCGCCGTCTACTGTCTCGTCGCGATAAAGGTTCGTGACCGGAACTTCCGCCGTGGGGATGAGGTAGAGGTTCTTCCCGTCGCCGTGCGGCACCTTGAACAGATCGGCCTCGAACTTGGGAAGTTGCCCGGTGCCGTACATGGAGTCGGCGTTCACCATGAACGGCGGAAGCACTTCCGTGTATCCGTGCTCGTGCGTGTGCAGGTCGAGCATGAAGTTCATCAGCGCGCGCTCTAAAGTTGCGCCGAGGTCCCAATAGACGGCGAAGCGCGCGCCCGTGATCTTCGCTGCGCGATCGAGATCGAGCACTCCCAGCGACTCGCCCAGCTCCCAGTGCGGCTTGGGTGCGAAGTCGAACTGAGGAGGCGTTCCCCAGCGCCGGACTTCGACGTTGTCGTCGGCTGAGTTGCCCACGGGAACGCTGTCCTGCGGCAGGTTAGGGATGCCGGTGAGGATGTCGCGCATGCGTGCGTCGAGCGTCTCAGCACGCTGCTCGGCGCCGGCGATCTTCTCGCGCAGTTCTTTTGTCTCATCGATTAGGGCTGTCGCATCCTGCTTCTGCTTCTTAAGGGCAGCGATTTCCTCCGACGCCTGATTGCGGCGGGCCTTCAGCTCTTCCGACTCACGAATGGCAGATCGCCGCTCCAGATCCAGGGATTGGAAATCCTGCAGAACCGAGGCCGGGTCCATGCCGCGCTGGCGCAGCTTTTCTTCAACCAGGGGGAGATGATCACGTACGAAGGCAAGATCTAGCATAAGAAAACAGAGTAACTGATGATGACGGTATGACGCACACCCTCTATGCCCGTGTCATCCCGAGCGAAGCGGAGCGGAGTCGAGGGACCTGCAGTTTGTTCCCACCGCCAAAGGCCTCTCTCAGCGATGCGAGCTTAATTTCAGAAGGTCCGCTGATGGTCCTGTTTCCAAGTTGCCGGTAAAGGCTGCTCGCGTGCACCAATCTTGCGCAAGGTCGGCCCAAGCCGGGTTACCGTCGTAACCAGAGCATCGAACGGCTCGCCATTATGTACACGTGCTACCAACTCTGTTCTCGCACGAGCGCAGTATTTTATTGGGAAAGCGTTGGAGTAGTGATGTCGCTCACATGGGCGCGGTTTGGCTCAGGGAAGAAACTGCAGGTCCCTCGGCTTCGCTCGGGATGACACATCGATAGAGGCTTCGCTCGGGATGACACATAGATAGAGACTTCGCTCGGGATAACAAACGTTAAGATTTGGCGCTCGTCGCTCGCATGACAAAGGTCGGGAGCGAATACAAACAGCGCGGGGTATTAACCGTGATGTTTACATTCCCGCCGACTCGAAATCCCCTTGGCGATTTGCGAGCTGCGAGTGCCAGGCAGCCGCGGCCTGAACAAAAGCAGCGAAGATGGCCTGCGAGGATGCAGTCTGATCAAAGTCGCGCTCGGGATGCCATTGCACGCCGAGAACGAAGTGATTGGGGGCCGTGCCCTCGACTGCTTCCTTGACGCCATCCTCGGGACACCAGGCAGCCAGCCGCAATCCGTCTCCGAGCACAGCAGGCGCTTGATGGTGGCTTGAGTTGACAGGCAGAATCAGGTCGGCGCTCTCCGGCAACGCTCCCGCACGGCGCAAAATCGCAGCCAGCTTTGAGTGGGCCTCAATCTGAATGCGATGTGCCTGCGCCACCGCGCGTCCTGCACGATGGTTCACGCCGTCCGGCAGCTCCTGGTCGAGGGTGCCGGTGCGCCACACGTTGAGCGATTGCAGTCCGTAGCAAATGCCCAGGACGGGCTTGCGCATGTTATACGCGTCCTGCAGCAGAAGCTCGTCGGTGTTGTCGCGGAACGGATCTGGCGCCGCCGTCTTTTCGTGCCGCTCCGCGCCATACTTCTCCGGATCGACGTCGGCTGGGCTGCCGGGAAGCAGCACTCCATCGCAATGCTTGATCGCCTGAGCGATTTCGCTTGGCGTGGCATTCACCTGTATGACGACAGGCTCGCCTCCGGAGTAACGCACGGCATGCTCATACTGCGGCAGAGACCGGGCAACGTAGTCGGGCCGGGCCGAGTTGGGAACTGGAATCGCGATGCGTGGCTCCGGAATCACAGCGCCACCTTTTCTGAATTCAGCATCTCGTCCGGCCGCGGCGTTCGCGCGAACATTGCCTCTTCCATCACCTGCCGCACCATTGCCGAAAGCTTGTCCATGTCACGCGGCGTCATGCCCTCGGTCGAAACCGGATCGCAGAACACCACGTCCGCTTCACCCGGCAAGGAGTGGAAGCTATTCATCGGCAGCAGCTCTCGTACTCCAGATATCACGATTGGCACGACCGGCACTTGTGCCTTCAGGGCCGCATAGAATGCGCCGCCCATAAACTCCTGCAATCGCCCGTCGGGTGAACGGCCGCCCTCGGGGAAAACCACTATGGGCATACCATCGCGTAGCGTCTGGCTGGCGCGATTCAGGCTGCGGAGCGAGGCCCGGGCATCGCCGATGGTAACGGATATCTGACCCGAGCGACGCAGGTGCCATCCAAGGAACGGGTAAACGAAGAGCTCCTTCTTGGCCATGATGCGAAACTGAAAGGATAGACAGGCAAAGAGCAACGGAATATCGAGCGCCGAAAGATGGTTGGCTGCGTAAACGGCGGGGCGGCGAAAGTCGACACGCTCCAGGCCGGTGACGTGGACGCGCACCATCAGGATCTTCAGGACCATCCGCGACCACTTCTGCGCGAACCAATGCTGGACCCGCCCGTCGCGATCAAACAGCGACGACAGTAGCGACAGTGTGCCCATCACGCCGGTACAGAAATATGTCACCGGCAGAAAGACGAAATACGAGCGCAGACGAGTGAGCAACGTTCCACGGCCGCGTTCGTCCGCACTTTTGGGTTGTTCGCCGTAAGACATCGTTATGCCTTCAGTCCCATGACTTGCATCGCTTCGCCAACCAGAAAGGTCGAGCCTGTCACCACAGTCACCCCGTCCAGCTGAGCGAGCTCACGTGCTTTCGCCAACGCCGCAGCAAGCGATTGCTCCGCGTGGATCTCTGTGCCCGTTCGCGATGCAGCCTGTGTAAGCTCATCGGTCGTGGCTGCCCGCGGGTTGTTGACATGGGTGACGACGACATTTTCGGCGATCGGGAAAAGGATCTCCGACATTTCCTGGATCGCCTTGTCGCGCATCGCGCCAAAGATAAAGGTCAGCGGGCGATCGGGAAAGGCTTCTGACAGCGCCGAACGCAAGGCCCACGCTCCTGCGGGATTGTGTGCCACATCGAGCACCAACTCGCGATTGCCTGTTGCTGCTGAGGGAGCCACGACCTGGAAGCGTCCTGGCCAACGGGTTTCGCAGATTCCCTTCTCGACCTGTTTCGGCGTCACGGCAAAACCGAACTGCGCAAGTTCTTCGGCAGCGGCAATAGCGAGCGCGATGTTGCGAAACTGATGGCGCCCGGGAAGCGGCGAGTCCACCATGATCTCTTCGCCCATCACCGTGAGCGGATAACGATTGCGGCCGACGGCGGGAACGATGCGTCCTGCAAGATACCCTGGCGCTCCGGGTGAAACCGGAGGAACGTATCTCGCCGCACTCACCCCGCGCGCATTCTTCTCCAGGATGGCTTTACCGATGACATCGTTGGCTTCAGGATGCTGCGGCAGGGTGACCACGACTCCGTTGGCGCGGATGATGCCAGCCTTCTCGCGCGCGATCTCGGCGATGGTATTGCCTAGGTATTTCTGATGATCAAGGGCGACATCGCCAATGACCGATATCAGTGGGTCAACCACATTCGTCGCATCCAGCCGTCCGCCCATGCCGACCTCCAGCACGGCAATATCGACGGCGATGCTGGCGAAGTATTCGAATGCCATCGCCGTCAACATCTCAAAGAAGCTGGGATGCCACGGCAGCTTGCCCTGTCGCAACAGCTCCTGCGCAGTTCGCTCGACGCGGTCGTGAATCTCGCTGAACTCAACGTCAGCGATGGCCTCGCCGTTGACGCGAATACGTTCGTTAATGCTTACCAGATGCGGCGAGCTGTAGAGGCCTGTCCTGTAGCCTGCTGCGCGCAATATGGACGAGAGCGTTGCAGCAGTCGAACCTTTGCCGTTCGTGCCGGCAATCAAGACGCTGGGGAAACGCCGCTCGGGGTTGCCCATCGCCGCCGATAGTTCCCGCACATACGTCAGGTCGAACTTGTGCGACGGCGTCGCGGCAAGCTCGTGGCCGAGCGCGTATAGCTGCTGGACGGTAGTTTCGTACGTCATGGCCTGAGATTTCAGATTACAACAAGCCGATGCCTGCGCCTGGCCATTCGCACCACCGGAATTGCCTGGGACGGGGCCCGCAAGCCGAATCACTTCACGCCATCGCAAGGAAGACGTAACCTTTGCCCGTTGGGCGGAACCTATGCCGGTGTTTGGCCGTATCTCGCACAGGCGTACATAGGAGGAAATATGAGCTCGAATCGCAACCCAGGCAGAGTGGCCGGATTAGTCTACGCGCTGCTCGTCGTCACTGGGCCGTTCACCCTGCTGTACATTCCCAGCGCCCTCATCGTGCGTGGGAATGCCACTGCGACTGCCAGCAACATCCTGACCCACGAGATGCTTTTTCGCACTGGCATTGTCGCCGATCTGATCGGCAGCGTCTTCTTCATCTTCGTTGGATTGGTCTTTTACCGTCTCTTTAAAGGGGTCAGCGCAGCGCAAGCGCTATTGCTTTTGAGCCTGGTCCTGGTCTCCACCGCTGTTGGCTTCTTGAACGTGCTTAATAACATCGCCGCCCTGCTGCTCTTCCGCGGCGAGCCCTTCCTGTCGGTATTCGACAGAGCGCAACTCAACGCTTTGGCCATGCTCTTCCTGCGCCTGCATGGCCAGGGAATCCTGATGGACGAAGTATTCTGGGGTCTCTGGCTGTTGCCCTTCGGGTGGCTTGTGATCCGATCGGGCGTCATTCCGAAGTTTTTAGGTGGCTGGCTGATTCTTAATGGGTTCGCCTACATCGGAACCAGTTTTACCGGATTGCTGGCGCCGCAATACGAGGGCGCGGTCTCCAAGTACACCTTCCCTGTCCTGTTCGGGGAGTTGGCCGTTATGCTCTGGCTCATCGTCTTTGGCGCTCGACCGAGGCTGGCGGAAACACAAGCGGTATCGGCTGCGAACGCAACGTGAGAGGTCGAACCTCTAGTGTCCCGAAATCTTCACTCGCAGGTCTTCCGGAATCCTCTGCTTTATTTCCTCCGGCAGCTTGTCGTGAATGCGGCGTGCGCCAAGTAGCGCCGCATCTTTGACCACCAGCGGCGCGGGAGTGGCCACGGCGACGAGAAGCCACAACAGCATGGAAAGCAGAAATCCGCCCAAAGCTCCAATTTCCAGCAGGAAGGCGTGGGTCGGCTCGAAGTGGCGGATGACGCCGTAGGCCAGCAGGAATACTCCCATCGAGACTGACGCCAGGGCCATCAGGCCGATGTCGATGATGCGATGCAGCCGCTGCCGGGAGTGGCAGGAAGGACATTCCGCCAGGTGGGCTTCGTAGTCGCCACACATTTCCGGGGCGATGCCGGAGATGTCGTAGCGCCAGCCTGCCAAGATCTTCCCGATGACGGGGTCAGTGCATTGCGTCATGGATCATCAGCCCGGGCTCGCATCACCGGCGTTCGGCCGGGCCCCGGGGGAATATTACAACCGAACCGCAGGAAGAGGCTCCTGCTGGGCCGCGAGCAGCAGATGGTTCCGCAGAAAATTGCGCTGCTCGCCGAGCGCACGTTCGGCCGTCATTCGTGCGATCTCGGGATGGTTATTCTTCTCCGAAAGATGGGCCAAAATGAGGAACTCAGCTTCTCCATCATAGTCGCTCGTCAGGAAACGTGCGAGTGCCTCGTTGGACAGATGACCGACGTTGCTCATCACCCTCTGCTTCACCGACCACGGATATGGGCCGCCGCGCAACATTTCCAGGTCGTGATTGGATTCGATCATCAGCACATGGCAGCCGCGCAGGTGATGGCGCACGCTCGCCGGCACATATCCCAGGTCGGTGCAAATTCCAATCTTGACCCCTTCGCACAAGAAGGTGAAGCCCACGGGATCGACCGCATCGTGCGGGATGGTGAACGGCATCACGGTGACGTCGCCTATCTGAAAAGCGCGCCCCGAAGAAAAACATTCCACGCGCTCCAGCCTGACTTTATTTCCAGCGCTGTCGCGCGCCCAGCGGCGATAGCTGTCATGGGTTGGGCCCGTGATGTAGACGGGAACTTTCAACCGCTTGGCGAGCACGTGCAAGCCCGCGACGTGGTCGGTGTGCTCGTGCGTGATGAGGATGGCGTCGATGCTGCGCGGATCTTCATCGCACAGCTTCATGCGGCGCATCAGCTCGCGGCCCGAGAGGCCGGCATCGACCAGCAGGCGAGTGGCGGCGCTGGAGACCAGAGCGCAGTTGCCGTTGCTTCCGCTGGCCAGCACCGTAATCGAAACCGCCATAGCCGCGAGCATATATGCAAGCGTCTCGCTTCGGTAGTAACAAAATGATTAACTGCCAGCGAAGATACGGCGCGTCGGGAAAGACGGGGCCTGCGCGCGCCCATTTTTTGCACAGCGCTGCACAAGAAACATTCGCGATACACATGAATTGCACAGCCTCGGATGCTTTCAAGCTTGTCAGGTTCAGTGCCGATCAGGCATTCTGCGATGCATTCGGGCCACAGGCTGAAAAATACTTCCGTGGTCGATGGGTCCAACCTGGGGACGGCGAGGCAGGCTGAAATAAAGCACCCTGCCATTGCCACCCGCTCGTGAAGGAGAGCGGTCCACTGGTGAAGCTCCCGGGTTGCGTCTGCGGAAGGCGATTGAGCGAAGTGCGGGTTAGCAGTGCTTGCGCTGGCTGCGGCGTCCTCGTGCCGCAGACCGTTCCTCCCCAAGCGAAGCATGCCTTGACAGGCACCCGCGCCGAACGCCGGTCGGCAATAACCCGCGGCGCGTGGAACGCCGCGCCAACGTTTGGGCAACGAACGTTGAGCCTGTGACTGAGTAGGTGCGACCCGCAGGTGGCTGGCCTCGCGGGTCGCACGTAGAAGAATTCGCTCTCTTCGCTTTTTCGCTTCGATTTCCAGCGACCAGATCTTGGCTGTCAACCACCAGCTGTCAGCTACCAGCCGCCAGCTCTCAGCTATCAGCCACCAGCTATCAGCGAGAATCCGTGGGGGATAACTACGCGCCCGTCCCGCCCTGCGGAACAACGTAGGTAAGCGACCGCACTTCAGACGCTGTTACGAAACTCGCGATTGAGCGACGATGCGGGGACAAACAGACGCCCGTCCCGCAGGGACAGCATATCACTGGGAAGGCATAAGTGGGAAACCCGAGTCGGCCCTTAAGCGGACGGCACAAATTTCGTAACAGCCGCTTCAGCGCTGGATGACGGGTTTGGGGACTGACTCCCGGCTGTGCTCGATGGAATCGGCGATTCGCGTTTTGCGCGATGTTGATGAGGCCGCGCAACAACATCAATCGCGCAACCCACAGCCGCTCACAGCTTTACCAACGAAATCCTCCGCCCGGCACCTGCTTCATCATTGCCACACACCCGCCACTCGCCTAATGTAACTCTCGTCTCCGAATGGTTACCCTCGATTACAGTCTGTAGCGCGGACTTCCCGCCTGTATCGAAGGAGGACTTGCAAGGTAGCCTGAGGGCGCTTTCTGAAAGGAGGTGATCCTAAAGACGATGAAAGCAAAAAAGGAAAAGCACAAAGAGGTAGAGATAGATCCCTTTATCATTATGGATAACGGGACGCCTTTCTACTTGCGCGTTATTGGGATAACGCCGCTCAGCCTCACAAGCAAGAAGCGGCGTTCATCCCACGCTTAACCCTGAACCCTCGCGCCGTGTGACCTTTGCTTTGCAGAGGCCATGCGGCGTTTTCTGTTCAGACCGCGCCTACCCTTTTACCACGGGCAGGCCGCATCTCGGGAAGGAAATCTTCGCTCGACGAATAGCCTTCATCACGGTGGGGGATATCTCCAAGAAATCAACAGCGCCGCATGGATTTCCAGAGGAATCTTCTCTATCACCGCCGGAAGCCCTGTACGTCGCAGGGGCGCAAAGACTAAATTCGTAGCACCTCTCCGATGGCCACCCTCGATTACAGTCTGGAGCGCGGACTTCCCGTCAGCATTGAAGCGGAGCGCTCGATCTTAGGCTCGATCCTGCTCGACAACGGACTTTACGATCAGGCTGCGCAGCTCAAGTCTGACGACTTCTCGCTCGACGCGCACCGCCGCATTTTCGCCCGCATGTCCGATTTGCAGACGCTTGGCCGTCCGGTCGACATGATCACACTGGCCGAGGAGCTCGACCGCCGCAAAGAGGTCGAAGCAGTCGGAGGAGTGGCCTATCTCTCATCGCTTATCGACGGCGTGCCCGACCGCCCGTCGATCGAGCACTACGTTCGCATTGTCCGCAACAAGGCGCTGCTGCGTGGCCTCATCAACATCGCGCAAAACGCGATCGCCGAATCCATCGAACACAGTGACGAAGCGGAAGAGGTCATCAACCGCGCCGAGCAGGCGATTTTCATGCTCTCGGAAAATCGCATTGGACAAGGGCTGGAGTCACCTTCCCTCCATCGTCAAGGGATCATTCGGATCGCTGGATGCACTGTACGCGCGCGGGCAGGAGGTCACAGGTCTGCGCACGCACTACACCCTGCTCGACAAGCTGACAAGCGGTTTTCAGCCCTCGGACTTGATCATCATCGCGGCGCGGCCTTCCATGGGCAAAACCTCATTCGCCATGAACATCGCGGAGAACGCCGCCATTAAGGACGGCAAGGTGGTTGGAGTCTTCTCCCTGGAAATGTCGAAGGAGGCGCTGCTGATGCGCATGTTGGCTTCGTGCTCACAGGTGGACTCGCACCGGCTGCGCACCGGCTCGCTGTACAAGCAGGACATGGAGAAGCTGACGCGTGGCATGGAGCAGCTTATGCAAGCGCCGATTTTCATCGACGACACACCCGGCATCTCGGTAACGGAGATGCGTTCCAAGGCGCGAAGACTAAAGCAGCAACAAGGCCGCCTGGACATGATCATAGTGGACTACCTACAACTCATGTCCGCCGCTCCCCTCGGCGGTAAGCGCTTCGAGAACCGCACGCAGGAAGTTTCCGCAATCTCGCGCGGACTGAAAGCCGTCGCCAAAGAACTGAAGGTCCCGCTCGTGGCGCTGTCGCAGTTGAGCCGCGCACCCGAAAGCCGTAGTGGCGATCGCAGACCGCAACTCTCAGACCTTCGGGAGTCCGGCTCGATAGAGCAGGACGCCGATGTTGTCGCCTTCATCTTCCGCGAAGAGATGTACAAGAAGAAGGACGACATCACCCCCGAGATCGAGGGCATCGCCGAAATCATCGTCGCCAAGCAGCGCAACGGCCCGGTCGACACCATCAAACTGGCTTTCATCAAGAACTCGACCCGCTTCGAAACTCTGGCCGAGGGCTACGATGCCGACGGGTACGCTCCCGGCAGCATTCAGTGAATAGCAGCCAGTCCTTCCAGAGGTGAGAAAGGCGGCCAGCCGCCTCCACCTCTCGCGCGAGCACCTATGCGAGATCGCCAAATCCAACACCCGACGACGAGGCTTTTAGTGAGGAGAAAATCTACAAGTAATTCGCGAGAGCATGGTCAAAACGGAGAGCCCGGCCCTGAGTAGACGTTGCGGTATGCGGAAACCCTGCTTCTTTCCTCGGTCCGCGACCATCCAACCGAGGGCAGTGCTCCCTTTCTTCAGCCTATGAACCTGATTGAATTTAGGACTCGGCGTGCCGCCGACTCGGCGGCTGATTCGAGCTCCACCTTATTGAATCTCGACGACGTGCGCAAGGATTATGTCACCGACGGACAGGTCGTGCGCGCGGTCGACGGCGTCACGCTAAATGTCAATCCCGGCGAATTCATCGCTCTGGTCGGCCGCAGCGGCTGTGGTAAGTCAACTCTGTTGAACCTCTCCGGCGCAATGGATTTCCCGAGCTCGGGAACTATCTGCCTTGACGGCGCTTCGACCTCAGAGCTGAACGACGCTGGACTGACGCGGGTGCGGCGGGAGAAGGTCGGCTTCATTTTTCAGTCGTTTCAACTGCTCAATACGCTTTCGGTAATTGAAAACGTCGAGCTGCCCCTCCTGCTGGCAGGAGTTAGCGACACTCGCGATCGCGCGCAGGAGCAGTTGGAACTGGTCGAACTGGGCGATCTCGCTTCGCGGATGCCGCACCAGCTCTCCGGCGGACAGATGCAGCGAGTAGCCATCGCGCGTGCTATGGTGCACAAGCCTCTGCTAGTCCTGGCCGACGAACCAACTGGCAATCTCGACACGGCCACCGGCAATCTTATCCTCGATTTAATGCGGCGCATCGCCGACGAACGTGGTGTGGCCGTCATGATGGCGACGCATAGCTCCGAGTCCACGCGTTACTGCGATGCGATCGTCAAAATGCGCGACGGCCGGATAGAAGAGGTTCGCTGCGTCTGATATGTCGCGCTTCCGCATCTTTCATCGCCTCATCATCCGCCCCTTTTTCCGCGAACCGCTGCGCACCTCGCTCGTCATCTTCGCGGTCGCGTTGGGCGTGGCCGTGGTGTTGGCGATCGAGTTGGCCGGCAATGCTGCTGCCGGGTCGTTCCGGTCGTCGATGGAGACGCTGGCGGGCGATTCCGATCTTGAGGTCCGTGCCGTCGGAGGAGTGCCGGACAGCATTGTCGCCAAGCTGGCTCAACTGCCATTCCCTATCACTATTCATCCGCGCATCGAGGACTACGGCGTGGTCGCCAATACCGGCGAGACTGTGCCGCTGATCGGGCTCGACCTGGTTGGCGATGCGTCGAGCATTGTGGCCTCCGATCGTGCCCCAGCTAACCTGGATTTCAAGAGCGAAGATCTCAAAGCCCTAAGCGACGCCAATAACGTTTGGGTAAGCGAGCACCTGGGAAAGAGCGTCGGCGACAAGCTGCGGTTACAGGTAAGTGATCGCGTGGTGGAGTACACGGTTATGGGGCTGCTGAAGGATTCGGGAAGTGCAGGCGATTTCGTGGTGATGGACATCGCTACCGCCCAGCGCGACCTGAACCGGGTCGGGCGCGTTGACCGGGTGCTGGTAAAGCTGCCGCACTCCGGCATGCTGCAACAGTGGGAAGCCCGCTTGCGCGCTGCGCTGCCCGCGGGAGTCGAACTGCATCGCGAAGGCAGCCAGACCGATGAGAACCGCCGCATGCTGGCAGCGTTTCGCTGGAATCTGCGCATTCTCAGCTACGTGGCGCTGGTGGTCGGATCGTTCCTGATTTACAACACGATCTCCATTTCCGTAGTGCGCCGCCGCGCCGAGATCGGCATCATGGGCGCTTTAGGCGCAACGCGTGCCGCGGTGATGGCGGCGTTCCTGGGCGAAGCGGTTTGCTTCGGAATTGCCGGAGCGGTGCTGGGAGTCTTCCTCGGCCGGGTCTCGGCAAGTGGTGCGGTCAGGCTTCTCGGTGCAACGGTCGATGCTCTGTATGTCAGCAGCCGTCCGGCTCCCATTGAGCTGACTCCGGGCATAGTCGCGCTGGGGATATTTATCGGGATCGCCGTGTCGCTGGCCTCGGCTGCGGCACCGGCTTGGGAAGCATCGCTCGTCTCGCCCGTCGAAGCTATGGCACGAGGGGAGCGGGAATACGCCGCGCGCGTACACAAAATTCGCGATCTCTGGATCGCCCTGGCATTGGCGACGCTGGGAGTGGCTGCGTCACGCATGCCTGCCTTCGCCGGCAAGCCGCTGTTCGGATACCTCTCCGCCGTGCTCTTTATCGCGGCGTCGGCGTTTGCGATTCCCGCGATGATCAGCGGACTGGCCGCAATCTCGTCGAACCTGCTGAAAAAGATTGGCGGCGTGGAAGCGATGCTCGCCTCTCGCAGCCTGTCATCTTCGCTGCGCCGCAGCTCGGTGCTGGTGGCGGCGCTCTCCACCGCGATCGCAATGATGGTTTCCGTAGGAATCATGGTGGGCAGCTTCCGCCAGACGGTCCAGATATGGATCGACAGCCAGCTCAAGGCCGATCTCTTCCTGCGTCCTGCCGGTGATCCTGCATCCGACCGCCACCCCACTATTGATCCGGTTCTGGCGGACACGATCGCCGCGCTCCCCGGAGTTGCCGGCATGGACCGCTTTCGCGGATACGAGATCAGCTACCAGGAAATGCCCGCGACGCTGGGCTCGGCCGACACCGAGGGCGTTCACGAATATGGCCGCGCCGAGTTTATCTCCGGCCGCGAGAGCCGGCAGGTCTACGAGCAGATGCGCACAGGCAATTACGTCGTGATCAGCGAGCCGTTCGCCAACAAGCACCACGTGCGGGCGGGTGACACCATCACGCTGCCGCTGGGGAAAGCGAGCGTTCCCTTCCATGTCATCGACGTGTTCTATGACTACGGCAGCGAGAAGGGTTATCTGGTGGTCGATCGCTCGATCCTGCTGAAGTATCTGCCGGACGAAGCCCCCTCAAACCTGGCGGTCTATCTGGCGCAGGGCGCGAACCTCGAAACGGTCAAGGCCGAGGTGGAGAACGCAGTCGCGCACCATAGCATCCTCATCTTTACCAACCGCGAGTTGCGTAAAGAGGCGCTGCTGATCTTCGATCGCACCTTTGCCATTACCTATGCTCTGGAGTTCGTCGCCATCATTGTGGCTGTGATGGGCGTTGCCGGCGCGCTGCTGACCCTGGTGATCGATCGTCAGCGCGAAGTCGGCCTGCTGCGCTTTCTTGGCGCCAGCGCATCGCAGGTACGCAAACTGATTCTGGTCGAGGCCGGACTGCTTGGACTTCTCGCCAACCTGGCAGGGCTGGTGCTTGGTGTGGTGCTGTCGCTGCTGCTGGTGTTCGTGGTCAACAAGCAATCGTTTGGCTGGACGATACAGTTCCACTGGCCGGTAGCTGTTCTGCTCGGCGCGTTAACCGTCGTATACGCCGCGACGGTGCTGGCCGGCTTCTATCCCGCGCGCATCGCGAAACGGCTAAACCCGATCGAGGTGATCCATGAGGAGTAGGCTCACCGCGATTGCGTTACTCCTCCTATTCTGTTCTCCGCTCGCGGCCCAGTATCAGGCGGCGCAGCCCGGATATGCCTACCAGTTCCCACGCGATCACTTCAACCATCCCGACTATCGCGCCGAATGGTGGTATTACACGGGAAATCTCAAGGCCGAAGATGGCCATCGCTTCGGGTTCGAGCTGACATTCTTTCGTCTGGCGATCGCGCGGGACAAGGCCAACCCGTCGCCATGGGAAGTGCAGGATTTGTGCGTCGCACATCTGGTCCTGAGCGACATCGACGGGCGGCATTACTACCACATGCAGCGCGTGAACCGCACCGGGCCTGGACTGGCCGGAGCGAGCCTCGAGCAATCACGAGTGTGGAATGGCAACTGGCAAGCCACCATCCATCACGAAATGCAGCATCTGCAGGCCATCACCGAGCAGTTCTCGCTGCAGCTGGACCTGCTCACGCATAAGCCGCCGGTGATCCACGGCAAGGAAGGCGTTAGCCAAAAGTCTGCCGGCCTGGGCCACGCTTCGCATTACATCTCGTTCACGCGCCTGCTGACCACCGGCGCGATCGAGTTGAACGGCAAAACATATCAGGTCTCCGGCATCTCGTGGATGGATCACGAGTTCTTCACCCACGAGTTGGAGCCGAACCAGGCGGGCTGGGACTGGGTCAGCTTGCAGCTCGATGACAACACCGAGCTGATGCTCTACCGCTTCCGCCACGAGGACGGCACGATCGACCCGTTCTCATCGGGAACGTACATTGATGCCGCCGGAAAGTCGCGGTTTCTCGACGTCTCCGACTTCAACATGTCGCCGCACGGTGAGACCTATACCAGCCCGGCAACTAAGGCCACCTATCCCATCCAATGGCACGTAACCGTGCCGTCGCTTGATCTCGACCTCGAATTGCGCACTCCGCTGGCTGACCAGGAACTGGTCAGCCAAGGCAATGCGAGCCTGACGTACTGGGAAGGGGCCATCACAATCACCGGTACCCGTAAAGGCGCGCGCACCACCGGGATCGGATATCTCGAGCTGACAGGCTACGCCAGACCGGTGCATCTGGGCGGCTAGCAGTTGCCTTTGTACGAAATTGTCATCCCGAGGTCGCGAACGGCAATTCACTGCACCAGCTGAATAATCTTGTCCAATAGAGCGTCGGGCGGATCGCCCTTGGTGATGAAGGCGTTCGCCAACTCCAGTGCTTGGGGCGGCAGGGAAAAATAGGCGGACAGGAAGATGATCGGGATGCCCGGACTGCGTTTGCGAAGCTCCGCCGCAACGTCGCCGCCGTTCATGTCCGGCATGAAGTAGTCGAGCACCACCAGATCGACCTTATTCTCATCGAAGAGTGTCAGGCCCTGGCGGCCGCCGCTGGCCGTGAGCACTTTAAAGCCGTGACTCTCGAGCATGATCTTGCGCACACGCAAGCCGATGCGCTCGTCGTCAACACACAACACCGTTTTGACGGCCGCGGGTTGGAAGGGGTCAGTCATGGTCACGGCTAACATTGATGTTCAACGACCTGCGGGGAAATCAATTTAAGCTCTTCTTTCTGTTGCTGCACTCTTGCGTCACTGATTTGCTGGGGGGCTTCATAATGTGTACCTGATGCCCCGATCTTTGCCTATGCCGAAAACGTGGTAGTAGATGCGATTTCGGCTCGTTGACCGTTCAAAACCAGCGTGTTACCGTGAGTGGTTGCACCATCCTCTGCTGCCCTCTCTGGGCTCCCAAGGATTAGCTTTGGCACCTGAAACTCAGGCGATTCCCGCATTGCGCAAAACCGCGCTGAACGCCGTTCATCGCCAGCTTGGGGCGAAGATGGTCGACTTCAACGGCTGGGACATGCCCGTGGAATACCCGCCCGTCGGCGGCCTGATGAAGGAGCATCTTGCGGTACGCAGCGCCGTAGGGGTCTTCGACGTCAGCCACATGGGCGACATCCGCATCTCGGGCCCGCAGGCGCTTGCGGCGGTTCAGCATATTACGATGAACGACGCATCCAAGCTGGCGATCAATCAGGCGCAGTACTCCGCCATGCTGTATCCCGAGGGCACATTCGTCGACGACGTCATCGTTCATCGCCTGGGCGAGCACGACTACCTGCTGGTGATCAACGCCGGCACGCGCGAAAAAGACGTCGACTGGGTGACGGAGAATGCGCGTAGCTTCGACGTGAAGGTTGAGAACCTGAGCGACGACTACACGCAGATCGCGATTCAGGGGCCGAAGGGTGTTGACACCTTACAGAAGCTGACGGACGCCGACTTGTCGAAGGTGAAGTTCTACTGGTTCACCCATGGCACGGTCTGCGGCTTGCCCAATACACTGATCGCCCGCACCGGCTACACCGCCGAAGACGGCTTTGAGATTTATGTTCCCACTGACGAAGCCACCAGCTCGCGCGTTTGGAACGAGGTGATGAAGGCCGGCGAACAGTTCGGCATTGTGCCCTGCGGATTAGGTGCGCGCAACACGCTGCGCCTGGAAGGCGCCCTTTCCCTCTATGGGCATGAAATTTCCGAGAAGATTAACGTTTGGGAAGCGCGGTTGGATCGCTTTATTAAGATGGAGAAAGGCGACTTCATCGGGCGTAGCGCGTTGCAGAAAGCGAGGACCGATGGAGTGAAGCGCACGCTGGTAGGCTTGGAGTCCGTCGAGCGCGGCATTCCGCGCGACGGCTATCGCGTGCTGGACGGGAACGGCTCGCAGATCGGCTATGCTACCAGCGGCTCTTACGCGCCGTTCCTGAAGAAGAACATCGCGCTCGCCTATGTCCCGGTCGAGTATTCGGCCATTGATAGCATGGTTGCAGTGGAAATCCGGAACCAGCCCGTGAAGTGCAAGGTGGTTCCGATACCATTTTATAAACGGCCGAAGAAGCAAGCAATTAGCAACTAGCAATTGGCGAGTAGTAACTGGCAATTAGTGACTAGGACTCGCCAGTGCGGGCTTTTGGGGATGGGAGTCCGAAGGGTGAAAGGACAGCCGCGACGCGGCAAGATGGTTTGAGCCCGCCGCGTGAGCGGCGGGTTACGGTGTTCATTTTTCAAAATCGAGTCCCGTAGGGACGGCAGAATCAATACGAGGAACGAAATGGCTTATCCCGCGGATTACAAGTACACCAAAGAACACGAGTGGTTGAAGGTCGACGGCAAGACCGGAATCATTGGCATTACCGACTACGCGCAGAACTCGCTCGGCGATATTGTCTTCGTTGAACTGCCCAAGGTAGGGCAGGAGATCACCGCAGGCCAAACCTTCGGCTCGGTTGAATCGGTCAAGGCGGTATCTGATCTCTTCGCGCCCGTCTCCGGAACCGTCAGCGAGGTTAACGAGGCGCTCAACACCAAGCCCGAGCAGGTGAATAAAGACGCCAACGCGACCTGGATGATCAAGGTAACCCTGAAGGATTCCGGCGAATCGAGCCAGTTGCTCTCCGCCGCCGATTACGAGAAGTTTGTCGCCGAAGAGGGCGGCCACTGAGGATGCGCTTTGCAGGGAATACCCGAGTCTGACGGCCCCGACGATCTGCTTCCGCGTTCCGAACGATTAGTCGTTAGAGCGAGTCGCTTAGCCAAACAAGCTGAGAATCTACTCGCGATTGCCGCAGTACGTGCGGAACGACTTGGTGGTGACGAGATCACTGTCGAATCGGTGCTCAAGGATCTCCGCCGGCATCGCGAAGAACAGAGCCCGGAGGGCGTGTGATGACAGCCCAGCATGGAGTTCGCCGAAGGCGAACGGAGTGCTGGGTTATGGTTCAATGGTTGCATTCGAGTCCGCCGGGGACAGCACAGCTTGCCGGTCGGAGTGCCGGGTAGGCTAGAACCAAAGCCCGAATCCCGAAGGGACGGCACAGGTTTTGAAGGGGCACGGCTTTCAGCCGCGCCGCAAGTTCGGGGCGTTAGTCCCCGAGGAAAATTTTCGCTGTATTCAACACATATCCGCCCCGGTGATGCCCCAGCCCGGGTACTTCATCTAATTACTATCGCCCAGAAAGTTACAGGTATCCATGCGTTATCTTCCCAAGTCTCAATCTGACCGCGACAGCATGCTGGCCGAGATCGGAGCCGATTCCATCGACGATCTCTTCGCCGCCATCCCGTCCGAGTACCGGCTCACCCGCGACCTCAACATCCCGCGCCAATATGCGGAAAGCGAGATCGTCGACTTCTTCCGCGAGCGCGCCGCCGAAAACGCCCAGGGCTTCGTCACGTTTCTTGGCGCCGGCGCCTACGCGCACTACCGTCCCGTCGTCATCGACTCGCTCATCTCGCGCGGCGAATGGTTCACCGCCTACACGCCCTATCAGCCCGAAATCTCGCAGGGAACCCTGCAGGCCATCTTCGAATTTCAGTCGATGATCTGCGAGCTTACCGGCATGGACGTCGCCAACGCCTCCATGTATGACGGCTCGACCGGCTCGGCTGAGGCGCTCATGATGGCCATGCGCGTCACCGGCAGGCACAAGTCGGTGATCGCCACGACCGTTCATCCCGAGTACCGCGAGGTCATCGCGACCTACGCGCGCTATCAGGGAACGCCGATCGCCAACGTCGGCTATGGCAAAGATGGCCGCGTTGATCTCGAGGCGCTCGACCAGGCCATCGACAACGAAACTGCGGGCGTGCTCATCCAGTCGCCGAACTTCTTCGGCCTGATCGAAGACGTCGCCGCGATCGCCGACGTCGTACACAAGAAAGGAGCGCTGCTCATCGTGTCGATCGCTGAAGCGGTGTCTCTCGGCATCGTGAAGCCTCCGGTAGAAGCCGACATCGTCAGCATGGAAGCGCAGTCGTTCGGCGTGCCCCTCGGCTACGGCGGCCCCTACTGCGGCGTCATGGCTACCCGCGACAAGTTCGTCCGCCAGATGCCTGGCCGGCTCGTGGGCGAGACCCACGACCGCAACGGCAAGCGGGGCTATGTGCTCACGCTATCGACCCGCGAGCAGCACATTCGCCGCGAGAAGGCGACTTCCAACATCTGCACCAACCAGGCGCTGGTCGCGCTGATGTGCAACATCTTCATGACCATCTACGGCCGCGAAGGACTGAAGGACCTCGCCAAGCAGAACCTCGCGAAAGCCCACTATGCCGCCGAACAGTTCAAGAAGAATGGCGCGAAGCTGCTTTTCGAAGGCACTCCATACTTCAACGAGGTCGTCATCCAGACCAAGGCCGATCCGTACGCGACGAATGACAAGCTGCTGCAGCAGAAGATTATCGGCGGCTTCCCGCTGAAGAAGTTCTATCCCGAGCTGGGCAATGCCGCCCTGTGGTGCTGCACTGAAACTACAAGCCGCGCGTCCATCGACGCGGCGGTAAAGGAGGTGGCGTAATGGAGTTCAACGACAAAATCAAGAAGGCCACCACGCACGTCAATCAGAACGAAGGACTGATCTTCGAGAAGTCCTCTCCCGGCAAGAAGGCCTACAAGCTGCCGCCGCTCGATGTGCCGGAGGTCGATGCCGAAGCGTTGCTCGGCGAGCACACGCGCGGAGACCTTGGCAACATGCCTGAGGTGAGCGAGATCGAAATCATCCGCCACTTCACCCGCATGTCGACTTGGAACTACGCGGTCGATTACGGCATGTATCCGCTGGGCTCCTGCACCATGAAGTACAACGCGCGCGTCAACGAGTACGTCGCGCGGCTGCAAGGCCTGGCCGAGGCGCATCCCTACCAGCCAGAGCGCGTTTCTCAGGGCGCGCTGCGCATCATGAAGATGCTGCGCGACCAGCTCATGGAAATCACTGGTATGGATGCCATCACCTTGCAGCCCGCCGCCGGGGCGCATGGCGAGCTTACGGGAATCCTGCTCATCCGTGCCTATCTCGAGTCGCAGGGCAATCCGCGCAAGAAGATCCTGGTGCCCGACTCTGCCCACGGCACCAATCCCGCGACCGCTGCCACGGCCGGCTACGCGGTGGAGAACCTGAAGTCGAACGCTTCCGGCATGGTGGACATCGCCTCGCTCGTCGCGCAGGTGAACGACGACGTCGCGGCGCTCATGCTTACCAATCCCAACACGCTGGGTATCTTCGAGCAGGAGATCCACAAGATCGCCGAGGTGCTCCACGAGAAGGGCGCGCTGCTCTACATGGACGGCGCCAATATGAATGCGCTGGTGGGCAAGGTCCGTCCCGGCGACTTCGGTACCGACGTCATGCACCTCAACCTGCACAAGACTTTCTCCACCCCGCACGGCGGAGGCGGCCCCGGCTCAGGCCCGGTGGCCTGCAAGAAAATCCTCGAGCCGTTCCTGCCCACGCCGGTCGTCGTCGAGCACGCCGACGGCACGCTGGGCTTCGACTACAACCGCCCGCACTCCATCGGACGCGTGCGTATGTTCTTCGGCAACTTCGGCATGCACGTGCGCGCGCTGGCCTACATCATGGCCAACGGCCCCGACGGCCTGCGGCAGACCACGGAAGACGCCGTGCTCAACGCCAACTACATCCGCAAGAAGCTGGAAGGCATCTACGAGCTGCCGTACAAGACGCCGACCATGCACGAGGTCGTCTTCAGCGACCACCTGCAAACCCGCAAGGGCGTGAAGACCGGCGACATCGCGAAGCGACTTATCGACTACGGCTTCCACCCCTATACCGTCAGCTTCCCGCTGGTGGTGCACGGGGCAATGATGATCGAGCCGACCGAAAGCGAATCGAAAGAAGAGCTCGACCTGTTCATCGACGCCATGAAGTCGGTTGCTGAAGAGATCGAAGAGTCGCCCGAGTTCGTGCTCGAAGCTCCGCACAACACCCGCATCTCGCGCCTGGATGAAACCGCCGCCGCCCGCAAGCCGGTGCTGCGCTGGAAACCGACGCCTAAGGAAGAAACGAAAGAGGCCGAGAAGCTCGAGGCGGCGATGAAGGGGTAAGGGCGAATTCGAGCAGCACTCATGCATCGATATCATCGAAGATGCTCCGACTGGCGGCTTCACTGCTCGGTCGTGCTGCAGGATAATTGCCCGGTTCGTAGTCAGGTTCATAATCTCGCGGATCGCCGCGTTCCGCCATGTCCTGCAGCTCCCTATCTATCCATCGGCGCATGGACAATGTCTCGCTAATCACAGCCTTCTTCACCGTGGGATCGCCGGGGAACTCTTTTTCGAGAGCCTTCAGAAGGCCAGAGTAGGGCTGAATATAGCTCTCGGGATCCTCATCATCAGGGAACTGTTGCTCCCAATTGTCTCGCGCGTCGGCGAGGTTCGGAATGAGTTCCGCCCGAAGCCGTGTCTTCAACTCTTTCATTTCTAGTGGTCTAAACATCTTTCTAATCTCACTACTCACTAAGACATATCCATCCTCGCCGGTCACCGCATACTCAGCTACAGTCTGAACGAATCTTGCTCGATATTGTTCCGGCAGTAGATCTAGCTCGAACAGCTTTACTGCGACATCGACCTCAGAAACCGCATCCAAGCGCAACCCCGGATTACTCACTCTTTCGAGCAAGTGTGGATGATGCTTAAGGTAAGATTGAAGAAAGGTACGGTCGCAACGCTCACCCAGGAATCTATCGATGTTTCGCGTTTTCTCCCAACGCTGCGTCCAGTCCTGATCACTCGCGTCATGGAACGCGGAGATTTTCCTCTCGACAACCTCGTAGAGGCTCTCGGGCACGACCACCGCTCCTTTCAAACCGACATCCCCGCAGGTAATCGTAGAAAGCAGCTTCTCAACGGGCGCTCCCGCAAGATAGATGTCCATCAGCTCAGGGTTCTTCAGAACGATCGAAGCATATGCGTCTCCAACGGTGGGATGCTTGAACATCCACATCATGCTGGCGCCTTCCATGATATGAACCGTCAGGCTGTTCTGCATTGCATTCAGAGCTAGGAGCGTCTCTCCCAAATCTGTTCCCAGCCGAGTCAAAGCTGATTGCTCGGACTCGCGAAGCTTTATCGGGCTGATCACGGTGCCATTCCGCATGAAAATCAAAGCCAGAGCAGCTTGGCTGTGCTTATCCAATCCTTCGATGACCTCTTCCAGCAACTGCTCTTGTTTCTCGACAAACTCCCAAAGACCAGTCGGAGAAATGTTCAGGTTGCGTGTAAAGAGCGGATCTCCCAAGCGTCGCGCAATTTCCGGAATAAATCGCGGATGAGAGGCAACCGGATCGAGAAGAGGTTTTATGTTCCTGCGGAAGGCTCGCGGCTGGCTCCCGAGCTTGATGTGGTTGTAGAGAATCTGCCGCCGTTCTGCCGGAGTTATCTCTTTGACATCTATTACAACTTGGCTTTCATGCATCAGGGGAAACGCTGACCCTTTAAGGGTATGCTTTGCACGGTTGTAAATGTAGTCTCTGGATGTCAGCACAACGCGGGCGCCGGAATTAATCATCGCCTTCACCTTCGGGAAAACGCGGTTCCAGTCGAGAGAGAGTGAAAGCTCGAATTGCGTAACCCCGAATGCATCGTCAATCCAGAAAAACTGCTGCGGGTGTTCAGGGTTCCATCGTTCCACCATCTGCGCTGATGTCTCCAGTTTTAGGGTCGATACTCCCCACTGATCAATAGCCGCCATCGCGAGCATCGAGGCAATCGTGGTTTTACCAGCCGCCGGTTCGCCTAGTAGGAGTACGAAACCATGCTCATCGAGCGCCCGCACCGCACGACCATATACCCCTGTCAACACAACCTTAGCCAGGTCCTCGCGCATTGACGCAAGAAGGGCCAATGCCTGGCTGTAAGCACGTTCGTCGAGAATTTCGCCGAGATCCCCCAGACCATAGACGCGAGGTACGAGCATTCGAAGGCGCTTACAGTCCCGTATTTGCTGAGCGACCCAGCTGGATCCAAAGCAGCGGAATTGCTTGATCCCACTGGCCAGGAACGCCTTTTCTATGTTGACATCGGTAACGCCCGAGGTATCGAAATTGGTAAGCAGCAAATAGCAATCACAGCGCTTCTGCTTTACTAGTCTTTTCACTTTCTCGATTTCGTCAGCTACATCCGAAAGCTTAAGAGTCTTGTGCGGCTTGGAGCTAAACTTGCACTGAATGACAAATCTGCCCTTCAGGGTTTCCCCCTTTTTCGGGTTCCACGTGCCTGCGAAGGCCCCATCCCTTCCGCCGTCTTTGGAATCCAAGAATGATTGGACAGTTTGGCCCAGTACTTCTCTAGCAATGGTCAGACATAGCTGTTGGAAGCTATGCCATCCGAGATTGTGCAAGTCATAGTTGAGCACGGCTTAATTATGCCAAGGCGGGTTCGCACTTGCCAGCTCTTCCCCAACAGTCGACACGTGGACAGCAACCACGGTGCGTGACCAGACACCGCGCCCGTCCCCGCAGGGGGCAGCAAATCTAAGCCCAGCGCTTTAAGCGCTGGGTAGCGGTGTTTATACGCCCGAGTCCCGTCAGGGACTGCACATGACGGCGGACGGGTGGCCCGGCCAACGCTCACGAGGGTGCCCCGTCCCACCTTCGTTTGGTGGGGCGGGGGTTTTCGTCGGATCAAACATCCCGCCGTTAACGCGGCCCACATTTGTTTGTCGCATCGTACCCGCTGCTCCCAGAAACATAGTATGCTGTAAGCACCTAAAAAGGTGCTTACACGTATGGGCAAACCAATTCTGGACATCACGAGCGACATTCAGTCGCTGACCACCTTTCGCCGCCGTTCAGGCGATTTCATGAAGCAGCTGAAGAAAAACAAGCGCCCCGTCGTGCTCACCGTGAAGGGCAAGGCAGCCGCCGTCGTTCAGGACGCGGCAGCATACCAGCGCCTGCTCGACATTGCTGCCCGGGCGGAAGCGGAAGAGGGCATACGCCAGGGTCTCGAGGACGTGGCATACGGGCGTACCCGTCCGGCACGTGAGGTCTTCGACCAGATTCGCCGCAAGCATGACATACCGCGTTGAGCTGGCCAACCGTGCCATTCGCGATCTTGAAGCCCTTTACCTGGAGAAGAACGCGGCGGAGTCTCCAGCAGCCGCTCAGTGGTACAACGGGCTGGAGAGGGCCTTGTATGCGCTCGAAAAGTACCCCTATCGTTGCCCCATCGCTCCGGAAGCTCGGAAGATGAAGCGAGAGTTATGGCGCCTTCTGTACGGCAAAAAGCCGCACGTCTACCGAGTCATTCATGAAATTGATGAACGGCAGCGCACGGTTTGGGTGCTCACCATACGCCATGGCGCTAGGCGCACACTCAAGTCGTCCGATCTTGCCGAAACCTAGCGCCATCGACCTTCGGGCCGTTGGAGGAGGACGTAATCGCCGGTGGACTAACTCTGTCGAGGCCCCGAATATATTTGTCGTGAACATGGGCGCTAAGAACCCAAGAGACTGACGCCCAATTTCCTTGCGGTTCTGCGTAAATCGCCGTCCAGTGTCGCCAAAGGCAAGCTTCGACGAATTGCCAAATCGAGGTAGATGGCGTCATAGCTGGTTAGCCGATGGGTTCGACACAATGCAAGCAGATGGGTAAAGGCCCGGTCCGGAGCTTCGTCGTCGCGCTCGATTGCGAGCTTGCTCAGGTCCGCGATGAAAGCATCCGATTGCGCCGATGTGATGCGGCGCTTGCGCTCGGCCATTGCGAGCACGTTGGCAATTTCGATAGACCACCAGGCAGGCACAACCGCCGTCTCGGTTGCCAGCCGATTCAGCAAGGCCGTCGTCTTCGGCGTCGCTTCATCGTGGAACAGCCAGGCCATGGCGATCGAAGAATCAACCACAAACGCGGCGCCACTCATCGGCGGCCCGCGCTAACCAGGTCTTTGACTTTCAATCCGCCTAACGATAGACCATTGGCGAGCTTCTGAATCCGCTGGATGGCGGCGACGCGATCCTCCGGACTCGCTTCCTTTTTCACGGGTACGAGCTTGGCTACAGGTGCACCATGTTTCGTAATTGTGATCTCCTCGCCTGCCTCAACCTTTTCCAGCAGTTCGGACAAATGCGTTTTTGCTTCGTAAGCGCCGACCGTGTTGTTGCCCTGTAATGTGGCCACGAACCCTACTCCTCGACGATGAGACTAGTTGACGACTAGTTTAGAATTGGGGATGACTGCTGTCAAACCAAGCGGGGAATGGGTAGCGGGTGCCCCATCCCGGCGTCTTTTGCGGGGGAGGATTTTGGTTGGTTCCTCGAGAAACCCGGGCGAATCGACCAGAGACGATCCCGAACATTCGGGTGGGATTCGTCTTGGTAAACACGAGAGACTCTGGTCCTCTTACACCAAAGGGCCCACCCGGGCAAACCCGGCCCGGATGGGGCACCCCCGCTTCCGGAACGCCCTACTGCTTCTTGCCGGTTGCGTGCTTGGCCGGAGTCTTCGTAGCTTTCGCCGCCGGCTTGGGATGAGCATCGTCCGCGATTTGCTTAGCAACAGCATCGGCCTCTTGCGTGAACGTCGCGGTCACTGCATCCACGGCTAGCGCATTGGCGTCGGCGGCCAAGGGCATGTCCTTGATCTCGGGAGCCGGCTTGCCCACCTTGTACAGGGTGATGAGCGTCAACGCCTGGTATTTCGCGGGATCGAGCGCGACGCCCTTGGGCAGTGACGCCGGAGCGATGCCGCCGCTGCCCGCATCCTTCACGACCGTGGGGACTGTGTACACGAAGTAGTCGCATTGCTTGGCTTGGGCTTCGTTCTCTGCGTCCTGCTGAGGAGCATCCGCGTCGAGCGGAACAGCCTCCAGTTGCACACGTCCAAACTCACTCATCAGGTTCAGGCGCAGATTGTTGGTAGGCAACGATTGACCGCTCTTGTCGTTGATCTTCACCACGCCCACGCGCACCACGCCGGCAGCCTTGGGCGCAACCGTCGGAGCCGGAGCGGGGGCGGGCGCTGGAGCAGGCGTCGACCCGGCGGCCGCGGCGTGGGTTGCAACACTACCGGTATCAGTTGCTGAGGCAGCTCCAGCCTCCGGACTCGCGGAAGGCGCCGCGCCTCCCATCATGGCCGTCGTGTCCATGGCCTGACATCCGGGCGGGGCGTCGAACAGCGACGCCTCCAGCGTGGTGTTGGTCAACTCCAGCACCTCGGTCGTCGTGGTGAAGGTGCGCTCCTTGGTAGTCATAGTCATGGTTTGCTTCAGCGGATAACCCAACGGCATGCCGCCTCCGCCTTTCATCACGATCCGGTCATGACACCCGGGTTCTGCTTCTCCGCCACCGCCGCAGGCCATCGCGCGATAGGATTCTTCGCCGCAGGAGAAGGCGGCCGACACGTCCGCATACCAGCCATCCATTTCCATCTTCATGTTGGACTGGTTGCAGGCATCGGGGCTCGACTCCATGACCATGGTGGTCTTGATGTGGCGCGCCTTGTAACCGAACATCTCCGGGCGTTCGCCCGTGTCGGTGGAGTTGCGCGTGATGGTCACCACTCCGCCTGCGCGCGGGGCCGCAGGCTCCTTGCCCTTCATCACGCCGCGCATGTTCGGCGTGGCGGGACACGAGGTCTCCTCCTTACCGAACGGCATCACCATACAACGGTCACCCATAACGGTAATAAGCCGCTTCTGATCACACTGCATGATGCTGGCAGTGCCGCCACGGCCGCCGAAACTCATTTCGGTGCGCTCGCGCGGGCCCTTGATGTACACCGTGTTCTCGGTGGTGTGCCCCATCACGGTGGTGCGGGTCTTGATTTTGAGATCGGCTGAAGCGAGGGTGGGCAGGCAAAGTACGGCAACTAACGACAACCGCGGAATGCGCATCGCGAGAAGCCTCCGGCTACAGCTTCAACAAGGTTTCAGGGTTCGTCAAGCCCTAAAACGGGAAGTGGCGGGCGCCCGTTCCCTACTCGACCTCGTGCTTGGCGGTGTAGCCATCGCGAGCGATGATCTGGTACTTCACGTCCTTGTTCTTCTCGTCTTTGATCACCAGCGGCTTGTCGTCGGGGCCGACCAACTCGACCTTTAGCTTGCGGTAGGTGCCGTCCTGCTTGGTATTGGTCGGCTTGTAAGTGATGGTGTACTGGTTGCGTATGGAGTTGGCGATCTCCCGGAAGTCCTCCGGCAACTCGCCCATGAAGCGTGGCCCGTACCAGCGCCCACCGGTGAGGCTGGCAAACAGCTTCATCTGACTGTCAGCGACTATATAGTTCATCATGTAGGCAGAGTTGTTGGGATTCGCAGCTTCCGCCACCAGCCGCATCGCCTCACCAGTGGTGATGGTGTAGATCGTCACGTTAGGCGTGGCCTTCACCTTCTTCAGGATCTTGTCAAAGGTCATGCGGCTCATTGAGTCAATCCCGCTGGCAACGACTACGAGTTCTTTATGGCCGGGAATGCGGTCGAGCCGGTCAAGCGTATCGAACATTGCATCCCAGAGGTTCGATTCCCGGAATCCAGGAATGCGCAGCCCATTCAGCGCGCCGAAGATGGCCTGCTTGTCCTGCGTAAAGTCGAGCAGAATGTGTTCCTTCATATCGAACTCGACGATAGCCACCCAGTCCTGCGGCTTCAGGTTCGAGGCGAAGGCGTAGGACGCGTTCAGGGCGTCGTACATGAAGTTGTAGTTGGTTTCGGAGAACTCGACCAGCAGCACCGCCGTGATGGGGGCCTCGCTTTGCGTCACAGTCTGGATGTGCTGCGGCACGCCGTCTTCCAGCACTTTGAAGTGCTCCTTCGCCACGTTCGGGGGCAGCGCCAAAGGCCGTCCGTCCTTCTGCACCACGCGAGCGTCGACGGTCACCACCGGAACATCGACCGTCACCGAGTACTCCGGCATGTTCTCGACCTTCTTGGGTCTCGGAGGCGGAGGCGTCTCGTCTTCTGAAGAATCCTTTTTCTTGGGTACAGCTATTGGGCCGACGTCTCCGCTGGGACCACCGGCTTCGGCGGGTGCGTTGTCCTGGGGCTTTTGACCGGATTGGGTTTGAGCGGAGGACGACGAATCAGGGGAACCGGAGGACTGGGCCAGCGCCCACGCGGACATCAGGAGCGCGCAGAGGGCGACTAGAGCCATTGTCGCGCAGCGCCGAACTATGAGCGAAAACTGGCGAACTGGGTGCTTCTCAGGAGACATCGGTAAGCCTCGCGGGCCGGACTGTTTGTAAGTATAAATGCACTTTCAAGCGCTTTGATGCGGTTTAGAGCGCAGGTTTATGTCGCTTCTTTTAGACGAAAGCGCCGCCGATCCGTCAGCCCTGAGAATCCCCCGTAACCCCGCCACTACAGGCGCCGCGCCTCCTCTATTCGTTCGACACCTCGCCGATGTAAATACCGAAAAGCGTGGGGCATTTGAGACTCGCGATCTGGTAACTAATTGCTAACTGCTCCCTCACTCCCACTCAATCGTGCCGGGCGGCTTCGAGGTTACGTCATAAACCACGCGATTGATTCCCTTCACCTCATTCACGAGGCGGCTGGAGATGGTCTTGAGCACCTCATAGGGCAACGGCACCCAGTCGGCGGTCATGCCGTCTTCGGAGTTCACCGCGCGGATGGCGCAGGTATAAGCGTAGGTACGCTGGTCGCCCATCACGCCGACCGACATCACCGGCAGCAGCACAGCGAACGACTGCCATATCTTCGTGTACAGCCCGGCCTTCTTGATCTCGGTGACGACAATGTCGTCGGCCTCCTGCAACAGGGCGATGCGCTCGGCGGTGACTTCGCCGAGGATGCGCACCGCGAGGCCCGGCCCGGGGAATGGCTGGCGTTGCAGGATCTCTTCCGGCATTCCGAGGTCGCGGCCGATTCTGCGGACTTCGTCTTTGAACAAATCGCGCAGCGGCTCGATCAGCTTGAGCTTCATCACCTCGGGCAGGCCGCCGACGTTGTGATGGCTCTTGATCGTCTGCGACGGCCCGCGCACTGAGACTGACTCAATGACGTCGGGATAGAGCGTGCCCTGCACCAGCCAGTCGACTTTGCCGTGCATTTGTTCGAGGCGGTGCGCCTCCCCCTCGAAGACGGCGATGAACTCATTGCCGATAATCTTGCGCTTTTTCTCGGGATCACTCGCGCCCGCAAGCTTGCTGAGGAAGCGGTCGGTGGCATCGACGGCGTCGATGTTCAGTCCGAGCTTGTCGCGCAGGTTCTTCTGCACATTGACGAACTCGTTCTTGCGCAGCACTCCGTTGTTCACGAAGATGCAGGTAAGCTGATCGCCGATGGCCCGATTCACGAGCACGGCGGCAACGGAAGAATCAACGCCGCCCGAGAGCGCGCAGATGACTCTTCCCTTCCCTACCTGCTCACGAATACGCGCAACAGTCTCGTCGATGAAGCGCTGCGGCGTCCAGTTCGGAGCCAGTCCGCATATATCAAAGATGAAGTTGCGGAGGATGGTCGTACCTTGCGGCGTGTGGTGAACCTCAGGATGGAACTGCACGGCCCAGTAGCGCTTCGCAGGGTCCTGAATGGCAGCGACCGCGTTCTCGCTGCGCGCGATCAGCTCGAATCCGGGCGGCAGTTCTTCGGCTTTGTCGCCGTGTGACATCCAGACTGATAGCGGCCCTTCGAGTCCCTTGAACAACGCCGAGTCGGCCCGCAGCAAGTCAACCTGCGCGTGACCATACTCGCGCTTGTCGCCGGGCACCACCTTGCCGCCCAGCTTGTAGGTCATGAACTGAAGGCCGTAGCAGATGCCTAGGACAGGCACGCCGAGATGCAGCACGCGCTCATCGGCAGGCGGCGCATCATCGTCATACACCGAGAACGGGCCTCCTGACAGGATGATGCCCGCAGGACGATGGCTCTGGACTTCTTCCAGCGACGCGGTGCACGGAAGGACAACGGAAAAGACGTTCTGCTCGCGGATGCGGCGCGCGATGAGCTGCGTGTACTGCGAGCCGAAATCGAGGACGACGATGGATTGGGTTTCCACTGCTTACTGTGCCAGAGGTTGGGGAGAGTGTAAAGTGACAGCTTGTCGACGGCTCTTCGCTCTTGCCGGCCTGTCGCTCTTCGCTTTTCGCTGTTCGCTCTTCGCCAGAAATGCACTTGACAAATCCGATTCCGTGGCTGGGCGCAAAATAGTGGAACGTATAATCCGCGTAGGCGGCCGGCTGACATCCGGTTGCTAGGGGCGAAGAGCCAAGAGCGAATAGCGGCCTTATGCGCACGCGCAGAATCTACGACGAGCAGATGCTCTATCAGTACGCCATCGGCGCGCTCGGCCGGCGCATGCGCACGGTGGCGGAACTCAAGCGCCTGATGCGTAACAAGGTCCGCGAGCAGCCGCACGCCGAGTTGCTGGTCGAGATCGTGATCGCGCATTTGAAAGAGCAGAAATATCTGAACGATACCAGCTACGCCGAGAGCTACTCGCGCTTTCGCAAAGAGAATGAGAAATTCGGGCGCAGGCGGGTAGTGCAGGACCTGAAAGCTAAAGGCGTACACGCCGACATTATCGACAAGACTATCAACGCCGCCTACGAAGGAGTCGACGAAGAAAAACTCGCGCGGCAGTTTCTCACTCGCAAGCGTCTGCCAAAGCCGGCCGATCAGAAGCAGGCGGCGAAGGTATTCAGAACGCTGGTGCGCGCCGGCTTTAGCACGCGAACTATCTTCCGCATCCTGAAGCAATGGAACGTCGATGACGAAACGCTCAGTGTGCTGGAAAGCGAATCGATCGAAGCTGAATCCACGCGCGAGCGCAGCTAACCGCGGCATTACTTCAAGCCGGCTCCTGTGCGACGCTCTCGCGCCTGGTCGGTGCATCCCTCACTTTACTTGGTGACTCAGCTTAAGATGATCTGTGCCGAACAACTGTCTCTCACGCAATGCAGTGTTGGCCCTGATCGGAGTTACTCTCGCGATCCACACCGCTGAGGAGTACTTCGCCTTCCCGATCTTCATGCCATCGCTTGGGCGACAGTTACCAGCGTGGCTTCCATCGCCCGCGCTCCAGCACAGCGTCAGCAATCTGCGCATCGCACTCATCGTGGGAACGGTGTTACCGTGCCTCGTGATCGCCTGGGCAATCATCTCGCGCGCACATGGCTTTCTGATTGCGAGCCTGTTCGTCGAGGCTGTGCTGCTGGTCAACGCCTTCGCGCATACGCTGGCGGCCTTGCTGCGAGGCGGCTACGTACCCGGACTGATCACCGCCGTGCTCATCAACCTGCCCTTCGGCATTTACGTGTTCCGCCGAGCGGTCAGCGAGAATTGGATTCGAAGGTCAAGAGCGTGGCAATTGATTATTGCGGCCATCCTCCTGCATGTCGTTTGGCTGGGCAGCGGGGTGTTGACGGCTACCCGGAGTGGACGGGCGGCACGCCCTCTCCATCGTGTTACGTTCGCTAATTCCTAAACTGTGGACGCTCCACGGTAAGGCTATAGCGATTTTTCAGCCCTGGCTGCATGCAGCCAGCTTCGCGTTGCCGGACGCGGACGTCCCATGTCGGGACGTCGGAAATGCTACTATGAAAAAGGAGCGCCAGCAGACCAGGTCGGGACCAAAATCCGCTATCGAGGAGTGCAAAACGAAAATCTCTGATTACACCGTCTTTGCAAGAGATCCACATGACGCCGCCAAGGCCCCTCCATCGCACTAAGCAGATCGTCCGGATATGGGCTCGTATCTACCAGCACCGGTCCGTGACTTTGGGACGGTTGTCGTCGCGCATACGTGAAACTGCAGATGTGGCACGGATTGACAGACTGGGCCGGGAAATGGCCCCAATACTCGAACGCGAGCCAACTTCCGCAGCGAAATATACAGACTACTCATTCTGGATTCCGTTTAATGTGGCACGCATTGGCAGACTCTCGCTGCACAACTCTCCCCCGCTGCGCATTCTCGACATTGGTTGCGGACCGGGGTATTTTCTCGCGGCGGCCCGCACATGCGGCCACGACTGCCAAGGGGTCGATGCGCCGCCTGGCACACTGACAGAAGTCGAAAGGCGAGTGTATTCCGAATTGCTGGGCGCTTTGCGTTGCTCCGACGTAGTCTCACCGTTGTTGATCGAGCGCTATGTTCCGATGACGGTCCCTCTGCGCGACCTCGACCTTATTACCGCCTTCTGGATATGTTTCAACCGCCATCGTCAACCCGATGGGTGGGGCGTTTCCGAATGGCGCTTTTTCGTTGGCGATGCATTATCGCATCTTCGCGAAGGTGGTCTTCTGCACCTCGAGCTAAATGAGGATCCCGAGCGTTACGGACGCCGGCAGTGGTACGACCAGCAGACGTTGGATTTTTTCCGCTCCGCAGGCAGCGTCGAAGGGGGAGTGGTGCGTATCCCTAAATACAAAGCTCAACCCTAAGAACGGAGCTGGAGGGTGAAATGCCGGATGCTTCCCCCATCGGGGTTTGTCTGCTGGTTGATACCGTGGGGCTCGAGGCCGGAACCGAACGCCAAGTTGTTACTACCGCCCAGTGGCTCGACAAGACGAAGTTCGACGTACACGTTTGCTGTCTTGAGCCGAGCCCCCAACTGAGCGCCCTTGCTGCCTTCTGTCACACTGCGGTCTTCCAGACAGATAGCGCAAATTCTTGGAGCGGGGTCCGCGAGGCCGCCAGACTACGCCGGTATCTCCAGCGCAATCACGTGCAGATCGTGCACGCCTACATGAACAAAACTGCCATCTTTGCGGTTTGGACGTCTCTGTTCTCGCACCGCATTGTGATTACCAGCCGGTTGAACACTGGTTATTGGTACACGCCCGCCCGGCGCCGATTCTTCCGCCTTCTCAACCTCGCGACTACGCGAGTCATGGCAAACTCGGAAGAGGCCAAGCGCATTGCCGTTGAGGCTGAACATTTGCCCCCCGAAAAAGTCGACGTCGTCTATCAAGGCGTTGATATGGACGTCTTTCGCCCGGGGCGCGGCGACCCTTCGGTTGGCGATCGGTTGGGCATTCCTCCCACGTGGCAAGTCGTGGGCATTGTTGCCAATCTCCGGCCCGTAAAGGACATTCCATTGTTCCTGCGAGCGGCCGCCCTTGTCGCCCGCCGGCTTCCTGAAGTGGCCTTTTTGATTGTTGGCAAAGGTGAGCAATTGCAGGAGCTTCAGGACCTCGCGCGGGAGTTAGGATTGCAAGACCGAGTGTTTTTTACTCGCGGTGATGGCTTGGTGATGGACTATCTTGCGCGTATGTCCGTCGGCTGCTTAACCTCCAAAAGCGAGGGCTTTTCCAACGCAATCATGGAATATATGGCGGCTGGCCTTCCCGTCGTCGCCACCGATGTCGGCGGTACCCGGGATGCTATCGTTGATGGCGAAACCGGGTACCTGGTAAACGAACGGACACCGGAGGCCCTCGCCAAGCCGCTGCTTCACTTGCTGACTCACCCCGACGAAGAACAGGAAATGGGAAGAAAGAATTTGGAGCGCTGCCAGGAGCATTTTGAGTTGAGCAAAACCATCCGGTCTCTGGAGGACTACTATTGCTCTCTGCTTAACTGCTAAGCGAGCATGGGGATTGGTTTGCCGGATGCCCCGTTGTCAGTGAGAGACATGCCGAGCGCGCAGCGAATGCGGTGGTCCGATGAACCAAGCGGTTTCTGGGTGACGCCGCAGGCGCGGGCGATCTCGTAGCTGCTGATGCCGTGCTTGCAGTTCACCACCTGCCACATGGCGAGCAGCCACTTGTCCAGGCCCAGCGGCGAATCTTCAAAGATGGTGCCCTGTCTTGGAAGTGAACTGCCGCAGGGTATGTTTGCTGCCGCATTGCCAACGGTTGTACTTCGGCTGGAACAGAACCTTCTTGCTGCCGCAGCGCGGGCAGATGACGCCATCCGGCCAGCGATGCGCACCTAAGTATTCGCGGCAGTGGTCGGGGCTGGCGAAGTAGAGGATTGCGTCTTGCAGTGTATTCGTTTCCATGCTCGATCTGGCCATCCTGCTGACAATAGACCGCGCCACTGGTTAGAGAACAAATATGTTGACCGGGAGAACGGATTCTGCGGCTCTGGCTCGAGAACGGCAACCGATGCGGTCACGGTACATGACTCAGCCTTCGGATTTGCAAACGCGACTTGTCCATTCGATGCACCGCACGAGTCTAGTGACCGTTATAGAATGGTGCCAACTATCCTGCACCCTCATCAAGGATACCGCACGCCATGGTTCGCGCAGGTAGTGTGGTACACATACAAAAAACTGGAGCTATTGATGCAAACTGCGGTTGTGAGCACGGGAACGTTTGCGGAGTTGAAGAGCAAAATCGAGGCCAAGACCGCCCGAGTGGGAATTGTCGGGCTGGGCTATGTTGGCCTGCCGTTGGCGGTCGAATTTGCCAAGGCGGGGTTTTCCGTCACCGGAATCGACGTGCAGGATTCAAAGGTCGTGAGCCTAAATCGGGGTGAATCCCATGTGCAGGATGTTGCTAACTCCGAGGTAACGAGACTTATCGCAGCCAAACGCTTCGCTGCGACCACCGATTTCTCCGTGGTGCGCGAGCTGGACACGATCAACATCTGCGTTCCGACGCCGTTGCGCAAGACGAAAGACCCGGACATGAGCTACATCGTGTCCGCGGTAGAGGAAATCGCCAGGTACTTCCATCCCGGCCTGCTCATCATTCTGGAATCGACCACGTATCCCGGCACAACCAACGAGCTCCTGTTGCCCACGTTCGAAAAATCGGGACTTACGGCAGGTGAGGATTTCTTCCTCTGCTTCTCACCCGAACGTGTCGATCCAGGCAACCCGGTTTACCAGACATCGAACACGCCCAAGGTCGTTGGCGGTATAACCCCAGCGTGTACGGAGATGGGACGGCTGTTCTTCTCGCAGGCGCTGGACACCGTTGTTCCCGTCAGCAATACCCGCGTGGCTGAGATGGTGAAGCTGCTGGAGAACACCTTCCGCATGATTAACATCGGGCTGGTGAACGAGGTGGCCATCATGTGCGACGGCATGGGCATCAACGTCTGGGAGGTGATTGATGCAGCCGCCACCAAGCCGTTTGGTTTTATGCCCTTCTATCCGGGGCCGGGCCTGGGCGGGCATTGCATTCCGATCGACCCGTTCTACCTGTCCTGGAAGACCAAGCAATCGGGCATCGAGGCCCGCTTCATCGAGCTGGCCGGGTATATCAATGGCAGCATGCCGCATTTTGTCGTCGATAAAATCCAGAACGCCCTGAATGAAAGCGGCAAGGCGGTGAAGGGCTCGCACATACACGTCGCGGGTGTCGCCTACAAGCGAAATATCGACGACATGCGCGAGTCACCCGCGCTGGACGTCATTCTGCTTTTGCGGAAACGTGGCGCCAAGGTCACGTACACGGATCCTTACGTTCCTAATTTGAAGCTTGACGGCCTTGTGCTTGAGTCCGAGGAACTGATTTCCGCCGCCTCGGCTGCCGATTGTGTCGTGATCATCACCGATCACTCCAAGTTCGATTACCGCGAGCTACTGGCTTCCGCTACCCTTATCCTGGATACCCGGAACGCGTTGAAAGGACTCAGTTCGCCGAAGATCGTGCGGTTGTGAAAAGGCGGCTACCGAATTTCGATGCTGAACGAACTTCAATACCGGTTTCTGAGGAGGCTCAACCGCGGCTCCAGCGACGGCGATTCGTTGGCCGACGACGGCGATTATAAGGGGGTGGTCAAGCTGAAGGTCCACCTGGGCACCGATGGTCTTGCCAGATTTCGCGGTAAGACGGTCATCGATTTCGGCTGCGGTATCGGAACAGAGGCCGTGGCCATCGCCGGTTTGGGCGCAAAACGGGTTATCGGGATCGATATTCGGGAGAGTATTCTCGATGAGGCGCGCCGGTGCGCGGCACTAGCCAATGTTCAGCACATATGCCACTTCACGACATCAACAACAGAGCGTGCGGACATCGTGCTTTCGATGGATGCCTTCGAGCACTTTGACGATCCGGCCGAAATACTCCGCCTGATGCACGGGCTCTTAGCTCCGCAAGGGGAAGCGGTGGTGAGTTTTGGATACCCGTGGTATCACCCCTGGGCGGTCATCTATTTTCGGTCTTTCCCTGGGCCCACTTGCTATTCAGTGAAGCAGCTTTGATTCGCTGGCGTTCAGACTTCAAGACCGACGGTGCAACGCGGTTTCATGAAGTAGCAGGGGGTTTGAACCAGATGACCATTCGCCGCTTCGAAAGACTACTGGAACAGAGCCAATTCCGGGCAGCCGCTCTGGACCTCGTTCCCATTCGAAAGTTGCGGTGGTTTCATAATCGACTGACGAGGGAGTTCACCACCGCTCTGGTGCGTTGTCGATTAGTTGACCGCAGTTCATGCCCAGACAGTTCCTGACTAGATGGACTCGGCAGAATCGGCAGATCTCCTGCGCGAACTCTTGCATAGTCCGGTGATTGGTGGCCGTTTCACCACCTATCAGATCCTGATCTGCTGACTTTTCGCCGGGTTCTGGTGTACGCTAAACAAACACTCTGGAGGGGCGGGTGCAAGCACTTACCAGGTTGATTCGTGCAAAGGGAGCAATAAGATTGTGGCGCTGGCTGGCACCAAGCCGACCGGTTCGCCTATGAGCGGGCCGGCCGGTAACTCGGTAGTTATGGGGGAAGTCGTTCCCCCGCCTAAAACTTCTTTCACTGACGAACTGAAATCGATTGGCTGGCAGGGGCTCCTTCTGGCCGGCGTGGTTACCGCTTTATACGCGCCGATTCTCGCCAGGCTGGTAGCCCAGTGGTACAACGATGCCGACTATTCGCACGGATTCCTGGTCCCGTTGCTTTCCGCCTATCTGATCTGGCGCAAGCGCGACGAACTCGCCAAGGTCCCAAGTCGTCCCTCGTTCTGGGGAATGTTTGTCGTGCTGGCCTCTCTGGGGGTGCTGTTTCTCGGAAGCCTGGGCGCGGAGCTGTTCCTGAGCCGTAGTTCGCTGGTGGGCGTGATCTGCGGGTTGATCATCTATTTCCGCGGATGGGCCATGTTGAGAGCCGTGGCCTTCCCCATCGGTTTCCTGATGTTCGCCATACCTCTTCCTGCCCTGATCTATAACGAAATTGTCTTTCCATTGCAATTCATTGCTTCCGCCTTTGCGACCCGCACGCTGGAAATCCTCAACATCTTCCCCGTCATGCGTGAAGGCAATGTCCTGGTCATGCCGGGGTTGCGCCTGGAAGTAGTCGAGGCTTGCAGCGGCATACGCTCGCTCATGTCCTTGCTCGCGCTGGCCGCGGGATACGGCTACCTTGCCGAGCGCAGCAACATAGTGCGCTGGTTCCTTTTTCTGGCGATGGTTCCCCTGGCAATCGTCAGCAACGGCACTCGCGTCATGATCACGGCGCTGATGGCGCATTACATTGGACCTGAGGCGGCCCAGGGTTTCATGCACGAGTTTTCCGGCTGGGTAATCTTCGTGGTGGCAACGATTTTGTTCCTTGCGTTGCATAGCCTGACGGTAGCGGTCCGGAAGAAACTGGGCTGGATGCCGGACGAGGATCCGCCTAAGCCGGGCCCCGAGGTGGTTGCATGAATGCAAGCGTGCGTTACTGGATGATGCTGGGGGTATTGGGAGCAGCGATCTCAGGAATGGCCATGTTGTCCCATGGAGAGGCCACTCCTCCAGCCCTACCCCTGGCACAGTTCCCCAAACAGGTCTCGGTCTTCAGCAGCATGCGGGACATTCCTTTTGACAAAGAGACACTGGAGATTCTGAAGCCTTCCGACTACCTGAACCGCATTTACTATTCGCCGGGGCTGGGAGAAGTCGGTTTGTACATCGCTTACTTCGAAACTCAGCGCACTGGCGCGGCGATCCATTCACCCAAGAACTGTTTGCCGGGGGCAGGGTGGCAGCCGGCGTATTCAGCCATCACAACCATGACGCTGGATGATGGCCGCAAGGTGCCAGTTAATATGTACCTCATACGCAGAGGTTTGGAAGAAACGGTCGTGCTCTATTGGTATCAATCCCATGGGCGGGTCATTGCCAGCGAATACGCCGGCAAGTTCTACATGGTTTACGACGCCTTGCGTCTGAACCGCACCGATGCCGCCCTGATTCGTGTCACCGCCCCGGTCAACAACGGCGACGAAGCAGAAGCTAAGAAGCGTGCTTTCCTGTTTGCCAAGGAAGTCGCAGTTGACGTGGGGAAAGTCATCCCTCAGTAGGTCCAGGAGAAGTCATGCGGAACCGCTACATCGTCATTTTCTTGTTAGTCGTGACAGCGCTTACATTCACAGGTTGCAAGAAAAATCCCGAAAAGGCCAAGCGCAAGTATTTCGACAGCGGCATGAAATACATGGACGACAAGCAGTACGAAGCCGCGGTCATCCAATTCAAGAAGGCCATTCAAGTCGATCCCAAGTTTTCCGACGCCTATTACGAATTGGGCACTGCTTCGCTCAAGTTAGAGCACTGGGGCGAGGGCTTTCAGGAAATGCACGAGGCAGTTGAGTTGGATCCCAACAACCTGAAGGCCCGGGTAGCGTTAGGCGATATGTACATGCTTGGCCGCAAGTATGCCGAGGCCGAGGAGCAAGCCAAGGCCATCCTCGAAAGGGACCCCAATAACGCTGATGGATACCGCCTGATGGGAGCTTTACAACTCTCGCAGAAACAAATCCCTGAGGCCATCGCATCCTACACCAGAGCCATCCAGGCGAAGCCGGACGAAGCCACCGCGTACCTTAATCGGGGAGTGGCTTACGCTTCGTCGAATCAGTTGCCGGAAGCCGAAGCCGATTTCCGCAAGGCCGTCAGCGTCGATCCCAAGAGTCTGGACGCCACCGCCAATCTTGCCCGTTTCTACCAGCTTAGGGGCGAAAGCGACAAGGCAATCGAAGTCTTGCAGCAGGGGATCAAAGCCAATCCGGACGCGGCAGCGAATTATCTGCGACTGGCGGCCCTGTACACGGGGCTAGGCCGCACCAACGACGCCGAGACCGTGCTGCAGAATCTGCGCAACACCAAGCCAAGCTCGGGTGATCTGGCCGGTGAAATCGCCGCCTTCTATCTGGCGGTGCGCAATCCCGAAGCTGCCATCCGGGAATACAATCGCGGACTCTCGGTCGATCCCAAAAACGACAAGCTCAAGACCGCGCTGGTTGAGATTCAGCTGATGACGGGGCATGTTGACCAAGCCAAGAAGCTCAATGACGAAATTCTGAAAGACAAACCCAACGACGTGGCTGCCCGGATGGCAGAGGCCCGCATGGACGCGTCCGAGGGCAAGCTCCAGGACGCCATCACTCTCCTCCGGGGAGTTTTGAAGGATGCTCCCGAGAATTCGCACGCCCATTACTTCCTGGCACAGGCTTTGCGTCAGACCGGCGACATCGCAGGAGCCAAAGGCGAGATTCAGGAAGCGGTGAAGAGAGAGCCGGACAATACCCTCTATCTGGAAACTCTGTCTGAAATCTATCGCGACTCGCACGATTATGACAACGCCAAGGATTACGCTGAACGGCTGCTGAAGCTGGCGCCCAAGAGTCCGCAGGCCCTTTTGACGATGGCGACCATCCAGCTTGGACTGAAGGATTACAAGGCCGCTGATGAGGAATTGGCGCAGGCCAATCAATTGGCGCCAAACGATCCGGCAATCCATCTCAATATGGCGTTCTCCTATGCCGGACAAAAAAAGTATCCTGAGGCGGAGCGCGAATTCCAGACCGCGCTACGCCTGAATCCGCAGTTCGATCAGGCCGGCAGTGATTATGTGGCCCTGCTGTTCGGCACCAATCAGCAACAGAAGGGACTGGACTTCGCCAAGCAGTACGCCGCCGCCAACCCGAACCGCGTCCAAGCGCACTTCATCTACGCGAACGCCCTGGCCGGCAGCAAGGACCTCGACCAGGCTGCGGCTGAATTTCAGAAGTGCATCGACCTCGAGCCCAAAGGCATGGGATCGTACATGCAGTTGGGACGCATCTATCTGGCGCAGAATAAGCCCGACCAGGCGATAGCTATTTATCAGAAGGCGTTAACGGTCAATCCCAATGCCGCCGGCGTCAGCGTTGCTCTGGGCGAAATCTACCTTGGCAAGAACGATCTGAAATCGGCGCGACAATATTTTGAGAAGGCCCACCAGATCGCTCCCGATGATCCGCTGGCCGCCAATGATTTGGCCTGGGTGTATGCGATGCAAGGTGAAAATCTCGACGTTGCCTTGAATCTGGCGCAGCAAGCGAAGCAGGCCCTGCCGCAGGTGTCCGCCATCACCGATACTCTGGCCTGGATACAGTACAAGAAGGGCAATTACAGCATCGCGATCGGACTGCTCGAAGACGCCGTAAAGAGAGTGCCTCAGAGCGCGCAATACCGTTACCACCTCGGGATGGCATTAAACGCTGCCGGCGATCGCGACCGGGCGAAGGTGGAGTTGAAGAAGGCGTTGGAGTTGAAACTACACGGCGACGACGCGCAGCAGGCCGAGCAAACTCTGGCCAAGCTCTAGCTCTGACTGCTTACTTCGGTTTGGCCCGATGGGAAACTTCATCGGGCTTTTTTGCTAACGACCGTTGTCTGGCGGCTTCGGTCTGCGATCAATAGCTGCGATGCAAGAAGTCGGCTTCGTACGCCGTGGCCAACACTGCTTTGCCCGAGCCTTCTAATTTAGAACAAGCCCAGCTTCTTCTTCTTCTTGGCGGGCTTGCTGCTCCCGGTCGCTTCGGCGGTGGTGTAGATGGGCTTTGTTTCGTTCGGACTGGCGCCCGTATCGACGTAGCCGGCCCTGATGTCGATGTACGCGTCTTCGCGCAATTTCGTGAGATAGTCGCGCAACGCCGGCTGCATCGCCGTCACGTACAGCCGCTCCTGGATCTGTGGCTCGACATCTTTCAGCGCCGGAACGCCTGCCATCTGGTGCTCCGTCACCTCCAGAATCACCCAACCCTGATTGGTGCGGATGGGCTGAGTATACTCTCCAGCCTTTAGGGCGAAGACCTTGTCCTCCAGCTCCTTGGAAAGCGTTCCCCGCTTGAAGTATTCCAGGTCGCCGCCGACCTGCGAAGTCGGACCGTCGGAATTCGCCTTCGCCAGATCGGCGAACTTGGCGCCCTTCTGCAATTGCTCATACACCGCGTCCGCCTTCTTCTGGGCAGCCGCTACCAACTGCGGGTCGGGAGGTTCCGGCAACGCGGTCTGCCCCTGCTCCGTCTTCACCGGCGGAGCCTTCTGGGTAGAAATCAGGATTTCGCTCAGCCGCACCTGCTCGGGACGCGCCATTTCCGCTTTGTGCTGATCGTAGTATTGCTGAATCTCCTGCTGAGTGATGGTGATGTGTCCACCGACCTCTTGCTGGATGACTTTCTGCTGGATGATACCGTTCTTGAGGTTCTGCTTGAAGTCCTCCCATGACACGCCCTGCGCTTGCGCTGCCTTCTCCATGTCTTCCATCGAGTCGGCATGCATCTGCTGGCGTATCTGATCGAGGCGCTTCACCACGTCAGTGTCGGCGCTGACCCCCAGCTCCGTGCCTTTCTGGAGCAGCAGCTGTTGGTCGATCAGGTCGCGCAGCAGGTCCTGCTCTTTGGGAGGGTCAATACCTTCCGCGCTGGCTTTGTTGACATCTTCCTGCCACGCCTCCTTGCTATGCTGCAGGTCAGCGCGGGTGATGATGCTGTTATTCACGCGCGCAATGATCTCCTCCACCACCGTCTCCTGCGGTTCCGCGGCCTGACGTTGCGCTGGGAGCTGCTGTTGCCTGGCGAGCTGCTGGCTTTGCGGCAGTACCTGGGATTGCTGTGCTGGAGGCTGCTGTGCCGTTGCGGGCTGCTGTGCCATTGCGGGCTGCTGTGCCGTTGCGGGCTGCTGTGCTGTTGCGGGCTGCTGTGCTGTTGCGGGCTGCTGTGCTGTTGCGGGCTGCTGTGCCATCGCCGGAACGGCGGACAATATGAGGGCTAGGGGAAATACGTATTTCATCAGCATCCTAATCTGGGTAGACGTATGCTGCCGGGAATCCTGGGGGTTCCTGCGCTGTTCAATTGATTGTAACGCTTGTGTGGAGCGTCTGCAGCCGAATTGATACGAAGATCCGCGCTTGGGTTTGCGTATCGGGATCTTGGCGATGGCCTTGGCAACTCGATTTCAGCCCCCAAGCCTTCCAACAGAAAGCAAATTCCTGGAGCGATGGCGGTTAGGTCTTCCGTCTGACCGGCAAGAGAATCACAAACTGCGTTCCCTTGCCCACCTCGCTGCTGACCTCAATCTTGCCGCCGTGCGCTTCGACAGTGCGCTTGGCGAGAGAGAGCCCGAGACCGGTGCCGTGGCCCTTGGTGGTGAAGAATGGGCGGAAGATGTTGGCGATGTGCTCGGGAGCGATGCCCTTCCCTTCGTCGGCAACCGCGATCAATGCAAAGTCGTCGAGCTCATCCGTGTCGAGCGAGACACGAATCATTCCCGGCGTGTCCATCGATTGCACAGCATTGAGCAGCAAGTTCAGCAGAACCTGGTTGATCTGGTTGGGATCGTGTTCCACTGACGGCAGCTCACGCTTTACTTCCAGTTCGATGCCGATGCGTTTGGTAACCGCCTGCTGCCGGGCAAAGCCGACTGCATGCTCTGCCGTGGCAGCAAGGTCCGCAGGACGGAACTGCGGCGGGCGAGGCCGCGCCGTTTCCAACAGGTCGCTGAGAATGCGGTTGATCTGTACCGCTTCCTGCTTGGCATCGGCCATCACCTCGCGCGCCGGGCTGTCCTCCGGCAAATCGCGGCCCACGATCTCAAGCACGCCGGCGATGCCGGCCAGAGGATTGCGGATTTCATGCGCCAGCCCGGCCGCAAGCTCTCCCAAGGTGGCGAAATGCTCGGCGCGTGACATCTGGCTGTGGTGCAGGTGCTGAATCTCCTCGCGGCTTGATTTCAACTGCTGCACCATTTCGTTGAAGTCTCGTCCCAGATCTCCGATCTCATCGTTGCGCTCGGCGAAGCTGACGCGCACATCCATGTCGCCCAGGCGCACGCGCGCAATCTTCTCCTGCAACTCCAGCATTGGACGGCGAACACTCACAGAGAAAACAACCAGCACGGCCGCGCAGATGACGAAGGCTCCACCGGCCGCCACGGCAATCACGTTGTTGCGGGGACCGGCCGCCAGCGACGAAGATACCAGCACAAATAGCAGCAGCCCGTTTACGAGTACCGCAGCAATGGGCAGCAGCGCCTTCAGCACCCAGTTCATGTGCCGTTCGCGTTCGACCATCGGTGCCGCCGCAACGGAGCGGCCCGAGGACTCCAACAGAGAGGTATCGACGGTGCTGACCAATGAGTTAGAAGGCACTGTTTCTATCCAAAATCTTCAGGGCTGGAGTGGGTTCTGGTCCCTTGGGGCCTAAACCGCAGTTCCAGCCCCTGTTCCAGCCCCGAAACTCCTCATGCGTACGCGTGTAAGCCGGGAAGCAGATACGTTACGCCGAGGAAGGTGAAGATAACGACGCCAAAGCCGAGGATCGCGAAGTAGGCCGCGCGGCGCCCGCGCCAGCCCCGTGTGATCCGCATATGCAGATATCCCGCGTAGACCAGCCACGTAATGGCGGCCCAGGTCTCCTTCGGGTCCCAGCTCCAGTAAGAACCCCAGGTGCGATTGGCCCAGTAAGCGCCCGCCGCGATCATGCCGGTCAGCAGCGGGAAAGCGATGCAAATCGTCTTGTACGTGACCCGATCGAGCACCTCAGCGGAGGGCAGCAGACGCTGAAGATCGTTGCGCCTCCACAAGAGCATGAGGTAAAGCAGCGACGCGAACAGGGCCGTAACCATGCCGCCGAGAATGAAGGGCGATGCCGCCAGCGATGTCGGGTACAGTCCCTCCTGATAAGGCGATGCGTAGCTGGCATCCTTCACGCGCAGCAAGAACGCGCCCAGCACCGCGGCCTGTAGAAGAATGCCGATGAATACCGCCTTGTTGGCGATGCCGAGGAACCGGTCGTCCTGCTTGATTTGCCACACGAAGTAGAATGCCAGCGGGACGAGGGCCGCCAGCATCGCGATCACGAACAGCCATCCCAGGTCGGGAATGGTGACGAACAGCCGCACGCCACGGCCAAGAAACATGTCGCTCTTGTTCTCTGTGTCCCACGCTGTGACAGAGAGGCCGCCCCAGCGCTCGAAGCGCGTGGCAACGATGGCAACGTAAACGGCGCTGACCAGCGTGCTCGTGCCGGCGAGGAAAGTCTCGGTCTTGAGATTGTCCTGAATGAGGAACATCATGGCCAGCGCGAAGCTCACGGCGCAGGCGGCATAGCTCAACATCGCCAGCGTGACATGAACGTGCAACCAGGTGGATTGCAGCGCCGGAACCAGGGGCCGTACTTCCGAAGGCAGCAGTTGCATCAGGATCACGCAAACTACGGCCAGCGGCATGGTGATGCTGCCGATGATCTTCACCCCGAACTTCTTCTCGGTGATCAGCGTAAGCAGGGCCAGCGTCCACACAAAACTCAGCAGCATTTCATAGATGCTGGCGAAGGGAGGCCGACCGGCGAGGTACCAGCGGTGCGCCACGGCCAGGGTGTTGGCGACGAAACCGATGGCGGTCGCGACGGAAGCAAACTTCACATACCTGTCGGTGCCGGTGACTCCGAATCCCATGTACAGCGCCGCGGCGCCAGCGTAGAAGATCAGCGCGACGTAAAGAAGATTGCTTTCGGTATACAAGCTGCCGCTGGACTTGGCCGCGCCCAGCAGCGCCGTGATCAGCAGGAAAGCAATTCCCAATCCGACGAGAACCAGCAGTGCGCTTCCCCCGCTTGGGGCCGTCGTTTCCAACTGCGTTACTCGTGCTCGAGTCGACATTTCTTTCCTATCCTCCTACTTCATGCCCGCCAATTCCGGCTCGCGTAACTGTTCCTTCTTTTGCGCAGAGCGAGCAGCAGGCGAGTTCTTTAGTTCGTCGCGAATCCCGGTGACGACTTCCCCAAACTTCTGTTCAAAGCGATCTTTGTTTTTGTTAGCGGCGCCACCGACCCAGAGGACAAGCTTTCCGGTCGCATTAGGAACCGCTGCAACCCACAGCCTCATGTGGACCAGGTAGAAGGCGACGAACAGGCCGAGCACCATGAGCAGGCAACCCGCCCAGACCAGCCACTGACCCGGCTCGTGCGCGACTTCCAGTCCGGTGACCGCCGGGAAATCGATGTCTTTCGCCGACGAAGGCCCTACGAATCTGTACTTGAGGTTTTCGCCACCTACGATTACGCCTTGGGCGGGCAGCAGCCAGACTTTGGTGGTGACGCCCGTCGCGCGATCGGTCACGTCCAGTCCAAAGGCGATGTTGTCGATCTCGTCGGATTTCTTGAAGACCTGCCCATCACGTACGAAGCCATCAGAGATGTAATCGGTGAGAGTGACGCTGGTGTTTGGATCGAGGTCGACCGGCTGGTTCATGAGCAGCTCGATCGGACGCGCCGTGGCGGACGCGTTCACGGCCGACAGCCGGAGGGCATCGACCTTCTTGTTGTCGATCCAATAACTGGCCTGGAAAAACCGTAGCCCTTTGTAGATCATCGGATCGTTGACCACGATTTCCTTGGTCGCGACCTCCTTGCCGTTGTCGATGATGGCCAGCTTGGACCACCATTTCTTGGGCGAGCCATCGGCATAGTTCTCCTGGCCGGCGCTGTAGCACTTCACGCTGAAAGGCAACGTCTTGTTGCCGCCCGTGCGCAGCTCGATCACGTTACCGGTTTGGCCCTTGTGCAGCGCGATGAATCCGCCATAACCGAAGAAGCCGTCGATGATGCCGCCCGCGAAGATGAGCAGCAGGCTGGCGTGGATGACATATACCGCCATCACAGAAAAGCGGTGCTTCTCGGAATACAACGAGGTTCCGTCTTCACCCGTGATGCGTTGTACCGGCCAATGCAGCTCATGGAGCGCGCGCTCAGCGGCATTCAGTCCCTGTTCGGCGTTCTGGATGGGCAGCTCGACTTTGTAATGGTTCGCGGAGCGGAAGTGTGGATCGGTCTTGCGATAAGGGCGCGCATAGAAGCGCCAAGCGTTCGGAAAACGCTCGAGGGAAACAAGAACGATGCTCAAGCTGACCAGAGTTAAGAGAGTGAGGAACCACCAGGAGTGAAATACGTCCGTCAGCCCGACGCGATCCAAAAGCTGAAGAGTCTGCGGCGAGTACGTAGCCTGGATTTTGCTGAGCTCGGTTGCCGGGCGTTGCAGGATGAATGTGCCCGAAGCGGCGGCAATGACTACCAGGATCAGCAGAATGATTCCGGTGCGCAGATTCGCAAAGGTCTTATAAAACTGTTTTGGTATCGAGAGTACGTCGAAGGGCATAGGGATTTCTTCCGTACGCCTGCTACGTGGCAAGTCAGCAGCCAAAACCTCGATTCATCCGTAAGCGCATGATTCATTTGTGCTTCGGAGCGAAGGTCGTTGCCTCTGAGAACGCCGTGCGTGAGGCATATCACCCATCCGCGTGATTAAACGGCGCAGCTCCGGCGACCTAATGGGCAAGTAAGCAACTGAGTGATTTCGCTTCATGCTGCGCCGGAAGGCTCACGGCTGACGTTTGATACCGGCCGGTAAGCGCGTATCGATCGACTTCTGTTGCGGCAATAAGTCTATTTTTTTCATAGCCTTGGGAGGATAGGCGCATGGTCGCAATTGAGCCGCCATGCTCGGCAATGAACGTGCAAAACTTCTTTGCTAAAGATGGAGGGTGCTGTGAGGTCAGCAGTCCGGGTGATTGTTGGGGCGGTGCTCATCGTGAGCGCCGGGGCTCTTCATGCAGCGATCCACCCAGTTCCCCTCGAACCGAATACCGACTCCGCCAAGTGCATTGAATGTCACGAGGACAAAAGTAAGGGAAAATTTGTCCATTCGGCCGTAGCGATGGGTTGTACGAGCTGCCACGAAGTTCGGGTAAGCAAAGACGTAACTCGCATCAAGCTGACCTACCCGACCCCGCAGTCGTTGTGCGTCAGCTGTCACACTGACATGAATGCCGCGCAGATCAAGGGCACGGTCCATCCGCCTGCGGTGCGTGACTGCCTCAAATGCCATGACCCGCATGAGTCGGATAACAAGTATCAACTGCTGAAACCGACCTCCGGCGACAAGGGACAGAATCTTTGCCTCGAGTGCCATACCCAGGGTTTGAACGTTCCCAAGGATGGGAGCCGTCACGCCGCGCTCGACATGGGCTGCGATGCCTGCCACGTTACTCACAAAACCGGAGAGAAGGGCGTTCTCGAGTACGACTATCATTTGACCAAAGGTGTCCCGGCGCTTTGCCTCGATTGCCACGACGCCAGCTCCGCAGATTTGCAGAAGGCGCACAACGGTCAGCCCTTCGCGACCGCCAATTGCGTGCAGTGTCATGATCCGCACCAGTCGAATCAACCACACCTAATGCAGAAGTTCACACACCCGCCTTTTGCCAGCGGCTCCTGTGATACCTGTCACCAGCCGGCGAAGGACGGCAAGGTTGTCTTGACGAACAGCGATACCAGGGCGCTCTGCGTGACCTGTCACAGCGATCAGGCGGAGAAAATCGAAAAGGCGAAGGTGCAGCACCCCGGCGCGCAAGGCGAGTGCATCGCCTGTCATAATCCACACGCCGGACCGACACCTGGATTTCTTCAGCCGGATCCTGTCAAGGCGTGTCTGGCCTGCCACTCGGACCAGGAGGAACAGTCCAAAAAGGCATACTTGCATCAGCCTGCCTTTCAGCAGGGTTGTGCCATTTGCCATGAGCCGCACGGCGGCGACAATGCGCACCTGCTGCGCACCGCCTCGGTCAACTCGCTGTGTCTGGAATGCCACGGCCCGGACGCGCCGGCGCCGCAGAAGCTTGCGTCCGGGAACATGATCACCATTTTCAATGGCTCCGTGAAGTTGCCCGCAGACTATCTCGTGAAGAATAAAGTTGTCATTCTGCCTTTGAAGTATGGGCGGGGACATCCGGTGGCGGGACATCCGGTCTCGGATGTGCCGGACCCGACGAATCTTTCCAAGGTTTATATGCAGATGACCTGTCTGTCCTGCCACCAGCCACATTCGTCAACCCAGCCCGATCTGCTGGTGAAAGACCAGGTGAATAACACAGCGTTCTGCTTCACCTGCCATAAGAATCTGGCGACGACTCGTTAAACGAGCGGGAGGATTTGTATGATGTCGGAAGAACACAAAAAAGCAGTCAAGATCGCCAGGGCGTTGAGCGCGCTCGCACTCCTGTTCGCTATGGTCTGCGGGGCTCCACTGGCGGCTAATGCCGGCAAGAAGAAGAAGAAGGCGGAAGCCGCCGAAACCACGAAGCCGCCGGTGATCGATTATTCAAACATCGTTTGGCCAAATCCGCCTGCGATTGCCCGCATCCGCTACATGGCTTTCTTCTCGGCACAACCGCTTAAAGACGTAGAGAAGCCAAAGACCGTCAAAGAGAGTTGGATGGATCGCCTGGCCGGTACCGTGCCGGCATCCGACAACACCAAACTCCTGTTTCAGCTGGCGCAGCCCTACGGCATGGCCGTCGATTCCAAAGGAAACTTGTACGTGGCCGACAGCAGGGTCGGCGCCATTTTCATCTTCAACACAGAAACGCGCGACGTGCAGATGATCAAGAACCGGATCGATGCACATTTTGTACGCATCATCGGCCTGGCGATGGACGACAACGACCGCCTGTTCGTCTCCGATCCCGGGCTGCGCCACATTCTGGTTTTTAACCCGCAGCATAAGGCCACGGACGTTATTACCGACGGAGTGGTCGAGCCCGGCTGCATGGCCATTGACACCCAAAACCGCTTTCTCTACGTCTCCGACGTTGCCCAGGACCAGATCCTGGTCTACGACGCTGACACTTTCAAGCTGCTACGCAGAATGGGTACCGGCGGCAAAAACCACACGCTCACCACGCCCGGTGATTTCGCCAAGCCCAGCGGCGTCGCCGTCGACAAAGATGGCAACCTGTATGTCGCCGACACCTTGAACGATCGCATTGAGGTGTTCGACGCCGACGGGGTGTTTATTCGTACTTGGGGAAAGAACGGCGATGGACCAGGCTACTTTGCGCGGCCCAAGGGGGTAGCGATCGACAGTGACGGGCATGTATGGGTGGCTGACGGCATGCAGGACCGCGTTCAGGTGTTCACGCCCGAAGGCCGGTTGCTGATCGCCTTGGGCGGACACGGCCTGCTGCCGGGCCAGTTCCAGGGACTGGTTAGCATCACCAGTGACAACAAGCGCAACCGGATTTTCACATCAGAAATCTTTCCGGGACGCGTGCAGGAGTTTCGAAACGTCACCGACGCAGAGTACGACCAGCTCCGCAAGGAGCGTGAGGCGATGCGCGCTGGTGACGCTCCCAAGAAAGAAGGCGAAGCAGCGTCCGCTAATTCGCCTAAGGCAGGAGAGCAAAACACCACGCCGCCACCGAAGTGAGCAGTAGTCAGAAATGTGCCATGCAAGCTGTAGGGAGGAATTCGGCTAAAGAGCATACCTAAACTGACTGTAGGTCTGAGCGTTGCAAAACGCAACACAGTGGTTTTGTGCAGCAGGATCTTTGTTCCCGTGATTTATGAGGTCTGCCCTAGTGCTCCGTACATCTGTTTGTTTTGACCCACCTCATCCCCACTAGTAGATTTCGTCGTCCGCCCCTCCTTTCCTGCACGTGCAATTTAGGCGTGCAGCCAAAAGACCCGAGCCAGTGGCTCTTTTCGCGCAATCGCGCATCGATCCATCATCCGCAGCCGGAAGGCAAGTAATCCGTAAGTGTATTTTTTTAAGATAGATGCGAGGACAATCAGCAACAGGCTGGAACATTCCCGTTTTGGTCATTGAATTGCCTATTATTTTGACAGGAGGCGGTGGTAAAGAGCCTTGTGCTCCAGCCATCACGGCCTAGTCTCCGGAAACACGAAGTGTTGCAACACACTCTGGAGGTTTGTATTTCGATGAAGAAAGCGTTGTTTATATTAACCTTTGTACTAGCCGCTACCGGGCTAGTCTTTGCGCAGAACTGGTCGTCAGCAGTTGACGTCCTGGGCGCGCATAATAACCAGGGGCGTGGCTGCGCTGGTTGCCATGCTCCGCACAGCGGCTCGTTCGGCTCTGGCCACGGTGGCGCGGCCGATGCCGGCAGCTATGCTTTGTGGGGACAGGACGCCAGTCCGCTCTACGGCAAAACCATCGCTTTTGGTGATAACGGCCGGTATGTCGAAGTTCTGCCCAACGGCATCAGCTCCGGCAGCAAGGAAGTCAGCGGCATCCTGCTCTGCTTGAGCTGCCATGATGGCAACCTCACGCAGAACAACATGATGCAAAACTGGTCGTACGAACAGCAGATCGGCCTGTTGACCAACACGACCTACGGCAGCCAGAAGATACCGACCCTGCTCGGTAATGATGGCACCTCGGCCGGCAACTACACCAACGACCACCCCGTGGGCCTGAATGCCACCATCAATTCCGGCAACGGCTTGGTCTGGGCAAACAACACCTTCACCATTACCCCGGGTTCGCCCTATGACCAGTACGTGACTAATTACGGCTGGCCAGCGCTTGCGCCGGGAGCGCACGGGAATCCCTGGGGCGTCAACGGCGCCGGCCTGCCGTACGTGGTCTGCACCACTTGCCACAACCAGCACGTGATGACCGTGTACACCTCGACCTCGAAGAGCCAGATCATGAAGGATGGCGGCGGCAAGTTCTACGCCACCTACTTCTTCATCAACGGCCCGTACAACCCGAACATTCAGGGCTATGCTTCGACCCAGGCGCCTTCGACGACTCAGTTCTGCCGTGAGTGCCACTTTGGCGAGGCGAACGAGGCCAACAACACCAACAACATCAAGACCGTGTTCCAGTAGGAACAAGCTGCAATCTGGGGGGAAGGCACGCCCTTCCCCATTTTTCTGGACCTAATCAAGAGGAATTATGAAGTACCAGATCATAACTGCAATTCTTCTAATGGGCTCCCTCTCTGTTTCTGCGCAAGTTGCCTCGCACGCCCCGACAGCCTTGGCCAGGAAACCGGCTCCCCAGTCCTCTATCATCCAGCCGACGGGCAAGGCGGTGGCCAAGGTCAACGGCACCGTGCTGACGGACAAAGATCTGCTGCGCGAGATGTACGCCATCTTTCCCTACGCCCGGCAGCACAACGGATTTCCCAAGGCGGAAGAGTCCTCCATCCGGCAGGGTGCGCTGCAAATGATCATCTTCGAAGAGCTGGTGTACCAGGAGGCCCTGCGCCGGAAGATGACGATCCCGCAGTCAAAGATCGACCAGGCGGAAGCCGCCTATCGTCAGCAGTTCGACAGTCCCGAGCAGTTCCAGCAGTACATGCAGTCGGAGATGCACGGATCGCGGCAGCAACTGCGGCAGAGTATTCAGCGCTCACTGTTGATCGACGAGTTCCTGAAACGGGAGGTGTATGACAAGAGCGGGGTTTCCATGGCGGAGGTCAAGGCCTACTACGATCAGAACTCGTCGCGGTTTGCCGTGTCCGAGTCTTACACCTTTCAAAGCATCTCGGTAGTTCCGCCCTTAAAGCCGAGTGGCGACCAGACCAAGGAAGCGCGCAAAAAGGCTGACGAAGCCCTGAAACAGGCGCAGGGTACGAAGAACTATGAGCAGTTTGGACTGCTCGCGGAAAAAATTTCGGAAGACGATTTCCGCGTGAACATGGGTGACCATAAGGCAGTGACCAAAGACAAACTGCCGCCCCAGGTCATCAAGGCTTTCGAGGCAATGAAGCCAGGCGAGGTCAGTGGGTTGATTCAGATTGAGTCGGCATACACCATCGTTCGTCTCAACGCCCACACCTCGGCTCACCAGCAGAGCTTCGACGAGGTCAAGGGCCAGCTACGCGAAGAGTTGCAGAAACAAAAGTATGAGCAGACGCGAGTGAACCTCGCGAAGCAGTTGCGCGCCAAGGCGAAGATCGAAGTCGTGTAACGTAGGGTTTCACCAATCTGAACATGTGAGGCGCAGAGAAAACTGCTCTCGTTTTCTCTGCGCCTTTGTTTTGCGGGCGATATCTTCCCCGGAAGAATCCGGGGGCTCCCACCAATGCTCCGAACCCGTCTGGAATAGCTGTAATGCTATCAACCAAAACTGCAGTGTCTCTGGATTGCGGCGGGTTGCGGCTTTCGCCACGCCACTTGAGTGTTATTCCACACAGCGCACTCGGCATTTCTGATTCCCGCTTTGGGTCCCCTCTGAACCACCTTTTTATCAGTTATTTACAGCCCGCTAAGACTACTTCCGTTTGGTCGGAAGCGTGCCTTACGGGAGGGTAACCCGGTGCTGAGTTTGGAGATTCCGGACGTCAGGGTGACGACAGGGTCTGTGAAGCGGTTGGCTAAAATTATCGCCTGGCTGGTAGCACTGAGCTTCTCCAGCTTCCTTCGCGCTCAGGTCCAGGTCGGAGAGACCCACCTTAGCGGTGGCGGAATTGTTTCGGTGGGATACTCCGGCGATTATGGCAATCAGATTCAGTCAAGCCATGGCCTAACCTTTGGGTTCGGCGGCGGCATTGACGGGTACTACTACAATCCCAACTTTCTGAACTTCAACATCACGCCCTACTACAACCAATCAAGGGCCGATTCCAATTACCAGTCACTGACCAACTCCAGTGGGGTGGCGGCCACGGCGAACTTTTTCACCGGTAGCCACTTCCCCGGGTCCGTCAGCTACCGTTACGACTACAACAGCACCGGGACCTTCGGCCTCTCGGGCACGCCAAACTTCACCACGACGGGTACCGGCCAGGGATATGCCATCAACTGGAGCGTCCTGTTTCCCAAGTGGCCGACGCTCTCCGTCGGGTACCAGCACGGGAGCGGCAACGGTACGCTCTATGGCACGGACCAGGAGACCTCCAGCAACAACGGCACATTAAACGTGCGGTCCACTTATCAGATCGCGGGCTTTGGATTGGGGGCATTTTACGATCACAGCACGGTGCACGGTTTCTACCCCGAAATTTTGGTCAGCACTGGCGCCAGCTATGCCGATAGCACGGGGTTCGACGCCGGGATCAGCGCTTCTCGCAACATTCCTCTGTGGGATGGCGCTTTCTTCGCAAGCTACAACCACACGACTTACTCGTCGGATTACATAGTCAATACACAGCAGACTTCGACAAGCTCGAGCTACACAGCCGACCTTGAGTCGGCCGGAGCCAATTTTCGTCCGACGCGCAAACTAAGTTTGTATCTGAACCAGAGCTACACCAACAATCTCTCGTCCTATTTCCTCCAGAACCTGGGCCCCAATAATCCTCCCATCCCCGGGTTCATTCCCAGCCTGGGCTCAAATTCATATTCGCTTACCATCGGGGGCGGTCTCAATTATCAGTTCACCCAAAACCTCAACGCGAATGCACACGCTACTCATTACGATCAGTCGTATCTGGGTAACACGTATGGTGGAACGTTCCTGACCGGCAATGTCAATTACAACCGCAGGATCCTGGATACTTTTACCTTCTCCGTCGGGGTGGTAGAAGGCACCAGCAACTTCAACAACAACAACCTCGGTTTTATCGGCACGGTCAACGGCTTTCACCGGTTGGGCCAGTGGCAACTTTCGGGGAATTTCAGTTACGCGCAGAACGTGCAGTCCGAGTTGATCACCTACACGACCTCGTACTTCAACTACAGTGCGAATCTGCACCGCAGTTTTAGCCGCCGGGTACAATGGACCGCCGCTTTCAATGGCACTCACACCGGATTGTCCAGCGACAAGAACTCGGTCAGCAGCAGTTACAACTTCGACACTTCGCTGAGCCTCGGCCAACTCGCCTTTAGTGCCAACTATGGAACAGGCATGGGCAACTCTCTCCTGACCGCTGGCGGGCTCATACCTTTGCCGCCTGTGCCCGGGCTGCCTAACCCTAACCTGATTGCTTACAATGCAAAGGATTACGGTGGCAGCGTCTCCTGGACGCCGATCCGGCGCATGGTATTGACAGGCACCTATGACCGATCGCTTAGCAACACACTGAGCGACGGTGTCTATTCCCGGAATAACACCGAGGTGATCTATAGCCAGTTGCAGTACCGCTTGCGACGCATCAGCCTGCTGGGGGGAGCGACCCGTTTCTCCCAGGGGATCAGCGCCTCCGGGGTGGCGCCCGGGAATGTGACGTCGTACTACGGCGGAATTTCAAGATGGTTCGACTTTTTCTAAAGCGCTGGACGGGATTATCTTCTCGGGCCTGGTTGGCCGGTGTCGCCCTTCTACTGGTGACGGCGCCCGCCTTTGCCGGGAAGCACAGCAACGAACCCTCGCCCCAGCCCGCCCCGCCGGAGCTCCTGCTGCCCGAAGGCCGGAAGCTGACCTGGGAGCGCAGCTTCAGCCTGGAGCGCGAGGTGAAGCCCAAGCGCGGCTTCTGGACGAAGCTGGTGGACGTGGCCATCGGCGAGCCGGACTTCCGCTTCATGGTGGATCCCTATAGCGTGACCACGGACTCCAAGGGACGCATCATCGTGAGCGATCCCGGAGCCGACGGGGTACATGTCTTCGATTTCGGCCAGCAGAAATACAAGTTCCTCACCCGCCGCGAAAAAGGCAAGGACCCAATGCTGAGTCCGCAGTGCGTCGCCGTCGACGCGCAGGACAACATCTATGTCACCGACTCGCAAGCCGGCAAGGTCTTCGTCTTTGACAGCGGCGGCAAGTTCAAGCGCACGATCGGCAGCTTGAAAGGCGGCGAAGGATTTTTCAAACGGCCTACCGGCATTGCCGTGGACTCAGCCGCTCAGCGTATTTACATCACCGACACTCTGCGCAACAAAATCTTTGTCACCGACATGCAGGGCAGCGTGCTCCATGTGATCGGCAAGCCCGGCACAGGTGACGGCGAGTTTAACTATCCCACTGAGTTGCGCCTTTACAGCGATCAGCTCGTGGTCGTTGACGCCATGAATTTTCGCGTGCAGGTGTTGGACCGCTCCGGGGCCTTTAGGTATTCGATCGGCAAATTAGGCGACGGAACGGGATGGATGTTCCGTCCCAAGGGAATTGGCTTCGATTCGGAAGGGCACCTGTATGTAGTGGATGGGGCGTGGGGAGTCGTGCAGGTCTTCGACCACGAGGGGCAGTTGCTGTACTACTTCGGCCAGAAAGGCACGGGCCCGTGGGACCTTCAACTGCCGGCAGGATTGCAAATCGACGGCAACGACCGGATCTACGTTGTGGATTCGTACAACCGGCGTGTGCAGGTATTTCACTACACTGCCCTTGGCAAGCAGGCCGCGGGAGCCGTGCGATGAAGTTTGCTGCCTCGCTTGCCTGGTTCATGCTGCTGGCTTTCGTACTGGCGTCTTCCCAGACGCCCACCACCGACACCCTAGGAATGCACAACCTGACACCGGGCAGCGGCGCCTCGCTGTATGTTTCTGCCGGCAGTACTGGCTGCATCTTCTGTCATGCCCCGCACTCCGGCTTGGGCGGAACCAGTCCACTGTGGAACCAGCAGTATTCAAAGGCAAATTACAACCCCTATAACAGCACGACGTATCACCAGACCGGCAACACACAACCGCCGTTGGGAGTGACTAGCAGTTTGTGCCTTAGTTGTCATGACGGGACGGTAGCGGTTGGGACCAACAAGGCATACGGCAAAGCGGGAATGTCGGGAAAGTGGGCCCCTGAGGACTCGTTCGGAAGAGACCTCAGCACTTCCCATCCTTTCAGCCTCGTCCTGCCGATGAAGGACACCGTCGACCTGGTGTCAACGCTGGTCTCCTCCGGCAAGACTTCCGATCCCCTGGGAAAGGTGAAGCTGATCAACGGCAACATCGAGTGCAATAGCTGCCACGATCCCCACGTGCAAGATACCGACGTGATTGCGCAAGAGTTTCTGGTGCGCGACAGCTCGAGCGGGCAGATGTGCCTGGCATGTCACGATCCGAACCGCACCGAGCAAGGCCAGATCAATCCCCTTGCGGGATGGAGTGGCAGCATCCATGAGACCGCGACCAACAAGGTCGCTACCGAAGCGCGCGTTGGTTCTTATCAGACCGTGGCGCAGAACGCCTGCACCTCTTGCCACATGGAGCACAACGCAAACGGGCCAGCGCGCCTGCTTCGTCCGGCCATGCCCCCTGCCCTCAATATTGACGTCACAACTCAGGATTGCATGACCTGCCACAATGGCGGGACCTACCTGTCGCCCGCAGCTCCTAATATCATGGCGGAGATTAGTAAGACGGGCCATCCTTTGCCGCTGGGAAACAATCCGCACGATGCCGCCGAGCCGCGAATGCTGATCAACAACCGCCACGCTACCTGCGTCGACTGCCACAGCGCGCACGCTTCCAGCCAGGTGACCACGTTCGGGCCGCCGCCGGCGATTCGGGTATCGCAGTCACACGTGGAAGGCATCAGCGCGCTGGACGGGGTCACCGTCTTGAAGCCTGCCATCAACCAATACGAGAACTGCCTGCGCTGCCATGGAACCAGCCCGGGCAAGCAGCGGCTGATCATGTATGGCTATGCGCCCTCCCGACTGGTGGCGCTGCCAGATTTTCTGAACGTCATTCCCGAGTTCAGCTCCAACACTACGTCCAGCCATCCGGTCTTTCACGACCGCAACAGCCCGTTCCCGCAACCAAGCCTGCGCGAGTTTATGCTGACCTTGAGCGGACAGCCGTCCGGACGGACCACCGGGCCGCGCATCTTCTGCACCGACTGTCACAATAGCGACGACAACCGCGAGTTCGGCGGCGACGGCCCCAATGGACCGCACGGCTCCGTATACTCACATATCCTGGAACGAAACTACCAGTTCAGCCAGGCGGCTGTTCCCGGCGCTCCCGTGACCAATACCTTCCCCAATCCTGACCTTGGGGTGAATGGGCCGTACGCCATGTGCGCAAAGTGCCATGACTTGCAGCAGGTCCTGGCGAATACTAGTTGGACGAAACACAGCAGTCACGTCGGTCAGGACGGTTTCACCTGCTCGGTGTGTCATACGGCGCACGGCATGGGGGCAAATTCTCCCAAGGTGACGGGCGAGCGGCTGGTGAATTTCGACGTCAACGTGGTTGGGGCAAACAGCAACTATCCGATTTCCTACAATCGCGCGACCGGCACCTGCGTCCTGATGTGTCATCAAGTGGCACACAATCCGGACGGATCGGTCAGCGGCAGCAAAGGTCCCCCACAGGGGAAGAAGCAGTAGAGGTGCGGCGGGCATGGCTCATCGGCGCTGTGCGGGCTCTTGCTGCGGTCGTAGTTTTTGTCAGTCCCGCATTGTGGGAGCTCGTTCATAACACCAGCTTGACCAGCATCGCCAAGGGCGACTTCTGGTGGCATCTGAGCACTGGGCTGGGCATTCTCCAAATGCACGCACTGCCGCATAGCGGATGGTTCTCGCAATCGGCGGCGCTACCGTGGATGGCGTCTTCCTGGCTCTACGATGTGCTGGTTGCAGTCGGATATCGCTTGCTAGACCTGCGGTTCGTTCCGCTATTAGCGGTGATTTCGAAATTCGCGTTGGCCGTGCTCTTGTTCGTGTTGGCCGGAGGCTTGCGCGGACGCTTCTGGACGGCCATCGTGCTCTCCGCCGTCGCACAGTACGTGTTGGGACAGATGCCACCGCTTCCCGTGTTTTGCTCGGTGCTGGCACTGGCGATTGAGTTGATGCTTTTGTTCGACTTTCGTCGACGCGGACTAATTCGCAGTCTTTACTTTCTGCCGCTGTTGTTTCTTGTGTGGGCCAATCTGGATGTGCACTTCGTCTATGGAATTCTCACTTTGCTGCTGCTTGTGGCAGTGTGCACGGCAGAACGTTGGGCGCACGCGGAAGGAATCGTCTGGCTTGGATCAGGAGGTACCGCGGTTCCGATCAAGGCCCTGTTGTCGATTGCCGCCGCTTCTATCATCGCGACCTGCGTTACACCCTACGGATGGAACGCTTACGGTGTCTTCTGGACCAACGCAACCAGCGCGGCCAATGCTTATTTCCCGGATTACCAAAGCCTGCGCTTCCGAACTCCGCAGGACTACGTTCTCATGCTGCTGACGATGGCAGCGTTTCTTTCGCTCGGCATTCGGCGCTCGCGCGATCTGTTTCAAATCGGATTGCTGGCGCTTTGCACGATTGCTGCGTTTCACGCCCAGCGTGATACCTGGTTGGTCGTACTGGCGGCGGTGGCAGTGATCGCGAATGGCGCACATCGAGAAGCTTCGAGCTTCGAGCCGAGAGTTGCAGTCGGAGCGGCCGTCGCAAGTGCGATCCTGCTGCTGGTGGTAGTTGCTCTGCGCCTGCCGGGCCGGGAGGCGGTCCTCGCCAAGATTGGCGAAGGTTATCCCGTGGCTGCGGCCGACTACATACGCACGAACAAGCTGCCTGCGCCTCTCTTCAACCCGTATCCCTGGGGCGGCTTTCTCACCTGGTACCTGCCCCAGTATCCGGTGGCGATCGACGGACGCACCGACCTGTACGGCGCCGACTTCAATATTCAATACGCTAAGGTCGCAAACTTTGAGGCGCACTACTCAACGTTTCCGCCGCTCAACGACGCCGCTACGATCTTGCTTGACAAGAATTCACCGATGGGCAAAGCGCTGCCCAGCGCGCGCGGGTTCAAGATGGCCTACTCTGACAATGTGGCAGTGGTGCTGCTGCGGGACAGGTCTGAGCCATGAACGCAGCCGCCACAGTCAGCGTAGATCCGCCGGAGACGGTCGCATCTAGCAACTGGGAGAGGATCGGCAACGCTGTTGTGCTGCTGCTGTACTCCGGCGTGGTGCTGTTCACGGTGCGCTACCACGAGAAGTGGGCCGATGAAGCGCAGGCGTGGCTGATCGCCCGCGATCTCGACCTGAAGACCATCTGGTTCCACGAACTGCGCTACGAAGGATCGCCCGGACTGTGGCACACGATCTTGTGGATAGCGCAACACTGGTTTCATCTACCGTATGCGGCTCTGGGCTACATCGGAGTAGCGTTCGCGATTGCGGGGGCAGCGCTACTGATCTATAAAGCGCCGTTCCCGTGGTACGTGCGCTGGCCGCTGGCCTTTACCTACGTCATGGTCTATCAGTATGCGGTCATCTCCCGGCCGTACACGCTGCTGCCGCTGCTCTGCTTTCTGGTGGCGATTCTCTTCAAGGATACGGACCATCCCGAACGGATGACGGTGGTGCTGGTGTTGCTGGCGAATTTGACGCTGCACGGCACGTTGCTGGCCGGGTGTTTCGGACTGCTCTATCTAATCGAGGCGATTAAGGCGTGGCCAAAACTCGATGAGCGCCTGCGCAACCGATACTTTATCTGCGCGGCGGTGATGGTGTTTACGTTTCTGTTTGTCTTCGTGGTCCTCAAGCCGCCGGGCGATACCGAAGAGTTCGTCATGAAACGGCAGATGGCAGAACTGCCGGAAGCCACGAAGCAACAGATACACATGCCGACACCACAGCGGAAGGGGATCGCCATAATTTCGGGAGCTTTCCTCGATTACCTTGTGCCGTCCCTTCTATTCCTCGTACTCACTGCAGCATGGTGCTTCACGCGCAGAAGGCTTCTCACTTTCGTCTTGCCGGCCGGACTGTTGATAGCACTCTACTCCATTGTCCACGGGTATCCACATCACCACGGCACGCTGGTGATTGCGACCATAACTGTACTCTGGATTGCGTGGCCTACCGCGGAGGAACAAAGCTCCTTCGGGCGACGCCAAAAGTGGGAGTTACTAGCAATGGTTGCGCTGCTGCTTCTATTTTGTGCTGTCAACATCTGGGATGCAGCGGTTGTAGTTAAGCGCGAATATCTTTACCCATATTCGGGAGCAAAAGACGCGGCCGACTATTTAAAGTCTGTGGGCGCTGAACGTGCTCCAATGTTCGGGTTTGTTTACGGCGTAACTGGAGTACAAGCGTACTTTGACCACAATATTTTTGCGAATACATCCACATCATACTTTCATCACGGTTGGCCGATGCAGGGATACGAGCTTGATCCGATCGAACTGTTCCGGGTGAAACCTGAGTATGTGCTTGTATATTCGGTCGAGCCCGATCTCATGGTAAGAATGGGAGTTAGCGAGCTTACCAGTCGAGGTTATGATTTTGTGCACTTCTCCGATGGTTACTACCTATATAAGCAAGCCGTCTATCAGCGGGAATCTTATTTCATCTTCCGTCGTGTTCACCCTAGCGGCGAGCAAACACCACCGCCAGCGAGTCCTGATAAATGAGCTGGAAGCGAGGGTCGGCGGTTAAGAGCTTCGCCAGCGGCAGGTCCGCCGCCAGCACAACCACGCCCGCCTCATTCAGGTAAGGATCGGTGGCGTAGCCGGCATCGCCGTTTTGTGAGGCGTAGAAGAGCTGGTCGAGTTCATCGCCATAGAGGTCGTTGCGCCCGTCGATCGCGACCGGGAAGTCAGGCATGTACCACATGAGGAATCCGCCCCAGCCAAGATTGTTGTAGAGCGGGCCGGGCTGCGGATGCTGGCGCAGGAAGTTCACCGCGTTGACCGGATACTCCGAGCTGATGGCGCGGTCGAGGCCGCGCTGGGTGAAGGCGGTACCGCGAGCGAGCACGAATAGCAACACGGCCACGACGGCGGCCACGCCCAGGTTTTCCAGCCAGCTCTCCGCGGGCTCGCGCTCTTCCTGTGGGGCAGGGAAGTCGGCGATGCAGGCTGCCGCCGGAATGGCAATGAACCAGGCATCGCGCATGGTGCGGTAGGCCACCACGCTGCAAATGGTCATCATTGCCAGCTTGAAGGGATCGATCTTCTTCCTCCAGCCGATGGCGAAAAATGCGAACGCGCCCAGCAGCAGCTCGGCGTAGTTGCTCGATTGGCGAAACCCGAGTGGCTGCAACTCGATGATGACGTTGTAAGCGAATTTCGATTTCGAGTATTCATAGACAGCGACGTAGGGGTGGTAGAAATTTGGCCCGATCAGGGTCGCTAGCACGCAGGCGACGAAGATGCCGATCAAAGGAATCGCCGGCAGGGTTGGCGGCAGAAGGAAGTTTGGCGCTATATCCCAACGTTCGGCCAGGCGCTGCGCGACAGTGATCGCCATCAGCAATCCAACAAGAAACAGTCCATAGATGAATTGGATGTGCAGGTTCACCCAAACCCAGAAGATGAGCGGCAACCAGTAGAGCAGATCGACGCGACCGCGGCGATTGGCTTCGAACAGCAGGGTCAGCGTCGCGCAGAACAGCATGATCGAGAAGAAGACCGGGCGCGGCATTCCGTTGAACAGGAACGACCATGCGGTTATGGCCGCCAGCACAAGTGCGACCCAGAAGCGCCCCGAGAGCCTACGCAGCATCCAGTAGACGGCATAGGCAACGCCGATGGTGAGCAGGGTTCCGTAGAGCCCGATGCCGATGATGCCGAACCACCGGTAGGCCCAGGACATTAGCACTTCGTATCCCCAGCTATAGGCGACCCAGGGACGATTCGCTGCTGTGCGCGAGAGGATGCCGGTGTGGGGAACAGCGAGGTGTTCGATGATCCAGTCTCCGACTTTGAGATGCCACCAGATGTCGTTGTCGATGACACAGAGCTTGGTGTAAAAAGCAAAGCCGCCGACAGCGGCGAGGAAAATAGCGAGAGCGGCAAGTTGCAGAGGACGGAAGCTCAGCAGCGAGCGCAGGTCGTGAAGGGCGGTAACGGTGCGGACTTCTGAGGCTTGCGAGGCGCGGTCTTCGTAATCTGGGGAAGTAGCCGTCATTGCGAGCTACGCGAGTGAAGCGTCACTTGCCTTGAGCGGTACGAGTCGCGGCTCGATGCGCTGATCGCCGGCGCTGCCCGCCTCGTGATATTCGGCGTCCTGATTGACCGCCCAGACGTCGTACTCGGCGCGGCCGGCAAGGATGTTTCGCGCCGCCAGCAAGGCGGTCATCATGGCATGGTCCTGGTTGTTGTACTTGTGCATGCCGTTACGACCCACCAGGTGGAGGTTGGGACAATGCTTGTCCAACGCCTCGCGTACTGTGGTCACACACTTCTGATAAGTGTCGTCGTATACGGGATACGCTTTGCGCTGGCGAATCACACATCCGTCCACGACGTCTTCCGCCGCGCCGAGGCCAATCTGCTGAATCTCTCTCTTCGCCATCGCCAGTAGATCGGCGTCAGCAGAATTCCACAGTTGATCGCCGTCAAAGCAGAAGTACTCCAACCCGTAGCAGCAGAAATTTGGATCGGGAACCATGTCGGGTGACCACGACTTGTAATTCTGTACGCGCCCAACCTGCACCGACGAATCGTGGATGTAAATCCAGTTGTCGTTGAAACGATCTTTGTCGCGCAGGATGAGCCCGACGGTGAGGAAATCACGATAGCGCAGCCCATTTGCCGCCTCGATGGTGCTGGCGGGAAGCGTTGGCTGAATCTGCGCAACCAGTTCGCGAATCGGCATCGACGAGATGACGTGCTCGCCCTCGTATTGCTCGATTAGGCCTTCGGTAGTGCACGTAGTCACGGTCCAGCGCTGCGTGTGCTCGTCGAAGCGGCAGCCGATGACTTTGCGCCCCAGGAGCACTTCACCACCCAGGCCACGAACCCGGCTGGCGCATTGCTCCCACATCATGCCCGGACCTTGGCGCGGATAGCGGAAGGTGTCGATCAAGGTTTTGATGACCTGGCTGCGGTCTTTCGGTTTGCGCTTCGGCACAAGCGCGTTCCAGGCGGCTGACCACAGCGAGAGTCCCTTAATGCGCTGCGCCGCCCAATCGGCGGAGATCTCGCGGCAGCTCATGCCCCAAACTTTCTCGGTGTAGGTCTTGAAGAAGATGCTGAACAGGCGCCGGCCGAACTGATTCACTACCCAGTCTTCGAAGGTCTTCGGGTTGGGCGTGGGGCGAATCTTGGCTTTGGCGAATGAGGCGATGCAGCGAATCGATTCGAACAATCCTAGCTTCGACAACGCTTCGAACGGTTTTAGCGGGTAACTGTAGAAGTTTCCGCGATAGAAAATACGCGACGAGCGTGGACGCTCCAGCATGAGGTCGCCGGCAATTTCGGTCCACAGGTCTTCGACTTCGCGCGACTTGGAGAAGAAGCGGTGGCCGCCGATGTCGAAGTGGAATCCGTTGTACTTCACCGTGCGGGAGATGCCGCCGACGTATTCGGGATCGGCTTCCAGCACGATCACTGGCTGACCATGTTTGGAAAGCTCATAAGCCGCTGTCAAACCCGCCGGGCCGGCGCCGACGATGACAGCTTTGTAAATTCGTTGCTCCATTGCGATTCCGATTGCGCGCAGCGAAAGCACCGGCTGAAGCCAGCGTTTTCCCCTCGAACGTCACTAGGGCCCTGCCATCCTTGAAGCAATTAGCAATATAGATTAAGTGCAGGTCGTATTCCATTCGAGTCGCTCTGTAAGTGACTCAAATCATGGCACAAAGCTGGCCGGTTGCAACGTATCAAGGTTCCCCGGAGGCGTCAAAAGACACGCAGAGTGCGGAGAAAAACGCGCCTTGGAGCCAGCTTAGCATCGCTGACGGGAAGATGTACGACGCTAAGTGACTGCGCTGCAAGAGATTGTCGGACCACCAAGTGAACGTACAGGCTTTGGCAGTCCTCATGCCTGTAAAGAAAAAAGAAGGTGAATACCTGCGCCGCCTGATCCGCACGAGGCGACCGCGTTTCAGGCGTTACGCCCGGGGTGACAACAAAAATGGAACAGGAAAGTAAGGGTTCCGAAACCCAGCGTACTTATTGGAAGCCCGTACAGGTTTACGTGCTCGCGGGCGTTTGTCTCGCCATCGGCCTCCCTGTGGGATACCTGCTGCGCGGCTCGGCTCCGGAGCCACCGCCCACGGCCGTGCAGACCTCGGCGATGCCCGGCACGCCGCCTTCCGGCGCGATGATGGGGAATGGCATGCCGCATGGCACTCCCACGCTGGAAGACATGAAGCACATGGCCGACAAAACGGCCGAGCCTTTGCTGACGAAGCTCAAGTCCGATCCCAACAACGCACAACTGCTAAACCAGATCGGCATCGTCTATCGCAGTGCTCACCAGTTCGATCAAGCTCAACAGTACTTTCAAAAGTCGCTGGCAATCGATCCGAAGAACCCCGACGTGCGTACCGACATGGCAGCTTGCATGTTCTACTCCGGCGACGCCGATGGCGCGATCAGCGAACTCGAGCAGTCACTCAAGTACGATCCCAAGCACCCTGGCGCGTTGATGAACCTTGGCATCATCAAATGGAAGGCGAAGAACGATGTTCCCGGGGCTCTCGCTGAGTGGGAAAAGTTGCTGAAGCTAAATCCCAACTTTCCGCAAAAGAGCGAAGTGGAACGCCTGATCGCCGAAGCCAAGCAAGGCAGCAAGAGCTAGAACGCCGCAGGGCGCCGTCACAAGACAAATTATTCGATATAGGCGAACTGCTACAGATTGATGAGAACACTCCCCTGGTTTCTTCCGGGTTGATCGACTCTATGGCGCTGGTAGAACTGCTGATTAAGCTGGAAGACCTCACACATATGCGTACCCCGCCGGGAAAGGTTCGGTCCAAAGACCCGGATACCATCGCGCTGATGTTTGCTACCGCTCAGCGCGTGGGTAGGCCACCCAACTGAGCAACCTCGACATACTGCGCAGAGAGGTGCCTTCTATTAGCATAGAAGCCGAGGCTCAGGAAACCGTGGTGCCTTCTTCGCATGGCGCACACCGTCCATGGCTGCTTAACCCGGCGTCGTCCCGGTTTCAGGCCCTCGTAGCGGCCCTCATCTTTATAGCTACCCTCATTCGCTGGGCTCCCGCTGTTCAACCGATTTTCGACCAGGTAAGGATGAATAACAGCGGCGACGAGTCGCTACAAGTTGCATACTCGATTGCGCATGGCGAAGGCTTTGCCAATCCCTTTAGGAATTTGCCAAGCGGGCCAACGGCGCATCTCGCGCCTGTGTTTCCCTTTCTGCTCTCTTTCGTCATCCGCTGGTTCGGTGATGGCAGTCGCGCCCTGTACGTCATCGACTGGATGGGAGTGGTGGCTACCGCCCTGCAGCTTAGCTTGTGGCCGTTTGCTGCCGCAAGGCTTCGCATGGGCTTCTTTTCGGGAGTACTCGCAGCGGGGCTATGGCTGCTTGCAGGTTTCATGCCCAATACTCTGTGGGAGGCTGACTATGTTGCGGTCCTCGTACTGCTCGTAACTATCGGAACATACGACATACTTACAACGCACTGCTCATCCAGACATACTGTGCTCATAGCCGGTCTATGGGGATTTACGTTACTTTCAAGTCCCAGCGTTCTTGTCTCATTCATCGTCTTTTCTATATGGACCATCTTATGGTCACCTGCGACTGCAAAACAGAAGTTGATATTTGTTGTAGTTCCGCTTGCCGTCCTGACGCCATGGATGGTTAGAAACTACGTGACGTTCCATCATATTGTCCTTGTACGTGGTAATTTAGGGTTAGAACTGAGCGACTCAAATAATGAGTGCTCGGAGTTTTCCCTGGCAGCCAACCAGGATGACCAGTGTTACTTTAGCCCCAACGAAGATCCGAAAGAAGCACAACGTCTGCGAGTGCTAGGGGAATATGATTACAACCATGCGAGGCTTAGCGAGGCCCTAAGTTGGATCGCCGGTAATCCAGCTCGATTCGCCCGCCTGACGTTCCAGCGCTTCGTTGCCTTCTGGTTTCCCAACGGTAGTGGGAATCCGTTTACCTCGTCGGTGGCTACAAGCGTAAAAGTATTGTGGATGATCACGCTCGTTAGCATTCCGGGCTTGCTGTTGTTGTGGTGGAAAAGCCGTGTCGCCGCTGGCATGATTCTGGTATGGCTGATCACCTTTCCCCTGGTGTATTACCTGGTGGCCTTCGATGCACGCTACCGAACTCCTATTATCTGGGCAACACTTATCCCCGCCTCGTTCTTGATCGTTCACGCAGCAACTGAGCTGATGGGTAGGACCGAGCGCTGACAGCAGCTATTTCGCAGTAAGCATTTGCTGGGCGCGGCGGCGTCCTTCTGCAATTTGCGCCCGAAAGACCTCTCCCAATTCATCCGCCTCATAGACGAAGGGATTTGTCTCCTCTGCGCGATTGAATGAGTCTAAAGCTTCGCGTGGATGGCCCATCGCGAGTTGAGCGTATCCTAGTCTTAGGTATAGTCCATAAGGCTTAGCGGATCGACTGGCCGCCTCGGTGAGGATGTCAGCTTCTTGGGCGTAGTGACTCTGTTCATCGTAGAGTCTGGCGAGACCATAAGCGGCGTCATCCGAGCCGAGATCGATTGCCCTAAGGAATTCTTTTTCGGCCTCATGCGGATGGTCGAGATTCTGGAGTGCCGATCCCTTCGCATAGTGCAGGAAGGGGCTGTCAGAAAAAAGCAGCTCGGCTTTCTCTAGCTTTTGCAGTGCTTCAAGGTTGCGGTCTAGTACAACGAGGATAGCTGCTGCATTCAGGTCGTATCTGAACCGTTCGGCCCGGACACGGCTGCCGTCGCCAGAAGGCGGTGCGTCGAATTGCACTGTCGCACAGTCAAGCCGCGGAAGCCGGCTGAGTAAGCTTGCGGTCTCAGGGGTATCGCGCAAAAACACTGCGCCGTAAGTATCCAAGAAGACCACGCGCCAGGCTTGGCTTGCGCAAAATCTATCCAGAGATGCTAACCCGCCGGCTAGCTCATGGTCGACTGAAAGGATGATGGTGTTAATTCCTCGTTGCTCCGCTTCGCGCTGCCAGTCGGGTGAATCGGGAGACTCTGCCAGCAGCTTCTCCAAATGCACAAAGAGTTCGGCCCCGAATGGAATGGCACGGCCATCAATGTAGTCGGCATATTGGGGCGACAGCGCCCAGGTGATAAATCCGCCGGCATTGTAATCATTGAGAATATTCGCGGGGAGTTGGTTCTTCAGCAGAAATTCCGCCGCGCGTTCCGGGAAGAGCGGAGACTCTCCCGGCCCAAACACCGAGAACGTAGCGGGCGTTCGCAGATAATATCGGTTGCTCACCAGGTCCGTCACCCGGACAGCGACGAAGGCGGCGACAACGAGGACAAAAGCGCCTGCCGTAACCCTGATCTTCCGTTGCGATAGCTCATGCTTTTGTACGAGCTCAGCGATGGTGTCCGCGATAATCGAGCCGCCGATGATTACAACCACGGAAGCGAATGGCCCTTGAAAGCGGACGGCATGGAGAAGAGCGTAAATCGAGGCCGCAAGGACGAGCGCGTGTGCGAATCTTCGGCGATAGGCTGCCAATAAGACCGCCAAGACAGCTGCCGCCAGCAACCAGAACAGTGCGCTGTGGGGATCACGCCATGAGAAAAACCCGAGTAGCGTGCTCGAGGTAAGACGAACTCGGGACCACTCTTCGATCCAGCGGCTATGAATGCGGAGAATTTCGTTCTGCCTGGCAACAGCGAGATAGATACGGGCGCCCCAGGGATTCAGCAAAGTGGCTAGAACGGTGAGTCCTAGCCAAGGAGATGCGCGCCGTAATCGTTCTAATGCAAGATGGCGAGTGCCACGAAAGAAAACCTCGTCCAGCTCCAGACATATGTATGCGCCGCACATCGCCAGTCCGGCGATGAATCCCAAATGCAGGTTGACCCAGAAGAGCATCAGTATCGGCAGCAACCAAATGGGCCCGCTTCCCGACCGGTAGTAAAACCAGAGTATGCTGACGAATGCCGTGAACAGTATTTCGGTAAACATCTCCGCACGCGGCTGCGTTCGCGAAGCGATCATGGGAACGGCAATCACCGCCAGAAATGCGGCGACAGTACCGCCCCGTCGTGTAAGTATGGCGACGGTTCCAACACAGGTTGCAGCACCTATCCACGACAGAAGCGAATACCCTCCCAGCAGAAACAAGCAATACAGTAGAACCTGAGAAAGCGCAGGATAGATCCATGCCTGGCTTCGTGCGGTGTATGACAAGACGTCCGTTGATGGGATGGTGTGATGTTGGACGATCCAGCGGCCCGTGGCCAGCTGCCATCCCAGGTCCATGTCGCCAACGGTTCGCAGCCCGGCAAATGCCGCGTAGAGAAGAACGAGCAAGAGAACCATCAGCCGCCACACTCGCATGAGTCGATTCTACCCGCAGGTTGAAGCCGGCTCGTGTGATGCGCCTCACAGCCGCCCCGACCTTAGGGTTGGTAACGAATCACCGGCGATAGGCGCAGAGAGTTCAATGATTCTCGGCAACTCCGAAAAATGGCAGTTTCGATTTGTGACGCATCTCACTTCCGGAGCGGTCGTGTTCATGCAAGACTAAGGGTTTCCAGTAGGATCACCGCATGACAACGTTTCGCGTCTCTGTATGGGAGCAGATACTCGAAGACCTGCGCAGAAATCCTGCTGTCATCGCTGCCATACTCGCTTTTGCGACTCTCCTCCTTTATCTTCCTGTTGTACACCATGCGTTCCTCGATTTCGACGACACTCAATACGTCAGCAAGAACGTCCACGTTCGCACAGGGCTGAAACTCGATAACGTCATCTGGGCCTTCCAGGATGTGAACACTTTCTATTGGCATCCCGTGACGTGGCTTTCCCACATGACCGATTGCCAGATCTTTGGCCTTAATTCCGGAGCCCATCATCTGGTCAATGTTGCGATTCATATCGCGAACGTATTACTACTTTTCTTCCTTCTGCGGAGGGCAACCGGAGCCGTTTGGAAGAGCACCATCGTTGCCGCCCTCTTCGCGCTTCATCCGCTCAATGTGGAAACAGTTGCATGGCTTGCCGAACGCAAGAGCCTTCTCAGCGCGTTCTTCTCGTTCTTGACCTTTGCTGCATATGGGTGGTATGCGAAGAAGCCGGACTGGAAGCGATACCTGCTGATAGTCGCCGCCTTTCTCTTGGCATTGATGTCCAAGCCGATGGCTGTGACTGTGCCAGTGCTTCTACTGCTGTTCGATATTTGGCCTCTCAGGCGTTATGAGGACCTTCCCTTCACTCAACGATGGAGGCGACTCTCTTTGGAGAAGCTGCCTCTCTTGCTGATGAGCGCGGCCAGTTCCACCGTCACGTTTCTGGGCCATCGTGGCGCCATTGCTTCGCTATCCGCCGTTCCTTTCAGCTCCCGCGTACAGAACGCCTTACTTTCGTATGCTACGTATGTAATCAAAGCTTTCTGGCCCGCTGGTCTGTCCGCCTTCTATCCCCTGCCCGAGCATCCGTTGATGAAGATCGTTGCTGCTGCCGTTTTTCTGCTGGCGGCGACGGTCCTGGCGCTGCGCTTCCATCGCGTTCAATACGCGCTGGTTGGCTGGTTCTTTTTCGTGGTGAGTTTGTTACCCGTAAGCGGAATTATTCAGGTTGGCAGAGTAGCCAGAGCTGACCGATTTACTTATATTCCCTGCATCGGAATATTCGTCATTGTAGTTTGGGCCAGCGGCAACTTCGTCGAAGCATTCCACGTTCCTCGGTCCGTGGCCCCGCTCGCCGTAGTCGTCATCCTGGTTGCAAGTTTTGCTGCGAGCAGGTATTACCTGCAGTTCTGGCATGATGGTGCGACTCTCTTCACCCGAGCTCGTTTGGTGGCGAAATATCCGGACCCGATGATTGAAGAGTTCCTGGGAGATGCTCTCGCAAGTGCAGGCCTACCCGACGACGCTTTTCAACATTATGAAGAGTCCTGCCGCCTGGCCCCGAATGGCGACTTGTGTCACTACAATATGGCTGAGTATCTCTTCTCGCGCTATCGGCTCAGCGAAGCCGTGCAGCAATATCAGCTCGCAGCCAGCCTCACTTCCAACCGAACGGTCGAACTCTCTTCTTATCTGAATGCCGCGGATGCACTCATCAGTATGGGCGACTATAGTTCCGCCAGCACAATGCTGTCGCTGGCTTTGCAACTCGATCCCGGCAATGAGAGCGCTCGCCGACTGATGCAGCGCCTACCACGATAGCTATCGGAAGACGAAGCCGAGCGCTGTGCGAACGTCTGGTGTGTCGGGACTAGCCGAACTCACCCTGCTATGTGACATTCGTCTTCCCCTCGCGTGATAGCCCTCACTGCGCTTTCGCCCACCGCGAGTCACCATACGGATGAGGAGAAAAGTGTCCCCACATCATGGGTCTAATGACGCTTTGACGCACTATGAGACGAGTTCTCATTCTTGGTGCTGCCGGCAGAGACTTTCATAACTTCAACCTGATCTTTCGCAACAAGCCTGAATTCGACGTAGTCGCCTTTACCGCAAATCAAATCCCCGACATTGCAGGACGTCACTACCCACCGGAACTCGCGGGCAGCTTGTATCCGCAAGGTATCCCGATTGTGGAAGAGAGCCGCATGGAGGAACTGATCCGTAAGCAGCGGGTCGACATCGTCGTGTTCGCGTACAGTGACGTGAAACACGAGACAGTAATGCATCTTGTCTCTCGCGCCGTAGCTGCTGGAGCCGACTTCTGGCTGCTGGGCGCGGAACGCACCCAGTTGCAGGCCTCGGTACCGGTCATCTCGGTTTGCGCCGTTCGCACGGGATGCGGCAAGACTCCGGTGTCGCGGCGGATCGCAGCCGAACTGCGCAACCTGGGATGGAGTCCCGTTGTCGTCCGCCATCCCATGCCCTATGGAGACCTGGTCGCACAACGCTGCGAACGCTTTGCCACCATGGCCGACCTCGACCGCTACGAGTGCACCATTGAGGAGCGCGAAGAATACGAGCCGCACATCGCGGAAGGAACGACCGTTTACGCCGGCGTCGACTACTACGACATCCTGCGCTCGGCCGAGCAGGATGGCGACATCATTCTGTGGGACGGCGGCAACAACGATACGTCGTTCTATCGGCCTGATCTCGACATTGTTGTGCTCGACCCCCACCGCCCCGGGCACGAACTCGCCTACTATCCCGGCGAGGTGAACTTCCGGACCGCGCACGTGCTGATCATCAACAAGGTCGATACGGCAAATCAGGATGCCATTGAGACCGTGCGCCGTAACATTGCGCAGCACAACCCATCGGCGCTGGTAATTGAAACCGCGTGCCAGGTCAGCGTCGCTGATCCCGAGTGCATCGCCGGAAAGCGGGTGCTGGTTGTCGAGGACGGTCCCACCCTCACACATGGCGAAATGCCTTACGGCGCCGGGGTCGTCGCGGCCAAACGCTACGGCGCCGCCAAACTGGTCGATCCCCGACCGTTCGCGGTCGGCTCCATCAAGGCGACATTCGACAAATTCCCCCATCTTGGCAAACTGCTCCCCGCCATGGGGTACAGCGAGAACCAGCGTCACGAACTCCAGGAGACGATCAGGCGTGTTCCCTGCGACTTGGTGCTGGTGGCGACGCCGATCGATCTTGCCCGCACCATCCATCTTGACAAGCCCAGTATTCGGGTTCGCTACGAAGTGGAGGAGATCGGGGAGCCGGCGATCACCCGCCTCATCGAAAATTTCACCCAGCAGCACGAGCGCGTTCTGGCCGGCGCAGGGAGGTAGCCATGCACGGAAAAGACTTCATTTCGTTGCGGGATTTTTCTCCCGGCGATATTCGTCACTTTCTTCACGTTGCCTGCGAGGTAAAGGCAAATCCTCAAGCCTATTCGCAGGCACTCAAAGGCAAGACGCTGGCGCTGATTTTTGAGAAGCCGTCGTTGCGCACGCGAGTGACCTTCGATGTTGGGATCGAGGAACTCGGTGGGCATCCCATTTACCTCTCGCCTGCGGAGATCAGCCTTGGCAAGCGTGAGTCTGTCCACGATGTAGCCAAGAACCTGGAACGCATGGTGCACGGCATCATGATCCGCACCTTTGCACACGAGATTGTCGAGCAGATGGCACAGTGGGCGAGCGTGCCGGTCATCAACGGGCTCACCGATTTCAGCCATCCCTGCCAGGCGATGGCCGACTACCTGACCATGCTGGAGATCAAGGGTCGCATCGCCGGTCTGAAGGTTGCCTACATCGGCGATGGAAACAACGTGGCGCACTCGCTGATGTTCGCCGGCGCGCAGCTGGGAGCGAATGTCTGGATTGCGACGCCACCGCAATTCGAGCCCAACCTGGACGCGACCTCGTGGACACGTCTGCGTTGCGGCGAAACCCACGGCAGCGTGACCCTGACGCACGACCCGGAGTTCGCGGTTTTTGGCGCTGACGTGGTTCATACCGACGTGTGGGCGAGCATGGGCAAGGAGAGCGAAGCGGAAGCGCGAGCGAACGTATTCCGGCCCTACCAGGTAAATGCCGGCCTTTTTGGTTGTGCCAAGAATGACGCCATCTTCCTGCACTGCCTGCCGGCGCATCGGGGCGAAGAGGTCACCGATGAAGTGATCGACTCGCCACGCTCGTTTGTCTTCCAGCAGGCGGAGAACCGGCTGCATGCGCAGAAGGCCATCATGCTGGAACTGATGTCGGGGGAGGCGATCGAGGCCCGGCTTCATGCCGCGCCCGAACAGGTGTTGGAACTGGCGAGATAGGATGTTGATCGATCAGACAGGCGGGGGGTTGCGCCTCCCCGCTGGCTGGCCGAGAGAGGCTCGTATGTCGAAGACCGCGCTGGTTGCGATAGGCGGCAACTCGCTGATCCGGGCGGGCGAGAAAGGCACGATCGCGGAACAACTGGCGAACACCCGTCGCACAGCAGCGGCCCTGCGAAATCTCATCGAGCTTGGATTCCGGCTGGTAGTTACGCACGGCAATGGGCCGCAGGTCGGAGCGCAGTTGCTTCGTTCCGAGCGCGCTTCAGATGTGGCGTACAGCCAAACGCTCGACGTGTGCGGCGCGGCCAGCCAGGGCGAGATTGGGTATTTGCTCGCGCAGTCGCTGCACAATGAGCTGTCGGCCAGCGGCATCGAGGTCCCGGTCGTATGTCTCATCACGCAAACGGTGGTGTCGGCCGACGATCCCGCCATGCAGCATCCCACCAAGCCGATAGGTCCGTTCTACTCGCGCTCCGACGCAGAAGAAAAGAAACGCTCACTGGGTTGGCACATCGTGGAGGACGCCGCCCGCGGCTATCGCCGGATTGTGCCTTCGCCGGAGCCATTGGAGATTGTCGAGCTTGATCTCATTCGCGAACTGGTGGACGGCGGGGCCCTGGTCGTATCAACCGGTGGTGGGGGGATTCCGGTACTGCGCGAAAATGGCGGCCTGCGCGGCGTCGAAGCGGTGATCGACAAGGATCGCGCCTCGGCAGTGCTGGCTTCGCAACTTGCCGTGGATTTGTTCGCGATCTCTACCGATACCGACTATGTCTACTTGAACTACAGAAAGCCAAATCAGTCGCCGATCCTTCACGTGACCGCCTCAGAGTTGGAAAAACATCATCGCGCCGGGCACTTCCCGCCGGGCAATATGGGACCAAAAGTTGAATCGGTGCTGAGCTTTCTACGAAACGGGGGGAAAGAGGCGGTGATCACGTCGTTCGAGCACCTGGCGGATGCCGTCGCCGGCCGTGCCGGTACGCACATCATGCCCGATCCCGTTCCATACGCGGCCTACGAAGATGTCGAGGTGTTCACATGCCGATAGAAGCGATCGCATCCCGGCCCGCGCCGCAGAGCGATAACAGCCATGACCGGCCTCTGCTCCCGCTACGGCACGTGGTCGAGTCGCAGCAATTCACGGTGCCACTGCTGATGGAGCTGTTCGACCGCGCGCGGCAGATGGAGCGCATCGTCGCTCGGGGCGGCACGCTCGACTACCAGGGACGGATCCTGGCCAGCTTGTTCTATGAGCCCTCGACCCGCACCCGCCTGTGTTTCGAGGCCGCGATGCTGCGCCTGGGAGGCCGCGTTCTTTCCACCGAACATGCGCGCGCGTTTTCGTCGGAGATCGAAGGCGAGCAGGTGGAAGACACGATTCGCATTGTGGGCAGCTATTGCGATCTGATCGTAATCCGCCACCACCAGACGGGCGGCGCCGCGCGCGCTGCAAGCGTTTCGCCAGTGCCGGTGATCAACGCCGGCGATGGCGACGGCGGGCAGCATCCCACGCAGGCGTTGCTCGATCTGTACACCATCTACCGCGAGCGCCCGCTGGACGGACTGAGCATCGCCTTTATCGGCGAGCTCGATCGCGGCCGCACGGTGCGGTCACTCGCTTACCTGCTCGCGAAGTTCGAGAGGGTGAAGATCTTCTTCGTGAGCCCACAGGAATTGCAGATGAAACCCGACATTCTGCAATATCTCGAGCGCCACGGTGTCCGTTACGAGCTGGAGAGCGATATCGACAGAGTTCTCGGCGAGGTGGATGTTGTTTACCAGACGCGTATACGCCCGCAGAGAGCTGCTGGTCTAAGCGGCACACTCCGTTACGCAATCGATTCGTCCGTGCTGCGGCAGATGCGATCCGACGCGATGATTCTGCATCCGCTTCCCCGGACGGTCGAGTTAGACAAGACGGTGGACGAAGATCCGCGCGCGATGTATTTCCGGCAGGCAGCGAATGGCTTGTACGTAAGGATGGCGCTGTTGACAATGTTGTTGGATGAGGCTTCTTAGACATATACGCACTGAATCGACGATGACCAGCGCTGGTAGTGTCTCAGTTTGAAATTTAGGCGATTCGCACAAGAAAGACCTGCCGATTGTCCGTTTGCTTGTAGAGTTTCCCTGTATTTGGGCACGTAAAGTAATTCCCGAGCATCATGACGATCTCCTGAGGGACTTCCCTCCCGTCGTAGATATCTCCAACACTTTGGTCACTGGCCAGTAAATCCTCGCGCTCAATGACAATCCCGACTGGGTGCGGGACGGAGCATTCATTACAGAAGACGTGCATCATGTACTTGTACGCCATTACTTCTCCTCAGTCGGATTTTGAATTTCGCTTCATGTAGGGCCCGTGCTTCGTCGGGTGGAAAGCCGCATCTGCCAGCATCGCGATTTCCTCAAGCGACCACACGTGATCGGTGATGCCAGCGGCCATCGCTGGCCTAATCCGCAGACTCTTATGGACTCTGGCGAAATTGTAGTGCATGAAATGCAGCGTGACCATTCCGGCATGACTTCGTCCTGCCGAATCCCGCGACTGCCCGCCTGTGCCCGCGATTTCAAACTGAGACACTACCCCAGCGCTTTTCAGTAGCGCCAGGGAACTCGGCTGCAGGTACAATCGTATGTTCTTCCGGGAGGCATCATGCCAATCGCGCGCTGGAGTGGTTCCAGACGTGTGGTTTCCGAGTTGCTGCGGCTGGCCCGATTCAGCATCGTCCCACTTATTGTTCTAATCCTGCTCGGCTTAGTCCTCTGTCTCACCACCTGTAAATTCCTCAAGGCTCCTTCTGAGAGCAAGGAAGGCGCTAAAGCCGCTCAAGCTCCGCCCGACTCCATCGAACTGCTATTCACCTACGGCTCCGAGAAAGAGAAGTGGATCAACGAAGTCACCGAGCGCTTCAACCACGAGGACCATCGTGCCCCGGGCGGCAAGAGGATCTTCGTGCGCGCCATCCCAATGGGCTCGGGTGAACTCATCGACGAGGTGCTGAACGGGACGCGGCAGCCGCACATCATCAGTCCAGCGTCGGCGGCGTTCATCAAGATCGGCAACGCTCAATCGCAGAGCAAGACCGGGAAAGAGCTCATCGGATCGACGGACAACCTGGTGCTGTCGCCGGTCGTGATCGCCATGTGGAAGCCGATGGCGGAGGCGCTGGGCTGGGGCAAGAAGCCGATCGGCTGGTCCGAGATCCTCTCGCTGGCGACCAACCAGAAGGGATGGGAGGCATTTGGCTATCCGCAGTGGGGAAAATTCAAATTCGGCCACACGCATCCGCAGTACAGCAACAGCGGATTGATTTCACTGTTTGCCGAAGTTTATGCGGCGACCCGTAAAACCGCCGGCCTGACTGTTGCCGACGTCGAGAAGCCTCATACGGCCGAGTTCGTGCAGGGAATCGAGCGTTCGGTCGTGCACTATGGCAGTTCGACCGGTTTCTTCGGACGCAAGATGTTTGCCAGCGGCCCGCAATATCTCTCAGCTGCGGTGCTGTACGAGAGCATGGTGGTCGAGTCGTACAGCAGCGGTGATCAGTTGGCGTTTCCGGTGGTCGCGATCTATCCCAAGGAAGGAACTTTCTGGAGCGATCATCCGGTTGGCATCGTAGAGCGCGATTGGGTGACGCCGACCCATCGCGAGGCCGCCAAGGTCTACATAAAGTATCTGCTCGACCGTCCTCAGCAGGAGCGGGCGATGGTGTATGGCTTCCGCCCCGGTTCGGTGGACGTTCCGCTGGCCGCGCCCATCGACCAGGCCCATGGCGTGGACCCGAAAGAGCCGAAGACCACGCTCGAAGTCCCTTCGGTGCCGGTGATGGATGCCATCCTGAAGCTGTTCGAGCAGAAGAAGAAGCCCGCGAATGTTGTACTGGTTCTAGATACCTCGGGCAGCATGAATGACGACCACAAGATCCAGAACGCGCGCGAAGGGGCAAAGCAGTTGGTAACTCTACTCTCTCCCGAAGACCGCTTGTCGCTGGTGCCGTTCAGTACGAAGATCAACTGGGCCAGTACCGACGTGCCCATTTCAAGCGGCAGAGAAAACCTGCTGCATACCATCGACTCGCTCTACGCCGAGGGAGGTACGGCGCTGTACGATGCTATCGATCAGGCTTATCAGCACCTTCTGCAAGAACAGAAGCAAGATGGCCGGAATGATCGCATCCTGTCCGTGGTGGTACTCACCGACGGCGCCGATACGGAAAGCAATCTCAAGCTCAATGAACTCATGGAGCGAATTCAATATAACGGGGAGAATCGGGCAATTCACGTTTTCACGATTGCGTATGGCAATGATGCGCGAAAAGATATTCTGAAGCAGATTGCCGACGCGACCCAGGCCAACTCTTACGTAGGAACGCCGCAGAATATTGTCGGCGTGTTCCGAGACATCTCGACGTTCTTCTAATATCGGAGCTCATGACGCCATCTTCTGACGGTCCCAGACTCACGCTGCTCGGCAAGCTCTTTGTCGCGCTGTTCATTCTGGCCTGCGTCGCCGGCGCCTACTATCTGTTCCTCGGGAAGAAGGCAGTTGAGCAGACTCGACAGGTAACCGGCAATCTTATCGGCGGCGGCCCGCAGGTAGAAATCGGCATCGCCTACGGCACCGAGAAACAGCGCTGGCTGGAGTGGGCGGTTTCAGAGTTCGCCAAGACCTCCGACGGTAAGCCCATTACGGTCAACCTGATTCCCATGGGATCGCTGGAGGGCGCGCACGCGATTCTCAACGGCGACAAGCGCATCAATGTGTGGTCGCCGGCCAGTGCCGCCTACAAAGATATCTTTGTGCAGGAATGGCAGGTGAAGAACGGCGGCGGCAATCCCATCGTCAAAGAAGAGCCTCTGGCACTGACGCCGATGGTGTTCGTAGTCTGGGAAGAGCGTTACAAGGCATTTATCCAGAAGTACAAGGTGATGAACCTGGACACCATCAATCAGGCGTTGCAGGAGCGGTCGGGTTGGGATGCCATCGCACATCAGCCTGATTGGGGGCTCTTCAAGTTTGGGCACACCCATCCCAACGAATCTAACTCCGGCTTGATGACGCTGGTGCTCGCGGCGTATTCCTACAATCACAAGACGAAGGACCTGTCGGTCGCCGACGTAGTGAACGCCGGCTTCCAGCAGTGGCTCACATCGCTGGAACGCAGCACTACCGGGTTCTCCAACAGCACCGGCAACATGATGAAGGAGATGGTGCTGAAGGGGCCGTCATCGTACGATGCGCTGATGGTTTATGAGGCGGTCGCTATCGACTACCTGAAGAACGCCGAGGGCCGCTGGGGAGAGCTTCGCGTTGTTTATCCAGAGTACAACGCGTGGAACGAGAATCCCTATTACATCGTGGATGTGCCGTGGAGCACGCCTGACCAGCGGAAAGCGGCACAGACATTCCTGGACTTCCTGCTGTCAGACCGAATCCAGCGCGAGGCGCTGGTACATGGCTTCCGTCCGGCAAACCCTAACGTCCCGGTCAAGTTCCCAGAGAGTCCCTTTGTGAAGTATGCCGGCAATGGCGTGCAGATTGACTTGCAAAAGATTTGCGATCCGCCCAAGGCGGAAGTAGTCAATAATCTCTTACAGAGTTGGCAAAGGGCCCAGAGCAATCGGTAACGCGTGCTAAGCGGCACAGGAGCGATCAATGTTCCAACGCATCTCCAATCTTATTCGCGGTTTTTTCAGCTTGTTCATCTCCGGCCTGGAGCGGCAGAATCCTGAGGCGCTGTTAGAAGTAGAGCAGGAGAACCTCCGCCGGCAGATCGGACAGTACAATCAGGGACTGGCCACGCACGCCGGGTTGTGTGAGCGGCTCATCTCGCAGGTGCGGCAACTGGAGAGCGACCAGCGCGACCTGCGCGCCCGCACTACGGCGAACCTGCGCGCTGGCAATCGCGATGCCGCGGCCCAGCTCGCTCTGCGATTGCAGACCGTGGATCGCGAACTGGAAGAGAATCGCGGCCAACTGGAGCAAGCAGAGAAGACCTATAAGGACCTGGTCAAAGCCCGCGACGTCGCCATTACTACCGCCCGGCAAAAGATCGAATCGCTGAGAGCCGGCATCAGCGATATGAAGATGAAGAAGGCGATGGCGGAGTTGACTGAGATGGCTTCCAGCATGATCACCAACATTGGAGGTTCCGGAGAGACCCTCGATCGCCTCAGCACAATCGTCGAGGAAGAGCGCACGAAAGCCGCGGGCCGGGTTCGTGTCGCTCGCGACAGCATGGACATGTCGGGCGTTGTTGTGAAAGAGGCTGAACAGAAGGCCCTCGCCGATCAGGCGCTGGCCGATTTCGCCGCCAAGGAAGGGATTCCGCTTGAACCCGCCGCAAGTTCTGGCGAAGCGGAAGCAGCGCCCACGGCTGTGAAGTCCATGGGGCCGACCGCCGAAAAGCAATAATCCAGTCGCTGAGGAGTTCCTACGCCACGTGTGGCATTACCTCAAATCGGCTTTCCTGGTCCGCGCGGAAGTGCCGGGTCTTGGGCCGTTGCCGGTCAACCTCCTGCTCGCCTGCGCCTTCGGAATTCTCGGCTTCGCTCAACCCGCGTTCTGGCTGCTTGGCTTGGCGGTCGAGGCTGTCGTGGTTGCGGGGCTGGCATTCAACCCGCGGTTTCAGAAGTACGTACAAGCCCAGCAACTACAGGTCTCCAATGACGACGTTGAAGCGAAGCGACAGGAATTGATCAGCCTGCTCGATCCGGAAGCGCGTAACCGGAGAATCCTGATTTCCGCCAAGTGTGACCGCGTGCTCGAGGTGCTACGAAGCCAGCAGGCCGAGGAGTACGTGATCGACAGCAGTCGCGATGCCCTCAAGAGCCTGCGGTGGGTATATCTGAAGCTCCTGGTGGCGCGCCATCACCTGCTGTCTCCCACAGACAACGAAACCGAAGCCACATTGCAGAGCAAGATCGCCACCTTCGATCATGATCTGGCGCAACCAGGCGAACCTGATTCCCTGCGCCAGTCGAAGGCCGCAACCCAAGCGATCTTGAAAAAGCGTCTGGCCAACATTCAAAGGCGCGAGCAGACGCTGGAAGAGATCGACAGCGACCTTACGCGCATCGAGGCGCAGGTGGACCTGATCCTCGAGAATGCGACCATGCAAACCAAGCCTCAGACCATCAGCACCGACATCGAGCTGGCCAGCGACCTGCTTGGTGTGGGCGTCTTCGGCGACGACGAGTCGGCGATTTCGGCTCTCGATCGCAAGTACACGGCCCAAAAGCCAACTGTGCGGGAGACCTCCTGATGGCCACCGAACCCGCCGCTGCTCAGCCCGTTCCTGCTGTTCCGTCGGCTGTCGCTGTTCCGACGGCGGCATCAGTCCCGCTGCCTGCCTGGGCGCAGGAAGCTATTCAGCTCTATGAGAGCAATGCCGCCAGCCAGTTCGTTCTGTACGGGAATGTTTACGACCAGCTACTGATTCCGTCCGGCAACAAGAACCGCATCGGGACGCTGACGGAGTTTCTTCTGCAAGTACTGTTGCCGCGCTTCGACGTAGTTCTGAGCTACGACCTGGGGAACGGCATTCGGGTTGAAAAGGGCGGTGAGGTCTTTTCCAAATGGCCGCAACTGCAGCAGGGCCCAAGCCTGCCCAAAGTCCCTCGTCCCGCTGTCGAGTTTCTCACGCACTACTTCCGCTACGTGGCGAATCTCGCGCGCCTCAATCGCGAGGGGCGCCAGGTGGCCTGCATCCTTCGCAGCGCCGACTTGCTTGCGCCCATGGTGCAAGGTGGCCTGGACTACGACCTGAGCGCGCTGGCTAGCCTGATTCGCGACTGGGCCAGCGAATCGCTGCTGGTATCGCATTCGCTGGCGTCGTTCCTGATCGTGGAAAACCTGAACGACCTGCACCCCCTGATCGCCGCCAATCCGCGCACCGCCCGAATCAAGATTGCGCTTCCCGATGCCGACGAACTGACGGCCGCGTTCTCCCTCATGGCGCCTCAGTTTCCCACCGCCCTGCAGGATTACTCCGCGCAAATCGACAAGCTTGCGCATCAGCTCACCGGATCGACACTCGGCGCGGTCGAAACCATGCTCAAGACCAAGGAACATGCGCACACGAAGATTCTGGCTGATGACGTTGCGCGGCTCAAAAAGCAGTTGGTCGAGCAGGACTCTAGCGGCCTGATCGAATTTGTTGAATCAAAGCGCACACTGGATGACATCTACGGGCAGGAAAAAGTGAAGGCCTGGCTTCGCCAGGACATTGCACTCTGGAAGAGCAATGACCTGCAAGCCCTGCCCAAAGGATATCTGCTGTGCGGTCCGGTTGGTACGGGCAAGACCTTCATGGTCGAGTGTCTCGCCGGAGAAGCAGGCGTGCCCATCGTCAAGCTCAAGAATTTCCGCGATAAGTGGGTGGGCAGCACCGAAGGCAATCTGGAAAAGATCTTCCGACTGTTGCAAGCCTTGGGACGCTGCTACGTCTTCATCGACGAAGCTGACCAGGCGATCGGCCGCCGCGAATCGGCTTCCGGAGACTCAGGGGTATCCGGTCGAATTTACTCCATGCTGGCAGAAGAGATGGGGAGTTCGACCAATCGCGGCAAGTTGATCTGGATTCTCGCCTCCAGCCGGCCCGACCTGATCGAAGTTGACCTGAAGCGACCCGGCCGCATCGACGTCAAGATTCCGTTATTCCCCACCATCAACACCCGCGAGTCGTTCGAGCTCATTCGCGTGCTCTGCGGTCGCCGCCAAATCACGCTGACCGAGGACGATTACCGCGCCGTCGAGGCGAACCTCCCGGTGTTGCTGACTCCAGGCTCCGCTGAAACATTGGCGGTGAAGATCTATCGCATCGCACGCACGGAGAACAAAAATCCGGCGGAAGCCCTTCGCACAGCACTCTCTGACTACCAGAATCCCGTACCTCTGGATGCGATGCAATTCCAGATCTCGCTCGCAGTGAAAGAGGCGAGCGATCTGGAGTTCGTGCCGAGTATCTTTCGAGGGCCGGGCTCGAGCACCGTGACGAAGTAGACTCCGAAAGCTTTCCCTGAGTAAAAAGGCGCGGATTGCTCCGCGCCTCGCTCATTCCCTGGGTTTCGCTTACTTAAGCTTCGTTTGCTTCTCCGCCGTTCCGCTACCGCTCTGGGCGACGACCTCATTCGGGTTCTTCAACAACTGCAAGGCTTGGGCGGTCGTTAGGTTCGAGGGTACGGGCCGGAAGTCGGACATGATCTCGTTCGAGTCAATCGTCAGGTTCTTGAAAATCAGAACCTTACCGTTGAACCGCAATCTCTCCTGCGTCTCCTCCCATTTTCCGCCGCCAACATCCGCTTGATGGATGATAAACTTCCCGCCCTTAAACAACCGGCCCAGGATTCCCCAGCCAAAATCGACATCCTTGAACAACTCGCCGTTGATCTCAGCGATGCGCATGGCCGTCTGGTCAATAACCATGTCGCCCGCCATGCCCTGCAGCACGCGGGTTTCACGGGTCGGCGCACTCCAGCCGGGCTTGGCCTTGAACGCCAGGTGGACCATTTCATGATCATTGGGTCCCTTGGTGATGCCGGTCAGGGTGTAGTTGAACGCGTCCGGCAGGCTCCTCATGAGCGTGATCGAACGCTGATCATCCTCACGATTGGACTGGCGCTTCTTCCGGCGAGCCTCGGTGTCATAGGCAAAGCTCTTGAGCTGCTCGTCAGCTTCGGCCTGTTCGTCGGCGGTAAGCGGCCATCCATTCTTCGCAATCGTGCGGCTCAGCCCACCCTCGGAGGTCTCAATGTTCTCCGTGGTGACAGAATGGTCCTTCCACTGAGTGTGGTCCTTGTATATGAAAAATGGAGGCTTGGTGGGACCCGTGGCGGCGATCTCGTTCTGTGTCGCGTGGCGCACGAGGTCGACCGGATCGATACTCTGCTGTTGCCCAACTACGGTCACCCCGGAGCACTGCAATAGCGCCAAGAGGAAGCTGGTAATCGCAATCCGCATATGCCGAGTCGCACTCATCATACTCAATTCTAAATGCTTACCCTACTAACGTTAGAGGGCGGGAAAGTACCCACCAGTTGCATTTTTTGTACGCCAAACGCATTCCTGGGCTTCGCCCAGTGTCACTAGAGCAATTATGGTGCCAAGAAGGATTCCGCCCTTGTCGTTAAGGTCGGGTGTCGGGAACCACGATGGCTCGAAACATGTGCGGCAGGGCCTCGGCAACAATCATGGCAAGCACGATCAGCGCTCCCCCGAGGGCCTGCCGGGCTGACATCGGCTCCTTCAGCCAGAAGACGCTCAGAAGCGCGGCTACGACCGGCTCGAGGGAAAAGAGGATTGCTGCCTCGGTCGGGCCCAGTTTGGTTTGCGCCGTGGCTTGCGCCCAGAAGGCAAACACCGTCGAGAACAGCGCGAGGTAGAGCGTAGCCAGCAGCGCCGGCCAGCTCGTCAATTGCTGCAGCAGATTTTGAGTCCCTGCTCCTGACGGCTGGAGGGCCGCGATGGCAAGCGAGATGATCCCGCAGGTAATGACCTGCGAGCTGGCGAGCAGCCATGCATCCGACCTGCGGGTGAACCCGCCCATCAACACGATGTGCACGGCACACAAGAGGGCGCAGCCTAGCGTCTCTACGTCGCCTCTGTTCCAACCCGACCACCACCCACCCGGCAGGTGCACCAGCAGGTAAAGACCATACGTAGCGATCACTGCGCCTAGCAACGACGTGAGCTTCACTCGCTGGCCGATGGTTACCGCGATCAACGGCGTGAATAGCACATACAGCCCGGTAATAAAGCCTGACTTGGCCGTGGTGGTGAAACGCATGCCATCGGTCTGGAGCCAGAAGAGCATGGCCAACACGATCCCCAGCCAGATGCCGTCTATGACACCGCGCCTTTTGATGGGAATGGCCCTCGCGCGCACGATGATGACCATCAATACGCCTGCGACGACAAAACGCATGCTCATCAGCACTCCAACGGACATGCCGCCGCTCAGGGCGATACGTGTTGCCGGAAAGCCAAAGCCCCAGATGGTCGCCGCCGTCGCGATAATCAGAACCGCGGTGCCGTGGGAGATGCCCCGCTCTGGGTGGGAAGACATTCGATAGATCCGGAAACAGCGTGAACCGTTGAGGAGAGCGGATATCAGTCGAGATGTGCGAGTCGTTTGAGCTTGCGCTCTTCCAGGTTGCGCTCCTCTTTCTTCCAGGCTGCAAGGTCGAAGTCCATACCGCGAGCAGCGCCTTCAAGCTCCTTCCAGTCGCCGCTCTTGGATTTAGGTCCGACGGGGCAATTTTGTGAAGCGAGGTAGTGCTGGTCGAGCGCCTGACGGAGCATAGTCTTTATCACCGCTTGCCGGCTGATGTTCAGTTCTTCCGCCCTCTGGTCCAATTCTTCGAGCATGAGCGAAGTGAAGTCCACGTTTACGCGCTGAATAGGACCCATCATGCGTCCGTTGTTAGTGAAGTAGCGCGAGATGTCTTTTCCCTGGTTGGCCATGTTTGCGATGGCTTCCGCTGTAACGGGCTTCCTGCGTTTATGAGTGTTCTTCATACAGTTCCTGCTACAGCGTTGTTGACCGCCACAGCGTCACTAGGTGGTAATACTCGCCCTCGGCGTCTTCACGCACCTCAAAGACGAGCGTTATGAGTTTGTCTCCGACCCAGCCGGGGTTAAAGTGGAAGCGCATTGCTAGTATAACTGTTATACCGCGAGAGAGCGGGGGGCTGCGGGAGGGTCAAACGAAAACCTTCGCGCAAGCGGCCAAAGGCCAGCCACTTGAACGGGCACTGTCTGTAGATTTCTCAGGTTTGGGGAGGAGCGTTGACCGGCCGGCCCGCCCGTCGATGCCACTAAAATTGCGAAGAAGGGTTGACTTACGGATCAATCCGCCGCTCAGCGCCCAAACACCACAAACAGAAATATTTCGCCGGAAGTTTGGAGCTTCATGCATGAGGTGCTACCGTGGGCACATGAGCACCGAACAGGATGTTGAAGCCAAGCGTAAGTTTTTCGAACAACGACTAAAGATGAAGCACCCGTGGAAAGTAACTACTGCTTGGGTCGCTGAACGACTGCCCTACAGGTATGCGGTTTGGGTAAGTGATCTGAAGCCGGTACATGTCGATTTCGACGCCAGCGAAATCGTAGCCTTGGGCTCGGCCTCGGACGATGAATGGTTCTCGACATTTAGCCGCAAGCTAGACCAGGAGCTTGCAAGGGAGATAGCTGTGAAATAGCCGAGGCGATCTCGCCGAAAAAACCAATGGAAACTATGCTGTGGTTTCCACCCCGTTTTTCGCCGCGGCCCCGTCAATTCGGTTCGCGACGACGAAACAGAGAACGCTCACTGCCAGCATCCCCGCCGCGAAGATGAGCCAAGACCTTCGCGAATCCAGCCAGCCTCTGAATGACCATGAGGCGACTGGCGCGCCAGGCTTCATCCAGTCGGGTACACGGGCAACCTCGATTTTCTCCTGCAATGCCTCGATGTACCAGTCGGGCAAAGGGGAGAAGAACTGTTTCGCTTCGTCACTGTCTCTGGTTCGAAAACCAAAAACGATTTCTCGGTAGGGTACGAGGCCGGCAGAGAGATCGATGTCTGCGCGGGCTTGCTTCGTTGCCTCTTCCTGTGAGGGTAATGCGGCCCCCCTTGTGGCGGCGACTTCGTCGAAGATGTCTTTAGGCAGGCAGTTCCCTCCCTTCCCGGCCTCAGAGGCCCCTATCACAAATGTGAGACCCTTGTCCTCATACTCGGGTGTGGACGCGGAAAGGAACCGCGCCGTTGCACGCTGAATCCCAAGCTCATCACAGCCCAGACTCCGTAGTATGACTTCAGCTTCGTGGACATTGGAAATGGGATTGACGACGATATAACCACGATACTTTGCATACGGATCGTCAGCCAGTAAATATGTTACTGGCTTCAGGGGAAATGCTTCTCGCAGCAGCGGAGCTTCAGCTTTGAATTCTTGGACTTTTCGGTCGTAGTCGTGCAGCAGCACGATACGAGTGATTCCGTCATAGACCGTTGTCGCTGCAAGAGTCAGCAAAGCAGCATAGGCCAAGACTAGCCCACCGCGACGAAGCGGAACCTTTAGATCTCTAGCTGAGAGTCGCCTAACCATCGGTGCTACTACCGCCGCTAGGGCGCCGATGACCCCGACTAAGCACAACTCCAAGGCCAGCCGGGACGAGTCGAGACTCCCCCGTCCATTCCACAGCAGTCGATGCCCTGGCGAAGACAGCCATATCCTTCGGGTCGCGTTGTACTCCCCTTTCCAAGGTGGACAGAGCATCAATCCTAGGGCTGCCGTCAATAGGGACGCGACAATAATTCGGTTCCTCGACCAGTTCATAGGCGCTGCACCTGGAAGAGGAATTGACTTGACGGGAGCGAGCCAATGATCGGCATCGTTTCCAATCGTACAACCTTAGTATGTGTTTGGGGAATTTCTAGTGCGGAGCAGGCTAGAAGCAGCCCGCCGGACAGACCGTACCCGGAACGCTAATCCGAATGGCTAACGAGCTTGCGGACGTTGATCTGGATGACCGAGGTAGTTGCGGGAGTTTGGCGGTCGCTTTCGCGGTCCCCCCGGTAATGAAACTCGACACTAACGACTTCATACCACCCGCCGCCGTAGTTCCGTTGCTCATCCGTTTCACCGGGAAGGGAGATGTGATCGCCAGGTCTAGGAATCGCAGCGAGTTGCTTGAACGGAACCAAATTGATCCCGCACTTCAAGACAACGTCATGGAAACTCACGCAATCCTCACTCACCGCCTTCAGTTGTCTAGCTTTTCTAACTTGCAGATAGAGATTCCAGGTCGCGACCGCAAGGACTGGAATGCCGACGATTGTGACAATATCGGCAACAAGGCTGATTGGGTCAGGCCACGTAAAGCACATATCAAGGGCTATCCCTGCATTCGCCGAAAATCTCGTGCAAAGAGCGAGTTGCGATAAATCCTACAGCGTCGGACTCTTCTCGAGAATCAGCTTCTTCACCCGCGGGATGAACTCGCCCACCGGCACCGAGCCCTCGCCTTTCTCCTGGCCGCGTACGCGCACGTTCACCTGCATGGCGTCCATCTCTTTGTCGCCGACGACAAGCTGGAATGGCACCTTTTGCATGGCGTGCTCGCGGATCTTCGCGTTCATTTTCTCGTTGCGCAAATCGACGTGCACGCGCACGCCTTCAGCTTTGAGCTTCTCGCCGATCTCATTCGCGTACGCATGATGCTTTTCGCCGATGGGAACGATCGCCACCTGTACCGGCGACAGCCACACGGGGAAAGCTCCCGCATAGTGCTCGATCAGGACGCCGAAGAATCGCTCGACCGAGCCATACAACGCGCGGTGCACCATCAGCGGCTGATGACGCTTGCCGTCTTCGCCAACGTATTCCAGCCCAAAGCGCTCCGGCAGCGTGAAGTCGAACTGCACCGTCGAGAGCTGCCACAGCCGGCCGATGGCATCGACCAGCTTGACGTCGATCTTCGGCCCGTAAAACGCGGCTTCGCCGGGAATCAGCTTGTACTCGATGTCGCGCCGCTTCAGCGCCTGCTCCAGCGAGCGCTGCCCTAGCTCCCACTGATCGTCGCGACCGGCATAGGTCTTGCGATCGTTCGGGTCCCACGTGGAAAGCTCTACCTGATATTGATCGAAGCCGTAGGTCTTCAGCACCGCAAGAGCGAAGTCGATGCAGCCGACGACCTCGTCTTCAATCTGCTCCGGGGTGCAGAAGATGTGCGCATCGTCCTGCGTGAAGCCGCGCACGCGCAGCAGCCCGTGCATCACTCCCGAACGCTCGTAGCGATACACGGTACCGAGTTCTCCCAACCGCACCGGCAGATCGCGATACGACTTCAGCGAATCGCGATAAATCAGAATGTGGAACGGACAGTTCATCGGCTTCATGCGATAGTCGGCGTCGTCCAGTTCCATCGGGGTGAACATGTTCTGCGCGTAGTAGCCTTCGTGGCCGCTGGTCTTCCAGAGATCAACACGCGCCACATGCGGCGTGTACACCAGCGAATAGCCGCGCTTCAGGTACTCAGCGCGCATCCAGTCTTCCATCTCTTTGCGGATGAGGGCGCCCTTGGGATGCCAGAAAATCAGCCCCGGCCCGGCGAGTTCCTGGATGGAGAACAGGTCGAGCTGCTTGCCCAGAACGCGATGGTCGCGCTTCTTGGCCTCTTCGAGTTTGTTCAGGTAGTCGTCGAGCTCCTTCTTCGAATAGAACGAAGTACCGTAAATTCGCTGCAGCTGCGGGTTCTTCTCGTCACCCAGCCAATACGCTCCCGCGACATTGAGCAGCTTGAATGCCTTGATCCGCCCGGTGGAAGGAATGTGCGGCCCGCGGCAGAAGTCGGTGAACTTGCCCGTCTTGTAAATCGAAATCTTCTCGTCCGGCGCGGTGAACTGCTCGATGAAGTGGCACTTCATGAAGTCGCCTTCCGACTTGAATCGCTCCAGTCCTTCTTCGCGTGGCAAAAACTCGCGCGCGTAGGGCAGGTCCTGCTTGGCCAGCTCCTGCATCTTCTTCTCGATGGCTTCGAGATCTTCGGGCGTGAACGGCTTTTCGCGATAGAAGTCGTAGAAGAACCCGGTTTCGGTTGCCGGCCCATGGCCCAGCTTGGTCTCGGGGAAGAGTTCGAGAACGGCGGCCGCCATCAAGTGTGCCGAGGAGTGACGATAGACTTCCAGCGCCTCAGGATCGCGCTCGGTCAGGACGCGGAGCTCGGCATCGCTCTCCAGCGGGCGGGCGAGATCAATCAGCTTGGCGTCGTCAGTCGCGGCCGGCGTCGCGCTTACAGTTTCGGCGCTGGCAGCCGGTTTGTTTCCGTTGCCACCGGCCCCATTGGGCGACAGCGGCCGGACTTGGGCAACCAGCGCCGCGTCGGCCAGCCGGGGACTGATGCTCTTCGCAATCTCCAGCGCAGGAGTACCGCGCGGAACGTCTTTTACGCTGCCGTCGGGCAGCTTGATGTGAATGGTCTCTGACATAGGGTGTTCCTGTTGCTTGATCTTCGATTTTAGTAGTGATAGCGGGCCTGAAGGAAATAGACGCGTGTCTCGCTGACGCGGTAAACCAGGCGGTGTTCTGGCGTGATGCGCCGTGACCAGCATCCTGCCAACTCGTGCTTCAAGGGTTCCGGCTTGCCGATTCCCTGGAACGGGTCCCTCATTACCGCCTCCACCAACTCCATAACCCGCAGCGCCGCTTTCCGGTCGGTTCTGACCCAAAACTCCAGATCGCGCCGGAATTCGGCATCGAACACCGATTCCCGCTTAGGCGCTTCGGTCAAGCCCCATCTCCCGCCGCAGTTTCTCAACCGGCTCGGGTTTACCTTTTCCCTGTTTAGCACGTCGCAGTGCCGCCAGCAGTCGCTTCGCATTGCGGGGGGAGCGCAGCAAGTGTGCGGTCTCCATCAGCCCGGCCAATTCATCTGCAGGAATCAGAGCGACGTCTTTCGCGCCGCGCCTCCGGACAATAACCACCTCCTGATCGTTGCTCACCTGGTCCAGAACACTGGCCAGCCGCTCTCGCAAGCTTGTGTAGGTCGTTTCAATCGGCATTAGTGTGCTCCCTTGGATTAGCGTACAGGAATCCTGTACAGCTGTCGAATATCGGAGAGCGTTGGGGAGAAGCTATCGGTCGGCCGATGTTCGCCGGGCGCGCACTTCGAGGTAAATCGATCCGAAGAAGGCGACCGTTCCGAGCAGGACGGCGGACGGGATCGCGACATGCAAGTAGGCATCGCGCATGTCGATCCGCCCGCCATGAATCACGCCCCATGCAATCGTGCCGATGATGCCGAGGAGGAGTCCTACCCCCATGCCCCCGGCGGTAAATAGCAGGGTGGCAAAGAGCACTCTGACTACCGAGGCGAGAACAACGGAAAAGGTGCTGGGGTGCTTTGCCGCAGGAAAAGTCGAAACCGGCATGACTTACTAGGCTACACCAACTGGGGCTTCGGACGGTTCGTGCCGTCAGCATAGTTGCAGGTGGGTTACAATCGGGTTTCATGTCTCAGATGTCCCAAGCCATTACGCGCACGCCTGCGGAAGTCGTCCGCATGACGCCGGTCACGCAAGCCGGCAACGGCATTTGCTATGCCGTCTCGGGCGAGGTCGCCGGCTTCGGCGAGCGACCTGGACCGACTGGTTTCCACCGTGCCTCGAACGATCGCGGCAGCGCTCGGCCGCAAGGCCTATTATTTCGTTCCGCTCACGCTCAACCTGGGCGACGAAACCCTCATCGCCGACCGCTATGACGTGCAGCTCTCCGACAACGCTATCTGCCATCGCGACCACAACCTGGGCGATTCGCAGTGCGTTTTCATCTCGACCCGGCTGATGGAAGACAGCTTTGCCATCGCCTTCGAGTTCTTCATCAACATCGGGCACAACTTTGTGGACCAGATCGGCGTCTCGCAGGAGTTTGCCGATTTGGTATGGAAGCAGGTGCAAGACAAAGCCCGCGGCGAGACTTCGATGGACGCGTATGAGTTGCGCAAAGTTGCAACTACCAACGGGCCCGAAGCTGAGAAGGCGCGACACGAGTATCTGCTCGCGACCTTCGCCGATGCCATTGCGGTCTACCTGCTGTCGCTGTACCTCGATGTGGACTACCACGAGCTGCGCGAGCGCGACTATCCGCTGCTGGCGCCAAACGCGATGGCGGAGAGGCTGCGGAAAATCAACGAGCTGTTTCCGGCGAATCCGGGGTACGAGTTTGCGGTATACCACCGGAGAAGGCAGTAGGAAAGTTGTCAGTTGTCAGTTCTCAGCCGATACTTACCAGCGTCCACAGAGGTTTATAGGGGCATGCGACTGGCCACGGAAAACTACTTACTGACAACTGCCCACTGACAACCGACAACTGAACCATGATTGCCCACCTTCGCGGACGGCTCATCTCCAAGCATCCCAACCAGGCCGTCGTGGATGCTGCCGGTGTTGGCTACGACGTCACGATTTCGATTCCGACCTTTTCCGAATTACCATCGGTAGGCAGCGAAGTCGCCCTACATGTTCACACCCACGTTCGGGAAGATGCCCTTGCGCTATATGGGTTCCTGCGGATCGAGGAAAAGCAGCTCTTTGAGAAGCTAATCACCGTGAGCGGCATTGGACCCAAACTGGCCATCACGATCCTAAGCGGCATGCCGACCGCCGACATGGTGGGGGCCATCCGCGCCAACGATCATGCCCGGCTGACGAAAATTCCCGGAGTAGGCAAGAAGACCGCCGAGCGCATGTGCGTTGAGCTGCGCGACAAACTGGATGCGTTCGGCGAAACGCAGCCGCTGAAGACCGTTTCAGCCGTAGAGGAAGATGTCATTTCGGCGCTGACGAACTTGGGATATCAGCGAGTACAGGCCGAGAAAGCCGTCGAGCGTGCTGTCATGTCGGCTGGACGGGAAAACTTTGACGCGATCTTCCGGGCGGCGCTGGGCGGGCTGTCGAAGTGAATCCGTCACCATATGCGCTGCACACCATAGCGATCAAAAATGGTGTCAGCACTGATTATGGGGAAGTTGAGAGCTTGTGCTTGGGCGGCTAGCATGCGATCAAAGGGATCCTTGTGAAACAGTGGAAGTTGGCCTGCGCGGAGCGCATGATCAGTTGAGATCGCCAGTCGCAGAAAACGGCGTTCAAACAACACCCGCTTCAAGTCGGACAGGAGAACCCTTGCATCCAGCTTGCCTAGGTTCTGCTTGATTGAAAGCTCCCATATGGCCGCCGCTGATATGTATACACGATTTTCAGGACGCAGAAGCGCGTCCCGCGCGGCAGGCGAGAGCCGGCTTGGTGACCCGAACGACCACAAAAGCGAGTGGCTGTCCAGCAACAGGTTCACTCGAATCCCAGTTGCCTCATCTCTTCATCGGTAAGAGGGTCAAAAGCATCTTCCGTCCAGAATATCTGCCCTTCGAAGCCCCCAAGCTTGCGTTCGCGGACAGCTTCGCCAATCGGCACCAACTTCACAACCGGCGTCTTGCCCCGGGCAATGATTACTTCCTCGCCTTCACACGCCTTCTCGATCAGCCGGGAAAGATTGGTTTTTGCCTCGTGGATAGTGTGCACTTTCATCTTAGCTAGCTTACTTAGCTAACATGAAAAGAGTCAAGTAGTGGAACACCTTTTCTTGCATACAGCTCAGTCTTTGGCGGCGAGAACCGCCGCCTCGGTCGCAGATTTTTCAGCCAGCAGTAGCTCCCGCAGACTTTCGTAGATCGGACGATTGCGGCAGAGCATGGTCACGACCATTGCGCCCAAAGATGTGGCCAATAAATCCAGCGACAGATCGGCGCGGCCGGTCATCTCGACGGCCAGAATGACTCCGGTCAGAGGAGCCTGCACGGTTGCGCTGAACATGGCCGCCGTACCGGCTACCGCGAAGGCAATCGGGTCGAGAGACATTTGCGGCGCCAGCGAGTTCACTACTCCCGCAAACAAAGCGCCGAAAGAAGCGCCCACGACGAGTAGCGGCGCAAATAAGCCTCCGGGCGTGCCGGCCGAGTACGACCACGGTTCCGAGAGCAAACCGCAGCAGAAAAACCATCGTCAGCAGGGGAAGCCCGACTCCTCCCAAGAATATGTGCTGGGTGAGCAGGTCGCCGCCGCCAGACTATATTTGGCGCAAACCAGGCGAGCAGTCCAACCACTGCCCCGACGATGGCCGCCCACTGAAACGTTGATACCTTTTTCAGTCGTTGGGGCACCTCGAGCAAGGCAAGGATGGTCGCGTCATATAGCGCGCCGACAACGCCAAACACGGCTCCGAGCGCCAGAAACAGCCCGATGCCGGGCTGCGGACGGCTGCTCGGCGGAACTGTGAACTCCAGATGATTGCCCATCATCAGCCGCATTACCGCGACGGCGACGGTGGCTGAGCTGAGGGTAGCCACCAGAAACCAGGGGGTGAAGTTGCTGGTCAGCTCCTCAAAGACGAAGACAGAACCGCCGATGGGAGCATTGAAGGCCACTGCCAGACCTGCCCCCGCCGCCGCCGCCTCAGTGACCTTCTGGTCTTCCTCCTCAGCGACCAGCATTTTGGCGAAAAGCCGGCCAATGACAGCGCCCATTTGCACGGTCGGCCCCTCTCGTCCTAGCGCCAGGCCTGAACCAATCGCAGCCAAGCCGCCGAAGAACTTCACCGGAAGAACCGCCGCCTTGGCGGGACCGGTCTGCCCGCGAAGGTAGGCTTCCACGCGATGCAGACCGCTTCCCGCCGCCTCCGGAGCGAATCGCTTGACCAGGTAACGAGCCACCGTGGCGCATGCTGCCACACCGACCAGCGGCAGCAGCCAGCCGATGTAGGGCCGCAAGTGAGCGAAGGCGATTAGCCTTCCACGGTGAACGTCGATCCACTCCAGGCACAGCCGGAAGAATCCTCCGACGAGGCCGGTCACGATTCCCGCGAGCACGCTGCCGAACGCAATCCGAATTACACGTCTATGTGTAAATGCCAAGAGTTGATGCTTCGCCATACCGAAGTTCTCATCGCTCGCAAAATATCAGATCAGGAGGGTTTAGAATGCTACAAAATTTCTGCGACTGAGCGCTGCTATTGACGTTTGGAGATCATTGCAAGGCTCGAGCCGGTCGTGGGCGCGAATCATCATTTTCCGATGCAGAACGAGCTAAAGATCAAATTCAAGATGTCGTCCGCGGTGGTCGCGCCGGTGATCTCGTCCAGAGCGTGCAGTGCGTTGTAGAGGTCGAGCAGGATCATCTCGTGCGGCATGTTCAGCGGTACGGCGGCGGTTGCGGCTTCAAGCGCCGTGATGGACTCCTGGACCAGGCGATGCTGGCGAACGTTAGTGAGAAAACCGCTCTCCTGCTGCACGCCGCTGTCGCCGCTTGCCAGATACAAGATCTTCTCGCGTAGCTGGTCGATGCCTTCGCCGGTCATTGCCGACGTGAATACTCCTGCCTCGCCCGACGAAGTGTTGCCGGCAGCCAGCTTCTTCGAAAAGATCTCTCGCGATCCGGTTGCGAGGTCGGCCTTACTGTAGACCAGAATGCGCGGTCGGTCTTTCGTCTTCTGAATCAGCTCGATATCCAGTTCGAACTCGCCGTCCAGCATTTGCGTGACGTCGAGTACCACAAGCACGACATCGGCATCCGCCAGCGCCTCCATCGATTTGCGGATGCCAATGCTTTCCGCTTCATCGAGCGCGGCGCGGATGCCAGCGGTATCGACCAGGCGAACGGGGATTCCGCCGACAGACACCGTTTCGCTTACCAAGTCGCGTGTGGTCCCTGGAGTGGCAGTAACAATGGCACGCTCGTGCTCCACCAGCCGGTTGAACAGGCTCGACTTGCCGACGTTGGGGCGGCCGACAATGGCCAGCGTCAGTCCTTCATGCACCACCTTGCCGAAGGCGAAGCTGGCGAGAAGTTGCTGGAGGGGCGCGCGAATCGCGGCGATCCGCGCCAGCATCTGTTCGCCCGGGATCACCGAGACATCGTCTTCGGCGAAGTCGATGCCCGCCTCCATGACGGCGATCAGTGCGACTAGCTTTTGCTTAATCGGCTGCAAGCGCATGGAGAGCGACCCTTCGAGCTGGCGAGCCGCTACCTGCGCCTGGTAAAGCGTTTGCGAGTCGATTAAGTCGCGCACGGCTTCGGCCTGCGTGAGGTCGATGCGGCCATTGAGGAAGGCCCGCATGGTGAACTCGCCTGGCTCGGCGAGCCGCGCCCCGCGTGCGAGCGCCATCTCGACAACATGCCGCAGCACGACTGGCGATCCATGGCAGGAAATCTCGACCACATCATCTGTCGTGTAGGAGTGTGGCTTCGCAAAGAACGTCGCGACCACTTCATCGACGCGCTCGCCTGTCTTGGCATCGATCAGCTCACCAAAGTGCGCGCGATTGGGTTGCAGCTCAGCGGAGCCATTCAGCCGCAACAGGGAACCAGCGATACCCCGCGCCTCCGGCCCGGAAAACCGAACCACACCGATACCGCCGCGGCCCAGAGGTGTTGCAATAGCGACGATGGTGTCGTCGAGGTTCATGAATCGGCTCTTGGCTGTTGGCCCTTAGCTTTTGGCTTTTTATCGCCTGCACTGTCCGTCATCACGAGTCGGATTCAGCCGCGAGAAATCTGCTCTCTTATCTGCAGGACAGATTCTTAGCGAGGAAGAAAGTCTAGTCGCGCTCTGGCCAAAAGCTAAGAGCCAAGAGCCATCTTCACACCAGAAAGTCGGCCGCGACGAAGAACAGAAACCCCATCGAGATGAACCCATTCATAGTGAAAAACGCGGCGTTCAGGCGGCGAAGGTCGTCGTGCTTTATCAGCGAATGCTCATAAATCAGCAGCAAGCCCACCAGCAAAATGCCGGCGATCGCGATCTTTCCCAGGCCGAATGCCAGCACCATCCAGACCAGCAGCGCGAAAGTCACGACGTGAAAGATGCGCGCCAATCGCAGGGCGTTACGTATGCCAAACGCCTTCGGGACGGAGTAGACGTTGGCCGAGCAGTCGAAGTCGTAGTCCTGGCAACCGTAAAGTATGTCGAACCCCGCGCCCCAAAAGATCACGGCTGCGCCAAGCAGCAGGATACGGGGATCGAGCGAGCCGCGAACGGCGATCCAGGCGGCGACGGGCGCAACGCCCATCGCAAGACCGAGAGCAACATGCGACCAACGGGTGAAGCGCTTGGTGTAGGAGTACAGGAAGACGATGGCAAGGGCCGCGGGCGAAAGCCGGAAGGCGAGAGGGTTGAGCTGCCAGGCAGCAAAAATCAAGATCGCCGACGTGACGACCACAAATCCAGCCACAAACTCACGCGAGAGTTTTCCGGCGGGCAAGGCGCGCATTCGGGTACGAGGGTTAGCGGCGTCGATGTGGGCATCGACCAATCGGTTGAACGCCATCGCCGCCGAACGGCCTGCGATCAGGGCGACACAGATCCACAGCAGCGTGCGGATCGACGGAATACCTTGCGCCGCCAGCACCGCTCCGGTGAGCCCAAACGGAAGAGTAAGGAACGAGTGCTCCCACTTGATCATCTCCAGCGTTGTGCCGATGCTGCGAAGAAGGGGCATGGTTTGATTCTAATGGCTCAAGGCCATGGCTTACACCCACCCCAGTCTCAATCCCGCGGTGGACAAGGTAGGTCATATACATGGAGAAGCGCTACACATAATGAACTGGCAATAAATCTTGATTGTATTATCTATTTGGTTAACTAAGGCTTAAATTGTATTATCTATTTGGTTAACTGAGGCTTAACATGATCTCTCTTGTAGTTTGCTGGTCGTCACTGACAAACGATTTGCCGTAAGAGGAAACTGCTAGATATGCCCGTTCCGACGTACGACCACTTTATTGAACCGGTGATGCGCTATCTTGCAGAGCATACCGAGGGAGCCCCCGCGCGCGATGTCAAAGACGCCGCTGCGGAAGCATTGCATCTGAGTGATGCGGGCACGGGCTGAACTCCTCCCGAGTGGCACTGGGAGGACTTACAAGAATCGAATCGGGTGGGCGCATGACCGTCTCAAACGGGCGGGATTTTCACGCAGTCTTCGCCGCGGACATTGGCAGCTAACGGAGCAAGGACGCGCCTTCGCTAGCACCCACCCTGCACCTTTGTCCGCGGAGACTGTGGAAAAACTTGCCACCGAAAATATCGGTGTTCGACTGCGTCCGGCAACTGATGTGGAGGAATCTGCGACCGTTCGCATCGAAGCCGCCCCATCCGAAAGGGCTACCGCGAGTCCAGATGATCGCCTTGAGCAAGCGATGGGGGAATTGCGGCAGGCTGTTACTGGCGAACTTCTTGACGCACTTTCTCAGGTCTCACCAGGATACTTCGAAACGATTGTGCTCGATCTTCTCCACAAAATGGGCTACGGCACGAGTCGTACCGATCTGCTTCGGGTCGGTCGTGCCGGAGATGGAGGAATCGACGGAGTAATTTCGTTAGATCGTCTCGGGCTGGAGAAAGTGTATGTGCAAGCCAAACGTTGGCAGGGTTCGGTTGGACGTCCCGACGTCCAGGCATTCTACGGTGCTCTCGCCGGACAAAGGGCGAACAAGGGGGTGTTCATAACAACTTCAACGTTCAGTCAGCAAGCAATAGATTTCGCGAAATCGGTCGAGCGGGTAGTTCTCGTGGACGGCGGCAAACTCGCGGGCCCTGATGATCGAGCACGAGGTTGGCGTTACCCTGCGGTCCCTGCGGGTTCCAAAGCTAGATTCTGACTACTTCGAAGAATAGAACGCCTTGAGGGAGGGGTGTTCACGGTTCTCGATAGGTGACGAGTCTAAGTGCGTGGATTCTAGAGCCCGACCTTTTCTGCGAGCATCCTCGGCCCCTTCTCCACGCGAGTTAACGAATGAGAGCATTGCTAGTTCATTTACGCTCAGCACACTTTCCCTGCCTAAAAACTACCCCAGCTGTCGGCGGTTGACCTGCCCCTCCCAAACACGCTAAACTTCTATGGTTTGCCTGTACGACTGTGTCCCGTCAGGGCACCCAGTCGCCCGTTTCGTGAAGGTTTCCTTCCTGGCGCTGGTAAGTGCAAGTGCACAAACGAGTTAAGCGCGACTAAGACGCACCGCGTCGGCAGCCACGGCTGAGCAGCGCAATAGTTTACGTTGAGGAGATTGCCATGTACGCGGTCATCCGCGCCGGGGGAAAGCAGTATCGCGTCGCGCCCGGAGACGTGATTGAAGTCGAGAAGCTGCCGCAGGAGAGTGGCGCCGAAGTGCAGTTCGCCGAAGTGCTGGCCTTCAGCGGCAACGAAGGCGAGCTGACCAAGCCGGCCAACGCAGTTGTCACTGGGCAGGTGGTGCAGCAGAAGCGCGGCGACAAGGTGCTGGTCTTCCATTACAAGCGCAAGAAGCAGTATAAGAAATTGCAGGGACATCGCCAGGCCTACACCTCCGTGAAGATCACGGGAATTAACATCGACGGCCAGGCGCACAAGGCATAACGAGAAGAGAAGATGGCACACAAAAAAGGTTTAGGTAGTTCGAGAAATGGCCGCGATTCCAATGCGCAGCGGCTGGGCGTGAAGGCCTTCGGCGGCCAGATGGTTCCGGGTGGCACCATCATCGTGCGTCAGCGCGGCACCCGCATCAAGCCCGGGCTGAACGTCGGTCGCGGTAAAGACGATACCCTGTTCGCCAAGGTCACCGGCGTGATCGAGTTCAAGAACCGCGGTGCTATGGGCAAGTTTGTGTCGGTGGTTGCAAAGGAAGCGGAAAGCAACTAGCAATTGGCCATTAGCAGTTAGCCACTGGCTCAGCAGTTATCGATTGGCGCTCGAGTACGGGCGCGATGCTGAGGCGGAAAGATAAATCGAAGCTCCTCCGCGGAGGAGCTTTTCGTTTGGAACAACAAGCTGGAGTTGCGATTGCGAGCTTCTGGTCTGCGAAAAATCCGTTGGCGTCTGAGAGAGGAAAGCAGGTTCCTCGGTCGCCGCGGCGACCTCGGGATGACAAATCAGTATGCTGATTCGATAATTGCCGGTAGCTAAACTAATCGCTAATTGCTGATTGCTTGTTTTCATGCCTTCTTCCATCAAACTCGTCGAATGCCCGCGCGATGCGTGGCAGGGGTTGCCGGGACAGATTCCGACCGGGGTGAAAGTCGAGTACCTGCGCGCGCTGATCAATGCCGGATTCAAGCACATCGACGCGGTGTCGTTCGTGTCGCCTAAGGCGGTGCCACAGATGGCCGATTCGGAAACCGTGCTCGGCGAACTCGATCTGCCCGACGACGTTGAGATCATCGGAATCGTTGTCAATGAGCGCGGGGCCGAGCGCGCCATCTCCACCGATGCGGTTCACACGCTGGGATTTCCGTATTCGCTCTCGCCGACATTCCTGAAACAGAATCAAAGCCAAACCCTGGAAGAGAACCTTGAAACCCTCGAAAAGATCAAGCAGAAAGCCGATGAAAGCGGGCTCGACACGGTGGCATACATCTCGATGGCCTTCGGGAATCCGTACGGCGACTGGTGGAATGCCGAGGAGTTGATCGAGGGCATCAGCCTGCTAGCCGACATGGATCTGCAAGCCATCTCGCTGGCCGACACTGTGGGACTCGCCACGCCCGAGCAAATCGGCGACTTGCTCGACCAGGTCTTCGCCAAGTTCCGTGATGTTGAAATCGGTGTGCACCTGCACAGCCGGCCTGACGATGCGATTGCCAAAGTACTCGCTGCCTTCGACTCCGGCTGTCGGCGCTTCGATTCGGCCATCGGCGGTATGGGAGGCTGCCCCTTTGCTCAGGACGTGCTGGTGGGGAACATCCCAACCGAAAAGCTGCTCGAAGCGTTGAAGCAACGCGACGTGGAGCCGCCGGTGAAGAACTCGATTACCGAGCCCTTCCGCCAGGCCGTAGACATTGCGAGCCGCTTCAGCGGGCCGAAAATGTAGAAAAGAAGCTGCCAGCTATCGGCTTCCAGCTGCCAGCCATTGAATTGTCATCACGAGGTCGCCTGCGACCGAGGGATCTGCTCTAGCTCGCGATGCCGATGCTGCTTGGTTATCCTCCCGCTTTCAACGAGAGCAGATTCTCGCGCCGAAGGCGCTCGTAATGACAAAATGTGCAGCTATTGAACGGCAGAGTTCATTCGACTACGTCCGGATCTCGAAGCTGGTAGCTGGCGGCTGGCAGCTTCAGTCCAGGCGGTTGATGATCGACGCCACGTAGCCCGCGCCGAATCCGTTGTCGATGTTTACCACCGTCACGTTCGACGCGCAGGAATTCAACATCCCCAACAGTGCCGCGATTCCCTTGTATGAAGCGCCGTAGCCTACGCTTGTAGGAACCGCAATCACGGGCACTCCGACCAATCCTCCGACCACGCTGGGCAGGGCCCCCTCCATGCCGGCGCAGACGATCAGCACACGCGCCTTGGTCAAGATGTCCCGGCGGGCGAGCAACCGATGAATACCCGCCACTCCGACGTCGTAGAGGTGCTGTACTTCGTTGCCCATGATCTGCGCGGTCACGAGAGCTTCTTCTGCGACTGGGATGTCGCTGGTACCAGCGGAAACGACCACGATGTTGCCTTTGCCACGAACGGTTTCATTCTGGGTTAAGGTGATGCAGCGCGCCAGCGAGTGAAACTCGGCTTTGCGCAGCTTGCGCTTCACCGCGCGAAACTGCTCTTGTGTTGCGCGGGTTGCTAAGACATTGTTCCCGTGCTCTGCCAGTTTGGCGAAGATCTCTGCGAGTTGCCGAGGCTCTTTTCCCGGGCCAAAGATAACCTCTGCCATGCCCACCCGCAGTGAGCGATGGTGATCAATGTTGGCGAAGCCGAGGTCTTCAAACGGCATGTGTCGAAGATGCTGCACCGCCTCATCAGGGGAAAGTGTGCCCCTCTTGACCTGTTGGAACAGTTTCCTGATGGAGTCCGAGTTCATGTTCGATGGCAGGGTTTGAGATTATCACCGGAGTTGAAGCCCTTCGCTGACAATCGCAGCCCAGCTCCCACGAAGCCATTGACCATTTGAAGTGATAGTCTGAATCGGCCGCTGATTTCTTCGCTCGAAAGGCAACCCCCGCCCGGATATGTCAAAATCTAACCTCACGGCAAGGCTCATGCCTTGTTAGGTTCCTCTCCACATGGATATACGAGACGACAATCGGTTCGTTGCCGGGCCATTCCATCCGCGCCGCCCATTCCTTGGCGGGCATGCGCAGACGATCGCCGGCAACTTCATGCGCCGACGGAACCTGCTGCCGGCGGCCGAAGAGCGCCTGTTCGAGGTCGAGCCGGGCATCCAGCTTCTCTGCCACTGCCACTGGCAGGCTGATCGTCCCTCCGCTATGACGCTGATCGTCGTGCACGGTCTCGAAGGCTCGGTTGAGTCGGGGTACATGATCGGCACGGGAAGCAAGGCATGGGCCGCCGGTATGAACGTCGTACGCATGAATATGCGCAACTGCGGCGGCACTGAACATCTCGGGCCGAGCCTGTACAACTCCAGCATGTCCGCCGATGTCGGCGCTGTCGTGCAAACGCTCAGTGCGGAAGAGAAGCTGCCGACGATCTCTCTCGTCGGCTATTCCATGGGCGGCAACCTCGTCCTGAAGCTGTTAGGCGAGTGGGGGAGCGATGCTCCACCGCAAGTCAAAGCCGGGGTGGGCGTCTCGCCCGCGATGGACTTGGCGGCGTCAGCCGACGCGCTGCACGACCTGGCAAACCGCATCTACGAATACAAGTTCTTACGCGGGCTGCGAAGACGCGTTCGCCGGAAAGCCGCTCTCTATCCCGAACTGTACGACCTGAAGTATCTCCGCGGGTTGCGCAGCCTTCGCGACTTCGACGAAGAGATCACGGCGCGCTACTGCGGATTTGCGGGCGCCCAAGACTATTACACCCGCGCGGCTTCCGCCAATGTGCTCGAGCGCATTGCTGTTCCGACTCTCGTTCTGCACGCGATGGATGATCCGTTCATTCGCATCCTTCCCGAGACCCGTCAAAAGCTGCTGAACAACCCGAACATCACGTTCGTCGAAACCGCCTCCGGAGGCCATTGTGCCTTCCTCGCCGAGCCCAACGGCTATGACGGCCGCTGGGCGGAGCGGCAGGCAATCAGGTTCATACAAGCTACCGATTCAAGCAGGGGCTAAAGCCCGAGTGTGAAAAGCACGGTTTCGGCGCGACTGAAGTCGTGCCCTGATACAAACCAGGATCACTTGGAGCGTTTTGTAAAAGGGCACGGCTTCAGCCCGGGCCATAATCCGGTTTTGAAGATGCCGGGCGTCAGCCTTGTCCGTCCTCACCGGTTATAAACCGGCAGCGGCCCTCGCAGATCCTGCCACACCTGGTCGCAGGCTTTGACCGCCTCTTCCGGCAGCGGCCCATCCTCGCTGGCGGCAAGATTCTCGTTCAACTGCGCGAGGCTCGACGCGCCAAGAATGACGACATCGCTGGTTGTGTGGTGCAGCAGCCAGTTGAGCGCGAGGCTCACCAGCGAACGCCCGGCCTGCTGCGCGATCTCGCGCAGACGCTCAACGGCTTTGAAATACTGATCGTGCCAGTATCGATTTTGGTAGAGCTTGTTGTTGTCGAAGCGCGTGCCCGGCGTAAATGTCTCCTGCTTGTGCTTGCCGGTGAGTAGACCGCCAGCGAGCGGGTTGTAGACGATGGTGGAGACGCCGAACTCTTTGCACATCGCGAGGTATTCCTGCTCGATGCCGCGCGCCAGCAGGTTATACATCGGCTGCGAGATGTACGGCGCCGCCCAGCCGCGCTCCTTCGCCAGCCATAGCATCTGGACGACTTCCCAACTTGCGTAATTCGACGACGCGAGGTAGCGCACCTTGCCTTGCTTGATCAGCGAGTCCATCGTCTCCAGCGATTCTTCAATCGGCGTTGCGTGATCGGGCGCATGCAGGTAGTAGATGTCCAGGTAGTCGGTCTTCAGGCGGCGCAGCGATTCGTCGATGGCGCGCAGGATGGCCTTGCGCGTGAGCCCTTGCTGGTCGGGCTCGTCGCCAACTTTGAAGCGCACTTTGCTGGCGATGACCAGTTTGTCGCGACGGCCCTTGACGGCCTCGCCGAGCATTGTTTCAGCCACGCCGAGCTGGTACACGTTGGCGGTATCGAAGAAGTTGATTCCCGCCTCGATGCAGCGATCCACCAGTTGGGTCGAGCCTGCCTGATCGAGCGGCTTGCCGAAGGTCATGGTGCCGAAGCAGAGTCGGGCAACGTTGAGGTCCGTGTGAGGGAGTTTGCAGTAGTCCATACTTCTAATCTAGTAGGTATCACGAGAGAAGGCGTCCACGACTTGCGCCTATTCCACCTCCGCCGACAGCAATCACGTCCGATAACGCGCAAACGAAGTGAAAAATCGATGTTGCAGAATCTTTGTTTTCTTCACCTTAGCGCATTTTTCTCCCCAAATTCCTGACCCCATGGGATTTAGAGGCAAATTCCAGATATCAAACGACTTGCACGACACTGCTGTGGTGGAATTCCCATATGCCCTGGTAAAAGTCTACGAGCTGCGCCCCCAATTGCAAGAACAACCTTTGTCACACCAGCACCAAAGTAACCAGCAGTATCAGAGCGGCTTGGACATCGTAATAAAGTGCACTGGCTGAGTAGCCGTCTTAATAACCTCGGCAGATTCGATGCCAGTGGGAACGAAACCCAGCTTGCTATAGATTTCCGACAGCTCGGGCCGGACGTTCACGATACGAATGTCGAGCACTTCGCACGCGTGCGCCCGAGCGTAATCTTCGGCCTCGCGCATCATACGTCGCCCGATGCCCGACCGCTGCTGCGATGGCTCTACCGCCAGCGTCCCTGCATAAGCACGCTCGCCGTTGATTCTCACATACACGCACGCGATCACCTCGCCGGCCGCTACCAGCAGAAGGAATTGGCCGTTCTTCATCATCTCGGTTACCTGCACCGCATCGGTGCGCTCGCCCGACTTGAAGAACTTCTCGACCGCAAAGGCGCGATTGATCAGCTCGACGATGACCGGAATGTCCGCCGGGGCAGCATTTGTCACCGTAAACTCCTCCGAAGACGATGGGCCCGTGCTCATCTCGTCAGAGCACCGCCGTCTCGTGTAGCAACTCGCCTTTGGCGAACCGCGCCGGGCTGAGCCCCTCGACGTTGTCCACCACGCTCGTCTTCCCTTCGAGAATCAGGTCGGCGAGAATCTTGCCCGTCGCTGGGGCGTGCATCACGCCATGCCCACTAAATCCGTTGGCGCAGAAAAAACCTGCTATGTCGGGCACCGGCCCGAGAATGCTGTGATGATCAGGCGACATTTCGTACAGCCCCGCCCAGGCACGCTTGGGATTGATCGCCAGGTTTTCGAAGCAGGGCACGCGGTCAGCAGCGCGTTCGAGAATCTTCTCGACAAACGCCGGGTCGAAGTCGGTCTTGAATCCCGGCGTCTCTTCCGGATCATTCCATGCCAGCAAGAAGCCAAGGCTCTCCGGGCGAAAGTGGAAACCGTTCGTCATATCGATGACCATCGGAATCTCGTGCGACACCTCGGCGAACGGCTCGGTAGGCACTAGCATGCGCCGCAGCGGCTCGACCGGCAGATCGATGCCAGCCATTGCGGCGACCTCACGGGCCCAAGCGCCGGCAGCGTTCACGACCGTCTTCGCGCTGACCGGCCCGCGTGAAGTCTCCAGCTCGAAGCCCTTCGTGCCGCCGCGACGAATCTCCGTGACCTCCGTTGAACGCCACAGCTTTGCGCCGCGCTCGCAGGCGACGGTCGTGAAGCCAACCATAACGCTGTAAGGATCGACAAAGCCGTCGGTCGCGCAGAAGCTGCCGCCTAGTATGTCGTCGGTGCGGAGCTGCGGCACGCGATTAACGATGTCGTCTCGCGTTACCATGCTTACGTCTTTTAGCCCGAGCGACTTTTGTAGCTCTTGATTGGTCCGCAGGTATTCGAGGTGTGCCGGCTTGGTCGCAACGAACAGATATCCCTGCGGCCGGTATTCCGAGGGATGCCCGAGCCGCTCCTCGAACACGGCGTAGAAAGGGATTGAGTAGAGCGACATCTGGATGTTGGGCTTGGTCGCGAACTGTGCGCGCACTCCGCCCATGCTCTTGCCCGTTGATCCTTTCCCTTGGTGCGACTCGCGTTCGACGATCAACACGTCGCGACAGCCCGCTTCCGTCAGATGCCAGGCGATGCTCGCGCCTACGATTCCGCCGCCGATGATGACTACGTCCGCCGTTTGCATGAGGTTGCCTGATCGTCCACATTGTAATCGGCAGTGCCATTAGGACCAGGGATTGGGCGAGGTCCAGGACGCCGGCTGATGGGGTTTGCGGCAAGTAGCAACGGACACTCATCGATCAGTTCTCTCATTGAATGGGCGGCGTACTGAAACCGGCCAGGCTAACCCAAGTGACTGACCAGAACGCCTGAGTATCAAGCTTTCCCAATCTCACGGAGAATCTTTTCCGCGGCAGTCACTCCGCTGTACTGCGCTTCTTCGAAGATCGAGATACCGCTGATGTCGGAGTTGGCGAAGAGCAGGCGGCCGGAACGCTGGGCCAGGCGGCGACGTTCTGGCGCATAGATGCTGCCGACCGTGGGCCGGACCATGGCGTGGCCCATGCGCATGATGTCGATCCGCGACACGCAACTGCGAATGTCGGGATGTACCCGCTCCAGATCGTCGAGGATGGCGTTCTTCCAGTATTCCCAGTCGGTGGAAAGCAGCTTCGCGCGATTGGCGTTGGGCGGCCCCTCCGCCAGTGCCCAGTAGAAAGTCCAGACGGTCCGGTCGACGTGCGTGCGAAGCGTCTGGTGCGTCGCATCGACGTAACCGAGCGTGGGCGATTGCATCACCACGTTGTCCCATGCACGTTCTGCCGTACTCGCGCCACGCGGAGCACGATCGAGTGTCAAATTCGCCGTCAGCCACGGTGAGTACTGGAAAGAAGACAAGGGACCGAAATCTTCCACGATGTACGGGGCGAGAAAGGTTGGGGCCGCGAAAATCACGGCTTCCGCGGAGTACTCCACTTCGCCGGCCGTGACCGAGTAGCGATGGCCGGAGCGGCGAACCCGGCTGACCATACTTCCGGTGCGAACAAATCTTCCGACCCGCTGCAAGAGCTGGCGGGTGATCCAGCCATTGCCTTCCGGCCAGGTGATCGGGCCTTTTCCTTCTGCTTCGCGGGAAGCGAAGTAATGGACGCCTGCCCAGGCTGAGGTCTCGCCGGCCATGGCTCCGTAGTCATCGCGACAGCAGTAGTTCATGTACCAGAGCACGACCGGGGAACGAATTCCCTGTTGCTGAAGCCAATCAGCAAAGGAGAGTTGATCCAGGCTTTTGGGCGTGGAGGACAATCCGAGCTCCAAAGGAATCGTGAAAGCACCGCTGTGACGGTACTGTCCGAAAAGGTCTTCCAGTTTGGCGAACTGGCTACGGTCCTCGGCAGTCAGCGCAATGGCAGGTTCGATGCCATCCTGCCATCGGCCGTAAAGGAACAACCGCTCTTGCGGGGCAAAGCACAAGTACCGTTCGTTCCATTCGCCATTGACCAGCACTCCTAGTTCTTCGAAGAGCTCGCGAACATACAACGTCTTTGGTCCAGGCACGGGAACGTAGTGCGCGGCCCAGGGATAAGCGCTGACTTCGTTCTCGCCCCAGCGTGCGTTACCTCCCGCCTGGGCGTTCATCTCCAACAGGACGAAGTCGGTGTATCCCCGCTTTTGCAGGCGCCATGCAGCACTCAGTCCCGCGATACCGCCGCCCACGATCACGACGCCGACCCGCTCCTGCCTGGTTGGCGGCGGCATGACAACCCGATCGCGCAGCTTATGGCCGGCGGCGAAGGAGTCATTCACGAATCCGCCTGCAATGCGGCGGTCGCCCTTTACCGTCATCCCGATCAGGGCCGCGCACCCCACACGCAGAAAGTCACGGCGTGTCGTGCTCAATGGCTGATGTCCCTCCAGTCCTGATCGTAGAGTCGGACCAGGACTTGATCGTTCAGATGGTTGGCGGGCATGGTCAGCGGCGCCATATCGGGCGGAAACTGAAACATCGAGGGCAGTATCTGTGCACTCAGGAAGCGCAGGCCGGAAGGCAGGGTGTCCGGATAGCGGTACGGGTTGCGCGAGGCCAGGACGAATCCCCACTCGCCAAAGGAGGGGACGTAAACGTGGTAGGGATAGGTGTTCAGGCCGGTTTGCCGCAGCGTTTCCACGATGCACCAGAAGGAGTCGCGGGCAAACATGGGCGAGGTGCTCTGCACCACGATGGCGCCCTGCGCGCTCAGGTGACGGGCCACCGCGCGGTAGAAGGCAGTGGTATAGAGCTTGCCCAGCGAGTAGTTGGTGGGATCGGGGAAATCGATCACGATGAAGTCGAACATCCCGGTGTTCTGGTCCACCCAGGGAAAGGCGTCGGCGTTGATGACGCGGACGCGCGGCGACAGCAGCGAACGCTGGTTGAGCGCCGTCAGCATGGGGTTGGTGGAAAACAGGTGCGTCATTTCCGGATCAAGATCGACCAGGGTGATGCTCTCCACCTGGGGATACTTCAGTATTTCGCGGACGGCGAGGCCGTCGCCACCGCCCAGCACAAGCACGCGGCGAGGCGCGGGGATCGAAGAGAGACCGGGATGGATCAGCGCTTCGTGATAGCGATACTCATCGCGCGAGCTGAACTGCAGATGGCTGCTGAGAAACAGCCGCAGATCATCTTTGAAGCGGGTCAGCACAATGTGCTGATAACGGGTATTACGCGAAAAGATGATTTCGTCGGCGTAGATATTGTCCTCGGCAACGGAGGTGATTCTGTGCGCCTGAGCCAGGCCCAGCAGGAGAAGGCACAAGCTGGCAACCGCGACGCCGCGCAGCATGCCCTTGAAACGCAACTGCGAGGCGAAGAGATAGGTGCTCCACAGCGCCACGACGACGTTGATGATGCCGAAGAACATGGCAGACCGCACCAGCCCGAGGCGCGGCACCAGAATGATGGGAAACAGCAGCGAAGCCAGCAGGGCGCCGATGTAGTCGAAGGTGAGCACGTGGGCGACGGTGTCGCGGAAATCAAAACGATCGCGCACGATGCGCATCAGCAGCGGCACTTCCAGTCCGACCAGCACCCCCAGCACGATCACGATGGTGTACATCAGCAGCGAGAACGCCTGGGTATAGGCGAAGGCCAGAAACAGCAGGCTCGAGGAAAAGCCGCCGATCATCCCGACCATGAGTTCGATCCAGATGAAGCGGTGGACCAGGCCGCGGCGCAGGTAGCGGGAAAGCGCGCTGCCCATCCCCATGGCAAACAGATAACATCCGATGATGGTGGAGAACTGGAAGACGCTGTCGCCCACCAGATAGCTGGCGAGCGTGCCCGCAATCAGCTCATAGATGAGCCCGCAGGCAGCGATCAACAGCACCGAAACGAAGAGAAGAATCGCCACGGGCTAGTGGACGGCGGCTGCAATGATGATGCAGATGCCGATGGAAAGCGCTCCCACCAGGATGGCCAGCGCGCTGTTGTGTTCCTGCACAATTTCTTTCCACAAGTGATAGGGCGTTAGCTTGTCAAGCAGAACGAACGCCACGGTGAAAATGAAAATCCCGATGAACGCGAACAACAAGGCGTTGATCACGCTGTTCAGTTGAACCGTCATTACTTGCCTCCGGTGTAATGGTGATAGCCGAGGTACACGGACCGATAGGAACCCGGGTTGTCGCGCACAGAGTTAGGAACGTTCTTCACCTGGTTGATCGGCGCGAAGCTCCAGCCATAAAATTCGCCATAGGCGGTGAGCGCGAGCACCAGCAGTCCATAGATTGCATAACCCCGAATCATCATGCTCTACCTCTTCCCTCGCTTGCCGTTGGTCATTGCTTTGGTACATCGTTCTGGTTGAGCAGGGTTCGGCATGGTTTACTCAGCCTGATCGCTTTCCGCCCAGCGCATGCGCTCGAAGTTGAGTGCTCGCCATGAAATCAGTATGGCTGGCATGAGAAGTGAAATCAGCGCCAGCAGGTAGAACAGCAGAACCGGCACATCGCGGACCACGGTGACGGTGTACATGATGGGTGCAAAAGAGCGATCCGACTCGGGCTCGATGCGGAGGTAATAGGTTCCGCTGGGAACGTGGGGGACGACGACGCTGTCGTCGCGACTGCCTTCCGACCAGGCGCCGTCCGAGTCGTAGCCGGAGTAATAGCTGACTTCGCGCCCAAAGTCGTAAGCCTCGCCCGTGTTCTGGTTAATGAGCGCATAGTTCAGATAGATCCATTCGCTGCTGACGTTGGCGTAGGTTTTAAGCTCGAGGTTGGAGGTGCGTCCGCTCACTTCGAACAGCGGAGTTACGAATGACGGTTCACCCGTGGCCCGCGGATTAAACACATAAGTTTGCTGAAAGACCTGGTTTTGCTGGCTGATTACCTCATTCACCACGAACAGGACCAGCAGCAAGGCAGCGAGAACCGCGAAGGTCCCCCAGACACGAGCCGATTCCCCACCCATGGGAGATGGCTGGTTCTCGTAAACCCCGATCGGCATGGGCGGCTGCCCGGCCACTTCAAAGGCCTTCCACAGATCTGCGCCATAGACGTATTCGCCCAGCGACCAGGTAACCTCTTGCCCGGTTTTCTCGCTGGACAGCACAAAAGGCGGATTGATGTAATCCGTGACCTCCACCTGTTCCCCGACCCGCACTTCCCAGGGGAATTCGCCCAGAACAAAGCGCGTGGTCGCGGTCGCGGTTTGAAAGTGCCGGTAGGTCTTGCCGAGGTATCTTGGGTCACCGGCTCCCGCCTGCTCCGGAAGGGCATTCAGCGTCGTGATGTCGTTCCAGTGGCCCTCGTACTCGGTGAGATAACGGAAACCCTTGAAGGGATTAAAGAGCAGATATTCGTGCCAATCGTAACGCGTGCCCTCAACCGTGATGGATCGCCGCTGGAAGCCGATGATTTCCCAAACCGTGCCCCGCCATTTGCCGCGCGCACCCAGGGGGATGAGGGGCCGCGCTTCCTTGGTTGACGCTTCAAAGGTGTGCAGGATTTTCAGGTTTGGATCGCGTGCGTCGAGGATGGAGTGGCAGCTCTCGCAAACCAGCGAGACGGCATGATCCATGGAGCGGATGGTCAGCGCCGCCCCGCAGTTGGGACAATTCACGGCGCGCACCGCAGGCTGTGCCGGCGGGCGGGAGGGCGGCGGAGGCCCGGCGCTCATGACCAGCCCTCGAAGCTGCGCAGGTTCTTGAGCCGCAGGTCGTCGAACTCCACCATCTCGCCGAGATACAGCTTGGGCTCGGGATCGCTGTAATCCAGGGTGGCAAAGGCCGCCGTCGTCGAGCGCAAGTCAATGAAGATGGCGTTGTCTTTTCCCCAGTACTGAAAGGGCAGTTCGCCCTCCACGCCGCGATACCGCGCCTCGGTGATCACCGTCGCGGTGTAAGCGGTGCCATTCCAGTTGAACCGGCTGCCCACCGCAACCGCAGTCTTCACCGGCAAGTTGCTTTCCGTCGACGCGAAGGTCACAGCGTACTCATCTTGCGCGTCCGACAGCCACCCGCTGGCTCCATCGTTCATCACGATGTGCCATTCGTTCCACGTGCCCTGATCGTATTCATAGATAATCCGGCCAGCCACGGTAAACGCGCGGTTCTTATAGACGCCTTCGCTCAGCAACTGCAGGGGAGAGCTATCGGGAGGCAAATCGGCCACCACCCCGACTTTCTGCAGGTCCACGTCGGTGCGCACCAGAATGGAGCGGCAATACGGGCAAACCGTCTGCACACTGCTCGACCATTGGAACTCGATAGGCGCTCCGCAGTTGGGACAGTTCGAGCGCGGCTTGGTCACGCTTTGCTGCCCGCCAACGCCGGCTCGATGCGCGCCGCGCTGGCGCCGTAAGGACGCTCCAGGCGGCGCACGTTGACGGTTCGCGCTCCCACGCGGCTGCGTAACTGACCGGCGAAATCCCAGTCTTCTCGCGCCCGGCAGCAAAACAAGTTCAAGCAGAGCGAGCCGAACTCAGGAAAAGTATGACAGGTGAGGTGCGATTCGGAGAGCAGGCACATGCCGGTCAATCCGCCGGTGGGCGGAAATTCGTGCCAGGTCACCTCGCCCACCACGTGCAATGCCAGGTCGCGGACGATGGAGTCAAAGAGATCCTGCAGTGCAGCCTGGTCCCGCAGAGCGCCCGGCGAGCACCCCTGTGCCTCCACGATCCACTCGACTCCGCTCATACCGCCCGCTCTATTGTTGTGCCTGCCCGCAATCCGGGCAAAACGAAGCTGCCTTGGGAATGTGTTTGCCACAGTGAATGCAGAACTTGGTGTCCGAGCTGGCCGAGGCGGACGCAGCCGCCGCCGGGCCACCCGGTGCAGCGGAAGGCGTGGTTCCGCTTGAGCTGGCGCCCTGCTTGACTGCCTCGGCAATGGTCTGTCCCATGGCAATGCCTGCGCCGAGTCCGGCGCCAATGCCGGCGCCGCCGCCCTCATTGGCCGCGGCAATGGGAATGGACTGCGCCGCCTGGAACTGCGTGTAGCGCCCCACGTCTCCCACCAGGTTCATCTGGATCCGCTGGTCCAACACCTTTTGCAGTTCGTCGGGCAACGACAGGTTCTCGACCACGAAGGTGTCCAGCGCCAGGCCGAGATCGGCGAAGGCGGGCTTGATTTGCTCGGCAATCTTGTCCGCCAGCGCCACCTGATTGGCCGCCATGTCCAGAAATGCGACCTGGCTGTTGGCGAAGGTGTCCGTCATCCGGCCGATGATCGTGTTCCGCAGTTGTCCTTCCAGGTCCACCACGCGGTAGAGCTGGCGGGTGCCGCTTACCTTGGAGTAAAAGGCCTTCGGGTCCGACAGTTTGTAACTGTAGATGCCGAAGCTGCGCAGGCGCACCGCGCCGAACTCCTTGTCCCGGATGGTGATGGGATTCGGAGTGCCCCAGTGCTGATTGGTCTGCAACCGGGTGGAAAAGAAGTAGATGTCGGACTTGAACGGCGACTGGAAGGCTTTGTCCCAATTCTTCAGGTACGTGAGGATGGGCAAAGTGCGCGTGTTCAGGGTGAAAAGACCGGGCGGGAAGAGATCAGCGATCTGGCCTTCGTTCACGAATAACGCCATTTGCGAATCGCGGACCGTAAGCTGTCCGCCATTCTGAATCTCGTAGTCCTGCATCGGGTAGCGGTAAGCCAGAATCCCATCCTCCGGCTCGACCCACTCGATGACGTCAAGGAATTGTTTGTGCAGGAAATCTCGTAGTGTCACGGCAACCTCGGAGCATGACAAGTACTGTGGAACTGCATGTTAGGAGTTCCGGCTGCGCTAGTCAATGGTGAGTATTGGCTCTGTCAGTATTGGCTCCGTCGGCGGTACACGATCTATCCGCCTCAAATAGCTGATGGCGCGACACTATTGAACTACTAGCCGCGTCCAACGTCGGCTGACCGGAAACCGGCTTCGAGGCCATCAGCCCCCAAACTGAACGACCATACTGACTGCGGCGTGGGAGGCCGCCAGCCGTGAGGAGCACTGGGTAATCGCCTAAGGAGAAAGGCCTTACAGTTTTCAGCTAAATAGCTGTTCGGCAAAGGCTTGGTTGAAGGCCGGGCTCACGAAGCTTTTGCCTTCTTCCAGGCATTGCAGCGCGACCACTAACAATTCTTCGGGTCCGACTTCAGGAGATAGCCCGAAGCACCTGCCGCTGCCGCGGCGAGCAGCATTTCCTCTGAGTCATGCATGGTCATGATCAATACTTTTGTTTCGGGGAAGAACCGGTGGAGCACGGCAGCGACCTCTAGACCGTTTGGCGGAGACATCGAAATGTCCATGATCAGAATATCCGGCCTTAAACGCATTGCGAGCTCCAATGTCAGGTTGCCGTCACTGGCCTCGCCGCACACCTCATATTTACCCGCTGATTCGAGTAGATAGCGCAGACCTCGCCGTATGAAGGGGTGGTCATCGGATAGAACGACCCGAATCGGGGCGCTTGAGTCCATAGGCACATTCCATTCAAGCGCGTCCTACCCTTGCTGTAAATACGGTGAATCACGTATCTCGAGCTGTCAGGGTTCTACAACCTTGTTCCGGACAGCATAGCGCACTAATTCGGCCACGGAGTGCACATTCAGTTTCCGCATGATGTTGGTGCGGTGCGTGTCCGACGTCTTCGTGGCGATTCCCAATATTGACGCCACTTCTTTCGCTGTCTTACCTTCGGCGAGGAGCTGGAGGACTTCCCGCTCACGCATGGTTAGTCGTTCGCGTATTGATCCCTGGGGATCCGTTGCCCGGCTTCCTCGACTGTCAAGGAGTATCTCGGTGACTCTGGAGGTGAAGAAGGGCTTGTGTTGGCTCAGGGCTTCGACGGCATGAATGAGGTCCTTGTCAGAGTCCGACTTCAGAACATACCCTCGAGCCCCGGCGTCCAGAACCTCTGCTGCTATTTCATCGGAATCATGATGAGTGATCACCAAAACCTCGGTGCTCGGACATTCCTTCCGAATCTGCCTGGTCGCCTCCAAACCATTCAAGTCCGGCATGCTGACATCAATGACCGCGATATCCGGATTTAACTGGATTGCCTTTTCGACAGCTTCCCGGCCTGAGCGTGCCTCACCGCAGATCTGCCAACCAGGGTGTTCTTCGATGAGCATTCGCAATCCCTTTCGAACAACGTCGTGATCATCGGCAATCAGGACTTTCAAAGTGCCCATACGGCCTCACCCATTGGAATTATGGCATGAAGATGAATTCGGGGTTCGTGGCGCCGGATAGAGACCTGGGGCAGATTGCTCATGAGATTTCCTTAGCTATGTCCGACTAGGCCGCCCCAGGCGCTGATGCGGCCTCGCTCAGCGGGACCGTGACCCGCACTCTTGTTCCTTGGTCGTCGGATGTGATTTCCAGTTGCCCGCCTAGCTGTCGGAGGCGCTCTCGCATCCCCAGGAGTCCGACCCCGACGGTCTCGCTTTCTTGGTGGAACGACAGCTTCTGTGCCGGTATGCCGCGTCCACGGTCAATCACCTGAAGATGAATGCGGTCGGGCTCCACTTCTAAGCTGATCACCGCAGTCGGACTTCCAGAATGGCGGTGGACATTTGTCAGGCTCTCCTGGACGACGCGGAAGACAGCAGTCTCCACGTCGGTCGGAAGTCTGCGAAGCTTGTCGGGCAAATCCAGCTCGACATCAATACCGCTTCTCTGGGAGAACCCAGTCGCATACCATCGAATGGCCGGCACTAATCCCACCTCATCCAGCATCGGAGGATGCAGTAGATGGGAAATCGTGCGCACCTCCTTCAAGCAGCTATCGATCAGCTCCATACTTTCTGCCAAAGCGTTGCGTCTTCTCTCATCCATAGATGCAGCGTCTCTACCGACATAGGAGATGTTCATCTTTACCGCGGTGAGGTTCTGGCCCAGAGAATCGTGGAGGTCACGGGCCAGTCGGCGCCGTTCCTCGTCGCGCAACTGCAAAAGTCGTCCACTAAGACCTCGCACCCTATTCTCCGCTTGCTTGAGTGCAGATATCTCCTGTACGACAATCCCGATCTGCGTCACCACTTCCCCTTCGCGGGTGATAGGAAAGAATGATGTCAGCCACCAGCCCATCGCAGCCGGCGTCTCTGGCAGATGCCCCGCGACCTCATAATTGATCACTGGCTCCCCGCTGTTGGCGACGTTGCGAATGATTGGCTCAATCTGTGGCGCGAGATCTTTCACCACATCCCGTAACTCCTTCCCAACACTTTCCAGTGAGGGCAGCCCGTTGATCCGCAACAAGGGGCCGTTGATTCGCTGGAATCGGAGATCCTTGTCAATGATTGCCAGTCCCACCGGCGCATTCGAGAAGAAGGCATTGAGTTGGGCCTCGCGCTGCTTGATCTCTTCCCGCTGTTGTCTCCGTTCGCTGATGTCACGGATGATAAGTGCGTAACCGCTCGCTTGGCCGTCATCACTTCTCAAGAGGGTGATGTCTGTCGTCGCCCAAAAGAGCGTGTCGTCCTTGCGTAATAGCTGGCATTCCTCATGAAAGTGGCCATCCCGAAGAGCGATGCGCAAATGCTCTTGTGGAGTTTCCTGATCGCAAGATTGAAAAAGTCGGGACAGTGGCTCGCCCAGAATTTCCGAGGCGCGATGGCCAAACAGGCGCTGCCCGCCCAGACTCCAGGTTACGATCCGGCCGTCAAGGTCAAGTCGCATAATCGCATGGTCCCGGACGCCGTTCACCAATAGCCGGAGGCTTTCTTCCTTTTCTTTGGCATCAGCCTCGGCCTGAGTCCTGCGCGTAACCTCTGAACTCATCAAAAGAAACAAGGCCACCGCCATGATCGAAGCTAACAAAAACCCGAAAGCAAGGATGGTTAAGGAGCGATGATGTTTGGTAGCAGAAATTATGGATCTTTGTCCCAGCAAGTGGTTCTCTTCGCTCTCCATTTCACTAAGCTGCGTGAGTATCTTGCTGCTCAGAATAGAGCTTTGGCTGGTGAGATCTGCTTGTTGTGCTGTGGCTGAGGGATCACTTTCCTGCAACTGGACCGATTGCTTCAGCAGGGCCAACATGGCATCGGTCAATGGCTGCATCTGAGAGAGCAGTTGTTGTTGTCGTGGGTTATCAGCAGTCAGGCTTTGCAGCAGTTTCAGGTGGCGGGGAATTGAATCCAATCCAACGTCATACTCTATGAGCAGGGCCTGTCACCGGTCAGCGCATACCCACGCTGCGCGCTCTCAGCCGCGCTGACCTCCCCGGCAACCCACTTCAGCAGGGAGATAACTTCCTGGCTATGAATTACCAATTCCTCGCTGGCCGCGAAGCGATCTGACATCACAAATGAAGCGATCGCCATGCTCACCAACAGTGAGAAAACCACCACAAACGCTGTTTTGTTCACTTGGCGCGGAGGAAACCGCATGTTCGGGCACCTCCGTAGGAGAATACAATCGAAAGCCTGCCGATGCCAGCGCGCAACCGATCAGGTAGTCGCGATTTCAGGCCGCTACCGCCGTTTCCGATTTGGCCCGCTAAGGGAAATTGCTTCCTGTCCTACGGAATTTGCCCTATGTATCTCTGACCGTTTGCAATCTAGAGTTGGCGGGGTTAAGACATGCATCGAAGACGGGCGACAAAAATGAACCTTCCATGCATCGATGGCAGCCGCTCCCGTTCGTGGGGGCACCGGAAGGCATTAGAGGCCGGTGACACCATAGCTTCCGGCCGCCAAGTGCAGCTCGACGTGGTTGTTGAAGAACCAAACTCTGACCCGAGTGCGCGATGGCTGATTGAGGAATTGCAAAGGGTACAATTTCCTCTCTTCCAGCAGTGGTTCGACGACTGGAAGCATCGCGCATCCGAGTCTGAAGACGGGTCGGTAAAGCCGAGGAGGGAATCATGAAAATACGGGCATCGTCCGGGTTTCTCATGGTTTTCGGTGAATCGCTGGCAGCGGCTGTCAATTGTGGCTTTGACGATTGTCGCTGCCGGCGCGACCCGCAGTCTCTCAAAGGCTCTCACCAATCTCGATTCATCGGGTACAATTCAGCTCTTTGGCCAGACAATCGATCGGTCTCGGTATAGAACCTCTGTGTATGTCCGCGGGAAACTAAGCAATAAAGAGTAGGTTGTTTTGATTTTTGTAATTAGCGGCTGTGACCATATTACCTGGCATGCTTAGGAGTTCCTCTGTGCGAGCCGGTCAGGTGTTCTTAACCAGGCTGTTGTTCGTGACATGACACCCGACGCATGGTTATTGCCAACTACGTTCCGTCCGCTGGATTGCACTGAATCCGCTCGATTTATAGGTGGTCGCGACTCACTTGCTTCGTGGTTCGACACATTGCGACTTTACCCTACAATAATTTGGTCGATTATCTACGGAATTTGCCCGATTGGTGCTCGCGCCGTGGAGAGATAGTCTGAGGCTGGTTACCTGTTAGTAGATCAAAGCTGAAGGAGAAAAACCTATGAAGAAGGTATTGATGTGGGGGATGCTCTTGGGCTTATTGAGCGGCGTTTGTGTCGCGCAACGCGGCCGGGCAACCGGAATGGCGAGTCCTACCGGGAGACCCGGGTGGGTGAGTCCTACTGCGAGGCCATTGACGCCGCGCGGGTGGGCGAGTCCTACCGCGAAGCCACTGACGCCGAGCATGAGCAATGCTTCCATTGCTAGGACAACTCCGAACGCAACAGTCGCCCCTAACAGAACGGCTGGCGCAACAACAACCGTAGCTCCCAATAGGACGACTGGGAATACGGGTGTGGACGCCACGGCGGCACCACGGGTGATGACAGATCCCTTAGCCGGTGCTTCCCGGACAGCGGCTCCTGATGCGGTAACGCGCGCTCCAAACCATCAGCAATAACAGTCTCACTGCAGGACGCGTTGGGAAAGCGCGTAGTTCGTCGCTTGGACAGGGCTGGCTTCGGGCCGGCCCGAGTTCAAATTCGACATCGCAGCCAAAGGAGCTGTTTACGCGGCAACGGAATGGAAGTTGTGAGGTGGCATCATGATAGACACTAGACGTTATATTGTTCTCGCAACTGTGTTGTTGGCTTCGCTGTTGTTGCTGTGGGGGTGTAGCACCAAGTCGCAACAGGCCTCGGCAGCCCCAGGCTCGACAAACCAAAGCGCCGCTATTCAACCCGGCGCAAGCAGTGCTACGCCCGATGGCAGCGCTGCGAACATGGCGGGTGTGCCTTTCGCGGCTACTCCCGCTACCAAGGGCATGGCCAACGCCTCCCAACCAGCTGCCCCACCACTGGTGATACCCGCAGGCACGTCGATCACGGTTCGTCTGCAAGAGCGCCTGTCGAGTGCCTCGGCCGAACCGGGTGAGACCTTCGGCGCTGTGATTGACGAACCCATTGTGGTGGAACACCGAGTGGTGGTACCCGTGGGCGCGCCTGTTTTAGGGCATGTTGTCGTGGCGCGTCGTTCCGGACGATTGCGCCATCCCGGCGAGCTTGGGTTGACCCTGGACAGCGTCACCGTAGGCAAACAGAACATTTCGCTCGCAACTTCGGACGTGGTAGCCCGCGGTGGCTCGCACAAGAGACGCAACCTCAGCTGGATCGGGGGTGGTACGGCTGGCGGTGCTGTGATCGGGGCCTTGGCTGCGGGTGGTAAAGGAGCACTCATCGGCAGCGGCATTGGAGCGGCTGCAGGCACGACGACCGCGTTCGTTACCGGCAAGAAAGATGTGGTGTTTAGCAGTGAGCGACTGCTGCGCTTCCGCCTAACCCGCGGCGCCAGCGCATCCGGATGAGTAATCCGCTCTCGCGCGACATCAGTATGCACGGATTAGAGCGGTTCATCCGGTTCTCACGGTTCGGAGGAGGCGTCTATGTTCAAGGATCAGATAGCACATACGGCAGCTTGGAAGCTGATGGCAGCTTTCGGCGCAGCGATCGTGCTGGCACTAGGCGGAATGACCGTTTATGCCGGACACGAGCACAAAGTCTCGGCACAATTGGCAGAGCAAACGGAGGGGATGTCGTCTGAACTTGCGGCCACGCGCAACGAGGTGGAACAGCTCACAGCAAAAGTAAACGACCTAAACACGCAGGTGTCTAATTCCGCGGCCCAGACTGCCGCCGCCCAGGAAGTGTCCGCTGCCTCTAAGCAGGTGGTACACAGGAAACACGCCGACGATTCCCGGCTCAGGAAACTGCAGGCACAGCTTGATGCGCAGGGGAAAGCCATCAATACGCAGGGGCAAACCATCGACGCGCAGGGGAAAGCCATCGATGACACGCGCAACCAATTAGTCGGCACACGCGACGACCTGAGCAATACTCGAACCGAGTTAACGGGATCCATCGCCCGCACTCACGACGAATTGGTTCTGTTGGAGAAGAAAGGAGAACGCAATTACTACGAATTCGATGTGCAGAAATCCAAGCAGTTCAAGGTCGAAGGGCCGGTGGGCGTTCGCCTAAGGAAAGCCAATACCAAACATGATTATGCCGACCTTGAACTCATGCTGAATGACAAGTCGGTGACCCAGAAGCACGTGAACATCTATCAGCCGGTCATGTTCTACGCGCCGGATGTACACCAGCCCATCGAACTTGTAATCAACAACATCAGCAAGGACCACATCCACGGCTACATCAGTGCGCCGAAGTACCGGCAGTCTGAGCTTGCCGCCATGCAGTCCGCGAACAACACTGCTTCCGGGAATGGATCAACGCCACCCGACGCAGCTCGGGAGAAATTGCCGGCCCCACACTAAACCTTCGCACGGCGAGAACCGCAATCTTCCAGCGCGTCGCCCTCGCCGGGCTGCTGTCGCCTTTCAGGCCTCCCCATTAACAACTGGCTCTCCTTGCTAACCTTGGCCGGATGGCGGCCCTTCAATGAAGTAAACTCACTGTTTCGCTGCTTCGCCTGCGGAGAAACACTTCGATGCTCAAACGGGTAATTCTTCTCGCGCTCTTCACCTCCCTGGTATTCCCTTTCACTGGTGCGCAAACCAAGTCCGCGGCGGTTGACTCCGAAGGGCACCAGTGGTGGCAGCACGCGGTGTTTTACGAAGTCTACCCGCGCAGCTACATGGACAGCAACAACGACGGCGTCGGCGATCTGAACGGCATCGCCTCCAAAATGGACTACCTGAAATGGCTCGGCGTCGACGCCATCTGGATCACGCCTTGCTTCCCCTCGCCGCAGGTCGATTTTGGCTACGACGTCTCCAACTACGTCGACATCGATCCCATGTACGGCACCTTGCACGACTTCGACCGCATGGAGGCGACGGGCAAGAAGGACGGCGTCAGCATCGTGCTGGACCTGGTCGTCAACCACACGTCTGACCAGCACAGGTGGTTCCTTGAGTCGGAGTCGTCGAGAACGAACCCCTACCGCGACTGGTATATCTGGCGCGATGGCAAGGGCCCGAACCAGCCGCCCAGCAACTGGACGTCGATCTTCGGCGGCTCAGCCTGGCGGTGGAGCGCCAAAACCGGCCAGTACTATTACCACTTCTTCTACCCGCAGCAGCCTGACCTGAACTGGCGCAATCCCAAAGTACAGGACGCGATGTTCGACGTCACTCGCTTCTGGTACAAGCGCGGCGTCGTGGGATTTCGGCTCGATGCTGTCGGTATCCTGTTCGAAGACCCGAACCTCACCGACAATCCGGAATTGCCCGGCAAGGACGCCTACGGCGAGCCGAACCAGGAGCGCAAATACAACGTCGACCTGCCGGAGGTTCAGCAGGCGCTAAAGGGGCTGCGCAGTGTCGCCAATGACTACAACGCCGTGCTGATCGGGGAGACGTGGACGAGTAACGTCGAAGAATTAAGAAAGTACTACGGCGCGCACCATGTGGGCATCCAGATGCCGATGGACCTGGCGTTCGCCAAGCTGGAGCCGCTTTCGCCCAGCGTCTTCCGCGATCATATCGCCAGCATGGTCGGGTCGGGAGAGTGGCCGGTGTGGGTGATGAGCAACCACGACATCGTGCGCGCCTGCAGCCGCTTCGCCGACGGCAAGCACAATGATGCGATCGCCAAAGTGCTTGCGGGAATGTATCTCACGCTGCCGGGCACGCCCATCCTGTACTACGGCGAGGAGATTGGGATGCAGAACAACAACCCGACGCGCAGAGAGGACGTGAAAGATCCCATCGGCCGGCTCGGGTGGCCGAAGGAGAAAGGCCGCGACGGTGAGCGGACGCCGATGCAGTGGAGTGACACACCCAATGCCGGATTCACGACGGGCATTCCTTGGCTGCCGATTCCGACAAGCTACCAGACGCACAATGTCGCAACCGAGAGGAGGGATCCCAACTCGATCCTCAATTTCTATCGCGAGTTGCTTGCACTGCGGCACACAAATCGGGCGCTGCTGGATGGCGATTGGATCCCGGTCAATGAGAAAGACGAGAACGTGCTGGCCTACCTGCGTCGCTACAAAGACCAGGCCGTGCTGGTTGTTCTAAACATGTCGTCGAAACCGCAGAAGATGAGTTTCGATCTTTCGCAACAAGGGTTCCCGGAAAGCGAAGCCAGAACGTTGATAAGCACCGATGGCAATGCGCCGACCGAAAAGCTGTCGGGCATACCACTGAAGTCGTTCGGTGTTTACCTCGGCGAGGTGTCGAAGGAATAGAGGCGACGCGGCGGCGGGCGCGGTAACTGGGTCACGAGGAGATTCTCAGGACTGAGGGCCGCGAAGTGGGTCCGTGTAAAGAAGCGGTACCTGGAAACTTACTCCACTCGGTAGACGGCAACGCTCATGGGCGCCAGTTGCAAGGTCAGCTGTTTGCCGGCGAGAGTTGCGGCTGATCCGGCAACTAAAGGTGTGACGCTTTTGGCATCTGCGATCGAAGTATTTGTCAGGTCGACTGACAGGCTCTTCGGCGCCGCGCCCTTGTAGAACGCCACCAGCAGCCGCTCGGTGGAGGTCTCGCGAGTGAAGAGGTAATAGTCGTCGGTGAACACGATGTGCTTCTGTGCGCCCTCCCGCAACGCCGGATGATCGCGGCGCAGCTTCAACAGAGACTGAAAGTGGGCATAAACATCCTGCTGATCGGGAGTGCGGCCCGCCTGCGAAAACGCGTTGTGCTGGTCGCCGGGAAAGCCGCCCGGGAAGTCGTGCCGGTCGTCAGGGTCGCCACCTCCGGGCATACCGATCTCGTCGCCGTAGTAAATCTGCGGAATGCCCCGCAGAGTGGCTAACAGCGAGAAGGCTGCTTTCAAGTTTTCGCGGGAGCCGTTCGCCTGTGTGATGAACCGCGGCATGTCGTGATTGCCGATGAAGGTGACGAGAATCTCGGGATGCGGGAAAAGCCGGTCCTGGCGTAACACGTTGACGATCGTCTTCGCTGACTGTCCCTGGTTGATGACCTTATTAATCGCATCCTGCATCGGGAAGTCGAAGGGTGTGGTAAGCAGCGTGTCCACGCCGTCGAAGCCGGTGTGCCCGCCAGCCCAGTAAGAGGTCACCGTCGGATCGGTATTGTAGACCTCGCCCACGGTAAAGAAGTTGGGATAGGTCTCAAAAAGTCCTTTGAGGTAGTAATTCCAGAAGGTGCGCGGGACGTAAGGAAAGGTGTCGATCCGAAAACCGTCAATGCCGCTGCTCTCCGTCCACCACAGCGCGTTTTGAAGCAGGTACTGCGCGACCAGCGGGTTCTCCTGCGCAAGGTCAGGCAGGACGTTGGCAAACCAGCCGTCGAGCGCGCTGATGTAATTCTTCTCGACCGCGTGAGGATCGCTGATCGGCGGGTAGTCGTAATCGGTGTTGATGTGATGCTCAGGAGTGCCGTGCAGCCATCCCGGGGCCGGTTGCGACTTGGCCCAGGGATGGTTGGGACCGACATGATTCGGCACCATGTCCAGCAGAACCTTCAAGCCGTGCTGATGGGCTTCGGCGACCAAGTTCTGGAAGTCGGCCATCGTGCCGAAGTGGTCTTCTACTTTGTACAAGTCGACGGCGCCATAGCCGTGGTAGTCCGAAGTTGCGTCGGAATTGTCGTAGAGAGGATTCAGCCAGAGGGTGGTGACGCCAAGGTCTTTGAAGTATCCGAGATGATCGGTGATGCCCTTGAGATCGCCGCCGTGATACGACTTCGGCGCATTGCGGTTGTAGGTTCCCGGGGCCGCGCCTGGGGGCATATCGTTCGAAAGATCGCCGTCAGCAAAGCGGTCGGGCATGATCAGGTAGATCACATCGTCGCGGGTGACGCCCTGAAACCTTCCTTGCTGTGGCTGGCGCGCTGACAGTTCAAGATTCGCCTGCGTAGTACCGGATGGTATCTTGACTGTAATCTTCACTGCTCCCGGCTTTGTATCATTTGCGATCTCCAACCAGGCGAAGACATGTTTGCCGTCGGGCTGGGACTCGACTCTTTGCACCTTTACACCGGGATAGTCGACTGCGACGTTCGCTCCGGCCAAGCCATCGCCATAGAGCAACACCATGACGGGCGAGACGTAATTTGTCCACCAATTGGGTGGCTCGACTTTGGTGATTTGCGGCTGGGCGAAGCAGAGGCTGGCGAGAAGAAGAACAACAATACCGACGCGGATGATAGGTACGAAATAACCACGTGAGTTGGTCATAGGCTTCACGAATTCAATAGAGTTGCGAAGAGATATGTGATGCCATTCATGCCAGGCGTTACCTACGTGCCCAGAAAAAATGTCCGTTCAAGAAAGTGGGGGTGGGAAAGTCCCACCCCCCTTTTGTCCAACAGTTGCAGCGACTAGAAGAAAAACTTCGCTGCAAACTGTATCTGCCGCTCATTGCCAAGGCGCGTGGTCTGCAGGTTGCCGAAGTTGCCGTCGGTGAAGTTGTAGTCTGGGTTGACGAAATTCGGATGGTTCATTAGGTTGAAGAACTCCGCACGGAACTGTAGCGTATACCGCTCCGTGAACTTGAAGTCCTTGAAGGTGGACAAGTCAAAGTCATTGTAAGCGGGACCAGTCAGGTAGTTGCGTGGCGTGGTTCCAGCGCGCGTTACTACGCCAGAACTGTTCGTCGGTACCGCCGCGAATGCGGCTGGGTTGAAGTACTGGTAAGGCCCGAGATTGGCGTACGGGTTGCCCACCAGGTCAGGGCGCACGGTCGGGTTGCCTCCGTTGTAGAGCACGTCAAACGGAGTTCCGCTTTGCGCTGTGAAGATGATGTTGACCTGCCACTGGCCCATGATGGCATTTTCCACGCTGTTCCAGTTGGAGCCGTATTTCTGCCCCTTACCGAAGGGAAGGGCATACAGTCCAGTCAGCACCAGGCGCTGCCCGACGTTAATGTTGGAGGTCGCCCGCTCAGCTGCTAAATCGCGGTAGTTGACCGGCGATGTGCCGTTGATGTTGTAGGTGTCGAACGCACCCGGAGAGTCGTCGATCGCATGCGACCAGACGTAATTCACCATGAACTGCAGACCGTTGGTAAAGTGGCGGCTCAGGCTGGTCTGCAGTGCGTTGTAGATGGAGTTGCCGATGGTTGCCTGGGTGTTGATTGCGCCCAGGGCCGGGAAGTTGCAGCCAATGGGACTACTTACGCTACATTGAGGATCGTTGTACTGCTGACGGTTGTAATTGTAATAGGTTGTAAGGTGGGTACCCTTGTTGCCAACATAAGCGAGGCTGAAGCTCATGTTTTGACCGATCTGCCGCTCGAACTCGAGGTTCCACTCCTGGACATTCGGAGTTACGTTGGACGGCAGAGTCGCGATGGAGATAGCGACGTTCTGCGGATTGTCGAGATTCACCTGGATGGGGCCCTTGGAGGGCAGCGGAATCGTGGCGCCGACTGGGTTACAACTGGTTAGACAGTTGCCATTGGCATCGTTCGTACCCTGAGGAGCCTGCCCGGTGAAGGTGACGCGATAGCCGTTGGCGAAGCTGTAGTTGACCTGTCCGCTGAATGGCGGGTTCTGGGCTAACTGGTTGCTGATGCCGCCACGATCCACGAAGTAGAAGATGCCATAGCCGCCGCTGATCTTCGTTCTTCCGTCACCAAATAGATCATAGGCGAAACCGAGGCGAGGCGCGAAGTTCTTCCAGGCAGTGGGAATGAAGCTCCTGGAGTTGCCGTCCTGGCCGGCGATTTGGATCTGCCCGGTGAAGATGTCGAAGTTGGCCTGCTGATTGTTCTTCTCCACCGGCCAAGTGATAACGTCCCAACGCAGTCCCAGATTCAAAGTCAGCCGCGGCGTTATGCGCCAGTCGTCCTGGCCGTAGAAGCCGTTTTCCCAGTTGCGGGTTTGGGAATCACCCAGGGCGGGGCCAACCTGGTAGTTGCAAGTGAAGCCGATCAAGAGATCTGTAATCTCATAACCGGTAATGCTGGGCGGCTGGCCGTTGCCGCACAGGTCGAAGTAGCCCTTGCCGGTCAGCGGACGGAAGAAGTTGACCTGCCGCCGCAGAATGTTGAAGCCGAACTTAAAGTTGTTCTTCCCTCTGACCCATGAAATGTTGTCGGCCGTCTGCCAGGTATTCTGCGGAACCTGGTAGGGTCCGTAGTCGCCCGTGTACTCGAGCTGGCTGTTGTAGCCGCCAATCAGGGCGCCGCCGCCCAGTTGCGGATCAGGCTGTCCCAATGCGTTGACGTTGGCGTTGACGATGCCAAAATTGGCTGATACTGGCTCACTAAAGAAAGGAGGGATGTAGCCGAAGTTCGTCCGAATGAACCCGAAACGGAAATCGTTGATCAGGTTGGCGCCAAACGTGTGCGTCTCATCGATTACTGCGGACCAGGGATTAGTCGGGTTGGTGCCCGATCCGAATCCGGCCGGCAACATGGGCAGGCGCGAAGTGGTGGTCAGATTGTCGCTGCCGGAGCTGACACGGGCGAAGGCGGAGTCCTTCTGCCCGATGTTCCAGTCGGCACGGATATCGTAATCGTTGATGGTCTGCGTCCGCTGGCGAGTGACGGTGTAGTTCTGCTCAATGCCGTGGCAGTTGGGATTGGTGCTGGCATTGCAGTTCGGCAGCGGGTACGCATTCAAGTACTTAACGGCTGCAGGATTGAGCGGGATTGTGATGATATTGCCAGGGAACGGCTGCCCGGTCAGAGGATTCATGATGTGAATCCCCTCGCTCAGTAGCTCCGAGAAATCGGTGTAGCCGCTGTTGCGCATGACCAACGTAGGAACCGTTGCATAGTCTGTGCTGGCTGGCGCGGAGGAGCGGAAGCCCTGGTAGTCGCCGAAGATAAACAGCTTGTTCTTGATTATCGGGCCGCCAACCGCAGCGCCAAACTGGTTCTGATGGAAGGGGAACTTCGTGGCGTTCTGCACCGGCTCCCACTGCGTGGCATCCAGCGCGCTATTGCGGAAGAACTCCCACAATGTGCCATGCCACTGGTTGGTACCTGACTTGATGGCAGTGTTGACGATACCGCCGCCGGCGCGTCCGAACTCAGCGGGCGCCACGTTGGTCTCCACGCGGAACTCCTGGATCGCATCCGGCGCGGAGAAGAAGACGATCGTATTCACCAACGACTCGTTATTGTCGAAGCCGTCGAGCAGGAAGTTATTGGCCTGGGGGCGCAAGCCGTTCACTACCAGCGCGGCGCCGCCGCTGCTGCTATATCGGTAGGTCTCAGCGTTGCCGCTGCCACCGGTGGCGTCGCCGTTGGTGTCGGAGCCACGGGTAACGCCGGGGACCAATGTGGCCAACTGCGTAAAGTTGCGGGCATTGAGCGGAAGGTCAACCACCTGCCGCCCGCTAATCACGTCGCCCAGGTCCGAGCTCTGCGTTGAAACCAGCGGAGCTGCTGTGGTCACCACCACGTTCTCGGTGACCGCGCCCGGGTTCAGGGAGAAATTCAATGGCTGGGTCTGGCCGATCTGGAGAGTCACGTCCTGGGTGACGCTGGCAAAGTTCGCAGCCTTTACCTGGACCTGGTATTGGCCGGGCTTCAGTGCATTGACTACGTAATTACCGGCCCCCCCGCTCGTCACGGTGACGGTTTTTCCGGTTGCTTTGCTAGTTACATCGATCGATGCGCCAGAGACGACAGCCCCCGTGCTGTCGGTAATGGTTCCCTGTATGACGCCGTTGTCCGACTGAGCGAACAGAAACAGCGGTACGCTCAACAGAAATCCCACGACTAACAGGCGAGACACCTTCAACCCCTTCATTGGAATCCACCTTTCATTTTTGTCTGTGATGTTAGCGGAGCAGATTGGACCTCGGGACGGGAAGAGCGGTACCCGGGCAGAGGTCGGAAGAGCCCAAACCCTCTTCCACCCAGCATCCCCACTCGCGACTGAGTAAGCGTATGGCACAGTGCATCCGCCGCTTTGTTTCCCCCGCGACGGTTTACCCCAAGTTGAGAGTAGTCGACAGAACGATTGTTATTCAGCGATCTTCATTACGTCCTGCGCGAAACCAGCTGTCAACTCCCCGTTAAAGACATCATTCTCCCACCGCTAAAAATCACGGTATGTGATTTTCCTCACGGTGTAGCATGACCTTTTGTCTGGATGGTATCTGAAGTTTGCAAACTATAAAACTATTATTTTTTGCGGGCAGTTGACAAGGAAACGACTGTAGCAATAGCCTTCGACCCGGCGGGGTCCGCTCTCCCCAGCCGGCGAAACGGCCACCAGGTGTTTATGCATAAGCCTCCCAAGACGTTCTGGCAGATCTGGAACATGAGCTTCGGCTTCCTCGGGATTCAGTTCGGCTGGGGACTCCAGATGGCCAACATGAGCGCCATCTACGAATACCTCGGCGCCCGTGCCGACCAGATTCCCATCCTTTGGCTGGCCGCCCCGCTGACTGGCCTGCTGGTCCAGCCGATCATCGGGCACGCCAGCGATCGCACCTGGACCCGCCTGGGCCGCCGCCGACCTTATTTTCTTGCGGGAGCGATCCTCAGCTCCCTGGCTCTCATGCTTATGCCGCGTAGTTCGGCGCTGTGGATGGCCGCCGGCCTGCTCTGGATTCTCGATTCTTCCATCAACATCAGCATGGAGCCGTTTCGGGCGTTCGTCGCCGACTTGCTTCCCGAAGAACAGCGCACTCGCGGCTTCGCCATGCAGAGCTTGTTTATCGGTCTGGGCGCGGTGGTCGCCTCTGCCTTGCCGTGGCTGCTGACCAATTACTTTCATGTTGCGAGCGGGGTTTCGGGGCACGAGATTCCGTTCACCGTTCGCCTGTCGTTTTACATTGGGGCTGCTGCATTTTTCCTGGCGGTTTTGTGGACCATCGTGACGACCGGCGAGTATCCCCCGGAAGACATCGAGCAATTTCGCAGCCGTAAACAGGAGAGCTCGGGGATTTTCAAGAATGCCGAAGAGATCGTCAAATCGATTCGCACAATGCCAAAGACCATGCGCCAGCTTGCGCCGGTACAACTGCTGACCTGGCTTGGCCTGTTCTGCATGTGGCTATACTTCCCCGTTGCCGTGGCATGGAATGTCTTCGGGGCTCCCAATCAAACTTCACCCATTTATACCCGGGGCGTGGAATGGGCAGGGGTTTGTTTTGGCATGTATTCTGCGGTTTGCTTCGTGTTCTCTTTTTTCCTGCCCTGGATGGCGAAAACCGTCGGCCGCAAGAACACTCATAGCCTCTGCCTGCTGTGCGGCGCCCTGGGCCTGGTCTCAGTCGCATTTATCCATCGGCCAAGCCTGTTGCTGTTGTCGATGACCGGCGTCGGTGTCGCCTGGGCAAGCACCCTGGCTATGCCCTATGCGGTGCTCGCCGGATCGCTACCACCGGAGAAAACCGGCGTTTACATGGGAATATTCAACTTCTTTATTGTGCTACCGGAAATAGTAGCGTCATTATTCTTCGGCTGGGTGATGCTGCACCTACTACACAACAACCGGCTGGCAGCGGTAATTGCAGGAGGCGTGTTTATGGCGATCGCTGCCGTTCTGATGCAGCGCGTGACCGATCCTGGAGGCGAGCGCATTGCGAGTGCGGAACTCGTGCGCGAGAAGGAGCTGCTGATCTAGCGACAAACGGACATTCCATCCTCTTCTTCGGGCTCGTTGTGACGGTTGCCTGGCTCCTCGCCCATCATCGGCACGAGTTTGTCACTGGATGCTGCCTCAGGAGCGCCTGCTGGCATTTCAGAACGCCATTCGGCTTTCGGGAAATGCTTATCGGCAGCATTGAAGACATAACTGCTCCCGTGTTGCCTCATGCCAAGATCGACAATTATGTTGATTTCACGCCCGGAGCAGCCCGAGCGGCTGGTCTGTAGAAGGCGCAAGAGCTTTCGCCTTGCCTGTGTCAAGCAATACGGAAAACTGCGGAAACCTACTAACGCTCCCCTTTAAGCAATAAATTTTCGCGTTAGGATGGCCGCTGGCGCGTTTTCTGAGGGTGGCCGGTAGGTGAGTATCCCCCTGCTCTGTTGCTGAAAACGACTCGGGATTTCAGGGATGTGGCGTCGATTTTACGGGCTGGCCTCGGCGCTCCACGGCGGCGGCATCACGGGCTGAGGTGAGGGCGTGCCTTAGTACTCTGGTTCGGAATTACGGTGACGTATTTGTGTGCAGTCTCACGCGGCAGCGGCGATCGCTTGAGGCTGCAGCTTGGCCAGGAGGGCAGAAAGGTCGTTGCGAGTGAAGGTCGATTGGAATGGGGTAGCCGTTTGCTCGTAGTGTTTTTGAAAGTCGAGAAGGCGCTGCTCGAGTTGGGCAAGGGAGGAGAAATCATTGGGAGTGAGCACTTTCCTTTGGACGATGGAGAAATAAATCTCGACTTGATTGAGCCAGCTGGCATGAATTGGTGTGTGCACGAGGATGGCATTGGGCCAACGGGATCGGATGCGTTCAACCGCCCTTTGGCCGCGATGAGCCGAGCAGTTGTCCATAATCCAGAAGACGCGGTGGGCCGACTTATAGGGTTCCTGACTCATGACCTCAGCCATGAGACGATCAGTCGGAGCGATACCACTTTTCTTCTCACAGCGACCGAAGAGCTTGGCACGATGGACGTCCCAGGCTGCCAAATAGGTCCAGGCGCCTTCGCGGAAATACTCGTGTTCTATCCGCATCGGGCGTCCGGCAGCGGGCGGTAAAGTAGGTTGCTTGCGGCGTCGCGCTTGCACGCTGGTCTTTTCGTCAGCGGAGATCACGAAGTCATTGGTTTGTAGGGGCGCTCCCTGCCACATGCGGGCATAGAGATCGAGAATGCGCCCTGCTTTCAGAGCGAAATCCGGATCGCGGGGAAAGATCCAACTGCGGTGCTGCCAGGGACGCAGGGCATCGGCACTCAGCCAGCGCCAGAGGGTAGTACCACTGACTTGGGCGACTATGCCTTGGGCGGTTACCTCTCGTTGGATATCGGCCAGCGACAATCGTGAGAGCGGCAGTCCGAGGCGATGAGGAAGCTCACAGGCCAGAGCTTTTACTTGCACGACGACGCTGGGGGGAAAAGAGCGCGGGACGCCCGCCCCGAGGTTGTTCGTCGAGGCCGGGCAGACGGGCCAATGCGAATCGTTTGCGCCACTTGCTGACGATCTGCCGCGGCGTGTCCAAGCGCGTGGCGATGCTATGGTTGGGCAGACCTTGCGCCGCCAGGAGGACAATCTTAGCTCGAATGACATCTCGATACGGCGACGTATATTTTCGAGTCCGGGCTTCCAGTTCTTCCCGCTCCTGGGGCGCAAGAACGATACGAAAAGGGCTTGAACGTGGCAAGGCATGTCTCCAAGAACAAGCCTAGTTGATGTTTGCGCCAATTTTCAAGCAATAAATACGTCACTGTATTTACGTAGTAGAGTACTTAGTTAACCTCTGCGCGGCATCCGTTCACTTCACCCGTTAGCGCCGCTCGGTTCCGCGCGGGGTCCTCTTTTCTGAACGCCGGCTCTCTGCCGCCTTGCGGATGGCGTCGGCGTCAGCAACGTCCTGCGGGCGTCCAGCCGCCAATTTTGAAGTTATGAGGTCGTCGGCGGAGATGAAATTCGCCTTCAGGCCACTCGCCGGGTCAACTACGGTTTCAACCCGCCTTGCCCATGCCGCGTCAAAATCGACGCCAGGGATGTCGGGAAGAATATCGAACCCGAGCGGTTCACGTCCAAAGCGAAAGAAACTGCTGCGGTCCGTGAAGTCTTCCGGGTGGACGTCGTGGAGCGCGGCGCCGAACTCGGCAAGCGCGGCATACGTCGCTTGCGCGTTGACAGGGTCCGCTTTTATGAAGAGATCGAGGTCCGCTGTAAAGCGCGGCTGCGCGTGAAAGATGACGGCGTAGCCTCCCACAATGAGGTACTTAACGCCATGGGCATGGAAGGCGGACAAAAGGTCTTTGTAATCTTGGAACATCCGGCTCCATCTCCCACCCTTTGAGGGCGTAGGCGGTCTGGATCATTTCTTCAACCGCATCCAGCCGTTCATGCGCAGGCCGACTCTGCCAGTATCGATATTGGTCAGCCTTCATGGCATCGAAACTGGTGTACTTGCGTACCGTCGGGTGCATGCGCCTTTGTAGCATAGAAACACCGGTTGGCAAAACTGAGAGACCGGGAGTCATTGACCCGAGAAGCTCGGTGTCGCTGAGCTGCGCTGGCGGAGGGAGAGGGATTCGAACCCCCGGTACGGTTTCCCGTACAGCGGTTTTCAAGACCGCCTGTTTCAACCGCTCACACATCCCTCCGCGGGGACAATTTGCAGGCTGAGGCAAGTTTACCGCACTTGGCCTGCAGGGAAGCGGCTGGCATTCGAGTGGACTAAATCTCATGAGTCGCACGGGCCAGGATTGTACGATGTTGAGAGTCGTTCGGAGGGGCAACGGTCATGAACATTGGTGCGATCGCGGCGGGCGAATCACGCCCACTGTTCATTCCTGTCATCTTAGGCACGGTCCGGAAGGGCCGCATGAGCGAACACGCCGCAGGGTTAATGGCCGCTGAATTGGCCCAGCGGCCGAATGTGCAAACGGAACTGATCGACATCGCGACTCTGCCGCTGCCTACCGATGACGCCGGGCAGGCCATCAAGGATGCGGAGTTTTCCTCCAGGATGAGTCGGGCCGACGCGTTGGTCATCGTTTCTCCCGAATACAACCACGGATATTCCGGGCTGTTGAAGCATGTGCTGGATAGCTGCCTGAAGGAATACATTCACAAAGCTGTTGGGATCGTCGGCGTTTCCGCAGGCCCCTTCGGGGGAACGCGCGGCATCCAGGACTTGCTGCCCGTGATGCGTGAGCTGGGACTCGTGACAATTTTCTGGGACGTCAACTTTGGCCATGTACACAAGGTATTCGACTCGGATGGCATTCTGCTGGATCAGGCGTTCCTTGCGCGCATCGATCAATTCCTGAAAGAGCTTATCTGGATGGCGAAGACCCTGCGTCATGGACGTGAGCACATTGCGTTGGAGTAGTTCGCAGAGCATATTTCAAGAATCGCGCTACAGGACGGAGCTTGTGCCCGCAGGGGCTAAAGCCCGGGTTTGATGCGGCCGTGCCTTTTCAAAGACCCGTTCTTGAAATACGCTCTAGTAACACGGTTGGCTAAAGACTTCGGCGAAAGGTGACAATATGAAGTGCCCAGACTGCGGTTACACCATGAACCATCACGGGGACAAGCTGCTGCTGGATAGTTTCGAGACGGATGGCGAATATCGCCCTCAGCTCATCGAGGCGCACTCCTGCCCGAACTGTGGCGCGAATGCAAGCAGAACGGCGGAGAATGATTAGGGCCGGACGTTAATGAGCAACCGACAAAGCATCTTGCAACATAGCCAAGGTCGGAGGCTGGCGCTCGTTTACGAACCGAGTCACGTGAGGGAGGGCCCGGAGTATAGGAGCCGCTATGATGAAAATTTCGTCTCCATGGTTGACGTCGATCACGCCGTCCGCAGCAGCGCACATAGCCGCTGCCTCGTGAAATCTACTGTCCCCGCTGACCAGTGCCGAAAAACGGAGCAATGCTTGCAATTCGTCAGGGCTGGGCACCGGCAGTCCGGTGGTTGTCGCACGCGTCTCACCACGAATTGAAACAACGGCAAGTTCTGACCAGAGATAGATGATCTGCGCGATGTGAAGCGGCGTGAGCTGGTCTGGACTTTTGGCCGTAGAGAGAAGGTTGTCCGGCACGCGAGGGTTCGACTGCACAAATAACGGCACCTGAGCAAATGCCGCGTGGGCCGATTCGTGCCCAATATCCGATTCCCAGTCCCACTCACCATTCTCGCGTCGCGACGTGGCCAGCCAAGTCTGAACTTTCCCATCTTCCGTTAGCTCCCAGGCGACGCCATGATTGCGCATGGAGGAGCAGGGAATCACTCCTCGCGCAACGCCGGCCTCTACCGTCTCCTCGGTGCCACCGAGGCCACCGGCCTTCGAGTAGTAAATCGCCCACGGCTGTACATGTGTTCGCGTTGTCAGGAACGATTCGACTCCGCCTTCGCTGAGCAGCCCAAGATCTACGAATCTCTGCTTGCGCTTGGCCCGCCTGGCAAACTCGATTTGCATCTGCCCTATCAAACCGGCGCGCAGGCTTTCAACCGCGCCGAAGCCGACTTCGAGATCCACGAACAATGTGATCGACGTGGGAAGGTATCTTAGCCAATCTCCAAGACACTCGGCCAGGCATGCGTGGAGCTCGTCGCTCCGCCGTACCGGATCACCGCTCCACGGCAGAGTCGATTTTACAAACTCCATTCGGGGTTCTCCGGGCTGCTCACACTGGCAGTTCATCAAGAATTGTCTCATAGAGTGAGGCGAACTCCGGGGTCCGGATATGCTCTCGCCCGCGCGGCTTGGAAAGGGGAGAGGTCACATCGCGCAGCACCCTTCCGGGACGGGAACTCAAGACGATGATTCGGTCGCCGAGCAAAACCGCCTCTCGGATATCGTGGGTTACGAACAGCACCGTACAGCCCGAGTCGGTAACCACCTGAAGCAGGAGTTGCTGCATGTTTTCGCGAGTGTGCTCGTCGAGCGCGCCAAACGGCTCGTCAAGCAACAATAGCTTTGGTCTGACGATCATAGAGCGAGCCAACGCCAGCCGCTGTCGCATCCCTCCCGAAAGCACCTTGGGGTAGGAATCCGAAAATTCGCTAAGGCCCATGAGCTGCAACCAGCGGGAGACCTCCTGCTCCCTGGAGCTATGCAGCTCCTGAGGCAGACCAAAGCCAACATTCTCCTTCACAGTCAGCCATGGAAACGCGCTGTACGACTGGAAGACGAACCCGCGCTCGAGTCCCGGCCCAGTGACCGGCCTGCCATCGTAGAGTACGTTTCCGGAGGTAGCCACCTCAAGGCCGGCGGCCAGCCGCAGCAGCGTGGACTTGCCGCACCCAGAGGGCCCAATCAGAGTGACGGACTCGCCGCGATGAATCACAAAAGAGATTTGCTGCAGGGCGATAACGCTATGCCCCTTCGAACTGACGAAGGATTTGGACGCGTTCTCGAACTGAAGCAAGACTTCGTTGGCCATTATGTCCATCGAAAGAGCCGGGACCCGGAGAGCCGGAAGATGAAGTCGGTGAGCAATCCGAGGATTCCGACAAAAAGAATGCCAGCGAAAACCTGATCCGTGTCCAGGTATCGTTGCGACTGGATGATGAAGTAGCCGATACCGCGATTGCCGGCAACCAGTTCCGCCAGAACAAGGTAAGACCAGGCCCAGCCGGCAGCGATCCTCAGGTCGTCCCACATGCGGGGCAGCGCACAAGGAACCACGATGCGCCGGATGATTTGCCCTCGCGATAGTCCGAACGTGCGGCCGGCTTCGATCAACTCCTTGGGGACAGCCGCCGAGTCGGCGGAAAGCAGCAACGTAAGTTGGAAGACTACGCCGATGGTGATGACCGCAATCTTTTGCGCGTCGCCGATGCCGAACCACAAGATGCAAAGCGGCACTAGCGCGGCTACGGGCAGATAACGAGTAAATCCGCAGAGGGGCTGCACGAGTCGCGCCACCGTAGGAATCTGGCCGCATAGAACACCCAAAGGCAGAGCTATGACTACAGAGAGTAGGAACGCTCCGCCAATTCGTATCAGGCTGGGCAGTAATTCCTGCCGGAAGAAAGTAGCGGACCACAGTGCGAAGAACGCCTGCACGGTGTGGCCGGGGCTGGGAAGAAAAACGGGACTGACGGTGCCCGTAGCCGTGAGGGCATACCAGACGATGACGAGCAGGGCGGTCGGGGTCAAGCTCCAGAAGGCACTCCTGACGCGCAGGTTCATAGCCATGAATCCAACCATACTTTGTCCAGAGCCTTCTGGTCAGAGCTGGGTAGATCCCTGGGGAACCTGTCCGTGATTACATTAAGAATTTCTTTTCTGCTTCTACTCAAAATAGAAAGAGGAAAGTCGGTGGTGGAATGGAAGATACAGCGCTCCGGATTGCGCTCTGTGCAAGAGCAGATTAATTCATCGGCTATCTCCTTGGCTTCTCGTTCGTCGGCCCACCGTACAAAGCTGACAGCCTTGGCATCGGCGCTATCATCGGCCGGCAGCTTTGCACAGCGCAAGTAACAGGTTGCAAGATCCGGATTCTCAGCGTTATGAACACAGAACTGCAAGGGCGGGCGCTTTCGAAAGTGCACACTAAGACATCGTTTCATCAGCTCGACATTCGGCCAGACTTGATTCCATTTCTCCTTCATCATTCGCCGCAATTCATCAGGCGTCGCTTTTGCCGGTCGAAGGCTACCCAATGCGATACTCTGAAGCAGATTGGCCGTTGGATGGATATTCTCGGAGGTCGGACCATAATAGTATTCATAGTGTGCACCAGACTTCATGTTCTCCAGGATGGTGTTACTGAAGATGGAGTCGGATTGCTCCACAGGCTGAACGGAATTGACTACTACGGCTATGCGACCGTTCTCAAGTTTCAGATCACCATTTTCGTCTGTTGCCCGTTCTTTTTCCGCTAATGTTTGAATCGAGATAACCGGCAGCTTCGGATGGTCGAAACACGCCTCAGGTTCAATCGCTGCAAGTACTTCGGGGGCGGCCTTCGTTACAGCAGTATTCAGCTCTTCTGGATTAGCAAAATTCAATTCCGGTGAGACTTGTGTATATCTGATCCCTTGCAAATCCGAAGGTAGAGCTTCGGGTTCTGTCTGTACCACCATCACACAGCGCTCCAGCCCGATCTCGCCCGCAAATAGGCCAAGCTCGAAAACGGTATTGTCACGGGGCGAGAAGAGTTTCTTGCCCTTTTTCTCCTCGTAATCATCCTGCGTCAGAAAAACAACCGCAAAATCGCACCTACTGGCCTGTTTGCCCAATTCTTCGAATATCGCTCTGGACAGCCGAATCTGGCTTGTGTCCCACCACGGCTTTACCTCAATCCCGCTCTTAGACTCGGTCTCGAGATATTTTGCAACCCGCTCAGCCAACGGTACGGCTTTACTACTGGAGGCGATAAAAACTAGTTTCTTGCGCGGCATTTTCGTCCCAGCTAACAGTTCCCCACCAGCTCAGGTGCATTAGCCAAGTATGGCTTGCTAATCAACTCAAAATGCTGACTTCCTCGACGGCCCGTGCTGCCGCTGTTTTGAGGAACAAGTGTAATGTGTCCCGCATACCTAATTCCTGTGCTTTGTTCACAAACTCTAACGAGATTATCTCCTGAGGGTTAACCGGCTTAGAAATCACTCCGGCGCTCAGCCAAATCGTCGAGGCACGTTCGGCGACCTTGAAGATAGGGCCGGGCGACTGCTCGGTGCCGAAATAATCGCGATTCCGCTGAAGGTCGCAGAAGTTGATCCCCTCCAGGATTTCGCCAAACTTGGTGGCATCCACCTGGAAATTCGGAGCCATAATAGCATTAGCTTCCTCAGGATGTGCCTTGGAATAAGCTATGGCCCGCAGAACAGCATTGACGATGGCTTGCACCTCCTGGGGCGAACGCGAGACAACGCTCTGGTTGAAGGCCAGACAGTCAACGATCAGATTCGGGTAGTCCTTCGATGAGGCCAGAACGTGGCCGTGGCCCTCCTGGCTGGCTTTGGTGAGCCAGGGTTCCCAGATCACGGCGGCGTCAACTTGCTTGGAGATGAACGCCGCTCCGGCCTGTGCCGTTTCCATGTCGACCGGCTTCAGGTCGGCCAGACTGAGGCCGTTTTGTTGTAGCAGCGCGCGCAGAAAGAACTCGCTGGGAAGGCCACGCTGGAAGGCCACCCGCTTTCCGCGTAAATCGGCCACCGTCTTGATGTCGCTAGTGGCGACGATGCCATCGGCGCCGTTCGACTCGTCGATGGCCATCGTGATGGTGGCGCTCAAGTTGTTGCCCGCAGAGAGGACGAAGTAGTCCACAGGAGCTGCCAGCGCATCGATACGGCCCGCCTTTAATGCACTGTTTCGCTCCGCAAGCCCGGTGAGAACGATCAGCTCGGCATCGATTCCGGCGTCTTTGAAGAAGCCCTGCTGTTGGGCCAGATAGAGCGGCCCAAAGCCGACGAATGGACCCAGGCCGATCCTGAACTTGTGCAACCCCGACGGCTTGCGACAGGCCGGCAAGAACACAAGAGAAGCCAGCAGCAGGCACACCAAACATGCGGTCAGGACTCGGTAACGGTCCGTCTTCTTGGACATGTACTCTCCCGTCCGGAGACTGCTATTGCTGCAAGTTGACCGGAGAAGCAATATACAGGGCTTAGGCGCATGGCCGCAAGGCGGCAGCCCCGGCCATCTCTACTATGGCTGGTAGTAGATTGTCCTGTCGACTAGCCTCAAGCTCACCAGCTACTCTGCCAGGGTTTGCGCTCGCCCGAAGAAGAGTCCCTGAAAATCTCTGCTTGAGGTTTGCGATGACCCGCCTCTGTGCTGCCTTATCAATTGTCGCTTTACTGATTACCGCTGAATTCGCCTCGGCACAAAATGCGACCGGATCGCTGTTGGGTGAAGTGCAGGACGCCAGCGGCGCCCGCATAAGGTCGGCCGCGGTAACGGTGACTTCCAACACCTCGGGCGTCTCGCGACAAACCACAACGGGCAGTGGGGGAGAGTTTCGTTTTTCGGACCTGATTCCGGGAAGCTATCACGTCGTGGTGAGTGCGAAAGGCTTTGCCGAGGCGAGCACGGACGTGAACGTGTTGGTGAGCAACACGCGCGATCTGCTCGTAACCGTTCGTCCGGCAGCAGTGGAGCAGACGGTAAACGTGAAGGGTGAAGCATCCTCCATTACAACCGAACAACTCGACACCACGGATGCGGTGAATGGCGGCGTGGTCACCGGCCAGGACCTGGAGACGATTCCGCTGGCAGCCCGCAGCTTCGCCAACATCGCCTACATGGTGCCGGGTACCGAGCCTGTCGAGCCCTCCGATCCTACAAAGGCGCGTATCACCGCGGTGTCGACCGGTGGCAGTTCCGGATTGAACAATTCTTTGACGGTGGATGGCGTCGACAATTCGGATGACTACATCGGTGGCTTCTTGCAGAATTTCTCGCCCGACGCAATCCGGGAATTTGCCTTCCAGACCTCGGTACAGAACGCCGACATCGGCCGCACCACCGCGGGCGCAGTCGTCATCAGCACCCGGAGCGGCACCAACGACTGGCATGGCGAAGCATCTGTGTTTGAACGAGCGGCAGCTCTGAATGCGCGTTTTCCCATTGAAAACCCGTCGCCCCAGCCAAAGCAGCCTTTTTCACGGCAAAACTACGTGGGGACCATCGGCGGTCCGGTCGTCAAGAACAAGGTGTGGGTCTTCGCCGGCTTCGAGATGGTGAATGAGCATGCCAGCATCAACTACAGCCCCGCCAGCATCACGCAGTTCAACGCTCTCAATCAGCTGGCACTGCAAGGACTAGTTCCCAACACCACCTCGATTGCTGTTCCGCCGTACGTTCGCGTGCCTTTCCAGTCTTATCTGGGAGACATTCGCTTTGACTGGGCGCAATCGCAACGGTCGCAGTGGTTCATCCGTTACGCGCTCGACAACAGCACGACCAACAACGGCCTGGTGCAGCAAGCGACACTGCCCTCCACCGGGGCGACGGAACACTCGAACTATCAGAATGGAGTCATCAGCAACACGTTCACCTTCAGCCCTTCGTGGGTGGGTAACTTTACGCTGGGAACCAGTTATCTGCACGGCACCGCGGATCGCAACGGGTATCTCGGATTTGCGCTTGCGTTTCCCTTTAGCTCCACCTCCAAGACCATCTCCGGCTTCGAGACATACGGCGACAACCAGTTTGTTACGCCGATCACTGCATTCCCGGTGTTGCGTAACCAGGAGAAGTATCAGGTTCGGTACGACGTAAGCGGTTCCGTGGGCAAGCATGCGCCGAAGTTCGGTGTTGACTTCATCCACGAACCGGTGTTGAGCGGAGCGTTCCCCGGGCAAGCAGAAACACTGTACGTTCTCACCGAGAATCCGACTTACTATCTGACCAACCTGGCTCAGTTCACCCAGGAGATCAACTGCCTTCCTCCGTTCGATGGCGCGAATTGTCAGACGACAGGTACCGCGGCTGGTTACGGCGGCTTTAATCAGAACGTGCAACGCCTTGGTCTTTATGCGATGGATCAATGGCGCGTGTCGCCGGAACTAACCATCAACTATGGTCTGCGATGGGATACCACATTTGGATTATTCCAGGCCAACGGAGTCAACCAGTCTTACAACCCGGCGGTCCAGACGGTGATTGGCCTGCAACTCCCGCTGCCGACTGGCGTGCCGCATGACTACCGTCATGCGTTCGCGCCGCGAATCGGAATTGCGTATTCTCCGGATGCCGTCGAAGACCTCGTGCTGCGCGCCGGGTTCGGAATGTTTTACAACGATTTGGCGCAAAACGGCTGGGCTACAGCGTTCCAGGCCGTGAACACACCGTCTTCCTTTGCGCCTTGCAAGATGCCCGGAGACCCCGGCTGCCTGCCCGGCGCGGCGGATGGCGGCAGCGGAACCATGATCGATCCCAACTACCACACGCCTTACGCCATCCACGCGACGGTGGGAGTCCAGTATCTGTGGCACAAAAACTGGACGTTGAGCGGCGATTACGTTTACGAAAAGGGTGTTCATAGCTACAGCCGCTATAACTACATCGCTGGCTACACCTTGTTCTCGCCGCTGTTCCCGCAGGATCCGGACACGCAAATGGCAAACGTGCCGAACATCTCCGTGTTCAAGTCGGACAATCGCTCCGCCTACAACGCGCTGATGTTGCACCTGCAGGGGAACGTCAGCCATCGCTTTAACCTCACTGCGAACTATGTGCTTTCGCGCGCTAACACATGGGGCTGCGTGTTGGGCGAACTGTTTGACTACGTCGACGGCATCTGCAATCCCCAGAACCCCTTTGCGCCAGGCGATTACGGCCCATCGGGCGAGGATGTCACCAGCCGCTTCACCCTCGCGGGTGTCGTGTATGTTCCCGGCGGATTTCAGCTCACAACGTTAATTCAGGCAGAGAGCGCGCGGCCGATTACGTTGACTACCCCTGTTGATGTGAACGGATTCGGCGATCCGTCTAACGATCGTGCAGTGATCAATGGTGTACAGACCACGCTCGATCAGTTCCGCGGCACGCCTTATTTTCAGGTGGACCTCCGGGTAGCCCGGCCTTTCAAAGTCAAAGAACAGTGGCAGATCTATCCATTTATTGAGTTTTTCAACCTGTTCAATCGCAATAACCCGGGCGCCAATTATGTGACGGATATCTCTGCTCTGCCCACGCCAGTCAACAACTTGTATAACGCAACCGCGCTGTGCCCGACGCCGGCCTGCAGCGTGCCGATTACCAATCCGAACCAATTGCTGGTGCCTGCCGGAGCGCTGGGTGATTTCTTCGGACCGGGCACCACTGTGGGCATCCCCTTCGCCGCCCAGCTCGGAGTGCGGGTGAGCTTCTAAAGCTGAGTCACGCAAGCGAAACAAAACGGCGGCCTAAGTTGAGCCGCCGTAGGGATACAAAAGCGAAGCTGCGTTAGGACACAGTCCGAAGTTTGCCCGGCATGAAGTGATAAGGCGGCCATGGCCCGGTGATGGTCACCTGGCAATCCTTAAAGTGCCGGGTCGCAGCTGAGTATCGGTTCTGGTACTTGGGTATTGAGCTGGTGTCGATCAGGTGGGCAAAATCCAGAAGCATATTGCCGGAATCTACTCGCTTGCAACAGATGTCTTCTTCTAAGGGCGAGAACAGCTTGTGCACCTGAAGGGAAAGGGCGCGGGCTTTTGTCTGTCGCTCCCGCTCGCGACTCGCCTGCTCCCGCAGCTTGCGTAAGTATTCGGCGCCGACGCCGGCCGGCAGGTCCCTCAAGGCCTGTTCCATCACGGCGTCTTTCAGCAGAATCTTGAAGTGCATTTCCGCTTTTCCGCGAAGACGCTCCACGCTCTCCAGAAACGTTTTGCGATTGGTGCGTACCGCACGCCGCAGGGCCTCATCGGAGTCGAAGATGGTTCCGAAGCGGAAGGGCAAGACGGTCATCGTTCGAAAGCACTCGCTGACCACACGTGCATGGTCGACGATAGCTTCCTGGCTAAGAGGCTTTGAGGCGGAGTATTCGCTGACGACGACCGCGAATTCTCCGCTGGGATAGGCGAAAACCGAGGCCTCGTTCACGCCTTTAAAGTTTTCTAGAATATAGGGACGCCGGGGCCGAGAGCCGTTTTGCAGACCCGGATGCTCTGTAATGCAGTACGCGTACCACGCCATCTCCGTCTTCTCCTGGGAAAAGCTCGCGTATCACTCAGTGCCTGCGCGAGAGTTGGCCGACTTCGAACGTGGAGTTACAGGTAAGGCTACTGCTACTGGCGGTGCAATTTACGCCTCTGATTTTAAGCCTGACTTCTTGCTTAAAGCAACTGAAATGTTGCAATGGAACGAAACTTATTCCCACGATGGGTTAATGGGTCAAGAAAATGTCAGTCAGAACTGAGAAGGGTTGGGCGATGCCCGTTTGCGCAGAACAAATTTGAAAATCTTGGCCCGGGCTCGAACATGAGGGTCGAAGAGCGATTTCCCCGATTTCGCCAAAACCTAGACAAAAGATGAATTCACAAAGGCACTTTATGGCCAAACTCACCATACCCTAGTGCCCGTAAACTTGCACCCGTTAGGGTCTAAGTAGGCGCCGAGTTGATTCGGGGATGAGATCGGATAGCCGCGTCTCTCGTAACTTGAGATTGAGTTGCCATTGGAAGGGAAAAACGACAGCCTAACCCGTGCAGCCGTTCATCGACGTGCAGTTTTCTTCGCCACAGACTTCACAACCACGCGCTTAGGGCTGCTTACAGAAGCTTTCTTCGCCTGCTTGGCTGGTTTCTTTGCGACAGGTAGTTCCTCCTCTTGTTGAACCTCCTCGCTTTGCCGGCGATCCAGCGCCTTGCTGGCGACGTAAGCCATCTCGTCGACCGGGGCCGGCTTTCCCGTCCAGATCTCGAACTGCCGTGCCCCTTGGTGAACGAACATTTCCAAACCGGGGATTACGTGCAAGCCTTTGGCCTTGGCTAGCTTGATCAGCTTGGTTTCCGCCGGGATGTACACCAGGTCAAAGACATAATGTGCATTGAGTTCCTTCTCTTCGAGAGGTACTTGCCGATTGCCGTTCATACCGAGCGGCGTTGCGTTGATGATGACATCGAAGTTGAGTTTTGCGAGGTCAGCGCGTTTGACGTACTTCGCCTTCGCCTGTCGCGCCAACGACTGCGCTTTCTCGGGAGTACGATTGACCACGAAAACTTCGGCGTTACGGCTCTTGAGTCCGAAAACCGCGGCCCGTGCAGCGCCTCCGGCGCCTACAACCAGAATTCGTTTGTCGGCGAGATGCATCCGCTGCTCGAGAGGGCCCAAAATGCCGGCTACGTCGGTATTGAAGCCGTAGAGCTTCCCGTCATTGCTTCGTACCACGGTGTTGCAGGCGCCGATTTGGCGAGTAAGGGGATCAGAGTTCGACAGGACCGCAACGATCTCCTCCTTGTAAGGCATAGTAATGCTCATGCCGCGGATGGGAATGTCGTTGACACATGCCAGCAGGTCTTTGAGGTTCTTCGCGTGTAGCGCCAGATACACGGCGTTTACCGTCTCGCGCCGGAAGGCCGCATTCATCATCACGGGCGACAATGAATGCGAGACCGGGTCACCTGCTACTCCATAAACCTGGGTCGACGCCTCCACCATTTCGATCCGGTATGTATCGCGTAGCTCGCTGGCCGTAATCTGGCCGGGGGCCGTCTCTTCGCCCCGCGCCGCCGACCCGAAAGTAAAAACACTGCCGGCGCGAACTCCCAGCACGCGGCTGATGATCCCCTGCTCGCCCATGCAGAGCCCCACCATCTCGTGCTTCCCTGAGTTGGATTGCAAGAACTTCATCATGGTGACGTTGTCGTAGAGATTCGTCGCGGTTGTGACGACCTTGTAAAAGTCAGCCGGCAACTCGCGCATCACCGTAAACTGTTCTTCCAGCTTCTTGGTGGTCTTAAAGTCATGGAAGGAGAGGATGACGCCGACCCGGTTTTTCAGGTCGAGAAACTCTTCGCGCTTGAGATCGAGGGCGCTTTGAACTTCAATATCGACCAACTGGAAGCCTGCGCCTGCGGCTTTCAGTAGAATGTCCAGTTGGGAATGAACTGATCCCTTGAATTTGCCGCCGTTTGCGGCACGGCGGCAGGTGGCGACGATGGTCGCCTGGGGATGAAGCTCAAGAAAGTGCCTGAGCTTTGGGAGCGCGGTGGCAGGTCGGGAGAGATAATCTAACCTGAACTCCAGAAACGGGTTATCCCGCACCAAAGTCTCTGCCCGTTCCAGCAGGTTAGCCGGATCTGACCCGATGACGGCTACGCAGAGCCGAGGCAGCCGAAAGCGCTGAATACGGGTGTAATTGGTTGTAGTTGCGCGCATATTAAGCGCCCCGATACTACAGTTGCACCTCGATTGTTGCAACTGTATTGTTATGAGATTTTGAATTTTGTGCCCGGCAAGGCACTGCTGGATTGTGACATCAATGGCGGCTAGTGAACAACTCGGGCTCAGTTTTGCCGCTCCGGCCCGCACGATCTACCCCGTCCGGGAGCTGATTGCTGCCGTTCGAACCCAGCTTGAGCGTTCATTTACAGATATTTACGTTGAGGGCGAGATTTCCAACTACCGCCCCGCTGAGTCTGGGCATATCTATTTCACCCTGAAGGACGGCGCCGCGCAACTGCGGGTCGTGCTGTGGCGAAGTCAGGCTCGACTGCTGCGCTTTCGGCCGGGAAACGGCATGCAAATCATTGCACGCGGGCGAGTTACGGTATATGACGAGAGAGGTGAGCTTCAGCTACAGGCGGAGTTTCTGGAGCCTAAAGGTGCCGGTGCGCTGCAACTTGCATTTGAGCAGCTCAAGGCCAAGCTGGCAGCGGAAGGTCTTTTCGATTCCGGACGAAAGAAGCCGATACCGGCTCTACCGCGACGCATAGGAATTGTGACATCCTCCGGCGCAGCCGCCTTGCGCGACATCCTGAATATCCTGCAGCGGCGGCATGAATCGGTCCACATTCTGATTTACCCGGCGCAGGTTCAGGGAGAGGCGGCGGCGAGCGAGGTGGCCGCCGGAGTGCGTTACCTGAACCGCTCAGGCAAAGTCGAGGTCATCATCGTCGCTCGCGGGGGCGGATCGCTCGAAGACCTGTTCGCCTTCAACGACGAGGGACTCGCGCGAACGGTAGCTGCATCGAAGGTGCCCATCATTTCCGCCATCGGACACGAGACCGACTTTACCATCTGCGACTTTGTCGCCGACCGGCGGGCAGCCACGCCGTCAGAAGCCGCGGAGATCGTGGTGGCCGCCAAGCAGGAACTGGAAGAACGCCTGTCCATGTTACACAAGCGTCTGGCGAAAGCAACGCAGTATCGGTTGCTGCTGGCGCACAATGCGTTGTCCCGCCTGACGCAGCACTCCGCCTTTGCGCGCATGAAGGACTCCATCGCACGTCGCCAGCAGCGGCTGGATGACAGACTGCACCGCATGGTGCAAGCGCAGGCGCAAAATCTGACGCGTCTGGGGCGGCAACTCGAAGCGCTGGACTCCCGGCTACGACATCATGACATGCGAATTCGGCTGAGCAATGTCAGGCGCGAACTGAGTGGGTGCGAGGCGGCACTTTCAAGCGCAATGTCCAGCCTGCTTGGGCGGCGGCGCAGCCAGTTGGATCGGCTGATTGAAGCCTTGGGCCGGTCAGCCGAGACCCTTATGCTGCAAAAGCATTCGCAGTGGCTCGGGCTCGATCGCAGCTTGCAGGCACTGTCGCCCAAGGCCGTGCTCGCGCGAGGTTATGCCTTGGTGTTCGATGAGAACGGATCGCTGATGAAGCAGGCTTCACAGCTCGCGCCGGGGGCCGGGTGCGAACGGAACTGGGCTGGGGAAGATTCACCTCGGAAGTGCGCGAGGTGGAAACGGACGATGCGGGCTAATGCTGGCTTGCGTCCTTGCTCTCGGAAGCGCCATCCTGCGCCACCAGCTCTTGCAGATGTACCACGACAGCGGCGGTGCCCACGTCTTCCCGCGTGCTGGTGGCGCGCGTCACCACCTCAACCAGGCTTTCCACCAGCTTCTTGCCTACGTTGATGCGGTAGGGTATTCCGACCAGGTCGGCATCCTTGAACTTCACCCCCGGGCGCTCGTCGCGGTCGTCGAGCAACACATCCATGCCGGCGTCCTCAAGCCTGTGCGCAATTGCGATTGCGGCGCCGTTGATGCCCTCGTCGGTAGTATTTGTCGGCACGACCACAACCTGGAACGGCGCAATGCTCACCGGCAGCCAGAAGCCGTTCTCATCGTTGTTCTGCTCAATGCAGGCAGTGAGAATCCGCTCCAGCCCAATGCCGTAGCTTCCCATGATGGGCGTGACTTCCTTGCCGTGCTCGTCGAGCACACGCGCGCCCATCGACTCTGAATACTTGTAGCCCAGCTTAAAGATGTGTCCGATCTCGACGGCCTTGGCGACCTTGAGCGCGTGCCCGCAAGTCGGACAGCCTTCGCCTTCGGCGGCGTTGCGAACATCGGCTGTCAGGCTCCACTGAAAGTCCCGGCCCGGCGTGACGTTGCGCAAGTGATAGTCGAGCTGATTGGCGCCGCAGATCATGTTCTCGCGGCCGAGCAGGCCGTCGTCGACAATCACGGTGAGTCCTCCGCTCATGGCCTTCGCGGCGGGTTTCAGACCGACAGGCCCGATGAAGCCTCCGGGGCCTCCGAAGAACTGTTGAACTTCGTCTGGAGCCATCGGGCGTAGCTCGGCAACATCCTGTAATTTGCCTGCTGGTCCGTTGCGCGTGGAGGGCTTCGTTTAGAAGAGCAGCCAACTTTGCCTCGTTGACTGAGTGATCGCCGCGGACAAAAACCGCTACCGGCTGCAGATACCCAGCGTGCTTGCCTGGTTCTGTATCCTGCAATTTCCGCACGTTCGCCATGTAGGCCACGGACTTGATGTCCTGGTTCGGAGAGACCTTGAGGAACTCGGCAACGTCGGCGATAGCGCCTTTGCCGGGCGTGTGAACCAGCTCAGGTTTACCGTCACCCGTGGGCGCGAGCTCTGGAACCGGCGCCAGCTTCGAGGTCGCCTTCTCCAGATTGGCCGCGTAGCCGCAGCTTGGGCAGCTTACGACCAAGTCCTCGCCGGCGTCGGTGTAGACCATGAACTCGTGCGATTGCGAGCCGCCCATGGCGCCGGAGTGCGCCTCGACGACCACGTACTTCAATCCACAACGGTCGAAGACTCGGCAGTAAGCGTCGTAATGCTTGCGATAGCTAACGTCGAGCCCGGCGGCATCGATGTCGAAGGAGTACGAATCCTTCATGGTGAACTGGCGGACGCGCAAAAGGCCAGATTTCGGACGCGGCTCGTCGCGGAACTTCTGCTGGATCTGGTACCAGATCTGTGGAAGCTGCTTGTAGCTGCGCAGCTCCTTGCGCGCGATCTCGGTCATGACTTCTTCCTCCGTCATGCCGAGGCAGAGGTCGCGCCCGCTGCGGTCTTTCAGACGAAACATGCTGTCGCCCATCACCTGCCAGCGGCCGCTCGCCTCCCAAATTTCGCGCGGGTGCAGGGCGGGCAGATAGAACTCCTGTCCGATGCGGTCCATCTCCTCGCGGACGATCTTGGTTATGCGCACCAGAGTGCGGTTGCCGAGAAACAGGAATGAGTAAATTCCGGCGGCGAGCTGGCGAATATATCCGGCGCGAACAAGGAACTTATGGCTGGCGACTTCGGCGTCGGCCGGGGCCTCGCGCAGCGTAGGAATGAAGAGCTGGGACCAGCGATGCATAGTTGAGCGTTGTTCCTGGAGAATCGTTTATTGTATCGGAAGGGAGCGGGATTCTCGGAGCCACGAAAAAACCGGTAGTGGGCTAATTCCGTGTTGCTGACTTTCCAGGCCACGGCTCGCCAGCCGCAATTTTTTGTTCAATCGTCTTGATTGCCGCCTTCATCTTTCCGACGAAACTCCGACCTTCTGCAAGTTTCGATTTGGCGACGATCAGGGCTTCCGTCCAACCTTGACTTGCGTTATACTTTTTACTTGACATGTTAACCTCTTAAATGATATAAGTCAGTACATGAAAGATGCTGACTTTCGCAAAGCGCTAGAAACAGCCAAGGGCGAAATGTCTGCGCTGCTGAAAGAGCGAGCAGCGTTGGATCAACGCATCGGCCAACTCAAGGCGACGATTGACACACTCGATACGCTTTTGGGTGAAAGCACTCCGTCTGTTTCCAATGCGGAGTGGGAAGTGGCTGCTGGCGTGATGAACGAATATGGAATTTCTGACGCAATCAGAAATCTGCTTGACCAGTCGAGAAATCCCATGACTCCCGTGCAAATCAAAGCAGCGCTCATAGCCAGCGGCTTTTCGCCAGAGAACTATGCCAGCATTATGGCGGTCATCCACAACACTCTGAAGCGGCTTGAGAGGCAAGGCGAATTGGTAGCGATTAGAGACCCGTCTGGAAAGGTTTTTGCCTATACGAGGCAATGGCGGACAGGGGGATGACTTTTCTTGTGCCCAATACGAAAGCCCCGCTGCTACGGGGCTTTCAGGAAGGATGAAACAGCGTTGAAGATCACAATCGAAGTTCGCTATTCCGCTGCCGGTCAGACCGTGGTCATTACGGTTGAGCCACCACCCTAAACCTTTGATGCTGTAACTAAGCGCCCCGCTTTCGGCTGCAACCGTTAGCGGGGCCAATCCAGAACACGCGGAGTGACCACGTGCCCCAGACGCAGAGATATTGTGGCTGGTTTCTCCGCACAACGCAAGCGGAGAAATCAGATGACGTGTAAACGTTGTAACCACACAGCCCGCAAGTTCGGGCGCTACGGCAAGCGCCACACCCAGCGGTATCGCTGCACCCTCTGCAAAGCTACATTCTCCGAGCCTGAACCCAAACTCGGAACCCACTACACCGACCCCGAGACCGCCGCGAACGCCCTTGCCATGATGCTCGAAGGAATGAGTGTTCGCGCGATCTCGCGACTGACCGGGCTGCACAAGGGAACAATTCTTTCGCTCATGAATACCGCAGCGAAACGAGCCGCAACAGTGCTGGATTCGACTCTCCGGAATGTCCACGTCCGGTACGTCCAAGCTGACGAAATCTGGACGTTCGTGGGCAAGAAAGACAAGCGTGTGCGCGTTGACGACCCTGACGAGTTTGGCAATCAGTGGGTGTTTATCGCCATCGACGCCGACACGAAGCTGATTGCCTCTCATGTTGTCGGCAAGCGGTGCGCCGAAACCACGTACAGCTTTTTGGAGGACTTGCGGGGCCGCATTGCCGATGCCAGGTTTCAACTGACAACTGACGGCTTCCACTTCTACGAGCGCGGAGTCGAGGACGTGTTTGCGGGGCAGACGGACTTCGCCCAGCTCGTGAAACTGTTCGGGGATTACGGACAGTTCGACACGGCCGATGCGAGGTACTCCCCACCAAAAATCTCGGGGGTTATATCCAAGATTCGAGACGGAAGGCCCGACCCGCGTCACATCTCCACCAGCTTTGTAGAGCGGTCGAATTTGAGTTTGCGTATGCACTTGCGTAGGTTCACGCGCCTGACGAACGCTTTCAGCAAAAAGCTGGACAACCTGAAAGCTGCCGTCGATCTTTACATCGCTTGGTATAACTTCTGCCGCGTCCATCAAACGCTGCGGGTCACCCCTGCGATGGAAGCGGGGCTAACCGATCACGTCTGGAGTGTAGGTGAATTGCTTATGGGCGGTAAGCATCTCCGCTAACGAGTTGTCCAGTTCCGTGGCCGCGAGCTTTAATTCAAGGAGCGACTCGGGCGAGAGACGCTCAATAGAGTTTGGTTTGCAGACTGCGATTTCAAGCCCGCTGATGCCAGGGTTGTGTTTCGAGGCAAACAACACAACATGCGCAGCAAGAGCTATCAGTTGCTCTGCTGTTTGTCCTTCTTGGTAATACCGCTCCGTCAAGAACAGTGCCGGATTAGCATTATCTCCGGCGAAGGCTTTACCACCGGAAATCAGCGCACAGTACGAGCGAACCTGCCCGCGAACTAACCCTGAATGAAATTTGAACAAGCGAGGCAAGGGGTTGGCACTCACGATCAGACACTGGGCGTCGCATCGACCCGGCCCAGCGGCGTCCAGAATTGGCTCTGCGCCTCTCAGGATAGGGTTTATTGGGTCACCCCAATCCGCATCGCGGAGATCGAGAACCATCCGTCCAATGTCATCGGATGTCTCCATATTTCTGGCACAGCTAATCACGATGCCACGCTGACAATCCAACTTCAATTTCGATTTGCCTTCTGTGAACCTAAAGGCTAGTCCAGTTTGCGGGTCGACCGTTGGAGACTCCATCCAGCTTGTGTCACTCGCAAGAACCACGCCATCTTTCCCAGCAAGTGCGATTTGCATCGTCATCGGAATTTCCTCCTGTTGCAGCAGAAGCGTCGTCTCAGTATCTAGACAAGCGGCACTTATGGCCATAGGATTCTCCCGGGGGTTTCTGAGATGATCGTAATTCGGCTTGAACTGGCGATTTTGGTCTTGCTGGCGCTTGGCGCGGTGCTTACTTTGGAACGGATTGCGAAGTCACTGGACGCGATCTCAAAACGGCAATAAAGCGCAGCAACACACTTTTAGCCCAGTACCAAAAAACCGGTACTGGCCTGGGACTTTTCGCTAAACTGCCGCGATCGGAGGCATGATGCTCAGGCGACTTCTCTTTATGACGGCATGGGCAGTCTTGGTTTCAACGGCGGCAGGGCAGAACCTGACTCCCGCGGCGCAGCCCGACACGGCTATTCGGCAATTGCTTCAAAAGCAGGTGGATGCGTGGAACCGGCACGACCTGGAAGGCTTTATGGCCGGGTATTGGAACTCTCCGGAGCTGACGTTCTTCTCCGGCGGCACCGAGACCAAGGGCTGGGAACCGACCCTGGAGCGATACCGGCAGAGATATCAGTCGAACGGCGCCGAGATGGGGAAGCTGGAATTCGCCGAACTGCAAATCGTGCAGCTCGGGTCTGAGTCTGCTTATGTCCGCGGCCGCTGGCATCTGACGATGCCGGAGGGCAAAGAGCCGCACGGGCTATTCACCCTCGTATTTCGCAAGTTCCCCGAAGGCTGGCGAATTGTTCACGACCATACCAGTGCCACACAGTGATGGATGACTGATCGGCCGAACGCCATTTTGGGCGGATTGACGAAACCGCCCAAAGGTGTAGAATCCTTGCGGCTGCTTTTTACATCACCTTAATATGTGACAAGCACGACAGGCGGTATCCGCGGGGCGGAACTGCACTGGAGGATATCGTGAGCATTACCACCGGCGACTTCCGTTCGAAGATCACCGCCCTCTCTGTTCTCGAAAAGAAAAAGCGCCACGAACTCATTACTTGCCTGACGGCGTACGACTACCCCAGCGCTCGCCTGATTGATGAGGCCGGGATCGACATGATCCTGGTGGGCGATTCGCTAGGTATGGTCATGCTGGGATACGAGAACACCTTGCCAGTGACGGTGCAGGAGATGTTGCACCACACGCGCGCGGTACGGCGTGGCGTGAAGCACGCGTTTCTGATCGCCGACATGCCGTATGCGTCCTACCATGTGGGAATCAGAGATGCCCTGCGCAACGCTGCCCGTTTCATAAAAGAAGGTGGGGCTGAGGCGGTAAAGATCGAAGGTGGCGAGAAGCGCGCCCGTATTGTGGAGCGCCTGGTCGACGCCGAAATCCCGGTCGTAGGCCATATCGGTTTGACGCCACAGTCACTACACGCCATGGGCGGCTACAAGGTGCAGGGCAAGACGCTGAAGGCGGTTGAGCAGCTCATGCGCGACGCGGTGGCTCTGGAGCGCGCCGGCGTGTGTTGCGTCGTGCTCGAGGGCATACCCCGCGAGGTTGCGGGCATGATCACCCGCGAGCTGGAGATCCCGACCATTGGCATCGGCGCCGGACCGGAATGCGATGGACAGGTGCTCGTCTTCCACGATTTGCTTGGCCTGACGTTTACGCAGGCAGCGAAGTTCGTTCGCCGCTATGCTGACCTGGGGTGCGCGATCACCAACGCGGTGCTCGCTTACAAGGACGACGTGAAGTCCGGGGGCTTCCCATCGGAAGCGGAGTCTTATCACTTGCCCAAAGACACGTCGGCGGCGCTGGACGCGATTGCGGAGCGCAAGCACGCCCTGCGATGATGAGGAGTGCTCTTTCGCTTGCGTAGCTTCGCAGCCCTCGGCGCAATTCTGGCTCTCATGATGTGCGGTTTCGCTCAAGGCCAGCCAACAAAACCAACTTCCTCACCTACTACTTCGTCCAAGCGCTTCTGCCAGTCGGGTGGAGGCTTCTGTTTCAGTTATCCGTCAAGCTGGATTGTGCTCGGCGAAGCGTTCGGTGACGGAGTCGTGGTGGCTCCTCAGCAGACCCTCGACCGCAATCTATGGGATGAGGTGACGGTGGCGGCTGTCGTTCCGCCGCCCAGCGAAGGTCAAGCAGCAAGCAGCATTGATCAGATCATTGATACCGCGATGAAGAATATGCGCGAGGGCGGCCGCAATCCGATAACCCTGCAACGTCAACAGCTCACGGTAGAGGGCCTTCCGGCACAGAGGATTCGCATTCGCTACCACGATGTGCCGAGCGACCGTGATTGGATAGAAGAGCTGGTTTTCATCGAGGGGCCGGCGCAGGAGATTTACTCCGTCGCGTTGAAAGCGCAGCCGGCTACGATCGCAGGCCTGGCGCCCGCATTCGACGACATCGTCCGAAGCTGGAAGCTGCAGACGAGCGACACCGTAAACTCACAGCCCGTTGCTACATCGCCCGGCAAACCTGCGGGCTCTGCTCCAGTAACCCCCACTCCGCACAACTGAATGGCAATGAAACACATTCACTCCGTCGCCGAGATGAAGACGCTGTGCCGCGAGATCGCCCGGAGCGGGAAATCTCTGGGTTTTGTTCCCACCATGGGAGCTTTGCACCAAGGGCATGCCTCGCTGGTGCGCGCCAGCAAGGCGCAATGCGATGCAACCGCCGTCTCGATCTTCGTGAACCCTCTGCAGTTTGGGCCAAATGAAGACCTGGACAAATATCCTCGGGGCCTGGAACGCGACAGTCAGATGCTGGAAGCTCTGGGGGTGGATATCGTGTTCACGCCCGCCGCGAGCGAAATGTACCCTGCGGATGCGACAACCTACGTCGAAGTAGGTGGGTTGAGCGAGAGGCTGGACGGTCGGTCTCGGCCGGGGCACTTTCGCGGGGTCGCAACGGTCGTCGCTAAGCTCTTCGAGATCGTCAGACCCGATCGAGCTTTTTTCGGCCAAAAAGACGCAGCGCAGGTGGCCGTCCTGCGCCGAATGGTTCGCGACCTGAACATGGATGTAGAACTTATCGTCTGCCCGATCGTTCGCGAGCCGGATGGCCTTGCGATGAGTTCGCGAAACGCGTACCTGAGCGCGGACGAGAGGAAAAAGGCGCTGGTGCTGCAGCGCTCGCTTATGCGGGTTTCGCATCAGGCCGAACTCGGGGAGACGGACGCACGTAGGCTGATCGAAATTGGCAAGAGCGTAATCGCCGAGGAACCAGCCGCGCGGCTGGATTACTTCGCCATCGTCGATCCGGATTCGCTCGAACCGGTCAGCGACATTTCGCGCGGCGTTCTGGTCGCGGTGGCAGCCTACGTGGGGACCACGCGGCTGATCGACAACATCCTGCTTCCGCCGCGCTGACTAGGTGAGCAGCTTGTGCCTGCGCCAGCCGCTTATCCACGCCGCTCCCAGCACGAAAACTACCGGATAACACTCCAGCGTATAGCGCGGCTCGGGATTCTCCAGTGTCCCGAGGAGAGCCGCGCGCAGCAGAACGAACAGCAGCAGAAGGGCGAGATACCTGGGTCGCGGACCCGCGAATTACACCCATCACGCCAGCGAAGACAAACAGCAGGTTGATCGCGCCCCAGATGGTCGCCAAGGCGGCGTCGTGCGGGTCATCCGCGTATTCCCACCAGCGCGAACTCAAAGGCAGCATTTCGGTTCGCGGTCGAAGCCACATGTCGGCAATGCGCGCCAAAGGCAGCCAGACGTAGTAGCGAAGGGGATGTCGGCCGATGCGCTGACCGGCTAACTGCTCAAAGCGGGCATCGAGCTCAGGTCCTACAAAGTGAGACTTGGAATAATCCTCAAAAAGCGCTCGAGTTGTGGCGCATTCCTGTTCGTCGTCGCAGGCCCTTGCCGGGAGGAGCGTCACGTCCACGGTATCGCCCGGGACCTGCCAGTAAACCTCTTCGGTCGAGACGTAGTCGACGATCCAGGTGCGCATCCACTCGTCGAAGCCTTCGGGGACGAATTCGTCAGGATCACTTGCGTACCTCGGCGCCAGCGGCTGGAACCGTCGAAAGTCGCGCCAGTTGCGAATCGTCCAGGGCACGAGCGGAGCCAGCGACATTGCCAGTATCAGCGCTCCGGCCCAGAACAGGCGGGAACGCTCGGCCGGCAGCTTCCACATGCGCCACAGCAGGAACAATCCCACCGCTGCCAGCAGGATTCCGCCATCGGGGCGCAAGAGGGTTCCGGCAGCCAGCGCGATACCGCAAGCGATCCACGCTTTCCATAGGTTTCGCCCTTCGTCTAAAGAACTGAGTCCGGCGACGGCGCTGTCGAGTGCCAGGGCGGCGAAGAAAATGCTCAGGGTTTCGGCCAGCGGAGCGACGGTGTAGTTTGCCGTAAACGGGCAGAGCGCCGCCAAAGCGAATGCAATTTTGCCGGCACGTTCAGAGACGGTGCGGCGTGCCAGGTCAGCGATGACGAAGCAGCCGATCAGATCGATGGCGATCTGCACCAGCAGCACGGCGTTGTAGTGCTCGCGCCCGAAGAGTGCGAAGCAAGTGACGAGGAAGGCAGGGTATCCGGGCAGCCGTATCCAGGTGGGTCGTACCCCTTCGGCGTGGGTGAGGCCGAAGATTCCGTGATCAAGCCAATTCTTGGCGATGTCGCCGTAAATGAGCGAATCGCCCACAACGTGTGGGAATCTAAAATAAAAGACAAGCCGCAGGAACAGACCGGCAAAGACGAAAATCAGGAAGAATCCCCGAAATTTCCCGAGCATACTGAAGAACGAGTCACGCTCCGCCCTCCCCAGCGCGTTGACCCCCTGTTCACACACGTGGCGAATATAGCATCTGATGGGAAGGTACTGTTGCTCCGCTGGTTGGCGGCGGTTACGATGAGTTGGCCCCCGATTGATGTCCAGTCCTAAGCAGATCTTCTACGACCCTGACCGCAAGCGATGGCGGCGGTTGCGCCTGGTGCTCGACACCAGCGTCATCGTTATCACATTGCTCGGGGTGTTTTTTGTCGCCAGCGTCATTCGCGGGTCGGCGGTGCCGGGTGTTTCTCTGCCTGAGGTTAAGAAGCCCTATCACGCGCTGAAGGAAAATCAGAAGCGGAAGCTGCAGCGCCGGGCTAATACGCACCGCAAAACACACAAGCCCGCATCGCAGGTCGTCTTGAACACGGATGAAGGTATCCGCGGTGCGTTCTACGTGCAGTGGGACGCAGCCAGCTTCTCGTCGTTGAAGGAGTATTACCCGCAGATCGACTTGCTCTTCCCCGAATGGTTGCACGTGCTCACCGCAGACGGTCGGCTCCAGTCAGTCACCGAGCAGAACACGCTTTTCGACCTGATGAATAACGGTAAACCTCGGCCGGTAGATGACAAGGTCATGCCGTTCCTTAAGGGCGAAAAGGCGCAGATGGAAGTCCTGCCGCTGGTGAACAACTACGATCCAATCAGCAATCAGTGGGACCCGGCTGCGACGGCGAAGTTCATGGCCGACCCGGCGGCCCGGCAGCGCTTTCGCAACGAACTGATGGCCTTCCTCGCCACCGACCAATACAAAGGCGTGACGCTAGACATTGAAGCTTTTCCGGAAAGCTCGCGGGTGGACTATCTCACGCTGGTTGAGGAGCTCTATGGCGATCTGCGCAGCAAAGGCCTCAAGCTCTACATTGCTGTTCCCGTCAACGACAAAGATTTCGATTACGCGAACGTCTCCAACAACGCTGACGGCCTGATCCTGATGAACTACGACGAGCACTATCCCGGCGGAATGCCCGGAGCGGTAGCCAGCCAGGACTGGTTCATCAAGAACTTGCAGGACGCGCTGAAGGTGATACCGCGCCAGAAGATCATCGCCGCTGTGGGTAACTACGGATACGACTGGGCGAGGAAGAAGGGGCAGAGAAAGGGATCTGCTCCCGCCAACGTGCACAACGTCTCTGTGCAGGAAGCATGGCTGGAAGCGGAGGACGCCGAGTCGGACATTGATTTCGACAGCGACGCTGTGAATCCGCACTTCGCTTATCTGGACGACAACAACGTCAGGCATGACGTGTGGTTCCTCGATGCTGTAACCGCGTTGAACGAGATGCGCGCCGCACGGACGTTGGGCATCAATACGTTCGCCCTGTGGCGCCTTGGATCAGAGGACCGCTCGCTCTGGGCGGTGTGGGACAGGCCGGGCGACGCCAATGCTCCGAGCGAGTTGAGAACGGTTCCTCCCGGACAGGACGTCGATATTGAAGGCCAAGGCGAAATCATCCGCATCGACACCAGGCCGGCCGCCGGCGAGCGCGATATTACCGTCGATCCCGAAACCAAGCTGGTCAGCGATGAGACCTTCAAGACCATGCCGTCGCCGTACAAAATCGACATGTACGGCAACTCTCCCAACAAGATTGCAATCACCTTCGATGATGGCCCCGACCCGCAGTGGACACCGCAGCTGCTGGATGTCCTGAAAGAGAAGAACGCCAAAGCAACCTTTTTCCTCATCGGGCTGGAGGCGGAAAAATACCCGGGAATCACCAAGCGCATCTACGCCGAAGGGCATGAGATCGGCAATCACACCTTTACCCATCCGGACATCAGCAACGTCAGCCGGCGCTACTTTGACTTGGAGCTGAACCTTACCGAAAGCCTGTTCGAAGGTAAGCTGGGGGTGAAACCTGTGCTGTTTCGCCCGCCCTACTCGATCGACCAGGAGCCGGACACGGCCGACCAGGTGCGACCGCTCGAGTGGTCGCAGGACATGGGCTTCATCACGGTCGGCGACAAGATTGATCCCAATGATTGGCGCGACAATCCACGACGGACGGCTGACGAGATCGTGCAGGACGTCATGGCCAACCTTCCGCCCTGCGATCCCAGCAATCTGAAATGCGGCAACATCATTCTTCTGCACGACGGCGGCGGGAATCGCGTTGAGACCGTTAAGGCTCTGCCGGTCATCATTGATCAACTTCGCGCCAAGGGTTACGAACTGGTGCCGGTCTCGGCCCTGCTGGGCAAAACGCGTGCGGATGTCATGCCGCCGCTGACCACGAATGAGCGGTGGGCCGCATGGGTCGACAGTCTCAGTTTCGACATGTTCTCGGGGATCTCGACCTTTATCATTATTGTCTTCTTCGTTGGCGACTTGCTGATGAGCGCCCGCCTGGTGCTCATCGGAGCGCTCGCTACCCATGATCGTTTTCGGAAACGGCCGCATGCCGATCCGAACTACCAGCCTGCGGTCGCGGTGCTGATTCCTGCTTATAACGAAGAGAAGGTAATCGAGCGCACGGTGCGTTCGGTTCTCGATTCCGAGTATCCCGACCTGCGCGCCATCGTGATTGACGACGGTTCGCAAGACGCTACTCTGGAGGTCTGCCGCGAGGCATTTCGCAAAGAGATCGCGGAAGGCCGGGTCACCATGCTTACTAAGCCCAACTCCGGCAAGGCCGATGCCCTTACCTTCGGACTGGAACACGTGACGGAAGAAATCTTTATAGGCATCGACGCGGACACGATCATCGCTCCCGATGCCATCCGCCAACTTGTGCCGCATTTCGCCGATCCGCGCGTTGCGGCGATGGCTGGCAATGCAAAGGTGGGCAACCGCGTCAACCTGTGGACGCGCTGGCAGGCACTGGAGTACATCACCAGTCAGAATTTCGAACGCCGCGCACTGGATACGTTGAATGCGGTGAGCGTGGTTCCGGGTGCGATTGGCGCGTGGCGGACCGCTGCGGTGCGCGCCATGGGTGGATACCATCACGATACCGTGGCGGAAGATGCAGACCTCACCATGGCCCTGCTGGAAGCCGGCTATCGTGTCAACTATGAAGACCGCGCTCTGGCATACACCGAGGCCCCGACAACGGCCAACGGCCTGATGCGGCAGCGTTTCCGTTCGTGCCCTTCGGAATCATGCAGGCGGTGTGGAAGCACAAGGCCGCGGTGAAACGGAAGGGTGCGCTGGGCTGGGTGGCCTTGCCCAACGTCGTGATCTTCCAGGTCTTGCTGCCGCTAGTCTCGCCCTTCATCGACGTCATGTTTGTGGTCGGCACCATCTCCTACTTCATCGACAAATACCGCCATCCCGAGTCGGCCAACCCGGCGGACTTCCACAAGTTAGTGGTGTATTTCGCGCTGTTCATGATCATCGACTTCATTGCGTCGACGATTGCGTTCGCCCTCGAGCGCCAGCAGCTAGGTCGCAAGCGTGATTTCCTGCTGTTGGGCCACGTCTGGCTGCAGCGCTTTGCCTATCGGCAATTGTTCTCGCTGGTGCTGATCAAGACCCTTAAGCGTGCCATCGACGGCGGCAGCTTCTCCTGGGACAAGCTGGAACGGACAGCGACCGTGAAGCAACCGATGGCAGTCCGCGAGAAGCAGGAGGTGGGTTAGTGGGAAGAGTGGCGTTGCGACGCCGCGTTTCACGCGCGGTCGCAAAAGCCGCGGCTCCGGTCTTGTTACACTGATCCAGCAATGTTCCGCGCCAAACTAGCTGTCCTGCTTGCAATTTTGCTCGCGGCGCTCGCGTGCTTCGGCTCCGCTTATCAGGCCAACCCTAAGCTCATCGTCGTCCTGATAATTGACCAGTTCCGCGGCGACTATCTCGAGCGCTATCACCAGGAGTTTGGCGCTAACGGCTTTCGTCTCTTTACCGATCGCGGAGCCTACTTCCCCGCCTGCTACTTCGAGTATGCGAACACGCGGACCGCGCCGGGCCATGCAACCATCGCCACCGGTGCATATAGTCCTGCGCACGGCATCTTCTCGAACGAGTGGTGGGACCCGGCCCAGAAACGCATGTTGAGCAGCGTGGAAGACGGCGCGACGAAGCTCATCGGAGCCGAGGTCGAGGGCGTTGGGTCGTCGCCGCACAATCTGCTGGCCAGCACTTTGGGGGACGAGTTGCGCCTTGCGACGCAGGGCGAGTCACGCGTCTATGGCATAGCCCTTAAAGACCGCGCCGCGATTCTTGCCACAGGCTACAGCGCCAACGGCGCCTTCTGGATCGATCCGGATAGCGGCGCGTGGGTCACGTCGACCTATTACATGAGCAGCCCTCCGCGCTGGTTGCTGGCCTTCAATGGGGGGGACTCAGCGAAAAAGTATCTGAATCAGGAGTGGAAAGACAGTGATGGAACTCTGCTCGCGTCAACAGCGCCACACAATTTCGACAATGGCAAGCCGGTCCCCTATTTCGAGCTGGTCGGATCGACTCCCTTCGGCAACGATTACGAGTTCGATTTCGCTCGCGAGCTGATCCAGCAGGAGAAGCTTGGTAACGGCACCGTGACCGATTTGCTGGTAATCAGTCTTTCCGCGAACGACATCCTTGGTCATCTGGCCGGGCCGGATGCTCCGGAGATGCATGCCATGGCGCTGGCGCTCGACCGCCAAATCGCCGACTTCGCAGCATTTCTCACTCAGCAATATGGGCAAGGGCAGTTCTGGCTGGCATTAACCGCTGATCACGGAGTCGCTCCCCTGCAAGCGACGGACAAGCAGCTCAAGCTACCGGTGGAGGCGCCTTCCAACACCGAGTTGCGTACGCAGTTAAACAAAGATCTGAGCGCGAAGTTGCACAGACCCGGTGACTACATCCGGTCGGTTTCATACCCCATTGTTTTCGTGAACAGCGAGGCGTTTCCCCCAAACATGAACCAAGCCGACGACGAAACGCAGGTCGCCGAGGCGATGAAGTCGGAAGGCTTCCTCAACGCCTTCACCAAGGAGCAGATGGGCAACGGCGAGCTCCCGCCAACTCCTCTTGGACACTTGTACTTGAACAGCTACTCACCCTATGGCGGGGCGTGGGTGATGGGCGCGCCGATGCCATTCGCTTACGCCGCCTCGCTAAAGGCCATTGCGAACCATGGAGCACCCTACAGCTACGATCAGCATGTTCCCCTGGCGTTTTATGGGCCGGCCTTCAAGCCTGGGGTGTATCTCGATCAGGTAGAACCGATTGACCTCGCACCGACACTCGCCGTAATGCTCGGCATCAACAAGCCAACCAGCTCCGCCGGCCGAGTCCTGACCGAAGCCATCGGACAAAGGACGCGCAACGACGAGCCGGCACGATCGTCTTCGCCGTCGAAGTCCCGCCCCGCGCACCCCGCAAAAGAGGCTCATCCGTGAGTCCGGCACTCGGGCCGGCGCTGGACATGTCAGTTAGTGTCGCCGGAATCCAACTGAAGAACCCGGTTATCGCCGCCAGTGGTACGTTCGCCTACGGGGTTGAATTCGAGGACATTGTGGCTCTCTCGCGCCTTGGCGGCTTCGTCGTGAAGGGGCTGTCGCGTGAGCCGATGGCCGGCAATCCGCCACCGCGGCTTTTCGAAACCGCCGCCGGCATGCTCAACGCCATCGGGCTCCAGAACATCGGTGTGCGCGCCTTCCTTGATGAAAAGCTTCCGCTGCTACAAAAAATCAACGACATCGTTTTCTTGTGCAACGTCTTTGGTCACTCGCAGGAGGAGTACGAGGATGTAATCCGCGCTCTGAATGAGGGAGAGGGAATCGCCGCCTACGAGCTGAATGTCTCGTGCCCGAATACCAAATGCGGCGGGATCGCGTTCGGCAGCGACCCGCATATGCTCTTCGATGTAGTCAGCGCAGCGAAGAAGCTTGCCACCCGGCCGGTGATCGTGAAGCTCTCGCCCAACGTGACCAGCATCCCCGATGTGGCCCGCGCCGCCGAGGACGCAGGCGCTGACGGTATTTCGTTGGTGAATACCTTCGTCGCCATGGCGATCGATGCCGAGACGCGCAAGCCGCGAATCTCCAACATCACCGCGGGACTCTCAGGTCCGGCGATCAAGCCCATTGCGTTGCGCATGGTGTGGGAAGCCGCCAAAACGGTTCGCATCCCAGTGATTGGGATTGGCGGCATCAGCACTGCCGAAGATGTGATCGAGTTCATGCTCGCCGGGGCATCGGCCATCGAGGTCGGCACAGTAAACTTTTGGGATCCTTGCGCCAGCGAGACCCTGGTCGACTCGCTGGAGAAATGGTGCCTGGAGCATCGCATCGAGAAGATCAGCGAGCTTACGGGAGGGTTGCAGATTCCGTAAGCCTGAGCGGGCAGAGCGATACGGCTACGATGCTCCCGAAGCAATGCTCTGAGGGTCGCCACCCAAATGTCGCACACTGCTTTCCAGATCGGGGTCGTGTGCCAGGAGAGAGTCGGTGTGGGTAATGCTCAGCAGGTGCCGGATGCGCTCGTTGGCGCCGCAGATTCGGAAGGCGCCCCCGACCTGTTCGAGATGGGCAGACATGTGCATGATTACGCCCAGCCCGGCGCTATCAACCGTTTCGGTGTGAGTGAGATCAAGCACGAGCTTGCGCGTGCCTTCCGCGACCAAAGAGTCTCCCAGCGCCTCGGTCTGTTTCAGCCGTGTCCCCATGGTGAACCTGCCGGCGCACGCCAGCACCGTGATATCGGGTTCCAGGCGGAACAGATCTGTTTCAAGCATCATGGCGAATCTTTCCTAACCCCGAGCGGGGACATCAAAGTAGCACAGTTTGCATAGGATGACCTCTTGAAATCTGTTCCCAGGCTCACTTTGCTCGCGTTGCTCCTGCTACTGGCCGCGTGCGTTGCAGCCCAGAACCCCTCTGAGTTCGACGGCGCAGCAGAAGCCCAGATCTTTGCCGCACTGAATCAATCAAGAGCCGAAGCGGGAGTGCCACCGCTGAAGCTGAGCCCGAAGTTGGTAGAAGCGGCTCGCCGGCACTGCCTCTTGCTTGTGCAGCATCACGTGCCATCTCATCAGTTTTCGGGCGAGCCGTCGCTTACCGAACGGCTACGCTCTGCCGGTCTCTTCTTCAGTACGGCTGCCGAAAATGTGGGTATGAACACCGAGCTGAGCGACGTGAATAGCATGTTCCTCAGATCGCCGGGGCATCGAACGAACATGCTGAACCCCGCCTACGATGCTGCCGGTATCGGGGTTGTGCACGCCGGATCGGCTTATTGGGTCACGGAGGATTTCGCCAAGCTGACTCCTGAGCTTTCGGCGGAACAAGCCGAAGATGAGGCGGCGGCGGCAGTCGAGGCAAAGTGGAAGCACGCGCACGCGGGTCCGCTGAAGCGGGTTAAGGTCGAGGGCCTGCCATCGTTCGCGTGCAAGGCGGCCCGAGCAGGAGGGAAGTTGCAATCTACTCCAGTCACATATGAAGGCAGGCCCGCGCGGCAAGTATTCGCCTATAGCACGGCAGATCCATCGTCGCTTACGCCGCAACTGGATTCCGCTCTCGACACAATCCACTTTAGTGCTTACGCCGTGGCAGCGTGCACCCCACAGGAAGCCGAGAGCAACGGCCAATTCTGGATTGTAATGGCATTTTTCTGATAATTTGCTTGACATCCAGTCAGGTTGTGCTAAGTTGGCGGGAATAAATTGGGGCACTTTGAGAGGAGACATCGTGAATCGGTCGAGTCGATTGGTTAGTTTAGGTGTGGTGCTGGTCATGCTCGTAGCTCTCACCTCTACGAGTGCACAGGATGAAAGAAAAGAAAAGAAGAGCACACGGAACACCCCCTACGTTAATCTACTGGAGGCTGGAACTTCACCTATACCTGCTAACACCGTGTTCATTCTAGTTAGCCCCGCCCCAGGCTGCCTTGGTGCAGCTTGCACGTGCATGCAGTCGGGATCCGAAGGAATGAATGGCTTCAACGCTAAAGTGCACCCAGGCTGGAACATCGTATGGGTGGCATCTGATTTTACTCAGTCCATCACCGTAAGCTTTAACCCAGGGGGGGCTTCTCCCAGCCCTTACTCTTCCGATACATTTACTGGCTCCGCCGGTATCGTCAGCGCTCCATCGCCGACCAACCTCGCCATCGGCGGCGCGCCTGCGCCATATACCGCTCTTAACTTCAGCGGCAAAACCTGCACTAATGTGGGTCCCGGTGCCAATTCCCTGGGCATAATCATGATGTAGTGGGGAATGTTGCTCGCGCAAATTAGTCTATTGGAGGATAGTATATGATTTCGCTCCGCGATTCCGTGGTCATGATTATTTTGGCTTGTGTGGTGCTATTGATGTCAGCTTGCAACAGCGGTAGCAACAACTCCGCCTCATCCAATCCTCCCCAGGGCCCCCCACCCGCCGACCCCGGCAAAGTAAAGGCTGTTACCACTGTTATTATCAACGTTGCTGATCTGACTGCTAATCCCCTTACCTGCACGCAGAGCCCGCCCTTTGTCTCAGTGACCGGAACTGATACGATCAAGTGGAAGGCTGTGGCTAGCAGCGGAACAGTTACATCTGTCGAAGTGCAGTTTAATAGTCCTTTCACCGACTTTAAGGCCGCTTCGTCATCGGTTACGTCAGGCGCGACTAATACCCCGGTAATAAGTGGTACAGCTTACCCTTACTCCGCAGTTATTGTTAATGGTATTCCATGTAAGAACCCTTTCACGCTTGGGATAATCATGATGTAGTGAAAGAACGTTTTGGTTAGCGGTTACGGGCCACGTCCAACCACTGCCCTGAATCGGGGATTTCGTTGCAGACTTTCAAATTCCGGTGAGTCTCGGATGATGGGTCGAGAGTAACCAAGCTTGGTGGCTTTGTCCAGGTAGTCCAGCGCCTTAGCTGAATCGCCAAGATAGTTGTAGGTAATGGCCGCTCGGAACAGCACTTCACTATTGGATGGAGCCTCTTGCAACGCCCTTTGCACATCCTGTAACGCCGCCTGCTTCTCACCGGTCATGGCTAGGTAGCCGCTGCGATAAACCAGGAGTCGTGCATCTCTTGCATTCACCTGCAGCTTGGAGGTCGCGATCTCAATGGCCCGCTTATATTTTGCCTGGGCCTCGCCTCTCCGGTCTGGGCTCCAGTAAAGTGCATCAGCCAGATTTCCCCATATCTCCCATTTTCCATCATTGAGCCGCAACGCCTGCTCGTGCGCATTGATAGAGTCCGAGAATCGGTGCATCAGGTAATAGGTGTAGCCCAGGTTCGAATAAGCACCGAAGCTGGGCCGAAGATCAATCGAGCGCTGAAGGGCTGCGATGGCGTCCGGATAGCTACCGAGAGTTATGTAGACACCACCGAGGGTGAAATAGGACAGATAGTTGTCAGGCGCCAGTAAAATCTCTCTCTTGAACATCGCCACGGAGTCGGCATAGCGCGCCTGATCGTAGTAGAAAAGGCCCAGCCAGTGATAAACCGCCCAGTAGTTAGGCCGCACAGCAATCGCTTCCTTATAGGCGGACTCGGCACCGGAAAAGTTTCCTAATTTCTCGTAAGCGTCGGCCAGGCCGCGCAGGGCAGCATCGCTCTGCCGGTTCGACTCCACTGCCTGTTTGAACTCATTGACGGCTTTGTCGTATTTGCCGGTGCCGTTCAAGATCGTGCCCAGGCAGATATGCGCCTCAACCAGCTGCGGGTTAAGAGACAATGCCTTTTCACAATTCTGCGTGGCGCGAGCTACCACTTCATTCCCTTTGTCCAGCCACGTGAATTCCATCCAATAGGCATCGCCCAAACCGGCATAGGCGAGAGCATAGTTCGGATCGATTTTGATGGCTTGGGTGAATTCGGCGATAGCATTCTCGATATTTTCCGGTTTCTCGTATTCCTGCAAATAGCCGCGGCCGCGTATGTAAGCTTCGTACGCCGCGGGCTGGGTATTCTGGGGGGCGTTTAGCTTGCGACGTTCTTCGGGCTGTATCTTTGCAGGCAGCATGTCGAGGGCCGCACTCACCACCTTGTCCTGAAGACCGAAGGGTCCGCCGTATCCGACTCGATGGTTTCGGCTGCCATCTGCCGGTGGGTTCTCGAGTCAACCAGGTAGCAGTTGATGCGGATCATCGGTCCCGACCGCTGAATATTGCTCTCCAGCACGTAGTCTGTTCCGAACTCCCGCCGGGCATCTTCAGCCGTCTTCACTTTCCGGTCGCGCAGGTCTTGTGGCGAGACGACCTGAATCGCCGAAGTATCACTCGCCTGCACTAGCTTAGCGGCGACGGTTTCCGTCAGACCCAGTCCCAGAGCGCTGGTCGCCGGTCCTGCCCCACCGCGTCCATAGGCAACACGGCCATGATCTTCTGTTGTACTTCCTTGTGCCCCCAATTCCTCCAGGCCAATACTCCAGCTATGGCAAGCAGCAGCAACACGCCGATGGCAACTAGAACGCGATCACGCCAAGGAGAGGTGCTGCGAATCTGGCTGGCGGCAAGGGCCCTTCCCGAAGGATCCCGCCCCACCGAGAGCTGCTCCAGATCGGCCAACAGGTCACGCGCGGACTGATAGCGGAGCTTGGGGGCCTTGTCCAGGCATTTGAGGATGACAGCTTCCAGTCCGGCAGAGACCTCCTTGTTTTTCAGCCGGGGGGCAGGGGGTATGGAATGCAGGATCGCGTCTGCCAGGGTCTGCCCCGATTGCGGGAAAGGCTTCGATCCGGTCGCCAATTCGTAAAGGACCACGCCCGCCGAATAGATATCCGAACGCGTATCCGGGTCACGCCGGTCGATCTGCTCGGGCGACAAGTAGGCCGGGGTCCCGGCCATCGGGCTTTGCGGAGTTGCCGGATCGGTGACGGTATCGTCTTCGGGATGCGCCATCAACTGCGCCAGCCCAAAGTCGAGAATCTTGAGTACATTGTCAGGAGTAACTCGCAGGTTCCCAGGCTTAAGGTCGCGATGAAGGACTCGCTGCCCATGAGCGGCGGCCAACCCCCGCGCAAGCTGTATGCCCAGCCCGATGACTTCCTGCTCGGGCAATGCCCCACGCCTGGTTATCTCGTTGAGGGTTGTGCCGGGAACGTACTCCAGGACAAGGAAGTCAATGTCCTGTTCAGAACTAAACTCATATACAGATTCGACGTTGGGGTGGTTCAGCCGGCTGAGGATAAGAGCTTCATCGCGGAAACGTTGACGGGCTGCGGTGTCACCGGGCGTTCTAGCATTGAGTATCTTGATGGCGACATCACGCTTGAGCCGAGTGTCATGCGCGCGCCAAACCACACCCATACCCCCGGCTCCGATCTCCTCGACAAGTCGGAAGCGGCCCAAGGGGTTTCCCGGGTTAAGGTTTGGGGCGGCCATAAGACCCTGCGCGAATCGTATGACGGTTATTAATTCAGGGTCAACGTTATTCGCCAGAGTCCTGCCTGCGCCCAGGGTTTGACGTTGTATGGCGAGACGTGAGCGTTCGAGCCTTGGCAAAACCGGGGTATAATCCTGCGGCGCGCTCTTCGTCGGCGCTATAGGTTCGTAACTCGCTTCTTGGGTAGTTGTCATGTCTTGTTATCGGTACTGGCTTTTTCCTTCTGTCACTCGTTTTTCACCATGGACAGCAGTGGCGCTCGGTTGCGCGATAGCTTTTGCTATCAGCGCCAATTTCGCAGAGGCCCAGGTGGCGAGCAGCCTGAGCCTGCGCACGCTGGTGGTCTACAACGCCAACAATTCCGATTCGGTTTCGGTTGCAAACTATTACGCGGCCAAGCGCACCATACCGGTTCAGAACTTGTGTCCGATAACTCCGCCCGCCACGGACGTGCTCACCTGGGACCAGTATGTCTCTTCGGTGAAGGTTCCGGTGCAGAACTGCCTGAATGCAGTCGGGACGGCCAGGATTCTGTATATCGTTTTCACTTATCAAACGCCGTACGACGTTGTGGGCTCAACGAGCCCACTGTTCTACGCGCTAGATCAATACGTCGCCGACATTTGGGACGTATATTCGACTCAGGACTTCTTCCCCTATCCGTATCTCACGCAACTCCAGCCTTACTATGACGACGCCCAGAGCCAGGGGAACGTCTATCAGCCGTTCCTGTCGTTCTCAGGCTGGCGAAGCCAGATCAATGGGAAGCTGATTTATTCGGTATGGCGGCTGGACGCTGCGACTGCCGATCTGGCGAAAGGGCTGGTCGACAAAGCCCTGGCCGCGGAACACTCCGGCTTGTCAGGGCAAGCTTGCCTCGACCGACGGTACGGCGACATCTCCGGCATTGACGACTCCGACTACGGTGAAGGCGACTGGGACCTGCATCAGGCAGCGACTTTCTCCGGACTGGCGGGCTTCTCTGTGCTGGAAGATTCCAATCCACAGGAGTTCGGCACTCCGCCTGCTCCCGACTGCCCTGGCGCGGCGCTCTATTCCGGCTGGTATAGCTACAACAACTACAACGACGCCTTTACCTGGAATACTGGCGCTATCGGCTTTCACCTTGACAGCGCTTCAGCCCTGAATCCCCGCGGCGGCCCGAACTGGTCGGCGAACGCAATCATCAAGGGGATTACCGCCACGACCGGCGCTGTCAACGAGCCCGAGTTGGGAGGCCTGGTTCGCCCGGGAGGGACTTTCCGCGATCTCTTTCAGGGCGCCAACGTTGGCGACGCCTTTCTCCGAAATACGCGCTGGTTGAAGTGGATGATCCTCTACATCGGCGATCCGCTGTATCGACCTTTTCCGAAAGGGCTGCAGAACTTTAATCCGCCTCCACCGCAGGCTTCGCTGGCGCTATCGCCACGGTACATCCTCAATGCGAGCACTTCGACAGGCACGGTCACGCTGGCGCAGGCTGCGCCGCCGGGAGGCACGGTCGTGAACCTAAGCAGCAACTGGGGCAACCTGGTCCAGGTTCCGCCCAGTGTCACCGTGCCGGAGGGCCAGCGTAGCGCTACCTTTACCGCGACTAGTGCAGGCTCACCGCTGGTTACGCAGGATTCGCCTGCCGTTATCACCGCCTCCGGAGTTGGCCAGAACACGCTGACGGTCTGGCCGCTGCTGGGCGCCAATGTAGTCGAACCCCAGTCCGTCATCGGCGGAGCGCAAGCCACCGGCACAATCGCGTTGAATGAGCCGGCTCCAACCGGAGGCGTGGTCGTGTCGCTGAACGGCGACGATTACACTCAAGTTCCTGCCAGCGTAACCGTGCCCCAGGGATCTCTTACGGCGAACTTTCGGATCACAACTTCGTTCGTCAACAGCCAGCACGACAGCCCGATCAGCGCCAGCCTTAACGGAGCGGATGTCAGCACTGACTTGTTTCTGGAGCCGGCACTCGATCGGCTTGATGTCTACCCGTCATCAGGCCCCGGAGGTGCTCCTGCGCAACTTACTCCGGTGCTCGGAGCCGCTGCGCCTTCCGGCGGATGGCTCGTCAGCCTGAAGAGCAACAATCCGCAGGTAGCGAACGTACCGCCATCTGTGAAGGTTCCGGGAGGGAGCTACTTCGCAACAGTTCCGATTACAACCACTCCGCAGTGCAGCAACGCGGCGGTGACGTTGATAGCCTTCTCGGGGATATCCGTGGTAAATGCGACCTACACGGTGACACCGTCGCCGCCCTCAGCGCTGGATTTTCCGAACACGGTGAAGGGCGGCGGCAGCGTGAACGCCACCGTAGACCTCAGCTATCCGGCGTGCAGTGCAGGCCTGCCGGTGGCGCTTAGCAGCAGCGATCCCCAGGTGGCTAGCGTTCCGCCGACAGTGACGGTGCCGGGCGGACAGACCCAGGCTACTTTCGTCATAACAACCTATCCGGTCAACCAGCAAACCCAAGTCACGATCACGGCGACATCCGACAGCACCTCCGTGCAGAAAGTACTGACGGTGACGCCGTAGGGGGCCGGACGATCCGGCCCTGTTATCGTCATCGAAGAGTCGCTCAGGCGAACGGTCATTCGTCTGCGCTCCGTCCATAGATCACCGGCACGGGCACGTCAAGCATGCGCAGGTAGACCGACAGCTGCCCGCGATGGTGATACCAGTGGTTCAGCATGATCGACCGCAGCACTTCGATTTTCGGGCGCGTGAAGGCCACATTGCCCTGCACGATCAGAGTCCAACCGCTCAGCGCTGCCTGATCGCTCATGCCTTTCAAGCAAGCCTCGGCGTCTTTGCAGCTCTGCTCGAAGGTGTCATGAATCTCCTTGAGGTCCTTCGGAGGCGTTGGGATAAACGCCTCCGGCTGAACTTCGAACTTGTCTTGCTGCCCGACGATGTACGACAGCCTTCCGGGAATGCTGGCAGTGTGGATGGCGAGTTGGCCGAGACTCATGGATTTCTGGTGAGGCTTCCAAGTGAGTTTGTCGGCCGGAACTCGGTCGAGCACGCGCTTGGTAACGGCAGCTTCCTCGCGGAATTCTGCCAGCATCGGTTCAGTCATCTGTGACATGGTTCATCTCCCTGCTCGTTTAGCTTTCTCTTGGTGTCAGCTTTGCGCGCTAGCGCTTGGCTTTTGCCTCTGCCACAGCGCGCACCCTCTCGTTGATGTGGCTCCATCCAGTGTTAACGTTTTTCCGGTGATCGTCTTGTATCAAACCGAATGCCATGTGATGAAACGTGATGAGCGTGCCGCCGTCCTTCTCCGTTAAGCGGTATTGCACGTTGAAGCGACGGGATAGGACATGAATAGCGGGCCAACAAATTCCAGCAATGTTGGCCGCTTGATCGCTTGCACGTGGCCCCAGAAGTGGCCGTTGCCATCTCCGAGGTCGCGGAACCAGCGCCCGCCGGGCCATGCCTCGAGCTTCAGGGGAAAAGCCTGGCCCTCGGGCGTTACGTTGTCGGGCCCGATTTGCTCAAGCAGCGTTTCGAAGGTCACGTCCAGTGGGGCGTCGACGTAGATTTCCTGGGTAATGTTCAGCGTCAGATTTTCAGTTTCAAGCGCAGTTTCGATCATTTTGCCTCCTCTTGGCTCTTGCTTTGTTTTGAATGTTTGAGTGCCCTGGCCTTGGCCTCGGCGCGTTCCTTGATGCGACTGAGTTGGTGCTGCCAATAGGGTTCGAACATCTTGCTCCATTCGTGCAAGGGGCGAATTCCCTCCGCGTTGGTGCAATACAACATGTGCCTTCCTGAGCGCCGCACGCGGCCCAGGCCTACATCCCGCAGCACTCGCAGATGCTTGGATACTGAGGGCTGCTCCAGCTTGAGACTGACCACGATGTCTCCCACGGTTCGCTCACGCAACGCAAGATAGCCGAGGATCTCGCGTCGGCGGGGCTCGGCAACAGCGTTGAAAGCGTCGGAAGTGGTAGCGGCCCGAGGCACGGGTCCCAATATATACCTATATGGGAATATGTCAAGCAGGAAGTGACGGGCCGCGCGTGCGGGAGGCGAACGGCTGGTACGAGGTATCAGGTGTCAGGTATCAGGTTTCGGGGATGAGGCATCAGAATGGGCCCTATGACGCCTGATCCCTGACCACCCGCCTGGCGGCTGGAAACTGGCGGCTGGCGGCCCTTACGCAATGCTAGACTTTACGCGTGATCGCCGAAATCGTGGCCGTCGGCTCGGAGATGCTCACTCCGTTCCGGCAAGATACCAATTCCCTGTACCTCACCGGCCAGCTCAACGAACTCGGCGTCAACGTGGCATTCAAAACAGTCGTTGGCGATCAGCGGCTTCCGTTGACTTCCGTCGTACGCACCGCGATCGAGCGATCCGATCTGGTCATATTCATGGGAGGCCTTGGGCCAACCGAGGACGATCTGACGCGCGAGTGCGTTGCCGAAGCGCTGGGTCTGGAGCTTCGGCGCGAGCACGACCTGATCGCCGCGATGTATAAGCGCTTCGCCGAGCGGCGCATGTCAATGCCGGAGAACAACGCGCGCCAGGCCGATGTTATCGACGGCGCCGAGGTACTTCATAACTCGCTGGGCACTGCCCCCGGCCAGTGGCTGCAAAGAGTGCAAAATGGCCGGCAACAGATCATCGTGCTGCTGCCAGGGCCGCCGCATGAGCTGCAGGCGATGTGGAAGAAGAACGTTATGCCGCGGCTGCGGCAGGCTGCTCCTCCTTCGGCGATCGCCACCCGCGTTATCAAAACAGCAATGCTGGCGGAATCGGCGGCAGACGCGCGCACTGCGCCTATCTACAAGAAGTATCCAAACATTGAAACTACCTTGCTGGCCGGCCAGGGCCAGGTGGAATTTCACCTGCACGCCACGGCGCCAACGAAAGCGGAGGCGGAGGAACTGGTTGAAAAGCTTTCGGAAGAGCTGCAAGACGAGCTGGGGGACGCGGTCTTCTCAACTGCCGGCGAATCGCTGGAAGAGATTGTCGGCTACTACCTGCAAATGCGCGGCGCGAAGCTGGCGGTCGCCGAGTCGTGCACCGGCGGAATGGTGGCGGAGCGCCTGACTTCGGTGGCCGGCAGCTCGCGCTATTTTCTGGGCGGAGCCGTGGTGTACTCGAACGACTTGAAAACCTTGTTCGCCGATGTGCCACCGCTGATGATCGAGGCCCACGGCGCGGTGAGCAAAGAGGTCGCGCTCGCCCTGGCGGAAAATATTCGCGACATCTGCAACGCCGATATTGGCCTCGGAATCACCGGAATTGCCGGACCCGGCGGCGGCACGGAAGAGAAGCCGGTCGGACTTGTCTTCGTTGCGGTGACAGACGGCCAGAAGCACGAAGTGGTGCAGCGGCGTTTTCCCGGCGATCGCGAGCGCATTCGCCGCTGGGCAAGCCAGCAGGCACTCGATCTCGTGCGCCGCATAATGATGTGAGTTTATGCGCCTGTTCGTTGCCTTGGACATCGACTCTTCGATTCGGGAACGCGTGGCTGCATTCCGCGATGCGATGCGCGCCGTGGCACCTGACGTGAAGTGGGTTGGGCCGGAGACGTTTCACATCACATTGCAGTTTTTGGGTGAGACGCAGAAGGTCCCGGACATCAAGAACGCCTTGTCGGGCGTCACCGGCGTACCGGTTCCACTTATGTTTCGCGGAGCCGGGTTCTTTCCGAATCCGCAGCGAGCGCGCGTGTTCTGGGTTGGGATTGAGGCGGGGGAAGAACTACGGAAGCTGGTCGACAGCATCGGTCTGGCGCTCGCGCCGCTCGGTTTCAAGCGCGACGAAGGCCCATATCATCCTCATCTCACGCTGGCGCGCGCAGGTAGCGGGCGTCCGCACTCGAGGCCGGGCGACAAGGCCGCACCCGGATTGCAACAGGTACGCCAGAAACTCGAAGCGCGGCCGCAACCGGAGTTCGGTACAATGACGGCGCACGAGTTCATTCTGTATCAGAGCACGTTGTCGCCATCGGGTTCGCGCTATAGCAATCTGGCGCGATATCCGCTGGTTTTGGAGTAGCTTCGCGTCAGGGCACGACTTCACAAGCTGCTGAAGAAGTCGAAGAAAAGAGCTTTGTATCAGGGCACGGCTTCAGCCGTGCCGCTCTGGGTCGATATCGATGGGCTTTAGCCCCTGCGAGAGTTTTCCCTCAGGGCCTAAAGGTCTTCTGCTTTGCTCGCTTTCGGCACGACCAAGGTCGTGCCCTGATACAAAGCTCATCACGGGAGGCTTTTCGGCACGACCAAGACCCTGCCCTGAGCGCAGTCGAAGGGTCGTGTCCTGACGGGAATCTTGGTAGTCCCTGAAAGCTCGCGTCACAGACTGATTTGACCGCAGCCTATCTCATCGTCGCCATTGTCGCTTTCCTGCTGGGATCCATTCCTTTTGGCTACTTGCTGGTGCGGATATTTCGCGGGGAAGACATACGCAAGACCGGCAGTGGCAATATCGGCGCGACCAACGTAGCACGCACCGGGTCCAAGGGACTGGCCTTCGCAACGCTGGTGCTCGATGCACTGAAGGGCTACGCAGCAGTCGCCATCGCACAGTGGATTCCCGACCACGTCGCCATGCGGGTTTCGTCGAATACGCACGCCCCGCTCGCGGTGATTGATCCCACATTGTCATACTTCCTCGCGGCACTTGCCGGGCTTTTCGTCATCCTGGGGCACATGTTCACGCCCTGGCTTGGGTTCAAAGGCGGCAAAGGTGTCGCAGCCGCCGTGGGAGCATTTGCAGCGATTGCGCCGCGCGCGGTGCTGATTTCGCTGGCGCTCTTTGTTCTGGTGGTGGCAATAACTCGCTACGTTTCGTTGGGCAGCATCCTGAGCGCTGCCGTCTTCCCCCTGGCTGCTTACTGGCTGAGCCCAGATATGCGCAGTGTACCGGTGATTTCTTTGGTCAGCATCGCCTCCCTGCTTATCATTGTGCGGCACAGAACGAACATTCAAAGGCTGCTCGCGGGCCGCGAGAATCGCTTATGGTGATGCTATGAGCGAAATCGCGGTCATCGGAGGAGGCGCATGGGGCACGGCCATCTCCATCGTGCTCGGACGCAAGGGGTCTCACAATGTCAGACTTTGGGCGCATGAACCGGAAGTTCGTGAGAGCATCAATACGCGGCACGTCAACGAACTTTTTCTTCCCGGAGAGGTAATCCCCGCAGCCATTCGCGCGACCAACGATCTCACTGAGGCGTTGCGCGGCGCCAGGATTGTAGTCAGCGTAATGCCTTCGCATCACACGCGGCATCTGTTTGGCGCGATGAGTGAGCACCTGCACCCGGGCATGCTGTTCGTCAGCGCGACCAAAGGGATCGAGAACGACTCGCTGTGTCGCATGACGGAGGTGATCGCCGCGACCGTTCCGTTTCCGGTGCGAATCGGTGCACTCAGTGGTCCTCGTTTGCGAAGGAGGTAGCGCAGGGACATCCGACGGCAGTAACGATTGCGTCGAAAGACCGCGAGCTGGCGCAGATCGTGCAGCGGGAGTTCAGCGATCCCAGATTTCGCCTTTATACAAACGACGATGTGGTAGGCGTCGAACTCGGTGGCGCGCTGAAAAACATTGTAGCCATCGCTGCAGGAGTCTGCGATGGTCTCGGGCTCGGACACAACTCGGTGGCTGCGCTGATCACACGTGGGCTGGCCGAAATCACGCGCCTTGTGGTCGCGTGTGGCGGGCGTCGGAGACGATGGCCGGACTCGCCGGGCTAGGCGATCTGGTTCTCACCTGCACTGGGGGTTTGTCGCGCAATCGGAGTGTCGGGGTTGCGCTCGGTCAGGGGCAGAAGCTGGATGCGATCATCGCCGGCATGCACGGCATGGTTGCCGAAGGCGTGTTGACAACGAATGCAGCGATCGGGCTGGCACGCAAAATGGGCGTGGAGATGCCGATCACGGAGCAGATGCACGCCATTCTTCAGCAGGGCAAATCACCGAAAGAAGCGATTCGGGAGCTGATGACAAGGCCCTCGACCAGCGAAGCAGGAAGCACGCAAGGACGCTAATCCCACCCAGGCGAGAATCCTTGGTCCAGGATTTTACTTGGCTGTAATTGCGTCGAAAAATCGCATCATGATCTCACGCACTGTCATCCTCGGGCATCCCCGTCCGGTCGAGCATGTGTTCCACTGTGAGGCCGCTGCTGAGCGCAAAGAACGCCATTCCCACGCCGTAGGCCGAGACCGGAAGCTTGCGGCCGAGATCATTCATGATCTGCTCTAGGATCTCGACCCCCGAGACAACCAACCTGCGATGCATCGCCGTGAGCCGGGCCTTGACATCGGAGTGGCGGAGAGCAAACAACTTAAATTCCATTGCCAGCAGGCTCCAGCGCCGGTCCAGGCACATGTTGAGCCAGAACTCGCGCAGGGCTGCCAGTTTTTGGGAAGGGCTCTGGTACTTGCTAACATGCTTGCGCAGATTTTCGATACGAGATGTGATCTCCTGCTCGAGCAGCGCAAAAAACAGGTCTTCCTTGCTTGCGAAATTGGCGTAAAAAGCGCCTCTTGTATAGCCGGCATCGGCGGCGATTTCTTCCAGTTTGGCGGCATCAAAACCGTCGCGCGCAAATATCTTTTCCGCGGCCTGAAGAAACCGGGCGCGCGTGAGGTCCGTCTTTTCCTGGTGGCGGGAAGTTGGGAGCGGGCCCTTCTTTTGCTCTGGTAAGCGTCATCTAAGAGCGTATTCTTTTGGCGGGTTTATTTTCCGCAACGCCCGGCGGACTTACGTCATCGAAGTGCCTTGAAAGATTTCATACATACATGTATGTATTAGATACAACATGGAACGCTTAGGATGCAAGACAAGCTCTGACCAACTCCTGCGGCGCACGCTATCGCTGGTTGCAGCGTTTCTGCTGGCCGCGCCGGCTGCGGCGTTGGCGCAGGGCACCAGCGCTACGGGCCTCATCCCGCTTCCCTCGCCCGAGCAGGTGATACAGCGCAACACCGACCCGTACTCAGGCTCATTGCCGCAAGGCAAGCCCACGGGCCAAACCATGGACCTCACCATCGACCAGGCGCTCGACATGGGCTTGAAGTACAACCTGGGTCTGTATCTCAGCGGCCGTGTGACGGACCAGGCACGAGCCGCGCGATTGAAAGCGCTGAGCGAGATCTTGCCAAACCTCAGTGGAACTATTTCCGAGCAGGTCCAGAAGATCAACCTGAAAGCCTTCGGATTCACCTTCCCGGGATTCCCCACCTCGGTAGGGCCGTTTGGGCTTTTTCAGACCCAAGCGGTGGGAACCTGGAACTTCGGCGACCTCTCCAAGATCGACTCGCTACGTGCCGCAAAGCAGAATGTGCAGGCAGCACAGTTCAGCTACAAGGACGCGCGCGACACCGTGGTGCTGGCTGTTGGCGCGAATTACCTGCTGACGATTGCGGCCGAGTCCCGGGTCGCGGCCGTACAAGCCCAAGTAGACACCGCCCAGGCACTTTATCAGCTGGCATTCGACCAAGAACGGGCCGGGTTGGCGCCGCAAATCGATACCTTGCGCGCGCAGGTGCAGGTGCAGGCCCAGCAGCAGACGCTGATACAAGCACAAAACGATCTGGAAAAGCAGCGCATCTCCTTGGCGCGCGTCATCGGCTTGCCCGTCCAACAGAAATTCCGGCTGGTAAACCGTGTTCCTTACCATCCCATCCCCGAGGTCGACATGAACACGGCGTATGAACGCGCTCTGCAGACACGCGCGGATTATCAGGCAGCTTTATCTTTGTTGCGCGCGGCGCAACTGAATCGCTCCGCCGCGTGGAAGGAGCATCTGCCGTCTCTGGACGCTTCGGGCAATTACGGAGTGCTGGGATTTACTCCCAGTTCGCTTGGCCCAAACTACACCGCCGGCGCCACGCTGAAAATTCCAATCTTCCAGGGCGAGAAGGTGAAAGCCGATGTCGAACAGGCCGAAGCGGTGCTGAAACAGCGACAAGCGCAAGTTGACAATCTCAAGGCGGGAATTGAGCAGGACGTGCAAGACGCATTGCTCGATCTGAAAGCCGCTGCCAAGCAGGTCGACGTTGCGAAAATCGGTCTCGACTTGGCTCAGCAGACGCTGGCGCAATCCCAGGACCGCTTCGCAGCCGGCGTGACCAACAACGTTGAGGTTATACAAGCGCAACAATTCCTCGCGACGGCCAACGACCAATACATCGCCAGCTTGTACGAGCACAACATCGCGAAAGTGCTGCTGGCGCGCGCGATCGGGAATGCGCAGGAGCTCGCAAAGCAATATCTGTCAGATACAGGGAACACGACACCGCCGCCAAAGGTGAATCAGAATCCGCCGGCCCAGAGTCCAACAACTGTGCCGGCTCCGGCACCCAATCCCCCGAAAACCACGACGCCGAGGCCCTAAGCGTCCATCGAAATGAACGACGAGACAGGTGAACAGATGAGCCCGACTACGACTGAACAGAACGAACTCGAGCAGCAACAGCCGTCCGAGGTGCATCGGGAGAGCCAGAACCATGATCCCGAGGCGCAGCCTCGCGTTGATGACCGCCGCGGTTTATTCCAGCGTCATCCGGCTGCCAAGGCAATCGTGTTCCTGGTTGCGATTCTCGCATTGCTGCTGGTGGGCTGGTTCTGGTGGCAGAGCCGTCATTGGGAGAGTACGGACGATGCTGAGATCGACGGCCACATTTATCCCATCAGCGCGCGTGTCAGCGGGCACGTCACCAAGGTCAATTACGACGATGGCCAGTTCGTACATCAGGGAGAGGTGCTGGTGCAATTAGACCCCACTGACTACCAGGTCGCTTACGAGCGGGCGCAGGCCGACTATGTCGATTCTCAGGCCAACGCGCAGGCAGCCGAGTTCGGCGTACCAATCTCGAGCGTTGGTTCAGTGCAGCAGATTCGGTCAGCCCAGGCCGACATGGAGAGTGCGCAGGCGGGATTGTCCGCTGCGCAAAAGCAAGTTGCGGCGGCCCGGGCCCAGGTTGTCGAGGCCCAGGCCAACGCCAAGAAACTCAACGCCGATGTAGACCGCTACCAGCAGTTGCTCGGGAAGCGCGAGATCTCGCAGCAGCAGTTCGATTCCGCAACTGCGGCAGCCACCGGAGCGAACGCTACTGTAGAAGCCCGGCAGGCGGCATTGCTCGCGGCGGAAGCGCAGGTGCAGCAGGCGCAGTCGCGCATAACGCAAGCCAATGCCGAGATTCGCAACGCGCAGATTAGCCCCAAGCAGGTGGCCGCCACCCAAGCCAAAGCGGAGTCGGCCGATGCGCAGGCGGAACGCTACAAGGCAGCGCTGGATCAGGCGCAACTGAATCTGCAATACACCACGATCACTGCGCCGGTCGACGGAGTAGTGGGGCGCCGCTCAGTGCAAGTAGGACAGAACGTGCAAACCGGACAGGACCTGATGTCCATTGTTCCCTTACGCGACATTTGGGTGACGGCAAACTTCAAGGAAACCCAGCTTACGAACATGAGGCCGGGGCAGCCGGCGAAAATCAAGGTAGACACCTATGGTGGCCGCACCTGGGATGGCCACGTCACCAGCATCGGAGGCGCTACCGGGGCGAAGTACAGCCTGCTGCCACCGGAGAACGCCACCGGTAATTACGTCAAAGTCGTGCAACGCATCCCCGTTCGCATCGATTTCGATAACAACAACTCCCCGGACTTCAACAAAGACGGCCTACTGCGTCCCGGTATGTCGGTCGAGCCTGACGTGAAGGTGCGCTAGGCGACAGATATGCCCGAATTGCAGGACTACACGGCCTCCGGCTGGAGGCCGCGCTTCAACCCGTGGATTATCGCGCTCACGGTGACCCTGGCGACGTTCATGGATGTTCTTGATACCTCAATTGCCAACGTCGCGCTGCGCACTTCTGATTTCGCATCACGATCGGTCCCATCCCGCCGCGAACTGCAGGTCCCTCGGCTTTGCTCGGGATGACACACCTTAAGAGCTAACGCGGCTCAAAGCTCTTCAATGACCCATCTGACCACAAACCACTTTTGTTGGATACCGCTTCTCGATCGAAGCTCTTAACCTTCTTTGCAACAAAGACATGACTAAGGCACCTTAGTGCTTGAACGTCCCGTCTGTGACAAAAAAATGACTTGCTTTCCTTAGCACCACCAAGGATAATCTCAGTCGTACTAGTGCCATAGTACTTTCCGTCCCGTTGGGAGTCCGAGCTTATACTCCTGATTATTAGACGCCAATCTAAATGGCCCCCGCGTCCTGCGTGCGCGCGAACGTGGTGCTTTGTCGAAGGAATTGAATGTACCGGGTCCCTTTGCGGTTAGTACTATTTCTGTTGGTTGCAGCGATTGTCTCCTTTGCGCAACAGGCTTCCACTCAAGCAACGGGCAGCGCTTCCGTCCTCTCCAATTCTGTCAAGTCGAATAGCACTGTTCCTCCCGATGAACGGGTCGTCATGAAAGTTGGCGACACCAGGATTACGCAAGCGCAGTTCGAAACGATGTACGCGGACTACTTGAAGGGTCAAGGGGGCGCTCCCGTTCCCAAGAAAAAAACCACCGCCGAGAACTTTGCCGGTGGCTTGATGCTTTCGCAAGAGGCGTTGGCCCAGGGCTTGGAGAAGAAGCCGGAAATTGAGCGCGAGTTGGAGATGAACCGCATTCAGATTCTCTCCGATGCCGAGTATGACCGGTTGCAGGAGCAAGCCAAGCCGACCATGCAGGAGATCGCTGCCTACTACAACTCGCACCTCGATGATTTCGATCAGGTGGCGATCCGCCGAGTGTTCATCTTCAAGCAGAACGAACATACCAGCGGACATGGTTTGCCGGCTGCGGAAGCGCAAGCTCGGGCTGACGAGATTCGCAAGGTTCTGGCCTCCGGGGGCGATGCCAAGGCGCTGGTCAAAGACACGAAGGACGCGCTCGATGCCGATCCGCTGACCTTCCGGCGCGACGAGCTGCCCGCCGTCATGGCCAACGCGTTTGACATGAAAGTGGGCGAGTGGTCGCAGGTTGCGGACACGCCCGATGCGCTGATTTTGTTCGAAGTCGTAAAGAAGGGCCGGCTTACCCTCGGGCAGGCAACGCCGGGCGTTGAAAAGAAGCTGCAGGCGCAGAAGCTCCGCGAGGAGATGGATGCCCTGAAGAAGAAAACCGGAGTTTGGTTGGACGAAGAATACTTCTCAGGCCCCGTTTCGGCTGCGAAGAGCCCGGTTCCGAGTCCCTCCGACCAAAAGCGGGCGCAACAAAAGTAAGACCCTACAGTACGAGGAAACGAGAGGAGCGAAACAAATGAAATACAACAAGCTTGCGATTGGCATGCTCACACTGGCGATTTGTGCCTTTGCCCTACCAGCAATGGCGCAGATGACTTCCACGGGCATTGATTGCTCACAGGTCAGCGCACTCCACCTTCTTCAGCAGGACAACATGCGCTCTGGCAAGACCCTGATCGAATGCGGCATCGTGCAGGGCGGCCGTCCCGAGGGTGGCAGCGATAACGAAGTTCCGCAACCCCCCAACGTTCTGGTCAGCAACCGTACATGCTCCAGCTATACGACCTGCACCAAGAGCGAAGATATGGTTGCGTCAAGTCCCAACGGGCAGACGATCGTGGTCAACTACAACGATAATACTGGTGGCAGCTGCTATTCGGGCGTGTCGTACTCCACCGATGGCGGCAATACGTTCACTGAAATTGCGGCGTTTCCGTTCTGCTCGGGACACGGCACCAATTACGGCGACCCGCTCGCCGTTTACAACCAGAAGCTGGGCTTATTCTTTGCCGGCGATCTGGCGACCGGCTGCGGTGGCTTCGGAATCGGCCTGTGGAGCTCACCTGATGGCATCAACTGGACCGTCAGCGGCTGCGCTCATAATGGCGGCAGTGACGACCGCCCGTCGATGTGGGTTGACAACGATCCCACCAGCGCCGGATACGGGCGCATGTACGTCTCGTTCAACAACTTCAATCTCGGCGGCGGTGACCTGGAAGTATCGTACTCCGACAACGGCACCACCTGGACTACTGTCCAGCTTTCCAGCGGTTTCATTCGCGATGTCCAGATCACCGGCGCCCAGCTCAGCCCGACCGTGAACCGCGTTGCTGTGAATGGATACGACACGGTGTTCGTTGCCAGCATGAATGAAGGCGGTGGCGGCAATGCCAACCGCCAGAACATCATGTGGCGTTCCACCAACGGCGGTGTGAGCTGGACTCAGATCACCATGGGTTCGCCATTCGCCCCTCCTGGCGACTCCGTCTGTCCCAGCAATTCCTATTTCTACCAGGTGAACCCGATCTGGCGGCACATGGGCTGGGGCCAGCCCGCCGTTGCGTCCTAACAATGTTGTCCACTATGACTTCGCCGGCGCCGGAACCAACGGCGACCACGGCGACATCTTCTACACCCGCTCCACGGATAATGGCACGACCTGGAGCGCGCCGATCAAGCTGAACACTGACCCTGACGGCCAGTACAAGACGCAGTGGATGCCGTCACTTTCGGTGAACCCTGGCGGTAAGGTCACTGCCTCCTGGTATGACCGGCAAATCGCCACTTCCGCCTGTAACGCGGTCACCGATCCCGGATGCAACTACATTCGATCTGCGATCCAGTCGCCCGACAATGGCGTCACCTGGGGCGCGGAATTTGAAGTAAGCACTGCCGTCATCAATGAACCGGCGCAGGACAACCCCGACATCGTGAGCTGCTATGCCGGCGACTATGACTACAGCACAGCCCGTGGGAGCACGGCTTACCTAATCTGGGACGACGGACGCGTCAACGTTGGCGGCGTTTATGTACAGAACGTTGACTTCGCTGCCGTGCCTGAACCGTAAGTTCGACCAAAGCTGAAAGACTTCAGGGCAGCTCACAAGCTGCCCTTTTTTGCATTGGACGATGACGGGGAGTGGTACTCCCTGTCTACTAGCATGCCGGGCACGTGCGATACTGATGCTGTCGTTGCCTCCGAGCCGGGATGGCGAAACTGGCAGACGCAGCGGACTTAAAATCCGCAGACCCGAAAGGGTTGTGGGGGTTCGAGTCCCCCTCCCGGCACCAGCGACGGCGCGACCTTCTCGTTACAGAGGTCCCTCGCTCCGCTCAGGATTTCGGCATAAGGCTGCCGCTGCGCTCACGTCTTCCATGCGCCTCAAGTTCAAGTCCCCCTCCTGGCACCAAGATCAGGCGAGCACTTCCGCTCAGACTGGTCACGAGTTCCATTTTTTCTTGTTCCGGGTGAACTTTTTTCCAGCCGACGGGTTACCATAGGCGACGAGGAATGGAGATGGCTGCACGTCAACGGTTTGGGTTTGCTTTGGCGCTCATCATAGCGGCCGGTTCCCTGGTTCCCGCCGCGGCGGCGGTGCGGCTTGGAACAATTTCGATCGGTGCAGGTTATGGCTATTTCTCAGGCCCCTACTGGCCGGGATACTACGGGGCAGGATTCTATCCCCCGCCGTTCTACGGTCCGTGGTTCGATCCCTGGTTCGCCGCTCCGTACTACGCCCCGGTGTACTTCTCACCGCAGCCTGACAAAGGACAGGTCAGCCTCCGAACACAAAACAAGAGTGCGGAGGTTTACCTCGACGGCGCGTACGCCGGCACGGCTTCGAGCCTGAAGAATTTCTGGCTGGCTCCGGGCGTCTATCAACTTGAAGTTCGCGCCAACGGCCAGGCTCCGCAGGAAAAGCGCATTTACGTTCTGACCGGCAAGACGATTAAGGTACGCATGGAGTAGTTGCCATGAATCGCATTGGCGTATTGTTGCTGCTGCTGACCAGCTTTCCAGCCCTCGCGCAGAATCCGCCCGCGCCGCGCGTATCGGCCGCGGCCTACTCGGCTTCCAAGGTCGAGTCGCAATACTCTATGGGCGCCACGCTGCTTTCGAAAACGCAGATCCAGAACTCTTTGGCCACACCCCTGGCGGGGCGGTACGTGGTCGTGGAAGTGGGCTTCTATCCTGCGGAAGGAAAGAGCATCGATCTGCAACGGTCGAGCTTTATGTTGGTCACCCCTGACAGCAAGTCGTCGATCACCGCGGCCAGTCCAGAAGAGATAGCGTCCATCCTGCAGAAGCGGCCGCCGAGCAGTCGCGATGTAACGCTCTATCCCACAGCCAATGTGGGTTATGAGAGCTGGCCGGTGTACAACGGAACGGGCGTTAAACAGGTAGGAGGCCCGGTCTATGGCGCCGGCATGGGGGTTGGCGTCGGCAAGACAACGTCGCCTGCTACCACTGATTCGGACCGCAACACCATGGAAACCGAGCTTAGCGATAAGGAGTTGAAAGGCGGCGATGTATCCAAACCCGTCGCCGGATACCTGTACTTTCCCGTTGCTGGCAAGGAGAAGGCCAATTTTCAATTGGAGTACCACACGGCGGCAGATGTCGTGACCACACTGCCATTGAATGAGAAGTAGTCGCTGGCAGCTATGTCGGCAAGCTGCCGCTCGCCCAATCACCGAGCTTCTCCACCGGACAACGTACCCCTACGAAGAACTGCCCGAACAGGGCATAGATTGCGCTGACTTCGTCGAAGCGCATTTCGTAGATCAGCTTCTTGAAGATGAGCGGATCATCGGCAAATAGGTCGACGCCCCACTCCCAATCGTCGAAGCCGATAGAGCCGGTGATGATCTGCTGGACTTTGCCGGCGTACCGCCGTCCGACCAGCCCGTGCTCCTCCATCTGCCGCTGACGTTCTTCGATGGGCAGCATATACCAGTTCTTGTCCTCGCCCCGGCGGCGGTCGATGGGATAGAAGCAGAGATAGCGCGCGGCTGGGATCTTGGGATACAGGCGCGGCCACATTGCCGCTCGCTGCCGGTGCAGTGTTTCCTGCACTTCTTTATTCCACTCTTCTGAAAGAGGCGTTACACCCCGCTCGGATAGCATCCGGAACAGTTTCACGCTGGAGTCGTACAAGCCTAGCTCGATCACCGACACATACGAATGCACGGGCTCAAGAAACTCCTGGAACTCGGTCCTATTCAGTTGCAACTCCGCCGCATTTAAGTCGTCAAACGAATCGCGGAAGTGCACGGCCATCAGGTCGCCTTTGTGACCGAGCAGGGAGTACAACGCTGTCTGGCCCGCTTCTTCGGCCGGAGCGAGTACAGCCGCCGCTTTTTGCGCGATCTGTGCGCGACGAGCCTCGTCCAGCTTCCGCCACTCCGCCCAGCGGAAGCGAAACATCTGATGCAGAACGCTCAAACCCTCAAGCGTGAGGGGAACCGCGGGCAATTCGGTCGAAACCTGTACGCCGGCATTGGAAGCCATAAGGAAATCTCCGGAGAAGGAGTAACTGCGCTGGGTGTATTGTAATTGGCTAATGCCGCGCGGGCAGGTCGCACTCTGGAACGGCATGGTGGCCAGAGCTTTCGCGATTGCAGGATGGTCCGCGCCTCCGCGAGCGAAATGGGTCCCGCTGCGACTTGCTATCCTATAACGAATGGTCGCCCACATCATTGAAATCCTTGGCGCGTGGATTGTTTCGGTCATCTCCTCTGCCGGCTATCTCGGCGTCATGTTGCTCATGGCCATCGAATCGGCATGCATCCCGCTGCCCTCAGAAATCATCATGCCGTTTTCGGGGTATCTGGTGTACACCGGTCGGTTTTCCCTGTTCTGGGTTGCGACCTGGGGAGCGCTCGGTTGCAATCTGGGATCGGTGATCGCGTACGAAATCGGCTATTTTGGCGGGCGACCTCTGGTGGAAACTTATGGCCGGTACATCCTGCTGAGCAAACGCGAGCTCGACTGGGCTGACCGCTTCTTCCAGCGGCACGGTTCCCTTGCCGTGCTGATCGCACGCCTGCTGCCGGTGATACGCACGTTCATAGCGCTTCCGGCCGGCATCGCGAGGATGCCTCGGCTCAAATTTCACATCTACACATTTGTGGGATCGTGGCCGTGGTGCTTCGCGCTCGCCTACATCGGCATGAGGCTGGGTGAACAGTGGGACAAGGACCCGCGGCTGAAGATGTGGTTTCACCGCTTCGACGCGGTTATTCTGGCAGTCATCGTCCTCGGCGCACTTTACTTCATCTGGTCCCATTTGCGGCATCGAGTTGGCAGAGAGCAAGCTAGCCCGGTTCCCGAGTGAAACGCGTTATCAACTGGAGGAGAGATGGCTGAACAATCAGACAAGATCAAGAAATCAGAACAAGAATGGCGCCGGGAACTTACTCCGGAGCAGTATCATATTCTGCGCGAAAAAGGCACGGAGCGAGCGTTCAGCGGCGAGCACGCTCACACCAAGACTCCGGGCATATTTCGCTGCGCGGCGTGCGGACAGGAACTATTTGACTCCGACACAAAGTACGATTCCGGCAGCGGCTGGCCCAGCTTCTACCAGCCGATGGACCCCGACAAAGTGGAACTGCACGACGACAACGCCTTTGGGATGCGGCGCACGGAAGTCATCTGCTCAAAATGCGAGTCGCACCTGGGACATGTCTTTCCCGATGGCCCGCGGCCTACGGGAATGCGCTTCTGCATCAACTCAGCATCGCTGAAGCACGAGGAAAAAGGGAAGTAGCAGCGAGCAACTGGCAAGTGCAATTGACCTTGTCATCCTGGGCGGAGCGAGGTCGCGATAGCCGCCGAGCGAAGTCGAAGGACCTCTGTCGCGGCCCATCCCGATGGGGGCCGATCGGCTGCTGCACATATAATTCCTCTCGATGCCCAGCCCTCTCAGTCCCTCTGATTCGCTCTACAGCGAAATGCGCCAGCGTGCGCGGGAAATATTCGACCAAGCGCTGGCCGAGTGCAGCATTCCAACTGCGATGCAGCGACATGTCGAGTTGCAAGGGCGCCAGCTTCGTATCGGCGATGACATTTACGACTTGGACAGTTTTTCCGCCATCAATGTCGTTTCCATCGGCAAGGCCGGGCACAGTCTCGCGCACGCGCTCGCCGAGATAGCGGATAGAGGATTGCAGGGCATCATTGCTTGCCCCAGCCCTCCAGCGGCGCAGCTCTTTGGATTTCGCTACTTCATCGGCGGGCACCCGCTGCCCAACCAGGATTCTCTGCGCGCCGGCGACGCCATTCTGAAGCTCCTGGCCAACTCCGGTTCGGACACCCTCACCCTGTTTCTCGTCAGCGGAGGAGCGTCGGCGATCGCGGAAAAACCGATTGCACCTGCCATCTCGCTGGACGACGTGGTTGCCACCTACAAGGCGCTCGTTCACTCGGGCGCTCCTATCTCCGAGATCAACGCGATTCGCAAGCACCTGTCGGCCCTCAAGGGAGGGAGAATGGCGCAGGCTGCGGTGCCCTCGCACCAGGTTTCCATCCTGGTCTCGGATGTGCCGGAGAATGCACTCGACGCTCTGGCGTCAGGTCCCACAATGCCGGACACCACCACTATTGCTGATTGTTATGCCATTGCCGATAAGTACCACCTTGCTACGCAGTTTCCGGCCAGCGTGCGGCAACTCTTCGAGCGCCGTGAATTGCAGGAAACTCCGAAGGCAGGCGATCCGGTGTTTGCACGCTCGCGGTACTTTACAGTCCTGTCGAATGCCACGGCGCTGAAGGCTGCGGGTGAGCAGGCGGCGCGCGGCGGATTCGCCGTCGAGGTCGACAACACGTGCGACGACTGGGATTACGCCGAAGCTGCCGATCACTTGCTATCGCGCCTGTGCGAGTTGCGTCGTGGGGCTTCGCGCGTCTGCCTGATTTCGGGAGGCGAGGTCACGGTGAAGGCCGGCGAGAATCCGGGGACAGGCGGACGGAACCAGCAGTTTGCACTGTACTGCGCGCAGAAGATTGAAGGGCAACTAATCACGGTACTGAGTGCCGGGACCGACGGCATCGACGGCAACAGTCGCGCGGCAGGAGCCATTGCAGACGGCAGTACCGTGGCGCGCGCCAGGGAAAAGGGACTCGACGCGGCAGCGGCGTTGCAAAAGCTCGATGCGTTCCCCCTTTTCGATGCCCTCGGTGACGCGATCATCACCGGCCCAACCGGAAATAATGTGCGCGATTTGCGGGTGCTGCTGGCGTATTAGAAGTCTGTCTACCCAATTGACAATTGACCGATGTCTGCTGTGAGGGCGTTTTGAAAGGGCGCAGTTTTAGCTGCGCCGCAGCCTGTTTTATTCTTTGTCATCACGAGGCCGCCTTGCGGCCGAGGGACCTGTTCTCGCCGGCAGCGCGAATCGTTTTGCATTGTGAAGAGTGTCGAGCCAGAAGCAGAGAGCAGATCCGTCGCTGCGCTCGTGATGACAAATCAGAATGCTCGCTACCGCTGGCGCTTCGTAACGACCTCCGCGAATAGGCCTCGTACTTCTTCGCAACGGCTTCCCAGGCGAACATCTCTTGCGCGCGCTGCCTCGCGCGCAGGCCCAACTGCTCGCGTTCCGCGTCGTTCTCCAACAGATTCTGAAGCTTCTGTGCCAGGTCGGTCTCATCCTTGCGATAACGCACTGCGGCATCGCCCGCAGTCTCGTTATTCTCCGGAGTATCCAGGTAAAGCGTTGCATTCTGTGCGGCCATAGCTTCGATCAGCGCCGGGTGCACGCCGCCGACCTCGCAGGCAAACACGAAGATCCCCGCGTGCTTTTGCAGCGTCCAGTATCCGTCTCCATAAACCGCGCCCGTAAACGTGACGCGGCTGTCAGCCAGCTTTCGCAAGCTGTCCATGTACGCAGGGTTATAGCGATTGTCCCCAACCACCACCAGCGGCCAGTCGGTTTGCACCCGGCTCCAGCTACGCAGTACCAGTTCCGGATTGTTCTCCGGCTCCAGTCGGCTGACATAGAGGACGTATCGGCCCGGCTGGAGTTGGAAGCCGTTCAGGTTGTAGTCGCCCTTCGGCATCTCAGAGCCATAAGCAATCACTGTCGACTCGGCCCCGTACTTTGCGGCATAGTAGTCGTGAATCGTCTTGGCGTCGGTGACAAGGCGATTCGAACTGAAGCTCGAAACCCATTCGCAGAAGTGCAGCACTTGTGCGCCCAGCCAGTTCCACTTAGTGCGCTTGCGATCGAGTCCGTCAACGTTCAGCACGACGGGCGTACCCAATATTCGGGGAGGATAGGCGAACGGCGCATTCGCGACATTGCAGATGAGCACGACATCGTAGCGGCAGAAGGCCGCATGGGTCGCGGCGAAAAAAGTACTGACCCAGGTGTCGAGATGTTTCTGGTGAAGGCTGGGCACGATCACGCGCTTCACGCGGCGGTCGTACTCATCATCGGGCCGGGTAAACGCGCGGCGGCAATAGACGGTTACTTCGTGTCCGTGGTCAGCAAAGCGTGAGCTGATCTGCTCGGCGAAACGCTCGAATCCACCATAGCGGTTGGGAATGCCTCGTGTCCCGACAATCGCAATTCTCAATGCCGCTCACCGGAAGCGAGCCCGCGGACGGCAAAGTCCGGTTCAAAAGTTCCAACTAGTTCTGAGACGTCGATCGCCCGCGGCGTGTTGCTGAACCACCACAGCAAATCGCGATCTGATACCTTACGGCGAGACTGAATGACGGCGCGCTTGCGACGGACCCGCTCGCGCACCTCCGGACGCCAACGGTAGAAGCAGGCAGAGAGCATCTGACGGTCGCCCAGCAGGGCATACCCGTACGCCTGCGCGTCGCGCCAGAGCACGGGTACAGCTAAGCGCCAGGACAGCCACCAGGAAGCATTTTTGGCACGCATCAGCCAGCGGTTCTTCACCGAGTGCCAGTTGATAAGGTGCGGTAGGTCTTGTCGCCGCTCCGGGGTCACGCGGCGCACATGCCAGGCAACCGCATTCGGCGTGTACAGGAATTTCTGACCCATCAGTTGCGCGCGCCAAGCGAGGTCGCAGTCTTCGCGGAAAGAAAAGAATTCTTCGTCGAAGAACTCGCCGTCTACGGAAACAGCATCGATGAACTCGCGACGAAAAAGCGCGGCCGCGCCCGTCGCCGCGAAAACGTACTGCACGCGATCGTATTGTCCGACGTCGCTCTCTTCGGCCCCGCGATCGAGATGACGCATGTTGCGAGTGAAATACACGCCGGCGGAGTCGATGATGTTCGTGCGCCCATCGTCTTTCTCCGGTTCCCAACGCAGCAGCTTTCCGCAGATGGCGCCCGCCTCCGGATGCGCCCGTTCCGCCGAGACCAATTGGCTGACAAAATCTTGCCGCAGCAGAACGTCTGGATTCAGGCACAGGATCCAGTTTCCACCCGCCGCGCGAATGGCTTCGTTCTGCCCAGCCGCAAAGCCAGTGTTCGTCTGCTTGTAGATCACTCGGAAGCGCGTGCTGTATTCGCGCAACATCTCGCGCGTACCATCGGTGGAAGCATTGTCGAGGAGGATGACCTCGATGTCCCGGTAATCCTGTTGCGCGATGGACGCTATACACTCACGCAGGCATGACGCCGAATTCCAGGTGACGATGGTGATCGAAACCATGAGGGTTTAGTACGCTCCGCGCCCAGACAGTACGATGGGAATGGTGCGCAAGAAAATCTTGGCGTCCAGCCACAGCGACCAGGTGTCGATGTAAGCCAGATCGAGTTGAATCCAGCGATTGAAGTCGAGATGGTTGCGGCCCTCCAGCACCCAGGTGCAGGTCAGGCCGGGGCGCATGCGCAGGCGCCGGCGCTGCCAGGGTTCATACTGGTCCACTTCATCGGGTATCGCTGGACGCGGGCCCACGAACGACATGTCACCGCGCAGAACGTTCCAAAGCTGCGGCAGCTCATCGATGCTGAAGCGCCGCAGCCAACGGCCCACCGTGGTGATGCGCGGGTCGTCACGCAGCTTGAACACCGGCCCATCCAGCTCGTTGAGCTGGTGCAGTTCCGCCTTCAACTGCTCAGCGTTGTTGATCATGGAGCGGAACTTATACAAAGTGAAGCGGCGCCCACCCAGGCCGCAGCGGGTTTGCTTGAAGAGGACCGGCCCCGGCGAGGTGATGCGGATAGCGGCGGCCACCACAGCCATCAGCGGCGACAGCAAAATCAGGGAGCAGGTTGCAAACGATATATCGAACACGCGCTTAAGGAAGAGCAGCAGCTCGCTCTCCGGCGTGCTCGACAGACTTAGTAACTCAACGTCGCGAAACTTCTCCAGGTACACGCGCGAATAAGCCGCCGGCAGGAACTCCAGTTGCATGCGCACCTTCATCCCCAGGTTGGCGCAGTGCAGGATGACAGGCTCCAGACGCGCGAGCTCCTGCATGCTCACAGCAAAGATGACCTCGTCGATTACCCGGTTTTGCAGGATGTTCTCTACATCCCTGAGGGGGTAAACCTCGTATTCTCCTATGTTGTGTTGCGCCAGATTTTCGTGGCCGTCAGGGTCGACGAAGCCCACCAGACGCAGGCCGCCGCCTCGACTCTCTTCAATCAGGGTTGCCACTTCGCGCGCCCGCGATCCGCAGCCCACCACCAGGCTGTAGTGGTAGCGGTTCAGGCGCTCGCGCATCCAGTACACGCCCGAATACGAGATGGCGCGGCCCGCCAGCAGAGAGACGAACATCACTCCGCCTGTTACCAGTACAAACGCGCGGCTGATGTCGGGGCGCTTCAGCAGGTACAACCCGGCATACGCCAGCACCAGCACCACGACCACCTGATACAGCAGCATGGCTCCGATGCGTATCGGATTACTGAGCTCCAGGTCGCGATAGAACGTTCCAAAGTATCCCGTGATCGCCCAAAGCCCCAGCAGACCCACTAGCAGGGGGATGTACTGGCTGAAAGGATAGATCTCCGTAAACCTGTGATGGAAGAACTCAAGGTTGGTCAGCAGGGTCCGCAGCAGAAAGGCTGCGGCGAACGCAATGCAAATGACCATGAGGTCTTGCAGCAGCGTGACCAAACCTAGAAACTTTGATTTGCGATCAAACACGGGAATACCGGTGTCTTTCCGTTTGTTCTTCCGCTCGTGTCAGCCATCGTGTGTGGCAGACATTTCGGAATCTAGCGTCCGGAGCGGCGACCCTTGTGGCGGCTCTTGGAAAAGCGCAGTGAAAGACACATTCTAGCCTACTTGCGCTCCGCGAAGAAGCTCCGCGAGGAGGCTTGAAAGTGCCAGTTGGGTTACCACCCTCGCGCATTCTGCGTCGCGGGCTGCCGCACGGGTACGTTGCTCAATGCGACATCACAATGCCGTGTGCGGCTCGTCACTGTATGCAAGTGATGACAGTTCCACAATAGAGTCACTCCGGAAGTTTGCGCCCGTGGAGGCTCCTATGATCGCTGCATTTCCAATCGCACTGTTCATCCTGGGTGGCGTAATCCTGTTGGGATTGCCGGTCGCGTTCAGTCTGCAGACTTACTACAAGAATCGCGGGCGGCGCGCAGTCATCTGCCCCGAGAACCGCCAGCCGGTCGAGGTCGAGGTCGATAGCAAGTTCGCCTTTCGAACTGCGTTACGCGGCCAGGAACATACCCGCCTGGAGTCGTGTTCGCGCTGGCCCGAAATGCACGAGTGTGGGCAGGAATGCCTGGCGCAAATCGATCCCACGCCGGAAAATATCGAACGCCTGCTTAAGAAATCGTACCAGGGCAAGGCGTGCGGCATCTGCGGTCGCCTGCTCGATCCTCCCGACTGGGAGCAAGGCCGGCTTGCTCTACTCGACGAAAACTTCAGGCTGGTCGAGATGCGGCAAATCGAGCTGGACCAACTGCAGTCGGCGGTAGATTCCATGCGTCCACTATGCTGGAAATGCCACCAGGACGAGAAGCAACGCCGGGTACAGCCGCACCGCATCCTGAAGGGCGAGCGCCAACCGGTCAGAACGGCGATATCGGATTGAACGGCATTTTTCTTGGACACGAGCGCTCAATCTGAGTGCTTCAATTGCTTTCCTTCCGCTCGACTGATCGAAGCTGTGCGATAGTAGTCTCCGTGAACCGGTTATCGCGAACGATACTGCTTGCACTGCTCGGTCTTCTGGCTTCGGCCAGTGTGGCCCAAACCCCGCCCAAACCAGGCCAAAACTCCACGCAGGCCGTGAAGAAATCTCCTCTCATTCCCTATGCGGGCAATTGGGTCAGCATGTTCGCGGGTAAGCCCTGGATGCTGCTGACCCTCAACCTCGTTGGCGAGCAGTTCTCCGGCTCGTTACAACGAGCGCGCGACTTCGATTTCAACGACAACGGAGAGTTGAAGCGCGTCAGCGACGACATTCTGACTTACCAGCTACTCGAGGCCAAGCTGACTCCCGACGGACTGCTCCTCACCTGCAAAGACCCCGACAAACCAGAGACGCAGCGCTACATGATGAAGCTGACGAGCGACTCGGCGGCGGAGATCAAGATGATTGCGATGACCATGCCACCCGGCATGCCCAAGCCCAAACCATGGAAGCTGGAGAAGGTTCAGTAATGCGTTCTACCCGAGCGCTGGGCCTTCCAGCGCCTCCCGCAATCTCGCATGAAGGCGATCGCTGTACCCAACCGGCAATTCGAAGGTGCGCTCGTCCCCTACCAGCACAAGGATGTTGCGCGTCGAGTCAAGCACGGCCGTGCAGTGGCGGCAGTGGGTCAGATGTTCCTCAACCGCCTTGCGAAGCTCGGGCGAAACCGTCCCGTCAATGTAGTCCGAGATCTGGTCCCAGACGTGTCGGCAATTTAGAACCATGAGTCACCTGCTTTCCGCTTAGACAGGCCAAAAATACCTCCGCTGGCATGCTGGGTCTTCAACTGCGGCGCCAGGATTTTTTGCATCATCAATCTGGCACGCAGCAGCCGGGTCTTTACAACTCCGTCGTTGACCCCGAGCATGGCGGCAGTGTCAGCAATGTTGAACTCCTGCACGTCGCGCAAAATCAGAACTTCACGGTACATTTGGGGAAGGGATTCAAGTGCCGATCGCAAGAGCTCGCGCAGCTCTTGGCGCTCCAGGGCTTCCGATGGCACTTCGCGCCAGTCCGTGATTACAGCCGGTACAAACTCGTTGTCTTGATCCTTCGAAGTCGCATCAATTGAATCGAACTTCAAGACGCGATCATGACGCAGCCGGGCGCGTGCTTCATTGATCGCAATCGAAACCAGCCATGTCCCGAACTTGGCTTCGCCCCGAAACGAAGCCAGATTCTTGAGCGCCTTGAGCACCGTCTCCTGAGCCACATCCTCGGCGTCGTGCTCGTTCTCTAAAATCGAGTATGCAGCGAAGTAAAGGCTGCGCTCGTAGGGACGAACCAGCTCATGAAACAGCTGGCGCTCGCCCGCGAGAATCCGCGCGATCAGTTCGCTCTCTTGCGACGGCGACCTCACCTCCCGTGCCGCGGCACTGGACATCCGATTTCCCACTCCGGTTGAATACAGTCAGCCCTTGCTATCCACAACCTACCTAAGATGAGACTTTCCACTGCAGGAAAAGTGACAGCAGCTTTGAATGTAACTTAACCTCACTAGAAGAGTCATAATCAGCATGAAACTCCCCTGGCTGGCCTTGCTGATCGCCGCCTGCATGCTTTCCCCGGCCTTCGCGTCTGACGGTCCTGTTGTGGTCGAGCTGTTCACCTCGGAGGGCTGTTCCAGTTGTCCTCCGGCGGATGCTCTGTTGATTCAACTAAGCCACATGAGCGGGACAGAGGGGCCTGAGGTAATCGTCCTGGGTGAGCACGTTGACTATTGGAACCACATTGGCTGGACGGACCGCTTCTCTTCCCCGCAGTTTACCTGGCGCCAGCAGGGCTATGCGCAGCGCTTCGGGCTGGCCTCACCCTACACGCCGCAGATGGTCATCGATGGGCAGCGCCAGTTGGTTGGCAACGACACCTCAGGCGTGGCGCGCGAGATTACTGCGGCTTCCAGGCAGGAGAAGCCGGCGAAGGTGGCGCTTACCAGGCTCAACGGCAACGCGTTTCAGGTCTCCGTTCGAGCTGAAAATACGAAAGGCAAAGTCTTCCTCGCCATCACCGAAGATGGGCTGTCCAGTGAAGTCAAAGGCGGCGAAAATGGCGGGCGAACTCTGCACCATGCCGGCGTCGTTCGCGAACTGCGAACCCTCGGTTCGCTATCGAACGGCAGCTTCAACGACAAAGTCGAGGTCCGGCTTCAGCGAGACTGGAACCCGGCCAACCTAAAGCTGGTCGTGTTTGCTCAGCAGAGCGATTTCGGACGCGTCCTCGGGGCCGCGTCGCTTCGGTTCAACGAATAGACAGGGGCACTGAAGAACTCGGAAAACGGATCGCGAGCGCACTCGCGTCGGCTTGCGATCCAGGAAATAAAAGGGTTTACAACGGCGCAGCCGAAGCAGCACCCCCTTCAAAAGATCTTCCGCCGAGTTCTTCAGCAGCCCGTAGAGTCGTTATTGCTTGCTGGAATTTTGCTGCGCGCCGGGCGGATTCCCCTGGGCTGCCGCTTCTGGCTTCTCGCGCTGCGGAGGCAGCGGATAATACCCATGCTTGGCAGTCACCAGCAGACCCGGGCGCTTCACCCTTACCTCGATGTCGCGATACCTGCTGGAAGGGCTTTGCGTCGTGTTATATCCCAGCGTGTACTGGTTGCGCGCCTGTAGCGTGATCTGCTGATAGGCGCTCTCGATTGTCTCCCGCGACATTTCGTTCAGCACGTCTCCGCCCGTCGCGTTGGCATACTTGGGAAGGATGTCGGTGTAACCCTGGGTGGGAATGTGCAGCTTGCCCAGCTCGCGATAGCCAGGCATGGCAGCGGAGTCGACGCCGATCGCGTACACCGCGATGTTGTTCGTCAGCAGCACCTTCAGCACTTGCTCATAACTGGCACGGCTGCCGTACTCGCGGCCATTGCTGACAACAAAGATAATCTTGCGGCTTTCCCGCGACTGGTGCGAGAGTCCTCTGCGGCCATCAGGATCGCGTCATTCAGCACCGCTGACGGGCGCGAAGGGGTGTTCACCTGCAAGCGTCCTGGATCGACCGGCTTGCCGTTATTCGTACGGACCAGAACCGAACGGGCCGCCCAGCTGCGCCGGACCGGGAGTCTCTCCCTCGAGGTCGCGAATGCGTTGCAACGCCAGTTGCAGCCTTTGTGCGTTGCCGAAGTCGGCTTGCTTAGTGACCGAGTTTCCATAGGTGAACACGGCTGTGTTATCGAATGGGCCGAAGGCCCCGGTCAGCGCCGAGTAGGTCTGGCTGACCTTCTTTAAGGTTGTCTCCGGCAGGCCGACGTCGATTACCAGCGCGGTCGAGAGGGGAAAAGGGTCGCTGGTAAAGAAGCTGATTTTTTGTGGAACGCCGTCCTCGTAGATGCTGAAGTCCTTCTGCAAAAGTCCGGCCACCAGGTGCCCTTCGTGGTCCTTCACCGTGACCGGGACGGAGACGAAGTTCACGCGGACGATCAACTTGAACAGCTCGTCTACGCCACTGCCTGGCGCCTGTGAAGCCTGCCCAGGCGGTATGGTCTTGATCTGCTGCGATCCGGGCGGTGGCGCTTGCGGGTTTTGCTGCCCCGTGTCCGCCGACTCAACCGGCCGAGTATTCGGGTTCGATTCCGGGTTTGCTTCTGATGAGGATTCGCCCTGATTGCCGGGCGAGGGCACATTCACCTGAGGCAGGGGAGCATTGTTCTGAGGCGCAGGAGCATCCGGCAGCTTCTCTTGCGAGAGAAGGGAAGCCGGGGCGAGAAACAGCACCGACACGGCGGCGCACAAACTCCAATGACTCAATCGCCGGTTGAACATGGCAGGCGTTCTTGTCTCCCCGGTTGGCAGAACTAAGCTCAGTATACGCCAGCCGATTGGCTCCCAATGCCGGTGCATGAAACCGCCCTTACGAGGCATGCAATACAATAAATATATTCGAAAGAATCGAGAGGCCATGTTGTTGATGCGATTTGCCCGCCCCGCGATTGCTGCCGGTCTGCTTTTCTTTTCCAGTCTTGGTTTGCCGGCGCAGTCCCCGACTTCCGCCCCCCAACCGCAAGACCAGCAGCCGCCAGCCTCTCAGGAACCCGGCAACGAAGAGCCGCTACAGACCTTCAAGGCGGAAGTGAACGTCGTCAACCTGTTCTTCAACGTGAAGGACAAACACGGCATGCTGATTCCGAATCTGACCAAGAACGATTTCGAAGTCTACGAAGACGGCAAGCCGCAAACCATCAAGTACTTCTCGGCCGAGTCCAACCAGCCTTTGACGCTCGGCATCATGATCGACACCAGCCCCAGCCAGATGCACGTGCTGCCCATCGAACAGCAATCGTGCTCCGAGTTCCTGCATAGCGTTCTTCGTCCAAAGGACCTGGCATTTCTCATCAACTTCGATGCTGACATCGATCTTGACCAGGATTTCACCAGCAATGCCAGCCAGTTGGCGCACGCCCTAGACAAGCTCGAAATCAACGGCGGAGCCTCCGGCGGGGGGCTGCCCGGCCTCGGTGGGGGGCCGGTTCCGAATGCCCATCCGCGTAGCACAGCTTTATACGACGCGATCTTCCTTGGCGCCGATGAGAAGCTGAAGAACGAAGTCGGCCGCAAGGCCATGATCATTTTCACCGACGGCGAAGATGAAGGCAGTCACCTGAAGATTAAGGACGCCATCGAAGCGGCGCAAAAGGCCGACACTATCTGCTACGTTATCCTGATCGCCGATCGCGGTTTCTACGGTGGCCTGGGTTACAGCGGCGACGTGTATATGAAGAAGCTGGCCGAGGAAACTGGTGGCCGCGTCATCGAGGTCGGCAACAAGCAGGACAAGCTGCGCGCCGCTTTCGAGCAGATCCAGAATGAGCTGCGCAGCCAGTACAACATCGGCTACACCCCGACCAACAACAAGCTGGACGGTTCCTACCGCAAGATCCAGATCAAAGCCAAGGGCGACGGACTGAAGATTCAGGCCCGCCAGGGCTATTACGCCATGGCGAAGGACTAGCGCCATTTAGCATGGTTATCGGTAGCGGAGATACACCGATATGAAACACGCTGTTCTCGGCGCGGGTGCAATTGGTGGACTAGTGGGCACGGCGCTGGCGTCGCTGGGCAACGATGTCAGCCTGATCGTCCGGCGGGAGAAGCTGGAGCACTATCCGAAGGAAGTGACACTGGAACGGCCATCAGGCACTCTCACGGCTACTGTCAAGCTTGCCGCCGAGTTGTCGCAGCCGACCGACGTACTCTGGATTGCGACCAAGACCTATCAACTCGAAGAGGCGCTGAACACCATCGAATCCGAACCGCACAGTATTGTGCCGCTCCTCAACGGAGCGGACCACGTTGCGGCGTTACGTTCGCGCTTCGGGCATGACCGGGTGATTCCCGCGACCATTGCCGTCGAGGCCGAGCGAACCGCGGACGGACATTTTGTGCAACGCTCTCCTGTGCGGCTGAATTTGGCGGCCACGGGAGAGTCCTTGCTCAGCGATACCGTGCAAGAACTGCGCGACCTGGGATTCCTGTGCTCATTCATCGCCAACGAGCAAAGCCTGATGTGGGGCAAGCTGTGCTTCCTCGGGCCGTTCGCGCTGACGACCGCGGCGTCCGGCAAGAACCTGGGCGAGATTATGGCCGACCCTGCGTGGAAGACGACGATGTACAACACCTTTGCCGAAGCGCAGGCAGTGGCCGAAGCCTATGGAGCGCAGATTGATCCGGCAAGAGTGCAGGCAATCCTCGACTCTTCACCTCCAACCATGCGCAGCTCCATGGCGAAAGACCTGGCCGCAGGGCGCCAATTGGAACTGGACGGCATCGCCGGTCCGATTATTCGCGGCGGCGCGCGGTGGGGAATCGCCGTACCAACGACGGAGCGGCTGGTCGAGGAGATCGAGGCCCTGGCCAGTGCTGGCAAGAGCAAAGTTTGAGATTGGGGAGTTGCGGCTTTCACTTACTTCTTGACCCGGTTTGCGGTGAAATGAATGGGCGTATGGGGCACAATGCTGCTGTCGGTCACCATCGTGAACTCGATCGTGTCGCCTTTGACCGTGCCCTTGTAGTAGTGCTTGTCTTCGTAAGTCTTTTCATCGCCTGATAGAGTCGTGAGGCTCTTCGTCATAAAACTTATCCGGTCGCCTGCGATCTTACCGTCCCATATAGGCAGCCCCGCGCCCTTACGGCTTCCGAGAAATCCGGCGGACCCGGATAGCTCCTGGCCATCAACTTCGAAATCGAACCAATCCTTGTAGGTGTCTCCCCAGTCGTATTTCACGGTTGCCTCCCATTCCCCGGCAACGTCTGCGGAAGCTTTCGCGGAGTTCCCCGTTCCGCCTCCCAAGGTCTGGGCAGGAGGCGGCGCAGGTCTCGTACCCGGGGTAGCTTGCCCCGTGCCTGCCGCGGGAGGGTCCGATTGTGCTGCTTTCTGCCGCTGATTGTGCAGCAGCCAGAAAACGCCGATGAGCAGCGCTGCAGCAACCAGTAGTGCGGGAGCGAATCGCTTAAGGTTCACCTCTTTGGGGATGAAGCCCGTACCGTGAAGTGTGCGATGCAGTACATCGGTCAGCTCTTTTGCGTCCGTATGGAAATGCGCGTCGCGAACTTCCATCGCCTGCCGGTCGCACAGCGCCTGCAGGTTAGCGGGCAGGTCACTGGGACTCGGCAGGGTCGCCCCACCCACCAGGACGGGAATCACTCGGATGCCGCGCTCCAAGGCCTTCCCGATTTCGAGACGCACAAAGTCGCTCGGGTTATCCAGCCTGCGCCCTCCATTCGGCTCAGTCACCGATAACCAATGGGTGCCGATCACCGCAACCATTGCATCGGACACAGTGAGCTTGCGGTCGATGACCGCGGTGAAATTGTCGCCACCCTCGATCGTATCGAGATCCATGAACGTGTTCTCCCGACCGAACTCGGTGCTCAGGATGTCGAACAATCGGCCGGCATAGGCGGCGCTGTCTTCACGCCGATAACTAATGAACACTCCAGGCATAATTTTGGGATCTGCTTTGGCAGAATGGCCGGATTATAGACTCGCAAGTCGTCAAGAGCTAGGGCTGTTGCGGACCTGCGACAACGAGCGGGGCACGGGACCCGTTGCCGACGGGCGCGACCTGCCCTACCGACCAACCCACCTGCTACACTCTACCCGGTCTTTCGGAATAAGGTTTCCCCTGCTTCCTCAGGAGTAAACATGGACGCGATCACGAGTCTGGGGCCGTTTCTGGTACCCATCACTGCGCTTGTCGTGGGTGGCATTATCACCGTGGTGGTGCTTGTCCTTCGGCATCAGGAGCGGATTGCCAAGATCGAACGCGGCATCGATCCCGACGCCGCGAATCCGAAGTATCCAAAGTAGCGTTGGGTGCCAATGGGTGGAGCACCTCTTCAGCAGTGCAGTGCGCAGGAATGATTCCAAACGCACAAATCCCCGTCCTGCTTTTTTTCAGGACGGGGATTCTGGCTATTACTTCGCTGCGGCCTGGTTGGGATAGGCGACGAAGCCGGTGTTGATCGGCGCCGTGCCGTAGAAACCGACCAGTATGCCGTCATCATTGACGCCATTGACAATAGTGGTGCCAACACCCTGGGGAGCATCGACGGTCGTGAAGCCATTCTGGCTGGTCCACACGAACCCATGAGTGTTGTTGCCGGCGTCCATATACTGGCCCACGACCTGGCCTTTGTTGTTCAGGCCAAGCGCCTGGGTGAAGGTACTACCAGGAGCATCCAGAGTCACCAGCAGGCCGAAGTTCAGCAGGAACCCGTGGTTTACGCCGTTGGAATCGATGTAGAATCCGCAAATTTCCTGCGAGTTGTTGATGCCGGTGGCTTGCGCTCCGCCGACGGCCGCGGGAATCGTGATGACCTGAAAAACTCCCCCACCCAACTCGTCGTAGACGTAAGGAAAGTCGGGGGTCGTGTTGTCTGGGCTCAAGCTATAGTAGCCCGCGGCCTGGCCCATGTCGTTCTGCCCCAGAAGCTGGTTGAAGGGCGTTCCCGGATAATCGACCGTCGAAAACTTGCCATGGATATTGATAAACCCATGCGTGACATTGTTGTTGTCCACGTAGAACCCGTCCGTGGTGCCGGTGTTGTTGATCCCGATGACCTGGGTCATCATCGAGTTGGGATAGTTCTCGGTGGTGAAACTGTTGGGCAGTTGGAGAGTAAAGCCTGAGTTCTGGTTGAAGTTGTGATACCCGGCGATCTGCAGGGCGTCGTTAATTCCAAGCAACTGCGTGAACTGGTCGTTTGCGTTGTTGGCAGGATATTTGACAATCTCGAAGTTGTAACTCTGCCCCCACATGGAGGCGCAGAGCAGCAGGGTTGCGGCGAAGGCGAAAAGAGAGGCAAAGCGTTTCATGGTCATTCTCCTAATTTATGTTTGCGGCGGCAGCCGGAAACTGATTTGCTGCCGATGTACTCCCGGAGGGCTGAGTTTGGTGCCCCAGGTTCGCCCGCTTTTGGCTAACCTGGGCCAGCCACAGCTCAGAATCCGTGAGCCATCACCGGCTGCGAGTGTGAAAGTAGCGCGGTCGGCCGATTGGAGTCTTTAAGAAGCAGTTGGAAAGGGCTTGGAAATTTGTAAGGAAGAAATTGGTACCGTAAGTGATTGACAGTAAAGGTGCTTTGGGCGGAGCCCCGCTTCAGCAGTGCAACTTACAGCTCACCGAAAACGGCTTCAGCCACTGAGGTAAATCGAATTACTCAAGCGTTAAGGAGGGGGGCACTGTCTGAGGTTTGTATCAGGGCACGACTTTCAGTCGTGCCTCTAAGGAGCACTTAAAACATTACGAGCTTCAGCCCCTGGCCCGCAGGGGCTGAAGCCCATCCTTCCTGAAGCTCTTCGGCCCGGCTGAAAGCCGGGCCCTGATACAGAGCATTGCAAAAGCCCAGATTAGCCGAAAGAAGGGTGAACCTCGGGCGCCCAGTCTACTAGTTCGGCAGATGGAAGGCGTACAGATTCGCGTCGTGCGATCCAACGTACAGCACGCCATTGACTACTGCCGGCGAGGAATCGACCTGCCCCATCGTCGTGTACTTCCACAGGAACGCTCCCGTGCCGGCGTTCAGGGCGTACACTTTGTTGTCAGTAGACCCAACGTACACCACGCCGTTGGCCACCGCCGGCGAAGACGGATAGATACCCCCTCCGGTCGCGTACGTCCAGAGGAGGGCTCCCGTGGAGGCGTTGAAGGCGTAGACGTTAGAATCCTGAGACCCGACGTACACCATGCCGTTGGCCACCGCCGGCGAAGAACCCACAGAAAATCCCGTCATGTACTTCCACAGAGGCGCTCCCGTGCTGGCGTCCAAGGCGTACAGGTTATTGTCGGGAAAATCAGACCCGACGTACACCATGCCGTTGGCCACCGCCGGTGAGGAATCGATGAAACCCGCCGTCGTATACTGCCACACTAGCGCTCCCGTACTGGCGTTCAAGGCGTACACGCTTGTGCCGGGCTCAGTAGTCCCGACGTACACCACGCCGCTGGCCACGGCTGGCGAAGAATAGACAGGCCCATCCATCGCCGCAGACTTCCATATGAGCACTCCCGTTGTGGCGTTGAGGGCGTACACGCTACGGTCGCCAGATCCGACATACACCACGCCGCTGACCACCGCGGGCGAAGAATAGACATAACTTCCCGTCGTGTACTGCCACACTAGCGCTCCCGTCGTGGCGTTCAAGGCGTAGAGGTTAGTGCCATTAGCCCCAACGTACACCACGCCGTTAGCCACCGCCGGCGTAGAAGGGACCTGAACCCCGGTCGGGTACATCCACAGAAGCGCTCCCGTACTGGCGTTCAGGGCGTATACGTTAGAGTCAAAAGACCCGAAGTACACCACGCCATTGACTACCGCCGGCGAAGAGGAATAGATCGGGCCATCAGTCGTGTACTTCCACTTTAGAACCAGGTTCCCGACGTTTGCGGGGCTCAGAATAAGTTCGTTCGCGTTGTAGCCCGTGTTGCAGACGTCAGAATGGAACTTCGCCCAATTTACGAGCGCGGAGGCTGAAGGCCCGCCGCACGGCCCATATTGCTGGGCCGTGGCGATAGAGCCGACTAACATGATCAGGAATAAATAACGGATAAGCTTGGTTTTCATGATTTCCTCTCTAAGTTCGTGTTAGGTGAGTGCACAGACAGCTCGGGATTCGGTTTGCGAGTGAGCTTATCTGGCGAAAAAGGCTTAGGATCGTGTAGGCACATGTCCGTACTCTGGGCCTAGATTTCCCGATTGGAAAAGTAAGAAGTAGCGATTAGAGAGCTATGACGAACCCTAATGGCTCAAAGACGATTACCTGGAAAGCCAGGCCAGGAATAGAGCCGATTGGGACGACTATCTGGGCGGTAGTTGCATATGCAATCCCACAGTCATTGTGCGCCATCTCGACCGGAAGTCAAGCACAAAATCTGCTCATAAACGACGTGCTTCCTAACCCTTTGGTGGAAGCGCTGGGCTTTAGCCCAGCGAATGGAGCTTTTCGCTCGTTTGTGGCTTTAACCACGGCGGTCTTGCATCGATTGCCAAGGCGCCTGTAGCCGAGCTAAAGCTCGGCGCTTCCACCCTTAATACGAGTATCCGTCCGGCTGGGCGACGCAGCCGACTTCCACTTCCGTGTCCACGTAGTCGCGGCCGGCCTTGATGGCCTGACGATCGAGTTCCAGCAGTTTCGGGTTCTTCACCGTCGCTTCCAGCACAGCGATTGCGGTGTCGGAGGGCAGGCATTCGGTTTCTTCCAAAAGCGCGCCCAGCATGACGACATTCGCTACTTTGGCGGAGCCCAGGCGGTCGGCGATCTCCGATGCCGGCACGCACACCACGCGGGCCTGTGTGATGTTCATGTCGTCGGGCAGTTTGTGGTGGTTATAGAGAATCAGTCCGCCCGAACTGACGGTAGGAGCGAACTTGCGCAGCGACAGCTCGTTCATGGCGACCAGCACTTCGGGCCGCGAGATGAGCGGAGTTCCGATGCGCTCGTGCGAGAGCGTGACGTGGCAATGCGCGCTGCCGGAGCGCATCTCCGGCCCATACGACGGCAACCAGCTTACCTCCATTTTTTCGCGCAAGCCCATCTCAGCTAGAAGCTGGCCCATCAGCAGGACGCCCTGTCCGCCGAAGCCGGCGAATTTCACCGTGACTTCGCGGGTGTGATGGCGGCGCGCCGGAGTGGTTTCTGGTGCGGCACTGGTATCCACCTCGAGCGCCTCGGCGACGGTCTTGTGCGGCACTTTCGCCGACGGCGGCAGCTCGGGCCTGCGGTCGCGGAAGACGCCCAGCGGGAATGCTTTCACCAGAGTCTCAGCCACCCACTTGCGCGCGACCACGGGATCCATCTTCATGATGGTGGGGCAGGGCGAGAGCATTTCCACCAAGGTGAAGCCGCCGCCGTTCTTTTGAATCTCCAGCGCCTTCTTGACTGCCTTTTTGGCCTTGGTGATGTTCTTCATGTCGCACAGCGCGACGCGTTCGATGTAAGTCGGGGTCTCGAGCGAGGCGAGCAGTTCGCAGACGTGCAGCGGCAGGCCTTCGTTGTTGGCGCGGCGTCCCCATGGCGTGGTCGTGCTCACCTGGCCGACCAGCGTGGTAGGAGCCATCTGGCCGCCTGTCATGCCGTAGATCGAGTTGTTGATGAAGAATACGGTGATGTTCTCGCCGCGGTTGGCGGCATGAACGATCTCGGCGGTGCCGATGGCAGCGAGGTCTCCATCGCCCTGGTACGACATGACGATGGAGTGGGGATTGGCGCGCTTCAGCGCCGTGGCAGCAGCCGGGGCGCGTCCGTGGGCGACTTGAACATTGCCGACATCGAAGTAATAGTAGGCGAACACCGAGCAGCCGACTGGGCTTACGAGAATGGCGTTGTCCTGCACGCCGAGGTCGGTGAGGGCCTCGGCGATCAGCTTATGCGCGATGCCGTGCCCGCAGCCTGGGCAGTAGTGGGTCTGCTGCTGCAATTCGGCCTTGCGTTCGAATTTGTCGTAGAACGCCGGCGATTTCTCGTAAACAACCTGGTAGCCTTCCACAATTCCTCCTCGGCCCCTTACACCAGCGCCGCGATGCGCGCGAACACCTGCGCGGTAATCTCTTCCGCCATGGGCACGTTGCCGCCGGCGCGTCCGTAGAACTCGATGGGCAGCGATCCGTTGAACGTCAGCCTCACGTCTTCCAGCATCATGCCGGTGTTCAGCTCGACGACCAGCGCCGACTTCACGTTCTTCGCCGTCTCGCGCAGCTCGCGCGAGGGGAACGGCCAAAGCGTGATCGGCCGGAACAGCGCAGCTTTTACGCCCTGCGCGCGCAACTGATCTACCGTGGTACGCAGCACGCGCGAGACTATGCCGAAGCCGATCAGCAGAATGTCAGCGTCTTCGGTCAGGTAGTTCTCGCTGCGGCTTTCGAGCTCCTGCGCCAATAGATACTTGCTCTCCAGTTTGCGCACGTGCGCCTCGAGATCATCGGGCTCCAGGAAAATCGAAGTGATCACGTTCTTCTGCGTCTCCTTCGTGCCCTTGACGGCCCAGTCTTTGGCGGGCGGCTCTATGTCGCGCAGCTTGATTTCCAGCGGCTCCTGCATCTGGCCGACATAGCCGTCCGTCATGATGATGACCGGGTTGCGATAGCGGTCGGCCAGCTCGAACGCCAGCACCGTCAGGTCGAACATCTCCTGCACCGAACCCGGCGCCAGCACGATGTTGCGATAGCATCCGTGGCCTCCGCCCTTGACGCAGCAGAAGTAGTCGCTCTGCTCTGGCGCGATGTTCCCCAACCCCGGGCCGCCGCGCACCACGTCCACAATGACGCAGGGCAGCTCGGATCCCGCAATGTAGGAGATGCCTTCCTGCATCAGGCTCAGCCCCGGGCCGGAGGAAGCCGTCATCACGCGCTGGCCGGCGGATGCCGCGCCATACACCATGTTGATGGCTGAGACTTCACTCTCCGCCTGCAAAAAAGTACCGCCCACTTCAGGTATGAGGAGGGCGGCGTATTCTGCGATCTCGCTGGCGGGGGTAATGGGATATCCGTAAAAGGCCCGGCATCCGGCCAGCACCGCGCCTTTCACCACGGCGACGTTGCCCTTACATAGCTGGCGCATGGCTTCCTCCCTGGTTGGCGTTGATCACAGCGCCTGCCACCTTCGGCGGCGGGATGAGGCGATACACCGTAATCGCGCCAGGCTCAGGACAGCAATAGAAGCACGCGCCGCAGCCGGTGCAATCCTGGCCGGTATACATAGCAGGATGCACGCCGTACTTGCTCAGCTCGGGCGCCAGATACAGGCACTTGGGCGGGCACGACTCCACACACAGCCCACAGCCTTTGCATTCGTCGACGTCGATAGTGATGTTACCGCGCGGTTGCGATTGAGTTGGCATGATCGTCCTTGGCTTCCTCCAGAGCATTGCGCTGGAACCAGCGCTGCTGCTCGCAATACTCGTAAAGCTCGTTGTGAAACTTGGGGTGTGCGATCTGGACCAGGGCCTCGGCCCGCTGCCGGATGGTGCGGCCATGCAGGTAAGCGATGCCGTACTCCGTCACGACATAGTGCACGTCAGCGCGCCCGGTCAGTACGCCGGCGCCAGGCGCCAGGCGAGGCACGATGCGGGAGACAGTCCCATCCTTGGCGGTGGAGGGCAGGGCAATGATCGGCTTGCCTCCCTTGGATCGGGCGGCCCCGCGAATGAAGTCGAGCTGCCCGCCGAAGCCGCTGTAGAAGCGCGCGCCGATGGTCTCGGCGCAAACCTGGCCGGTAAGATCGACCTCGATGGCGGAGTTGATGGCCACCATGCGGTGGTTCTGCGAAATGCGCCACGGATCGTTGGTATAAGCGGAAGGGTGGAACTCGAAAATCGGGTTCTCATCCACGAAGTCGAACAGCTTCTTGCTGCCCAACACGAAGCTGAGGATGATCTTGCGCGGCTTGAAGTTCTTGCGTTCGCCGGTGACCACGCCCGCTTCCACCAGCGGTATGACATTGTCGGATATCAGCTCGGTATGAATGCCCAGATCGCGGCGATCCATCAGGTTGGGCAACACCGCATCCGGAATGCCGCCGATCCCACATTGTAGGACCGCTCCATCTTCGATGAGCGAAGCCACATGCGCGCCGATCCGATTATGTACCGGGTTGCTGGCCTGCTTCGTCAGTTCACAGAGCGGCTGCGACACCTCGACAATCGCGTCCAGTTGGCTAACGTGGATAAAGCTGTCCCCATAGGTGCGCGGCATCTGCGCATTCACCTGCGCCACCACGCGATGGGCGTATTTGGCCGCGGTAAGCGTGGTGTCCACGCCGACGCCGAAGCTGCAAAATCCGTGCGGATCAGGCGGCGAAACCTGGATGAAGGCCACGTCGATCGGCATTTCGCCGCTCTCGAACAGCGCCTCCACTTCCCCCAGAAAAATGGGCGTGTAGTCAGCACGGCCGGCGTAAACGGCTTCGCGAACATTCGGCCCGACGAACAGCGCGTTGTGACGGAAGTGACCTTCCATCTCCGGCGCGCAGTACGGTGAAGTTCCGAAGGTCAGCAGGTGCATCACTTCAACGTTCTTGACGAACGGGGCGCGCGCCATCAGGGCCTCGACCAGCGCCTCCGGTTCGGCACATCCCGGGTGGATGTACACCCGCATGTTCGACTCAACGCAGCGCACAGCTTCGCTGGCGTTCATCAGTTTGCTGCGGTACTGGTCAATCCAGGACATATCTCTCCTATGCTTGCACTTCCTGGCTTATCGGCGAATAGCCGGCCATCGCCCGCTCATGCCCCAGCGCAGCGTAATACACCGCGTGGTCAAAGAATTGATCAAGCATCTCCTGCAACTCGACTTCGCCGAAGATTTCGGCGGGACGCTCCAGCTCGGCGTGCTTTTGCAGGTAGTCCCACAGATTTTCGCGAACCAGGCAGATCATCCAGATGACCTGGCTGGCGGGCACGCCCTGCTCCGCGCGTCTGGCGCCGATCTCCAGATAGCGTTGCTCTACGTCGGAGTCGGTCTTGCCTATCAGCCACTCGCCGAGGTGGCGATAAACCTCATAGACGCGCTGGGTTAGCTCGGTTTCTGGGACGTTGGCATACGCCGAACACCGGGGATCTTCGAGATACCGTTTGTGAAGGCTGCGGGCTAACCCGTCGGAATGACTTTCGATCAGCTTTACCAGCCGATATGCGAGCAACATGATGTACCCCTTTCACCCGGGCAATCCGCGCCAGAAGGCAGGGGGCGTCAACAGCCCGGTTTTCCTCATCATTACTTCTTAGTGTGGGCCTCAGACGGGCCTTTAAGCGGTGATTGAGGTCACATTTTCGGGTGATAAGAGTCACCCTGGGGGGAGGAAGTTGTCTACCTGAGGACTTGGCGGCGCGGAGGAGGCTGCGCGGGGTTTGGTGGAAGCCCCGGCCTTCAGGCCGGGGTGACCGTCGAGACGAATGAAGAGTCCGCTTTAGCGGACGGCACAAAGAGGCACGCCCACAAAATCCATTCTCAGTGCTTGTCCGAAAGCTCTTTGATCTTTGCTTGCAGGCCCGCGTCATTCGGATAATGACTGCGAAGCGCCTCGTAGGTCTGACGAGCGTCACCCCAATCCCCCTGCGCCTCGTAAGCGTGCGCAAGATTCACCATGGTCTGGGCCACGCATAGGGAAAAACACTCTCAGTCCTCACCTGCAAGGCCTTGTTGTAAGCCTCCACCGCCTGCTTCAGATATTCCGCTGCCTGCGGCCCTTCGCTCCGCCCCGCCAGGTCGCTGAGGGCAAGGCCCAGATTGTTCTGCGTCATCGCCCAGTCCTGGGGCAGTTGCTCGCGGGTCTCTCACCTGCAAGGCCTTGTTGTAAGCCTCCACCGCCTGCTTGAGATATTCCGCTGCCTGCGGCCCTTCGCTCCGCCCCGCCAGGTCGTCGAGGGTAGCGCCCAGATTGTTCTGCGTCGCCGCCCAATCCTGGGGCAGTTGCTCGCGAGTCCTCACCTGCAAGGCCTTGTTGTAAGCCTCCACCGCCTGCTTCAGATATTCCGCTGCCTGCGGCCCTTCGCTCCGCCCCGCCAGATCGTCGAGGGTAGCGCCCAGATTGTTCTGCGTCGTCGCCCACCCCTGGGGCAGTTGCTCGCGGGTCCTCACCTGCAAGGCCTTGTGGTAAGCCTCCACCGCCTGCTTGAGATATTCCGCTGCCTGCGGCCCTGCGCTCCGCCCCGCCAGGTCCCAGAGGGCAACGCCCAGATTGTTCTGCGTCGCCGCCCAATCCTGGGGCAGTTGCTCGCGAGTCCTCACCTGCAAGGCCTTGTTGTAAGCCTCCACCGCCTGCTTCAGATATTCCGCTGCCTGCGGCCCTTCGCTCCGCCCCGCCAAATCGCGGAGGGCAATGCCCAGGTTGTTCTGCGTCGCAGCCCACTCCTGAGGCAGTTGCTCGCGGGTATACACCTGCAAGGCCTTGTTGTAAGCCTCCACCGCCTGCTTCAGATATTCCGCTGCCTGCGGCCCTTCGCTCCGCCCCGCCAGGTCCCAGAGGGCAACGCCCAGATTGTTCTGCGTCGCCGCCCAGTCTTGGGGCGCAGAATCCCGGTTGTAAACTTCGAGCGCGAGGTTGTAGGCCCCGATGGCTGCGTGAGCATGGCCGGAGATTGCGGTGCCTTCAGATCGAGAAATCAACCCCTCCTGCGAGGCTCCTATTCGAATCTGCAGGGCAGCCCACCGCCTAGGATCGCGGTCCCGCGTGGCGTGAGCAAGGGCCTTGTCGTAGGCGGTCGCGGCATCCTCAAACTTGAAGTCGTTGTAGGCAGCGTCTCCCGCGAGGATGTAGCCTTTGATTGCCCGGTCCGTCAGCTCCTGCTGCTGCTCTTGAGCCTTAGCGAGTTCGGTCTCAGCTTCTGTGGCGGCGCTCAATGCCTGCTGGTTAGCCTCGTGAAAATTTTGCAGGGCAAACGCCTTCAGTGCGAGTTCATAAGGATCTGCTTTGCCGCTCCCCGCTTCCGCAGCCCAGCGGTCCAGCTCGGCCCGCACCTGGTCGACCGTGAAACCGTACTGGGCGGCCCACTCTCGCAAGTAGCGCGCAGGATCGGGACGCTCCTTCGCATCGGCTGTGGCGGGGCGGCGAACCGACTCGTTGGCCGCACCCTGGACGAGAGCTCGCAACTGAGCGTCGGACAGGAACTTCGGCGAGCCCTTTGCTAACAACTGAATCTTCACCCGCGTGCGCGCCAAGTCGTCAGGAACACGCACCTTGCCTCCCGGCGGCTCGTACACCGCGTAACCGGGAACGCTAACCGAAATGGTCACCTCCTGGCCCGGCCGGAAGATATCGGGCAGAAAGACGTGGAAGAGGCCGTTATCGCCAGGTTTGATTTCGAATTCGCTGCCGGATTCATCAAGCACGACCTTGGCAGCGGTGACCGGAGTCTGCGACTGATCGTCGCCCTTCACCACTTTGCCCAGGAGTTGTCGAGAGGTTTGGGCCTGCACATACGTCACCGCCACGACAACCAGGACGAAGGTTCTGATTACGCGCATCACTTGCTCCGCTGGAGGGAGAAGTTCACCCCGGTATCGCCCAAAGTGCGGCTGAGTCGCTCCGTATGATAGCCCGGTTTTTGCGCCGTCAGATCGACGATTCGTTGGCTTTCGGCGGCGACTTGTAACTCAAAGTGGCCATCCGCGTTGGTCTCGCTTTCTAGGTGGAATTCCGTGCCGAGACACGCACTCCGGGCAATGGCCCGCCGGTGGCCTGGTCGGTAACGATACCCGCGAGAGGGAAGTGGCGGGCCTTCTTGCGTACTGTCATATACAGTACGGACCCGTTCAAGAGTTGCTTGGAGTTTGGATCGACTGACTCATACGACTCCGATTCGACCCATGCCGGTACCTGCTGTCCCCGAAAATTCGCTGGAATTGCAGGGAAATAAGCCTGGCCACCATCGGCAATCTCAGCAGTTTTTCTCTCGGGACCGAGTTCAAGTGACCACAGTGCCTGAATCCTTCGGAATCGTATCTTGACGCCCAGCCTCGCCATGCACGTAAACCGTCAGCGGGAACGTAGTGGCATTCGGCGCGAATAGGTATCCACCAACCACTATCAGAGCAGCGCCCAGAGCGGCTCCGCCCAGTCTCAACGTGCCACCGAATACCTTGCCCTCGTATTCCGCTTGCGATGTCTTGGAGGGGAGCACCCCGAAGAGGAAGACGGCGGCGGTCAGGCCCATGATGACGAGGACAAGGTAGTACACCCGCTCAAGGAGACCGAAAGCGGCCAATCTCTCCGCTTCGAAAATCAGCAGAAGCAACAAGACGAAGCAGCATAGAAAAGTCACCAACGCAATGCGGGCGTACTGCGGAACTTTGGTCATAATTGACGCGACGATCATAGCGGAGGTTGCTAGACGGGGCAAAGCACAGAAGTGCCGCCCCTGAAGGGGCTCGGAACCTGAGGAGTGGTATCTCTTTTCCGGCCTGAAGGCCGGGGCTCCCACCACCCAGGGTCGACTGCCCCCCTGACATTTGTCACTCCCCGCCGCTGACAATCCACACTGTTGGCCGCTGCGCCGGTGAACGATCATCGCAACTGTAGCCGGACGCTATCTGGCCCGGCTGGAGCAGACGATGTCAACCGCAATCGCAGAATTCATTCCTTATCTTGCGCCGCAGCAGACCAGCGCGGCGCGCACTCGCAACCTGAGCAAGCACTACGGCGAAACGACTGCGCTGAAAGATGTCAGCATCGAGCTGCGCGCGGGTGAACTGCTGGCGCTGCTGGGCCCGAACGGCGCAGGCAAGACCACGCTGGTGCGCATCCTGCTAGGGCTGGCCAAGACCGATGGCGGCGGCGTGTCGGTGTTTGGCGCCGATCCTCGTAGCCTGGCGGTGCGTTCCCGTTGCGGAGCCATGCTGCAGGTGGCGCGCGTTCCCGAAACGCTGAAGGTGCGCGAGCACGTTCACCTGTTCTCGTCGTATTACCCCAAGCCGCTGCCGATGGAAGAGACGTTGAAGGTCGCCGGGCTGGAAGAGATCAAGGACCGCCGCTTTGGCGAGCTTTCCGGCGGGCAGAAGCAGCGCCTGCTGTTCGCGCTGGCCATCTGCGGCGACCCCGACCTGCTCTTTCTCGACGAGCCGACCGTGGGCATGGACGTGGAGGCGCGCCGCCTGATGTGGTCGCAGATTCGCCTGCTGATCGCGCGCGGCAAGACCGTGCTGCTGACCACGCACTATCTGCACGAAGCCGATGCGCTAGCCGACCGCATTCTCGTGCTGCAACAGGGATCGATCGTCGCCGAGGGCACGCCGTCGGAGATCAAGGCCAAAGCCGCAGGCAAGCAGATTCGCTGCGCCACGCGGCTGTCGCTCGGCGAGGTTGCCGGCATCCCCGGCGTGCTTGCGGTGAAGGAAGACCGGCAGGCGTTCGAAATCCAAGTGGGTGTTGCTGAGCCGGTCCTGCGCGAGCTGTTGCGTCGCGACGAATGGCTTTCCGAGCTGGAAGTAACCAACGCCGGGCTGGAAGAGGCGTTTCTGTCGCTGACACGGAAAGGCAGCACTTAGCACTTGGCATTTAGCCCTTGGTGAAGACTGAGAGCTCTCCCGCCAAGCGCTAACGGCTAAATGCTAAGTGCTAAAGCTAGATGCTCGACGCTCGACGCTAACCGCTAATTAAGGAGAGATTTCATGGCTGCTACAACAATGCCGGCAACGCTTGCCCTACCGCGCCGCTCGCTTGGCGAGTGGATCGCCCTGTTCGCGCTGGAAGCCAAGTACGAAATCCTGAAGTACGTGCGGCTGCACATGTTCTCCATTTCCACGCTCATGTTTCCCACCATGTTTTATGTGCTCTTTGGGATCGTGCTGCCCAGTGGCGGTCATTGGAGCCGCGCGCAAACCGCAACCTACCTGTTGGCGACCATGGCATGCTACGGCGTGATGGGCGTTGCCATGTTCAGCTTTGGGGTGGGCATCGCGATGGAGCGTGGCCAGGGATGGCTCCAGGTTAAGCGCGCCTCGCCAATGCCGCTGCCCGCGTACTTCCTGGCCAAGATCGTGAACGCGATGGTGTTCGCGATAGCGATTTCGCTGCTGCTGCTCGTGGTCGGCGTGGCCTTCGGCGGAGTGCGCATGGCTCCACTAATGGCATTGAAGCTGGTGAGCGTGCTGGTTCTCGGTTCCATTCCCTTCAGCGCGATGGGTCTGGCGCTGGGCTACTTCGCCAAGCCAAACTCGGCGCCCGCGATGGTCAACCTGGTGTACCTGCCAATGTCGTTCTGCTCAGGGTTGTGGATTCCGATCTTCGTTCTCCCCAAGGTCTTGCAGAACGTGGCCCAGGTATTGCCGCCCTATCACGTTGCGCAACTGGCGCTGAATGCCATCGGAATGGATACGACTCCCAATCCAGTGTGGGAACATATTGAAGCGTTGATTGGAATGACGCTGCTGTTCCTCGGCCTCGCGGCTTTTGGCTACTGGAAAGATGAAGGGGAAACGTACGGATAAGCAGCTAGCAAATTAGCAATAAGCAATTAGTACCCGCAATCGACGAATACCAGCTTTTACGAACTGGTTTGAAAGGGCACGGCTTCAGCCGTGCCGTAACAGGCGGTATAGACCGGGCAGATAGTTTACAGATTAGACCGGGCACATACTTTACACCAGGTTCGTTCACGAAGGCATGTACAACGAGGCATGCCTTGGAAAGTGAGCGGAGTGGTGGAACGACGCAAGCAGTTTGTGGCCGAGTACCAATCGGGCCAGGAGACGATGACGGAGTTATGCCAGGCGTATGAGATCTCGCGGCCGACCGGCTATGCGGTGCTGCGGCGGTATGAAGCGGGCGGCGAGCTGGGGCTGGCGGAGCGCAGCCGGGCGCCGCGGCGGCATGCTAACCAGACGCCTGTGGAGATCGAGCAAGCGGTGCTCGAACTGCGGCGCGAGCACCCGCGCTGGGGGCCGGTCAAGCTGCGGGCCAAGCTGGAGAAACGGGCGCCGCAGCAGGCGTGGCCGGCGGCGAGCACCATCGGCGCGATGCTGGATCGCGAAGGGCTGACGCGGCATCGGCGCCAGCGGCGGCGCACTCCGCCGTACACTCAGCCGCTGGCGGCGGCCAGCGAACCGAACCGCGTCTGGTGCGCCGATTTCAAGGGCTGGTTTCGCAGCGGTGATGGGACACGCATCGATCCGCTGACCATGATGGATGTGCACAGCCGGTATCTGCTGCGGGTGCAGGCGGTGGAGAAAACGGACACGGCGCGGGTGCGAGCGATCTTCGAGGCGGGGTTTCGCGAGTATGGGATGCCACTGGCGATCCGCAGTGATAATGGGGCGCCGTTCGCCTCGCGGGCGCTAGCGGGGCTGTCGCGGCTATCAGTGTGGTGGATGAAGCTGGGCATCGTGGCGGAGCGCATCGAGCCGGAACATCCGGAGCAGAACGGGGCGCACGAGCGGATGCATCGCACCTTGGCCGAGGAGACGGCGTCGCCGCCGGCCTACGACGCGCGCAGCCAGCAGCGGGCGTTCGATGGCTTCCGTCGCATGTACAACGAAGAGCGGCCGCACCACGCCCTGGCCATGCGCACCCCGAGCGAAGTGTATGAGCTCTCGCCGCGGGCGTATCCGGCGCGCGTGCCGGAGCCGGAGTACGGCAGCGCCCTGAAGGTGCGACGGGTGCACAAGCACGGGCAGTTCTGCTGGAACTACCACGATGTGTTTCTCAGCAAAGTGCTGTATGGCAAACGTATCGGCTTGTTGCCGCTGGATGATCGTTATTATCGGGTGTACTTCGCGACCTTTCCCTTGGCCCGGTTCGACAGCTATGAGTTGCGCATCGAGCCGCTGCCGGCCGGAGACGAAGACGAAGCGGAGGAAGAAGAATGTGGAGTGCAAGGCTGACCGGAGGCGCGGGGAAATGTGGAAATCGCAAACAGCGCGATTCCCACATTCCCCCGACGACGACTACTAAGTATTTATAAAGGCTCAAGAACCAGAAAACTAACCGAAAAGTGTAAAGTATGTCCCCGGTCTGAAATGTAAACAATGTCCCCGGCTGGACGGATCCTTCAAATTAGGGGCTTCAGCCCCTGAGGGTTTTCTTATGACACGCTGTAGTTTGGAATGGATGATCTTTATCGTCGCAATGTTAGTTTTCCTGGCGCTGGCGCTCGCGGGCCGCTGGACAGATTTGGGAATAGCTCTAATCGTAACCGGCGTACTGTGGTACACACTGGTTCCGGAGTATCACTCGGGGCGACAATAAGGAAAGCTAGGGCAGCATGAAGTTGCTGAAGAAAATCTGGGCCTGGGTTTATCCCATAAAGGACACAGAACATTGGTGGATGCCGCTCATCTGGCTCCCCTTCATGTTCTGGTTTTTCATCGCCCCAATGTGGAAGCACGCCAACCTGCTCCATTGGATCGTTAACACCATTGTAGGCATTGTCTTCATATGGCTATACCTGCAAGCCTTCGCCCGCGGTGGCCGAATGCGGGTGATCTGCACGCTGATCATGCTGGCTCTCGCCGCCGCGACAACACCCTACAACGGTGTCGGGATCACCCTGCTCATCTACTGCGCTGCCGCCGGCAGCTTTACCACCAGCCGCATCCGGGTGCTGGGTTTCATGGCGGTGGAAATCGCAATGCTGCTGTTCTACGCCCACCGCCTGCACCTTGATTTCGGCTTCTGGGGCTCCATCCTGATGCTGCTTGCGCTGGTCGGGCTGGCCAATCACTTTGCGGCCGTCTCACATTGTCAGAAGCAACAGCTGCGGCTGGCCAACAGCGAGATCGAGCACCTGGCCAAGGTCGCTGAGCGTGAACGCATCGCGCGCGATCTGCACGATGTGCTGGGGCATACGTTGTCGCTGATCACGCTGAAGTCGGAGCTGGCGCGCAAGCTCGTCGATCGTGATCCCGAGCGCGCCAAGCTGGAAATGCAGGACGTGGAGAACACTTCGCGCGCCGCATTGGCCGATGTTCGCGAGGCGATTCGCGGGTATCGCAGCGACGGTTTCTTTGCAGAGCTGGGGCGTGCTCGGGCGGCGCTGGAAACTGCCGGCGTCACCCTGAAGTGCGACACTGCGCCCCTGGAGTTGAGCCCGGCACAGGAGTCGGTGCTGGCGCTGGTGCTGCGTGAGGCGGTCACCAACGTCGTGCGTCACGCCGAAGCGCAACGCTGCGAAGTTCGGCTGGTGAGGGAAGACGCGCTCTGCCGGCTGGAGATCGCCGACGACGGATGTGGCGGCGATGCTCCCGAGGGCAACGGGCTGCGCGGCATGCGCGAGCGTTTGCAGGCCATCGGAGGATCGCTCGAGCGCCTGACCGGGCATGGGACCCGGCTGGTCATTCAATTGCCTCTCGCCCCTGGGTGGAGTGCGCCTTCAGGCGTACAGTAGAGTCGTAAACCACAGAGACACAGAGGCACAGACTAAACTGAACTATTTCTTCTCTGTGTCTCGGTGCCTCGGTGGTTTTATTTTTGGTTAGAGCTACCTGGAACTGTGCCCGCCACCAAACGCGACAAAATACGAGTGCTGCTGGCCGAAGACCAGACCATGGTGCTCGGCGCGCTCGCTGCGCTGCTGGAGATGGAGGACGACATCGAGGTCGTCGCCCGCGCGCGCTCCGGCGACGAAGCGCTAAAGCTCATCCAGCAGCATCGTCCCTCCGTCTTCATCACCGACATCGAAATGCCCACCATGACCGGCTTGGAAGTCGCCGCCGAGCTGAAGCGTCGCGGCCTGCCGGTTCGCGTCATCATCCTTACGACGTTCGCACGGGCGGGATATCTGCGCCGCGCGCTCGATGCGGGCGCGTCAGGCTATCTGCTGAAAGACATGCCTGCGGAGCAGCTCGCCGAAGCGGTGCGCCGCGTGCATCGCGGATTGCGAGTGATTGATCCGCAGCTTGCCGCCGAAGCCTGGACGGAAGAGCCCGATCCGCTGACCGAGCGCGAGCGCCAGGTCTTGCGATTGGCGGGGGAAGGCATGGCCAGCTCCGATATTGCGACCGAGCTGAATCTGTCAGAGGGAACGGTCAGGAATTATCTGTCCGAGGCGATCAGCAAGATGGGCGCGGCGAACCGGGTCGAGGCGGCGAGGTTGGCAAGGGCGAAGGGGTGGCTGTGAGTTCGGTTGTCACGCCTCAACGAACCCATCCGACATTGTCAGACCCAACGGCATTATTGGCGCTTTTCCATCCCTGGTTGTCATCCTAGTCTAGCGAAGCGAAGGACCTGTTTTTGACTCTGAGCCCGAAGGGCGTGCCATGATAGCCCAGCACGGAGCACAGCGGAGTGCTGGGTAAGCTTGTTTAAGAAAATTCCGAGTCCCGTAGGGACGGCAGCGTTTTCGAGGCGTTACGCGAGAATGGCGCTATCAGAGTGACAGAACCAGACCTCTCTTCGCTAGAATCAAAGCTGTGAAATTGCACTTGTACGCTGCTTCGTTGCTGCTGGGCATGGTGTGCTTTGTGAACGCACAAACACAAGCACCTAACCTGAGATACGAGGTGCGCGGTGATGTGAAGGCTCCCAAGCCAATTTCGACTCCAATACCAGCTCCACCTGACAGCACACCAACTAACAAGCAGCTTAAGGTGGTTGTCTCTTTCATCGTCGCGCCGGACGGCTCCGTAGCGGATGCCAGAGTTGTAAAACGGTCTACACCCGATTTTGATAGTTACGCCTTAACCCGGATTTCTCATCAGTAGTAAACAACCACGAGTAATTCACAGTAGAAAAAGGCCGTCTTTTCAGGCATAACTGCGGTGTGAAACGAAGTCGATGCCCCAAAAAGAAACGGCCTTTCTCATGACAGAGTGTACTCAAGAATCGTTCGCGTTTGCAGATCATTTTTCGCGGCGGGTAGTGGCCAACTTCGACGGCGCCCGCATGACCAGCGACGGCGGCGGCCTGCTGTTGCGCCGCACCAACCGCAAAATCCGCTTGCTCGAGCGGGCGACGGATTGCTTCACCGATGGGCGCGATCCGGCGCGGGTCGAGCACAGCGTGGGCGAGATGCTGGCGCAGCGCATCTACGGGCTGGCGCTGGGCTATGAAGATCTCAACGATCATGAGCAACTGCGCCACGATCCCCTGCTCGCGGTGCTGGCCGGCAAGCGCGAACTGGAAGAACCGCTGGCCGGCAAAAGCACGCTCAACCGCATGGAGTTGACGCCGGCGGCGGCTGCCGATCGCTATCACAAGATCAGCTACGCGGCCGAGCGGTTGGACGCGCTGCTGGTGGATATTTTCCTGGAAGCGCACACCAAGCCTCCAGCGGAGGTCGTGCTCGATCTGGATGTCACCGACACGCCGTTGCACGGCGAGCAGGAAGCGCGCTTCTTCCACGGCTACTACGGCGAGTACTGTTACTTGCCGCTGTACATCTTTTGCGGCGAGCATCTACTGTGCGCCCGCCAGCGGGCTTCCAATCAAGATGCCAGCGCAGGCGCGCGCGCCGAAGTGAAACGCATCGTGGGCCAGATTCGGCAGCGCTGGCCGCAGGTGAAAATCATTCTGCGCGCCGACTCCGGCTTCTGCCGCGAGGAGCTGATGGCCTGGTGCGAAGCTGAGCACGTGGACTATGTCTTCGGGCTGGCGCGCAATGAGCGGCTGGAGGCGGAAATCGCCGCCCTCCTGGCCGAGGCCCGCAGCCAACACCAGCAGACGCAGCAAGCGACCCGCGTCTTCGGCGAGTTCTCCTATCAGACGCGCAGCAGTTGGTCATGCGCCCGTCGCGTGGTGGCCAAGGCCGAGTATCTCGACAAGGGCCCCAACCCGCGCTTCGTGGTCACCTCGCTGAGTCCCACAGAGTGGGAGGCGCGCGCGCGCTATGAACAGCTCTACTGCGCTCGCGGCGAGATGGAAAACCGCATCAAGGAGCAGCTCTCGCTGTTCGCCGATCGCATGAGCACCGCTACCCTGCGCGCCAATCAGTTGCGGCTGTACCTGTCGTCGTTGGCCTATGTGCTGGTGCACGCTCTGCGGCGGCTGGCCTTGGCGGGCACCGCCTGGGCGCACGCCCAGGTGAACACGATTCGACTGCGGCTGCTGAAGATTGCCGCCGAGGTGCGCCTCAGCGCCCGCCGTATCTGCCTGCGCTATCCCCGCGCTTATCCCTGGAAAGCGCTGTTTGCCGCCGCCTGGCAGGCGCTGCGCTGCTGAGCGCGCTTTGGGCGTCACCTGCAACCCGATTCTGCCTGGCAGTCGCGGCCCCCACACGCTCGCAATCGCCCACCTCCCTCCGGGCCTTCGCTCGGGCCGCTGCTCCCTCCCAGAAAAACCCGACCCCGCCTCGCCGGACCGCGATCCCTCGCCCCATCTCGACCTCCCCGTCATTCCTCGACCGCGTGGTGAGAAATTCGGGCTAGGAGTAGTGCGTAGTTGGAAATTTGAACCGGCGACGAAAGGAGGCATTCCCGTCGCCGTACGCCTCGAAACGGAGATGCACTCGCATCAGTGAATTACTGCTTGTACATCGCCACATCACAACCGAGGTCTTTGTTTCGAAAGCGCTGCCGTCCCTACAGGACTCTAGAATTTTCAAAACAAGCTTACCCAGGACTCCGCCTTCGGCTCCGTCCTGGGCTGTCATGGCACGCCCTTCGGGCTTGGAGCTTCGAGCAGCGAAGGCACCTGGCATTTTCGATTTTCTCGGCGCACGCGAACAAAGCAGGTCCTTCGGTTGCCGGGGCGACCTCGGAATGACAAATCAAAATATGATGGCAAAGCGCAACTAAAGCTGCGCCCCTTCCAAGCTGACCTCGAATTCCTTGATCAGCTCCCAAGGCGCGCCGCAGTCAAACAAGTTCGAGCCGCTTGAGTTTGAGCCGGTCGCGGCGGACATGGGCCAGGTCATATTGGGCCTGTTGCACTAGCCAGCCCTGTTCGGTGCCGCCGAAAACCTGGGACAGCCTCACCGCCATTTCGGGCGATATGCCGCGCTTTCCATTCACCAGTTCCGAAAGCGTGTTGCGCGTCACTCCGAGGGCTTCGGCGGCGTCGGTGATCGTCAAGCCCAAGGGCTCGATGCACTCCCGCAATACAACGAGGCCGGGGTGAGGTGGGTTCTTCATGGTCATGGGCCGATCCTTGTCAGTGGTAGTCAATGTAATCAACCTCCTCCGCTCCGTCGTCGAAACGAAAGATTACCCGCCAGTTGGCGCGGGCGGAGGGGCGGTTTTGATCTATGAAGCGAAACCACCACCGGGGTTAGATCCGCCGCCAGGATTAAACCGGCCTCCCCGCTCTAAGATATCTGCCACTTCCAGTTCGGGGCTATCGCGCAGTTCGGCTTCGTTTCGTGACTGCACTACATCCTCGGGTTGCAAGCTTCTTTCTTCCAGTATTGCTTCAGGATTACGAATCTTCAGATCGTGGAGATGTAGTCGATCGTCCCAGGCGCCGTCCTGATCGCCGATGGCCTCCCGAACTAGGGCTCGGCTTTCCCACGCCTCTGCGAAATCTGGCCTCAGGCGGATAGCTTCGCTGAAGAAGTGCTGCTTCTTTTCCAGGTCGGCGGCCACATATCCCCGCTCGAAAAAGATTAGAGCCCTAAGGTTGTCTTTGGTCACTGCAGGAACGAAATCCGCCTCAGACTCCTGTTCCGGCGACTGTTCCTGCGTTGCATCTTCCTGTACGGGAATTTCAACATCGACGGGCACCCCGAGGAAATCCTTTCGGAGGCGCATCATGCATTCATCGAAGTAATCAACGTGGAACGGAACCCCGTTATAGTTGCCAAGTGCGGCAACAGGCAATTGAGAAACTCGCTTCATGACGGAGGCAAAATTGAACTCGTCGGCGTCTTCGGGTTCCGGCACTATTGGCACGACATTTCGTTTCGTCCTGAGCGCGGTTTCAATTTCGTGTCGCATCCAGTCGTCGGGATCGCTGCACCTGTCCACTCCAGAGGGAGTCAAAATGGGAAGGAAGTGGGCTCGCGAAACTATGCCTCTGATGATAGCGGGCCCGAAGAGACCAGAGCCGGTACTCTTCTTGTCAAAAAATGCGCTAAAGCGATGCAGTCGTAGGTCTAGATAAACGCACCTTGCAAAGTCCGGCTGGCTGCGCCGGTAGCTTACAAAGACGGTTTTGTGCACTTGAAACATCGGAACCTCCCTTGCTCATGTAGCAACGGTCGCTTGTCGCCTGCCCTCACTGACACGAGCAGTTCTAGCAACCCTATCGTGCCCCCACCAGCTGCCCCTCTTCCTTCTTCGCGCGCGCAATGGCCACCAGCTCCGCCGCCTTCTGCGCGATGTGCTCGGCGCTGACCTCGAACTCCTTGATCAGCTCCCAGGGCGCGCCGGAATCGCCGAAGCGGTCCTTCACGCCGATGGCGCCGGTGATGATGGGCGTGCCGTACAGCTCGTGGCTCTCGGTTAGAACGCTGCTCACGCGCCAGGCCAGCGCGCCGATCTGGTGCTCTTCGGCGGTGACCACTACGCCCGTTTCCTTGGCGGCGCGACAGATGGCATCGGCATCGATCGGCTTCATGGTGTGCATGTTGATGACGCGCGTCTCGTAGCCGAATTCCTTCTTCAGGATCCATGCCGCGCGCATCGCCTCGGGCACCATCGGGCCGCAGGCGATGATGCTCAGGTCTTCGCCTTCGTCCATGTAGTGCGAAGCCAGCACCGTGTCGAAGGCGTCGATCATCTGCTCGGCCTCACGGCGCAGGCGGATGACATTGGCCTTGCCGAAAACGAAGGGCGTGTCTTCCCGGGTGACGATCGGCGTGGCTTCGCGCGCGAAGCGAATGTACTTCGGTCCTACGTGCTGCAGCAGCAGGTAGTCGGTAGCCTTGCGGGTTTCGATCGCGTCGCACGGTACTTCGACCACCATGTTGGGCAGGCCGCACATGGCGAACAGATCTTCCAGCGCCTGATGCGTTGCGCCGTCGGGGCCAACCGAGACGCCGCCGTGCGCGCCGGCGATCATCACGTTGAAGTTGCCGTAGCAAACCGACACGCGAATCTGGTCGAGATTGCGCGCCGCAGCAAACGTGCCATACGTTCCGAAGACCGGCAACTTCCCTTCCCGCGCCAGTCCGGCAGCGGCCGCGGTAGCGGACTGCTCGGCAATGCCCATGCTGATCCAGCGATTCTTGCGCTCGGGCTTGCCGTTGTAGAAGTCGCTGATGGTGATTGAGCCCGAGATGTCGAGCCCCAGGCAGACCACGCGCTCGTCGCCGCCGTTGTTCTGGAGCGACTTGCCAAAGCCTTTGCGGGTCGGCTCCATCGCGACCTTCATCGTGCTGCCGATGTTCCACCAATAGTCGTTGGTGAACTTCGGCATCTTGGCGTCGAGTTTGGCTTCCACTTCCTTCTGATACGCGGCAGCTTGCTTCAGCAGCGCGTCGTAGGCGATGGTCTGTTTCAAGCCGAGTTCGTCGAGTCCTTTGACCATCTCGTCGTAGCTCGGAGCCTTGCCGTGCCATCCGGCGACGTTCTCCATAAAGCTGACGCCCTTGCCCTTGACCGTGTTGCAGATGACGACCGTCGGCTTGCCGGCAACCGGGACCTTCTTCGCGTTTTGCAGCGCGTCGACCACCTGCGGCATGTCGTGCCCGTCGCAAACGATGACCTCCCAGCCGAAGCTGCGATAGCGCTCTTCCAGCGGCTCGACGTTCATCACGTCCTTCACCCAGCCGTCAATCTGCAAGCGGTTGCGATCGATGATGCCGACGAGGTTATCGAGCTTGTAGTGCGAGCCCTCCATCACGGCTTCCCAAATGCTGCCTTCCTGCTGCTCGCCGTCGCCCATGATGCAGAAGACCGTGTTCTTGCGCCCGTCGAGCTTGTTGCCCAGCGCTATGCCGACCGCGATGCTGAGTCCCTGGCCGAGCGAGCCCGTCGAGGCTTCGACGCCAGGCAGCTTCAGCCGGTGCGGGTGTCCCTGGAAAGGCGAGTACAGCTTGCGCAGCGTGACAATGTCTTCGATGGGGAAGTAGCCCGCGAATCCCAAACCGAGATAAAGCGCCGGAGCTTTATGTCCCCCGGACCAGACGATGCGGTCGCGATCCGGCCACTCGGGCACATTGGGATCGTGGTTCGCGACCTTGAGATACAGGGCGGCGACGATGTCCATCATGGACAGAGTTCCGCCGGCATGGCCTGAGCCGGCCGCGCACAGCGATACCAGATCATAGCCGCGCATCAGGCGAGCGGCTTGTTCGAGCTCCGGGATGGTGAAATCGCGAGTCACGGTCTTGGAGAAGGCGTTGAAGATAGGCATGTCATGTTCCTTTGTCCAGGCTAGGTGGTCTGGCGAAGCCGGATCGCAGCGAGAGTTATGGCAAGAGGCTGTCCCGCGCTCTGCCCTGTATGCCGAGCCCGGTACTTCTCGGACTATTCACCTTACGAGCGAATGACCGGAGGCGCAGTGAGCTTCGTCACTAACCAGTTGTGACGCCTGTACAGCCTCGTAAGCGCACCGGTCCGCCACTTCGCATTCGAGGGGCAGACCAGAAGTTCGCCTGCACACGTCTGACTGGTTGACCTTCCGCAACTCGTTCTTAGTCGAACTGTTTTGTCCAGACTTTCCGAGCTCTTGTCGCGTGATGGGCAATCTCACTCGACCTATTGGTTACTTTCGAGCGTGTTCCTAATGGTCGTGAGCGCATCCTTCAGATTCGAAACTGACCGGCCCACCGCGGCTTTTCGAACGATCGATCCCTTTATGCCAGTCAGGCCAGTCTGCTCCGAACCCATAGCCATGATGAGATAAAATCCGGGCTGCTTCGGGTCGTCACTACCGCGGACGCAGAAGGAGAGATCCAACGCAGTTTCAAAGTAGTGGCTCGAATAGAGCTGTTTCTCGGCGATGGCGTAGGCAATCGGGTCATTAGGGTTCCCGCGCATAGTTACCACCTGCACCACCCGCAGTGTCGGCTTCAATCCAAATTTCACCCTCGCCCAATAGAAAGTGTCTTCGACGTTCGCGGGCTTCGTATTGGGATAGGAGAGAAGGTAGTGGTAGAAATCCGGCAGGTGCTTGGGCAATGCCTTGTCGTAACTTAGCATGTAGGCGAACTGTTTGGGCACCTCCGTTGGGTCATGCTTATCGTTATAGACCCCCAGGGCCGTGTTGCCTTCGCGCTCGTAGGCGAGCAGCCGCTGCAGCGCCGTCTTCTGCAGGAGCTGATTCACTTGTTCGTCTACGTCAGCCGCGGACCAATTGACGGACTGCTGGACCTCTTCGATGGAGCTCGCAGGCATCTGAATCAGACAGTTGCCGGGCTTGCAGTCCTTTAAGGCCTGAACGTCATCGTTGTCGAACGAGAAGCCCTTCAAGTCAGAAAGCTGCGGAGGATTGGAAAACACACCAAGCGCAAGATAGTTAGGAAGCTTGCGAAGCCGGTTGAAATCCAATGCAAATCGAAGGTACTTCTCAGGAGCAGCATGGATATAGATGGCTCCAACTAAGAAAACTTCGGCCGGACTGCGGGACGGAAGGGTCTTCGCGACCGCCTGTCCCTTTTCTAAGGCGGCGATCTGATCCTGACTCAGTCCGCTGTCCTGCTGAAGATATCTCTGCAGGTCGGGATTCGACTGAGAATACGTGGGCTGAGCGCTAACGGCAATCACGAGCAGCAACGTGGCGGCAAAGACGACGCTCCGGAGCAAGCGGACGTTAGTTTGGGTTCTCTTCATAGCAGGGCACCGTGAGTGGATGCGCATCGCGTTCGAGTCTTCCATATCTGACATCTCCTCGGCTAGTCCCAGGTTGCGACGCCCTTTTCGACCGTCCGCTCTCGTACCCGCGTCACAGCAGGCTCAAGCAAAAGCAAAGAGAACGGACAACCATCAACGTGACGCTGTCGTGATGGATAGTGTGCGAGACCTCGCGGCAAAGCGCCCGGCGAACCTCGGAGAAGCAAGAAAATCTCTTTGCCCGTAAGATGTTGAAATATGTCGACCGAAGCCGCCGCAAAGCGGCAAGAAGTCGAGGGAGCTTATGCGAACTTCCTCGACCGATATCCTGAATACGCAGAAACCGCTGTACTAGACCGGCTGCGAGCGACCGAATATCGGCGGTTGGATGAGCAGCATCAGGTCTATCTCGACTACACGGGTGGTTCTCTGTATTCGGAATCTCAAGTGGAGCAACACATCGACTTGCTGCGCTCCAGCGTTCTTGGCAATCCGCACTCCCACAACCCGACGTCAGCAGCAATGACTGAGCAAGTGGAGCGGACTCGCCGGGTCGTGCTGGAGTACTTCGGGACTAGTGTCTCGGATTACATTGTCGTCTTCACCCATAACGCCTCGGGCGGACTCAAACTGATAGGAGAGTCGTTCCCCTTCGCGCCTGCCGGCCGCCTGTTGCTCACATTCGATAACCACAACTCCGTAAACGGGATTCGCGAATTCGCGCGCGCCAAGGGTTCCCAGCTCTCGTATGCGCCGCTGGTTGCGCCGGAGCTGCGGGTCGACAGAAAGCGCTTGGACACGCTTCTGGATCAGGCCGACCCGGTCAATGACAATCTGTTCGCCTATCCTGCGCAATCGAATTTTTCCGGCGTCAAGCATCCCCTCGATCTCGTAAAACGAGCGCAAGACAAAGGGTGGTGCGTTCTGCTCGACGCGGCAGCCTTTGTACCCACCAATCGTCTGGATCTGGGGCAGGTGCAGCCGGATTTCTTGACCATCTCCTTCTACAAGATGTTCGGCTATCCAACCGGTGTCGGTGCGCTGCTCATTCGGCGATCGACGTTCAGCAAATTGAAGAGGCCGTGGTTTGCCGGTGGGACGGTTAACTTTGCCTCCGTTCAATCGCAGTCTCACGTGCTCGCGCGCAACGAAGCTGCTTTCGAGGATGGGACACTCAACTATCTTTCAATTCCTGCGGTCGCCATCGGGCTGCGACACATCGAGACCATAGGGATAGAACGAATCACGCAACGCGTCCGCTGTCTCACCGGGTGGCTGCTCAGGGAATTGTTGGCTCTGCGGCATAGTAATGGCCTCCCCATGGTGCGTATTTATGGGCCGAGCACCACCGAAGCAAGAGGCGGTACGGTGACGCTAAACCTCTACGACCCTCAGGGGCGCCTGCTGGATTACCGGCGCGTGGAGGAGTTAGCCGGGAAGCAAGGAATCTCCCTGCGCAGCGGATGCTTTTGCAACCCCGGGGTTGGAGAAATCGCTGAGGGCCTGACGGAAGACGATATGCGCGCAGCCTATGCGCTAGGCGATGACGCTAACCTGATCAGCTTTATGCGACTCATGCAGGGGCGCGGGCAAAAGAGCGCGGGAGCTCTCAGGGCTTCAATCGGAATCGTCAGCAACTTTGCGGACGTCTGGCGCCTGCGAGAATTTGTTGCGGAATTCCGGGACCAGGCGCATCTGGCCATTGGAGATGTCACCTTCGATATCGAATCATGCCGCATCATACGCGACGGAAGCTGATAGCGCCGCACGCTCCCCGCAGCCCAGGCAAGTATTCTTACCGCAAGCTAGGTTCTTCGATCGGCTGCGGTGACGCCACCTCATCCGCGGTATGACGAATCTCAGCCTGAACCGCATTAAGCGCCTGCCGCAAGTCAGCAATCAAGTCTTCTACATCTTCGATTCCGACCGAGTAACGCACCAGGCCGTCGGTAAAACCTGCGGTCCGGCGGTCCTCGGGTGACATACCGGCGTGCGTCATCGATGCAGGGTGCTCGATGAGAGTTTCAACTCCCCCAAGCGAGACCGCGAGCGTCGCCAGCCGAACGTGGTCCATCAGGATCCGGCCCGCTTCCATTCCGCCCTTGAGTTCGAAGCTGATCATCGACCCGAAGCCCTTCATCTGGCGGGCGGCGAGCTCGTGCTGGGGATGGGATTCAAGGCCGATGTAGCGCACCCGGCTGATTTCCGGCTGCTTCTCCAGCCAGCGGGCAATCTGCATGGCGTTGCTCTGCGCCCGCTCAATGCGAATACCCAGCGTCTTCAATCCGCGAATGACCATGAACGCCTGATGCGGATCCATGTTGCATCCGGAATTCACCATGGTCTTGCGCAAGCGCTGACAAATGTCGCGGTCTTTGGCGACAAGGAGGCCTCCAACAACGTCGGCATGCCCATTGATGAACTTGGTCACCGAGTGAAGCACAACATCCGCGCCGAGATTCAGGGGCTGCTGTAGATAGGGGCTGGCGAAGGTGTTGTCGACCACGACGAGACAGCCGTGTTGGTGCGCGATTTCCGATACGGCTGCAATGTCGGTGACTTGCATCGTCGGATTCGCCGGCGTCTCCACATAAACCAGCCGTGAATTGGAGCGCAACGCGCCCCTGACCTCGCGCAGATCGCAGGTATCCACATAGCTGGACCGGACGCCGAAGCGGGAAAAGTCTTTCTCCATTAGGCCGCGACTGGGACCGTAAACAGAGGCGGTGCTCACGATATGGTCACCGGCCGAGAGCAGCGCCAGGTAAGCCGTACACACAGCACCCATCCCGGAACTGGTGGCAATTCCTCTGCAGCCGTTTTCCAGTTCGGCGACCGCGTCCTCCAGGGCCCGAATCGTTGGGTTGCCGATGCGTGTGTAAATGTAACCGTCGTCCGTGCCGGCAAAGAGGGCGGCGCCATGCTCGGCATTCCGAAAGGCAAACGTCGAAGTCTGATAGATCGGCACATTGACCGAGCCGGTCGCGTCCGGTTTGTACCCAGCATGAATCAGCTTGCTATTGGTCCCAAGATGCTTCGTTTCCATGATGTGTCCTTTCGAGCCAAGGAGTCCTGCATCATTGATAGGCGGACCGGCCGCTAATCAAAGCAAACTTTCAAGTATCCGCTCGCCTCGACCAACCCCACAGTGATGCGCGCCACAGCTCGCGGTGACCAGCGTAGGCCAAGCAGAGCCTTAGGCAGTCCGGTTACGAAAAACGAGTTGCGCGTTATTCGCCACCGCAATGGTGACCGCAGTCGCCGCAGCCATGATCGCAGCAGTGTCAGTGCATGCGCGCGCAGGTTACCTGTGTCACGTTGCCATCGTTCGTCGATGGTCTGGATTGGGCTTCCTTCGTGAGCCGCGATTCCAGGAAACTTACAAGTTGCCAACGCTGCTGCCGGCTGAATTGGGACCACGAAGGCATACCCAGGCTGATACTGCCGTGCGTAACGAACCAGAACACTTCACCTGGCTTGGCACTCTCCAAGGCTGAACTATCGAGCGATGGCGCAGCACCCCGGCCCTGCAAGTCGCTGCCATGGCACTGAGCGCAGCTCTGCATGTAAAGCTTCTTGCCTTCCACCGCGGCCGAAGGTTCGTCGGCAAGAGGATTGGTCATTGCCGCTGAGCTGGTAGGAGCATTATGAAAGGCCTGGGCACAAAGCAGCGAGGGCAGGATCCATGAGAGAGCCAAGATAAAAGCAATTCTGAGCTTCATGGCGTGATACTCCTGCAAAACAAATACCGCGAAAGCTCACCATTTGCCATGACGGCGGTCACTTGTCCACGTGACCGTTTTCAGTTCGCCTTTGCCGATCCGGCCTTTCTCGCAAGTGCCAACTGGGCCCTTTCGTACTGCTGTAGCAGATTCCGTGTCAGTTTTTCTTTGTTCGGACACTCGTAAGGCGGCCGGTACGACCGGCACTGCTTGACTACGTTTTCCAGGCTGTCGAGAAACACCTGGCAGGGCTCACAGTCGTGAATGTGCTTCTGCATTTCTTCGCAGACGGCATCATGCACCATTCCGTCCAGGTAATCCGAAAGCGCGGCAAAGAGCTCGCGGCAGTTTTTCTGCTTCGAGTGTGCTGCCTGCTTGCGGGCTGCCGATCCATTCCGCCCACCGTCCTTCCCAACGCGCACCAACTCTTTGCGAACCAGCAGCCTGGCGCGATGCAGCCGAACGCGCACCGTGCCTTCTCGCAGACCCATCACTCTTGCCACTTCGCCCGTTCCCAGGCCCTCCATGTCGTGCAGCACCAGAACGAAGCGGTACTGCGGCGGCAGCTTCAATATGGCCCGCTGCAAGCGATCGGCGGCCTCCTTGGTCAGTACAGTAGATTCGGGGCTCGGGCCTTGGCTTGCGAGCAACTCCTGCAACTCGCGGCCGTCCGGCATCAGCGAGTCCAGCGACAGGTTGATCTTCGGCGAAAACTTCGCGCCTCGCCGGCTCATCAGACAGCGATTGCGGGCCACCTTATAAAGCCATACCGAGAGTGCCTGCGCATTCTCAAATTTCTCCAGATACGGGAGCGACTTCAGCAAGACGTCCTGCATGGTGTCTTCCGCGTCCTGCGGATGACCACAGACTTTCATGCTGAAAGAGAAGACAGTGTTTTGCAGTAGTCCGAGGGCCCGCTCTATCGAAGATGATTCGTTGCTGTGGATCAGCTCCAGAGCTTGCTCAACCTCCGCCCGCATACTCCTTAAGATAGCCGAGGAACAAGCCTTAGCCAACCGGACCTGCGCCCAGGCAGCTTCAGTCATGACGGCCCGACCGGCCGTCCATCACGCCCCTCAACGGAAGCGGCTCGATCCTGAGTTGCTGCACCCGGCGGTAGCGAAGGTGGAGAGCAGCCGTTCGATCCGCTCCGAACCGCAGTCCGGGCAGCGAACCTCGCTGTCGTCGTCACCGATGCGACGAAGCTTCTCGAAGTTGCTGCCGCAGGTGTAACAGACGTAGTCGTACAGAGGCATTGGGGTCGATCTCGCTGGAAGAATTCCTCATCATTAGATGAATGCTGATTCCACGCGAAGCGTTACAACGGCTCTCCTCGACTGAGATTGAAGGTGTCATCCTAAGCGTAGCGAAGGACCTGCTTCTTGCCCTCAGGGCGAGTGCGTTTGTCATCCTGAGGACGCGATAGCGACCGAAGGACCTGCTCTCGTGCGCAGTGCGACGGCCTCCCTTCTTTGCGCAAGCGCTTTCCTCCTCGAAAGGTCATCCCGTGGTCCAGAGCTCCGTGCGTAAGAAACTCCCGCCTTCACTTATTCCTGCCACCGGAATTGGATAGGTGTATAGTGTTGGGCACTCTGGAGCGTTGGATTACAAACTCCGGACGCTGTGTTTCGCAATTGTGCGACACCGAAAGCGAGGCGACATCTTGAAACTAGCCGACGGCATTCACTATGTGCGTCAGACCTTTGGCGGCCACGTGCACGCCTTCCTGCTGGATGACGGCAATGGGCTCACCCTTATTGACGCCCTCTACGACACTGACGCGCACCGCATTCTCGATGAGATTCAGGCGATGGGCCGGCAGCCCTCTGATCTCAAAAACATCATTGCCACTCACGCTCACCGTTCCCACATTGGCGGCATGGCGGTTCTGAAAGAGCTGACCAACGCCCGCGTCTATGCCCACGAATGGGAGATCGGTATTGTCGAGGGCCAGCGCAAGTCGACCAGAGTATCGATATGGCCCAAGCCTCCACTGAAGGCCTACTACACGCAATTCGGACTAGCTCTCGGCGTCGACGGCCATAAGCCCTGCCTGGTCGACCAAGCTTTGAAAGAAGCCGACCACGTGGGGCCACTGACGATTGTGGCCACTCCGGGGCACACACCGGGTTGTCTGTCGTTCTATTGGCCCGCGAAGAAGGCGCTGTTCGTCGGCGACGTGATCGTGACCTGGCCGCGGGTAGAAGCCGGCTGGATGGGCCTGACAATGGACATGAAGGAGAACGTGAAATCGGTCGGCAAGCTTTCGGATTTCGGCGACATCGACATCGTGGGCGTCGGCCACGGAGAACCCATCCCCGAGGGCGGCATCGAAGTGCTGAAGAGGCTCAGGGAGCAGAAGGTGTAGTCCGAAGTTGAGAACTCGATTGCGGAGGTTAAAACACGCCCTCGGTCATGGCAGGCGAGTGGCTTTAGATTTGCGGCGGCCCTCCGTTGGCGTGGCCTTTCGCAGTGGATCGGCCGGCTCGTAGTCCATCTCGGCCGCCAGGATTTTCACCAGCTTGGCCAGCACCTTGGTTCGTGCCCAATTCTTGTCATTGCCTTCCACGAGGGTCCATGGGGCGGTGGTCGTGCTGGTTTTGACTAGCATCTGCTCGACCGCTTCTTCGTAAGCCGCCCACTTCTCGCGATTGCGCCAGTCTTCCTCGGTCAGCTTCCACGCCTTGTAGCCGATGGCTTTGCGCTCCTCGAAGCGGCGAAGCTGTTCCTCGCGCGAGATCTGGATCCAGAACTTCGCCAGGATGACTCCAAATTCCCGCAGTTGCCGTTCGAAGGAATTGATCTCCTTGTAGGCGCGCTTCCATTCCGCTTCGCTGGCGAATTCCTCCACTCGCTCCACCAGAACGCGGCCGTACCAGGAGCGATCGAAGATGGCGATCTGTCCCCGCTCCGGCAGCCGTCTCCAGAAGCGATACAGATAATGCCGGGTGCGGTCCTCGCCGTGGGGCGCGCTGATGGGGTAAACCACGTAGCCGCGCGGGTCCAGCTTCTCGGTGATACGCTTAATCGCGCCACCCTTGCCCGCGGCGTCCCAGCCTTCAAAAACAATAATGACCGGCCGCTTCCGCAGGTATACCTGATATCCCAGTTCCCGGAGTTGAATCTGCCGGCGCGTCACTTCGCGCACATAAGCCTGGCGATCCAGCGTGCGAGAAAGGTCCAGCGTCTCCAGCATCAGAGGCCCCCTCCGGTCAGAGATTCCATGGCCGCACGCAATTCGGCATCCTTGGATGAATCGGCGGAGACTTCGCCGGCCGGCGGCGCTTTGGGGCCCAGCTTCTTTTCGAGTGCGCTGATGATGGTTTCAAGCACGCTTTTGCGGGTATAGAACTTAGAGGTAGCTTCCACGATGGTCCAGGGCGCGAATTCGGACTCCGTCAACTCCAGCATCTCCTCGATGGCAGCCAGATACTGGCCGTACTTCTTGTGACGCAGCCAATCCGCCTTGGTGACGCGCCAGGCTTCCAGAGGGTCGGCTTCGATGAGTTCGAAGCGTCTCCTCTGCTCTTTCTTGCTGATGTGCAGAAAGAACTTCAGGATCACGGCGCCATCATCGGCCAGCACGCGCTCAAACTCGATGATGTCGCGGAACGCCTGCCTCCACGCCCTCTGCGGAATCACCCCTTCGACGCGCTCCTCTAGCACGCGTCCATACCAGCTGTGATCGAAAATGACCATCTCGCCGCGGTTGGGCACCTTCAACCAGAACCGCCACAACCACGGACGCTGTTGCTCGTAGGTTCGCGGAGCGGTGATGGGATAGAGCTTGAAGCCGCGGGGATCCAACCGCTGCGTCAGCGCCGCTATCGTCGATCCCTTGCCCGCCGCGTCCCAGCCTTCGAAAACAATAATCGTGGGCACACCGTTGTCCCAGCAGGCCTTCTCCAAGTCGTACAGACGCAACTGCAGGCCGGGAACAACGCGTTTATACTCCTCCCGCGAGAGCTTCTTCTTTAGGTTGATGTTTTCCAGCATAGGTGAAGTGGTGAAGTTCAATTCTACCCACCACGGCAAAATCCATTCGATCCGAGCAGCGGAAGCGGTGCCGCCTCTAAAACGAAACGCCCATCATGGAAGGCCGAAAGGCTGTTCAGCCCAATTTACATCTGGAAGCTGCCTCATAGATCGCTTTGTATCAGGGCACGGCTTCAGCCGGGCCGCAGCGGACAAATAGTATTTTGGGCTTCAGCCCCTGCTCGCCCCACCCTTTGCAGGGGCTGAAGCCCAGACGTCTTTTACGCTTCGTTCGGCACGCTTGGAAGGCGTGCCCTGATACAAGGCAATTTGCGGAAAAGGCAAGAGAATTTCGCGGGCGTGCCACCGGCTTGGTATTGTTACCTGCATGGCGAACCCTGAACATCTCGCAATTCTGAAAAACGGGGTCAAGCAGTGGAATGAGTGGAGGGAAGAAAATCCTAGGGTAAAGCCGGACCTCAGCGAGGCGAACTTCACAAAGGCGAGCCTTCGCGGGGCGAACCTCACAAAGGCGAGCCTCCGCGGGGCGAACCTCAGCGGGGCGGAGCTTCGCGGGGCGAACCTCAGCGGGACGGACCTCAGCGGGGTGAACCTCGACGAAGCGTACCTGAGCCTGACGAACATGAGTTTGGCGAACCTCTTCGGGGCGAACCTGAGCGGGGCGAGCCTCAACGGGGCGAACCTCAGCGGGACGGGCCTCGGCGGGGCGAACCTCAATCGCGCTCACCTCCTTGGGGCGTACCTCCGCGAGGTGTACCTCGGCGGGGCGGACGTCAGTGGAGCAGCGTTAAACGCTACCGTCTTTGTCAATACGGATTTGAGTGAAACCAAAGGACTGGAACTCTGCATGCATCATGGTCCCTCCAGCATAGGCATAGACACTTTCTATCGATCCCAGGGCAAAATTCCCGAAAGCTTTCTGCGCGGTTGTGGCGTGCCCGAAGTATTCATCGCCTATGCGCGATCGCTGGTCGGCCAGCCGATCGAGTTCTATTCCTGCTTCATCAGCTACTCCAGCCACGATCAGGTTTTCGCGGAGCGCCTTTATGCCGACATGCGCGCCAAGGACTTGCGCTGCTGGTTCGCACCGGAAGATCTCAAGATCGGCGACCGTTTTCATGAGCGCATTGAAGAATCCATTCGGGTGTTCGATAAGGTGATGATCGTTTTATCGGAAGCTTCGGTGCAGAGCCGCTGGGTGGAGCGCGAAGTGAACGCAGCGCGTGAGCGCGAGGACCGCGAGAACCGCACGATACTTTTTCCCATACGTATTGACGATGCGGTCATGCACGCACCCCAGCCCTGGGCGGCGGAGATCCGCCGGACGCGGCATATTGGGGATTTCACAGACTGGAAAAACCACAACTCGTATCAGAACGCCTTCGGGCGGCTGCTGCGCGACCTGAAAGCAACGGAACGCGCAGCAGAACAACCAGGGTAGCGACGCAGAGACGCAGAAGGAAGTCTCGCTTAATCTCTACTCACCACTAATTCGAAGGCGCATTGAGTCATACTGAACTGCCCACGGACTTCACTAGACTACGCCGAGAGTCTGGTACAGCCGCGAAAATCGGACGGACCATGGCCTCGATGGTGTCGGCAATGCTGTCGATACTCACTCGATCCGGCGTGCGCACCCATTCCTTCGCTGCTCCATAGATGGCCCACGCCACCGTAGACGCTACCAGTTCCTGCGAGCGCGAAATCTCCCTTGCGGGCGAATGAGATCTCTGTCCATCCAGGATCATGTTGCGCACCACCCCAACGATGGCCGTCTCCAAAGGCTGTCCTCCCTCGCGCTGCGAGGCAAAGCTTGCGCCCGGCATCTCCGACAGGTAGCTGCAAACTCCGATAGCGATCTTCCTTACTGCGCCCTCACAGCCATCGAAATGGAGGTTGCGCTTCTCCAGCAGTTCGCGAAAGCGGCTGGCCACCAGGCATTCCAGCAAGGCAAACTTGTCGGGGTAATGGTCGTAAAACGTTGCCCGGTTTAGAGTTGCTTTCTCCGCGATCTCCTGCACCGAGATCTTCTCGAAGTCCTTTTCGGCCAACAGCTCCGCCAGGGCGTTTTGCAGCAGCCGGCGGGTCCGCTGGATCCGCGGGTCCAGTTCGAGCGTGTCTGGGGTGGAAGACATAGGCCTTTCCAAGAAGAATACAGAAATTTCTGCATCCACGACAGGTGTTGTTTATCTAAGACAACAGATGTCGCTTTGCCATCACTTGTTGGATGATGCTCGGTTCTGTTTGGTCACCTATACGGGCCCTCCAATTCGCCTGGCATTACGCACTTAAGGAGAAGCCAATGAAAACCATCGCTACCATCGCTCGCCTTCTGCTCGGTCTCGTGTTCACGGTATTCGGTCTGAACGGGTTTTTGCATTTCATCCCCGCGCCGCCGCCACCGCCGCTTGCAGGTCAGTTCTTTGGAGCCCTCGTGCAATCCCACTACATGACAGTGGTGTTTGCGCTGCAAGTTCTCTGCGGACTTTTGCTGCTGGCCAACAGCTATGTGCCGCTGGCCCTGACGATACTGGGCCCCATCCTTTTCAACATCCTCCTGTTCCACATCTTCATGGCGCCCAGCGGATTGCCGCTCGCTTCCGTCGTGACCCTGCTGTGGGCGGTGCTCGCCTACCGCGCACGTTCGATCTTCGCAGTGTTGTTCACGCCGTCTCTTGAAAAGCCGGCGCCGAAAAACGAAAGCAGACGTGAAGTGCGCGCGGCCGCGTGAGGGCTCTCTCTGCGGGAACAACGGATGTTCAGGCTAGTTGGGAAAGCGCCCATCAGGAATGATGGGCGCGTGTCTCCAGGGCGCGCAAGGCCCATTCGTCTTCCACACATCCGAAAACCGCGAATGCGGCCTGGTACCTTTGGCTTGACATGCGTAATGTAACGCGTTACGGTGCGGGATGATCCTGTTGATCCGCCATAAGGGGCTGAGGCGCCTTTATGAGAACAACGATCCGCGCGGAGTAAACCGGGACCACGTCATTAAGCTGCGAGACATTCTTGCCCGCCTCGACGCGGCCCGCACCATAAGCGATATGAACGTGCCGGGTTTTGGATTGCATTCGCTCAAAGGCGACCTGAAAGGCTTTTGGGCGGTTACGGTACGGGCAAACTGGCGCGTGATTTTCCGGTTTGCCGAACATGACGCATTCGACATTGACTATGTGGACTACCACTGAAGGAGCGCCAAGCCATGCCGATGAAAGATCCACCCCATCCTGGTGGCTTTGTCTTGCGCCAGTGCATTGAACCTTTGGGGCTGAGCATTACCGACGCAGCCGCGGCGCTTGGCGTCACGCGGACTACGCTTTCGGAGCTGGTAAACGAGAAGCGTGGTATCTCCCCCGAAATGGCCGTCAGGCTCTCCAAGGTTTTTGGCGGCAGTGCCGAAAGCTGGCTTCTGCAACAGGCGCAGTACGACCTCGCGCATGTTAAGGCCGACAAGCTGAAGCTTAAGCGGCTGGAATTCGCCTAGACGCTGGGCCTGCCACACATATGAAAAACATAAATGCCTGGGACGCGAGGCCACCAATTGCGGAGCTACACTCCGCTCAACCGCTCCCGCATCTCCAGCGTCTCCACGTAGAACTTCGTCAGCTCGCGCTTATACGCCTGGAGCGTATGGGCGGTCTCGGCCTGGCGCTGGGCGGCGGAGGCAAGTTGGTCGCGCAGCTCCTCCGATTGCAGAAGTCTGCGTAGCGCCTCGGCAAGAGCTGGCGGATTTTGCGCAGGAACCAGTAGTCCGGTAACGCCGTCTTCAAGGATCTCAGGCACTCCTCCGGCGTTGGTTGACGCGATGGGTAGCCCTGCGGCCATCGCTTCCAGAATCACGTTCGGCGACCCTTCCGAGAGTGACGGCAGGGCGAAGATGGTTGCCAGAGCGTAGTAAGGCGCAACGTCCTTTGCAAATCCCGCCATGATGATTCGGTCTTCAATCCCCAGGCTCGCCGCCTGGCGGCGCAAGCTCTCCTCTTCCGGCCCGTCGCCGACCAAAAGGAAACGATGTCTGGGGAGACCGGGCATGTCCTTCAGCAGCGCGATCGCGCTCAGCAGGTCGGCATGCCCTTTTTCCAGCGACATGCGGCCGACGGTGACGATAACCAAATCGTCGCTGAGCCCCAGCCGCTGCCTTGCGGAATCAACTTCATCCTGGCTCGGAGCCAGGTAAGGTTTTACGAAGTTGTGCAAGATGTGAATCTTGTCTGCGCTCACCCCCCGCTGCTCCAGTCTCGCCGCGAAGGGCCGGCAGACCGCTATCACGCGAAATGCTGCGCGAAGCGACCAGCGATCCAGTTGGTTGTAGGCACGGTCCTTCTGGTCTTTCAGGGTATAGCCGTGGTTCCACGCCACCCAGGGAAACTGGCGATGCAGACCGGCAAGCCGGATCAGGAAATGCGACTTCACATTGCGCGACTCGAGGATGTCGGGCTTGAAGTCCGTCACAATGCGGCGCAACTCCGGGATGACGCTCGGGTCCCAGCGTTGGCGTTCCGGAATTTCAATCACCGGCACACCGGCCTCGGTGGCGGTTGCGGCCAGCGCGCTCTGGCTGTTGCCTCGCCGGTAGGTAACGAAGGTGATGTCGACCGCCGGGAGTCCCGGTTCAGCGTGTCTGGCTTCTCTGGCGAACTCCAGCAAGACACGCGACGGCCCTGTAACCGTAGCGCTTTCGATGAAGGTGAGAACGCGAATACGTTCAGGAATCGCCGCGCCGGTCATTGGGCCCGCTGCTGGAGGAGAGCTGACATTCAAACCGTAACGGGCGATGGACGTTGAGTCGAGACATGCTGCTGGCGATACCACTCCAGGGTGCGGCGCAGACCTTCGCGCAGGCTGAAGCGCGGCGCATGCCCAAGATACTTCACGGCGGCGGTGGTATCGGCCTGCGAATCGCGAACGTCTCCGGCGCGCGGCGGCCCATATTTGGCAGGAATCGACATGCCCTCAATCTCCTGTAGGATCCGCCAGACTTCATTCAGCGAATAGCGTCCGCCGTTACCCGCGTTGAACATCTTCCCCGCGACGCCGGGGGCCGTCGAGCTCCTGATCGTAAGGTCAACCACGTCTTCCACGTAAGTGAAGTCACGCGTCTGCTCACCGTCACCGAAGATGGTGGGCGAAGTATTCTCCAGCAGGCAGCGGATGAAGATGGACAAAACGCCGGAGTAGGGGCTGGATGGGTCCTGCCTCGGGCCATAGACGTTGAAAAAGCGCAGCGACGTGGTGTCCAGGCCATAGCACTCGGCGAAGCTACTGCAGTAGTACTCGCCCAACAATTTTTGCGCCGCGTAGGGAGACTTGGGATTCGGCTGCATGGTCTCGACCTTGGGCAGCACCTCCGTGTCGCCATAAGCCGACGACGAGGCCGCATAGACCACTTTGCGTACTTTGCCCTCTACCGACGCGCGCAGCACATTGAAGGTACCGTTGATGTTCGCCTCGTGCGAAGGTACCGGATCAGAGATAGAGCGCGGAACCGAAGGAATGGCCGCAATGTGAAACACCGTGTCGGCGCCGGCGATGATGGGAGCGATTGCTCCGTAGTCGCAGATGTCCACAACGTGCAGCCGCACATCCGAGACTACGTCGTCCAGGTTTTCCTGGTGGCCGGTGGAGAAGTTATCGATGACCGCAACCGCGCCATCCTTCAAGGTGAGGAGTCCGCGGACCAGCCCAGAGCCGATAAAACCGCCGCCACCTGTCACCACGTATTTTTTCATTTGGGCTCGCGCAGGCCAATGCCCGCTTATGAAAATGAAAGCTACCTTCGGCCCGACTGAAGTCGTGCCCTGACGCGAAGCATTCCAAAGTCATCCATCGCTACGACTTACACCCCGCCTCAGAAACGAGATACGGCGGTTTTGAAGAGGCACGGCTTCAGCCGTGCCGCAGACTCGCCTAGTTGTCGGGTTTCAGCCCCTGAGGTGATTCGCCGTAGCCGAAAAGCGACTCCCCTCAGGGGCTCAAGCCGGGAATCTAGAGTGCTTCTGTCGGGCACGCCTAAAGGCGTGCCCCTTCAGAAACCGCTGGGCCTCAGAATTCCAATTCCGATCCGTGTTCATCCGTGCAAATTCGTGGCTCAATTTCCGTCGTCCTAACGCGGCCTACTTGCTGACTTCCGTTCCCGCCTCAGAGCCGGCCGGCGCAGCCGCGGCTGCTGTCCGGTTGATGTTCTTGACGATCACGCGCGCCGGATTCCCAACCGCCACGCTGTAATCGGGAATGTCGCTGAGCACCACGCTGTTCACGCCGACGATGGCGCCTTCGCCCACCGTGACCCCTTTCATGATGAAACAGTTGTGGCCGATCCAGGCATAACGCCGAATGCGTACCGGCTTGATTTCCTCCGGTGGCGCCGGCAGATCGGCAATCCGGGCCATGGTGTCGCGAGGATGCGAATCGCTGTCCATGAAGCGCACCCCCGAGGCGACGTTCACATCATCCTCGATCACGATCTCCTTATTTACGATGAAGACAGTGTTGTGGCCCAGGTCCACGCGGTTGCCCAGCACCAGCCGCGGCTCATCGAGAATGCCTCCGCTAAAAATGTCCACTTTGCCGAAGAAGTTCACATCGTCGCCAATGGTGATCTTCGAATGGCCCACGACCCACGGCATCCGAGCGCAACGGAAGCGCTTGCCTACGGACTCGCAGCGCCCCCGAAACAGCGGCTCAAAGAAGAAATAACCCAACGCCCAGCGGAATGCGACTTCCAAAGAATGCTGCACATGATAGCCGGCACGTAATACAGGATTGAAAAATCGAGGCAGCGGCAGATTGCTGGAACGCACATTGCGGGCGACCGCCCGCAGCGTGCGGTAAAAGGGAGTGTTACTCCGGCGAATCTTCAGTGCAAACGAACCCATGAATCAGCTAGCTTCCTCGGGAGAACTCTTGCTGCTTTCCTCCAACAGCTCGACCAGGAACTTCTCCGGCGTCAGCACCCACGCGATGCGTCTGCCCTGGAAGGCCACCGCCGGTTTGGGACGCTTTACGATCAGCGAACCCCGGCTACGAAAATCGCTCAACTCCTGCTCCAAGTCCGCCACCTCGTAACAGGCGTGATGCAGTCCCCCGCCGTTCTTGTTCAAAAAGCGTAACACGGGAGAGTCGTCACCGTTCGGCTCAACCAGCTCAACCTGGGCATCGCCCGGGCGCGTGGTAAGGAATGCCACCTTCACCTTCTGGTAGGGATCAGCGAAGATCTGCGAATCCCAGGTAGCGTTCATGGAGCGCACAAAGCCCGGCATGGCGGCGGCGATGTCCGCAACGACAAACCCTAGATGGTGCAGGCGCATTGGTGTCAGGCTCAAGCTGGCTGGCGCCGCTGCTGCAAGTAGGCGCAGACCTTATCGAAGGAGTCCAGGTCGGCAACATCGTCCAGGTCCATCTCGATGCCGAACTGCTCTTCGACTACATTGACCAGCGTTATGGCAGCCACCGAGTCCCACGCCGCCACGGTCTCTTGGGAAGCAGCCGGGATGTCCTTTTCGCTCAGGTCAGGGAACACGATCTGGAAGCACTCTATGAGTTTGGGCGTGACGTTATCCATGAGCTTCCGCCTTTTTCAACTCTCGCACCTCGTGATATAGCGCCGGGCAATGTTCTTCAAACTGCGATTTTCTCAAATGGAACGCCGCTTGGGGAACCTCAGCCAGCAAAGACGCGAAGAATTCCTGGGTGGGGCCGTTCTTCGCGGTGGGCTCGAAGGCGAACTCGATCTCGTCAACTCCCGCGGTCTCAAAGAGTAAGCGTAGTGTCTGGTGCTCAATGCGGCGGGAAAACGCGCGGCAACTCATCACCCAGGTGTCCACCAGTAGGCGGTCGGCGTGGAACCGCGACTTCACCACGGCGATGGTTCCCAGCGGCCCGAACTTGTCTTCGTAGCTCACGGCGACGGTCAACGACCGGTCGCTCGCGGTCTCCTTGTGCCAGTCGGCCGGGGCCCAGCGCCGCCCATTCAGGTTGAACTGGTTGGTCTTGTTCACCAGCTCCAGTGTTCGCGGCTCTCCGGCGGCGGAGAAGTCGAAGGTGACGACAGCCTGCGCCTGCTCCAGAAAGCTCTCGGGAGCCGAACCTCCTTCCGCCTGCTCGCGAAAAGCCGCTCCCTGACGAATGCTCGCCAGGCGCAGCAGGTCGTCGGACGAGACCTTGTCTTTGCCGCAAAGGTCGCGTAGCCGCCGCAGCATCTGCAAAGCGGCAACGGGGGCTTCCTTCGGGAACAGCACACACTCGATGCCCGGATGCTGCGCCGCCACCTCTGCCAGCTCCATGGGACTGTCGTCCACAAAGATCACGCTGTCGGCTGCGATGTTCCAGGTCTCCAGGATTCGCTTTACAGCGCCCGACTTGGCATTCCAGCTCGCTTCTATGGGGAAGACCTGCTCCGGGCGAAGGACCATGTCCGAGCGCTCGAAGGCCTTCGCGACCACCGCCGGATCGTTTTTGCTGGCCACACCGATCAGCGTTCCGTTATCGGAGAGCGAGCCCAGCATCTTCTGATAGAGGCCGTGCATCTGAGCGTCGCTGTGCAGGTCCCAATGCACGTTCTCCGGCCCGACTTCACCCACGATGCCCTTCCACATGGTGTCGTCAAGATCGGAGATCACACCTTTTTTCGGCGCCGGGGGAACCAGGGCTTTTGCCAACAACGCTGCCAACGCATCGGCGTGCTTGATGGTGTATGGCAGTCCAGCCTTCAAGTCGCTCTTCAAGTCGAAGCGTGTCTCCCACGGCGACTCCTGCGCCAGCCGCTCCCTGCTGACCACCCGGACTCGTCCTTCGCGCGCCAACTCGGCGGCGAAGTGCAGCAGCGCGCTGTTGAGCACCAGCTCAGCATCGGAGGACTGCCAGCCCGGCGCTGAGAAGATCGGCGCGATCGGTAAGCTGGGCAGTGCAAGAGCAACGGGTGTGCCCGAGGGTACTCGCCCCAGCGCCGCCTTTATGCGTTCAAGCGCAAGCGTGGCGTGCTCTACGACACTCGCGATGGCGTCACGTCCCCAGGCGCCGGCATTGCGGTAATCCAGCCGCGCGTCCAGGTCGGGCCACTCGACGACCACCACCAGCCCGTCGCTTTCGCCGGGCCGCTCCAGGGTGCCGCACAAATCTCCGTACAGCCCCTCTGTGATGCGCACCGCCCTGCCGGGCAAGGCCAATTGCACATGGGCATTCAGAAAGGTGTGGAGGTGCAGCGGGGTAAATCCACAGGCCAGGGTCACGTTGAACGGTGGGGCATCAGCCACCGTCGCTTGCACAATCCTGAGCGCTTCTGTGATTTTCACGGAAAAGGTCCCGGTGCTGGTGAGCACGAAATCAAGCGCATGAGCACATCATGCGTTCAGGCGAGTATGCCATTTCGACTATAGTGAAAGCCCCATACCTCGCGCAAGGAGAGCAGGCTTATACCGGAATGATTTCACGTCGCGCAACCATCTGGGGAACAGAACAACCAAAACGGTAAGCTAGAATTCGGTCTGTACACCTGGCCAGGAACAGCTATTGGCGACCAATTCCGCGGTTTCGCGCACTCATCCACGACTGGCAGTGCAAGCCTTCTGGCTGACATTTGCCAAGTTTATCGCCGCCGTTTTCGGCATTCTGATTCCCGTTCTACTGGTTCGCATCCTCAGCCAACACGAATACGGCGTCTACAAGCAGGTCTTTCTGTTCTCGGGAACAGCCACCAACCTGGCGTCCTTCAGCGTTGGCGTCAGCGCGTTCTACTACATGCCCCGCCAGCCGCAACGGGGAGGTCAGATTGCGCTGAACATCCTGGTCTACAACGTCATCGTCGGTCTTGTTCCCCTGCTGCTGCTGGTCTTCTACCCACAGGTCCTCAACCTGATCTTCCGCAGCGGCGACCTCCAGCCCTATGCGCTGATGCTCGGGATCTTCGTGATGCTGCTGCTCAACGCCAGCCTGGTGGAGATGATTCCCACGGCCATGCAGGACGTGCGCAACTCGACGCTATTTGTCGTCGGGACGCAGCTTGCCAAAGCCGTGGCTGTGGTGTTGGCCGCCGTTGTTTTTTCGACGGTACGAAGCATCGTCGTGGCTTCCATACTCGCGGCCGCGTTGTCCGTCGCCGTTCTCCTGCGATATCTGCACCTAAGGTTCGGCGCGTTCTGGAAGCACTTTGACCGGCACTTCTTCTTCGAGCAACTGGCCTACGCTCTGCCACTGGGCGCTTACGGGATCATCTGGGTCATTCGCAGGGACCTCGATAACTACTTCGTCAGCGCCATGTACTCGCCGGCCGAGTACGCCATCTATGCCATCGGCTGGCTGGAAGTTCCCCTGATCTCGCTGTTCCTGGAGTCGATGTTGTCGGTGATGGTGGTGCGCATCAGCGCCCTGCATCAGGAAGGCCGCATCGAAGATATCCGCAACGTGTTGGCGCAGGCCATCAACCGGCTGGCGACGGTGCAGTTTCCCATCTATGCGATTTTGCTGGTGGCCGGCCGCGACCTGATCGTCTTCTTTTACACCAAGCGGTATGAGGCCAGCGCTCACATCTTCTACATCACCATCACCCTGATCGTGCTGAACGTGTTCATGTATGATCCCATCGTTCGCGCCTATATCGAGCTGCGCAAGTTCATCCTGCTGGTTCGCCTCGGGGTGCTGGTTGGCTTGTTCATCGTGCTCGCCCCGGTGATTCACCAGTTTGGAATGACAGGGGCCGCGATCATGGCGGTGTTCGGCGATTTGACGGAGCGGCTGATTGTCGGCTGGAAGGTCTGTCGCACCATCGGCGCGACTCGGCGCGACTTTCTGCTGCTGACCGACGTGCTGCGCGTCGCCGTCGTGGCTACCGTCGCGGCGCTCGTTGCGTCTAGCGTGCGCAGCCTCGCCGGGAGCCAGCCACTCTTCCTGCGCCTGGCGCTCACCGGCGTCAGCTTCGGCGCGGTCTACCTTGCCGGCTTCTATTTCTGGCGGCTTCCGGGCTGGGAGGTCGTATCGAAGGAGAACCTGCTGCGTTTCGCGCAGTCAGCCAAGGCCAAGCTGCTGGGAGGAGCGTCGTAGCGGCGGGGGCGACTAACATCTTGGATTTGTCATCACGAGCGGAGCGAGAGATCTGCTTTCGCTTGCGCCACCAACATTTTGGATTTGTCATCATCAACATTTCGGATTTGTCATCACGAGCGTAGCGAGGGATCTGCTCTTTGCTTCCAGCGAGACACTCCTCACAATGAAAGACGATTCATACTGCCGGCGAGAACAGATCCCTCGGCCGAAGCGGCCTCGTGATGACAAACATGGGGAGCGTAGCAAAGGGACCTGCTTTCGCTTGCGCCACCAACATTTTGGATTTGTCATCATCAACATTTCGGATTTGTCATCACGAGCGCAGCGAGGGATCTGCTCTTTGCTTCCAGCGAGACACTCCTCACAATGAAAGACGATTCGTACTGCCGGCGAGAACAGATCCCTCGGCCGAAGCGGCCTCGTGATGACAAATATGGGGAGCGCATCTTCAGCGAAGCCGCATCGCTCTTGCGCGCGGCAGACAGCGAAGAGCCAAGAGCGAAAGGCGAAGATGTGACGCCCGGCCTTGCCGCTCACCACTCGACGTTCTATGTTCGATGAGGTATGACTTGCGCACTGAAGCTCCGTCAGTTCCTCCCGATCACATTGCTTCTTACCGCCACCGCATTTGCCCAATCGGCCAAACTTGAACGCACCGGCCCTGCCCCCAACGCTGTGCCGTCCGACGTAACTGCTGCCCTGGAGGCCAAGGGCTATCGCGTCACCCTTGACGACGGCTGGAGCGCCGACCTCTGGCTCGCCAGGAACCTGAAGCTCACAACCAAGGACGTGCCGGGCGCGCTCTATCCCGAGCTCAGCAACAGCGAATTCGTCGGCGTCATCAGCCTGCCCAAGGCGATGAGCGACTTCCGCGGCCAAGCGATACCCGCGGGCATGTACACCCTGCGCTATCAGTTGTTGCCCCAGGACGCCAACCACATGGGCGTGTCACCCAATCCTGATTTCCTGCTAGCCATTCCCATCGCCAACGATACTAAGCCCGACGCTCAGTATCCATTCGACAAGCTGGTGGCCCTCAGTTCGAAGACTACAGGCGCTCATCCGGCCGTCATCGCCATGGACAAAGCAGGCGAGCCGGGCACGGCCACGTTTAACGACCAGAAGATGCTGGTGTTGACCGTCGGCGTCAACGCCGGAGCCGGAAACAAGCCGGAAAAGCTGGGCATCGTGCTCAAGGGACAGGCAGCGCAGTAGGCTCGCAGACTGCCAAGGTGAGCGCGGGTCTCCTTCAGGGGCTTCCGCTTTGAAAAAATTTTCTGCTGCGTGAGCTCTAACGCGATCGCCATGCATGTCACTGTTGCAACCCTCATCACCGCGCGTTGCAAACCGCAACGCTGCTCAACGCAAGGCCCGCAACGCGCAAGTGCCTGCAAACGCGCAGCTTCGAATCTCCGCAACGCGGCGCGTCCTGTTCCGCGCGTTATACTCCGTTGCGAAACTCAACAACCACCCTGCCCGCTAAGCCACTCGCAATCACCGCTAGATTTTTCATCAGTCTTCGTAAGTGAATGCAACACCAGCGGCTTTTCAATCGCTTGGCCGACATTTCAGTCGCGAACGCCCTTTGGCATACCTCGTGCCTTAAACAAAGGTGTAAGCGCGAGCAACAAAGGCGCGACTCATAAGCTTCGGGAGGCGGTTATGACAGTCCTACTGGTTCTTGCAACATTCGCAATCTTCCTGACGATCGATTACTTCTACGCGAAGTCCAAGCAGCCCGTGCTCCAGGTCGCTCCGGCGGTGCGGAAGCAGGCAGGCGTCGCCGCTGCGGCACGGAAGCCAAGCATGGTTGGCGGCTTCTCCGTTCCTGACAACCTGCGTTATCACCCCGGCCACACCTGGGCGTTGAGCGAGAGCCCAAACCTGGTTCGCATCGGCATGGACGACTTCGCCTCCAAGCTGGCGGGCAAGATTGAAGGCATCACCCTGCCGCAACGCGGACAGTGGATTCGCCAGGGGCAGAAGGTTTGGAGCATCACGCGCAACGGCAAGAAGCTCGACATGGTCTCACCGATCGAAGGCAGCGTAAGCGACATCAACGAAGCCGTGCTGAGCGATCCATCGCTGGCCACCAAAGACCCCTACGGTGAAGGCTGGCTGGTAACCGTGCAGTCGCCCGATGCCAAGACCAACTTCCGTAACCTGCTGGGCGGCGCACTGGCCCGCTGGTGGACAGAAGAGTCCTCGATGCGGTTGCAGCGGTTGATGCCGGCGGCAGTGGGAGCGCTGGCGCAGGATGGTGGCGTGGCCATCGACGACGTAGCCGGACAGCTTCCCGAAGAACAGTGGACGAAGATCGCCCGCGAGTTCTTCCTGACATAGGATTCACCGCCCGCGGAACGGCGTCCTCCGCGGGCTTCCTCCTGAGGCGCTTCGTGGGCGGCCGCGAGATTCGGAAAGGCTAACCAGCCGGGCCAGACCTCGCGGCCGAATTTTTTGTGAGGCCGCTTTTCGCTCTTCGCCAGAAGGAATGCTGACCTGTCGCGCGTTCCGGTTCTCATCCTGAGGTCGCCATGCCGACGGAGGGACCTGCTTCTTGCGACGCTCTGACCTTCCTTGCTTCTTCGACCAGCACGCCGGAGCTGGGCTGGTGGGGCGAATCCGCCAGGGGTTCAAGCCCGAAGGGCGTGCCATGACAGCCCAGGACGCAGCCGCAGGCGGAGTGTTGGGTAGCTACTCTGAGCGAAGCGCGAAGAGCCAAACGCCAACAGCCAACAGCGGTCTTCCCTATTTCCCCGAATCCACGCCCGTTAGGTACACCGTCAACGTTCCCCAAAACAATCTGGCCTTCATCTGCACCGGCAAGTGCTGGGGGTCGTCGGTGTACCAGATCCAGATACGGCCCCGGTTCTTCAGCGGTCCGTAGTCGCCTTCCGGCCCGACGCGTATGGTCTGGAACGTTCCCGCGGGCGTCTTCACCTGCTCCTTGGCCTCGACGTGGGCCTGCACGGTCACCGTCTTTCCGCCATCGTTGAGGGGAAACGAGTAGGTTGCGTTCGGCGTCAGCGGCAGGCTGGCAACATACAGGATTCCCGACACCACGTCGGTGACACAGCCGGGAATGTCGTGCTCTTCCCGCTTCTTCTGATTGGTCTTCAGGTTGGTTTCCGTCAGCACCGACTTGCCCGCCTTGTAGTCGAAGACAATCTGCGTATCGCGGCGATGCGAGCCCTCTTCCGTGTGCTTGGTCAACGACTGCGAGCAAAGCGTGGTGCCGTCGAAGTACGACTCGAAGCGGTCCTGCACCCGAAACAGCAGCGCCACCACGCCGGTGGAGTCGGCGGTGCCGAGCACGTGCATCTGCGCCCCGCTGCGCTGGATCTTCACCGTGGCCACGCCCGCGGTCCAGAAACGGTATTCCGCCTCATAGCGCAGTGTCTGCGTGGGGAAGGCAAAGCCCGCCCGCAGCGGCTCGATGTGCGCCGTCGCGCTGATGGTCGCTTCCTGAGCCGCTGCCGGTTGCGCATGGGCTGTCGGTCCCGTCGCCGCACGCATCCCGGGCACCGGCAAGAGCAGAAAAATAAGGAGGATGGAAGTAAAGTTTTGAACCAGGGTCGAAGTCATCCACGGAACCAGAGCATCTTTACCATAAGGGCCGCCAACATCAGGGCGGCCCCGATTAACGCATTGTACTCGCGGTGCTTCAGATAAAGCTCGCGAGAGAAGCCCTGGGTCATGCCGGCGCAGCGGAGAGTGCGCGGAAACAGCCGCGGGACCGCGCGCGCGTAGGCCGCATACTCGCTAAAGCGGTTGCGCAAGTATTCCTCTTCTGAGCGAATGGTCGGGACATAGACGAAGGCAAAGAGAACGACGATCAGCACGGCGATCACGACATCTCGCGCGGCCACGGCAAACCCGACGGCGACGACGATGGAGCCCAGGTAGAGCGGATTGCGCACATACGCGTACGGGCCCGTGGTCGCCAGCTCTTCGTTCTTGTCCACGTGGCCGGACGCCACAGCGCGCACGATGAGCCCCAGCGCTGCAATCAGCGCTCCCACCCCAAATGATACCCACGTGGGCCGCGCTCGCCAAAGATAGAACACGGCGAAGGCGAACCCCAGCGGCACGCGAATGCGGCGGGCAAGGCGGCTCCAGGAAAAGCGCGCCGGGGCCGAGGATTGCTGTTGGTTCTGCGGCATGGAGTCGACGGTCACTTGCGCTGGCGGCCTCCGCCATCTCTCATCTGTGAAAGGAACCCACTGGTCGAGTGGTCTTTGGGATCACCGACGATCTCAACGCGTCCGCCGTAAGCCAGCACTTCGTCGCGCTCAGGGACAGTCTCGCGAGTGTAGTCGGTGCCCTTGGCCTGCACGTCAGGATGCAACTCGCGAATCAGCGCGCGCACGTCCGGCTCGTCGAATACGACGATCCCGTCCACGTCCTCGATGGCGGCGAGAATTTCGGCGCGCTCTGCGGCGGGCATCAGCGGCCGCCCTGCGCCCTTGAGTTCGCGCACACTTGCATCGGAGTTGATGGCGACGATGAGCTTGCCGCCCAGCGCCTTGGCGCCGCGTAAATAGCGCACGTGCCCCACATGCAGCAGGTCGAAGCAGCCGTTGGTGAGGACGATCTGTTCGCCCTGCTCGCGCCAGCACTGGACCTGCTCGCGCAGCAACAAGCGCGTGTATATCTTCTTTGGGAAAGCCATCTACCTCTCAGACGAATGGTCTAGGTTTGTGTCAGGGCACGACTTCAGAGGCTGCTGAAAAAACCGCCTGGAGCATGCCTTGTATCAGGGCACGACCTTGGTCGTGCAAAAAGCCGTCTATTTTTGCCTTCCCGCGCGGGCTTCAGCCCGCGAGGGACCCGCCGTTTCAGGGGCTGAAGCCCAAATCGTCAATGGACCGGTTACGGCACGTCTCAAGGCGTGCCCTGTTACAAAACAATTGAGGCTGCAACCTCTGCCATCTGCGTTTCTTCACCCGTGCGCCGCCGTGTATTGGTCGATTGCGCCCAGCAGCTCTTTAGCAGAGACGGTGGCGGTGCCGCGCTTCATAACCACCAGTCCGCCTGCCAGGTTCGCCAGCCGGGCGGCGGTCCCGGCATCGGCTCCCGCGGCGAGCGATGCGGTAAACGTCGCGATGACGGTGTCGCCCGCGCCGGTCACATCGACCACCTGGTCCGAGCCGAAGATCGGGATGTTCTCGGGCTCGGCATCGCGCTCGAAGGCAACCATGCCGTCGCGCCCGCGCGTGATCACTAGCGAGTCGAGTTCCATGCGCTTTATTAGCTCCTCGCCCGCGCCTATCAGCTTCTGGTTGTCACAGCCGATGCGGATTCCCAGCGCCTCCTCGACTTCGGGTTCATTGGGCGTGGCGGAAGTGATGCCCGTAAACTCCAGCATGCGATAACGTGAGTCAAGCGTGACTGGCCGGTTCTGAAGGCAGCCGTTGGAGCGAACGAAGGTGAGCAGGCGCGGCGTGGCCGCTCCGTAGCCGTAGTCGGAGATCATCAACGCATCGGACGCTGTGGCATATTCACGCGCCGCATTGACCAGATTGAGCAGCTCCGGATGGGTTTCGTCCAACGGCTCGGGCTCGCGGTCCACGCGGATCACTTGCTGGCGGCTATTGTGCGACATGCCCGCGAGAATTCGCGTCTTGGTGGTCGTGGTGTAGTGCTTCAGGTGATGGATGCCGCCGGTCGGGACCTTCTTCTGGTGTAGAGCATCGATCAGCAAGTGCCCCGCCTCGTCGTCGCCCACCACGCCGACAGGCAGCACGTTCACGCCGAGCGCGGCCAGGTTCATTACTGCGTTGCCGCCGCCGCCTGGGACGACCGTCCGCTCGCGATGCTTGAGGATAAGCACCGGCGCTTCACGCGAGACCCGCGCAATCTCGCCGAAGACAAACTCATCGGCGACCAGATCGCCCAGCACGGTGATGGAGACGTTGGGGAACGATTGTACGATCTTCTTCCAGCGGTCGTTGTCTTTGGTGTGACGGGTCATTAAATCGCTTTTGGCTCTTGGCTCTTGGCTGTTGGCAACCTTAACCGTTGTCATCCTGAGCGAGGAGCGCAGCGACGAGTCGAAGGACCCCTACCACCAGCAACGATAGGGGTTCTTCGACTTCGTTCGATCGCCTGCGGCGATTTCACTCCGCTCAGGATGACACAAGCTTCGATGAACCCCCAATTCTCTCATGCGCTTCTCGAATTCACCCGCGCGAGAATCTCGTTCACCGCTGTGTCTGCGTTCTCCAGTTCCATGCGCAACGGGACAATGTGTATCGTTCCTAAGTCGCGCAACTGTTCTCCCAAGTTCACGGCATCCTTCTCCGTCGTCACGAACACTGAGGCGCGATTGAGGTCTCTTAGGCGCAGTAGCCTCTGAATATCGCCCGCGTCGTACGCATGATGGTCCCGAAAGCGCCGCGTCGCAGCGATGTTCAAACCCGCTTGCTGTAGCTGTGAGAAGAAAGCTTCCGGGCGAGCGATGCCGCAGAAGGCCACACAGGCTTCTTTGATCTGCGGCGCGAAGATGCTGCGCTGCACCCGCCATCGCCGCTTCACGAATTCGGGAAGCGAGTCCGGCGACAGGTTGCCGCTGAACACCACGGCGTCGGCGCGCGCCAGCGACGACAGCGGCTCGCGCAGCCTTCCCGCTGGCAGCAGGGAGTCGCGCACGTCGGTCGGCGTGAGCAGCACGATGTCGAAGTCGCGCGCCAGCCGCCTATGCTGAAAGCCGTCATCGAGCAGGTGCAGTTGCGGGCCGAAGTTCTGCTCAGCAGACAGCCCAGCCTCATAACGGTCTTCTCCGACGATGACAGGCACACCCAGCTTGCGCGCGATCAGCAGCGGCTCATCGCCGAACTGCCGCGCTGTGCCGGCGGGATCGACGAGCGCAACGCCTCTCATCTCGCGGCGATAGCCGCGCGAGAGCACGTCAAAGAGAATGCTGTGCTGCTTGAGTAACTCGCCCAGCAGAATAAGAAACGGCGTTTTGCCTGCTCCACCGGTCGAGAGATTACCGATGCTGACGACCGGACCTTGCAGGCGGTGTACCTGAAACGTGCCGCGATCGTAGAAGCCATTGCGTGCTCGCACCGCGGCGCCAAACACTGCCGACAGTGGATTCAAGTGCGGCGCTCCGTAGTTGCTTCGGCCAGGATGTGTCGTTGAGTACCCGGCAGCAACGCGAGCAGCGCCTCAACCGTTCGTTGTGTTGCGCCCTGCTGCGCCCGCATGACCTCTTTCGCGTTGCGGCCGAGTGTGTTGCGCTCCTGAACATTGTCAAGCAACGCTAGTACGGCTTGCGTTAGCGTCTGCGCCGTGACAACGCGCAGCGCGTCGGCGCGGCGGAAGATCTCGACGATGTCGCGGAAGTTCTCCGTGTGCGGCCCAACCAGAATGGGCACGCCGAAGTACGCGGGCTCCAGCACATTGTGTCCGCCCTTGGGAACCAGGCTGCCGCCGATGAAGGCGAGGTCGGCCAACTCGTACAGGCTGGCGAGCTCGCCGATCGAGTCGAGCAGCAGGACGGCTCCAGACAAGTTGACGGGTGCCCCACTCATTCCTGCTGTTGAAATGAGTGGAATATCGTTCCATTGCGAGCGCCGCTGAAAGCGAAGTCCCGATGCGGCAAGCAGAGACGCGACTGCGTCAAATCGCTCGGGATGACGCGGCGCCAGCAACAGCATTGCTCGGGCATAGTGCTCGCGCACCGCGTGGAAAGCCTCCAGCAGCATGGCCTCTTCGCCCTCCAGTGTGCTGCCGGCAACGATCACCGGGCCGATCTCGTCGCGCTGGATGGTCTCGGCGATTTGGCCAACGATTTCTGCACGCGCCGGCGGCTTCACGTCGAACTTCAGGTTGCCTCCCACGTGCACCCGCTCCACCGGAGCGCCGATCGCGACTAGTCGGCGCGCATCTTCTTCGCTCTGCGCCAGGAAGAGATCGACGCTGGAGAGGACGCGCGCAAAGAGGCCACGAAAACGCTGATAGCGCGGAAGCGACCTGTCCGATACGCGAGCGTTTACGACCGCGACCGCCACTCCAGCACGCCGGGCGCAATGCAGCAGGTTGGGCCAGAATTCGCTCTCCGCCAGCACCAGCAGGCGCGGACGCAGCGCATCCATGAACGCCTGCACCGCCCACGGCAAGTCAAGCGGAGCGCGGAAGACGTTCTCCTCGCCGAAGCGCTGGCGCGCCAGCTTCTGCCCCGTGTCGGTGGTGGTCGAGACCACGATTCGATAATCGCGCAACTGTGCTTGCAAGTCCGACACAAGCTGGGTGATCGCCATCACTTCGCCAACCGAGACGGCATGAATCCAGATGGTCTCGGAGCTCGCATGCTGGCGCAACCGTGGCGGCACGCCACCCAGTCGCTCGCTCCAGCCGGAGCGGTATTTGCCGTGGCGCAGCATTTGCCACAGCCACCACGGGGCGCTCAGGACGAGCGTTACGACCAGCAGCGTGCTGTACATCCAGTACACGTGTGCGATTGTACTTAATTAACAGAGGAAACCACGGATTCACACCGATGAACACGGAGCGGAGCAAGAAGCTATACCGCTGATGGACGCGGAGAACGCGGAGGCAAAAGCGTAAACCACAGATCGGCACGGATAACACGGATCAGAGAAATTAGGGTTATCATCCCGAACGAAGTGAGCGACCTGCTTTCTTCCCAACCAGCAAAAAAGCAGGTCACTTCGGTCGCTGAGCGGCCTCAGGATGACAATTCCAAGATTCGACAATCCCCAAAGTGCAGGAGGACAAGTCCAGAGTGCAGAGGACAAGCGCAAGGTGAACTCTTCCCATCCGCGCCTATCCGCGGTTGACCTCTTCCGAGTTGAGCACGGCGCGCACAAGGACGATAATCCAGACTATGCTCATCCGCGCCCGCAGTGCAGGCTGCCTTGTTCCGTTGGGTAGTGCAGGTTGTCTCCTACTACTGGTTATGGGATTCAGTCTCGTCGCCACGTCGGCCTGGGCCTTCAAGGAATTTGTCGCTCCGCGGCCCGAGAACGCCAACTCTTATCCCAGCAAGGACGCCCACCCTATCGAGAAGGTCACCGCTGCTGTCGACCTCTACAACACCGCGCCCAAGGACGACATCTTCGGCACGCAGTACATGCAGGAAGGCATACTGCCTGTGCTGCTCATCATCACCAACAGCGGCGACCAGCCCATCTCATTGAAGCAAATGCATGCTGAGCTTGTGACCGCGTCGCGCAGCAAGCTGGAAGCGCTTGAGGTAGACGACGTCTTTCGCCGCGTAGCGCACATCAAGGCCAGCAGCACGAGCCCTGGGCACGTGGGACCCATTCCTCTGCCCACCGGCGCGAAGAACAAGAAGGCACAGGAGCAATACCAGGAGCTGACGAAAGCGGTGTTCGTCGCCGAAGCCGTCGAGCCGCACGCCACCAAGTCGGGATTCCTCTTCTTCGATATCCAGGGCATCAAGGAGCCGGTAGCCGGCGCGCGCATTTACCTGACCGGCTTGCACGACGCGAACGGCAATGAGCTGATGTACTTCGAGATCGCGGTGAATGCGGGGAATGCAGCGCAGTAAAGCTGAGCCACGGATTAGTACGAATGGACATGGATCAGACCAATACAGATTGTCATCCTGAGCGAAGCGAAGGACCTGCTGTTTCGCCGTGGTCTGCACGCGCATGGGTTGTTATATACCTCTTACTTCACTCGTTCGTCGCGATGATAGTCTGCACGTTCGCCGGAATGCTGTTGCTGATTGTCCCTGTCGGCTTCCTGCTGACGGACCGGATCTCTTTGCATGCTGCAAACTACAGCCCAGTTTTCTGGGGCCTAGCGTTTGTCGCAGGTTTTGTGCTCAGGCGCAGCATTAACAGCAACTCCGCACGGTGGGTTTGGCTAGGAGGCATCGCATGGTTCCTGTGGGAAGCCTTCCTCATGAGGCCGGGCTACGCCCCGCGATCATTCCTCGGATACTCAAGAACAGAGTACTTCTGGTAACTCTTTGACATCGCCACAACTGCATTCAGCAGTGCATGGGGTCAGATATTCGCAGCCACGCCGTTGCTGAACTCGATCGCGTATTCGGTTGGAGCGGTAATCGCGGCAAGAGCAACTCAACTGCGGACTGCATCGACCATCAACGAAACAGCAGGTCCTTCGCTGCGCTCAGGATGACAAACGGAGATAATTCCGTCCCGTCCGTGTAGTCCGTGGTTAAGCTTTTCGTTCGCGCCTCCGCGCTCGTCCGCGGTTGAACTCCTTCCCCTCGCTATAATCGAGCATCATGGCTACCACGCCGGAGGCGCCTGTCGCTACACGTTCGAAGTACGAGCCGGTCATCGGACTCGAAGTCCACATCCAGCTACTGACCAAGACCAAGATCTTCTGCGGCTGCTCGACGCGCTTTGGCGATCCGCCGAACACCAACGTCTGCCCCGTATGTCTCGGGTTGCCCGGCGCGCTGCCGGTGCTGAACAGGCAGGCGGTGGAGTTCGCCGTGCTCGCGGCGATGGCGCTGAACTGCCGCATCAACGAGCGGTCGATCTTCGCGCGCAAGAACTACTTCTATCCCGACCTGCCCAAGGGCTACCAGATTTCGCAGTACGACAAACCCATCGCCGAGCACGGCTATCTCGACATCGAGAGCGCGAGCGGGCCCAAGCGTATCGGCATCACCCGCCTTCACATGGAAGAGGACGCAGGCAAGAGCCTGCACGACGGCCTGCACGACTCCGGCGACTGGACGTCGATCGACCTCAACCGCTCCGGCACGCCGCTGATCGAGATCGTCAGCGAACCCGACATCACCTCGCCCGACGAAGCCTACGAATATCTGACCAAGCTGAAGGAGATCATCCTCTACACCGGCGTGAGCGACTGCAACATGGAGGAAGGCTCGCTGCGTTGCGACGCCAACGTCAGCATCCGCCCTGTCGGCCAGCGCGAGTTCGGCACCAAGACCGAGATCAAGAACGTCAACTCGTTCCGCTTTATCCGCGAGGCGCTAGAGTACGAGATCGAGCGCCAGGAGCAGGTGCTGGAGTCCGGCGGGCGCATCACGCAGGAGACGCGCCTGTACAACGCCGCCGAGGGCAAGACCTACAGCATGCGTTCGAAAGAAGAGGCACACGACTACCGCTACTTCCCCGAGCCCGACCTACTGCCGTTAGTCGTCGACGAGAAGTGGCGCGAGCAGATCGCTGCCAACTTGCCCGAACTGCCTGAAGCGCGGCGCGCGCGCTTCATCGGGCAGTATGGCGTGAGCAAGGGCGATGCCTATACGCTGACCGTATCGCGCTCGCGAGCCGACCAGTTCGAGGAGGCCGCGGCCGCGGCGAAGAACCCGAAGCGCGTAGCAAATCTCGTCAACAGTGAGTTGCTCGGCCGCCTCAAAGCCAAAGGGCTCGATTTAGAGCAGTCGCCTATATCGATGAAGGGCGTCGCCATGTCGGCCGACCTGGTGGAGAGCGGTGCCATCAGCGGCAAGCAGCTCAAGGACCTCTACGACATTGCGTTCGAGCGGGGCGAAGACTTCCCTGCCGTCTACGAGCGGGAGAAGCCGCAGCAGATCACAGACACCGCCGCCATCGAGAAGATCATCGACGAGGTGATCGCCGCCAATCCCAGGCAACTGGAGCAGTATCGCGGCGGCAAGAAGACGGTGGCCGGCTTCTTCGTCGGCCAAATCATGCGCGCCTCAAAGGGCCAGGCGAATCCCGCAATAGTTAATGAGTTGCTAAACAAAAAGCTGGAAGGCGGCTAAGAGCTGCCCGCGGCGAGCTGCCGGCCGCCAGGCGGGGTCGCGAGGGGCTAACCGCTAATAGCGAATTCCCATTCGCCGCATCAGGACGGCTGACGGCGCGGCTTCCATTGCAGCCAGTAGTAGAGGCGCAAGGCAAGGGAGTACCAGCGCGACTCCACCGCGCAGGGCGGCTGGCCGGGATGATGATTGAAACCGAAGTTGCTGCACATGGGGAAGGTGCTCGCCGTCATCTTACATCGCGCGGCGACGCCGCATTCCCTGAATTCACTAACCGTTGACTTTTTCTCTACCTCCGCTCCTTTAGAATCTGCGACTTAGCAGAGATTTGTTCTCTTGATTCTAAATATACTTAAATTAAAACCCTAGATTCCATTGGGCTTACTAGCCGGCCGCGGCACCCTCGTAAGTTCCCGTACGCTCCTGCGACTGAGGTCGCTTGCGCTCCGACACAGCACCCGGTTCAGGCGAAGCTTGCACATTCAACCCGGCCGCAGGTCTCACAGACCGGGGACCGCGGCCATTTCCCCGTTGCTCCTGGCGGCCGCCGCAGGCGATCATCGCGCCGCCAGTCACGATTGCGGCGAGACGGGTCAGCGCCTTTCGCCGGATCCTGTTCGGTTGTCGCAGCAACACTCGGCTCGGGCGGAGGAGGAAACGCCACCTCTGGCGGGACGCCGAGATCGAAATCCTGCGGCAGGCCGTACTCGTCCTCGAAGGCCGGGTCCTCGATCACGATGCTGGACTCAGGTCCAAAGGTCTCGAAATCCGACTTCTGATGCCAGCCGTTCTGGCTCTTCAGATTGGAAGCGGCCAGGCGCAGCACCGAGAGCAGCAGGCGTCCGCTCTGGTGGTCGATCTCGCCGTGGTTGATGGCCTCGCCCAACTGCATCAGCCCGACCTGCACGGCATGCAGATCGTCAAGCACGGGAAAGTGGATGAAGACGCGTTCGGAGCGGGCACGCGCGCGGGCCGCCTTCATGCGGCGTCCATTTTCGTGCAGGTGCCAGAAGCAGTAATCACGCTTGTTGACCGGCGGCCCTCCGCAAAAGACCCCGGCGGGATTGATATGGTGGCAAAAACGTTTTGGCATATGAGTGCTCTATCTCTCCTTTGGTGTGGCGCGGTGCGCTGGTCGCCCTTCGCTATTCGCTTTTGGCCCTTGGCTCTTGGCCATTAGCTAAGAGCCAAAAGCCATCCGCCAAGAGCGGCCTTCCCCACACTTCACCAGTTTCGAGACTAATCACAGGGGCAACCAAAAAGTCGGTGATTTTGCAGCGTCGATAGGTTACGAAAGGAAAGTAACTATACCTGTACGAAAGTAACCATGGGGGAGGGGAAGACACCCGCCGCAGGTACAACTTGCAGGAATTGGTGACTGCTATGCCGGACTTGATGCATAATTGCCCTGAATAAACGCGAGTACCAGTGATCACGTGCGAAGTCAGCGGACGACAGACTGGGTAATATGAAGAGATTCGATTGGCGGTCGGTTGTTCTTATCGTGATGGTCATCCCTCTGCTGATGACTTTCAAAGGGTCAGCAGTAGGACAGGAGCCGGAGACAATTCCGGTCGGCCCTTATTCCAAGGTTGTTTCCAGGTCTTTTCACCTCACGCCCGGCGATAGCCTCGTCGTGACGGGCAAAACCCAGAAGGAGCCTTTCGCCGTGAACCTCTACGTTTACGATCAGCAGAAGGTACTGGTCGGAAAAGATAACGAGGACTCGGCCAGCGAGGCGTTCGAATGGCAGCCGAGTGAAGAAGGCGACTACTACGTTATGGCGCACAATGTGGGACCAGGCCAGGGCTCCATCAGCATAGCCGTAATTGCCAGCAAAGCCCCTCCGGCTCCGTCGTCGGCGAATTACGCCAATTATGCCGAGATGAGGATCTTCTACGCCACCGATCGAATAGCGACGGGGAGAAAACCGCCCGCTCTGGTTTATGGACAGGAGCCTGACCCCCGGCAGGAGTTGCACTTCGGCGAATGCATTGTAAGCATCCCGCGCGATCATCGGATGGGCGAGCTTGAGGGGCCCAGCATCTACCGGCTGGAATTTCATCAGGACCCGGAGAAGCACATAGTCTTGCTGCAAGTGGACGAGGAGTCACAAGCTTATTTTTTCAGCCGTGTCCGCAGCCGGACGAGTAATTCTGAACACAAAGAAGCGCTCGTATTCATTCATGGTTTCAATACCAGCTTCGAAGATGCCACCCGTCGAACCGCGCAGATCGCTTATGACCTGGGCTTCGATGGACCAGCCATCACCTATAGTTGGCCATCGCAGGGGAGTCTCGGTCTGGTCGCTTACAACAAGGATGGACGAAACGCCGAACTGACGGCCCCTCATTTGCAACAGTTCCTCTCCGAGCTTTCCAAACAGTCGGGGGCGACGACCATACACCTGATTGCGCACAGTATGGGGAATCGTCCCCTGACCAATGCGTTGAAGCAAATGCCGGCGGGCAAGGACGCGGCGCCAAACTTCAACCAAGTTGTCCTGATGGCTCCAGATATCGATGCTGTCTTGTTCCAGCAGATCTCGCAGCAGATTCGCCCCCAGGCGAGGAGAATCACGCTGTACGCTTCTTCAGAGGATGAGGCACTTAGGATTTCGACAACTTACGCGGGATATCCCAGGGCCGGCCTGGGGGGCGCCAGTATTGTCGTCGTGCCAGGCGTGGATACCATTGATGCATCCAGTGTCGACACCAGCGCCCTGGGTTTCTTCCACCAGTATTACGCGGACAACAAGACAATTTTGTCAGACCTTTTCCATCTTCTGCAGGGAGACGTGCCGGCCAAGCGCTTTGGACTAACTCCCGCGCATAACAGTGCGGGAACGTATTGGATGTTCAAGCCTGCGGCCCGCTGAGAGTTTACCGATGAGGCCCGCCAAATTAGCCATCTTGCGCATCATGTTTTATCTCCTGGGGATGATCCTGGGCTCACCAGCTCTGCTCCCCGGTCAGGACAAGCAGCTCGTCCCGCAGACTGGCGAGGGCAAGAAGACAGCCTTGGTGATTGGGAATTCTGCTTATCCGCTGGGCAAACTGAAAAACCCGGTAAACGACGCGCAAGATATGCGCACTTCGTTGCGGTCCAAGGGATTCGTTGTACAGGACTGCTGTGACAATGTGGGTCTGAAGGAGCTGACGAACGCGATTAACAAGTGGACAGCCACGCTGCATAGCGGCGATATAGCGGTGTTCTACTACTCCGGTCACGGGCTCCGGGTGGGAAGTATCGACTACATCGAACCGGTCGACTTTTCCGCCGATTCCGAGGCTGATGTGCCCTTCGTTGGGTACGCTGTAGACCGCTTGGCTGACAAAATGCAGGAGCGCGGTACCAGAGCAAATCTGATCTTTCTGGATGCGTGCCGCAACAATCCCTACGTGGTTGCCAAGGATTCGGCGACTGGGTTGGCGGGCGTGACGGCGGGAGTCGGCACACTCATCATGTTCGCCGCTGCGCAAGGCAAGACGGCCAGCGACAATGACAGCGGAAGGAACAGCCTGTTCACCTCGGTGTTGCTGCAGGAATTCAATCGCCCGCAAGTGGCGCTGCGTACGCTTGAGTACAGAGTTCGAGATAAAGTTTACGAACTCAGTAACAAAACACAGATTCCCTATTCCTCTGACGGCCTCATCGGCGAGCTGGTGCTTGGAGTTCAGGGCACCGCCGAGGCGACGACCGCCGGGAACTCCGCCTCGGCAACGACCCCTGACTCGGGGCGAAACAGTCCAACCGAACGGACGCTGAGGGAGAATGAGCATATCAGATACTTGAACGCACAGATCGCACGGGCAAAGGACTTAGCAAAGGCGGGAAATTATGACGAGGCGATTTCGATTCTGAAGGCGCTGACGGTCTCCGATCCTCGCGAAGACCTTATTTGGGCCTACCTGGGTGAGTACTACGGCAAAGCCAAGAGACCTGAAGAATCGATCGGCGCATACGAGCAGGCTGTGAGTATCGCCCCCTACAACGCCGCATACCATCAAAATTTGGGGAATTTGTATGCAGCCATGAACCCACCGCAAGTGGACAAAGCCATTGCGGAATACGAGAAAGCCGTGCAAGCCGATCCGAGCAGCGCAGCAGTGTCCTATTTCAACGAGGGCGCAGTATTTACCAACAACGGTCGCACCGATGAAGCCATCACCGCGTTTGACAAAGCTATCCAGCTCGATCCCGCGAGAGCAGACACATACTACTGGAAGGGCGTCGCTTTGGTGGGAAAGGCCAGGATGGAGCGCAACAAGATGGTTGTATCACCGGGAACCGTCGAAGCTTTCCGGAAATATCTGGAGCTCCAGCCCGATGGGAAGTATGCAAAGCAGGCAAAGGATATGCTCGCATCGATTCAGTAGTGAGTTGCCTAAGCAAAGGGAAAGGATGGGGCACCCCGCCCGAAAGCCCTGCTTTTGCTCCTATCTTTTGGCTGGTCATCCTGAGCGGGGCGAAGGACCTGCTTTCCTTTGATCGGTAACTCAATTTGGGTGTGCGACGGTGGCCCGATGACGCGAGTCAGCTCGAATGACATGCAATGCTGCGTCGAACTGTAGACGAAAGCAGGTCCTTCGGTCGCCAGGCGACCTCAGGATGACAAGTCAGAAAGGGATTAGTGGCCGGCGGCGGGAGAAGCCTTGGCTTGTTCGGCGAACATGGCCTGCACTTCAGGATCGTCGGGCCACGATTCGGCCAACAGCCCGAGTGCGGTTTTTCGGACGTACTCTTTTTCGTCGGAACGAGCGCGGTCCTTCAGCAAGCGCAATACCTCGGGCTCGGCCTTCCAGTTGCTGGCCATCTCGTGCAATACGTAATACCGCACTAACTCACTTTCATCGGAGTGAGCCCGGTCCTTCAGGATGGGCAACACCTCGGGATCGTCCTTCCAGTGGCGTACCAGCAACTCCATCGACTGATACCGCACAACCCCCACCTCATCGCAGCGAGCCCGGTCCCTGAGCAGTGGCAACACTTCGGGGTCGTCCTTCCAGCCCTCCGCTAGCGCCTGCAGCGCCGTCCGCCGCACGCCCTCGTCCTCATCGGAACGAGCGCGCTTCTTCAGCAAGGGCAATACCTCCGGATCCTCCTTCCAGCCGGCCGCCAGCACCGCCAGCGCTGCCTGTCGCAAACTCGACTGTTTGGAATTTGCCTGATCCTTCAGCCAGGGTAGGGTATCGGGTTCGTCCCTCCAGCCACGCGCCATCTCCCACAACGCTGCGCCCTGCGCAGCCCAATCTTCGGAACCTGCTTGGTCCTTCAGCCAAGGCAAAGTGTCGGGATCGTCCTTCCAGCCGCTCGCCACCACCGCTACCGCCGCCTGCTGCACGGACCAATGCTTGTCCGAGCGCACGCGGTCCTTCAGCCAGGGCAGGGTATCGGGATCGTCCCGCCAGCCTCGGGCCACCTCTTCGACCGCCGCCACGCGGACGATCTCCTCGTCACTTTCGATTGCGACTGACTTGAGCCAGGCGTTGGCCCCTTCACTCCGCCACACTTGGGCGATCGTCGAAAAAGCGGCTCGACGTGCTTTCTCCATCACGTAGGGGTTGTAGGCGACTTCTGTCGAGCGGACATTCGCGGCGGCATCTTCTACCATGCGTTTAAGTAACTGTTTTGACGTGGCCTCAACTGCGCGCCGGTTGCGCACTTCGCTAACACAGCCAGCAGCCAACAGGAGATTCCGCCACTGTGCATCGCCACCCTCCAGCGACATGAGATACAGGATCAGTTCCTCGGCCTTCTTCTCCTCAATCATGCCCGCGATGAGGCGCAACACCTCCTGCCATTTTTCGTCTTTCCAGTGGCGGCCAAAGACCTCGGTCTTCAGTTCTTCCAAGCTTAGTTCCTGCTTTTTCTCGAAGCGGTCGACGAACCAGGCGGCGCAGTAGTATTCGAGAAACGTGCGATGCACAAAAGAAAAGCGCTCGACCCCGGCGAATGAAAGGATGAAGTTGCGCTTGGTCAACTGCTCTACCATGACCAAGGCCTTTTGATAACTGTCTTGCACGCCGAGGCCGGCAAGGAACTTGCGGAAGCGGTCGATGAGCCGGTCGCGGTCGATCAGGTTTCCGGCGAGGCCGCCTGGAAGCTGCTGCATGTCGCCGGCCAGCTCGCGCAACAAGGCTTCCTTCTCCTGACGGGCGAATTCATCCGCCGGCAGCGCACGGCTGGCGTCCCACTCTCCGAGCAACACGCGGCTGGCCTCGCGGTAAAGCTCCACCCGGTCACGAGGCAGCTCCTGGTTGCGATTCAGGATGGCCATCATGGTGAGCAGGAGCGGATTGCCTGCGAGCTCGCGAATGGCGGTTGAGTCGGCGATAGCGCGCTCGATGCGAGTCTGGAGGCGCGTGCGTTCTTTGGGGTCGTCCTCGGCAATTTTGTGCCAGCGGGTGAGGAAGTCGCGGACCTGATCGTCGTCGAAATCTTCCAACGTGGCATGCGCGAACCCGGCGGCCTGCAGGCGCTCGGGTTTATAACCAAGCTTGCGCGAGGTGACAACCATGCGCGCCTTGGGATATCGCGAGGCAAGAGCGGCGATCTCGTCAATGACGGACGCACGACTGGGCGCATCGAAGATCTCATCCAGGCCGTCGAAGAAGAGGACGGCGGCACCCTCCTTCAGTCGCTGGTCGAGTTGCCGCGCGTCGAGCCGATACATCGCCCAGCCGGATTCGAAATACTCGGGCACGCCCTCGCGTTCGCGGATGTACTCGCGCAGGTCGATGAACAGGGGCAAGAGGCCGTGGTCTTCGTTGACCCAGCGCAGCGCGAGGTACTTGAGCAGCGAGGTCTTGCCCGAACCCGGATTGCCCGTCACGACGGCGAGGCGCTCGCGCTGGAGAATGTCAAGCACTGGGGTGAGAGCGGCTGACTGGTAGCGCTGCTGCAATGCGGCGGCCGCTTCGGCATCCTCTCCTTGCGCGAGCTGGCCCTCTTCGCGCAAGCGCCGCCGGATCTCTTCGGGCAGCTCGATCAGCGGGGCCGACTCGCGTGCCAACTGCGGCACGAAAACGCTCCACAGGGTGATCTGGCGATCGAAATGATGTGCGCTTGTGTGCATCACCGCCAGTTGCAGCGCTCCGCACTTTTTTTGCAGATAGTCGCGGTAGCCGGAGAGATTGAAGCCGGGGTCGGGACCGGCCGCGCGCTCGGCGGCATCGGCAGTACGTTCTGTGGCGTTGGCGGTGCGTTCCTGTAATGCCGCCACAAGAACGGCGCGCAGTTCGGGGTCGCTCTTGATGTGCTTGCGGATGGCGCGGGAGTAGTTCTGCGCGACCAGCGTCCAGTCGAAGCCTTCGGGCAGGGGACTGACCTGGTGCTGGCGCGCCAGCTCGTTCCAGGTTCGCTCCACCGGTGCGAGATCGACCTGTGCGGTCTCAGGATTGAGCCACGCGACGATGTCAGGGGCGGCGGCTTCGAGCAGGCGCTGCAACTGATCGCGGTAGCCCGGGATTGCGGCGGCGAACGGAGTCTTGTCTTCCAGCTCGCTGTCCCACTCGTGCAGGAAAAGAGCGATAGCGATGCGAGCGGTCTTTTGCTGCTCGGTCGGTCGCAGGCGGCCGAAGAGGCGCTTTGCGCCGGTCTTGGCAGCGTCGTCGGCGAGGCCGTGGAGGACTTTGTCCCACTCTATGAGATTGACAATGCGAGTGGCGGCCGCGGAGATCACGACGGTGGAGAGGGGATCCATGCGCAGAATATATATCAGCTTCTGCACCTGCCCGCTAGATTCGCGCAGCGGCAGGCATGGAGGCAGCCAGCGAACTGCTGCCGTCCCTACGGGACTCGGAGTGAGAGACACGCTCACCCCGCGCTGAAGGCGCTGGGCTTAGACAGGCTGTCCCTGCGGGACGGTGACGCCGGATCCGCTCGGGAGGGACGGGGCGTGCGTCGATGTCGAAGTTGGTGGCTGCCTGTACAGCTTGCGCCCAGGGCTTCCCAAACCCAACCGAGCGCAAAATCGGCGCGCGTTGCGGATCCCGGTTCGCGCTGGGCTAGATTACGGCCTTCGCTTGGCCGAGTCGCTGAAACAAAAATCCCCGCCCAACCAAAATACGGTTGGACGGGGAAACCCTTGTGTTTCACCGACTATGCAACGTGCTTGCCCGGACCATCCGGCCCAGGTCCACACAACCCGAGGAACTAGACTCCGAGCTTGCGGCGGAAGGCACCGGCTACGGCTACAACGCCGCTGCCCAGCATCAGCAGGGTGCCCGGCTCCGGAACGGTAGTTCCCACAATACTAAAGGTGCCGAGCGTCTGGGTGCCGTTATCGGTCCAGGTCTGCATGTTGTCCTGGGAGAACAGGTCCCTGCCCATGGCGCCTACGGTATTTTCGTTCCACGCGTCCCAAGTGGGGCTGTCAGCCGAAAGTATCATGTAATACTGAGTTGCTTGCGTCAAATTCGGGCCACCCGAAATGTTGGTAATTTGCTCGATCGCGCAGCAGTTGCCGAATGTCTGGTGGGCCACAAACGACCACGAGCCCAGCAGGCTTCCAGGGAGACCGTTTCCGCCTACCGTATACAGGGCAGCAGTGCCGCCACCGTCTCCGACCACTTTGCCAATTGCAAGATCAATCTCAGTCACTTGCGCACTCACGCCAGCGGTGAACTCGTTGGCGGAGATGAACTGTCCGGGAGGTGAAGTGGGGCCAGCAACAGTCCAACCGGTGCAACAGTTGTAGCCGTTTCCAGTATTGAAGTCATTGAAGATAGTGTCGGCGGCGGCCGGAATGCTGATTATGCAGATCACAGCCAAGGCGAGCAGAGTCAATTGCAAACGCTTCATTCAGTTCCTCCAAATCGTGACCAAAATGAACAGAAGGGGAAGCAGAAGGTTTTCCTGATCGCACAGTCCTGCTCCCGAGCTACAGGAATTCAGGGCACTGACTATATGTCGGGGGGCTCTTCGCGTCAAGCAAAATAACTCTGACAACCGTGACTTTCTCGCGCGGGTGCAGCCGGCGCGAGTTTGCTGTGATTGGACACCTTTTGTTTCAACAACTCAGACCGAACCCGGCTCGCCAGAGTCAAGGTTGCATTCGCCGGTAAGATGCAGAAAATGTGGGCGAAAATCGCTCGCTGTTACCGGCCAGCCGGGCATCCCACTCACTCCTGCCGCTGCAATGGCTGGGGGGCTTACCGTCAACATCAGCGATCTTCAGAGGGCCTAATCATTGAATACTGTCCCCACACATTCGAAAACCGCGGATGCGTGGGCCACCCGGCCTTGCGACGAGAGTCTGGCGTCTTTAACGCAGAAGTACCACCTCGCATAGTTCATTTACTTTCCCTATGGAGTGCGCGGGGAAATTGCCAATGCGAATATGTTTTTCTTTTAAGGATCCGTATCCGGCTCCCACGATCAATCCTTGCTTTTCCAAAGCTTCTTTCAGATGGCGCCACCTGCGAGAATCGAGAACCTCTGCGACGATGACGGTTTGCGAACGAACCGAAGGGTTGTCAACAAGTGGCTTTAGAAGTGAGCGCTCATGCGCCCTTTCGAGAGCAGAATAAATCAAAGCGGCTCTTTGTGCTGTTTCTTCTCTTATCGTCGAGATGCCGCGCCGGAGGAAATCTTCGACCACCTCATTCAAGAGAAACATGCCAAGCACGTTTGGGGTGGCAACTGTCTGGTTTCTCCTGGCAGCTTGCGCAAGGTTTGTAAAGGAGTGATATGAGCCACGATAAACGTTTGTGGCTTCTTTTTCGCATGCTTGCGATTTCGCGATGGCGCGCGGGCTTACCAACATAACACCAAGGCCAGCCGGCAAACCAAATCCTTTTTGAACGGAGAAGAATATGCAATCCGCTTGAGAGAGATCGACCCTCGTTGTCGGGGCAGAGGAAACGATATCGAGGGCAATAATGGACTCGGGAAAATGTCGTCGAACTGCCTCAAGAAAGCCTTCTTCGAGCACAACCCCATTGCTGGTTTCATTGTGGGTGAGACAAATAAGTTCGGGCGATTCGCTAAGATCGGATGACATGTCCCTGTAGACATGGTTGTGATCGGCGGGGATTTCCTGTATCAGCCTGTGGTTTTGCCGCGAGATGTCCCTGAATTTGCAGGAAAAGGCCCCATCGACAAAATGAAAGGTATTCAGCGAAGAGCAGTTCTGGACGATCAGCTCCATGAATTCGGTTGCCGTTCCGGAATAGAAGACAAGATAGTCGTCGGGTAGAGAGAATAACTTCTTAAGGTGCGTTGATAGAGTTGCGTAGAGTTCCTGAAACGCAGAACTTCTATGGGATAACGACCCAATCTCTCGCTCAAGGCTCTTTTGCAGAAACAACGACATATCTGGGTGAAGCTCGCTTGGGCCAACGGTAAAATAGGTCTTAGGCATGCCCTTAGAACAGCTTCCTGGTCCTTAATGTGTTAGGAATTCTTTGAAGCTCCGCAAGCAAGGCGTGATCGGCGGATAGCACGTCGGTTACGGCATATCCCAGGGAACCTTGAGTCTGTAGATGTTGGCCTTCGATATTAATTCCATGATTGGCAAATATTTTATTGATACGGGCTAGCATGCCGGGAACATTCTTATGGATATGAACAATCCGATGCCCCTTCTTCACGGCCGGCAGAATGACCTCGGGGAAATTGACGGACCTGGAAATGCTCCCCGTTTGCATATATTCGAGAAGGCGATTCGTGACAGAATGGGCGATGTCCCTTTGCGCCTCTTCCGTATTGCCCCCTACATGCGGCGTCAAAATGACGTTTTCCAGGTTTTGCATGACGCTTGAAAACGGCTCGCTGTTGCTCTTTGGCTCCACGGGGAATACGTCAATTGCGGCTCCGGCTAAATGATGCGATTGCAATGCGTTGGCAAGGTCCTGAAGATTAACGGTTTGTCCGCGGCTCAGATTCAATAGGTACGAACCTCGCTGCATCATTTGCAGCTCTGTCTTGGAAATGAGATTTTTATTTTCCGGGCGGCCATCGACATGGAGCGAGACGAAGGTCGCTTTCTTTAACAGTTCAGCAAACGTTTTGCACTTCTTCGTATTTCCTAATGCCAATTTGTCTTGAATATCATAGAAGTACACTTCCATTCCGAGGAGTTCAGCGAGAATTGATAGTTGAGAACCGATGTTGCCATAGCCCACAATTCCCAATGTCTTCCCTCGCATCTCAAAACGCCGCGAAGAATCTTTAGCCCAGATCCCGCGATGTAATTTTGCCGATGCGTCGAAGGAGCGGCGGATAAGGGCAATCATGTTGCCGATCGCAAGTTCGACAACACTACGGGTATTCGAATAGGGAGCATTAAAAACAGCAATGGCATTTTGGGTGCATGTCGTGAGATCAATCTGATTTGTGCCAATACAGTAAGCCCCAATGGCTAAGAGGTTCTCTGCATGATCAAGAATGTTCTTGGAAATCTGTGTCTTGGAACGAATCCCAAATATCGAGACGTCGCGAAGTTCGCGAATCAATTCGCCTTCCTCGAGCGACGAGGAGAAAGCCTTTACTTCGTAGCCTTTGCTCGTAAACAGTTTCCGAGCATCTTTGTGGATGTGTTCAAGCAATAAGGCTTTTGGTTTGCGGACATTCATGAGAGGGTGCCCAGATAGTGTTTTATATCGTCAAAACTGGTTGCGACGTAGTCGGCATGAGCGACTACGTTGTCTCGCCGGGCATGCTCGGCATAAGCGATGAAGACGTCTGCAGCTCCGTATTGCTTCACCTCGTAATCCGAGAATCCATCTCCCACCATGACGACTGGCCGGGGAAGCGAGAGGGCCTTTACTTGCTTTACTTTCCCCTTATTATGCGATGTTAGCCGTTTTTGATCAAGGCCAGTCACGATGCCATCAGTATCATAGGTGAATGCGTTAGCAAACACGTTTTGATGCGAAATTCCCAGAGTGGCCGTTGTTGGCAGTATGATTTCCTCAAAGCCGGCGGAAATTATGTAAATGTTATTTCCCGGATTTTCCAGGAAAGCCTTATTGCGAAGGAATGATTCTGTTATGGACTGGGAGCACAGCTTCCCTGCACGGGCCACCTGATCCCGGGTTGCCATTAGCAAGGCGAGCCGCTCTCTGAGTGAGTCTTCAATGGAAATTGATCCCTCCATACCCCGATTGGTTATAGCCTTAATTTTCCGAAGAATCTCTTCTCTGCGGTCAGAGCTCTCGAGCGATAACGAAAAGAGCACCTCGAGCGACTCCTCTTTAATGATGGTACTGTCGAAATCGAGAATGAGCGCTCCGAATTGGGGCATGGTAGCGTAAAGAATATCAAAAGATCACCCACACCGCTCCGGCTCTTGAGCGCAGTGATCCCAGGTTAGCCCAAACGAAGGGCGAACATGGGGCACCACGCTCGCAAACTAGCAGCGCTCAGGCGCCGCTCAGGCAGGACTACGCCTTGACGGACGCCTTGTCTCGTATCGAAGGCCATCCGGCAGGTCCTGATTACGTGTGAGGCGGCGAGCTTCGCGCTCGCCAGACGGGCACCCGACACGAACAAAATAATGGCGAGTGAGCACTTTTGCTCAGACGTGCCTCGGTTCACCTCAGTACTATCGCTCAATCCTACCCAAGCCGGTGGCAGCCGGGCCGATCCAACTAAGTTCATATCCTGCCACTGGCTCCGCAATATGAGGCTAAGACAGGAAGGTGGCAATGCCTTCTCCATATGGGATCGAACTGGTCGAAAACTGTTTGTCCTGCAAGCTGTGCTCCGAAGGCTTCTTCTGCTCTTTGCCGAACCCGGTTATGCAAGTGTTCCAAACGCTGAAGTTCACGGTCGCATATCCTGCGGGCGCAACTCTCTTCGTGGAAGGGCAAGCCTGCCGCGGAATCTACATCCTTTGTAAAGGGCGGGTGAAGTTATCCGTCACTTCGAGTGAAGGTCAGACGCTCATCCTCAAGATTGCGCAGCCGGGAGAAGTGTTAGGCCTGAACGCAACCGTGTCTGGAATTCCCCATGAGACGGCGGCGGAAACCGGTCAGCCTTGCCAGCTAAATTTTGTGAAACGGGACGACTTTCTCAGATTTCTGACGGAGCATGGCGATGCCTGCATGCATGCAGCCATACATCTGAGCCGCGAGTGCCAACAGGCGTACCAGCAGATTCGCTCGTTCGTCATGAGATCAGCTCCCAATCGAATTGCCCGCCTGATGCTGGATTGGTCGCACGACGATTCCGCGATGGCCACAGCCCACGGAATCAAAGTGGCACTGACCCATGAAGAGATCGGACAAATCATCGGCATGTCGCGTGAGACAGTAACCCGAACGCTTGCGAGTTTTCGCAAGCAGCATATTGCGGAACTTGCCGGTTCCACGTTGCTGATCCGGAACATGCCGGCGATTGAAAAGCTTGCAGGCTAGTAGATGCCGAGGGCCTCACTCATTCCTGCGGTGGGAATGAGTGGGAATTGTTATCGTCAACACCAGGTTGGGCCGGACTCATGCCCGCTTGATAAGGCGGCTCAGTCCAACCAAAATGATGGCGCCGACAAAAGCGACGATGATGGACCCGATCATCCCGCCGCCGGGCCAGATGCCCAGCATGCCGAATACCCAGCCGCCGACAAAGCCTCCCAGGATGCCGAGGATGATGTCGACGAGCACGCCGTAGCCGCCGCCCTTCATGACCAGTCCTGCGAGCCAGCCGGCAATCAGGCCAACTACGATCCACACGATAAATCCCATCGCTCCTCCTTGCGCTCGAATGAGTCCGTAAACTGTACACCGACTCCGCGCCGGGTGCAATGCTGGAGCGCAGCGCTTAAAGCGCTGGGCTTAGATACGTTGTCCCCTGGGGGACGGTGGGCACCCGGCGCTTGTCGCACTATGAAGTTGAAGCAGGTCCTTCGCTGCGCTCAAGTGAAGCCGAAGGGTCGTGCCCTGACGCGAAATCAACCCTCCACGCGAGTTTTTCAGCACCCTGAAGGCGTGCCCCTTCAAGGCAACGGAGCCTCGACTCGCTAATGCATTGGCATCACCGCCTGCGCCGCGGCATCGCGCGCTGGAAGCTGGCTCGGCGGATGCAGCGTCTCCAGGAAGGAGACTAGCGCGGTCACCTCTGCCGGCTTGAGGTTCTTGCCATAGGCGGGCATGTTTCCGCCGCCCTGGATCACCTGCCGGACAAGTTGGTCATGCGTCATCCGCGTTGCCACGTGATCGAGTTCGGGGCCGCGCTTCCCGCCGACGCCGTCAAGCGCATGGCAGTTGCGGCACTGCTTGCCCTGAAACACCAGCGCACCCTCCCGCTGCAAGGGCGTTCTGCCGTTCAGAAAGGTCACCGGCACGGGATCGCTGCTCCAGGCATTCATCACCGGGCTCCAGGGAGAGTAGGTCGCAAGCTTGGTAAATGTCCCGAGCGCCACCGCAATGAGCAATAACGAAACCACGGCGATGGGCCGTCGCTTCCAGCTCTTCTCGCCTTCGCCGGAGATGAATGGCAGAAGGATGAGGAAGCCAATGGCAATGACGGGACCAATCAGAAGCAGAGGGGTTTCCATCGACGGCGGCAGCAACGCCAGCATGGCGTACAGCCAGAGGAAAAAGAAGTCCGGCTTGGGGATGGTCTGGATGATCGTCGGGTCGGGATACCCCGTCGGCCCGAATGGCCCAAAGTATGCCGCGCACGCCATCACCGCGACGATGATCGCGGCGGAGAAGAACATGTCCTTCCATATGGCCACCGGGACGAAGGGCACACCGCGCTTGTGCGTCATCTCCTGGTATTCCTGCAGGTAGGTCGAGCGGCGAACGATGCGCCCCGGCATTGGCCACTCGTTGATGCCCAGCTTCAAGACCATCAGAAGGTGCAACGAGACAAGGCCGATCAGCAATCCGGGGACGACGAAGACATGCAGCGTGAAGAAGCGCGACAAGGTTGCGCCCGCGATGATCGGGCCGCCCAGCAGCATGTGGACGAGATACGGCCCGAGCACAGGCACCCGGCTGGTGATGGACGCCGCCAATCCCGATACCCCAGTAGGCGTCCTGATCGAAGCGCATTACCTGCCCGGTGAATGCCATCCCCAGCGTCATCAAGAGCAGGCAGACGCCTACGATCCACGTCAGCTCGCGCGGAAATTTATAAGCGCCAAAGAGAAACACCTGGCACATGTGGATGAGCACCACGGCGACCATGAAGTTCGAGCCCCAGCCATGTACGGCGCGCAGGAACCATCCCAAGGTGACAGCGTGATTCAGGAACTGAAGGCTGTTCCAGGCTTCGGCGGCACTGGGGACGTAGATCAGCGCCAGCAGGATGCCAGTGAAAACCTGGAGGATGAAGATGGTCAGCGCAGCGCTGCCAAACACGTAAAACCAGCTCGCCGACTTGCGCGGGACCGGGTGTTCAGTCGCCTCTCGAATGGCGCCAGCGATCTGCAGCCGCTGCTCGAACCAGTCGCCGATCCGGCTTAGCCCTGGCATCCGCCACTCCTCTTCGGACCGCGCAGGGCCGCCGAAGTCGAGAGCGTTGGCAACTGACCCGCTTCGATCATCAGCTTGCCGTCTTCCACCTTGTGGGCATACTCGAACAGGCCGCGCTCGGGCGGTCCCGAGGCGCGCGCGCCGTCCTGGTAGTACACGCCACCATGACAGGGACACATGAACAATCCCGACTGCGGAAACCAGCGCACCGGGCATCCGAGGTGCGCGCAGTTGATAGCGAAGACCTGGAAATTCTCGCCTGACATGCGGCGTACCCAGCAGGGGATGTCGTCCGTTTTGCCGTCGGAGAACCCTGTGATGGGGTTTTTGAAGGTCGCAAGCCGCGTCTGGTTCTCGGGAAATTCGTCCAACTGGCCAAGCGCGATCCAGCGCTTGAAGCCGTTGCGTTGCGACTCGAGGATGGGCGATACCAGATAGCCGATTATGGGAGTTGCGAGCACCAGCGCCGCCAGCCCGTTCAGCAGCAGGCCGATTTTGACGAATACCTCGCGGCGGGAGATCTCGTTCTTCTCTCCTTGCTCCGGCGTCTGCGGGTGCTGAGGGATCATTGCGAACCTCCGGATACATTAGCGGCGGAGGGCGCCGTGTTCTGCACAGCCGCCGTAGCGGGACGATGCGATACCAAGAAAGCGACAACATCGCTAATCTCTTCGTCGGTCATGGGCTGTCCGGGAACGTTGCTGCGCCAATCGGGCGCGTTAAAGTCAGGCCTGCCGGTGATCACGATGGTGCGCAGCCCCTGGTTAGTGATCAGGCTGAGGTATGCGGGGTCAAGGACGGACCCTGCCTTCGAACCAGCTGCCTTGTCTTCACCATGACAGCTTGCGCAGAACTTGTTGTATGTGGCTTGTCCGCGTTGCGCATCGCCCGCCGCTGTTGCTGCGTATGGCGGAGGACTGGCTCCCGCCACCGCGCTTGGATTGCTCCATCGTTTGCGAATACCACGCACGATGGAGTCGACCTGCGCGTCGGTCAACATCCCGCCTTCCTTCTGAGCGAAAGCCGACATAGCCGTCCCGGGGCGGCCCTTCGCAACTGCGGACCGCATGGTGTCTTCGCTGGCAATCGCAAGGTATACGGGGTCGCCAATGCCAATCGCGGCTCCGTGCCTGCCATCCGCTCCATGACAGCCCGCGCAGTTCTGGCTATATAGAAGCTTGGCATTGAGAACTGTGTCGGGATCGGGAACCTCCGGGCCCGGTGGGGGCTTGCCGGGAAGCTGACATCCGGACGCAAATGACATCGCCAGCACAAGGGCGAGAAGGGCAGCGCCGCGGAGGTTCATCGGCCTTCATCCCCGGAACCACGTTCCGGCATGAGGCCGGGCGCTTCCAGGCCCACGCGCATGGCCAGAGGCAGGTTCTCGGCCGTCCAGACCTTGTTATGCCGGACAACGACGAGCCCGGCGACCACACCGAAGGCTACCTGCGAAACGGCGAACCAGAGCCAGTTGATCTTCTCGTCGAGCAAAGGATTGATGAAGCCAAGCACGGAATACACCAGCCCCGTCCATATAAGCGGAGCGATCACGCCACCCAGAACGATCGGCCGGCCGGGCAGCATGGGAAGCATGGCGCCATACAGCAAACCCACGAGCGTGCACATGGTGAGGTGAAGCGCTAGCGCAAACAGCAGCCACATAGGATGGAACTGCATGAGCGCCTCTTTTGAGGGCATGGCCTCGGCGGCGTAGAGACTTCCGGCAACCAAATTGATCGGATACCAAATGCTGTGCTCAACGATAACCCCGTACAGCATGGCGATGATGGCCATTGCCACACCGCCGGCAAGACCCCCACGAACTCCCGAAACGACGGGATAAACTTTCAACGGAAGCCAGGCACGTTGTATCTTCTCCGCGGCAGCCACGTGTTGCACTTCAGGGGCAGGCAAGGCCTCCTCCACGGCGGGAACCGTCACTGTGAGCGTCTCGTGACGCTCGTGCGGCAGTGACCTGCCGGAACCACCCCACAGCGGCGATGACATAGAGAAGCGCGCCGAGAATGCTGACGGAGACATTGGTCAGCAAACCTGCGAACAACAGCGACGCCCCCAGGGCCATGAAGAAAGGCCATGCCGTCGGCGCAGGCAATACCACGACGGCCTGCTCAGGGTTGTGCTCGACGGGTTGTTGCGACGTTGCCATGATCTTTGAAGGGGCGCAGCTTTAGCTGCGCCGTAAGCCCCTTTTTCCTTGTCATCCCGAGGGGACTTCAGTCCCCGAGGAACCTGCTTTTGTGCCGTCCCTTCGGGCTCGGCGCTCTTCCGTTCAGCGCGCATCGCAACCACACACGCTGATTCGCGAGGCGACTCTCGCAAAGCCTTGATCGCCGAAGGCGATTTCCCTCAGGGGCTAGAAGCCCTAATCTTTACCAGCTCTGTTCGGCACGACTGAAGTCGTGCCCAGATACAAAACCTCGGCAATACCGACCTCCCCGTCACCTTCATCGCGCGATGAAGTAAACCACCGACAGCACGACCACCCAGATGGCATCCACAAAGTGCCAATACATGGCGAAAACTCCGATGCGCTGCTCATGCACCTGAGTAACGTCGCCCAGGGCGGTAAAAATCATGATGATCGTCAGGCCGGTCAAGCCGACAATGACGTGAAAGGCGTGCAATCCCACCAGCGAATAGAACGTCGTGCCGAACAGGTTGGTGCTGATCGTCAGCCCTTCCTTGTAGATCAGGTGATACCACTCGCGCGCCGTGCCCAGAATAAAAATCAGCCCCAGACCGATGGTGAACAGCCACCATGTCCCGAATAGCCTGACCTCATTGCGCCGCAGGGCGCGCTCCGCCATCACGATGGTGAAGCTGCTGGCGAACAGGCAAATCGAGTTGAAGACCGGCACATGCAGCACCTGGTTGGGATAAGGCCCGCTGAGGCTCTTGCCCGCGTAGTAGAGATACGCAACCACGAAGATGCAGAAGATGGCCGACTCGGCCGCGATGAGGCAGAACATGCCGACGCGACCGCGCAGCTCGTGCGCCAACGGCATCTCGGCTGGTTTCAACGCAATGCTCGGTGCTGCCAAACGTGATCTCCTCTACTCGTACTTCCAGTCGGGATCTTCGGGATGCTTCAAGTCCCACAACGGACGGCGACTGCGCACGGTAGGAATGATGGCAAAGTTGTAATCGGGCGGCGGCGATGTGGTCGCCCACTCCAACGTCCACGCGTCCCAGGGATCGTTTCCGGCCTTGGGGCCTTTGAACCACGACCACAGAAAATTTACGACCCAGCACAAAACTCCCAGGATCTGAAAGATCACGCCAATCGAGATGATCAGGTTCCAGATTTCCCAGCCCCGGCCGGGTTCATAGGTATAAATGCGGCGCGGCATGCCCAGAACTCCGGGGATGTGCATGAAGTCGAAGGTCAGATGGAACCCGATCAGGAAAAGCCAGAAATGCCAGCGCCCCAGCGTGTCGTTGAACATGCGTCCACTGACCTTGGGGAACCAGTAATAAAGCGCACCGAAGATGGTGAATACCAGTGCGCCCACCAGGACGTAATGGAAGTGAGCTACCACAAAGTAGGAGTTACCCAGCTGCCAATCGAAGGGCGCCGCCGCCAGCATGATGCCCGTCAGCCCAGCGATGAGGAACTGGAAGATGAAGGCGATGCAAAACATCATGGGGACGGTAAAGCGGATTTTGCCGCCCCACATCGTCCCCAGCCAGTTAAAGATTTTGATCCCGGTCGGCACGCCGATCGCCATGGTCGAAGCAACGAAAAATGCGTTGGAGTACGACGTCATGCCGATGGTGAACATGTGGTGAGCCCAAACGCCCAGGCTCAGGAATCCGATGCCCAGCGTCGCCGCCACCATGATGGCGTAGCCAAAGATCGGCTTGCGCGAGAACACCGGGATGATCTCCGACGCAAAGGCGAAGCCGGGGATGATAAGCACGTAGACTTCGGGATGGCCGAAGATCCAGAAAAAGTGCATCCAGATGACGGCCGAGCCGCCGGCCTGGGTGTCGAAGAAGTGCGCGCCCAGGTAGCGGTCGAGCAGCAGCATGATCTGCGCGGCAGTAAGCGGCGAAACCACAATGAGAACCAGCCCTGACATCACCAGATTCAACCAGGCCAGCAGCGGCATGCGGTTAAGCGTCATACCCGGGCAGCGCATACAAAGAATCGTGGTGACGATGTTCAAAGACGTACCAATGCTGCCAACCCCGGCCACCAGTAGACCGATCGATCCAATAATCCGTGCTGTGGCCGGGCGAGAACGCTTGCGCCGTCAGCGGCGCGTAAGCGAACCACCCGACGTCGGGTGCCGCACCAGCACCGTACAAACCGTTGCCGCCGATAAAGCTGAAGTACAGAATGATGCCGCCCAGCGCGCTCATCCAGAAGCTGAAGGCGTTCAGCCGCGGGAAGGCCATGTCGCGCGCGCCGATCATCAGCGGCACGAGATAGTTGGCAAACCCGAACAGCAGCGGCATGCCGACCAGAAACACCATGGTCGTACCGTGCATGGTGAAGAGCTGGTTGAACAGTTGGGGCGAAAGGAAATTATTGTGCGGGATGGCCAACTGGATGCGCATCGCCGTGGCTTCCAGCCCGCCGATCACGAGGAACAGGATGCCGTACCCGATGTACATCAGCCCGAGCTTTTTATGGTCGACGGTGATGATCCACTCGTGTAACCGATCGAGAAACGGTCGGCTGCCCGCGCCCGCTTCGGGCACGAACATCGGTTGCGAGAGAGAATCAGCGTCGAGCATTTGTCAGTCCTGTTTAATGCAGCGTCTGCATGTAGTCGGTTACGGCATCAATGTCAGCTTCGCTCATTTGCATCGCCGGCATCAGCGCTCCCGGCTTAATAACGTCAGGACCTTTGATCCACTGACGCAGGTTCTCGCGCGTGTTGAGCGCAGCACCGGCAGCGATGGTTTCGCGGCTCATGAGGTGCGTGAGGTCGGGTCCGAACTTGCCATGCGCGTCCGTACCTGCAATGGTGTGGCAGTTGACGCAGGCAGTCGTCTCAAAGATCTCCCGGCCGCGCGCAGCGCCCGCTGCCTGCACCGCGGGCGCCTTCTGCCCGTCCACCCATTTCTGGAAATCCTCAGGGGATTCCACAATCACCCGCAACAGCATCTTGGCGTGCTGCGTCCCGCAATACTGAGCGCATTGGCCCACATAGACCCCGGCATCATGCGGCTCGATCCACATCTCATTAACGCGATTGGGAATGAGGTCGGTCTTGCCGGCCAGTTTCGGAACCCAGAAACTATGATCGGTATCAGCCGATAGAAGCTTGATCCGCGTGGGCGCGCCGTTGGGGCCGTTACTGACCGGCACATGCAATTCATTTGCAGTTATAAATCCCTGCTGCGGATACTGAAACTCCCACCAGAACTGGTGGCCGGTGGCGGTGACTTCCAGCGTGCTGGGCGGGAGCTTGGCGTCTTCCACGGCGTGGATGACTCTCGCGGTGGCGAGGAAGAGCACAACTACGATCACAACGGGAATTACCGTCCAGGCCAGTTCCATCTGGTTGCTGCCGTAAATCTGCGGCGGCTCACGGCCGTCGTCATCGGCGCGACGGCGAAACTTTAGTACTGCGTACACCAACAATGTGAAAACTGTAAGAAAAATGGCCCCGCAGATCGCGAGCACAAACAAGGAGAGGTGGTAGATGGAGTCTGCGGGAGTAGAAGCGGGGCTAAAGATACTGGGGATCGCAGGATCGAGTCGAACACCGGCCTGGGACCGGATCGCCCACACGCCACAGACCACAGCAAAAGCGCTGCGTGTCAGAGATGCGGCTCGGCGTTCGAGACTCATGGCTACGTTCTACCCTTGTTGGCTCAAAGCAGAATGTGAAAGCTTGATTAAGTGCGCGACGCCCACCCTTACGCCGGCCATATCGTGGAACTTCCCCATCGAATCGCAATCAAAAAGGCCAGCCGAACTCCTGGTGTGCTCGGATGATTGCTTTCCGTGCAGTGGCTTGTCAAGGAAATTTCGCAGGTTAGCGCCCTTGTATCTGCTTCTTTTGAACAGGAGATGATGGTTGCGTGAGCGCACAGATTCGTGCTCAACAAGCTGACTCACTCCAGCGCTTGGAGTGCCCGGCTACCCCGCGAAGGCCTTGGCCAAAAAGCGCGAGATGTGCCAGGCGTCCAGGTATTTGTAGGGAGTCTCGCCCAATGTGTAGTGGCCACAAGGGAGCGCCTTAATCGTCGTGTCGAGGCCGCGCTTAAGAAATTCTGCCGCCGCCTGCGTAGAGAATTCAGGCCGAAAGGTCAGGTCGTAGCGGCCATAGATCATGAGCGACTTCTTCGGCCAGCGGTGGAACTTCTGGAAGTAGACGATCGGGCTGATGCTCATCCACGCGTCTCGCAACTGGTCGTGATTCAGCACGCCTTCCATTCCCTTCCGGATGTGCCGCGTCGACTGGCCCGTCCACACAACATCGCCGAAGGTAGTCGAAGCATGATTAAAGACATTCACCGTGATGCGCGGGTCATGGGCGGCCGCAATGAATGCGTAGCAGGAGCCCAGGCTGGTACCGACAATGCCCAGCTTGTTGTAGCCCTGCTGCTCAAGCCAGTCGAGGCAGGAGCGAATGTCTGCGATGCCTTGCCGCACGGAGTGGATGGTGCGCCCGATGTTAGCCGAGACCGCGTAATCGGCACGGGTCAACCCCGCTGGCCGCCGGATATCGTGGTATGGCAGGCTCATGCGCAGCGCCGCGATGCCCAGCCGATTGAAGATGTGGCACAGGCCGTTGTGGCTTATCCCGTCGGCGTTCCACTGCGGCATGACCACCACGGCACGCTGTCCTTTCGCCGGGAACCAGCGCGCGTTCATCAGATTGTTTTCCGGATATGGCGTCTCGACCGCCGAAGTGAATCGCAGGAAATGTGCCGACTCGTCTTTCAGCTTTGTCTTGGGCGGCCCACTTCCGGTGTGAAAGAGCTCGACCTTGCGAGCTTCAAGACGAAAATCCGTCGGAGGCTGATAAGCATAAAACTCGTCGCTGTTGTCGATAATGCGCTGGTTCACTGCCGACCAGTAATCGATCATCCCGGCGGTATCGCTCGCGTCCTGCGGCGGGCGAATGTCGGCGACCAGCGGCCAGTGCTCAACCCACTCCGTACCCCACTCCAGAGGACGCACGATGCGGTTGGTGTCCCGCGAGGTGAGACGATGCTCCCAGTTATAGATCCAGCGCTGGTATTTGGAACGCATTAGTACGCTTTCATGATAGCTGGCGTGCAGGGGATGATCAGCTTTGAAGCCGTCAATGCGTAGACTTGCGAATTGAATGGTGGCTGACGCAGGCTGAATGGAATATTCAAGACCCCGCGCGGGCTAGAGGTCTATTGGCTCTGACGAACCGGAAATTCATTTAGCTTCTAGGCGTCAACGGTGTGCTGAGGGACAGGTCTCAATTCAGCTTCTCGGGGCTGGGCTTTGCTTCCAGCTCGGCGATCAATCCTTCGACGCGCTGAATGAGCTGCTTATTGGATGTCGGCACACAAGCGATACACCGCCGATAGGCTTCCGCGGCTTCTCTTTTGCGGCCCAGAGCCGACAGCGCAATGCCCTTGGTAAGCCATGCATCTGCAGATCGGGAGTCGATCTCCAGCGCTCGGTCATAGCAGGCCAGGGCCTCATCATTGCGACCCAGAGCCGACAAGGCAGTGCCTTTGCTGTTCCATGCAGTCTCATATTTGGGATCGATCTCAAGCGCCCGGTTGTAGCAGCCCAAGGCTTCCTCTTTGCGCTCGAGGTCTGACAGTGCAACGCCCTTGTTGTTCCACGCGTGCTTGAGATTAGCGTCGATTTCCAGTGCCCGCTCACAACAAACAATTGCTTCCTCTCTGCGCCCGAGATGCAAGAGCGCCGTGCCTTTGTTGTTAAACGCCGCCGCAAGTCTTGGGTCGATCTCGAGTGCCCGGTCAAAGCAAACAGTGGCCTCTTCCTCCCGCCCCAGATCCAATAGCGACTTACCCTTATTTAGCCAAATACTTCCATTTGAACCATCGATTCCGAGCGCCCGGTCATAGCAGGCGAGAGCCTCGTCATGGCGGCCCAGATTCGACCACGAAAAGCCTTTGTTGCTCCATTCAGCAGCATTGAGTTCCTTGATCTCAAGCGGCAACGAAACTACTCCTCCCGCTCTTCTGAGCAGATCTTCCAATTCCTCGCGTAGTAACCCGAAACTCTGATATCTCGATCTCGCCTCCGCCTGCAAACACCGCTCGATCACCGGCCACAAAACGCTATCCACCCGCGCCAATGGTGCCAATTGGTATCTGTTCACCAAGGGCAGGCTGGGGTTGCCCGTCACCATCTGGTACAACACGACCCCGAACGAGTACACATCGGAGCGTATGTCAGCCCCATCTCCCTGCAACACTTCCGGCGCTACGTAGCCCGGCGTGCCTCCCACGTGTCCCTTTCCTACGCGCAGCACCGTAAGCCCGCCACCTTCTGCATTCTTCTCCGTCATCGCCGTCAAACCCTTAGGCAACTCCACATCCGTGCTTTGATCCAAGGCTCCCGCCAAGCCGAAGTCGGTGATCTTTACATATCCGATGGTGATCATCTTGTTGTCCGGAATGATCTCGGGTAAAGGAAGGCCCTTGAAGTAGACGCTAATCAGGATGTTATCTGGCTTGATGTCCCTATGGCACAACACTCCCTTGCTAAAGGCATGCTCCATGCCGTGGCAGAATTGAATGCCCCAGCGAAGCACTTGCTCCAGCGGCAACGGATGGCCCACCAGGAAGTGCCGCAGCGTGTTGCGTCCGCGGTCATCCGGCGGGATGTACTCCATCGCGATGAACAGGCGCCCATGAAACTTTTGCACTGACGTTGCTTGGACGATGCAGAGGTGGTCATCCAGTGCGATCCAAGCTGAAGCTTCCTTCTCGAACGCCCGCTCCAGCGCGTGCTGTTCGGCGAAATTCTGCCCTGTCCGATCCTGAAAGGTCTTCAACGCGAGGATTTTAGGAGCGAGGACATTACGAGCTTCGTGATCGTAAACAACGTACACCACGCCCATGCCGCCGCCCAGAATGCGACGTACTTCATAGCGTCCGCCGATGCTATCCCCGATCTTGAAGGGCGACTCGAATTTTCGATTTGCGAGCGGGGCGGGGGCATTTCGTAGGGCGGGGATGTTTTCGGCCTGCGATGCAGATGCAGTTGGAGCGGCTGACTGCCGTCGCATCGAACCGAACAGTGTCTTCCACAGGCTCATGATCTCTGCTCGCCGTTCCGACTTGGCTGCCCTATCTCAGCGATCTAAGAATATACTCTGGCTTCGGCAGGCCGACGCATGGAATTAAGGCGACTCGGGAGCCGCTTTGGGCTCAAGCTCGATCAATACGGCAACATCTCAGCGGGAACGATGACGAAGCTGCCCTTTCCGCCGTCCAGGCAAGCCGCGACTATTACCTCTTCAAGGATGGGTCGAATCTGCCCTCGACAAAGCCACCGCCGCGGCGCCCAGTGTCTCGCGTAGCAGGGCCGCCAGTTCATCAGGATCGTGCACCGGCGGCAGGCAGGTGAAGTTCGTGCAAACGACTGCCAGCGACTTCTTTTCGCTCAACGCGGGTAGATTGGGGATGGTCTCCGCCAGCACCGGTGGCAGGTTTTGCGCAACGGCTTCGCTGTCCGTCAGGTGCACGACCGATTTGTTGACGAGAAAAGTCGCATGCGCAGCCCTTAGCAGCTTGCCAGCGATTTCGTCTTCTCCAACCACGACTACTTGCGTGTGCGGGCGCGACATCCAGGTCGCAGCAATGCCATAGGTCCCGGCGTAAATGCCGAACTGCTCGGCAACACCTGCAAACACTTCCAACGTGTCTTCGGCCTTGTCCCGATATTTCGCATCGTTGGTGTAAGCGTGCAAGCGCAACAGCGCGATTGCCGCGCTCGGATTGCCAGCCGGAGTCGGGGCATCCTGAAACGGCTTGCGGCGCGCCGACAGCGCTCCCAACTGCAGCTTCTCTTGCAAACTTGCTTCGGTATCGAAGAATCCGCCGGCGGTTGCGTCGGCAAAGCGCGCGATCATCGCCTCCGCAATGTTCTGCGCGAATCGGAAATAGCTCATCGCTCCGGTCACTTCGTACGCATCGAGACAAGCAATTGCCGTAAAGGCGTAGTCGTCGAGTAGTCCCTGGACGAAGCGCCTTTCGGAGTTTGGGTCAGCGTACGCGATAACGTGCGACAGGCCGCGCTCATCATCCCAGCCCTCCGCCAGAATGCGATCGAGCGATCGCAACGCGAACTTACGGGGGTCCGCAAGGCCCAACACCTGCGCCGCCTGCAAATATGCAGAGACGCACATGGCATTCCAGCTCACATAGACCGTCTTGTCAACGAACGGCGTGGGGCGCTGCAAGCGCGCGGCATACATCTTCGTCTTGGCCGAGGCGAGCAGTTCGATAACGTCTGCCACCTTGCAGCCCATCTGGTTCGCGACTTCCTCCGGCAGCATTGCCACCCATAACACATTCTTCGCTGGGTTGTGGTGCATCTCACCGGTCTCGGCGATGTCAAAGTGCAACGATGCTGCACGAAACTCGTCTTCGCTGAGCACAGCTTTCGCCTCTTCAACCGTCCAGGTAAAGTAGTCGCCATCATCATCAAGGCTTATGTCCGCATCCTGCGAAGCGTAGAAGCCGCCGCGCTCGCGGTCGCTCAACCACTCATCCATCCAGCGAATGATGTCGCGGGCGATGTGGGCGTAGAACTGGTCGCCGAAAACCTGGTAGGCGTGCACGTAGTTTTTCAGGAGCTCCGAATTGTCGTACGACATCTTCTCGAAATGAGGAACGATCCAGCGCTCGTCGACTGAGTAGCGATGGAAGCCTCCAGCCAGTTGGTCGTAAACCCCGCCCTGCGCCATCTTGGTCAGAGTAGTCGTGACAACCGTCTTGACCCGTTCTTCCCCGGTACGGACATACCAATCGAGCAGCAGATCGATTGCGGAAGCGTGAGGAAACTTCGGCGCGCCACCAAAGCCGCCGTGCTTCTCGTCGAAGATCGGCAGCGCGGCCTGCACCATCACTCCGATAATGCGCGGCGAGAAGTCTGCCTGCCGGCCGGCGAAGCCCTCGGCGTTGCTCAGCATCTGCATGGTCTGGTTCGCTGAATCGACCACTTCGTTCCGCCGGTCGCGGTAGGCTTCAGCAATAGCCAGCAGAATTTTCTTGAAGCTCGGCCGTCCCCACTGGTCGACAGGAGGAAAATAAGTCCCGCCATAAAACGGCTTACCTTCGGGCGTTAGGAACACCGTGAGCGGCCAGCCGCCAGTGCCGGCAATGGCGGAGACCGCAAGCTGATACCGGCTGTCGACATCGGGGCGCTCATCGCGATCGACCTTCACCGCAATAAACTCGCGATTGATGATCTCGGCGACTTCAGCGCTCTCGTACGATTCGCGGTCTGATTACGTGGCACCAGTGGCACCAGACCGCACCGATGTCGAGTAACACCGGCTTATTCTCCTGCTGTGCGCGCGCGAATGCCTCTTCGCCCCATTCATGCCAATGAATGGGCTGATGCATTGCTGAGCGCAAGTAAGCCGAAGAAGCGCGGGCGAGAGAGTTAGTCGCGGTTTCGGGCATTGCCTCTCAGTCTAGCAGTTGCAGCAGGGCCTCCCTGGCAGGGTAGCTGCAGCGCTCGGGAAACGAATCATCCGGGTCGGGTTTGGGTCAGGACTCGCTCTCGCCGCCCGACTCCGTTATCTTTAGCAGTCATGAAACTCTCCGCCATAGCGTCGGCCCTGGGAGCAACTCTCGATAACGGCGACCCCGATCTGGACATCACCGGGGTAGCCGGAATTGAAGAGGCCTCTGCCGGACAGATCACCTTCATCGCCAACCCAAAGTACATCGCGGCCGCGAAGACGACCGCCGCGTCGGCCATCATCGTCGGCAATGATTTTCCGGTTGGACATACGGCATTGCTGCGCAGCGATAATCCCTATCTCGCTTTCGCGCGCGCAATCGACCTGTTCTACCAAGCGCCGCAGTATCAGCCCGGCATACATCCGACGGCGATCATCGCCGACTCGGCGCGGCTCGGTGCGAACGCGCACGTCAGCGCTTATGTCGTCATTGGTGACGACGTGCACATCGGCGACAACGCGGTGCTGCTGCCGCATGTCGTCATTTATCGTGGAGCGCGCATCGGAAAGAACTTCTTCGCGCACGCCCACGCCGTGGTGCGCGAGCACTGCACACTGGGCGATGACGTAATTCTGCAAAATGGAGCCATCATCGGCGCCGACGGCTTTGGCTTCGCGCGCGACGGCGAGCGGTGGCAGAAGATTACCCAGTCCGGCCCTGCCGTCCTGGAGAGTGAGGTGGAAGTGCAAGCCAATGCCTGCGTCGACCGCGCTAGTATCGGTGAAACGCACGTGAGCCGAGGCGCAAAGATCGATAACCTGGCGCAGGTCGGACATGGTTCCGCGGTCGGCGAAAATACCTTGCTCTGCGCACAGGTGGGACTGGCAGGCTCCAGCGTGATCGGAAAGAGCGTGGTGCTGGCGGGACAGGCCGGCGTTGCCGGACATTGTCACGTCGGTGACGGAGTCATTGTCACTGCCCAGAGCGGAACTCATGGGGACATTCCGGCAGGCAGTGTCGTCAGCGGCAGCCCGGCATTCGACAACAAACAGTGGTTGCGCGCAGTCGCCGTGTTCAATAGACTTCCTGAACTTGCGCGTGCGGTGCGGAAGCTGGCGCAAACTGAGACCACAAGTGCGGAGAGCGCGGGCGACGAATAAATGAACCGATGGCGCTGCAGAAATATTGCGTGACTTCCGTTTTTGCTTGTGACCGGTTGGGCCAGAACCGCTTCTAACTTCTTAGGATGAATGAGGACGCAACCAAATCGTCCGAGCCTAATGCCGCCGGTCCGCAACTGGTGACGGCGACTCCTATACGTGTGCTCTTGCTCGATGATAGCGAAGATAACCTCGTACTGCGTTCGGCAATTTTGCGCCGGAAAGGTTACAAGGTGGTCACTTCGAGTTCCATCGAAGAGGCGCAATCGAAGTTGCAGGAGATCGACATTGCCGTCCTCGACTACCACCTTGGAGCAGGCAAGTTCGGCACGGACGTGGCGAATACCTTGCGGCACATGCGCCCGCAAGTGCCTATCATCATCCTATCCGCCACGTTGGAGCGAAAATTCGGCGGCATTGCCGACATGCACCTGCTGAAAGGCTATAGCTCGGTAGAAGATCTGGTCAGCGCCCTTCGTACCTTTGAAGCAAAGAAACGCGGGCGGCCGGTAGTGGTCGACGCGCGTGACTTCTACTACTCGCGAATTTCCATGGCTATGGGAGATGACATTGTGCTGGAAATTCTCGATCGCGTCGGCACCTGGCAGTATGTCAATGACTACTTTGCGTCTCTGAACGGCCACAAACGGTCGTGGTTTGTGGGCAGGAACCTGTTTGAGCAATTTCCCCAACTGGGAGACGAGTGGCGCGAGACTTTGCGGACGGTTTGTGACACCCGCGAGACCTATATCGATCGCCGCGGATTTCGAGGCGCGTCCCATTTGCCAGTCAAGAGTGCCCACTGGAACTGGAACGTACTTATCTTTCCCATCAAGCTGCATGATGACCGCGACGGCGCCGTCCTGACTGCCAAGCTGATCGAACGTAAGTAGCAAAGCATAAAGGTGCCCGATAATCCAGGCACCTTTATGATAGGCGAAGCCTCCCCGATCCTATGCTGCTTTGCTCTTCCTTCTCCTCTCCGCCCAGCGTTTTTTCATCATCTCAGAAATCCGCTTGCGGGCGGCCGGACTCATAGTCCGCTTCTTCGGCATAGCGAGAACGCTGCCATACTGACTCTGGTTCTTGGGTGGGCGTCCACGACGTGGCGCAGAAGAAATGCCCTGAAGATTCTCCAGGGCTGCTATAGCTTGGTTGACGCGGTCTCGTTCCATTTGTAGCTGCTCAAGCACGCTTTTAAGATCCATTTTCTTCCTTTCTACAGCAAAGTAAGAATAGTCTAACAAATCTGGAGCTATTTAGGTACCTCCTCGACAATTTAGGGCCTGGCGCTAGTTTTGACTCGAATGTCACGGCATAGGGCTCCTTTGACCTCTCACCTTTGGTTTCCGGACAACCTGAAGCGGTGAACACAGGGAGCTATTTTGCGCGGCGGCGCAAGCTGGCGAAGAGGCTACCTGCCGCAAGGCGCCACTTTGATTCCCTGTGCTCACTGGCCGGGAGTCCTGCCGGCTGTTACCATTTGAGGTGTGCGGCGATCCGTATATTTCCAACTGTCTGGCTTCGCACTCCTCATAGCCATCGCGATCTTCGTTTCGTTTCCTGCTTGTGGGCAGTTCTTCCCTCCTGCCAACCAGATCGTATCCATCACGTTGTCGCCCCTGAACTCGATGATCGCGCCGACCAAGACGCTGCAGTACACGGCCACGGCGACTTATGGCAACAACACGACGGGAGATGCCACGAGTCAGGTGACCTGGGCTTCGTCAGCTACCAATGTCGCGACCATCAACACTGCAGGCCTGGCTACCGCCGTGGCGCTTGGCACGACTACAATCTCCGCCAGCTCGGGCAGCATCAAAGCGCAGACAGGACTCACCGTCAGCAATCAAACCGTGATCAGCGTCAGCGTCTCGCCGTCGAGTGTAAGTCTGATATCCGGGCAATTCCAGCAGCTGACGGCAACCGCCACTTTTTCCGACAACTCCACCAGTGATGTCACCAGCTCGGCCACCTGGTCTTCGAACGCCACGACGGTCGCCACCGTGAGCAGTACTGGATTGGTAACCGCCGTTTCCAGCGGAACGGCCGTCATCAGCGCGAGCTACGGAGGGCAAGCCGGCAGTGCTACGGTGACAGTGCAGTAAGGTCGATGTGCTGTCGCTAGCAGGCGTGCAACGCAGCTAAGCTCTTCAGGCATTTTCTTGCTAGGCTCTTTCCATCGCTCCAGCAGCCGAAGTCCCTCCGCGGGTAAAGCCCATATTGACCGGCTTTGCGACGCGGCCGAAGCCGCGCCCTTTCAAGACCCGTTTATGAAACGGTTTCTAATAATTCACGCTGAAGTTCAGCAGATGCCAGTTCACCAGAAAAAAGGCGTAACCCAGGCAGGCTAGCATCAGCAGCGTATTCCAGATTCTGGTCCAGAACCAAAGATCCGCTTCCCGCCACGAGCGCACGAAATACCAGATACCTACCAGTGCTCCCAGAACATCGAACAACGCGAGCGCTTCCAGGACGCGCAGCCGCCCGTCGAAGTGGCTACTTAGCAGGCCAATATTGTCCTGAGCCATGACCATCCAAAGTCCGAATATCACTAACAGGCTGATGTTCAGAATGCAGACTACTCTCGCGGTCCGCCTCGTACGACGGTACTCCATGCTGAGCGACAGCCTCTCGCCATAGTGCCAGCGCAGCAGGGCATTGATCGGCCAGAAAAGCAGCGTAAGCACAAACATCGCGACGGAAAAGATGAGGATGCCAAGGTTGGGCCTTTGCTTCTTCCACCACGGCACCGGTTGGAATACCAGGAAGGGCACATCGGTCACGATAATGCGTCGCCCGGCGTAGTCATAGACGAATGCCAGCCGGCTCTGCCCATGTTCTTCGCGAAACAGCATCGGCGCGATCTCGCGGAAGTGCTTCAGGTTCCCGGCGAAGTCCTTGGCAAAGGTGAGGCTGATCGTCCCATCGGAGTTGACGCTCACCTTGCCCTCGCTGAGCAGCGAGCCGGCGGAAACCACAGTCGTGTCCGAGCGCCGGCTTGGCCAGTAACTTCCGATAAGCGATTTTGCGTCACTGTCGGCGCCGGCGACGGTCTCAGCTTCCGGGGGAGTGTAGGGAAAATAGCGATCCAGAAAGTTCTGCCATAGTATGGTGCGCGGCGAGCCTTCGCCCTGTCCGGCGCTGTTGTAAGAAACGAAGAAGCCAAGGTTCTGATCGGGCATGAGGTGCATGTCGCTGTGGAACCATTGGGTGTCGCCGCCATGGCCGATGATGCGGTGCCCGTTGAGCGTCTCTTCACAGAACCCGTAGGCCATGCCGTTCATCTCGGGCACGAGTCCGGAAGCTCGCGAGTGCATGAGCTGCGCCGTTTCAGGCTTCAGTATGCGATTGCCTTTGTACTCGCCGTTTTGCAAATGAGCGATCATGAACTTTGCCATGTCAGCGGCACTCACCGACATGCTGCCGGCCGGATAAGCTTCCACAAATTCGAACCCTTTCGCCGGTTCGGAAGCTTGGTCGTAGCCTTCCGACATTAGCGGCTTCAGATTCTCGGGCAGTGGTTGCCGGAAGGTAGAGTGCGTCATGCCCAGCGGTTGGAGAATGTTTCGCTCAACATACTCGTCGAAAGGCATGCCCGAAACGCGGCTCACGATGTATCCGGCGAGCGCGGCCCCGTAGTTGGAGTAGGCTGGCGTCGTGCCCGGCGGGAAAATCTGTTTTGGCCGTCGCGTCTTCAGATAGCTGTCCAGCGGATAGAGATCTGACGCGTTTGCGACGAAAAGTTCCTTGATCGTTTCCTCCCATCCCGGCGTGTGCGTCATCAGGTCGCGCATGGTAACCGGCTTGCCAAAGCGTGCGGGAATTTTGAAGTCGATGTACTCATTCACGTCGCGACCAAGATCGAGCTTGCCCTGCTCGACCAGTTGCATCACCGCGGTCCAGGTAAAGGTTTTCGAAATCGATCCCGGGCGAAAGAGCGTGTCCTCCACGCTGACCGCTTTACGGCTCTTCATATCGGAAAAGCCATAGCCCTTGGCGAACAGTACCTGACCGTCTTTGACTACAACTACAACGGCGCCCGCGATATCTCCCTTCTGCAGTTGGATCGGCACCACGCCATCAAGAAACGCCTCAACATCTTTCTCGGTAAGCTGCGGTGTAGTCAGCGACGTTTGCTGAACCGGTTGGGTTTGATTGGCAAGCTCGGGCGACGGCTTTGGCGAGGATGGATTGGTTTCCTGGGGAATCTGGGCGGACAGGAGTGAACCGAGGACGAGGACACATAACAACGCGCGGCGCGCAAAGTTCAGACTCGTCATGACTTAGCCCAGCTTACACCGCGATTGCAACCGCGAGCATTGGCTTATGCGGCAACCCGGAACGCGCTTGTCATCGGCGCGCTCTTACGGGCTGCTGTATGGCTCTGCCGAGCCACTCGCGAAGAGAAAGGAGCGCTCGTCGTGACAATCAGCCACTCTTACTCCTGTCGGTATCCCAACTCCGTAATACTGACTTAACATTACAGTTCTGCAAAACATTTACAATCGCCGATTATGCAAGAGAAACCGCTCGAGATCGAACGTATTGAGGGCCCGGCTGACACCAGCATTCTGCGGCTGCATGGCCCACTTCTTCTAGGCAACTTCTTCAGCTTTCAGTCGATGGTGCGCTCCGACGGCGCGAACGTGCTGATCCTCGACTTGGCCGACGTCCCATATATTGACTCGGCAGGGATTGGCTGCCTGGTGGGCGCGCACGTTTCGCGCGAACATGCGGGCCGCAAGCTGATCGTGGCCGGCGCCAGCGAGCGACTCGTCACTTCGCTGAAAGTAACCAAGGTCGACCAGCTCTTTCAGTTCGCGCCTGATATCGAACAAGCAAAGACGCAGGCCGGCAGCAGCTAGAAGCTATCTCATAAATCGTTTTGTATCAGGGCACGGCTTCAGGCGGGCCGTAGTCGGCAAATGATTATCTTGGGCTTCAGCCCCTGCGCGCCTGGTTTTTGCAGGGGCTGAAGCCCGGACGTTTTCTACGTCTCATTCGGCACGCCTGAAAGGCGTGCCCTGATACAAGGCAGACTGATTTATGAGATGACCTCTAGCAAAGTGAGTATCAAAGGAAATCACCCGAAGATTGAGCGGCGGCTTGTCTGCCCCCCGTGCGTGACGTTTGTTGCAAGCCTGGTCATGATCCGAAGAATGCTGCGAACTCTCCTGTCTCCGGATCGGCCTGCTGAATCGATCCACTGCCGATGTCGTACACCCAGCCGCGAACCAGGACCTCGCCCGCGGCGAGGCGTGACGCAACACTGGGATGGGTCTTTATATTGGCGACCTGCTGCAACACGTTCGCTTCGGCGAGGCGATTCACTTTTTCCTCGTCCGAACGGCCAGCGCAGTCACGCAGCATGGCTTGCCGCGCTTCGTTCCCGTGGCGCATCCACTGCTGCACTCCGGGAAGGCCCGCCGTAGTCTCAGGATGGAGAAGCGCCTTCATCACGCCGCAATCGGTATGCCCGCAGACGACGATGACGGGCACTTTCAGCACCAGGTTGGCGTATTCCACGCTGGCGGTAACGCCACCGACATACTCACTGTACTGCGGCACCATGTTCCCCGGATTACGCTCGATAAAGATTTCGCCCGGTTCCGCCTGCGTGATCAGGTTGGGAACAATGCGAGCGTCAGCGCAGGTAATGAATAGCGCCAGGGGCTCCTGCTTATGTCGCAGGCGCTCGAACATCGCCCGCTGCGCGGGAAAGATTTCCGTCTGAAATTTGCGCACCCCTGTGGCAATGCGGTTCCACGCTGTTTCGATTTTCACCACACTATCCTCTCCGGACTGCGAGGGCTGCGGCTCCGGCCTTTCGCTGCATTGAAATTGTCAGCCAGGGTTGCAGTGACACTGGTTTCTAGGAGCCGAGCCGCGTAAGACGGCAGAATCTTAGCAGTTGCGGATTGCTTGTGTAATGGCGATTTGTACTAAACCCGCTTCGCGGGTAGGGACCAATGTAGTACCAATTGGCAGGACAAATTGCATGTTGCACCTCGGCGCACTCATCGCACTTCACGCAGAAGTCAGCATGAAATTGCTGCAGTGCAATAAATCCCCATAAAGCAATTGTCCTACCAAATTCCCACCGGGTTTACCACAAATCGCCCTATCGACAATGCTCCGCCCGTCTCCATCGCTGTCGCCCACATCTTGCCTGCGGAGCACTGTCGATACGGCACTATGGATTTATCGCCTGACTCGATGCGCTCATCGGGATCGCCGTGCCCTAGCCTACTGGCTGGCGACCTGGTTGTCCTGCGCGGCAACCATCTGCCACTTGCCATCGCGCTTTGGCCAGGTGTCGGTCCAGACCTCGCAGTGCTTCTCGTCGGGATGCGCCTTGTCTTTTCCGGATCCCACAGTTCGGAAGGCTGCGCCTTACGAAACAGGCCAGTTAGGAACACTTACTGCTCCGTGGAAATCGAGAGCAACGTGAAGCTGATTCTCGCTTGGCATTTGGGGGTCGCAGCCCGCACGATGCGCGGCTCCCTGCGGATAAACTGCGCATTCCACGCTTTTTGCAGACAGAACGACTCGCACGGGTTTTCGAGCTTGCATTTTCCATAAACTCCCATATGATTTCGGGGTGTCACACAGGAGCCAATGAATGACTACTTTCCGCAGAGACATCCAGATTGTAATGTTAACTATGGTTGCGGTTGTCTTGTTTGCAGGTGCAGCCCTTCGCCCAGCATCTGCACAAACCCGCTACGAGTCCGTTTACAACGGACACAGGATTATCTATCCAGAATCCAGCATCCCCCGGCCCGGTCGCCCTCACACGAACTACTTTTTCGTCGACTCGGACCAACCGCTCCCTGCCCCCCCGCCGGGTGATGAAACTCCTGGGTCAGTAGCTTGCGTATATAAGTTGGTAGCTGGACCAACCGGCTGCCCGATCGCCACTAGCACAACAGTGCCCAGCGGTGGTATTGGCGCTATTGCCATCGTGGACGCTGGTTACTACCCGAATGCCCAATCTGATCTGGACGCTTTTGACGCCTACTTTGGTATTCCGGCTACGACCATTACACAGGTCTGGCCCCACTATGCCCTCAACACGCCCCCCCCTCCCATTTACTCGGACTGGGAGGTCGAGGAGGCGTTAGATATCGAGTGGGCCCACGCCATGGCGCCACAGGCCAAGCTGTTCCTGGTGGTGTCGCCATTGTGCGGAACCCCGCAATGCGCGACCGATCCCACCTGGGGAGCGGTAGTGCTCGCCGGACAGTTAGTGGCTCAGAACGGCGGCGGCGTTGTGAGCATGAGCTTTGGCGATGCGGAGATTCCTCAGGAAATTGGCTTTGATCAATACTTCACCCAACCGGGAGTCGTCTACTTTGCAGCCAGCGGTGATTCGGGACTTGGCGTGAGCATCTATCCGGGAGCGTCGCCGAACGTCGTGTCGGTTGGAGGTACTCGTTTTAACCGCGACGGTAGCGGAAACTTCACTTCCGAGCAGTACTACACTAACGGCGGAGGGGGAGATATTAGTCCATACGAGCCGCGCCCCAGCTATCAGGATGGAATTGCAGGCATCGTAGGAAACTTTCGCGGCTATCCTGACGTCGCTTCCGATTTTTGTTGCACTGCCATTTACCTCAATGGAAGCTGGGGTTCAGTGGGAGGTACGAGTTGGGCCTCTCCTACCTTTGCCGGAATCGTGAATGCGGCCGGCAGCCGGCAGCCGTCGTCCTTGGCTGAGCTCACCATGATGTACAACGAGCTGGCCAATCCCACGCAGTACGCGGCTGATTTCAACGACATCACGACGGGTGATTCGCGCTGCAAGGTTGGTTGGGACCTGTGCACCGGCATCGGTTCCCCCAAGACGTACGCCGGCAAGTAACCAACGAGGCTCCCCGGATTGCCAGTTCGATCTGGTCAAGACGCGGCCTTTGCCCGCGCCACCCTTTTTACCTTGTCCAGGCAACTGGTAATCCGGAAGTCGATATCACAGAGGTCGCGGCTCAGCTGAAAAACCACCAGCTTTGCTGGACTCCCGCGAGGCACCGGCATCGTTGTGGTCCGATACAGAACGGAAGCGCAACAGATTTCCTACAATGAAAGACCCGCCGTCTGGCGAGTTCTGATGTGCTGCGTTAAGAGGCCCAGCCCTCTGCTAGTTAGGGTTGCAGTGACACTGGTTTCTAGGAGCCGAGTCGCGTATGACGGCAGAATCCTAGCAGTTGTGGATTGCTTGTGTAATGATTCCATAACAACGTCGGCGATTCCACAACAACTATCTACTCCCAACCCGCAACAGAACGCTCCCTTAAGGCACATCGCGCTCGGGTTACTTCTTCGGCGCGGGCTGCTGTTGCTCCTGCTCCAGTTGCTTAAGCTTCATCTCCATCATTTCCTTCTCCTGCTGCTTGGTGAACTTGGGGAACAGGAAGGCAATCTGCAGCCGCATGCTCCACGACGAAGTCCCTGTCGGATAGACCGCGTTGCCGTAGAGCGTCGCCGAAATGTTCACCGGCTGGAATCCCAGCTTCATGATTCTTCCCACGCCCCCGCCGAAGGGCACCGTCCAGATGTTGCCACTGGTCGCCCTCCAGTTCGCCGTGAGGATGGGCGACATCGTGAGGTACCAGCCCTTTTTCATGTTGTAGTTGATGAAGTACTGCAGCAGGAACTGATTCACCGGCGGGCGTCCGCCCGAGCCAGCGACCGACCAGACGTCGTTGGCCAGCGCGCCAATCGTCCAGTGGGGCGGTTGGGCGAGCGCCACGACCGACGGCCCCAGGCTGAACTTGCCCTGTCCCAGGATGTCGTTCGTGGCCGTGGGTATCACGAACGCCGGGCCCACGCCCCAGATCAGCTTGCCCGGCTTTCGCGGCGACAGGAAAAACGTTGGATTCATGTCGCCCAACCCGTATTCCCCGCCCGTGTTCTGGTTGGGATACGGCTGCCACACGATCGGCTGAATGATACGCGTGATTACCATCCAGTTCTTGCTGACGTTGACGGGAATCACTGGCTGAATGTTCAGCACATCCTGATCGCGGTTATAAGGGCCATAGCCGAAGTTGGTGTTGTTTTGCAGGGGAACGCTGATCAGGTTGGCGACCGGGTTCTGCGTCGCCTTCTGCAATGCTTCAGCCTGGGCCTCCTCACTGGGCGCGGCTGGCTTATCTGCGGTAGCGGCTGGCTTCGTCTGCGCAGCGGGATCGGGCTTGTCCTGCGTGAAGGCAGATGTGTTCAACAAGACAAAAAGGGGCAGCAATAAAAGCAGAGTTCGTTTGAACAAAGTCAGTCCTCTTTCAATTCGGCGATTGAATCAGCGAGATCAACGAATCAGTACTGCCCGGGGAAGGGGTGCCTTCCTCACCGCACGAATGTCTTGTCTAATCAGACACTCTTCAGTACGTCTGCACCTTGCCTATACGCGGCGGCTTCACTGGGGCCGCCACACCATAGATCACGGTGAAGCCCGATCCTCCGCCCCAAGTTGAGGTGGGAAGAGCCGGAGTGGGGCTTGCGGCGGCGTCGAGACTGTTCCAATTGTTCGCGGCCCAGACGTTGCCGCCCGGGTCAATCGACACGTCGGTGATCATCTGGATGCTGCCGCTCTGAAACATGTGGATGAGGTCGCCTGCCTTCGTACCGGCGGGATGGCCCTTCGTGTTGTCCCCAGCCAGAAGCGTCACGGAGCGGGCCCACATATTGCCGACCCACACATCGTCGTTGCCGTCGATGTTCAAGCCCCATGGAATATTGATCCACTCACCAGTGAAGCCCATCGGCGCGGGTTGCGTACCATCGGGGCGGATCATGTTGACGGCGCCGGTAGGCCGCTTCGGTGGTCCCATCACGTACTTGAACATGGCCTGAGTAATGAGCTTGAACTGCTCCATGATGGATATGCCGTCAGGCAGCTTCGGCTGCGGGGTCCGCAGGTCCATGTTGCTCGCTACCCAGACGTTCTCCTTCGAGTCCAGGGCGAGGGCGCGGACACCGATCCCGGCCCGGAAGCTCTCCGCCTTGCTGGGATCGTTCATCGGGAATCGGACTACCGTGTCCGAAGAGGAGTTGGCGACCCAGACACGATTCTGGGAGTCGATGACGATGTCGAAGGGAGACTTCAGCCCCGCGGGTTTTACGATCTTGCCGTCTTTGATTCGTCCGCCGGGGAAGTACAGCAACTGATTGTCCGAGCCATCGGCAATCCAGACGTCGCCATTCGGGGCAACGCCGATGCCCATCAGGCCGAGGAATTTCTCTTTGAACGGGAAATCGCTTTCGCTGGCGACCGGCTTGCCATTGAAATCCATGACAAGAATTTTTCCGTTGAAGCTGGAGATCCAGACGCGGTCCTTCGTCACGGCCGTGCCCCAACCGACACCGTCACTGCCCATGCCGGTGAAGCCGGTGATTGGCGGCGAGAGCGCCGTTCCGTTGGGACTGAACTTGATCACCCCGCCTCCCGTGCTCTTGTTGACGCCGGACTGCGAGCCGGGCATCCAGTTTTGGCCGCTCCAGAGATTGCCTTCGGCGTCAAACATGAAACGACCATTGGCATAATCCCCGCCGCCCGAGAAACACAGCGAGAGGGCGAAATCGTCCGGGACATAAACCAGATACGGCGCGAAAGGCGCACTGCGCCGCCCATCGGGAGCTGGCAGCGGGTAGGCTTCATCGAACAACGCATAGAGATCCTTGGGAGCGGCCCACGGTTCGCGGGCAATACCCGCCATCGCTTCCAGTGTGTTCTTGGGAGTCGTTCCGCCGGTTAACGTTGCTGCCTTGTAGAATCGCGCGCGCCAATCGTCGTTGGCCACCGTGAACGACGCGGTGATCAGCGAGCCTAGCGTGTCCAAGTTGGCCATCGTCGTGGTCATGGAGCTGTTGAGCGGGTCAAGCAGCACTTTGCCCCACTTGCCAGTTGCGAGATCGACCAGGTTGGGAACGTTGCCTGCAGCGATCTTCAGCCCGAGCGGATTTCCGGATATCGCATCGCCGTTGATGAATCGCGCGTTGGTGAACGCGGAGGCTACAGTGGTGAGTTCGTTGATCGTCACACTAGCCGGGGGATTGCTGCCCACCACCGCGAGCAACGCGATCGCCGGGTTGTCGCCGCCCGCCTTGCTGGCCTTGGGCACGCCCCCGGCCGCCACCAGATAGAGGATGGCATCGCTATGCGCGCCTTTAGCCCGAATCTCGAAGCGTCCGTCGTCATTGGTCTTGGTCTGACCGAGTTGTTTGGGCGCGTCAGCACTCGCTTCCCATAAGGTTACGGTTGATTTTGTAATTGGAGCGCCTCCGCCCAGGACCAGACCTTTAATGCTGTCGGCAGCAAACGCCTGCACGGCGAGGACAAGAGTGGCGACTGTAATAGCGATCATTGCCAATTTCTTACTGCGTGTATGAGAATCCATCGTCCTTCTCCTAAGCAGAGGTCGCACTTTCACTTGCGACTGAGCCAGGCTCAGCCAAAAGTGGCCTCAGCACTAAGTATTTTTTGCGATGTGAAGAGTCTAGGCTCCGCCAGGCCAAATGCCACTCCCGCTTTAGTCGTAGCTAGTTGGCTTTTATTGATAGGTGGTGCTAGCAGGCGATAGCACTCACAATCTTGCGGCGTGCGATCTTTTTTGTAACGGCGATTTAGCCTAAGCGAACCAAGAAGACGTTCACTTCAGAAATGGAAGCAGATTCCTCGCGCCAAAATCGGGCTCTCGTAGTGACGCTGGTTGAAATTACCCGAACATCGGAACCTGACGTGTGTCTTCGGGGCGGCGGCCCCGCTGCGTCTTTTTCTCTCCGATGACAGCGATGACATTCATCTCCGCTAAAGCCGAGCGGGGCACGAAAATCCGCTGCGTGTTGGAGCGGGTATCCGGCGGGATGATGGAGAAACCTTCGCTGCCTTCCTGGACCAGATCGTTGGGCATCAGACCTTCGATGATTTCGTTGTCGCGGAAGTGCAGGCGCACCCACAATCCCTCGGCGCGCGGGCGTGAAGTGAAGGTCTTGCGTGTAAGCGACTCAGGTTCGCCGAACTCACGCACAAAATACACGCCCTTGATGTCGTTCAGCGCGATCGTCACTACATTGCCGGCGGTATTCAGCAGCTCCAGCTTGCCGTCGGCGATGAACTGCGAGCTGACATAGCCTGCAGCGGTGTCGCGGTCCAGCTTACGAACGATGACCTTCTTGCGTGTGGAGGACATTGAGCTTGGTTCTGCCCAGCCGATTGCGTCGGAGGCGACGGCGACACGACGTATGGTAGCCTACCGCCGCTTTGCAGCTTCATTCTCGCATCTTTGCTCTTCGAATGCCTCTGCCTTAACCAGCTTTGTGTTAACCAGCTTTGTCAACCAGCTTTGTAGCCAAAACATAAACGTTGTGTTATTGTTCGCTGTGCAGCGCTCCCGGAGCCGGATGTCCCGTAAGTCTTGATTCCAGTGCAAGTTGCGGCTATCCGCTCCCAGGCATCAAAATGGGGCATCCCGGAATCCGACAGTCACCTTTGTGGGGGCAGTATGGTAATCTGCTGGTTGGCTGGTTATGCCACCTTGCCCGGACGCGTTTGAGGTCGAAGCTGCAATAGAGTCATACGGTTAGATGGCAGACTACATCTATAGCATGGAAACCCGCCTCACCCCGGATCAGCAAAGGGGTGTGACCTTGGTTCAGGAAATCGCCCGGCGCGTCGGCTTGAATGTCTACCTCACCGGCGGCAGCATTCGCGATCTGATCACTGGCCTTTCCATCCGCGATATCGACCTCAGCGTCCAAGGTAATCCGCTCAAGCTCCAGAAGGAACTCGAGAAAGCCGGGATCAGCGTGCAGGGCATCGACGAAGACCTGCGGATTCTCTACTTACTGATGCCGGGCAATGTGCGCGCCGAGCTGAACATGACGCGCTCGGAGGTTTACGACAAGCCGGGGAAGGCGCCCACCGTCACTCCTGCGACCATCAATGAAGACCTGCGCCGCCGCGACTTTACCGTCAATGCCATGGCGCTGTCGCTCAATCCCGGCTCGCGCGGATTGCTACTCGATCCCTTCAACGGCACCGCTGACATCGAAGCCAAGGTGCTGCGCATCCTGCACAACTACGCCTTTCTCGAAGATCCCATTCGCCTGATTCGCGCTACCCGTCTGGCCGCGCGCTTCCATTACACCTTGGAGGAACGCACCCAGGCGCGCTACGACGCCGCAAAGGAGAATAACTACATCGAGTACGTGGGCAAGCGCTCCATCGGACATGAGCTGGAACAGCTCGCGCACGAGGACGATCCCATTCAGGTGGTGCGCGCGCTGGAGCGCGAAGGCTGGCTCAAGGTCCTGCATCCGCACTGGACGGCGGCCAAGATTGAGGCTGGAGAGTTGAGCCACGTCGTCAAGCAGCGCCAAATGATGAACGATCTTGGCTACTTCCCCGAGACTGGCCCCCTCACCATGTACTTCCTGACGAAGAAGATGTCGGACAAGGACATCTCCGAGATCCAGCGGCTGATTCCGCGCCGTGACTTCGTCGACAAATGGAGGCACCTGGAGAGCCGGGCGCACGACCTGGCGAAAAAGCTAACCGGTCGCGAGGCATCAACCACGTCAGGCGCATGGAAGGTGCTGGCGAATGCCGCGCCGGAAGATGTGCTCTTCCTCAGTGTCACCACGAAGCAGCAGTCAGTCGACGCGAAGCTGAAGAACTTCTTCGGCAAATGGCGGCAAGTGCGGGAGAAGCTTCCCTTCCCCGAGATGGCCGAGATGCGCATCACGGCCCAGCTTCCGGAATATCAGAAGATTCTGGACGAAGCGTTCCTGCTGCTGCTCGATGGCAAGCTGCGCTCGCATAACGAAATCGTCAATTTCCTGAAGCCATACGAGCCCCCACCACCACCACCGCCGCCTGCGGCACGACGTGGACGGGGCAAGGCTGCCGCTGCTGTTGCTGTTGCTGTCGAAGGCGCGGTGCCGGGAACGCCGCCTGCGGCCGCTGCGGCAAAGCGCGGGCGGAAGGCGAAGGGCGCGCCCGTAACCGTTCCAGCGCCAGCCATTACACCGGCACCAGCCACAGCAACTGCCGCAACTGCGCCGCAGCCTGCACCGCGGCGGAAGCAGGGTGCCGGCGCAAAGCCTGCGCCCGTGAAAACGGCCGTAGGGCAGAAAGAGCCCGCAGCATCGGCGAAGGCGCCTTCGCGGGGAAAGAAGCCGGTCGCAGGACCTAAGGCTTCTGCAGCCAAGGCGAAGCCGGTTGCGAGTAAGGCTTCCGCGGCTAAGGGGAAGCCGGTTGTGAGCAAGACTTCCGCGGCGAAGAAGGTAGTGAAAAAGGCGGCTCCAGCCAAAGCGTCGAAGAAGCCGGCAAAGACCCCTGCGAAGAAGAGCGCGGCAACGAAGGCTCGCAGCAAGCGTTAGCCCTGACGGGGTCAAAAGTCCGCGGCTGCTCGCACCGTGCAGCTTGCCTAGCCACACGAAGTGGCGCCCTGTTCCAGTTCGCCAAACCGGTGAAGGTCGATTCGTCAGATCGCCGGGAAGAAAACGGCAGGCGACACTCGAAAGCGCCGACTCAGTTTCGCAATATGATTGCGCGTCAAAGACCGCTTGCCAGATAGAACCAGCGACACCGTAGCTTCGCTTCCGAGCTCCGCCTGGAGATCGCGCTGTGTCAGGCCATTCCGCTCGATTAAGAACCTCAGCACCTCAATCGGCGAGGCGTCGGGAATGGGGTAGCGCTCGGACTCATACTGGTCGATGAGGAGCGTAAGCAACTCGACGGCATCCTCTTCAGCCCGAGTTGGATGCGACTTTGCCGTAAGATCGAATAGTGCTTCCGTGTAGCGCGCAAGTTCCTCGTCGGAGTGAATGAGGCGAGGAGATCCCTTCTTAATCATCGTGACTGGATCGGCAAGCGCTGCACTCATTTCCTTATCCCTTTATCCCAATTGTTCCGGTCATCGTATTGCTTATGCGTTAAGAAAGACCTTATGTAATTGTGAGGTCCCTTATAGCACCTTCTGGCATTACTTTGGTAACGGGGCGCAAATTGGATGTCAACTAGGAGAAATGCAACAGTTCCGGGCAACAGCTTGATTCGGCAAGAGATATAAATCCGGCAAAAACTAAAGATTCCCCTGGTCGATATGCTATTGTTACATTAGAGAGTCAGATAAGGCGATCCGCCGGTCTGGCTCTTTTTGCGTTGAGGTGGGTTTAAGGAGAGCGACTTTGACACGCTGCATGGCGTGCGCCTTCGTACTGCTGGCAGTAGTGTCAGGTTTGGGCGCACAGCAACCCAACGACTGCTCACAGCGGAGCATTCCGCTAACGGTCATAAAGAATTCCAACTCGAACTGGGACTGGCATTCCCTTACGCTCACGGTCGGTGGCAGGCAAATACCCATCGAGTCGGTATCCGTGACGCCACAACCGCCGCGCGTACTTTTACTGGTCGACACCAGCGGCAGCATGGGCCCACAGAATTCTTCTCGCAATTGGGGTATCGGATTACTCGCGGCGGCTTTTGCGGTGAATGCAACACCTCTGGAGTCTCCGATCAGTCTGGGTACTTTCAGCCTGGGACATAAACTCGGAAACTTCGAGTCGCGCGAGGACGTTGGCCGCGAACTGGTGGCACTCTCCGAGAAGAAGCCAGGCCAAGCAACAGCCCTGTACGCCGCGCTGAGAAACACAGCAAGTGAGCTACAGCCAGGCCGATTTGGAGATGCGATCTTTCTTGTGACGGATGGTGGAGACAATCGTAGCGGCGAACTGCAGAAGAAAGCTCGGCAAGAACTGATTGCCCACGGTATTCGAGTCTTTGTTTTTTTGGTGTCGGACAAGGACTTTAAGACACCTGAAGAGCGTGACGCGCCGATCGACATGACTGATCTGGCGAACGCGACGGGAGGCGCCATCATACAGGGAATGTGGTCTAAACAGTGGCTGGCCAGCGATGATGCCAAGCGTCTGGCAGAGCAGGTCCGAACGATGGCGCGATGGCCCTACATGCTGCAATTCAAGCTCGATCAGCCACTGCAAAAGCCTGCCAAGCTGAAGATCTCGCCGCCCGATAAACGTTCTCTCGAGCTCGCTTATCCGCGCGAGGTTCTGCCCTGCTTTGCTTTGACCGGGAAATCCCGTTAACTTACATGTTTGCATTACAGGAAGTCATGAAGGAGATCGATCTTTGACACGCCGCGCCCTCGCAAGCATTCTCTTCGTCACCCTATCCCTGTTCAGCCTCAATCTCTACGCCCAGCAAAACGAGAATTCCGAGGCTCCGGCGGAAGCCGCTGCGAAACCTGCGGCGGAGAAAGGCAAGGCCGAGGCCGCGAAGGAAAAACCTCCCGCCATGAAGGAAGAGCCGCCGGTGGTGACGCATCACCAGATCACGGTTGACGGCAAGGTGCTGCACTACACAGCGACGACGGGATACATGCCGCTGCGCAATCCGGAGAACGACGAGATCGAGGCGAACATCTTCTTCGTCGCCTATACACTCGACAATCCTTCAGGTAAGCGGCCGCTGATGTTTTCGTTCAACGGCGGACCGGGCTCGGCGTCGGTGTGGCTGCACCTGGGAGCAATCGGCCCGCGGCGGGTGAAGATGCTGCCCGATGGAGGAATGCCTCCGCCGCCGTTTGAGCTGATCGACAATCAGCAGACCTGGCTCGACCAGACCGACCTGGTGTTCATCGACCCGGTGGGCACGGGCTTCAGCCGTCCGGCAAAGAAAGAGCTGGGCAAGAAGTTCTGGAGTGTCGAGGGCGACATCGCGTCAGTGGGAGACTTCATACGCTTGTATCTGACGCGCTACCAGCGCTGGAACTCTCCGCTGTTCCTTGTGGGCGAGAGCTACGGCACAACGCGAGCGGCAGGGCTAAGCGGCTATCTCATCAATCGCGGCATTGCGCTGAACGGCGTTGTCCTGGTGTCATCTGTCCTCAATTTCGAGACGCTGGAATTCGGCGTAGGCAACGACCTGCCGTACATGCTCTACTTGCCGAGCTACACCTCGACGGCGTGGTATCACAAGAAGCTTCCCGCCGACCTGCAGCAGCTTGACCTGGCAGGTGTGCTGGCGCAGGCGGAGCAATACGCTGCCGGGCCATATACGCTGGCGCTGGGCAAAGGCGACTCGCTCACGCCCCAGGAGCGCGATGAGCTGATCACCCAGGTAAGCCGCTTCACCGGGCTCGACCGAAGCGTCGTGGACTATAACAACGGGCGCATCAGTGAGCCGGTATTCACCAGCGAGTTGTTGCGTGGCCAGAAGTTGGAAGTCGGGCGCCTGGACAGCCGCTTCACGGGCACGCCGGTCAGCGGACGTGCGGCGCGCGGTTATTACGATCCGAGTGAGTCGGCGATCCGGCCTCCGTTTACGGCCACGTTTAACAACTACGTTCGCACCGAACTGGAATTCAAGACCGATCTGGAGTACTACGTTCTCGGTGGCGGCATCGACAAGTGGGACTGGGGTTCGGCGGGCCAAGGCTATCCCGACACGAGCGAGGCGCTCCGCCTGGCCTTCGTAAAGAATCCTTACATGAAACTGTTCGTGGCCTCGGGGTATTTCGATTTGGCAACACCCTTCTTTGCGACGCGCTACACCTTGAATCACATGCAGCTTGACCAGCAGGACCACGCGAGAATTACGCTGGGCTACTACGACGCCGGACACATGATGTACATCAAGGCAAGCTCGCTCGATCACCTGAAGCAGGACGTATCGGGATTTCTGGCGAAGGCGTTACAGTAGGACGGAACCAGCGCAAAGAGCGACTCCATGAAACCGATTCGGTTGTCGGCGCATGCGCAGGAACAAGCGATATTCCGCGGTGCAACGCAGTCCGAGATAGAGGAGGCTATTAGCCATGCCGCCTGGCAGCAGGCGGCGAACGGCAGACTCGAATGTGGCAAGGACTTCCAATTTGATTCCTTGTGGAATGGGCGTAGCTATGCTACGAAGAGAGTGCGCCCAATCTTCGTCGAAGAACCGTGGGAAATCGTGGTCGTAACCGTTTACGTGTACTATTTCTAGAAGGATCAATTATGCGCATAACTTACGATCGCGAGGTCGACGCGCTCTACATCCGTTTTCGCGAGACCACCGTGACGACCCAACACCTGGCTGAGGGAATCGCAGCCGACTTCGATGCCGAAGGCCGATTGGCCGGCCTGGAAATTCTCGACGCTCAGAAGCGGTTGGGAGGTCCGGATGCGTTCAAGCGCGTCACCCTGGAAGAGCTCTCGATTGCGCATTGACACGATGGCCTACTTAGGACGGCCTTATTTAACCAAGAGCTAATCGTTCCAGAAATCCGCGTTGGCGCGGTGGATCATGCGGACTTGGCGATTCTACAGGGGACGAGTTCTTCCGGTCTTGTGGTCGGCTAAGGCGCGATTGATTCGTTCATCGATCCGTGCGGCGTCGAGGTCGGATCTAAGCTGCGCATCGATCTGCTGGGAATAGCGATCGTCGAGCCACGCGTACAGTTCTTCCAACTCGCTGGGCGAAAGATACCCGATCGCGCGTTCAATATCCCGAAGCGTCGTCATGAAGTAATCCTCTTGCAGTGGAAGGTCATCACGCTAACTTCCGGATGCTCAATGAAGCGTGGCCCGTGGGCTGCAGTGATTTGTTCGGGGGCTGACGCCTACAGAAGACCTGCGACATCACGGGCACCGTCGAGGACGCGGATAATTCGCACCGGCCGTGTCGCCGGATCGTAAATGACCCAGTAGCGGCCTATCGGCCAAAAGTGTACGGGCTTATCGGTAAGGTCTTCACGTGTATGACCGATGCCCGGATGTTCGGCGATTCGCTTCAGCGCGACGAAGATCCGCTGGCGAACCTTGCTCGCAGCTCTCGGTCGTTCGGCTGCGATATAGGTGTAGATTTCGCGAATGTCCTGAGCCGCTATGGTCGTTAGAACAAAACGGCTCATGCGCTCTTGCGTTTACGAACCAAGGGCTTCTCTTCGCGTTCCAAGCGCCGGAAAAAGTCGTCCCCGTCGATCAGGTCGCCGCGTTCTGCTGCGGCCCATCCTTCGTCGATTTTGTGTGTAAGCGATTGAAGTCTGGCTTGGCGGATGCGCTCGTGATCCTGAAAAAGGCGTAAGGCCTCGCGGATCACTTCACTGGCCGAGTTATACCGCCCGCTCTTTACCTTCTTTTGGACGAGAGATTCCAATTCGGGAGTCAGATTGATGTTCATGTCCTATGCGCAAACGATAAGGGGATTAACAGACATTGTCAATCTTAGACCGATTATAACTCGACCCTCATCCGCAGCTTTCGACCACTCGTGTTACAACAGAGCTTTGCCCATGCAAGCTCGAAAACTACCCTTCGGCGCCGGAATCCCTCAACTTGTGGCCGCGTTTCTGCTGCTTCTATTCCTGGCGCAATGTATTTGGTTCATCGCGCTCGTACCGATCACCTCCCTCGAGAGCAGCTACATCGAAGACGGGTTGGTGCAGCTCCAGAACATGGCGAATGCCGGCTCACCCGAGCGTTCTCCGCTGGTGCCGCTGTTGGGTGCAATCCCGGTAAAGCTCACAGGCGCCACGCGCTTTCCGCAGCTCAGCCAGTACCGCTTCCTGATACGCCTGCCGTTTCTGTTCTGCGGCGTCATGCTGGGTGCTTCGCTGTGGTATGTGGCGCGGCGGCTCTATGGCAATTTCGGCGGCTTCATTGCGCTCGCTCTGTATACCTTTTCGCCGCTGATTGTCGCGCGCACTAGCCAAGTCCAGGAGGATATCGTCGCCGCATGGGGGGCCTTTGGCTTGATCTTCACCGGCATTGCCGTTGCACATACCCTGTATGCTCCACGGGAAGTCATCCTCTGGAACTGGCGACGCATCCTGCTCCTCGGAATATCCATCGCGCTGTGCGTTGGCGCGCAATTTCCCATGTGGATTGTGCTGCTACCGGGTCTGGCCTTCCTGCTCTGGGTCGGTCACGTTCGCCCGGGCGCGGCTTTAGTGATCTTCGCGACCGCGTGCGCCATCGCTGCGGTGCTCATGCTGGGTTTCTACGGATTTCGACCCGCGGCATTCGCCCACTCCATGGGAGAGGCGCAATGGTTGCAGTTCGTGCCGCGGCAATTGGGGTCGGCGTTGAATTACAAGCTCGTCGGGGAATTTTTCCTCCAGGTGGGGCTTGGTTCTCTGGTCCTGGTCGTTGGCGGTCTTGCCACCTTTGCAGTATGGGGGCGCACCCGCTTCTTCGGCACTGCCGCCCCGCTAATTACAGCCGCCGTCCTGGTGCTTGCCGCTCTGGGAACGGAGCAATTTTCCGCCCTGCTTTTTCTGTTCGTCTCGCTGCCTTTTCTGATACTGTTCGTTTCAGGAGTAGCCGTAGACCTGCTGGAGAGCCGGTACGCGATTCTCGCCAATGCCGTAGTCGTTGGAGCGCTTATCGCGAACGCAACCCTTGACGTCTACGGCCTGTTGGAGCTTCGGCATTTGGGAGTCCGGTAGGAACTTCCCGGCATCCAAAGGGTTGGAAAGAGCGGTAGAGCTTGTATGGCGGGTGGGACTAGCTTCGGGAAATTGCTGGAACGGTTCAGCCATTTCGCCACCGTTCTCTGCGTTGTCGTGCTCGGGCTGATGGCTGTCGTGCCGGCCAGAGCGCAGATTCACGGCATCCCGCCGTCGGTTACATCTATTCCCAATCATGTTCCTCCGTACGGTGTGCCGAACATTCCACCCAGTGTGACCTCGTTGGGCCCGTATGGCTATTGCTGCCAGGGGCCATCGAACATTCCTTATCGCAATCCGGCGTTCCCCAACCCCTACAACCGCCGCGGGAATAGAGGATACGGCGGTTACGGCTACGGATATGGATATGGTTACGCCGTTCCCTACTACGGCTACCCGGCGGACGACTCGGGTTATTATGACTCGGGTGGAGGTGGCCCTTATCTATACTCGGGTCCGCCGCAAGGACAGGCTCCGCCCGCGGAGCAGACGCTGCACATCATTATCGACTCGGCGCCCACGCGCTCCGCTCCGAAAGACGAGGTTGCCGACGAGCAGCCTGATCGTCTAGCGCCTCCTGCGCAGGAAGCTAAACCGGGAGTGCCAACCGTTCTTGTCTTTCGTGATGGACACCAGCAGGAAGTAACCAACTACGCGATCATGGGCCAAACGGTGTACGTGTTCGATAATCGCACGAAGAAGATCGCCCTCGCCGACCTTGACGTTCCTGCCACCGTCAAGGCAAATGACGATCAGGGCGTTGAGTTTCAGCTCCCGAAGACAAAGCAACCTTCGAAGCCCGCAAAGAGCGGCGGCGTACCCCTGCAAAGCGTGCCTGACGAGCAGCCAAAATCCTCGATTAGTTCGATGACAGCCACTCCGTAACGTTCCATAGCAGTATCATCCCCCCAGATTGTCATCACGAGCCCGCCTCTGGCGGGCGAGGGATCTGCTCTCGTTTGCGGTGCGGGGGCTGTCACAATGACAAGGATGCGGGCTGGCTCGCGCGCCGCCCGAATGCAAAGCCGATGCTTTTTCTGCGGGCTGATCCGCCCCACTCACACGGTCAACGGGGCCTCCCTGCGGAGCAAAAACAGATCCCTCGCTTCACTCGTGATGACAAGCCGTAAATAATTGACGTAAAAGCAGTTACATCTCGGCCCCAACCCTTCACCGTGTTATAATAAGCAGTGCTCCTTTAGGTGGAAAATCCTCATTTAGCAGGCATTTAGGCGCCCGGCACGGGTTCGAAATCGCTCCGCCCAGTGGCCAAGTTTGCATTAGTTCGCCGACCTTCCACGAAGAAGCAACACTTAAGAAAGTTCTTGACTGTCAGCCGATAACTGACACCCAATAGCGAATTCATGCCAGACGATCCTGACCAGCAATTACCGCTCAACCCAGACAACGTAGGACCCGGCGCCGCTAACGTTCAGCCGATCAACATTGAAGAGGAGATGCGGCGCTCGTATCTCGACTACTCCATGTCGGTGATCATCGGACGCGCGTTGCCTGATGTGCGCGACGGCTTGAAGCCGGTGCATCGCCGCATTCTCTACGCCATGCACGACATGGGCCTGCTGCATAACCGCAAGCACGTGAAATGCGCCAAGGTAGTCGGCGAAGTCCTCGGCAAGTACCATCCGCACGGCGATACCGCGGTGTACGACGCGATGGTGCGCATGGCGCAGCCGTTCTCGTTGCGCTATCCGTTGATTGATGGACAGGGCAACTTCGGCTCGGTCGATGGCGACCCGCCGGCGGCCTACCGGTACACCGAATCGCGCATGACCGATATTTCAGAGCAATTGCTCGCCGATATCGACAAGGACACAGTCGATTTCGTCGCCAACTTTGACGATACGACCGTCGAGCCGGTCGTGCTCCCGACGCGAATTCCCAACCTGCTGATCAATGGGTCGAACGGCATCGCCGTCGGCATGGCCACTAACATTCCGCCGCATAACTTGACCGAGATCGTCGATGCCTGTATCACCGTCGTGAACAATCCGCACGCGACTCTCCCCGATTTGCTGAAACATGTGCAAGGGCCGGACTTCCCTACCGGGGGATTCATTCACGGGCGCGGCGGGATCATGGAGGCTTACCGTACGGGTCGCGGCCGCTTCATGATGCGGGCCAAGGCGGCCATCGAGCACCTCACGAAAGACAAAGAAGCCATCGTCGTTACCGAGATCCCTTACCAGGTCAATAAGTCGAAGCTCATCGAGCGCATTGCCGAACTGGTGAACAACAAGGTCATCGACGAAATTTCCGATGTGAACGACTTCAGCGACCGCGACGGCATGCGCATTGTGATTGAGTTGAAGCGCAGCGCCGAGCCGCAGATCGTGCTCAACCAGCTCTTCAAGCACACGAATATGCAGGAGAGCTTCAGCATGATCTTCCTGGCCGTGGTGAACGGCCAGCCGAAAGAAATGGGCCTGGTGCACGCCGTCAAGCACTTTGTCGATCACCGCATCGACGTGGTACGGCGGCGCACCGCTTACCTGCTGATGAAGGCGCGCGAGCGCGAGCACATCCTGGTTGGATATCAGGTTGCGATCGACCATATTGACAATGTGATTAGGATTATTCGTTCGGCGGCCTCAAGAGCGGAGGCGCGCGAAAACCTGTACGGCCATTTTCAAGGTCGAAAGCTGGACGTGAAATTTGCCGGTCGCGAGCAACCCGTTGAGAATAGATTTGGGCCCTTCGAGCTACAGGGGGTCAATCTCGACCCGAAGAGATACGGGATCACCACCGACGCCCGTTTTGTATTGAGCTACAAGCAGATTGACGCGATCCTTGATCTCCAGTTGCATCGTCTGACTGGGTTATCTGTGGACGAGATTTTGAAGGAATTGACTGAGATTCGCGAGAAGATTGCGGAATACGAGTCAATCCTCTCGAACGAGAAGAAGCTGCGCGGCGTCATCATCAAAGAGCTGGAAGAGATCAAGAAGAACTATGGCGACGAGCGGCGCACCATCATTCAGGACGAAGCCGCCGAGATCAACCTGGAAGACCTGATCGCCGACGAGCAAGTCGCGGTCACGGTAAGCCACTCGGGATACATGAAGCGCACTCCGATCTCCACGTATCGCCAGCAGCGGCGCGGCGGAACGGGGCGCAAGGGGATGAGCACGCGCGAAGAGGATTTCGTCGAGCACCTGTTCGTCGCCTCGACGCACGACTACATCCTGGTGTTCACCAACACCGGTCGCGTGTATTGGCTGAAGGTCTACGAGATTCCCGAACTCAGCGCCGCCGGAAAAGGCAAGGCCATCGCCAGCCTCGTCGCATTGCAGCCGGGCGAGAGCGTTCGTACGCTGATGCCGGTTCGCGACCTGGAAGAGGAAGGCAAGCACATCTTCTTCGTCACCCGTCAGGGCACGGTGAAGAAGACGCCGCTGAAAGACTTCAGCAACGTGATGTCGCGCGGCATCATCGCCATCGGCATCGACAAGGGAGACGAGCTTGTCGCTGCCGACTGTACCGACAGCAACCAGATCATCTTCCTCGCTTCGCATGAGGGCATGGCGATCCGCTTCGGCGAAGACGATGTCCGCCCCATGGGCCGCCCAGCGCGCGGCGTTCGCGGCATGCATCTCGACAAGGGCGACTACATTGTCGGCATGGCCGTAACTCCCAAGGAGCGCACGAAGGGCAAAGACGGCGAGACGGACGAGCCCAGCCTGATCCTCTCCGTCACCGAGCAGGGTTACGGTAAGCGCACCGATGTTGATGCCTACCGGCTGCAATCGCGCGGCGGCAAGGGCGTGATCAACGTGAAGACCACGGCGCGCAACGGAAACGTGGTCGGCATCATGTTGGTGAACGAGAAGTCGGAGCTGATGGTCATTAGCCAGTACGGCAAGATTATTCGTATCAACAGCACCAACATTCGCGAAGCTGGCCGCTCGACGCAAGGCGTACGCCTGCTGCACCTGGAGACTGGTGACCGTGTGGCCGCCGCCTCCGTCATTCCGCCGGAAGAGGCCAACGGGAACGGCAATGGCGAGACGAGCACGCTGGTGCAGTAGAACTGCCGCTCTTGGCAATTGGCTCTTAGCTTTCGGATCTGAACTGGGTACCCCATCCCGGCTTCGGTTGCCGGGGTGGGGGGCGTCCAAAGTCTCTACCCGGGCAAGACCGGTGTCGAGTGGGGCGGGCGGCTGAACGCGGCGCTCGGTACGTCACCCACGTTAACGTCCAACAGAAAGGACGCGAACCCTTCGACAGGCTCAGGGCAGGCGGTGGGGCACCCGACGAATCAATCCTGCGGTTGCAGCTCGTTCCAGAGATCGGAGAGGGGCAAGGAATTCTGCATACCTGTCACCGTTAGTTCAGCTACCGGCGACCAGGCTTCGGTGCTACAATCGTAAGCGATGCGGTGCGCAGGGTCGATCACCCAGATGTGCCTGACTCCCATGCGGCGATAATCGCCCAGCCGTTCGTTGTACCGAATGATGCGATCCTCGGGTGACAAGATCTCAATTACGGCCAGCGGTGGCCGCGTTAGAACCTGCTCTGCCGGCTGATCTCTTGCCACCAGGCACACATCCGCGATTCTCACACGATCGTTCGAAATCCTGATGCGGATCTCGGTCAGGACGTGAATCTGCAACTCGTTCCGGTGTTGAAAGAACCAAGCGGCCAGGAATGCCTGCATGGCGGCGTGATCAAACTCTCCCAAGTTGCGCTCCTGGACTTCACCATCCACGTAGTCGCGATCCGGGCGATAGCTGGTGTGCAGATATTCCTGCAACGATGTCTGGACCGTAGACATGACTGGATAATATGTTAACTCCACGGCGGCCTCTTCCCTCACCTTTTCCATCCTACGGTTTGCGGTTCGCTTCTCGCTCCAGTTTTTCGGTTCGTCATCCTGAGCGGAACGTGTTGTACGCGGGAAGTACCAGCAGCAGCGCCAGCAAACCATGAACGGCACAGGCGACCCATAGCAGGTAGGTGAAGAAGGCTCCGGTAACTCCGAGATAGGCAAAATAAATAGCTGCCAGCAGATTGTAGACAAACAGAGCACGAATGGCCGCGGCGGTAGCTTCATCTCCCTCCGGCCAGCATGCTATCGCGAGGGAGAACAGTCCAAACCCCGCCACCCGGGCGACGGCGATACCGCTGCCCGAGAGTTGGACGCCCAACAGCAAACGCCCGACCAGGGCTGGAACGGCAATCAGAGCAACCCCCGTCACCGCCTCAATCGCGGAGGAAAGCAGCACCAGCGTCCTTGCATTCATCCATCGCTCCAGACCGCTCGAAGATCTGCGACCGAAGTATTGCCGCAGATCATGGGCACTTAGGACTTAGGCCACTGCTTGAACATCTTCTGGATGGCCTTTTGCACCGCCTCCTGGTTCTTGTTGCCCTTGTTGCTCAGCATGTCCTGACCGATACCTCGCCAGATCAGAGACTGGTTCTTGGCGTCGTAGAGGTCGACAATCAGTGTGCCTTCCACGTTCTGCTCTGGAGTGATGCCGCCCATTCCTCCGCCGATGCCGCGCATGCCCCACGCGCTGTAGGAGGTTTGCTGTTTCATTCCACCGTTAGCGGTAACGATCAGGTCAGGATTCTGGGATTCCTGCACCATTTGGAGGCCTTTGCCTTGCAGCGCGGAGTTGATGTCCTGTTGCGCTACCTGCGCCAGAATGGAGTTTTGAATCTGGTTGGCGTTGTTGGAGCCCCAGGCGTAGGTGTGATAGTTCGCGAAGCTCTGGTTGTGGTTGTAGTTGACGGAAACCTGTTGCCCCATGGCTATCATGGAAGTGAGCAGCAGCATCGCGCTTACCGCAAGTCTTGTTCTCATCATCGTTATCCTTTTCTAGTATTCGGCTTTCACTGATAGCCCCCGCCGCGCTACCGGTGAGGACACGCCGCGGGCAGTTGCTTGAATCCTTAGCAGTCTTGCCCCGACCGCCTAGTTGTTCACTCTGGCCATGGCGTCGTCCACCTTCTTCTGGTCCTCGGCCGACATTTGCGATGCTCCGAGGTTGAAGGTTAGCTTGTCGATGCTTCCGGTAAAGCGGAAAGGACAATCATAGGTAAAGTCCACCGGCGTACGGGTGTCAAGCCCGATGTCGAAGCTCTCGTCGGCGGGCATGAGAAACGGAATGGTGTGCTCGATCGTCTTGCGGGCGACCTCTTTGCCGTCCACGCTCAGCACGCCGGTGCCTCCCTTGGCGACGCCGGGACCGTCGTATTTGAAATCAAACACGATGGTGTGCTTGCCCGCGCTGAGCGGGGAGCCCCTCCACCGGAAACGCTCCAGATCCAGCATGTTGTAAACGAACACCGGCCGGCCGCGGCCGAAGTGGAAGATGTCGGTGGCAAAGACGGCGACGAGTCCGAGCGCCGCCAGCAGCAGTAGCGCATAGCCAAACCGCCGGCTCCATCCGGGCTTACTGCGCCAGAGTAGAAACAATCCCACAATGAGCAATCCCCAACCTATGGTCTTGAACAACCGGCTCTTGAGCCACCAGTTGAAGCTATGAGTCAGGTAGAGGCCGTAGCCACCGAAGCGGCCGCCCATGGTGGCGATCATTCCCTCCGCTCCGCCACTAGGGATCGTTACCTCCGCGGTGATGACGTAGTCCCTGCCCAGTATGTTGGGAGCATTGCCCATGGGGATGTTGGGATTCTCACCCGTGTAGTTGAAAACCGTTTTCCCGGCGACCGCGCTCGGCCGCGCCGTAAGCGCGCGCACGAAGCCCGAATTATCCAGGGGGAAAACCTGGTATTTCCCAGCTTCTTTCAGGAACAGCGCCTGCATTTCCTTCAGCTTGTCCGGCATTTGCGTTGCCAGGTCGTTGTACTCCGAATAGTCCTCTGCTATGTGGTAGAGCTCCCAGTGGTAGTCGTCGAGGGCCGTCTGCTTGCCCGTTCCCATCTCCCAGGACGGCGACGGCGGCGTGGTGGCTGCGACCCAGCCATCATGATAGATAGCGCGGTTGCCGACCATTTCGAAGTACTGGGTGTCGCGCTTCGAGGGAGCATTGGCGTTGGCTGAGTCAAAGGTATAGAGCATGCTTACACCTTCGATGGGCTTCTGCTTGATTCCGTTGACCTCGTCCGGCGCCTGGATGCCGGCGGCTTCCAGGATGGTCGGGACGATATCAATGACGTGGTGGAACTGAGTACGAATCCCGCCCACGTCCTTGATATGGCCGGGCCAACTGATCGCCAGGCCCTGCCGGGTCCCGCCGAAATGCGATGCCACCTGCTTAGTCCACTTAAAGGGCGTATCGAACGCCCAGGCCCAGGCGACCGACATGTGCGGGTAGGTCCTGGGCGAGCCCCAGTCTTCATAATGCAGATCATTGAGCGCCAGGACGGGCTTGACCTCCGGCTCATTGATGATGCCGTTGTAAGCCGTGTACTGGTTGAACGTGCCATACACGGTGCCTTCAGCGCTGGTACCGTTGTCGCCATCGATGTAGATAATCAGCGTGTTATCGAGCTTGCCCATCTTATCGACTTCGTCGATCACACGGCCAATCTCATAGTCGGTGTATGCGGTGTAGCCGGCAAAGACCTCCGCTTCGCGGGCATACATCTTCTTTTCCAACGGGCTCAGCGAGTCCCACCTGGGCAGCCTGGCTCCGCCATACTCCGCCTGTCCGTCCGGCCACGGCGTCAGCGTGGTGTTCGGCGGAATCACGCCCAGCTTGTTCTGGTTTTCGAAAATCTGCTCGCGCAGCTTTTCCCAGCCCATGTCGAACTTGCCTTTGAACTTGTCGATCCATTCCTGCTTCGGCTGGTGGGGCGAGTGTGAGCCGCCGGGCACGTAATAGAGGAAAAAAGGCTTGTCGGGAGCAGCTGCGTTCAGATCTCTTAAGTACTTGATCGCATCGTCGGCGAGGTCAGTGGTGAGGTTGTAGCCGGGGTGGCCAATCCACGGATAGACCGCAGTCGTGTTGCGGAACAGGTAGGGTGTCCACTGGTCGGTCTCGCCACCTAAGAAGCCATAAAAATACTGAAACCCCATGCCGATGGGCCACTGATCGAAAGGCCCGGCGGTCGTGCTGTAAGTAAAGCCCGGCGTGTTGTGGTCTTTGCCGAACCACGAGGTAGCGTAGCCGTTTTCCTTGAGGATCTCGCCGATGGTGGCGCTCTCCGGCCCGATCACCGAGTCGTAGCCCGGGTAACCGGTGGACAATTCGCCGATGACACCGAATCCAACTGAATGATGGTTGCGGCCAGTGATCAGCGCTGCCCGCGTCGGCGAGCACAGCGCCGTGGAATGGAACTGGGTGTAGCGCAGCCCCGCTTTGGCGATGCGGTCCAGCGCCGGTGTCGGGATGACGCCGCCAAAGGTACTCGGCACGCCGTAGCCCTGGTCATCGGTCATGATGAGCAGCACATTGGGCGCGCCTTGGGGCGGCACTATGCGTGGCGGCCACCACGGCGCGGAATCCTTGGCGGTTTCCTTGATCACGCCGCCAAACTTCGGAGGCGGTGGCGGAAGTTGTTTCCCATTGATGGTGGTGGTGGCGTCGGCTTGTCCTAGTGTGCCGGTGACCTGCTGCGCCGCTGCATTGCCCGCCGCAAAGAAGCTCGATACGGCAAGCGCTCCCAGCGTCAAGTTGCGGATACCCGCTCCCAAGTCCATAAATGTTCCTTGATTGTTCGACTTTCAGTTGATCTCCACCCCGGAGAGCCGCGCTGGGTTGGTTCGACGCACATCGAGCGAAGAAATCCGCCTGAGAAATCGAACGGCACCAGTGACAGGTTTTTGAAAAGGTGCGGCGAGTTTAGTCTTGGGCGCACAGTAATACAACTAAATTCATGCGAATTCATGCTTCCTATGGCGGCGGCAAGTAGCCTTACTACTGACGCTAAACAGCGTCGGAGGGCCTCACTTCCTGATTCTCATCCCGAGCGGAGTGGGAGAGCAGCAGCGAGCGAACGAAGTCGAAGGACCCCTACAGCTGCGAACGTCTATGGGAAGGTAGAGGTCCTTCGACTCGTCGCTTCGCTCCTCGCTCAGAATGACACAAATAGGCCGCACCAATTCGGCCTCGCTGAAAGATGACAATTTACGAATAGGCTGCTCTCGTGTCGTGCCTCACAAGGCAATGTGACCGGCATCACTTCGGCTCGGGCATATCGTACGCCAGAATTAATTCATCGTTCGGTAGGTCTCCCTTTTTGAAAAATCTTGGGTGAGGTTCACCGCAACGTAAGTTCATCGCGCTGGCGAACGGGGTAGCGCCTTACATACTTCATATCAATGCCTGCCCCCGGCGCCCGCAGCAAAGGAAGCTCAACGATGGCCAAAGGATCGGTGCAAATCGTAGTCGAGCGATGTAAAGCTTGCGGATTCTGCGTAGAGTTCTGTCCCACCAAGGCCCTGGCGTTGTCCTCCGCATTCAACGCCAAGGGCTATCACCCGCCGTACATGGTTCACCCTGAAAAGTGCAGCGGCTGCGATTTGTGCGGCATGTACTGCCCTGACTTCGCCATCTTCGGATACAAGCAGCCCGCGCCGCCCAAGCCGGCCGCGGAAACGAAGCCCGCCGCGCCGGCGCCGGGAGAGGAGGCGCAAGATGCACGCTGATCCTGCCGGCGTACTGACCGGTTCGCATTTTCTCGACGGCGACCACGCCTGCTGCGAAGGCGCATTGGCAGCGGGCGCGCGCTTCTCTTCTGGATATCCCATCACCCCCTCGACGGAAGTGGTGGAGCGCTTCGCCCAGCGCGTTCCCACCGTCGGCGGCACCTTTATTCAGATGGAAGACGAACTTGCCGCATCGATCACGCTGCAGGGCGCGGTGTGGGGCGGAGCGAAAGCCTTCACCGTTACTTCAGGCCCGGGCTTCTCGCTGATGATGGAGCACATCGGCTATGCCGCCATGACGGAGACGCCATGCGTCTTCGTCGACGTGCAGCGTGGCGGGCCATCCACCGGACTGCCCACGCTTCCCGCGCAAGGCGACATGATGCAGGTGAAGTGGGGTTCGCATGGCGATTACGAGATCATCGCCCTCTGCCCCAACTCGCCGCAGGAATGCTTCGACCTTACCGTGAAAGCCTTCAACTACTCCGAGCAGTATCGTTGCCCGGTGTTCGTCATGATGGACGAAGTGGTCGGCCATATGACGGAGAAGGTCGTCATCCCCGAGGCCGACCAGATCGAAGTCACGCCACGCCGGTATACCAAACTTCCACCGGAAGAATTCCTGGCCTTCGAGCCGAAAGAGGACCTGGTTCCGGATATGCCGCACGTCGGCCAGGGCTACAACGTCCACGTCACGGGCCTGACCCACGATGAGCGCGGCTATCCCAATATGACGCCGACCATGCAGGACAGCTTGATCAAGCGGCTGCAAAACAAGATCCTCAAGAACATCGACAAGATCACTCTCTTTGAAGAGCAGGGCATCGGCGGCGCCGACGTGGTGGTTGTCTCCTACGGCATCACATCGCGCGTGGCGCAGCGCGCCATCGAGCTGGCACGCGAGAAAGGCATCAAGGTCGGCAAATTCCGCCTGATCACCGCGTGGCCATTCCCGGAGAAGCAGATCGCCGAGATCGCCGCCAAGGTGAAGGCCATCGTGGTGCCGGAGATCAACCTCGGGCAGATGGTGCGCGAGGTGGAACGCGCCGCGGCGGGCAAGTGTAGGGTTCGCCTCGTGCCTCACGCCGGAGGCAGCGTTCACAATCCTGAAGACATCCTGAACGCCATCCTGGAGGTGACGCGATGAGCACGACGATCAACATTACGAATCCGGTTGAGCCGTTCCTGCGCACCGACCGCATGCCGCATATCTGGTGTCCCGGATGCGGCATCGGCACCAGCGTCAACTGTTTCAGCCGCGCGCTGATCGACTCCAAGGTCGAGTTGAAGAACGTGTCCATCGTTTCCGGCATCGGCTGTACCGGCCGCGTCGCCGGTTACATGAAGCAGGACTCGTTCCATACCACGCACGGCCGCGCAATTCCCTTTGCCACCGGCTTGAAGCTGGCGAATCCCAAACTGAACGTGGTCGTGTACTCAGGCGACGGCGATCTGTTCGCCATCGGCGGCAATCACCTGATCCACGCCGCGAGGCGCAACGTCGATCTGAAGGTGATCTGCATCAACAATCTGATCTATGCCATGACGGGCGGGCAAACGGCGCCGACGACGCCGAACTCCGTGGTAACGTCGACCAACCCCTACGGCACCTACGATGCGGCGTTCAATCTGCCCTACCTGGTGGAAGCCGCAGGCGCGGTGTACGTCGCGCGCTGGACGACCTTCCATGTTCGTCAACTCGCGCGCGCCATGCAGGAGATCTTCTCCAAGAAGGGCTTCTGCTTCATCGAGGTGCTCTCGCCCTGCCCGACGCTGTACCAGCGCCGCAACAAGATGGGCGACGGCCTCGACACCATGGTGTACTACAAGGAATTCAGCAAAATCAAAAACGGCGCGCCGACGCAGGAAGTAGGACTGGGCAAGTCGGGCGAGATCGTTGTGGGCAAGTTTGTCGACCGCGAGCGCAGCGACTACCGCGACCTGATGCACGACAAGATGGTCGAGACGCTCGGCGACCGCTATGTCGAGAGGGAGGCATGCGAATGCGAAATCTAACGGAAATCCGCATCGCCGGATTTGGCGGCCAGGGGGTAATCCTGTCGGCCATCGTGATCGGCAAGGCCGGATGCATCTACGAGAACGGCTTCTCGACCATGACACAAGCTTTCGGGCCGGAGGCCCGCGGCGGCGCTTGCAGCGCGCAGGTGATCCTGGATGACAAGCCGGTGCTGTATCCGTACGTCACGCGGCCAGACATCCTGGTTGTCATGTCGCAGGAGGCGTACTCCCTGTTCACCCCGCAACTCAAAGAGGACGGCCTGCTCATCGTCGAGCAGGACATGGTGCGCATCGACGCGCTGCCTCCAGGAGTCCGCGTCTACAGCGTTCCCGCTACTCGCCTAGCGGAAGAGCTGGGCAAACGCATGGTCTTGAATATCGTCATGGTCGGGTTCTTCGGAGCGGTCAGCGGACTGCTCAAGCCCGAGTCGCTACGCGATACCATCGCCGACTCGGTACCCAAGGCGTTCGTCGATCTGAACCTGAAAGCCTTCGACAAGGGCTACGAATACGGATTGAAGGCGCTCAGTGGGCAAATCGAAACGGAAGAGCAGCCCATCGAGGTCAGTGCGCTGGAGACCTAAGAGCATTGGCGGGCAGCAGCCGGGCCCAAAGCCGGCCACTCTCTATGGCTTGTCATCACGGCGCATGCATTCGGCGTGGATGACAAGCCATGAAGGCCCATCTCGTTTGTGAAGCTTCGCTGTAGTATCGGTTTCCGCGTGACACCAAACAACCGCAGCTTTCTGGCAATGCGTCCACCAAATCGGCTATAACCTAAGGCGTAGCCTGTAGACGGCTTACGGGTTGCATTTAGTCCGGTCGGCCAAATATCTGCCTAGTTTGAGGCAAGCTCGCAAACCTGACCAATGTCTATTAGCAAAGCGGCGGTTGTGCAGGAAGAGTTGTCGCTGGTCCAGTGCCTCGACCGGCTTTCCGCTGAAAAACAGGCCTTACTGCCGCTTTCGACCTATCGGCTTCAATTCAACGGGGACTTCCGGTTTGAAGACGCCCGGCGGCTCTTGTCCTACCTTCAGCGGCTCGGCATTTCGCATTGCTATGCTTCCCCGATTCTGAAGGCGCGCGCCGGCAGCGCGCACGGCTACGACCTCGTTGATCACAACCAGATTAATCCCGAGATCGGAACCGAGGAAGAATTTCTTGCGTTGGCAAAGGAATTGAAGGCGCACGGCATGGGCCTGATCCTCGATATCGTTCCCAATCACATGGGCATCGGGCCGGGCACCAATCCCTGGTGGCAGGACGTTCTTCAGAATGGGCGGGCATCGGCGCACGCTGAGTTCTTCGACATCGACTGGGACCCGCTCAAGCCGGAACTGCGCGACAAGGTACTCATTCCGATTCTCTGCAACACCTATGGCGACGAACTGGAGCGCGGCAACATCAAGCTCAAGTTCGAGGAAGACCGCTTCTTCATTGCTTACGGCGAGAACGTCGTCTTCGTGGATCCGCAGACTATCCCGCTAATCTTCGAATCGATCGAGGAACTTGCGGCGGCAAGAAACCCGCAGGACTATCCATCCATTCGAGAATTTCGCACTCTGTTGGCTGACCTGCGGCGACTGCCCCTGAACAGCACTACGGATCCTGACTTGGTTGCCCGGAGGCAGCGGGAAATTCCGGTACTCGCCCAGCGCCTGGCAAAGCTTGCAGCAAGGCCGGCAGTCAGGGCTGTGATTGCGGAGGCGCTGCAACGTGTAAACGGCCGTCCGCAGGACCCTGCCAGCTTTGACCGCCTGCATGCTTTGCTCGAGGCGCAAGTCTATCGGCTCGCGTTCTGGCGAGTTTCAGGGGAGGAAATCAACTACCGGCGCTTCTTTGACATCAACGATCTGATTGGCTTGCGAATGGAAGACCCGCGGGTCTTCGCCGAAACTCACCGCCTGATTCGCCGGCTGCTTGCCAAAGGGCTGGTCAGCGGGCTGCGGATCGATCATCCCGACGGACTGCTGAATCCGGCGCAATATTTTGCGCGATTGCAGATGCTGTATGTTGCCGCCCGTTGCTGCGGCCCCGAAGCTTTAGGCCCGACGGGCGATGACGGAATCGAGCTCGAGGTACACGGGGCGTTTCTGGAACACCGCAAGAAAAAGGGCGAGGTGGCTCCGCTATACCTGGTGGTCGAGAAGATTCTGGAGCGCGGCGAGCAACTACCCGATTGGCCGGTGGACGGCACGGTGGGTTACGGCTTCGCCAATCTGGTCAACGGGGTGCTGATTGACAGCCGCAACGAGCGATACTTCACCAACCTGTATAACCGCGTGGTCGATGACGCAATAGATCCCCATGCCATTGTCTACGAGAGCAAGAAGCAGGTGATGCTCAAGGCGCTTTCCAGCGAAGTCAACGTCCTCAGCCATCTGCTCGATCGCATCTCCATGCAAGACCGCCGCGCGCGCGACTTCACGCGACTCGTGCTGCGCAACTTAATCCGCGAAACCATAGCTTGCTTCCCCGTGTACCGCACCTACATTGATGAGCACGGCAACATCTCGGACAACGACCGGCGCTCAATCGAAGCGGCAATCACGGAGGCCAAGCGGCGCAATCCAGATATCGCCCCAGCCTTCGACTTCCTGCAAAACGTCCTGCTGCTCAGGGGCGCGGACGAAGGTCCCATCGTTTACGGGTATCGCGAACAGCTCTACTTCACGCTGAAGTTCCAGCAGCTCACCGGGCCGATCATGGCCAAAGGCTTGGAAGACACGACCTGTTACGTCTACAACCGGTTTGTGCCGGTCAACGAGGTGGGCGGCTCGCCGGCGGAATTCGGAATCTCCATCGACGAATTCCATCGCGGTAATCAGCTACGCGCACAGCACTGGCCGCACTCTATGCTCGCCAGCTCGACCCACGACACCAAGCGTAGCGAGGACGTGCGGGCGCGATTGGATGTTCTCTCCGAGATGCCGCGCGCCTGGTCGGCCGCGGTGATGAAATGGCGGCGCATGAACCGCGCTCGCAAGATCGAGATCCCCGACGGTCGCATTGTCCCCAACAACAATGAAGAGTATTTGCTGTACCAGACAATTGTGGGTGCGCTGCCTATGCGGATGGAAGGCGCGGAGGAGCTGCGTGAGTTCACCGGGCGTATTCAGCAGTACTTGGAAAAAGCAGTTCACGAGGCGAAGGTCAACCTGAGCTGGCTGAATCCCGATCCTGAGTACGTTGAGGTTCTCAGAGAATTCATCCAGCGAATTCTCAGCCCGCAATGGCGCGGCAAAGCCAACTTGTTTTATGAGTCGCTGCAGAAATTCATGCCCGTGGTGAAGTATTACGGAGCCATGAACTCGCTGACGCAGACGTTCCTCAAGCTCACGTGCCCGGGCGTGCCCGACATCTATCAAGGTCAGGAACTATGGGACTTCAGTCTGGTCGATCCTGACAACCGCAGGCCGGTCGATTTTGGACTGCGCGCCCGACTCATGGAGTCCATGCGCGACCAGCAAAAGAACGCCACTGCGGTCGCATTTGCGCAAGAGTTACTGCGGAATTATCCGGACGGGCGGATCAAGCTTTGGCTGACGGACAAGCTACTCAACTTCCGCCAGGGGCGGAACGCAATGTTCTGCGAGGGAAACTATATTCCCCTGCCCGTACACGGCAGCCGAGAAGAGCACGTCATTGCCTATGCGAGAAGCTACGGGGGAGAGTTCGCGATCGCGGCGGCATCAAGGTTTGCTTACAGTCTGATGCGGGGATCGGGAGAGCCACCGATTGGATCCGTTTGGGGTGATACGACAATCTCGCCAGATCAGAACTTTTCCACCAAAGAGCTGCGAAACTTTCTCACCGGTGAGAAGGTAGCCGTTAGAAATGGCAATTCCCTGCTATGTGGAGATTTGTTCGCACATCTTCCGTTTGCGCTCCTCACTAGTTGAGGCCTGTTGTTTGGCATCGGGGTCTTTACTCTCCGCAGCTTCGCGAAGGACGGCGTCGCGGTCGGTCAGTTCGACCAGGCGCGCCATCTTGAGGGCTAAGTCCTCGCTCAGCTCTCCCTGTCGCAGCCGCCACGACCAGTTACCTAGAATCTTGCTAGGTACATTCATGCGCGCATCGCTGTCGAGCCCGAGGACGTCCTGCACGGGAATGATGGCGAGATTGGCGACGGACGTCAGCGCGCCACGCACGAATGACCAGGCAATGTCTTCCTCACGCGTGATGTTCAGATAGGTCGCAGCCGAGACCCGTTCCTCTTCCGACGCAGAATTCTTCCACCATCCCAGCGTTGTGTCATTGTCGTGCGTGCCGGTGTAGACGACCGAGTTCGGCTCGTAGGAATGCGGCAAGTAGATGTGCGCGCCGCGGTCATTGAAGCCAAACTGCATCACCTTCATTCCGGGACTGTCCAACTTCTTTCGCAGCTCCACAACTTCTTCGGTGATGAGGCCGAGGTCTTCGGCGATGAACGGCAGCTTGCCCAGCGCGTTGCGCAGTGCAATGAAAAGGTCCTCCTTCGGACCGGGCACCCAGCGGCCATGGATGGCCGTCTCTTCATCGGCGGGGATCTCCCAGTAGGCTACGTAGCCACGGAAGTGATCGAGGCGAATGATATCGCAGGTTTCCACTGCCCAGCGCAGGCGATCAATCCACCAGTCGTAGCCACCCGCCTTCAACTTGTCCCAGTCGTAGAGCGGATTCCCCCAGCGCTGTCCGGTTGCGCTGAACGCATCGGGAGGGACACCTGACACCACCTCCGGCGTTAGATCCTCGCGCAGACGGAAGATATCAGGGTGGGTCCAGACAGCAGCGCTGTCGTAGCTTACGAAGATTGCGAGATCGCCCACGATGCGAATGCAGCGTTCGGCGCAGTAAGAACGCAGGCTGCACCACTGATGGAAGAAAGCAAACTGAAGGAAGCGCTCGCGATCAAGGTCCCGAGCGTGCTCTGCGCGGACTTTCTTGATCGCCGCCGGAGCGCGCTTCGCCAGATCCTCAGGCCATGAATGCCAACTCTGGTCATCCAACTTCTCGCGCAGAACACTGAACAGAACATAGTCTTCCAGCCACTTTTTGTTTTCTTCGCAGAAGGCGTCATAGGCACGGCGAAGCGCGGCGTTCGGGTGCTCGAAAAACCTGTCGGCGGCTTCGCGTAACAATGGAAGCTTATGCGTGCGCACGCTGTCGTAGTCAACCGGAGATTCGCCATCGGGCAGCGATTCCACCTGCTCGCGATCCAGCAGGCCCTGCTCGGCAAGGCGCTCGGCGCTGATGAAGAGAACATTCCCGGCAAAAGCCGAGGTACACGAATACGGCGAGTTCCCGTAGCCGAGGGGCCCGAGTGGCAGCACCTGCCACAGCGTCTGCTTGGCGGAGGCCAGCCAATCGGCAAACTCATAGGCTGCCGGCCCAAAGTCGCCTATGCCGCCACGCGAAGGCAGCGAGCTCGGGTGCATCAGTATTCCGGAGGAGCGCTGTGAGATCATTCTTCTGCTTTGAGATGAAAGCAGGCACGCCGGAGTGGTGTGTCTGGATTCGAGGAAGCCGGTTATAAGAACCGTTGTCAGGCGGTTGCCGGCCGGTTACTTGCAGCCAGGCCGCTAGGTGCCTTCGTCCGTCTTGGCCAGGCGCTCCATTTCCTGCTTGTTGATTTTGATTTTGCCTTCTTTTTCCAGACGCTCCCGCAGACTCTGGATGTAGAGGCCTTGCAACTCCTGCCGCTTCTGTGTGAGTAAGGTTTCCTTCGCGCTGTCCCAGCTCTTCTTCAGCTCGTCACCGGAAGGCTCCTGCTTGTCGACCAGCATGACCACCACGCCGCCGGCTTGCAACCCAATGGGACCGCTGATTTCACCCGGCTTCAAATTGAAGATCTGGGCCGCCGCTCCGGTCAGCGAGCCAATGTCGGGAACTTGGTCCTTCGGCCCGACCAGGTCGCTGGTCTTCACCGTTGCACCCAGCTCTTGGGCCGCTTTATTCAGGTCGTGCTCGGAGTGCGCACGGTCGGAAAGCTCCTGCGTCTTCTGCGCCAGCATGGCCTGGGCACGCTGCGTCTTGAACTCGTCTTCGACCTTCGCCTTTACCTGATCGAACGTCGGCGTCTGCGGCGGCTCAACATCGGTCACCTGATACACCGCATACCCCTGCGGAATGGAGGCAGTCGCAGGCGGATCCATCTTCTTGACGCTGAAGATTGCGCTCATCAGGTCCTGCGAAGTCCCCACGCCCGGCAGGGGATCGGTCTTGGTCAGAATGTCGGTGGCCGTCACTGTCAGGCCCTTGTCAGATGCAGCTTTCTCCAAGCCGTTCGTGCGAGCCAGACTCTGCACTGTGTCGGCCAGCTTCTGCGCCGCTGCCGCCGCCCTCTGCTGCTTCAGGATGGGCTCGATCTGACCCTTCACTTCGTCCAGCGGCTTCATGCGCGCGTTCTGCTTGCCTTCGACACGAATGATGTCAAAACCTATGCTGGTATGAATGACCCCGGTGGTCTGTCCCACCGGCGTGTTGAACGCCGCCTTCTCGAACTCGGGCACGGTGCGGCCTCGCGTGAGCGGCGGCAGCAGTCCGCCATTCTGCGCGGAACCGGGATCTTCGGAATACTTCTTCGCCAAGGCAGCGAAATCACCACCGTTCTTCAACTGTTTCTCGATGTCCTCAGCCGTCGCCTGCGCCGTATCGACCGCCTTCTGGTCGACTTTGCCGTCCGGCCCGGGCACTGGAGTCTTGATAAAAATGTGGCGCACGGTAACAGTTTCAGGAATTCGATACTCATCCTGGTGCTGGCTGTAGTACTGCCGCAGGTCGGCCTGCGAAATCTGAATGCCGTCGGCCAGCTTCGATCGGTCGACCACGATGTAGCGCGCCTTGCGTTTTTCCGGGACCGAGTTCACGTACTCCTGCTTGTTCTGGTCGTAGAACGACTTCAGCTCCGCGTCGGTGGGATGGACCTGCTTCTTGACATCGTCCAGCGTCAGGATGGCGTAGTCGAATTTGACCTTGGTATCCTGCTTCTCCACTTCCTGCGCGATCTGCTTGTCGCTCACCGTTGCAGCAGCGCCCACAGTAGCCAGCAGTTTGTCCGACGCGATCTGCCCTTTTACTTCCTTTTCGAATTGAGCCACGCTCAAACCGAACTGGTTTTCTACGAGCTGCTCGTACTGCTCTTCGCCTATGAAATTTCCCCCGGGGAAGAAGATTTCGCCAAACTGCCCTTGGTGCAGGAAGTTGCGAACCTCGTCATCGCTGACACCCAACCCCATACGGCCGGCTTCGTACACGATGGCGCCCTGGGTGATCATGCTGTCGGCAGCGCGCTGCATCAGGAATGGCATGAGCGTCTCCGGGACATTGCCGTGGAACTGCTGCTTGCCGATCATGCGGGCGCGCTGCGAAACCTCTTGCAGGCTGACGGCCTGGTCGCCGACGCGTGCCAGCACGCCCTGTTGGGTCACGCCCCCGGTAAAGTAGTCGCCAAAACCGCCGGGGATGAGATATGCGCTCATCGCCAGACAGACAAAGACAAGGATGCCGCCAAGGACATATTTCTTGACCGGGCCTTCAGTTTGCAGAAATCGAATCATGCGGGTACGGATACTCCAAGGATGGATGAGCCTGTAAGAGCTGTAACCTAGATTATAAACCAGCGGCTGCCGTTCCTACGGTCGGCAGTCACCTCCACGGGGGACGGCCAGGACCAGCGGTTTGCGCTACTCTCCAACCGCGCAAATCCCCCGCTTGAAGCCCAAATCCAACCGGATAACGCGGCCCTCTTTCCATCTTCGCCATCCAATATGTTGTAATCAGAAGCGAGAATATGGCAGAAGTCTCTCTCAAGACGCGGCGGCGGGTGCTGGAATACAAGCGCCGGTTGCGCGAATACAAGATGATCGTGAAGGGCGTGGTCTCGACCGACCACCCGGTCATGGCGCAGATCATCCCCATGCGGCGTTGCAATCTCGACTGCGTTTACTGCAACGAGTATGACAAGACTTCCGATCCGGTGCCGCTGTCCATCATGAACCAGCGCATCGACGATCTTGCGCGGCTGGGCACATCAATTGTCACCATCAGCGGTGGAGAGCCGCTGCTCCACCCGCAGCTCGACGACATCATCGCGCGCATCCGGCGTTATCCGATGATCGCCGGCATGATCACCAACGGATACGTGCTCACCGCCGACCGCATCAAGCGCTTGAATCGTGCCGGGCTTGATCACCTGCAGATCAGTATCGACAACGTAATGCCCGACGATGTCTCGAAGAAGTCACTGAAGGTGCTCGACCGGAAGCTGCAACTGCTGGCCGAAAATGCCGAGTTCCACGTGAACATCAACTCGGTGGTGGGCGGCGGCATTCGCAATCCGCACGACGCCCTCGTGGTTGGCCGGCGGGCGCTACAACTTGGATTCACCTCCACCATCGGCATCATTCACGACGGCGAGGGCCAATTACAGCCGCTCGGAGACGAGGAGCGCGAAGTCTTCCTGAAGATGAAGCAGATGACGAAGAAGCACTACTCGCGCTTCAACTGGTTCCAGGACAACATCGCCGCCGGCAAGCCAAACAACTGGCGATGCCGCGCCGGCGCGCGCTACCTCTATATATGTGAGGACGGGCTGGTGCACTACTGCTCGCAGCAGCGCGGCTTCCCGGGCACGCCGCTGTCTAAGTACACGGTCGACGACATTCGCCGCGAATTCCGTACAGAAAAGAGCTGCGCTCCGCATTGCACCATCTCGTGCGTGCACCAGGTGTCGTACATGGACTTCTGGCGCGCGCCTCAAAGTGCGCCTTCTCCACAGCCGCCAGCTTCCATCGGCGCCGGACAATTAGTGCAGATCGAGTAGCAGCGGTCTTGCGCGTCGCTAGTGGTGCGTTTCTCGCCGGGTGTCGCGTATCAGGTGTCGGGTATCAGTCCCGAAACCCCCTTGCCGAGACCCCAGACCCGAAACCTGACACCCAATAGCAAACGCTGCGCGAGCGGCTCGGTTGTACCGCGCTACTCCAGTGTTATACTGAGTTGGCCTTTCTGCAGTTTTTCCTCACAAGCGGGCGCGTAGCTCAACTGGCAGAGCAACTGACTCTTAATCAGTAGGTTGAAGGTTCGATTCCTTCCGCGCTCACCATGTTTTCAATAAGTTAACTCGCCTTGCGCTCTGCTTGCGCTCCGTTTAACGCAAGATGCACAACCTTGCTGTTAGCTTCCGCCATATCATCGGTGAAGGCTTCGCCGTATTGCATCGTGGTGCGCACGTCCGCGTGCCTCATTAGTTTCTGTTGCACGCCAACCGGGGTGCCGACGGAGTCTAACCAGCTGCGGTACGTGTGCCGGAGCGAGTGAGTGCCGAGGCCGCCGATACCAGCAACCTTTGCTGCTTTCTGATAAACGCGCCACACCTGGTCATAAGACCAAGGAAGCCGCCCGAGCTGGACCGGCGAAGCAAACATCCAATCATCCGACTCAGAGAATTGGGTCGTCTGCTTCCACCTCTGCAAGGCCGCGATGATCTCGCCGGCAATGACCATCTGCTTGCGGGATCCGTCTGTCTTCACGTCATCAACGTTTTGACAAACGACGCCGCGCTCAACCAGAAGCTTGCCATTGAGCCAATCTATGTCAGACCACTTCAAGCCGAAACATTCACTGATGCGCAATCCCAGACAACAGCACAACAACGCCATAGTGCGAAATGGCTCTTCAAGCTGCTGTACGAAGTTCTGGAACTCGTCGACCGTGAGGCTCCTTGGTTGTCGGGTCCGCTTGGTCGCGCCCTTCACCGTGACCAACTCCATCGGATTGCGTTGCGTGGGCACGTCACCGCGCCACATGGCGTAATCCCAAAGGACGCTCAGCAAACCACGTATGTGCGCTTTGCTCTTGGGCGAGAGCGCGAGTGCGCCGAGCCAAAGTTCCACAGGGCGCGCCTGCAGGTCGGTGAGTGAGCATTCGCCCCACTTCGGCAAGATGTGATTCCGAAGCCAGACTTCGTACGAACGCCGAGTGTCAGCGCGCTTCGGCATCTTCTCTTGTCGGTAGTGGGTCACAAGCGTGTTCACGGTAAGGACGTCGCCAGCGTCACGCCGCCTCTCAAGCGTTGAGGTGAATGTTCCGACGGCCTCCCAAGCCGCCGCCTTGGTCGGATATTGCTGCCTGGTTCCGATTAACTTCGACCGACGGGTTTCGCCGTCGTACCACAAGTAGTTCCAGGTCTTGCGCCGCTTGTCGTAGCGCACGGACCCAACTGCGTGTCGCTGAACTCTCTTCATTGCTGCCTCCCGTCAGCAGGTTCAGCGGATGACAGCTCCAGCATAAGATCAAGCTCACGTCGTAGGAAGCGATAAATGCAGCGCTGCATCCCGGACAGCTTGTGCGCGGGAATTTTGCCTTGCCGGGCCCAGAGAAGGAGTGTGCGCGGGCGCACCTTTAGGTATTCGGCCGCCTCTTGTGCGGTGAGCCATTCGATTTCCACGGCTGGATCTCCATTGTCGGACCCCTCCCTTTCGTCCGAGGAAAGTGTTTAATTTTTCAACAAAATCCTGAATTGAAACGTACGGCGTTCATGTAAATTTGGGGATGGCGGCGGTCTATTTAGAAACCCTCTTCAAGATTTGACCCCGCCCCCGGTACCCATTGGTGCCAAGGACTTGCAAATCTCACGAAACTTGCGTCTCGCCTCCGTCGCCGTGGCAGCCACACAGACCACCCGCTCGCCGTCCAACGCGGCCCACACGGTCCGTCCATCGCGGGTGATGCTTTCGCCATAGGGCACAGTGCTGGCGTCAACCTTGCGGATGGTGGGCTGGTTTCTGTCAGGGCTACGCCGGGAGATTCGGTTGCCGTGGCCGCGTTCCTTACTCATTTCGCCCTCTGCTCCGGGCCAGGTGCGCCACCATCACAGGCGATGCTCTTGTATCGCGGTTCGTACTCCTCTTGTTCGTGCCACGACTCAAGGCGTGGGCGCGACAGACCGGCCAGCCTCGCCAGCGCATCCGCCATCCTTTCAACGGCGGTAATGAAGCCTTCCATTGCCTCCTCTTCGTCATTGTCCGCCAGCGTCAGCTTCAGCGGGGCTGTGCCGTAGTCCGGCGCTAGGTGGATGTTGTGTTCATCGCTCGTTAGGCGCATCAGGCCCTTAGCTATCCAATCCAGCGAGTCTCGAATGTCAATCAATCCCGCCACGTAATTGATGTCATGCTGGAGAGGCGGATTGGGAGTGCCGGGCGGAACATCGGCTCCGGTGACCACCACCTGCACCGGCTCCAGCTTCTTTGCAGCCTCACCTTTCTTGGCTGTGCCCTTCTTTGATTTTGACCGCTTCACTTCATCCTGCTTCAAGTAACCCATCACTTTCCTCCCGTTCTGACCCGACACGCGAATCGACACGCGGCACGGGATATTAGTAGCTTTTTCTTACATAGCCCCACTGTCCAATGACGTGGGCGTATCTATAAAAAAGATTCAGGACAGGCGTGCCGTGCGTGTCGATGTGTCATGGGTCAATCACCTTCCGTCCTAAGAGTCCACGGCGGCGCACGCCGTCACTGGCAACACGGGTTAGCTGTTTCACGCCAGGCAGCTCTTTGAGCCGTCGCACAAGCGCCTTGGAGTCAATCACCGCTTCATAATCGTTGTCGTGCAGGAAACCGCTGTACGCGGAGCACAGCTCTTCCGTGGACATGAAGCCATCGGGGTCCTCTGCGAGTCGCTCCACAGCAAAGCGGCCTATCGGGTCCAACTCTTCAAACAGTTGCCGTGTGGCCCGCGTGACGCGCTCCGGCGGGGCCAATCCGATCTGTTGCCACTCAAGACACGCTTGCACCATCAGAGCCATGATGCCGGGCGCTTCCTGCTTGAGTGCCGCTTCCAATCCCTTGTCTTCCTTCGCCCCGGTAAATTCGGCATCAAACGGCACAAGATGGACGCGCCGCCGCGCCGCCGCGTCGACTTCCAGCTCCGGCTTGTGATTGGTCGCAATGATGAGTTTGTGCGAGGGCTGAAAGGTAAATTCTTTCTCGTACAGATGTGCCCCGGCGAGCAAATCACTGCTAGCAAGATTCTTGAGAAGGGCCATGTCCAGCTTCACATGCGCGCTGCCCTCATTCGCGGTTGCCAATCGTGTCCCGCACAACTTCGCAATGATGCGTCGCTGTCCATCATCTTCGTTTTTCTTCGCGGCAAGGTTGGACATGCGAAGGGCCGTTCCGTACTCCCACCCAAGGATGTTCTGAAGGACATTGATAAGCGTCCCCTTGCCGTTCGCGCCATGACCGTACCAGAACGGCAAGCAGTGCTCCCGCGTATGGCCCGTGAGAACGTACCCGCAAAAGCGCATCAGGTAGGCGCTGAGTGATTCGTCGCCTAATGTGATCTCATGCATGAACTGCTCAAGCCGGACCGGCTTGCAATTCGAGTCCGGCGCTACGTTCGTGCGCTTGGTCACGCCGGTCCTCGCGCGAGATGGGCCGGAGCGTGCCCGTGCGCAGGTCAAGCACTTGATTTCCGGGCACTCCAAGCAACAGCGGGTCACGGTCAAACTCTTCAGCAAACTTCCAGGCGGGCAACAGGGGCTTCACTTGGTCAACGACGCCTTGACGGAACCGCGAGTCGAGCAACGCTTTTTTGGTCGGAGTGGGCAAATCGTACTGAGGAAACAGCCCGCCCAAGTAGCTGTTGACCGCTCGCTTCAGAAGCAGATCGCCGGGGTCCCCGATGCCCCAGCGTGTCCCTACCCATGCTGCGAACGTGCCCCGGTCATACAAGAATGCAAAGTCCTTGGTCTGCTCTGCGAATGCTTCCGCAAGCGGGACCTTGCGCGAGATACGGTAATTCCATTGGCACACCGCCTTGTTGTTGCTCATCAACTTTCATGGCGCCACTTCTAGAACGAACGTTCGTTCGAGAATCGATCACAAATCTCAAATCCCAACTAGCCACGCGCGTTACTGCACTGTCACTCCAACAGAGATAGGAGCTGCGGGTTGCGCCGGTGCTGCTTGCTCCAGCGCGCGGTAGACTTCTTCTGCCGCGCGCCAAGCAAGGTTAAGCACCTGCATCTTCTCAACGCTGCCGCCGCGGTCCGGGTGAAGCAACTTAGCGGCTTCGTGATACGCGAGACGGGCAGCTCGGTAAGGCAGCAGACGGGCAAAGACTCCAATAGCGTCAGCGGCGACGGGAATGCCGCCTGAAACGTAATCGACGAAATCGTCAATGCTCGGTTGTCGCCGCTTTTGAGATTTACGTCGCTTCGCTCTTTTCTCGGCCTCGGTTGGCGCGCCGGTCTCGCTGGCCAGGTAATCGCCAATCCAGGTGCGCACGGTGCGCGGCTTGAATCCACGCGCTCTAATTTCCCGCTCAAAGATCCCATGCCCACTGCGGCGGTCTCCGCCGGAGTTCGCGCGCTCGGAATACAGATTGCGGAGCTGAAGGAACCGGCACCCAAGCTCCAGCCGGTCTACCGTGAAACGAGTGTGCAACTCGCCGATTTCGTTCCAAAGTCGAAACTCACAATCGTGTGCGTCCATAATTCCCTTCCCTTCATTCGGGCTAAAATAGACGAAGCCCGAGTGTGATGCGTTCGCGCGTGTCTCGTTTGGGTCCCGGTCGCGTGTGTTACGAGCACACGCGGCCTTCGTTATTTCTGCCGTCTAATTTCGATTATCGGGAATGACTCCCGCCTTCATAAGACGATTCTCTACCTTCCGCATGTATGCTTGAAGTGCTTGAGCGTTCAATTCAATTCCACGCGGGTCCTCAACTATTAGCGGGCGAGCGTGCCCAAAGATAGGCTCTTCCGGGTCGTTCCGGTCCCATACGAAAACGAGAAACCCGATTGGCAACTTGTCGATATTCCTTGAAAGTAGCTTCAAATCATTCGTCCCGTTCTCCACCGGAAGGTATGCCAGTTCAGGCACTAGCGCAGAAAGGTCCGGCTCTGCGAATGCACACAAGACCATTGCGTCATCTGGGTTCGCTCCTGCATTTTGCATGAGTGTAGTGATGCGGTCCCTCAATTTCCGGGCCTCTGCGATTCCGGCCACAGCATTAAGTCGCAAGTCCTTCTTTCTGAGGGGAGCACCTTTCAAGGCCCAAGATAGTTGCTTAACACGCGTCCTCTGACCGATGCCAGCCGCCCATCCGGGATTGAGGTCGTTAACCACTTGTCTGTCCTTGTGAGGTAAGTTGCCTCACAATCCAAGTGTAAGGCACTTTGCCTCACAAGTCAACCCCTTTTTCGTAAATTTCTTCTCCGGCGCATCGCCATAGCGAACAAAAAGCGAATATGCTACGATGCCGGAATGGATGAGGGCCGCAAGCGCGTGTTGTTGATTGCCGCAAGCATCCTAGCCGCGCGTAAGCTGGCGCAGTATGAAGCCGGGCGAAGAGTCCCAGCGACAATGAGCGCCATTTCGGACGCGGTCCGATGGGCGGAAGAGATTATGAAGGCGATTGACGAACGATGGCCTGAGAGTCGGTGAGCTAAATAAGAATTTCACTCGACCCCTGTTGTGGCTGCGCATGACATCTAGCATGAAGACCTTGCGAGATGTGCCTCGGTGGACTCGTCAATTGCGGTATCCAAGAATCGCTGGGCAGCGAGTAAGAAGGGCCAAAAAGTACTTGTCGCCCGCATGCCGTCTTAAAGGTCGGCAGAGATGTCGGTTTTCCTGTTTGGCTGAATGTGCCATCTGGCGGAGCTGCGGATGCTATCGAGCGGGGACAAACGTCTCTGGGGATAGGAGACAGAGGCCCTCAAAACTGCCCTCGTAACGGACTGGTACACAGGAATAGCGGATCTAGTACGTTTCGAAAGTCCACGTTTTCCCTTCTCGCAGTTTCCCGAAACGGGAACTTCACAAGATAAAAGCACATTAGTGGCGTACGGATTTTCTAGCTTGAGAATAAACTCCGACTGTTTTTCTTAATGGCTTTCGGATGGCCATTAGTGTAATCGGCCACGAAGCTTTGAAGATTGAACACCCTGCCCTGCACGATGCGTCCATTTTCTGAGACGCGGCCGATTATCTAAGGAAGATGCGCCCACGACAACTCTAGCGCTGCACCTACTCTAGGACATCGCTCTAGGAGGCTTCCGTGTCCCGCACTCGCATGTTGCCAGGATTCCTGGCGTTCTTCTTCCTCATTAGTGTTGCAGTTTCACACGCTGATGACATCATTTGCCGGAGTGGCCCCGGTTGCCTCAACGGCAACGATTCCATCGATTGGGCGCAGAATTACGGGCCGCCGTACAACTCTATTCCCAATAACTCAACCGCGACCTCCAGCGTCTTCGGAATAAAGACACAAGTCACTTTCATGGGAGGCGGCGATGGTGAGCGCCTCGATCAAGGCAACGGCTGGTGGGGGAACTTCAGCCCTGGTGATGGCCTGGCATTTACGAACGACCCCGGACAAGGCCCGCTAATGCTGACGTTCAATACGCCGGTCTTCGGGATAGGTGCGAACATTCAAGGCAATGCATTCGGGCCCTTCACAGCAACCCTTCAAGTGTTCAACAGCCAACACAGTCTCGTTGATTCGTTCTCCGAAGCTGGTGTCAGCAACGGCAACAATGACGGCTCCGCTATCTTCATCGGGTTAGCGAATGAATCGCCGTTCACGTCGGCGGAATTCACCGTCAGCTATAGCTCTGGTGGCATGTCTGGCTCCTCGTTCTCTGTTAACCGGATCGGCTTCGCAGTTCCCGAACCAGCCAGCCTGACGCTATTGTGTTCCGGCCTTGGACTGGTGTTCCTGTACTGCCGGCGCTGGCTATGAACTCAACCCGCCAGATCGAGTCTTAAGCGCTCGCTGCGACCGGCTGCGCGAAAGGATGGTGTGTCATGTCGCGTCACGAATTCAACCTGTTTCGAGCACTAGTGGCGTGCCTCTGCATGTTTGTCCTGATAGCTCCGGATCTCACTTGGGCCGTTACGAACGACGGATACCAAGGGAACACCGTCAGCGGACGTCCTTCGATCGCAGTTGTAGGGGCGCCGGGCGGCACAAGCGTCAACACCTTCACGGGTAACGTCTTGCTGCCCAGAGCAGAACTAAATATTCCAGGCCGCGGCCTGCCCATCGAACTGCGAAGCACCTACAACAGCGACCACGATGCGTGGCCCACACCGTTCGGTTATGGCTGGACTTTTAACTACGACATGAAATGCCAGTTGTTCGCCACCAGGGACGTCGTAGTTGAGTGGGGTAACGGCCGAATGGATCGTTTCCTTTATAAGAATGGCTCATATACGGCGGCGAACGAGGGAGTGGCTGACACGCTGCAGCAGGTTGACAACACACTGCAAGTGACAAGTCCGCAGCAGATTCAGTACGTCTTTGACGCCACCTCATGCTTGTTGCAGAAGATCCAGGATCCCAACGGCAACGCCCTGACTTTCTCCTACAATGGGCTGATGATGACGACGATCACCGATGCTGCGGGACGTAACATTCTGTTGAGCTATGACGGCAACGGACGCGTCATTCAGATCACAGATCCCAACGCCGGGCGAACCTTGGAATACACCTACGACGCTCAGGGCGATCAGACCAGCTTTACGGATCCACTCGGAAACACAACCAACTACAGTTACGATTCCGGGCACCGCCTTACACAGGTAGCGGACCAACTAGGTGTTACCACCATCACATACGGCGCCCCAAACAATACCGTCGCAAGCGTGAGCCGATCCGACCTGAAGAATAACGTCCTCAGCACGCGCTCTTTCGCATACGACACGGTGGCTCAAACCACAACAGTTACGGACGTGCTTAGTGCCAACACGACGGCCTCAACCAGGTACCACTACGACGCAAATTTGAGGCTGACGCAGATCACTGATCCTCTGGAACGCTCCGAAAACAGAACATATGATGCCAATGGCTACATAGCCAGCGTGACTGACCCACTCGGACATACTACGCAATACACGTGCGACGCAAAGGGCAACCTTCTGACGAGAACGGATGCTCTCGGCCACACCACGACCTTCACCTACGACCCAGTATTCAACAAGCTAACCTCTGTGACCGACGCCAACGGGCACACCGACACGTATACCTATGACTCGCACGGTAACATTGTGGGTCGCCAGGATGGGTTGGGTGCCCTTACAAAGTATTCGTACGACAGTGCAGGCGAACTCGTCTCCCGGCAAGATGCCCGCAGCTTCGTGACCTCGTTTACGTATGATGCATTTGGAGACCTCACAAGCCTCAGGGACCCACGCGGCCGAGTTAGAAGCTTCGCCTATGACCAGGTTGGCGACGTCGTCAGCCGCACCGATGGGAATAACCATACAACCACATACACATACGACCGCCGAAACCGGCTGCTGAAGGTAACCTATCCTGACAAGACGCAGGCTGTATTTACCTACGATACGTTGGATCATATAGTAAATGTCATGGATCTCAACACGAATTCACAGTTCGCCTACGATGCTAATGGCAGTATTGTTCAAGTAAGGGACAGTCGGTTGTCGAAGACGATTTCATACCAATATGACGGAGTCGGAAACCGCATCCAGATGACGGACGGGGAGAATGCGATCACAACCTACAGTCATGATCTTGCAAGCCGCCTGACCTCACTGGCCCGCGGTGGCGAGCAGTTTGCCTGGACCTATGATAATGCCAACCGCCTGACGCAGTTGACTCTTCCTAACAACGCCGCGGCCGTCTACAGCTATGACAAGGCCAACCGTTTGCTTTCATTGGTGAATCAGAAGTCCGACAGCGGTGTCATTTCTAGCTTTTCCTATCAGTATGACAAAGCGGATAATCAAACTCAGTTGGCCCTGGCCGACGGGAGTCAAATCAGCTATAGCTATGATGCAGATAATCAACTGACCGGCGAAGTACGGACGGGTACATCCTCGTACAACCACCAGATTGTCTATGACGCTGTTGGAAACCGTGCTCAACTGAATGCCAACGGTGTTATTACGAATTACGTCTACGACGGGGCGGACGAACTAACCCAGGAAATGTCTGGACATTCAAGTATATTCTACCTCTACGACGGCGATGGCAACCGGATCGTCAAGGCGAGTGCCGGCCTCTCCGGCCTCTTCTCCATCTATAGCTACGATTTCAATGACAGGCTGATTGGTTTCGCTTCGTTGTCGCCCAATATGGCCCAAAATGGTTCATATCAGTTGGACGTGTTTGGCAGGCGGGCGTCCAAGACGGCTGGCGGTGTGGTTACCCAGTTCTTTTATGACGCTTGGGATGACATTGCGGAGTACGACCAAAACGGGGTTGTGCAGGCCAAGAATGTCTTTGGAGCAGGCATTGACCAAAACCTCGCCCGAGTAGTCGGCGGCAGCGCTTTCTTTTACCTGCACGACGGCATCAACTCGGTGAGGAATGTCATTGACGCTTCCCAGGGTGTCCAGAATGCATACGACTACGACGCTTGGGGCAATATTCTTACGAAAGTCGAGCAGATCTCAAACGACTATACGTTTACCGGACGGCGTATTGATCGTGAGAGTGGCCTCTACGACTACCGCGCCAGAATGTACGATTCCTGGGATGGCAGATTTGTCCAAATCGATCCCTTGAGCAGTACCGGGGAGGCAAGATATCTTTACGTCAATAACCAGCCAGCGAATTTTGTGGGCCCTCTGGGTTCCGAGGGCAAAACTCTTGGCCTGCTCGAGGAGGGGGCTGCGGACGTGGGTGGCGGCATAATCATACACATAGCACTCGACTATCTGTTAGAGAAAGCTGTGGAATTGCAGGAAGCGATGGATGACCTTGACAACGTTAAGTCGAACGCAGCGGCGGCGTATCGATACGGCCAAAGAGAGAGGGAACGCCGGAAGAAAGCCCTCCCTCCTCCACCGCCCCCTTCACCGCCCCCTCCACCGCCCCCTCCAGCACCGTCGAAGAAGACCCTTACAGGCGGGAGCAATGGCCCGGCGTATTTCTGGCCCAGTGGCCGGGATGGTAGTAAGTATGCTGTGGGGGATAATTGACATCCCATTGTTGTTTCCTATTGGGGCGGGCATTTCCGTTTTAGCTCTCAACGGTCCCCCCACTACATACCGATCGAGGGAGCCGAGAGCAACTATTGGGCTAAGGATAAGACAGGGGCAAGCTCATAGTGGCCTTGCCCGTAGAATCCGTATCCCATAACTGAATGTACTTCGTAGTCGTCGTGGCGGTGGGAATGTATCGCCCGCCGCCCGATTGCAAGCAGAATCTGTGTTGTGAGGTTCGGTCTGCGCAAATGTATCCGGCCTGTTTGTGGAGCGTAGCTCCTGGCCATGATGGAGTCCGCGCATCGCTATCCTATTAAGTGGGTCGAACTCCAAAGGGTTCTTATTCCCACGCAGGCTTAAGCAATGCCGGTTGTGCCGTTCACTCACCCATTGATTCTGTCTCGCAAACCCGAAAGGCAACAACGATTCTAGTAGTCGCAGGGTTGGAAAAGTGGGAATCCCGCGCTTTTGTATTTGGCGGGATTTCCAAGCGAAGCGGCTTTTCCTATCCTGGATTTCAAGCGGCTACCAGTGCAGGGGAGCAGTAGTGCGTTCCCCTACTCAAGATCGCCCATGCGGTCCGGGCCATCTTGTTTGCCAAAGCAACCACCACAACGTTGCGATGACTTCGGGCTGAGAGCTCAGTCAGCCACAGCGCAAGAGCCGACCGTTTTCGTTGCATCTGCATCACCACGGATCGAGCACCATGCAGGAACATCCGTCGTAGATATTCATTGCCCCGCTTGCTGATAACTGATGCTCAATCGCTCAGCTAAGGGATACGTTTTTCGCGGGCGTAAATGCACCCCGTAGCCGCAGCGGTTAGGAGGCGTGCCAAAGGTCTACAACTTCTAACTAACTGAAGCCTATTTCTCTTCGTCCTTTTCTTCCTACGGGCCCGCGCCGTTGTGGCCTGCGGGCTTGTGGAGTTCGTGGCCCGTCTCGATATGCCATACCTTCAGTGTCTTGTCATTAGAGCTGGAGATGGCGAGCCGCCCGTCCCCGCTGATAGCCACGCTATGAACCGAACCTGAGTGGCCTGCGAGTGTGCGAAGCACACCTCCTGTCCTCACGTCCCACACTTTGAGGGTGTCATCAAAGGCGGAAAGGGCGAGCTGCCCATCTCGAGTCACCGCCACTCCCGTGCTATCAAAAGCGCGGTCTTGAACAGTGCGGATCTCCCGGCCGGCATCGACATCCCACACCTTCAGAGTGGTGTCCAAGGAGGCAGAGACGGCGAGCCGCCCGTCCGCACTCATCGCCACGCCAACGACTCTGCCCGAGTGTCCTTGGAGAGTGCAGATTTCGCGGCCCGTATCGACCTCCCACACCTTCAGAGTCCGGTCGTCCGACGCGGAAACCGCAATCCGCCCGTCCTCACTCATCGCCACGCCAAAGACTGCGCCTGAGTGGCCTTGAAGAGTGCGAACTTCGCGCCCCATCTCTACAGCCCACACCTTCAGAGTTTTGTCCTCGGAGGCAGACACGGCGAGCCGCCCGTCCGCACTCAATGCCACGCCAAAGACTTCGCCTAAGTGGCCTTGGAGAGTTCGGAGTTCGCGCCCCGTCACTACATCCCACGCCTTCAGTGTCTTGTCCTTAGAGGCGGAGACCGCCCGTCGTCCATCCGAACTCACCGCCACGCCCAGCACCGAGTCTGAATGGCCTTCGAGGGTGCGGATCTCGCGGCCCGTATCGACATCCCACACCTTCAGAGTGTTGTCCGCGGAGGCAGAGACGGCGAGCCGCCCGTCCTCACTCATCGCCACGCCAAAGACAACGTTTGAGTGGCCCAGTAGGGTCCGGACTAGCGAGGTTCCGGGAGGACGCAAGCTTGCTCGCAAAGGCCTAAGCCACGGCTTCGGTGCGCCTTTGGCAATTGCCTCTGCGAATTGCTTGACTGCTGCGAGGTCTTGGTGTCGCATCAGGCGCCCCACCAGTTGGGAGCCGAATTGCTCAGGATCTTTGTCAATAACGTGGGACGAGAGGCGGGCTGCATCGTGAATCAGCTCCAAGGCATCTTTCTGCTCTGGCGGCCACTGCGCCCGCACATAATCCAGTTGCAGGTCGTGCAGTTTGATGCTGCCATCGGTCTCTCCTCGCTGGGCCAGCGACAAGCTAATGAACTGCTCGGCCGTTTCCACCGCCTCGCATTCATCAACGCCCCAGATACACTGCTGCACCTGCGGGGCGGCTGAAATGGCCTCCAGCAACACCGCCAGTGCCAAGTAGCGCTGGCGGGCGGTTTCGTCCAAGGCGTCCACGCTGATTTGAATCGCGCGGAACAACGTGGTGTGCGGCTCGGGGAACTGCGCTTTGATCTTCTGCAAGTCGGCATTGCGAAGATCCTTGAGGACTGAGTTCCAGAAGAGCTCTCGCTTGCCCCGCAATTGCGCGCCGATCATGGCCAACGCTAGCGGCAAAAATCCGCACTCATGGATTACTTCGTTTGCCTGGGGCGGGAGCTCGGCGACGGCCCGACCGCACCATTTGGCCAGCACCTGGCGCGACTCGGCCTCGGTGAGCAGGTTGGCAGTGAACTCACGCGCTCCGAACCAGGCGCCGATGGAGTTGTCGCGGGTGGTGATGAGCAGCCGGGAGCGCGGCGACTCGGCGAGGAAGGGCTGAACATCGGAGGCGCGCCAGACGTCGTCGGCGACGATGAGCGCCGCCTTTTTGCGCAGCACGTCGCGATATTGGGCGAGGCAGGCGGCTTCGCCGTCGTAGGAGCCGAGCAGACGGTCGAGGCCGGGGACGCTCTTGATGCGCGCGGGGAAGTCGAGCTGCGATTCCTTGCCGATGGCGAACCAGAAGATTCCGTCGGGGAACGCCTGCTGCACCACCTCGTCGCGGCAAAGGGCCTGCGCGAGGACGGTCTTGCCTATTCCACCCATGCCCCGCATGGCGGTGAGGGCAATGTTGCGGTTGGCGGCTTCGGTGAAAAGCGTGTTGCGCAGGGCTTCGAGAAGCTCGGGCCGGTTGACGAAGTTCTCGGGCAGGGCGGGAGCATTGTTGTAGCGGACCACTGACACGGCCGGCAGGGGCTCACCGGCCTGTTTCTGGATGCTCGCGATGAGCTTGGGCAGGAGCGCGAGATACAGGTTGAGATTGGTGAAGTCAAGGCGCTGGAGGTCCTTGAGATAATCGGGAAGCTCGCAGTCGCTTTGCACAACGACCGGTATGATGGGCTTGCTCTTTTCCAAAGCCCGTTGCTGCTCTACGCGACAAACATCCGAGGTATAGGACCCCGCCGACAGCAGCGCCAGAACAACGTCGGCCCGGTCAATGGCTTCCGCGATCTCCTGCCTCCAAATGTCTCCTCCGGTTAGCCGCTGAACGTCGAGCCAGACAACGAAGCCCTCATCGGTAAGGTCTCTGTGCAGTCGCTGCGCCAAATCGGCCCCGTCTTTGCGGGCGTAGGAGATGAAGACGCGCGATGGTTCAGACGGTGGCATCAGCAGACAGCAATTATCAGCTGTACAACACCGAGAGAGCCACGGAAAACGGCACAGTGACACTCAACCGAAGCTCGTTGGCCCGAAGTCGAGTTGTCCGAAGTTGAATTTGCTCAGAGATGCTCAAATGACCACGCAGGCCCCGGGATGCTCTCGGGCACCTCTCGGCCATCCACGCCGGCCGGGGCCCAATGGAATTCTCCCCCCATGGGCAGAGTCTTTTAGGTCACGAGAGGGGGCATCTGCACCCGCGCGAAAGATGATAAGGGCATCGTAATGTCTGTGTACGGGAATCAACCGTTTTCAAGCCGAATGACCTTAGTGCTGCCGCGTCAAAGAAAAGAACCCATCTTTACTCAACGTCTTTGGGGCGCGTGGTTCACAGTGACCGGTGACTGCGGTCACCGACTTCTCTCTGCCAGAAACGAGATCATGGACTCCTATTCACTCTGGCGACGCGCTTCTTCGCGGCTAACCAGTTCGCGACGCGTCACAAAGGGGTATTCCAATGGCTGAGAATCCGAAGGGACCACGTACTCTAAAGATATGGACTTGCGAGGATCTGAAAGCACTCATCAGTGAAGAGATTCATGCGCATGTGAAGGACGTCGAGCTCGCCAAAAGGCTTGAGCGCGCGCTCGGCGACAAGGTTGTCTACGGCGACGGCGGCGGTGGCGGCAACATCGCGGTAGCGTAACCGAGCGACTTTACAGAAAGGGCCCCATTACATCATCCGCACGGAAGCGGAAAGGGGGATGTGTGCGCGAAATTATTGACGCCATTCGGCTGCGGCCGAAGCGGTGTGTGTGGGAATTGACGTCCCGTTGTAACATGCGCTGCCTCCACTGCGCCTCGGGATTGGGCCCCAATTACAGTCGCGGCACAGAACTCAGTTCCGCGGAGGCAATCAAGCTATGCCACGACCTCAAGAGTCTCGGCTGTGAGTATGTAGTACTGTCAGGAGGAGAAGCGCTTCTTCGCGACGATTGGGAGAAGATTGCACGCGAATTGGTGAGTCTCGGAGTGGCCGCATCGTTGATCACCAATGGATTGCTGATAACCGGTGCGTTAGCTAAGCGAATTAAAAATGCCGGCGTGTGCCGTGTTGCCCTTAGTCTTGACGGTCTGGAACCTACCCATAACTATATTCGCCATCATCCACACTCTTTTGCCGTTGTCCTCCTCGCCTGCTCGCTTCTACGTGATGCCGGATTGCGCGTGAATATCGTGACTCACGTCAACCGGATGAACCTCGGAGAACTGGAGGACATAGAAGCCCTTGTGGCCGGAATGGGTGTGGATGTATGGCGCCTGCAACTGGGCTCGCCCGTAGGACGCATGGCGAAACATCCAGAACTACATCTAACCCCGGACGGCCTGCTCGCAATAGCCGACTTTATAGTTTCTGGTAAGCAGCGTGGCGCTGTATATATCGATGTTGGCGACAACATCGGTTACTTTTCGGAGCATGAAGAGGCGCTCCGCAGAGGCGCTGATACTCCACTATTTGGATGCTGGTGCGGATGTCCCGCCGGATGCCTGGCCATCGGCATCGAAGCGAACGGCAACGTAAAGGGCTGCCTTTCATTGCAGTCGTCGAGTTTTGTCGAAGGAAATGTTCGGGAAGAGACGCTCAGTGCAATTTGGAACCGGCCGGGTGCATTTCGCTATACCCGCGGGTTTGTCCCCTCGGGCCTGACCGGCGCCTGCAGAGACTGCGAATTCGGCGAAATCTGCCGTGGCGGATGTACCTTCATGGCATTCGGAGCAACAGGATCTCCGCACAATAATCCATTCTGTTTATACCGTGTTCAGAGTCGACGATGAGCACTTTGCTGTTGTTTCCGCCGGTCGCCGATCCGGCACACCCGCCTCTAGGCATCGCGTCGCTTGCAGGCTATCTTTCCAACCATGGCAAACAGGTAGCCATCACCGATCTGAATATTCGCTCTTACAACGAACTGTTAACTGCGCCTTATCTCGAGCGTTGTGCGCGTTTGTTATACAGGTCGATGCAAGTATTCGAGTCGAAGCCTTCACTTCCCGGTGAGTATCGTGGACGGTATCGCGAGATTGCTGAGAATGTGCTCTCTGCCGATTATCTGATCGCCCGCGTAGACGCCGCTCGAAGCCAGATGCGCGATCATACAGCCTACAAGACGCGGCGTTCATATGCTCGGGCAGCAGGAATACTGCGCCGTGCCATGCAGTTTGTCTCCGCAGCACACTATCCGGCGCAGTGGACTCCCGGTGGATTTGTGATGAGTCACGATTGCACCAGTGCGTTGGCTGTGTTGAATGCCATACGCGATCGCCGGCAGAACCTCTTCCTGCCCTTTTTCGAGCGGGTGCTACCGGAGCTTCTCGCTACCGAGCCTCGGGTCGTCGGCATCTCTCTGAATTATTACGGACAATTGATTCCCGCCATAACCCTCGCCAGCGTGGTGCGAAAGCTTTCGCCGCAAGCGTTAGTGGTGCTAGGCGGCGGTCTCATGTGCTTCTTCGACGGGCGCTGGGGAGTGCTTGGCGCATTTAATAAATATGTAGACGCCTATGTTCCTTTTGAAGGCGAGCGGCCCCTACTGGACCTGGTGAACGCGCTCGATAGAGGCGACGACCTGGACGAAGTGCAAGGCGTAGTCCGCTTTCATAACGGAAAACCGCTATACAGGCCGGCTGGAGACCCATTACCAGCCACGGACTTTCCAGTTCCCAACTATGACGGTTTACGTTTGTCAGAGTATCTGACACCGGAACCCGTGCTGCCGGTTTTGAGCTCTCGAGGATGCTATTGGGGACGCTGCGCTTTCTGCTCTCATGCACGGCTGTATCGCGATCAGTTTCGCCGCCTGAGCGTGAATGAAACGATGAAGGTGCTCCTGTGGCTCCATGATAGATATTCGGCATCTTGTTTTTACTTCGTTGACGAAGCGATTCCCCCGGCGACCGCTGCTGGACTCGCGAAGGCGGTGATTTCCTCTCGGCTGCCCTTCCGCTGGTTCGGTGAGACCAGGATGGAACGCTCCTACACGCAACCGTGTTTAAGGGAACTTTACGATGGTGGCTGCCTGATGTTGATTTTCGGTCTCGAATCAGCTGTCCCCCGTGTACTGAATGCCATGGACAAAGGCATTACACCCGAAAACGCGAGCCGCATTTTGCGTGACTGCGCCAGCGTGGGCATTCGAGCCTTTGTAATGTTTTTTAGCGGCTTTCCATCGGAGACCCGAGCCGAAGCTGAACGAACCGTACAATTCGTCGAGAATCACTCCGGTTGCATAACCCACGTGGCTACGAGCCGTTTTGTTCTTGAGGAGCGAGCGCCAGTATTTCAACAATTAGATCGCTACGGTATCTCAACCGTGCGGCACAGTGGAGACGGCGATCTTAAAACCTGGTGCGCGTACCACGTTGAGGAAGGGATGCAGGCCGCAGAGGTTTCGGAATTTGTTGGTGAGGTAGAGCGGCGAAGCAGCATCAGACCACCGGAGTCATTTCTAATTTCTCGAAGTCACCTCGTTTTTCTTCCCCCCGGACGGCATAGTAACGGTTCACCCATTGGGTTGGCCGATGTGGCCCCGTCTTGCCCCGCGCGAATGTTTCCGTGCCGATCGGATACGTTGCTCCCTTACGAATTCGCATTCAACCTGGACGAAGTTCAATGTGCTGCGGAGTCTGATGTTATTGAGCAGAATGCCACGTCTTATGTCTTCGATCAGACCACGAACATCTGATCGAAGTCGGCAGCCACGGAACCGCTCTTCTGGGAGCCTGCAACGGCCGGCACGCGCTTGCCGACATTCTCGGAGCGGTAGGCGACAAGGGACGGGAGACCACTATCTCTTTTCTCAATGAGCTTACTCGCCGCAACTTCATCACGTGGGAAACACTCCCATGAAGCTCGCTCTCGTTTATCCCCCCTTCGCCGATGCCACACAGCCTTACGCCAGTCTTGCTGCCTTGGCAGCGTTTCTGCGTCTGAGGGGCAATCACCAGGTCGAACTGTATGACGCTAACCTTGAATTCTGCCTCAGACTGTGGACCAGCAGAAGGCTTAATCTTGCAATGCGCAGGCTAGAGAGGCGCCTGGTCAAGATGGAAGCGGAGTCCACGCTTTCGCCCTCTGCGGCACACGAATACCCCTCGTTAATGACTGCTGTTCTCAAGGCGCCCCACGTGGCCCTGAGAATTGACGAGGCTGTTCGCGATCTGCGCCGATGGGAAACCTTTAGCAATCTCGATCGCTTGGCAAATGCAAAGCGAGTGCTGCAAGATGCAGCTGAGGTTCTCGGCGCGGAGTCGCCACTTCTGCACCGGCGGGTGCCGTCATTCTCTGCCGCCGAAATCTCACGTGTGACGGATAGGCCCAGTGCAAACCCATTCGGCATATTTCTTGACAAGGTCACAATTCCACAACTCTGTCTAGCTCAGCCTGGCGCCGTCGGAATATCGATTACCTATCCTACCCAGATTGTGCCGGCAATTGCCTTGGCTCGCCTGGTTCGGATGCGAATGCCTTCAACCTCAATCATTCTCGGCGGCCACATCCCAACGGTCTGGTACAACGACCTGCCTTCACATCCAGAGCTATTCGACTGGTGCGACTACATTGTGGGCTATGAAGGGGAAACCGCCCTGCAGACACTGCTCACTGCGATAGAGACTGGCGCCGAGACGCAGGGTCTTGCGAATGTTGCGAGTCGCGACGGAAATGGCATTCGGAGAGGGAGTGTTTCTACTGAAGATATCAATGCCCTTCCCACACCCGATTATTCCGGGCTTCCACTCGAAAGATATCTCGCGCCCCAGCCCGTCCTGCTCGCCAGTACTTCACGCGGATGCTACTGGTCGAAATGTACTTTCTGCTCCGTTTCGCCCTCGATGCGAAGTCGGTTTCGTATGCGCGACCCGGACTTAATGGTGCGCGACCTGATAAGCCTGCGGGCCGTTATTCGGTGCATTGCTTCAGCCTGGCGGATGACTGCGTTCCACCGATAATGCTGCAAGCCCTTGCGCAGAAGCTCGCCGGCGCCGGCTTGGCGTGGCAATGCGAAGTCCGCTTCGAATCAGCTCTCACTGCCAGCCTGCTCAGAGACCTGGCAGCCGCAGGCTGCAAGAATTTGATCTTCGGCTTGGAGTCCTATTCACAACGCGTTCTCGACTGCATGCACAAAGGCGTCCGCTCTGATGTGGTTGAAAAGACACTGAAGCTCTGCCGTGATGCCGGCCTGGCGTTCAACCTGCAATTCTTCTTCGGATTTCCAGGTGAAACTGAGGCGGAGGCGGAAGAGACCATCGAGTTTGTCACCGGTCAGCTACACGGAGCCGCAACCGTCTCCTTTGGAGGGTTTCGTCTGCAGCGCGGCTCCGCCATTGCTCGTGAACCTGCAGCTTTTGGCATCACCATTCAGGCCGCACAGGACGGGTTGGGTGCAGACTTGGAATACCAGCCGGTTCCGCCCCATGCACCAGCGGCCGAGAAACGGCTAGCGGACGGCGTTGTAGCGAAAACTGGTAATCACAATAGGCCGCTGGGCATCGACGCCCACACCCTCCTTTATCTTTATAAGTCCGGAGTGCAAACCATGGCGAACGCTTGCTATGCGCTACCTGCCGATTCTCCCCGTGGCCAAAAGGAGTACAACCCAAGAGGAAGGTGGAAACGAAAGAGCTCCCAAATACTTCGCGAGTTTCGCAACTGGGAGAATGATCATTCGGTTCAGCTGATTCTTTATGACTATGATGCGGACCGTGCAGTTGAGCTTTCGCAAATTGCAGGATGGGTGGTTAGCGAGCTCGATGAATATGCCTCGACTGATGCCATCGTAAAACGAGCTGCCGCACGGGCACGAGTCAAGACGCAAGAAGTGAAATCGCTGATCCAATCCGCTATCTCGGCACTTAATGAAGCAGGGTTGCTTGAGTCGGATTCAATACCTTGAGGGCGAGCGCCTCGCGCTTACATCGCGCGGAACCCTCTTCAAGTCCTGTGCCGCCCGGCGCCAGCCAAGGGTATAAAGACCAGCTACGCAGCTTTGGGACACGCTTAGGCCAACGCGCCTTTTGCAAGATGGCCGGGGAACGTTTTATGTTTGCCGCGGTGATCGCGTACATAACTCTAGTGCGACAGCCTGTTGAAGGCACAAAACCCACAGCGCTGGGCCGCACAACCCGCGCTCTAAATGCGCTCTGTTTGCTGGATTACTACTGCTTTTCGTGGTCTTAGGTGTCATCCGCTGACTTGCATGTTGTTGAATGTACATTCAAGCGCGGATTCGATTCCTTCCGCGCTCACCAACCTTTCAATCACTTACAGAGGTTGATGTTTTCGGGTGTGCCGTAAAGTGTGCCGTAAGAATTTTCTAAGCCCTTTACGCTCCCGGTTCCCTTGCCGAGCCTGTCTGGTTCAGTGCGGCTCGCACGATCTCCAGCTCGGGATGCTGATACTGCATCGCAGTCTTCACATCCTTATGCCCCATGGCCTTCATGACCGCCGCCAGGTTTCCGGTCTGCTTCATGACCCGCGTACCGTAATCGTGCCGCCCACAATACAAGACCAACGCTTCCGGAAGCCCGGCTTTGGTACAAGCTTCACGAAAGCGCTTCGCCATTGTTGTGAGATGACCGGAGCGAGAACGCTTGGAGGGGAAAACCCAGCAAGGTATTTCCGGCGCCATGACAGCTGAAGCGCTCTCGAATATATGCCCGCACTGCATGGACGCCGCCGTATCCACCATGCGGGCCATCCAAATCGATACGTGCGATTAACGGTAGACGCCGTCGATTTTCCTCATGATCCTCTCAGCCCACTGGGCGGCAGCCGCAACCAGCGACTCCGTTCTCGGGCTCGACTTCGAATCGAAGAGATCTTCGGTCGTCTTCAGTTGCCGCGCCACGAGGATTCCCGCCACGATCGCGAGCACGCGTTTACGTCCCTCGTCTATAGAGGGCCAATCCTATCATGTTCGTCTTTTATTCGCCTAGCCGGAGGTATGTCGCCAGTTAAAATACGCGGATTGGATATCGGGTCCGATTCCAGACCGGGTTGCCGGATGGCAAGGAGGTACGGGCCTGGCCGAACATCGCTCACGTCAACATCCGCCCGGAGCGTCACAACATGGTTCTGCAATTGTGCAGTGCCGCTGGCGCTTTGAATCTGATTGCCAGATTCGCTGAGCAATGCAACATCGTAGCTGCCCTCTTTACTCCCGATCGGCAACTCCAGAATTAGGTGTTTGGCCGAGCGACTGATTTCGAGGGGCTGTTGATTCGTCTCAGATGGATTTTGCCCGCGAGGCACAGACAGCCCACGGAGATCCAAAACCGCAGTTTCGGGTGGCTGCACCGAATGATGAATCCGCACCCACACCCAGCCCGCCGCCGTTAAAATTACAACCGCAGCCACGGCAATCCAGGCCTGCGTGCGACGGCGTTGGCTCGCGGCTTCTTTGCGCAGCTCGACGAACTCTTGATAGCACGGGCTGCAGGAGCTGAGGTGCACCAGCCAGCGGTCGACCTCTGGGAGTCGCAACTTGCGGAAAGCGATGCCTCTGAGCACCGCAGAGCCAGGACAGCCAACGCGCTGCGGGTTAGGAAACTCGCGCGACAGACCCTGCGTCAGCAGATCCAACACGCGCTTTTCTTCTCTGTTAAATTCTTGCTGTTCGCTCAGAACTAGCCTACTCCCGTTGACGTTGTCTCGCGCGGAAACACCAAGTTTACCTTCGACCTCAGAATGCAGACCGCTAGCCCGTCGTTCCTTCATTTGTGATACCCCAGCCGGGCCGCGAGCTTGCGGAGTGCATACCCAAATCGAAGTTTAGCCTGATGTTCGCTCAGACCCATATGTCCCGCTATTTCTCTCCAGGTGTATCCGTAGAGCTTCGCGGCCCAGGCTCTACGTGTCCAGTCGTCCATATTCTGGATGACCTCTTTGACCTGAACGGAAAGTTCCAGATCGCGAGCTGACTTCAAGTCCCGAGCCCCGGGAAGCAGCTCCAAGTCACGGTTGGAAGGAACAAGCTCTATCGTTTCCTGTCTTCGCCGCTCCTTCTTCAGTGCCCGATTGAAGCGATGATGAAAGACTCCAAAGAGATAAGCTTCCAAGTCCACCACCCCCGAGCTTTTTCCATTGCGCCGCCGGAGGCTCTTCGAAACTGACTGCAGCACGCTCTCCCAAACCTCAGCAGCCAAAACAGCGCTTTCATCGGGATTCTTGTTCGTGAGTTCCCTGCGCGCGTGGGCTTGTACACGCGGCCAGAGCCGGCTCGCGACGGCTATCAACTCTTGGTCGTCGCGGAGGGATTGCGCGTTGGTTCTTGATGGGCTGCTAGAAAGGACCCACTCTGGGCTAAATTCCGGGCTCGACAACGGGACTCATACCTACACCTTGGGTTCGTGGGCCAGAACAGCAGACTGCCACTGAACGGGAATAGGTGTCAAGACCGCGGTTGGTTGTTTCATTGTTTCAAAACAACGTGATTGACACCAAGTCGCTGACCCATAGGGAGATGTAGCACTTCGGCGGCGTTCAGGTTCTTTGCATGTGCAGAGATGCCCCCTCTTTTATCCAGAATTTTTCTGAGACTTTTCCTGTGTCGATGTTCCTTCAATGAATGTGGGGAAAGAAATCCATTCTCAGGTGCGGCCGACACAAGCGGCACGTTAGGCGCCCTTATGTCTCCCTCGTGGTCGAGCGGGAGTATGCGCAAACCCGTCTCGGCCCAGACTGAGAATCAGCCGCTCCGTCGGTCAAGGTAAGAAGTGCGGGATTAAGAGCACGTGTTCCGCTCCAAGAACGGCAGCCAACTTCGTCTTGTGCGGATTGATATAGGGTGACGATCGCGACCTGTGCGTTTGGCATCGTGGCGCGAACCATCCTCACGGTTCAGGTCCGGCTTCAATGGGGTTGGCAATGGCTGGTGCTCCGGGACAAAAGGGCAACAAGGCCGCTAAGAGGTTGGCGGCCATCGATCAGCTGCTGATTGCCGGGATCAAACAGGGGCCTGCCAAAAAGCGTGACGCGATCAACCGCGTCCTTGAGCTCGTCCCGGATTGGAGACGTGGGGACTGCTGGCATCGGATCCGACATCTGCGGAAGGCCTCCGGACTTGCGGCTCTTGAGGAAAGCCACCCAGACAAGGCACAGAGATCGGGCCGAGCCTCCGCAGCCCCGCACTCCGCACCTCGCCTATGGACACCGGCGGATGACGACAGATTGTTGAATTGGGCTGGGTACGAACCGGTTAAGAAAATTGCTCAGCGCCTGAACCGTTCCACCCGTGCGGTTCGCTTTCGGCTCGGTGCACTCGGGATGAGTGCCAAGGTCACTGACGGGTGGTCGCTGCGGGCGTTGCGGAATATGTTGCATGTCAGTCCTGCACGACTGAGGTACTTAATTGGAAACGGCATGTTGAGGGTGCGCGATCCGCGCGTCAGCCCAAGCTCTCTGGCGGTGTTCTGCGACAGAAACCGTGCATCTCTCGAGCCATCCGCTCGCGACAGAGTGGCGGCGGCCCTGGTCTCTTGCAGCGTGCAATTCGGATTCTGGTTGGCTTGACTTCTTTAGGTCCGTGAGCTATCAAAGACTTGTAAAACCGCATAAAGGGTGAAGGAGTTCACCCAGAACCGCTGTCCTCTCTCAAACGGGACAGATGATGACTCCTGACGAGGGAAACTTGTCTTCGGAGTCATGTCTCCCGGCAAGCCCTCCCAATAAGTGACGTAGGAGCGACGTTCCATGGCGAACGTGAGGATGCCCACATACTGGCTTGTACTCCATCCAGCGGGGCCTGATCGTGCCTTCTTTCATGGTGAGGACCGCTCATGAAAATCGTGGTGATCTCCGATATCCATGGGAATCTCGAGGCGCTCACGGCGCTGCCCGAACAAGGAGATGAGCTATGGGTGTTGGGCGATCTCGTCGATTACGGCCCGAATCCGCTGCCCGCAGGCAATGGTGGGGGCTGGCCAGCGAATATCCATCGTCTGTGCTGTACAGCTCGAACGACGTGCTGACAGAATTTGTCGGCGTTCTACGAAGGTTGCGCACCATGGCTGAGGAACACGGCCGGCGCTTCCAGTCCGAAGGCTTTGCGTCGTTGTTCACCATGTTCACCGCTGAGCTAAACGAAGACTATCTCGCCCAGGTTTTGCGTGATCTGGCAGCATTGCGATCCCGGAAGGGTATTCTGTTTAGCGCGCAATTGGCGGACAGCCACGAGAGCACGAATCTCGTGCTTCGACGACCACATAGCAAGAAGCAGACCTGGCTGGAGCGAATTCGCGGCAAGGGCCCGCCTGGCTATACGTTTCATCTGGACCCGCACGACGAGACAGGCGGCAGGCTCCTGTCAGAAATGCGGAGTCGCGGGATCGCTCGCGTTGCATTCGCAATGGGTCAATCTGTCGACCACATTGTGAACTTCTTCAAAATGCTGAGGACCGAATTGGCGTTTTACGTCGGCGGCTTAAACCTCCACGACGCGCTCACGGCCAAAGGACTGCCCGTTGCGTTTCCAAGCCCAAGGTCGGCTGGAGAACGCAGTCTCAACTTCAGCTCTCTCTACGACGTCTGCCTTGTTCTGCATATGGAAACGGGCATAGTGGGAAATGCCGTAAACGCGGACGGCAAGCATCTTCTGATCATCACCGGTGCTAATCAGGGCGGGAAATCAACCTTCCTGCGTAGCATCGGGCTGGCGCAGATGATGATGCAATGAGGCCTGTTTGTGGGGGCCGAAAGCTTCAATGCCGAAGTCTGTCCGGCGTTGGTCATGCATTTCCGACGCGAAGAAGATGCGAGCATGAAGAGCGGAAAACTGGACGAGGAACTTGCCAGGATGAGCGAGATGGCCGATCACCTCGTGCCCAATTCGATGCTGCTCTTCAATGAGTCATTTGCGGCGACGAACGAGCGGGAAGGATCGGAAATCGCCAAACAGATCGTCTGTGCTCTGCTGCAAGGACAAACCAAAATCCTTTACGTGACGCATCTGCACGAATTCGCAAGAGGCTGCTTCGAGAGGCGTAACAGGCACAGCAGGTTGTCGGCGCGCATCAGCCGGTAGACCCGCTTGGGATTCACCGTCCATCCCCGTCGGCGCAGTTCGGTCGTGATGCGCGGCCGACCATAGCTGGGCCACTGCAGAGCGATACGCTGGATCGCGTCACGCAAATCCGTGTCCCGGTCGCTAGCGGGCGCGGTCGCCGCGTCGAAGCAGTAGAAGCTGGACCGGCTCACCCCGGCCAGCTCCACCATGCGTCGAATCCTCAGTCCCCGGTGCGCGTTCACTTCTTCCCTGACCTTCCCGTAGACGGCGGATTTCCACCCAATGCCTGCAGCATCCGCTGTTCTTCGATGCGCTGCAAGCACCCCTTCAAAAAATCGATCTCCAGTGTCTGCTGGCCGATCTTGCGCTCCAACTCGGCTATCCGGCCTTCCGACCAGCGCCGTTGCCCCTTGCCCGGAAACGCATTGCCCGGCCCCTGGCGGAACTCACGCCGCCAGCGATGCAGCACGTTGGGGTTCACTTCCAACCCCCGCGCTACCTCGGCGATCGAGACCCCTTCTTCCAGCCGCCGTACTGCGGCCAACTTGAATTCCCTGCTGAACCGTCTGTGAGACAATCCCATGACTCATATTCTCCATTCAATGGATTTTGAGTCTTAACCAGTTGTCTCATTTTTGGGGGCAAGTCCACTTGGAACTACAGCGGACTGGTTCCCCAAGAGATGAACGACCGCATCATCAGCATCACCGAGAGAGCACTGACTACTACGGTCGACAACATCGAACATATCGAGTCGTATTCTCTATACGGTGTTGCGGTCGTAAAGGTTTTCCTGCAACCAACCGCCAATGTAGAGCGTGGCATTGCCCAGATCGCTGCTATTTCTCAGACGCAGCTCCATCAATTGCCTGCCGGAACCACGCCGCCGCTGATTCTGGCTTACAGCGCATCAAGCGTTCCGGTATTGCAATTGGCGCTCTCCGGCCAGGGGCTTTCCGAGCAGCAATTGAACGACTACAACCATTCATCTCTTCTCCTATTTATGCCCGCGTCAATGGATACCTGAAGAAGTGGTACTTCGATATTGGAGCGCACGTGAAAGCTGGGCAATTGCTTGCCGTCATTGCGGCTCCGGAAATCGATCAGCAATTGGATGCCGCCCGCAGCAATCTTGCCACGGCGCAGGCGAACCTGGAATTGGCGCAGACCACTATGAACCGCTACCAGGGAGTGTTAGCGAAACATGCTGTGTCCCAGCAGGACGTTGATAATGCTGTCGGAACCTACCGGGCCGACCAGCAAATCGTCAATGCCGACAAAGCGACGGTAGGGCAATACGAGGCGCTAGTGGCATTTGAAAATATTTATGCCCCATTCGACGGTGTCATCACGGCGCGCAACACCGATATCGGCGACCTTATTAATAGCGGGAACAGTGGCAATGTGAAAACCGATCTCTTTCACATCGCGCAGACAGGCACCTATTTGATTCCCGTCAACACCCTGATTTTTCGCTCTGAGGGGTTGCAAGTTGGTATCGTGAAGGATGGAAAGGTAGTGGTAAAGACAGTTATGCCCGGACACGATCTCGGGCAGCAGATAGAGATTGTGGGAGGCTTGGACGCTGACGACCAGGTAGGCCTGAATCCGCCCGATTCTCTCATTACGGGTCAGGCGGTTCACGTGGTTGACGCGGTGCTGCCAGGAGACGTCAAATGAGCTGCACGCGTATTGCGAACTTTCTTACGCATCACCAGCAGCTAAGCTGGAGCTTGCTACTCCTGCTGGGGCTGGTGCTCCCATTTGCCGGATGTGCCGTGGGACCCAAATACAAAGTCCCAACCGCGCCAGTGCCCACCGCTTACAAAGAGGTGGGCAACTGGAAAACGGCCCAGCCCAGCGATCAAAATCTAGGCGGCAACTGGTGGGAGATTTTCCATGATCCCCAGCTCAATGCTCTGGAGCAGCAAATCAACGTCTCCAACCAAAATCTGAAGGCCGCTGTTGCCCAATATCAGCAGGCCCGGGCTGTGCTGCGCTACTATCGCGCCGATTACTATCCCAGTATTACCGCGGGCGCGGCAGCCAGCCGGAACCACTATTCCCATAATCGTCCTCCGGCGAGTTCAACTTTCAATGGTGCAACCTTCAATGATTTCACCGTGCCGGTCGAGTTGTCCTACCAGACCAATGCCTGGGGCCGGGTAAGCCGGAATGTAGAGTCGTATCGAGCGCAGGCGCAAGCCAGTGCAGCCGATCTCGCCGTGGTCAGCCTCAGCATGCACGCCGATGTGGCGGTGGACTACTTCGCCGCCCGTACCTTGGACGCGGAAGAAAAGTTATTGCAGGACACGGTTGCGCAGTACGAGCAGGCATTGCAATTGAATACCGATCTCTACCAGGGAGGGCTGGCCTCGGAGGTGGAAGTCGAACAGGCGAGGACGATACTGGAAACGACTCGAGCCGAAGCCGTCGATGTTGGCGTCGCGCGCGCCCAATACGAGGACGCCGCAGCCGTGCTGGTCGGCAAACCTCCGGCCGAGTTCACTCTTCCGCCATTGCCGCTAACCACGCCTCCACCGCCTGTTCCGGTTGGCGTGCCTTCGGAGTTGCTGGAACGGCGTCCTGATATTGCCTCGGCCGAGCGCCTGGTCGCCTCCGCGAATGCTCAAATCGGCGTAGCTAAGGCAGCTTATTACCCGCTGATAAATATCGTCGCCACGGGTGGATTGGAAAGCGGCAGCATCACCACATTGTTTCAGGGACCGAGCGCTCTGTGGTCCGTGGGAGCTGCGGCGGCTCAGACCATCTTCGATGGCGGCCAGCGCCGTGCGGTGACAGATCAGGCAATACAGCAACACGATTACGCGGTTGCCGAGTATCGTCAAACCGTCCTGACGGCGTTTCAGCAAGTAGAAGACAATCTCGCCGCTTTACGGATCCCGGAACAGGAAGCAGGCGTTCAGGACCAGGCGGTAAAGGCTGCACAACGCTCGCTCGATCTGTCGAATATTCGCTACCAGGGCGGCGTCACTAACTATTTGGAAGTCATTGTCGCACAGAATACGGCACTGTCCGATGAAGTCACCGCTGTGAATATCCTGGGACGGCGCATGGCCAGCGCGGTTTACCTGATCCAGGCTCTGGGCGGTGGATGGGCACCGCACGCAATTGCCGCAGCGGCCGGAATGCTGCGGCAAGTTGGCGAGCAACACATCCCCATGATTGGGCACGCCATAGAGCGTCTCCATGCCAAAGGCCTTGATTGTGTCGTTTGGCTGATCACACCCCACTGAAAAAGAGGTCACTAGCGAATGCGCAGTCGAACCATCACATTCTTTGGCCGGGCTTCTAGCCCTTGCGGCCATGATGCTATTAGTCAAGGGACACGCCTCCGTTAGCACAACAGAATCCGCATGAACATGAATAGGAGACACTTCCATTGCGAGACTTCGATAGCTTATCCCAAAAAGAAATCCTTGCCCTTGCCATTTCGCTGGAAGAGGAAGACGAACGCATTTACTCCGATTATGACGAGAGCCTGCGGCAAAACTTTCCCGGCACCGCACAGGTGTTTGAAGAAATGCGACGGGAAGAGATCGGGCATCGCCGCCGGCTCATCGAGTTGTACAAGCAGAAGTTCGGCGAGCACATCCCACTTATCCGCCGCCAGGACGTGCGCGGATTTGTACAGCGCAAGCCGCTCTGGCTGAACACCCCGCTGCGCCTGGAGCAAGTGCGCGCCCAGGTCGGTGCGATGGAAGTAGAGACCCGGCGCTTTTATGAGCGGGCCGCGGCGCGCGCGCAGGACGCGAGCATACGCCAGTTGCTTGACGACCTGGCGGCGGAAGAGGCCACTCACGTCGAGCGCGCTGCTGAGCTGGAGAAAACGGAGCTCAAGCCCGAGGTCCGCGAGGAAGAAGACAAGGCCAAACGACGCCTCTTCGTTTTGCAGATCGTGCAGCCCGGGCTGGCGGGATTGATGGACGGTTCGGTTTCGACGCTCGCGCCCGTCTTCGCAGCTGCGTTTGCCACAAAGAACACATGGGATGCCTTTGCCGTGGGCCTCGCCGCGTCGCTCGGGGCAGGCATAAGCATGGGTTTTGCCGAGGCGCTGTCCGACGACGGCAGCCTCACCGGCCGCGGCACTCCGTGGCTGCGTGGCTCAGTCTGCGGAGCGATGACCGCGCTGGGCGGCATCGGCCATACGCTGCCGTTTCTCATCCACAACTTTAACCTTGCGATGACGGTGGCGATCGCGGTGGTTCTGGTTGAGCTGGCGACCATTACTTGGGTGCGTCACCGCTTCATGGACACGCCGCCGCTCTCGGCTGCGATGCAAGTGGCGTTGGGCGGTGCGCTGGTGTTCGCAACCGGGATACTGATCGGAAATTCGTAACTGCGATCAATGACGCGTCGCTTTAAGCCATATACACCTGGTGTTCTCCCATAGTGTCAAGTGGAGAACCTCTAACCATGCAGCTGGCAGTCAAACTAAGACGGTCGACATGGCGAAGGAATTGGCTCGAATTTTCTCCCGGGGGTCGAAGCTGTCCCGCCTGGGGGAAGGAGGGGAACTTACGAAATTCATTTGCGGTTACATGGCCTGCGAGCCGCGGCTGGGCCAAGTTTTTCTCAGCGGCCTCCCGCCGGTGTTCCACCTTGCAAAAAATGCGCAACTTTTTGAAGCCGTCTGCATCAAGGGGACAAATCCTCTCAGGAGGGGAAAAAATGCTTAAGAAGATGGCAGTATTCGCCGCAGCAGTAATTCTCGCTCTCGCTGTTCTCGGCCTGAGCGTTTCCACGAAATCGACGGCCACAGCAGGATCCCGGCAGGTGGACGCCCGCCATTCCGCCGCGCAGCTTATCACCGACGGGACGACGAATTACGGGAAAACAAAGCTCGACTATACCCTGGGTTTCGGAAGGGTGAACGGTAGCCTGACAATCGACGACGCCGATCCCACAAAGTCTAGTGTCGTTTTCCGGTTCTATCCGGCTAACGGTATGGAGCCCGCCATTGCTGAAAATGGAAAATTCCTGAGCCAATGGCTGATGAACCAGGCCAACCAAACGCTGGTCTGCTTTCATTCCAATTCCGTCAAGCGGACGACTGACGGTCGACTGCAAGCCACGGGCGATCTAACCGTGACTCGCGTGGACCGCAACATCGAGGCGAACCCGACGGAAGCCTATTCCGGGCCGGTGTATGGCCCTCCAATGATCCACCGCGTGTCGCGCGAAGCCACTTTCGTTTTCGACCTCTCGGCCGCTGACAACGGGCAGAAAGACAGCCCGATTCAGGCCTCGGCATCTACGAACGTGAACCTCGAGAATTTTCCCCAGTTGGTGAAGGCGGTAGTCGCTACCAATTGGCCGCCTGTCGTGGAAGATGAAAAATGTCAAGCCCCGGCTAACGTGAGTGAAGATTATCGCGGGTTTCGGTGCACGGGGATGTTTATGCAAGCCTCTGGCCTCCCCCCAGGGCCTATCACCCAGATCGGAGAGGACTACTCAGGTCCCCCCTCGAATTTCAATGCCGTTGTTGGAAGCCATCTGAACATTCTCCTTCACCTGCGTCTAATGGCGCAGGCCTCTGGACAGCAAGCGGCAGGAGTGAACTAGTCCAGTGCGGCAGCAGATTGACGTTTAGTGAGGATGCGCCGAGGGCGTTCCCTTTTTTCAAGATGTTGGAGGCTCGCGGTGCAGATGAAGCACTGTGCCTCCAACCAGGGGGTGAATGGGAATGCCTCCGAGAGTGAGGGGCAGGGAACTATTCCCCTGCCGACCACGGAAAAACTGCCTAGCCTCACTTATTCATAAGGAGAGGGAAGAATGGAGGACAACACCTTAGTCAAGTCGAGCTTTTCAGCAACAATCCCTGCACCCATTGAGAAGGTGGATATTCCCTCCTGGTGCTTTGCGCTACCCGAGTCGGAATACCAAAGGAAGATTATCTCTTCGGAACCGTTGATGCCAATCGTGTGCTGTTCTCCACCGGCCGCGATATCACACTTTCTCCCAAGCAGGAGAATAGAAAGACCGGTTTTGGAGTGACACGCGATGGTTCACAAGCGCCCCAGTAGTGTCTATTATTTCGCCAAGGCGAAACCCTGGGCGATTCGAATTCGCGGCTTCGACTGTCGATGGAGTGGAAGGCTAGTTCGTAACGCAGTTCTGAAGCAGCTCCAGAAACGCCTCCGCCGCCCTCGAAAGATGTTTGTCCTTGAGGCGAACGCAGAAGTACGAAAGTTCAGTGTTTATTCCCATCAAGCTGACGCCGGTGAGCGATCCCGCAGCGATCTCTCGCTGGACCACGCAGTGAGATTGAACCGAAACTCCTAAGCCCGCTTCGACCGCCCGCTTGACGCCTTCCGTGTTTCCGAAGTCGATTACATTCGTCAAGACGATGCCTTTCTCCTTTAGGCGCTCCTCTACGATCGCCCTTGTTCCCGCGCCTCTGGCTGCCACCACAAAGGTCTCTCCCGACAGTTCCTGGGGCCTGATCCGCTTCTTGGCAGACCACCGATGCCTGCTTGGAGCAATCGCGATTAACTTGTCGTTCATGAACTGGGTGGTCACCAGCCTGGAGTCGTGAACGTCGTGGCTGGCCAGCCCGAGGTCGCGCTTGTTGGCCAGGACCTTCGCCACAACTTTCTCGCTCAGAGAGATGTCCAGCGTGACCTCGATCCCCGGATATCTCTTTCGGAATGCCGCAAGAATGCTGGGTAGAACATAGATGCCGATGGGGAAGCTTGCCCCAAGGATGAGTTTGCCGCCACGCAGTCCCCGGAGCTCCTCGATTCGTTGCTCCACGGTGCCGATCGAGGCCATAACCTCCTGCGTTGCTTCAAACAGAATTTCGCCCGCTCGAGTGAGCGCCACCTTCTTACCAATCCGGTCAAACAGAGGTACACCAAAATATTCCTCCGTCTGCTTGATGTGCTTGCTGATACCGGGCTGGGTTAGGTGCAGGATTTCGGCTGCGCGAGTAAAGCTTCGCGATTGCGCTGCGGCCTGAAAGACCTGCAACTGGTTTAGATTATCCATGAACTGTGGTTATTGATTATATCAAAACAATTCATTTGAGTAATGACATGCAGCGTTGTACGGTTAAAACAGGGACAAAGAAGGAGGATGTCATGAGCTGTGTTGAGTACGAAATTGAGGAATTGGAGAAATCTCCAAGTGAGAAAAATGCCGAGAATCGCGGATTGAAACTTGTTGCTGTGCCGCGCAATCAACCTCGACCATCCGATCAAGTGACTGCCCGCGTCAGTGAAGTTCTGAACCTGCAACTGGCGCGAGGAGCAATGCCGGCGTAAGGGCGGACGGACTCTGCCCACGGCAGTTCTCCGTCGCCGCTGTGTTAGAGCGCCAAGTGCTAAGTGGGATTAGAGTGGCAGAGGTGCGTCATCAACCACTCCAACCCAAGTAACTTTTCTGACCTCGGGAAGGGGGGCACCCGCCCCCTTCCGCTACTTCCGCATTCCCTTACCCTTTCGCTTAAGCTAACCTGAAATCGCTGGTACGTTCGTCCGCGTCTCGCAAGGGTCAGGAAAGCCTGAACTCCTGCCCTTTCTTTTGTTTTCCCGAGCTTGGCCGCGGGTGTCAATTGGCCAGAGCGCGTCGTAGATGCTCTGGAATGTGGTCCAGGGTCAATATCATAGCCTCCACATTCCCGCTTACCTACCTTCTGCGACGGTAACCATATCCCCCTGTCAATACTTCAGTAATTCATAAGGTAACCATTTTAATGATTACTTTCGTTCTGCAATACCGTTATTTTAGCGCTCAAGTCGGCGCACGGTTGTTACCATCGGAACATGGTTAAGTAGAGAGTGGCGTTCTGACGAAGAATCTTTGAGAGGGCCTTTTTATGGATTGCTGGCGGCTAGTACGTCGTTCCGCGCCCATTATTTGCTGTGTTATCTTCTTTTTTCTTTTTGGCCCTGTGGGCCGGTTGGCCGCTCAGACTCCGGTAGCCGATTGGGAGTTCGATGACGGTTCCGGCATCAGAGCTATTGATTCTTCCGGTAACGGTCACGATGCGGTCTTGTCGAACGGCGTTCGCTGGGAGTCGACGGTCGAGGGCTGGGCGGTTTCCGCCGATGGCCTCCAAGGCACGGTCTCTACCCCGGCCATAGATCTTAGAGAAACCCACGCAGTAACTATAAGCTTCTGGGCCAAGCGGAACTATTCGGCCGCGGGCGGAGGCGCACTCTTTGCGTCCGGCCGCAGCGATGCCAGTTCTGCCACAAGCTTCGCGTTTTTACCCGACGACCCAACCTGTCACGGGATTCAGGCCGGATTTCGCGGCAATGTAGGCACGTCCGCGAACTGCTACACTCAGCCGTCTTCGGGAGTCTGGCATCACCTCGTGGTGGTGTATGACAAGAGTCAAACCGGAGGCGATGCGATTGCTTTCTATGTCGATGGCGTCTTGCAGAGCCCCGATTGGAACCTGTCTTCCTCTACCAATACCAACAACTTTGGCGATGACCCGATCTATCTGTTCTCGCAGGACGGCGTTTCTCAGTTTGCGTCTGGCTCCATTCGCGAGTTTCGTGTTTACGACATAGCTCTGAACGCTAAGCAGGTTAAGCAACTCTACGCTGATTCGCAGCCGCTAGCAGCTTCGCTTTCAGGTCTGGTGGCCGCCTATGCCTTCAATGAAGGATCGGGGCCCACGGTTGCGGACACCTCTGGAAACGGTAATACCGGCACGATCATGAATGCTACCTGAACCGACGCGGGGAAGTATGGTGGCGCGTTGATCTTCAATGGGGCCAATTCTTTGGTAACAGTACCGGATTCCTCGTCCCTGCACCTCAAGTCGGCGATGACGTTGGAAGCATGGGTGAATCCGTCGATTGCGGCAGACGCACGGCGCGATGTAATCGCTAAGGGGGGCGACGACTATTTCCTGCAAGGATTCTCCAGTGGAGGAGGCCTGTCCGGGCGCCGGCGCTACGCTGGATTCTTCCAATGTCACAAGCTACGGACGCGAGCAATTGCCTGCTAACACCTGGACGCACCTGGCCGTAACATACGATGGCTCGGCGTTGCGGTTGTATCAGAACGGAAGAGAGGTATCGACCAGGTTCTACCGGGGCAACATCGCGGAGTCGCTAAATCCTTTGCAAGTCGGCGGCAATACTTTACTCGGCCAGTATTTCAGCGGTGCAATTGACGAACTTCGTATCTACAACGTGGCCCTGACGCGGACGCAGATTCGAATGGACATGAATACGCCGATTAAGGCAACGCTGGAATCGATTGCGATAACCCCCGGTGATGCATCCCTTACAGTTGGCGAGGAGCTACAGCTATCGGCAACAGGGACTTACAGCGACGGGAGCCAGCAGCGACCTGACTAATTCTGCCACTTGGACGTCGAGCTCGAGCGCGATTGCCACCGTCAGTAGCTCCGGGATGGTCCATGGAATTTCGGTCGGCGATGTGATCCTCCAAGCAATGGTAGGCTCGATCTCCGGACCGGCCGCCATACACTTTGGACCACCTGGCTTCACGATCACAGCTTCGCCATCTTCGCTTACCATCGCTCAGGGCAATCAAGGCACGTCCAAAATTACCACTACCATCAGCAATGGCTTCAATAGCGCCATCAACCTCTCCGCCACTGGGGTGCCGAACGGCACTACGGTCAGCTTCAATCCCAATCCGATTCCCTCGCCGGGCAACGGCTCGTCCACCATGACCATCAACGTGGGCGCCAACACCGCAGTGGGCACTTATCCCATTACAGTGACCGGCAAAGGCGGGGGCATCCAGCACAGCACCACTGTGACCTTGACCGTGACTGTGCCTCCGGACTACTCGATTTCCGCCAGCCCGGCGGCGCTAAGTGTGGCGCAAGGTAGCCAAGGCACCTCGACCATCAGCACCACCATCAGTGGCGGCTTTAATAGCGCCATCACCCTCTCGGCCACTGGAGTGCCGAATGGCACCACAGTCAGCTTCAATCCCAACCCGATTCCCGCACCCGGCAACGGCTCGTCCACCATGACCATCAACGTGGGCGCCAACACCGCAGTGGGCACCTATCCCATCACCGTGACCGGCAACGGTGGGGGCATCCAGCACAGCACCACTGTGACCTTGACCGTGACTGTGCCTCCGGACTACTCGATTTCCGCCAGCCCGGCGGCGCTAAGTGTGGCGCAAGGTAGCCAAGGCACGTCGACCATCAGCACTACCATCAGCGGCGGCTTTAATAGCGCCATCACCCTCTCGGCCACTGGAGTGCCGAATGGCACCACAGTAACCTTCAATCCCAACCCGATTGCCGCTCCCGGCAACGGCTCGTCCACCATGACCATCAACGTGGGCGCCAACACCGCGGTAGGCACCTATCCCATCACCGTGACCGGCAACGGCGGAGGCATCCAGCACAGCACCACTGTGACCTTGACGGTGACTGTTCCCCCGGACTACTCGATTTCCGCCAGCCCGGCGGCGCTAAGTGTGGCGCAAGGCAGCCAAGGCACGTCGACCATCAGCACTACCATCAGCGGCGGCTTCAATAGCGCCATCACCCTCTCGGCCACTGGAGTGCCGAATGGCACCACAGTAACCTTCAATCCCAACCCGATTGCCGCTCCCGGCAACGGCTCGTCCACCATGACTATCAACGTGGGCGCCAACACCGCGGTAGGCACCTATCCCATCACCGTGACCGGCAACGGCGGAGGCATCCAGCACAGCACCACTGTGACCTTGACCGTGACTGTGCCTCCGGACTACTCGATTTCCGCCAGCCCGGCGGCGCTAAGTGTGGCGCAAGGTAGCCAAGGCACGTCGACCATCAGCACTACCATCAGCGGCGGCTTTAATAGCGCCATCACCCTCTCGGCCACTGGAGTGCCGAATGGCACCACAGTAACCTTCAATCCCAACCCGATTCCCGCTCCCGGCAACGGCTCGTCCACCATGACCATCAACGTGGGCGCCAACACCGCGGTAGGCACCTATCCCATCACCGTGACCGGCAACGGCGGAGGCATCCAGCACAGCACCACTGTGACCTTGACCGTGACTGTGCCTCCGGACTACTCGATTTCCGCCAGCCCGGCGGCGCTAAGTGTGGCGCAAGGTAGCCAAGGCACGTCGACCATCAGCACTACCATCAGCGGCGGCTTCAATAGCGCCATCACCCTCTCGGCCACTGGAGTGCCGAATGGCGCCACGGTAACCTTCAATCCCAACCCGATTGCTGCGCCCGGCAACGGCTCGTCCACCATGACCATCAACGTGGGCGCCAACACCGCAGTGGGCACCTATCCCATCACCGTGACCGGCAACGGTGGGGGCATCCAGCACAGCACCACTGTCACCTTGACGGTGACCGATCCTCCTGATTTCACCATCTCCGCCTCGCCAGCGGCCCTTAGCCTCCTGCAAGGCGGCCAAGGCACGTCGACCATTAGCACTACCATCAGTGGCGGATTCAATAGCGCCATCACCCTCTCGGCCAGCGGAGTGCCGAACGGCACCATCGTTAGCTTCAGTCCCAACCCGATTCCCGCTCCGGGCAACGGCTCGTCGACCATGACGATCACGGTCGGAATGAACACTCTCCAGGGAACCTATCCGATCGTCATCACGGGTTCCGGCGGCGGAATTCAGCATTCCGTCACCCTAACCCTAACCGTCACGGCGGAAGTGTTCTTGTCCTGGGACCCAAGCGGATCTCAAGGAATCGCCGGCTACAATGTTTATCGCAGTCTGACCAAGGGCGGCCCTTACACCCAAATCAACTCTGGTCTGATTATAGGTACAAACTACGCAGATCAAGCCGTGCAGGACGGGTATACATACTTCTATGTAGCTACTGCTGTAGACCAGCAGCAACAGGAAAGCGGCTATTCCAACGAAGCCTCTGCTTCCGTGCCATAAACGGCACGAGACGCGCGATCAGAGAGCCGCTCATTGGGACGATCGAATTGGAGACGGCTTAGTTCACCACAATCAAGCGGGAAAGCCGTTTGCACAACATAGCTCCAATCCACGTCCCGAACGTATTGGTAAAGAGATCTGTGCAGCCTGAATAGCGGGTTGGTAGGAACGACTGAAAATACTCGATGGCAAGACTCACGGCCATTCCAGCCAAAACGGTCAAGAGGGCTGCTCGTTTCATCCGTTTAACGGAGGCAAGATAGAAGTTCAGCACCAAGCCCAGCGGAATGAATCCTGCTATGTTGATGACTGCACTCTTCAGGTAGCCGCGCTCCGAGTGGTATTCCGACAGGGGAGACTCAAAGCGAAGTTGATCGACAACCAGAAACCGCTTTGGCAGGTCCAGATCAATTCCACCGGACACCGCGTTATGGATGACACTGCCCGCGTGCTCGCGAAATAGAAACAAGGCTTGCGCTTGCTCAGAGTCTTGCGGCAAAGGCTCTCCGCGCTCAGTCCAATTCTGATAGTGTTGCTTAACCTGGACCGCATCGAGCGTCGTTCCATAGATGGCCATACCTTTTACTTCCCCCCGCCAGCTCTTGTCGCGAAACGGAGAATTTGCGAGGATGAGTTGGCCGGATAGATCTCTCCTGGAAAGCTTAAAGTCCGGCGAGTTTACTGCCGGTTGGCCATCGATGTACACCGACGTCTCCTGTCCGTCGGAGGTCACCGTTATGAAAGCTTGCTTCTTGCGGAACACGTTCCTGACCCGCAGGACTTGCCATCTGTCTTCGGTTTTCTGGGGCTCACTCCCCAGACGGAGGACGAGGTCAGTGTAGCCCTGCTCCAGCCTGAGCTCTCGACTCTCCGAGAAGCCATAGAAGGTGAGGATGGAGCCGTTCGCCCAGGTTTGCGCAGGCTGCACCCATATCTCAAGGCTGCAGGCTGCTCGAGTCTGGCTGACAAAATCGAGCCTATCCGAGCTTAAGGCCGTTCCGTGTTCGCCGAAGCGGATAGCATTTCCCTGCTTCACCCAGGCCACTTCATTCATAGGAGCGCAGAATGGCCAAAGCCCCGCGACCAGGATGGCGCATACGGTGGCCAGACAGAGAGCACCTATGGCGCGCCCTGGAATCTGAATGCCCCATAAATGCAGCACACCGATGGGATGCCCTATTCGCACTGCCATGTCCCCATCTTCAAATCGTTCCTGCAGAAGCGGCATTTGCTGTCGCTGTTCTGTATAACAAGGCCTTCCACTGCTCGACCGACATGAAAGTTATTGGCACCCGCAGCCTCGGATGATAACCGCGGCGAGATGAACAAGTCTTCCTTTCTGTTTCCTTTATACCTTGTTTGTTTTGATCACGCCTCTGCCGCTGCACTCAGATAATCGGCTGGGCCGCGAGAGGTCTGAGAAGCCCAAAGAAAAAGGCGCTCCCCATTCTAGAGAGCGCCTAAGGTTTCATGTTTCCAGGAGAATACCGATTCAGTCAATAATTCTGCCACGCCCCTCGGCAACAACTATTTCAGTTGCCGGACCGGAGGATTGACGCGCATCCCCACCTGGCTGCAAAAGCTTGAGCCAGGCTGCACACATCATGGACGCCGAACTTTCGCTTTGGCCTGATTGGAAGGGCCACTAACTCTCCCTTCAGGACCGACTGACCTGGCTCGATAAAGATAAGTGTGCCCGGGTATCACTTCATAATCATTGCAACTGGTTTCTCGAATGGGTACCAGGCTGATTTTCTTATAATCCTGGTCCTTGCCGATCTCTTTGCGTTCGATAATATAGCCTTGAACCGCACCGGCAGGCGCATTCCATGAAAGCTCGATCCGGTGCTGCTTCGAGTCTTCGGCGTTGGACGTCTCGTGCAGCTTGGCTGCGTGTGTGTTTGGGCCGATGGAGTCGTCATGGCAGTTGCGTACATCCTGATCACTGCCGCAGCAGGCGATTCCCGACAACAGAATCACGGCGACTGCAGAACCGCGTAAAACTCGGTATAGTTGGCCGTTGCTACTCACGGAGGTCTTCGACGCTCTATCGGACGCTTTGGTGGACCGTTGGTTGCAGATGATCACCACGGCGAAGGACCGCTCTGCTCTCCGTCTCGGCTCAAGTTGCCTGAGACTGGTTGCGGAGAAGGCCGCTTGCGTATCGCCGATTGAGCGCTCCTGCGCTCAGCCCAGCCGACAATCCAAATCAGAAGACATACCCAGGCCAAAGCCAGGGCGAAGAATAGGCGTCCACCCTGATGATGGAGTGGACTATTCAAGACATTTGGGTTGACGTAAGCGCCCAGCACTGCCAGGGTAAAGACGCGCACACCATTCTTAGCGACGGAGAGCGGTATGGCCGCGAGAATTACAAGGGTTCTACCCCAAAAGGAGCGCAAAAGCAGATATGCCATCACCATGGAGCTGACAATCAGCATGATGCTGGAACGGATACTGCTGCACTCCTGGGCAACCTCCAGCGTCAGTCCAGGCAGTATCAAAGTCGTGTTGTCTTGGGCCACCGGCACTCCCGCCGTCATCAGCAGCCAGCGCGTGAAGGATGCAGTGCCCTGCTGCAGAAAAGACACGACGTGGTCCAAGGCAATACCCGGCATGGGTATCAACCACAGCAGGAAAAGCAGGGGGAACATACATCCCCGGAAAACGCGGCTCCCGAAGCACAAGAGGAAGGACCCAATCCACCAGGTAGCAACCGCCAACATCTCCACCGCGAGGCGTATGTCGCCGGTGTAGATGTCGACCCTCCCCCACCGCAATCCGCCAACCGCGACCAGAACAGCCAAGATCAACACCGCTGAACCGTCACGGATCGCAGGGCTGGGCTTCCACTCTCGCCGGCCCCACTCCGTGACGATCAGGCCAATACTGACAGGCAGGATCAGAAGGATGTGTGTGTAGGCCTCCTGCCGCAAAACCAGGGCAAGGGTTGCCGCGATGGCCTGCCACCAGATCAAGAGCGAAACGATCCAGAGAGCAGCAAATAGTCGGCAGGAGGAAGCTGTCGTCATAGTGAAAGGTTCGCCATGCTTTACTGCCCATTCCGGCCGAAAAATCAACGATTCTCTGACAGCAAAGATCTTATTGGCTTCGTTTCGCAAGATTCCTTTTGTCGCAGAAGCCATTTCGCGCGCTGTCCGATTCTGGCCCCACCAGATTAAGGGTCACCTTACGCAGGCTAGACGACCTAGTTTTGATCTATAGTCACTAATACCACGCGATCCCCGCGCCAGTGTGACCGGGAACTAACCGGCTTCGGAGGGCGACTGCGGTCGCAGCAACACAAAGTCAATATTAGATTCGATCTCAGTCACCGGTTGGGCAAACTGCACCGCAATCAAATACGTCGCATCGGCGGAATTGTTCCCCAGCCGGACGGTCTTACCTTCGGCCACCAGGCGAAGGGGACGAACCACATGGTCCCCTTGAATGCTCATCGCCAAGCTTACAATGGTGTGCAGCGGGATCATCAAATGGCTCCTCAGCAGGATTCCGCCGCTGCCCACATTCTCGCTGACAGCATCGAACTCGGCGACAGACTCACCGGACTGGAAGGTTATGCGCACGGGGTATTGCAGGCCAAAGCGACGGTGGCTCCGTCTCTGGCGCTCGGATGTACCGTCTACATCGGGTTGATGCATAGTAGTCTTTTTCTCCCGCTCTCGAACGGCGGGTCCAGCATGCAATCCGAAGGTTGGGCTTTTAGTTTAGTGATGGCGTACCTTTCAAGAGATAAGGCAGGAAACACTCTCCCGGAGTTTTCTTTGAGATTGGAATTGAGGACACGTGCTCCGTGGAGCACAGTTTCGCAATACGAAACGGCCTACGGGTGAGGAGACAGTAGTGAAACTTCTGACCCAGAGTGTGTGCAACCGGGTTGCACTTTTCGGCTCCTATGACGGGGAGGTGATCTCATTGGACTCTCATGCTTCCTGTCTTGCCCCGTCAAGGTCTGAGCACCCATCGAGACAGCTTAGCCTATTCGCTTTTTGTTCGCCACCAAAATCTTATGTCTTGCCACTGTGAGCCTTCGCCCGGACCGCACGGACAACTCTACGGATTGCTTTGGGTCGCAATTCAGGACTGAGCCCTGCCTTCGGGCCGATCACGATGCTGGTGCCAACGGCCACGGCCGTGTTCTTCCTGATATCCGCACGGCGAACGTCAAGCCCTCGACCTAGATCAATGCGATATTGGACATCCCTTCGAAAAGGTCTAACGCCGGAGGAAGCAGACCCGGTCCGTCCAGTCCCATCGCCCGCTTTCTTTAATCAGGTTGGTCAATGCTCGCACCAACCCGCCAATGTCAGCTGGAGAAATGGTCTTGTCATCGACGAGAATCACTCCACCATGCTGGCGCCCTTCTTCTGCCCATGCCTTAAGTAGCGGGGGAATGGTCCTGCGGTCGTAGGTGACCAGAGTCAACCGCCCCCCGGCAGCTTCCAGCAAGCAAGCGGAATCGTCTTGCCCCAGGAAATTGCCGTTTTGCCATTCCGCCATCCAATGCACTACCAGAGAACGGTTGCGATGTCGAAGGCCGGCCCCCACATCGGGAGAAATGTGCTCATCCAGAAGAAGCTTGAGCATCTCAGCTTCTCGGCGGCTTGGCGGAAGCAAATTCAGTTGCCTGGGGCAGCATGCGTTTCACGGTCTCAAAATCGGCTGCCTCATTTTCAAGAATGGCTTCCTCAACCTCTTCCGGAAATGCTTCCGCATAATTAACAACTGCCCGAACCTTCGTCTCTGGCCAACGCAGGTGCTGAGCGACTGCGGACACCTTGCCCCGGTAGGTCCTGAGCAGAAGCATGATCTCCCAGACTGCGAGCGTGCTGCCTTGAATGTAGGCCTGTCGGCCCGCTGGCGAATCGCGAAAGTCGATGAATGCGAATTCCGAACGCCGTAACCCCTCCTCAACCAGGCGGGCGCTGGCATCGCTCGGGGTCCATCCGTGTCGATTCGCCATGCGCTTTAAACGCTTGCCGCTTTCCAGCGGCAGGCGCATGCTGAGAACCATTGAACGAGGGGGTTTCATTGGCAAATCTCTCTCTTGTAACTAATGTAAGCATTGTATCAGCTCGGCGCGGCGAAATGGCTCACCGGAAGTACCCTGGTATTTAATATGGTATTCTTGAAGGCATGATGGAAACAGGGCGCAAGATCACGGTCGAGATACCCAGCGAGCTGCTCGAAAGGGCGCAGCGGGCCAGCGGGAACCGGCATCACCCAGACGGTCCGTACGAGACTGCAGCTAGTGGCGGCGTCGGAAACCTATGCTCGACTGCGTCAGCTGCGCGGCAAGGTGCACTTTAGTCGCACACTGGCAGAACTGAAAGCCGACCGGTGATTGCCGCTGACACGAGCACTTGGATGGCTTTTCTCGAAGGCCGCCAGGGCGAGGACGCGCTGCTGCTCGACCGGGCACTGGAAGACCGGCAGGTGCTTATGGTGCAGGTTGCTTGAGGGCCTTTCGGACACGGCCGAAGACCTTGCCCTCGGCGATACCGCTGGCGTCGCCTTCGTCAATCGCCATCCGGAGTGCGGCAAGCTTTGCCTCGTACTCTTGCTCCTCGCGCTCCAGGGTCTGCAAGCCGGCACGCACCACCTCACTGGCGTTTTCGTAGCGCCCGCTCTTGACCTTTTTCGCGACGAAGCGGTCAAGCTCGTCGGTCAGATTGACGTTACGCGTCGGCATGGCAGTGGCCCTCTCGATGGATGAAACTTGAAATCGATCATAGCGCGATTAGCAAAGATTGCTAATAGCAAAAAACCCCTGGCGAAAGTGTCGCGCGGTAGGTTCCGGCAATTTTTGTTGGAATCGTCACGGCAGTTGTGAGTACCCTGGTCACCGGCGCGGCACGCGATTCGCGAGGGGCAGAATCGCCGCGACTGCACAGATCCTTATGTTGCTTCGTCTTATCGCTTGCTCCACTCCGTGACGATTAGAGCAACGAACGTGCTATGCCTCGATCCGCTACACGAACTCAAGTCCGGGGCTCACTTCATACTCGAGGTGATCACCAGAGGCTTTGGCAAACGCGAGCACAGCGCGCTCCGCCCCCGGCCCCTCGATCCGCCACTGTCCGGCGTGATCTACCACCTGCATCCTGCTTCGCTCCCGCCACCACTGGTCCACTTCTCCCGGAAGGGCAAACCACAACTGATCTTGCGAGCCAAGGTTGCGCAGGAAGCACAACAGATCGCGGTAAATCTCGCGTTCCCGCTTCTCTATCACGTAGTCCGGATGGACGAGGAAGCTCATCAGGCCGTGCTTCTTCAGGATTGCTTCGGTCTGAGCTTTCCAGAGGTCCAGGGAATAATCTCCCAGGTAATGAAAGAGCATGTAGTCTTGAGTCGTGGTTAAGGGAATTTCCAGAACGTCACCAACGAAGTATGGCATCACCGTGCAGCAGCCGCCGTGCTGCGGGTCAAGATGGGCGACATTGGGCACCGACATGTCGTATGAGAACTCCAGCGCATCGTACCAGTCGAGGTTGCGATACATCACGGCGGCACGAAAGCCTGTGGCGGCGTACGCCTGTGCATAGTCATTGATTTTCTTTACCCGACGAAGGAACTCGTGCCTCTCGGAAAAAAGATGACCGTCGTGATTCAAATCCTGAATGTTGACCTCGAAGCCGCGGTCGCGAATCTCCTGCAGGAGCGCCTCAGAGATCGTGTACGAGCCCTCCGGCAGCAGTTGGAACGATGCCCTGATGCCATGAGACTCCTCGATATCCATTAGCTGGCGGCAAAAGCTATAGCCACTCCCGGCTTCAACATCGTGGGTCATCGTCACACAGCTCTTCGCACCACGCGGCCAGAACCATACAAACGGCATTCTATCGACGCCTTTCGCCCGCATCGAGGCTAGCAGCAAGGCTTCGCTCAGATGTTCGACCGTCACATCGACCGGCCAACGGGGGAAGGCGATATCGCGCCATCCGCTGGCGTGAACTCGTTGCAGATGCTTGCGCACGCTGACCCCCATCAGCGGGCGCACGGCGTAGTATGCGTTTCTAAGAAATCGTTGCCCCCCGCTCCATTCGCTGCATTTATAGCATGTCGCATAACGTTCCAGACGCAGGTTATCGATGACCTCAGTCGGGCTGAACGGTAAGAGAACTGTCGAGCCAGTCGTGTGTAGGTCGGGCAGAGCGCTATAGAGCGGGGCGTCGGCGCGGGGCGTGCGATAACCGGTCGCCGATCGCCCATAGCAGATCGCATCCGGGCCAAAGCAAAAGAAGCCCGAGTCGGCGGAAAGCCGGCCTGTAAGCTCGAACTGCAAAAAGCCGGCGGGACAACGGTAGCGGTCCGCCAAAGCGCTGATCATTGCGCTCCCAGTCACCCTCTCACGGGGCTTGCTGTCATCGGTCAAATACACCTTTGTTACTGCCATATTGTTTTGAATTGAAAAAGCAAACTGCGTGAACGATTCGCTGACAGCAAAGAGCTTGTTAGCTTCGGTTTGCAAAACATTGGGTTCGGAAGCCATTTCTCGCGCCGTACACATTCTGCCGTCCCCCCGGCCCCAAAGTCGAGTTGGGACCCATCCTTTCTCGGCGCGTCGAAATGGCTCACCAGAAATACCATATTCAATACTGGTACTGAATATGGTATTCTTGAAGGGTATCATGGAAACAGGGCGCAAGATCACGGTCGAGATACCCAGCGAGCTGCTCGAAAGGGCACAGCGGGCCAGCGGAACCGGCATCACCCAGACGGTCCGTACGGGATTACAGTTGGTGGCCGCGTCGGAAACCTATGCTCGACTGCGTCAGCTGCGAGGCAAGGTGCACTTTAGTCGCACACTGGCAGAACTGAAAGACGACCGATGATTGCCGCTGACACGAGCACTTGGATGGCGTTTCTCGAAGGCCGCCAGGGTGAGGATGCGCTACTGCTCGACCGGGCACTGCGAGACCGGCAGGTGCTCATGGTGCCGGTTGTCCTCACCGAATTACTGAGCGACCCGAAGCTTCCTTCCTCCGTCGCCGAAACTCTCTCGCAGTTGCCTATGATCGAGATCGAGCCGGGCTATTGGCAACGGGCTGGGCTTCTCAGAGCCGAGGTACTCGCCAAAGGACGCAAGGCTCGCCTTGGGGACGCCTTGATTACCCAGACCTGCATCGACCGGGGTGTTCCCCTCGTGACACGAGATCGCGACTTTCGGGCGTTTGCCGGTCTGCCGGGCTCGACGTTTCTGTTGTTCTGAAGTCGCCATCGGGGTAAACCCTCTGACTTCCGCTCGATTCTTACATCGCAGACGCACACAATGGTTCGGACACACAGGTTCGGACACACAGCAAAAGAAGATGACCAAGATGGTCACATTGGCTCATACTGAGGCCATTCGAAAAGTGCCAGCGAGATGATCAACTGCCGGTTCCGCGGCGTCATGCGGACTAGTTTTGCTCTGGCGCTTGCACTCAGGATATACTTAGCACTTGTATATCCCGAGGAGGCTCCATGCAGGTTTCCAAATGGGGGAATAGCCTAGCGGTGCGCTTGCCCAGCACCATTGTCGAAGCGCTAGATTTGAAGGAGGGCGATCAGATTGAGATTCACATCGCGGGATCTCGCGAGTTCGAGGTGAGCCGCGACCGAAGCCGCGAGAAGGCACTTGAGCGCCTTCGCCGGTTGCGGCGGCCACTCCCTCCCGGCTTCACCTTTGACCGAATCGAGGCGCATGAGCGATAAGGTCTTCCTCGACACCACCATCCTCATCTACGCGTTGTCCGAGGGAGATTCCCGAGCCACTACAGCCGAAGAGCTCCTTGATTCCGGAGGAGTGGGCAGTGTCCAGGTACTCAACGAGTTTGCGGCGGTGGCCCGTCGGAAACTGGGGATGGCGTGGGAGGAGGTGAGGGGAGGCTTTGAGTGCTATCCGCGCCCTTTGTGAGCCGCCCGCGCCTGTAACTGTCGAGGTGCACGAGTCCGCTTTGCATATCGCTCAACGGTATGGATTCCACATTTACGATGCTTTGATTCTGGCAGCCGCGCTCGATCGGGGCTGCACAATCCTCTACTCGGAAGATATGCAGGACGGCCAACGAGTCAGTTCTCTTACGATCCGCAATCCCTTTCTCCAAACTGGGAACATCTAAAGGCGGGCCGAGCGCTCTTCGGAAAAACAGTCAGGCCAAATGCTATGCTTTGCCTAGGAACTATCGCATGAGGAATGAAAAACTACTCCAGCGCATCACGATTGACCCAAACGTATGTTTCGGAAAGCCCTGTATTCGTGGGCATCGTATCTGGGTCTCTCTCGTGCTCGACTGGCTGGCGCAGGGTGCCACTTCTGCGCAAATTCTGGAGGAATATCCGCAGCTCGAGGAAGCGGATATCCTGGCTTGCTTGGCGTATGGAGCCGAGATGGCCCGCGAGCATTTTGTCGAAGTGCCGCTTGAAGCGAAGTCTTGAAAGTCAAACTCGGCGAAAATCTCGGCAAGCGGCTTGCTGGTCTGTTCGAGACCGCGGGGCACGACACGGCCACGGTCCAAGGACAGCGCATGTTTGGAGCTACCGATTCCGAACTGATTGAGCGTTGTCGCGACGAAAGGCCGCGCTGTGGTTACTCTCGACCTCGATTTCGCCAATCCTTTGTTGTCCGGCCATCGCTGTATTCTGGTATCGCGGTTCTGCGACCTCCGGAACCAATCTCTCGTCCTGTTCTGGAAGATCTTTGCCTAACCCTCATCAAAGCAATGGCAGGCGAAGGAATCGCTGGCAAACTTTGGATTGTTGAGCGCGGCCGGATCCGCGAGTATCAAGAGCAGTAATAAGAAGATTGAGCTACTCGCGAGCTGCGCCCGTGCGCGAGGCCATGCAACTTTCTAACCTCGATGGCGCACCGTCGAGGATTCTTACCTCTAACCCGTCACTCGAAGCCTGCACGTTGACGGGAGCCGGCACGTGCTCCCATTCGCATGCCCGCTGCCGCCGTTCCAGCAGAAAATTGGCGAATTCCCAGCGGCTCGCCGTTTATTGCCATGCTTGATGGAATGTGGTATTGACAATGGTATGGAACTCAAGATCGATAAGGCCGGGCGGATTGTCGTGCCCAAACCTCTCCGCGAGCGGCTGGGATTCAGGCCCGACACGGAGCTGGTGGCTATGGAGCAGCCGGACGGCGTGCTTCTCAAGCGGGTGGAACAACGGCCTTCCATGGTTAAGGTCGATGGTTTGTGGGTCCATCAAGGCGATGCGGAGCCGGGGGCGAACTGGGAGCGCGTCCTTGAGGACATTCGCGAGGAGCGGATTGCGTCCGTTGTGGAAGCGTAGCCAGGTGGAAATTTTCTTCGATACGACAGTTCTCGTGGCCGCCTCCGAGCAAAGCCATCCCCACTACGCGCAAGCCAGGCCTGCGCTGCTCCGCGTCGCCGCCGGCTAGGACAAGGGATTTATGGGGCAGCACTCGATCGCGGAAGTGTTTGCCGCACTCACCCGTCTGCCGGTCCAGCCGCGCATCCATCCGAGAGAGGCGGCGCGCATCCATCACCGACAATATCCTGCCGCATTTTGAGGTCGTGCCCATCGGCAAAGCGGACTATCTGGAGGCGCTGAACATGATGGCCAGCAGAGGGTGGATCGGCGCGAAAATCTACGACGCCCTGCTGCTGCACTGCGCGGCCAAGTGCGCAGTGCAGCGCATTTACACCTTCAATCTCGGGGAGTTCCTGCAATTGGCTACGGGGGCTCTGCAAGTGAAAATCTGTGCGCCATGAGCCCAACCACCCGATCGATGTCCCCTTTTGTCCCCCTACTGGTCGCTTGAGACCTGCACGTTCACGGGAGCCGGTACGTGCTCGCCTTTGCGTGCCCGCTGCAGCCGCTCCAGCTGGTTCGATGGCTTGATAGAGCTGGCGGTGGAGGCGGCTTCGTAGCGCAGGATCCGATTCAGATCCTCATCCGGAGGCATAGTCAAAGGGCGTTTGGTCGATTTGGCATCTGAGATTGGTGAAGCTGTTTCCGCATTTTGGAGTGAAGATGCATCTTTCATGCTGGAAGCGGCGTCTATCTGGGCGAGCGCTGCTTCTCCGAACAGTTCCCGGACTCCACCTCTCACAATCTCTTTGTAGCGCTCGTCGTCGACCTCTACCGCTCGACGCTTTCGCTACTGACTAAGGACCTCCTCTCGGCGGTCCGTCATCACTACGCCATAAACGTGAACGTTTGCTTCCTCTGCTTGCCCTTGTAATTCCTTAGCCTGCATCGCCGCGAGCAGCTCCAGCAAATCCTCGTCGCTAGGTGAATCTACGACAATGCCCAATTCTTCCTGTGACGCCCGACAAATGGCAGCAACTTCGAAAAGGAGGACCCGATTCAGCCGCCACCACGTGACAGCGATCTTATCCACCATCATCTCTTCAAGAAGGCCAACCGGCACAAGGTCTTGATGAAGGCCGGATCGCATTGGTTCGAACTCGGCACTGTCTTCCGTGAATAGCAGGGGAGTGCTGAGAATGCCATGCTTCTGCGCATTGCGGCGGGAAGACTCCTTGCCTTGTTGGGTGCGAGGCCCGGTGGAGCGTTGGGCGTTGCGGCGGTTGGCCTCCAGTTTCTTGGGCGAGACCTTACCCATCTCGACGAGCGCCATGATGGAAGTAGTTTACTAGCTTCGTCTTCTATTCGCCAGTGGGACTGCTTAACTTTTTGATTGGTTCACCGTTACAGTTTGGGAATTTTCGGTTCCAAAGGTGGACGACCCTGCACGGTGGCGGGACAGAGACCGACCAGATGCGGGAGCCGGTGCGCTGGGCCTACTTCGCCCTTCCCTTCTGCCTAGCGACCAGGCGCTGCATGAACTTGGAGCCCTCTTTCTTGTAGGCGTCAATGCCCTCATACAGTAGCATCTCGCAGATCTGCGAGATGTTTCGCTGCTCCTCGTCAGCCATGCGCTGAATGTCACGTTTTAGTTCCGGATTGACCCGAAACGCCAGAAAATCGGTCTTTCCCACAGGTTCAATATAGCCACTCTTCCGAACGATAAACAACCGTTAATTTTGTAAAACAATGTTGACTTTGTTATACAACTGTGGTAGCGTATCCATTGTCCGCTAAAGGAGAACTCATGACCGAACTTGCGACAACGCCTTCTAGGCCCGAACAAACTGACCACTTATCTAAGAAAACTTCTACTCCTCTGCTCAAATCAAATCTGCGCGCGGCCAAACGGATCTATCGCGCGACACCACCTCCACAAATGCGACAGCAACTCAAAACCCTGACTGACGATTTCGGGTTTTCTGTTGCGCGTGGCGAGCTGCAGATCATCAACGGAAGCTGGTATGTCACCCACACGGGTCTGCTTCGGCTCGCCCGCCGCAAGCAATGCCGCGGCATCCACGTCGAGGCCGTCGATTCGCTGTGTGATTCCGCCGCGAGCCGCTATGTGCTGAAGGCGACGGTTTACCCGTCCAAAGAGCTCATCGGTTTCGTCGGCTATGGCGACGCCGACCCGACCAACGTGTCCGCTCTGGTCCGCGGCGCCGAGATGCGCATCGCCGAAACCCGCGCCGTGAATCGCGCACTGCGCAAGGCCTACGGCATCGGCATCTGCTCGGTCGAAGAGATGGGAGCGTATCGATGCCGGCCGTGCCTTCCGTTGCTCCGAAGATGCCGCCCACTCCAATGCCAATGGCAACGGCAATGGTTCCGGCCACAAAGTCCGCGACCGGCTCTGCCAGATCATCCGCCAGCACAAGCTCGATCCCGAACTGGTCAAGGCCTATGCCGTCGATTTCTGCGGCACCGAAGCGCTCAAAGACGCCACCCGCGAGCAGGTCGAAGATTTCGTCCAGCACCTGGCCGACTCGGCGCAGAAGGACCGCGACGCCTTGCTGTGCCAGCTCAACAGCTACGCGCGGACCGGCGAGGAGGTGGTGGCATGAAGCGCCATGTTCCAGGACTGTCGGCAACGGTTGCCGAGTCCCGGCCAGCCCTTCCCGACGGTCTTTTCCTCGTCCGCGTCGAAAGCGCCCAGCACCGCTGGCACGCACAGAAGCCGTTCTATGTGCTCCGATTCTCCGTCATCGAGCCCAGGCAGTTCGCTGGCTGCGCCCATCATCGGCCGGCTCTACTGCACAGCCAAGGCGATGTGGAAGCTGGGCTGGTTCCTGCGCGATTTCCTCTACGACCCGGAACTGCTGAGCCAGGACGAGATCGATGAACAGGCCCTGCGCGGGCTGACCGGAGTCGTGAAGATCAGCCACACGGTTATGAATGGCATTTCGCTTGCTGAACTTCGACGGCTTCGCCCCCGCCAGCCAGTGGGAAGAACTGTCCGCGTCCTTATCGCGCTCCGCCGCATCCAAGCAACAGCAGTCGAACGGGACAGAAAGGAGCATCGCGATGAACTACAGCTACACCCAGATCTCGCAGTATCTGACTTGTCCCCGCCGTTACCGCTATCGCTACCTCGACGGCTGGCAGGAAAAGGATCTACGCGCCGCCATGCTGTTCGGTCGCGCCTTCGAGCAGGCGATTGCGGCGCTGTTCCGCCACGAAGATCCGGCCGCCAAGCTGTTCGAGCAATGGTGCGCCTGCAGAAGCATGGAACTGGTCTATCCCGGCCACGACACCTGGGACAGCATGTTCCAGCAAGGCGTGCAGTTGCTCGAGCGCTTTGTGCAGGACGGACGCGTCGAGGTCAGCCGACCCAGCAGCAGCAGCAGATTCAGTTCAGCGCGGCGCTGAGCTCGCGGCAACAGCTTCGTCGCCTTCATCGACGCCATCGGCGAGCTGGACGGCACGCCCTGCGTGCTGGAGTGGAAGACCTCGTCAGCGCGATATCCGGAAGAGCCGGCAGGCATCGCCGCACTCGATCCGCAGCTCATCTGCTACTCATGGATGACCGGCATCGACGACTGTGGCCCAGGTGGTTTTCGTCCGCAAGCGCACGGTCGAAGTGCAGTACCTGCGGGCGACCATCACCGACGAGCAGCGCAGAGAGTTTGAGACCCTGGTGGAAGACACGGTGCGTGGCGTCGAAGCTGGACTGTTCCTGCCGCACAGCGGCATCCGTTTTCCGCAGAACCCTTGTACCACCTGTCCCTTCGTCGGGCTATGCCTCGAACAGCGCGACCTGGTCGATGCCGCGCTGGTGCGCAAGCCGGGAGTCGATCTTGGTCTGTTTGACGAACTTGCTTACTAAGAATCCGCCGATGCCGCCAAAGCTGAATCGCCGCCGCGCCCTGCTCGTTCTCAGCCGGATCGACGCCATCCTGGCATGGGAGGCCAGCACGAGAACGAGCGCGATACCAAGTTCGTGGAGCTCGGGCAAGTACCTCTGCGAGGTCCGCGCCGGGCAGTACTGGCGGCTGGAGAACACTGAAGTCGTTTGACGAGTTTCTGAAGGCCGCTTTCCGGAGTCCCGCCGGAAGGCCTATTACCTGATGTCGATCCACGAGCACCTGCCACCTCAGGTCAGGAAAGACCTGAAGCAGGTGGGCTGGACGCAAGGGACTGGAGCTGGCGAAGCTGGCGCGCAAGCAGGGTCAGCACTTCGAAAGTGCAACCTGGTTGCACAAAGCTCGGCAGATGCCGAAAGAGGAGTTCAAACGGGAGGTGGAGAAGGAGCTAACCGGAAAGGACAGCGAGCCCTCGGAGCTGATCTTCTTCAAGGTTTACAAGAGCCAGGTGCCGGTCATCGAGCAGGCGATCGAGACCGCCGCCTTGATGCTGGGCTCGGACAAGTCGCGCGGCTATTGCCTGGAGATGATCTGCGCCGATTTCCTGGCCGGCGCCCATATGGACGGCGGCAACCCGGAGGTCCTGTTACAGTCCATTTCCCGCTACTACAACTTCCTTCCCGACCGCAGCGAGAGGCGTTTCTTTCCGGTATCAGCTCAAAAGCATCATGAAGAGGGATGTCCGCAAAACTCAGCGGATCCGGCTCGATTCAGAGAACTACCGCAACCTACACAGCCAGATTTTGCAGCGAGACGGCTGGCGATGCCAGGTCTGCGGCAGCATGCAGAACCTGCAGGTCCACCATGTTCAATTCCGAAGCCAGTCGGGGTCTGATATGCAAGAGAATTTGATTACCTATGCGCTGACTGCCATGCACGAGTGCATCGAACAACTGGGCGCACCAGGCCTAGCTGCAGTGGCTAATTGTCTTTTGGAAAATGGTGCCCTAATGCTATGACCGCATGGATAGGTAATCAACATATACACTTGGCATGGGTGGTGTCAGGCTTCTCTGGCTGAGCGGACTACTGACGGGCGGCAAGCATGCACTGCTTTGGAGGCCATACAGCACGCCTTCGGACGCCTGACCTTCACTCCATAGTCTCGGCCGCCGGTTTGCAGGAGTCCGCCATTTCATCGCGACACTGAGAACCGGAACAGAGTGGCGCTCAATGATCGCCTTGGCTGCAGGCTCCGGATCCTGCGTTACTATGAGCATGTCGGCCCAGTCCAACACGGCTTCAAGGCTCTTCTCCATACATTTGCCGACATGCGGAAGCGCATTCAACAGGAATTGTTGATTGCTCCCGTATATCGAATCCAACTGGATGTGAGGGTCGTAAATCTTAACATCGCGTCCCTTGCCAATCAGCTTCTCAATCAGCAAAACCCCGGGGCTCTCACGAAGGTCGTCAGTGTTTGGCTTGAACGCCAAACCATCAATGCCAAGTTTTTGAAATCCCGTGTCCATCACTTGTAAGAATGCGCGCAGAATATGACCTTCATTGCTAGGCAATATGGAATTCAGCAGCGGCAGTTCGACATCCAGTTGCCGGGCACGATAATTCAGCGCCCGCAGGTCTTTCGGAAGGCAGGACCCGCCGAATGCGAATCCCGGCTTCAGGTAGGCAGCCGAAACGTTGAGTTTAGTGTCGCTGCAGACTACCTCCATAATTTCCTCGCCCTCCAATCCCAGTGCCGCCGCCAGCGTGCCGATTTCATTAGCAAAGGCGATCTTCAAAGCATGAAACAAATTACCGGCGTACTTGATCAATTCCGCGGTTCGCAGACTCGTGATGCGTGCATTAACAGGGAGCCCAGAGTACAGGGACGCGACCTGTTTAGCGGCGTTCGAATCGTGACTGCCAACTACGAGTAATGATGGCTCCATGAAGTAGTGACGGCGGTTCCTTCACGCAGAAACTCCGGATTGGCTACAATCGAAACCGCTCTATTCCTTGCGGCCAGAAGAGCGATTAGCTCGTCACGGATCCCGGGTAAGACTGTGCTACGAACCACTACCGTCAGCGGCCGAGTGCGTTCGGTAACATGGGATCGCCGATATCCATTACCGCCCGCCGCAACTGGTGGACACTGAGGTTGCCGTTCCTGCCGGACGGTGTACCCACGCACAGAAATGCGAAATCGGCTTGGGCCAATGCGTCCGCCGTCGATCCCGTTGCGGACAGCCTACCTTGCTCCATGTTCGATCGGATCAATGACTCAAGCCCCACTTCATAGAACGGTGCTCGTCCGTCCTGTATGGCGCGAACTTTTCGGCTGTCAACATCTGTTCCGATAACTC
>CAWAIT010000006.1:0-1875574 GCA_963782235.1 uncultured Acidobacteriaceae bacterium
GAATCCAGTGGTCGACTTTTTCATCCAAAGGGCCTGTTTTTGCCACTGTCTGCGCGTTGCTGATTGTGGTCGCTGGCGCGGTGTGCATACCTTCTCTGCCGATCTCGCTGTATCCCGGCTCTTGCGCCTCCGCAGGTGACGGTCAGCTGCAACTACGTGGGTGCAAACGCGCAAGTCGTCGAGTCGGCCGTCACGACGCCGCTGGAGCAGCAGATCAACGGCGTCGAGGGCATGCACTACATGACCTCGACCAGCTCCAACGACGGCACCAGCAGCATCAACGTTATATTCCGCACGGGCTATGACCTGAACATCGCCGCGGTCGACGTGCAGAACCGAGTGGCGACGGCGCCGGGCGGCTCCCCCAGGAGATCAAAAACACCGGAGTCACGATCACCAAGGCGAACCCGAACTTCGTGTTCGCCGCCGGCTTCTACTCGCCCGATGGCAGCCTCTCGAACCAGTACATCTCCAACTACCTTGACGTGTACGTGAAGGATGCCCTGAAGCGCATTCCCGGCGTGGGCGACGTAATCATCTTCGGCGAGCGCAAGTATGCCATGCGCATCTGGCTGGATCCCTATAAGCTGGCGCAACGGCAGCTGACGGCGGCCGATGTGGTCTCTGCAGTTGCAGGAGCAGAACGTGGAAATTCCGGCGGGCCAGTTGGGCCGTCCGCCCGCCAATCCGAAGCAGGAGTTTCAGATCACGCTGCGGGTGGTTGGGCGCCTTTCCGACCAAAGAGTTCGAGAACATCATCCTGAAGAACACGCCCAAGGGATCGTCCAACTGAAGGATGTGGGGCGGGCGGAGATCGGCTCGGAAAGCTACGACACCAACCTGATGTACAGCGGTCACGAGGCCGTCGGCATAGGGGTGCAGCAGCTCTCGGACGCAACGCGCTGGCGGTCGACAAAGCGGCCAAGGCGGCGCTGCTGAACTGTCGAAGTCGTTTCCGCCCGGCATCAAGTACGTCATCGCGTTCGATACCACGACGGTGGTGGGCGACTCGATCGAGAAGTGGTGACCACGCTGGAAGAAGCGATCCTCATCGTGATCGTCGTCATCTTCTTCTTCCTGCTGGACTGGCGCGCCACCATCATTCCGGCCATCACCATCCCGGTTTCGCTGATCGGGACCTTCGCTTTCATCAAGGCCTTCGATTTCTCCATCAACTCGCTGACCCTGTTCGGAATCACACTGGCAACGGGGCTGGTGGTGGACGACGCCATCGTCGTCATCGAGAACGTGCAGCGGCATATCAGCGACGACAAACCGACACACACCGCGACTTCGGTGGCTATGAAAGAAGTCGCCGGCGCGGTGGTCGCCACTTCGCTGGTGCTGATTTCGGTTTTCGTTCCGGTATCGTTTTTCCCGGCACCACGGGAATCGTGTATAAGCAGTTCTCGTTGACCATCGCATTCGCGATTGCGATTTCGATGTTCAATGCGCTGACCCTCTCGCCGGCGCTGGCCGCAATCCTGCTGAAAGGCGAAGAGCACAAGTACAACGTACTGGACTGGACGCACATTGGCTGGGTCTCGCGCGGCTATCGCGGGTTCGCCCACGGAGTGGATCGTGCTATTCACGGCATGGGCACGGCGTACGGCGCCGTGATCCGGCGCACGTTAAGGATCCGGTATCTGATGGTGGTGCTGTTCGTCGCTGGACTGGCCGCGACCGCCTACATGTATCGGCACGTGCCTACCGGATTCGTTCCGCAGGAAGACCAGAACTACTTCATCGTGGTGGTGCAGGCGCCGCAGGGCGCGTCATTGTCCTACACCACCCAGGTCGCGCATGAGGCGGAGAAGGTTCTGCTCGCCGATCCGGATGTGTTCGGCACCTTCGCGGTGCCGGGCTTCTCCTTGTCCGGCGGCAGCGCGTCGAACTACGGACTGGTGTTCGCTCCGCTGAAGCCGATCGACAGCCGCAAAGGGAAACAACATTCGGCGGCGGCGATCGTTGCGCGGGTCTCGCCCAAGCTGTTCGCTATTCCCGGAGCGATCGTGGTGGCATTCCAGCCTCCGCAATTCAGGGTATCGGCAGCTTCGGCGGATTCCAGTTCCAGCTTCAGGACCTGGGCCGCAACACGCTGCAAGACCTGGATAACGTGGCTCACCAGATCGTAGCTCCAGCCACCAGCGCAAGGACCTGACGGGCCTGTTCACCAGCTTCACCGCGAACGATCCGCAGCAACTGGTGCAGATCGACCGCGAAAAGGCGAAGGCGATCGGCGTTCCCATGACCAGGTCACGCAGGCGCTGGGAGTTTACATGGGCTCACAGTACGTCAACGACTTCGACTTCAACAATCGCTCGTATCGCGTTTACGTGCAGGCGGATGAGCCATTCCGCATGCGCGCGCAGCGATCTGCGCGAGTACTATGTGCGCTCGGCCACCAATGGCTGGTGCCGCTGGGCAACATCGTTCGCCTGCAGGACACCGCGGGGCCGCAGGTGATCAACCACTTCAATCTTTTCCGTTCGGCAGAAATCGACGGCGCACCCGCTCCGGGATACAGCTCGGGCGAGGGCTTGCAAGCCATGCAGGACTTGGCGAAGCAACACATGCTGCAAGGCATGTCGTATAGCTGGTCGGGATTGGCGCTGGAAGAAGTGGAAGCCGGCGGCAAGGCGATCATCATCTTCGCACTGGGACTGTTGGTGGTATATCTCACGCTCTCGGCGCAGTACGAAAGCTTTGCGCTGCCGTTCATCATTCTGCTGGCCGTGCCGATGGCGGTGCTGGGAGCGCTGCTGTTCATCTCCCTGCGCGGGCTGGTGAACGACGTTTACGTGCAGATCGGACTGGTGATGCTCATCGGCCTCTCGGCAAAGAACTCGATTCTGATCGTCGAGTTTGCCGAGCAACTGCTGGAGCAGGGCCGATCGATCATCGAAGCCGCAATCGAAGCGGCAGAACTCCGCTTGCGCCCCATACTGATGACTTCGTTTGCGTTCATTCTCGGCGTCCTGCCGCTTTACTTCGCCACCGGCGCTGGGCAGATCGGACGTCATTCGGTAGGAACTGCGATCGTCGGCGGAATGTTGTTCTCCACCATGCTGAACCTGTTCTTCATTCCGGTGCTGTACGTGATCCTGAAGACCGTACTGGTCAAGATCGCGTGGCGTCGCTCCAAGGCGGAGGTTGAAGAAGAAATGCGCGCGCAGCGTAGGAACAAAGTTGGCTGAATAGCAAAGCCCCGACGCGAGGTGACGCCGTCGGGGCTGATTTGTCTGTGCCGCTCTCAGTTACTTGCCGGCCTCAGGCGGAGTGACCTTGATCGCCGGAACCTCCGCCTGCTTCACCAGATTGTTGTAGGCCGGAACGTCGGTTGAAACGATCTGGTTCCACTTCGTAAGCTGTTCATTCAGCCGCTGACTCAGCAGGTCGAATACCTCGTACGACTGCTGCGTCGGCGCGGTATCAGCGCTGCCTACTACTCCGCCTAAGGCCACAAGGTCATTGTTCAGCCGGCCAGGGAAGTTCAGCACGTCCTGACCGCTCTTGGCTTTGGTCTGGATGAGCACCTCTTCTATTTCCGTCATCTTCTTGTCCAGCGCCTTGCCGGCATCGACAATGGGCTTCGTCTTCGGATCGTCGCCGAGCCGCTTGTTCAGAGCGTTGATCTGATCGCGCAGTTCACGAATCTCAATGATCGTGTCGTCGGTTGCGGTGATCTGATCACGAATCTTCATCAGCAGGTCGAAGCGCTTCGCCATGTCGGCCGGAGTCGTCGTCAGCCGTGGGTCGGTTGTGATCTCCAGCGGGGCCGTGTACGACTGCCCGAGCACCGTTAGGCGCACCTGGTATGTGCCCGGCAGTGCGACCGGGCCGTCGGTACTGCCTCCCCAAAGTGGCGCCTTCGGAACCTTGGTCGCTCCCTCGTAACGCAGGTCCCAGACGAACCGGTTCAAACCTGCGTCCGCCGGAAGGGTGCCGCTGCCGCGATCGCGGTTGAAGAAGTCTTCCTCTTCGTCGCCGCTGCCCGGCTCTTCTTTCTTGGGGAACTTGCGAATGACTCTGCCAGAAGAGTCCAGAATCTCCATCGTGATTTTGGGAGGCTCCTTCTTGCCTCCTTCATCGCTGTTGCCGGCTTCGGAGTTCGCTTCCTGCGATTCCGAACCGCCAGCCTCCGACTCCGGCGCACCCTTCGTCGAAGTCGCCTTCTGATCCGGCTTCTTCAGCGACGTCTTCAGCCAGTAATAAATGACCGCTCCGCCCGGAGGGTTCTTGCCAACGTTGCCTTGAGCGGCGAAGAACGACGGACGAAACACGGTGTGATTCGTCGGCGCCGGGGTGAACAGGTGCGCCTGCTGCTGCGGAATCGAATCGCTGTACTGCCGCAGCGGCGTGATGTCATCTAGGATCCAGAAGCTGCGTCCGTGCGTGGCTACCACCAGATCGTCGTTTTTCACTATGAGGTCGTTGATCGGCGCCATCGGCAGATTGATTTGCAGCGGCTGCCACTTGCCGCCGTCATCGAACGACACGTAGACGCCTTTTTCTGTTCCCGCGAAGAGCAGGCCCGGCCGCTTGGGATCGACGCGCACCGCGTGGACGTAGTCGTCTGCGGGAAGCCCGTTCACCAGCTTGGTCCAGCTCTTGCCGAAGTCGGTCGTCTTAAAGACATAGGGCGTGAAGTCATCCATCTTGTGCCGCTCGACTGCGATGTATGCGGTTCCGGCATCGCGCGAGGATGCTTCGATCATGCTCACCGTGCCCCAATCGGGCATGGCCTTGGGGGTCACGTTCTCCCAGTGTTGGCCGCCATCGCGCGTGATATGGACTAGGCCATCATCGGTCCCGGCCCAGATCAGGTCCTTCTGCACCGGCGATTCCACAACGGAGAAGATCGTGTCATACACCTCGACGCCGGTGTTGTCTTTGGTGATCGGCCCGCCGGACGACGCCTGCTTCGCCTTGTCGTTGCGCGTCAGGTCTGGACTGATGATCGTCCAGTTCATTCCGCCATCAGTGGTCTTGAACAGCACTTCGCCCGCATAGTACAGCGTCTTGGGATCGTGGGGTGAAAAGACGATGGGCTCGGTCCACTGGAAACGGTGCTTTAGGTCGGCTGCGCCCCAGCCAATCGGGTTGATCGGCCAGGGATTGATTGCCTGCTCCTGATGTGTGCGGTGATCGTAGCGCGTGATCTCTCCGCCATAGGAGCCGGCATACACGATGTTGGGATCGGTGGGATCAGGAGCGATGTAGCCGCTCTCGCCGCCACCGACCGCGTACCAGTCGGAACGATCGATCGTGCCATCGAGGCCTGCGCTGGCGATGGCCATGGTGGAGTTGTCCTGCTGCGCGCCATAGATGTAGTAGGGGAAGCGGTCGTCGCTGGTCACGTGGTAAAACTGCGCCGTGGGCTGGTTGTAGAGCGTGCTCCAGCTTTCGCCGCCGTTGGTTGAGATGGTCGCGCCGCCGTCGTTGCCGTTAATCAGGCGCTTCGGGTCATTGGGATCGATCCACAGCGCGTGATTGTCGCCATGAGGTACGCGCAAGCGGGTGAAGGTCTTTCCTCCGTCGTGGGAGCGATAGACCGCTGTATTAAGGATGTAAACCGTGTCGGCAGACTTCGGATCGGCGAAGATGTGCGAGTAGTACCAGGCGCGCTGGCGGAAGCGATGGTCGTCCGTCATCAAATGCCAGGATTCTCCGCCATCGTCGGAACGATAGATTCCGCCCTTCTCAGATTCAATCACCGCCCACACGCGATTGGGATTGGCGCCGGAAACCGTGACGCCGATGCGGCCGAGAATGCCCTCCGGCAGGCCGTGACCGCTGAGCTGCTTCCAGGCAGTTCCGCCGTCAATGGACTTGTAGAGTCCGCTGCCCGGTCCGCCACTGTCCATGCTCCAGGGCGTCCGCCTCGCCTGCCACAGCGCTGCATAAACAATGTTGGCGTTGGTGGGATCGAAGGTGATATCGATGCCGCCGGTCTTGGCGTCCTTGTACAAAACCTTCTGCCAGGTCTTGCCGCCATCCTGGGTGCGAAAGATGCCGCGCTCTTCATTGTCGGCAAACGGATGGCCGAGCGCTGCGACGAAGGCGATGTCAGGATTCCTGGGATTGATGATGACGTGGCCGATCGCGTGGGTATCGGCCAGGCCGACGAACTTCCAGGTTGCGCCTGCGTCGATCGATTTGTACACCCCGTTGCCGCTCACAATGTTCCCGCGGATGCAGGCTTCGCCGGTCCCGACATAGATGACGTTCGGGTCCGATTCGGAAACCGCAAGCGCGCCGATCGACGGTGACATGTCCTTTGTCTTATCGGTGAGCGGCATCCAGTTCAGTCCGCCATCGGTGGTTTTCCAGACACCCCCGGCAGCGGAGCCGAAGTAATACACATCAGGCTGCCCCACTACCCCCGATGTCGCCTCGACTCGTCCGCCGCGAAACGGCCCGACCAGCCTATATTGCAGGCCTTTCCACGGACCTTTGTACTCGCCCTCGTCCTGTTGGGCGTCACTGGTTTTCGTACCCGGGCCCTGCGTGGCTTTCTGCGGTTGCTCGGCTTCCTGGCTCTGAGTGGGATCGGATGTCTGCGCTAGAGATGGCGCGATGGAAAGTGCAACGAGAAGGGCGACTGCAGTCGCTCGCAAGGCGGTTACCTCCGGAGAGTCAACGTAATACGTGCTGCACGCCCACCGGCTTCACGGGATGAGCGAAACATGCACAATATCAGGAACGCTCTACTTTGGTCGAGCGAATCTCCGACAGCTTCGTGGCTTGGCAAACAGAGCGCGTACAGGTTTAGATGGTTTCGGCAAGGCGCGGGGTGACGTCAAGCTGCTTGTGTAAAAACGCGGAGGGTGCGGTTTTTCCATTCCAGGTTGAAGCGCTGGAAGATGGAGTAGATGATGCGATCCACGCTTTTGACGTTGACAAAGCACACCATGGGACGCGTGCGGCGGCGCACCTCCACGAAGCAACGCTCGATGATGTTGGTGGTGCGTAGCTTCCTCCAGAGGTGCCGTGGGAAGCTGAAAAACGAGAGCAACTCCGGCAGATCGCGCTCCAGTTGCCGCACCAGGGAGCCATACACGGGCTGCCAGCGGCGGCGGAAAGCACGAAACGCGGCTTCGGCCTGGCGACGGCTGTCGGCGCGATAAATGGCCTGCGCATCGGCTTTCACCGCGTCATGATCGCTCCGCCGCACCTTTTCCAGGATATTCCGCATCTTGTGCACCCAACAGCGCTGATGCAGCGCTCGCGGATATACGGTCTCGATTGCCGCCGCCAGCCCGGGACAACCATCGGTGACGATCAGCAGCAGCTTCTCGCCTTGCAGCCCGCGGCGGTACAGGCCCTGCAGCAGACCCTCCCAGGCGCTTTGACTTTCGCCCTTGCTGCGCATAAAGCCCAGCAGTTGCCGCGTGCCGTCGCCGCGCACGCCGTAGGCCACCAGCATCTGCACCCGCTGCCGGCCGCAGGGGCGCCGCACCCGCAGGCTCACCCCGTCTAGGAACAGGTACGCCCACTCGTCCTCCAGTTGGGCCTGATGAAACTGCCGCACCGCCTCGTCCAGATCGCGCGTCAAGCGGGACACCGTCTGCGGACTGACCGGCTCACCCGTAAGGATGGCCCCCAGCCGCCCCACCTGCCGGGTCGAGATCCCACGCAAAAACGCCTCCCGGATCAGCAGCGACACCTCTTCGGCCCGACGCTGAAACTTCTGCAGCACCTCCGGCAAGAATCCCCGCTTGCGGGTGCGGGCGATGCGCAATCGCAAGGGCCCGAAGCGGGTCACAAAATCGCGCTCGTAATAGCCGTTGCGATAATCCCGGCGCGGCTTCTGCCGGCTGTGCCGCGGACTGACCATGTACAGATCGCGTTGCCGCTCCGACAGCAACTCAAACAGCCGACGCATGCTGTGTTGCACCTGCCCCTGCAGGTCGCCCCAGAAACTCTCTTGCAGCTCGCTGACGAAATGTTGGAACTGCTCGGTGATGGGTGTAACCTTCGCCATGGGTGTAAGTCTCCTTTCGAGAATGGCTTCCGCTTGTCAGGCCAAAGCCAACTTACACCCTCTCGCCTTTTACACAATCCAAGTTACGTCACCCAAGGCGCGAGTGCTTTGACACGCTTTGAGGCCACTGTTACCATCGCAGTCTGAGCTAGTCCCGCCTGCCAGCGTCCCCGTCGTCTAGCCCGGCCTAGGACATCGCCCTTTCACGGCGGTAACACGGGTTCAAATCCCGTCGGGGACGCCAATCTTGAATTCTCAGACTCCATAGCAGCTAACACATTGAAGAATGAAGGGGTTTGTGCGGTTCCAAACCCCAGCGTGGGAGAGTACTCCAAGCCGCTGGGAAACAGCACCATTTGGAGCCGCTGCCTCTGTGCTAGGGAAGTTCTTGACCACAGTCCAGCCGGGTCATGCAGCACACGGTCGGAGAACTCAAGCAGAGCGTCGATCTGTTCGTCATTCACTTCCGCTTGCTGGAGCGCCGACCTTGCGTTGCCGATCTCACTTGAAAGCCTCTCGTCTTGTTCTTTGTAGGTCTGCTCTGAAATCTTGCCGTCCAGATAGCGGTCAACGAGGGCGTTCTTGCGGTCGGTAAGCGTGCTGAGTTGCTGTTTGATTGCGGACACTTGTGCTTGCGCTTCGGCCTGCTTGCTGTTCCATGAGGAAAGAACAATGTCGCGGAACAAGAGCAGGAATTCCTGACTCGGTGTAAGGCGGTGTAACAGGTGCAAGAATTGACGCTCAAGAGCTTCCTTGCGAATCTTCACGCCTTTGCACTTGGCATTGCGGCAACGGTAGTTCGGGTAATACTTGCTCCTGCCCTTGTTCCAGCTCCCAGTTAGTGGCTGGCCGCACAGCGCGCACCTGACGAATACCCTCAGCGGGAAGTCTTCACTGTTTCGGATATGTGGGACGACCGCCATGCGCTTTCCGTCCATGATGTCTTGTACGCGGTCGAAAACCTCTTGAGATATCAGCGGTTCCCAAGAACCGGGAGCTTTGATGTCCCAAGACGGTATTGCAACCCAACCAGCGTAGGCGGGATTACGTAGCAGGTTTTCTAGGCTCTGCGCTGTGAGTCGCTTTTCTGCTTGAGTCCTCAGTCCCAAGTTCGTCAGTTGCCGAAGTACGTCGGCCCGACTGAGTGTTCCAGTCCCGTAGAGTTCAAAGGCTTTCCGCACGAGGGGTGCGCGCTCTGGGTCTGGTATCAGGTTTGGCGAATCCTTAGAGGGTCTGACGTTCAGATAGCCAGGCGGAGCTTTGAACGGGAAACGTCCCATCTTTGCGGATTTCTCCATGCCCACTTTGGTGCGTTCGGCGTTACGGTCACTGAAGAACTGGTTCATCATGCCGTGCATATTCGTCACCAGCTTGCCAGCAGCCGACTCGTCAAGGTCTTCCATCACTGACCTTAAGAGAACGCCCACAGTTCGGAGTTCCGACATCACTTCAATCTGGTTCTCCATGTTGCGAGCGAAACGGCTTAGGTCGTGTACCACGACATATCCGATTGCACCCCTTTTCGACCGGATGTACGCGAGCATCGCTTGGAAGGACGGTCGGTCAACGGTTCTAGCCGACACACCGTCATCATGGAAGACCTCAGCCACTTCAAAGCCACGATTCCTGCACCACTCACGGCAGCGAGATTCCTGCACTTCCATGCTGAGGTTTTCCAACTGCTCTTTGGTCGAAACACGTATGTATATGAGTGCGACTTTCGGTTGATCTCGTAACTGCCGTTTCTTTGCCATATGTCACCCTTTGACTCGCCGAGGTAAGGGAGCATCTCGCAAATGCCCGGTTCTGCGCTTGCGGCACGCTACCAGTTTTGCTAAATCGCTTTGCGTCTGACGTACACGTTTAAGGTGCCTCAGCGCTTCGGATAGCAACTCTGAAGCAGATTCGTTCTCAGGCTTGCGGAGTCGGTAATGAACCCACTTGCCATCGCGTCTGGACTCCACGAGGCCAGCCTCGCGCAAGGCTGAAAGCTGACGAGAGATAACAGGCTGCACAGTGTGCAGGACTTCGACCAGATAACACACGCAAACCTCATGTTCTGCGAGGATGCTTAGAATCCGTGAGCGCAGTGGGTCTGCTAGTGCTCCGAGAACTCGCTCAAGCCACCGTGCGGTCTGGTCTGAACTCGCCACGCACAACATATACACTTTCTGTTATATGTTGGCAAGCACAAAGAAAAGCGGGATACGCTTGAAAGGCGTATCCCGTTGTGCTCACTGGGCAGCAAATGCAGTTGGCGTGAGCGGTTGACCTATCACTGCGCACGGTTCCACGTCGGCGAACTCTGCCGAGGCGCACCTTTGCTGCTCCATGAAGGCTTGTACTACCACGTCACCAAACGCAAGCAGGTGGTCAAGCAACTGCAATGCGTTCTCGTCTGTAATCTCTGGACTTCCTAACGCAGCCCGGAGTCTTTCAATAGTGACCGGTCGTGCCTTCGAGTCGAGACGGGCCGACTCCACAGCGTTGGCTGTGCGTTTACGTCCTTGCCGAGATGAAGCGAACAATTACTTTGCGGGCCTCACTCAGCAAGCCTCTGACGGTTAGTCATTGCTCAACATTGTAGCGACAGGAATCAAAGTTCGGCTGTGACGTGCAACCCGTGGTGTCTTGGCGATTCGCTAGCCCGGATTTCTCATCAGTAGTAAACAACCACGAGTAATTCACAGTAGAAAAAGGCCGTCTTTTCAGGCATAACTGCGGTGTGAAACGAAGTCGATGCCCCAAAAAGAAACGGCCTTTCTCATGACAGAGTGTACTCAAGAATCGTTCGCGTTTGCAGATCATTTTTCGCGGCGGGTAGTGGCCAACTTCGACGGCGCCCGCATGACCAGCGACGGCGGCGGCCTGCTGTTGCGCCGCACCAACCGCAAAATCCGCTTGCTCGAGCGGGCGACGGATTGCTTCACCGATGGGCGCGATCCGGCGCGGGTCGAGCACAGCGTGGGCGAGATGCTGGCGCAGCGCATCTACGGGCTGGCGCTGGGCTATGAAGATCTCAACGATCATGAGCAACTGCGCCACGATCCCCTGCTCGCGGTGTTGGCCGGCAAGCGCGAACTGGAAGAACCGCTGGCCGGCAAAAGCACGCTCAACCGCATGGAGTTGACGCCGGCGGCGGCTGCCGATCGCTATCACAAGATCAGCTACGCGGCCGAGCGGTTGGACGCGCTGCTGGTGGATATTTTCCTGGAAGCGCACACCAAGCCTCCAGCGGAGGTCGTGCTCGATCTGGATGTCACCGACACGCCGTTGCACGGCGAGCAGGAAGCGCGCTTCTTCCACGGCTACTACGGCGAGTACTGTTACTTGCCGCTGTACATCTTTTGCGGCGAGCATCTACTGTGCGCCCGCCAGCGGGCTTCCAATCAAGATGCCAGCGCAGGCGCGCGCGCCGAAGTGAAACGCATCGTGGGCCAGATTCGGCAGCGCTGGCCGCAGGTGAAAATCATTCTGCGCGCCGACTCCGGCTTCTGCCGCGAGGAGCTGATGGCCTGGTGCGAAGCTGAGCACGTGGACTATGTCTTCGGGCTGGCGCGCAATGAGCGGCTGGAGGCGGAAATCGCCGCCCTCCTGGCCGAGGCCCGCAGCCAACACCAGCAGACGCAGCAAGCGACCCGCGTCTTCGGCGAGTTCTCCTATCAGACGCGCAGCAGTTGGTCATGCGCCCGTCGCGTGGTGGCCAAGGCCGAGTATCTCGACAAGGGCCCCAACCCGCGCTTCGTGGTCACCTCGCTGAGTCCCACAGAGTGGGAGGCGCGCGCGCGCTATGAACAGCTCTACTGCGCTCGCGGCGAGATGGAAAACCGCATCAAGGAGCAGCTCTCGCTGTTCGCCGATCGCATGAGCACCGCTACCCTGCGCGCCAATCAGTTGCGGCTGTACCTGTCGTCGTTGGCCTATGTGCTGGTGCACGCTCTGCGGCGGCTGGCCTTGGCGGGCACCGCGTGGGCGCACGCCCAGGTGAACACGATTCGACTGCGGCTGCTGAAGATTGCCGCCGAGGTGCGCCTCAGCGCCCGCCGTATCTGCCTGCGCTATCCCCGCGCTTATCCCTGGAAAGCGCTGTTTGCCGCCGCCTGGCAGGCGCTGCGCTGCTGAGCGCGCTTTGGGCGTCACCTGCAACCCGATTCTGCCTGGCAGTCGCGGCCTCCACACGCTCGCAATCGCCCACCTCCCTCCGGGCCTTCGCTCGGGCCGCTGCTCCCTCCCAGAAAAACCCGACCCCGCCTCGCCGGACCGCGATCCCTCGCCCCATCTCGACCTCCCCGTCATTCCTCGACCGCGTGGTGAGAAATTCGGGCTAGTTACAGATGATCTGAGTTCCGGTTGGTCGGCCAACACGAAGTTGGCCCCAAACCGGCATGTGGGAGATTACTCCCGACAAGTCGGCCAGCATCCGGTGACGGCACGTCACGCCAACTTGCCGCCTAACGCCCAAACCGCGGAGGTGGGCATCCAGACTCCCGAGAAGTGCTGTATCTGAAGCGCCCATGCGACCGCGTCAGTCGAGCGCCATGTGCAGGGGGGCGCTTCAGATACAGCGACTTGAAGGAAGCCGCCCTTAAGGTGAGCCAGTCTATGGGTTTTGTATGAGGTTGAGCAGGTGCCGATGTTCTGAAAGCCGGAGGAGACGCGCTCTCCATGTGGCTGTGTCGTACTTGTCGGTAGGTATGGATGGGAACAGAGGGGTGCCCAATTGGGATTCCCAAATGAATACGACTGAGAATGATGCAGCAAGAATCTGAACGACTTACGCGATTGAAGCACCAGGCTTCTGATTTGTAGAGGTATTGAATCTACACGGCTGCTGAAATTCGGGACTAGGGGTCGGAAACCGGAGATTCCCCGCCGGAAACAGTCTGCGTATCTACGGCAGAACCCAGCCTAGTCGCAACGTTTAGCCTTTCGATCTTCTGTTGCCGTTCAAGTAACCCAACGCTTCTAAATCACGACCGCGTTTGATGCCAATGCGAAGGTCTCGATCCCGGTTCCGAAACTTGCCTCCATTATGCCTCCAAAATTCTGCACTATTTGCGGTGCAGACAAGGCGACTAAGTTTCGATTGTTCAGCTACTTAGAATTGGCAAGCGCCAGCCCTGAAAAGGCTGGCGTCGGCGGTTCGATTCCGTCCCTGGCCACCATGTTTCCAATAACTTAGCATCTGTTCTTTCCCGCCGCTGCTTGCGTTTGCTTGCACAATTCTCAGTTAATCATGTGACTTGCCGCGACTGCGAGCGCTTCCTTTTCCGCGCGGTTAGCCGCGACCATAGTTGCGACCTTTGCGATAGCTTGGCTTTGCGAGTCAGCTACCATCTGGGCGCATATGTCCATGGTGGTCGAGATCCGCGAGTGCCGCATCAGTCCCTGCACCCCCTTGGGATTGGCACCGGCTTGGACCAACCATGTGGCGGGAGAGGTCCTTAGGCACGTCCAATTCACAAACGCCAGGCCGAGTTTGCGTGCGGCTGGCTTAATGAATCGCGAAAGGATGGCGTTATCCCGCATCGGGCAACCGCTCTTGACCGACGGAAACACCAGATCCTTCGGGCCATCAAGCGGCATGGGTGATGCCCCAATTGCCGATGGCTCCTCTGGACGTATCTCTTATAGGTATGCATCGGGCGGCGTCGCATACGATTACTGAGGAGCTGATGGCACGCGCTTTTCGGGGAGCCCGCAGGCTCCCCGTGGAGCGGGTAACTTCAGCGGAGGTTAGAAGTTGTACTTCATTACCAGCACTACGTCGCGTGGGTGGTTGGTGAACACCTGGTTCCATTGCGCAAAGGTCGGTGAGCCGGTCAGCAGCGAACCGCGCACGACACCGCTGGTAAAGGTGACCGGCGCGACGTCGCTGATGTTCCCGGGCACAAATTGCGCGTGGTTGAAGAGGTTGGTTGCCTGGAACGAGAACTCCAGCGACTGGCGCTCCGTGAAGTTGACGCGCTTCAGTAGCGAGAAGTCCCAGTTGTTGATCACGTTCGAGTACAGCGTGTTGCGAACGGCGGTCGCCAAGGCTCCGGCTCCCGCCTGGATGTATTGGGCAGTCGGGTTCGTCGCCAGGTAGGCTACCGTCGCACCTTGCGAGTTCATCAAGGGAGTTACGGTTGAAGAGGTTCCCGGAATGCCGGCCCGGTTGAAGACCGCACGATCCGTGGCCGAGTCGCCGTTCAGGTTCGAGTCGGCGTTGCTCTGCACGGTGACCATCTCCGGTGACTGGTAGGTGTAGATTGGCGAGACTTGCCAGTTGCCGACGATGTTCTTCATGAACCAGTTGCTGTTTTTGAAGAACGGCATATCGTAAACCAGCGCCAGGGTGGCGCGCTGGCGGCGATCCAGGGCGGAAGTGCTGTAGTCGCATGCGATGCAGGAGAAATCCTGCGGACGGCGCGGAGTCAGCACGGTGGAGAATACGTCGGCGGTCGAGTTGTCGAACGTGTGGCTCCAGGTGTAAGCCGCCTGGAACTGCAGTCCGTTGGTGAAGCTCCGCTTGAACGAAACCTGCAAGCCGTTGTAGTTCGAAGAGCCCCATGGCTCGTAGGCTGTAATGTTACTCAGGAAGCCGGCATTGGCGAACGCCGGTACCTGGCTGCCGATCGCAGTCAAGCTGTTCAGCGTGGTAGTCAGCGAGTCCAGTGTGGCCTGGCTCGGCATTGAGAGATACGTCGGCAGATAGCTGGTGGGAGTTACCGGGCTGGTCACGTTCAGGCGAGTCTGCACCGGAAGGTGAATGCCGCGGGTCCCCACGTAGCGAACTTCCAACGTGTACTTGTTGGCGAAGATGTGCTGCACGCCCGCGGTAAACGTTTCCGAATACGGCACGGTCTGGTTGGGTATGAACGCTCCAGTAGCCGCACGGGCCGTTGCCGGATCGGTGATGGGAACCGGGGTGTTAGGCAAGCCGCCGGCGCCCAGGAAATTGGTGTACGAATAGGGGCAGATTTGTGGCGTGCCCGGGGCCGTCGTATCGCAGGTCTGCTGCACCTGCGGCGGCAGTGACAGAATGCCCAGGTTGTCATAGAGGACGTCGTTTGCCATGGCGAAGCCGACGTTCACCGAGGTGTTCGGTCGGCGCCCAAACGATACCGGCACGAGGCATGAAGTTCGTCGTCTGTGCCGACGGATTGCCGAACGTGATCAGGCCCGGCACGCTGGAGATGGCGTTCAGAGACTGTAGCGAGGCCGCCTCCGGCTCACCCGTGTACTCCCAGCGCAGACCGCCGTTGATCGTGATGGTGGGCGTGATGCGCCACTCGTCGTTGGCATAGAGATATGCGGCGCGCCGGTTGCCGTAGTAAACCACGTTGCCGGAAGAGCGCTCGGCGAAATCGCCCTGGTTGGGATTCGGCGCGACGTTGTTGAGGTAATCAGACAGGTAGCTCCACTCGTAGTCGCCACGCACGCGCTGCGTGAACGTCTGCGGGCTGATGACCCAGCGGAACTCACCGCCGAACCGCAGGTTGTGCTTGCCCTTGACCCAGCTCACGTTGTCGACAAACTGATACAGGTTCTGGATGGTCTCCTGTGGTGCGTTGGGATCGGGACCAAGCTGAATTCCGTTCAACTCAAAGACCTGCAGGTTGGGGAACGTGCCGGGCCCCCCCAATCCGGGAAAGCTAGCGTTGCCGGACGCCGTAACCGTGTTAAAGCGGTTAAAGCCGAAGCGGAATTCGTTATTCACGTTGGGTGAAAAGTTGTGATACTCGCTCAGCGTGATCAACCAAAAATAGGTAGGGTTGACGGTCCAAAATGTTGGAATCTGAGCGCTCGTGTCATAAGCGGGGTTCTTGGTGTAGGCCAGGCGTCCACGGAACTGGTCCTTCTCCGAGAGGTTGTAGTCAATGGAGTTGGCGGTGTTCAGAAAGTTCTGATAGCTGGAGCCAAGGAACCCCACATCACCCACCGGGATGTTGACCGCCACGTTGTTGAAATTCGGGTCGGTGGTTGCCAATCCCGGAGCTACCGACACTGTGTTGGCAGCGCCACTCAGCCCGCAAACTGTCGGAGCCGAGGTCGCGGCGGGAACATATTTCTGGAACTGCTGCAGGTTCGTGTTGTTGGGGAACAAGCTGGCCAATTCCGCATAACCCGCAGCGGTCGGTGCGCAGGCCGTGGACGGAGTCGCAGTTTGGCCGATGGTGTTGTACTCCCAATCGGTGAAGAAGAACAGCTTGTTCTTCAGGATAGGTCCAGCAATCTGGCCGCCATAGCGATTGTTGTCGAACCGCGGATTGGAGGGCGTTAATCCGTTGCTGACCTGCGACAACGCGGTTTGCGAGTCGATCGCGTTCAAATTGCGGTTCTGGAAGTATTCGTACGCCCGGCCATGGAACTGGTTAGTGCCGCTTTTGATGGTCTCATTGAACTGGCCGCCGGAAGAGTGACCGAATTCTGCCGAGTACTGGTTTTGCAACACGGTAAAACTATCTACCGCGTCGTTCGGAATCTCGATCAGTGGGCCGGTTACGGTGAGGCTGTTGTTGTCCACGCCGTCCACCGTGAAGTTGTTATTACGAGGACGCTGTCCTCCTATGGAAGGTCCCATACCCACACCGATGCCCCCTGAGCTGGCTACACCAGCGTCGAGGAGCGACAGGTTCAGCACGCCACTGCTGATACCGCCGGCCGAGGTAATAGGCGAGTCTGCAGCCTCCTTGGCTCCAAAGGTGGTGGAGATGGTCGGCGTCGTGGTATCGATGGCTATCGCCTGTTCGTTGACTTCTACTGTGGTGCCGGCGCTCACAACGGCTGTCGTGACATTCGCAGTGGCCACTTTATTCAGTACCACCTCAACGTCGCGATAGCCGCCCTTCATGCCGGGGGCAGTCACATCCACGGAGTAGTGGCCGACCGGCAGATTGACAAAGCGATATTCGCCTTGCGGATTGGTTTTGAGGGTCTGCTTAAAACCGGTGCCAAGATTTGTCACCGTGACGTCGGCGTCGGGCACATACGCGCCCGTCGCGTCCTTCACCACGCCCGTCAAGTCGCCACTGATCGCCTGTCCGAACAAAAAAACGGACAGTAGCAACACGACGCTGAGCAGGGTGAGTAGTGTGAAAGTACTTCTATTCATCGCGCACTCCACTTCTCTGGTTGATTCTTGCGTTGCGCTTGATGGTTCGGCGTTGCCGAAGCACATCCAGCAAAACAACGCTGCCAGGGAGAATGCACGACACTAACCAATCGGGATTGCGAGCATTTACTTTGGCTTACAGTCTGTAGCTCATCGCGAAGATATGAATTGTGGGAAATTACATTTTTCGACCCGTGTCGACTTACCGGAAACTCGAAGCATTCTTCCATGGGTTCGTCACCGTGTCTTGTAGCGACCGTTCTAACGTCTCTGAGGAGCAATACACAAAGCGTTTCGAACAGCTTGTAAACGCCCTCAACCAAAAACAGGTTCCGTTCGAGGGCGCTCAGCGACGATTGCTCAACTACCTCCAACCGATCACCTACGCCGACGATCTGCGCCGCCATCTATCGGGTTTCACCGGGCGCGAGTGGCTAAAGGCGGGGGTGCAACAGTGGCTCGCGAGCACGAAGCAGATACTCTGGATCACGGGGGAAGCTGGAGTTGGCAAGTCAGCAGTAGCCGCGTGGCTATGCGATAGACGGCCCGAGATCGAAGCCTACCACGTCTGCCGTTTCGGCAACAGGGAACGCACCGATGCGCGTAGGGCGCTTTTTTCATTGGCTTCCGGACGGATTTCGCTCGCCACCTCGCGCAGGTCGTGCCAGAGGTCGACGACGGACGGGCGGCCCCAGAACCACCCGTTACCAGCGCATCCTGCGCAGCTTCGTCTGTCATCTGCCGGGTAACGCCGCAGAGGCTTTACGCCAGAACGAACCTGATTTTCCATCGGCCCGACTGATCGTTCTTTCTTTGGAAAGTTGTCACGAAGGCTCTGAAAGGGCGTACTAACGACGAGTGCAGACAGCCCACTCGACTAACCGATCATTTTGCGTTGATCGCCGATGCGGCGCTCGCGTTCGTTGGCGAATCGCTCCACGCCAGCGAAAATCGAATCGGGATCGAGATGCGCTTCCGCGATCACGTCCGCTTCGAGGCCGCCGGTTCTCCAGCAATTGTCGAAGTCGGAGGTGAGTGAATACTCGTCCGTCAACGGACCGAGGTTGCGCAGCGGCCACATGCGTCGCGTGCCCGTTGATACCACCATCAAATCGTAGCGAGCCTCGGGCGGCAGCACGGAATCGCGATACGCTTGCGGCTGGCGATCGAACAACTCCTCGCTGATCGCCGCGATCACCTTCACGTTCACTCCGGCCGCTTCGAGTTTCGGCAGAACTTTCACCAGATTCACCGTGGAACTCGATCCTTGCGCGATCACGTAACCGTGGCGCGGCTTGCCGGGCGCGAAATCGCGAATCACGTACAGGCCTTTTGCCGCAGCGCGCAGATCGGAGTCGGCGAAATGGCTGCGGTCCGCGACCGCGAAGTCGGGACGCGCCACTTCCAGCGTGATGATGCCCACGTGCGGATCGCGCGCCGCGATTTCCGCCGCCGCGAAATAGCCGGGCGCGACATCGTTGTAATCCCAAAAGCTCAAGTTGATGACCTGACCGCGCGGGAACAGCTTCCACACTTGCGGCGCGAAGATGCCGAAGTGGGTGCGCGCGTCGGCCGCGGTTTCAGGACCGGAGTGCGCGGCGAGAATATGCAGCACGCCGACGCGGAATTTGCTGTCCTGATTTTGCTGGCTCCAGACGCGCGCCGGAGTGTACATCAGCGGCGTGAACGCTCCGTAGGTGCCGCTCAAAGCCCAAACGCCGGCGAATTTTTCGGGATCGACGGAAGCGCTTTGACTCACCAGCCCGATGGCGGTGGAAACATTGCCCGCTTCCTGAATGGGCGCTTTCAAGCGCGTGCCCAGCGGATTCTCCGTGGGATTGTAGTGTCCCCACAAACTGCCGTGCTCCACGTTGATCGACTCCGAAAGGTCGGCGGCCACGGTGAAGAAGCGTCCTTCCGTGACGTAGTTCATCCACTTGATGATTTCGGAAATCGCGCGCCGCGCTCCGGCCTTCTCGCCCGGCTTTCTTGAACAGCGCGATGCTGACTTGCTTCTCCGCACCGGAAATCGCATTGCGAATCGGGACCTTCTGCGGCTCTTCCGGCAGCTTCGCGACGCGCAGGCGATCGTCGAGGAACGGATCGCTCGAGGCTGAGATGCGCAACTTCACGTCGTCGCGCACGGTGTCGCCGATTTCCACCAGGCGGTCGGCGAGCCGATCGCCCAATCCGTTGCGGTCGAGCAGCGACATCACCACGTCGATGTTCGTCTTGAACTGGATCAATCGCTCGCGATTGTCGCTGACCGGGCCCTTGCGAATTCCTTCGAACTCCACGCCGTAATGCTTCTCGAATGTCTGCGCCAGCGCGACAAAATACTCCGAGTTCATCTTCAGCGCGTAGGGATGGCTTGGGTAACTGACCAATTGATCGCCGTTATAGCCGGGGATTTTTCCGTCGACGGCCGCGGGCCAGTAGCCCTTGATGGTTTTGCCGATGGCGACGATGGGACGGCGGTCGTGCGGGTCCACTTCGTCCATGGCTTTCAGCGCCGCGGCCACTTCGCCGTAATCGTTGCCGTTCGACAGTGTGAAGACGTTCCATCCATACGACGTCCATTGATTCACGAGATCGTAGCCGTCGAACTGCGCGGCGATCACGCCGCCAATCAGGCGATCGTCGATGCCCGCGTTGTTGTCGGAAACCATCACGCGCAAACGCTTTCCCACTTGCAGCGCGAGCGCCTGCGTCTTCAACTCCTGCGCGTGGCCTTCGGTGAGCGCGAATTCGCCTTCCAGCGCGATCACTTTCGGCGACTCTGGCGCGCCCACTATATCCCAGAACGCCGCTTTGCCCGCGGCCGTCGCGATGCCGATGCCCGAGGGTCCGCCGTTCACGTCGTTGGTGACGTCGGTGCTTTCGGCATGTCCCGCGAGCGCACGAATGCCGCGGCCTTTCGCTTGCGCGAACAGCGGATGGTCTTCCAAGTCCGTTTCGTGCAGCAGCGTCTTCAGCGCGCCCGCGCCGCGCCGGAATCCCAACGCGTCGATCGGCAGCATCGCGACGTGCGGGTCGACGTGATAACGCGGATCGCCGGTCTGCTGATACTTGCGATACAGCGCCTGGCCCATGATCATCCACAGCGCGTAGCACGTGGGGATCGAGTGGCCCGCCGCGAGCATGAATTTGTCGGAGTAAGGATGCTTCGGCCGGCGGTAATCGTAACGGAGTCCGCCGTTTTCAGGACCGGCCAAATGCACCGCAACGTTGTACGGCGTGTAGGCGAGCGGTCCGCCGAGATGCCCGGTCTGCGCGTAATTTCCGAGCAGCACCAGGGTCATGCAGGTCATGTATCCAATGTCGTCGAGCAGCGGATCGTAAGCCAAAGCGTCGTTGCTGCGAGGGAGAAGGAACTACTTGAATGCACGATGTCATAGACGGTCTCAAAAAAGAGCTACATCATAATATCAATGACAATCGGGGGAAATCGGGGCCAGCCAGCGGGCCCAGGGCAATCGCATGTAGATTTGGAATCATGAAGGGCAGCGGCTTTGAATTTACGGTTCGATTCATTTGCGGTCGAGAACAGGTCAGGAACGGTACGCAGGTTGCGCCCCTGGCTGTGAAGCTCGTGAACGAGACGACGAGGTACGCGTCCGAGAAAGACGCCGCGCGCGCCGATCTTCAGGACTCTTTATGGCGCCATGTCGCATTACGCTGAGAAATATAGACGTTTGCACTCCGTGTGTCAGCGAAATTCTGAAAAATTCAACGTATAGGAAAAACAAAAATCCATTTCAGAAATGGGAAGCGAGCTGTTCCAGCTTTTCGGCAGTAAGGTGATCACGCATTACAACATGATCGCCCAATGTTTTCTGGGGTCGAGAAGGTTTCGAGGGGTTCCACTCTTTGCTAACGTGTGCCCATCGAAAAGGAAACGAAACGCATGAACAAATGTTTTTCACTGGTGTTTGTTCGGGGATCGAATTACCCGTGACCGCACGCCCGTCCGGAAGGACCCGCGAGCTTGGCGGCAAACCAGAAGATCGAGTCTGGGCCTGATGGGGTCCGAGATTCCGACTGGGCGAAATACCTCCTCGACCCCTCGACCCGACCTCTCCCAAATCGGTCTCGCCTCAGCAGGCTACCAGATCAAATATCGAGCCTACCGCTCCGCAACCGAGGGCATCTTCTCGGACACAAGCGCGTCTCTCAGAACTGATTCGAACAAGCAGCCATATACGACGCCGATTCGAGAGACATCGAAACAGTTATCGGTCAAACTCCTGCAGTTGCGTCATCACCTCTCCGACGCCCTCCTGACAAAGTCGGTCGATCACATCAAGGGCTCCATATCCCCATTCATCCCGCTGATGTTGGTGATACACGCGAAAGATCAACTTCGAGACCGTGTAGCCGTCCGCAGCGCGGTGCGTTCGGATGTCTCTCGCTTCGGAACCAGAACGCTTGAGGAAGAGCTCACACGCGGTACAAACAACTCCCGGGAGTTTTTCCACTGACTCTTCCAATGTGCGGTTCTCGATATACTAGCGGAATTGGTCCACGCCGTCTTCTACTTTGCGGATTTGGTCGGCAACCTGAGTCTTTGTAAATGAAGCCGTCTGGGCACACATCGTGGTGGAAAAGCTGACAACGACGAACATCGCCGCGAAGCACAATGCAGTTCGCATCCTGTGGTTCATATCGAACCTCCCAATTGAAAAACCTGTGTTCGTGCAATCCGTCGCGATGGTCTTTTCGCGCCGTGCAATCGGTGTCTGCCTGAAAAGCGATCCTACCTCTACAGGGTTCGCAAAGACATCAAAGCTCCTGGATACTGCCGTCGCCGAGGACTTGCCCACCAAGAAACGGGCAACTCTCGTGAAGTGCGTTCGACGATCATGAACCCGAGCGGTTCTTCCGGTTCACATACCACCAGATGATGGCGGCCAACACCAGAATAACCAGCAACCAGATCAGCCACGTCGGCAAGCCGCTCGCGGCCTCTGGCGCTGCTGCTGGTGCCGTAGCTGGTTCTGCTGTTGGAGTCGGCAGCGGTTCTTCGCCCCCCTCCGCGACCAAGATGGGTACATCCGGGGGCGGCGCAGCCTCGCCCGTCACAGTCTTCTGTTGCGTGATTTCAGTGGTGGGCTCTTCCACGATCTTGGTAGCGGTGAGGATCATCCCCTTGCGCACGGCAAAAGCATCGACCATCTGTCCATCTACATTAAATTTTTGGCCCTCGGGAATCTTGAACCGCTGGTTTTTGCCGTCCTCAAGGGTCAAGATTATGCTCAGCGGCGGGACGATTTCCCAAACCTTCCCCTTAACAGTCTGTACGGTCGTGATGGTCATGGGAGTTGTGGTAGTGGTGATGGTTCGCTGGAGTTTCATGCCCGGCTTCAGATCGTGAACGCTGAGCTGCTTACCATCTACCGTCACTTTGGCGCTCTCGGGCACATTCTCAAAATTGCGGAGAGTGCCATCCGCCATCTTGACTACCAGATCGTTGCCCGAGACGGTCACGACTTCACCACGTTCGACCTTTGTTACGACGGTAGCTCTCCCTGTGGCTGTGGTAGTTTGTGTCTGCACCTGCGCGCTCAGGTTCAGGGCAAAGGCCAAGCAGGCCGTGGCCGTTGCAACGACTGACCAAGCACACTTCCAACCTACTCTGTTCATCGCTATTTCTCCTCTCATCAAACTACGTGTGTCGAGGCCCTGTCATGTTTAGTTACCTTCGCTTTTGTGCGATCGCTGTATGGGTAGTTCGTCAACAGATGCTGGACGCTACATGATGATCGGAATGTTTGCGGCAAACTGCAGATCGAGCAGCAGATTGATGCGCCGGTCCAGCTGGAAGAACAGCGCAGTCTGCTTTCCGGTAAGCATCTTCCGAAATTTAGGAATCCACTGCTCGCGCAGGGTTGCAGTTTGCTCGTCCAACGTGGCCATTTTTTGGACGAGGCTGTCGGCCTCAGCGTCGGTCATGTTCACGTAGCTGTTTGCGTATTCCTTGACGAGAGCATAACGAGCATCACCCTGCTTCGTGGTCTCCTGAGTGTACGCATCATAGACCGGCCAAAACTTTTCGGCTTCGGCATCCGTCAGCTTCATGTTTTCCGCAATAATTTGCTTTTTCGTTGAGCGTATGTCGGATCGCAGCAGCTCTATGTCTTGCTCACTAACGGTCGGCCCCGATGCCGACGTTTCCGATTTCTGAGCGAACGCCGCGCTCTGAATCAACATGAGTGACGCTCCCATAACAAGGGCTATCGCTAACTTCTTCATTGATTCCTCCGGTGAATCTGGCTAATCGACGACCGAGAGCAATAGGTTCAGTTCGCGGCGTGGTAATCCCTCGCCTTGAATTGCTGAACGCCTAAGTCCAGACCCTGAATGCCGTCGAAGTGCTTGCCCACTGGAAGCATGAGGTGTGGTCGAGCTTCCTGCAACTAGGGAAATCCCTAGTTGCTCCGGGAACCCGTGCGGGCCTAGGCTGTGCTGCATGGTGCGCCCGGTCGAACCGGGGTGTCTTACCGGAGTGTCCATCTTAATTCCCAACGGTGCCGTATTGTGAACCTGAATGAGATGGGTTGTAGATGATCGGAGTATTCTAGAGCCCAGTGTTTTCGTTGGCTCGGCACGGAGTGCACTATCTGGAACGGTACGCCTCATAGTCTACTCAAGAAGTTTCGCAACCGAGCTATTCTAATTCACGGAGGAGCACTCTCATGAGATTCAAAACCGTCACCTCGATAGTCGTTGCGTGCGTCCTTGCTGCCAGCTTATCCATCGCGCAGAACAAGGACCAGGACAAGAACGAACAAAACCGGCAAAAGATCGAAAAGATGGCGGCGCAGACCCTGCAGGATCTGTACAAGTTGCAGCCCGCCTCAAAGGCAGCCATCCAGAAGTCCGCCGGATACGCTGTGTTCAACAACACGGGAACGAACATCCTGGTGTTAAGCACGGCGCGTGGCGCAGGCATCGCCGTCAACACCAAGACCAAACAGGAAACCTTCATGAAGATGGTCTCCGCCGGTGCCGGGCTGGGCATCGGCGTGAAGGATTACCGGGTCATCTTTATCTTCGAGAACGAAGGCGCGCTGAACCAGTTTCTCAACTCCGGCTGGTCAGGCTCGGCGCAAGCCGATGCCGCAGCCAAGGCGGGCGACAAGGGTGGCGCCTACTCAGGAGCGGAGGAGATGAGCCCGGGTGTATGGGTTTACCAGATTACTAAGAACGGACTCGCCCTCCAGGTGACCCTGCAAGGCACGAAGTATTACAAAAACGACGACCTGAACAAGAAGTAGTTCCATGTCATGCGGCGTTTTGTCGGGTCGATTGCGGCAGCCCTCGTAAGGGCGAAGGGCTGTCAACGTCCGAAGCTGGAAACCCTTGATTTGTACTTCCTCCGGAACAGGGTACGATACTCGTGTCCCGTGATGTATTTTGACGAAAATTCACAATTCTGTTTGGAGGAGATATGTCGATCACAAAGCGTGCGACTGCTGAATTCTTCGGAACATTTTGGTTAGTCTTCGGAGGCTGCGGGAGCGCCGTGTTGGCAGCAGCGTTTCCAAACTTGGGGATAGGCTTCCTGGGTGTCGCCTTTGCCTTCGGCCTGACCTTGCTGACTATGGCCTTCACCATCGGCCCAATCTCCGGATGCCATATCAATCCGGCGGTGTCGGTCGGACTCTGGGCAGGCAAAAGATTCCCTGCGTCCGACCTGCTGCCGTATATCGTCGCCCAAGTGGCGGGCGGCATCGCGGCGGCGGGTGTCCTCTATGTGATCGCGAGCGGGAAGGCGGGTTTCACACTAGCCGGCGGATTCGCGTCCAATGGGTATGGGGAACACTCGCCGGGTGGATATTCACTTCTGGCCTGCTTCGTGGCCGAAGTGGTTCTCACCATGTTCTTCCTTTTCATCATCATGGGATCCACCGAAGAACGGGCGCCGAAAGGCTTTGCCCCGATCGCGATTGGGTTGAGCCTCACCCTGATTCACCTCATTTCCATCCCTGTGACCAACACGTCGGTGAACCCCGCGCGTAGCACGGGGCCAGCTCTGTTTGTGGGAGGGTGGGCACTGGGACAGTTGTGGCTGTTTTGGGTAGCCCCAATTGTGGGCGGCGCCCTGGGCGGCTTCATCTTCCACACTTTGTTCGGCGAGACTCCGGAACGAGCCGTTCGCACCGCCGAGAGCGCGCGCTGACCGGGAAAAGAGAGCCCGGTTGGGAGAGACGCAAGTAAGGGACGCTAACTCTAGAACAGCATTACCAACAGCGGGTGTACTGTGTGCGGATATAGCTTTCCGGTTGGAGTTTTGATGGCCTGCGGCGCCGCCTGGCAGTTCTCCCATACTGGTACTCTCGGCCACTGGGCAGCTTTCACGCGGTTTCGCTGCCCTAAAGCGCGTAAGACGATGTAAAAAGTAATCCCACGCCAATGGGATTGTCTCAAGCACTCCGAGAGAGATGGCGATGTTCCCTCAGCGTCCGATGTCTGGCGAAGCTTCCTGGCGACAGATAATGGAGCTCTAGTCGCGTAAGGAGGTGATTAGAGAGTGGCTTTCGAGCCCCGACATTCCCTCTCACCTTGTTGAAGTGTTGCAAGAGATGTTGGCAACAAGGGAGCGCCAGTTAGAGGCGCTCAGAAGTCAGGATCTTGATGACACAAGTTCGTCCCCTCGCCGTGAGGCGGGGTCGATCCAATCGAGGCTTCGTACTCCGAACTGAACCATAAATGAGTCGCGTTTGGCGCGACCCTTACCACCATTGCAAGATCAACGCCGTCAGGGCCGGACCGATGACAGGAGGCTCGCCATGAAACTAAGGGCCCGACCGATCGTTCTCATCCTTTTCTCATTCTTCCTCGCCGCGCCCGAAGTAGTTCTTGCTCAAACGCAACCGGCTGCAAAGAAGGCTGCTAAGCCCGCAAGTTCAAAAAGCGAAACCTTGGAGCTGGGCAAATCCTATGCCTCATTACGCCCCGAGCAAAAGCAACTGGTAGACGACTTCATCCGTCGTTATAACGCCACCACCGGAAGCAAGCTAATTCCCGAACAGGCCTACGACGGCGCTCGATTGTCCGTCCGCACCACGTTTGACGCTGTGACCCATGCGCTGCTGAACGCCAAGATGACGGATGCGCAAGGTAAGAGCCTGGGGCCCGCTATTGACTTGGTGGACACCGTTGACGAAGTCATGGGAGAGGAATCCGGTGTTGGCGGCGACCGCCAGTTCCGGCTGTATGTGTACCTGAAGCCCAATGCGGTCGACATTCTCAGCCGCAGTCAGGAGTTCTCTCGCGATCGCGACAACAGCGTTTATCACAAGGGGTTTCCCACTTGTTACCGGCTGAAGAACGGGCCTCCGTCGATTCAGTTTTCCATCTCGCGGGACCATAAAATGGCCGATATCGATGTCGACTATCGCGCTTCCGGCTTTCCGAAAGGACTGGTCAATGGGCACCTGTCCTCTTCCAACTCGGACGTCCGCGCCGGAAACAACTTGGACCGCCATGACGGTCGCTGGTCGGGCCTCAACGGCTGGTGGCGCAACGTCTTTGGACACCTCGGTAGCGGCGGCAAGCCGGCAAAGGAGAACGCCACCGAGCGCATCGGAAAGATTCCTCTGAACCCCGCCATCAAAGCCGATCAGGGGGTCGACAAGAGCGCCCACGATTTCCTGCAAAGCTGGGTAGTGGCGAAACAACCGAATAAGTCAGTTGCTTACTTTTCGCGCCGCAGTTATCCGTGCTTGGAGGTGACGGTGGAAAAGAGCGGCCATCCCGTGCCGCAGGGCATGGTTCGGCTGCGCACCCTCATGGCTATGCAGAAATTTAGCGATAGCTTGGGAACTGTGAATTCCGTTGGCGACGCGTTCGAGCCTGCCGAGAAGTGGGCGCCTGCACTCAAAGCGGCAAAGAACGCGTATGCGTCGGAATTCCGCCTGGTAAGCGTCCCGGCGGATATGGCACCGGACGAGGAATGCGTTGCTATACCCAACGACGATTCGAGCAAACCCTCTAAAGAGAAGTACTTTGCCACTGCGTTTCGCGGAAAACAGGGAGACAGCCGGAACAAGGTTATGTCCTTGCTCTGGGCTCAGGAGGGCGGCTACTGGAAAGTCGTTGCCATCCGCATCGAAGACAGCAGTGATGCGAGCATCGTCCCAAACAATGCTGCAGCTCAGGCCGAACCCGCAGTGGAAGAACCGCAGAGCATCGCCGGCGATCCCGCTGCGGTAAAAGACATCGCGGAGTTCTACCAGACTTGGATCGTGAAACGCGATGTTGCCCAGGCTTCGACCTTTGCGTCACAGAACTCTTACCACTGTCTGGCGCCACCGTCCGAAGACCAGAGGAGCTTGACGCCCATCGCCAGGATTCAGTCTGGGCTGCAACAGCCACTCACGCGAATCCCAACGGGTGCGCATCTCGCGGACATGATGTCGAGTCTGCAACCCACCAATGATCTTCTGCGCCCAGTCCAGCAGGAAAACTCTAAAGCTTACGCGATCATGGCCGTGCCCGACCAGAAGGCCAACAGCTTTCTGTGCCAACATCGTCACCAACCCGAGAGCTCTCCAGAGTTGAATCCCGCTGATGCAAAGTACGGAACCTATTACTTGTCCGCCAGCAGATTGAACTATGGGGAGGAGCAATCACCTGCTCTTCTGCTGTTGTGGACGAAAGAGCAAGCGGGTTGGAAGGTTGTTGCCTGGGCTGTAGAGCTTCCGTAAACATCGTTGTGTCGCGAAGCTTAATCGGCGAGGCATCGGGCAGGAATTCGTAAGGACTGAACCGGGCCGTGCTTCTGCCGTCATAAACCAATTTCTCCACCGTCTGAACGGCAGAATGTCCTCTTAATTCTGAACTTCTGAGGAGATCAGATGAATAGCAGCGACGAAAAACCAGTTCGCCCCACTGCCGAACAACTTCGTGTGGATCTTCGTCGGCTCGAATGGGCACAGGGGCTCAGCGAGGAAACGTTAACGGCAATCACGGACGCGGCCGAGTGGGTCAAGTTTCACACCGGGGAAGTGGTCATTGAAGTCGATTTAGACATCACGCACATGTACTTCCTGATTACAGGCCGTGTGCAGTCAACCCTCCACGATTCGCTGGGCAAGGCGGTTGAGACTGACACTATCGGTCCAGGACGTGCTATCGCATTGATTGCGCTGGGTTCAACGGATCGCGCTCTCTTGCACGTCGAAGCTGTTGAGCCTGCAACAGCAATACGATTGACGCCGTCGGCCCTGCTGCAACTCGCGGCAAAGCATGCCGACTTTCAAGCTGCTGTATTTCGGCTGGCGGTGAATGCCTTCAAACGGTACGTGATGGTTGATCGCTCCCTGCCAAAGCCATCTGTTGTCGGCATTGTTCATCACAGCGAGGCGAGCCGGCCACTCGCCGGTCGCTTAGCACGTCGGCTCAGAGAGTTAGACGAGCACCCGGCGGTGTTCGGCGACGTCGAGGAATGGAGGCCGGACGGTGACATCCCGTTCAAATTACTTGCTGGAGAAGGCCAGATCCGACAAAACATTCTTACGGACTGGCCTTTGAACAGTCGGCTGTTGATTGATGTTCGAGCCGATTATTCACCAGAGGCAATGATGCAGCTATTGAGTTACGTCGACACGGTGTTTTGGTGTGTTCGGCCGCAAGACGCGCGCGCAGCAGTTGTTCTGCTCGAAGGGCTGATCAAGAGCACCCCCAGATGGCGAGACAAGATCCGCATCGTGTGGATTCTCGACAGCAAAGAGCCAATCGCTCCGTATGTTCCGGAGTTGTATGGGCTCGCTCAACGAGACTTCAAACTCACCTTTAATGCTCCTGGAGTAAACCAAAATACTTTGCTGCAGCATGGATTCGAACGCATTGTTCATCACTTGCGAGGCGTCCAGATCGGTTTGGCCCTGGGAGGTGGCGCAGCTCGAGGCATGGCTCATCTCGGGGTGCTCAAAGCGCTGGAGCGGCATGGCATCTTCATCGACATGCTGGCGGGTACGAGCGCTGGTGCGATGGTTGGCACAATTTACGCGGCTGGCTTCGATTCCGACTACATTGCTCAACGCTTCAAGACCGAATTGCAGCCATCGTGGTTCTTTCGACAGCTGCCCGGCGCCGGCTACTGGTATCTGCTCTACAAGTACAGATGGCGCCAATTCGATTCCATGCTGCGGAAATACCTGGGTGAATCCCGGATGGAGCAATTGATACTTCCGACGTTTACGGTTTCCGTTGATCTCGTCCAAGGAGAATCGGTCGTGCGCGAGGCCAACGACGCGACGGTCGGCGTCATGGAAAGCATCAATCTTCCTCCTCTATCGCTTCCTATCATTGAGTCAGGCCAGGCATTGGTGGACGGCGGGCTGCTCAACAACGTTCCTGCTAATGTGCTGGTAGCCAAGGGATGCAACTTTGTCATCGCATCAACTGTGACGGCAAAGCTAGAGAAAGATTTTGAGGGAATTAGTTCCAGGTTCACCGGCCGGTTCTTGTCAACGGTTCAAGTGATCATGCGACAGACCATGGTCCAGGACTACAACATGAACTCCGTCGGGGTTCAGCCGGCAGACTTTGTGGTCGCGCCCGACGTGACGTCTTTCGATATATCGGAATTCACTCGGGCCGATGAAATGGCGGATATCGGGGAAGCGACAACCAATGCATCCGTCGCAGAGCTGCGCAAGATGCTGAGCAGGCTTGATTTCAAACTCTTCGAGACAGGAGCAACCCGATGCAACTGAACAAACGTACTTTGAAGATCGCTGGAGTCGTTGTCGCGGCAGTGTTGGTGATCCTCATCGCACTTCCGCTTTTCATCAATGTCAACAGCTTCCGTCCGAAAATCGAGTCGGAGTTAACGAATGCTTTGGGACGGCCCGTAACGTTGGGAGACCTGAGCCTTTCGCTTTTGTCCGGCAATGTCGGCGTGGAGAATGTCAGCATCGCCGACGATCCGGCCTTCAGTAAGTCACCGTTCATCACGGCGAAGTCGTTAAAGGTCGGTGTCGAGCTGATGCCGCTCATCTTCTCCAAGCAGCTCAACGTGACCGGGATCGTGCTGGAGGAGCCTCAGATTACGTTGCTCAAAGTGCCCAATGGAACCTGGAACTTTTCCAGCCTCGGTGGGACCACCAAGAACCAGTCTCCTGACCAGGCGAAGTCGGAGACGTCCCAGAGCCTCTCGATCGGCAAGCTGGAGATCAAAGATGGAAAGCTGGCGGTCGGTAAAGCCAACTCCACTGCCAAGCCGCAGGTGTATGACAAGTTAAACGCGGAACTCAAGGACTTCTCTTCCACGTCTCAGTTTCCGTTCGAGGTGACCGTCAACCTGCCGGGCGGCGGCAGTGCGAACCTCACCGGCAAAGCAGGGCCGATTAATCCGCAGGATGCGTCCAAGACTCCGTTCGACGCCACCATGAAGCTGAAGAACCTGGACCTGGCGGCCTCGGGCTTCGTCGATCCGGCGAGCGGCATTGGCGGCTCCGTCGATCTTGACGGAACGCTGAACTCCACCGGCACTCAGGCCAAAGCTGCTGGCACAATCACCTGCGAAAAGCTCAAGCTATCACCCAAAGGGTCGCCAGCCCCGAAAGCCGTAAGCGTCAAATACGCCATCGATGAGGACCTCGCCAGCGAGGCAGGCACCATCACGCAGGGCGACATAGCACTCGGCAAGTCCGTCGCACGGCTCACGGGCGGATTTCAGACCCAGGGGGCAACGCAGGTGATGAACCTGAAGCTCAGCGCCCCCGACATGTCGGTCGATGAACTAGGAGCGATGCTCCCAGCGATGGGTATAGTACTTCCCTCCGGGTCGAAGTTGAAGGGGGGAATACTGTCGGCCGACTTGGCGATCAGCGGTCCGCTCGACAAATTGGTGATCGCCGGCCCTGTGCGAATGTCCAACACGAAGCTGGCCGGTTTCGATATGGGTGCAAAATTGGGAGCATTATCGGCCTTCAGCGGAAAGGCCCCATCGAATCCTGACACCGTAATCCAAAATGCAAGCTCGAATGTTCGCATTGCTCCTGATGGGACGCGGGCCGACGCCATCAACGTCACGATACCCTCCCTCGCCGTGGTAACCGGGGCGGGCACGATCAGTCCATCAGGGGCGCTCAACTTTCAAATGATGGCCGACCTACAGGGCAACAGGTCCGAAGCACGCGCCGAGAGAGTGGGCCTGGGCGGCGGCGGCGATAAGGGAGGCGTGCCCTTCAAGATTGAAGGAACAACGTCCGACCCGCGCTTTGTTCCCGAAGTGGGGAGTATGGCCGGCAACGCTGCGAAAGGGGCAATACAAGGATCTGTCGCTGAAAAGACTGGCGGCAAGACCGGCTTAGGCGGTGTATTCGGGAACAAGAAGCCCAAATAACAACGGGATGGGCGAGGCTAACAAGCCGGGCGGGCTGAGGTTCGTTCTTGCTTCCTGTCGACAGATGCCCCACACATTCCTGGTTTTGGAATGTGTGGGAGCGAACAGCCTCAATGAGATTTGAAAAGGGGCCGCGCCAGCGACAACACTTCACCTCATTCCCGAACGGCAGGAATACGTGGGGCCCCCGGCTGAAAAGACGCCGAGCTAAGCCCGATGCCGCCTAGCCTTGAATCCGACGTGCTCCCCGTAGGCCTCTGCTTGCCATTGCAGCAGAGATCAATAGAAGCCCAGCAATTCCGAGCAGCGGCCAATTGCTTCCGGTCTTCGGCAATTGGCCGGAAGTCGTTCCTTCGGCGGTCGTGGTTCCCCCACCGCCCGGCGCTGCCGTAGGCTCACCTTTAGCAACCAACACCGTTGCACCCGGCGGGATTGTGCCAGTCACCTGCCTTTGACTGGACACTACATTCTGCGGAGACTCCACGATCTTCGTCGCGGTTACCACCATTCCCTTCCGCAGGGCGAAGACGTCCGTTTCCTGGCCGCCTACGGTGAATTTTGTCCCCTCTGGCACCTGGAACTTCTGGTTCTCTCCGTTTTCCATGTTGAGAATGACCCAGTGCGGTGGTTGTACCGCCCAGACTTTCCCAGTGACCGTTTGTATGGTTGTGACCCATTGAGGAGTGGTTGTCGTGACCGTGGTGCGCTCGAGTTTCATTCCCGGCTGAAGGTCGTGAATGCCAAGCTGCTTGCCGTCCACGGTGACTGTGGCGCTATCAGGAACATGGGGGAAGTGACGAACGCTGCCATCGGCCATCTTGACGAAAAGGTCATTCCCTTCGACGGCAACGACTTCACCGCTCTCAACCTTGACTTCATGGGTAGGTGTTCCGGTTGCGGTTTTTGTCTGAGTCTGTACTTGCGCGCTGATGGAGACTGCAAAAGTAAGGCAAAGAATCACAGCCGCCAGCGCCAAACTCTTTCGGAAAGTGCTGTCTGCTTTCATTTTGTTCTCCTATTCTCTTGACTTTAGAAAATCATTGGCCTAAGTCCATCTGAGTCTGAAATGGAAAGTTAGTTAGTGCGTCCGTCTACCTGAGGCTTTGTCTGACGGAGCGGCGTCTCAGGGCCTCTCAAGTCATCCGCATCGGCCGCTGTCGCGTGCACGATGTAGCGCGAGGGCGCGCTGCCAACGAAATAGAACGGATAACAGGTCACCAAGGTGAGGGAAGATTTCCCTCGCGGCGCAAGCACGGACACATCATCGGGTGAGACGATCTGGATTTCATCCACCATGTAGCGTGAACGGCCGCGCTGTGTGTACACATCAATGGTATCCCCGACGTGAACATCTTTGAGTCCACGAAAGAAACCGTCCCGGTGCCCGGCAATTCCTATGTTTCCAGGTTCACCAAGGGATGCGGTGCCAGGAATGTGGCCAACCGCACGATCGAGCGTCAGGTCGTCCGTTCCTTCCAGAACCGGCACCGAAAGGCTAAGAGGGGAGATCTCGAGAACGCCCAGCGGCGGAGATACATGCGCTGCCAGGCTCGTCTGATAGGCTCTGATACGCTTCTGTGACCAAAGGCGGAAGTCGGGTGTGCGGCTATGCCATCTCGTTTGTGTGTCGGCCCGATCCGGGGGCTGGGCTTGCTGGGCCCAGAAACTCTGCACGCTGACTTGCGAGTAAATGGCGCCGTAGAGCCAATTGGCGAGGTACACCGAGAGCAGTAATACTCCGAAGAGCAGCAAGACCTTCTCCACTCTGCTGAAGCTTCGGGTAGTACCGGTCGGTAGCACAGGTCTAAACCTCCGAACATGTGTACCCGTCGAACTGGTGCACTGAAGTCTTATATATTAGCGCGACGTTTGATGATCAACTAGGGAAATCCCTAGTTCGCAGGGAATGTCGCGGGGGACCGATGAGAAGATCGAACCGTTTGACGCCGCCCATCGCTCAGTATACGAGCGGCGCCGCAAAGTAGGGCAGCCCACCCGAACAGCGGACGGTTGTGAGTGCGTCTGCTCATCCGGTTACTGCCGCCTTTGCATCTGGCGCGGCTACAATATCGGTTGACTCGGCACTGCTGCCCTCGATCCAAGCCAGAAACAGCTTGTAACCTACCGACAACACGATCGCACCAATGAACAGGCCGATGATGCCCATGGCCATAAAGCCACCGATGACTCCCAGAAACACCACTGCGATTGGAACGGCAGCGCCCCGCCCCAGAAGCAGCGGCTTCAGGATGTTGTCCATGAGTCCAACGATGATGCACCAGACAAGAAAAATCACAGCCTTGGTGCTTGAAGCGATGGCGAAGGCGTAGATCACTGCTGGTATGAGTACCAGCATTCCGATCTGAAGAACTGCGCCGACAAGGAAGATGACCGACCACACGCCGGCAGCGGGAAGCCCGACTACGAAGAAACCCGCCGCCGCGAACACCGTTTGAATCAGGGCAACCCCCAGTACTCCGTTGGTGACGCTGCGAACGGTGGACCCGACGAGACGCTGATATTCGAGGCCACGTTCACCGAACAGCCGATTCATCAGAGACAGTGTCATTTTGTAAGCGGCCTGCGCGTTAGCCAGAAGAAACCCGGAAATCAAAATTGAAACTAAAAGTTGCAATACAGTCGAAGCAAAACCGGCTGAAGCGGACAGAATACCCGGAACAGCAGACTTGATCTGTGGTGCGAACTTCGTCAGCGTAGCGCTCAGGTTGGCGGAAGCCGCACTCCACGTCTTAAAGAGAGAAGCGCCAATGAGGGGCCAGTTTTCGACGCTCGCGGGCGGCGGTGGAAGGACTAGTGTTCCGTCCCGCAGCTGGTCGGCAAAGGGCTGAATACCCGCAATCAGGCTTTGGGCCAGCAGCACCATCGGAACGATCAGCACCGCAAGCAGCAGCAGCGTCCAGGCGGTAGCAGCCAGCCCTCGGCGACCTTTGAGAACGCGTTCCAGCTTTAGAAATGTGGGATAAGAAGCTATGGTGATAATGATCGCCCACATGAGCAGAGGGACGAAGGGCTTCAGAATCAGCAGGCACCCAATGACAAGCACGGCGGCCAGACCGATCTGGATAGATGATTCAAGAGGTTGGTTTACTTGAGTCCTCTTGTTGGCAGCAGCTTCTGACAACATGTTAGCCTCCTTGCACTACGTTGTCCTTTTGTAAGCCATCATTTGAGAATCTTAGTGGCATCATGCGCGGATAACGCGAAAGCAGCGGCGTGTACTGCTATCGCGATCACTATTCCAGTAAAGGTCAGACCCAACAGACCGATCAGGATGGCCATCAGCCTCGACATCACCTTTGTTGGTCTCAGATCGCCGTATCCAATGGTGGTTGCAGTGATGAATGACCAGTAAAAGCTGTCGAACTTTCGCCACCCTTCGGCTCTCCCGGCAACTTGTCCAAGCACCGTAATCGCCAGCGCCAGACTGAGGAGCAACGGCAATGTTAGCCAGATGCCTAGACCGAGCTCCTTCAAGAAAGTAACGGTCAATCCACTCAGTAACAACTCAGGGCCTCATGTCCGTCAGGGTGTGTCCGGGATGGAACGCTTGGTTCATCGTTCTCCCGCATATTCGTTTCGCACGAAGTTGTACTTCGCGCTGATCTGAATCCTGGGGGCATTGCCTGTGGAGTCGTCCTTATTCACTCGCCAACCGTAAAGGAATTCCCCGCCCACAGTGAGTGAACCAAACGGATTCCAGATCAGGTTGCCGCCCATGTACTGGCCCTGATGATATATCGAAGCGAGCTGGGCTTCGGTGTTTTGCACCTGCACGAAGCTGTAGATCGCGCTGGAACGTACGCGCTCGTTCCAGAAGTGCTGCAAAGCTCCATACGTCGCAACCACCGGCAGCGCCTGGATGTGCGGATTTTGTAGGCTGCTGACGGCAGCATCAATGCCGAGCCCGGAAGTATCGTTGATATAGCGTTCGATTCCATTGCCGTAGGCGACCTGGTACACTGCGGTGTCTTTCCCCCAAAGACGAGTTGCACCGGCGAAGTTGAATCCCCAACCGAATACCGATTCATGGCGACCGTCCGGTAAGAATGCCGCAACACTCCGGAACAGCGCCGATAACTGCACATGCCCGCGGTCCATCTCGCGGCGGATCTTCAAAGTCCCGTCGGGAGAAGGGCTATTCGGCTGAGCCTCGAAGTCCGGCGTCATGAAAAGCACGTCGGAATTCGGCTTCTCGGCCGAGATGCTGAAGGTGGTCTTCTTTGCAACAAGCACGCTGTATTGAAACAGCGGGCTGCGGATCGCCACTTGGGCGTTTGGCCCCTGCTCGTCTATTTGATCCGGTCCGGCGTCTGGATCCATGAAGTTCGAGAACGTTTGGCCCAGCAGGAAGTTTCTCGCCTGGCCGTATGCGTGGCGTAGCCTGGGAGTGGTTGCATTCGAGCCGAAAAAATCCATTTCAAAATAGAATCTGTAGCTGTCGCCGTCGCCCGATCTCGAAGGTACACGAAAGTCCAGGTTGAAGCGGGTGCCCCTTACCGACATGGTTGAGTTGGTGAAGTTCGCAGGAGTTGGGATCGGGATGGTCGCGGGGATGAAGGCGTCGAGGTTTCCCGCTGGCCTTATGTCGTAGATGAAGTCTGTCTTGGCGTATCCGCCGATGCGCATCAGTGTATTCGTACCCGGGATGCGGAAAAACCCGGGGAACGCCGGGTCAAGCGGCTCGTTATTAATGCGTGCCGCGGCCAGCGGGTCCTGCGAGAAGGTCCTGTAGGTCGCGGTAGCTTGGCTCACCTCCTGTTGTTTCGGGGTCAGTTCGACTTCAACCTGTTCCACGCTGCTCTTCTGCTCGGCAGCAATTGCAGTGTTGATCTCACTCTTCAGGTCCGCGGGTTCCGACGGTGCTGGTTCACCGGAGAGCCGTCGTATCTCACCCTGCACCTCGGCCATTTGACTCTGCAATGCGTCCAGTTTCTTCTGCAGGGCTTGGATTTGTTCGGGGCTCGCCTGTGACGTGGTTTGCGCATGGGTTGCAGGCGAAGCAATTGCAAGCAAGCCTGCAAGACAGAGGATGGCGCCTAGCGCGCCGCGTGGATTCATGGGGGTGCCTCCTTCCGCCGAGAACATTAGAGCCATGCGCGATCTGACCACGTGTTGCCGTCCGGCCATTCCAGATACACACTGGCGCTCCGCCTCCCTCGGCACGGAATTTTGATGGTTAATGGGCAAACCATAAACCAGCATGGCTGGGTCTGTGGACTAGGGATTTCCCTAGTTGTTGCTCCATCAGTCGGTGGTTAGCCTGTAGTCGAGTTCAATTCATACAATTCTCTGCTGCAGAAACTTGCGCCTCCTGCTGCGGCCTGATCTTGGTGTGCGCACGATCCAACTGACAAGGAGTGAAGCATGCGGACAGAACACGATCTTCTAGGCGAGAAGTCGATTCCCGATGACGCTTATTACGGGGTACAGTCAGCACGGGCGATGGAGAACTTCCATATATCAGGCGTTCCGTTGTCTCAGTATCCCGACCTGATCCGTGCGTTGGCCATGGTGAAACTCGCCGCGGCCCGCGCCAACTACGATTGCAAACAGTTCAGCAAAGAGATTCTTACCGGGATTGAAAAAGCCTGCCGGGAAATCATGGATGGTAAGCTGCATGGCCAATTCGCGGTCGATCTCATCCAGGGTGGCGCCGGCACGTCCACCAATATGGCGGCCAACGAAGTCATCGCTAACCGCGCGCTCGAATTGATGGGCCACAAGAAGGGCGAGTATCAGTTTTGTGATCCGCATAACCACGTCAACTGCGCGCAGTCGACCAACGACGCCTACCCCACCGCGCTGCACGTCGCAGTCTTCCTGCTGAACGGAAAGCTGATCGCCGAGCTGCGCAAGCTGGTAGCGGTGTTTCGCAAGAAGGGCACCGAGTTCAGCGACGTCATCAAGATGGGGCGGACGCAGTTGCAGGATGCTGTTCCCATGACGCTGGGGCAGGAGTTCAACGCGTTCGCGGAGAGTCTTGACGGCGAGATCTTTGCTTTAGAGCGGATTGAAACTATCCTGCACGAGATCAACATGGGAGGCACCGCGATCGGAACGGGGCTGAATGCTCCCGCGGGATATGCCGAAGCCTGTACCCGCCACCTGGCCGAAGTAACAGGCAAGCCGATCAAGCTGGCTGCAGACCTGGTGGAGGCCACGCAAGATACCCAACCGTTCGTGCTGTATTCCTCGGTATTGAAAAGCCTGGCTATCAAGCTGTCGAAGATTTGCAACGATCTGCGCCTGCTGGCCTCCGGCCCGCGTGCCGGTTTGAGCGAAATCAATCTTCCACCCATGCAGCCGGGATCAAGCATCATGCCAGGCAAGGTCAACCCGGTGATTCCGGAGGTTGTGAACCAGGTTTGCTTCAAAGCTATCGGCAACGACCTGGCGGTGACGCTTGCTGCGGAAGCGGGACAACTGCAGCTCAACGTGATGGAGCCGATCATCGCGTATTGCATCCTCGAATCGCAGACGATGTTCATGAACGCCGCCAGCACTCTGCGCAGACACTGCATTGACGGCATTACCGCAAACGTGGACGTCTGCCGCAGGTATGTGGAGCACAGTATCGGCGTGGTGACCGCCCTCAATCCTCTACTGGGCTATGAGACTGCGACCGAGCTGGCAGCCGAGGCGATGAAGACTGGCAAGGGCATCGTCGAACTCGTGCGCGAGAAGAAACTTCTCACCGAGGAGCAGATCAAGACTGTGCTCGACCCGAAGGCGATGACCAAGGCTGCTAGTCGTTAGAAGGCGGTGCCGTGATGATATGGCTGGAACTGCTCGTTGTTCTGGTGTGCATCTTCGTTGGCGCGCGTCTCGGCGGTATTGCGCTGGGCACGGTCGCCGGTATTGGCCTGATAGTTCTCATATTTGCATTTGGACTTCATCCGGGCGCGCCTCCACGAACCGTGTTGGGAATGATCCTGTGTGTAGTTACCGCTGCTGCCACAATGCAGGCCGCCGGCGGTCTCGATTACCTGGTGATCGTCGCAGACCGCGCCTTGCGAATCTGGCCTGCCGGCATCACTATCGTAGCGCCCATCGTCACGTACGTGTTCACGCTTGCAGCCGGTACAGGTCACATTGTTTACGCTCTGCTTCCGGTGATTGCAGAGGTCTCTCGCGGTGCTGGGGTAAGACCCGAACGTCCGCTTTCGATCGCGACCATTGCTTCACAGCAGGCTATCACTGCTTCTCCTATTTCGGCGGCGACAGTCGCGTTATTGGGACTGCTCGCACCTGCCGGAGTTGGATTGCACCAGATTCTCTTGATTTGCATACCCGCGACGTTGCTGGGCAGTCTGCTGGGCGCACTCTCCGTCATGTGGATGGGACCCGAACTTAAGGACGATCCGATCTACCAGGAACGGCTTGCGAAAGGGTTAATTGAGAAGCCCGCCTCGAGCACGGCATTGCAAGGTAAAGCCCTGACGCGCGCTCGAGGTTCGGTCATTGTTTTTCTGATAGCAGCATTGCTGGTTGTGGCTCTTGGACTGTTTCCCTCTCTGCGGCCCACTTATTCCGTTGGGATGGATGGACAGGAAAAGGAACAGCAACTTGAAATGGCGCCAGCCATCATGATCGTCATGCTGGCAGCAGCAGGCCTGATGATGCTGGCGTTTCGCGCTTCTCCCGCCGCAGCAATCAAGGGCACCATCATGAACGCCGGCGTCGTCGCGCTCATTTCGATCGCCGGCTTGGGGTGGCTGGGGTCGTCCTTCTTCGAAGGCAATCGACAATTAATCATCGCCAGCATCTCGGGGGTAGTACAGCAGCATCCGTGGGTCTTTGCCTTCGGACTGTTTGCACTCTCGATCCTTCTCTCCAGCCAAGCGGCGACCGTAGTCACGCTCATGCCTGTCGGCGTGGCACTCGGATTGGGGGCTCCGGCTTTGATCGCGATGTTCCCGGCTGTCAACGGCTACTTCTTTCTGCCGACTTACGCGACGCTGCTGGCGGCGATCTCCTTCGATCAGACCGGCACGACGAGGATCGGGAAATATGTGCTGAACCACAGCTTCATGCGGCCGGGACTGGTGGCGACCATCTCCTCGGTGCTAATCGGGTTTGTGCTGGCGAAGTTCGTTTTGTAGCTGATTGCTGATTTACTTGCTTGGGCCATAACCGTTGATCTTCCTGGAGCAAAGGTATGGCGATGACTCTCTCCGACGAAGAATTTGATGAAAGGTTGCCCTCACCCGGCACGCTAATCAAGCGCCGGGGCCACACTTCCCTTTCGTCAGCATTCGTTCGTACACACCTCCTTCGGCTGTCGGCAATTGCAGTATCTGTTCTCCTACTCAACGTTGGGTGCAGTCGCGCTCCGCACACAGCTCAGTCCGCTTCGGCCAGTGACGAATGGCACGAGTTCCATGGAACCTGGACTGCTGTCGGCAACCGCGACAGCATTCCCTTGGGCAGCGGCAGGCGAGCCTCCATCGCGAAATTGGAAGGCTCGCTGGTGCTAGCCGGACCTTCACGGCCCGGTGTTGGCTTCCGTGCGGAGGCACTCGTTCTCAACGACAGCGCCTCTGGCACGATTGGCCGCGCCGTCTGGACTGATAATCGCGGCGACCAGGTGTTCAGCCAACTGATAGGCCAAGGCACATCGACCGGTAGCCATCTCGTCGGGACGTTCACAGGCGGTACAGGGCGCTACTTGGGCGCGACGGGGACATACGAGTTTACTTGGCGATTCGTCATCGACACTGAGGAGGGGAATCTACAGGGCCAGTCGGAGGGACTGAGTGGACGCATTCGCGTAGGTCCGGCGCAAGCCGCACCGGATGCAGGAGGCCCACGATGAAGATCAGTGCCGGCCTTCTTATCAGGCGTGCATTGCCTTTTGCGCTGGCACTTGGGATTTGGTTCGCGCCTGTGCCTGCGGGACTGACGGCCCCAGCCTGGCATCTGTTCGCGGTGTTCGTCTCCGCGATCGTCGCCGTACTGGTTGGGGCATTTCCGCTGCTGACATCGACCATGATAGCTGTGGCCGCCGTAGTCCTAACCGGTACGATTACCCCCGCCCAAGCCTTCGGCGGTTTTGCCAACGCCAGCGTCCTTTTGGTTGTGATTGCGTTCCTGGTGGCGCAAGCAGTCGTTAAATCAGGACTTGGCCGCCGGATCAGCTTCTTCATGGTGAGCCGGTTCGGCCGCTCGTCGTTAGGACTTGCGTACAGCATCGTGCTCACCGATGCGGTGATCGCGCCGGCTTTCCCGAGCAACACCGCGAGGGGTGGTGTTCTTTTTCCCATTGTTCTGTCTGTCGCAGAGGGATCGGGATCGAAGCCGGATGATCCTGAGGGGCGACGTCTCGGCGGTTATCTGATGTTCTGTACGATGGCGAGCCTGGCTGTGTCGTCCGCTCTGTGGATGACCGCAACCTCTGCAAATCCGATCGGGATACAGGTGGCCCGGCAGTATGGGATCCAGATTGGCTTCGGAAAATGGTTGGTTGCGTCCTGCGTGCCGGCACTGACAGCGATCCTGGCCCTGCCTTGGCTGATCGCCCGGCTTTTCCCGCCACGCGTGGGTGAGACGCCGGAGGCACCAATCGCCGCGCGTAAGGCCCTTGCGACATTAGGACCGCTCTCGCGCGAAGAGCGAATCACAGCCGTTGCATTCACGCTGATGGTGTCTGGCTGGATTTTCGCCGACAAGCTGGGACTGAATGTCACCAGCATCGCGTTCCTTGGTCTCGGCCTCCTGCTAATGGCGGGTGTGCTCACCCTCCACGACATCTCCGACCAAGGCGATACGCTCACTACGTTTCTGTGGCTTGCCGTGCTATTTGCCTTGAGCGGGCAACTCAACGAACTCGGCTTCATGGGTTACGCAGGCCAGATCCTGGCGAAGCACATGGGTGGCCTCTCCTGGCCAGTGACCTATGTTGGGCTGATCGTGATCTATGTCGCCATCCACTACATGTTCGTGAGCCAGTCCTCCCAGGTTCTGGCGCTCTTGGGAGTCTTTCTGGATGTTGGCATCCGCGGCGGTGTTCCCGCGCCGCTCATGGCATTCGGGCTTCTCTTCGCAAGCAGCTACTTCTCTGTGATCACGCCCCAGGGGGGAAGCCAAAACGTCATCTTCGTAGGCAGCGGCTATCTCACGCAACGCGAACTCTACCGGCTTGGGCTGTTGACTACCCTCTTCTTTCTGGCAGTGTTTCTGGTGATCGGAACCGGGTGGATCCTCCTGGTGGCTCACTGATTAGGCTACTGAGATTCGGCCGTCCCGACCAAACTGGTGTCGTGTGCCGCAAGCGGCACCGGTCGGTCAGGTTGAGGAGGAAACTCAGGGAAGTCGAGCTTGGCAGAAGCGCTCCCTCTGCTTCTTAAGCCCATCTGTGATGATCAGCGACCGTTGCCTTCACCGTCTGATCGAGCCTTTTGTGAGAACAAAATGAGGTTCCCTATCTTCTCCAGAAACTCCGGTGGTGTAATCCCCTTTGTAATGACCAAATCCGCCTGAGCGGCGCTTGGTGGCGGTTCGTCGAGGCCTGTCAGCAGCACAATCGGGACATCCGCACGTGCGCTTTTCATCTTGCCGATGACGTCAGTTCCAGCCATATCCGGGAGCATCTGGTCCATGATTACGAGATCAACGCGGTTAATCAGAAACATCTCGTAAGCCGCTTTGCCGGAAGTGGCCGTCACCACCCGATATCCTGCCGAGGATAGAAGGAGCGCTCGCACCTGTAGAGCGATATGTTCATCATCAACGCACAAAATGAGAATCGAAGAGGTCATCGAATATGTTCGGCACAGATCAGAAAATAACGCGGTGGATTAGGCGTGAGTCACGCATAATAGAGCTAATCAAAAGACGTTGCGCCCAAGTCCTCCGCCAAAAACCTTTCACCCACGAATTGCTTGTTGGCAATGACGGCTTGAATCGCACTGACCAAATCTGTTGCGGCATCCGATTTCACGACGTAACCACGACCACCGGCACCAAGGGCTGCTCGAACGATCTCGGGCCGGGAGTTCTCACTGACAAAGAGGATCTTTGCGTCTGGAGCGAACTCTCGGATTTGACGAGCGACTTCTATACCATTTAGCTTCGGCAACCCGATATCCAGCAGAACCAAGTCAGGAAGCAATTCTCTGCTCTTTTGAACCGCTTCTAATCCGTCGCTGGCTTCGCAGATGATTTGCCAACCAGGGTCATTTTGCAGGAAGGAAGAAAGAAAACGTCGCCACGGTTCGAAATCGTCAACAATGAGAATACGCACGCAGTCGGCCAATACAACATCCTTGCTTGTAAGTCTGCGACCTCGCCAAAGCCCGGGAGGTCAAGAACAAGGATCGTATAATCGCTGCAGGAAATCGATGTCCGAGAGCATTCCCGTAATTGCCGCAGAGCAATTAGCGACTTAGGAAATGCCAGGGAATCGCTAGGCCTCTTGAAGAAGTAGCCTCTCGGGCGAGCGCAACACGAGCTTGCCACGGCTCTTGCGCAGAATTCCGCGCCGCTGCCATTCACGCAAGAACCGACTGGCTGTAAACGGTGTCACGTTAGCCTCGTTCGCCAGCTCCTCGTTGAGAACATCGAGCTGGATGCCTTCGGGAACTCTCCGGCCCATGCCTGCGGCAAGATTGACCAGGACCTGTGCCAGCCGCTGTGACGCCGACTCGCAAGCCATCGAAATGTGGAGCCCGCGATAGCAAACCAGGTAATCGAACGTTACGAGCAGGGCGTTCTCGATGAGACGGGGATATCGCAGCACTAGTTTTCGCATTACGGCCTTGTCCCACACCACTACAGAGCTGTGCTTCACCGCTTCGGTGCTGAGCAGGTAATCCGAGGACGTCGGCAGCAGCGCCGCCCCACCGAAAATTTCGCCCGGCGGGACCCAAAACAAAACTACTTTCCGGCCATCGGCAGTGACGTAGAAGTAGCGGGCCCGTCCGCTGGTGAGCAGGAAAATGTTATTTGCCGGGTGTCCCTGGTTCGCGATTACCGAGCCTGCAAGGAAATGCAGTGGCCTGCCCGCAGCGATTATCGCCTTGATATCGGCGCCGGCAAGGCCTTCGAAAAACCTTGATCTTATGTTTTGGGGAGTTACGAGTTTTGGGGCAGGCATTCTTCAAATCCTTTACGCTGCTGGCACGGAAGCGGGAAGTTTACAGGTAGTGTTCGTGCCAGTCCATCAACGCTGATGGATCCATAGATAATGATCGATCCCTTTGGTGACGGTTGCAAAGAAGTTTTGCTCGCCAAAACGAGCGACGAGTCAGGTGCCCTGGTTTCGGACCGGCCGGTGCATCCAGGGACTCAAGTCGGACGCCGTCCTATTCTGACTTCTCCCCCTCCTTGCTCGAAAAACCCTCGCCGAAGGTACTTTTGTCCTTGAGGCTCGTGCAACTAAGAACTTACAATTTAGACACTTACCCAAACCCTTCGTCTCGTGCAGTGTAAGGCCAGAAGTGGCGCCGGGAACCAGTCTGCACGGAAGGATCACAGATGTCGCTGGGTGTGACTCGTCGGGGCTCTCTCAAACGTGCTCATCGCGGTTCCACGAACCTACTGACTTTCTGCGTTCTGTGCGTATTACTCGCCGCAACAGCAAGTGCCCAACCCCCTCTCCGCAAGAACGTCTTAATCATCAATGAGGTAGGGTTGGCCCACCCCGCCATCGCCTTGGTGACGGAAGAGGTGATGTCGCGTTTGGCCGCTGATCGGCGGTACCAGACGGAATTCTACGTGGAAAGTTTGGACTCCCCCCTTTTCTCTCAGGGAACCACTCAATCAGACATCGAGGCCGCGCTTGTTCAACAATACGGAAACCGGAAGATCGACGTGATCGTCGCTACAGGACCTGCACCAATCGGTTTCCTGCTTCGAAACTCGGAGACGTTTCTGCCTGACGTACCTGTCGTGTTTTGCGGTAGCACGCAAGTGCAGGCTGGGAATCCCCAGCTGACCTCACGCTTTACCGGAACCTGGATGACCTTCGATGCGGCGAGCACGCTGGAGGCGGCGATGCGGCTGTCGCCGGGAATCCGCAATGTGATGGTCGTGAGTGGAAGTTCGCAGTTCGACAAGGCCACCTTGAGGCTCACAAAGGCTAGCCTGGACGCGCATCCCGTGCCGCTGGAATTCACCTACCTGACGGACCTCGATATGAGCAGCCTGCTTGAGCGGCTGCGCCATTTGCCGGAGCGCACGGTGGTGCCTCTATCTCACGTTCTTTCGCGACGCCCGCGGAAGTCAATTCATGAATGCTACGACTGCTCTTCCGTTGGTCTCCGTGGCCGCAAGCGCTCCCGTGTTTGGCGTCTCCGATGTGTACGTGGGGCGTGGGATTGTAGGGGGGTACGTGGTCAGCTTTGCTGAACAAGGGAAGATTGCTGCAGGCCTTGTTTCAGAGATCTTCGCGGGCAAGAACCCGGCAGACATTCCGATCGTATCTGCACCCAGCGTCTACATGTTTGACGCAAGCCAGTTGAAGCGCTGGGATCTCAGCGAAAGCAGGCTGCCTGCTGGAAGCAGAGTTCTCAATCGCGAGCCCACGCTCTGGGAGAGATCCAAGTGGATCTTGCTCGCGGCTTTCTCCGTCATCTTAGGGCTAGTAGCGCTGGCTGCATATCTCCTGTACGAGCAAAAGCAGCTTATCGCCGCCCGAAACGAACAGACCAGGCTTAGCGGCATGTTGATCAATGCCCACGAGGATGAGCGCAGCCGGCTGGCATCAGAGTTGCACGATGATTTTAGTCAGAGGCTAGCTCTGCTGTCGCTCGGCCTGGAAACGGCCGCTGAAATCATTCCCGCGTCGCCAGAGGAGGCGAATCGGCAGCTACAGGAGCTTATGAATTCCGCCAGCGAATTAGGTGCCGATCTTCATACACTGTCCCACCGTCTCCATTCTTCTACCCTCGAGCGCCTGGGGCTCGCTCCGGGAGTCGCAGCGTTCTGTAAGGAATTCACCGCTCAGCAAGGAACGCAGGTTGTATTCTCACACCAAGACGTGCCGCGGTCCGTCTCTCCGGACATTGCGCTGTGCCTGTTTCGTGTAGTACAGGAAGCACTGCGCAACGTGAAGAAGCACAGCGGAGCAGCCCGCGCGGAGGTGCAGATCGAAGTGCTGGATCGTACGCTCCACTTGTCCATCGCCGACGATGGCAAGGGATTCGACATCAACCCCTTTTCCGATGGGCGGGGGCTGGGCTTATGGAGCATGCAGGAGCGGGTGCGCCTCCTGGGTGGACAATTCGAGATTCATTCGGAAACCCATAGGGGAACCCGAATCGACGTGCGAGTGCCATTGAAGGATACGTCTGATATGAGTGGTCGTGAGCACGCCGGCGTGCTGGCGCGTGCATCGGCGGTTGTTCAGGACACGGCGCCAGTTGACCCTACGCATGTCTAGAGTCCACCGCGACAAGAGGCCCCAAACAACGGAGACCTTGAAATGGAGTCCCGGCCACAGGTCCTGATAGCCGACGATCACGTAATGTTTGCTGATGGCCTTCGGCTTCTCTTGGAGAAGAGCTATAAGGTAGCTGGCACCGTAACGGACGGGCGCGCGCTCATAACTCAAGCTGTAAGGCTCAAGCCAGACGTGATCGTCGTCGATATTGGCATGCCTCTTTTGAACGGTCTGGACGCTGCCGAACGGGTGCGTCGTGAACTGCCGAAAGTGAAGCTCGTATTTCTGACGATGCAGGACAATCCCAACCTGGCTGCCGCCGCTCTTGAGTTGGGATCCGCAGCATTCGTTCTCAAGCAGTCGGCGGGCTCAGAGTTGTTGCAAGCAATCGAACATGTGCTGCGCGGCAAATGCTACGTGACTCCTAAGCTCAGATCGGAAGACTGGGTTCTACAGAAGACCCGGGCTAGCCAGTATTCCAAGCGCTTAACTCCAAGACAGCGGGAAATTGTACAAATGTGCGCTGAAGGGCGTCCGATCAAGGAGATCGCCGGCCACCTGAACCTTAGCGAAAAGACGGTTGAGTTCCACAAGCATCATATTATGGAAACCCTCAACCTGAAGAGTAATGCCGACCTGGTACTCCTGGCCCTCAAGGAGGGCCTCATCTCTCTGAATTCCAATCCTTTGAAGCGAACGTCCTGATACATTTCGCTGCGCTGCCCAGCTCGCGTACCTAGGGTATTCCCTAGTTGCGGGGGTCGCGATCCTGCACCTAACATCAGCATGCTGTTGTGAATGTGTCTCGGCGACGATCTGTCGTCATCGGACGGGCCCATGTCAGAAATCGGAGCGCATGAGGGCTCTGGAAGTCGTCGGCGCATTCTGCTGGCCGACGACCATCCTCTTGTGCTGGAGCGAGTGAAAGCGCTACTTGAGACGGAATTTGACGTTGTCGGTGTTGCTCATGATGGATTGGAGATGATCGAGAAGGCGGTACGACTGCGGCCGGACATAATTGTGGCCGACATATCGATGCCGGGATTAGACGGAATTCAAGCGGCCCATCGGCTTCGGAGAACCGGAACTACGGCCATTATCGTGTTCCTGACAATCCATAAAAGCCTTGAGTTCGTGGAGGCCTGTATGGCGGAGGGAGCGCTCGGATTTGTGGTGAAGTCTCAGATGAAGGCGGACCTGATCCCTGCCATCAACGCGGCGCTGTCCGGTCAATGCTTCGTCTCCTCCACGCGCCACACGAACACCTAGCCCGAATTTCTCACCACGCGGTCGAGGAATGACGGGGAGGTCGAGATGGGGCGAGGGATCGCGGTCCGGCGAGGCGGGGTCGGGTTTTTCTGGGAGGGAGCAGCGGCCCGAGCGAAGGCCCGGAGGGAGGTGGGCGATTGCGAGCGTGTGGGGGCCGCGACTGCCAGGCAGAATCGGGTTGCAGGTGACGCCCAAAGCGCGCTCAGCAGCGCAGCGCCTGCCAGGCGGCGGCAAACAGCGCTTTCCAGGGATAAGCGCGGGGATAGCGCAGGCAGATACGGCGGGCGCTGAGGCGCACCTCGGCGGCAATCTTCAGCAGCCGCAGTCGAATCGTGTTCACCTGGGCGTGCGCCCAGGCGGTGCCCGCCAAGGCCAGCCGCCGCAGAGCGTGCACCAGCACATAGGCCAACGACGACAGGTACAGCCGCAACTGATTGGCGCGCAGGGTAGCGGTGCTCATGCGATCGGCGAACAGCGAGAGCTGCTCCTTGATGCGGTTTTCCATCTCGCCGCGAGCGCAGTAGAGCTGTTCATAGAGCGCGCGCGCCTCCCACTCTGTGGGACTCAGCGAGGTGACCACGAAGCGCGGGTTGGGGCCCTTGTCGAGATACTCGGCCTTGGCCACCACGCGACGGGCGCATGACCAACTGCTGCGCGTCTGATAGGAGAACTCGCCGAAGACGCGGGTCGCTTGCTGCGTCTGCTGGTGTTGGCTGCGGGCCTCGGCCAGGAGGGCGGCGATTTCCGCCTCCAGCCGCTCATTGCGCGCCAGCCCGAAGACATAGTCCACGTGCTCAGCTTCGCACCAGGCCATCAGCTCCTCGCGGCAGAAGCCGGAGTCGGCGCGCAGAATGATTTTCACCTGCGGCCAGCGCTGCCGAATCTGGCCCACGATGCGTTTCACTTCGGCGAGCGCGCCTGCGCTGGCATCTTGATTGGAAGCCCGCTGGCGGGCGCACAGTAGATGCTCGCCGCAAAAGATGTACAGCGGCAAGTAACAGTACTCGCCGTAGTAGCCGTGGAAGAAGCGCGCTTCCTGCTCGCCGTGCAACGGCGTGTCGGTGACATCCAGATCGAGCACGACCTCCGCTGGAGGCTTGGTGTGCGCTTCCAGGAAAATATCCACCAGCAGCGCGTCCAACCGCTCGGCCGCGTAGCTGATCTTGTGATAGCGATCGGCAGCCGCCGCCGGCGTCAACTCCATGCGGTTGAGCGTGCTTTTGCCGGCCAGCGGTTCTTCCAGTTCGCGCTTGCCGGCCAACACCGCGAGCAGGGGATCGTGGCGCAGTTGCTCATGATCGTTGAGATCTTCATAGCCCAGCGCCAGCCCGTAGATGCGCTGCGCCAGCATCTCGCCCACGCTGTGCTCGACCCGCGCCGGATCGCGCCCATCGGTGAAGCAATCCGTCGCCCGCTCGAGCAAGCGGATTTTGCGGTTGGTGCGGCGCAACAGCAGGCCGCCGCCGTCGCTGGTCATGCGGGCGCCGTCGAAGTTGGCCACTACCCGCCGCGAAAAATGATCTGCAAACGCGAACGATTCTTGAGTACACTCTGTCATGAGAAAGGCCGTTTCTTTTTGGGGCATCGACTTCGTTTCACACCGCAGTTATGCCTGAAAAGACGGCCTTTTTCTACTGTGAATTACTCGTGGTTGTTTACTACTGATGAGAAATCCGGGCTAGGGATTTCCCTAGTTGTCGCAGGTATTGGGCCGCAGTACAAAGGCACTGAACGCCGACATCGGCGGATGTGGCACATCCGCGTCCGCAGCAAGGTATATTCTCGATCGTGTGGCAAATTGAGCGGGGAGCAGTTCTGGCAAGAACACGGAGACGGCGACTATGAATTCTAACCATAACTTGAGAAACATGGTGATCCGGGCGGTTCGAGGGCTCACAGCGATCATATGCATCGGCGCGCTGGCGCCCGGAAACGCGGTGGCGGCACAGACACAGCAATCCGCAGCTCCCTCGGAGCAATCTGCCGCCCAGCTGCCGCCGGACCAGCTTGACTCGCTGGTGGCGCCGATTGCGCTATACCCCGATCCAATGCTCAGTCAGGTGCTGGTGGCTTCCACCTATCCGTTGGAGGTCATTCAGTTGCAGCAATGGCTGGCCCAAAACAAGGGCTTGAATGAGAAACAGCTGGCCGAGGCGGTAAAGAAGCAGGACTGGGACCCGAGCATCCAGGGATTGGCTGCCTTGCCGGATGTCGTGAAGCTGTTGTCCGAGAACATTAAGTGGACGACGGACCTTGGCAACGCGTTTCTGGCGCAGCAGAACGACGTAATGGACGCCGTGCAGCGTATGCGCAAGAAGGCCCAGGACGCCGGCAACCTGAAGTCCTCCGAACAACAAAAGGTGGAAACCAAGACCGTTGAGAGCCAGCAGGTTATCGTCATCGAGCAGGCCAGCCCGCAGGTAGTCTATGTACCCAGCTACAACCCGACGGTGGTTTATGGCGCTCCCGTCTATGCCTATCCTCCCATTGCCTATCCGCCGCCGGGTTATTACGCGGCGGGTATGGCTATCTCGTTCGGCGTTGGCGTCGCCATGGGCGCGATGTGGAGCGGCGGATGGGGTTACAACTCCGGATGGGGGGGCAACAACAACATCACCATCAATAACAACAACAACTTCGTGAACAACAGCAACCGCGTCAATGGCGGCAACCGCGTGAACGGTGGCAATCGGGGTAACAGCAATTGGCAACACAACCCGAAGCACCGCGGCGGAGCTCCTTATGGCGACAGGGGCACGGCCAACAAATTCGGCGGCACCACGCGTCGCGACACAGCTGCCAACCGCCAGGCAAACGCACGGCAGAACGTAGCCCGGCAGCAGCCGAGTGCCGGCAATCGTGGCGGAACAAACGCTGGCACGCGAGATGCCGGCAACCGTGGTGGAGCAAGCGCTGGTACGCGAGACACCGGTAACCGTGGTGGAGCAAACGCCGGCAACAGGAGCGCGAACCGCGGCACCGGGCCAGACCGCGTCGGTAACCAGCAGGTTCGTAACACCCCCAGCTCTACCAACCGCAGCGCGTTTGGGGGCGCGTCCTCCGGTATGAGCGGCAGTTCGGCTCGGGCCAGTCAATCGCGGGGTGCCTCCAGCATGGGCGGCTCGCGTGGCGGCGGAGGGGCCCGTGGCGGTGGCGGTGGCGGCGGAAGGCGCAGATAGGAAGGCACAACATGATGAGCGAGGGAATTATGAATTCAGGAAAATTGATTGCGACAAAGCGGTTTGCGAAGATCGTCCTCGTCCTGGTTGGCCTGTGCAGCGTCCTCCCGACGATGAGCGTCGCCCAAACCCAACCCGGAGCACAACCTGCGGCTGCCAGCCAGAAAGGTTTCGATACTGCTCAGCAGGCTGCCGACGCGCTGATCAAGGCAGCGGGCGACTTCGACGTACCTGAATTGCTGGCGATCCTCGGCCCCGACGGCCAGGATGTGGTTGCGTCTGACGATCCGGTACAGGACAAGAACAACGCCCAGGCATTTGCCAAAGAGGCCGCTGCCAAGAACTCGATCCAGTTGGCCAAGTCTAACCCGAACCGCGCCACCATCATCGTGGGCGACGAAGAGTGGCCATTGCCGATACCGCTGGTCAAGAAGAACGGTAAGTGGTATTTCAACACCAAGGAAGGAAAGCAGGAAATTCTCTTCCGCCGAATCGGTGAGAACGAACTTAACGCCATCACGGTTTGCCGCGGCTACGTGTCGGCGCAAATGGAATATGCTTCGGAAATTCACGACGACTCCGGCATAAACCAGTACGCGCAGAAGATCTTCAGCACTCCTGGCAAGCAGGATGGCCTGTATTGGAAGAATGCTGACGGAACTCCCGACGGTCCGATCGGAGATGAAGTGGCCAAGGCGTTGGAGGAAGGCTACACCTCCGGCAAGGGCGGATTCCACGGTTACTACTTCAAGATTCTGAAGGGCCAAGGCCCGGCCGCCCCCAACGGCGCCATCAACTACGTCATCGAGGGCGTCATGATCGGCGGCTTTGCGCTGGTCGCCGTGCCTGCTGAATACCGCGTGACCGGCGTCAAGACCTTCATCGTCAACTACGACGGAGTCGTCTACCAGAAAGACCTCGGCCCCGACTCCCTCAATATCGTGAAGAAGATGGAACTCTACAACCCTGACAAGACCTGGCATCCGACGAAAGACCAATGGCCGCAGAGCGTAGCGACAGCTGCGCCCTAGCCGCCGGAGCAGCTAAAGAAACCGACACTAGGAGCGGCGACTGGCGGCGCGGTACGGGGGATTCAGAGGGTGGTGAATGTCTATCTGGGCTCGTTATCCGACATTGTACGAAATCAATACTCGGGTGTGGCTCTCAGAACTCAGCAAGAAGGCGGGGAAACCGCTCAACCTCGGTTCTGTGCCCTCTGCCGAATGGGATGCCATTGCAGCGCTGGGATTCGACGCTGTTTGGCTGATGGGAGTGTGGGAACGCAGTCCTGCGGGTATCGCGATCGCGAACCAGAACCCCGGTCTGCTTGAGGATTTCCGTCGGGCGCTGCCAGACTTCCAATCCGAAGACAATGTGGGGTCTCCTTATTGCGTGCGCGGCTACGAGGTCGACGCGCACCTAGGCGGGCCCAGAGATCTCTCCTATGCGCGTAAAGAACTCGCGAACAGAGGCTTGCGCCTGATCCTCGACTTCGTCCCCAACCACGTAGCGCCGGATCACCCATGGGTAGCCGAACACCCTGAACACTTCATTCAGGGGAGTGCTGATGACGCGGCGAACAATCCAACCTCGTACATCAACCTGAGCGGAACGGTCTTCGCTTGCGGCAAGGATCCGTTCTTCCCGGCATGGCCTGACGTTTTGCAGCTCAATGCCTTTCAACCGGGACTCCGGCAAGCGGTGGCTGTAACCCTTTCCAAAATCGCCGACCAGTGCGACGGCGTGCGTTGCGACATGGCGATGCTCGTAATGAACTCGATTTTCGAGCGCACCTGGGGCCGCCGCGCGGGGCCGAGGCCGGACACCGAGTATTGGGTTGAGGTGATCTCGTCCACCAAGCGAGAGCATCCAGACTTTCTATTTATCGCGGAGGCATACTGGGACCTGGAATGGGAGTTACAACAGCAGGGATTCGATTTCTGCTACGACAAAAGACTGTATGACCGTCTGGAGCATGAGAATGCCGAAAACGTTCGTCTCCATCTGTGCGCCGACATCGCGTACCAGAACAAGCTCCTCCGCTTCATCGAGAACCACGACGAGCCACGGGCAGCATCAGCGTTCACGCCGGCCAAAGAGCGAGCCGCTACGGTAACGACCTCCACTCTGCCCGGCGCTAGGCTCTTCCACGAAGGCCAATTCGAGGGTCGCAAGGTGAGGCTGCCCGTTTTCCTTGGTAGAAGGCCGGAAGAGCCGCTCGACGAGGCGCTAAGGGCTTTCTTCACGAAGCTCCTTCTCGCCATCAATACTCTGGCATTCAAAGAAGGGGACTGGGGACTCTGTGAGCGCACCGGCTGGCCAGGTAACCAAAGCTACGAGAATTTAGTGGCTTGGACCTGGAACAAGGACGAGGAGAGGTACCTCATCTCTGTCAATCTCAGTGACGACCCCGCTCAAGCTCTTATCAAAGTTGCGTTCAACGATCTCGCAGGCAATCAGTGGCGCCTCACCGACCTGCTTTCGGGCGCGAAGTATGAGCGCGACGGCGATGCGATGCTTTCGCCAGGTTTATACGTGGATTTGCGACCATGGAGCTATCACTTCTTGCGGTTGAGTCGCAGCAATTGAGATGAGACGGTAAAGACTTGTATCACTGAGTTGACTCTTTCCGAGAGAGGCAGGTATGAGTAAGAAATCCAAAACGAATAGTAGAGACGGGCACGAGCTTGCAACTGACAAGAAAGGTAAGCAGGCTCAGAGTGAGGAAGTGAATCAGAAGCTTGGCAAAAAGGAGTACGAAGCCGAGCTGTTCGAGCTGCAGGTCGAACTGGTGAAGCTTCAGGACTGGGTTAAAAAGACTGGTGCGAGGATTGTCATCCTGTTTGAGGGTCGGGACGCGGCGGGCAAAGGCGGCATCATCAAACGCATCCTGGAACGCGTGAGTCCGCGTGTCTTCCGGCTGGTGGCTTTACCTTCCCCTACCGAGCGACAAAAGACCCAGATCTATGCCCAGCGCTACATCGAACATCTGCCTGCCGGGGGAGAAATCGTCATCTTCGACCGGAGCTGGTACAACCGCGCTGGGGTCGAGCATGTGATGGGCTTCTGCACCGAGGCGGAATATAAGCAATTTCTCAAGGGCTGCCCCGCCTTTGAGAACATCTTGATCAACAACGGCATCATCCTGCTGAAGTACTGGCTCGATGTCTCGGAACAAGAGCAGCACAAGCGCTTTCTCGCGCGCATCCAGGACCCATCGAAGCGTTGGAAGCTGAGCCCGATGGATTTGGAGTCTCATCGCCGCTGGTACGACTATTCGCGAGCCCGTGACGCCATGCTCGCCGCTACCGATACGGCTACCGCTCCCTGGTACGTTGTGCCGTCCGACGACAAGAAGCGCGCCCGCCTGAACTGCATTGCCGACATTCTCAGCCGTATCCCCTACGAGGAGGTTCCCTACACGCCTCCAAAGCTGCCCGGACGCCAAAAGGCCAAGGGCTATCAGGAGCCCAAGCAGAAACACCTGGTCATAGCTCAGCGTTGGTAACAAAAGCGAGGAGCGGGAGACAGCCATGACCGCCTCACAGAAGAAATCAACGCCACTGTCTTACGTGAGGTCACCGAGCAGAAGCGCTTGAATGAGGCGCGAGAGAAAGGTATCCCATGGAAGAAATGTGAACCCTACCTTAGTACTCTGGTTCGGAATTACGGTGACGTATTTGTGTGCAGTCTCACGCGGCAGCGGCGATCGCTTGAGGCTGCAGCTTGGCCAGGAGGGCAGAAAGGTCGTTGCGAGTGAAGGTCTGCATTGGAATGGGGTAGCCCATGCTCGTAGTGTTTTTGAAAGTCGAGAAGGCGCTGCTCGAGTTGGGCAAGGGAGGAGAAATCATTGGGAGTGAGCACTTTCCTTTGGACGATGGAGAAATAAATCTCGACTTGATTGAGCCAGCTGGCATGAATTGGTGTGTGCACGAGGATGGCATTGGGCCAACGGGATCGGATGCGTTCAACCGCCCTTTGGCCGCGATGAGCCGAGCAGTTGTCCATAATCCAGAAGACGCGGTGGGCCGACTTATAGGGTTCCTGACTCATGACCTCAGCCATGAGACGATCAGTCGGAGCGATACCACTTTTCTTCTCACAGCGACCGAAGAGCTTGGCACGATGGACGTCCCAGGCTGCCAAATAGGTCCAGGCGCCTTCGCGGAAATACTCGTGTTCTATCCGCATCGGGCGTCCGGCAGCGGGCGGTAAAGTAGGTTGCTTGCGGCGTCGCGCTTGCACGCTGGTCTTTTCGTCAGCGGAGATCACGAAGTCATTGGTTTGTAGGGGCGCTCCCTGCCACATGCGGGCATAGAGATCGAGAATGCGCCCTGCTTTCAGAGCGAAATCCGGATCGCGGGGAAAGATCCAACTGCAGTGCTGCCAGGGACGCAGGGCATCGGCACTCAGCCAGCGCCAGAGGGTAGTACCACTGACTTGGGCGACTATGCCTTGGGCGGTTACCTCTCGTTGGATATCGGCCAGCGACAATCGTGAGAGCGGCAGTCCGAGGCGATGAGGAAGCTCACAGGCCAGAGCTTTTACTTGCACGACGACGCTGGGGGGAAAGAGCGCGGGACGCCCGCCCCGAGGTTGTTCGTCGAGGCCGGGCAGACGGGCCAATGCGAATCGTTTGCGCCACTTGCTGACGATCTGCCGCGGCGTGTCCAAGCGCGTGGCGATGCTATGGTTGGGCAGACCTTGCGCCGCCAGGAGGACAATCTTAGCTCGAATGACATCTCGATACGGCGACGTATATTTTCGAGTCCGGGCTTCCAGTTCTTCCCGCTCCTGGGGCGCAAGAACGATACGAAAAGGGCTTGAACGTGGCAAGGCATGTCTCCAAGAACAAGCCTAGTTGATGTTTGCGCCAATTTTCAAGCAATAAATACGTCACTGTATTTACGTAGTAGAGTACTTAGCGAAAGGCAATGGGGCACCGTGCGCGAGGACTACAGCTCCGACGGTGATGCCTGGAACTACTTCTCGCATGACCAGGCCCGGTCGCGCGCCTATCACTGGGGCGAAAACGGCCTGGCGGGGATTTCCGATGACGAGCAGCGGCTTTGCTCTGCACTGGCCTTGTGGAACGGTCGCGATCCCATCCTGAAAGAGCGCCTGTTCGGTCTTACCAACAGCGAGGGCAATCACGGCGAGGACGTCAAGGAATACTACTTCTACCTAGACAGCACGCCCGCGCACTCGTACATGAAGTACTTATACAAGTACCCCCAGAAGGAATTTCCGCATCTCGACCTGGTGGAGACGAAGGGCCGGCGCTCACGCGAAGAGTTCGAGTACGAACTCCTGGATACCGGCATCTTCGACGGCGACCGCTATTTCGACGTCTTCGTTGAATACGCCAAAGCCGACCCGGAAGATCTCCTGATCAAGATTTCGTTGCATAACCGCGGCCCGGAAACCGCCCAGATTCACCTGTTGGCGACACTGTGGTTCCGGAACACGTGGTCCTGGGGTAACGGCGATTCGAAGCCGATGGTGCGGCAACTAGACGGTAGAACGATACAGGCAACGCATTCCCAGCTCGGTGAGTACACGTTGCAAGGCGAGGGCTTCCATCCTGCGGCTGGGCTTCGTTGCCAATTTCATCTCCGAGCCGGTTTTGATTGGCTTCAAGGCTGGCATCGGAGTCGTCATCGTACTTGACCAGGTCCCGAAGATTCTCGGAATTCACTTTGCCAGGGGCACTTTCGTTCAGAACCTGCTTGCGACCCTCCACGGCATTCCCAAGACATCGCTAGCAACGCTCGCCGTTGGAGTCTCGATGATCGTTCTGCTGGTCGCGATCGAGCACTTCGCTCCGAAGGCGCCAGCTCCGCTGCTAGCGGTTGCGGCAGGTATTGCTGGCGCGTATTTCCTAAACTTGCGCGCGCATGGAGTTGATTTGGTCGGTCACATCCCGCAGGGATTGCCATCGTTCACCCCGCCGGTCCTGTCACTTGCGAACCCAACTTTGGCCCGGCGCTTTGGGCATCGCCCTCATGAGTTTTACAGAAACCATTGCTGCCGGGCGAGCGTTCGCGCGTAGCGACGAACCCTCCCCGCAGGCCAACTGGGAGTTGTTAGCAACTGGATTGGCCAATGCCGGCGGCGCGCTTCTCGGAGCAATGCCCGGAGGAGGCGGTACTAGCCAGACAGCGGTAAACCATCTCGCCGGAGCTCGTACACAGATGTCCGAGATCGTTACAGCGGCCATGACACTGGTGACGATGCTGCTCCTGGCCCCGATAATGGGCTTAATTCCGCAAGCCACGCTCGCCGCCGTGGTCATCGTTTATTCCATCGGACTCATTAAGCCGGTCGAATTCCGGGACATCCTCAGTGTTCGACGAACCGAGTTCACCTGGGCTCTGATCGCATTTGCCGGTGTAGTGCTTGTAGGCACGCTGAAGGGAATCATCGTCGCGATCATTGTCTCCATGGTCGCTCTTGCACATCAGGTGGCTGATCTGCCGGTCTAACCTCTCCGGCCGCGCTACAAGTTCCAGTCATCCCAAACCACTACCAGAACAAAGCTCACGCTGTCGCTTCTCCCCCTCAATCAGCATCTTCAGGGCCGTGTACTCCAGATCGGGAACGCCTTGGAGATGAATGGCGACGACCTGAGGCTGTGCTTCTTTAATCAACAGTTTGATCTTCTGGCCGATGTGTTCAGCATTAGCGAAGAAAATTCGGCCTTCCACTAGTAGCAGCAAGCCAGCAAATGTTTCATCCTCGGGATGTTCCTTGGAGCGCGGCCGGAAGACATTTGTGCCTGGCTTGCGTCCCAGGACATAGGATTTTGGGACGGAGGTGATCCCTAGTAACTGTGACCCCTATTGTGACCCCTGCCAGACGCTTTGGAGCGATATGACGCGTTACGGATGAAATTATAGATTTTTGGAAGTGTCAGAAATGACAGGAGATAGCAGGAGAAAGTTGGTAGCGCTACCGGGAATCGAACCCGGGTTTGAAGATTGAGAATCTTCCGTCCTAACCCCTAGACGATAGCGCCACTTGGGCGAGACTTTTGCATTATAGCAAACTCATTCGGGCGACCCAGCCGAGTGCTTCCTGAATTCATGAATTGCATGGTAGAACTCGAAAACTCTTGTATTTATGCCCCTCCTACGAACCTGTTGACAACCTCGACTCCGCGTAGCAGAATCCCATTTGTAGGCGAATAAAAAGCGAATACAGCTACCCGCTCTCCTCGTGTTAGCGATCCCTAGCGGAGCGCGAGGCAAATAGCGAAGAGCGTACTCCCGCTTGACTCTCTTCTACTGCTTGTTTGAACGGAGAGACGCAACTGCTTGACGGTTACGCCCGGCTTATTTCGCCTCCTTGAGGTGGTTTATCTCATCGGCTGCCACAGTTCGTGCCCGCATTGAATCGTCGCTCGGCGAGCGGCTCTCGTCCACGCTGCTGCTGCGCGAGCGCATGGCTCCGCAGACAGCCCCAACCGGGATTGAACAATTAGACGCTCTCACCGGAGGTCTGCTGCGCGGCGCGCTAAGCGAGATTGCCGGGCCGGTTTCCAGCGGGCGTACTGGCGTAATGATGTCTGCGCTGGCTGCCGCAACGCGCCGTGAGGAAACCTGTGCGTTGGTGGATGCGAGCGACAGCTTCGATCCCGCATCGGCGCAGGCAGCGGGCGTTGCGCTCGATAGGCTGTTGTGGATTCGCTGTAGCGAGCGCGAGCAGCTTCAGCCTGACGGTTTCGCGCGCAACGTTCGTCCACAGCGCAAGGCGCTTCGCCGGCTCGATCAGGTGCCTGAAAGTCACCGACCTGCTGTTGCAAAGCGGCGGCTTCGGCATGGTCGTGCTCGACCTGGGCGACATATCTTTCGAAAGCGCACGCCGGGTTCCGCTCACGTCGTGGTTCCGCTTTCGCCGCGCTGTGGAGCAGACTGCCACCGTGTTGCTGCTGATTGAGCAGGAGCCGTGTGCAAAAACTTGTGCGTCGTTGGTGCTCCAACTGCAACACCAGTCCATGTCCGCGCACAACGCAGTCGCAGAAAAGCCCGCTGAAACCGCGGGATGGAAGGTCATAAGGAATTCGGAAGCAGCGATTCCTGCGAACAACGTTGTAAGTCATGCCGCGTTACTACACGGCATGCAATTGCAGGCCGAAGTCGTGCGCTCGTGGACGCGCAAGCCGGTGCAATCGGCTCACTCTGGCTTTGAACTAACCGCTAAACACGCGATTCGCTAGGAATTCGATCATGTTTGCCTGCATCTACATTCACGATTTTCCCGTGGAGGCGATTATTCGCGCCGAGCCGTTGTTGCGCGAACGCGCGGTGGCGGTGCTCGATGGCAAGCCTCCGCTGGCGCGCGTGATTGCTCTGAATGAGCGTGCCCGGCAAATGGGGATGGAAGTGGGCATGACCAAGTTGCAGGCGGCAATCTTCGCTGACGCGATTTTGCGCCCGCGCTCGCCCGAGCAGGAGAAAGCAGCACACTCCGCGTTGCTGGATATGGCATTCGGCTTTTCACCGCGCGTGGAAGATACGGCCGACGACCGCCTGCTGCTGGATTTGTCGGGGCTGGAACGGCTGCATGGTTCTGCCGCGAATATGGCACGCGACTTGGCCGTGCGCGTCAGCGGAGCAGGAATGGAGGGCAACGTTGCAGTCGCCGCGAATCCTGATTCGGCGATGCATGCGGCCTGCGGGTTCACCGGCGTCACCGTGATTGCTCCGGGCGAAGAAGCGCGGCGGCTGGGTGTGCTGCCTCTCAACGTGCTGCTGGATTCCTTCGATCTGCCGCGCGCAAAGAAGAGTAATTCAGCCGGGGCACGCGAACGTGCCGCGTTACGCGAGCAGATGCTCGATACCCTGGAGCGCTGGGGTGTGCGCGATTTTCGCACCCTGGCGCTGTTGCCCGAGCATGCGCTGGCTTCGCGCCTGGGCGAAGCGGGAGCGCGATTGCAGCGGCTGGCGCGTGGCGCCGAAATGCGCACTCTGACATTGTGTGAGCCGGAATCGAGCTTTGAAGAGGCGTTGGAACTAGACTCCCCAGTTGAGACCCTGGAACCACTGTCCTTCATTCTCAATCGGCTGCTGGAGCGGTTGTGCGCTCGCCTGGAATCGCGGGCGCTGGCCGCACACGAATTGCACATCCGCCTGCAACTGGAAAAGCGGGTAGCCGACGAAGAGACCACAACAGCGCAGGAATTACTCTCAAGCTCTGGGTCTGACACTGAAGGACGTACAGTTAGTGTTGAGCGACGGCTGCGGCTGCCTGTGGCCATGCGCGACGCCAGGGTTTTTCTGAAGCTGCTTCAGCTCGATTTGGAGGCTCATCCACCCGGCGCTCCAGTGGTGAAGTTGTGGATCACAGCCCAGCCGGCTCCGCCCCGCGCCGCGCAACGCGGGCTGTTTCTGCCACTCACCCCGGAGGTGGAAAAACTGGAAATCACCCTGGCGCGCATTATCTCCATCGTTGGCGAGCACCGCGCCGGCGTTGCGCGCCTGCTAGACTCGCACCGTCCAGATGCATTTGCTATGGAGCGATTTTCTGCCTCGGAAGAGTCCAATAGCACGCCTACTACATTGTCGGATAGCACTGACGCGCCATCCTATGCCCTGCGCATCTTTCGCCCGGCACGACAGCTTAGGGTGCGTACTGCCGATGGCCGTCCCTTGGCAATCCATAGCAGGCCGGGATCGGATCAGCTTCCCCTGCAAGGCCAAGTGCTGTGGTCCGCTGGGCCGTGGCGGTGCTCGGGAGAATGGTGGGCGGCGGGTTCCGCAGAAAACAATGAGCATGGCCCCTGGGACCGCGAAGAGTGGGACGTCGCACTGCAAAACCAGGGCGACAGCAGCGTCTGCTTGTATTGCATTTACCGCGACACCGGCAGCGGGCAATGGTTTGCTCACGCGAGCTATGACTGATGTACGTCGAACTTCATGCGCGATCGGCCTTCAGCTTTCTTGAAGGGGCCTCCGTGCCCGAGGAGTTTGCCGAGGGCTGCGCCCAGCACCAAATGCCGGCCATGGCGCTGCTCGATCGCGATGGCGTGTACGGCGCGCCGCGATTTTATTTCGCAGCGAAGAAGCTCAACATCAAGGCGCATATCGGCGCGGAGATCACTTCCCTGCTCGTGGGTACCACATCCTTGTCTCCCGAATTCTGCGACAGGGTGAGAGCAAACATTGCGCCTGCTTTGCCTCGTATTTCCTTGCTGTGCTCCTCGCGTGCGGGATATCAGAACCTGTGCCGGCTCATTACGCGAACTAAACTGCGCGCGCCGAAGTATCCGGCATCGCCGCCAAAACGCAGCCGGGGTTCCGACGAGCTAATCCTGCAATCGCAAGCCACCGCTTCCCTTTCCGATCTTGCTGAATTTGCCGATGGCCTCATCTGCATGACGGGCGGCAATGAAGGGCCTTTGGCGAACGCGCTGGCGCGCGGCGGCGTTGCCGAAGCGCGGCGCGCGCTCGACCAGTTCATCTTCATTTATGGCCGTGAAAACGTCTACGTTGAGTTGCAGCGGCATTACAACCGCGAGCAGGAGGCGCGCAACCAGGCAGCGATTTCACTGGCGCGTGGCCTCGGCCTGCCGCTGCTGGCGACGCAGGGCGCGCAATATGCCAGGCCGGAAGAGCGGCAAATCCTCGACGTGTTCACCTGCATCCGCAATCATTGCAAGCTCGATACGGCGGGCCGGTTGTTGGCACATAACAGCGAGCATTACCTCAAGGGCCCGCCGGAGATGCTGCGCCTGTTTGCCGACTTACCAGAAGCCACGGCCAACACCATCGAGCTTTCATCGCGCCTTGAGTTCACGCTGGAAAACCTGGGCTATGAATTTCCCCGCTACCCCGTCAATGACGGCGAGACCATGGATTCCTTCCTGCGCGAGCGCACTTACGAAGGCGCACGCGATCGATATCTGCAGCCCGGGCAAAGTGATCTCTGGCAACGGGCGCGCCGCCAGATCGAGCGCGAGCTGGCGCTGATCGAGAAGCTCAAACTGGCAGGCTATTTCCTCATCGTCTGGGACATCGTGCAGTACTGCCGTCGGCACAACATTCTGGTGCAGGGTCGCGGATCGGCGGCGAACAGCGCGGTCTGCTATTCGCTCGACATTACGGCGGTCGATCCTGTCGGCATGGAGTTGCTGTTTGAGCGCTTTCTATCAGAGGAACGCGGCGAGTGGCCGGACATCGATCTCGACCTGCCGAGCGGCGATCAACGCGAAAAGGCGATTCAGTATGTTTACGAGCGCTACGGCAAGCTGGGCGCGGCCATGACGGCCAACGTCATTACCTATCGCGGGCGCTCGGCAGCGCGCGAGGTAGGCAAGTCGCTGGGCTTCGATGAAGAAACTTTGGATCGGCTCGCCGGGCTGGTGAGTTCATGGGAATATAAAGATCCTGGCGACACCTTGGAGCGCCAATTCCGCGATGCCGGATTCGACTTGCGCCATCCCCGCATACGCAAGTTCTTCGAGCTGTGCCTGGCTATCCAGGACATGCCGCGTCATCTGGGCCAGCATTCGGGCGGAATGGTCATCTGCCAGGGGCAGCTTGATTCCATCGTCCCGCTGGAGCCGGCGACTATGCCGGGGCGCGTCGTGGTGCAGTGGGACAAGGAGGATTGTGCCGATCTTGGCATCGTGAAAGTCGATCTGCTGGGGCTGGGCATGATGGCAGTGTTGGAAGACTCCATTACGCTGATCCGCGATCACTATAAAGAAGATGTCGATTTGGCAAAACTGCCGGCCGACGATCCCACAGTGTATGGAACGCTGCAGAAGGCCGACACGGTCGGCATGTTTCAGATCGAAAGCCGCGCCCAGATGTCGTGCCTGCCGCGCCTGCATCCCACACGCTTCTACGACATTGTGGTAGAGGTTGCCATTATCAGGCCGGGGCCGATCGTTGGGCAGATGGTGAATCCATATCTGCTGCGCCGCCGGGGCAGGCAGAAGGTCGTATATCCGCATCCCTCACTCGAACCGGTGCTGGAACGTACACTCGGCGTACCGCTATTCCAGGAACAACTTCTGCGCGTAGCGATGATAGCCGCCGGATTTACCGGCGGCGAAGCGGAAGAGTTGCGCCGGGCCTTCGGCTTCAAGCGCAGCGAGAAACGCATGCGCGATATCGAGGTCAAGCTGCGCGCCGGCATGGAACGTAACGGTATCACCGGAGCAGCGCAAGAAGAAATCCTGCACTCGATCAGCTCGTTTGCCCTATATGGATTTCCCGAGTCGCACGCCGCCAGCTTCGCGCTCATCGCTTATGCCAGCGCTTATCTCAAGTGCCATTACCTGGCGGCATTCACCGCAGCGTTGCTGAACAATCAACCGGTGGGCTTCTATCACCCATCGACCATTGTCAAGGACGCGCAGCGGCATGGGCTGAGGGTGAAGCCCGTCGATGTCACAGTGTCGGAGTGGGCGTGCACGCTGGAAGAGCAGCCGCACTCTCGTTCCGTTCCTTCGAAAAGCTTCACCATGGAGACACAGAGGACACGGAGGATTTCAGATCCAATTTCTCCGTGTCCTCCGTGCCTCGGTGGTGAGATTGTTTCTCCTGGCGCGGCTGAAACCATGCCCCTTCAAGACACCTTTGCCCTGCGCATGGGATTGCGCTATGCCCGCGGACTTCGCGAAGAATCGGCGCGGGCTATCGTTTGCGAGCGAAACGCCCAGCCCTTCGAATCCATTGCCGATCTGGCCTATCGCGTACCCGAGTTGCGCCGCAACGAGTTGGTGCTGCTGGCTTCCATCGGCGCGCTGAATTCGATTGGCGATAAGGCCGGCAAAGATGCACTTGCGCAGTTGAATCCGCCCCGCAAGAGGGCGAAGCTTCATCGCCGCGACGCGTTATGGCAGGTGGAGCGGGCAGCGCGTTTTGCCGGGCCACTGCTCGACAGCATTCCCGAAAGCGATACTCCCTCGCCGCTCATGCAGATGACCGCCGAAGAACGACTGGTCGCCGACTTCCACGGCACCGGGCTTACCGTGGGGCCGCATCCTCTGGCATATCGGCGAGACGATCTGCGACAAGCGCGCGTTCTTTCGGCACACGATCTCACGCAAATTCCTAATGGCAGACGCGTGCGAACCGCGGGATGCGTGATCGCGCGCCAGCGGCCAGGCACGGCCAAAGGGTTCGTCTTTCTCAGTCTCGAAGATGAGACCGGCATCAGCAACGCGATCATCTCTCCTGATCTCCTGGACAACCATCGCGTACTTATTCTCTCGGAGAAGTTTTTGTTGCTGGAGGGCATCCTGCAAAACCAGGAAGGCGTAATCTCCGTGAAAGTTGACCGTGTACGGCCGCTCCGCGAAGTTTACGAAATCGAGAGCGTTGACATCACGGATGCCGAGGTACGCTCGCATGACTTTCACTAATCGGTCGGATGAAATCTACCATTCTGCTTTCTTAACTAAAGAGCACGCGACTGGTGAATGTCTCAGGTTGCGAGTTCCTGGCGCTCCGGCGCGGATGGCCCGAGCGCGGCCACTTTACGCGAATAAATGCTGATGCCCGGCATCGCGCTCATCCCGTGCACAAAGATGCTTGCGACCACGGTCACCATCACCGCCAGCCGGATCGTCGATTCGCCGGGAAGATGAAGTTCCTGCTCGATATAAACCAGCCCAAGAACAATCGACGCAAGCCCACGCGGGCCAAACCAGCCCATAAAGAAAACGGTCGGGGCGCTGAGGCCTGTACCGATCAGCGAGACGGCAACCGGAAGCATTCGGACGACCGTCAGACTAAGGAGTGCATAGACCCAACTGGTAAGAGTGACCTGTTGCCAATTACGGGCCGCCACCATGCCAAACAGAAAGAAAACCGCGAGATTAAAGAGTTGTCCCCACTCTTCTGCGAATTCAACACTATGTCTGCCTGCTTCCTTAAATCGCACCTGTACGGCCAGCCCCGCGACGAACGAAGCAATAAACATGCTGGCGTCTACCATTTCCGCCACCAGCAGGCAAAGCAAGGGCAACGCGACCACGGCGATCTGCTGAAATGATTCGGCCACCCATCCGCGACGGTTGGCAATGCGCAGTAACCAGCCGCCCACCAGGCCGATTGCCACTCCCACAAGCACACCCAAACCTAACTGTTCACCCATGAACTGCAGCAGGCTTGCTGGCCCGCCTTCAATCTTTGCCGCCGCAAGCGCCATGAAGAACAACAGGAACGGCACGGAGAGGCCATCGTTGAGTCCGGCCTCGACGTTCAGTGCTTGGCGAACGCGCATGGGCACGCGCGGGCTGTTCACTACAATTTGGCCGAGTCCCGCGTCGGTGGGCGCAAGAATCGCGGCCAAGATCCCAGCCTCCCAAAGCGATAAGTTTGGAAATACCAGCCGGGCGGCAATGGCGCCCAGAAGGATGGTCAGCAGCATGCCCACGCTCAACAAGCGACCCGGCAGAGTACTGATATCTCGCAGTACACTGAGATTGGTTTGGCTGGCATCGGTGAACAGCAGCAACACCAACCCTATTTCGGCAAGATGAAGGAAGACACTGGGAGTCATTCCAGCTCCTGCCACGTGCACCCAGGCCGGAAACATCACCATGCCCGCCGCAGTGAACAGGATCGGGGCGGTGATGGGTGTTTGCGATGCCAGTCTTGATAGCAACGCATAGGCGAAGAGAAGCGAGACGAAAATAGCAGCAGCAGCAGTCATGCCTTATTAGTATTCCTGAACCAACACCAGGTTGAACAGGGCCCTTCAAGTATCTTATCTACTCAGAGTACTTGTCCGGGGAACCCGCCCTTCCGAGTTCGTTCGAGCTGCCAAGCAGCGACTGCGTCGTTAGCCCTGGGCGCAAGCCCAGGGTAGGCCGGCGATATGTTGATGTTCGGGCCGCGTAGCGGCCCACCCCGGGCGCGCGCCGCTCCGCGCCTACGGGGTTTCCTAATCTCCCACCCCAGGCTTGCGCCTGGGGCTAAACCCGCAGCCGACGCTTCGCGCCTTGTTCTCCGCATTCCCAACGATTGGCGCGTCGGCGGCTGGCCCAGGCGCGCTCCGAGTCGTCGATGAACTCAAGGACTTGGTCACCACGAATTGGGTGCCCGCTCGGGCTGGTGTTGCCCGGGTGGGTCTTTAGTTTTGGAGGACGAGGAGCGTTGATTTGCTCGGTTGCTCGGGAGGACCCTACCCGCACGCTTCTCACCGAGATTCACGGCGGGACAAAACGAAAACCCCAACCCGGCAAAGGAAGCCGGGAGGATGTGACAATCGTGACGATTGCTGCAAGATCCAACGGTGTCCACACCGGCCCCTAGCTTCCTGCGCGATTGTTCGGGCACCCGGCGATGAAGCTAGTCGGCCCGCTTGCTGCTCGCTCGCCGGGGCTTCGGCTTGAGCGTCGCCTTGCTCTTGGCCTTGAGATTGAGCGCCACTGCAGCGCGGATGAGATCCTTCAAGGCCGCCTCATTGACCTTGTCGCCTTCGTGGATGTCGATGGCGCGCCTGACATTCCCTTCGAGGCTGGAGTTGAACAGACCGGAAGGATCCGGCAACGCAGCTCCCTTGGCAAATGTCATCTTGACCACGTTCTTGTGCGTCTCTCCCGTGCAGACGATGCCGCCGTGGGAGAACACGGGAGTCCCCGGCGATGTCGCCTTCGCCCACTTCCACTCTTCGACGATCTCAGGGTCTGCCTCGTGAATGATTGCGCGCACTCGCGCGAGCATCTTCCCACGCCAGTCCCCAAGTTCTTTGATCTTCGCGTTGATTGATGCAGAGGCAGATTCCATCGGGACGGCCCTCTTCATGTACAGCTCCCACTCTCGCACCTAATTTAGCTGCGCTCAGCGTAACCTGCAACCTCCGCAAGCGGAAGCCTCTTCTGGTTCGATAGCAGTTCGGAAAGATGGTGGCAACCCGCGTGCGGGCTTGCACCGGCCACGGGACCGTGCTGGGTTATAGGCAATGAGTGCGCTACGAGAACGGATCGCCAACCTTACGGCAGCCGAAAAGGCCGAATTGCTAGACGAAGTGTAGGCGGGCCTGGAGGCCGTCGCGCTCACGCTGACCGACGCCAACGGGCCGAGTTGGATTCCCGGATTGAGCGCCTCGAGCAGAACCCCTCCGATGTCATCCCGTGGGAAAAGGTCAGGTCGGACCTGTTTAAGAAACCGTGAAGCTGCCCGTCATCTGGATGTCCGAGGCGGGTGCAAAACCCCCACCCTAGCTCGTCCGACGATCACTCCCGTGCTCGTCGGAACGAGCTAGAATGGGGCACCCGAAGCAACAATTTGAGTTCTTTGAACGCCCGACGAGTGCTAGGGTGGGCCACGCGCCCGGCCTTGAGCCGATCATAGTCGTCATCCCGACCCATTTGATCACGAATCCCGGCCACCTCTCGCTGTGCCCGTACTATGTCGCTCGCACGTTTTTGCTGAACCTCCTCTTGTGTCGGTGCTTGTGGTGCTGGCGCCTGCCCCGCCTGCTCTTGCAGTTCGTGCGCTTGGGGCGGCACACCCTCCTGCATGGGCGCAATGGGCGGTTCTGGCTTCGACGATGACGAGGGGCTCATGCCGACGGTTATAAGGGCTTTACGATAGGCGTCTAAAAGAGATTCGAGGAGCCTAGCGATGAGCCGTGCTTCGTTGGCGAGAATAATTTCCTTGGCCTGCTTCGTGCTCAGAGCGCCAGCGGGAGTTGGGATCGTCCTCCCACCTATCCGAGCGCCGATTCCGCGGGGAGCTGCCCACCATGGCGGACGAAAAGCTGAAATCAGTGGCCAATCGTCCACATCGACCGGCCCACAGACAGACCGCATAAACTCACGCACTCGACCATCGGAGTTTTCCTCCACTTCGTCTAATGCGCTTACACGCAAGAACATCGAAACGGTGCGTCTTGCTCAACTCAGCCTCCGCACACTTGGTGTCCTTTCGGCAGACCTGCGTGACTCGGATTAGCCGAAGTTGTTAACGTCAGTCTTTCTTGTGAAGAAAGGAAGGAGGACTGACGATGGCAGGCGAGCCACTTGATATTCCCCACGGAATGAAGAGGATTTACCGGCGCTTTGCACGCTGGCGGAGCGCCCACCCTGGGGTGCGCTTGCCGATTCCAGGACGGCTGTGGGCGTCAGCAGCGGAGGTGGCGCGGGAACACGGGATCTGTCGAACGGCCCAGGTTCTGGGTTTGGAGTACGGCAAGCTGAAGCGGGCTGGCGGAATCGGGGAATGCAGTGACGAAGGCGCCGACAACGCGGGCGCGCCGCAGCAAGTCCGCCACATCGTCGCCGATGTTCATGGAACTGGTAGAGTCGCCGACGATCGGGGTGTCGGAGTGTCTGATTGAGTTGGAAGGGCCGCACGGCAAGATGCGCGTGCAATGGAAAGGAACTACGACTCCGGACCTGGCTGGGTTGAGCCTGGCATTGTGGGAGCGGACGTGATCCAGATCACCACTCCCCAGATGCGGATTCTGGTGGCGATCGAAGCCGTGGACGGAAGAAAGGGCATCGACTCGCTGGCACAGTTGTGTCCGGAGAAACTGCAGGCCGATCCTTTCTCCGGCTGCCTGTTTGTGTTTCGCAGCCGGCGAGGGACGTCGATCCGTATCTTGGTGTATGACGGACAAGGATTCTGGCTGGCGCAGAAGCGGCTGTCGATGGGACGCTTTGTGTGGTAGCCGAGCGGAAACCAGCCCATGCGGGTGCTGTTACAGGGGAGATCCGGGACGGGCCCATTATGCCGTACCGTCAAATCGAAAGTCTGTGATTTCTGTTGTGAACAGCCCGAGCCGCCAAGGATTGACATTGCCAATGCAAAACACCGTCGACTCACACCGACACTGATCAATCGCCAACCGGTAAGTGATCCGCGCCAAGCGGCCGGTTTAGGATTGGTTACGGGATGCATAGAAACATGAAAGGCCCGGAACTTTGAATTCCGGGCTTGCTGATTGTGTTCTTTCCTAGAGAACTTGAACGTTCTCGGCCTGAAAGCCCTTCGGGCCTTTCGTCACATTGAATTCAACGGCTTGACCTTCTTGAAGGCTCCGGAACCCATTCGACTGAATCGCCGAGAAATGTACAAAAACATCTTCGCCGTTCTGACGGCTGATAAAGCCAAATCCCTTGGCATCGTTAAACCACTTTACTGTTCCTTGTTCCATTGTGTTGTACCTTTGTTTCTGAATTTCCTGCTGAGATGATCGGTTGCTGCTTGGAGTGGGTAACGCGTAGGCGGGACCAGCTCAAAATCGCTTTCGTTCAAACTTAGCCTGGTATTGGTTTGATGGCTCCCACCCCTGAAAGATGCAAAGATTCGGGATTTCTAGAGTTGTGTTCTGCTCTGCACTGGAGCTCTGACCTGGCGATGTCTCGGCCGCCCATACCGCACGCTATCTCCGATTCATGTACTCCAACGGCGTTGCTTACGATTCGGCTATCTTCTATGTAGAGTCGGATACGAGTTCACGCGCGTCGGAATCGCGTTTCGTTCTGATTGATGGGACGCGAATCGTCTATCGACGCGCACCATCTCCGCGATACTGGTACAGCACGATAGACGGGAACTCGTGCCACGGCCGGAATTCTGGATGGGACTTGAGCCACTCGGGGCGCGGACTCCGGCGCGACCCTGCAGCACACTTAGATGCCGACTCAAACCCGCATCTTCCGGTATTCTCTTCATCTTCATCGGGTTGGTCGCGGTGCTTCGATATAGCGTCAAACTATTCGATCGTGGGTGCCGCAGCATCTAAGAATCGCAAATACTGCTGTTGAAAGACTGGGCCTCGCACTCGGAGCGCGTCTCGGCCTCCAGCCGCAGATCGCACTGTCTTCCTACTCCTAGGCCCAGTCGGCGGGCATTCCGGCAGGGCCTGGATATGGCTGCGCCGCTGCGCTATAGCCCGAAAGTGCTATTCTTGTGTCATTAAGTGCCTACGATGCCCGCTACCTCAGTGGTCTGGAAATCATTAATTAATGCCAATAGACTCTGGAGGCAACCGTGCAGCGAAAAGAAATTACGCCCGAATCGCGTATATCGACAGTGAAATCCCGGTGAGTTGAATATCCATGAGCCAAAGTAATTCTGCCCGTCGAAAGCAAGCGGTTTCAGAACAGATAAGTTCCAAGCCAGTGCAATATACTCCCGAACCCTGGCGTATCTTGGAGCGGACCCGGGGGATGCTTGGGTCGTTGTGGGCGAATCTTCAGCCCAGGGGCCTCGGGAGCTTGCCAGTGTTCCGCATGCCGTCTCGGACGCGGAACAACAAGCCAATGCCCGCCTAATTTCCCAAGCTCCGTCCATGCACCGCGCCGCTGTCAAACTCTTGTGCGCTTGGGGAACGGAAGACGCTTCCGAGGCCATGGAGGAACTTGCGGTGATATTGAGTAAGGCAGTGAGAAGTTGACCCGCTCAGGTTGTTCGGTTCGACCTGCTTGTCATTCATGAGCAGCATTTCGGGTTAGAGCTGCCGAACTGGCGCGCTTTGATGAAGCGTCGATTAATGGTGCACCCAGACGCACTAACTGCCGGCATTTCATATTTGGGAGTTCTGTGCCACGGCACACATGCTCCAGTCACAAAGGCTCTATTGAGCCATCGCCATAGATCGTCAGTTCGCGACGCCAAGGGCGGGTTGGACACGGCGAGCACACCGTCGTACCAATCGGAGACCACTCGAAGCGACGGCGAAGACCCGCACGTCTCCGGCGAGAGTACGGCTTCCTTCTTCGTGAATTTCGATTTACCGATCTTCAACCGAAATTAGGGTGAGATCGCGCGCACTCGCTATGCCCTTACGCAAGCCCAGGAGCTGCACGCGTCGGCCAGCGACCTAGTCCTGTCTGATGTCAGGGATGCCTATGAGGCGCTCCGAAGTAACGACGAAGTAGTGCAACTTTATGCTTCGCGATACTTGAAGGAAGCGCTGGGGAGCCTGAACCGGCAACTCGGAGCGACCAAGTCCCGCTTAATATACCTTTACACGTATATGCTCTATTGAGTATATAAAGAGAGTGGAAACGTTCGAAATCATTGCGGAGCCGAACCGCCGCGCGATATTGAGCCTCCTGGTCTCGTCACAACAGTCGGTGGGAGAGATCGAGCGTCAGCTTCGTATGCCGCAGCCGACCGTGTCAAAGCACCTGCGAGTGCTGCGCGAGGCCGGTTTCGTGGAATCCACGGTGGATGCACAGCGCCGTCTCTACCGGCTGAAACCTGAACCATTTCAGGAGGTGGATGCCTGGCTGGCTCCGTTCCGCCGGTTCTGGTCCGCTCACGTAGATGCTCTCGAACGCTACCTCGACCGCATGGATCAATCAACACCACCGAAAAGGAAGACAAGGAGAAGACGACGCGGCCCAAACCGCGAGCGTAACAAAGGAGACAAGAAATGAAAATCAAACTGACTAGCGTGTACGTCGACGACCAGGAGAAGGCCCTGCGCTTCTATACCGAAGTACTCGGCTTCGTGAAGAAGGCCGACTTCAGCCAGGGCCCGTTTCGTTGGCTGACCGTGGGCTCGGCCGAGGAGCCGGACGGCACGCAGCTGCAGCTGGCGCTCAACAACAACCCAGCGGCCAAAGCCTACCAGCAGGCCATTTTCCAGCAAGGCCAGCCGGCGGCCATGTTCTACACTGACGATGTGCAGGCCGATTACGAGCGTATGAAAGCGCGTGGCGCGGAGTTCACCATGCCACCCAAGGACGTGACGGCCTCCAAGATCGCTATGCTGAACGACACCTGCGGTAATCTCATCCAGGTCACGCAACTCATGCGCTGGTAGGGCGGCCGTTCAGCAGGAGAAGATAGATGATCGAGCGCGCGCAGTACGCACCGGGCGAGGCCCGCGGGGCGCAGGTACGAAAGGACGGAGAGAAGTGGGCGCTCATCCTCGTCCGAGAACTGCGCCACCCGCCGGAAAAAGTCTGGCAGGCGCTGACCGACCCGGCGCAGCTGCGCGAGTGGGCTCCCTTTGAGGTCGATGGGAGCCTGGGTTCGATTGGAACGGTGAATCTCACCTGGGTGGGAACGCCTACGCCGCTGGAAACAACAGTGACGCGAGCCGACGCTCCCAAGTTGCTTGAGTACGGTGATATGCGCTGGGAACTCGAGGCCTTGGGTGGCGGCACGCGTCTGACGCTGTGGCACAATATCGATCGCCGCTTCATCTCGTGGGGTGCTGCCGGATGGCACATCGCTTTCGATGTGCTGGATCACCTTCTGAGCGGAACTCCTATCGGCCGCATCGTTGGTGGCGACGCGATGAAGTTCGCCGGTTGGCAGCGATTGACCGCCCAATACGCCAGGCAGTTCGGTATTGAGACGCCCAACTGGCGGCCTAAGGCGGCTCAAGACTCGTGAATCGAGGTGGATCATGAACCAAGGCATCCAACGTTCGATTGTTCGCTGGATTCACATCGTTTTTAGGCGGGGGGCCCATCCCGCCTTTTTTCGGCGGGGTGGGGTTTTCGTCTCTGACCATCAGAGTATTCGGTTCTCCTACAAGATAGACCTACCCGGGCAAAACGAGCCCGGGTGGGGCACCCGACGAAGTTGCGTGACAATCCTCCGGCTCGATACTATCTGAGCTTTCGGCAGGCCTGCGTAAATCAGAAGCAGTAGCTTTGTGCCACCCAGTAGTGCCAGTCGCCGATTGCCTCGGCGGTTGATTCATCCACGTCTACTCCGGCTAGTTGGGACAGGGGGACAGCCATGTTGCGGCCTTGCCAGCGGATCAACACGAGCATGTCGCATGCACAGGCATCTTCGGGCGCCATGCGCCGGACTTCGACGGTTTCTCCCTTTCGGAGCGGCGACACAACCTTGGAAGCAATGCACTTGGCCTGAAAGAGGAAACGCAGTTTGTTTTCGAGGTAGTAATACCAGCCCATGGCCTGCTCTTCGGTCCCATAGGCGTCTACGACGACTTCGTTTCGGATTCGCTCCTCTCGACTGGGGTCCTTCTTCGATTTCGACATCTCGATTGGGTTCTCAGCGTGTCGATCCGTCGTTCTCGTCCGTAAAGGATTCGAGTACCGCCGCAATCCGAGCGTACAACCGGTACAACTCCTTCTCTAGCTTCTTATCCTTTGCATGGTTAGCTTCTGCCGCTACGGAGCCAGCCAGTTCATCCAGATCATCCAAAGTAAAGCGATGGACCTGGCGATTCGCCCGACTTGGGCACGATACGCAAACGGCCGGTTAGCTCCTCGTCGGCGAAGGTGTGCTTCAGAATCAACTCGCGCTCACGGGCGTTCAGCTTCAAAGGAACCTTTTCGTCGGGTGCAATCTGCCTTCGCTCCTTCGCTGGTTTTCCCGGCGCCGTCAAAAAGGAGCGCTTCTTGTCAGCCATCTCTACGCCTTCCCGGTCGCCAGAATGCGGCGCACCGAGGTACGACCAATGTTGAGACGGCGGGCGATGCCAGATTTGCTCAGTCCGGAGCGGCGTAGTTTGCGGACCTGATCGGCGGGCCGGGCGGCCGTTGCGGGCCGACCCAGGCGCTTCCCATTCTGCCGGGCGTGGGCCAGGCCAGCGCGCACCCGTTCACGCAAGATCTCGCGCTCGAACTCGGCAAATACGGCCAGCAATCCCGCTGATCGCGTGGTGGATGCCACCGGCAGTGCGGACCATGTTCTTCCGTGACGAATCTGAGCTTGGAGGCATTTCAGGCAAGCGCTTTCCCCATCCGGCCCTGCTGTTCGTGGTCCGAAATGGGGTGCTATTCGTTCGGGCGCTCCCCAACAACCACCGCCCCGATCCTGATACAAGACTGGCGGCAGCACCCTACTGGAACATCGACAGCAACGGCGCGGTCTGCGCCGGCACCATGCGAATCCCTAAGTCTTTAACGGTTGCCTCCATCCCAGCATGGCAGCAGGCGTTCTTTCAAAGTGAATTCACCCATCCCGGCGGTGCAGGACGACTGACAAAACGCAAAGGCGGGACAGCGGCCCTCTGGAAGAGCCTCGCCGGGAAGAAGATCTTCCCCCGATCCGCGCTTATCGAGATGGAACCGCTGAATGAGTACCTGAGAAAACTGGAGGACGCGCAACGATGACGCACACTGTCGATCCGCAATTGCTGGAGCGGCCAATTCGCATACTTGTCGTCGGCTGTGGCGGGAACGGCAGTGCAATCGTGTTCGGACTTCCTTACTTCCATCAAGCACTGCTCGCCTTCGGTCATCCCGGAGGCTTGGCTGTAACCCTGATCGATCGGGACACAGTCAGTGAAACCAACTGCGTTCGCCAACCGTTCTGCCGAACCGAGATTGGCTTCCCAAAGGCAATCGTCCTGGCGCATCGAATCAACCTTTTCTGGGGGCTGAACTGGCAGGGCATGCAAGCGACGATTCAACAGCTCAAGAAAGGCACAGACGTTGATTTCGTCATCGGGTGCGTTGACACCCGAAAGGCGCGGCGCGCCATCGACAAATGGGTATTGAGTTCGCGGGTACTATACTGGTTGGATCTCGGCAACAACGCATCCAGCGGACAATTTATCCTCGGACAACCGAAGAACTCTGCCAACAGGAAGAAGAAAGATCGCCTTTCCACAATGGCCGAGTTATACCCAGAGATTCTCAAGCGAGATGATAAAGAAGATTCCCAGCCCTCGTGCAGTGCGGCCGAGGCTTTAACCCGGCAAGAACCCTTCATCAACCAGAATCTCGCCTACCAAGCGCTGGGTCTACTGACACAACTGCTGCGACATGGCTCTGTTTCGTATCACGGCGGGTTCTGCAATCTAACGACCGGACGGGTTGTGCCCTTGGCGGTTCGAGCAGTCAACGCCACGATTCAGCCAAGCCGCCGTCGGTAAGACCTAGGCTGAAGGTCTTCTAAGCGGAGCGCGGGCGGCTACAGCGTCCAGAACCCGGTCCCGAACCAGATTCCAGTGCTTGGTGAAAGTTGGTCAATTTTGTTGATTGTAAGTAGTTGATAGTGAAACAGTTATAAGGCGCTAGTAGAAGCCCGTTGAATCTTGCGGTTCTCAGTTGCTTTGACAGCTACAAATTTGCCGTGTTTGCCAGCCGAATCAATAATAATAGCCAGGAAAATTCCCGTCGAACACCAAGTTCCACCAATCAAAGGCTGACTGTATGTTTCCATCAATTTCCGCAGCCCGGGCTTTCTCTGCACGAACAAAAGCGGTCAAAGTCTTCGACACAGCATCTTGCTTCTGAACGTCCGATTTGCAAGGCTTTATGTACCCCGAAATCCCCATTGGATCTTGCATGCTTGCGAGGCCGCTCTCGTAAAGTTTCTTAAGTATGCGGTGGATGTCATTGCTATATACAATCACACTTTCGTTGTCGCAGTACCGGGCGACCTGCAATTCGAGATAGAACGACGAGATCGGCACTTGCCGAAAGAATTTCCATGCCTTAACAAATCGGATCAACGGTTTGACGTTGTTATAAAACTTCTGGTCGATGTTTCTTACATAACTGTTGTGAGCATCGGGACTTGAGTGCATCCAACCATCGGCACAATCGGCTATGTCATATACTCTGAATCCATCTTCTTCAAAGAGATATTCTGCGGGAACCACTTCCGTAGACTCCGAGGCAAGATATCCAAACGGCACCAACACCGACGGGCAATTTACCCGCACATTCGTGTTTGGAAAACGGATATCTAGCGCGGTTCGTACCTTTCGTAGAGTGTGGTCTGAGCTCTTAGTTAAGGCGCTGTTGGGAAGGCTTGCGAAGTAGTAGACGTCGCTATATCCAGATATGCTCGTACCATTACCGAACGAGCCTGTGCGGAAGAAGCGTAGGAGTCCAAAATTGCTTTCCAAACATGCTTCAATCGTAAGTGTCAGAGGAAACACACGCTTGACAGATTGAATCCGCAGCCAGCGTGATTTCGTCAATTAACCAGCTCCAGCCGTTTGTAGGAATCGCAAAACCAGCTTTCGTACAGGGCGGATTACTACCGGGTAGTCTGCGACTCGCCCACAAAACGGCCGACTAGTGCGAGCAGACCATTGAACATCTGATCGGCTCCGACTCATGAGGCACTCAGTTTATGGGAAGGCGATTTTTGCCGAGTGAGAATATAGAGGCTACTAACCCGGATTGCCAATGAATCCGGGGGCTGTCGCCACGTAGGGTTGAAGCATTGAACATTTCAGCCGGTATGTGGCGTCCTTGAGTAGATGCTTCGGTCTCGACTACTGATACTCGTTTCCGCTATTGCAGGAACTCCAGACCGGCGCCTTTTGCTGGTTCCGTCGACAGGCGCCCGGAGCGAATAGCTGCCTGAAAGGTTGCGAAATCACTTTCCGCCTGGTCTGCGTATGCCCTTGCATATTGCACCAGGGCGTCATCGAAGTGATCGGTGGATCCCAGGTATCCGGCGATGATCGCCGCATCACCCGCCTTTGCATGGGCCCGCGCCAAGGCCCAGCCACACATGGTTGCATAATCAACCAGAGTGCCAGGACGAAAGGTTTCAACCTCGGCGGAAACCTTCATGTCTCGGAACTGACGGACGTAGTAATCGTGCCCGTGCGCCGAGCGGAACCACCCCAGAAAGATGTCGCTTGCCGCTTGCATCAAACGCTGGCCTGCCACAACACGGAAGCCCTGATGCTCAAAGCGGCTCTTGCCGCGCGGCGACTCCAGCACCGACCTGCGCGCTTCCTTGGTTTGAAGAAAGAGTGGATCATCTTCATCGGCGAGCAACAGATGGACATAGCAGCGCGTCCCGACACTGCCGACGCCAACAACTTTTACCGCAGTATCCTGAAAGGTGTAGCGATCAAACAGCTCCAGTCGGTCGGCCTGCAACGATTTCCGATATTGTTCAGTGTGGTTTCGGTTGGCCTTCTCGAATTCCCGGATATTTTTTTGGAAATGGAAGATGACCGGGGGTTCGTCCTTAATCTTCCGGCGTCCGTCCACAACCGCCGTCAGCTTGGGAGCCACAGCCTCAGAGGTTCGGGAGTGGGCCTGCTTCTGTTTTTTCAGCAATCGGGCTAAGAAGTCCGGATCTTTCCGGAAATGCTCTAGTATGGCGTCGGCGTTGACTTGTGCATACCAAGTGTCAAGCACCTTCATTTCGGCGAACTCCGCCATCCGCTCTCGATAGGTGGTAGTGGCCGCTCGCACTGCATCGTCCGCGATGGCTTTGGAAAAACTGCAGTCCCTGGCCGCCAGCACGAGGCTGGCTCCCAACCGCTTCACGTCCCATTCCCATGGAGCAGGGAAGGTCTCGTCGAAGTCGTTGATGTCGAAGACCAGTGCTCGTTCTGGCGTGGCAAAGCCGCCAAAGTTCATCAGGTGGCAATCGCCGCAGGCTTGAACGGTAATCCCCGACACGCGCGCATTGGCCAGGTCGCGCGCCTGGATGATGGCTGCGCCGCGAAAGAACTTGAACGGCGACTCGGCCATCCTCTGATACTTAACCGGGATTAGGCCGGGAATTCGATCCCCTCAGCTGGCCGGCAGAAATTCCGCTCTGCAGTTGGGCCACGGTTATGCCAAGAACTGGCCCGCGGCCCGTTCCCACGTGTATCCTTCCTCTCCCTTAACGAGGGCAGCTGTGACTCGTTCGAGCGTGGCGGGCGCCACAGATGGACGATTCTGATCGCAAAACGCTGCCAGCGAGCTTGCCGATATGCGCGCATCTCGCACCCTCAGTAGACCGTTTCCGATGAAATACGTCAGCCGGGAGGGACGTACGCGCAACATCTTCCACAATGCCCGCAGCGACCAAGCATCAGTGACTTTCGCACTCATTCCGAGAGCCGCCATCCGGAAGCGGACAGCGCGGGCCGAACGGTCCAGGCGCTGAGCAATCCTCTTGACTGGTTCGTATCCAGCCAGGTTCAACAACCTGTCGTCATCCGCCGGTGTCCATGGCCTGAAGGCTGCCCGCCGGGTTGCAGTAGCTTCCCCAGACTTCTTTGCCTTGGCTGGGTGGCGCTCCTCAGCAGTCGCCCGTTTGGCGATCCTCCGCAATTCCGTGATGCGCTGCCAGCAGTCTCCGCGGGTCCACTCCGGGACAAGTTCCAGGACTCGGTTGATTGCATCACGCTTTTTGGCAGGCCCGAGTTTAATCCCAGCCATCAGCAGTTGATCAATGGCTGCCAACTGTTTGCTGCCCGAATTGCCTGATCGGTGCAGAGTCCCGCGCATGACTGGCTCTCGTAATATCGCGTCGCCTGAGTTGCGGGCCTCGATCTAAACTCGCCTGGGCTTGAGCCGCGCATCGAGTACTCCGATCACAAGCAGTCGCTGCCTGGAATGCTTGCGATGTTTCCGGGACTCGACGCGAGTCAGTTGCCTGACGGCGAGGCGTGGGCCATAGAACGTCTCATGGTCACCACCCACAACGGGACCCATGTCGACGCGCCATGGCATTTTGCTTCCACTATGAATGGAGGCGAGCGCGCCTGGACCATCGACGAGGTCCCGCTGGATTGGTTCTATCGTCCTGGAGTCAAGCTCGATTTTCGCGAGTTTTCCGATGGTCATGTCGTCACCGCGGCGGAAGTGGCCGAGCGGGTTGGAGCGACCGGACACGAGTTGAAGCCGCTCGACATCGTGCTGATGAACACGCGAGCGGGAGCAGCCTACGGCACCCCAGCTTACATTGATTCCGGCTGCGGATTCGGGCCCGAGGCTACGCTATGGTTGCTCGAACGTGGCGTGCGGGTCCTGGGAACCGATGCGTCAGAAAATTGGGCGTCAGACTGGGCAACTGGCTGACGGCTGAAGAGGCCCGCCGGTTCTGGCAGGCTCCCTCGCCTGACACGATCAAGGGCCAACGAGACCGGGCGATTCTCGCGATTTTGCTTGGCTGCGGGCTGAGGCGGACGGAACTAGCCGATTTGGAGTTTACCCATCTGCAACGGCGCGATGAACATTGGGCGATCGTCGACCTCGTCGGGAAGGGTGGCCATATCAGAACAGTCCCGGTGCCCGATTGGGTCAAGGCCGCGGTGGATCTGTGGGTCGTCGCCGCCGGCATATCAGCCGGGAGGTTGTTTCGCTGTGTCTGCCGTGCTGGCAAGTGGCTGGGGCGTCGGCGTGACGGAGCGCGTTGTCTGGCATGTGGTCAAAGATTATGCGAAAAAGACCGGCCTGGGCCAAGTTGCCCCACACGACCTTCGTCGTTCGTGCGCGAAACTATGTCACACAGCGGGTGGAGAATTGGAACAGATTCAATTCCTCCTCGGCCACGTTTCGGTTCAGACTACGGAGCGCTACCTTGGTTGTAAACAGCGGATCAGCGGAGCGGTCAACGACCGGATCGGTCTCGAACCGTAGCGCCCAGGGGTAATGGGCGACCCACTAGCGCAGCGAGGTGCCACACCAAGGGAGCGACTTGCCGACTATAGGTCCACATGGATCGTTGGGAGCCTAACCGCCGATCCCATACCGGCTAATCTCAGTAACAGTATGCTTCGTAACCGCGATTTACATAAGATTACATAAGATATTCGCTGACCACGAGGTATTCAATAGACATAGAAGTGCATATCGTCGAAATCTAGAGTAAATGCAGAGAATTGCTGTACTGCATCCAGGCCGAGATTGCCACAGAAGTCGTCGTAATTCTTTCCCAGTCGGTCAGTGAGAACCGGGACGTCGTGTAGTACTGTACTTCGTCCGTCGATTTGGACTGGAACAGAATCCAGAGTATAGGTTGAGGTAGAGCGAGTGCCCCCAACGCCAGCCATACTTTGATCAATCGCTCTTTTCATCGCAAAGTCTGATGTATGCTCTCGAAAGTATCGCGCCGTAAGAATCGTCCTCTGAACACCAGTATCAAAGGTAACCAACCAAGTTGTGCCACCGATGCGAGCCGCTATTACCGGCGTCTGCTTCTCGACAAACAAGTTGTAATCCTTACGCGGAAACGGCTTGGAGCGTACCTCGACCCCGAACTTGTCGTTACGGTAAAAAGTAACTCTGCCGAGAGCAGCTAGGACGGGATACCCAATGATCCCGTCAATTTGATAGTGGAGCTGCTTCACCAGCAAATCCTGATCGTCTAGGAGAACAAAGACCACGTTATGCAGCCTGGCTTTACCAATACGGAGTTCGGGTGCCACTGCAACGTGAACCGGCACCTGAATACCGCTTACTCCTTTCAGCGCGGTAGGGCCTTTGAGAGGCTGAATGCCTAGACGGCGCGCTTCGCTTTTTGAAATCGCAGAAATGTTCGAACCGGTATCGACAACCCAATACCGCGTTTCACCTCTGATTTCGACTGGTGCTTCGAGAACCCCTAAGGGATCACGCTTTCCCGCTACTTTGAATGCTGCGCCGACAGAAACCTCCTGGGGGCGCACGTGTCGAAGCAGCCCCCATTGCAGAGCCTCGCTCTCGACGCCAGCCCTTTCTGCCGGGCTCATCTGGTTCCCTAAGCGCTTTTCCAGCGTCATGTAGGTATCGGCAGCTTCCGCATAGCGATACAATCTCGAATATCCGTCTGCCAGTGTTTCTAGAGCAATTTGCTCGCGGTTACGCGCACCCTGTTTCTGAAGTATCGGGATTGCCTGTTTCAGGAGCCGGATGGACGTGTCTAGGTGGTTAGTGCGATTGGCAAGCACTCCCTCAAAAACTTCATAATCGTTCGTCTTTAGACCGGTCGGGTTGCTTAGCGCCGTCAAAAGCTCCAGGTACTTCTTCTCTTTGATAAGTGCATCTAGCTGCTCCGACCCGCTCAACGCACTAGCGGATGGTTCTTCCGCAAAGCTGATGGACATCACCAGCATACAGACGAACACCGCCGCAACTACAAGCCGGATCCAATTATGTGCAACTATTGCTGTGTTGGAAGCTGCAGTACGGCATTCAGCGCATACATCCGCGTTGGGTGTGTGATGCGGGCCGATCGGATCAAGAATACTGCTCATTTCGAGACAGCCGGTCCTCCTGATGCTAAGACGAAGCTATATGGTATCAGTGTCGTGTATCAGGTTGTGAGTTCGAGCGGCGCACTCTCGCTGCATTGGCCTACAATCAGATTGATCATGCGGGTCTTGATCGTAGAAGACGAACGGCGGCTGGCAGAGAACATTGCACGCAGTTTGCGCGAAAGTGCCGGGTATGCCGTTGACTGCTGCTGCAATGGCGAAGACGGCCTATACATGGCCGAGAACAACCCGTACGACCTTCTGATCCTCGATTTGATGATCCCTAAGATCGACGGGCTTACGCTGCTCACACGTTTGCGCTCGCGTGCCGCTCAATTCCCTGTACTCATTCTGACCGCGCGAGATGAAAAGGAGTCGGTGGTAGCCCTGCTGAATGCCGGCGCCGACGATTACGTCTGCAAACCATTCGATCTCGGAGAACTGATGGCGCGTTCCAAGGCGCTCATCCGGCGCGGCAAGGGTCAGAGTGCTGCCGTGCTCAAAGTGGCCGATATCGAGATCAGCACTGCCGACCTGACTGTGCGACGGGATGGGAAGCTCATCCCGCTCACGGCCATGGAGTATCGTGTGCTGGAGTACCTGGCGCATCGGCCTGGAGCCGTGGTCTCAAAAACTGAATTGCTGGAACACCTTTACGACTTCAACTGGGAACGATTCAGTAACGTGATTGAGGTTTACATCTCGGGATTGAGGCGCAAGCTCGAGCATGGCGACACCAAGTTGATTCACACGTTACGAGGACAGGGCTACATGCTGCGCGCTTGACTATGAAGACCCATTCCATAGCGCAGCGGCTGATGGCGGCCGTTATTGTTTCGCAGTTGTTGCTCGCCATCGGCTTATTCTTCGTGGCGCTGTATTTCACGCACCGGCAGCTACTGGCTGCGTTCGACACGGAATTGCACGGCCGCGCGATGAGCATAGCTGCGTTGGTGCACTATTCGGAAGACGAGCACCCGATTCTCGAATTCCAGCAGGACATGCTGCCGCCCCCGTTTGAGCGCCACAATGCCGATCTCTACGAGGTCTTTGATCAGACGGGAAAGTTAATCGCCCGCTCGACAGGTTGGCCCAGGGTTGCGCTCCCGTCTGCGCTTCAGCCTACCTATACGAACTTCGACTGGAACGGCGAAACCTATCGTGCGCTTCGCCTGAGCCGTGTCCCGGTGCTCGACCGCGAAGCAGACACACCGGCCAACGACTTCCTGACAGTTACCTATGCCTCACCGGTGAGTCCAGTGAACAGGACGATCGGTCGGCTTCGACTGTACATCGCTGGTGGATGTGTTCTCCTGCTATGCGTCACGGTGCCGCTTGCCCTTTGGGGGTTGCGGCGAGGGTTACGTCCGCTCGGTGATCTGGCGGCCAATGCTGCATTGATCTCTACCTCAAACTGGGAGCTCAATCCCAGCGCGGAAGCTATGGTCACACGCGAACTGCTGCCGCTGACTGATGTGATGACTTCCATGCTCGAGGGACTCCATCGTGCTTTTACCCAGCAGCGCGAGTTTCTCGCGAATGCTGCGCATGAACTGAAGACGCCGGTTGCGATTTTGAAATCCACGTTGCAATCGTTGCTGCAGCGGCCACGCCCCTCCGAAGAGTATCGCGCCGGCCTAGAGCAATGTCTGGATGACATGGCGCGGCTGGAGAAGCTGCTGCATTCCATGCTGCGGCTGGCGCGCGCCGAACAGTGGGCTGCCGGCAGCTTGCAGCGTAGTCTGGCGGAGATCGATTTGCGCAGCACGTGCGATGCGGCCATCGATTCTGTCGGGCCTCTGGCGCATCAACGCGGAGTGCATGTTCAACTTAGCAGCAATGGCCCGATTCCGGTTCGTGCCGATCCGGAAGACCTGGAGCTGGTGTGGACCAACCTCCTGGAAAACGCCGTGCGCTTTACCCCCCAGAATGCCTCCGTCCGGGTGCTGGTAAGTTCCGATCTAAACCACGGCGTAGTGGAAATTGCCGACAGCGGCCCGGGCATTCCGCCAGAAGAATTGCCACACATCTTCGAGCGCTTTCACCGCGGTGACACTTCACGTGCCCGCGCCACCGGCGGATACGGGCTGGGCTTGGCGATTGCCAAGGCCGTCGTTGAAGCCTACGGAGGATCCATTACCCCGACGAGCGAGCCCGGTGTGGGCACGCGCATGATCGTTTGCATCCCAAAGCAGAGCTGACCGCATCCTTACGCATTGGCATTAAGGTTGGTTTAAGGTTCTTCCTTGCACTCTAATTAGAGGACTTCGCACCGAGGCTGCGTGTCTTTGTCGTCGCGATACTTTCTTGCCGTCATCAGCGTAATCTGTGCCGTTCCTTTGCTGGGACAAGCGCCGTCTTCTGCCCATACCGGCATACCTGCAGCGGCTCCTGTTGCCATCACTTTGGCGGACGCTCTGGCCCGAGCCAAAGCGAACAGCCCGCAATTCCAGGCGGCTGTGACCGATCTTGGAATGGCCCGCGAAGCGCGATTACAGGCGCGCGCGGGACTGTTGCCCGGTGTGAATTACTCAAATAGCTACATCTACACGCAAGGCAACGGCACATACACTCCGGATGGCACGAGCAGCGGCATATTCATCGCCAACAACGGCGTGCACGAATACATCAGCCAGGGCATCGCCCATGAAGCGATCAGTCCTGCGCAGATCGCCGATTATCAGCGAGCAGCAGCGTCGCTGGCGCTGGCGCGGGCGAAAAGCGAGATTGCCGCTCGCGGGCTGGTGGTGACGGTGGTGCAGTTCTTTTACGGATACATCGCCGCACAGAACAGGACGGCAACGGCGCAGCAGGTATTCGACGAGGGCCAACGCTTCCTGATCAACACACAGAGGCTGGAGCAAGGCGGCGAAGTCGCGCATTCCGACGTGATCAAGGCGCAGATCCAGGCAAATGATCTGCTGCGCGCGCGTGACCAGGCAAAGCTCGTCGAACAAACTGCCAAGCTTTCGCTCGCGGTTCTACTGTTTCCTAACTTCTTTCAGGACTTCACGCTGGTAAGCGATCTGGCGACGGCGCCCCTATTGCCTCCGATCGGGGACATTCAGCAGATGGCGGAGAAGAACAATCCTGAAGTGAAGGCTGCCTACGCGGCTCTGAACGTCGCCAACAAAGAGGTCTCCTCCGCCTGGGCGGGCTATTTGCCGTCTCTGACAGTGGATATGTTTTACGGCATCGATGCCAATCAGTTTGCGGTGTACAACCGCGAAGGCGCTCGCAACCTGGGTTACTCCGGCGCCGCGACCCTGAACATCCCGGTCTGGAATTGGGGCGCCATCCAGAGCAAGGTTCGCCAGGCGCAACTGCAGCGCAATCTCGCGAAGGTCGAACTGAGTGCCGCCCGGCGCACCGCCATCGCCGATCTGCAACAGTTCTATTCGGAGGCGGAAACGGCACGCGAGCATCTGGACGTCCTGAACAAAACCGCCGCGTTGGCTGCCGACAGCCTTCGCCTCACAACCCTGCGTTACCAGGCAGGAGAGGCCACCGCGTTGGAAGTCGTCGACGCCCAGAACACACTGGCCACGGCGCGCAACAACCTCGACGACGGCGAGACGCGGTATCGCGTCGCCCTCGCCAATCTGCAGACTCTGACGGGGCCCTTCTGATGAAACCTTACGCAAACGGCGCGCGATGGGCTCTTTTCCTCATTCCGTGTCTAGGCGGACTTGCCCTTACATCCTGCTCGAAGAAAGAAGAGAGCCCACAGCCTGTGGTGACCGTGCAAGTGGCGAAGGCTGATCGTGGGGAAATTCAGCAGATCATTCGCGCCGAAGCGGTCCTGTTCCCCCGCAACCAGTCGGCGATCACGCCGAAAGTCGTTGCCCCCGTGAAGACCTTCTACGTCAATCGCGGCAGCCGCGTGCACAAGGGAGAGCTGCTGGCCGTGCTGGAGAATCGTGACCTGGCGGCGACCGCGGTCGATAACAAAGGCGCATACCAGCAGGCGCAGGCCAACTACGGCATCGCTACGTCTTCCACACTTCCAGAAGACTGGCAAAAGGCCGAGTACGACCTGAAGACCGCGAAAGAAGCGTACGACGCCCAGCAGAAGGTCTACAACAGCCGGCAGCTCCTGTACAAAGAAGGGGCGATGCCGCGCAAAGACCTCGACGCGGCTGCCGTCGCGCTGGTGCAGGCCAAGTCGCAATACGAGCTGGCGCAGCAGCATCTGGCAGCGCTTCAGAAGTCGGGCAAGAAAGACCAACTCGAAGCAGCCAAAGGGCAGCTCGTCTCAGCTCAGGGCAAGTACGAGAATGCAGCCGCTCAGCTTTCCTACACCGAGATTCACAGTCCCATCGACGGCGTGGTCACAGACCGGCCATCGTATCCGGGTGAGACGCCCGCGCCCGGCGCTCCACTCATCACCGTCATGGATACATCGTCGGTCATCGCTAAAGCCCATATTCCGCAGGAGCAGGCGGCGGCGCTGAAGGTTGGTGATCCGGCCACGATTCTCGCTCCAGGCGATGTCAAAGCCAAGGGCAAGGTCGCGCTCATAAGCCCCGCTCTCGATCCCAACAGCACGACCGTCGAAATCTGGATTGATGCCCCCAATCCCGACGGTAGCCTGCGCCCCGGAACCACCGTTCGCATTGAAGCGCTGGCGCAGACTTTACAGCAGGCAGTCGTAGTTCCCCAGTCAGCCGTGGTGAAAACTCCGGACGGCGGCAACACCGTCATGGTCGTTCGCGATGACACGGCCCACCAGGTAACGGTGGACACCGGCATTCAGGAAGGACAGCGCGTGCAGATCACCAAGGGTCTCTCCGGCGGGGAGACGGTGATCGTCTCCGGCGCTTATGCCCTTCCCGACAACACCAAGGTAAAAACCGCGGAGGCGACGGCTGACAACGCCAAGCCGCAAGCGGGCTCAGCTTCGCCAGACAAGGGGAAGGACTAGGCGGCGCATGAGCGTGCATTCCATCCTCGAACGCGCGCGCACGCGCTCTTCGGCCGACGACGGCTACTGGTTTGCGCGCTACTCGAAGTCCATCATCTTCCTGGTCCTGATCCTGTCGCTGGCCGGCATCTACATGGCCTTCACTATTCCGATTTCGGTCTTTCCGACGACGGACTTTCCGCGCGTCGTAATCGGCGTGGAGAACGGCGTAATGCCCATCGACCAGATGATGGTGACCATTACGCGACCCATCGAAGAGTCGGTCAATAGCGTACCCGGGCTGCAGCAGGTGCGTTCGATTACCAGCCGCGGCTCCGCCGAGGTCGACCTGTTCTTCAACTGGCAAGGGGACATGGTCACCACGCTGCAACTCGTGGATGCGGCCTTGTCTCAGGTTCGTGGTACGCTGCCGCCATCCGCGGTTATTCAGACGCACCGTCTGACGTTTGCCAGCTTTCCCATCATCGGGTACAGCCTCACGTCCGACACCGTCCCGCAGACGCAGCTGTGGACAATGGCAACCTACGATCTGAAGCCCCGTCTCAATCGCGTCAATGGTGTCGCCACCGTCGTCGTGCAAGGCGGACAGGAGCCGGAATTTCACATCATTCCCGACCCCGCGAAGCTGCTGGCCGCGAACGTAACGGTTTCCGACCTTCTTGACGCGGTACGCCGCACCAATCTCATCGACTCGCCCGGGCTGCTCCCGCAGGGCCATCAACTCTACCTCGGACTGGTTGACGCTCAGGTGAAGGATCCGCAGCAGATCGGCAACATCGTCGTGAAGTCCACGCCGGCCGGCGTGCCCGTCCACATTCAAGACGTGGCTTCCGTAGAGCCGGGCGTCAAACCGGTCTATACCATCGTCACCGCCAACCGGAAGCCCGCCGTATTGCTCAACATCTCGCGCCAGCCTGACAGCAATACCGTTGCAGTCGCAGATGAAGTACACGCCGAGGTCGCGCGGATCCAGCAATCGCTTCCGCCCGGTATCAAGCTGGAGCCCTTCTACGATCAATCGCAGATCGTAACCGAGTCGATCAAGAGCGTACGGGACGCGATTCTCATCGGCCTCCTCCTGGCCTCACTCATCATGGTGCTCTTTCTTCGCGACTGGGGAACTTCACTGGTTGCGGCGCTGGTCATCCCAGTGACGGTGCTGGTGACCTTCATCGCCTTGAGGCTGCAGAACGAAAGCTTCAACCTGATGACCCTCGGCGGATTGGCGGCAGCCGTAGGCCTCGTGATCGATGATGCGATCGTCGTGGTCGAGAACGTTGCCCTGCATCGCGATGCCGGACAAGGCAGACTCGAGGCCATTCAAAGCGGTCTGCGCGAGATTACCATCCCGCTCATCGGCTCGACCATTACCCCAATCATCGTGTTTGTGCCGCTGATCGCGACGACCGGCGTAACCGGCGTCTTCTTTCGCGCGCTCGCGATTACGGTGGCCGCGTCGCTGATTACTTCGCTTGCCCTGGCCCTGAGCTGGACGCCAACACTCAGCCAATACTTCATTCGCCGCAAGCAATCTTTGCAGGATTCGCAGATGCAAGGGCTGAGCGAGCGCGAGCGCCTGCTGGCGGCTGAAGCAGCCTCGCTGGGGAGCTTCTTCCGAAAAATCGTCGACTTCTACGAACGCGCCTTACGCTTCGCATTGGTGCGTCCGCCGTGGCTGGCTGTCTTCGCAGCCGTCCTCATTGCCGCCTCCTTTTTCTGCTACCGCGCACTGGGAACCGACCTGCTTCCCGCGATGGACGAAGGCGGCTTCGTGATCGACTACATCACTCCAGCGGGCGCGTCGCTTGAAGAGACGGACCGCATGGTGATGGAAATCGAGCGCATGCTCTCGAAGGTGCCCGAGGTGCAAAGCTTCTCGCGTCGCACCGGGCTACAGCTTGGTCTTTCAGCGGTGACCGAAGCCAACACCGGCGACATCGCAGTGAAGCTCAAGAACAAGCGCGACCGCAGCGTCGGCGAAGTCATCTCTGAGGTGCGCGCTGAGATTGCAAAACGCGAGCCCGGCATCAGCGTCGAGTTCATTCAGGTGCTGCAGGACATGATCGGCGACCTCTCCAATGCCCCTGAGCCCGTGCAGATCAAGCTGTTCTCGCAGGATGCAGCGCTATTGAATGTATGGGCACCGCAAGTCGCTGACGGTATCAGCAAAATTAACGGCGTGGTCGACATACTGAACGGTATCGAGAACACGGTCAGCAATCCTGCTACGGTTTTCAACGTCAATCCGATGGTCGCAGCGCGCGCCGGCTTCACGCCGGAAGAAGTTGCCATCGACGCCACTGCCATTCTCGAAGGCGAGCCCTCAGCCACTCCCGTCATCGCGCAAGACAAGGCCTTCACCATCCGCGTGCGCTATCCCGCTGCCAATCGAAGCTCGCTGTCAGCGATGAGCAACACGCTTCTGAACAGCGCCTCAGGACATACAGCAACCCTCGGGACCCTGGCGAATGTCACCGAACTCCCGGGACAAACCGAGATCCGCCGCGAGAACTTGCAGCGCGACGTGACCCTCACGGCCCGTCTGGAAGGCCGCGACCTCGGCAGCGCCATCAAAGCCGTTCAGAAAACGGTCAACGATCTTCGCCTGCCGCCTTCGATTCGCGTCGTCTACGGTGGCACCTACGAAGAGCAGCAGCAGTCGTTCCACGATCTTCTGCTGGTGTTGGTGCTGGCAACGCTGCTCGTCTTTCTGGTGCTGCTCTTCGAGTTCCGCACCCTGGCCGCGCCGCTCGCAATCCTGGCGTCGGCCTTGCTGTCCACCTCCGGCGTATTCTTGGCTCTGCTGATCACGGGCACGTCGTTCAACATTGCGTCGTTTATGGGACTCATCATGGTTATCGGTATCGTGGCCAAAAACGGCATCCTTCTGCTCGATGCCGACCAGCGCTTCCGCGGCGAAGGGATGGCAGCCGAAGACGCCATGATTCAGGCAGGCCGCCGCCGCTTGCGGCCCATTATGATGACCGCGCTCGCCGCCGTCGCCGGCATGTTGCCACTGGCGTTTGCCCTCGGTGCCGGTTCGCAGATGTTGCAACCGCTCGCCATCGCCGTTATCGGTGGCATAACCATTTCGATGGTGCTTTCGCTGATCATCACGCCCGCTGTTCACTATTACTTGAGCCATGAACCAGCCCGAAACTAGAAAAATACCGCCCTCGACCCAGCGGGTTGGCATAGCCTATACTTGAGCATATGCTCAATAAGGGCGGGGCGACGCCAAAACGGCACGTGAAGCTTTTCAGAAATGGGCGTAATCAGGCAGTGCGCATTCCCCGTGAATTCGAGCTTCCTGGAAAAGAGGCGATCATGCGCGCCCAGCGGATAACCAGCGCGACACTATGTTGCTGTCGGACTGTTTAGCAAACACTAGATCGCGCCAAACGTCGCTTTAGAACTCGATGAGATGGTTGGCATTACGTCGCCATACCAGTGAAAACTTCCTTTGGTTTCAAATCAGGAGTGACAGCGTTCCCGGCGACTGGCTCGCGCGGAGCCGTCGACAGGTAGACTCTCCAGTTTTGGACACTACCTGTCATCAACCTGATGTATAACGCCCGTTGCTCCCTTGTGCCGATGCCCCAGCGGTCTCGATCTCAGTCGGTGTGTTGCCGACTTCCCGGGAGTTGACCCGAAATCGACGGGTCGGCCAGAGGGAACGCGGTCCCCATGAATCTTTTTCGTTGGTCTCCCCGTATAGCTCAGTATCCAAGCCTCCGGGAGATTCCCCCCTCATAATGGGAAAAGGAATCCCGGTACCTGGGCGGGAGCGCAACTCAGAACCTGCATTGCTTTTCCGTAGGAGGTTGACATGCACGACACAAAGGAGCGGTTGTCTCTATTCTGGATCTTCGCGTTATTAAACTACCTGTATGCGGACGTGCTTGCCCTGTTCGCTTTCGTTGGCTCGCCGAATTCAGCCCCACACCTTCCACAATGGGCTCTGCTGGGTTCAGCGGTCTTGATGGAAATACCCATCGCCATGATTGTGGCGTGTCGACTGCTTCCGTTTAGAGCGAATCGGCTGGCGAATATCATCGCGGGTGGCGTTATGACCCTTACCAACGCTTTCCTGACCTTCGTTCTGCCTCTGACTAACGGTGACTTTCGGGACCCCATTTATCCAGCGTACGTGTTCTTCGCGACGATCGAGACTGTGTGCACCTCGGTCATCATCTGGCAGGCGTGGACTTGGTCAGCGGTCGGCGACCCGGAGATCCTCCGCGCAATGCAAGATCAGGGCGCTCCAATCTAACATGGAGAATATCCAATGAAACACAACGTTATGTTAACCATCGCGTCTCTGCTCTCGATCCACTTCCTGACGTTTCACCTGACGGACGACATCGTCCGCGGGATGGAGCCAGGAACGCTTTCAAACCTCACTGCGGTGCCCATCCTGGTCTTTTGGCTGTACGGAACGCTGGTGCTGGCCGAAAGGCGATCGGGGTACGTCATCATCCTCCTCGGGTCGCTCCTTGGGTTGGTCGTCCCTATCATCCACATGAAGGGGGCGGGAGTCGGCGGCGCGATCGCCAAGCCCAGCGGAGCCTTCTTCTTTATCTGGACACTCCTCGCGCTCGGCGTTACCGCGCTCTTCTCCGTCATCCTCTCGGCGCGCGGGTTGTGGGAGCATCTGCCACGCCGGACCGCCGGGCAGCACAAACAAGGTGCCCCTGCATGAGGCGCTGCTCGCCTAGTTATGCTTATCGGAGATTCGCCAGGGTCCAATCCGCGATTTGTGGCCGGATAACGCCCAACCCTTGCTGTTGGAGAACTCCACCAGGTCACGGCCACAAGGACGGAACGACGACAAACCAGCCAGTGACGATCATTTTGGCTCATCTTCCATCATGCCATCAGAGGTCTTTCAACTGTAGACACCGAGATACGGTATTGCCCAGCCGAGTTCGCGCCGGCGAAGAGGAACATGAACATGTCCATCCATATGCCCTTGCCGGCGACCACGGGATGCCCGACATTGCCGGGATTTCCGTCATCACTGTAGGACAGCAGTTGGCTCGGGGCGTAAAAGTCAAGCGCATTGTCACCGCGTAGATTTGGTTTTCGCCAAGCAGGTTCACGCCGGCAAAAACCGCACTGAAGTTTTGGCCGAATCCCCACCCATCAGCGCCGACGATCACTTCACCCGAGAGAGGGTTTGTAGGAGCGTACGAAAGGAGTTGGCCCCTTTCGTTCACGGCGTAGATGCGGTTCTGACCAAGCGCGTTCTTGCCGGCGAAGAGGAAAGAGAAGGTGTTCCACCCGCCGTTGTTGTCGGCCAGCACGGGACTCAAGATATTGCCGGGTTTTCCGTTGTCGCTACAGGAGTACATGTGGCCCAAAGTTAGTGACATTTTGGGATCCTCCAAGTTGGATTCCGAGTACCCAAACCTACTTATCCGGATCATTTACGGCTTCGATAGTTCTACGCCCGTCGTACCAGCGGTGGCAATGACCGCCGAGCCAGACTACACGCAACCGTGAACGTTTCCAGACGCGTAACCTCGGTCTATAATCTGCCCATGATCGATTGGGCAGCGGCGCGGCTTGACTACGTTACTCACCACGAGCTGACGTATCGCGACATCGCCGAGCATGCTGCAATGCCTCCCATCTCGATCTCGCGCCAAAACTCGAACAGGCCGTTAAAGAGCGGCTAGAACGCGCATCCGAGCTTTCAGAAAATGCGTTGAGAAACTTAGCAACTGTGTCGGAAGCTGCGCAAAGAATCGCCAGATTGGCCGGGTCGCTCCACATGATCTTCGCCGCTCGTGCGCGAAGCTGTGCCATTCCGCAGGCGGCGAATTGGAGCAAATTCAGTTCCTTCTGGGCCACGTTTCCGTGCAGACAACCGAACGGTATCTCGGCTGCAAGCAGCGGATTCAAGGGCCGTGAATGATCGCCTCGGCATCGAACCATAATGCGGCTGCTTCGGACAGGAGCGCGACGGCGACTTCTCGGTCATGTGGATTGATTTCACGTGATCTTCAAACGAGTTTAGCCGCAGATTGATACTGACGCTTAAAATCGTCTCACGGCTTGGAGCTCCTTCAGACGAAGCGGATGATGCCGAGAAAACTTGACGAGCGGAGATGTCCGCCGCATCCGCCGTTGGGGAAAGCGACATATCCGCTTTTGCGAGATCCTGAGCCTGCGAACGGGGTGGCTTATATCCAGGAGGACATCCAATGGCGAACGTTACAGTAAATTTCACGTTCCATAGCGGAGTTAAGCGCCAACTATTCCGAAATGTCCGGCTGTCCGGGAGCTGGGACGCCACCGGCCGATTCTCCAATCAATGGACTGAGGTGCCGATGGCGGCTTCGAAAGATGAGACTGGCTGCGACGCCTTCCATGCCAGCGTCTCCTTCGACGCGGCCCAGACGGGAACCCTTTTCCAGTGGGGCGTGATTGCCGATATCACCGGGGAGCCGAACAGTTGGGTGGTGGTCACAGAAGTACCTGATGAAAGCTCGAACCAGCGGTGTAGAAGTTTTGTCCTCTCGGCGAGCGAAGGCCGTCAAGATTATTGGCTCGCAACTGGACGCAGATTCGGCGCGCAGAAATGGGTCACCCCGGGGGCAGCGACCCCGGGCGTTCGCTTTTCGCTGTGGGCCCCACATGCCCGCGCAGTGGAAGTGGTATTCGCGCCTTTCAATCTCGCGGCTCGTACGCCGACCGGCTATATTTCCGACGACGGAACGGGCGTGGACCCGGCGGCCCCGGTGGTCCCGCTGGTCTCGAAAGGCGGCGTTTGGGAGAGCGACATCTCCGCCACGCCCGCGCTGGCCGACTTCACTGCCAACCTCAATCGCCTGTACATGTACAGGATTACGAACGAACAGGGCAACGTAACCTACAAGGTCGACATTTTCTCCCGCAACCAGGTGGGCCGCGGAGGAACCAATCCCGGCGGCTCGCACTATACAGGCTCTTATCTGGACCTGGACGGAATCGTCAGTTGTTCGGTCGTCTCCGATCCGGATCAGGTGACCGAGGATTTCAATGACGCGGGGATCGAGAAGCAGACCCTGATTGCGGCGGATGAGTTTTGGGTGAGCGAATACACGGCCGGACGACTGCCTCCACAGAACCTTGAGAATCTGGTGATCTACGAGTTGCATGTCGGTTCGCTAGGATTTCCGTCGACTTCCTCCGGAACATTCGACGATGCTCTGGCGCTTTTAACCTATTTGGCGGACCTCGGGGTTAACGCCGTGGAACTGCTTCCTGTCTTGGAATTCGACGGCGATCTACAATGGGGTTATGGGACCTCCCTGTTCTATTGCCTACAGACGAGTGCGGGTGGCGGCAATCAACTGAAGCATTTCGTGCGCGCCTGCCATCGGCTTGGCATGGCCGTCATTATGGACGTGGTGTACAACCACTTCGCGACCGCGGACAACGAACGCTCGGAATGGGGATATGATTCGGACCCGAACGTCGCGCCGCAGAATAACATTTGGTACTGGTATGAGGGGCAGCCGTCAGACTACCCCGGAAACCCCACGGGAGGATACGTCGATAACGGATCGTCCGGATTCACGCCCCGCTTCCGCGAAGAGAACGTGCGCCAGATGTTCACCAGCAGCGCGGCAGCCCTGATTGACGACTTTCACATTGACGGCCTGCGCGTGGACCTCACCGACGCCATTCACCAGGACAACAGGTTGCATCAGAATGGAGACTCCGTCGGCAGCGCCAATCAGTACGGAATCAAGTTCCTACGTGAACTGGCCCGAACGGCCAAGATGGTAAACCCGGCAGCATTCCTCATCGCTGAGGACCACACCGGTTGGAGCGCCATGACGCAATCGCCAGATCAGGGCGGCATCGGATTTGATGCCGTTTGGTACTCCGATTTCGCTCATCATCTGATTGGCGAAGGAAACTACGGCGACAACTATGCGAAGCTGCTGAAGAATGCAGGCTTTGGCAATCCGGGACCCCTCAAGATGGACTATTTCGCCGGGGCCCTGCTCGCGACTCAATTCAACAAGATCACCTACCACGAAAACCATGACGAGGCCGGCAATGAGGCCAACACTGAGCGCACCATGTTGACGGCGGTGAATTATGCACCCCTGGTCGGCTCCACGCGGCAATACGCTGAGGGGCGCAGCCGCTTCGCTTTCGGCCTGGCGGTGCTGTCTGCCGGAACGCCCATGTTCCTGATGGGCGAGGAGGTTGGTGCTGCGAAGTATTTCCGCTACAACGACTTCTTCTCGAACAAGGAGGATCTGTTCGGGGAGAGGACCGGGAATGGTCGGTTCCTGTTTCGCTTTTATCAGGACCTGGTTCGATTCGTGACCTCCAGCCCGGCGGCGCGCTCACGAGCGATTGATGTCATCTACACGCACAACGACAATCGCGTGATCGCGTTCACGCGTAGCTATCCAACCCAGAATCTATTGGTATTGGCAAGTCTCAACGACGCACCATTCGATCACGGGTACGTTATCACCACCGACCCATCGCGGCTTCCCGCGGGTGGATGGCGAGAGACCTTCAATAGCGATACCGCGGTCTATGGAGGAGATAATGTCGGCAACGGTGGTGCGACTTTGCAGTTGAATGGTGGCCAGATCAACGCGGTCATCCCGGCACATGGATTCGTGGTGTTCGAAAAAGTGAGCTGACGGCGCTGCAAGGCTCAGTGGATCAGCAGAATCTTTTCGGCATCAGGTCACTCAGACATGTCGTGAAGTCCGCGTCATTTCAAGTTGACGTATAACGCCCTTTCCTCTCTCTTGTCTGAACGCCTCTCAGGGGCTTAGGTTTGTTAGTATCTGGGAAATAGAAATCCTCCCGAAATGTAATTTTTTCCTCCGCCGGGTGATTTGGATGGTCTTTCGAGACTTTGCGACTGCGGCGCGGGTGCTGACCAAGAATCCCTTGTTCGCACTGACGGCTGTCATAACCATCGCCTTGGGACTTGGCGCCAGCACTGCAATTTTCAGTGTTACGCACGACGTGCTGTTACGGCCTCTGCCGTACAAGGACGCTGATCGTCTAGTGATTGCCGGCGCCGGGCTGCGACAACGTCATGTGCACGACCTGCAATTTTCGAATGCCGAATTTATCGATTTGCGTGATGGTACAAAGAGCGCGTTCGATGACTTCGCCGGGGTCTTCACCTTCAGTAATGTCATTTCGCAGCAAGACGGCACGCCGGAAGAAGTTCGCGTTGCGATTGCGACAACCAATTTCTTTCGGGTAGTCCTATTGTGGCCAAAACGATGCGGCGGTGCTAATGATCAAGAGCGCGATTCATCAGAACTACTGCGCTTATGAAGGTCTTCAATCCGACCCACTCCTTGCAAAGTTACGTGAAACCAGTGCATTCCGCGAATTGATTGCTACGGCCAAAGATTGCCAGGACCGGGTGGTTGGGAATAACAGAGCAGTCCACTGACGGAACCCACCGGTAATTTTGCGCCAGCAAACTCGGGCCTGGATCCGTCGCATGAACCGCGACCGGGTCACCATCCAGCGGAAGTTTACACGTAAGCAGGCCCGACACAAGTTTCGTTACATAATCACGCGGTCAAAGCACTAGTGCCAGACGTATCCCAGTGTTAGTTGAAGTCCAACGGGGATTCCGGGATTAAGGCGTCCCAGATACGCATTGGAGAGATGGTAGATGCGCCCGCTTACATCCACCGACTGATTGCGACGGACAAATAGGTGTGCGCCCACATCAAGGCCGATGGTGAAGTTTGCCTGGTACGTATCGCCGGGAGGAAAGTTGCGGGGGCTGAAAAGCATGCCGCCCGCCAAACCGGTAAAGGGCACGGCTCGACGGTGATTGTGGGTAAAGTTCCATCGTGGACCGAAAGCCTCGAAGCCTCCGGCGTAGTGCTCGCCCAGGACCCAGAAAATCTCAACCGGAATGACCGAGAAGTCCCATTCGAAGGTGCCACGAGTCCAACCATGTCCATGCTCGTGCGTAAGCACACGACCGGCGTGAAACGAGAGGGCGAAGTTAGTGATGTTGCGATTGGCAGTAAGGAAGTTGGGACTGGAGACTTGCACTGCGGTGAAGCCGCCGGAAACCGCAGCCCCGTAGTTCCAGCCGGGGTGACACAGCGCATCTGAAAGGGTTGCGTCCCCCGTCTGCGCCGACGCGCAGGCGGCTAAGGCTGCAATCAGGCAGACAACGACGGCTGGCAAAGTTTGCAGACTCAACGGGCTTATATGCGTGAACTCGCTTTCTGCGGGCTTGCTTTGCCTCGCATGATGGTCGATGGTTCGCGCTCGTTCCATTCTTTGTCCGTTTCCTCAGAAGCGCCACATCAGACCAAGTTGAATGGTGCGCGGCGCTTCCACTTGCAGCGGCACGCGCAGCAGAAACGCCGGGCCAGTAAGCGCCGACTCCTGCGTGTTACTGTTCCAGTTCAGAAGGTTGAATACGTCGAGATATCCGGAGAGCGCACCTCGCGGCAAGCGGAACTCACGGGCCAGGCGAAGATCGATCGTGGCATTGAGTTGCGTTTGAAATCCGCCGGGATGCCCGACCGGTGTGGCCCGCACAAAGAAAGGACCTTGATTGAAGCCATTCACGAAGAGCAGCCGCCCGAAGGGTGAGCCGTCGAAGTAAGTGGCGATCGCGGAGAGATAGAAACCGCGCGGCGCGGCATAGAAGGCGGTGATCTTGCCGATGTATCCGCGATCGAAGTACGTCCGGCTCGGCGTCATGAGCAGCGTGTTGGGATCAATGGCAAGCGTAGCTACGACGCCGGTGTCGTTCAGCAGAGGAGAATTGCCCGGACTGGTCGTCGCCAGCGTCTGCCCGGCGGTAAAGCTGGCCGAAAATTCCAGCGAGCTTCGTGGACGGACGACCACCAAGGCTTCGAAGCCTTTGTAGCTGGCGTGAGGTTGCTGATTCGTCAGCAGCAGAAAATCATGCCCCAGCGCCGATGGAGTCTCGTTGTAGAGGGTCAGTACCTGGTCGTCGGCGTTTCCGTAGATGCCGTCGTTGCCGGGGTCAAGGTACTGCACTGGCGTGTACTGCGAGAAAGGAACACCGGTGTTCTCCAGCGCGATCAGGCGATGGTCATCGCGCCGCAGGAAGCGAATCGAGGCGGTAAGGCGATTGGCAATGTTCTCTTGCAGCCCGAAACTGATCTCATCGGTATAGGGACGAGCAATGTGAGGATCAACGGCGGAGTAGGGCCAGTCCCCACACGCGCAGCAATTGACCTACTTCCTGCGGCTGAACAACTCCATCGCCGTTCACGTCTTGCCAGCGGAATACCTGTGCTCCCAAGGCCGCCGGATTTCCGAAGTCAAGATAGCGTCCCTGCAAGAGTTGCCCGTAGCGCGACCAACTGCCCCGCAATACCAATCCCGGCAGGAAAAACGGTGTCACAAATCCGAGGCGTGGCTGCACTGTGGTCCAACTGATTCGGTTGTTAGCTTCGTTTGCTCGACCCGTGGAAGAATCGATTCGGAGACCGATCGGCAGAACCAGCCACTTCCATGGCCGCCATGAATCCTGCACGAATTCGGCTACGTTTTGAACGTACTGTTGAGATTGCGCCGGCGTGTTCCACATCACAACTTCGCTCGCCTGCCCATTTACCAGAACCTGCTCAGTGTTGCCCATCGTGTACCAGCGCTGCGTAATGTCGCTGCGGCTCCAGTCGAAGCCCACGCTGATGCTGTGGCTGCCCAGCGGACCGTTCAACAGAGACTGCAAAGTGCTCGTAGCCTCGTAGCGGGTGCGCAAGCCGGAAGTTGCCAGTGGCGCTGGACCTGTGAAAGTCAGCAGGGGCAAGCCCACGGTGCTGACGCCCTGCGCGCCGCTTTGAAAACTGGAGGAGAGGACTGCATTTACCACGCCAAAGCTCGCGCTTAGCAGCGTCGCTGACGTCAGCGATCGGCTCCACAGCGCCTGAAACTGATTGAAATTGTCGTTGCCGCGCGTGGTGGATTCAGGCGCTACCGTCGGCGCAGCGCCCTGTGCCGAATTGAAAACATGTTGCCCGCTGTACAAGATGTCGAGCCGCTGCACCCGGTCTGACCATGGCGTGAAGCTAATCAAGACGCGATTGACTCCGGTAGCGATAGGAGCGGCAAATCCCCCGAGATTCTGCAAAACCTGTTGGGTGGAAACCGAAACGAAAAACGGCAGTGTCGCCGAACTGATCGGCAGCTTGCCTCCCAGCTGAACACTCCCGTCGAGTAACGAGTTTAGCCGCAGCGGTCCGGGAAAACCGAAATCGTGCAAGCGCGCATTCATGTTGTCGCTCTGCAACCCGCCTCCGGAACCAAACATCGCGGCACCACCGTGCAATTCGCCATTAGGCGAGGGCGATGCCAGCGAGAGAGACTCGCCGGACGCCTGCGATAAGGCGGGCTTCGATGCCGTGATGACCTGGAATTGCGAAAGCGCCTCGAAGTCCGGGTTGATGAGCGGTAGGCCCGGAGTATAAGGATCGGTTACATCCAGACCATTCAGCCGGTATTGGTTCTCGGTTCACGACGCTCCGAAAGCGGAGAACAGGGCAGGGACGGCCGTTTCTGTTCCCCCGATCTCGAAACGATTGGTAACCGTGGATGGTTCCTGGCCCTGCAGCAGCGACCAGATGTTGCGCCCGTTTGGCAGTGTCTTGATGGAGAAATCAGTGAAGTTCGTGCCGTACCAAACGTCCTCGTCGATGATCTGCGGACGGGGCGGAGATGCTTCGCCGCCCGCGGCCGCGAGCGTGATGTTGAGACGTACAGTGCTGTCGGGCCGGATCTCGATCCGTGCTTGCCTGCTCTGCCAGCCGCTGGCAGAAAGATCGAGAGTGTAGCTACCCCAAGTGAGTCCGACAAAGCGGAAGCGTCCGTTCGCATCCGTCACCGCTTCTTGCAAGGGCTGAGATGTATGGTCCCGCGACAGGCGCACATGGGCAAATGCCAGTGGGTGGTCCGATCCCAAGACTACGCCATAGACCTTGCTGGAGCGCGACTGCGCCAGGCTTGCAACGGACAATGACATGAGCAGGATCGCCGTCCAACAGGCAGTCGACCGCTTGTCTCGCAAAACCGACCTTGAGGGTCCGGATATCTTCTCTGCGTTGCTCAACACAAAAGGCCAGGAAAAAACAGAAAGAACCGGCACGCTGCAAAGCATCGCGCCCTTTCGCCGGGAGGCAATCCGATTGGTGGTCGATGCTCCGTGACCTGTTTTGACGCTTTTGGTCTGTCTTGACATGCCGGGAGCAGCGTAACAATCCGAGCCTCGCTTATCAATTGCCGGCCGACACATCTGCCGGGCGTGCGGGTTTCAGAAAAGAAGTTGCTGCAGCCGCGATAGAATTGCGGAACTCTGCCTGCGCCGATGAAATCCTGCGAGAGCACCGGTAGCGAGGACGAAGATGCCGATTCGCACAGCCGTCGCCGGAAGCCGCCGCGTTCTAAAACTTATAGGCGGAAGTTGCCTGCTGCTGACGTTGCTAGCCACTTCCGGGGCAGCAGCCTGGGCCGCCGAACCAAATACAACTGCTAGTGCCGATGCCTCGATGGCGACAGCAGCCAAGCCCTTGCCGGACGCTCCGTCAGCCATCCAAGTGCAGCCAGAAGGTCTTGTCGAGGGGCTGGGAACGGCTGCGAAGACGATTGGCTCGGACGAGTTGCACTTCCTCAAATATCCTTTCCAGAAAAAAGCGATCAAGTGGGATGTCCTATTTCTCGGCGCCACTGCAGTCCTGATCGCCAACGACGAGAGCGTACTGTACCAGGTGCCTCAAAGCTGGCATAACACCAGCATCACCCTGTCAAACGCAAGTTTGGGCGCCGACGCAGGTATAGCTGGCGGCATCTTCCTGACCGGCCTCATCACACACGATGACCATGCGACGGAAACTGGTATCCGCTCGGCGGAAGCCGCGGTTGACAGCGTGATTTTGTATGGAGCCGCGAAGGCAATCTTTGCCCGGCAACGTCCATATACCGGCGAGGGCGAGGGTAAGTTTTTCTCTGGCAACTGGAGCAATGGTTCGTTCCCCTCAGGACACGCCATGTTTACCTGGACAATTGCCTCCACCGTCGCGCACGAGTACCACTCGCCCTGGCTCAAGATCCTGGTGTATGGGCTGGCAGCCACCGTTAGCACATCGCGAGTCACCGCACGAGAGCATTTTCCCGCCGACGTGTTCGTAGGTTCCGTGCTGGGATACGGCGTGGGCGCGTACGTTGCCGGCAAAGACAAGTACAGCAACGTGAACGGCCATACCTATGCGCAGAGCCGACGGAAGCACTGGGAGGATGCGGTGCTGGAGCACGTTGCCATCCAGTGAGAAGAGAACGGCGACAAGAGAACTCGGCGACAATTTGCTGCCAACCGTACTCTTTGAATTCCGTCGCCACAACTCAGATCACCCTGCGCTGCTTGATCGATAGGAAAAACAAAAATCGATTTAAAAAAAGAGAACGGTCGGAAGGGGGCCTATGCTGCTGGGACTCAGAGAAATCAAGATCGCGGTGGGTGGAAAGGAAGGAGAAATGCTTGCTTGGCGGGAATAGGAGCAAGTGCGAGGCGGGATTCCCTGGATTCGCCGGATTGGCGCAACCGGGTTGAGAGAGAAGCGAACAGTGAGCCGCATAGGAGTCGCCATCTGTCGGGAAAGTGCCCTATAAGGTCCCAGAACTAATCCCGCTGGGCCGAGGATCAGATTGCTTGCCGAACCCCTGCAGCACGGCAGGGTGGTAGCCTTATAGAGTTTATCTAGGTCTGGTATCACCCGTTCAAACCGAAGCCTGGCGCTCAGTGAGGGAACTATGGAGGGAAAATCTGTGCTCTTGAGAGTTCTTACTTGTGTTCTGTTTACCGCTGCCCTGGTCGTCGGCACGCCGCACGCATTCGCACAGACAGATTGGGCAGTCGCTAAGACCTTTCACGTTGGTGGTGAGGGTGGCTGGGACTACGTTACAGTGGATCCGAATACCCGCCGCCTTTACGTTACGCGGACGACGCATACCATGATCCTCGATACTGAGTCCGGCCAGACAGTCGCTGAAATCCCCGGGCAGAAGCGCTCCCATGGAGTTGCGCTGGTCCCTGAGTTCGGACGTGGTTTCATCAGCGATGGGGGTGGAGATGGCGCAGTTGAAATCTTCGATCTGAAAACTAACGCCGTTCTCGGCACCATACCGGCTCTGCGCGATGCGGATGGCATCATCTTCGACAAAGCGACGAATCAGGTACTGGTGGTGTCGGGAGATGGGGGTGCCTTGATGACGTTGGCTGCGAACGTCGACCCGCACAATGGCAAGATCGACCCGCCTATCGATCTTGGCGACAAACCTGAATTCCTGGCCGCAGATGGGGCGGGCAAAGTCTATATCAACCTCGTTGACAAGAATCTGGTGGCGGTCGTCGATTTAAGACACCGGAAAGTGCTGGAGCGCTGGCCCGTCGCTCCGGGGGGAGCTCCCGTAGGCATGGCGATGGATAAAAAGAACCGGCTTTTGTTCATCGGATGCCGAAATCCGCAAAAGCTCATCGTGATGAATGCCGACAATGGAAAGGTCTTCGCCGATCTTCCGATTGGAGCTGGAGTGGATGCGACCAAGTTTGACGGGACGCAGGCTTTCGCGAGCTGTCGCGATGGCAAGGTTGAGATGGTGAACGAGATCAGCCCTGGCAAGTTTGCGATCGTGCAAACTGTGCAAACTCCCGAAGGCGCGCGGACGATGACTGTGGACGGCTCGACTAAAACAATTTACTTGCCGACCGCGGAACTGGAGCCTGCCAAGCCGGGCTCAAGGCCGATGGCAAAGCCAGGCACCTTCATGATTGTTGTGGTCCGCCAGCAGGGAAAAAGGTGATGCTACTGTGACGGCAGTGCCTTCGAAGGGCTCGGGAATTGTCGAACTCCACGGGTCCCGAGAAACGCCACTTGTGGCCAATAAACCGGGCGGATTATGAGTGTTGGCCAACCGGAGATTATGTACTCCTTAGTATGCGATAGCCGGTCTGTCGCATGGGCAGCATTCACAAGCCTCTTTCATTCAAAAGCTTGCCAACGAAAGCGCCTTTGAGCCAGCGTTGGTCTACTAGTAACTTCTGGTTTGCCCCGCAACCGGCAGTAATCGCGATCACTCCCTACAAGCGGATCCTGGACAAGGTCGCGCCTGTTTCGGCGGCCGTTGCTTCTCGTAGTCAGATTGGTTTAGCTGGTGTGCGCCCCCTCGTAACGACCCAATGTGCCTCGTCGGAGCGCGCGGCGCTTCATCAGGAAGAAGAAAACCGGGACGAGGATCAGAACGTGGATGGTCGATGTAATCATTCCACCAACAATGGGTGCGGCAATCGGCTTCATGACATCCGATCCGATGCCCGACTCCCAGAGAATTGGGGCGAGACTGAGAATCACGGCAGTCACGGTCATCAGCTTGGGACGCAAACGCTGCACTGCGCCATCAATCGCTGCTTGCTCAATGTCTTCATCGGCCATCGGCGTGCCAGCTGCCATCCGGTGCTGCAATGCCTCGTGCAGGTAGATGACCATGACGACGCCGGTTTCTACCGCAATGCCGAACAAAGCGATGTATCCCACCCATACCGCGACGCTGAAGTTATAGCCCAGTATCCATTGGAGGATCAGCCCTCCGGACATGGCATACAGTGTCGGAAAGATCAGTACCACAGCTTCAGCCGCCGAGTTGAAGATCATGTACAGCAGAAGAAAGATGCTCTTTCGGCTTATCGACTTCGATGAAGGCCTTTTGAGGAGCGGTGTAGACTGACTGAGTTTAGTGAAACACCATGATAGCGCTATGAACCGCTTTCAACCAGATGGCTGGCACACAGTGACTCCGCGGATTATTACCTCGGGGGCCGAAGAGTTGGTTCGTTTTGTTGAAGAGGTTTTCCGTGGGCAGGGCGAGTTCCAGGTCAATCGCCCGGCGGAGATCCGGATCGGCGATTCGCTGATCATGATCAGTAACGGGGATGGTCTTCGGGAACCCGTGCCGGCCTTTCTGTACGTCTACGTTGAGGATGTGGATGAGACATACCAGCGAGCAGTCGAAGCGGGAGCAGAAACGCTTGAGCTTCCGTCAGACCTTCCCTACGGGGACAGGAGGGCAACGGTAAAGGATGCATGGGGCAACCTGTGGCAGATTGCTTCGCGCAAGCATCGCAAGTAGGTAATGGGTTGTTTCTGGCCGACGGGCGATGCGGAAGTAATCCGAGGTCGTCTGGTCGACCGTAAGCCAAGTTCATGCGCCATTTGAGGCTGAGACCGGGAACGGCCACAAACAACCGAAGACCGTGCCGTAACCGTCGCCGCCTTGGCTGGTTGTTCCGTAAAGATTTCCCGCCGCATCAATCGTCAAACCGGTCCGCGGAAGGTACCCGTCCTCTCCGCCGGTGAAGCTGTAAATCACTTTGAACGTCTGGGCCTGCGCCGATCGAGTGACGACCGTCAATGAAGTCAGCAACTGTGTGGAGAGGAGAAGGGGAATACAGGTGAAGCGCCACATGGAGGTACTCCTTCCTGCGAAGAAGCGGAGGGGCGTTGCGCTGGGACGTGCAAATTCTAAGGCTGGCGAATATGTGATGCGGTGATATTGGTCACGGATGGATGGTTAATTCCCGGCAAGCGCACAGGCAGGGACACCACAGTTGCCAGGGCCCGCGGCGGCTGAAGGGTGAACTTTGACACTGACCTTGCCTCCGTTATGGGCGTCTTATATCCCAGCTACCGGCCGAGTGAGGCGACGGACCATCCAATTCGGCGGGGTTTCGGTGTCAAGTTGACGGATAACGCCCGACGCTTTCTTGTGACTTACGGCGTGTCGTCCGCTCTCAGTCGGTGGTTTGCCGACTCTCCGGCCAAGTGGATTCCCGGACACTGGCGCGTTTAACAGGGCTAATGATCCGAGAGCGATACGAGCCTTGGTCGATGAGTGCATTGGCCTGAAGTCAACAGTTGAGCCAAGGGTCACTTATCTGGAGAGACGACTATTCGGCCGAGCGGCGAGCAGCCTGTTCTAACCAAGCCTTCGCCGCCAGCCTCAGCTGTATCTCGCGCATGACGATCGTCAAAACGTCAACTTCCTATTTCGCTTGCACTAGCCCCGCAATAACAGCAGCAACTTTATCGAGTATCTGGTTCCAGCCCTCCATTTGACCGCTATTTTTCGCGCTCTCCATGGGTTCATTTCCAATGAAGGTGAGTTTCGTCTGGCCGTTTCCGAGATCCTCAAAGATGGTCACGTCGTGCGCACCGTCTATGGCCTCATGTTCTATTCCTAATTGCGCAGGCTCAACCTTGTTTCCCTCCGGGTCCGAAAAGTACATGGAGGAAACGATCTTCTCGTGCAGAACAATCTCGTGGTATTCAACCGCATTCCAGAACTCCTGCCCATCCGGCGCCTTCATGCAGCAGAGAGATTTTCCCCCAACGCGAAAATCCATCTGGCAAACGGGCGCAGTAAAGCCCTTCGGTCCCCACCACTGCATCACGTACTTCGGGTCTGTCCACGCCTTCCAAACCAACTCGCGTGGGGCATCAAAAACTCTTGTAACGACCATCCGCTCAATTTCGCTAACCGTGTTTTTTGTCATCTCTGACCTCCTCTTTCTTCATTCGATTTACAACTACGTCCAGTTTGTCGAAACTCTCTTCCCAGAAGCTGCGATAGCTGATCGCCCAGTCGCTGACTGTCTTAATCGCCTCGGGCCTAAGCGTGCACACACTCTCTCGTCCACGCTTCGTCTTGATTACAATCCGCGCCCGCACCAGGTAGGCGATATGTTTTGAAATCATCTGCTGCGAGAGTGCAAACGGTTCCGTCAATCCATGCACAGAGGCAGGCCCATGCGAGAGTCGTTGGATCATTGCTCGCCGGGTTGGATCAGACAAAGCCGCAAATGTTGTACCTAATTTATCCACAACCATATGGTAGTGGATTTACGGGCGATCTCAAATGTGAATTTTGCGATTCCTGATTTCCGTCCCGAGTCTCTTAACCCTGACACCTGCGCTCATTGATACTCTGCCCAGGAGGGCGAGCCGGCAAGGGTTATGGCGCTGGCATCAGGGGCAGGAGGAATGCAGATTGTCTCTGGAACCTTCTCGGTGTCTCACCGCCCTGTTGGGCAACTGATCTTTGCCAGACGACTCGCTAGGACCTACGCGGTGAGTGGTAAATCGCCAATGCGCTCACCGAGCCCGGATCAGTACCGATGTGTCGGCCAGTGTTTACGAATGCTTTCTTTCACATGGCCGTAAAACGCCCGACGCTTTCTTGTGACTTACGGCGTGTCGTCCGCTCTCAGTCGGTGGTTTGCCGACTATACGGCCCGAGTGGATTCCGGGACCCATGGGCGTTTCTCGTTCCTAATCCGGCCAAGTCTCCCAGAGAAGCGGACTTCTGGACAATCTGCGGAGGGCGGACTCACCGATCGCGGTTGTATCACAGCCGTTTTGCAGGTCACCGGCGTCGCCTGGCAAGGTCGAATCGGATGGTCACGCTTTGCCGTGACCGCAATCACTGTCTTGATCTTGGAAGGCGTGCATAGTCTTGCCAGAGAGGAAAAGGCAGTGCGTTTTACGGCACAGCCCGCGATGAGCCTCCTCCGTCTCACACCCACTCGACGCAAGCGGTTCGTCGTGGGGACGCGGATCCCAACACTCCACCGAGAACGACTCCCTTTCAGAAAACAGTGCTTCCCCGCTAGCTTTCCGCGTTTCAGTGCGAGTGCGCCCCCTCTGGGCCCACTTGGCGCTCTAGCGTTTTCTAAAGCGTGCGAAGACGACTTATTAAGGATTTTCCGGTCTTGCTTATGTCCATCCCGTGCAACGTTGTGGAGGGGCTAGTGTCACCGAACCCATGAGTATCGGGCAGAGTTCCATTGTCGAACCCGAGCACCTCGAGGCGTTACTTCAGGCGCTGACTCATCGCGGCTACGAAGTTATCGGGCCGTCGGTCTGCGAGGGCGCGATTGTTTACCAGCCGTTGACGTCGATCGACAAATTGCCTGAGGGATGGACCGATGAACAGCAAGGCGGCAAGTACAGGCTGAAACGACGCACCGACCATGCTTGGTTTGGCTACGTCGTTGGCCCGGACTCGTGGAAGAAGTTTCTGCATCCACCTTTCCTGCGGTTATGGCAAGCGGAGAGAAAACCAAGGGGATTCCGGTTACTGAAAGAGGAGCACGGTGAGGCCAAGTATGCCTTCGTGGGCGTGCGTGCTTGCGAACTCCATGCCATCGCGATCCAGGACCAGATATTCCTGCACGGCCCGTTCGAAGATTCGAACTACAAGGCGCGGCGGGAGAAGTTGTTCATCATAGCTGTCAACTGTGGCCAGGCAGGTGGCACCTGTTTTTGCGCTTCCATGAACACGGGGCCCAAAGCGACGTTCGGCTTTGACCTTGCCATGACAGAACTGTTGCAGAATGACCGGCGCTGCTTCCTGGTCGATGTAGGCACGGATCGCGGTGCTGAGATCCTGTCGCAAGTCCCTCATCACGAGGCCGGTGATGCAGACAAACAGGCAGCAGACTCGATCATGGCTGAAACGGCACGACACATGGGCCGAAGTCTGGAGATGCGAGGAATCAAGGAACTCCTATACCGCAACGGGGAGAGTCCGCAATGGGACAACGTGGCGGCACGTTGCCTGTCCTGTGCCAACTGCACGATGGTTTGTCCCACGTGCTTCTGTACCACGGTGGAAGATGTAACCGACCTGACCGGCAGCCGCGCGGAGCGGTGGCGGAGGTGGGACTCGTGTTTCACCGTTGACTTTTCCTATATCCATGGCGGCAGCGTGCGGGCCACTTCGAAATCGCGTTATCGCCAGTGGATAACACATAAACTCGCCACCTGGATCGACCAGTTTGGCAAGGCGGGCTGCGTCGGTTGCGGCCGCTGCATCACCTGGTGTCCGGTGGGAATTGACATCACTGCGGAAGTGCGTTCCATCCGCGAAAACGACGCCAGTAGCAATGCGTCTGACTCAAGCAGGAGTCCCGCATGACCATTCAAACACTCGAACCGATTATCCGGGAGTTGCCCTTTTTCCAGGGGATGGAAGACCGGCATCTCGAACTGATCACCGGCTGTGCCAAGAACGTCCGCTTTGCGGAAGGGGAAACCATCTTTCGTGAAGGTGATCCTGCGGACCAGTTCTACATCGTTCGCGAGGGTCAGGTGTCAATCCAGTTCGTGATCCCACACCGCGGCCTTACTACCGTGCTGACCGTCGGAGAGGGAGATGTGGTCGGGTGGTCCTGGTTGTTTCCGCCCTATCGCTGTCATTTCGACGCACGGGCGCAAAGAGCCACGTACGCGCTGGCGTTTGACGGGAAATGCCTTCGCGGCAAGTGCGAGGAGGACCACGACCTTGGCTATGAGGTCTTCAAGCGATTCATGCAGGTGATTACCGAACGCCTGGAGTCGACAAGACTGCAACTTTTGGATCTGTATGGCAACAACAAATGACCAACTCGCGGCCGTAGCGTTGAGTCCGAACCCCATGCTCCCGATGCCTTACCACATCCAGCGGGTGCGGCAGGAGACGGACGATACCTTTACGCTTGAACTTGCTCCCGCCGACTCTGGAGACGGCTTCTCCTTTGCGCCGGGCCAGTTCAACATGCTCTACGTTTTCGGTGTGGGAGAAGTGCCGATTTCCATCAGCAGCGACCCCGATGGCGCCCCACTGATTCATCACACTACGCGGGTGGTGGGTACCGTGACTAAGGCTATGCGGCTGCTCAAACGAGGCGACATGCTGGGCATCCGCGGTCCCTTCGGCACGCATTGGCCGGTGGAAGAAGCGGTCGGGCACGACGTTGTGATTGTGGCGGGCGGTATCGGACTCGCGCCTTTGCGTCCCGCCCTCTATCGGCTTATGGCCCAGCGGGAGAAGTTCCGGAAGCTCGTTCTGTTGTATGGCACGCGCACTCCCGAGGACATTCTCTACCGTCGGGAGTTGGAGCACTGGCGCGGCAAGTTCGATCTGGAGATCCAGGTCACCGTAGATCGGGCAGCCAGCAGCTGGCGCGGCAATGTCGGAGTGGTCACGACTATGATTACGCGTGCTCCGTTCGATCCCTCCAACACCGTCGCCTTCGTTTGCGGTCCCGAGGTAATGATGCGCTTTACGGTGATGGAACTGCAAAAACGCGGCGTGACAGCGCAACACACGTACCTGTCCATGGAACGCAACATGAAATGCGGCATCGGCTTGTGCGGTCACTGCCAGTACGGACCGGTGTTCACCTGCAAGGACGGTCCGGTGTTTTCCTTTGATCGCATCGCCGCACTTCTAGGCAGGGCTGAGGTCTGAGATGGCCAAACGCAATCCCAAACTCGCAGTCTGGAAATTTTCGTCGTGCGACGGCTGCCAGTTGAGCCTATTGGATTGCGAGGACGAATTGCTGGCGGTTGCCGAAGCTGTGGAGATAGCCAATTTTCCGGAAGCTTCGCGCGCTGTCGTCAAGGGCCCTTACGATCTTTCCCTGGTGGAAGGCTCGATTACCACGGCTCACGATGCGGAGCGGATTCACAGTATCCGGCGGGCCTCGAAATTCCTGGTGACCATTGGCGCCTGTGCGACTGCCGGAGGTATCCAGGCACTGCGCAACTTCAAAGATGTGAAGGAATTCGCGTCTATCGTTTACGCCAGGCCCGATTACATCGAGACGCTGAAGAAGTCGACGCCGATTACCGACCATGTGTTCGTCGATTTCGAGCTGCGCGGCTGCCCAGTCAACAAGTACCAACTGGTCGAGGTACTTAGCGCTTACCTCAATGGTCGCAAGCCCAATACTCCGCCTCATGCCGTTTGTGTCGAGTGCAAGCAGCGTGCCACCGTATGCGTGATGGTGGCGAGTGGGACCCCCTGCATGGGGCCGGTGACGCAGGCAGGCTGCGGGGCGCTGTGTCCGGCGTACGCTCGGGGATGTTATGGATGTTTCGGGCCCAAAGAAACTCCCAATACGCCGGCGCTTAGTGCATGGTGGAGTCAGCTAGGAGTCAGCGAGCGCGACTTGGTACGCGCCTTCCGCAGTTTTAACGCCTACGCCGAGCCCTTCCGCCGGGAGAGCGAATCGCATGAAAAGTAGGACCATCAAAGTTGACTACCTGGCCCGTGTCGAGGGAGAGTGCTCTCTTCTGGTGAAGATGAAGGGCCAGCAAGTCACGGACGTGAAACTAAAGGTCTTCGAACCACCAAGGTTCTTTGAAGCCTTTCTGCGCGGCCGCAGATACAGCGAGGCGCCTGATATCACTGCACGCATCTGCGGAATCTGCCCGGTCGCTTATCAGATGAGCGCCTGTCACGCGATGGAGGACGCTTTCGGAGTGCAGATTGCCGATCCGATCCGCGCCCTCCGCCGGCTACTTTATTGCGGCGAATGGATTGAGAGCCACGCCCTGCATGTTTACCTCTTGCATGCGCCCGACTTCCTGGGTTACGAAGACGCGATCCGGATGGCCAAAGATCATCCTTCCGAAGTGCAGCGCGGTCTGCGCTTGAAGAAAGCAGGCAATGCGATCGTAAACTTGCTGGGTGGCCGGGAAATTCATCCCATCAACGTGCGCGTCGGCGGCTTTTATAAGGTGCCTCACAAAACGGAATTCGACGCATTGACCGAGGAACTCAAGTGGGCGCGGGAAGCCGCATTGGAAACAGTAAGCTGGGTTGCGACATTTCCCATACCCGATTTCAAACGCGACTACGAGTTCGTAGCTCTGCGGCATGTTGACGAGTATCCCTTCAACGAAGGACGCTTGGTATCGAACAAGGGACTCGACATCCCAGTCCGCGAATACGAGCAGCACTTTGTCGAAGAGCATGTCGCGCATTCCAACGCCTTGCAATCCGTCTTGAAAGAGCGCGACGCCTACTTGGTTGGCCCGTTAGCGCGGTACAGCCTCAACTTCGACCGGCTGACCCGGGCCGCACAGGAAGCCGCGCGATCCGCAGGGTTGGGCACCATCTGCCAGAATCCGTTCCAGAGCATTATTGTTCGCAGCGTAGAAACGGTGTACGCCTGCGAAGAAGCGTTGCGCATCATCAGCCAGTTCGAAATGCCCGACAAACCCTGGGTGGATATCGAACCGCGCGTCGGCACGGGCTACGGCTGCACGGAAGCACCTCGCGGCATCATCTATCACCGTTATCGTCTGGATGAACGGGGCATAATCGTTGATGCCAAGATCGTTCCTCCGACCTCACAGAACCAGAAGACAATCGAGGGCGATCTCTGGCAGTATGTCCCGGCGAATATCGAAATGCAAAAAGACAGGCTGCAGTGGCGTTGCGAGGCGGCGGTTCGCAATTACGATCCCTGCATCTCCTGTGCCACCCATTTCCTGAAGCTTCGCATCGAACGCGAATGACAAGCGATCTACCCAGCATTGTCGTCATCGGTGTTGGCAACGAATATCGTGGTGACGATGGAGTTGGGATTGTCATTGCACGTCATCTTAGAGCGCAGCTCGCCCCTGAAATCGAAGTCATCGAGGCAAGTGGCGAGGGCGTGTCTCTCATGGATGCCTGGCGGGGAGCGACTTCGGTGCTGCTCTTGGATGCGGCCCATTCCGGTGCACCCCCAGGCACAATCCATCGCTTTCACGCCGACACGCAGTCCATTCCCAGCGCATTCTTCAATTACTCAACCCACGCTTTCAGCGTGGCCGAAGCGATCGAACTGGCACGTGTCCTGGATGAACTACCTCCGAACCTCGCGGTCTACGGAATCGAAGGCAGCTCTTTTGAACCTGGAGTTGGATTGTCACCCGAAGTCGAAGGAGCAGTGGCCTCTCTAATAGCGCAAATTGTTCGCGATGTACATTCGGCATTTCTTTGGGAGCCGCTTCCATGAGCAATCGTAAGAAAGAAGCGCCACTGCGTAATCACCGAGACTAGGAAACGCTCAACGAGATCGATTGGCACAATCGGAAGCCAAGGGAGCTGCAACGAAGATTAGTTGTTGTCACCTGCTATGTGGTAACCCATCTGAATCGGACACAATGATCAGCGATGCAATCGCTCGTCAGCTTGTCCAGAAAGCAGCATCTGGGAGACTACTCCCGGTAAGTCGTCCAGCATCCGGCAACGGCATTGGCACCACCACTTGGACGTAAAACGCCCATCGCGTGCTGTTGAAGAACTCCACCGGGTCGCGGCCACAAGGACGGAACGCCGACTACACGGCCAAGTGAAACTTCCTCCAAGCGGACTTCTGGCCCACGCACGTTTTTCCGACCGCAGCCTTTACGGCTATTATGTCTGGCTATGTCCATTCTGCAATACACTGTGGAAAGGGCTTGTAGCCATGACGAATCGATCGCTGGTTGTCTTCGTGCACGGAATTGAAAGTAACTCCGAGAAGTGTTGGGGCGAGTTGCTGGATTTAATGAAAAAGGACCCAGCAATCACCTCGGCTTTTGATCTGCTCCCCTTCGACTATTCTTCGAGCGTGGAACGCACACTATTCCATCCCTTCAGGAAGCTCCCCGAGTATGGCGTCATCGCGAAAAAATTCGAAGGCTTTCTGCAGCTGAATTTCACGCCCGCCTACGACGAGCTTTATTTGTGCGGCCATAGCCAGGGCGGATTGATCATCCAGAACTGGCTGATTCGCCGGCTGAACAACGGCGAGGGCGAGAAATTGCGCGTCCGCGAGATTCTCCTGTTCTCCACGCCTACTCTGGGCTCGGACTTCGGTGGCTCGCTGCGCCGCCTGGTTTTCCGCCTGATGCCCAATCCGCAAGAAGAAAGGCTTCGCCCGTTCGATTCGAACGTTGCCCTTACGCGCAGGTGTATCGAGACGCAAGTGATTGGAGCAAGCGCACGCGATGATCGCAACTGTCCCTGTAATCCAGAGAATCCTCAGCCACCCCAAGTACACGGGGTGTGTAGTCTTCAACCAAACATCCGCCCGATTGCGATCCAAGATCAGGCGCAACCTTCGTGAAGACTGGGTGGTCCAGCCCAATAGTTTTGAGCCAATCATTTCTCAATCGCGGTTCGAGCAAGCGCAAGAAAAGCTCCAGAACCGAGTTGTCCTTCGCCCTGACGAGGGTGGATGTCAATTCCTTGCACATTGCCAAGCACAAGGCGAAGCATTTCGGAGTCTTTCACGTCCGCGTTGTGCTCGACGAAATGAGCGATAACCGCTCGCAGGAAACTTCCCGAACCGCAACTGGGGTCAAGAACAGATTTGAATCCGTGCTTGGGGAGGAGTTCGCGAGTCATCCGCTCGCAGAGCCAGTCAGGGGTGTAATACTCGCCGAGATCGTGTCGATCTTTCGGGTCGATTAGCTGCTGATATACGCCCTTGAGCACATCCTCACGAACTTGCGACAGGTCGTACTCCGTCAGATGTGACAGAATGCGCTCCCACGCAGGAGCAAGAATCCTTGCCGCCTCATTGCTGCGAATCCAGTGGAAGAAGTCATCGTCCACCAAGTTCGCCAGCTTCTTTGAGACAAAGTACCGCCCAGACAGCACATCGCTGACGACCTGTCGCAAATCGCCGCTGGTTTTGCCATGTGAAAGAGCAGCCCAGATCAGAAGCCGTGCGATGCTGGCGAGATACGTATGCCGAAGAAAGAGGCTCTCCAGTTCGGAGATTTCTTCTCCGGTTTCCGTGTCCTTTCTCTCGGTTGTGTCCTCGGCAAGATGGCCATACGTTACCGTGAGGTATCGCTGCCACGTTTCGAAAGCGAGCTTGGCTTCTGATTCATGGCTCACTCTGGCCCACGCCTTCTTCAATGCCGCCATTCCCTCACGGTAAAGCGGACTCCAAGTGCCGAAGTCCAACTGAAAACGTTCGGCACTAGGCTCAATTTGCTGAGGACGGAACAGGAGACTCGTCAACCACAGCCAGAAATCGCCCAGTGATTCATCTGTGACTTTGAAAGGCCGCAACTCGTCTAACGTGACCGTCTCTGGAGTCGGCTTCTCGCCAGCGGGCAAAATGGGACGGTAGATTCTCCACTGAATGCCATCAGACGCGATTGCGAGTAAGGAGCGCGGTGCTTTGTCCGTCTGCCAAGTCCCGGCTACATACTCGCGAAGCTGGCTCTCCGCTTCGGCCAGTGTCGCGGAGAGGGACTTTTCAAACTCGATGATCGCGTTGCCGTAGTAGGCGTCCGCGTGTCCTCTCTTTTCACCAGAAGATCGGTTGATGCGGATTAGTTTCTCAACGCCTCGCGAGTATTCATTGATGGCGCTGGTTCCGGGAAAGAGTTCGGCAATCAGGGCCGCGAATCTCGACCGTTTGGCGGCTTCGTTGGGAAGTGCCTTTACCTCGCGAAGGTAGCTCCGCAAAATCTCTCTAACTCTCGGTTCCAGTGTTTCGGCCATGCCTCCCTTTCGGCTGACTTCCCGGTACGCTCGACGTGCGGGATTGGGGTTATCAACGCAACGATAGCTGAAAGTCGTAAAATCTACACCTGTTTCGTCCTCTCTAAGTGCTTGACAGAGAGTGAATTAAGTCACGCGGCGAGCGTTCGTGAACCCAGATTATCGCACCGACGATAATTTTGTTCGTTTGGAATCAGCGGCTTACGGAGGGGTCGTTCGCACCCGAGAGGTGCGATGTGGGGAGGAACGAGAGGTTTAGAGGGCGATTCGCACCGATTTCGCTCTGGAGCCTACCAAACGAACGCAAGACTGGAAGGCATACTTCGGACGAGCCGACACTCTTTCAACGGCAGGAAACCCCGCGCAAATGCGATCCGCGGGTCTTGTATTCGTAGGTTCACACTGGGCTGCTTGTCTAGCCCGAATTTCTCACCACGCGGTCGAGGAATGACGGGGAGGTCGAGATGGGGCGAGGGATCGCGGTCCGGCGAGGCGGGGTCGGGTTTTTCTGGGAGGGAGCAGCGGCCCGAGCGAAGGCCCGGAGGGAGGTGGGCGATTGCGAGCGTGTGGAGGCCGCGACTGCCAGGCAGAATCGGGTTGCAGGTGACGCCCAAAGCGCGCTCAGCAGCGCAGCGCCTGCCAGGCGGCGGCAAACAGCGCTTTCCAGGGATAAGCGCGGGGATAGCGCAGGCAGATACGGCGGGCGCTGAGGCGCACCTCGGCGGCAATCTTCAGCAGCCGCAGTCGAATCGTGTTCACCTGGGCGTGCGCCCACGCGGTGCCCGCCAAGGCCAGCCGCCGCAGAGCGTGCACCAGCACATAGGCCAACGACGACAGGTACAGCCGCAACTGATTGGCGCGCAGGGTAGCGGTGCTCATGCGATCGGCGAACAGCGAGAGCTGCTCCTTGATGCGGTTTTCCATCTCGCCGCGAGCGCAGTAGAGCTGTTCATAGCGCGCGCGCGCCTCCCACTCTGTGGGACTCAGCGAGGTGACCACGAAGCGCGGGTTGGGGCCCTTGTCGAGATACTCGGCCTTGGCCACCACGCGACGGGCGCATGACCAACTGCTGCGCGTCTGATAGGAGAACTCGCCGAAGACGCGGGTCGCTTGCTGCGTCTGCTGGTGTTGGCTGCGGGCCTCGGCCAGGAGGGCGGCGATTTCCGCCTCCAGCCGCTCATTGCGCGCCAGCCCGAAGACATAGTCCACGTGCTCAGCTTCGCACCAGGCCATCAGCTCCTCGCGGCAGAAGCCGGAGTCGGCGCGCAGAATGATTTTCACCTGCGGCCAGCGCTGCCGAATCTGGCCCACGATGCGTTTCACTTCGGCGAGCGCGCCTGCGCTGGCATCTTGATTGGAAGCCCGCTGGCGGGCGCACAGTAGATGCTCGCCGCAAAAGATGTACAGCGGCAAGTAACAGTACTCGCCGTAGTAGCCGTGGAAGAAGCGCGCTTCCTGCTCGCCGTGCAACGGCGTGTCGGTGACATCCAGATCGAGCACGACCTCCGCTGGAGGCTTGGTGTGCGCTTCCAGGAAAATATCCACCAGCAGCGCGTCCAACCGCTCGGCCGCGTAGCTGATCTTGTGATAGCGATCGGCAGCCGCCGCCGGCGTCAACTCCATGCGGTTGAGCGTGCTTTTGCCGGCCAGCGGTTCTTCCAGTTCGCGCTTGCCGGCCAACACCGCGAGCAGGGGATCGTGGCGCAGTTGCTCATGATCGTTGAGATCTTCATAGCCCAGCGCCAGCCCGTAGATGCGCTGCGCCAGCATCTCGCCCACGCTGTGCTCGACCCGCGCCGGATCGCGCCCATCGGTGAAGCAATCCGTCGCCCGCTCGAGCAAGCGGATTTTGCGGTTGGTGCGGCGCAACAGCAGGCCGCCGCCGTCGCTGGTCATGCGGGCGCCGTCGAAGTTGGCCACTACCCGCCGCGAAAAATGATCTGCAAACGCGAACGATTCTTGAGTACACTCTGTCATGAGAAAGGCCGTTTCTTTTTGGGGCATCGACTTCGTTTCACACCGCAGTTATGCCTGAAAAGACGGCCTTTTTCTACTGTGAATTACTCGTGGTTGTTTACTACTGATGAGAAATCCGGGCTAGGCTGCATAGGAGCGCACAAGACCGCGGTTGGGGCAACTCGAATCTCGCAGCAACCGCAGTAAGTCGTTCAGCCTTGCATTCCCCTCATCTCTAGAATGTTTGTAACTTTGCTCAATCTGCAGCGTACTGCTTTGTGGACACTGAGAGAAACAATGCGAAAGGATCGCAACTCCGCGAGGGCAAGGCCACGCAGATGGAGGGGCAGGATCTGGAGAGCGTAATAGGGCGCGCACAAGGCCACGATGCCAATGCGCTGGGGGAGATCTATCGCCTATATGCCCGACGTGTCTTCGGATTGTGCCGTTACATGCTGGACTCACGAGAGAGCGCAGAAGATGCCACCAGCGAAGTCTTCCTCAAGCTGCAGCGCTCAATCAAGAGCTACGACGGGTCAACCCCGTTCCACAGGTGGCTGCTACGGGTGGCTGGCAACCAATGTATCGACGCTTTGCGGAGCCGAAAACGCGGGCAGCAGGTGATTGTGGAAGGCGAAGAACGAGTCGCGGTCATCGAGGCAGCCAGCTCGGAACCATCGCCGCTGGGTGCAGTCCTCAGCGCGGAAGAGAAGGCGCAGGTGCGGGATGCCATCGCACGTCTGCCTGAGAACTATCGTTTGCCGCTGGTCCTGCGCTATTACGGCGAATTGAGCTATGACGAAATCGCACAGCAGATGGGTCTGCAGAGGAACTACGTGGCGGCGTTGCTATTTCGGGCCAAGCAGGAGCTACGCCGGAAACTAGGCCACAGGAGCACGTGATCATGGAATGTTATTCGGAACAGACCGTCTCTATCTTCGTGGACGGTGAACTAGGGGCAGAGGAGGCCCGGCTTCTGAGAGACCACCTGGCCACTTGCCGGCGCTGCCGCCAACTATTGGACGCATTGCGCGCTGAGAGCCGTGTTCTAAGCGAAAGCCTTCAAGAGTTTCCGGAAGAAGCACCGAGCCCGGTGGACTTCTCCCCTTGGTCGTCGTCTCTGCCGTGGCGTGACGTAGCGATCGTCGCCGCGGTGCTGGCGCTGGGTTCGATCGTTGCCTCTTGGATCAATGAGCTGAGCATTCCGGAAGCGCTGCAATGGTTAAATCCCTTCGGCGTTAGCGGTAGCACGAACCTGATCTTCAACCTTTCTTATTACGTTGCACGCGGAGGTACTGCCATGGTGGTTGATTATGCTGCTGTCGTCGGAAAGATCCTTTTGGTGTTGCTGTTGGGCGGCAGCGCATTGCTGCTGGGGTACCGATGGCGGCTACGTCGACCCGGGCTGCGCCTTCTGATCGTGCTGCTTGCGCTGTCGTTGCCCGGCTTTGCCCTGGAGCGGCGTCACAGTGAGGTCGTCACGGTAGCTGCCAATGAGACTGTAAACGACACCCTCTTGGCCTCCGGCAACATTGTGCGCGTGGAAGGCGTGGTCAATGGGGATTTGCTGGCTTTTGGCGGGACTGTGGAAGTGCGCGGCACCGTCAAGGGCGACCTGGTGAGTTTTGCCAAGAGAATCGTGGTGAGCGGGACGGTGGAAGGCAACATCTACAACTTTTCGAATTCGCTCGACTTGGACGGGCAATTAGGCCACAACATGTACGGATTGATGCAATCTTTGCATGTGAATGACCGGGGTCACGTGGGCGACGGCATGCTGGTTGGCGCTGGCGACGTCAGCCTGGAGGGCGAGGTGAATCGCAGCGTGACGATTTACACGGGTAATGCCGATGTGAGCGGCAGCATCGGCCGCGAACTGACTATGGCCGGAGACAAGCTTACCCTGACGAACACGGCCCGAATCGGCGGCAACCTGAGCGCGCGCGTGCATCAGCTCAAGAACGTGCACATCGCCGACGGCGCGACGATTTCGGGTACTCGTGACATCCAGGTGCGCGCAAGGCAGAATCGTTTCGCGCGCCCCAAATTCTACTTCTTTCAGGCGGTCTGGCTCGCCGCTGCAATGCTGGTGGGATGGCTGTGCCTGGTTCTGTTTCCCGGCTTCTTCCAGGCCAGCACGCAGGCTGTGGGCTCAGGGTGGCGCAGCCTCGGGCTTGGGTTTGCGGTTCTGGCGGGCGTGCCTGTGGCCATAATCCTGACCGCTATCACGGTGGTTGGCCTTCCGACCTCGCTAATGTTGCTCGCGGTGTATCTGGCTTCGATCTACCTGGCAAAGATATGGGTTGGAGCATTCCTGGGAAGGCAACTTCTGAAGCCAGCCGGCACCACGAAGGGCGATTGGCTCTTGGGACTCCTGGTGGGCCTGCTGATACTCACCGTCGTTAGGTTCATCCCGTATTTTGGTGGTCTGGTCCACGTGGGTGTGGTTTGCCTGGGTTTGGGAGCGTTTGCTTGGCAGCTTTATAGGGTTTCACGCCCAGCAATGACGATCTGAAGATGACGGCGCAAGTCAATTGACTGCCCCTCGGGCTCGCCCTATCATCAGGCATCTATTCCCGCGCCCATAGGACATGATCGACACGACGATCTCGCATTACCGCATCCTCACCAAGCTGGGAGGCGGCGGCATGGGCGTGGTCTACAAGGCCGAGGACACGCGCCTGGGCCGCTTCGTCGCGCTCAAGTTCCTTCCCGAAGACGTGGCTCGGGATCCCCAGGCGCTGGCGCGATTCCAGCGTGAGGCACAGGCTGCCTCTGCGCTAAATCATCCCAACATCTGCACCGTTTACGACGTCGGCGAGCAGGACGGTCGCGCGTTCATGGTGATGGAGTATCTCGATGGCGTGACGCTCAAGCATCGCATTATGGGCCAAGCGATGGACAACGAGGAGGTTCTTGGCCTCGCCATTGAGATCGCGGATGCGCTTGAGGCGGCGCACGCCGAAGGAATCATCCATCGCGACATCAAGCCGGCAAACATCTTCATCACGCGGCGGGGCCACGCCAAGGTTCTCGATTTCGGGCTGGCGAAGGTTACCAGCAAGGTTGCGGCGGGTCGGGGTGATGCCGAGACAGAGATGGCGGACTCGGATTCCCGCCTCACTAGCCCGGGCGCGATGTTAGGTACCGTAGCCTACATGTCTCCCGAGCAGGTGCGCGCGAAAGATGTGGATGCGCGCACGGACCTGTTTTCGTTTGGCGCAGTGCTGTACGAGATGGCCACGGGCAAGATGCCGTTCGACGGCTCCAGCTCAGGAGAGATTTGCGGAACGATCCTGCACCAGGCACCCGCGCCGCCGTCGCAGGTGACCCTACAGGTTTCGCCGGGTCTGGAAGCGGTGATTCTGAAGGCGCTGGAGAAGGATCGAAATCTACGCTACCAGAGCGCCGCGGAGTTGCGCACCGATCTGCAGCGTCTCAGGCGTGACACTGAGAGCGTCCGATTTGCGTCCGCCAGTTCAGGCAGGTTTGCAGCGGCTCAGCAACAGTTGGACATTGGGAAAAAGCGACGCTATTTAATTGCCAGTTCGGCCACAGTACTCGCAGTGGTCGTGCTTGTCGCGGCAGGACTCTACTACCGCACAAAGCAAACGCGACCCATTACTGCAAAGGACACGATCGTTGTCGCGGATTTCACCAACAGCACCGGAGATGGAGTATTCGATGACACATTGAAGGAGGCTTTGGCGATCCAGTTGGAGCAGTCGCCGTACCTGAACGTGCTGTCGGACCGACGGGTGAGCTCGATCTTGAGAATGATGGGCCATCCGCCGAACCAGAGTCTCACTCACGATGTCGCGCGGGAAGTTTGTTTGCGCAGCAACAGCAAGGCGCTATTGGAAGGCTCGATCAGCAAGCTGGAAAACCATTATTTGATCGGGCTCAAGGCCCTGAACTGCCAGACGGGCGACAGGGTGGCGAGCGCAGAAGCAGAAGCAACGAGTCGCGACGATGTCCTCAAGCGTCTGGGTGAGGCGGGCAACGAGTTACGCGAAAAGCTGGGCGAGTCGATGGGCTCCGTGAAGCGCTTCAACACGCCGCTGGACGAGGTTACGACATCCTCGCTGGAGGCACTGAAGTCCTACTCGATTGGCCGCTCGATGCAAAGGGTGAAGGGTGATGCTGAGTCGATACCGTACCACGAACGGGCGATCGAGTTGGATCCGAATTTTGCTCGCGCCTACGCCTCGCTGGGTATGGCGCAATACAACCTGCGGGAGACGACCGCAGCCAGCAAGAACTTTCGCAAAGCGTTTGAGCTGCGCGACCGGGTTAGCCAGCGCGAGCGTTTCTACATCGAGGCGGCATACTACAGCTTCGCAACCGGCGAATTGGGAAAAGCGAACGATGTGTACAAGCAGTGGGCGCAGGAATACCCGGCCGACGTGGCCCCACGTGTCAATCTTTCCCTCAATTATTCGGCCATGGGAGACTTCGAAAAGGCAGCCGAAGAAGCGCGTGCCGCTATGGAAGTCTCGCCCGACTCAGTAACGAGTTACGCCAACCTGATCGACTACTACCTCGCACTGGATCGCATTGACGAGGCCAAGGCCATCTATGACCAGGCCAAGCAACGTAATTTTGACAACGAATTCCTCCGCGAAATGCGTTATGACATTGCATTCCTGCAGAACGATGACGGGGAAATGAGGAGGCAGGTTCAGGCGGCGGTGGAAATTCCCGGCGCCGAGGCGGAGCTTCTAGCGTTGCAATCCGACACCTACGCGTTTCACGGCAGGCTGCAAGATGCGCGTGCGGCAACGCGGCAAGCAGTATCGGCCGCCAAACGTGACGGAGATAACGAGAGTGCCGCCCTGTGGCTGGCCAACGGCGCCTACCGGGAGGCATTGTTCGGCAATGCCGAACCGGCAAGGCAACAGGCGCTCGAAGCAATGGCCTTATCGCCGGGACGGGACGTCCGCATCGCAGCGGCGCTAACCTTCGCGGAGGTGGGCGATGCCGCCAAGACCCAGAAGATGATTGATGAATTGAATGCCGAGTCTCCGGCGGACACTATTGTCCAGAACTACTGGCTACCAACCATGCGAGCCATGATTGCGTTGCACAGGGGTGACACAAAGCAGGCGATCGAGGAACTCGACGCAGCGGCACCTTACGAGCTGGGTATACAAAATGTGAGCACGATGGTGCCGATCTATGTCCGTGGAATGGCGTATCTCAAGGTTGGCCAAGGCGCCGAAGCGGCGGCCCAATTCGGCAAGATGTTAGGCCACCGCGGGTTGGCACAGAACGCACCCATCGAGGCGCTGGCACTCCTCGGCACCGCACGTGCTATCGCTTTGCTGGCAAAGAACTCGAAAGATTCAGATGTCACCACGGAACTCGGACGCGCGCTCGCCGCTTATAAGAACTTCCTCACGCTCTGGAAAGACGCCGATCCTGACATTCCCGTCTACAAGCAAGCCAGAGCCGAGTATGCGAGGTTGCAGTAGTCGAATCGCGGAGATCACCCAACTTAGGGAAGCCGTGAACGGTTCCAGTGCGCGTCATCCGCACGGACGAAGAACAAATGATAGCCAGGACCGTTTGCGGGTCCTTGGCGTTGGCTGAATTCTCACCAGGAGTAGGCGATTATGCTGGTGACCCGCGAGAGGAACCGGCGAAACCGCGAACAGGCCTTCGCCCTGGCGAGTGGGGCGGCAGCGGTGTCCTTGGTTTTAGGTTGGTTTTTCCATCCTGTTCTGCTCTCTCTGGGTCTATCTCCGTTCATCTATTGGCTGGTTCGACGGCGATGCGTCCGGCGGTTGAGGATCATGGAACTACCGTTCCCCGCTTCGTGGGAACAGGTGCTTCAGTCTCACGTCGCATTTTTCAGAGCGCTGCCAGACCATGAGAAAGAACGATTCCGGCAGTTTGTCAAAGTCTTCCTCGATGAGGTCCGGATCACCGGTATCGAGACCAAGGTCGATGACACCGTTCGGGTTTTGGTGGCCGCGAGTGCAGCGATCCCTATCTTCGGATTCCACGATTGGGAATACCATCGCCTAGGCGAAGTGCTCGTCTACCCCCGCTCTTTCGGAAAGGAATATCAAACCACCGGGAGTCCCGACGAGAACACTCTTGGCATGGTCGGACTCAGGCAACTACGTGGTGTGATGATTCTGTCCAAGCCGGATCTCCTCGCAGGGTTTGATACTCCGTCCAGCAGCGAAAATGTGGGTATTCATGAGTTTGCGCATCTGGTGGAGATAGAAGAGTCCGAGAACGGTCTTCCGCCCGAGGTTCCCTGGCAAGCGGTTAAGCACTGGGTGCAGTATGTCGCGCGCGAGCTTTCTCATCCTTCCAAGAATCGTTCCTACATCTGCGATTACGCCTACACGAACGACCGTGAATTCTTTGCGGTGCTGGCGGAGTATTTCTTCAAATCGCCGGATTTGCTCAAGGAAAGCGATCCCCAATTGTATGGTATGCTCCGGGAGATGTTCCATCAAGACACAGCATCTCTGCTGAAACAGACGTTCGCGCGCCGCCCGAAATACGATCCGAATGCCCCTTGCCCATGCGGGAGCGGGAAGCAGTACAAGCGTTGCTGTCTGTTGAAAGCGGTTGAAGGGGGAACGGCAAATGCGATTGAGAGCCAGTCCCCAGCCTTGGCCAAAAAGCAGAAGGATTAAGCCACGAAGGCCAAAACTCTTTCTCCGGAATTGCTCGACAAAAACGGGGCGAGCTTTGCGCACGCGGCTACATGGTCATGATTGGCTACGACGACGAGCCTGAGGCCACCGCTCGTGCCATCGATGCCGAAAGGTTGGCCAGAGCTACTGAGGCCATCATATGAGCTACAAGAACCTGCACCACCGCATCCGGTTGAACAAGACAGAAACCACCACTTTACTGGAAGCCGCGCACCACGCGCTGACGTGCTGGAAGAGAGACTGCAAGGACTGCAGCGACATCGCGGCATACCTCAAGAAGCTGGAGCGGTACATTGAGCACAGAAGCGCATGACCGCACGATCTGCTCTCTTCGCACATGCACATCAGGACCGCGTGTTCGCGTTGTCGTACGTCATCATGCAGTGGCTAAACATGAGCTGCATGTGGCCGAGGTGACGTAGCAATGCCCGCGCGGGAAAAAGCGACGAATGTGCGACTGCGCCCCATGCTTGGTGGCTGCTCCATCTAAGCGGACGTCGTGATGGCGCCAGTCTCGCCCATCCGAATCCCGAAGCATCGACAAATAGGTGGACATTGGCTCGGAACAAACGTATTGATCAGTTTGGAACTGAGCATAGTGCTCAATGGTAATCATCACGAACGTGTGAGTTGCAAACGAGAGAGCAACCGGCGGTGATCCCTGAGCCACAGCCGCTCGGCGAGCTCCACCTTTCCAAAGATTGTCCAGAAGTCCGCATATGGGAAGTCTGCCCCCCACAAACGCTGGGATTCCTCCTAAGCGGTGGGCAATACACCAGAAAAGCGCCAAGGAAGTCAGTATCTGGGCAGGGCGCGGCTGGCGCGCCCTGCGCCCTGTCCGGCAATCTGTGGTATTGAGAAAGGTGACGGTCGAATCACGCGCCTGTTTCGCTCGGCGCCAAGGCAGCATTCGATGGACAATCCCGAGAAGAACCGCGTAGCCAAGACCGTAATAGATCGATGGTGCTCTTTCCAGGAGGCGCTTGGCGGAACGAAGCGGAAGTATCCGACGCAAGAATTCCTTTCGTTCGCAGAGGCCGCCCGAAGCTACATCGACTTGACGCGACATGATCAACTCATACACAGAGACGTCGCCCACGCCATAAACGGCTTGACAGAGTTTCTCCGGCTGGAGAGAAAGCGAGTGCCAGGCAGAATTCTCTCTGAGGCGGGCCGGCTGGAGTGCTTATTCTTCGGCGGGTTCGATCCGCACTTCGAAGGCGACGAGCCTCCCGGCCTGTAGAGCGGGAAGACTGCTCGCCGCAACTTCGGCCGCTAGTGCGTAATAGGTTTTTGTGCTGAACAGCGCCATCGCTCACAAGTGGTTCTGCCAGAAGACAAATCGGCTTGCGCCCGATTACTCCCCATAAACGTTAGGTCTCTATCGGGACTGCCCCGGCAGACGAGGCAGGATTGAGCCGGGTCACTTGCGACCGGGGCAGTTTCGATAGAGTCGTTTGAACTGAGCCTCCGGCGTTCGCGGCGGATGCGGTGGTCTAGCTATGGATTTTCAATGGCGTCGATTGGCTGATGGGAGTGTTTTGTGCGCAAAGCTCGACGGACAGAGTAGCGGGAGTGGCGTTAGAGGAGCAGAATTGCCTTCTGCCATGTGTAAGCAGGCGCCATATGGAGAGGACTTGAACAGCTCTTGGGCGGACGACGCCCCTGCATGTGCGAGCACGCGATTCGAAGAATTCTCCTTTGGCTCCATTCGCATTGATGGGGTGAGTTACGACCACGATGTAGTGATCGACCGTGGCGAGGTGTTCAAGCGCAAAAAGAAGGCCTCCAAGAAGTTTCGCGACGCCTTCGGACACACGCCTCTGTCTCTGGAAGAGAAGATCCCGTGGAAATGCCGCCGATTGGTGGTCGGTACCGGCACAGGTGCCTTGCCTGTCATGGAGGAAGTGAAGGCCGAAGCCCAGCGTCGCAAGATTGAATTGTTGATCTTGCCGACGGCCGACGCAATCGAGGAGCTAGTCTAAAGCGGCAACCCGACAGAACAAACGCCATTCTTCACGTGACTTGCTAAGCAGGTTGTGGCTCCGCGACGAAAACGGTTCCCTTATGTTACGCAAACGGTCGTTCCTGTCGGCGTGGCATAGGATATTTGCTGATGCTCGATGTGGAACTATTTAAGTCGGTCGCCTCACAGCTGATGACAGGTATGTCCGTGGACGTGGGCGGTAAATCCACATCCGTCCGCCGCACAAGTCGACAGCATTTGAAAACCGCCGCATTCAGTATCGGCGGCCACCAATACCAGGCAATCGAGCAGAACCCGGAGAAGCCGAGCCGATGGGGACAGTTGGCTCGCAGTGGTCATCAGGTTGTGCAATTCAAGGATGCCGAGCGCAATAAATTCGTGGCAGTTGTTGTCGATGGCGAAGTTACGTTCTACGGCTGAGGTACCAGGTCGAATTTAAGCTGCCTGTCGAGAGCGTACGGGCGTCGCGCAGGTGGGAATCGGTGTGATGAGATTCCTTAATGGAACGGTTATTCTTCAGATTCGCACGGTAAACATACTGATCCACCGCGCAAAGAAGGGATCCTCAAACCGCATCCTTATTTGTCCACTTATCTCTTCCTCGCGCAAGATGCCGCGATCCATCAGCAGCCCCAACGACCTTCGTACCGTGGACAGTCACTTTCCCCAGCGAGCGAACCACCTTCATGGACTGAAGATTGGTTCCGCCTTCGGTAATGACAGCGATGAGAGTTTTCTGCTGAATGGACGTCAAGCCATTCCATAGCTGCGTGTAAAAGGGGTCGTGCTGCCGGACCAGACGTTCAAGTGCCGCTTGAACAACGCTCTCATTCAACGCCGGCTGGTCGCTCTTTGCCTTCGCTCTGAGATCTTCCCAGCAGGTGTGAGCCAGCATTTGCACGTTGTAGGGTACGTCTTCAGCAAGATCAAGGATCAAGGTCAGCGCGCGAGGGTCGGCGATGGAAAACCGGTCGGCAACGGAGGCTGGCACGCCGTACTCCTTTACCAACCATTTTGCTGTGGCCGGATCCATCAGTGTCGTATTGCGGACTCACCATCAGGTGCAGCCACCCGAAACTGCGGTTTTGGATCTCCGTGGGCTGTCTGTGCCTCGCGGGCAAAATCCATCTGAGACGAATCAACAGCCCCTCGAAATCAGTCGCTCGGCCAAGCACCTGATTCTGGAGTTGCCAATCGGGAGCAAAGAGGGCAACTACGATGTTGCATTGCTCAGCGAATCCGGCAATCAGATTCAAAGCGCCAGCGGCACTGCACAATTGCAGAACCATGTTGTGACGCTCCGGGCGGATGTTGACGTGAGCGATGTTCGGCCAGGCCCGTACCTCCTTGCCATCCGGCAACCCGGTCTGGAATGGACCCGATATCCAATCCGCGTATTTTAACTGGCGACATACCTCCGGCTAGGCGAATAAAAGACGAACATGATAGGATTGGCCCTCTATGGACGAGGGACGTAAACGCGTGCTCGCGATCGTGGCTGGAATCCGGCAATCCCAAAATGTAGCCGTGACCGACCTTGAATGCGCCTCCGCTAAGCAAACGACCAGCGGCACGAGTTCTTGCCGCGGCAGCAAGAGGGCAATCCCATGAATTGGGTGAGCCAGCGAACCACCAGTGATTACACGGCGATCCCGATGACGCCGGCGCAGGCGTTCGAGATTCTCCTAAACATTCCAGAGCCGCGACGTACGCTCACTCTTAGCGATGCAGCCACGGCGCTGCGAGTGTCGGAATTGCTGGCCCTCACGTGGGCAGATCTGGACTTCGAGGACCTCGTAATGTACGTGAGGCGTGCATATGTGTGGGGAAGGTTCAAGGTGCCGAAGTCGAAGGCATCGAAGGCCCCGGTTCCCATGCATGCGCTATTGGCGGGGTTTCTTCTCGCTTGGCGGGACAAGACGCCTTTCGGCAAGGACACCGACTTCGTGTTTCCGAGCGTCAAACTCCAGGGCAAGAAGCCGCTGTCCGCCTCCATCATGGTGCAGAAGTACCTGAGGCCGGCGGCGGTGAAAGCGGGAGTCATCAAGGAAGGCGAGAAGGTCCGATTCGGCTTTCACAACTTCCGCCATGCTCTGGCTACGGCGCTGGTCAAGCTGAAAGTCGATGCGAAGACTGTGCAGGGGATACTGCGTCACGAGGACTTCGGGACGACCATGCAGCTCTATGCACAGTCCGACATGGAGTCGATGCGCGATGCGCAGGGCAAGTTCCTGGAGCAGTTATTGGGCGACAGCATTCACCTGCTCACGGACAAGGTGCAGTGAGAAATGTCGGATCAAGCTTGCGAATCGTGGGTTGGATCGTGGGTTGGAAAATTCGGCTCTGTGCCGCTAAGTGCCTTAGAATGATGGTGGCCAGGGACGGAATCGAACCGCCGACGCCAGCCTTTTCAGGGCTGCGCTCTACCAGCTGAGCTACCTGGCCACAGGCGAGAATGCGCGTGTGAGTGAGGCGACGACTGGCTGATTATAGCAATGGCTGAGCGCTTTGACCAAGGAGCAGGCTCGTGCTTGCCACAGACCACACTCATGCTGAATGTCGGGCAGCGGATTGTCTCAGACCGGGTTCGGTCCGTTCAACGTGCGCTGACAATCAAGCCTCGCCGGCGTTGCCGGGCACAAGCCGAACGAGGCCTGAGGTTCCGACAGAAATGTCTACAGCGCGTGGTCGGGCTGAACAATGTCAACCCGGCGATTGTCCTGCCAGCAGGAATCGTTGTTGTGCTCACAAACTGGGTACAGCTTCCCCCAACCGGTCGCGAAACCGATCTGCGCGTCGCTCACGCCTGACTTGAGCAGGTCGTGCTTAACGAACTGTGCGCGCCGATACGAGAGTGCCAGATTGTAGACGACGTCGCCGCGGTTATCTGCCCGTCCCTGAATCCAGAAATGGGCGTCGGGATGCTGCTTCAACCAGTCAGCATTTGCATTCAGCACATCAGGATTCTCAATCCGGTTGTAAACGTTGAAGGGGAACAGAACGGTCTTCACGTTTTGCGAAAACTCCGGTGTCTGCGACGAGAACAGGCTCTGAGCCGAGGCGGAGCCGGCGCAGAGAATGAGGGTTGCCAGAAGCAGTGTGGTTGTACCTAGGGCATATGCGCATTTGCGATGCAACACGGTAGGTCTCCTTGAATAGGTTAGTAACGCGGCATTGGTTGAAATTTTACTGCCAGAAATGCGCAGTATAACCGTCCGGCTGAGGGAAGCCAATGAAAACCCGATGAAAGCTAGCTACTACCTTCCGGTGGTCTGTTCGTAGAACTTTAACGTTACATTCAAAATTCCTTAACTTTGGGAACCTACGATTCGAACGAAACGTTTGGGTCAGGGCTGCGGTTGTACAGGCTTTCTCAGGTTATTGGTGTATTCGTGGTTCATCCTGCCCACTGATCTTTCAGGAGATAAGATGAAACTTACATTGATCCTTGCGCTGTCGTGCGCCATGACGTGCAGCGTCTTTGCGCAAACCCAAGACGGTGAAACCAAGCCGAAGGCCCAGCATAAAGGGTCGTCGAAATCGGTTTTTCCCAGCGAGATTCAGGAGCTTAAGGATGCGGTAGCTGCGCAGCAGGAGCAGATCAAGCAGCTGCAGCAGCAGATTCAAACTCGGGATCAGGCCATTGAGCAGTTGCAGAACGAGGTAAAGAACATTCCCACTCCGGCTGCCCCGCCGGCGCCAACGGACTACGGTTCGGACATCAACACCCTGCAAGGGGACGTGAAGGATCTCAAAGCGACAGATGCCAATATGGCCGAAACGCTGACCGAGACTCAAAAGCGCCTTGGCGAGTTGGAGACTCCTACGGCCATTCACTACAAGGGGATCACGCTTACGCCGGGTGGCTTCATGGCGGGTGAAACGGTGTGGCGCCAGCGCGCAACCTTCAGCGACATCAACACCAACATGAATGGCACCCCGTTCTCTGCTGCCGGCCAAGCACATCAGGGCGAATTTTACGGCTCTGGCCGCCAGTCCCGAATCTCGATGTTAATGCAAGGCAAGCTGGCGAATATGAACTTGACCGGGTACTACGAATTGGACTTCCTGTCCGCAGGTACCACCTCGAACAACAACCAAAGCAATAGCTATACGATGCGGCAACGCCAGGCATACGCGCAGGCTGCCTTGCACAATGGCTGGACTTTCACCGCCGGCCAGATGTGGAGCCTGGTGATGGAGACCCGCAAGGGCCTCGATAACCGAACCGAAGCTACCCCGCTACAAATCGACGCGCAGTACGTCGCGGGCATGAGTTGGGCGCGCCAGTACGGCTTCCGCGTGACCAAGAACATCAACAACAAGACGTGGCTGGGCTTCTCGATTGAAGATCCCCAGACCAACTCTCTCGGTGTCTCGGGTGCCAACGTCAACTTCCTGATTGGCGGTCCCGGAGCCGGCGGCGGACTTTTCAATCCCCTGGCGAACTACTCGTCGAACATCTCTCCCGATTTCATCCTGAAGGCGGCTTTTGAGCCTTCGTTCGGCGGTCACTACGAAATTTTCGGTGTCCTCAGCAACTTCCGGGAACGCGTTTACCCGAATGCAATCGTCGGCGGTACCAACACGGCCGCCGGTGCAGTGGGAGCCTACAACAGGGACATGCGCACGGGCGGTTTCGGCGCCAACGCCCGCTGGCTGTTTGCCCACAAGAAGGTCGAAACCGGCCTGCACTTCATGACCGGCAACGCGGTTGGCCGTTATGGCAACACCGGCTTGCCTGACGTGACAGTGTATGGCAACGGTGTCGAGCACCCGCTGCGGTCCTACCAGTTGCTGGCTGAAGTCGATTACCACACGCAAAAGTGGGATTGGTATTTCGACGTCGGAGGCGAGTACGTGGGGAAGAACTGGGCGCCCTTCTTGAACCCTGTCACCAACAAGATATCGGCGGTTGGCTACGGCTCTCCGTGGTTTAACAACACCGGCTGCGGAACCGAAGTCTCGCCCGTCGGGACAGTCGCTGGAACCAGCAACTTCAATAACGGCTTCCCGGCGAATATCGGCAATGGTATTCCCGCTGCCAATCCGGGGCTGAACGGCTGCACCGGCCAGACCCAGTCGATCATCGAGGGTACCATTGGCTTCTGGTACAAGCCGTATAACGGGCCCAAAGGACGCCTGCAGATTGGTGTGCAGTACTCCTACCTGACCCGAAACGCCTGGTCTGGTTACGGCGCGCCGCCGTACAGCTTCCCGCTGCCTCCCGCCGTTCAGTCGAGTGGGACCGTCGACCCTAGGGCAGTTAACAACATGGTCTTCACTTCGTTCCGTTATTACCTGCCGTAACTCTCACTTGGGTGGCCGGCCGTTGCCGGTCACCCAGATTTTCTCTCCGGCTGACGTCCCCGAAATCTGAGATGATAAACAACAGGGGGCCACGTGTATCTACGTTGCTTGGAGGTGCCCGTGCAATTCGTATGGCTGGTGGCGTTGGGGGTATTCGTCATGACAGCGTACTTGCCTCCGCAAGATATGAACTCGCAACCAAAATCGGCGCAGAAGAGCTTTCAGTTGGTTAGCTCCGGGTTTGCATCAGGCGCTGCGATTCCCCGGCAATACACCTGTGATGGGGCTGATCAAGCGCCGGAACTCCACTGGGGCGATCCCCCTGTTCATGGCGATGTTCCGGCCGGTACGGTGACCTTTGCTCTGGTGATGGATGACCCCGACGCGCCCTCGGGAACCTGGGTGCATTGGATCGTCTGGAACATCGCTTCAGGAGAGCACGGTCTCACGGCAAATTTCCCCCGATTGGGCGATCGCCCAAACGGCACGCGGCAGGGTCGCAACGACTTCGGAAAGATTGGCTACAACGGGCCTTGTCCACCTCCGGGGAAGACGCATCGTTACTTTTTCCGCGTTTATGCGGTCGACACGAAGTTGGAACTGCCGCCCGGCGCAACTCGCGCTGAGCTTGATGCGGCGCTGAAGGGACACGTCTTGGCGGAAGCGGAATACATGGGAACGTATCGGCGCTAGCTGGCCGCGCTGCGGCCCTGCAGTCTTCCGCTTTACTGAGCCAGCTATGCTTTGTGGACGCCGTCATGTTTTACCCTGAGACCCGTTAACGCCACTCTGGCGTGGTGCTGCGCCGGCGACTAAAGCCTCGGTTAGAATCGAACGCGGGAAGCCGCGATGCATATCCCCGACGGATACCTGAGCCCGTCAACGTGCGCCGTTCTTTACGGTGGAACGATAGCGGCCTGGTACGTCTGCCTGAAGCGCCTGAAGCGCGTTCTGCTCACCCGCGTGGTCCCGCTGATTTCCGTCTTTGCTGCATTCGCCTTCGTGATGATGATGTTCAACCTTCCGCTACCCGGCGGAACCACTGGACATGCGCTCGGCGTGACCATCGCCGCCATTGTGTTGGGTCCCTGGGGAGCGGTACTTTCTACCTCACTGGCGCTTGCGCTGCAAGCGCTGCTCTTCGGGGATGGCGGCATCACCACGCTGGGCGCCAATTGCTTCAACATGGCCGTGATTGGCTCGCTGGTGGCTTACGGATGTTATCGGCTGCTGGCGATGCAGTCGCCGGTTGATTCCAGACGGCGGTTGTTCGCCGCAGGGATAGCGGGGTATATTGCGGTGAATGCTTCGGCGCTGTTTGCGGCCGTCGAGCTCGGCATCCAGCCGGCACTGTTTCACGATGCCGCCGGCACTCCGCTTTATGCGCCCTATCCATTGAAGATTGCCATTCCAGCCATGATGATCGGGCACCTGACCTTCGCGGGAATGGCGGAAGCGCTCCTCTCGGCCGGCCTAGTGGCCTATCTGCAAAGCGCTGATCCAGCGCTGCTGGCGGCGACATCCGGATTGGCGGAAGGCTTGGCTGCGTCAGGGCCGCGTTCGCCTGCTTCCTTGCGGCGGTTGTGGGTAACGGTTGGGTTGGCATTGATCCTCACCCCATTGGGCATTCTGGCGGCCGGCAAGGCCTGGGGCGAATGGGCGCCCAGCGATTTTGCTCATCCTGAATCCCGGGCCCGAATCGCTGGCGCGTCCGGCGATTATGCGCCGCCGCCCACAGCGCCGACAGGCATCGCCCGGATGTCTACCCTTTGGACTTCACCGTTTCCCGCCTACGCTCCGGCATTCGTGAGAAGCCGAGCTCTCGGATATCTGCTCTCGGCTATGTTCGGCGTGGGAATCTGCTTGCTGATCGCACTCTTCGCCCAAGGCTGGTTGCGAACGCACGCCGATCCGGAACAAATCACGTGAGCCGTCCCGACTTCATTCGCTCAACTCTGAGGAGCCTCAGCCGCGCGCTGAGCCACGCGCTGATGAGTGAGCAAACGGCCAGGCAGCGCGGAGTGATGCAGTCGTTGGATCCGCGTGTGCGTGTGCTCGGGATATTCGCTCTCGTCGTTGCCGTTGCGGTGGTGCATAAGATCGCGGTTGTGCTTGCGATGTTTGCGGCGGCTCTCGTGCTTGCGCTCGCGTCGGCGGTCACTGTGCGTACGCTTGCTCTGAGAGTCTGGCTGGTCGTGCTGGTGTTTACCGGAATCATCGCTTTACCGGCGCTATTTCTTACCCCCGGTATTCGGATCACCGCTTCGTCTCCCATCACGCGGCAGGGTCTGTACGCGGCAGTCATGCTGGTCGCCAGAGTGGAGACGGCGGTCACCCTCACCACGATCCTGGTGCTTTGCACTCCGTGGGCGCAGATTCTCAAAGCATTGCGCTCGCTGTATGTTCCCAAAGAAGCGGTGATGATGCTGGCCATGGCGTATCGCTATCTGTTTCTGCTGACGGAAACCGCAACCCAGATGTTCGAGGCGCGAGAGAGCCGGCGTGTCGGCGTGCTGCGTGGGCCAGACCAGCGGAAACTCATCGTACAATCCGCCGGTGTGCTGATGAGCAAAAGCATGGACCTGAGCCAGGAGGTGTTTCTCGCCATGCAGTCGCGCGGCTATCGGGGCGACGTGCTCACTGTCTCGGAGCAGCGAATGCAAGCCCGCGACTATCTCGTCATGTCGGCATTTGTCGGGGTTGCCGTTCTGGCAATATGGTTGGGACGGTAGTCCAGCTTGAATACATTGTTCGAATGCCGCGATGTGCATTTCGAGTACGACCGTGTGCCGGCGCTGCGCGGGTTGTCGCTGGAGATTGCAGCAGGAGAGTCGATTGCGCTGTTAGGCGCGAACGGCTCCGGCAAGTCCACGTTGCTGCGTCTTCTCGACGGATTATGCTTTGCTTCGCGCGGAACGGTATCGTTTTGCGGAACGGCACTGACACCGGACCGATTGCAGGCTGATGAGTTTGCCCTGCCATTTCGCCGTCGTGTCGCGCTTGTTTTTCAGAATCCCGACGTCCAGCTCTTCAATCCGACAGTCTTCGATGAGGTCGCTTTCGGCCCGCGCAACTGCGATGGCCGAAGCAGGAGATTGTCGATCGAGTAAATGATGCACTTCGGCTTATGCGGATCGACCATTTGCGCGATCGGCCGCCGTACCGCCTCTCAGGCGGCGAGAAGAAACGCGTCGCACTGGCATCGGTAATCGTGCTCGATCCCGACGTCCTGCTGCTCGATGAGCCGACTTCTTCGCTCGATCCGCGCAGCCAAAGCGAACTGATTGACCTGATCCAGAGCTGGAAGAGCGCGTCGAAGACGATCATCAGCGCAACCCATCAGATTGAGATCGTAGAAGACATTGCTGATCGCGTGTTCGTCCTGGAGGAAGGAAGCGTCGCTGCGTCGGGTGCGACCAGCGAGATTCTGCCGGACTTCGATCTGTTGCTGCGAGCTAATCTCGTGCATGCGCATCGGCATTCGCATGGGAAGGTTAGGCATTCCCACCCTCATCGGCATTCCCACGCCGACCACGAGCACGAACATTAGTTAGCCCCGGCATCCGGGCCAGCCTCCGGCCGCCCCGAGGAGTATCTTTGGCGCAGAGATTTCATTCGAATCTCTGCGCCAAAGCGAATTAAGTCTTGTCCTGAAACGCCCCCGAAAACCGCGCCTTACTCCTAATACTTAAACCGGTACTTCATCTGCACCGACACCATGCGCGGATTGGCGTAGTGGGTCCCGCCGAAGGTGTTGCTGTTGTCGAGCATGTAGCGCTGGTTGCCGATGTTGGTGCCAATGAAGCGGACCGTAAATGCCTCACCGAAGTTCTTGCCTACCGACAAATCGAAGGTGTAGTCGGTCGGAAGGTCGGTCCGGCCCGTCGCCGTTGAGGAAGCCGGAACCATAGTTGAACTCCAGCGACGCGAACATGCGATATGGCAGGTTGCCTTCCATTCCCGCGGAGAGCGTGTTCCGTTGATCGTGGTCAAGGAAGAAGTAGCCTTCTTCGGGCGGTGAGAAGTCGGTCAGTCCCCCGGTGACGTCTCCGGCTCCCTGCGCCGTCTGGTTGGAGTAGACCACGTGTGCGGAGTAGCGGTGCGCAATCAGCGGCGAGCGCAGCGCAACTTCGAAGCCCTTGATGCGCGCGTACTGGATGGTCAGTGGCAGGAAGATGTTCGAACTCCCGATGGCATCGTGGTCGAAGAAATTCTTGGCCAGTGTGTTGAAGTAAGTCAGGTCGGCTGCCCAGCTACGCAACGGAATGGAGAGCCCGTACTCCTGCTGTTGGTCGCGTTCTCCTTCCAGCGGCAGGAAGCCCAATCCCTGGGCCATCGTGTAGTCGAGCAGGGAACCGGAGACGGTATCGAGCGGAGGCGGCTGGTAAAACCAGGAATACGCTGCCCGCGCAATCCAGCCAAGCTTGGGAATGCGAATGGCCACGCCCAATCGCGGGTCGACCGGGTTCTCGGTGATGTTGCCGGCAAAATGGGTGTACCGGAGGCCGCCGCTAAGTGTCAGCCACGAGGTGGCTCGCCACTGGTCCTCGGCGAACAGCGCTTCCATGTTGCCGCCGGGAGTGACCGTCTGGCTGAACTGGTCGCCCGAGCCGTCGTTGGCCACTACGGAGAAGTAACTATTGTCCTGCTGCGCAAAGGCGTAGATGCCGAAGCGCGCGTTGTGCTTGCCCTTCACCAGCGCCAGCGACATCTGCCCACCCTCGTAGTTGGACGCGCGATTGTCGGTCGCGGCGGGCACATCAGTCGGGCCGCCTTCATAGGCCGCGCGATTGAAGTGATAGAAGGGCGAGGTAGTAAGCATCAGCCCGGGTGAATAGGTGTGCACCCAACTGAACTCGCCGAAAATGTCCTGCTCGCGCTCGCGGTCGTTGATCCCGTCGGCCTGCATATCAGGATCGTTTGGTACCTGGTAGTAGTCAAGGCGTAGCGCGCCGTTGAAGCGAAGCTGGTTCTTTGCATCCGGGTTGTAGAGCAGCGAGAGAAACTCGCCCCCGCCATAAGCCTGGTTGTGCAGGTTGTACTGGGTCGGCGGCTCCAGCCCGTATTCGGAGGTGTTGCCGCCGATGCTGGCGTAGTAAGCAAACTTCTCGGTGTGATCGCCGAAGCTCAACAGGTCGTCGGTTGAGTTGTAGTTGCCGTAGCTGGTGATCAGTTCCGCCTGACGATCGCGCTCGAAACCGTTGTGCATCGCTAGATTGAAGACACCATAGGTGCGGTCGCCATATTCGGCGCCGTAGCTTCCGGTCTGGGCTTCGAGGTAGTCGACGTCCTTGGGATTGAACTGGGGCCCCACGTTAGAGGCGATGTTGGTGTTGGGCACAGGCACGCCGTCGATGGCCCAGGTAACCTGGTGTCCGCCGCGCACGTGAAGCTGATCGTGAACCATGTACGAGCCGGGGACAAAATCGGTGATGATTTTGAAGCTGTTGCTGGAATCCACTCCGGCGTAGGTGGAGATCTGCTGCTGGCTGATGAAGATGTCGCGGCGTGGCGATTCGGGATTTAAGTCCGCGGGCGAGGCAGTTACATTAATGCTCTCTTGCGCGGCGGCCACGGCAAGCTGGAAGTGCAGCACCGGGGCGCTGGCCGCTCCCAGCAGCAGCACCTGAGTAGTGGTAGCGAAGCCGGGAGCCAGGATCGTCACGTTGTATTCGCCAAGGGGCACGGCCGGAAATTCGAAGACGCCGTCGGCGTTGGTGTCGCCCACCAGCTTGAAGGCCGAGTTGGTGGACTGCAGCGTGGCGTGCGCCCCGCTGATCGGGCGATGCTGGGGGTCATGCACCACGCCGCGGACATTGCCGAGAATGGTCGCCGAGCAGGGAAGTAGCGACGCAACTATGACCAGAAGCAGCGCAGCCGTGCGCTGTCCGTAAGGCAGTATGTTACTTTGCACAGACTCTCTCCGTTCGACTCGCTGAGCAGCAGGCTTCTCACCGGCGTTGGAAGGCGAAGGCCTGCTTCGTGCTCGATGTACTTTGGGGATTGTTTGCGAGTTAGGTTAGGAGAGCGGTGGACCACGTTTGGGAAGTGTGTAGAAGGAAGTGAGGGCGAAGGTGCGAGCGGCGGGAACATATAATTCGCTGTAGCTGGCGCCTACAGCGAAGGCTGAGCGCCGAACCTGTAATGCCGAGTGGGCGGGCGTTACAGCCGGATGATGCCGGTAGGGGCAGGGCGGGGTTTGCGCCCGGAAGCCTTCGCCGCCCAGGTTCATCATGGCGGCGCAATGATGCTTGCCACCGGCGCGACAGCACGCGGGAAGTGTCTGCGGCGAGAAGGCCAGCAGCGGCGCGACGACCATCAGCAGCATCGCCACCACGACCAGGCTGGAAAGGCCCTTTCGCATACGGAAGGGCGATTGTACTACGTCACACCAGCGTGTGACAGGCAGACGGCTCTGGCGGCTGGAACGTATACTGCGGGTTGAACTGGGAACGAACCGGATGCGCTACATACTCTTTCTTCTGGCGTTAGCGGGGATGGTTGTTTCGTGGCTCGCCTTGCGCGTGCATTACAGCACGGGGACCGCGCCATGCAGCATCAACGAGAAGTGGGACTGCGGAATCGTCAATCACAGTCCCTATGCCGTGATGCACGGAGTTCCGGTGGCAGCGATCGGGATCGCAGGTTATTTCCTGATAGGCATTCTTGCGTTGGCGCGGCGACGTGGATTGCTCCTCGTTGCCACGTTGATCGGCATGGGGTTCTCGCTGTATCTCACCAACATTGAGGCGCGCGTGCTGGGCGTGTGGTGTTTGTATTGCGTGATCTCGCAGGGGCTGATTGCCATTCTGATGATCTTGTCGATGGCGTGGTGGGGGGCATCGCTGCGGCAACGGCGATCGTGACTTCGCACAACTCTCGGAAGATCCGGATTGCTTGTGTAACGGCGATCTATCATCAATGACACGAGTGTGGACAACGTACGGAGTCGAAAACTCGGAGTCGATGGAGGCTAGGACGTTTCCAGATACCGATTCCATCACGCACATCTGGGATAGCGTCCATGCTCTTTCCCATCTGCCGCTGGCCAATCAAACATCAAGTGGCCGAGGGCTATCTCGAATACGCCAAATTGTTTCTTGGCAGAAAACGTGGCGCGTCAGGGGAAGGTACACGCCATGCATACGCCTGGTATTGGTACATCGGACATTCTCCGGGATATTTTGCAGGCACGGAAGTACTGATTCGTGAGGAAAAGGATACGTCTTGGTAATCACGAAACAGCTTGGCGAAGATTGCTCGTCTGTCCTCATTTGGCGAGTCCACCCGAATGGCTCCAATGGGACGACGATCTAACTTCAGGAGATAGCGAAACTTTCCGGCCGACGTGGGACTTCCTGAGAAGGCTTTCGAGTGGAAGAACTTCTCAAGATGTTTACGCCTACCAGCCAGCACAAAATATGCGGGGACTTGGAGTCATGTGCGATGAGTTCCAAGCGTAGAAGATCCCATAGGACATCTGCCGCTGAGAGTCCTTCCGAACCGACCCATTTAGATTCAACCACGGAGGTGACCTGCGGATATTTGCGCACTGTCGCGAAGTCCACTCTGGTCTTCTACCCGGCCCCCTCTTGTGTGGTGCTAGCACTGGATGCAGGTACTCCGACCGTACCTCGTCCTTATGCATGGCATAAAGAGCATCGGCGATAGCAACGCTCAAATAGCGCTCGTTGAAGAGACTTGAGCGGTTGCATGCGAACTCATACTGGAGCCAGGCTCCTACCGCTTGCGCAAGCATAGTTACATGTTTCACGAATCACCTAACCGATTAGCATCGGAACAAACGACTGGATTGAACTACTGTGCAGCTTACGAGGCGGCTACCGACAGAGTGATCTCGACGCTCTTCATCTACAAGGAACGATCGCGATTTTCTACGTAGGTTGTTAAACATTTCGACACGCCCAGTAGCAAAAGCAGGCGGTAAGTTCGTTATGCAACATTGCCTCTCGTCAGCAATCGATAGCTGAAGAGAGGGGTGTTTGTGAGTACCCGAAATCAAAGGTTGTGACGATGGAGATAGGCTGCGATTGCCTTTCCTTCCCACTCTTCATATTCGTCGGCTACCGGAGTATCGTCCTCCCGAACGGGCTTTAGCTTGAGAATTCCTAGTTTGCCAGCCCCGTATCGAGTCCAAAGAACCAGTATCGACAGAACGGAGGATTTTTCGCATTTCTGCTTGAGGAAGACCCGAGTTTCTTCGTCGAAGTGGTAAATTCCGATGGGGCGTATCTCCGCCGCCCACATACCATCGCGAACAACTTTCTCGCCATCTTGGTCAAGTTTGCCGGTGAGGAGGTAGACTTCAAGGTTGCTGCACTTCGGATCTTCGCTCAATCGGGCAAGCTCTTCCGACAGCGCGGCAAACGCGGTTCCGGGTGCGTGAATTCTGACCTTCTCTTCAATTTCGTCTTCGCGCGCCTTGCGCTCCTCTTCCTCACGAATCTTGAGCATCGTTTCCTTGGAGAATCGCAGGTAGCTCCCCTTCTTTGTCGAAACCTTTTTCGAGACGGTCACGAAATCGAGTTTGTCGACGTCATGTTCGCCGTGCGCTTTCGTTGCGGTGGCGTCCATGACCTTTTTCCCCATTTGGTCGATAGTGTCGAGGATGTCCTGCGGCAAGTCGGCGAAAGGCGGATGAGGTTCGCGCCACCTCGGCAGATATTTGTCCCATAGGCGGGTTGTCAGAAAGGACGTGTCCTCGGGCGGGCGATCCGCAAAGCCGATCAAGCCTTTATCGAGTTCCTCTTGAGGTAATTGTTGATACATCTCATGCAAGCGTCTCAAATCCTCCTTCAGGTCATCGCCATGAACAAAGGTCTGAAAGGGGTTCATGAACAGGGGTGCGACTTGTACATGGAACTTATCGCGCGAGGTGAATACTGTGCAGAAGGGCAAATAGTAAAGATAAGCCAAGTCGATCCTGTGGCTGGGCTTCACTTTGCTCAGAAGATTGGTCGGGAGCACAAGCGCGAAAAAGATATTGATCGACAGAATATGGATGAAGTACGGCAGGTAGCTGCGGATCGGCCTTCGACGATCGGTCAGCCAGCGATTTACGACCCAATCAGTTGCTTCAGCGATACCGAGTGCGCGAAGCCCAAACCGGAGCAGCCATTCCTGGTCAATGCAATCGATAATCGTATCGGTGAGAAACTTTGCGTCTTCAAGTGATGTCGGCTTCCGCCAAGGCCCTATATCCCGCAGCATGTTCGCAGACATGGCGTTCAGGTCGATGCTATCGATCATCCGGCGCCATTGTTTTGCTGTTTGGCGCTCAAGGGCAAGAAAGTCACGTTCCGCCCAGCGCTGGACCGCTTCCTCTTCTTCGCTTGCGCGGAAGAAAAGTCCTTTCGAATCTCCTGTCTTAACGGGCTGTCCGCGGTCTCGCAATGGCCGAAATTGCACCTGGGACAGATCGAATTTACCCATCAGTTCGCCTTCCAGTATGCGCATATGAAAGACGTTGCCGCAGGCTTGTGAGTCCGGTGTTCGCGTGGCGAGTGCACCAACAAGACTCTCCGGTGTCCCCTTCATCCGCCCCATATCGCGCTCAAGATCTGCCAAGCATTCCGCAAAGAACACCGGGATAATGTTCGACATGTAGAAATTGTCGAGGAGTACCGATTCGTCGACGGTGAGGGTCTGGATCGTCGATTTGTCGAAGATGAGGATCGGCCCCTGTGTCATCGGTTAATGATATGCCTGAGCCACTCGCCCCTTGCTTCCAACGGACGCCAAGGATCAGTAATGGGAAGTCGGCTAGTCTCTACGAATATGACTCGTGCCGGAATGCGGCCGCCTCGGGATGTCACTTGAGGATGACGCTGTTATCATCAGCGTCCCGGAAATCGGACACGGTCAGGACTACTTGTGAATGGTGACTTATCCGGTGAGGTAACGCGAACGCAGGCAGGCGCATGTGGGGAACCGCCGGCGTCAGGAGTTGCCGGGCGTGACGCTTAGGTGAGGTCGTACTCCGAAGAGCGGATCCCTCGGCCAAAAGATGGCCTCGTGATGACAAAGCGGGGTTCTAACTGCTTACTGCTGCGATCTTCGCCTGCCCTTTCAGAAGCACAGGCGCTAAAGCCCGCAGCTTTGTTAGCTCCTTGCCGCACGGCTGAAGCCGTGCCCTTTCGAAAACCAATTTCTGAGATACCTTGTAGCTCTCTTTTCAGCTGTCGCTTACCTGACTCTTCCCAATTACTAGAATCGATAGGTGGAGCGCGCTCTCTTTCCCCTTGCGAACTGTCAATAGGTCGGTACCAGGGGAGGGCATGGGCTCAGTGACTAGTATGGAGCCGCACGGGTCGCCACCTGCAGTGGGCCTAATGGTCGCAAAATCAGACTAGACAATATAAGTAACGTTTGTATGTGACGGTCGTCACGTATGTTTGGTTACTACGAACAAACAGGAGTTCACGATTTCAGCAGTTCACGATTTCAGCGCGCTGACCGCCGCTTCCACGGGCTCCAGATGCGCGGTGAAGTGGCGCAAGAATGGCGCTTCATAGGTCAGGCGCATGCCACGAATCTCGTTGCGGCGGGCAAACACTTTCAAGATGATTTCGACGACGTAGTCGATATGGCTCTGGGTGTACACGCGGCGCGGGATCGCCAAGCGCACCAGTTCCATCTTCGCTGCACCGGCAAACATCAGGCTGCCGATCTCCACGGATCGAATACCACCCTCCAGATAAAGCTCTGTAGCCAACGCGACCCCGGGAAACTGCTCGACCGGAATGTGCGGCAGAAATGCCTTGGCGTCGAGATAAATCGCGTGGCCTCCGGGCGGCTGCACGATGGGTACACCATGATCGGAGATGTGGTTGCCGAGATAGGCGGTCGAGGCGATGCGATAGCGCAGGTAGTCTTCGTGCAATGACTCCTGCACGCCCACCGCGACAGCTTCGAGATCACGCCCTGCGAGGCCGCCATAAGTTGGATAGCCTTCCGTGAGGATCAGCAGGTCCTGCTCCTGACGGGCAAGAATGTCGTTGTTCGTGCACAGGAATCCGCCGATGTTGGCCATGCCGTCTTTCTTGGCCGACATGGTGCAACCATCTCCCAGCGCGAACATCTCCTGCGCAATCTGCTTCGGGGTCTTGAAGGCATAGCCTTCTTCGCGCAGCTTGATGAAATAGGAGTTTTCCGCAAAGCGGCAGGCATCGAAGTAGAGCGGAATGTTGTTCCTGCGACAAGCGGCGCTGACCGCGCGCGCGTTGGCCATCGACACCGGCTGGCCGCCGCCGGAGTTGTTCGTTACCGTTAGCATGACCAGCGGGATGTGCTCGCGCCCCGCCTGATCGATTAAGGCTTCCAGCGCTGCGACGTCCATATTTCCCTTAAAGGGATGTCGGTGCTGCGGATTCCGCGCTTCCGCACAGGGCAGGTCAACGGCCTCGGCCCCAACAAACTCGACGTTTGCGCGGGTGGTGTCGAAGTGCGTGTTGTTGGGCACGATGTCGCCCTTCTTGCACATCACGCTAAACAGGATTCGCTCAGCGGCGCGGCCCTGGTGGGTGGGGATGACGTGCCGATAGCCGAAGATTTCCTGAACGGAATCGCGGAAGTGATCGAAGCTTCTGCTGCCGGCATAGCTTTCGTCGCCTTCCATCACTGCCGCCCACTGATGAGTCGACATGGCGCCGGTACCGGAATCAGTCAGCAAGTCGATCAGAACGTCGTCGGCAGGCAGCAGGAACAAGTTGTAATGTGCGGCCCGCAGGAGCCCTTCGCGTTGTTCGCGAGTTGTCCAGCGGATAGGCTCAACGCTCTTGATGCGAAACGGTTCGATGATAGTTTTCGTCGGCATGGAATGACAGGCCCATTGTAGTTTCCGGAACACACGATTGCAGGTGGAGATGTCACAAAGACATGTGATCTATCCGCCTTGTGCTTCGCCAGCCCTCTTCTGTTTCAATGTTGCAATGGGCAAGATCACAGCCGAAGGTCGCCGCAGGTTGCCATAATCTGCCATGTCCCGGGAGGAGAGTTCCTTGCGAATCACGGTCCTAGGTTGCGGCTATGTTGGTCTGGTCACGGGAACGTGTCTGGCCGAGATTGGCCATTCAGTCCTCTGCACAGATAACGACGAGAGCAAGATTCAAACCTTGCGGCGGGGCGCTTTGCCCATCTACGAGCCTCACCTGCAAGAGCTGGTGAACCGCAATGTCGCAGCCCAGAGATTGAACTTTACCGCCGACCTTGCGGAGGCAGCGCGATTCGGTGACGTGATCTTCATTTGCGTAGGCACGCCGCCTCTCCAGAATGGTGACGCGGATCTCAGCGCCATCGACGGTGCGGCGCGTTTGATTGCGTTGGAGGCGCGCAGCTCGAAGCTGGTCGTCGAGAAGAGCACGGTCCCGATGCAGACGGGGCAGAAGCTTTCGCGCGCGCTAGGGATTTACGGTCGCAACTCGAAATGGAGTTTCGCCGTTGCATCCAATCCTGAGTTTCTGCGCGAAGGTACGGCGGTGCTGGATTTTCTGCATCCCGACCGGGTAGTGATTGGTGTAAACGACGAAAGGGCCGAAGCGCAGCTTCGCGAGATCTATCGACCGATTTTGCAGCAGGAACTGCTTCCATGCCCGGTGCATGAGGGCGGGTGTCCGCGAAAGCAGCCGCCGGAGCTTCTGGTCACAAGCATTAATAGTGCCGAGCTCATCAAGCACGCGTGCAATTCGTTTTTGGCATTGAAGATTTCCTATGCCAACCTTATCGCTGACATTTGCGAAAGTATGGGCGCTGACGTTGAAGAAGTGGTACGGGGAATGGGACTTGATCCACGTATCGGCCCGGCCTTTCTTCGTCCAGGCTTGGGATTTGGGGGCTTCTGTCTGCCCAAAGACGTCCAGGCTTTCATCCGGCTTGGCGAGAGGGCGGGAGTAGATGTCTCGCTGCTAAAAGATGCCGAGCTGATTAACCAGCGGCGCATTGATCGATTCCTGGCCACAGCCACGCAATCGCTTTGGACCTTGAAGGACAAATGCATTGGCGTCCTCGGCCTGGCCTTCAAGCCCAATACCGACGACATTCGCTTCGCGCCCGCGATAGAGCTGATCCGAAGGTTGCTGGAGGAACAAGCGCAAGTCCGCGCCTACGATCCGCAGGCGATGTCGAAGACGAGCAAGGTGTTTGCTTCCATCCGTTATTGTTCCGATCCTTATGTGCTGGCCGATGGGGCGGAAGCGCTGATGATCGTGACCGAATGGGATAGTTTTAAGAACCTGGACTGGTCAAGAATCAGCAATCTCATGCAACGCCCGCTCATTCTAGACGGGCGCAATCTGCTTTCACCGGAAGAAATGGTACGCTTGGGATTCGAGTACCACGGTGTGGGGGTACCTTTCGTCGAGCCTTCGGAGTCAGGGCGTAGCGCTGTACTGGTTCGGTAGGCCGTCGGCTCAACCGCAGAACCCTTGCGGACTCAAGTACTCGCGCGACGAATAAATTTCTAGCCGACGCAGCGGGCAATCACCAGGGTGATGTCATCCATTTGTTCGCCCGGGCTGAATTGCTTGACCGCGTCGAAAACGGACTGCAACAATCCGGACGCTGACAGGCCAACTTTCCCTCTTAGCGCATCCACCAGGCGGCCTTCGCCGAATTCTTCGCCATCGCGGTTCACTGCCTCGGTGACACCATCGGTGTAGAGGGCAAGGGTATCGCCCGGTGCAAGGCTCACCGCAGAGACCTGGATAGGTATCTCCTCGAACAGTCCCAGCACCGTGCAGGTGGAGTCCAGCCATACAAGAGGCGAACTCTCCTGCCCGCTCCCGTCTGCACGAAGCAGTAAGGCAGGGAGGTGACCGCAATTAGCGTAGCGCAGCACATGGGTCGCATCATCGTAGTCCGCAAAAAAGAGCGTGGCGTAGCTGCTCTGGTCGGTGCTCTGAAAAAACAGCCGGTTTACGGATGCGAGCAATCGCGGCAAATCCTCCACGGCCATTGCATACTGACTGCGCAGGTTGGCTTGAAGATTGGCCATCAGGAGAGCACCTGCAACGCCCTTGCCGGCGATGTCAGCTAGTACCATGCCAAGCCGTTGCGGACGAAGCTCCAGAAAATCGTAGTAATCGCCACCTACCTCGCGGGCAGGGACGCAACCCCCGATGTAGTCCAGCGTCTTCATCGCAGGCAAGTTTTGTGGCAGAAGTCGGGCCTGCACCTGGCGTGCGAACTCCATCTCCTGCGTGGCGCGGCGCTCGGCTTCCATACTCTCGGCAATCTTCTCGCCGAGCAAGATGCTCTCCAGCGCGACCCCCACCTGATTAGCGATGAGTTTCAAGAGGCGTTTGTCCTCGCTGGAATAGGGCTCTTCCGACAAGGGTGGTCCCAGAACGATGAGCCCCACCAGGCGCTCGTCCCGGCCCGGAATGGGCACCAGGCACTCCGGCGCAACCGATAGCAGTGAGCTCGGCAGAGGCTCCCCGCTCAGAGCGCTGCTTGACACAACCCACGGCTTGCCGTATTTGGCGAGTTCCCGAAACGCAGGTTCGGCAGGCGAGTACTTCGCGCATTCTGTCGGAAGGTTGCCCCTGACCACAGTCAGTTGACCGTCGCGAGCCTCAAGGTACAAGGCACCTGAACTCGGCTGTAGCGCTTCTCGCAGGTGATACTCCAGTAGGGCTGCCAATTCGTCGCGGTTCGTGACCGTGCGAATCTTTGAGAGCAGCTGTTCCATGACGACCCGCGCGTCGTAGGCGGTGCGAAAGAAGGCCCGGTCAATCCGGCGGCCTACGTCCTTATGGACTTGCACTCCAGTCCAAAGCAGGGCGCCCCCAAATATGGTTCCCAAGGCGATGGCGCCTGGCAGCGCCACCCTCGTCATGGACTCCAGGTAACGGGAGAACCCCAGGGAAAAAGCAATAGTCGCTGCAACGCTGAAGGCGATCAGCAAAAGCACGAAGCCGCGTTGCACCAGAAGATAGCGGGCGCTCCGGCGCAGCAAGACCGGTATTTCGAGCACCCGATGCTTGACCACGGCATAGGCAAACGACAAAGGAAAGAGCCAAAGCAGAACCACCACCGTGGCTCCCAACAGCGTGCTGATTCGGAAACTAAGGAAATCGCCCGCAGCTAGCGCCAGTGTAGCGGGCACGACCCCGACCAGCGTTCCCCACATGATGACCCGAATCTTGCGACGCGCTTCGGAAGAGGTCACGACGACGTCATTCCAGACGAGGGAAGCGAAGCCCAGGAAAACCAGCCCATAGCTGACAGAAGCGATTACCAGATGCGCACGCCGACTGAGCAGCCAAGCGGGATATAAGGCCGATTTACCAAACTCCACGGGCACTTGCAGACTCGCGACGCCCGCCATGAACAACAGCCCGAACCACTTCAACCAGGGCAGACGACGATCGATCGGCGACCGTGCCGGGAACACGGCGAAGAAGAAGTAGAACAAAGCGGACACTATGTTGTCGAAGATGGCGCGATAGGTTATCGCAAACGGCCGCAAGAACGGAGGCACCCGGAGAAACGAACTGGCAGGGCCCGGAATGGCTATGAACCCGCCAAACAATAACGCCAAAAGCCAAGCGTTAGGGTCTTCCACACGAAGCAGCAGAACTGCCACACCGACCGTCAGGAAAACGAAAGGATATAGCTGCAGGACATTCTCGCCGATGCTACGAACGACTCCAGATTCCGCGGTGTCTGACTGACTGGAGCGAAAGACTCCGTGAAGGATAATGGGAGAGGACACGCCCGGTCTTAGCACGGTCAGGTCGATTGGGTCTCCTGGTTTGTGACGCGACCAGACCCTGGGAATGTTTTCCTCGCCGGTAAGTGGGCGGCCATCGAGAGCGACAATGCGGTCGCCGCGTTTCAGGCCCGCACGTTCGGCGGGGCTCGCCGGTTTCACGCTTTCCACCAGGTCGCTGTGCTCTGCGGGATTGTATTTGTCATCAAACCCGAGTTCGACGGGATTGCCACGGCTCCCGTAGAGCGTCCAGAGGACGCCGTAGAGCAGTGCGGCGAAGGCGAAGACCGCCGCCAGACCGTATAACGCCGGCTTTGCTGAACCGTGCCCGATTCGCATAGAGGTCAGCTATGCCTGTGATATTACGCGGTTGGCAGAATCAAGAATAGGATTTGTAGCCTAATGGCGGAGGTGGGAACTCGGTCATCGTCCGAGTCATTGCGGGGGAAGGTCAGCGCGCATCGCAAGCGTTTGCGACAATCAGCACGCGGTTCGCTATTTCTGACTGCTGGCGACACGTTAAAAGGTACGGACAGCGACGGCTATTTTCCTCTGTTAGGGTAACCAGACATGGCATTTCAGGAAACAACTCAAGCACCGTTCCGGGTATGGCACGTCAGCTCTGCCGGCGCGCGACGATGTCGAAGGTGTGTCAGTGTTCCGAAAGGGAAAAAACACGGTCGGAAACGATTTGCTTATTCCCCTCGAGGAAATCGAGATGCACCTTGATTTGTTTTCTGGCAAGTCGATCACGGTGCATGGTCAGGACGGGGGTGTTTACACTCCCGAGGTTTCCGCGGCCACTGTCCGGGCTCTGATCGCAGTTGCGGCTTTCGCCGGATTCCGTCATGGCGAAATTCGGGGGTTGTGGTGGAAAGACGACGAGGATGACCGGCTTGCAATTCGGAGATCTGTCTGGGGCACTCAGGTCAAGGATACGAAGACACACGAAGACGAGGAGAATCCGGGGATCGTTCCGATAATCCGGCCTCTTCGCGTGTTGTTGGACGCGATCCGTCCAGAAAACGCCTACGGCTGGATCTTCCCAAACAGTGTCGGGGGGCGCTAGACCTCGCCAACATTGCAGAGAGAGTGATCAAGCCTGTCTTTAAGGCCAATGGTCTCGATTGGAAAGGTTGGCACGCTTATCGTCGCGGGCTCGCGACGAACCTGAAAAAGCTAGGCGTGCCCGACACTACCATTCAAGCCATTCTCCGGCATGAAGCGTCAGCACGACTCAGCGCTTTTACATCAAGACGGCCCGTGAAGACGCCATGGATGCGATGAAAAAGTTCGAGGAAAAACTCGAGTGTGCAGCAGTTGCGCAGCAGATGGTGAACTAATGGCCGGTAAGCTATTGAAAAAATGGAGCCGACGATCGGACTTGAACCGATGACCTGTCGATTACGAAATGACTCAGCTTTGTGTATGTTGTTGTGAAATATAGGTGGTTCGGGGGCGTTCCGGGGCGTTTTTGGGCGTTCAGGGGGTGGGTTTGTGCAGCAGCTTGTGCAGCACTTCGAGGTGTCAATTCCTTGGGTCTGAGGTCTCGATTTCTTTGGTTAGTTTGCAGATTCTCCAGCCCCGTTCGGGCACGCATCGGCAATTTCTCCACATTCCTGCTCGCATACCCGCCGACCGGACCGGCGCTGAGGACAGCGTCGGTCCGGAACCAACGAGCTTGCTTTTTGCCCTTGGTGTATCGCCGAGGCCTTTCGCCTGAACACCATCTCACGCGCGTTCGGTCACGGCAGTGGTGGCGACGCCAGACGGGAAGTTGGCGGTCAGATCACTCGGCACCCACATCGCAATGCCCGTGCAATTTCTAAGTCCTACTATGATGTCGCCGCTTTCGCGATCGAAAGGAATTTCCACTTGCACGCACCGTCTCTTGAACCGTCTCAAAATTCCTCCAGATAAACCACTTCACGAGTTGGCTGGACTAAAGCCATGCGGACGCACTCTGGGGGCGTGGCAAAGAACTTCTCCATCTCAGCGGAAGTAACGTCACGCATCATGCGAAAGGCTTTTCCGGCCTCCTTGCCCTTCCAGAAATCGATAGTATTTACCGCCAGCTTGGGAGCAGGGCAAATCGCGAACACGTCTACGCGTCGATGGCGCCGCATGAGTGCTCGGCTCGCCAGTGGTGCGTCCTCCGCCTCTTTGCCAGTGCCGTCAGGTCTCATCCGGTGCAATTCCTCAATTAGCGGCTGGATTTCAGGCTCGGTTCTTCCCTTCAGAACCGTGAGGGCACGGTAAGCCAGCGCCTCAAACTCCTCCGTCCGGTGGCGAAGCGCAGCCAGCTCGTTGTATAGATACACCATTTTGAAGGCATTACGTTCCAGGACTCCCTGGCGGACGTCCATTACCCTCAGCAAGCGTTTGATGATGAACCGGTGATTCACAGTCCGTGAGAACGTCGCGTTCAGCGGCAGAATGAATAAGAGATCGCACTTCTCGATCTCAGTCCCAAATTGGATTGGGAGGTTGTCGACCACTCCTCCGTCCTCGTAGAACTGGTCTTGTCTTGGTTCAGCCTGAAATGGAGAGGCGACGTTCTCCGTTAGTGTAGATTCCGCCCCTGCGGGGCGGGGATTTTCAAGGCATGGGGGTCTATCATCCGATGACTTCTTTTGTTTATCGTGCAGCGCGAGAGAACGCCTCCCGCGCTGCTGAGCATCGGCCCCGATGAGCCCTCCGGGTTATCCCTCGGCATGGTTGCGTCCCCGCAGTGCCCGCTTCCGTTTCGCCCGGCAGGTTCATTGTAGCCCCGCCGTTCCATGCTGTTCTCAACATCGGGGTGTGCCCCTTTATTCCGCCAAGAACCCGAGATCGGGGCAGACCCGAACCGTGGGTGTAATCGCTGCTTGCAACAGTTATTCACGGCCCTCGAACTATTCGGCTGCACAGCCGTGGGATTGATCCCGAGTCGGCCATGATTCGCGCATAATGGTGTAAGCGCTTAGGAGCGAGGAATATGAAACTACACCGGCCGTTCCCCGCATTGTTGCTATTCGCATTTGCCATCCCCATCTATGGTCAGGTTCAGCCGCGGCCAGACATCGATTCTCTGCTGAATGCAGCCAGCGAGGCGCTCGACCACTATCAGCAACTTGCACCCGGCATCCGCTGCGAAGACGCGACGACGGCAGCGTTACGTGATACTTGCAAGATAGGGCTCGAGGATTTGGGAACTCGCGTTCAAAAAGCCAAAGCGGAGATCACACACTATCGTCGGCTCTCCACTCCTGAGGCTGTCGATCTATTCAATGCCTATGAGAGTTTTCGGAGGGTTATGGAACCTCTCGTCATCCTGGGCCTCACCCCCGAACCAGAATTGTGGGGTGAACACAATCAACAGCTCTTCGCCAAGATCTACAACAGCTTCGTCAAGAAGGTTGCATGGTTTGGAGGCGTAGTGGGAGATACTCTCAAGGACGCCGGCGAATGCGGCGCTCCCATGACTGGAATTGCACTTTGCCTTTCACCGGGTCGCGGGACGCTCGAAGTGAGGAATATTGCCGTGAAGGATGTGGTCCTTAACCTAGGGACGATGGAGGCGAACGGTATGCGGCAGTACCCAACGGCTATCACCTTGTTGTTAAAGGACGCACACGGCGTAGAGCACCGAGCTAGATTAGCCGAACCGGTGGGAGTGATTGGCGGCCGGATCGACACCCTTATCGTCCCCTTGCCGAGCGGCGCATCCTTCATGCTTCCACTAGACGTTTTTGGGAGTCGGCCTTGGTACGCCTCCGGGCAAGTCGAGGATTTCAAGCCTGATCCGACCAAGCTATATACACTTCAAGCTCAGTTCACGGGAAAAGGCGTCAGCCAAGCTGAGGCCAACCTCGATCTCAAAGGGGTGACTCTCATGCCCTTTTGGACAGGTGCAGTGGTCTCGAATGTTGCCACAATCGGCCCAAAATAGAAAGGCCCGCAGCAATACCTGAAGTTGAGTTCATCGCATCGCCGCTTCGCTCTTCACGCGGCTTGCTTGCGGCGACTCTGGCGTTGCTTTCTGGCGGCTTCCAGCTTGCGGTCGCGTTCTGCGTGGATCTCCTGCTGACGCCCTGCCAACACGTCGTTCGGCGCGATGTAGCCGATGGCACTGTTCAGGCGAACGTTGTTGTAATGCTCGACGTAGCCCTCGACCAGACGACGCGCATCTTCTAGCGACAGCGGCGTTCCGGGCCGGATACACTCGCTCTTCAGCGATTTGTGCCAGCGCTCAATCTTGCCGTTCGACTGCGGATAGTAGGGGGAGGTTCGGACGTGCGTCATGCCCGAGATGCGAATGAACTCCTTGAAGTCGCGAGCAATGAACTGCGGGCCATTGTCGGAGATGATTCGCGGCTTCGCTTCCGGGTACTTCTCCTTGGCTCGCTGCAGGATCACTTCGACATCAGCTTCTCGCATGGACTCGCGCAGATCCCAATGCACGAGGAAACGACTGAACCCATCCAGAACGCTGCACAAGTAATAGAAGGTGCCGCACAGGTTGATGTAGGAAACGTCGATATGCCAGTGCTGATGCGGCTGCAGCGGTTGCTCGAAGCCTGTTCCCTTGCGTGAAGGTTTGCTCTTCCACCGGGATAATAATCCAGCTTGCTTCAATACTCGCCAAACACTCGCCGGACTAACCGCCACAACGTCAGTGTCGAGCATCATGAACGTCAGCCGCCGATAGCCTTCCAGCGGGTTTTTCAGATGGAACCCGATGATTGCTTCTTTCTCCCACAGCTCCAACCAGAAATCGCGGGGAACCCAACCGTTGTGCTCGTTGACGCACCCATACCGCTGCCGCCAGTCGTAGAACTTGCTGGCGGTCACGCCCAGCCACGGGATGAACCGTCCGACGCCGATCTCGGCCTTCTCCGACCAGCGCCGGACGAAATCCACGACTAGATCCCGCACATCATGCGGCACCCAGATACCGGTCAGAGTTCCCCAAGACTTTTTTTTAGCGCGATGTGCTCAGCCATCAGCTCAGCCAGGACCTCGTCCTTGGTCTGCACCTTCTTCTCCAAGAACTCAATCCGTTTCTGTTTCTCCTCCACTTGGCGGTGGGGACGCTCCTGAGACTGAAAAGCGGCGGCTCCGTTCTCGAACAGTTCTTTCTGCCAGCGGTAGAACACCGTTGGCCGCAGGCTTAGTTCTTCACACAGCTCCGAGACGGGTACTTTGTCCACAAGATGCCGCCTCAGGATGGCTACTTTTTCTTCTGGGGTGAAATGCTTCCGTTCCTTCCTCATACGTTCGCTCCGTTATCTTAACGGACGAACGCTTTCTCCATTTCCAGCTGAGGCAAAACAGTCTCCAATCTTGGCATATTTGAATAGAGGCGGCAGCTGTCCATTGAGCTAAAGACGGCGGTGTGCAGGTCATCCAGGCTCTTCGCGATCTGACATTCCACTCTTCGCGTCCCTGGTCTCCATTTTCGCGTTGGCAGATTCGATCGTGCAGTTTCAAGTTCCCGCTGGTTGGTTGTAACCTCCAGGAGGGCTCTCTCGACATTCGAGCGTGTGAGGTAGAAGTGGATTGAACCCGGACTGTCCGGCTCCTCAATATGTCGCCTCAGCCGGGCGGCAACTGATTCGTCGGACGTGAATAGGCGTTCGAAGTTCCGGGACCATGGCTTGCAGCTAGCAAAATAGTTTCGCAAGCCGGGTACATAGAAAGCGGGCCAAACCAGACCCGGCAGTGAAAGGTTGCTCCACCATTGCTCCAGGCCAAATCCTCGGGAGTCGTTTCCTTCCACCAGTCCTGCAAGCCAGAACACGGCGTTCCAGGAACCGATGGACGTGCCTGCAATCATCCGGACTTTGTGGTGGGCGTCGTGTCGGGAAAGAAAGTCGTGGATGGCCTTCAGCGCCCCTGCTTGATAAGCGCCTTTCGCACCACCTCCAGCGAGAATGATGCCAATCGAGTTGTAGCGATCTAGCGGACCGGGATTCGGCATTGGCTCTGAGTAGGTCTTCACGGATCGCACTTTGGGACGACTTCCTTGGTAAGCGACACCTCATTTTTCGCTGCGCTGCACATGATGGATTAACTACCTCTGCGTTCCCAAGGCATTGGCGGCGGGCCGTGCCATTCGTCTTTCATCCTTTCGAGCTCGCGGCTTACTCCTTCGGGATTCAGCCAGCCATACCCGACGTACTGCAAAGTTTGAAGCAACCTGAGCTTATCGTCGTCATCCCAGCTTGGACGGCCGCGCCGTACAAGAAATTCGGGATGATTTGGATCTGTTGAGACGTACGGAGTGTGCAAGGTAAGAAAATTGACTAGATGTGGGCGAGCACCTTCGTCCCAATCCCTTTGTTCCGGAAATTCATAATCCCACTCCAACTCCCAGAGACGAAGGATCTTGTCCCTACCTCCTGACACGGCCCACCGCCCATCCTGGCTGAAGGCCACCGAGAACATATGCTGCCGGTCTGTGTCGAAAATCATGAGGCATTTTCCATTGCTCACATCCCACAGTCGAATAGTGCAGTCGTAGCTCCCTGACAATGCCCAGCGCCCGTCCGCACTCAGAGCCAGGGAGTTCACTGCCTCATCGTGCCCTTCAAAGATTCGCAGGCACTCTCCCGTGCTCAGATCCGACAGGCGAAGAGTGTTGCCGGACCCCGACAAGGCGAAGCTGCCATCAGTGCTCAAAGCCACATCGTCCACTTGTGTGCGTCCTTCCAAGATTCTGAGACATTTGCCATTGTTCACGTCCCACAGGCGTAGGGTCTTGTCTTGGCTCCCCGACACGATCCAGCGGCCATCGGGGCTGATAGCCACAGAATTTACCCAGCCCGTGTGTCCCTCTAGGACCCGGAGGCACTTGCCGCTGGCAACATCCCAAAGGCGAAGACTTTCGTCCCAGCCACCTGAAAACGCCCAGCGCCCATCTGCACTCAGAGCTACTGAAGATACCTCGCTCGTGTGTCCCTTCAAGACTCTGAGGCACTTGCCGCTGCTGAGCTCCCAGAAGCGAAGAGTGTTGTCCTCGCTTCCCGACAAAGCCCATTGCCCATCCGCACTCAGAACCACTGATTTTACCTTCTTCGAGTGCCCCTCAAACTTCCTGCAACACTTTCCGCTGCTCAACTCCCACAAGAGAAGCGGTTCGCCTCCTCCGCCTGAAATCGACCATCCTCCTCCTGACAAAGCCCATAGCCCATCCGGGCTTACGGACCACTGATAGCACTGGGTGCTTGTGTCCCTCGAATGTTCGTAGCCGCCAGCCACCACGCAATCCGGTTCGTTTACCGCGCAAACCGGCCCGATGGGTGAGACCTAATGCCTCTGGCGCAAATTGGTGCCCGGGCAATGTTCTTGCTTCAATAGCCACACTGAAAGCACTGCCAAACTCCCCTTGAGCGTAGTGTTTTACCGCTAAATCTAGAAGTCCATGAAAGGTCTTCTGAACAGAGAGCGTTTCCGCGGCGCCGGCCACTCGACAAACCGCAAAAGGAGCCGTTCCGGTTTGCTGCTTATCGTACAGGCCTCGTAAGTCGCATACGCTCAGGGGAAGACTCTTGTCCCCGGTGGTGGCAATGCCTAAGCGCCCATCCGCGCTTAGGGCCACAGCACGCACAGTGTTCTTGTATTTCCAGGTTCTAAGACATCTTCCGCTGCTCACCTCCCACAAGCGAAGGGTATGGTCATGGCTTCCGGATAACGCCCAACGCCCATCCGCAGTCAGGGCCACTGAGTCTACATTCCCCGTATGTCCGTCGAATATCTGAAGACACTTCCCGCTGCTTACATTCCACAGGCGGACGGTGTGGTCATCGCTTCCGGACAATGCCCATCGGCTATCTGCACTGAGAACGGCGCAACCCGCATAACCTTTGTGTCCTTCAAAAGTCCTCAGGCACTTCCCACTATTCACGTCCCAAAGGCTAAACCTTAGCCCCGAGCTTCCAGACACTGCCCATCGGCCATCGGTGCTCAGGGCCAGGGATGTCGCATAGTCAGCATGCGTGTCCGTTCGGAGGCATTTGCCGGTGTCTGCCTGCCATAAGCGCACCGTGTGATCTTCACTTGCAGACAACGCCAGCCGGCCGTCAGCGCTTAGGGCCACTGAGGTCACATCCTTCGCGTGTCCCGCGAAGATTCTGAGACACTCACCGCTACTCACATCCCACAGGCGAACGGTATCATCCCAGCTTCCAGACAGAGCTAACGCGTGACTTGCGCTAAGGGCTACTGACGTCACTTTACTAGAGTGTCCGTCAAACTTTCGGATGCACTTCCCACTACTTACGTCCCACAACCGTAAGACATGTTCGTAGCCTCCCGACAATGCCAGACATCCATCCCCGCTGAGCGCCACCGCCTCCGCATCTGTGCATCCCTCGAAGATCCTCAGGCGAGTCAGGGCCCGAGGTTCCATGCTTCTGGCTTCTGCCAAAGCCTGCTGAATCTCAGAAAGTCGATGGAGCTTGGCTGCCGTCGACAAGGCAGCCTGCGCCCCTTCCGCATCGAGTCGCTCGAGATGAATCAACCCGAGTAAATACCTCACATTCCAGTCATCCGGCCGGTTCATCAGCGATTGCTCCAATTCCTGCACCAGTTGGTCGTCGGTCTCGCGACTGTTTCGCCATAAGTGCAGTCCCCGATTGTACGCGGCCTGGGGATGGAGCCGGATCCTTTGCCAGCGCCTGATCAAACAGCTTCTCGGCCTCGGCGGCGCGGCCAAGGCTCAGCATGGAAATGGCCCGGTTGTTGAGCGCATCGGCCTGAATTTCAGCGGCTTCGGGAAATTCGCGGGCGTAGTCTTCACCGGCTAGCGTGCGGTAAATGCTCTTCAAGCTGTCCGCCACGACTCGAGAGTTCTCTGGCCGGTCACCGGGTTCTGCGGCGAAGCAGTGCTCCAACAGTTTCAGCAGCTCCGGTGGAGGTTCGGGAATTCCAGCATCTTTTACCCGCACCTCGCTCAGATTCTGTAACAGTTCTGGGGCAGCCGCACCGCTCTGCCAACACACTTCCCCCAACAACATTTCCAGCACGCTTACCGCCCAAGACCAGATGTCAGTCCTGCGAGAGAGCGGCTCGTTATTGGCCTGTTCGGGAGAACAGTAGGCTGGCGTCATGCCCCCCGTGCTCACAAGAATGCTGCGCCCTCCGTCTGCCATGACCGACTCGCCTGCCGCAGCCCGCGCCTTCGCCAATCCAAAGTCCGTGATCTTGGCTGTGCCATCCGGCAGCATCAGAACATTGGCAGGCTTCACGTCCTGGTGAATCACTCCTCGTTCGTGCGCGTAATGCAATCCCCACGCCATCTGGATCGCAATATCCAGGATGCGCTTCAAGGCCTCTGGCGGCCCACCTTCATAAAGCTTCCGATCCTCAATCCAGTCCTTTAAGCTCCCCCCGTCGACATACTCGGCAAAGACCCGCGGAATGCCGCCCAGCGCTCGGACGTAGTAGCAGCTGACGATGTGTGGGTGAAGGCCAAGATTGATCCAGGTCTCACACTCGCGCGTGAAATTCTCTTTCTGCACTTCAGTTCGAAAGTAATCGCGTCGGGGGCTCTTGACAGCGAGGTGCCATGTTCCAGCCCCGGTGATGGACTCGATACACCAGCCCCATGCCGCCGCCTTCGTGGACATGCTTGACCTCGTAGAGATCGAGGATGACATCGCCCACTTTCCATTCCGTCGCCACTTGGGCTTCGGCGGCATGAAGAACATCCGGGTCGCGGGAAGGTGGGGCAAGAACGGTCCGTTCCACATCAGCGGGGATGGTTAAATCGATGGGTTTGTCAGATTCTGTGCTCATGGTTTCCCTAAGCAGGCATTCATTTTGGTCGGCATTCGCCTACTTACCGGTCCTGATTGAAATTCTGCCGCTCGACAACCTTTCAGCGCCCACGTCAAAGCGACGATACAATGCCCGTAGCGCGGTAGCGACGACTTCAGTTCTTTGGCTGCAGAATAGATTATCTGCCTTGTTGCCACGGCACCGCCGGCGGGCCCTCCCATTCGTCTTTCATCCTTTCGAGCTCGCGGCTTACTCCTTCGGGATTCAGCCAGCCATACCCGACGTACTGCAAAGTCTGAAGCAACCTGAGCTTATCGTCGTCATCCCAGCTTGGACGGCCGCGCCGTACAAGAAATTCGGGATGATTTGGATCTGTTGAGACGTACGGAGTATGCAAGGTAAGAAAATTGACTAGATGCGGACGAGCACCTTCGTCCCAATCCTTTTGTTCCGGAAATTCATAATCCCACTCCAACTCCCACAATCGAAGGGTATTGTCATAGCCGCCCGATAGAGCAAGACGCCCATCTGCGCTCAAAGCCACTGACCATACTTGGTTTGTATGCCCTTCAATGATTCTCACGCACTTGCCGCTGCTCACCTCCCATACGCGAAGGGTCTTGTCGTCGCTTCCTGACAAGACCCAGCGTCCATCCACACTTAAAGCCATTGAGAGCACCCTGCCAGTGTGTCCCTTAAAGATTCTCAGGCAGTTTCCACTGCTCACCTCCCATAAGTAAAATGTCTTGTCCCAGCATCCCGACAAAGCCCAGCGCCCATCCGTGCTCAGGGCCACTGAACTCACATCGTCGCCGTGGCTGAAGCTTCTGAGACACTTCCCACTGCTCACCTCCCACAGGCGGAGGACATCGTCCATACTTCCTGACAAGGCCCAGCGGCCGTCCGCGCTCAGGGCCACTGACCACACATAGCTCAGGGGTCCCTCAAACATCCTGAGGCACTTGCCACTGCTCACCTCCCATAGGCTAAGGGATGTGTAGTTGCCCCCTGACAAGGCCCAGCGGCCGTCCGCGCTCAGGGCTACTGAATTAACCCAACCTGTGTGTGCAAGAACTTTGAGGCACTTGCCGCTGCTCACCTCCCACAGTCGAACCGTTTCGTCTCCGCTTCCTGACAGAGCCCAGCGCCCATCCGCGCTCAGAACCGCTGAACTCACCCATTGCGTGTGTCCCGAAAAGGTTCTGAGGCACTTGCCGCTGCTCACCTCCCATAAGCGAAGGGTCTTGTCCTGGCTTCCCGACAACGCCCACTGTCCATTCACACTCAAAGCTACTGAACTCACTCGGTCAGTGTGCCCCTCCAGCGTTCGCCAGCAGAAGCCACTACGCAACCCGGTTCGAGTGCCACGCAAACCGGCCTGACGGGCGATGTCCAACGCCTCGGCCGAAAATCGGCATCCGGGCAAAGCTTTCGATTCGTCCACCAAACGCCATGCGCGCGCGAGCCCACCTTCGGATAGGGCCTTTCCGGCAGCGTCCAAGAGAGCACGAAAGCGCTTTTGAACACCTAAAGTCGTGGTGGTATCAGCCAAGTGGCAAACCACCAAGGGAGCGCTCGGGGTCTGGTGCCCATCCAACAATCCACTTAGGGCCCATAAGCGGAGGGTTTTATCGCTGCTTCCTGACAAAGCCCACCGCCCATCAGCGCTCAGGGCCACTGAGTGCACATCATTCGCGTGTCCCTCTAAGGTTCTCAGGCACTTCCCGCTCGTCACCTCCCACAAGCGAACCGTTTTGTCTTCACTTGCTGAGAGGGCCCAGCATCCATCCTCGCTCAGGACCACTGAATTCACCCGTTCCGCGTGTCCCGTAAAGAGTCTCAGGCACTTCCCGCTGTTCACCTCCCACAGACGAAGCGTGTGGTCCCAACTTCCTGACAAAGCCCAAAGCTCATCCGCACTCAATGTCACGGACAGCACTGGGCTCGCGTGTCCCTCGAAGGTTCTAAGACACTTCCCACTCGTTACCTCCCACAGCCGAAGGGTTTCGTCACCGCTGCCTAAATAATCCCCACTTCCTGAAAAGGCCCAGGCCCCATCCGCGCTCAGGGCCACCGAGTTCACTGTGCCCCGGTGTCCCTCAAAAGTCCTGAGGTGTTTACCGGTGCTCGCATCCCACAAACGAAGAGTTTTGTCGTTGCCTCCCCCCCAGGCCCAGCGCCCATCCGCACTCAGCGCCACCGAATACACCCAACCTGTGTGTGCAAAGACTCTGAGGCACTTCCCGCTGCTCACCTCCCATAGTCGAAGGGTTCTGTCTCCGCTTCCTGACAGGGCCCATCGTCCATCCGCGCTCAGCGCCACGGACAGCACTTCGTCTGTGTGCCCCTGGAAGGTTCTGATGCACTTGCCGCTGCTGACATCCCACAGTCGGAGTGTTCTGTCCGAGCTTCCTGACAGAACCCAGCGCCCATCCGCGCTCAGCACCACGGACTTCACTGCGTTGGTGTGCCCCTCAAGAGTTCCCACGCATTTCAGCCAGACTGCTTCCGCACGTATGGCTTCTGCAAGAGCCTGTTGAATCTCAGCTCGGGCTTCGAGCTTCTCCGCCGCCGACAAGGCAGCCATCGCTCCCTCGGCGTCCCCCCGCTCCAGATGAATCAATCCGAGGAGATACGGTGCATTCCAATCGCCGGGTCGGTTCAACTGTGATTGCTCCAACGCTTGCACAATCACGTCGTCCGTTACTCGTCCGTTGCGCCACAAGTGCAGCCCTCGGTTGTAGGTGGCTTGAGGATGACCAGGATCGATTGTCAGCGCTTGGTCGAAGAGCTTCTCGGCCTCGGCGGCGCGGCCAAGGTCCAGCATGGAAATGGCCCGGTTGTTGAGCGCATCGGCCTGAATTTCAGCGGCTTCGGGAAATTCGCGGGCGTAGTCTTCACCGGCTAGCGTGCGGTAAATGCTCTTCAAGCTGTCCGCCACGACTCGAGAGTTCTCTGGCCGGTCACCGGGTTCTGCGGCGAAGCAGTGCTCCAACAGTTTCAGCAGCTCCGGTGGAGGTTCGGGAATTCCAGCATCTTTTACCCGCACCTCGCTCAGATTCTGTAACAGTTCTGGGGCAGCCGCACCGCTCTGCCAACACACTTCCCCCAACAACATTTCCAGCACGCTTACCGCCCAAGACCAGATGTCAGTCCTGCGAGAGAGCGGCTCGTTATTGGCCTGTTCGGGAGAACAGTAGGCTGGTGTCATGCCTCCCGTGCTCACAAGAATGCTGCGCCCTCCGTCTGCCATGGCCAACTCGCCTGCCGCAGCCCGCGCCTTCGCCAATCCAAAGTCCGTGATCTTGGCTGTGCCATCCGGCAGCATCAGAACATTGGCAGGCTTCACGTCCTGGTGAATCACTCCTCGTTCGTGCGCGTAATGCAATCCCCACGCCATCTGGATCGCAATATCCAGGATGCGCTTCAAGGCCTCTGGCGGCCCACCTTCATAAAGCTTCCGATCCTCAATCCAGTCCTTTAAGCTCCCCCCGTCGACATACTCGGCAAAGACCCGCGGAATGCCGCCCAGCGCTCGGACGTAGTAGCAGCTGACGATGTGTGGATGAAGGCCAAGATTGATCCAGGTCTCACACTCGCGCGTGAAATTCTCTTTCTGCACTTCGGTTTGAAAGTAATCGCGTCGGGGGCTCTTGACAGCGAGGTGCCATGTTCCAGCCCCGGTGATGGACTCGATACACCAGCCCCATGCCGCCGCCTTCGTGGACATGCTTGACCTCGTAGAGATCGAGGATGACATCGCCCACTTTCCATTCCGTCGCCACTTGGGCTTCGGCGGCATGAAGAACATCCGGGTCGCGGGAAGGTGGGGCAAGAACGGTCCGTTCCACATCAGCGGGGATGGTTTGTTCCACGGCTGCTTGTGCCGGGGCGGCTTCCCCGTCCGCATGCGCTGGCTGTTGCTGTTTACCGAAAATTTTGCTCAGCCAAGTCTTCATATCGCCCCACTTTGTTCCCTTATATAGTGCTCACTGCATATAGTGCTCACGCGTCACGGATTACTATCCGAAAGGCGCGCTAGATTTGCACGGCAACCGTTTGACGCGGTTCTAATCTTCGTCTCTGGCAAAACGCAGTAGCAAAACGGTGATGTTGTCTGTTCCGCCTGCCCCATTGGCTGCATCCACAAGGCGGCTGCATTGCGTCTCCAAAGGCGCAGTCTCGTTCAGGATTAAGAGAATTTGATCGTCGCTCAACATACCGGTGAGACCATCCGTGCAGAGCATTAGTAGGTCGCCGTAGCTCACCTTCAGTAGACGCGTTTGGGGCAGCGGCTCGCCTTCCATCCCCACGCTGCGTGTCAGGCGTCCTCGGGCCGGATGCGTTGCAGCTTCTTCAGGGGTAATCTCCCCGGCATTAAGCAGGATCCGAATCAAAGAATGATCCTCTGTGAGTTGCTCCAACCGGCCCGCGCGCACTCGATAGGCCCTGCTGTCACCCATGTGCGCGACGAGCATCTGGTCACCGCGCATGAGCGCGCATACGACCGTCGAGCCCATGCCTGCCAACCCCGGCTCGTTTTGCGTCTGCTGGCGCAGTTGCTCGCTCAGCGTGGCGATGGCTGTCGTCATGCGCTGTCTGGCCCCACCATTCGGCCAGCGTTCTATCGTCCCGAAATACTTTCGAACCAGTCCGGGCAGTGTCGCCACAACAGCCTTCGATGCCAGAGCCCCGGCGAATTCGCCGCCCATGCCGTCCGCCACGATGAACAAACCCTGCTCCGGATCGGCAGCCCAGTTGTCTTCGTTCGTCTGGCGAACGCGGCCCGGATCGGTCAGTCCAGCATATCGGACGGTCAGCTTCATAGCGCTGTTTGCAAGGCTTTCTTCAGGCCCGCAGCAGTCTTGAACATAATAGCCGGACGGTCAATCAATGCTTCGTCAATCACCTCAGCCAGGCACGACGGGATATTCGGATTGCGCTGCTGGATGGGGACTGGTTCGGATTCCAGCACCGTCTGCCAAACATCTTTACCCCGCAGAAAATCGCGCGGAAAATCCCCGGTCAGCATGTTATATAGACATGCGGCAGCTGCCCACACATCGACTTCGGGGCCGGCATACTTGAAGTTGACAACCTGTTGGCGAGGCATGAACCATGGTTTGCCTGCGGTGTTTCCCGTACGTGCCAGTCCGCTCAAACCGGCGAGGTCGAACGCCCGGCTTAGGCCAAAGTCCGAAACCTTTGCCGTTCTCATCCCGCGAACTTCTGTCAGGAGGATATTGTGCGGACTCAGGTCGCGGTGCGTGAGTCCATGGCCTTCGGCGTACCGGCCGTCCTTGAGCCTAACATTCGGAATCGTAGCGTTGTGGGCATACTCCAATCCATCTAGAACATCGCTTATTATGGCCATTGCGTCCTTAACGGAGAGCGTCCCTCCGCAGTCCTTCATAATCTTGTCTACGCTGCCTTTTTCACAGTACTCAAGAGTGAAGAAGAACGTACCGCCTGAACATCCTGACTCCCGAAACTCGACAATGTTTCTATGCCTGAGTGCCTTGGTATTTTCTATCTCCCGCAGGAAAGATTGCTTCGCCCGCTCTTCCGCCGCCACCTTTGGCAGCATTACCTTTAGGGCCACGAACTGGCCGGAAGCATCGTTCCGAGCCAACCACACAACACCCATGCCGCCCCGTCCCAGTTCACGCTCAAGGGAGTAACCGCGTATGGCCTGCAACTCGTGCACGCCAGCCTTGGCCTCATCGAGCATGCCTTTGAGAATTTGCAGGGCGTCCTTTTGGCATTGGGCGCAGACATAATCTCCCTGGCGGTTCTCGCCCATCTCAGACGCCACATCGCGGCCGCACTTGGCGCAGACCTTCGCCTTTTTCCTGACCGGTTCATTCCGCTGGGCTAAATCGGCTTTTTCCCGGCAGCTCTCGCACTGGAACACGCCCGGGAGCCGTTCCGCCTGAAGTTTCTTATCCTCTGGAATTTCTGCTGAGCACTCTTCGCATCGCGTCGGCACAAACACATTGACACGAAACACCGTGTCGCCCACTTGGATTTCGTCTCCGTGTTTCAGATCATGCTCCGGGAAGGACATTTTTGCGCCTTGCTCCGGCGACAAGTCCTTCTCGCGCTGGCCAATCTTTTTCCCGTTGACGTAGGTGCCATTCAGGCTGCCGAAGTCGCGCACGCGGATATCGGGTGGGTTGATATCCAGCAAGCAATGGTGGCGTGAGACGGCCTGTGGGCCTCATCCGTGGGCAACTGTGGCAAGCAATCGTTTGCCCGACCGACGATGGAAGAGGTTGTTTCGTCAAACACAAACTCACGGCCGCTCAAAGCGCCTTGGGAAACTTTCAACGTGATTATTGGTGGCATGTGCTTTATTCGTGGCCGCCGTGCTGGCGTAGCATTTCCACCGCGTCCACCTGGCCGCCCATTGTGAGATGGTCACGCCGTGGTTGTCCGCGACGTCGATCAGTCGCGCCGCACCTGAGATAGCCAGCAGGGCTGCAGTCGCGAACACTCGAGGCCGCGCTGATTATAAGACTCCTACAGATTGGCAGGCACGAAAGAGTTCTTGTTCAGAGGTTGCCTAAAACGGCCACTACGAAGTGGTGCAGGTCTTGCCCGACAGGAAGCCCAGGTGAATGCCAAGGTGAACGACGGCGGAACAACTGGATCACCCACGGAACCAGAGGAGTGACGTAGCCCAAGGAGTGAGGGGCGAGGGGGACCAACGATAGCAGGCAAGCCAAAAAGTCATTGAAGCAACGAGAGCTGCCACAAACAGGATGCTTTTCGTGCATGTAAGTCTCCGAAATAGAACAGATGGCAACGCCGAATACGACACTTGTGAGAGCAAGGATGGTAGGCTGTTTGGCAGCGGTGTGTGGCTGGTAGGAGGCTGCTGCGGAAAAAGGAGTCCAAAACGCCCTCTCCCCGGAACCGTCGGTCCGAAGCCCTCAGCGCCTGGTTCTGGTCGCAACAAAATGCGCGCAACTGACATGTCGACCGACTTAATTCGACTTCATTCACTTGCCACTCTCATTCGCAAGCGCCGTGAGTCTCGGGAGGCACCTTATGTGCTTGTTCTGGGTGCTGGAGCTTCTTTGGACTCGGGCGCTAGTTCAACAACCGAGTTGGTTGATAAGGTTGTGCTTGAACAGAAAGGCCTGCAACCAGGAACGGCCTCTTGGGAAGAGAAGCTATCAGCGTTCTATGCCGCCCTGGAGAATCTCAGCATTCAAGAACGCCATCTCATTCTCAGCCAACATTTGCACGGCACGACTCCTTCGTTGGGTTACGCCCACCTAGCAGCCGTCGCTAAGGCTGGGTATTTCGATCTGATTCTGACCACCAACTTCGATCTTTTCCTGGAAACTGCGTTGATGGAGGCTGGATTGCGAGCAAGGGACTTCCTGGTTTTGATCAACGGACAAGACCAGGAAGATCAGATTGCCAGAGCGTTGAGATATCCTACGCCCAGAATCAAGATTTTCAAACTGCATGGAGATCTGAATGCTCGCGCATTCGCCTTTACTCCGAAGGAAGTCTTTCAGTTTACAGACCGCGTTCAGAACGTATTGACACAAATACTGAGCAGCGACATTGTCGTCATTGGCCACAGTCTGCGAGATGCCGACCTCAATCGCTGCATTCAATCAGACAGCGGGGCGCTGTGGTATGCGAATCCAACCCCGCCTTCGCCTGCGGACTTCGTCGGACAAGCCATTGTGGCTCGCGGAACTGTTGATCATGTTATCAGCGGAGAGCTCGGAAGATTCGACGAGTTCTTCGCTTGGCTCCGACTTGAGCTGCTGCTTCCAGTTTCTCCGGCTACGATCGATCCGAAGGGGCAGAGACTTCTTGGCGACTTGGCTGAGTGCAGGAACCGGAAAGACCTGGCAGGAGTCGTCAAGGCTCTTGAAGCCATTGGGACACTATGCTCACAAGCGGGAGAGAAGGATGTACCGGAGCTCGCCTACGATAGGGCCGCGCGGCTGCTGGAGCAGTTGGATGATCAATCTGGCGCTGCCCGACTCCTGCGGGCACTGGGGAAATTTCATGCCGGGCTTAATCGTCCTGAGCAAGCCATACGTTGCTACACAAGAAGTCGCGACCTCAGTCAAAAAGCGAATGACGCGCGCGGTCTGGCTGAATCGCTCGCTATGATCGGGCAGTGGTGGCGAGCCGCAGGAAAGCTTGGAAAGGCCATTCAATACTGGAACGAGTCTCTCAAAGTACACGAGGGTTTGCCCGATTCCGAGATGGCCAGGGCCCGGCAATGGTTGGAGGCGGCGACGAAGGGAAAGAACAGTTGAGGTGAGATCAAGAAAGGGAGAGACATGGCGGGAAAGCCAACACTCGTAGTTCTGGGCGGTGCCTATGGACGGTGAGGAGTTCGCTGTTGTCAGGTCACCCATGACCATCGGACGGCTTGAAGATCAAGATGTCTGCCTTTCGCTGTACCGGGCTGTATCCCGCCACCATGCCCAGTTGGTAATGGAGAACGATGAGTATTGGTTAGAGGACGCCGGAAGTACATGCGGCACGTTTGTTTCGGGAGAGGAGTTGAAGATCCAGGGTCGAACGAAGATTGTCCCAGGCACCAGTTTCCGACTCGGCACCTGGGCGACGCTCAGATTTGTAATGAAGGATAGCGCGCAGAGGGTTACTCAACAGGTTGAACGACTAATGCGTCGACTTTCGACGCAATTGGAAACGATTCCGCCAGAAAAAGCGGCAACTTTGAAGGATCAACTCATATCCATGCTGTCCCGCCTGGTTGAAGCGAGGAGTGAGGACGAGTTTCTAATACTATTCGGCGAACTGGCGGCTGCTATTGAATCAGCACTCGGGAGGCCCGTCATCAGGGAACCTCATGATGTGCGAAAGGACGCCGATCCCGCAGAAGCGTTTCGCCAAGCACAGTCAGGCTTTGAAGGAGATTCTCTAAATACTCTGAAAACCTTCTTCAAATCCAATTTGGACGAAATCATCAACCGGCTGGAGGCGCAGCAATCGGGAGAAGGAAATCGGTGAACCAAAGGGATAGTGATACTCCGTTGAGCCCAAGCGTTGCTTCACTCGGTGAGGACAGCAAGGTCGTCTTGAGTTTGGCTGCAGCTTATTCTAAAGGGCTGAGACACTATTACTTGGGAGTTGAACATGTTTTCATAGCCATGGCCAAGATCGAGGGGAGTTTTACCCAGAGGGTGCTCGCTGGTTTCGGCCTTGACCCGAAAGAGACTCGTGACCGCGTGAAAATCGAGGCTGGCCCGGGATATAAAGAGCAGCCATGGGATGGAATTTACGCAACTCCCCGTCTCATGAATGTCCTAACGGCGGCTCACGATCTCGCTCAAGACGAAGGGTGCGAACGGGTAGGAGAACGCCACCTGCTTCTGGCGATTCTGGAAGATGAGGACAGCCTGCCGACGCGAGCGTTGCGAGGCTTAGGCCAAGGCAGGCAGTTCGATCTCGCCAACCTTCTAAGTGCCGCAAGAGCGACAGCCTGGAGCCCGCCGGAAGAGGGTAAACCGCCCTACGATCTACTTGGAAAGCAGGTTGCTGACGTCCCAAAACCAGTATTGCCGAATATCAACGCCTACCAAGGGGCGCCCAGGGCTGACCACAAATCTTTACTGGACAAGTACGGTCGCGATCTGACTGCAGAAGCTCGCCTAGATAGGCTGCACCCAGTCATTGGTATGAACGATGTCCTCCGTCGTATGGCCCGAGTTTTGATACAACGGGAGTCTAGAAATCCGTTGCTTACCGGTGAAGCCGGCGTCGGTAAGACAGCTCTGGTGGAGGGGTTCGCCTATCGTCTGACTCACGGCCCAGAAGTGGTGCCGGAGTTGCGCGGCAAACGCATAGTAGAGTTACCAATCAACAGCATCATCGCGGGAACAATGTACCGCGGGCAACTGGAACAACGCATCGAGCAGCTGTTAGCTGAAGTGAAAGGGAGTCCAAATGTAATCCTCTTCATAGACGAGATACATACTATTCTCGGCGGCGGAACAGGGGATAACTTGTCCAGCATCGCCAATGCGTTGAAGCCAGCCTTGGCTCGCGGCGACTTCCCCTGTATCGGAGCGACGACGATTGCCGAGTATCATCGGCACATCGAGTCGGATACAGCCCTCGCCCGGCGCTTCGAGGCCATCCTGGTGGAGGAGCCAAGCATCGAGACCTCAATTGAAATTCTCAAGGGTCTCAAGGCTGGGCTGGAGGCAGACTATAACGTTGGGATTACCGATGGAGCAGTCGAAGCAGCTGTACGACTCTCGGCTCGTTTCCTGCCGAACGAGTGCCTCCCGGCCAAAGCGGTGAAGCTCTTGAATCAAGCGTGTGCAACCGTCAAGATTCCGTCGATAACCGACGGGAGGATGCCAGATGAGGAGCCCATCTTCACTGAAGTCGATGAGGATCTGATTCGGCATAGGCTCGCTGAGAAGACTGGCATTCCATTGAGCAGGCTGACGACGGACGAGGTCGCCCGCCTGAAGGGGATGGAAGACTGGCTGAGACAGCGGATCATCGGTCAGGACGAGGCGGTGAAATTAGTGAGTCAGGCGGTGAAGCGGGCTAGAGCGGGACTGGCGGCCCTCGGAGGCCGTTGGGGGTGCTCTTGTTTCTGGTGCCCACAGGCGTTGGGAAGACGGAGCTAGCTCGGGATCTCGCGGAGTTCCTTTTTGACTCGCCCGAAGCGCTTTTCCGCCTGGACATGAGCGAGTTTCAGGAGAAGCACCAAGTGTCAAGGCTTGTAGGTGCTCCACCGGGATACGTAGGATTTGAAGACGAAGGCCAACTGACGGGTAAGCTGCGTCTCAGGCCATACTGCGTGGTGCTTTTAGATGAGCTAGAAAAGGCTCACTCCGATGTCCACCATCTTTTCCTCCAATTGTTCGACGAGGGACGACTCACTGACGCGCGGGGGCGGACGGCTAGTGGCCGCGACGCGCTTTTTATCATGACCTCGAATGTTGGTTCGGAAGTCTACAGCCAGGAACCACTAGGATTTGGCAACCCCGAACAACTTGAGCCCACCTGGTTGCAGGAGAAACGTCGCACCGTCGAGAAGGCGATGCATGAGAGGTTCAAACCAGAATTTCTCAATCGCATCGACCAGATAGTTCATTTCAACCCATTGAGTCCCGACGATGTGGCCAAGATTTTCGACATCCAACTGCGCGAAGTCCAAGGGCGGCTGGCCGCCCAGCGCGGTATCAACTTAACAGTTACCCCTGAAGCCGCCCGGTTTGTCTGTCAACACGGCTATGATCCACTTAATGGTGCACGCCCCCTACGGCGTGCGATAGAGCAGTTGATTGTGCAGCCTCTGGCGGAGATGCTATTGACTAGAGATGCCGGTGCCTCTAGCAGAGCCGAGATCGGACTTCGCGACGCCCAACTTACCTTTCGGACAGGGTTGAACGACAAATGACTTGGACCGGGCCACGGACTGCGCTGAAGGCAGTTCGGAGCTGACTTGCCGGTGGACACTCAAGTCTCGCCATCGGGCCAGTGGCCATAAAGGAGAACGCCGACATTGAGCTTTCATCCGTTCCCAGGACACAGCCGAAGGCATCAGTGCTGGCTGAAACGCATGGGCCGACTTGCCCGTCCCGTGAACCCATCGGTATCGAGTGAGTTGCACATCGGTGGAGGTGATAAATGGTTAGGGGGCAACCTCATTGCCGTGCTGTCTTCGACGTGTCACGGCGAAGCTTGGTGATCCGGTCTAGCGTGAACAAAACAAATCGCGCGCTTGATGGTGAACGATCATCGGGTACGCCTGAAGGCGCAGGGGCTCGGCCTTGAGGTCGCCGACGCGGGTCCTTGAATGAGGGCGACGATGAGGCGTACGGCGCGCGTCCGCTCCGCCGGGTCGTCCAGCAAGACCTTGAATACCAGATCGCAGGAAGACTTTTGCACAAGGAGGCGAGGCCAGGACAACTCATTGTCGTATGCCCGAAGGCAAACGCTTTGGCTCTTGAGTTGAAGGGACAGGAGAGGTGTGATGGCTGCTGAATGGCAAATCGGCGAGCGAATCGAGAAACGCTGGGAGATCTACAAGATCCTGCGCGGTGGTATGGGCATCGTGTACGTGGTTTACGACCACGAATGGCGTGAACCCTTCGCCGTCAAGACGTTTCAGGATGAGGTGTTCGCCCGTAACCCCGGCATCGCGGATCGGTTTACCCTCGAAGCGCGGACTTGGGTAAACCTTGACTCGCATCAGAATGTCGTCCAGGCGCGCTTGGTGCAACAGATCAGAGGAAGGCCGTTTCTGTTCCTGGAGTATGTGAGCGGAGGCGACCTCAGCGGGTGGGTGGGGACCCGCGCCTCACCAAGGACTTGCCGCAGGTGCTGCGCTTCGCCATCCAGTTCTGCGATGGGCTGAATCACGCGTTGTCCAAAGGCATCCAGGCCCACCGCGACATCAAGCCCCAAAACTGCCTGGTGACTCAGGACAACATTCTCAAGGTGACAGACTTTGGATTGGCCAAAGTGTTTGACGACACTTCCCTAGACGCAACGCAAGCTGCGAGCTCTGTCGTCGGGATGGGCGTGCACTTATCCCTGACCGGCAAATCTGCTGGCACCTGCACGCACATGGCACCGGAGCAGTTTGCGGACGCCAAGCACGTGGACGTGCGAGCGGACATTTACTCATTCGGCGTGATGCTGTTCCAGATGGTGAGGGGAAGGCTTCCTTTCGAGGGCCGGAGCTGGGAAGACTTTGCCCGTTTGCACAGTCAGGCTGCTCCGCCACCCCTGGAGTCTGGACAGTCGGCGCTCGATACGGTCGTGGGCAAATGTCTGGCCAAGGCTGCTGTCGTGCGTTATGCCGGGTTTGGGACGCTCCGGGAAGAGCTGGCCTCGATTTACGAAGGCATGACCAAGCAACCGGCGCCCAAGCCAGCGACAGGCAGGGAACTGGAGGCGTTCGAGCTGTGCAACAAAGGGCGTTCGCTGGATAATCTCGGACGTTACGAGGAAGCACTTGCCTGCTGCAACCGAGCACTCGAACTGAGCCCCAGATTACCAACGGCCTGGATGGGAAAAGGGATAGCCTTGAACTCCTTAGGACGACCACATGAAGCAATTGAATGCTTAGACCGTGCTCTTGCATTGGATCCTCAGATGCAACAAGCATGGAGCAACAAAGCGGTTGTGCTGGAAAAGCTTGGCCGGATGGACGAAGCCCTCTTGTGCTGTGACCGAGCCCTCACAGTGGATCCGGGATTCGCTCAGGCTCTGTATAACAAGGGCTCAACCCTTGGGAAATTGGGGCGCCACGAAGAGGCGCTCATGTGCTCCGACCGGGCACTTCGCCTGAATCCCGACTTCGCGGAGGTTTGGTGCAACAGGGGGAACGACTTGAGCGCGCTGGAAAGGTACGAAGAGGCACTCGCTTGCTTCGATCGCGCGTTGGAACTCAACCCACGCGATGCACTCTCTTGGTTGAACAAGGGAATAGCATTCGGTGCGTTGGGCAGGTCGGAGGATGAGATCGCTTGTTATGATCAAGCCCTCACGCTGGATTCGGGCTTCGCGACGGCGTGGTTCAACAAGGGGGTGGCATTGCAGCAATCCGGTAGGATTAATGAAGCAATCGACTGTTATGCGCACGCGGTTCGTAGTGATCCGTCATATATAAAGGCGTGGCATCGCGAAGGAGTTGCATTAGGTTTGTTAGGACGGCATAGCGAAGCACTGGAGTGCTTTGATCATGCCACCGTGCTAGATCCGTATGCGGAGCGCGCATGGCTGGACAAAGGCACTGCATTGCTTCACCTGCAGCGGCTCCGGGAGGCACTGCGCTGTTTTGAAGAGGCGGAGAGATTAGGACACCCCCAAGGAGCAAGTGCAGTGCAATTTTGCCAGGAAAAGCTTGGGGGGCGGAGCGAAAGCACAAAACCCATAAACAAGGTGGAAGCGGATGAATATGTGCAAAAGGGCTTCGTTCTTGCGGGATCCCAGCGATGGCGGGAAGCTATTACCTTCTATGATCGCGCATTGGAACTTGACGCACATAATGCCCTTGGCTGGCTGAACAAGGGTACAGCCTTGGCGGAACTGGGCCAGCACATCGAGGCAATAGCCTGCTGCGACGCCGCGCTTAGGCTGAATTCGCGGCTTGCAGACGCATGGTTTAATAAGGGGGCGATACTAGGGCGGATGGGGAAATTCGACGAGGCTATTGCCTGTTACGACCGCTTTATTGACGCGAGGCCGCGCGACGGCGCTGCTTGGCTCAACAAGGGATTAATCCTTTTCCAAAACCTTCGACGCTATCGTGACGCCTGGGCGTGTTTTGAGAAAGCGCAGAGGTTGGATGTGCCGCAGGCGTCGAAACTGATTGTATTGTGTCAACAGATGATTTCACAACACTAAAATCGATTGGTGTCTTTTCGGCAGAACTTGGGTGATTCTGGCTAGATTGTTACCGTTACCCTTTCATGTGAAGAAGGGAATGAAGGATGGCGATAGTGAACGAACCACTCGGCGCTGTACGCGAAGGAATATTGGAGCTGGCCCCTATCTAATGGTCGAATGCGTTGCGTGCTTAGTCCCACGGCAAACTGATCCAAGAGGGACCCAGGCTCGAAAAGCAGTACGAGGTCACAGAATGGCTTCAGAGAAGAACCAAGACCCTGCTCCGCCGGACGGCAATCTGCCGGATGGACTCTTTCTTGCTGAATCACGATTTCCGTCCACGGATGAATTGGGACGGCTTCTGTGCAAGAACTGTGGGCTTCCATACCAGTCTTGGACGGTCAGGGGGCTTCTGGAGAAGAGTCCCATGTTCGAGGCTGCGCAATTCCAAGTCTTCAATTGCCTGCGTTGCAGAAAATTGAGTATGTTCCTGCCCGCTGAGTTGCCCTTCAGGGCAGATATCAGCCTTCGACAAATGCTATTCCGCCAGCGCAAACTCGTCCATCTCGTTCAATTCGAAGTGCAGCTGGTAACCTCATTTGTCAGTCGTGTGGCGTGCCGATGCCGGGCTTCACCGTGAAAGGTAGTTTAAGTCTTCTTGGCCAATCGGACGTATCAACGATTTATTTGGCCTGCGAAACCTGCGGAGCAGAGTTGAATCGAGTAGGGTTCACACCGGAAGCCGGAGTCAGCCTCGTGGAATTCGTGGAGAATGTCTATTTCCCGAGGATTGCAGAGAGGCTGGCTGCGAGTACGGTTAGAGGCTATCGCGAGGCCTGGCGCTGCCATCTCAGGCAACGCGTCGACCGTTTCCGCGCACGCGACTTTCGAACGACTGACGGCGAAACCCTGATGCGGGATATTGAACGTGAACACGGAACCGACCTGGCTCACGGCAGTTATCGCATCATCAAGGTGACACTCTCAGCCATTTTCACGCATGCTAAGAGAGTCGGCGTCGTTGACCACAATCCCATCCACGGTGTCAGTGTTCCGAAAGGGAAAAAACACGGTCGGAAACGATTTGCTTATTCCCTCGAGGAAATCGAGATGCACCTTGATTTGTTTTCTGGCAAGTCGATCACGGTGCATGGTCAGGACGGGAGTGTTTACACTCCCGAGGTTTCCGCGGCCACTGTCCGGGCTCTGATCGCAGTTGCGGCTTTCGCCGGATTGCGTCATGGCGAAATTCGCGGGTTGTGGTGGGAAGACGACGAGGATGACAGGCTTACCATTCGACGATCAGTATGGCGTACTCAGGTGAAGGATACGAAGACACACGAAGACGAGGAGAATCCGGGGCTGGTTCCCGTCATCCGGCCTCTGCGCGTGCTGCTCGACGCCATCCGGCCTGCGAACGCGTACGGCTGGATCTTCCCGAACAGTGTCGGGGGAGCGCTAGACCTCGCCAACATTGCAGAGAGAGTGATCAAGCCTGTCTTTAAGGCCAATGGTCTCGATTGGAAAGGTTGGCACGCTTATCGTCGCGGGCTCGCGACGAACCTGAAAAAGCTAGGCGTGCCCGACACTACCATTCAAGCCATTCTCCGGCATGAAAGCGTCAGCACGACTCAGCGCTTTTACATCAAGACGGCCCGTGAAGACGCCATGGATGCGATGAAAAAGTTCGAGGAAAAACTCGAGTGTGCAGCAGTTGTGCAGCAGATGGTGAACTGATTGTCGGTAAGCTATTGAAAAAATGGAGCCGACGATCGGACTTGAACCGATGACCTGTCGATTACGAATCGACTGCTCTACCAGCTGAGCTACGTCGGCCTGACTTCCATCTTAAAGGCTTGCTCCTTGGTCGTAAAGCCGTCGCTCTTGGAAGACATTGCAAGTCAGCGCCCGTAAGCCTCAGTTTTCCACCGCTGTAGCCAGATTTATACTTGCGGACCCGGAGCTTAAGCTCGATAATTCTTTCAGGCTCTGATTGCGCTTCCGACCCTAAATGATGAGATACGGTCGAGCGGACGTACTGCGAATCCTGCATATCACCGCCAGGCAACTGACTGGCTGGCAAAAGGCGGGACTGGTTCCCATCTGCGAGGACTTTTCCTTCTCTGACCTTCTGCAAATCAAACAAATCCGCGATCTGCGCGCGAAGCGGGTGCGTCCGGCGGTAATCCGTGAATCGCTGGAGGCCATGCAGCGCCAGGTGGCGGGCATGGAGAACCCCTTCCTTGAGGCGAGCATCTTTAGCGTCGGCAGCCGGGTGGCTTTTCGGCACGACGGTCATAGCGTCGAGCCGGTTGCCGGTCAATACGTGATGGAGTTTGGTTCCGCGGGAGCGGTCGTCACCGCTGCGACGGCACCGGGCAAGGTCAAGCCGATTGCGCGCACTGATTCAGTGCATGAGCTGTTCGCGCGCGGCGTTTCGCTCGAAGAGCATCCCAGCAACCACGACGAAGCCATCAACGTTTACCTGCAGGTTTTGCAGTTGGAGCCTGGACACGCGGCCGCGCATATCAACTTAGGCACGCTGTACTACAATCGTCAGGATTTTGAGGCTGCCGAGAAGCACTACCGAGCGGCCGTCGAGGCTGACCCCCGCTACGCCCTGGCCTACTTCGACTTGGGCAATGTGCTGGACGAGACTGGCCGCTTCCAGGACGCCGTTGCCGCTTATCGGACGGCTATTCAACTGGCGCCCACCTATGCCGATGCTCACTACAACCTTGCACTGGCCTACGAGCGCCTACGTCAACCGCGCTCGGCCCTCCGGCATTGGACCGCCTACACAAAACTTGACCGCACTGGGCCGTGGGCTGTTCATGCCCGTAAGCAGATTGCGCGCATCCTCGAAGCCGACAGGCTGAAGCTGGTCTATAAGCGAGAGAGAGTGTAGGACTGACTTCCCTCCGGCCACCGCACCCTGCGGTGTAAAATCTTAGGTTTCCTAATCCAGCCTGTGAGGATCGCTCTCATGTCATCCGTCGCAACCCAGCATTCCGCCCCTGCGCCTCTGGTGGCGCTCACTGAAGATGAAATTCTGTTCCGGGATACGGTACGCCAATTTGCCCAGGAAGCCATTCAGCCTCATGTGAAGGAGATGGATGAGAAGGGCGTGTTCGAGCCTGCGCTTATTCGTCAATTCTTCGAACTTGGCTTGATGGGTATCGAGATTCCCGAGCAGTACGGCGGGGGTGGCGGCTCTTTTTTCGAAGCGATTTTGGCGGTCGAAGAACTTTCCGCAGTTGACGCCTCGGCGGCGGTGATCGTCGATGTGCAGAACACACTCGTAAACAACGCTCTGCTGCGCTGGACCACGGAGGAGCAGAAGAAGCGCTATCTGCCGCGCATGTGCTCTGACACCGTGGGAGCCTATGCGTTGAGCGAGGCAGGCTCGGGCTCGGATGCCTTCGCCCTCCAGTGCCGCGCTGAGCTAAAAGGCGACGAATACATACTCAATGGCCAGAAGCTCTGGATCACCAACGGCAAGGAAGCCGGCGTTTTCATCCTGCTGGCGACCGTCGATCCTTCCGCCGGATACAAGGGTATAACCGCATTCATCGTCGAAAAAGACTTTCCCGGTTTTACGGTCGGCAAGAAGGAAGACAAGCTGGGCATTCGTGCATCGAGCACTTGCGAATTGATCCTGGAAGACTGCCGAGTGCCCAAGGCTAACGTGCTGGGCGAAGTTGGCAAAGGCTATAAGATCGCTATCGAGACGTTGAACGAGGGCCGCATCGGTATTGGCGCGCAGATGATCGGACTCGCCCGTGGCGCATGGGAATACGCGATGAAGTACGCCCAGGAGCGCAAGCAATTCGGCAAAGCGATCGCGGAGTTCCAGGGCATTCAATTCCAGATCGCGCAGATGGCGACCGAGATTGAAGCGGCCCGCATGCTGCTCTACAACTGCGCGCGCATGAAAGACGCTGGAATGAACTTTGTGAAGGAAGCTGCCATGACGAAGCTGTATTGCTCACAGGTGGCAGAGCGGGTGGCGTCGCTGTGCGTGGAAATTTACGGCGGATACGGCTTCACAAAAGACTATCCCGTCGAAAAGTACTTCCGCGACTCCAAGATTGGCAAAATCTACGAAGGTACCTCCAACATGCAATTGATGACCATCGCCAAGCTGGTGATGGGGAAGTAGCTCTACTTTCAAGTCGCACCTATGTTGTCAGGCCACAAGATCATCGGCATGGTACCTGTTTCTGATGGCGACCGGGCCAGGAGCTTTTACGTCGACAAGCTTGGCCTCAAGTTCGTCAGCGATGACGGCTTCGCTATCGTACTCGACGCGAACGGAAACATGCTGCGGCTTACTAAGATGCGCGAGGTAAAGCCGCAATCGTTCACCATTCTGGGTTGGGAGGTATCGGACATTGATGCGACAGTTCGGCAACTCCAGTCCGCGGGGGTGAAGTTCGAGCGCTATCACGAGTTCATGAAGCAAGATGATTTGGGAGTATGGACCGCGCCCGATGGCACTCAGGTGGCCTGGTTCAAGGACCCTGATGGCAATATACTGAGCGTTTCCCAACACTGACGCTAGACAACAGTTTCTATGCCCCTTGAATAGCCTGACCGCCGTTCAGCTCTCTCGGGCGGACTATTCACATCTTGTGAACAGGATTCGAAAAGACTTATCGTCTTGCCCCATCTACTCTTCAGCAAATGGTTTCAGCGTAATGCGAGTCCCAAACCAGGTTTTGCTGTTTATACAACAGGTTTCCGGTTGCAGGGTTTTCCGTAAAGACCTTGTCCTTGCCTGAGAGGGCGAGGGTGCCGAATATTGTTCGATTACCGTCAGCCCGTCCCGCGGACCGGCTCCGGGTAGCTTGAAGTTTTGCCGATTGGTTGTCCAGCTCTATCGTTGAAACGCTTGACTCTCCGAGGCCCCAAAGAATGTGCTCCGATAAAGTTCGATTCTTCGCAGATCAGCGATGTGGAATCGTTGCTCTGGTTTGCCTTTCCTTGATCATGATGGCAGGTTGCGGGGGCGCCAGTCCTACAGGCTCGACGCGAGGGACTAACACCAATACCAACACATCGCAGTTGCGGGTCGGGGAAACTGCCGTTGTGACTCATCACAATGACAATTTCCGCAGTGGACTGAATTTAACGGAAACAACCCTGACGCCGGCCAATGTTGCTCCTTCAACCTTCGGCAAGATTGCAACGTTCGCTGTTCAGGGATATGTCTATGCCCAGCCGTTATATGTTCCCAACGTGCCGATGTCTGGAGGTCGCATCTCCAATCTCTTAATCGTGGCCACGGAACATGACCAGCTGTATGCATTCGATGTGGATTCAAAGACAGTCGCCTGGCACGTGGACTATCTTGCTGCCGGCCCTAACGTAAGTACGATTTCCCCGGATGACGTATTAGGCTGCGACGACATCAGTCCGGAGATTGGAATCACGAGCACCCCTGTCATTGATCCGTTGACCCTGACGGTGTACGTGCTTGTGCGAACCAAGGAACTTGTCAACGGCACAACTGTGTTCTACCAGCGCTTGCATGCAGTGAGCTTGTCGAGCGGTGGGGAACTGCTCCCAGCAACGGTGATAACCGGTCCGCCTCCTGGCTATGCTGCCGCAGGCGCCGCAACTTTTGATCCACTGATGGACAATCAGCGAGCCGCGTTGCTGCTCGCCCACAACCAGGTTTATGTTGCCTGGGCCTCTCATTGCGATTATGGCGTGTACATGGGATGGCTGATCTCCTTTGACGAGTACACACTCAAGCCAACCGCTTATTGGACCCCGGTGCCTTACTCATATTCCGGTGGCATTTGGATTAGCGGCGGCGGGCCCTCTGTCGACGAGAACGGCGACATCTACGTGCCTGTGGGAAACGGCAGCAATCACGATCTGATTGGAGTGAACAATAACTATCGTAATTCTTTGGTCCGCATGCATTGGTCAGCTACCGACGGCTTCAGCGTAGTCGACTACTTCACTCCCTATAACTATCAGATGATGGATGACGAGGACCGGGACTTTGGCACCGGGGAGGCGCTGTTGTTGCCGGAGCAAACGGGCATGCTACATCCACACCTGGTGGTGGTTCGAGATAAGCCCGGGATACTGTACCTGTTAGATCGCGATAATTTGGGCAAGTGGCAAGCCAACGACAACAGCCAGGCGGTGCAGACGTTTCAAAGTTGGGGTAACGGACTGAGCTCTCCGCTTTTCTGGAATTCCACAATATACGAGGCAGGTGGAAACGGAGGGCTTGCGGCTTTCACCTTCGATCCGGTAGCACAACAGTTTAATCCCATCGCCCAGTCTTATCTGAATTACCCGCTGGATCCTCGCGGTTCTACCCTGTCACTCTCGGCCGACGGAAACAGCAATGCAATACTGTGGATGATCACGGATTATGCAAACGGCAAGCACGCCGTGCTGCATGCGATCGATCCGTCAAACGTCGCCAACGAATTCTATAACTCAAACATGATGCCAGACCGCGACGCAGCCGGCTTGGGAATGAAGTTCTTAGTACCCACCGTAGCGGACGGGTTTGTGTTTGTGGGCACACAAAACGAAGTCGATATGTACGGACTACTCCCCCAAACGGGGGGCAATGGATCCAACCAGCCATAGGACGGGAACCAGGCCGATGTGCCGTTTTGTTCTCTACCCCGATGCCGTGCTGTAGTTCATAATCACAGAGAACCCCAAATTCGCATTCGATAGGGTACACGCATGACGGTTCAGCAAGCCGTTTCAATCACGCCTGCCGCTCGCATGGCGAACGTCCGTTACGCCATCCGCGACCTGGCCGTAGTGGCCGATGAAGTTGCCCGCGAAGGGCACCAGATCCTGTTCCTCAACATCGGCGATCCCTGCAAGTTCGATTTCCCAACTCCGCCGCACATGATCGAAGCTGTGCATAAGGCCATGCTCGACGGCCACAACAGCTACGCAGATTCGCTGGGAATTCGGCCGGCGGTAATGGCGATCGGGCACGACGCCGAGCGGCGCGGGTTCCAGGATATTCAAAGCGTTTTCGTTGGCTACGGCAGCGGGGAGGTCATCGATAGTTGCCTGACGGCGCTGGTCAACCCCGGCGAAAACGTTCTCACGCCCAGCCCGGAGTATCCGCTGTACAGCGCGGTGCTCGCGAAATTGGGTGCTGAGCCCAACCCTTACGATCTCGACGAAGCGAACGGATGGGAGCCCGACCTTGATGACCTGAAGCGCCGCATCAACTCGCGTACCAAGGCGATCCTGCTGATCAATCCCAGCAATCCGACAGGGTCGGTCATGTCGCGACGCACCTTGGAGGAGATTATCGAGCTGGCGAGGCAGCACAATCTGCTGATCTTCGCCGACGAGATCTACGACAAGCTGATCTACGCTCCAGGCGTCGAGCACGTTTCCATTGCAACCCTCGCCCAGGACGTACCGATGGTGACTTTCAACGGACTGTCGAAGGCATACCTGGTTCCCGGCTGGCGTATTGGATGGGCTATCGCAACCGGCCCGCACGAGGTGCTGCATCCCTACCTGGAGGCGGTACATCGTTTGTTGCGCGCGCGCCTTTCAGCGCCACATCCGTTCCAGCATGCCATCAAGCCTGCACTCGAAGGGCCACAGGACCACATCGCCATCATGCGCGAAAAGTTGCGCCGCCGCGCGCAATTGACGGTGGACTGGGCCAAGCGCACTCCGCGCGTCAATCTCGTTGCTCCCAAAGGCGCCTTTTACGCTCACCCGTCGCTCGACATTCCCGAGGATGACCTGACGTTCGTAACCGCTCTGTTGAAGGAGAAGCATGTGCTCGTAGTGCATGGCTCGGGCTTCGGCCAGAAGCAGGGTACGCGGCACATGAGAATCGTATTCCTGCCGCCGGAGCAGGTGTTGGAAGCCGCTTACCAGAAAATCAGCGACTTCATGGCAGAACGGTATTCGTAGAGCCGACGGGGGAAGGTGAGACTTAGCTGGTGCGCTTGCTACCGCAGCGGATCGTTCCCACGTCCTGACCGTTGATGGAAACAATTCCCTGGCGCTCTTTGGAAGCAGGGAGGTCTTCGCCCTCTTCGTGGTGGAACGAAGAAGACATGCGCTTGGCGACGCTTGTAACTTTGCGACGCATTTTGTTTTCGAGCTCGTGGATCCCCGCTTTAGCGCGATTTAGGCCGCCGACAGGATCAGGGTTACTGCTGTTGCTCGAACGGTCAACCCGCATGCTGATCCTCCTCGTGTCAATATGAAGATGCAAGTTTAATCCTATTGGATACTGCTGGCGAGCAAAATCCGACTCACTCTCGAATCCGCGGGTTGAAAAAGGAATAGGTCAGGTCGGTGAGAAAGTTGACCAATACGTAAGTCAGCCCGATGACAAGTATGCAGCCCTGCACCAGATAGTAGTCGCGATTGGAAATCGCCTGGATCGTCAGCCGCCCAATGCCTGGCCAGGAGAAGATCGTCTCAGTCACGATCGCACCCGCCAGCATTGCTCCGAACTGTAATCCCACGACAGTGAGAATCGGAATCATTGCATTGCGAAGTGCGTGCCGGTAAACCACCGTACGCTCGGAAAGGCCCTTGGCCCGCGCGGTGCGAATGTAGTCCTGCGAGAGTTCCTCCAGCATGGAAGTTCTTACCATTCGGGTCAGAATTGCGGCCAACGCGCCGCCCATGGTGATGGCCGGCAAAATGAGATGCGCGGGCGATCCCGCTCCCGAAACCGGCAACCAGCCGAGGTCGATAGCGAAAAACAAAATGAGAATCGGCCCCAGCGCAAAGTTCGGAAATGAGAGTCCCAGCAAGGACACGAAGCTGAGCAGGCGGTCGTCCCAACGATTGCGCCGGAGGGCAGAGCGGACTCCTGCGGGAATCGCGAGACAAAGCGCCACGGTCAAGGCGGCCAGTGTGAGCTGCAGCGTGTATGGATAAGCCTCTACGATGATGTGCCCGACGTTCTGATTGAAACGCAGTGAGCGTCCCATATCGCCGTGCAACAGGCCTCGCCAATAGTTCACGTACTGTTGGCCGAGAGGAACATCGAGCCCATACGCGTGACGCGCGGCGACGATGTCGGTCGCTGCGGCCCCTTCGCCGAGCATCTGCTGAATGGGATCGCCCGGAACCAGGTGAATTAGCAGGAAAACGACCGAGACCACCAGCCACATGACTGGCAGCATGAACAGCAGGCGGGAAAAGATGTAACGCAGCATCAGTTGGTGGCCGGAGTTGCATTCTCGCGCTCCGGTTCGGCTTGGGGCTGCAATGACTCAATTCGAACCCGATCCACCCGCAGCCCGTCCATCGTCGTTACGGTGTATCGCCGGCCTTCATACTCAAAGTTGTCGCCAACGCCTGGTATGCGCTGCAACTGCGCCAGCACGAACCCGGCGAGGGTTTCAAAACCTTCGTCGCGCGGCAGAACGATTTGATATTCCAGCTCTAAATCGCGGGTGTTGAGCGAAGCGTCCAATTCCATCCGGGTTGCGTCCGGCAGCGATACCGGTTCGCGGCCCTCGAACTCGTCTTCGATCGGTCCTACCAGTTGCGCCAGGACATCCTCGACCGTGATCACTCCCGCCGTCGAGCCAAACTCATCCACTACTACCGCCAGGTGCCGCTTGCGCTCCTTGAAGTCGACCAGCAGGTCGGGAAGGGTCTTGGTTTCCGGAACAACCAATACCTCGCGCATGATGTGGCGCACACGAAGATTGGTCTCACGGGTGATGATTCGGCCGGAGGGCGTGCGCGAAAGCCGGTACCGCATCCAGCGCATCAAGTCGCGGGCGTAGAGAACGCCGACGATGTGCTCGGGACCACGCTGAGGATCGTAAACCGGCACACGGGAGTGCTGCTCGTCGACAACTCGCTTCAGAGCTTCGTAGAGGGTCATGTCACCGGGCAGGGAGAAGATGTCACGGCGTGGAACCATCACTTCGCGCACCAAGACGTTTTCCAGGTCGAGCGCGCGATGGATCATCTCCTCCTGGGGAGCCTCCAGCAAACCCAGGTTGCGACTGGCGCTGACGATTAGCTTCAGCTCCTCGGGGGAATGGACGCCGGCCTCGCGCACCGGACGCATACCAAATGCCTTGAGCACGGCGCGCGATGATGACGTCATCAAGGCAAGCAGCGGAGCCGTCAGACGCATGAAGAAATCCATCGGCCCGGCCACCGCAAGCGCTACCCGCTCAGTCCGCTGCAAAGCGATGGACTTAGGCACCACTTCACCCAAAATCACGTGCATGTAGGTGATGAGCGTAAAAGCGAAGACCACCGCGACGGCGTGAGCGTACAAGTGCGAGTGCGGAAGGTTGATGAAGAGAGGTTCCAGTATGCGAGCCATCGCGGCTTCGCCGATCCAGCCCAGCCCCAGGCTGGAGAGCGTCACCCCAAACTGCACGGCATTGATGAATTGATCAATATGCTGATGGAGCTTCTGGACGGTACGCGAGCCTACGCGGTGGGCCGCGACCAGTTGCTGAATCTGGGTTTCGCGCAGGCTGACCATCGCGAATTCGGCGGAGACAAAGAACGCATTCGCCGCAACGATCAGGACGACCGCCACCAGGCGGAGCACGACGAAGGTAACCATGAAGGCAGAATCTTACCAAATTGCGTTGACTGCGGGACGGTAACGGATGGCTGGAAGGCCTCAGCCAGATGAATGTCAACGGTGGATCGGCCCCAGACCGCGGAAGCTCACAGGTTCCATCCGTTGTCGCGCCTTAACGGACGCCAACGATTGCGATCATACTTGATCATCGCATCGGCGCTCTCCGGACCGTCGCTACCCGCGGCATAGTTGGGGAACTTGGGCAGCGGCAACTGTGCCCATGCCTCTTCGATCGGCGTGATGATGCGCCATTCGGCTTCCACTTCATCGCGCCGGGTGAAGAGCGTGGCATCACCGCGCATGGCGTCGAGCAGCAGCGTTTCGTACGCCGCAGGGCTGTCGGAGCCAAAGGCGTCGCGGTAAGAGAAGTCCATGTTGACCCGCGTGGCGCGCATCTGCGTGCCGGGTACCTTCGCTCCAAAGTTAATCGCGATGCCCTCGTTGGGCTGAATGCGCATGGTGATGACGTTGTGGTGGACGTCTTCCGGGCGGCTGGCGAACAGCGCCTGTGGTGTGCGCTTGAAGTGCACGGCAATCTCGGTGAGATAGTTGGACAGACGCTTCCCGGCGCGAACGTAGAAGGGAACTCCCGCCCAGCGCCAATTGTCCACATGAAATTCGACCGCGGCGTAGGTCTCGGTATTCGATTGGGGATTCACTCCCTTTTCCTGGCGGTAACCCCGGACTGGCTTGCCGTCGATAGTGCCGGGTCCGTACTGGCCGCGTATTGTGCACTGCGCTACCTCTTCCACGGTCATGGGACGAATTGCGCGCAGCACCTGCACCTTCTGTTCGCGGACGGAGTGCGCGTCGAAGGCAACGGGCGGCTCCATCGCGGTGAGAGTTAGAAGCTGAAGCATGTGGTTGGCGACCATGTCCCGCAATGCGCCGGTTTCTTCGTAGAACGCCGCACGGCTTTCCACGCCCAGCTTCTCGGCGGCGGTGATTTCGACGTAATCGATGTAGTTGCGGTTCCAGATGGGTTCGAACATCAGGTTGCCGAAGCGGAAGACCATGATGTTTTGCACTGTCTCTTTGCCGAGGTAGTGATCAATGCGGTAGACCGCCTCTTCGTCGAAAACGCGCGCAACGATTTCATTCAATTCCTGAGCGCTCTTCAAATCGCGCCCGAACGGCTTTTCAAGAACGATTCGGGTCCAACCTTGATCGCTGTGCGCCAGACCGGCCTGGCCTAGGCCTTCGACAATCGGCGGAGCCAGGGAGGCCGGTGTCGAGACATAGAAGAGGATGTTCTGGCTGGTGCCTTGCTTCTGTAGCTCCTCGATTTTCTTCTTCAGCAGGGGATAAAAGTCCGGTCGATTGGCGTCGCCGACCAGGAAGTGCAGGCGCGAGGCAAAATCCTTCCAGCCGTCCTCACTGAAGCCGCGAGCGTCCGAAGAGTTGGCGGCCCCATCGTGCATGCGCTCACGAAATTGGTCGTCCGTAAGCTCTGTGCGGCCAATGCCGAGCACATCGAAATTGCGGTTCGTGCAGCCAATGCAGGCCAGATCATAGAGCGCCGGCATGAGCTTGCGCCGCGAAAGATCGCCGCTTGCACCAAACAGAATGAGGAGCGCAGAGCCGGCCTGCGGCAACTGCTGCGGCTCGACCTTTTCAACAATAGGATGAACCAGTGTCGTCACTTATGACTCCCCTTGGGCGAGTAGCGAGCGAGCTTGGTTGCGTCATGTATGCCGTAGTCGTCGATCTCATGGCCAAGCCGTCGCCACTCGGCGATAACGGTTGCGTTAATGGGGGCACTCTGGCGTGATCTGCTCCGACGGCAATTCTCATACGTTTCAGGCTTTCGTCTTTTCCAGAGCTTCGCGGGCCTTGGCAACGACGTTGTCCACGGTGAAACCAAAGTGCGTCATCAGGTCCTTGATAGGAGCAGATGCGCCGAAGTCGTCACGAGCAACAACAATTCCGTCGTTGCCGACGTATTCCCTCCAGCCCATGCTGGTACCCGCTTCTACGGCGACGCGCGCCCGAACGTCCGGCGGCAGAACCTGATTCTTGTATTCCGGCGACTGCTTTTCGAACAGCTCCCAGCAGGGCATCGAGACTACACGCGCTTTCACGCCTTCCGCCGTGAGCTTCTCGTAGGCCCCTACGCAGAGCTGTACTTCGGAGCCGGTGCCCATCAGGATCAACTCCGGCTTGCCGCCTGCCGCGTCAGCCATAATGTAGGCGCCTTTCGCTACTCCGGCCGCGGAGGCATATTTCGTGCGATCAAATGTCGGCACGCCCTGCCGCGTGAAAGCCATCAGCACCGGTTGGTGTTGTATGGGCATGATGACGCGCCATGTTTCCGCCACCTCGTTAGCGTCGGCCGGACGGAAGACCAGCAGGCGTGGAATGGCCCGAAGCGACATGAGCTGCTCAATCGGCTGATGCGTTGGTCCGTCTTCGCCCAACCCGATGGAATCGTGGGTGTAGATGAAGATGACGGGGATGTCCATCAATGCCGCCAGGCGAATCGGCGGCCTCATATAGTCAGTGAAGATGAGGAAGCTCGAACCATAGGGCCGAAGTCTCGACAGCGCCATGCCGTTCAGAATCGATCCCATGGTATGTTCACGAATGCCGAAGTGAAAATTGCGCCCTTCGTAGCTAGCGCGCTCGAAATCGGCTTCGCCGCTGATGAGCGTGAAGGTCGAGGGGTGAAGGTCAGCCGAACCGCCCAGTAGCCACGGCACATTTTTTGCTACCGCGTTGAGCACCTGGGAGTCGGATTTCCTCGTTGCTACACCCTTGGCGTCGGCGGGGAAGGTGGGGATGTCCTTGTCCCAGCCCTCCGGCAGCGTGCCGTTCTGAATGTGCTGCCACATCTTGTCGAGATCGGGATGTTCTTTCGACCAGGCGCGGTAGCGGGCATTCCAATCCTTCTCCCACTGCGCGCCCCGCTCAACTGCCTGGCCCATGTATTGTTTGACTTCATCGGGAACCAGAAACTGCGCGTCCGGCGGCCAGCCGTAGACCTCCTTGGTCAGACGAACCTCTTCCTGGCCCAGAGCTTCGCCGTGGGCCTCTCTGGTGTCCTGACGGTGGGGCGAGCCCCAACCGATATGGGTGTTGACGATGATGAGCGTGGGCCGCGCGGGTTCGCGCTGTGCGGCCTGGATCGCCACTTCGAGCATCTCGAGATCGTTGACGTCGGTGACATGCAGCACGTTCCAATGCCAGCCCATAAAGCGCGTCGCTACATCGTCGGTGAACGCCAGCGACGTGCTGCCTTCGATCGTGATGTGGTTGTTATCGTAGAACCAGATCAGGTTATTCAGGCCAAGGTGGCCGGCAACCGAGGCCGCTTCGTTACTTACGCCCTCCATCAGGTCGCCGTCGCCGCAGAACGTGTAGATCTTGTAGTCGAACAGGTCTTTGTCAAAGCGCGATGCGAGCCATTTCTGCGCAATCGCCATTCCGACGGAGTTGCCGCAACCCTGCCCCAGCGGACCGGTCGTCGTTTCCACGCCGGCAGTCAAGCCGTACTCGGGATGCCCGGGCGTCTTCGAGCCCCACTGGCGGAACTGTTTCAGCTCGTCCAGCGATAAATCGAAGCCAGTCAGATACAGCAAGGCGTACAGCAGCATCGACGCGTGGCCATTCGACAGAATGAAGCGGTCGCGTCCCGGCCAATGCGGATTGCGCGGGTTGAACCGCAGATAGCGTTCCCACAGCGTAAAGGCCAGCGGTGCGAGCGCCATCGGGGTTCCCGGGTGCCCGCTATTGGCCTTTTGCACCGCGTCCATCGCCAGCGTACGGATGGTGTTGATGCACAGTTGCTCCAGCTTCTGTTGGTCCTGCGCCGCCTGCGCAGGGTTCACGTCAACTTGACTGCTCATGATTGCCACCTTTCATGTTTGCGAAGAAGATTCTGCCACCGGCTTTACTTCGACTTCGAAGTTTGCGCCTTGCCACTGATTGTCTTGCGGCCAGAAAAAGGTAAACCGCAAAGGTGAATTCTGGGTTAAAGCCATCTGTACGTCCACGTATTCTATGCCGAGCGACGTTGGGGTCGAATTCGTGTCATGCGTCGTCTGCCACTCATCGGCGCTCCAGCGCAAGACGAAAGGAGAGGATGCCTGAACGCGTAGCAGCCTACCCGCTTCGATGCTGCGCACTTGCCGGTTCATCTTCCAGATCTCAATCTTGTGGCTCTGACGCTCTGCTGCCGGCTTGCGATAGCGCTCTGCTACCGGATCGATCAGATCGAAGACTTTTCCATCGACGATCGAGCGCAGCAGCTTCACGAACTCCGCATGCGCCCACATCAAGGGAATCGCAGCTCCAGTCGGTTTTCCGAAAAACATGCGTTTATCGGGAAGGTCAGGGGCATCCCAAATCTGCTCCGGGATCAGACCGATCCCCGAAGTGAATTTCTCAACCGCGCGGACATAATCCGAGACATCTTGCCCGGCTGCCAGTTCGTAGATGGCTCGTTCCAGGGTAAGCAACGGCCAGGGTCTTCCGACCCCCCATTGATCGAAGGCGCTCCCGTCGTCGCGCTGACCGTAGCCATCATGGTTGTAACGTTTCCAGCACGGTCCGGCGGGCGTATCGACTTTTAACACGGCATCGACCACCTTCAGTGAGTCCACGATAAGCGGATCGTCTGCACGCCTCACTCCGAATCGCACCAATTCCAGGAAGCCCCCACACACGATCTGATTTGCCGGATACTTATATCGATCTCCCGGCTTCTGGTTGGCCAGAACAAACTCGCCGGTATCGGGGTCCTCATCTCCCGCTGAGCCCTCCGAGCTGCTAGCGGGATTGATGCGTATATAGTGCCGGGTGATTCCGGGAACGAGCGTACCGTGATTTGTGACGGTCCACTCTTCCACGTGAGATTCGAGAAAGTCGGAATAGGTACGAACGAACTCCGCAGTATGAGAGTCCCCGCGCGCCTCGAGAAACTCGGCTGCACAGATAAGCGCCGCAATGTTGACCGCCAGCGTCGATGGCGAATAACCGCCAGCCTCTTCCCATCTTTCCTCCATGGTCGCCGGGCCTTCGCGAATCAGGTAGCCGCAGGCCCGGAGGACGATGATATAGGGATCGAAGTTCGCTAATCCGTTCGCCTTCCACAGACGCCAGGCGAGGATTATGGGGAAGGCGACCTCGTCGAGCTGAATCCCCGTCCAGTAGGGAGAGCCATCAATCCAGAAGTTTTGATAGAAGCCGCCATCCTCGCGCTGAGTAATCGCCAGGTAGATGAGCGCCCGCAGCGGAGTAACGGTATCTCCCACGGCCAGCAGGGCGGAGGAGCAGTTCACCATGTCGCGGGTCCACACCAGGTGATAGCCACCCAGGTCATCGTCGCTCTTGTCCTCACCCCAGGGGATGCTGAGGCTGGCGATCATGGCGCCGGGATACAGTTTGTCTTCATTGGCCAGCAGGAGGTTCACGGTTCGCGCGAAGAGGAACGAATCGAACTGCGAAAGCTTGTCCATCAGCGACATGCGCTTGCGCGTGCGCTGCCATTGCTCGTCGAAAATTTGCAGCGAGTGCTCAAATGGAATTGCCAGCGATTGCGCGACCGTGGAACCAGAGTTGTGCGCTGTGTGGCCGAAGGCGAGGGCCAGCGTGAACTCGGTTGTGTGACTTAGATCGAGCTCTGCGGTCATGGCCACGTTGCCGTCGAGCGCCGACGTGTACTCCCAATCCATCTGGAAGTTGTCGGACAAATCCGTCCAGCCGTCACTGACTCCGACATACCCCACCGAGAGCTTCTTCATCGGGACATCGGCAAAGACGGTAAGATAAACGTTGTCACGATGAGCCTGAAGGAAGCGGTGACCTCGCGCCTCGATGACTTCAGCATTGTTATGCCATCCGCCTATCTGCAAGTGCGGGGCGCACAGCACATAGAGATGCAAGCGGCCCTGCCACTCGGGAGCGACGTTGAAACGGGTGTGGACGAGCAAGCAAGGCTGGTGAGGATCTCCAATCACCGTTTTCTCGATCGAGTACCTGCCCTGGGGATCCGAGTTCGTGACTTTGAATCCCAAAGCGGCGCTGCCCAGGCAATCCAGCTTTGTGATCATCTGACGTCGTTCGTCGTGGAAGAAGGTTTGACCATCCGATACGAGGAATTGTGTGTCCCTGATCTGGGGCGTGTCGATGGTCGGGTAGTACACTTCGGTGAGCACACCGTTGGCGACGGTGTACCACAACCGACTGGCGACCGAGTAGGCAGTTCCGACTGCGTCTTTAGCCCCGAAGGTCCACTTGGGAGTTATCCCAGGGCCGCCGGGTGCCGGATTGTTCTTTTGCAAAGGTGCTCCTCAGTCGAAAGCAGGATGCTGAGAGCTTACAACAGCGGCCATTATCCCCACGGTCGTGAGCCCGAGACCACCAGCTGACTAAACTTGCCCTTTGGTCAGAGGTCTCTTGCAGCGAATGGCAGCAACCCGCAATGGCAAATATCCGCTATTATGGGGCAAGTGCCCGTTCTACTCCCCCTAAACCCTGAAACCGTGCAGCTTTAAATCGAGATGTTCTGGAGCGGTATTTTGGCGCGTGCATGATTGAGCAGGAAAAAACGGCGCTCAAGCTAAAAGCGCTGGCAGAGATGTGTCATGCGATCGCATCTCACCGCGACTTATCCAAGGTATTTGCCGCTCTCTCCCCGCACATTTCGCAGTTGCTGCCCTCCCACTATGTCAGCGTGGTGCTTCACGACGAGCAGTGCGGCACCATGCGGCTGCACGTTCTGCATTCTTCCGAATCCGCAATGGACTGGATTGGGCAAGACTTTGAGATCGACGATTCACCTTCGGGCATCGCGTGGCAATCGCAGGAAGTCTTCGTCTGTGAAGACTTGCAGCAGGAGGACAGATTTCACAAGGTTGGGATACTGCTGCGCGAGCATCGGGTTCGTTCTTTTTGCGTGTTGCCTCTCACCACTCCGTCCGGTCCCCTGGGAGCATTGACCATCGGACGTGGAGAAGCGGGCAGCTTCGACGAGGAAGAAGTCGAATTCGCGAAGTTGATTGCCGCCCAGGTAGCCGTCGCCCTGGAGAATGCGCTTTACTATGCGCGCTCAGCCGCCCTCCAGCGCGAACTGGTCCGCGAACGCGATCGCCTGCGATTGGTTATCGAGCTGAACAATGCCGTCGTTTCCAACCTTGAGCTGCGCGCGTTGTTCGGTGCCCTGTCTTCGAACTTGCGGAGAGTCATTGAATACGATTCTGCCAGCCTGCTTCTGCCAGACGGCACGGGCCGAACTTCGCCTGCACGCTCTTGATTTTCCCGACAGCCGGGGCTACTTGCAGAGGGGCATGCTCGTAAGCACGGATGGGACTCACGCCGGCGGAGCGTTCCGTAAGGGCAAAGGATTCATTGTTGGAGCGGGAGAAATGCCTTACAGCCAGCAAGAAGAATCGGTGCGCGTCAGGATGGGCGAAGGTTTTCGCTCGGCCCTGTTTGTTCCGTTGCAGAGCGATGGATCACCGGTAGCCGTTCTCATGCTTAGCAGCCGTCGCGAACAGGCATTCTCTCGCAGCGATCTGGATTTCGCCACGCAGATTGGCCGCCAGGTAGCGATCGCCGTCAGCAATGCGCTCCAGCATTACGCGCTTTCTGAAAGCAAAGAACAGATTTCAGAACAGAAGTCGTACCTCGAAGAGGAGATTCGCTCCGAACAGGATTTCGAGGACATCATTGGAGGCAGTGCCGCGTTGCGCGGTGTGCTGGAGCAGGTGGAAACCGTTGCACCCACCGATTCCACCGTGCTCATCTGCGGGGAAACCGGCACAGGCAAGGAACTGATCGCGAGAGCGATCCATGAACGCAGCACCCGTCGCAGCCGCACGTTTGTCAAAATGAATTGTGCGGCGATTCCGCTCGGGTTGCTGGAAAGCGAACTGTTCGGCCACGAAAGGGGCGCCTTTACCGGCGCCATCACGCGCAAGATTGGCCGGTTTGAATTGGCGCATCAGGGAAGCCTTTTTCTCGATGAGGTGGGCGACATCCCCCCGGAGCTTCAGCCGAAGTTGCTGCGCGTGGTCCAGGAGCAGGAGTTTGAGCGCCTTGGGAGCTCGCATACCCAACGCGTCGACGTGCGCATAATTGCCGCCACAAATCACAACCTCTCGCAAATGGTAGCCGATGGAAAGTTTCGCGGAGATCTTTTCTATCGCTTGAATGTTTTTCCTATCGTCGTTCCTCCGCTCAGGGAACGTGGTGAAGACATTCAGCTTCTGGTGCGATATTTCGCAAGCAAGTACGCCCGGCGCATGAACAAGCAAATCGAGCGCATACCGTCCCAGACCATAGCGGCATTAACAGATTACCCGTGGCCGGGAAATGTCCGAGAGTTGCAGAACTTTATCGAGCGGGCAGTGATCCTGACTGCGGGGCATGAATTGGCCGCGCCTTTGTCTGAGCTTCACGCGACTGCTCCATCGGCATCGGTGGCTACGGTTTCAAATGGACACGGAACTCTGCGGGAAATAGAGAAGGGTCACATTCTGGACGCGTTGCAACGGGCCAAGTGGGTTGTCGGAGGCCCGGGCGGGGCCGCTGCTCTGCTGGGGCTCAAACGCACAACTCTTCTTTATCGAATGGAAAAGCATGGAATCTCGCGGCATCGAGTGTCAGAAGAGTCAAGAATCTGACGCTAAGTGTCGAATTTCTGCCACCATTTTTGACATAAGGCTTCGTAGATCCAACTCGCAACACGCCGATTTGCTCATATTCGCAGGCAAACTTCCCAATTCTTGTCGAGCTGGCAGTTTGGCAACTCCGATGCACAACTTTGTGAGCATCACGTGGTCTGTGGCTTCCTCGCGCCCGCGAACGCGGCTGCCAGGTGTTAGACGTAAGGTTGCCTCAGGAGCAGGGGTTTGCTGAGAATCACAGCCGAGCAACGCGGGGATGAGGTGCTGCTAGTGCTTGAAGGCAGGCTGGAACAACCCTTGGTTCCGGAGCTCGAGAGGGCCTTCACTCAGCAGCAGATTAACGCAGCAGGACGGCCAGTGATCGTCGATCTTTTTGGACTCACTGGCATGGATGCAGCTGGAGAGTCGAGCCTTCAGAAGCTCTACCAGCGTGGCGCAACACTTCGCTGCGGGGATGTCATGAACAGATATTTAGTGGAACGCATGGCACATGGAGGGGTGAAGCCCCTACAAGCGCCTTGCCGTCCCTACCACTCCAACGAGACACAAGAAATTCAGCAACCGGAGGACAAGAAAAGTGCGAATCGCGATCAGTTCTGACGAAGCTGGCAATGCGTTGAAAGAGCAAGTGATGGCGACACTGGCCCTGGCAGGACACGAAGTAGTTGACCACATACCCAATATGGAGCTACATGCACGCGGTGATTACGCCGAGCAAGTGGCCTTGGCGGTCCTGCGCCGCGATGCGGAAAGAGGCATCATCGTCACAGGTCGCGGCGTTGGCGCGTCCGTAGCCGCCAATCGCGTGCCGGGTGTCAGGGCTGCCCTTTGCAATGATTCCTTTTCGGCCTACTCAGGTGCAAAGTCGGAAGGTATGAACGTTCTCATCCTGGGGGTGCAATCCCTTGACCCGGATCGCGCCAAAGAGATCGTTGACGCCTATGTAGGCGCCACATTGGCGCCCATTGAGGTCGTGGGTGGGCTGCCGCCCCGCCGCCTGCAGCGCGTCCTCGAACATGTGAAGGAAAACCTCGAGAAAGACCTCAGCGTTGCGGAAATGGCTCAGGTCGTGGGCATGAGCCAGTACTACTTCTCCAAGCTGTTCAAGATGAGCACCGGAACAACTCCCCACCAGTACGTCATGCGCCAGCGAGTCGAGCGCGCACAGGAGCTCCTGCGGGACGGGAACACCGCTCTGGTAGAAGTGGCGACGCATGTCGGCTTCGAGACGCAAAGCCATTTCACCAGCGTCTTCCGCCGGTTGGTGGGAATCACTCCCAAGAAATTTCGCGAGATGCGCAGCGACACCGGTATTCACCTGGCCACGGCCGCCGATGGCAAGCCCGAGAAGCAGGAAGTGAAGTCCAGCGCAACTGCGGCTTAGTTTACAGACCGCGCACCGTGCAGAGGCTCAGCTTTACGCTGAGCCTCATCGCTCTGCCGGCATTCTGACGACTCGCCCTACTTCTGTTTCTTCTTCGGTTTCATCGCCTTGGAGTTGCCCCCGCTCGTGCTGCCGGCCTCCGGGCCGGCGAGTTCGTTGGCCAGTGCGTCTGCGTGGTAAATCTTGCGCAACGCCTCGATGATGGCCCGCGAGTCCGTAGCAACCGAGCGCCCCTGCACGTCGTCGTAGACGAAATTCCAGGGCAGCGACTCGATGTTGCCGTCAAAGATGATGCCCACCACTTCCGCGTCCTTGTTGATCACCGGGCTTCCGGAGTTGCCTCCGATGATGTCCGGTGTGGAAACCGTATCGTAGACGGTCTTCAGATCCAGCGACGACTTTGCTTTCATCCAGCTTTCCGGCAGGTTGTAGGGAGGCTTGCCGCCGTGGGCCTCGGCGTGCTCGAACGCGCCTCCCATCGTGGTGAACCAGGGGATATGCTTTCCGTTCTCCTCGTATCCCTTCACCGCGCCGTAGCTCAGCCGCAAAGTGAAGGTTGCATCTGGCGGGACGCTAAGGCCGCCCTGCGCGAAATGGATCTTCGCAATGGTTCCCGCGTTCTTGCGCAGCACCGAGTCCACGTCGTCTTCGTTCCTCATGTGCACGGCGACGGCGTCGGGCTCAATCGTGCGCATCATGATGATCAGGGGATCGGCGCTGGCCTCGACCGCCTTCTCTCCACCCTCGTAGAGCTGCTTGCGAACCGCCACGTCATCGAGCTTGGTGCCGTCGATGACTTCTTTCGCGCGCTCTTCCGGTGACTTCCCATCAAGAGCTTTCTTAACGGTTTCATTATTGGGACCAAGAATGTCTTGCATTTCGGCGAGGCTCTCGGCAAGCAACACCTTCTCCAGTCCCTTGTAAACCGGGGCAGTCGAGAACAGCTTCTGCTCCAGGGTCGGAAGAGCAGAATCCTGATAGCCGCGTATGCGCTCGTTGCTCGGCTTCTCTTTCTGTTGTGCCGAGCGGACAATGGTACGCGCGTAATCTGCCAGGTCACCACGGAAACCGGCCATCTGGTCGACGTAGTAGAGCGGCTTATAGATCTCCTTTTGGACGTCTACTGCCTTGGAGATTTCAGCCCAGGGATCGCCGTACTGTTTCTGCCGTTCGGGGTCGGAGGTGACATAGTTCTTCAGATCTTTCTCGTCAGCGTCCTTCTTCCCCATAATCTGCGGGTTTTTGAGTCCGCCCTCATAGCCGGTAACCGCTTTGAACGAGTTTTGAATGCTGAAGAAGTCGTCCTCGGCCTCCCGGGAGTTCTCATCCGATTGCGCGGCATATTTCTCGAGGGCGGCGAGGCGCTTCTGATACCCGGCAAGCATCATTGGATATTGGGAGTCGCGCAGAAACTCCAACTGATCGACCGTGAGCAGTCGGCCTGTTCGTCCCGGGTGGCCTGAGACGAACACCAGGTCGCCTTCCTGAATTCCATTTTTCGACCATTTCAAGTAGTCCTTGATCTTCGCGGGCTCGCCGTTTTCGTATGCCCGGAAAAACGAGATGTCCAGGTCGTACCGGGGATACTCGAAGTTATCGGGATCGCCTCCAAAGAAAGCGATGTCGAACTCTGGCGCGAAAACCAGCCGCACGTCGTCGTACTTCTTGTACTTGTAGAGGTGGTACAAGGCCCCCGAATAGAGCGTCACCACGTCGCAGCGCAGTCCGTTGACCGAGCACTCCTTCTCGATGGACGACATCTCCTCGCGCTGCGCCTTGCCGCCTTCCGCATCCGACATTCCCGGCTTCGCGGCGGCGTTTACACGCGAAGTCACGTCTTCGATGTCCTGAAGCACCACGAACTCAACGCCGGGACACTTCGGCTCCTCAGCCCGTGTAGGAGCATAGAAGCCGTTCTTCATGTAGTCCTTGCCGTTAGTAGAAAGGTCGTGGACGCAGCCCTGCGCGATGTGGTGGTTGGTGAAGATGAGCCCATCGGCACTCACGAATGACGACGAACCGTTCGGCGCGCGCGCTGAAGAAAGTCGTACGTGATCAAGCCACTCCTGCGAGGGCGCAAATCCGTACTTGGCTTGCACCTTATCCTTGGGGAAGGCATTGAACAGCCACATGCCTTCATCGGCGAAAGTCGGCAGGGTAAACAGAAGACAGCAGAGGAAAACCAATGCTCGTTTTTTCATGATGGCTCCAGTCGCGTGAGAACGCGTCTTGCATGGGCCCGGTTCCGCAAGTCTGCGCCCAAATAAGCGAACGGTTGACTATAAATTTTCAGCATCTGGCGAGCAACCCACCGCTGACTGCTGGGGACGAACGCGAACTCGAATCGGACTTGCTGGGGCCGGAATCTAACAGACGTCGCTACAATAGAGTAACCGATGCGCCGCGTTTATCTCGACAACAACGCCACCAGCCCGCTTCTGCCGGAAGTGTTTGAGGCGATGCGCCCATATTTCTTCGAGCAGTTTGGGAATGCCTCATCTATCCACCAGCAAGGACAACAGGCGCGGGCGGCGGTGGAGCGCGCCCGTGAGCAGGTTGCGGAGTTGCTGAACTGTCGCGCTGCTGAGATTGTCTTTACCAGCGGAGGAACCGAGGGCGACAATCTGGCCCTCTTCGGCTTGGTAAAGCCGACGGACCACGTAATTACATCCGCGGTTGAGCATCATGCGGTGCTTAATGCCTGCAAGCGACTCGAAGAGATGGCTTGCGCGGTGACATATCTGCCGGTTGACGGACAGGCGCTGGTTGATCCCGACGACGTCCGCCGCGCGATACGGCCAGAGACAAAGCTCATCAGCATCATCCTGGCAAATAACGAGACGGGCGTTCTGCAGCCGGTGAGCGAGATTGGCAAGATCGCCGCCGAGGCCGACATTTACTTTCACACCGACGCCGTTCAGGCGGCTGGCAAGATTCCGCTCGATGTAAAAGAAATCGGCTGTGACTTGCTAACCATTACCGGGCATAAGATGCACGGTCCGCAAGGCGCAGGCGCGCTGTATGTGCGGAAGGGAGCGCTGTTACAGCCGCTATTTTACGGTGGCCGACACGAGCGCTCGCGACGCGCAGGGACGGAGAATCTTCCCGGAATTGTAGGCCTAGGCAAGGCGGCTGAGATCGCGCGTGCCGGGTTTAACGACGGCAGCGTGGGGAAAATAGCTACTTTGCGCGACCTCTTGCAGCGCGAGATCGTCGCGCGAGTCGATCAGGTTGGCGTGAATAGCGGCAAAGCTCCGCGCGTGCCCAATACCACTAACATTCACTTCGACTGCATCGAAGGCGAAGCGATGGTCATCGCTCTTGATCTGAAGGGATTGTCGGTCTCGACCGGTGCGGCATGCTCGTCGGGCGCCATTGAGGCCTCGCACGTGCTGACTGCCATGGGCCTGTCAGCCGATCAGGCGCGTGCCAGTATCCGGTTCAGCCTGGGCAAGCAGAACACGGCGGAAGACATCGATTTCGCGTTGGAGTTGGTTCCAAATGTCGTGGCGCGTTTGCGCGATCTGAGCCCGGTGTACAAAAAGGCTGTTAGCTCTCAGCCGTCAGCTCTCAGCTAGAGTTAGGATTGACCAACCGCGATCAGAACCGCGAATTCCGCGAAGCAGTTCGGCGCATCCAGGCGATTCTCGGGAGAAAACTCGGCAGGGAAGAGATTCAGCGTCTTCACCGGGAAATCACCGACCTTGGACTAGACTTAGCGGGCATCGTGGAAACCGGGTTGTCAATGTTTGGGTAGGTAAATGAAGGCCTTAGCAACCGACATAGAGACTTATTTCGCCAGCGTATTCGGTACTCGTCCTTGGCGTGCACGGCGCGGTCATGGAAGTTTTCTGACGTTCGAATTCGGCAGGAGAGTTCGACGGTACGGGCATTTCTATGGGGAGTGGCACCTCTGGATATACCTCTCGAATTGGGCGCTCATGCACGGCGACCGCAAAATTGCGGACTCCGATTCGCCGCGCCACGTCATTGATGTGGCCGTCAGGCGCTTGGAGAACGTGGCGCTTACCGGCGTCGAGCTTGATCCGGCCAGGCTCAATACGACTTTTGAGTTCGAAGATTTTCGCCTCGACGTTTTGCCTGCCGATTATGTCGACAACCCCGATGGTCGAGACAGCTACTGGCTGTTCTTTATGCCGAACCGAGAAGTTCTCAGCATAGGTCCAGATGGAGTGCAGGTTTGTTCTTCCACTGAATAAAACACTTCAATGGCTTGAGCTGACGCTAGTTGCTAATGACTAAGAAGAATGCCATTGCTGTAGCCATGTCGGGCGGTGTGGATTCGTCCACCGTCGCGGCACTCTTGTGCGAGCAGGGATACAACGTGGTCGGTCTTACCCTCCAACTTTGGAACCAGCGCCGCCTCGCTGGTCCCGACGGCATGCCCGAGGTTGTACATGGCCGTTGCTGCTCCCTCGATGACGTTTACGACGGGCGCCGTGTGGCCGAGACGCTGGGCATTCCCTACTACGTAGTCAATCAGGAGTCGCGCTTCGAGGAAGATGTTGTACGCCCGTTTGTCGAGGATTACCTCTCGGGGCGCACGCCGATTCCGTGCAGCCTTTGCAACAACCACCTTAAGTTTGACCAGTTGCTGATCACTGCGCGCCAGATTGGCGCCGAAATGCTCGCCACCGGGCACTATGCGCGCAATGAATTCGACGAGCACACTGGCCGCTGGCTGTTGAAGCGTCCGGCGGATCTCGCTAAGGACCAGACCTATTTTCTCTTTGGTCTGACGCAGGAGCAGTTGAGCCGCACGCTCTTCCCGCTTGGCGAGATGCGCAAGCCGGAAGTGCGCGAGGAGGCCAAGCGCGTCGGCCTGCGCGTCTTCGAGAAGCAGGATTCACAGGAAATCTGTTTCGTCCCTGGCGGAGACTACAAGAAGTTCCTCGACGCCTACCTCGCGGAGCAGGGAGAGGAAATCCCCGACACTTCAGGCGAGCTGGTTACGACCACAGGCGAGGTCATCGGCACTCATCCCGGCATTCACAACTTCACCGTCGGCCAGCGCAAGGGATTAGGTGTGGCCACGGGATCGCCAGTCTATGTTCTGGAGATTCGCGGCGACAAGCGGCAGGTGGTTGTGGGCGGCGGCGACGAGCTCTATTCACAAACGCTGATCGGCAAGGGGGCGAACTGGATCGCCATCCACGACCTGCGCGAGCCGCTGCGGGTTCAGGCCAAGATTCGCCACCGCCACCAGCCCGCTGATGCCCGTGTGGAAAAGCTCGCCAGCGGAGACGTCCAGGTCACCTTTGACGAGCCCCAGCGCGCCCTCACCCCCGGGCAGGCAGTCGTCTTCTATGACGGTGACATCGTAGTTGGCGGTGCTTGGATCGTCTGACCCACCCCCAAACCAATATCGGCGTCGCTAGCTTTATAGAAAAATATATTTGTAGGAAACTAGTCTCATAGTTCTTTAGAAAGCTGGCTTTATAGCCGAAGAGAACACTCCAAGTGGCTGATTCTATTAGGTAAGCACGGGCAGGATCGCGGCTCTTCGGCTCAGGTCAGATAAACATTTCGTCGTTATGCTTGCCGTTCTTCGGCTGCTTTGACTTCTGGAAGAGTGTCTCCAGCCCCACCCCAATGCCTTGTAGGACGCCGTTCAGGTGCCTGAAGGGCGAGAGAACAGTGTTCTGCAGCTTGGAGCTGGTGTCCTCCACGCGGTTGAAGGTCCGGGTCAGCAGCTCATCAACCCGTGTCGCATGGAGCCGCGCACGATCCATGAATGCCGTCAGCGCGGTGTCCACTGCGTGCGTCTGATTGCGCACAGTTGTGCTCACAACCGAGACGTTATCCAGAATCACATCCAGCCTGGGCCGGGTTGTCTCCAGCAGCTGGTGCACGTCAGCGGTAAGCTTTTTCCCATCCTCCAGCAGCGGCACGACGCGTGACTGTAAGTCGTCAGTCACCGACTGCATGCGGGCGCTGAGCTTGCGCAGGGTGAAGAACATACCCGCGAGGATCAGCATTTGGAGTACAACGGCACCTGCCGTTACGGCGATAAAAATAGTCAGCTTGTCGTCCATGCACGCTTCCCTGGCCGGCGATTAGCGACTGCTTTTCCCGCTACTGATTGGGAGCAGCACCAGTCTCCTCCGCCGTCGCTTCCCGATACGCCTGCTTGCCGGCGTCAACTGCGGAACGAAACTGGTCTTTCTGTTGGGCTATATAATCTCGCCCGCGGTCGACCCAGCTGCCGGCTTGCTCGCGTGCCTGGCGGGCACGATCGGCCACCGCATCCCGGCCCTGCTCGGCGGCATCGCGAATCTTCTGCCGGGTCTCGTCCCCAGGACTCGGCGCGTAGAGAATGCCGACTGCTGCGCCAATGCCCAGTCCCGCAAGGAACCACAAAAAACCATTGCCCTCATGATCAGACATGATTGCCTCCTGCGTAAACGTAACGAATCCGGATGTTAGCACCCGGATTGCAGAATTACAAACCGCGCGGGAGCAGAGGCCAGGTTGGCCGCGCAACGACCGCCTCCGGACTCGTCCGATGTTGACGCTATAGCAGTAAGAGAGCTATACTTACTACATAAGTTGTACGCCCTTCGTACCATCTGGTTCTACCGCCGGCGGCGGTCGCCCTCATGAATAACCAGAGCTTCAGTATCGGAGACAAGGTTGTCTACCCCAATCATGGGGTTGGCATTATCGAACAAATCAGCAGCCGGACGATCGGCTCCCAAATTGAACGCTTCTATCTCCTCAAAATCAAAGCCAGCAGCCTGAAAGTCATGGTTCCTTTCCACAACGTGGGAAGTGTCGGCCTGCGCCGAGTCGTCCGCAACGGAGAAGTGCAAAAGGTGCTGGACTTCCTGATGGACGGCGAGATCGAGAACAGTGCTGACTGGAAGTACCGCTTCAAGGAAAATTCCGACAAGATGCGGACGGGCTCGCTCCTCGATGTTGCAATCGTACTGAAGGGCCTCTTGCTTCTCGCTCGTGCGAAGCCCCTTAGCTTCAGGGAAAAGAAAATGCTCGAGCGGGCCCGCTATCTGCTGGTGAGCGAGTTGGCGATGGCACGCAATTGCCAGGAGACGGACATCGAAAACCTGCTAAATCGGGCGCTGTCCAAATGCAAATTGCGCTTTCCGGAAGCCTCCATGGTGGAAGCCTAGGCCCAGGCTTTTCTCGCCGCTGACATCGTCTTCGGACAAAAGACCATTCACTCAGAAATTCTGCTTCAGGCGGGCGTAGGTATCGCTGAGCAGCTCGGGAAGAACTCGAGTCTCGCCCACCACCGTCATGAAGTTGCCGTCGGCCACCCACCGGGGCAGCACGTGCATGTGAATGTGGCCGGCAACTCCGGCCCCAGCTGCCTTTCCAATGTTCATGCCGATATTCACGCCGTCTGGATGGTAAACCTGAAACACCACCGCCTCGAGCCGCTGCGTCAGCTCGGCCATTTCGGCAAGCGTCTCGGACGGAAGCTTACTCATACGGTCGACGTGCTCGTAGGGCACAACCATTGAATGTCCTGACGTGTAGGGGAAAGAGTTGAGGACGATGTAATTGTGCCGGCCACGGTAGACGATGAGTGCGCGCTCGTCGTCACCCAGGCGCGGCAGTTCACAGAAGACACAACCGGCTGCTTTGCCGACAGAGCTGACGTAGGCGTAGCGCCAAGGCGTCCAAAGGTAGTCCACACTCGCAGAGTACCAGAGTAAACTTGCCTGCTGAAGTCAGGATGACCGGGCCCATGCCCGACCCGGAGAATGCCTGTCGAACACGGCAGGCACAGGGCGTCGGTTAACGATGCATAAAAATGCACAGGAATCGCAGAAATGCGCGTCACTGTTGGACTTAGCGGTTTGACACTCCCGAGGGCGGTTGCTATAGTCAAATTTATCCTTGGCAAGCGGGACCCGCTCCACAGGATCCGGCCGCTGGGTTGTTCCAAGCCCGCATTTAGAGCGGGAAAAATCATTCACGAAGACTCAAGCCAGCAGTCCGTTTTGAAGACAGGCTCCCTATCGCTATTCAAATAGCGGTAGCCCAAGTGCGCAACCCATGGCTCTCGACAACACTCAAACCGAAACTCCGATCACTCAAACCCAGGACCCTGCCCCCGAACACCAGCCGAACGAGCAAGCTTACGATGGGCATGCGTCAGACGATGCTCGCGACGAGCGCGTTTCCGATGAGGTTTTGAACGTCCACATGTCGGCGCCCGTCGAAGGCGAACCGCATACCGAGCAAAGTCACGACGAACACGCCTCCCGCGAAACCGAACAGGCCTCCGGCGAAACCGAAGTTGCTCAAGTTGCTGCCAGCCCGGCTGCCACTGAACCTGCGGCTCCCCCCAGGAAGGCTGAAAAAGAGCCCACGACGGAAGACTTCGCCAGCGCGCTGGAGTCTTTCGAACAGGAGCAGGCGCAGACTGAAGCGGCCCTAAACGACGAACAGATCGTTTCCGGTCACGTGCTCAAGGTCACGCCCCAATACGTGGTGGTGGATATTGGCTACAAATCCGAGGGCGTAGTGCCCGTTGCCGAGTTTACCGACCACGAAGGCAACGTCACGATCCATCCCGGCGATGAGATTGCGGTCATGCGCGAACCTGGGCACACCGAAGAGGGCTACATCAATCTCTCCCACCAGAAGGCACAGCGGCTGCGCGCCTGGGACGAAATCGAGAAGGCTTACAACGACAAGGCATCGATAAAGGTGCGCGTGGTCGACCGCATCAAGGGCGGTCTCACCGTGGACATCATGGGGGCGCGCGCGTTCCTTCCCGGCTCGCAAGTTGACCTGCGCCCGCTGCGTAACCTGGATGGGCTGAAGCAACACGAGATCGAAGTTCGCATCATCAAGCTGAACAAGAAGCGGGGCAACATTGTCGTCTCGCGCAAGCAACTGCTGGAAGAGGAGCAGTCCGAGAAGCGCACCAAGACGCTCGATCAGCTTGAGGAAGGCGCGATCCTTACCGGCGCGGTAAAGAATCTCACCGATTACGGTGCGTTCGTCGATCTGGGTGGTATCGACGGCCTGCTGCACATCACCGACATGTCCTGGGGACGTCTCACCCATCCTCATGATCTGGTGCAGGTCGGCGATCAGATCCAGGTGAAGGTACTGAAATTCGACAAGGAGAAGCAGCGCGTTTCGCTGGGCTTCAAGCAGCTCACTCCCGATCCCTGGCTGGATGCCGCCGAGCGCTACCCCATCGGCGCGCACGTTCGCGGGCGGGTCATCAGCGTGACCGATTACGGCGCTTTCATCGAGTTGGAGCAGGGAATTGAAGGCCTGGTACACGTCAGCGAGATGACGTGGTCCAAGCGCATGAAGCATCCCTCGAAGCTGGTCAACGTCGGCGATCAGTTGGAAGCGGTGGTGCTGAACGTGAACCCCACTGAACGCCGCATCAGCCTCGGCCTGAAGCAGCTCGAATCGAATCCTTGGGAGACCTTGCACGAGAAATTCCCGGTTGGGACCGTGGTAGAAGGTAAGGTCCGCAACCTGACCGACTTCGGGGCTTTCATTGAGATTGAAGACGGAATCGACGGGCTGGTCCACGTCAGCAATCTGAGCTGGACGAAGCGCGTGAAGCATCCTTCTGAAGTGCTGAAGAAGGGCGATAAGGTTCGCGCCATCGTGCTTGCCATCGAGCCGGAGCAGCGCCGCCTTTCCCTAGGTGTGAAGCAGCTTCAGCCCGATGTCTGGGAGACCTTCTTTGACCAGCATCGCGTGGGCGATGTGATCCACGGCAAGGTGCTGCGACTGGCCAGTTTCGGGGCTTTCGTGGAGATTGCCGACGGGGTCGAGGGCCTGTGCCACAACTCGGAGGCGGTCGACTCGCACGGAGCGCCGATCAAGCTTGAATCCGGGCAAGAGTTCGAGTTCAAGATCATCAAGATGAATCCGGCTGAGAAGAAAGTCGGGTTAAGCATCCGGGCGGTGGGCGAGGAAGCAAGCCGGGCTGACGTCGAAGCTTACAAGGCTCCGGCGACCAGCACGTCGGGGGCGGGATCCACAATTGGCGAGTTCATGAACTGGAAGCGCGCCAGCAACGAAAACAGCTAAACTCTACGCAGAAATGTTTGAGGCCGCCGGCGATGGCGGCCTTTTTGTCTGCATTGCAAGAGCACGGTTTTCAGCGGTGCCGCCCTTGGCACTACTTGTTGAGATTGATGCGCAGGTTGATGTGTGGTGCAGTGCGATCGTCGAACTGGCTCACCGTCTTCGTGTCGCTACGCTTACCGTCGATCTCGGCGTAGACCTCGTAGTCGACATTGCGCTCCAACTGCGGGAAGCGGTAGGTGCCGTCTTTCTGCGCGAAGAAGGTCCTTACGTTCAGCGTCTTCTCGTTCTTCAGGTAAACGACGGCGTTGGGGATTGGCTGATCGTTCTTGTCCAGCACCACTCCCATGAGAACACGCTGGTTGCTGCGCGCGGCATTCTTCCCGGAGTCGTCGCCTGGCGCTGGATGCGAGAGCGGAATTTGCAGCTGCGCGACGGCACATGCCGTAATGACCAGTATCACAAAGAGAAGGCTTAGCTGCTTTTGCATTCTTGTTCAGTCTACTCTTAGCGGCGAGGTAATTGCTGTTCCGTCAGGTGGATGCCGACATCCTTGCGCTCGTTGTCGTCGATATGGATGGTGACTTCCGGCTTCGGTGTGCCTTTCGGCGTATTGATGTCTGCCTGGATCACGTAATCCTGGGCCCCAACCGGCACGCGTTGGGCAAATTCGCCGGTGTGGTTGGAAATCTGCTCCCAGCGAAACTTCTTTTCCGAGGCGCGGCGAATCCTGATGGGAATGCCCGGCACGGGGCGGGAATCAGGGCCCCACACGGTACCGAAAATCAGAGCGTAGTCTTTGTTGGCAGCGGTTGACTGAGGCAAAAAGTTAAGTGGTGCGGACCAGAGCGCACCACCTATCAGTAGAGTCAAAAGCAGGACGGAGAGCAGGCCTGCGGCCTTCCGGGCGCGTGGCGGGAGGCCGGTCAATACTCGCCCTCCTCTTCGGACTCCTCTTTGTCCTCGTCTTCGTCGTCCTCGTCTTCCACGCGACTCAATTCGAGGGGATCGACGGCAACGACTTCGAAATCGGTGCCGCACTCCGGACAGGAGACGACTTCGCCTTCATCGACCTCATCTTCTTCAATATCAAGATCACTTTCGCATTCCGGACAAATAACCATGATGATGCCCTCCGTTCGCTTCGGCCTGGGGGCGCTAAGATCACAGCGCCATCCGCCCTTTTATATTTAGAATCTCTTGCTAGCAGCGTCAAGTAATAGACGCTGACGAAACATCGAGGTCGCGCCCGTGCTGAAACCAAGAAGCTTTCTCGCCGGAATCCCGTTTCTGATGTTGACGGTTCCACTGATGGTTGCACAAAGTTCCGCCAACTCCGATCGACTCTCAGCGCCGGCACCCGACCCGCAGATCGCGGCCGCGCTAAACAACGTCTCCGCTGACCGCATTGAGCAAACTATCGTCAAACTCGTCAGTTTCTATACGCGGCAAACCCTTTCGTCGGATATGCCGGCTTCGACCGGAAAGGGAGCGAATGCCGCGGCGGACTGGATCAAGAGCGAGTTTGAGCGGTACTCCAAGGATTGTGGCGGTTGCCTGGAAGTAAAGACCGACGAATTCATCCAGGAGCCCGGGCCGCGCATTCCAAAACCGACCAAGATCACTAACGTGTCTGCGGTGCTGCGCGGCGCTGATGCTGCGAATTCGGGACGCATTGTGCTCGTGACCGGGCACTACGATTCACGTAACAGCGACGTCAATAACGCAACGGATCAGTCTCCCGGTGCGAATGACGATGGCAGCGGAACGGCAGTCAGTCTGGAATGCGCCCGCGTTTTGAGCAAATACAAGTTTCCCGCTACGATCATCTTTCTGACGGTCGCCGGGGAAGAACAGGGACTGTATGGCAGCGCCCATTTCGCCAAGATGGCGAAGGCGCAGGGCTGGGAGATCGAGGCGGTGCTCAACAACGACATTGTCGGCGGCGACCGCACGCCGGGAGAACCGTTTCAGAACCCGCACGTGGTGCGGGTGTTTTCCGAGGGCATTCCGGTGAATGCCGACGAGAAACAATTAAAGCTGGTTCGCGCCACTGGCGGCGAGAACGACAGTCCGTCTCGACAGCTCGCGCGCTACATCGCCGCAACCTCACAGGAATATCTGCCATCCAACGCCTTTCATCCGCTGCCGGTGTTCCGGCCTGACCGGTTCTTGCGTGGAGGCGACCAGACCTCGTTCAACCAGCAGGGCTACCCGGCCGTGCGTTTCACCGAGTTTCGCGAGAACTACAATCATCAGCACCAGAATGTGCGGACGGAAAACGGCGTCGAATATGGCGATCTGCCTAAGTTTGTGGACTACGACTATGTCGCAAACGTGGCGCGCCTCAATGCTGCGGTTTTGGCGTCACTTGCCACGGCACCGGCTCCGCCGGCCAACGTTCGCGTCTTGACGAAAGAGCTGCAGAACGATTCAACTTTGGTCTGGGAGTCCTCGCCCGGAGGGCTGGCAACAGGCTATGAGGTTCTATGGCGCGATACCGCAGCTCCGGAATGGGAGCACGCCAAGGACGTTGGCAATGTGACCAAGGCCACGCTGCCCATATCCAAAGACAACGTGGTCTTTGCGGTGCGGGCAGTAGACGCAAAAGGGCATCGCAGCCTGGCTGTCGTGCCCGTGCCGGAGCGGTGATGTTATTTGGAAACTAACCACAGAGACACGGTGGCACAGAGAATACCCCGGTGTCTCTGTGCCTCTGTGGTGAATTCGAATCATGTGGCCTGAGTTTACGAACGCTTAGAATGGAATTCGCATGAGACGCACGTCCAACATGGGCAGCATGGGACTGAGCTTCCCACCCTTTACCCCGGCAGTGAAGCAACTGCTGATCGCCTGCTGCGCAATCTTCTTACTGTTTGCGCTATTCAACGCCATCGACAGCACCGCGCTGATGGCGGGCTGGCTGTACGGGCACCTGGGCCTGGAAGGCGCCGCCGTCGTCCACGGCGAAGTCTGGCAGTTGGTGACGTATTCCTTCCTGCACTATGGGCTGCTCCACCTGCTGTTCAACATGCTTGCGCTGTGGATGTTCGGCGCCCAGTTAGAGCTCGACTGGGGCTACAGCCTCTTCATGCAGTTCTATTTTTTCTGCGTTATCGGAGCCGCGCTCACGACGGTTGCTGTTTCGTTTACCGGGATCCTGGGAGTGAGCCCCCGCACTCTCACTGTCGGCGCGTCCGGCGGAATCTTCGGCCTGCTGTTGGCGTTTGGCATGTTACACGGCGATTCGGAAGTCATGCTGTTTCCATTGCCGTTCCTGATCAAAGCCAAGTACTTCGTCATCGGCATCATCGGATTGGCGATGTACGGAGCGCTGTCGTCGGCGCACACGCTGGGGCAGTCCACAGCCTACATGGCTCACCTCGGGGGATTGCTCTTCGGCTACCTCTTCCTGAAATTTGTACCGCGGCGCGGATTTGCCTACGCAACTTCTGAGCGCTACTACGGGCTACGCAATTCATACTACAAATGGAAACGCCGCCGGGCCGCGCGCAAGTTCGAGGTCTACATGCGCAAGCACGACCGCAACGATTACCGGCACGACGACTACTTCGACGAGCACGGCAACTTCAAAGACCCCAACACTTCCGGCGCCGGCAAGAAGAACGGCGAAGGGCGCTCGGGTTGGGTGAACTGATGCCCGTCGTTATTGTAGAGTAGCGATCAGCTGAACTCGGTTCACGTTCCAGTTGTCTCCGCCTATGCCACCGCCGAAGCCGGTGTGCAGTTTGACGTCCTTCACATCGCCGCCCTTCAGTCCGCCCGGAGGCAGCGGGATGTTGACGCTAAGGTTCGACCAGTTCTTCAAGGTCCGCCCGCCGTTTACGTTTCTTACCGTGATCGGCGCCTTTCCGGGGCCAAGATCCACTGTCACATCGCAGTTATCACCGGGATTGGAACCGCCGCGCAGGTCATCGTTCCCGGTGGAGATGATCAAGGTCAGCGCCGTCACGCTCTTACCCTGGTCCTGCGCGGCGACAGGGAGTGACAAATCGTGCGTACTTCCAGTGAAGCGAATGAGGGGGTTGCTCGACCTATCCAGCCAGGTGTGGACGACTTTTGTTGGCGGGGATTTGGTCGCGCTTCCGTTGGGGAAACTCACGATCAGGGCTACCTTATTGACATTCCAGTTGTCTCCCGATAGGCCTCCTCCGAAGCCTGTCGTAAGCGTCAGGCCAGTGATGTCACTGACCCGAGGTGCCGGACTGGGAAGGTCCAGGACTGCGGTATGCGTCTGTCCGTTTTCCCAACTGCGCCCCTTGTTGAGGTTGGCAGTCATCTTGTTGCCGCCGGCAAAGCTTAGAGTTGCATTCGCATTGTCGCCTGGGCTGCCGCCGCCCCTCAGATCGTCGCCGCCGGTTTGCACAACCAACAGTACCTCAGTCGCGCGCGCATCAGTCACAACCCTGGAGGCGGGGACTGCAAGGTTGAGAGTGTGAACGCTGCCAGTGAAGCGAATCAGCGGAGACCCGGTTCCTAAAACCCAAGTTTCGGCCTCCGAACCGGCGGGCGGATCAAGCCTGGGCTGGCAGTTATTGTCGAAGTTCGACCAGTAGCGCGAAACGGTGAAGCCCTGCCATGTCGTGAACGCTTCGACCGCAGGCTTGTTTTCACAGTTGTCTCCCAGTTCGTGTTGCCCGAAGTCTCCCATCCCCATACCGGCCGGGTCGGAAATCGTCTCTACCACTTCGTGGGACATAGCCTTGGTAAACGTGGCGAAGTCAGGCATGCACTTTGTAGTGGTGGGCAGAGCGACGAAGTTTGGCGTGTTGACGCCCCAGGCATGCCAGGCGTTTTCGGTTGACGTAGTGCACAGCTCGGGTCCTGTTCCAAACGGCGTGATCGGGCCAATCTTGATATCGGGACTGAAGATCAGGTTAACCTGCGGTGACGGATCCATTCCCGGCTCATGGCAGTTCGCAAGGGAGCGGATCGTGTCCCATTGCATCACTCCGTCGTGCAGGTCCTTCAAGGCCGCGTCGACGCATTGTTTGCTGGCCACAGCGCTGCCAAAAAACAGCGGCGGGTTAATGCCCGAATACTGAAACAGGGGATCGAAATACGACGGCCAGACCGGCTTCATCAGCGCCGCTGTGAAAGTGTCGATGGAGGCTCGCGAGAAGCTCGAAGCATCTGCCGGGCGCAGCTTGGCCATGTGTTGCTCCCAAGTCTCTTTGTCGGGATCGGGCATGACGTAGATATTGGTGAACTTACCATTTGTCACCACGGCCGACCCGCACCAAGCGGGCTGGCAAATAGTTAACAACGCAACAACCGTCAGGATCTTGTACATCGGGCCCCCTTTCTTGGCCAAATTGCGCACGATTCTATCCTGAATTTGCGAAAGTGTGTCAAGTATTTTTGGGTATTAGAGTAGCATCCCCAAAGACCAGCCCAGGTTCATAGGTACGCGTAGGCTACGTTTCGAACACGGTCTCCAGGTTCTCGTACACGGTAGGAATGGTGCACAGCTCCGGCAGGCGGAGCCAGTAGCGGTGTACCTCGGGATCATGCTGCGCTTCGGTGCGCGTTTGCTCCGACGTCCAACAACGCACGTGAAAGAAGCGGTCGGGCCGTGACGTGTCTTTGTGCAGCGAGTCGCGGCTGTATCCCTTGGTGTGCATCAACGTATAAAACTCGCGCAACATGGCAATAAGCTCTTCTTCCTTGCCGGGAAGCGCTTCCAGTATTGCAAGGGATACGATTTCGTCAGCCAACACTTACCTCCCCTCGGCTTTCGTACCGGAATCCACCGCGATCAGCCGCATGAAGTTCGTCGCGCCGATCACGCGTTGCGTGCCGGCAACCAGCCCGAACACATCTCCCGGAGCCAGCACGCCGAGGCCGCGCAACTGCTCCTCCGCAAACTGGGCCATGCGCTCGACGTTTAGCTCCGCAGGGCAACGAATGGGCGTGACACCCCACAGCGCGTTCATGCGATTGTGCACGGCTTCGCTGAAACTGAAGCCGTAGATATCGGTCGCAGGCCGGTACTTCGACAAGATGCGGGCCGTGTTCGCTGTTTCGGTAAAGATTGCAATGGCGCGGATATTCAAGTCGCGCGCGGCGTGCGCCATCGATTCGCAAATGGTCTCGGCAATCGACAGACGCTGGCCTTTTTGATGCTCCGGCGTTAAGGGATGCAGGTTCGCGGATTCCGTCTCCGTCACGATGCGCGCCATCATCTGCACCGCTTCACGGGGATATTTTCCTACGGCCGTTTCGCCGGAGAGCATAACTGCGTCTGTTCCATCAAAGACCGCATTGGCTACGTCGCTGGCTTCAGCTCGCGTCGGCCGCGGATTTTCAATCATCGACTCAAGCATCTGCGTTGCCGTTATCACGGGGCGGCGAAAATCAAGGGCACGGCGGATGACGTACTTCTGGATGGTCGGCACCTTCTCCGGCGCGACTTCGACTCCAAGGTCGCCACGTGCCACCATGACCCCGTGCGCTTCCTTGAGGATCGCATCCAAGTCTTCTATCGCCTGCGGCTTCTCCAGCTTCGCCACCACGCCTACATCGCTGCGGTACCGCGCTATCGCCTCTTTTGCCCGAACCACGTCGGCTGCTGCTCGCACAAACGAGACAGCCACTACATCGACGCCGTTCTTCATCCCGAACTCTAGGTCGGCGAGATCCTTCCCCGTGAGAGAAGGGAGGCTGATGTTCGTGCCCGGCAAATTGATCCCCTGATTTTCGGCCAGTCTGCCGCCATTCAGCACTTCGCAAATCACATTACCATCACGAATCTCGCGAACGATGAGTTCGATCCTGCCATCCGAGAGCAGAATGCGCTCTCCTACCTTTACATCGTTGGCCAGGCCCCCGTAGGTGGTCGCGATGACTTCCAAAGAGCCAAACACATCTTCGGAGGTGATGGTCACCGTGTGTCCGGTGGCGAGCGCGATCGGAGTGCGGTCCTTTAGCTTGCCGGTGCGTATCTTAGGCCCCTGTAAGTCTTGAAGAATGCAGATCGGCTTGCTGAGTTCGCGCGCTATGGTGCGCAGCCGTTGAATGCGCTCCAGGTGTTCGTCATGCGTTCCGTGGGAAAAGTTCAGGCGAGCCACATCCATGCCGGCGAGCATCAAGTCGCGCATGGCGTCTTCTGACTCGCTCGCTGGGCCAATGGTGCAGACGATCTTCGCCCGACGGCGGTGGCTAACTGCGGTGCGCAGTGGATCCAGAATTGGTGCCAAGTCAGGGAAAGCGTTCATGGGTTCGGCGTCACGCTTGAGTCTTTCTCTTTTCCGGGTTGATCTCCGAGTGTGCGCCAAACAGATAGCGCGGAAAGCGCAGCGAGTTGAACTCCGCCCCGATGAGCACCACCATCGACACGATGTACAGCCAGATCAGCAGAGCGATTGCCGTACCCACTGAGCCATAGATCACGTCGTAATGGCCAAATCGGCGCAGGTACACGCCGAACAGCACCGTAGAAACAAACCACAGCACCGTCGCCAGCGCCGACCCGGGCAGCACGCGATGCCAGGGCTGGGCCTGGGAACACCGTGATGGTACACGAGTCCGATTACAGCAACGCTGGTCAGCGCGGCGATGATCCAGCGCACGGCAGTCCAGAGTCCAAGGATGTAGGGGCCGAGCTGGTGGCCGGCGTGGTAGACCGTCCAGCGTTCAATCTGGTTCCCAAAAACCACCAGGAAGGACGCGAATGCCATGGGCAGCCCAGCCAGCACGACCAGCAAAAGCGCGATCATCCGCTCCTTCACGATGCCCCAGGTCTTGGGCATCTGATAGGCCTTTCGGAAGCCTTCCATCCACGAGATCATCACGCCGGAGCCCGTCCACAGCGTGAAGATGGCGGTCGTTATCAGCAGCTTCAGCTTGATCGGCTTTGTTGCTGAGAAGTATTGCAGCACGGTGCTACTGGTGCCCTCGGGCAATATGCGGCCGAGCGAGCGGTACACTTCGCGAAGGAACGCCTCCGTCGTGTTCGACGAGGACAAGACGGAAGCTACCACCAGAACGGCGGGGAACAGGGTAAGAATGGCCGAGAACGCAGCGGCTTTGGCGATGGAAAATGCGTCGTGCTCGAACGCCCTCCAAACCGCCAGCCGCAAATGTTGAAAGAAAGGGAGCATCAGGGCTGAAGAAGAAGTTTACACAGACGGCGAAAAAGGGGCGACAGGAAACAGAGTCCGGCAATTTGTGCTGCGTCAAGAGTCGTCAGGCCCTCTTAATAGACGTAGAGCGCTAGGTCCACGATCAGCGCAATTCTGGAGAAGTCCCTGTCGAGCGTGAAGACGCGAGCGCCATGTCCAAGCGCAATGGCGGCGATCAGCGTGTCGATGGTCGTGAGCGAAATGCCTTTTTCCCGCGCGGTCGCTATAAATCTCCGCCGCTGTTCGATAAGTTTCGAACCCGCCAGGTTCAAGTATGTCAAACTGCGTCAGAAACTGCTCCACGGGATGAGTGTCTCGGGTAAGGCCCTGCAAGACTTCGGTTACCACTACGCCAGTCACAGCCAGAGGTTCGTTGTCCGCAATCATCCGGCGTAGTTCGACGCCGGCTTTTCCTGGAGACGAGTTGAAGAAGTCAATCCAGACGGAACTGTCGACCAGGGTCAAACACGGTTTCTCCGGGAAGTTTTCAGGTCACCCTCCCAAATCCCACTGCCGTAGTAACGAAGGATCCCCTTACGGCTCTCAGAGCGGACCAGTAACTCGAGGGCCTTGTCCACAATCTGGCGCTTTGTCTTGAGGCGAGTGAGCTTGCGCGCTTTGCGCATCAAGCTATCGTCAATCTCGATATTTGTCCGGCTCATATCCTTGATAATATACACCAATTCTATAAATTGATGTGTATAGGTTGACGAGTAGATGGCCGCCAAACAACAAAGCCCGGAGCTTGCGCTCCGGGCTCGATAGGATGTTACCCATGTTTACTCGGTGAGCAGTTCTTCGCCTTCGTTCTCGCCTTCGTTGCGGAGCAGTTCCAGCGCGCGTTCGGCTTCTTCGTACGCGGCTGTGACCTCCTCCTGCACCTTGGCCGCGGCCTGTTCCATCTCCTCCGAGAGCCGGACATTGCGGTAGTACTCCATGCCGGTTCCCGCGGGGATGAGACGGCCCACGATGACGTTCTCCTTGAGTCCGCGTAGGTGGTCGACCGCGCCCTGAATGGAGGCTTCAGTCAGCACGCGCGTGGTCTCCTGGAAGGACGCCGCCGAGATGAACGAGTCGGTCGAGAGCGAGGCCTTGGTGATGCCCAGCAGCAGCGGACGGCCGGTGGCCGGCTTGCCGCCGTTGGCAATTGCCTTCTCGTTCTCTTCGCGGAAGCGGAACTTGTCGACCTGCTGCTCCAGCAGGAACGACGTGTCGCCAACGTCTTCCACCTTTACCCAGCGCATCATCTGGCGGACGATCACCTCGATGTGCTTGTCACTGATGTTCACGCCCTGCAAGCGGTAGACTTCCTGGATTTCGTTCACCAGGTACGCCTGCAGTTCCTTCTCGCCCAGCACGGCAAGAATGTCGTGCGGGTTGAGCGGGCCATCCATCAGCGGCTCACCGGCGCGGATGCGCTCGCCTTCCTGAACGTTGATGTGGACGCCGCGCGGCACCGAGTATTCCTTCTCGGTGCCGTTGTCGGCCACCACGTAGATCTTGCGCTGTCCCTTGGCCACGTCGCCGAACTTCACCACGCCGTCGATCTCGCTGATGACCGCGGTTTCGCGCGGCTTGCGGGCTTCGAACAGCTCGACCACGCGCGGCAGACCGCCCGTGATGTCCTTGGTCTTCGTGGTCTCGCGGGGAATCTTCGCGAGCACGTCGCCCGGCGTGACCTCATCGCCGTCCTGCACCATCAGGTGAGCGCGCGAAGGCATCAGATAACGCTTGGTGCTCTTGCCGCCCTTAATGCTGATGGCCGGCTGCCGCTTCTCGTCAGGCGAATCCATGACCACGTGACGCGACAGGCCCGTGACCTCATCGACTTCCTCGTGCAACGTGAGACCTTCCTGCAAGTCCTTGAACTGCACGGTTCCGCCGATTTCGGTAAGGATCGCGAAGGTGTACGGGTCCCACTCGACCAGTACGTCGCCCAGCGAGACCTGCTGGCCGTCCTCGACCTTCACGCGCGCGCCGTAAACCACGGCGTAGCGTTCCTTTTCGCGGCCCTTCTCGTCCACGACGGTGATGGAGCCGTTGCGGTTCATGACCACCAGGAAGCCTTCCTTGGAGCGGACCGTGACCATGTTCACGAAGCGCACCGTGCCATTATTCTTGGCATCGAGGCGCGACTGCTCGCTGACGCGCGAAGCCGTGCCGCCGATGTGGAAGGTACGCATGGTGAGCTGCGTTCCCGGCTCGCCGATGGACTGTGCCGCGATCACGCCCGTGGCCTCGCCCAGCTCGACCAGTCGCCCGGAGGCCAGGTTGCGGCCATAGCACATGACGCAGACGCCGCGCTTCGATTCGCAGGTCAGTACCGAGCGAATCTTTACCCGCTCGATACCGGCGGCCTGCACCGAGATGGCCAGCTCTTCGGTAATTTCCTGGTTGACGTCGACGATCACGCTGCCTTCGTAATCCTTGATCTTCTCCAGCGACACGCGGCCCACGATACGGTCACGCAGCGGCTCGATGATCTCGCCCGACTCCACGATGGAAGTGACGTAGATGCCATCGACCGTGCCGCAGTCGTATTCGCTGATGATCACGTCCTGTGCGACGTCGACCAGGCGGCGAGTGAGGTAGCCCGAGTCCGCGGTCTTGAGAGCGGTGTCGGCCAGGCCCTTACGCGCGCCGTGGGTGGAGATGAAGTACTCCAGCACCGTCAAACCTTCGCGGAAGTTCGCCGTGATCGGCGTCTCGATGATCTCGCCCGAAGGTTTGGCCATCAGTCCGCGCATGCCCGAGAGCTGGCGAATCTGCTGCTTCGAACCACGAGCGCCGGAGTCAGCCATGACGTAGATCGGATTGATCTCGCCCGTCTTGTCGCGCTCCTGCATGGCGCCGAACATCTCGTCGGCTACTTTCTCCGTGATCGCCGACCAGATTTCAACCACCTTGTTGTAGCGCTCGCCGTTGGTAATGGCGCCGTCCAGGTACTGCTGCTGCACGGCGATCGCCTGCTGCTCAGCGTCGCGTACCAGGCCCGCCTTGCTCTGCGGAATGACCATGTCATCGATACCGATCGACAGGCCGGCCTTGGTCGCGTAATGGAAGCCAAGCTGCTTGATGCCATCGAGCATCCGCACCGTAGTTTCCAGCCCGAAGCGCAGGTAGCAGTAGTTCACCAACTGGCCGACGCCCTTCTTCTTGAGCAGGCCGTTGATGTATGGCATCTCCGCGGCGCCGCGCTTCAGGTGATCGTTCATGATCGCGCGGCCCACCGTCGTCGAGATGAACTGGCGCTCGAAGTTGGTCGGCTCAGTGTGGATTACGTCCTGATCGTCATACGCCGTGGTAAGGTCGATGACCTCGCCAGAGTAACGCAAACGGATCGGGGTGAGCGTCTCGACCTCGCCCGCTTCCTTCGCGAGGAGCACTTCTTCGATGTTGGCGAAGGCGCGGCCTTCACCCTTGGCGCCGGGCTTTGCCTTCGTCAGGTAGTAAATGCCCAGCACCATGTCCTGCGTAGGAACCGTAATCGGCTGGCCCGACGCGGGGGACAGGATGTTGTGCGAGGCAAGCATCAATACGCTGGCTTCGACCTGCGCTTCCGGCGACAGCGGAATGTGCACGGCCATCTGGTCACCGTCGAAGTCTGCGTTGAACGCGGTGCAGACCAGCGGGTGAATCTTGATCGCCTTGCCTTCCACCAACACCGGCTCAAATGCCTGAATGCCCAGGCGGTGCAACGTAGGAGCGCGGTTCAGCAGGACGGGGTGGTCCTTGATCACCTCTTCCAGGATGTCCCATACGATGGGCTCTTGCTGCTCGACCATCTCCTTGGCCTGCTTGATGGTGGTGCAGTGCCCGGTCTGCTCCAGCCGGTGATAGATGAACGGCTTGAACAGCTCGAGGGCCATCTTCTTCGGCAAGCCGCACTGCTGCAGCTTGAGCTCGGGGCCGACCACGATCACCGAACGGCCGGAATAGTCCACGCGCTTGCCCAGCAGGTTCTGGCGGAAGCGTCCCTGCTTGCCCTTCAGAGTGTCAGAGAGCGACTTCAGCGGACGATTGTTTGCGCCCCGCAGCACGCGACCGCGGCGTCCGTTGTCGAACAGCGCGTCCACAGCTTCCTGCAGCATGCGCTTTTCGTTGCGCACGATGACTTCCGGCGCGTGCAGGTCCATAAGCTTCTTCAACCGGTTGTTGCGGTTGATGACGCGACGGTACAGGTCGTTCAGGTCTGATGTGGCGAAGCGACCGCCATCCAGTGGAACCAGGGGACGCAGCTCCGGGGGAATGACCGGAATCACGTCGAGAATCATCCACTGCGGCTTATTGCCGCTTTTGCGGAAGGCCTCGACTACTTTCAGGCGCTTGGCGTACTTCAGGCGCTTCTGCACCGAAGTTTCGGTGCGCATTTTCTCGCGCAACTCCGCTGACATGGAATCGACGTCCACGCGCTTCAGCAATTCTTTGATTGCCTCCGCGCCCATCATGGCCTTGAAGCCGCTGGCCCGGAACTGCTGATCGAGTTCGCGGAACTTGGTCTCGTCCTTGATGACCTCGCGCTCCTTCACCGGAGCCTCGCCCTGTTCGACCACGACGTAGGCTTCGAAGTAGAGCACGGACTCCAGCTCGCGGAGGGAAATGTCGAGGATGTGCCCGATGCGGCTGGGCAATCCCTTGAAGAACCACACGTGCGAGCAGGGCGAAGCCAGCTCGATGTGGCCCAGGCGTTCGCGGCGGACCTTGGACAGCGTGACTTCCACGCCGCACTTGTCGCAGATCACTCCGCGATGCTTCATGCGCTTGTACTTGCCGCACAGGCACTCCCAGTCAGTGACCGGACCGAAGATGCGGGCGCAGAACAAGCCATCGCGCTCCGGCTTGAAGGTGCGGTAGTTGATCGTCTCCGGCTTGGTGACTTCGCCGTGAGACCAGCTGCGAATCTTCTCCGGTGAAGCCAGGCTGATACGGATCGCGTCGAAGTCGGCGATAGCGTTTCCCAGATCGAATGGACTCGAGCGGTACAAATTGTCCTCCTTCCCTGCGGTCCCACTTTGTGAGATACAGGGGCCCACGGCTTTGCGCATCCGTTGGCGGCTCCCGGTACTTATGTTCGTCCGGTGCTGCCTCTTGCGGGAGCAATGGAGGCAGCTACCCTGATCCTCAAACGCGAGCGTCAGTCTGCCGCGATAGGCTCCGGAGCCACGATTTCCTTGCGATCGTGGGTCTTGATGAGCTCGACGTCGAGACACAGCGACTGCAACTCGCGAATCAGCACGTTGAACGACTCCGGCACACCCGGCTCGATGGCCGCTTCGCCCTTGACAATGGCTTCGTAGATCTTGGTGCGGCCATAAACGTCATCGGACTTCGCGGTGAGTAATTCCTGCAGGATGTACGCCGCGCCGTAAGCTTCCAGCGCCCACACTTCCATTTCGCCGAAACGCTGTCCGCCGAACTGGGCCTTGCCGCCCAGCGGCTGCTGCGTGATCAGCGAGTACGGACCGATCGAGCGCGCGTGGATCTTGTCGTCGACCAGGTGCGACAGTTTGAGCATGTAGATATAGCCCACCGTCACCGGCTGCTCGAACTTCTCACCCGTCATGCCGTCGAACAGATAGGTCTTGCCCGAAGAGGGCAGCTCGCCTTCCGTCAGCAGCGACTTGATCTCGCTCTCCTTCGAACCGTCGAACACTGGAGAGCTGAAGAACACGCCATCCTTCATGCCGTCAGCTACGCGCTCCAGGGTTTCGTCGTCCGTGTTCAGCAGGTTCTCCAGGAACGGCGTGTCCTTGAACAGCTCCTTGAAGGAGCGGCGCAATTGTTCCGCCTTGGAGTTCTCCCGCAACAACTGGGCGACCTTTTGCCCGAGTGCGTGACCGGCCCAGCCGAGGTGGGTCTCGAGGATCTGGCCCACGTTCATACGGCTTGGCACACCCAGTGGATTCAGAACGATCTCCACCGGCGTACCATCCTCGAGGTAAGGCATGTCCTCTTCCGGCAGGATGCGCGCGATGACGCCCTTATTTCCGTGACGCCCGGCCATCTTGTCGCCGACGCTCAACTTGCGCTTCATGGCGATGTAAACCTTCACCAGCTTGATCACGCCTGGCGGCAGTTCATCGCCCTTCTGCAGCTTCTCCTCTTTCTCCTTGACGATCTTGCGGAGCACGTCGATCTGGCGCGACGTCATCTCTTCAATCTCGTCGATCTGCTCGTTGATCCGCGGGTCCTTGTCGGGGAACTTGATGCGCTTCAAATTGCGCGTCGAGATGCGCTCGATGGCATCGCGGTCGAGGATGACGCCCTTGGTCAGCAGACGCTTATTGGTGCGCTCGTCATGCAGGTCGGCCAGCACTTCTTTGTTGCCCAGCAACGCTTCGAGGCGCTTCAAGCGCTCATCGGTGAGAATTCGAATCTCGTCCGACAGGTTCTTGTCCAACCGCTCAACCTGCTGCGCTTCGATGGCCTTGGCGCGCTCGTCCTTCTCCTGCCCCTTGCGGGAGAAGATCTTAACGTCGACCACCGTGCCCTCGATACCCGGAGGGCAGGTGAGGGAGGCGTCGCGAACATCGCCCGCCTTCTCGCCGAAGATGGCGCGCAGCAACTTCTCTTCCGGAGTAAGCTGCGTCTCGCCCTTGGGCGTGACCTTGCCCACCAGGATGTCGCCGGCCTTCACGGTCGCGCCGATGCGGATCACGCCGCTCTCGTCGAGATCGCGTAATGCCGACTCGCTGACGTTGGGAATATCGCGCGTAACTTCTTCCGGACCCAGTTTGGTGTCGCGCGATTCGATCTCGAACTCCTCGATGTGGACGGAAGTGTAATAGTCCTCCTTCACCATCTTTTCGGAGACCAGGATCGCGTCCTCGAAGTTGTAGCCCCGCCAGGGCATGAAGGCCACCAGCACGTTACGGCCGAGCGCGAGCTCGCCCATGTCGGTGCAGGGGCCGTCGGCAATGACCTGGCCCTTCGCAACCCGCTGCCCCTTCTTCACGATGGGCCGCTGGTTGATACAAGTGTTCTGGTTCGAGCGCTTGAACTTGGTGAGCTGATAAATGTCGCTGCCCACCTCGCGCGAGAGCTGCATAGGATGATGCTCACCTTCGACGCGCACGATGATGCGTTCAGAGTCCACCGAGTCCACAATGCCGCTGCGGCGAGCCAGCACCACGGCCCCGGAATCGCGGGCGGTGACGCCTTCCATTCCGGTGCCAACCAGCGGAGCCTGTGCCCGAAGCAACGGCACCGACTGGCGCTGCATGTTCGCGCCCATCAAGGCGCGGTTGGCATCGTCGTGCTCCAGGAATGGCACCAGCGAAGCAGCAACCGACACAAGCTGCTTGGGGCTGACGTCGATGTAGTCAACTTCGTCGCGATTGACCAGCACGAAGTTGCCGGCCTTACGGGCGTTGACCAGCTCGTTGACGATACGGCCCTTGTCGTCGATCTCCGCATTTGCCTGCGCGATGACGTGCCGGTCCTCTTCCCACGCAGAAAGGTAGAACGAGAACGGCTCAAAATCGATCGCCTTCTTGCGGCGCTCTTTCAGATCGCCGTTGGCCTTCAGGACCTCGCTCTTTTCCAGGTGGTCGCCGACGCGGTAGTCGCTATCGCCGGCGTTCACCACGCTGACGTAGTCGAGCACCCGCCCGGACTTCACCTTGCGGTAGGGAGACTCGATGAAGCCGTACTCGTTGATGCGCGCATAGCAGCTTAACGACGAGATCAGTCCGATGTTCGGACCTTCGGGCGTTTCGATCGGGCAAATACGGCCATAGTGCGTCGGGTGTACGTCGCGGACCTCGAATCCCGCGCGCTCACGCGACAGACCGCCCGGCCCAAGTGCCGACAAGCGGCGCTTGTGCGTGATCTCCGACAGCGGGTTGGTCTGGTCCATGAACTGCGACAACTGCGACGATCCGAAGAACTCGCGGATGGCGGCCATGACCGGCTTCGCGTTTACCAGATCGTGCGGCATCGCCGTCGACATCTCCTGGTAGACGCTCATCTTTTCCTTGATGGCGCGCTCCATGCGGACCAGGCCGATGCGGAATTGGTTCTCCAGGAGCTCGCCCACCGCGCGCACGCGGCGGTTGCCGAGGTGATCGATGTCGTCCACCGAGCCGATGTTCTTGCGCAGCTTGAGCAGGTAACGAATGGTCCCGTAAAAATCTTCCGGCTCCAGGGTGCGGTTCTCGAGATTGGTGGCGTCTTCCTTCTCAAACAGCTTGATGTTGAACTTCAAGCGCCCCACGCGCGAGAAATCGTATTTCCGCGGATCGAAGAACATTCCGTGGAAGAGCGAAGTCGCAGTGTCGAGCGTCGGCGGATCGCCCGGACGCAGTTTGCGGTAGATCTCAATCAGCGCTTCCTGTGGCGTCTTCACCGAATCGCGGCGCAGCGTGGCGCTAATGACCGTGCCCACGTCATCGCGCTCGGGGAAGAACACATGCAGCTCGGCGATGTTAGCTTCGAGCATCTTCGACAGCTTGTCGGCCGTCAGCTCGGAGTTGGCTTCGAGCAGGACGTCGCCGGTGCTGGTATCGATGACATCAGCGGCAACGAATGCGCCTTCCAGGTCGCTCAGGTCGACTTCGATCTCGGAGATCTTGTGCTTGTGGATCTCCTTCATCACCGCCGCCGTTACTTTGCGGCCCGAGTGGGCAATCTCTTCACCGCTCTTGGTGGCTATGCGGTGGGCCAGCTTCATGCCCAGCAGGTTGGTCGGACGATCGACTCCGGGCTCCAGCGTCCAGTAGATCTTGCCGTCGCGGAGCGTCAATCGATCGACCGTGTAAAACGTGCGCAGGATGTCCTCATCCGAACGCAGGCCGAGAGCGCGCAGGAAGATGCTGCCCAGGAACTTGCGCTTGCGGTCGATGCGCACGTACAGGATGTTCTTTTGGTCGTACTCGAACTCCACCCATGAACCGCGGTAGGGAATGATCTTGCCTAGGAAATAGGTGCGGTTGTTGGCGGTCTCGAAGAAGACGCCCGGCGAACGGTGCAACTGGCTGACGATGACACGCTCGGTCCCGTTGATGATGAAGGTGCCGTTCGTGGTCATCAGCGGAATGTCGCCGAAGAAGACTTCCTGCTCCTTCATGTCGCGAATGGAGCGGTTGCCGGTCTCCGGGTCCTTGTCGTAGATGGTGAGACGCATCGTGACCTTCAGCGGCGCGGAGTAAGTCATGCCGCGTTCTTCGCATTCGGCCACGTCGTACTTGAGCTGCAACCCAACCGGGTCGCCGCACTTGTTACAGAAATCGGGTGTATTGGCGTTGTACGTGCCGCACTTGGTGCAGAGCACGTCGCCCAGATGAAACGGGTCGGTCTTGACCGTCGCACCGCAATTCCGGCAGGTGGTACGCAGGTGGTTCAGCCCTTTCAGGTGACCGCACTTGCACTCCCAGTTGCCGATTGCGTACTCGACGAAGTCAAGCTGTGACACATTCCGGAAGTCCGTGATCGGAAATACCGACTGAAATACCGCCTGCAAACCGGCGTCGTCCCGCTCGCTCGGCAGCGCATCCATTTGCAGGAAGCGGTCGTAGGAACGCTTCTGCACTTCGATGAGGTTCGGAATCTGGATGGTCGCCGGAATCTTGGAAAAATCGAACCGATTTCTATTGGCAGTTTTTTGTTGCGCCATGTATAAAGCTCCTAAATCAGTTCCGGCCAGGCTCGGTCGCGCCGTGCCGTGTGTGTGCGACAGGGATCAGTGCTGTCGCGCTGTGGCAGTATGGGTCTGAGAAAGATGGCACTGGAGCATTGCACAAATAGACAAGAGCGCTCGCAGAGACAAACGTCCCCGCAAGCGCCGCTTGAGGCGTTGAGCAATCCCGTAACCAAACAGTTCGGGATTTCGACAGTTTGTATGCTGCCGAAATGAGAATTTCTTCCCGTGCCAGTATTTTCAGGCCTTGTCCTCGGCTTGCCTGCCTCTTGCATCTGAGCTGATGCTTCGAGGTTCAGCTTGCCGCCTGCCACTTACTTGCTGTGTTTGCGGACCCATGTGGAATCCGCTCCACGATGCCCGGGAATTCCACGATGCCGGCTGTCGTGCATCGCTAAGCTTCCACGGCTTCATCGCGCCTCTCCACGGCCGCTCCCACGTGGAGAAGTACGTTAGCCACCGCTTCCTTATTCGAAAGCGGCAGCAGCCTAAACACTCCGGCCAGCTCTCCGGAGTGAAGCGCCCCGCCCGTCGCGCTCTCAGAAAGTCCGGTTCGGAGCATTCCGCTAGCGCAGGACGGGACGAAACCTTACTTCACCTCGACAGTTGCCCCTGCGTCGGTGAACTTCTTCTTGATGGTCTCGGCTTCTTCCTTCGAAATGCCTTCCTTCACGGTCTTGGGAGCGCCATCGACCAGGTCTTTGGCTTCCTTCAGACCGAGACTGGTGACTTCGCGGACAGCCTTGATCACGTTGATCTTGTTGGCGCCGGCAGCGGTGAGCACGACGGCGAATTCCGTCTTCTCTTCCACCGGGGCCGCAGCCGCGGCGCCTGCACCGGCAGCGCCCGCCATCATGACAGGGGCTGCTGCCGCTGCCGAGACGCCAAGACGCTCTTCCAATTTCTTAACCAGGGCCGCCGCATCCAGCAGCGACAGGCCTACGATTGAATCTTCCAACTGCTGCAAATCCGCCATGGGTTTCTCCGATATTCGTTATTCGTTGTGTTTGATTTCGTTATCGCCTTGAGGCTTCCAGTGTGCTCGCCCCGCATGCCAGACATCACGCAGGAAGCACGCCTCACAACGGATAACTCAATCCCTTAGGAAGCGCTTTCGCGCCTCCAAACCCTTTCGCGTCAGGGCACGACTTCAGTCGTGCCGGCAAACCTTTCTATTTTTGTTTGTCATCCCGAGGCGACTTCAGTCGCCGAGGACCTGCTTTTTCTTCCGGCCGCGAATAAAATCGTGCCTCACGATCGCTATCTTTTGGCTATCGTGGGGGACTGCTACGCTTACGCGCTTGCGGCTTCGCCCCCGGCAAACTTGTTCTTCTCGACGCCCTGGTTGAGCACGACCGCCAGGTCGCGTCCCACCGCGTTCATCACTGTCACCAGGCGCTGCGCGGGCGCGTTCATCAGCATCAGCAGCTTGGCGTAAATCTCTTCCTTCGAGGGCATGTTCGCCAGCGCGTCGATGTCTTTGATCTGAATGACGCGACCTTCGACGATGCCCGCCTTGAAGGTGTATTCCGGGTTGTCCTTGGCGTACTTGCTGAGCGCCTTGGCCAGCGCGACCGGGTCGCCGCTGGTGTAGGCAACGGAGGTGACACCGGCAAGCCCCTTCAGGGCTTCTTCTACTTTGCTGCCCTTAGCAGCGCGCTCGGCCAGCGTGTTCTTCACCACGCGATACTTCGCGCCCGCACCACGCACCGCCTTGCGGAGCTCGTAGTCCTTCTCCACCGTCATCTTGGCAAACGTGCCCACGATGGCGTGGCTGGCCTGCTGCAGCTCTTCGGTCAGCTTCTCTACCTGCTCGATCTTTTTCGCTCTGCTAACTGCCATGTCTCAATCCTCTTCCAAACTCTGATTTGAAGGGGCACGGCTTCAGCCGCGCCTTTCGGCCATTCCAAATCAGGGGCTTCAGCCCCGGAAAGACTAGCCCTTTGCTGCCGCTTCTACTGGCGCCGTGTCAATCGCGATCCCCGGGCCCATCGTCGAGCTCAAATAGCAGCCCTTGATGTACTTGCCCTTGGCCACCGATGGCTTCGCCTTAATGACGCTGGTGATCACGGTGGCGGCGTTGTCCACCAGCTTGTCGGGGGTGAACGAAATCTTCCCCACCGGCACATGCACCAGCGCCGTCTTGTCGGTACGGAACTCAACCTTGCCGGCCTTGGTCTCTTTCACTGCTCCGGCGACGTCGAACGTCACAGTACCCGTTTTCGGGTTGGGCATCAGTCCACGCGGACCCAGCACCTTACCCAACCGGCCCACCGACTTCATCATGTCGGGCGTGGCGATCACGGCGTCGTAGTCGGTCCAGTTTTCCTTCTGGATTTTCTCCACCATGTCTTCGCCGCCGACGAAATCAGCGCCCGCGGCTTCGGCCTCGCGAACCTTCTCGCCGCTGGCGATGACCAGGACTTTCTTCGTCTTGCCCAATCCATGCGGCAAGATTACGGTTCCGCGCACCATCTGATCGGCATGCTTGGGATCGACTCCCAACCGCATGGTGAGATCCACCGTTTCGTCAAACTTGGCGAACTTTACCTTCTGCAGCAACGGCACGGCATCTTGAAGCGTGTACGAATGCGCTTCAATCTCCTTGCGTGCCTTTTCGATGTTCTTTCCCGATTTCTTCATTGCGCTCCTCGTCTCCCACCGCCACTCGCTGCTCTGAGTAGCCGTGGTGTTTACGACCGATCCCACGATGTGGGATGAAACTCTAGGCTGTGACCTCGATGCCCATCGAGCGCGCAGTACCCTTGACGCTCTTCACCGCGGCTTCAATGGATGCGGCATTCAGGTCAGGCATTTTCTGCTTGGCAATGTCCAGCACCTGTTTCTCGGTAACCTTGCCGACCTTATCTTTATTCGGCGTTCCCGAACCCTTGGCCACGCCGGCCGCGCGCTTCAATAGGATCGCCGCCGGCGGAGTCTTAGTGATGAAGGTGAACGAGCGATCGCTATAGACGCTGACCACCACCGGGATGATCAGCCCGTCCATTTCCTTCGCGCTGGTGCGTGCATTGAACTGCTTGCAAAACTCCATGATGTTGATCTGCGCCTGACCGAGAGCGGGGCCCACCGGGGGCGCCGGAGTGGCCTTGCCCGCCGCAATCTGCAACTTCACCGAACCTGTAATCTTCTTTGCCATGTTCTCTCTTCACTCAGACCCTGAATCGCGGGCCCGCTCAAGTTCGCCTAACCGGCAATTACGTTTGTCAACGCCAGTCCGACAGCCGGAACAAGCTTCTTGTTTACCGGATCAACCGTAACGCCCAGGCTCTCCAACGTGTGGGAGCCAAGCACTTCCAAGTCGCCAGGCTCGGCCATGACCACGTTGTCGCCGCCGGTAAATCCATCCGTCGCGACGAATACCGGAGCCAGATCGCGCTCAATGATGTTCCCCTCGATCGTGCGGAACTGCATTCGGCGTACTGGCTTCACGTCCATCGGCTCCAACCTGGCACGCGACACCCAGCTATACGCCGCGCCCGTATCCACCATAACGTCCATTTCTTCAGCCTTAGACGGCATGGCCGGATTCCAGACACGCAGATGTGCCAAGAAGATGCCCATAGTCTTACGTTACGACCTTCTCGACCTGCCCAAACTCCAACTCCACCGGAGTCTGCCGCCCGAAGATCGTGACCATTACCTTCAGCGTCTCGCGGTCTTCATTCACTTCGTCAATGTCGCCCGTGAAACTGGCGAACGGGCCTTCGGTGATACGCACTTTCTCATTCTTCTCGAACTTGACCTTGAGCTTGGGCTTCTCTTTGCTGTCGGCAACGCGATAAACGATCTGCTGTACTTCTTCTTCCGACAGCGGCGTCGGCTGCTGGCCGGTGCCTACGAATCCGGTTACGCGCGGCGTGCCCTTTACTACGTGCCACACGTTGTCGTCCATGTCCATCTCCACCAGCACGTAGCCGGGATAGAACATGCGCTCGCTGGTGTACTTCTTGCCGCCGCGAACTTCGGTTACCGACTCGGTCGGAATCAGCACCTGGCCGATGCGCTGCTCCAGTTCGGGATAGGCGCGTACGCGCGACTCCAGCGACTCTTTCACTTTGCGCTCAAAGCCCGAATAGGTGTGGATGATGTACCACTTCATATTCGGGTTTTTCGGCGTCTCTTCCGCAAGCGCCGCAGTTGTGGCGGCCGCGGGCTCGCCGGAGGGCTGCTCTTCCGCGCCGTTGGTTTCGGGTTTGGTTTCTTCTTCTGCCATTAGTACCGCTTTTGCCATTCGTGCCGGTTAGCGATGCGCCAGGCTGCGCAACGCCTGGTCCATCGTCTTCTGCAGGATGGTGTCGATCACCCAGAAATAGGCCGCAAACAAGAACACCGTGATGATGACTACCGTGGTCGTGCCCTGCACTTCCTTGCGGCTCGGTGTGGTCACCTTCTTCATTTCGGTGCGCACATCGTTGTAAAAGCTCTTGGCGCGCTGCGGCCACGCCTTCATTGCCGCCAGCCGGTTTTCATGAACGGGTTCGATTGCTGCGGACTTCGCCATCAGATACCTGTTTCCGGCGCTTTGCGCCTTTACGTCCTCGACTACCTTGTCACCCCGGGGAGACTTCCTTTGCCTCCAAGGAACCCGAGCGCCCTGATTCGTCCCGCTGCGCGAAAAGGGCGCACCCAAACCTGGCAGGGGCGGAGGGATTCGAACCCCCAAGTCCGGTTTTGGAGACCGGCAGTTTAACCGTTGAGCTTACGCCCCTAAATCCCGCCGTTGACTTTTGGCCGTTGGCCTTTGGCTAAGCGCTTCGATCCAAAATCCGTTCGCCAAAAGCCAAGAGCTAATAGCTAACAGCTATTTCACTTCCTTATGCGACGTGTGCTTCCGGCACGTCCGGCAGAACTTGTTGAACTCCAGACGGCCGGTCGTGGTCTTCTTGTTTTTGGTGGTGGAGTAATTGCGGTTCTTGCAATCACTGCACTGCAACGTAACAATCTCGCGGGGCATATTGTTATCCCTGAACTCCTATAATCTTCGTTTCACCAGCCGGGAAATCTAGTCCAAGCACGAAGTCCCAGCGTAATAGCACTAAGTGATTTCCATCTTCGCGTCGAACTCTGACCCAGATCCCCAACTCGTCTGTATGTTGCACATACAACCAATGCACTGCCAAGTCATCCAGGTTTAGTGACTTGAGAACCTCTCTCCCGGTCTCGCTGACCAGTACCGTGATTTCACGCTCGCTGATCTTCAAGCGGTTAAACCCAGCAAAGCTCGATCCAGAATCCTTGCGAGGTTCGCTTCCGCAACCACACTGCCACTGTCCAGATATTCGTCAACAATGTCTTCGCTAACGCGCAGAATCCTCGGCCCACCCTCAGTTTCTAACTCCACAGTAAACCTGTGCTCGACCACATCGAGTACCACCCGATTGAGCTTTATCGGCAAGTGTTCGCGATCAATTCGATCCTTCAGAAACGCTGCAAGTGCTTGCGCCCTTTGCAGCAGCACTTCTTGCGTGCGCCTGCCTGCCAACACGCTGCGAGAGTAGTCTTCTTCGGGTATGCCCAGTTTTCGCGCGACTTCCCGCTGTTGATCGGTCAATCTAGGCAAGTCCATTGTCGGGATATTGCGCGCCGCATCCCACTCCGCTGGACTTGACCTCCATCCCTGTACGGCGATTTCCATACAATCTCCGACCTACGCGATGATCTCGCTAATGGTGCCGGCGCCGACGGTGCGTCCGCCTTCGCGGATGGCGAAGCGCAGGCCCTTTTCCATGGCCACCGGCGTGATCAGCTCGATCTCCAGCGCCACGTTGTCGCCCGGCATCACCATCTCGGTGCCCGCCGGCAGCGTGGCCACGCCCGTCACGTCCGTAGTGCGGAAGTAAAACTGCGGCCGATAGCCCTTAAAGAACGGCGTGTGCCGCCCGCCTTCTTCCTTCGACAGCACGTACACCTCGCCCTTGAACTTGGTGTGCGGCGTAATCGATCCCGGCTTGGCCAACACCATGCCGCGCTCAACGTCTTCCTTCGGAATGCCGCGCAGCAAGAGGCCCGCGTTGTCGCCCGCCATGCCTTCGTCGAGCTGCTTCTTGAACATCTCGACGCCGGTTACCACCGTCTTGCGCGTCTCGCGGAAGCCCACGATCTCGACTTCCTCGCCCACCTTCACCTTGCCGCGCTCGATACGGCCCGTGACCACCGTGCCACGGCCCGAGATGGAGAAGATGTCTTCGATCGGCATCAGGAACGGCTTGTCGATGTCGCGCGCCGGCAGCGGAACGTTCTTGTCGACGGCGTCCATCAGCTCGTCAATCTTGGCTTCCCACTGCGCTTCGCCGTTCAGCGCGCCCAGCGCCGAGCCGCGCACCACCGGCAGATCGTCGCCCGGGAAGTTGTACTTGGTCAGCAGCTCGCGCACTTCCATCTCGACCAGGTCGATCAGCTCGGTGTCTTCCACCGCATCACACTTGTTCAGGAACACCACAATGTAGGGCACGCCCACCTGGCGGGCCAGCAGCACGTGCTCCTTGGTCTGCGGCATGGGGCCGTCGGTGGCTGCAACCACCAGGATCGCGCCGTCCATCTGCGCCGCGCCGGTGATCATGTTCTTGATGTAGTCGGCGTGGCCGGGGCAGTCGACGTGGGCGTAGTGCCGGTTGGCGGTCTCGTACTCCACGTGCGCCGTGGCAATGGTGATGCCGCGCGCCTTCTCTTCCGGCGCATTGTCGATCGAGTCGAAGCTGCGGAACACGATCTTGGGATTGTGCTTCTGCAACACCTTGGTGATGGCCGCGGTCAACGTCGTCTTGCCATGATCGATGTGCCCGATCGTGCCCACGTTCACGTGCGGCTTGCTGCGGTCAAATTTCTCTTTCGCCATAATTGCCTCTCGTTGATAAATGAAAGCCAACGATAAATACAAATAGGATCACGCGAGCGCATCTAGGCGTGCGATCTCCTCTGAGTACTTCTCGCGAACTTGCGGGCTCAAACTCGCTAACGTTGCTCTCAAGCGCCCCATAACTTCATCAGGTAAACCACTATTATTGAAGTCAGCCCAAGACCAGGAGAGACCCCCCGCTGCACCCGGGCCAGCGGGAGGCCCGAAGACAGCTTCCAACAATACAGACCGCGCGGCAGTTTTCGGTACATGCCTAACCGATTCCAGAAAGCCGTCCGGCCTGTCTGCCAATTGTCTTAACTTCAGTTCAATGAGACGAGTATTCATATCCAGTGCAACGATTACCGTTTAGCCAAGTCAAGCGCGGTTCCTGTACTCCCCGCGCGATATTTAGTAATACCGATAAAGTTTGCTGTACTTCTCGCGCAGGGGAAGATCAACTTCCTCCAGCGCGCTGAGATAAAGTTCGCGAATCTGGGCCTGATCGCTCACGCTCAATTCGCTGTAAAGTTGTTTCGCGCCCTTACCGCTCTTGGCCAGCTCGGCATCGGCCGCTTCTAGCACCCGCTCGTGCAACACCCGATCGAAATCGCGAATCGGAATCCCCTTGCGCTGCAGCAGCCGAAGCAGGCTCTCAGCGTGGCCCGGCGCAAAAACGCGCCTCAGGGCCGACTGTAGTGCCTCAAACTCCTCCAGCTTTTCGATCCTGATTCCGGCCTGCTGAAATGCGGCTCTGGAACCCGATTGCGTCGCGGAGACACTCATTTGCGCAGGTAACTCCGTCGGCAAAGCTGCCTAAGTTTTGGGGCTGTAAGTATTTGACGCTACACACGCCAAATCGATTCGTGCCAGCCCCAACAGCCAAAACTGGAGCTGATGATCGGGATTGAACCGATGACCTCTCCCTTACCAAGGGAGTGCTCTACCAACTGAGCTACATCAGCTTCTAAGCTCTTCGTTCAACAACAAAACACTGGAGCGGGAGATGGGAATCGAACCCACGACCAACAGCTTGGAAGGCTGTGACTCTACCACTGAGTTACTCCCGCTGACCGTCCGAGGCGCCAAAACATCTGCCGTCCCTACGGGACTCGGAATTGCGCAGGCGCCTTACCCAGCACTCCGGCTTCGCCCCCGTGCTGGGCTAAACTGTTTCGCCCCCCTTACGGGGCTGGATTTTTTCCCAGTCGCGCAGTATCCGCAACGCCTGAGCTTGCGGAAGCTACTCTGAATCAGTGACCCGCCCGGTCGGTGACAACCAGCCACCGCCAACTGACAAACCGGTGCCAACTGACAACCGGCCACCGACAACTGACAACTTCATTTGTCCCGGTGCTCCTCGTCCTCGCGGTCCATCTTCCGGCTCCATGCCAGTGTGCGGATCGCGAACATCGCCAGAATCGCTAAGGTCGCCAGCTTGAACTTCTGATCGTCAATGGTCAGCGCGGTCAAGATGGCCAACACGGCGTACGCGCCTAACGCTATCCACAGCTTCATCGACAAGAAAACCTGGTGCACAGGGGAGGATTCGAACCTCCGTAGCTCGCAAGGAGCGGCAGATTTACAGTCTGCTGCCATTAACCACTCGGCCACCTGTGCACAGTCGACCGAGCAAACTGCCTGACGCATGGAAGAGCGTCGAACGCGCTATCCGCAGATGCGCGAGCCCGGAACCGCCAATCCCTGCTGTCAAAGAACCGTAAACATCCGCCGCTTAGCGGCCTCACCCATCCGGCGCAACTCCGCAACGGCTCCGCTCTCGCACTTCAGCGCGAGTTCAAAAACATCGGCAACCTGCTGCTGGATTCAGTTCTCTAGGAAAGCTGCGCGTCTGGCTTGGCTTTGCTCCTGCTACGCCTCGCGGCGCGCTCAAGGGTTACAACCTGGAGCTGGCGAAGGGATTTGAACCCCCGACCCTCTGATTACAAATCAGATGCTCTACCAGCTGAGCTACGCCAGCCTTTGGCCTGCCATGGCGCTCAAGGAGCTTAGGCAGGCCTAGAACTTTCCCGCCAACCGGGCACAAATACAAAGGATAACACAACGGCAACCGACGTGCAAATGAATGGTTACACTAAGGCTTTTGCCGCTTAGAAAAACGCAAGAAACAGTCTCAACTCGCCACTCCCGTAGGCCCTTGGGCTGGGATTCTGCAGAGTGCGCCTAACCGTAGGCACGTACAGCGGACGTTCTGAGTGTACCGCTTTTCCCGGCTCTTCGCTAGCGGGAGCTTTTACCGTATGATGCAGGCTGATCAATGCGAAGACGAAGGCGTCAACTCTGGATTGCACTCGCGGTGGTTCTCGTTTTGGCGGGCGCAGTGGTTGTCGCCATCTTCCTGCGAAAAGCTGCCCCTCCCGACGCAGTCCGGCTTCTCCCAGACTCCGACGCCGTACTGTATGTCAACCTTGAACCGATCCGATTGCTAACCGGACTTGGCAAGAAGCCTGCATCCAACCGCGATCCTGAATACGACGAGTTTGTCAGGGAAACCGGCTTCGACTTCGAGCGCGATCTCGACCATGCTGCGTTTGCCATTCACTACGGCGGTGGTGGCGAGCAGGAGACGCGCTACACCGAGATCCTGCAGGGCCATTTCGATCACAGCCGCGTCAGCCAGTATCTGGCCAAGCTGTCGAACAATGCCATCGAGCATTACGACGGGTTCGAAGTCTATGTAATTCCGCTCGAAGGCCGCACGCTTCGCGCGGTGCTCCTCGGAGTGGATACAGCCGCCGCTTCCAACAACGCCGATCCCGGCTTTATTCACTACATCATCGACCACTACAAGCAAGCCGCACTGCCATTTGCAGGGCCTACGCTAGTGCGCGACTACTACCGCCGCGTGCCGCTGGGAAGCGTAGTCTGGACCATTGCGCGCACCCCGGCACAGGCCTCGATGCAGGACCGCGGCGAGCTGCTGCTCCCGGGCGGCTGGAGCAGTCTGCTGCCTCCGGGAAGCATTGTGATCGCGTCGGCTCGTCCACTCACCGATGTGCGCCTTCGCGCTCAGGTGATCACGCAAAGCGACGCGCAGGCACGCAGCTTTGTCGGCAAAATGAATGCCTTCCTCGCGCTGTTCAAATCGATCGATATATCAATGGACGGAGGCGGGCCCGATCCCGACGTTAAAAAGGCGTTCGAGAGTTTCGAGGTGAAGCAGGACCAGAACGAGGCCGTTGTAACGGCAAACGTGCCATTCGCCTTCTTCCGTAAGATTTTGAGCGAGTCGCCGGTCGAGATTGCTCCCCAAACACAGAAGCCGCCGGAGCCTCCTGCTCCAGCGGCCAAGTCCAGACCAAAAAGCAAGAAGTAGCGCTACATCGCGCTCGGCGATCCAGTCATGGAATCGAGCGTGGCCCGCAGATACTTGTGCGGATTGACCGGCGTATCGTTGATGCGCACTTCATAGTGCAGATGCGGGCCCGTGCTGCGCCCGCTTAAGCCGACGTAGCCGATCACCTGCCCGCGTCGCACCGATTGCCCCTCTGTCACCGCGAATCCCGACAAATGACCGTAACGCGTGACGATGCCGTTGCCGTGATCGATCTCGATCATGCGTCCGTAACCGGCATACGCGTCGGCATAGGTAACGGCGCCGTCCGCGGGCGACACTACAGGCTGGCCGTAAGAGCATGAGATGTCCACACCAGAGTGGAAGGCGCCTTCACCGTTGAACGGATCGATGCGCTCGCCGAAGTAACTCGTGATCCGTCCCACGACCGGCCAAAGCGTCGGAGCCGAGGCCGCCTGCGCCCATTCGGTGAGTGTCGCCTGCTGCGTCAGTCCCATTCCAAGAGCGGCGGTTGCGGCGCCGGTCAGCGCTGAGCTGCGCAACGCGTAGAGCTGGTCAATGGTGTACTTCACCTGTTCCGGCTGCACCGGCTTGTCAGTTTCATTTAACAGCTTGGGATTGGGTTTGAGACCATAAATGACGGAGACTTCGTTAGCCAAAGACCCGAGTGAGGCGACCTGAATGTCTTTCTCGTGAGTTACCGTTTCGAGCTGCTTGTATTGCGTTTGCAGGGCCTTCTTTTCCGAACGCAGCTCGTTGAATCGCGCCACCTTCCATAGCATGCGCGTATACGAGCCCGCCATGCCGGTGATGGTAAACATGCCCAGCAGGGCGCCGGCCATGAATACGTACAAGTAATGGATCGGGATGGGAATCTTACGAAGCTGCCCTTCTGCATCGCGGGCCACAAAAAGAATATAAAAGCGCTTCCGCAAAGGCATTGACCTCATCAAGAAAAATGGTTCTGGCAACCGGCTGGCTTGTACGCGTTTCCGGGAACGTTTGGTTTTGCAGGGGCCCCAACCCATGCGCGGGCCGTGCTACGGGGGTTGTCCGATGAGTAGAGCCGGACGACTCCCGTTCAGTGCCAATTCAGCTTCAAAAGTGAAAACCCTAACAGCCCGCGCAAACCCGTGTCAATAACATGTGACCACTCCCCTGTGACTTGGCGCACTCTATCGCAGCAAGTTTGCAAAAGCCCGGCCGAGCGGAGGGCTCACCGGAGATTGGCAACACTGGCTCGCAGGGTTGTAATACGTGAGTCCCGGCTCGGAACGCTTTGACCCAGTGCCGGTTCGAATCTCCTGGTGATACATCTACTCGCGATGGCCGATAGAACGATTAACGACAGCCATGTGCTGCTGGAGGGTAGCGCGGATGCGGTTCGCAGCGCGGCAGCCTGTGTTCAGGCGAAATATGACGGTTTTTGGTTACGAGATATTATTTCGCTCTGGATTCGAAGCCGTTGCCAGTTTTCAAGATTCCGATCAGGCGAGCTGCGTCACACTGGACAACTCCATCCTCTGGGGCCTCGAACAGCTATGCGCCGACAAGCTTGCGTTTGTGAATTGCACGCGGTCGGTCCTCACTAATCGTTTAATCGAGTTGCTGCCGCCCTCCCGCACCGTGATCGAGGTTCTCGAAGACGTGCTGCCAGACAGGGAAGTGCTTGAGGCGTGCCGCGCCCTGAAGGAAAAGGGATACCTGATTGCGCTCGATGACGTTCGTTCGCTAAGAGAGGTGGAACCGTATTTTCCATTGGCTGATATCGTCAAAGTTGACTTCCGGCTCGCGAATGGCGCCCGGCAGCAGGAGGAGATGGCCCGGGAGATCCGCGGCCGGGGCATGCGGGCGCTGGCGGAGAAGGTCGAAAATGAGAAAGAACGTCGCGCGGCCATCAACATGGGATATGAGCTCTTCCAGGGATTCTTTTTTCAAAGACCAGAGATCGTGCACCGGAAAGACATTGGCGCGACACATTCGAATTGCCTGCGGCTGCTGACGGCAGCACACCAGCCAGAGTTGGATCGTCAACTAATAGAAAAACTGGTTCGTGCCGAACCATCGCTCAGCCTGCGCCTGTTGCGCTACTTGAACTCCGTCGCGTTCGCCTTCCGAGTCGAAGTCACCTCGATACGCCATGCCCTGACACTGCTGGGGGAACAGGAAACCCGAAAGTGGCTGCTCGTTACTGCTGTTGCTGAGAACTGCATCCACAAACCTTCAGAGTTGGTGATATGGGCCTTGGCGCGCGCGCGATTCTGCGAGCTGGTAGCGGTTGCTATCGGCGATTCTCTGCCGGGGGCTTTCTGGATGGGAATGCTGTCGGCGCTCCCGGCCCTTTTGGAAATCTCGCTCCCGACGGTCTTGGAGCAGTTGCCCATTGCGAGTGCCGTTAAGCAAGCTCTGCTGGGAGAACCGGGCAGCTACCGTTCCATTTTCGAAATGATGTCCGCGTATGAATGCGGCGACTGGGGCACCTGTACTGAACGGGCGCATAGAATCGGTATCGGTGAACCTACGGCCTCCGCGCTCTACATCGATTCTACGAAGTGGGCGAGCGAAGTGACCGGTTGCGATGCCGGCAAGAGAGCAACAGGTCAAGCGCAGACGGGGTCGTTTGCCAGCTACCGGCCGCCCGACGCCGTCGTGAATACAGCGTTATCTCGCGGGACGCGTTCGGCCTGAGTTTGCCCTCGCTTTGGTGGTCGATTTACCAGCCCCGTCACACCCAGCGTCACACCAGCGTTTCGCCCGCGGGCCGCATCAGCTATAGTGGCCGATAGCTTTCATTGCTTGAAATTTGTCCCGCTTCGAAACTCGTGCCGCTTCGCGAAACTCAACTGATTGCGACAATACGCCACAGGGCTGGACGCCCGGCCGTTGGCGTCGGCATTGGCGACGATTGTGCCGTCGTCGCCGTACCAAAGGGCCATGAAGCTCTCGTTACCACCGACTTCAGCCTAGAGAACGTGCACTTCCGTCGCGACTGGCATCCGCCTGATTCGATCGGCCACCGCTGTCTCGCCCGCGGACTGAGCGACATCGCCGCCATGGGCGGCGAGCCGCGGGCGGCATTCCTGTCGCTGGCATTGCCGCGAGCACTGCCACAGCGCTGGGTGGACCAGTTCTTTGCGGGGTTTCTGAAGCTGGCTAGGCGATACTCGGTGCAACTCGCTGGAGGCGATATAGCTGAGTCTCACGCGGGTGTGCTGGCCGACATCGTAGTGCTTGGGTCCGTCCCGAAGCACAAAGCCGTTCTCCGGTCAGGCGCGCGCGTTGGCGACTTCATTTATGTCACCGGAACACTCGGCGCGTCGGTGGCTACCTTGGATCTGCGACGGGAAGGAAAGAAACTCCGCCGCACAGCGCATCAGAGACACTTCTGTCCCGATCCGCGCCTGGATGTCGGCCGCTACCTGCGCGAAAGAAAGCTTGCTTCGGCGATGATCGACACCAGCGACGGATTGTCGGTCGACCTGCGACACATCTGCGAAGAAAGCGGAGTCGGCGCGGTGATCTACGCCGAGTCGCTTCCGCGTGTTCCAGGCCCGAACGGCCTGGAGCTCGCCCTGCACGGGGGCGAGGATTACGAGCTGTTGTTCACCGCCGCGAAGCGCAAGCCCGTTCCCGATGCGATCGCCGGAGTTCCCGTGACCCGGATCGGTGAGATTGTCGGCGGCAGGGACGTGAAACTTGCAACGGCAGATGGGCGAGTCAAGAAGCTGAAGCCGGGAGGCTGGGAGCATTTCCACTGATTCCACCGCCACGTCACAAACCCCTGTGATGTTCACCTCACAACCACTTCTGCGCTCCCCGATATAATTCCCGCCATGAACCTTGAAGAGAAGCTGGCCGAACTGAAGCGTCGCGACACGCTCGCCGAAGCCGGTGGCGGAGAAGAGCGCCGCGCTCGCGAGCACAAACAGGGCAAGATGTCGGCCCGCGAACGCATCGAGTTCCTGCTCGACGAAGGCAGCTTCGAAGAGACCGACAAGCTGGTCACCCATCGCTGCACCGATTTCGGCATGGAAGAGCAGGTCGTCTACGGCGATGGTTTCATCACCGGCCATGGCCGCATCGAAGGCCGGCTGGTCTTCGTCTTCGCCCAGGACTTCACCGTTTTCGGCGGCTCACTCTCGGAGACCAATGCCGCGAAGATCGTAAAGATCATGGATATGGCCATGCGTGTCGGTGCGCCCGTGATCGGGCTGAACGACTCCGGTGGCGCGCGCATTCAGGAAGGGGTGAAGTCGCTGGCGGGCTACGCTGACATCTTCCTGCGTAATGTGCTTTCTTCCGGAGTGGTGCCGCAGATCTCCGCCATCATGGGCCCGTGCGCCGGCGGCGCTGTGTATTCGCCCGCCATGACCGACTTCATCCTGATGGTCGACAAGACGTCGTACATGTTCATCACCGGGCCCGAAGTCATCAAGGCCGTGACTCACGAAGAAGTCACGAAAGACGAGCTTGGCGGCGCCATGACGCACAACGCCAAATCCGGCGTCGCGCATTTCCTGGCGCAGGACGACGCCGAGTGCCTCAGCATGATTCGTGAACTGTTCAGCTTCATCCCGTCCAACAATCTGGACGATCCGCCGCGCCGCGCTTGCACCGATCCCATCGATCGCGCCGACGAAGAGTTGGACACGCTGGTGCCTTCGGAATCGAACCTGCCCTACGACATCAAGGATGTGATTCATCGCGTGGTCGATGACGGCTACTTCTTTGAAGTGCAGGAGCACTACGCCAAGAACATCGTTATCGGCTTTGCCCGGCTGAATGGCCGCTCGGTGGGCATCGTCGCCAACCAGCCGGCGTTTCTGGCGGGGGTGCTCGACATCAACGCCAGCATCAAGGGCGCGCGCTTTGTGCGCTTCTGCGATTGCTTCAACATTCCGCTGATCACCTTCGAGGATGTCCCCGGCTTCCTCCCCGGTACGCAGCAGGAGTACGGCGGCATTATCGTGCACGGTGCGAAGTTGCTGTACGCGTTCTCCGAGGCGACGGTGCCGAAGGTTACCGTCATCACGCGCAAGGCTTACGGTGGAGCGTATTGCGTCATGGCATCAAAGCACATTCGCACCGACGTGAACTACGCCTGGCCGACCGCCGAGATCGCCGTCATGGGCCCGGAAGGCGCGGTGAACATCGTGTATCGGCGCGAGCTGGAAAAGTCAGACCATCCCGAAATTGAGCGCTCCGCGAAGATCGAGGAATTCCGCGACCGGTTCGCCAATCCCTACGTCGCCGCAGAGCGCGGATACCTCGATGCCGTGATTCGTCCCCGCGACACGCGCCGCAAGCTGATTCAGGCGCTCGATATGCTGGAGAACAAGCGCGACAAGAACCCGCCCAAGAAGCACGGGAATATACCGCTGTGAGAATGTCCTCGGGTTGCCTTGCTGCCGTCCTGCTGATGAGTGCTTCGGGACTAGCTGCGGTTGGATGCCCCAGCTCTGGGTTTGAAGGGGCCTTGGGCCGCAAAACTAACCCACGCGAGCGAATCAAGAAGAGCAGATCCCTCGCTTCGCTAGTGATGACAATAAAGTTGAGGTCTGCGAAGAGCGAAGGGCGAAGAGCCAAGAGCGGCTTTCTACTTCTTCGGCCTGGGATACCGCGCAATCACTACCGTTCCGATGCCCCCACGCGGACGGAATTCGCCTTTCACCTCGGCCCACTTCGGCTTGGCCGCGCGCACCACATCTTCCAGCACCCGATTGACGACGTTCTCCTGGAAGATGCCCAGATTGCGGTAGCAGGTGAGGTATTCCTTCAGCGACTTCAGTTCCAGGCATTCTTTGTCGGGCATGTAGCGGATCCAGAGCGTGCCGAAGTCGGGCAGTCCGGTTTTGGGGCAGACCGAAGTGAACTCGGGGATGTCGATGACGATTTCATAGTTCGGAAACTGATTCGGCCAGGTTTCGATCTCGGGAAACTTGGCATCCAGGCCGGATTCGGCGTGCTCCGGCGTGTAGCGCTGACTCTTTGCCATGCACACATTCTAGCTGGAAGCCGCCAGCTACCAGCCTCCAGCTCATGAAATCGGAGTAACGTTGTCAAGCATATGTCTTGTCATCCCGAGCGCAGCGAGGGATCTGCTCTCGTTGGCATTGCTCCGATGTGGGCCTTGAACCAGACGTGGTTATCGTCTGCTACTGAATATCAAATGCGCCATACCGACAAGCTCTGAATGGAAGCATCGCAGTGCTACCGAAAGCAGGTCTCTCGCTACAAACATGACAATCATGAACTGTGTTGCGAAACTCTACTTGCCGGCGGCACTCCCCGCGACAACGTGCTCACCATGGTGTTGAACAGAGTTGGAATCAAAGGAGGGCAGGCTCTGTTGCCGGATGAGCCACGCCACGGCTGAGTCGTATCTTTTGCGAGCACATCAAAACTGGGGACTTGGCCGCTCTTTTCGATGCCTGCGATCCGGCGAACTGTTTTCCCAGGGAGCCCGCAGACATTCGGCCTCGGAGTAGCGATAAAGATAACCTTCAGGGATCGGACACCTAAGCTATACTCGTAGGCTTGAACTTCCATGGCGGCAACAACTGAGAGAGGTCGGCGAGGCCTGAACGGAAAACTGACGTGGATCATCCTCATCGGCTTGATTTTGGCGGTGATCCTGCTGGCAGCTTTCATCTCATTGCGGCGTGCCCGGGTGGCAATTCGCGTCGGGACGGCGGAGATAGGGACCATTACCGCCAGCATCTCAACCAACGGCAAAATTGAGCCGATCACTAATTTCGAAGCCCATGCGCCGGTGGCCACGACGGTGACCAGGCTGGATGTGCAGCAAGGAGACTGGGTCAAAGCCGGCCAGCTTCTGTTGCAGCTTCAGGACGTCGATGCCCGGGCCCAGGCAGCCCGTGCCGAGGCCCAGCTGCGCGGCGCGCAGGCAGATTTGAACGCCGTTTCCCATGGCGGAACGCAGGAAGAGATTTTGACCACTCGCAACGCATTGACGAAGGCACAAGCGGACCGCGATGCCGCCGAGCGAAACCTCCAGGCAATGCAGCGGCTGCTGCAATCGGGTGCCGCTTCGCAGGCCGAGGTCGAGGCCGCGCGCAACCAGCTTAAGATTGCCGATGCCAACGTTCATCTGCTGCAACAGAAGCTCAAGGACCGGTACTCCCCTTCTGAAATCGGTCATGTCGAAGCGCAACAGGGGGAGGCGAAAGCTTCTCTCGCTGCCGCTGATACGCTGCTGCGGAATTCAAACATCACCGCTCCGTTTGCCGGGATGGTTTACTCGCTTCCCGTAAAGCGGGGTAGCTTTGTGAATGCCGGAGATTTGTTGCTGCAGTTGGCCGACTTACACAAGGTGAGGGTCCGGGCATTCGTCGATGAACCTGAGATTGGGAGCTTGCGCAAGGGCCAGAACGTGGAGGTCACCTGGGACGCCTTGCCGGGTCGCGTGTGGAAGGGCGAAGTAGAGACGCTGCCCACCGTTATCGTGCAGCGCAACACGCGTAACGTTGGCGAAGTCACGTGTATCGTCGACAACTCTGATCTGCGGCTGCTACCCAATACCAACGTAACCGTGGCCGTGATTATTGAGCGGCAGCAGAATGTGCTTACCGTTCCTCGAGAGTCGATCCACCAAGACTCTGTCGGACGTTACGTGTTTCAGGTAGTTAATGGAGAACTGAAGCGCCGCGATGTGCAGACATCAGTGGCTGATCTCACCCGCGTTCAGGTGACGAGTGGATTGTCAGACCACGCCGTGCTGGCGCTGGGTGCGATCAACTCCCAGTCGCTGGCCGCTGGAATGCCGGTGAAGGTTGTGAATCAATGAAGTTGTTCTTGGGCAAAATCGCGGCGGTGATCTCGGTTCTGGTGCTTGCCGCTGGCTTGTTGCCCGCTGCGCCAGCCGCGATGGATTCGGTGCAGCTGTTGTCAGCCGGACGGATGAATGACCTGATCGGCTCATTGCTGAACCGCGATGATGCGGAGTCGTACAACCTGCTGTCACGGGCCTACTACGCGACTGAGCAGTGGGACGCGGCCATCAAGAACGGTGAGCGAGCCGTAAGCCTTCGAGGAGATGATTCCCAGTATCATTTGTGGTTGGGCCGCGCCTACGGACAGAAAGCGGCTGAAATCGGCAATCTCTTAACGGCGGCGAGTCTGGCCCGCAAAGCCAAAAATGAGTTTGAGCGCGCGGTAGAGCTCAATCCGCGAAATGTCTCAGCACGCGCCGACCTTTCGGAATACTACGTCGAGGCGCCGGCTATTATGGGCGGCGGCATTGCCAAGGCGCGCAACCAGGCCTCCGAGGTTCAAAGCCTTGATCCGGCTGCTGCCGACTGGATCCGGGCCATTGCGTCTCAGAAAGAAAAGAAATATGGTGACGCCGAGAGCAGTCTGCGGGATGCGATTGCTCGCGCCCAAAACCCGGCCCAGTATTGGATGAGCCTGGCTTCGTTCTACCGCCAGCGCGGAAGGCTCGATGACATGCAGAGCGCAATCAGCTCGGCGCTCGGGCAACCGAATCGGCCTTCCGTTACCTATTACGATGCAGCGAGCGAACTGTTGCAGGCGGGGCGCGATCTTCCAGCGGCGACGCAATACGTGAAAACCTATCTGTCGTCGGGTACGCTGGTGGAAGATGCCCCGGCGTTTCGCGCCCACTATCTGCTGGGCCAGATCTACGAGAGGAGTGGCGACAAAGCCAGTGCTTCGGCTGAATACCAGGCCTCGCTGTCTCTTGCTTCCGGCTTCGGCCGTGCCAGGAAGGCCCTCGATCAACTGCACTAGAAGCGGCCGTTGCGTAATCCCTGGTGGGACTCAACGAGAGATGTCCCGAAAACCTGTACACCGTAAATTGAGTTTGGTCTTGGGGAGCGCTCGCGTGCTGACGCTTGGCGCCTGTCTGCTGGCGGGCTCGCCTGCCTTCTCCCAGACCTCCGGCGCTTCGGCCGAGCCAGCCACCGTTGCCGGGCCGCTCACGTTCCGGCAGGCAATCGAGCTGGCTCTGGAGCACAGCGGAGTGATGAGCATCGCGACGATAAACCAATGGCGCTCGTTCAAGGCCTACCAGGAAGTTCGCAATCATTACCTGCCGCAACTCACCGTTGGGTCGGGCCTGGGCTACTCCTACGGATTTCCTCTGACCCTGGAAGGCTCGGCTCCCTCGGTGGTGAACTTTACTTCCACCCAGTCGCTGTTCAATCTGTCGCTCAAACAATTCATCAAAGCGGCGAAGATCGACTGGAAAGCGCAATCCTTCGACGTAGAGGAAAAGAAAAACGGAGTGATTCTCGACGTCGCGCTAAGCTACGAGCAACTGAACAACGTCACCGCCAAAATCGCCGCGCTGAAGAAAGCGCAGGAAGCTGCCGACAAGGCGCAGTACATTTCCGAGCAGCGCCTGAAGGAAGGCGTGGATAGCCGGCTCAATCTCACGAAGAGTCAACTGGTGGCGGCGCGCATTCGTTTGCGGATCGCCGAAGCCGAGGGCCAGCAGGATGTATTGCGCGAGCACCTTTCCCAGCTTGTCGGATTGGCGCCTGGCGAAATTTCTGTCGCCGGCGACAGCGTTCCCGAATTGCCCCTGATCTCACAGGAAGACGACTACCCCGCGCGCGCCGTAGCAAACAGTCCCGCCGTCCACTTGGCGGAGCAGAAGGCGCTGGCTGCCGATGCCAACGCCAAGGGTGAGCATCGCGCCAACCTTCCTTTCGCCGATCTGGCCAGCCAGTATGCTTACCTTGCCAAGTTCAACAATTACGACTTTTATTTCAAGAACTACTCGGCCAATAACCTGGCCGCCGGGTTGAACGTGAAGTTTCCCTTCTTTAACCCCGTGCAGAAGGCCCACGCGCAACAGGCCGATGCCGACGCAATGGTTGCGCACAAGCAGGCCGACCTGACGAAAGACCAGGTCGCTGAAGACGCGCTGAAGCTGCAACGCTCCATTCGACAACTACAAGCTGCACGCGATGTGGCCAAGCTGGACTGGCAGGTTTCTCAGGGCGAACTGGACGCGGTCGGCGCTCGAATGCAAACCGGAGCAGCGACTTTACGCGATCAGCAAAACGCTCAACTCGACGCCAATGATAAGCACGCCGCTTACCTCGACGCCGAATTCGAGCTTGCCAAGGCCGAGCTCCAACTGCTGCGCATTACCGGTGAGTTGGAGAATTGGGCCATTCCCACCCCTTAAATCGCAATTCGCTGTCTTCACCGTAACTATGTGATTCACAAGGTGGTTGGAGTACATCCAAGAGCGGGTACGATACAATAGAATACTGAAGATGCCTTTAAAGACACTATTCCTGAACCCTCCCTCCTTTGAGAACTATGACGGCGGCGCCAGCTCACGTTGGCCGGCCACCCGCGAAATTGAGTCGTACTGGTATCCGGTATGGCTTGCCTATCCCGCCGGAATGCTGGAAGGTTCACGCTTGCTCGACGCTCCGCCGCATCACGTAAGCGGCGAAGAAACGATTCGCATCGGTAAGGATTACGAATTCCTGGTTCTCTTTACCAGCACGCCCGGCTGGCAGGGCGACGTCCGCCTGGCAGCGGCGATGAAGGAAGCGAATCCTCAGCTGAAGATTGCCTTTGTCGGCCCGCCGGTTACCACCGCGCCGGAGCAATCGCTGCGCGAGGGACAGGCCATCGACTTCATCGTGCGCCGTGAGTTCGACTTCGCGACGGTCGAGTTCGCCAATGGCAAGCCTCTGAGCGAGATTCTCGGAGTTTCTTATCGCGGGCCGAATGCGCAGATCGTACACAATCCGGATCGGCCTGCGGTCGCCGATCTCGATGTCTTGCCCGACGTGGTCGACATATACAAGCGCGATCTCGACGTTACCCGTTACAACGTTCCGTTCCTGCTCTACCCCTACGTCGCGCTGTACACGACGCGCGGGTGTCCGGCGCAGTGTACCTTCTGCCTGTGGCCCCAGACCCTGAGTGGCCACCCCTGGCGCAAGCGCTCCAGCGACGCGGTTGCGCGCGAGATGGCGAAGGCGAAAGAGTATTGGCCGAACGTCAAAGAGTTCTTTTTTGACGACGACACCTTCAACATCCAAAAGGCGCGCACCATCGAGCTGTGCTCCAAGTTGAAGCCGGTGGGGATCACCTGGTCGTGTACCTCGCGGGTCACCACCGATTACGAAACTCTGAAAGCGATGAAGGATGCAGGTTGCCGTCTGCTCATCGTGGGCTATGAATCAGGCGATCAGCAGATCCTGAAGAACATCAAGAAGGGCGCGACCGTCGAGCGTGCCCGGCAGTTCACCAAGGACTGTCGCAAACTTGGCCTGAAAGTGCATGGCGACTTCATCCTTGGTTTGCCGGGCGAGACCAGGGAGACCATCCGCAGCGACCATCGACTTCGCCAAGGAACTTGATGTCGACACCATCCAGGTCTCCGTCGCGCACGCCTACCCGGGCACCGAGCTTTACGACTACGCGAAGTCGAATGGCTTCATCGTCAATGAAGGTGCTCAAATGGTCGACGAGGGCGGGCATCAGTTGGCGATGATCGAGTATCCCGGCCTGCCGCGCGACTATGTGATGGAGATGGTGCACCGCTTCTACGACGAGTACTATTTCCGTCCCAAGGCGGTCTTCCGCATCGTCCGCAAAGCAGCGTTCGATTCCACCGAGCGCAAGCGGCTCTATCGCGAAGCGACGTCGTTCATGAAGTTGCGTGCCGCGCGAAATCGTGCGGTGAAAGAGGCGCGACTGAAGCAGCAGACTCCTCCGGCTCCCACGGCGCCATCACAGCCCAGCGCCACCAAGCCGGAGAGCGAACCGGTCAGCGTCTGAGGCGGGAGTGAGTTTCCGCAAGTACCTGGTCCTGGCTGCGGTCGCAACCTTTGCCGCTACCAGCGGCGGGGCAGTGCTTCAACCTCCGGGGAAACGCGCGAAGGGGGTGCGCGGCGTGCGATCTCCCTAACATCAGCGCCAGTCTTGCGCTCAACGTCAGGACTTCGGCGCGCTCATGGCGCGTTCGAGAGTTTCCCGGATAAAACGGGTGTAGGGAATGCCCCGCGCCTTCGCTCGCGCCTTGAGCGCCTCGAGTAGGGGCCTGGGGACGCGCATGTTGATCTGTTCGTCCTTTTTTTCGAATTCAAACCGCGTGGGTTTGAACTGCGAAAAATCAACCTCCGACAGGTCTTGTGCAAGAAACGCTTCCGCGTCCTTGTCGGTTTTAAGCCTTGGAACTTTCTTCTTTTTCATAGGCGGCAATCTCCTTTGCGTGCATGTAACTGGCCGTCACCGGGCGGATGAGGCGGCGGCGGTTTTTTGTCCGCAGAGTGAAGCCACAAACAGGGGCCTTCCGGCGCTGGTTCGTCCCACGGCGATCATGCGGTCCTCGTCCTCCGAATGTTTCGGGTGCGGGCGCAACGCGGGGATTGCCGATGAACAGCGCCTCTATTTCCACGATGGAAACGCCGTGCTTTTGGCACTTCGCCCGGTTGCCGCCGTCCCAGTCAAATCCCGTTACGCGCAAATTTATCATAGCAGGGAACTATGCAAATGTATATACAAATGTCTACTTCCGTTTTGAGTCTGGAATCGTGAAACGCGGCAGTGAATCAGGGCTTGAACATGGCTTCAAGGCGAGCGTCCATCTCTTCCTCTTCGATAAACTCGCCGCGCTCGGCAGCAGCTATTCCTTTTTCCACGGCGGCAAGGAAGCGGGCTTCTTCGTCGAGATACCGGGTAACAACATTCGTCACCAACCGCTCGGGGACGGTTCCGGCTTTAGTAGCAATCTGGCGCAAGCTGTGCTTGCTGCTCGGGGGTGAGGTGCTCTTCCATGGCCTTCAGAGTAAGAAAAAACGCCGTGTGGCAACGGCGCTCAACAGGCGCTCGACTGGTAGGGATTTGAAACTGAACTGTGAAACGTTCAAGCCCGCTGTTTACGGGCCTTCCGGCCGTGTTTCAGGTTTTACCTTCAGGCCACCGCTGCTGAGTGCCGGGCCGCTTTCTATCCTCCGGACTTCGCCGGTTTCCACGACTCCCAGATGGGCACGCCTTTGTTGTCGCGCAGCACCATGGTGTTATTGCCGAAGACGACTTCGCGAGCGATGACCTCGTTCGCCGAATCCGCCACTTTCGCGCCAGTGACCTCCACCACGTCGCCGGCCTTGACCCAGCAATCGATTTCTTTCAAGTAGCCGCGCGGTGCCAGTTGTACGACGGTGGTTGTGTTGTCCGCCGTCGTGACCACCAGAACAATCGGCTCAGTCGGCGCGGAAGGTTCCCTGACCTCACTCACCGTACCTTTGACCTTTACTTCATTGGCGGTGTCGTATTTCGGGCCAGTTTTGCCAGTTCCTTGCGCAAGCGCGGTCAGGGTTAATAGGGAAATCATTAGCGAGGCTGCCAGAACTTTCGACCACGATGCAAAACTCATAGTCGGTACCTCCTTCCGGCCTGTTAATACACAATGTCTTTGGGGCCCAGTTGCGAGGGCACGGCCCGACCGCCATTCTCGCCCGACCCATGTAACACACTGCAACAACTTAGCTTAGCCCTGCCGGCTCACCCCGGCTGTGAGCCTCATCACCCGATTGGGTGATGCTGGACACTCTCCGAGAAATACGATAGTGCTTGCGGAACCCACTTTAGTGTGCATAATCGTTGATGAAACCCCGAGTTCTCGATTGGGACAGGAACCATCGGCACCCCGCAACGCTTGCCCCGCCTTAAGCAGTTCGCGAAAAGGGGCTCGTTACGCCGGAGGTAATCCGATTCTTGATGCCCGACAGGAACGAGAGTCGCTCTGGATTTACGGTTCCTCGAAAGGACATGAATCGCATGGATGACCGACCCCCAGTCCGCATTGTCGTGGCGGACGACCACACCATCTTTCGCGACGGATTGCGCCGTCTGCTGGAATCGGAACCGGAACTTCAGGTCGTCGGCGAGGCCGCTGACGGCACCGAAGCGGTGGCTCAAACCCGTGAACTGCAGCCCGACATCCTGTTGCTGGATCTGGCCATGCCGCGCAAGCCCGGGATGGAGGCGATGCGCGAGTTGTCCGCTGACAGCAATGGCTTCCACACCAAGATCATTATCCTGACCGCAGCCATCGAACGGATTCAGATCGTTCAGGCGCTGCAGTTCGGTGCGCGTGGTGTTGTCATGAAGGATTCCACCACGCAGTTGCTCATGAAAGCCATTCGTGCGGTGATGGCAGGTGAATATTGGGTAGGCCGCGAGGCAGTCGGCGATATCGTCGACTTCATGCGCAACAGCTCTTCCGGCGATAAGCCGCAAAAGAACTATGGCCTCACCAAGCGCGAGATGGACATCCTGGTCAGCATCGTGACCGGCCTCAGCAACAAGGAAATTGCGCGCCGCTTCGCACTCAGTGAAGACACGGTGAAGCATCACCTGACAAACATCTTCGACAAGGTCGGAGTGAACAGCCGCCTGGAGCTCGCGCTGTTCGCTATCAACAACCGGCTGACGGATGCGACCAGCTAAGAGTCACGCCCGCTCGTCGTTTCTCTGACCACCTGGGCCGGCCGTCAATCAGCAGTTCGTTGCCTATCCGGGGGCTGTCATGTTTATGGGGTGATCTTTATCTTCCCTCTGGGTTGCTCCTGGAACAAATTTGTCAGTTTGGGTGCTTCTAACAGCTTCCCCAGCAGCGTAGTAACCATTCTTTACATTCCCGCGCTCAGCCAATGCGATGGAATCACAAGAGTTTATAGTGGCTCACCAGGCACTGCCACAGCGACAATGCTCCGTTTCTCGTGTTTATGCGTCTGTTAGTACAGGAGCTTAAACATGCGTAAGAAGTCCCTTTCGATCGGCGTTGTGGCGCTGGCGCTAGCGCTGCTCGTGCTGGCGGGATGCAGTCAGAAAGCAGTGCGAAGCGACGCTCAGGTCGCGAGTGACGTCCAGAGCAAGATTTACGGCGATGCCGCCGTTCAAAGCCGGGATGTCACCGTACAGGCAAGCAGTGGAATCGTTACGCTCAACGGCAGCGTTGCCAATGACGCCGAGCGTGGAGCAGCAGCCAATGACGCCGCCACGGTGAGCGGTGTAAAGACGGTCGTCAACAACCTGCAGGTGCAGCAGGCACAGGTTACCCCGCCTCCCAACGTGGCCGAGCAGCCCGCGCCGCCGGCCCCGGTGCGGAAGAAGACCGAACCCAAGCCCTCGGTCATGAAGTCGGAGACCGCCGCGCACCCCAAGCATTCCGCCACTCAACAGAGCGAGAGCGATGAGCCGGTACTGGCGCGCAATGCTCCACCCGAGCCCGCGCCGGTTGTGCAGCAGCCTGCACCGATGGTAGCCCCGACGCCTCCACCACCACCCCCGCCGCCGCAGAAGGTGACCATCCCTGCGGGCACACAGCTCACGGTTCGCTTGAACGAGGCGCTCGACTCGGAGCGTAATCAGGTGGGTGACACCTTTCGTGGCAGCCTGGGCGCCCCGATTGTGATCGACGACCAGACCGTGATTCCAAGCGGCGCGGATGTCACGGGCCGTGTTGCTGCAGTGCAAAGTGCCGGACGTTTTGCCGGCAGTTCGTTGCTGACACTGGATCTCACCAGTCTGTCGGTGAATGGCAAAACCTATAACCTCCAGACCAATCAGTGGTCGCGTCAAGGCAAGGGTGAAGGCACGAACACGGCAGTCAAAGCTGGCGGCGGCGCCGCACTCGGTGCAATTATCGGAGGCTTGGCCAGCGGAGGCCGGGGGGCTGCGATTGGTGCGGTTGCTGGTGGTGCAGCCGGAACCGGTGTCGCCGCAACCCAAAAGGGTCAGCAAATCAAGCTTGGTCCCGAAGCGACTCTGAACTTCCAGTTGACGAGCGCGTTAACGGTCACTCCGCAGAGCACGGACGACCGCAACGCTGGCCGCATTCCGCTCGACCAGTAGCCTCGAAAAATAAGGCGCAGTCAGAACCTGACTGCGCCTTTCTTGCTTCTATTCCAAGTTGAATCGCGAGTAGTACCGTTTCTCACCTGCCATGCCCAAAATTACCGCTCTTCTTCACACTCGTAATGACGCCCTGCGCCTTGGACGGGCGCTGGATTCACTTCGCCCGTGCGATGAAGTCCTGATCATCGACGACAACTCCGACGACGACACCGTTCGCGTTGCCCGCGCGAACGGCGCTCACATTAAGACCTCGACCCCCGGCGTGACACACGGCGCATACGCGATGGACGCCAGCCACGACTGGATCCTCTGTTTACGGCCCACCGAAGCGCTCTCGGAAGAGCTCGAAGCCTCCCTGCTGGAGTGGAAAGGCCAGATCCGAATGAGAAGCTGGTCTGCCGCAAGATCAGGGTGCGCGAGCAAAACGACCGCGGCTGGCACGACTTGAGCCGGAGGTGAGGCTCATCAATCGCAAGCTGTTGAATTGGACGGGAGAGCTTCCGCCCAGACGGCACTGCAATATAACCTTAAAGGGAGACTTGCTGCGCTTTCGATATCCCTAGTGCAGCCTCCCCAAGGATTCCGTGGATCTTCTTCTGGCATGCATGCTGGCGGTCGCAGGACTGGTCTTCGGCAGCTTCCTGAATGTATGCATCAGTCGCATCCCGCGGGATGAATCGCTTGTCTCGCCCGGCTCACATTGTCCTCGCTGCGGAAGGCCTATTCGCTGGCGCCACAACTCTCCCGTCATCGGCTTCCTGTGGTTGAAAGGCCGCTGCGCCGACTGCCGCGAGCCCATCTCGATGCGTTATCCGCTGGTCGAACTGCTCACCGCGGCTCTCTTTCTCGCCTGCTTCGCAGAATTTGGCCTGAGTCTGGTGCTGCTTAAGTTCACCGTCTTCTCTTTTCTTGTCGTCGGCTTGATCTTCATGGATGCGGAGACCGGCCTCTTGCCGCGTGAGTTCTCTTATCCCGGAATCGCGATGGGATTGTTATTCGCGTGGTTTGTGCCAGGTGACAGCAGCGGAACGGAGTTCCTACTGCGAATGTTAGGAGTCCAAACGAATCTAGCTCGACGCCCGATATCGGTCCTCGACTCCATCATCGCCATGATTTTCGGCGCCGCATTCTTCTATTCCATCTGGGCGATCTACTATCTCGTGCGCAAGCGTCATGGTCTTGGCTTCGGCGACGTCGCTCTGATCGCGATGTGCGGCGCATTTCTCGGCCTGAAGCTGACCCTGTTTGTACTTTTCACCGCCCCAGTCATTGGCGCTGTTTACGCTGTCGTTTTGTTACTGCGGAACGCCGTGGGCGGGAGCAGTTCCGATGAACCACGTCTCACCACCGGCGAGATGTTGCGCTCGGGTGAGGTCCCTTTCGGCGTCTTTCTCGGCGCATGCTCACTGCTGGCGGTGTTCTTGGGCGAAGCCGCCTGGAGTCGGTACTTGGCGTGGGCCGGGCTTTAGCTCGCGATGGGCAGATGCTTCTCTCGCTTGTCAGCCAATCTACACAAGCGCTTTCGCTCTCTGGGCCCCGATGCGGAGATTTGCGATTTGCCGGAAATGATGTTCCGCGTGCACGCGGTGGAAGCGCCGCCATTCTTCTGCGGTCAGCGGTCCCAGCACGGGATGGTCAAGGATCCGGGTCTTCTTCCCAAAGCGACGTTCCGCGTCGTTCAATGTCGCGTTCATCGCCACCAGGGCGTCATTAAACGCGCGCAAGTTGTCGCCCGGCAAGCCTTCTTTCGGAGCGATGTTCTTCGCCGCCTTGAGGCCACCCGGAACGCGACCCAGCCGCAAAACGTAAAACCTGCCGGCACGGTCTTTCAATGTAGCTTCGCGGCAGAACGGCTCACCCGCCTGCATCGTCTTTAGCGCGCCCTTCGTGGTAGCCGTGTAAGTCAACAGGAGATGCTCTAGGATCAACGAGGCAGACCACTTTCCATCACACGTGTATCGCCAGTCCTCCGGCGAGAAATCGCGTGTGAGCCGCTCCGCTTCGGCGCGAACTTTTTCCAAATGTGGCGACACTACGTCTCCTGGGTTGGGCGCACGGTGCAGTACTTGGTGTTCCCGTATTATTACGCAACCAATGCGGATTTCATCAACAGTATTCTGGGCGGAAGCGATTTTTGTGACTACTCGCACCTCCCGGCGGAGAAGCTGCATTTCCCGGTGATGTGACTACACGTCCAGCTTGCGAGATGAGCGAGAGATGAACGGGGGTAACCGTCTCATCGGGTATCCTTGCTGTTCCATGCCGGATTCCACTCCGCGAACGGTCCCCGCACTCTCCCGCGACCTCGGCGCGAGCCACGCTACCGCGGTCGTTATCGGCACCATCATCGGCAGCGGCATCTTCCTTGTTCCGGCCGAGATGATGCAGGCCGTCGGCTCGGCGCGCCTCGTATACCTCGTGTGGATTGTCGGCGGTCTGCTCTCCGTGGCTGGAGCTATGACCTATGCCGAGCTCGGTGCAATGAAGCCTCAGGCCGGAGGCGAGTACATCTATATTCGCGACGCTTATGGCCCGCTGCCCGCGTTTCTCTATGCCTGGACGTGGTTCGCCATCGCCAAGCCGGCATCGGTCGCGACGACAACCACGGGAATTGTGCTCATACTGGGTACTTTTTCGGGATTCTCCTTCCTCAATCATCCGCTGCTGTCGTCGCCGCTCCTCATCAGTTACGGCCAATTCGTCGCCATTCTCGCCGCCGCACTCATTACCGGGCTGAACTACATCGGCGTGAAGAAGGCAGGCGAGTTCCAGCTCTTCTTCACGGTGCTGAAGATCGCGATGATCATCGTGATCGCTGCCCTCTGCTTCACTGCGGCCAGCGGAACCTGGAGCAACTTCGCCTCCGAGTTCACCGGCGCTACGGGAGGACTTGCCGGATTCTTCGCCGCGCTGGTCGCCGCGCTGTGGGCGTACGACGGATGGAACGACTTGAACATGATGAGCGGCGAAGTGCATCATCCGGGGCGCAACATTCCGATCGCACTCATCGCCGGCGTGAGCGTCGTCGCCGTGCTGTACATGCTCACCAATGCCGCCGTGCAATACGTGCTGCCTGCATCGGCCGTCGCTGCCTCGCCCCGCCCGGCATCGGAAGCCACGGCCATCGCGGTCGGCGCGTGGGGAGCAGGCATTGTTTCCGCGGGTATGGCTTTGTCGATGCTCGTCAGCCTGAACGGCACCATCATGAGCGGGGCGCGCGTGCCTTACGCCATGGCTCGCGACGGCTACTTCTTCAAGGCACTCGCCGATGTGAATCCGCGCTTTCATACGCCGTCGGTCGCGCTCGGCGTTCAGCTCGTGTTATCGGTCTTCCTGCTGCTGTTCGCGGGAAACTTCCGCCAACTCTTCTCGCTAGCCATTTTTGCGGAGTGGCTCTTCTACATGATCGCCGCCAGCACAGTTTTTGTGTTGCGCAACAAAGAACCCGATCTGCCTCGGCCGTATCACACCTGGGGATACCCCGTCGTACCCGCGCTCTTTGTGCTTGCCGCCGCTGTGTTGCTGTACTTCACCTTCACGCAGAACCTGCGCAACTCGGCCTGGGGAATCTTGGTGATCCTGTCCGGAATTCCCATCTTCTGGTACTTCGCAAAAAGGAAACGCAATCAGCTCGGTGCCCCAGGTTCGCGTCCCTCTCTTGGACGCTAACCTGGGTACGGCGCGCCCTTCCCGTCTTGCATCAGCCTCCACAGGAGGCGAAAGGTGAAAGCCCCGTCCTTCAGGACGGGGAAGCCGTCCCATAAAAGATGGAGTGCCGTAGGCACGGCAGGTCTTCACCCGAAAATGAATTTCCGGTCGTATTCGCACACGCCTGCCGTGCCTACGGCACTTTTCCACAAAAACCTCCGCTTCCCCCGCCCCGAGGGGCGGGGCTTTCACCTTTCGCGGCCCCGGCCGCTCGGATCATCGCGTCCTTGGTTCACTAACTGCCAACTGCCAAATGCCAACTGCTAATTACTAATCGCCAGACTTTCTCTCGCCGCCGTGATGGTCTGCTCGATGTCCACCGGAGTATGCGCCGTGCTGAGGAATGCCGCCTCAAACTGTGACGGAGGCAGCCAGACTCCGTCATCCATCATGCTGCCGAAGAAGCGCCCAAACCGCGCCGTGTCGCAAGTCGCCGCGTTCGCCCAATCCGTCACCTGCTTGTCAGTAAAGAAAAACGTAAACATTGAGCCAACGCGATTGACCGTCATTGCCACACCCGCGTCCCGAGCTGCCTGCAAAACGCCTGCCACCAGCTTCCCCGAGTACTCATCGAGCTGCCTGTAAATCCGCTCGCGTCCAGCCTTCAGTTCACGCAGCGTGGCAATCCCCGCCGCCATGGCCAGCGGATTCCCGCTCAGCGTGCCCGCCTGGTATACCGGCCCCACCGGAGCCACCATGTCCATGATCTTCGCCGCGCCGCCATACACGCCCACCGGCAGGCCACCGCCGATGATCTTACCCAGCGTCACCAGGTCGGCCGTCACCCCGTACAGCTCTGACGCGCCGCCAAACGCCACGCGAAATCCCGTCATCACCTCGTCGAAGATCAGCAGCGCGCCCTCGCGCTCGGTGATCGATCGCAAGCCCTCGAGATATCCCGCCTTCGGAGGCACGCAACCCATGTTGCCCACCACCGGCTCGACGATGACACACGCAATCTTGTCTTTGAACCGCACATCAGCGAACGCCTGCTCCACCGCGTCCAGGTCGTTGTAGGGGAGCGCCAGCGTGAACTCTACGAACTCCTCCGGCACGCCCGCCGAGCCGGGAATGCCCAGCGTGGCCACGCCCGAGCCCGCCTTCACCAGCAGCGCGTCCGAGTGTCCGTGATAGCAGCCCTCAAACTTCACCACGAACTTGCGCCCGGTATAGGCACGCGCCAGGCGAATGGCCGACATGGTGGCTTCCGTGCCCGAGCTGACGAAGCGCACCTTCTCCACCGCGGGAAACGCCTCGACCACCAGCGCTGCCAGCTCGGCCTCCGCCGCAGTGGACGCGCCAAAGCTCGTGCCATTGCGCGCCGCGGCCACGATCGCCTCAATCACCTCAGGCGCGGCGTGTCCGAGGATGAGCGGCCCCCACGAGCCGACGTAGTCGATGTAGCGATTGTCGTCGGCGTCCCAGACGTAGGCGCCCAGGCCGCGGACGAGAAACGGCGGATCGCCGCCGACGGACTTGAACGCGCGCACCGGCGAATTCACTCCGCCGGGAATGAGTTGCTCCGCTCGACGCTGCAGCTCGCGTGATTTGTCTAAAGTTCGGGCCATGAATTCAGTTTCAAGTTTCGTGCAAGAAGTTTCAAGTTCTACGCTCGCAGATAAATCAGCTCTCAGCCACCAGCTACCAGCCGTAGCCACTGCTTTGTCATCCCGAGCGGCGCGCAGCGGAGCCGAGGGACCTGCAGTTCGCATTTGGCTCTCACTCGTAGCTAGTAGCTCGGAGCTAATTGCTAATTGCTACTTGCTACTTGCTGTATACCCCCGACTGCAGTTTCTTCCGACACTCCTATCGAAGCCGGTGGCTTGCGGGCGCCGAGAAAGATTTTCTGGCTGATGGCGGCGCGCTGTGGTATCGCCTTATTGTGGACGTCATTGGCATCAATGTCGTGGTCCAGGCGGTACTGGAAGATAGCGGCTCTCGCCTGCAGATATTGCTCCTCGCTCAGCATGATAGGCATCTGGAAGTCGTCGTCGTGAATTCTGATGGGCCGTTGGCGGCGGACAGCGGTTGCCGGGGCGCTGCTGCCGTCCGCGGGTGCGGGAGGTGCGTCGCCCGGCTGCTCCTCCGAGATAACTCCAACCGCGCTGTTCTCTTCCGCCGTGGGTTCTTGCACGCGCAATCCCGCAGCGGTCGTCTCGTCGAGCTCGTAGTCCTGCTCGAAGCTGTCGTAGCGATCGCAGATCGCGGCCGGGGATTCTTCCTTGGCGTCTTTCGCCATGTTGCGCAGGTTGAGGCTGGCGGTCTGAAGCGCGTACAGCACCAGGCCTCCGCGCTTGGGGTCGAGCGTGCCGTGCAGCAGCGCCTCGGTCACCTGCATCAGGGCGAGTTGGATGGAAGCGGCATCCTCCAGCAGCGGCAACTCGATGGGCGGGCATTGCAGGCCGAGCGCGGCATAGCGCTCGACGCGCAGCCGCTGCCCAATGTGGTTGAGGTGGAAGAAACAATAGTTACGGCCGCGCATGGCAGGCGATCCGCAGAAGTGGCCGTTGGCCTTTACGTGTTCGCAGTGTCGAGTCATGGAATAAGTGCTCCGTAGTTATGAATTGTCATCACGAGCCCGCGGCAGCGGGCGAGGGATCTGCTCTTGTTCGCTTTTCGCTCTTGGCTCTTCGCTTTTCGCTCCGGAATCTGGCGAAGAGCGAACAGCGAATGGCGAATAGCGGCTTGTACCCCCCTCCCCCCGGGGTGCCCGCAAAATCTTGATTCCATTGGGCTGGCGAAAAAGTTGTCCCGGTAAAATCTTGAGCCCATGAGACTTATAGGCAAAATCTTGGAAAGATGAGAGTTAGCTCGATTGGTTGCACAAGAAGTTGTGCAGAAAAGATTTTGAGGGGTAACGAAACGGTCGACCTGAAGCCAGCCTTGCGGCATTACCCAAACGTCCTAAAGAGCCGCGCCCGGAAGCTCCGGAGCGAGCGGGGACACAGCTTCCGCGCCTCACAGGGCGAACGTAACAGAGGAGTGTAGAGGGTGCAAGTTACGATGGTAACTTTGGAGTCAGCATGTGGCTTGGCCTTTTGCCACTCGTTTCCTGTTGGCCTCGGCAATTGCCGCAACATCAGTACTGTTCATATAGCGTTTCACCCACGTGTTTGGCAGGTAGTTGAGCCTTACACAATCTTCCATAATTTCAATCGCTAGGCCGGAATTGATGAAGAAGCCGTACTCTTCTTCAGGAGCGAATACGTCTCGTATTGCGCCGTAGAGTTCGCTGATTGTGGAACGCTCCTTCAACTGGATAAAAATGTCCTTGTTCTCCTCAGCATATTTCTCACCCTCGAACTTTAGGAAGCGCTCTTTGAGCTGTTTCTTCCTCCATTGGACATCTTGCTCCTGGGGAAGGTGGGTCTTTACGTTATGAAAGTGGACAAGGTGCGAATACATAGATCCAAGCTCGGAGTAAATGATCATCCTCATCTTGGCATGGGCTCTCCGCTCGCTGTACCAATGCTGGAACATCTGACCTAGTACGGAGGCTAAGAAGCCCAAAAGGGCCGACACCATTGCTACCAACCAGGTTGGAGTCGAGGGACGGTTCAGTGCTCTCACAATTTCTTCCAATTGCGAACTGTAGCCACCTGGCATTGGCAAAGGAGTCCCAGAAAGTCAAGTTCAAGCTATTCTTCCCATTCAGCACCTAGCACCCTGGCCTGTTCAAATGGCCCGGTGCCCCAGGTTCGCACGTCTTTTGGGCTAACCTGGGCATTCACTAACTTTTAATCCTGAACAATATAACGCTCAGTTCGTGGGCAGTCTATGACCCTGCTGGCCCCAGGTTAGCGTCCAAAGGAAGGCCGCGAACCTGGGGCACCGGCCCGACGCGGTCATCTAATCAGGCCTAAGAAAAAAATCTTCCGTATTGTGGCGGGTCAATAGCCGGTGCGCTAAGCTACGAGTGGAGGAAGAAATGGCTAGAACGCAACTCGATTTTCTTCATGAGGAAGGGCGTCTAATCGCAAGGGTACTGTCACCTCATAAGGTTCTTGTGCTTAGCAAAAGTTGGGCGGAACCGACCTCAACCAGCAATTTCCATGTAATTGAGGGGGGCTCCCGGAAACTCACGGTCGAGGTCACGCACAAAAATTCATTAGACTTCTGCTTGGTCGCAGTGCGCGACATGGTCAAACAGTTTGGTGCGAGTGATTCTGACCTGTGCCGATTGACCTGCTGACGACGCCCGCTCGCGTTTCTGGAAGGCAATCGTGGGGCGCTGCGGCGGCAGGTTGCGAATCGTTTTCAGGTCCACGTTACGGCGGCGTTCAGCTTCTGTACGCTCCCGAGTGCCCACACCCAACGGAGGGAAATGTGGGCCACCCCACGAAGCAGGGGCTAAAGCCCGAACGCATAGAGTGCGTCAACGGCCCGTCTAAAGGCGGGCCCTGATACAAAGCAACGGCTCTGTCATGCGGGGTGGAAGCCCGCGGATTTATCGAGGGTATGGAGTCGCCGCGCCCAGGCCGGCTTTTGGCTGTGGCCCTCTGAGTTCCAGCGCTAAAGCGCCATTGAAGAGTCGATACCCTTCCCCCCGCATGAATGCGGGGGCTTCCGCCTTTGCCTGGCGCTGCACGGGTGGCCCACAATTGCCTTCTGTCGGCAATTGTGGATAGCGAAGCAGGCTGTAGCGTAATCATTCGACCGGGAAGCCATCTCATAAATCGAGAAGCGGAAGTCCCTCAGAGGCTAAAGCCCGTTTTGACAGGTGCTTCACGGCACGGCTGAAGCCGTGCCCTTTCAAAATCGATTTATGAGACACAATGGCGCAGTGCCTGTTGCGGGACCTCCCTGTCGAGAGAAGGTCGGCAAAGCTCCTCCACGAGAGAACTAGCGCTCGCATACCGCGCCGTCCGACCCCACGCCGCCGAGAGCAGATGCCTCGCTCCGCTGGTCATGACAAATCAAGAAAGCGTCATCAGAAACGAGGAGCGGCCCAGCCGTGCAAGGCGGCTCGCGAATGTGTGCTACCCTCGGTAGTCGCACCCGCCAATGCCTCTCGAACGCCTGCAAAAGATCATTGCCGCTGCTGGAATCGTTTCGCGCCGCAAAGCCGAAGAGCTCATCTCTGGCGGACTGGTCTCGGTCAACGGGCAAGTTGTCACTGAGCTGGGAACGAAAGCCGATCCCGAGACAGACCGCATCAAGGTCGCAGGCAAGGCGCTGCAGGGCCCGGAACGCCAAGTCTACATTCTGCTCCACAAGCCCAAGGGCTACGTCACGACGGTCACGGACCCCGAAGGCCGACCGACGGTGCTCGATCTGGTACGCGGCGTGGGAGCGCGCGTCTATCCAGTCGGCCGCCTCGATTACCTGAGCGAAGGCCTGCTGCTGCTGACCAACGACGGCGAGTTGGCGCAGAAGCTCATGCACGCTTCGACGCACGTTCCTAAGACCTATCTGGTGAAGGTGAGCGGCAAGCCGACGGAGGACGAGATCAGCAAGCTGCGCGGCGGCATTGTTCTTCCCGCCGACACCAGGCCGCTCAAGACACGCGATGGGAAGGAGCAGAAGCGCCATTCTCAGGCGGTGCGCACGGGTCCGGTGCGAATCGAGTTGCTGCGCGACGCCGCAAATCCCTGGTATGAGATCACGCTGATCGAAGGCCGTAACCGGCAAATCCGCCGCATGTTCGAGCAGATCGACCATCATGTGGAGAAGATCAAGCGGGTGCGCTATGGGCCGCTTCAGCTCGATGTCGAGGCTGGACAATTCCGGCATCTAACCAGCAGCGAGGTCGCGCAACTGAAAGCGGCCACGAATGCGAAGAAGTCAGGTCGTAAACCTGGGCCAGGCGCTGCACAGTTGACGGAGAAACGCGGACAGGATAAGAAGGTGAACGGGCCTCGGCAAAAGTGGGGAACCGGCGCCCTTAGGCAGAAGAGCCAACGGGATCGCGACCGCTGATGTTTTGGCTCTTCGTGTCCGCGCAAGGGGAAGAATGACAGATTTCAAATCGCTGGTGCCGGCGTACCTGGATACGCTGCCCAGCTATAAGCCGGGCAAACCGGTCCGGCAGGCAGAACTGGAGAGTGGAGTGAGCTGCATTAAGATGGCTTCGAACGAAAATCCTTTCGGGCCATCGCCGCTCGCCCTTGAAGCAATCAAGCACGCCTCCGGCGATGTTCATTTTTATCCCGACAACGATCTGATCGAGCTGCGTGGGGCCTTGGCTGCGATCAACGGCCTCGATCCCGACCAGGTGATGGTCACCTCCGGCTCGACTTCATTGCTGGATCTGCTGGCGCGCACGCTGCTGGCTCCGGGACTGAACGCGGTCACCAGCAGGCACTCCTTCATCGTCTATCCGCTGGTGACGCGCGCGACCGGTGCTCGCCTCATCGAGGTGCCGACGCGCAATCATGGGTTTGATCTCGATGCCATCGCCGGCGCGGTGAACAGCGAGACGCGCGTGGTCTATCTCGCGAATCCCAATAATCCGACCGGGACCCTGCTCGAGGCGAAGGCCATTGACCACTTTCTTGATCGCCTGCCGTCGCACGTGATTACCGTCCTCGATGAGGCTTATTACGATTACGCCAGCTACTTCGCCGCACAGCGCGGAATAGAGTACTCGCACGCACTCGACTACGTTCGCGACGGGCGGCCCGTTGTCGTGCTGCGCACGTTTTCCAAAGCGCATGGCCTGGCAGGCCTGCGCGTAGGATACGGCTTCGGACCGGCAGAGTTGCTTGGCTACTTCCATCGGCTGAAGCCACCGTTCATGGTTTCCTCACTTGCCGAAACGGCAGCGATGGCGGCACTGGCCGACGCTGAGCACATCGCCAAGTCGGTTCGCTCGAACGCCATCGAAGCTGAGCGGTTGACTCGCGAACTGTCAGCGCTTGGCATCGCGGTGGTGCCTACCTGGGCAAACTTCCTGTTCTGTGAAGTTGGCGAGGAATGCGCCTCCCTCTGCCGGCAGTTGCAGGATGCCGGCGTCATCGTGCGTCACATGGCGGGATCGTGGAACGCTCACCACGCCTTCCGCGTCACCGTAGGCACGCCTGAGCAGAACGACCACTTCCTGCGGGCGATGAAGAAAGTGCTCGCGCGCGTGCCTGCGTAGGTAACGCCGTCCCTTTATGACGATGATTACGGTCTCAAAGGAGGATTACCTCAAAGCCATCGCGGAAGCCGAGGCGGAGGGGGAAACTGTAATTGCCGCGACGCTGGCGCACTGGCTTTCTGTCACTCGCCCAGCGGTGACGTTTGCCCTGAAGCGCCTAAGCAAGGATAAGTTAGTGACCGTCAAGAGCAATGGGCATATACAGCTCACCTCGCAAGGGCGGCAAATTGCTGAGCGCACCATGCTTCGCCACCACCTGATCGAGCGCATGCTGTCTGAGATTTTTGCCATGCCTTGGTATGAAGTACACGACGAAGCAGAGCGCCTGGAACACGCCGTCTCGCCCGCATTTGAGAAGAAGCTGATTGAGACACTGGGACACAAAGACACCTGCCCCCACGGAAACGGCTTGGTATTTCGCAGCGCGTCGGAACGTCGCAAGAGGGGACTGTGCCTGTTGAGCGAGGCCGCGACTGGATCGGAATACAGGGTGGCCAGCGTATATGAGCGCGACCGCAAGTTGTTGGAGTTCTTCGACAAGGAAGGACTCCGTCCCGGAGCCCGCCTGGGCGTGAAGGCTCGCAACTACGATGGCACGATCTCCCTCTCCGTGGGCAAGAACCAGATTCGCCTGGGGACGCCGGCGGCGGAAAAGATCTGGGTGGCAAAACTGTAATTTCCACATCATTGTTAACTGTAATTAACATTTCATGGTGTATCCTAGTTTCAATGTGAGGACGGGGTTTGTCGTCGCAGTAACGCTAGGGGTAGGCCGTGAGATCGAGTTCCAAACCCGCTTTACTTGGAGCGATTAGCTTTGCGTTTTTGATCGTCGCAGAAATCATGCTGGCTTGTTCCGGCGCATGGGCGCAAGGAGAGACCACCAGCGCTATCCTCGGCCAGGTCACGGACTCCACCAGCGCCGGGGTCCCCGGCGCCACCGTAACGGTCCTCAACCGCGACACCGGATTGAAGCGCAGCGCTCGCACCGATGACACCGGACGGTTCAACTTCCCACAGTTACTGCCGGGCGCCTACATCGTCCGTGCGGAGGCGCAAGGCTTCGAACCCGCGCAGGCGAGTAACGTCTTCGCCAGTCTGGGCCAGAAGCAGACCGTCAACCTCTCTCTCAAGGTGGCGCAGGCAAAGCAGACCGTCGAGGTCACCGCAGAAACGCCCATCCTCAACCCGGACAATGCCAACACCACAACGACACTCAGTGCGCCGGCACTCGAAAACCTTCCCAACCCAGGTGGCGACCTGACGTACCCGTTGCAGTTCGCGCCGGGAGCGCTCATCAACACCGCGGGCAACGGCAACGACTTCGTGGGTGGCACCAACGGTTACGGCAACGTGGAATTCAACGGCCTGCCCGCGCTCTCTAATGGCTACATCGTCGATGGCCTGGAGACCAACGATCCGCTTACCAACCTCAACAGCGGCCTCTCCACCAATCTGGTCCTCGGCCTCAATTCGATTTCTGAGGTGACAGTAAACACGCTTTCCTATTCCGTTGACCAGGGCCGCTATGGGGCCTCGCAGGTCAACTACGTCACCAAGTCGGGCACCAACCAATTCCACGGCAATCTCTACGAGTTGTGGAACGGAGCTGTGCTGAACGCGTCCGATTACTTCCTCAACGCGACCTCCGGCAATCAGAAACCGGGTTCGGTGGTCAACCACTTCGGAGGCAGCCTGGGCGGACCGATCATTCATAACAAGCTGTTTTTCTTTTTTGACAGTGAGTGGGTGCGCATCGCACTGCCGATCTTCTCGACCGTAACCGTGCCTACCCCGGCGTTCCAGCAATACGTGCTACAGCAACTTCCCCGGGGTGGAACTGACTCGGTAACGGGAGCGCACTACGCGCCTTCGCCTCAGCAGGTGCCCTTCTATCAGAAGATGTTTTCGCTCTACTCCGACCCCAGCGGAACGCCGCTGGCGGTACTGGGTTGCCCGTTCAACTCCAGCGGATCGCTGGCCGCGGGCAGTCCGCCGGACGGGAACGGTTGTGCCAATCGTAAAGGAGTTTCGCACTCCAGCGACGATCGCGAACAGGTGCAGACCGCGCGCATCGATTACAACATCGGTCGCAACGACACAGCGTGGTTTCGCTTTCAGGCCGACACCGGATTGCAAGCGGCATACACCGACCCCATCAATCCGCTGTTCAATTCCATCTCATCGCAGCCTCTTTATTCTTTCGCGGCGGGATACACGCACGTCTTCTCGCAAAACCTTGTGAATTACTTCAACCCGGCATTCTCCTGGTACGAGAGCCTCTTCGCGCCCAGTGATTTTCAGCAGACACTGGCCGCCTTTCCCATCGTGCTGGAGGGAATGGGCGCCAATGCGCCATTCACCACCATCGGAGGCCTCGACAACACGTGGCTTCAGGGACGGCGCGCCTCGCGGTTCTTCATCAACGACAATCTCGCCTGGAGCCATGGTGAGCACGAGTTGCGCTTCGGCACCAACATCCGCATCTTCCGCCTGAACGATTTCGATTTCGGAGAGGGTACCGTCCCCACCGTGACCTACACGACTTTGCCGCAATTCATCTACGGCGTGGCCTCGACCGCGAGCAAAACTTTCCCCACCTCGACGAACGAACCGTTCAACTTCCTGAACCTCGATTTCTACGCCCAGGACACCTGGCGGCTCACCCCGTCGCTGACCTGGACCTTCGGCCTGCGCGATACCTACAACTCCAACCCGCTCAATCCGCATTATCAGGTCGCGCGGCTCGATGGCTCGTTCTACTCCCTGCCGCACGATGTCAATCAGCCGCTCAATGAGGCGATCCAGACCGGTTTCGGACATCTCTTCGAGTCCACGCCGCTGGCGATTCTTCAGCCGAGAACGGCTATCGCGTGGCAGTCCGAACCCAACACCGTGCTGCGTACCGGCTTCGGCATTTTTAGTGACATTCTGCCAGGCAGCATCGCCGACCTGGTCGGAATGAATCCACCGTATGTGCAGACATTTCAAGGCGGCCTGCTGGGAAGCGTCGGCGGTACCACCATTGCACCCGGTGCTCCCAACAGTGCCGTCGATGCCACCATCGCGGCCAACCAGAGGTTCACCACCGGGTTCGCACAAGGACAATTCTCCTGCGCATCGCCGCTCTCGAATTCCGCGACCTGCCTTCCGCCGGTTGCCATCACCGCCGTTCCGGACGGCAAGCTCCATGCCCCGTACTTCATGGAGTGGAGCCTCGGCATCGAGCATCAGTTTGGAAACACCGGCAGCGTGCAAGCGCAGTACGTCGGCACTCGCGCGGTGAACCAGCCCTACCTCACGCAAGTCAACGGATACCAGACGGTTTGCCCGGGATGTTTCGCGCCGTTTCCGTACGCTCAGCCAACCGACCCCAGATTTGGCGCGGTCACACAGTTCTCGACGGGAGCCAACAGCAATTACAACGGCCTGCAGTTGACCGCGATGAAGCGCATGAGCCACGGTTTCCAGGGGCAGATCAACTACACCTGGAGCCACTGTCTCGATACGGTTTCCAACGGCGGATTTCTGCAATTTTCTGCGGGAGGAATTCTTTCGCCGTTGCCGGGAGAGTTGGCGCGCAGCTACGGCAACTGCGACTACGACATCCGCCACAACCTCACCGCGCAATACACGTACCAGCTGCCGTTCAAAGCCCAGAACCGCGAGTTGGGATACATCGTGAACGGGTGGCAGATTTCAGGCACTATCTTCTGGCACAGCGGAGTACCGTTCTCGGTACTCAGCACGCCCTACGCGGCAAACGGAAACGGCATTGTGCAAGGCAGCGGGCCGCAATTCGCCAGCATTGTGCCGGGCGTAGACCCCTATTGCCGCGACTGCAACATCCCCGGTGTGACGCAGCCCGGCACGATTCAGTGGCTCAATCCCGACGCCTTCGTTTCTGCTGTTGATCCTTCCACCGGAGCTTGCAACGGTGGCGGCACTCCGCAGAATTGTCAGTTCGGCAATCTGGCGCGCAACGCGCTGCGCGGGCCCGATTTTTTCTGGAGCGACCTTTACATTACAAAGTGGTTCCCGCTCTCCGAGCGGGTGAAACTGCGCTTCGACGCGCAGTTCTTCAACCTCCTCAACCATCCCAACTTCGGACTCCCCAGCAACGTCCTGGCGGGCGTTCCCGGCAATCCATCTACACAGACGGGCTTCGGCGCGCTGACCTACACCACATCGCCTCCGACCGGACTGCTTGGCGTCGGCCTGGGTGGCGACAGCAGCCCCCGCATGATCGCGTTTCAAGCGCGCCTACAATTTTGAAGCCGCAGCCCTGACATGCGCTCCCGTCGCCCGGCCCGATCACGACGAGGAAGTTCGCCTGTACACGAGCACCGGCTAGCTGTAACGATAGTGCTGGAGCCCGTTTTTCTCTGAGTTGCCTGCGATCCGCAATCGGGTGATTGGCCAGGAAGTCACCAGTGAGCAGAGCGTTGGCGATCGATGGAAGAGGGAAATAAAAGAACGTCGATGTCGATTACACTCGCCAATTTTTTCGGGCTGCTGGGCGGATTACTGGTATTGGCTTATCTGGCCAATCGCTTTTCGCACCGGACACGCGTGCCGGATGTGGTAGTTCTGCTGCTTTGCGGAATTGTGCTGGGACCAGGACTACACTGGATCGACGCAGACAAATTCCCTGAGATCGCGCGCGGCGTGGGTACGGTTGCGCTGATTCTGATTCTGTTTGCCGCGGGCCTGGAGCTGGATTTGCGGCGAGCGCGCAAACAGTTCGCCGCCGGGACCGTGCTGGCCGTGCTGAGCTATGCCTTGACCATGGAAGGCGTGCATCTGTTTTGCATGCACGTGCTGCACATGCAACGCATGGCGTCTCTGCTTGCGGGGGCGGCTCTGGCCTGCATAAGCGGATCGATTATTCTGCCGGTGCTGGAACAGATGGATCTGAGGCCTGACCTGAAAACCACACTGGTGATCGAAGCGTCTTTCGGAGACGGCCTTGGGGCCCTGGTCGTAGGTGTGCTGCTGAGCCTGATTGCCGGAGGGGTAACGAGCCACACCAGCGGCGGTGCGATCCTGGGCGGCATGGTAATCCAGTTTTTTTTCAGCTTTGCGCTGGCATTTGTGATCGCGGCTGTTGCGGGCTTCTTGTGGGCGCGTGTGCTGCCAAAGATTTCTAATAAGAAATTTTGGCAGGTGCTGACCTTTGCGGCGGTGCTCAGTGTGTATTCAGGCACGCATGCATTGGGAGGCAGCGAGCTGTTTGCGGTGATGGTGTTTGGGGCGATGCTGGCGAGTTTGCTGGGGCCTGAGAGTTTCTTGCGAGAGTTCGATGTGACGTCCATGGCGGCGGATGAAGGCAGCCAGATCCTCTCGTTCCACTCGGAACTGGCGTTCCTGGTGCGGAGCTTTTTCTTTGTGCTGCTCGGGGCGATGATTCACTTCCGCGGACTGAAGGAACAACTATTGCCGAGTGTGGGAATTATGGCCGTAATACTTGCTGCGCGGGTTGTGTCGGTGCAGGCGAGCCGCGTGGTTTGGCGAGGGACGACTTGGCGCGAACGTGAACTGGCGAGCCTGCTAATCCCACGTGGGCTGATCACGGCCGTGCTGGTGCTGGAGGCGATTCAGGCGAAGCCGGCGGACCTAATGTTCTTTCCGTCGCTGACCTTTGCGCTGATCCTGCTGACGAATGGATTGTCACTGGTTGCAACGGTTCGGGCAAAGGAACTGCGGTGGTGAGTTCGCCTCCTTTTCGGTCCGGAGTCTGGAACGCCAGATGACCGAGTTGCTCATCGAGGGGCCTGGTAACGACACTTCAGCAATGCAGGTTGTAATGCGAACGGCGGGAGGGCCGTGGCCGGGGTAATCCCATGCCTCGGATTGCTCTCGGATCACAAGAAGGTTTCTCCACGCTGACTTCCTACGCGTGGGTTCGCGTCTTCTCCATTTGGGTGAAGTCTTCCAGCATGGGCAGGCGCGCTGCGCCGTAGAGGCCGGCATCGCTGCCCAGCAATGCGCGGGTGATGAGCGTACTCTTGGTGTGTTCTTTGACATCCGGTGACGTCAGTGAGTAGATCGACGAACGGAACTTGATCTCTTCGAACATGGCGGGCGCGAAGGCGTCCCATGAACTGGCAACACCCCCGCCAATGACGTACATGGGCAGGTTCAGCGCGTTGACCATTCCGCCGATGCCGATCCCCAGCGCCCGGCCCACGGTCTCGAAAATCTTTTTAGCGGAAGCGTCGCCCTGCACCGCAAGGTTGTAGATGGAGCGTGAGGTGAACTGCACCGGATCGGGCGCCAGACGCTCCAACTCTTCCGAAGCTTCCTTGCGTTCGATGGCTTCGCGCGCCATGCGCACGATGGCGGTTGCCGAGGCGTATTGCTCCAGGCAGCCCCGGCTGCCGCAGCCGCAAGGATGGCCATCGGGAAAGACGTTGAAGTGGCCCAACTCTCCCGCCATGCCCGTCATGCCGTGCCATAAGCTGCCGTTGAACAGCAAGCCGCCGCCAACGCCGGTGCCCAACGTGTACATGCACATGTGTTCTACGTCGCGCCCAGCCCCCAGCCACTTCTCGCCCATGGCAGCGGCGTTCGCGTCATTCTCCAGGATGACGTTCGTGCCGAGCTGCTTCTCGATGACCTCGCGCACCGGGAAATTCGTCCAGTCGGCGAGGTTAGGCGAGCGCATCACCATGCCCGTCTCCATGTCAATGAAGCCGGGGACGCCAATGCCAATGCCGCACAGCTCGCCGGACTCTTTGTACTTGGTCTGCAATTGCTCGATGGCGCCGCACATTTCCTGGATCACGTGATCGCGCCCGAGTTTGACCTCCGTACCCAGCGTAAGCTTTTCCAGCAGCTTGCCGGAGTCGTCAACTGCGGCGATGCGGAGATTGGTGCCGCCAAGATCTACGCCGATGGCGAATGTTTGCATTTAGCGCCCCTCGTCAAGAAACAATTACGGTTGCGGCATGGCTGAACAAGCTGCCGAAAACTCGGGAAAACAGGTCCCTCGCCGACTAAAGTCGGCTCGGGATGACAAAGATGAACGGCTTATCGGCACGACTAAAAGTCGTGCCCTGACACAAAGCTCGCAAAGCCGAGTTTTCAGCAGCCTCTAAAGTCGTGCCCTTGCTAACCAAATCACTGTAAGGCCGCCTAGCGTTGGCAGTGCGGACAATAATGACTGCTGCGTCCTGCGATGATAACCCGCTTGATGGGTGTTTGGCACACCAGGCAGGGCTCGCCTTCGCGGCCATAGACCCGGTGCTGTAGTTGGAAGAAGCCCTCGCGTCCCTCAGCGTCAACATAGTCGCTGACGGAGGAGCCGCCCAGGGCGATGGCTTCGTTGAGGACTTCCTTAACCGCCGCGTGCAGCTTCGTTAATTGCTCGCGGGTGAGCGATGCCGCGCGGCGCCGCGGCCGAATGCCGGCGCGAAACAGCGATTCATCGGCGTAAATGTTGCCCACCCCGCTCAGCAGCTTCTGATTGAGCAGCGCGCTCTTGATTGGGGTTTTGCGCTTGCGGAAAAGCGCAATGAAGCGATCGGCTTGCGAGTCCAGCGGCTCATCGCCGGGAGCAGCAAAGCCGCTGCCGACCCGATCGTCCAGCCGCACCACCGACAGCCTGCCGAAGCGGCGAGGATCGACGAAGCGCAACTCCAGCCCGGATTTCAGCTTGAGCACGGCGTGGGTGTGCCTCAAAAGCTCTTCTTGCGGCTGCGCCACCTGCATGCGCCCGGTCATCCCGAGGTGTACGATCCACTGCCCCTGGCGGACCGGCGCGCCTCTCCGGTTGCGGCCAGCGCGCTCCAGATCGAAGACGATGTGCTTGCCTACGCGGCGGACTTTGGCAATCCGCGCCCGCTCCAGCACGGCTGCGATCTCCTTCGCCGGGGACTTCAGCGGCTCAGGCTTTTCGCCCAGCCAGACGGACTCGACGGTGTCGCCGGAGACGCGCTTGTCCAACCCGCGCGCAATGGTTTCGACTTCGGGAAGCTCAGGCATAGGGAGGCAGGATCAAATCCGTGGCTGAGTGACAAACTGGTTAAGAACCCGGCATGCACGTTGGTCGGGCATAATCTAACTATTTCTTGTTAATTGTCGTTAACCAGAAAATTATCGCAGTTTTACTTGACCTTTAGCGATGTTATGATTCGTTTGTCAGCTAGCCCCCACGCTGGACATGTTTTTCACTTCAAAAGTTAGAGGATACCCTAGTGGCCACCACTCCCAGTTCGCAGCGCACGTTGACGATTGAACACCATGTCGCCGAAGATGGCACGCCTACGCTCATCTGCAAAGGGCGAATCAATCTTGAGAGCGCCGGCATGTTCCGCTCGGAAGTTAAGAGCCTTTCGCCCAGCCATCACACCGTGCTCGCCGATTTGAGCGGCGTCGATTCCGTTGACAGCTCCGGGCTGGGGAGCATTCTCGGCACCTACGTCTCAGCCCAGTCGGACGGCTGCAATCTGGTCCTGATCAAGGTGCATCCGCGCGTCAAAGACCTGCTAAACATCACGCATCTGACCTCCGTCCTGGGAGTTCAGTAGCCGCAACCGCATCGGGAACCTGGCGGGGCGACGATTTGCCTGCCACACGTGTACGCTCGATATCACTTCCCTGCGTGACCTCTGGCACAGCATTTCTGGTGTAGACAGCGGAGCCTATTAACGCGGCAGCTTGGCGTCTGCAATGCGGACCCTGCTGCGAGGCAAGTACGCTCCCTTTGCCCGGAAACGCGCACATGTTTCGGTCCGTGCCACTCCTGGACCCGAATCGGGATTGGCATGGGCGCAGTCGTGTGTCTCGCCCTTCGGGATCACCAATGCTATCCGGAGATTCCGTCATCGTTTCCATCGAATTCTGTTTCCCCGCAAGCCTCGCCCTCCTCGCCTGTCGCACACACTCTTCTGGAGGACTTCATGCTGCACCTCGACACCGGTAACACCGGATTCATGATTCTTTGCACCAGCCTGGTCATGCTCATGACGCCAGGCCTGGCCTTCTTTTACGGCGGCCTGGTGGGACGTAAGAATGTTCTGGCGATCATGATCCAGAGCTTTGTCTCCATGGGCTGGACGACCGTGATTTGGTACTTGTATGGGTATTCGCTCTGCTTCAGCGGCGACTGGCACGGCATCATCGGCAACCTCGATAAAGTGTGCCTGCATGGCATCAACCTGACGACGCCTTCCGGGCCGAATGACACGATACCGGCCATGGTCTTTATCGCCTATCAGATGATGTTTGCCATCATTACTCCGGCCCTAATCTCCGGCGCCTTCACCAACCGCGTAACCTTCAAAGCTTACTGCCTATTCCTTACAGGGTGGCTCACCTTCGTGTATTTCCCCTTCGTGCACATGGTTTGGGGCGGAGGAATCCTGCAGCGTTGGGGCGTTGAGGACTTCGCCGGCGGCATTGTGGTCCACAACATAGCCGGCCTCGCGGCCCTGGCTTCGGTCCTGTACATCGGAAAAAGACGAGTATTGGACCGCGGCCCACACAGCATTCCCCTGGTTGCGCTGGGGACCGGACTGCTCTGGTTCGGCTGGTATGGGTTCAACGCAGGCAGCGAAATGCGGGTGGATTCGGTTACCGGGACTGCGTTCCTGAACACGGATATCGCCGCCTCCTTTGCCGCTATAGCCTGGCTGGTGGTGGCATGGATTCGTGAAAGGAAGCCTAAGTTCCTCGGCCTGCTCACCGGAGCCGTTGCCGGCTTAGCGACCGTCACTCCCGCAGCGGGCTATGTCTCGCCCACAACGGCGGTCATTATTGGCGTGGTCTCCGGCGTGGTGTGCTACTTCGCCGTAGAACTGAAAAACAAGCTGCACTGGGACGATGCCCTCGATGTGTGGGGCGTCCACGGTGTTGGTGGCTTCCTGGGCATCCTGATGCTGGGGTTGTTCGCCAACAGTGCTTTCAATCCGGCCGGTACGAACGGATGGCTGTACGGCAACCCCAGTTTCTTCTTTAAGCAACTGGCTGCGGTACTGTTCTCATCCGCCTGGGCGTTCGCTTTCACCTACGCTATGCTGCGGATCATTGACGTGTTTACGCCGGTGAAAGTGAGCGAGGTAAGCGAAGAACTTGGCCTGGATGAATCCATTCACGGCGAGCACGCCTACGAGACCCTCGAAGTTGAGCAGTTGTTCAGCAGCGACCATCAACACGAGTTGGCCGAGCAGATCAGGAAAGAACACGAGTTGGCCGGTTCCCGGACATAGTTATGCCGGGGGTTGCGCCGAGTTTCGGGTGGTTGTTGGGAAGAAGCATACTGACAGGGATGATGATGGCCTCATCCCTGTCAGTCCTTGCCCAGGATAGCTCGCCGGCAACAGCCGGGGCATCCGCTTCTACAAATCCGGCAGAAGCTACGGAGTGGTGGCGTGGCATCACTGTCAACGGATTCGCTTCGTTGTCGTATGAATACAACACCAACCAGCCGTATACCCGGCTGAACCAGTTTCGCGTCTTCGACTTCAACGACAACGAGCCGCAGTTGGACATGGCTCAACTGGTGGTGCAGCGCGCCATCGAAAAACCGAAAGAATTTGGGTTTCGGTTGAACATGATTGCCGGCTCCGGCGTTCCTGAGATCACCGCGGCGTATGGTATGTTCCGCAACATGCAAACCGGTGTGGCCCATCATTTTGACATTCCAGAGCTTTATGGGAGCTACATCGCGCCTTTGGGCAAAGGGCTGCGATTCGATATAGGAAAGATGGCCAGTCACCTGGGATCGGAAGTCACTGGCGGCTACGACGGTTATAACGACGAATTCACCCGGGGCTTCATCTTTGGATTTGGTGTGCCGTTCAGCTATCTCGGCGCCAAGATCACTTACCCGTTCACCAGCAAGATCACTGGGATGGTGGTGGTCGTGAACGGGTGGGATGAAGTCCAGCGCTATAACCATGGAACCTCGTGGGGTGGCCAGATGACGGTGACTCCAACCAAAACCACGACGCTCTACTTCAACTTCATTCGTGGTCCGGAGCGCCCGAGGGATGACCACGACCAGCGTACCGTCGGTGAGATTGTGGGAAGCTGGAAGACCCGTCCGCGCCTGAACCTCGGCTTCGACGCGGTGTATGGCCATGACGAGAACGGCGTCTGTCTCGGGCACGATGCCATCTGGAGGGGCTTGGCTGGATACATAAAATACAGCTTTACCCGGAAGTTCTCGCTGGCTTTTCGCGGGGAGGTGTTTAACGACAGTGGAGGCACGCGGACGGGAACCGACCAGACGCTCCAGGGATACACATTCACTCCCGAATACGATATGGCGGCGAAGCTCTCAGATCTGGGTTCCTGGCTGAAGAAGCTGGATGGAAAGTTCGTGGTTCGTGGCGATATTCGTCTGGATCGATCGGACAAGAACGTCTTCGTGACCAATAACCCAAGCCAGCTTGTGCCAAACCAGTTTACCTCGGCAGTAAACCTCATCTATCTGTTCTGATGCGATGAAGTGCGATATGCGCTGTAGTTGAGTGCCGGGCCCTCCCCTTCAAGCCCTGTACTCAGCGACGCGGACTGTGTTCTAGTACCCCGGTTGTCCGCGTTGCGTTGCTTACGAATGAATCTGTAAAATCAGTAGTTACACAGCCCGTCTCAATTTGAATTTCCCTGAATTCTGACGCCGTTTACCGACCAGAGGCGAGCTGTGTGCCAATCCTTGCGGTTGTTTTGATTTCGAGTGACCTCACCCGACCGCACATGGAGCAGCCATTTGAAACCAGGCAAGACAGCCGTTGTCGTCGGCGCCCAGTGGGGCGATGAGGGCAAAGGCAAGATCGTAGACGTTCTCTCGGAGCGCTTCAAGGTAGTCGCGCGCTATTCCGGCGGACACAACGCCGGACATACCGTAACCATCAAAGGCCAGAAGTTCATCCTCCAGCTCATCCCTTGCGGGGTTTTGCGCGAGGGCTGCCGCGGCGTCATCGGCAACGGCGTGGTGCTCGACCCCTTCGCCTTAATGCGCGAGGTTGACGCCTTGCGGGCGCAGGGAGTCAATGTCGATGGCAACCTGTTCGTCAGCAATCGGGCGCACGTCATCCTGCCGTACCATCGCATGATCGAGCTGGCCTCGGAGAACGCGCCCGGCCGCATAAAAATCGGCACAACCTCGCGCGGCATCGGCCCGACCTATGAAGACAAGATGGCGCGCAGCGGCCTGCGCGTCCAGGACCTGCTCGACAAGGCGCTGCTGCAGAAGCACATCGAGAACGCTTGCCACGAAAAGAACACCATCGCGCACGCCCTTTTCAACAGCGAGCCGCTCGATGCCGATAAGATGTATGCCGAGTACGCGCAGATCGCCGACCGGGTCGCGCCCTTCGTTGCCGACACCTGCCAATTGCTGAACAAAGCCATTGCCCACGGCGAGCCGGTGATGTTCGAAGGCGCGCAAGGGACGATGCTCGACATCGATCACGGTACCTATCCCTTCGTGACTTCGTCGAGCGCGACCTCGGGAGGCGCAGTCACGGGCACCGGGGTGCCCCCGACATCCATAACAACCGTCATCGGGGTTACCAAGGCGTATTGCACGCGCGTGGGCGGCGGGCCATTTCCGACCGAGCTACATGACGACGTCGGTGAAGCGATTCGTAAGAAGGGCAACGAATTCGGCGCGGTTACCGGGCGTCCGCGCCGCACCGGATGGATCGACCTGCCGCTGCTGCGCTATTCCAACATGATTAACGGCACGAGCTGGCTGGTGGTGACCAAGCTCGATGTGCTCGATGACTTAGCTGAGATTCCGGTTTGTGTCGGCTACAAGATCGATGGCAGGACGACGGAAGAGGTTCCGGCACAGGCCGCCAGCTTCGAGAAAATCGAGCCGATTTACGCCAGGATGCCGGGCTGGCATTCCAACACTTACGGCATCGACAGCTACGACCGGCTGCCAGAGAAGGCGAAGCAATATCTGGCATTCCTGGAGAAGGAGACGGGCGCGAAGATCGGGATCATCTCCACCGGACCCGATCGCGAGCAGACGGCGTTCACCGGAGAATTTGTGCAGATGCTCGACGACATTAGCGGAAAGAGATAGGAGGCTGTGTGATCGTCCTTGCCGTTGTTTGGGTTGTCAAGCCGAGTCATGAAGATGAAGTGGCGGATGTCTTTCGCAAACTGGAAGCTGACTCGCAGCGCGAACCGGGCTGCCTTATGTTCGTTGTGCACCGGCACAAAGAACGTCCCGACCGCTTCTTCATTTACGAGCAGTACAGGGACGAAGCTGCGCTCCAGAGCCATCGCGAATCTCCGCACTTTCAGGAGTATGTGGCCAAAGCGCTGCCAGGCATCGCCGATCGTTTGCAGGGCGATTTGTACGTGCCGCTTACGGATTGAGACCGATCGGCGCGAATCCGCGGTTACGTCTTTCTTTCTTCCGTCAAGAACGAAGCGCGAAACGAATTCCTCGCCAACTGCCGCAACTCATCATCAGTAAACCCAAACACCTCCTGGGCGATCTGATACTCGCGGTTCAGCGTCGTGTGAAACATTTCCGGGTCGTCGGTGTTCAGCGTGATTAGCACGCCCGCGTCGAAGAGTTTGCGTATGGGGTGCTGGTCAAGCGACGTACAGCATCCGGTCAGCACGTTGCTGGAGATACAAACTTCTACCGGAATCTGGCTGTCTGCCAGATAGCTCACTAACTCCGGATCTTCGATGGCATGCAGCCCATGACCTATGCGGTCGGCCTTCAACTCGCGCACCGCTCCCCAGATCGATTCCGGCCCCACGGTTTCGCCCGCATGTACCGTTAGGAACAAACCGCTTTCGCGGGCGAGATCGTACACCTCGCGGAACTGCCCCGGCGCGGCCCGCCGCTCATCACCGCCGAGGCCGATACCAATCACATTGCGATCTTTGAGGCGAATCGCCTCCTCGACGACCCGACGCGCTTCGTCCATACCGAAGTGCCGCACGGCGTCGAAGATCCAATACACCGATACGCCGAAGTCGCGCTCGCCGCGCTCGCGTCCCCGCTCCAGGCCTTCGAACAGGGAAGGGAAGTCACCTCCGCGCCACTGCACCACGCCCACCGAAACATAGACCTCGGCATGACGGACATTCTGCTCGCGCAGCTTCTGCATCATGCGATAGGTGACAAGCTCGTAGTCTTCAGCCGTGCGCAGCCGTTCCGTTACCGCCTTAAACGCCAACAGAAACCCGGTAAAGCTCGTGTAGTTATAAAGCTCGTGCGCTTCTTCCTCGGTGAAGACGCGTCCACTGTCGGCGATGTTGCTGTAGCGATTGTTTTGGGTCGAAAGCGGTGTAGGATGCCGGCGGCTCAACTCCGACAATGTGGCAGGATCGACCGTGCCCTCGAGATGAAGGTGCAACTCGGCTTTGGGGAGAGAGCGGATGAAGTCGCTGGGAGTGTGGTCGAGATCAGACATCACGCGTGCAGGTTCAAGTGTAACTTGGCGCGAAGACCGGGTGAGCACGCTTTCGGGCGTGCAGAGTCCCGCCTCCATTTTGTCATCACGAGCGAAGCGAGAGATCTGCTCTCCTTCGCCGGGCGAAGATGGTGGTTTCTTGGTCGTTGCCGATGTTGGCTAAGGAGCAGTTTCCCGGCTAGGACACAGGCTGCAGGTCCCTCGACTCCTCGCTAAAGCTCGTCGCTCGGGATGACACACATAAGAGAGGGTACGGCGGCGCAGCTAAAGCTCGCCCCTTCAAACCAAGCTTATCGCTTCGCTCCGGTGGGCAGCGCGGCCTTGCGCTCCTCGGGGCAGAACTCGCTGTGATGCCGGCTATAGAGCGTGTACACCGACAGGCCGATGATCAGCCAGGTGAAGAAGCGCAGCCAGGTGAGAATCGGCAGACCGGCCATCAGCAGCACGCAGAACAGCACGCTGAGTACAGGTGCTGTGATCCCACCCGGCGCGCGGAATCCGCGACGCCGCTCCGGCTGCTTGTAGCGAAGGATGATGACCCCGATCGAGACGAGCGCGAAAGCAAACAGCGTTCCGATGTTCGAGAGGTCGGCCAGCGTGCCGATATCGAGAATGCCGCCGGGAATTCCCACCAAAAAACCCGCGATCCAGGTCGCGGTCGACGGCGTGCGGAACTTCGGATGTACGAAGCTGAATAGCTTAGGCAGCAAGCCGTCGCGCGACATGGCGAACCACACCCGCGCTTGCCCGAGCTGAAACACCAGCAGGGAAGAGATCATTCCCATCATCGCGCCAAAGAGCACGGCCAGCCGCGTCCAATGCAGCGTCTGCGAACCGGTCAGGGCGGTCAGCCGCTTCATGCTGTTCACGACCGGAGCAGCATCGTCCACCAGGGTCGACCAATTCACGATGCCGGTCAGCACCACAGCTACCGCGATGTAAAGCACTGTGCAAACGATTAGAGTGGCGATAATGCCGATGGGCAAGTCGCGCTGGGGATTGCGCGCCTCCTCGGCGGCGGTCGAAACCGAATCGAAGCCGATGTAGGTAAAAAAGATGATCGACCCGCCGGTCAGCACGCCCGACCATCCTTCGGGAATGAACGGATGGTAGTTCGACGGATGAATGAAATGCGCGCCCACGATGATGAACGCCAGGATGGCCGAGATTTTGAGTATGACCATCACGTTGTTCGCCTCGGCCGATTCGCGTATGCCCCGCACCAAAACGACCGTCAGCAGCATAACCACGATAAACGCGGGGATGTTGAATCCGAAATGTAATCCCGGAGGATAGAGAACGTTGCCCTTGAGGTCCGTCATTCCGCCGGGAAGGTACGCCGGCGAAATCCAGCGCAATGGCGGGTGCCAGCCGAACCAGTCGAACAGGTCGACCACGTGCGCGGCAAAGCCCACGCTCACCGCCATGTTGCTAACGGCGTATTCCAGGATCAGGTCCCAGCCGATGATCCAGGCGATGAGCTCGCCCATGGTCGCGTAGGTGTAGGTGTAGGCGCTGCCCGCGATGGGGATCATCGATGCCAGCTCGGCATAGCAGAGCGCGGTGAAGCCGCAGACGATGGCTACCAATACTAGCGACAGCGCCAGTGCAGGCCCCGCGCCCGGCCGCCCAAGTGTCGCCGAATGATGCACGATGTAGTCTGCGAGCGGCGCGTTCAGGATGGACGAAGTGTCGAACTTCTGACCGGCGATGGCGGTGCCAACTACCGTAAAGATGCCGGAGCCAATGACGGCGCCGATGCCCAGCGCGGTGAGCGACCACGGGCCGAGCGTCTTCTTCAGCCGGTGTTCCGGTTCCTCCGATTCGGAGATCAGCTTGTCAATGGACTTACACGCGAAGAGTTGGTTCGCCAGATCAGTGCTCCGGTATACGGAATGGATTGTCAGAATTCAAACAGAAGCAGGGCCCGCGGGCAAGTAGGAGAAGAAGCAACTGCGGATTAACGCGGAGCACGCGGACACAAAGTTCATGCATCACGGAATCGCACCGACGGACACGGATCGAATGAGAGCCGGCCGCGGAGGGGCGAAGGCACTCATTAGTGATGAACTCAGAAACTCAGCCTGCCGCCTTGCGTGGTCTACCCCCCAGTTTTCCGTTTGCGCGCGAAGCACGTTTCTTCTCGGCACTGGTTCGTTTGCCGCCAGAAGCTCCAAGCCTTGCCGCCATCCATTTCTTCGATCCAAGAACTCCTTCCAACAGTCCCGGAACATAAAGGTCGGCGTCGAGTTTGGGAAAATGCAGACCGAGCCCGGACGCAGTTATCTCGATTGCGCTGAGCTGACTTGGAGTGGCCCCCTCCAGGCCCTCTGCCTGTTGAGGATCGAGCATGACGGTCCAGGCCAGAGCCGAGTTGAATGACGAGACGGCCCATCTTGCGATCGTAGCGCGCAGCAGTTGCGGGGTGTGTACGCCTCTGCTGGCGACGTGCGCGCTCTATGGCGGCCACAAATTCATCCTTCTCCATGCATCTCCTCCCAGGCTTTACAGATCTGTGCCTGAAACTGCTTCAGGTGACGGCGTATCTGCGAAAATCTGTACGCGGCCGGCGCCGTAATTTTCCCGCAAATCGATTTCTCCTGCCGGGCAGTTTATCTCGAATGCTGCTTCCACTCCCTTGCCGATCACGTGAACATGCTCCGGACGATGGTCGTTGGGATAAATCACGACCCGAAAACCAGCGAACCGAATGATCGTTGGCATCGATATTATCCTAAGCGCTTAGGTTTTACCTAGCACTTCCAACGACCTGCATTTGGAGATCTGCGCCGGTGAGCTCTTCGGCATCTACTTGCCCGGCGCCAGTGTCTCCTCAAAGTGATTGTCGATCAGGTGGAACAAGTGCGTTCGCGCGGCCTTGCCTGCGATGCCGTGCGTCTTGCGCGGATAGATCATCAAGTCAAACTGTTTGCCCGAGTTGATGAGGGCATTCACCATCTGGACCGTGTTCTGGAAGTGCACGTTGTCATCGCTGGTTCCGTGCACTTCGAGAAGGTTGCCGTGCAAGTCGCCGGCAGCGTTTACCGGAGAGCTCTTGTTGTAGCCTTCTTCGTTGTCTTTCGGCAGGCCCATGTAGCGCTCGGTATAGATCGAGTCATACAAGCGCCAGTCCGTCACCGGAGCGACGGCCACACCGGACTTGAACATGTCGGTGTGGGTCATGGTGTATAGCGTGAAGTAGCCGCCGTAGCTCCATCCCCAGAAGCCCAGGCGGTTACCATCGATTTGCGGAAACTCCTGTAGCGCCTGCTTTACCGCGGCAATCTGATCGGCGAGTTCGTTCTGGCCGAAATTATGGCGCAGAGACGCGGCGAAGGCCATGCCGCGATTGGCCATGCCGCGATTGTCGACCTGCAGCACGGCGAATCCTTGCTTCGCCAGAATGCAGTCGAAGTAGTAACCGGCGCCACCCCAGGCATCGCGCACCGTCTGCGCCCCGGGGCCGCCGTAGGGATTCACGATCATCGGCGCCTTGCCATTCGCCATCATCGGGCCACCGCTGGGCAGCAGAATCGTTCCCAGCAACTTGGTCGTCCCGTCAGCCGCGGTGAACTCAACCTTCCTCGGCGTAAGCAGCTCGTATTGCTCGACGCTGTGGGGATTCCAAAACGCAGTGCACTCGCCGCCTGCGGTGCAGAATGACATCCTCGGTGGTGTTGTCAGCGACGAGTAAGTATCGACGTAGTACTTCGCATTCGCCGGATCGAAGGCCGCCATATGTGTACCTTCCTGCTTCGAGACGCGATGGAAATTCTTGCCATCCAGCCCAACGGCGTACATGTTGGCCTGCCGCCAGTCACCTTCATTCGCGACGAAGTAGACGATGCCCTGCTTCTCGTCCACTCCGTCAATGCTCTCGACATCCCAATCGCCGTGCGTCAGTCGCAGCACAACCTTTGCCGGGCTCGCCAGCGGATTCTGGTTGTCGAACTGGTAGAGGTAGATGTGGTAGTGTCCGTCGCGCCAGCTCGTCCAGAGGTAGCGGTCGCCGGACCGCAGAAGCTCAAATTCCGTCTCGGGATGCAGATCGATCCAGGCATCACTGCTCTCCGACATCATGAGCTGCGACTTGCCGCTCTTCACGTCGATGAAGTAGAGATCCAGCCGGTCTTGCGAGCGGTTGAGCGCCATTGCCCACAAGATACCGGGGCGCAACCAGCCAAATCGCGGCACGTAGACGTTGGAATCGCCGCCCAGCGGGATGCCGCCATTGCCGCCGCCAGCCGAGAGCCACTTCACCTTTCCGCCGCCTGAGCCAACCACACCGAGGCGCACGACCGGATTCGGGTCTCCCGGCTGGGGATACTTTTGCTCATCCACTTTTGAGTGCGTCGGAATCCAATCTGCGATGGGGTAGTCGGGCACAGACTTTTCGTTCATCTGGAGGAACGCGATCTGCTTCCCATCGGGTGACCAGAAATAGTTGCTGCGCGTGTAGAGCTCTTCTTCGTAGACCCAGTCGACCTCGCCGTTCAGAAGGTTCGGGTCTTCGTCCCGGGTGAGCGCCTCTTCATTTCCGCCGGCTACGCTGCGAACGTACAAGTTGTGCTTGCGGACGTAAGCGATGCGGCCGCCGTCGGGCGAAAACTTGGGATCAACACTGGCATCGTTGCTCGAGGTTAGCTGCACGCCGATTCCGTTGTCGAGGCTGTAGAGCCAAAGCTGGCCCATGGAGTCGAACAGCAGCTTCCTGGAGTCGGGCGACCAGTGATAGGCGGCGACCGAATAGCGCTGCATGGCCTCCTTCTGACGCTCGTCCTTGATCGTGCTGATGGGGGGTGCAAGTGACGCCAGTTTTCCGCTGCTTACCAGGACTGCCGGCTCGGGATGGGCAGGATCAACGTAGTACAGGGCGCCCTTTTCGCCGCTATCATCGCGTTGCACAAAGGCGACGCGCGACCCGTCGGGCGCCCATTCCAGGGACTCAGGCTGGCGGCCGAGTAGTCCGCCATCGGCATAAATGGCTTCGATGGTCAGCTCAGATGCGGGTCCGGGTTTGGGCGGAAGCGGAAGAGCTAGGATTCTGAGCGGAAAGTACAAGGGTGGAAAGCAGGAAACCGCCGAAGGCGGCTGCGAAGCGAGGTTTCACGGGCGCTCCCATCGAAGAGATATGAAAGGGTCGAGTTTATATCAGCATCGCAGATTTGTTTACTGCGGGTCTGGAAGGGCCTGCGCCGCTGGGCGGCGGCGAATTTGCAGCAGGCCTGGCCACGATTCGTGCGTGCTAGAATCCAAGCAGGTTCCCGCCAGCTCTGATGAATTCCGACCTACAAAAATTGATCGACCTGCAACAGGTTGACTCGCGCATTGCTGCTCTGCGAACTGAAATCGCAGCACTGCCCAAGCATGTGAAGGAGATCGAGGCCAAGCTTGCGGGCTCGAAAGCCAAAGTCGAAGCGGCACAGAGTGGAATGAAGGCCGATGAAGCCGCGCGGCGCAAACATGAAGGCGATATTCAGGACCAGCAGCAGAAAATCAGCAAGTACCGCGACCAGTCGCTGAACGTAAAGACAAACCAGGAATACAAGGCCCTGATGGAAGAGATCAAGTTCGCGGAGGAGAAAATCGCCGCTTCCGAGGACAAGATACTCGAAATCATGGTCGCCGCCGACGTCCGCAAGGCATCCCTGAAACAGGCCGAGGCCGAGCTTAAGGCCGATACCGCAGAGAACGACAAGGAGAAAGAGTCGGCCCGCCTGCGCACCGCCGAAGACGAAAAGGAACTCGGAGAACTGACGGAGCGCAGAAAGCAACTACGCACCGGAGTGACGGAAGACGTCCTGTTCCACTACGACCGCGTTCTCAAGCGGCGGGGTTCGGCGCTTTCTGCCGTGTACGAAGACCAGATGTGTTCCGCTTGCCGTGTCATGCTGCGTCCTCAGGTCTTTCAGGAGGTCATGAGCAACCAGCAATTCGTTACCTGCGATTATTGTCACCGGATTTTGTATTACGTCCCGCCTCCGCCCAAGCCGGAAGAGGGAAAGGAAGGGAAACCCAAACCTTCAGCGGCGGAGCCTTCCTCGGAAGCTACAGCAGAGAACGCCCAACCCGCTCACGGCGAAGCCACCGCGCAGTAGCTACGTTTTCCAGGGACAATCGGGCCAATCGTGGTTGAGTTGTCATTGCGAGCGCCCGTGGCAACTCCTCATCACGAGCGCCAATCCCCCGAATTGTCATCCCGTGCCCCTCTTTCGGGGGAGGGAGCTGCTCTCCCGTCCATCGCCAGCCAGTTTTGATTTGCATAAAGCATACGAATTGCCGCTCAGTCCGGCCCCGACAGGGGCGGCTCAATCTAGCGCAGCCGTCGGCGGAGTGGTGGGGGCTGGACAATAAAGACTCAAGCCCACCGGGGACGGCAGATAAGAAAAGAAGCACGCGCGCCAAGTGTTATGTTTCGGAGGACAGATCTTTCGTGGCGCAGGCGAGAGCAGGTCCCTCGCTCCGCTCGGGATCACAAACAGGAAGAGGATGATCATTACTGACGCAGATCCCGCACTGAAGAAGGCTTCCGTCCCGACCGTTGCCGTCTCCCCTCGCGGAGCTGCTCGCTTGCGCGCGGGACACGTCTGGGTCTACCGCTCTGATCTGGCAAAGGACACCGAAGCTTCTGCCGGCTCCCTGGTCCATGTGCGCGACGAACGCGGGCGTAAGCTGGGATCAGCGCTTTACAGCAGCGCGTCGCAAATCGCCATTCGGATGATCTCTCCTGATGAGATCAGCGAAGCGGATTTGCCGGGTCTGATTGTCGAACGCATCGACGCAGCGGTCGCCTTCCGTCGACAAATTACGCACAACGCCGACTCGTACCGCGTCATTTTCAGCGAAGCCGACCTGTTGCCCGGGCTCATCGTCGACAAGTACAACGATGTGCTCTCGCTGCAGATTCTGACCCAGGCGTTCGACCGGAGCGACTTGCGGCAGACCGTCATCGACTCACTCACGCACGATTTCCCTGACGCCAGCATTCTCGACCGCGTCGATCCGCATATTCTCGAGCTCGAACAGCTACCCACGCGCGAGACACAACTGCTGCGTGGCGATCGTTCCAGCACGATCTTCACCGCGAACGGGGTTCGCTTTCACTACGATGGTCTGAGCGGTCAGAAGACTGGGGCCTTCCTCGATCAACGCGAGAACTATGCTGCGGCGTCGCGCTGGGCGCACGGCGAGGCGCTAGACTGTTTCACCTATCAGGGAGGATTTGCGCTGCACTTCGCGCGTGTCTGCGACAGCGTTACGGCACTCGACACCTCACGCCAAGCCCTCGAAGTTGCCGAGCAAAACGAAGCGCTGAACAAATCGGAGCATCGCTGCGGCGAGATTGAGTGGATCGAGGCCAACGCTTTCGACTTGCTCAAAGACCATGCCACCGCCGGCCGCCAGTACGACACCATCGTGCTCGACCCGCCGGCGTTCGCGAAGACGAAACGTGCGGTTGCCACAGCGCTCAAGGGTTACAAGGAACTCAATCTGCGCGCGCTCAAGATGCTGCGCCCCAGCGGCACGCTCGTGACCTGCTCATGCTCCTTTCACGTGAGCGAAGCTGAGTTTCTGGAGATGATCGGCGCCGCCGCAGCCGATGCGGGTCGCCGCGTTCGCGTGCTGGAAAAACGCGGCGCAGGCGCTGACCATCCCGTCCTGCTCAACGTCCCGGAGACGGCCTATCTGAAGTGTGTCATCTGCCAGGCGCTGTAGGGTTGAAGCGCAGCGTCTCGCCTTGGGAATCGATAAAAGTCGGTTTTGGTTAGCCTTGTATCAGGGCCTGACTTTAGTCAGGCCGATATGGCCTGGAGACGAAGGGCTTCAGCCCCTGCAAGACTTCTGTCAGGGCCTAAAGGCCTGTTGTTTTTGATTGGCTTCGGCACGACTGAAGTCGTGCCCTGATACAAAGCGCGCAGCCGCCAAATGCCATCAACTGCCTGGAAGCGAGCCCGTTACAAATCTCGCCGAATTCCAACCCGCTGATTCTGCTCCAAATCCAGTTCTTGACATCGCAAATTGCAATAGTATAATTGCAGATCGTAATATGAAACTGGGCGAAAAACTTCGATACCTGCGGCTGGTGGAGGGCACGCTGCGCGGTCTTGATCGCGAGATGACGCAACAGGACCTGGCCCGCGCCATGAAGAAGGAGATCGGGCGAGGGCTTAGCCAGTCGTATTTGTCGCAGATTGAGAATGGAACGCGTCCGCACTTGACGAATGACACGCGCATGCTGCTGGCCCGCTTCTTCAAGGTGCATCCCGGATATCTGGTCGACGATCCCGAGGGCTATCACACCGAGCTGACCAGCGACTTGCGAGCCATGGAAGACCGGCTCGACCTGATACTGATCAATGCCGCCGAACAGTTCACCCATGACGCTGAGCTGAGCGAAGCGCTGCTGGAGATCGCGCGCTATTCCGATACGCGCCGGGCGCTAGTGCTGCTAGGCGCGATCCTTGAGGCCCCGGGCCTGCCCGAGCGCTTGATGGAGGTGCTGAAGCCGGGATCGAACGGCACGAAACCGCGAGAGTTGCCTCGGGGAGCGGCGGGCGGCAAGCGCGGTGCGGGAGCAGGCCTATGACTTGGGCAGCGTTCTATCTCACGTGCTTCCTGCTGGGCGTTACGTTAAGCGTGCTGTCGTTCTTGAGCGGAAGCTTTCACCTGCCGCATTTCCATTTGCACATTCCCCATGCGCACGTAGGACACCTAGGGGGTGCGCATGTTGCCGGCGCCGCGCATGGCAGTGACGTTTCGGTTGTGAACTTCGGCACCATCTGTGCGTTTCTGGCCTGGTTTGGCGGCACAGGCTATCTACTGACTCGCTATTCAACGCTGGTGGTTGCAATGGTTGCGGTCCTTTCGTTCGTTGCGGGGCTGATTGGCGCCGCCGTGGTGTTCTGGTTTATCGCCAAGGTGCTGCTAGCGCATGAGCAGGAGCTTGATCCCGCTGACTACGACAGAGTGGGAGTGCTGGGCCGGGTGACCAGCAGCATCCGTCAGGGCGGGACAGGAGAGATTGTCTTCTCGCAGGGGGGCACGCGGCAGACCTGCGGTGCCCGAAGCGAGAGTGGCGAGGCGTTGCCCAAGGGAACCGAGATCGTGGTCACGCGTTACGAGCACGGCATTGCGTACGTGCAGCGCTGGGATGAACTCTCAGGAGAACAGAAAGCGGCAATTAGCAGCTAGATATTTGAGCTGGGCATGACAATGAGAAAAGAGGTAACTATCGCACTTTACGTAGTGCTATTGGCAGCCGTCGTGGTCAGTGTAGATTTCCTGTTCTTCAGGAACGAGTTCTGGGAACGGCTGATAGCGAATATAGGGATTGTCTTGGTCTTCGCGGCTTTCTACTTGAGATTCCTGAAACGTCCATGAGCAAAGCGAACGATAGTCGCTCCGACCTCGCCCACGCTGCGCGAACGTGTCGACTATTTCACACTAACAGCTTGCAATTTGTAGCTTGTAAGCGAAAGGCGAGATTCTGATGAAGAGCATGGCAAGTCTGGCAATCGCCATAGCCTTAGGCGTAGGGATTGGACTGGCAATGGGTGTGGCATTTCATCAAGCAGTAACTGGAGCAGCTATCGGCACCACAGTGGGGATTGCCGCCGCGGCGCTGACGTTGCTGAACGGTGCGGGACGGGGCAAGACGAGTTGTTGAACAGGGTTTAGCTGAAGGCTGATGGCCTTCAGTTTGAAGGAGGCTTATGCATATTCCAACCGATGTGGTGGTGATCGTGTGGTCGGTGGTTGCGGCGACGGTCCTCATCATCGCTGTGTTCACGCGGTTATACCGCAAGGCTGGGCCTAACGAAGCGCTGGTGGTATTCGGGCTTCGCGGCACGCGCATTATCAAAGGCCACGGCACGGTCATTCTGCCCATGGTGGAAAACTGCCGCGAGCTTTCACTGGAGCTGATGTCGTTCGATGTTGCGCCCCAGCAGGACCTCTACACCAAGCAGGGCGTCGCGGTGACGGTGGAGGCGGTGGCGCAGATCAAGGTCAAGAGCGATCCGGAGTCGATCCTGACGGCCTCGGAGCAGTTCCTCACCAAGACGCCGCCGCAGCGCGAGGCGCTGATCCGCCTGGTGATGGAAGGCCATCTGCGCGGCATCATCGGCCAACTCACGGTGGAAGAGATCGTCAAGCAGCCGGAGATGGTTGCCGACCGCATGCGTTCTACCTGTGCCGACGATATGAACAAGATGGGGCTGGAGGTGATCTCGTTCACCATCAAGGAAGTGCGCGACAAGAACGAGTACATCACCAACATGGGGCGGCCCGACGTTGCGCGCATCAAGCGCGATGCCGATGTCGCCACCGCGGAAGCTGAGCGCGACACAGCGATCAAGCGCGCGTTGGCATTACGCGAATCGGCCGTTGCGAAGGCGCAGGCCGACCAGGAACGCGTTGCGGCAGAGACCGCATCTCTCGCCAAACAGGCGGAGGCGCAGCGCGATCTCGATGTGAAGAAGGCGACGTACGTCGAGACGGTGAAGCGCCAGCAGGCCCAGGCCGACAAGGCGTACGAGATTCAGAGCAACGTGATGCAGCAGCAGGTGACGACGGAGGCGGTCAAGATTCAGCAGGTCGAGAAGGAGCAGCAGGTCAAAGTACAGGAAGCGGAAATCCTGCGCCGCGAGAAGGAGTTGATCGCCACAGTGCTGAAGCAGGCCGAGATCGAGCGCCAGCGAATTCAGACGCTGGCCGAGGCGGAACGGCAAAAGACGATGGTGGAAGCGGAAGGCCGGGCGAGCGCGATACGCGCACAGGGCGAAGCCGAAGCCGAGATCATCTTCAAGAAGGGCGATGCCGAAGCGCGTGCCATGAACGTCAAAGCCGAGGCCTATCAGGAATACAACCAGGCCGCGGTGGTGGACAAGCTGATCACCGGCTTGCCCGATATAGTGCGGGCGCTGGCCAGTCCGCTGGAGCACGTCGACAAGATCACCGTGGTGTCGACCGGCAATGGTGATGCTGCGGGCATGCACAAGGTGACAGGCGACATCACCAAGATTGCCGCGCAAGTGCCGGCTTTGTTCGAGGCCCTCTCCGGCATGCAGATGAGCGATCTACTGGGCAGGATCAGGACCATCGGTGACAAGTCGTCGCGCCCGGATGAGCTGCCGGCAGCTGAAGAGAAGGGAAAAGGTGCGGGTGCGGGGAGTTAAGCGAGGTGGATAGTGGTTAGTGGATAGAAGGTCCCACTCAAGCTAAAGGCGGGCTTGAGTGGGGCACGCGGGGAGCATAAGCGGGATAAGGGTCCCCTCGACAAGCTCGGGGCAGGCTCTTCGACTCGTCGCTTCGCTCCTCGCTCAGGATGACAACGGTTTTTAGCTGGCGGCTGCTAGCCGGTGGCTGGCAGCTAGGTTCTGCATTGATAGCTGACGGGCTGATAGCTGAAGGCCAAAAGGAGTTGGTTATGGCATTACTGGATCGAGTAGCAACGTTGGTACGAGCAAACCTGAATGATCTGATTGATAAGGCAGAGAACCCTGAAAAGATGCTGAAGCAGGTCATTCTTGATATGGAGAACCAGTTCATGCAGGTCAAAACACAGGTGGCCATCGCGCTGGCCGACTTGCATCTGTTGAGGGGCAAGAAGAAAGAAAACGCGGATCGGCACGCGGAGTGGATGCGAAAGGCCGAACTGGCGGTCAACAAGGGAGACGATGGGCTGGCGCGCGCGGCACTGGAGCGCGCCATGAGCTTCCAGCAGATCGGCGAAGGCTTTGATCAGCAGATCGCCGATCAGGAGGTGCAGGTCGATGCCTTGAAGAACGCTTTGAAGCGTCTGGAGGTGAAGCTGGGGGAGGCGCGCGCCAAGGTGGACTTGCTCATCAGCCAGCATCGCCGCTCGCGTGCCATGAACAAGGCGGCCGATGCTCAGCAAGGCAATCCGAGCGAGGCCCGTACCTTCGATCGCATGAAGTCCAGAGTCGTCGAGCAGGAAGCAATCGGGAAAGCCAAGTCAGAACTGATGGGCGACGATGTCGAAATGCGATTGCTCAAGCTGGAGCGCGAAGAGCAGGTCGATGCGTTATTGCAGCAACTAAAGGAGCGTAAGCGGTTGTCGGCTTGAGCAGTCCAAGTCAGAGCATTGCGCGAGACGCCATCATCTGAGAGACCGGCAGAAAGCTATAGCCGCGATCTCTGTATTGGCGGATGATGCAATCGCTGGCTTCGACGGACTGGCTGCGGTCCGCGCCCATCGCCCTGTACCCGCCATCGTGCAGCAGGATCACGTCCCCGCCGCGCATCTGCCGCTCGGCATGGGCAACGATACGCGCTGCCGGGATCGGCCTCCAGTCGTAACAAGTCACGTTCCACATCACCGGCTTGAGACCTAACTTACGAATCGTGCGGAGTGTCATGGGCGTGCGCGCTCCAAACGGCGGACGCATCAGTGAGCAGCGGTGTCCTGTCGTGTCGAAGATGATGCTCTGTGTGCTTTCGATTTGCGAGCGTATGGCCGAGGCCCCAGCGAAGATCAGGTTGGGGTGGTCCCAGGTGTGGATCCCGAGCTCATGCCCGGCAGCCAGCACGGCGCGCGCGATCTCAGGTTTCTGCGCCACGAACTTGCCGAGGACGAAGAATGTTGCCTTCACCGAGCGGCGCTCCAACACCTCCAATAGGCGGAGCGTCCAGGGATCGTTGGGGCCATCGTCGTAAGTGAGCGCCAGGGTCGGCGAACCAGGTTGTAACCCAATGAACGTTTTCCCCCAGGCCTGCGAAGTTGGCCAATAGCACTGGAAGCCGGCCCAGGTGGCGAGACCGGCGGCGCTTACTCCGGCGATGATGGCGTTCCTCATCTGAGTTGATTCTAGACGGGAAGTACGGCCTAACCGCGGATTTGCGCGGAGAACGCGGACGGGAGGGGCACGCCTTCAGGCGTGCCGATGACATTTCCTCTTTAACTTGTCATCCCGAGATGGCTTTAGCCATCGAGGAACCTGCTGTCAAACGGAGCAAGAGCAGATCCCTCGCGTCAAGAGAAGTCGCTCGTGATAACAACATCAATAGGGGTATCTGGTTGATCCGCCGAAATCAGCGTTCATCCGCGCTTGGTTCTTCGCGGTGGAAATCTCCCGATTGCCACGCGCACCGAGGAGAGATATTCTGCAAGCGGCTTCTCTCAATCTCCCATGGCAAACCTCTTTGAACCGCCCCGCTACATCGCGATCGAAGGCCCCATCCGAGTCGGCAAGACGACGCTGTGCAAGGTGATTGCCGAGACGCTGCACGCGCAACGCATCAGCGAGCCCGACCAAAATCCGTTTCTCACCGCGTTTTACAACGGCGAGCGTGGTGCGGCGTTTCAGGCGCAGTTGGCCTTCCTGATTGCGCGGTACGAGCAGCTCGCCACAGCGGACTTGAAGCGGCCCGGCAGAACCATCGTCGCTGACTACATCTTCGAGAAGGACAAGCTGTTTGCCTGCTTGAACCTGAACGATGCCGAGCTGAGCGTCTACAACCGCTATTTCGATCTATTCCGCCAGAACATTCCAACGCCCGATCTGGTTATTTATCTACAAGCTACGCCAGAGATCCTCAAGAAACGCTTGAAGAAGAGAAACGCTCCCAACGAGAAGGCCATCAGCGATGACTATCTGGGAGAAGTGATCAAAGCCTACGAGCACTTCTTCTTTCACTACACGTCGTCTGACCTGCTTATCGTCAACACCTCGGAGATCGATTTCGTGGAGCGCAGCGAGGATCTTCAGGCGCTGTTACGTCGCGTGAGCGAGCCGATCCGCGGGACACAATACTTTCTTCCCTTGGGAGCGGACGAGGGTGGGGCCAACGCGTGAAGATTGCCGGCCCTCAGTCGGCAGTAATCACACCCTTGAATTAATGGCTTGTGATAAGGGGGAAAGCGGCGATCACTTTATCGTCGTTTCTACCGCTCCACGTGGTATGAGTTCTGCCGGAATCGTCGCCAGCGCGATAGACCATACGTCTGGAACCAGGTCCCGCTTCGCGAGAACCCGGCCCGTGGCGGCATCCAGCCTCACCAGACCGACAGAGGTCCAGGTCGTGTCCCTCACATCGATTCCGAGGAGCTCCGAACCATCTGCACTGGGAATCAATTGGGCGAAATGAAACTCGGGTGCCAAATGGCCGTTTATACTCCCCGTTTGTGGATCGATCAGCAGAACGCCTCCTGGAATCCCTTTGCCGCACCTTGCGCGTCGATCACCTTTGCCTCCGAACAATTCGAATAAAAAGAGCTGCCCGCCAGCGCCAAGGACATTTTCGCCGAACAGTTCGCATTCTGGAGTTACATCGGGCAACTTGATGCTCACCGGCGTTGCCAGCACGGAGTCCTCCGCTTTCACTCGCCATAGCTCGCCGTCTGTCCTGCGCTGACCGTAAAGGTAGTAGTCGCTGCCGACGCACGCGCCCCGAATAATGGTGACGTCCTGCGGCAGAGAAAAGCGTCGTACCAGCTTCCGCTCGCTGAAGTCGAGCACATCAAGTGTCGGCGCCGGAAAGCTCGAAGCGCCAAATAGCAGGTGTCCGTAAGGAGAAAAGCACAAGCCGTACCCGCCAGGCGCAATCGAACGCGGAATCGAAGGTTCTTGCTCCAAAGTGCGCGCGTTGAAAACCTCGACGCCAATAGGGCCTCGCTGCGTGATCACATGTTTGCCATCAGGAGAGAGAACGACAGCAACAACAGGAGAGAGGAGTTTCGTCAAATTCCGAGTCTTGAGATCGAGTGCGTACAGGGCGCAGCAGCCCCTGAACTCCGGAGCCAAGCCCGCGCGCAGAAATATCATTCCGCCGGAGCCACTTGCAACGCGGTCAGCAAGAGGTGGGACCTGGATGGTGCCCAAGGTTTGAAGCGTGTCAGCAGCGAGCACCTCCACACGGCCTGCGCGACGCACAGCCAGCAGTACGGTTCGATCTTGCGCTTGGGCGACAAGGAGCGGCAGGAGAAGCAGAATTGCCAAGCGAGAGCGCCTCATCTGAACCTCAATATGCGGAAAGCCCGCAGCGCGTGACGCCTTGAGTTTACCTCCGGCCAGTGACTGCGAATCGTCGACTTATCGCAGGCGATCCGCTGGTTCCGCCTACCTTACCGCAACGTTGAAATCCACGGGCAGCTTCTTCGGCGGGTAGCAGGCGTTTTTGTCGCAAGCCTGGTAGTACAGTTCGCCGCCAACGTGATAGCGCGAAGCAGTTGCCGAGGAAGGCGCTTTCAGCAGCGCGACAATTTCGAAATCGCCCGAGTAGACGCTCAACTTCTCGTTCGGGGAGAAGGGGAAGCTTTGGTCTTCGCCCGGTGGGTACTGAATGGCGGCGATCTCCAGTGGCTTGGGCGCGACCAATTTGAGGGACGTCGGAATCAGCAGGTTCGATTTGGGCTTGTTGGAGTTGATGTGGAAGTTGGCGTCAACCCGGAAATCCAACTCGACCTTGGCGGTCTGCCCGGGGCGCAGGTGCACTTCTTCCACTGGCGCCATCAGCACTGAAGGTTGCACGCTGCCGGGAGACTGTGCCGCCAGTGATGCCGCCAGCACCAGTAGCGCTGACGCGGCAAGTCTCATCGTTCTGTCGCCACGCTGGGGTCACTGGGTTCGGGCGCCCCTCCGGAGCTCATCGCCGTTCTGCCGTCCGAGTCCAGCGCTTTGCGAGCGTCGTCCTCGATTTCCGCCTTGCCGATCAGCCCCGCCACTTTGCCTACAATCCTCCCCTGGCGATTGATGTAGAACGTGGTCGGCAGGTACTCAACATCGCCGTATTCTTCCGATACTTTGTTCGTTCCCAGCAGAACGGGGTAGTTGACGCCCATTTCACTGGCGAATTGAGCGATCTTCTGCGGGTCACTGTCGTCCATGGCCACGCCAAGGATGGTCAGTCCGTTATTACCGTACTGGTTTTGCAGGTCCACGAACCATGGCATCTCGACTTTGCAAGGCGCGCACCATGTGGCCCAGAAGTTGAGAACGACGGCTTTGCCGCGGAAGTCGGAGAGCTTCACCTTGCGGCCGTCGAGGGAAACGAGTTCGAAATCGGGAGCCTGCGCGCCTCGAACATCGCCCACCAGCGACTTCGAAGGACGCATCTGACGCTGGCGATCAACCCACTTGCCAAAGGCCAACATCCCCAGGATGGCGATGGCCAAAACGGCGAAGACAAAGGCGTTACGTTTCACAAAAGAAGCCCTTTATAGAGCAAATCGGTTCAAAAATGCCAAGTAACCAGACAACAATCTCAGATTGTTCATAAAGATCAACACGCCCACCACGATCAGCAAAACGCCGCTCACCAATTCTACCGTGTGCAGGTGCCGGCGGAACTTTCCATAAAACGCCAAGAATCGGTCGATGCCGATCGAAGTCAGCAAGAAAGGTACGGCCAAACCAAGAGAGTAGATTGCCAGCAACAGCACTCCCTTGGCAACTTTATCCTGCTGCGAGGCCAGCGCCAGGATTGCCGCCAGAATCGGTCCAATACAAGGCGTCCATCCGAAGGCGAAGGCAAACCCTACCACAAACGAGCCCAAGGCGCTGGAGCCGCCTTTCACATCGTGAAGTCTCTTGTCCGCGTAGAGCGCCTTGATCTTCAGCAGACCAGTCAGATGGAGTCCGAAGATGATGACGATAATCCCGGCGATGCGTGCCAACACATGGTGATACTCGTTGAAGAACTGCCCCAAACCTGTTGCTACCGCGCCGAGCACGATAAACACAAAGCTGAATCCAAGGATGAACGTGAACGAATGCAGCATCACCGTGCCGAGCATCCGCTGGTCGGACGATTGCAGATCCTCCACGCTGGCCCCCGAAATCAGAGACACGTAGCCCGGAACCAATGGCAATACACAAGGCGAAAGGAACGAGAGCAGCCCGGCCAGGAAGGCGGCGATTGGAAGAGGCAGACTATGCATACCGAGCTACGGCGTCCATGATACGAAAACTGCGCTCCCGCTTGTTATCCCTCATCAGTATGAAAGACTCAGGTGGAGTTGAAAAAGTTACACAAAGGTGCCGGATTTCTGCATCTGCTGTGATGGCTTCAGTTTAACAGCCGGCTTCCGCAATCCAGACCATGTTTCCGATATGACGATAGAATCTCCAGGATTATGCGGGTCATAACGCACGGAAGCCGGCAGCCCCAGCCGGCAAGAATACAGGTCGATGAACTGGCGGAGGCGGGTAACATCCTGCGAGGCCTCGTACGTGACTCCGGCGACATCATAGCTGTAAATCAGCAGAATCATCTGCCGCCCGGTTTCATCGTCTTCGAGTTCCTGAACGTCAATAATGTTGCCATCGATGATCCGTCCGCCTTGCGTAAGCTCCGTGCGCCGCTCGCATTCTAATTGCTCGGGCGACTTCTTGCTCCTCCGTGAGAGGACAGCGTAGCCGAGCAAGGCGGCGCTTGCTCCGACGGCAAGCATGGGATAGTACCGAAGGGAACTCATCGCTTCTACATGTAGGATAGCGCGGATGGGGTGCGGAAACCTAGAATTCGAATCAGTTCTTTCATCATGCGTTCACAACGGGGTTGGTGAGGCTCCCCACGCCCTCGACTGTCACCTCGACCACATCTCCGGGTTGCATGGGGCCCACTCCCGCGGGCGTGCCGGTTGCAATCACGTCGCCCGGCTCCAGCGTCATGACTGAGGTGATGTAGCGCAGGATCACGTCCAGCGGAAAGATGAAGTCTGCGGTCGTTCCGGATTGCCGCGTCGTGCCGTTCAGCCGGGTTTCAACGCGCACCCCTCGCCAAGGATTAAGGTCGGCAGCGATGACGGGGCCGATAGGGCAGAACGTGTCGAAGCCCTTGGCTCGGGTCCACTGGCCGTCCTTGTTTTGCAGGTCACGCGCGGTCACGTCGTTCACGCTGGTGTAGCCAAGGATGTGGGCGCGCACATCGTCGTCCTCGCGCAGGCCGAAACAGCGGCGGCCGATAACGACACCCAACTCGCCTTCATAATCGACGCGCTGCGCGAGCGTGTGTGGCCGGCGTATTTCCTCTCCCGGGCCGATCACCGCCGACGGAGGCTTGAGGAAGATGAGCGGCGAAGTGGGAATCTCGTGATTCAGCTCTTTGGCGTGTTCACGATAGTTGCGGCCGACGCAAACGATCTTCGACGGGTGGGTCGGGGCCAGGAGATGCGATGCGTTGAGCGGGACGTTGACCGCTTCCGCCGAATCGAAATCGGAGAAGGCGGCAGGGAATCGCTTTAGCTTTCGGGTGATGGTCGGGGTTCCGGCAACTTCTTCGATCAGGCCATAGCCGACCTCGCCCGCGTGCTGGAAACGGCAGAGCTTCATTTCTCGTAGTCCTTAACTATTGCTTGCTCGGAACTTCTTCCGATGTCTCCGTCGAACGCGGGCTTTCGTTGCCTCTCAAGTCGACGGCTGACACCGTGTACTGATAGGTCGTACCAGGCTGAACATTCTCGTCGCGGAACGATGGCACCTGCACGAGTTTCGGGTTCAGCTTCTCCCACTCTCCGCCCATGCTGCGGCGGAAGACGTTGTAGCCTGCCAAATCAGTTTCCAGGTTCGGTGCCCATGTCAGGTCGATAAACGGCTTCTGCCCCACGCTGGAGAACACCGCCTGCAATCCGCCGGGCTGCGCCGGAGGATAGATGTCCTTGGTAAATACCTCTGCCGCAGCCGAATCGTCGCCTTCGACTAACGCCTCGCGCCCGTTGGCCCGTACCTCGGTGACCGATGTGATGCGGTACTCATATTTCTTTTCCCATTCGAAGGTCTGGTCAAGATACGATCCATCGGGCTCAGGCTCGACGTCGTTCAGGGCAATGTACCCCCCTGACCCGGCAGGCCGCCTTTCCATGCGATAGCGATAGGTCAGCCCTGGCGGTGCGGCGGCGACTCACCCCGCCGGTCCACGATATGCGCACGCCGTCGCTGCTCACAGCGGCAGAAACCTGCGGGGGTGGGGCGATTGTCGACGCCAGCGGGATGACGACCTGGTTGGACAGCCCGGCGCTGCGGTCGTGGTCGTTCCTGATTTCTACGGCGTAGGTGGCGAAACCTGCGGGGTTCTCCTCTTCCAGCCGCATCGGTAGGGTGTCCGTGTACATCATGCGAATTTTCTGTTCGGGTTCGCCCTTCTTGCGCTGCGGCCCTTTTGGAGGTGTGACTTGGCCGACCTGATTGCAACTGCTCATGAGCTCGGTGCCGACCTTCCGGCAGACGAGCGTGTCACCCAGGTGCTTGAGCTGCACCAGTGTGCGGTCGGTATTCTTGGACGGCAGCGTCCAGTCGAGCGTTACCTTGTCGCCTTTGCGGGTGGCGGTCAGGTCCTCCGCAGGCCGCGCCAGATTGAGCGAGGGCAGTTGCACCGCTCCCGGGGTGCCACACGCGGCGCAACCCACAATGCTCGCAAGCCCCGCGAGGAAGCCCACGAGGAAGATGGAAAGACGAAGTCGCATGAAAGATTACAGGGTACCAAAAGCGCAGTTGCGGTTCGCGACGCCTTGCCACGAATCGCTCGGGCAAGCAAACTAGGGACGTGAAATCCATTGCAATTATTCCGGCTCGCTTGGCGTCCACGCGCCTGCCGCGCAAGGTACTGCGCGAGATCGATGGCCGTCCCATGCTGGCGCACGTCTACGAAGCAGCGCGCGCCTGCTCAGCGCTGCAAGACGTGATCGTAGCCACCGACTCCGACGAGGTCGCCGAACTTTGCCGCAGCAATGGCTGGCACTTCCGAATGACCTCGTCGTCACACCGCAGCGGCACTGACCGGGTACAAGAGGTTTCGCAGTCGGTCGTGGCCGATGTGTACGTCAACATCCAGGGCGACGAGCCGCTCGCTCGCCGGGAGCACGTCGATGTGCTGCTCACCCTCATGGAACGTAGCGATATCCAGGTCGGAACCCTAAAGACACAGTGCGGGTTGGAAGACCGCAACAATCCCAGTGCCGTGAAAGTCGTAACGGCGCTGGACGGCCGGGCGCTTTATTTTTCCCGCGCGACCATTCCCTTCGACCGCGATGGCGCCGGTCGCGCCAACTACTACAAGCATCTCGGCTTCTATGCCTACCGCAAGCCTGCGCTCGACGCATTTGTGACGTGGCCGGAGTCTGAACTGGAGCGCACTGAGCGGCTGGAGCAACTGCGATTTATCGAGAGCGGAGTCGCGATTTACGTCGCCGAGACGCCCTTCGATACGGTAGGAGTCGACACCGAGGATGACCTGCGCAGGGTGGAAGAACTGCTGCGCCGCCAGAAGCGCTAGGCGGGGAATGCGCTACCCTGCCTCCCCTTGGCCCACTCCTCCGCCGCCGCAACACGCCTTCCAATCGACGGATGGGAATGGAAGAGCCACTCCACGAACTTGTTTGGCGTTCGCTCGGCAAGGTTCTGATCGGCCAGCTTCTGCATCGACGTGATGAATGGCTCAATGTTCGCGATGTTTTCCCATGCATAACGATCGGCTTCGCGCTCGTGCTTGCGCGAGATCGCGTTCATGGCAGGCATCAGCAGCAGGCTAAGAATGGCCGCGACAATCAGGATGAGAGGCAGATTGGCGAAGTCGTAGAGCCGCGATTCCAGCGCGGGAAACCAATCCTTTGCAAGCACGTAATGCAGGACCTGATTGGTCAGCCAAAAGCCGAAGAATGTAACCACCACCTGGGTCACGATGCCCTTCAGAATGTGCTTGCGCACATGGTGTCCAAGCTCGTGCGCCAGTACGGCCTCGATCTCGTCATCGCCGTAGCCGGCAAGCAGCGTATCGGCCAGGATGATGCGTCGCGTTGCGCCCATGCCCATCAGGGCCGCATTGGCTTTCTTGGATTTTTCGGACAGGTTCCACTCGTAAACGCCGCGCACGCGCGTTCCCGCCCGCTCGCTTAGCCGGGTCAGGCGATCGCGCAAGGCGTCGTTCTCCAGAGGCTTGAACTTGTAGAAGATCGGGAAGAGCACGACTGGCGCAAGCCGCGCCAGCAGCAGAGTCAGGCCGATGAACACAGCCCACGCGATGATCCACCAACGCTGCGGCGAAACCCGGATGATGCCGTAGATGATCTCGACAAACACTTCGCCCAGTACCAGCCCGACGAGCCAGCCCTTAGTTTCGTCCCACAGCCATGCGCGTAGTTTCTGGTTCGACAGCTGGTACTGGTGTTCCAGACGAAAGCCATAATAATCCAAGGGGGCGCTGATGATTTTGAGTAGCACCGAGAACATCAGGACATACAGAAATACCGCGAGGAAGTAATGCTGGCGCGCGCCGATGTAAGCCCAGTCACGAAGCTCGGCCGTCCAGCCTGTGACCAGCACAATCACCAGCACCGCAAAGCCGATCACCGCGTCGGAGATGCCGAGCCAACGTTTGATGCGGTTGTAGCGCCGAACTTCAGGAGTGTCGCTGGTCGCGGAATGAACGACAGTTGCCATCGAGGGTTTCTAAAAGTTTAGACGAAAAGTTTGCCGAAAGGCGTTCCTTCCGGCGCAGACCGGCCTAGGCTTTAGTTCGCCCAGCTACTTCCGCTTCTTTCTGAGGCCCCGCCATCACGAACGCCTCGGTCTCGCTCAGGATTTGCGACACCAGTTCCGGTGACGATGCCTCGGCATAAATGCGCAACAACGGTTCGGTGCCGGAGGCGCGCACCAGCACCCAGGCTTCGGCGCCATTGCCGTTCTTCGGCGCATCGAGATAGAACTTCACTCCGTCAAGCGTTCCGACGTCGAGCACTTTGAAGCTGCCCATGCTGGCAGGCTTCTCGCCGGCGCGGCGCATCGCGTCTTCTTTCACGTCATTAGCAAGGTGCAGGTCGGTGCGTCCGTAGTAGTGAGGCCCGTACTCCTGCTGAAGGTCGTTGACCAGTTGCCCCAGCGTTTTGCCTTCCTCGGCCATGATGTTGGCCAGCAGCAGCGAATTCAGAATGCCGTCGCGCTCCGGCAGATGGCGGCGAATGCCAATGCCGCCCGACTCCTCGCCGCCGATGAGAATATCGCGCTCCAGCATCAGGTCGCAGATGTACTTGAAGCCGATGCCGCACTCATGTAACTTGCGCCCATACTTGGCAGCGATGCGGTCGAGCATGCGCGTGGTATTGAAGGCGCGCACCACTTCGCCCGGCCACTGTTTGCGCTTGAGAATCCATTGCAGGATTACGGAGTAGCACTTGTGCGAATCGACAAAGCTTCCATCTTCGGCAACCGCGCCCAGGCGGTCGGCGTCGCCGTCGACGGCGAGCCCGGCCTGGCACTTCTCGCGGACCACGGTCTCTTGCAGCATGGCGGTATGAGGCGGAATAGGCTCGGGATTGATCCCGGGAAACGCCGGGTTGACCTCGCCGCGAATCTCGATGTAATCGATTCCGTTTTCTGCGAAGATGCCTTTCAGCACGCCACGCCCTGAGCCATACATCACGTCGATAGCGAACTTGAAGCCGGCTTTCCTGATGGCGGGGAGATCGACGAAGTTCTTAATGGCCGCAATGTAGGACGTTTTGAAGTCTGCAGCGGCGACGCTTCCACCTGGGCGCTCCAGACGTGGCGAATCCAGTTCGGCCTCGATGGTCCTCATGATTGCCGGAGTGCCCGAGCCGCCGTATCCCGCCTTATACTTCACGCCATTCCAGTTGAAGGGGTTATGGCTCGAGGTGATCATTACTCCGCCGGCCGCGCCGAGATTCTTAACCGCGTAGGACAGCGCCGGCGTAGGAGTGTAATCGTCCGATAACCGGATGTTTATTCCGGCAGCAGCGAGGGTTTCCGAAACCGCTTCTGCGAAATTTCGCGATTGAAAGCGCGTGTCGTAGCCGACGACCAGCCCTTTGCTTACGTCCTCGTTCTTGTGGACGTAGTACGCGATGGCGTTGCCGACACGGCGCACGTTGTCGAAGGTGTAGTCGTCGGCGATAATTCCCCGCCAACCGTCGGTTCCGAATTTGATTTGTGAGGGCATTTTTAGCTACGAGTCGCGAGCAACTAGCTTTGAGTATAGCTTTCGGCCGACAAGCTTCTGTAGTGCTCGCTGCTCGTAGCTCGAAGCTCGCAGCTCACACCAGCTTCTTCATCTTCTGCTCGTCCAGATACTTCACTACTTTTCCGACGTCCTGTGAGTTCTCGCGAGTAGTAATCAGCAGCGCGTCGTCGGTCTCGACGACGATAAGATCCTTTACTCCAACTGCGGCTACAAATTTGTCGGACAACACAAAATTGCCAGTCGCGTTCAGCATGAAATTGCGCTTTGAGCTGATTACATTTCCAGCCCCGTCCTGTTTGCCCTGACGATGCTCATAGAGCGCCGTCCACGAGCCCAGGTCGTTCCATCCGAAGCTTGCCGGAATACAGTAGATGCCCGATTTACCCTCGCCTTTGGCTGAGCGTGGTTCAGCAATGGCGTAATCCACGCTGATGTTCTCGCACTGTGGGTAAAGCCTGGCAAATGTCTTGTCAAACTTCCTGGTGCCGTAACTGGCAGCGATTTCGTGCAGCAGCAGCGCGGTCTTGGGAAGGTGCTCGCTCAACGCGTCAGCCAAGGTCTGGGCGCTCCAGATGAAAATGCCTCCGTTCCAAAAGTAGTTTCCGGCTTTCACGAACCGGGCTGCGTCGTCGGCCTCCGGCTTTTCGGTAAAGCGGCGAACTTGCAGGGCTCCATTCTTCGCCTTCTCCCCGGCTTCAATGTAACCATAGCCTGTCTCCGGTCGCGTGGGAGGAATGCCAATTACGACAATGTTCTCACCGGCCGCCGCAATAGCTGCTGCGCGCTTAAGATCGCCGAGAAACTTTCTCTCATCGCTGACCACGTGATCGGAGGGAAACAACCCAAGCACCGCTTTAGGGTCTTCGCGTAAAAGCAAAAATGCCGCCAGCCCGATCGCCGGCGCAGTGTTGCGGCCTACAGGCTCAGCGACAATCTGCTTTTTGTTCAGTTTCTTAAGTTGCCGCGCGATGGGCCCGCGCAGATCGTCGTTGGTGATGACCCAAAAGTTCTTCGGTTTGGCTATCGGCGACAGGCGCTCGAAGGTTTCCTGGATCATGCTCTTGTCGCTGTTGAGGGGCAAAAGCTGCTTGGCTCTGCGTTTGCGGCTCAACGGCCAGAAGCGCGTGCCGCGTCCTCCAGCCAGGATTACGGGATAGAAGTGGAACTTGCCTGATTTGGCCAATTGTCGAGGTCCTCAGGTTTTTAATGGGCAACCGGCGCTACGGAACTCGTCAGCGTCGTCTCCGGCTCGCTCACCGCTTCCGCCGGGAGCGACATGCGCATGATCTCCAACTCCCACTGCGGACGCACAGTGTATCGTGGCACGCAAGCGGGCACGACCACCGCCTCGCCACGCGCGAAGCTGACCGGCTCCATGCCGGCGGATTCCAGTATGCCCGAGCCATCAATCGCCACGATGATGTGTGGTGAATCCGGCATCATCTCCGCGTCGAGCAAATTCAGCAATCGTATCTTCTCGACCTGGAAGAAGGGTGAGCGTACCAGAAACCGCGAATCATCTCCATCGCGCAGCACAACTTTCCCGGCGCGGTTGTGCAGCTTGATCGCAGCCAAACCTTCGTTGATGTGCAACTCGCGCGGGCGGCCATAATCGTACAGGCGGTATGTGATGTCGGACGCCTGCTGCGTTTCGAGAAGAATCATGCCGCCGCCGATGGTGTGTACAGTACCTGCCGCGACGTACAGCATGTCGCCACGCTGAACCTCGATCCAGTTCAACAATTCTTCAGCCTGTGCCCCGCTGATCGCCTGCCCGAACTCTTCCACGGAAACGCCCGGTTTCAGCCCCAGCGCCACCTGCGCGCCGGGCTTGGCGTCGAGCACATACCAGCATTCCGTCTTGCCGAACGGCTGGCCAACACGGCGCGCGCCGTCATCGTCCGGATGCACTTGCACGGAGAGTTTGTCGGCGGGGAACAGAAACTTCACCAACAGGGCAAAACGATCTTCATATGGAGCGGCCCTGCCAACCAGATCGCGTCGATATTGCTTCGCGACTTCGCCCAGGGTACGACCGTTCAGCGGGCCATTGGCGATGACATTGTCGCCCCAGGTCAACCAGCTCTCGCCGATAGGCTCCTTGACGACCCTGGTGTACACCGGACGCAAATTGAGCACGCCCCAGGGCCGCTCGTTAAAGCTGGGAATCAAGAGCAGTGGGTAAAGTTCTGGCATGAAATCAGTCAGCCTGGATAGCCACCGGCAGCAAAAGTCTTGAGTCTATATGAGAGCCGCATACTGCCGTTGCCCAAGGTCTGCAGGGTCATAGCTCGGCGAAGAACTTGCGCATGCGTTCCAGGCCGCGTTCGAGTTGCTGCTCGGGCACTGCATAGGAAACGCGAACGTGCTCCTGCGTCCCAAACGCTTCGCCTGGTACGACCACCACATGCGCTTCGTGCAACAGCTTGCGTGCGGCATCGCACGCCGAGTTCATGCCGCTGCGACCGAAGTAGTGGCTGACGTTGGGATATGCGTAGAACGCGCCGTTCGGCGCCGCGCACGTCAGCCCCGGAATCGCTCGCAGCCCGGCAACCACCTTGTCGCGCAGCCGGATATAGTCCGTCCGCATGTGCTGCAGACAATCCTGCGGGCCATTCAGCGCTGCGACCGCCGCCTTCTGCACAATCGACGTAGGATTCGACGTGCTCTGGCTCTGCAGCTTTTGCATGGCCGCGATCACCGGCGCCGGCCCCAGCGCGTATCCCAGCCGCCAGCCCGTCATGGCGTAGGTCTTCGACAGCGACCCGATAATCAGCAGCCGCTCTTTCACGTCGGTCACCGAGCCCGCCGAAAATAGCCGTCCCGTAAAGTTCAGATAGACGTAGCACTCGTCAGACACGACATAGATGCCGCGCTCGTGCGCCAGGTGCAGCACCGACGTCATGTCCTCAGGACTCATCACCGAACCCGACGGATTGTTCGGCGAGTTCAGGATAATCATCTTGGTCTGCGGCGTAATCGCGCGCTCGACCATGTGCGCCGTGAGCTGGAAATCGTGCGCCTCGTTGGTCGGGATGTACACTGGCTCGCCGCCCGCATAGCGAATAATGTCCTTGAACGAAACCCAGTACGGCACCGGCAGGATGACCTCATCCCCATGATCCACCAGCACCTGGATGGCGTTGAACAGCGCGTGCTTGCCGCCGACTGACGCCATGCACTCCTCACGCTTGTAGTCGGAGCCGAAGTCCGTCGCATGCCGCTGGACGATGGCATCGCGCAGCTCGGCGATGCCGCCCACCGCGGTGTACCTGGTGAAGTTATTGTTGATGGCTGCTATCGCTGCTTCTTTTATGTGCTGCGGAGTCGCGAAGTGCGGCTCTCCCGCGCCCAGGTTCACCAAATCAGCGCCGGTGGCGCGAAGCTTTTCGGCTTCCGCCGACACGGCCATCGTGGCCGAAACCTCAATGCGCTGAATTCGATTGGTTAAAGGCGAGGAGAGCTGGGTTACGCTTGCGGTCATCCAAGGTCCTTTGCTGGAATTAATCTGTCGGGCCGTTGAACGGCGCCGTCAATCAAAAATCTTGGCCGTTCAGGCCATGTTGTTCTTCGCGCCGTTCGACTTCACCTTCTGCCGCAGCCGCTGCTCCACCAGCTCCGGAACGAAGCCGGTCAGTGGGCCGCCCAGGTGCGCGATCTCGCGCACAATGCGCGAGCTCAGATATGAGTACTTCTCGGCCGGCAGCATGAAGATGGTCTCCACGCGTTGATCGAGTTTGCGATTCATCAGCGCCATCTGCAGCTCAAACTCGTAGTCGCTCACCGCGCGAATGCCGCGCAGCACCACATTGGCGTTCCTGCCAACGACGTAATTCACCAACAGCCCTTCAAAGGTATCGACGCTGACATTGGTCCAGTCCTTCGTCATGGCCCGCAGCATCTCTTTGCGCTCTTCCAGTTCGAACAGGGCGGTACCCTTCTCAGGATTGCGCGCGATGGCGACAATCAGCTCGCCGAAGAGCTTGCTGGCCCGCTGAATGAGGTCCAAGTGCCCGTTTGTTACCGGGTCGAACGAGCCAGGATAAATAGCAACGATCTGTTTCACTCAGCCTCGGACGCAGTTATTCGTACCCCAGGTTCGTCTCCTGTGGATACCCGGGGCGCTTCAGACAGCGGGGTCAGGAAACCATGCGATTCTAGTACCTGCGCAGGTGAGACGCAATGACGCAGGCAGTCACTAAGGCTGCGATAACAGTTCCCCCATCCAGCTTTCGATGGTCAGGCGCATCTCCTCGAGGTGTCCTGCGAAGTAGTGATCGCCGGGTAGGAACACCAACTCTTTTGGCTCGGCAGCGTTGGCGACGATATGCTCCAGTTCCTCGTGCGGACCGAACTCATCGCGATCGCCGCTCAGGAAGAGCTTGGGCTTCCGGCAATCCTTCAGAAAATCGAAGGAATAGACACGGCCTTCTGCGGCCACCGGTGTACCCAGCGAGATGATGGCGCGCACGTCGGGATCGGAGCAGGCCACCTGCGTCCCTACCGCCGTTCCGAAGGAGAAGCCGGCGAAGATCAGCGGCAGTCCGAACTTAGTCTTCAGCCACGCAAGAGCAGCGCGAACGTCATCCTGCTCTCCTTGCCCCTCATCGTGCGTTCCCTGGCTCAGTCCCGTACCTCGGAAGTTGAACCGCAAGACAGGGAAGCCAAATGCGTGAAGCGCCTTCATGGCGTGAAACACGACCTTGTTGTGCATGGTTCCGCCGAAGAGTGGGTGCGGATGGCAGACCAGCGCCGAATGGGTTGCGTCGGCCGCGCCAACATTCAACAGGGCTTCCAGCCGCCCGCCCGGGCCTGCGATGAACAGAGACTGGATTGCGGCATGCGTAGACGGCAAGTCGGTTCCTCTGCGTAAGCGCAGAGGTTATCTTACGTGTCGCGTGGGATGTTTGGGCAGCCGATTACTACGGCCATAGATAAAGGCCACGAAAAAGAAAAAGTAAATCGGTATGGCCCAGAGGCTGTATCCATATCGGGAGAAGTAGGGCAAACCGAAGATGGTGAAAAGTATCGCCGCTGCCAGTACGATCAGCAACCATTTCATATCGGACTTATGCATCGGAGCCTCCTTTCGACGCGAGCTTCGGAAGCCGCCAAGCTGTTGTCGAAGCTGTGTCGGACTCGGCCTTCTAAAATTAAGAACACCCTGGGTATTAGCAGGTTTTCCCCGGTCACATTTCTTAACATCTCACGCGGGCGATGGCGGTATGAGGCTAGATCATGATTCGATTTGGAATTGTCGGCTTTGGCCACCACGCGGTTAAACGACTGATGCCCGGGTTTGCAACAGCGCCGCGCTGCCGGGTAACGGCCCTGTCCCGCCGCGATCGGCAGCGCGCGCAGGACTCGGCGTGGCAGTTCGCGATTCCACACGCCTTTACCTCGACGGCCGAGCTTTGCGCCTGCCCTGAGGTCGACGCCGTGTTTGTTGCCTCGCCCGATGCACTGCACCATGCCGATGTCCTGGAAGCCGTGCGCCATCGCAAGCCGGTGCTGGTGGAGAAGCCGATGGCGATGAACAGCGCTGAGGCCGCGGAGATGGTCCGGGCGGCACGAACTGCCGGCGTGTTGCTGGGAGTAGCCCACAACATGCGCTTCGAGCACAGCGTGCGATGGTTCCGCCAGAGAGTGCAGGAAGGAGCGATTGGCCGCCCATTGCTGGCGCAGGCCAACTTCGTGGCGCCCATGCTCAGCAGTCCGCGCACCTGGGTAAATGATCCGAAACTCGCCACCGGGGGGCCTCTCGCGGACCTCGGGTCCACTGTATGGACACGTTGCGCTACATGCTCGACGATCAAATCGAGAGCGTGACAGCGCAGGCGCAATATGATTGGCACTCGGTGCTGGAAGCGTCGGCCTCGGGGGTGCTACGTTTTTCGCACGGCGCCCTGGCGAGCATCGCGGTCTCCGGGCGCGCGTTGTATCAGACGCTCATCGAGATCATCGGCGAGAACGGAGTCCTCTCCGCGGTGAATGCTCTGAACGTGGAACGTCCGGTGACGCTCGAACTCCGTCGCGGCTTCGAGGTCGTCGAGCGGAAGGAAGTGCTCAATGACGACGCTTACACGTTGCAGCTTGACGCCTTTGCCGCCGCCGTAGAAGAGGGTCGGGAGTTCGAGGTCCCTGGCGAAGAGGGACTGCGTAATCAATTGGTTCTGGATGCGGCTTTCCGCAGTATCAGGACGGGCAAGGCCGAGTCCGTGCCAATTGCGGAGGAAGTGCTTCGCTCAGCTCTTTCCTGAGGGCGCTGGGGCGGGTTTCGATTCGGCGCGCTGCACACCCGGGCTGCTTTTTCGATGGCAGAGGCTTACAAACAGCTTGGTTTTCGATGCCCGGTAGCGAACGGCCCACAGGACGCAGGCGTCATGCCTGCAGGTCGAACCAAACCGCAAACAGAGGCGTGGCGAGGACGTAGGCCAATCGAGGGGGCAAGCGCGCCGCCTAGCTCCGGCTCACGGTTGTTTCTTGAGATCGGCTTCCGCCTTCGATTTGACCGCTTCCTGGCATGCGCTGGCTGCGGTAAGTACTTTGTCGAAGGCCTGGTCGGCGCGCAGCTTGGCTAGCATAGGGTCATTGAGCATGTTGGAGTATGCGCAATAATTGCGCTCGACTGCACCTTGCAGCAGTTGCAGCGCAGCCTGGTTCTTCCCGCAGTATCCCAGCCAGGCGCCCTGGTAGTACAGCAGCTCCGGATCCAGCTCGTTGACCTGGCTGGTCTCAAGCTCGTGCGCAATGCGATCCAGGTCTCCGGCAGGTCGAAGCCCAAGACAAGCTTCAAGCAGATCACGGTGGTAACGCGGCGCAGTCGGCATATGCTTAACGGCCTCGCGGGCCTCCGCGACTTTGCCTTCGCGCAGCAGAAGTGAAGGCATGACGTAGGCCGCCCACTCCGAGCCTGCATCCAATCGCAGAAAGTCCATGGCGCGTTGCGTCTGTCCCAGCTCCATAAACGTCCACGCGCAGGAGCGGAACATGTAGTTGCCGGGATCGAGAGTGAGCGCCGTATTGCATTCATCGGCCGATCGCTTCAGCATTCCGGCATAACGAAAGACATAGCTCAACGCGAAGTGGGCCTGGGCGTTTTGCGGGCGGCTCTTCACCAGGGATTCGGCCGCGTCATACGCTTTGCCGATCTCTCCCCGCTCCACGCTGTTGGTGATCTGCTGGCCGAGTGCAACCGTCAAATTGGGATCGAGTTGCAGCGCGCGTGCATAGGCGTCGTTAGATTGCTGCAGCATCTTCTCACCGCCATCCGAATAGGTTGCGTCGAAGTAACTGCGCAGCCCAAGCTCCTGCCACGCGGGAGCGTAGGTGGGATCCATACGTACCACCTGCTGTAGCACCGCGAGCGCATCCTTGTTCGCCACCGGATCATGCGGAATGGCCAGGCTGTGGAGGTAAAGATCGTAAGCCTCCGCGTTCTTGGGGTGCGAGCCTGCTTCCTCGGCTTCTTGGCCGACGCCGAGAATAGGAAGCAGTCCCTGACGCACCTGCGCGTCCAGGCCCGATTGCAGCGCGATCAGGTCTTGTGTGGGCGCCGTAAACGTAGTTTGCCAAATAAGGCGATTGTCGCTGGCCTGGATTGCCTCCAGCGTGACCACCAGATTGTCGCCGCGCCCGACAAAGTGCCCGGTGAGGATGGTGGCAACATGTAGGGCCCGCGCTGCCTTCTGCGGGTCAACGTCCGCTCCCGAGTACTTCTGTGTCATGGAAGTGGGGCGCACATCCAGCGAGCGGTTTTGTGCCAGTGCGTTGCTGAGTTCGTCGGCCAACGCGAAACGCAGGAAGTCCACGCTAATGTCATTGTTAAGGTTTCGCAGCGGCAGGACGGCGATTGTGTTCCTCGCTCCGGTTGCACCCGGACGATGCTTCAGGTAATACGCGCCGATGGGAACGAGGACGGTGAGCAGAAGCGCGATCACCCCCAGCAGGGCATAGACTTGCCAACGGCGGGAGGCGGCTTCAAAGGTGCTAGTTCTTAGCGTGTAGGGCAGGGCGGGCCGCAGACGCGCGCTGGTGGTTAGCCCGGGCTCGCTTTCCTTCTTGAGCGATTGCAGATCGCCCTTCATGGCGAGGGCCGTCTGGTAGCGATTGCCGCGGTCCTTCTCCATGGCTCGGCCAAGGATGCCCTCGAGATCTTGGGATATGGCGGGATTCAGCTTCCGCGGCGAGGGAGGTTTCTCGTTCAGCAGGGCGTTCAGCGAGGTGACGGAATTGTTCTTGCGGAATGGCTTGTGGCCGGTCGCCATCTCGTACAGCACCACTCCCAACGAAAACAGATCGCTGCGAGCATCCAGCTCTTCGCCGCGCGCCTGCTCGGGCGACATATAAACGGTGGTGCCAAAAATCTCGCCTGCAATAGTGAGGTCTTCCAGCCCGTCGCCTTGGAACTCCGGCGATACCTTAACTAGTCCGAAGTCCAGGATTTTTGCCTGTCCCGAAGGTGTGACGAAAATGTTGGCCGGTTTGATGTCGCGGTGGATGATGCCCTTGGCGTGGCAGGCCGCCAGCGCGTCGGCCACCTGGGTGCCCACGTCCAGCACCTTCTCGATTTCCATCGGTTGACCATTCAGCAGGTCGCGAAGGCTATGGCCTTCGAGCTTCTCCATCACGATGTAGGGGTGGCCGTCGAGATCACCGATGTCGTGGATGGTGCAGATGTTGGGATGGTTCAGCTGCGAGGCAATGCGCGCCTCCCGCAGGAAGCGTTCGAGCGACAGGTGGTCGCCCATCAGATTGTCTGGGATGAACTTCAGCGCGACGCGCCGGCCGAGGCGAGTGTCTTCGGCCTCGTACACCACGCCCATCCCACCACCACCGAGCTTGCCCAGAACGTGATAGTGGGATACCGTCTGGCCAACCATGTCAATGGTCCCGATCACGTCGCCTTGATGTTAGGCCGCGCGTTTGTTGCGGTCAACCAGAGTCCCTTGGCGGCCTCGTTAATCGTTCGATTCGTTTCTGGAGAATGCATAGCCGTAGGCAGGCCTTCCAAAGCGGCGACGTAGTTCTGGATTGCGCTAGGCGCCAGGATGGAGAAACATCCACACGCCCAGCGAAAGGACAATCGCGGCTATCAGTAGACGGAACGTCTGCTCTGGGATCCATCCCAGGATTTTCTTGCCGATCAGCGTTCCCATTACCACGCCCAGGGTTGCAGCCAGCATCAACGGCCACGCTGACAGAATGGGGCGCCATTGCGTGGCCGCGTAGACCGGCATTCGAAAGCCATCCACCAGCAGCGCGATGGCTGTCGCGGTCGCTACAAAGGCGTCGCGGCGCACATCGAACCCGAGCAGCGCTGCGGAGCGAATGCCTCCCTGGTTGCCGACCAGGCCGCCGAAGATGCCCGACAGGCGCGCCAGCTATCCAGGCCGTCGTGCGGCCGAAATGCATGCGTTGCGCCAGACCGGTCAGGCCCATGACGCCGGCGAACACCAGCAGCGCGGCGAGGACGTACCCGAGGATCGCGCTACGCAGCCATACGTGCAGCAGTGCGCCCGTAAGCCCGCCCAGCGCGCTGGTAATCCCGAAGCTCAACAGGATGCGCCGGTCGACATGTTTCCGTATCAGCCAGAAGCGCAATGCCGTTCCTATGAAGTGCGGGAGAGAAACCACCGCCACTGCCAGCTTGGTGCCCAGCCAGGTGGCAAGTAGCGGTGTCAGAATGCTGCCGATTCCAAAGCCGGAAATCGATGCGACCGCGCCTGCGGCCACGGCGACCAAGGCGGTGATGAGATTGGCGTTCATGGCGGAGTAACGCATCATAGCTGGTCCGGGCAACGCCGCCTCATCGTGGTAGTATCGACTTTAGCTCGCGATGCACTTCGATGCAGTCAACATCTTCTTTCAGATTGTGGTGCTGCTGTTCGCCATCAGCGTGCACGAATCGGCGCACGCCTGGATGGCCAACCGCCTAGGCGATCCCACCGCCAAGATGCTGGGACGGGTTTCGCTCAATCCCATTGTCCACATCGACCCATTCGGCACCATCCTAGTGCCCGCGCTGCTGGTGCTGTTTCGGATTTCCCGCGTTTGGGTGGGCCAAGCCCACTCCTGTGGACACGCGCAACTTCAAGAACCTGGTGCGCGATGACATCCTGACGGCGGTCGCCGGCCCAGTCAGCAACTTCATCACGGCTTTCCTTGCGGTAATTGTCCTGACGTTTCTGGTGCACGCCCCGATGACCGGGAGGGGTGGGCTGTTCCGAGGTACAGATGTGGCTGGGCCGCTGTCACAGATGTTCGAGCTGGCCATCCTCATCAACGTGGTGCTGGCGGTATTTAACCTGATCCCGCTGCCGCCGCTCGACGGCAGCCACGTGATTCGACATTTCCTGTCGTACGAGACGTTGAAGGTATATGACCGCATTGGTTATTTCGGGCTCGTGATCATCATGTTTGTGTTGCCCATGCTTGGGCTACCGATCATCAACATCATCATCAATCCGTTCCTTGGTTTCTTCTACGCGTTGCTGAACTTCTTCCTGAGACTCTAATGCCCGATTCATCTCCAACAAAAAAAGGCCGCATCCTGAGCGGCATGCGACCCACCGGCAAGCTTGCACCTCGGCAACTACGTTGGCGCGCTGCGTAACTGGGTCAACCTGCAGGATGAGTACGACTGCTTCTTTTTCATCGCCGACTGGCACGCGCTGACCACCGATTACGCCGACACCAGCGATGGTGAAGCAGAACTCGCTCGAGGTGATGATCGACTATCTCGCTGCGGGGCTCGATCCCGAGCGCAGCGTGCTGTTCATCCAATCGCACGTGCCGCAGCACGCGGAGTTGCATTTGCTGTTCAGCATGATCACGCCGCTGGGCTGGCTGGAGCGCGTACCGAGTTACAAAGAGCAGCGCGAGAATCTCAAGGACAAAGACCTCGGCACCTACGGGTTTCTGGGATATCCGCTGTTGCAGTCGGCCGACATCCTGCTGTACACGTCCACTCCCCGATCCTGAAGGTCGAAAAGCGCTATTTGTACGTCCCAGTGGGTGAAGATCAGGTTCCGCACGTGGAGCTCACGCGCGAGGTGGCTCGGAGATTCAATCAGTTCTATCCGAGAATCCGACGCAAATCGCCCTGGCGTTTACCCATCCCGAAGAGTTGAGAGGTGAGGTGCCGGCAGAAATCTCGAACTTTATCGATCCGGGATTCGCAGGAATACACCGCCAGGACGTCACTGTAGAAGAATTGGCCAGCTCAAAACGCGATTACCTGTACGTCTTTCCCGAGCCGCAGCCGCTGCTCACCCCAGCCGCCAAGCTGCCCGGCACCGACGGCCGCAAGATGTCGAAGTCGTACGGCAACACCATCCTGTTGAGCGAGCCGGAAGCGTCGATGCGCTCCAAACTGAAGACCATGGTGACCGATCCCGCGCGCATTCGCCGCACCGATCCCGGGAATCCTGATGTCTGTCCCGTTGGCGATCTGCACAAAATCTTCAGCGACGCCGAAACCATGGCGAAGGTGAACGAAGGTTGCCGCAGCGCGGGCATCGGCTGTATCGAATGCAAGGGTTGGGCCGCTGACAATCTGTGGAAAGTTCTTGGGTCCGATTCAGGAGCGCCGCGCCAAGTACGAAGCCAATCCGAAGCTGGCTTGGGACCTTCTGGAACAAGGCTCAGCCAAGGCGCGTGATGTCGCCGAAGCCACCATGCGCGAAGTGCGCGCCGCGGCGAACCTGTCGCACGAATACGAGGCCCCGATACAAGCTGCCGATGAAGGTAATTGAAAAGCCGTTAGCTCGCGTTGCCCGCAGCTTCGCGACCAGGTTCTGGTAGAAGCAACCGAGAAGGGCTGCTGGCCGCAGCCCTTCGGGAGAAGGTGGAGCTAACAATCGTCGGTGCGTTATGAGAGGAGGATTAGGCTCATTGGATCAGCGCCGCATGCGTCGGCTGTTTCACGACGTGCATGGGTACCACCTTCTGTTCAAGCTTCTGTTCGAGAATCAACTTCATGTAATCCTCGCCGGCCTGCATCATGTGCATCCAGAGGCCGTGTGCCCGGCCGTCCTGGTTGAGGAATGCTGCTACCTCGTCAGCACTCATGTGACTTCCTGATTCGGCGGCAAAATGTTGCAGGTGCGCCAGGGTAATTTCAGCGGTGACTTTCTCCCGCCAGCATTTCTTCGTTAGGTCTTTCATTTCTGCTTCCCGACAGAATTGAATTTGTTTACGGGAATAGGAATACTCCAGTGCGGAGTTGCGACCTAGACCACACATCACACGCCTTTGTGACGTTCATCACACCAGCGGGTTTGCAGCCAGCAAGCGCCCGTTAGCCTCCGAGAAAATCGACAAACTACGGATCGACGATCCACGAGAAGCCGCATACCAATCTGATAGCTTCGGAGTATGTCCCCTGTTCCAATACGCCTGGATGGCCGCACGATCCGCGCCGTCATCTTCGATTTCGGGGAAGTGCTCTCATATCCGCCGGCTCCGCAGACCATCACGGCCATGGCGGAGCTGCTGCACCTCACGCCTGAGAAGTTTCGTGATTATTACTACGCGGAACGTTATCGCTACGACCGCGGCGAGCTTTCAGCGCAGCAGTATTGGTTGGCGGTGGCCAGAGATGCGGGGACGCAGCTCTCGCCGGAGCAGATCGAGTGGCTGCGGCGGACTGACGTCGCCATGTGGAGCAACATTAACCCGCAGATGCTCCGCTGGGCGACCCAATTGCGAACGGAAGGTCTTCGGACGGCTGTGCTGTCGAACATGCACGCCGACATGGCCAAAGCGGTGCGGTCAGAGTTCACGTGGATCGCCGACTTCCACTGCGTCGTTCTCTCGGCAGAGCTGGGGTTCGCGAAGCCCGATCCGCAAATCTTTCACCACTGCCTCACCTGCCTGAACGCAGCGGGGAACGAGGCGCTCTTCATCGACGACAAGGAGCGCAACACGCGGGCAGCGGAGGAACTTGGCATCGCCGGCATCTGCGCCAACTCGCCGGAAGCGATTCGGGAACAGCTGCAAGCCGCAGGCTGGAACGCAGTTTTGCCCTAATCGGCGTGTGATCCCGAGCGGAGGACTGCCGGCCCTTCAGGTTTGTCATCCCGAGCGCAGCGGAGCGGAGCCGAGGGACCTGCAGTTTGCCCACTGGCCCAAACCACGTCCTGTAAGCGACATCACTGCTGCAAGCTCTCCCGACTGAAATAACGCGCGCGTGCAGGAACACAGGTGGTATTACGTGTACATCATGGCGAGCCGCTCGCTGACGCTGTACATCGGGGTTACAGGAAATCTTCGCGCGTGTTCTTCAACCCAAGCTGCATCAGTACCCGAAGGGGTTCGCCGCCAGGTACAAAATCGAACGGCTGGTCTACGCTGAGATATTCGGAGAAGTGGTGAATGCCATAGCGCGGGAGAAACAGCTGAAGAGCTGGAGACGCGAAAAGAAGATCGCGCTGATCAAGACGGTGAATCCGGCTTGGACCGACCTTGCGGAGGACTGGTGCACGCGAGCACCATTTACGAGTAACTTGGAAACAGGTCCGTCCGCGCAGTTTTGAGTTCGCGCTGGCACATGACAGGTTCGTCGCAAGTGCGAACTGCAGGTCCCTCGGCTCCGCTTCGCTTCGCTCGGGATGACAACCGGAAAACTTACGTTTGGCTGCTAACGACAGATAAGCCGTCTCAATACCCACCCTACTGCGTCAGCGCGGCTGCCTTCTCCTCGGCTTCTTCGACGGCGCGCAGCGAAACGTGCTCCCGCCGCGCCAGCAGCAGGCCCGCCGGGATCACCGACATGAAGGTCACGGCCCACAGAAGCATGCCGCAGCTCACGGCCAGCTCGTGCGAGATGCCGAAGCCTGCGCTCAGCATGCCGATGGTGGCCAACTGCGAGCCGCCGCCGACTCCGGGCAGTTGCAGCAGGGAGCCGACCATGCTGGCTCCCATCAGAAGAATCGCCATGGGAAACGTTGTGTCATGCAGCGCGCCGGGGTAGGCGTGCGTGATGGCGATGTAGTCCACGGCAATCAGCATCCACATGAAGATGCTGAGCCCGGTCAGTTGCAGCGCCTCGCCTGGCCCGTGGATGGTTTCCAGGCCCACGCTGAAGGCCCGGATTTTGTCCCGCAGGTGATGGGCTAAACCGGGGGCCATGCCAACAAATAAGTCGTGGAGAAAGTTTCCGACCCGTTCCCCCGATTTGCGAATCACGACCATAGCGACGACCAGCGCCAGCACCAACCCGATTAAGGCGAACGCTCCTTTTCGCAGGCCGTGATAGAAGGCCAGCGCCCGCAGGTCCGGGGACAGGAAGCTCACTGCCAGCAATACGGCGAACCCTCCCATGTCGAAGATGCGCTCCACTGTCCACACCGCCATCTGCGAGGCGAAGGTCAGGTTCTCTTTGCGCGCGATGATGTATGGCCGCACGACTTCCCCAGCGCGGCCCAGCAGCGCCAACGCCGTGAATCCGATAAACTGCGGAGCCATCAGCCGGGCGCTCGTGGTCTCACAAACCGGCTTGAGGAAGATTTTCCAACGCACAGCGCGCAGGGCGTACGCGGCATACGTCAGCACGACTCCGGCAAAAATCAGGAGCCAGTTGACGTGCTCGGTCTGCTGCCAGAAGGTGTGCCAGTCGAACCGCTTCCAGGTCCGCACCTGCAAGTACACCAGCAGGCACAGCACGGCGAGAACCACGAGCATGATCAGGATGCGCTTCTTATTCATTCAGAAAGTTAGGATCGAGAACTGTGCGTCTGCTTGAGGAGAAACGGAAACCGCCAACCCGTCAAGGCTGAAATAGCTAATCCGCGCCATCCGCCTTACGTTTGTGTGCCACCGCGACCTGCGCCTGGTTTTGCTCCGCCAGCTTCTTGCGATTGTAATCACGAATGATACGCGCTACATAAGCCCGCGTCTCGCGATACGGCGGGACGCCTTTGTACTGCGCAACCCGTTCCGGGCCAGCGTTGTAGGCTGCCAGCGCCTTGGGGACGTCGTAATTGAATTGCTGTAAAAGCTGGAGCAGGTAGCGAACGCCGCCGGCGACATTCTCCGAGGCATCGAAGCTGTTCTTCACTCCGAGCTGGTCGGCGGTGCCGGGCATCAACTGCATTAGGCCGCGCGCTCCCTTAGGCGAAACCGCCTGCGGATTGCCGCCGCTCTCGGCGCGGACGACGCTGGCGATGAAGTCGGCGTCGAGCCGGCTACGGCGGCTGACTTCCTGTATCACTTCGTTCAAGTCGACGGGCCTAGCGGCTTCAACCGTCTGTGGTTCCGGTGGCGCTGGTTCAAAGCTACTCACCTGCTGCCTAGGAACATCGATGTAGCTGTTTTCGTCTGCGCCGGTATACAGGCGGATGACATTGCCGAGGATTTCATGACGCTGGTGACGAATGCTGAAGCCGTTGGTTAGGTTCGCGATCTCCGCCGCGCGTAGCGGAGCCAGCGCAAAAACCAGCACGAGCATCTGTGGTGCAAGCTTACGCATTGGTAATCGCCGCATTCTTTTCCAGCGCCTGCTCGATGGCGGCCGCCACGCCGTGCTCATCACAGTGCAGAGTGACGGTCCAGCCGTTCTGCTTCAGATCGTCGGAAGCATTCTGCATGATGACCGGGTGCCCGGCAAAGGTCAACATCTCGATATCGTTGTAGTTGTCGCCGATGGCCATCACCTCCGAGCGGTCAATGCCGCGGTAGTTGGCCCAGCGCTCCAGGGCGTGTCCTTTCGAGCATCCCGCGTTTAGCAGGTCGACGATGCACAGGTCCCGATATTCGTATTGCGTTCGCAACAATGTGAACTCCGAGCGGAAGTCGCAGGACTCAAGCTCCGCGACCATGCGCTTTGCCAGCTCAATGGGCCCGCAGAACATCGTCTGAATAGGATCGGTGACCAGCGCCTTTTCGATTGGACTGATGTACTCGATATAAGGTGAGTTCTTCTCCATCCAGCGTTGAATCACCCCATAGAGATGCTCGTGGTTTTCGCAGACGATGGCGCCCAGCCCTTCGCGGTCAAATGTCAGCACCATGTAATCGTGGTACGCCTGCATCAGGCGGCATAGCTTCAGCGCTGTCTCCATGGGCATCAGGTCCTGGTGGAACAGCTCGCCATGTGTGGAGCGCGTGACCGCTCCATTCGAGCTGATGAGCCACAGGTCGAAGCCCAGCGACTGTGCAATAGGCAGTGCGAAATTATGGCGGCGTCCGGTGCCCAGCACGATCTCAATGCCGGCTTCATGCGCGCGCCGCAGCGCGGTACGATTTTCCTCCGAAAGCTGGACCTTGGTACCGAGCAGGGTGCCATCAATATCGATGGCGATGAGCCGGATGGGGCGAGACACAGCTCCAGTTTAACAGCGGCCCTAGCCATCCGCCGTCATACCAAAGTAAAGTAATCAGGAGATGGAACTCCGCAAAGATCCCATCACGCGTTCCTGGGTCATCACGGGCGATGAACCCGACGAGGGCAGAGCCCACGACTACGGCTGTCCGTTCTGTCCAGAAGGCGGGCAGCAACTGCAAGTGGTGTCGTTTGTGTCAAGCGCCAACGGCAATCCATGGGCGGCTCGCGCAGTGGTGCATCCGCACCCGATCTACCGCATTGAGGGCGAGCCGGAACGTGCCGGCAACGGACTGTACGACCGCATGCAAGCCGTCGGCGCGCATGAGGTCATCGTCGAGAACACGCGTCATGATCGTCACCTGTGGAACGCCGACGACCGTGAGATTGAAGAATATCTGGCGCTGCTCGGCAGCCGCATTGACGACCTGAAGAAAGATCTGCGCTTCAAATACGTCACCGTGTTCAAAAACTTCGGCGGGCTCTCCGGGCAGCAGTGGGACCATCCCACCTCCGAGATCGTCGCCACTACATTCGTACCGCGCCGCGTGCTGTACGAGCTGCGCTCGTCGCGCGAGCACTACCGGGTGAAGGAACGGTGCGTGTTCTGCGATATTCTGGCGCAGGAGCAGCAGCAGAAGATCCGGCTCATCGAAGTGCGCGGCGACTACATGGCCTCATGCCCCTATGCGCCGCGAGTACCGTACGAGACCTGGGTCGCTCCGCGTTTGCACGAGGCCTACTTCGAGCGCACTGCGATGAAATCCGGCGCGTTGCGCGATCTGGCCGCGGTGTTGCGCCGCACGCTGCACCGTATCCGCAGCATTGCCGACGGATTTCACATGGTGCTGCACACCTCGCCCAACACTCTGCACAGATCCGAGTCACTTGGCTTCTGGAAGACGATTGACGACGACTATCACTGGCACATCGAGATCCTGCCTATTCTCGGCTCCAAAGAGAAGTCGTACACCTTCAAGGAAGTCTACTCGTCGCCGGTGACGCCCGAGGCCGCGGCAGCACGGCTGCGCGAGGCGCCGGCAGAACCTTGAATGCGATGACCGTCCGTCGACTGAAGACGTATACCGCCCAAACGGGTTACGTGTATCAGTACTACTTTGTGGGACAACGAGAGGCGCTTGCTTCTGACCCGGAATCGCCGGCCACGGAATACATCTTCGACGTAACTTGCGACCGCAAGACGACGTTTGCCGTCAGCGTGTTTCTCGGCCCGGGGGCGACAGAGGCCTGGTCGGCCGCGCGCGGACGCAGGTTAAGCCAGCCCGAATGCTATGCGGCGGTGAAGCTGCGATTGATGCAAGGCTTCGACGACATGCCCGACATGCTGCAAGCGGGCAGGCGGCTGCGCGTGGAAGCGTCGGAGATTTGCGACCTGCTGGCATTGATCGGAATCGATTAGGATTGGGCATTCCCGTCCGGTACGACAGCCGGGGTAAACGAGAAGCGAACGGCCAAAAGCGAAGAGCGGAAGGCGGTCTTCCACTCACCGTTGTTGCGGCCCACGAGTCGAACCCTATCTCGGGTGAGCCATGTTTGCAGAGCTGAGACCGACATCCCGCAGGACGTGGAATACGGCGCTGCTGCTGTCGTTTGCGGCGCATGGCCTGGTTCTGCTGCTTGTGCTGAGGCACTCTTCGCCGGCAGCGCTGCTGCCGCATGAGGTTGCGCTGGGAACGCCATACTCTTCCGGCAGCGTAATCTATCTTGCCCCGCTGGGTCCCGAACGTGCACACGACTCCGCGCCGCTTCAGCTCGCGAAGACCACCAAGCCCAAGCCGAATCTCGCTTCACGATCAAAGCCTGTGGCTGCGAAGCGCGACGAGCCGGCCCAGACAAAATCGGACGCGCCTGACATTACCGCGAGCGCCGGATCGCCTTACGGCAGCCACGTCCCGGGAACTCCTCTGACCGGGCCTGCGGTGATGCCCGCCCTGCCGCAGGTTTTTCCCGACCCGCCGGTGGCCCGCTCTGACTTGCCGCCAGGGGTCGAAGGCGACGTCATCGTCGAAGTCACCATCGACGAGCAGGGTAACGTGGCCGATCTCAAGCTCACCCAAGGCATCGGCTATGGGGTCGACGAGAAAGTGTTGGCCGTGCTGCGGCGCTGGCACTTCCGGCCCGCCACCCGCGATGGCTTCAACGTCGCCTCGCAGCATTTGGTGCACTTTCACTACCCAGCCTGATCAACAGCTTCCTCAACCCACCTGTGAGATGATGGCAAGCAATGCCTGAAGTGCAGCCACCATCAGCGCCCGCCGCGCCCAAAGCGATGCCGCGCAAGGACGACGAGTCGCCCTTCTCGGTCATTGTCGGCCAGGTGTATGAAGGCCCGCTCGACCTGCTGCTCGACTTGATTCGCAAGCAGGACATCGACATCTATGACATCCCTATTGCCAGAATCACTGAGCAGTACCTGAAGTATGTCGAGGGCATGAAGCAGTTCGATGTCGATGTAGCGGCCGAGTTCATCTACACTGCTTCGCTGCTGATTCACATCAAGTCAAAGATGCTGTTGCCCCGCGACCCGGACGCGCCTGCTGAGGCCGAAGACCCTCGCGCCGAGTTGGTGAACCGCCTGCTGGAGCATGAACGGTTCAAGACCGCGGCACAAATGCTGTTGCAGAAGCAGCAGATTGAAGAAGCGGTGTGGTCAAATCCTGCGCTGAAAGAATTTCGCGATGCAGACGGCACCGAGCCGGAACTCGCGGCCGACGTTGTCGACCTGGTGAAGACGTTTCAGAAGATACTTGACCGTGCCAAGAGCCGCCCGACCTTCGACGTCGCAGAAGAGAATGTTACCGTCTCCCAGATGATCGACTATATTCGGCGGCGGCTCGCGCTGGAAGATCGCCCCGTTCGCCTGAAGCAGTTGCTGCGCAACCTGAACTCGCGAGCTGCACTGGTGTGCGCGTTTCTCGCCATCCTGGAGCTAATCCGGCTGCAGGCCGTGCTGGCGCGACAGGACAGTGTCTTCGGCGAGATCATGCTCAAGAAGTACACCAACTTCGATAGCCTGATGGGCGAGAGCGCGCCGGTGCAGGACGACTGGCGGTGAGCAACAGCTACTTGCTGGAAGGGGTTTTGTGGACCCGGTGAGCTGTCATCCTGAGCGAAGAGAGCCCCGGCCTGCCGGGACTAACGAAGTCGAAGGACCAGCTATTTTTTGGAATGAGTTCCTTGAGGGTAGGGGTGCTTCGACTGCGCTCGACTGTCGTCTCACTTCGCTCAGCATGACCGCAGCATTCTAGGAGATTGCACGTGCGGGAACGTGAGTCCCGCCACACAGAATGAGCGTTAAAGCCCAACTCGAAGCCATCATCTACGCGACCGAAGAACCGGTCACCGCCACTCAACTCGCGGCCCTTCTGAAGGACGCTGTACTGGCTGAGCTGCGCGCCGAGGAACAAGCGCGCCTCGCCCTTAACGAAGTCGTCGCCGAGCCGCACGCGCAGGAGGAAGATCTCGACGAGGAGACCGTCGAGTTGGAGGAACCGCGTGATGACGCACCAGAAGCTGCCGCTGCGGCGCCCGATTCCCCGGTGGCGAATCAGCCTGACCTTCCGGCCGACACCAAGCCTTCCGACAAGGAAGAGCTTCGGCGGGTGAAAGACCGCATCGACCTGTTGCTCGATGAGCTGATTGCTGAATACTCGTCCCCCGGCCGCGGCATGGAAATCCGGCAAATCGCCGGGGGCTATCGCATGGCCACCAAGCCCGAACATCACGATGTGGTGGTGAATTTCGCGAAGAGCCTCAAGCCTCCCGTGCGCTTGTCGTTGCAGGCGCTGGAAACGTTGTCGGTGATTGCCTACAAGCAGCCGGTTACCGTGCCGGAGATCAGCGAAATCCGAGGCGTCGACTCCGCGGGCGTGATTGCCACCTTGCTTGATCGCAAGCTTATCACTACAGCTGGGCGCAAGCAGGTCATCGGGCGGCCTATCCTTTACAAAACGACGAAGGAATTCCTGTTGCGCTTCGGCTTGAACGATGTCAGTGAGCTGCCCAGCATGGAGGAGTTCGAAAAGCTGGGCGACCCCCAGGCCGAGTTGTTCCAGGCTGGCGTGCCGCCCGCTTCTGAGCCATCGCAGGAAAAAACGGCGAACGTCGGAGAGCCCGTCACTGAAGCGGATCCCGCGCTGGTCAAACCCGACAATGCGAATTCGGCCTAGCCGGTGTCATCCACAGCGGAGCTAACCCGAATTTCTCACCACGCGGTCGAGGAATGACGGGGAGGTCGAGATGGGGCGAGGGATCGCGGTCCGGCGAGGCGGGGTCGGGTTTTTCTGGGAGGGAGCAGCGGCCCGAGCGAAGGCCCGGAGGGAGGTGGGCGATTGCGAGCGTGTGGGGGCCGCGACTGCCAGGCAGAATCGGGTTGCAGGTGACGCCCAAAGCGCGCTCAGCAGCGCAGCGCCTGCCAGGCGGCGGCAAACAGCGCTTTCCCAGGGATAAGCGCGGGGATAGCGCAGGCAGATACGGCGGGCGCTGAGGCGCACCTCGGCGGCAATCTTCAGCAGCCGCAGTCGAATCGTGCGGCAATCTTCAGCAGCCGCAGTCGAATCGTGTTCACCTGGGCGTGCGCCCACGCGGTGCCCGCCAAGGCCAGCCGCCGCAGAGCGTGCACCAGCACATAGGCCAACGACGACAGGTACAGCCGCAACTGATTGGCGCGCAGGGTAGCGGTGCTCATGCGATCGGCGAACAGCGAGAGCTGCTCCTTGATGCGGTTTTCCATCTCGCCGCGAGCGCAGTAGAGCTGTTCATAGCGCGCGCGCGCCTCCCACTCTGTGGGACTCAGCGAGGTGACCACGAAGCGCGGGTTGGGGCCCTTGTCGAGATACTCGGCCTTGGCCACCACGCGACGGGCGCATGACCAACTGCTGCGCGTCTGATAGGAGAACTCGCCGAAGACGCGGGTCGCTTGCTGCGTCTGCTGGTGTTGGCTGCGGGCCTCGGCCAGGAGGGCGGCGATTTCCGCCTCCAGCCGCTCATTGCGCGCCAGCCCGAAGACATAGTCCACGTGCTCAGCTTCGCACCAGGCCATCAGCTCCTCGCGGCAGAAGCGCCGGAGTCGGCGCGCAGAATGATTTTCACCTGCGGCCAGCGCTGCCGAATCTGGCCCACGATGCGTTTCACTTCGGCGCGCGCGCCTGCGCTGGCATCTTGATTGGAAGCCCGCTGGCGGGCGCACAGTAGATGCTCGCCGCAAAAGATGTACAGCGGCAAGTAACAGTACTCGCCGTAGTAGCCGTGGAAGAAGCGCGCTTCCTGCTCGCCGTGCAACGGCGTGTCGGTGACATCCAGATCGAGCACGACCTCCGCTGGAGGCTTGGTGTGCGCTTCCAGGAAAATATCCACCAGCAGCGCGTCCAACCGCTCGGCCGCGTAGCTGATCTTGTGATAGCGATCGGCAGCCGCCGCCGGCGTCAACTCCATGCGGTTGAGCGTGCTTTTGCCGGCCAGCGGTTCTTCCAGTTCACGTTGGCCGGCCAGCACCGCGAGCAGGGGATCGTGGCGCAGTTGCTCATGATCGTTGAGATCTTCATAGCCCAGCGCCAGCCCGTAGATGCGCTGCGCCAGCATCTCGCCCACGCTGTGCTCGACCCGCGCCGGATCGCGCCCATCGGTGAAGCAATCCGTCGCCCGCTCGAGCAAGCGGATTTTGCGGTTGGTGCGGCGCAACAGCAGGCCGCCGCCGTCGCTGGTCATGCGGGCGCCGTCGAAGTTGGCCACTACCCGCCGCGAAAAATGATCTGCAAACGCGAACGATTCTTGAGTACACTCTGTCATGAGAAAGGCCGTTTCTTTTTGGGGCATCGACTTCGTTTCACACCGCAGTTATGCCTAAAAAGACGGCCTTTTTCTACTGTGAATTACTCGTGGTTGTTTACTACTGATGAGAAATCCGGGTTAGTGAGACGTGCAGTTTGCCCGTGTAGCGACAACGCCTGCTCCCTCACGCGTGTCATCCCGAGAGCAGTCGAGGGATCTGCAGTTCAACCGCGCAGCGAAGAATGCTCCCCAAAATCAGAAATGTGCCGACGGCCCTACTTCCAGCTTCCCGGTAAATGCCGCTCGCGTGTGCCAATGTTCCGCGAGATCGGCCCAAGCTGGATTTTTCGTCTTGATGAGAGCAATCTTCTTGTCGCGTTGCCAGCTTTTGAGCTGTTTTTCCCTTGCGATGGCGTTTCCTACTTCGCTGAACGCCTCAAAGTAGACGAGCCGTTCGATCTTGTACTTCGCAGTGAACCCCTTCGGGTACTCATGCGCCTTGTGCTCAAGAACGCGCCTGGAAAGGTGCCCTGTCACTCCGATGTAGAGTGTCAGGGAGCGGCCCGCCATGATGTGCACGTAAATACCATTTGTGGCTGTGCACGCGCGCAGTATTTCATCTGCCAGACTGTGGAGCAGTGATGTCCCTCACGCGATGCGGTTCGGGCCCGAGGAAAAACTGCAGGTCCCTCGGCTCCGCTGCGCTTCGCTTGATCTCATAACGACGTTGGCTCCTGGTGGGAGTGGCCTATTCTGTTGGTGCGAAGAAACGAGGCGGCTCAGACAGGAGCCAACGATGTTGATTATAGGTTGTGACTTCCACGCTGGGTTTGAAGTTCTCGCGATCTTTGACAATCGAATAGGGGTAACGACAGAAAAAAGGCTGGAGCATCCCGCCGAAGCGGTGAGGTTTTATCGTCGGTTGCAGGAGCAGGGCGAGCCGGTGCGAGTGGGCATCGAGGCGGGAGCGCCGTGCCAGTGGTTCCGGCGCTTGCTGGCCGAGTGCGAGCACGAGTTGTGGATAGGCGATGCGGCGCGCATTCGGGCGGCGGCGGTGGGCAAGAAGAAGACGGACCGGGAAGATGCGAAGCTGATCCTGCAGATGATGGTGGAGGAGCGGTTTCCGCGGAGCTGGGTGCCGACGGAAGAAGAACGGGACGTGCGCCAACTGCTGCTGGACCGGCATCATCGGGTGCGAGCGCGGACGGCGGCCAAGAACCAACTGCAGGCTTTGGCGATGAACCAGGGAGTGCAGAAGGGGCGGCGGCTGTGGACCGAGCCAGGACGCGAGTTGCTGGCAGGTCTGACAATGTCAGAGCACACGGCGCGACGGCGGGACTACTTGCTGCAGCGGGTGGCGGAGCTGGACCAGGAGATCGCGGAGATGGACGTGCGGGTGTGGGCGGAGGTGCAGCGGCGGCCGGCGGCGCTGCGGCTGCAGACGCATCCGGGAGTAGGGCCGCAGACGGCGTTGGCCACGGTGCTGACGCTGGGCGAGGTGAGCCGGTTTCGCTCGGCGCGGGCGGTGAGCGCGTATCTGGGGCTGGTGCCGAGTGAGTACAGCTCGGGCGGCAAGCAGCGGCTGGGACACATCAGCAAGCAGGGCTCGAGCCTGATGCGGTTTTTGCTGGTGGAAGCCGGGCAGTCGGCGGTGAAGGGGGACGAGGAGTTGAAGCGCGCTTACAAACGGCTGTGGGTGCGCAAGGGCAATCGCGCGGTGGCCAAGGTGATGGTGGCGCGGCGATTGGCGATCAGGTTGTACTGGATGCTCCGTCAGGAGTGGACGTATACGGAGCTGGTTCGACATGCGGGCAAGCCCGAGTCATCCTGTGGGAAGCGGTAACCGGACCGCACGCTTGAGTGGGCAGCCCGCCTCCCGGAAAGAGTAGGGGAGACCGAAGTAGAGAATCTGGGAGCCGTTGCCGGATAGATGGTTGGTGGAACCGAAAGATCGGCACGACCGCAGGATTCCAAGTAGGGAAGAATTCGAAAGTAGAGAGCCGCCAGTATGCTTCGCACAAAGGAAAACCTTCTGGGGAGACGAAGTGGGGCGCCAGGCGTCCGGGGAAAGGTGTCGCTTGGGGAGACAAAGTGGCGCGCCAGACGTCCGGGGAAAAGTGTCGCTTGACAACCCCAACGTCGTTATAGACAGGATGACAGGCGTTGGTAAGTAATGCATCAAGGCAATGATCTCCCGGGCTGTTGTGCCGAGCGTTAGCGAGAATTCGAGAGACGTCGAAGTCGTGTCCTAAAGCTGTGGCGCGAGATTTATAATGCGGGAAAATCTGTTCACGTCCTTGTCGCTGTGATATCGTTTCGCCGAATCCAAGCTGCTGAATTTGTTCACTCCGTGAGACGAGTTTGATCGCTTCCCGAAGATTGCCTGCTATCCAGCCAATCCCGGCAGCCTGGGCTCAAATCCCAAGGAGACAAGATGAAACTTCATTTGCGTCTGTTCTTTTTCGCTACCGTCATTGCCTTGGCCCTGACTTCCACCGCCTGGGCCCAGTGGTCCAGCGATCCCAACCAGAACCTCGCCCTGTCCGATATTCCTAACGCCGACCAGGTCCAGCCCAAGGTTGTGCCGCTGGCCGACAACGGCTTCTTCGTTAGCTGGTTCAACAACAATCCCAACGACCCGCCACCGAACGGCTACGATACGTATCTTCAGCGGCTGGATCTGAACGGGTACGAGCAGTTCGTGCACGATGGTATTCAAATCGCTAAACTGACGAACAGCTCCACGGAAGACTACGGCCTGGATGTCGACACCCAGGGCAATGCGCTGCTGGCCTTTCTCGACACCCGCGAAGGCGATAACCAGCAGGTAACCGTCACCAAGGTCAGTCCCAGCGGCGAGCAGCTCTGGGGACCGAACGGAATCCAACTTACCAGCGGCGCGCCCAATGCCCATCAGCCAAAGGTGGCGGGCACCAGCGATGGCGGAGTGGTGGTGGCCTGGACGGCCTACGGCCCGACCTATTCGTTCATCGTGCTGCAGAAGTTCGATGCCAATGGGAAGCCCCAATGGGCTTCGACCGCACTGCAGAACAACGGCATTATTCTGAGTGAAAACAAGGCAGACTATATGGTGTCGGATTTGCACGCCTCCGACAATGGATCGGTGATCGTCTCCTTCAGCCGCGATACGGGATTCCGCAGCAACCGCTATCTCTACGCCAACAAATTTTCGGCCTCGGGCAAACTGCTTTGGGGTGCCAAACACGTGCACGTCTGGGACGGCGGCTCACTGCAGCTTGGCAACTATCCCAGCTTCGTTCCTGACGGCAACGGCGGCGCGGTCTTCTCCTGGTACAGCAGCAGTCCGTCTCTGCAGGTCTATGTACAGCACATCGCCTCCGACGGGACGGAAGTGTTCCCGCACAACGGAGTGGTGGCATCAACCAATGCCTCGCAGATTCGCGTGTCGCCTTCAGTGGCCTACCGGCCCTCGACCGAGGAAATTTTCGTCTCCTATGAAGAAGAAGACTCGGTGCAGAGCATGAGCGGTGTCTATGCCCAGAAGTTCGACGCCAGCGGAAACCGGCAGTGGGGCGATGGCGGGCTGGTCATTGTTCCTTTGCAGGGGAACGACGCTGAAATCTTCGAGCGCACGGTGCAGATCGGTGACGGGGCATTCGTGTTCTGGGTCGACCAGCAGGTCACTGAGGTCGGCACCATTCAGGGCGTGCGGCTGAACAATGACGGCTCCACGCAGTGCGCGCAGTTCCCGGTTAGCTCGGTGCTCGCCGAGAAGTCACGTCCCTGGACGGCGATGGCCTCCAACATGAATACCGTCATCGCCTTCCAGGATTACCGCGACGGCAATTCGAATCTCTACATCCAGAACATCAATCCGGATTGCTCGTTGGGTATCGAAGGCAAGATGTCGCGCACCCGATAATCCGCAGCAATACAACTTAAACTGGCTGCGCCGAGCTTTGCGAGTGCAGTCGTGATTCGACGGGGCGCGATTCAGGTCGCGCCCTTCCCTATTTTCGCTTAGTACTTTGCTTGTTGCGTGGTCTGCGGCGGCGGGCCGCTGTTCGACGGCATGTCGCCCGTCAGCGCTTTCATGAACTCAATTAGGTCCTGGCGCTCCTGTCCGGTAAGGAAGTCAAGCGAGTGCATGTCCTTGTCCAGGTAAGGGTTGGAGTTTCCCCCGCCGACGTAAAAGTCCATAACGTCTTTTAGCGTCTTCAGGCTGCCGTCGTGCATGTAAGGGGCGGTGAGCGCGACGTTACGCAGCGTGGGCGTGCGAAACGCCCCTGTGTCGCGAACGTTACCGGAGACGGCGGCGCGTCCATTGTCGTTGGTTTTGCCGTTATCGAACCCGACACCGATGTTATGAAACTTGTTGTCGGTGAATAGCGCATTCTTCTCGCCGATGGTGTGGCAGGTTTCGCAATTGCCCTTCTTGGGATCACGGAAAAGCTCGAAGCCGCGAATCTGGGCTTCCGTCATTGCGGTCTTGTCGCCGCCATAATAGTAGCGGTCGAACGGCGAGTTGCCGCTCAGCAGTGTGCGCTCGAAGGAGGCTGTGCACTTCTCAACTTTGGCATAGGTAATGGGCCCGGGGCCGAAAGCCTTTTGAAACGCGGCAACATACGTCGGGTCCTGCGATAACCGCTGCGCGACCCCTTTCAGGGTGTGCGCCATCTCCACCGGATTCGTTACCGGACCCTCGGTCTGCTTCTCCAGCGAGCCGGCGCGGCCATCCCAGAAATCCGAAGTCCAGTAAGCCGAGTTCAGCACTGTGGGCGCGTTGCGGGTGCCATGTTTGCCGCCGACTCCAGTGGAGACAGGGGTGCCATCGACGAAGCCCATTGGCGGCATATGGCAAGTGGCGCAGGAAACTGTGTTGTCGATGGAAAGCGCCGTCTCGAAGTAAAGGCGCCGCCCGAGCGCAATGGTCTCCGCAGTCGGAGGGTTGTCGGCTGGAATCGGAACCGGAGGAAGGCCGAGAGGGGCTTTGATTTCGACAACCTTGCCGATGGGGATGGCTGTGGGCCGATTCGAAGCGGCGTACCAGAAGAGCAGACCTGCGATGAAGCCGCCGAGTCCAATTATGTAAAGAGTGCGACGAGAGTTCATTCCTGAGCGGGGCCAAATGGTGGGCAGTGCAGGACTCGAACCTGCGACCTCCTGCTTGTAAGGCAGGCGCTCTAACCAACTGAGCTAACCGCCCCTTTTGAAATCAGATACTTACCAAGCCTGCTAGGAGTCTATCACGCGGCTCTCAGTTCTGTTGCAGACGCAGGGTCGTTCCTTGGTCACCCGCGCCCGCGTCACCGGTCACTGACAAACGAATCGCCATAGGCGTGAAATTACTCGGAATCGCTATTCGGCCAAGTAAGGGCGACTAGACACAGTCACCGCATTGACCGAGACTTCGACGGACACTGAAATGGCAAGAAAAATTTTCTTCGGCGCGCTGGGCATCATCGTGATCCTCGCCATCCTCGACTCGATCAAGGACTCGAAGAGCACAACTCGATCAAACTCAACTGACTCAAGAGAACAAGCAAGCGCCGAGCAAAGCGAGCAAGACGCACAAATCACCCGGGCCGCAATGGGAGCCGCCAGCGTGATCGCCGCCGCACGGAATCCAGATAGCGTCAAGTTCTCTCGGGTCTTTGTCACTAAAGATGGTACGGCCTGTTACCTCTGGCGTGCGCAAAACGGCTTTGGCGGAATGAACAAAGAAAACGCTGTTCTACTGCCGAAGGCTGAGAACCTCAGCCAGTCGGTAGCCCTTTGGAACTCCCACTGCGCCAAGAAGTCTGACTCGGAGATAACTGACATGACCGCGCTCGTGGAGCAGCGGATGACTCTGTTGCGCACACTTGCGGGGCAATGAGCTCGCATGGAACCATCGTTTATCGTCTTGCTTCTGTGTCTCGTTGCCATTGCCATATTTTTCTTCAAGAAGCTTGGCAGCGCGACTTTCGAGAGTTCTTCCGCTTCTGTTAATCGCTCCCGTGACCCTTACGACGCAGAGGACGCCGCGTTTGAATCGGTGCTGGCGAGAAGGATGGGGCCGCACATCACTGGCCACTTCTTCACCAAGGTTGTGGGTATCACTTTCAAGAACGAGGACGGCATCATCGGACAAGATCTGATTCCACACTGCAAGCAGCTCGACTTCCTTAAACTGGTACCGGAACCGGATAACCCGTACGACCGGGACGCGATTTCGGTCCGCTTAGAAGATGGTCGCCGTATCGGTTACTTAAACCGAAGGACTGCGCAGGAGATCACCTCAGACATCCAGAGGGGGGCCGTGTGGCTTGCCTGCGTGAAGTTCACGAAGCTGCCGAGCAAGACGAAGAATGGCTGCTTGGTACTCTGTTTGATACAAATGAACGAAGCATGGATAGCGTCCAATTTGCCCGATCGGACGCGCACCGATTTGGTCGGCAAATAGAAAACGGGAGGCTTGATGTCCGACACGAGCGCAGCTCCGGTCCCCGACGAGATAAAGTTGGTGTATCAACAGCACCCCGGTGCGTGCGGGGTAGCGACTACGGCAATGATTGCGGGTGTTTCGTACGTTGAAGCGTGGGGGAGACTGGCTCCGCCCCCATCGAACGCAGAACCTATTGCCGCCTACCACCAGCGTGAAATGAGATTCTTAAATGAAAAAGGCTGGTGGGCGTCTGCGCAGCTTCTACTCAAGACTGTGATTAGTCTGGACGAGATGGACTCGATAATCGACAGCGAAGAAATTTTTAAGACCGTCGTTGAGAACTCGCAACGGGTGCGTATCCTTCTGGCGTTCGCGGATGGCACGGAACCCGATCATGCGGTCGTCTGGGATAAAGACCACAGCGACGTGGTTTTCGACCCCGCGCGCGGAGTGGTTCCTGTATCGAAGCTGTTCAATCATGCAGGACTGCAAAGCTATTCAGGAACACGGGGATTTATAGCGTTCCGTTATCAGCCGGGAAAGCCCATCCAAACATTGGTCAAATCAGAGGAAGGCTTCGTACCACCAATCCCTCCTCCAGCTGGAGAAGTCAGGTTCACGATCTGTCCTGCTAGAATTTTCTGTTATGGCATTTCCTATTGATCGGCCCCGCCGCTTGCGTCGCAGCGAAACAATGCGCTCGTTTGTTCGTGAAACTCGTCTCAGTCCTGAAGGTTTCGTCTATCCGCTCTTCGTCTGCCCTGGCGAGGGAGTACGCAAGGAAGTGCGTTCGATGCCGGGTGTCTATAACCTGTCCGTCGACGAAGCGGTGAAGGAATGCGGGGAAGTGAAGGCGCTAGGCATTCCCAGCGTCATCCTCTTCGGGTTACCGGAAGAGAAAGACGAAATGGCTACCGGCGCCTGGGAGCGGAACGGAATTGTCCAGCGTGCGGCCCGCGCCATCAAGCGTGAGGTGCCAGGCCTTCTCCTGATGGGAGACGTGTGTCTGTGTGAATACATGTCACACGGGCATTGTGGAATCGTCGACACTACCAGTGGTGGCTCTTCCAGAGTCCGCCGAGTGGCTGATGCATTTGTTCGTGAACTAGAGTCGCAGGGTAAGAGTGTCGTCAAGGTGGCAGTCGGGTCGGCAACGACGACCGAAGTCGCACCGGTATCGGCGGAAGATTACGAGATCGTCAACGACGCAACCTTGGAGTTGCTAGCGAAGACCGCAGTGTCTCAAGCTGAAGCGGGCATGGATATCATCGCGCCCAGCGACATGATGGACGGACGCGTGCAGGCCATTCGCGCCGGGCTGGACGAGGCTGGCTTTGAAAATGTTCCCGTGCTCTCCTATGCCGCGAAGTTTGCCAGCGGATTCTACGGCCCGTTTCGCGAAGCCGCCGACTCAGCTCCTCACTTCGGCGACAGGCGCTCGTACCAGATGGATCCCGCTAACCTGCGCGAAGCCATGCGCGAGATCGAGCTCGACCTGGACGAAGGAGCGGACATGATTATGGTCAAGCCGGCTATGCCATACCTGGACGTGCTTCACGAGGCTCGGATGCGTTACGACGTGCCGTTGGCCGCCTATCAGGTCAGCGGAGAGTACGCCATGATCAAGGCCGCGGCGCTCAATGGATGGATCGACTACGAGCGCGTCATGATGGAGTCGTTGCTTTGCATTCAGCGCGCGGGTGCATCCATCACCCTGACCTACTTCGCCAAAGAAGCGGCCAAAATACTGGGATAAGCTCCACTGACAGAAGATGCGTTTACACCACACAGGCATTGCCGTCGGGGCTTGAAGTCGCACTGGCAGGAACTAGTCCTAATCAGCGACTTCCAGCCGCACGTCACCGGGCGCTACAGGTCTCACGTGAACGTCGATCGCTTGCTGAAAAAATTCTTCCCGGTCCGAAACCGGTTTCCATCCTAGTTTCTGTTTGGCCAGGGAACAGTCGAGCTGGGTCACCAGGGCAGCGCTTCGAAGGTCGCGGATGGATACCATCCTGTTGTTGGGCTTCCGCACGGCTTTCTTGATCAGATAACGGCTGAGTTCGCCCGCACAAGTCCGCCACATACTCCTGGGATAGAAGCGGAAATTGCGGCGACTTCTTTCCCTCAGGACGGACACAAATTCTGCCGCCGAGGGACGAACATCTCCCGCGAGGTTGAACGTCAGCCCGTCGATATCAGGCGCATCCTTCGCCAGAAGCAGCGCCTGCGCCACATCATCGACTAAAACGCACGGCAAGGGCGTCTTGCCCCGGCCAAAGCCGAGCAAGCAGATATCTGAAACTTGTTCTCCCAGCGCAGGATGCACCATCCTCCCGCCCTGCCCCACGACCACCGCGGGACGAGTAATCACCACCGGCAGTTTTCGTCTGCGATGCATCTCGAGTAGTTTGTTCTCGACGATGCCCTTGGCTCGACAATAGTCGGCGCGATACTCGCGGTCTGCGTCATTGCTTAAAGTTGCCTCAGTGACCGTACCTGGCTTGCCCAGATAGAGGGCGGCGATGGTGCTGGTATAGATCAGCCGCCTGACCCCGTGTTCGAGGCAGGCCTCGGCCACATTGATGGCGCCCGCGATGACTTCGCGCTCCCAGTCCTCCCAGACGATGCCCACGGTCATCGCAAGGTCGTAGACGACCGAGGCCCCCGCTATCAGCTCAAGCATGCGACCGCGGTCGGCGACGGCTCCCGACTGATACTCAACGCGGGAGTCGGTGCTGCGACGGGCCCCTGACGACCGGCTCACTACAACCACGTGACAGCCGGCCGCGGCAAGCAAGGCGGTCAGCCGCTTGCCGATAAATCCGGCACCGCCAATGACGACTACCCGTTCAGACTGCAACGACCCGTTCCTCCGTCTGTTCTGCAAAAGCCAGAGCGCTGTCAATTGCCAGGTGGCAAGCCTCCACCACCGCGGCTCCTTCCGCGCCATCGATGCGGGGCGCCCTGCCGGCGGCGAGTGCGCGGTAGAAGGCTGCGATGCTTGCCTGGAACGAAAAAGTTTGCTGCTCGTGGCGCGGACCGAAGCCCACAGCTCCCAGGGAATAGCTCTGTAGGTTCCGCAGGCTCGTCCGCGCCAGGGCGAACGAGTTTCTAAAACCGTTGGCCATGTCATCCAGTCGCAAGTAAGGCGTCTTCTCGATGATCTGGAGCGTGTTTCGCCTCAGGTCTATGAAGGCCTGGGCATCCTCTCCGAGCACATGTACCGCAACCGATTGATACCCGCCACCGACAGAAATGGTGCATTGCGCACCGCCGCGCTCACAAACCAGCGAAGTTTGCCAGTGTTTGAAGAAGCGCACGCCGTTGTTGAGGGTTAGTTCTCCGGAGACGGCGCTGCTGGCTTTCATCGCCCGTCCCAGCAGCCGAACGCAGATCGAAAGGGGATGAGGGCCGATCTCCAGCATTAAGCGGTCCGTCGCGCTGAACATCCAGTGGATGGGGGCGGCTGTCTCAATCCCCGGCATGGGAATCGTGAACATTACCTGCACCTGCTCAAGCGCGCCAAAACGGCAGGCGCGGATGGCGTCGATCAGCTCCAGGAGAGCGGGCATGAAAACCACGTTGTGATTGACGCCGATTTGCAACCCGTTGCGCTGTGCCATGCTCTGAACTCGCCGGCACTCCTCCACGGTCACGCAAAAGGGCTTTTCCACGAACACGTGTGCGCCTGCCGACAGGCACTTTTCAGCCGCGCTGGCGTGCAGCTCCGGAGGCAGCAGCACGTGCACAACGTCAGGCTGAACTTCCTGGAGCATGGTCTCCATGCGGTCGAACGCTGCCGGTATGTTGTATCTCTGTTGAACCGTTCGAGCTCGAGCGAGGTCGACATCGCAAACGGCAACGGTTTCAACGAATTGGGGCAGCGCGCGAAGAGCTGGAGCGTGACCCTCAGCGATGTTTCCGGCGCCCAGGAGAGCGACGCGGAATTGCCGATTTAGTTTCACTTGGCCTGGTTGCGGGATAGTTCACCTCATGCACTGCGGACGCGAATGAGCAGCGGTCCTGTAGAAACTAAATTGTACTCAATCAACCCTGATCGAAGGTTAACGAAATTCGAAAGCCCAGCCGTGTGCGCGCCGTTGGCGATGCGCGACGGCGGACGATACGGCATAAGCGAGTATGCTTCGGCAGAAGGCGGAATACGGATTAACTCGGCGCGAGGAAGGAGATAGGCAGCTCGGGAGGACGAAAAACAAGCTTCGGCCATTCGCTGCCCCAGTCGCCTACGCGAGGCGCTTGCGCTGCGAGAACAGGCCGATCAGCCCGCTTGCAATCAGCACCAAGGTTCCGGGCTCAGGCGCGACGAAGAGAAACTCCTGATCGCCAGTGTCAGTGTGCCCGTCGCTCGGCGTGACGATCATGACTGTGGCGAAGTCGATGTTCGACAGATCCGTGGTCTGAGCCAGGTCGTACCAGTATTGCGGTCCCAGGGTTCCCGGCGGCGTGGGGCCCATGTCGACGGTGGAATTGAAGATCTTCCAGATTGCGAAATTGATATTGCCCCACTCGAGCTGGTTGCCATCGTTGACTTGCATCAACAGATAGCCGGCCTCTTTGTACTCGGTAAGATCGCCGAACCTGGTGTTGCTGAGGTCGCCGCTGGTGAGTTGGGTGATGTTGGCCAGCCAGGTGTCGCCGATGTTCGACTGGTGATAATAGTCGTCGCACATCATGGGGATTTGCGGCCCGTCGGCAATCGTAATGAAGTAGGGATAAGTATATTCTCCGTTTTGGTTCTCCCCTCCCAGCCCAGCGAAGCGTACTTCTATGGGATCGGCGAAGGCGGAAATAGTTGCGGCGATTACGAACAATGCCGCCACCGCTAAGAACTTGCAGGCTTTTCCTCTGCGCATTGACGTCTCCTTGTTGAAAGGTCCCGAATCCTACGCGTTCGGAACTCACTGCAACAAGAGGCAACCGTTCTGCCACGGTCCCGTAGGGTGTTAAGTGACTGAGATATAGGCGCCTAATCAAGTGGGACGCTCGATGACGGGGTAGTGGAAATGCAAGACTTTGCAAACAAGTGGAAGGAGTTGTTAAAACACCGGACGTGGGTGAATGTCGTATTGGCGGATCTTGTAGAGCAGGGCCTTATAGCTGATGTTCAACATCATCGCCGCGCGCTTCCGGTTCCAGGCTGTCTTCTCGAGGGCCTTCTCGATGGCCTCCATTTCAGTCACGTTCTTGACGCTCCGCACCATGCCCTTCAGGTCCGACTGCTCGGTTTGCATGGGAAGAGCTTTGGGCGAATCGGGATGGTTTGCGTCGTCCTCGAGTTCCCGAATTGCGGATTCCTCATCACCCAGTACCAGATATCGCTTGACGAAGTTCTCCAACTGGCGGATGTTGCCGGGCCAGGAGTAGTTTTCGCAGGCGCGAAGCAGGCGAGGAGAAAGCGACAGAATCGGGCAGGCGTAACGTTCTGCTACGCGCAACATAAAGTGGCGCAGCATCATGGGAATTTCCTCTTTGCGCTCGCGCAGAGAGGGCATACGCAGGACGAAACTGCTCAGGCGATAGTAGAGGTCCGTGGCGAAAACTCTTCTCCGCGATCGATTCCGCCATGTTGATGTTCGTCGCGGCAAGCACTCGTACGTCGACTTTCACCGAGTTACGCGCCCCCAGCCGGCAGAACTGTCCATCCTGCAAAACCTGCAGCAGCTTCGCCTGTAATGCCGGGGACATCTCACCGATCTCGTCCAGCAGGAGAGTGCCCCGGTGGCATAGCTCGAACTTGCCCGGTTTCGAACGATTCGCGCCAGTGAAGGCTCCGGGTTCGTAGCCAAACAGCTCGCTTTCGAGCAACTCGCTGGGAACCGCGGCGCAATTCACCTTGAGAAACACCCGATTCGAGCGCTCCGAGCATTTGTGGATCAGGTGCGCTAAGACTTCCTTCCCAGTTCCGCTTTCTCCGAGCAGTAGCACCGGAAAGTCGAAGCGGGCCACTTGCATGGCCTGCGAGCGGAGGGTTTGCATCTGGGGCGTGGCGGAGAAGAACAATACTCCGTTCCCCAAATCAACCGCGTCGCCATTTCCTGGCGGAGTAGGAGCCGAGTGCTGCAAACAGAAGCGCAGAACCTCGTCCATTTCCTCTTTCTGAATTGGCTTGGAAAGGTAGTCCTGAGCGCCCAGGCGCATCGCCTGCGCCACCTTGCGAGTGTCACGCACGCAGGAGATCATCACGACCTTGGTGACGGGGCAAGCTTCGCGGATTCGCGCTAGAGTTTCCAGGCCATCCCAGCCAGGCAGCACCAGATCCAGCAGGACCAGCGTCAGGAGCGCTTTGCCGGACTTTCTCGACTGCCTCCTCTCCGCTGGCCGCGGTGCCGACCAGGTAGGATTCGAGCTCCAGCGCGGTTTGCAGATACCGCCGCATGCTGGGTTCATCATCGACAATCAGGATGCGGCCTGCGCTCATTGCGTCTCGGGCTTCTGCGTGCTGCGCGGAGGGTCCAGCAAAACCAGAAAGGAAAACTTGCTGCCATTGCCGGGCTCACTTTCTACCCAGATCTTGCCACCGGCAGCCTGCACGAGTTTGCGCGCAATCGCCAGGCCGAGTCCGTAACCCTCGGCGCGAGTTCCATCGTGGGTCAGGCGGAAATATTCCTCGAAGATCTCCTGCTGGTACTCCGGTTCGATTCCAGGACCGGTATCGGCCACCATAATTCGGCAACAATTCGGGTCAGCCAAGCGGCGATGCCGCCGGTCAACGAGTGGCATACGTTTGCCGGCCCGGCGTTCCCAGAAATAGGGCTCGATGTGCAGCCACACTGTGCCACAGGCGGGAGTGTACTTTATTGCGTTATCCAGCAGGTTGGAAACAATGTGCTGAGCCTTGAACCAGTCGAATGGAAAGGGCGGAAGTTTCTCGCTCGGAAGCAAGTAGAAGGCGATCGCCTTGTCGTGAAACCTCTGCGACCATAGCTCTGCGATTTCGCGAATGCAGGCGTTCATGTCGCCCATTTCGTACTGCATCTCGAAGCGCTCCACCTTCATGGAGGCGTAGGCCAGAAGGTTCTGCACGAAGTTCGAAAGCCGTAAGCCGTTCTCTTGCATCTCCGTCAGGATGTCGATTTGTTTGGCAGTCAGAGGGCCAAGCTTTTGTGCTAGAAGCAGTTGCAGATATCCAGCCATGATGGCCAAAGGCGTTTTCAGTTCATGCGCCGCCGTCGCCAGAGCTTCGCGGCAATCGAAACACTGACTCCCATCCTGCGGAAATTCGAGGCTGCAACTCGCGCTGGATAAGGTGGAGGAATTGGCATAGACTGTGTGCATCGTTTCTCCCCTCAACTTGGCCGGCATCGCCAAAATGGGCGTACAAGCTCTCTCTCGACAAAGCGGGCGAAATGGTTTAGCCCTGTATCAGCCACGCACGGCTACTTCTTCCCCATAAAGCGCAAGCAGTTGCGGTTTGCGTCTACAGGTCGTCGCAGCCGGTCTGGCACTAGTCGATGGGAGAATGAGTTACCGCAGTATGAGCGTGAGCGGAGTTGGCGGCTGATTTGCTCACAGAGCGGGAGCAAAGAGGTGTACTTGAGCAGCACTGCTGACAAAAACGAGCGTCGTAAATGGGTTCGACTTCCGATTTCAGTGCCTTTCTTTATGAAGGGCAACAAGCCGGGCGGCGAAGAATTTCTGGAATTTGCAACGGCACTCAACCTCTCAGCGGGGGGAGCACTGCTGGCGACCCGCCGATATCTCGACCCCGGTTCCAGCATCAAGTTGGAAATACCGGTCTCGTTGGTGAACAAGGCACAACTGCCGCGGTCCGTCTCCTTGCTTCACGCTACGGTTTTGCGATGTACTCCGGACCGCCAGTACTTCCTGTTGGGCTTGGAGTTCAAGACGCCCTTGCTAAATTAGCTCAGCCGAGCCAGCGCAGGAACGAAACATTCTTGACGTGCTGGTCACCTTCCGAGATGAAATTATTTTCATACTTCGCGAGATCGGTTTGTCCTCTTTGTAGCCATCTTGCAATCAACTTGCACATCGGCTGTGCTAAAATAATGGTCTTTGGATCAGCGGCTTACGGTTCCAAATTGCAGCTTGTTGCGGCTCTGACCCGAGTTGGCGCAAGAAATGCAATTCCTTGGTACTAAGTTCCATGTGAGAAGAGGGCCCGCGGTGGCTTTGCTGGGTAGCGCCAACAACGAAGGTCTAATTGCGGCCCAAGGGTTGCCGCCGGACTCTGTCGTGTTCGGGCAAACAGCTCAGATGCGCGATGTCCGGCAGAAATTAGAGCGCGTTGCCGGGGCCAATATCTCGGTGCTGATTTCAGGAGAAAGCGGGACCGGCAAAGACATCATCGCTCGATTGCTGCACCTTTATTCCCCTTGGGCGAGCGGGCAGCTTTTGTCAAAGTGAACTGCCCCGCCATCCCTGGCACCCTGCTGGAGAGTGAGCTGTTCGGATATGAGAAGGGTGCTTTCACGGGTGCGTACGGCGCGAAGCCGGGCCGAGTGGAAATGGCGCATCGCGGGACGTTGTTTCTCGACGAAATCGCGGAACTGGATGGCATGCTGCAGGCCAAGCTGCTGCAATTGCTTCAGGACGGCCAGTTCAGCCGGATCGGGGCTGAGGAAGACAAAAGAGTCGAGGTCAGGATCGTCTGCGCAACCAACCGCTATCTGCACAGTGAAATCGTGCAGGGGAAATTTCGCCAGGATCTGTTCTACCGCATCGCGGCCATGACCATACATCTGCCTCCGTTGCGAGAACGGGCTATTGATTTGCCGATAATTTGTGAATATCTTCTTCAGTACTACAATGACAGGCTGAACGGGAAGGCGCCGACCTTGCGCCCGGCGCTGCTGGCGAAGATGCAGCGCTATGCGTGGCCAGGCAACGTCCGCCAGCTGGAGAACTTGATCAAGCGCTATGTTGTAATGGGGTCCGAAGACGTTATCCTGAGCGAATTGCTGCAGCCAGCCGAGAACGACCCGCTGGAGGGCCTAACATTCAACGGCCCGATTTCGTTAAAGAAGCTGACACGTCAAACGGTGCGTAGGATCGAAGCGAAAGTCATTCTGAACGCCTTGCACGCGAACGATTGGAACCGCAAGAAAGCGGCCCGTTCGCTGGACATCAGTTATCGCGCCCTGCTTTACAAGCTTAAGGACGTAGGAATACCGACGCGACGCTCTGCCGCTGCGCCGAGGCACAGCGAAGACAAAGCGCAAGGGTGACAACAAAAGGGTGAAACATGCAACGTAGTTCAAGAACAACCTGGTTAGCAGTTCTGGCATTCCTGCTTCTCGTCAGTCCGTTGGCATACCGGGCGAATGCACAAGGTAATTCCGCTGCTACTCCGGCCGCGCCCACTGCCGAAGCGAAGGCGCAGCCTTCCAGTCCAGCCAATCCAGACACTCCCCCTCAGCGGGTATCCCCTACGAAGCCGGAGGGCTATGTCATCGGAGCGGAAGACATCCTCTCCATCAACGTTTGGAAGGAGCCGGAGGAGTCCAGGCAGGTGCCGGTACGTCCTGACGGCATGATCTCGCTGCCGTTGCTGGGAGACATTAAGGCGGCAGGTCTGACGCCGCTCCAGTTGCAGGATGAGATCACAACCGAGCTTAAGAAACTGATTTCCGATCCGGAGGTCACAGTGATTGTCAGCGAGGTACACAGCCTTACATTTAACGTCGTAGGCAACGTTAATAGGCCAGGATACTATCCGCTCACTCGCCGCATGACGGTGCTGGACGCGATCGCGATGTCGGGAGGATTTAGGGATTTCGCAAAAGTGAAGAAGATCTACGTGCTGCGAACTGAGGCTGACGGGAAAGAGGTAAAACTTCACTTCAACTACAACAATGTAATCAAGGGTAAGGATCAGCAAGAGAATATTGAGTTGCAGCCGCGTGACACAATAGTTGTGCCCTAGAGGAGGGCGTTATGAAACGTCGATTCGGGCTGGGCATTCTACTTTTGCTTTTAGGAGCAGTTCTGGGCGCCCGGGCGCAGGACGAAGCGCCTCCGCCTGCCCCTGCTCCTTCCCAGGAGCCGGCACCAACGACGCCTGGTCCGAAGCCGCAATATACGCAAGTCGATCCCGGAAAGTCCCTGGATTTTCTGGGCGAGGCTGTAGGGCGCTCCAATCTTAACTTGGGTATGTATCTTCAGGCCGCTTACGATACGAATATCGCGGCCTTCTCGCCGACGCGCGAGTCCCAGATGTCTTATTTTGCTGGACCTCATATCGGGATTTCTCAATACCGCACGAAGTTTGCGCTGAGTCTGGCCTACGACGGCGGCTTGGGCGCTTACCAGCAGTTACCGAACTCGGATAGCTATTCGCAGACGGCGTCAGCTGACATCCTTTATCAGATTTCTTCACGTTGGCAGGCGCACGCCAACGACCAATACGGCTATAGTGCAGATCCTTTCGGCTCGTACTACACGATCACGGGGCAACCGTCACCCAGCAATCCCAATCCTTCCATCTATGTCCCGTTCGCGATCACGAATCAGAACACGGTTCAGGCGGACCTGTCAGATCAATTGAACCGGTACGACACGATAACGTTTACCGGCAACCAGTCTTTTCGCCGATACAGTAATTACAGCAACAATTTCACATTTCAGTCCGGCCTCTACAACCTGATCAGCTACTCGGGAGGAGCGAATTACTCGCATAGGATCTCTGCCCAGCTATCCTTGGGAGGCGGCTACAATTTTACTTCTCTCGACTTCAGCCACGGTGAGCAGAGATCCGGCATAAGTGCCATTCAGGGCTTTGCGAATTATCAGGTATCGCGAAGCTTTAGCATTTCAGGATGGGCCGGGCCAGAGCACATCACAGCCAAGACCATCATTCAGGTTTTCGGCCAATATTACACATTGCTGCAGGCCGACTGGGTACCGGCTTTCGGTGTCAATCTTGGCTGGCAGGGCTTGCGCCAGTCCTTTACGGCCGGTCTTTCCAGGCAGGTTAGCGATGGTGGGGGATTGCTCGCCACAACGACGGTCGATACCGTCAACGGCGCCTACCATCGGAAACTATCCGCACGCTGGGATGGCCTTGCGAGCGTGCAGTACGGCAATAACGCTTCATTCGCAGCCAGCAACCTGAACCGACAGCTGTTTCCCGATCGCAAATATACTTTGCTAACAACCCTCTTTCAGTTGACCCGTGAGATAACGCCGCAGGTGTCGGCTCATGTCGCATACAGCTATGTTCGCGAGACGCAAAGGAACATCTATGTTGTGGATGCCGTTGGAACCTACAACGACAACCGGTTTTCGGTATTACTCCAGTACACCTGGAATCACCCATTTGGACAGTAGAAGGTAGGACATGATGCAGGAATTAGAAGAGCAAAAATCAGCTCGCGGTGTTGATGAGTATTGGGCCGTAATACGCCGCCGTAAGTGGTGGATTATCGGGCCGCTGTTTTTTGGGTGGCTGCTGGTGTTTCTGTCGGCCTGGATCATCCCGGCGCAGTACACCTCCGAAGCGGTCATCCTGATCGAGCCGCAAAAGGTGCCGGACAACTACGTGATGCCGAATGTCCATGTGGACATGGACGAACGGCTGGAGACCATCACACAGCAGGTGCTGAGCCGCTCTCGCCTGCTCGGCATCATCAATCGCTTTCACCTTTACCGCAGCTTTCTCACTCCAACTCCCGATGACCAACTGAAGAAAATGCGGAGTGACATAAAAATCGAACTGGTACAAACACCTGCGAACAGCGAAACCGGCAAGCGTGAGTTGACGGCCTTCAAGTTACGGTACACGGCTGACAACCCGGCTGCCTCACAGCAGGTCAACAGCAGTATGGTGTCCTACTTCATCGACGAAAACGTCAAGGCGAGCCAGGAGCAGTCCGAAAGCACGACACAGTTCCTGGATACGCAGCTGAAGAACGCGCAGGAGTCGCTTGCCCAGCAGGAGAACAAGCTGGGCGAATTCGAGAAGCAGCATGCGGGAGAATTGCCGGAACAGGTGCAGGCTAACGTCCAGATGCTCAACGGTGCCCAGCAGCAACTGCAGGCCCTGATCGAAGCGCGTAATCGGGCGGTGCAGCAGCAAGCATACCTGACCTCCCTGGCCGCGCAATACGAGGCGGCCGGAGTTGACAACGTCCAGAGCGGCGCGCCGCAATCGATCGATCAGCAAATCGAAGGTGCGAAGACAGCCCTGGCCGATTTGGAAGCCAGGTACACCCCTGAGTATCCCGACGTTAAGAGGATGAAGGACACCATTGCCAAACTTCAGGCGCTCAAAGACCAGCAGGCTGGCAACAACGGCGGCTCTGATAACTCGTCGGATGACAGCAAGGCGACGACTGCGGCCACTACTTCTGGCGGCAATACTCCCCCTTCTGATAAAGGTGCAAAGACCGGCGGTACTTCTGCCAGCGATAAAAATGCAGGTGGGGGTACCGACATTCCCGACGTGCCGACCGGGGTAACTTCTGCTCAATTATCCGCGATGGCTCCGATGATGCAGCTTGAGAGCCAACTTAAAGCCAACAAAATGGAGATACAGACTCGCGAGGGCGAAATCCGCAACCTTGAAGCCAGGATTGCGGAATTACAGTCGCATCTCGGCGGCACGCCGGGAGTACAGGCGGAGATGATGAATCTGGTTCGCGATTACCAGACGACTCAGAGGGGTTATGAGTTGTTGCTGGCCAAGGAGAATGCCTCCGAACTGGCAACCAACCTTCAGCGGCAACAGCAGGGCGAGAACTTCCGCATCATTGATCCTCCAAGCTTGCCCGAAAAGGCTTCGTTCCCTGATCGATTCAGGTTTTCACTGGCCGGCCTTGCCGTCGGGCTTGGACTGGCCGTGTTGTTCGGCGCCGGTACCGAGTACCTGGACGATCGTATTCGCAACGAACAGGACTTGGCTGAGGCCACGCCTTTGCCCATCCTGGTCGAAATACCTCCGATTCGGACGGAGCGCGAAATCGCGTCAGCGCGATGGAAGCCGTGGATTGCAGTGGGAGCCGCGATTCTGGTGGCGATTATTATCCCCACCGGAATCTTCTATGCGTTTTACTGGGGATAGTGCATGTACAAGCAATTCTTTGGGATGAACCGGAATCCCTTCGAGATCAGCCCGGATCCCTTTTTCTACCATCCGACGCCCCGGCATAACGAGGCGCTGGCCAACCTGCACTATGGGGTGGGCCGGCGCAAGGGCTTCATCGTCATTACCGGCGAAGTAGGAACGGGCAAAACCCTTCTCGTTCGCTGTCTGCTGGCCGAACTGCGGAAGGGAAATATTGCCTTCGGCTACGTATTCAACCCACTCCTGTCGACCATGGAGTTTTTTCAGTACATCATGGCCGACTTGGGGCTTCCCTACGCAGGCCGTAGCAAGACCGAGATCCTGCTGGACCTGAACCGGTTTCTCATTCAGCGGCATTCCCGCGGGCTGATCACAGCACTGGTGGTTGACGAAGCGCAGGCGCTACGGCCGGAGTTGTTGGAAGAAATTCGTCTGCTCACGAATCTTGAAACGTCGCAACAGAAGCTCTTGCAGATTGTGCTGTTGGGCCAGCCTGAGTTGGAAACACTTCTCGATTCTCCTGAACTGCGCCAACTGAAGCAGCGTATCGCTTTGCGCTGTCAACTTTTACCTCTGGACGAGGAACAGACCAGATCCTACGTTCTATCCCGTTTGGAGCGGGCTGGCGCCAAGTCCGGATCGCCTATATTCTCTGAAGAGAGCTTGTCGACGTTGCACGAATATTCGCGCGGAATTCCGCGCATCATCAACAACCTGTGTGAAAACGCGATGGTTAGCGCCTACGCGCGCCAGCAGAAACCGGTCACTGCGGACATCATCGCGGAAGTGGCTGCGGACTTCCGGTTGACGCCGGGTTCCGCGATACCGGAAGAAACCAGCAGTTCAGTACGCGAGGGCCAGGAAAACGGGGAAAGCATGCTGCGATCACTCTTCCGTGCACTTCGTACTATGGATAACGAGAGTCTTGGAAAGCCCATACCGTCGAACGCCGTGAGGAGAGCCTAGTCATGAGCCGAATTTTTGATGCGTTGCAACGTTCGCAAGGAGAAAGTCCCATACCCCGGGCGGCAACGCCTAACCAGCCCACGTCAGCGGAGGGGCCAGCGTCAGTCATGGGGACCGGCGCTGGCGAGAATGCCTCGCCGCAAGCCGCAGCTCCGGCGGCGGCCCAGCCCCCTGACTGGCTTTCGGTTCCTCCTGAGCGTGTTCTCCATCCTGAGCCAACTCCCGAGCAACGGATCGTCACCCTCACCAACAACAACGGCGCGGGTGCGGAGATGTTCCGCGTATTGAGCACTCGACTGGCCCACATGAAAGACAAGCGCCCCTTGTCCAAGCTGCTGGTGAGCAGCGCTGTAGTTGATGAAGGCAAATCGGTCGTCGCCGTCAATCTCGCAATCGCGCTTTCGCAGCGCCCGGATGAGCGGGTTCTTCTGATGGAAGCGGACCTGCGCCGGCCCACGGCCAGCACACTGCTGTCGTCAGGTCCTACTAAGGGAATTACCGAATGGCACCGGGGAGAGCTGGCTATCCAGAACGCTCTTTACCGGATCGGTGATCTGCCCCTGTGGTTTCTGTCTGCCGGTAGCGGCGTTGAGGAGCCGTTGCCGATCCTGGAGTCCCTGGAATTCGCCAATATGGTGGAAGCCGTATCAGCGCACTTTGATTGGGTTGTGCTGGACTCGACTCCAATGCTGCCCATGGCCGATGCCGCCTCGCTGGCCCGGCTGAGCGACGGTGTTCTGGTCGTGGTGCGTGAGGGACACACACGGCGCAAGTTGCTCAACAAGGCCCTGGAATCCATCGATCGGAAGAAGCTGTTGGGGCTGGTCTTCAACGATGCAGCGTCCCAGCAGGCGACGTATGATCATTTCGGCGGATACGGGTACTACAGCAACAAGAAATCGAATCGCGATACATCGCGCGAGGACCAGGGGAAAGCCGTGACTGCCTGAAGCGCCGACACGGCTGGTCGCTGTTCTAGGGCCTAGTTTTTCGCGTTCGCCTTTCTCCGTGACAATTACGGAACCATTATCTATTATCCATGGTGATGGGGCGCTCGATCTCTGTTCAATATCAAGAATGTGTTCGTTGGTTTCGACCTATGCATCTTGGTCGCGACCCTCGTGATCATGATAGTGGGTAAGGGCGGACGAAAACCTCCTGGAATCGCGAAGAATGCTCAAGCTACACAAGTTCTGCATAGACCTGGTGTTACTGCTGTCGCTGTCTGTCACTAGCTTATCGGCACAGCATATTTTCCCCGCCCGCGATGTAACGGAACAGGGCGACCCGATCTCCTGGTACGGTTCGCGCGCGGTATTTGTCGGCCATTACACCTGGCCCGACGTCGAACCTCTGGGTTTGTACAACGATGGGACGTCGCTGACTTCCAAGGGACTCCCGGAGGAGATTTATGGCAGGAAGCTGGTGGCTCGCGCTGACTTCTCCATCAGCGGCTGTGATGCATCAGCGAACACCTGCAGCACCGACTCCCGTCTGCTGGCCGGCGGACTTCCGGACGGAACCGAAGTCAAACTCGTCACCACGGGAGCGCTTCCCGGCGGCCTGATCTCCTGGCAGCAGGACCATTCCAAGGTCTACTACGTCCAGGGGTGGTCCGGCCGGAGCTTCCAGTTGTCGAACACGCCCGGCGGGCCGGCTGTCCAATTGGACAAGCGGATTCATGGCAGTGGCGCCCACGGCATGTCATTCGCGGGATACATGCACGTCATGGCATTTCGCGCTGCGAAGGCCATTTCCTTCACCTGTGATCCCGATACCGATGTATGTACCACCGAACAGCCGCATAAGCTCCTGGAGAATGCGCAGTTTTTTGTCTACTCCACCGGCAAGCTGCCGGAGGGCCTGGCCGTCGCCCTGGCCGGTGAGTACATGCCGTACTGTATTGCCTACGTGAGTCCGACGAAGTTTAAGATTCGTAGTTTGCCCAGCCCGCAAAGTTCCTGCTCCTCCAATTTGCCTCTGGTGGACCTGAAGAGCAAGGGCGAGGGCACGCAGTATCTTTACGCGGCCTATTACCCCGGACTTTCTGTTCCCGGGGCGGAGAGCGCCAACACGCCAATTCAGATTCAATCCATCGAGGGCTATCCGCGCGGTACGGTGTTCTCCTGGCGCCTGAATCTGTCTGTCATGCTTCCCTGGATTACCACGGATGGGCTGGGCGAGACGGACCGTGGCACGATGATGGTCCCCATGTTCGCCAAGGTGCCGGCCATAACCCCGCCGGGCGACTACCGCATCACCATCCACACTTCGGAGGATCGTGCGCGTAACCTGCATCCCAATTCGTTTCAGTACACGCTGAACGCGGTGGAATTGCCAAAGACCCCGATTTCAGATCCGTCCAGCTATCCCGCAATACCCGGACTGAAAAAGTGGGAGACCATCATGGTTTCCGACAAAGACGGAGGCGGCTCAGACTGGAGGTCGTCGCCTTATCCTCGCTGCGCCAATCGCAAGTACCCGCAAGCTCCGCTGGGCTGGGCGAAGCCCGATCGTTCCGTCACCATGCAAAATACCGGTGTGCCTTATCCCGTCGGCCTAGGCGACTTTTCGCAAGTGTGGCACTACAACAACGACACCTTCTTCAAGATCGCCAAATACACCAACGATCCAACTTGGGCCAACTGTGGCATTTATATTGCCAACGCGATGCGCGATCAGTTTTTGCTGAAGGGGCCGAACACGGTTTATGCCTTCGCGTATTTCCCGTGGGCGTTGGTCGCGGCTTACCAATGGATCCAGGATCCCAGCTATAAAGAGGCAGTGATCCGCATCGCCGATGCCGGTACGGCCTATTTTGGCTGGCTTGGCGACCTCGAGATGCGCGAGCACGCTTATGCATTCGAGCGCCGATTGGCTCGGCTCGCGGTAACCGGCGAGACGGACTACAACCTGCAGTACTTCGCCGAAGGCACCCTTGCCACGCTGTACGGCAATGCAACCGGAGCGCCAGACCGCTCGTTCAACCAGCCGTTTATGCTGGGTTTGGCCATGCGTCCCCTGATTCGCTGGTATCTGATATCTCACGACGAGCGGATACCGGTTGTAATAAAGCTGGTACTCGACAAATTTTGGGACCAGTGGTACGACAAGCAGGCCCACCATTACTTAGCTAACCCCGAGCCGGAAGGATCGAGATGCACCTCCTGGTGCCAAAAGTACACCGGCAGTATTCTGAACAATCTGGTTGCGCCCGCTTTCGCTTGGTACTGGAGACTCACCGGTGACGATACCTATCGCGTGCGCGGCGACGATCTTTTCTCTCACGAGTACAGCGAGGGAAATCCCTGGAGCGGCAAGGAATGGTCGCAGAGCTTTTACTGGAGCTGGGACTTCGTGGCATGGCGGGAAGGGAAGGAAGCCGCCTATTAAGACGCCGCCCGCCGGGATGCGAGGGCGCGATGCGAATCGTAGAAGCGCAGGAGCGTGTCCCCGATGACGGCCCAGTCGTAATCGCGCACCAGCCTTCGCCCTGCTTCAGCGAGGTTCTTCCATAGCTCCGAGTCGGGCTTCAGCCTTACAGCACAATCGGCAAAATCGCTGGGCGACTCGGCGAGCAGAATATCTTTGCCATTGGTGACGGGGAGCCCTTCCGCCCCCAAGCTTGTCGAAATGACAGGAGTACCTGCCGCCATAGCTTCCAGGATTTTCAGGCGCGTGCCTCCGCCGACGCGCAGCGGTACAACCGCAGCCAGCGCGTCATGGTAGAACGGGCGAACGTCGTCGACCGTACCGGTCACGATGATGCCAGGCTGTTCGCGCAGCTTGAGAACCGCCGGCGCCGGCTTTGCGCCGACTATGACGAACCGGAGATCGGATCGCCGCCGATGAATGGCGGGCCACACTTCGCGGGCGAAGAAGCGGACAGCGTCCACGTTGGCGTGGTAATGCATGGCGCCGACGAAAACCAGATTGCGCCGCACAGAGTTCGGTTCGGGTGAGGGCAGGAACGACGCCACGTCCACTCCGTTGGAAATGACCTCGATCCGCGAGTTGAGGTTACGGCTTAGCAGCGCCTGCCGCTCGCGTTCGCTGCATACCGTGTGCGTGTCGCATGCCTGCAGAAGCAGGTTCTCCTGCCCGAGTAACAGGTTGGCGGTGCGCTTGGCGTAGAGGCGGCGTGGAAGCCCGGGCGCGTTTTCCGCGTAGCGAGACATAATTTCCGACTCGATGTTGTGCCAGTCGCAGTTGAGCAATGCGTGCGGCGCCAGTCGGCGAATGCACTCGATGTAAGCGCGAATGTAAACTCCCTCGATCTGAATGACGTCAAACGAATCATCGGTCAGCACTCTCTCCAGTTGCTGCATCACGAGCGGAGACACGTAATGCAGCAGGTTCAGCGGCCGGGGACCGATGAGACCACGCACGATCTTGCTCACGGTATATCCAGCGCTCCGGCGAACGCGAATGACTTTCGCATCGCCAAAGGGCTCGATGGGTTCTTCACTCACTTCTTGGAGCTGGGTGCCGCCTTCGCCCGAATCCATTCCCAGGTACGTCAGCTTCGCATGGCGAGCCAGGTGCTGAGCGATGTGAAAATCGCGCAGATGCGCGCCCGAGGTTACAGGCCAGCAAATTCGGGTAGCGACATAGAGGATGCGCATCCGGGAGTTCTTAGGTGAGCAAAGCTAATTTTACCGCACACTCACAGGATAGATCGTCAGATGCGCTGAGAGCTGCAATGCGATCAGACTATTGCGTCGGCTTCCGCAGGTTGACAATCAAGTTCGATCGGTAGCGCTCAAATTCAGGACGATGAAGCAGTGCGAGGATAGGCCGTTCAAGACTTTCAAACGGAGTTCCCAAGAAGCTGGGAGTTGGCCCGGTAAAGCGCAAGCTGGCAATGATAAATCCGGATTCCTGGGCACAGCGCTCAATGGCCTCAGGCGTATTGAATCTGTAGAAAGTCGGAAAGATGTCCTTGTCCTCGCGGTGCTCAAGCCAGTGGATCACCCGGTTCTTTATTACCTTCGGCACGCAGCTCGCAATTCTGAACAGATAGAAGCGGAAATTCGGAGTATGCAGCAGAAACGAGCCGCCGGGACGGAGCACGCGCCAGACCTCATGCAATACCCTGCCCGGCTCTCGCACATGCTCCATCACCATGTTCGCGGTGACCAGATCGAATGAGTTGTCAAGAACCGGGATATTCTCCGCCCAACAACGCAGGCGGACCTTCAGAAGTGGGTGCTCCTCAATCGCATCGTCCACATCCAGTCCGGTCAGGTTAGTCTCCCGCAACAGTTCTTGGGCCTCGTCAGGGCTCCAGACCCAGTCGGGAACGACCTGCCGTCCACAACCTATATCCAGCCAATCGATGCCGGGCCAGATGTGCTCTAGGAGGGAGATGGAATACTCGACTTGGGAATGCCTCACTCGGAATTTCCCTCTTAGCTCCGCACAGCCAGATAGTATACCCCTTCATCGAATCCAGCGCGTAAACATTCCCTCTAGCTGGGCCCGGAGCTGGACAGGGCCCAGCCTCGCCAACGCAACTCCCGAAACTGCTGAACGGGTCCTCGCACGCTAAATCCGGTAATGCCCTTCGGACACTACACTGGATTATGACGTCACTATCGCAATTAAGACTCATGCTAAAATCAGGCCTAACCAGCCTTGGCGAGCCCGCAGCCCGAACGTACCCTCGGTCATAGCCCAGGTCCCCGAACACCGAGATTCTGCAACGTCACGATTCAGGACCAGACGCTTGGTGTCGCTGCCGCGCAGCCAAGAGTGCTGTCAACACCCGACAAGGAACTGTTTCACGATGCCGCTGGCAAGTGAGGAAGGCGTAAAATGTGTTTTCGGTATCGAAGAAAATTCCAATTGATCGTGGGAAACCGTGTGAAGAATGGGAAAGCCCATTTCAACATTCTCAAAATTATTTCGGGAGTCTCCGGAAGCCGCGTTAAAGTGAGAAGTTAGGAAGAAATGCCTTTCATGCTGTCGGTCTTGATGGCGGTTTACAAGAAAGAGAAGCCGGAGTTCCTGGCTTCGTGCCTCGAAAGCATCGCCTCGCAGACCCTAATGGCAGACCAGGTCGTCGTCGTGAAAGACGGTCCCCTAACCCCGGAGCTGGAAGAAGTACTGGCACATTTCGCAGAGCGACTGCCGTTAGTCACGCCTGCGCTCCCGTCCAACAAAGGCACAGGCGAAGCGGTTCGGCTCGGGATGCCTTACTGCACCGGCGACCTGATTGCGCGCGCCGATTCGGATGATATCTATCACCAGACAAGATTTGAGAAGCAGGTGCACTTTCTGGAGCAGCACCCGGAGTTTGACATAGTGAGCGCATCCGGGGCGGAGTTCGTGAGTGATCCTGATAAGCCCTTCTGTGTGCGACGCGCTCCGGTCTCGGGCCGCTGGCTTAATTGGTATGCGAAGTTCAGGAATCCCATCACCTATCAGTCCACGGTGGTCTTTCGCAGAGCTCCAGCCGTTGAAGCGGGCGGGTATCAGTCGTGCCTCTTCTTCGAGGACTACGACCTCTGGGCCCGGATGATGATGAACGGGTCCCGGGTGTTCAACATGCCGGAGGTCCTCGCCTATATCCGGTGTGGCGATGGCATGCTGGGGCGCCGGAGAGGGATGAAATACATCCGCTCCGAGATTGATTTCTTGAGGAAAATGTACCGAATCGGGTTTCTGACCCGATTTTATTTTGTCGCGAACCTAGCTTTTCGTATCCCTTGCCGTCTACTCCCGGAGAGATGGCTTGGGCGCTTTTACTACTTGTTTTTGCGCCGGACTGTGCCGCAGCAGTAAGTCTTCCCCCGACTGAACTTGCTCGCTTTACCAGCAGCTTGTGCGGGCAGCCGAAAGTGAATTGAGTGTATGAGTCTACGGTTAAGTTCACAGAGGTTTTATCTGCGTCTGTGGTTCTACATGCTTCCCACACTCGCATTTGGAACCGCTGTCTATGTCCGATTTCACAATGACGTGGCGACCCTGCTGGATCAAGGATGGCGCTTCTACGTGGGCAGCATTTTGTTCGCGTCGGTGGTGTGGGCAATCGTGGTGGAGCGCCAACGCTTGTGCCTGCTTGAGGATCTCTTTACCAAACACACGGAGGTTTCCAAGTCTTTGTCGGCGTGCGCGGAGACATATCTGGCCATGACCTGTCTCCTATTCTTTTACCGCCACGAGAGCATGTCGCGTTTAGCGCTTGCTTTCAGCGCGTTGTTCCTGTTTGGGGCGGCCGTACTGACTCGTGTGGCGTTCCGGTACGTGCTGGGCAGACGAACGCCCGGCCACAAGCTGAGAGTTTTGATGGTTGGAGCGGACCGAATACGCGGCCAAGGTGGCCGAGCGCCTGCGTAGCATTCCGCCGGTTCCCTGCGAGGTGGTGGCCCATGTCGCTCTGGAGGGTCAGATTCCGGCCGTAGGGGATGTCGATCTGTACGACATTGAGGAACTGCGCAAAGGCTTGCCGGTTCCGGTTGACGACGTCATCATCGCGCTTCCACCGGAACGCCTTCATCAACTGTCGGATGTGATCCGCCAGCTGGGGACGCTCTCCGCTCCCGTCCGTACGGTGCTCGATTTAGGTGATGTGGCAGTGCTGCGTGAGCGCTGGTTCCAATATGGCGATCTGCAGATGCTGGACGTGGCGACCACACCGATCGAATCGCCGTACTACTTTGTGGCAAAGCGTGCCTTCGACATTGCATTCTCGGTGCTCGCCCTTGTTCTCCTGGCTCCGTTCATGCTTCTCATTGCTCTGCTGGTGAAGATCACGTCGCCGGGCCCGATTTTCTTCAAGCAACGAAGAGTCGGCCTCAATGGGCAGGAGTTCTGGATGTACAAGTTTCGCACTATGCGGCAAGCCCAGACATCGGAGAGCGACACCCAGTGGACTACGCCCGACGATGAGCGCCGCACCAAGTTCGGCGCATTTCTCCGTAAGATGAGCCTCGATGAAGTTCCACAGTTCTTCAACGTTCTAAAGGGCGATATGAGCGTTGTAGGACCCCGGCCTGAGCGTCCGTATTTCGTCAGTCAGTTCCTGCAGGAAATCTCCTACTACAATGCCCGCCATCGCCTCAAAGTCGGCATTACCGGATGGGCCCAGGTAAACGGTTGGAGAGGCGACACTTCCATCACGAAGCGCTTTGAATTTGACCTGTACTATCTGCAAAATTGGAGCCTGTGGTTCGACCTTCGCATCGTCTGGATGACGTTTTGGTCAGGGTTGTTCGGCAAGAACGCTTACTAAGGGCGCTTGGCTCCGGCTCCTGAGGTGACCTTTTGCTCGCCTTCATCGCGGCCCGAACCTCCGACCGATCAGACTTGGCCGAACTTTATTTCACGTCTTTCATGGCTAGCAACGACCCGTAATCATGGCCGCTGCGATCAATGGCGCGCGCGATCACCGCATCGAAAGCGTCGCGCAGTTCGGGATACTTGGCGACGATTGCCTTGATGACTGCGACGTTGTCCTGATATGCAAGAGCGCTGTTGGAGGCGTCGGCCGTTTCGTAACGGACGCGAAGGCTCAAGTCACTGCCCACAGGCACCGGCGCAAGTTCCGTGACTTTAAAAACTTTGCCGCTGGCTGAGAGATTCATCGGCGTCTCCCGCGACGGCAAATCGCCGGGACGTACCGGCTCCATCTCTTCGGCGATCTTGTCGAGCAGCGGAGTGCTCATAAAATCCACCGGAGCCAACAAGTTCCAAGCTGTCAGATAGTAGAACCACGCATTGCGCAGCTGATTTTTCGCCTTGAAGTCGCGCGCTCTGTTGAGGAACCACTGCCCGTCATGCCCTCCGATGGAAGTGATGCGCGGATAATATCCTGCCAGCTTCCATGATCCGCCTCCCATGTCCTGCAGAATCATGGTGAGCATGATGGGGTCTTTGTCCCCTGAGAGTTTCTGAATGACAACTGCGTATCGTCCGGCAGGCAGGTTGGGGATCGACAAGCCGACGCGTTGTGGCGAATTGTAAATACCGCAGTAGAAGTCGGTGTGTTGCAGGATGCCTTTGCTTTGCGAGGCGTCCAGCAAATAGGTGGCAGCGATTGTGGGAGCCCCTTCTGCGAAGTACTTCTTGTTGTCGACTACTGCCTGCTCGATGCTGGCAAAATTGGCAGCGACTTGCGGAATTGCATTGGCTTTCAGCCCCGCCACGTCACCCTGCACCGACATGCTGAAGTAGCGCTGGGCCACGTTCTCGATAGCAGACTTCGTGGCCGCCTCGAGATCAGCTCCCGAGTCGCAGGTTTGGGCTGCTGCACACGAGCCTGAAGTAGCGATCAAAAAGAGTGCAAATGCGATGTGCGCCAGGTAGCGGGCAAACAGCGCCAGCGCGGCTTTCATGGCAGCGGTCCTTCCAAGAGTGCTAACAAGGTTCTGCCTCGAAAGTTCCTGCGTTTAGGATGCCAGTGCAGTCCTGCACGGTGTCTAGCGATGCCCCAGCGTCGCGGTCGATCATGCACCGAAGACTGCTGGGAGTAGAATAACCGTGTAAACGACGACCCTGTTGTCGCGTCCAACTCTTTATGGTACGCCTTGTTCGGAGCAACGCAGTAGTGACGTGCTCGGCTGTTCTCCTGCTTATTGGGAGTACGCAGGCGCAGTCCACCCCGGTGCCAACTCAGGCTAGCAGCAATGCCGAGGTCTCAGGAACAACGGCCAAATCAGGCCAGCATCATTCGGTCAAGCGAACGAAGAGTGAGATGCCTGAGCAGCAGGTCATCCCCGCACCGGCGGCGCCGCTCACACCCGAGCAGATGCCCCCCGTTGCACCCACGGTCTCGTATCAGGCAGGCCAGCTTACCATCGAATCGAAGAATGCGACGCTCGCTCAGGTGCTTCGCTCGGTGCAGGCAAGAACCGGGGGGGCATTCGAGATACCTGCCGGCGCGAACAACGACCGGGTGGTCGCGCAGCTCGGGCCTGGACAGCCGAAGGACGTCCTTGCCAGCTTGCTGAACGGATCGAATTTCAACTACATCATTTTGGGTGTTCCCAACCAGCCGGGCTCGGTTGAGAAGTTGATCCTTACTCCGCGGCAGAACATACCTGTTACGAACACGGCGCAGAACCGGCCCGTGCAGCAGTCGCAACCCGAACCCCAGCCGGATGAAGATTACACTTCGCCAGAGCCGACGCCGGTGGAGGGCAATGCAGCTGAGAATCAGAACCAGCCGCTACCGGGAGGGTATAGGCCAGGTTTCATTCCCAATCGCCCGAACCAGAACGGGGAGTTTCCCACGCAACAACCGTCGTCAACCGATGCTAACGGGCAACCGCAACAGGGCGTTAAGACTCCGGAGCAACTGTTGCAGGAGCTTCAGCAGTTGCAGCAACAGCAGCAGCAATACCAGCAGCAGTTGAACCCAGCGAACCGAAATCAGCCCCAGTACCCAGGGCCGGAACAACAATAGATACAACGGTGCGGCAACTTGATGCTCGATTCGTCCCGCACGCCGTTTTCTGAAGGTTCGCCGCGCGTTGGCAGCACTATCGATCAACCATTGATTTCAGCGACTCGCAATATGGCTGGCGGGCCACACCTCGTTCTGTGATGATCGCCGTGACGTACTGATGCGGTGTGACATCGAACGCCGGGTTCTCGACCTGTACACCATCTGGAGCAATCTGCTTACCGGCCAAGTGAGTGACCTCTGTTGAAGCTCGCTGCTCGATCGGAATTTTGCTGCCATCTGAAGTGCCAAGATCGATGGTCGACAGAGGAGCTGCAACATAGAACGGGATGCCGTGCTCTTTGGCAAGAATAGCAACCGTGTAGGTGCCAATCTTGTTAGCGACGTCGCCGTTGGCCGCGATACGGTCAGCGCCGACCACGACGGCGTTGATCTTGCCTTGCCGCATCATGGCCCCCGCCATGTTGTCGGAGATCAGAGTCGTGGGTATATGGTCTTTCATCAACTCCCACGCTGTCAGGCGCGAACCCTGAAGGAACGGCCGCGTCTCATCGGCAAACACGTGCAGCTTCTTGCCCGAATCGATGGCGGCCCGGATAACGCCCAATGCCGTTCCATATCCTGCCGTGGCCAGCGCGCCCGCGTTGCAGTGGGTCAGCACGCCACCAGTTGCCGGCAGCAGCACCGAGCCATGCTGGCCCATGGCTTCATTCGCTGCGATGTCTTCCACGAGGATGCGTTGTGCCTCGGCAATCAACTCCTTCCTGATCTGCTCGACGGGCTTGTCCTGCAGACTGGCAAACTTCTCCTGCATACGCCGGATCGCCCAGAACAGGTTGACGGCGGTGGGGCGAGTGGCTCCCAGGACGCCGCATATTTTGTCGAACTCCGGCGCGAGTTCCTCTATGGTTTGAGCTTTCGAGTCGCGCACACCGAGCGCAACGCCCATGGCGGCAGCCACACCGATGGCCGGTGCGCCGCGAACGATCATGGTTTTGATGGCGCCGGCTACTTCCTCATAGCTCTTGCAGGTTACATAGACCTCTGCCGTCGGTAGCTTCGTCTGGTCGATGAAGCGCACCCCGGCGTTTGTCCATTCCAGCGTTTTGATTGTGCTCATGGCTCTTTCGTCTATGGAAGATGATGTTTGATGTGCTCGGCGCGAACGTCATTGGCCGTGAACAACGCAACGAAAGGCGCCGGTGATGCCGCTTGTTCAACATTCGCTCGTCCGCCTGCTTCCTGGCGCTCCACCAGGCACAACACGGCAACGATCTCAAATCCGTGTTCACGTGCTGCTTCGATCGCCTGTATGGTCGATGAGCCCGTAGTGCAAACGTCGTCCACAATCACGACACGCGCTGGTTTATCATGAAAGCCTTCGATGCGCTGACCGGTGCCGTGCATCTTTTCTGCTTTGCGCACCAGAAAACCATGCACCGGCTTACCCTGCTGAGCGCTGATCACCGAAGTGGCAACCACAATCGGGTCGGCCCCCAGCGTGAGACCTCCGATTGCATCGGCCTTCCAAGCCCGACCTTCCATCTCTTCCAAGACGGCCTGGCCTGTCAGAAGCGCTCCCTGCGCATCCAAAGTCGTCAGGCGGCAGTCGATGTAGTAGTCGCTGGTTCCGCCGCTCGACAACTTGAAATTACCCAGCCGAAACGACTTCTCGGCCAGCATCTGCAGGAGCTGTTCGCGCGCATTTACCATAGAACTTAAGCTTTCACTTCCTCAGCCACCCAGTTTCTCCAGATGACGGAAATGCTCGCTTCCAAACCAAAGCAGTGCAAATAGCGTGGAGTTGTATCCGGAGTGGGTGAGAACGCAGGAGGCCACCGAATCAGTGCGCTCGCGAATCACCGTCAGAGTGAGACCCACAACGAAGATGCTGAGGATGGGTGCCCATGCATAGCCCAACTGTGCACAATGGATAGCGGCAAAAGCCGCGGCTGTAAGTGCGAGCGCGGGTACAAGACCCAGGGCACGCCGTAGCGTCGGGTACAGCATTCCACGAAAGAACAGTTCTTCCAGCACAGGTGCGACCAGTACGCCGAAGAAGGCCATCAGATAAGCGCTGGTGGCGTCGGTAAAGAACTTGTCCATGGGCAGCGACTTGGGAATTGGCAGAAAGTGAGCCAGGCCTTCCACCGTGAACGCCAGCACAATCCCCGACAGGTAGAACCAGATTCCAGTGCGATTTGGCCAGTTCCAATGAATCGACACCAGAAACGGCTTGCCGCTCCGGCGGCGGATCATAACAGCCATGAACCCGATCACCAGTGGATAGCTCGCAATCTGGGCGCCGATAACGATCATCGGTTCCTGCGCTAGCGTTCCAAAGGAGAGTCCGTGGTATGCGGGGACACTGTGAGCGATCGCAAGTGCAATCGCGCTGCACACGATGATTGCCAGCACCGTTGCGCAGGGAATCACCACTACGTCCCAGATGGTCCAGTACGGGAACGAGGGTTCCTCAGGAGGTACTGGAAGGGGAGGCGGAGAAGTCGTGTTCTCCGCAACCAGGCTCAGCTCAGGCGAGGCAGAATCCATGCCGGGCTGATCGGCACGCCAGCGGTCCCCTTCAGCCATTGGCGCCTACTTGCTGAACGATGCCCTCCTGATTCGCCTTGGAGATAGGCGGCAGAAGCTTGGCCAGTGCCTGTCCGGTGTAGGATTTCTTGACACGCGCCACCTGCTCGGGAGTACCCTGCGCCACAATCTTCCCGCCATCTTCTCCGCCCTCGGGGCCCAAGTCGATGATCCAGTCGGCGTTGCGGATTACGTCCATGTTGTGCTCGATGATAATGATGCTGTTGCCCAAATCAGTTAGACGGTGCAGGACTTCAAGCAACTTACTGACATCATCGAAGTGCAGTCCGGTTGTCGGCTCATCCAGCAGGTACAGCGTTTTGCCCGTCTGCCGCTTGCTCAACTCGCGCGCGAGCTTGATGCGCTGCGCCTCGCCGCCGGACAATGTCACCGCCGATTGTCCAAGATGAATATAACCTAGCCCAACATCCACTAGCGTCTGTAACTTCTGCTTGATCTGTGGGAAGTTCTCCAGCAAGGGCAGAGCGTCGGCCACGGGCATCTCCAGCAGGTCGGCAATGGAATGGCCCTTGTAGCGCACCGCCAGCGTCTCGTGGTTGTAACGCCTTCCGCCGCACACCTCGCATAAGACGTAGACGTCGGGCAGGAAGTTCATCTCGATTCGCCGCTCGCCCTCACCCTGGCAAGCTTCGCAGCGCCCTCCTGCAACGTTGAACGAGAAGCGCCCCGCTTTGTATCCACGCTCGCGCGATTCCGGCAGCATGGCGAACAGGTCGCGGATGGCGGTGAAAACCCCCGTGTACGTTGCTGGATTGGAGCGAGGTGTCCGTCCAATGGGCGACTGGTCGATGCGAATCACCTTGTCGATGTACTCCGTCCCGCTGATCGATTTGTGCGTGCCCGCCTCTTCCCGCGAGCCGTATAGCGCCTTGGCCAGGGAACGATACAGAATGTCGTTCACCAGGGTCGACTTGCCCGATCCCGAGACCCCGGTCACGACTGTCATGACTCCCAGAGGGAAGCTCACGTCCAGGTGCTTCAGGTTGTTTTGGCTGGCGCCAAGGATCGCAACGGCTTTACCGTTTGGTACCCGCCGCCCATATCGATATGTCACCTGCTTGGCGCCGGAGATGTACTGCCCGGTGAGCGAGCGCGGCTCGGATTCGATTTGCTCTGGTGTGCCGCTGGCCACCAACTCCCCGCCGTGCCGCCCCGCTCCGGGACCGAGGTCGACGACGTAATCTGCGCGCCGGATGGTGTCCTCGTCGTGCTCGACAACGAGAACGGTGTTGCCCAGATCGCGCAGCGATTCCAAGGCTTCCAGCAGACGCTCGTTATCGCGATGGTGCAGACCGATCGAGGGCTCATCCAGCACGTAGAGAACTCCTCGCAAGCGCGATCCGATCTGCGTCGCCAGGCGAATGCGCTGGCCTTCGCCTCCGCTGAGCGTCGCAGCCGAGCGATCCAGCGAGATGTACCCCAATCCAACGGCGTTCAGAAATCCCAGTCGTTCGGCAACTTCTTTCAGAATACGTCCGGCAATGCGCTCCTCGCGCTCGTTGAGTTTGATCTGGCCAGCGGCTCCCACGGCACGAGAAACGGGCAGCGCCGTGAAGTCAGCGATCGACATGCCGTTCACCTTTACCGCCAGGCTCTCGGGCCGCAGACGCCTGCCGCCGCAAGCAGGGCACTTGCTGGCGGACATGTAATCCAACAGCCACTCGCGATAGGTCTCCGAGCTGCTGTCCTCCATTGCGCGCCGGAGATAAGCGAACACGCCAAGGAACCCGCTTCGCCTATGCTCGCTTGGTTCTGGCCCGTAGAGGATCAGATTCTGTGTTTTGCGGGCAAGCTGTTCAAAGGGTTTTGAAAGATCGAACCCGTAGGCCGCGGCTGCAAGCTGAAGGCTGTGGATCAGATTTTGCGAAGCGGAGCCGGGCCCGAGTCCTCCCTCCAGTAGCGGCTTTGACCAATCCGATACGACCTTGGCCGGATCGAAGTCATACTTGCTGCCCAGCCCGTTGCACTCAGGGCACGCCCCGTACACGCTGTTGAAAGAAAACGAGCGGGGCTCCAGTACCGGTACATTGATGCCGCATTCCGGACACGCCAGCTTCGAGGAATACAAGCGCTCCTCGCCCTCGACCACGGCGACTAGGATCAGTCCGTTGGCCAGCTTCATCGCCAGCTCAACCGATTGCACCAGCCGGCGCTCAATGCCCGGCTTTACCAGCAGGCGATCGACCACCAGCTCGATGGTATGGTTCTTGCGCTTGTCGAGCTTGATCTCCTCGTCTGCGATGTTGCGCAAGCTCTCCATCAATACGCGCACGGGTAAATCCTTGCTGCACAAGCTTATCCAGCTCTTTCTTGAACTCTCCTTTTCGCCCGCGAACGATGGGTGCCATGATCATCACCCGCTCTTCCGGCCTTAGCTCCATGATCCGTTGCACGATCTGGTCGGCCGACTGCACGTGAGATTTCGCGTCCGCATTGCGGACAATGCGGCACGCCGACCGAGGAATACAGCAAGCGGAGGTAATCGTAAATCTCGGTGATCGTTCCCACCGTAGACCGTGGGCTGCGACTGGTCGTCTTCTGCTCGATGGCGATGGAAGGGCTCAGCCCGTCAATGCTGTCGACATCGGGTCGCTCCATCTGATCAAGAAACTGGCGAGCATAGGCCGATAGCGTCTCGACGTATCGGCGTTGCCCTTCGGCGTAGATGGTGTCGAAGGCGAGCGACGACTTACCGGAGCCGCTCAGGCCGGTGATGACCGTCAGCTTGTTCCGGGGTATCACAACACTGATGTTCTTGAGATTGTGCTGCCGTGCTCCGCGCACGGTGATGCTGGTAATACCCATCGACTCGCTTCGCTAACTGATTCGAGCGCCGCTTCCTGCTGAGGATGGATCGGCGAAAGCTAGACCCTGGCCGGGCAAAAACCCGGCGAGGTTCTGTCAGTGCCGCTCTGGAACTTTGGCGAGAAGGTGTGCGCAGTCTTACTTATGTATCCTAGTTGCCAATATCTGCAGGCGTCAACGCGCGGTAAAGTTGCACCCAGAGTCGTAACGGTTGCTGTTTATTGATGCTGACTAACTGGCTCGGGGTGCTAGTGCATTGACCAGCCACTACCTTGGATGAGACCTTAGTGATGACTTCTATGCTCTTGTCGACATTGCTACTGTTAACGATCGTATTTGCATTTGCGATCGGTATCGCGTTGGGCCGTTGGGCAATCTTCGGGATTCTACACTTCTTCGATCCAGCCAGATTGCAGCGGAAGGAAGGAAGAGCCCACGCACTCGCCACCGCCACTGGCACCGACTGATACGGACTTCAACAGTAACCTCTCGGTTGCAAGTTTGTGGAGTTCGTCGGGGGGCGAGGGCCGTTGCTGCGCATTTCCTCGCCCAGCAGGGTGAAATCGCCCTGCGGTAATTCGCCTCAATTACCTGCCTACGTAAGATGCGCCGTTGCAAGATTCCATCATTGTTACGGTCACTGCGGCGCCAATTGCATAGAAACACTACGCCATCGCGCTTCCAATACGCTTCCTGCCGTTGCGAAACGCATCACGCCCGAACGTGACAGACATCACTGAACCGTTTCCGCCCCCAGATGAAACTGGCATTACAGATGCACTTAGGTCTGTGCGGGCCAGATTCATAGCGATTGTTACGTCGGTTGCCCGCAGTAATACGTTCCTGGTTCAGGAGAAGTGATGAAAAAGGTCATCTTTGCGGTCTTCTTAGTTGCACTTGCGCTGTTCCTTATTCTGCCAAGTCTTTCATGGGCCCAGGCAGACGTCTACAAGACGAAATGCGCCGGATGTCACGGCCCCGACGGAAAGGGAACTACGACTGGCCAGAAAATGGGTGCGCCCTCGTTCTCCTCCGACAAAGTTCAGAAGGCCTCCGACGCTGAGCTTGCCGACTTTATCGAGAACGGCGGCCCACAGAAGAAGGCTTCGCATGCCTTCGGCAACAAGGGTGTCAGCGGGGCGGAAGCGCAGAAGCTGGCTGCCTACGTAAAGACCTTGGGCAAGTAGTCTCTCTCTCCTCCAAAGCTGCTCCTGGGCTTCCGCCTTCGGTTGCCCAGGGATGAGTAGGGCACACAAGATGAACGGCTGCACCGGGATTCGCCACCGAGAGTCTCGGGCACGAATAAGCGGTCCGTGCCTTTCAGGGCAGAGCTTAATCCGAAATCGGCAGCGCCGCCCCCGACCCCTTTACTCCACAGAGATTGCATTCGCCAACGTCTCCGACTTTTGGGGCATGTGGCGAGTTACGCATCTGGTCGGCTGGCAACGCCAATCGGGGAGACCAACGACATGAGCAAAGGAATTCTCTACGATGCGACGTTATGCATCGACTGCAAACAGTGCGAGCAGGCGTGTGCCACCGAGAATGGCCTGCCGTATGACGACAAGATGGCCGCGCAGGACTTCACGTCGGCCTATAAGTACACCACTGTGCTGGCCAAGGGCGACAAATACATGCGCCGGCTATGCATGAATTGCGATGACCCGGCTTGTGCCTCGGTCTGTCCGGTGGGAGCGCTGCAAAAAACCGCGCTGGGCCCGGTTACTTACGACAAGCATAAGTGCATGGGGTGCCGTTACTGCATGGCAGCCTGCCCCTTTGGCGTGCCCAAGTATCAATGGGACAAAGCCGTGCCCGGCGTGCGCAAGTGTATTATGTGCGCGCCGCTGGTGGCTGCGGGCAAACCGACCGCCTGCGCTGCGGCCTGTCCCACCGGCGCCACCAAGTTCGGCGACCGCGACGAGTTGCTGAAAGAGGCGCAGAAGCGCATTCAGGACAACCCGGACAAGTACCTCCACCACATTTACGGCGAGACGGAAGTTGGCGGTACCTCGGTCCTGCTGCTGTCGTCGGTTGATTTCACCAACTTCGGCTACCGCGATGACCTCACCCAGCGGGCCCTTCCCATGTACACCTACCAAGTGCTCTCGCGCATTCCTGACTTCGTTCCGCTGTTTGGAACCTTGCTCGGCGGCATTTACTGGATCACTCACCGCCGTGAAGACGTCGCTGAGGCGGAACAGAACGAGAAGAAAGGTGGCGCGCAATGACCCTGCGTGACATTCCCAAAATGCGTTTCACGTTCTGGAAGGCGGTCTTTCTGCTCATCATGGCCGCCGGCGTGTACTGCACCTACATTCGCTTCGCTTACGGGTTGGGCGCCTCCACCAACTTGAGCGACCAGTTTCCCTGGGGCCTGTGGATTGGATTCGACGTCATGTGCGGCGTGATGCTGGCCGCCGGCGGCTTCACCCTGACGGCCGCGGTCGAGATCTTCAACATCAAACGCTGGCATTCGATCCTGCGCCCCACCATTCTGACCGCCTTCATGGGCTACCTCCTGGTGTGTGCCGCGCTGATGTACGACCTCGGGCTGCCGTGGAACATCTGGCATCCGCTCATCATGCGCAACCCGCACTCCGTGATGTTTGAGGTTGCCTGGTGCGTCATGCTCTACACCACGGTGCTGGCGCTGGAGTTTTCTCCCATCGTGTTTGAGCGCCTGGGATGGAAGAAGGCGCTGACAACTGTGCGGCGGCTGATGCTGGTTTTTGTCATTCTGGGCGTGATTCTTTCCACCCTGCACCAGTCCTCGCTGGGGACGCTGTACATGATTATGCCCAACAAGTTGCATCCCTTCTGGTATAGCCCGCTCCTGCCGGTGTTCTTCTTCATCTCGTCCATCGCCGTGGGCCTGGCGATGATCATCTTCGAATCGTCGATGAGCGCAAAGTACTTCGGCCGCCAGCTTGAGCTTCATATCCTGCGCGACATGGGACGGGTGCTGGTCGTGGTGCTCGCCATCTACGGCATCTTGCGCTTTGAGGACCTGCTCACCCGAGGCGTCTTACGACAAGTATTCGTGCCAGGATACGAACAGCGCTTTTTTCTGCTGGAGATCTTCCTCGCGGTGATTATTCCGCTGGCGATGCTGCTGATCCCGAAGATCCGCAACAGCGCGCAAGGACTTTACCTCGCCGCCGTGCTGACCTTGCTGGGATTCGTCACCAATCGCCTCAATGTGACCATCACCGGCGTCGAGAACGCCGTGGGCGGACGCTACACGCCCAAGTGGACGGAAGTGGTGATTACGGCAATGTTCGTGGCGCTGGGCTTCGCCATCTTCGGACTGGCCACACGTTACTTGCCGATCTTCCCCGAGGAGGAAGCTCACGCCTCGGCCGTCCGCCTGCCGGAGAGAGTGTCTGTCGAACTGGCGGAGCCAGTACATGCCGGGGACTGACCAATTCGATCTGACCGGCCCTTCGGGCGAGGCCCCTCGCGAGTGGCAAGACGGCCACAGCATCAGCACCAAGTTGATGGCGTCCATATTTGTGGTCATGACCGCCATCTTTGGTCTGCTCATGTACCTGACGATTGACCAGCACCGCAAGCACCTGGAAGCTGCGGCTCTGGTCAGTGCCGAGCAGCAGAGCGAGGTACTGCGGCGCAGCGCTTCGCACTACATGCTGAGAAACGATCGCAGCGGTCTGTACGAGATGATGATCAACATGGCCGATCAGCCCGGCATGGTCCGTATCCGAATCATGAACTCGGAGGGCGTGATCAGCTATTCGACCGAGCCCAACGAAGTGGGTAAGAGTGTCGATAAGGCATCCGAAGCCTGTTACAAGTGCCATGAACAATCCAAGCCGCTTTCGCTGTTGAAGCGCTCCGACCGCTTTCGCATCTATCGCGCCGGTAGTACTCGCGTGCTCGGTATCATTACCCCCATCGAGAACCAGCCGGCCTGCTCCAACGCCGCCTGTCATGCTCATCCTGCGAGCACCAAGATTCTCGGTGTGCTGGACACCAACCTTTCCCTGGCCAAGGTCGACCAGAGCCTGGCGCAAGACCGTCATCGGATGTTGGCATACTTCACTGCGGCGCTAACCACGTTGGTCTTACTCTGTGGGATGTTCATCCGCAGGGTGGTGCACAACCCGGTGCGGATGCTGCAGGTGGGCACGGAGCGCGTGGCCAAGGGCGAGTTGGGACTGCAGATTCCCGTCGCCTCGAACGACGAGATCGGTGAGGTAGCGCAGTCGTTCAACGAAATGAGCAGCAGGCTGCTACTGGCGCAGGCGGAGATCACCGCCTGGACCCGCACCCTGGAAGAAAGGGTCGAGGAGAAGACGCGCGAACTGAAGCAGGCCCACCAGCGCATGTTGCATGTGGAGAAAATGGCTACCATCGGCAAGATGGCGGCCGTGGTCGCGCATGAGATCAACAATCCGCTCTCCGGGATACTGACCTATTCGCGGCTGGTGAAGCGCTGGATCCTGAAGAGCGCGACCGATTTCCCAAAGCATGACGAAATGGTGGACTCGCTCGACATCATCGCCTCTGAGAGCAAACGCTGCGGCGACCTGGTGCAGAACCTGCTGAGCTTCTCGCGTGTTTCCCCGATGAACCTGACGTGGTGCGACCTGACAGAGGTCATCGACCGCTGCGTCAAGCTGGTGCAGCACAAGATGGACTTGGCGGGCGTGCAGCTGAATCTCGATCTCGCGTCCGGGCTACCTCCAGTGCACTGCGATCCCGCGCAGATCGAGCAAGTCGTTTTGGCGATGGTCATCAACGCCATCGATGCCATGCCGCAAGGCGGTAACCTATGGATCAGCGCGCAGCCGCGGGATGCTCAGATCATTTTGACAGTCCGCGATGACGGGATTGGTATCCCGGAGGAGCACCTCGCCCATATCTTCGAGCCGTTCTACACCACCAAGGAATCGGGTGGCTCCGGCCTGGGCCTCGCCATCAGTCAGAACATCGTAGAGCGACATGGAGGCAGTATCGAAGTGGATTCAACGGTTGGCCGGGGCACGACTTTCAGGGTGCTTTTGCCGGTCGACAGCCAGAAAGCCGTCGTGAACAGAGAAGAGAACCGCAGCCCAGCGGAAGTGAGGTAAGGCGTGGACAAAGGCAAGTTACTTATCGTTGACGATGAATTGAGCGTGCGCGATTCGCTCGCCAAGTGGTTCGCTGAAGAGGGGTATGAGATCGGTACGGCGGAGAGCGCCAGCGAAGCCCTGACCCGCGTGGCCGAGACCACCTACGACGTCGCCCTGGTCGACATCAAGATGCGCGGTACCGACGGAATCGAGTTGCAGCGGCGATTGCACGAGATCTATCCCGACATGATGGTCATCATCATGACCGGATACGCCTCGGTGGAAACGGCCATTGCCGCCCTGAAGAACGGCGCCTACGACTACGTGAACAAGCCGCTCGATCCGGACGAGATCGCCCACCTGATATCCAAAGCCATGGCGCATCGCCGCACCCAGCAGGAGAATGCGCGGCTGAAAGAAACCGTGGCGGAGATTGCCCGGCCGTCTGAAATCATCGGCCAGAGCGCGGCGATGAAGCGCATCTTCGACGCCATCGAGACGGTTGCGCCCACCGATGCGACGGTGCTCATCACCGGCGAAAGCGGTACCGGCAAGGAGCTGGTCGCGCGCGCTGTTCACGCCGGCAGCACGCGGCGGTTTCATCCTCTGGTTGTGATCCACTGCGGAGCGTTGACCGAGTCGTTATTGGAGAGCGAACTGTTCGGGCATGAGAAGGGCGCGTTCACCGGAGCCCAGTATAGGAAGAAAGGAAAATTCGAGATTGCCGAAGGAGGAACGGTCTTTCTCGATGAGATCGGAGATATCAGTCTGAAGACCCAGACTGACCTGCTGCGCGTCTTGCAGGAGCGGGAGATCGTTCGCGTCGGCGGCAACCTAACCATCAAGGTCGACTTCCGCTGCGTCGCGGCCACCAACAAGAACCTGGAGCAGCTGATCGAAGAGGGGAAATTCCGTCCCGATCTCTATTACCGCCTCAATGTATTTCATATCGAGCTGCCTCCGTTGCGCGAGCGCCGCGAAGACGTTCCGCTGCTGGTCGACTACTTTGTGCGCAAGTTCTCGCGCGAGATGAACAAGAAGATCACACGCGTATCTCCGGCGGCGATGGCAGTGCTTCAACAACAGCAATGGCCAGGCAATATCCGCGAGCTGGAGAACGCGGTGGAGCGCGCCATGGTTGTCTCGCAGGAGCCCGAGCTGCGAGAGGCCGACTTTACCCTGAAGGCGCGCAACGGGGCCCCCAGCTCTGAAGTGCGCAGTCTGGACGAAGTGGAGAAAGGCCACATCCTGCGGGTGCTCGAGGAGTGCGGCGGGAACCAGACTCGCGCGGCCGAGGTGCTGGGTATCGACCGCGTCACTCTGCATCACAAGCTGAAGAAGTACGGTTGGAGCCGCCGCGACCGGGAGCTCGCCGCTGTCGAATCGCAATGAAGAAGCTGCAACTGTTGCCGGTGGGCACCCTCGACCTCCGCCTGCTGGACTGGTTAGCGCAGTCTCTGCAGGAGAAGTTCCAAGTGAAAGCGGAGGTCCTTGCGCCACCTCTGGATGTTGCGTTTGCGCTACACGCAGAGCGCCAGCAGTATCACTCGTCAGAGATTTTGGCGGCCATGCGTCCCTATGTCCAACGCGATACCTGGAAGCTGCTGGGGGTCACCAGCCTGGATCTGTACATTCCGATTCTGACGTTCGTTTTTGGCGAAGCGCAGGTCGCAGGCGCCGCTGCGATCGTTTCCTACCATCGGCTGCGACAGGATTTCTACGGCTTGCCGCAGGACCTGGACGTGCTCGCCAACCGTCTTCTGATTGAAGCTGTACACGAGCTGGGACACACACTACGCCTGACGCACTGCGAGGACTATCGTTGCGCCATGGCAGCTTCACATTCGGTGGAGTGGATCGACATCAAGGACAGTGGATACTGCGAGTCGTGCTTGTCGCGGGTCCTGGAAACCACGCGATGAGCCTGGGGGCGACGAATCTGCAGGCACAAGTCTGACAACGTGAGACTTGCGCTCGTATATCGGCGCTTGGCGTCAGCTTCGCTTCGTCTTGGGGTAGTCGCCCCAGTGTCCGCTGAACAGGTGTCCCTTGTGCTCCGACACCATGGCGGTGATGCCCATTACGCCCATCACCAGGAAGATTGCGAAGAAGACAACAGCGATCACGAGGACCGGCATAGCTCACCTCGCGACCATTGTGAAACGGCGCAACCGTAGCTTCCGTGACCGCAATCACAGAAGCCTGTGAGGGACGGGCGCTGCGCCGGAGCAAACCGGCGCTCCCCCGGCCGAACGACTAAGCGGACTCCAACTGACAGTCCAGTTCCGCCAGAGAACGGCGCAGCTGCTCGGAATAGCGCTCGTTGCTAGTAGCTTCCAGTTGTTGCAAGATTCGCTTGCGCGAAAGCTGAAGATTGGCCTTCCTGATTTTTTCGTGAATTTCTTCCTGCGATGCAGGTTTGGAGTTGGTTTGGTTTGAAGAATCGGATTTGCGGTCTTCGATCTGAGCTTCTACAGATTTACTTTCCCAGCCACGTGCCATGCTCCAATTATAAATTGTCGCTATGCCCAGGCGCCTTCTATCCGATTGTCCCTGCTTGGCTGAAGCTGCAGACTCCGACTGGCATCTGATTCCCGATTCAGAACTCAGTTTTGCGATTTCGATATAATCACCCTACAGAGTACCCAAATTGATGTTACTTTGGGTTGTTACTCTGTCTTCAGGTAGGATTTTCGGGGTGACAATGCGAATCCTGGTGGTCGAAGATGATGGTCCCCTGGCCACTTTCGTAAGGAAGGGTCTGGAGGCCGAGCACTATGCCGTCGATACGGCAAGCGACGGAGAGCAGGCGCGGTGCATGGCACTGGAGAACGACTATGACCTGCTCATCCTGGACTTAAATCTGCCCAAGGTGGACGGCGTCGAAGTGTTGCGGAGGGTGCGCGTCAAGAAGCCGAGCCTGCCGGTGCTCGTGTTGACCGCCCGCAGTCGTATCGAGGACCGCGTGCTGTCGTTGGACTCCGGCGCCGATGACTGCCTGATCAAACCGTTTTCTTTCACCGAGCTTGCAGCCCGGGTCCGCGCGCTGTTGCGGCGAGGTCCGCGGACGGTAGAAACATTATTGCAGGTTGCCGATCTCGAACTCGACCGGGTGGAGCGAAAAGTGAAGCGGGCCGGCAAGAACATCGAACTGACTTCCAAAGAATTTGCCCTGCTGGAATATCTTCTACGTAACGCCGGCCGGCGGGTCACGCGCAGCATGATTATCGAGCACGTCTGGAACCTGTCGTTCGACACTTCGACCAATATCGTCGATGTATACGTGAACTACCTTCGCAGAAAGATCGACGACGGGTTTACGCCACGATTGATTCACACCGTTCGGGGCGTGGGATACGAGTTGGGTTACCGTTCGGAGTACCAGGGGTGAGCAGCGAGCCCGAGGACAAGGAAAGCCGGCGTGAACTCCTGTCGCAGGTCTTCCACCTGATCAGCCAGCCCATGACCGCGTTGCAGTGCTCTCTGGAGTTCGCGCTGAATACGCTGGAAGATCCCCAGCAGTGCCGCACCTGGGTTGAGGCGGCCCTGGAGAATTCTGAGCGCCTGCGCTGCAGATTGTCACTGGTCCGCGAAATAGCGGAAGCGGCTGACCCCGGCGATCCCGGTCATACGGTAGAGCTGCGATCCGTGCTTGAGGAGGCGCTGAGCGAAGTAGAGCCCTTCTTTCCGGGCGCAGCAGAGAGACCCCACCTGCGGTGCGATGAAATTGAAGTCTCCGGCGAACGCAGCCGGTTGCTTCGCGCTTTTCTCCACATACTGCAACACCTGAGCGCCGGCAGTGCACCCACACCTTACAGACCTGAGATATGGGTTGAGCGCCAGGCGGAGTTGATTGAGGTGCGCTTCTTGCGATTTGTACTCCGGAGAAGTGCGAATAAAGACCAGGTTAGGTCTCAACTGGAGATCGCAAAAAAGACTTTCGAATCGACCGGCGGCGGTTTGATCTTCTTCTGTTTTGCGGGGAACGATGCAATGGTCCGCGTCTATTTGCCCACGCCTCAGGCGCAGCTTGATTTGTACGGTGACGCCGTGAGGGAGAAACCTGCGATGACTGCTATCGACACAACTGCCGTTTTTCCACAGGTATCCTGAGTAACTTCTAATCGCCAACTAATCGCCTTCTAAGCTGCCGCCTGTAAAACCTAGAGCATGACCATGGCAGCGCAGAGCTTTTACACCCCCGATCCGGCCGTGATTGTGGCCAGTGCCAACGCGGCGGTTCGGCAGCAGATCCTGGAACGATTCCATTCTTCGCGTATTCGGGCCGCAGAGGCTTTCGGAGGCGCAGACGCGATCGGCAAGCTCGAGTCCAGCGAGTGCCAGTTGCTGCTGCTCGACGGCAGGCTGCCTGACCTCGATACCGAAGATCTGCTGCGCACCATCAATTCCCGCTTCCCCGGCATCGATGTGCTTCTGCTCGATGAAGCTGGCCGGCCCTTGGTGCCTCAGGAATGGCGCAGCACGGACGCGCAGCAGCTCTTTCAGACCGTCCCCCATTGGCAAGTTCCATCATCTCCGGAGACGACGCGGGTCGAGGTTGCGCCCGGCGAGACGCTGCCCGGAATGGTCGGCCAATCGGCGTGCATGCATCGCGTGCATCGCATGGCCCGCCTGGTGGCGCGCCACGACACCCCGGTGCTGCTCACCGGCCCCACGGGAACAGGGAAAGAACTTGTCGCCAATGCTATTCACGAGCTGAGTGCGCGCTCCGGCAAGCGCATGGTGACCATCAACTGCGCCGCCATTCCGGAGGCCCTGCTGGAAGCCGAGCTGTTCGGCTATGTCCGGGGAGCGTTCACCGGGGCGGTGCAGTCGCACATGGGAAGGATCCATGCCGCACACGGAAGCACGCTGTTTCTCGACGAAATCGGGGAGATGCCGCTGGGCATGCAGGCCAAGCTGCTGCGCTTTATCGATCGCGGTGAGATCCAGCGGCTGGGCAGCTCGGAGATGTTCCGCGTCGATACGCGCGTGATTGCGGCCACCAACGTGGACCTGGCCGAGCTTTCCCGGCAGAAGCTGTTCCGCGAGGACTTGTACTACCGGCTGGCGGTGTTTCCTATCGAGTTGCCGTCGCTGGCGCAGCGCCGCGGCGATGTGCGGCTGCTGGCCGAGCACTTCGTCGACAAGCTTACGACCGGCCGCGGCCGCATCTCGCAGGAGGCCGCCGCGCTCCTCGAAAGGCATACCTGGCCGGGCAACGTGCGCGAGTTACAGCACGTGATAGAACGGGCCCTGATCCTGGCGGAAGAGGGGCCGATCCAGCCCGAGCATTTGGGATTGGCCAGAGGCCTGGCCGCTGGAAGTCACTTCGCCTGAGGCATAAGAAGGAAGGATGCAGTATGAGCCTCGTCGACACTCCCATGATTCACACCCTGACGCGGGCACTGGACCTGACTTCGCTTCGTCAGCGGCTGGTGAGCGAGAACATCGCCAACATCGATACCCCGGGGTATCAGACGCGTGACATCGATTTTGCCGGTGAGCTCAAGCGCGCAATGGGTGAAGGCGACGCCGACGGCGAACCGGTAACCGTGCGCACTCTGCGCGGGCTGGAGCAGCGGCCCGACGGTAACAACGTCAGCATCGACCGCGAGAGCCTGTTGATGGCCGAGAACCAGTTGCAGTTCCAGACCGGGGTGGCCGTGCTGCGCTCCGAGTTCAGCCGCCTGCAGCTGGCGATCAGCGGAGGCAGCAACTCATGAATCTTTTTGGTCTGTTTCAGGTAAGCGGCTCGGCGCTGGCGGCGGAAAGGCTGCGCGCTGAAGTGGTCACCACCAACCTGGCGAATGCCGAAAGTACCCGTACTCCCGAGGGTGGACCCTATCGCCGCAAGGTGGCGGTCTTCGAGAGCCGTTCGGCGTCGCCCTTTCAGTTGCTGATGGCAGGCAACGGCACGGCATCAGCAAGCGCCGTATCAACCGGCGAAGATGCGCCCGGTGGAGTGCGGGTGACGCAGGTGGTGGAAGACGGCGCGCCCGCGCTGCGCAAATACGAGCCGGGGCATCCCGATGCCGACGCCTCCGGCTACGTGGAGTATCCCAACATCAACCCGGTGCAGGAAGTGGTCGACCTCATGGGCGCGCAGCGGGCGTATGAGTTGAACGCCAGCGCTATTCAGGCGGCCAAACAGATGATCCAGCAGTCGCTCCAGATCCTGCGCTAAGTGCGGCGCGACGATGGAGAAGGTGAAGCAGGTCGAGAAGGTCAGGCGCCATGACAGTTGATTCCCTAACTCCAGGTCTGCGAATACTACCCGCGGAGGCGCCGCTGAAACCGTCGGGCGGCACGCGCCCGGCGGAGAAGACATTTGGCCAGCAACTGGAGAGCGCCGTGTCCGGCATCGACCTCCAGCAGCAGGACGCGGAATACAAGGTGAGCAGCATGCTGGCGGGCGGCGGTACGGATGTGCACGATGCCATGATCGCGGTGCAGAAGGCCGACCTGTCGTTTCAGCTCATGCTGCAGGTGCGTAACAAGGTCGTACAGGCTTATCAGGAAATTGAACGTATGCAGTTCTGAGAGATTTCGCAGTGAACAGCAATCTGACATTGGCGCAGGTCCGGCAACAGGGTCTGGAATTCGTTCGCGGCCTTAGCTGGAAGCAGCGGCTGCTGGTTGGCGGCGGAGCGCTGCTGGTGGCCGGAATCCTGTACGTATTCGTTCAGCTCATCGGCAAACCGGAGTACAAGACGCTGTATTCGGGACTGAACCCGCGCGACGCCGAGTTGCTGACCGCGCAGCTGAAGAACAAGAAAATCCCCTTCGAGACCACGCCCGACGGAGCGAGCGTGCTGGTCCCGGCAGACAAGCTCGATGCTGCACGGCTGGAGGTGGCCTCGCAGCCCCTTCCCAACAGCGGGCGCATGGGCTTTGAGCTCTTCGATAAGCCGAATTGGGCGGGCAGCGACTTCAGCGAGAAGGTGAACTATCAGCGGGCGCTGGAGGCCGAGCTGGAGAGGACGCTAGGGTCGATGAGCGAAGTGGAGGCGGTGCGGGTTCACCTGGTCATGCCGGCGGAGTCGCTGTTCACCGAGCGCGAGCATGCCGCCAAGGCTTCGGTCATGGTTAAACTGCGCTCGGCGCACTTGCCGGAGCGCTCCGAGGCTGCCATTCGCCAGTTGGTAGCAGGAGCCGTCGACCGGCTCACTCCGGAGAACGTCGTGGTGATCGACGCCGACACCCACCTTCCCGTAGGCGGGGGGTTGGGAAATTCGCAGGGGGCGGAAGATCAGAGCCTCGATCAGGACCTGGCCAAGCGGGTGATCGCCACCTTGGAGCCGGTCGTGGGAGCCGACGGCGTGCGCGCCAGCGTCCACGTGGAGCGCGATCCCACTTCCGGCGAGGAGACGCAGGAGACCTACGATCCTAACTCGGCGGTCGCCATCAGCATGACCCACAGCGAAGAGCACATGGGAAGTGAGGCGTTGGGCGGGGCCCCGGGCACCAGCAGCAATCTTCCCAATGCCAAGCCACCGGCGGCAACCCGGCCCGATCCCGAAGGCCACTCCACCAAGACCGAAACCGGCACCTATGCGGTGAACAAGACGGTGCGCCACATCATTCAGCCGGCGGGACGCATCCGGCGCATCGCCGCCGCCCTGCTGGTGGATGACGCGACCGAAACCGAGGTGCGCAACGATCAGCGCATCGTGACCCGGCGCAAGCGCGCGCCGGAAGAGATGAAGCAGATTGAAGGACCTGGCGCGGGCGGCGCTGGGGCTGGACGCCAATCGCGGCGACCTGCTGGCGGTGGAGAACCTGTCCTTCCAGACGCTGCCGGTCGAGCCCGCCGTGCCTCCCACCCGCGTCGAGAAGATGCAGCGCATGTTGCGTAACTTTACCTGGATGTTCCGCTATGCCGCGCTGGCCTGCCTGTTTGCCAGCGTCTATCTGCTTCTGCTGCGGCCCGTGAAGCGGCAGGTGCTGGCGGCCTTCCGCGAACTGCCCAAGCGGCTGTCCGCGGGTGCGGGACAGATTACGGGCGCGGGCGTGACCGATGGCACCGCTGATCTGGAGAGCATTCTGGGCAAGCCGCTGGGCGAAGGCGATGTCACCTTCAAGAAGGTTTCCGCGCTCAAGAAGCACCTGGTGGAGAAGGTGAAGAGCGAGCCCGCCGGCGCGACACGGCTGATTCAGAACTGGCTGCATGAAGGTGGAGTCGACTGATCATGCCGCGGCCCTCCCACGCGCTCAACGGAATTCGCAAGGCGGCAACGCTGCTGGTCCTGCTGGGCGAGGAGGCGGCGACCACAATTTACCGCCATCTCAGTCAGGCGCAGGTGCAACGGCTGACGCGCGAGATTGCCGAGCTGAGCCGCATCGATCCGGAGACCGCAGCCAACATCCTGGAAGAGTACCACCGCCTCAGCCTGACGCAGGATTACCTTACCCAGGGTGGCAACTCCTTTGCCCGTAATCTGCTGGTCAAAGCGTTTGGTGAGGATGGGGCCAAAGGGCTCATGGATCAGGTGGCGCGGGCGCAGCAGTTGAGCGCCAGCCAGCTTGATTCGCTGGAGAAGACCGATCCCCAGCAGCTGGCGCGCTTCCTGGAGAGCGAGCATCCCCAGACCATTGCCCTCATCCTGGCACACCTCGACTCCAAACCGGCTTCGGCGTTGCTGATGAAATTGCCGGAGCAGCTACGCGCCGAGTCGGTCAAGCGGCTGGCGCTGCTGCGTAACTTCTCTCCCGAAATGGCGCAGAAGGTTTCGCTGGTGTTGCACAAGAAGCTGCAGTCGCTGGGCGAGCAGAGCCGCCGCGCCTACGCCGGATTCAAGGGCGTGGCCGACATGCTGAACCGGCTGGAGCCCAACACGGTGAAGGCGATCCTGGAGACCATCGAGTCGGAGGATGCCAAGCTGGCGCTGAACATCCGCAACCTGATGTTCACCTTCGATGACCTGCTCAGCGTTCCCGAGGCAGGCATCCGCGAGCTGACGGCGCGGCTCGACAAGAAGCTTTTGGCGTTGGCCCTCAAAGGCGCATCCGAGGAGGTCCGCGGCCACCTGCTGAAGACCATGTCGTCACGTGCGGTGGAGATGCTGAAGGAAGACATGGAAGTGCTGGGCCCGGTGCGGGCCCGCGATATCAGCAAGGCGCAGCAGGAGGCGATTGCCCTGGCCCGCAAGCTGGAAGAAGAAGGCAAGATCGTGCTGAAGCCGGAGAGCGCAGATGAATACGTGGTGTGAGCCGATGGCACTAGCCGAAGCGGAAAAGGTGTGGGACTTCCAATATCCCATGATCGCGCCGGCCGAGTTTCCCTCCGCCAACGAGGCGAGCCAGCCGGAGCGCGAGATTCGCCTGCAGCGCGCCCAGGCCGCGGCCCTGGAGGCGGCACGCCAGAATGGTATCCGCGAAGGCGAGCAGCAGGCCCAGGCGGCGATGGCGCAGCAGTTGGACGAGGCGCGTCGGGCAATCGCCGGCGCCGTCGCGCAGTTCGCCGAGGAGCGGCGCAGCTACTTTCGCAGGGTGGAGGGCGATGTCGTTACCTTGGCGCTGGCTATTGCCCGCAAAGTACTGCGCCGGGAAGCGCAGATTGATCCCCTGCTGCTCAGCGGAGTGGTGCGGGTGGCGCTGGACCAGATTCAGGCCGGATCCGAGGTCACGCTGCGCACCTCGCCGGCCCAGCAGGAGGCATGGCAGAGGTTTCTGACCTCATGGCCGGAGACGAACCGCGAGATCACGGTGGTGGCGGACGAAGCCGTCGAATCCGGGCAGCTGCTGCTGGAGACCGCAGCGGGCAAGGCCGAGATCAGCCTGGAGGACAAGCTGCACGAAATCGAGAGCGGTTTTCTCGACCTGCTGCACGATGGCGAAGGGGCAATGCATGAGCAGTCCACTGTCCAGCTATCTTGACCTGGTGGAGTCCGGCCCCGACCTGCGCTGGCAGGGACGGGTGCGGCAGGTCGTGGGCGGCATCCTGGAATCGGAGGGGCCGCCGTGCTGCCTGGGAGAATGTTGCGAGGCGCGTGACTCCGCCGGGCACGTCTATTCCGGAGAGGTGGTGGGCTTTCGCGGCAACGCGGTGCTGATGATGCCGCTGGAGAAGCCCAGCGGGATTCGCTATGGCGACCCGGTCTATTCCTACGGAGTGCGTCCTCATGTAGGCGTAGGAGAAGAGCTGCTGGGCCGGGTCATCGACGCCACCGGCGATGCGATGGACAGCGGCAGCAGCCTGGTCTTGCGGGAGCGCCGTCCGCTGGATCTAGCCGCTCCCGGTGCACTGGAACGGGTGCCCATCCGCGAGCCGCTGGGCTGCGGGATTCGCGCCATCGATGCGTTTGTCACTTGCGGACGTGGGCAGCGTGTAGGCGTCTTCGGCGGCAGCGGCGTGGGCAAGAGCACACTGATTGGAATGATGGCCCGGGGCACCTCAGCCGATATGACTGTGCTGGCTCTGGTGGGCGAGCGCGGGCGCGAGGTCGGTGAGTTTCTCGAGGTGCTGGGAAGCGAAGGCCGCGCCCGCTCCGTAGTCGTGGTCTCCACCTCCGACCAGTCGCCGCTGTTGCGCATTCGCGCGGCGCTGACTGCAACCGCAGTAGCGGAGTACTTTTGCCAGGCTGGCAAGAACGTGTTGCTGGTGGTCGACTCGCTGACCCGCTTTGCCATGGCGCAGCGCGAGATTGGGTTGGCGGCAGGAGAGCCTCCTACGGCGAAGGGCTACACCCCGTCAGTCTTCAGCCTGCTGGCCCGGCTGGTAGAGCGTGCCGGACGGTTTGCCCGGGGAAGCATTACCGCGTTCTATACCGTGCTGATGGAGGGCGACGATCTGCAGGACCCGCTGGTCGACGCGGTGCGCTCGCTGCTGGATGGCCACGTCGTTCTGGAGCGCGCCCTGGCGTCGCAGGGACACTATCCGCCTATCGCGATTCTCGACAGCCTGAGCCGGCTGATGCCGGCGGTGGTTTCGGCGGAGCACCTGACGCAGGCTTACCAGTTGCGCGCTCTGCTCGCGGCCTACCGCCACTCGGAGGACCTGATCCGTATTGGTGCGTATAACCGGGGAAGCGATCCCCAACTGGATCGCGCGATCACGGTGCTGCCGCAACTGGAGGCTTTCCTGCGGCAGAAGCCCGAGGAAGTTTCACCTATGCCGATCACTCTGGAGCGGCTGCTGGCGCTGGGCCGCTGACATGGCCTTTCGCTTTCCGTTGGAAACGGTCCTGCGGCTCAGGCGGAGCCTGGAAGACGGCGAACGATTGCGGCTACAGACGCTGCTTAGTCGGCGTGCGCAGCTGCAAAGTGAAGTTGGCGAGGTGATCGAAGCCCGCGCCACGCTGGATGCGAAGCTCAAGGCGGCAATGCAGCAAGGCCGGCTGTCCGGGGGTGAAATGCAGTTCGCCGGGCAGCGGCTATGCGCCTGCCAGATTCATACGGCGCGGCTCAATGCGGCGGCGGCCACGCTCAAGGAGCAAATCGAGCGCCAGCAATCGGTCCTGTTGCAACGCCGGGTTGAACGCAAGGTTCTGGAGCAGGTGCGCGAGCAGCGGCTGGCGCGCTATGAGGCCGAGGCGCAACGCCGCGGTCAGGCGCAAGTCGAGGAGATGTTTCTATTGCGGCGGGCCCGGGGAGCTGCGAGCGACGAGCAGCGAGCCAGCAGCTTTTAGCACTTGGCTGTTGGCACTTAGCAATGAGTCCTGCCAATTGGCGCAAAAGATCCGGCTCCAAGTGCTAAAGGCTAAGGGCCAAGTACTAAGCGGCAAATGCTGATAGCTCACAGCTCGTTGCTCGTTGCTCGCTGCTCGCTCCGCATTTATCTTCTCTCATCTTGCTTGGCAAGCCGACTGCTCCTGCACTCTTGGCGTGAACGCACAACTGACACCAACGGCGAACCCGGCTCGCAATGATTCGATGGCCCCGGCATCGTGCAGCCCGCAGACGGGCGGCTTTCAATCTCTGTTCGCGACCGCTGCCGATAACATGCCGCCAGGGATTGCCGGCAGCGACGCGCAACCGGCGGGGGGGCGTGGGAGCTCGGGAAAGACCGCGGCTGGAGTAGCGGGCAAGAAAGCTGATCCCAGCGGCGAGGCTCCGCGTGAGGCCGGCGCGGTGATGAATGCGATGGCAGCCGCTCTCGCGCAGCCGGCTTGCCCAACTCCACCGCAGGACTCGAGGGTCGGTGGTGACGTCCTGCAGGGAGTCACCTCGGCCACTGAGATTGAGAATGGTAGCGCGGCGTCTGTCACAGCGGCAAATCTGGAGATGGGCGGAACAGCTTTGTCCGCGAGCCTGGGAATGGGCGCTGCCGCAGGGGAAGTCTCCAGCCGTGACTTGGGCGGGTTGCCGCCGGGTGCAAGCGAGGCTGACTTCGACAATGGGGCCTCTCCTGACGGCGGCGAGGCGACGGCGGTTCCGTCCTCCGGCAACTTGGCCACGTTCGCAACGCTCTCGACCGAGCAGGCGGCCGATGTAACGAAGACGCTTACCTCTCCGGCCGGGAGCCCGACGAACCAAGTCGCGTCGCACAATGCCGAAGCGCTTTCTGCCTCTACCGCCTCAACGGGCAGTCGCGAGCCTGCCGAAGCTGCGGGCGCTTCGCATACTAGGCGCCAGGCGGCAGAAAAAACATCTGCGGCTGCAGGGGATGGTGACTACACGATCGCAGCCGCGACTAGCGCAACTGGTACTGAAACCGTAACCGCGGACCCTGCTGCCGCCGTTGACCTTTCAGTGCAGGTAACGGCTGCCGGGCCGCCTCCCGCGAATGGGAAATCTGGAGCTGCAGGAGCGGCCAACTCCGGCGACGATCGCGGTGCCCCAACAACGGGCGAAGGGGATGGTGCCGGTCCGCCGCGATCGGCCCCGGCGACAACGCCTACAGCCGCCGCGGCGCGAAGCAGCCAAGGGGGCCCTTTTCCCAAGTCGGAGCAGGGCGCCGATGATGACGACGCTTCCCTTCCCGGCGGAGGGCAAGATCTGTCAGCGACAGTGCAGACCGCCGCCGCCGGCAGTGCCCTGGGCCACGCCCTGGCCGGCGCATCGCAGGATGCGGCGCGCTCGGCCCCGGCTTCGCGGGCCGGCCAACCCGCCGGTGTGTCTAGTCCTGCGGCTGCCGCCCCGGCCACACTCCCCGCGCCGCCGCTGCATCCGGCGCAGGTGCTGGAGCGCATGGACAAGGCCGAGATTCGCATCGGGCTGCAAAGCGAAAACTTTGGCGCCATCCGGCTGCACACCAGCGTAGCCAACGATCAGGTTGGCGCCTCGGTTAGCACCTCACACGTGGGCCTGCGTGATGCTCTGTTCGTCGAGGCTCCCTCGCTGGAGAGGGCCATGGCCCGCCACAGCCTGCGCCTGGATTCGGTCAGTGTCGACGCCGGCTCAGCCAATTCGAACTGCAACAGTTTCGGAAGTAACGAACGTCAGCCGGCCCGTCCGGAGGCGTTGCCCTCCCGCTGGCCAGGAGTTCGCGGTGAGCCAGGGCCGCCCTCCGGCCCCGCTTCATCCGGCCCCGCAGAAGGCAGCTACCGGCTCGACGTTCGCGCTTGAAAGGAGACACCAATGACCAGCAATGCCGTAACCGGCGCCGCCGCCCCGACTACGGGCACCACCGCTGGTAGTTCCAGCGGCACCGGCAGTATCGACACCATGTTCATGCAGTTGCTGATTACGCAGTTGCAGAACCAGGACCCGTTGTCGCCCATGGATCCTTCGACCTTTGTGCAGCAGCTGGCGCAGGTCACCAGCCTCGACCAGCTGACCCAGATCAATCAGCTTCTGCAAAATGTCCTGGGCGGCGGCTCGACCGCCAATTCATCTTTAGGAGGCTAGTGATGCCGCAGTTTTCCATACCTCTTTCCGGGCTGACCGCCAGCTCGACCGCGATGTCGACCATCGCCAACAACCTTGCCAATCTCAACACGGTGGGTTACAAAGGCAGCCACACCCAGTTTTCCGATCTCTTCTATCAGACGGTGGGCACCAATGGGGCCGGCGATCCGGTGCAGGTCGGCGCCGGAACTGCGGTCAACTCCACCACCACCAACCAGACCGCCGGCAGCGTCGAGTCAACCGGGGTGCCAACTGATGTGGCCATTATGGGCGACGGGTTCTTCGTGGTGCAGCAGAACGGCGCCAGCCTCTTCACGCGCGCGGGAAACTTTACGGTGGATTCCAGCGGCAACTTCTCCACCCAGGACGGCGATCAGGTGATGGGCTATGCTGCGGTCAATGGCAGCATTCCTCCCGGGGCCGCCCTGACGGCGCTGCGCATTGACAAGGGACAGATCAATCCCCCCAAGGCGACCGGCGACATTCAGCTACGCACCAATCTCGATGCCAGCGCGGACGTGGGCACGCCCTACTCCACTCCGGTGACGGTCTACGATTCGCTGGGCACGGCGCACGCAATGTCGTTCAACTTCCAGAAGACCGGAGCCAACAGCTGGTCCTACAACCTGTCGATTCCGACCTCCGACCTGACCGGCCCTTCGAACTGGGCGGCCTCGCAACCGTATGCCGTCGGCAACCTGGTGGACCCGGGCAACGGGCATTATTACCAGTGCACCGCGGCGGGCACCTCGGCCGCAGCTCCGCCGACCTGGCCGACCGACGGTACTACCGTCACCGACGGCGGCGCCACCTGGCAGGACATGGGAACGACCCTGCCGGCCAACACAACCACCGCAATCACCGGCGGCGCCCTGGGCTTTGACAGCTCCGGCAAGCTGACCTCGCCCCCAACCGACATTACCGGCATCACCTCTCCGGCGCTGGGCGATGGCGCCTCGGCGCTGAACTTCGCCTGGTCGCTGTTCGATTCCACCGGCTCCGGGCTGCTCAGCCAGGTGGCGGCCCCGAGCACGACCTCCGCCGCCCAGCAAGACGGATACGGCAGCGGCTCGTTGAACGACTACAACATCAGCTCCGACGGCACGATCATGGGCAGCTTCAGCAACGGTCGCACGGCTGTACTGGGACAGATCGCGCTCGCCAACTTCGCCAACTTGCAAGGACTTGAACGAGATGGCGGCAACAACTATTCGGCGACATTGGCCTCCGGGGCGGCGGTGATTGGAGCGCCGGGGTCGGGGGGAAGGGGGACGCTCTCCGGCGGCTCACTGGAGCTGTCGAACGTCGATATTGCGCAGGAATTTTCCGCGCTGATCGTGGCCCAGCGCAGCTACGAAGCCAACGCGCGAACCGTCACCACTTTTGATCAGATCATGCAGGACACGATCAACCTCAAGCAGGTGTAAAGCGCCGGTGGTGGCTCTGAGCCGGGAGGGGAAAAACGGCGAACCACGGGTTGCCACGGATCACACGGATCAGAAAATTCGGAGGAACCGGGAGAAGTGGGGGCCCAGGCTGCACCCCGTGTTCCTCCGGGCGCATTGGTGGTTTGATCGTCTTTCATCCGTGTTCATCGGTGAGAATCCGTGGTTGAGATTTCTGCCTCGGCTGAGATGATTTGACTACGGCCGCTCAAGTCTGACCCGCTGGGGGCCGATACCTACTTGCGAAGCAGGTGCGAAGTACGGCGCGGTTCCTCCGGGCCGTGCCCCCGGCCTTCGCGAACATGAGCCTCCGCCAATTTCCAGAGTAGTTTCATTAACCCCCTCTCATCTCTGTCCTCTTCTCCTGCTTAGAAGCCATCAACGGACGAGCGCTATCTCCCGCGTGGTGCCTACTACCTGTTCACCTTCAGCGGCTTAGTGGGTCTTCGCGGATTTCTCAGGGGATGCTTCTTGGGAGGCGCAATCGGCAAGGTTCTTGCACTGGCTGCACTGCGAGCGGTTTCGATCAGTGGTCTCCCAATGACGCAAAGCCTACTAGCGGCCGAATCGGCGTCCCGCGAGGGTCCGAACCGGCGGAGGAACAATGGTGCCAGCTTAGCTGGCTTCCCTGCGACATCACCCTGGACCTGCCGGTCGCGCGCTTTACCGTCCGCCATCTCTTGCAGCTGCGGGTGGGGACGGTGGTCGAGACCTGTTACAGCCGTGGCGCGGAGATTCCGCTGCGCGCTAATGGCCAGCTGATCGGCTGGGCGGAGTTCGAGCCGGTGGCCGATCACATCGGAGTTCGCATTACGGAGTTGACCTAGGCGGGCCTATGAACTCAGCCGTGCAACACGCATCGAAAAGGGAACCGATTCTCTTCGAACTTTGGGCGAAGCTCTCTCATCTTCGCCGGCGGGTGGATGCCCGACGTAAGTTCCGCCGCCTGCGCTTGTGCGAAAGCCTCTCGCTAGGCGAAAAGCGTTTCGTAGCGGTAGTGCAGTTTGAGACCCAGCAGTTTCTGATCGGTGGCGGTCCCGCCTCCATCAGCCTGCTGGCGCGGCTGGGCGAGACAGCCGATTTTCCCGAGGTGCTGACCCAGTGGTGCGAGCAGCAACGATGATCGCGAGCGGCGGCAAATTGGGGCTGATAGCTGCTATTTGCCTGTGCAATGTCCACGCGGTTGCGGCCCCCGCAGGCAACCAGGGCCTGTCCGGACTGGGAACGCCCAATAGCGGGTTGCCCTGGACCATTGTTGTCCTGCTCACCCTGCTGACTCTGCTGCCGGCGTTGCTGTTGGCCATGACGCCGCTGCTGCGGCTGCTGGTGATCTTCCACTTCCTGCGCCAGGCACTGGGCACGCAGTCGGTGCCCACCAACCAGACGCTGGTGGGACTGTCGCTGGTGCTGACCTACTTCCTCATGCAGCCGGTGGGAGCGGCCATCTACCAGCAGGCCTGGGTGCCGCTGGACGCGCGGCAGATCACGGTATGGCAAGCGCTCGACCGGGGTGCGGAGCCGCTGCGCCATTTCATGTTGAAGTTCGTGCGCGAGAAAGATGCCGCGCTGTTTGTTGAGCTGGCCAAGCTGCCGCCGCCGCGCTCGCCGGAAGACTTGCCCATGCGGGTGGTGGCTCCGGCTTACATGCTGTCGGAGCTGAAGGTGGCCTTCCAGATCGGTGCAGTCCTGTTCCTGCCTTTTCTGGTGATCGACCTGGTGGTGGCTTCGATCACCACCTCGATGGGCATGCTGCAACTGCCGCCGGTAGTGATATCAACCCCCATCAAGATCCTGCTGTTCGTGATGGTCGATGGCTGGAACCTGCTGGTCGGCTCGCTGATGAAAAGTTTCGCGTGAGGCGGAGAAAGGACACGCTATGTCGTCGGAGGTGATTGTCGCTTTGGGCCAGAAGACGCTGGAGATGGCCGTCATGCTGGCGGCCCCGCTGCTGATTGTGCTGGCGGTGATCAGCCTGGTCATCAGTGTGGCGCAGACGCTGACTTCGCTACAGGACGCAACCATTGCCAGCGTGCCGCGCCTGCTGGCCGCGGCGGTGGCGAGCATTGTGCTGATGCCCTGGATGCTGCGCAAGCTGGGTTTCTTTACCACGCAACTGTTCGGCGACTTCCGCCTGTGGATGCAGTAAGCGCGATGGACTGGACACTGGAAAACGCGGTCCTGGGGCTGGCTTCGGTGGGGATACGCATCTCCGGCCTGCTGCTGTTTGCGCCCTTCTTTGGCAGCGATGCCGTGGCGCCCCGCATCAAGGTCGGCCTGGTGGTGGCGGTGACGGCCCTGCTCTACCCGGTCTGCGGCCCCCGCGGGCTGGAGCTGAATGCCTCCGGAATCCTGCGCGTGGTTGTCGGCGAACTGCTGGTGGGATTGCTGATTGGGCTCACCGCCCAGCTGGTCTTCGAGGCGGCGCAGTTTGCCGGCCAGATCATGGGAGTGCAGGTGGGCTTCTCGCTGGTCAATATCCTCGATCCCAACACCCAGGTCGATACCCCGGTGTTGTCGCTGTTCGCGCAGACGATGGTAATGCTGATCTTCCTGCGCTTCGGCATGCATCGCTGTTTGCTGCGGGCCCTAGCCGCCAGCTTCACCTATCTGCCGCCGGGAGCGACGACGCTGCCGGGCGATGTGGCGCACCAGCTTCTGGTGGCCGCCGGAGGCATCTGGCTTACCGGAGTACAGATCGCCGCTCCCTTGCTGATCACCACCCTGCTGGCGGACTTTCTTTTGGGATTTCTGGGCAAGGCCTCGCCGCAGTTGCCGGTCTTGTTTCTCGGCCTGTCGGTGAAGAGTCTCGCCGGGCTGACGGTGCTGGCAGTGGCCCTGAAGTACTGGCCGGGGATCTTCGAGCAGCAGTTCAACCACGCGGCGCGCACTGCCGAACAGATGCTGCACCTGGTGCACTGAGCCATGGCACACGACGACAAGACCGAACAGGCAACCCCGCGACGGCGGCAGAAGGCGCGCGAGAAGGGACAGGTGGCGCGTAGCCGCGAGCTGCCGTCGGCCCTGGCGAGCTTTGCTGCTCTGATGGTTGCCCTGTGGCTGGCCGAGGGCGCAATGAACTCGTGGCGCAGCGCGCTGCGGCAGTGGGCCGATCTGGCCTGGAGCTCGGACTTCGGGTTGACCTCGCCCGCCCTCTCCCACGCTGCGCTGATGGCCCTGCGCTGGTCCCTGCCGCCGCTGGCGGCGGCCTGGGCGGTGGCGGTAGCCATGTCGCTGGCCCAGGGAGGCTTTGTCTTTGCCGGCGAAGCGCTGGCGCCGAAGTTCGAGCGGCTCAGCCCGGCCACGCGCCTGCGACAAATGTTCTCGATCGCCGGCCTGAGCGCGCCCGCCAAATCGCTGATTCCGTTTTCTATCTTGCTCTACCTCGGAACTTCGGTGCTGGTGCGTGACTGGGAGCTGCTGGCGCGGGCTGCCACCTTGCCGCGAATGGCGATAGCCAATCTGCTCTACCGCGATGCCTTCGAGATCGGATGGAAGTCGACCCTGACCCTGCTGCTGTGGGCGGCGGTCGACTACCTGCTGCAACGGCGCAAGCTCGAAGGCGATCTGCGCATGAGCAAGCAGGAGATTCGCGAGGAATACAAAGAAACCGACGGGCACCCCAGCATCAAGGCGCGTATCCGGCGCCTGCAACGCCAGCTGCGCCGCCGCCGCATGTTGAAAGAGGTCGAGCGCGCCACCGTGGTGGTGACCAATCCCACCCACTTTGCCGTCGCCCTGGAGTACACGCCGGAGATGGCTGCGCCCATGGTAGTTGCGAAAGGTTGCAACCAATTGGCGGAGAAGATGAAGCGCGTCGCCTATTGGCGCGAGATTCCCGTGCTGGAGAACAAGCCGCTGGCGCAGGCGCTCTACCGCAGCGTCGAGGTAGGCCAGGCGATTCCCGCCAAGCTTTACGTCGCGGTGGCCGAGCTGCTGGCCTATCTCTACCGCGCACAGATGCGGGCGCAGCAGGCAAGCGCAGGAGGGCGGGTGTAAGCCATGGCGGAAGCAGCCAAAGCGAAATCGCCACTGAAGAGCGCGTCGCTGGACTGGATCGCTCCTGTCGCTGCCGTCTCCATGGTCTTCGTGATGCTGGTGCCAGTTCCGTCCTTTGTGCTCGACCTGCTGCTGGCCATCAGCATCACCGCCTCGGTGCTGGTCCTGCTCTGCGCCCTGCACATCCTGCGGCCAGTACAGTTTTCGGTCTTTCCCAGCCTGCTGTTGCTGCTGACGCTGTTTCGTCTGGCGCTGAACCTGGCCAGCAGCCGCCGCATTCTGCTGCAAGGCAACGAGGGCGCTTCCGCCGCCGGAAGGGTGATCGAGGCTTTCGGCCAGTTCGTGGTGGGTGGGAACTATGTCGTCGGCTTCGTGCTGTTTCTCGCCCTGATCGCGATTCAGTACCTGGTGGTCAGCCACGGCTCGGTGCGCACCGCCGAAGTTACCGCGCGCTTCACCCTCGACGCCCTGCCGGGCAAGCAGATGGCCATCGACGCCGACCTTAACGCCGGACTGATCGACGAAAAGCAGGCGAAGCAGCGGCGCGAGGCGGTAAGCCGCGAAGCCGAGTTCTACGGCGCCATGGACGGCGCTGCGCGCTTCAACCAGCGCGACTCGCTGGCCACGGTCCTGATTACTGCGATCAATATCATCGCCGGATTTCTCATCGGCGTCTTTCAGCTCGATATCCCTTTCCGCGATGCGTTGAAGACCTACACCATCCTCACCGTGGGCGACGGCCTGGTGACCATGATTCCGTCGCTGCTGGTGTCGGTCGCCGGCGGCATCGTGGTGACCCGCGCCTCCTCCGACGACAGCCTGGGCGGCGATGTCGGCAAGCAGCTGTTTGCGCGCAGCCGTCCGCTGTGGATTGCCGCCGGGGTGATGACCGCGCTGGCCATGATTCCCGGCCTGCCAAAGATCTCTTTTCTCGCCATTGCCGGTGGGGTGGCGCTCTTGGCGCGGCGCGCCAAGGGTTCGCAGGAGTCCGACAAGGCCGAGGCCGCAGCCTCCGCCACAGGCGGCCAGGCCCCGGGTGCTGCCGGGTCGCAGCCCGAGGCGCTGGAAGCCTTGCTCAAGCTGGACGATCTGGGTCTCGAGGTCGGCTACGCCCTGGTGCCCCTGGTCGATGCCGCGCGCGGCGGACAGCTCCTGCAGCGGGTGAAGGCCCTGCGCCGCCATCTGGCGTTGCAACTGGGCTTCATCATTCCGCCGGTCCACATCACCGACAACCTGAAGCTCAAGCCGCGGGAGTACGTGATCACCCTGCGCGGGGTGGAGATCACGCGCTGGGAGATGCAGGACGATTGCCTGCTGGCCATCAGCTCGGAGAGCACCCCGCCGGAGCTGGCGGGCACAGCGACCAACGAGCCCGCCTTCGGCGTGGCGGCGCGCTGGATCCTTCCCGGGCTACGCGAACAGGCGCTGGCACTGGGGTACGCCGTCGTCGATCAGACCTCGGTGCTGGCCACGCACTTGGCCGAGGTCATCAAGCAGCATGCGCATGAGCTGCTCAGCCGGGCGGAGACCAAGCGGCTGCTCGATCTGCTGGGCGAGAGCCACCCCAAGCTGGTGGAGGAGCTGGTTCCCAAACTGATGAGCCTCGGCGAAGTGCAGAAGGTCTTGCAGCAGCTCTTGCGCGAGCAGGTCTCGATTCGCGATCTGGCCAGCATCCTGGAAAGCCTGCTGGAGGTTGCCTCCGCGAACAAACATCCGGTGTTGCTGGTGGAGGCGGCGCGGCAGGCGCTGGGCCGGGCCCTGGTGCGGCCATTGCTGTCAGACAGCGGCGGCTTACAGGTGGTCACGCTGGAGGCCTCGATCGAGGAAGAACTGGGCCGGGCGTTCAATGGGCAGGCGCCCGCCACAGGGTCGTCGCTGGAGCCGTCGTTCGTGCGCCGCATTCTCGAAGGCCTGAAGAAACTGGCGGGCGAACAGGTACGCCTGGCCACTCCAGTTCTGTTGTGCAATACCCCGGTACGTTTTCACCTGCGCCGCATGCTGGAGCCCTTTTTGCCCAAGCTGGTGGTGTTGTCGCCGGCCGAGGTTCCGCCCGTGGTGCAGGTGCAGTCGGTAGGAATGATCCGCTGAAAGAGGGAGTCATGATTGCAGCCCAAGCCTATGAGGAGATAAGCCAAGCCGGAAAACAGTTCGATGATCTGCTGCTGGAGCAGTTGCCCCAGGTGAAGTTCATCGCCCGCCGCATTCACGAGCGCCTGCCGCAGCATGTTCCCTTTGAAGACCTGGTGCACGCCGGCATTGTGGGCCTGATCGACGCGATGCATAAGTATGACGCCAACAAGAACGTGCGCTTTGCCTCGTACGCCAAGTTCCGCATTCGCGGCGCCATCCTCGACAGCCTGCGGGAGATGGACTGGAGTCCGCGGGACCTGCGGCGCAAGGCGCGCCGCGTCGAAGAGCTGATCCAGCAATTGCAGGGACAGCTCGGGCATGCCCCGTCGGAGCCGGAGCTGGCGCAGGCGATGGGCCTGTCGCTGGAAGACTTCCATCACCTGCTGGACGAGATTCGCGGCCTCGATCTCGGAAGCTTGCAGGTGGAGTCGCTGGAGGACGGGCGGGAGACCAATCTGGCGGACATGATTGCCGGGCCCAGCGACCTGGATCCGCTGCACATCTTTCTTGAAGGCGAGCGCAAGCAGATGCTGGCCAAAGCGATCGCCCAGCTTCCCCCGCGCGAGCAGCAGGTGCTGGCCTTGTACTACCAGGAAGAGCTGACCATGAAAGAGACGGGCGAGGTGCTGGGCGTAGGCGAGTCGCGAGTGTCGCAAATCCACTCTCTGGCGGTGGCGCGGCTGCGCACCCTCCTGGCTGAGATGGGCAAGTCGCGGAGGGCGGCCACGGCGGCGAATCCTCCCGCGGCGGGCGAGGGAACATGGAAAAGGTCCTGACGCAGGAAGAGATCGATGCCCTGTTCCGGGCTGCCTGGGGAGCGAGCAAGGCCGCCGCTGCCGCCGGCAAGAGCGCCCAGATGGAGCGCTGGAACCCGCACGAGGCGGGCCGGCTGCGCAAGGAGCAGTTGTACGCGCTCAGCCAGCTGCACGGGAGCTTTGCCCGCAACCTTTCGCACTCGCTCGGGGCCTACCTGCGCGACCAGTTCGAAGTGGCGCTGGTTTCGGTCGAGCAGCTGGCCTACCGCGAATTCCTGGCGCGGGTTCCCGACGTCACCTACTACGCTTCCTTCCAACTGCAGCCCGCCGAGTGCTGTGGTTTATTGCAGATGGACCTGTCGCTGGCTTTCCCCATCATCGATCTCCTGCTCGGCGGCCAGGGGCAGATCGAGGTGCCCCAACCGCGAGGTCAGCGAGATTGAGGAGCTGATTCTGGAAGGCGTAGGTCACATCCTGTGCCGCGAGCTGACCGCCGTCTGGCAGCCCTTGGGGGTGAGTCTGGCGTTCGAGCAGCGGCAAGCAGGGGCGCAGATGCTGCGCATCATGCCGGCGCAGGAGAAGTGTCCTCGCTCTGAGCTTTGAAGTCACCATGCCCGGCTCGCATGGAGTATTGAACATCGCGGTGCCGGCGGTGGTATCGAATGCTCTGCTGCGCAAGCTCTCGACCGAACTGGTGTACCGCCGCCGGCGGGAGACCCCGGTGCAGAGGGACAGCATCCGTCAGCGCCTGCTCGACTCGCCGGTGGAGCTGGTGCTGGGCACGCCTTTGTTGCCGGTCAAGCTGGGCCGTCTGCTGGCCATGCGTCCCGGGCAGGTGCTGGCCTTGCGGCGGCCGATCGAGGGGCCGGGCAGCTTGCGCCTCGGGGGCCGGGACTGCTGGCTGGCGCGGCCCGTACAAAGCGGGGCCCGGCGCAGGGCAGCGCAACTGGTGGAGCGCATCGCGCAACCCGAGGAAAAGGAGGGCTGAACATGGCCGACCCGCCCATGGCAAAAATTGAAGTTTTCTTCGAGGCCTGGCTCGCCAGCCTGGCGGCGCTGGTGTCCCAGCTTGGCTCCGGGACGTGGTCGTTCACCGGTGCAAGCTCGGCCGAAGGCTACACGCCCGCGGCCACGCTGCGGGTCAAGCTGGCGCACGGCCTGAAAGGCCGCTTCTGGCTTTCGGTAGACGCCGAAGATGCGGCCCTGCTCCTGGAGTTGTTTACCGGAGAGAAGGCAGAGATCTTTGTGCCGCTGGACGCGATGCAGGGCGAAGCCCTGACTGAGCTCATGCGACAGTGGGCAGGTCTGGCGGCCAGCCAATTGAAGACGGTGTTCGGTGAGGTTTCCGTCGAGGTCGTCGCGGAAGCCAGCCTTCCGCCAGGCTTGTTGGGATCTCGTCTGCTACGGGTCGCCAGCGGCGAGCGCAAAGTTGGGGTGCGGGTGGAACTCGATGCCGAGCTGATCTCCCAGTTGGATCGCCGCCAGGGCGCGCGCGCGCAACTGGTTCCCGAAGCCAGTGCCGGCAGTCTGGAGCAGCTGCTGCGCGAGGGGAACCTGGACCTGCTGCTGGATGTCGAGCTGGGAGTGACCTTGCGCTTTGGCAGCCGGCGCGCTCCCCTGCGCGAGGTGCTGGAGCTGTCTCCCGGCGCCGTGCTGGAGCTGAACCGGGAGATCCAGGAGCCGGTCGATCTGCTACTCAACGACCGCGTGATTGCTCGCGGCGATGTGGTGGTGGTGGACGGCAATTATGGGCTGCACATCTCGGAGGTCATCTCTCCCGAGCAGAGACTGCGGAATTTGTAGATCCCCTGAGTTTGCCATTGAAAAGGAGCAAGAGCTGTGGCTTCCATCGCTTCCCGCATCTCGAATTCGCTGCCTTCCAGCCTGGCCGTACTCTCCTTGCCGGTGTGTGCCAGTCCGGGCTGTCTGAGGCCTCCCACATTGTGGCAACGCTGGTGGGCGCGGCACGAAGGCATCCACCTGGAAGACGACTGGTACTGCTCGCCCGAGTGCTTTACCGCCGGGCTGGCCCCGCGCGTGGACGCCTTGAGTCGCGCCGCGACGCCGGCGCCGGCTCCCCACCAGCGCTTTCCATTGGGGCTGATTCTGCTGGAGCAGGGAGTGATCTCGCAAGCGGTGTTGCAGGAGGCGCTGCGCCACCAGCGCCAGGCGGGACAGGGCCGGATTGGGGAGTGGCTGGTTCGCATGGGCGCGGCCACCGGGCCGGACATCACCGGCGCGCTGGCGGTGCAGCAGAACTGCCCGCTGTTTTCCGGCACCGCAGCCCAGAGCTTTCCGGAAATGCAGTTTCCCGCGCCACTGGTTCGCGGCTACGGCGGAGTCCCGGTCTATTTCAATGCTGCAGCCAACTGCCTCTACCTCGGTTTTGCCGGACACTCTCAACCGGCCGTTGCTGCGCGCCGCCGAACACCTTCTGCGCTGCCGCATTGAGCCTTGCATCGTCGCCGAGGGACTGCATCGCTCGGCGGTCAGGCATTGGGAAGCTTCACTGCGGGGCGAGGCCATTTGCATTGAGCAGCGCCAGTCGGCAAGGGAGATGAGGCGCGCCATCGTCAGCTACGCCGAGCAGGCCAAAGCGAGCGCCTGCGCCCTCGCTCATTGCGAAGACTATCTCTGGACGCGGCTCTACGGCGACATCGCATCGCTCGACCTGTTGTTTCGCGTGCCTGCGGCAGAAAATCTGGAGGCGCAGACACAAGAGCACTACGCCTTGTCCCTTGATTAAAGGACGCCTGCCGCCTGCCGATGTCATCAACAGCTTCCGCAGGCCGGCAGCGTCCCCGGGTAGAAGAGGATTGCCGGTCCTGCCTTTGCAATCGTTCGCACAATCATGCGGGGCGTATATGGCGAGCATTCGGGCCTTAATCGTGGACGATTCTGCGGTCATGAGAAAGATCGTGGAGCGTTCCCTGCGGCAGGCGGGTATCGGCCTTGATTCGCCGCGTCGATTATGGAAGTGCGCTGCCTGGCCTGTGATTGCTGCATTAGCGTGATAATGGAATTCGACGGCGAGGCGGTCAGTTTTCATCTGCAACTCCGGTCCGGGTGACCTTCTCCTGAACCTTTTCTAATCCCGTCCCGCCGTAAGTCCTTTGTTGTCGAACCGCATGCCACCTCCTTCGGAACTCCTCTTGCTTAACAACTTGCCGGAGCACGTCCATGAATACCGGACTCTATGCCGCCTGCGCCGGACTGCTGGCCAAGACCCAGGCCCTGGACCTGGCAGCCAATAACCTGGCCAACGTCAACACCGGGGGCTACAAGGGGCAAGTGCCCAGTTTCGGCTCGCTGATGGCGGGCGGGGGAAATCTAAGCAACGCCTCGCTGGGGGCGGTGAATGAATTTGGGGTGCTGGCCGAAAGCCGGCTCGACCTGCAGCAAGGGCCGGTGGATCGAACCGGAAACGATCTCGATTTTGCTATCCAGGGCAGCGGGTATTTCGCGGTGCAGGGGCCGCAGGGCGCCCGGCTGTATACCCGCAGCGGCGCATTTCATATCAACGCAAAAGGACAGCTGGCCAGCGGCGACGGCAGCCTGGTGCTGGGCACGCAAGGGCCCATCCTGCTGCCCCCGGGCAAGCTGGCGGTCAGCGCCAACGGCACCATCTCGGTGGATGGCGCGTTGGCCGGCCAGTTGCTGGTCGTGGACTTCCCTTCCAGCGCGGAACTGACACCTCTGGGCGCGGCTACGTTCTCCGCAGCTCCCGGCCTGGAACGCAGCAGCGCTGGTGCCAACGTGGTGCAGGGAGCGCTGGAGGGGAGCAACGTGAATGCGGTCAGCGCCGCTGTGGGCCTGGTGGCCCTGCAGCGCAACATGGGTCTGCTGCAGCAGGCGCTGACGGCGTTTCATTCGGAATTCAACCGCATCGCGGCCCAGGAACTTTCGCGTATCTGAGGAGGCCTATGTTTCGCGCGCTGAACACGGCGGCGACCGGAATGGTTGCGCAACAGCTTAACCTGGACAACATCGCCAACAATCTTTCCAACTCCAGCACCGCCGGCTTTCGCCGCCGCAGGGTGCAGTTTCAGGACCTGCTGTACCAGAGCACGGTGATGCCGGGCGCGGCTGCAACCCAGAATACGACGGTGGCTTCCGGCCTCCAGGTTGGGCTGGGCACGCGCCCGGACGCTTCGGAGGTGATCCACGTGCAAGGCGAGTTCACCAACACCGGCAATCCGCTGGACCTGGCCATCCAGGGTGAAGGCTTCTTCCAAGTGAAGATGCCCGACGGAGAGACGGCCTACACCCGCGCCGGAATGTTTCATCTCGACAACCAGGGCAACATCGTGACCGCCGACGGCAATGCGCTGGACCCGGCCATCACCATACCCGCCGACGCCACCAACATCACCATCGGCTCCGACGGCACGGTCAGCGTCACTCAGCCGGGGCAGACACAAGCGCAACAGGTGGGCGCAATTCAGCTGGCCAACTTTCAGAATCCCGGTGGGCTGAACAGTGTAGGCGGCAACCTGTATCTGGCGACCACGGCCTCGGGCGATCCCATCGTGGGCACGCCCGGCGGCTCCGATGGGCTGGGGTCGCTGCAGCAGGGAATGCTGGAGCAGTCGAACGTAGACGTGGTGCAGGAGTTCATCGAGATGATTCTGGCGCAGCGCTCCTACGAGGCGAATTCGCGCGTGGTCACCGCGGCTGACCAGATGCTGCAGCAGCTCAACAGCCTGTCGCGTTAGGAGGAGAAATGCGATTGACGGCCCGGCTGATCGCCAGTGTTTGGCTGTTCTGCGGTTGTGATCTGGCCGCGCAGGTAACGGATTCGGCTTTGCTGGCGCGGCTTGAGCACACCATAGTCCGGGACCTGGGGTGGAAGACGCCGGAGCCGGCGGCGCAGCTTCGCTTACAGGTGCTGGCTCCGGGCCTGCGGCTTCCCGGTGAGGCGCGGCTTCATGTGGCGGCGGTGCATCCCGCCGGCGGAGCCAACACCTGGTTGTTGCGCATGGAGTGCAGCACGCGAGTCGAGTGCTTGCCCTTTGAAGTGGTTTTGCAAACGCACGGGTCCGAGAATTCGTCGATTGGCACCGCTTCGGCGCATTCGCTGCCGGACTCCGGCAATCCGTTGCAGGCTCCCATGGTGCGGGCCGGGCAGCGGGTGCAATTGGCGGAGCAAATCCCGGGCATGCGCCTGAGCGCTCCCGCCATCTGCCTTCAGGCAGGGAGCATAGGGCAGAGGATTCGCGTGCGCAATGCGTCTTCGGGGCGCGTCGTGCTTGCCCGGGTACGCGCTGCCGGCAAAGTGGCGGTGGAGGATTGATGGCACGCCGACTCCAGTTATGCATGTTCGTTTTACTTGCGGTCGCCGGTGCAGCCAAGAACAGCAAGCCGGCACTGCAGCAGTCCACATTGCAACAATTTCTCGAGCGGGTGCGCGGACAGCAGGTGACGCCCGTGGTGTCACCGGGTAGCCTCTTCCCTTTGACCGGAGGGCCGCTGACCGACCTTGCTGCCGACAGCAAGGCCCGCGGCCTGAATGACATCGTGATCATTCGTATTGTCGAGAACACACTGGCGCAGGCCTCAGGCTCGGTGGCAGCGCAAAGCGACCTACGCGGCCAACTCGGCGATTACCGGCGTGGGCGGCCAGAATGTTTCGTATCTGAATCCGTTGATCGCGTTGAACTCGAACAGCAATTTGAAGGGCGCAGGCACGGCCAACAGCCAGTCGCAGCTGTTGACCAGCGTCGCCGGACGTGTGGTTGCGGTGTTGCCGAATGGATATCTGGTGGTCGAGGCCGAGCATCAGGTGGCCTTCAATCAGCAGAGCCAGATATTGATCCTGCGCGGGCTGGTGCGGCCGGTGGATATTGGCTCAGACAACTCCGTGCCCTCAACGGCCTTGAGCGATCTTGAGATTGAATTGAAGGGCAAAGGCGTGGTCAGTGATGCCACGCGCCAGCCCAACCTGTTTGTGCGCTGGTTATGGAAGATTGTGGGGTGGTGATGAGAGCGAAGCTATGGTTCAAGTTAGGTTTCCTGGTTTCAGCGCTGATGACGTGTTTGATCGTCGCGGGCAGTGAAACGCCGGAGGCGGCGCGCACTCCTCTTCGCGACCTCATCACCATTGAAGGTGTGCGCGAGAATCCCCTGATCGGCTACGGCCTGGTGGTTGGCTTGGCGGGCACGGGAGATCGCCGGCAGACCGTGTTCAGTACCCAGACCCTGGGCAATGTCTTGCAGAAGATGGGCGTGACCATCCCGGTAGCGGCGGTGAGCGTGAAGAACGTTGCAGCCGTGTTTGTCACTGCTTCGCTGCCGCCCTTTGCCCGGCCCGGCACGCAGATTGATGTGACCGTTTCTTCTGTAGGAGACGCGATCAGCCTCGCCGGCGGCACGCTGCTGCTCACACCGCTGTATGCGGCCGATGGGCAGGTCTATGGCGAAGCCCAGGGAGCGCTGACGCTGGGAGGGTATTCCGCCGGCAAGGGACGCAAACAGTAAGCAGGTGAATCATCCTACTGCGGGCCGGATCCCCAATGGAGGGCTGGTGGAGCGGGATGTTGCCTTCGACCTCGCCGGCCAGAAGCAGATTGCTCTGGTGCTGCGCGATACCGACTTCCGCGTCAGCCACGATGTTGCCGACGCCATCAACGTCGAGATGGGCCGGCCCATTGCCAGCGCCATCGATGGCCGGCGGGTGGAATTGCAGACTGCGGCCGAAGCAAATGTTCCTGCATTGCTGGCCAGGGTGATGGCGGTGAAAGTCGAGACCCATCCTCGAGCCAAGGTGGTGGTGAATGAGAAGACTGGAACCATTGTCATGGGCAAGGACGTTCGCCTGAGCGCGGTCTCGATCCTGCATGGCGACTTATCCATCGAGATCGCGACCGAGTATCAGGTCTCGCAGCCGGCTCCGTTCAGCAAACGCGGCAATACGGAGGTCGTACCCCAGACCACGCTCGACACCCATGACGAGGCGGTACGCAAGATCGAGCTGACCGAGGGCGCCAAGGTGGAACAGCTGGTGCATGGACTGCAAGCCATCGGAGCGACGGCGCGCGATGTGGTCGCCATTCTGGAGGCCATCAAGGCAGCCGGGGCCCTCGACGCCGATCTGGAGGTGATCTAGATGGCGAGCGTGGCTTCCATCGCGCAGCCCGCCAACGCGCCGGCATCGGCAGCCCCATCGCCCAAGCTGGTGAAGGCGGCGCAGGACTTTGAAGCCATACTGCTGTCCACCTGGCTGGAAAAGCTGCGGGAAAGCTATGCCGGGCCGGACGACGGCACGGACCCGGCGCATGGCACGCTGGCCTCGATAGGCACCGAGGCGATAGCCTCGGCGCTGGCCGCGCGCGGTGGCATCGGCATCGCCAAAATGCTGCTGCAACATCTGGCCAAATCCGGCGGCGGTAGCGCATCCGGCCTGGCATCGGCAGCGTCAGGAGCGGCGGGATTGCGCGCGGCAGGACAGGCGCAGGCGACATTAAAGGTTCCTTAGAAGTTGCCGATCAAATAGTGGAGAAGAACTTTGCAGGTGAGGTTTGTAACATGAAAATCGACATTAACTACTCAAGTGCAACAGCTAGCTCGGCCAACGAGCAGCAGCGGGTGCGCAGCACCCTGCGCCAGGTCACTTCCCCAGGACGAGTTGAACCCGGGGCAGGTGCAGCAGGACGGGGCCACGGCTCGCGTGCCGGCAACTGTCCGCGTTTCCTCCACGGTGGGCGTCTCCCGGACTGCCGGGGTATCGGACACGGCCAATGTTTCCGGCGTTACTCCCTCGATCGGCAGTCTGGCCATGGTGGTTCACTCCTCGGCCGACGTGCGCCACACGCGGGTCGAGGCGCTGCGCGATGCCATCAGCCAGGGCACCTATCAGGTGTCGCCGGAGCGGATTGCCGACTCCATGCTGGCGCAGGCCACCAGCAAGCTGCGGTGATGGACGGCTGCAATGACCCTGGATGGCATTCCCGAGACGCTTCCGCCGGTAGCGGAAACGGCTGAGCGGTCGCGCTCCCGAGCCGCAGAGCCACAGCCCGCCGCCTCGCGGCGCCGCATGCTACCGGCCGTGCCGCAAGAGGAAGGGCCCCTCGACGATGATTCGCAGGAAAGCCACGTTCTGGATGACCTCGCCTAGGAGAAGCGCACGGTGAACCCCACATCCATCTCCGCCTTCCCCAATTCGATGAACCTCGCTGCGGATACGCCATCGGTGGTGATGCAGTTGGATGCTTTGCGCCTGCTCCTGCTGAATGCAGCGCAGGCCATCAGCGCCGGCGATGCTCCGCAGGTACAAGCGATCTGTGAAGAGCTGACGGCATTCGCCGTGAATCTCCGGCCCGCGTGGGGAGAGTTGTTCCCCAATCGAAGCGGCATGACGGCGATGGAATACGAGCAGCAGCGCCAACGTATTGTGCTCCCTCTGCTGGAAGCACGCGCCCTCTATCTCGCGGGCCTGCGCCGCTGGCGCCGCTCGATGCGCCTCCGCCGCAGCCTGGTCGAAATGCAGACCGACGCCCCCGCATATGGCGGTGACGAACTTTCCCGGTGGTGTTGAATGGGTTCGCTATACAGCGCACTTTCCATTTCGGTTGGCAGCCTCGAGGCGCAGCAGGCAGGCCTCGAAACCACGACCAACAATCTGGCCAACATGAACACGCCGGGCTACTCGCGGCAACGCCCGATATTGCAGGAGTCCGACCCCATCGTTCAAGGCCGCCTTGCCTTCGGTAATGGCGTGACGCTCGCGGGCATCGAGAGCCTGCGCGACAGCCTGCTGAACGTGCAAATCAACAACGAGACGCAGCAGCAGTCAAAGTCGCAGGCCTTCGTCGACACCATGAATCAGGTGCAGCCGCTGTTCCCGATGGACACCTCGGGTATCGGCGCTGCTATCAGTAGCTTCTTCCAAAGCCTCAACGGGCTGGCCGCGAATCCTTCCGACTCCTCGTTGCGCCAGAGCGTGCTGGCGGCGGCCAACGGTTTGGCATCTTCCTTCAATCAGGCCGCGGGCCAGCTCAACTCGACGCGCAGCAATCTCGACCTCACGGTGCAGCAGGACGTGCAGCAGGTGAACCAGCTCACCACGGAGATCGCCTCGCTCAACCGCACGCTCGCCACCACCGCCAGCACGGGCACGGATTACGGCACCTTCGTCGACCAGCGTGACGCGCTGGTGCAGCAGCTTTCGGGGCTCATCGACGTCTCCGTGCTCCAGAACGGGAGCTCGCTGACGCTCACCACGCGCCAGGGCGCGGCGCTGGTGGTCGATGGCAAGAGCTTCGGGTTGACCACCGGCCTCGATCCCAATGACGGCACGCAGCACATCTACGCCCAGAACGGCGACATCACCGGTGCGATCTCCGGCGGCCAGCTCGGAGGCGCGCTCGAAGCTCGCGACCAGACGATTCCTTCCATGCTCGGCCAGCTTGACGACCTGGCTTCCGCGCTGGTCACCAATCTGAATGCCGCGCATCAGCTTGGCTATGACCTGAACGGCCATCAGGGCGGAGACCTCTTCAATCCGGTCACCGGCTCCGGCGCGGCGGCGAGCATGACCGTCGCCTTCACCGATCCCAACCTGCTGGCGGCCAGCTCCGATGGCACGGCCGGCAGCAACGGCAACATTGCAAACCTCACGGCAGTCGCCACGCAGTCTGTCTCTAACGGTATGACGCCCATTGAGGCCTACGGCAACCTCGTCTTTCAGGTCGGCTCGTCGATCAGCAACGCCAACGCCGAGCTCACGGCCAGCAACAACATCTTGCAGCAGTTGCAGCAGCAGCAGCAGTCGGTGAGCGGCGTTTCGCTGGACGAAGAGGCCTCGAACCTGATGCTCTACGAGCGCGCCTATCAGGCTGCGGCGCGCGCCATCTCCACCGTTGACCAGATGCTGCAAACCGTCATCAACATGGGAACCGGATCATGAGGCTGACCGCCACCGAATCGACCATTCTCCTGAATGCCCTCAACGCTGCCGACACGGCGCAACAGAAAGCCCTGCTCCAGATGACGACCGGCAAGCGCGTCAACGTTGCCTCCGACGATCCCGCGTCGGCGGCCATGCAGGTGCAGACGTCCGACCAGAGCTCCGGGTGCGACCAGTTTCTGCGCAGCATTTCCAGCGTTACCGGCGAGCTGCAAACCGCCGACTCGGCGCTGAGTTCCTGCGTCACCGCTTTGCAGCGGGCGATCACGCTCGGCGTGCAGGGCGCCAATGGGACGCTGTCGCAGCAGGACCGCGATGCGCTCGCCGGCGAAGTTCAGGGCATTTCCACGCAGGTGCTGGGCATCGCCAATCTCAGCTACAACGGACATTTTCTTTTTGCCGGGACCGCCGATTCGCAAACGCCGTACGTGCTCGACCCCAACTCTCCCGGCGGCGTCGCCTACCAGGGCAACGACCAGACCAACCAGATCGAAGTCGAGCAGGGCCACACGGTGGCGATGAACCTTCCCGGCTCGCAGCTCTTCTCCGCAACCGGCGCCAACGTCTTCGAGGCCCTCTCCGATCTTGCGACCGCCTTGCAGAGCGGCACCGGCATCGATACCGCAACCGAGTCCGTGCGCGCGGCGTTCGACCAGCTCACCAGCAGCCGCGTCTTCTACGGCTCGACCATCAGCCAGCTCGACTCCGACCAGACCTTTCTCCAGAGCGAGAAGCTGCAACTCCAGCAGACCACCAACGACAACATCGGCGTGGACATGAACGTCGCCGCTACCAACCTGGTCAACGCCAACAACGCCCGCAACGCCGCTCTCGCCGCCGTCGGCCAGATCGGCAACCTGAGTTTGCTGGATTACTTGTCAAAGAACTAGGAATTGGCTATCAGCCGTCAGCTATCAGCCATCAGACAAAGCGTGTTCCAGCCGCCGATCACTGGCCGACAGCCGCTGGCAACCGGAACTGACAACTGACAACTGACAACTGACAACTGAGATAACCCCCCTCCCCCCGTCCCTCGTAAAATCTTGATTCCATTGCGTCGGCCGGAAAAAATCTCTGTAAAATCTTGAGCGCGTGAGAGTTGCAGGCAAAATCTTGAAAAGACGGCACTTGTGGGCAGAAAAGACGCTCTTCGCTTTTCGCTCTTGGCTCTTGGCTGGAAGCTGGTAGCTCTTGCTTTCTCTGATAGCTGACGGCTGAGAGCTGACAGCTGATTCTTGGCGGCCCGGAGATACACTTATCCTCTCCCCCTGGGCCTCCAGAGGAGATCACTCTAGAGCAGATCGCAAGAGCCGCGCTACGACCTGCGTCACGTGGGAGTGTGATAAGAAAAACCTGGGTCAGGTTTGGAATTCATGTGTGTGTGTGTGTCGGGGTCGGATCTTTACAGGGTGCATAGGAAACTCATTTGCGAGGTTTGTATCAGGGCACGACTTTCAGTCGTGCCGAATGATGGGGCCTTTGGAGGATACGGGCTTCGGCCCCTGCATCAGGAATGCAGGGGCTGAAGCCCAACCATCGTTGGAGCGCATGGCGGCCCGGCTGAAGCCGGGCCCTGATACAAAGCAGCAGGAGGGAGGGTTAGCCCAACGGCAGGGCGAACCTGAGGCACCCGAACACGCTGAGGATTTGTATCAGGGTACCCTTCGGCTTCGCTCAGGGCAGGCTATTTCAGTCGTGCCCCCGAACGAGTCAAGGATTTGTAACAGGGCACGACTTTGAGTCGTGCCGAAAAGGTGTTTAATAGTGATTGGGCTTTAGCCCCTGATCGCCATGAAGCCGGTACGCCATGCTTCACCCGATGCGGTTGTGAGTCCGGCGCGCACGTTCTTCGTCACCACCAAAACCAGCATGGGCCGCAGGCTGCTACAGTCGGAGCGAAATGCAATTCTGTTGATTGACGTATTGCGTTCCTATGTGGCGGCGAAGAAATTTCGGGTTCACGACTTTGTAGTCATGCCCGACCACGTGCATTTACTGCTCACCGTAGGCCGCGATATGACGATTGAGCGTGCTATGCAACTCATCAAGGGCGGCTTCTCCTACCGGCTAAAGAAAGAGTCTGGATATTCGGGCGAGGTCTGGCAACGTGGCTTTTCCGAGGTCCGGGTCGAAGACGAGCCCAGCTTTCAACAGCATCGCGAGTACATTGCTGAAAACCCGGTGAAGGCGGGTCTTGTTGATTCGCCTGGACAGTTCCCTTATTGCTTTAACTATTTGGCAAGGCAAAAACGGCAGGGGCTAAAGCCCGATCAATATTCGAGCGCATAGCGGCCCGGCTGAAGCCGGTCCCTGATACAAAGCTGATGGCTTTAGCCATGCCCTTTCAAGACCCTACTTTCACGCCTCGGGGGCGCGGGCGCGGAGAAGGGCGTCGAGGTTCGCGCGAACAGTAATGGTGCTGGGGTGATCGGGCCCTAGCGACGCCTCGAAGATTGCGAGGGCGCGGCGGTAAAGCGGCTCGGCCTCGTCCAGCCGGTTGGTGGCTTTCAGCAACAGGGCGAGATTGTTGACCCACACCGCGAGATCCGGGTGATCGGGCCCGAGACTCGTCTCACCTATGTTCACAGCGCGGCGTCTCAACGGCTCAGCTTCTGATAGGCGATTCGTGTCCTCCAGCAGCAGGGCTAGATTGTTGAGGTCAATGGCAACATCCGGATGATCGGGGCCGTAGGCTTTCTCGTCGATGGCGAGGGCGCGGCGCATCAGCGGCTCGGCCTCAGCCAGACGGTTCGTGACTCTCAGCAACTGGGCGAGATTGATGAGGTCGCGTGCGACGCTAGGATGGTCGGGGCCGGACTTCTGGTCGATTTCTAGTGCGCGGCGCATGAGCGGCTCGGCCTCGGCCAGGCGGTTGGTGGCCTGCTGCAACAGGGCGAGATTGTTGAGACCAGTCGCAACCTGTGGGTGGTCGGGGCCGAATCCCTTCTCCCAGATTGCGAGGGTGCGGCGCATGAGCGGCTCGGCTTCGGCCAGGCGGTTGGTGGCCTTCAGCAAGGCGGCGAGATTGTTGACGGCAATTGCAACCTCGGGGTGATTAGGGCCGAGAGTCTTCTCACCAATGGCGAGGGCGCGGCGGTAGAGGGATTCGGCTTCGGCATAGCGCGCGCGCTTCTTGAGGTAATACCCGGCCTGATTTAGCAGGCGTGACGTACCCTCAACCGATATGTCGAGCGCCACGATGAGGTTTGCGCAAACCTGAGCATGCGGCAGCAGTCGCTCACAGTCAGGCCAATTTTCAAAAACCGGGTCGGGAAACGCGGCGTTCACGGCGCGAACCACCTGCTCCGCCCAGGAGCGGTACTCTTCTTTGCCCATGTTCCAGCGCACCACGGCCTGCACCGTGCGGTGAACCGAAATCGTCTTTCTGTCCGCATCGCGATCGAGCAGCGAGAACCTGAGCGTCGCCCCGATGGCCTCGTTCCATGCCAGCTTGTCGGAAGCGGCGGCCTGCAACGGGCCGGTGAATTGGGAAGCTCCGTCCGTGAATATCTCCTCTGGAATAGCATCTGGGGCAAGAAACGCCGTGGCTTTCACCAAATCGGCGGCGGCGGGATTTCGCTTCGCCAGCTCTTCCAGCGACTTCACGAAGGTGCGTGCGACGGATTCATGTTCGTTATCGAGGTCGCCGCGCCGGGCCAGCAACTCCGGAAGCTTGTCGTTCAGCAGTTCACGGTAGCCGGAAACGCCGCACTCGGTTTCGCTGATGTACGCGCCAGCCTGATCAAGTGCCAGGGGCAGGCCGCCAAGCTTTTCGGAAATTCCTTTGGCTGTTTCGATGTTTTCCGGCTGCGCTTCGGTCAGTGGCGCATCAGGGCCGATCAAGCCGGCGCGGCGCAGCAACAGCGACGCGCCCATTTCGTTGTTCATCAGCGGCAGATCCTTCGATCGGATTGCGCCGGTAGCCTGCGATTGCGTGGTGACCAGGATGTGATGGCCCTTGGGGTCGGCCTTACGAGTGAACTCGCTGACGAACTTGAGATCGACTACGTTGTCGAGCACCAGCAGCCAGCGCGGCTGCTCGTGGAGCCAGCGCTTGACGGCCTCGACCACCAGCTTCTGCTCCTGCGCCGTGCTCTCGGGCAGGTTGAGCAGCGCAGCCAGGCGCGTGAAGTCGGCGTAGAGCGTCTCTTCATTTTCAGCGCGCACCCAGAGCACCGCCGGATACTCGTCGCGATGCCGATAGGCATACTTCGAGGCGGTCTGCGTCTTGCCCATGCCGCCCATTCCGGTGATCGCGGCGACGCCTCGCTTCTGCAGCAGGTCTTGCAATTCGGCCAGTTCGTTACCGCGTTCGGTGAAGAACGGGTTATCGGGAAGGGGGACGGTGAAGAGGGGGTGCTCATCGCGTTGCTTCTTGCTCGCTCTTCCCGGACGTTGGCCCTGAATGCCACGCACGAGCCGTTGCATAGCCTCTTCGTCGTTAAGCCCTTTGCGCAGGTCAACCCAGGTGTTTAGTTCGACAAAGTCTTTGACGGAAGAAGGATCGCCGCCCGGCAACAGCACTGGAATGACGCCGAAGCTCTCTTCCTGAGTTTGCCGGTTCAGGGCCTTCCCGATCTCGCGTTGAAACCAGCCGGCCGGAGTCTTGCTACCGAGGCAGACGGCGCAACTGGCGGCCTGGTCGAGGCCGCGCGCCATTCCCTGCACCCAGGGTTGACCCGGTACAAGCTCCCATTGGTCGAGCCAGGGCTTTAGATTGTGGTCGTCTTCCAGCTTCTCAGCCAGTTGCTTCACGAATTCCGCATCTGCATGGGAGTGGCTCAGAAAGACGTCGAAAGGTTTGGCGGCGTCGGGCATGGCGCGATGATGATAGCCCAGGTGGACGGTGGGTCAAAGAGAGAAGTGCCGCCCCTGAAAGGGGCTGGGGAGTTTCTTCGCCGGCTTTACCCAGGACTAACGTCCTGGGCTAAAGTTGTTTCGTCCCGCGTTGCCGGACTGGAGCCGCTTTCGGGTTAGACATGTTGGCAACCCGCGAGGCCGTCATGTTGTGCAACAGATGTCTTGGCACGGCAACCAACACTGCGGCAACCAAAACTGAAGACGGGCGTGCGGTAGAATACGTGCGGTAGAATAGAAGCAGTCGCACCGACCGGAACCTGTTGCTGGGCCGCTGTTTCGTTGACAGAGGCTGTGTTGCTGGTCTATTCTTTATTCTTTGCTAGTTCTTTGGTAGTTCTGCGTCTGCCCGTCTAGACGTTCTTTGCGCGTTTCAGCGCCACCGAACTCAGCGGCTCTTTCGCGGTTTTCATACATCTGGGAGATTGCAAGATGTCAACGTATTTCCCCAAAGGGGAAATTGCGCGTAAGTGGTATGTTGTCGACGCTTCGGGCCAAACGCTGGGCCGCCTGGCGACCCGTGTGGCGCGCATCCTCAGCGGTAAAGACAACCCTAAGTACACGCCGTTCATCGATATGGGCGATCACGTGGTCGTCATTAATGCCGATAAGGTTCGTGTCACCGGCATGAAGTCCGACGACAAGGTCTATTACCGCGTCACCGGCTTTCCCGGCGGCATTCGCGCAGAAGAATATAAGAAGCGCCTGGCGCGCAAGCCGGAGCAGGTTCTGGAAGCAGCCATCGTCGGCATGCTGCCGCATACCAAGCTGGGCCGCGCGATGGCCAAAAAGCTCAAGGTGTACAAGGGCGACAAGCATCCGCACGTGGCGCAGAAGCCGGAAGCGATCGCGGCAGTGGTTTAGATTTTCGAGTCCCACCCGGCCAACAGAAGGCCGGATGGGGCGCCCACTTCGGAGTTTGGTTAAGAAAAATCCCCACCCAACCAAAAGAAGGTTGGATCGGGCACCCAAATCAGTTATCAGCTGTCAGTTATCAGTGACTACGAAGTTGGATTTGGTCGTCACTGAGAACTGACAACTGATAGCTGACAACTTAGAGAGAGTCAATGGCAGAACTGGTTCAGTATTACGGTACAGGACGCCGCAAGTCGAGCGTGGCGCGCGTGTTTTTGCGCCCCGGCAGCGGCGACTTCACAGTTAACGGCAAGCCGTTCGATGTGTACTTCGTAACGGAAGCGCAGCGCACCATGGCGAAGTCTCCGCTGATTTTGACGGAGACGTCGGGCAGCTTCAACGTCACGGTCACTACCGAAGGCGGCGGAGTGAATGGACAGTCGGGCGCGGTCCGTATGGGGATCTCGCGCGCGCTGCAGGAGTTCAATCCTGAGCTGCGCCCCAAGCTGAAGGCGGAAGGCTTTCTGCGCCGCGATGCGCGCGGCAAGGAGCGCAAGAAGTACGGTCAGAAAGGCGCTCGCAAGCGGTTCCAGTTCTCTAAGAGATAGTTGTCAGTTGTCGGTTGCCAGTTGTCAGACGGTTGCGCAGGCGAGCATCTGCAATTTGGTTTAACTGACAACTGAGCACTGACAACTGGCCACTCGCCTTTTGGTTCCGGGGGCGAAAAGGGAAGTAAACCGGAACGAATTTTCCCGCACCCGCTGAACCACATCAGCAAACGGGGCGGGCTACGGGAAGTAATCCCGGACGACCGGCAATCAGAAAGCCGCCGCGAGGGATGCACCGCCAAAAACGGAGGGAATTTGGCAAATATCACCATGAAGGAGTTGCTCGAAGCAGGCGTTCACTTCGGGCATCAGACCAAGCGCTGGAATCCGAAGATGAAGGAGTACATCTTCGGCGAGCGCAACGGGATTTACATCATCGACCTGCAGAAGACGCTGAAGATGTTCAAAGAGGCGTCGAAGTTTGTGACTGAAATGGCCGCGCAGGGCAAGCTGATACTGTTCGTCGGCACCAAGCGCCAGGCGCAGGACGCCATCGCCGAGGAAGCGAACCGCTGTGGCATGTTCTACGTCAACTCGCGCTGGCTGGGCGGACTGCTCACCAACTGGGTGACGGTGCAGAAGTCGGTGAAGCGGCTGAAGGAGCTCGACGAGATGGCCACCGATGGCCGCTACGAGCTGCTGCCGAAGAAGGAAGTCATCAAGCTGGAGCGCGAGCGTAAGCACCTGCAGGCGAACCTTGCCGGCATCAAGAACCTGAACCGCCTGCCCGACGCGGTCTTTGTGATCGACTCGAACAAAGAGCAGATTGCGGTGAAGGAAGCGCGCAAGCTGGGCATCCCAGTGGTTGCGGTCGTCGATACGAACTGTGATCCGACGGAAGTGGATTATGTGATTCCGGGCAATGACGACGCGCTGCGCGCGATCCGGCTGTTCGCCTCGAAGATTGCCGACTCGGTGGTTGAAGGTTCGCAGGCTGCGACCGACAAGGAAGGCGCGGAGATCGCCGCCGCGGTCAGCTACACCGAAGGCGCGGAAGAAGCCGCCGCCAGCACTCCCGAGGGTGAAGGCGAGGAAGGCCAAGCGCCCGGCCTCGATGCCAGCGAGTTGGAAGAGGTCAGCATGGAAGAAGTGCTGGGCAAGAGCGGACGCCGCGCAGCTTCCGACTCACGCGTATAGGAACAGCGGTAGGTTCGAATTGGTTTCGCGACCCGCGCTGGCAGACGGCGCGGGTTGTTTTGTAAGGCTGCTGTTCGCTCTTGGCTTTTGGCAAGATGGCTGATTTGAGACGCTGAGGTACTCAGCAACATCAAATCCCTTTGCGGCCAATCGGGTTTGATTGGCACCTCTAGTCTGCTCCGCACTTCTGCCAAGAGCCAAAAGCTAAGAGCCAATAGCAAGCTATCAAGATTGAAGCAGAGACAAGGAACTATCAACACAATGAGCACTACATCCGTGAACATCAATGCCGCACAGGTAAAAGAACTTCGCGACAAGACCAACGCTCCGATGATGGCCTGCAAGCAGGCCCTGACGGAGGCCAACGGTAATGTCGAGGACGCCATCGTCATTCTCCGCAAGAAGGGTGTTGCAACGGCCGCGAAGAAGGCGACGCGCGTGACCAGCGAGGGCTCCGTCGCCAGCTACATCCACGCCGGTGGAAAGATTGGCGTGCTGGTGGAGGTGAACTGCGAGAGCGACTTCGTAGCGCGCACCGATGACTTCAAGAACCTGGTGCACGACATCGCCATGCACATCGCGGCGACCGATCCGCGCTTCATTCGCAAGGAAGATGTCACGCCGGAGGCCTTCGACAAAGAGAAGGAGATCTACCGCGCGCAGGCTGCCGAGACCGGCAAGCCGGCGCCTGTGATCGAGAAGATCGTCGAGGGCAAGATGGGCAAGTTCTATGAGGAAGTCTGCCTGTACGAGCAGCCTTTCATCAAGGACCAGACCATGACGGTTTCGCAGTTGATCGCGTCCGCGATCGGCAACCTGGGCGAGAACATCTCGGTGAAACGCTTTGCCCGCTTCAAAGTGGGCGACGTGGGCGAGACGGTCGCCGTCAGCAATCCGCCGGAGCAAAGCGCCGAGTAAACGTCGCGCAATTTCGAGACGAAACATTGGGCGGGACAGGTTTCCGCCCATTTCATCTGGGAGTATTCCGCAACGCGGCAAGAATCTCGGCTCCATACTTTTCTGCTTTTAGCGGTCCGATCCCGGAAATGTTTAGCAGAGCAGCTATGTTGGTGGGCGCGCGGCGTGCAACTTCGCGCAAGGTACTGTTGTGCATCACCGCGAAGCTGACGATCTTTTCGCGTTTGGCGAGCTTGCTTCGAACTTCGCGGAGGATCTCGTAGCGGGCCGCGGCGGCGTTGTCGAGCGGTTCATCCGAGTTTGCCGCCTTGCTCTTGCGCTGCCTACGCGGAGGCGAATCGAACGACCTCTCCGGCGGACGTTTCACGTCCCCACGGCACACATCGCACCCGCAGTTCGTGATTCTTGCTGACTGCCCGAAATATGTCAGGATGTTCCAGCGCCGGCAATATCTCGACTTGGCGTACAGCATCATGGCTTCCAGCTTGCGCGCGGCGTTGGCCTTAAGCTGGGCGATCTCGTGAGATTTGAGCTGCTCATTGTTCCCGCCGATCTTCTCGATGAAGAACTCCTGAATCCCAAAGTCGCGCGGGGAGTAGTACAGAACGCAATGCGCAGGATGGCCATCGCGTCCGGCCCGGCCCGCTTCCTGGTAGTAAGCCTCGACGCTGCCCGGCAGGTTGTAATGCAGCACGAAGCGAATGTTGGGCTTGTCAATGCCCATGCCAAACGCATTGGTGGCCACGATGACCGCTCCTGGCGCTTCCATGAACCGCTCCTGGCTCCGCTTCCGCTGGGGCTGCTCCATGCCGGCATGGTAGCCGCAGATGGTGCGATCCGGAAAACTCTGTTCCAACAAGGCCGCAAGCTCTTCGACCGTTTTGCGGGTAGAGCAGTAGATGATGCCGGTTCCCTTGGCTAGGGGGATTCCTTTGAGGAGAGCCGCGTCTTTTTCGCCGTCATTGCGGAAGAAGCGGGCAGCATAACGAAGATTGGGGCGGTCGAATCCGGTGACGTGCATCTTGGGCGAGCGAAGCTTGAGGAAGTTTGCGATGTCGCTGCGCACCTGCGGGGTAGCCGTCGCGGTCAGCGCGATGGTGACGGGCGCGCCGAGGGCTTCGCGGATCTCGGCCAGGCGCATGTATTCAGGCCGGAAATCGTGTCCCCAGAAGCTGACGCAATGCGCCTCGTCGACCACGAACAGCCGTGGCCGAAGCTGCGGCAGCAGAACACGAAACGAGGGGGCGGCAAAGCGCTCGGGAGCGACGTAGAGAATGCCTTCGAACCCCGCCGCCACCTTGTGCAGCGTCTTACGCTGCTCGGCGTTGTCCTGTGAACTGTTGAGGAGCAGGCAAGGGATGGATAACTCGGCAAGCTGCCTCACCTGGTCGGCCATGAGAGCGATCAGCGGCGAAACCACGATCGTCAAGCCGCCGAGCGCAACCGCCGGAAGCTGGTAGCACAGGCTCTTGCCCGCCCCGGTCGGCATGACGCAGACCACATCGTGCCCGGCGAGTACGTCGTCGATCACCTCGCGCTGCTGCGGCCGGAACTGCGCCAGGCGGAAGGTGTCCGTTAGTAGCTGGTCAATGGATGGCGGATTCGGCACTGATCACAGTGTATGGTTTCGGCGGGAAAGAAAAAGTGGAAAATCGGAACCTGCCTGTAGGGAACCACATTGCGCGAGTCCAACATCACCCTGCTAGACTAAAGGAGACTTTCCAGAAAACCTGCTGACGAATGTCCACCCCTGCGTACAAACGAATTCTGCTGAAGCTTTCCGGCGAAGCGCTGGCTGCGGGCCAGGGTTTCGGGGTCGACAACATCCGGGTGCACGAGATTGCGGCTGAGATCGCCGATGTGCACCGGCTCGATGTCGAGATCGCCATCGTGGTGGGCGGCGGCAACTTCTTTCGCGGGGTCGCCGAGCAGGCCAAGACCATGGACCGCGTCTCAGCCGATCACATGGGCATGCTGGCGACGGTCATCAATGCTCTCGCGCTTCAGGACGCGCTGGAAAAGCAGGGCGTGTGGACGCGCGTAATGAGCGCCATCGAGATGAATCAGGTAGCCGAGCCGTTTATCCGGCGCCGCGCGATTCGCCATCTGGAGAAGGGCCGCGTCGTCGTTTTTGCCGCCGGTACTGGTAATCCGTATTTCTCGACCGACACTGCCGCCTCCCTCCGCGCCATGGAGATCAAGGCCGACGCGATCCTGAAAGCCACCAAGGTTGATGGCATTTACACCGCCGATCCTGTCGTGGTGAAGGACGCGACCATGTTCGAGACCATCAGCTACATGGACGTACTACGCCTTGGATTGCGCGTGATGGATGCAACCGCTATCGCACTCTGCCGCGAAAACAATTTGCCCATCGTCATCTTCAACCTCAACCAGCGCGGCAACATTGGCCGCGTGGTGATGGGGGAGAAGGTGGGATCGCTGGTGAATGAGGGATAAAGTAGTTGTCGGTTGTCAGTTTTCAGTTGTCAGTTTCGGTTCTCGGTACACGCCATCTCTTCTTTGTCATCACGAGCGAAGCGAGGGACCTGCTCTTTGCGGGGAGCGGAAGAACCCGCAGCTGAGTTTAGTTGCACGCGCGGCTCGCCCGAATCGGGCATTTTTGCAGCGCCGCGAAGAGCAGATCCCTCGCGCCAAAGGAAGGCGCTCGTGATGACAAACCGGCGTGGGGTTCCCGTTGCGCAAACAGCCTCTCACCAATGCCTTCGGGCGCGGTTTATAATCACGGGTTTGCGATCTTACCGATAGGCGGACAACAGATGGCACAAGTATCGATGGCAGCAATTCCCGGTCTCAAGGACAGTTTTGCGCAGCTCAAAACCAGAATGGACAAGGCGGTGGAGGACTTCCGCAGGGAGATGGCTTCGACATCGCACCGGCCGAGCGTCGGTTCACATGCTCGACAGAGTCACGGTCGATGCGTACGGTTCGCAGATGCCGCTCAACCAGCTCGCTAACGTGAGCGCGCCTGAGCCGCAGCTCATTACCGTGCAGCCCTGGGACGTCAGCCAGATTGGCGCCATCGAAAAAGCGATCCGCAGTGCTGACCTCGGGCTGAACCCGATGAACGACGGCAAGCTGGTGCGGGTTCCAGTGCCGGCGCTGACCGAAGACCGCCGCAAGGAGATGGTCAAGCATCTCCACAGAGTTCTCGAAGAGCATCGCACCGCGGTCCGCAACATTCGCCGCGACGGCAACGACGCCATAAAAAAGGCGATGAAAGACAAGAAGATCACCGAAGACGAAGAGCGCGGCGCGATGGAGCAGATTCAGAAGCTCACCGACGACGAGATCAAGAAGATGGAAGAGATGGCCAAAGCTAAAGAGAAAGAAGTCATGTCAGTGTAGCCAGACAAAAAGCCCGAACAGAGTTCAACGAAGGAGCGCAGTTCGCGCCCCTTTTCTTTTTCGTCTTTGAGTTGCGCAATCCGCGTTAATGCAGCAACATGACTTCCAATGCTGCTCGACCTCGGCGATCTTCAGTTGCGCTCCTGGCGGAAATCGGACCTCGACGCGCTGCTGCGCCATGCCAACAATCCGAAGATCGCGGCGAATCTTCGCGACCAGTTTCCCTATCCCTACACTCGGCGCGATGGGATTGAGTATCTGGAATTCGTGCGCGAGCAGAAGCCTGAGCGTTCGTTCGCGCTGCAATATCAAGACGAGGCGATGGGAGGGCTGGGGTTCCAGATCGGCGTCGACATATCGCGGGTCAGCGCTGAGATGGGCTACTGGCTGGGTGAGAGCTTCTGGGGGAGGGGACTCGCCACGCGTGCCGCCGCCGCAGCATCGGAGTGGGCCTTCGCGGAATACAAGCTCACGCGGGTCTTTGCCCTGGTGTTTTCGCATAATCTGGCTTCGGCGCGGGTCCTCGAAAAAGCCGGCTTTCAGCGGGAAGGCGTTCTGCGCCGCAGCGCCATCAAGAACGGTGTGGTTCTGGATCAGTTGATCTACGCTAAGGTCAAGTGACGCCTTTCTTGGGACCGTTCGTCGTCGTAACTCCCAGCCTGTAGCACACCTTTAGTGACAGGCATCACAAGCGCCAGTATTCGGCGTCACAGACCCATGTCCACCTTACGCATGAGAATCACGCCCACAACGGCTCAAGAAAGGCGGGAGGCGCCCGGTCTTGTGCCGCTTCGCAGGGCCCGGTCGTTTGACCTCCGTCGCGACCCGGGTGCCGGAATTTAGGTTCCGGTCTGCGCTTGCAGCGAAGCAGGCGGCGAAATTTGACCACTCTCCTCTACCCCAACGCTTCCCGCCCTTGGTGTTGTTGGGCTGCTCGAGCCCGGAGCAGATGGGGCCGTAGCGATCCAAGCAAGACGTAGTCAAGTCCGGACAAAAGGGACAGGCGTAAACGCAGGCAGGAGCGAAGGCGAAAGAGCAGCTTTTTACCGAAATTGGTCAGTTTTTGAAATTTTCAAATTGTTGTATCGAGCCCCGTGTGGTAACGTTCTCCGCGCCTTGGAAGCGAAAGACGCGGTGAAGGCAACAATAAAGCAGGATAGACACAACCTAGTCGGGAGAAAGGAACAAAGAGAAACATGGCTGAAGCAACGGAAGCGGGCATTTACAGAGAATGGTGGGCCAATCCTGCGGTTGTTGGGCTGATGGGTTTCGGCCTGACTACCATGGCGACGGGTCTGCACAACGTGGGCTACTGGAGTGCCGGAATTACCTTGGCACTGGCAATCAGCTTCGGAGGGACAGCGCAATTCATTGCGGGAATCGTGGACCTACGCAAAGGAAGCATTTTCGGCGGGTCCGCCTTCATGTGTTACGGCGCCTTCTGGTGGTCGGTCTTTGTGCTGCTCTATGTGCAGCCCAAGACGGGCATCCCCGCAGGCAAGCCGGAGGAACTTGGATTCTTCCTCATGTGGACGCTGTTCACATTCGGGTTTTGCATCGCAGTGCAGGGCATCGGCAAGTTCCTGGCGGTCCTGTTCTGGTTGCTGCTGCTGGCGTTCATCCTGCTCGACTTGGTGGTGCTCGGGGTTGTTCCTGCACCCGTAGCTGGATGGGAGATCTTTATTGTCGGTTTGCTCGCCTGGTATATTGCCACGGCGACGTTGGCAAATACGGTCTATGGCAGGAAAGTTCTGCCACTATCGTAGAGTTATAGGCACATTCAAAAAATCGACCGCACGCAACGCTACGTGCGGTCGTGCAGTACAGAGCTTTCGATTGGTGGGATTGCTTCAAGGTCCGGAATAGCAGACTCTCCGGGGGGGCGCCAGTTTCGCTCTCGAATCGCAAGGTTTGAGAATTTGGGGCTGCCTGACGAGACGACTCTACAAGCAGCCTTGGTGTCTGCTGCCCGTGCGGCGGAAACGCTGGACCGGGTTTTGCGCGGCTTACGATGCGGGTCGATTTTCCAAAGTACTGACGAATTGATCCATTAAAGGAGTTTTGAGATGGGTATCGCAACAAGAACACCGGAGCTACAGGAAGCCCCAAAACCAGGAGTTGAGGAACATCTGCCGCACCCAGGGCACCATTTGGTCACCCCGGTAGTTCAGAAGTGGATCGATGAAGGCAAGGAGGACCCGGAGGCTTTTTGGGGACGGGCGGCGAACGAGCTGCCGTGGTTCCGTAAGTGGGCCCGAGTGCTGGAATGGACCCCGCCCACCTTCAAGTGGTTCGTTGGAGCAGAGACGAACCTGGCCTACAACGCCCTCGACTACCACGTAAAGCGCGGTTGGGGCGGACACACCGCCTTGATTTACCTCAACGAGCGTGGCGAACGTCGCATTTACACCTATGCGCATCTGCTCCACGAAGTCGAGCGGGTGGCGGCGGCGCTGCGCGGCATGGGCATCAACAAGGGCGATCGCCTTACCGTTTACATGCCCACCTCTCCCGAGGCGATCATCCTGATGCTGGCGACGGTCCGTATTGGTGCAATCCATTCGGTGGTGTTCGCGGGATTTGGCGCCAAGGCTCTGGGCGATCGCATTCAGGCGAGCGGCTCGCGCCTGGTCTTCACCGCCGATGTGACCTATCGCAAGGGCAAGGACACTCGCCTGAAGGAGATCGTCGATGAGGCCCTGGAGAACGCAGGTGACAAGGTTGAGCACGTCGTCGTTCTGAAACGCAACAGCGGAGAGACTCCGATGCGCGCAGGGCGCGACATCCTTTGGGAGGACTTTCTTGCCCACGCGGCCGGGCACAGCGGCAACTATGTGAACATGGAAGCCAACGAGCCGGCGTTTATCCTGGCCACTTCGGGCACGACTGCCACGCCCAAGCTGGCAATTCATACCCACGGCGGCTACCAGGTGCACATCCACAGCATGGGCAAGTGGCTGTTTGACCTGAAGCCCACCGACGTTTGGTGGTCAACCTCCGACATTGGCTGGATCGTCGGTCACAGCTACATCATTTATGCGCCGCTAATTGCCGGCGCCACTACCATCGCTTTCGAGGGCGCGCTCGATTACCCGGCCCCGGAGACCAATTGGAAGACGCTGATGGAGGAGTACCGCGTCACCGGCATTTTCACCTCTCCCACCGCGGTGCGATTGCTCATGCGGTACGGCGACGCGGCCTTTGCCGACGTGGACTACGAGTATCTTGAACGCGTGTTTTGCGCGGGTGAAGTATTGAATGCGCCCGCTTGGGAATGGCTGCAGAAGAAGATATTCAAGAACAAAATCCCGGTCATCGATCACATGTGGCAGACCGAAACCAGCGGGCCCATGTTCGGCAATCCTTATGGGCTGGGCATGTTGCCCATCAAGCCGGGCTGCGCGACCATTCCTATGCCCGGCATTGATGCTGCGGTGGTGCAGATGGATGGGACGGAATGCGGGGTCAACGAAAAAGGCATCATGGTGATCAAACGGCCTTTTCCGGGACTGACCCCCGACCTGTGGGGCGAAAAGGAACGCTACGGCCGCGATTACTGGCAGATTATTCCGGGCGTTTATTACACCGGCGATTCCGCGCAAATCGACGAAGACGGATACGTTTGGTTTGCCGGCCGTGCCGATGAGATCATCAAGATTGCCGGTCATCGCATCGGCACCATCGAAGTCGAGACTGCTCTGCTAGGCCATCCGGCGGTGGCGGAATCGGGCGTCATTGGGCGGCCCGACGAACTGCGCGGGGAAGTGATCTCCGCATTCGTCGTACTCAGACAGGGCGTCACTCCGTCGGAAGAACTGAAGCAGAAGCTGTTGGAGCAGGTGCGCCATGAACTCGGGCCTGTGGCCGTCATCGGCGAGCTCAACTTCGTGGATATGCTGCCCAAGACGCGCAGCGGCAAGATCATGCGGCGTGTGCTGAAGGCGGTGACCCAGGAGAAGAACCCCGGCGACATCACCACCATAGAGGACGAGGGCTCAGTCGAGGAAGCCAGGCATGCGTGGCACCAGATGAGAACGGCGCTGGATAACCAGCCTGGGCCGGGCAAAGCCACGACCCCTGCTAAGGCGTGAAGTCAAGCGAGATGGCCCCGCAGTTGAATTTTCCGGCCCGCTGTCAAGGCGGGCCGGGACTTATAAGGCTCTACCTGTAACGTACCAGGACGAGCAAAGGCGTTGCACCGATTTATAGTAGGTTCCATCATGTGGGTTTGAACGGAGCGGACGGGAGCGCTCCGTCAACCCAGGAACAATGGCGGAGAACTACCGAAGTTGCGTTAAAATTTCAGAAATCTCAGGAGTGACTGATATGGCTCAAACTCTTCAGACGCCGAATGTGGTGAGCGAGACCACGGAGGCTCAGATCGCGGTCCATTGGCGGGAGGAAGAATACTATTATCCTTCGGCGAAGTTTATCGGCCAGGCAAATCTGACCGATCCCAACATCAACGAGCGCTTCAGCGAGACGAATTTCCCGGAATGCTACCGGGAGTATGCCGATATGTTGAGCTGGGACAAGTACTGGGACACCACGCTGGACACCAGTGATCCGCCGTTTTGGAAGTGGTTCGTGGGCGGCAAGATCAACGCTTCGTACAACTGCGTGGACCGGCACCTTGCCAAGTACAAGAACAAAGCAGCTCTCATCTTTGTCCCCGAACCGGAGTCCGAGGCGACTATATCCGTCACCTACCGCGAACTCTATGTGAGGGTGAACGAATTCGCGGCACTGCTGCGCGACTTCTGTGGTCTGAAGAGCGGAGATCGCGTCACCATTCACATGCCCATGGTCCCCGAGTTGCCGATCACCATGCTGGCATGTGCCCGCCTGGGGGTGATTCACTCGGTTGTGTTCGGAGGCTTCAGCGGAGAGGCTTGCGGCCGGCGCGTTGCCGATTCAGGCAGCCACATCCTGATCACGATGGATGGTTACTATCGCAACGGCAAGCTGCTCGACCACAAAGCGGCCGCCGATATTGCACTGGACATCGCCAAGGAGGACGGCCAGACCGTGGAGAAGGTCCTGGTCTGGAGGCGTCACCAGGGCCAGAATGCGTCCGCTTCCCCGTTTGTGGAAGGGCGCGATTTCTTCGTTGACGAGATCCTGCCGAACTACTCGGGCGAGATCGTGGCGCCCATTCCCATGGATGCGGAAGCGCCGCTGTTTCTTATGTACACCAGCGGCAGCACGGGCAAGCCCAAAGGCTGTCAGCACCGCACCGGCGGCTACCTCGCCTATGTGACTGGCTGCTCCAAGTACATCCAGGACATCCATCCCGAAGATGTGTACTGGTGCATGGCCGACATCGGCTGGATTACCGGTCACTCGTTTATTGTCTATGGCCCTCTGGCGCTGGCCGCCACCAGCGTCATCTACGAAGGTGTCCCGACTTATCCCGACGCCGGCAGGGTGTGGAGAATCGCCGAGCGCCTGGATGTCAACATCTTTCACACCTCGCCCACGGCCATCCGCATGTTGCGCAAGGCCGGTCACGATGAACCTACCAAGTACAACTACCATTTCAAACACATGACCACGGTGGGAGAACCCATTGAGCCTGAAGTTTGGCGCTGGTACTACGAGACGGTGGGCAAAGGTGAGGCCGTGATTGTGGATACCTGGTGGCAAACCGAGAACGGCGGCTTCCTATGCACTACCAAGCCGGCGCTGAATCCCATGAAGCCGGGGAGCGCGGGGCCAGGTATGCCCGGTATCTACCCCATAATCATCGACGAAATGGGAGTGGACGTGCCCCCCGGTACGGGGAAGGCAGGCAATATCTGCATTCGCAATCCCTGGCCAGGAATCATGCAAACCATCTGGGGGGACCGCGAGCGCTTCGTCGCCCAGTACTACAGCAAATACAACAAGGACCCCAACAGCAAGAGGTGGCAGGATTGGCCATATTTTGCTGCGGACGGAGCGGTGCTGGCTGTGGACGGATATTTCCGGATCCTGGGACGCGTAGATGACGTCATCAACGTCGCCGGCCACCGCCTGGGCACCAAAGAAATCGAGTCTGCGTGCCTGACGGTTCCAGAGGTGGCAGAAGCGGCAGTGGTGCCGGTGGTGGACGAAATCAAAGGCCGCGTGCCCGAGGTCTATATTGTGGTGCAGCCTGATGTACTGCCGACTCAGCATCAGGAGATCCTGACCAAGGTCAATAACGTCATTGAGACGATGATTGGCAAGATTGCCCGTCCGCGCAGGATTCTCATTGTTCCGGACATGCCAAAAACACGATCCGGTAAGCTCATGCGGCGTATCCTCGCGGCCCTCTCCAACAACATGAACACCGGAGACATCACGACGTTGGCTAATCCTGATGTGGTGGAAAGTGTCCGGGTAATGGTTCAGGGCAAGGAGAAGGTGGCACTACAGGAAGGACCAGAAGACCTGAAATCGTTTGGATCAGTGGATTAAGGCCAGACTCTAGGGCCGGCGTATCCGCTATTACAAATGCCGGTCATCGGGCCGGCATTTTGCTGTATGGTGTCCGTCATCCGAGCGCGCGACAATTCGAACTCGGGATACTATCGGTCCGGAAAGGCGATGATCTCGGCTGGCTGTCCTCACAATGGAGGAGGGATGAACAAAGTTGGAGTATTGGTCTCAGCGTTACTGATTTGCGCTGCTTATGGACAGGAGATAACTTGCCGAGCGGATACTAAGAGGGGGGTGTTGACGTCGGCGTGCAGTGGCTCTGAGGGCTTTAGATCAAAACTGATTTGTGGCGGAGGAACATGCTCCTATAGCTCTTGGTTTGAAGCGGATCCTCACCAAGGAGAATGGGACACCATCAGAGCGAACGAGGAGGCTGGATACACGTTTGTAGACGGTAAGTGGATTAAGAAGGTTCCATTCGCATATGCAGAGACGACGGAAGGATGCGACAAGGAATGCACAATAACGGGATCCAAGCCTGATTCTACCTGCCGAAAGGCGTGCATTGAACGGGTGAGCAAGGAACAGCAGCACGCTCGGCTTGAAGAGCAATTTTCGGCAGCTTGCAATGACGAGTGTATTTTTCCGTCGATGACTATCCCAGACGCGTTCTGCAAGAATGCGTGCGAAGCCCACATCGCGAAAAAGCTGGGGTTAGCCGATGCTGCCGAGTGGTTGCAGCCAACGATATACAAGAGAATTCAGCGCGAATCGCAGAACGGGTCGTCTCCCATCTCAAAATAGGCCACATTCCCCTGATTGCGAACCATTCCCCTGAGTGAATGCTTAACAGCGCAACGTAGTTATTCTGCTCTGCTCGAGCCTTCGGAGGATGGTGACTTGTCCGGCCCTGGCCCCACCTCGGCTGACAGCGGCGCGTCCACATCCAATGCAGGATCGGTAGTTTCATCAAGAGGTGGAGCGACTAACGGCTGGAATGGGAAGGGCTCGGGCGCACTCGGCACGGGTTCCGGATTCATCCTATACCACGTTGTGGCACATGCCTTCTGCCACAGACGGCCGAAGATGTGTGTGAGCATGATGAGCTCAAGCAGCAGGAAAGTAATCGGGACCGCCCTGGCCGGAACCTTGGTCCATATCAGCAGAGCGACGATAGTGACGAGCCCCACCAGAATGCCTATCAGAACGTAGGCCCAATACGCGTGCCAACTCCGGCGCATCGCGATCTGGAATGTGCGAACCACGTTGCGGCGCGTGACCCGGTCGTTACCCGCAACTGCCCGTACCTGTGCCAGATCGAACCAAAGCCGAACCCAAACCCAGAGCAGCAGCACCGGTATCGAGCCGATCACCAGGATGCAGAAGCCGATTTGGTCAGCAGCTACACGGTCGCCGACGTATTCGGATATCGCCTTGACTGCCTGGTACAGAAGGTCAACCAGCAGGAACGGAATCAGCGACCAGAGCGCGAGCCGGACGAACGCCCAAACGAACGTACCCGCGGTACCGAAGAACTCTCCCGTGGTAAACCTGCGATCTTCGAGATAAGACGCGATGATTCCAGGCGTGACGAAGAGCAGAAAGAGGAAGTAGAGAGCTGCGAAGAGAAAAATTCCGCCGGAGTGGCTGAACAACTTCACGTCAGGTTGCGAGACCAGCTCCAGAAACATGCCGAGGTCGAAGCCGTGCGCCAGCTTTTCCCCTGCAAGGCTGTGATGAAGGGCGTGTCCGAGCGTTCTCGCCGCACTGCTCGCGCCTAAGCCACCAAGGATGAAATTGACGGCAAACACCCACCACAGAATGCGCTGATGACGAATGACCAGACCGAATCCGGTCCCCATGACGCCTGTTTCGTCTGTTGCCAACCGTTGCTCCGTTCGTTAACTGCGACGTTTGGTCTTGGGCCGGACCTCTCTGAACTTCGGCCCGGAAATCGCGCTGCTGATGCGCCCGGCAGCGGTACTTATGTTGTGAGCTTTGTATCAGGGTACGACTTCAGTCGTGCCGCATACGAGTAAACATCGTTGGGCTTCAGCCCCTGTCTTGTTACTCTGGGGCTAAAGCCCCGCGTTTTTTACGATCTTTGTCGGCACGACTTGAAGTCGTGCCCTGATACAGAGCTGGCTAAACCCACTCTTTCGCAGCTCCGAAGTCGTGCCCGATACTCCACCATCCAAGATATTTTCAGCCCCTCGAAGTCGTACACAGGTACGGAAGCCATTCCTTCACAGCCACCATAGTCGTGTGCCTTGCGACTCCTTCCTATGTCAGCCAGCCCAGCATCTGCCCCAGAAACTGGGTAAAGAACGTCCAATACGTCGTCAGCTTGGCCACCGCTAAATGCTGGGTTTTGTCGGTGTCGCTGTTATTGAGGTAGTCGCTATCCATAGTTATCCGGTAGTCGGGATCGATCTGCACCGAGACAACCTTCGCCTTTTTCACGTACACGTAGCGAACCCAGCGCTCCCGTCCGTCCCAGCGCACCCTGGTCGACTCGCCATTGTCGAACTTGATCTCCGCCTCGACGGGGAATACGAAGTCGCCCTTGCGATGCAGCAGGATCTGCGTTTCGTATTCGGTCTCGCCTTTCTTCTCTTCCAGCTTCTCGTCATACCAGTTCACCGGAGTTGAGTCGGCACGCAAGACCTCGTAATCCAGCATCTGCGTGCCCGTACACCGCCTGCTGCCAGTACCAGCTCAAATCCTGTTGCGCGGTTTCGTTCACCACGCGAAGAAAGTCTTCCTGCGTGGGATGAGTGAAGCGGTACTTCATGAAGTAGTTATGCAGCGCCTCGCGCAAAGTCTTCTCGCCGACGACGGTCTCCAGCGTCAACAGCATGCTGGCCGTCTTGCCGTAGCTAATCGCGCCATACGATCCCCAGCTCATGTCGAGGTAGCTGGGCCGGGAGAGCGGATCGAAGTCGGGCCTGCTAAGGTATTGCTCGCGCTGCCAAGCCGGCTCGCCGAGCTGCGCGCCCATGAAATTCAAAATGCTGGTGTCCCGGCTGTAGATGTTGTCCAGCACCTTGGCTTCGGTATAGCTGTTGATTCCTTCGTCGAGCCAGGCGTTTTCGAATTCGTTGGTCGCCACCATGCCGTACCAGTATTGGTGCCCGAACTCATGTTCAGTTACACCCTCGGGAAACAGATACTGGCCATTGAACGCCCACCAAGCGGTATCGCCGGTGATGAACGTCGGGTACTCCATGCCACCGGCTTCGAGCGCACCGTGCGGCGGATCGACTACCGTGATCTGCGCGTAGGGATACGGCCCATACCATTCGTCGAAGCGCTTCATCGTCTGTTGCATGATACTGATGTAGCGGTCCCATGAACTCTTGTGGCCTGCATAAGTGAGCAGGCGAATCTTTACCGCGCCGACACTGCCCTTGAATTCGCTGTCGACAACCTTGAAATTTGGGTCGGCGGTCCAGGCGAAGTCGTGAACATCTTCGGCGTGGAAGGCGACGGTCTTCGTCCCGTCAGGATTGGTGGTCCCGGCAGTTTGCACGCCAGTTGCGCCGATGACATAGTTCTTCGGCAGCGTGATCTTCACGTCGTAGGTGCCAAAATCGGCGAAGAACTCGGTCAGGGCGTGAAACTGATGGCAATTCCATGCCCCGTGCCACCACACGCCGACCTTGGGGAACCACTGTCCGGCGAGCAGGAATGTGCGCTTGTAGCCGGTGCGCGCGATCACCTCGGGGAAGACCGCGTGGAATTTTATCTTGAAGACCACGTCCTGCCCCGGCGGCACGGGGCGGGGAAGCTGCACCTCGAAGACAGTCTTGTCGTCTGGGTTGCCGTCGTCAGGAGAGATAAACTTCATCTGCTTGGTGCAGGTCGCCCATGCCGGCGACTTCCAGGGAAGTGACTTCGTTCGAGCCGTTGTCCTTGGGATCCCAGGCGTCCTCGAAGGTAGTCGTGCGAAAGCTGCCGTCGCGGTGGGCTTCGTGTACCCAGGTCGCCTTCGGCTGGAAGCCGTTCAGATAAAGATGAAAGGGGAAGCGATCAAGCGGCTGGCCGGTCAGGTTGTGATAGGTGAGCGTTTCGGTGGCATCGACGGAGTGCTTATCGGGATCGTACTTGGCGTCGATGACGTAGGCGACCACACGCTGTGAAAGCGGGCCAGTCACTTCCGGAGCGAACGGGCTCTGGGCCGGAAGCAGCGCAGCGACGCCGCAAACCAGCGTGAACAGCGCCGAGAATTTCCAGGCTCGCATGAGCGTTTCCGGCTTCCAATCAAGTGCAGCTTCAACCGGATGAAGCTAAACGTTAAACGAGGTGGAGTCAATGCACATGAGCAGCATGAAAGCACCGCATCGTCTCAAGGCATTTCGGAGGAGTACACTCATTCGCACGTCTTTATACGCTTCGGATGAAGATGTAACGCGAATAAGGGTGGAGGTGCCGGGCCGTGAGCGAACCATCGCAGTTTTCTTCCTACGACGAGTTCTTTGACTTCTATCTGCAGCAGCACAGCGATCCGGCGAATCGAGCCCTGCATGCTACGGGAACGATACTTGGGCTGGGCGTGGTTGCCGGCGCGCTCATCGCACGCAAGCCGCTCTATGCCCTCTTGTTCTTTCCCGTTGGCTATGGCTGCGCGTGGGCTGGCCACTTCCTGGTGGAGAAGAACAAGCCGGCAACCTTTGGGCATCCGCTATGGTCTTTCGTCAGCGACTTCCGAATGCTGGGCCTGATGCTCAGCGGCAAACTGGAGGAACGCTTGCGCCGTCAGAGTGAAAGCGTCGCCTAATCGCTCCCGAAAACTTCACCACGGAGAACACGGAGGGCACGGAGAAGACAGGGGAACTTAACTCTTCTCCGTGTACTCCGTGTCCTCGGTGGTGAGGTCTTTGGCCAATCCGGATGTTGACCTCCCTGCTTCCACGCGTATTTCCGACCCCCGACGTCGAACTCCTGTTGCTACACTGCTGCTCAGGCGATGCGCGTTCTGGGTATTGATTGCGGCGGCGAGTATACCGGCTACGGTGTAGTCGAGCAGGACGAGCCGGGCCTACTGCGCCACGTCTGCAGCGGCGCTATCCGGCTTACCTCGAGCGACGCTCTGGAACTGCGCTTGAAAAGGATCAGCGATGCGTTGGGCGAGATCATTGCACTGTACGCTCCGGAGGTGGTCGCCATCGAGGACGTCTTCTACGCGCAGAACGTGAAGTCGGCCTTGAAGCTGGGACATGTGCGCGGGGTCGCGATGCTGGCGGCTGCCCAGGCAGGCTTGGGAGTGGTCGCGTATTCTCCCCTGTCGGTCAAGTCGGCCGTAGTCGGTTACGGCCGGGCGGAAAAGTCGCAGGTGCAAGTCATGATCGCCGAGCTGCTAAAACTGCCTGCCCCTCCTGAGCCGCCCGACGTCGCCGATGCCCTGGCGATCGCGATTTGCCATCTGCACACGGCAGCTACGTTGCAAGCGCAACGCGCGGCAGCTCGAAGCTGAGAGAGACCTACTGCTATGCAACGGATTGAGTGTCGATTGCCGTCCGCGAGCGCCCAGGCACTTGCAAGAACTACCATTCGCCTATGCCTGAGCAGGCCAACGGAGATCGCCGAATCATTAACCCCCTCGATGCCGTGTTTCTCACAGCCGGGGCGACAGTTTCGTTTTATCGCAGATGTTCGGCCACTGGTCGGATGACACAGTTGGCGCGGGATCAACGCATGAGGATGCTTTCCCATGGGCCCCGACCTCCCTTTTCATCGAAGCAGGAGGCCCGTATCATGCCCACTTCGGTAGAGACGGTGCCGCTACAGTGACCGGAGAACCGAGTGCCCTTGGGCATTTGACCCTGGGCTTCGGTCCATTGACCTTCGTAGGTTCTCTCGAAGTTGTGTCCGTGCAAGGTTCCGCTGCTGGTTGCCTCGAAGTTCATTCCAGTGATCCGGATCGTAAACGCGTTGCCGTGTTGGGAAATTTGGTACTCACTCCCCTCCCCATCGTGCCATATGCCGGCAATGTTGACGGTTTGCTCAGTCTGCGACTGATTGGTCTCGGTTTTTTCCGGCTGCATCTGACCGAGCTGCTTTTGCGCAGCGCCGGTGTTCGCGGAGGTAGCCTCACCCGATGGAGAACCATCCGAGGTGGTCTTTTGCAGACCAACGGCGGGTTGGGGTGACGACTTGTTTAAGGGGCTGAACAGCGCTATACCGATGAGGATGATACCAAGCAGTCCAGCGAAAATCCGGCCAAACCGCCCAGCAGTGCCGTCAACTTCCGCGCCGAAAATCTTGAAGCCGCCGTGCAGAATGGCGATCAACATCAGGACAGCACCTAACACGAAAACGGCAATTGCAATATTCCCCGACATTCGCGTTTCTCCCTCCGAGCCATAATGCTAGCTAATCGTATACCACTAAAGTTCTATTGAGATCGACAAAGGCCCATTTGGGCGCGCAGTGTAAACTGCATTGTCTCGGCTGATCCACCGCAAGACAGCTCATCAGATAGAATCTACCGCTGGATGGGATTATCGTTTCGCCTTCTGCTTTTTCTTCTTTGCTCCCTGATGGGAGGAGTCCGGATGGCGGCGCAAGCGGCCGCCGCTCCGAACCCGGTCGCGATCGTCACCTTCAAATTCAGTTGGGGCCAGGGCCTACCCTGGTCGGACTACACCATCACCGTCGCCAACAACGGCGCGACCCACTTCAGCGGGACCGGCGACGCCACAGAAAATGGCGAGAACGACAGCTTCCAGCAGGATTTCACCATGTCCCCCGCTAATGTCCAAAAGGTATTCCAGTGGGCCAAGGCCGCGGACTATTTTCAGGGGCAATTCGAAGCCAAGCAGAAGAACATCGCCAAGACGGGAACCAAGACGCTGGAGTTCCACGGGCCCGGCGTAGACAACTCGACCACCTACAACTACTCGCCTAATCCCAATATCCAGCAGCTCACAAAGCTGTTTCAGTCGATTGCAGTGACCATCGACTACGGCCGCAAGCTTGCGTACCAGTACCGGTTCGATAAGCTCGGAATGGATACCCGGCTAAGAGAACTCGTCGATTTGCGCGCTAACGGCATGGCAGACGAACTGCAAGCCATCGAGCCTATCCTGCGCAAGATTGCCGACGATGACGAGGTAATGCACGTGGCACGGTTGGAGGCCAAACAATTGCTGAAATCGGCAAACCCCGATGCAATGGTGCCCAAGCAGGGCAATAGCCAGCCGTGAGGATTTCCCAACCGGAAACAGTCTGGCCGACGAGCGCCGATTTCCGGCAACTTCGTGTCAAAAGGGTGTTAAATACGTATAGGTAGAGGTGGCTTCGAAGTCGCTCCGGCGGCGCGTCGCGAGCCAAATTAGAAGGCGCTTGATCAACAGGTAAAAGTTCTGAGGTAGAGAGATGGCAAGGCGCATGGGGTACGCATTGTCGGCGATGTTGGCCATGATATTTGTGGTGGCCAGCGTAGGTGCGCAAGCCGAGTCGCACGTTCGCATTATCCGTTTGAGCTACGTCGACGGCTCCGTCGAGATAGACCGTGCAACGGGGCAGGGGCTGGAGAGGGCCATCCTCAACATGCCCGTCACCGAAGGTGTGCGGCTGGTGACCGGCAGCGACGGGCTGGCCGAGGTTGAGTTCGAAAACAACAGCACCGTGCGCGTGGGTGAGAACTCCGAGGTGCGCTTTGGCAAGCTCCTGATAAACGATGCCGGCGACAAGGTGAACGAGGTTGAGCTGGTCAAGGGGACGGTTTACTTCGACACCAAGTCCGGTAAGGACGAGATCTACCGCGCTAGCGTTGGCGATTCGACGTTTCTGGTGCATCGCGACACGCAACTGCGCCTGAGCGATGACTCCGGCAATCCTCGCCTGGCCGTGATGAAAGGCGAAGTTGAGTTGGAAAATCAGCCGCATGAAGTGAAGGTCGCCAAGCGCCAGACGCTCACAGTCGATCCCAACAGCGCTAACGGATACGACGTCGCAAAGGGCGTGGATGCCGCGCCGCTGGACCAGTGGAACGATGAGCGCTCGGCTTATCAGACGGCTTACTCGTACAACAACACCGGATACGGGCCGAACATCAACGGCTACGGTTACTCCGACCTGAGCTACTACGGCGGCTGGTCCTACGTTCCCGGAGCTGGCTATGGCTGGCAGCCGTATGGCGTCGGATCTTGGATTGGATGGAACCCGTACCTCGCCGGAGCGTGGTCGTTCTACCCAGGTTTTGGCTATATGTGGGCCTCGGCATATCCCTGGGGATGGCTGCCTTATCACTATGGCGGGTGGTCGTTTGTGAATGGTGGCTGGTTCTGGTTCCCCGGAGCATGGAATGGCTATCGAGGCGGCTGGTATGCGAATGGATTTCAGGGCGCGCCTGTGGTCCATGGTCCTGCCGGATGGCAGCCGCCAGCCCGGCCGACCATGCCTGTCGGCGCGGCCTATGCGCCGACGGTGAAGGTTGGGACGATCGGCAGCTTGTCTGCGACGATTCCAGGTGGCCGCGTTGCGCCAAACTTCCGCAGCGTGGTTCCCGGCTACATGCCTGCTGACCGAGTGGCGACCCTTCCTCATTCGCCGGTGCCGGGCTACGGCACGACCAGCGCATTCCAGGGGAATCATGGCAGCGATACCCGCTCAATTTACGGGCCATACGCGGGGCACGTATTTGCGAGCCCCTCGCACGTGGCCAGGCCGTCTGGAGCTCCCATGGGGTGGGGCAGCGAATATGGCTCGGCGATGGGATCGGGGAGTGCGATGGGCGCGTCGCATGCCATGGGCCCAACAACAGGTGCAGGCCACGGGTTCGGGGGCGGTGCAAGCCATGGTGGCCACGGCGGCCCGAAGTAGCCCTTCCGAGACTTGGAGAGCATGCTCCGGAGCCTTCCGGAGCATTTCCAGTGTTGAGTCATGTTGCGGGCGGCAAGCGGCCAGCTGCCCTGCTAAACTCGTGAGTTAAGCCCTCGAGATTTCCTATGTATTCCTCTCCGTCTGAGAAAAGCCCAAAGTCTGCGGTTAGCTTCATCGATCTGCGTTCCGACACCGTCACCAAGCCCTCGCCTGAAATGCGGCGTGCCATGTTCGAGGCCGAAGTCGGCGACGATATCTATGGCGAAGACCCCACGATCAATCGGCTGGAGAAGCGCGCGGCCGAAATCTTTGGTCGCGAAGCGGCGCTGTTTGTTCCCAGCGGCACGATGGGCAACCAGATCGCGATTAAGCTGCACACCACGCATGGGCAGGAGGTGATCTGCGAAGAGCGCGGCCACGTCTTCAATTACGAGATGGCGATGATGGCGCACTTCTCCGGCGTGGTGCCGCGCACGGTTTGGGCGGAAGATGGCCTGCTGACTTGGGCGCTGATCCAGCCGAAGCTGCGCGGCAAGAGCTATCACTCTGCGAAAACCGGACTGGTTTCGCTGGAGAACACCCATAATATGGCGGGGGGCACGGTAAATTTGCCTAGTGATTTCGATGATATTTGCGATCGTGCGCACGAGGCCGGACTGCCAGTGCACCTCGATGGCGCGCGCGTTTTCAATGCCGCGGTCGCTCTCGGAATCCCGGTCGATCGGCTTACGGCAAAGGCCGATACCGTGATGTTCTGCTTGTCGAAAGGCCTGGGTGCGCCGGTTGGGTCGATGCTTGTCGGAAGCGCCGCGCTGATCGAGCGCGGCCGCATCTACCGCAAGGCGCTTGGCGGAGGCATGCGCCAGGCCGGCATTCTTGCCGCCGCCGGATTGATCGCGCTGGAACAGGGCCCTGCGAAGCTGGAGACCGATCACGCCAACGCAAAGTTTCTGGCTGAAGGGCTGGCTGGGATTCCGGGATTCAAGATCAATCCTGCGAGAGTGCAGACCAACATCCTGATCTGCGACATCAGCGGCACGGGCATGACATCAGCCGAGCTGTCGAAGCGGCTGCGTGAGCGCGGAGTGCTGGCCAACGGCGTCGGTCCACATGCGATCCGGTTTGTCACGCACCTGGACGTTTCGCGGGAGCAGTGCGCGCAGGCGCTGGAAGTCGTCGCGTCGGTGTGTGGGGTTGTCGCGCAGGGGGCGTGATCAGATTAACCACAGGGACACAGAGGCACCGAGAAGAACGTTAGGAGAGAACGTCATGCAAGTCGAAATTCGCCGCTGCCTGGTTTGAACCGATCTGCGACGCTTGGCCGGGAGCCTGAAGCGCGAACTGCAATCCAGAGGCATTCAGCCCAAAGTGCGCCACGCCATGGGCGAGTTGGAAGTGCTCATCGACGGCCGGCAGATCTATTCGTACAAGCAGTCCGGTAAGCAATCAGGGCGCAAGCCGTCTCTCGATGAGTTGCTTGCTGCGATGAATCTTCTGGCGTAACGTAAACACCCCTCCCTGTATACTGACGCGCATGTCTCGCCAGGTTTCGCTAACTACGCGGCGCGCTGTCGCCGCATTCTTTCTCCTCGTCGTCTGCCTTTCGATCACGCCGCTCGCGTCGCAAGTTGAGTCGCAAGCCCCGCCAGTCGAGCAAAAGTACAAGCCGGAACATTTCACTTACCAGGAAGTCATGATCCCGATGCGCGATGGCGTGCGCTTGCAGACGGTCATCTTCACGCCGGAGACGGCCTCCGGCCCGCTGCCGATCCTGCTTACGAGGACTCCCTATGGCGTTCCCGAGAACGGAGATCACTTCAATGAGTCCGGCCATCTGGACGACCTGGTCGCCGACGGTTACATCTTCGTTTTTCAGAACATTCGCGGACGCTTCAAGTCTGAAGGCAAGTTCGTCATGCAGCGCCCGCCGCGCGACAAGAGCGATCCCAAGTCCATCGACGAAGGCACCGATACCTACGACACCATCGACTGGCTCATCAAGAACGTGCCCAACAACAATGGACGCGTCGGCATCTGGGGCATCTCGTACCCGGGATGGCTGGTGACGCAAGCGCTGCTGGAGCCGCATCCCGCGCTCAAGGCCGCCAGCGAGCAGGCTTCGCCCGACGATATGTTCATCAACGATGATTTCCATCACAACGGTGCGTTTCGCCTGAGCTACGGCTTCGAGTATTCAGCGCTGCTGGAAAGCTCGAAGGAAAAGAACACCGATTTCGAGTTCGACCAATACGACACGTATTCGTGGTACTTCAATCTAGGCGCGCTGTCGAACGCCAACGCGCGATACTTCCATGAGAAGCTGCCCACGTGGGACGACTTCGTCGAGCATCCCAACCACGACTTCTGGAAGCAGCGCTCGGTAACGGAATATCTGAAGCACACCACCGTGCCAAACCTGAACGTCGCGGGCTGGTACGACCAGGAAGACTTCGTCGGGCCCACACGCATCTACGCCACGCTGGAGCAGACCGACAGCGAGCACCTCAACTACTTTGTCGCCGGACCGTGGAACCACGGCGGCTGGATGGGCGACAGCGGACGAAAGCTAGGCGACATCGATTTTGGCAGCGACATTTCGCGCTACTATCGCGCCCACATCTTCGCGCCGTGGTTCGCGCACTGGCTGCACGACAAGCCACTGACGCAACCGGAGGCGATCACCTTCCAGTCCGGGTCGAATCAGTGGATGAGCTACGATAAGTGGCCGCCTACACAAGGAGTTAGCGAGAAAAAGCTCTACTTTCACTCGAACGGCAAACTCTCCTTCGATCCGCCCGCTGAGCAGGACACGTTCGACTCCTACATCTCCGACCCGGCGAACCCGGTGCCGTATCGCCACCGCCCGGTCACGCCCACCTATCCCAACCCGACATGGACGACTTGGTTGGTGGAAGACCAGCGTTTTGTCGAGCATCGCCCTGATGTGCTGACGTGGGAGACCGATCCGCTACCGGAGAACATCACCGTCACGGGCGACATCGTCGCCAACCTGTTCGCCGCGACCAGCGGCAGCGACAGCGACTGGGTAGTCAAGCTGATCGACGTCTATCCCGAGGACTACCAGAAGATCAGCGAAGACGAGGCTGACAAGAACTCAGGCCCGGTGCTGAACGGCTACGAGCTTATGGTGGCCGACGACATCTTTCGCGGGCGCTATCGCAACAGCCTGGAGAAGCCCGAGCCGATCACGCCGAATCAGGTGACGGAATACAAGATCGATCTCCACCCCAACGACCACGTATTTACGAAGGGACACCGCATCATGGTGCAGGTGCAGAGCATGTGGTTCCCGCTCTACGACCGCAATCCGCAGAAGTATGTGGACAACATCTACAAGGCAACCGACGCGGATTACCAGAAGGCCACGCAGAAGATCTACCGCTCGAAGGATGCGGCTTCGAGCATCGTGCTGCCAGTGATGGGGAAGTGAATGGAGAAACAAGCATACTTAGGCGAATCGGATGTCCTAGACTTCGTCAGCTGGCTTTCCAAACTGCTCACTCAAAGCACGCCGAAACATCAATATTCCAAGCCTGACAAATCTTGCATAACGTTTGACGGGCTGTGGGATGCTCGTAATAAGTATGAGTGGCATTTCTCGTTCACCGTACCAGGCGCGAAGTGCGACACCACGGGTTCGAGTTACGCGGAAAACGATATGGCGTTGACCACACTCAAAGAGGGTCTCACAAGCGCATTGACCGTGACCTCTTCGGAGAAGGCAGACGTTGCTGCCTGTGATTGGGCCAAGGCCATTATGGGATGGGGCGGTCTTACGAGCAGAAATGCCAGCTGGCTTGACGAAAACAGCAACGGTTTAGCGAAGCACCTGGCGGAAACGCGGAACCTGCTCTCTCAACGACGATGACATGAGATCGCTCCAGCACCGCGTTGGTCGGTTTAATGCGGGGATGTCGAAGGTATATTCGTTGCTCGTAGATAAACTCATTATTTACGACAGCCGCGTCGCCGCCACACTGGCGTGGCTTGTTGCCATGTGGTGTCAAGAGACTAGCAAATTGCTCGTACCGCCCTTGCTGCAGGTGCGATGTTTGCGCCCGAAAGAAGACGTGAGGGCAACCGCCCACAAACTGCGGAATCCCAGCTGTCTTCATTTCAGTTTTCCGTGGGTTAACACGCCAGCCCAGCACGTTCGTTGGAATCTTCGCGCGAGTTGGATTCTCTCAAGCGCATTGGCTTCCTCAAAAGTGGCGAAGTTTCATGACGACACGCAGCCTTTGCGAGCGCTGGAGGCGGCGTTCTTCATGTGGGGCTATGATCTATCCGCAACACCGACATGCATAGCGTGTACTTGTGCTCCCGATCCAGCTACCTTCCACCCCGGAACTGGATGATCCTTCGCCGGTCGTGCTTTGATGGTCTTTGCTGTGGTACAGGCTCGAACTGACGCATGGCCCTACGCTCTTCCGCCGCTCTCTGCCGCGCCGCGCGGCTCTCGTCGGATTCGCGATACATGGTCTGCGCCACGGCTGCCGGCCCGCGCACATCGCTGACGACAAGCACTTCAACCTGAAACTCGCCAGTGTCGTTGGTGATGCGCAGTCGGTCGCCGACGTGAACCTCGCGCGCAGGCTTGGCGGGATGGCCGTTCGCCTCGATTCTTCCCAGCTCGCAGGCTTTTTTGGCCAAGGCGCGGGTCTTGAAGAAACGCGTTGCCCACAGCCACATGTCCATGCGCACGCTGTCCATGGCCTATTGTCCCATTATCGGAATGATTTGACAGTCGGTATGACGAGCGTGAGCGTCGCCCGCCTTTTCTTGTGTTATAACCACTTGTTTGCCTGGCAGCGTGCCGAGCCCGTCCGTAAGCGGCCACTCGCAGCACAAGGAGACCGACGTGGATTTCCAGCTCACGGATGAGCAACTGCAACTGAAGAAGATGGTGCGCGACTTTGCCCAGCGCGAGATCGCTCCCAACGTGATGAAGTGGGATGAGGCCAGCGAGTTCCCGATGGACACCATCAAGGATCTGGGCAAACTCGGCCTCATGGGCACCATCTTTCCAACCGAATACGGCGGCGCGGGCATGGGCTACGTCGAATACGTCATCGCCATCGAAGAGCTGTCGCGGGTGGACGGCTCGGTGGGCATCATTGTCGCGGCGCATACATCGCTGTGCAGCAATCACATCTTCGTCGCGGGCAACGAAGAGCAGAAGCGCAAGTACATCCCAAAGCTCGCCACAGGAGAGTTCCTCGGCGCCTGGGGGCTGACCGAACCGGGATCGGGCTCGGATGCGGGCGGGGCCCGCTGCTCGGCTGTGCGGCGCGGCAAGAACTGGGTGCTGAATGGCACGAAGACGTTCATCACCAACGGCCATTATGCGGACGTGGCGGTTGTAGTTGCGGTAACGGACAAAGCAGCGCACACGCACGGGCTGTCAGCTTTTGTGGTGGAGAAGGGAACGAAAGGCTTCCGCCCGGGCAAGAAAGAAAACAAGCTCGGCCTTCGCGCTAGCGATACCTCGGAGCTGATTTTCGAGGATTGCGAGATTCCCGGCGAGAACCTGCTGGGTAAAGAAGGAGACGGCTTCATCGATGCTATGCGCGTGCTGGATGGCGGACGGATTTCCATCGCCGCGCTGGGACTGGGCATGGCGCAAGGTGCCTATGAAGCCGCGCTGAATTACTCCAAGGAACGCAAGCAGTTCGGGCAGGCGATCAGCGAATTTCAGGCTATCGGCTTCAAGCTGGCCGACCTGGCGACCGAAATCGATGCCGCGCGTTTGCTCACCATGCGTGCCGCCTCGATGAAAGACGCGGGCATGAAGACCACGCTGGAATCGTCGATGGCGAAGCTGTATACCAGCGAAGTCGCCGTCAAAGCCGCGAACGAAGGCGTGCAGATTCACGGAGGGTATGGCTTCATCAAGGATTATCCAGCCGAGAAGTTCTATCGCGACGTGAAGCTGTGCACCATCGGCGAAGGCACCAGCGAGATTCAGCGGCTGGTTATAGCAAGGCAGATATTGAAGGATTAGGGCCTGCGACGGGCTCAGCTGGCGCTGACGAAATTGATATGCGGCGAGTGACCTTTCTGACAGTTCTATTGTTCATAAGCATGACGTGCGCAGGTGCCGCACCGCAATCACCAGCGCCAGCATCGCCGGTTTGGCATTGGTTTCAGAATTGTGCCGAGAAGACGACGACGCTGGCAATCGAGGTTACGGTTGATGGCAAATCGGTCTTCAAATCGTCATTCCCGATTTGCAAGACAACTGAGGCTTCAACTGAAGATCGGAACGGCAGACAGAAGGTTTTAGCCTTCAAATTCAAGGGCGGACGTGTGTTTCAGGGCGAGTATAAGACCAGCGGCACGGAAACAATCGAGGGGAATATCTGGCAAGCCGGCGCTGATCGTGACGACCTGCTTCTGGGTATCAGCTTCGTCAGTCAGAAGCAAAATCAAGTTCTCCTAAACACAATTCAGATCGCGCAACCCGACCGTCGTTCTGTCGAGGAAGTGGACAGAGGCATCTTCGTTGAGACGTTTCCTGTGCGGGCCAAGTAACACGATTACTGTTGAGGATTCCAAGAAGACCCACCCGGGCAAACCCGGCCCGGATGGGCACCCGGCGTACGTTGCCCCTCCACATGTGTCCCATGTCACAGAACCGTTGATTCGTTCATGCCATTCTCTTTTTGAATTGTCATCACGAGCGAAGCGAGGGATCTGTTCTCGCTTCCCGCAGAAGGATTATGGCTGAGGAAAAGCGTTTCTACGTCTACATAATGTCCAGCCTGTCTCGGCGAATTTACACTGGCGTGACAAACAACCTCTTTCGGCGCGTGATGCAGCACAAGAGCGGAGAGTTCAGAGGTTTTACGCAGCGCTACTGTATGAATCGCCTTGTCTATTACGAATGCTTCCAGTACGTCAATAACGCGATCCGACGCGAGAAGCAGGTTAAAGGACTTGACCGGGCAAAGCGCGTTGCACTCATTGAGCGTGATAACCCAACGTGGGATGACTTGGCCGGAGAGTGGGGAAAACCTTGGGAACCGCTGAGACCTGAGGTGGCACCGACGAGAGCAGATCCCTCGCCCGCTGCGCGGGCTCGTGATGACAAATCGAAATTGGCTGGTTGAGAATGCCATCCTCTTCTCTGCTAATCTGATACGTCACCCGTGAAGACCGAGCCAAACCTACATCATCTCGTCACACGCCTTCGGGAAGGTAATCCGCGTGCGCTCGCTCGCGCCATCTCCATGGTCGAGAATCGCACGCCGGAATCGATTGAGCTGCTGAAGGCATTGTTTCCGTATAGCGGGAATGCCCTTCTCGTTGGGCTCACGGGCTCCCCCGGTGCGGGCAAGAGCACGCTGGTCGATCAGATCGCGCGCGAATATCGCAAGCGGGGTAAGACCATCGGCATTGTGGCGGTCGATCCCACCAGCCCGTTCAGCGGCGGAGCGATTCTCGGCGACCGTATTCGCATGCAATCGCATTATGCCGACGCTGGAATTTACATCCGCAGCATGGCGACAAGGGGCTCGCTTGGCGGACTGGCCAGCACCACCGCCGACGTTGCGACGGTGCTTGATGCCAGCGGCCGCGACCTGGTGATGATCGAAACCGTCGGGGTCGGGCAGGATGAAGTAGACATCGTGCGCCTTGCCGACGTCACGATTGTGATTCTTGTGCCCGGCATGGGCGACGACGTGCAGACGATCAAGGCCGGCATCATGGAGATTGCCGACATCTTCGTCATCAACAAGTCGGACCGCGACGGCGCCGAGCGTGTGGAGCGCGAGATTCGTGCAATGCAGTCGCTTGCGTTGCGCCACGACAACTGGGTGCCCCCGATAGTAAAGACCGTGGCCAGTGAGGGAACCGGCATCGGCGAGTTGGTTGAGACCATCGAGAAATACCGCGAATATCTACAGGAAAGCGGACTGGCAGGCGAACGGCGGGCGCAGAATTGGCGCAAACGTCTGGCCGAGATGCTGCGGGACGCGCTGTTTCAGCGTGTGCTTACGAGCTTTCTGGATGACGGCAAAGCGGAGCAATACGCCCTGGAAGTTGCCGAGCACAAGCGCGATCCGTATTCTCTGGTGGAAGAGATGGTAGGGGAGCTAGGTAAAAACGCATGACGCAAATCGATCATCTGGGTATCGCGGTCAAGTCGCTGGCCGAGGCGAAGAAGTTCTACGAAAGGCTCGGGCTGGAAATCATGCCGGAGGAGACGGTCGAGGCCGAGAAGGTTCGCGTGGCAATGGTCCCCGTCGGCGAGAGCCGCATTGAGTTGCTGGAGCCGACCTCGCCGGACTCGACGATTGCGAAATTTCTTGAGAAGCGTGGGCCGGGCCTGCACCACGTGGCCTTGCAGGTTACGAACCTGGTCGACCGCGTCGAGGAACTGAAAGCAGCCGGCACGCGCCTGATCAACGAAGAAGTAAAGATCGGGGCCGGCGGGCACATGTACGTCTTCGTCCATCCTTCCAGCACCGGCGGAGTGCTGCTGGAACTGGTGGAAGAAGCCCCCATCGGCGTGTGAGCGATGCTGCTTATCTCGATTGACACCTCGGCACGCCACGGAAGCGTGGCGCTGTGCCGGGGTGATGAGAGCGCGTTTGAGACCTTGCAGGTGAGTCTCCTGGAGGGCGGGACCTACTCAGCGCTGCTCATGCCGGCAATTTTGGACATGCTCGCGCACCAGCAAGTTTCCAAAGAGCAGATTGACGCATTTGTCGTTGTGTCCGGGCCGGGATCGTTTACTGGCCTGCGGGTTGGCATCGCAACCGTCAAAGCGCTTGGTGAAGTCCTGCAAAAGCCGCTGGTCGCGGTTTCGATGCTGGAGGCTATGGCTGTCATTCGCGGCCCGGCCGATGGTAAGGTCTCGGTCGCGCTCGATGCCGGTCGGAGCGAGGTCTACGTGGGTGAGTTCGAAGTCGCGAATTCACGTGCGACGGTCGTGCGCGAGTACATCTCGAAGATCGATGTGTTTGCACGTGAATCGGCTGCGAATAGGCTGGTCGTGCTCACTCCAGATGGCAAAGTTGCAGAATCGCTGATCGCTGCGGGCACCCCTGTGCGGCAGGTTGAGCCGCTTCGCGCCGACGAGATTGGGCGCTTTGGTCTTGCCAAGCTGCTGGCGGGCGAAGTCGCCGACCCCGCAACCCTCGATGCAAATTACATTCGCCGCTCCGATGCGGAGATTTTCTCCTCGCCAAAACGGTAAGCAATGCTAATTCGGCCTGCCGTTCTCGAAGACATCCCGAAAATCATGATGTTGGCTCAGCAGTCCGAAACGGCTGCCCATTGGAACACGCGCGAGTATGATGCGCTGTTCTCGCCCGACGCTCCCCAGCGTCTGGCGCTGGTGGCTTCTAAGGAAATGACGAACGATATCGCGGGTTTCGTTATTGCGCGTTGCGGAGACGAAGATTGGGAGATCGAAAACGTCGTCGTCGAGCCGAAGTGGAGACGGCAGGGAATTGGTGGGGAACTGGTTCGCGAGTTGCTGTCCAGGGCCCGGCAGGCTGGCGCTTTCTCTGTCCTGCTCGAAGTACGCGAATCGAATACGCCCGCGTGTTCCCTATACAGAAAGTTAGGATTTAGCGAGCAGGGAAGGCGTACGCGTTATTATCGCGATCCCGAGGAAGATGCGTTGTTGCTGAGGATCGAGCTGTAGGACCCGAATCGCTATGTCATCACGAAGAGGCTTCAGCCGTGGGATATGCTCTCCGCCTTATCCAAGATTTTGCGTGAGTTGTCGTGCGCGCTTCGTCAGCTCAAATGGAGGTTGCTCCCGGCCGCAATGAGAACAGATCCCTCGCTCCGCTCGTGATGACAAGTCAGGGAATGTTGTCGCCGATTGCCAACTGCTAATTGCCAACCGCCCGCTGTTATATCTGGTACTCGATGTCGATAGCTCGATCCAGGCCGTCACGACCACCAACTTCAGCTTCGCGGCCCTGGAGCTTGCGCACCTCAGCACGCAGAGCCTTGACTTCGGTTGCCACCGCAGCCAAGGCTTCGGAGAGAGGATCGTTGATCTGCTTGGGATCGGTGATAACCACGCGCTCGCCATTGCGCAGAACGATATGTCCCGGCACGCCGACAACAGTGGAATCCGGAGGAACACTGCGCAGCACCACCGAGCCCGCTCCGATGCGGCAATTAGCGCCGATCGTAATGGACCCAAGAATCTTCGCTCCCGCGCCAATTACAACATTGTCACACACAGTGGGATGCCGCTTGCCTGTCTCCTTGCCGGTGCCGCCGAGTGTGACTCCCTGATACAGCGTCACATCATCGCCGACTTCGGCAGTCTCCCCAATCACCACGCCCATGCCATGGTCAATAAAGAAGCGGCGTCCGATCTGCGCTCCGGGGTGAATCTCGATGCCGCTGATCCAACGCGCTACCTGTGAGAGGAAACGCGCCGGAAAGCGCATTCCGTGCGTCCAAAGCCAGTGGTGAATGCGCCACCACCAGAGCGCGTGCAGTCCCGAGTACAGGAAAATCACTTCCAGCACGGATGTTGCCGCGGGATCGCGTTCCAGCACTGCGGCAATGTCTTCGCGCATGTGAAGGAAGAACGAGCGCATTCGCTTATACCGTAACCGCTTCTGCCGTGAGTGCCATGGCTTCCTCGCGCAATTGCTGGAACAACACACTGCTCAGGTAACGCTCGCCAAACGAGGGCAGCACTACCACGATCAGCCTGCCGGCATTCTCTTCGCGCTGGCCCACGTGAAGCGCCGCCACCACAGCGGCTCCTGAGGAGATGCCCATCAGCAGGCCTTCTTCGGCGGAGAGACGGCGGGCCATGGCGATCGAGTCTTCAGCATTCACTTGCACGACCTCGTCGATGTAGTCTGTGCGCAGGATGCTGGGGACGAACCCCGCGCCGATGCCCTGAATCTTATGCGGCGCAGGCTGCCCGCCCGACAGAACGGGACTCTCTGAAGGCTCCACCGCGATAGCCTTAAAGGACGGCTTCTTCGGTTTGATGTACTCGCTGACCCCGGTTAGGGTTCCGCCCGTGCCGACTCCCGAGACAAGGATGTCGACCTTGCCGTCGGTATCGTCCCAAATCTCCGGCCCGGTAGTTTCGAAATGGATCTTTGGGTTGGCTGGGTTGTCGAACTGTTGCAGCATGTAGCTATTAGGGGTCTTTTCCAGCAGCTCGTTTGCCTTGGCGATGGCCGCCTTCATGCCCTTCGGTCCGGGCGTCAGTACAACTTCGGCACCAAAGGCTAGCAGCAAGATGCGGCGCTCCAGGCTGACGCTGTCAGGCATCGTGACGATCAGCTTGTATCCCTTCACGGCAGCGACGAAAGCCAGGCCAATTCCCGTATTGCCGCTGGTAGGCTCGATGAGGACGGTCTTGCCGGGCGTGATCTTGCCCGCTTTCTCTGCTTCGTTGATCATGCTCACGCCGATGCGGTCCTTCACGCTGGCGCATGGGTTGAAGCTTTCCAGCTTGGCCACGATGGTGGCTTTGGCGCCGGCCGTGACCTTGTTAAGCCGCACCAGCGGCGTGTGCCCTATGAGTTCAGTGACATCATTCGCGATTTTCATGCGGCTTCTCCATCCCTGTTTGTTGCTGATTTGGATGCTGCAGTCTGGGATTCGGACTTTTCGGACCTGTTGATATCGCTTGCGAATGCGCTTGGCGCGGGGCTTGATTGAACGATGTCCAGCTGAAGCGGCGTCTATAATCAAGAATTACGTCGCTTAATCTACACACAGTAGGTGTTCCCAGGTGAGTTCTCATGTTCATGCACCGGGCCAGCAGCCCGCCGGGCCGCAGCCGCTGCCGGGAGTCGACGCCATCGTTGCAATCGGGTCAGGCAAGGGCGGAGTTGGGAAAACCACGCTCGCCGTCAACTTGGCGATCGCACTGGCCCGCATGGGTTTCAAGGTCGGCCTGCTCGACGCCGACGTTTACGGTCCAAACGTTCCCCTGATGCTGGGCACGACCGTTGCTCCCAGTGTTGTTGGCGAAGATCGAATCCTGCCTCCGGAACGCTATGGGCTAAAGGTGATTTCCGTCGGCTTCCTCAGCCCGGGGGACAAGCCGCTGGTGTGGCGCGGGCCCATGCTGCACTCCATCATCAAGCAGTTTCTTGGCCAGGTGGAGTGGGGGCAGCTTGACTACCTCATCATTGATCTGCCGCCGGGCACGGGCGATGTTGTTATATCACTGGTGCAGACGGTGCCGGTCACTGGCGCGGTGGTTGTCACAACGCCGAGTGATGTGTCGCTCCAGGACGCACGCAAAGCGATCGAGATGTTCAAGCAGGTGAAAGTCGACATCCTGGGCATCGTCGAGAACATGAGCTATTTTGTCTGCCCGCACTGCGGCAAGGAGATCGACATCTTCTCCAAAGGCGGAGGCGAACGCACATCACAACAATTCGGCGTTCCGTTCCTCGGAGGCATCGAGCTCGATCCCGATATTCGCAAGGGAGGCGACACCGGTCAGCCAATCGTGCTGGAAGGCGATCAGTCGCCGCACGCGCGTTCGCTGTTCAAGTTCGCGCGCCAAGTAGTGGAGCGCGTCAGCGAAGTGCAGAGCGAAACCGGGCCGGTGATCGAGATTCAGTAGAGGAAAAGTCGCTGAAGTCGAAACAGGTAGAGCGGCGCTTCAGCGCCGCGTTCCGCCTGGCGAAGTTAATGTCCGGGCTGCGATGGTCATTTGGCAAATGACCATCGTAGCCCGGATTTGCTTAGAGCCACGGTCGACGCTGGCCTGAGGCCGCTTCTACCCGTACTGACAGGCACGTGAAGGCCGGCCGCTGTTTTAGCAAAACACCTCGCCGGGCAAACGCGAGAGCGTCCGGCTCGACAGGGTGTTCTTCACCGGTTTCACCTTGATCACCGCGGATTCGAACTCGTCGACGTGCCGGCGCGCGATCTTGAGCTTTAGAGTGCGTTCAATGGCGCGCAACTCGCCGATCTCAGCCCCCGAGACCAGGGTCGACGCGCGGCCCTTGGCTCCGGCACGGCCAGTGCGGCCGACGCGATGGATGAAGTCCTCCGCCATGTCTGGCAGGTCGTAGTTGATGACATGTGCCACGTTGTCTACGTGGATGCCACGCGAAGCCACATCAGTCGCTACCAGCACCTTGTAACGGCCCTCTTCAAAGCCGTTGAGGGCGCCTATGCGCTGCGACTGCGAACGGTCGCCGTGGATCATCGCGGCGGAGAAGCCGTCACGGATGAGGTTCTTGGCCAGCCGTTCGGTGCCGCGCTTGGTGCGGGCAAAGACCAGCGTCTGTCCTTTTTCGTGGTCGAGCAGGTGCCGCAGCGCGCTGGCCTTATCGGCCGCTGGCAATTCGAAAGCCTGCAACTCGACCGAATCCACCGGCTTGGTGGTTGAACCCAGAGCAACACGCACCGGGTTGCGCATGTAGTCGTTCACCAGTCCGGCGACGGAGGCTTCGAGAGTTGCCGAGAAGCACATGGTCTGGCGATCGCGCGGCAGGGCGGCAACAATGCGGCGCAGTGCGGGCAAGAAGCCCATATCGAGCATGCGGTCGGATTCATCCAGCACCAGGGTCTCAACCTTGCTCAGGTCAACCAGCTTGCGCCTGAGGAAATCTTCCAGCCGTCCGGGGGTGGCAACGATGAGGCCGGCGCCTGCGCGCACTGCCTGAATCTGAGGCCGCTCGGAGAGTCCGCCAATGACCAGCGCCGTTTTGGGCAGCTTGCCGTAGCGTAGTTTGTCGTACACCTCCTGCACCTGCATCGCCAGTTCGCGAGTAGGCACGAGGATGAGGGCCTTTACCCCGCGCGAGTTCTGACCGTTCAGCTTCTCCATCAGGGGAAGCATGAAAGCCAGCGTCTTGCCGGTGCCGGTTTGTGCGGTCGCCAGCACGTCTTTGCCGTCGAGCGCGTGAGGAATTGCCAGGGTCTGCACCGGGGTCGGTGTGGTGAAATGTGCTGCCGCCAGTTGCTGCTGGAGCCCAGCAGACAGGGGCATATCGTTAAATTGTGTCAATCGAACGTTTCTTTCTGGAGGGGCAACTCGCGCATATGCATACGAGATGCGAGTCGCGAACATACTTCTGATGCCGCTCGGTTTTGTGTGAGCGCGAAATCTAGACAGGAAGCTTCAGGCGGGATATCAGATCACTGCGAAAGGATCAGATCATCGCACGGGCAAACCGTGTCAGTAATGCGTCTACTCAGGACTATATCACAGCGCGCTCGGCTGGTGAGCAGATCGCGCCAACGTACAAACTCGATTACTTCTGAAAATCGTGGAAATCGAAGCCTAACGGCTGGCCGTCTTCGTCGTGGGTGATGACCAGTTCTGCGGGAGTTTCGGCGGGCGAACCCTGTTCCTGTTCCTGCTTACGCATTGCTTTCCGCTGCGCCTTCTCCGCCTGCTTCTCCTGACGGGCGCGCTCTTTTTGACGTTTGCTGAAGCTGGTTCTTGAGCTTCCTGCCATGCTCACGCTCCTTACGCTGATTTGTCATCAACTATGTTTAGACGGGATTTGGCCGAAAACGATTCACCATTGGCGTTGAGCTTGCGGGTTCGCTCCCAGACTGAGCGGTTCGACCTTCGGCGTTCTGTATCAACTCTTTCTGCCTTGAATGATCTCCCGGCAACCGGGATTAGCGCCGCTCTGTCTGATCCGTCTCTTTCATGGCGGCTCTGGCAGCTTCCCAAATTGAAACTGCGACTGACTCAATTCACCTGAAGTTCGTCAGCGCAGTCGCCGTCTCCGATAGTCTTGTCGGGGCAGGCTGTTTTCCCGCTCCATCTGGGTCGGCCAGTTGTAGCCGGCGAGGGTCTAGTCATAACAGAGCCAATTTGCCGCCGTAAGTTCCGACCGAGCGCCGCCCAAGCAAAGACATCGAAATTAGCAACCAACCGCCTGTGATGCTCAACACTGAGTTGTGGGTAATCCTCACAGCTTCCTGTGGCTTGGGGCGCACCATGCTAAGTCATCTAATTTCATGTTCTTACCCCGAAAAATGTACTTTGCATCACACGCGATTGTGATCAGTGCACTTGTTCCATGTGCGCTTTAGCGGTCTGCTGAAGAGTATCTGGGAGCAGTGCCTGCCCCGCGGCCAGCGGCGGAATCTGCCGGAGAAGGTCGCCGGATCGAGAAGCAGAGGAAGTGGTCACTGAGATCACACTCGCTGGTGATTTCGACTCGGGTGGATGTGCCTGTGGCTGCGCAGGTGGTATTCGCACCCCGGAAGTGCGCAGTGCACGCCGGCCGCAACGCGGAGATACGGCAGTACTCAGGGAGCGTTATGCTGACACCTTACGGTCTGGACATTATCGAGAATTGCCTGACGTGCAAGATGCGGGCCGAACATATTTTTTGCGATCTGCCTGCGGCCGCATTGCAATCATTCGAAAATATTAAGTATGCAACCGCCTATCCGAAGGGCGCGGTGCTCTTCGTCGAAGGCCAATCCCCACGCGGCATCTTCGTTCTGTGTAAGGGACGGGTCAAGCTTTCAATCTGTTCCACCGACGGCAAGACCTTGATTCTCAAAATCGCCGAACCCGGCGAAGTGCTTGGATTGAGTGCCACGGTAAGCGGCAAGCCGTATGAACTCACTGCAGAAACCGCTGACCCATGCCAGGTAAACTTCGTCAAACGCGAGGACTTTCTGCGCTTCCTGCGGGAGCACAGCGATGCCTGCCTGCGGGTCGCCGAGCAGTTGAGCGATAAATACAACACCGCTTGCCGCGAGATACGTTCTCTGGGACTGTCGCACTCCGCCAGCGAAAAGCTTGCCAAGCTTTTGCTGGAGTGGAGCGTAAAGGCAGGCGAAGCCACCAAGGCAGAACCGCGCGTCAAGCTTGCGCTCACTCACGAAGAAATTGCGCAGATGATCGGCACTTCACGGGAAACGGTTACCCGCTTGTTCGCCGATTTGAAGAAGAGGCAGATCGTGCAGGCGAAAGGATCCACCCTGCTGATCCGCAACAAATCAGCCCTGAAAGCGCTGGCCCTGTCGCAATAGGGACCACTTATCGTCGTCTCAGGATACTCATGCTCGTCCTGCGGCTATGGGCATAATCTGCGTAGCAATTTGCGGGCCATGTGAAGAGGGTCACGACAAATAGTGACTCCAATCACTGCGATACACCAGCCAGCCGACGTATTACCAGAACATCATGGAAAGCATGACTCAATCTACGAGTTGCTTGACCTGCGATTCCAGGCCCGACCGTCCGTTCTGCGATATGTCCACAGACGCGCTGAGGGACTTTGATGCGATCAAGTCCATTGCCTGTTACCCGAGGCGCTCGATACTGTTTGCCGAAGGACGTCCAGTACGCGGTATTTACGTTCTGTGCGACGGTCGCGCCAAACTCTCAATCTGCGCCGAGAACGGCAAAAGGCTGACGCTGCGCATCGCGGGCCCGGGAGAGGTTCTGGGGCTTGGCGCGGTCATGTCCAATACTCCCTATGAAGTGACGGCGGAAGTGCTGGATGATTCGCAAGTCGTATTCGTACGCCGGAAAGAGCTCATGAAGTTCCTGCGGGAACACCGCGCAATCTGCATGCAAGTGGTGTACATGTTGAGCCAGGACCTGCACGGTGCCTATGAGCGGGTCCGAAACATTGGCTCTATTCGCCCGCGCCGTCCCCGTTTGCTGTCTCGCCCACGAGTAATCTTCTCCTGACCTGTTCCGAGTGATCGTGTCCCGGGGTACGCTTTGTCGGTCTGATTGACGAAGGGTGCCCCGAAATAGATTTCCTCAAAAAGCATACCGCAGAGCAAGGGTCGTGTTGTTGGCGTGGAAGTACCGCGGAGCGGTAGGTCCCACGAACGATCCTTCGCCGTACTGGTAGTAATTCCAGCCGCCCTTGAAGCTGACGTTCTTGTACAGCTTGACCTCCATCGTGGCCAGCGGAGTCTGATAGGTCGAAGACAGCGGTCCGAGCGGCAACAGGGCGTTGAAGTCGGTCGTGTTGCCCTGGTTATCCACGATACTGTACCCCACGCGCATGTTGACGCGTTCCAGCGGAGACAAGGTCAGCGCAATGTACCCGTATTGCGTGTGCGTCTGGTATACGCCAAAGGTCTGTAGCAGTGTGCTGTCACCGGCGCAAGCGGTTGAGCCGGGCGGAGGCGTGCTGTCCTGGAAGCAGAGGAACAGGTTCTGCTGGATGGCGTCGAAGTTGTAGGCCAGGTCGATCCCCCACTTCTTGTTGGGCATGATGGTGGCATTCACCATCGTGGTGTAATTGTGCTGGCTGAGGTTGATGCCAGGAGTATTGTTGCTCGCCTTCTGATAGTTGAAGTTGCCTCCCAGCATCAGCCACGGACGCGGAGCATACGAGACATTTCCCCGAAAGTTGAAGAAGTTCAGCGGGTCGGTGCGATAGATCCAGTTATCGGCCGCGCCGTATTCAGCGTTGACGTCGGCGTGCAGGCCTCCCTTGCGATACCACGCGCCCAGCACGCCGGTGTAGCGGTTAAGCTCTGTCGTGGCGCTCAGAGGATCGGTTCACGGGGTGAGCACGCCGCTGAACGTGCAACTGCCATTGGAATTCAGGGGCTGTCCTGCACATTCGCCGCGTTTGGGATTGTTGGGGTAGTAGATATCGCCGAGCGCCGCTTCATAGCTGTCGCCAGGCTGTATGTGCAGTTGTGTCAAATTAAATCCGGCGCGAACGCCGAAGCTGCGCGTGATGTCGTATTGCGCCTGGAAATCATTCGAGTACGACGACTGCCCGAGCAGACTGGCATACAGGTCGTTGATGATGTCGGCAGGCGAACTGGTCGTGTGGGTCAGGATACTTCCCGGGAAGTACGCCACCGGTGTCAGCAGCGAAGCCGTTGTCGGCGCAGCAGGAAAAAGGCTATTTTCGTAGTCGAGAAAATTGCCCGACACACTGAAGTTGCGGAAGCGGAAGGCCTCGACCAGCCGCAGACGGTCGCTGATGTGAATGGTGGCGGAAACATCGGCCGATGAAGAATTCCACTTCGCGCTCGAGCTGCTGCCCGCGGTGTTGTACCCCAGCAATCCTGTGCGACTGGTCAAGCCGCTGTAGATCGCGGTCAGCGGCGTGTTCATTTGGGCATGGCTGTATTCCCACTGGCCATTGAAGTCGAGCCATTTCAATGACGACGAGCGCATGTTGAGCTGCTCGGTAGGAATGAAGGTGTGCTCGTGCTGGTACAGGCTGTAATCAAAGAAGCCGTTGCAGGAAGGATTGGCAATTCCATTCTTCAGCGGCGCTGAGCATGGACTGCCGCTGTTGAACCATGGCAGTCCTAAGCTGACCAAAGTCGAGTTCGACAGTGGCCAGGTATTATACGGGCTCAGGGAATCGGTCGTCCCGCCGGTATAGTACTGCAAAAGCTGCGTGTAGCTAATCGTCGTTTTCTCGTTCGCACGCCAGTCGGCGCCAAAGCGAAATCCATTTAACTGGTTGTTCCAGTCCTGATAAAGCAGCGCTTCCGTTCCCTCATGCAGACTGCTGAAAGAAGGTCCGATAATGCGGTTGCGGTTATAGCCGGCGCGAAATGACAGCTTGTGCATCGGCAGCACGACGAGATCGAAGTTATAGAGATTCTGCCGGTCGAAGTAGCTGTGCGGCGAAAACAGAACCGGAACCGACGGATTGCCGGCAGGCGGAGCCGGATTCAGCGGGTTCGCCAGCAGGTCGTAGTCGAAATAGTTCTGCATGTGCTGGTAGCTCCCCGAGAAGGTGTACCAGCTGTATTTCGCGACCCGCAGCCGTGCCGCCTGCTCGGGATCGCCGCCCCATCCAAAGCTCGACAGGGTGAGTGTGTCAAAGATTTCTTCGTGGTCCTTGGCCTGCATGGTCAGCGACTGCTCAAGGATGCGCGCCCCACTTTGATAATTCACCAGGGTGTCATACATCGCCGTGCTTCCCGTGGTGTCGTTGATACGCCCGCCAAACTCGATGGATTGCGTTACGTGAAAGCCGCCGATGTCCTTACCTTCCTGCGCATCGGAGGGCGGCGTAGCAGGCGGCGGTGCCGACGGAGCCTGCGCCAAGCTTAGGGTTGCGAAGAGAAGTCCGCCCACTGCAAAAGCAAGCATTGATTGCGACTTATGATCAGTTCGAAATCGCATAAGGACCTCTTAGTTAGCGGAAGAACACCGGACTGAAGTTAGAGCCGTGGATCTGCGTGTGGCACGTCGTACACGCCTGGTACTTCGTCGACTGATCGTGGTTCGGTCGCTATGGGCCTGCCTGCCGCCCCGTTCATGTTCGGTGTGTGGCATCGCAGGCAGAGAAAGTTGACGTTATTCACCTGCAGCAACCGCGGGTTAGTCGAGCCATGAGGCGTGTGGCAGGAGAGGCATCCCTCATCAGTCTTGACCGGGGCGTGCTCAAAGACGAAGGGCCCCATCGTGTCGGTGTGACACTTGGTGCAGACCGCGAACTGTCCGGCGGCCGAACGGACCTGACCACCCCGCTCGGTCCCGTGCGGGTTGTGGCAATCACTGCATTGAATCAGTCCCACTTCCACGCGATGGCGATACGGCCGGGCAAACTGCGCCTTCTGCGCGGCGTGGCAGCCGAAGCAAAGCTCGGTCTGCGGCTTCACGAGCATGAAATTCACATCGGAGGATTTATGCGGACTGTGACAGGTGGTGCAACTGACGCCGTTGGCCAGATGCTCGGACTTGGAAAAGTTCTGCGTCTCCAGGCTAGCCTGGTGGCACCCGAGACAGATGACCGCCGTCTGAGCTGGGCTCAGAGTTTCAAACCGGATGATCTTGGTGACGTCGCCGCCGCCGTCAACGTGCGCCTGTCCCGGACCATGACAAGACTGGCATCCATGTTGATCGCCCTTGAGAAGCGCCGAGTGGGGGGTTCCCGCAAAGTGCTTTTCCCAGATGTCCTGGTGGCAGGTCTTGCAAACGTCGGTATCAGCGTACTGCCCAGCCGTCGCACCCGAAAGTGCAGCCGAGGCCTGCGGAGGCGGGCTGCCCGCCTGACCTCTTCCTGTTGCGGTCGCTGCAGTTGCGCATCCCGCGAGGAAGACCACCATCAATCGGAATCTGCGGCTCGTGGTTACACCCATCGCCACTCCTCATTCGGAACAAAGCTTCTGGCGCACGAGATGACTGGTTACGGGCGCGACGAATCTCGCGCTCGACTCTGCAGACGGCAACCAAATTACCAAATGCAGTTAAATATCGCAAGGTTGCCCAAAAGTTATTTTCCGGAATTGGGTCTCTTTTGAAACAAATAGCGAACGGGATGGGTGGCAGCTCATCGCTCTCGACCCTTCATCCGGAATTTCCGATCTACCTGCCAGGTACGTTTTCTGACCTCGGATACTGCGTCTTGCGGCAGGAGGCCCGGCCTCCCGCTTTTCGCTTCTCGAGCGCAACCCACTCCGCTTCTGTAGCACCGGCTGCAACCCTTTTCAATGTGACTACTGTCACACCCCCAGGTGAGATCACTCACTGCCCCTTGGCCCGTGTTTCAGCGATGGTGAAGAGTGAGCAACGCTAATGGTTGTGAACCCGTCTGTAGCTCCCCTACCGCTTCACGTGCGGACATTGTCGGCGGACGCCACCCAGGGAGGCTTCGTGACCAGCCGGACACCTACGGCGTTGCTTCTGCCGTCATCCGCAAAGTAGCAGACGGGCACGCATGCGGAGCGAGATCAGCGATGCGGACTCGGCGGGCTGGCGGAGTAAATCCCGAAGTTGGAGAAGTATGGGAAGCGGAGTCGTAACGAGGGAATTATTGTGAAGCCGCGGGTTGTTATCGGTGCTTTGCTGATTTGCTTTCTGCCGTGGGCGGTCGCGGTCAAGTCGGCGGAAACGAAGATCAGCAACGATGACTGCTTGGCGTGTCATGGCGATAAGAGCATGACCACCAAGCGCGGCGGTCGTACCGTCTCACTCTACGTCGATCAGAAGAAGTTTGCCGGATCGGTACATGCCTCCCTCGACTGCACCTCCTGTCACGCTGCTTTGCAAGGCACGGAGCTGCCGCACTCCACGCCGGTGGCGAAGGTCAACTGCGCCACCTGCCACGGCGACGAAGGCCAGCAACTTGCCAAGTCCTTGCATGGCAGGGCGGCCGCGCATGGCGACGTGCTGGCGCCGACCTGTGTGAATTGCCACGGCAACCACGATATCGTGCCGGTCAAGGACCCGCGTTCCGCGGTGGCCCCGCTGAAGGTGCCATTCGTGTGCGGCCAGTGTCACCGCGAAGGCACGCCGGTGCAGATGAACCGCGACATTGGCGAGCACAACATCCTGGAAAACTATTCGGAAAGTATTCATGGCGAAGGGTTGCTGAAGAAAGGCCTCATCGTCGCGGCCAACTGCGCCTCCTGCCATACCGCGCACTCCGTCTTGCCGCACACCGATCCGAAATCCTCCATTGCCCGGCAAAACATCGCTACGACCTGCACCAAGTGCCATGCCGAAATCGAGCAGGTGCACCGCAAGACCATCCGTGGCGAGCTCTGGGAGAAGCAGGCCCACGTGCTCCCGGCCTGCGTGGATTGTCACCAGCCGCACAAAGTGCGAAACGTTTTCTACGCCCAGGGCATGGCGGACGCCGACTGCATGCGTTGTCACGGCAATCCGCAGCTCAAGTCCGCCGATGGCCGCTCCATGGATGTGAGCCTCACCGAAGTGGCCACTTCCACCCACGTTAAGGTTGCCTGCAGCCAGTGTCACTCAGAGGTGAACGCATCCCGCGTGCGCCCCTGCGAAACCATCACCCACAAGGTCGATTGCACCGCCTGCCACGCCGAAGTGGGGCAGCAATACCAGCGCAGCATGCACGGGCAGTTGCACGCTAAAGGCAATCCCAATGCGCCGTTCTGTAAAGATTGCCACGGCACTCACCACATCTTGGGCAAACGCAATCCGGAATCGCGCACTTTCCCCACCAATGTTCCCGACCTGTGTGCGCGCTGCCATCGCGAAGGGCAGAAGGCTGCCCTGCTTTATACCGGTTCCGAGCACCAGATCATCCCACGCTACACCGAGAGCATTCATGGCAAGGGCCTGCTAAAAAGCGGCTTGACGGTCACGGCCACATGCACCAGTTGTCACACGGCACACCGCGAGCTGCCCGCTTCCGATCCTGACTCCAGCGTCAATCCCAGGAACGTGCCCAACACCTGTGGCGCCTGCCACCACGGCATCGAGGAGGAATTCCTGCAAAGCGTGCATTCCCCGACCGAGACCCACACCACCAAACCCTTGCCCACCTGCAACGACTGTCACTCGGCGCATTCCATCGCCCGCACTGACCAGGACAAATTCAAACTTGACATCATGAACACTTGTGGCCGCTGCCACTCGGCCATTGCAGAGACCTATTTCGAGACCTACCACGGCAAGGTTTCCCGGCTAGGTTATACAAAAACCGCAAAGTGCTATGACTGTCACGGCGCACACGACATCCTGAAGGTGACCGATCCGCGATCTCACCTGAGCCGCGCCAACGTGGTCAACACCTGCCGCAAGTGTCATGCCGACGCAACGCGGCGCTTTGCCGGATACCTGACGCACGCTACACACCACGACCCACAGAAGTATCCCTGGCTGTACTGGACATTCTGGGGAATGACGGGCTTGCTGGTGGGAACGTTCACTCTCAGTGGACTACACACCCTGCTGTGGCTGCCGCGGGCGTTCCAGATGCGCCGCGAACTGCGCGAGGCCGAAGCAAGGGAATCTGCAGGAGGCGAAGGGCCAACGGCTCCGCCCAGCGCCCCTCAGGGGCAGGAGGGCGAAAATGGCCGCCAGTAAGGGCGAACTGCTTCACTCAGTCGGCGGAGCACCAGCCGTCCTTCCAGGCGAGATCATAACGCCCGCCAGAGCTGATGTCCGGGTCGCTCCTGCGCGCGAGTTTGTCCGCTTCACGCCCCTCTACCGGACGCTGCATGCCTGCATGATCATCAGCTTCATCACCCTGGCGCTGACCGGAATGTCGCTGAAGTTCTCCTATACCGGCTGGGCAGCGAAGCTTTCTCGCCTGTTTGGCGGATTCGAAACTGCGGGTTATGTACACCGCTTTGCGGCACTCATCATGTTCGGCACCATGATCACCCACCTGGTGAGCCTAGTCCGGCAAAAACGCCGCGACACTAAGTCGTGGCGGCAGATTTTCTTTGGCCCGAACACCCTGCTGCCGACCAAACGCGACGGGTATGAATTTGTTGCCACCATCAAGTGGTTCCTGGGAAGAGGATCCCGCCCCGCATACGGACGCTGGACGTATTGGGAGAAATTCGACTACTTCGCGGTGTTTTGGGGAATCGTGGTGATCGGCTCCACCGGGCTGACACTTTGGTTCCCGATACTTTTCACACGGTTTTTGCCGGGCCCCTTCATAAATGTTGCCACCATCATTCACAGCGATGAGGCCCTATTAGCCACAGGATTCATCTTCACCGTGCACTTCTTCAATACCCATCTGCGTCCGGAGAAGTTTCCCATGGACACGGTCATCTTTACCGGTCACATGCCGGTGGCGGAACTGAAACGGGACAAGCCGAGGGAGTGGGAAGCTCTGGTGGCGAGCGGTGAATTGGAACAACACCTGGAAGCCCCGCAGCCCGAAATCGTAGTCAAGGTCATCAGGATGTTCGCCTGGACCGCGTTGGGTATCGGCTTCAGTGTTGTGGTCTGGATTGTTTATGCCATGGTGTTTGCCTATCGGTAAGGTGGAGCGCGGTAAGCCCGACCGGCCCGCGGATGCGGCGAAAGCGAGGATTCGGTGAAGCGCTGCAGTTGGATTGTCGTATTGGTTTTCTTGCTCGCTATAAATGTCTTGGCCGGCGCCAAGGCTGCGAAGATGAAGAGTGAGGATTGTCTCGCCTGTCACAATGATGCAACTCTGACCAAAGACGAGAACGGGAAGCAGGTCAGCCTGTACGTTGATGAGGCGGCATTCAAGGCATCGATCCACAGCACTTTCAGCTGCACCGACTGCCATGGCGACATCAAAGCCTTCCCGCACGATCCCACGCCGGTCATGCCGAAGTGCGCGACCTGCCACGGCGACGAACAGGCGCAATACGATCATGGAGTCCATGCCACGGCGGTCGCGGCCGGTAACCCGAACGCCGCCCGGTGCGAAGATTGCCATGGCAATGTCCACACCGTACTTCCTGCAAGCGATCCCAAATCCAAGGTGGCGCACACCAACATTCCGCAGACCTGCGGTGCGTGTCATGCGAAACAGTTGGTGATGGCATCCAGCGGTTTAAGCGCGGCTACTTTCGGTTCCTACGAGCAGAGCGTGCATGGCAAGGCGGTGGCAGGAGGGTCGGAGAAGGCCGCTGTCTGCACCGATTGCCATGGTACACACGGCATTCTGGGCGGAGGCGATCCGAAGTCGCCGATCTTCAAGTTCAACGTTCCCGACACTTGCGCGAAGTGCCACCCCTCGGTGGCGCAGAAGTACAAGGAGAGTATTCACGGGCAGCAGATTGGCCTGGGCAACTGGCGCTCCCCGGTGTGTACGGACTGCCACGGAATTCATACCATCAAGGCGCCCAGCAATCCCAGTTCGGCGGTGGCAGCGGCCAACGTGTCAAACACCTGCGCCAGTTGTCACGCCAGCGTGCGGATGTCCAGCGAGTTTGGCCTTCCCCCGGATCGCGTGAAGACCTATATGGCCAGTTATCACGGCATGGCTACCAGGATGGGGTCCAAAACTGCCGCGAACTGTGCCAGTTGCCACGGGGTGCATGAGATTCTTCCCTCCAGCGATCCGCGATCGAAGATCAACCCGGCAAACCTGGCCGCCACCTGCGGAAAATGCCATCCCGGAGCGAACCAGGAGTTCGTCAGGGCCAAGGTACATTTTGATGGAACTCAGAAGGCGGACTTCGGCTCAAAGCTCATTGCCCTGATCCGAAGCTTTTACATCTGGATGATTGTGGCCGTGATCGGGGCCATGGTGCTGCACAACCTCATTATCTTCCGCAAGAAGTTGAAGTTACACCGCATGGGACAGCCGCGCATCCTGTACCGGATGAGCAAAAAGCAGCGGATACAGCACCTCACCTTGCTGCTCAGCTTCTTTACTCTCGTGCTGACCGGCTTCGCCTTGAAGTATCCCAACTCGTGGTTGGCCGACGCCTTCATCAACGAAGCGGTGAGACGCATGGTGCACCGCATTGCGGGAGTGGTTCTGATTGCCGTCGGTCTCTACCACCTTTACTACCTGATTACCGATGCCGACGGCCGGCAACTCATAAGAGATATGCTGCCGGACTGGAAAGACGTTACGGATGTGCGCGACGCCATGCGCTTTTATCTCGGCCGCAGCCAACGACGGCCGATGTTCCGGCGCTTTTCGTACGCGGAAAAAGCCGAGTATTGGGCCCTGATATGGGGCATTTTCGTGATGGCAGGCACCGGTCTGCTGATCTGGTTCAAGATGATAATCGGCGAACACCTCCCGGGATGGTGGATCGATGTGGCCATTCTCATCCACTGGTACGAAGCGGTACTCGCCACGCTGGCCATCATCGTGTGGCACCTCTATGCCGTCATCTTCGACCCTGATGCTTACCCGATGAACTGGGCCTGGTTCGACGGCAAGATGTCGATCGAGCACTACGAGCACGAGCATCCCCTGGACACACTTGCGATCGAGCGGGCCCGGGGATCGGAAGAGAATTTCTCTACGGAAGAAAAATCCGACGCAAGGGGTAAGGAAGTTGCGGACGAGGTGAGCACCTCCAAATAGAGCCCCTTAGAAGCGGAAAGACTCCTCATGGAGCCCGGAGAGTCTTGGGAAGCGCTTGTATTCGCTACCGCCTCGTTGTGACGTAAATCACATCTCGAAGTGCTAATCGAGGTGTTATAAGAGCAGCAGCCCGCACTAGACGCAATTCAACAGGAGAACGGTTCTTACATGGCCGAAGAGCAGCAAGGGACTTCTTTTGATTTGAACAGTTTCATCCCGGGCAAACTGATCAAGAACACGGTCAGCCTTATCGGACTTGCCTTGGCGGTCGTTGCACTAGCCAACATCATCTTCCTGTTCCTCATCGACATGGTCTCCACCAACGAGAGCCCGTACATCGGCATTCTCGCCTACATGATCATGCCGGGCTTCCTGGTTCTGGGTTTGCTGCTCATGGTCGTGGGAATGATTCTGGAGCGCCACCGTCGCGCTCGCGGTGCGGCTGATGCTACGCGGTTCCCGCGCATCGATCTGAACAACCCGGTGCAACGTAGTTCAGTTGCCTTTGTCTTCAGCTTTGTTGTCATCTTCGCGCTGCTCAGCGCGGTGGGCAGTTACAAGGCCTATGAGTTCACCGATTCGGTCACCTTCTGCGGTCGGCTATGCCATACCGTGATGCACCCTGAGTTTGTGGCTTACTCGGCGTCTCCGCATGCTCGTGTTGCCTGTGTCGATTGTCATGTTGGGCCGGGCGCCGGATGGTATGTCCGCTCCAAGCTCTCGGGATTGCGCCAGGTGTACTACACCGTTCGCGGAACCTATCCCCGTCCGATTCCTTCTCCCGTCGCGAACCTTCGCCCCGCACAGGAAACCTGCGAACAATGTCATTGGCCCAGGAAGTTCTGGGGCGCGCAGTTGAAGACCTTTGCCCACTTCGGCTCGGACGAAGCCAACACTCCGCGCGTTCTTCGTATGCTCATCAAGGTAGGCGGAGGCGACCCCAGCCTTGGTCCCTCCGGCGGCGGGATTCATTGGCACATGAACATCGCCAACAAGATCGAGTATTTCGCCAGGGATGAAAAACGCCAGAACATTCCCTGGGTACGCGTGACGGATCCCGCCGGCAAAGTGACCGTGTATATGGTCAAAGACAATCCTCCCAAGGCGGACGAGATTGCGAAGGCCGAAAAGCGGCGGATGGATTGCGTCGACTGCCACAACCGGCCAACGCATATCTATGTCCCGCCGGATGCTTCCGTCGACCGCGCCATGGCGCTCAATGTTATTGATCCATCCCTGCCCTTCATCAAGCAGCAGGGGGTTCAGGTCCTGACGGCCGACTACAAGACTTCGGCGGAAGCGCAGCAGGAGATCCCCGCCAAGATCAGGGCCTTCTATCAGGAGAAATACCCCCAGGTTGCCAGTTCCAAGGCGGCCTCGGTAAACGCTGCAGCCGCGGAATTAGCCCGCATCTATGGCACCACCTTCTTCCCGGAGATGAAGGTCAATTGGCAGACCCATCCCAACAACATAGGACATTTCTATTCCGCGGGCTGCTTCCGTTGCCACGATGGCAATCACGTAAGCGCTGACGGAAAAGTGGTCAGCAAAGACTGCGATTCCTGCCATACCCTGGCTGCTCAGGAAGAGGGTAAGGAAAAGCTTGCCGCGATTCCCAATCAGGCGTTCCAGCACCCGGTGGATATTGGCGACCTGAGTGCGGTGAACTGCGCCGACTGCCACAGCGGAGGAGGGGGGCAGTAGGCCCCCGAAACCTCGAAAGCAGTTTCCTCGTCCCAGTGACGCTCGTCACAAGGGCTGGTGATAAGACGCACGGCCCTTCGGGTTACGGAAATCCTATCGTTAGATCAGGAACACAGAGCCATCAGCGGTTGTGGGGAGGGTAGAAAATGACGACAGGGAACGGCAGCACAACTGCAGCAGCCACCAAACAATTCAAACCGCGTTTGGTCTTTTGGGAGGTGACGAAAGGCTGCAACCTGCGCTGCATTCATTGCCGCGCAACGGCGACGGAGCTGATGTCGCCCCAGGACCTGCCCACTGACAAGGCCCTGAACATCATTTCGCAAATTGCCGACTATGGAAATCCTATCCTGGTGCTGAGCGGAGGCGAGCCTCTCTATCGTCACGATATCTTCGAACTCGCCGAATATGCCAGCAGCCGTGGCCTGCGGACTGCGCTGGCTACGAACGGAACCTTGGTGACGGCTGACATCGCGCAGCGCATCAAAGACTCGGGCATCAAGCGCGTCTCGATCTCGCTCGACGGCTCCGATGCCCCAACGCATGATTCCTTCCGCGGCATTCCGGGGGCTTTCGACGCCGCTATTTACGGCATGAAGAACCTGCAGCGGCTAGGCGTTTCGGTGCAGATCAATACCACCATCGCCCGCCACAACGCGCACCAACTGCCCGAGGTGCTTGCGCTGGCCCGGCGCCTGGGAGCCGATGCTCTGCATACGTTCCTGCTGGTTCCGGTCGGCTGCGGCGTCGACATTGTTGCGGAGCAGATGGTTCCTCCGGATGAGTACGAGCACATGCTGAACTGGTTCTACGATCAGTCCCTCAGTGGCGACATCGAGTTGAAAGCCACCTGCGCACCGCACTACTTTCGCGTTGCGCGGCAGCGGCGTGCAGCCGACAAGATGGCGGGTCGCGAAGTTCCTCCGCCTGTCCAACATCACCCTCCGAGCGAGATTGGCCCGACCGATATGACCATGCCGGGTTCAACCGGCATCTCTCTGAAACCGGGTGGCGGTCCGCCGGTCGGACACACGGGCCATCCGCACGGTCATCCTGGCGACATGAACGCCATGACCAAGGGCTGCCTCGCGGGTACGGGCGTTTGCTTCATCTCGCATGAAGGAGAGGTCTTTCCCTGTGGCTATCTGCCTGCACTCGCCGGGGACCTGCGCAAACAAAGCTTCGCCGAGATTTGGGACAACTCCCCCGTGTTCGAATCGCTTCGCGACGACGATAACCTCAAAGGGAAGTGCGGCTGCTGCGAGTTTCGTCATGTCTGTATGGGGTGCCGCGCTCGCGCCTATGCCGCCAGCGGCGACTATCTGGCCGAGGAGCCGTTCTGCGTGTACGAACCGGGAACGTCCAACCGGGTGGTGCAGGAGATTGCTGCCTCTAAACGCCGGCAGTAGAAGGGCCCTAAGTACGCTTGACCAGTCCCTCCTGTAGTCCTCTTTGCAAGCTACGGCGGGTTCGCGGGGTCACTCCCCTGATTCCGTCCCGTTAGTGGCGTCTTTAGGGGACAGCCTGAACACCTATAATTAAAGTGCTCTGGATCAATTCTTCGCCCGCTGAGGCCGAGCCCTCGGCGGTGTCGGTGATTTGTCCGCAATGGCAAGTTTGGCCCCGGTAGCTGTCCGCTACGCATCGGTCCGTCGCCCTGCGTACCGCCTTTCCTCGCCCTCATTTCAGCTGGTTGTTCTGGTGGCCACGATCTGTCTCTTAATGGCCGGCGTTTGCCGGGCTGATGCTCAATCTAAGAAGCAGGCAGCCCGGCTGCAATTCGACAAGGCCGAGAAAATGCGTGAGGCCTTGAATGGACGCCCGGAAGCCGGGCTCACCCGCCGCGACTACCAGCATGTGATCGACGCCTATCGCAAGGTTTACTACCTTTCGCCTGCGTCTTCCAAGGCCGATGACAGTGTAATCGCCGTGGCCGAACTGTTGGCAGCGATGGGGAGTCATTTCCAACCCGGAGAAAAAGACCTCCATTCCGCCATCGGCCAATATCTGTTCTTGCGCCGGGAATATCCCGGGAGCAAATACCGCATGGAAGCTCTCTTCGCCATCGGTCAAATTTATAAAGACGATCTCGACGATCCAGGCAGTGCGCGATTGGCCTTCGAAGAGTTCCTACGGCGCTATCCCCACGATCAGCGTGCAGCCCAAGCCCAACAGGCGCTGGCTGAACTCGACCATCCCAAACAAAAGAAGGAGGTTGAGGAAGCGCAGGCGACGCCGCCTAAGGCTGCTTCATCGTCGCACGCTGTAGGCGACATCGTGACCACTGCCGCAGCGTCAAAGACTGGCTTGCAGCTAGTGACCGGTATTCGTCATTGGTCATCGCCCGACTCCACCCGCGTCGCAATTGATGTGGATGGCCCGGTGGAGTACCAGGCGGGACGCGTGCCCAATCCCGATCGAATCTTCTTCGACCTGCCGAATACGAGGCTGGCTTCTACTCTGGTGGGGAAGAGCTTCGAAGTGCAGGATGGCCTCCTGAAGAAGATTCGTGTGGCGCAGTACCAGCGCGATTCGATCCGGGTCGTGCTCGACGTGGACACCTTGTCGGAATACTCGGCATTTCTTCTGCCGAATCCTTACCGATTGATCATTGACGTTCACGGACGGCAAGGGGTGGTGCCGGACCAGGTTGCACGCAAGTCGGGCACTGGTTCGGAAGACGAGAGTGGTGAAAGAAGTTCGCGGTCGCATTGTCTCCGGGAATATCCTACCGGGCGTCGGAGTCCAGTCATCAGGTAAACAGGCGAGCGCGGGGGCGCCTGTAGAGTCCGGCGAACCTGGTTCCCAGCGAGCACAAACCGTCAAGTCGCCCGCCCAATCATCAAAGGGAAGCCCGCCAACAAGGACGGTAGCGGATGCTGACGATCAACCGTTACGCACTCCTGCCAGTCCGGCCTTTGAGCCACAAGAGAGAACCGGCAGCTCAGTGAAGGATGCGCCCGTTCTGACCGCGAGGGTCGCACCGAAGCCGGAGCACGAGGAAAGGGATGATGAGCTGCTCACGAACCCGGGCGACGGTGAGGGTGCAGGAATAAAGGCGACATCTCAGCCGACCTCGGCTCCGACAGCGGTAGCGGTCGCGCCGCGCAGCCAGCCGGGGAAAAAAGGCGCCAAGCCCACTGCGGGTCAGAGTGCCGCGGTGCGCGAGGCGGCTCCCACCTCCGACGGCGACCGCAGCCTGACCCGTGCTCTCGGTCTTAAGATCGGCCGTATCGTCATCGATGCCGGTCACGGTGGCCACGACACCGGAACCATCGGACCCGATGGACTAATGGAGAAAGACTTGGTACTCGACGTGTCGTTGCGCCTGGGGCGGCTCTTGGAATCTCGGCTTGGGGCGGATGTCATCTATACTCGTGATGACGATACTTTCGTCCCTCTGGAAACACGCACCGCGATTGCCAACGAAAAACAGGCCGACTTATTCATCTCGGTCCATGCGAACTCGAGCCCGGATCCAGAGGCTCGCGGCGTCGAGACCTACTACCTGAACTTCACCTCGAACCCGGACGCTCTGGAAGTCGCCGCCCGCGAGAACGCCGTATCCCAAAAATCAATTCATGAGCTGCAGGATCTGGTGAAGAAGATTACGCTAAAAGACAAGATCGAAGAATCGCGAGAGCTGGCCTCTGACGTTCAGGAGTCGCTGTACTCAGGGTTGTCGGCCAGAAACCCGGGGCTTCACAATCGGGGGGTCAAGAAAGCTCCGTTTGTGGTGCTGATCGGCGCGAACATGCCCAGCATCCTGGCCGAAATCTCCTTCGTCTCCAACCCCACCGACGAAAAACGCATGGAAACGCCGGAATACCGCCAGAAGATCGCGGAGTCGCTCTATCGCGGCATTGCCAAATATGCAGAAGGGCTTAGTGGGGTTAAGGTCGCCAGCAAGATGGGCAAAGAGACCGGAGAATAGAGGGTAAATCGCCGCCGCTTCGATCCCGGCTATATATCGGGCTTTATATCTCTTCGATTGAATTATCCTGTTGGAGCACGTGCATAATAACTGGAACGGTGGTGATTGCTCCGACAGCTATCAACGCCACACCCGCTGCTCTCCGCTGATCTTCGTTCAGACATTTCGATAACAGAAGGCCAATACCCGCTCCGAGGGCAACTCTGGTAATGGCTAAAAAGCTCAACTCCATCACTGAAAATTTCTCCTCGCTCATTTTGCTATTACTCCTTGACTGATGCGTTCGCCTGACTTCCCGCAATGGACAGAATATGCCAAGACGCCAGCGCCCGCGAAGCAGCTATCACGAAACTTCTGCATCACCAAACAGTCTAATGGAGTAGCCTATTCCAAGGCGCACAACAGCTTCGCCTCAGATCATTTCACGGTTTCATGAAGCGTTTTCTCTCTCTCATCGTTGTTGTCACGGCTTGGTGCGGCCTTGCCCAGTCCGCCGATGTCGGCTTCCTGCCCCAGTCCTTCGCCGGATGGATCCAGACTGGCGTGCCGCAGATTACCCGCGATGCAGCCAAGGTGGACAGCGCCTATCCCGCCGTGTTGCAGGAATACGATTTCACCGAGGCAGAAACAGCCACATACACCCGCAGCGACGGCCGAAACCTCAGCATCAAGGCTGCCCGGTTCAAGGACGCGACCGGGGCTTATGGCGCCTTCACCTTTTATCGCCAGCCGGCGATGAGGACAGAGCAAATTGGGACGAAGGCGGCCTCTGCCAACGAACGCACTCTGTTCTTCCGCAGCAACGTCCTGGTGGACGCCAATTTCGACCGGCTTACCGGGATGTCGGCTGCGGAGCTTCGCGAACTTGCTGCCTCCCTGCCTGCCGCTACCGGTTCCAACGACAACCTTCCCAGCTTGCCGCAGTATCTCCCCAAGCAGAATGCGGTAGAGAATTCGGCAAAATACATCCTTGGTCCGCAGGCGCTGACCGCTATCGGCGCGCCACTGACGGCAGAGCAGGTGGATTTTCAGTACGATCCGGAGATCCTGGCGCAGCAGTATTCGCTGCCAGATGGCCCCGTGACTCTGATGGTGGTGCAGTATCCCACGCCCCAGATCGCGGGCGACCGCTTGCGCGCGCTCGAGCCCATAGCCGGCGCCAGCCCAGGCGCGTTGGCCCTGCGGCGCACGGGGCCGATTCTTTTGGTTGAAAGCGGCACTGTCAACAACAGCGAGGCACGATCTCTACTAGGTTCGGTGAACTACGAAGCAGATGTGACATGGGATGAAGCTACATCGATTCCGAAGCGGGACAACATCGGCAATTTGATCGTCGGCATCTTCAGCCTCATCGGAATCCTTCTGCTCATCATGCTCATGTTCGGAGTTTTTTTCGGCGGATTTCGCCTTCTGATGAAGCGCTTGTTCCCCAACCGGGTCTTCGACCGGCCCGAGAGCGTGGAGATTATCCAGCTGCACTTAGAGGAAGAGATCACCCATGGTAAGTAGTTGATTTGTAAGCGACTTGGCATGGTAATAAGGGAAATTTGAGGGTTTTTGGCAAGTTTCCTATGGCTGTTTGTATTTCTTGTAAGTTATTGAAAACACAGTAGTTTAAGTCCCAGAAATTGCTTGACACTCCCTCCCCGTGTCCCTAGTATTTGTGTCAGAAAGTTTTGACGGTCTAGCCTCCGTTGGAACTATTCTCCCTTGAAGAGAAGGCCGCCCTGTTGCCGGGTGGCCTTTTCGTTTTCTCAGTTGTCAGTGGGCGGTTGTCAGTTGTCAGTTAGGCCGGCGTGCTCTCTCGAATCCTCTCGCTTCAATATGATTCGACCGGGTCATGGATCCCATCATGTTTGTCATCTCGAACGAAGTGAGGGACCTGCTTTCCTTAATCTCGCGTACAAAGTTGCGCTCGACCGTCGTCCCCCGACTCGCGAACCCTCTGAGACCTGACACCTGAAACCTGACACCTCTTTTCTGTTACTCTGCCCTTCGAATGGAGGACGCACGCGCGTTTACGTCGGCACAGCCGGTTGGTCGTACAAAGACTGGGAAGGCATTGTCTATCCGGCGCAGACCAAGAAGTCGCAGCATCCGGTCGAGTACCTGGCGCAATATATCGACCTGCTGGAGATCAATACGTCGTTCTACGGGCACATCAAGCCGGAGTGGGGCAAGCTCTGGAGCCGCATGGCGCGCGCGGTGAATCCCGACTTCCTTTTCACTGCCAAGCTGAACCGGGCGTTCACCCATTCGCCCGTCGCGGTGTTGGAGAGCACCTCGGCGGAAACGATCCGTGCCACGGAAAAAGACGAGCGCCTGGCGAAAGACGGCTTGGACTCGATTGCGAAGGAGAACATGTTGGGCGCGCTGCTGGTGCAGTTTCCCATCTCGTTCAAGAACACCGACGCCAACCGCGTTTACCTCGACACGGTCATCGAAAAGTTCAAGCAGTATCCGCTGGTGGTCGAGGTGCGCCACAACAGCTGGACGAATGAAAGCACGCTGCACTACTTCGTCCGGAAAGGCGTCGCCTTCTGCAACATCGACCAGCCCAAGCTGGGCGATGCGGTACGCCCGACCGAGCACGTGACGGCACCGATTGGCTACGTCCGCCTGCACGGACGAAACTACGAGCAGTGGTTCGACAGCGACTCGCGCAACGACCGCTACAACTACCTCTACAGCGAGCCTGAACTGGAGCGCTGGAAAGCTCGGATCGGCGCCATTGCTGAGAAAGCCGGCAAGACCTTCGTCGTCGCCAACAATCATTTCGAGGGCAAAGCCGCCGTCAACGCGTTGCAGCTCAAGAGTATGCTGAAGGGTGGACGGGTGAAGGTGCCGGAGCTGATGGTGAAGCGGTACTGGGAGTTGGGAGAGATTGCGGAGCCGAGATGATGAAGCTCTTGAAATCCTTAGGCGTTTCGGTAGCGCTGCTGGCTTTCAGCTATTTAGCACATTCCGCGCCGGCTTCCAGCAAACCGAATTGGACTATTGAACTGAAGACGTATGGCTGGAAACCGGCAAAAAGCCAGTCGAACAAGGCGTTTTTCAAGGACTTCAGCCTTCAGAAGCTGGACGCCATGGACGACAACACTCATATATCGTTTGTTTCTGACGACTGGGTCGCTGTCTTCCATACGACGACCGTAGGAGAGGACTGGCACAGCGCGAGTCGCGAGCTAGAGGTTTTCTTCCTGAACGCGAAGGACGGAAGCCTACTCGAAAGGAAAGAATGGCCTTCACTCCTGCGTGGCTCTGGGTTTGACCTTATCGATTCGGAGAGCCGGTTGGTTGGACTGAGCGGCGGCCGGTTCCTCATCTTTGCCGATCGAACACTGCTGCTCTACGGCAACGACTTCAATCTGCTGAATCAAAAGCGGCTCGAACCCACTGATTCAGGAGATCTTTGGTCAGTACAAGTGGTCGATGACGGCAGCAAGATATTCCTGCGGCACCAGTCGGCGGCAAAACACCAGACGTCGTACCAGTGGTTGGACGCGAATACGTTACGCACCTTGGCAGAGATGACAGGGCCAAGCGGCCTCAATTTCTCTGTTCCAGTTACGGCTGGAGACAATTTCGTCTTGTCCGCGTTGCCTCTACCGAGCCGAGGCATCACCAAGATTGGTTTGGACGGCTCCGCCAGAGTAATTTGCTCCGAAACCTTTTGTCGCGACGACGGAGTCGAGGTGGTCTCCTCGCAATCGGTCATAGTTTCGGACCGGCGCGGTCTCGGAGTAGTGGGCGTCGAGACAGGGTTGCGGTGGGAGAAGGAAAACCCCGCGGCGTCAAACCTCAATGAGTTCCAGTTTGGCGACCTTCGCACGGCGCTCTCCGCGGACATGTTCGCGGTTTGGATTACGGCGCTGAAGAATCGAAAATTCGACGGAGTTCAGGTTGGTCAAATTCCGACGATCTTCGTTTACCAGACAAGTACTGGGAAACTGTTATTCACGATTCCCGTGAAGCGCGAAAGCGGTAATTTTGATTTTGCTCTCTCACCAGACGGCCGCTTTCTGGCTGTTTTTAATGGAGCCGCGATCAGCGCCTATTCCATCCCAGCGAGTCCGTGAAGGTGTCAGAGCTGATGGTGAAGCGGTACTGGGAGTTGGGTGAGATCGCGGAGAGGGGAAGCGGGTAGCAATTAGCAATTAGCAGCCGTCTCGCCAACAGGTGTTGAAACGGCATGGCTTCACATGCTAAGAAACTCCGCTCCCCCCTTCGCTCGCTTTGTATCAGGGCACCCTTCGACTTCGCTCAGGGCAGGCTTCTTAAGTGTGCCGAAGCGCGTTTTATATTTTGTCATCACGAGCGAAGGGATCTGTTCTCTTGGGACTCGCTAATCGCTCGATTGTGGACAAGGGCTTTCCCCAGTCCTCGGCCAGGTCATCCCAGGTTGGGTTGCCGCGCTCAATCAACGCGACGCGCTTAGCGCGATCAAGCCCTTGATCTGCTTCTCGCGACGAATGGCATTACCTACGTATTGGAACCTCTCGTAATACACCAATCTATTGACTTTGTAACGCCTGGTGAAGCCTTCAATTTGCCCACTCTTGTGTTCGAGTACTCGACGAAAGATGTCATTGGTCAATGCCGGTATAAATGTGTCGGGACAAGCTGGACATGATATACACGGAGAAGCGCCATTCACGGCCCATAATTGGCTCCCCTCGCGGTCGAGAGCAGATCCCTTGCTCCACTCGTGATGACAAATCAGAAACCATGAACCTCATGGACGCTGTCTGCATCGATGAAGTCCCATGCCCCTACCGCCTTAGCATGTTCTTCGCGATGAAGAATACGTTGGCCGGGCGCTCCGCCAGACGGCGCATGAAGTAGGGATACCACTCCGTGCCGAACGGGATGTACACGCGCAGGCCGTAGCCCTCGCGTACCAACTGCTCCTGTAGGTCGCGGCGTACGCCGTAGAGCATCTGGAACTCGTATTCCGTCGGCGGAATCTTCTCCGTCACCGCAAACTGCTTCATGGTAGCGATGATCTTCTCGTCGTGCGTGGCCAGCCCGTGATATACGCCGCTCTTCAAAAGGGTTTTGGCGAGCTTGATGTAGTTGGCATCGACATCGGCTTTTTTCGGAAACGCAATGTCCGGCGGCTCGTTGTAAGCCCCCTTGCAGAGGCGAATGCGAATGCCGTCCGCGAGCAGCGTGTTCACATCGTCTTCGCTGCGACACAGGTAGGACTGGATTACGGTGCCGACCTTCTTATCGTGTCCCGGCAGGCGGTGCAGCCCGCGAACGAAGTCGATCGTCTTCTGGGTGTAGGGCGAGCCCTCCATGTCGACGCGGACGAAGTTGTTGATGCGTACCGCATGGTCGACCAGTTCGGTGACTTGCCGGAAGGCCAGATCAGGATCGACATCGAGTCCCATGTGCGTCAGCTTGAGGCTGATGTTGGCCTTAAGCTTGCGCGAGGCGATCTCGTCGAGCATCTGGTGATAGAGGTCGGCGCTGTGTTTCGCTTCATCGGCGTTAGTTACGTTCTCGCCCAGGTTATCGATGCTGACCGTCGCGCCGGAAGCGTTGACCGCCTCGGTGGCGCGGATCACGTCAGGCAATTGCGTTCCAGCAACGAAGCGGCTGGAGAAGCGCAGCCCGACGGCGGAATTCTCGGCGAAATGGCGAAGCGGCTTATTTTCGGAGAGTCCGATAAACAGCGCCCTCAGCATGAGGGCCTCAGGGCCAAATTGGCCAACGGAGGAACCTTATTCATAGGATGGTTTAGGGGCACGTGTGCACCTCTGTTTCTAAACCGCCTGCTCCTTGACCGCCTAGGACGCGCATCACAGGGCGAAGGTGCATCGGCCAAACTGACGATGATAAACGGGGCGCCGTTTGGCGACAAACACCATTCGATTGTCATTACGAGCTTCGACTACCTCTGAATCACGAGCGCCTCCATTCCTGAATTGTCATTCCGTGCGTCTTCATTTGGCGCGAGGAACCCGCTTTCTCGTCCTGCGCGGAGCTGTTGCCACGGAGTGAGCCCGCTGGCGCTGTCAACAAAAAGCAGGTGCCTCGTTACACTCCGGGATGACAAACGAAAAAAATCGCTTACCCAAACATCGTTAATAAATAATGGAAAAGAATGCATCGCGTTCTCGTCGCTACCTCCAACCCCGGCAAGATCCGTGACCTCGTCGGCGCGACGGCTGCTCACGATATCGAAATCGCCACGCTCCCCGGATTTTCCGAACTCCCGACCGTCATCGAAGACGGCCCCACCTTCGAAGCCAACGCAAGAAAGAAAGCCGAGCACTACAGCAAGTATGCTGAGGGAGAACTGGTCATCGCCGACGACTCAGGGCTGGAAGTCGATGTCCTGCGCGGCTCACCCGGCGTCCGCTCGGCACGCTTTGCGGCCGACGAGGCGAGCGCCCCCGAGCACGTTCCCAACTCCGACGACGACGCCAACAACGCGCGTCTGCTGCGCGAACTGGCAGGCGTCCCTGATGAATTTCGCACTGGGCGGTTTGTCTGTGTGATCGCAGTCGCGCGGAATGGGCACACTCTGGCGACGTTTCACGGCAAGGCCGAAGGTATCATCCTGCACCAGCCGCAGGGGAAACACGGGTTTGGCTACGATCCGCTGTTCTTCTTTCCGGTGATCAACAAAACATTCGCCGAGATCACGGCCGAAGAGAAGGCGCGGTACAGCCATCGCGGTGCGGCCTTCCGGCAATTTCTCGACTGGGCCGACCACCTGCGCGAGCAACACCCTCATAGGTCACAGTAAGGTGTGACGGAGATTCTCACCGGTTCCAACGTGCTCACAGATGCCTGTGATTGCCGTCACGCGCGATGGCCTATGATGATCGGCTAATCTAGATTTTCGCCAGCGTCGCGTTTACAAAGGCTATCGGCTTGCTTTGAAGGGGCGCGCCTTCAGGCGCGCCGCACGCATCTGGGCGCAGTTGGTTTCAGCCACTGGGGGAAATCGCTTTTGCATCTGCGAAGCCGACTCTACCTCGGCGGCTAAAGCCCGCGACACAAGGTGGTATTATCGGCGCGGCTGAGGCCGTGCCCCTTCGAAGCCGGATCGACCGAGCGGAGCAAATCGAGAGCCGGCGCGAAAGCGCCGCTCTACTACTTTCGCCAAGTTCAAAGTGCGTTCCCGGTTTTCTTGACTTGCGCTGTTAGCGAATTTGATAATCAGAGATTCGCGTGTCAACGCCGCGAATCACAAGGAGTCGGCGTCGTGGCTTCTACCGCCAGTCCTATCGAATCATCTTCTGCGACCGTTCGTAGCGGCGTGGCCCCGCTCAGGGCGGGCCAGGGATATTCGTTCGTTCTCCGCAGGCTGCACTCGTTAACCGGCATCATTCCGATCGGCGCATTTCTGCTCGAGCATTTCATCTCCAACTCCGAATCGATGCATGGAGTGCAAGCCTACAACGACCAGGTGAAGTTCCTGACCAGCCTGCCTTTCGTCCATCTACTGGAGTGGGTTTTCATCTTCATTCCGCTGCTTTATCACGGACTCTACGGCCTGTACATCTGGTATCGCGGCGAGTCGAACGTGGGTGACTACCCTTGGACCGGCAATTGGCTGTACACCGCGCAGCGCTGGACCGGCATCATTACCCTCATCTACATCGCCTACCATACGTACGATATGCGGTTTACCGGCGTGCACCTCATGGGCGGCGGTTACAATGCCGCGTTCTCCAAGGTCTGGTTGGCATTTCAAAATCCCTGGGTCGTAGCGTTTTATGTCGTCGGAATCGTGGCGGCGTCATGGCACTTCAGCTACGGGGTGTGGCTCTTCGCGGCCAAGTGGGGACTCACCGTCGGCGAGCGTGCGCGGCGCAAGTTCGGCTATGTCTGCCTGGTGCTGGCGATCGCGCTGGTTGGCGTCGGCCTGTACTCGATTACAGGATTTGTCACTACCCCGCGGGCCAGGCCCGATTATTGAGCACGATTAGAGTCGCCGGCACTGAGGTTTGTGGCAGGGCGGACGAACAGCAGGTCCCTTGGGGACTAAAGTCCCCTCGGGATGACAACAATAAACAGGCATCGCGGCCCGGCTGAAGCCGTGCCCTGATACAAAGCAAGTGGCGCCGAGTAGTTGCTAGTCGCTAGTTGCTAATTGCTAATTGCTAATTGCTAATTGCTAGTAACAACTCATATGGCACATCCTAAGATCATCGTTGTAGGCGGCGGGCTGGCAGGACTGGCGGCCACCATCAAGATCGCGGAGATGGGTGGTCACGTCGACCTGTTTTCCATCGTTCCGGTCAAGCGGTCTCATTCGGTCTGCGCGCAGGGCGGTATCAACGCGGCGAAGAACCTGAAGGGCGAAGGCGACTCCACCTGGCAGCACTTCGACGACACCATCTACGGCGGCGACTTTCTGGCGAACCAGCCTCCGGTGAAGGCCATGTGCGACATGGCCCCTGGCATCATCGACCTGCTGGATCGCATGGGCGTGCCCTTTAACCGCACGCCAGAAGGGCTGCTCGACTTTCGCCGCTTCGGCGGTACGCTTTACAACCGCACGGCCTTCGCCGGAGCCACTACCGGCCAGCAACTTCTCTATGCGCTCGACGAACAGGTGCGCCGCTACGAGGCCGAAGACAAGGTAACGAAATACGAGAGCTGGGAGTTCCTCTCGGCCGTGCTCGACAACAACCGCGTGTGCCACGGTATCTGCGCCCTGGACCTGCGCAGTATGCAGGTTGTCACGTTCCCGGCGGAAGCCGTGATCGTCGCCACCGGTGGCATCGGCGCGATCTTTGGCAAGTCAACCAACTCGGTCGTCTGCACCGGCTCGGCGCAGTCGGCGCTGTATCAGCAGGGAGCGTTCTACGCCAACGGCGAGTTCATCCAGGTTCACCCGACGTCGATCCCGGGCGAAGACAAGCTGCGCCTGATGTCGGAGTCGGCGCGCGGCGAAGGTGGCCGCGTTTGGGTCCCCAAGACGGCGGGCGACAAGCGCGATCCCAAGAGCATTCCCGAGAGCGAGCGCTGGTACTTCCTCGAGGAGTGGTATCCCAAGTACGGCAACCTGGTGCCGCGCGACGTAGCCACCCGCGCCATCCACAAAGTGGTTTACGAGCACCATCTCGGCATCGACGGCCAGCCGATGGTCTATCTCGACCTGACGCACATCGACCGAGCTACGCTCGATCGCAAGCTGGAAGGCATTCTCGAAATTTACGAGAAGTTCGTGGGCGACGATCCGCGCGACACGCCGATGAAGATCTTCCCCGGCATGCACTACACCATGGGCGGACTGTGGGTCGACTTCAATCAGCGCACCAATATCGAGGGCCTGTACGCCTGCGGTGAGGCGGATTACTCCATCCACGGGGCCAATCGCCTGGGCGCGAATTCTCTGCTGTCGTGCATTACCGGCGGCTTCATCGCCGGCCCGGATGCGATGGAGTACGCGCGCAACGTCCACAAGAACGGACACACGCCGCCGCATCACGTGTTCGAGTCGGAGCAGAAGCGCCAGGAAGAGATCAACCAGCGGCTGATGAACAACGACGGAACCGAGAACCCGTTCCTGCTGTGGCGCGAGTTGGGCGACACTATGACCAAGAACGTGACGGTCATCCGCTACAACAAGAACATCAAGGCAACCGACGAGAAGCTGGTCGAGTTGCTGGAACGCTATCGCCACGTCAACTTGAGCGATCGCTCCATGTGGGCGAACACGTCGTTCGTCTTCGCCCGCCAGCTTTACAACATGCTGCAACTGGCGCGCGTCATCGCCCAGGGCGCAGAGATGCGCAACGAGTCGCGTGGCGCACACTATAAGCCGGACTTCCCGGAACGCGACGATGCTAACTGGCTCAAGACGACGAAGGCATACTTCGCCGCCGACGCCGATGAGCCGCGCTTCGAGTTCGAGCCGGTGGATACGTCGCTGATCACGCCGCGTCCGAGAAGGTACGACGCGGCGAGCTAGAGCAGTGGTCAGTGGCTAGTGGCTAGTGGTCGGTAGAAGACTCGATCTTTGAACAGAGTTGCGAGTTCGAGCGTTGAGCTTTGTATCAGGGCACGACTTCAGTCGTGCCGAACAGTTTGTTTCAGGCATGGGCTTCAGCCCCTGCGGTCTAAGATTCGTGATTGCGAGCGCCTGATTTTGGCGCGAACAGTCTGCTCATGGGTTGAGTAAAAGCAGGTCCCTCGGGGACTAAAGTCCCCTCGGGATGACAAGAAAAAATAAACGCGATCGGCACGACTGAAATCGTGCCCTGACACGAATTTGCGATCGACACGAGAAATACTTAATGGCTAATTGCCAACGGCCAATTGCTGAAGGCTAATTGCTAATTGCTGAAGGCTAATTGCTAATTGCTAGTTACTAATCATCATGGCTACTAACGGCAAAACTATCATCATCAAAATCAAGCGCCAGGACAACGCCGCCTCCAAGTCTCGCTGGGAGGAGTTCGAGCTGCCCTACCGGCCTGGCATGAACGTCACCTCTTCGCTGATGGACATCGCCGCCAGGCCGGTGACGCGCGACGGCAAGGCCACGACGCCGGTCACCTACGACTCCAACTGCCTGGAAGAGGTCTGCGGCTCGTGTGCCATGCTGATCAACGGTCGTGCGCGCATGGCCTGCTCGGCGCTCATCGACAAGCTGGAACAACCGATAACGCTGGAGCCGTTCTCCAAGTTCCCAGTCATCCGCGATCTTTCGGTTGACCGCAGCGTGCTCTTCGAGAACCTGAAGGCGGTAAAGGCGTGGGTGCCGGTCGACGGCACCTACGATCTCGGCGCCGGCCCCCGCCAGTCAGCGGCCGATCAGGAAGAGGCCTATCCGCTCTCGCGCTGCATCTCGTGCTGCTGTTGCATGGAGGCCTGCCCGCAGTTCAACGAGAAGACCGGGTTTGTCGGTGCGGCCACCATCTCGCAGGTACGCTTGTTTAACACTCACCCAACTGGCAAAGCCCTGAAAGTTGATCGCCTGAAAGCCTTGATGGGCGACGGCGGCATCCAGGAATGCGGCTACGCGCAGAACTGCGTCGAAGTCTGCCCGAAAGACATTCCGCTGACCAGGTCCATCGCCGATGTCGGCGGCCAGGTAATGTGGCAGGCAGTGAAGGATTTCTTCCGGACGTAACTTCACACTCTCTTTAAGCCCGAAGGGCGTGCGGTGACAGCCCAGCATGAAGCGAAGCGGAATCCTGGGTAATCGCCCGACAAGAAATCCCGAGTCCCCCGGGGACGACATAAATGTTTTGTGGCTAGGAAAACTGTGTCGTCGGCTGAAAGCCGACTCGCATAAATCTGGCGATCCTACCCAGCGTTCCGCTGCGCTCCACGCTGGCCAGCGTTGGAGACCACATTTTAGAACTTGTCATTACGAGCGCCTTCAGTTGGCGCGAGGAATCTGCTCTCGTGTGCAGTGCGATAGGTGCTGGCATACGCAAGCGCTCTTGCAAGTCGAGGAGAACAGATCCCTCGCTTCGCTTGTGATGACAAACGGTTTGGTCAGGATGCGAGTCTCGCAAAGAGAATCGGCTGCACAGGCCAATGCCGGTCGTGGAATTACGTCCTGAAGAAGCCCTTCTCGCATTGGGCGAACGCCCTATACACGACTCTCGTGTACACTGATTCTGTATGAAGAACATTACTCTCAGTGCCGATGAAGACCTCATTGAGCAGGCCCGGCAGGTGGCCCGCTCCCAGCGGCGGACACTGAACGCGGCTTTTCGCGAATGGCTGCTGCAATTCACCGCGCAGGCCGGCAATGGGCAGGAGGTGGATGCCCTCATGCGGCGGCTTCGCCACGTCAGCTCGGGCCGCCGGTTCACCCGCGATGAAATGAATGAACGGTAGCTTTTTTCTCGACACCAATATTTTCGTTTACAGTTTCGACCGCGCCTCCGCCGGCAAAGCGCGGCGCGCCACGCAGCTCATTCGTCAGGCTGTGGCTACTCGAAAGGGCGTGGTCAGCTACCAGGTAACGCAGGAGTTCTTCAACGTTGCCCTGCGGCGATTTGCGCAGCCCATGACGGTCGCAGAGGCCGAACAATATCTGGGGACAGTGTTCCGTCCGCTGATGGCGGTGCAGTCTTCGCAGGCCCTGTTCTCCGAAGCCCTGCGCTTGACTGGCAAGCACGGCCTCTCCTGGTATGACGTTTTGATCGTTGCTGCTGCCAGCGAAGCCGGCTGCCGCCTGCTCTACAGTGAGGACTTGCAAACCGGACGGCGCTTCGGCGATCTGCGCATCGAGAATCCGTTTGCCTGAAGGGGGTACCCTGAGGATGTCGCTTTCACCAGGTCCATCGCCGATGTCAGCGGCCAGGTGATGTGGCGGGCAATCAAGGACTTCTTCAGGACGTAGTTTCGGCGCCCCACCCTCTCGCGTAACACAATGCAACAGGCTGGGCAATTTCCGTTCCTCTTTCTCACTCTTACAGTCCCGGTATTCCTTGCCCTGATTAGGGCGAGTATTACCTTGACTCGTCCACAGGAACGGAGGATGATGAAAGTGAGCCGCAGGGGATGGCGCGGTGAGGCGCTCCCGTGGCAGCGTCCGCTTGGCGGCGGTCGTGGTAGTGATGCTCAATACGCTCCGGCGCATTTTCGTGTGCGACATGAAACCTGTTGACGTAGCAATGCTCGTTATCGAGATCGCCGTGTTGGCGATGATCGTGTGGGGCTGGGACATCAGTTCATGGCGCAACGCAAAGAGGGAAAAAGAGGGAGCGCAACGGATGCAGAAGCGGCTCGAAAAAGGGTTGGCGCTCCTCTCTAGCGGGTTGCTTCTTCAGCGACATGTGCCCCGTTCAGACGATGCGGAACCAATTGAGAAGTGGGAATGTCAAGTACAAGACTGGATGTTAGATACGCATCGCTTCCTCTTGGAATGTTCGCGTCAGGCAGCGTTGACCTTCCTTGATGACAGCAGACAGACAGATGCCGGTTTTCTTGGGATAGCTTCTGCTCTTCACCAGCCGCTTCGAGTGCTCAACGCAAGACTTGCCAACTTGCGAGTCATAACCGACCGCCCAGACTTTTATTTTTGAAGGAATCTTATGAAGCAGGAACCATCAGAGTCGGAGAAATTCGACGGTGTAGTGCGGAAGGTGCTCTCGGTGTCCTATGACGAACTGAAAACCAGAGAGCGAAAGTATAAACAGCGACGTGCGAGAAAGAAGCGGGCGAAGGCTTCTTCGTCCGCTTCCCGCGATTCTGGCGCTTGAACTTCGCAGTCCTTGGTCAGTTAGGCTTGCCGGTTAGCTCGGCAAAGGTTACGCGCTTGCCGACGATCTGGCGAACGGCCATGTCGAAGCGGTCAGCATCGGTTAGCTTGTTGTCTTTCGTTGCACGGTTGTTATAGCGAAACGCTTGTTCGTCAAGGTAGCGAAATAGATGGAATGGTTCAACACTCACATACGTGCCAGAGATACCGCGTTTCAGCAGGCTCCAGAAGTTCTCAAGGCCGTTGGTGTGAACGCGACCATCGACGTATTTCTCAGCATGGTCAATGACTTTGTGAGCATAGTCCTGGGCCAATCCGTCATAGGACAGGAGAGCATCGGAGTAGAGAGCCGCGCCCGCTTCGACGTGCTCTCTGACACAAGCCTGAAGTCCCGCTTTTCTCTGGTTCTCGACTACGGCGGTGCGAACTTTACCGCCGCGTTCCAACGCACCGAACACAATGGTTTTGTCTTTTCCGCCAGTACCAGTGATGCGCCGTTCCCGCTTGTCAACGTGCATGTTGCGGGCCTTGCCGCCGATAAAAGTCTCATCGACCTCGACCTCACCGTTCAACTTGCTGCCAAAGAACTCATCCTGTACGGCCAGCCGGATGCGATGAAGCATAAACCATGCGGCCTTCTGACTAACCTTCACCGCCCGCGAAATCTCGCAACTGCTCACACCATTCTTGCAGTTCGTGAGCATCCACATCGCGGTAAGCCACTTATCAAGGCCAATAGGAGACTCTGCAAAGATCGTTCCGACCTTGATGGAAAATTCGCGCTTGGCGTGATGGCTGGAACACTGCCAAGTGCGGCGAGTGCTATTGAACTCACTCACACTGTCCGAGCCACAGGTCGGGCAGATCACTTTGCCGTCCGGCCAGCGCCGCACGGACAAGTAGCGGATGCAGTTGTCGGAGTCTGCAAAATAGATGATCGCTTCTTGCAGGCTCTCAGGTTCTCTGTGCTCTTTCATCGACCGCCTCACTGTCAAAATCATAGCTCAAAACAGTGGACGAGTCAAGGTAATAATTGCCCTGATTAGCTTCCGGTGTCGCGCCGTTCGTAGAGAGAAAGATTCACAGTACCCGCGAAGTGCCGGTCGTCGACACGGCGGTACTCAGGCGCGATGGCTGGCGGCACTCTTCTTGAGTCGGGACTATCTTCCCAGGCTACGATCCAAACGCGCGCAGGGGGCGAAGTGCCCGCGGAGCGGCCGCTCCGCACGTCGGCTATCAACTCGTCAGGCGTGAGATAGGTTAGTTCGGGTTTGGCGGCGGAAACAGCAGTTGAGCGATAGTACTGCACCGGCCACTCCGCCCCCGGAGGGCATCCGACCACTGCGTCGCCTGGCTGAGCATGCGCCGAAAGGTAAGTGGTCAGCGAACGCCAATCATCCTTCGGCTGGGAGTAGTACCACCTCAGCGTCGCAACCGACAGAAGCGCGATGAGCGCACAAATTCCGAGGCGAAGCCATGGCCGACGCATTGTGACCAGCCCATAAGCGGCAAGCAGGACGAGCGCAGGCAGGCAAATGAGCAGATAGCGCGGGAAGAAAATAGGTACCCTGAAAGAAATGAGAAACGTAATCGCGATGGGCATGGCTGCGCACAGAGCGACTACCAGAACGCGCCAGTTTTCGAAGGAGTCGCGCTCACTCCGCCAGCGGGAGTACAGCGACCGTAAAGCAACTCCGCAACACAGCATGTAGAGCAGAGCGATCGCCTTCCTGAACTTGCCGGCATCGGCGGTCAGGACGTAGACCACTTGTGCCAGTTCTCTCAGCCGTAGCGGCGGAATGAACGCCAGTTGGCTGGAGCGACGGAACGCCATGTAGTACAAGGCGGGCAAGATGAGGACAGCGGTGGCCGAGACGGGTGTCAAAAATCTCTTCCAGTACAGGCGTTTTTTCGGCAACCACAGCAACGAGGTCCACTGCGCCAGGAGAAAGAACACGGCGAAGAAGTGGGCATAAACCGCCAAGGTTGATGCCAGCACATAGCCGAGAGCGTTCGCGTTCCCGGCGCGATCAATGCGAAAGAAAAAAAACAGCGAGAGCAGGCATAGCAGCATAAGCAAGCTGTAGCTGCGGGCTTCCTGGGCATAAGCGGCATGGGCGGCGTTGATCGAGAGAAGAAGGGCAGCAAGCAGGCCTGTCGTCCTTCCCGAGACTGCCTTCCCGACCGCATAAATCGCAGGTATCGCCGCGATCGCGAAGATGGCTGACAGCAGCCGCAACCAGGCTTCATTGTCGCCAAAGTGAATCCATCCGCGGACCAGCAGGTAGTAGAACGACATGTTGGCTTCGAACCGCCACAGCGTGTGCACGAAATCCGGCGCAGTCATGCGCGCCAGGCGAATGGTAGCGATCTCGTCCCACCAGTAGCTCTTCTGGCCGAGATGAAGAAGGCAGAGGCAGGCGCCGAGAACCGTGATGGCAGATAGTGCAGCATTGGCCCATCGCGGTGACAGTCTGTGCCGGCGAAGGGCCGTGCCGGCGACGTCGCTGTTCATTGTTCGGTCAGCAAGACCTCGGCTTGGCTCTTGAGTTCCGGCAAGTACTGCTGCAGGACATTCCAGACAATACGGTCGTCTATCTCGGCATAGCCGTGGATGAGAATGTTGCGGAAGGCGATGATTCGCTGGTATTCGCTGATGCGAGATGCGGTTTGCGGATCAATCTTTGCAAGCTGAGTTAGAGCTTCGCCCAGGACTGCCAGTTGACGCTCGACGGCAGAGCGAAGCATGGCATCGGAAGTGTAGTCGGAATAGGTCGCTTTCATGAACGAACTCCAGCGCCAAGGTAGCCGCGTGAGTTATGTCATAGAGATACTTCAGCGACTCAAGCCGCATAAAGTACCGTTCGGGTCTCGTCTACCGCTTGGCGAAAATAGGGGTTTCTGATCGCGGAATCTACCACCAGGTCCACTGACCGCTGGAACAACGACTGAAGATCTTCCAGCAGGCCAAAGTACGCGTCGGCATAACCATCCGTCGGAAGATCGTCGAAGGCAACAAGGAAATCCAAGTCGCTGCTTGCTGGGTCAAATTCCTTGCCCGCCGCTGAGCCGAAAAGTTCGATCCGGCGCACCTGATGCCGGCGACAGATGAGTTCGAGCTGCGAACGCTTCTCTTCGATAAGGCTGTTCATTCAGCTCAATGTTATCTCAAGAGGTTTGAGATACGTCCGAAATTGCCGGCTTCGCCTCAGCCTGGGGCTAGACTATCTCACCCTTCGGACGCCAGTTCCGACGCCCGAAGCACCGCATCCGTCGCGCGCTTCGGCAGGTTGAGAGCGACGAAATGACTCTCCGGATACAGGTAGTCTTCCCCCGACTCGTCGATGACGCGTAGCTGATGGTGCTCCGCCGCACTCGCATCGGAAACGACCCGGTACAGCTTCCGCAACTCGAGCGAGGCGCGGTAATCGTCATTCTTTACGCAGACGACGAATTGTGGTTCTTCACGCTTCATACTTCCCATTCCACAATCCTCTTGATCTTATACTCTCTTGTTCCGATCCCGTGAGCTTCGTACCAGTGGAGTTCCGCCCGGCAGAGCGCGCCATCGGAAAATCGAATTCGAGCAAGGCCCTTTCGCTTTCGCCAACGACCCTTACCATGCACTTTGTTTAGGCGTTTCAGCTCGCGGATCCCTCTGCCTGTCGCAATCGTCTCGACATTGGTAATTTCGTCAACGATGGTGAAATGCATTTGCCAAATCGCCGAACGGTGATTTTGCTCTGCTTCATTTACAATCCGAATCGCAAATCATCTCTTCCGGAGACCGGTCATCCTGATGCGAAGCCTTGTCCGGGTTGTCGCCGTATTCATGTCGCTTTCTCTGTTGTCGTTCACGCCATCGGTTGCCAGTGCTCAATCCACTCCTAAGAACACAACAGTGCAGGGCACAGTGGGCGATTGCCCAGGCGGATACAATTGCGGCGGCAAACCCCAACCTCCCGCAGTCACGGTCCGGGCTTCTGCCGCGCACCAACCGACCGCTCGCGCCATCCACAACTCGGCGCTGGTCATTGACACGCACGCCGACACCCCTGGCCGCTTTGTCGACGAGAACTTTGATCTCTCGCAGGACGCCGGCAGAGGCTACATGGATTTTGCCAAGATCAAGGCCGGCAACCTGGGCGCGGAGTTCTGGTCGATCTGGGTTGATCCCAAGGTTTATAAGGGGCAGGAGATCAAGCGCGCGCTCGACATGATCGACTCCGTCTACGAGCAGGCGCGGCTGCATCCTGACAAGATGATGATGGCCTTCAGCACACAGGACATCCTCAACGCGCATCGCCAGCACAAGCTTGCGGCGTTGATGGGCGTGGAAGGCGGGCACGCCATTCAGGGCGACATGCGCGTGCTGCGCGACTACTACCGCCTCGGCGTGCGCTACATGACGCTGACCTGGTCGAACACCAACGAGCTGGGCGACTCCAGCGGCGATCTGGATGACAAGAGCGTGCAGCACCACGACGGCATTACCGACCTCGGGCGGCAAGCCGTGCGCGAGATGAACCGCATGGGCATGATCGTCGACATCTCGCACGTGGCTGATCGCACCATGTACCAGGCACTGGCTGTCAGCCGCGCTCCGGTGATCGCGTCGCACTCGTCGTCGCGGGCGCTCACTAACGTTCCCCGTAACATGACCGACGACATGCTGGTGGCGCTGGCGCGCAACGGTGGCGTGGCGCAGGTGAACTTCTATTGCGGCTTCATCTCGCAGAAGTGGGCTGACACGTCGAAGAAGCTGGCGGCAGAGAAAGATCCGGACTACGAGAAGGTGCAGTCGCTTTTCATGGCGTCACGAACACCGGAGATGACGCAGCAGTTATATGCGGCCGAAGCTGTGCTGGAGAAAAAACTGCCTCGTCCGCCGCTCAGCGACCTGATCGATCACATCGATCACATGGTGAAGGTCGCGGGCGTCGACCACGTTGGTCTGGGATCGGATTTCGATGGCATCGACTGCTCACCGCAAGGGATCGATTCGGCCGCCGACTTGCCGAAGATCACCGAAGCGCTCTACCAGCGCGGTTACAGTGCGGCGGACTTGCGAAAGATCCTTGGCGGCAATCTGATGCGGGTTTTTGCCGAGGTAGAGAAGACGGCCAAACAGATCCAGGCGGAGCAGGGGCACGAGGACTCGCGTCGGGTGATCGCGCCCAGTGGGGAATAAAAGCTTTCACCACAGAGGCACGGAGGCACAGAGGTTGTGATTTCAAGAATCCTCGGTGTCTCTGTGCCTCTGTGGTGAGTGATTCGGCTTGGGCTTTTTCGTATGATCAAATGTCTCCCAGGAGAACTCATGCAGAAAATTCTTATCGCTGCTTTGTTCCTGTCACTCAACGGTCTCGCGCAATCGACGGGCGGCAAGGCCCAGTCCACAGTCACCCCGCCGGCGCAGCCAACCGCGACCATCGAAACCAGCATGGGCGACATTCATTGCACGCTGTTTCCCGATCAAGCTCCCCAAACGGTAGCCAACTTCATCGGCCTGGCCACGGGAAAGAAAGAATGGACCAATTCCAAGACTGGCAAGGTGGAGAAAGGTGTTCCGCTGTATGACGGCACGACCTTCCATCGCGTGATTCCGAACTTCATGATCCAGGGTGGCGATCCTGAGGGTACGGGAATGGGCGAACCGGGCTACAAGTTCAACGACGAAACCAGCGATCTAAAGTTCGACGTGCCGGGACGCATCGCTATGGCGAACAGCGGGCCGAACACCAACGGATCGCAGTTCTTCATTACTGAAGCTCCGACCCCGTGGCTCGACGGCAAGTTCAATCTGTTCGGCCAGTGCGAAAACCTTGACTTGGTAAAGAAGATCGCGCGCGTGGCTACCGGTGAAGGCAACAAGCCGCTCGCACCAGTGATCATCAAGCATATCGTCATCGTCGATCCACGGCACCCGGCGACGACGCACAAGCCTACCAGCGTGCACACTACGAAGCCGAAGACGGCCCCGCCCCCGCAGTAGCTGGAATCGCATGGCCGGGACGAGAGTGCTCCTGCTATGAGCCGGCTCATCATCGATGCGCGGTGGTTGTACACCGGGCTGGCGGCGTATACCAGTCAACTGATCCGCGCTCTGCACGAGTCCGGCGACCTTCCCGTCACGCTGATCACCCTTCCGGAGCATAGTCGGACACTCGCTCAGTTCGGGTACGAGATCGTGCTTTCGAATGCGAGGCTCTATTCTCTGCGCGAGCAGATCGAGATCGCTTGGGCGGCGCGGGACTATGATGTGCTGCACGTGCCGCACTATAACGCTCCCTTGGTTCGCCACAAAGCGCTGCTGGTAACCATCCACGACCTGAACCACCTGCTCGATGAAACCATGCGGCGGAGCCTCAAGAGTCGGTTCTATGCGAAGCCGATGTTGCAGTACTCAGCAAAGCGGGCCGATCACATCTTCACCCAGTCGGAGTACTCCAAGCGAACGATCGTCGAGCACCTGAGCGCCGGCCCGAACAAGATTACGGTCACCTACACGGGAGTGCCGCCGCACATCTATGCTGAGCCGCGCGATCAATCGCGGCTGCGCACCAACCAGGCGTTCGGCTTCGATGGGAACTACCTGCTGTTTGTCGGCAATCTCAAGCCGCACAAGAACGTGAGTGGACTGCTGAAGGCATTTGCGGTTGTTGGTCAGAGCGGGAGACTTTCTCACACTCTGCTGATCGTCGGCGACGATTCGCGTTGGCGGCCGGTGCTTCAACGCGAAGCTACCGAAATGGGCCTCGCTGGCCATGTGGTATTCGCGGGCAGAGCCGCTGATGATCAGTTGCGAGCGGCGTATTCCGGCGCCGACCTGACCATCGTGCCGTCGTTCCAGGAAGGCCTCGGTTTGCCGGTGATCGAGTCGATGGCCTGCGGCACGCCGGTCGCCTGCTCGAATGTTGCGTCACTGCCTGAGGTGGCGGGCGGCGCCGCGGAATACTTCTCTCCCTCAGATACGGAGTCGATTGCAACTGCGATTGACAATGTCGTACTCAGCAACGAACGCTGGGCGCGGTTACAAAAGGCGGGGTTCGCGCAGGCCGCGCGATTCCACTGGCGCGAGTGTGCAGAACGGCACCTCCCGATCTACCGCAGGTTTCTCGCGGCGGGGTAGCACCCTGCTGAGCCATGCCGCGGAACGCGGCGCTTAAAGCGCCGCTCTACCTAGTTAGGTACAATCGGCAGAGCCAAACCCGGCTGTCCCACAAGGAGCGAATATGGTCTCAAGAAAGTACAAAAAGATTCCCGGCAGTGAGCGCACGCCGATGACCGGCGCCAGCAAGTCAGGTGCGCTTGATCCTAATGAACTGATGCTTGTCACCGTCGTCCTGAGAGCGCGCTCGGGAGGCAAGAAGCATCCGAGCCTCGACAAGCTCATCGCGAAGGGCGAGCGACTCACGCGCGAGGAGTATCAGGCGCGCTACGGCGCTGATCCTGCCGATGTAGCGCAGGTCGCTGCCTTTGCCAGTGAGCACGGCCTCACTGTGGCGGAGGTGAATATGGCCGCCAGGACCGTGCTCCTCAGCGGGCGCTGTTCTGATTTCGCAAGGGCGTTTCAGGTTTCGCTCGAGAGGTACGAGTACCCGGGAGGCAGCTATCGCGGGCGCACCGGCGCGGTGAACATTCCCGCTGATCTGTCCGACATTGTGGTAGCTGTCCACGGACTCGACAATCGTCCCCAGGCGCAAGCGCATTTTCGGCTGAGCAGCGCGAATCCGCTTGCGACCTCCGTCTCATATACGCCGTTGCAAATCGCGACAGCTTACAAATTCCCGTCAGGCAACGGGACAGGACAGGCCATCGGAATTATCGAGTTGGGCGGCGGGTACGCGCAGTCAGACCTGCAAACTTATTTCAAGAGCTTGAAGCTGGCAGTGCCGAAGGTAATCGCGGTCTCGGTCGACGGCGCGCAGAACCAGCCCACCGGCGATCCCAATGGGCCGGACACCGAAGTCGCGCTGGATATTGAAGTGGCGGGCGCAGTCGCGCCGGGCGCAACCATCGTGGTGTATTTCGCGCCCAATACCGATGCTGGGTTCCTTGACGCCATCAACCAGGCGGCGATGGACAACGTCAACAAGCCCTCTGTCATTTCCATCAGCTGGGGGGGGCCGGAATCGACCTGGACGGCGCAGTCATTGCAGAGCTACAACAGCGCGCTGCAAGCGGCGGCTGCTCTTGGCGTTACCGTGTGCGTGGCTTGCGGCGACAACGGTTCGAGCGACGGCGTGAGCGATGGTAAGTACCACGTGGATTTCCCCGCTTCCAGTCCATATTCGCTGGCCTGCGGCGGAACCTCGCTGAAACTCAAGGGAAGTAATATCTCCAGCGAGGTGGTCTGGAATGACGGCGCCAGTGGCGGCGCCACCGGCGGCGGCGTCAGCGACACCTTCCCTCTTCCTTCCTACCAGTCGAAAGCCAATGTTCCGCTCTCGGCCAATAAGGGCAAATTCAAGGGCCGTGGCGTACCTGATATAGCCGGTGATGCCGACCCAGCGACCGGGTATAAGGTGGAATCGGATGGCGAGAGCTTCGCGGTCGGAGGAACCAGCGCGGTCGCGCCACTGTGGGCGGGCCTGGTCGCGCTCTTCAATCAGTCGATAGGCAAGTCCGTGGGATATCTCAATCCCAATCTCTACCAGAGTGTCGCGACGACGAAGGGAACGTTTCGCGACATCACCTCGGGAAACAACGGCCACTTCAAGGCGGCTGCGGGATGGGACGCCTGTACTGGGTGGGGCAGTCCCGTGGGCACAGCCATCCAGACGGCGCTGGGACCGCTGTACAAGAAGAAATAGGCCCAGGTTTTGATTAAGGTGTCCCACCCTTCTCGCCTTCTGTTAGACGGAAGGGTGGGAATGCCTCCGATCTCCCTTAGCCGGCGACTGGCACCGCCACCGCTGCCGGCTGGTCATGCTTCATGATCAGCCGCCGTAACGCTTCTTTGTCGGGGTTGAGCAGCTCGTTGATGCGCGCCGGATTCACCGCGGCAACGATGATCAGGCCGGCCTCGGTATTGACGTCTCCGAAGACACCCAGACGTTGCAGCTTCAGCGCCTGGTGCTCATTGTCCTCCGTCGGGCTCAGGTAGTGCACCAGCGTCGTCTTGTAGCGGTGAATCAGGAACAGGTGCGCCAGCGTCATCAGGCGCCGCTTGCGCAACGTTGGGTCGAAGGTGTTCATGTCGCGAATCGACAGCAGTTTGTGTCCACGGCGGTCATGCACATCGGCGAAGATGATGTTTCCCGCCTTCTCTTTAGCGCCGTTCCAGATGCTCAGCTCAATGAAGTCCGACCCGGCAGCCACGGGCCGCAACTTCGCCTTCCAGCCCGGCGGCAGGGAATTGTGCTCGGCCCAAATCTGCAGCCAGTCCTGCAGCACCTTGGGCGGGACTTCCGTTTGCACGAGATGCTGATGCTGGGTCGATCCCTTGCCCATTGCCTTGGTAGTGGCAGTTCTTCCCGAAGCCGCCAACAGCGCAGCATCGAGGCGCGGGCCCCCGACCAGCGTCTGCGGGGTGCGATACGGAGACTCAATCAGTCGCAGCTTGCGCTGCAGGCGGGCCAGCGAGAGCATGCCATCCTGCTTGAGTGCGGTTGCGAATTCCTCGGCTGCCAGGCCGTCGATCTGGTGGCCGCCGTAGGTGATGAAGTTGAAGACATAGCCGAGCTTGCCCAACTCTTCGGGGAAGCGCTTCATCTGCTCATCGCTCATGCCGGTGGTGTCCCAGTTGAACGAAGGCGACAGGTTATAGGCCAGCATTTTGTCGGGGAACTCGGCGTGGATGGCATCGGCGAATTCCTTCGCATCGTGCAAGTCCGCAGTCTTGGTTTCCATCCACAGAATGTCGGCAAAGGGAGCAGCCGCCAGCGACTTGGCGATGGCGTACTCGATGCCACCTTGCACCTGGTAGTAGCCCTCGGGGGTCTTGGCGCGCTCGCAGTCCCATTCGACGTCGACACCCAGCGCCGCAGCCATCTCCCGGGCTTCGAACCATGAGTAGTGCTGTGACCTGTCCAGCCACTTTTCCGGAGTGACATCGAGCGACTCGCCTTCGCTAATGCGGAAGGCAAGCCGTTCCGCCACTGCCAGGTGATAGGTCTTGAGATCGGCAGCCTCCTGCCACTTGTCGAGGAATTCGCCCACGACTTTGTCGAGCATGGTGTCGAGCACCATGTCGGGGTTGCTTTTGTAGGCTGCGGCGCCTTCCGCGATGAGCGGCAACAGTCCGGTCTGCTCCAGCCACGCGTTGGCCTCGTCATACTCTGACTGGGGCATGCAGAACATCAGGTGGCCGCGCAAGTCGTCCACTCCCGCGTCGTAGAACTTGCGGTAAATGGCCAGGAACACAGCCTTGTAGGTCGGCAAGTTCAGATTGGTGACCCCGAGAATGAACGGCTGGTCGCGCTCATCGGCGCAACCGTCCAGCAGGCTGGCGGCCTCGGCATCGGTGCGGGCCACGATGATCCCGGGCACCTGCATAACGTCGAGCTGGAAGCGCGCGGCGTTTAGGCGCTGAATTTGCTCGTTCTCTGAAACGAGCACCTTTCCGCCCTGGTGTCCGCATTTCTTCACGCCCGGCTTCTGGTCCTCGATGTGGTATCCGGGGACACCGACTTCGACGAAGCGGCGAATGAGGTTGCGCACATGCGCGTCGCCGCCATGCCCGGTATCGGCGTCGGCGATGATGAACGGCCGATAGTCGTAGACCTTCGATGCCGCCCGCTGCTCGGGCGTCATACGGGAGCGCATGAAGTGCTGGTTCTTGTCGGCCGTGATCAGTGCGCGCACGATGCTCGAAGCCTCATCCGGCACCTGGCTAAGCGGATAGCTGGCCAGATCGGCCCCGGGATCTTCCGTAACGCTGCCTTTGGCCGAGGTTGCCCACCCGCCAAGATAAATGCCTTCAATGCCGAGCCGCTTGATGGCTACGGCCTGCCCCGGCGAGTATGGGCCGAAGGTCGTGATCGACTTCCGGCTGCCGAACAGTTCGCGCAGGCGCGTGTAGAAAGCTTCGGCCGCCTTGCGGGCGATCGGGTATTCCGCACCGATGGTGCCGCGCTGCTCAACCACCTGGCGGGGCGAGTACAAGCGCACGATTCCTTTGAAGCGCGGGCTGGCAAACCACTCGCTCATCTGTTGCACGCGCTGTTCGAATGTTTCCATGACTGGCCTCCTGTCGCGATCTGCTATGAATGGCGGGCGCGTTAATACTTCAGAAATGTACGCGCAAGAACCCTCAGTCCTCAACCGATTGTTGTCAGCCGTCGGACGGGACCGTTTGCAGCGGGCCGCCGTGACACTCCATGTTACGGAATTGCCAGGGCGGCGCGAGGAGCCGGGTCACGTGAGGTTGTGATGAGGGGCGGGAAAACTTGGCTTTGGCACGATTTGCCTCACGGCACGACCGCCTGGTCGGCCAACAAGCAATTCTTCTGACACGGGGAAAGCCCGAAGGGCGTGCGATGACAGCCCAGGACGGAGCGTAGCGGAGTCCTGGGTCAGTATTACATCTGATCTCCAAGTCCCTCGGGGACGATATGCCGCCGACCGGCTCAGGGTTTTCTAAAATGACAGCTATCCCAGCCTTCCGCTTCGCTTCAGGCTGGGCTATCATCGCACGCCCTCCGGGCTCAACGTCTCTACCCCGCCACCCATTCCTTCACCATCCCCGGCAGCGCCTCGCCCGCCTTGGCCAGCACGACTTCGTCGAAGAAGTCCTGGTTGGCCGGCTCCTCGGGCCCAACGTAAATCGTGCGCGCGCCATTCCGACGCGCCAGGCGGACGAAGCTCGCTGCCGGTTCCACCACGCCGGACGAGCCCACTGTCATCAGCAGGGTACAACGCTCGATTTCGGCGAAGATGCGGTCCATCTGATAGGGTACCTCGCCGAACCAGCAGACGTGGGGGCGCAAGAGCGCTCCGCAGGTTTCGCATTTCGGTAGCTCCGTTTCGTGCGTATCGCTGTCTTCGAATGGCTCGCTCGGGCACAACTCGCGCGAGCAGCGGGTCATCATCAGGCGGCCGTGCATGTGCAGCACGCGCTGTGATCCCGCCTGCTCATGTAGCGAGTCGACGTTCTGCGTACACAGGAAAAAACGTTCGCCCAGTTCGCGTTCGAGTTCGGCGAGGGCGAGGTGGGCCGGGTTGGGTTTCACCTCGAGGTGCTTGCGCCGCCGCATCGAGTAGAACTGCCACACCAGCAGGGGGTCGGCGTGAAACGCTTCTGGAGTGGCGACCTGCGTTGCCGGGTATCCGCGCCAGATTCCACCGGCGCCGCGAAACGTCGGCAGGCCGCTTTCGGCGCTCGCGCCCGCGCCGGTGAGAACGAAGAGGCGGTCGGCCGGTGTAAGCCGTTTAGTTAATGGCATGGGCAATCCATTCTCCAGTTGCGCTCTGATACCTGACACCTGATAGCCGAACCCCTTCACCCACGAAGTCCAGACGATTTTATATACTGACTCTTCTGCCGCCCGCGATTCCGCTGGAAAACGCATCCGTCCGGCCGGTTGGGAATCTAGACAGTAGAATCATTAGGAATAGGCCCCCTGTGCCCCAGAGCGTGCCCTGAGCTTGACGAAGGGGTTCGCGCACGTCTTTGGACGGAAACCGGGGCGGAGGGCCAGGAGCTTGTCATCCTTGTCCACCGTATTGATGAACGTTGACAGCGAGAAGCTGGAACGGGTGATGGATTCGTTTCGCCGCTGGGGGTATCTTCAAGCCAATCTCGACCCGCTCGATCACTTCAAACCGCTGCCACATCCCGAGCTCGACATAACCGGCGAGGAAGCCGACGCTGCGCGACGCATCTACGCCGGCTCTATCGGCGTCGAGTTCATGCACATCGCCGACCTCGAGCGGCGCAGCTGGATCCAGGAAAAGATGGAATCGCAGCAGGACAAGCCGATCGATCGCGCTCGCGTCCTTGATCAGCTTGTGCGCGCCGACGTCTTCGAGCAGACCATCCACGCGCGCTACATCGGAACCAAACGCTACTCGCTGGAAGGTAACACTGCCCTGATTCCGCTGCTCGACGAGATTCTCGATACCGCTTCGGAAGAGGGAGCCGAGCAAGCGGTGCTGGCGATGAGCCATCGTGGGCGCCTGAACGTCATCATTAACGTAGTGAACCGCCCGGCGGCGGAAATCTTCGCCGGCTTTGAAGACGTCGATCCCCGCAGCGTGCTGGGCGGCGGCGACGTGAAGTATCACATCGGGGCAACCGGACTTTACACCGCCGCCAACGGCAGGCAGGTTCGTATTCATCTAGTCTCGAATCCTAGCCATCTCGAAGCTGTGAATCCGGTCGCTATGGGACGGGCCCGCGCCAAGCAGACGCGTATCGGCCGCGACGGCAAGCTGAGGGTCGTGCCCATCATCATGCACGGCGATGCCGCCTTCGCAGGGCAGGGAATTACCGCCGAGAGTCTGAACCTGGCCAACCTGCGCGGCTACAGCGTGGGCGGAACAGTTCACATTATCGTTAACAATCTGATCGGCTTTACGACGAACCCGGACGAAGACTATTCCGGCCGCTTCTCGTCCGACCTGGCCAAGCGCCTGCCGATTCCTATCTTCCACGTCAACGGTGAAGACGCCGATGCCGTAGTGCGCGTAGGCCGCATGGCGATGGAGTTCCGCAATGAGTTCGGCTCCGACGTCCTGGTTGACCTGATCGGTTTCCGCCGCCACGGGCACTCCGAAGTCGACGACCCGACCATCACGCAGCCGATTCGCTACCGCAAGATCAAAGATCATCCGCTGCTGTACGAGATCTACGCGCAAAGAACGGGACAGGACGCGAAGCCTTTCATCGAGAAGTTCCAGGCCGAACTCGACGCGGCGCAAGCGGCCGGCAAAAGCATGGCCAAAAAGCCGGCGATGCGGGAATTACCCAGCTACTGGAAACCCTTCCATGGCGGCGAGTACAAACCCGAGTACGAGGTAGACACCGGCCTCACATTAGAGCGCATTCACGAGATCACCGATGGGCTGGTGAAATATCCCGAGGACTTCCACATCCATCCCAAGGTGCAGAAGCTGCTGGAGCAGCGCCATGAGATGGGCTACGGCAAACGTCCGCTGGACTTTGGCATGGCCGAGGCGCTGGCCTTCGGCTCGCTCGCTACACAAGGCGTCCCGATTCGCCTTAGCGGGCAGGACTCACGGCGCGGCACCTTCAACCAGCGGCACTCCGTGCTGATCGACATCGTTGACGAGAAGGAATACGTGCCGCTGTGCCACGTTGCTGCGAACCAGGCGCGGGTCGAGATCTACAACTCTGAGCTTTCCGAAGCCGCGGTGATGGGTTTCGAGTACGGCTTCTCACGCGACTTTCCTGAAGCCCTGGTGATGTGGGAAGCGCAGTTCGGCGACTTTGCCAACGGCGCGCAGATCATCATCGACCAGTTCGTCGTCTCCGGCGAAGATAAGTGGGACCTGCTGAGCGGCTTGGTGCTTCTGCTACCACACGGCCACGAAGGCCAGGGGCCGGAGCACTCCAGCGCGCGTATTGAACGATTCCTGCAACTGTGCGCGCGCGACAATATGCAAGTCGCGCAGCCTTCGACCGCGGCGCAGTATTTCCATCTGCTGCGGCGCCAGGCACTGCGCAAGTGGCGCACGCCGCTGATCGTCTTCACGCCTAAGAGCATGTTGCGGCATCCGGAAGCTGTGTCGCCGGTCAGCGAGCTGGAGCGCCGGCGTTGGCAGAACGTCATCCCTGACGAGGCCGCGCTTGACGCCAGCCGCGTCCTCATCTGCACCGGCAAGATCGGCCACGAGCTGCGCCTGGAGCGCAAGAAGATGCAGGGCCTGAAGCCCGCGATCCTCATGCTCGAACAGATGTATCCCTTCCCGGAAGACGATCTTCGCCAGGTGCTGCGCCGTTATCCGAATGCGACCGAGTTCATCTGGGTGCAGGAGGAGCCGGCCAACATGGGCGCGCTTTCGTTTGTCGTGCCGCGCTTGAAGCGGATTGTGGGGGCGAAGCTGCGCAGCATCAAGCGCGCGGCGAACGCGACTCCCGCAACCGGCTCGGGCAAGGCGCACGAACTGGAGCAGAAGACGCTAATCACCCTCGCGCTCGGTAAATCGGCTTAACGCCCAGCATCAGCCCTGCCAGCGCAGTCGGCTTAAACCGCAAGTCATCTTCTGTGCCGTCAACCTGGGGTGAGCCTACCCAACGGTCGCATGTCCGTATATGAACTTTTGGATAATCCCCGCGCCGACCCTATAGAAATCTATATTTACCGGCGAAAATCCTCCGTAACTTATTGTAAACATTAACCCATAATCCCCATCAGATTGGCTACCGTCTTGCACAACCCTGAGTGGGGTTGTTCTGCGATCTGTCATCTTGCGAATTGCGAACGCCCAAAATTTTAGCGCAAACGTAAGAATCTCTATCAGCGAAGCGGAGAGTGCGATGAACAGAAAGATTTTCACACTACTTACCCTGCTCAGCGTCGTGTTGCTCCTGTCGGCCCTTTCGTTCGGACAGGCCATCAGCGGCGACTTGACCGGCGTGGTGAAGGACGCGTCGGGCGCCTACGTGCCCAATGCCGACGTCACGGTGACAAACCTGGGCACCGGGTTTGTGCAAACCACCAAAACGAATGCATCCGGCGAGTATCGTTTCTCCAACCTGCCGGCTGCCCACTACTCAATCGACGTCAACGCCCCGGGCATGAAGGGCGGCTACCGCGACATTGAAGTGGTGCTGAATAAGGTGGCTACTGCGAACGTCACCACCGCTGTGGTTAGCGCCGGCACGACAGTCGAGGTTAACGAATCGGCGGTGGCGATCGACACCACTACGCCCACCATCTCCTCCACCTACGGAGCCAAGCAGATTGCCGAATCGCCACTTTCAACTGCCGGGACCGCGACGACTAGCAGCGGCGTGTTGAACCTGTCGCTGCTGGATGCCGGCGTGGCCACATCCGGTGGCCTCGGCGCCGGCTCCGGCCCGTCGGTTGGCGGCCAGCGTCCGCGCAATAACAACTTCACCATTGAAGGTGTGGACAACAACAGCCTTTCGGTTACGGGTCCGCTCATCGTGATTCCGAATGACGCGGTGGACAGCTTCACCGTGCTGCAAAATGATTACTCGGCCGAATTCGGCCACTCCTCGGGCGGCCAGTTCAACCAAACCGTCAAGAGCGGAACCAATCAGTTCCACGGCACCGCCTACGAGTACTTCCAGAACCGCGATCTGAACGCTGAGGACTCGCTGGTCGCGCAGTCGCAGGCCCCCGGGCCGTACACCAATCCCCGCTACGACAACAACCGCTTCGGCGGTAACTTCGGCGGACCGATCCTGAAGAACAAGATGTTCTTCTTCACCGATTGGGAGTACAACCCGATCGGCCAAACCGCCAATCCGCAGACATTCTGCGCACCGACCTCGGCGGGCTATTCAATGTTGAATTCGCTGTTCCCCAGCAACACCAATCTTTCACAGTTCGAGAAATACGTTCCGGCGTCCGGCGGGGGGACCACGGTTTGCCCGAGCAGCATCCAGGTGCTCCCGCACGTGCCCTTTAACACTGATCCCAACAGCCTTTTCCAACAAACAGCCGTCAACGTTCCGGTGGGCGATGTTGGGTTCATCGGACCCAGCTTCCAAAATACCCTGACCGGCGTAAACTCCTGGGATTGGAATATCTCGGAGAAGGCCAGTTGCGTGGCCGTTTGGCGTATTCCAGGCTCAATGCCGAGGACACGGCTGCGTCGTTGCCGACCTTCTGGTCAAGCACGCCACAGCGTTATTGGGTGATAACCCTGAGCGAATACCACAACTTCAGCAGCAACATCAACAATGAGTTCCGTTTCGGCTTCAACCGCTATTCACAGACCTATCCTGTGGGTTCGCAGATCTTCCCCGGGCTCGGCACCTTCCCGAATTTGCAGGTATACGAGCTGAATAATATCCAACTGGGTCCTGATCCCAACGCGCCGCAGGAAACCATTCAGAACCTCTATCAGTTCGTGGACAACGTGAGCTGGGTAAAGGGCAAGCACAACCTGCGCTTCGGCGGTGAGTTCCGCTGGATCATCAGCCCGCAGACGTTTACTCAGCGCGTGCGTGGCGACTACGAGTGGAACTACACGTCGGATTACCTGAACGACTTCGCACCCAATCCTAACAGTGGGGATTTTGGGGAGCGCTCCGCCGGTAACGTGGTTTACTACGGCAACAAGAAAGCGTTCTACGCCTACGTCAATGACGATTGGCGCCTCACGCCACAGGTCACGTTGAACCTCGGTTTGCGCTACGAGTACACCGGCGAGCCGCTGGCGACGGGCCTGCAAACGTTGAATGCCATTTCCAACGTGCCGGGGCTGATCACCTTCGGCAAACCCTCGGCCCAGAAGACGAACTTTATGCCTCGTGTGGGTATCGCGTGGGCGCCGACTCCAGAAACCTCGGTTAACCTCGGCTTTTCGATGGCCAATGACGTTCTCTATGACAACCTGGGCATTCTGTCCCTGCCGCCGCAAGTGCAGCAGACTAACGACACCGTTGCTCCTGGTACGTGTCCTCAGCCGTGTAATTACAGCGAGCTCAACTTCCTGGCCAACGGCGGTCTGCCAAACTCCCTGGTACAGATCACGGATCCGAGCGTTGCACGGGCTAGCACGGGTGCGTACATTCCCAACCAGACGCTGCCGTACTCGGAAACCTGGACGGCAGGGGTGCAGCACATCTTCGCCAACAAGTACACCTTGGAAGTTCGTTACGTCGGTACCCGCGGCATTGAACTGCCGGTCCAGACTCGTCTGAACCGGACGTCGCCGGTAACTCTTACCCAATTCCTGCCGACGTATCTGTCGGCTCCGAGCCAGGCGACGCTCGACGCGTTGCCATACACCAAGGCCGGCCTGACGGCCATCGGCAATCTGGTGCCGGCTTATGCCGATGCCGGTTTTACGGCCAACGTCACCAGCTTCCAACCCTGGGGCTACTCGAATTACAACGGTCTGCAGACGTCATTCAAGCGCAACTTCACCAACGGCCTGCAGTTCCAGTTGGCCTGGACCTGGAGCCACACCTTCGACAACTCGACGGCAGACGTCTTCTCCACGGTGCTGACGCCGCGCCGTCCGCAGAACTTCAGCTGCTTCTCCTGCGATTACGGCACCTCAGCTTTCGACCGCCGCCATCGCGTCACCCTGGCGGTTACCTATGACCTGCCTTTCTTCAAGAACGACAACTGGTTCATGAAGAACATCGTCGGAAACTGGCAGTTCGCGCCGATTTACACCTTCCAGTCCCCTGAGTACGCGACCGTGCAGAGCAATGCCGATGCCAACCTGAACGGCGACTCCGCCCCGGATCGGGCGGTCATTAACCCGGCTGGTGTTCCGAACACATCCAGCTTGGTCACTCCGTTGAAGAACTCGGCGGGTGCGACGGTTGCTTACTTGGCGACTGACCCGACCGCCTATTACATTCAGGCCGGCGCCGGGGCTTTAGCGACCGGTTCCCGTAACACGATCTCCACGCCCGACATCAACAACTGGGACTTCGCGCTGCTGAAGCGGGTCAACATCACCGAGCGTCAGTCGCTCCAGTTCATCTTCCAGGCCACCAACATCTTCAACCATGCGCAGTACGTGCCGGGCCTGATCAGCGACGTACAATCCTATGGTCAGGCTAGTGGCTCGGTGCGTAACGCTATACTCACCGGCCAGCCCACGTTTGACCAGTGGAACACGGTCTTCACCAACCACCCGCGTGCGGTTGTGCTGGTGCTGAAGTACGCCTTCTAGCCTCATCTGAAGTTTGTTGTCTCCGGGGAGCCTTCGGGCTCCCCGATTTTTTGGGAGCTGCGGTCCAAAGGCGCAAGCTGTCTTTTATCTGACAGGCGTTACAGGGTCTTGCCCGGAGACCGGCGCTCAGAACAGCTTCCGCAATTCGCGCCGCAGGATTTTACCCGAAGGCGTATGAGGGATGCTCCGCACGAAATGAATCTCGCGCGGCACTTTATACGTCGCCATGCGTTCGGCGAGAAAAGCTTGAATATTCTCCGCGGTGTTCTGCGTCTTCAGTTCGTCTTCGCGTAGCACGACGAAGGCGCAGGGCGTCTCTTCGCCGTCGGCTCCGACGCGCGAGACCACGCCGCAATCGCGCACCGCGGGATGTTCCAGCAGTACGCTCTCCACTTCGGCGGGGGCGATGGAGAAGCCCTTGTACTTCATCATCTCCTTGCGGCGGCCGACGACGTAGTATTGTCCCGTCTCATCCACCCGCACAACATCTCCCGACCAGTACCAGCCGTCACGCAGCACGGCGTCGGTAGCCTCGGGCGCCTTCCAGTAACCCAGCATGAACTGCGGCCCGCGCATGACCAACTCGCCAGGCTCCCCTTGCGAGACATCATTGCCTTTCTCGTCGACGACACGGCAGTCGGTCATAGCCACCGGCGCACCAGCCGAGTCGGGACGGTAGCGCGTCGCATCGAGGAAGCCCAGGTGCGTTACCGGCGAAGCTTCCGTCATGCCGTAGCCCTGTCGAATCGGGACGCCGGTCAGGCTGTTGAAGCGGCGCGCAAGCTCGCCGGACAGCGGCGCGGCCCCGCACTTTACCCATTTCAAGCGATGGTTCCTCGGAAACTTCTCTTGTTCGGCAGCGTGGCAATACGCTAGGAGCGCGGGTGGCACGCATAGCGCCACGGTGACGCCTTCGTGCGCAATCAGCGACAGAGAGGTCTCGCAATCAAAGCGCGGCATCAGCACCACCGGGCATCCCCGGATCAGGGACAGGTTCAGCCCGACGGTGAGCCCGTAGATGTGGTACAGCGGCAGGAAGCACAGCATGATGTCATCGTTGGAGATGGCGCCCGACTCGCCCGGAATCAGCGTCTGGTAGACGTTGGCGACGATGTTGTGGTGGGTCAGCATTACTCCCTTGGGCAGTCCGGTGGTTCCGCTGGAGAAAGGAAGTGTGGCCAGAGCCAGCCGGGAGTCGCGATCCGCACTAGGCAGGATTACCCCGGGGTGCGCTTGCAGCAGCGATTCGAATGGCCGGCTGCCGGCGCAGTGTTGCCGCGTGGTGAAGATGTTGCGCAACTCACTGAGCCCAGAGAGGCTGATTTCCCTGAGCTGCGCGCCGTCGCTGATGAGCGCGACTGCATCGCAGGTCTCGAGCTGATAACGCACCTCGCGCTCGCGATACGTGGGGTTTAGCGTGGTGGGAATCGCGCCGGCCACGGTCGCGGCGTGGAAAGCTACTCCAAACTCCCAACCGTTGGGCAGGAAGATCCCGATGCGCTCGCCGGGCTGGATGCCGCTGGCGACCAGGCCGCGAGCAGCGCTCTCCACCCGGCCTGCATATTCGGCGTAGCTGATGCGTTTTGCGGGCGTGCAGGAAGTGTCGATGATAGCGGCCTTCTCTCCGCGCATTCGACATGACGCCAGAACCACTTCGTGCAGAAACTTGCCGGTGGGATCGTCGTACAGGCGAGTGCGCTTTGTATCAGGTGCGGTCGGCGTCATAGCGTCGCGGGCGAGTGTAGCAGGTGAAGGCGGTGGGGGAAAGAACTTGAACCGCGGATCGACGCGGAAGAACGCGGATCAGGAAGAAGAGCTTTGAACCACAGATTCGCACGGATGAACACGGATCAAACTTCTAGTTACGATCCGTGCCGATTTGTGGTTGATATTCTTTTCACGACTACGGTGCGCGAACTCCTTCTCATCTGCGGACTTCTGTCCCTTGCTGCCTGGCTCTACCTGCTGCTCTTGCGCGGCCGCTTCTGGCGTGTAAATCGCTTCGCGGCCGATGAAACCTTAGCAGCCGAGCGAGCTGGCCCGATCGCGGTCGTCATCCCCGCGCGCAACGAGGCTGACAGCATCGGACGCGCTGTCCGCTCGCTGCTCACTCAGAGCTGCGCGAGCGCTCTGCACATCTTCGTCGTTGACGACAACAGCAGCGACGGAACAGCGGAAGCCGCGCACGCCGCGGCATCTTCCGCCGATGAACTCAAGCTGATAATCATCTCAGGCCGTCCGCTCCCGCCCGGCTGGACGGGCAAGCTATGGGCGGTGCAGCAGGGAATTGAAGCTGCCATGCAGTTGCGCCCGCAATTCCTCCTGCTGACCGATGCCGATGTCGAGCACGCGCCCGACAACCTTGCGACCCTGATTTCTGTCGCCGAAGGCCAGAGCTATGACCTCGTCTCCTTCATGGTCAAACTGCACTGTCAGAGCTTTGCCGAAAAGTTGCTGATTCCGGCGTTCGTGTTTTTCTTTTTCATGTTGTATCCGCCGGCATGGATCCGCTCGCCTAAACGAAGTACCGCAGGAGCGGCGGGCGGCTGCATGTTGATTCGTCTCGAGGCGCTGCAACGCGCCGGAGGCATGGCCGCGATCGGTTCCGAGATCATCGACGACTGCGCCCTCGCGCGGCGGGTGAAACAAACCGGCGGTCGCGTGTGGCTGGGTGTCACCCCAAGCACCCGCAGCTTGCGAGAATACGGAATCTTCGGCGAAATCGAGCGCATGATAGCTCGCACCGCCTTCAATCAACTGCGGCACTCCGCAGCATTACTGATCGGCGCCGTCTTCGGCATGGCGCTCGTCTATCTCCTGCCCCTGATTCTTCTCTTCACCGGCGAGTGGCGACTCATTCTACTGGGTGGCGCCTCTTACCTGCTCATGTGCATCACTTATCTCCCAATGGTCCGCTTCTATGGCCTGGGAATAGGATGGGCGCTCACCCTACCTTTCACCGCACTTTTCTATATGGCCTCCACGATAGATTCGGCGGCGAAGTATTGGAGCGGCCGCGGCGGCGAATGGAAGGGAAGGGCGCAGGATCGGGCCTCAGTAAGCCGACCAGACTCTGGTCGTCTGCACTGATGGGCGCTGCTACAAGCCTAAGACGGTACGCCCTTCGACCGCCGTCGAGGTTACCTCGTGGGCGGCGCTATCGATACCTCGTCGGCCTGCTTTTTCAATCGAGTGAAAACTGTGTCAAATCCGACGCCGGCAGGAATGCCAACGAGCACAGCCGACAAAAACTGGATCTTGTCGTTGGGCCCTACGGCCTGTGTCGCAGGATTCAAAATTCCGTAATTGCCGACGTATTGCGGTATCAAGTATGCCAGACCCGCGACAAATCCGGCGATGCCGCCCAGAACCAGCGAGGTAGACGGAGGAGTGTCCTCCGTTCCCCAGAGGATCGATCGGATGAGCGCTCCCATGGCCCCGGCCGCGATGAGAGCAATCAGCGTCAGCAAAGCGTAGTACGTTGGTTTGGGAGGCTGACTAAGGCCAAAGAAGAACGTGACGAGAAGCGCCAGAAACGCGCACACGGCCCATGCGACTTTTTGCTTCTGAGTAATCTGTTTCAGGTAGCGGCTCTCCCTGAGTCGCTCCTGCGCGCGCTGCTCGGCTTGGGCATCGCACTTCTTTTTCAGCCAGGCGACCATTTGGTCGATGTGGTGGGTGGCCTCGGAAGGGTAGGTCTCGTCCTTGATCGCGAGCTCGGTTCGAATAACTTTTGCCGAGCCGTCGTACTTATCAACAGCCAGCGTCGGCAGCTTACGAGCTACCGCAATCTGTCCGGCGATAAGAGTGGAGCGGCCACCCGCCATCAGCAACACCGCGTCTACACCATCAGCCTCAGCGAGCGAACGGTAAAACGGAGCTTCCCAGTCGTTGCCGGGGAAGAGGTCGGGAGGAGCGAAGACTTCTGGCCGCATGGCCTGCTCGGGGAAATAAACGAGCTTCTTCTGCGAGTCAGCGTAGCGGGGTCGAATCGAGCCTGCTCCCGTGCCCGGGGGCAGGGCCTTTACGTAGCCAGAGACAACGTAGGGCTCGAGCGACTTATCATCGGAGAGATAGACAACCAAACCCATGCCCGCGCCGGCAAGAGCAGCGCCTAGCTCCTGGGCTGTTTGTTTGGCGTCATTGAATGCGATGGGATCGCTCTGTTTCAGATCCCAGAATCCGCCGATGATGCCAACAAAGGGCATCTGACTGTCTGCCATCGAAGCCTCCTTCGGCCCCGAAAACAAGCCGGGAAATTACCGGTCAGAATAGCAGAAGAATATCCCGGAACGGCTTTCGCAGGTAGAGATCACCGCGTTCTGCCTGACGCTCGTTCCAAACTTACCCCAGGCCTCTGGGCCGCGGCGGCGCATGGAAGGGACGGGCCCAGGATCGCAGCGCCTCAATGTGATAAAGCGCAGTTTGATGTTGCGAGCGACATGTTCTAGTAGGTGAAGCGCTTGATTCCTGTGACGGCCGTGGCCCTCCCGCCCTGCTACCGTTTGCTTCGAGTCCGGGTCTAAGGTTGCGGGTACGAGCCGTCTCATTTTGGGAAGGAACTTCCAACAATCGGCGAACGTAACTTACTCCAGAACAGGAACGCTGCGATCATAGGGTTGGAGGGGCAAGTGGCAAACGGCAAACATAATAAGAAGAAGCGGTGGATCATTTTCACCATCGTTGCGGTGGCTGTGGTCGCGCTGGTGATTGTGGCCGTTGCAGCCACTCGCGGTGGCACCAAGATCGATCCCACCAAGCTGGCGAAGGTTGAGCGCGGCGACTTGGCGAAGAGCGTGGTTGCCACCGGCAAGGTCACGCCGATTACCAAGGTTGAGATCAAGTCGAAGGCCAGCGGCATCGTGAAGAAGCTTTATGTCGATGCCGGCGACAAAGTTCACGAAGGTCAGGTGTTGGCCGAGCTCGACCGCGAAGAGATTCAGGCGGAGGTAAATTCCGCCCGTGCGCAGTTGCTTTCCGCTGAGGCGAACCTCAAAGGCGCCGAGGCCGATCTGACGCGGGCCAAGGTGGATGCCGAGGGGGTTGACATTCCTACCCTGCAACGAGCTTACGAACGCGCGCAACAGATGGCCAAGGACGGAGTGGTTTCCGCATCGGCCTTGGATGACGCACAGCGCGCCTACGAGCTCGCGGTGAACAAGCGCGACGTTGCGCGGGCGCAGTACATTGTGAATAAGGCCAAGGTCGCGCAGGCCGAGGCCGACGTCCAGAAAAACCGTGCCACCCTTAACCAGCTGGAAGAGCAGCTAAGCTATACGACCATCACCTCGCCGATCGACGGTGTAGTTTTGTCGCGCGATGTAGAGATCGGTGACGCGGTCAGCTCCATTCTGGTGCTGGGTTCCGGCGCCACGCTGGTCATGACCTTGGGCGACATTAGCGAAGTCTACGTCAAGGGCAAGGTCGATGAGAGTGATATCGGCAAGGTCTATCTTGGCCAGCCGGCGCGCATCCGGGTGGAAACCTTCAAGGACAAGGTCTTCACTGGCAAGGTAACGAAGATCTCGCCGATGGGCGTGGAGAAGGACAACGTCACCACCTTCGAAGTACGCGTCTCGATCAACAATCCGGGCGGTGAGCTGAAGGCCGAGATGACGGCCAACGCCGAGATCCTGCTGGACGAACACAAGAACACGCTGATGATACCTGAAGGCGCCGTTATGTATGACAAGGACAAGAACACCTCGGTCGACATTCCCGATCCCAAGGGCAAGGACGGAATGCGCAAGGTGCCGGTAAAGATCGGAATCTCGAATGGCGCGAAGACCGAAGTGCTGGCCGGACTGAAGGAAGGCCAAGAAGTCGTGTTGCAACAGTAGAAAACGTAGTTCCTCCTGGCTAGGCTGCCGTTCTCGACAGCCCAGTCCTACAATTTCATTCTCACGAGGGGTTATGAGAAAGATTTCGTTTGTGGTCTTCCTGCTCACGCTGGCGCTTCCGGCGATGCTGTTTGCCCGCTCGGAAGGCAAGTTTGATCGCACATTGACGGTGAGCGGGCCGGTCACCATGGACCTGACAACCGGCTCCGGCAACGTCACCGTGCGCACCGGTGGCTCCAATCAAGTCGTGATCCACGGAGTGGTTCGCGCCAGCAACGATTGGTTTAGTGGGGACGGAGAGAGCGCCGTGCGCGCGGTCGAGAGCAATCCTCCGATTGAGCAAAGCGGCAACAGCATTCGCATCGGCTACAACATTCCGTCTGAGGCCAGAAACCACGTTTCCATCAGCTATGAGGTGACTGTCCCCGCCGATACTTCTTTGCAGGGACATTCCGGCTCCGGCGACATTGGCGTGGAAGGCTTGCGTAAGACGGTGGCGGTCAGCGCCGGTTCCGGCAACATCAGCTTGCGCGATCTTGGCCCACAGTCCAACGCACGGACCGGCAGCGGCTCCATCAAGGGGCAGGATATCGCCCTGCCGTTCACCGCTCATACTGGCAGTGGTGGCATCCAGGCGGACTTGACCGGCAACGGCAACGCTGATGTCGAATCCGGCTCCGGCGACGTGCGCTTGCGCGGTCTAAGGGGCGGATTGCGCGCACGCACCGGCAGCGGCGACGTTACTGTAGAGGGCGACGTTCAGGGAGGCTGGAGCCTGCATACCGGATCGGGATCGGTGCGCATGTCGGTGGGCTCCGGCCAAGGCTTCAACCTCTATGCGCATACCGGCTCGGGAACGATCCACTCCGACCTACCCATTACCGTGCAGGGCAGCCTGAACCGCCACGAGCTGAAGGGCTCGGTGCGCGGCGGCGGTCCGGAGGTCGAAGTATCTACCGGATCCGGAGATATTGAAATCAAGTAGTTAGCAGATGGAAAGCAAAGCCGTCCTGCGGGGCGGCTTTTTCCTGTAGGCCCTCATCACCGAGTGTTCGTCCCTCCGCTGGGGCGCTCCGAGTAAAAATTCTGCAAATCGCCGAGATTTTGCTTGACACAAATAACGACTCGCATTAACTTAATAATGTTAACTAAACGTTGGTAAGTTAAAGGTCACCGTTATGGGAATCAAGGAAAGGCGAGACCGGGAGAAGCTCGAGACGAGGGAGAAGATCCTCGATGCGGCGCGCGAGCTGTTCATCGCCGAAGGTTACGAAGGCGTCTCGATGCGCAGGATCGCCGACAAGATCGAGTATTCGCCGACAGCGATCTACGTTCACTTCAAGGACAAGGATGAGCTCTTCCTGGAAATTTGCCACGAGGATTTCCGCCGCCTGGCGCAGACCTTCCTTGCCATCGGACAGATCGTGGACCCGGTCGAGCGGCTAAAGAAGATCGGCCACGCCTACGTCGAGTTCGGAACCAAGAACCCGAACCACTACCGGACGATGTTCATGACGCCGCATCCGCTGATCCTCGGCAAGGACAAGGCCCTGGAGGGCAAAGGCAATCCCGAGGAAGACGCTTACGAATTTCTACGTGTAACCGTGGCCGAGGCGATCAAGGCCGGCGCGTTTCGTTATGACCTGAAGGACGCCGACCTCGTGGCGCAAACCATGTGGGCGGGAGTGCATGGCGTCATTTCGCTGCAAATCGCAAAGAGCGAAGACCCGTGGGTCCCGTGGCGATCGCTGAAGAAGCGCTCCGAAATCATGCTCGAGGGCCTGCTGCGCGGGCTGCTGAAGCCGGAGGAAAAGTAATGCCACCGCTGGCGCGACGCAACCTGGTACACGACAAAGTTCGGCTGGCTGTCACGCTGACGGGCATCGTCTTCGCCGTGGTGCTGATCGTGGTGGAGCTGGGCTTGTTCGTGGGCTTCACGGTGACGACCTCGAGCATCATCGACAACTCCAGGGTTGATCTGTGGATCGTGTCGAAGGGAACGCCGTACATCGAGCAGGGGGCGCCGTTCTCCGAGCGCAAGTTGTACCAGATGCTGGCGACTCCGGGCGTGGCTGCGGTGGAAAAGTACATTGTGCACTTCGAGCAATGGAAGACCCCGAGCGGCGCAAACGAGTCCACGCAGGTCGTGGGGTTCAATCCATACAACAGGATTGGCGGGCCCTGGAACCTGGTTGAGGGCAGGGTCGAAGACCTGAAGACGCCCGACTCGGTGATCCTCGACGAGCTTTACAAGAAGAAGCTGGGCGTAACGAAAGTGGGAGAGACCTTCGAGTTGAACGGGCGCCGCGCAAGAGTGGTTGGCTTCACGCACGGCATTCGCGCCTTCACCACCACGCCGTACGTCTTTACCAGCTTCAAGAATGCACAGGCCTTCGGCAACTTGAATGAAGAGCAGACGATGTTCATCCTGGTGAAGGCTGCGCCGGGCGTGAGCGTAGCGGAGTTGCAACGCGCGCTGCAGTCGCGGTTGACCGATGTCGATGTGCTCACGACGTCGAAGTTCAGCAGCATGACGCGGATCTACTGGATGTTCACCACCGGCGCCGGAGTTGCCGTGCTGATCGCCGCGCTGCTCGGGCTGGTGGTGGGAGTGGTAGTCGTTGCGCAAACGATTTATGCGACGACGATGGACCACATCCGCGAGTACGGCACGCTGAAAGCCATGGGCGCGCCCAACAGCTTCATCTATCGCGTGATCGTAACGCAGGCGGGAATGAGCGCGGTGGCTGGATACTTTCTGGCTATGGTCGTAAGCATCTTCGTGGTGCGCGCCAGCGAAAGCGGCGGGGCGGCCATCCTGCTGCCGTGGAAGATGGCGGTAGGGATTTTCTTTCTGACGCTGGGTATGTGCGTGAGCGCAGCGGTGGTGTCGATCAACAAGGTGACCAGTCTCGATCCGGCGATGGTTTTCCGCGGTTAGGAAAGGGTGAGGAGAAGGTATATGCAGGCGGCAGTTTCCGTGCGTGGGGTGACAAAAGTCTACGAAGAGGGCGCGAACAAAGTGCAGGTGCTGCATGGCGTTGACTTCGACGTAGAGCAGGGCGAAGTGGTGCTGCTGATGGGGCCCTCGGGTAGTGGCAAGACGACGCTGTTGTCGATCATGGGATGCATTCTGCGAGCGACTTCGGGAAGCGTGCGGGTGGCGGGCCGCGAAGTGACGGCCCTGAGCGAGCGCGAACTGCCCGCGATCAGACTGAAGCACATCGGGTTCGTCTTTCAGGGATTCAACCTGTTTCCGACGCTCACCGTGGGCGAGAACGTCGAGCTGGCGTTGCACCTGAAGAACATTCGCGGTGATCACGCCAAGCAGGAAGCGCGGCATTTGCTGGAGCAGGTCGGCCTTGCTCCGAAGTACGATTCGTTCCCCGCTGACCTGAGCGGCGGGCAGAAGCAGCGCGTGGCCATCGCACGTGCTTTGGCTGGATCGCCGGGCGTGATTCTTGCCGATGAACCGACAGCGGCGCTCGATTCGCACTCCGGCCACAACGTGATGGAGATGATGCGCGAGCTGGCGCGCACGCACGGACGAGGCGTGGTGGTGGTGACGCACGACAGCCGTGTGCTGGAGTTCGGCGATCGCATTGTGCACATGGAAGACGGCCGGATCTCGGACGCGTTGCCGGAAGAAATGAAGTTCATGCCCGGGATTGCAGACAGCGGTTCAGGGCGGTTGTCGATGTCAGCCTGAGCGGGCTGCGTAAAAACTCGGCTTTGCGACGTTTCGCATCAGGGCACGACTTCAGTCGTGCCGAGAGGGGGCCCCTTCAGGGGTGACACAAAAGCAGATCCCTCAGGGACTGAAGTCCCCTCGGGATGACAAAACAAAAAAGGGACGCGTCTCGGCCCGGCTGAAGCCGGGCCCTGATACAAAGCAGGTTCAGCAAGGAGCACATTATGAAGAGGAAGATGTATATCGCGATAGCAGTCGTGGTACTGACCGGAGCCACGGCGACGCTGATTTGGGCGCGCACCACCAATGCAAAGAAGATCGCGCCAGCGGCGATAACGAAAGCCGACTACTTAATTGCCGGCGCCGGCCGGGTGGAACCGAGGTCGGAGAACGTCAAGCTTGGCTCGGAGCTGAACGGCAAGCTGCAGCACATCTACGTGAAGGAAGGCGATGCGATTCATCGCGGCCAGGTATTGGCTGAGCTCGACAATGCCGATTACCGCGCGCAGGTTGAGTCAGCGGACGCCGACGTGAAGCAAAAGCAGGCCGAGTTGCGCAAGGTCATCAACGGCGCGCGCCAGCAGGAGCGGCGCGAGGCTTCGTCGTCCGTGGCCGAAGCAGAAGCGGTGATGAACCATGCGCAACTGGAGAAAGACCGGTATCGCAAGCTGTTCGAGGCGGGAGTCGTCTCGCGGCAAGAAGCCGATAACTACGCCAAGGAATACGACGTGGCCAAGGCCCACTACGAAGAGCTATCGCACCATCGTGACCTGGTGGACGCCAGTGGCCGCGAAGAAGACCGGACGATGGCCGAGGCGGACCTGCAGTTGGCGCAAGCCAGGCTGGACGAAGCCCGGGCGATGCTGGAAAAGACCTATATCCGTGCGCCAATCGATGGTACGGTGTTGCGCCGGCATCATCGCGAGGGCGAGAGCGTATCGGACTCGGCCAGTGCGCCTGACCCGATCTTCACGGTCGGCGACACCAGTGCCTTGCGGGTGCGGGTTGATGTCGACGAGGCGGACGTCAGCAAGCTGGCGCTGAACGAGCCGGCATATGTTACCGCCGAGGCCTACGGCAACAGGCGCTTCTCTGGGCATGTGGTGCAGATCGGGCAGGAACTGGGGCGTAAGAACGTTCGCACCGATGAACCTACCGAACGGGTGGACATGAAGATCCTCGAAACCTTGATTGCGCTGGACCCGGGCCAGAAGCTGCCGGATGGGCTGCGCGTAACCGCCTACATTGTGGGAGCAGGCAAGTAATAGCGGTGAGTTATCCCGCCTTCCCTGTTTGTGCCTTACGCTGCACGTGGCGCCGTGCTCAGGCGATGAGCGCGGCGGAGGCGAGCCCGCCGCGTTCGTAGTTGCAACTCAAGGGAATGCCCAACACGAGGTTAAGCCGGGTAAGCACAATGAGGCGCGCGACAAAATCTGACGCATTCATAAAGCGCAGGGTGCGCCCCTCCTGCGTGGCCCAATGTTGTAGCTCTACTAGCAGGCCCAGCCCGGAAGCGTCGACGGTTTCGACTGCTGCAAGATCGATTTGAAGCGCGGGCTCGTTGCGGAATTTGGCCACGCTGCGCAAGGTCTCGGCTTCCACGCCGAATATGATGCGTCCGCTGCAATGAAGAATCGCTGTTCCGTTGTGGCTTTTTATGTCGATTCTGAGCATGATTAGTCCCTGGCGGTTCCCTCATTAGACGCCCGCGGCAGTCGCAAGGAAGCGCGCGCAGCGCAAACCAGCGACAAATAGCGCGTAGGTGCTGACCAGCCGCGCATACCAGAAGTTAACTGCCATATCAGTACTCCTGAATGCGAATTAACCTTTCCTTTTCAGATTTTCATTGAATCTTCACCGCCACGGATTATGAGATAGTTAGGTGTCCGCACTGTGTTCGTCTATTGACTAGCACTGTTGTGCCAGGGTTTCACGTGCCAAAGGCACCGTTGATTCCGTGAACCAACAACGCCTTGCTAAACGCCGCAAGGCGTTCCGCGGGCAATGAAAGCGGTGCCCATCAGGCAGGGAGAGTTATGAGTTCCGTCAATCTGGAACCGTCTTCCCCGGAGCAGGTTTCACTCCACCTGCGAGAACGCACGCTGGAAGCCTGCCAGGTGGCACGCAAGGCGGCGGGAATCGTGGCTGAAGGCATCGCGACTGGCGTGGCCTCGTTGCTAGATGGTGTTCGCGAGCGGGAGAAGGAACTGGACGCGCTGGACCGCGAAATCGACCAGGGCGTGACCTGCATCATCACCAAGGTCAGCGAGCAGAGCGCGCGTGAGCTGCTGGCCTGCATGAAGTTCAACATCGGCCTGGAGAGGATTGGCGATTTGCTACTGAATTGCAGCAATCGCGCAGCCGCGGTGGGCAGTCGTATCGACCTGCAGGACATTCGCGACCTTACCATGATGGCGTCGCGGCTGGAGAAGATGCTGGGCGACGTCCACGACGCCATGAAGCAGCGCGACCTGAACCGGGCCATGGGCGTGCTGCGGTCGGATGCGGAGCTGGATCGCATACGCAATCTCGTATTCCTGCGCCATCTCGAACACCACGACAAATCTCCCCGCCAGGAGAGCTTCCATGTTTTGTTCATGACCCAGGCCCTCGAGCGTGCGGGCGATCACGCCAAGAACCTGGCTGAGGAAGTCTGTCACCTGATCACCGGGCAGAGCGTGCGGCACGTGATGCGCTCCAACGACAAGTCTGACGAGCAGCGGTTCATCGAAGACTTGCGACGCCGTCAGAAGTCGCGATAATCGCGTTTCGCCCCACATGGTACCGGCAATTTCATCCGAAGTTCCAAGTCGCGTCACGACTGGGAATCCGGCAACAACTTGAGCCGACGCGGCCTGTTGAACTCCCGAGGCCCCAAGAACCTCCACCTAATGAGCGTCTCCTGGCGCATGGCTGAAACGTGCTCTTCACTCGAAATTTAATGATTTGTAACAAAAATTTAACTCCCTCACGGTAGAACGGGCTGAGGTTCCGAGGTCTTCATTCAAGGAGGCAATCTACGTGATTCGCACACTCAGGGTGTTGCTGTGTCTGGCCGTACTTGCGAGCTGCGCATGGGCGCAGACAACTATCAACGGGGCGGGTGCTACGTTCCCAAATCCCATCTATCAAAAGTGGTTCAGTGAATACCACAAGGAACATCCGGATATTGAGTTTAACTATCAGGCGATCGGCAGCGGCGGTGGAATTCGCCAAGTACAGGCCGGGACGGTCGATTTCGGGGCTTCCGACGGCCCGATGACCGACCAGCAGATTGCCGAATCCAAGGTGAAGGTCATCCATCTTCCCACAGTGTTGGGATCGGTGGTTCCGGCTTACAACATCCCCGGCGTCAACGAGGAGATCAAGTTCACCCCCGATGTGCTTGCCGGTATCTACCTGGGCAAGATCTCGAACTGGAGCGATCCTGCGATTGCCAAGGCGAACCCGAACATTAAGTTCCCCAACCAAAGCATTACGGTGGTGCATCGCTCAGACGGCAGCGGGACCACCTATATCTTCACTGACTATCTGTCGAAGGTGAGTTCCGAGTGGGCTGGTGGGCCGAGCAGAGGCGTCTCGATCAAGTGGCCAGTGGGAGTTGGAGGCAAAGGCAATGAAGGTGTCGCCGGAAACATCCGGATGCTGCCGGGATCCATCGGCTATGTCGAGCTGATTTACGCGCTGCAGAACAAGATCAATTACGGCAGCGTGGAGAACTCGTCGAAGAACTTCATCAAAGCGAGCCTGGAGAGCACGACTGCGGCCGCTGCCGGCGTGAAGATGCCGGCTGACTTCCGCGTGTCCATTACCAACTCCTCAGGGAAGAACGCCTATCCGATCGCCAGCTTCACCTGGCTGCTGATTCCGGTGCAGCCGAAGGATCCGGCAAAAGGAAAGATCATTAAGGATTTCCTGTTCTGGATGCTGGACAAGGGTCAGGGCATGGTAGAAGAACTCTCTTACGCACCGCTGCCACAGGACGTAGTCGCGGCAGAGAAGAAAGCGATCAACGAAAGAATTAAGTAGTCTACACTGACTGAGAATCGTCTGTGCCAACTCGGATTTCGAGAGAGACCGGGTTGGCTTTTTTTGCGATGTTCAGTTGTAATGCTGCTTTAATCCGCGTTTGGTAGCGTCAAGCCCATGAATCCTACGGATCCTTTTGCGGGCCAGAAGCCGATTGCTTCCGTACCGTCACTGGCACACACTAGCGCTGAGCACAAGCACACGATCGGCGCCGCGGTGCTCAGCAGGATCAGAACCAAGAGCCCTGGCAGCAGCCGAATTCCCGATGCCATCTTTCGCGCCATCATCGCTCTTACGGCCTTTTCGGTCTTCGTCATCGTCGTTCTGATCGTCTTCGAACTGATCGACAAGTCCAAGCTCTCCCTGCATCAGTTCGGAATCGGGTTCTTCTGGGGCCGTGACTGGGACCCGGTGAATGGCGAGTTCGGCGCGTTGCCGTTTATCTACGGTACGGTGGTTTCGTCCGTCCTGGCGCTGATCCTCGCGGTCCCTCTTTCGGTGGGCGTGGCGGTTTATATCACCGAGATGTGTCCCGTGGCGTTGCGCGCCATCATCTCGTTCCTGGTGGAGCTGCTGGCGGCGATTCCCAGCGTTATCTATGGATTGTGGGGAATTTTTGTCCTGGCCCCATTGCTGCGCCAGTACCTGGAGCCGTTCTTGGCGAAGTACTTCGGGTGGACTGGGCTGTTCGAAGGCCCGCAGTTCGGATTGGGCATGCTGGCGGCGGGAATCATTCTGGCGATCATGATTGTGCCCATCGTCGCCTCCATCACGCGCGAGGTACTGACCGCTGTGCCACAGAACCAACGCGAGGCCGTTCTGGCACTCGGCGCCACGCGCTGGGAGATGATCCGCATGGGCGTGCTGCGCAACGCCCGCATCGGGATTGTGGGCGGCATCATCCTCGGCCTGGGCCGTGCTCTGGGCGAGACCATGGCCGTGACCATGGTTATCGGAAATCGCCCGGCAATTGCCAAGTCGCTGTTCGCGCCCGGCTACACTATGGCCAGCGTTATCGCGAACGAGTTCAGCGAAGCTACCGGCGACCTATATCTGAATGCGCTGGTCGAGATCGGGTTGGCGCTGTTTATTGTGACCCTGATTGTGAACGCCCTGGCACGCTTGCTGGTCTGGAGCATCACCGGAGGAACAGCGAGGGTGAATGTCTAGCCCGGCCCAGACCCGCTCCGCAAACCTCAGCCTCTGGCGGAAGTTTACCAATGTCGGCGCTACAACCTTCGCCGTCGGCTCTGCCATTCTTGTACTCGTTCCCCTGATGGCGATTTTTGTTTACCTGCTGATTAAAGGCGTAGGGTCGGTGAACATCGCATTTCTGACCCAAACCCCGAAGCCGGTCGGCGAGCCTGGCGGAGGCATGGCCAATGCGATCGTTGGCTCGGGCGTGGTCCTGATGATCGCCAGCCTCATCGGAATCCCGGTGGGCATTGGTTGCGGTATCTACCTTGCCGAATACGGCCGCAATCGCTTCGGTGATTTTGTGCGCTTCACCGCCGACGTGCTCAACGGCGTTCCCTCGATCGTGATCGGCATCGTGGCTTACTCGCTGGTGGTGGTGCGGCAGAAGCACTTCTCGGCGTACTCGGGCGGAATCGCGCTGGCCATCATGATGGTACCCACGGTGGCGCGTGCCACGGAAGAGATGCTGCTGATGGTTCCCAACAACATTCGCGAAGCTGCCCTGGGACTGGGAATACCGAAGTGGCGAACCACGCTTTCGATATCTCTGCGAACCGCCTCTGCAGGCGTAATTACGGGTTGTATGCTGGCATTTGCACGCGTGGCCGGCGAAACCGCTCCGCTGCTGTTTACCGCGTTCGGGAACCAATACTGGAACCTGAATCCGAATCAGCCGACGGCGGCTTTGCCGTTGCAGATCTTCGTCTATGCCATTTCCCCCTTTGACGAGTGGCATAGGCAGGCGTGGGCGGGAGCCTTGATTCTGATTGTCCTGATCGTTGTGGCGGTGGCGGCCGTGCGCATCGTTACTAGTCGCGGGATGCTGAAGGGGGCCTCGTAACCGCATGGGCGTCGGAATCGAAGTGAAGGGCCTGAATGCCTGGTACGGTAAGAACCTGGCCCTGAAAGACATTAACATGTCGGTCCTGGCCAACCGTGTCACGGCCGTAATCGGACCTTCAGGCTGCGGCAAGAGCACTTTTGTACGTTGTCTGAACCGCATGCACGAGACTATCCCCGAGGCCCATGCCGACGGCGAGGTGAAGGTTGGCGACATCGAAGTGTATGGCGATGGAACCGATCCGGTGGAAGTGCGTCGCAAAATTGGCATGGTGTTCCAGAAAGCCAACCCCTTTCCCACCATGTCGATCTATGGCAACGTTGCCGCCGGCTTGCGGCTGAACGGGCTACACAATCGCAAGCAGATGGATGAGTTGGTGGAGCGTTCGCTGAAACTTGCGGCGCTGTGGGAAGAGGTGAAGGACACGCTGCACAAAAAATCGGGTGCGAGCCTCTCCGGCGGGCAGCAGCAGCGCCTGTGCATCGCGCGCGCGCTGGCGGTCGAGCCTGACGTCCTGTTGATGGACGAGCCTGCTTCTGCGCTCGATCCCATTTCGACCAGCAAGATAGAAGAACTTATCTTTGAGCTAAAGCAGCACTATACTGTCGTGATTGTTACACATAACATGCAGCAGGCGGCGCGCGTGGCCGAATTTACCGGCTTCTTCCTGATGGGCAGTTTGATCGAGTACGACAAGACGGAAAAGATCTTTACTACGCCCGCAGACAAGCGAACCGAAGACTACATCACAGGCAGGTTTGGATAATGCGAAGCCGCTTTCAGCAGGGCCTGGACGAGTTACGAGACAAACTCCTGCGCATGGGCGGGCTTGCCGAGCAAGCGATCGACCGCGCTACGGAAGCCTATCGCACCCGCGACGCGAAATTTTGCCAGATGGTATTTACCGGCGAAACTGCGATTAATCAGGCCGAGCGCGATATCGATGAATTGGCGCTGGACCTGCTAGCCATGCAGCAGCCCATGGCCATCGACCTGCGCTTCATCATGGCGGTCATTAAGATCAATGCCGACCTGGAGCGGGTGGGCGACCAGGCCGTGAATATCGCGCAGCGCGTGCTTGACCTCATCAGTGAGCCACCGGCCGAGTTGCCGGTGGACATTCCCAAGATGGCGACCAGCGTCAGCACGATGGTACAGCGGGCCTTGGAATCGTTCCTCGATGGGCACGCCGAAGTGGCCGAATCGGTGCTCCAGATGGACAACGTGGTCGACCGCATGAAAGACGAGGCCTTCGTTGTCCTGGTGCAGAAGATGCAAACGGAGCCCGCTCTTACACGGGCAGCTTTGAACGTGCTGCTGATTGCGCGCAACCTTGAACGCATCGCCGACCATGCCACCAACATCGCCGAGGACGTGATCTTCTGGGTGCGCGGTGCGGATGTACGGCACGGGGGAGCGCATTACCCGTACTGAACCACGACGAAATCTGCTCGGGACAAAAATCCGGCCTCGCAGGATACGAGGCCGGGTGCGTGTCCCTCAGGAGGTTCTGTCCCTATTTCTCATCTTTCTTACTTATCGGCACTCTTGGCCGGAAGCTTTAGCTTTTCTCGTTGCGACGGACCAAGTGCCGGATTCTCCCTCCCAGCAAGAGCGTTGGCAACCGAGCAGTATTTTCTTGTAGTGACATCACGTTTAACGTATGATCAAAGCGATCAATCGCGGCCCCATCCTGGAGCGGCCTGCGGATATGTTGGTGATGGCAAGCGCCCGATGGGATCAGCCTGAAGGGGTAACGCGGATCTATAAAGGTAAGGGGTATATAAATCAACTGAAAAACCGACGGGCGAGTGATGGCTAAACCATTTTCTTGTCTTGCTGTTCCCGTTACTTCCACGTGTGTGGCCCTTCGATCCCGACTATGCCATCGATTACAAGTTTCAAGCTGGGAAAGATACCGGCTGCCCATTGATTGCATCCGTGAAAAGCTGAAGGTTGCTGTGGGTTGGCCGTCCATTCGTGCTCGTCTTTGCCTACTTTCGTGCTACACGAGTCCTCGAAAGTGAATGCACTGTGGTCTTTGACCACAGACAACGAGCAATGAGTTTCAAAATCGTGCACGTCGTTTACAAGCTGCGACCATAATTTCAAGAGATAGCTCGAAGTAACCTCATAAAAAGCTTGAGTAGCAGTTGCCATAACGATCCCTTTCCCACGCCATACACATTTTCCAGCGGTATTTCTTTGTCAAAGTGTGATATAAAACATTGCAACTAACCTGCAGATGGCACCGCGGATTAGGAATTCGAGCGTCTTCAGGGACTCTAGTAGTTGGGTGCCACAAGGGGTGAGGACGCCCAAAGCTGCGCACTAGCGATAACTCGGTAGCCTAGCCAATTCCGAGAGCTCCAAGCCAATCAGACATTTTGCGAAATGGGTTATAAAGGATTTTCCTGGTATGCGGATGATCCAAGCAACTCTTACGAGGCAACTACGGGAGAGATGGCGATGAAAAGGAAGAACCGGGCTGATAGAGAACTTTATGAACGCCAGTCCAACCTTTGCAAGGCATTCGCCAACCCTACCCGCCTACAGTTAATCGGCATGCTCGAAGAATCAGATTGCTGGGCCTCGGAGCTTCAGCAGGGGCTGGAAATCTCCAAGGCGAATCTGTCCCAGCACCTCTCCATTCTGAGGGCCGCCGGCATCGTCCAGACCCGGCGCGAGGGCAAGCAGCTGCACTGCAAGCTGGCCATGCCCGAAGTGAAGAAGGTGACCGCGCTGCTCCGCAGCATGTTGAAATCGCAGATACGCGAGAATCGCAGGTGGGCGTAGGGGGAAGGCACGATCAAATTGGGCCTCGATCCCAGGGAGCACCGGAACCTTAATGGCCCCCCCACGTTAGACTGCTGTTGAATGCCCCGCGCCACGATTCTGGAGTATCTCGACAACTTTAGCCGCCATGCCTCGGAGCCGGCGTATGTACATCGGCGCGGCTATCGCGTGCAGCAATGGAGCTACGGCGACGTGCTGCTGTGTGCGTATCGCTTTGCACGCGAACTGGAGGCGCGTGGGATCGGGCACGGCGACAAGGTAATTCTCTGGGGCGAAAACTGCTCGGAATGGATCGCTGCGTTCTTCGGGTGCCTCCTGCGCGGAGCGATCGCCGTTCCCATCGACAAGATTGCGGCCCCCGACTTCGCCTCGCGTGTCGCGCAGCAGGTCGACGCCAAGCTGTGCGTGTGCGGCCAGGGCAACGATATTCCGGGCGTGCCGCGGGTCGAATTGGAGAGCTTAGTAGAGAAGGTCTCCTCGCGCTCGTCCGTGCCGGTTGATCCTCCAGGCCTTACGCGCAGCGATATTGTCGAGATCGTATTCACTTCAGGAACGACGGCTGAGCCGCGCGGCGTCGTTATTACCCACGGCAACATTCTCGCTAACCTCGAGCCGCTGGAGCGCGAGATTGGCAAGTACCTGAAGTATGAGCGCATCTTCCATCCCATCCGATTTCTGAATCTCCTGCCCCTCAGCCACGTCTTCGGACAATTTCTCGGCATCTTTCTTCCGCAACTGCTTGCCGGGACGGTGATCTTCCACGACAGCCTGAACCCGGGGGAGATCATTCGACTGGTCCGCGAGCAGCGCGTATCGGTGGTCGTCGCCGTGCCCCGCCTGCTGGAGTCGCTGAAGGACAAGATTGGCCGTGACATGGAAGCCGCCGGCAAGGGGGATTGGTTCGCGCAGCAGTTCGCAGCAGCCGACGGCGAGCACTTCGTGCAGCGCTGGTGGCGCTTCCGCCGTATTCACAGCCAGTTCGGGTGGAAGTTCTGGGCCTTCATGTCCGGCGGGGCCGCGCTTGATGCCGACACGGAAGAGTTCTGGCGGCGGCTGAGCTTCGTGGTCATTCAAGGATACGGGCTCACGGAAACCACGTCACTCATCTCGCTCAATCATCCTTTCCACACGGGAAAACGCTCGATCGGCAAGGTGCTGGAAGGCCGCGAAATGAAGCTCGACGAGAATGGCGAGATCCTGGTGCGCGGAGCCAATGTCGCTGCGGGCTACTGGCAGGGCAAAGAGCTGAAGCCAGTGCTGAACGAGGAGGGCTGGTTTCGTACAGGCGATCTCGGCGAAGTGGATGCCGGGGGCAACCTCTATTTTCGCGGGCGTAAGAAGAACGTCATCGTCACGCGCGAGGGTATGAATGTGTATCCCGACGACCTGGAAGCCGCGCTGCGACGCCAGCCGGAGGTGCGCGATTGCGTGGTCGTGCCGCTGGAGCATGGCGGCAACGCCGAAGCATGTGCGGTGCTGTTGCTACGGGACTCCGCCGACGCCGACAGCGTGGTACAGACGGCCAATCAGCAACTTGCGGAGTTCCAGCGTATACGGCGATGGCTGGTTTGGCCGGAGCAGGATTTTCCGCGCACGCCGACGCAGAAGCCGCGAATAAACGTGATTCAGCAGTTCGCGCAACAGCAACTGGCGTCGGGCGACGGTGGTGCGGTTTCGCAGGGGTCGTTAGCTGAGCTAATTAGTCGAATTACAGGTCGGAATGTCGGCGCGCTCTCCGCCGACTCCAAGCTGGAAGACGAACTCAACCTCAGCTCGATGGACCGCGTCGAACTGATGAGCGCGTTGGAAGATCGTTACCAGGTCGACTTGGGAGAGGTAAACTTCGCCAATCTCACTACGGTTGGCGAACTCGAGCACCTGTTGCAGCAGCCGGAGAAGCCTGCGAGAAGCGGATACCGCTATCCGCGATGGGCGCTGCGTTGGCCGATCACCTGGATCCGCACGGCCATCTACAATCTGCTTTCGCTTCCGGCCACCCTGATCATGGCGCACCCCCGCGTCGAGGGTCGCGAGAACCTTGAAGGCGTAAAGGGCCCGGTGCTGATCACCTGCAATCACGTGACCTACATTGACGTGGGGTTTGTGCTGATAGCGCTGCCGCCCCGGTTGCGGCACAGGCTTGCCGTCGGCATGCACGGCGAGCGCTTGTGGGGGATGTGGCGGCCGCCGCGCAGCATGAACGTCTACGCGCGCTGGTGGCAGCAGGCGGGGTATTACCTGGTGGTCGCGCTGTTCAATGTCTTCCCCCTGCCACAAGAATCCGGTGTACGCGAGAGTTTCGCCTTCGCTGGCGAATGCGCCGATCGTGGCTGCAGCGTGCTGGTGTTTCCGGAAGGCCGCCGCACGCCGGACGGCAAGCTGTCACCGTTTCGCTCAGGAATTGGAATGCTGGCTTCGCGGCTGAACGTGCCGGTTGTGCCGATGCGTATTCACGGCCTCTACGACATGAAGCTGTCAGGCCGAAGGATTGCGAGACGCGGCGAGTTGCGGGTGGTCGTCGGCAAGCCGGTGCGCTTTCCGGCGGGCACTCCTCCGGTGGAGATTACGAATGAGCTGGAGCACAGCACTGCGGCGTTGTAAAAAACAGCAGCTCCTTCGACGACTGAAGTCATCTCAGGATCACAAAATTAAAGTGGCTGGCGCCGGCGCAGCTAAAGCTGCGCCCCTTCAAAGCCGCTTCGCAACGCTTGAGATAGATGTTTCTGCGTATCTAGAACTTGATATGAAACAGGTACGACAGCAGGAAAACGGCTTCGGCGGCGACCAGCGTCATCCAGATCTTCTGGCGGAAGCGGCTGCGTGACAGATCGCGCTTGAACTGCATCTGCGCGGCCCACAACTCCTGACTCAGCGGAACCGTTGCAGGAGCTACCGGCGCGGCTACCGGCGCCAAGACCTCTGCAGCAATCAACTGCGCGTCAACCGGAGCGTCCGGGAGAAAGACCTTCGGCGTGCTAAGCAGCGAGGACCAGTCCATCAGCTGCAGCCAGCTCTTTGCGCCATAGGCGGGGATGGGCTTTGACGTCAAGGAGAGGGGCCGTTCTTTCTCGGGGGAAAGGCGATAGCGCAGCCCGTCCAACAGCGAAGTCCACCAGCCGTGGCTCAAGTCGTCGCCCAGCAACTCGCCGACGTCTACGGGGCGTGAGGTCAAATCCAATGGCGGCCCGGTGTCAGGCGAAACTACGTCCGCGATATTGCTGAACACGGTGCGATACCACGGCAGGGCCAGCCGTTCGCCGAACAGCATGCCCGTGTCTACCGGGCGCGAGGTCAGCTCCAGCGGGGGCAGCCGCTCGGGCGAGATGCGATCCGCAAGGTTGAGAATCAGCGATCGCCATAGCGGCATATCAGTGCTGGCCGGCGGAGACAGGTCTAGATCTACCACCTCTCAATCATAGCAAAGGGTAAGCGGCCGATTGGCAAACCTCAGTTGCTAGGTCGGAGCCGTGTTCTGCGGCCGAGCCACCAGGCCAGCAACACCAGGCATGTCGTGGCAAGTAGATAGCCGACCCATGCAGATTCCAGCACGCCTGGTTCCAGCCATGGGGGGCCGAGCGTTGCCAGCCGGGGGAAGATCGCAGAAGCGGAGAAGGCTCCCAATGACAGAGGTCGAACTCGCTCGCCGATGTGTGAGATCAGGCCGGTATAGTACGGCAGCATGAAAGCGTGCATGCCGTAAAAGTCCAGCAACGCGCAGAGGGTGACGCCGCCGGGGAGCAGCCAGCCAACAGAGCGCGATCCGAACACCTGCGCGAGACCTACTGTCAGAAGCACCACTTCGCCGAAAACCATGCAGTAGAGGTACCAACCGGTCGACGCGGACACACCCAAATGCACGTAGGTGACAAGGACGTGGTAGCAGAGGCCCATCCAAAAGCAAACGTAGAAGCTTGCGACCGCGATCGTTGGGTCCGCAGGGGCCCCTGACCGGCGCCACTTCACGACGTAGATACCCATGCCGAGTACTGCAACCGCAGCAGGAAGCAGCACCAACAGGTAAATCCACGCCGGGAAGCGCAGAAAGCTCCAACCGCCAAACCAGACGTGGGAGAGCAGGATCGAGGCGAAACCGCTGCGCCAATTCACATGGCCGACTTGGCCGAGCAGTGCGACGCGTGAGAGATGACCGGTCGCGGCGTCGTCCGCCTGTCCCGACCAGGAGCCGGAAATTCTGTGAATGTGCCAATACCACGGGCCCGCGACGGCAGCAACAATCACCACTGCAATCGCAACGCACCCGATCAGGCGGCCCATGTTTCGCGAATGGCGCAGCCGCAGCCAGACCAGAAAGACGAGCGCCGGAAGGAAGGCCAGGAAGTAAGCCTTCGTAAGAAGCGCCAATGCCATCACCAGCGCGATGCCCGGCAAGTGGAAGAGGGGCCGTTTCGATTGCACGAAGCCGACCGCGAGCAGAAGGAGAGTAGTGCAAAGCAGCAGCGCAAGAGGTTCGTTGGAAACGCGACAGATGTCGATGAACAATTCAGGCATAGCGACTACGAGAGCGGCGGAAAGCAAAGCAAGTTTGCTATCGCGGAGCACTCGGCGAGCGAAAACGTATCCCAGGGGCAACGTCGCGGACGCGAGTAGAAGTCCGAAGAGCCGGAGCACGAACACTTGTCCCGGTAAGCTCAGGTTGGCTACAACGCGAAGGATGCAAGCAGCGAAGAAGTAGTACAAGGGGGCCTGCTGGCCCTCGTAATTTGCGATTGGGGGACTTGAAGCTTCAAAGGCCCAGGACTGCGGCAGTGACAACAGCTCGCTGCGCATCTTCTCGCGTTCTTCCGGTGGCAGGGCCCAATATTGCTCCTGCGTGATAACCGGCTGGGGTAGCTGATGCAGGCGGAGCATCCAGGGCGCGGGCGTGAGATAGAGTGAGGCTGCGACCTCTCGGCTCAGGGGCGTGGTTGCGGTGGGCATGTGGCCGGTACGGGCCATATACTGCACGGCGGCAAACTGATACGGCTCGTCAAAGCCCTCCCACAGCGGCATTGCCACGCAGTAGAAGAGGCCGCGAAGCAGAAAGAGCAGCGTCAGCAATACAACGATCGTCCGCGGACGAGGGGGAACTAGTTTCACCGCGAGCATTGTATCGAGTCGGAGAACAAGATGGCGGCAGCGGAATCGTAAGTAGCGACAATGATCAGGTGATCGGAATCAAAAAGCCCGGGACGAGCTCTGCGCTGGCTCGTCTCCGGGGTGAGCAATCGCTGACGAAGTTAGCCCTTGGTGGCGCCGGCCCCGTGCATTTTTGCGCGCTCAATTAACATCTGCACCTGGTCCTTCTGCGGATAGTCAGGGTTGGTTTGCAGCAGCTTCTCCCAGGCGACAATCGCGGCCTTGGGATCTTTCTTCCCCTGCCACTCCACGATGCCCATGTTGAACAGAGTGCCGGCATGGTTGGGGCGCAAGGCCAGAGACTTCTGGAAATTGGCCAGCGCCTTGTCGGGATCGCCGGTGTACCAGTAGCTGGTGCCAAGGTCAGTGCGCACGTCGGCATTGTTGGGCTGGATCTTCAGCGCCTTCTCGTAGTAGTCGATGGCTTGCGGGAAGCTCTGTCCGTCGTAGTAGAGATTACCGAGCTGTACCAGGACCGCGGCATTGTCGGGATTGGTTTTCAGCTGTGCCAGCAGGGGCTCAGCCGCCTTAGCCAGCGTCTCGGGAGAGGCAGCCTGCTGCTGCGGCGTGCTACCCGGCAACTGGCCAGGGCCCATGTTGGCCGGTCCGCCACCTCCGCCAGGCATAGATGAGGGCGGGGTTGACATTGCCGCCTGGGCGCTCTCAGGCAGGTTGGGAGTGGCCGCCGGAGCCGAGCCGCGAGCAAAGTAGCCGACCGCGATGCCGATGGCGAGGGTTATGACGGCGAGGGTGTAAGCCTGCACGCTGGTGAATGCGGCTGGGTTGCTCTTTTGGTTTTGCGCAGTTTCAGTCATGTCTTGTACCTCTTTGGCTCAAGTTTCTTTTACAGTCTGTTCTTGATTTCGGTCGCGATGACCGGCAAATGTTCAACGCCGAGAAGGCGATGTAGCGCCGCGTTCAGCACTTCGGATTCATCCTTCCCGGCCGGTTCTTTCAACTCGCGGGCCAGCGAACTGGCGATGCGCTGGGTTATATGCGCGGCAAAGGCTGTCATCGCCTGGTCCTGGTCTGCGGTAAATGGGCCGAATTCTTTGCGCAGGACTTCCAGTTCCTGACGGCAAAGCTCATCCAGATGCCGTCGCAGGGCGGTAAATGCCGGCACCGATTGCTCGACTGCCAGCTTGCGGCGGAAGCCGCTCACTTCGGCGCGAACGATTTTCTCGGCGGCTGCCGCAGCGACTTGCCGTTCTCCTGAGGTGCGGCGGACCGCATGCTCCAGGTCGTCGATGTCGAAGAGGCGAATGCCGTCCACTTCGCGCGCTCTGGGATCAATGTCGCGCGGAACCGCGACGTCAATCAGCACCAGGGGACGGCGCTCGCGGGCACGGGCCACAGCTTCGGCGTCTTCCCTGGAAATAAGGCAATGAGGAGATGCGGTTGAACTCATCACGATGTCGGCGGACTCCAGATGCCGTCTGCGCTCCTCGAAGGGTACGAACCGGGCGTTCAGTTTGGCGGCCAAGCCCTCGGCACTGGCTGCGGTGCGGCTGGTGATTTTCACCTTGCGGGCACCGGCGCTCATCAGGCAGCGAGCGGCGAGCTCGCTCATCCTGCCCGCGCCGATCAGCAGAACCTCGCGGCCAGTCAACGAGCCCAGCACCTGCATGGCGAGCTCGACCGCGGCGTAGGGCACCGAAACCGACTCGTCGCCAATGGCCAGCTCGGCGCGAATCCGTTTTGAGACGCTAAGCGCCTTTTGCACGATGGAGTCCAGGAATCGTCCGGTGCAGCCGGCTTCCTTTGCCTGCGCCCAAGCCTGGTTAATTTGCGCAACAATCTCGGGCTCGCCAAGCACCATCGAGTCGAGGCTGGAAGCGACCCGGAAGATGTGAGTCAGGGCGAGATCGTCCATAAGGCGATAGAAGTGCGACCATTCGCACAGCTTTAACTCGTACTCCTGGGTCAGGAAGCGCAGCACCGAATCCGCGGCGATGGGCACGTCGCTGGTCCACAGGATGAACTCGGTACGATTGCAGGTCGCCAGTACCATGACCTCATCGATTCCCTCCGAGCGCACCAGATGGTAGAGGGCATTATTGCGGCGCGGTTCGCTGATCCAAAACCGCTCGCGGATGGTGACCGGTGAGGTGCGGAAGTTGAGGCCAATCACGGCGAGCGTGGGTTCCAAGGTAAGCCTCTCGGGGATACGTTCCCACTGCTGTAGAGGCATCGTGGATGCCAAATACGAAAGTCAGGCGTTTGAACTCAAATTATTGATAAACAATGGGTTGTATTTCAGGTGCGCGGACATGATCGGTGCCCGCTTAGCGGCTTTGTGGCATATCACCCGTCCGCCGGGTGTTTTTCCTCGCTACAAAATTTGTTGGCGTGCACGGGGTCGCGGTAGTAGATTACCCACGAAGTCCAATATCATCAGCACCCGTGACACTATCGGGGTGAAGGAGCAAAAGGAATGAAAGTTTTGCAAGCTGTTGTCCTATTGAGTCTTGTCGCTGCGCTGGCGGTTCCTGCCTTCAGTCAGGGCGCGGCTGACCTCTACAAATCGAAATGCGCTATGTGCCATGGCGCCGACGGCAGCAAGTCGATGATGGGAGCCAAGCCCCTCAGTGGAGCTGACGTGCAGGGTATGTCGGACGCCGACCTGAACGCGGCCATCACCAACGGCAAAGGGAAGATGCCCGCTTACAAAGGCAAGCTCACCGACGCCCAGATCACCGAACTGGTTTCGTACATCCGCACACTGAAGAAGTAGGAACCGGAGAAGTAAAAATCGGCTTTTGAAGCATCCTGCGCGACGGACAGCGCCCAGTCCGTCGCCGTCTTTGTGCCTCCACCGGCCCTACCTTTCCTGTCTGCTGCGCCGTCCGGCGCGCGCGAGTTATACTCGCCCGTTGGGGTTGGAGGGTATCCATGCCAGACGATGATCGTCCGTCGAAACCGGAGACCGACTCCGGCGTAACGCGACGCGACTTCATGAAGATTTCGGCCATCGGTGTCGCCTTGCCGGTGGTGCTGGGACCGGTTGCAGAAGGCGCGGCCGAAGAAGTTGCGGTTCAAGGGCCGGGCAAGGCCCCGGTCACACTGCAAGTAAACGGCAAGAAGCTGAGCGCGCGACTCGAGCCGCGGGTGACCTTGCTCGACGCTTTGCGAGAAAACTTTGACCTGACCGGAGCCAAGCGGGTGTGCGATCGCGGCGCTTGTGGCGCCTGCACCGTGCTGTTGGACGGCAAGCTAGTGTACGCCTGCTCGGTGCTGGCGATCGACGCTCAGGGCAAGGACATCATCACCATCGAGGCCTTGGCCGAGGGTGATGCGCTCAGCCCCGTCATGCAGGCCTTTGTCGCGCACGACGCGCAGCAGTGCGGCTTCTGCACGCCCGGTTTTATTGTTACCACCACGCACTTTCTCCAGACACATCCCACGCCCTCGCACGATGACATTCGCCGTGGCCTGAGCGGCAACTTCTGCCGCTGCGGAACCTATGATGGCATCCGCGCCGTGGCGCTGGCGCACGCGGGAGGTAAGCAGTCATGAGCGAATACGCATGGCCTGATCCTTCAACGCAACCTCTGCTCGGAAAGAAGATCACGCGCGTAGACGGCCCGGCCAAGTCCTCCGGCCGCGCCAAGTATACCTATGACTACAACCCCGACGGCCTACTGGCCGGCAAGATTCTGCGCTGTCCCTATGCGCATGCCCGTGTCAAGAGCATCGATACCAGCGCGGCCGAGAAGATGGCGGGCGTGCAGGCGGTCGAAGTCATCCAGAAGCCGGGCACGGAGATCTTCTGGGCAGGAGATGAGATCGTTGGCGTCGCTGCCATCGATGGGCCCACAGCCGAAGACGCGGCACGGGCCATCAAGGTCGAATACGAGGTGCTGCCGCATTTTGTCTCCGACGCCGAGCCGCCGAAGAACATCGCGCCGGCAGCCGGGCCGCTGAGCCAGGACGATTTCGAGTCGTTGGAGGAAAACCAGGTTCCCGACGACCAGGTCATCGCCATACTCAAGACGCGTGGCATCAGCTTCAAGCCGGAAGAGAAAGACTTCAAAGCGATGGAGGGCGAGGGCGTCGACCCCAAGGTGATCGCTGCGCTCCGTTCGGCCAAGGTGCTGCCTCCTTCGGGCAACAAGTCTCCCTTCAAGCGCACGGCCACGCAGAAGCAGCGCGATCCTGACAAGGCGTTCGCCTCGGCGGCGGCAGTTCATGAAGGGCTGTACGGCGTTCCCTGCATCGTCCACTGCTGTCTGGAGTCGCATGGCTCGGCTTCCGAGTGGAGCGGCAGCAACGACCTAACGGTACATATCTCGACGCAGAATCTCTCAGGCATCGCGGCTCAAATGGCCGAGCCGCTTAGCACTCCGGCGGCGAACATTCGCGTTCTGCAACAGAACATCGGCGGCGGATTCGGCAGCAAGTTCGCAGCCGACCGCTGGGACATCGTCGCGGCGAAGCTGTCGAAGTCCGCCGGAGGCAAGCCGGTAAAGATGATGCTGGCCCGCGACGAAGAGTTCGAGGTCGCCGGCATGAGGCCCTCGGCCTACGCGCGGGTGAAGATCGCCGCCGATAAGAGCGGCAAGCTTGTCGCCTGGCAATCGAACTCGTGGGGCACGGGAGGCATGGGCGGAGGCGGCACCCCGCCGATCCCGTATATCTTTCAAGTCCCGAACCAGCACAAGCAGCATACGGCCATCACGACCAATCAAGGCAGCGCGCGGGCCTGGCGCGCGCCGAATCATCCTCAGGCCGCGGTGATCACCATGTGTCCGTTCGAAGACCTGGCGGCGAAGTTGAAAATGGACCCGGTGGACATGCTGCGCGCCAACATGGACATTCTCGGTCCGCGCGCCAAAGTCTACGCCGAGGAGCTGGAGATCGCCGATCAGCTTATGGGATGGAAGCAGCGCTGGCATCCTCGTGGCGACAAGACCGCCGGGCCCGTGAAGCGTGGGCTGGGGCTGTCGATCCACACTTGGGGAGGCCGCGGCCATAACAGCGACTGCGATCTGTCGATCAATCCCGATGGCTCGGTCGATATCAAGCTGGGCAGCCAGGACCTGGGCACTGGAACGCGGACGGTTATCGCCATCATTGTCGCCGATACCTTGGGCATCCCGCTGGAGAGCGTCGCAGTTCACATCGGCGACAACCGTTATCCGCCTTCGGGCGGAAGCGGCGGAAGCACCACGGTCGGCGGCGTCAGCTCATCCAGCCGTCGCGCTGCGGTCGATGCCCGCGATGCACTTTTCGCCAAGGCCGCACCTGCGCTGAAGGCGCAGCCGGAAGAACTGGAAGCGGTAAACGGGGTGGTTCGCGTGAAGGCCGACCCGAGTCGCTCCCTGAGCTGGAAAGACGCCTGCGCCAAGGTCGGCGCCGTGCCCCTTACGGTACGGGGAAAGAATCCTGACAAGTCCAAGCCTCCCGACCTGACCAACAGCGGCGTAGGCGGCGTCGAGATGGCTGACGTCTCGGTCGACGTTGAAACCGGCATCGTGCGGGTAAACAAGATGGTCAGTGTGCAGGATTGCGGATACATCATTGACCTGAAGACTGCCGAGAGCCAAGTCAAAGGCGCGCTCATCATGGGCATCAGCTATGCGCTCTACGAGGAGAAGATTCTCGATCCCGTAACGGGGCGCGTGCTCAACCCGAACATGGAGTTCTACCGGCTGGCCGGATTGAATGACATTGGCGAACTGGTGGTACATATGATGACCGGCAAGGGATACGACGACCGCGGTGTTATCGGACTGGGCGAGCCGCCGGTGATTTCGCCGGGGGCGGCGATCTCGAATGCTGTGGCCAATGCCATCGGAGTGCGGGTGCCGTTCCTGCCGCTCACGCCTGACCGGGTTCTCACCGCTCTGGAGAAAGGAGGCGCGGCATGAGCCCCTTGAAAGGGCACGGCTTCACAGGCTGCGGAAGAACTGGTTGCGAGGCCGCCTTGAAGGGGCGCAGCTTTAGCTGCGCCGTCGCCGGGGCCAAAATTATTTGTCATCACGAGGGAGCTTTAGCTCCCGAGGGATCTGCTTTTCTCACCGGAGGCGCTCATGCAACCGTTTGAGTACGCCAGCCCCACCAGCAAAGAGCAGGTCGCGGCACTGCTCGGCACTTCGTGGGAGCAGGGCGCGATCCTCGCCGGCGGCACCGATTTGCTGGCGCTGATGAAAGACGACGTTGTCGCCCCCAAGCGCCTGGTCAACGTCAAAGGTATCGACGGCCTGCGCGGCACCAGCTTTCAGCGCGACGGCAGTTTGCGCATCGGAGCCCTCACCACGCTCGCGGAGCTGGCCGAGTCAAAAGACCTCGCCGCCTATCCGATTTTGCTTGAAGCCGTGAACGAGGCCGCCAGTCCCCAGATCCGCAACCTGGCCACCATCGGCGGCAACATGTGTCAGCGGCCACGCTGCTGGTACTTCCGTAACGGCATGGGTCTGATGCCTATGACGAAAGATGGCAAGTCGATGGTCGTCGCCGGTGATAATCGCTACGCCGCGATTCTCGGCACCCAGAGCGGCGCGTATTTCGTTAGTCCCTCGACCATTGCGCCCGCACTCATCGCCTACGGCGCAAAGATTCGGATTTACTCGGCGAAGGCTTCTGGTAGCGGAGTCCGGGAATTGCCGCTCGGCAGGTTCTTCGTGATTCCGAAATCGCCGAACGAGCGCGAGCACGATCTGAAGCCTGACGAGCTGGTCATTGAACTGGTCGTACCTGCGCCGCACAACCTGAAGGCGGGGTATTACGAAGTGCGCCAGAAGGCCGCCTTCGACTGGCCGCTCGCCATGGCCGCAGTCACGCTTGAAATGAACGGCAACACGATTAAGAGTGCGCGGGTGGTGCTGGGGCACGTCGCACCGGTGCCGTGGGTGTCCGACGAAGTCGCCGCAGTGCTGGTCGGCAAAGCCATCACGCCCGACACGACGATGGCCGCGGCGAATGCGGCAGTCGGGAAAGCGAAGCCGCTCAACATGAATAAATACAAGATCACGCTCGCCAAGGCGGCGGTGAAACGCGCCGTGCTGAAGGCTGGAGGTGCGGCATGAGCCGAAAACCAGGCAACCGCGGATTTACGCGGATGAACGCGGATCGGAGTCTTGTCTTTGGTTCCGGTCCATGCGGCGCGCCTGATTTGAAGGGGCGCGCCTTCAGCCACACTGAGAGTCCGGCTGTTTTGAAAGGGCACGGCTCCAGCCGTGCCGCGCACGCCCTCCTCGTTTGTCATCACGAGGGAGCTTTAGCTCCCGAGGGATCTGCTTTATGCGCGCAGTTGGAATACTCTCCCACCGGAGGTGCGGCATGATGATGCTTCCCGATCACGAGCGCTTCGATACATCCTGCGAAGGACTCTGCTCCGCGCTGCGCTGGAAGCAGCAGTTCATCGGAGTCGCGCACGATCCTACGGTACCCCCGTCGAACGATGGCCTCTTCTGGTGCTTGCACACCCAGACGTGCATCGGCCCCGACGGCATGCTGGCCGAGCCGGGCAACTGCTCGTCAACGTCACGGGCATGTCATGGGACAGGGAAGTGTGGATGAAGTCGGAGTGCCGCCGCTGCGGCGGCTCAGAATTCTCTTCTCGCGCATGCACCCGGGGTTCCGCCGGAGGCTTCACCCCGGACTCACGTCATTCCGCCGCTGCGCGGCTGTTGGGTCGCGTACTGCTCTGCGTTTCCGCTTCAGAAGTTCACAATATTCAAATCCAGCGGGTACTGCTTCTGGCGCGGGCTGGGTGTCGCTGACAATCCTTTGCTCCAGTCGCCTTCCACGCCGGGCGCGGCATCGAACTGTGCCTTTGGAATTTCACCGGCAAGCTCAAACGAGTCGATCTCATACGGCAGCCCCTGTGCGCCTAGGGCCGAGGGGCCGTCCATTAGCTGAAAATGCAGGTGCGGAGCAGAAGTGTTTCCCGTATTCCCCAGCTTCCCTAGAAGCTGCCCACGCTTAACTCTGTCACCCTCTTGCACCTGCACTGAACCCTTCTGCATGTGGGCGTAGAAAGCAAACACACCGTCGCCCAAGTCCAGGATCACATGGTTTCCATCGACGTTGTCGATGGCGATGGTCTTCGGGTCAGGTAAAGTTCCGGGCTTCTGTTCGTCAAGGTTGTTCTGCGTCTCCACCACTGTGCCATCGGCTACGGCGATGATGTCAGCGCCATAGGAGGTGTAGTTGTTCACGTTCGATGGGTCTCCGGTGACGAATCGGCCCGCGTCATCCAGACGCATCCAATCGATAGCAAAGCGCTGTGCAAAGTAGACGGCGCCATTGACGGCAAGGCCGGTGGCGCGGTGTACGCCGCCTGGTTCACAGCATCCGTTCGTATCAACCCAGTGCAACCCCTTAACCGGCGGCCCGATAACGCGCAGCTTGCGCGAAATGTCTATCGGCGCTGCTGCGTAACTCAAAGCAACAGGCGTGGTCGGCTGCCGCATGGGACCGGGCGCGCCCAGCAAGTCGAAGCGATGCAGCAGGCGTGAAGGGATCGCAGCGTCGGCAGGCAATGCGATATCGATAAGAAAAATGCGCGTGCTGTCGAGCTCAAGCTCAGCGTTCTTCACCGTTCCGGAGCCGGTTGTCCGCAGGCGTGAGAGCAGTCCGTTGCCCTCGAATGTGGCAATGATCTTGGACGGGTCAGCAGCGTCGATGACGGCGACCTTGTTCAGTGTGGCCGGCGTCGGGTTCGTGTTGGTGATGACCAACTCATAGACCAGATGCTGCTGTCCATCCGTGCCGAAGACTGGCGTCGTGGTCGACGTTAGCGCCGACGCTATGACGGGCGTGAAGTGGTCTTTGGCCGACGCACAGCAGACGGCGAGCATCAGAACAAAGGCGATCGGAAGGAGTGCGACGAATGATCTCCGCTTTTGCATCGCCGCATTGTATACGCAGCGCGAATCTTCGCAAGAGTTGTCATCACGAGCGCAAGGGATCTGCTCTCTGTCCTGCCAAACAGGTCCCTCGCGGGCTAAAGCCCGCTCGGGATGACAGGCAAGAAAGTGGGGCACGGGTCGGCACGACTGAAGTCGTGCCCTGACGCGAATCTTCGGAAATCCGGGCACGTGAGTCCTGCCTTGACGCGAACCTTCGCATTACCATCCAGACCGGGATGGTAAGCTTTGGCTCCATGGTCACCAACTCGCTGCGTCGCGCTGCTGCGCTGGTTGTAATCGTCTTCGCGTCCGTTCTCGCCCAAGCCGGCACCTTTAGCATCGAGCAGGTCTTGAGCTCTCCGTTTCCGTCGGAACTTGTTGCGGCCCAGCACGCGACGCGCATCGCTTGGGTCTTCAACGCGAAGGGCGCGCGCAACGTGTGGATTGCCGATGGGCCGAGCTTCGCCGCGCGCCAGGTGACGCACTACACCGGCGATGACGGTACTCCGATCGCCAGCCTGCGCATAACTCCCGACGGACGCACCGTGGTATTTGTTCGCGGCAGTGAGACCAACGAGGCCGGCAGGGTCGCTGCGCCGACGAACGACGTCATGCCGCGCAAGCAGATGGTGTGGGCCATGGATGTAGATGGCGAAGCGCCGCGCGCGCTAGGCGAGATGGGCTGTGGCGAGGAAGGTTGCGAGGACGTCGAAATTTCGCCTGATGGGGAGTTCGCGGTGTGGGCAGCGCGCAAACAGTTGTGGATCGCGCCCGTCTCCGGCGCGACCCCTTCGCATCAGCTTACTGACTTGCCGGGAAATACGGTGAATCCGCAGTGGTCGCCGGACGGACGGCAAATCGCTTTTGTAAGCGATCGTGGCGATCACAGCTTCGTTGGTATTTACGATTTCGGCCACGACTCGGTGCGCTATCTTGTGCCGGGAGTGGATCGCGACGTTTCGCCGCGCTGGTCGCCGGATGGAAAGCAGGTGGCTTTTCAGCGCGTGGCGGGACTCGAGCAGAAGGTCCCGCTTATCCCTCAACGACCCGTTCCGTGGGCGATGTGGATTGCCGATCCTGCTACAGGCAAGGGGCATCAAGTTTGGCACAGCGGCGCGAAGCTCGAAGATTCCTATCCAGAGTTGACCGCCGACAACTCCTTCAAGTTCCCATCCAATGACCGGCTGGTGTTCGCCTCCGAACAGGACGGCTGGAACCATCTGTATTCCGTCGCGGTGGCCGGGGGCACGCCCGTTCTGCTGACGCCCGGAGACTATGAAGTGGAAGACGTGGCGCTCTCGGCCGACAAGAAGTCAGTGATCTACACCTCAAATCAAAACGACATTGATCGTCGTCACATCTGGCGCGTCGCCTTGCCAGACGGCAAGCCCCAGCCGGTGACGAGCGGCGAGACGATGGAGTGGTTGCCGGTCGAGACCGGAACAGGCGGCTATCTCGCGTGCCTGGGGTCGACTGCAACCTCACCTGCAATGCCGTATCGCATTACCCCGCAGGGGCGGGAGATGATCGCGGCGTCGGCACTCCCGGCCGACTTTCCGTCAGCGCAACTCGTGGTGCCCAAACAAGTGGTGTTCAGCAGCGAGGACGGTCTGAAGATCCACGGCCAGCTCTTTGTTCCTGCTGGACGCACGCAAGCAGGCCCGACTCTGATCTTCATGCATGGCGGCCCCATTCGTCAGATGATGCTGGGCTTTCACTACATGGACTACTACCACAACGCCTATGCCATGAATCAGTACCTCGCCAGCCAGGGCTATGTCGTGCTGTCGGTAAATTACCGGCTGGGCATCATGTATGGGCGGGCGTTTCGCGAGCCTGCCGATGGTGGATGGCGCGGGGCGTCCGAGTATAAGGACATAACCGCTGCGGCCAAGTACCTGCGCTCGCTACCCATTGTCGATGCGAAGAAGTTAGGCTTGTGGGGCGGCTCGTATGGTGGGTATCTAACCGCGATGGGGCTGGCGCGCAACTCCGATTTGTTTGCTGCGGGCGTCGACTTTCACGGGGTGCATGACTGGTCGGTGTTTCTGCCCCGCTGGGATGCGAACACTCCGGCAGCGCCCGACTTGGAAGAAGCGAAGAAGCTAGCGTTTCAATCATCGCCCAATGCATCGGTGCAACTTTGGAAGTCGCCGGTGCTGCTAATCCAGGGCGACGACGACCGCAACGTTCCCTTCAGCCAGACGGTCGATCTTGCGCAGCGGTTGCGGGAAGAGCATGTGCCGGTCGAGGTGCTGGTCTTTCCCGACGAGATACACGGTTTCTTGATGTACAAGACTTGGGTGAAGGCGTACGGCGCAACCGCAGATTTCTTTGCCAAGACATTGAAATGAGTTGAAGCTGGAGATTCGCATGCCTATCTCGCGAGAAGACGCGACAGCGTTGATATTTCACCTAACGGACGCGATCAACAGGGGCGACAAGGAAACCCTGCTCGAACTCTATGCGGAGGACGCAACCATCGTCAGTCCGGCGCTGGGCGAGAGGCACGGCCGCGAGGCGATTGCGCAGTCCTGGGTTGAGATGTTCAGCGGGTTTCCCGATTGGAAGGTCGCCGTCGCTGACGTGTTCGTGGATGGAGACCGGGTCCTGGCGTTTGGCACCAATTCTTTTACCGATGGAACTGGATGGTTTGGACTATCTCCTACGGGAAGATCCGTTGGCTATCGCGCGGGGGCGCTGTTCACGTTGGCGGGTTCCAAGATCGTTCGTGACGAGCGACTATACGACGTTAGTGCGGTAACGGAACTTCTGGAAAAAACACGCCTGGAGCAGGAGCTTAAGACTGCCGCGCTGGTGCAAAGTGCCCTGCTGTCTCAGACGTTGCGCAGGGGAACCTATTACGAGGCGATAGGGGACTCTGTTCCGTGCCGCACCATCGGCGGCGACTTTTTCGAGTTCACGCAATTGCCTTCCGGAGAGCTTGGCATAGCGTTGGGCGACGTTGCAGGGAAGGGGCCGCCGGCTGCGCTGCTTGCGGCCATGTTGCAAGGGATGCTGGCGGTTGAGGCGCAGGCGAAGACCAGCCCATCCACTCTCATGTCGCGCTTGAACAAGGCGCTCTTACTTCGCGGCCTGGGATCACAATTCGCGACCCTGGTTTACGGCGTCCTCTCGCCCGATGGGCGCTTCGTGTACTCGAATGCCGGGCATAACCCGCCCATCCTGTTGTCTGGGGGCAGCGTCCGGCGGCTCACCATCGGCGGGCCGATCGTCGGCGCGTTTCCGGACTCGAGCTTCGAAGAAGAAAGTGTCCAGTTGCAGGACGGGAACATCGTCGTCATGTTCACCGATGGGGTTACGGAGGCGGCCAATGAAAACGGAGAGGAGTTTGGGGAAGACCGCCTGATTTCTTGCCTGGTAGCTGCAGAAACAAGGTCCGCTGCCGAAATAGTGCAATCGGTCTTGACGGCGGTTCGCGAGTTCTGCGGCGAAGCGCATCAAGCTGATGACATCACGCTGACGGTGACGCGCTTCCGGGCAAAATGATAGGACTCGGCAAGGGGCGCGCCTTTAGGCGCCCCGCAAGAATCGGAATTGCAGACGGCTTCAGCCGCAGAGGGAACTCGTTGTTAGCGTGAAAAGGCAAGTTCCCTCAGAGGCTAAAGCCGGGATTCACAATGGCTCTTCCGGCGCGGCTGAAGCCGCGCCCCTTCAAACCTCCGCTCTAGCGGTTCAGCTTTCTTGCCTGGCAGGCCTCGACGGTCTTGGTCGGGTCGATGGCATCACTATCGAGCTTGATGTCGACGACCTTTCCCTCTTTGTCGATCACGAAGGTTGCGCGCCGGGCCGCCTTGTATTTCGGATTGTAGAGGCCGTATTCCTTTGTCACGTCGCCGCCCCAGTCGCTGAGCAGCGGGAAGGTCACGCCGATCTGTTGTGCCCACGCCTTGTTGGAGAAAGGAGAATCCATGCTCACACCCAGAACCTGGGTATCGGCGGCTTCCAGCTTCGCTAGGTTCTGCTGGAAACCCTCCATTTCCTTGCTTCAACCACCGGTGAAGGCGAAGACGTAGAAGGCCAGAGCGACGTTCTTCTTGCCCCTGAACTCGTGCAGCGAAACCTTGTTGCCGTTCTGATCGGTCAAGGTGAAGTCAGGCGCAACATCCCCGACCTTGACCTTCGGCGTCGGCGGTTGCGTTGGTTGATCGGCCGCGTGCAGCGCGGGCAATAGATTGGCCGCCAGCAGCGCCGCCAGAAATGCTTGTTTCATAGACTCTCCTCTCCCATCTTGCCGGGAACTTCATGACATTGTGACACACGTGTAAGTTAGGACTGTTATGGAACTGCCCCGGGCGCTCTGCCCAATCGGTGATTGCGAATTAAGGTGAGTGGTCTTAAAGTGAATGAGGATTCATTCGGCGGGGTGTGCTCGACTTTGAGTCCCGGCTGGCCGTAGCCTTACCGAGGTCCAGATTTGCCCAAGAGCGAAGCAGCTTCGTCAGATGTTGGCACGCCCGTGACGCGCAATCCGGAGAAGTACGACCGGATCCTCGAGGCCGCGCTGGCGGTGTTCGCCGAGAAGGGCTTTTTCGTGTCGCGTATCGCTGACATTGCGGACCGCGCGAACGTCGCCGACGGGACCGTCTATCTCTACTTCAAGAACAAGGACGAGATTCTTACAACCGCCATCAACACCGCCTTTGACACGTTCATGAACACCGCTCGCACAGAGCTGGAAAAGATCTCCGATCCAGCGGACAGGCTGCGTAAGCTGGCACGCCTGCATCTGGCCGCGTTGGGCGGGAATCGCAACGCAGCGATTGTCTTCCAGATGGAGTTACGGCAGAGTACGCGTTTGTCGGAGTTCTCGCATCATCACTTGATTGAGTACTTCAGCCTGGTGCGCGACGCGATTCAGCAAGGGCAGCAGCGCGGGCAGTTTCGCCGAGACATGCCCGACAAGATCGCCGCCAACTGCTTCTTCGGAGCGCTTGACGAGATGGTGACGTCTTGGGTGCTCAGCGAGCATGACTTTCCCTTGGCCAATGCTGCGGACGCGATCGTCGATATTCTGCTGAACGGAATGCAATCCTCCGCAGGTCGAACCAAATTGCCGGCGGCGGAAAGCAGGCGAGGGCCGCAATGAGTCTTGATACGCTCAACGATGTTTTCTTCACGGTTGCGGAGCGAGGCAACAACCGAGTGGCGCTGACCCGGCAATCGGGAAGCTGGCAGCCGATCACGTCGGCGCAGCTGCGGGCGAGGGTGCACGCAACGGCCCGGCATTTGAGGAGCTGGGGAATCGGGAAGGGTGATCGCGTCGCCATACTCAGTGAGAACCGCCCGGAATGGGCGATTGCGGATTTTGCTAGCTTGCTCATCGGCGCCATCGATGTGCCGATTTATGCAACACAAACGGCCGAGCAATGTCTGCACATCCTCCAGCATTCCGGCGCTAAGGTGCTGTTCGTTTCCTCACTGCAGCAGTATGAGAAGGTCTCGGCGATCAGGCCGCTCACCAGCCTGGAGCGTGTCGTGGTTATGGATCGCACGAATGGAGTGCACGGCGTGATCCCCATGGCCGAGTTCCTGGACGATGCCGAGTCGAGCTCCGATCCCGCGATAGAGAGAGTCGCGCGCTCCATTCAGCCGGATGAGGTGGCCACTCTCATCTACACCTCCGGCACCACCGGAACACCGAAAGGCGTCGTGCTCACCCACGGAAATATCGCGTCGAACCTGAGCATGACACGCCATCTGGTTGAGGTTGGTCCGAATGACGTCTGCGTTTCGTTCCTTCCTCTGTCGCACATCACGGCGCGGCACCTGGATTACCTTCTGTACTACCGCGGCGTGATCATCGCGTATTGCCCGGCGATCGACGAGCTTCCGCAAATGCTCCAGGAGACCCGGCCAACGATCTTCGTGGGAGTACCTCGCGTCTACGAGAAAATCTGCAACCAGGTGCAGCTCAAGGCGCAAGGTGCGAAGAAGCACATTCTGAACTGGTCATTGCGGGTGGGGCGAAAGCATCGCCAAACCATACTGGCGGAGCGTCGCCCGCGCTCGTTGGACTGGAAGTTGGCAGATCGCCTGGTGTTTTCCAAAATCATGGAGAGGATGGGTGGTCGAGTGCGGCTGTTTCTTTCCGGCGGAGCTCCATTGGGAGTCGACCTTGCTTACTGGTTCGCCGATGTCGGCATTCCCATCTACGAAGGCTACGGCCTGACGGAAACGTCGCCGGTGATTGCGCTGAATGTTCCGGGGAGCCACAAGATCGGCACGGTGGGGAAGCCGCTGAAGAACCTCGATCTTCGCCTGGCATCCGATGGCGAGTTGCTGGTGCGCGGCCCGTCCGTATTTCGTGGTTATCGGGAGATGCCCGAAGAAACGGCCGGAGCATTTGAGGACGGGTGGTTCAAGACGGGCGACATCGCCAGCATCGACAGCGAGGGATATCTCTCGATTGTCGATCGCAAAAAGGACCTGCTCAAAACCTCCGGCGGAAAGTTCATAGCGCCTCAGCCCATCGAGAATGCGCTGAAGGTGAACATGTTCGTCGCTGAGGCTGCAATGCTGGGCGACCGCCGGCGCTTCCCGGCCATCCTGATCGTTCCCGATTTCACCGTCCTGGAAGACTGGGCGAAGGGGCACGGAATGCAGACTGGCTCGCGCGAGGAGCTGATTCGCTCGGAGAAAGTCCGCGCGTTGTACCAGTCCATTGTGGACGAGTTGAACGAGAACCTGGCGAAGTTCGAAAAGCTGAAAAAGATACTGCTGGTTCCTCACGAGCCTAGCATCGCGGATGGCACGCTGACGCCGAGCATGAAGCTTCGCCGTCGCAAAGTCGAAGAGCGCTACCACGCCGAGATCGAGGCGCTGTACGCGGAGAGCGAAGGCGCACCCTTGGGGAAGCGGTAAGCGTGTCAGGCCGCTGATTTCTTATTTGTTAGAATGTTATACTGTCAAACAGTTCAACTGAGGTCGGCCAACCATGGATATCGTGACGGTAAAGAACAAGTTTCAGGTCGTAATCCCGCAGCATATCCGTGAACGCGTCCATATTGAAGTCGGCGACCTTCTCGAAGCGAGTGTTGAAGGAGGACGAATCACCTTCACGCCTAAGACCCTCGTTGATCGGCACGTGGCAGAAGGGCTCGAGGATCTCCGGAGAGGCAGGACCGACGGTCCTTATACGACCGCCAGCGACGCGATCAAAGCTCTAGAGGCGCGCAGCAAGCGTCACGCCAGAAAACGCAGACCGTGAAACTGCGATTCACGGCGAAAGCAGATCGAGATTACGCCGATCTGCCGGTTGCTGTACGCAAAGCCTTTGGAAAACAAATACATTTCTTACTTGCCAATCTTCAGCATCCGTCGCTACACGCCAAGAAGTACAGCGAAGGTCTGGATGTTTGGCAGGGAAGGGTGACAAAAGGCTGGCGATTCTACTTCAAGATAGAACGCGATGAATACGTGATTCTCTCAATCGTTCCTCATCCTAAGTAAAGCTTCTGCAAAACCATCTTTAACCTCGTCCGAACTTGTTCGCGCTCTCGAATAGTTCGCGTAGTGCCGGGCCGCGAAGGTTTTCCCGCAAATAGGTCAGCTGCTGCTCGAAGCGTAGCAGCACGTCTTCGATGTTTTCGCTGTTGGTCAGCGCGATGTCCCGCCACATGGAATAAGGGCTATGCGCAATGCGAGTCATTTCGCGCAATGCGCGTCCGCCGATTTGCACTACAGCCTCATCGTCGCCCAACTCATCTCGAAGGACCGTGGCGAACGCGGTTGAGATCATTTGCGGCAGATGGCTCACCCAGGCGCAGAGCCGGTCGTGGCGCTCGGCGTCAATCGTAATCAGGCGTGCTCCGATAGAAGCCAGCAGCTCAAGCCATTCCTTTTGCCGATTCGTGATGGGCGATTCGGGATCAATAGGCGTGACTAGCCACGCCGCATCGCGGAACAGCTCGGGGTCAGCGTTCTCGATTCCGCCGTGCTCCTTGCCCGCCATTGGGTGGCCGGGCAGAACGCGGCTGTGCGCTTCGGCTCCGTACACCAGGCGTGCGCGCTCCACGAACTGCTGCTTAGTACTCCCAACGTCCGTGATGAGCGTGTCGGCGGAGATCAGCGGGGCGATCGCCTCAAATTGCGAAAGAATGCAACCGACGGGCGTAGCGAGCAGGATAACGTCGCTGCCTTCAATGGCGCGCTCCAGGACTGGCTCGCCGCGATCAATCGCTCCGCGACGCTGCGCAAGTTCCAGCACAGCGGGTTTGTCACAGCCCACGATGGTGCCGGCGAATCCGTGCGCACGTAAAGCGAGGCCGAGCGAGCCGCCGATCAGGCCTGTGCCGACGATCGTGATTTGGCGGATGGGCATTACTCGCTCGATTTGATGAGCCACCAGATCTTTCGCCTTGCCATCTTCCAACATCCATCATCCCAAGCGGCCTTCCTTAGCTCATCAAGATAAAGGTCGAAAGCTGACTCAAGCGCGCGTGCGAATTTGTCTCGGTCTATGATCTTTTCCTCGTCATTCCACAGGGACAGTCGTCTTCTTCGGATCTTCCATCCACCTTTGGTCTGAGCCTGATGAAGCAAGCCATTGCGGACATTCTTGTAAAAATCTTTTCCGCCGATTCCGCAGAACAGAATCTTGTGTTCAGCGCGATCGAAAAAAGACTGGAATGCCTGACACCCATTTTGTCTTTGGTCCTTGGGAATTGAATCCTGCGGCGGATTGAGTCGATCGAGTTCGGTCCATTCCGTACGACTCGTTGTTGGAAGCCCTTGTCTATAGCATTGCAAGGTTTCAATCAGCAATGAGCAGAGGGCCATGACGGCGAATCCGAATCCTTGGAAGTTCCGCGGTGCCTCCCGAAGTGTTCGAATGGGTGTGAAGAACCGCTCTTCGTAGCGCGTCTTGAGAAATAAAAGAATAGCCGATTTATCCGAGGCAGCAATGCAACTATTAACTCTGCTAATCGGCCAACCCGAAGCCAATTCTGGTTCTGAATTCTTTGTGCTTGTACTCATGAGAAAGTTGATTTCACCACCTACCCAATCGTTCTTCCCACGGCCGGGGCGATCATGCGCAACTGGCCCATCAGCTCTGCGAACTGCTGCGGGAAGAGTGACTGTGCGCCGTCCGACAATGCGTGATCGGGATCAGGATGGACTTCGATCAGCAGGGCATCGGCTCCGGCGGCCACCGAGGCGCACGCCATGGGCGCAACTTTGTCGCGCAATCCCGTCCCGTGTGATGGATCGGAGGTGATAGGCAAATGCGACAGCTTGTGCACGATGGGTATTGCCGAGATGTCGAGCGTGTTGCGCGTATATGTCTCGAAGGTGCGAATGCCGCGCTCGCACAGAATCACATCATAGTTGCCGCCCGACATGATGTATTCCGCCGACAGCAGCATCTCTTCGATGGTAGCCGCGATGCCTCGCTTCATCAGCACCGGTTTACGCACTTTGCCCAGCTCACGCAGCAGGTTGAAGTTCTGCATATTGCGCGCGCCGACCTGAAAGATGTCGACGTAGGGCATCATCAGCTCGATCTGCGAAATCTCCATGACTTCGCTGATGGCCATGAGGCCGTGCGCGTCAGCCGCTTCGCGCAGCAGCTTTAACGCTTCCAGGCCCATGCCTTGGAAGGAGTAGGGCGAGCTGCGAGGTTTGAATGCGCCACCGCGCAGCACCTTCGCCCCCGCTTTCGCGACCTGGTCGGCAGCCTGAAAGATCTGCTCGCGCGACTCGACCGAGCATGGGCCCGCCATGACGACGACTTCCTTGCCGCCAATTTCGGTTCCATTGGCGAGCTTGACGACCGTGTCGTGCCCGCGGAACTGTCTTCCGACCAGCTTGTAGGGCGCGCTGATGCGATGTACACGCTCGACTCCCGGCAGCACTTCCAGGTCGCGAGTATCGAAGTCGATGCGTTTGCCGACGGCTGCCAGGACCGACTGACGCGCGCCCGTCGTGCGATGCACCGCAAAGCCCATCCGCATCAGGTGGTCGGTGACGTCCTGAATCTGGTCTTCGGTAGCGGTCTCGAGCATCGCGACGATCATGGGTGAATGTGGTCTCCTGGTTTCTTGCTGCTTTCAGCTATCAGCTGTCAGCTGTCAGTTTCTATAGCTGTCAGCTACCAGCCGCCAGCTAATACAAGGGTGCCCTGACGCGAATCACCCTCCACACGAGTTTTTCAGACCCCGTAAAGCCGTGCGCCCACTGACTACGATGACTTTTACTCAGCCGTAAACTGACAACTGACAACTGAAAGCTGACAACTTCTTTAATCCCTCGGCTCCAATTCGGTGACGCCATTCTTTTGCTGTTGCGCCTCGGACGCCGTCATTTCTTCGCCCTGAATCTGACGCATGACGTCAACCAGCCGCTCGAAAATCCTACGCAATTGCACGTCTGTCAACGGTCCGTCATTATCGCGCGCAATGTTTTCGAAGATGATGCGCTCGCGGTCCGGCTCGTATACTGGCATATCAGAATTGCGTTTGAGCCTGCCGATCTCGAGCGCACACGCCGCCCGTTCATTGATTAGCCGGACGAGCTGCCGGTCCAACTCATCGATTTTGCGACGCCAATCCGCGATGTCCATAAGCGCTCCGCGCCGGTGCACCTTATTCGGAACTTCAGTTATAACCTAACCGGGAACTCCGGTCTGCCGCCGCACACCGGTCACCGAGGATAGAAACTCCGCAACGGCTTCGGCTTCGCGCCCCGGATTGCCCTCGACTCGTTGCACGATAGCGCTGCCCATGACGGCCGCGTCAGCGAAGCTTCCAACCTCGGCAAACTGCTCGGCATTGGAGATGCCAAATCCGACTGCGATCGGCAATTGAGTCAAAGCGCGAAGGCGTTCGACCAACGTGCGCGCGTCATCCGCTACTTCCTGGCGAGTGCCGGTAATCCCCGTGCGCGAGATGGCATAGATGAAGCCGCGTGAATGGCGGACAATATTGCGCAGCCGCTGGTCGGTACTGGTTGGAGCGGCCAGGAAAATCGGCGCGAGCCGGCGGGCCTTGATGGCGCGCAGGTAGTCGCCGGCTTCTTCGATGGGAAGATCAGTGACCAGCGCACCGTCGGCGCCGGCGGCGGCAACCGAGGCGCAGAAGCGGTCGATCCCGAACTGAAGAATGGGATTCATGTACGAGAAAATGATTAGTCCCGCGTTGGACTGCTCGCGGATTTCCTTGGCCATCTGCAAGACACTGTCAAGGTTCGTGCCCTGACGAAGAGCTCGCTCGCTGGCGCGCTGGATGATGGGGCCGTCCGCCACGGGATCGCTGAACGGCACTCCGAGTTCGACGACTTCCGCGCCCGCCGCAATCGCGGCCAACGCGACGTCGCGCGACACCTCGAGGCTGGGATCGCCGCAGGTGATGTAGACCACCAGTCCGGGCTTGTGCTTGAAGGTTAGAGGCATAGCAAAAACAGTTGTCAGTGGTCAGCTACTCGTTCCGACATTCGAGACAGGCTTGGCTTTCAGGCGAGCACCGTTGTTCTGGCAGGGAACTCCTCCGTCTCAAGGGTCTTCAGATCCATGACCTCCGAGGCGTGTTGGATATCAATCCCGACAACCCTGCCCTGCCCATCGAAATCAATCACCAACCCGTCGCTGATCTCGCGAGAATCAGCGCTGGGCCTGGCATTCAAGTCGATATACAGGAAATCAGTCTCCGCATAGTAGTGCAGCTTCATCGGCTACTCCTGTTTCCTTTCGGGCTCGAAAGCCGGCCTTTCTTCAAAACGCCAAATTCTCCCGCAAAATCCCGATGTCCTTATCGCCGCGCCCGGAAATGTTCACGATGACAATGTTGTCATTCGGCAATTTCGGCGCGCGCTTCACCAGTTCCGCCACGGCATGGGCCGATTCCAGCGCGGCGATGATCCCTTCGGTGCGTGCCAGCAGCTTCAGCGCATCAAGCGCCTCGGAGTCGGTGGCTGAAACATATTCCGCGCGTCCTTGATCGTGCAGCCAGGCATGTTCGGGCCCGATAGCGGGATAATCCAGCCCGGCTGACACCGAATGTGTGGGTGCAATCTGGCCGGCCTGGTCCTGCAGCACCCAGGAATAGGTCCCCTGCAATACTCCGGGCCCGCCGCCCTCGAAGCGAGCGGCGTGCTGGCCGAGTGCCCGGCCGCGACCCCCAGCCTCGACGCCGATTAGTTTGACGCCGTGGTCCTTGATGAACTCATAAAACGCGCCGATCGCATTGGAGCCTCCGCCCACGCAGGCGATGATCGCATCGGGGAGCCGCCCTTCGGCACGCAGAATTTGCGTGCGTGCTTCCTGGCTGATCACGCGGTGGAAATCGCGCACCATCGTGGGATAGGGGTGTGCGCCGAGGACGCTCCCCAGCAGATAATGCGTGGTGCGTACGTTGGTGACCCAATCACGCATGGCCTCGTTGATGGCGTCTTTCAACGTCCGCGAACCCGATTCGACAGCACGTACCTCAGCCCCCAGCAGGCGCATGCGAAAGACGTTCAGCTCCTGCCGCCGCATGTCTTCTGCGCCCATGTACACAACACATTCCATGCCAAAGAGAGCGCACACCGTGGCTGTGGCAACGCCGTGCTGTCCGGCGCCCGTCTCGGCGATGATGCGCCGCTTGCCCATTCGCCGCGCCAGCAGGCCCTGCCCAATGCAGTTGTTGATCTTGTGCGCGCCGGTGTGCAGCAGGTCTTCGCGCTTCAGATAGATTTTGGACCGCCGAGTTCGCGAGTCAGACGCTCAGCAAGAAACAGCGGCGTAGGCCGGCCTGCATATTCTTGGAGAAGACGGTGGTACTCATTGCGGAAGGTCTTGTCTTTGCGCGCCTGTTCGTAAGCCGACTCGAGTTCCTGGAGGGCCGACATAAGCGTTTCGGGAACAAAGCGTCCACCGTACGAGCCGAAGCGGCCGGGAACAGCGCGGGCGCGACGCGGCTTCGGCGCGTGAGGTGGTGAGGGTGAGGATTGGGGTTCGGAAGTGTGCTCCATAAAACGCTCTTCGGGTTGCTAAATTTACGCTCTTCGCTAAAACGTGTGTGAACCTGTGCCGTCCCCGAGGGACTCGCTCGTTTTTCCCACTCCACCCAGCACTCCGCTTCGCTCCGTGCTGGGCTATCATCTGGCCGCCCCGTTCCGGGGCTGGTTTCCGCGTGGTGCGTACCACTGTCGCAGAGCGAGCCTCGTTCTCACACACACGCTAACGAGATGAGCAGTTGGGTCGCTCCCGCATAGGAGAGTTCGCCGGCGCAGAGTGGGCGCAGTCTTTCTCGCGAACTACTTCGATGAACTGACGCAACTTGGCTTCGTCTTTCTTGCCGGGCTCGCTCTCCACGCCGGAGACGACATCCACTCCCCAGGGCGCGAACAGCTCGAATCGAGTTGGCGACGTTCTCCGGAGTCAAGCCACCGGCGATGATGACGCGCGTCCACTGTTTAATGCGCATGGCCAGCGGCAAAACAGCGTTCCAATCAAAGGAAGTACCCGTACCACCCCGCTGACCAGGGGCGCCGGAGTCGAGCAAGACAGCATCGAAGAACTCGCTGACACGCAAGTACGGGTAAAGATAGTCATCGCCGCCCTCCAGCACCTGCTGCGCCTGCAGCGTCTTAATGATCTTGCGCGGCGCAAGGGCCGAGCGGTAGGCGCGAAGTTTGTCGGCTGGCTCGTCACCCTGTAGCTGTATGCCGGTCAGTCCCACATTTTGCGCGAGCTTGGCCGCGCTCTCGGGCGACTCGTTCACGGTCACGCCGATCTTTTCGATCTTCGCCGGCAAAGCATCGACGATTTCGGCGGCCGCCTCCTGCTGAATCTGCCGAGGGCTGGGCGCAAAAACAAATCCCACCGCATCAGCGCCGGCGGCAATCGCCAGGTTGGCATCGGCCAGGCCTGTAGTGCCGCAAATCTTGATCCAGGTCATACGCTGGCTGTCGCTCGCGCAAGGAGGTTCGCCAACGCTTCACCGGGATCCGCAGCTCGCATCAGCGATTCACCAATCAGGAATGCCTCAAACCCTGCTGCACGAAGCCGGGCAATGTCGTTGGCGCTCTCGATGCCGCTTTCCGCCACCTTGACGATTCCGTGCGACATCCGCTCTGCCAGTTGTAACGACGTGTTCAAGTCGACGCGGAAGGTATGCAGGTTACGATTGTTCACGCCGATGGTGTCGCATCCTGCGTCAACCGCGCGCTCCAACTCGACCGCCTCATGTACTTCGCACAACACGTCCAGCTCAAACTCTTGCGCACGGCGCGACAGGTCGAGCAGCTCATTCTGCGAGAGGGCCGCCACAATCAGCAGCACCGCGTCCGCGCAATAGGCTCGGGCTTCCAGCAACTGCCGTTCGTCAATGATGAAGTCCTTGCGCAGGCAGGGAAGCGAGGTCGCGTCAGACGCGATCTCCAGGTTACGCAGCGAGCCCTGGAAGAACTGCTCGTCGGTGAGCACGGAGAGCGCCGCCCCGCCCGCGTCCTCTAACTCTCGAGCCAGCTCTGCCACTGGAAAATCTGCGCGAATCAGACCCTTGGACGGAGAAGCCTTTTTGAGTTCGGCAATAATCGCCGGACCTGAGCCAGAAGCCTTGAGGAGAGCATTGCGAAACCCACGCGGCTGGTGAGCAGCGGCCCGTTTCTCAAGCGCGCGCGTATCGGCTGAAGACTTACTGGCCGAGAGGCGCGCCCGAGTCGCGGCAATAATCTCTTCCAGCTTGGTAGCCATGGGAATCTTATGAGTATACCTGCTCGGTGTTGCAATCTTGCGATAGCGATGTATCCGGTTTGAGAATCAGGCAAAGCGCGAGGGCACTCTGATAGGCTGAGTGGCCGCTGAAATTCTGTATGACGCAGTCAGCAACGATCTCAATCGAGTTTCGCAACGTCGAATACCGGCTCGCGTCGGACCGCCTCCTGCTGGAGGGAATCAACCTCCAGATCAGTAGTGGCGAGACCTTGATGCTGCTGGGCCGCAGCGGCTCGGGCAAGACTACCTGCCTGAAGATGATCAACCGGCTGATTGAGCCGACCAGCGGCGAGATATACGTCGAAGGCAAGGCCCTTTCGCGGTGGGACGTCATCCGCCTGCGGCGATCGATTGGCTACGCAATCCAGGATGTTGGCCTTTTTCCGCACTACAGCGTGCGCGAGAACGTCGCCTTGATTCCGAAGCTGGAGAAGTGGGAACACTCGCGCATCGACGCTCGGGTTGAAGAGGTGCTCGCCATGGTGGGCTTGCCACTTCGCGACTTCAGGGACCGCTATCCCCATCAGCTTTCGGGAGGGCAACGTCAGCGGGTCGGACTCGCTCGCGCTCTTGCCGCAGAGCCGCCGATATTGCTGATGGACGAGCCCTTTGGCGCGCTCGATCCCATCACCCGCGCTGAGGTGCAGATGGAATTTCAGAAGCTGCAACAGCGGCTGAGGAAGACGGTCGTGTTCGTAACGCACGACGTCGGGGAAGCTTTGTTGCTGGGCGACCGCATCGCGTTGATGGATTCGGGACGCCTGCTCGCAATGTATACGAAAGAGCAATTTCTGCGAGCGGAGGACGAGTTGGTGAAGTCCTACATGGCAGTGGTCCGGGCCGGAAAGGAGATGTTGGGCTCTTAAGCCAAAGGATTTCAGCACACCGATGCATTTCATCCTCACACATCCGCGCGAGGTGGCGACGCTCACGGCCGAACACCTGTGGCTGGTCTGTATATCTATGTTGATCGCGGTGGCGATCGGAGTGCCAGTCGGAATTCTGCTTACACGCCGCCCGAAGATGAAGGCCTTTGTGCTGGGCAGCACCAATGTTATTCAAACCATCCCCAGCCTCGCGCTGTTCGGGCTCCTTCTCCCTTTGCCGTGGTTGGGCGCCAGGGCCGATCGCTTGGCCATTGTTGCCCTAGCGCTCTATGCGCTGCTGCCGATCGTGCGCAATACGTTCGTTGGTATCGCGGGCGTCAGCGCGCCGGTGCGCGAGGCCGCCCATGCCATGGGACTGACCTCGCGGCAGTTGCTGATGATGGTTGAGTTGCCGCTGGCGTCTCCGGTGATCCTTGCCGGTATCCGGACTGCGGTCGTGATCACGATTGGCGTTGCTACCATCGCGGCGGCGATCGGGGCAGGCGGCCTGGGCGAGTTCATCTTCCGCGGAATCGCCATGGTGGATAACGGTGTGATTCTGGCGGGCGCCCTGCCGGCGGCCGCCATGGCGCTGGCTGCCGATCTTTCCTTAGGCGCTCTCGAAAAATGGCTCGCGCGGCGAGGACACTGAACATGGACCGCCGTCTCTTTCTGGCCGGAGCTTTGGCGATGTTTGCCGCTGGCTGCACGCGCCGGCGGGACGAGATCGTCGTCGGCTCGAAGAACTTTACCGAACAGCTCATCTTGGGAGAAATCCTCGTCCAGTATCTCGGGCAGACTTGCTCCGCCCCCACGGAGCGCAGGTTTTACATGGGAGGGACCTACATTTGCCATCAGGCCCTGCTCGCCGGTCGCATTGATACTTACGTGGAGTACACCGGCACAGCCGTCGCCGCCGTATTGAAGGAGAAGTTTTCCAACAATCGCGCCCATGTATATGAGCAGATGAAGACTGGGTATAAGCAGCGGTTCAACCTCGAGGTGATGCCTCCGCTGGGCTTCGACAATAGCTTTGCCATGATCGTTCGCGGCGATGACGCCAAGCGCATGGGAATCACAAAGCTATCGGAACTCTCACGCTATGCTCCGCAGATGGTGTTAGGGGTGGGCTACGAATTCCTGGAGCGCCCCGACGGCTTCGCAGGGTTGGCGCGAACCTACGAACTTAAGTTTCGCAAGGCCCCGACGGTGATGGACCGTCGGTCTTCTATACAACGCCTTGGAGCACAAAGCCGTAAACATCATCGCCGGCAACAACACGGATGGGCTGATCGATGCGCTCGGGCTGGTGGTTTTGGAAGATGATCGCAATTACTTTCCGCCCTACGATGCCGTTCCGGTCGCCCGACCTGAACTTTTGAAACATTTCCCGGCCGCACAGCCAGCCTTCGCCCACCTCGCCGGGAAGATCAGCGCTGATGAAATGCGGAAAATGAACTATGACGTAGATGGGAAGCGCGCTGATGTAGGCAAAGTGGCCCAGCAGTTTCTGCAACATGCGTGGCAGTCATAGGCCTTAGGTAACCAAAGTAACGATGGTAACTAGAGTGACCAGCGTAACAGTGCTCGCGCAGCTTAGGGGATTGGCGGATACACTCTTGTAGATCACGCAAAAATACTCTTGCCAATCAGCCATGACGGATGTACACTTCCGCCAAGCTGAAGTGCGCAGCGATTTGTAGTGCTACAGGAGGAAACCTTGACACGCAAGATCTCACTTATCACCTTCGTCGCTATGCTGACCCTGCTTTTTTGCGCAGCCACCGCCAGCGCGACGGATGTGCTGTATACCTCATTAGGTCCCAACGGCGAATATGACACCGGCAGTGGTTATTTCGTCGATGGCTCCAACTACTACAACCAGGTGCTCGCATTGCCCTTCAATCCGGCCAAGAGCGAGCAAGTTGCGGACGCCGTCTTGGCGTTAGGCAACTACCAGGGCGGCAACTCTCCCGTCAGTCTGTTCTTGGAGAGCGACAACGGCGGCCAGCCGGGAAGCATCCTTGCTACCCTCACGCAGCAGGGTACCATTCCGCCCTTCCCTGGCGGACTGGTTCAGTTCAACTGCACCTCGTGTCCCGTAGTGAACAACGGCACGCAGTACTGGATCGTAGCCCAAGAGACGGATCCGAACACCGAGCAGGCGTGGATGTTTGCCTATCAGGACGAGCAGGGCACGCTGGCTTTCAATCAGCTCGGCAGCAATACGGGACCGTGGAACATTTACAACGGAACGATTTCTGGCATGCGGGTTGACGGCGTCGGCGTTCCTGAGCCCGGCACCTTGGCTCTGTTGGGAAGCGGCCTTTTTGCGGCTGCTGCCGGTATCTGCCGTAAGTTTAAACTCTAGTTTTAACTCAAACTCGTGAGTACGCCGGAGCGCACTGCTCCGGCGTTTTCTTTTTTCGGAGATCATCACGGGGTTGCTATGAAACCGCTGATTTTCGCCAGTTCTTCCGGATTCACTGCCCCTTCGGCCCGCCTTTGAGTCGAGAGCTTCGGTTCAGGCGACTCGCTCCAATTCGCAAATGGCATGGCTGCTCCTTACCAGTTTCATTGGCAGGTTGAGCAGAGTCTTCAGCGGCGGGCTCACTTCTCTGCCAGGTGCTCCAGAATCCCATGCAGAGGAATGCGAATCCATTCCGGCCGATGCTGCAGCTCATATTTGATCTCCAGCAGTGCGCGTTCCAGCAGATAGGAGCTCAGCAGGATCCGGATCTCCTGTGCCGCTGCCGGGAGAAGCTCCGCCCCCGAAATGGAACCCAGGTATTCCTTAAGAAAAATACAACTGACCCAGCGATACCACGCGTGTGCCCACTTCTCGATGGTCGGGTGGCCTGCGCGGCTGGGAGTGATGCCTGGAACATCGCCAAAGAGGGCGGCATGGGAGACGTAGTGGAAGGAGCGCAACATGGTGGCGATGTCGCGCATGGGCGAGCGCTTGATCCGCCGTTCGCTCAGCGAGCGATAGGGATTGCCCTCAAAGTTGGTGATGATCCAGTCGTTGTCCGCATAGATGACATTGGAGAGTTGGTAGTCTCCGTGTTGCCGGATACGCAGGCCGCCGATGCGGTTATCGCGAAGCATCTGCAGCCGGGTGCGAAGTTCTGTTTCGCGCGCCAACACCTGGGCGATCTCCCGTTGAGCGGCCGGCAGGATCGCGCCCGCACCGCTGCGCAGCGCATCCATGGCACGATTAAGCTGCCCCAGAATTCCGTGATACACGCTATGGCGGTAGAACTCGGTGAAGGGCTCGGGAGCGAAGGCCGGCACGTCAGGACGGCTGACGAGGGCCTTGTGCAGTTCGGCGGTGCGGCGGGCAAGGGAGCGGACGACGTCGACGTAGCTGCCAAGCAGGTCCGACATCACCTGCGGCATGGGTTCCGGCAGACGGTCGAGCGGGTCGGGGACCGGCAAGTCGCGAAGCCTGGGGTCTCGTTGATGAATCGCCAGCGCATGCTCGAAGAAGATGCCGAGGTGATCGAGGGTGTAATCCCAGCCGCGTGTTCCGTTACGTACCAGGCTGCTGAGTGTGCCGATGGTGGAGTGGTGTGTCGTATCGTCATCAGTCCAGCGGAACTCCAGTGAGCCGAGTGCGCGTGGAAAGGCGATGAAATCGGTGTGTTCGGTGAGGAACTCGGGGATTTCGCAGCCGGGGTTCGGTCCCTCCTCCAGCTTGCGGTAGAGCTTCAGTAGGAAGTCATCGCCATAGTGGATCTCGGTATAGGGCTGCTCGGCTACTTGGGGAGAAGGCTCAAGGTTGGAGCGCGCCGAGGTTCAGGCCCTGCGGAAAGCGCGTGTGTGCGAGCCGACTAATTCGGCGGCGGCCCCGCGGAAACGCCGTCGACGAACGATGGCCTGCAACAATATGTCACTGAAACTCCGGTCGGCGACGGCTCCGAACAGAATCGCGTTCGACCCCTGGCCCAATCCTTCCAGCCGCGCTAAGACGGACTCCGGCCGCTCGCGAAGGATGGCCTCCGCCTTCTCGCCGCTGACGACGCTGAGCGGCACCAAATAAGTTTCACTGTCCGCATCACCGTAATCCACGTCGACGAACAACAGGTGCGAACTGCTGCCTGACAGCGCAAGGGAGATACGCACATTCACGGCCGTGATGGTCCGCGCTTTGCCGAGGAACCAGGAGCGCTTGCTCAACAAGCGCGGGGCGACCCCGCGTAGCGCCGCGAGGGTTCGTTCGGCGTAGACCTTCTCCGGCGAGTCCACCTCCAGCACCATGGGCGTCTCGGAGTCGGCGCCGATATTCAGGGCCTCAACAGCCTCCCGGGGCTGCATGCGAAACCAGTAGAAGGCGTGCGGACCCAGCGATAGCGGATACGGGTCCTCGGTGATGTTGGGAAACCGGCTACGGCCGAAGACTTCAACCGGGACGTTTCCGCTGAACTGCGACAGGTCAAGGTCGCAGCACTGGGCGAAGCGTGAAAGGTTGGCGACCACCAGAATACGTTCGTCTTCGAACTGGCGAACAAACGCCAACACCTTGCGGTTGCTGGGATAGAGGAACTCCAGCGAGCCCCGCCCAAAGGCGCGGAATTGCTTGCGTTGCGATATGAGGCGCTTGGTAAACCACAATAGCGAGTGCGAGTTGTTCTGCTGGGTTTCGACATTGACGGCTTCGTAGTGGTATTCGGGATCGATGTTGACAGGCAGGTAAAGTTTCTGCGGATTGGCGCGCGAGAACCCGGCATTGCGGTCGGTGCTCCATTGCATGGGCGTACGCACGCCGTTGCGATCGCCGAGGAAGACGTTGTCGCCCATGCCGATCTCGTCGCCGTAGTAGATGACCGGGGTGCCGGGCAGAGAGAACAGCAGCGCGTTCATCAATTCAATGCGGCGGCGATCGTTCTCCAACAGCGGAGCCAGCCGGCGGCGAATGCCCAGATTGATACGCATTTCCCGGTCACGTCCGTAGCTGCGGTACATGTAGTCGCGCTCTTCGTCGGTGACCATCTCCAGGGTGAGCTCGTCGTGATTGCGCAGGAACATCGCCCACTGGCAGCTCTCCGGAATCGGCGGCGTGATCTTCATGATGTCCGTTACCGGATAGCGGTCTTCCATGCGCAGCGACATGAACAAACGCGGCATGAGGGGGAAGTGGAATGCCATGTGGCATTCGTCTCCGCGGCCGAAGTAGGCGACGGCATCCTCGGGCCATTGGTTGGCTTCGGCGAGCAGCATACGGTCGCGGTATTTCTCGTCGACATGCTCGCGCAATTCACGAAGCGCCTGGTGGGTTTCCGGCAGGTTTTCGCAGTTGGTGCCCTCGCGTTCATAGAGGTAGGGCACGGCGTCGAGCCTCAGACCGTCAACGCCCATATCGAGCCAGAAGTCCATGGCGGCGAACATGGCTTCTTTGACCTCCGGGTTGTCCCAATTGAGGTCGGGCTGGTGCGAGTAGAAACGATGCCAGTAATAGGCTTTGGCAACCGAATCCCAGGTCCAGTTTGAGTGTTCGAAGTCCTTGAAGATGATGCGCGCGTCCTTGTATTTCTCCGGCGTGTCGCTCCACACATAGAAGTCGCGCCACCGCGAGCCCGGCGCTGCCTGCCGCGCACGCTGAAACCATTCATGCTGATCGGAAGAATGGTTGAGCACCAGTTCGGTGATTACCTTCAACCCGCGCTTGTGGGCCTCGCGCAGGAACTTCTGGAAGTCCTTCAGCGTGCCGTAAGCCGGGTGAACGTCGGTGTAGTCGGAGATGTCGTATCCGTCGTCCCGCCAGGGTGAAGGACAGAAGGGCAGGAGCCACAGCGCGGTGACCCCTAGATCCTGAAGATAGTCGAGCTTCTGGCTTAGGCCGCCGAAGTCGCCCATCCCGTTCGTCACGCTGTCGCAGAACGCGCGGACGTGAACTTCATAAATGATGGCGTCTTTGTACCAGGTAGCGCTGGCAGTGGAATCACTGCCGTTGTGCAAGACGGTCGGGCTGCTGGTTTCCTGCTGCACGCGATTCACAGATGATACCCGAAGAAAGGAAGCTGCACTTGTTCCCCCAACTCTCCTCGAATGGTACCTGACGCCCTCATGGTTTTGCCTGCGCTGGGTATTGCTAAGCTGCTTCGAATTGCGGATTCGACAAAAAGCTCAAAACCTGCACCCTACACGGGCCTTCACGTATCTGTTCTGATGCCAGTTAAGAATTGTTGCGTTTGGCCCTGAGACTGGTGCTTGCTTGAATGCCTCATTTATTGTTCACATAACGCCCTGGCGTGGTCGTATTCAAGAGTAAGCCTTCATGTGGATTGTTCGCTTAGCGCTGCGCCGCCCGTATACCTTCGTGGTGGTGTCGCTGCTCATCTTCATTCTCGGCGTCTCCGCCGTTGTCACTACGCCGAAGGACATCTTTCCCAACATCAACATTCCCGTCATTAGCGTGGTGTGGTCGTACACCGGGCTTACACCGGACGACATGGAAAAGCGCATGGTGACCATTACCGAGCGCGCCATGACCACCACGGTGAATGATATCGAACACATCGAATCCCAGTCGTACTACGGAGTCGCGGTCATCAAGGTGTTCTTCCAGCCCAACGTCAAGCCGGAGATGGCGCTGGCGCAGATCAACGCCATTTGCCAGACCCTGCTGCGCGCTCTGCCTCCGGGAACCACCCCGCCGCTTCTGGTCAAGTATGACGCGTCGTCCGTACCGGTCCTGCAACTTGGGCTCTCCGGGCAAGGATTGAGCGAACAGCAACTCTATGATTTGGGACTGAACTTTGTTCGCACCCAGCTCGCGACCGTGCAGGGAGCTTCGATTCCGCTGCCCTTCGGCGGCAAGCAGCGGCAGGTCATGGTCGATATCGACCCCAACCTGCTGTATGCCAAACACCTGTCGCCGGCCGATATTTCGAACGCGCTGAATCAGCAGAACCTGATTCTGCCCACGGGCACCGCCAAAATCGGCGACCGCGAATACCAGGTCGCGTTAAACAGCAGCCCGACCACGGTTGCGGCCATGAACGATCTGCCCATCAAGGCTGCCAACGGCGCGGTGGTCACCTTGAAGGATGTGGCCCAGGTTCGCGACGGATATGTTCCGCAGACCAACATTGTGCGGAATAACGGCTCTCGCTCCGCCATGCTGACCATATTGAAGAGCGGCCAGGCTTCGACCCTGGACATCGTGGCGCGGGTCAAGGCGTCGCTGCCGCGCATCCTGTCGGGTCTTAACCCCAACTTGAGGATCACTCCGCTCTTCGACCAGTCGCTGTTTGTGCGCGCCTCCATCTATGGCGTGCTGCGCGAGGCGGTCATCGCAGCTGTGCTGACAGGGCTGATGATTCTGCTGTTCCTGGGGAGCTGGCGCAGCACGCTGATCGTCTGCACTTCCATTCCGCTGGCGATTCTCACCTCGCAAATTATTCTCACCGCACTGGGCCACAGCATTAACGTCATGACGCTGGGCGGCATGGCGCTGGCCGTCGGCATCCTGGTGGATGACGCCACGGTGGAGCTGGAGAACGTTCACCGCAACATGGCCATGAGGAAGCCGCTTACACGCGCGATCCTGGATGGCGCCTCGCAGATTGCGGTCCCGACCTTCGTCTCCACTTTGTCCATCTGCATCGTCTTCGTTCCCGTGGTGTTGTTGACAGGCGCTGCCAAGTATCTGTTCGTGCCCCTGGCCATGGCCGTGGTGTTCGCCATGTTGGCCTCGTATTTCCTGTCGCGCACCCTGGTGCCCACGATGGTTCACTATATGCTCGGGCCGGAAGTCCCCATCTATGCCGAGGGTGAAGGCGGCCATGCCAAGCATATCGAGGGCTTGAACTGGGTATGGCACGTGCACTTCAAGTTCAACGACTACTTCGAGCGCTTTCGCGAGCGTTACCGCGAGGTGCTGGAATGGTCTCTTCACCATCGTAACTACGTCATGGTGTTGTTCGTCCTGATGGTGGCAGGGTCGGGATTCCTGGTGTTCTTTATCGGTGAGGACTTCTTCCCCTATGTTGATTCCGGCCAGATGCGGTTGCACGTGCGCGCTCCCCAAGGCACACGAATCGAGGAGACCGAGCAGATTTTTGCGCAGGTGGAGAATGAGATTCGCAAGACCCTGCCGCCCGGCGAAATCGACCTCATCCTTGACAATATCGGCCTTCCGGCCAGCGGCATCAACCTGGTGTCCAGCGATGCCTCCACCATCGGGCCGGGAGACGGCGACATCCTGATCGCGCTGAATCCCGAAGAGCATGGCAGCACCCGGGAGTACATGCGCACCTTGCGCCGGGTCTTGAATCAGAAATTCCCCCAGGAGACATTCTTCTTTGCCGCGGCGAACATGACCAACCAGATCCTGAACTTCGGTCTGCCGGCGCCCATCGACGTGCAGATCGTAGGCCGCGATCAAGTGGACGACTACAAGGTCGCGCAGAAGATGCTAAAACGCATCCAGGCGATTCCCGGCGTGGTGGACGCACGCATTCATCAGCAGATCGCCTATCCCACGCTGAATGTGAACGTCGATCGCGACAAAGCGCAGCAATTAGGGCTGACCCAGCGAGACGTGGCCAGCAGCATGTTGATATCGCTCAGCGGGAGCTATCAGACGGCGCCGAACCAGTGGCTCAACCTTCAAAACGGCGTCAACTACAGCGTTACCGTGCAGACGCCGCAGTACAAAATCGACTCGATCGACGCTATGCAGCGCACGCCGGTAACTTCGGCGGACGGAGGCGGTAATACGGCCTTGCTCTCCAGCCTCGCGACAGTACAGCGCGGTGTCTCTACGGCCATTGTGAACCATTACAATGTTCAGCCTGTGTACGACATCTTCTGCGATGCCGATCTGCGCGACCTGGGGAGTGTGGCGCGGGCGGTTCAGAAGGTGGTCGACGAAGAGAGCAAAGACCTGCCAAGGGGGTCTGGTCCGTCATACGAGGTCAGGTCGAGACCATGCAGAACTCGTTTACCCGGCTCGGCATCGGTATCGTTTTCGCGGTGATATTCGTTTACCTCCTGATGGTGGTGAACTTCCAGTCGTGGCTTGATCCGTTCATCATTCTTATGGCCCTGCCGCTGGGATTCAGTGGAATTCTCTGGATGTTGTACATTACCCAGACCACGTTCAACGTGCCGTCGCTGATGGGCATCATTATGGCGATCGGCGTGGCCACCGCGAACAGCATTCTGGTGGTGACCTTCGCCAACGACGAACGCCTCACCGGTAAAGGGCCGTTCGAAGCGGCGCTCTCGGCGGGCTACACCCGGCTGCGCCCGGTGTGCATGACGGCGCTGGCCATGATTATCGGCATGTTGCCCATGTCTCTGGCGCTGGGCGAAGGCGGCGAGCAGAATGCTCCGTTAGGCCGCGCTGTGATCGGCGGGCTGCTTTTTGCAACCTTCGGAACTCTATTCATCGTGCCCATCTTTTACACGATCTTCCGTAAGAAGCCGCCGGTGGACTACGACAAGGAAGTTCAATTGGAGTATGAAGAAGAACTTCCCGAAGAAGGGACTCAGCCCGCGTGAAAGAAACTGAAGAGCAGCAATTGAGGGCCGAGTCGGAGAGCGGCAACGACTCTCGCCGGAGCGAAGCGTCACCGGGGAAGCCGGAGCCGCGCTATCCCGACCGTCAAGTTGCAGTGGCAGACGAGAACGGCGGGGTCGCTGATCCGGCCGCCGCAGAAGCGGAGCGGGGATCGCACGAGCCGCCCCACGTAAACCTTTCGCCCCGCAAGGTCGCTCTGCTGGGGATCGTACTGTTCATTGTCTTCTCGATCATTTTCGTGCTCGGCTATCTTCCCCGGCTCAGAGACAGCCGTATCACGCAGGCCCTGGCGCGGCAGGAAGAAACTGCGCTCCCGCGAGTCGATGTGGTTGCCGCACGCCGCTCCACCGCGCAGACAGACCTCGAGTTGCCTGGCACAACCGCCGCGCTCGTCGAAGCGCCAATCTACGCCCGTGCCAGCGGGTACATCTCCAAGCGCTACGTCGATATCGGCGACCGGGTGCGCGCCGGGCAGTTGATGGCGCTCATTGACGCTCCCGATCTCGACCAGCAGGTCGATCAGGCGCGCTCGACGCTGCGCCAAAGCGAATCGGTCGTGGGACAAGCGGAAGCGCAACTCAACTTGGCCAAAGTAACTTGGGACCGGTGGTCGGTACTGCAGAAAGCGGGCGTTGTTTCTAATCAGGAGGGCGACACCCAGCACGCCAACTATGAGGTTGCCGAGGCGAACCTCAAAGCGGCAAAGGACGCCGTGCTGGCGAACCGCGCCAATCTCGACCGGTTGCTTCATCTGCAAAGCTACGAGCGGGTCACGACGCCCTTCGCGGGGATTGTCACTGCGCGCAATGTCGATGTCGGCTCGCTGATTTCCGCTTCCGGTGGAGGACTGGGTTCGGACGTGACCGGCGCAGCCCTGCCGCCTACCGGAACGTCCCAGGGCGGAGAGATGTTTCGGGTGGCGCAGATCGATCGCCTGCGACTGTTTGTCAGCGTGCCCGAAGTCTACGCCCCGTACATTACGGTCGGCGAGGATGTTAATTGCTATTTCGACGCTATCAGCCAGAAGTCTTTCGAGGGCAAGGTGACTCGCACCGCGAACGCGGTCGATCCGACGACCCGAACATTGCTGACAGAAGTACAGGTACAAAATCCCAGTGGACGGCTGCTCCCGGGTATGTTCACACGCGCGGTATTTGCCCATATGCGGGCCGAACCACCGGTGATCGTTCCTTCCGACAGCATCATCGCACGCGCCAATGGGATCACCATTGCAGTGGTAGAGGACGGGGTCGTCCACATTCGGAAAGCTACCATTGGACGCGACTACGGTGCGCAAACCGAGGTGCTAAGCGGCGTGAATCCGGGCGACCTGGTGATCATCAACCCTACGGATGCGGCCCAGGACGGAGCGAAGGTCACGGCGCACGAGTTAAAGCAGGGGCCGCAGCCTTCGTCGGGGAGTTAGAGGTGACACGACGTGCCTGAGATAAGTTTCTTTACTCCTGAAATCTTTATCTTCCTGAAGCAGCTCAAGCGCAACAACGACCGCGACTGGTTTGCCAAAAACAAGCCGCGCTACGAAGAATGCGTGGTAAAGCCGGCGCTGGCGTTCATTACCGAGTTCGCTCCTCATCTGCACGAGATCAGTCCTCATTTTGTTGCCGATGCCCGGCCTACACGGGGATCACTGTTTCGGATCTACCGCGATACTCGCTTCTCACCTGATAAGCGGCCTTTCAAGACGCATATCGGCATTCACTTCTCCTATTCCAAAGGTAAAGACGCTCACGCGTCTGTGTTCTACCTGCACCTGGAGCCGGGCGGCTGTTTTGCCGCCGCAGGCATCTGGCATCCCGACAATCGCGCGCTGACGAAGATTCGCACGGCGATCGTTAGTCAGCCTGAAGAGTGGAAGCGCGTGCGAGGCAAGCTGTCTCTCGCCGGCGACAAGCTGAAGAAGCCGCCGCGCGGATTCGACCCCGACCATCCTTTTATCGAAGATCTGAAGATGAAAGACTTCGTTTCGTCCGCGGAACTAACCGAAGACTGCATCTGCGGTGCAAAGTTTCTGCGTGACTATACGGCAGCAGCTCGCAAGATGGCGCCGCTGGTGGAGTTCACCACCAAGGCCCTGGGGCTGAAGTTCTAGCCGCGCAGCAATCAGAAGAGCTTTGGGTTGTTGGGAGTGCCGGAATCGATGTCGATCTGCTGCTCTGTCTTGCGTCTCGCGTACCAGCAGGGCTTGTCGCCCATGTGCGGCAGGAGCGAGTTCACGCATTCAACGGTCTGCGGGCCGGCGTAGTCGAACTCTGTCTTGCCATTCTTCAGCTTCACCGAGTAGTACGTATCCAGGGTCACGCTTCCAAAGGCATTCTTGTTGCTGCGGGCCCGGTACGCGAGCCACCCATAGTCACCCAGGTAAATCAGCGCAAGCAGCACTGCCACGGTGATTAGCGCTCGTTTCATGGCTCACAGCGAGACTAGCGGGAGGTGCGGGGCGAAGGCAACTTGTCCGACCAGAATTCCGGCTGTGGCGGCATTTCCGGGTTTCTTTCCCGGCGGGGAAAATTTCTCACTTTAGCGGGTTGAGTTCCAGTCCGCTCGCGGGCATCATAATGTCACAGGAAGTTGTGATGTGGGCAGAACCGGTCGAGCTCCTGTCGAGCGAAGCTCCTGCGAATCGAGCGAGCCCCTGCCCTGACAAAAACTGCCATTGAGGAATCCAGTCTTGAGCCCGAAGTATAGCGTCCGCGATCCGAAGGCCTCGCAAGGCGGAGGCGGTCGCCCCCCTGCCGATTCGTGGCCGGGCGGAGGCGGAGGCCCGGGCGGCCGGGGCGGGGGAGACGATGTTCCGTACCGCGAACGGCTCCGGCGCTATCGCATGGGCGTGCTGCTGGGCCTGACGTCCGTAGTGATGCTGTTCATTTCGTTCACTACGGCCTACGTGGTTCGCAAGGCTGGGGCCGTCTGGGACCCCGCGCGCAACGACTTCATCAGCAACTGGGTACCAATTATTTTGCCGATCAGGATCTTGCTGCTGAACACGCTGGTCCTGCTGCTGAGCGGGTTCACCCTGGAGGTTGCACGCCGTCGCGCTGCCACCGATGTCGCCCTTGCGCCGATTGCAAAGATGCCGGGCATTCGCGTGAGCGCCCGTGCGGCGTTGCCTTGGGTCTATGCAACGGTGGCCCTTGGTCTCGCTTTTCTAGGCGGGCAGTATTACGCATGGACCCGGCTTGCGGCCACCAATGTCAATTTGAATGCCAGTGTCGGCAGCGGCTTCTTCTTCGTCCTTACCGGCGTGCACGCCGTTCACCTGTTAGGAGGGATACTGGCGCTGCTCTACGCCGGCGCCACGACCTGGCTTCGCCGCCCGCCGGAGTCGCGCCGCATTGTCATCGACGTTACGGCGTGGTACTGGCACTTCATGGCCCTGCTGTGGGTGTATGTGTTCGGGCTGCTGTACTTCGTGCGGTAGCGCCGAGCACGGGGCTCGCGACCTGCATCACTCACAACCATCTATAATCAAAGGTTTCAGCCGTCGTTTCTGAGCCATTCTGTAAGGATGCACGCAGTTCCGGAGCACCAGAGACCCGAGTCGTTATAGCAATGTCCACCGATAGCATCGTTGTACGGGGCGCGCGCGTCCACAATCTGAAGAACATCGATTTCGAGATTCCCCACAACCAGCTCACGGTGGTGACGGGGGTCTCGGGCTCGGGCAAGTCTTCGCTCGCGTTCGACACGATCTATGCCGAGGGCCAGCGGCGGTATGTGGAATCGCTCTCGGCTTACGCGCGGCAGTTTCTGGAGCGCATAGAAAAGCCGGACGCCGATGTGATCGACGGTATTGCCCCGGCGGTGGCTATCCGGCAGAAGAACACGACGCGCAATCCCCGCTCTACAGTAGCCACCGCGACCGAAATCTACGACTACCTGCGCCTGCTGTATGCCCGCATTGGACGCACGTTTTGCATCAACTGCGGTCAGCAAGTGAAGAAAGACACGGTCGACGAAGTGGCTGACCGCATACTCGCGCTTGGCGAAGAAACACGGGTGCAGGTGCTGTTCCCATTGCAGCCGCCGCCCAAGCCGCCGGAACCGGAAAAGGTGAAAGGCCGCCAGCCGGCCAAGTCAAAGAAGAAAACGGCAAAGCCGGCGGAAGATTCGTTGCTCAAAGAACGGCTTTTCGAACTTCGCAAGCGCGGCTTCAATCGCCTGTATCAGAACGGCCAGGTGTTCGAGTTCTCCACGCCCGAGTCGCTGCTGGATGTGAACTTCGCCGAGCCGGTGTACCTGCTGATTGATCGCATCGCCGTCTCACCTGACGTTCGTGCGCGCATCGTCGATGCGGTGGAGCAGGGCTATCGCGAAGCGGGAGAAGTCATCTTTGAAATTGCGCCCCCGAGGCGCGACGAAATTGCGCCCCGGCGGGGCGACGAGACCGCGCCCCGAGAAGACGAGTCCCTGCAGCGCTTACGCTTTTCGCAACGCTTTGAGTGCAAGACCTGCGGCATCAAATATGAAGAGCCTGAGCCTCGGCTGTTTTCCTTCAATAATCCTTATGGCGCGTGTCCCAAGTGCCAGGGCTTTGGCAACACCATCGACTTCGATCTGAACCTCGTTATCCCCAATAAGTCGCTGACCTTGGCGGAAGGCGCAATCGAGCCATGGACCAAGCCGAAATACAAGCCGCTGGCAACGGAGATGAAGCGCTACGCGCGAACGGCGGGAGTTCCGCTCGATGTGCCCTGGGCCGACCTCACGCCCGAGCAGCAGAGCTGGGTCATTCAAGGTGACGACAAATTCTGGGGCGTGCGTGGCTTCTTCGAGCACCTGGAGCGCAAGAAGTATAAGCTGCATGTGCGCGTCTTTCTCAGCCGCTATCGCGGGTATGCTGTGTGCTCCCAATGCAGCGGCCTTCGCCTGCGCACCGAGGCCCGGCAGGTGAAGGTCGGCGGCAAAGATATCTGCCAAATTTCGGCGCTCACCGTGGAGCAGGCGTCGCGCTTCTTCGCTGACTTGCAACTCACACGCGAAGAGGCCGACATTGCCGACAAGTTGCTTGTCGAAATCCGCGACCGGCTGCGCTTTCTCAACGATGTTGGGTTGGAATATCTCACGCTGGATCGGCTGGCATCTACACTTTCCGGCGGAGAGGCGCAACGGATACAACTGGCGACATCGCTGGGCTCGCGGCTGGTGGGAACTCTTTATGTGCTTGATGAACCCTCCATCGGATTGCACAGCCGCGATACTACCCGGCTGATCAAGATTCTTGATGACTTGCGCGATCTGGGGAACACTATCCTGGTCGTCGAGCACGATGCCGAGATCATGCGCTCGGCCGATCACGTCCTTGATCTCGGTCCCGGCGCCGGCGAGAACGGAGGCCGGCTCATCGCCAGCGGAAGTTTCGACGAGATTGTGCGTAACCCGGCATCGCTCACCGGGCGCTATCTGAACGGCGAGCTGCGCATTCAGTCCCCGCATGTGCACCGCAACGGGAGCGGCAGGAAGATCGGGCTATATGGCGCGCGGGCCCACAATTTGAAAAAAATCGACGTGACAATTCCGCTTGGCATGCTGGTAGTGATCACGGGCGTCTCCGGTTCGGGCAAATCGACGCTCGTACACGATGTGCTTTACAACGCTCTGGTCGCCGAAAAAGGCCAGGTCACAGGCAGCCCACGCGCAGAACTCGACGACCTCGAGGGGGCCGAGTGGATCGACGAAGTGGTTCTGGTTGATCAGTCGCCGATCGGTCGCACACCGCGCTCGAACCCTGTGACCTATATCAAGGCGTTCGATGCCATACGCGAGCTGTTCGCCAGCCTTGCCGAGAGCAAGAAGCGCGGCTACACCGCCGGGCACTACTCGTTCAACATCCCCGGCGGGCGCTGCGAAACCTGCCAGGGCGACGGAACCGTGACGGTCGAAATGCAGTTCCTTGCCGACGTGGAGCTTATTTGCGAGGAATGTAAGGGCGCCCGCTACAAGCCCGAGGTGCTGGAGATTCGCTACCACGGCAAGAACATTCACGACGTGCTAGACCTCACCGTCAAAGCAGCTCTGCACTTCTTCTCCGGCGTGCCGAAGATCGTCGAGAAACTGCGGGTGCTGGACGAAGTTGGCCTGGGCTATCTGCGGCTGGGGCAGTCGGCGACTACGCTCTCGGGCGGAGAGGCGCAGCGCATGAAGCTGGCAGCGCACCTGCAACCCCGGCTACGTGATCTGGGACGCTTGCGCAAGGAGCGCGACCAGAGGCTTCCGCGCATGCTCTACATCTTCGACGAACCCACCACCGGCCTTCACTTCGACGACGTCAGCAAATTGCTGGCCGCGTTTCGCCGCTTGATCGAGGCGGGCGGCTCGATTGTCGTCATCGAACATAATCTCGACGTGATCAAGACTGCGGACTGGATTATCGACCTTGGCCCGGAGGGCGGCGCGAGGGGCGGACAGGTGGTGGCCGTGGGCCCGCCGGAGAAGATTGCAGAAACCGTCGAATCCTATACCGGCCAATGGCTCTCACGGCTCCTCTCGCGCGAAGGAAGCTCGCAAAGCGATGACGCGGCGTAGGTCGATTCACCACGGAGGGCACGGAGCTCACGGAGAAAAACATGAGCGATTTCTTTCCCATAATTCTCCGTGTTCTCCGTGCCCTCCGGGTTTCAAGCTTTTCTTGCTCGCGCTAGTGCTCTCGCCACTGATCGCGACTTCGCAAGAGAGTAAGCCGACGGTCCGCCATCACCAGGTAGAAGAGACGACGAATGAGACCTCGCCTGAAGTCGAACAAGCCGAAGCTGCGCTTCAGAAAGGCGACTACGCCACTACCGAACCGCTGCTGCTGAAGGCGACCGCTGCCGATGCGAATGATTTTCGCGCCTGGTTCGATCTTGGCTATGTTTACAAGGCGACCAACCGTCCGGAACTCGCGATCAACGCCTATCGCAAGTCGGTCGCAGCCAAGAGCGACGTCTTCGAGTCGAATCTCAATCTCGGCATCCTGCTGGCGCAGCAGGGCAACAAAACCGAAGCGGTGAAGTATCTAACTGCCGCTACACAACTCACTCCGACTGCTCATGTAGACGAAGGGCAGGCGCGTGCGTGGCAGTCGCTGGGCATCGTGCTGCAAGACAGGGATCCGCAGCAAGCGCTCGACGCCTTCGCCGAGGCGTCCAGGTTGGAGCCGCGTAATCCTGAGCCGCATCTTTCCGCAGGGCAGCTTCTCGAAAAGCAGAATCAGCTTGATGGCGCCGCAAAGGAATACGAGGCTGCGGCGGCGCTCGATCCCAAGTCGATTGAGCCGGTGGTAGCGCTGTCGGTCGTCTATACGAAGCAGCAGAAGTATCCGCAGGCCGAGGCGATGCTCCGCAAGTTGCTGGCGGCCGATCCGCAGAATCAAGTTGTGCGTACACAACTGGGGCGTATTCTCGCCGCCGAAGGCAAAAATGACGAGGCGGCAAAAGAGTTGGGAGGGGGCGACGGCAAAATCCCCGACGATCCGCATGCTGCCCTCGAGTTAGGTACGCTCTATGTCAAAGCCGGGAAATATGGTGAAGCCGAGCAGATGTTCCGCGCCGCTGTCGCGAAACTGCCGCAAGACCCGGAAGCCCATTTCGCCCTCGGCTCGGCGCTCATGCAGGAAAAGAAGTATGCTGAGGCGCAGCAGGAGCTGTTGATGACGGTCAAGCTCAAGCCCGATCTCGGCGAGGCCTATGGCAACCTGGCCGTGGTAGCTTCGGAAAACAAGGATTATCAGCTTGCGATTCTGGCGCTGGAAGCTCGCGCCAAACTAATGCCCGAGAGTCCTGCCACGTACTTTCTTCGCGCCACATCGTTTGACAACCTAAAGGCCGTGCCGCAGGCGGTGCAATACTACAAGCGTTTCCTCCAGGCCGACGGGGGGCAGCAGCCGGACATGGAATGGCAAGCCCGGCATCGCCTTATGGCGCTCGATCCTGCCAACGCAAACAAGTACCGGCCCCAGAAATGATATGCAAACCCGGTGGCAAATTCCGGTCTTGGTCCTGCTGCTCTGCTGTGTTGGGCTGTCGAAAACCGAGAGCCTGGCTGACTTGAAGACGCGTGCCGATAACGCGCACGGGGCAGAACAGGCGAAGCTTTGTGTCGAATATGCTCAGGGGGAGTTGGAGTACGCTAACGAGCTGTACACCAAGGGAGACGTCGGCCAGGCACAGTCCGCGGTGGCCAGCGTCATGGAGTATGTGCGGAAGGGCACCAGCGCGGCGACATCATCGGGCAAGCGCCTGAAGCAGACCGAAATCGAATTGCGCAAGCTGGAAAAGCGCATGAAAGACATCGCCGAGAGTCTGAATCTGGACGACCGTCCCCCGGTACTCAAGTACGTCGATGAGATCGAGCAGCTGCGTACCGGGCTGCTAACCGCGATGTTCGGGCCGCAAGCCGAACCCAAGAGCAAGTCATGAAGATGCTGAAATTTGCGCTGCTGGGCGCCATGATGCTATCGGGGCTCGTCTCGCATGCCGGGGCACAGGTGAGCAATCGTGATCCTCTCACCGACAAAGAAGTCGACCAGATGCGTGAGACCGCCGACTTCCCCAACAAGCGGCTGGAACTCATGATCGGTTTTGCTCGCGCCCGCATGAAAAGCATCATCGACCTGCGCTCGGCAACCAAGATTCCACCCAACCGGACGCAACAGATCCACGAGCTGCTTCAGGACTTCATTGCGCTGCTCGATGAAATTGACGACAACATCGACATGTACGGCGCGCACAAGACTGATATGCGCAAAGGACTGAAGCTGCTGATCGAGGCCGATAGCGAATGGCAGCTCCAAATTCGCCAGTTACGGGAGCAGTCCCCGCCGGAAGAGCTTCAGCAGTATTCGTTCGTCCTGACCAACGCCAAGGACGCGGTGAGCGACAGCGCGCAAGGCGCTCGCGAAACCCTTGAGGAGCAGAACAAGCTCGCCGCCGACAAGAAGCTCAACAAGGAATGGACGGAGCGCAAGGACTGATCGGCACACGCCCGTTGCCTAATCGAACACGATCACCGCCCGCCAGCGCAGCTTGCCTTCGTGCAGCGGACGCGCCCGCCTTGTGTCACAAACTTCTGGTCGAGTGTCTGCCATGAAACGAAGGGCCGCATTTGACGGCCAGCAACCCACGGACTAGCCTCGTCACGAGAAGTGTGAAGGAAGGATTCCATTTTCGGCGGCGCCCATAATGAAACCCTGCTTTGATCTACGCGTCACATTCAAACGCCCTGTCTTCCTCCTGGGTATTTTCCTTTTGGTTGTGTCCGTCTGTCTGCCTGTTCTGGCCGGCAACATGGTGCAACCCACGCACGCTCCCAAGGCGATGGTGGCGAGCGTGCATCGCGAGGCCTCGCAAGCCGGCGCCGAGATCATGAAGCAGGGCGGCAACGCTGTCGATGCGGCGGTGGCCGTGGGGTTTGCTCTGGCAGTTGTCCATCCTCAAGCCGGAAACATCGGCGGCGGAGGATTCATACTCCTTCGTCGTGCCGACGGGGAAGTGCATTTCCTCGACTATCGCGAGAAGGCGCCGGCGAAGGCAACGGCCGATATGTATCTCGACCGCAACGGCGAGGTCATCAAGGACATGAGCACGCTCGGCTACAAGGCGATCGCCGTCCCCGGATCGGTGGCCGGCTTGGCTTATGCCGAGAAGCACTGGGGCAAGCTGACGCTACAGCAGGTGATGGAGCCGGCCATCCGCCTCGCGCGCGATGGCTTTACGCTTGACTACACGGAAGCCATGGACCTGCGTCATCCCGGGCTGGAGAAGTTTCTGGACTCGCGACGCATCTTCGAACGCGATGGCAACTACTACCAGCCCGGTGAGGTATTTCGGCAGCCTGAGCTGGCGAAAACGCTGGAACGCATCGCCGAGAATCCCGACGACTTTTACCACGGCTCGCTTGCCCGCGAGCTTGCCGCCGCGATGCAGAAAGGTGGAGGCCTGATCACCACCGAAGACCTCGCCTCTTACGAAGTCAAGGAACGCCAGCCCATTCGCGGCACCTATCGCGGCTACGAGGTTATTAGCGCGCCTCCACCGTCGTCGGGCGGCGTGGCGCTGGTGGAGAGTTTGAACATTCTCGAAGGATACGATCTGGCGAAGGAGGGCAACCGCTCCGCCGAGAGCATTCACCTTACGGCGGAAGCTTTCGAGCGTGCGTACTTCGACCGCGCCGAGTTCATGGGCGATCCCGACTTCTCAAAAATCCCGGTTGCGCAACTGATCGACAAACGCTACGCCGACGCCTGGCGCGAAACCATCGCCGTCCGTCGCGCTACGCCCAGCGGAGACTTGCACCGGCCCTCCGTCTTCAATCAGCTTGACCAGTACGCGAAAGACCATCCGCAACCCAAGTCGGTCAGTGAGCCCGAGCACACCACGCACTACTCGGTCGTCGATGCCGACGGCAACGCGGTTTCAGTCACCACCACGCTGAACGGCAGCTTCGGCTCGAAGGTCACCGCCGAGGGGCTGGGCTTTCTCATGAACAACGAGATGGACGACTTCGCCGCCAAGCAGGGCGTGCCCAACATGTACGGCCTCATTCAAGGCCCGGCGAATGTGGTCGGGCCAGGCAAGCGGCCGCTCTCGGCAATGACTCCGACCATCGTGCTGAAAGATGGCAAGCTGTTTCTCGTACTCGGCACACCCGGCGGCCCGACGATCACCACAACCGTTGCGAACGTTCTCATGGGTGTGGTTGATTACGGCCTAAACATACAGGAGTCGGTCAACGCTCCGCGCTTCCACAACCAGTGGTTGCCGGACGAGATCATGATGGAGCACATCGGCTTCTCGCCCGACACCATCGGCATCCTTGAGCACATGGGTCACAAGGTGAACCTGCGTCCCGGCTTCTGGGGCGACGCAGAATGCATCGCGGTAGATCCCAAGACCGGCGAGCGCCTCGGCGCCAGCGACGGCCGGAACGATGGGAAGGCGATAGGGTACTGACGTTTTAGTCATCACGAGGCCGCTTCGGCCGAGGGATCTGTTCTCGCCGAATCGGTTTCCATTGTGAAAGTGTCCCGCCGCAAGCAGAGAGCAGATCCCTCGCTACGCTCGTGATGACAAAGCAAGAATGTTTGCGGCAAAAGAAACGGCAGGTCACTTAGCTGCGCTGAAGTTGACAGAGCAAAATTAGGTCACTGAAACCCAAATGCTATGCCCTGCTTGTCTTCCCTCGGCCCGACGGTGATCGTCTGCGTCTTCTCTCCTAGCTTCTCCTGCACTGCGGCGATGGTGTACGTCCCCGGCGGCAGACCCTTCAATGTGAAAGTACCGTCGGGCCCGGTCACGGCGTAAAACGGATTCGCCATCATGTTCAGGTACAGCTTCATCCACGGATGCTGGTTGCACTTGATGGGGATCATCACTTCGGGATTGTCAAAGGTCCGGCGGATCGGCTTGCCGCCGGGCTGCTCAGCCTGGTTCCACTCTTCGTTGTTCCTGGGCATGGGATGAACGTTGTGCATGGTGGGGTCTTCATCAAGAAACTCGACCATCTGTCCCGCCATGGCCGCCGCTACTCGCGGGATGTACCGGCATCCCTTCTGTTCAATCGTCACTGTTGTTGACGGCGGCTCGAACGTCCGGTCGCCAAGGCCGTCCTTTACGTAGACCAGTACATCCGCCAGCTTGCCTTTATCGACGGCGATCGGCTGCCATGTGGTGTCACCCTTGCACGCCGGATCAGCCGACATGTCGATCTGCTCCGGCGGGGGCACTGAGCCTTCGAACGTAACGACGCCGCTGATGCTCGCGGTGGTTGCGGGGTCGATGGGCGGAAGATTGGCGGCAGGCTTGACGGCGGCGTTGGCTGGCGGGCTAGGAGCGTTGTTGCAGGCCGAGAAGAAGACAAGAGACATCGTCAGCAGGCAAACGGATGAGACGCGGTGAGCAAAGATCATGATCGCGCAGTTATCGCTTCTTCTTGACCGCCTGGGAGCGCGTTGGGGTTGCAGGTACGGTGCGCAAATCGCGGGTTTTGGTGCGCAGCTTAATTTTTGCTTTGCGGAGCCGGTGAGCGCGCGAGCGATCACCATTCTTGAATGACATATTTAACCTCAGGCTGGATTGTACTCTCTAGTAAAGGGCTGTGTTCACTGCGAGGGGCTAGGACCTAATCAAGCAGAACCGCCTTGAGTCCGGCATCCGGTAACAAAGACCATCATCGTGCAGGTGTGGGCTCCCGATCCCGATTCTACTGATTCCTTGGAGTCACTGCCACGATGAGGGAACATTCTATTGAATGGGCATGGGCTGACTGCACTGTGCGGGAACTTTCAACGCCAATGGCTTGATTTCACCGCTTTCAGGCATTGAAGATGGCTCAAGCAAAGTACGGGTATGTGAGTCAATCAACACTAACTCTGCCGCATTGTCTGATAGATCGGTCGGATTAAACATGGTGCTACGGCCAAACCAACCGTTCTTGTTTTGAGCGATAACGTCCGAATAGGCGTTAGAACTTAGATAACCGTACAGCAAGATGGATTCCCCGTACTGGCCATGTATGGTCTTGGCCAAAGACATGAGCTCGGCCTGGTTGTGATAGGGAATCTGCCGCACGATCCGGTAAACTTTCAAATCGCTGTCGATAAGCCTCAACCCAATCACCGTTAAATACTGACTCGGGATACTTCGATATATTCCGAAGAAACGCCTTTCGCCAAATATGCCGCGCGCAGAAGGATTGCATTCGTACTTGTAGTGGCGGAGCAGTTCGAGGGTGTCTTTTGTGACAATGTTGTAATGTCCCAACCCGTAAACCCAACTTACCGTCTCGGCAAGCCGTTTCTGATAGGCTTCCGGATAACCACGAAAAGCGTTTTGAGGCGCACAGCCGACTCCGTTACACGGTTCCTTGGCAAAGCCCTTCTGCGGGATTATCCAGTCCACGCCCTCAAAACGCTTATCGCTAATACTCTGCCCTATACAAAAGCCGTCCAGACATAATTCGGTTCCATTGGCTAGAAGCTTGGGCCGCACCTGTTGAGCGGTCGATGCGGCAGGTATTATCGCAACCATGCCAATTAGTCCCAAACCGCAAACAGTTCGTTTAGCGTTCCGCAGCACAGATTCTCCAAACCTTCGTATGGCGCTTGCGATTATCATATTCCAATGATCGCAGCAACTTCCGACCACGAAGCCCTTACCGCACAGGCGGATATTCACCGATTTTATGTCAAAGTGATCCAACCTGTGCTAGCAGCCTGTGGTGCAAGTCTGGATACCCACGCAGAAACGTGTGAAGTATCCACAAGCTCTGTTCGTAGAATCGGCGTATGGCGATGGGGACGCGCAAGCGGCGGGAAAAGCAAGAGGGGATTTGGATCGCGCACACCGAGCTGGCATCGGCGCCGGGACATCCGTTCTACCAGAAGCTGAATGAGTTGCTGGAGGCCGAGGGCTTCGACCAGTTTGTCGAGGGGCGGTGCGCGAAGTTCTATGCGCCGCAGTATGGGCGGCCCTCGCTGACGCCGGGGATCTACTTCCGTTCGCTGCTGATCGGCTATTTCGAGGGCATCGGGGCGGAGCGCGGCATTGCTTGGCGGTTGGCGGACTCGCTGGGGCTGCGGCGTTTTGTGGGCATTGGCTTGGACGAGAACACGCCGGACCACTCCACGATCTCGCGCACGCGGCGATTGATCGATGTGGACACCCATGGCGAAGTATTCAGCTGGGTGCTGGGCGTGCTGGCGGATCGTGGGCTGCTGAAGGGCAAGCGGATCGCGATTGATGCGACGACGCTGGAGGCTAACGCGGCGATGCGCTCGATTGTGCGGCGCGACACGGGAGAGAGTTACGAGGAGTTTCTGCGAGGATTAGCGAAGGCTTCGGGCATCGCAACGCCGACGCGTGAGGACTTGGCGCGACTGGATCGCAAACGCAAGAAACGCACGTCGAACAAGGACTGGAGGAGTCCAGCGGACGAGGATGCGCGAGTGGCGAAGATGAAAGACGGGCGCACCCACTTGGCGCACAAGGCCGAGCACGCGGTCGATCTGGATACGGGCGCGGTGGTGGCGGTGACGCTGCCGGGTGCGGATAAGGGCGACACGACGACGCTGGACCAGACGTTGTGCGAAGCGGGCACGGCGGTGGCGGAGTTGGTAGGGCGTGAAGCCGAACTGCGGCCTGGCAAGTGAACGTCAACGGCATCGAAGAGCTGGTGACGGACAAGGGCTACCACAGCGGCGCGGTGGTCAAGCGGGTGAAGGGTTATGAGGTTCGCAGCTACCTTCCGGAGAAGAAGCCGCAGGGGCGGCGGAACTGGGCGGGCAAGCAGCCTGAGCAACAAGCGGTGTATGCCAACCGGCGACGGGTAAGAGGCGAGTACGGCAAGAGTCTACTGCGGCGGCGCGGCGAGTTCGTGGAGCGCAGCTTCGCGCACTGCTACGAAACCGGTGGTATGCGACGCTGTCACCTACGGGGACGAGACAACATCTTGAAGCGGCAGTTGGTTCATGTCGGCGCGTTCAACCTGAGCCTGATCCTGCGCAAGTTGTTGGGCGCGGGCACGCCGCGAGAGCTGAGAAACCGCCTTGGCAGGCTCGTTTTGTTCGCTTACTTACTCTTCCGGGGCCGGATAAACCAGAATCGGCTTTGCAGAAGCCGAACCTCCGCGTCTGTTGCCAAGTGCTTCGTGAGTTCGCGTACCCGACTACGGCGCCAGCCTTGCAGAAAATCCGCCACTTGCGCCACGGGCTGCTAGCGGAGTTCGTTGCGACTGACGATATCGCCGGAGGCGAAACGACCGACATCGAGGCATTCCTCGAATGCGCTCGCGTGAATACGCATAATGCGCTGTGGTACGAAATGCGCCGAACGTTCGCTCTGCTCATCGAAACCCTCTTTGAGCGTCAACTGCGATCCTGGCTGTCGGAAAAAATGCCCACAGAGATAAAGAAGGTAGAGCAGGCAAAGTGGCCCGATTTGGTCAAACTCGTGAAGAAGCAAATGGGCAGTTCCATTGGGACGGATATCGAGTCCCTCTGGCTTGTGGCCAATGCGGTTCGCCACGGCAACGGCCCCTCCGCCACAAAGTTACTGAATACCTCCCCGGACTTTTGGGGCCACGTGCGGACAAAACCTGATTCAAGATGGCAATCCGATCTAGTGGGCAACATGCGGATTTGCGACGCTCAATTAGAACGGTACGCCAGAGCCGTGCTGGAATTTTGGCATTTGGCAGGCGCATCACCGATGAATCCTTAGGTGCTCAACCTCTCCACCTCCGTGGGTGCCCCCAATTCAAGCCGGTGTTGCTTGAGTGGGTCTTTTGCTCTAAATCTCCACTTCTTCTAGCTGCGGTTGCGGTGGCGGAATAGTATGCAGCGCCTCGACCATGGCGTCGGTGAACTCGGTTGTGCTGGCGGTGCCGCCGATGTCGCGCGTCAGGTGCTTCTTCTCGGTGAAGACCTTCTCGATGGCCGCGCGAATATGGTTGGCCGCATTCTCTTCGCCGAGATGGCGCAGCATCAGGATGCCTGAGCGCAAGACTGCGGTGGGGTTCGCCATGTCTTTCCCCGCGATGTCGGGCGCCGAGCCATGCACTGCTTCGAAGATGGCGATTTCGTGGCCGAAGTTCGCGCCCGGCACCAGGCCGAGTCCGCCAACCAGACCGGCGCATAGATCGGAGACGATATCTCCGTAGAGATTTTCCAGCAACAGGATGTCGTACTGGTACGGATTCATCACTAGTTGCATGCAGGTGTTGTCAACGATGTGCTCGCCGTAAGTGATCTCCGGGTATTCCTTCGACACGTTGCGCGAGCAGCGAATGAAGAGCCCGTCGGACATCTTCATGATGTTGGCTTTGTGGATGGAATGAATCTTCTTACGCCGGACGCGGCGAGCGTACGCGAAGGCGAAGCGCGCGATGCGGGTGGAGGCTTTCTCGGTGATGATCTTCAGGCTCTCCACCACTCCGGGCACGACTTCGTGCTCGATGCCGGAATAGAGCCCCTCCGTGTTCTCGCGCACCACGATGAGATCGATGCCCTGATAGCGGGAGGGAACGCCCGGGAGGCTGCGAATGGGGCGGAAGTTGGCAAACAGCTCGAATCTCTTGCGCAAAGCGACATTGATGCTGGGGAATCCGCCGCCGATGGGAGTCGTCACTGGGCCCTTCAGTCCAACCTTGGTGCGCTCGATCGACTCAATGAGCTCTTTGGGAATGTATTCGTGGTATTTCTCATACGCTTCCGCGCCGGCGGCGTAGCGCTCCCACGCAAACTTGACGCCGGTCGCTTCTAATATGCGGACGGTGGCGTTCACCACTTCAGGGCCGATGCCGTCGCCGGGGATGAGAGTAACTGTATGTGCCATTTTTTTTAAGTTGTCGGTTGTCAGTTCTCAGTTGTCAGTAAACCAGTTGCCAGCGATCGGTTTGTCAGCACGCAGTTGTTAATTCTCAGTGTTGAGTGGCCACGATTGCCGACCAACGCTAACAACTCGTCTTCTACAACTGACAACTGACAACCGACAACTGACAAACTGATCACTTGCCTTTGACAGGCGTGTGCTCTTTTGTGTCCAGCAAATCTTTCAGCTCCGCCATGAACTCGCCAACGTCTTTGAAGTCGAGATACACAGAGGCAAACCGCACGTAGGCAACTTTGTCGATGCGCTTCAGCCGATTCATAATGAGCTCGCCGATTTCGCTGGTTTTGCGCTCGCGCTCGGGCGAATCAATGACAAATCCTTCGGCGTCGTTGACGATCTGCTCCAGCTTGCCCATGGAAACCGGCCGCTTCTCGCAGGCCCGCAGCAACCCGGCGAGGGCGCTTCTGGCGCTCGAACTTCTCGCGCCGCCCGTCTTTCTTCACCACCATGTAGGGGATTTCGTCGATGCGTTCGTAGGTGGTGAAGCGCCGTTCGCACTTCAAGCACTCGCGGCGGCGGCGAATGGATTCGCCCTCTTTGCTCTCGCGCGAATCGACCACCTTGTCATTTTCGAACCCGCAGAACGGACATTTCATGATCGGAGGAAACGGGCACAAGCCCGAAGCTCGATTCTAGCAGGGGGGTGAAAGAACGTTTCACCACAGAGACACAGAGGGCACAGAGAAACACAAAGACAAATCTCGATTGCTTGCTTATTGAAGCGTCAGTAAAACCGCACATTCCCGACAGCCGGCGGTCCAAATCCTTCGGCCGTAGAATGTGCTTCAGCCACGGAGCGGCAGCACACAAAACCTATTCCAGCTCTTCCGGCTGGATTCCGATGTTTTTCTCGCCCGCGGCCTTCTTCTCCCAGTAGGTCTTGAGCCAAATTTCCCAGCTCTTGCCGGCGGCCATGTCGCGTCCGCTGAAGGCCAGAGCGGCGATGTCGGAGTACGGAATCGCGAGCTTCTGGTGTGAGTCCTTGGGAATGATACGCACGACGGAATCGGCCAGCGTCTTTCCATTGCGCCGGTCGAAGATGTAGCCCTCGACCTTCGATCCGTCTTTGCGGGTGATGGTCACATCGCCGCGGTAATCGAATGCCTTCTCCAACGCCGCGCGCAGGTCTTCTTCCGACGCGAGCTCCGGAATCCAGCCTTCGATCTGTTCGCGTTCGTGGCCGGGGACGGCCTCGCCGTTCATCTCGTTGTGCGTGCGCTGCGGTTCGGACATTTCACTATTCCACCACATTCCTCGATCATGGCGCATTGACAGGCTGCCGTACTATTTGATATGGCTAGCCATATGAAGACGACCATCCACATTGCTGACAGCCTTTTGCAGCAGGCCCGCCGGGTAGCGCAGCGGGAAAATACCACGCTGAAGGCACTAGTGGAAGAAGGGTTGCGGCGCACTCTTGCCGAGCGTCCAACCCGTGGTGGGTTTCGGCTGCGTAAGGCGACTTTCAAGGGCAAGGGGTTGCAACGTTCTTCTGCCGGGGCTTCATGGGAGGAGATTCGCGAGGCGAGCTACGAGGGCCGCGGCGCATGATCGCCGTTGACACGAATGTTCTGGTGTATGCCCACCGTGAAGACTCAGCCTGGCACGACGCCGCGTATGGCTGCATTGGGAGCTTGGCGGAGCAACGCGACCTCTGGGCCATCCCCTGGCCGTGCATTCACGAGTTCCTGGCGATCGTGACCCACCACCGTATCTATGAGCCCCCGACGCCTCTGGCAAGTGCGCTGGATCAGGTGCAGGCCTGGCTCGAATCGCCGAGCCTGGTTGTCATTGCTGAAACTGAAGAGTACTGGCAGAGGCTCGAACGCGTCCTTCGCTCTGCTCGTTCTTCGGGGCCGAAGATCCATGATGCAAGGATTGCAGCTCTCTGCCTGGAACATGGAATTACAGAGCTCTGGACCGCAGACCGAGACTTCTCCCGCTTTCCCGCGCTCAAGGTCAGGAATCCCCTGGTCGGCTGAGGAATCGAGTCAATCTTTGGTGAAGACACCATCTGCGGCCTTGCCTGCGCGTGCCGCCCTGCCGGGGTTGGGATGCGCCGGACTCATCATCCCCGCAGTTATGTGGTGAGCTTATAATTCATCGTATGACGCAGATGGTTCTGCCTATCGTGATCGAGGCCGACTCGGACGGATACTTCGTGTCCTGCCCATCGCTGCGGGGCTGCTATAGCCAGGGCGACAGCTACGAGGAAGCCGTGGAGAACATCAAGGTCGCCATCCGATTGCACGTCGAAGACCGCCTTGCAGATGGGGAAGAAATTCCCGCCCATGTGTCGGTCAGTCTGTCGATGGTTGAAGTCGCCGTCGGATGACTAAACTGCCGCGCCTGACCGCTCGCCAGACTGTGCTTCAAAAGGCCGGGTTCTCGTTCACCAGGCAAAGTGGCAGTCACATGATTTGCAAGAACGCCGCGAGGAAGCGCGTCACGGTTCGTTCCACAGCGCGAAAATCCTTCACCCCAAGGTTCTGAAGCATCCTTCGCGATGCCGGCCTCAGCCTCGAGCAGTTGGAGACGATGCTCTGATTCTTCCCTTGGCAGGCCGGGTTGAGCACAGGATGGGAGAGGCCTCATCGTGCATGCGCTGTGGTTCGCTCATGATTCGCTATTCGCCTTTCGCAGGTGCGAGCTCGGCATTCACCAGCAGGCACAGATCACTTGGTTTCACCATTAGCTACGGAGAGATTCTTCTCGTTATTGGCACTATCATTATCGCTTAGAACGCGGCAGCGGATATGTTTTGCCTGTCTCCAGATCGAACCCAGGCACATCCGCCTTCATGATCCTGAGACGGGCGCCACTCCTCAGATTGCTCATGCGCCAAAGAGGTGAGTCCGTAGCGAAATTTGGTTACTATTTTCCGAAAAAAGAGCATAATTCCGGCGAAAGGGAAAGACCTCCCTTTACTGCATAGAAGGAGGACCATATGTTGCGAAATCTTGTGATTATGGGAATGGCCGCGCTTGCCTTGGCTGTGCCCAACGCGTCAGGTCAGCAATGGTTAGCCAACCTTCCCCGTGAGTCCGCGAAAGAGTTGACATTTCAAGACTACAAGCAGGCGTTCGACGAGTACTACAAGCAGCACCCCGTGCCCATGGAAAAGGAAAACATCAAGCCTACATTCCGCTTCGAGACGGCCGAGGAAATAAACGACAAGGTCGCCATTGAAGAATACAAGCTGTTCAAGAGCTGGGAGTGGCTGATGGAGCCACGGACCTATCCCGACGGCAGGCTGAATATGGCGGCGATCAGCGAGATCCGCGAGAGGGCCCCGAAGAAGACAATCAGTTGCTGCTGAAAACGGCTGAACAAAACCCGCTGAACTTGAAGTTCCAAAACGGGAAAATCCTGTTCCCACCTCTTCCGGTGTGGAAGTCGCAAGGGCCGGCTGACGCCATTGGGGGCACGAACCTCGGGCGTGTGAATTCAATTCAGTTTGATCCCAAGGACACCAAGATCATCTACATCGGCACGCCGGACGGCGGGGTGTGGAAAACCACCACCGGCGGAGCATCCTGGGCGCCGCTTTTCGACTCTCAGCCCACCCTGAGCGTGGGCGATGTCGCCATCGACCCCAACAATTCGAAGATCCTCTATGTGGCGACCAGTGACCCGTTCGGTTACGGGACCCCTTTTTGGGGCGGCACCTACAGTGTCGGAGTGAGGAAGAGCCTGGACGGAGGAGCCACCTGGTCGAACACGGGCCTCACCTGGACGGTCAGCCAGAACCGGACCATACGACGGCTGACCATTCATCCCAGCGATGGCAAGATCCTGCTGGCGGCCACGAGTGACGGCGTTTACCGGACCGCAGATGCGGGCGCAACCTGGACCAAGGTTGTCCCTGCCAGCGCTTACGATGCCGAGTTTCAACCCAATAACGGAAATATCGCCTACGTAACGACCACGCAGGTACTCAAGAGTACCAACGCCGGGGTGACGTTTGCCGCGACACCGGCCAGTTGTGCCGGGGCCCGATACAGTATCGAAATCGCGCGCAGCAATCCCAAGACGCTATACACACTGTGCACCAGCGGTCCCACAGTGCAGAAGAGCACGAACGCAGGTACAACCTGGGCCAGTACCGCGGCGCCGGGAGTCACCTTATATGGCTACTATGACACCGTGCTGGCAGTTTCACCCGTCGACGAAAAGGTGGTCTATGTTGCCGGTTTCAATATGACGCGCACTACCGACGGCGGTGCCACCTGGGCCAGCGTGCCGACGGCAGGCCACGTGGACAATCACGCCATCCGGTTCTTCCCCGGGACTGACAAGAGCATTCTGGTCGGCAATGACGGAGGGCTGTTCAAGACCACGAACGCCAGCTCAACCTGGACAAGCCTGAACAAAGGACTGGTGATCACCCAGTTCTACGGGGTGGGTATCAGCAAGACTACCCCAACCATCATGGTCTTGGGGGCGCAGGACAACGGCAACATGAAATCCAACGCTGGCGCGTGGTCCAATATTACGAATGCAGATGGCATGAGAGGCTTCGTGGACTGGAGCAACGCCAACAACATCTACGCCTCCATCCAAAACGGCGGCCTGTACCGGAGCACCAATGGAGGCGCCAGCTTCACCGGCATCAGCACGCCCTGCGGTGGGAGCTGGGTGACGCCGTGGATGCAGGACCCGAAGACAGCGAACACTATTTACGCCGCCACCTGCAAGGTGTACAAAAGCACGAACCAGGGCACCTCGTGGACGGATATCAGCGGTACCTTGGCTGGTATAGGCACCTTTGTCTCGCTCAAGGTTGCGCCCAGTAATCCCAAGGTGATCTATGCCGGCAGCGGGAACAAACTGTATCGCACCACCACCGCGGGCCTGCCGTGGCACGACATTACAGCCGGTCTTCCGGTGGCTTCCAATTACCTGACCGACGTAACCGTGAGCGATACGAATCCTGACCTCGTGTGGGTAACGTTCAGCGGATACAACGCCGGTCAGAAGGTGTACAAGTCCACCAACGGCGGCGGCGCCTGGACGAATATCAGCGGCACCTTGCCCAATTTGCCGGTGGACGCGGTGGTGTATCAGAACACGGCCAACAATCTGGTTTATATCGGAACCGATTCCGGCGTCTATTACCGGGATGACGGACTGGGCGATTGGGTACCGTATAAGTCAGGGTTGCCTAACGTGATTGTTGATAGGCTCGACATTCACTACGGGACGAAAGTCATTCGAGCGGCCACGTACGGCAGGGGAGCATGGCAAGCTCCGTTGAAGTAACCCTGCTTTATGGCGCGGCGGCGGCGGGAAGCGCCACGATGGTCTTGGTCGACGCGTAAAGCATTGCGTTGCCTGACTTGAGCGATATGACGGCCTCGTTCTCTTGCGCCAGTTCCTTGGCCCGGTCTACACAGGCCGGGCCTTTCTGTTCTTCTACATCGACCCGATAGACATCATCCGGGGTTTTCGGCACTAGCGTATCTGTGCTTGCAGAGGGAACGTTGACGTCATGCGGAACTACCACGGGAGAAGACACTTTCTGCAGAGTTGCCGAATACACTTGCCCCTTCAGGCAGACACTGTCCACAAAAATGGGCGTCCCCTTCTTGACCACGACGTAGATGAGGTACTTGACCGGGAACGGGTTGTTGGAAGTCCCGGGACCAGAGGGGATGCCCGAATAGGTACCACGACTGTAGGCGAGCATTTTGACCACGGGCGATTGGGCTGTCAAACAGCCGGTTGTCGCAAGCAAGAAGAGTAGAGAAAAGAACTTCATGGCACACTAGTCCGATGCGGCTCTTCAGCCGAGCATCAGCTCCGGTGAATATTTTAGTCTACGCCAGGCTGGATTGGCCCTGACGCTATTTGAGTGTCGTCTTGTCACGACGCCTTGAGCCACCGCTCTGGACGCAAGGCTAAGAATGAAGAGCGACAAGCACAGCCTTCGCACTCCCCGGTGACCCAGGACTTAGGCCGTCGAATGCTCGCGCTCCGCAGCCCCGATCTGCACCAGCGGATTGACGCTATGTACCGGCCGGCACTCTTCCTTCAGCATGGCAGCGGCTTCGGGATCTTGGTAGCTGTTCGAAAACGTTGCCCGAATCGTCGCCACGAATCCCTTCCACGACATGAACGTGTCGTTCACCGCCGAGGCCTCATACCCGCTATGCACCATGCAATTGGCGCACTTCGGATTGCCCGACTCATAGCCATATTTGTCCCATTCGGTCGCCTGCATCAGCTCTTCGAAGGTGTCGGCATAGCCGTCCTGTAGCAGATAGCAGGGCTTCTGCCAGCCGAAGAGGTTGAACGTCGGCATGCCCCACGGCGTGCACGGGTAATCGCGTTTGCCCATGAGAAATTCGAGAAACAGCGGCGACTGATTGAAGACCCAACGCTTCTTGCGGTTCGACAGCATGGCACGGAAGAGCCGGCGTGTGCGATCGCGTCCCAGGAAGTGCTGCTGGTCGGGAGCCTTGTCGTACGAGTAGCCCGGCGAGAGCATCATGCCCTCGACGCCCAGCTCCATCATCTCGTCGAAGAAGGCGCGCACGCTGTTGGGATCGGCGCCGTCGAAGAGCGTGGTATTGGTCGTCACGCGGAAGCCGCGCTGCACCGCCTCGCGCATGCCCTCGATGGCCTTGTCGTATCCGCCCTCGAGGCAGACCGAGAAGTCGTGGTGCTCGCGCTGGCCGTCCACGTGGACCGAGAACGTCAGGTACTTGCTAGGCTTAAACAGGTCGATCTTCTCCTTCAGCAGCAGCGCGTTGGTGCACAGGTAGATGTACTTCTTGCGCGCCACCAGGCCTTCGACAATCTTGTCGATCTCAGGATGCAGCAGCGGCTCGCCGCCGGGTATCGACACCATGGGCGCGCCGCACTCATCGACCGCCCGCATGCACTCGTCAACCGAGAGATGCTGCCGCAGCACGTGGCCGGGGTATTGGATTTTGCCGCATCCGGCGCAGGCCAGGTTGCAGCGGAACAGCGGCTCCAGCATCAGCACAAGCGGGTAGCGCTTGCGCCCCCGGGCACGCTGTTTCAGGACGTACGAAGCAACCGTCCACATCTGCGAAATCGGTACACCCATGCGGGAATGGCTCCTGTGAGTTCGCAGCGCGGTCGCTCCTTCAACACATTTCACGAATTGTCATCCCGAGGTCGCTTCAGCGGCCGAGGAACCTGCTTTCCCCCTGCTAAAAGGACATTGAGGGGGAAACAAGAACGCGAACTCTGATTCGTATTCTTAACGAAGCCCCTGCCGATGTCAATCCTCTCTCGGGCATCGTGGGCTGTGGCGCTTTGCTGGTTGACTGGTTACCTTCGTGTTCTTGCCTGTCACTTTTCCCGTTTATCCAGCCCTGTCGCGCGAGTTGACCCTGGATGGGCGGACCGGCAGTGTGGCACATCGGGGCCAATGACCAATGATGCCTAAGCTCTTTGATATCTGGATTTTGCCTATAAGTCTCACGGGCTCAGGATCTTACGGGGGATTTTTCGATACTCATGAAAATAAAGGATAACATCATCAGTTTTTTCATTGAATTTGCGCACTATCGGACGCAAGTCAGAAGCTGAGCCTCGAGCTTCGACTGGTACGCGCGAAGAGCTTGGGGCGGCGAACGGCTGGGGTGACACGACGAAACGCCTCACGCTACTTATCAGCCGCTTCGACGCTGCGCAAAAATTTACACGGTTTACTGCAAAGACAGTGAAATTGAGTCAACTTTCCCCTTGCCAAGATGCCTCCACCCGGTTCAAAATGAATGCCTCGATAACTGCCCCTTCAATCTGCTTGCGGAGGTGCAGCTTCTGTACTGTCGAGGGACTCCTGTGCGTTAGTCTCGTGCGTTTCAGTTAAGAGCTTTAGGAGGAAACTATGAAGAAGCTTCTTCTGTGCTTGGCGCTCTGCCTGATTGCCTTGCCGGTGTTGGCTGGCAACATCATCATCGGCAATCCGCCGGATACGGGCGCTGGCAACTGCTTCCCGTTCGGCTGCGCTTACAACGCGGAATATCAGCAGGTCTATCAGGGTACTGATTTCAACACGGGCCCGATCCAGATCACCGACATTCTGCTGTATAACACCCAGGACAACAGCGGCGCCACGCAGACCCCGGCGGGCACCTACACCGTTAATCTCTCGACCACGTCGTACGGCGTGGGAACCATTACCGGCAACTTCGCCCAGAACGAAGGCGGTGACGAGAAGCAGGTATTCTCGGGCAGCATTAACCAGGCTTGGCAGTTCGGTGACACGCTCGACATCAAGCTGAGCCAGACGTTCAACTACGACCCAGGCGCGGGCAACCTGCTGGTTGATGTCGTGGGCCAGGGCATTACGCTGCCCGGCGGCGCTATCTTCTACGACACGCACACCCCCGGTTCGCTCTTCCAGCGCGTCTATTGCCCCAGCGGCATTCAGTGCCAGAACGGTACCGTTGACACTCCGGGCTATGGCCTGGTCACTGGCTTCAACTACACCTCCGTCCCTGAGCCCGGCACTCTGGTTATGTTGGGCACCGGCCTGGTCGGCGCGATCGGTGCGATCCGTCGCCGCATCCTGTAATCGCTTCTTCAACCTCTACGAAAAGGGCACGGCTCATAACCGTGCCTTTCTTGTGTCTGTCGGACTGCCGTTGGAGCGCGCCTTGCATTTCTCCAAGCGAGATCGATACGCCCATGCGGGAATAACATAAAAGGCCGTGAAAGGCCGTGAGGATTTGAATTCAATTTTTCCCTTGCCAAGATGCCTCCACCCGGTTCAAAATGAATGCCTCGATAACTGCCCCTTCAATCTGCTTGCGGAGGTGCAGCTTCTGTACTGTCGAGGGACTCCTGTGCGTTAGTCTATGCGTTTCAGTTGAGAGCTTTAGGAGGAAACCTATGAAGAAAGTCCTTGTCGGTCTCGCTCTGTGCCTTACGTTTGCCCTTGCAATGCCCGCGATGGCGGACATCATCATCGGCAACCCGCCGGACAGTGCCAACTGCATCCCATTTAGTTGCCGCGCCATTGACAACGGTAACTACGAACAGATCTACAACAATACATCCTTCGGTCAGTCCATTAACATTGGGGACATCGAATTCTACAACACGTTTTACAACGGTGGCCCAACGCAGGGGGTCGCGAACCTGAACTTCTCGCTTTACCTGGCCACCACCCAGCAGGTGGTTCCGGATGGCACCATCCCGAACAACGCCGTTCTGTTTGGCAACTTCAGCCTTAACGGCGGCAACTGGACCTACGGCAATACCCTGACCTTTACAGGGGCTGCGTACAATTACAATCCCACCCAGGGTAACCTTGAGCTGATCCTGGAAACAAGCGGCGGCAGTGACCCGAACAGCGGGGTCTACACGTATTTTGACGCTAATGACACCGGCCCGTTCTCCCGCTGGTGCCAAGCTTGCGGCGGCGATCAAGGATACGGTCTGGTGACTGGTTTTAGCACGGCGGTCCCCGAGCCCGGCACACTGCTCATGATGGGCACCGGCCTGTTGGGCGTTGTGGGCGCAATCCGTCGCCGCATCCTGTAATCGCTCTTTCAACTCTAACCAGCAAAGGCACGGTTCATCACCGTGCTTTTCTTGTTCTGCTCGCGAAAAAAACTACCACGGAGACACGGAGTACACAGAGAAATTGATTTCTGAATTCCTCCGTGTCCTCCGTGCCTCTGTGGTGTCTTTGTCTTATAGCCCAAACAGTTCGCGCAGCCGCTTGGTCTGCGCGCGACTCACGGGAATCTCCGCCTGCCTCTTATCGTCCATACGGATCTGGTAGGAGCTCTTGAACCAGGGAACGACTTCCTTGATGCGGTTGATGTTGACCAGGTACGAGCGGTGGGCGCGCCAGAACATCTTAGGATCGAGCGAATCGAGCAGCTCTTCCAGGGTCCGGCAATTCGATTGGCCTTCCATGTTGGTGGCGACCACGGTGATGATGCCCTCTTCGATCCAGGCGTAGCAGATGTCTTTCTGGCTCACCAGGAACAGCCGCCCGCCTGCCTTGAGCAGCACCTTGGCGGTCTGCGGCCGACTCTGTTGCTGCTCCAGCAACTTGACGATGGTGCCGATCTGGTCGGTTGCCGGAGAACTCCCCAGCTTCTTCCGCGCTTTCTCCACGGCCTGGGCGACTCGCTTCTTGTCGAAGGGCTTGAGCAGGTAATCGACCGCATTCACTTCGAAGGCCCGAACGGCATATTGATCGTACGCGGTCGCGAACACGATCTGCGGCAGCGGCACCTTCTTATCGATCAGCTTCTTGATCACCCCGAAGCCGTCGAGACCCGGCATTTGCACGTCGAGAAACACCAGATCGGGCGCCAACTCCTTGATCAGGTGTACCGCCTCGACCCCGTTCTTGCCTTGCGCAATGACCTCGACATCGGCGTCCTTCAGCAGGAAGGCCAGCTCGTCACGCGCCAGTTGCTCGTCATCGACAACAACTGCAGAAATTGCCATCAAGACTCCCTATCGAATTCCTGAGCGAGTATAACTCGGTCTGTGACGCCTCAGAACTGCACGTAGCTCAAACCAACCTCACCTGCGGTAGCAGCACAAAAAGAATTCACCACGGAGAGCACGGAGGACACGGAGAAATCGCAGCCGAACGGTTCTCAAGACAGCTCCAGCACTCGGCGCATCACTCGCCATTTTGCGTCAAGGTATGCGCGCTCCGCGCTGCGAAGCACCGCCGTCCAGCCGGGGACATTGTTTACATTTCAGACCGGGGACATACTTTACACTTTTCGGTTCGTTTTCTGGTTCTTGAGCCTTTATAAATACTTAGTAGTCGTCGTCGGGGGAATGTGGGAATCGCGCTGTTTGCGATTTCCACATTTCCCCGCGCCTCCGGTCAGCCTTGCACTCCACATTCTTCTTCCTCCGCTTCGTCTTCGTCTCCGGCCGGCAGCGGCTCGATGCGCAACTCATAGCTGTCGAACCGGGCCAAGGGAAAGGTCGCGAAGTACACCCGATAATAACGATCATCCAGCGGCAACAAGCCGATACGTTCGCCATACAGCACTTTGCTGAGAAACACATCGTGGTAGTTCCAGCAGAACTGCCCGTGCTTGTGCACCCGTCGCACCTTCAGGGCGCTGCCGTACTCCGGCTCCGGCACGCGCGCCGGATACGCCCGCGGCGAGAGCTCATACACTTCGCTCGGGGTGCGCATGGCCAGGGCGTGGTGCGGCCGCTCTTCGTTGTACATGCGACGGAAGCCATCGAACGCCCGCTGCTGGCTGCGCGCGTCGTAGGCCGGCGGCGACGCCGTCTCCTCGGCCAAGGTGCGATGCATCCGCTCGTGCGCCCCGTTCTGCTCCGGATGTCCCGGCTCGATGCGCTCCGCCACGATGCCCAGCTTCATCCACCACACTGATAGCCGCGACAGCCCCGCTACCGCCCGCGAGGCGAACGGCGCCCCATTATCACTGCGGATCGCCAGTGGCATCCCATACTCGCGAAACGCCGCCTCGAAGATCGCTCGCACCCGCGCCGTGTCCGTTTTCTCCACCGCCTGCACCCGCAGCAGATACCGGCTGTGCACATCCATCATGGTCAGCGGATCGATGCGTGTCCCATCACCGCTGCGAAACCAGCCCTTGAAATCGGCGCACCAGACGCGGTTCGGTTCGCTGGCCGCCGCCAGCGGCTGAGTGTACGGCGGAGTGCGCCGCCGCTGGCGCCGATGCCGCGTCAGCCCTTCGCGATCCAGCATCGCGCCGATGGTGCTCGCCGCCGGCCACGCCTGCTGCGGCGCCCGTTTCTCCAGCTTGGCCCGCAGCTTGACCGGCCCCCAGCGCGGGTGCTCGCGCCGCAGTTCGAGCACCGCTTGCTCGATCTCCACAGGCGTCTGGTTAGCATGCCGCCGCGGCGCCCGGCTGCGCTCCGCCAGCCCCAGCTCGCCGCCCGCTTCATACCGCCGCAGCACCGCATAGCCGGTCGGCCGCGAGATCTCATACGCCTGGCATAACTCCGTCATCGTCTCCTGGCCCGATTGGTACTCGGCCACAAACTGCTTGCGTCGTTCCACCACTCCGCTCACTTTCCAAGGCATGCCTCGTTGTACATGCCTTCGTGAACGAACCTGGTGTAAAGTATGTGCCCGGTCTAATCTGTAAACTATCTGCCCGGTCTATACCCCGCGTCAGGGCACGACCTCGGTCGTGCCCTGACTCGAATCGTCCCTGAGACGGATTTCAGGAGGCTGTAAGCCGAAACCTTAATCTGACCGCCTCCTCGCAACTACCGATTGACATCCACGCCGCCGAGAGTAGAAGCTTTCTTCATCATGCGCATCCTCGCCCTTCTCTTGCTCCTGTCGTCCGCGCTGGCCATGCCGGCCCACGCGCAATTCACGACACCCGGCCAGGCCGACTCGCAGGCCACACCGGTTGACATTCCCAACCAGGCGCCCGACATGGTCTGCTTTGGAGAAGGGCCGGACTGGAGTGTGCAACTCCAGCAAGGCCGCGCGCGGCGGCTGGGCATCAACCAGCCCGACTCCTTCTACACGGGTAAGTTTGTCTGGGTGCCCAACGAGAAGCTGTGGAACTGGACGGGTGAAAACGCTGACGGCAGAGGTGAGCACCTCGTCGTAACCATCACGCAGAAGACCTGTGTCGATAACCAGCGCAAACAGCAGTTCCCCTACAACGCACAGACCATGCTGCCGACCGGTGACATCGTATTTGGCTGCTGCCGCAAGCTGAAGCCGGGTGAGGCCGCGGTCGGACCGCAGGGCGTCACGCCGCCCAACCAACAGTAAGACCGAGCGCTCCGACGGCTGCGGTTGAGGCATCTACATCCCAGTGCGAGGAGCAATGCAGGATTCGAGTACCTCCGATGGATTGCGAGCTTGCCGCAGCGATGACCTTTCGATCGCGTACGCCCTGCTGCGTATAACCCTTGGAGTCAACATCGCGGCTCATGGGATCACGCGCATCATGGCGGGCGCCGCGTCGTTTGTTTCTACCTTGACGAACCAGTTTGCCGGCACTCCGTTGCCGCACTTCGCGGTGCAAGGCTTCGGCTACGTGTTGCCATGGGCCGAAGCCGTGATCGGGCTCCTGATGCTGTTTGGCGCCTTCACCCGGCTGTCGCTGATCGCGGGAGCGCTGGTGATGGTGGCCCTAGCGTTTGGCACCTGCCTTCGCCAGGACTGGAATGTAGCCGGGCTGCAACTGATCTACTCGACCGTGTACTTCATTCTGATTGCGATGGTGCGGTATAACGGGTTTTCGGTTGATGCTTTGTTTTTGCGCAATCGGGACTGAGGGTGCTGCATTAGGCGCCCTGGGACCTGACGAAGCCTTCGCCCTTAACGACGGTCCCCGAAGACAATGACTGCGAGTTACCGCCCCCTCACCCGATCGCGTTTCTTCACCACCCTTGTCAGCCTTTTCTTTACTTCCTTTCGTCTTTTCAGAAGGTCGATGCGGTTAACTGCATCGGCCAAACTTGTTTTCCAATCGGCGCCCAGAGCAATGTCTGCTTTTTCCTTATTAACTTTTAGGTAGGGAACGAGCTGGTGCAAAACCTCAACTGCACGCTGTCCGTCTAGGCTCCATCGCTCTAGTCTGTAGTTAATTCGCTGTTTTCCTATGGCATTCGTAACATCTCGGGAGGGTGTGCGGAAGTACTCGCCAAAGAGTTTGACGGCCACGGGGTCAGTGGATTGGACAGATATGCGCAGGCTTGGATAACCATTATTCGCGAGAACGGTGATACAGCCCTTGCCGTCAAAGTACCCAGCTAGATAAATCAGGACTTCGGAATTGGTCATTATTTTCTCCGGCACATCGAGTCGTTGGTGCGTAAATGTTCTACGTCCCAAATGAGACAATACATCTTATACAGAACATAGTCAATAGTCAGCAACGGCTAGCCGGTGCCCCGGTTCCTCGCTTCGCTCAGGGCGACAATCGCAGGTTTCCAGCCGCGCGGGCAGCGCCGCCTAAGCTGCGATGCGTCCGCATGTCGTACACTGTAGCGAGCGATGGTCGTCATCTACGGGATTCATGCCGTTAGCGAGGCGCTGAAGTCTGGCGCGCGGAGCTTCGAGTATGTCGGCATCGCGCGCGAGCGGCACGACCAGCGAGTGCAGCGCCTGATTGACGATTGCCGCGCCAGCGGCGTGCAGGTGCGCTTCCTCCCCCGCGAGCAGCTCGACCGCACCGCCAACACGAATAGTCATCAGGGCGTGATCGCGGTTACCACCGGCAAGGAATACGCCGACGTCGATACGCTGCTGGAGCAGCGGCGCGGCGAGTACAGCTTTATCGTTGTGCTGGATGGCGTGGAGGATCCGCACAATCTTGGCGCTCTGATCCGCACCGCTGATGGCGCCGGCGCCGATGGCATCATCATTCCCGACCGCCGCGCTGCAGGATTGACAGGTACAGCGGTCAAGGCTTCTGCTGGAGCCTCCGAGCACCTGCCCATAGCGCGCGTCACCAACATCTCGCGCACGCTGGAAGAGCTGAAAGATCGCGACGTGTGGGTCGTCGGGTTGGACGAACGCGGCACGCAAACCTATGACGAAGTCGATTACAAGATGCATTGCGCCCTCGTGCTTGGCGCCGAAGGCAAGGGCCTGCACGAGCACGTGCGCCAGCGCTGCGATTTCCTGGTCTCGATCCCGATGCTCGGGGAGGTGCCGTCGCTCAACGTCTCGGTGGCGGGCGGGGTAGTCATGTACGAAGTAGCGCGTCAACGCCGGGCCGCGCAAGAGCCGGCGACTACAGCGCAGAAACCGGCAAAGAGTAAAGCTCCGCGATGAAACGATGTCTTCTCCTGGGCCTGCTATGCATCGCGGGCGCGCTCAATCTTCACTGCCTCGATCGCGACGCTTTCACCATCACCAGTTACCGGCTTAATGTACAGGTGGACCGCCCGTCGCACGTCTTCGCCGTCACCTATGGCCGGCTGGTGCTGCGTAACGACTCCAAAGTCCCCCAAAAGAACGTCTCGCTCCAGATTTCGTCGTCGCTGCAATGGAACGACATCGGTACCGACAACGAGCCGGTGAATTGTAACTGCTTTGCAGAACCGAAGCGCAAACTGCAATGGCTGGGTGAGACCTACACATCCGACACAGACCACACTGGCGCCCTGTCCGAAACAATCGTCACGCTGGAAAAGCCTGTCCCACCCGGTGGGAGTGTCGCCATCGATGTGCAATACGGCGGCAAGATCACGGCCGATGCAACTCGCCTCACGCGCATGGGCGTTCCCCAGGAACTGGCATTGCACAACGACTGGGACCAGATCAGCGAACCTTTCACCGCCGTTCGCGGACTCGGCTACGTTGTCTGGTATCCCGTTTCCATCGAAGCCGTGAGCTTGAGTGACGGCAACGCCGTTTCCGACGCGATTGCCAACTGGAAAGAACGCCATCGCAACAGCGAGTTCTTCGTGAATCTGGGCGTCACAGCCTCGGCCAATCCTCCTAACCCGTGCATCGCTTCCAATGCTGCCAAAGCTGCGGGCTACTGGACTGTGGGCGGAGGAGCGAGCGATTCGAAGCCATCTGGCAGCGACGCCGGGCAAGAGCAGCAGGCGATTCGCGGCATCACCCTCGAGACTCGGGGACTGCGAAATATCACTCCTGCGTTTGCAATGTTCTCGAGCTGCGATGAGCTCTCGCGCCCCACTGTCGACATTACCTTCACGCCCGAGCACTCGCTCATCGCGAAGGACTATGCCGCGGGCGCCGAAGCCAGCGAAAATCTGCTCGACGAATGGCTGCCGCAAGCCTGGAATCGTCCCATCCGCATTATCGAGTTGACCGATCCCGATGCCACTCCGTACCAGGATGGATCGACGCTCTTCGTGCCGCTGCGCTCCTCCACGCAGCCGAACCTGCAACTACTTTTCCTGCCGACGCAGGTAGCGGCGCGGTTTGCGACCCCGCGTCCGTGGATGCAGGAGGGTCTCGGCATATTCCTGCAAGCCGGTCCTCAATCGCGACCACGGCGGGAGAGATGCAGCCCTCAAGTTTCTCGATCAATATCAATCCGTCCTGGCCAAGGCGGAAGAGCTTGCTCGTGCCGCGAACCCCGCCGACAAAGGCTCTCCGCCACGCAGCGATTCCGATAACACGCTGCTCAACACCAGCGACGAGCTCTATCTACGCGTGAAGGGCGGATTTGTCTTCTGGATGCTCCACGACATGCTGGGCGAGACTGGGCTGCAACATGCGCTGGCTGCCTATCACGCCGAGGCCGACAAAGAGCCTACCTACTTTCAGAAGCTGCTGGAGGCGCAAACCAAGCGCGACCTGGAATGGTTCTTCGACGACTGGGTTTACCGCGATCGCGGCCTGCCGGATTTTCGCATTGACACAGCATTCTCGCGCAAGCTGCTCGCCGGCAACGGCAACGAGTACGAGGTCACTGCGACGATTGAAGACCTTGGCGCTGCTGGTGCTGAGGTGCCGGTTGTCGTCGAATCGGCCCATGGGGAGAGAAGCGTGCGCGTGGTAGTTCGCGTGCACGATAAAGGCTACGCCCGCGTCGGGCTTCCCGAACTGCCCACGCGCGTGGTCGTCAACGATGGCAGCGTGCCCGAGGGCAAAACCGGCAACAACGTCTACGAGTTCAAGCCCGGGCCGCAACCCTAATGCAGCTTGCATCCGCTATGCTCATGAATGATGAACCACAGAGACACAGAGGCACCGAGACTTTAGGTTTTCAGACCTCTGTGCCTCTGTGCCTCTGTGGTGAGATAGGCTGTTCTAAGCGCCACCAGCGCCAATGAGGTCCCTTTGAGTTACATCCAGTTCTTGGGTGCAGCCGGCGTCGTCACCGGATCGAAGCACCTGATCAACACCAGCGACGAAAGCGGCAAGAGCGGCATTCAGGTCCTGGTCGATTGCGGCCTGTTTCAGGGCCAGAAGGAATGGCGTGAGCGCAACTGGGCTGATCTGCCCGTACCCGCGCGCGAGATCGACGCAGTGATTCTCACCCACGCGCACCTCGATCATTCCGGCTGGATCCCTCGGCTGGTCAAGCAAGGCTTTCACGGCCCAATCTATGCCACGCCTCCGACCATCGACCTATGCAGCATCCTCTTGCCCGACTCCGGACACTTGCAGGAAGAAGACGCAGAGTTTGCCAACAAGCACCACTTCTCCAGGCACCATCCTGCACTGCCGCTCTACACCCTGCAGGAGGCGCAGCAGTGCATGACGTTGTTTCGCCCAGTCGCTTTCGACCAAATGAAGCGGCTCAGCGACGAGCTTTCGTTCCGCTTCGTGCGCGCGGCGCACATTCTGGGATCGTCAATGGCCGAGGTCACGCTAACGAGCAAAGGAACCACCACGCAACTTCTGTTTACCGGCGACATTGGACGGGTGCGCGACAGCTATTCCGTACCGGGGTGTGTGGAGCGCTGCGGCCCGACCGAAGGCGAAAGCTGCGACCTGCTGGTGATGGAGAGCACCTACGGCAATCGCTTGCATCCACATGATGATCCGAAGCCCGAGCTGGCTGCTCTGATTCGCACGACCCTTGCGCGTGGAGGCAGTGTCGTGGTGCCGGCGTTTGCGGTCGAGCGTACCGCGAAATTCCTGTTCATGTTGAAAGAACTGATGGAAACCGGTCAGGTCCCGCGCGTGCCGGTTCATGCCGATAGCCCGATGGCGATTAAGGCGGTGCACATTTTCCTGAAGCACGTAGAAGAATTCAACGACGATACGAAGGCCCTGATCGCGAAATATGGCTCACCGCTGGAGTGGCCGAACTTCCACTTCGACACTACGCAGGACGACTCGAAGAAGATCAACGAATCGAAGTACCCGTGCATCATCGTCTCGGCCAGTGGCATGGTCGCTGGGGGCCGCGTGCTGCATCACCTGGCGCAGCGCTTGCCTGACCCGCGCAATCTGGTGCTGTTCATCGGATTCCAGGCGCCCGGCACTCGCGGTTACAGCATTAAGAATGGCGAGCGTGAGGTGAAGATGCTCGGCCAAGTCGTGCCTGTCCGCGCCCAGGTCGCTGCGCTGGAGCAGTTCAGCGACCACGCCGATACGCCCGAGCTACTGGAATGGCTGCACACCTTCCAGCGTCCGCCACGGCAGACGTTCCTGGTCCACGGCGAGCCCGATGCCGCCTCGCAACTGCGCGACACGATGATCAAAGACCTGCGCTGGAATGTGCAGGTGGCGGCCTACAAGCAGAAGGTGACGGTGGAATAGGTCGCGCTTTTCGATCTCTTTCGAAGTTGTCATCCCGAGCGAAGCGAGGGACCTGCTTTCAGCCGGCGGGGCATCACAGCCTTCCCTGGGTTCACGGCCAATACGCGAGTCCTCCAGCTAACCTCCATTCCGTTGCAGATTGGTTACAATCGAATCAAGGTGGCCGCCGAGCAACGTCCGCAGGAATTTCAGTTTGATCTCTCGGGAGGCCATCTTGCGCTCGACTTCGCGAACACCGTGAGCCGGCGGGACGCTCCTGAGAAAACCGCCGAACATCTAACTAGCTACTCCGACCTGATCTCGTTTGCGCGTCAATCCAACCTCATCACGCCTCAAGAGGCCGAAGCCCTCGAGCGCAAGGCCCAGGCTCAATCACGAGGAGCTACGCAAGTATTGCGTAATGCGATCTCCCTGCGCGAGACGCTGTTCCGTACCTTCATCGCGCTGGCCGACGGCAAACCATGCTCGCCGGGGGACCTTGCGTTCCTCGAAGAAGCCGCAACTGACGCCCTGCGGCATCGCCACATCGTTCGCGCAAACGGCGGCTACGAATGGCGATGCGATGAAGACTCGAAGCTGGAGAGAATCCTCTGGCCGATCGCGATGTCAGCGGCAGAGCTGTTGACTTCGGCAAACCTGGCGAAAGTACGCGAATGCGAGGCCGGGGACTGTTACTGGCTCTTCTTGGATAACAGCCGCAATCACAGCCGCCGCTGGTGCACGATGAGTGCCTGCGGCAATCGTGAGAAGGCGAGAAGGCACTATCAGCGTCAAAGAGCTTCTTGACGATGTGACACATATTGTGTCACATTATGTTCATGCCGACCCTCTCCATCAATCTCCGGCAGTTACGTGATACGCGACGCCTGAAAGAGTGGCTTAAGGCAGGCAAGACGGTCGAACTGCGCGAGCGCGACCGCGTCATCGCGCGCATTGTGCCTGAGCGCCCCGAGCCGCAAAAAGTCGAGTGGCCTGACTTTGCAGCGCGGGCCAAAGCGATTCTCGGAGGCAGACGCGTTCCCGGCGCCGATTTGTTGATTGAGGAACGCGAGAAATCACGATATTGACGATGCGACACAAAATGTGTCACATTATGTTTATGCCGACCCTCTCCATCAATCTTCGCCAACTTCGTGACACTCGTCGCCTCAAGGAATATCTGCGTGCAGGCAAGACAGTCGAACTGCGCGAACGGGACCCGCGTCATAGCGCGCATTGTGCCTGAGCACCCCAAAACAGAGCCCGTGGAGTGGCCTGACTTCGAGGCGCGTGCCAAAGCGATTTTTGGGGACCGCGTGTTTCCAAATGGGGTACTCGAGGAACGCAAACGGGCGCGCTATTGAGCACGTACGCAGACTCAAGCTTTTTCGTCTCCCTGTATATACCGGACGAGCACTCCTCAGCGGCGAGGCGCCTACTCTCCCAGCACGACCGAATTTGGCTCACCCCGCTTCATCGCGCGGAATGGGCGCATGCCGTCGCCCGCCGTCTTTTTCAGCGCAATATGCCTATGAGCGAGGCGCAAACGGTTTATGACGACTTTGAGAGTGATCGCGAGTCCCGTGTCTGGGTTGAGGCGCCGCTACCGGAACTGGCGTTTGAACGGTGCATCCAGCTAGCAAAGGAACTCGGAACTCGAATCGGAATGGCAACACTCGATACGCTGCACGTCGCCTCAGCACTCGAACTCAAAGCCGAGCGCTTCTGGACCTTCGATGAACGACAGGCGAAGCTGGCGCGCGCGGTGGGGCTGAAGAGTTCGTAATAGCGAGAATGGGTGCCCACTCGGGCCGGTGTTGCCCGGGTGGGGACTTTGTGCCTAATCACCGCAGATGTCACTCAGTGGACGAACACCCCCACCCCGGCAAAAGAAGCCGGGATAGGACCCAGCTTTGGGTCACCAGTCAGAGTCAGGACCTCCGACCCAAGTACAATTGATGCTGACAACCCGAATATGGCAAACACTGTTTTCTTTTCCTGGCAGAGTGACACGCCCACGAGAGAGGGACGCAATTTTGTCGAACGCGCACTCCGAACGGCGGTTGATACGATTGCTAAAGACGCTGCCGTAGAAGAGGCGGTCCGTGATGGATTAGAGGTGGACAAAGACACGAAGGGCGTTCCTGGCTGCCCGCCTATTTTTGACACGATTCTCGCCAAAATCGACAGCGCGGCTATTTTCGTGCCTGACCTCACCTTTGTTGCGAGAAGTGCAGGAGGGAGGCTAACTCCGAATCCGAATGTGTTGATCGAATATGGCTGGGCGTTGAAGTCCCTGGGGTACTGTCGGATCATTCCTGTCATGAACGAGGCCCACGGGAGCCCTACTAACGAAACGATGCCCTTCGATATGGCGCACCTGCGATTTCCTATCACCTACCACTTGCGAGACGGCGCTTCGGAAACGGAGCGTCAGGCAGCTCGCGAACAACTCGCAAATGAACTCGAAGGCGCTTTGAGGGCTGTTTTTGACAGCAAAGAATACAAGGCGACACTGCCGCAGCCACCTGCCCCACTATCGTTCAAGCGCAGAGAGCCGCTGAACGGAAGAGCGCGCTTCCGATCGGCAGGAAAACCACTAGGTGCCGACAACGTGTACTTGCTCGATGGGGCAGCCTTGTGGCTACGCCTCATGCCGGCTCATCATCAAGATCGAACATGGCTAATCTCGACGCTAGTTGACCAAGCGAAAGGCTTGGCTTTTTTGCCGTTAACCTCCCTTGGGCCTGGCAGCATTGGGCTTGTAAAGGCAACTGACGGTTGCGGCTATTACCCCTGTACCGGAGATGAAAAGATACCTGCTATTTCGTTTGTGTTCGAAACCGGAGAGACCTGGGCCGTCAAGGTTTTCAGTCCTTACGCGACCCAGATTCCCTTTGAGGAGCGCAAGTTCATCCGATCCCTCGAAACCTGCACTGATTTACTTCAAAGGCTGGGGGCATCAGGTCCGTTTACGTGGGTCGCAGGCATAGAAGGTGTTGACGGTTGGCAGCTGTTTTCGGAGCGATTCAACGGAACCCTCGGAACGTCAATGGCCAATGTCATCGAAGTTGAGGGTATGCATCGGGACGGTCAACGTCCTGAGGATTCGCTCAGGCCGTTCTTCGACAAGGTCTACGATCAGTGCGGCGCGCCAGTGAATCTCCTCAGCCGCTGAGGTAATTACTTCAGGCGCTAAAGCGGAAGAAATTCTCGCAATCCCTGCACACCTGAAGGTGTTCTCCAGACTTCCTCACGCGAACGCGCTCTCCTCATACGTCCCATAGACCTCGCGCAGCGCGTCGCAGATCTCGCCGACGGTCGCGTATGCCTTCACCGCATCAATGATGAACGGCATGGTATTCGCCGGAGAAATCTGCCCGTTCTCGCCTGCCTTCGGCTCCTGCGCGGCGGCCTCCTTCAGCGCGTCGAGACAGCGGCGGACTTCGTCATTCGAGCGCCGAGCGCGCAGCGCATTCAGTTTCTTCGTCTGCGCCTGTGCCACCTCTTCTCCGATGTAGAGAATGTTTGGCGACCCCTCTTCGACGACGAATTCGTTGGCGCCGACCGTGATCTTCTCTTTGGCTTCCGTCGCGCGCTGGAATTGATAGCTGGCCTCGGCAATCTCCTTTTGCGGATAGCCCTTTTCGATGGCCTTCACCATGCCGCCCATAGCGTCGAGCTTGTCGAAGTAGTCGAACGCGCCGTTCTCCATGTCGAGCGTCATGCGCTCCACAAAATACGAGCCGCCCAGCGGATCGACGGTCTGCGCGACGCCCGACTCGTAGGCGATGATCTGCTGCGTGCGTAGCGCGATGCGCACCGCCTCTTCGGTCGGCAGCGCCAGCGCTTCGTCGTAGCTGTCGGTGTGCAGCGACTGCGTTCCGCCCAGTACGGCGGCCAGCGCCTGAATGGCCACGCGCGCAATGTTGTTCATCGGCTGCTGCGCTGTGAGCGACACGCCCGCCGTCTGGGTATGGAAGCGCATCAGCCAGGTGCGCCGGTTCTTCGCGCCCCAGCGGTCGGTCATCAGGCGATACCAGATTTTGCGCGCCGCGCGATATTTGCCGATTTCCTCGAAGAAATCGTTATGCGCGTTGAAGAAAAAGCTCAAGCGCGGCCCGAACTCATCGACATCGAGCCCGCGGCGTAGAGCCCACTCCACATATTCCACGCCGTCGTAGACGGTGAATGCCAGCTCCTGCAATGCGGTCGAGCCGGCCTCGCGAATGTGGTAGCCGCTGATCGAAATGGTGTTGAACTTGGGCGTGAACTTCGATCCGAACTCGAAGGTATCGATCACCAGCCGCATCGACGGCGCTGGCGGATAGATGTATTCCTTCTGCGCGATGTATTCCTTCAGGATGTCGTTCTGGATGGTACCGGAGATATTCTTCCAGTCGGCGCCTTGCTTCTCCGCCACGGCGAGATACATGGCCCACAGCACCGATGCGGGAGAGTTAATGGTCATCGAAACTGTGGTCTTCTCCAGGTCGATGCCGTTGAACAAGATCTCCATGTCTTCCAGCGAATCGATAGCGACGCCGCATTTGCCGACCTCGCCTTCGCTCATCATGTGGTCGCTGTCGTAGCCCATTAGCGTCGGCAGATCGAACGCGACTGATAGCCCCTGCCCGCCCGATGCCAGCAGGTACTTGTAGCGCTCGTTGGTCTCCTCGGGCGAGGCGAAGCCCGAGAACTGGCGCATGGTCCACATCTTGCCGCGATAGCCCGAGGCATGAATGCCGCGCGTGTACGGCGGCTGGCCGGGATAGTTCAGGTACTGGTCGTAGCTCCAGTCCTCGGGGAGATCGGCGGGCGTGTACAGCCGGCGTATCGGCATGCCTGAAATGGTGGTGTAGCGGGCGTGGCCGTGTTCATCGAGGTTGACGCCGCTGGCAGCGCCGATGGGCTTTTCCGGAGCTTTCTCAAGGGTTGGCGCGAGCGTCTTCTCCGCCCATTGCTTCTCGGACTCGGAGGGATGGCGGTCGTTCTCGAACAAGTCGGTTACGGGCGATTCGGCGACAGGTTTGCCGCTATTCTTCAGGTCAGGCATAGACACTCCCCGCGGAAAGCAAACCGTCAAGTTTAGTAGATGCCTGCGGGGCGGGCAAGGAGCCGATCATCTCGGCTCATCATCAGGGAATAACAAACCTAGACTTCTATCGCAATCAGCGGTGTCTGCTTTTCCAGCACTTCTCCTATTGCCGTCGCGCTGACGCCGGCTTCGCGAAGAGTTGCGACCAGGCGATCGCAATCGGGGGCAGCGACGGAGATCAGCAGGCCGCCGGCGGTCTGGGGATCGTAGAGCAGGGTGCGCAGGTCTTCCGGCACAGCGCTTGCATATTCAACGCAGCCCTCGGCGAAGGCACGGTTCGACTTGAGCCCTCCAGGAATGTAGGCGTGGCGCACGCATTCCAGCGTGCCCTCCAGCAGTGGTACCTTCGATGCAACGATGCGCAGGCTCACGCCCGAACCGCGCGCCAGCTCGCGCGCATGGCCGATCAAGCCGAAGCCGGTGACGTCGGTCATGCCATGCACGGCGAAACCGTCTGCGATGACGTCGGCCGCGGCTTTGTTCAGCGTAATCATCGAGCGGATGGCGCCACGCGTCCAGGCGAACTCAGCTTTGCGACGCTTGATGGCGGTTGAGATGACGCCGGTACCAATCGCCTTAGTGAGAATCAGCTTGTCACCAGGACGGGCTCCGCTGTTGGCCAGAATGTGCTGAGGATGCACCGTCCCGGTCACCGAGTACCCGAGCTTGATCTCTTCATCGCGAATGCTGTGCCCGCCGATGATGGTGCAGTTGGCCTCCATCATCTTGGATAGGCCACCCGCCAGCATCTGCTCCAGGATGCTGGGGTCGCCATCTTCCGGGAAGCAGACCAGGGCCAGCGCGTTGATCGGCTTCCCGCCCATGGCATACACGTCGCTGAGCGCATTGGTGGCGGCGATCTGACCGAAGACGTAGGGATCGTCGACGATGGGAGTGAAGAAGTCGGCCGTCTGCACGATGGCCAGCTCGGGCGTGAGCTGATACACGCCGGCGTCGTCGGCTGTGTCGAAGCCGATGAGCACGTTGGGGTCATGTTGCCGGGCTAATTTCCCAAGCACCGAGTCCAGCACCGCCGGACTTAGCTTGCTGGCTCAACCGGCGGCCTTGACCATAGCTGTGAGACGTGTTGTGGTGGCTCCACCCATGAAGCTTCATTCTAGCAATGCGGGAGTGACAGCAACGCGTGAGCGAACAGAGGAACTGATACCAGACAGCTTTTTCAGTTGCCGTCTTCCGCGAAGTGCACGCGGGCGGCCCTTCGCGCGCTGACCTCGTCCCAGCGCACCCAGGCGATGTACACCACAACCGCGAGGTTGACCAGCAGAATTACCCAATGCACCAGGTTAGGCTTGCGGACGAGCTTGTACAACTCGAAGGGAAGGTAGACCGCGCCGGAGATAATCGCCAGCCACTCCGCCCAGACGCGCTGCCGCCACAGGCCATATGACTCGATGAAGCGCCCGGCCGCGTAGACGAATGCGATCGTTATCACGACTTTGACGTTGGCATCCATGACCTTGCCGGCCGCGTGGACCAAGACTTGCGACAGGCGCCGGTCGGGATCGATGTGCAGGTAATAGAGCAGGTTTTGCGCGGCGTCTTCCAGGTCGACGTTCTTGTGCATGATCTCGAGGAAGACGAAGCCGGCGGCGATGGTCAAGGCGCCTTTGACAAACTCCACCGCGGCCACAGCCCGCAGACCCTTTTTGTGGTTCGAGCCGTGGTGCAGCGCTGCGCTCCGGCCGTGGGGCTGGCCTTTCACTGCTCCCGACTTGCCATCCTGAACCAAGGCCACGAGCGAAACATCCTCACTTGAGACAATTCTATTGTCGATTGGAATCGCAGATAGTCAACGAGGTTTTTTGACAACCTTGGGTTAATTGTTCGTGACGCGGGCAGGATAGTCAATTCTCTTTAAGCTGCAGCTGGACCTGCGCGGCCGCTTGCAGCATTTCTTCCGTATGCAACAGCTTCAGCAGGCAGCGCTCGTCGCAGGCCCCCGCGCGCTCCGCCACTTCAATTCGCTTCCAGCCGGAGTAGTCCACCCAGACAACACCGCGCGACCGTAACACTTCGGTCAGGTCGGGTTCTTGCCTGATTTCCGCCGCGTTGACCTCGCTCGCGATCTTCTGGGCCAACTGCAGCGCTTCGGCGCGATTCGTGGGGATCGTTCCTGAAGGGCCTCGCTTGGCCCAGCCCAGGACGTAAAGGCCGTCGTCGATTTTGCCAGCATCGTTGGTGAATACGCCGTTCGACGGCTTGGCAGTGCAGCAGGGAACAGCTTCGTATCCGATGCAGATGACAGCGAGCTGCGCGGGGATGTCAACTTGTTCGTCCGTGGCCGAACGAAAGGAGACAGTGTGCAGGCGCTGATCTCCTGCGAAGTTGACCGGCGTCAGGCCGAAATGGAAGTGAATTCTGACTGGCGGGTCGGTGCGAGGATCGGCGGCAAACCGACTTAGCACTTTTTGAACTGGTGTGTCACCCGCAAGTTCTTGCCGGTTTTCCACGACCGGCTTCGCCCGGCGCAGAGTGCCCAGCTCTTCCAGTTCATGCTCGCTGAATTTGGCTTCGGCGGCACTGCGGCGGCCCACCATGCGTATGTCCCGGATCGGCATTGATCGCAGCGCTTCCAGAACATCGGGTGTGAGATCCGAACCTTTCAACTCACCGGCATCCTTCGCCAGGATGCGAGCGACATCGAGAGCGACGTTGCCGTTGCCGATAATTACGGCCGAGCGCACATCGCGCAGCTCGGGCATGACGCGTGCCGGGCGCCCGTTGTACCAGCCGACGAACGCTCCCGAAGCGATGACGCCGGGAAGGTCCTCACCTGGGATGCCCAGTCTTCGGTCACGGGGCGCCCCCGTGGCCAATACCACAACGTGGTACACAGAGCGAAGTTCGTCGAGCGTAACGTCGCGACCGACCTCCACGTTACCGAAGAATCGAACGCGCTCGCGCGAGAGGGTACGGTCGAGAACACGCGCTGCTCCCTTAGTGCTCTGGTGATCGGGCGCGACGCCGTAGCGCACCAATCCGAACGGCACCGGGAGCTTTTCGATGACATCGATACGCGCCTCCGGCAGCAGCTTCAGCAGATGCTCGGCAACGTAGCATCCGGCAGGGCCGGAGCCGATGATGCAAAGCCGCTGTTGGCTGTTGGCTGTTGGCTCTTGGCCGGAGCCCTGCGAGCCTAATTGGGTCTCAGAACGATTGTTTTGCATCCACAGTCATTGCTGGTTCGATTTGGTTCTTGTCTGGCCAAGAGCCAAGAGCCAAGAGCGAAGAGCGCTCCTACCCAAACCGTACATACTCATAGTCCACGGGATTGTTGTTGATCCCGCGGTCGGGAGGCGCGATCCATGCCGCCATCTTGCCCGGCTCGCACACGCCGTGCATCAGGCTGAGAATGTACGCCTGGTCGGCTTCGCTGGGCAGCCATCCCGGCTTGCGCGCACTGAATTCTTCCCGGGAAATGGGATTGCCCTGCAAATCCGTCGGCACTCCCGCCCATGCACCGATATTGCGGCGGAAGCGTGTTGACGGCAGCGATAAGCGGAAGCTGTGGCCGGCTTTCTCGATCAGACGGTTCCAGCGCTTTACGCCGAGGTCACAGTCGCGCACGTACGATCCGCGGGTGACTTCGTTCATAGCGTTGCGCATGGGAATGTCTTCGCTCTTCGTGCCGCCTTTGCCGTCAGGAATTTCGAGGGCGTACGCCGACTCGTGTGCAATGTGATCTTCGTATTGCGCCTCGTCGGGACGGCCCTTCAGTCCGTTCGCGAAATAAGAAGCGGCGTTGGATGACTGCTCGGAGCCAAATAGGTCGAGCGAAGACGAGAACCAGAAATTGAGATACCGCTGTACAGTCGGCAGATCGATCGCTCCGGCTTTGCGGACTGCTACGGGGTCGTCGGTGTTCAACTCCTTCATGACTTCAAGCGTGCGCTTGATTACGCGATTGATGCCGGTATCGCCCACGAACATGTGGTGCGCCTCTTCGGTCAGCATGAACGAGCAGGTGCGCGCCAACGGATCGAAGCTCGACTCGGCCAGCGACTTCAACTGGAACTTGCCGTCGCGGTCGGTGAAGTAGGTGAACATGAAGAAGCTGAGCCAGTCGCGAATGGGCTCATTGAAGGTCCCGAGGATGCGCGGTTTGTTCGCGTCTCCTGAGTGACGCTCGAGCAACTCCTCGGCTTCCTCGCGGCCGTCACGGCCGAAGTAGGCGTGCAGCAGATACACCATCGCCCACAGATGACGCCCTTCCTCGACGTTCACTTGAAACAGGTTGCGCAAGTCGTAAAGTGATGGCGCGGTGTGCCCGAGCATGCGCTGCTGCTCGACGGAGGCGGGCTCGGTGTCACCCTGGGTAACGATGAGCCGTCGCAACGTCGCGCGATACTCGCCGGGAATCTGCTGCCAGACGTCGTGTCCGTAGCTATCGCCGAAGCCGATCTTGCGATTCGGATCGCGTTCGGCAAGGAAGATCCCCCAGCGATATTCCGGCATTCGTACGAATCCGTACGTCGCCCAGCCCTTGGCATCAACGGAAGTGGCGGTGCGCAGGTAGACGTCGGCGACCTGAAAGTCGCGCGGTCCCAGTTCCTGCCACCAGTTGAGAAACTCCGGCTGCCAGTGCTCCAGGGCGCGCTGCAGAATGCGGTTCGAGCCAAGATCGACGTTGTTAGGAATGCGTTCGGTGTAATTGATGGACATTGACTAATCCTTTTCGCTATTGGATCTTAGCTTTTGGCCTTTGGCTCTTGGCCAGAACCGGTCCAGCTTAACTGGCTGTTGATATCATCTAACAGATTGCTCCGCTAACAGATTGCTCCGCGCCAGGGCGCGGCTTTACAGCCTGCTAAGAACTGCCATCCGCGAGGATTCGCGTCAGGGCACGACCCTTCGGCTTCGCTCAGGGCAGGCTCTTGGTCGTGCCGACCGGCACCTCATATTCGATTGTCATCCCGACCGGGCTTCAGCCCGCGAGGAACCTGCCGTTGTGCCGCCCCTGAAGGGGCTCCTTTTCTGTTGCAAGCCTACCCAGCACTCCGCCTTCGGCGTAGCCTGCCCTGAGCTATGTCGAAGGGTGCTGGGCTATCATTCTGGTCGCCCTCCGGGCTCAGCCATTCGATCGACGACCTGCCTGATTTCACGGGAACGCGTCGCAATTCGAACTTCGCGGCCTAAAGCCCATTCGCGGTATCCCGAAGGCTAAAAGCCAAGAGCCGAAAGCCAAAAGCGGTCTTTCTCAAACCCTCTCCCACGTAAACTTTGCCTTCGAACCTGAGCCAAACAGCTTCAGCGCGCCGTGCTCGCCCGTCGAGTTTGGACGGATGAATACCCAGTTCTGCCACGCCGACAGCCGTCCGAAGATTTTCGTCTCCATGCTCTCGTTGCCAGGAAAACGGAGGCTGGCTTCCATGCCGGTCAGCGCATCGGGCGAGAGGCTGACGCGCTCTTCGATGGCGATGCGCACCTCGTCCTGCCAGTCCAGCTCATCGGGCGCGAATGTCACCAGCCCCAGCTCCAGTGCCTTCTCTGTGCTGAGCGGCTTGCCGACGCTTTCCATGATCGCTGCCCGCGTGCGCGCCTTTCCGGTGCAACGCATCTTGAGCCGATGAATCTGGTTTACCGCGGGCAACAACCCGAAATTGAAGTCGTCGAGTGCGATCTTCGGTGCGTCGCCGTCTTCTTCAGGCATGGCCAGCATGTAGCTGCGGTCGGCTGCCAGCACCAGCTCAAATAGGATGCCCGCGAAACACGATCCCGGCTCAATGAGCGCGTACATGCTGCGCGATGAGACATCCAGCCGCGCGAAGGTGCGCCGCAACATGCCAACGGTTTCGCGCACCAGCCAGTCGTGGCGGTTCTCCAGCATCACCTTGTCGCAGGCGAGCACCGCGTCGATGCCGCCGGCCGTCTTGATCAAGAGCAGCCCAAGCTCGGGCTCGTTGACGCGCAGCATCAAAATGGCATCGTCCAACTCGCGCGTCATGCGCAGTGGCCACCACTGGTCGCCTTCGGCGTGGATGGCATCGGCCTCGAGAGGTTGCAAACCTTCGGGACCGCGGACGGTAAGGGTCGCAGTGCGGCCGGGACGATCGAACTCCACGTCGACGTACTTGTAGTGGTAACCGAGGTTGTCGACACGGCGGTCGAGAGCGGTGAGCTTGATGCCCTTCACGTTCGCCGCGCGCGAGGAATAGGTCACCAGTGCTTCTGCCCGCTGGCGTACCAGATCCTGAAACTTTGCCGGGGGCGCAACCTCATCCACCAGACCCCACTGCTTGGCGCGCTCGCCCTTTACCCCGTCAGGATTGGTGCAGAACGCGTCGGCCAGGTCGCGGCGCACATGGCGCTTGTCGACCACGCGCGTGAGACCGCCGGTGCCCGGAAGCACTCCCAGCAACGGGACCTCGGGCAGGCTGACGGCGCTCGATCGGTCATCGACCAGCAAGATCTCGTCGCAGGCCAGGGCCAGCTCGTAGCCGCCCCCTGCGGTAGTGCCGTTGAGTGCGGCAATGAAGCGCAGGCCATCGTGGCGGCTGGAGTCCTCCATCCCATTGCGCGTCTCGTTAGTGAACTTGCAGAAGTTGACTTTCCACGCGTGTGACGACGATCCCAGCATGTAAATGTTTGCCCCGGCGCAGAACATGCGCTCCTTGGCGCTGGTCAGAACTACACAAGCGACCTCCGGATGCTCGAAGCGAATGCGCTGGAGCAAGTCGTGCAGCTCAATGTCGACGCCAAGGTCGTAGGAGTTGAGCTTCAGCTTGTAGCCGGGCTTCAGCGGGCGATCTTCGTCAACGTCCATCGCAACCGTTGCGATGCGGCCATCAATCGTGAGCCGCCAATGGCGGTACTCGCCGCCGGGAGCATCGAACTTAATCATCGGCGGTGCTTCGAGCACTTCAGGCATAAGCTCTCCTCATCTTTGCAAAGGGGGGACTGCAAGCGCAGCGTGCCTCGGCCACCCCACGGGCCGAGGATATTCTGTAGGATGCATTATAGTGCATTTTAGTTTGCGCCACGGCGGAATCATGCTGCACCTCCGCTCGCCCTAACCGAAGCTCTGATCGCCTTCACGATGCGCTCAGTAGCGCGCGCCGGGGGCTGGCTACTGGTATCCACGGTCAGGTCGGCTTTACGATAAAGCGGCTCGCGAACCGCCAGGATTCGCTTCAGATCCGACATCGATTCGCGGTTGTCGGCCATGGGGCGCATGTCGCCCTGCGCAATCACGCGCTGCATGTGGTCTTCGGGCGAGGCCCGCAGCCACACGGTGAAGCACATGGTCAGCAGTCGCTCAAAAGTTGCCGGTTCGGAGACCAGACTGCCGCCCGTGGCGAGCACGAATCGCTGGTAACGTTCGATGACATCATCGAGACAGCGCCGCTCGAAGCGCCGAAAGCCGCTCTGCCCGTACAGATCGAAGATGGCGCTTAACGAAACGCCGCTCTCCTGTTCGATCAGGCGATCGAGTTCGAGAAATGGAACCTCGAATCGCTCTGCCAGCATCGCGCCAAGGGTTGATTTTCCTGCCCCGCGCAGGCCGATCAGCGCGATGCGCCCGCGGCGCGCGGCGAGATCGACGCCGCCGAAGTGTTCCACCAGCAGGTTGCGCGCTTCGGCCAGTTCGTCGGATGGCAAGCGCCGCAGGAACTCTGTGGTGTGCACAAGATCGATCGGCGGCTCAGGCCCGTCGTGCACCAGCGCCTCTACGGGAACGTCGAGAGCGCGCGCAATGTCGCGCAGCAGCAGGATGGAGATGTTGCCCTGTCCGGTTTCGAGCTGCGCGAGGTAGCGTTCGGACACGCCCGAGTCGCGCGCCAGAATCTTGCGCGTCATGCCACGCCGGGAGCGAGCCTCGCGCACACGCTCACCCAGCAGGCGCAGAAACGTACTCACCTCGAACCGTGCCGCCGGCGAAATGGTGAGTTCGTTCCGCATCTTCTTTTCAGGACCAGGAAGCCAGATTTGCCTCGCGCGAAGTCGGCTCTCGACCGAACAGCCCAAAATTTCGGCGCAAAAAAAGGGCCTGTCTAAAACCCGCCTAAAACACGCAAAAACGATCAAAAAGTTCCTGATGTGGGTTCGAAACCGGGCCCGAATCGAGCCCTATTTCGTATGACCATTGGTTCCATTGGGCCGCGCGCTTTCTGTCGTATATGCATTATACTGCCGATTAGCGGATTTCAATCTCGGGAAGTAGAGTGATTGTCATCCCGAGGCGGCCTCATTTGGCGCCGAGGAACCAAGGCGTGCCGATTCGCGCCGGCGCGTGAAAGAGCCTGCCCGGAGCGACGCCGAACGAAGTGAGGGGAGTCGAACGGGCACGCATCCTTATGACAAGGCCAGAGACTTGCCACTGAACCTCACAATCCTGGTGGGAACCATGACCGGAACCGCCGAAATGGTGGCGCAGGAAGTCCAGACCGCGCTGGAGTCGGCCGGACACCAGGCCAACATTCAAATGATGGATGGTCTTGACGCCAGCGTCTTTTCTGGAGGCGGGCCCTTCCTGATCTGCACTTCGACCTATGGGCAGGGCGACGTGCCCGACAACGCCCAGGCATTGTTCAGCAGCCTCGAAACGGAAAAGCCGGACCTGTCTTCCGTGACCTACGGCGTGATCGCGCTGGGCGATCGCACCTACAAAGACACATATTGTCAGGGCGGCCTGCGATTCGACGCCCTTCTCACCCAGCTCGGCGCCAGGCGCGCAGGCGAGATTCTGCTGCATGATGCCAGCTCAGGTACGCTGCCGGAAGAAGTGGCGGCGCAGTGGGCCGTGCCCTGGGCGGAGCAACACCTCATGGCCTCGTCCGAGACCAGCTCAGACAGCATCGTGCGTTAGTTAATCGTCACCGGAATGCTAACGCTGTGATTCAGGCTGCCGCTCACGGCCTGCACGGTGACCGTCCCAGTCAGCGGGGTGAAGGTATTGTTGTTGTTGTTCGAATTGCCGGAACTGCCCCCGCAGGCGACAAGACCCAGCACGAAAACCAGCGCGAGTATCGAGAGCACCGCCTTGCGAAGGATCCGGCGTCCGGAGCGCCCGGCGCCTGAAAAGGGAAGGAAGCACACAGCCGCCAGGCCGAAGCTAAATTCCAAGCCCATTGGATGACCTGGTATGGGCAGAGCTCTCATCGCCGAGGTGTTGGTGGCGGTTACCGTGAGTGTGGAATTCTGTCCCGGATTAACGGAATTGGGACTGAGCGAACAGGTGGTCGCGCCGAGCGATGACGACACTGTGCAGGTGAGGCTGACGCTGCCGGAAATCGGGCCTCCGGTCGCCGTCACCGCGATGGTAGAGGTCCCGGCGGTCCCGTGCGTCAAAGACAGTGATGACGGATTGGCGGACAGCGTGAAATCGGGAGGCGGAATTGCGTTCCAGGACGCAACCAGCGCGCCCACGTCAACCGAACCCAACCCGCTGGCCAGGTCGTATCCCGGGCCCGCGCTGTAGCCGATCATCATGTTCGAGTTGGGGCAGTTCTTTGTGCCCATCTGGCAGGGGACCGTGTTGTTGCCCGACGTGATGTCATGAAAGACGCTGGGAGAGCTGGCGGCCACCGAGTAGAGGTTCTGATTCACATTGCCCAAGCGCATGCCGAACTTCTGGTTCATCAGAGCGACTACGCCGGCAAAGACAGGTGAACCGACAGAGGTGCCGCCGATGACGTTCAAGGTCTGGTCGCTCCGGCGCCAACCGCTCACGCAACTGCTCTGGGAGCAAATCAGATACCCGTCATGGTTCGGAGACGAACTTAACGAAATGTCGGGCACGTCCCGTTGGCCATCGCTGGGAACTCCGGTGCCAGTCTGCCACGTAGGCTTGGTGAAGAACGTGCTCACGCCACCGCCTCCGGCGGCGAGAGTACTGGAATCGGTGTCGTTCCAGACCATCTCAGGGATGTAGGACAGAGCGGTCGCGCTGGTATCGGTCGGACTGCTCGAACCCTTCCAATATTGGGTGTCGGGGGCTACGCCGTTAAGACACGTACCATTGCACGCCGCGGGATCGCCCGTAAACTCACTGCCGCCCATTCCGGTCACATAGGGTGTAGCAGCAGGTATATCGACGGCCAGCCCGTGAGTGGCTGGATTCGACGTGTCGCAATCGGCCGCGCCGGCGTCACCGGAAGCCGCGGTAATGGTTTGCCCCTGGGCGTTGGCCTGCTGGAATATTGTGGTCAACGTAGCGATGTCCGTCGTGCCAAATGCGGCTTCGCAGTTTCCGTAGCTGATGCTGATTACCGGAGCCAAATTGTTAGTAACTATATACGGCAACGAGGTGAACAAAGCGTTATCGGAATAGACGAAGATGATCTGCGCCTTCGGTGCAATGGCTCCTGACCACTCGATGTCCAGGTTGGCCTCGTCGACGTCGCTCGTGCTGTAAGTTGGACTGCCTGTTTTGATTTGCTGCAGATTGATAGCAGGTAAACCGGCGTTAGTACGGAACGTGTCGATATCCGCGTGGGTGCCATCATCCGAAGGTGTCAAGGGAGTCTGACCGACGACGGCAATCATCTCACCGGTACCGTCGATCCCGGAGCTGTACAGGCTGTTGATGTTGTAGATCGTCCCCATGTCCCCAGGTACGAGAAAGTGACTGCCGGAAATACTGGAGGTGAAGTGGGCAATCGACATGGCTCGTGGGCGGAAGTCGTTCAGCGATGTGATCCCCGCGACCATCGCCGCGAAAGCGCTGGGCAACTGCGGCGAAGTGATGTTGGCGTAGTGAGTTTCGCCGTTCAGCACGAAGCGATGGATCGAGGTGTGGAAGGCGGTGGCGGCTTGACCGGCGTTACCGTCGAACTCGATGGAGTTGCGGCTTCGCGAAACCGAGATGTTCTGAAACCCATGCGCCTGGAGCCACGCGCTCACCTTGGCAAGGTCGTTCGGATTCATGCCGAAGCGCGCTCCGTATTGTTCGGGCGTAAGCCACTTGTGATAGCTGGGCGAAGCCGGGTCCTGCTGCTCGCGCAGAAGCTGGTCTAAGTCACTCTGCTGCGTCGTGCTGTGCTTGAAGAAGATGGCCATTCGCTGCAGAGGCCTGGTTGCCGAAACGTTTCCCTGGTTCAGGGCGCGGTTGATCAGAGGATGAACGCCGCCCGGGAGCAGTGCGACATCAGAGTCGTTCACCGGTCGATTGATGCGAGCGACGGCGCTGGTTTGCGCGGCAGAGAATGTGCTGAACAACAACGCGAAAGAGAGGCAGGCGGCGCTACGACAAACCCCGTTCCAGTTCATATGCACTCCATGATCCGACAAGTGGTGAAACAGCTGTTTGCGCGCGGGGACAGTACACAGGATAAGCCCAAAACCGAGTTACTCCAACCAAAGAAGACTCTTAGTGGGACGATTTCTTGATGATGTCAGTAGAACCCTGCGACCAGGCAATTGTTTCGGAGCGGCTGGAAGCCCTTCACCCCGGAGGTACGGAGAAGCCGGAGGAAAGATGTCTTTTTGGCTTTTTCCTCCGTTCTCTATTCTCGGTGTTCTCCCTGCCTCCGTGGTAAAGAATCCCTCTCGTATAATTGGACGTTTCACACCTTTCGCCAGGCGTGCAAGCCAATCCAACGGCGAAGGTCCGGACTTATACCATGTCAGGAATCGAGCTGATTCTCGCCCGTGAAGTACTTGACTCGCGCGGCAATCCTACCGTCGAAGCCGATGTCATCCTCGAAAGCGGCGCTCGCGGCCGCGCCATTGTTCCCAGCGGAGCCTCTACCGGCGAGCACGAAGCGGTTGAGTTGCGCGATGGCGACAAGGCCCGCTACCAGGGCAAGGGCGTGCTAAAGGCGGTCGACAATATCAACGAAGTGATTGCGCCCGAGTTGGAAGGCCTCGATGCCAGCGAGCAGCGTGAGCTCGACAACATCATGTGCGAACTTGACGGTACGCCGAACAAAGGCAAGCTGGGCGCCAACGCGATTCTGGCGGTTTCGATGGCAGCGGCGCGTGCCATGGCTGACCACCTTGGCGTGAACCTTTATCAGTACCTCGGTGGATTCACCGCCAGCCTGCTGCCCACGCCGATGATGAACATCCTCAACGGCGGCGTGCACGCTGACAGCAGCGTCGATTTCCAGGAGTTCATGGTCATGCCGGTGGGCGCGCGGTCATTTAGCGAGGCGCTGCGCTGGGGCGTGGAAACATTCCATGTGCTGAAGGGCGTGCTGAAGAAGCGCGGCTACAACACAGCAGTCGGCGACGAAGGCGGATTTGCGCCGTCGTTAAAGTCGAACACCGAAGCGATCGAAGTGATCCTCGAAGCCATTACCCAGGCGGGCTACAAGCCGGGCGAGCAGATCGCCATCGCGCTCGATCCCGCGGCCAGCGAGTTCTACGACTCCGACAAGAAGAAGTACGTCTTCAAGAAGTCCGATAAGAGCGAGCACTCCAGCGAAGAGATGGTGAAGTTCTATGCCGACTGGACGCGGCAGTATCCCATTGTGTCTCTGGAAGACGGTTTGGCGGAAGACGACTGGGACGGGTGGAAGATTCTCACCGATGAGCTCGGCGGCAAAATTCAGTTGGTCGGCGATGATATTTTCGTCACCAATATCGACATCTTCCAGCGCGGTATCGACTCCGGCATTGCTAACTCGATTCTGATTAAGCTGAACCAGATCGGCACGGTCAGCGAAACCGTCGACGCCATCAACTTGGCGCGCGAGAACCGCTACACTGCCGTGATCTCGCATCGCTCAGGCGAGACCGAAGACACATTCATCGCTGATCTCGCCGTCGCCACCGGTGCAGGCCAGATCAAGACCGGCTCGGCCTCACGCACCGACCGCATTGCGAAGTACAACCAGCTGCTACGCATTGAAGAAGAGCTGGGCACGGCGGCGCGTTTCAACGGCCTGAAGGCGCTGAACTATCGCGGGGAGCTGGCGAAGGCGTAAGGCGAGGCTCTGTGGATTTCCTGCTTTGAAGGGGCGTGGCTTTAGCCGCGCCGAAAATACCTTTGGACCTGGCTTTAGCCTCCGAGGGAATTTCTCATCGTCCTTCACCGCTGAATCACCTCTTAGGTGCGGCTCGTGGGTTGGTATAATCAGCGCGGAGCAGCACACCATAGCAGCACACCCTTGCAAGACATCTCCTATAGCGTTCACATCTTTCGCGAAGGCGGTACCTACGTCGCTTACGTTCCAGAGCTTGATCTTTCGAGCTGCGGGGCAACGGATGACGAGGCTCGTAGAAACATTCGGGAAACTGTGCAGGCATTCCTGGAAACCAGCGCCGAGATGGGCACGCTGGGGGAAATTCTTGAGGAGGCAGGCTATACGGAGTCTTAGGGTTTGTATCAGGGCCTGACTTCAGTCGGGCCGAAACGCGTTGCAACAGTATGGGCTTCAGCCCCTGTGATGTTTTGCAGTGCAGGGGCTGAAGCCCCCGAGTTTTTCTTCTCGAATACGGCACGGCTGAAGCCGTGCCCTGATACAAGGCTCGCACGATATAAGGCTCTCACCCAACGCTGCGAATGCCATTGAAGTGCCCTGCCTTATACTTGAGAGCTAAGCGCTAATTGCTTATGCCACCCAAACCACTAGTCCTCATCATCCTCGACGGCTGGGGCTATGGCCCGCCGGGGCCGGCGAATGCCATCTCGCTGGCGCGCAAGCCGAATTACGACAAACTGCTCGCCGAGTATCCCAACACGCTCATTCACACCAGTGGGCGGTACGTCGGGCTGCCGAACGGGCAAATGGGCAACAGTGAAGTCGGGCACCTGAACATCGGCGCCGGGCGCATCGTTTACATGGACATCACCAAGATCGACGTGATGATCGAGAACGGCGAGTTCGAGAAGAACCCCGCGTTGCTCGATGCGATGACGAAAGCCCGCACTGGCGAGCGGCGGCTGCATCTCTTCGGACTGCTTTCGGACGGTGGCGTGCACTCGCACCAGAATCATCTCTACGCCATCCTGCGCATGGCGAAGCAGAACGGCGTGGAGCGCGTGTTCGTCCACGCCTTCATGGATGGCCGCGATACTCTGCCCACCAACGGCGCCGGCTACATCGAGCAGTTGCAGCAGAAGATGCGCGAGTATGGCGTGGGCAAGATTGCCACAGTGAGCGGACGCTACTACGCCATGGATCGCGACCGGCGGTGGGAGCGCGAGAAGAAAGCCTTCGATGCGATGGTCGACGGCGTCGGCGAAGGCGGCCGTTACACCGACCCGGTGCAGGGTGTGCGCGAGTCCTACAACCGTGGCGTGACCGACGAGTTCATCGTGCCGTTCGTCGTTGTCGATGAGCGGGGCGAGCCGGTGGCGACAATTCGTGATGGCGATGTCTGCATCAACTTCAACTTCCGCGCTGACCGTGCGCGGCAGATTACGCGCTGTCTCTGCCGCAACAGCCACTTCACTCCGCAGGATGGCCGAGAACTGGAAGGCGCCGAAGACCTTGACAAGATCATCCCGCGCGATCGCGTGCCCAAAGACCTGACCTACGTCTGCATGACGCAATACGACAAACATTTCACACTGCCCGTCGTATCGCCGCCCGTGTCGCTGAGCAACATTCTGGCGAACGTTATGGCTGACCGCCACATGCGTAACCTGCGCGTGGCTGAGACGGAGAAGTATGCGCACGTGACGTACTTCTTCAACGGCGGAGTCGAGAAGCCCTTTCCCGGCGAAGACCGCGTGCTGGTGCCGTCGCCCAAGGTTGCGACCTACGATCTGAAACCTGAGATGAGCGCGCAAGGTATCGCCGACGCTGTGGTGAAAGCAATCGAGGGCAAGACCTTCGACGTCATGGTGGTCAACTTCGCCAACGCCGATATGGTGGGACACTCAGGCAAGATTCCGCCGACGATTGTCGCCGTCGAGACCGTCGATGCCTGCCTTGGGCAGATCTATTCGGCACTCAAGCGTCTTGGCGGTGCAATGATCGTCACTGCCGATCACGGCAACGCCGAGCAGATGATTGACCCGGCGACGGGCGGTCCGCAGACGGCGCACACGACGAATCCTGTGCCGTTCATCGTGGTCGAGGAGCACGCGGTTGTTCCCGCCGGCTTCAAAGGCGACGGACGCCGCTTCACGCTCAAGCCGGATGGCGCGCTTCAGGACATCGCTCCGACCATGCTCGGCATCCTCGGCATTCCGCAGCCGAAGGAGATGACGGGGCACGACTTGCGGGTCGTGGCCGAAGAAGCGAGGCAGTAGCGACATCTCATCCAAGAGCGGCGCGACCGCCCGATGCGACGCTATACTTCTAGCAACGTCATGCTGCATCGACTCGCCCTAGCACTGCTCGTAGTCTTCGCCTTCGCCAACGCTGTCAACGCCCAGCAGCCGCTGCCGGAACAGCCCCAACCTCAGCAGTCGCAAGCTCCTGCCCCGCAAAGTCTGCCGCAACCAGCCCGGCCGTTACCGCCGCAACAGGGCCAACAGAGCTCGCCGCCGCCGGCCGCCACCGCCAATACAGAGGCCAAGCCTTCAGCGAAGCCCGTGCCCATCATCATCCCGGCCGCCGCTGAGCGCCACTACCACCAGGGCCTATTGGACGAGAAAGACAAGCAGTTCGACGAGGCGATTGCCGAGTATCGTGATGCCATCAAAGAGTATTCCGACTATGCAGACGCCCGCATCCGGCTGGCAAACCTTCTGCTCGACAAGGGTGGGTATGGCGAAGCCATCGAGCTGTACAAACAAGCGGCAGTCCTGAAACCAGACGACGCCGAGATGCACAACAACTGGGGTTATGCGCTGAAGAAGAACCGCGATTGGAGGGGCGCCGAAGGTGAATTCAGGGAGGCCATCCGCCTGAATCCCCGGCTGGCCTCGGCGTACGCCAACCTGGGCAATCTTCTTTACGCCCGGCGCGATTACAACGGCGCGATTCACGAATATAACGAGGCGCTGAAGCTACAACCCCACAATGCCGACATTCGCATGAACCTGGGCACAGTGCTCGACGTGATGGGCCGGACCGATGACGCTATCGCCGAATATAGCGAAGCCATCAAGCTGCAACCCAAGAATGCCGATGCTCACTACAACCTCGGCATCGCATACAAGAACAAGCACGACCTGACTTCGGCCATCACACAGTTGAAGGAAGCGGCGCGATTGGCTCCCACCTGGCCGACGCCTCATCTTGTCCTGTTAGAGATCCTCAAGACCTCCGATCCCAAATCGGCGTTGGATGAGTGCATGATTGCCGACGGCATGACCCATAACGCCAAGTTACACGACGATTGCTTGGAGTTGCAGAAGAAGGCCCAGTAGAATTCGGCCCGAATCCTGAGCCGCTGCGACGGCATCCACATGCACCGAGGATTCTCATGGGCTCTATCGATTGGCTGTCTCAGGATCTCGCGTCTGAACCGTTTCCTTCGGCCACTTCCATGGCCAATCCCGACCTTGGGTTGCTGGACGCCTACTCGCGTGCGGTCGTCGGCGCGGTGCAGCGTGTCAGTCCGGCGGTGGTACACATCCAGGTAAAGCAGCAAGCGCGCGGACGCCAGGCGGAAGGCGCTGGTTCCGGATTTCTGTTTACCCCGGACGGGTTCATTCTTACCAACAGTCACGTGGTACATGGAGCGTTCGAAGTATTCGTCACCACGGAGGCGGGCGATCGCTATCCGGCCGAGTTTGTCGGCGACGATCCCGACACCGACCTCGCCGTCGTGCGCGGCAGTGGCTCGGCATCCTCGGCTCCGCTAGGCAGTTCGCGCAAACTTACCGTGGGACAGTTGGTCATTGCGATCGGCAACCCCCTCGGCTTTCAGCATACCGTCACGTCGGGAGTGGTGAGCGCGCTGGGCCGCACCATGCGTTCGCGCTCCGGCCACCTGATCGACGGCGTGATTCAGACCGACGCGGCGCTGAATCCAGGAAACTCCGGCGGGCCGCTGGTCGACTCGCAAGGGCAAGTGGTAGGTGTGAATACTGCGACCATAATGGGTGCCCAGGGCATATGCTTTGCCATCGGCGCCGATACTGCGGAGTTCGTCGCTTCGCGGCTCATTCGCGATGGCCGCGTCAAGCGCAGTTACATTGGTGTAATGGGCCAAGGCGTACCGCTGCATCGGAGGATCGTGCGCTATTACGACCTTCCCGTCGAGTCAGGACTGCTCCTGGTGAACGTCGTCGAGGGTTCTGCCGCCCAGGTTGCGGGGTTACGTGAACGCGATGTAATCATCCGCTTTGCCGGTCATAGCGTCGCCGGCGTGGACGATCTGCATCGTTTGCTCACGGATGAGCGCAACGGAAGACCCTGCGAGGTTGAGTTGATTCGGGGTACGCAACTTCTGAGGCTTACGGTTATGCCCCGTTCGCGCAAAGACTGAAGTCTGACATTTATATATAATCGCGAGCATTGTACAACTACATGAGACCGAGGTAAATATGCCGATTTTTGAATATCGCTGCCAAGATTGTGGTAATAAGTTCGAAGCCATTCTGTTCGGACAGCAAACGCCTGAGTGTCCTAAGTGTCATACGCAGAATTTGCAACAACAACTATCTACCTTTGCCGTGGGCACCAAGACCGGCAGTTCTTCGACAGCCGGTTGCGGAGCAGAGAATTGTTGTATGGGTAGTGGAGCTTGCTCCATCGACTGAGCCTGTCGGTTGCGAACGACCGGCTCCCTTGATCGTGTTGCATGTCTTGCCCGCACCTCAAAGAGAGATGCCCGCAGCTTCAAGTTGCAAGCCGCTGGATCCTGTAATCAGCCCTCTGTTTTCTTATCAGATAGGCGATAAGAAGCACCGTACTCCACAAGATGTCTGATCCGATCTTGGGTCAAGCTGCGACGCCAATCGTCAATTCTTGCTGCTGGAGTCTCGGCCGTCATTCAATCTATCCCCCAAAGGTAGTAGCTATTCAGAGAATACTCGCTGGCTGTGCCCACAATAGCACCAAGCTGCCTAGGGGATGGTTACTTTTGGTCCTGAACGAACTGCAAAAGTAGTTGACTGCATGAGGCTTAGTCCACGATCATAAGTAACCGGACCAACAAACCAAGTAACCCGCCGTACAAACTAAGCTTGCTGCAGACGGCAACTCTGAGCCTTCTGCCATAGGTTGGACAGGGCTTGGAGCGGTGCCATCCGGAAACAGGCTAGGCAACGATTCCCGGCCCCATCGAGCGTGCATACAGGCAACCATGTCTCTTGGCCGAGCATTGCTCCGCGAACGAGTTTGTCAGCCCGCAGTTCTGGACGCCTGCTGTGACTCCAGTGGTAGAGGTAAAGGAAGTTAAATGCGTAAGATAGTGCTCGTAACCGCTCTTATAGTGTTAGCAGCTCAACTTGCTGTTGCTGGCGCAGGTAGCGATCAGCCTACGAATATCGTTGTCACCAACCCCTACGCCGACAATGTCAGCTGGGCACAGTTCTGCTGGAGCACGACCAAGGCGAGCGATTCCCTGGTCATGATAGGCGAGGAGATCGATTTCTCGCGCCAGGTCTATGATCCCACGCTAACGACAAACCATTGTGTGGTTGTTAAGTATCTTGAGCCCGGCACCCAGTACTACTATTCTGTTGCCAGTTGTACCGATCCCATCGGCGGTAAGCCATGCGTGAAGACAGATACTAATTGGAGCTCTGCCCCCTGGCCTACGAGCTGGCCGACCTTTACTACGGCGCCCTCGACGAGCCGGTCCCATAGCATTTTCAGCATTTGCCTGGGGCCCGAACTACGTTTACCAAGGCAGTGGCATGAACGTTGGCGTCAGTTTGCTGCAGACAAGTGGCGCCCTGACCGACAATGATGTGATGATAGTGACCGCGGCCAGCATCGACGGCCAATCTTGTCTTCCTGGAACATTGCTTGGCAACAACTGCGGGAGCACGGGCATATCTTTGACGATGCTCTGCGCCGCCGGTCGAGAAGAGGTTAATCCGGCAACCGACAACTTTACGGTCTACATATACTATGGTTCTCCCTACGCTGGCGATTATGTTTGCTGGAAAACCTACTTTTCTGAACCGGGTCTACAGGCGCGGATTGTTCCAGGCCAGCAGCAGAATCGGGTTGTTTCCGGCCGGCGTATAAACGATTCCAGCCACAACTTGTCGATGACCTTCCAGATCGTCGATTACACCACCAACACCCCGGTGAGCGATCCGCAGACTGTAAGTTGGCAGTTCTCCGTAACCCCTCCGGCGCAGTTTACGATTACTCCTCCTACCACTTTCCCGCCAATTCCTAACTACAATGTCGCCATAGCGATTGCGGGCCAGTTGGGTACTGTTCATTGCGAGCAGTTCAAGACTAGCAATCAGCAGGGAATTTATATTAATTCGGATCTTACAGCTGCGGCAGCGTTAAATGATCCTTGGGATATCTTCACCTATGACGGCAATCGAGTATTTAAGGAAGAGGGGGACCGTTTTGACGGCATTACGGGGCTCCAATGGCAAACGAAACATACCTATAACCTCGGCGATATTATCGCTTTCGGCGGCTACAATCAGGTCGCAATAACCGGCGGTAACACGGGAGATGCAATTCCAAACTTTAGCTCGCAGCCGGGGGCGATGACCAACGACAACGGTACTTTGGTCTGGGTCAACGCCGGCAACAAAGCCTACTGGAACGCTTGCTCGGAAGTGCTCGGCATGCAATACCTGAATTGGGCGGTTAATATTGCCAAATTCAATAATACGGAGGAATGGAACATTTTCCCTTGGGGCATGTATATGGACTTCCTTCGCCAGGGCGACACGCTTAATGAAAACTGTGAAGGGGGGCCAACTTGCCCTGGTCTGAATGCCGCCGCCAATCTTAGATTCACTGCTAACATATTGACCTATCCCGCGCCTGGATACAACGACCAGCAGTTCACCACTAGCTATACTGAGAGCAGCCAGACAGGGACTGTGAGGAATCTACCCTACAATACCAATGTAGCCTTGGTTGATTGGCTGGAAACGGGCATGGAGCCGACGAATGAGCTCCAAAAGAGGGTGGATCTGCTTATTCAGACGATTTCGGAGGCGATCAACTATAACCCACTAGACGATGGCAGTAACTACGTGTGTTGCTACAGTGCGCCAAACTGGAACGTCGGAGTGTGGGCGATGACGCTCATCCATGTTTACGACGTGGAGCACTACATGAACTCGGCGCCGGACGCCAGAATCCCCATCGAATTGATGAAACTGCTCGACTGGTTCTACTCCACCCAATTCAACCAACTGGGGAGTGACTATACATTTCCCTATCAGCCGTGGGCGGTTCCGTATAATTGCTCAATCTTTGAGGATTGTTGGAATTCAGGTTTGGCCTTGAATAACTTGGTAGCCCCAGCCTATGCGTGGCTCGGGGCCGTGTATGGCGATTCGTGTATCCTGCCCACCAGCAGAGTGCAATGCTGGACTGCTGCCGATCAATTGTTTGCCAACACTTGGAAGGAATCCCATCATGACGATCGGAACTTCAATCAGCTCTTTCAGGACTTTTCCAACTACGTTGGTTGGCGCAGCGGAGCCTTTCCGGGAACCGATTCGTATGTGCTACCGACGCACAACCCGCTAGAAGCTGCCCTATCCGGACGTGATTGGGCCGTACCCGGCTGGAACATATCCGGCAAAGCCGACCGCTTCGAACATCAGCAACAGCGGGGCCACCATAACCTGGTACACGTATGAGCTGGCGACGTCCACGGTGGTGAAAGTTGGCAACGATCCCAGCAACCTCAACATGGAAACCGACTGCGGCCCCAGTATCTATACTGGCACCGACAATCTTTGGATTAACACCTGCGTCATCTCTGGTTTGCAGCCCGAGACGGTGTACTACTTCGGCGTGGGTGGCACCGACGCGGCCAGCAACTTCGCCTTTTCCTCGGTTGATCCGAATATCAACCTGTCGGGCGACACGCTGAATTTCACCACAACGCAGTAAAACGCTGGTTTAGTCGAGCGACAGCCGGGCTGCCTGGTTTTGGTTTGGACACATACCGGAGAGCTACCAGCTCTCGCGTTTCGTTATGTGGCCGCTGCGTGAAAGCCAACGGGCGAAGGCGCAATCCACCAGGAGTTGCTCCCCGAACTTATCGCCCGCAATGAGGATGACCGCCGGCGGTTTTCTCCACTTCGTTTATCGAGGGGGGCAACGACTCGGCCATGGCGTTGCCGTTACCCTCCAATCGACCACATGGAGCAATCGCAACTGACAGGGCGAGGACGATTTCACGTGGCGCCGTTACGCAACCGCTCTTCGCTCATTTATACTTATAAGTTTGCCATGCGACGGGCGTTCCATTGGTAGACATCCGTGTGGCCTGAGGACGTTTGTGAAAATTCTGGTCTGCATGAAGCAGGTCCCGCAGAAAGACGCGCCGCTGAAGCTCAACGAGAGCCGTACCTGGATTCGCGAAGATGTTTCCTATGAGGTGAACGAGCCGGACGCCTACGCGCTGGAAGAGGCGTTGAGGCAGAAGGAGAAACATGGCGGCGAAGTCGTGGTCGTTACCAGCGGCCCGGCACGGGCGCAGCAGGTGCTGCGCGAGGCGTTGGCCAAGGGGGCCGATCGCGCAATTCATCTCGAAGGTGATGAGTTCGCTTTGCTGGACGCTTTCAACACGGCAAAGGCCATTGCGTCGGTTGCGAAGGATGAAAACTTTGATCTGATCTTCACCGGGCTGCAATCGGACGATTATGGCTTCGCGCAGACCGGGGTGGTTCTAGCCGAGTTGCTGGGTTGGCCGCACGCGACCATCATCATGCAGATCGAGAAGAGTGACTCGGGTATCCGCGTAAAGCGCGAACTTGAAGCCGGATTCTTCCAGTTTGTCGACATGCCGCTGCCTGCGGTGCTAACGATTCAGTCGGGCATTAACAAGTTGCGCTACGCCACACTGATCGGCATCAAGCAGGCCAAGAACAAGCCGCTAAAGAAGGTTGGCTACGATGAAGTAAAGGCGTCGCTCGCGGGGAATTTGCAGAAGATCGAACGGCTCTATTTGCCGCAGAAGACAAAGCAGACCGAAGTGCTCGAAGGGTCTCCGGCCGAAGTCGTTAAGAAATTGGTCGAAAAGCTGCGCAACGAAGTGCGCGTCATTTGACGGGTCGCATAGCCGGGTTTGCCGGCATAGTTTTGGGGCGGTTGAGGGTGGCAATCGCAAGTTTGGGAGGCGATTATGCCATCGACGGAAGAAGGCCGTGAGAACGGCTCGGCCCTTATGGTGATGGGCTGGGTGTGCGTGCTATTTGCGTTCCTGGTGATGTTTTTCAACCCAGCGGCGCTCAAGCGTGGACAAATAGGAATAGAGCTGATAGCAGGGGCGCTGGTGGTATTGGGGCTCCTGATGAACGTGATAGGCGCACGCATCCGCGCGCGCAACCGGTGAGCGGACAAAGGACTGTTTCAGAACAGGCGGGGCCTAAGCTGCGCCGCCCAAAGCTCTAATAGAAAGAACCGCTGAATGGCAGACATAATTCTGGTCGTAGCAGAGCAACGGCAAGGGCAACTCAATCGCGTTTCGTTGGAGACGCTCACCGGCGCGCAGGCCATCGCTGCCGATACCGGATGGGTGCTCGAAGCTGCGGTGGTTGGTAACGGCGTCTCCGAGATTGCTGCTGAGCTGGCAAAGATCAAAGTCACGAAGGTGTACGACGTCGAGTCGCCCGTGCTGGAGCCCTATACTCCAGACGGATTCGTCGCGGCCCTCAAGCAGCTCATCGATCAAACGAAGCCTAAGCTGGTATTGATGCCGCACACCTATCAGGTCCGCGACTTCGCTCCCAAGCTGACGACGGCGTTGGATCGCTCACTTATCAGCGACGCGATAGGTTACAAGTATGAGGGCCGCAAGCTGCTCTTCACGCGCCAGATGTTCCAGGGCAAATTTGCCGCGGACGTGTCGTTTGCCGGAGATGCGCCGTATTTTGTGACCTTTCAGAACGGCGCGTTCCGCGGTGACAAAGTCGAAGCCGGTGCGTCACCTGCTCCTGTCGAAACGATGAAGGTCGAGATCGCCGACACAGTCGTTCGCAACCGGCCCGACGCTCCTTTCAAAGAAGCCAAGCAGGCGGTTGATCTTACTCAGGCCGAAATCATCGTCGCCGTCGGCCGCGGAATCAAGGAGCAGAAGAACATCGACATTGCCAGGCAGTTGGCCGACGTGCTGGGCGGCGAGATAGCGGCTTCGCGGCCGATTTGCGACTCGGGCTGGCTGCCTATGGATCGGCAGGTCGGCTCGTCGGGCCAGACGGTCGCACCGAAGCTTTATCTGGCGCTGGGAATCAGCGGCGCCATTCAGCATGTTGTGGGAATGAAGGGCGCACATACGATCATCGCCATCAATAAGGATTCGGAGGCCCCGATCTTCGAGATTGCCGACGTAGCGGTTGTTGGCAACTTGTTTGACATCGTGCCGCCGCTGATCGAAGAAGTTAAGAAAGCCAAAGGTGCGTAGATTGGCCGGTTAAAGCACTCGATCGGCGACGCTCGTTTGTTGTCCTGCTTGCTCTTCGGTTGTAGTCTGCGTGTTTCGTTTAACCTAAACTTAATTCGTACCGTCTGGTAACCGGGCGAAGCTAACAGGTGCGCGTGCGTTCGCCGTGGTGGCCGTGCCGGACGCGACAGTTTTATCACTCAAGAAAGGTTATGCATGATCGTCTTCCGTAAGCCGCTGCCCGAGGTCGAGCGGCCAGTGATGGAAGCAGATGTAGTGATCGTAGGTGGGGGCCCCGCTGGCATGGCATGCGCTTTGCGCCTCTCCCAACTGGTTGACGAACATAACGCCAGGCACCCGGAATCACAGCTCTCTAAAGACAATATCTACCTGCTCGAAAAGGCGCGCGACATTGGCGCGCATTGCCTCTCCGGCGCGCTGCTCGATCCCCGTTCCATGCGCGAGCTGCTCCCCGGCTTCGAGAAGGAAGCTCCGCTCGACGCTGCCGTCGTCAAAGAGGCCGTTTACTACCTGACGCGCTCCGGCAAATTCAAGTTCCCGATCACTCCTCCGCCGATGCGCGATCATGGCAACTACGTCATCTCCATCAACAAGTTTGTGAAGTGGCTTGGCAGCAAGGTGGAAGAAGCAGGCATCACGGTCTTCACCGGATTCGCTGGCTCCGAGCTGCTATTCGAAGCAGGGCGCGTCGTCGGCGTGCGCACCGATGACAAAGGCGTCGACAAGAGCGGCGAGCTGAAGAGCAATTTCGAGCCGGGATACGACCTTCGCGCAAAAGTTGTCATCCTCGCCGAAGGCACGCGCGGCTCATTGACCAAACAACTCATCGGCCGCTTCCAACTCGACCAGGCGCGCAACCCGCAAACCTACGGCGTGGGCGTGAAGGAACTTTGGGAAGTTCCATCAGGCCGAATCGCCGCCGGCGAAGTGATCTACACCATGGGCCATCCGCTGACTTTCAACGAGTACGGCGGCGCCTGGATCTACGGTTCCAAAGACAACATCGTCTCGCTCGGCTTCGTGACCGGGCTCGACTATCGCGATCCGCGCATCGATCCGCAACGCGTGCTGCAGGAGTTCAAGAAGCATCCCTTCATCACCAAGCTGCTCGAAGGCGGCAAGATGATCCGCTACGGAGCGAAGTCGCTGCCTTATGGCGGATGGTGGTGTATTCCTCCAGTTGCGGGAGACGGCTGGATCATTCTCGGTGACGCAGCAGGCTTTCTCAATTCGCAGCGCCTGAAGGGAATTCATCTCGCCATCAAGAGCGGCATGCTCGCAGCCGAGACCGCTTACGACGCAATGGCCAAAGATGACTTCTCGCTCAGCGTTCTCGAGAAATATCAGGACCGCGTAGAGAATAGCTGGATCAAGACCGAGCTCTGGCCGGTGCGCAATTTTCACCAGGGATTCGAGAACGGCTTCCTCTCAGGCATGTTCCACGCCGGTATTCAGCAGTTCACCAGTGGACGCGGCCTGCACGAGCGCTACACCAATCACGCCGGACATCGCCGCCTGCGGCACCTCGCCAACCTTCCCGCAGATGGCGGTGCGGAAGCCAACATCATCGGTCCGGCCAAGGGCGACGGTAAGCTGACCTTCGACAAGCTCACCGACCTCTACCACTCCGGCACGAAACACGAAGAAGACCAGCCGGCGCATCTCGTCATCCACGACACCGACATTTGCAACGAGCGTTGCGTGCGCGAGTTCGGCAACCCGTGCAAGAATTTTTGCCCTGCGAACGTCTACGAGATGGTCGAGGCCCCCGACACCCCCAGCGGACTCCGGATCCACCTCAATCCGTCAAACTGCGTGCACTGCAAAACCTGCGACATCATGGACCCCTACGAGATCATCACCTGGGTTCCACCCGAGGGCGGCGGCGGGCCCAACTACGACGGAATGTGAACGCCAGCAACTAGCCATTAGCAACTAGCCATTAGCAACCAGCGGATCACTGACAACCGGCTACCGACAACTGGCCACTGGGGGTGTGATACCCCCTCCCCCCACCACTCGTAAAATCTTGATTCCATTGGGCTGGCGAAAAAGTTGGTCGGTAAAATCTTGAGCCCGTGAGACTTGCAGGCAAAATCTTGTTATCAAAGAACTTAGCAGGATTCGCCCCGCGAGGACCCCCTTGGCTGTCCTCAGAAGCTAGTTTATGAGTTGCGGAACTGATAACAACTGAAATGGGACGGAGTGAGGGTACGAAGGTAACCAAATGGCCCGAAAATGGGAATCGGACAACAGATGAAGGAACGAGGCCGCGAAGCCGCGCCCCCAAGAATTGGTTCTCCCACCCTTTTGCAAAAAGCGAAAGGCAGGAACCGGAAGATCCTGCCCTTCGTCTTGTTTCAGGCTTTCCGATCAACGTCTCTCTGAGCCAGACGGTCGCCACAGGAATCCGTGATTCAGGGTGTTTGCGTCAACATCGTCGCCGACGACAGCGTCTTCCGCGTTGATGCACCAGGTCACTGTACCCTGGGGATAGCCGCCTTTACCCGCACCCGGAGCATCGAAATTGGTGAATTTCCCGTCAGGAGAACGCTCGTAGCCGTGAATGACGTTGCTCGCATCCCTGTATGATCCGGCGAGCGCGCCTTCCAGGTTGATCCTACCGCCGGTAGTGCCCTGGCCGGAGCCTGTGCCCGCCTCAGGATCATCGACGACGGTCACGGAGCCGTCGGGGTAGCGTATAAAGTCGTGCAACACGCCACTGGAGTCCGAGTAGTTCCCAGCGATTACGCCCAGGTCGTTGATGCTTGCGCCGAGGGTGCCGTTGCCACCGCCTTTGGCCGCTCCTGGGCCATCAAAACTTGTGATTTTCCCGTCCGGCTCGCGCACGAAGCCGTGAGTAGTGTTGCTCGCATCATAGTAGTATCCGACGAACGCGCCCTCGTTGTTTAGGCCGTCTGCGAATTCGCAATAGGTGCCAACCGAACCAGGTGGGTCGAAGCTCGTGATTTTGCCGAAGGGCGTCCGCACAAAGCCGTGAGCCACATTGTTCACGTCATAGTAATTCCCTGCGGTTTCTCCCTCCAGATTGAGGGTACACGGATAAGTGCCCTGGTTTGCGCCGGTACCCGCGCCCGGAGCATCGAACGTGGCGAAGGAGCCGCCGGGGTAGCGCACAAAGCCGTGAAACACATAGCTGGAATCCTGGTACTGCCCCGCGATCACGCCCAGGTCGTTGACGCTGAAGGCGACGGTACCTTGGTTGAGGTAATGCCCCAGACCTGCTCCGGGGGCGTCGAAGGAGATGATTTGACCGTCGGGATTTCGCAGGAAGCCGTGCGGCACGACGTACTCGTCGGTGTAGAAACCCGTTATCACACCCAAGTCGTTATTGCCCCAAACGAGAGTGCCGCAATAGGGGGCGCATATGGGCGAAGAGACTGTGGCCGCACCCGGAGCGTCGAACACAATGGGCTCCTGCGCGGACGAACGGACTGCGGTTGTGAGTGCGGCCATTGCGCACAATGAAAAGACGAGCGTGACAATCTTGAATTTCATGTTGTACTTCTCCTTTTGGCTTGAATTTTGAGCCACCGAAAATGCCGGTAAAAGTGCCTCGGCCCCCCGCACCAATGCAAGAACGCGGCGAGTGTGCGCCTGGTTCGGGTGCACTGGCAATGCACCAGCGGTCAAACGCGGGTCAAATACGAGTCATTCGGAGGAAGTGATTGATTTAACAGTGATTCGCCGGGAACGGGCGGGCTTCCAAACTGCGCTTCGAAGATAGCTGGAGCGGTAGTAGACTTCTGCCCATATCCCTAAGCTTGTGGAAGACACGCAGCCAGCCCGCTTCCGGTTCGGGGCGTTTACCCTCGATGTGAAGACAGGAGAGCTATGTCTAGCCGACTTGGCGGCCAAGGGGGGGCGAGGACTCGTGCTGCAAGAGCAGCCCCTCAAAGTTTTGCTGATATTGGTGGGGCGCGAAGGCGAGATGGCGACTCGCGAAGAGATCAAGAAGAAGCTCTGGCCCAACGATACGATTGTCGAGTTTGGTCACAGTATTAATGTGGTCATTGGGAACCTGCGGCGGGCACTTGGAGACTCTGCCGAGAAGCCGGAGTACATTGAGACCATCGCGCGCCGCGGTTACCGGCTCATGGTGCCGGTGGAGTGGATTGGGGCGGAGTCTGCCGCGGCAGGTTCTGGCGAAGAATCCTCAGCCTCGGAAGCTGGTTCTGATTCTGATTCCGAGGGCCCGCACAAGGCCAGGCTGAAAGTCGGACGCCTGACTGGCAGGGTCGTCTCGCACTACCGTGTGCTGGAGGTCATCGGCGGTGGAGGCATGGGGCTAGTCTATCGCGCCGAGGATCTGAAGCTGGGCCGGGCGGTGGCGCTGAAGTTCCTGCCGGAAGAGGTTGGCGACGATCCCAAGGCGCGCGAGCGCTTCAACCGCGAGGCGCACGCGGTTTCCGCGCTCGATCATCCCAACATCTGCACGGTTTACGACTTCGATGAGCACGAAGGCCATCCGTTCATCGCGATGCAGCTTCTGCAGGGTAAGACCCTGCGCGATCACATCGCCGATGGGCGCTTCCGGCTGACCCAGCCGGAAGGGCTGGAGATCGCAATTCAGATTGCGTTGGGGCTGGAAGCGGCGCATGAGAAGGGAATCATCCATCGCGACATCAAGCCGGCCAACATCTTCATCACGGAAAAGAATGTAGCGAAGATTCTGGACTTTGGGGTGGCGAAGGTGCTGCAGCTAAGCGAGGTGGTGGAAGCGCCGGACTTCAGTCCGGCGAATGGAGCGGCGTCACCCTTGGTAGAGCGCGGGAATCAATCCCCACCGGGATTGATTCCCGCGCAATCTCCAGGTAACAGCCCCGATGGCGCACCTAAAGGTGCGCCCCTTCCAAACACCAGGACCACCGGCGCGCCTAAAGGCGCGCCCCTTCAAAGCCCCAAGCCGGGGCTAAAGCCCGACGAAGAAGAGGGCGGGCAACGCCGGGCTGAAGCCCGGCTCTTCCACCAAGCTGCGGCGGCCGGCCCAGAATTCGCCGCCGATGGCGCTGGAGCCCCGGCCGGGGCTCCGGCTCCCGCCAAGGAAACCACCCTCACGCGGACCGGCATGAAGCTGGGCACGGCGGGATACATGTCTCCCGAGCAGGTGCGCGGCGAGCCGCTCGACGCGCGCACTGACATCTTCTCCTTCGGCCTCGTTCTCTACGAAATGGCGACCGGCGAGCGCGCCTTCACCGGCGAAACCGAAGCCGTCGTCAGCGACGCTATCCAGTACCGCGAGCCCAGACCGGTACGGGAATTGGTGCCGGACATTTCGCTGAATCTGGAAGAGATTATCGGAAACTGTCTTCAGAAAGTACCGGACCATCGGTATCAGGTCACCGCGGATGTTCGTAACGACTTGCAGCGAGCGGGAAGCAGCGCGAAAACTGCAGAAGAAACTCGACGACGAGGCAGGCGATGGCAGATAGTCACTGTATCGATTACCCTTCTAGTCATTGTGGCAGGAGGGTTCTACTACCGGGAACGGCGCAGCACCGGAGGGCTCAAGGAGAAGGATACCGTAGTCATCGCTAACTTCACCAACTTAACGGGCGACCCAGTTCTTGGGGATGCCTTGGATACGGCATTACCTTTTGATTTGCAACAATCACCATTCTTGCAGGTACTCTCGCCTGACAAGCTGCAACGCGCATTGCAAGCAACTGGCCGAGCGTCGGACGCTGCGCTCGACCCTAATGCAGCTCAGGCTGTGTGTCGGCAGACCAGTAGTACGGCATTCGTGAGGGGATCGATCTCTGACCTCGGGAATAAGTACTTCATTGACATGGTGGCGGAGAACTGTCGAAACGGGGAGATGCTGGCACACACAGTGGCCACGGCGAATGCTCGAGACCAAGTAATCAGCGCATTGGGAGGTGCGGGCAATGAGTTGAGGTACAAATTGGGTGAACCAGGCACTACGCTGGAGCAATTCAGCAAGCCTCTGGAGCAAGCGACGTCTCCTTCTTTGGAGGCTCTACAGGCATATGGGCAGGGTAAGAAAGCTAACCTCCGGCGGGGCGGGACTGCCGCTATTCCCTACTATGAGCAGGCTCTGCAACTAGATCCTAACTTCGCCCAAGTCTACGGAGCCCTGGGAGCGACTTACCTCAACATCAACCAGAACAGTGCAGCCACGAGGAACTTTACGAAGGCTTACGAATTGCGCGATCGCGTTAGCGATCGAGAACGATTCTACATTGAAGCCAGTTACTTCAGCTTCGTTACTGGTGACTTGCTTAAAGCTGACGAGGCGTACCGCCAGTGGATTGCTACTTATCCCGGTGATTTTATCGCTTATGCCAATCTGCCATTGAACCAAGTCTCGCTGGCGGAATACGAAAAAGCTCTGGAGTCGGCTCGGAAGCTGATAAGTCTGAGGCCTGACAGCACGCCTGGCTATTCCCAGCTATTGGCAGGGAACATTTCGCTGGATCGGCTGGATGAGGCAAAGGCAATTTACGAGCGGGCGATCCTGAAATTTCCGAACTCGGAGTTTCTGCATGAGCAGCGCTACGAGATTGCGTTCCTGCAGCGGGACGGCACTGCCATGCAGCAGCAGTTACGGTGGGCCAAGGCCACGAGTTTGTATCCGCGGTTATTATTGCTGTGGGACGAAGTCCTAACCTCGGCTTACTCTGGTCAGCTCCATCTGGCGCTTAGGTTGGCTAGCGCCGCAGAGCAGCGAGCCACGGGAGCAAAGAACGTTGGACAAACCGCTTTCATGAGGGCCGGGGTCGCCGCCTTCCAAGCAGAGTTCGGCAATCTGGAATTTGCGCGATTCCACGCTACCCAGGCTCTGCAACTTACGCAAGGCCGCGATGAGACGATTATGGCTGCCGTGGCATTAGCCCGTATCGGAGATGCGGCTGAGGCGCAGAAGCTTGCTGACACACTCAACTTGCAGTTTCCGCTTAACACCATCATTCAGGATTACTGGCTGCCAACCATTCGGGCGTCTATCGCTTTGGGAAGCGACAACCCGCAACAAGCGATTGCAGTGTTGGAATCAGCCCTGCCATACGAACTGGGCAATCAGGGCTACGGCTTTCTTTATCCGATTTATGTACGAGGAATCGCGTACCTGAAGGCGCGGCAGGGCGAAAAGGCAGCGGCTGAGTTCTACAAATTCAGACACAATCCTGGAATCGTGAAGAATTCTCCTTTGGCCTCACTAGCGGTACTTCAACTTGGCCGGGCGCAGGTGATGATGGGCGACAAGGAAGCGGCGCGCAAGTCGTATCAGGACTTTCTCACTCTCTGGAAAGACGCCGATCCCGACATCCCCATCTACCGCCAGGCCAAGGCGGAGTATAAGCAGCTGGCGAAACGGTGACTAGTGGCTGGTGGCTAGCGGGTGGTGGCCAGTGGCCAGGGAAGAAGCTGTCAGCGTCAATCGAAGAAGAGCAGATCCCTCGCTTCGCTCGTGATGACAACAACATATGTGGCCGCGGAACCGGGCCTGAATACCCGCTCTACACGCAAGGCTCGCGAGGTCGTCAGGGCTGGGTTCCGGTTCGCTTCTTGTCGCGGGTGGTCGTAAATCTACGCAGGACATACTCCTGGAAAATGCCGGCGAGGCCGCTCTCGGCGATGCGGATCACCGAGTTTTGAACGACGGTTTCCGCGTTGCGCTCGCTTTCCGGGTAGTAGAGATACCCTAGGCCGCCGGCGGCGAAGCTCCCAATGATGCCGGAGTAGTTCACCTGCCACTTCTTGTTGTCTCCCTTGCAGATTACTGCGTTGCCAACCGCGTAAAGAAAACGCGATCTGCTGCCGGGACCTCTGTAGAAGTAGCGGGGGTCCTGCTTTAAGAGCGACGGCAGAATTGCGCTGCCAATGAAGGTGGCGGAAAAGATGTCAGCGTAGGTTGCACCAAAGCGCTTGGCGTAACCCGAGGCGCCTTGGCCGTATCCCGAGAATTCGTCGCCGGCCTGGTCGATTCCGGCAAGGGCTGCGGCGCCGACGATGGTGATGGGATCGATAGCGGACCGCCATGCAAGCTGGAATTTCTGCCTGGGAACCAGCGGGGCCGCGTCGGTCTCGTAGGTTACGTAAAAGTTCGGGATGAAGCCGAACACGCGCTGCTGTTCCTGCTCCTTGACCTGCTCCTCCGCCACCTCGATTTGTGTGAGTTGTACACTCACCTCAGCGGTGACAGCGGTGATGTTCAGCGCGATCGCCGGCACCAGGAAGGTTTGCCCGGCATGCACATCGCCAGAGAAAGTCTTGGTGTCGAAGCCGGGGGCGCTTACGGTGAGTTGAAATGGACCCGGCGCGATATTGGTGAAGGAGTATTCGCCGTTTTCGCCGGAGGTAGCTTCGAGCTTGGAGGAATCGTCGCCACGCGTCAGCTCGACCTTAGCGCCCTCAGCTATGGCTCCGGCCTGATCGGTAATGGTTCCGGAAATGCTGCCGAGAGATGCGTCCGGCCCTTGTACGGCGTTTGCGCTCGGCGTCGCGGGCTGCTGGGCTGTGCCAGAACTTTTGGCCTGTCCGCTGGACGGCCGCTTCGATTGAGAGAGCGCTGCCTGAGGGACGACGCAGGGCAGAATAAATAAACTCAGTAAAAGGACGCGGCCGAAGTAGGTCGCACCCATAAGTCGCCGGAGCAAGTGCATCTCTGGCAAAGTCTCCTTCTGTTGCACGTGTCGCTTCCGCTAAACGGGATCAGATGCCGCAGCAGTGGATCCGGTTCTTTTTGCTGGTCGACTGCGGATCAGGCATGTCGCTAGAGGAACTCCTATTGTACGTTGGCGGAGCGTTCTCGGTAAATCGTCGCGCCACTCGGGTAGACCCGCCGGGGTGTCAAAGCAAGCTGGACGAACCCTGTAATGATTCGCTCTGGCGGACGATTTGGTTCCCGGAATTGTCGCGGCGGCGTGAGGTCTAAACTAGACATCATGGCCCGCGGTTTTTATCGAGCGTTGCTGTTTGTCCTGCTGAACGCGGTTTTGCCGTTGCTGCTCGGAGTGCAGGCGTACGCTCAACAACCGACCCAACGTCTGATTCTAAAAGATGGCACGTACCAGGCGGTGGTGAAGTACGAGATTCAGGGCGACAGGGTGCGCTATTTCAGCGCCGAGCGCTACGAGTGGGAAGAAGTTCCGGCGTCGCTCGTGGACTGGGACGCCACCAAGAAGTATGCAGACGATCTCGCAGCGGGCAAGCTGCGGGTGCACGTCGAGACTCCGGAGGAGCGCGAAGAGCACGAAGCCGAAGAAGCCAATTCGCCGGAGATTTCTCCCGGATTGCGGTTGCCGGGCTCGGGCGGCGTTTTCCTGTTTGAGACCTATAACGGCAAGCCGGAAGCGGCGGAGATCCTGCAGAACGGAAGCGAAATCAATCAGAGCAAGAAGAAGAACGTACTGCGCGCGGCGATCAATCCTATGGCCGGCTCGAAACAGTATTTCGAGCTGAAGGGAGCGCACGCACAAATCCAGGCGCACAGCGGCCAGCCGGGGCTGTACGTTGACATCGACGAGGGACCATCCGACATCGCTCCGGGCGACCGCTTTCGCATAGTTCGCGCTAAGGTAAAGAATGAAGCGCGCGTGATCGGCAACCTGAAGGTGACGTTCACCGGAAAGACCAGCCAGGAAGGCAACTTTATCCCGGCCACGGTGGAGAAAATCGGCAAGGGGCAATGGCTAAAGGTGACTCCGGCGAAACAGCTGGCGCCCGGCGAATACGCGCTGGTGGAAATGCTGGGACCGCAAGAGATGAACCTGTACGTGTGGGACTTCGGAGTGAATCCTCAGGCGCCTGCCAACCCGAACGTGTGGCGGCCGGCAGCGCCGACACCGTAAAGAAGAATTCAATTCAGTCCGGGATTCAGTCGCCCTGGGGATCGCCGAGACCAACGATGCCAAGACCGGCCACGGCGACGTTATCGCGACCGGCCTGCTTCACCTGGTACATCAACTCATCGGCGCGATGCACGATCTCCTGCGGTGTGGTTGCGTCCTGAGGGTAGCTGGCCACCCCGATGCTGGCCCGCAACGGAATAGAGATGTTTTCTTCCGGCCGCCAGTCCCGACGATGGAAAGCGCGCGCAATACGCCGTGCGACGAGGAGACCCGAATCACGCGATGTCTGCGGCAGCAGGATGGCGAATTCGTCGCCACCATAACGGAACGCCGCGTCGATCAGCCGCAAATTTTCGCGCAGGCATTGCCCAACCATCCCAATGAGCTTGCTACCGATCAGATGCCCATATTTGTCGTTGACGTTCTTGAAGTGGTCGAGATCCAGGAAAAGCAGCGAAAGCTCATATCCGAAGCGCGCGGAGCGATGCACTTCCTCGTCCAGAATAGTGAAAAGATGGCGCTGGTTGTACAGCTTCGTGCAGTCGTCCGTAATACTGAGTTCCTGAATGCGGCGGACGGCGCGGGCATTCTCAATGGCAATCGCGGCGTAGTCGGCGATGGTCCGGAGGAAAAGTTCGTTTTGCTCGTAAACCTGCAGGTCGATGCCCAGCAACTGCATGACTCCAAAGATGCTGTTGACGGTGCGAACCGGCAGGCAGACCACGGCGCAATCGTCGGCAATCAGCGGATCAACGGTCGTAATATCGACCCGGGGGTCGAGGCGAAGATCGGAGACAACAACCGGGTCGCCGGTCTCAATGATCCAATCGGACAGGCTCTGCCCGCTTTTGAGTCGCACCTCGTTAAGGCGCAGGAATTCGGGTTCGACCGGTGCAGCATAGTGAGGCTCCCCACTCGCCTCGTCCAGCATAATCAACGCCCAGGTGGCCGGCTCGAAATAGGCAGCCATCTTCTGCATGATGGTTTCGAGAATGATGTCGAGATCGAGGGAAGACGTGAGCGCCTTGGCTACGTCGTGGAAAATGCTGAGGTCGTATAGCCTTGACTCTGTGGCCGCAGAGGCGATCTTCATGCCAGAACCCAGATTTACATCCTTACGTGAAATCGACTCCGACGGGGAGGGTCTTTAAAAGCGACGCTCTATGGTACTAGAAAGTTGCCAATTGTAATACATCGAAAATCGTGGATGGCTATCCTGTGACTGTGGGAGAGCGGCCAGGTGTCCGAAGTTTGACACGTGGTAACTCTCTTTCTATTATTCGCGCAGCACCTACGCTCAACCGGATTGTGGTGATTTCTGGATACAAAGCAACAGTCCGCGCGCTTGTTCGGGGAGCGGCTACGCCGCGAACGTGAAATGAGGGGCGTCTCGCTGGAAGAAATCGCCGAGACGACCAAAATCGGCACGCGCCTCCTGAAAGCCCTGGAAGAGGAGCAGTTCGATCTACTGCCCGGCGGGATCTTTAATAAGGGTTTTGTGCGTGCCTACGCCAAGTATCTGGGCATGGACGAGGAGCAGGCCGTCGCCGACTATCTGCATGCTGCCGGCAATCCCGAACCCGACGTCCAATTGATCGCCCATCAGAATCAAGGAGTTGAAAGCAGGTACACCGATCCGGATAGTGCGGCACGGCGAGGCTTCCCCTTACTGCCGGTCTTAATACTATTGCTTGTAGTAGCTGGCGGTTTTGGGGGATGGAGACTGTACCAGGAGCATGTGCAAGAGCTGGAGGCTTGGCGCGCCGAACGGGAAGCTTCGGCCAGCCAGGGGCCGGCGAGTGCCCCCTCACAAACCACTCCGAGTGCGCCTGTTGGGAGCAACAACTCTGAGACCTCCCCCTCGGACAAGGGGGTATTGCCATCGCCGACGACATCCACGGAGCAGCCATCAACAACGGTCGGCGATAAGAGTTTACAGAATGGCGGGTCGCCTTTTGAGGTCGTTGTTCGTACTACTGGCCGAGCCTGGGTATCACTCAAGGCCGACGGGAAGATCGAGGTGCGTGGCATCCTCGATACCGGCCAGGAAAAGACCCTTCGCGCGAACCAGGAAATTGTGGTGTGGACCGGGAATGCTGGGGCAACCGAAGTTTCGTTCGACGGCAAGCCGGTGCCCGTAGAAGGCGGCGTAAACGACGCGAGGGTGCTGGTCTTCAAGCCTGACGGATTGCAGCCTCAGGCCCAGCCAACCGCTCAGCCGGCTGTTCAGCCTCCGGTGCAGAAGACGCCAGAACCGTCACCCTCCCCCCAATGAACCGGTCAGGCTCCGTATCGTGAAGAACCATGGTGAACATGTGGTGAGGGTCGAAGCCGAGGCCCTGCGCGCCTTGGCTGACCGTATCGCAGGGCCGATGGGCGAGAGCTTCGACCGTGCTCTGGAGCTTCTGTTTTCCTGCGCAGGCAGGGTGGTCGTCACCGGAATGGGGAAGAGCGGCATCATTGCGCGAAAGGTTGCGGCGACGCTTAGCTCTACCGGCACGCCTGCTTTATTCCTGCATCCCGCTGAAGCGCTGCACGGCGATCTGGGTAACGTAGTCCGAGGGGATGTGGTCGTTGCACTGTCGGCCAGCGGCGAGACAGCCGAGATTCTACAGCTCCTCGCGACCATCAAACGGCTGGCAATCCCGCTGATTACGTTCACGGGTGACGACCTTTATTCGGATGCGGATCAGTCACGCGCCTCAACCCTGGCGCAGGCGGCGACGGTGGCGCTCGACTGCTCCGTTACCCGTGAAGCGTGTTCGCTCGGCCTGGCGCCCACGGCCTCCACCACCACCATGCTGGCGCTCGGCGATGCGCTCGCCATGGCCCTGTCCCAACGGCGAGGGTTCAAGGAGGAAGACTTTGCCAACCTCCATCCCGGCGGCAAGTTAGGGAAGCGGCTGGCACGTGCCTGGGCGCTGATGCATAGCGGCGACGCGCTGCCCTGCGTCACGCCCTCAGCGAGCATGAGCGAAGTCATCTACGAAATGTCGCGCAAGGCGCTTGGCATGACAACGGTGGTTGCGGATGGCAAGCTGATCGGCTTAATCAGTGATGGCGACCTTCGCCGCCTCCTGGAGCGTCACGGTAAACAAGCTCTTGATCTTTCCGCCGGGGAGTGCATGACAGCGAATCCCATGACCATCGGCCCCGACGAGTTTGCGATTACTGCCCTCGAGGTCATGGAGCGGCGCAAGATCACCTCGCTTCCAGTCGTCGACGAGCAGGGGATGCTGCTGGGTGTGGTCCACCTGCACGATCTCTGGGGCACGCAGATGGTGTAGCAACATGGTGTGTTGTCGTGTGCGTCCTCGATAGCATCTGCGGCGGCAAGCGAAGGCTCGAGCCGCTTACATGTGCAGCATGCCGGCCAGAGTGCCGCCGGCGATCAGGCTGGAGACGCGAGCAAAATCGTGAGACAGTACCCGGTCTTCCACGAGCGGCGGGCTCACCGATCGGATGGCGGCGTGGGCCGCCTGTCCGCGCTTACTGGCCTTCAGCGGAGCCAGAAAGTCAATCGCTTGCGCAACTGCCAATGCTTCGATGGCCAGCACATTACGTGTGTTGGCGAGGATGCGTTGCAGCTTGTTGGCAGCGGTCATACCCATTGACACGAAGTCTTCCTTGTTCCCTGACGTCGTGATCGAGTCCACTGAGGCGGGATGCGCCAGAACCTTGTTTTCGCTGACCAGGGCCGCGGCCGTCACCTGCGCCATCATCAAGCCGGAATTCAGGCCCGCACCGGGCGCAAGAAAAGGCGGCAGATCTTCGTTCAAGTAGGGATTTACCAGTCGCTCCAACCGCCGCTCGGAGATGCCGGCCAGTGCGCTTAAAGCGACCGCCATAAAATCCAGAGCGAAGGCGACTGGTTCGCCGTGAAAGTTGCCACCGGAAAGGATCTCGCCGGCGGCGGGGTCTCCGATCTGCGACCGGGGCGCGCCGACTTTCTTTGCGGCAGGAAAGACCAGGGGATTGTCGACTGCCGAGTTCATCTCCACTTCGAAGACGTTACGGCAATGCACAATGGTGTCTCGCACGGCTCCATGGACCTGCGGAATGCAGCGCAACGAATAGGCGTCCTGTACCTTGCCACACTGGCGATGCGATTCCCGAATCTGGCTGCCCTCCAGCATCCGGCGCAGGTTGTGCGCAGCGACGAACTGTCCCGCATGAGGGCGGGCCGCCTGGATGCGTTCGTCAAACGCTACGTCGGTGCCGCGCAAAGCGTCGACGCTCAGCGCTCCGATTACGTCGGCCGTATCGGCAAGAATTTCGGCTTGTAGTGTCGCCAGCAGGCCGGCCGCCAGCATAGCCTGCGTTCCATTGATGAGGGAGATGGCCTCCTTGGCTTCAAGCACCAACGGCTGAATGTCAGCCATCCTCATCGCCTCTGCACCCGAGACCTTCTTTCCCTGGTAATATGCTTCGCCCTCGCCGATGAGCACGAGTGCGAGGTGAGCCAGCGGCGCGAGATCGCCGCTGGCGCCAACGCTGCCTTGCGAGGGTACGACCGGGTGCACGCTGCGATTGAGCATAGAGCAAAGGGTATCGATGGCAACGTCGCGCACTCCGGAGAAGCCCTTGGCGAGCGAGTTGGCGCGCAACAGAATCATGGCGCGAGTGGCGTCCTCGGGCAGGGGCCCCCCGACTCCTACAGCGTGGGAGCGCAGCAGGTTGACTTGCATTTGGCGAATGTCCGGCGGCGAGATGCGCACGTCGCTCAGCTTGCCCACGCCGGTGTTCACAGCGTAGGCCACCTGGTCGCGTTCGATGAGGTCTTCAACCACCGCCCGAGCACGGTCAACCGCCTGTCGGGCTTCGGACTCAAGAAGCACGGGACGTTTCTCGAACACCACCTCGCGCACCGCCGCGAGCGTCAGATCGTTACCGTTAATGTGAAGGGCCTTCAAAGGACAATTCTAACGGTATTCACGACGCGAACGTCCTGGTGGGCCGAGCAAGAACATTTACCACGGATACACGGAGACCACGGAGAAGCACAAAAGGAATCGGGTTTTCTCCGTGTCCTCTGTGCCTCCGTGGTGAATTTCTTCTCCGTCATTGCGGGGAGAGGGCGGCCGGGTCCCGTCCTGCCGCTTGCAAGAACGATCCCAGATACTTTGGCGGCAGCGGCGTTCGTTTCATGTCTGCCCCGACCACAAGGTGGACGGTTTCACCTTCGGCCAGCAGGGTTTGATCGGTGTCGCGCAGGATCTCATAGCCGAAACGCAGCAGCGATTCGCGCACATTCACCAGACGGGTGCGCACGCAGATGACATCATCGTAGCGGGCCGGCACCTTGTAACGGCAGCGCACATCAACCACCACGATGCGGGTGTCGTCCTGCTGCTCCATCTCGCAATAATTGAATCCGAGCTGACGCAGCATCTCGACGCGCCCCACCTCAAACCAGATGATGTAGTTCGAATGGTAGACCACCCCCATCTGGTCGGTTTCGACATAGCGGACGCGCAACCGGGTCTCGTAGAACTGCGGCGCTTCGGGTGAAGGACCGTCGGCGCCGCTCATTGCGGTTTGTCTGCTGACGGTTTCTCTGCCGTCTGGGTCGCAGGCGGCTCCGGCTGGCTGGAGACCATTTGTCCGCGCAAGGGCTCACCGATGGTCACCGGTTTTCCATCCGCCGTGTAGTCCACGAACTGCGCCGGCAAGGTCTTGGGCAAGGGGAAGCCGCGCGTATTTTGCAGGCTGTATTCCACCATCGGAACGTAGGAGTTGCCGCTGTCGCCGCACTCTCCAATTACTTCGCCCTGCTTCACGTGTTGGCCATTATGCGCCTTTACGCTGCCCGCCTTTAGATGGGTGATCAGAGAGTATTCGCTGTTGCCATGAGCGAGCAGAACATAATTGCCCCGGCTGATAGTGTCTGCTCCCATTCCCGGCGGGTGGTCCTCGGCATTAGCCGCCATCTGTACTACGATACCTGCCGCCGGGGCCAGGACGGGCTCCCCATAACAATAGAAATCGCTATTTTTCTTGCCGTTATTGTCGAACGGCATTCCGTCCTTAAGGAGCATGAAGCTCACGGTGTAGCGATTGTCGTCCGAGGTGGCATAGGCATTGTCGTAGGGGTTGCGACCGCCCTGCAAAACCATCCATGAGCCTCGGAAAGGAAGGTGCAGCTTGGTGCTGTCCTGATAGTCGGCATAGCCATCTCTTGGCATTGGCGGCACTTGCATCATGCGAATGTCCGCCAGCTCGCCTTGGCCGTTTATGGCCAGGATGACTGTGAAGGGAACCTTGGTTTTGCTGTACGTCGAGGTTCGGGAGTAAATGGTGGCGGGAGAGCCCAGATTGGGCAAGAAGTTCTCGCTCAAGACCTGCTCGGGAGACCCCAGCTTGGTTGTGACGTCCTTGGACAACGCCGCGAGCCTGGCCTCTGGTGACTGCTTCGCCTCTGGTGACTGCTTCTTCATTTCAGGCGTAAAAGCCGCGTAGAGCTGCGCCACCTCCCCGCGAGCAAAGTAGTCATACAATTGGCGCGCGCGCTCCTTGCTCTTCTCGCTCATCACCGGATACGGCAAGGGCGCGGTCGGCTTGGGCGTTTCGGCGGCCTGGGCATCTGCCGGTTCCTTTTGCCCCGTCCGCTGGGAACCCGAAGCAGCCGAGTCCTGCGCAGCGGGGGACGCTGTTTGTGCAGCGGCAGGTTTCGTGTCGTTAGCCTTGGGTACCGTCGTGGCCTCACCTGTCGATGTTTGCGCCAGCAGCAGCGCGGGAGAAACTAAAATAATGACCGCCAGCCTTACAAGTGCCTTCACAGTTCACCTCGCCCAATGTGGTTTGCGCTTCTCCAGAAACGAGCTAACGCCTTCGCGAAAATCGTCGGTCGTGCGAATGCGCGCGTTTTCCTCAACGGCCTCGGCAATTTGCCGATCAAGTTGCGCAGCCGAATAGTTTCTCAGGAGGCGCTTGGTTGCAAGCAGAGAAGCAGGACTATTTTGCAACAAATCAAGCGCTAATTCACGCGCTCTCCCAAGCAACCGCTCCGGGACGACGACTTCGTTTGCCAAGCCAAGGCGTTGCGCTTCGTCCGCACCCATAATACGCCCCGTGAGCAGCAGATCGCGCGCCTGCTTCTCCCCTAGCTGGCGCAGTAGGAACGCCGATACGATCGCAGGAACAAATCCGATGCGCACTTCGGTGTAGCCGAACTTAGCTTCCGTCGAGGCCAGGGTGAAGTCGCACAGCGTCGCCAGCCCGCATCCGCCGGCAATGGCCGGGCCATTCACCGCTGCTATTGTCACCTTGGGAAACTCGTACAGGGTACGGAACATTCTGGCCATCGCCTGCGAGTCCTCCAGATTCTCTTCCTGAGTACGCGAGGTGATAGCCCGGAGATTGTCGAGGTTCATGCCCGAGCAAAATGCCTTGCCCGCGCCGGTCAGGATAAGGATGGAAGCTGGTGATGATTCGACGTCCTCGAAGGCGCGCAGCAGGTCGGCAATCAGCTCGTAGCTGATCGCGTTGCGCTTGTCGGGGCGATTCAGCGTAATAAGGGCGATGGAGCCGTCGTGGGAGAGGATTAGGGTCGAGTAGGCGGATTCGCTCACGCGAACACCCTTTTGAATATCTTGTCCACATTGCGCAAGGGGCGTTGAAGGTCGAACGCCTGCTCCAGCGTCTCACGCTTTACCTTCGAGGTAATCTCCGGGTCGCTGATGACAAGATCGTGAAAATTCAAGTCTTCCTTCCAGGCTTTCATCGCGTTCGCCTGCACCAGCCGATACGCGTCTTCGCGCAGCATTCCGGCCTCGACAAGATCCAATAGAAGCTGGCCGCTAAACACCAGCCCACCGGTCGACTCCAGGTTCTTCATCATGCGCTTGGGATAGACCAACAACGTATCGATCAAGTTGGTGGTCTTGCTCAGCAGGTAATCGACTAGGATGGTTGTATCGGGCAGGATGACGCGCTCGACCGAAGAATGCGAGATGTCGCGCTCGTGCCACAGAGCGACATTTTCCAGCGCGGCCTGCGAGTTGGCGCGGACTACGCGGGCGAGCCCGCTGACCTGCTCACACGTGACGGGATTGCGCTTGTGCGGCATCGCCGACGAGCCCTTCTGCTTTTCGCTGAAGTACTCTTCCGCCTCGCGAACTTCCGTGCGCTGGAGATGGCGAATTTCGGTGGCGATCTTATCCAGTGTCGAAGCGACGACGGCAAGCGTCGCGACATAAAAGGCGTGGCGGTCGCGCTGAATCACCTGGCTCGATACCGCTGCGACCTCGAGACCGAGGCGTTTGCAGATCGCGGCCTCGTGCTCGGGATCGAGATGAGCGCCATTGCCCACGGCGCCCGACAACTTGCCGACCCGCATTTGCTCGGCCGCAAGCTCGAAGCGCGTGATATCGCGCTGCACCTCGGAGTACCAGTTGGCCAGCTTCAGTCCAAAGGTGATGGGCTCGGCATGAATGCCGTGCGTTCGGCCAATCTGCGGCGTGTCCTTGAACTCGAAGGCGCGCCGCTTGAGCACTTCGCTGAGCTTCGCGAGGTCGGTGCGGATAATCGCCGATGCCTGCTTCAATAGCAGGGCTTGCGCGGTGTCGACGACGTCGTTCGATGTCAGGCCATAGTGCAGCCAGCGCGACTCTGGCCCAACCTTCTCCGCGACAACGGTGGTGAAGGCGATAACGTCGTGCTTCACCTCGGCTTCGATCTGGTGGATGCGTGCTACATCGATGTCGCCCTTTTCCCGGATGGCTTTGGCCGCCGATTGCGGCACAATGCCAGCTTCGGCCAGGGTTTCGGTCGCGGCGATCTCAACCTCGAGCCAGGTGCGGAAACGGTTTTCGTCGCTCCAGATGCGGCCCATCTCGGGCCGGGTATAACGTGCGATCAAGAGTTGGTCCCCGATGAAGGAAGGTGCTGTAAACGGTTCATTGTACAGGGACAGCGCTCGCTGATACAGCCTTCTACGGCACGGCCAGCCAGGTGGCGGCGCAATAACTTTGGAATATATATCGTGTCACGATATAATTGCGGATAGCGATCATGAGCAACCACAAACTCAGGCAATCTGACTACGCCGCCCTCGCCGAGTTCCGCTGCCACATTCGACGCTTTCTGCACTTCAGTGAACAGGCGGCGCGAAGGGCGGGAGTCGAGCCTCAGCAGCATCAGCTCATGCTGGCTGTGAAGGCCAGCCCAGGAGCGCACGGAGCGCGCATTGCCGACTTGGCTGAACGCTTGCAAATCCACCATCACAGCGCGGTCGAGTTGATCGACCGGCTGGAGGAGCGGGGGCTGATTCGCCGCGCTCGCGGCGTCGATGACCGTCGCGAAGTGTATGTCAGCCTTACGCCGCAGGGCGAACACATCTTGCAGGAACTTACACTGCACCATCGCGAGGAGTTGCGCTCAGCAGCGCCGGCGTTGATCGCAGCACTTCGTAAAGTGGTGGGCCGGGAGCGAATTGCGCCGGCTAGCCAGCGGCGAATCGCAGCAAAGACGGGGATGCGATGACCGAGGCGGCGCCCACCCTCGGCCTGGATGGCATAAATCCGCCGGAGCTACGCAAGGCCGTCTATGGACAAGTGCGCTTTCGCACAGCATTGGTGTCGTTGCTGGCAGCGGGCGTCGGCTTTCTCGCCGGGATCGTCGCCTTTCTGCTCTACAACCTGATTGGTCTGTTCACCAATATCTTCTTCTTTCATCGCATCTCATTCGCGTTCAGCGGCGCGCGCAACAACCATCTCGGGCTCATGGTGATCGTCACGCCGGTCATCGGCGGGATCATCGTAGGCGTAATGGCGCACTTTGGCAGCGACAAAATTCGCGGCCACGGCATTCCGGAAGCAATGGAAGCGGTACTGGTCAATCGTAGTCGCATCGCGCCGAAAGTCGCTATTCTGAAACCCATCTCAGCAGCAATCGCAATCGGCACTGGCGGCCCGTTCGGGGCGGAAGGCCCCATAATTCAAACTGGTGGCGCATTGGGATCGCTGGTCGGCCAGTTCCTGCATACCACCGCAGCCGAACGCAAAGTGCTGCTGGCCTGCGGCGCTGCCGCAGGAATGGCAGCGACTTTCAGCACGCCAATCGCGGGCGTCATTCTGGCGATCGAACTTCTGTTGTTCGAGTTCGCATCGCGCTCTTTCATTCCTCTGGTGATTGCCAGCACCATTGCCACCAGCGTGCACTTCTGGCTGATGGGGCGCGGCCCGATGTTCGCCGTGGCAGCCGTTGACTTCGGACTGCCGCATGCTTTGCCGTTCTACCTCGTGTTGGGCGTGATCTGCGGTTTCGCAGCATTAGGGTTCAGCCGGTCGCTGTATTGGGTCGAGGATCAATTCGAGAAGCTTCCCATCCACGATATGTGGTGGCCGGCGATTGGGGCGCTCGGCCTCGGCATCATCGGCTACTTTGTTCCACGGGTGCTGGGCGTGGGCTATGACACGATCTCCGACATCCTCAACACCCGAATGTTGCTCGGAGGGCTGTTGGCGGTAATGGTCTTCAAGTCCGCGGCGTTGGTGATCTCGCTGGGCTCGGGCACGTCCGGAGGTTTGCTAGCGCCGATGTTCATGGCCAGCGCGGCCATGGGCTCGGCATTTGCCATGATCGTCGACAAGTTCTGGCCAGCGGCGAATCTTTCGCCCGGAGCCTTCGCGCTGGTGGCTATGGGGGCGGTCTTCGGAGCCGCATCGCGCGCGGCGTTTGCCTTCATCATCTTCGCCTTCGAGATCACCCGCGATTACAACTCGATCCTGCCGCTGATGCTGGTCACGGTCATTGCCGACGGCATTGCTGTGTACTACGCGAAGAATTCGATCATGACGGAGAAGCTGGCGCGGCGCGGCCTGCATATCCATCAGGACTACGAGCCTGACGTGCTTCAGCAAGCGCTGGTTGAAGAGACGATGTCGCGCGACTTCGATACCGTTCCTGCCACGATGACTGTAGCCGAGCTGTCCAGTCGCATCAGCCGCCATGATCCGGGAGTCACGCGGCACCAGGGCCTGTTTGTGCTGGACGAGAACCAGCAGCTTAGGGGCATCATCACCCGCTCCGACCTGATGCGCGCATTGGAACGCGATCCTTCCGGCAGGATGAGTATTCTGGATGCGAGCTCGCGCGACCTAGTCGTCACCTATCCCGACGAAGTTCTCTATGACGCCGCAGCTCGCATGTTGCGAGCCAATGTCGGACGCATGCCGGTGGTTGAAAGAAATGACCCTCGAAAGCCTGTGGGCTACCTCGGCCGATCAAGCATCATGTCGGCCCGGCTACGACGACTTGAAGAGGAGTACGTGCGCGATCCGGGCTGGACGCAGAGACGCAGAACAGCATCGTAGCAAGACAAGAACAGACATTCCTGGAACCCGCAAGAGCTTAGTTCACGGATGCTCCCACTAGTGCCCTCATCTCTTTCTATAGCAAAGTTATAGAAAGCCCATTTGTCCAAAACCTATGGTTTTGGAATCCAGAATTTTCTTTGCAGGAGTGGCCCGCGTGCGCGACAATCGTCAAGCAGACCTTGAAACCGGGTACTTACCTCCGTGGTTACCTGGCGGCGGGCCGGATGGCGTTGCAACGGCTTTTGTCTAACCGCCCTGTTTCTTTGTAGTTCAGTGAAATTACTCGCGGGCCACAATTCGCTCGCAGAGCGGGAGTTTTGTCATGTGTCCTCTCAGGCAAGTGTGGGCAGTCGTTTTGTGCGCCGCATTCTTTCTAAGCTCAACCTATTCCCTTGCTGCACCCCAGCAGCAGGGCGAAGACCCCAACGCGGCAAACCTTAGCGCCAAAGAGATCGAGAATCTGGTCGCGCCGATTGCGCTTTATCCCGATGCGCTGGTAGCACAGGTGCTCGCTGGTGCGACGTTTCCCGATGAGATCACAGCGGCCAACCAGTGGGTCAAGGCCAATCCCAACCTGAAAGACCAGGCGTTACTTACGGCAGCCGATAAACAGCCGTGGGATCCCAGCGTGAAAGCGCTGACGCAGTTTCCCTCCGTGCTCGACAACATGGCGCAGAACCTGTCGTGGACCTCGGCGCTGGGCGAGGCCTATTACTACCAGCAGGCCGACGTCATGAAGGCAGTGCAGGTCTTGCGCAAAGAAGCCAAGGCTGCTGGGAATCTCAAGTCTGGCGAGCAGATTAAGGTGGTGCAGCAGGATCCCCAGACGATTGTCATCCAGCCTGCCAACCCGCAGGTGGTATACGTACCCACCTATAACCCGACGGTCGTTTACGGAACGCCCTACTATCCGCCGGGCTACAGCACCGCTGCACTGGTCACCACAGGCCTTGTCTCGTTTGGCGTCGGCATGGCGATTGGCGCCTCGATGAACAATGGCTGCTGCGGATGGGGCTGGAACTCCTGGAATACGAACTGGCACGGTGGGAGCGTGACGTACAACCGCAACGTGTATGTCTCCAACAGCAATGTGTACCGCGGTGGCTACAACGGCGCGCGGCCCACGCCTTACAACGCCAATAATCGTTACAACCAGAATAGCAACAACCGCACTGGCAATCGCAACACGAACGTCAGCGGCAATACCGTCAACCGGGGTGGCAACACGGTAAACGTCAATACGGGCGGCAACACCACCTACGGCCAAAACCGCCAGCGTCCGAACAGTGGAGGCGCGAATGCCGCTAACCGCCCCAATGCTGGAAACACGAATGCCGCCAACCGGCCGAACGCCGGAAACGCCAATGCCGCTAACCGGCCGGCGAATACGCAGGCGCGTCCCGCCGCCGATCGCGGTTACGGCCAAAAACCCCAAACCGGAACGAATTCTGGCGCATTCAGCGGATACAACAAGGGCGGCAACACACGCGCTGAGGCCAATCGTGGACGAGCCAGCACTGGCGGTGGAGGTGGTGGCGGAGCAAGACAGGCGCCGCAGAGCCGACCGTCAGGCGGAGGAGGTCGCAAGAAATAGCCATGTCGCTTAACTGCTCAGTCCGTCTACAAGCTGCTTGCCGAATCTTTAAGAGTGGAGGTTGCCAGGATGATCCAGAAATCTATTGCTCCTGCAATTCTTAGTCTCGTCGTGCTGCTGACGCTCTCACCGGTCGCCAATTCGCAGGAGACCGGCGAGAAGACCTTTGCTTCGCCGCAGGACGCTGCGAAAGCGCTGTATGAAGCTGCTAAGGCCGATGACGTACAGTCCGTTCTCGCCATTCTCGGCTCGTCTTCGCAGAGTGTCATTCATTCCGGCGATGCGGTGCAGGACAATAAGGCCCGGGAAGACTTTGTGTCTCGCTATGACCAAATGAATCGCGTTGGCAAGCAGTCCGACGGCAGCCGGATTCTCTATCTGGGCGCTGACAACTGGCCGTTTCCCATTCCGCTGAAGGAAAAGGCGGGCAAGTGGTACTTCGATTCGGCGGCGGGCAAACAGGAAATCCTATTCCGCCGCATCGGCCGAAACGAATTGGCCGCAATCCGGGTGCTCAACGCCCTGGTCGATGCGCAAGATGAGTACTACGATGGCACCCACGATGGCGCGACGCACCAGTACGCGGGCCGGATTTTGAGCACCGCGGGCAAACAGGATGGCCTCTACTGGAAGACCGCTGAAGGCGAGCCGGAGAGTCCCATCGGCCCAATCATTGCTTATGCGACGAATGAAGGCTACAGCAACAAGACAGAGCCCTTCCACGGCTATTTCTATCGCGTCCTCAATTCGCAAGGCGCGAACGCCCCTGGCGGCGCGAAGTCGTACCTGGTTGACGGCAAGATGACAGGAGGCTTCGCGTTCATCGCTTATCCGGCTGAGTATCGTAACTCGGGCGTGATGACCTTTGTCGTCGATGCCCAGGGCGTTATCTATGAAACGGACCTCGGCACCGCGACCGCTACTGCCGCGCCGGCGATAACCTCATTCAATCCGGACAAGACGTGGACCCGGATGCCGACTGACGAAGGAGAAGAGGACGAGGCGAGCGACTAGGCGAATAGAAGTCGCCTAACAACGTATAACCCAGGTTACTTCTTGCATCGGGAGCGACCTGCTGTATTGTCGTGTTGCTGCAGGCTCCTCACCGAAAGTGGACATTGTCGTAAACACCCTGCTTGCTGTTTAATGCAAAGGATTGATCGGGGCTGCCATTTTCCGGCCTTTTTTCCGTCCACGTGATTAAGCCTGCTCCGACGCGGAGAACCAATGAAAATTCTGCTTACCGTTTTGTGCTGTGCTGCCTTCACTTGTGCTGCTTTCGCCCAGACCACCGGCGATACGCAACCGCCCAACAGTTCTGTGTCGGCCGAGAGTTCGCAGGCCGCTCCCGAAGCGACACCCGCGCCCAGTTCGGAGAGCCGGGACAACCGGCTTTTCTTTCCCACCGGCTGGATCTACGGCTACGGGCAATTCGACATCGCGCCGCCCCACAACGAGCCTGATCCTGGGTTGTGCGCGCCCAATGCCGGGCAGCCGCAGTATGGCGGCGTCAACGCGTCATGCAACAAGTTTGCGCGCTATCTGATGAGCGGCAATTTCGTGGTTCATCCTTTTGGGCGAACCCTCTTGCACGTTGTGAAGTTTGAGTACAGTCCCACTCTCGCCTTCGGCAAGAACCTGCCCCACACGCTCTATACCTGGGACTGGAACTGGATCGGCATGGAAAACTCGTGGGTGGCAGCGGTTGATCTGCCGAAGAAGTTTGACATCCGCATGACGCAGCACTTCCTCTGGACCCCGCAGTACACGAATCTCGGCCCGGCGTACATCGGCGGTAATGGCCCATGGGGGCGCTACCTGACCATCGGGGTGCGTAAAACCTTCGGGACTTACCGCGACTACTACGGCGCACAGCCTTGGAAATAACTGCCTCCAAAGTGGGATTCCGTGGACGCCGTTTTGTGGTTGTGGAGTCAAACCGAAGGGACTAGAATCCAGTGCTCTCTGGAATCGCGTACCCGATTTGGTGACTATCGCTGGTGCGAAACGGATAGCCATGCAGAAACCAATTGGCCAAGCCGATGAGGAGAGAGACAGGTGTTGGGTTGGACTGCATCCTTTGTGGCCAGGCCCACATCTAAAACTTGAGCGTAGTTGACTCAAGGAGTGATATGTCTAATCACAGCAAAGACTTAGAGGTCGCTGATCCCGAACTAAGAGACGACGCGACGGAAGCCAGGACGCTGCCGCTGCTGCCAGTTCGCGACACGGTGCTGTTTCCTCATGCCGTGCTGCCTCTCACCGTGGGCCGTGAGAGCTCAGTTCAACTGATCAATTCCTTGGGTGAAGACAAGACGATTGTGGTGGTGGCCCAGCGCGAGGCGCGGGTCGATTCGCCGCAGCCGACGGATCTGTTTTCCGTGGGCACTCTGGCAGTTGTGCACAAAGTCGTGCGCATGCCTAACCAGAGCCTGTTTGTGTTCGCCGAAGGTCTGGAGCGGGTGAAGGTCACCGAGTACACGCAGATTCAGCCGTTCATGCGGGCGACGGTGGATACCATTCCCGAGATCATCGCTCCCAAGAACGCGCAGATCGAAGCCTTGCAGCGCAACGTGCTCACGCTCTTCCAGCAGATTGTCGCCGGCTCGCCGACGCTGTCGGACGAGCTGTCTACGGTGGCGGCAAATATCGAGGATGCCGGCCGCATGGTCGACTTTATTACCTCGTCGCTCCCGTCGCTATCGACGCGTGACAAGCAGGAAGTGCTGGAAACCCCCGATGTACATATTCGCCTGGAGAAGATCAATCAGCACCTGGCGAAGGAGCTGGAAGTTCAGCAACTTCGCAACAAGATCCAGAGCGAAGTGCAGGACCGCGTGCAACAGACGCAGCGCGAGTACTACCTGCGCGAGCAGATGAAGGCCATCCAGAAAGAACTTGGCGAGCAGGACGAGACCACGCGCGATGCCGAGGAGCTGCGGCAGAAGATCGAGTCGGCGGGCATGCCCGACGATGTGAAGAAAGAGGCGCTGAAGGAGCTTGGGCGTCTAGCGCGTATGTCGCCGATGGCTGCTGATTACGGGCTTACGCGCAACTACATCGAGTGGCTGGCGGTGCTGCCGTGGCAGAAGTCCTCAGGCGTCGAGGTTGACATTCCGAAGGCCAAGGAAATTCTCGACTCCGATCACTACGATCTGGAGAAGGTCAAGGACCGCATTCTGGATTACCTCTCTGTGCGACGGCTGAAGCCCAGCATGAAGGGGCCGATCCTTTGCTTTGTCGGACCTCCAGGCGTGGGCAAGACCTCGCTGGGTAAATCCATTGCGCGCTCACTCGGCCGCAAGTTCGTGCGCCTGTCGTTGGGGGGCGTGCATGACGAGGCGGAAATCCGCGGGCATCGCCGCACTTACATCGGCGCATTGCCGGGACAGATCATTCAGGGTATACGCCGGGCCGAGACCAACGATCCCGTGTTTATGCTCGACGAAATCGATAAGGTCGGTCGCGACTTCCGCGGTGATCCGGGAGCGGCTCTGCTGGAGGCACTTGATCCGGAGCAGAACTTCAGCTTCCGCGACAACTACCTCGACGTACCCTTCGACCTGTCGAAGGTGCTGTTCATCACCACGGCCAATCAGTTGGATCCGGTCCCGGAGCCGCTGCGCGACCGCATGGAGATCATCGAGCTGCAGGGTTACACCGAGGAAGAGAAGGTGCACATCGCCTTCCAATACCTCATCCCGCGGCAGATCGAGGAGAACGGCATCACGGCAGAGCAGATCGAGTTTCCCGAAGAAACCGTTCGTTTCATCATCCGGCACTACACGCGCGAAGCGGGCGTTCGCAGTCTGGAGCGCACCATTGGGACGCTCTGCCGCAAGCAGGCGCGCCGTATTGCGGAAGGTCACCCGGACAAGATGGTGGTGACCACCGAGCTGGTGCAGCACCACGACATGCTGGGCGGCATCAAGATCCGCGTTGAGGGCGAAATTGCCGAGCGCACCAAGCGCTCCGGCGTAGCGGTCGGTCTTGCCTGGACGCCGACTGGCGGAGACGTGCTGTTCGTCGAAGCCAATAAGATGAAGGGCAAGGGCGGCTTTACTATGACCGGACAGCTCGGTCAGGTGATGCAGGAGTCGATGCAGGCTGCGCTGACCTGGGTGCGGTCGAACGCACGCGAGTTCGGAATCGACGAGGGCTTCTTTGCCGATCACGACATTCACATTCACGTGCCGGCAGGAGCCATCCCGAAGGACGGGCCCTCGGCTGGTGTGACCATGGTGACAGCCCTAGTCTCACTGCTAACGGACAAGCCGGTGCGTCCGCTAACCGCGATGACCGGCGAGATCACGCTGAGTGGGAATGTTCTTCCCATCGGCGGCATCAAGGAAAAGACGCTGGCTGCCAAGCGCGCGGGTGTAACGGACATTATCCTTCCCGAGGAAAACCGGCAGAACGTGCTGGAAGACCTGACGCCGGAGCAGCTCCAGGGATTGACGATGCACTATGTGAAGTCGATTCCTGAGCTGCTGGAGATTGCCTTACCGGCTTCGCGCGCAGAGGCGCAGCATGACGCTGAAGTCCGCGAGCAGGTACTGACGGGCGCGCCCGCCGCGTGAAATCCAACACCGCAGGCGAGCGGACCTGCTGTCTGCGGGTGTTGATAAAGAGGCCACCTGAAACGGTGGCCTTTGTTTTTCGGACAAAGAGAATTACTTTGTCCCGCTATTACTCCAGTTCGCGGCTGCCCTATAATAGGCAACACCCCACCCTCACAATCCAATCGCAGAGCGGGGTCCACCAAGGGGTATTGATGGCAACAACAGAGATTGCGGTACACGGCGCCGAAGAGGGCGCCGGCCGCCAACCCGTCGTTAACGATTTCAGCATACAAGTCGCCACCGTCAACGGTTCCGGATCGCAGAGCGCTAACACCGTGCTGCTCCGCACCATCTTTCAGATGGGCGTGCCGGTGTCGGGCAAGAACATGTTCCCGTCGAACATCGCCGGTCTGCCGACCTGGTACACCATCCGCGCCAGCAAGAAAGGCTACATCGCGCGCAAGAAGGAAATCGACTTTCTGGTGGCGATGAATCCCGAGACGGCGAAAGAAGACGCCCTGTCGCTGGCGCCAGGCGCGGTCGTGCTCTATGACGAGCCGCTGAAGCTCAATGAGCTGCGCAGCGACCTGACGTTCTACGCTGTGCCTTACGACAAGATCACGGCCGCTGTTTGTCCCGAGTCGAAGCTGCGCAAGCTGGTGAGGAACATGGTGTATGTCGGGGTGGTTGCGAAGTTGCTGAACCTCGACATGGCCGAGGTCGAAAAAGCACTGCGCAAGCAGTTCGCCAGGAAGAAGAAGGCGGCCGACCTCAACTGGAGCGCCGCCCAAGCCGGCTACGACTATGCGGCTTCGTCGCTGACCAAAGCCGATCCCTTCACCGTCGAACGCATGGACAAGACCGCCGGCATGATCATCATCGACGGCAATGCGGCTGCCGCGCTGGGCTCCATGTTCGCCGGTGTGACCGTGGTGACGTGGTATCCCATCACGCCGTCATCCTCGCTGGTCGAGTCGCTGATCGACTACATGAAGGAACACCGCATCGGCCCCGACGGCAAGGCGACGTTCGCCATCGTCCAGGCCGAAGACGAACTGGCGGCGATCGGAATGGTGCTCGGTGCAGGCTGGGGGGCGCGCGATCTATGACCGCGACGGCTGGCCCTGGCATATCGCTGATGGCCGAGTTTGCGGGCCTGGGCTACTACGTCGAGATTCCCGGGGTGATCTGGGACATCCAGCGCGTAGGTCCGTCGACCGGTCTTCCGACGCGCACCTCGCAAGGCGACATCGGCTTCGTCGCGTCCCTTTCCCATGGCGATACGAAGCATCCGATGCTGATTCCGTCCACGGTCGCACGAGTGCTTCTCGATGGCGAGCGAAGCGTTCAACCTTGCCGAGCAACTGCAAACGCCGGTATTCGTCATGTCGGACCTTGACCTTGGCATGAACAACTGGATGTCGGAGCCGTTCGAGTATCCCGAAACGCCGATCAAGCGTGGCAAGGTGCTCTCGAAGGAAGACTTGGACCGGCTGGGCAGCTTTGCCCGCTACAAAGATGTGGACGGCGACGGAGTGGGATACCGCACGCTGCCGGGTACCGACCATCCGGCTGGCGCATGGTTCGCGCGCGGCAGCGGACACAATGAGAAGGCACAATACAGCGAGCGTCCCGACGATTACGTCAATAACCTCGACCGACTGGCGCACAAGTTCGAATTCGCCCGCACGCAGGTTCCCAAGCCAGAGATGGTTCGCAACCAAGGCGACGAAATTGGCATAATCGCTTACGGTACCTCACATCACGCGGTGACCGAGACGCTCGACCAGTTGCAGAGCGAGTACGGCGTGAAGGCTGATTATCTGCGGCTGCGGGCGTTTCCGTTTACCCGCGAAATGCACGAGTTCATCGGCGCGCACAAGCGGGTGTACGTCGTCGATCAAAATCGCGACGCGCAGATGATGACACTCATCAAGCTCGACATCGCAGTTCCGGACATCGCAAAGCTGCGCAGCGTGCGCCACTATAATGGGCTGCCGATCGACGCGCGCTCCATCACCGACGAAATCATTTCGCAGGAGGGCAAGTAAATGGCGAGCACGCCGGCCTCACAACCAAAGCCCAAGGTTAACCGACTCGGCTTGACTGTCATCGATTATCGTGGCGGCAAGACCACACTGTGCGCCGGCTGCGGCCATAACGCCATCTCCGAGCGCATCATCGATGCCTTCTACGAGATGGGCATCGCACCTGAGCGCGTTATCAAGATGTCGGGTATCGGCTGCTCATCGAAGAGTCCGGCCTATTTCATGAGCCGCTCGCACAGCTTTAACTCCGTTCACGGACGCATGCCGTCGGTGACAACGGGCGCGGTGCTGGCGAATTCCAAGATCGTAGCGCTGGGCGTGAGTGGTGACGGCGACACCGCTTCCATCGGTATCGGCCAGTTTGTTCACCTGATGCGGCGCAATATTCCGATGATCTACATCATCGAAGACAACGGCGTGTACGGCCTGACGAAGGGCCAGTTCTCCGCGACTGCCGACGTCGGCGCCAAGTTGAAGACCGGCGTGATCAATGATCTGCCGCCGATTGATACTTGCGCGTTAGCCATCATGCTGGGCGCGACCTTCGTCGGCCGCTCGTTCTCCGGCGACAAGAAGCAGCTCCACACGATGCTCAAGGCGGCGCTGGCGCACCGTGGCACCGTGATGCTCGATGTGGTTTCTCCCTGCGTCACCTTCAACGATCATGAAGGCTCAACCAAGTCGTACAAGTTCCTGATCGACCACGAAGAACCGCTGCACGACATCAACTTCGTTCCGCATTTCGAGGACATCACGGTCGAATACGATCCGGGCACGACCGTCAGCGTCGCCATGCACGATGGCTCGTCGCTGCGCCTGCGCAAGCTGGAAGAAGACTACGACCCGACTGACAAGGCGCACGCGATCAAGCGCCTGGTCGATTCCGCCGCCAAAGAGGAAGTGCTGACCGGGGTGCTGTACGTGAACACCACCGCGCCGAATTTCCTCGAGATGCTCGACATGACAGAGGAACCGCTGGCGAACCTGCCCGAAGAAGTCGTTCGTCCTTCGCGCGAGGTGCTGGAAGAGTGCATGGAGGAGCTGCGGTAATAAGAGGTTGTCGGTTGTCAGTGGTCAGTTGTCAGACAAACAAGATGGCACGTGCTTGCATTGGAGGCTAGCAGTGGCTGAAGCCACCGCCAGCGGCCGCAGGCCGCGACAGGTGAAAGCCCCGTCCTTCAGGACGGGGTAAGCGTCTGGGGGAGTGCCGTAGGCACGACAGGTTTGTCCTCTCTCATTGCGACGGCATTTTGGGGACCATTTACGATAACGCCTGTTCTCAACAGCTATGAAAGTTCAACCGCGTCATTATCGTTGTGTAGTCACAATGCTCACTTTAGCCGTTGCCCTTAACGGGGTAAAAGTATCGGCACAGTCGGCAGTAGCATTGCCTTTACAAGTGCAACAGGCACATACCATTTTCATCGACAACGAGACGGCATCTGACGCAGTCTCGAATAGCGCCTTGCTGGCGCTCACCTCATCGGACCTGAATCCAGTCAGCGAACGCAGCAAGGCTGACCTAGTGTTCAGGTTTAAACGGAAAGTGCCTACGGCGGACCGCAGTGTCAATGGTGAGCGAATTTCCATTGCAATCAGAAATACGTACACCCTGGAAGTGATCGATACAGCGGGGGACATTGTTTGGCAAGGCTCAGCCGACCTCGACCCCGGCAACGTTCGGAAAGACAGCACTGCGGCTTCACTGAATGAATGGCTGAAGCGGCACCCCGCTGGCCAGTTGGTAAATCGATTCCTGATCGCTGATGGTCAGAAGAAGTAATTTACGTAACATCCCCATTTCACAACCGACCTGCCGTGCCTACGGCACTCCATAGTCTGATTTGGGCTGCTTTCCCCGTCCTGAAGGACGGGGCTCTCACCTTTCGCGGCCTTCGGCCGCTGATGTTTTGCCTCCGCGAGAATGTTCAGGGACACAGAGAAACTGCGGGTCCCTCTGCTCCTCGTCCGCCTGCGGCGGCTCGTCGCTCGGGATGACACGTCGTTCTTTATAATGAAGAGATGCTCACTCACCGAAATTGCATTCTGTAGGCGCGTGGAACGAATCTTCGTCCTACTGACAACCGACAACTGACCACCGGCAACTGATCCATGGAATTCAAACTCGTCAGCTCCTACAAACCGCAGGGCGATCAAGGTCCTGCTATCGAGGCGCTCACGCGCGGTGCGTTCGATGGCGAGAAGCACCAGGTGTTGCTCGGAGTCACCGGATCGGGCAAGACCTTTTCGATGGCGAAGGTCATTGAGAACCTGAACCGCCCGGCGCTCATCCTGGCGCACAACAAAACGCTGGCGGCGCAGCTCTATCACGAGTTCAAGTCGTTCTTCCCGCACAACGCCGTCGAGTACTTCGTCTCTTATTACGACTACTACCAGCCTGAGGCGTACATTCCGGCCGGCGACATCTACATCGAGAAGGAAGCGACGATCAACGACGAGCTGGATAAGTTGCGGCTTTCCGCAACCAAGTCGCTGTTCGAGCGGCGCGATTGCATCATCGTCGCCTCGGTAAGCTGCATCTACGGCCTCGGCTCGCCGGAAGCCTATTACGGCATGTTGCTGTTCCTGGAAAAGGGACAGAAGATCAAGCGCCAGGAGATCGTCAGCAAGCTGGTCGAGATCCTGTATGAGCGCACCGAGGGCGACTTTCGCCGGGGAACGTTTCGCGTGCGCGGCGACCTCATCGAAATTTTTCCAACGTATGAAGATGTCGCCTATCGCATCGAGCTATGGGGCGACGAGGTCGAGTCGCTGGCACAAATCGATCCGTTGTTTGGCACGGTGAAGCAGAAGTACTCGCGCCTGCCGATTTATCCCAAGACCCACTACGTGATGAAGCCCGAGCGCAAGCGGTCGGCGGTTGATTCCATCCTGGAAGAGCTGGCGTGGTGGGAGGCCGAACTGGAGAAGCAGGGACGCATGGTCGAGGCGCAGCGGGTTCATCAGCGCACGCGCTTCGATCTCGAGATGATCAAGGAGATGGGCTACTGCCACGGCATCGAGAACTACTCACGCCATTTCACGGAACGCTTGCCGGGCGAGCCTCCGCCGACGTTGCTGGATTACGTTCCGCGCGACTACGTGATGTTTATCGATGAATCGCACCAGACGGTTCCCCAACTGCATGGCATGTGGCACGGCGACCGCTCGCGCAAGCAGAACCTGATCGAATACGGATTCCGCCTGCCGAGTGCGCTGGATAATCGTCCGCTGAGGTTCGAAGAGTTCGAGAACCGCGTCAATCAGGCGATTTACGTTTCGGCGACGCCCGGGCCGTATGAGCTAACAAAATCGGCAGGCGTTGTGGTCGAACAGATCATCCGACCCACGGGGTTAGTCGATCCTGAGGTGGAAGTTCGTCCGGTGAAAGGGCAGATCGATGATCTGCTGCATGAGATTCGCGATCGCGTCAAAAAAGGCGAGCGCGTGCTGGTGACGACGCTAACCAAGCGTATGGCCGAAGACCTGGCAGAGTACTACAGCGAAGTCGGCGTGCGCTGCCGCTACATGCACTCGGAGATCGAAACGCTGGAGCGCATCAAGATTCTGCGAGACCTGCGCAAAGGCGAATTCGACGTGCTGATCGGCATCAACCTGCTGCGCGAAGGGCTGGACCTGCCCGAGGTCTCGCTGGTCGCTATTCTCGATGCGGACAAGGAAGGCTTCCTGCGCTCGTCAGGCTCGCTGATTCAGACCATCGGCCGCTGCGCGCGCAACCTGAATGGCCGAGCTGTCCTGTATGCCGACAGAATGACGGACTCGATGCAGAAGGCGATGGATGAGACCAATCGCCGTCGAGCGATCCAGCGGGCTTATAACGAGGAGCACGGCATCACGCCGGAGACGATCGTGCGGCCGTTGGATATGACGCTGGTTGCAGTCGCCAATGCCGACTACACCGACCTGATCGCTGAAGCCGACGACATGCCGGAGTTCAAGTCGCAGGAAGAGCTGGATACGTTCATCAGCAAGCTGGAGTCGGACATGCGCGAGGCTGCCAAGCGCTTCGAGTTCGAGCAGGCAGCGAAATTGCGTGACCGGGTGCGCGAGTTGAGGACGAAAGAGTTTATGTTCACGTGAATTCCGCGGGGATCCCCTCGGCGAAATGTAGGATCAATCCCATGCGGGCGGATTCAACGGTTCACGATGGCTGTTAATCGCGGCTTCGAGATCGCGTCCGAAGTCTCCATCGAGTGTGGCGGTCGAAGCATTTTCCTTGGCAAGGCGTAAAGACTCGGAGAGGAGCCGGACATATGGTTCGGCAGGGCGAATCACGGCTAGAGGCAACCTGCCGCTTTCACTCTCGATGACGACTTCCGCGCCCGCCCGCACGCGGGCAAGCACGGAGCTGAAGTCGCTGACGGCTTCTTCCTCCGAGATGTGGATCGCGCGGTCAGCCATGCCGCGATTATACCGTCACCTTGTCGTACCCTCATATTCGAAATCACCAAATTGAAGGCACGGACAAGCTTCGCCCCGCCGAGTCCGATATGCGCGAAACGGCCACGCGCTTCGAGTTCGAGCAGGCAGCGAAGTTGCGCGACCGGGTAAGGGAGTTGAAGACAAAGGAGTTCATGTTTACGTAATCGGGCTACAATAAGGAGCCATGGAACAGGAAATTGCAGAACAGCGGCAGCAGGCCCACGCCTTATTGGACATGCTGCCCGGCGACAAGATTCCCGCCGTGCGTAACCTGCTAGAGGTCATGGTTGAGCCGCTTTCGCAGCATCTGGACGCTCTCCCTGTCGAAGATGAGGAGCTTTCACCTGAAACCATTGCCGCAATTGAGAGAGCAAGTGCCTCTGCGGAACGGGGAGAGGCGATCCCGCACGAAGAAATACTTCGGGAGTTCGGCGTCGAGGAATGACGGAACCCTCCTCGGGATCTCGCATACGCATTCATTGGTCTTCCGAGGCTCGCTCGGATGTGCGAGCAATTGATCGCGCAACAGCCCTGCAAATACTTGATTGCCTGGATCGGTATGCTAAGACGCGTGCGGGAGATGCGAAGAAGCTGAGACCTCCCTTATCAGGATTTAGGCTGCGCTGCGGCGATTACCGAGTGTTCTACCGCCAAGTGGACGAGGGCAGTATCTTGATCACAGCGGTCCGTCACCGCTCCGATGCATATCGCTGATTCGCAGCGTACGTTAATCCAAGTCAAAATCCCTAATCGGCTTGCCGGTATCGGGAGCCTCTTTGGCGCGCTTCATCGCTTCCTGAAATTTCTTTTCCAGCAGGTCTGCCTGGTTCTTCTGCGCTTCGACTGATTGGCGGAAGATCGACTCTTTGCGACTCTCCTGCTCTTTCATCGCCCGGGCCGCCTCTTCCATGTCGTTGAAGGTCCGGGGAACTGCCTTGGGGGTATGCGCGATGACCGCTTTGGTTGCGGCATCGATCTTCAACGCTGCTCCGCAGCACGGGCAGGCAACCTCGAATTGGCCGATGTTCTTTGCCATGCGGCAATATTAAAGCACAGACAAGATCGCCGCCTAGCTCAGAGCCGTCCCAGGAATAGGGGTCCTTCGACTGCGCTCGGTCGCCGGGCTGCCCCGCTTCGCTCAGGATTTTAGGCTTATTCTGGTTTTGGAGAGGCCGGGGTGAAGTGGTTGAGGACCTTCTCGAGGCTGGCTTCGTCTTCGACGTTGTGGCACTTGAGAGAGCGGTCGATTTGCCGCAGAAGCCCGCAGAGCACTTTTCCCGGCCCCACCTCGACGAATTCCTGAATTCCTATGGCAGCGAGTTGCCGCATGGAGCGGTCCCAGAGAACCGCGCTTGTCACTTGTCGGATCAAGGCATCCAGGCTCTGATGCGATGCGGTGACGAGACTAGCGTCAACATTGCACATTACGGGGACTTCCGGATTGTGGAGCTGGAGTTGGTGCAGATCGTGGGCTAACCGGTCCTGCGCTGGTTGCATCAATGCGCAATGGAAGGGTGCGCTGACAGGCAGCAGGATCGCGCGTTTGGCGCCCCGTGCTTTTGCCAGTTCTACCGCTCGCCCGACGGCGGCCTTATTGCCTGAGATGACGGTCTGATCGGGCGAGTTAAGGTTGGCCGGCTGGCAGACTTCGCCTTCGGCGGCTTCTTCGCAAATCTGGCGGATATGATCGATCTGCATGCCGAGAATTGCAGCCATCGCGCCCACGCCCACAGGCACGGCTTCCTGCATATACTTGCCGCGATTGCGAACCGTCCGAACGGCGTCGGCAAACGACAGGGTCCCGGCCGCTACATGCGCGGAATATTCGCCCAGGCTGTGACCAGCCACGTACGCCGGAGTGATGCCTTGCGATTGCAAGACTCGCCAGGCCGAGACAGAGACCGTCAGGATTGCCGGCTGGGTGATCTCCGTCAGTTTAAGCTGGTCTTCGGGACCTTCGAAGCAGAGCTGCGAAAGTTTGTAGCCCAGCGCTGCGTCGGCTTCGTCGAAGGTTTCCTTCGCAACGGGGAAGAGGGCAACCAACTCGCGGCCCATGCCGACGGATTGCGAGCCCTGTCCGGGGAAGAGGAATGCGATGGGAGCGTGGGAACTCATCGTGTCTTATGCAGAGCGCACTTGGCGAGTGATGAACAGCAGGTTCCTCGCTTCGCTCGGGATGACAAAACCTCAGATTAGACCTGGTCCGCAAGACTAAGCGGGTGTCCGGGTATACAGCACTTCTGAACTGCTATACCACGTCGCTGGTCATAGACCCAGGCTCGCCGGATACATGCCTTCCGTTTTCGTGAGCGACTTGCTTGCTGGCCTCGGCAATGCGTTCTTCAATGACGCGGTTGAGCTTGCTGTTGGCGAACTCGGTCGCCACGCGCACGGCATTCTTGATTGCATTTGCGTTCGATGACCCGTGGCAGATGATGCACACGCCCTTGATCCCCAACAGCGGCGCTCCACCGTATTCGGAGTAGTCGAGGCGCTTCTTAAAGTCTACGAATGCCTGGCGCGAGAGCAGGAATCCAACCTGCCGTGTGATCGTCGCCTGAAGCGACTGCTTTAGAAGGAAGCGCACCGCGTCGGCCATGCCTTCGGAAATCTTCAGCGCGACGTTGCCGACAAAGCCATCGCAAACCAGCACGTCAGCCTTGCCGTTAAAGAGATCGCGCCCCTCAACGTTGCCGACAAAGTTCACCGGCAGGTCCTTGATCATCTTGTAGGCTTCGCGGGTGAGCTCGTTGCCTTTGCTTTCTTCCTGGCCGATCGAGAGCAGTCCAATGCGGGGATGCTCGGAGGTGGAGAAGCGGCCGGCGAAGATGGTGCGGAAGTACACGTCGCCCATGATGGCGAACTGCTGGAGATTTTGCGCTTTGGAGTCGACATTGGCGCCCACGTCGATAAGGATGGTCGCTGTGCCCTGGGTCGTGGGAAATGCTGTAGCTAGAGCTGGGCGATCGACGCCCGGCAGTGCTCCCAGAACCATTTTGGCCGTAGCCATCACAGCCCCGGTGTTGCCTGCGCTGACGAAGCCGTCAGCCTTGCCGTCACGAACCAGCCGCAAGCCGACGCGCATCGAGGAGTCGCGCTTGGAGCGCACGGCCTGGGCGGCCTTCTCCTGCATGCCGATGACTTCGCTGGCATGCACCACATCGATTGACAGCCGCCGCCATATGGGATGCAAATCGAGCTCGGCTCGGACGGCGTCCTCTTGTCCGACCAATAGCACTTGCACGCCATAATGGCGAGCGGCGAGGATCGCTCCCTCCACTTCGGGCTTGGGCGCCCGATCGGCCCCCATCGCGTCAAGGGCAATCGTAGTTGGCATCTTTAGGTGTCAGCCGCCCATGCGGAACCAGAACGACCGCCGCCGGCAACCGTCACGCACTGGATGAGGCGCAGAGGACGATCTATATTGCGCGGCAGCGGGCTAGCTGGCGCTCTCTTCAACTTCAATGACTTCGCGACCCTTATAGTAACCGCACTTGGCACACGCCCGATGCGGCAGCTTGCGCTCATGGCAGTTGGGGCATTCGGAAAGCGACTGGGCGGTCAGATGATCGTGTGCCCGCCGCTTGGATGTCCGCGCCTGGGAATGGCGCCGTTTGGGATTTGGCATTAGAGACCTCTCGCATTTCAGCCCGGCGGCATTCGCCGCGCGGACAACTTTTCAGCTTTGCAGCTTCTTTTTAATCTCGGCCAGCGCTGCCCAGCGAGGATCGCCGGCGCGCGGTGCACAGTCACATTGTTCCTGGTTCAGGTTGCGCCCGCAACTGGGGCACAAACCCTTGCACTCTTCGCGACATACCGTCTTGACCGGCGTCGCCAGCAGCACTTGCTCGCGCAGCGCGTCTTCCAGGAGAAGACCTTCACCCTGATAATAGCCGATTTCCGTCTCGGCCTGGCTGATCGAGACCTCATCGCCTCGCCGGTCTACGCCTTGCGGACGATAGAGCAGGTCGAAATCCCAATCTACGTCATGAACGACCGGATCCAGGCAGCGGGCGCACAGGACTTCAATTTTCGTCCCCAGCTTTCCCACTAGGCGGATATCTTCGACGTCCTGACGGTGGCCGCGATGCTCGACGATCAGTTCCGCGCGGCCCTCGGTGTGTAACGCGCCCAACTGGCGGAAGTCAGACCCGAAATCCACCGCTCCGGGAGGAAGATCCTCATTGAACTCCAGCGTGCGGAGCTCCAGTTCTCGCACCCGAATCAGCATTTCGACACCCGCCTCAATCTCGCAGGAGGCCCGTTCAAAGCCTTCTGAAAACGCAAACCTCCCACATGGTCAACGACCTCCGGACAGAACCGGGTCTGGCGGGCCAAGCTCCTGACGGGAAACTCTGGCAGGTACAGACAGGTGGGAGCGCGCAATTAGCGCAAAGTAAAAGGATAAAGTGCTGCAACCACAGTGTCAAGGCGGGCGCCGATCCTCAGGGCCTCGTTTTGGCGATCTCGGGTTCTTTGTCGCGGTGGTTGGGCTGCTCCAGGTGGTGCAGTTCCAGGTGATTTCGCAGGTACTCGAAGGCCTCTTGCGGAGAGTTGGCGAAATGAAAGAGCTCGAGATCGCGAGGGGAAATGGTCCCGGCCTCGACCAGCGCCTGGAAGTTGATCACGCGGTCCCAGTACTCCTTGCCATAGACGACAACGCAGATGCGCTTGGCCAGCTTGTCGGTTTGTGCGAGGGTCAGCAGCTCGAACAGTTCGTCGAAGGTGCCGAATCCGCCCGGGAAGACCACCAGCGCTTTGGCCAGGTACGCGAACCACAGCTTGCGCATGAAGAAGTAGTGGAACTCGAAATTCAACTCAGGCGTGATGTAGCTGTTGGGAATCTGCTCGAAGGGCAGATTGATGTTCATGCCAATCGACTTGCCACCCGCTTCGAACGCGCCGCGGTTCGCCGCCTCCATGATGCCGGGTCCGCCGCCGGTGCAGACGACGAAACGATGCCGCGATTGCCCAAGTGTTTTCGTCCATTGGGTAATCAGGAATGCCAGTTCGCGCGCATCTTCGTAATAGCGGGCCATCTTCACGTCAGATTGCGCCCGGCTCACAAGCTCCTGCTCGTCCGGCGGAGCCGGTTTCGCGGAATGGGGCTTTTCTAATAGCGTTAGCGTTTTCTCGGCGTCCGACTGGCTGTGAAATCGCGCCGACCCGAAAAATACAATCGTGTCTTGAATGCGCTCGCGCCGAAAGCGCGATAGCGGCTCCTGATACTCCGACAGGATGCGAAGAATGCGGCCATCAGGGCTGTCGAGAAACTTCTTGTTTTCGTAGGCTAGCGAAGCGCGCTGGCTCTTACGGGAAGATTTGTTGTCGTTGTCGGCCATGCTGGAGACTAGTGACGCTTTACGATCCGACGCTGCCGGCGAACGGGCGCATCTTGTGAATTCATGAAACTGTTTCTCGATACGAGACGGCGCGGGCGACGCCGATCCAGAAATCGACCACTCCCAGTCCGGTCACTGCGCCGCGAACGAACCCGTTCATCAGAAACTCGTGAAATGCCGGGTAGCTGGCGGTGATCGAGTTCTCCGTCCAGGCGCGCGTCCAGGGCCCCACGATCAGGACGATACCGACTTCCAGGCAGAAGAGTACGAAGACTACCAGCCAGATCCGGTTCATCCAGAGCTGAGAGCGCGTCGGCCCGGGGGGCGGTGGCATCACCAGCACGGGGCCGGTCTTCGTGGCCTCGTGAGCCTCGCCATGCAGGTCGGAGAAGGCATTCATGAGTCTAAAGTGATTCTACAGGGGCGGGGAACAAGTTGTCGGTCGTCAGTTGTCGGTTGTCAGTAAAAAACATAAGCTGACCACGAAGGGCAGAGAGCCCGAAGGGCGTGCGACGACAGCCCAGCATGGAGCGCAGCGGAATGCTGGGTAAGTTGCCGAACGATGGCTCGCGTGCCCCGGGCACGAGCTAACGAAGCCCCGGTTCTGACAACCGACAACCGGCCACTGACAACTGTTTCTACAGGATCTCCTCGTTCCAGTTCTCCAAATACTTCTTGACTTCCGCCATGAACTGGTCGGCAACCGCCCCGTCGACGATGCGGTGATCGTAGCCGATGCTGAGGTGCATCATCGAGCGAATGGCGATCGAGTCGGCGCCATCTTGATCGGTGACGACTGCCGGCTTCTTCTTGATACCGCCCACGCCCATGATCGCCACCTGCGGCTGATTGATGATGGGCATGCCGAACTCCGCACCGAAGATGCCGGGATTGGTGATGGTGAACGTCCCGCCCTGTACCTCCTCCGGCTTCAACTTCTTTGTGCGTGCGCGCTCGCCGAGGTCGGTGATCGCCTTCTGCAAGCCGACGAAGCTGCGCTCTTCCGCGTTCTTTACCACGGGAACAATCAAGCCCCAGTCGAGGGCCACGGCGATGCCGAGGTTAATCGACGGGTGATAGTGGATATTCTCGCCCTCGACCGACGAGTTGATGATCGGCCACTTGCGGATGCCGTGCACCGCAGCCCGCGCGAAGAACGGCGTGAACGTGAGCTTCAGACCAGTGGCCTTCTCGAACTCGTAGCGCTTCTTTTCGCGCAGCTTCACGATGCGGGTCACATCGACTTCGAAGACGCCGTGCACATGCGCGCTAGTGCGCTTCGACATGACCATGTGCTCGGCGATCTTCTTGCGCATTACCGACATGGGCACGATTTCGCCCGGCGTGATGCCGCCCACGGGCTGCATCGGCCCGGTGGGAGCCGGCGTCGGCGCGGGCGTGGCTGGAGGTGCGTAGGCTGGAGCCGGGGGGGCGGCAGGAGCTCCGTAGGCGGGCGCTTGCGGAGCTGCGGGCTGAGCCGGAGCGGCTGATCCGCCCTTGCCGTACTTCGCGACGAAGGCTTCGATGTCCTCCTTGGTGATGCGGCCGCCGAGCCCGGTGCCGGGAACCTGCGCCAGGTTGATGTTGTTTTCCTTGGCGATCTTTCGCACCAAAGGGCTGGAGCGCACGCGTCCCTGCTCGCCGGTTTCTGTCACCGCGCCCTGCTCCTGCCGCTCAACGCCGTCCTTTTCGTCTTCTGCTAGATCGGCGGGGACCGCCTTTGTTACTTCACCGGATGTCGGCTGCGAAGCCTGGGTCGGTGTCGCAGCCGGCGTGCTTTGCGCCGGGGTTGGTGGCGCCGGAGCCGGAGCGCTCGCACCATCACCATCACCGATCACGCCGACGATGGTGTTCACCTGCACGGTGTTGCCGGCCTGCACCTTGATTTCCTGCAACGTGCCCGAGGCGGGAGCGGGAATCTCGGCATCCACCTTGTCGGTGGAAATCTCAAACAGCGGCTCGTCGCGCTGCACCTTCTCGCCGGGCTGCTTCAGCCACTTGGTGATGGTCCCTTCAAAAATCGACTCGCCCATCTGGGGCATGACTACGTCTGTCGGCATATTGTCCTTCCGAAGGATTTGATAGCTGGACTGGGGGAATCACTGCAAACTTTTGATTATATCGGCTGCGGAGCCTCAATCGAAAACCGGCTTGGGCCGCGCTAATTCCGCCACGCAATGACCATCCGGCGCTAAACTGACCTCCTTTGCCACATCTCATTCTTTGCTTGCGCGAGGTCTTCCGTGCCCCACATCGATCCCTTGCTCGCCCTCGGCGTAGCGGCTTCCACCGCCGCAACTGACGCTGTCTATGTGATGTTCAATGCCGCTGTGTCGTCGCGGCGCCGGGTTCCCGCAGCTACGTGGAGCAGTGTCTGGTATCTGCTCTCGGCGTTTGCCGTCATCAGCTACACGCGCAACTGGGTGTACGTTGGCTTTGCCGCGCTCGGCTCATGGATCGGCGCTTACGTCTCGATGGGTCTCTTGAAGCGGCCGGGCCTGCATCCCGGCGATGCGGCGTGACGACTGGACACCGTTGGATACGCTTGTTTTGAAAGGGCACAGCTTTAGCTGTGCTGCAAGCCAGTCAATCTCGTGAGGCTTTAGCCTCTGCGGGTATTCGATTTCGCACTAAAGAAAGGCTTTCCCTCAGTGGCTAAAGCCGGCATTGTCGAGCGTATTTCGGCACGGCTGAAAGCCGTGCCCTTTCAAGTCGCCACATTTCGCTCCTCAGGCGCTTCTTTCTAGAACCAGGTGTATCCCAGCATGACTTGAATCGACAGCGGCACGCCGGGATTGTATTTCCCGGTTTCAGCGTTGGAGAGGTGGTACAGACGAATGCTCGTGTCAAACGCTTGCCTGTGGCGTGCGAAGACATGGGCCCCGAGTTCGAGCGCGGCGGTGAAGTTGGCCCGCGCCGTGTCCCCCGGCGGAAATTTCTGCGGGCCGAAGAGCATTCCGCCGTCAAAGCCGAGGAACGGCACCATCCGCTTGCTGATCCGCGTGAAGTTCCAGCGGGGATCGACGGCCTCGAAGCCGCCCATGTAGTACTGCCTGCCGTTGACGAAGTACAGCGCCACAGGAATGGCGTTGAAGTCCCACTCCAGCGTGCCGCGCCGCCAGCCCTCGCCGCGCTCGCCGGTAAGGACGTGCCCAAGATGCAACTCAGCGCCGAAGCTGCTGGGATAGCGTCCGGGCGCATCGGGAATGCGTGGCGTGGCCATCATAGCCGTGCCGCCGTATACCTGAAAGCCATAGCTCCAGGAAGGATCACGCAGAGCATCCAATGCTGATCGCGGCGCGTCTTGCGCGCAAAGGGCGACGGGCAGTAAGGCAAAAGTAAGCAGTATCCAGAGCTTGCTGATCGAATCTGCGCGATCCCGATGCACGACGCCTTAGATGCAACGCGAGGGCCCACGTTCCTTGCTATTCGAGGAAGAAGGTCAATACCAGGTATATCCAAACGTGAACTGCACAGCCCCGTTGATGCCGGGGTTCTTGTTGCCTATGGAAGCATTCGATAGGTGATAGATCTTTACGGCGAGGTCGAGGGACTGGCGGTCGGCGCGAAAGAAGTGCGATCCCAGTTCCAGGCCGCTGGTGAAGTTGACGGTCGAGGTGTCTCCCGGAGGCAGATTGCTGGTGCTGAATACGATTCCACCCACGGCAGCAAGCCAAGGCGCTATCTTGCTGCCCTTCGTGAAATTCCACTTGGCGATGAACGGATTGATCGCCGCCGCGTACTGCGCATTGCCGTTGTACCAGAACTCGTTGATGGGGATGACGTCGACGTCCATCTCAAACGTGCCGCGCAGAAAGTTGCTGCCGTGTTCGTCCGTCAGCACTCGGCCGAAGCGCACGCCGGCGAGAAAAGTCTGGGCGCTGGGGGTGTTGGCGAAAGACGTGCTGCCCCCCAGGACGACTCCCTTGTTCCATACCGGATGGCGGATCGCGTCGACCGGACTGTCGGTTGGCACTTGGGCGAGAGCAGGGACGCAAAGCAGAGCGAGGGTGCAGAGAAGTCGGGTAGCGATCTTCATGTTTGGCTGAGATAAACGATGAACAGTAACAGGGTGGGGGGGAGTAGGCAAATCGGGATTGTCAGTGGTTCCAGGCTCGCGTCCAACCGAAGGACGCGAACCCTTCGACAAGCTTTGGGCAGGCTCCGGGGCACTCGGCACGGCAGGAGGGGTGCTTAGGGATTGCTGGCGTAATGGCGACTTATCGACCGTGCTCCCCCGGCAATCTCACTGTGTCGGCGCTTTCTTGCCGTCCGCTACAGGGCCGTAAGTCTCCAGCAACGCCTGAATCTCGTTTCCTGAGTCCAGATGGCCGTGTTTCTTGAGAAAGAACGAAACCGTAAGCAGGACTATCGTTGTAACAGTGGTTGTCATCTCGTAGATTTCTTCCTCGGTGTAGTTGTTGACAACCTCATGCCGGACGAAACGCCGCCCTACTTGTTGCATCCCGCCGTGGGTGTAACTATTGAGATGCTTCCATGTCCGAGTCTTGAAATCTTGAAAAAAGTTCCCCGTGGCGTACGCATGGTCGAGCGCTGTTGCGATGTCTCCAAACTCCAAGTCAATCTTGTCTTTCTCGTTGAATTTCGTGACTTCCTCGTTCGTGGCAGGGAGGTTAATCCACAGCGCTCGATACGCTCCCTCAACAACTGGTCTGACGAGAGCAGACGCTGAACCTGCTTTTTCGTGCACCACCAGCAACAAAACTGATTCTTGGTGTTCAACGAGTACGGAGATAAGGCCAATGACGGTTACCGTCCGGTAGTCATCTGGGAAGCCGTGCTTGCCGAGAATGGGCTTTGCGAACTGCATTGCTTTCTCACAGCGAATCAGATGCTCTTTAAGTGCCTTGGTCAAACCTGTCCTTGACCTGCGTAAGCGACGCCAAGTCACGTAGATGATGCCCAGAACAGCGAAGACGACTGCAGCTGCGCGAACACGTCTCACCGAATTTTGAACTCTATGGAATTGCAACGATGAGAGAACAGTTTACACTCACAATCCTGGGAACCCAGCTCGGGGGAGCAGAGGAATCGTCGTGAGTGGCAGCTTAGTGAATTCGCCGGCCCTGATTCTCGTAGCGATTCCCAGCGAGGTGATCTGGTCGTATCTCGCCTTTGCCGTGGTCTTTGCAATCGGGCTGGTCGCAATTCTTCTTCGCGGCGATTGGCAAAAGGCGCGCGGATTTGACAAGCTGATTCTGTTCGGGCCGCTTTTTTACGCGGCGCCACTTGCGGCCTTCGGCACCGAACATTTCACCTTGACGAAGGCCATCGCGTCGATCATACCCGCGTGGATTCCCTGGCATCTGTTCTGGGCCTACTTCGTAGGCGCTTGCTTTATTGCGGCGGCGCTAAGCCTGGTGACGGGGATTCAGGCGCGCCTGGCGGCTAGCTTGCTCGCTTTGACCTTCTTCCTCTTCGTCGTGCTGATGTACATCCCGGCTTCCTTACGTCATCCGCAAAATCGTATTTTTCTGACTATCGCGTTACGGGAAACATCCTTCAGCGGCGGCGCTCTGGCGCTGGCAGCCAGCCTCACAGAACCTTGGCGCAAGCGGCACATTCTTGCGACGATTGCGCGATACTTTGTTGCCATTCCCGTGCTGTTTTTCAGCTTCGAGCAATTCCTGCACGGCGATCACGTTCCCGGCGTTCCGCTGGAGCCGTTGACCCCCGCGTACGTCTTCGGACACGCCATTTGGACGTACCTGGCGGCAGCGATCTATGCAGTCGCGGGTGTCATGTTGCTGGTTGGCAAGAAAACTCGCGCAGCCGCGACCTGGCTGGGCTTGACCGTGCTCTTCGTGGAGTTGGTCGTCTATGTGCCGATCGGAGTAGTGGAACGCGCCAGCCTCGACAATGGCCTTAACTACTTAGCGGATACACTGATGTTTTGCGGCGCCGTTCTTCTGCTCGCGGGCGCCATGCCGCGGGAAGCGTAGCCGCGGGTGCTCCACACATTCCTTCGGTTGGAATGAGTCTGTGATGTGAACGAAAATCCCCACCCAACCAATACCGGGTTGGACGGCGCACTCTCGTGAAAGTTGCCCGGGCCCCATCCACTAACGCGTTTGGAAACCAATCACGCAGCGGCCACGTCATTATTGAGGAAACGCCACAAGGTTGGTTGGAGGATCGGGAGTAGGGCATTCGCCTCCCATAGCCTTCATGCACGCACAAAGGCGTGCGCCTCCGCCCCACTTGTCATAAGCCTTGCCCGCATCAGATGCCAGAGCGTGCTCCCGAGTGTGATCATATTGGGTCGCCGTGTCTCCAAAGAAAACCCAGAGGACGTCAGGTGTGTCGACTTGTCCGGCATTTCGGTTCTCAGGGGTGATTTGATCGGTGACCGGCATGCCCGCAACCTGTCGACCTAGGGCGGCGCTGCCTTCCCCAATCGTCTGGCCCACGTCTCCTACTACGAACGGCACAGAAATCCATTTTTGTTTATCAATTGCAACGCCGAAAGCGCCCATCATGATTCCATGCGCCTCTAACGAACTCGGAACGGCCGCGAAAGGCACACGCAGCGGGTTGACGTAACGGCTCTGATCTGCGGGGTCTTCGACAGTGGTGTCCGCTAATGCGGTGGGGGATACATAAAAGCCTGAACCGTCCTTCTGAAGCACCGGTTCGACATGCGAAACGGTTTTGCCATGAATGGCCGCGGTTCCTACGGCAAGTATGCCATGCCAGTCGATCGCGCCGACCGCCGGGTCCCGCCAGCCTGCCTTCTCAATATGCTTGTAGTCTGCCATGAACCGTCCTGTGCAGGGGACGCCGTCTATCGACCCCTCGTAGATAGTGCCGTCAGGAAGATAAACCTTTCCGGCCTCACAGAGATGCCGGAGCGCCCCCCCTTCGTAGTCCTTCGCATTGTAAGCGCGGCCGTAGCCATCGAGATTGATGCGCATCCCGGCAAACGCAGCAATGCCACCGCCGTCGACCGCCCACACAGTTTCGACTCCTCCCATATTTGTCAGAGGTGTGACAGCGCAAGTTGGTGCGGGCCGCGTACCGACACCGGGACCAGCTGAAGATCCGCTTTGAGTGCCGACAGATTGGGGTCGTACGATCGCCAAATCATGCCTCAAGAGTTTATCGTTGGGATTAAACTTAAGCGCTTCATCCAGATATCTTCCTGCTTTATCAACGTTGCCCAGTTTGAATTCAGAATACGCCACACCTACAAGCGCCTGCACCGTTCTATCCTCGCCAACCCGATGCTGTGCCGCCTTCTGGAATTCCTCAGAAGCGGCTTTAAAGTCACTAACATAGAGCCTGTATAAACCTCGATCGAGGGGATCTTGGAGATGAGTACTCCAATCGTTGATCATTGTTCGTACATCTCCCAGTGTGAGTCCAATCACATCCGCCTCTTTTTTTAGATATGCTGTCCACTGTTCCTCATTAAGGTCCTTATCCTGAGTACTGCCCGACTCCGTCCGCGACTGCGGGAAATAGCCTGTTCTCATAAGAAACGGAATGGAGGCTCGATTCCAGCTGACCTCTCCAGCCATATCGTTGCTGTGGGCCTCCGATACCGATCTACTGTCATCAAAAAAGAACATTCTCTGAATCAGGATCGCGCTCACAGAAAGACAAGCGCGTTGCCCTTTGCGACAGACCTTAATGATGAAAGGGATAGGCTTTTTCGGAACCAAGGTGCGACCGCGGCCCTCAAGCACGGGATCGTCTATGATCCATTCTGGCACAACCTTTGGCATGGTAAATCTGATTATGACCCATTCAGAACGCACCGAGGCGTGGAAGTTCCCTTCTAGGTCTGTCCTAGTAGAGATCGGAAGAGTTTCATTGTCATCAGTAACTTGGAAAGTGATTTCCGGAACAGGATCGGCGGTCTTCGTATCGTAAAGCACTTGGCCGCTAATCGGCTCATATGTCTGAGCCGCTGTAAGCGTGGTTAGTGATGAAAGGACCAAAAACCAGCGCACAATCGTAATAACGATACTTGTAGTGCTGGAGCAAGCGGCTATGTTGTAGCTCATGTCCTTATTCAGAATGAACAACTCATCTTCGAGAGCTTTACGCTAATTATCTTTGTATCCGCTTCAAATTGTTCGAATTTATCAAACGCTAGCTTGCCTGATATGCAAACAGCGACTCGAATTGGGGTATTTGGTTCTTCCTTGACATCGAAGTGGAAGTTTCCCGTCGCATCTGGATCAGTACACTGCTGCACATTCGTTCCCGTCTCATCCAAGATGCAAATGCGCGCTGACGGGGGAGCCGCCGATGCGGGGTTAAGCCGGCCTCGAATTACCCTTGCGGACGGTCCTTGTAAAGGAAAGTCAATCACGTTGCCAGTCACGGCCAGGAACTGGGGCTTGCTAGAGTACCCGCTGATATGGGCATACATCCGCACCTTCTTTCCCCAAAATGTCCGTGCGATACCCTTGAAATCAGCTTCGCCATCATGTATGTCGGCCCTCTCGGTCTTATTCCCGAATTCCGCAAAGATGCTCCCTGACACGATGGATGAGGAATCGGGAACTCGGGGGCGAACCGTCAAGTCGAATGGGTCATTCCGCGGCACGAAGAAGTGTCCGCCCGCTACGATCAGGAATGCGATTGCCGCTCCTCCACCCAACTGTACATTCCATCCAATATGTTGCCCGCTGACGTGAGCAGCGCCCCTAAGCACACCGGTGAGAATGGCGGCACCAGCCAGACCCCATCCGACCAAGACCAAATAATAGAACTGATTAAGAACATCAAAAGGAACCAGCCGTGGAAGCAGCAAAACCATGCCAAAGAGAAGCAGTACGGCCATTCCTAGCAGCGTTAAGGCAAATTTCGTTGCGTCTTTGCCAGTGGCAGCAGTCTCTTTCGCGTCGCTTGGCTTTGCAGACATCGCTCAAACTCCACGCTGCTGCAGATAGTAGCGTATCTGCGCCGCTCCCGAAAAGCGAAATCGCAGGACGGGTGGCCGACATTTGCCTTCGGTTGGCAAATGTTGGGCTTCGACGCCTGACGGGGTTCCGATGGATGTACTTTAGCCCCACTCATTCCTGCGGTTGGAATGAGTGGGATCCATTAACGTTAATCTGCGAAGGACTCGTTTCCACGTACATCAACCCTTGCTCGGCATAGGCAACGTACTATCGCGTGAGTCCTCGCGTCACCACGACAGACTAAACGGTTGCGTCCATTCAGCTCAGTGACGTCGTAGTGCATACCCTGTGATCCCACACATTCCAACCGAAGGAATGTGTGGGGCAACCGGCGAGAATTGACGCGGCTAGAGGTTTTTGGGCTTGACCCGCGCGTAGCGCTCCATCCGGCCTGTCCACTTGAGAAAGCGCAGCAGTTCCCTCCGCTCGTGCCAAAAAAAGCCGCAGAACTCAGGAAACCCGATACTCTGCATCTTGACGCCGCTGTAGGTCTCGATACGCCAGCGGAGATATGGGCTGCGCCAGGGCGCCAGGCGATGGCCCCGGGCAGCGTTCCACAGAAACCGAAGGATGTAGCGCATTTCTAGCCAGAGTATAGTCGCGAGGGGCACTCCGTCGCGCCCGGCAGCAGCGTGCTAACCTTCCGATATGCCGGATGAGCAGTCGCGAAGAGCCGCCGAAGACCACTACTACAGCGCGCTCGATCACTATGCCGAAGGTCGGCATGGCGAGGCCATCTCGGAGTACGAAGCTGCTATCGCCGGCGATCCTTTGTTTCTCGACGCGATGCACGGCCTGGCTCGCGTGCTTCAGGATACGGAGCAGTACGACAGGGCCATTGCCGTAGCCAGCCGAATTGCGGAACTGGATCCCGACGACGTCCTGGCGCACACCAGCCTTTCTATCCTGTATCAACGCAAGGGCATGGTCCCGGAAGCCGAGGCCGAGGCAGCCAAAGCGCGCGTTCTAGGTTGGAAGCAGCAGTTGAAAGGTAAGCCTTCGTTGTAGTGAAGCCCTCGTCGCACACAAGAAAGAAGGGCGGCCCTGGTCGCCGTCCCACGGCGGAAGAGCAGGTTCAGCGGATCTACCGCAGGCTTGCACAGGCGTGGGGCCCGCAGCACTGGTGGCCGGCGGAGACGCCCTTCGAAGTCATTGTCGGCGCCATTCTCACCCAGAATACCTCCTGGACGAACGTTGAGCGCGCCATTTCCAGCCTGCGCGAGGCCGGCGTGCTGAGCCTCGAAGGAATTCGGAACATTTCCGTCGCAGAACTGGAACCTCTAGTGAGATCGTCCGGCTATTTCCGGCAGAAGGCGCGGCGGCTGAAGGAATTCGTGGCCATCGTGGACGCGAGGTACAGCGGATCGCTGGAAGGGATGTTTGCGAGGCCGAGCGAAGAGTTGCGTTCAGCGTTGTTGGAGCAGAAGGGTATCGGCAGGGAAACCGCCGACTCCATCCTGCTGTATGGCGGACTGCATCCTGTTTTTGTGGTGGATGCCTACACGCGGCGCATTCTCGAGCGCCACGAGGTGGTGAAAGCGTCGGCGAAGTACGACGACATTCGACTGCTGGTGGAACGGGCGCTGGCAAAGGAAGAAATTCCTTCCTTACAGACCGTCGGCCTCGATGTCGGCTCACGCCCGGAGGTACATGCTCCTTCCGCCATGAGCACGGCGCAACGTTTAAAGCCGGCACGGGTCTACAACGAAATGCACGGCCTGCTGGTGCAGGTGGGCAAGCACTACTGCCATAAGCAGTGGCCGGAATGCGACAGGTGTCCTTTAACAGAATTGTTATCTGCCAGGCAGCGTGCCCGCTTGCAGGTCGCGGATCCGGGAATCAGGCGCCCGGAAAGATCGAAGGCGGAGTAGAATTCTGGCGGATTACGGCTATAATGAGGTGCTGCCCCGCTGTCCCCGCCGCTGAAAGCTTTGCGATGTCCGGAGTGTGAACTCCGGAGGACAGACGGATCCATGCCCTCAACGACGCCTCCTACTCGTCCGAAGAAGAACCGCACCCCAGCGGTCATTGCGCTCTCGATTGCCACTTTCTTACTGTTCGCCGTAATATTCGCCCAGGCGACGTTCAAGCTGACCCTGCTGGATCCGGATACCAGTGAAGAGACGCTGATCTTCGCAGCGCTGTCGGCCCTGATCTTCCTTCTATTCGTCGCTCTCGTCTTCGTTCTGATTCGAACGCTATTGCGGCTCTATGCCGAGCGCAAGACGGGCGTGCTGGGTTCCAAGTTCAGCAGCCGCATGGTCCTGGGCGCACTGCTGCTGTCGCTGGGGCCGGTGATCTTCCTCTTCATGTTTTCCTACGGACTCATGAACCGCTCCATCGAGCGATGGTTCTCGCGGCCGGTGGAAGATGTGCAGTATCGTACCAGCACGATCGCAGCTCTGATCACTGATTATGCCGCTGCCAATGCTGGCGCCGAAGCGGAACGGCTGGCTGCAACTGCAAGCGCGCAGAAGTCGTTCCACACCGGCAATTTCAGCTTCATCATGGATGAGTTTCGCCAGAGCGAGATCACCCTTCAGGGCGGGTTCGCTTTTGCTGTCGAAGACGACCGCGCTGAGGCCAGTTTCCACTCGCCCGATCCCTGGCCCTTGGTGCGTGACCGTCTGCCCATTGACTCCGCACAGGGGCAAGCCCGGACCTTCGATGTCGAGGGAGCGCTCTACGTTCTTGGCCAGGCCAGGGTTGCGCCCAACGGCAAGATCCTGGTAGCGATGCCGCTCCCCGCGAGCTATTCGGCGATGCTGCGCGACATCGAGAAGAGCCAGCAGCAATATGACAACCTGCGCAAGCAACGGCGGCGGTTACGGCGAGTTTACCTCGGATATCTGTTGTTTCTGACCGTCATCGTGCTGTTTGCGTCGATGTGGTCGGCGCTTTTTCTGTCCCGGATGGTGACACGGCCTCTGATAGCGCTGGCCGAGGCCACGCATGAAATCTCACGCGGTAGGCTGGATGTTCGCGTTGACGTCGCCGCCGACAGCGAGATTGGCCAACTGGTGCAGTCGTTCAACCAGATGGCGGAAGACCTCGAGTCCAGCCGCAGTAAGATTGAGGCCTCGCGTCGCGAGCTGGCGGATGCGAATGCCGAGCTCGAACATCGCAATCGGCACATTGAGACCATCCTGGAGAGCATTCCCAGCGGCGTGTTGTCGCTCGATTCGTCGCGTTTGATTACGCGGATGAACGGCGCCATGCGGCGCCTGCTCCGCCAGGACGAGGAGAGTTTCCCGGGCGAGTCTTTGCACGAGCTGTTCCCGGAGGATGTGGCCGCCGAACTGGAGCATATGCTGCGCCGCGCTGATCGCATGGGTTCCACGACCAGCCAGATGGAGATCTCGACCGCTAATGCCAATATGAACGTAGCGGTCACGGTGGCAACGCTCGATCCTCCGCTACGGTCACCGATGACGCCGCGCATGGGCTACGTCATGGTGTTCGAAGACCTCTCTGACGTGCTGCACGCCCAGAAACAGGCGGCCTGGCGCGAAGTGGCGCAGCGGGTAGCTCACGAGATCAAGAATCCGCTCACCCCGATCGCGCTTTCGGCAGAGCGCATTCGACGCCATTTAGAGCGAGGCATGCCTCCGGACGCGGCTTCGCTTGGCGTGATCGGCAGTTGCGCTGAGACCATAGGCTCCTCGGTCGAAACGGTGCGAACGTTGGTTGATGAATTCTCGCTGCTGGCGCGTTTCCCGGCATCCCGACCGGAGCCGACGGACATCAACAGCATCATCGAAACCGCGCTCAGCATGTTCAATGGACGGCTCGACGGTATTCGCGTGAGCAAATACCTGGCGGACGACTTGCCGCGAGTACTCGCAGACAGCGCGGCCATGAAACGCGCCATCGCCAACCTGGTAGACAACGCTGCTGAGGCCATGCAGGACTCGCTGGTAAAGGAAATCCAAATCTCCACCACCGTTGCCGAGGAACGCGATGTGGTGGAGATTGTTATCGCCGATACGGGGCACGGCGTAACCCCGGAGCTGAAGGAGAAGCTCTTCCTTCCCTACTTCTCCACCAAGAAGCGCGGGACTGGTCTTGGACTCGCCATCGTCAGCCGCATTATCGAGGATCATCATGGCTCCATCCGCGTAGAGGAAAATCGTCCTGTAGGCGCCCGCTTTACGGTAGAGTTGCCGGTGCTACAGGAGATGGCTGCCACGGCCACGCAACCGAATGCAAACCATATTGATCGTGGATGATGAGGCGGAGATCCGCACCGCTCTTCAAGGCGTGCTGGAGGACGAGGGTTACGAAACGCTGCTGTCCAACAGCGGCGAGGACTGCCTCGAAACCCTTCGGCGCAAGCCCGTCGACGTTGTGCTGCTGGATGTCTGGCTTCCCGGCAGAGATGGGCTCGAAGTTCTGGAAGACATCATGGGCACGAGCAACCCGCCGGAAGTCATCATGATTTCAGGACACGGCAGCATCGACGCTGCGGTACGGGCGACCAAGCTCGGGGCGTTCGATTTCCTGGAAAAGCCGCTTTCAGCCGAAAGAACACTGATCGCGCTGAGAAACGCGCTCGATGCGAAGCGGTTGCGCAGCGAAAACCTGGAGTTTAAACGGCAGTTCCAGTCACGCAGTGTCATCGTCGGCGACAGTGTGCCCGCCAAGGCTTTACGGCAGCAGATCGGGTTGATGGCTCCCACCAACGGGCGCGTCCTGATCTACGGCGAGTCGGGAACCGGGAAAGAGCTGGTCGCGCGTGCCATCCACGCTCAAAGCCTGCGCAAGGATTCGATGTTCGTCGAGGTCAATTGCGCGGCCATTCCGGAAGACCTGATTGAGAGCGAACTTTTTGGTCACCGAAAGGGGGCTTTCGCCGGTGCGGCCGCAGCCAAGGAAGGGAAGTTCCGCAAAGCCGATGGAGGAACGCTTTTCCTGGACGAAGTCGGTGACATGAGTTTGAAGACCCAGTCGAAGGTGCTGCGGACGCTGGACGAAGGGCGGTTTGCGCCGCTCGGGGAAGATGAGTCGGTCACGGTTGATGTCCGCGTCATCGCTGCTACCAACAAAGACCTGGAAGACGAAATCTCGAAGGGCAATTTTCGTGAGGACCTGTTTTACCGGCTGAACGTGATCCCGTTTTACGTGCCGCCGCTGCGCGAACGAAAGGAAGACATTCCCGTGCTCGCGCGGTTTTTTCTGAAGGAGTTCTCCCACACCTACCAACGTCATCCCAAGGAGATTACCGACGATGCCGTGGACGCTTTGTTGCGTTATTCGTGGCCGGGAAATGTCCGCGAGTTGCGCAATGTGATTGAGCGCATTGTCATCATGAATCCGACGACAGCTCGTCTCGACCGGAAGCATCTACCGAGTCTGATCTTTCGCGACGGCGGTCGCCGTCCCTGGACCGAGTTCTCCAGCTTGCACGAGGCGCGCGCGGCCTATGAGCGCGACTACATCCTGAAGAAACTGGATGAAAACCATGGCAACGTCAGCCGCACCGCCGAGGTGCTGGGCCTGGAACGCAGCCACCTCTACCGCAAGATGAAGGCTTTGGGGATTGCGGTGAAGGAATAAGGCGAGGGTTCTTTACAAGATCAAGTTGCTTGGCTCGACTTCGGTTCAGGAAGAGTGGTCAGTGACGGCACATAGCCGGCTTCGATCTCGGCCAGCACTTGCTCAATGTCACCCACGGGGAACTGATACTGGGTTGCAACCCGCACTGCCTCAAGCTTCTTCCCCTGGAGCTGTGTGTCCATGGTATGAGTCTAGCTGGCTCACTTCCATGAGGCAATCGGGAGCGATCATGACAACTCTCCATCGAAGCAGGCCGTTTCGGTGCACGGAAGTTAGGGCGTCACACCGTCCCTGTGACGCGTGTCATATCTCCTTGGTTCCCCTGAAGCGTAACGTAAAATGTTTGCGGTGAAGTGGTCAGGGCTGCGCCTGTCTGCCACGGCGCCCTCCTTCCTACGCGAACTGGAGAATCAAGTTGCGCGAAGCCGTACTGAAGTTGTGGCCCGAGATCGATTGGATCTCCGATCCCGGGCTGCGGGAGCAAGTCACTCAAACCTGGATACGGGCCCTCGAACTTAGCCCGCTAACCCCGGACGACCTGAACCAGATTCCTTTCACCCTTCTCGTTCCCAACTGCCCCACGACCTTCATGGAGCACAAACGCTGCGTAGTACACATCGCGCGCCAGAGTGCCGAGAGCATGAAGGAGTTCATGGGAAGAGCCCTGCCCATTGATCTCGACACGGTCATCGCCGGGGCGATTCTTGCCGACGTGGGCAAGTTGCTGGAGTACGAGAAGGCCGACGGAAAAGCCCGCCAGAGCAAGCGGGGTGAGATGCTGCGCCACCCCTTCACCGGAGTTGCGCTCGCCATGCAGTGCGGAGTTCCTGACGCCGTGTGCCATATCATCGCGGCGCATGCTGCGGAGGGAGACGTGGTCAAGCGTTCAACCGAAGCCTACATCGTGCATCACGCCGACTTCATGGCATTCCAGCCTTTCAAGAACTTAGGCAAGTAAGGAGACGATTCGATGCCCACTCTCGCCGCAACACCTGTTGCCAAAACGAACCAGGCCGTTACCTCAACCATGTCGCAGTGGGCCGCAGATCTGCGGTTCGAAGACCTGGCGCCGGAGGCGGTGTATCAAGCCAAGCGTTTCCTGCTCGACAGCGTAGGTTGCGCGCTGGGCGGCTATCAGCAACACGACGTAATCATCGCGCTCGACGTGCTGAATGAGATTGCCGGTCCGGGGAAAGCGACGATCATCGGGACCGGGCTGCACGTCGACCCGGTATCGGCATCGCTGGCGAACGCGTTGATGATCCGCTGTATGGACTACAACGACATTTACTGGAAACAAGATCCATGTCACCCGTCGGATATTTTCCCTGCCGCTATTGCCTGCTGCGAGCGCGCGGCAAGTGACGGCAGGGAGCTCATTGTCGGCTTGGTGTTGGGCCACGAGTTTGAGATGAGGCTGTGCGAGGCGGCCTTTCCGGGAATCCGCGAGCGCGGCTGGCACCACGCCACGCTGACAGCATTCGTTTCGCCTATCGTTGCCGGACGCATGTTGCACCTCGACTGGCAGAAGATTCAGCACGCCATCGGCATCAGCGCCAGCGCACGGGCGACATTCGGCGCGGTAACAGCCGGCAAGCTAACGATGATGAAGAATACCGCCGATCCGCTGGCCACGCAGAGCGGCGTGCTGGCTGCGTTGCTCGCGGAAAAGGGCTATACCGGCCCTGAGCACGTGATCGACGGCAAAGAGGGAATCGTCCACTGCTTCGGTCCGGAGTGGAAGCTCAATGTTCTCACCGATGGATTAGGTGAATCCTGGCGTATCACACAATGTGGGATGAAGGCGTTTCCCACGGAGGCTCTCACGCATACGCCGATTTCCGCCGTGCTGGCCCTGGTGAAGGACAACAATCTGGAGTCGCAGCATATCGCGCGCGTACATGTCCGCACGACGGCCCGAGGCGCCGACATCCTCAGCGACCCCAGCAAGTTCGATCCGCATACCAAGGAAACAGCGGACCACTCGCTGCCTTACGTAATTGCTGCTGCTATCGCCGAGCGGCAGGTCACGCCTGCACAGTTCACGGCGGAGAAGATCAACGATCCGCTTATCCGGGAGCAACTCAAGAAGGTCGTCGTGCTTGCTGATCCGGAAATCGAGAAGGTGTTTCCCGCATTGCAGCGAGTGATTGTCAGCATCCGCACGACCGACGGCAGCGAGTTCATAACGCAGCTTGATTACCCCAAGGGCGACCCACGCAACCCGCTGAGCGACGGGGAAGTGGAGGAGAAGTTCGAGGCGCTGGCCGAGCCGATCATGTCACCGGCCGCGCGTCGCCGCGCCATCGATGCAATCTGGGGTCTGGAGAAGCAAACCAGCGTAAACGAACTGATGAGGTTGTTTCGCGTCCGCCGGGGAGGGCGCAAGTAATGGGACAAACCATAGTTGAAAAGATCGCGCAAGCTCACATGTCCGAAGGCCCGAAGCGTCCATTACGTGCCGGAGACTTCCTTTCGATTCGTCCCACGCACGTGATGACGCACGACAACACATCGGCCGTGATGAAAAAATTCAAGGCCATTGGCGCGACGCGGGTCTACGACGCCGCACAGCCGGTGTTTGCCGCCGATCACGACATTCAAAACCTGGAAAAGTCGAACCTGGCGAAGTATCGCAGCATGGAGAGTTTCGCGCGCGAACAGGGCATCGACTTCTACCCGCCGGGTACAGGCATCGGTCACCAGATCATGGTCGAGCAAGGCTATGTGCAGCCGGGTAGCTTCGTGGTGGCTTCCGATTCCCACTCCAACATGTACGGGGCACTGGGCGCGATCGGCACTCCGGTCGTGCGCACGGACGCTGCTGCGATCTGGGCGACCGGGGAGTTCTGGTGGCAGATTCCGCGAACCGTTCAGGTCGTACTCGAAGGCAAGCTGCGTCCCGCCGTAACCGGCAAAGACGTGATCATCACGCTGTGCGGCCTCTATAACAATGAAGAGGTGCTGAACGCGGCGGTGGAGTTCAGCGGGCCGGGCGTGGCGTCGCTCAGCATGGACGCGCGGTTGACCATCGCCAACATGACGACGGAGTGGGGCGCGCCGGTGGGCTGGTTCCCGGTCGATGCGGTCACCATTTCGTACCTGGAGGGCCGCAATCTGGTGCTGCGCAAGCATGGGATCAGACGTATTTCGGAGAGGAACCTTCTGCAGTGGCGCACGAGTCCTCCCGCCCGGGACAAAGATGCTGTCTACGCTGGTCGCATTGTTTTGAATCTCGACGACGTGACGCCGCACGTTTCCGGGCCCGACACCGTGCAGGTCATGCAATCGCTGCCGGAAATCGAGCAGAAGAAGGTTGCGATCCAGAAGGCTTATCTTGTCTCATGCGTAAACTCGCGGCTCGAAGATTTGTCCGCGGCCGCGCGCGTGCTTCACGGAAAGAAGATCGCACCCGGCGTGAAGTTCTACTTGGCTGCGGCGAGCATGGAGGTGGAAGACGAGGCGGTGAAGCTCGGGCACTGGCAGATGCTTCTCGCCGCCGGAGCCGAGCCGCTTCCACCGGGATGCGGGCCATGCATTGGGCTGGGCACAGGTTTGCTGGAGCCGGGCGAGGTGGGGATATCGGCGACAAACCGTAACTTCAAAGGTCGTATGGGATCACGTGATGCTCAATGCTATCTCGCCAGTCCCGAGGTTGTGGCGGCGTCAGCCGTAGCGGGCTACATCTGCGGGCCGTCGAGGTTTCCTGCGTCTGAAGTGCAAAGGCGCTTTGAGCAGTTTGCTCCGCCTGCGGCGGACGCCGAAGCAGTTGAGATTATGCCGGGATTCCCCGACGTCGTTCGCGGCCGGGTGGTCTTCCTGCCGCAGGACAACCTGAACACCGACGGCATCTACGGCAAGGACTACACCTATCGGGAGGATGTGACGCCCGAGATGATGGCCAAGGTGGTGATGGAGAACTACGATCCGCAATTTGCCTCCCGCATGGAGCCGGGGGACATCGTGGTAGGCGGATTCAATTTCGGTACCGGCTCGAGCCGCGAGCAGGCGGTTACAGCGTTGAAGTTCGCCGGTATTCCGCTGGTGATTGCCGGCAGCTTCTCGCAGACATATCTGCGCAACGCGTTCAACAACGGGTTCCTGTGCATTGAGGCGCCTGAACTCTTGGCGTATTTGCGGCAGCAGCATATAGACGCAATTGCGGCCAGGGAGAAGACGATCATCTCCGGCGATGGGATCGAGATCGACTTCGCAACCAGCACGATCCTCTACTGTGGACAGACATTCTCGTTCCCGGCACTGGGTTCGGTGCCACAGTCGCTGGTCGTCGCGGGTGGGATCGAAAACCTTGTCGCGGAGAAGTTGAAGACGGAGCCGGCGGCAGTGTGAGCGGGCCTTTTTTCGCGGCGTGTTGAGCGCGGGTTTGCTCAGATCGAGGCGCGCTAAGCTATAAGTCATCTCATTAAATCGGTTTTGAAAGGGCACGGCTTCAGCCGTGCCGCAAAAGCGCCAATCAAATGGGCTTTAGCCCCTGAGGGACTTCGATTCCCAGATTTATGAGATAGCTTCTAGTCGATCCAGCCCCGCAGGGGCGAAATAGCTTAGCCCAGCACGGAGCCGGAGGCGGAGTGCTGGGTGGAAAAGAGTGAATAGGCCGAGTCCCGTAGGGACGGCAGATCTTCCCCGCACCGACGAACAGCAGGTCCCTCACCGGCTAAGGCCGGCTCGGGATGACAAATGTGAAAGGCTTATCGGCACGACTGAAGTCGTGCCCTGACGCGGGGTATAGACCGGGCAGATAGTTTACAGATTAGACCGGGCACATACTTTACACCAGGTTCGTTCACGAAGGCATGTACAACGAGGCATGCCTTGGAAAGTGAGCGGAGTGGTGGAACGACGCAAGCAGTTTGTGGCCGAGTACCAATCGGGCCAGGAGACGATGACGGAGTTATGCCAGGCGTATGAGAATCTCGCGGCCGACCGGCTATGCGGTGCTGCGGCGGTATGAAGCGGGCGGCGAGCTGGGGCTGGCGGAGCGCAGCCGGGCGCCGCGGCGGCATGCTAACCAGACGCCTGTGGAGATCGAGCAAGCGGTGCTCGAACTGCGGCGCGAGCACCCGCGCTGGGGGCCGGTCAAGCTGCGGGCCAAGCTGGAGAAACGGGCGCCGCAGCAGGCGTGGCCGGCGGCGAGCACCATCGGCGCGATGCTGGATCGCGAAGGGCTGACGCGGCATCGGCGCCAGCGGCGGCGCACTCCGCCGTACACTCAGCCGCTGGCGGCGGCCAGCGAACCGAACCGCGTCTGGTGCGCCGATTTCAAGGGCTGGTTTCGCAGCGGTGATGGGACACGCATCGATCCGCTGACCATGATGGATGTGCACAGCCGGTATCTGCTGCGGGTGCAGGCGGTGGAGAAAACGGACACGGCGCGGGTGCGAGCGATCTTCGAGGCGGCGTTTCGCGAGTATGGGATGCCACTGGCGATCCGCAGTGATAATGGGGCGCCGTTCGCCTCGCGGGCGGTAGCGGGGCTGTCGCGGCTATCAGTGTGGTGGATGAAGCTGGGCATCGTGGCGGAGCGCATCGAGCCGGGACATCCGGAGCAGAACGGGGCGCACGAGCGGATGCATCGCACCTTGGCCGAGGAGACGGCGTCGCCGCCGGCCTACGACGCGCGCAGCCAGCAGCGGGCGTTCGATGGCTTCCGTCGCATGTACAACGAAGAGCGGCCGCCACCACGCCCTGGCCATGCGCACCCCGAGCGAAGTGTATGAGCTCTCGCCGCGGGCGTATCCGGCGCGCGTGCCGGAGCCGGAGTACGGCAGCGCCCTGAAGGTGCGACGGGTGCACAAGCACGGGCAGTTCTGCTGGAACTACCACGATGTGTTTCTCAGCAAAGTGCTGTATGGCGAACGTATCGGCTTGTTGCCGCTGGATGATCGTTATTATCGGGTGTACTTCGCGACCTTTCCCTTGGCCCGGTTCGACAGCTATGAGTTGCGCATCGAGCCGCTGCCGGCCGGAGACGAAGACGAAGCGGAGGAAGAAGAATGTGGAGTGCAAGGCTGACCGGAGGCGCGGGGAAATGTGGAAATCGCAAACAGCGCGATTCCCACATTCCCCCGACGACGACTACTAAGTATTTATAAAGGCTCAAGAACCAGAAAACGAACCGAAAAGTGTAAAGTATGTCCCCGGTCTGAAATGTAAACAATGTCCCCGGCTGGACGGCGGAGCCTGCGCAAGAGGAGTCTGAAATGCCAAAACCTTCGATCGTAACCATGCCGGGAGATGGCATCGGAAATCAGGTCCTGCCGGAAGCCATTCGCGTACTCGATGCCGTCGGTTTCGAGGCCGACTATGTGCACGCCGATATCGGCTGGGAATGCTGGCGCAAGGAAGGGAACGCGCTGCCGGAGTGCACGGTCGAGTTGCTGCGCAAGCACAAGGTCGGCTTGTTCGGCGCCATAACTTCCAAGCCAAAGAAAGAGGCCGAGGCCGAACTCGACCCGGCGCTGAAGGGCAGAGGCCACCAGTACTTCAGCCCGATCGTGTCGATGCGGCAGATCTTCAACCTCGATGTCTGTATGCGTCCGTGCCTGTCATTTCCCGGCAATCCGCTGAACTTTATTCGCAAGTCGCCCAACGGCAGCTACGAAGAGCCGCACGTTGACGTCGTGGTCTTCCGCCAGAACACGGAAGGTCTCTATGCAGGTGTTGAGTCGGACCAATCCGCCAGAGGCGATGCAGGAAGCCTTGCGCACCCATCCCAAGTTTAAGCCATTCGAGAATGTGCCCGGCGATGAACTTGCCATCTCGGTCCGGATCATTACCCGCCCGGCGGCCCGGCGCATCTCTGAGGCGGCGTTCCGGCATGCGGCGAAGTTCGGCTACAGATCGGTCACCATCTGCGAAAAGCCGAACGTCCTGCGCGAGACCTCGGGGATGATGGAAGAGATCGCGAAGGAAGTGCAGAAGCAGTATCCGCATATCCCTCTCTGGTCTACTAATATCGACGCGCAGACCATGTGGCTGACGAAGAATCCCGAAGACTACGGAGTGATCGTGGCCAGCAACCTCTTCGGCGACGTGATCAGCGATGCTTTTGCCGGATTAGTCGGCGGCTTGGGCTTTGCCGCCTCGGGCAATATCGGCGAAGAGGTCGCAGTGTTTGAGCCCACGCACGGCTCGGCCCCGAAGTACGCCGAGCTTGATCCGCCCATCGTCAATCCGATCGCGATGATTCTTTCTGCGGCCATGATGCTCGACCACCTGGGCGAGACCACCAGAGCTGACCGGGTGCGCAAGGCAATTGCCGCTGTTGTTGAGGAAGGGCGCGTCCGCACCTATGACATGATGCGGCTTTCCGGCGGAGCGAAGGCGATCGCTCTGGGCGCGGCGTCAACGACCGAGATGACCGACGCAATCCTGGAAAAGCTCGGGGTCGCAATGGAGAAAGCCTATGCCGGCAGCAGTTCCAGCTAGCCTCCGTCGCGGCGAGGCAGGGCGCGCCGGCACTGATGTGCGTTCCGACCTGCGCGTTGTCTTCGAAGAACGTCCCGGTGGTGGCATCGAAATCGAGCTGCATTCACGCGTCGAGCCGTATTACGGAGATGCCATCCGCGCGCAGGTGCGAAACGGGCTGCGCACGCTCCGAGTGGCAGACGCTTTTGTTTCCATCGTCGATGAAGGCGCCCTGCCGTTCGTCATCGATGCGCGGCTGGAAGCCGCCGTCCGTCGATCGGGTGCCACTCCTAAGTCTCCCATCTTGCCGGAAGCACTTCCGCTGCCTTCGCCTTCGACGCGCGATCGCCTACGCCGTTCGCGCCTGTACCTTCCGGGCAATGAGCCGAAGTACTTCATCAACGCGGCGCTGCATGCGCCGGACGCGATCATTCTCGACCTCGAGGATTCGGTTCACCACGATGAGAAAGACGCCGCGCGTCTGCTGGTCCGCAGCGCCCTGCGTGCGGTGGACTTCGGCCAGTGCGAGCGCATGGTACGCATTAACCAAGCACCTCTAGGGCTCGCCGATCTCGAAGAAATCGTTCCTCAATCGCCGGACCTGATCCTGATCCCGAAAGTCGAAACGGCTGAACAGGTGCGGGAGATCGATGCGGTGATCACCGGGATTCAGAACCGCATCGGCTCGACACGCCCGCTTTGGCTGATGCCCATCGTTGAGTCTGCGTTCGGGGTTGAGAATGCTTTCGCCATCGCGAATGCCTCGCCTCGCAACGCTGCGATCACCATCGGGCTGGAGGACTACACGGCTGATATTGGAGTAGTGAAGACCGCAACTGGGGCTGAGTCGCTTTACGCTCGAATGCGCCTGGTCAATGCGGCCCGTGCCGCAGGTGTCCAGGCCATCGACTCGGTTTACGGTGACGTGGCCGACGACGAAGGCCTGCAGCGCTGGGGAGAAGCCGCGCGCGCGATGGGCTTCGAGGGGATGGGATGTGTGCATCCGCTACAGATCCTGACGATTCACCAGGCGTTTGCGCCGTCGGCGGGCGAGATTGAAAAGGCGCAGAAGATTGCGGACGCGTTTGAAGAAGCGCAGGCGCGTGGGCTCGGAGTGGTCAGTGTTGGCTCCAAGATGATTGATCCCCCGGTTGTGCAACGCGCGCTAAAGCTAATCGATCGTGCTCGGCGGATGGGGCTTGTCGCTGATGGACTCAAGACCGGAGCGGCCGAATGAGCACCGTGTCAGCCACCGACCTTACTACTAACGCGCTAGGCCGCCGCGTTCCTACTCATGTGAACGGCCGCGAGCAGGTGCCGTTCGTCGGCGTCGAAGGACATCCGCCCAATGGTCGCAAGGCCGCGCCGTCCATTCGCAGCAGCAACGATTACCCCGCGAACGGCGACAAGAGAGCGCCCGATCTCGAGACGGCATTGCGCCTTTGCGGTTTGCGCGATGGCATGACCATCAGCAGCCATCACCACCTGCGCAATGGCGACCGGGTAGCGCTGACCGCGTTGCAGACGGCCGCAAGCATGGGCGCAAAGGACCTAATCTGGTTTCCCAGCGCTTCGTTTCCGTGTCACGAGCCGGTGATCGAGTTGATGAAGTCGGGCGCGGTGCACCACATCGAGGGCAGCATGAATGGCCCGCTGGGCGACTTCTGCTCGCATGGCCATATGCGCGGTCTGGGCGTGTTGCGTTCGCATGGTGGCCGCTGGCAGGCGATTCAGGATGGCGAGGTCCATATCGACATCGCCGTCATCGCCACTCCCAGCGCTGATTTCTTCGGCAATGCGAACGGCTCACATGGGCCTTCCGCTTGCGGGTCGCTGGGTTTCGCTCTGGCCGATTCGATCTACGCCGACCGCGTCATTGTCGTCACTGACAATCTCGTTCCCTTTCCCTGCGTGCCCTGGCAGATTCAGGGCAACAACGTGGACCATGTTGTTGAGGTCGTATCGATCGGCGATCCGGCGCAGATCGTCAGCGGCACGACGCAGATTACGCGCAGCCCCGACCGCTTGCATATCGCGGAGCTGGTGGCGCGCTTCCTGCGCGACAGCGGCATCATGCGCGATGGATTTTCGTTCCAGGCCGGAGCTGGAGGCATCGCACTCGCTTTTGTTGACCACCTTGCGCGCATGATGCGCGAGGCCAACGTCAAGGCCAGCTTCGTGCGCGGCGGGTCGACAAAGTACTTGGTTGATATGCTGCGAGAGGGTCTTACCGGCTATATCCTTGACGGGCAGACGTTCGACCTCGACGCCGTCCAGTCCCTCGCCAGCGATCCCCGGCACGTCGCCACCTCGCCGTTCACGTCATACAATTTTCACGGTAAGGGCAACTTCGCATCGATGGTCGATGCCTGCGTACTGGGCGCGACCGAAGTTGACCTAAACTTCAACGCCAATGTCGTTACCCACTCCGACGGCAGGCTGCTGCACGGCATCGGCGGCTGGCAGAACTGCCTGTTCGGGGGCTGCAGGATTCTGGCGGTGCCGTCGTTCCGCGATCGCATTCCCGTGATCGTCGATGAAGTCACGACCCTGGTCGGCCCGGGCGAGCTGATCGACGTCGTCGCCACAGAACGAGGCATCGCCATCAATCCGCGGCGTCAGGATTTGCTCGACGCCGTTAAGGGCAAAGGCTTGCCGATTCGGCCAATCGAAGAGATCAAGGCCGAAGTCGAAAAGATCTGCGGTGGCAAGCCGGCGAAACCCCGTCTTGCAGATCGCCCAGTCGCGGTGGTGAAGTGGGTGGACGGAACCCTGATCGATACCGTATGGCAGATAACAGCCGACAATCCCTACGCGGCGCCGGGCGCTGCAGGGGAATAGACCTCCCTCATCATCTCGGCAAAGGCTTCCCTTCAACGATCGCCTGCGGGCTGTTGTTCGGAGGGGACGCGCGCTCCGCGACAGCGGTATAGATCGCCAGCAGGGCGAGAACGGGAGCTTAAAGCGGCCCCGGTTCCCGATTTGGGAAGAGGCTTGTCAATGGCCCGAACGTGCCACAAATCGCCGCAAACCTCTGACGGCAATACAAATATAAAGTTGCGCAACTACTAAAGATTTACCGCGAAATCTGCTATACTTAGGACAGTAGAGCCAGAACGGTATAGTCTGCCGTCTGGCTCTTTTTGCGTTTCTGGAACGCAAAACCGACTGGCACAAGCCCGCGCCGGACGACTCTTTGACAACTGAATACAAAACCTTACGGAGACGGGGCGCTGATGGGGAGCGCGTTCGTGATGCAGCGCGGACGCGTCTCCCGTTGTTGCTGTCATCCGGCGTGAAGCGAGTGTCTTGCGAGGATTGAGTGCGGGGCGAGAATGCTGCGCATTGCTTTTAGGCCCAATAGGGGTCCTTCGACTCGTCCCCCTCGCTTTGCTCGGCGTCCTCACTCAGGATGACAGGTCAAGGTAAGACATCGGATTGCCTCTGTATAATCAGGGATTTGCCATCCCCATCACAGGAGAAGCTGTTGCAGCAGGCAGAGATTGGAATCATCGGGGGAAGCGGCTTGTACTCCATGCCCGGCCTGACGGACATTCACGAGGTCGCGCTGGAGACGCCGTTCGGCAAACCGTCGGACGCCTACGTGCTCGGAACGCTGAGCGGGCGCAAGGTCGCGTTTCTGTCGCGGCACGGGCGCGGACATCGGCTGATGCCGACCGAGTTGCCGTACCGCGCGAACATCCACGGCTTTAAGCAGCTTGGTGTCGAGCGGATCGTCTCGCTGTCGGCTGTCGGCTCGCTGAAGGAAGAGCACAAGCCGATGGACTTCGTGATCCCCGACCAGTTTGTCGATCGCACGCGGCATCGCGTTGATACGTTCTTCGGCGATGGATTAGTAGCGCATATTGGCTTCGGTCATCCGATCTGTGCTGAAACAGCGAAGTTCGTCGAGGAAGCCTGCCGCCGCGCCGGGGTGAATGCCAAGCATGGCGGGACCTACGTGAACATGGAGGGTCCGCAATTCTCGACGCTGGCGGAGTCGAACCTGTATCGCAATTGGGGCATGGACGTGATTGGCATGACCAACCTGACGGAAGCCAGGCTGGCGCGCGAAGCCGAGCTTTGCTATGTGACCGTCGCCATGGTGACTGACTATGACTGCTGGCATCCGGAGCACGATCATGTAACGGTCCAGCAGATTGTCGGCGTTCTGACGAAGAATGCGGAGCACGCAGCTAATGTCGTGCGCGAGGCAGTTGCCCTGCTGCCAAGGGAGCGTGCGTGCAAATGCGGGTCGGCGCTGAGCCACGCCATCATCACCCACAAAGAAACTGTCCCACCGGCCACACTGGAGCGGCTGAAGCTTCTGGTGGGAAAATATTTCGACTCCGAAAAGAAAGCGGGAGCCTAAACCTTGTCCATCGTGGTCGTCGGTTCGGTCGCATTCGACTCTCTGAAAACTCCCTATGGCACGCGCGCGAAAATCCTTGGTGGCGCGGCCACGCACTTTTCACTTTCCGCCAGCTATTTCACCGATGTGCGCGTTGTTGCCGTTGTTGGCGAAGATTTCACCTCGGAAGAGGAATCGGTCATGACCCGGCGAGGCGTGGATACGCGCGGCATTCAACACGCGAAAGGGAGGACCTTCTTCTGGTCGGGGGAATACGGCGAGAACGTAAACGAAGCCAAGACGCTTGACACACAGTTAAATGTTTTCGAAACATTCGATCCGCAGCTCCCGGCCGAGTACAACGATTCCGAGTACCTGTTCCTGGCGAACATCGATCCGGCGTTGCAGGTCCGCGTGCGCGACAGCATGAAAGGCGTGAAGCTGGTGGGGGGCGACACCATGAATTTCTGGATTACCAGCCAGCGCCAGAAGCTCGGCGAAATGCTGAAGCGCGTAGACGTGTTGCTGATCAATGACGGCGAGGCCAAGATGCTGGCGGGCGAAACCAGCCTGCCGCGCGCGGCACACAAGGTCCTGGAGATGGGGCCGAGGGCGCTGGTCATCAAGCACGGCGAGTATGGTGCGACGATCTTCTTCCGCGACGGCGAGTTTGCCGGGGGCCATCATCCGTTTCGTGCTCCTGCGCTGCCCCTGGACGAAGTGCGCGATCCTACCGGCGCGGGCGACAGCTTCGCCGGCGGCTTTATGGGCTACATCGCCTCACAGGGTGAAGTGACGCGCCGCGTGCTGAAGCATGCCATGTTCTACGGCAGCGTGATGGGGTCGTTTTCGGTTGAACGCTTCGGAACGGAGCGGCTGCAAAGCTTGACGCGCGAAGAGATCGACGAGCGGTTTGAGACGTTTCGGGAGCTGACGCATCTGGATTAACCGGAAAGCTCACCACGGAGGACACGGAGGTTTGAGACCTGGCTCTGAGGTTCCTATCGATCTTGCGGTAAACTCTTCGCATGGCGACTTTAGTGAAACCCGAAACCGAAGAGAAGCTGGCTCGTCTCTCCGAGCGCCTGCATCGTCCAAAGGACGAAGTGTTGGACGAGGCGGTCAGCCGCCTGCTCGAATATCAGCAGCTATTGCAGCGGAGAGAAGAACGCAACTCGGAGGGAAACTCATCCGAGATCGACTTGACTCCGGTTGAGATAAAGGGCGAACCATTGTCGGCTACGGTGATTCGCGAGAGGCGCTGAGGCTTGGCGCTGCTTTATCTCGAAACGAGTGCTCTGGTAAAGAGATACATCCGAGAGTCTGGAACAGACCAGATTCTGGAGCTTGTTCGCGACCCAGCCCACCAGTTTGCGATATTGTCAGTTACCCAAGTCGAGTTCCGATCCGCAATCCGACGCCGCGAAAGAACTGGCGACTTGCCCTCGCGTATCGGTGACCATGTCATCGACCTCTTCGGGATGCATTTGCAAACCGACTACATTGTCCAACCGGTTGGTTCGGAGACGATCGAAATCGCTGGCGCCATGGTCGATCGACACGTTTTGCATGGATACGACGCCCTTCAATTGGCTGGCTACCTTGCTCTCAAGATCTTTGGTGGTGCGGATCAGACAACTTTCGTCTGTTCCGATCGGGTTCTACTGCAGGCCGCTGTGAATGAAGGCGGCGACGTTTTCGATCCGGCGATATGACGTCGCATGAGAAAAGCACTTCTACAGCGACCGCATCATCAGAGAATGAAGCGCTCCGGCGCTCCGAATTCTTGCTCGCGGTAAGCCTCGCCATCCTCTCCGTTGCTGCGCTCCTCTGGTATTACGCACACAATGAGCTACTGCTGTATGGCGATGCGGTGGCGCACATCAACATCGCGCGGCGGGTGGTCGATAACCGGTCGTGGCTGTCGTCGTTCTTCCAGCTAGGCACGGTGTGGTTGCCGTTGCAGCACGTTGCCATGCTGCCGTTCGTGTGGAACAATCGGCTGTGGCAGAGCGGGATCGCCGGTTCGATTCCCAGCATGATCGCCTACGTGCTCGGCGGGCTGGGGATTTTTCGTTTGGTGAGCGGATTCGCTCCCACCCTTCCCCAAAATCGGGGAAAGGATGGGACCCCCTTCTCTCCCACCCTGCGCCAAGACCGGGCGCAGGATGGGGCACCCATACCGATGGTGCTGCCGGCCTTGGTGGCGGCCGCGATCTACGCGTTCAATCCCAACTTGCTCTACATGCAAGCGACCGCGATGAACGAGCCGATTTATCTGGCGTTCTTCATCTGGACGCTGGTCTATCTCGACCAGATGCTGCATGCTCATGCGACCGAGGAATCGGAGGACGAAACTCGGCCGAGCCTTTCACGCGAGCGAGCCTTGGAGCGTTGCGGAATCTGTCTTGCTGGAGGCGCATGGACGCGTTACGACGGCTGGTTCGCCGGGGTGGTGATCGGCGGAATCGTTGTGGTTGCCGTTGCGCCCTGGTGGCGCAAAGAGACGGAAGTATCGCGGCGTCGTGCGCTGGCGAAATCCCTGATTGAAGTTCTCCTGCTGCTCGCGCTTGTTCCCTTGTTCTGGCTCTCGTACAACCTGAACGGTTCCGGCAAAGCGATGGATTGGGCCAACGGGCCCTACTCGGCGAAGGCCATCGCCGGGCGCACCACGGAGCGTGGCGCGGCCCCGTATCCGGGAGAAAACCATCCACTCACGGCGGCGCAGTATTTCCTCAAAGCTTCGCAGTTAAACATGGGCAGCTCGCCATGGGGGCGAGCCATGCTCGTCCTAGCGGTGAGTGGAACGGTGCTGGCAATTTGGCGTTTCCGGCTCTGCAAAGTCTGGCTGCTGCTTTGGCTACCGCTGGTCTTCTATTCGCTGTCTATTGCATATGGCAGCGTGCCAATCTTTGTTCCGGTGTGGTGGCCGTTCTCCTACTACAACGTCAGATATGGGCTGGAACTGCTGCCGGTCTTCGCGGTGTTTCCGGTGCTGGTTGCGATCTTTGTGGTTGAACGGGTGCGTAGCCGGCGGCTAGAGCTGGCTGCCCGGACGTTGCTGATAGTCTGCGTCGCGGGCAGTTATCTTTCTGCCTGGGCTGAAACGCCGATCACCTTACGCGAGGCTCGGACAAATTCGCGCACGCGTGTTGCGATGGAAGAGGCGCTGGCAAATTACCTGGTGCGAGTCCCGAAGAACGCGACCATCCTCATGTATGAAGGGTCGCACGTTGGAGCGCTGCAGCGTGCCGGCATTCCGCTCAAACACGTCATCAGCGAAGCCAGCCATCCCGATTGGGAGTGGGCGCTGCTTGATCCGGCGCACAAGGCGATTTACATCGTCGCGTTTCAGGGTGACCCGGTGTGGGCGGCCGCAAAGGAACATCGCAGCGAGTTGAAAGGAGCGATCTCGATAAGTGTGCCCGGGCAGGAGCGGTGCACGATCTACGTGCCTATTTCCCCCGCTTCACCTCAAACGCCTTGATCACGATGTCGTTCGGCTGATTGCCGACTGGGATAATGTTCACCAGTGCGCGGTCGGCGCTGATCTTTGAATTGGCGCTGGTCTTGACCGTGCGCACGACGGCGACGTCGCCCGATCCGGTATCCGCCACCAGCAGGTGGTCTTCGTTCGGCGTTAATGCAAGAGCGTCCGGGCGGCTGCCGACGCGGACCGATGCGATCACGCGGCCTTCGTCAATGGCGTAGACGCTGACTGTGTCCGCGCCGAAGTTGCTTACGTAGAGCAACGAATTGTCAGAGGTAACGACGCCATGAACAGGATTGCTTCCGATGAGATAGCTACCGCCGACTTCGTTGGAATAGGTTTCGATGATGGAGAAATTGTCGGAGTCGAAGTTGCTGACGAAGAGCTCCCCGCCGTCAGGCTTGAGCGCCATCTGAATCGGCGTCTTACCAACCTCCAGCAACGTCAGCACGCGGTCGGTCTTCAGATCGAGCGACGCCACCTCGTTGGATCCGGGACAGGCAACGAAAGCTTTCGAGGAGTCCGGCAAGATCGCGATGTCTTGCGGCTGATGGCAGACGGGCACGGTGGCGCGAACCGTCAGTTTGCCGGTATCGATGACCGAAACAGTGTCGTCGCTACGATTGCTGACCACTGCGACGCTTCCATCGGCGGAAACGCGCGCCAGTCCCGGAGCGTTGCCTACGGGAATAGTCGCAATGACCTTGCGAGCATCCAGATCGATAACCGAAACGTTCGACGAGCCCGAATTCGCCACGTAGGCGCGCCTGCCGTCGGACGAGACAGAGATGAAATATGGTGCGCGGTGAACGCCGATGGTCGAGACTAGCTGGTTACGCTCGGCGTCGATGATGGTGATGTTGTTCGACTCGGCGTTGGCGACGTAGATTTCGTTCTTCTTGGGATTTGCCGCAATGCCGGTGGGACTTCCGCCGACAGAGATAGTCTTTATGTTTCGCAACGAAAGAACATCGATGACGCTGACCGAATCGCTCTTGCCATTGGAGACGTAAGCATATTCGTGGTATCCGGGATCGGGCAGCTTGCGCCGGCTGCATCCGGCAATCGTAAGGGCAAAAAGAAGCAGCAGACCAAAGGCCTGCAAGGTGCGAACACGATTCTGCAAAGCCGATCTGCGTGTCATCACCTGGCGGCTGTCGCCGGGACCGCAGGGTGCTTGACCGGTTGTGCGACCGAGCGGCCGAGGACCGCGGCGATCTGCCGGACCTCGTGCATGAGCTGGTCAAACTGATCCGGATAGAGCGATTGCGTGCCATCGCTGAGCGCCTTGTCGGGATCGGGATGCACCTCGACCATCAGGCCGTCGGCGCCCACCGCTACCGCCGCTCGCGAGAGGGGTGTAACTTTATTGCGCTTGCCGGTGCCGTGGCTGGGATCGACGATGATCGGCAAGTGGCTCAGCCGTTGCACAGCGGGAACCACGCTCAGGTCCAGGGTGTTGCGCGTGTGGTCGGCAAAGGTGCGCACCCCGCGCTCACACAGGATGATGTTGTAATTGCCTTCGCTCATGATGTATTCCGCCGCCATCAGGAATTCATCCAGCGTCGCTGACATGCCGCGCTTCAGCAAGACAGGTTTGCGGGAGCGCCCGGCGCGCTTGAGCAGCGAAAAGTTCTGCATGTTGCGTGCGCCAATCTGGATCACATCGGCATACTTCTCCACCAGGTCCAACGATTCGTTGTCCACAGCTTCGGTCACGATGGCGAGTCCGAACTGGTCGCGAACCTCGGCCATGATGCGCAGGCCTTCTTCGCCGAGGCCCTGAAACGCGTATGGCGACGTGCGCGGCTTGTAAGCGCCGCCGCGAAAGAACTTGGCTCCGGCGCGCGCAACGCGCTCGGCCGCCGCGAAGGCCTGTTCGCGTGACTCGATGGCGCACGGCCCGGCAATGATAGCGACTTCGCTGCCGCCGATACTGGCATCAGCACCGGGAAAACGAACAACGGTCTTGTCGTCCTTGACCTCGCGGCTGACCAGCTTGTAGGCCTTGCTTACGTGAATGACTTCCTGCACGCCCAGCATCTCGTCGAAGCTGCCAGTTTCGATGTCGGATTTATTGCCGGTAATGCCGATGGCAGTGCGAGTCGCGCCGGGCATGGGATGAGCGCGCAGTCCGAGCCGCTGGACCCTTTCGCAAACCGCGCGTACCTGCTCCTCGGTCGCGGCGGTTTTCATCACGATAAGCATGGGAACCCCTTGGTGCGATTCAGTGTACCGTTGTTAAGGCTGGGGAGCAATGACGCCGCGGGATGGGAAGAGCTTTACCACGGAGACACGGAGGACACGGAGAACAAGAGTTTCTTTCATTTCCTCCGTGTCCTCCGTGCCTCTGTGGTGAGCCTTCTTTACTTCCGGCTAGCCGGCGGGATGATCCCGTTCATGCGCAAGTACTCAACCATCTGCCCGTAGTGGTCGAAGGGGTGCGCAAGGAGGGTGGTTGCCACTGTCAGTCGCGTCGTCTCGCCCGATCCGAAAGGAGCTTTGATGGGCTCCAGGATATTGTTTTCGTTGATCGACGCCAGCGCCTTGTGCGCGTAGGCGAACGAATCGGCCAGGAACTTCAGAATGTCGGCGCGGGAGGTGATGCTCTCGGGACCGCTGGGGCCCTTCAACGGAACGGGAGGCTTCTCCTGCAAAATCGCGGCGCCTAAGGCGTAGTTAGCGACGGCCATGTGCTTTATCTGCATGGCAAAAGTTCGTACGCCCTTGAAATCACCCGGGCCGGTAGGCGCGAAATTGAACTTGTCTTCGGGCATTGCCTCGGCAGCTCCAGTGATCTCTTTCTCCACGTCGGTGAGCTGTTTTTCGTATTCCGAGGCAAAGGTGGGCTTAGCCTGCGTGGCGCCGGGCGCCTGTGGATTGGCGGCGAACGCCACGTTGCTCAATGCCGTCGCCAGCACCAGGCCGGCGACCAAGAATGACCGCTTCATCGTTCCTCCTCTGAGAACACAGATGGGTTGCTGAAAGAACAGCGTCGCTAATTCTAAAGCAGTTTAGCGGGGTGCGTTTGAATAGTTCTCGTGCCCGAAGGGCCATTCCTGGCGGTGCCAGGAGCGGACCAAATAAATCAGCACACCCACAATCGTGATGACGATGGCGTATCTCAGCTCGCGCATGGAGTTCACACGAGCGAACAGTATGAAGACGAACCCGCCGATGGCCAGTAGCGCGGGCAACGGATACAGCCACATGCGGAACGGGCGCGTCACTTCGGGGCGGCGGATGCGAAAGACGATGAGCCCGATCGCCTGAATGAGGAACTGGAGCGAGATACGAATTACGACGAGCGCGGCGATGACGTCCGCCAGGCGCAGCAGACAAAACAGCGTTGCGACCAATCCCAGGGCGAGCAACGAGATGGTCGGGAAGCGGTGCTTCGGATGCACAGTTGCGAAAGAACGAAAGTAATTGCCGTCTAGTGCGGCAGCGTAGGGAACGCGGGAGTACCCGAGCAACAGCGAGAAGATGGAGGCAAAGGCTGTCCAAATAATAAGGACAGCAATAGCGCGCCCGGCCCAGCTCCCGTAAATGCGCTCCATGAACACTGACATCACGAAGCCGCCATGCGCTTCGGTGTATTGCGCCAGCTCGCGCCACGGCATCACGCCCAGCACGCTGATATTCATCACGATGTAAATCGCCGCGACCGCCAGAATCGAGATGATAAGTGCGCGCGGGATCGTCCGCCCCGGGTCGCGCACTTCTCCACCGAGGAAGCACACGTTGTAGTAACCCCAGTAATCATAGGTGGCGATGAGCATGGCCGAGCCCATCCCGGTGACGAACCCGCGTGAGAGGTGAAAGGCCCCTGGCGGGAAATCGAACGCCTGCGCCGCGCTGAAGTGGCCCACGCCGGCGGCGATGATCCACACGATAGCGAGCGCCACGCCGACCCACAACAGTTCAGCCAGCCTGCCGACAGCCGTGATACGCCGATAGAGCAGGACCACCACGAGCACGCAGGCGGTCATCGCCACGAATGTGCTTGCCTTAACCAGAATGCTCACTTCAAGCGGCCCGAGAATCGGAGTGCTCAGGTGGAATGTCCGCTCCAGCAACGTGCGGTTCAGTGCCGGCCAAAGGAATGATGCGTAGTCGCCAAGGCCGATGCATCCCGAGGCGATCGCCAGCGGCGCGCTGAACGACAACTGCCAGATGAACAGGAAAGACAGCAGGCGTCCCCAGGTCCTGGGGCCGTAGATTTCTTTCAGGTAGAAATACGAGCCGCCCGCCTGCGGCATGGCCGCGCCCAACTCGGCCCACACCAGCCCGTCGCAGAGCGCGAAGAGCGCGCCGCAAATCCAGCCGAGCATCGCCTGTGGGCCGCCGGCTGCGTTGATGATCAGCGGGATGGTGATGAACGGGCCAACGCCGATCATGTCGATCATGTTCAGCGTGGTGGCCTGCAGCAGGCCGACGCCGCGAATTAGCTCAGGCCGCGACGGACCGTCATCGGGGAGCATGTCCCACGCTCAGCAGGTTGACATAAAGGCGAATGGCGCCGGGCACACCGAACGGCAACTGGCGGAAGAAGGCGTAGCCGGTGTAGATGTAATAGCCCTTGCCATACTGCGCCACGAGGAGACCGCCTTTTTGCGGCTGCTCACCGGGATCGTTCGAGGCCAGCAGCGGCGTGAAGTGCTGATCCCACTGGTCCATGAAGTAGAGGCCGCGCTCCTGCACCCAGCCGGCAAAGTCGCTCTGGGTAATCTGGCTCGGGTAATGGAAAGCTTCGTTGTCCGGCTGGAGCAACGTGACCGGCGCCTCTTCAACCGTCACGCGCTCGCGGCTCAGCTCAGCTGGATACGGCGTGTAATGTCCGGCGTTAAAGTCTGTGGGCTGGGTGTTGTATTGCACCAGTAGCGTTCCTCCATCACGAACGTAGTCGAGGAGCCGCTGGTTGTTCTTCTTCACATCGTCACGGGTGTCGTAGGCGCGGATGCCAAGTACGATAGTTCCGAAACGCTGCAAGTTTCCATTGGCGACGTCTTCCGGCGTGAGCAGCGTGACGTCGAGCCCGATCTGGCGCAGCACCGTTGGGATGTCGTCGCCCGCGCCCATGATGTAGCCGATCTTCAGGCCGGGCGGAACTTTCACGTCCACAATGCTGGCGCGCTGTACCGCCGGCCGGTAGTAGAAAAACCCGCCAATATCAGGCCGCGTGACCAGGCTGTAGCCTTGCTGGAACTCGCGTCCGTCGGCTTGAATCAGAGCAGAAACACGATAGCGGCCTTCCTTTGCGCCATCTGGAAGGACCGTGAACTTCGAGCTGTGCTCTCCCTGCTTGCTGAAGTCAAGGGCTTCGAATCGCGGCTGCACCTGCCATCCGGCGGGAACTTCGACGCGCACCTCGCCGGCAGCGTGGTCGGCGGTGGAGCGGACCTGCGCGTCCAGGTCAGCCTCCGGGTTCGGCTGCGCGGCAATGATCTGGGTCGATGGCACGGTATGCACGGAAAACGGGGGAACAACTGCCAGCGGCATGGACCAGGCTTCGCCGTGCTGGTCGTGCAATGGGGTGCGCGCGACGGCGCGAATCACGCCTTCGCGTTCTCCCAGTTGATACACCACGCGAGCGTAAACCGGCGGCGGAGGCAGCGGCAGCGTCACGTACTGCGGCTCGTCGCTGGTGTAAACCGAGTCGGTTTCAGGGTCGTTGCGATGGAAGTAAGCCTTCGTGATCTGCGCGTCCGCGGGCGGGCTAACGCGGAACATGATCGAGCAGCCCTGGCCGGGGCCGAGTGAGGCGGGAACTTTGTCCATGAATAGCTCGGATTTCCAGCCCTGGGGCACGTCGAGCGTGAGCTGCTTGAGGGCAAGCGACGAACTGCTACCGTTGCGAAACTTCGCAACCAAAAGAAAGGTCTTGCCGGCTGTGATCACCGCTGCAAGCACGGGCCCGTTGGAGGAGGTCGCGAACTCTTCGGCCATCGGGCGGCCGTCAGGCGTTCCCGGCCCGGCGCTGAGTTCCAGCCCCAGCGCCAGGTTGGCTGCATGTTCGAACTGTTCCTGCTTGGCCCGGAGTTCGACGAGCACATCGGCCTTCTCGACCGCGCTGAGCTGCGAAGCCTCGACTTTTGTGATCAGGTTGTGGGTGAGGGCCAGTCCGCGCAGCAGAGGCGTGGCGGCGGCTTGCGGCGACTTGTCGACAGCGGTTGTGGCTTCATCGATGGTGCGCTGGATCCAGTCGAGATCCAGCCGCAGCCAGGCCGCTTTGCTCTGGTCTTGACCGAGCCGCAACCAGAGTGACGGTAGCGAAGTATCGATACCGTCGAAAAAATCCTTCTCGTGAACATTGCTGACGGGCACGTTGGGCAGAACGGAGTCGATGAGCTTGTAGTAGCTGGTGCGGCGGCGTTCCGTGAGGTGCCAGTTTCCCGCACCTTGCGATAGCTGGTGCTGCAGGCCCTTGAACGCGAACTGTATGTAGCTTTCGCCCAGCAGCGGATCGACTTGCGACGTCTCCAGTTCTACGTTCCAGGCTTCGTCGGCGCGAACGTTGTCCATGTACAGCTTCTTCGCCTGCCACGGCTCAAGGCCTTCGCGAATCTGCTCGGGAAAGCGCGTAGGATCGGCGGCGGCGCGAAATGCCTCGCGCGTGAGAATGCCAGATGCCTGATGATGGCCGTGGCCGTCGCGCGAGTCTCCCTGGAAGCGCGTGCAGATGACATCCGGGCGAAAGGTGCGAATCACACGTACCATGTCGCCCAGGGCGATATCGTGCCCGCCCCATTTTTCGAACGTCTCTTCCGCGGTCTTGGAGAAGCCGAAATCGGCGACGCGCGTGAAGCGCTGCTCAACGCCGTAGTAGCGATCGGCGGAAAGCAACTCCAGCGTGCGAACCAGTCCTAGCTCATCGAAGAGCTCGCTGCCGATGATGTTCTGACCGCCCTCGCCGCGATTCAGCGTTAGCTGCAAAGCGGTCACGCCGTGGCCGCGCGACTCCAGCGTCAACATGCCGCCGTCCTCGTCGTCGGGATGCGCTACGGTATGCATGAGCCGCGCGGTGGTATGAAGCTGGCGCAGCACGAGCTTGAGCCCGGTGACTCCTTCATCGATGGGCAGTGGCTTGGTGTCGACCCACGGAGAGGGAACCTGGGCCGACGAAGCTAACGAGAAAATGAGAACGAGGCCGGCGCACAGCGCCCATCCGGCACGCCCAAGTCGGCGTGATTGGCTGGCGTGAAGTTTCATCAATGGCAGAGGCGATTTCGCAATAACGCCCACCTAGTATACAAATCGCGACGCATGGTAGACGGAATCAGCAAGCGGACGTGAAAGCTGTGTCGAAAAGCGGTTTTGAAAGGATGCAAGCCGGGCTCGATCAAAACGGGAGGACCTTCAGGGCCGGTGCCCCTTGGCATACTCCACCGGCGAAGGAATATCTTCCAGACCTCTGCCGGCGAAGATCTCCGCGAAGTTCTGCATGAGTTCCCGATGGATGATTCCGTTCGACGCCAGCACCTCTTCACTGGATAAGCGAAAGGGAGAGCCATCGAAGCGCGTAACAGTGCCACCAGCCTCTTGCACTAGAAGCACACCCGCAGCTGTATCCCAGGGATTCAAATTGAATTCCCAAAAACCGTCATAGCGACCGGCCGCGACACATGTCAGATCGAGCGCCGCCGAGCCCGCGCGGCGCAGCCCATGGGAGCGTAGCGTGAGCTGGTGGTAGAAGTGGATATTCGGATTCCTGTGCCGCTTGTGGCTGGGGAAGCCGGTTCCCAGCAGCGACTCGGCCAGGCTTGAAGTTTTCGAGACGCGCATCGTCTGACCGTTGAGCTTGGCTCCCGCGTTGCGCTCGGCGGAGAAGAACTCGTCGCGCGTGGGATCGTAGAGAAAACCGGCCAGAAGCTCCTCGCCGCGCACCAACGCGATCGAAATACAGAACACCGGAAAGCCGTGCGCGAAGTTCGTGGTGCCGTCGAGTGGATCGACCAGCCAGCGATACTCGGCGTCGAGGTCCGACCTGGTTCCTTCTTCGCCGAGTACGCCAAACTCTGGCCAGCGGGCGCGCAGCCGGTTGGTGATGAATTTCTCGGAAGCCCGGTTCGCCTCGGTGACCAGATCGACGTCGCCCTTGTACTCATAGCCGATGCGCTGCTGAAAGTAGGTCATCAACAGTGCGCCTGCCTCGCGAGCGATGGGCTCAATCTCGGGCGTGTACCGAATCATTCGTATGAGTCCGCGGCGTCGGGAGTAGCTGGATCTGCGTTCGTGGTTCGCGAAGCAGGCTTGGACTCGCCTCCCGTCCGGCGTCCGCTCTCCTCGGCGATATAGGCGATGTCGTGCTTATAGATGAAGAGGTTGGGGGCACCCTCGCGGGTCAGGCGGATCATGCGCCGGTCGTAGTACTCAATCCATCCGTGAACGACTTCGCCATCCAGCAGTTTGACGCGCACCGGCCGCTGCTTCTCTCCCAGTGCCTTCAGGTAAGCAGCTTCCTGGTGAGTATCTTCCGCAGGGTAGCTCGGCTTGCGTAAGTTGGAATCGCCGGAGGGACGGAACGCCATACCTGATTGTACATGGCATTGAGGCAGGGCCCTGGCAGTTGCAGGCAGGGCCGATCGAACGCCGCAAAAAAAAGAAGAGGGGCCCGAAAAGAAAAAAGGCCGGAGAGAATTCCGGCCGAGATAGAGACTTAGCGGAAGCGACTTTAGAACTTGCGGCGGATATAGCCCGCCAATCCTGCAAGTCCGGTGCCCATGAGCAATAGGGATCCGGGCTCGGGGACACCAGTCTCGTAGGTTACGTCGTCCATGATGTAGAAGTCAGGCGCGTTCGACACCACGTCGATCCTGTCCACCATGCCGTTGTATCCGAAATTCAGGAAGGTCGGAACATCCGAGTTTGTCAGCACAGATGAGGTGAACTGCAGCACACCCCCGAGGTAGCCTTGGAACTCGACGGTGGTAGTATCCACACCCGCGAACCACGCTCCATCGAACACCACAGGGCCGTTGTTGAAGGTAAACTTCGAATCAGCCAGGCCTGTGTAAACGCGATTGGGCGGTGTATGCGGGTTGTAGGGAGGCTGAACGAACCCGTAATAGGTCCACGCACCGTACCATGTGACATTGCCGTAACCGTCGGGCACGGGCAGATTGTCGCCTTGCAGATCATCGAAGTTGATGTCGAACTGCGTGGCGTTAGCCGCCAAAGCAAAGAACAGCACCAGCAGAAGGGTGAGCAAGAGAAACTTACGCACTTGTGTTTCCTCCTTTTACAGATTGAACCGCTCGCACGCGGAAATTATACTCCGGATGTCTGGTCTTCAACCCCCGGTTGAAAAATAAATTTGCGGGCTGAAGCCCGAAGCTCTGAGGCGTGTCAGGTGGTCGGCTCCATCAACTGAAGCCCGGTCCTGTTTCTCGGCGCCCTCCGAGGGGATTACTCGCCCTTCACAAGCCGCCGGTAAAGGTCGGCTTTGTAGGAATTCAACATGATTCCGAACGCGCCCCCTCCGGTTCCGCGGCGCTGATAGCACTCGCGCCACCACCTTATTAACGATTCGACGTTCCGGAAAATGAATTCACCGATATTCGGGTCGAAATACCGCACACTGGGGCTCGCCAGGCAGTCGAGGCCCAAAGCATGGTTATCGCTGGATGTGATCGTGTATTTCGCTGCATAACGTTCCAGAGAGAGGCTTATGAACGACCTGCAAATATTTCCCGCATTGTCCCCGTGCGTGGAAAAATCGTTGATTGGTTCTGGGCCTACAGGCCTCACGAACTTGCCCATCGTTTTTTCCGCCTTATCGCTCTTATCGCTTCGGACTCCACGTGTAATATACGCGCGGTCGTCACGGTTGTTGTAAAAGAGGCTTTGTAGCGCTCTTGCCTTCTCAAGCCCCTTATCGGTTCTCTCCACCACATCCGTGCCCGGGGAGTAGTGATCGGTAGCGATTTGCCGCCCGTTGTCCGTCGCTTCGAAATATTTGGGCCGCCAGATGTCCTTGTCTTGCAGGCGGCTGCGAAGCCACCAGGAAACGATCCCGTCGCAGTTCCCTTCGGCCTGAACATACGGTGTTACAGTCGCGCCATGTGTCACCGCAAGCTGGCGCGCTTGGGAATTCGATGGCATGGTTTAGACCTCTCACACAGAAAGAAGGAGGATTTTATCATTGGGAAGACCTGCGGCGTAATCCGGAGAACGGCTGGGCGCTGTTTGGTTTGCAGCAGAGCCTCAGCGCACAACGCAAGAAGGACCAGGCAGCGGAGATCCAGAAACGTTTTTGAGAAGGCATGGGCAAGGGCCGACGTTTCACTCAGCGCTTCAGAGTTTTGATGGGCCGTCGGCTGCCAGAGAGCCGTTTGAAGAGGTCTGGTGCGAAAGGGGGGACTCGAACCCCACGGTTTTACCCGCCAGATCCTAAGTTCCACTGGAACGAAGAATCAACAGTTTAGCGACATTTGTACGGAGTGAGATTCCCTAGTATTTACAAGGGCTTCGCACTTCAACCTTCCACCGGAAGCAAGCGGCTACAAACAGCCACTGGGCACAAAATTAGGCACAGCCGTCTGGGGCAGTCAATCGAGAGTGTAAGGTCCGACACAGCCTGACACCGGTGGGGATGCCAGGGTTACGACACAAACCGCGACACAAATGACAGACGTCGCGTCTTTGGGGGAAGCACCTACCATTCGTGCTAGCTGCTCCCGCTGCTCAAAAGAGCGGTTACTCTACGCCTAGAGAAGCGGTGCCGCTCAATCTGAATCGGCTCTCGCTCAATCGCCACGCGACTTCCGTCGTTTGAGAAACGGCGACGCAATTCAGGATTCTTCCTCGGCGCGCGCAATTGCAGGTCAGGGGTTGGGGGTGATTCCGCGGGCGGTTGCTGCGCAACGAGGATTTCATAGGGAACGCTCCCATTTTTCTTTAGTGGCGAGTTCCACAAAAATGTGTAGCACCCCGAAAGCGATCACAAACGAGGTGAACACCCTCGTTTTGAAGAGCGCCGGCACGTCTTCAGAGTCCCTTTGCTTGCGGTTATATGCGGTTGGGGCTGGTTTTTTCCTATCAACCAGAGGGCATTGCTGCTGCTCTATGACGAACCCGGGCGCTGTGGCGGCATGGACTCGCACCGCCATCATTTCCGCGTGACGCAATGGCACGGCAGTATGTATTTGCTCGTGCAGCACGGTGAAGGAGATGAACGTATCCGCCTGCACGAAAATGCGCAATTTGTGGCGCTGCTGGCAGCGATGGACTCGACTGCACGCTATTGGACTCTCGCCGCCATGTACTACACGCTCAACGACGCAGAGCGCTAGGCACGCGAAAGTGAGTCCGATAAGTAGCGGAGAGCGGCTGCAGAAAACCTCAAGACATGGAAGCAGCGCGGTAGCTCGATCGTAAAGTCTGATCGAAAATCCGCCACAGCCGCCGGGTCCGCCGATGGGGTTATGACCATGAGCAACGAATTCCACTTTTACCGCTCCGGCAAGGCTGAGAGTCTGTTCGGCTTCGCCCTAACTTGGTGCGCCAGGAGGCCATCAGAGCGCGCACAACGCACGTGCTGCCAGGCGATTCTGGCAAACCGACGGCCTCGAACCGTTCCGACTTCATCAAACGCGCCGCAGAGGGCATTCTGCGCGACCTCGACAATGGAATCAACGACTTACTAGCTCCCGTTTGCTCTACGCCTAGAGCATCAACAAACCGTCAAATTCTTGCGGTAAATGACCGGCAAAAGTTGATGGTCTGTCAAAACGGCTGTGAGCGCCGCACGGTCGGAGTGGGCGAATACCTGCCGGCGTACTGCGAGTGTGGTACAGGGTACTGTCGCAGATTGTTCCGACTTCCCGAAAGCCGACTTGGACAATCTTCGGAACGGCGGACTCGCCGAACGGTGTTTGCTCACGATTACTTACGACATGGCGATATATCAACAACTATCCAATGATTCTCAGAAACCAGCCAGTTTTTGATGTATGCCGTCGACGTGTCGTGAGGGGCAACGTGTCGTCAACGACAACCGCGCCCAGCCAATCACTTGTCATCGAGCATCGGGTTACGCTAAACGATCTTTCTTGCTCCTTTATGAGTAACTGCTGTCGTCAACGCCTTTGTCCAACTGATCGCTGTTGGAAGAGCATTGCTTGCCTGCATTGGCCCTGAAATAGCAATTTTTCCCCTCCGGTCGATGATGTCTTGTGGTATAAAGCAGACCTGCGAGGTCACAATGCTGAGTTTCGAAGAGAAAATTTACGTGCCGATCCTCCGAAGCCGTGTTGCCGCCGGATCTGGCGTGTGGGGAACAAGGCTAACATTGTTGCTCCTCGTGATGCTGATTGCGTTCGCCCAGCAAAAGGCTCAGGCCCAGACCTACAGTGTCTTACATAATTTTGTTGGTACGTGGGATGGAGCAATCCCATGGGCAGGTATGTCGATGGACGCTAGTGGGAACAACCTGTACGGCACGACTCGTCAGGGTGGTTGGAGGGGCTGCGGCACTGTTTTTAAACTAACCCGGACCGGATCTACTTGGGCATTTACTACCATTTACACTTTCCTCGGAGGCAGTGATGGCTGCTTTCCTTACGGCAAGGTAGTTATCGGTCCGAAGGGCGACCTGTATGGTGTGACTTGGGAGGGGGGCAACAGCGGATGCGGGAGCTTCAGCTGCGGCACAATCTATAATTTACAACCGCGGACAACACTCTGCACCTCGATATCATGTGCGACCACTTGGAAAGAGACGGTCCTTTATCGCTTCACTGGTGGATCCGACGGCTCGAACCCTGAATACACTGATCTGGTCTTCGATCAGGCAGGTAACCTGTATGGGACAGCAGGCCTCGGCGCAATCCAGAACTGCTCCTACGGTGGTGGCTTTGGTTGTGGTGTGGTCTACCAGCTAGCCCGCTCTGGCGAGAACTGGGCATACACCGTGTTATACAGTTTCACGGGCAACAGTGATGGTGGAATGCCGGTCGGCGGTGTGATCCTCGACAGTTTCGGAGACTTGTACGGTACTACCTGGGGATGGGGTTATTACGGCGGCGGCACGATTTACGAGTTGCTAGCTGCTCAAGGAGGTTACATATTCAACACGATCTACAGTTTCGCAGGGGGGGACGACGGGAAGTCGCCACTTAGCGGCCTCATCTTCGATCAATCCGGTACTCTGTACGGCACCACACCGGTCGCTGGTGCGAATGGTGGCGGCACAGTGTATTCGATGGTGCCCGCACTCGGCAACTGGACCTTTAATGTAGTTCACAGCTTTCCGGGCAATTATGTGCGAGAATCGGGGCCTATTCCCAACGTCACAATGGACAGCGCTGGTGCCCTATACGGAACGACAGTTGGTTACGACCCTCCTGATAACGGAAGAGTCTTCAAAATCACTCTTGTTAATGGAAATTGGATAGAGACCGACCTGTACGACTTTATGGGCGCTAGCGACGGGGGGTTCCCCGCTGGCAGTGTTGTTCTTGACGGGCACGGTGTTGTGTACGGGACCGCGCAAGTTGGCGGGGCATTTAGTAATGGTGTGGTCTTTCAAATAACACAGTGACGCCTGTTAGCAACCCACATTCTGCGTAAATCCAGCTGTGGTTGCCCGGTTGCCCAATAACTGACGATCGAACGCAGTTCCGCCCGACTGGGATAACCCAATCCATTTGTAAGTGATTGATACGACAAGCGGCTCCACAGGAGACTTGTTAGAGGTTCTCCCGCTCGCGCAAGCAAAACCTTCCCGCAACAGACGCAGGACTTGGTTCATTTGATGCGCAACGGACAAACCGGGAGGCGAGCTTTCCACGAATAGATGTTGCGAACAGGCCATCTCACACGTAATCCTGATATGGGGCAAAAGGGTGGATTCCTGGATAGAATGTCCTTTCTGTTTCACGAGGACGCCATGTGTGGTCGTTATCGCCTGTCGCGAAGAAAGCAACTGATCGCCGAGTATTTCGACACAATGGATGAAGTCGATTGGGAGCCGCGCTATAACATCGCTCCCACGCAGAACGTCGGCATCGTTCGTCAGGGCCGAGAGCGTCCGATTCGCAAGTTCTCCCTGGCGCGCTGGGGCTTGATCCCCTACTGGGCGAAGAACCGAGTATTGGTCAGAAGATGATCAATGCCCGTTCGGAGACCGTCCTCGACAAGCCGGCGTTTCGCGAAGCCTTCCAAAACCGTCGCTGTCTTGTACCGGCGGACGGCTTCTATGAGTGGGTGCGACATGAAGTGGCTTGTGTGATTGTCCGGCGAGCACCACCGACCGGACCTGACTGGTGGCTCTGGTGCTGGTTTCGTCTGCCCTCGGCCTGATAACCGTGCTCTTCAATGCGGCCGCGCTCCTTGTCTTTCGCGGCGGCGATGCCTTCGCCGCCTTCGACGGCCGCACAGGCGAGGCTGTCGGCATGCTCCTAATCCGGATGCACGGGCAGGCGAATGGCATCAATCAGATGTTCTGGGGATTGTGGCTGTTGCCTTTTGGATCGTTGGTCGTGAGTTCGCGCTTCTTGCCGCGCTGGCTGGGGTACTGGCTCTTGATTGACGGAGTCGCCTGGGTTGTCATGAGTATGACTTGGTTCCTCGCTCCGAATTACACGGACGCTCTCTTCCGCTACTTCCAGCCGGCGTTTCTGGCCGAGCTTGCCGCCATGCTGTGGCTGCTGATCATGGGGGCGAAGGAGCAACCGTCCGTTGCGGCTGCAATTACGTAGTCTCCGCGCGGTGCTGTTGCGAGGATCTGTATCAATGTCCCCCGCAGTCGGGTAAAACACGCCCGCGTTCTGGCGATTGCCCAGTTCGAGACGAGATCGCGCGAGCCTTCGAGGGTGGTTATGAAGGCCTGTAACCGAACAATTGTTGGCATTCTTGTCGGAGAAAACCGCCGGTGACGGGGATGACGTGATTGGCCTTCTCGAAAACGAGCCGGCAGGGGATGAGGCAAGCTCGCCACTTATAGTCTTCCGTACCGCACTTGCGGCCGTACGCGGCAATGTCTTCTTGGGAGACGCCGTAGACGACCGCGCCAATTCGAGCCCACACGCAGGCGCCGGCGCACATGGCGCAGGGCTCGTGCGTGGAATAGAGCACGAAGTCGCTCAGGTAGCGGCCATAGCCGCTTGATACGTATTTGAGCGTTTCCAATTCCACGTGCTTGATGCTTGACCCCGACGTTTTTACTCGGTTACCGGCGCTAGCAATGACCACTTCGCGCCTACCCACGAGGCGTGTGATAACCGCGCCAATGGGATAGTCCCCTCGGTCACGGGCGCGCTTTGCCTCCGCGATGGCCAACTGCATGAATCTCTTCTTCGGCTTGTAGGAAGCAGGAATCATGCAAGTTGGCATATTAGCGGTTCGCCTCTGCTTCTGGGTAGCCCCTGTCGTTGGCGAGAAATCTCCCTCGCACTAACGATTGGAAGGCGACTAATGAGACGATCCAATCCACCGCCGCATAACATCGTCGCTCGGCAGACACATGGACAATCATCACATGCACATCGCATCCACATCACGAGCGATGGCGCCAGCCCAATTCGCCGCATCCCCTACCCCCGACCCCAAAACTCTACGCCTAGAGAAGCGAAATCCTGCAACCGGCGCGCTTAATTTGTGGTCCTGACACGTTCGGCATGGGGTCAATTGCGATCTGCTTCCTTCGCTTGCGCATTCTGGGACGTGGCAACGCGATTCAGAATTCCTCCTTGTCGCACGGAATTGCGGGGACAGGGGTGGGAGACCTTTCCGGCCCGCGCGCTGCGCAACGGAAACTTCATACGCAAAATTTTGATTTCTTGGATTTTTCACTTTCATCAAGTTTGACGAACCGAAGTGAGTTTTCAACTAACTGGTTGAGATTTTTTTGTGGGGCGAGCAGATCGGGCCGCAATCGAGATCGTATTCCCGGACGCATGGGCCTTTCTCGATACTAATCCGTGTCAGGAAGCGCAGGCCGATCACTTCAGCGGCATGGCCGTTTTACGTCCAAGTGGTGGTGCCAATGCGGTTGCCGGATGCTGGCCGCTTCTCGGGAGTAATCTCCCACATGCCGGTTTCGGGCACCGCCGGTGCGCCTCCGGGTAGGGGGTAGTCCCAACGATGCGGCCTGATATCCTACCACGCATGTCCACGCAAGGCTTTAGCATAATCCTGCTTTTGCTCGTCTCTTGTTACTGTATCTATCGGCAGTGGGTGAACCAAGTGGAGGCGTTGTCTGCCATGATCGCCGCCACCGCCTCCGCGATGGCAGTTTCCAAAGCCGGGAGGCTGCGCGATTGAAATCAGGCGAGTAGGATTGGGCCGCAGTACGAGTCCACGTCAGTCACGTGACCGCGTTCGAACCGTTCCGTTATCCTACCCAACCGGCAGCAACGTCAGCCACTTCTGCCAGCAGACGCTCCTGCAACTCATCTTCTTAGAACGGGTCTATAGATAAATCCAGACTACTATCGGTTCATCGACAATGCGGCTCTCGGGTCCGCTATTGGATTACTCGCGAAGTCGCGATTCAGAAGAGGCATCGAATGCGACGAGCAAGATAACGACCGCGCGGTCCTGTTTCGAGTGTAGAGTTTCCGTGGAACTACTAAAAACTATGGTTGTGCGCCGAAGACCCTGGCTGATGACAAATGGGATTTCCAAAGGTCTCGTCCTGCTCGCGTGGTTTACGACGCTCTGCGGTTCGGTTTGGGCGGCAGGGCCCGGAGTGCCCGGAACTTACTCGGTCAATCTCTCGGTTATCGACGACAAGAACCAGCCGGTGCCCGACGCTTCGATTGAGGTTCGTTCCAAAGACCAGCTCGAAAGTGGCGCAACAACCGACGCCTCGGGGAGGGTTGCGGTCTCTGTGAAGGCCGCCGGAAGCTATACGCTCAGCGTTCACAAGAATGGCTATCTTCCGAATGAAACTCAACTCGACGTCGGCGAGGGCGGCGCACCCGAGGAAGTTGCCGTTGTCTTAAGTCCAGCGGCATTGAGTCAGCAGAGCGTTGAAGTCAAAGGCGAGCCTTCCAATCCGGTGGCCCAGTCGGTCAGCACGCAGGCCACATTGCCGACGGCGCAAACCAAGAACACCCCGGTTCATCCTGCCACTCTTACGGACGCGCTGCCCCTGGTGCCGGGGATTGTGCGCGCCAAAGATGGCAGCGTGCGCATCGCCGGCTTAGGGGAAAACCACAGCGCGATGCTGGTCAACTCCGTCGACATCACCGACCCGGCCACGGGGAACTTCGGCCTCAGCGTGCCGATTGACAGCGTCCAGACCGTGGAAGTCGCGGAGATGCCTTACCTGGCGCAGTACGGAAAGTTCACCGCCGGGGTGGTTTCGGCGGAGACCCGCCGCGGTGGAGACCAATGGGACTATAGCCTGAACGATCCCTTTCCCGATTTCCGCATCCGCAGCGCGCACCTCGAAGGGGTCACGGACGCATCACCGCGCTTCAATCTGAGCGGGCCTTTGATGAAAGACAGGCTTTACATCGTCGAAGGCGCGGAGTACTTGTTCAGCAACCAGGAAGTGATGACCCTGCCGTATCCGCAAAACCTGACCCGCTCTAGCGCCTTCAACTCGTTTACCCAGCTCGACGCGATACTCTCGACGCACCAGACGCTTACAGGGAGCTTCCATTTCGCTCCCCACAGTTTGCAATATGCCGGTCTCGATTATTTCAATCCCCAGCCAGTGACGCCGGACGCAACCTTTCACGAATCCACGGCGGCGGTGACCCACCACTGGCAGATCGGCGACGGTCTGCTGCAAAGCACGTTGGCCGGCACCTGGGTTTCCAGCGAGGTTTCACCGCAAGGCAACGCGAATATGGTACTCACGCCGGGAGGCAATCAAGGCAACTATTTCACCTACAATTCGCGCGATGCGACCGCTTTTCGTGGACTGAGCAGTGGACTCCGCGCGTGTTGCACTTCCGCGGCGATCATGTTTTGCAGATTGGCTCGGTAGTCGGCCACAGTGAAAATCAAGGCCAATTCTTTGGCAATCCCGTGATGGTGCAGGATGCGAGCGGCCATCTGCTGCAGAAAATTACATATGTCGGCGGACAGCCCTACGCTGTCTCAGATACAGAGCCCGCGGTTTATGCGCAGGATCACTGGATACTGAATCAGCACTTTGCGGTAGACGTAGGCATCCGCCTGGAAGGGCAAACCATTACCTCTACGACCCGGACGGCGCCGCGCACCGGGTTTGTGTGGTCGCCGGGAGAATCCGGCAAAACGGTGATCCGAGGTGGCATCGGCGTCTTTTACGACTCGGTGCCGTTGGATGTTTACGCCTTCAACAGCTATCCCAACCAAGTGGTCACCAGCTACGACGCGCAGGGTGTGCCAGTAGGATCTCCGTCCGCTATCTGAACATTACAAGCCAGGCAGCGGAATCGGAGTTTCCCTTCGTCGCCCAGAAAACAAAGGTCGGGAACTTTGCTCCCTACAGCACGGCATGGAACCTCGAATTTGAACGAACGGTGACTCGTTGGTTGCTGCTACGCGCGAGATACCTGCAGAGCCACGAGCAGGACATGATTACGCTGCAACCAGGGTTCATTCAGAATCAGGCCGCGCTCGTGCTGAGTTCGTCCGGATGGGCACAAACGCGGCAGGCTGAATTCACCGCCCGCATCGGATTGGCGGCCCGGCAGTTCTTTTTTTCCTATGTGCGGCAGTATGCGTATGGGACAGTCAACGATGCCGGCTCGTATCTCGGGAATTTTCCTGCACCGGTGGTTCAACCGAACCTGATCGCCAGTTTGCCTAGCGAAATACCCAACCGTTTTCTGCTGTGGGGAAGCTACGGTAATCTGCCAAAAAAGATCACGCTGTCTCCCCACGTCGAGTACCGTAACGGATTTCCTTACCAGCCGACAAACGTGTATCAGCAGTGGGTGCAGTTGACTGGGCCGCAAACCCGCTATCCGGCATACTTCTCGCTGGATGTACGGGTCTCTAAGGACTTTCAGGTGAATGCGAAACATGCGGTGCGTCTCTCGATGACGATCCGCAATTTGACAAACCACTTCAATCCGCTCGAAGTACATTCCAATATGGCCGACCCGCTGTACGGCACACTCTTCGGCAACTACGACCGCAAATTTCTGTTCGACTTCGACGTCCTATACTAACCACGCCAGGTCTCGCCGCTGCGGTTCATCAAAACATTGGTGCACCCCCAATATCAATAACTTGGGAATCGGCTCATTTCCGGAGCTTGATGAGTCAGCGTCTTTTGCGCATTTCCGGCACAGTCACAGAAATGTATGTTCCCTGCGAGGGGCCCCTCCGTTAGTAGGAAAACGTCTCTTGCAGCAAAAACGTGCGGTGTTTAGTTTTGACGAGCCGCAGGACAGGAGACAGGGTCTAGTTCTTGCCTTCGGCGACTTGCAGGTCTAGAGCAGAGCGCTCGCCGTTGATCACTACGGTTCCTGAATCCAGCAGTTGCTGACCGGTGCAGTCGAAGCTGGCGAAGCAGTGCATGGTGCGGAATGGAAGGAAGAACTCAACGGCCAATGGACTGGTGCCATCGGCAACGAAGATTACGCTGCTGAAACTGATGCCATCAAAGTCCGGATCCGGCGGAAAGTAATCCAGCATGGGACGCACTAAGTGGGAAACGTGCTCGTCGAAGGCGAGTGCCGCCAGTTTGTAGCGAGAGGTCCCGACCGCCGCATTCAACTGAGTGCGAATCGATAGCTGCAAGTAAGCGCCTTGACGGAATCCGATGAAGGTTGGTGGCGCGTAGCTTAGGAAGTGAGCTTCCTGATCCAGGTTCTTGGTCAGGCGCGTGATCGCGTCATCGTTCTCGCGCTGCAGCTTAGATAATGCCTCCGGAGTGAAGATTCGAATAGTGGCCGGAGTTGCCTTCAGCAAGTTGGCGGAAACCGAGGGGGTCGGCCTTGCCGAATCGGTACCCGCGGCGGCGGTTTGGACAGACTGCTTCTGCGCGGCGGGCAGCGGAGTGTTTCTTTCTATCCACTCTTCCGGCGGAGCACCATCCTGCAGCCACAAGAGAGTTGGCTGACCGTTCAGAAAGATTTGTGCTTCGAGAACAGCGGCCTGCTTCTGATCGTCCGTCTTGGCGTCCACCAGCTTCTGAGCAGAGAGCACAGGAATAACGACCATGACGTTTTCGGGATTCTCGGAACTGACGCCCATCACCTTTTGCCGAACATGGTGTGACACCTCGATGGCAAAGGCGGAAAATTGAGAATCGTCGGGAAAATGCGGCACTGCAGCTTGCAACATCGGCATGATGACCGCTTCAAAGGTCTCCTTCATGCGCGCGTACCTATCCATGCGATCGGCTGAATAGGCCGCATAGTAGTTGCCGGTAATCGCGAGCACGGTTTCGCCCTTGTAAAAGTCAAAGCGGATTGAGCGGTTATCATCGGCTTTCACCTTCGCCAAATCGACGTCCAAAACACGGTTGAAATAGAAGGGATAAGGGAACTTGTGCCCCTCGATCTCATCTCCAATTGCCACCAGCGCCTGCAGGTATCGCTGCTGGAGGATACGCGCCTTCGGATCGCTGAGCTCCATCGGTGTGATGACCTGTGCCATGGAGGAAGCTGCCACAATCAGCACCATGGCCAAGACACAGGACTTCAACCACTTCATTGCGCAACTGTCCTCATGGAATGGAAGTCGCAACATGCCCGATCACTTTTGTGCATACACCAGCCCACCCGCCTCGTAGGGCGGATCGGCCACAGCACGAATGTAAGAGACCAGCGCAGCGATATCGCTTTTGGAGAGCGTGTATCCCCAGGGTGGCATCTCGGGTGATTTGTTTAACGCCGGGCCGCCATGGCCGATGATCGCGACCAGGTCCACATCGCTCATCTTGTTGAGGGTGTCACCCTCAGTAAACGCATGCGGCTTGACGGAGAGGTTGTCCATGTTGGAAACGCGCTGGGGTGTGGATTCAGGATCGTGACAGCGAATGCAGTACTGCGCATTGAGCTGCGCGCCTACGGTTTGCTGATAGCCCAGCGCGATTTCATCGAGCGCGAGCTCAAGATTCTTCCCTGACGCATCTCGGGTGTTGGCGATGATTTTGTAACGTCCGGCTTGCTGGCCCAGCGTTACGTTGGTCGTAACCTGCCCGCTGGAATCGGTGAGGGCGGAAGCGGGCGTAAAGCTCACGCCTGATGACCCACTGAAATAAACCGCCGCTCCGGTGACGCCATTGCCGGAAGCATCGTTCACCTGTATCACAACTGGTTGATCCAGTGGCATACCGATGTAGCCAATCTGCTTCCCGCCACTGGACTCCACGATTGCGGCTCCGCTAGCAGTGGCCTTCAGTGGCGCAGCAGTTTGGCTGTGCTTGCGTGCGCATCCGGCCAGCAACAAAGCAAGGGCGGAGAGAACAACGATGAGCGCTTGCTTCATTTCGCCACCGCCTTCGGGCCAGTGGACTTCAGCGACATGAGGAACGCGGTCAGCGCCTTCGCCTCGTCATCGGTCATGTGCTGGTTCGGTTCGATGGTTCCTGGTCGCAGCGCTTGCGGATCTTTCAGCCAGTGATAAACCCAGGCGGCATTGAAGCGCTTGCCGGTTCCCGCCAGGGCCGGACCGATATAGCCTTTGTCTTTTGCGTAGTCGGCGATATGGCAAGATTGGCAGGCGAACTTCGAGTAAAAGAGCTGCCTCCCCTGCTCGACGGTAGCCGGTGTGAACTCCGTCGCCGGCAGCGAGTCGCGATCGAACTGCGGCGTCTGGTACACCGTCATCATGTAGTCAGCGAGAGTATTGATCTCCGATTCCATGAGGTTGAACCTGGGCATACGCCTGATAAGTGCAGGGCGCAGCGTCTCCGGATTCTTGAGGAATTGCGTCAGCCAGTCGCGCTGCACGGCGGTTCCTTCCCAGCTCAGATCGGGCGCCATGTCTCCGCCATGTCCGTTGATCATGTGGCAACTGAAGCAACGAAGGTCATGCATGAGTTGACCGGCATGTCCGGCCGGCTCGTATTTTGACTGTTGAACCGACGCAATGCGCATGGCCGGGGGTTGGTTCATCGCGCGGTCAGTCTGGGCCAACAGCGCGGTCGTAATCGCATCCACCTGCTGCGGTGTGAGCTTGAACTGCGGCATCTTCAGGGAAGGACCGAATTGCCTTGGATTACCGACCTTCGCGGAGACGTAGTCAGGCAGGGTGTGGTTCAGGCCTTCGACAAATATAAGTTGCGATAGCGGCTTGCTGCCAATGCGGGTCAGTTCGGGCGCGAAGTTTTCAGGCTTTTTGATGCCGTTGATCTCGTGGCAACTGGCACAGCCATTCTCCAGCACCAGACGCTTGCCGTGTTCGATCTGCTGCGGGGTGGAGGGATCGAGATGTACGTTGGCAACAAAATCGGGCTCCGTCTTCGACTCGAGGAAGCTGACTAGCGTGGCCACCTGAGTAGGATCGAAACGGTAGTGTGGCATCATGGTTCCCGGATCGTAGCGATTGGGATTCGTCACCCAGTCGGCGAGCCACTCTGGTTTCGCCTTCGTCCCAATGCCCGTCAGTTCTGGTCCGACATTGCCTCCGACTATCATGCCGGCGGCATTCTGCGTGGCGTGGCACGAGGCACAGAAGGATTCGCCGTACAGCGAAGTGCCGGCGGCAGGGTCCGGGTTGGGCTTGGCGTTCACAGGTTGCAGTGGCGGCTCAAGCGGCGTGCTTTGCGACATGACGAACGCTGAGATGTCGCGGGCATCGTCGTCGCTCAGGTGATAGTTCGGCATGGTCGCCGTGCTGGCGTACGCTTCGGGATCCTTTATCCAGGCATAGACCCATTCGCGCGATGTCTTGTCCGCTATGTGTTTGAGCGAAGGAGGGTCGTCGTCGGGAATGATGTATGTGCCGTCGCCCTGCTTGATGGTGTGGCAGTGCGTGCAACCGTAGGTGGAGATGAGTTGCCGCCCTTGATTGAGGAACGGTGTGGCAGTCTGTTTCTCCAGATGGCATTGTCCACAGCCAGCCTCGATGTACTTGGCAGGAAGCAGGGGCTGCTCCCATTGCTCGGTGGCATTGTGCGCTTCTTGTACTGTGGTGGCGGCACCCTGACCGCGATGACAGGTTGTGCAACCGAATTCAGTGAGCGTGTGGGGAATGACCGGGTGCTTGCGAAATGCCACGGCCTTCACGTCAGTCAGGCTGTTCTCCTTCAGTCCGAGATGGCACGTGGTGCAGCGGTCAGTAACCTGCTGCTCGGGAATCCATATCTGCTGTATGCCGCCCCGGAAGTGGCGCTCCAAGGTGACGGCATCCGAGCGGCCACGGATGAGATGTAAGTATTGCTTCTGGTAATAGCGCCACTGGCTGAAATGGTTCTTGGCCGGAGAGATGGCGAGCAGCACGAGCAGGATGAGGCTCATGGAGCCAAAGGCGCGAGCGCTATCGCCAAAAAAGAACCGCCAGAGTGATTTGAATTGGTCTTTCATCGTCCCTCAGGCCCTCCAGGGCAGGGCCCAGGACCATCCCGGGCCGCGGAAGAATGTTCCGACGGCGGTCAGCACTACAAGTTCAAACAGGAACCAGGTCATGACCCAAAAGGAGAGCGGCTTCCGCACCAGCCACTTCCGGAAGCCCTGGGCGGTTTGAGGATCGGTTTGCGCTGCCAGGAACATGAATGCCGCGACAACAAGGGTGGGCACCAGCGCGTCCCATACGTCGAAGACGGCCAGGAAAATGCAGAAGGTCACAACTACGAATCCGAATATGCGCAGGCGCTTAGTTTTGTCACGCAGCCACAGACCTTCGGCTTCCACGTTGATCTTGAAGTACGGGATGACGATCAGTGCCATCACTACCAAGCCGGGTATAAGGACGCCGGCAACCACTGGCGGGAAGTAATGCAGGAGCTCTTGTAGGCCGAGAAAGTACCATGGGGCCTTGGCAGGGTTCGGCGTGTGCATGGGATCGGCCAGACCTTCGAGCGGTGCATCCCACAGCAAAGATGTGATGACCAGTGCACACGTTAGAACTTCGATGGCAACTGCAGTGCGAAAGAAGACTTCGGGGTACGTCATAACCCGGTCTTCATCCTTCACGTGTACCTGGGGCGACGTGCGCTTCGTGATGAAGGCAATGCGACGCGGTGTTTTCCGTGCATCGGAGTCCGTTACGGCGACGAAGTCCTTGGAGTCGTTCATTTGTCGCCCACCTCCGAGGCAGATTCGCCAGGGTAGATGCCGCCGTCTTTGCGGACTCGCCAGAAGTGCACGGCGATGAAGATGGCTGCGGCCAGCGGCAGAATGACGCAATGCAGAACATAAAACCGCAGTAGCGCATTGGCGTTCACCGCTGTTCCGCCCAGCATGAGGAAGCGGATTTTGGCGCCCATCAGGGGAACCGCCGAGGCAATGTTGCTGCCTACCGTCACGGCCCAGTACGCCAACTGGTCCCAAGGAAGCAGGTAGCCGGTGTAGCTCAGAAGCAGCGTGAGCAGAAGCAGAACCACACCGACAACCCAGTTGAACTCGCGAGGCGGACGATAGGCTCCGCGATAGAAGACCTTGAACAGGTGCGCGAACACCAGGAAGACCATGGCATGGGCCGACCAGCGGTGCAGGTTGCGCAGAAATACCCCCGAGGAGACCACGAACTGCAGGTCTTTCATGTCGGCGTACGCCTGCGGAACTGAAGGGTGGTAATAGAGCATCAGCAGAATGCCGGTGATCACCAGAATGACGAAGGTTCCGAAGGTGAGGGCACCCAGATACCAGGTCGCGCCGAATTCCAGCACGCGCTTGCGCGCCTTGATGGAGAACAGGTGCAGGAAGACGTTTTGCTGCACAAACAGCGAGCGATGCAGGTTGCTTTCGCCGGTGCCGCTGCGGAAGACAGACCGCCAGATGCGGTTCTCTTGTACCCGGTTCACCAGATCGCCGACAATATTTGCCATGACTACACCCTCACCATCTGCTTAATGGCTATCGCATCGGAGCGGTCGACCATGAGGTTGCCATCGTCGCTCAACCACATGCGCAGCCAGGGCAATGGCCGGGGCGCCGGGCCCGCAATCTTCACCCCTTCCGTAGTGAACTTGCTGCCGTGACAGGGACAAGCAATGATGCCAAGGTCAGGCTTGTAAGCAGTCAGGCAGCCGAGATGGGTGCAGATAGCTGAGAGCGCGAAGAAACCCTGTGCCGTACGGGCCACGTAGATTGCCGCTTCCGGATCCATCGTTACCGAGTCAGGAGCATAGCGGTCGGGCGCTCCAACATCGACGATCGGCGACGGCTCGTAGAGAACGTTGGGCGAGAGGTACTGGTAGGAGAAAGCAGCCGTGCCCAAGGCTGCGACTGCCACTGAGCCAACTACAACTTTGACGAAGAACTTTCGCCGGCTCATTTCCTCCGGACTGTCGGGAGAAGGCGCTTGTTTTGGATCCTCAGGCATAAATCCTCACTGAATTACTTCGCTCCTGTCGCGGCGGATGGCTTGGGCCCGTCAAAGCTCTGAATCGTGATGAGTCCTGTGGGTTCGGAGGGCACGAGGTGGTAAGCCTCCATAGTGATAGTGTTCGCCGGACAGCGAAGGGCACATAAGCCACAGCGGATACAGCGCGTCTCGTCCTTGAGCATCGCGGTGCCTGTGATGCTGCCCAATTCCTCCGGCTGTATGCCTTCCAGCTCAAAGCTGAAGGCGTTGGGATTGTTGGCGATCGCATCCAGCGCCTGAGGGTCGAAATCAATGCGATCGAGCGGAACCAGTTCCAGGCAATTCTCCGGGCATACATCCACGCAGCCGCCGCAGAGAACGCAATCGGTACCATCCTGCTCGCTGCCTTCCAGAATGGTGTTGATGTAGCACTTCAAGCAGCGCTGCGCCTCGGCCATGGCCTCCTGCTCGCTGTAGCAGAGTTCGACTTCGGTCATGCCGGTGCGGCGATCCAGCGGCAACATGGGGATTGGCTGGCGATGGAGGTTCATGTAATCCACCGCCATCTGCCAGCGGTCCAGAACCTCCACTTCGATCTGGGGTTCCGGATGCTTACTGCCGCGCAGGTACTCGTCGATGCCCACCGCCGCGCGCTTACCGTCGCCGACGCTGTCGATGATCAGGCGGGGACCAAACGCGCAATCGCCACCCGCAAATACGCCCGTGGCTGATGTCATCAGCGTGTCGCGGTGAACATTGATCAAGCCGCGCGGGGAAACCTCAACCCCATCCTCGGGTTTCAGGAATTCGAGGTTCGGCGACTGGCCAATGGCCAGAATGATGGTGTCGCAGTCGAACTGGGTCTCGCTGTTGTCGTAGAAAGCCGGGTTGAAGCGCCGATTAGCATCGAAGACGTACTTAGTTTTCAGACACTCCAGGCCTGTGACTCTGCCATCCCGGCCCAGCACACGCTTGGGGCCGAAGCCGGGGTGCATGATGATTCCCTCGGTCTCGGCTTCTTCGATCTCCTCCAGTGCCGCCGGCATCTCTTCGCGATTTTCGAGGCACACCAGCCCGACTTCGCGGGCGCCCATACGTAAGGCCGACAGCGAAATGTCAACCATCTCGTGCGTTGCGACCGCCTGTAAGTTCTCCTGGGAAGGCGTAATCTCGTCCGGCACATCATGCTGCCGTAGCACTTCACGCGCTGCCGAGCGGGCCACATCCATGGCTACATTGCCGCCGCCGATCACGATCACTTTCTTGCCAATGGTGAACTTGTATCCGAGGTTTACGTTGAGCAGAAACTCGACTCCGCGATGAACGCCATCGAGATCCACACCCGGGATGGACAGATCGCGGCTGCGGTGCGCTCCCACGGCAATTAGAACCGCATCGAACCCCTGGCGGCGCAGTTCACTGATGGTGAAGTCGCGTCCGGCAGCCGAGTTAAGCCGCAGCGTTATGTCGCCAGTCTCGAGAATCTCGCGCACCTGCGCTTCTACTACGCTCCGAGGCAGGCGGTATTCTGGAATACCGAGATATAGCATTCCGCCGGCCACTGGAGACGATTCGAAAATCGTTACCGAGTAGCCCATCAATGCGAGGTCGTGTGCGGCTGACAAACCGACCGGCCCTCCCCCGACAATCGCAACTTTGTAGGGCAGCTTGGCCGAAGGCTTAGTCGTCGGCGCGATGGGATGACGCGACTCCGGGCCGTGGCGTTCCGTCAGGAAGCGCTTGAGCGCGCGGATCGAGATGGGCCGATCGATTTCGCCACGGCGGCAGGCCGTCTCACAGGGATGGGCGCAAACTCGTCCGCAGATGCTGGCCAAAGGATTAGGATCGCGGGCGAACCGGTAGGCCTCTTCGAAGCGCCCCTCCGCGATGAGCGTTACATAACGGCCGGCATTGGTGTGAGCCGGGCAGGCCATCATACACGGGAAATTTGTGTTCAGCCACTCCCGGTCAACTGTTTTCCTGCTGAAGCGACTTAACATCAGGCCTCGAGGAGAAATGCTTCGCTAATGCAATGAAGGGTGCCTGTTCCAAGAACAGCACCCGACGGTGATCATTTCGAGAGGCTAAAGTCCGCTTTACCTGTGCCGGACACGTCCACCGATTTCGTTTGCGTCTTCGCGCCCTCATGCCACGCTACGACGTTGTACTTGCCGTCAGGAACATTCTCGATCTTGTAGTTCCCACTTTCGTCGGTCTCAGCGAAGTATGGAGTGGGGCTGACGATGATGTAGCCCGACATCTCGGGGTGTACATTGCAGAGCAACGGCACCACACCCGCGTTATCGAATTTGAAAGGCCGCTTTTCGCCTTGGGGCCACGTTCCCATGTTGTGGCTCAGCTTCTTGTTGCCGCTGATGGACGGCCAGAACACGTTGTGTTGCACGCTGTCGCTGTTCAGGAACTCGACAGTTGTCCCCTGCTGCACCACCATGACGTGGGGACGGAAGGCTAGTCCCTTTTGGTCCATTACGGGCTGTTGGGTTGGAGCAGGAAATGTCTTGCCCTGGATGGTGTCCACGTAAACGACTGAGGATTTTCCCGGAGATACGGTGCCCGTGATCGTGCCGGCAACGGCCGCAGATGCGACTGCAAAGACCAACAATACCGTGAATAGAAAACTACGTGTCATAGGTGTCCCTTCCTTGTTTCGGCAAAAATTTTGTGACTTAAGCCACTAGTACGCAAACTCAAATCCCAAAACCAGGGTGTTGGTGTGGAACGAGTTCACAGCGACGGGCAAGCCATTGATCGGGTTCGCCGCAAACTCGACCGATTGCGAAGGCCTGATCTGGTACTCGGCCACGACCTTGATATTCGGGTGAATCAGGAACTGCACCGCCGGTGTAAACCGATTGCGTGTCGTGTACGCCGCGCCATTGAAAGGTGACCCGGTAAACCCTCCGGGGACTAGCGCGTTGTGGTAGTCGGCATTCGAATTCACTGCGTCATACCGGAACATGACGTACATCCATGGGTAAGCGAGCCATTCGACATCGGCAAAGCCCCCGCTGAAGGTTGACGGAGAGCCGGTCACAAAGCCTGCTGGCGTTGGACTATCTGGGGAGATCGGCAGCGGGATCAATGTTCCATTGACATCAGCCGGCAGCAGGTTGTAGTCGTGACCGTACATGTACAGCGCATTGAACTGCACGCAGCAGCGATAGTTGAATGTGAAGTTCCCGCCTACCCGATAGAAAGGCTCGCGCGCTGTGAGCACCGTGGATACTCCTTCCAGCGTCTGGCCCGATAGTCGCTGCACCGAGCGCCCATACAAATAGTAGGCACCGAAGTTCAGATAGGTGTGGTCGTGCGGTCCGGTGGGACCTGCGGCCTCAATGGCGTTGCGGCTTTCCTTGTTGCGCTCCAGATTGAAGCGGTAGTTGAAGCTGGCGTAGATATCCTTGAAGTTCGCGTCCGACGCGATCCCCACTCCACCCTGGTTTCCCCCGGTAGCCGTGGGCACATAGGCGTTAGTGTTGTCCTGCGCCGTGCCGCTGGTGTTCTGATCGATAAAAGCGAGAGAGTAGTTGTAGCCGCCGGTATGGCGTCCGCCACTAAACTCGATGCCCTTTGCGGAGCCGGCGAAAGTGTAGTTGTTAAACACGAATTGCTGGTTGAAGGCGGGGTTAAGGACACCGATGTTAGCCTGCGTGTAAATGTCGTAGGGACTGACCCAGACCGAAAGCGCCTGGGTGAATGGAATTTCAAGCTCGATTTGGCCCACCCTCAGATTGAGCGCATATTCCGGCAGCTTCAACAGCCGGCCGATGTTGACGAACTTCAGGTAAGCCTGGCCCAAGCCACCATTTCCGTTCTCCCCGGCGACGCTGATGTCGTCGTCTACCCAGAAAGCAATGTCACTACCGAAATTCCCGGCCGTAAACATGCTGAAGAAGCCGGTCTCAAAATCTGTGGCCGGAATATAAGGCACCTACCGTTCCGGCTGGCGCCAGAGAGTTGAACCGGTTCCGGCTGCTTCCTGTGTACTGGAAATAGTTGTTGTATCTGAGCCCGATGGGCGGCTGGCCCGGTATGCTGCCCGGCCAGATGGCCTTTGGCCATAGTTCCTTGCTCGCTGGAGCTCCCAGCATGACCGGCGGAATCTTGAGCATCGACTCGTCGTCTTTCGGAAACTTGAATCCCGCGTCTTTGAACGCCTTGCCGAAATCATTCAGCTTAGGAAAATCAATGTGACAGGTACTACAACTCGTGCCGTACATGCGCGCGAACGCAGGGATTGCATAGCTCTCACTCCACGGAAGTATCAGAATCAGCACGAGAAGCGGTAGAAATCTTGCATTCTTACCGAACGACTTACACATACCGAACCTCCTTTGCGGGAAGCGGCAGAGCGAGAAGAGATGGAGTGCCTCTGTCCCCATACATGATTTCAATTGATGGGACGGAAGTATTTCCTGTCGGTGAACTTTTTGGCAGTGATACCCATCACAACGTGCTGTGACGTTCAGCTCCTCAAACCCCTGATTTGCGGTCCCTAGTGCGACAACGTTCCCGGATACGCCATATGCTTGGGCTGGGGCGGAGGCCTCATCATTCATGCCGATGGAAAGACCGTAGCCGTCGAAGTCCTACCTGAGGCACTCCACTACCAAACCGATAAGGAAGCACTCTTTCGAATTTACCGACGAAAGGGCCTTTCACCCGACGGGTTAGTCTGTATCGCGCGATCTATGTCATCACAGAGTAATTCCGAGCTTCAAGCAATCGCCTTCCAACGATGCTTGCACCACAGACTGACCCGTTTGCTCGACGCGGTTCTGAAGCGCATTTTCATGCCGGGTGGTGCGCCGATGGCGCATGAGGTCTGTATCGGAAGCGCCCAAGGCGGAGTACTGCGGTATTCGCTTGCTGTATGACGGGCGCTTCAAATACAGCACTAAGACTTCTGGACAATTCTCGCGGGCCAAGTCCAGGCGCTAGGCTTTCACAGGCAACTGTTTCGGTATCCAAAACATATCGTCCCGCACGCGCAGTCCTTGTCTCGTCCCATATCCCGCGGACGGTCGTGCACGAGGTAATCAGCCAGGCACATTGCTCGGTCCCAATGGTGCGTGGTTAGCGAGGTCAAGCTTTCTCCCTGGTACAGAAGTCGCGATTCATCTCTTATCCTCGACGGGGGAGCTGTTCAGAAAAGCTAACAAGTGGTTCAGGTCGCCCTCGTTCAAAGTGGGCCAGCCCAGACCCAGCGTCTTGGCCCTTTCATACATGCGGGGTCCGTGAGACCAGAGAGCCACGGCGAAGGTCACAGGGGTAAAGACCCTGCCGACTTTCCTCAGGCTGGGGCCGATTTTTCCCCCGCGCGCGTCGTTTCCATGACACTGACCGCAGTTACGCTCTTCGAATAGCTCCTGTCCGATGATGGGTGAACCTCCGAGCTGGAAATAGTGCACGCTATAAAGGAATGCGATCAGATCGGCCATCTCCTGTCCTTCAAAAGTGGGGCGCTCGATGCCTTTTGCCTTCATAGCTGCCCACATCTCCGGAGAGTGATCCCACATCCGGCCTGCCATCTGGGTCATAGTGCGGGGCAATGGGCGATTCGATCCGAGGTCCGGGCCTACGGTTACTCCTGCGCCGCGAACGGCATGACAGGAGATGCATCCCTTTTTGCGGAATACAGCCCAACCTCGGCGTGGGTTCGCTGGAAGCAGGTCGAACTCCTGCTCGGGCCCTCCTCGCATGTAGCGCACATAGGCCAACAAATCGCTCATTTCCTCTCCCTCAAATCGGGGCCAAGACATGTTGAGTTCGCGCATGTGGGTTTCCATCGCCGGGGCATGGTTCCACATTGTTTGCGACCAAAAAATTGGCGTAACCACAGGGCCGATTTCGCTCAGATTGGGCCCGACGCTGCCTCCTCTTGTTTCGCCGATCGAATGGCAGCGGATGCACCCTTTCTGTCTGAACAGCAGCAAAACTGTTAATGGTTCTGCTGTTTGCTGCCGGCTTTGTTAATGCCGGCACCATTACGGGCAAAATTCAGACGGCAACCGGTGGAAGCGTTGCAAACGGGACACTTACGTTCAATCTGTCCCAGGCCGGCGTGATCTCGGGCACCGCGACCTTGGTGACGAGTCCGGTGAGCTGCTACACGGATAATGCTGGGAACGTTGTTCTCTGGGACCACTGTGTCTTACAGCGGCCGGCGTCCTGGAATGGGTGTCGGCCTTTTAATTGCGCAGCAAGATTTCGTCTCAAGAAATGATTGGTGGTTCTGCCCAAAGCTCTCATCCCACGGTCAGCGCTGGCGAGTCCCCCGGCATCCTCGCATGTGTCTGACACCCGGAGACTCAGCGCTGTCCGCACTGGCAAAGTTCAGATATTACAAATTAGACTTGCCTGAACAGGGGATGACGGCATAGAACATCTAAGTTCCGGAGGCCTTCCGTTGGCCGGTTTTGAAGTGATAACCGTTGGCCGCTTTTGAAGTGATTACCGATGCCGAGAAATTCCCACTGAAATACTGGTCCGGAGATACCTACGTGCAGCTAGTCGTAGAACTGCCGTTGCCGCCCGGCACTCTCAGGACGTGTTGTCGGTTACTCTTCTACAACCGCGGCACCGGGCTCAGGATAGGTCTATGATCTGGTCGCGTCGATGCCGGTTTTCAGCGGCACGACACACCAAACCTGACAAATCGGTCGCGGAGGATGAATATGCGACAGCGACATATATGCACATGGGCCTTGATATCCCTCAGTACGTTGAGTCTCAGCGCAGCCTCAGAGCCCTCGGGGACCAAGCTGATGTCTGTTTCACGGGCGAATCTTTGCGTCACGGAAGGAGCGATTGAGAAATTGCCCGGGGAGCGGCTGTCTGTGAGTGTTTCCAAGATGCGCGCGTATCTGAACGCGTTTACGCCACAACTCGTCGAAGCACACTTCACCTACCTGGGCCCAACGGAAAACGCGGCACGACTCGGATCCGGCGAACTCCGCCGCCAGTTTGGCCTCAAGCTACGCGCGCAGGACGCTTGCAATCTGGTTTACGCGATGTGGCGCATCGAGCCTGAATCGCGGCTCGTGGTCTCCGTTAAGGTCAACCCCGGCCAGCACACCAGCGCGCAGTGCGGCAATCGCGGGTACCGGAACATAAAGCCGCGCCGCAGCGCACCAGTTCCCGCTCTGCGTTCCGGAGACACGCATACGCTTCGCGCAGAAATGAACGGAGCAGAGATGAAGGTTCTTGCCGATGACTCGCTCGTTTGGGAAGGTTCGGTGGGGCCAGATGCCCTCGGCTTCGATGGGCCGGTCGGGATTCGTTCCGACAATGCTCGTTTACAGATCGAACTTCGGGCCGGCCAGCCCCTCGAGGCGCAACCGGGACACGCGGCCGGTTGCCGATCCGTGGGAGAGGAATCCGAATAACGTGAACGAATCTCAGGACGACAGCTAGTTGGCCCGAAACCGGCTTCGGAGAGATTACATCGGCGTCACTGTCCGATAGTGCGGAGGAACCGTCGGCAATTGGGGCATCACCCATGCCGCTTAAGCGCCAATAAGCGGCAAATGGAAGGTGATGAGCGGCGACCAAAGCGGGCCGCCAGTGTGCCGCTCCAGTCGTTAGAGGGGAAAATTACTGGTTATTGACTGTTGCGAACCGCTAGCGAGCTCGGCAAGAGTGCCGTCTTCGGCCAGGCCGGAGTCGATGGCTGTGCGGCGACAGGCAAAGATTCCCTCCATGCAGAACCGGTTTGACGGTATCCAGGGACGTAGCGACGGAGGCAGTCTGCGCTTTTCTGTAGGCCAGCCAGCCGAGCCGGCGCCCAGCAGGGATGGGAACATGCGATTCAACTTCTGCGCACACCCTGCAACTATGGTGGCGAGAGGAAATGGTTCCGATGCCCCAGGAAAGGCTGTAGCCGCCGCGTGGGGATCTTGTACCTGAGGGGCGATGCCATCGCGTGTCGTTACTGTTTCGGGCTCGGCTTACCGTAGCCAGAGGGAGGAAATGAGTTTGCGGCGCCTGCGACGCGCACGCGAGATCCGCGTTCGCCTGGGTGCATCGCCGGACCTGACATGCCCATTTCCTGCCAGACCCAAAGGGATGCACCAGCAGACCTATGAACGACTCCGCAAAGAGCATGATTGCCTCATGGGGACGCTATGGTCGGCGTCCGAGCGAGTGGTGGTCAATCCCCCCGGGCCCAAAACTCTCTGTTCGCGATCGCCTGTTTGTGGAAATGTACTTAACCGTTGGTGAGCTGGAGAAAATACCCGAATATTCTGCCGCGTTCACCCTTGAGCAGTGCCGGGCGATCTGGGCTAGGCCCGAGATCCGTGCCGCATGCGACCGTTACATGGAGATGGCTGATCTGGAGAACTCCTTCGTGAGGGTCGGGTCGAAAAGCCTTGCGCTGTACCTGCTTGAAGCCCGCATCGTGGAAAGTATCGACAACGCCGCGCCGGGCAGCAGCGAGAAGCTAAAGGCCCTGATGCAAGGGTACGTGCTTCTGGGTTTGCTTAAATAAGATTCCGAGAACGCTGCTCCGCTGGCGGCGCGCCGCGTCGTCTCAGATTTGCCTAATGATTTAGGGTTTTCCGTTGACTGAAGCCGCCGTTCAGCAGGGAGGGTGCCCATGTACGAACCGCTACAGCACAGCGGTTCATCCATTCTGCAAGATGGCTGCCGAGTACTAACCCGAATTTCTCACCACGCGGTCGAGGAATGACGGGGAGGTCGAGATGGGGCGAGGGATCGCGGTCCGGCGAGGCGGGGTCGGGTTTTTCTGGGAGGGAGCAGCGGCCCGAGCGAAGGCCCGGAGGGAGGTGGGCGATTGCGAGCGTGTGGGGGCCGCGACTGCCAGGCAGAATCGGGTTGCAGGTGACGCCCAAAGCGCGCTCAGCAGCGCAGCGCCTGCCAGGCGGCGGCAAACAGCGCTTTCCCAGGGATAAGCGCGGGGATAGCGCAGGCAGATACGGCGGGCGCTGAGGCGCACCTCGGCGGCAATCTTCAGCAGCCGCAGTCGAATCGTGCGGCAATCTTCAGCAGCCGCAGTCGAATCGTGTTCACCTGGGCGTGCGCCCAGGCGGTGCCCGCCAAGGCCAGCCGCCGCAGAGCGTGCACCAGCACATAGGCCAACGACGACAGGTACAGCCGCAACTGATTGGCGCGCAGGGTAGCGGTGCTCATGCGATCGGCGAACAGCGAGAGCTGCTCCTTGATGCGGTTTTCCATCTCGCCGCGAGCGCAGTAGAGCTGTTCATAGAGCGCGCGCGCCTCCCACTCTGTGGGACTCAGCGAGGTGACCACGAAGCGCGGGTTGGGGCCCTTGTCGAGATACTCGGCCTTGGCCACCACGCGACGGGCGCATGACCAACTGCTGCGCGTCTGATAGGAGAACTCGCCGAAGACGCGGGTCGCTTGCTGCGTCTGCTGGTGTTGGCTGCGGGCCTCGGCCAGGAGGGCGGCGATTTCCGCCTCCAGCCGCTCATTGCGCGCCAGCCCGAAGACATAGTCCACGTGCTCAGCTTCGCACCAGGCCATCAGCTCCTCGCGGCAGAAGCCGGAGTCGGCGCGCAGAATGATTTTCACCTGCGGCCAGCGCTGCCGAATCTGGCCCACGATGCGTTTCACTTCGGCGCGCGCGCCTGCGCTGGCATCTTGATTGGAAGCCCGCTGAGCAAGCGGATTTTGCGGTTGGTGCGGCGCAACAGCAGGCCGCCGCCGTCGCTGGTCATGCGGGCGCCGTCGAAGTTGGCCACTACCCGCCGCGAAAAATGATCTGCAAACGCGAACGATTCTTGAGTACACTCTGTCATGAGAAAGGCCGTTTCTTTTTGGGGCATCGACTTCGTTTCACACCGCAGTTATGCCTGAAAAGACGGCCTTTTTCTACTGTGAATTACTCGTGGTTGTTTACTACTGATGAGAAATCCGGGCTAGCGGCTTCTCTTCTGGCGCAGGAACTTCTTTTAAGGCTCTGAATGCCGAACACGCGGTATCGAACTTGGCAAGGTCGCTGCGTCGCCTCAAAACGTTCTGTTTGTGGGCAGGCGACTATGGCTCCGGCTGGCGTCGCCAATTCAGTAACTTGCGGCAAGTAACTCGGCAGGGTGATTGGGCAAGCCGTGGAACGCCTCTTAAGGAGTGCCCTTGCTTGTAGTGACCGGAATGCTGCTGGCAGACTCGGCGTCAAGTCGTCGAATCGAATCGCCACCAAACCGTCCGACCCTGGCGGTGGGTAGCCGAAGCAGGAAGCAACTTCCCCGAAGCCGAGTTCGCGGGCGTCAGGCGTTCCAATTCGGCGGAATGGCCGTTATACGGCCAAGCGGCGGTGCCAATGCATTTGCCGGATGCTGGCCGACTCCCGAGGAACATATTCCATCCGGTTCAGATAGGGTGCGAGTTGGCCTGTTATCACTCGCTATCGCGACGGGTATGGAATGCGGCTAATCCGACAGGTCCTGATCCATTAGCCTGCTTCCGACAGACTGCTTGACTTTTTGCACAGCCTTGCGCGCCTTGCGCAGACCTTCCTCAACGGCGCATGTTTGCGGCGGCCTGTGCGCGATTCACTGCATATCGAACAGCTCTGAACTAGCAAGGTAACCGGCTCCGAGGCCGCCTACGACGAGCAGACGGCCGTCAGGCATGAGAGTCGCAGTATGACTCTTGCGGGCATTTGCCATGGAGGCCGCAGGCAGCCATCGCCTACTGGTGGGGTCGAAGATCTCTACTGACGACAGGGTTGAGATGAGGCCTGAGCCACCTGCTACAACCACCTGGCCGTTAGGCATTACGGTCGCGGTATGCGCATCACGACGGATCGTCATGGGCGATATTCGTTGCCAGCTCATGGTATCAGGATGGAACAACTCAACGGTATTGGTTGGGATTCCGGAACTGTCGGTGCCGCCTGCAACCAGGACGGAGCCATCGGGCAGCAATGACGCCGTGTGGTAGATACGAGGTCGGCTCATGTACGTTAGCGTCCAGGTATTGGCGATTGGGTCATACACTTCCGCAGAGGCCAAGGGCGCACCGCCTTGATCTCCACCTGCTACAAGAACACGTCCGTCCGCAAGCAAGGTAGCAGTGTGGCTGCCCCTGGCAGCGTTCAGGGGCGCCACAAGAGTCCAGGTGTCTGCGCTGGGGTCGTAGAGTTCGGCTACGGCAGTAGCGTTGCTTCCGCCAGAGTAGCCCCCTGCAACAAGAACCCGGCCATCGTTGAGAAGGGTTGCTGTGTGACTCGAGTGGGCTATTTTCGTGGGGGCCGCTGGGCTCCAGACCGTGCTAAAGATTTCAACCGAGTTCAGCGAGGTGCCGTTGGCTGCTACGCCACCCACGACAAGTACACGGCCATCCGGGAGCGTGGTAGACGTGTGCGAAAAGCGTCTTGTCGCCATAGGCGGGGCAGAGGACCAAGTTTCTGTTACCGGGTTGCTGATTTCCGCGGAGTTGAGTGCACCCGACGAATTGAAGCCGCCTGCCACGAGCACTGTGCCGTCAGGACGCAGCGACGCTGTATGGTACGTACGGCCAGTATTCAGACTACCGAAAGGTGTCCACGTACCAATAATCGTCACCGGCCCCACGGTTACGGTAGTCGCACCCGACACGTTCTCCTGCGTCGCGGTAATCGTTGCGCTACCGATTCCCGTCCCTGTCACCAGCCCGGGATTAACCGTGTTGGCAACCGTCGCGATCGTGTCTGACGACGAGATCCAGCTCGCCGATGCTGTGAGGTCCTGAGTAGTGCTGTCCGAAAAAGTCCCGGTTGCGGTGAGTTGTACAGTAGTACCATCGGCAATAGAAGGATTCGCCGGGGTGACCGCGATCGAGGTCAGTACCGCGGCTGTGACGCTCACGGTGCTGGTACCCGACACTCCTCCCTGAGTCGCGGTAATCGTCGCGCTCCCCACTCCCGTCCCTGTCACCAGTCCGGGACTGCCTGTGTTGCCAACCGTGGCAATAGAGTCCGACGTGGAAATCCAGCTAGCCGAAGCTGTGAGATCCTCAGTAGTCTCGTCCGAAAATGTTCCGGTCGCGGTAAGCTGTGCCGTTGTACCCTTGGCGATTGAGGCATTCACGGGAGTGACGACGATCGAGGTCAGGATCGCAGGCGTGACCATCACAGTCGTCGCACCTGACACTCCCTCCTGAGTTGCGGTAATAGTCGCGCTACCGACTCCCGTCCCTGTTACCAGGGCGGGATTGATCGCATTGGTGACCGTGGCGATCGCATCTGATGATGAGACCCAGCTCGCGGAAGTGGTGACATCCTGAGCAGTGCCGTCCGAAAAGATCCCCAGGGCCGTAAATGCAACAGAGGTCCCTTTGGCGAGTGAAGGATTCGGCGGGGTGACCACGATCGAAGTCAGGACCGGTGGCGTGACCGTCACGGTGGTGGTGCCCGACACTCCTTCCAGAGTCGCGGTAATAGTCGCGCTGCCCACTCCGCTCCCCGTTACAAGACCCTGGCTGCCGGGGGCGTTGCTGACCGTGGCGAGCGATGGGGCGGAGGAGACCCAGCTCACGAACCCGGTGAGATTCTGGGTCGTGCCATCCGAGAAATCCCCGGTAGCGATGAGTTGTTCGCTGGTACCCACGGCGATTGAAGAATTGGGCGGGGTGATTGTAATTGCGGTTAGTACAGCGGCTGTGACCGTGACGGTGGTCGCACCTGACACCCCCGCCCCAGTCGCGGTAATGGTCGCGCTACCGATCCCCGTCCCTGTCACCAGGCCGGGATTGACCGTGTTGGCAACCGTCGCGATCGTGTCTGACGATGAGATCCAGCTCGCCGAAGCAGTGAAATCCTGAGTAGTCCCGTCTGAAAAGGTGCCGGTCGCGGTGAGTTGTTCGCTGGTACCTTTGGCGAGTGAAGGATTCGGCGGGGTGACCACGATCGAGGTCAGTACCGCGGGCGTGACCGTCACGGTGGTGGTGCCCGACACTCCTTCCAGAGTCGCGGTAATAGTCGCGCTGCCCACTCCCGTCCCTGTCACCAGGCCGGGATTGACCGTGTTGGCAACCGTCGCGATCGTGTCTGACGATGAGATCCAGCTCGCCGAAGCAGTGAAATCCTGAGTAGTCCCGTCTGAAAAGGTGCCGGTCGCGGTGAGTTGTTCGCTGGTACCTTTGGCGAGTGAAGGATTCGGCGGGGTGACCACGATCGAGGTCAGTACCGCGGGCGTGACCGTCACGGTGGTGGTGCCCGACACTCCTTCCAGAGTCGCGGTAATAGTCGCGCTGCCCACTCCCGTCCCTGTCACCAGGCCGGGATTGACCGTGTTGGCAACCGTCGCGATCGTGTCTGACGATGAGATCCAGCTCGCCGAAGCAGTGAAATCCTGAGTAGTCCCGTCTGAAAAGGTGCCGGTCGCGGTGAGTTGTTCGCTGGTACCTTTGGCGAGTGAAGGATTCGGCGGGGTGATCACGATCGAGGCCAGTACCGCGGGCGTGACCGTCACGGTGGTGGTGCCCGACACTCCTTCCAGAGTCGCGGTAATAGTCGCGCTGCCCACTCCGCTCCCCGTTACAAGACCTTGGCTCCCGGGGGCGTTGCTGACCGTGGCCAGCGATGGAGCAGAGGAGACCCAGGTCACGAACGCGGTGAGATTCTGGGTCGTACCGTCCGAGAAATCGCCGGTAGCGATGAGTTGTTCGCTGGTACCCACGGCGATTGAAGAATCGGGCGGGGTGATTGTAATTGCGGTTAGTACAGCGGCTGTGACCGTGACGGTAGTCGTACCCGACACCCCCGCCTCAGTCGCGGTAATCGTTGCGTTCCCCACTCCCGCCGCTCTGACCAGTCCGCTGCTGCTAACCGTCGCGATGGGGTCCGCGGACGAGCTCCAGCTCGCCGAAGCGGTGAGATTCTGAGTAGTCCGGTCGGAAAAGACCCCGGTCGCGGTAAGTTGCAGCGAGCTACCTTGGGCGATGGAACGATTTGCCGGGATGACTACGATCGAGGTCAGTACCGCGGGTGTGACGGTCACGGTGGTCGTGCCCGACACCCCTGCCAAAGTCGCGCTAACCGTTGCGCTCCCCACTCCAATCCCCGTTACAAGACCTTGGCTGGGGGCGGTGTTGCTGACCGCGACGACCGATGGTGCGGAGGAAGACCAGGTCACGAACGCAGTGAGATTCTGGGTAGTCCCGTCAGAGAAATTTCCCGTCGCAACAAGTTGTTGGCTCGTGCTCTTGGCGATTGGTATACTCGGCGGCGTGATTGTGATTGAGGTCAGTACCGCGGATGTGACGGTCACGGTGGTGGTCGTTGAGGCCGATACTCCCCCCTGAGTTGCGGTAATCGTCGTGCTCCCCGCCCCCGTTCCTGTCACCACGCCGCTGCTGTTAACCGTTGCCACGCCACTGGACGACGAACTCCAGCTCGCCGAAGCCGTGAGATCCTGGGTACTCCCGTCTGAAAAGATCCCGGTCGCGGTAAGTTGCAAGCTTGTGCTGATGGCGATGAAGGAATTTACCGGTGTGATGGTCAGCGACATCAAAGTCGCAGCCACGCCGAGCGTGGCTGTTCCCGTCACCGGACCAGCGCCGTTATTGAGGGTGGCTGAGATGGTGGAGTCACCCTGGCTGTTGCCAAGCGCGAGTCCACTTGAGCTGACCGTGGCCACGGTCTGGTTCGACGAACTCCACGTGACAAGATTGCTTATATCTTTGCTGGTGCCGTCGCTGTAAGTTCCCCAGGCAGTGAACTGCTGAGCCTGTCCTATATCGATCGTGGAAGTTGCCGGAAACACCTGGACGTACTTAAGCACAGGGACAGATGGTTGAGGAGATGAGCCCCCGCAGGCGGTTAGCTGACTTATGAGTACGGCCCCAATGAAAAGGAAGAGGCCCACGATGGGTTTTGGGGTGCGTGAGGTGTTCATTATCACTGCCCGCAAGTCCGCTTATGGTTATCGCTGATGCTTACCAAGCATAATCCGTCGCCCCCTGTTAGGGGGAGGGGTTTTTCACTCTCGACCGGATTCAGTTGCCGCTTAGCGCCAGTCTGGGCAGCGTCTCCGAATCAGCTCGAGTTTGTTCATCGGTGGCGAGACTTTCAAGCCACACTGAATCGCGCGGGATAATCTCCCGCGCCTTATTGCGGTGTGACCTTTCAGCTTCTCTGCAATCACCGGGCGTGAACGCCGCAAACCCGAACGTAAAGCGTGATAAATCGCCAAGTCGTGGGTAATCCGGGGTGCGCGGCCTGGTTCCTGTTAGGGCACGATTTGGCCCGTTTTCATGAACCGTCGTATAAAGTGTGGGGTTGTTGTCTCAATTCACATTCACATAGCTCGAGGAATCGACTGAGCCGCTGGGCGGAGCAGATTGGAGAACAAAATGGAAATCGAGATCATTCACTGCCCGAAGTGACAGAACAATAAAGCCAAGGTCGCGAGTCTCGTGACCCTCATTAAGAACCGCCTGAACATTGAAGCCGTCATTACGCCTGGTAAGCACGGTCAGTTCGAGGTTATCGCTGACGGCAAGAGGATAGCCGAGCGCGGTGGAAACTGGCTCACACGGAGCTTTGGCGCCGGCTACCCCGACCTCGACAGCGTGGTCGAGCAACTCGAGAAGCACGGTGCGATGGGCGCAGCACGGTAGGCAGCAGGTTTCGATTTGTCTAAAGTCGGTCAGGCGCTCATGGCCTTTCTATAGCGGGCAGATAGGGTTCGTTAATCGCCATCTCGTATGTAATCCCGGGCACGGCCGGTATGTGCCCGGACACACTCCCATTCGCACGGGCCAGAAGTCTGCTTCGGGGAAGTCACTTTGACGGGTAGTCGGCGTTCCGTCGTTGTGGCCGCGACGTGGTGGAGTCCTTTCAACAGCGCGGGATGGGCGTTATACGTCCAGCAGATACGCCCGCACAATGCCGATTGCGGTGTTTGAGCCGTCCCCGCGTTTGGGCTGCTAATGTGCAGTCACGACGTCGTAGATTTTGCGCGCGAAGGCGATATACTCGATCGAAGCCTTCTCGTTCTCTCCATTGCTTAGGACGACGACAGCGAACTTCTTCTCCGGTATCGCATAGAGCACGCTTGCAAATCCTTGGACATCGCCGCCGTGGCCGACTTCGCGCAGCCCGCGGTAAGTGCTTATCGGGCCGCCGACGAACCAGCCGTAGCCGTAGATCGTTGGCTTGCCATCGTGCGTCTTTGCCGGGGTGATCATCTGGTTCCAAGTCGCGGGCGTGACCAGTTTGCCCCCATACAGCGCCACCATGAACAGGCCAAGGTCGCGGGTGCTCGAGTTGATACCGCTACCCGGTGGCTTGTTGCTGATGTCGACCAAGATTGCGTTCTGGAGTTTGCCGTCCTTGTCGATACTGTATCCACGCGCGCGGTGCGGGATGATCGCGAAGACATCATCCAGCCGGGTCGAAGTCATGCCTGCCGGACCGAAGATGTTCTGCTGCATGTACGTGGTATAGCTCATGCCCGACGCGCCCTCCATGACGCAGCCGAGCACGATGTACCCGTAGCTGGTGTAGCTGAACTTCGTACCCGGCTCGAAGAGGAGTGGGTCCTTTGAGAAATTCTGGGTCAGCGCCTCGTTGATTGACGTGTAATGGCGACATGACGATGTATTCCAACGATCCCATTTACGGTGGGACCGGGGGAATTCCGCCTTTCGATCCCAGCCAGACAGGGCCGGCCTTTGTCGGCTATTACGGAAACACGACCGTGACCATTCACAAGGGTCAGATGGTAGTGGGCACTGATCGACGCGAAGGCGAAAAAGCTGGTCTGGCGGGGCATGGCTACGGAGAGCGTCTCCGCCCACGACCCCGAGAAACTGGTGGAGGAAGTCAACGGCGCGATTTCCAAGATGTTCGAGGAGCATCCGAAGCAAACTTAGTTGGCACCGCCTCAGGCTCCTTCAACTGGAACTTGCCTGTTCGTTCTCCGCAGGGCCGCTCGCGTAAACTCTTACGTTGAAACTCGGACAGTGACGTGAATCAGGCAGGCTGCTGAGGGAACCTGAATGAGGCTCCGATATATAACCATCTGCTTACTGCTGTGGAGTGCCCCCCTGCTCGCCCGGGAAAGCACGGACGTGATCATCATGAAGAATGGCGATCACCTGACGGGAGAGATCAAGGGTCTTTCCGGCGGTGTGCTCTATGTCAGCATGCAGTACATATTAGGGACGAGCAGCGTTCAGTGGTCGAAGGTCGATCACATCGAAAGCAAGCAATTGTTCCTGGTCAAGACGGAGGACGGGTCAGTTTATACCGGCACGCTCTCGACCGCGGAAAGCGCAGAGGGACGGCCGGTGACGCTCGAGGTGGTTGAGGCTGCCAACGAATCGGTGCAATTGAAGCGGACCGAAGTCGTGCAGATGAACCAGACCTCGGAACATTTCTGGCAACGCTTTAACGGCGAGGTCAATACCGGGATCATTTACTCGAAGGGCAATCAGAACACGCAATTCACTCTGAGCTCTGACGTTGCCTATCCCCGCAAACGCTGGCAGGCGGCGGCCAGCTACAACTCGACTCTGTCAACCAGCACCGGTGTCACGGCCTCTACGCGCAACCAATTTTCGCTGTCTGCCCTCCATCTGCTGCCATGGGAACACTGGTTTTACGCGGGCTACGGGAACCTGCTGCAGAGCTCGGAACAGGGCATCGATCTTCAGTCGGGAGCAGCGGGTGGAGTTGGGCGATTCCTGGCCAACACCAATCACGCCACGATTTTCCTGGTGGGCGGTTTCGGCTGGCAGCGCACGGCCTACTCACCGTCATTAGTCAGTGCCCCGACGCAGAATGTGGCAACCGGCCTGATCGCAGGCACTGCCAAGCTCTTCTGGTTTAACAAGACGAATCTGGATGTTACAGGCGCGGTGTTTCCTGCGATCTCAGAGCCGGGGCGGGTCTATTCCATACTCAACGTTACGTATTACATAAAGCTGGTCAGCAATCTGTCGTGGAATGTCTCGTTCTATGGCAACTGGGATAGTCATCCTCCGCCAACGTTCTCAGGGAGCGATTATGGTACCAGCTCGGGCCTCAGCTTGACGTTCGGGAACCGGTAGTCTCACATCTTGCCTTTGGAGGTTCGCCGAACTTGGGACTTGCGGCAGCCTGGTGCAGGGAGTCGAAGCCAGTCTACTGGTGACCTATGCGACGTCGCGTCGTGGTTTTGTCAATCTTGAGCGCCGTACTGACCGCGTCGCTATTGGCGCAAGACCTTGCGCCGCGGGCGTACGTGATCACTCCGGTCCATGCCAATGCGGTCACGCTGACCTGGTCGTTCTACGACGGAGGACTGAACTTCAACGGCGCAGTTCCCGTCACCGGTGCGACGGGAACCTACAGTGTTCCCATCTTCACCTATTACCATGCGCTGAACTTTTTCGGAAGGTCGGCCAATATCACGGCTTCGCTGCCCTACGGGGTGGGCAATTTCAGTGGGATGGTGCTGGGTACAGACAAGTCGGTTTACCGCTCGGGGCTGCTGGACTTTTCCGCGCGCTTCTCCGTCAATCTGATCGGCGGCCCAGCCATGCCACCGCAGCAGTTTGCCAAATGGAAGCAGAAGAAAATACTCGGCGCCAGCCTGAAAATCGTCGCTCCGACCGGACAGTACGACCCGACTAAGCTGATCAATTGGAGCATCAATCGCTGGGCTTTCAAGCCCGAAGTCGGGTACTCGCAGCGCTGGGGCAACTGGATTCTCGATGGCTATGCCGGGGTGTGGTTCTATACCACGAATCCTGAGTTTTACCACCCACCCCAGCCGTTGCCGCAGACCGAGGCTCCCATCGGAAGTTTCGAAGGTCACTTAAGCTACGATATTCAAAAGTTCGGAGGGCTGAAGGGAAAACGAGGCTGGGCCTCACTCGATGGGAATTTCTGGTGGGGTGGCATCACGGCATTAGACGGGATCCGCAATCCCATTACGAAGCAGACCAGCTCACGAATCGGGGGCACCATTTCCTTGCCCTACTCTAAACACCAGTCGATCAAGATCGCCTACAGTGACGGGTCCTACGTTCGCTTCGGCGGCAATTACCAGAATGTACAAGTGGCCTGGCAGTACTCCTGGCTAGGCAGGCCAAAGTAGGTTTTGCAGCCGCATCGACGTCCCGCCCACATAGAGGAGCGAGCAGTTTGGAGTACTTGCCTGCGCGAAGGGTTGGTCAGTGCCGGGAGGTGGATGTGGCGATCAACTCTTGGGTGATAGGACCGCCGCTAGCAGAACATACCTCGCAGGGGAATTGACCGTTCGTTCTGGGATCATTACTGTAACTATTAGAGCTCCTGATGAACGGTAGGACGATCTCGCGCTATCGCGTCCTGGAGACACTCGGCGCGGGCGGAATGGGAGTTGTGTACAAAGCCGAGGACACGCTTCTCGGCCGCTTCGTTGCGCTCAAGTTCCTGCCGCGTGAGCTGGCGCGGGACGAGCAGATGCGCGACCGCTTCCTGCGCGAAGCGCGCGCCGCCTCCGCGCTCAACCACCCGAATATCTGCACCATTCATGATGTCATCGAAGAGGATGGCGAGATCTGCATCGCCATGGAGTACCTCGATGGCGCGACCTTGAAAGATCTATTACGGGCTGGGCCGCTGGACCTCGAACGCATACTCGAAATATCAGGCCAGATTGTCGAGGGTTTAACGGTCGCACACCAGGAAGGCATCATCCATCGCGATATTAAACTGGCGAACATCTTCGTCACCAAGAATGGACAGGTAAAGATACTGGATTTTGGGCTGGCCAAGAAAGCTGCCGAGAAACGCGCTGTTGTCGTGGCGCCAGGTGACGGGTCAAGGTTCGGCTCTGAGACTCAGTTAACCAGCGGAATGGCGGCCTTGGGCACGGCGGCCTACATGTCGCCCGAACAGGCCCTCGGCAAGCCGCTCGATACCCGTACGGACTTGTTCTCGTTCGGCATCGTTTTGTATGAGATGGCTACGGGGCAGGCCCCTTTCCGCGGCGACACCACGGGAGTTTTGTTCTTGTCCATCGTCCGGGAGACTCCGGCGCCTCCCCTGGATCTGAACCCAACCATTCCCACCGAACTGCAGCGCATCATCAGCAAGTGTCTGGAGAAGGACCGCGAGCTTCGCTACCAGAGTGCGGCGGAGATTCGAGCCGACCTTGCGCGCTTGCGGCGGGATTCCGGTTGGCACGACAGCATCGCTGTTCTGGAGGAGCAAGCCATCAGCGGGGAGGTGGGAGCGAAAGGCGCGGACGCTGTTGCCCCGGAAGGCTTACAGCCGTCCGGTGAGAATTCGGCCTCAGCGCCAGTTCTGCCCGAAGAGGCCGATAAACCGGTTCGCGGCATGTGGAAAGGCATGTTGATGGCGGCCACGGTGCTCATTGTTTTGATCGTGGTTGGTGGCATCTATCTGCATTCGCGCCGCGCGGTCGCGCTCAAGGCCCGGGACAGCATCGTCATCGCCGACTTCGCCAACACCACCGGAGATCCAATCTTTGATGGCTCATTACGTCAGGCGTTGGCGGTGGATTTGGCGCAATCGCCATTCCTGAATGTGGTTTCTGATCGCCGCGTCGCTGGCATTTTGCAGCAGATGGAGAAGCCGGAAAACCAGAGGCTTTCCCGCGAGGTGGCCCAAGAGGTTTGTTTGCGTTCTAACAGCAAGGCGCTCATCGCCGGCGCCATCGCTTCCGATGGAGCGAGTTACAGGCTGGACTTGAAAGCCATCGACTGTTCCACAGAAGGAACCATCGCGAGCGTTTCGGCAGACGCAAAGACTCGCGACAGGGTCCTTCACGCTCTGGACCAAGCGGACGATCAACTGCGCCGCAAGCTGGGTGAATCGCTGCCCTTACCAGGTCAGTTCAACAAACCGCTTCCGGAAGCGACCACCTCTTCGCTCGAGGCGCTGCAGGAGTATGCAACAGCACGGGCCATGCGAACCGGCAACCCAGAAGAAATACCGTACTTGAAGCATGCCATCGAGCTGGATCCTAACTTCGCTATGGCCTACGCCGAACTGGGAAGCGTATATCGCAACGCCCACGAAGATGAGATGGGCGCAATCTATCGCACCAAAGCCTATGAGTTGCGAAATCGGGTGACGGAGCTGGAGCGCTTCAACATTGAAACGGCCTACTATCGTGACGTGACCGGAGAAACCGCGAAGGCAGTGGCGACCGGCGAAGAGGGGATCAAAGCTTATCCGGAGAACGCCCAGCTCCTCACCTGGCTGGGCTTCAGCTATATGGAAGCGGGTGAGATGGAGAAGGCGGCGCAGAATTTCGAGCAAACCAGGCGCCTGACACCGGAAAGAGTCTCTCCTTACATAAATCTCATGGCTGCCTATCAGTGCATGGGACGGCTGGACGAAGCCAAGATAGCGTTTGAGGGGGCCAGGAAACGCAACCTCGATAACGACGCGCTACGCGTGAACCGCTACGAAATCGCTTTCCTGGAATCCGACGAAGCGGGAATGCGCGAGCAGATGGATTCAGCGCGAGGAAGGCCGGGCTACGAAGATAGGTTATTGGAAGACTCCGCAGCGGCGGAGGCCTACCATGGCCGCTTCCGCAAAGCACGCGAGCTACAACAACAGGCAGAAGCATCGGCCGAGCGGGCCGGCGGCCTTGAACGAAGCGCCAGTTATGTCGCGACGGCCGCCTGGCTTGAGGCGGAGGTTGGCGACTCTGCCCTGGCAAAGCAGCGGGCCGCAACCGCACTGGGCCTCAGCAAAGACCGTTATGTAACCGAGCAAGTCGCGTTGGCGTCAGCCCAGGCTGGCGACCTGACTATGGCGCAAACGCTGGCTGATGAACTCGACGCGAAGTACCCGCTCGATACGCGCATTCAGAGCGTCCTGCTGCCGATAGTTCGCTCCTACATCGCGATGCATCGTGGCAAACCGGCGGACGCGATCGATCTGCTGAAGCCGGCGATTCCCTTGGAACTGGCTGCGCACGATCTTGGCAATATGGCGCCCACATACGCGCGCGGTCTGGCTTACCTCCAGTTGCGCAAGGGCCCTGAAGCGGCCGCCGAATTTCAGAAGATACTTGACAACCCCGGAGTTGTCGGCGTCCAGGTCATCGGCGCGCTGGCCCACCTGCAACTCGCTCGCGCCGACGAGATGAACGGCAAGCACGATGCCGCTCGCACCGAATACCAGAACTTTCTCGCGCTGTGGAAGGACGCCGACCCCGACATCCCCATCTACAAGCAGGCCAAGGTGGAGTACGCGAAGCTTCGCTGATCACTGGCCCATCGGCTCGGCATTCTTTGTTGCAAACCTCGCACTTCTACCAGTTCATAACCGGTTACCGTATTTGGGTATACTTTCCGACGAGCGCTTGCAAAGGGGAGCACATGAGACATGCCGCGTCTGTTCGCAAAGCAACGCTAGTTATTATTGTCGTATCGATCCTGTTCCTGGCTGCGCAAGGCTTTGCCGCCGATATCAAAGGTCAGGTGATGGGCGGCGGCGCGCCCATCGCGCAATCAACTGTCACGTTGTGGGCAGCCAGTGCGGGCGCACCCAAGCAACTCGCACAGACCAAGACCGACAGTAACGGCAACTTCACCGTCCACGGCGCAGCTGCGCCTGACTCGAGCCTCTACCTGGTGGCCATGGGCGGTGTGTCATCAGCCAACAAAGCGGCCGGCAACAATCCAGCTATCGGGCTGCTGACGGTTGTGGGCAGCAAGCCCCCTGCGAAAGTAGTCATCAACGAGATGACGACCATCGCTTCGGTGGTCACACATGCCCAGTTCATTATCGGCAACACGATCAGCGGCTCCCCGCTTGCTTTGAAGATTGCAGCGGGCAACGTACCGAATTTCGTCGATCTCTCGACCGGCGGCTACGGCCCAATCATCATTGACGCGCTCAATGATGGGCAGACTCCCACCATGGCCAACTTCGCTACCTTGTCCAGCATTCTGGCTGGCTGCGTCCAGCGAGTAAAGCCGGATGCCTGCGACAAATTCCTCGCAGCGGCGACGCCTCCCAGCGGAGGCCCTCCACCGGACACGCTATTGGCGATTGAGTCGATCGCCTTCAATCCATGGCACCAACCGGACAAGCTCTTCGCCCTGCTCAACGATTTTTATCCCGTGCCTCAGGGCAAGACCATGCGGCCTACGCCGTTCATGCCGTACCTGACGTACGCCCCGAGCGCATGGATTTTCCCGCTCAAGTTCACCGGCGGAGGCTACAGCGGCGGCGGCAAGATGATGATCGACAGCGACGGCAATCCTTGGGTCGGTGACAATTTCCTGGTCGGCGCGCAAAACCAGGACGCCTTGTGGGACGGCAACCTTACTAAGTTCGCCCCCAACGGTAAGCCGCTCTCGCCAGGCCCCGCGGGCTTTACCGGCGGCGGAGTGGAAGGTATCGGTTTCGGCCTGGCCATTGATGCGCACGACAACGTCTGGGGCACCACTTACGGCACCAAGGCAATTGTGAAGTTCGACAAGACGGGTAAGCCGTTGTCCCCGCCCGACGGTTACAACTTCGGCGGCCAGCTTGGACAGATGCAGGGCATCATCGTCACCCCCAAGGGCGACGTGTGGACGCTAGACATAGAGAAGTCCCAGGTGATTTATCTGCCGCAAGGCGATCCCGCGAAGATCCAATTCTTCTGTCAAAACAAGACCGGCGATCCCCTGAAAAACCCGTGCAAGCTGCTGGGTCCCTTCCATCTCGTGATCGACCAGCAAGACCGCATCTGGATTTCGAACATCCTCAGCGACACGGTCGTCCGCTTCCCGGCCTCCGATCCCAGCAAATTGGAATTCCTCAAGGCCGGCTGGTCGGGGAGCGGGATGGCCGTCGATAGCCTGGGCAATGTCTGGGTCACCAATCGCTCCGGCAGCTCGGAGCGGGGCCGCTTGAAACTGCTGGAGGCAATGGCGGCCGCCAAACTCAGCGGCGAGAACGCTTTCGCCAAGGTCCTGGTCGACATGTGGACCGCGCAGAAGCCAGGTTACGAGTCGGGCGGCAGCATTACCGTATTTCGCCCCGATGGCACCCAGGCGTCGTTCTCGCCAATGTCGGGCAAAGGAATTGCAACTCCATGGGCGGTAACTGTCGACGGCAACGACAATGTCTGGATCACCAACTTGGCAACCGCGTCGTATGGGATCGTCGAGTTGTGCGGCTTCCGCACCGAGCATTGCCCGCCCGGCGTGCATACCGGTGACGCCATCTCGCCCGTTGGCGGCTACGTCGGCGGCGGACTCCAGATGCAGGTTGACGCGCAGATCGGTCCCGCGGGCGACGTTTGGGTCACCAACAATTGGCAGTATTACCCCGCGGCCCTCGGCAAGGTGGACGAAGCGCTGCAAACCCTCGGCGCAGGCCAGGGCGTGGTGGTTTTCTATGGAATGGCGAAGCCGGTGAAGACTCCGCTGATCGGTCCGCCGCGCCAGCCGTGACGAGCAGGGACCTCCCACTTAGGTCGCAGGTATTACTAGAGTTGCTTTGCTATCAATTTTGCTAGTGGCCTGAGGCCCGTTTTGGGGCTAAAGTCGCAGTACTGTCCCAAAGTGTATGTCTTTGAGGTTTGAAGTTTGCTGAGGGCGACCTCTTCGCCGATAGCCGGGGATGCGTTCTGCCTCAACCGACGATCGGCGCAGAATAACACGGCGGATACGTAGGCTGTTGCAGGAACTATGTTGAAGTAACGCATTAGGAGATTGTATGAGTTATTTACGAAAGTCTTGCCTGGCGCTGTTACTGGCAACAAGCGTCACTCTGCTGTTGTCCACGTTTGCAGTCGCTCAAGACCAGCCACTAGATGCGAGCGTCCATGGGCCGGTGGATCCAACCGCCGCCAGTTCGCCGGCAGCCGCGGAACCGGTGGTATCCGCCGACCCCGCGCCAGCCGCGAGCCCAACCGCGTCCGCGGATCCGGCAGCAGTCGCGAGCACGGCAGCAGCCGCGGAACCCGCACAACCGGCTCCGCTGCCCGACACCCCTTCATCATCTAAAGCGGCTGCCGACAGCGGCTGGCGCGGCACGATCGCGGTTTACGGGTGGTTTCCCGCAGTACACGGAACCGTGGGAATTCTTGGCCACAATGCCGGCTTCGATACCTCTTTCTCCGACATCTTTCACACCCTCAAGGGCATAATACCGGTCGCGGTAGAACTCGATAAGGGCCGCTTCATCATGCCAATAGATTTCTTATGGATGAAACTGGGTGACGACAGGGGGATCCCCTTTAACGAACTCGGTCAGACCTCGGTCAATCTCCATATCACGCAGTCAATTTTGACACCGAAGGTCGGATACCGAATCTTGGACGCCGAGCACTTTAAGATCGATGCTCTGGCCGGAATCCGATATTGGTATTTAAGCGAAAACCTCACTGTGGAGCCCTCGGGCGTTAACCGCTCGCGATCAGCCAACTGGGTGGATGGGCTTGGCGGCGCGAGATTCACTGTGCCTTTCTCCGAAAAGGCATCGATCATGATATCGGGTGATGCCGGCGGCGGCGGGGCCAATTTGGATTACCAGGTTATAGGCCTCCTGAACCTCAGGTTCACCCAACATTTCGGTGTTGGGCTTGGCTGGCGCTATCTGGATATCGACTATCAGGGTAACCATCAGTTCTTGTACGACACCATCACAAATGGCCCGCTGGCGGGATTTTATTACACCTTTGGCGGCAAGCCGCCGGTCCCGCCGACTGCTAGCTGCTCGGCTTCGCCGACTGAGGTTTGGTCCGGCGATCCGGTGACCGCGGCCATCAATACGCAGAACTTCAACCCCAAGCACACCCTCACCTATAAATGGACGAGCACCGGCGCCAAAGTCTCCGGCACTGCCGCGACCGCCAATGTAGATACGACGGGGCTCGCGCCCGGCAGCTACTCTGTTACGGGAACGGCGACGGATGCCAAAGAGAAAAAGAACAACGTAGCCACGTGCATGGCGTCATTCACCGTGAAGCAGCCTCAGCCTCCGCAGGTAAGCTGCTCGGCCAATCCGACGACGATTGCAATCAACGAGCCGTCCACCATCACCATGACGGCCACTGACCCGCAGGGATGGCCCATGACCTATAGCTGGTCGAATAGCGGCGGCCAGTTGACGGGCAGCGGCACCTCCGTTACGGTTACCGCCACCAACGCCGACGCTAGCAACACTATCACCGTGACCGGAACCGCAAGCGATGCGCGCGCCAATCTCAACGCAAGCTGCACGGCGTCGGTCAATGTTCCCGCAGTCAAGAGCTGCGTGAACATTGAGGATTGGGGTGAGTGCACCTTTGAGAAGAACCCCAAGAAACCGTGGCGTGTGGACAACGACTGCAAGGACACGCTGGACAAGCTCGCTCTCCGGGTGCAGCAGATGCCTAACGGCAAACTGGACATCGTTGGCTACACCAACCAAGAGGAATCGGTCAACGTGCAGCAACTGGGCTCGCAGCGTTCGGTCAATGTGAAGTACTACTTGACCACGGACGGGCCTACCAAGGTCGATGCCGGCCGCGTTCAGCCTCGCGAGGGCGGCGCGAAGGGCCAAGCGACTCACTTCTACTTCGTCCCTGAGGGCAACCTCTGTGGAGGACAGCTAGAGGAAGGTACCGTAGTCGATGAGACCCAGGTGCAGCCGCAGTCGCGTAATGCGCCTGCTGCTCATGCCAAGAAGAAGAAGGAGAAGCCGGCAGCCCCACCAGCGCAGTAACTGAAGCGGGCCCGGAGAAATCCGGGCCTGCATCAACAACATTGGATTTAACTTCAAGACCCCTACGCGTGTAGGGGTCTCTTCTTTGAAGCTGCTGCGTACATCAGGATGTTGATCCGACTACGAGCTGCCTGTCGATCTGAATAGCAAAGCGAGACTGGCCGATCAGGCGAAGGCCGCCCGGAATAGCGTTGGCGCTGTAGCGATCGACCGTGCGCTTGAGAGCTGGCATCGAGTTCGCAGCCGGACACGAGGGGTAGCCACCCGCACAGAAGCAGAGCGCTATTCTTTGGCAGGATGTTGTCGGCGCGATTGGCGACCGCAGACAGACGTGGCCGCTCCGGCGCGTCGAACGTAGCAGAGCAGCCACTTTTATTGCTCAGTTATCTAGAACCGTCGGCGAATTGGCCCTAAACTCCAGGCCCGCGAGCTGGGCTAATTCTCGGATGTGCCCTTCCAGTCAATAATGTCCGACAGGCGCCAGGAGTTCTGTCTCAGATCAAGCTGCAATTTGCCCTGATCGTTGATGATGAGCTGCGCCGCGGGAAACAGCACACCAGCGCTCTTGGTCTTGTCCTGGTCGTTAATATCAATTTCGCCTGCCGAAAGGTTGAAAGCCTGGCTCTGGGTGTCCGCGAAAGCCTCGACGAACTTGATCTGCCGGTTGGTGACGAAGGTGATCTTTCTGCCAGTTGGCGTGGGCTGTAGACGAATGTAGCTGAGATCGTAGCCGAGCGTGCCGGTAATGGAGATGTGTCCGACCGCCTTCATCTTCGTGAGGGCGTTGACCAGGCCCTGGTTTTGCCCCTTTTGGAAGGCGTCGACAAGGACCTGCCCGATCGGCCGCGGTGGGCCATTCATAAATAACCACCGTGATATCGGCATGCGCGCCCATCTGAGTGCTGGTGCCCCAGGCAGTGGCGTCAATGGTTTCGTACTTGTCACGCGCAAATCCCGGAGCCGTCATGGCGATGACCACGGCCGCTGCCAGCGTGCACAGCGCAGCCAGTCTGGCAAATTTCGATCCCGTATGCATTGTGTTCTCCGATCGCTACCTGAACGTAGCAGGATTATTTGTAGACTCGGCGTAATTTTAGGGGTCGCGTGGCCGTCCTGTAACTAGAAAAACTACCAGCAGCGGCACAAAAGTTGCTCGGTTTCCCGGCGTCCTGCCTCGCAACTGGACGCAAAATCAGCCGGGAAGGACTCGGCGCTGCAACCGCGGGTCGAATTGGTTCAGCAAAAGTATAGTTGCAACCATCGGCCTTTGCAGTATCCTGCTGCCCAGATGCCCCGACCTTCCGCCAGACATCAAGTAACACAGAAAGCTCGCCGCCTGGTGCGGGAGACCTGGCAGAGGCAAGCCAATCTATCCTTCTTTCTCACCTTGCTGGTTCTGTTTGTCTTTGTCTTGCCTTTGACAAACCTGGTCGAGCAACACCTTAACGTATATGTAGACATCGCCTACTCGCTCTTGTTGCTGTCGGGAATCGCCATCGGCTGGGGACGATCGCTCCTCTTCTACCTGGGCGTGCTGGCTGGCATAGCCGGCTTGGTTATCCGCTGGGCCTCCCGCTGGTATCCCTCGCTCACAGCGCTGCGCGACCCTGCCACCCTCTTCGCGATTGCTGTCTTGATCCTGATTTTGCTGGTGCAGGTGTTCAAGCGAGGCCCGGTTTCCGGATCGCGAATTCAGGGAGCGATCGCCGCGTACCTGCTGTTGGGGCTGGCCTGGGCGCACGTCTATGCAATTGTCAACCGGCATCACCCGCAGGCCTTTGTGATCTCCGGAGCCGCTCCGGCTACGGTGTCCGAGTGGACTTACTTCAGCTTCATAACCCTTACCACCGTCGGGTATGGCGATATTGTCCCAAGCGCGCCCGTGGCTCGCATGTTGGCCATGGGAGAGGCCCTCGCCGGGCAACTTTACCTCGCCGTGCTCATCGCCCGGCTGGTCGCATTGCAGGTGAGCAGTGGCGGCGGTTCGACCAATGACCGTGAGTAGTGCCAGCGTGGCAGTCTACGCATCGGTCATCTCTCCTCGCGAGGGGTACCCCCCTCCCCCCATTAGCTCGTAAAATCTTGATTCCATTGAGGTGCCAGAAAAAATTCCCCGCAAAATCTTGAGCGCGTGAGAGTTACAGGCAAAATCTTGGAATCATTGGACTTAGCTGTGTTTTGAGCTATCAGCTCCCAGCGTCCGGCGCGATCGGCTGATCGCTACCCGGTAAGATCGCTGTTCGCCATTCGCTTTTCTCCTCGCCAGACATGCGTTTCGGGGTTTCATCCGCGAAGGGACATCAGTCGGCGCTTACGTACCTGGTCACGTCCGATAACGCGCGGAATTGCCTCGTTTTCTGTCCTGCGAAAAAAGTGTGTAGTCTTCTTTGCAAATTATTCAGCCCGTTTGACTTACAGCAAACCGATAACGCATTTTGCCCGCAAATTCTTGAGCCCGTGCGACTTACAGGCATAATATAGATTTCAAAGAACTTAGCGGGATCCGCCCCGCAGGGACACGCTTCGCTGTCCTCGAAGGCCAGTTTATGGATTGCTAAAGTGACCTGCACGGGAAAAGCGCGGCGCAGAGGTTACGGAGGTGGTAGGGATTCCCGAAATGGGAATTTGTCACGTAGGAGAAGAGAGGCGCGGCGGTGAAGCCGCGCCCCTAACCCGCTCAGGAAAAGATCTACTTGGACGGGGCATCTATCGTGTCTTTGAATTACTGCAAGCTCGGTCCGGCCACGGATTCCGAGTCATCGTCGCACTGGGGCCGCAGGAAGCCGTGTGAGACGTAGTTGCTGTCGACGTACGTTCCCGCGACTGCGCCGGACGGGTTGTTAGCGCTGAGGAAACCAGTACCCTGTCCAGCACTTGTACCAGCTCCCGGAGCATCGAACGTGGTAATTTTGCCGCTCGGAGCGCGGGTGAAACCGTGGCTGACATTCTCTGCGTCGACGTAGTAGCCCGCGACGGCGCCGCCGTCCGCGATGCTATCGGCAACGGTTCCCTGCCCGCTGCCAGTGCCCGCACCCGGAACGTTGATGTCAGTGAAGCGGCCCTGCTTGGCGCGTATATACCCGTGATTCACGCCGTCCGAATCGATATAGGATCCGGACACGTCGCCCCCCGCATTGATGCCCGACTGGAAGGTATCAGCGGAGCCCGGAGGATCAAACAGGGTGAAATCTCCATTCCTGCTGCGGACGAAGCCGTGGTAGACGTTCGTCGCATCAATGGAGGCTCCGGTAACCGCTCCCGACGCATTCAGCCCATCGGCCCCAGCGAGGTCTGTGCCCTGCCCCGGGCCTGTGCCCGCTCCCGGCGCATCAAATTCCGTGATCACGCCATCAGCAGCGCGGAAAAATCCGCGCCATACCTCTGTGCCCTGGAGATTATCGCCGGTGTTAATGTACATTCCCGCGGCATCTCCCGACTCATTGATATTCCACAACTGTGTACCCTGCCCGTGCCCGGTACCCGCATCCGGAGCATCGACGACGGTGTACTTGCCTTGCTTGGTGAGCAAGAATCCGTGGAAAATGTTGTTCGAATCGAGGCATGTTCCGCCAATGGTTCCGGACGGGTTGATGCTCGTCAACTCGGTGCCCTGGGGTGAGTTTTTCCCGGCGCAGGGCGCGTCGTAAGAGGTGATCTTGCCATCGGGCGTGCGCCAGAAACCGTGAACTACATAGTTTGCGTCGAGGTACCATCCGACGATTGTTCCCGACGGGTTTATATCGTCAACGCTTGTATACACAGATCCCGGCGGATCGAAGGTGATAATAGTGGGTTGTTTAGCTGCAGCGAAACTGCAAAGCCCCAGGATGCACGCACCAAGTACCAGGGTTTGAAACAGTTTACGGTGACGAGTCAATGCGAAGAGTTGGTTCATAGACTGCCTCCTTTCTTTAAGGCCGGATCGATGTTGAAATCAGTACTGCTGCGTCGTCGAGTATTGTCCGGAGCGACGAGGCAGGTCGATGCACGGCGGCTAACTTTTTTCTAACTTCGCAAAAGTGTCTGCTGTGTAGGCATTTAGAAGAGGATCGGCGTCACTGGGAAATGCCTTTCTCGGGAAGGGCAGGCATAGTACTATCGCCGTCTGAACCCGTGATTGATCGAGCACAGGCACGACGGGCGCGCTTTGGGCTGGTTGAACTCGACCTGCGCGCCGGGGTAGTACGTGGCAATGGCGAATCGGCATTGCTACCCGACCAGGCGTTCCAGGTTTTGCGGCTTCTCCTTGAACGTGAAGGCGAGTTGGTAAGCCGCGATGAGTTGAAAAAGCTGCTTTGGCCGAACGGTACAGTGGTTGAATTCGATCACGGGATTAACAACACCATCAAGAAGCTGCGCCGGGCGTTGAACGACTCTGCAGAAGAGCCGAAGTACCTCGAGACCATTCCGCGGCGCGGCTACCGGCTGATGGTGCCGGTGGAGTGGGTCGGGGCGGAGGATTCTTCTGCGGAAGAATCCTCCGCCTCCTCCGATTCCGCCGCCAGTTCCGAATCACCCTCCGACTCCGACACCGAAACGATCCCAAGAGCCAAGCTGAAAGTCGGGCGCCTGACCGGCAAGGTCGTCTCGCATTATCGCGTGCTGGAAGTCATTGGCGGCGGAGGGATGGGGCTGGTCTATCGCGCCGAAGACCTGAAGCTGGGCCGGGCGGTAGCGCTGAAGTTCCTGCCGGAAGAGGTGGGCGACGATCCCAAGGCGCGCGAGCGCTTCGAACGCGAAGCGCACGCGGTCTCGGCGCTGAGCCATGCCAATATCTGCCCCATCTACGAGTTTGATGAATACGAGGGGCTGCCGTTCATCGTAATGGAGCTCCTACAGGGTAAGACCCTGCGCGATCATCTTGCTGATGGCCGCTTCCGGCTGACGCAGCCGGAGGGGCTGGAGATTGCGATCCAGATTGCTTCCGGTCTCGAAGCTGCACATGAGAAGGGAATCATCCATCGGGATATCAAGCCGGCGAACATCTTCATCACCGAGAAGAATGTGGCGAAGATTCTGGACTTTGGCGTGGCGAAGATGCTTTCAGTTGTTGAGGCACCCGAAAGCCCCCACCCGGCCAACCGAAGGCCGGATGGGGCACCCGCAGCGGTGGAAGCGCCGGACTTTAGTCCGGCGGATGGCGACGCTGCTTTGAAGGGGCGCGGCTTCAGCCGCTCCGATGAGGCTTCGCTCGAAGATGGGCGGGGGGATCAATCCCCATCGGGATTGATCCCCCCGCAAGATAACAACATCAGCCCTGATGGCGCACCTAAAGGTGCGCCCCTTCAAAACAGCAGCCCTGAGGGCACGCCTGAAGGCGTGCCCCTTCGGGACCCGGGGCTAAAGCCCGGCGAAGAAGAAGCCGCGCAACGCCGGGCTGAAGCCCGGCACTACCCGAAGGAGACCACCCTCACCCGCACCGGCATGAAGCTGGGCACGGCAGGATACATGTCTCCCGAGCAGGTGCGCGGCGAGCCGCTGGACGCGTGCACCGACATCTTCTCCTTCGGCCTGGTGCTCTACGAGATGGCCACCGGCGAGCGTGCCTTCACCGGCGAAACGGAGGCCATCGTCAGCGACGCCATCCAGCACCGCGAGCCAACGCCTGTGCGGGAACTGGTGCCGCAGATCACCCCGAGTCTGGAAGAAGTCATCGGGCGGTGTCTGGAGAAAGAGCCGTCACAAAGGTATGAGTCGGTTACTGAGTTGACTGACGCTCTAGCGCGTGAGCGAGTTCAATTTCCGCTCGTCCGTCCGGAGGGCGGGCACGAAGCAAAGAAAGCTTCGCATCCTCGACGCTGGTTGGCAGTGGCCGTCGTAGCGGTTCTTGTTATTGTGACTGCGGTCGTCGGAGGTCTCTACCGCCTCACTCATCCAACATTCAAGCTCACCGACAAAGACACGATCGTACTCGCCGATTTCGAAAACCAGACGGGCGATCCGGTGTTTGATGGGAGCTTGACCTGGGCGTTACGTATCGCTCTGGAGCAGACACCATTTCTCAATGTCCTTTCTTCCGACAAGGTGGGCAGAGTTCTCACCCAGGCGGGTCACGACGCGGGAGGGCCTATGACGCCCGACCTGGCAAGAGAGGTCTGCATCAAGACCAACAGCACAGCCTCCCTGATTGGGACCATTGCGGATGCGGGAAACCGATATCAGATCACGTTGCGCGCCGTCCGGGGTGACACGGGTAAGGTCGTAGCAAAGTCCGACGCGACGGCGAACGAACGGAACCAGATTGTTGCGAAGCTAGGGGAAGCAGCTGCCGACTTGCGCGGGAAGCTCGGCGAGCCAAGTACGACGAGACAGCAATTTAATAAGCCTCTCGATCATGCCACTAGCACGTCTGTAGAAGCGCTGAAGTTGTACACCGAAGCATACAAGCGAGGTAACCAAAAGGGGCCTAACACAGCAGTGGCTGAGATGCTACAAGCCACGGAGAGGGATCCCTCGTTTGCTATCGCTTATCGCACTCTGGGCATGGCGTTTTACGACAACTTAGGCGAGCAGTCTGCGATGGAGGACAGTCTTAAGAAAGCGTTTGAGCTTCGAAAGCCGCTTACGGATCGCTGTTCTCCTGTCCCGGTGTAACTCTGCGGCCCAGACTGGCTTCGCCGCGCGGGTTTTCTCCAGGCAGTGAAATCTTTTGCTTTGGACGCGAGAAGATGCCTAAGAAAAGCAGCAACAGCGCCACGCAAACTCCCACGAGTAGAAACAGCGATTTACTCTTGTCGCGCCCGAGTTCTTGCCGGCTCTCCGCCGGTTTCTGCTGCCGTCGCGCTGTCTGGAAGGCCGAAAGGAATGCCTCGCGCCAGTTTCCTTTGCCAGTCTCTTCCGGCGCGGACTCCTCGTTGGCTATTTCCGTCTCCGGACTTGCTGACGATGTTTTCAGTTCCCTGTTCGTTTCGTCAGTGAGCATGGTTTGCTGCCTCCCGCAGTGTGCTGACTCCAAAACCGATGGGCGCCAGGGCCGGTTTGTCCACCGCGCCGGACTCCGCCATTTGCAAGAACAACGTTTCCATCGACCGCTTGTAGGGAGGACGCTCAAACAGCACCACACCGTCGGCGCGTTCCCCCGATCCGATCCGCCGCCGGCTCAGTCGGAAATCGATCACCGCCAACTGCTCCGCCGTGGACCAGTGCTCGTGCTTGATCACCTTTCCCGACTTGTCCTGGCCGCCCAGCTGGATCTGCGGCGGCATCAACAGGATGGCGTGCTTGCTGGTGTTCACCACCGAGAACAGAACGATCACCTGTTGGCCGCCATCGAGGACCTCGCTGATGCCCGCCCGCAGTCGGTCGCCCTTTACCTCGTCGCCCTCCGGACGCTCACCGTACAGCACGGGCATGGGGGCGTGTTGCTGACGTTCCAGCAGGCTGTCGAGAGAGTCTGGTTTGGGTTGGGTCGGCACTTTTTCTACCGGAGTACTGGCCGTGGTGAGTGAGGCGGGGAACAAGCCAACACTCGTTCCTAAGGGACCCGCAACTGACGAAACCACCCCAGCCTGCGCCTTCGATACGCTGGCGGTCTGTGCAACGAGCGCGAAAGGTACGGCGTCGGGCTCGACCAGAAAGCCACCGGATGGCTGGTATCGCAGCAGGAAATCAACCTTCGCCGAGTTCGGGCCTTCGCCACGGCTAACCAGGAGAAAGCTGATCTGGCGTCTTCTCACGGTGGAAATCAGCAAGTTGCTTTCGGCATGTTCGTTGGTCAGAGCCTTGACGAAAACGAGCTCCGGCTCACGCTCGGAATGCTCCACCTGGAACAGCGCCGGGTCTCCCACTACGACTGAATTCACCGCCTCCGGCACGCGGATCGCGGTTACGAAATGTGCCGCAAGTTCAATCGAAGTGATTCTGTTGTCCGCCGTCGGTTTGGTACGAACCTGCGGAACGATGGTCGTTTGTTGTGCTCCAGCCGTCGCGGTCAGTACCGCCAGCGAGAGCCAGCTGAAAAATAAAGCGTTTCTCATCCGTCACCTCAACTTTTCCCTCTGCCGCGCTAATTGACTCCGTGCCCGAAGCACTCGTCGGGCGCGATACCGTTGCGCGACCCGTTTGACGTATCCCTGAACATCGGGGGAGGAATACTCCAGTCCCCGCGAAGAGATTTCCTTCTCGCCGACGTAGTAGGCTGCGGTGATCAATCGGAGGTCCCCATTGAATTTCTGTTTGAGCCACGCAAGATATGCGACACCACCGCGAATGTTCTCTTGCACCAGAAATCGATTGCGCACTCCGAACCGCACCGCTGTTGCCGGCATCAACTGCATGATCCCAGCCGCGCCTTTCTTCGATACCGCATACGGATTCCATCCCGATTCTTCGTCGATAATCGCAGCCACCAGCTCCACCGGGACCTGATAGACAGCGGCGTAATATTCAGCCCACCTTGCTGACACGGCTCGTGGCGCGGCACCGCAAGACCTACGGCGGGAGTGGGATTTCGCTCGCTGAGGTCATAGACACCGTGGCTACTGCCCGCGCTGCGGGTCTCGCCGTGCAGGTGAATCTGATCACCGGCCTGCCAGGTGAGAAGCCTCGGGACATCTTACGGACGTGCAACATGTTGCTGCAACTCGGCGCTATGCCCACAGTCTACGACATCCAACCATTTTCGTTGCTGCCACTGTCGCATATCGAGCAGAATCCGTCAGACTACGAGATTGAAATCGAGTACTTCCATGGATCCTTCGGGCGCGTTCCGGTGGACGTAAGAAGGTCCCGAATGAGCAGGATGCGTCATCGCCTGCTCCCCCGATTCATGCACTTAGTGGCTAACCTGAGTCGTCGGCTGGACGAAGCAAGAAACAAATTGAACTTATGAATCTCGTGAACTCAGGCGGACGAAACTAGGGGTCAGGTCAACATAGCAGAAGGTCAGCCCTGGTTAGTGCGGGGAATGTCTAGGGGAGTACTGGCGTGCACAGCGCCGACCCGCCAACAGTGCTGACCAGTAGAACAAAAGAGCGACAGCGGCCACCTCGAGCATCCGAAGGCTTACCAGTCGCAACTGGGGCACTCAAAGATCAATTCAAGCGCCCTGCCATCTTTAAGGGCGAACTTAATCAGTTTCAGTTCGGCGATTCTCTCGCCGGTAGCTTTTTCAATTGTTTTCTGCTGGTCATCTGTAAGCTTCAATATTGACGTTGGATTACTTTCGGCCATAACATCCGCCTTTCTTCTTCTGAGGAGGAGGGATTCCGGGCAACTGTTCATTGGGCTGTGCGCGGCACAGAAGACGAATCCAATTCGGTTGCCATCCCTGACTGTAGAAGGACGAGTTGCAGGTGTCAAGGGGAGTAGGGCCTGTCCGCCGGAAGTCATCTCGCGGTTTCGGCACCGGTCCCGACGGTCACAGGTTGTCGGCGTGTCGAGCTGACCTTATTATGATCGGCGGATGGACGACTGTCAGCGCCGGTGCAAGAGTCTTACGCTAAAACGCAAGCTGCCTAAGTCTCGGCCCGAAGAAAGAAGCTGATATCGTTGCGGGTGCTGTCGTTGGCCCCACGCCAAGGCGTTCACACGAACGAGGCACCCGTATTCCGCCACCAGCGAACCTGCAACTCCATAAACTCTTGCCTTACAGGCAGCACGCAGGGCGTTGCCAACTGTAGATGAACCTAGACGCGCAAATGCGACGTCGACCTAGACAGGCGATCTTCGCTGGATGCCAAATAACACATAACGAATGGGAGAAGTCACATTTCCAGTGGACTAATTTCTGGGGGGCAGGTCTCTCCTTTTTTGGGTTTTGGAGAACTCTCAGTCTAGATGGTTCAGTTTTCGGGGCTAGGTCAATACCTCAACTACGAATATATCGGGCAATCGTAAGACCTATTCCCGAAGTCGCCACCGACACAATACACTTCTTTAGCAATATGACTCTCCTAGTTGTCGTGCCGAAAAGGGCAAGTGAGCAAATACCAGGAATCGCTTACCAGAAGGAAAGCCACTCTCAGTGGTCCGACGGGCCAACTTCTGTTTGGGGAAAAATGATATAACGGTCTTCCGATGGCATCTGCTGGCCATTGTTCCATGAACGTATCCTCTACAGAATCCGAGAATACGATTAACGCGGCAAACCAATTGGATTCGGGGACGATCCCCGAGACGAAGCAATCACCGGCTGGGCCGATCCGGAGTTCACAATGTGACTTCAAGGGGACATCCTCTATCGGACCACAAGTACGGCACATACTCATCCTTCGCGGATAGCTGCCCGGCGTTGCGAGGTTTACCCGGCGCGTATCTGCGGGTTGCAGACAGCGCTTGCACAGGGCTGAAGGCTCTTCTCGCTCGATCTGAATAGACTGCGCCGACCAATCATCTATCCAGCGGGCACAACGTCTCGCGAGAACGTGATGAGCGACACATCGTTTGATATAACCGCCATTACTGTCCATCTCCCGATCAAATTCATCCGGCAAAAGAGTGAGTAGACGATTGCACTCGTGTAATAGATCGGGGATATGTTGATTATGTAGATCAATAGGACATGACCGAACGGCTTGCTCAATTACAGTAAGCTCGGAATAAAATTGGGAGTGTCGGGGTAGCTGACAATCCTCTTGCGCTTCGGGGACAGATGATACTATTTCAACGCTAGGTAGTTGTGCGTTCTCAATTTCAGGGAGAGAGAAATCGGGGTCTCCGAATATGAACAAACGACAGTGCAAGGGAATGCGTGCATATTCTCTGTGATATTCGCCCACTGCACGTCCAACGGGTACACCGAGCGCTATTGCTGACGTAAGCTGCTCTGTGTCCATAAAGCTCGTAACGATATAATCGCACGTTGTGATGAACACGCCAATTGTGGGAGACTTCGCGAGCCGTCGGCCAACTGCCAATCCTGAATTCACAAAATCCGAATCTATGAGGAAGCCGAGGCACGTCTGCCAAATCAAAACTCGTGCATGGATATCCTCCGGTTTTAGCAGAAGACCTTTGGAGTTAGCCAGTTCCGAAGGGAGGTCGAGTCGATGGCAGTGGCCAGTAATTACGCAACGCGGGGGCTTCTTGTTGCCATCCGTCACAGAGTTTGCAACAACTCCGCAAAGTGTTAGGCGCTTTCCAAACGAAGCGTCAATTCCATCAGAGTGGGTAATGATGCGAAGGACACCGGCTCCAACGGAAAGACCGGTGATCATCTCATTGTGAGAACCGCTACCGCCAATTACCCAACGGTCTCCGAGTTCGTTTCTTGCCGTCTTTGCTGATGGAAGGAAATCTACCCACAAAGGAACACAAGGGCCCAGAGGAGGCTGAGCTAGTTGCGAGGCCTTTAACTTTGCTTGCGTTTCTAAACTGTCAAAATCTTCAGCGGCAATGATTCCCGGCGAAAAACCTGCCAGTGAAACTTGGAATACGGCATCGAGAAGGTCTTTGGTGATGTCGCGCAGTCGAGTGACAATTACGCAACCAGATGTAACTGCTAGGAGATCACTAACCGAGTTCAACCGTATCGTAGAACGGGAAGTAACAGAAGCGTAGAAATGTGCTATTGCACTGATGCTCTCATCGAAGTAAACGACCAATGGACATTCCCGGCGAAATGTCACATGCAGCTCCTATAAAATGAGGGAAGCAGGAGGCAGACCCTAAGGGGATCAGCACTGATCATTGCGCGAGTTGCCCAGAAGAGCACACAAACGCCGACCCGCCAAGACTTCTGAAAAGAGTGGCGGCGACCACTTCGAGCATCCGAAGGCCTTACCAGTCGCTCGAGCCTTCGCAGTCAAACATCAGTTCAAGCGTCTGGGTCTTTCCACTACTTTTAAGATCGAACTTAATCAGTTTCAATTCGACGGGTTTCTTGCCGGTAGCTCCTTCGAGTAGGTTTGTCTGCGCAGGTGTGAGCTTTAACTTCGGCGTGGGATCACTCTTGGCCATAAAGTCCGCCTTTCTTCCTCTCACAAGGAGGGATTTCGGACAACTGTTCATTAGTCCGTGCGCGGCACAGAAGGCGAATCCACTTCAGTTGCCATCCCGACTGTAGTAGGAGGAGTTGCAGGTGTCAAGGGTGGAGTGGCAGCATGTCTTGAATTGAACTCGCTGTTTCGGCACCGGTCCCGACCGGTTCAGGTTTTCGGCGTGTGTGGCGCGGGCCTGATGACCATCAATCGAATCGAACAACCTGGGAAATACTGCTCGCTTTTTTCGAGTCATGGGATATTGTGCAGAGGAGGACACCTATTCCACGTTGTGCAGACGGGACACGAGCAAGTCAGTCGTGCCATTGGGATGGGGCCGACACGAAACCACTTTTTGCCATCCGTCCAAGGTTCCTTAGCCGCCCAGCAGACAAGCGGCCACCGGTTCGGTCCCCCACGAACCAGCCCTTTGACCCACTTACTCAGTTAGGTAGCGGTCAATTTGGTAGCAATTCGCACCGTTTTTTGCCGATTTGTCCGGCCAATAAACCATTTAAAATCAATGGTCTGCAAGTACACTGCTACCTTGATACGGTAGAGGTCGCGGCCTCTGTTGCCACGGCTGTGGGCATCTTGAAAGCCGGGTCGACGTGAGCCGGGGATCAGAATATGCGGTGGCTGCGATCTCGTTTGGTTACGACGATTGAGAACAGGGGATCATGAAACTCCAATCTGCTGCCAAGTAGAGAAACTCGCGTTCGGCGTTTCCGGTTCTTTAACGGTGGCGAGCGCAGATCGTGATCTTGAGGAATGGCGTCCTCGACACGTCTGAAGAGCCACTCCTTGTGCCTTCAAGCGATTAAAGGTAGCGAGCACTCCGAGTGGAATATCCAGACATTTTTCCGTGAGAGAAGCGCTCACATGGCGTTTATTTAAATCGGAAGGAGTTTGAACCGCAAACAGGAGATTCCGGCCCTGGAGTAGCACAGGGGTAGCACAGATGCCGCTTGCCAAAGAGGCCCCGAATCAGGTATCGCTCGAAGCCTCATGTTTACTGCATAAAATGGCTCCTCAGGTAGGACTCGAACCTACAACCCTCCGGTTAACAGCCGGATGCTCTGCCATTGAGCTACTGAGGAGTGTGTGCGCCCGATGACCTCGGGGCGTTGCCGATCAAGCTTTCGTAAACAGTATATTGGTGTCCTGCTTTCTTCGTCAAAGATGAAACTCGATTGAGGACGCGGCACAGACCCAATTCCGGAAGCAGCGCCAATCCAATACAGCCGTGATTCCGAACGCCACACCTCATCCCGGCGGAAGTGATTCGACGAGTCGCGGCTCTCATTGCCGAGGCCGACTTCCGTCATCATCGTCGAGTGTCCAGCGACGTCGCCACGGTTGAGCAGCTTCGCCATGTCCACGCAAGGGGCTCAATCGCGATCCCACGAAACTGATAGATGTGGGTTGGCGCAAGAGAAGAACTCTGCATCCAACCTAAAGGGTGCGAGGCCATTCTTCCTTCCTTTCGCGTGGCAGGGATCTCCGCTTTCTCGGTACAGCCGGCGTCGCTTTACTGCTGAGCGCGAGCGTTGCGGCACAGAACATAAAAGCAAGGCTACACTCATGCGCCGATTGTTCCCAGAGAAGCGCTTAGGCTGTATGTCCCTATCACGCCATAGCAGCGTTTGCATTGGCTCTTCCGTTCGACGGTTGGGTGGGAGAGCCTGCTGGTCGCGGGCCCCATCACTTCCGCGGTTTGGCACCGCTATTAACCGGCCGCACGAATACGGTCCTCACCGGGAGGGCTTCGGCAAGCGCTACGGAGCCCGGCTTCTGCAAGTTTCCGCTGACCACGTCATGGCGGCGAGCATGGGAAGCTTTTGGGGCGAGGACCCGCATTACTACCGGACCCTGCATCAGCCGTTCAAGAAGCGGGTGGCGAACATTCTCGACCTTACCGTGCGCGCCTACCGCAGCGATGGAGAGCGCCACATTGCTTACGCTCGGCTGACGGCAGATGTCGGCAGCAACTTTCTGGCAAACACCTGGCTGCCTCCGAGTACGAGCGAGAGGCAGAGTGCGACGTGGCGGGCGCTTACTGGACTTGGAAGTCGGGCAGCCGGCAATGCGGCGCGCGAGTTTCTTCCTGATGTAATGAATTGGTTGCGACGAAAGCATTCGTCGCGGTGACACCTCCCGACAAGCTTGATCAGTGAGGGATTTGCGACCAGCGCCCGGGTTTTGGCGTCCAATTTAGTGTTAAGGTTCGCGGCGGATGAAAGTAGGTTATTTCGACTGATTCATACCAGGCCGCGACATTTGGAGGAAGTGCATGCTGAAAGTCGTGTCGGATGTAGCTTTATTTCTTGTCATAGGGACTCTTCCGTTTCTTCTCGCGTGGGCGCGGCTGAGTGGCACGCGTGCCAAGGCCGCACTGTACGAGGCGGCAATGTATAACCCGGGCATCCGCAGCTAAAGTCCGAAAGACGAGGCATCGAAGGCGCGCTCAAGCGGCGCGCCTTTCTGTTTGTGACGATAAGTCCGGGGTTTTCACTCGTTACAGCGCTGCCACGCGGCGCTTCACGGTCAGGAAGAATATCGCCATCAGAATCAGCAGTACGCCGTTTACACAAAGCACTAGCGGAGCGCTGAACATCGGGATCAGCCATCCGGATATCAGGTTGCCCATTGGCATGCCTCCGCGAAAAGCGCAGTTATAGACGCTCATGACGCGGCCGCGCATCTCCTCGGTCACAATCAACTGCACTAGCGAATTCACCGTGGCAAAAACGCCCATCATAGAGAAGCCCACGAGAGCTATCATCGCGAAGCTCAGGGGCAGAGCCTTCGACAAAGCAAATCCGGCAATCGCCGTGCCGAGGCAAACGAGCATGGTAAGCGCCAGGCGTCCCTTATGGCGTATATTCCCCAGTCCGGCGATGGTGAGCGAACCAAGAATGGATCCCACTCCCATGACTGAAAGCAGGTTGCCGTAAGCTTGCGGGCCACGATGGAAGATGTCCTTCACGAACACCGGGATGTAGGTGCGCAACGGCATGCTGAGGAACGTCATTAGGAAAGCGAGCAGGATCAGCGCTTCCATCGCTTCCTGCCGTCGCACAAACTTGATGCCCTCCTTGAGGCTGCGCAACATGGAGTCAGTCGTTTTCTCCGGAATAAAGCGGGTAGTGATCAAAGACAGGGCCGCGACGGGCGCCAAGAAAGAGACCGTGTTCAGCCCGAAGCACCAAGCCTCGCCAAAGCGCGCCAGAACTTGCCCGGCGAGCGCGGGGCCGATGGTGACGGCAAGGTTGAACTGGATCGAATTGAGCGCAATGGCATTGGGCATGTCCTCGCGCTCCACAAGGTTGGGAATCAGCGCCTGGTATGCTGGGCCACCAAAGGCCTGAGCGAAGCCCGACACACACGAGAGGCAGAGGATCTCCCAGACGTGAACCCTGCCAGTGACTACCAGAATGGTCAGTAGCCCGGCGCTGGTGAGCTGGACGTATTGCGAGCCCAACAGAATTTTGCGCCGTTCAATGCGGTCGGCCGCCACGCCGCCGATCAATGAGAAAAGGAATATCGGAATACCGCCCAGAAACTGGTCGAGGGCGAGTAAGAAAGCGGAATGGCTGAGGCGATAAATCAGCCAGCCCTGCGCCACAATCTGCATCCACGTTCCGATGCTGGAGGTGCAGGCGCCAAACCACACCAGACGAAAATCGCGATACAGGAATGCCTTGAAGATCCTGCGAAGAGCGGAGACTCGCGGTGGAGCGGGCTGGGCTTGTGTGATCAATGTGTAAGAACAGTATCAGAGGTTGAGAACGACCGTCGCCGCGCGAAAAGCAAGCAGAATTCTCGCCATGAATAAGACGAACGAACTCCTAGCAATGTCTGTTTCGATTCACGCGCGTTGCGGCAGGATTCCGGCGTTTCGTCACAAGTTGGCTTCACAGAAAAAAGGCGGAGGCCGCAGCCTCCGCCTCAGGGTAGTATCGCCAACTCAGGGGTGAAGTGGAAGATAGAACGGTTCGTCCGGACGGCCGCTGACAATCTTGTAATCCGAAGGGACCTGGAACAGGGAAGCGTCGGGCTCGCCGCGTGTCACGCTGGTGACTTTAGTAGTTGCGGTTCCTATCAGCGGATCGGTATGAGTGATTAGCAACGGCAATTGCAGGTCTGCGGAGAACCAACGCTCGGTGACAACCTCGATCGGCTTTTCGTTGCCGATTTCGCCGGCGGCGATGGTACGAGTTACGCGCTCACCGGTCGCCTGAAAACCATCGATGGTCTTCGTGCCTAACTGATCCTGTTGTACTGACTTCGACAACGTCTTTTTAACCATGTCGCCAGCCGGCCGGTTCGAGTGCGGACCGTGTCCGTGGGGCGAAGGCATCTTGCGCGCAGTCTTGTCCGTCGGATCGAGCATGTAGCGGCTGCCCGACACCGGGTCGTTGATGGTGATGATGGTATGTTTCACCGCTCCTGTCGTCGGCGTGCCAACGTCGACGGTGATCTCGCGGCGCACTCGGCCTTGCGAGTCGCGGTAGAGAGTCGTCTCCGTTGTCCGGAGAATGTGATTACCATCGGCCAGCGTGTTTTCGTGCTTGACCACGATTTGCGCCGTCAGCGGGATGCCAGTGACAACCTTGCCTTCACCTGGCTCGCCTGGGCCGTGCATCATCCCGACGTGATCGGGGCCGGGGGGCGGCGGAGGCGGAGCGGGCTCCTGGGCAGCGCTTGTAAGGGCGGCCGCGAAGACAAGCGAAATCGCGGCCAGAGCCGTTAAGACGGATCGAACCCGAGAATCAAGAGTAGAGCATCTCATCGCAAGAACCTCGTTACGGCGCCTGATCGCCAAGCAAACCTTTCGGCCGCAGACGCAAGCCTTACTGCTGGACGATCCGGATAGCGCGCACCAAACCGTCATCACCTACTACAACATCTGCCACCTGCGTTCCCTGCGAGCCATCGGCTGCGCTCGCCGGCAATTCCATTCGCACGATCTGTTCGTCACCCGAACAGCTTAGAGGGTCGCACAACATCAGCGGAGTATAGCCCTGCGCCTCCGCGGTCTGCGCCAGCGATTGATTGGAAATGGCCGGCGTGCTCACCACGGAAGCGGTGGAGTCTCTTGCGGCGCGTGGCTCTCTTCTCGCTGGCGTCGGGGTTTTCGCCTCCGATACCTGCGCGACTTTTTCAGACGGCGCAATCTTCGGCTGAATCGGCTGCTCCGTTGTTGTTAGCTGTTGCTGTGCAGATTGGGTCAATGTCTTTCCTGAATGCTGCCACAACCAAAAGCCCAGACCGAGCGAAATTGCCAGTGCTGCGGCAGCCGCAGCATAAGCTCCCCATCCGAAAATGCGGCTCAAGCGAAAAGCAAAGGGCTCGGGCGCCACCTTCCGTTCCACAACGGAAACCGTCGCTGCGCTGTGGCGAAAAGCGCGCAAAACTTCACGTTCCGCATCGGCCGGAGCTTCGAGCGTGGTCGTGGCGCTGCGCAGCGTCTGTAAGGCGCCGGCAAGCCGTTGCTTCTGCTGAAACCAACTACCGCAGGTAGCGCAACCGCGCTCATGGGCTAACAGTTGCTGGTCGGCAGAATGGCTCAGCTCCGCCAGCGTGAGCCCTTCAACTTTCTTCGTGAATTCGTGGCAGTTCATGGTGTACACCTCGCCGCCAGGCCCGAGATGTCGGGGATGACGGCAGCCGAGTTCTGGAGCTTTCTGGCCAACATTTCATGAGCGCGGTGCAAGCGGGAACGGATTGTCCCGATTGCACAACCCAGCGCCGAAGCGGCCTCGGCGTAGCTCAACTCCTGCAAGTCGCACAGCACTACGGCCTCGCGGTAATGTTCGGGCAGCGTCAGCACCGCTTTCCAGATGGCGCTAGAGGCCTGCCTCCGGGCAATGTCTTCCACCGCATCGCCATCGGCAATCAGTGACTCGGTATGGTCCTCCGCCGGGCTGGTGTGCAGCGATTCGGAAAAGCTGCGCTCCATCGCGCGGCGAATGTAGTTGCGCGCCACACCGAACAGATATGCGCTTAAAGGCGCGCGCGAGGCATCGAAGTCGCGCCCGCGTTGTGCCAGGAAGATGAACACGTCCTGCGTCACTTCCTCAGCGATCTGCGGCGACCCACTCATGTGTAGCGCAAACCGGTAGACGGGTCCCTGCCGCCGCCGGTAAAGGGTGGTGAAGGCGTCTTCGTCGCCGGTCATGGCCAGCGCGAGAAGTTGTTCGTCCGTCTGTTCGGTCAGCATCGCCAACTGGTGGTTGACCTGATCTCGACTTGCACTAGTATGTTCGCCCGAGGAAATAAGGAAGTTCCCCGTTTTCATGCAAGGGCCGAGCGGTTGCAACAGATACAGGATAAACCGGGTGAGCTGTGAAAGCCCGCTTCTGACGGTTTTCGCTGCCTTACACTAGCTCCCCTGCCGCTAACTGAAGAATGATCTCGCGGTCCGCGTCCAGGAAGTCGAGCTTCAGCAGATCTTTGCGCCGGACCCAGCGCACGTCGCGGAAAATGCGGTTTTCCAGAACGCCGGCATAGCGCTCGACTTTGAAGAAGCGCAGTTCGACCGAATTTCCGTTCAGGTAGGTGTGCTTGACATTGGCTACCTGAGCCCCGATTTCGGCATCGACGCCGAGCTCTTCCTCCAGCTCCCGGTGCAAGGCCTGCCGTGGAGTCTCCCCAGGTTCGATTTTCCCTCCAGGAAACTCCCATTTAAGTGGCAGCGCCTGGTGTTCGGTGCGCTGGCAACAAAGGATTTCATCGCCTCGAATGGCGATCGCCGCGACTACCTGCTTGCGGGTCCGATTCGCTCGCGCAGACGGGTCCGCGGTCAGGCTTGATCCTTCTGGAGTTTCGCTCAAGCTGTCTTCTCCAGGTAGCGTCCGACGAGGGATGCGCAGTGTTCCACCAGTCTCCGATCATCGGGGCTGAATGCCGCGGGAAGATGACTGTCGATGTCCAGTTCGCCCACGACCGAGCCGTTAACGAAGATGGGCGCGACAATCTCTGATTTGGTTTCGATGGAGCACGCGAGATATCGCGAGTCAGAATTGACGTCGTCCACCACGATGGTGTGCCCATGAGTAACCGCCGCGCCGCAAATGCCCTGATTCGGCGGAATTCGTTTGTGCGGCGTCTCAGCGCCGACATAAGGCCCCAGCACTAGCATCGGCTCCTCGCCCGGCAGGCCTTTCTCGATCATGTAGAAGCCCACCCAGTTGAAATGGCTGAGGCGCTTCTGTAGCCGGCCGACGATCAGGCTCATCAGGCAGTCGACAGAATCGGCGGCTTCGGCCAGGGTGTCGATTTCGCGCGCGAGGTCCTGGCCGCCCGGCGGCCGTCCCCGCCTACCCGGCCCGTTCCACGCCGTCGTCTTGCAGCTGCGGTTGGGGCAGCAGCGCGGCTTGCCCAGTCCGCGCGCGATCCAGCGGTGGCCACAGCGGACGCAGCAGTATTCGACGACGACAGTGGGGCGGCTGGGCATCCTCAGTCCATTAGCTTAGCGGGGTACCTTGCGTACTGCCCCGGCGTTGCTGCGGCGTAGGCATTAGGACATTACAACATAAGCCGCAAGCCGCTAGCTGCCAGCTTCCGGCTAAAGCAAACGGCCGAGTTCTTCGTGGTCGTGCAGTGCCGTAAGAGGAGATCACTATGACCGAGCTGGTGGCTGGAAGCTGGCGGCTGGCAGCTCAGAGGTTTCTGCGATGCGGCGAATGCCACGCGTCCGAGGGAACAGCTCCGGATGCAGCGCCCACGCAACCGCGCGCAAGCCGTCGATCAGGTTGCTGGCCGGAGTATTCAGCAGTTCGTCGCTAATGCAGAAGACGCGGCGCTCGCGGACGGCCGGCAGATCGGCCCAACCCCGCTGCTCGACGATCTTCTCCAGCGGCACGCGATCTCCCGCGCCACACCATGCGGCGATGATTACGTCTGGCCGTGCGGCGGCCACGGTCTCGGCTGAAGTGGTCTTGCCCGGCTCGCCGAGAAACCTGCCTCCCGCTGCTTCGACCAGTTCGGCGACCCAGGGCTGGGAGGCAATCAACGGCTTGCCCCACTCTTCGCAAAAGACGAGCGGCTTGGTAGCAAGCACAGCAGCCTGCGCGCGTATGTCATGAATCTTGCGACGCATGCTTTCGATCAGTCCAGCCGGGAAGAAGGGACGCACTCCGAGTACACCCGCGATCGTTGTGATGTCGCGGTAGATGTCTTCGAGCGTGCGCGGCGCGAGCCCAAGAAAGCGCACGCCTGCTTTAAGGATCTCTGCCACCGCTTCGAGTTGATAAGGAACAGAAGCTATAACGAGGTCTGGCTTGGCCGCGATGATCTGTTGCGCCTGCGCCGACCAGGAATCGGCCACGATCAACCGCGAGCCGTCCGCCACTTCAGGACAAACGTCGGCGCAGTACTTCGTACAGGCGACCAGCTGATTGAGCCGCCCCAAATCGCGCAGCGTTAGCGTGGCGCTGGGCTGCAAGGAAACGATGCGTCGCGGGGTGTAGTCGCTGGTCATCATGTTCGATTATAGGGAGCGTGTGCGAACCAAGTAGCTAACGCACTCCTAGCGGCTTAGCTTGAATCACAGCACTCCAACTGAATTGTCATCCCGAGCGCAGCGAGGGATCTGCTCTTCGTTGCCTGAGCAAAGAGCGTTGGTCTGTGAGAAGGAATCCCGGAACAGAAGAAGCAAGGTCGCTGTGTGCGAGGCCGTCCAAAATAAGGAGCATTGTCGCAGCGTGAACGAGAGCAGGTCCCTCGCTGCGCTCGGGATGACAAGTCAAGAGAAAACGACTACAAGGTGACCATAGCAGCTTAGATTGCTTCTTGACATGTATTCACCCCAACTACTCGACCATTTCGAACATCCGCGCAATGCGGGAGATCTCGCTCACCCCGACGCCCACGTCCGGGTTGAAAATCCAGCGTGCGGCGACATCCTCGAGCTGTTTGCGCATGTTCACGGTGGCGTGATCCAAGAGATCCGCTTCAAGGCTAAAGGCTGTGTCCCGGCCATCGCCTGCGGCTCGCTGATCACCGAACTGGCAACCGGGAAATCACTCGCCGACGCGGCTGCCATCAGCAGGGAAGAGGTGGCCGCGCAGATTGGCGGCTTACCGCCTGCATCGAGCCACGCGGCGCAGTTAGCGGTAGATGCGTTACGGGCGTTGGTGCAAAAAATTGACGGCTAGGAACTCACACCGTCTCCAACTCTTCTTCCAGCAACTGCTTGTTGTAGAGCTCGGTGTAGTAGCCGTTTCGCTCGATGAGCTCATCATGGGTGCCGTACTCGACGATCTCGCCGTTATGAAGCACTGCTATACGGTCGGCGTTGCGCACGGTCGACACGCGATGCGAGATGAAGATCGTCGTGCGTCCCTGCATGATCTCGCGCAGGTGATTCAGGATGCGATCTTCGGTGTGCGTATCAACGCTGGCCAGCGCGTCGTCGAGCACCAGGATACGAGGGTTGCGAATGATGGCCCGCGCGATGGCTGTTCGCTGCTTCTGTCCGCCGGAGAGCGTAATCCCGCGCTCGCCCACGACGGTACGATAGCCTTCCGGGAAGCCCTCAATGTCGTCGGCAATGCTGGCGGCTTCGGCGGCGCGCCGGACTTCTTCGTCGGTCGCAGTTCTGCGCTCCGAAGGCGATGTTGTCGCGAATGCTGTCGCTGAACAGGAACGTTTCCTGCGGCACGAAGCCGATATTCGCGCGCAGCACTTGCAGCGGATACTCGCGGACCGGGCGGCCGTCAATCAGCAGCGCGCCTTCCGTCGCATCGTAAATGCGCGGGATCAGCGATACCAGCGTCGACTTGCCCGAGCCCGTCGGGCCCACAATGGCCAGGCTCGTTCCCGCGGGCACGGTGAGATTCACGTGCTTCAGCACCAACTTATCGCCGTGTCGCGCACCATTCCCCAACTCTGCCGACCGCAGGGTGTTGCCGTAACGAAAACTCAGGTCGCGGAATTCGATGTCGCCGACGATATTGCGCGGAGCATTCTTTGCAGGCACACCTGCATCGGTGATTTCCGGTTGCTCAGACAGAATGCTCTGGATGCGCGCCATCGAAGCCGTGCCGCGCTGAAAAAGATTGATCACCCAACCCAGCGCGATGATGGGCCAGGTCAACTGCACCATGTAGGTATTGAATGCCACGAAGCTGCCAACACTGATGCGGTGCTGGATGACTTCGCGCCCGCCGACGAAGAGCACGATGATGACGGCGAGGCCGAGCATGGTTTCCAGCGTGGGCCACAAGCATTCCCATGAGCCGGACCAGCTTCAGGCTGCGCGCGATGTACTCTTCGTTGGCGCGCTCGAAGCTCTCGATCTCCCACTCTTCCTGCACGTAGGCGCGCACCAGACGCGCACCGGAGAAGTTCTCCTGCGCCCGGGCCGAAATGTCGGAGAACATCGCCTGGATGCGTTCAAAGCGCTCGTGAATGCGACGCCCGAAGTACTGTATGACGATGCTGATGACCGGCAGCGGCAGAAATGCCCACATCGTCAGCCTGGGGCTGATGCTGAGCATGAACGCCAGCGCCCCGGCGGTGAACACCATCGTGTTGGCCGTGTACATGATGCCCGGGCCCACGAGCATGCGGACGGCGTTCAGATCGTTGGTCGCGCGGGCCATGATGTCGCCCGTGCGCGTGCGCTGATAGAAGCTGTAGGAGAGCCGCTCCAGATGGGCGAACAGGTCGTTGCGCAGGTCAAACTCGATCTCGCGCGAGGCGCCGATCAGGATCCAACGGGTCAGAAACTGAAAAATCGCCTTCGTTCCCGCGACCGCCAGCAGCGCTGCCGCATAGAACAGCAGCTTGTGAACATTGACCTCTTTGTTCAGGTCGTCGATGGCGCGGCGGATGACCAGCGGGAAGAGAATCCACACCCCGTTGTTGCAAAGCACGCACACGCGCGCCGATCCAGAAGGTCTTCCGGTACTTTCGGAGATAGGGAACTAGCGGCTTCAGGTTTGAGAACAAGGGCTTTGCTCAGTCCGACTTCTTCTTAGATGTGCTGCCAACCGGGTAGATGCGGAGCCACGAAAGCCAACTGTGACCCGTGAAGTATGCTGCGATTGCGCTCCGATGTTCGATTTTAGCTTGTATTTTGAAATGACGATCAATGTAAACCGGCCGATGCACAGGCTTCCACAGGTTATGCACCGAAGGTATTGTCCGGCACCGCCTTGAACCGCTAAAGTAACACTTTTGTCTGTTACACTTCTTTGCCGATCTAATCATCAAACATGAGTATCGACGGACCGAAGATTCGGCTGGTGCTGCTGTGGCACATGCATCAGCCTTTTTACAAAGATATGATCAGCGGCGAATACCGCCTTCCCTGGGTTCGCCTGCACGCCCTCAAAGACTATTACGGGATGGTGAAGCTGCTGGAGGAGTTCCCAGATGTCCACCAGAACTTCAACCTCGTGCCCTCGCTGGTTACGCAAATACAGGACTATGTCTCGGGCGAGGCGCACGACCCTTTTTACGATCTGATCGCCAAACCCGCAGCTGACCTAACCGCGTCGGAGCGGCGATTCGCTTTGCAGTACTTGTTTCAAGCGAATCCGGTGAACGTGATTGGCCGCTATCCACGGTATCGCGAGTTATGGGAGCGTTATCGCGCGACGGTCGATCGTCCTGAAGGCCCAGATTCCTACTTCGTGACCCGCGACTTTGCCGACCTTCAGGTGCTCTCGCAAATGGCGTGGTTCGACGAATACTTCCTCTCCGACCCAGACGTGGCCGGTCTGATCGCCAAGGGTCAGGACTTCAGCCACGACGATCAGCAGGTCATGCTGGGCAAGCAGCGCGAGATCCTGGCGCAGGTCTTGCCAGCCTACACGGAGGCTGCTGCTCGCGGCTCGGTCGAGCTCTCGGCGACTCCGTATTATCATCCGATCCTGCCGCTGCTTTGCGACACGAACTCTGGAGCCGAGTCCACGCCGGGGCTAAACCTTCCCACACGGCGCTTCCGTCGGCCGGAAGATGCGACCGAGCAAATCCGGCGCGCCCTGGAGTCGCACGAGAAGAACTTTGGCGTTCGCCCGCAAGGGTTGTGGCCTTCCGAGGGCAGCGTCTCGGAAGAGGCGATTAAGCTGGCCGGCCGCGAAGGCATTCAGTGGATGGCGAGCGACGAGGGCGTACTGGGCCGCTCGCTCGATTACGACTTCTCGCGCGATGCAGGGGGATGGTTGCACGGCGATGGAGCGCACAAGCTCTACAACATCTATCGCTACGAAAAAGGCCCCACGCAGATGCATATGGTCTTTCGCGACCATCGCATCTCCGACAACGTGGGATTTGTGTACTCCGGAATGCCTGCGCAGGACGCTGCCAATCACTTAATCCACTGCATTAAGAATTCCACACAAGGGGTTATAGATTCAGGCCGTGACGCCGTGTTGTCCATCATTCTGGACGGCGAGAACGCCTGGGAATATTACCCGCGATCGGGGCGCGAGTTCCTGCGGCGCTTCTACGACGGCTTGCAACGCGACCCGCAGATCGAGGCGGTAACGATCAGCGAGGCCATCGCGCGGCATAATCCTAACCACTTCGGCCGCCTGGAACGGCTGGTGCCCGGATCGTGGATCAACGCCAACTTCACTGTGTGGATCGGAGCGCCGGAGGACAACAAGTCGTGGGACCTGCTCTCGGAAGCCCGCGACTACTATGATCGTAACTCCCATCGCGTTTCGAAGGCGCAACGAAAGCTCGCTTGGGAGGAGTTGCTGATTGCCGAAGGCAGCGACTGGAACTGGTGGTATGGCCCGGAGCACCACTCGGCAAACGATAAGGATTTCGACGAATTGTATCGCCGCCATCTCTCCAACGTCTATCACGCGCTGGAGGGCGTTCCGCCGGAGGAGCTAAGTATTCCCATTGCCAGCGGCGTGCGTCCGTCCCAGCTATGCGCCGCAGACCGCGTACGTCAGGGTGCAGGTGGATGGCAGGATCAGCAGCTACTTCGAGTGGATGGGCGCAGCCAGCTACACCTCAGACCAACGGACCAGCGCAATGCATGGCAAGCAGTTCCTGCTGGACGCGGTTTATGCCGGCGTCGATGCGGCTTCCGTCTGCGGGCGGCTCGACTTCGACGGCGGCCTTCCCCAGGGCGATTACCGCATTGTGGTGAACCTGGAGGCGAGCAAGTCCGCGGACGGCGGCAAGCCTGTGTGCGATTCCTTCCGCCTGCAGGTTGAAGCCAGTGGCGCGCGCGTACAAAGCTGGGCGCTGACTAACGGAGACGAGCGCAAGAAACTCGCTTCGTACTCGGTCAACAACGGGAATCGCAGCACCAGCGGCGTTGAAGTGGCGCTGGGGGACATCTTCGAGATGCGAGTTCCCTTCGAGTTGATGGGGATCGAACAAGGTAGCAAGCTGCGTCTGCGCTTCGCTCTGTGGCGCGACAATCTGCCTGCCGATTCATTGCCGCTGGAAGGATGGATCGAGCTTTACGCCGTCTCAGAGGAGGAGCTGGAGAGTAATATCTATACCTACTCGGGGGAGTAGCTTTCGGCAGCCATTCCCCAGAGTACCTGCTACCCACTCCAGATTGTCATCCCAAACGCGGTGAGAGACCTGTTTTTGATCGGCTTGCGACCCTGTTTCCACAGCAGCGCATCATCCCGAAACACCACAGAACGGTCCCTCGCTCCGCTTGATCTCATAACGACGTTGGCTCCTGGTGGGAGTGGCCTATTCTGTTGGTGCGAAGAAACGAGGCGGCTCAGACAGGAGCCAACGATGTTGATTATAGGTTGTGACTTCCACGCTGGGTTTGAAGTTCTCGCGATCTTTGACAATCGAATAGGGGTAACGACAGAAAAAAGGCTGGAGCATCCCGCCGAAGCGGTGAGGTTTTATCGTCGGTTGCAGGAGCAGGGCGAGCAAGTGCGGGTGGGCATCGAGGCGGGAGCGCCCTGCCAATGGTTCCGGCGCTTGCTGGCCGAGTGCGGACACGAGTTGTGGATAGGCGATGCGGCGCGCATTCGGGCGGCGGCGGTGGGCAAGAAGAAGACGGACCGGGAAGATGCGAAGCTGATCCTGCAGATGATGGTGGAGGAGCGGTTTCCGCGGAGCTGGGTGCCGACGGAAGAAGAACGGGACGTGCGCCAACTGCTGCTGGACCGGCATCATCGGGTGCGAGCGCGGACGGCGGCCAAGAACCAACTGCAGGCTTTGGCGATGAACCAGGGAGTGCAGAAGGGGCGGCGGCTGTGGACCGAGCCAGGACGCGAGTTGCTGGCAGGTCTGACAATGTCAGAGCACACGGCGCGACGGCGGGACTACTTGCTGCAGCGGGTGGCGGAGCTGGACCAAGAGATCGCGGAGATGGACGTGCGGGTGTGGGCGGAGGTGCAGCGGCGGCCGGCGGCGCTGCGGCTGCAGACGCATCCGGGAGTAGGGCCGCAGACGGCGTTGGCCACGGTGCTGACGCTGGGCGAGGTGAGCCGGTTTCGCTCGGCGCGGGCGGTGAGCGCGTATCTGGGGCTGGTGCCGAGTGAGTACAGCTCGGGCGGCAAGCAGCGGCTGGGACACATCAGCAAGCAGGGCTCGAGCCTGATGCGGTTTTTGCTGGTGGAAGCCGGGCAGTCGGCGGTGAAGGGGGACGAGGAGTTGAAGCGCGCTTACAAACGGCTGTGGGTGCGCAAGGGCAATCGCGCGGTGGCCAAGGTGATGGTGGCGCGGCGATTGGCGATCAGGTTGTACTGGATGCTCCGTCAGGAGTGGACGTATACGGAGCTGGTTCGACATGCGGGCAAGCCCGAGTCATCCTGTGGGAAGCGGTAACCGGACCGCACGCTTGAGTGGGCAGCCCGCCTCCCGGAAAGAGTAGGGGAGACCGAAGTAGAGAATCTGGGAGCCGTTGCCGGATAGATGGTTGGTGGAACCGAAAGATGGACCACCGCAGGATTCCAAGTAGGGAAGAATTCGAAAGTAGAGAGCCGCCAGTATGCTTCGCACAAAGGAAAACCTTCTGGGGAGACGAAGTGGGGCGCCAGGCGTCCGGGGAAAGGTGTGCCTTGACAACCCCGGCGTCGTTATAGATGGATGACAATCGAGATATTTGGAAGAAGTCGGAGCGAATACGACTGGAAGATGGGGGCCCGAAACTAGAAACTGGAAACTTGAAACTGACTCGGCCAGTACACCGGCCATCCCTTCTGCTCCGCCAAATTCTGCAAATCTGGATTGGGATTGACGCAAAACGGCCACTTCGCCATCTCCAGCATCGCGAAGTCGTGGATGGAATTTCCGAACACCGCGTCGACCGGGCGGGCAATCACCTCGCGAATGGCGACGGCCTTTAATTCGTCGGTAGGAACGCGCAGGATGCGATCCGTGGCTCGGCCATCCTCAATGTGAACGCTCGCCGCGAGTACGTGGTCCCGAGCAATGCCGAAGCGCTCGGCAGCGTACTCGATCAGCCAGTTGTTCGTCGAAGAGACGGCCCACAGCTCGCTGCCTTGCTGCTTGAGCTTCGTCGTGAGCTCCAGGATCTCGGGGAAGATGCACTTGCTAGTTACCGCGTCGAAAAATTCCTGTGCCGTAGCGTACAGCACCTCGTTCGAGATGCCCCGATTCATGGTGACCATCTCGGCGCACATCGGCTCTTCGCCTACGCCACCGGCCTCGTAGAGCGCGTAACGCGCCCGCATGGCCCCGGCCAAGTCGGGAGCGATCAGTCCGCGTGTCCATCTCCCAATAGAAAAAGTCCTTGCCTGCGTCGCCGCTCCACAGCGTGCCGTCGCAATCGAAAACAGCGAGGCCCGGCTTCAAAGCAAGTACGGAGTCGATGAACTGTTGTGCCTGGGACGAAAGGGCTGGTGAGATCAAAAGGCAGTCTCCGACGCGACAGGGTTGGCTGTGCGCAGGCGGTCGTAATCTTCGGGCGTGTCGATGTTCATAGCGATTCGCGGATCATCGATAGGTATATACCGGATGTGCTGCTGATGGCGATGCTCCACGTCGCGCGCAGTCGAGTCAGCGGGAGTGCGCAGGAATGCCTCGATCATGTCGCGGCCAATCACGACGGGATGTCCGTGTACGACCTCCTCACCGCGCCGCGTTTCGGGCACAACCGCCCAAATGTCCACACTCGAGGCGAGGAACGCGTGCTTCAGATCGCGGGCCGTGCCTGTCACCACGGGCGGGCGATCCACTAGGGCGATCATCGCGGCGTCGCGGCCGCGGCTCAGCACGTCCTGCACCGCGGCCTGAATGGAGCTGAACTGCCCGCGTTCGGGCGCAGGGTTTTGCACCAGAAAAGCGGCATGCTCGTAGATGACGGGCTCCAACTGCGCTACGTTGTGGCCCGCCAGCACGATGACCAGTTCGGTATGCTCTTGCAGCAGGTCGATCCACGCGCCGAGAAAGGTGTTCACCGCGGGCATGCCCTCGGCAACCGGAGGCCAGGGCAACAGCGCCTTGTCGCGGCCCATGCGGGTGGAGAAGCCCGCCGCAAGAATCACTCCGCAGATGCTTTCAGAGCGGGCCATCAGAGCTTCCTCGCGTCTTCTGTTTCTTCCAGTGCGTCCTGAGCTTCGTTCTCCGCGCGCGGCTTTACATACTCGTACTTTTTGCTGGCAACCTCTGGTACGGCATGGCGGCGGACGGCAATCATCTCCGCGACAATCGCGACCGCGATCTCCTCGGGAGTGACCGCGCCAATTTCGAGACCGACAGGCGCATGGACCTGCGCAAACTTTTCCGTCGGGATACCTTGCTTTTCCAGCTCTTTGTAAATGGAGATGGTCTTGCGCCGCGATCCGATCATGCCGAGATAGCGCGCGTTGGCGTTCACCGCCCAGCGCAGCACGCGCATGTCATCGCGATGCCCGCGAGTGACAATCACGACGTACGACGACTCGGGAAAGTGAAGCCGCGCTGTGATTTTTTCAAAGTCCTCGGCAATGACCTCGCGCGCGTCGGGGAAGCGCTCGGGGTTGGCATAGGATTCACGATCATCGATGATCGTCACTTCAAAGCCAGCGATCTTCGCAACCTTATAGAGGTTGTAGGCGACATGCCCGGCGCCGAAGATGTACAGCAGCGCCGGCGGCAGCACCGGCTCGATGAATATCTCCAGCGTGCCTCCGCAGACCAGGCCGGTATCGTACTTGGGATCGTTGTTCAGGTTGAAGGTGAGCGAGCGCGGCTTCTCTTCTTCCATCACCTCGCGTGCGGCCTGCCAGACCTCAGCTTCCACGCAGCCGCCACCGATGGTTCCGACAATGGAGCCGTCATCGCGCACCAGCATCTTCGCCGTGTGGAATGACGGAATCGAGCCGCGCACGTTGGTGATGGTGGCGACGGCGCCGCGGCGACTTTCGCGCCGCAGTTGCACGATCTGCTCGTAGATGTCCATGGAGGGCTGTACGTATTATTGGATGCCGCTAGTCCGAAGTCAAAGCTGGCGTGCTTTTCTTCGATGCTAGACTCTCAAACGAGGCACTATGGCCACACTACACGTTCGCAATGTGCCCGACGAACTTTATCAGGCACTTCGAAAACGCGCTCGCAGGGATGGTACGTCGGTAGCACAAGTGGTGCGATCCATCCTACGTTCTTCGGTACCAACCGCCCGCGAATTGCGCAGGCGACGCCAGTTTGTTCGAAAACTTGAGGAGCTGCGCTCTCGACCATCTCCCGCTCCAGGTCCATTCCCTTCGACCGAAGAGATGCAGCGTGAGGATCGCGAACGATGAAAGCCGTCCGCATTCATGAGTTCGGTGGGCCCGAAGTTCTGAAGTACGAAGACGTGCCCGATCCTGAGCTGCGCAAAGATCACGTGCTGATTCGGGTTCGCGCCTGCGCGTTGAACCATCTCGACCTGTGGGTGCGCAAGGGCCTGCCCGGCGTCAAGCTGCCGCACATCCTCGGAAGCGACATCGCGGGCGAAGTCGCAGAAGTCGGCGAGTACATCAGCGACGTGAAGCCGGGAACACGTGTGCTGCTGTCCCCCATGCTGTTCTGCAATCACTGCGAGCAGTGCATGAACGCGCAGCAGAACTTCTGCCCGCAGTTTGCAGTGCTGGGAAACAATGCCGACGGCGGCAACTGCGAGCTGATCGCAGTGCCGCGCGCAAACGTCATCCCGATTCCCGACTCCCTCGACTTCGTCTCAGCTGCGAGTGTGCCGCTCGTGTTTCTAACAGCGTGGCACATGCTGGTAGGCAAGGCCGGGCTCAAAGCTGGGCAGACCGTGCTCGTGTTGGGCGCGGGCTCGGGCGTGGGTTCGGCGGCGATACAGATTTGCAAGATGCTCGGCGCCGAAGTCATTACCACCGCAGGTGACGAGCGCAAGCTGGAGAAAGCGCGCGAGCTTGGCGCCGACCACACCATCGACCATTACACGCAGAAAATTTCCGACGAGGTAAAGCGCATTACCAACCGGCGCGGCGTTGACATCGTCTTCGAGCACGTCGGCGCGGCCACCTGGCCCGAGAGCATAAAGTCGCTCAAGTACGGCGGCACGCTGGTGACGTGTGGCGCGACGACTGGCTACGACGCCGCACTCGATCTGCGGGTTCTCTTCGCGCGGCAGTTGTCGCTGTTCGGCACCTACATGGGATCGCAGGGCGAGCTGCTCGAAGTGCTAAAACACGTTTTTGCGGGCAAATTGAAGCCAGTGGTCGATAAGACCTTTGCCTTGTCCGAGACTCGCGCGGCACATGAATACCTGGCAAACAGCGAACAGTTCGGGAAAGTCGTGTTAACCATGTGAAACCGCGTGATGGGGAGTTTGCCACGGCTAAAGGCCGCCGACCTTCCGCAAGTTCTTTGAGCTGGACGAGCGCCGCTTCCGAGCGGGCAGTTCTACAACCTTGCCGTCCCGCCAAACGTAGACTGGCAGGCCATGTCGCCTGTGATTAGCGATCGCCTTTCGAACTGCTTACCGCATCGCGAGAAGCGCGCGTTCCTCCAAGGGAAGATCAAGAATATGGGGTTTCTTCTTCATTCGCTGTGTGAGGCTTGGATCGTGATCAGGGCCGCGACCGCAGACCATCGCTAAGCATCATACAGTCGGAGGTATAATCACTGCTTATGGACCTTCAGACTGGTGTCACGACAAAAGACATGGACAAGATGAGTCCAAAGGGCCACGAGCGCTTCCAGGACCTCGTCGGCAGCGACCGGAGCCGCACGGGCGTTCTGCAAGCCACTTTTGGCGAGCAACAGCATGAGGGCGTGGTCCTCGCCTCGCTCGACGCCGTGGTGAACTGGGTCCGCAAGAATTCCATTTGGCCGATGACCTTTGGTCTGGCCTGCTGCGCCATCGAGATGATGTCGATGGGTGCTTCGCGCTTCGATATCGCTCGCTTTGGCGCTGAAGTTTTCCGTCCTTCGCCGCGCCAGTCCGATCTGATGATCATCGCCGGCCGCGTCTCGCAGAAAATGGCGCCCGTCATCCGCGAGCTTTACCTGCAGATGCCCGAACCCAAGTGGGTCATCTCCATGGGCGCATGTGCGACCTCCGGCGGCGTGTTCAACAACTACGCGCTGGTGCAGGGCGTGAATCAGTGGATTCCGGTCGACGTTTACGTTCCCGGATGCCCGCCGCGTCCCGAGCAGCTCATCTACGCCATCATGTTGCTGCAAGAGAAGATCGCAAGTGAGCGCGGCTCGTTCAAGCGGGCGCTGAACCTGGCTTGATCGAGCGCAGGTTTCGAGTATCCCGGCCATTGCCCAGGGTCTCCGGTCACACATCACAGACAGCCGGTTATCTGGTGCGCAGACTAGTCTTAAAACGCCGCAGCGGGTTTTACTGAGCGGCACGCGCTATGGAGGATTTTCGTGAGCATGAAGGCTTCAACCCGGCAGTTTCAGGATGTCATCGTCGTCGATCTGAGCGGGCAGATTAAGTTGGGCGAAGGCGGTTCGATTCTGCGTGACACCGTGAAAGACCTGCTCGCCAAGGGCCATCGCAAGATCCTGCTTAACCTCGGCGAGGTTACCTACATCGATAGCGGCGGGATCGGCGAGTTGATCAGCGCCTTCACCTCAACGCGCAACCAGGGTGGCGAGCTGAAACTGCTGAACCTTACCAAGAAGGTCAACGATCTGCTGCAAATCACGAAGCTCTATACCGTTTTCGACGTTAAAGACGATGAGTCGGAGGCGCTCGCGGCCTTTGAAGAGTAGCGGGCACGAGACGGCAAAGTTCCTGGTCTGGCGGTAGATGCCCGCGGCTTCCGGCGACTCCCGCTAGCTAGGCGCTCTGAAACTATGACGCGCGCGGTGCCTGGGTTCCATCCCCAGCGAGTTCCGAATGTTGATCTCCCACTTCCTGGCGCAGCATGTGGAAGACCGCCGCCAGCACTGAGGCGATCACCGGGCCGAGAAACAATCCGAGGAAGCCAAAGACCTGAACGCCTCCCAAAATCACGAACAACAGCACCAGCGGATGTAGCTCCACCTTGCCGCTGACCACCCAAGGGCGCACGATATTGTCCACCATGCTGATGACTACCGCTCCCCAGGCCAGCACGAAAATGCCCTTCCAAATTGCTCCTGTGAAGATGAGGTAGAGCCCAGCCGGGGCCCATACCAGCGCGGCTCCCACGACGGGGAGTATGGAAGCGAAGAACGCCGCGATGCTCAACAGTAGGGGGGAGGGAAGACCGACAATGGCGACGGCTATGCCGGTCAACGTCCCCTGTACCAATCCGACGGAGACGATCCCATAAACGTTGCCGATGATTGTGTCGCTGATATTGCGATACAGCCGTGAGGTCTGCTCCGGCGAGAGAGGCATTAGGCTGCCCAGTCCGCAGGCCCACTTCTCGCCGTCGCGAAACAGGAAAAACACAATGATCAGCATGAAAAAGAAGTTCGCCGTGAGCCGCGCCAGGCTGCCGAGTATCGCGGCGCCGGAACTGAGTACCATGACGCTGGCGCGCTGGAGGTTGTTGGTCACGGCCGAACGAATGTCGAACTTTGAGACGTCAACGAAACGCCCGAGGAAATGTAGCGGGCGTTCCACCAGGGTCATCAGGAACAGGCCAAGTCCGCCCTGTTCCGCACTGAAGCGGCTGAGCCGCTGAGCGGCGCTGATGGCTTCGTTCGTGGCCTTCAATAGAATCAGGCTGACGGGAAACAGAAACAGCACCACAATCCCCAGCGTGGCGATCAGCGAAGCCCAGGTAGCCCGGCGCCCAGTCCATCCCAGAACCCATCGGTAAGCCGGGAAGAAGATGACTGCCACAATGACGGCCGCCGCGATGGCTCGTAGGAAGGGCCACAGAACCAGAAGGGCGACTGCGCCAAACAGGACAAGCAGCGTCGCCAAGAACCAGAGGGTAGCGTTCTTCGTATTCATACGGCCAGGACAGCAGAGTTGAGTTGCATTCGCCTCACCTTACCACAGCGGAGTTCACCGCCCGGTTTAAGAGACTCACCACGGAGGCACGGAGAGCACGGAGACAAGAAACACTGAGGTGGATTATCCGGTGGCCTCTCTGAGCGGGGGCTACACCGCATTGAAGTCGCATAATTCACAAAGCAGAGCCCAAATTTCTCCGTGTTCTCCGTGTCTCCGTGGTGAGATTCTTGTTAGGTGAGATACTCTGAAGCCATGATTCACGAGATATTCCCCGTTGGCGTCTTGCAATGCAACTGCTCGGTCATCGGCGACGAGCAGACCAAAGAAGCGATGGTGATCGATCCGGGCGACGAGATCGACCACGTTCTCAGCATTGTTCAGCAGCACGGGTTGACGGTAAAGCAAATAGTCATCACCCACGCGCACATCGATCACGTGGGAGGGGCGATGAAGCTCAAGCAGGCGACGGGCGCGCCTATTCTGCTGAATCAGAATGACTATGCCTTACTCAAGATGCTGGATGTGCAGGCGGCATGGATCGGAATGCAGAGTCCCGGCGCAGTAGAGATCGACAACAGCATCAGCGCCGGAGACAAGATTGCTGCGGGAAACGTTGTTGCCGACGTGCTGCACACACCGGGCCACACCGAAGGCAGTATCTGCCTGTACTTCGAGGCAGACAAGAAACTCGTCGCGGGCGACACTCTATTTGCCGGTTCCATCGGGCGCACCGATCTGCCGGGCGGATCTTATAAGAAGATTATGGAATCGCTGCACGGCCCGGTTCTGGCGCTGCCCGACGACACGCTCGTCGTTCCCGGCCATGGTCCGTTGACCACCATCGGCGAAGAGCGCGAGAGCAATCCTTTTCTCATCAGGCCATAGGCTGGATGTCGGGGGCAGCATTCGGAACTGCGCTGAGATCATTTGGCGTCAGATCGCGTAATGCCCGCATTACCACTATGCTCTGCGGCGCCAGGAGTACCACGATGTAGGAGATAATCGTTCCGAGTATCACCCCCAGAGAGCCCAGGCGGACGACCAGCAATATTGAGAGTCCGATATTTACTATGGCGGCTATGGCGGATGCTATCGCCTGAACGCGTGTGCGATTCAGCGCTCCCAGCAGGCACGACTGGGCCGTTGCAAAACCGGCAATGACGCTCCATACCGCCATGGCCAGCAGAAGGGAATGGGGGGGAACTGCGGCCGGGCCTGCCCACAGTTTGATTGCCAGACGGCCGAAGACGACCAGCAGCGCTGCCCATGAGAGGCTAAGCGCGATGGTTGCACGCATGGCCATGGAGAAGGTCCGCCGTATCCAGGCCACGTCGCCGCGCGCCTGCGCCTCAGCGTAGGCCGGCCAAAGCGCCGGGAAGACCAACGCCTGCAACACAGCTCCAAGTCCAACGACGCGCCACGTAATGCTGTAGGGAGTCACCTCAGCGGCGCCCAGATAATGGCTGACGATGATGTTGTCGGTGCTGAAAACCACGATCGCCGCCGCATGGATCAGTAGGAACGACCAGCCAGTGCTGAGCAAATCGACGATAGTTTTCCAGTTTAGAAACTTCAGACGCGGCCTGAGCCACGGCTTGTGCCACAGCACGAGCCAGAGCAGCGTCGCGGCGCCAACGGCCGTCAGGCACCCGTACGACAGCAGGAACAGCACAGGCATAGGGACGCGAAACCACACACCTGCGGCCAGTCCTGCCAGGCTGCACAATGCACCGAGCGCGAGGGTCTTGTTGTAGGTGTGCAGCTCCTGATATCCTGCGAAGACTTTGCTCGCGAGGTTGAGGGGCAGTCCTATAAGCATGAGAATTGCGGCAACCAACACCGTCGCCCGGACCTCAGGTCGCAGCGTGGGACTGGCGTTAAACACGGTGATCCAGTTCACACGCTGCCAGAGAAAGGTGAAGACGCCTCCCGTCACCACGGTTGCCCCAAGCGTGACGGCCAGTGCATTGGTGAAGCCGCGTGCCGCTTCGACGCGGTCATTCCTCGCGTAGGCTTGAGAAACGACGTTCGTTAGGCTGTAAGCGATGCCAAGGTCGAGTAGGTTGACCCAGACCGCGACGCCGACCACCGTCGCCCAAACGCCATAGCGTTCGGCTCCGAGGTAGCGCACCGCGAGCGGCAGGGAGATAAGAGTCAGCGACGCCGACAGCAGCCGGGCCGCGCCACCGGAAAGTGCGGCGGTCGCGATCCGCTTGTATCGGCGGTCGTTGAACAGAGACAGTCCGCGGTGGCTGTTGCTTGTTGGTTCCGGGTTTTCCAATCCGAGGGATGGAGTGGTCACAATGCGAGGCTCGCTCCCAGCTTATCGCGCGTTTGCCGGCACTGCATCAGCATTGTCCTTGCTGCAAGCGCCACCTCATGCCCGGAAATCTGCTCGATGCAGTGCGGGCCGGGGCGGACGCAACGCGTGGTGCAGCCGTCTAAGCCATGTTCCGGTTGAAGCACGCACGCCGATGCACACCACGGAGCGAATCGCACAGGGCTGTTGGGATGCTGGGGATCGCCGTCTCTGGGATGCCGTGAGATAACGATAGTTGGGCACTTCATCGCGGCGGCCAGATGCGCCGCGCCGGTGTCATTCCCGATGAACAGATCACAACGCGCGAGTAGGGCGCAGGTCTCGCGGATCTCCGGGCTGTCGGAGATGGTAGGCACGGTAGGCAACTGATCGGCAAGCCACCTTGCAAGCTCATGCTCCGCCGGCGCGCAGGTGATGACGGCATGTACGGGATACTGCACGGCCAGCTCGCGGATGACAGCCGCGTAGCGCTCCAGAGGCCAGCGCCGTCCGGGCGACTGCGCGCCGATTCCCAGAGCTATCAGGACGCAATTTGCAGAGACGCTTTGCAGCGCGCGGTCGGCGTAGGCACGGTCTTCTGGCGTGAGGTGAATATCGAGATCGGGGTTGCGCGCCGCTCCCCCCAGCGCTTCAACTATCGCAATATTGCGCTCTACCTCATGCCGCAGCGGTCCCGGCTCAAGGCAAATGTCGAACACCTGATCGAAACCTCGGTTGTAACGCTGCTTTCCGGCTGAAGCCCGTTCGCGGTACCCGACTCGTACGCCTGCGTCCGTCAGAAGACAGAGCAACGCAGCCAAGTGCTCGTCAGTGTCCCAGCGCGGCGAGATGGCGACATCAAAGTTGCGCCCACGAAGTTCGCTCCAATAGAAACCGAAAGCGGCAAGCAGGGTTAGTGCCCCCTTCGGCAGCCACCGGCTTCGCATCGGGCGAATCGTTAGCACCTCGGCAACGTGAGGGTTGGTTGCGAGGATCGACCTATACGCTTCCTGCACAACCGCAGTGATTCGCGCCTGCGGGTAAGCTCGTTTTAGCTCGCGGAACACTGGCGTGGTCAGTACCAGATCGCCGAGCGCATCGAGTCGGAAGATGATGAACGACTTGCGCTCAGATGACGGGGTGCGACCTCTTTGCGCGATGCGCGCCCACCACATCGCCAGCCGCGTCGGCAATAGGACCCACAGCAGCAACCTCACCGGCGGGCGCTCCTAATGGGCTTTGCGACTGCTACACGACGGGCTGTCGAGTTGAAAGACAAAGACCCTCCGCGACAACAACGGGAGGGTCTTAGCAAACTTAACAGGTCTACGAACTTAATTCTAAGCAATGTGCCGCACGAGGTGAATAGTCGCAACTACAACCCGCCACGACCATTCCCCAATCGGGACTGACGTGGCGCGCCGACCCTGCGCACCGCTTAACCCACGCAACTTGCAGGCTACTTCGCGGTGCCGGACGGCGCCAGTCCCTCGAACTTAAGCATGGGCTCGATGCTCGGCGCCTTCCCGCGCCAGGCGTCATACATCTTGGCGAGATCTTCCGTGTTGCCGCGCGACAGCACCATCTGCCGGAAGCGGTCGCCGTTGGCGCGCGTCAGGCCGCCGTGCTCCACAAACCACTGGTAGGCGTCGTCATCGAGCATCTGCGTCCACAGGTAAGCATAGTAGCCGGCAGCATAGCCGCTACTCCAAATGTGACTAAAGTAGCTCGACCGATAGCGCGGAGGCACATAGCTGATCAACAGGTTCGTTTTCGTCAGCGCCTCTGTTTCGAAAGCATCGGGATTTTGCAGCGGCGCAGTGGCCGGCAAGGAGTGCCATTGCATATCCAACTCCGCTGCGGCCACTAGCTCCGTCATGTCATAGCCCTTGTTGAAGGTCCGCGACTTTTCGATCTTAGCCAGCAGCTCTGCCGGCATCGGCGCTCCCGTCTTGTAGTGCTTGGCGTAGTGCTGGAACACCGCCGGATACGTCGCCCAATGCTCGTTGAACTGCGAAGGGAACTCGACGAAGTCCCGTGCTGTGTTGGTGCCTGAGAGGCTGGGATACTCCGAATCGGCGAACATGCCGTGAAGGGCGTGGCCGAATTCGTGGAACATGGTCTTTACATCGTCCGCCGTAAGCAACGCAGGCTCGCCAGGCGCGGGAGGAGCGAAGTTGGCGACATTCGTTACGACCGGCTTGGTGCCCAGCAGCTTCGATTGCTCCACCAGGTTGTTCATCCAGGCGCCACCCTGCTTGTTGTCGCGCTTGAAATAGTCGCAGTAGAACAGGGCCATCGAACTGCCGTTGGTGTCGAAGACCTCGAACACCCGTACTCCATCCGCGTACACCGGAATGTCGTGCCGCTCCTTGAACGTGATGCCGTAAAGCTGGTTCGCCGCGTAGAACACGCCGTTCAGCAACACATTGTTCAGCTCGAAATAGGGCTTCACCTGCGACTCATCGATGTCGTACTTCGCCTTGCGCACCTGCTCGGCGTAGAACTCCCAATCCCACGGCTGAACCGCGAAGCCGCCTTTTTGCGTATCGATAACTTCCTGGATGTCCTTCTCTTCAGCCGCAGCCTTGGCCGTCGAAGGCACGACTAGCTGCGCCATGAAGTTCAGTGCCGCTTGCGGAGTTTTGGCCATCTGGTCTTCCAGCCTCCAGGCTGCGAAGTTCGGATAGCCCAACAACTTCGCTTTCTCCGCCCGAAGCTTGGCGATGTGCGCGATCACATCCCGCGTATCGTTGGCATCGCCTTTTTCGGCGCGGTTCCACGAGTTCTCGAACAGGGCCTGGCGTGTCGCGCGGTCGCTCAGCGAAGCCAAGTCGGGCTGCTGCGTCGTGTTCTGTAGCGAAAGCACGTAACCTTCGACCTTCCGCCCCTTGGCAGCTTCGGCGGCGGCGGCAATCCCGGCGTCGCTCAGTCCGGCCAGCGCGGCTTTGTCCGTGGTAACGTACGCGCCCGCCTTGGTCGCCGCCAGCAGCTTGTTGCTGAACTCGGTCGACAGGCTGGCGAGCTCTTCATTCAGCTTCTTCAGCTTCGTTTTATCCGCGTCCGAAAGATTCGCGCCCGCGTGGACAAACTTGTCGTATTCGACTTCCACCAGCCGCAGCGATTCCGGATTAAGCTTCAGCGACTGCCGCTCCTTATATATCGTCGCGACCCGCTGAAACAGAATCGGGTTCAGATAGATGGAGTCCTCGTGCGCCGCAAGCTGGGGCGCGACCGCAGACCGTACCTTCTGCAATGTGGGATCGGTATCGGCGGCGCTCACCGCGAAGAAAGCGGCCGCAGCGCGATGCAGGAGCTCACCCGACTTCTCCATCGGGATGAACGTATTCTCAAATGTCGGCGGGTCGGGGTTATTGGCGACGGCTTCCGCTTCCTTCTTCTGCTGGGCCATGCCAGCCTCGATGGCAGGTTGGTAGTCCGAATCCTTGATCTTGTCGAACGGAGGCGCCTGAAAGGGAAGGGCACTGGGAGCGTAGAAAGGGTTTTGAGGCCCGAACTCGGTATCGGCCGCTTGCGCCGGTAGGGCCGTCAGGCCAAGGACAAGTACAGCAGCAATCATCATCATCATAGTCATGACCAAATAGTTTATAGCGTGGGAAGGATGTTTGCAGGAGCCGCGACGCTACGGGCGTTCAGGGCCTGCCCGGAGACGTATGGGGTTCCGATGGTTGTGTTCAAAAGCGAATCAAAATGCTGCTCCGATCAGCGAAGGCATCGCGATGTCAATCGTTCCCTCGCACGACCGCGGGTAGCTTGCCACTTGTAACGCACTACCACGAGGCGCTTGTCGTTCTCTCTCGCCGCAGGCGCCTGTATAATCGAGTTGCCCGCCAAGCGGTCTGCTCTCAACGGGCCGCACTACTCGTGGGGCTATAGCTCAGCTGGGAGAGCGCATCGTTCGCAACGATGAGGTCGTCGGTTCGATCCCGACTAGCTCCACCAAATCTATTGTTTCCGCTGCTCAATTGCCCTCATAATCGTTTTTCAGGGGGCAAGACTGTCTAATGGTTGCTCCGATAAAACAGCCGGCCCCGCCGCCTCTCAAAGTTGTTGTTGAGTGGGCAGGAGGCCGGCGGGAGTATGACCTTGCCGATAACTTTCGTATCGGCAGGCTCGACGATTGTGCCGTCTGCATAAAAGACGAGCACGTGAGCCGCGCTCATGCGGAGATCAGCTTCGAGGACGGCGCTTGGTGCGTTCGTGATCTCAACAGCAGCAATGGCATTTACGTTGGCGACCAGAAATTCAAGTTCATTACGGTTGTCCAAAGTGCATCGATCAGGCTTGGAATCCAGGGTCCGCGGGTCACGCTCACGGTTGTTACTCCGAGCCCAGCCGCACCTAAGCCGCATGGCAGTGACACCATGTTGGCGCGGTATGTTGACCGATACTTCGGCAAGACGAAGGCAGACGAGCCGGTCGGCCAACACACCATGTTTCTGCGCCAGGCGTTCGCCAAGGTCCAAAAGAAACAAAAGCGCAACTTTGCAGGAATCATTGCTGCGCTTCTGGCGTGCCTGCTTGGAGCCGGTGCGTATGGGTTGTACGAGCACCAACAGCTAAAGAAGCAACGAGCAATTGCCGAGCAACTTTTCTATTCGATGAAGGCGCTAGACGTGGATATCGCCAAGTTGGAACGAATGGTGAATGATTCCAATAATCAAAGCGCGGCTGATGTCATGCGCGCCGATGAAGCCCGCCGCCGCCAGATGGAGAAGAGTTATGACCAATTCCTCAATTCACTGCACTTCTACGATTCCAAAATGACGGAGCAGCAGCGGCTGATCATTCGCGTGGCCAGAATCTTCGGCGAATGCGAACTGAATATGCCCCCCGACTTTGTCAGTGAGGTCGAAAAGTACATCGGATATTGGAAGTCCTCGAAGCGATATGAGGAAGCGATTCAAACCGCCAACGCGCACGGTTACACTGCGACGATTTCCAAGGATTTTCTCGCACAAGGCTTGCCTCCGCAGTTTTTCTATCTTGCGATGCAGGAGAGTGGCTTCGATCCTTACGCTAGTGGTCCCATGACGAGAAAGGGGATTGCCAAAGGCATGTGGCAGTTCATACCGGAGACGGGTGTGAAGTATGGCCTGAAAATGGGACCATTAGTTGATTTCCGCCGCCCAGACCCGGCGGACGATCGCCATCACTGGGACCGAGAGACCTTGGCTGCGACACGGTACATCAGCGATCTCTACGGCACGGATGCCCAGGCGTCAGGATTACTGGTGATGGCGTGTTATAACTGGGGCGAAAATCAGGTATTACCCTTGGTCCGCAGCATGCCCGAAAATCCACGCGAGCGGAATTTTTGGCAACTGCTTGCAAAGCACAAAGACCAGATTCCGAAGGAAACCTACGACTACGTTTTCTACATAGTCTCAGCCGCAGCCATTGGCGAGAATCCTCGTCTATTTGGGTTTGATTTCGATAACCCCCTCGCAGGCTTGGAAAGCCAATAACCCGGCTGGTCACGCGCTCCAGATCGTTGCAACGCGAGCAGAGTTCTTTTTGTTTACTGAGAAGAGTGGCCGGGATTAGGATATGACGCGGCGAAAGACTGATGAAGACCCTCATCCAAGCGGCGGGCAAGACGGACATTGGTCTGGTTCGAACCAATAACGAAGATAGCCTGGGTTATGACGTCGATCTTGGTGTATTCGTGGTGTGCGACGGCATGGGCGGTCAGGCAGCTGGCGAGAAGGCCAGCAGGATTGCCGTCAGTACCGTCATGGACTACTTTCAGAACATCCACCGCAGGGCCGGCACAAAAGTCGTCAGCCAGAGAATCCCCGAGGTCTCAGACGGGGCGAACCAGTTGGCGAATTCGATTCGCTTGGCCAATCAGGCCATCCGCGATGCGTCGGATCGTAACCCGCAATGGTCTGGCATGGGCTGTACCATTGTCGCACTCCTGTGCCACGACAATAGATTCTCAATCGGTCACGTCGGGGACAGTCGCATTTACCTCATACGTGGCGATTCCATCTTCCAGTTGACAAGCGATCACTCGTTGGTAATGGAGCAGGTTCGCCGTGGGCTTATGACCCTGGAGGAGGCGGAGCATTCGAAAATGCAGAATGTGATTGTGCGCGCTTTGGGCGCCGAGGAGAGCGTGGAACCGGACCTACAGGACCACGAATTCGTCTCCGGAGATATATTGCTTCTGTGCAGCGATGGGCTTTCCCGGTACGTCAAGGAAGGCGAGATGCTGGAAACCATACGCCGCGCCGAGAATCTCGAGAAAGCGTGCGATCAGTTAATCGAGCTGGCTAAGGCCGGAGCGAGCGACGACAACATAACCTGCCTGCTCATCCGGGCCGCAGAACAATCCTGGTACAAACGCCTGCTACGCTGAGGCGTGTGCCGCCGAGTCCGTCTCAGCGGCGGATAAGGGTCGTTGCCGGGAGCTTCCCTCGCGAATTCATTTCAAAGCAATGTTAGGCTCGCAGCGCCCGCCCGCCAAAGTTACAACTTCGAATGGATTCGGGCTGCCTGCCTGCAATTGATATGCGTAGAATTCCGGCTGACCGTTGATGGTGATTGGACGGCCACCCGAATCCAGGAGGTTCCATCTCAAGTTGGTGCGGGAATGTGAGACTTCAGACCCCGTATACACAAACTCGAAGGCTGCCCAAGGACCGGGGTAGGTGCGTAGGGTTTGGACGCCTGCAGTGACTCGGATGTCCTCCGGAGCTCCAGTCCAGTTGAATTTTTTGGATTGTCCTACCTGGGAAAGCGCCTCGCTGCCTATTGTGAGGATAAGCTGCCCCGGCACGTTGCTTGGCTGCTCAGTAAGCGAGTAAGCGAAGTTGGGCGTTGCTGAATTGTTGGGATAGAACGCATCGGTGACCGTTGCCATGCGGTTGAGAAAAGTGACGAAAGCCGGGTTAATCGTCACGTTACCGATCCCCGTGGACTTGTACCGGCCGCCTTCTTTGACCAACAGCTTGGAGAGATACTTGTCGTACATCGCCCACAACGCACCTGTTTTCGGTGAAAAGAAGCCATTGAAGTCATCAATTGCTACTTCCTGGGTCGCCTTCGGGTTGAACGGGAACTTCTGAGCGATCTGGCTATACTGCGCGCACAAACCCTGTCCTGCCTTGTTTAGACCAGCGCCGGCACTAGGTATTAGGGCTGTGACGTTCGTGATCGGCTCTTCTAGAAGGCGCTGGAGATCTTGCTCGGTATGGTAAACATTGTTCAACCTTGGCCCGGTCGCTAGTGTCGCCGCCCCTCTGGCATCCGCAGCAGCCGCATTGACCGGAGCCAGGGCATTTGGATCGTCAGCTCCTGCGGGGTTTTGCGTTAGCAGGTGCACGCTGTTCTGCAGCTTGGTCAGCGCTTGAATGTAGTTTGCATTTGACTGCTGCCGGAGCTGATCGGGCAGCTTATCGGGCGCGCCAGGCGGCTCCAGCGATTGTATCGAGGCAAACGGGTCTCGTATCGCATCCGCATTGGTGTTGCTGGAGATGAACCAAAGCAGCTCGAGCAGTGGCGAGCTAAGCCCAGTCAGCCTGTCGAGCTTTTGATCGGCATCATTCCAATTATCATATTTCGAAACCGATGAATCTCGCAGCACCGCTAGCCACTCTTTGACAAAGTCCTGCTGATACTTTTGCATTAGGTTCTGTTGCAGAGTGGCCTGGTTTAGATCGATGGCGGTTGTTTTTCCCAGCACCCACTCTTCTGCGGCAAGCGACCGTGCCGGGTCACTGACTGCGGCGGTAAATCTTTGATATCCCGCAGGGGTGAACGCTGATCGTACAGTGTGCTTGCTGATGACGACTCCGTTTGCGTCTGGGAACTTATACGAAAAGATTGCGTCCGCTGCGCCGCCGGATGCTTGATCGAGCAGCCGACCGTAATAACGATCGATTCCGCCGAACTTGGCGAGGTAGCTACGAGCCCGAGCCACTGCGGCATCGTCTTCTTTTGTCGCGATGGGGTCTCCGGATTTGAGGGCTGCGCTGTAGTACTCGAACTGACGTTTTGCAAGGTCGGCACGTTCCGGGCCTACGTTCCGCACCTCCGCCCATCGGGCAGCCAGCAATTGTCCAGGGATCTCTTTTGTGCTCTTGTCATAGTATTGCGCGGTGATAAGGTGGGCCTTCAGCTCGTCGTAGGTGGTCTCGTAAACGTCATTTGGACCCGGCTGGTCTGGCAACCGGTGAAGGTCGCCAAGAATTATGCTCTGTGCATCGTCGAATAGCAGTTGCTTGAAGGCGCTGAAATAGACCCTCCTTGCGTCAGGGCGAATCTTATCTCCGACGTAGAGGAACCAGCGCAACCGCAGTGGGACGCCCTCGGTGTCATAGGTCGCGAGCGTGTTCAATTCCTGACGAAGCCTGTCCAGCTTCTGAAGATCGCTCAACGACGGCAGCTGGTGCGCGCCGACATGAACGCTCTGGACTTCGGCAGCCGTCATACGCACGTTGTTTTCGAGCTCACGGTTCCCGAGGTACGAGACCAGAAAGCCAACAAGGGCTGTCAAGCTGAGTCCCGCAACCATTATCAGGGCGACGCGCCGGATCAAATTCACCTTGGAGCTCACCCCACTGGCGGCGAGCGCTACCCTGTCTTTAACGATCACGTCGTTGAAAAGTCGGGTAAGGAAGGTCCACTGCGGTACTTTACGGCGTCCAGCGGAACGCACCGGTGCCGCAACCTGCTGTACCGGAAGCGAGCCGAACACTTGCGTAGCGCCGCCGTCAAAACGGCCATCCGGCGCGCTGGGCTGCGGGGCGGCGGACACGCCGTCTTCCATAAAGACCGGGCGTACTCCCGAAAAGTAGAAGCCACGCAGAAACGGATTGACGCTCAGCCGGCTGGGCCTGGCCAGCTCGACCAGAAATTGAACCAGGAGAGTTCTAAGTTTTCTAAGTTCGCGGGGAAATTCGTAGATAGAAGGCAGGCTGTCAATATCGTTCTCGCGCGCCAGCAAATCGAGGCGCCGGTCTGCCAACGAGAAAAACAACTCGTCGAATGCGTTGGTCAGCCGCTTCGTCTCCTCTTCCGAATAAACGCCGCTGGCCAGAGAGCGCATCGGCAGGGTCACGCCGAGAATTTGCGACGATTCCTCGGGTGTCAGTTCGCGCGCGAATTCAGTGAAGCCTTGCAGGCGGTCGAGCTTCGTGAACAGGACGTAGATGGGCAGGCTGATGCCCAGAGTCTGGGAGATTTCGTGCAGCCGGGCGCCCAGCTTGCGGGCAGTGGATATTGTAGCCTCACTAGCACCTGCTCTCAGAAAGCTGGCGCAGTCGAAGCAAAGGACGGCCGCGCGCGGGGCCTGCTGTGACTTACTGAGGGCGCTCGATGCCCGTCCGGGACGCACTAACTGCACCAGACGCTTCCAACGGTCCGGCTGTTGCAGCAGATTGCCGGCCGGATCAACCAGGATGGCGGGCTGGCTGTACCAGATGTTGGCCAGTCGCGTCGCGAGGACATTGTTGTCCTGATAAACCTGGCCGGCCAGCAGTTCTGGGTCAAGCCCGGAGTGGATGATGATATTCGTCTTGGCCGATCCCGACTCTCCTAGGAAGAAAAGCAGGGGGAGATTGCGGAGGGTCGCTCCCCGTCCCAGCGTGGACTTCCTGAGGGCGCTGAGAGCTTCGTGTACCAGAAGGTCGATGTCATCACCACTGCCACTCTGCGGTTCACCCTGAGCCTCGGCTGCTTGAGTGCGCTTGGCCTTGCGGTAGAACCAAACGAAGCTCACTGCCGCGACAATGCCGATTAAAGCAAGGCCTCCTCTGAGAATCCATAGGTCGGGAGCGTGAAGGTGGAACCAGGAACCGATAAACCAGACCAAAACCAGATACAAGAGCAACAGGATGCCGGTAATCCAGTACACGAGCATAGATCCCCCCTAATTCGCCAGTTGCCCCAGCAGCGTGGAAATCTCTGCCGCACCGGAGGAAAGAAGCAGCTTGAAGACCACGAAAAGGGCGACTGCGAGTAAAAAGGTACTACCCGCAATCACCATGAGCGGTCGCAGCCAAGGGTCCCTTTGTACCATGCGAATCGCGTCGGATGGGATGCCGCCTCGGGGAGATAGTTCGGACGTACCCCGCACACGCCGGATTTTTTCCTGGGCCTGCCGCGTGAGGGACCGTAGGTCTCCCTCGCTGGCATATTGCCCCTTGAAGCCAAGGAGCAGGCACAGGCAGTACACCTCCAGCAAGTCAGCGGTTTGGGGAGAGTCGCTGCGCTTAAGAATCTTCTGTAGCTCCTGAAAGAAAATTTCTCCCGCCAGTTGGTGGTTGTACAACTCGGCTTGCAGCGGCTTGCGTGCCCAGTCTGAAAAAGCTGGACTCTTGCAGCTTAGGACTGACTCGTCGAGAAAGGCGACAACGGCAAATTTGGCCTGCTGAATATCCCCAGGATTACAGCCGCGGCTGGCGGCTTCGTGCTCTGCCACGGCCAGCGTTTGTTTCATCTGTGCGCGGAAGGAGTCGGCACTGGAGACTGCTTGCCGGTTGTAACGCAGTCTGACGATCGCAGTGAATGCTTCCTGGAACCCCACAGCTAACTTCCACCCCGGGCGATCGAGAGCGGAACTAGAGCTGCGGTAACTGCCGAGCGGCGAAATGGTGGATGACATCGAGGTTAAGCCTCCAGCAACACAATCAATTCGATCTCCGGCGACGGCAACTCCCCGGGTACATATAGCCCCACTCCACGTGTCGCCATAATCGATTCCCAGCAGGGGCCGCTACGGCTAATTGAAAAATATTGATGATCGACCTTGGCGGAGATGGCGGATGGCGGTATTTGGAGATGCGTAAGGGGGAGTCCTGGTAGAGCGCGCTTTACTAACTCCGGCACAAACTTAGCCGAGCACACTTTCACCAGTTGTGTGGTTCTCTCGATCAGGTCCGCCTCGCCGATGGGCGAATAGATGGACAGGATCCATCTGGATCGGGCCAGGCACCGCTCATCTTTGACTTCGCCCATGAAGAAGTACCGGTTCAGCGGCTTTAATGGAATCAGGATGCCCTGAGTCGGAACATTAAGCTCGAGAAGACGACGAATATGCTGGTCAAGGAACTGGAAACAACCGCCAGGATCCATGTGGTCGTACTTTGGTAGCGAGCGCGGGTGAGCATCCACATCGAAGGTACACAGTGCTCCTGCGAGTCTCGACATCGCGCAGAATAGTTCTTCAGGGTGCCCGTGTTTCGACAGAAGAAGATGTCGAAGTTCCGCGAGGGATGAATTCACAGCGTGCAGAAACCAGAATTGAGACACATTCCTTTCCGACATGCTTCGCTCGAAGCGTCCCGACTGCACTTTTTCCTGGGAGACGGCTGCGCTCTTCTCCTCCAGAATTTCCACCAGGCGTTTTAGCAGCCCGACCATTGAGTCGTTCACGTCGAGGTGTACCGAGGGCGCCATGAAGGAACTGTCGGCACCGAAATGACCGGAGCCGTCGCGAACAATCCGTAGGATGGGAAGGGCCATTGAGCTGGTGTCAATTTCACCCTGCACCACCAGTCGCAGGTTCTTGATACCGATGCGAACCTGCTTGTCGTCGTATCCGGTATTCTCGTCGGGGAAGGCTCTGAGCACGCCACTGTAGCGACTCGACACGGAAGCCCCGTCTTCGATCGTGCAGTTGCCACCATTCGCGGCGAACCTGGGCACACAAAGGCAGACCGTGAGGGACTCAGCATTAGGCGGAAACTTGCTTGCAAACTCCAAAGGCGCCGGTTGGGGATCCGACACGGGTATGTCAAATGGCAACCCATCCTCGAAAATGCCCCGGGCGGCCAAAAGCGCAACCGTCCCGGACCGGAGAGCATCAGCGTCAATTTGCAGATCGGCAAAGCCGGAGGCATGCCGCCACAGGCTGGCTGTCGCAAAGTGCACCGAATCTTCAAAATAGCGGTTTTGTGCCTGGAAGTGGTGCGGGGCCAAATACATACCTTCCGACCAGACGACCTTCGACAGCAATTTCATACCTGGAGCCTTGAGAAACCTGACCCCGTTATTCTCTCTCGATAATGGCCTACTGAGAACAAGAATCTGCCTTTAGTCACGCGACGCTTGGCGCCAGCACGGCCTGACAGAGCACGAAACACATGCCTCGGCGTCTCATTTGTTGCTGAAGTTGTGCATCTGCGCGAAAATCAAGACAAGGAAAGTCCCGGTTAGGTTATGAAATTCGGTGCAAGATACGAAATCTTGCGTGCGCTGACAAGAGGTGAGGTCGAGACTTTTGCGGTTCGCGAACGGGCGACTGGCGAAAAGGCTCTGGCCCACATCTTCGAGTGCCCCGAACCTCCTTTGGATCAACCTACCGTGCAGTGGGTGGTAGCGTCCTTTCTCCAGTTAGCTCCGGAGACGCCTGGCACAGTGATCGATGTGGGAAGATACGACGTCGTAAGTTTCGCCTACATTGTGACTCGGTGGCCGGCCGACGAGGCCGTTGACAATTGGGTTCGTGAATATCATAACCAGATTGGCGTACGGCCAACGGGTGATGCTCCGGACTCCGCCTCCAGTCAACCCGCGGGAAAACAACAAGCAGCGGCGCCCGACTTGCCGCCTGCGCCGCCTGCGGCACTCGACGACGCGCTGGCAGCGGGGTCTGAATCCCAGGTTACCTCACGCGCGCCGGGCGAATTCACTCGGCAGTTCTTTGGCGGCATGGCTTTCCCTGGGGAACGCGTTTCCGGAAAAGAAGCTTTGGATGCGGAACAACGCGGGGGTTTGGAGAGCCAAACTATTGTTCCCGACAAAGATCGTTCAGGTACCGACATCTCCGAATCGATCGGTCGGCCAGCGTCGCCACTTGTGACAGAAGCAGCGGAAAAACCATCGCCCAGTCAAGGTGGGTTCACCCAGCAATTTTTTCGTGAAATCAACCCTCCGCCTGACCGCACCTCCGAACCTTCTGCTGGCAGTTCCGCATTTCCTGGCGCGGTCGAAGCCGAGCCCGCCAGGCAACCAGATGCTCTGACAAGCCCTTGGGATAAGCCTCCAATCCCGAGTAGTACAGCTCTCGACTTGAATAATCAGCCTTTAGCGCCCGATTCCCCGTCGGATCAATTCACCAAGCTGTTTGCCCAGGATCTTGGCTCCGCAATGTCGCCACCGGTGCAGGATGAGGTGCCGTCGCAAGAACAACCAAGACCTGCTTCTGGAGAATTCACTAAACTGTTCCGTGTGCCTCCGGCGATGGAGGAGACCAAGAGTTCCACCAATGACGGATTTGCGTCCGAGTCGAGGAGTAGCACCGGCGAATTTGCTCGTATGTTTGGTCCTTACGTTCCCAACCCGCTGAATGATGTGGGTTCACTTACCGGCAACGAGCGCGGGGTGATGCCGGCCCAGGGTTCGAGCACCGGGATTTTGAACGGGAGCAATACTAGCGATCGCCGAAGCGCTGAAGACTCTTACACTCCTGGCAGAGCGACGCCTGCTGGAAATGTTGACGAAGGCAGCGCCACCGAGGTCTTCGGAGAGCGGAGAGGGCACCCAGAATACTCCGACAGAACATTTTCTCACGAGCCGCTCACCGACCCGGCCCATTCTTCTCAAGACCCGCTTCCAGATTCCCGCCAGTTCAATGCGGACGACAGTGGGGGCGCGACCGTATTGTTTCGCCCGCAGGCGGAAGTTGCTGCCGAAAGCGCGCCTGGGCTGCCTACGGGCCCAAGTGAATACACGATGTTCATGAATCGTGAGGCGTTGTCCGCGTCGCTCTCTGGTTCGGCGGACGCCTCATCCTCGTCGGGCGGCTCCAAGGCGGGAGGGGCAGCCGCGGCGGCCGCCGCAGTTGCTTCACCTTTTGTCACACCTCCGGCGGTTCCGACCTACCAAGTGCCCTCGCCACAGGTTCCAGCTTACCCAGCGGCGCCTGCCATACCGGGAGTCGCATCACCCGCAATGCCGGCCGTTGCGCCTCCAGCAGTTGCGGCGCCATCGGTCTCTGCTCCAGCGGGTCAGCCGTCGGCAGGGCCCAAGTCCTATTGGCCGCTCATCATCATTCTGAATGTGCTGTTCATTCTCGCCGTGCTTCTCATCCTATATTTCGCACTGAGGCATTAGCGCTGCCGCTTATTCTTTGCGTGGCAGCACGATCAGTAACTCCAGGTTCGGATTTGGCAAGTCGCTGGGAACGTAGGCGGCCAAGTTGCGCGATTTCTGAATCGACTCCCACGCTGCTCCCGATTGATTCAGCGTGAAGTACTGATATTTCAGCTTCACCTTAATTTCATTGGGAGGTTTCGGCACGTGGGTGAGACGAATCCCAGGCAAGGCCTGACTGATCAGGCGCTCGACCTGGCTAGCTGATCCGACCTTCACAAGCTGAGGTACCTTCTGGATGATCGCCGCTTCTCCCGCGTCCGCGCCCACGGCGAGATACATCCGAGTGTGCGCGAAATACTTATCCTGATCAATGGCCGTGGCGTAGACGGAGTTGTTGACCAGCTTCAGTGCCAGCGATACCACGTTGGTCGGTACGGCCTTCTCCAGTAACAAGCGGAGAGCTTCCTCCATCTGAGTGAAGACCGGGCCGAGCGAGTCGTGTACGTAGGTCGGCAAGTCTTGTGGCCGCAGTTTTTCGGAAAACGTGGTCAGCGAACCAGCCAGCGAAACCATCGCTGAGAATAACTCTTCCGGATGGCACGCTTTCTCCTCGTATAAGTGACTGAACAATGGGTAGTGAGAATTTACCGTGTACAGCAACCAGAAATCTGCAATATCGGCTGCAGTGAAGTCGGCGAGGCTTTGGTTCCGCTGCCGGCGACCGCCGGACAACTGCGTGCTCTTGGCCGACATCACTTCCAGCAACCCGCGCAAAATTCCAACCAGGTAGTCGCTTCCGCCGATGCCGATCAGCGGCGGAATGAACCTGGGATTCAAGCGAAAGGTGCCGGCCGGCGTACGCTCGATGTTGGCTACGCGCAACGTCGAGGAGCCTTCGCGGTTTTCGCTCTCGGCCAACAACTGGAAATTCTTTCGCGCCACTTGAAGCGGCTTCTCTCCCATGCCGGTGTTGTCATCGCGGATGGTCATCGCCTCAGCGAGATAGCGGCTGCCGCCATTGGGCCCTCCCGAGACGTTCACGCCGCGAGCACGGTAATCGGGGATCGACAGGTAAACGTCCAACGACTTGGCTTCCGGATCAAAAAGTTCCGCTAGCGCTTTCGAGGGCGGAGGCGGATCAGCATCCGGTATATCAAACAGCAGACCATCAGGAAATATCCCGGAGGCCCGCGCGATCAAGAGTTGCCCCTCGGCGAGCATTTCCCGGTTGATCACAAGCTCTTTGAAGCCCCAGGGGCAGAACTTAAGGGTTTGTAGTCGGAAGTTGAGAATGTCCTCGACGTACCTGTCCTGCACCTGGAGGTGCTGCGGCGTAAGAAAGGTTCCCTTGGTCCAGATGACCGGCTGCAGTTGCTTCATAGGATTCGTGACCGATGCCAACGATAGCAATTACAGATTGCAGAAGCAATGCGATTTCACGATAGCAGCGGCCAGGCCGCTGTGCCCCGAAACACAGGCTGCACCCGGGATGCCGACAGGTTTAGCCCCCGCGAGGGCCGAAGAATACATGGCCTGGCCCCTCGTAGGCCCGGCGACGACCGGGGCGGTCATGGTCGAAGCGCGGATGAACACCTCCAGGATGGTAGTGCGCGAAATAGAACTCATCATGAGGAGAGTCTTCGACCGGAGGCAATCCGTACAAGTGTAGCGCCAGCCGGTAGGCATCGTCTTTATTCGTCGTGTAGATGTCTTTACCGTTCTTTAGTTGCCGACGCGCCTCTTCTAGCGTGATGAGAGGGCCAACTTCGATCCCCGTGCGAGTCTGGATAGGTTGCCCCGCCCGCGAAACGACCCTTTCGGCGTGAAATTCATACCATAAGCCGGGCATGAGTTGAGGCATCTCCATCTCCTTGCCGACGTATGTCGCGCCAGCCGGTTATGTTGCAAATGTGATCAAGCGTTAGCTTACTCATCCACCGGGTAAGTGACGAACGCGTTCACGCGCTCGCTTACCCCTTCGGCTTTGGTATGGCGGCCTTCTGCGGCATGGGCAGCGTGCGCTCCACAGTCTTGGTGACCACAGTCTCCGCGCTCGGCGACTCAGCCGGCAGCAAGGAGATCATCTTCTTGTCCGCGCCATGGCCGGTGTTGACGAACTGCAACAGCTTGTCGGGCTGCTCGTCTTCCATCAAGTAGTGCTTGATGGGCCCGAAGAACTGCTTCGTCTCGTCGGCGGTGCAGGTCGGTAGAAACACGCGCAGCACGCGCGGATCGTAAAAGCGAAAGTAGACCTGTTTGCCATCGGGCAACTGCACTTCGAGAAAGTGCCGCAGGTGGTGCCGCACCTGCTGGAACTCTCCCGCACACGACAGAAAAACGCCCCAGTTGTTGCTCCAGCCTTCAAACACCAGGGAGGCGAGCAGCATTGAATCCTTGTCGACCCGGACCAGGTAAGGCGCGACCTGCGCCAGCGTGTCGCCCTCGACTCCCTCGTACAACGACCGGTGCTCCTCTTTCGACTGCATCAACAGCGCCAGAATGCGGATGTCGCGAGCGGCATCGAGGATCGCGTACAGGGGTTGATACTTGGTTCGCAATAGCGTCAGCAGACGCAGTTGCGGGGTGGTGTCGGTCGGCAACGGCGGACCCGAGTCGGACCCACGCGCCGTGCCGATCAACATGCGGACGCGAAAGACGGTTTCGCCGGCGACCACGGTGTCGCCGTCGCGCAGCACCGTTTCGTTGATCCTTTGGCCGTTGAGCAGCGTGCCGTTGGTGCTCTTCAGGTCGCGCAGACGGCACTCATTTTCGCCGAGCGCCACCTCAAAGTGCATGCCCGACAGGTGGCTGTCGGCGGGAAGCACGAAGTCGGACTTGGAAGTTCGGCCAACGCGCACCGACTGCCCGGGTTGCAGGCGGATGCCTTTTCCCTTCGATGGTCCCGACTTCACTTCCAGCAGAAGGATCATGCTTACACCCAGGGGTCGCACTCGCTTCTCCTGTTTGCGCGTGGCCTCAGCCGAGGCCCTCGTCAAGAGGGTCAAGCTTGTCAAGCCGCATTGTAGGCTGGCAAGGCGCTGACGTTCCAGCAAAATTGGCGTCACTCTGGCGGACGTACCTTACAGCCAACTGCTCCGAATTGGCACGGAGCTGCCAAAAAGCGCAGAGAAGGGGGACGGAAAGCTCAAGTTCATTTGCCGGTTGCCGACGAGTCTCGTAAGGAGTATCGCGAGATGAAAAGCAAGATCGCTCTGCCCGTGTTGGTTGGTCTTTCCGTTCTTTTTCTTGCCACGCTTGCCGTTGCACAGGCAGCGGCCGGCAACCACGCCTCAACCAGCATCGCCGTTAACCTTGAGCCTGCGTCGGCGACGGATGGGGCCGCTCCCCCCGCGGATTTCTTCGCCGGAGCTTCGGTGGGGAGCAACACCGGAGTTGCGGATGCGGTGCAAATCAGACAAGCCGTCGACAAGTTCAAGTTCTTCTTCGAGCTTCAGGACGCCGACCTGCTGAAGAGCGAAATTTGGCCCTCGATAAGCCCCAGGGCTTACAGCCAGCTCAAGAACACCTTTAAGGCTCTGTCGCAGATCAGCTTGCAGGAGAACTGTCCCGGCTCGCCGGTGATCGTCAGCGACTCCGCCGAATGGACCTGTACTGAGCAACTAGGCTACGAAGTTGAAGGCAAGCCGCGGCCGACGCAAACGCATGCGCTCCAGTTCCATCTGAAGAAGGTGGAGGGGAAGTGGTATGTGGAGGGAAGAACGCTGGCGGGGAAGTAAAGCCAGGGGCGGAGTCGGCAGACAGAAGAGATCCCCGCAGGGCCGAGCAGTCTTAGCGATTATTCGCTCCCGCCAGCAGGTTCCGCGGCACGCCAGCGTGGATTCCTGCCCAGCTATGCCCTCAGACGCCGGTACGCGAGGCTAGCCACCTCATGTTTAAGGAAGGTCGCAGCCCCTGAATTTCCTAAGCAAGATTGTGATGGGAAACCACTAACTAGTGTCAACAGACCGGAGCCACTGACAAGCGGAAACGAGAGTGCTACATTATCTGCCAAGTAGCCCGTGTAAGACTGAACGGGATACTGTCTGAGACTGTTCGGCTGCGAACATGGGAAAGACGGCTTCTCGTCGACCGCATCTTCTTCGTTTCAAGTGGGCCCGTGCCGCGATCGCGGCCATGCTGGGCTGTTGTCTCACCTGCGTGTTGTTACTGGCAGCCCCGGCTCATGCCCTCGATCCGAACATACATCTCACCCAGTACATACACAGCTCGTGGCGGATACAAGATGGGTCTCTGCCGGCAGGCATGTTTTCGATCACACAAACCTCGGACGGCTTCCTCTGGTTCTTGTCTCTGCCCGGCGATATCTACAGGTTCGACGGGGTTCGGTTTCTGCCCAGGCATACGCCTGCCGATTTTTCAAGCAGCACGATAGGCAGCATCCTTGCCGACCACGCAGGTGGGCTCTGGGTGGTAGCGGATGAACTCATTCACCTGAAAGGCGGCGTTGTCACTTCTCAGTCTGCAGTGAATGGAACCTCGTTTCAAAGTATCAGCCAAGATCCTGACGGCTCTGTGTGGGTAGCGACACGCCGCGGGTCAGACCAGCCCTTTTGCCACGTTACTCAGCGCTCCGTCAGGTGTTTCGGAAAGAATGATGGAATACCGATTTCCCAGATCCAGTCCGTACTTGCTGACGGTCACGGAGGCTTTTGGCTGGGTGGGGAGACGGCACTTGTCCACTGGCATGGGGGAGTTTCGGAGCTGTACCCAGTCAAAGCGGAGATAATGGGTCTGGCGGGTGCTCCTGACGGGACTCTCTGGGTCGGCATACAGGAGGAGGGTCCAGGTCGAGGACTTGAACAATTGAAGGACGGTGCTGTGAAACCGTTCGTCACCCCCACGTTCGACGGAAGCAAGCTCAGCGTCACCAGCCTGATGTTCGACCATGGCGGCAATCTTTGGGTTGGCACCGATGCACAAGGGCTGTTCCGAATCCATGGAAATGCCGTGGAGCACTACGGACACACGCAAGGCTTGTCCGGCGATTCCGCCTGGGCTCTGTTTGAAGACCGGGAAGGGATTGTCTGGGCTGGAACTACGACCGGAATCGATTCTTTTCGCGATCCGAATGTAGTCACGTTCTCGGCTGTTGAGGGATTGGGGAAGGACCTCGCGGCGGGCATTCTGGCCAGCAAAGACGGCACAATCTGGGTCGCAAATAATGGGTCGCTCGATTGCATCAAGAACAGGACTGTCTCATCCATTCGCCGGAGTGACGGTCTTCCGGGCAATCAGGTCGCCTCCTTACTTGAAGACCATGCCGGCAACATGTGGGTGGGGGTAGATGACGGACTGTATTTGTTCAAGGATGGGCGATTCCGTCGCCTGCCTGAACCCAATCACCAGCCGCTTGGAATGGTCGTCGGAATGACCGAGGACACCGACGGCAATGTTTGGGCAGAATGTGCAAGTCATCCGCGAAAGCTTGTGCGCATACGCGATTTCCAGGTGCGCGAAGTATTCCCCGCCTCGCAAGTTCCGCCTGGACATAACCTCGCTCCAGATCCACACGGAGGAATTTGGATAGATACTTTAGAAGGAGATATGGCTCTGTTCCGGAATGGCATTCTGGAAACCAAAGTTCCGCTAAATCGAGGAGGCTCTCCGTTACACCGCCAAATTATCGTCGAGGCCGACGGCTCTGTCCTCGCTGGCTCCGAGAACGGGCTGGTCGGATGGCGACAGGGTAAAGTGCAACGGATGACAACCAGAAACGGTCTGCCCTGCAACTTCGTGATCACTTTCATTCAGGACCAAGAGAAACGCTGGTGGCTCTACACTCGTTGTGGCGTGGTGGAATTTTCGGATGCTGAGCTCCAACGATGGTGGGCCAACCCGGATACGATTATTCACAACCGCGTCTACGACACACTTGATGGAGCTCAGCCAAACATAGGTTCTTTCAACGCCGCCGCGACCTCTCCCGACGGACGCGTGTGGTTTTCCAGCGGAGTTGTCGTACAGATGGTGGACCCGTCCAGACTTTCGCAGAAAGCTCCGCCAGCCGAGACTTACGTCGAATCGGTAATCGTCGACCGAAAGGAATTCGCAACAACGGAAGGCCTGAAGCTCTCCCCGCACCCCCGTGACCTGCAGATTGATTACACTTCGCCCACCTTCCTGATTCCACAGAGGGTGAAATTCCGCTATCGGCTCGATGGCTACGACCGTGCTTGGCATGAGGCCGGCATGCGCCGGCAGGCGTTCTACACGGATTTGCCTCCCGGGAAGTATGCATTCCGCGTGATCGCCTGCAACAGTGACGGCGTCTGGAATGATCGCGCTGCCAACCTGGATTTCTCAGTGGCCCCCGCGTACTACCAGACGACCTGGTTTCGCGCCCTCTGTGCGATCGCGTTCCTGGCGCTACTGTGGGCGGCCTACCAGTGGCGTGTCCGGCAGTTGCGTCATGAGTTCGAGATGACGCTGGATGCGCGCGTGGGCGAACGCACCCGGATTGCGCGGGAGCTTCACGATACATTACTGCAAAGCTTCCACGGCTTGCTGCTGCGGTTCCAAACCGTTTCCCAATTGCTGCCCGGGCGTCCGGTGGAGGCGAAAGAGAAGCTGGACAGCGCGATCGATCAGGCCGCTGACGCGATCACCGAAGGCCGGGATACGGTGCAGGGACTGCGCGATTCCACAGTTCAAGGCAACGACCTTGCCTTGGCCATAAGCACTCTCGGGGAAGAACTCGAAGCGGACTCAACCGGGCACCGCCCCACATTCCGTGTAGCCGTTGAGGGCCAGTCGCGAAACTTGCATCCCATCCTCCGCGACGAAGTGTATAAGATTGCTGCCGAAGCACTCCGGAACGCTTTTCTGCATGCCAACGCAAAGCAGGTCGAGGTCGAAATCCGGTACGACAATGAGCGTTTCCGGTTGCGGGTGCGGGATGACGGAAAGGGCATTGATGCGGCGATTCTCTCGCAACAGGGAAAAGAGAGGCACTTTGGCTTGCCTGGCATGCGGGAACGCGCCACACTCATAGGAGGCAAGGTGACAATATGGAGCGAAGTCGACGCCGGAACCGAGGTCGAACTGCGCGTTCCTGCCGGCATCGCCTACGCGACCGCTCGGAAACGTTCCTGGGTGGTACGAACGTTTTCGGCCAAGACATGAAAGCCAGGAGACCGGTCATGAGCGCCGGCGGTTCGCAAATTCGAATTCTTACGGTTGACGACCCTTACGACCAGGGCATTTGAACGGAACCATAAGCCTGACACTGTTCGGCTGCGAACATGGCAAAGATAGCTTCTCGCCGATTACTTCTGCTTCGTTTCCCCTGTACCCGGGGTGCGATTGCGGCCATGCTGGGCTGTTGCCTCACCTGCGTGTTGTTACTGGCAGCCCCGGCTCACGCCCTCGATCCGAACATACACCTAACCCAGTACGTACATACCTCGTGGCGGATACAAGATGGGTCCCTGCCGGCGGGCATGTTTTCGATTACGCAAACCTCGGATGGTTTCCTCTGGTTTTCAGCAGGTGCACAAGGCGTATACAGATTTGACGGTGTTCGGTTTCTTCCCTGGGTTCCCCCTGCCAAGATTGGTTCCATCTACATAGGTGACGTCTTTGCCGATCACGCAGGCGGGCTTTGGGCGACAGGAGAGAACGAAGTCACTCATGTCAAGGATGGCGCCGTCATTGCTTATTACGCCCTGGAAGGAATCGGGGGGCATGCTGGCACCAGCCGAGATGCCGACGGGTCGTTGTGGGTCACGCGAGCCTCCAACAGGGTTCCAGACGCGCCACTTTGCCATATCACTGACCGCTCCGCGAAGTGTTTTGGGAAGTCCGACGGAATGCCGATCTCCCCGGCCGATGCCCTGCTGGCCGATGGAGAGGGGGGTTTTTGGGTTGGAGGACAAACGGCACTTGTCCACTGGCGTGCCGGCGTCTCGCAGATCTATCCCATTGAAGGGCTCAAATCCAATGCAGGTGAAATTGGTATAAATAGCCTCGCCCGTGGCTCCGATGGCTCGCTTTGGGTCGGCATAGCTGCAGCAGGGCCCGGACTGGGACTTGGAAAATTTAGCGACGGGGTCTTTCGGCCCTTCGTGACCGCCAACTTCGATGGAAGCAAAGTATCGGTCTACGACATGATTGTCGATCGCGACGGCAGTCTTTGGGTCGCTAGCCTGGGCAAAGGCATCTTCCGCATCCGCGGGGAGGTTGTGGAGCACTACGGACGAACAGACGGCCTATCCAGCGATACGGTCGGGGCTCTCTTTGAAGACAGAGAGGGAATCGTATGGGTTGCGACTACAAATGGTATCGACAGCTTTCGCGATCCGCGGATTATCACTTTTTCGGCGGTGGAAGGATTGGGGAATGATGCAGTAACAGGCGTTCTGGCCAGCCGGGATGGCACGATCTGGGTTGCAAACTCCGAGTCGCTCGATCACATCGTCAACGGGTCCGTTTCATCCATTCGCACAGGTCATGGTCTTCCAGGTCATCAAGTTGCCTCAATGCTGCAAGACCGCGTCGGCAACTTTTGGGTGGGAGTGGACGACGGATTGTATCTGTTCAAGGATGGGCAATTCCACCGCCTCCCCGAACCGAATCACCAGCCGCTCGGGCTAGTCGTTGGACTTACCGAGGACATCGATGGAAATATTTGGGCAGAGTGCGCGGGCAAACCACGAAAGCTGGTCCGCATTCGCGATTTCCAGGTAGTTGAAGAGTTTGCTTCATCGCAAGTCCCACCGGGCCACACGCTCGCGCCCGATCCTCAGGGAGGAATCTGGACAGGAGCTTTAAACGGGGACCTGGTGCGGTTTCGTCACGGGGCTTTGGAGAAGTTTTCGCTCCGGCCAAAAGGCGAGCGAGTCAGCCACCAGATCATTGCCAACGCAGACGGCTCGGTCCTCGCCGCCTCGGATGACGGGCTGGTCGGAGTGCGGCAGGACAAGGTGCAAAGAATGACGAAAAAAAATGGCCTCCCGTGCGACTCCGTAATTTCGTTCATTGAGGACACTGCGAAACGCTGGTGGCTCTATACCGAGTGCGGGGTGGTTGAGCTGCCGGATTCCGAGATTCAGCGCTGGTGGGCAAATCCAGAGGCAGTCGTTCAAACCCATGTGTATGGCGTGTTGGACGGTGCGCGCCCACAGGGACGACCATCCTTCAATTCAGCGGCGGTTTCTCCAGATGGGCGAGTATGGTTTGCGAGCGGTTTTGTCTTGCAGATGGTGGATCCGTCCAGACTTTCGCAGAAAGCTCCGCCAGCCGAGACTTACATCGAATCGGTAATCGTTGACCGAAGGGAATTCGCAGCAACGGAAGGCCTGAAGCTTCCCCCGAACCCCCGTGACCTGCAGATTGATTACACGTCCCCCACGTTCCTGATTCCACAGAGAGTAAAGTTTCGCTACCGGCTCGACGCCTATGACCGTGACTGGCACGACGCCGGTACACGCCGCCAGGCCTTCTATACGGATTTGCCTCCGGGAAAGTATTCCTTCCGCGTAATCGCCTGCAATAGCGACGGTGTCTGGAACGATAAAGCCGCGAAGCTGGAATTCTCTGTTGCTCCGGCGTACTACCAGACGAATTGGTTTCGTGCTCTGTGCGCGGCCTTCGTATTGGGGCTCATTTGGGCGGCCTATCAGTGGCGTGTCCGCCAGTTACGTCATCAGTTTGATATGACGCTGGAGGCACGCGTTTCCGAGCGCACACGAATTGCGCGCGAGCTGCACGACACCTTGCTGCAAAGCTTCCACGGCTTGCTGCTGCGGTTTCAAACTGCTTTCCAGTTGCTGCCAGATCGCCCGATGGAGGCAAAAGAAAAGCTGGGCAGCGCTATCGAGCAGGCCGCTGACGCGATCACTGAAGGCCGGGATACGGTGCAGGGACTACGCGATTCGGCAACTCAAACCAATGATCTGGCACTGGCCATAAGCACCCTCGGAGAAGAACTCGCAGCGGATTCAACCGGCCACCGCCCTGCATTCCGTGTAGTCGTTGAGGGCCAGTCGCGAGATTTGCATCCCATCCTCCGCGACGAAGTGTATAAGATTGCTGCCGAAGCACTCCGGAACGCTTTTCTGCATGCCAACGCAAAGCAGGTCGAGGTCGAAATCCGTTACGACGATGAGAGCTTCCGGTTGCGGGTGCGGGATGACGGAAAGGGCATTGATGCGGCGATTCTCTCGCAACAGGGGAAAGAGAGACACTTTGGCCTGCCGGGGATGCGGGAGCGCGCCACACTCATAGGAGGCAAGCTGACAATATGGAGCGAAGTCGACGCAGGAACCGAACTGGAGCTGCGCCTTCCCGCCGACATTGCATATGTATCAGCTCGAAGAGGCGCGTGGTTCTCGCGAAAGTCCACGGCAAACGCAAAGGCATGAAGTAGGTCATGAGCACCGGTAGCTCGCAAATTCGAATCCTTGCGGTTGACGACCATGCACTGGTTCGCGACGGCATAGCGGGGCTGGTTGGCGTTCAACCGGACATGGTGATGGTAGGTGTGGCGTCCAACGGTCGCGAGGCCATCCAGCAATTTCGGATGCTCCATCCGGACGTCACGCTGATGGACTTGCAAATGCCGGAGATGAATGGGATCGAGGCACTCATTGCTATCCGAAATGAATTTCCCGACGCAAAAGTGATTGTGCTGACGACCTATGCCGGCGATGTGCAGATTCTTCGTGCGCTCAAGGCTGGGGCTCAAGGTTATCTGCTGAAGAATACTTTGCACAAGGAATTATTGGAGACCATCCGCGCGATCCATGCCGGAAAAAAGAGCCTTTCGCCCGAGGCCTCATACGAAATAGCGGAACATGCAACGGATGACACGCTGACTCCGGCTGAGGTTGCCGTGTTGCGATTGATCGCGGCCGGCAATGCGAACAAGCAGATTGCGGATCAGCTCTCGATCACTGAGGAAACCGTGAAGAGCCGAGTCAAGAACATCCTTTCGAAATTGGGCGCCAATGATAGAACTCACGCGGCGATGATCGGACTAAAGAGAGGGATCATCGAGCTTTAGTTTTCCCATCTTTTGTGTCCTCGCCCACAAGCAGTACGAACCTCTAAAGAGTTACGCTCCCGACTCTTTTTGGGGTGTCGATATGCGGTCACAATGCCGCAAACTAGTAACGACTAGAAGGACGTATATTGCGACGCCTATATTCCACATTCGCCAGCGGTTGGCCGGGCACAGGATTACTTCTCATGCGCCTGGTGATCGGGTCCGTGCTGGTTGTGCGCGCGGGCCTTCGGCTGTGGGGCGATCCTCCGCTAAACATCACAATCATCGCCGGAATCCTCGGGGTCGCGGGATTTCTCCTGATGCTGGGTTTATGGACGCCCATTGTCGGGGCCTCAGTAGCGGTCATCGAAGTCTGGAAGATCCTGACGTTACCCGGAGACAGATCGCTCTGGCTGTTGCTGGCAACCGTTAGCGCCGCTATCGCGATGTTAGGACCAGGTCGATGGTCGATCGACGCTCGCCTTTTCGGGTGGAAGCGTGTCGAAGCCCTGCCTCGCAGAACCAGTTCTAAGTCTCTGTAAGCCCTCCTCTGTAAGCTTCCCAAACACTAATTTTCCGGCTCAAAAGAGGCTGCTATTCGCCTACCACGAGTTCGTGATTTGTCTCCATCTGGGGCTGTGCGCAAATGTAATCCGGCAGATACTTGAGCTCATTAACGGGACCAAAAGGCTCTAATTCAAAACTCAAACCAAGGGGTTGAGCAAGAGCTTTGGGTTCCGGGTAGGAGGCGTCATGACCGAGACAGAGAACCTTCAGGACTCCGCTCAGCATTGTTTCGAACTTGCCAGCTCAAGTAACTTCCTGGAAGAGGATGTTGCCTTAGAAGCATTCGATCTGTTAACCGCCAACCAGTATGACTGCGTGTTAGCCCACGGTCTGGGCGTCAGCCTGTAGGAGGTCCTATGGAACTGGATCGGATCTACGCACTGGCAACGAGAGTGAAGCAAAGGCTTCATTGTTCACAGCAGAAAGCAGAGTACACAGCATCGCTCCTGGCACTGGAGCACACCGTTAGCAAAGATAGCTTCGAGCTGCTTGCTGAAATCCGGGCTATTCATTCATTACAAAGTCACTCCACAATCTAGAGTGACAGATATGGAGCAGGATGATATGGGCTACGCGGGCGTTGCTTTTACGGATGCGGGAGGGCTCGCAGGAGCAAGCTTTCCCAAAGTGATGGGGATCGAAGACCGGCAGCTGTTTCCGGAACCAGAAATGAGTGAGCACTGCTTCGAAGGGATAATCGGCCAGAGCGCGGCCATCCGGAACGTACTGGAGCAAGTCTCAATCGTAGCGCCCACCGATGCCACCGTACTGCTTCACGGCGAGACGGGTACAGGTAAAGAGCTGGTTGCGCACGCGATTCACAACCTGAGTTCCCGGCGCGGGCGCCCATTCGTGCGTGTGAACTGCGCCGCTATTCCCTCGGGACTGCTCGAGAGTGAACTGTTCGGGCACGAGAAGGGGGCTTTCACTGGCGCCCTTATGCAGAAAAAGGGCAGATTCGAACTGGCGGATGGGGGCACGCTGTTTCTCGATGAGATCGGCGATATCAGCCTGGAACTGCAGCCAAAGTTATTGCGCGCGGTCCAGGAGCAGGAGTTCGAACGCTTGGGGAGCGCCAAGACGATCAAGGTAAACGTGCGCATCGTCGCAGCGACACATCGTGATCTCTCGTCCATGATTGGAGAGGAGAAGTTCCGCGAGGATCTCTTCTATCGCTTGAACGTTTTCCCGATTGAAATCCCGCCTCTTCGTGAACGGCGCGAGGATATTCCTCTGCTGGTGAACTATTTTGCGTCGAAGTTTTCTCGGCGCATTGGAAGGCAGATAAGTTCCATACCCAAGGCAACAATGGAAGCTCTGGCGAGCAACGCGTGGCCGGGAAATGTTCGGGAATTGGCAAACTTCATCGAGCGCGCAGTCATCCTTTCGCGCGGCGAAGAATTACAAGTGCCCATGCGTGAACTGTCAGTCTCCTATTCTGACAGTGGTTCTGCACAAGCCTCGACCTTCGTGGAAGCCGAACGAAAGGTGATCATCGAAGCCCTAAGCGCATCCTCAGGGCGTATAGCAGGTAACGGGGGCGCAGCCCAACGGCTCGGATTGAAGCGCACGACTCTGCAACACAAGATTCGCCGGCTCGGCATCACGGAAGCTCATTATCGGCAGTAGCCTTGGATCATTCTTAGCATTGCATCGCTTGGGAATGACCTCGGGGAGTTTGCATCATGTTTAGCTACTGAGCCGCGAGCTGCGGGCCCGACCTGGGGAGTAAGGTGAAACACCATGAAGAGGAACAGAAATAGGGAAAGAGCGATCGCCGAGATAACACTCTTTCATCTCATACGACTGGGCAACAAACACGGCTGCAGTGTGAGCCGCGAGCAAGCTATGGCGTTTCTCAATAAGGAGGAGCGCGCGCCAGAGATATGGAATCACATGATGCAAGCCGGTCTGGACTTCACCGCGTGCAGGTTATTTCCGCAGTATGTCGGCGCGGAAGGGTAAGGAAAGACGCGCGAATCCACGCGGTGCGCCTGCGGGACTCATGCCCTGGATTTGGGTCTCCTTGCATTCGCCCCCAGTAGAGTTCACTCCTCGCAACCCAGCCCAGATCCACATTCGATACCGCTCACCCTGGCCGCGACTTGCTGCCCAGATTCGGTCAGTGCCCGCGCCCCGTCGTGGGATGCCCGCCCTCCGTCTGACGTTGTAGTAGGCGATCCCGCATTTTCACTGATTTCTGAGCCCTGCTGTATGGCAGTCGAGTTGCCAATACCAACATAGTTCGGCCAATCGCTGCGGCGAGAGGTGGACCCCGGGGAACTAGTGGTCCGGCCATGCATCGCGTTTGCCATATCACCGAATTGCCTAGGAGATAAATGCACTCTGTTCTCTATTTCGTTACGAAGCATGGCTACTCCGTTCTCTTTGGTGCTCTATTCGCGCACCAGTTAGGTTTGCCTGTACCGGGACCACTCTTTCTCATTGCCGCGGGCGCGCTTGCAGCCGCCGGGAAGATGGGGCTCGTCGTCGCGCTCGTTCTCGCTGTGATTGCCTGTGTTCTAGCCGACTGGCCGTGGTATGAGGCGGGACGGCGCCAGGGTGACAGGGTTTTACATTTCATACACCGTTTTACGCGAGACCCCGAGGCCCACAACCGAAGGGCTAAGAAGACCTTTGCCAGGTACGGGCCTTCCATTTTCGTCGTCGCCAAATTCGTCCCAGGGCTGGACGCAGTAACGCCTCCCCTGGCCGGGATATCTGGCACAAGCCGCGTCCAGTTCCTGGGCCTTGATGCAGTTGGCGCCGGACTCTATTCGTGCGCCTATGCCGGGCTGGGCTACGTGTTGAGCCATGACTTGGATCGCGCGGCTGCCTACGCCGGTAGAGCTGGGACTGTATTCGCGCTTCTATTGGTCGCCGTACTTGCGATTTTCGGGGCCCGCTATCTGGTTCGCCGGTATCGCCTCACGCATGAGTTCGGATCGGGCGGGCGGGACGATCTGATCCGATTAAACCTGAAGCCTCCGTCGCCAACCATTTCAGTATCTCTGGAGAAACTCGAATATGAGCATTAAGGCTGTTGCGCAGCGGGATGCATTGCAGGATGCTCTCACCCTCATCAACACTCATTACGGATGCGGCCCCGTGCAATTCGCCGGGACGGACGACGCCCTGTACGAACGGCACCTGTTGTTCGACAATGGCGTCGCTCTGGAGGCAGCAACGGCGCGCGACCGGTTCGAGGCCCTTGCCCGGTCGGTGCGCGACATTCTTTCTCAGCGATGGCTCTTAACCGAGAAGACCTACGAACAGCAAAATCCTAAGCGGCTTTACTACCTGTCGATGGAATTCCTCATCGGCCGCTCGCTCCAGAACAACGTTACGAATCTTCTGCTTAGCCCACTGTCGCGCCAAGTGATCGAGGAAAAGAAGCTCAACCTCCTCGAGATCCGCGAGCAGGAGCCCGACGCCGGCCTGGGCAACGGCGGCCTGGGACGTTTAGCGGCGTGCTTCATGGAATCCGCCGCTACTATGCAGCTCCCGGCCATGGGTTACGGACTGCGATATGAGTACGGCATCTTCAAGCAATCGATCCGAAACGGATGGCAGCAGGAAACACCGGACAACTGGCTTCGTTCTCCCGACCCATGGGAGGTCGCCCGCCCAAACGAGAAGGTGGAAATCAGCCTGGCCTGTTCCTTTGAACTCACCGGAGGCAGTTTGCGTCCCGTACCAGGGCGTCCATCGACTTTAATCGGCGTGCCATTTGACCGCCCGGTAATCGGCTATGGCGGCTCCACGATCAATACGCTCCGCCTGTGGGCTGCGGCCGCACCGGACTATTTCAACTTTGAAGAGTTTTCCCATGGGGACTTTGTGGAAGCATTCGCCCAGACTCTCGAGGCCGAAACGCTGACCCGGGTCCTCTATCCCGATGACTCGGATTTCAGGGGGCAAGCATTACGACTCTTACAGGAGTACTTCCTTGTCGCCTGTTCCCTGGCCGACGCGGTCCGACGTTTCCGGCATGGCAACTTGGATTGGCACTCCTTTCCACAGAAAGTCGCCTTCCAGATGAACGATACGCACCCGTCTCTGGCGGTGCCGGAGCTGATGCGAATCTTGGTTGACCAGGAGCAACTTGGGTGGGACGACGCCTGGGATATCACAAAGAACACCCTGGCGTACACCAACCACACATTGCTGCCCGAGGCTCTCGAGAAGTGGCCGGTGGCATGGTTCGAAGATTTGCTGCCAAGGCAGCTCGAGATTATCTACGAAATCAATCGACGTTTCCTGGGCGATGTTCGCCGGGTGTTTCCAGCAGATGAAGGCCGTGTTCCGCGCGTGAGCCTTATCGAAGAGGGCGCCGCCAAAAAGGTTCGTATGGCGCATCTGGCAGTCGTAGGTTCCCACAGCACGAACGGTGTGGCAGAGATTCATTCGAACCTACTCCGGGAGACGACGCTAAAGGACTTGGCAGAGATCTACCCCGAGCGCTTCAACAACAAAACCAACGGAGTCACGCCCCGCCGGTGGTTGCTACTCTGCAATCCTCAGCTCTCCAGGCTCATCACAGACACGATTGGAGACAACTGGATCAATGATCTCGGCGAATTAAGAAAGCTCAGAGCATTCACGGATGATTGCGACTTCCGTGATGAATTTATGAAGGCAAAGCACAGTGCCAAGCGAAAATTCTGTGAATGGTTCAAGTGGTCAACAGGGCAAGTGCTTGACCCGGACGCGATTTTCGATTGCCAAATTAAACGCATTCACGAGTACAAACGCCAGCTACTAAATGCCCTGAGAATCGTAGTGCTGTACAACTGGCTACGTCAGAACCCTGAGTTGGACATGCAGCCCCGGATATTCTTCTTTGCCGGCAAGGCTGCCCCTGCATATCGGCTCGCCAAACTGATTATCAAGTTCATTAACAATCTTGCGGGCACAATCGACGGCGACCCCGCCGTACGCGGCCGGCTCAAGGTTGTGTTTCTGCCTGAGTACTGCGTCTCGCTTGCGGAGCACCTGATTCCCGCAAGTGACGTATCCAACCAGATCTCGACGGCAGGGTACGAAGCCAGCGGCACAAGCAACATGAAATTCATGATGAACGGCGCGCTGACTATCGGCACACGCGACGGCGCAACCATTGAGATGGCGGCAGAGGCAGGAGAGGACAACTTCTTTCTCTTCGGTCTGACTGCCCAGCAGGTATTGGCCAGTCGCGAATGGTACAACCCGCACTGGCACTACGAACACGAGCCTGAGACCCGCGAGGCTTTAGACCTAATCTTCTCCGACTACTTTAGTCGCAACGAACCGGGCGTCTTCGAGCCGCTTCGGGACACGTTGCTAACAGCAGGCGATCACTACATGCATCTGGCGGACCTGAAGTCGTACCTCGAGGCAGATGAGCGGCTGCGTGCTTTTTACGCCAACCCTGACGAGTGGGCGCGCAAGGCCATCTTGAATGTGGCGGGATCGGGCAGGTTCTCCAGCGACCGCACCATTGCCGAATATGCGAACGAAATCTGGAATGTGCAGGCGTGCCCAGTGCCAAAGAAAGGGTAAATGCCGGTATCAGGGCAGACAATTACGCTGTGTCAGCCGCTAATCCTACGGCTGCTCAGTAGTTACGCACTGATCATTTCGGCATCAGACGTGCACCGTCCTTGGGAGTAGCGAAGACCAGAGCCCGTCGAGGAGATGCGAACGATGAAGATCACAACGCTGCTCAATTTCCTGTTTGGGTGTCATCACAGCAATCTTAGCCGCGTATTCACGATCCGCAGACGTACTTATCGCGTGTGCTGTGAGTGCGGCAAGGAGTTCGATTATTCGCTCGACACTATGGCAATTAACCGGCGGCAAGCCCATCGTCTCGCGCGAGTCGTGGACGGCGCCAGGCAAGCCGTCGCCTGAGGAGCAATCTAATGTCCAAAGTCTCATTAGCTATATTGTTGTTGTGCTTGCCGGGCCTGATGCTTGCGCAATCTCCGGCGACTGCGTCGCGATACCAGCCGGCGACCATCACGCAAGTTAAGCCGCATCAGAGTGGAGACGCCCCGGCTCCAGGTGAAGCGGTTTACGAAGTGTCAGTAAAGGTAAATGGAACAACCTATGTGGTCCTGACCAAGTCGCCGTCAGGGGACTCAACCATCTTGTATGCCATTGGACGTGAACTTCTCGTCGCGGTAGGCGAGAACACGATCACCTGGAACGACATTCTGGGCCAGTCTCATGAGGTACCGATTATAAGCAGAGGCCCCATTGCCGATAGCTCCAAATCTCAAACTGATTGATCGAGGATTTCCGATTTCTGAGGAAGTAGAGGCTATTAACGGAAAGGAACACTAATGAGGTTTATTCAACGACTGTCATTCTTACCCGTCTTCATCGTTGTTGTGACTTCTCTCTATGCACAGGATGTTCACTACAACTATGACCACAGCGCGAATTTTGGAGCCTACAAAACTTACCAGTGGGTCGACCTCCCTGGCCCGGGCGGCGCGGTAGATGATCAGTTGATCGATCAGTCCATTAAGCGTGCAGTGGACGAACAACTCGCGCAGAAAGGCCTGACCAAGGTCGACAAGGGCGCGGATCTCCAGGTCGGCTATCACGCCATTGTCAGAGAGGAGAAAGGCATCAACTTGTCGGCATTTGGTGACGGCGGCGGGCCCTGGGGATGGGGCGGCGGATTGGGTGGGTTCAGTAGCGGTACCGTGACCGGCCAGACGTCTACTATTCCTGTCGGAACGCTGCTCATAGACCTGTATGACCCCGCAAGAAAGCAACTGGTCTGGCGCGGAGATGGCACCAAAACCATTGACCTTAAGAGAGACCCCGATAAGAACTACAGGAACCTGCAGAAGGCGATGGCCAAGCTTTTCAAGAACTATCCGCCTCAGGCCGGCAAGTAAGAGGAGACTTAAAGTGAAATCACGGTGGATCATCGGATTCCTGCTAACGTGTGGGCTGGCAATTTCCGCCAATGCTCAAGAAAATAGCGGCGAGCAAAGCGCGGAAGGCCCAATTGCAAACTTGGCGCGGCAAAACTCGGGCGGCGCAACAGGCCCTGCTACGCAACTACAAGCACCTGCAGGATTGCAGGATGCTGGGAGCTATCCAGAACGGTTGGAGGAGGTTGTGGGAGCCATGTCCGCAGAGTTGGGCGAAATTGCGCAGGCCGCTCGCGAAGGCAAGATCAGCCGCGAGCAAGCGGAATACCTCAGCCTGGAACGCTATTACGTTGCACTGACGCGCTTCCAACTGTTGCGGATGCTGTACCAGGCGCCGCAGGAGAACAATCCGCCACAAAGTTACGCGCAGGCGAATACTTCACCCCAGATTTCCGGGAGCGCCCCTATTATTCCTCCGGTGACCTGCTCGCCTGACATCCCCGCACAGATCGTTGACTACCTCCAACTGACTCCGGCAGAAATCCAGGGTCTTCAGGCGCAAGTTTCTGAAGAGTGCAAGCAGGTGCAACCACTCGTAGACCGGCTCGACAAGAGCCGGCGCAAATTGATGTCGATGAAACTTGACGGGAAAGCTGGCGACAAGGAGGTTCAATCTGCGGCAGCAGAACAATCGCAGATCATCAAACAGCTCATCGTAATGAATTCGCAGCTTGAGACCAAGCTCTACAGCATGCTGACCAAAGCGCAACAGCAGAAAGTGGATGGACTATTGCGCCAGGCTCTCAACTCTGGAGGAAACCTACCGCTCCCTCAATAGCGAAAGCCCATACCATTCAGAGACTCTTGTACGAGGCCGCCTTGTTGTCCAAGGTTTCTCAACTCAAGGCGGCATCACTAAATTTCGCCCCGCTCAACCTGCTACCCTTTTCGGCCGTTGCGCCGCTTTCTTTGCCAGTCGCGCTTCGACGCTCGCTTGCCTGTCCACATTCATTACTGGAATTTCGTCAGCCGCCAGCATTCGGTCACGGCAGATTCGGTCTCGCTGGCAAAGGCGGCCTGTTTTCAGCAACTTACGGTAGCAGGGAATTTGGCACGCGGGCTGCATTACTGGTTACGTCCGTCGCCCGACTCTCCGAGCTCCGAAGGTCGGGAAATTGAGGGCGCGAAGGGAATGTATGTATTGGCTGCACCTGACAAAGACGCAGAAGAAACGAATCACACAAGTATTCAGCAGGGCCGAGATCCAGGATCCTTTTGCTGACCAGAGCCAGAGTCTTCACTGGACGGCTCTGATGATCACGGGAACTCCGGAAATGGCGGAGCGATCGATTATCGACGCAACAGCTCTTGCGGAGACCAGCAGCCGCGATTTCCGTGATTGGCTGGTGTTGTGGGCACACTTGGCTACTGCCCGTACTGCACTGGACGCCGTCCGTTCGTCGATTCAAGAAACTGCGAAACGATATTCTGACTGGACCTGCTCGCACCACAGCCACGAGCCTCTTTCATGGACTGAGATCCAAAAGCTCCAGGAGCTGGATGCAGGGAAAGTCGTGCAGCAGCTCGACGTTTTGGCTCGGGCTGTTCTGGTTCTTCGCGGCTGCCACGGCGCTTCGTTCGAGGACTGCGTGTTCTTACTGGATGTGCCGCTTCAATGTGTTGTGGGCGCCTACTGTACTGCGCTTCAGTGGTACAAGGCGTTTACAGGAGCGGCTGACAGAGATGCAGCGCACGCAACTTCCGCAACCAACATTTTCCCGTTACGACCTAAATGGACATTTGGGGTGTAGAGGAGGTCGATGTGAAACGGCATTGGATGCCGGCATTCTTAATCGCTGGGGCGCTCGTGATTTCGGCTGTCGCGCAAGACGTGAACGCAGCTACTAACACTGTTGTGACTCAGCAGCAAGCAAGCAGCGACAACGGCGAACACACAATTGTGGTCGATGTGTGGTCAAGACCCGAGCCGGAAGGACCGGCGTCCGTCAAAGTGTCATCGGCATTCGCGACAGCCGGGCTGAATGCCGCGTTCAAAATGGAGCTGACCGAGCGAAAGATCGAAAACTCCCTCAGGAGAGGTTTCCCGCTTGGCGAGTTCTGGATTCAAAACGATCTTGCCGAGGTTGACGATGCGCTAAAACTGGCAACTCTTTCCGTCGCGAACAACGCCGATCAACAGGCCTTGCAGCAGCTGGAAAACCAGAGCACTCGGCTGCGGACCTGGAGCGATTGGCTTATCGACCAGAATCAACACCTCGCGCTGACCGAGTACTACATCTCCTCAGCGACCCTGGACAACGACGAGCAGTTTCAGAATAGCGTCGCTTGCACCAAGTTCCTGGTCTCTATGCTGTCGAGCAGAACATTGGCACAGGCGAGCTCCTGTCTCTGAGGTGCGGAGGAAAGACACTTGTTCGCCAACGACACATGGAAATGAGGGCGCGGAGGTGATGCATGAATGGGTTGCATTGGAGAGAGACGCAAGAAGATCAAACGATACGAGGAGTCCGGTCGGTCACACTCCAAGGCCTATTTGCTGCGCAGAGTCGGAATCGCTAGCCCGGAGGCCGGCATTGCGACAGCGGGGTGCGCGCAGAACACGACGACAACCCCGAACCGCAACAGTGGTTCCCGCGACGGCCGATCAGCGCGCCCCCGAAGTGACCATGCTGGCCGTGATACAGTACGGGCGTTTGGCCGCAGGGCGCCCAACTGCGGCGCGCTAGCGGGGCCAGCAGAAAGCCGCTTTCGTCCAGAAACACCAGCCACGCCCTCAGCCGGCGCGCTTTTTTTTAAGCGCCGGCCAAGTTTGTTTGACCCATTGCCGAATGCCCGCTTCGTCGCGCTCGACGGCTTTGCGCGCGGGCTTTCGTGGTCTCCAGTGCATGGCGTGCAGCAGCCGACAAACGTGATCGACATGATAGCCCACGCCGAAGCTGCGTTCGATGTGCTCGGCGACGCGCGGACAGGCCCACAGGTCGGTGGCGAATCCCGCCGCCTGCGCCCCGCGCAACAGCTGCTTTTCCAGTTGTTGGCGCTGGCTCAGCGTCAGTTTCGGTGGTCGTCCGCTGGCCGGAACGGCTTGCAGAGCGGCCTTGCCTGCGGTGCGCTGGGCGCGCTTCCAGCGACGCACGCTGCGCGGATCCACCTCCAGAAGGCGAGCGATTTCAGCCTGCGTCAAATCCTGCTTGAGCAGATCGATGGCGCGCTCCCGTTTGCGTTGCAACTCTTGCGGACTGCCTTGCGGTCGGATAGGTCACCTCCGCACAACAAGAGCGGTATAGGGCATTACTTATGCAGGAATCAATAAAGCTGGTTGCAGACAGATGCTAATTGGGGCGGCATCTAGTCCCTTCGCGTGAGCAGCTTCGGATCTACTCAAAATGCCTGGGCTATTTGCGCGCACAGGATGAGCTGCTTTGAAACCCTTGTCAGGCCGCGGCAGGTTCATTTGGCAAGATTGTTAAATCATGGCTTCTCGGCTGGAGCAAAACCCTTGGCGATACCTGCCGGCGAAGCGAACCCACCTTGCGGGCGGTTCTCGGCATTCGTGGGCGACTTGGTGGTTCGGTTCGCGGCTTCGTTCAAACGCACCGCATCTTTCGTCTCTTGCAGAGAGAGGAGCATGGAGTTCTTCGAGACGCGGCGCACGATGGGACTGACCAGCCAGCGTAACCCAGCAGGAATGTCGCGGCTCAAGGCAATCGCCTCGACTTCAACATAAGTTCCGCCGTCGCGTTGCTCATACCTGGCGACACTGTAAAGACGCCAGATGAAGCCGCTGCCATGGTCCGGCGGAAGCGCCTGCTCGTCAGACCGGCCGTAGTGACGAAGCTCCTGCACGCGCGTGGTGTGCGTGATGCTGTACCATCGGCGGTCGTCGACCTTGTAGTAACAGGTTTGGTATTCCATATCGAGCGCGGTCCCGGCTACGGCCTCCTTGTTCACCACGCGCATGGAGTAGCTCTCACAAGGCCCGTCGCGGTTGAGCAAGGTGGAATCGACAACCGTCGGCTTGTAATACTCTTTATAGTTGCCGTAATCGCGGACCGCGGACAGCACGTCTTCGATCGTTGTATCAGGAAGAAAGGCCGCACCCAGCCAATCGTGGATCAACCCGGAGTCCACCGGTTTTGGGTTTTCTTTCCCGACGGACGATACCAATATCTCGCCGTTATGAACCCGCTGAAGCCGCTCGGGCTTCTGGTCGACCCAAAGAAACGGCGTCTGCGAGCCCACCTGTCGATTGGTGGCTTCGAGGTACGCATTCCAGTAGACCAAAGTGTCTGGCTTCAACTCGGCCCCGCGAGATAGCGAAGGTGCCAGGAGAGAACCCGCACAGACGAGCGTGACAATAAGCGCCCGGACTGTAGGAAAATTGCAACTGCTGCCAAGGCGCTTCTGGTTGACTGAGGTGTTTTTCACGTTCGGCCTCCCTTTCTGGATCGTGCATGCAATGGAGGTCGAATGATCGAATCTCCACTTTGCGGCTACCCAATCAGGAGAGCAAGCCAGATGCCAAGATGTGGTCAGCGTAAGTGGCTGAAAACTAGGGTGTCCGCGAATTAAGAAAGGGAAGGGCGTCGAAGCTGCCCGACCGTACATAGGCAGTGCGGGCTTTTTGTGCGCATTTGGGCCGTAGTTCCAGGGACGGAATCATCGCTTTGTATCAGGGCTTTGCTTCTGCCCGGACGCTGACTGAATACTTTAAGACCACACATTGACAGTGCCCATATACGGTCAGATCCACGCAAGTGTGCCCGATGCCCTGATACTTGCATGGAAAGGCTTTACGTTTCACTGAGTTTTGGTACGGTGAATGCACCTATATCAACCGAAATCAAGCCGCCGGAATGAATGTGAAGCTACGTTCGAGGCTGTTGATGGTTTCCGAGGTTATCAAAGTGATCGGGATCAACTTGAGACCTGCTGTCCTGCTATGGCTCGGTGTTTGTCTACTCATGCCATGGGGCGTGCAAGCCCAGGCCTCCGCAGCAACGGCCGGTGCAGTGCACCTGGGATTGGATTACTACGACTAAGCTTGCACAGGCGTGCATGCTTAAGAATATAGGTTCAATATGGCTGAGACCTCCAGTATCGCTCTCCTGCACACCATACCTCCTCGCGAGGCTTTTGCAGAATTTAAGTACTCTCTCCCGAGTGTTGTAGCTGTGGTATCGCGGGTCGTTGATGCCGTGATCACCAGAATCAGCAGCCTCCGAGGCGAGGACGGCACCGAAGATGATATCGAAATAGCTTTGCAGGAGGCCCTCTTGAACGCCGTTGTCCACGGCAATAAGCAGGATCCTCACAAGCGCGTCTATGTGACGCTGCACTGCGCTGCCGACGGAGAAGTACAGCTCACGATTCGGGATGAGGGTGCCGGCTTCGACATTGGCTCCGTGCCCGACCCGACTACTCCACAGCACCTGCTATGCCAGCATGGCCGCGGCATTTTCTTGATGCGCGCGCTGATGGATGAAGTTTCGTTCGAGGAGGGTGGCACCATTGTGCACATGCGCAAGAGTACACCTGTCCGGCGACACCAATAACCAAGTGCCAAGGGCTATCAGTCCATGAAGAACTGGCAGTCCGGCCCAACACCAGCAAGAACTCTGGAACCACCTCAAAACGTCGCGCGACGGAGCGAGACGTCTTCACAATAGGCGCCGCCGTCGGGAACAGAGGAGCGGTGATGCTCATGGCTGAGCCTTCGCGAATAGCGGCCATTGGTCTGCGACACACCTTTCTGCCGCATCACACAGCTCATGGATATAACTCGCGACGTGATATTGGGGGGAATCCCCGAAGCGGTTTAAGGAAAACTCCCTTGCGTTGCCGGAGTGCGTCTTTCAGCGCTTCGAGCAGAAATTCAACTTGTGAATCAAGAAATCATCTACAAGATCGACTACAGCGATGTAGCCGCAAAACTAGAAATAGCGTTTATGTTGTTGAAAAGATTGGTCGGGGAGAGAGGATTTGAACCTCCGACCCCCTGGTCCCGAACCAGGTGCTCTACCAGGCTGAGCCACTCCCCGAAATCTCTACCGAGCACGCGCAAATGCTGGAAAGGAATTGCGCTTTTCGATGCTCTCGTTCGCAGAAGCGCCAGAGTTTGTTAGGCAATCCGGGAACTGGCGCATGTGAAGTATACCAAACTTCAGCAACACCCTTTGTCTTGAGTTGCTCCTAGGTGAGTTTGCTGTCGCCCCGAGCAGGTGACGAAAACGACCAGGCTCCGGACCGGCTGCCCTCCCTTTACAAGGGCGATAGCGTGGAGATGACTTGCGGCAACGGGCTACAACTCTGCGCCCGCTCTTCGTGTCCGGATCCTCTATCCAGCGTGCTCTACCTCATTTTTGCACAAGAGGAGAGCAAGGCCTGGGATGGATGACTTGAGAGACTGGTGGCACCTCTCTGTGCCCTTCAGCGCGTCGGTTTCTTGCCAGCAGCTCCAGGGCGAATCTGTTGACTGCCGAACATCGCTCTCCGAAACTGGTGTAATCCAAGCGTGACGTCAGCCATCTCCTGAGATAACATGGCAGGTCCTGGGCACCAACCCTCTTCGGAGCACGCCATGAAACTGCAGACGCTCATCTGTTCGAGCCTGATCACACTCCTTACGTCGCTCTGCCCGACGGCACAGGCGCAAACCTTCAGCGTTATCCACGACTTCAATCAACCGCAGGCGGCGGATCCAGGGTCGGGAGTGACTATAAGAGGCGGCGCTCTTTTCGGCACAACATTTGGCGGTGGTAACGGCGGAACCGTGTACGAGTTGACGCCGTTGGGGTCCAATTGGAGCTTGACCGTTCTATACCTCTTTGGCGGTCAAGACGACGGATATGGGCCGCTTTCGAGGGTCCTCTTCGGTCCGGACGGCCATCCCTATGGCACCACTCCCGCAGGTGGCAACCAAGATCAAGGCACTATTTTTGAGTTGACACCTCTTCTGAGCACCTGCAAAACGGTTAACTGCTTCTGGAAGGAAACCGTTGTTTATCAGTTTCAGGACATTCCTGACGGAGCATTCCCCGATGGCGACCTCACATGGGATCAACAGGGCAATATCTACGGTGTTACCGAGTACGGGGGTACCTCCAATGCTGGCACGGTATACGAGCTTACGTATGTCGGGAACAGTTGGATAGAAACCCCCATTTACAGCTTCTCGGAATTGACCGGTGGAGGGAAACCCGTCAATGGCGTTGTCTTTGACCAAAATGGCAACCTTTTTGGCACGACTTCCGAAGGTGGCCTGTTTGGCTATGGTACTGTTTTCGAATTGACTTACACACCGGGGAGTGGCTGGGCAGAGACCGATCTCTACGATTTTGAGAACGGCAACGACGGAATTTCTCCCTATACTGGCGTAATATTGGATAGCGCTGGTAATCTCTATGGCGCCACCAGGGACGGCGGCGGAGGGGGCGGCGGGACGATTTTCGAGCTAGTACCTATGGGCAATAGCTGGATGTTCAAGTTGCTCTACAACTTTCCGAAGCGTCCCTATTACCCCAACTGTGGTCCCGCGCGACCTCTCACAATGGATGCGGCGGGTAATCTTTACGGCACGACCTTTTGTGATGGCGACAACAATCTTGGCAACGTCTTCATGCTGACCCCCACCCCAACCGGCTGGATATATACATCACTTCACGATTTCGTTGGCAGCGACGGCGAAAATCCCCAGTCTAATGTGACTTTTGACTCAAACGGTAACCTATATGGCACAACGTGGGAAGGCGGCCAGTACGGATATGGAAACATCTGGATGATCATCCCATAGCGGAATAAGTGGTGATAAATCCCCATTTCACCCACGATTGCTAGAAAGACTCGTTTTGCGTCACGAAACTGGACAACCGGTAAAGCTCCGGCGCAGACGGATGTGCCGTCCCGATGGGCCTCGGGATCAACTAAAACACGATTTGCGGCACGACTTGAAGTCGGGCCCTGAGGTGGAGCTTCGCTCAGCGATGCTTCCTTCTTGCTTCCCTCCCCTGAATTAGCGCAAACTGAAGGGCACGGTTCAGCTTAGCTGGTCATCAGTGCGGAGCTGTCTTGTCCACCAGGGAAACGAAATTTAGCCAAAAAGCACGTCACACACGTGCCGCTGCTCTGTTCTTGTGTATGCTCGCGGGGGCGCCCGCCGTCTTCGCGGTTCCCTTCGCGCAACCCGACAAGTCCAAGTCCGCAGATCCTTCCATCGAGCCGGCCACAATTGAACTCTGGAACCGGCCCATCGCCACCCTGCGCGCCAATTTCGCGGGCGCTGATCCGGAAGAGCGTGCCAGGAACGCCAGTCAGCGACTCAGTGAGTTGCCCGTCAGGACCCAAGCGGGCGACATTCAACTCCTGCCTATAACACTGGAAGGCCAGGACGGCATCGCGTTTACCTACAACGGCAGGGCGCTGTTTTTCCTCGGACAGGCAGATCTCGACAAGGAAGGCGGCGAAACCCTAGCGTCGGCGTCCCAGTCCGCCGTGCTGGCATTGGGCGAGGCGCTCAAGGCACGCGCTGATGAGCGCCACTGGCCGGTGATTCGGCGAGGCCTGCTGTACACCCTCGTAAGCCTTGCGGTGCTGGCCGGATTCCTGTGGCTGGTATGGAAGGCGTTCCACGTATGCTTCGACTATGTGCGGGCGAAAGAGAAGACCTTCCCGCACCGGCTGCGCTTTTACGGAATCGAGCTGTTGCCGCACATTGCAGGGCTTATCTATACGCTTCTGCGCGTGTTCGCCTGGCTGCTCACGCTGGGCGCGATTTACGGATGGCTCACCAATGCACTCGGCTACTTTCCTTACACCGCGCCCTGGGGACGCCAGCTTGGCGGATTCGTATTCAATTTCATCCAGACACTGGGAGTGGCCGCCGTCGGCGCGCTGCCGGGGATTTTCTCCTGCATCGTCATCTTCCTGATTGCCCGCTGGATCGCCCGGCTGGGCAAGGCTTTCTTTCATCAGGTAAGCGACGGGACTATCCGGCTCTCCTGGATGGATTCCGACGTAGCGCACGCCACGGAGCGAATTTTCGCTTTCATTGTCTGGGTCTTTGCTGTGGTAGTGGCTTACCCGTACATCCCTGGCTCCAGCAGCGACGCGTTTAAAGGAATCAGCGTTTTCTTCGGCCTGGTAATTTCCCTGGGCTCCACGGGAATCATCAACCAGGTGATGAGTGGGCTCTTCGTGGTGTATTCCAAGGCGCTAAAGACTGGCGAATGGGTCACGGTGGGCGACAAGACCGGCGAGGTGCTGGAAGTTGGCTTGCTCGCAGTGAAGCTTCGCACCGTTGAGATGCAGGAGGTCACGGTTCCGAATTCGGTTGTGGTCACGACCTCCACGACTAACCACACACGCCTGGGGATGGGAGACGGCATGCCGGTTACCTGTACGGTCACCATCGGCTACGATGCGCCCTGGCGGCAAGTACATGCGCTGTTGCTGATGGGGGCCGAGCGCACCAAGGGTCTGCGAAAGGACCCTGCGCCTTATGTGCTTCAGCGCTCACTCTCCGACTTCTATGTGGAGTACACACTGATTGCCCGGCTCCAGGGCAATTCGTTTCGCGCCGATACGCTCTCCGACCTTTTCGCCAATATCCAGGACGCATTCAATGAGTACGGGGTACAGATCATGTCGCCGCACTTCATGATGCAGCCGCAGCAGAATGTGGTGGTCGATAGGTCGCAGTGGTACGCCGCGCCGGCGACTCCGGACGGCAACCATCCGAGTGTCTCCGCGCGGACAGGCATCTCACGGCCGGGCGGTGAGTAGTTGGCAACGTTTGTTGTCGTAACTCTCCTGAACTGGTAAGACTTGTTACCATGCGCTGGTTGTTGCTTTTGCTGTGTACCTCTTCGCTTCTTGCGCAAAGCAACACCGGCGAGCTGCGTCTCAAGGTGAGCGATCCGACGGGTCTGGGCGTTAAGAGTTCGGTGGAACTGGTTAGCGATGCTAACCAGTATCGCCAGACGTTTCTCACCGACAGCGCCGGCGGTCTCACGGTACACCGTCTGCCATTTGGGATCTATCGTCTGGAAATTCAGAGTGCCGGGCTGGCTCCATATGTGAGCTCGCTGGAGATCCGCTCGACCGATCCAAAAGTAGAACAGGTGCAACTCGGTCTGAGCACTGTCAACACCAGCATCGACGTGCGGGAGAGCGATACGCTGATCGATCCTCATCGCGTGGGAACGGTGGAACAGATCGGTTCCGGGATGATTGAGGAGCGCCCAGCCTCGTTGCCCGGACGCTCCCTGCAGGACCTGGTGAACGCGCAGCCGGGCTGGCTTTACGAAGGCAACGCCGTGCTTCACCCGCGGGGCTCGGAATACCAAACCCAGTTTGTGGTGGATGGAATTCCCCTGACGGACGACCGTTCGCCCGGCCACGGACCCGAAATTGAGGCCGACAATGTCGAGTCTATGAGCGTCTACACCGCGGGCATTCCCGCCGAGTACGGAAGAAAAATGGGCGGCGTGATTGAAGTCAATACCGCCCAACCGACCCGCGACGGATTGCACGGGCAGCTCGTGCTTTCCGGGGGGAGCTTTGATACCGCGTCCGGGTACGGCCTGCTCCAGTACCTGACCGGCAAGAATGCATTCGGCATAAGCGCCGACGGCGGAATGACGGATCGTTATCTGAGCCCGCCGGTTACGCAGAACTACACCAATACCGGCACCACGGGCGACTTCTCCGCCACCTACGACCGGGTATTCACGAAATCCGACCGCCTGGGCCTCAGTTTTCGGCATGAGCTGGCGCGGTTCGATGTTCCCAACGAGCAGGTACAACAGGATGCCGGGCAGCGCCAGGATGGCAGCGTTTCCGAGAACATGGGCATCGTCTCCTATCAGCACATCTTTTCTTCGAACGCTCTAGCCGATGTGCGCGGCATGGTTCGGTTCGCCTCCAACGACCTGAGCTCGAATGTTCTTTCCACCCCGATCATTGCTTTTCAGCGCAACAGCTTCAGCCAGATTTATTTCAAGGCCTCGACTTCGCTGCATCGTGGCAGACACGAGTGGAAAGTGGGCGTGGAGTCCGACGCCATCTTCCTTGACGAACGCTTTGCCTATGTCATAACGGATCCGTCGCAATTCGATCCCGGCACTCCAACCACATTTCAATTTCAGCAGAGCCGCCCCGATCTGGAGCAGTCGGCATTCCTGCAGGATTTGATCCGCCTCGGCGCCTGGACGGTGAGCGCAGGCGTCCGCTGGGACCACTACCAGTTGATCGTCAATCAGAACGCTGTCAGTCCCCGCCTGGCCGTTTCGCGATACTTCTCGAGCGCAGAGCTTCTGGTGCACGCCGCGTATGACCGCGTTTTTCAGACGCCCGACTTCGAAAACATTCTGCTGGCCAGCTCGCCGGACGTAGTTGTTCTCAATCCCGATGTGCTGCGATTGCCGGTAGAGCCGTCGCATGGCAACTACTACGAAGCCGGGCTGACAAAGGGTTTATTCGGTCACGTGGCATTCGACGTGAACGGGTATTGGCGAAGCGTCAACAATTTCGCGGACGATGACTTGCTGCTCAACACGCCGGTATCGTTTCCGATTGCTTTCCGCAGGGCAAGCATCTACGGCGCAGAAGGGAAACTGAATCTGCCCAACTGGGGGCAGTTCTCCGGATTCATCAGCTATTCCTACATGGTGGGGTCGGCCTATTTCCCCGTAACCGGCGGGCTCTTCCTGGGACAGAGTGCCACCGACGCCCTGACCCAGTTAGGCGGCCGCTTCTGGGTCTCGCAAGACCAGCGCAATAGCGTTCGCGCTCGCTTGCGCTATCAGATCAGTCCGCGGTTGTGGGCTGCGTTAGGTGGAGAGTACGGCAGCGGGCTTCCAGTCGACTTTGACGGCACGTATGAACAGGCGCTCGCGCAGTACGGCCAGCAGGTCATCGACCGCGTGAATTTTGAGCGCTATCGCGTGAAACCTGCGCTCTCCGTTGATGTTTCCGCCGGGGCCGACCTGTGGAAGAAAGATAGGTTAGCGATGAGGCTTCAAGTTGATGCGGCGAACCTCAATAATCGGCTCAATCTGATTGACTTTGCCGGTCTGTTCTCGGGCAACGCAATCGCCCCGCCACGCAGCGTGTTTGCTCGACTGCGGGTGGACTTCTAACCATCGCGCGAGTAATCACAGCGAGAGCCAGACAAGGGCTCGTGCGCTTCACCGCATATCGTCCAGTATCGATCCGACGATTCCGCCTACAACTCCGCCTCCAACTGCCGCTTTCGAACCTTCGCGCGGTAGATACCTCTCAATTGCGTGCGCGAGCTTGGCGATGGGCAGCGTCTGCAACCAGATCCTTCCCGGGCCGGTGAGTTGCACGAGGAAGATGCCGTCGCCACCGAAGATCAGGTTCTTGATGCCCGGAACGGTCGTGATCTGGAACGACACGCTGGCTTGAAACGCGCCGACGTGCCCGGGATGCACGAACAACGTCTGACCCGCCTGTAGATCGCGCACCACGAGCTCACCGGAAAGTTCGAGCCAGGCTGTTCCCTGCCCTCCGAGGTGTTGCAGCAGAAAGCCATCACCGCCAAAAACACCTGCGCCCAGCGACTGCTGGAAGCCGACGCTGATTCGTACCTCCGGCGTAGCGCAGAGAAAACCATGGCGATGGATCATGTACTCGTGTCCCGGCGCGACCTCGACCGGCACGATATGGCCGGGCAGCTTGGTCGCAAAGGCCAACTCACCGGGCGCGCCGATGGCGCGGTATTCGGTCATGAAGATTGAGCCGCCGCCGGCGACACGTTTGAGCACACCAAACAGCCCGCCACCCCCAGCGAATTGCGTGTGCGTGGTCATCTGGATGGAACTGCTCATCCACGACAGCTCGCCCGCTTCGGAGATGACCGACTCGTTGGGATCGAGGGCGAATTCCAGGACGGGCATGGTGGTTCCGGTAATCTGGCTTTGCATGGGAAACTCCTTGGAAGAATCGGCCTAGCTATTCTATGACGCGGACTCCATAAAAGATTTTGCCGTAATGAGAATGCGATGTGTGTCGGACATTCCGGCGAATCCGATTGCTTAGCAAATTTCGACGAATACGAAAGTCTACGGAGACTGGCTCTCGGGTTAAGAGCTCGCCGCCGCCATCTTCTGAGGAACAATCCAGTCGTGAACGGGATTCGAGTGAGAACACTCAATGCAGCTGATGTCTGCCGCGACCTTGCCACAGTACGAGCATGCGCCCTGCGCTTCGAAGAGGTCGACGATCGTGCTGCACTCAGGACAAATCCAGAAGCGCCCCTGAGGTGGTGCCGCATGACACCAAGGGCACTTGAATCCGCCGCGGTGTGGCAGCTTGGCCAGTCTCAACAGATGCAGAGAATGCTTTAGACCGGCCCAGCAGTTCAATACCAGGAAGACCGCCATAATGCCGATCCAGACAGAACCACTGCGAATTGCGAACAGAGACAGGCCGGCGATTCCGACGAGCCCTAATAGGGTCGCGACGGTAAGGCTCCGAGCGCGTCCGATTACAAACCACAGCATAGAGCGGAGAATCTGGCCGCCATCCAGGGGATAGATGGGCAGGATATTGAATACGAACAAAACCAGGTCGATGACCATGACCGCAACTGCAAATCTGTACAAGTTGGGTCTGGAGTGCTGCCACGGCGTCGTCATCGACATGAATGTAAACAGAAAAGGAAACAGCACCACGTTCACCAATGGCCCCGCAGCGATACTCCACAAGGTGGCGCCTGGCCGTTGTGGCGGATCGACATAGGCCACGCCGCCCAAAGGCCATAGCACAATCTGATTCGCACGGCCTCCAACCTGACGACAAGCCAAAGCGTGTCCGTACTCGTGAATCAGCACAATAAGGAATAGAGCTAGATATTCGAACACGTTCCATACGACGGAGGTGTACCTGCCTGAACGACTCTGTATCTCGAAAACCGCTACTAGAAACCACGACCAATGCAGGAAGACCTCGATGCCGAGAAAGCCAAAGAGGCGGATTGATCCCTGTCGTTGTGGCATACGGGAGACTGTACAACAGAGTTTCGGCCCTCACAACCGACACACTGGTGCCATACACGCCGATGCCATACGAGTGCCGGAGAAACTACTACGCCCCGGCCAGGGGCCTTTCATCAGCTGGCATCTATAATAATGTTTCCTATGAAAGCCTACGTTTACGTCTCGCTTAAAAAAACGGTGCTCGATCCCCAGGGCAAAACCATCCATGGTGCGCTGAAGAAGATGGGCTATAAAGGCATCGACGACGTCCGCCAGGGCAAGTACTTCGAAATCGCGCTCGATGGCATCAGCCAGGAGGAAGCGACGGCCGAGATTGAGCGCATCGCCCGCGAAGTGCTGACCAATCCCGTGATCGAGGAATACCGGTACACGCTGGAAGGGTGAGCGGTGGCCTCGTCGGGTTTTCTATTGCGGTGTGTCATCCCGAGCGGAGCGAAGCGGAGTCGAGGGACCTGGAGTTTCTTCACCGGCCCGAACCGTTGCGCGTGAGCGACATCACTGCTCCAACGCCATCGCAAATGAAATTCTGTTCTCGTGCAGGAACACAAGTGGTATTACGTATACATCATGGCGAGCCGCTCGCTGACGCTCTACATTGGAGTGACCGGCCATCTCTCCGGGCGTGTTCTTGCGCACAAGCTGCGTCGATACGCGAAAGGTTTCACAACAAGGTACAAAATCGAGCGGCTGGTTTACTTTGAGAAGATCGCGGAAGTTGTGGACGCCATCGCGCGCGAGAAACAGCTCAAGAGCTGGCGACGTGAAAAGAAGATTGCGCTAATCAAAACCATGAACCCCGCGTGGAGTGATCTCGCCGAGCATTGGTACACGCCAGCGGCATTCTCTGGAAAGCTGGAAAGGGGACCCTCAGCGCACTTTTGAGTTCGTCGCGGGGCGAACTGCAGGTCCCTCGACTCCTCGCTGCGCTCCTCGCTCGGGATGACACAGTGTTTATAGAGGATCGCCCAATGTGCCGCCGAAGCGGTACTCCACCCCAATCTCAACCTCTGCTCTAAGCTCCGCTTTACCCTTTGTTACCTTCGTATACCCGCCCGTCCCGCATCGTCACTCGCTGTTAAGCCATCAAATCAGCTAACATCAAGAAGTTCGGAACGTTACCTCAGGGCTTGGCCTCTGTTCGAGTTAGCGGCGGCGATCGTAGCCGCCCAGGGAGTCCCATCATGTGTGGAATCGTTGGTTACGTCGGCAAGAAGCGGGTCGTGCCGGTCATCATTGATGGCCTGCGCCGGCTGGAGTATCGCGGTTACGACTCGGCCGGAATCGCGGTTGCCGGCAACGGCAGCGGCTTGCAAATCCGCCGCGCCGAAGGCAAGCTGCGCAACCTGGAAGAGGCCATCCGGCTGAAACCGCTCGACGGCACTTACGGCATCGGCCACACCCGCTGGGCCACGCATGGAAGGCCGACGGAAGAGAACGCTCATCCTCATCGCGACTGTACCGGCAACATCGTCGTAGTGCATAACGGCATTGTCGAGAACTATGTCAGCCTGAAGAAGCAGCTGATCGCTGAAGGGCACAGGTTCACGACGGAAACCGACACCGAAGTTATCGCTCACCTGGTCGAGAAGAATCTCGGAACCGGCGATAAGCGGGTTCCGCTGGAAGAAGCGGTGCGCAAGACCGTGAAGCAGTTGACCGGAGTCTTCGCTATTGCCGTGATCTCATCCGACGAACCTGACAAGATTGTCGCCGGGCGCAATGGCCCGCCGGCGGTAATTGGCTTGGGCGACCACGAATACTTCGTCGCCAGCGACGTTCCCGCGATCCTGTTTCATACCCGCGACCTGTTCTTCCTCGGCGACGGCGACCTGGCTACCATTACTCCTTCCGGCGTGCAGTTGACCGACTTCGACGGCCACCCTATCTCGCGCCAGGTGCAGCACATCACCTGGGACCCGATCATGGCGGAAAAAGGCGGCTTCAAGCATTTCATGCTGAAGGAGATCTTCGAGCAGCCGCGCGCCGTCCGCGACACCACGCTGGGGCGCGTGTCGCTGGATAGCGGCAAGGTCTTCCTCGACGAGATGGACATCAGCGAGGACGAGTTCCGCAACCTGGACAGGATTTATATCGCGGCCTGCGGCACCAGTTGGCACGCTGCGCTCGCCGGCAAGTTCATGATCGAGCGGCTGGCCAAAGTCCCGGTCGAGGTCGACTATGCCAGCGAATTTCGCTATCGCGATCCGCTCATCGCGCCAGGGGACCTGACCATCCTGATCACGCAATCCGGCGAGACTGCCGACACCATTGCCGCCATGCGCGAGGCACGTGCCAAAGGCGCGAAGACCTTGGGGGTCTGCAACGTCGTCGGCTCGATGATCGCCCGTGAGTCGAACGGCACCGTCTACACCCATGCCGGGCCGGAAATTGGCGTCGCTTCGACCAAGGCCTTCACCGCGCAGCTTACAGCGTTGTTCCTGTTCGCCGTCTATCTCGGGCAGGTGCGCGGCACGCTCACGACGGAAGAGTCGAAGAAGCTGCTTACCGAGCTGACGCTGATTCCCGGCAAGCTCGATGCGCTGCTTGGCGGCGAGGACGTCACCGAAGAGCTGGCGAAGGAATATCACAAGGTGGCGGATTTTCTTTTCCTGGGGCGCGGCATTCACTACCCTATCGCGCTGGAAGGCGCGCTGAAGCTGAAGGAAATCTCGTACATTCACGCCGAGGGCTACCCTGCCGGCGAGATGAAGCACGGACCCAACGCGCTGATCGACGAGGAGCTGCCGGTGGTGATTCTCGCCACTCGCGACGTCAACGATGCTGACTCGGTGCTGCGCTATGAAAAGACGCTGTCGAACCTGAAAGAAGTGAAGGCCCGCTCCGGTACGGTGATCGCCGTAGCGACCGAAGGCGACGAGGAGATCAAAGAAGCCGCAGATCACGTCATCTACGTGCCGCACGCTCCGGAGTTGCTCTCGCCGATTTTGGAGGTTGTGCCGCTGCAGCTGCTGGCATACCACATCGCGGTGCGCCGTGGCTGCGACGTCGACCAGCCTCGCAACCTGGCGAAGTCGGTGACGGTGGAGTAAGCAGGCACCATAAAAGCGCAGCACGGTTTTGACCGTAGTCTTCCCCTCAACGGTCTTGTCATCACGAGCGAAGCGAGGGATCTGCTCTTCGGCGTCCTGCACAACTGTGCTGAATGATCGTCAGATATCCAGTCCGGAATTTTCGCTGCCCCTTTTGCGGAACGAGAATGCCGACAGAGGGGTACAGAGGCTGGAAACCTTGGGTGTGTCCCGGCTGCTCTCGTGAGCTCCAGTTTTCCACACTTTATGGTTACATCCTCCAATTAGTCCTTTTTATAGCGGCACTCGTATGTTTGTACCTGTGGGGCTTTAGAGGTTGGCAACTTGCTTTGCTAAGTGTCGTCAGTGGCACCGTACTGACAGTCTTACTGATCGGGCCACTGCGCCGCATACTTCCTCCCAAACTGGAGCCATACCGTCCACCCCCGCGGCGGTATCCCTCGCGACCCGCTGATGGCTCGACATTGGGATTAAATGTACCCGAGGCAACGAACCAACACACTCGCTCCGATCAAGAAGAGGAACCGCGATCTGCTGAATGACTCATAGTCCGTCAGGGCGGCGGCTCTACTTTGCTAGATCGCGATAGCTGTTCCGATGACGCGGCTCGGTCCGGCGAAAAGCTTGGATTTGCTGCCACACAATCAGCTTCTCACGAACCCGAGTAATCGCTTTCTTGAGCTTCATTAGCAGCCCATACATAAGGCTTATCTTAACCCCACGGAGCCAAACTGCCTGGTGCTCGGAACGAGAGCAGATCCCTCGCGCCAAATGTGACGCTCGTGATGACAAGACAAACAGAGGCGTTGATCGCCGGTTCCAACACTCACCATGCATCATCTAATTTGTGTGAGCACTTCCACAAACGCAGTCACATCATCGCGGACGTTCGAGCGCCCCACACAGGCCGCGCGCCTGAATCGCTCTGTCTTTCTCTCCGACGCTACCAAACATCTGGAATTTGCCGTTGAAGGCGTAAACGAATTCAACTTCATCGCCGGGCAATTCGTTTCCATCAGGCAGCGCAAGGCCGACGGCAAAGAGCATACCCGCGCTTATTCACTGGCTTCGCCACCGCGCGGAAACAACACGTTTGACCTCTGCCTGAATCGCGTGGACGAAGGATTTCTCTCCAACTGGCTGTGCGATCTGGAAGAAGGCGCAACCGTCGACTTCCACGGCCCGCATGGATTGTTCACCTTGCGCGAGCCGCATCACGATTCAATCTTCATAGCGACCGGCACCGGCATTGCGCCGATACGAGGAATGGTTCACTGGCTGTTTGACCAGCCCGAGCGCCACCAGGGCCGCGAGTTCTGGCTGGTCTTTGGAACGCGCTACGAAGAGAACATCTATTACCGTGGCGAGTTCGAGCGCATCGCGCGCGAGCACACCAACTTTCACTATGTCCCCACGCTCAGCCGCGGTGGCGAAGGCTGGACTGGCTCCCGAGGCTACGTGCAAGACCATGTGCGCGAGATCGTTGGCGACCACAAAGATATGCAGGCTTATATTTGCGGGCTGCACCAGATGGTGGATGCCAATCGCAAACTTCTGAAAGACGAGCTCGGCTGGGACACGCAAGCAAATCGTGTTTGAGCGGTATGATTAACGGCGTTTTTGAATGAATGTTACGTTGTCGCACGGCATCCCTCACAGCCCGCTGACGTCTCGCTTGGATATTGGTTGTATCAGGGCCCGACTTCAGTCGGGCCGATTGCCGCAGAACCGCACGGGCTTTAGCCCCTGCAAGAGTTTCCCTCAGGGCCTAAAGACCTTCTCTTTGTAGGCTTGTTCGGCACGGCTAAAGCCGTGCCCTGATACAAAGCTCACAATTGAAACGGTGATGATGTCTTCCGCGACTACTCACCCTCACATTCAAGGTGAGCATCGGCGCATTTCACTCCGCCATCCCCTGTTAGAATCGAGACAGCCCCTAAGCAGACCCGATGGACCCATCACTCATCCGAAATTTCGCCATCATCGCCCATATCGATCATGGGAAGAGCACGCTTGCCGACCGTCTGCTCGAATTGACGGGCTCGCTGACCGCGCGCGAGATGCAGGAGCAGGTGCTGGATGCGATGGACCTGGAGCGCGAGCGCGGCATAACGATTAAGGCGCACTCGGTGCGCATGATGTATCCCGCGGCCGACGGCAATACCTATCAGCTCAACCTGATCGATACGCCCGGGCACGTGGACTTCAGCTACGAAGTTTCACGCTCGCTAGCCTCCTGCGAAGGCACGCTGCTGGTGGTTGATGCATCGCAAGGCGTTGAGGCCCAGACGCTCGCCAATGCCTACATCGCGATCAACAACGGGCTGGAGATTATTCCCGTCATCAACAAAATCGATCTGCCCAGCGCCGACGTCGAGCGCACGAAAGAGATGATCGAAGGCGCTATTGGCCTCGATGCATCGCACGCGCTCCCTATCAGCGCCAAAACCGGCCAAGGCGTGCCCGACGTGCTGGAAGCCATTGTCCACAAGATCCCGCCGCCGAAGGGACGCGCGGCGAACCAACTACAGGCGCTCATCTTCGATTCCTGGTTCGATCCCTATCGCGGAGTGGTCGTGCTGGCCCGTGTAATCCAGGGAACGCTGAAGACGGGCCAGCACATTCGCCTGATGTCGAATGGCCGCAGCTTTGAAGTGGAGACGCTCGGCGTGCTGACGCCCAAGCCGGTAGAGGTGGAAGAGCTCTCGGCCGGCGAAGTTGGATTTCTTATCGCGAACATCAAGAATGTTGCCGACACAAAAATCGGCGACACGATCACTGACGACGGCAACCCTGCCATCGAGCCGCTTCCCGGCTTCGAAGAGCTGAAGCCCATGGTCTTCGCCGGACTCTACACGGTGGATGCGCATGAGCACACACTTCTTCGCGAGGCATTGGAGAAGCTCCGCCTGAACGACTCGTCGTTTTTCTTCGAGCCGGAAAGTTCTGCCGCGTTGGGTTTCGGTTTCCGCTGCGGCTTCCTCGGCCTGCTGCACATGGAGATCATTCAGGAGCGGCTGGAGCGCGAGTACAACCTCGACTTGATCACAACCGCGCCCAGTGTGCGCTACCAGATCACCATGACCGACGGCAGCGTGGTTGAAGTGGACAACCCGTCGCGCTGGCCCGATCCCAGCGAGATCGCGAAGATTGAAGAGCCGATCATCTCGGCGACCATACTCACAAACGAAGAATTCGTCGGCGGCATCCTGAAGCTGGTGGAAGAGAAGCGCGGCAAGCAGAAGGCGTTCGAGTATGTCAGCCCGACTCGCGTGATGCTCACGTACGAGCTGCCGCTGAATGAAATCGTGCTCGATTTTTATGATCGCCTCAAATCCGTGTCGCGCGGCTATGCTTCGCTCGACTACCACCTAACGGGTAGCTGGGAGTCGCCGATGGTGAAGCTCGACATTTTGGTCTCCGGCGATCCGGTGGATGCGCTTTCGATCATCGTGCATCGCGACTTCGCGTACGACCGCGGGCGGGCGTTGGTCTCCAAGATGAGAGAACTGATCCCGCGACAGATGTTCGAGGTGGCGATCCAGGCGGCGATCGGCGCCAAGGTTATCGCCCGCGAGACCGTGGCTGCGATGCGCAAGAATGTCATCGCGAAGTGTTACGGCGGCGACATCTCTCGTAAGCGCAAGCTCCTGGAGAAGCAGAAAGAAGGCAAAAAACGCATGAAGCGCATCGGTCGAGTCGACATCCCCCAGGAAGCTTTTCTCGCCGTGCTGCGCGTCGGCGAGAGCTGATCCCCAGGCCGCAATATGTCTCTTTCGTGAATCAGCATTCCACTTCAGTGGAGCCAAGCGCCACCATTACGAGGTATTAACGAATGTGCAAAACTCCCTCGCCTCGTGCTTTCTTAAATAAAATTTCTTGCTTTTCCCAGATTGAGAGTAAAGCCACGCAACTCAATGTAAAGAAACTGGTTAACTTTGCCTCATAACCGAGGCAGGTTGCGCCGGACGGCGAACTGATTGACAAAGCAGGGTTCAAACCCAAATCTTCCACAGAGATTTCCACAAGCGATTTCGGGATTGCAAGTACGAAAAGCCGCCCTTGATCGGGCGGCTCGCCATTCCTCAAAGCTCTAGTCTTAGTGCTTCGGCGTAGTGCCGGCAGGAGCCGCTGGTTTGGCAGATGCACCAGCACCCGGTGTTGGCGGATGGGCGGCCCCGCTCGTAGTACCCGCGGGCTTCGGAGGAGCCGCTACTCCAGACTGCGCGTTGTATGCATCGACGATCGGCTTGGTTACATCCACTCCCGCCGTCGCCCAGAGTAGCGGACCCTGGGGCCACGGATTCGAGGAATCCAACAACAGTGTGAATCCATTTTCCTTCGCATACTTGTCGATCACCGGCGCCATCTTCTGAAGAATGCGCTGCGCAACCTCGTTCTGCTGCTGCTGAAACTCGTTTTGCGCGTCTTCGGCCGAGCGCTGCAAGCTCTTCTGTTTGGTCTCAATGCTCTTCACCAGGTTGGCTCGCGCTTCCTCGTTCATCTTGTCGCCCTGGGTGTTGAGCTGTTTCTTCAGGTTGTCGATCTCGGTGTTGAGATTCTGCAGCTCGGTACGCTTGGGCTCGAACTTCTTGGCCAACGCTTCAAAGTCGCGCCCACCTTCATTGGTGGCGATGATGGCCTGCTGAATGTCAATGATTCCGACTTTGGAGGCGCCGGTTGACGCCACGGGTGTCGTGGTTGAAGGGGCGGCAGGCGAGGGCGCTGGGGTTGCCGAGCCAGATTGGGCCATCACCGCCATCGAGCACGCCAGGATGGCGAGGCCTATGTATGTACGCTTCATGGGTTTTGCTGTGACTCCTTGAGATGCTCCGGGAATTCCTCAGACGTTCCAGGCTGTCTGCCTCGACTCTCACTCGGCGGCCAGGATCGGAAAATGCACACACGCATTTACGCACTCCCAGCCGGAAGATTCGGCGGTGCGGATTTCCTATTATAGAGAAGCACAATCGCAGCGTCAAACCAGTTTCGGAGAGCTTGGATTACACAATCATTGTCGATAACAGGCGGCGACTGCACAAACCGTCCTAAACCTAGGTGCCCCCTCCCGTCTTGCCGCTTGATCGGAGCCGCAGGTTTTTCCGTCCCGGCAGCGGACCGAGTTTCGTCGCATTCTCAACTCCTGCCAGATTGGAGGTTAGCTGAACCGCAGGTCTGCGCGCAGAGATTCTAACTAACACCGCGCAGAACCCCGTCTGCGGTAGCCTGCCCTAAGGAGCAAAGCGGCAACACCCGCCCACAAAGGAAAGGCGCGCCGACCGCTCGGCGCCATGAGGAATGAGGTTCGAAATCCGCTAACTTTTCGTAATCTTGATGTCCCCCACGTCGGCCTTGATCACCAGCTTGGCGGCGCCATTACCGACGGTGCCCGTCGCGGTCGAGGTTCCACCGTTCTTCTCATCGACCTTCACATTGCTGAAGTCCGAAGAGATGTCGCCCTTGCGAGTGGTGGCATCGATTTGGAATCCCGCATTCGGCGGCAGCACCAGCGTAACGTCACCCTTCTTGCCGGTAATGGTCATTGTTCCCAATGGCAACTTGTTCGCGGCATGAACCTCAATGTCGCCGTTGGTCGACTCCAATTGAAGGTCGCCGCTTACGTCGTCGAGATGAACTTCTTTAGAGCGCATCACCAGCCGTGACGGGCCGGTCACGTCGGTGCCGCGCAGCGAGTCGCCGGAAATTTCCAGATCACCGGGAACTGACGCCAGCATAATGTCCGAGCGCGCCGACTTGAATGTGACCGTTTTCGCGATCTTGGACACACGAATGTCGTCGAAATAGTCGCCGTTCAGACTCACTGCGCCATTCACGTCCTCGACGGTTGCGTCATCGATGCGCCCATCGATATCGACATCCCCCGTTACTTTTGATACGCGGACAGATCCCTTCTCCAGGTTGACCTTCACTGCGCCGGTGATGCCGGTGAGCACGACGTCCCCGCGCTGTCCCGATATCTTCACGTCGGCCTTGCGGTCGGTAACGCTCAAGTCGCCACGCCGGCTGGCGACATCGATCGCGCCTTTGCGCGGAACGTACACGTCCATATCGGCTGACACACCATGGTCGCCGGCGCCGTTGGTATTGGCGTTCAGCAGCACCGAAGTCCCGTTGACTGTAATGATCGGCTTGGTGCCCTGGTTGTATTTGTCGGCGTCGCTCTGATTGCTCGCGTACAGCTTCTTGTGGACGACGACCTTGATCGAGTCGCTATCGCTGGGCTGAATGTTGATTGCGCCGCGATCACTCACAATGCGAAGTGAGCCGTCGCCCGGGAATGTCTGTTCGATGGTGTCATCGTAGGTGTAGGCATTGCCAAACATCCCGCCCAGATCGTCGTCGATTTGGATCTGGTCGCGCACCCCTCCCCAGTTCACGTCGTGGCTGTAGTGCGCACCCAGGCCAAAGATGATGATGAGTAGCAGCAGGAAAACACTGCCTGCGCCGATTCCTGTCGCGCGATAGCCTTGCCGGCTCGCCGTGGCGTGTTCTACCAGCTTGATTACGCCCCACAGAATCAGCAGCAGAGGCCAGTAGCGCCCGAAAGCACGCCAGATTGGCAGATGCACGCCGAAGTTGTGCAGCAGGAACAGACAGCCGATGACGATCAGCACAATCGGCCCGGCCAACGAGCCGCGATACCGGTACGGCGGCGGTGGGGGAGCAGGCGTCATCGGTGGTTGCGTGTAGGTGCTAGCCATGGTGCACCCCCGTATCGTTGGGATTGTTTCCGGGCTGCTCGTACGGCGCAGAAGGCAGGTTCCCTCCGGGCTGCATTGGCGCAGGCGTCACGACGGACCCCGGCGCGGGCGCGGGTGCGACCGGAGTTTGCCGATACCCAGGTGCCGGAGGCATAGCGGCGTATTCGCGCGGGATATGCCCGTTGGCGGGAGCGCTGTGGCGCAAGAAGGAAACCAGTCCAATCACGATCAGCAACGCCGGCCAAGTGCGGTCGAAGCTCAGCCAATAGTTGGACGTCACCTGCGACAGCAGGAACAGCACACCCAGGGTGATCAGGACCGCAGGTCCCATGTATCCGTGGGCACGGCACCGGGGGCAGGAGCAATAGGGATTGTATCGATATCGCATGACGCCTCCTTAGTACCCCATCCGATTGCGCTTCATCAGCACACGAACGCCAACGGCGATCAGGATGAGCGGCCAAAAGCGCCATATCCAGTCAAAGTGCAACCAGCCAAAGGTGTTCAGCAGGAACAAAACGCCCAGCCCGATCAGCACAAACGCTCCCACCGGAATCTGCTGCGTGTCAGAAGCATCTTCCACCACCGGCGCCCCTTCAGCAGGGGCCACAGGCGCAGTTCCGGGAGGCGGCGCCGCAGCCGCAACTGGAGGCCGGGTGCCGAGCAGGTTGTTAAAGCCGAACGGGTCGGGAGGCTGCAACCCCAGTTGGCGAGCCTTGGCCGTCTGATAGGCCTCGATCGGCATGTAAAGGATGAACGCGGCGATCGCAAGACCAAACAAACCACTCACGTGACCCGCCGCCCAAATCAGGGTGGCGAAGATCAGCACATGAATGAAGCCCTTGGCGTACTCGCCGTTGTACATGGCGCCGACGCCGGGAATGCATCCCAGGCATGCGGCCAAGCCGGGGCTGCCGCTGGCGACCGTAGGCGCACCCTGAGCTACAGCGCCGGGCTGCGGCGGAGGCGGCAAGGTACCGCTCACCTGTGCCGCGAGACAATCCTCGCAATAGATAACGCCACGCACGTCCCGCGCGCAGATAGCGCACACCGGTTTGCCACAGGTGCGGCAATACGCCGTTGCGGGAGTATCGACATGATTGGCGCAGTTCATAGCATCTTCCTGTTCTGCCGGGCCCGATTCATTTCCAGTTCCACTGCGGCGTGGGCATTGGCGAGTACTGGCCCCTGCCCGTTGTCGCTGTAGCGCCTGTGCTGCCGCTGGTTTTCACTCTTGTTAGGGTTCTTTGGCGTCTGGGGTTCCTCCTGCTTTTCTTCGGGCCGCGCAGCGCGGCGCAAATCGCGCACGCGAGACTCGATCTGATATACCAGCCGGATGTTCTCGTAGTATCGGACCGCGCGCGCCTGGGTCGTGTAGTACGTCCTTTCAATCCCTTTTGCGCTCAGGTCCAGGTGCTTCAAATCGCTTACGTGGAAGCCCGCGATGTTCAAGATCATGGTGATGGAGAAGAACGCCATGCCGAACGACATGGCAAAACGTGGCGTAGCCAGCGGAGCGAATACGTGAGCGATGCGGCCCTTCAGCCGCCCCCACCAGCTCTCGCCCGATGCCACAGACCTCTCGCGCGGCACCGGCAACGCTCCAGCCGTGTGCACCATGATGTTGTGCACCAGGTTGCGCGGGACTTCGACTTCCTCCAGCCCCTTCAGCCAGTGCATGCCGGCCACAGCTTCCTGGTACTGGGCACCGCAAACCGGACAGGCTTGCTGGTGCGCTTCAAAGCCCGCCAGCCTGGTGCCATGCACAGTTCCGTCGAGAGCGTCGGCCAGCAAGGCCTCCCACTCAACGCACTGCATTCCGGATTGGGTGTTGTCCGTCATCTTCAACCGACCTGCCCATAGGTACGTTGTAACAATCGCGCTAGTTCCGTTCGTCCCCGATTTATGCGACTCTTCACGGTCCCCTCGGGGACTTTGAGCACTATGGCAATCTCCTTGTAGTCCATATCCTGCAAATCCCGCAGGATGACCGCCTCCCGCAGCTCGGGCGAAAGCTTCTGTAGGGCCGCCTGCACCATCTTCTGGGTCTCCTGGCTCTGTACCCGCTGCTCCGGGCTTGACCGATGGTCTTCTAGCTGATCGCCGATTGACAGGCCGTCTTCCTGATTTCCGGGCGTTGCATCCAGCGAATCCGTCACTCGGTCATATTTGCCTTTGCGGAAGTGGTCGACCAGCAGATTGCGAGTTACCGTAGTAACCCAGGTCATGAAGGCCGCCCGCGTCCCGTCGAAGGTGCCGAGAGTCCGGTAGATCTTAATGAACACTTCCTGGGTCAGGTCAGCCGCGTCGTCTGCCGATCCGGAGAACCGGTAGCAGATGTTGTAAATGCGCCGGTTATATTGCTGAACGATCTCCTGCCATGCCGCAGCATCGCCGGCTACACAGCGGCGTACCAGTGCATTTACGGCTTGGCTGTCGTCCAACTAGCGCTCCCAACGGGCTTTACTCCTGGCCTGGATTGCCTTTAAGGCTTGTGCCTTGGGCTGTATGAAGATACGGACTGGCGAGGCCAGAAGTTCGACACGTGCCTCCGGCAGGACACCGGATTTCGTGACGAATTGTAACAGGGGAACGACGCGGGTTATGGAGAAACGGGCGCGAGACGTGGACGCGAATCCGGATTAGAACTAGCCGCCATGACGGGTTCGGGACAACGTGCAAGAAACGCTCATTTCTCGTCAAATTTCGCCTCAAAACGCCCTCGAACCCCGGCTTTTCTGCGCTGTTCTTGGCCCCGATTAGTCCTGTTCTTTCCCATTTCGGAACAAATACGGGCCTCTGATGACCTTTGCGCGGGCGTAAATTGAGGCCACTTCGAGGCACTTCGAGCGGGTTTTGGAGGAGTTTCTGGGCTAAAATTGCGCGTTTTAGGGGGCTGGTTTCGCCGTTCTTGGAGGACCTCGTGTTCCTTCGGGTAGGCCAGGCTTCACGTTTCGGTGCGGATGCAACGGCGGCGCACCTTCGTCCAGCCGGATGCAGTGTGTTACTGCAGTGGTAAGTTTATCTGTTGCTTAATATTGCAACTGTACGGGTGCCCCACTCATTCCTTCGTTTGGAATGAGTGGGACCCATGAACGTTGATCTGCGAAGGACTCGTCTCCACATACACCAACCCTGGCTCGTCAAAGGCGGATGCCCGGTAGCTGCTCCAATGCCAGTCTTCTGGGCTCGCAACCAGCCCTCGTGTTACCGGATTGCGGTGCATGTATCGTAGCTTCTCCACCCGCTTCTTCGCGCTGCATACGTTAAAGTCGTAGAAGCGCTTCTGCCACACAAGCCCTACGAACCTTTCCCGGGCGCGCAGCATTCGGGTAAACCGCTCTTTGACGACTTTCAGCACTACCGAGGGATCCCCGTGCTCTGGTTCGGTCATCAGCAGATGCACGTGCTCCGGCATGATGACATATCCCACGACTTGGAATCGATAGCGCCGTCTGGCGTGCTCCAACACTCGCAGCAAAAGATCACGCCGCGCTGCCGTGTCCAGGTGGGGCTCGCGGCGATAACAACTCCAAGTGATGAAGTGCAGGTCGCCGTCGCCGTAGTATCGCGTGAGTCCTCGCGTCACCACGACAGACTAAACGGTTTCGTCACTCAGGTCAGTGACGTCGTAGTGCATACCCTGTGACACCCACACATTCCTTCGTTTGGAATGTGTGGGGCACGGCTCACGCTCACCAATCAGCCGCCGCGCCACCGACTGCTTGATCGCACTTATCGCCGTCGATAACAACTCCCGCTCCGGCTCGCTCACCAGAAAATGTACGTGCTCGGGCATAACCACGTACCCGAACACAAGCAGCCCATACTTTCGACGCGCCTCTTCCAGCGCCTCCTCGAACATTCGCTTCGCTCTGGTACCTTACAGATAAGGCAAACGACGATAGCAACTGAAGGTGATGAAGTGGAGCTGTCGCGTCTGCTGGTAGCGTCGTAATCCCCAAGGCACGGGTGAAGAATACTCGGATCATGGGAAAGAATCTGTGACATGAAACCAAAACCCCCGCCCAACCGTCATTGGTTGGGACGGGCGGTTCGGGGAAGACTCACGAGTGTGCCCCATGCAACCTTCGTTTGGTTGCATGGGGGGTTTTGTGCACGGTGGAACTCCCTTCAAATCTTGGGATAGGTGTTTACCAGAAGCGACGAAAGTCAAAATCCCCGCCCAACCAACCGATGTGTTCAGTCTCATGACATCCTTTACAAAATGTCCCGGGACATCCTTTACCCTCCCGCGCAAGCGTAGCGCGCGCGGGAGGGTGAGCCGGAATGCCTTGGAAGACCATGGATGTACGAGAACAGCGGGTGCAGTTCGTGGTAGCAGCAACGCGGCGGGAAAAGTCCTTAACCGCGCTGTGTGGGGAGTTCGGGATATCGCGTCCCACCGGCAACTTGTGGCTGAAGCGATACCAGCAACAGGGGCTGGCGGGAATTGCCGAACGCAGCCGGCGTCCTTGGAACAGTCCGCGGCACACCGCCGAGGAGTTGGAAGAGCAGGTGGTTGGGTTGCGGCAGCGCTATCCCGACTGGGGAGCGCGCAAGCTGCAGGTGCTATTGCAGCGCGAGGGGGTGAGTCTGACGCGCAGCACCATTCATCGCATTTTGTTGCGGCGGGATCTGGTGCGCCCGGCGGATCGGCACGACCAGGCCACCGAGCGCTTCGAACGCGCGCAGCCCAACGAGCTGTGGCAGATGGACTTCAAGAGCCCGATCGGGTGGGAGGCGCCCACCGGTCCACTGTCGGTGATCGACGATCACAGCCGGTACGTGATCCGGTTGCAGCAGACGGGCAGCACGCGGGCGGAGTTGGTGCAGGAACAGTTGCAGATTGCCTTTACCGAGAACGGGTTGCCGGAAGACATGCTGATGGACCACGGGATTCCGTGGTGGAGTGCGACGGCGGCCACGGGGATGACGGAGCTGAGTGTGTGGCTGATGAAGCAAGGCATTGGGCTGCACTGGAGCGGGATACGGCATCCGCAAACGCAAGGCAAGGTGGAGCGCTTCCATGGCGAGCTGGAGCGGGCGTTACAGCGGCGGGGCTGGCGAGGCAAGTCGCCACAGCAATGGCTGGACGAGTTTCGCTGGGAGCACAACCAGGTGCGACCGCACGAGGCGCTGCAGATGCGGACGCCGGCCAGCGTCTGGCGGCCGAGTGTGCGATGCTACAATCCGCAGCCGCCGCGGTGGGAGTATCCGGCGGGAGCGCATGTGCGGCGGCTGGATGGCGATGGCAAGCTGAAGGCCTTTGGACGCAACTGGAATATCGGTCAGGCGTTGCGTCGGGAATGGGTGCAACTGGTGCAGATGGAAGACCGGGTTCTGGTGTACTACTGCCGGAGCGTGGTGCGCGAACTCGACCTTTCAATCCAGCGTTCGACCGCGGTCGAACGCTGGATTGAAAACCAAGAGAAACTGTAAAGGATGTGTCGAGACAAACCGTAAAGCATGTCTTGGGACTCGACACAACCGATGGTTGGACGGGGCACCCTCGGGTGTATTGACTACTCAGAATGCTTGCCCGGGCCACCCGCCCTGCCCTACGGTTCACGGACTATGAATATGAGATTAATTCTTGCTACTGTCAAGACCACTGAAGTGACGGTAACCCGCAAACCGTCCGCCGGCAAGGACATGAAGGTTAACGCGGTAGTGCTCTTCTAGCCATCAACACTCCGCCGGGTGGCCCACACATTCCATCTGTTGGAATGTGTGGGAATTCACGAGTGTCGGACGCAAAAGCGTCGCCTACGACCTACTTTCCGCAATCATCCTTATAGCTGGTCAGCGTGCCGCCGTTGGCTTTGACGGTACGGTCCCAGCATGGGCTGTTGGAGTCGAAGTAGATAAAGCGCTCGCTGTTGCTTTGATTCGTCGGAGTAGCCACGCCGTTGGGATCGATCAGCAGGGTATCGCCCGGATTCTCCGACACGTCCATCGAGCTGAAGTAAATGGGCCATCCATTCAGAGTAGTGAGTTGGTTGTCGCCGGATTCGTGACGAATTGTAACAGGGGGGAAGAGATGGCGTCGGCGGAAACCCCGAGCCCAAAAGCGAAATTTGTCTTAGCCTTGGGCGTCAGCCCACGGACAAGGACGTTAGAAACGAAACTTGACCGCTACCTGCATTTGGCGAGGAGCGTCTGCGCTGACCACGGTTCCAAAGGCACTACTGCTGATGTTGCCGTTCACCGTTGCAGCTCCAAAGAACTGGGCATGGTTGAAGACGTTGAAGGCTTCGGCCCGGACCTCCAATGACTTCGACTCGGTAAGGGTGAGTACTTTCTCCAGCGCCATATCGAAGTTCTCGATCCCTGGCCCGTAGAAGAACCGGCGCGGCACGTTGCCCATACTCCCGATGGCCGGAATGCTGAACAGGGCGGTATTAAAGGCCGGCAGGCCATTGCGTGGATTGGTATTAACGCCGAGATTCCCGGGCGCCACGGCAAGCGTATCGACTCCGTTGTTGTTGATGCCGTTCGGAATGCTGCCCAGCAGTGAACTGTCGGTGTTGTTGTACAGCGACACCGGCAGACCGCTGCCGAAGCGGGCGATGCCGGAGAAAGTCCATCCCTGCGTGAAGCGGTTGTCGCGACCAAGCAGTTTTCCGAAGGGAAGATGGTAGGCATAACTCGCCACAAAGTTGTGTCGCATGTCGAAAGCGGAGATGGCGCGGCTCCAGTTCGGATCGATGGGGTTCACCGGCTCCGCCAGGCTTGAGGAGTCGTCGATCGACTTGCTGTAGGTGTAGCCGATCATGAACTCCAGCGCTGAGCTCTGGTGGCGCAAGTTCACTTGCAGCGCGTTGTAGCTGGCATTGCCGATGGTCTTCTGATAGGTAACAGCATCGAAGGCCGAGCTGAAAGGCGACCGGGTACCTTGCACTACTTGTCCACCTGGAAGCGTGTAGGTGCCTCCTTCGCCAAACGGCCCACACGTCGGGGTGGCTCCGGCAGCGTTGAGGGCAAGGCACTCGGCAGCGTCTCCCGGATTCGCCGAGATCAACACCAGTTGATGGTGCGATTGGCTGCCCACATAGCCGGCGCTCAGGATGGTGTTCCTGGCGATCTCGCGCTGAATGCCCAGGGTGTAGCTCTCGGTATAGGGGGGAACGTTGCTATGGTAAAAGGACGGAACGCCCGTAATCGGCAGGTATTGGTTCCAGTCAACCGCTGAGTTGGGATGGTTTGCCGAGGCCCCATGCGACTGAATGGTCACTGGAAACGGCTGTGCCACCGTCTCGCCGGTAGCCGCATTGGTGAAGGGGTTGGCGAAGGTGGGCGGCGCCAGGCTGGTGTAGTCGTACCCATAAGGCGGATTCGCGCTCATGATTCCGGCCGACAGCCCTTCGAAAGCTGTGTAGTAAATCCCGTATCCCACGCGGATGACCGTGGCTCCCGCATTCCCGAACAGCTTGCGGCCTAAGCCGTTGTTGAAGCTGGGCGAGTAGGCCAGGCCGATGCGAGGAGCAAAGTTGGTGTACTTAGTCGGCGCCAGCGTGCTGGGAATTCCCGCGTCGCCGGGGAACACGATGCCCTGCGGCGCGCCGGGATAGACAGCCGACTGCTGCCCGAGCGAAAGCGTCTGCAACTGGTTGTATTTCTCGCGCCACGGCGGCAGCACATCCCAGCGCAGTCCATAGTTCAGCGTGATATTCGACTTCACACGCCAGCTATCTTGGCCATAAAGCCCGATGTATTTATTACGAGGATAAAAGTCGTTGGAGTCGCCTTGCGAATAGGTGCTGGGAAGCCCAAGCAGGAAGTCCGCAAAGTCAGATCCCGTCGCTGAGCCGGTGAAGGCGAACGAGCCGTTGTAGATTGCGTCTGGGTTGATATTGATCTGGTCGATGTGGAAGCCCCCACCGAGCCAGATCGTATGGTGCCCGATGGTCCGGGAGAAATCATCGGTCCACTGATACGTGTTGTTGACCTCGGTCAGCCCGGTGGTGTCCACGCCGATGGTGAAATCGTTGAACACGACGTTCTCGATTCCCTCAATCTCCGGCGCCAGAGCATAAATCGAAGGCTGCCCGGCCGCGTCCACAAAACCCTGCGAAGCGAGCGACGGACCGACCCCGCCTTGGGGCTTGCCCACCACGTTGGCATCGCGGGCGTAGCTGAAATGAAATTCATTGACCGTGTTCGCCCCCAACGTTTTAGTGAAAGCGATGCTGAGCAGTTGAGCGCGCCCGTAGGTCAGCGCGTTGAATCCCGGAACATTGGCCCCGCCCTGCGCCGTCGGGTAAGGATTGTCGGAGTAGTAGTCGTCCGCAAAGTAGTAAACAGAAACGTTGCCCCAGGGCCGGGTGGAGTCGAGCCTCGCGGCGCCCTTGTCATCGCGCAAGCTCTGGTTTTCGGCTGCGGTGGAGAACAGGCTGCTGCCGCGATTCGGAACCGGCACATAGGCCAGCAGGTTCTTCGCCGGAGTAGACCAGGCCGACTGTGGAATCACCGCATTGGGAAACACGCACTGCGCCGGGCTGGTACAGTTCGCGGTGTAGAAGCTCTCGCCCGGAGTTACCGCGTACCCCAGTTTCTGCGAGAGCGCGGTGGCCAGTCCTTGCCCGTTCACGACGCCGTTCAGTTGGCTTGCGAGGTCCAGCAGATTGCCGCTTCGGTCCTGCACCGAAGGGACGGTAATCAGCCCCGTGTCGATGCCTTGGGTGAGCCGCGTTCCCTGGTAGTCGAGGAAGAAGTACAGCTTGTCTTTCTTGATGGGTCCGCCGAGCGTGCCGCCAAACTGGTTCTGGTCGTAGGTCGCGCGGCTGGAGGAAAAATAGTTGCGCGCGTCGAGGGCCGTATTGCGCAGAAATTCGAAGCCGCTGCCGTGCCACTGATTGGTGCCGGACTTGGTTTCGACCACGACCTGTCCGCCACTGAAATTTCCATACTGAGCGTCGAAGTTGCCCGTCAGCACTCGGAACTGCTCAATCGAATCGAGATTGGGAACGACGGAGGTCCCCATGTTGAACGTCTCTTCAACATCGGCTCCGTTCACCACGAAGCCGTTGGAGGTCTCGCGCTGTCCGCTGACCGACATATTGCCGGGGTTGATGTCGCCTGACGGAGAGGTGCTCGTGCAACCTGACATCAATACTGCATTCGGCTGTTGCGAACTGACCGGAACCACTCCTGCCTGTATGGCGAGCAAGTCAGTAAAGCTGCGGCCGTTGAGAGGAACATCCTGAATCTTCTTCTCGGCTATGGTCTCGCCCAACTCCGTGGACGAAGGATCGATTTGTAGGGCTGCCACCGCTACTTCGATGGTCGTGCTATCAGACCCCAGCGCCAGCCGGACATCCATGGCAAGATGAGTCGATTGAACGACCACTATGTCGGATTTGAGAAATTCCCTGAACCCCGGAGCAACGACCTGAAGCTGGTATGTACCTGGCATGACGAAGGAGAACTGGTATGAACCGTCGCTGCCGCTCGTGACCTTGCGTCCCTGACCGTTCCCAGCGTTGCGCAAGGTAACGGCCGCACCCGGCACAACCGCTCCGCTGGGGTCGTAAATCGCTCCCGAGACGCCGGCCGCTGACTGCGCTCGCAGCTGGGTGCACGCCGCCAACAGGAGCATGGCGCAAAGGGCCGCGACGGCCCTCCTTACGGACATCTGGGAATGAATTAAGTTCCGCTTCATCTGCACCCCACGCGAGTTCCAGGAGGGCGGGAGCCAGGGAGGGGAATGGGCCCGGGCGAGATGAAATTGATTTTCATTTTCATTTCCATGTTCGGCCCCGCCCCGCCATCCGCGCTGTGACGCCGCTCACACCGCGATGTGCACATGTCTCTTTCCGCTATGCCTGTCGGTGGATGTTTCCCGCTGGGAACTCTGGCCCCACCCGGTCTCAGTTGCAACACTGTTGCAACAAGCTTCTGTATCGAGGCTAGAGTCGCAGCCCGCCGGGTGTCAACGAATGGCGAGATTTTCTGTCGCAGCCTGTTTGCGACCAGGTGCAACTAAGGGAAGTCGGACCTTAGGAATGGGGGAGTGTTTCTTCGCCGGGTGGGCGGGTAACCCGGGCAAAACTCACGAGGGTGCCCCATGCAAGCCTTCGGTTGGCTTGCGTGGGGGTTTTCGTCTGCAGTGCGACTCTCGGTTCAAGGTTTAGGATACCTCCCGATGACAAGCGACGAAAGTCAAAATCCCCGCCCAACCAACCGATGGTTGAAGCCCGCCCTTCGACTGCGCTCAGGGCAGGCTCCGGGCCACCCGGCAAATTCCCTCATCCTCAGTGCGGCGTCACGCGATCTGCTGAACCCATTGGCTTCGCCAGGCCGGCGCCTCGAAGGGATCTGCGAAATACTGTGTCTCGTGGACCACCTTGCCGTTGCGGAACTCCATAATGCTCACTGTGTATGTTGGTCGCCCCTGGTAAGTGATTGTGTATTCCGTGATCCAGAGATCACCTTTTCCGAGAATTCGCTTGACGTCGAAGCCTGACGGCTTACCTGGGTGATGACTCCGCAAGGCCTGCAAATTATTTCGTCCGAGGATTCGTTCGCCTGACTGGGGATAATCACAGATGGCATCGTCATCGTAAATATCATGTTCCGCGTTTGCATCGCCGACTGCCGACGCGTGCCAGTGCGCATTCAGGGCTTCACGTATTTTTTCTTCTTCCATGGACCGCTCCAGTCGTTTGGTTTTTCACGTTTAATTACCTTGTGACGGGTGACCCGAGCAACGCTCTCGAGGGTGCCCCGTCCAACCTTCAGTTGGTTGGGCGGGAGTTTTCGTTCGCGGCGCATCCGTGGCCCTCGTGTCCAACCATGGTCCGAATAGCAAGATGAAAGTCAAAATCCCCACCCAAGCCAAACGATGGCTTGGATGGGGCACCCGAGAGTTTCTTCCCAGCTAGAGTGTTCGTCTAAGACCACCGTGCACACGCTACTACTTCCCGCAACCATCCTTATAACTGGTCAGGGTGCCGCCGTTGGCTTTGACCGTGCGGTCCCAGCATGGGCTGTTCGAGTCGAAGTAGATGAAGCGCTCGCTGTTCGTCTGGTTCGTGGGAGTAGCCACGCCGTTCGGATCGATCAGCAGCGTATCGCCCGGATTCTCCGAAACGTCCATCGAGCTGAAGTAGATGGGCCATCCATTCAGGGTGGTGAGCTGGTTCTCGCTCAAGCCCTGCGTGATGGACGTAACCTGTTTCTGCGAGTTGTCACTATAGAGGTTGTAGGCATAGTTAAGCGTCATCGGCCAGACATTCAGTCTGGAATCGAGCTGCAGTCCTGTCGGCGACTTGGTGCTTGTCTGTGCGGCGAGGCTGGTATTTTGCTTCACCGTCTGGTCATACACCGAGCCATCGATATAGACGTTGAAAGTCTGCGCGTTCGAGAAGGTGATGCTCTGCGCCACGTCGGTCTGCACCTTGCCGTGGGAAGTATTCGCGTACCCCGATACGACGAAGCCACGGTTCGATGACACTGAAACCGTTCCGTAGTAGGCGATCCCATTGGTCTGGATGTTTTCCTTCACCGTCGGGTTCGGCTGGCCGAGCGTATCTTTCAGCAGCGCGCCGGTCACTTGTTGCGAGCCGTGATCGAGATAGAGCAGCAGCGTCGCGGTCGCGGAGAAGTACTGGTCAGCGTTGTAAACGCTGACGGCCACCGTGTGCTGCGTGCCGTCGCTCAGGATGGACGCGAACGGAGTAAGATCGACGCGGTACGGTTCAAAGTTCAGAGTCTGAATACCTGGGACAGGACGCCACAGGTAGGGATCGATACCTCCGGTGTAAATCCACGGATAAACCGGAGCGATACCTGCGGGCTTGCCGTCGATGGAAACTTCGCCTTCGCGGAACGCCGTGTTGCCGCAGTCGTAGAGTTCACCGGAAACATCATTAGGCGCGCAGGTGTACCAGAATTCGTCGTTGCTCTGGCTCTGCGCGAAGACGTCGAGATACGCCTGCTCCACGTTGGTCGGCAAGCTGAACGTCTTTGCCAGTTGGTCGGTGCCGGTGTTCAGCGTAACCGTTCCACCGGTTGCATCCGCCGCCATAGGCAGCACCAGGTCGGCCACCGCCGGAGGTTGCTGATGTTTGCCAACGGGATAAAACTGGATATACGCGCTGCCATGGAGATGGCTGGTATAGGTGTTGTTCACCAGGTTACCCAGATCAACCCGTCCACCTTGGGCGGTGGTGAGCAACGTACTGTAGTCGGTAAGGTCAACTTCCGTGTGCCATGAGCGCTCCACGGTCTTCGATGGCTCCGCCGTGGTGCCGAAATAAACGTTGCGTCCCGCCAATCCAGATCTCTGCCGTGCGATCAAACTGACGGCCGGCATCGACCGACCAGTCGGCGTTCAACACGACTTTCGCCCACGGGCCCGCACAGTCCGGCGAGTAGGAGAAGAACTTGGGATTGAAGTCGGCAAAATCAAAATTGCTGAAGAGTTGCACCGTGCAGGGCTGTCCTGCCGGGCGCGGTACCACGGGATCGGCGGTTACGGTGTTGGCCGATCCGATCTGGGGCATGCTGGGGGCAGTGTATTTCTGCGCTAATGCCGGCACGCTGATGAGAGCAATCGCGGCGAGCACAGGAACAATCCGGCGGAGGTTCGGCAAGCGGGACATTTTTTTCTCCTTCGAGCACGCGCTCAACAGGTCGCGCGTAGAGGTCAGCAAACGAAGCATAGTTCCGATGCCGCTGTCTTACAAGCGCCGGGAAGTGCTAAGACAACAATGTTTTGAAATTGGACATTTCGATGCAACGCCTGGGATCCAGTCTAGTCCTCGTAGCCCCGATTGTTGCCCGGGCGCTTTGGATGAAAACCTCTTCGCATGGGACGAGTATAATCACTGCCGTTACTGGAGCCGGAGGAGATTCGGGTGACTAATGTGACACAGCGACGACAAGAACACGGTAAAGGGGGTCCTCGGCGAGCCAAGAATTTGTTTTTCAGACGAGGCTTCGAAGGAGCTTCGGTCTTTGGAGCCGATTTTCAGGAAGTTGAAGGTTGTCCATGAAGACTTTTTCGCCGCGAAGAAGGACGATTGGCCGTACTGGTATCGTGAAAGGTCCCAAATTGGGTTCTTAGCTGCGGCGGTCTGGCTTTCTGGGGGTGCTGCTCTCGAGGAGTACCGTTGGGAGAAGAGCAGGGAGGCTGGTGAGGGGAAAGGAATTGGGCGGTGCGACCTCTGGATAGGATTGGGCGGCACTTCATTCTGCTGTGAGGCAAAATGGCTGCTCTCACGCCTTACGGGCCGCAACACCAAAGCTTGCATCGAAAAGCTCTCCCAGGGCTTGCGGAAGGCGGAGGAGGACTTAAGAAAATACGAAAAGACGGGTCTGTCCCTCTGTTTTGTTACGCCTTGGATGCGTAGAGGAAGCAGCCAATCGATACTCGACGAGTGGCTGGGTACGGTTTGTAGGCGACAAGACTGGCAAGCGGTGGTTTGGATCGGGTTGAGAACGGAAGCGGACTTCCCGGACGAAAAAGAAAGCGACATATGGCACGGGTTGCTCCTTGTTGTTCGCGAGGTGAAGCCCCGGTTGAGGACAGGCGTGGCTCGTTGAGAATGCTCGGATGACGTGGGGACGGGTGGTTCCACATTCGCCCTCTGTTGAACTCCGTGTTCCCGGCCACCCCGTGCCGAAAACTGCTACTCTACCTATTCTCCTTAGCGGTATGATTCCCTGCGCACGGAGAATCTGAATGTACTTCCAACAGTTCTATCTCGGCTGCCTGGCGCATGCGTCCTATATGTTCGGCTCGAAGGGCGAGGCGGTGGTGGTCGACCCGCAACGCGATGTCGAGATCTACCTCGAAGCCGCGCAGAAGAACGGTCTCGCGATCCGCCATATCTTCGAGACGCACCTTCACGCCGATTTTGTCTCCGGCCACAAGGAGCTGGCACAGCGCACCGGCGCGAAAATCTACGTAGGCGCTGCGGCGGGGGCGAAGTTCGAACACGTTTCCCTCTACGACGGATTCGAGCTGCCGGTCGGCAGCCTCTGCATCTCTGTGAAGGAGACGCCGGGCCACACGCCCGAAAGCGTCTGCCTGGTGCTCACTGACTGCGAGCACGGCGACGAGCCCTGGGCGGTCTTTACCGGCGACACACTGTTCATCGGCGATGTGGGGCGGCCCGACCTTTCACCCACGCACTCTCCGCAAGAGCTTGCCGACATGATGTATGACTCGCTCCACCGCAAACTGATGAGTCTGCCCGACAAGACGGTGGTGTATCCCGCACACGGCGCGGGCTCCCTGTGCGGGCGCAATATGCGGGCTGAGAGTTCGTCGACCATCGGCACGGAGCGACTGACCAACTGGGCGTTGCAGATCAAGACGCGCGAGGACTTTGTCGCCCAGATGACCTCGAACCTGCCGGTGCGTCCCGAATACTTCGCGCAGGATGCCGCCATCAACCGTGAGGGAGCGCCTGCGCTCACGGAGCTTCCGGCGCTCACGCCGATATCTCCTGCCGAGCTGCAATCTCAGATTGCGCAGGGCGTGACTGCGGTTGACGTGCGGCACCAGGACGAGTTTGCCGCCGGGCACGTGCCGAACTCGATCAGCATTCCCTTGGGCGGCCAGTTTGCCGCCTGGGCGGGCGCGATGCTGGGGTTGTCCGCGCGCCCGGTACTTATCGGCGCGAGCGACGAGCAGGTATCTGAGGCGCGTTTGCGGCTGGCGCGGGTAGGTATCGAGGACGTTGCAGGCTATCTCGACGGCGGCATCGCAGCCTGGAAGGCTGCGGGGTTGCCCTTGGCGCAAGTGCCTCAGCTCACCGTACACGAGCTGAAGTCGCATCTCGACAAGCGGGCACTGCACGTGCTCGACGTGCGCCGCGAAGCCGAGTGGAACGCGGGACACATCGAAGACGCGAGCTGGCATCCGCTCGACAACTTCAAGCGCGCGCTGCCCGCTCTCGACCGTGACGCAAGAGTTGCGGTCCACTGCAAAGGTGGCTACCGCAGCATGATTGCGTGCAGCATCCTGCAACGGGCCGGACACGCGAACATCATCAACGTAGTCGGCGGATTCGATGCCTGGGAGAAGGCCGGGCTGCCGGTTGCCGCGCAGGCGGCCATAAGCGCCAAGGCTTAACTCGGTTGCCTGCCTGCACCAACTGCGGTCACGAACTTTCGGAGACGGCGCGCTTCTGTCCGAATTGTGGGATTAACCTTCGAGCTACACGGCGCGGCTTTGTGCCTGCCGACGTGAAAGGAACTAGGGTGGCTGCGCCGGCCACGGACCGCCCAAGTCATCCCACGTCGTCAGACACCACCTCGGGCATGCCTGAGAACATCGCAGGAATGCTCGCCTACTGCGTCCTGCCCGCCATCGTGTTTCTGTTGCTCCGGCCGTTCAACCGCAACCGATTTGTGCGCTTTCACTGCTTTCAATGTTTGTTTACGGTGGGCGCGCTGATCGTCATTCATCTCGCGCTCGCCTTGCTGGCTAGGGTCTTGCCCCTTGTGGCGCTGCCTCTATTTGGGCTTTTGGTACTGGCGGAATTCACACTCTGGCTGTTGTTGCTGGTGAAAACGTATCAGGGGGAAAGGTTCAAGCTACCGATAGTGGGCGATCTGGTGGAGCAGTGGGCGGACCGGGCTTAGCCGTTGCGATATCCTCCTTCGCTTGACAGCACCCTCGCCCGCATGTCATGTCTATTTACTTTTCACTTTTTGATTGTTGCATTCATCGCAGTGTCACAAACGGCCTGAAGGGAGCGTTGAATAATCTGTGCGGGTCAAGGTGTTCTACCACGATCGTTGTTTCGACGGCGCTTGTTCGGCGGCGGTGTTCAGTCGCTTCTATCGCGAGCGCATTCGCGAGCACGCCGAATTCGAATATGCCGGCCTGCTACACCGTGCCGGTGCGCTGTTCAACGAGGCGGAGTTCACTGGCGATGAGAACGCTATTGTCGACTTCAAATATTCGCCATCGCCGCAAATCACCTGGTGGTTTGACCATCATCAAAGCGCGTTTCTCACTCCCGACGACGCCGAGCACTACGAACGCAATCTCAGCAATACCAAGTTCTACGATCCCGATTACCGCTCCTGCACGAAATTTATCGCCGACGTGACGGAGAACCGCTTCGGCTTCCAGAAAGAGACGGTGGCGGAGGTCATTGAGTGGGCCGACATCATCGACGGCGCGTTGTATCCCGATCCGCAGACCGCAGTGGCGATAGGTGAGCCGGCGATGAAGCTGACGATGGTCATCGAATCGAACCAGGATTCGGAGCTGCTCCCGAAGCTCATCCCCATGCTCGCCTACAAGCCGCTGGCCGAGGTCGCCGTCGAGCCGATGGTCGCTGACCGGCTGCCTGCACTGCTGGAGCGGCACAAGCGGTCCATCGAGATCCTGCGTGAGCGCTCGTCGTGTAAAGACGGAACGATCTTCTTCGACATTACCGACCACGAGCTCGAGGGCTATAACAAATTCATCCCGTATTATCTGCATCCGCGTTGCACCTACAGTGTGGGACTAAGCAAAAGCACCTTCCGTACCAAGGTTTCTGTAGGCTCGAATCCCTGGGCGCCGCTGGAGCACATGGAGAACCTGGCAAAAATCTGCGAGCGCTACGGCGGTGGAGGCCATGCCCGCGTCGGCGCCATCTCTTTTCCGCCCGGCAAGTTTGACGAGGCCAGAAAAGCCGCGGGCGAGATCGTGGAAGAGCTCAGGGCGAGTTATCGGAAACAGGAGGGATAAGGTGTGAAACGAGCCTGGTTTCGTCCGTGAGGCTGGATTTACCGGCCAATCAAGTTGCAAGGCTGGGCCGTAGTTCTCGTCGCGCTCGCGTTCTGCGTGCAGGTGTTCGCGGTGGTGGATCGTCATTCGCACTCTGCCAGCGACACGCTCTATGGCATCTTTCCCTTCGTTGTACCAGCCGTCGGAATCGTCGGCTGGATCGCCGGTGCACGAGTAAGAGCGCCTGAGGTAAATTCCTGCGTTCATGATGGTCATCGACGCGACGTGGCGCCGGGTTCCCATTGATCCCAACGCTGCCGAGAACCGATAACAACGATGTTCACTTCGCCCCAAAGGTTCTTACCAGCGTGAATCGCACCTGGAAGAGTTCGACGGGGTGGAAAACGTCTGTGAATGCCGCCGTGGCTGTTGGCGTTATTCGGGAGGTATAAGCGTAGTCAATGTCGTGATCATGGCGGTCAAGTAAATTAAAGAATTGAGCCATAAGGCGCCATTTTTCGCTGATGTGATAACCGACCTCCGCATTGAGTAATATCGTTGAACTTGAGCGATAAATTGCGTCGGATGTCAAATTGCGCGGGCCAAAGGCGCGCAGGCGCAAACTCCCCCAAAAGCCTTTGTAACTCTGCACGGTGATGCCTGATGAAATTACCAAGCCCACCGCTTCGGGTACCCACTTGCCACCCGGGCTGCCCGGTGCCGCATCATCCGGGTCTATCGTGGTAAAAAGGGCCCTGGAGTCCGCAAAGTCAAAGTCAAAAGCCAAATGTTCCAGTGGCGTGTAGTAGTTCGCCCATTCAATGCCATAGCGATTGCTCGGCGATGCTGAAGCAACCGTACCTCCGGTGTCACCATCCTGCTGCAGTTCGGAAGCACTGTATAGATACCAGAGCGAAAGGGTACTTTGCAGATGTGGAATGGCCACAGTGCGCACGCCGATTTCCGCGCCTTTGGTTGGGACCAGGGGGGAAATCGGAGTGGAGGGCGCTGGGAAAGGATAGTCCGGCGAGATCGGTTCAATCCTTTGCACTGCGCCGCGTGCGTCGTTGCTGTGAAAACTAAATCCACCCTGTATATAGAACTCGGTATTGAACCATGGGCCGAAAATCAAACTCGCTTTTGGACTGGGCAGGAACTTGCTGGCCGAGCCGGAATTGAGCTCCGCAAAGTTGACCACCGGAGCACCAGGCAATTCGGTGGCGACATAAGGGGGAGTCAAGTTGGTGACGTTATAGATTGCTTCGTCGCCGCGCAGGGCCAGGACCGAGCGGAATTTTTTCGCCCACTGGGTTTTATTTTCTACATAAAAACCCACCATCGTGTCCGTAAATTTATTCAAATCCGTAGCCGCGGGCAGGACCGCGATCAGATTCGGATTAGTATCGCACTCAGGGATGGGTTCGTCATTGCAGGCATTGCTGTCATTCTTGTCCGTGCGCACACGATCTTCCGTCCGGTAAAGGCCGTTGTGAACCCAATCGTTGCGGACCTGCAGGCCGAACGTGTTTTCCACCTTGCGGCCAAACCAGTGGCTGAAAATCGTATGGGCAGCGTCAAACCCAGCTACCCAGCGCCTATCCTGCTGTTCGAACTGATCGCCCTTTATCGGGTCATCCAGGTAGTAAGTGAAATCGGAAAATAAATCGAGATCATAATAAAATCCGTAGGCCATGACGGTGGTCGCGGAATTTGTGCCCTGGCGATGCCATTCACCCTGTAAGCTATAACGCTGCGAATTGCCACCGTCGGTTGGGTTCAGTGCGCCGAAGAAGCCAACGAGGGGCACGGCAGTATCGGGTATTTGATCGCTGGAGTTCCATTTTCCGTGGTAACCCCGGGCCGTGATACTGAAACCATTGGTGGCGTCGCCCTGGCTGTAGGTCAAAAGGCCGTTGAATTTGCTATAGGCATCCGGATGCTTCCATGGGCCGTCATCGTAATACGCTTCTCCGCCATACAGCAGATTGCCCGAGGCGAGCTTTTGCGATACGCCGAAGACGGCCCGCCCATAGTCGTACATTCCGAGTTCCACCTGGAAGAAGTTCTGGGGCAGCGTCTTAAAATATTGGATGTTGGCCGATCCAGCTGAGCTATAGTTGCCGACCTCAGCGTAGTAGGGACCTTTCTCGTAATTTAGCCGCTGCACAAACTCCGGGATGACAATGTTCATGTCCGCATAACCCTCGCCGTGCGCGTGCGACGGCAGGTTAAGAGGCATACCGTCGAGGAATACGGCGAAATCTGTGCCGTGGTCGAGATTGAAGCCGCGAAGGAAATACTGGTTGGCCTTACCGCCGCCGGCGTGTTGAGTGATGATGAGACCGGGAATCGTCTCCAAAACTTCTCCCGAACGAAGAAGCGGACGATCTTCGATTTCCTTCGCGCCCACCGTTCCCTGGGCGGCGGAATCGGCAATTCCGATAAGGCTATCCTCCCGGCCCTGCACCTCTACGGTAGTGCTCACGGGGCTCACAGCCAGAGAGATGCGCAACGGGGACGGTTCCCCGGTGGCCCCTATGGTGACGGGCATCTCTTTCGTTTCAAAACCGGGATTAGATACGACAAGTCGATAATTTCCTGCCGAGAGTCCAGAAATACTAAAAACTCCGTTGCTGTCTGACTGTGTCAATCTCTGTACACTACCGTCCGCGCTCCGAACCATCACGCTCGCCCCTGCAAGCACTGCGCCAGACGCGTCAACTACCGTTCCCGATAGCTGCGGCGAATGACTTTTTTCGCTCGTGGTGACCGGGTGATCTTGCGGATCGAGCGCATGTCCGCTGATCTGCGCTGAGTTGGATTGTGTGGCTGCCATCGGCGCAAATATCGTCATCCACAGAAGGAATGACAACACTTTGCATTTCGTGTTACCCAGTTGCGTGAGAACTCCCATCTTTCATCCTTGGTTTGAGATGAGAACCACAAGCAAGGGAACCAGGAGTCGGTTAGTACGTTTGTGCACTTCGTGCTACTCCTTGGCGAGCCTGAAGAAGTAATGCCGCCGCCTGCGAATTACCTACTTGCGGTGGTGACGAGCCGAGTTCTGACCAGGTTTGTTCACGACCCGCGCCGGTTTCGCCAGATAAGCCTCTGGAGAACTCATGACCAGCTTGCCGTGTTGCACTCCCTTGATACTGATCAGGCGGTCTGCCAGTTCTTGTACTCGCTTCAAGACACCCCGTACCACAACTGCCTCCAGACACATATCGTGGTCCAGATGAGAGTGCACGGTGGAAATGATGAGGTCGTGATACTCATGCTGAAGTTCCATCAACTTGTCCGGCAATAGTCGGGAATGGTGGTTGTAGATGAGGGTTATGGTGCCCACAACAAATGCGGTGTCCAGCTTCAAGCTCGACAGGTTCAAACGGTCGCGAATAAGGTCGCGGATGGCCTCGGACCGGTTCTCATACCCTTCACTGCGGATGAAGCGGTCGAAGCGCTTCAATAAGTCGGAATCGATGGCAACGCCGGCACGCAAGAGCCCCATGACATCCCTCTGCAGAGCAGCGTAGCACAATCGTCATAGTCGTGCCACGAATTAAGAACCTTCGTGTCATAGCTGCTCGTGAGGGTCTGAAAGCGCCATAGGAGGACCTCCGGGATGCTCTTGGCGCCATCAACCGTTTGCCCTATCACTTGCAGGTACGCGGCGAATTTGAGTATGTGAAGGCCAAGCCGCCTGGGCGACGGCTTCACCGGTGTTCCCGTCACCGAAGTGCGCGGCGCGGTGCTGCGCACGTTCCATAACAATCGGATGGCGGTGGCAGGAAATTTCCTGATCGCGAATGGCTTTACCGGCCAGACAACCGAGACGCTGGCGCTGCCCAATGAGTCAGAACCATTCGAGCGCGTGGTCGGCGTGCCCGTGAAGTCCTACGTCAGCCTGAGCTTTACCTATCGCTTCCAATGAGAATGCACACTGCCGATCTCGAGGGCATGAGAAAAGCCCGCTTGCGCGGGCTTGACTGACGGAAAGCTCCCGCGTGGTTAACGGTTGGTACTGGCTTTGGCCGACTCCTGCTGGCCGGCCGTAAGGCGTGCGTTGTTGCGCGCGGCGATGATCTTCTTCGCATTATCGGCCAGCTCTTTCGCCTTTGGTAAAAGCTCCAGCGCCTGCCCTACAACAGGATCATTCTCGGTGTGGACGATCATGCCGGCCTGCTGGCCGAACTCGTTGATGAACAACTCGGTCTTTATGTTGGAGCGCAGCCAGTCGTTATTCTGCGCCAGTTCGGCCTCGGTGAACGGGGTCTTCTGGTCGTCGAGAAACTTGCGAAACTCCTGCATCACGGCGTCATCGACTTCAAACTGCTTGGTCACCTGGTGGTTGATCACGTAGTGCTTGGCGAAGTTGAAGAAGGTGTACTTCTGCAGCAGCTCGTCCTGGAAATCGTTGGTCTTGATCGGCGGGATGGTGACGTCGGGATTGATGCCGCCGCCGCCGTACACCGTGCGGCCGCTATCGGTCATCTTCACTTCGCGATTGGCCGGCGGAGTTTCGTCGCCGTTGCTATCGCGATTGTTGTAGTAGTAGTCGTAAAGCGAAACGCCATTGTAATCGCGCTGAATCAGGCGTCCGCTGGGCGTGTAGTACTTCGCCGTTGTGAGCGCCAGTCCCGTATTTTCCGACAGCGGATACACCGTCTGCACCAGCCCTTTGCCGAAGGTCGTCTCGCCTGCGATCAGTCCGCGATCATGGTCCTGAATGGCGCCGGCCACAATCTCCGCCGCCGAAGCGGTGCCGCGATTCACCAGCACCACCAGCGGGTAATCTTTACCGCCGTTGCCGTGTGCCGCTCGGTAGACCTTCTCTGCCGAGGCACGCCCGTGATGCGAGACGATGACCTGTCCCTTCTTCAGGAACTTGTCCGCTACGCCCACGCCCTCGCTCAACAGGCCGCCGGGATTCTGGCGCAGGTCAAGAATCAATCCCTTCAGGTCGGGCCCAAACTCATCCAGAGCTTCCGTCACTTCGTGATCGGTCGTCTCCTGGAAACCGGAGATGTGCATGTAGCCGATGCCCGGGCGGATCATGAAGTGAACGTCCACGCTGTAGCGAGGGATCTCGTCGCGTACCACGGTGAAGTCGAGTGGCTTGTCGGAACCTTCGCGCAGCACGGTGATCTTGACCGTGGTGTTCTTGGGGCCTTTGAGCAGCTCGGCAACATCGCTGGTGCTCATGTTATCGGTCGGCTTGCCGTCGACGGCAATGATGACGTCCCCGGGACGGATGCCGGCGCGGTAGGCGGGTGCTCCGGTGAACGGGGCGATGACGATAACCTTATTATTACGCGGACCCACCTGCATTCCCACGCCGTAGTACTTGCCGCGCTGCTCTTCGCGCAGGGCGGAATAGGCCTTGGGATCGAAGAAATTGGAGTGCGGATCCAACACCCGCAACATGCCGGGAATGGCGCCGTTGTAGATCGCCTTGTCGGGACTGACCGGCTCGGCGTAATTCTGCTCCACCGTCTCGTAGACCTGGGTGAACTCGCGAACGCTGTCGCGAATATCGCCATCGCTGGGGACCGCGGTAGTGGTCAGATGCTGGCCAAACAGCATGCCCGCGCAACCGCAGGCAAGAACGATGACCAGCACAACAATGGTGGAGCGGCGGGAACTACTAGCCATTATCTTTTCCTTCGACCGGCAGGAGCTGCATCCTTAAGCGTAGCGCAAAACGGACCGAGAATTTGAGTAAAAGTATAGCATTCGTGGCATGCCCGCTTTCCACCGCGCTCATACCCTCTTGGATGCCTTGGCAGCTTTCGGGGTGCGAAAATTCGAGAGACACCCTGCTCAGCATAAGACGCGATGGCGAGGGCGAAGTAAGCGGGCATCGCGCTCTTCGCCATTCGCTGTTCGCTCTTCGCTCTTGGCATTCCTCAGCGAGGCGCCCGCCAAAGCGACCGGTTACGGATCTGCGACGTAGCCAGCCGCCTTGCGGCGAAAGGTGAAAGCCCCGTCCTTCAGGACGGGGTAGCCATGCGAACGGCGGTCGAGTACCGTAGGTACGACAGGACTTCATCCTCCCGTGCGATTCGCGCCCGCATTTTTCCAAACACCACCTGCCGTGCCTACGGCACTCGCCTGGTTGTTGATGTGCTTACCCCGTCCTGAAGGACGGGGCTCTCACCTTTCGCGGCCTCCGGCCGCTGGTGCGGCGTACCTGATCTGAGTCGAACAGCCCTGCCAGCGATCAATTGTCAGTATTGGCCAGCAAGGACACCCATTCCTACTTCCTCCGTGTCCTCCGTGGTGAAACTTCGTCCCCGCATTGCTGCCCCGCCTGCACACGTTTATCATTAAATCTATGAATCTCGGCATGCCGGAGATGATTTTTATCTTCTTGTTGGCCCTGGTGATCTTCGGGCCCAAGAAGCTTCCCGAACTGGGACAGCAACTGGGCAAGGCCCTTGCCGAGTTCAAGAAAGCCAGCAACGAGTTCAAGAACCAGCTCGAAGTCGAGATGATGAACATCGAACTGGAAGAGCGGGCCAAAAAGCAGGAAGCCGAGCGTGCGGCTGCCGACGCGCAGAAGATCCTTCCCACTGAGAAGCCGTTCGACACCGTGATCGTTCCCGCTCCCGGCGCGGTCAGCCGCGAATTCTCTGAGCCGGTTTCCGAACCGCCAGCACCCGTGACCGAGGCCGCACTTCCGCCGGCCGAGACGCCGGCCAACGGCAACTCGCGTGCCGTCCCCGATGCCTAATCCCATCATCGAGAAAGCCCAGGAGCGCACCTCGGAAGAGATGACGGGGATGAGTTTCCTCGATCATCTGGAGGAGCTGCGCCGCCGCATCATTTACAGCTTCCTCTACGTGGTCGCGGGATTCTGTGTCTGCTGGTGGTACCACGAACAGATCTTCGGGCTGATGCAAAAGCCCATCGTGCAGGCCCTGGCCAATCATGGCCTGGACCAGAAGCTGGTCTACCTGAACCCGACCGACGCCTTCAACATGTATTTGAAGGTCGCGTTCCTGGCGGGAGTCTTTGTCGCGTCGCCCTTCATTCTGTATCAGGTGTGGTCGTTCATCGCGCCCGGACTGTATCGCCACGAGCGCCGTTACGTCCTGCCCTTCCTGTTCAGCACCGTGGGACTGTTTCTCGCCGGCGGCTTCTTCGGCTACAGGATGGTCTTTCCCGCCGCGCTTGATTTCCTCATCGGCTGGAGCTCGCAGTTCAAGCCGATGGTGACTATCAGCGAGTACACCGACCTGTTCCTCACCATCATCGCCGGGCTGGGCATCGTCTTCGAGATGCCCATCCTCGTCTTCTTCCTCTCGCTGATGGGCATCCTCACCGCCGGATGGATGTGGCGCAACCTGCGCTATTCGATTCTCGTCATCTTCATCATTGCCGCAGTCATCACCCCGACGACCGACATCATGAACATGTGCATCTTCGCCGCGCCCATGATCCTTCTGTATCTGGTGAGCATCGCCATCGCCTGGTTCGTGCATCCGGCACAGAGAAGGAAGAGAGCAGCGAAAAACGCGGCGGGAGAATAACGCAGCCACTTCCTAATATCTACATTTGTGTCATCCCGAGCGGAGCGCAGCGGAGTCGAGGGACCTGCAGTTCGCTCTCGGTATATCTCACAATCCTGTGTGATAAAGCTCATTGACACGTGGGGTGGGTGATCGGCAAACTTTAAAAGGGTACGTTTCTGGGGATTTTCCACGTACCCATGCCCTTTTCTTACGGCGTCCCCCGGGTGATACGATGCGACGCGCACTCGCCCTTCTCGCGTTCTGCACAGCACTCGCGATTATCGCCCGTTCCCAAGTTTTCACTACCTTGACTGACTTCGACGGGCGGCACAACGGTGATGCTCCCCAGGCACCGCTCATTCAAGGGAACGATGGCAATTTCTACGGAACAACATCATTTGGTGGCTACGGGACAACATTAGTAGGAAACTCCGAAGCCGGTACCGTGTTCAAGGTCACGCCTGATGGAAAGCTGACCACATTGCACGTCTTTGGCACCAGCGACATCGGCGTGCCGACTGCGCCGTTGTTCCTGGCGAGTGACGGTACATTCTACGGAACCACCTGGGGAGAGGGTATTCACGGTTCCGTTTTCAACATTACTTCGGAAGGTTCCTACAAAAACCTATATGCGTCTGACGGATTTACCCCGTATGGCGGGCTCGTGCAAGCCAGTGACGGGAATTTCTACGGTACGAGCGACAGCAGTATTTCTGGCTACGGAACCGTTTTCAGGATAACGCCCGAGGGTGTGTTGACCACCCTGCACACGTTCTGGGGTCCAGACGGTGCGGCGCCTCTAGCCGGACTATTACTCGCTAACGACGGATTCCTTTACGGTACGACACTCTACGGAGGATACAACTACGGAGGAGGACGGTATGGTTATGGTACGGTCTTTAAAATTACTATCGACGGTACCCTGACCACCCTGCACAGTTTTGATTGTTCGACCGACGGTTGCTTCCCAATTGCACCGCTAATACAAGCCAGTGACGGAAACCTTTACGGAACTACCAGTGAAGGCGGAGCCGGCGATGGAGGCACTGTCTTCAGGATCACGCCACAAGGGACTCTCACCACTCTGTACAGGTTCCCTGCCAGTCAAGCCACATGGCCGAACGGGCTGGTCCAGGCGCGCGACGGCAGCCTCTACGGGACGACGTATAGCGGCGGTTTCAAGGATTGCGGGACGATTTTTCGAATTACCCTGGAGGGGAAGCTCACAATTCTCCATGTGTTACGTTATTCTGATGGCGCGAACCCAGAAGCAGGGATGATGCTGAGCGACGACGGAGATCTCTACGGAACTACCGCGGGCGGGGGCACCCGCAACCTAGGCACCATTTTCCACCTGGCGCTCTATTCGCTCTTATCGGTTGCTATGCCCGAGGCGGGCGGGGGCACCGTCAGGAGCACTGATCAGCACATCTACTGTGGGCAGCAGTGCTCGTATTCTTATCTCAACCGCACACAGGTCACCCTGAGTGCCGTTCCTTCTGCCGGATACACTTTTACTGGCTGGACGGGCTGCAACAACGTGAATGGCAGCTACTGCTCCGTGACATTGGCGGGACCGAAGAATGTGATCGCCACTTTCACGCGCTCTGACGTCGGTTTGACTTCGCTCGCGCTTAATCCTTCGTCCGTCAAGGGCGGGAACATCTCCATCGCAACCATTAGCCTCAATGCTCCCGCGCCTGAGGGAGGCTTGGGCGTCGCCATCACGACCGATCAGCCGCTGGTGGTTCATCCACCGTCTCTAGTCACAGTTCCGGGTGGAGTCAGCTCCTTCAGCTTTGCGGTGCGGACGTCCGTAGTCAGAATGACGACGGTGGCAAACGTGACGGCGACGGCCGATGCCTCGCAAGTGAACGCAACCCTGACCGTAACGACGGGCTACGGATCGTCGCAAGCGCCCTCGTCTGAGCCTCAGCGCTAGGCCCCACCCAGCGCATAGAAGCAAGCGAGCGGAGAAGGCGGCGCAATAGCGAGCTACAGCTCCTGAGCCACTGGCTGCGAAAACTAGTTGACACGCTCACGGATGTGGGCCATAGTTCGGCATCGTCCGTTGGTCATATCCGTTCTGGCCGGAGGTTTTATGCGTCGCGTCGCCATACTCGTCCTTTTGGCCTTAGCCGCGATTGTCTCGCCTGCCCAGACCTTCACCAAGCTCGTAGATTTCGATGGTAGTAACGGCAGCAGTCCTGAGGCCTCACTCGTTCTGGCCAGTGACGGGAATTTCTACGGAACAACGGCCGTCGGCGGAACCAAGAGCTCTGGAACGGCGTTCAAGATGACGCCGGAGGGCATGCTGACAACCCTGTACAGCTTTTGCGTGGAGCAAGATTGCTCTGACGGTGGAAACCCCATGGCAGGTTTGGTGCAAGCCACCGATGGAAATTTTTACGGGACAACGTTTTCGGGCGGTACGAGCAACAACTGCCAAATAGCCTGTGGCACCGTCTTTAAGATCACTCCTGGGGGAACGCTAACTACGCTGCACAGCTTTGAATACTCAGACGGCGCTTTCCCTCTAGCAGGGCTGGTCCAGGCCACCGACGGAAATTTTTATGGGACAACCGGGTATGCCGGATCGAACTACAACGGCACCGTGTTCAAAATCACCCCGGCGGGCGTGCTGACCACCCTGCACAACTTCGATTTCAATGACGGAGGATTACCCTTTGGAACGCTAGTGCAAGCCACTGACGGAAACTTCTACTCAACAACCTACGCAGGCGGGGCATATGGTTATGGCACGGTCTACAAAATCACTCCTGAGGGCGTGCTGACGACACTGTACAACTTCAACTCCGGGGACGGCGCTAATCCTGAGGCAGGCGTGGTTCAGGGGACGGATGGGAACTTCTACGGAACTACCTTTTATGGCGGGCTTTACAACGATGGCACGGTCTTTAAGATTACCCCTGCGGGCGTGCTCACCACGCTTCACAGCTTTTGCACTCAAGGTAACTGCGCTGACGGCGCTTTTCCTCAAGCGGCGCTGGTGCAAGCCGCTGACGGCAATTTCTACGGGACAACCCATATAGCGGGTGCCAACAATGCGGGCACAATTTTCAGAATCACGCCCGAAGGCACGCTGGTCACGCTACATAGCTTTGAGGGAAGCGATGGCAGCTTCCCTGTCGCGGGTCTGGCGCAAGGCGCCGACGGAAACCTTTACGGGACAGCCTACCTTGGTGGGGCCAACGACGATGGCACGGTCTTCCGGTTGGTCGCTTATGCTCCCCTGTCTGTGGCCAAGTCTGGCATGGGAACCATTATCAGCGGCGATGGGCACATCTACTGCGGCACAGTGTGCTCGTTTACATATGATGGAGGTACGCAGGTTGGACTGACTGCCATTCCTGCCCCCGGCTACACGTTTAGTAACTGGACCGGCTGTGACAACGCGCAAGGCAACTTTTGTACCATGATGATGTCTAGTGCGAAGGATGTCACCGCAACCTTCACCGTCTCCAACGTCGGCCTGACTTCGCTGGTTTTGAACCCGTCCTCCGTCAAGGGCGGCAACATCTCGATCGCCACGATCAGCCTCAACGCGCCCGCGCCGCCGGGAGGTCTGGGCGTTGGCGTGGCTACCAATAGTCCGCTGGCTGTGCATCCGCCGTCGCTGGTATTGATTCCCGAGGGCAGGACGTCGTTCAGCTTCGCGGTGCGAACGTCGGTAGTCAGAATGACTACCGTGGCCAACGTCATAGCTTCGGCCGGCACTTCGCAAGTGAACGCAACCCTGACCGTAACGACGGGCTACGGATCGTCGCAAGCGCCCTCGTCTGAGCCTCAACGCTAGGCCACGCCTGGCACATAGAGGGAAGCGGCGGCCAAGAACGCAGCGGGATAGCGAGCTACAGCTTCTGAGCCACTTGCGTGCGAAAACTACTTGACACGCTAATGGATGTGGGCCATAGTTCGGCATCGTCCGTTGGTCATATCCGTCCGGGCAGGAGGTCTTATGCGTCGCGTCGTTTTCGTTCTCGCCTTCTGCATCGCTATCGCGATCGCCTCGCCCGCACAAACTCTCACCACCCTGGTGAATTTCGACGGGAACAATGGCAATACGCCTCTTGGTACCCTTGTCCAAGGTTCCGACGGAAACTTCTATGGGACGACCAACGGCGGGTACACCAGCTCTGGGACGGTTTTCAAAATAACTCCTGAGGGTACTCTCACCACTTTGCACACTTTCAACTTCACCGACGGAAATGGCCCTCGTGGAGCGCTTGTGGAAGGAAAGGATGGATACTTCTACGGAACCACCTTAAACGGGGGAGCCAACAATGCCGGCGTAGTGTTCAAGATCAGCTCTGAGGGCGATTTTGCAATCCTGTACAACTTCAACTATGCCGAAGGAGGGGACCCGTGGGCTGGACTAGTGCAAGGCACCGACGGGAACTTCTACGGAACATCGTCAGGCGGCCTTAACGGCGTTGGTACGGTCTTCAAAATCACCCCGACAGGCCTGCTGACCATACTTCACAACTTCAACGGCGATGACGGCGCTTACCCCGAAGCGGGGCTGGTGCAAGCCACCGACGGAAACTTCTACGGGACGACCTACGCAGGCGGTCCCGGCAGCAATGGCACGGTCTTCAAAATGACTCCTACGGGAACGCTGACTACCCTGCACGGATTCAGCTACCTGGACGGCTACTACCCCGAAGCGGGGCTGGTGCAAGGCACCGACGGGAACTTCTACGGGACAACCATCTATGGCGGGGTAAGCAATTCTGGCACAGTCTTCAAAATCACCCCCGCGGGCACGCTGACCACGCTTTACAGCTTTTGTGCTCAAGACTTCTGCGCTGACGGCACGGTCCCTGAAGCAGGATTGGTCGAGGCCACTGACGGAAACTTTTATGGGACTACGGCCTATGGCGGGGCCAACCAAAGCTGCTCTGGCGGCGGTTGTGGAACGGTCTTCCAAATTACCCCAGCGGGCAAATTGACCACGCTGTACAGCTTCAACGGCAGCGACGGCTCTCAGCCTGAGGCGGGGCTGGTGCAAGCCACCGACGGGAGTTTCTACGGGACGACCTCTCAAGGCGGATCCGGCAACAACTGTTACGGTTACGATGGTTGTGGCACGGTCTTTCACCTGCTCGCTTATGCCGCCCTATCCGTGAGTAAATCTGGCATGGGAACCATTACTAGCGGCGACGGACACATCTATTGCGGTAATACGTGCGTATATACATACCTAGGTGGGGCGCAAGTCGGCCTGACCGCGATTCCTTCTCCCGGCTATACGTTCAGCAGTTGGACCGGGTGCGACAACGTCAATGGCGATCTCTGCTCAGTTACGATCGACAGCGCGAAGAGTGTCGCAGCAACTTTCGACGTCGCCAATGTCAACCTGGTTTCGCTAGTGTTTAACCCTACTTCGGTAAAGGGCGGCAACATCTCCATCGCCACGCTGACCCTTGGCGCGCCCGCGCCGCCCGGAGGAGTGGGCGTCGCTATGGATAGCGACCACCCACTGGTTGTCCACCCGCCATCTTTAGTAATTGTGCCGGGCGGCAGGACGTCGTTCAGCTTCGCGGTGCGGACGTCCGCAGTCAGAATGACGACGGTGGCAAACGTCACGGCTTCGGCCGGCGCCTCGCAGACCAGCGGCACCCTGACGGTGACCACCGGATACGGTTCGTCTGCCAGTCTGCGGTGAGCAGTGGAAGCTCATCGAGCCAAGGCGCAGCTCCGGCAAGTAGCCCGCGGGCAACGCGCAAAGCCACCCGACAAGACCTAATGCTATGCGTGGTCAGCGTGTCGTGATAGACTTTGGGACTTCCAAGGAGGGTGTACCATGCCTTCGCGGGCTGCAGGTCCGGAGGGCTTGGCCACAAGCGCAGATCTGTCCCTCCTGGAGAGTAAACAACAAGGTATCCCATGCGTGCATCTCGACATCTAGCCGTCGCCTGCTTATTCCTATGCCTGGTATTTTCCCTGGCCGCTGCTGCACAAACACTCACTACCCTGGTGAATTTCAACGGGCCAAATGGTGCTGGCCCTACCGCCCCTCTCATCCAGGCCACCGACGGGAACTTCTACAGCACCACCAGTACCGGCGGAGCCAACAACAGCGGTACCGTCTTCCAGGTAACCTCTGATGGAACTCTGACCACTCTGTACAGCTTCGCCGGCAGTGACGGCTCTACACCCTATGCCGGACTGGTGCAAGGCACCGACGGGAACTTCTATGGGACGACCGGCTCTGGCGGAGCCAGCAGCAATGGTACGGTCTTCCAAATCACCCCCGGGGGAGCGCTTACCACCCTGCACAGCTTCGACGGCAGCGACGGCTCTGCGCCTTATGGCGGGCTGGTGCAAGCCACGGATGGAGACTTCTATGGGACAACCAGCACTGCCGGGGCCAACAGCGGTGGTACGGTTTTCAAAATCACTCCTCAGGGAACGCTGACTACCCTGCACAGCTTCGGCGGCTCGGGCGACGGCGCTGCGCCTCATGCCGGGCTGGTGCAAGCCACCGACGGGAACTTCTATGGGACCACCCGGGATGGCGGGGCCACCAATAACGGCACAGTCTTCCAAATTACGCCCCAAGGAACTCTGACCCTCCTGCATAGCTTCAATGGCCTGGGCGACGGCTCCGCGCCTTATGGCGGGCTGGTGCAAGCCACCGACGGGAACTTTTATGGGACAACCAGCTCCGGCGGAGCTAACGGCTATGGCACGGTGTTCAAAATTACCCCCGCGGGCGCACTGACCACGCTGCAAAGCTTCGACTACACAAAGTACGGCGCTGGCCCTCAAGCGACGCTGGCGCAAGCCACTGACGGGAACTTGTACGGGACAACCGTATATGGCGGGGCCAGCCAAAGCTGTCTTGACGGTTGCGGGACGGTATTCCAAATTACTTTGGGCGGCAAGTTTACAGGGGAGGGCAGCTTCAGCGGCGTGGACGGCGCTGCACCTTATGCGGGTTTGGTGCAAGCCACGGACGGGAATCTCTACGGGACAACTAGCGCTGGCGGAACCAACAGCGATGGTACGGTCTTCAGTCTGGCTGTCGGGCCTGTCCCTCTATCAGTAACCAAGGTCGGCAGCGGCACCGTCACCAGCGGCGATGGACACATCTACTGCGGCGGTGTGTGCTCTTATTCGTATCCCAACGGAATACAAGTTGGGCTTACGGCCGTTCCCGGCCCAGGCTACACCTTCAGTGGATGGAGTGGCTGCGACAACATGCAGGGCAACGTGTGCACGGTGAAGATGTCGCGCGCGCGCACCGCGACCGCAACCTTCGACGTCGCCAATGTCAACCTGACATCGCTCGTCTTTAACCCTGTTTCGGTGAAGGGTGGCAACGTCTCCACCGCCACGCTGACCCTCGGCGCGCCCGCGCCCTCTGGAGGAGTGGGTGTCGCTATGAGTACTGACCAACCACTGGTTGTGCACCCGCCATCTTTGGTAATCGTGCCCGGTGGCAGGACATCGTTCAGCTTTGCAGTGAGGACGTCGGTGGTCAGAATGATGACGGTGGCGAACGTCACGGCTACGGCCGGCGCCTCGCAGACCAGCGGCACACTGACGGTGACCACTCAGTACGGCTCGTCGCTAAGCCTGCGGTGAGCAAAGGAAGCCCTCGAGCCAAGGGCAGCTATTGGCAGAAGCGTTACTCGCCAAAAACGATTCCCACCGGACTGCCCACGCCTTCGTTGAGCTTCTGCGCTGCCGAAGCTTGTTTGGCGACGATCTCCAGGACGCCTGAGCTACCAATGATGCCGAAGCATTCTCCTTCGGCGCCGTCCGCATAGGACTTGCAAAGGCGCGTGATGGTCTCACCTGCGATGAGGATGTTGAGCGGGGGGACGGACGCGGCAAACAGCTCCGGCGCTTCCTGCTCGCCGATGTTGGTTATCAGGTTTCCAAACTTATCAACTTTCAGCACGACGCCGCGCAGGCTGTTGTCGCCGAAGCGCTCGACCGTTGGCAGCGGCAGGCGAACGTAGTCGGTGATCTCGGGCCCGAACTCTGTCGGCTCAATGCCTTTGCTCAGCCACCCGGCGACGGCAGCAAAGATGTCGCGGCCATGGAATGTCTGGCTCACCGGATTGAGGAAGTATCGCTCCGCCGTAATGTGGCGCACGGCGAACTTCGGCTCGCGCGCTTCGATCATCGATAGCACGCCATTGTCGGGCGCAACGAAGACGTAGTTCTCGGTTTCGGCGAGTAGGGGGCGGCGCTCGCTGCCGACGCCCGGGTCAACGACGATGACGTGTGCTGTACGCGGCGGGAAGAAACGATAGGCCTGCGCGATGGTCCATGCGCCGTCGAGCACGTCATAGGACGCAACCGCGTGGCAGATATCCACGATGCGCGTTGCTGGTTCAATGTTTAGCACCACGCCATGCATAATGCCGACGAAAGCGTCGTTGAGTCCGAAGTCGGTGGTGAAGGTGACGATGCGCGGCTCGGCCATGTTGCGAAGCTAGCGGGTGCGAGCGAGGGGAGTCAAGCGAGGGAGGGTATGAATCATTATCGCTTGGTGGCACACCTTCTCGTCGCTACTCGAGCACCCTCTGAAACTGCCGGTGCCCCACAGCGAGATAGAAGCGGTTAAAACGAAAGGCGGGCCACTCAGCCCGTCTTGCCCTTCTATGCCATGCCTGCCGCGCGGGCGGCCTCTTCGTACTCGCGCTCCGACTCGGCGGGAAACAAAACCCACAGGCTGTAGATTCCCAGCGCGGTTCCCAACGGGAAGTTGAACAGCGCCAGGAACGACAGGACCAGCGTCAGCATGCGCGCCCAGGGTTCGCGTTGCAGCAGTCCGTAGCCGGCGGCAAACCCGGCGACCGCTTTGATCAGGACGGCGAGGCCGATCACTCCCAGCAGCGTGGTCAGGAAATCAGCGGGAAAGTTGGGGCCGGCTCGTCCCGACTGTTGCAGATGCGGGATCAGCTCAGTCGCGACGATTAACAAAATGAAGCCGGCAAGCGCGTTGAAGGCTGACAGTGCCAGCCACAAAATGCCCACCAGGCGAACGTGCTCCTGCACGCGGTTGGGCGAGGAGCGTGCCATGACCAGCCCGTCGGAAAACTGCCTGCCGCATTGCGGGCAAAATCGCTGGTCCGGCTGCACGGCGGTACCGCATCGATCGCAGAACATGAAGACCTCCTTGAGCCCGGAAATCCCTGCCCATGATACGTACCAGGGGGCGGAGTTGTTTCAAAGTTATCGGAGGGCGCAGTCTGGAAGCTCGTTGCTCGTGGCAGGGGTCCTTCGACTCCTCGCTCCGCTCGTCGCTCAGGATGACAAGGGGAAGAGGTTTCGAGTTGCAAGCTCGACTTGCTCGCAAAAGCGGTGCGATTGCTCGCGATGACGGTTTGTAAAGCTGACAACTGACAACTTCTTTACGGCTCCACCCCGCCTGTGGTGGTGCGGTCGACCATCGGCTCCGGCGCGGTGAGGTTGGGAGTGGCGGCCGCGCGCCTGCTCCGCAACTCGCGTGGCAGGTCGGAACGAGTGATCCATAGGCCCAGCAGGGTCGCCGCCAACCAGGTCAACCCGATCAGCGCGATGGCGAGCAGGTCGGCACGGCGGCTGCCGTCGATGTGCACGGCGCGCGACACGCCATAGGCGGCCGCAGCCGCGAACGCTGCCGTGGCGAAGGCCTTGCCCAATTCCAGCCAGGGCAGTCCGCGCAAGCCAACCAGCTCGGCCCGATGCAGGAGCACGGCCAGCGTCACGGTGTGCATGAGGATGCCGATGTCGGAAGCCATCACCAGCCCGACCACCCCAAAGTTGCGAAACATCGCAGCATAGACCGGCAGCGACGCAACCGTGATCACGGTGCTGGCCACCATCGGCGTGAGCGTGTTGCCGGCTGCGTAAAATCCCCGCGCGTACAGCGCCTGCGCCGACCACATCGCCAGCGACAGCGAAAACCATGCGAAGTATGTCGAAGTGGAAAGGGAATCGGCGAAGGTAAAGTGTCCGCGCCGGAAGGCCAGGTCAACGAACGGCAAAGCCGCCGGGACCATCAACGCCGTCACCAGTAGCGACGCGGCGGAGATGCGATACACCGACTGGTTCACGGTGTCGGCGAACTCGGCGCGCCGGTTCTCGCCAAACAATTTGGCAAAGAACGGCATCGAGGCTTGCCCGGCAGCCTGTCCGAGAATCGAGATGGGCAGCGCAAACAGCCGCTTGGCATAGTTCAGCCGCGTGATGTCGCCGCTGCCGCCCGAGGCAAAGTAGCGCAGGATCCAGTCATCGGCTGAAACCAGTGACACGCCGAGCATCAGCGGAATACTGAGCCGCACCCATTCGCGAAACTCCCGGTTGTGCCAATCGAAGTTGAATCGATAGCGCAGTCCTGCCTTCGACGCCCCAATGGCGTTGATGAGGAACGGCCCGACGAACGACCCGGTCAGCGCGCCGTAGGCGAGGGCCGCGATGCCGAAGCGATGCGCCCCGACCAATCCGCCGAGGATGATGAACGATCCATAGAAGACCGGGCTCAAGGCGGGATAGAGAAACATCTGCCGCGAGAGCAATACGGCCGAGACCACGCCGCCGGCATAAAAGAAGATTTGTCCCGGCAGCAGAATGCGCGTGAGATAGACGCAAAGCTGCATCTGCTCGGCGCTGAAGTGGGGAAACAGCAGCCGCTCAAACTGTGGGGTGAAGATTTCGACCAGGATGGTGCCGAAGATCGCCACCGCCGTCATGATGGTGATGGTCGAGTTGAACGCTTCTTGTGCTTCAGCGTCACGCTTTTGCGAGATCTGCCGGGTGTAGATAGAAATAAAGGTGATCGACGCCGTGCCGCCGGCCAGGATGTAGAACAGGAAGTCGGGCAGGGTGAAGGCGGCGACGTAGGCGTCCGTCTTTGGCCCAGCGCCGAACGCCCATGCGACATACATCTCGCGCAGGTAACCGATAATGCGGCCTAGCATGACCGAGGCCATCAGCAGCAGCGTGGCGGAGAAGGCGCTGTGTTGATGCGAGGGCCGCAGGTTCAGCAGAAGCCGCGACCATAGCCGGTCGGGCTTCGTGCCGGGAGATGTCGGTTCCGCCATGAAACTGCGATTCTACGGTATGCGCGGCGTTTGGAGCGGATGACGAATGTGGTGCAGTGGAAGTCTCGTGTCATTCGCAGAAAAGAAACCCGGAGCGGGGTTGCTCCGGGCTCTCTGGGGTAAGAGGCTGGTTTTATCGGAGGGCGATAACCACCTCTTGCGGCGCGGAAGCCTGGTTATCAGCCAGCGCTTGCTCCTGTTCCAGCTTGGACTCATGCAGTTGAATTCCCTGGCTGTTGGCGTCCCAAACCTGGTACAGGAAGTAGCGGTCGCCGTATTTGTGGAACACCAGCTTGGCCTGCATCGCGTACTTGGCATCGGCAGGCTGGAACTGAATCATCATGCCGTTGCCGTCCTTAAAGTCGCGAATCAGGATCGCATGCGCCGCCACTTCGGAAATGTCATAAGTCGCGGCCGGCAGCACCTTATCGCCCACCACGAAATCGAAGGGCACGTCGGCACGCGCCTTGTCCTGTGCGTTGACATTGACGACGAGAGCCACGGCCATTAGGACGAGGGCCCCAAACAACTTGCGGTTCATAACGCCTCCTTGAGTGGCTCCCTTGTGCAGCGGAACCTGGCTGACATTTGTCGCCGTCCATCGCGCGGGCCTTTCGGCTGGAGCTTGTTTGGCTGACGCCCGGAATAAGAGCAAGCGCGGTGCCAACCAGCGGTGATGCGAATAGCCATGGACCCAGACTGCGATTCGCATTGAGGTTTGAGGAGGTTAGGAGCAAAGAAGGCGCGCCGGTGTGATGGCGGGCTTCCGTGAATCTGACCAGAGGACTATCGGAATGGCTAGCTGAGGCTATCCTAAACACTACAGGTCATCGGCTCCGGCTGGCTATCGGGCTCGTGCCACCGCTGTCTGAAACTCGAAACGCAAGAGTCACCGCACCGCCCACGCCATACCGTCGGGGCCACGGCCAGTCGCGATGTTGCCGGTGACAGTGAGCGTCTTCAAATCGACGATCGCGACTTTCCCGTCGGCACTCAGAGCGACGTAAGCGCGCGAGCCGTCGGGCACCACGAGAATTCCGGCCGCTGATTTGCCCAGCTTCACGCGCTTGATCAGCTTGCGCGAGCTCGCGTCGATCACCACCAGGTCGCCGCTTCCAATGTCCGACACCAGCACCAGCTTGCCGTCGGGCGTGAACTTCAGCCGGTTGGAGTGCCTGGTGCCAACATCGAGCGTCTGCACAACTTTCTTTTCGGCGACATCGATCACGCTCACGGTTCCGTCGCCGGCATTGGCCACCCAGAACTCTTTGCCATCAGGCGAGAGATCGCAGCCCTCGGAGCCCTTGCCCACAGGAATGACCGTCTCGGTCCACTCCTCCGGCCCTGACGTTCGCTCGATCATGTTGACGCTGCCGGACTGGGTATTCGCGGTGAACATCGTATTCAGCCCTTTCGCCAGCACGATCATGTGAGTGCGGTTTTGTCCCGTGCCCAGCAGCCAGTCGACTTTGAGGCTTTGCGGATCGAGACGAGCGATGGCCTTGTTCAGCTCAGCGGTGAAATAAACTTTGCCGTACGCGTACTCGATACCATGCGGGCGCCGCAGCGGGCTCACATCGACGCGCGTTTCTTTGCGGGTAGTGAGGTCAATGATGGAAAGGCTATTGCCCGGCTGGTTCGGTTGAAACGGTCCGTAGTTGGTGACGTACGCGAAGCGGCCGTCGCTCGAGGCTGCGACCTCGTGCGGAGCGTTGCCAGTAGGCGCAGTGCCGACGATCTTGTTCGTGGCAGGATCAATCATCACGAGCGTGTTGTCGTCCTTGTCGAGCACCAGCAGCGCGGGTGAGGGAAGTTGCGCGCAGGCGCCAACCGCGTTAACCACGATCAGGAGAAGGGCGAGGAAGGGAAGTAGTTGAACTGTCATCCAGAGAGCTCCGGTGATCAGGGTACATCATGTCGTGCGCGAATCTCCGAGCGCCGTGTTTTGGTGCGAGGAACCAGAGCCCTGTTGCGCGCTAAGAACAGATCCCTCGCTTCGCTCGTGATGACAAATCAGAAGGGGTAGCTGATAGCTGATCGCTGACGGCTGATAGCTCCTCACTCGTACCTTAGCGCCTCCACCGGATCCAACCGCGAGGCGCGCAGCGCGGGCACCATGCCGCTTATGACGCCGACGAACAGCAGCACGGCGGCTGAGCCCAGCACTGCCATCGCTGAAATGCGCAGATGAATGTCACCCACGCCGGAAGTGTCTTCGAACAGTGGGCCCAGCAGTGGCAGGGTCGGCAGCACCGCCGACAGCAGGTACGACAGCCCAATGCCAATCACGCCGCCGAGCAGCATCAACATCATAGTCTCGGCCAGGAATTGCAGGCGGATATGCCACTTGCGCGCGCCCAGTGCCCGACGCAGGCCGATTTCGCGGATACGCTCGTCCACCGAAACCAGCATGATGTTCATCACCCCGACGCCGCCGATACCCAGCGTCAGCGCGCCGATGAACAATAGCAGTAGCTGTAGGCCGATCGTCAGCCCATCGATGATAGGCCGGAACTCTTCGCGCCCGAACATCTGGATTGCCTTCTTGTCGGTCGGCGAGAACTGCTGCCGTTCCGCGACGGCCGCCAGCACCTGCGCTTCGGCTTTCTTCTCGAACTGCGGCGCTACCGGCTCGAAGATCAGCACCTGCGGATAGCGCGTGTTCCAGATGTCACCCGCCGTCGAGAAGGGAATAAACACCGACCGGTCGTCGCTGGTGAAGTAATTCGACAGTTGCAGCTTGCGATCCATCACGCCGATCACGGTGAATCGCACGCCGCCGATCTGCACCGTTTCGCCGATAGCGTTGCGCCCGCTGAACAGTTGCTGCTTTACCCGGCCGCCCAGAAAACACACGCGGCGCTTTTCGACCTCGTCACTGGCGCTGATCCAGCGGCCCGCGGCTGGCACTTCGTTGCGCATCTCCCCGTATTCAGGACACACCCCGCGGATCGCAGTATTCGCCAGGCGGTCACCATACGCGATGGGAAGGAACTTCACCGTCTCCAGGCAGGCGTGTTTTACCAGTGTGGCTTCCGCCCTCACGGCTTCCAGATCGGCGAGCTCGAACCTTACTTTCTTGCCGGCGCGCTGGCCTCCGGGCTGCTCGCTGGTTTGTTCAGGCCAGCAGGTGACGGCGCTCTTGCCGAACGCTTCGAAGGCGTGTACTAGCACTTGCCGAAAGCCGCTGCCATAGGCAATGAGCAACGTGACCGCCACAATGCCCCACACGATTCCCAGCATGGTCAGAAGACTGCGCGTACGGCCGCGACGCAGTGCGATCCAGGCTTCCTGCAAGATTTGGCCGCTGATGGCGAGAGCGCGCATAGAAATCACCCAAGAACCCTGACAAATTCCGACGCCGTGATGATCTGTGTAGCCTTGTGACGGCGGAGCGACAGCAATCCGCTTTTGTCGCCCGTCACCAGGTAGTCGGCCCGGCCGGCCTCTGAAAGCGCGAGCAGGTAATCGTCGCTTACATCGGGCGAGCGCCTCACCCGCGGCAACGACCCGATCTGCTCAGACAGTCTTCTGATCTGATTCACCAGTCGCCCGGCCTTGTGCGGTTCGATCAGCTCGGCCACTCGGGGTTTTTGCAGCGTAGCACGTATCTCTTCGAGATGGTCTGCGCAGCTCATCAGCGTAAACTTGCCATCCTCCCATGCGTCATAAATCGCCGCGGCATGACCTGACGGAGAAATCAGCGCCGAGACCAGAATGTTGGTATCGAGCACCACACGCATCAGCCTTTCCGGGCCTTTCCTTTGCCGCGGCGTTCGGCGCGAACCTCGCGAACTGCATCGTCGATAACGCTCTGCACATGCCCGGGATCAACATCGGCGTTTCGCGCCCTGATGTCGTGCACGGTGCGGTGAAATACGCGCCAGCGCACCGCCTCTTCTATAAACTTCGAGAGGTCACCTTTTTTCATCCCTTGCGCGCCAAGGAACGTGCGCAAGGCAAGGTCGGTTTCCTTCGAAACTTTGATATTCCAACGAACAGCTTCTTCCATTCAGCACCTGCACACTTAAGCAGATAAACACCTATACACACATTCTAAGCCAAAACCGCTATCCTCCCGCCTCGTAGCGCAGCGCTTCAATAGGATCGATGCGCGCTGCCTGCCGCGCCGGATACATCGCCGCCAGGATCGCCACCGTTCCCAGCAATCCGATCGACAGCATCGCCGATTGCCACGTCGGCTGGAGCCCGGAAAAATACTGCGGCATGGGCAGCAGGTTGAACAAGGCACAAAAGCCGAATGAAATTGCCATGCCCACTCCGCCGCTGACCAGCACGACGATGATGGTCTCCACAAAGAACTGCATCATGATGCTTCGCGACTGTGCGCCCACGGCCTTGCGTACGCCAATCTCGCGGGTGCGTTCGCGCACCGCCACCAGCATCACGTTCATCACGCCCAGCCCACCGAGAAACAGCGTGGTGAATCCGACCGCTCCCAGGAACGCCTTCATTCCGTTGGTCATGGTTTCGAAGGCCTGCGCCTCTTCGATGGTGTCCCAGACGTTGGCCGCCTCCGTGTCGTGGCGGTCAAAGTTGTAGGTTTGCGCGAGCGCGCCGATGATTTCATCCTTGCACGCGGTGTGCTGCCCTACCGATTTCGGCGTCACCAGCAGACGGTCCAGGTCGTGCGGCTCGGCCGGAGGCTTGTTGGGGAAGTCCTTGTGAATGGCGCTGTATGGGATGAAAATCTTGTTGACGTCGAAGCCGTCGTAGCTGGAATCCTGGTCCTTGGCTTTCATCACGCCAATAACTTTGTAAGGAATGTCGTCGAGATAGACGTTCTCGCCGATCGCGTTGTGTCCGGCAAACAACTGCCTGCGCACTTCGGTGCCGAGGAACGCGACACGTCGCCCTTGCGTCACGTCATCCCAGTTGTAGAAGCGGCCCTCGCCCACATCGATCGAACGGATGTCTGCAAACGGCGGCCATGAGCCGGCAATCATCTGCGCGCCGGCGTTGTAGTTGCTGTGAATGCGAACGCCGTCCTGGCTGATCTCCGGCAGGACCCACTGGCAGTCGGACGATTGCTGCGCCAGCTCCTTGAGGTCGGTGTCTTGAAAGCGAATGCGCCGCCCGGCGCGGGCGCCTCCTGCCTGCAGGCTGGTCCGGCCGGCAAAGATAATCATCACGTCCTTGCCAAAATTTTGCGCGACCTTCGCCTGCCCTTCCCGCAAACCCTCGCCGGCCGCGACCATCAGCACAATGGAGATGACTCCCCACGCAATGCCAAACATGGTCAGCGCCGTGCGCAGCTTGTGCGCCCAGAGCGTTTGAAAAACGTCTCTGATGAGATCGCGTAACACCATGGGACAAAATGCGGCAACCCCGCCCGGTTGGACGGTCGTGTGTACGAGAAGTTATACGGCAGGGAAAAGCGATTGGTTCGCGGGGATTGGAGCGGTTGGGACCAGCAGACCGGGTGCGCGATCATTGGTCCATTTTCGGACACCAACAAACGAACGTCATTGCGGGGTCGCATCTTCACCAACCGAATCAGCGGCCGAAGGCCGCGACAGGTGAAAGCCCCGCCCCTCGGGGCGGGGTGTGGGTCAGGGAAGAGAATTGAGTGCCGTAGGCACGACAGGACGCGCCTGTGATTCCAACCACCCTTGCAGTTCTTCCAAGGCCCGTTGGCATACCATGGCGTGTCTTTGTTTCTTGTCGCGCACACGGCGGCGCGTGTCCTCGTCGAGCGGCAGCAACAAGTCGAAGGTGATGTTCGCCGGCTGAAAATTCTTCGCGTCGGCATGGCAGATGTAGTTCACCAACGCGCCAAAGGCCGTCGCCCGCGGAGGCGGGACCGGTTCAGCTTCGACCGCAAGAGCGGAAACATGCATCCCGGCCAGCAGACCGGTGGCAATCGACTCTACATAGCCTTCTACTCCGGAGATCTGTCCGGCAAACAGCACATTGGGATGCTGTTTCATCTGCAAGGTCTCGCGCAGCAGCGTGGGCCCGTTGATGTAGGTGTTGCGATGGATCTGCCCGTAGCGCAGAAACTTCGCATTCTCCAGCCCGGGAATCATGCGCAGAATGCGTGCCTGCTCGCCGAACTTCAAGTGGTTCTGGAATCCAACGAGGTTGTACGAATCAGCGCGCAGGTTCTCCTGCCGGAGCTGTACCACAGCGTAGGGCATGTGCCCGGTCCTGGGATCGCGCAGGCCAACCGGCTTCGTTGGACCGAAGCGCAGCGTGTCGCGGCCACGTCGCGCGATCTCTTCAATCGGCAGGCAGCCCTCGAAGTAGTTCAGGTTCTCCCATTCCTTCGCGTCGACTGACTGCGCCTCGAGCAGCGCATCCAGAAAGCGGTCGTATTCTTCTTTCGTCATTGGGCAGTTGATGTAGTCAGCGCTGCCCTTTTCGTAGCGCGCGGCCATGTACACGCGCGACATGTCGATGGAATCGGCTTCGACAATCGGACTGATGGAGTCGTAGAAGTAAAGCTGCTCATTAGGTGCCCCAGGTTCGCCCTTCGGTTGGGCTAACCTGGGATCGGTGCCCAAGCGGAGTATCTCGCGCGAGAGTGCATCCGAGGTAAGCGGTCCGCTGGCGATGATGGTGATGCCCTCGCTTTCCTCGATGCGCGTGACCTCCTCGCGCACGACATGAATCAGCGGCTCGCGTTCGATGGCTTGCGTTACGGCCTGCGAAAAGTTTTCGCGATCGACGGCCAGCGCATGCCCGGCAGGAACGGCGGTACGTTGCGCAATCTCCATCAGCAGGGAACCCGCGCGGCGCATTTCTTCTTTCAGCAGCCAGGGCGCGGTATTCTCCGTGTCGGACTTCAGCGAGTTGGAGCAGACCAGTTCGGCGAAGTTCGCCGTCTGATGCGCGGGCGTCGAGCGCACAGGGCGCATCTCGTACAACTCGACCGCGAACCCGCGCCGCGCGCATTGCCACGCCGCTTCCGATCCAGCCAAGCCGGCTCCGATGATGCGAATGGGTTTGGGCATGAGGAGAGAGCAGCCGATAGCGTTATTATACGAGCGGGAAAGCTTGCGGTTTCCGCGATGAAATTACGACTTGTACTGTTCGTCTGCCTCTTCGTGTCTCTCATAGCTATTGCTAGTGATTATCCGCCCAAACGTGGCGAAACCGAGATTGTTGAGTTTCCACAGATTGGAAAGGTCAAGGTCGAAGCGATAGTTCGTACTCACAAACTGCCGCTGGTGACGTTTACGAACTCCCAAGGGGACCTGCTATTGCATGCCGATGTCGGTGCGGATTTTATCGATACTCATTTTTCGGATCCGGATGATCCAGACTACGCCGGGGGCATTAAGGTTGGAGTTAGGGTCGTGCAGGTGACTGGATTGCCCGCTCCAGTTGTCTTCGCGGGCGCAGTGACATTGGGCGGCACGGAATGTACTTATGGCGGCCAGCTATTCACTGAAAGGAGAGGCAGAATCGCACCACTCTCCGAGCCATTGCCGGATGTGAGCGACGACGGGGGATATTCGATCGGAACCTTGCGACAGGGACGAGGACTGGAACTCGCGGTATGGAACATGATTTGGGGAAAAGGCGAAGCGCATGTCGATCCCCACAATCACTGGGTGCGCATCTATCGATTCAATGCATCATCTGGTCGGTTTGAATTCGTCAAGAAGTATATCGTCCCGAAACCACGAGAGGTCGCCTTCCCCAATCTTCTCCGCGAAATCCCGGATTTCGGCTGCTAAATATCTAACGCGTCACGAAGGATTTCCCGAACAGGTGCCTTGTATCAGGGCACGACTTCAGTCGTGCCGTTCGACGCCCTCTGATGTTTTGTCATCCTGAGGCGGCTTCAGCCGCCGAAGGACCTGCTTTCCCACGCCGCGCGTTGAGTTAGATCAAACAAACGCAGGTCCCTCGCGAGCTGAAGCTCGCTCGGGATGACAAGTTTTATATAAGCGCGATGCGGCACAATCGGAGGTCGTGCCCTGACGCGAAGATATGTGCGAGCCCTACACTCGCATCGCCACGGTCACGCCATCGCGCAGAGGAATGATCGTCGTGTACCAGTCGGGCGATTCGTAGAGCATGCGATTCAGCTCAGCGACGGCGCTTGTCTGCGCATCGGTTGGATCCGGCTTCAGTTCAGGATTTCCCGCCATGTAGGCCAGCTCGCCCTTCCACAGGGTGTTGTCGGTGATAAACAAACCGCCCTTGCGTACACGAGGCGCGGCCATGCGCCCCGCGCGCGGGTAGTCCTGTTTATCGATGTCGCAGAAGAGAATGTCGAACTGCTCCTTGCGTTCGGAGAGCAGCTCCAGCGCATCACCTACGTGCACTTCGATCCGATCGGCAACGCCGGCTCGCTCGAAGTATCCGCGCGCCTCTGTCGCGTTCTTCTCGCTCCCGTCGGTGTAATGTACCCTGCCGCCATCGCCCACGGCCATCGCCCACCAGATGGTCGAGTAGCCAATGGCCGAACCCATCTCGAACACCGTGCGCGCATTGATCAGCCGGGCATATTGAAAGAACAACCGCGCGACCGCTGGCCCGACGATAGGGATGTTGCGTTCCTTCGCCTGGCGCTCCATCTCCTGCAACACTGCATTGCGAGCCGGCAGCACCGCGTAGAGATAGTTCTCCACGCGCGGATCGGTAATGGTGATAGGCTCCATCATGCCAGTGTCTGCCCCGGTTGCATCTCGACCACCTCAGGCCCCTTCCCACCCAGCAGTTGCTTCAACTCCGAAGGCCGGCCAATCAGCGGCGGAAACGTTCCGAAGTGCATCGGGATAACGTACTTCGGTTTCAATAGTCCGCAAGCGTACGCCGCCTCGCGCGGATTCATGGTGAAGAGATCGCCGATGGGCAGCATGGCAATTTCAGGCGCGTACAGCTCGCGGATGATCTGCATGTCGCCAAAGACGCCCGTATCGCCTGCGTGATAGAGCTTCACTCCGCCGGGCAGCTCCAGCACATAGCCGCACGCTTCCCCGCCGTAGACGATGCTGCCGTCGTCCTCCATGATCCCGCAGGAGTGCACGGCGTGAACCATCGTCGCCTTGATGCCGCAAACCGTCTGCGTGCCGCCCTTGTTCATGGGCGAAATGCTTTTCGCCCCCTTCTTCTGTAGCCACATGCACAGCTCGAAGATGCCGACGATCTGCGGCTGATGCTGCTTGACGATCGTCACCGCGTCGCCGATGTGGTCCATGTGGCCGTGCGTGCAGATGAGCGCGTCGGCCTTCTTCACGTCTTTCTCGCCGTCGGGACACAGGGGGTTGCCCATCACCCACGGATCGACATACACCGTCGCTCCGTCTTTGGTTTCGATGCGGAAGGTTGCGTGGCCTATCCAGGTGAGCTTGTTTCCTTGCAGGTTCATGGTGTCCTCTGCGTTGATATGTATTCGTCAGGAGTGCCAATACGGAATTGTACGACGGTGAGCCGCCAGCCGCCGGCTACCAGCTCCCAGCCAAGAACTTGTAAAGCACAACAACTTGAAAGTCGCCATCTGTTGTTCGCGCACTTGCTGCGTCCGGCCAATCGGATTCACATGAGTCATTCCTTATGGTGGCGCTTCTTTGCTGGCGGCTGGCAGCTCTCGAGCTGACAGCAAAAGTCGAAAAGCGAAGAGCGAAAAGCGAAGAGCGAAGAGCGAAGAGCGGCTTTCCCGCTGCTATCATGGACAGGCGCTCATGAGTTATGTAGCCGACAATCCGCTGGTCTCGGGCACGCTCGACAGCTACCTGCTGGAAGTTGCCGATGCGGTGAATACGACGCTCGACGTGAACACTTTGCTCCAGCGTGTAGCGGAGATGCTGAAGCGCGTGCTGGATTACGAGATCTTCGCCATCCTCCTGCTCAACGAAAAGACGCAGGAGCTGCGCATACGCTTTCAGGTGGGGCATCCGCCGGATGTTGCCGAGCGTATCCGCATCAAGGTCGGACAGGGGGTGACCGGCAAGGCCGTGGAGCTGCGCGAGCCGGTGCTGGTGAACGACGTGCGCTCGGAAGAGAACTTCATCAACTCCGCGCCCGGCGTGCGCTCCGAACTGGCCGTGCCGCTCATTGCGAAGAACAAAGTCATCGGAGTGCTCGATGTGGAGGCGGCGCAGCCCGGCGCCTTCAGCGAGGAGCACAAGCGTCTGCTGACGTTGTTTGGCTCGCGCATCGCCGTCGGCATCGAGAACGCGCGGCTCTACACACGGGTCTCGCGCCAGGCGCGCCAACTGACATTGCTCACCGAGATCAGCCGCGAGCTTACCTCCATCCTGAACGTCGATCAGTTGCTGAAGCGTATTGCCGACCTGGTCACGCGCATCATCGACTACCAGATGTTCTCGATCCTGCTGCTCGATCCTTCGGGCAAGGTGCTGACCCACCGCTTTTCGTTGCGATTTAAAGAAAGCGTGCAACTGAAACATGAGATCCCGCTGGGCCAGGGACTGGTCGGCTACGCCGCGCAGCACAAGCAGCCGGTACTGGCGCCTGATGTCACAAGAGACCCGCGCTACATCGAGGCCAATCCCGAAACCCGCTCCGAGTTGGTGATTCCGCTGGTTTACAAGGACAACGTCATCGGCGTTCTCGATATTGAGCACACCCGGCGCAATTACTTCAACGAAGATCACGTCCGCATCATGACCACGATGGCGGCGCAAGTGGCTATCGCCATCGAGAACGCGACGCTCTATGAACGTATTGCCAGGCAGGAGAAGCGGCTGGAGCAGGACCTTGCCCTGGCTCGTGAGCTGCAATTCCGCCTGCTGCCGCCGAAGCTGCCGGTGTTTCAGAACGCGGAAGTCGCAACCCGCTTTGCGCCGGCGCGCCAAATTGGCGGGGACCTTTACGATTTTCTTAAATACTCCGGCGTTGGCGTCTCCGCGATCGCGGTTGGCGATGTCAGCGGCAAAGGCGCCCCGGCGGCGATTTACGCAGCCTTGGTGTCGGGCATCGTGCGTTCTCATGCCATGGAGGAGCCGGGAGCTGCCGGCATGCTCGAAGGCGTCAATCTTTCGCTGGCCGAGCGGCCCATCGATGGGCAATATGTGTCGATGATCTACGCCATCTGGGACGATCAGCAGCGCAGGCTGCACATTGCCAACTCCGGTCTGCCCCGGCCGATTCATTGCCGCGCCGGACATTGCTCGCTCATCAACGTTACTGGATTGCCGATGGGACTGTTCAACTACGCCGAGTATGAAGAGCTGACGTTGCAGGGCGAACCGGGCGATGCCTTTGTTTTTTTCAGCGACGGCATTCTCGACGCGACCAGCTCGAAGGGCGAGATGTTCGGACATCGGCGCCTCGAAGAAGTGGCCGACCGTAACCTGCACCTCAGCGCCGAAGGGTTGGTCGACAAGCTGTTCACCGCCGTCTGCGAACACGCTGAGGGCGTCGATCCATTCGACGATCAGACCATCGTCGTTCTTAAAGTCAAGGAGGCCTCTCCGAAAAAGTGAAAGCGAGCCCTCTCCCCGAACGCCTACCGAGTTTCACTTATAAGTCGTCAGGAATATTTCGCGGCCGCGAGCTGTTTGCTGAGGAAGCATCTGTCGCCAGGATTGCGAAGAAGTACGGCACACCTTTGTATGTCTACTCCAGCGGGATGATCCGCAGCCGCTTTGCAGGGTTCGACCAAGCATTCGCTGAGCAGAAGCACACCGTATGCTACTCGGTGAAGGCGAACTCGAATCTTTCTGTCCTGAAGCTGTTGGCGAAGCTGGGCGCGGGGTTTGATGTCGTCTCGGGCGGTGAGCTGCAGCGTGTGCTTGCGGTACACACGAAGGCGGCGGCGAAGGTCGTGTTCTCCGGTGTCGGCAAGCAGGCAGATGAAATCGACCTTGCCTTGGGCTCCAACATTCTGCTGTTCAACGTGGAGAGCGCCAGCGAGCTGCGGCTTCTTGCCGCGCGGAGCGCGCATCTGCGCAAGCGTGCGCTTTTCGCGGTGCGAGTCAATCCCGACGTGAATGCGCAAACCCATCCTTACATCTCCACCGGGCTGCACAAGCACAAGTTCGGCGTTCCGTTGCGGGATGCGCGCGAACTGTACGGCCTGGGTGCGCAGAGCAAATATCTCAAGGCCGCAGGGGTGAGCGCGCACATCGGCTCGCAGATTACAGACCTATCGCCCTTTCGCGAGAGCATGGAGAAGATCACGGAGTTTGTGACCGCTCTTCGTGCCGACGGATACGACATTCGCTATGTCGACGCCGGTGGCGGCCTGGGCATCAACTATCGCTTAGCCGAAGGTCGCGACTTTATAGGCGAAGTCAAGGCTTACGCGAGGGAAATCCTCACTCCACTCAGGAACCTGGAAATCCATCTTCTGCTTGAGCCGGGCCGCTCTATCGTCGGACCAGCAGGAATCCTGGTTACACGTATTGTTTACCTAAAGAAAAACAACGGGAAAGTATTCATAATTACCGACGCCGCCATGAACGACCTGCTGCGTCCGGCTTTGTACGATGCCTATCACGAGATTGTGCCCGTCGTGGCCAGCAGAGACCGTGACCATGCAGTCAAAGTTGATGTGGTCGGCCCCATCTGTGAAAGCTCCGACTTCCTCGCCCGCGGTCGCGAGTTGCCCGAGGTTGAGGAAGGCGAACTGTTGGCGGTGCTTGATGCAGGCGCATACGGAATGTCGCTGGCGTCGAACTACAACACGCGCCCGCGTGCGGCCGAGATGCTGGTGGATGGCAAGCGCGCCCGGCTCATCCGCCGCCGCGAGACCATCAACGACCTGCTCGGCCCGGAGCGGGTCTAAACCGGGGACGCTACCGCTGACCCCACTTCAACTTGTTTCGCAGGACGTCGAAAAAGCTGCCCGGCGGACGCGCATCAGCTTCACCGTATGGCTGGCGCGGCGACAGATGACGCGGTCGCCATGCAACACCGGCATGCCCACCTGTCCATCGATCGAGAGGAAGGCTTCTTCTTCGCCGGTCTTGACCCACAATTCGATTTGTGCGTGATCGTTCACCACCAGCGGGCGAAGCGTGAGCGAGTGCGGGCAGACGGGCGTCACCACGAACGCATTCACCGATGGCATCATGATCGGACCTCCAGCAGCTAATGAGTAGGCAGTCGAACCCGTAGGCGTCGCGATGATCACGCCGTCGGCCTTGTAGCTGAAGACGAAGTAGCCGTCGATGAGCAAATCGAAGTCGACCAGCCGCGAGATCGCGCTCTTGTTTACAACGGCATCGTTCAGCGCGAAATGATGCGCCAGGCATTCGCCGTTACGGATCAACTGGCACTGGAGGACCGAGCGCTCTTCCAGCGGGCACTGTCTCTCGTCGACAGCCTCGAGCGTGGCATACATCTCGGCCAGCGGAACTTCGGTGAGAAAGCCGAGGGAGCCGAGATTTACCGCCAGGATGGGCACGTCCGCGTGTGCCACCGCGCGCGCCGCTGACAGCAGGGTGCCGTCGCCTCCCAGTACCAGCACAAAGTCGGGATGCTTGTCGCCAACCCGGTTGCGGCTGACGACCTCTGCGCCATCGCTTACGTAGCCGGCGGTTTCGTTGTCGAGATAGAGATGGTAGCCATGCTTGCGAAACCAGCCGAGGAGATCGGGCAAGATTGTGGCCAGCTCCGGCTTCGATGGCTTGGAGATGATAGCGGCTGACTTCATTGTGAGAGCATCAGTGTACCGCAGCAGAATCGAGCCGTGCCGCGATCATCAAAAGACAGCGTGCAACAGAAATTCGCGGTTGCCTTCCGCACCCAGAATCGGCGAATCGATCGACTCAATTCCCCTCCCACCGAGCTGTTCGACCGCAGCCGCCACCTTGCGCACCGCCGATTCCTGCGCTGCGGCGTCGCGAACGATTCCCCCTTTGCCCACCTGCGCGCGCCCGACTTCAAACTGCGGCTTCACCAGCGTCACCAGCTCGAAGTGCGCTGCTCCCGATTCACGCGCGCAGCCGATCACAGCGGGCAAAACCAGCGTCGCCGAAATAAACGACACGTCCATCGCGACGATTTCTACCGGCTTGCGCGGCGAATCGCCGGGCCATAGCTGCTCGGGCGTAAGGTAGCGGGCGTTGGTTTTCTCCAGCAGGCGCACGCGCGCATCGGAACGCAGCCTCATGTCCATCTGCCCGTATCCGGTATCGATGGCGATGACCTTGCTCGCGCCGCTTTGCAGCAGACAGTCGGTGAAGCCGCCGGTCGAGGCGCCGATGTCCATGCAGACTCGGCCGCGCACGTTGATCTTCCAATGCGCCAGGGCTTCCGCCAGCTTCAGTCCGCCGCGGCTGACATAGGGAAGATCGTCGCCCAGCACACGAATGGTCGCATCGCTCGCGACTGCGGCGCCCGCCTTGTCGATCTTCTGCTCGTCCACCAGCACGCGGCCCGCAAGGATGAGCGCCTGTCCGCGTTCGCGCGAAGGCGCCAGTCCACGCTCCACGAGCAGCCGATCCAGTCGCAGCTTCACCGCGCCAGCCTAACATGAGGACGAAGTTGTTCTGAATGTTCTAATCTGCACCGCAGGTGAGTCACTCTGCTACGACTTTCGGGGAACTCTGGACTTAGCGCGAGGAGCACAACCCTTTTCCACAACCTTATTCACATTAACGTTGGAAAACGTGCTGTAACATTTCCGAGCGCGAGCCAAAAAATCTTTTTCGAATGCGAACGCGTTAAGCACAGAGCCTCACGCAGCCGCGCAATCGTTCCCTTACAATACGGGAGCGATCTCAGCGAAATTTTTTCATGGCGACCACACTCAGCAACCTCGAGACACCGAGCAACCAACCCGTTTCCGCCGAGCGGCAGCCATCCACCGGAATCGTTCCCGGTCCGGAGGTGGCCGCGTCGCCTTCCGATCCCACCATGCTGCGCAAGCTCTACGGGGCGATGCTGCGTTGCTGCATGGTTGAGGACCAAGCTGAACAACTAGCGCAATCCCGCAAGCTGAAGTCGCCGCTCAATCAGCGGCGCGGGCTGGAAGCCACCACCATCGGCAGCATGATGGAGCTGCGCCCAGGAGACGCGATCTCATCAGAGCTGACTGCCGTGCGCCTCTTCTCCGGTCAGCCGCTGGGACTGTTCTTCGCCGATTTGTGTGGCCTTTGCTCGGAATACCTCGCCTTCGCTCCCGAAGCGGCCAACAGCGCGATTCATCTTCTGCCTGCTGCCCAGACGGTTGCGGCGCGGCTCAATGTAGTCGCGGGATTCGCGCTTGCCCTGAGTAAGACGCAGCGTTCGAACGTGGTGCTGGTGCATTTGCCGGATGGCGCGAACGCTCTGGGATACTGGCATGACGCCGCAACTCTGGCAGCGGCCGAGCGCCTCGCAATCCTCTTCGTCGCCATCAGCGAGCCGGGCAACAACATTGGCAACAGCGATCTTCGGCAGCGCGCTGCCGCGTATGGCATTCCCGGAATCACCGTCGATGGCGGCGATGTTGTCGCCATGTGGCGCGTCGCTCAGGAATCGATCTACCGCGCGCGCGGCGGAGCCGGGCCGACCCTTATCGACAGTCAGCTTCCGGCAATGCAGTCAAACTCCAAGCCACACGCCGGCAACGGCGATCCGATCGCCCGCATGCAGCGCTATCTGGAAAAACGCAAACTGTGGAAGGAATCCTGGAAGGACGAGCTGGCGCAAAAGTTTGCTGCGGAGATCGCCGAGGCGCAGTCGTTTTTCTCGAAAAGGGCTGAGACCCAGTAGAGATCGTCGAGGGGTCGCTTAGGAGAGCAATTTCAGTTCGTCTGTCATCCTGAGCGACGAGCGCAGCGAGGAGTCGAAGGACCCCTATCGCGGAAATAGATCCGAGGTTTTATAGCCTTGCCGATTTCGTGCTCGAACCAACCCAGCCCAAGAAGTCGGTCTCAAATCCCCATTGCCTCGTAGCCTCCCGCGTCAGTTAAGGGACGCCGAAATTTTCGCGACTCATACGGACTGCGATAGGTCGAGCGGCGCTTGCGCCGCAGCGCCAGTCCGCCCCAGATACCGAGACCCAGCACCGCGGCAACCGCAAGGACCCCGGCGATGGCTTTTCCGGGATTCTCGACCAGCGGCGCTGCCAGCCGCGTGCTGATAAGAACCACGCGCCCCCGCTTCTTCCCAACTAGGCGGTTGCGAGCTCCAGCGCGTTTCGCGGTACGATATGCGCGCCACAGTCGGCCCCGCTGAAAACCCTCTTCCTTATCTTTCCTATCGAACATAGAAAACTCCCACCAGGCGACGGATCAGCCCACAACCATATTATTACGCCTCGCCATCCGAGGGTGGGCCGCGTTCTGTCCGGCGCCGCGCAGCTCGCCCCTGGGTTTGCTTTGTTGCAGTCGCGTGACATTTGCCCGGCAAACGCTTGCCGCCACTGCCGCGCGTCCGTAGAATCGAAGTCTCTAAGTGGGGGCGAGGCGAAGATGGCACCTTTGAACATAGGCGATGACGCGCCCGATTTCGATCTTCCAGCAGTTGTGGGTAACATTCGGCAGCGCGTTAAGTTGAGCGACTACCGTGGGAAGAACGTTGTTCTGGTTTTCTATCCTGCTGACTGGACGCCGGTGTGTACCGCCGAACTGCCGGCTTTCAACGCCGAGCTGGAGAAGTTCGCCGGCTACAACGCCGATGTTATCGGCATCAGCGTCGATTCCATTCCCAGTCACACCGCCTGGCAGAAAAAAGAAATCGGCATGTTGAGCCTTCCCCTGGCCAGCGACTTCTTTCCCCATGGCGAGGTCGCGGCCAGCTTCGGGATCCTGCGCGAAGGCGATCCCCTGCCCGGCGTCAGCGAGCGCGCCATCTTCGTCGTCGACAAGCAGGGCAAGATCGCCTTCCGCAAGCTCTATCCTCTCGACCGCGCCCCCGAACCGGAGGAGATCATCGACGTGTTGAGGAAGCTGTAAGGGTATCGTCTTGTCATCACCCGTCTATAACGACGACGGGTGGACGGGTGGCCCACATTTCCCTTCGGTTGGGAAATGTGGGAGCTAAGATGCTTCCTAATCAAATGATCGCGGTGCAGCCTGCTTCGCTATCCCACAATTGCCGACGGAAGGCAATTGTGGGCCACCCGTCGAGGACATGTTACGGTTTTGCAAAAATGCTCTGTTGGCCATTTACTGCTTGCTTTTTCCACGAGCCTGTGAGATCGTTGCCGCTCGGAGGAGGGTACCTCATGAAACGAATTCTCTTGCTTGCGGTTGTGCTCGCAACTTTCAGTGTAGCTTCCTTGGCTACGAACGTGATTGATCAGGAAGACACCACGCAGAACGCCTACCTGGCGGCGTTTTCCCAAACCGACTTGGCGCAGTCCTTTACGCCGTCGGCCAACAATTCCAGCGGCGCTGGCGTTTTCCTGTACACCATTGAAGGCAGCCAGGGAATCACGATCAGCTTGTGGGATAATCTGCCGAATAACAATGGACATGAACTGGCTTCCGCCACGTCTGGGCAAGTCGGTCCTAATCAGTGGGTCGACGTATTCTGGAATCCAGTCGCCGTGACCCCTAATACCACCTACTACCTGGTGTTTCAAAGCGAGAACAACGCGAGCGGACTCTGGGGTGATGTCGACAACGGCTACCCTGGCGGAAATGCGTTCGCCAATCCTGGGTACCAGTCATTCCCTCAATATGACTATACCTTCCGTGAGTACTCAAGCACGGTGCCCGAGCCGGCCACTCTCTCGTTGCTGGGCGCTGGTATAGCTTTTGCAGTTCGGCGTTTGCGCCGGAGCTAAGTTCTTAACCGTTTCTGCTTGAAAGCCGGGTGCTTGAGTGCCCGGCTTTTTCATTGGCGCCTGCCTCTGCAATTCGTGGCGTTGACTCATGTCTGGAGTACCGGACGCGGGATCCGAACTCATCCGTCGAGGGACGGTCGCCTTACCGACACTTTTCATTCAACCGCTCCCAAAACTCCAGACCGGCAATCGCCTCTGCGCCGGGTGTCCCACTCATTCCATCAGTTGGAATGAGTGGGAGCCGGTACTCCTAATCGTGTCATCCCGACCGCAGCCGAGGGACCTGCAGTTCCGCTGTGCGGCGAAGATCGATCGACTGCGGGTGTCCCACTGATTCCAGCGGGGTCTACTCACCAATCCTCGCGTTACCGGATTCCGGTGCAGGATCGTGGCTCCTCGACCCGCTTCCTGATACTACAGCTACTAAAGACTAGAAGCGCGTAAGTGACCGTCGTGATGCATGCCCTGTGACTCCCACACATTCCCAACCGAAGGAACGTGTGGGGGCACCCGGCACCGCGAGAGAGAATCTCGACATCTCCGCCCTTCCGGATGATGAGTTGAACGAAATCAATCGCATTGAGACCAGGCAGAGGCTCAATGAGGTGGTGAAAACAGGCGTCCCTGGCTTTATCGCACAAGATAGATGAATATGGGAGCCAAACAACAACTGGAGCAGTCGATGCTGGAGCAACCCATGGAAGACGAACAAATACGTGAAGCCCTGAATGCGCACTGGCACGCGTCGGCAGTCGGCGACGCAAACGCGGAACACGATATTTACGATGACGACGCCATTTGTGACTATCCCCAGTCGGGCGAACGAATCCTCGGGCGAAGCAATTTGCAGGCCTTGCGAAGTCATCATCCCGGCAAGCCATCCGGCTTCAAGGTTAGGCGAATTCTCGGGAAAGGTGATCTCTGGATCACGGAATACACAATCATCTATCAGGGTCGACCGGCGTACACAGTGAGCATTATGGAGTTCCGCAACGGTAAGGTCGTGCACGAGACACAGTACTTCGCGGACCCTTCGAGGCGCCGGCATGGCGGAGGCAATGGGTTCAGCAGATCACGTGACGGCGGGTGGCCCGGGCTACGCTCACGAGGGTGCCCCATGCAAGCCTTCGTTTGGCTTGCGTGGGGGTTTTCGTACACTGTGGCACGCAGTTCAAGCCTTAAAATAAGTCGCCGGAAGAACGAAAGCCAAAATCCCCGCCCAACCAACCGACGTGTCGAGTCCCAAGACATGCTTTACGGTTTGTCTCGACACATCCTTTACAGTTTCTCTTGGTTTTCAATCCAGCGTTCGACCGCGGTCGAACGCTGGATTGAAAGGTCGAGTTCGCGCACCACGCTCCGGCAGTAGTACACCAGAACCCGGTCTTCCATCTGCACCAGTTGCACCCATTCCCGACGCAACGCCTGACCGATATTCCAGTTGCGTCCAAAGGCCTTCAGCTTGCCATCGCCATCCAGCCGCCGCACATGCGCTCCCGCCGGATACTCCCACCGCGGCGGCTGCGGATTGTAGCATCGCACACTCGGCCGCCAGACGCTGGCCGGCGTCCGCATCTGCAGCGCCTCGTGCGGTCGCACCTGGTTGTGCTCCCAGCGAAACTCGTCCAGCCATTGCTGTGGCGACTTGCCTCGCCAGCCCCGCCGCTGTAACGCCCGCTCCAGCTCGCCATGGAAGCGCTCCACCTTGCCTTGCGTTTGCGGATGCCGTATCCCGCTCCAGTGCAGCCCAATGCCTTGCTTCATCAGCCACACACTCAGCTCCGTCATCCCCGTGGCCGCCGTCGCACTCCACCACGGAATCCCGTGGTCCATCAGCATGTCTTCCGGCAACCCGTTCTCGGTAAAGGCAATCTGCAACTGTTCCTGCACCAACTCCGCCCGCGTGCTGCCCGTCTGCTGCAACCGGATCACGTACCGGCTGTGATCGTCGATCACCGACAGTGGACCGGTGGGCGCCTCCCACCCGATCGGGCTCTTGAAGTCCATCTGCCACAGCTCGTTGGGCTGCGCGCGTTCGAAGCGCTCGGTGGCCTGGTCGTGCCGATCCGCCGGGCGCACCAGATCCCGCCGCAACAAAATGCGATGAATGGTGCTGCGCGTCAGACTCACCCCCTCGCGCTGCAATAGCACCTGCAGCTTGCGCGCTCCCCAGTCGGGATAGCGCTGCCGCAACCCAACCACCTGCTCTTCCAACTCCTCGGCGGTGTGCCGCGGACTGTTCCAAGGACGCCGGCTGCGTTCGGCAATTCCCGCCAGCCCCTGTTGCTGGTATCGCTTCAGCCACAAGTTGCCGGTGGGACGCGATATCCCGAACTCCCCACACAGCGCGGTTAAGGACTTTTCCCGCCGCGTTGCTGCTACCACGAACTGCACCCGCTGTTCTCGTACATCCATGGTCTTCCAAGGCATTCCGGCTCACCCTCCCGCGCGCGCTACGCTTGCGCGGGAGGGTAAAGGATGTCCCGGGACATTTTGTAAAGGATGTCATGAGACTGAACACAACCGATGGCTGGACGGGGCACCCTCGTGCGTGTTGATTACTGAGAGCGCTTGCCTGGGCCACCCGTCGTCGCGGCCTCATCTCAACTCGCTGGATGTCGTCGAACAGAGGCATATCCAATCGAGCATAACCTCGGAGGGCGAACCAGCCAACATCCAGAAGGGCACACCGTGTACTTTCGAGAATTGCTCTCACATTACCTTCGTAACTTGCGCCCTCTCTGCTCCTCTGCTACGTTCGCCGTGGTGGGCACGGGAGTTGTGTGCCCCATGAGCGCCGGGGCTTCCGGGCGTGGCTCTTTAGGACGTTTGGGTAATGCCGCAAGGCTGGCTTCAGGTTGACCGTTTCGTTACTTCTCAGAATCTCTTCTGCACCGTGTCTGGTGCAACCAATCGAGATAAGTTTCATCTTTCCAAGATTTTGCCTGTAAGTCTCATGGGCTCAAGATTTTACCGGGGTAATTATCCCTTGACAGTACGTAAGTAAACTGCTACATTTGGGCTTGAGGATACGTAAGCCCATGAACCGCAAGCCGAAAATGCTCCGCTATACCAAGAAAGACTTCGACCGCCAGTTCCCAGACGATGCGGCCTGTCTGGAATGGCTTAAGAACCGTCTGTATCCCGACGGTATTGACTGCAAGAACTGCGGGGAGATCACGAAGCACTACCGCCTCGCGAGCAGCCCGTCCTATTCCTGCGAGCATTGCGGCAATCACGTTCATCCCACGGCGAACACGATTTTCCACAAAAGTCCGACACCGCTCACCACTTGGTTCTATGCGATGTATCTCATGTCGGCTACCCGTTGCGGCATCTCTGCCAAGCAGATCGAGCGCGAGACAGGCGTCACTTACAAGACGGCATGGCGGATGTTCAAGCAGATTCGCTCCATGCTGAATCCCGACGGCTCCAATCCCATCGGCGGATTCAATCGACGGGTCGAAATGGACGAAGCCTACTTTGGCGGGAAGCGCAAGGGCAACGCCGGACGGCCCATGACTGGCGACAGGCACGGCAAGACGCCGGTCGTCGGTATGGTTCAACGCAAGGGCGAAGTCCGCGCCTTCGTCGCCGCTGACGTGAAGGGTGATACCCTGCTTGGACTGGTTAAAGAGCACGTACTGCCTCAGTCGCTTGTGTTCACCGACGACTTTCCGTCGTATGACAAGTTCGAATCTCGCGGCTATCACCATCGCAGAATCAACCACAGCGAGAAAGTCTATGTGGTCGGGGAAACGCATACCAACACGATTGAGGGATTTTGGTCGCTCGTAAAAAATGGAATTCGAGGGGTCTACCACAACGTAGGACGCCATTATCTACAGACCTACCTTGACGAATTCAGCTTTCGCTACAACCATCGCTTCGACGTGCAGCCGATGTTCACCACGTTCATGCACCAGATTGAGAAGCGGGATGCGGTCATCCGCCGTGCTCCGGTTGAGGTTGAGCCGTTCTGAATGGAATCGCGGTATGCCTACAAGAGTAAGCGACCCTTTTTCGGTATAACAAAAAACCCGCTGGCAGGCGGGTCTTGATTTTAAAAACTAACGGAGGCATCGGGCGACTCCTCTCCAGAAAGTATAACAGGAGGAGTGTGCCGATGCCGGAGTCCATGTTTACAGGAGAGGAAGTTCCTATGACGATGCAAGTGGCGATGGTTGGCACGGACGGCATTGTGCTCGCAAGCGATACGTGCTGGGCCAACACGCTTCGTGCGATGACCTCTAATTCACGCGATACGTCGTCCTCCTCGAAAATTATCGATAACGGTGTTGTGGCCATTGCTTGTGCTAGGAACATGGAGACTTCCCTAGTAATAGCCAGAGTTATCTTGGCTGAAATGGACGACGACAAATGGGAGAACAACACCTGCGGCCACATCGAATTGATGGCTGGCCGGATTATGGTGACGGCTGGAGATAGAGCCGATATTCAATGCCTGATTATAACCACGCAACCTACACTACAACTGCTTCACCTTGCTAGCGGGGTAACACTGAACGGTGTGCCAGCTTCGGTCTATTGCCGCCGGATATCAGATAAGGCCGTGGCTGGCGACACGGCCAACTCCGCCGTCTACTGGTCGGAAAGATATTATCGGCGAACCTCGGTTGCTTCATTGATCCCGCTTGCCGCTCAAGTGATTATCGAAGCTGGAAACTTGCACCACGGCTACATCAGCGGGTTGGAAATAGCCCTTTGCGACGGAAGCGGTATCAGGCGTGTACCGAATGATTCGATTGCCGCTCTTGAACTGGAAGCAAAAAAGCGTAGTCGGGCGATAGGGGAATTATTCTTCGGCGAGGATGAAGTGCGGGCACCTACTCCGGCCTGACCTTCCGCGTCGCCTTCGTCAGATCGTCAAGAAACTGCTCTTGGGTTGGGATGGGAATCTTTGCGCCTTCCGGGGTGAGCTGTGTTGGCTGTGGCTTTGCGGAGTCCATACTAGGAACCGCTACCCGTCGCTGTAGCCGGCGCTTCTCTGCTTCCACTCGCATTTCTACCAACTCCGGCGTGTTGAGTGTTTCGAGAATCTTAGAGGCGGGAACAACCACCGCCATGCCGTAGTTTACACCGCGCTTCCGGTCGTTGATGAAGTAAGTCTTATTGATGTCAGATTCCTTAATGTCCCAATGCGACTGCATCAGGCCCAGCAGTGTCATGTCCGTCGCGACTCCGAGCATTTTGTCAATGCCGCACACTTCGGGGATGTCTATCTTCATCGTGGGTCGCACGAACACGGGCGAACCACTCAACCCGCCCAGAGATCGTGCCTCGACGAGATACACGTCTGCGTATCCCAGCTCCGTCTGAATCTGCTCCTCCGGCATCATGGCAATGTTCCCCTGCCTCACGATGGGCATGTTGCAGGATGTGTTCTCCCCGACCGGAGTGAATAGTCCGGCGGAAAATACTTCGTCGCCAATTCCGATTCTTAGCTTTGTCAATCTCTCCGGCGTTCCGAATTGCCCTATCGCGACCGCTTTAACATCGGCATTCGGCTGACTTGCCAGTGGAACTACGGCAACATCCGCCGTGCGGTCGGTTGGGTGAAGATACCAACGGTTGCCGATGGTGTTCTGAAAATCCGCGACACCGCCGCCGATCTTGTTTACCCGCATGTACACGTTGCGGCCTTGCAGTTCTTTGGCGACGTGCATCGCGGTTACAAAATAGTGGAATCCAAGCCCCTCCAACTCTGGCGACCCAGGGGGAATCGACACAAAGAATCCGGTTCCCTGAAAGTCTCCCGGCGTTTCCGGATCGAGCATCTCCCCGACGAAGGCAACGCACTTCAGGATGTTTTCACTTACCCGCAATCCGTACTCCCTCCGCCCGGACACACATATCCTGCCGTCGCGGATGATGATGTCCCCGCAATTGTGCGGGACGGGGGTACGTATCGTCAAGGGATAATTACCTTTACCGGGATTTTTTTTCGCCGCCTCAATGGAATCAAGATTTTACGGGGTACCCCACCGGGGGGGCTGTTGGCCGTTGGCTTTTGGCCCAGAGACTCCGGAAGCCAATTGCCAAAGGCCAGGAGCCAAGAGCCAGGAGCGCCGAAAGATGGCGCTCGTGATGAGAATTCATTACAACGGAGTACTAACCAATGATTCGCCACTGTGAACACGTCAAGAGCAACGGAAACTTCTGCGGATCGCCTGCCATGCGCGACCGCAACTATTGTTTCTTCCACCTCAACCACATCGGACAGCGGCTGCGCCTCGAGCGCTATGCCGCGCACGGCCTGCAACGCCCGCCTATCGAGTTGCCGCTGCTGGAGGATGCCGCTTCCATCCAACTCGCCCTGATGCAGGTGACCGAGGCGCTGCTGCACGGCACGCTCGACGCCAAGCGCGGAGGCCTGGTGCTGTACGCGCTTCAGACCGCCAGCAGCAACCTGCGCAACATGGCCAAAGACGCGAAGGAAGAATCCCCGGCCGCGATCTGCGATCGGTACGACAGCTTCGAGCAGGACTACGAGCTGGACGACTGCGCCGGGCTGCGGGTAGAGGAAGAGTCGGTCGAGCAGAGTCTGGAAGCGCAGGCGGCGGAGATCCTATCGGCAGCGGAACACGCGGGCCTGACGACTCCCAAATCCGTCCAACCGAACGACGAAGGGAAGGCACAGGAGTCGACTTGGTCGGGCGATCCCGACGCTGCGGCTCAGTCGCAGGCAAGCGCATCGCCTCATGATGACTGCGGCCCTGCGACGGACGGCACCGAAACCATCTCCTCCGCCGCTCCCAGAAGCTGCAAGACTTGCGAAAGGTCGAAGAACTTCGACGTGCAAAACCATGAGATGCCGATTCCGCTCCTGCTCACGGCGGAGCAATACGTGAAGGCCAAGACGGCCGTCTTCGGATACCAGATGTTGCACGGCATCGACCCCGAACATCCCAACGGCCGCAAGCCGGTGCCGCAGCGTGCCGCGATGAGTCAGAAGATCTTCATGGGCATGCGCAAGCCGCCGATGCGGGTGGCAGTGGCGGAAGAGGTGGAATTCTCGGCTGAATCGGGACCTCAGGGTGGAGAGATGGCGGTGGGAGCTAGGGCTTGGTTGGGCGAGGAGTAGCCACCATTGAACTACTCCTCAGCCAGTCGGCGTCAGTGTGCCTAGGAGGGGGACGCCTTGCTGTTACGCGTGGGTTGTGATGTCGTCTTGTGCATGGTGGGACTCTCGGAAGGCTGGTTCGCTCCAAGTAGCCCCACTTCTGCACGCTTGGGTAAGCGGCGCTTAGGCCGCATTGGTTGTTTCTGGGACAACAGTGCGCCGGATAGCTTTGCGGCTCAATGGCTAAGAGGTGACTTTCAGATGCCTTTTAGGTAACCGTGCAAATTGTTGAGCAGAAGAGTATTAGCGACCGAAGGGCGCGCCGCTTCCGGGCATCCTTGTGTGCTAAACTGCTGCCATCGGCGAAGGTGAGGGAATGAGTCTGATCCGCAAGATGCTGTTTACCGACCTGCTTCAGGGCCTGAGGGTTACGTTTCGCAATCAGCATCCGAAGGAGACCTATACCGAACAGTATCCTTTACAGCGGCCGCAGGTGGCGGAGCGCTTTCGCGGCGCGCCCCGGCTGAACGTCAATCCCGAGACGGACGAGTCGCTGTGCATCGCGTGCGATTTGTGCGCGCTGGCGTGTCCCGAGCGCCTGATCGTCGTGGGCAGCGAGCGCAATGAGAAGACGCGCCGCAAGGAGCTGACCGAGTTCACCTACGACCTGAGCCGCTGCATGTTTTGCGGCCTGTGCGAAGATGCCTGCCCGGTCGACGCGCTGGAGCTGACGCAGGACTTCGAGATGGCCAACTACACCCGCGAGGGCCTGATCTGGAACCGCGAGACGCTGGAGAAGGGCCCGGAACCGAAGATCTATCCCCGATGATGACATTGGCCCCACGTCTGAATTTCATCCCACGCTCACAACATGCCTAATTTCATAAGAATCGCGAAGAAGTCTGAACTGCCCGAGGTTGACTGCGCCGCCGAATTCACTCTGGGCGACCGCACCATTTGCGTCGCCAATGTGAACGGCGAATATTGCGCGCTCGACAATGTCTGTCCGCATGAAGGAGGCCCGCTCGGCATGGGCTACGTGGAGGGATCGAAGATCGTTTGTCCATGGCATGGATGGCAGATCGAAGCCAAGACCGGTGCCGCCGAAAACGGTCAGGCGGCCATCCCCGTCTACGAGCTGCGTATCGAAGGCGACGACGTGCTGGTGGGTTTATAAGAGAAGCTTCACCACCGAGCGCACAGAGGTCAGGGAGCATGCAAGATCCAAATCTTCGATTTTCGGAGTGCTGGGTGTTCTTTGTGGTGAAACCTGTATTGGCGTCCGAAACTTTTCCCCAGCGTTTCGCGTATCACTGGCAAGTAGGCGTGTCGCGCGTCTCACCATTCGCACGCGCGGGCTCGGAGCTGATACTCTCTTCCTCCTAAGGAGCTTGCATGCGATTCCTGGCACTGGCATTGTGCCTCATGTTTTCCTCACACATGTTCGCTGCTGACAACCTCGACGCCCGCCGCAAGCAGTTGAACGACCTGATCTCGGAATACTGGGAATACAACCTGAAGATCGATCCGGTCTTTGCGTCGATCATCGGGGACAAGCGCTACAACGACCAGTTAGGCAACGAGTCTGCGGAATTCCTCAAGAAGGAAGCAGTCAAAAAGCGCGAGTACTTGGCCCGCTTTCAGGCGATCGACACCACGGGCTTTCCGCAGCAGGAAAAGCTGAACAAAGAGCTGGAGATTCGCGACATCGAGCGCGACCTCGGCTTCTACGAACTCAAAATGTGGGAGATGCCAGTCAGCCAGATCAGCGGCATTCATATTCAAGCCCCGCAACTCGTGACCATCCTCTCGTTTGAGACGGTGAAGGATTACACCGACTACATTTCCCGGCTGCATCAACTGCCACGCGTTTTTGACGAGACCATGGACAACATGCGCCTGGGAATGGCTGACGGCATGATGCCGCCGAAGTTTCTGTTGGAGAAGGCCGTCGACCAGACCAACGACATCGCGAGCACTCCGGTAGAGAAATCGCCCTTTGCGCAGCCGTTCGAGAAATTTCCCGCCGGCTTCTCTGAGGCTGACAAGACGCGTTTGAAGAAAGAAGGGATTGACGCGATTCAGCACGAAGTTGTGCCGGCATACGCCAAGCTGGCCAAATTTCTCAAGGACGATTACGCGCCCAAGGGACGCACCGAGGTTGGCATATGGGCACTACCCAACGGCGACGCCATCTATCGCTTTATGGTGCGCGAGTCGACCACCACCGATGTCGAGCCGGAAGAGATCCACGAGATCGGTTTGCAGCAGGTGGCCGAGATCGAGAAGCAGCAATTGGCGATCGCCCAAAAGCTCGGCTATAAGGACGTCAAGAGTTTCGCAGCGTCCATTGCCTCCAATCCCAAACTACATGGGCAGTCGCGCGAACAGATCCTTGATCTCTATCGCAAATACATCGGGCAGATGGAGCCCAAGCTGCCGGAGCTCTTCGGCCATTTACCGAAGGCGAAGCTGGTCGTCATGCCGGTGGAAGCCTACCGCGAGAAGGACGCCTCCGCAGCCGCCTACGTTCCGGGCACGCCCGACGGCTCGCGTCCTGGTCACGTGATGGTGAACACCAGCGATCCGGAGAAGCGCCTTACCATTAACATCGAGTCCACTTCCTACCACGAGGGCGTTCCGGGCCATCACCTCCAGCTCTCGATGGCGCAGGAGGTAGGAACCTTGCCGTCATTCCGCCAGCACGGTTTCTGGGGCGCCTACATCGAAGGCTGGGCGCTGTACTCCGAGCGCCTTGGCAAAGAGGTCGGCTTCTATCAGGATCCCTATAACGACTACGGTCGGCTCCAGGACGAAATGCTGCGCGCCATTCGCCTGGTTGTTGACACGGGCCTGCACTACAAGCACTGGACGCGCGAGCAGGTGGTGCAGTACTTCCACGATCACTCGTCGGAGGATGAGCCGAACGTGCAGTCGGAGACCAACCGCTACATCTCCTGGCCTGGTCAGGCCCTATCCTACAAAATGGGACAACTGCAAATCCTCGACCTGCGCGCCCGGGCGCAGAAAGAGCTCGGAAGCAAGTTCGACATCCGCGAGTTCCACGACACCATCATCGACTCGGGAGCTTTGCCGCTGGACGTCCTGGAAACGCAGGTGAACGATTGGATTGCGCAAAAGAAAACGGCCAAATAGGGAGCAAGGATGTCCTTCTACGACTACAGCGCGAAGCTGAACAACGGCAGGCTCAAGAAGTTTAAGGATTACCGGGGGAAAGTTCTGTTGGTAGTCAACACTGCCAGCCAGTGCGGTTTCACGCCACAGTACAAAGGGCTGCAAGAGCTCTATGCGAAGTACAAGGACCGCGACTTTGCAGTTCTGGGATTCCCCTGTGACCAGTTCGGACATCAGGAGCCCGGCAACGACGAGGAGATCAAATCGTTCTGCGAAATGAACTACGGCGTCGAATTCCCGCTGTTCTCCAAGATCGAGGTCAACGGTGAAGACGCTCATCCGGTTTACAAGTTTCTGAAGAGCGAAAAGGGCGGTCTGCTGGGGGACGCCATCAAGTGGAACTTCACGAAGTTTCTGGTCGACAAGCAGGGCAACGTGGTCGAGCGCTACGCGCCGATGACCACGCCTGAGCGCATCGCCGGCGATATCGAGAGAGAATTGGCGCGCTAGTGGACTCTCGCCCGGAGTCTAGCTTCCGCCCGCACTGCCCTGTGCTTTCGCCGGGCTGATCTGCTCCAACGGAGATTTCTTGAGCAGCTCGCGCAGCTTTGTCAGTTGCTCCTCACTGCTGTCGATCATCCACTGCGGCACCGGCACTGGAGCCGGCGGCGCAGCAGAACCGGACGCCGGAACTGCCAGGTCCAACGTCTTTGCTTCTTCCAGCAACTCATTAGCTTTTGCATCATCGCCCAGTCCTGCATAGGCCTGCGACATCGTGGCCTTGATCCAGAACTCACTTTCTGCATCAGGCTTCGGAGTGGAATTCAGTAACGCCTCACAAAGCTCTATCACTTTGCGCCGGGTTCGCTGCGCCACAACGAAGTCTGCAATCGCCTCCGCCGGCTCCGTCTCCGCCGTCAATGAGGCACGAACATTCAGCATGTACGCCAGGTTGATCCCGTTGTAGTAGTCGTTCTTGACGTAGAAGCCTTTCTCCAGCGCCCAAATGGCCTTGTCGAGGTGAGGCGAGGCCTTGGTTTCCTCCCACAGCCGCTTGCGCACCGCGCCGTACAGTCCCAGAGTTTCTGTATCAGTTGACGTTGCCGGGCCCAGCGCATCCAGCATCGCGAGCGCCTCAGTCAGAGCATCGACCACCGTCGGCAGTTTGCACTTATAAGTCGCCAGGGCCAACTTCTGGGCGACGAACACATCGTTCGGCATCATGCTTCGTACCACCGCCAGCAGACTCTTGGCGGTAACGAAGTCACTTCGTTTGGTTGCGGCGTCTACCTGGTCCATCAAGGCGCGAACCGTGGGCTGGTTCGGAGACTCCGGCGCGGGAGCCGCGGCAACGGAGGCGCCTGCGGTCGCTGCGGCCACCACAGGAGGATTCAGGTTCGGTACGAACGTATATACGGGGCTATCGGTTGCGGCCTTCGCCCCAACCGCTTGGATGGCGTCTCGCAGCACCCCTCTCATGCGTTCGACCTCGTCAAAGTCGATACCTTCTCCCATGTGCTGGTATTTCCTGACCGCAATCTGGCCGATATCAAACGGGAACACCAGCTTATCTTCGGCTATGGTGATTGTCGTGTAGGGTTTGAGAGCGTGGCGGACGCCGAGCTCATAAAAAGCATTTTCGTTGTACGTGGAAACGTCGGCGATCACAATGTCAGCATTCAGCAACTGCTCATACATAGGCACGTTGATGTTGCCGGAGTGCTGGATCTCGTCTGCCCGAATGCACTCGTAGCCTGCTGCTGTCGCTGCGGGCTTGATGATGTTCCTGTACGATTTATCGAGATCGAGGACCCTGCCGGTTCGATAGTCCGTCTTCTTTCCGAATCCCATCACCACGAAGCATGTAGGCATACGCGTGAGGATAGCACAGGATTCATCCCGCCGTGCTAAACAAACCAGCCGGTAGTGTCCTAACTAGGATACTATCGGCGTGCTGGTATTTCCTGACCGCGATCCGGCCGATATCAAACGAGAATACCAGCTTATCTTCGGCTATGGTGATTGTCGGTGTAAGGTTTGAGAGCATGGCGGACGCCGAGCTCATAAAAAGCATTTTCGTTGTACGTGGAAACGTCCGGCGATCACAATGTCAGCATTCCAGCAACTGCTCATACATAGGCACGTTGATGTTGCCGGAGTGCTGGATTCGTCTGCCCGAATGCACTCGTAGCCTGCTGCTGTCGCTGCGGGCTTGATAATGTTCTTGTACGATTTATCGAGATCGAGGACCCTGCCGGTTCGATAGTCGGTCTTTTTTCAGAATCCCATCACCACGAAGCATGTAGGGAGGGATTTACAAGGATTCGGACCGGCGGGTAAGAAATAGGCCGTCCTCACGAACAGCCTTCATGCACTCAGGTCACCGGTGGATTCGACAGGCTTCTAGCTGCCTATTTCTGTCTAGGGGTTGCAGTTGGCGAACTTCAGCTTGGCAACGCGCGTGCTCCATGCGTACGATGCGGTTGCCATGTAATACTGGCCGGTCATGACGAAGGTGCAGCCGTCGTTCGCGAGCGCCATATCGTAATAATCTCCCCACAGATTGTTGGTGTCGGTTTCTGAGCCAGTGCCATAGATCAAGATCTGCTCCGGTCCCATGGTCCCCAAGGGATCATCCTTGGCCCGTCCTGTGTATGCCATGCTGGGGTAGAGACTATTACCGTTCGTGACGGTATACGACAGGGCCATGTTTCCCATCTCGTCCATGGCGATCGAGCTCATGAACCGCCAACTGGAGTCAGGCGCGTAAGTCCCCTGCTGATAGACAACTGGATCACTGCTGCCAACGGGCGCACGAAATTCGTACCAGCGGACGCCGAGAGAGCCGTTATTGTTGACAGCATGGCTGACGACCCAGTGCTGCATGGGAGTGGAGCGAACAGTGCGCGAGATGGTAGGACTGACGTCAACACGATAGGCCAGGCGGTACATCAGCCTGTCCGCCATCGTCCAGATCGTGTTACCACCTGGTTCTGGAGCAAAACCAAGCCACTGACCATCGTGGAATGGGGCCACAGGAATCGCGCAAGTTCCACCGATGCAACTGAAAGTAGAGTTCTGCGGATTGTTCCAATCTACGTGAAACTTATAGTAGTAGACGTTGGTTTCGATGCCGTTCTGACTGTTATCAATACTGCCCATGTACAGATTGGGCATTCCGCTCGGAGGAGGGCTATTGGGCGAATCGAGGTCGCTGGGAAGTTGATTGTCGTCAAACGACTCGGGCAAATTCCCACCTACAAAGTCGAGGAAGCACACCTGCCGCGCTGCCGGGTCGCCGGCCAGCATCTTGGCACGTTCGTAAGCACAAGGAGTAGTGCCGGCGAAATCCGCGCCGTTGTAGTCCTTGTGAGAGGCGTAATAGGCGTCGGGCCAGACTCCCAGCTTGCCATAGTCCGACAAGTCGGTGTCTGCGTTGGGGACGGCGAACTCGTAGGCATACCATGGCCCCAGGGCGTCCGGCGTTTGAGAAATCGCCAGGCAATCTCGCGCCGGCGAAATCATTACAGGCTCCAGCATTACCCAGCGATGGGCGATCTTGTCCCATTGGGCGATTTCATCTCCGTCATTGCGGATACCACAGTTGGGCAGGCCGGCAAACAATATGTTGCCATTGACATAGCTCTGACCGTTGAAGAGTAGATTGTTGCCTTGCAAGTCGAACACGGCAAACTGGTCGTTGCCCCACTGGATGATTTCGTTGTCGCCGATCGATAAGTTCATATCGCTGGTCCCGGTGTGGACCTGGTAGCCCGGAAAACCCTGCCCTAAGCCTACCCAGTCCAGCAGCTTGATCGGGACGGTGTCGGGCGCATCAAACGTCTGGACAACGGGATCCTTGAAGGCCGTGTTGTCGCGTGCCGCGCTTCTCCTTAGCCTCTGCAGCTTGGGATACCTCTCCGACTCGGCCTCGCGGTATCCAAAAGGCAGCTCCTGCAGATGCTCTTTGATGAGGTCGCGAAGCGGCGGCGTGGCCACGAAAGCGATGGCTTTCGACACCGTAGGGTGGGTCAGCACGCTCACATCCTGCGCAGAAAGGCATATGGTGAGGGCCAAGGACAGAGCGGCCGCTAGCAGACAGAAACACGTCTTGTTTCGCATAAAGGTAGCTATACGCGCGAGGATAGCACAGGATGCATCGAGCGCGTGCTAAACAAACCATCCGATCGTGTGCTAATTCGGACGCTAAGGCCTTACTTTCGTAGCTTCTTGCTGTAACAGTCCGAACACCGCCACGCCCGCCTGTGTTGCGACATACACTCGGCCGTTCGCAATCATAGGGGTGTTGAACTTAGTGCTTTGGCCGAACAGATCGCGCGATCCCTGCTGGTTGCTGTTGTACAGCTCCTGCGTCAGGTCAAGAGCGTTGAAGGCACGCAGTACCGATGCCTCCCCCCCCCCCGACGTAGGGGTCGGCAGCCCACAGTATGCCGTTCTGCGCGAAGTTAGACGAGATGCTGGGCGTCGGGCCGGGATAGCCGAAGGTTACGCTGGTCTGGCTGCTGGGCGAAGATGCAAGCTTGCCATTCACGATGGGGAACGCCTTGATGTGATCATTAAAGCCGCCAAAGTAGACCGTGTTGTGGAAGTATGCCGGCATCGACCACTCGCCGTAGGGGAGCGCGGCGGTGAGCTCCTGATAAAGATTGTTGTTGTTGTTCGGGTTCCACTTGCCCATGTTGTCGCGATTGGCGACGTAGATGTTCCCATCCTTGCCCGCTCCTATCACCAAATGGACCTTCTTGTTCGCCGTTACTGAAATATCGGGGAGCACCAGGGCTCCGCCCGAGCCCAGGTCGACGTCAGCGTTCGACTCTTGCACGGTGTTGTACATGTTGAAGTAGTCGGTCACCGTGAGCGGGCCTGAACTCGACACCTTGATCATGGCATTTCCGTAGTCACCGTTGATGGGGAATCCGTTGCCATCGAGGGTAGTGTCGAAGACCCCATTCGCATCGTCAAAGTAGATGTAGCCCTGGTCATCCGCAGCAAGTCCGGCACCTGCCTGCCAGATCGCGCCGCCGTAGCCGTTGGGCGTGAAATTCAGAACGGAGAGCTGCTGCAGAGTGGAAGCGCTGTATTGCATCATCCAGCCGGTGTAAGGCCGCCAATCACAATGTGAAGTAAAAGCGAGGTAGACATTACCGTTGACCTCAAGCAGTCCGGTACGCTCGGCGTACTGCTGCGGATCGAATATCACGTATCCGTTCTGGCTATTGTCGCCGGTTCCGGGATACTTGGCTTGGATTTCCACCGGCCCGCCAAACAGTTCAGCGCCAGTGGTGAGATCGAGTGCGTGCAGCCGCTGGTGAGAAGTGGTGTTTGCGTCTGTCGACATGGCCACAAAGTAAATCGCTCCATTGGGCTGCCGATTCCGGTCGATGACCGGAGTGTCGGTAATACCAATCGTGGGAACAATCTCCCAAGGGCAGTTGGACGCTTGGGCGGGCACTTCGCCCGGCAGCAGCGCAGTGGTCTTCCATAGCTGCAAGCCGGAATTTGCATCAAAAGCGTAGATGCTGTCTTTTTCGGTCACAACATAGACCACATTACGCGCCAACCCGTTGATGATAACGTTGGAGGCATACAGAGGCTCGCCGTCCACCTTCCCGTCGGCCGAAAAGAAGTTGACCTTGCCGAAAGTGGCCGAATTCACGTTCGCCGGCGTCAGTATGGTTTCCAGCGGCATCTGACCCGTGCGTCCGATGTCGTTGTGATACGTCAGGACATTGATCGGCGAGGCCGAAGTGTCAATGCGCTTCTGCGCAGCCAGTGTCGTAAGGAAGAACCAAAAGACGAGCAGAGTGGATACAACAACCGTTCGGCAACGCATGAGGGACACCTCCAGGAGCTTTCGCTTGAGTATAGTGCAAGGGAAATGGACTGAGTATAATTCAAGGGAGGTGAACTGGTCTACTTAAAGTTTGCTCGGCATCGAGATTCTTACCAAGCTCGGCAACTTCATGGCAGGAATTGGACAGCGCGGCCGATCCTGGATGGACAGTTCCGCCCGGCCCGTCTGAATATAGTCAAGCGATGGACGACGAGAAATTTCCGCCGCCCATCCGACGCAAGTCTCGAAGTGCAGCCTCTACGAAGGTGAAGATAATAAATTCGTCCGGGGTGGTGAACCTCGGATCGTTTCTTGAGTGCGACGTAGTGACGCAGTTAGATTTTATTGTCAGGACCTGATTCAGACAACCATTATTTATTGCAACAGCCCAAACACCGCTACCCCGGTTTGCGTCCCCACGTAAACCCGGCCGTTTGCAATCATAGGCGTGATGAACTTGTTGCCCGGGCCGAACTGGTCGCGCGAGCCCTGCTGGTTGCTGTTGTACAGCTCTTGCGTCAGGTCAAGAGCGTTGTAGGCGTGCAGCACGGCAGGCGTGGTGTTCTCAATGGCCCACAGAATGCCGTCCTGGGCAAAGTTCGCCGAGATGCTGGGCGTTGTGCCGGGATAGGTGAAAGTTATGCTGGTCTGGCTGCTGGGTTGGTCGGTGAGACGCCCCAAAACAAAAGGCCACGCCTTGATGTTGTCGGCAACCCCTCCGTAGTACAGGGTGTTATTGAAGAACGCAGGTGGCGACCAGGACCCGTATGGGGAAGTGTTCATCACTTCCTGGTAGATATTGTTGTTGTTATTCGAGTTCCACTTTCCCATATTGTTACGATTAGCGACGTAGATACTGGCATCCTTGCCGGCGCCGACGACCAAATTAGCCTGGGAAAAGTTGTGGCCGCTGGGAACGTCAACGACCACCGGCCCGCCGGAACCCAAGTCGACATCGTTGTTGCTCTCGTCAACGGTATCGTACATTGTAAAGTAATCAACAACCTGGAGTGCGCCCGTAATGGCTGAATGTGAGCCCGAAACTTTGATAAACGCATTGCCGAAGTCGCCGTTGATGGGGAAGCCCTTGCCATTGAGCGTAGTGTCAAAAGTGCCATTGGCGTCGAGGAAGTAGACATAGCCGTCACTGTCCGCGGCGAGGCCACCACCGGATTGCCAGATCGCTCCCGAGTTGCCGTTAGGGGTCACGTTCAGGACCGAAAGCTGTGCCAGGGTGGAAGCGCTATATTTCATGAGCCAGCCGGTATACGGACGATAGTCACAATGAGAGGCGAATCCGAAGTAGAGGTCGTCGTCGACCTCGAGCAGGCCGGCCCGCACGAAATACTGGCGCGGATCGAAAATCACGTAGCCATTCTGGCTGTCGTCGCCGGTGCCGGGATATCTGGCCTGAATTTCGACTGGTCCCCCAAACATCTCTATGCCCGTGGTGAGATCCAGTGCATGCAGCCGCTGGTGATAGCTGTTTATGCCCTTTATGCCCTTTGCGTCCTTCGACATGCCAACGAAATAGATCACGCCGTGGGGGCCCTTCGCAGGATCAATGACGGGAGTGGCGCTGATGCCTATCTCAGGTGTGAGCGAGCTACACTGCAGGTCGTCGCTGGGGGTCTCGCCGGAAAGCAACGCTGTAGTCTGCCATAGCAACGTGCCGTCGTCGGCATCGTAGGCGTAGATCGTGTCGTGCTCGCTCACGATGTAAACCACGTTGTGACCCTCACCATTGACGAGAAGATTGGACACGTAGAGCGGCTCAGCATCCACCTTGCCATCGGCAGCCAGAAAACCCACCTTGCCGAAGCTGCCTGAGTTCACATTGACAAGCGTAAGCGTAGTTTCGAGCGGGTCGAATCCAGTCCGCTGGTTGTTGTTGTGATAGGTCAACACGTTGACGGACTGCGCCGCCGCCGTAAGCAGGAAAACGGAGCTGACGAACAGAGAACAGACAGCGGTCTTCTGCATCCATGCCACAGAGGCCACCTTTAATTTGAGTTTTGATCAGCCGATGCCTGGGAGATTGCGCAACACGACCGCTAGATAGAAATATCTGCGCGCGTACTCACTGTCAAGTAATAAATTGATTTCGGAAGATATCAACTTTCAGGCATGCTGATTTTTGAAGCCGCCCGAAGCAGCAATTTACAAGTCGACTTGGAGATTTGACAAGGGTACCTTCAGAACGTCATCGGGGAGAAGCGCATTCTTGAGTACAAGTCACATTACAACAATCCGAACACCGCGACTCCAGTTTGCGTTCCTGCATAGACCCGGCCGTTCGCAATCATAGGGGTGATGAACTTATTGCCCGGGCCGAACTGGTCGCGTGAGCCCTGCTGGTTGCTGTTGTACAGCTCCTGCGTCAGGTCAAGAGCGTTGTAGGCGTGCAGCACAGCAGGCGAGGTGTTCTCAATGGCCCACAGAATGCCGTTCTGCGCGAAGTTCGCCGAGATGCTGGGCGTGGTGCCGGGATAGGTGAAGGTTATGCTGGTCTGGCTGCTGGGCGAAGATGCAAGCTTGCCGTTCACGATGGGATATGCCTTGATGTGATCGCTGGTGCCGCCAAAGTAGACGGTGTTGTGGAAGCATGCCGGCATCGACCAGGCGCCGTTAGGCAGCGCGGCGGTGAGCTGCTGATAAAGATTGTTGTTGTTGTTCGGGTTCCACTTGCCCATGTTGTCGCGATTGGCGACGTAGATGTTCCCATCCTTGCCCGCTCCTATGACCAAGTGGACCCTCTTGTTCGCCGTTACTGAAATATCGGGGGGCACCAGGGCTCCGCCGGAGCCCAGGTCGGTGTCAGCGTTCGACTCTTGCACGGTGTTGTACATGTTGAAGTAGTCGGTCACCGCGAGCGGGCCGGAGCTCGACACTTTTACCATGGCATTGCCGTAGTCACCGTTGATGGGGAACCCGTTGCCATCGAGGGTAGTGTCGAAGACCCCATTCGCATCGAGAAAGTAGATATTTCCCTGGTCATCCGCTGCAATCCCGGCGCCTGCCTGCCAGATCGCGCCGCCGTATGCATTGGGCGTGAAATCTAGAACGGAAAGCTGCTGGAGGGTTGACGCACTGTACTGCATCATCCAGCCGGTGTAAGGCCGGTGATCGCAGTGCGAGGTGAACGCAAGATAGATATTGCCGTTCACCTCGAGCAGTCCTGCGCGCTCGGCGTACAGCTTCGGATCGAAAATCACGAAACCGTTCTGGCTATTGTCACCAGTTCCGGGATACTTGGCTTGGATTTCCATCGGCCCGCCAAACAGTTCAGCGCCAGTGGTGAGATCGAGCGCGTGCAGCCGCTGGTGATAGGCCCCGTTCGCGTCTTTCGACATGGCGACGAAGTAAATCGCGCCGTTCGGCTGCTGGTTGCGGTCGATCACCGGCGTATTGGTAATGCCGATCTCAGGAGAAATCTGTGTGCAACCGAACACCGCGTCACTCGGCGTCTCCCCCTGCAACAGCGCAGTCGTGTTCCACAGTTGCGCGCCCGTGTCCGCATCGAATGCGTAGATGCTGTCGTGCTCGCTCACCACATAGACCACATTATGAGCCACGCTGTTGATGAGGACGTTGGAGGCATACAGCGGCTCGGCGTCTACTTTCCCGTCGGTCGAGAGAAAGTTGACCTTGCCGAACGTGGCCGAATTCACGTTCGCGGGCGTCAGTATGGTCTCCAGCGGCATCAGCCCGGTTCGGCCGATGTCGTCGTGATACGTCAGCACATTGATCGGCGAAGCTGAAGTGTCTATGCGCTTCTGCGCCGCCAGCGTAGTAAGGAAGAACGAAGGAACGAGCAGAGCGCAGAGAATAGCTGTGTGGCAACGCATGAGCGGCACCTCCAAGAGCATTCGCTTGAGTTTAATGCAAGTGGGATGGAGGGGTTTGCTTAAAGTTTGCCCAACTTCGAAATCTTCACGAACTGGCAACTTTGGCGGAACAGGAATTGGACAAGGTGCCGATCCTCGATGGCCGGTTCCGGTAGACTTCGTCAACATCCGAGGCTGAATATAATCGAGCGATGGACGAACAGGATTTCCGCCGCCAATCCGATGCAAGTCTCGATGCCTTAAAGCGCAGCCTGTACGAAGCCGAAGGTGAAGCCGACTTTGAGGTCGAAGAGAATGCCGGTGCGCTGCACATTGTTTTTGAGGAGCCACCGGCCAAATTCATCATCTCGCCCAACGCTCCCGTGCGCCAGATTTGGATTTCAGCGCTGTCGACCAGCTTCAAGCTCGATTGGTCGGAGCAAAAGCAAGATTTCGAGCTGGCCAAAAGCGGCGAGACCATCAAGCAGCTTGTCGGAAGGCTGATCAATGAACAGTTGGGCGAAGAGGCGATCCGGCTGAAGTAAGCCGGGAAGCCGCTGTTCGCCTTTCGCTTTTCGCAAGAAAAGACAGGGACCGCATGAGCCAAGGGTCAACGCGGATCAGAGAGGGCGCGTAAGAAAGTCGGTCGAGGGTACGCCCCTTCCTTTGTTATTTTTGGATATTGGTTGCATCTTCTTTTCCGATCTGTGTTCATCCGTGAGAATCCGTGGTTGATTTTTCCGCCGCCCGAGCGAATAGCGAAAAGCGAATAGCGGCTTGGACAAGTTCACCTCCCAACCGGCACATGCTGCTTATCTTTGGCGAACGCAACCGGCCCTGCATAAGAGGCACGAATCGATTTCCGGACCGCAGCCTCCTGCCCTTCCACATCAGGAGCCAGATGGCTCAGCAACAAACTTCTTACTCCACTCTCGCGCGCGGCTTCGCCAATTTTCCTGGGCGGCGTATGCAGAGCGTACAGTTGCGAAGGTGAACCCGGCGGGTCCAGCACGGCACAGTTAAAGATCAGCAAGTCCGCATTCCTGGCTAACTGCGCCAGGTTCGGCAGCGCTGAAGCATCCATGTCCCCGGAGAAAACCACCACCACGCCCTTATACGAAATTCGGTAAGCCACCGACGGACAGTCGCCATGATGCGTCGCAATTTCTTCCACCACCAAACCATCCTCATCCACAATCTTGGTGCGCGGAGAATCCAGGCTGATCGCCAGATCGTGAACCGTAAACGATTCGGGCGCGCCAAACGTCTTCTGATACGCAAACGCGCCGTCTTCTCCAACCAGCAAATTCACGAATCGCGAGGTCTTGGGGAAGAGTCCTGCCCCATCCGGGCCGAATATCCGGTATGTGATCGGTCCGTCACTGGTAAGCGCCCGCGCGTTGAAGAAAGCCGGCAGGTCTCCGCTGTGATCGATATGCAGATGCGTTAACAAAACCGTATCGACTTTGTCCAAGTCCAGGTCCAATTCTCCGATCCGCAAAAACGTACCCGGGCCGGCGTCCACCAAAATCCGCGGTACTCCTCCGACCAGCACGATGTAACTTGACCCGGCCCGCCCGAACGCCCGTGGTCCGCCAGAGCCCAGAACCACGACTTCTAACGCTGGCTTCGCGGGAGCAGCCCGCAGCCAAGCGGGGAACAAAAGAACAAACGCCACGGCAAGTGCCATCAACCTCTTCATCGGTTCTTCTCCTTCGCAGCCTTTGCAACTCGGATAACGCTCCAATCAGATTAAGCCTCAGGGTATGGCCTTAGCAGGCGTCTTGTCCCGGATTCGCCGATTTGGCGCGCCTGCGGCTGCGCCGTTACACTTCTAGATGTGAGGATCGCACTCGGGCAGATCAATACCACCATCGGTGATTTCGCCGGAAATTCCGCAAAGATTGTCGAATACGCAACTCGCGCTCGCCAGGGCGGAGCCGAGTTGGTGTTGTTTTCCGAGCTCTCGATTTGCGGCTATCCCCCGCGCGATCTGGTGGAACGTCCCTGGTTCGTCGAACGCAACCGCGAAGCCGCCGAGGCCATTGCCCGCAAGACCGAAGGCATCGCGGTCGTCGTAGGCCTGGTAACTCCCACGAACAGGGGCACGGGCAAATCCGTATACAACTCTGCGGCTTTGCTGCGCGATGGCAAGGTGGCCTTCATCCAGTCGAAGCGACTGCTGCCTACCTACGACGTCTTCGACGAAATGCGCAACTTCGCTCCCGCCGATTCGCAACGGCTTTTCCCGCTCGACGGCACGGAGATGGCGCTCACGATTTGTGAAGATGCCTGGAACGACAAGAATTTCTGGGACCGCCGCTTGTACGGAGTCGACCCGGTCGAAGACCTGATGCGTGCCGGAGGCCAGGTCCTGCTCAACATCTCGGCCTCGCCGTTCTATCTCTGCAAGCGGGAGCTGCGCCGCGACATGCTGGCTGCGATTGCGCACCAATACAAAATACCGGTTGCGCTGGTCAATCAGGTGGGCGGCAACGACAGCCTGGTCTTCGACGGCTCCAGCCTGGTGCTGGGTCCAGACGGTCGTGTCGTGGCGCAGGCTAAGTCGTTTGAGGAGGACCTGATCTTCTTCGATACCGACTCGCTGAAAGGTGATGTGCGCGAGCGCGACGAAAGCGAAGAGGGCAGCGCCTATGCCGCGCTGGTGCTGGGTACGCGTGACTACGTGCGCAAATGCGGCTTCAGCCGCGTGGTCCTGGGGTTAAGCGGAGGTATTGATTCTGCATTGACCGCCTGCATTGCCGTCGATGCCCTGGGCGCTGAGAACGTCATGGGCGTTGCCATGCCGGGTCCATATTCGTCGCAAGGCAGCATCGACGATGCTCTGGCGCTGGCAAGAAATCTGGGGATCAAGTACCAACTGATTCGCATCGACGATATCTTCTCTTCTTACGTCGCGGGGCTGAAGGCGGCATTCGGGAACCGGCCGCCCGATGTGACGGAAGAGAATATTCAGGCGCGCATTCGCGGATCGCTGGTGATGGCATTGTCGAACAAGCTGGGATCGATGGTGCTCACCACCGGCAACAAGTCTGAGCTGGGCGTGGGCTACTGTACGCTGTACGGCGACATGTGCGGAGGTCTGGCGGTGATCTCCGACGTGCCCAAGACCCTGGTGTATCGCCTGTCGCGCTACGTCAATAGAAACGGCGAGCGAATTCCTGAATCGACGATCGAGAAGCCGCCTTCGGCGGAGCTGCGGCCCGGGCAGAAAGACAGCGACTCGCTTCCGCCCTACGAGATGCTGGATACCGTGCTGGTCGACTACGTGGAGGACAACAAGTCGCCACAACAGATCGCCGAGAAGCACGGCTATGACCCGCAACTGGTACGCAGTGTGACAAGGATGGTCGACCGCAGCGAATATAAGCGCCAGCAGGCCGCGCCGGGTTTGAAGATTACCGAGAAGGCTTTCGGCTTCGGACGGCGCTACCCCATAGCCGCAAAAACAGATGTTTGATCGCGAACTCAGCTCTTGTGAAAGGTATAGATGAGATTCATCTCACGCTTAGTCATCGTCACCAGTGTTCTTCTCTCGGGATTGGGCCTTTCTGCTCAAACGCACGCCGATACTCCGGCCAAGCTTCCCAGCGAGACCACAGTTAACGAATTCCTAAAGCATATGTTTGGCTGGAACCAAAACCTGGCATGGCATGTGGTCAGCATCAAACCGTCGGAGGCGCCCAGCATCGCGGAGGTCACGGTGGTCTTCAATACGCCAGAAGGACAGGCGGTGCAGCGCATCTATGTCACGCCCGACGAGCGCTATGCCTTCTCCGGCGACCTGGTGCCGTTCGGCGCCGATCCCTTCGCCGCAGCGCGCGCCGAGCTGAAGAACGCTACCGGTCCCGTGCGCGGCGCGAGCGATGCTTCGGTCACCATCGTCGAATTTGGTGACCTGGAATGCCCCGCCTGCAAGAAGGCGCAGGAGAACCTTAACAAGCTGATGAGCGAAGAGCCCAAGGCCAAGCTCATGTTCCAGAATTTCCCGCTGGACCAGATCCACAAGTGGGCGATGCTGGCGGCCAAGTACGTCGATTGTCTGGGCCATCAAAACAACGAAGCGGTTTGGAAGTTCATTGCCACCACCTACGACCACCAGAGCGAGATCAACGAGCAGAACGTCGAACAGATGCTGAAAGGATATGTGAAAGATTCTGGCGGCGACCCCGCCGCAGTAAGCTCCTGCGCAGCCAAGCCGGAGACCGAGACGCGTGTCCGCGAATCGATCGCACTGGGCGAGAAGCTGAACGTCACCAGCACGCCGACGTTTTTCATCAATGGGCGCAAAGTTTCCAACTTTCTCAACACGCCTTATGATGCGGTCAAGGCCATGGTGGATTATGAGGTCAAGTAACTACTAGCGATTAGCAATTAGCAATTAGCGACTAGTAACTAGGAGCCATCAAGTCATCTCAAAAAAACCAGATGGCCTTGTATCAGGGCACGAGCTTGAGTCGTGCCGAACGAAGCGTAGAAATCGCGAGTGTCGCAGGGACCAAAATCGCTTGGCTTCAAGAGGAACCATGCTGGAGATTAAACTCATCCTTTGTCCCATTGATTTTTCAGAGTTCTCGGTAACTGCATATCGCCATGCCGTTTCGCTGGCCAAGCACTATCGTGCCAGGCTGGTGGCGCAGCACATAGTAGAGCTATGGAAATATCCTTCTGTGAGCTTTGTGGTCTCTGCGGAACTCTACGACGAGTACTCCCAGGAACTTCGCGAGAAAGCCAAGGAGCAGTTGCAAGAGTTTGTGAAGAACTACACCCACGATGAAAGTCAGCCGGAGCTCATGGTGGACGTGGGGATAGCTGCGGACTCTATTCTGTCCTTTGCGCAAGCACAGAGAACAGATTTTATCGTCATGGGGACGCACGGTCGGCGAGGGTATGACCGCCTGATGCTAGGGTCGGCGACCGACCGAGTGATGCGCCGGGCTCCGTGCCCGGTGTTGGCAGTAAATAGGCCGCCGCGCGACTCTATGGCCGCCGGCAAAGGGCAAAGCTACGTCCACCACTTGAGCCGAATCCTTTTCTGTGCGGATTTCTCCGAGCAGTCCGAGCGGGCTTTGAAATCTGCAATCTCTGCGACAGAGGAGTACGACGCCGAGTTTACCCTGCTGCACGTGTTGGAGGAGGTCCCAACCCCGGCCAAGACGGAAGGGGCCATAGCGACGGCGACGGAGCAACTCGATAACCTGATTCCGCAGGAGGGACGCAACGCCCTTAAGATTAAGACGGCGGTGCGCATCGGAAAACCGTATCAGCAAATCATTGACTTCGCTCTGGAAATGCAAATCGACATGGTGACTATGGGAGTGCGTGGCCGTGGCGCCCTGGATCTGGCTGTGTTTGGTTCGACAACCTATCGGGTCATACAGTTGGGCCCCTGCCCTGTTCTCGTCCACGCTTAGACCATTAGACCTCGGTTATTTCGAATAATGCTAGCCATTGGCTATAGTATAGCGGTAGTTAGTGTCAGGGAAGACTGACGCACACCGGGCAGGTAATCCCGATCTGTATTCTGCTCAGTCTCAGCTAAATTGCTCATTGCCAATTGCTAATCGCCAATTGCTAATCGCCAATTGCTAATCGCCAATTGCCAATTGCTAATCGCTAATCGCTCTCAATGACCCATCGGCAGCGTGATCGCGATCGACTCCTGCACCGGCAGGCGCAGGATGTGTGGGGTGATGACAATCAGCAGGTCGGCGTCGTTGACGTTCTTGTCGTGCTCGGAAGCGCCCCAGGTCAACCCAGGCACGCGGCTGAGGAACGGCCAGCCATTCACCATTCTCTGGTCCGACTCAGAAATGATGCCGCCGATCACGCTCGACTCTCCCGCCGGAACGGTGATGCTGCCGGAGTACTGGCGATTATTAATGATGGGAATGCCGTTCACCGAGCTTGCTCCCAGCGAGCGCAGTTGCAGCTCCAGCTTCATGCTGACGGTAGAGTCGAGGTGAATCACCGGCGTGACCTTCAAGGTGAGGCCGAGTGTCCTCGTAGTTGACTGAGGGCACCGGCGCGATATAGCTGCCGTTGCCGATCACGCTGGCAATCGCCTGCGTGTTATAGATGGGAGCGAAGGTGGCGTTGACGACGGGATAGCGCTCGCCGACCAGCAGGCTCGTTAGCTGGTTCTGGGAAGCGCGCAGCTGGGCGTTCTCCAGGTTTTTCACATCGGAAGTGTTCAGGTTGAAGGTGTAGCCAATCGAAGACGTAACATTTGTACCTGAGAATGAAGTCGTGGAATTCAGGCCCATGAACGACAGCCCGCCGCCAAACGTCGCGAACGGTTGCATATTCAGCAGCGAATTAGCGCTGGAGTTCTGCGCCAGTTGCGCGAGCAGGGCCTGGATGGCGCTCGAGTTCGCCTGATTGATTCCCCCGGAAGCGATGAGCTGATTGATGAGGTCCTGCGCTCCCAGGCCGAGCCCGGCGATGAGCTGCGGGCTGATGTTGAACAGCGTGAACTGGGTAGGCAGATTGGCACCGAGCTGCCGCAGCAAACTCTGACTGATCTGATACACACGCACGTCGAGCAACACTTCCGGGCGTGCCTGGACAAGATTCTCCAGCAGCTGGGTTGCGGCCTCCAGTACAGGCTGCGGTGCCCGCATGATGATGCTGGACTCCGTCTGGTCGGGCTGGATGAAGCGCAATTCGAGAACGACCCGCAGGAGGTTCACGAGATCCACCAGTTCCTGCGGCGTCAGCACATCGGGCAGATAGAACGTGCGGATGGACATCCGCTCAAAATTGGTTCGGTTCAGAGCGGTGTCGGCAAGCACAAGGATCTGCCTGGGCGAGAGCGCGACCCAGAAGGTCTTGCTGACGCTGGTGGCCGCCTCCATCGCGGTCGCGAAGTTGACGTCCTCGATATCGAAGCGGGTGTGAATGCTTTTTACCGAGTCGTCGAATTCGACGGTGATGCCATACGCTTTACCAACCTCGGTCAGCAGGGAACGTGCGTCGCCGCGAAAATGGAAGTCGTGATGGGCCGGGCTGGGTTGCAGCAGGACCTCGTCGGAGCTGTCCGCGATGCGCAGATTCTCGGTCTCAGGATAGTTGCGCCAAACCGACTCCTTTAGGCGTTGGGTGGCAAACTGATTTTGCGGATCGAACTGCAGCGCCCGGCGAAACTCCGCCATGGCGACGATTTCTTTTTTTTCGCTGAGCGCTTTGTTGCCGCGATTGATGGCATCCATCGCCAGCTCTTCGCGGGTGATCTCGCGGGCCGTAACATAATCCACGCTGCGCGGGTTGAGCTGGGCCGCTTGCTCGAACTTGTCGAAGGCCTCTTCCAGCTTGCCCGAGTTCTTCAGCTTCACCCCCGAATCGAAGGCGCGCTTGGCTTCGGCCAAGTCCCCGGGCGACTCGGGAGTGAGAATGAGCGTGCCTGCGGGTTTTGCATCAGGGATTTGGGCCGCGACAGGTTGCGACTCCGACGAAGGGGGTCGCGAGGGCGAGCTTGTGGGTTGCTGCGCCAGCACAGACGCGGCGAGCAGGAAGAAAATCAGAAGCCCGGAAATGACGCGCATCCCTGAAGGGATTGTAAGGCAGAGAGCTAACCATTGTCGCGCGGATGCGCACGAAGATTAGACTGGCTTCAAGCCGCGAGCGCAACCAAACAACGGCCCCCTGCCCATCCTTCCCGACATGCGGAAGGATGGGACGCCCAAGATCGCGAATCTACTTTCCTTTTATGGAGAGCAGATCGACGTCGAAAATCAGCGTCGAGTTCGGGCCGATCGCGTTACCCGCGCCCTTGGCGCCGTAAGCGAGGTCGGAAGGAATATAGAGCTGCCACTTCGAGCCCACCGGCATCAGTTGCAGCGCCTCGGTCCAGCCTTTGATGACCTGAGTTACGCCGATGGTCTCCGGCTGGCCGCGCTTGTACGAACTGTCAAACTCGGTGCCGTCGATCAGGGTCCCACGATAATCGCAAACCACACTATCGCTGGCCGTCGGTTTGGGGCCGGTGCCCTCTTTCAGAATCTTGTATTGCAAACCGCTGGGCAGTGTCACCACGCCTTCTTTGGTCTTATTGGCTGCCAGGAACTGCTCGCCCGCCTTCTTGTTGGCTTCGCCCAGGCGCTGCATCTCTTCGTTCTTGCGCGCGATCAACTCCGTGCGAAGCTTGGTCATGGCTTCCTGCGCCTCTGCGTCGCTCAGCTGGCTCTTGGCGCCGGTCATTGCGTCCTTTAACCCCTGCGCCACGATGTTGGGGTCGACGTCCAGGCCGTCGTGCTTCAAGCTTTGCCCGATGTTCACACCGATGGCGTAGCTTTGCTTGTCTTTATCCGTCGTGAGGGTCGAAGATTGCGCTCCGCCGCTCGCAGAGCCCGCTGCGGTGCCGGGTTTGGTTGTTGCCGTCGAGGTTTGCTGGGCCAACGCACCGGTTGAAAGCAAGAGAGCGATGCTCAGGTAAGGAAGGGCCGAAAAAAATTTCTGCATGGCGTCGATTGTCGCATCAAGTGCTGCGGATTACCAATCCGCCAGCGTCCGGAGCGAGGCCACAGCGCTTGTTTACCGGTCGAGTCTTAACAAGTTCTCAGCGAAGCGAGGGGCAAGAGGACGAGGAATCAGCAGCTTGCGGTCCTGGCCCGGTACGCGGCGTGGCCACTCAGTTGCACGGAAGCTAACACTGTGACGGCGCGAAGATCGCTATCGCAGGATGGCGAGGTTGCGAAAGAATGTGCCGCCCCAAGGAGAGCTTATGTCCGTAGCAAGCATCGCCAGTAGCGCTCTGATGCACTTCAGCGGTCAGGCAGCCCAGAGTAACCGGCAGAAATGGCAACAGGAATTCCAGCAACTGGGGCAAGACCTGCAGACGGGCAATTTGTCTGCGGCACAAGCAGATTTTGCCACGCTGCAGCAGTTGAATCCACAAATTGGAGCGACTTCCTCAGCGCAGAATGGCAATCCTGTCGCCCAGGACTTCAGCCAGTTGGGGAACGATCTGCAGGCGGGGAACACGACGGCTGCGCAGCAGGATTACTCGAACCTGCAGCAGCAGATCTCGACCACAGCTTCCCGCGCACACCACCATCACCATCATGGTGGCAGCGGCGGCGGCGGCAATGAATTCACCCAGATGCTGCAGCAGTTAGGGCAGGCGTTGCAAGCCGGCAATCTCAGCGGTGCGCAACAGGCCTACACCACGTTGCAGCAGCAGTTGCAGCTATTGGGGGAAGGTGGCACGACACCGTCCTCACAGTCAGGGAATGTGACGGTAACAGCGTAGATGTCCGCGGCTGGAGTGCTCGCGGTTACTCACGGCCTAAGGTGACCACGAGCACTCGCGCTCCTCCCGATTCGCAGCGCAGCAGAGCGGTCATGCCATCCGGGAGGTATTCCATATCCCTAAAGCGCTCTAACTTGCAGGTACCGCGATTGGGGGAAATCAATTCGACGGCGTCTTCGTAGGGTGAGCTGACCACAACCGCGCCCCTGATCTCCGTTTGCGAGCCGGAGCTGAGTGCAATCAATTCCGCGCAGATCGTATCGCCGGAATACAGCCGCAAGATGTGCACTCCCGCCGCATCGGTGAAGCCCGGCCCCAGCCGGTGAAGCTTCTCCGCCGCCGGCAACACCTCGAAGATCAGGTTGCGAAACGGCGTGTCGCCCAGGTTCTCGACCACGTGTTCCAAACCTGCAGGAGCGAAGTCGCAATAGTTGGGGAAGAAGTGCTGCTTCTCCGCGTCGCGGTTGCGCGGCGCGCTAACGATGTCCGCCTCGCCGACAACGTAAAGAAGATACGGCAGCTCGTGGAGATGGCAGAGTGTGCTCTGATGGGGGCCGATCTCGACCGCATAGGCGCGCACAAAGTCGTTGTCGATCACCAGATGATGGTGGGGCTCGTCAGCTACAGCAATCACGTTTTCGCAGGAGTGGGGACCGGTTGGACTCATGATTTCTTGGACGGCAATTGCGATGTTAACGATGCCCGGAAAACATCACCATTCTAGCGACGCGGCGGAGAAACACGCGAAGGGCCGGCTCCGCTTATCGGACAAGCCTACCTGACGCGAGCATCTTCGAAGGACCAAACAGCGAAGGCGCAGAGCAGTAACCGCAAAGCAGTAACGAGCAGTCATCTTGCAGCTCGCACGCCAACACGCGGCTGCCCTACCGTGCTCTTCTGATGATAGACTATCTTCGTTCCTAAACCCCCCGTCTGGCTGCGGCGCAGCCGGATGTTCTTCGTCGAATCGGGACGTGGCTCAGCCTGGTAGAGCACTCGCTTGGGGTGCGAGGGGTCGGCAGTTCAAATCTGCCCGTCCCGACCAATCAACAACTTACGCGGTTTTCCTCCGTTTGATGACTACTCGCCTTGGAGGAAACCGATGCTACCCCGTTTTGAGCAGTTCATCCGCGAACGGCAGTACCTCACGAACGTTTCACCCGCCACGCTGGAGTGGTACAAACACAGCCTTAAGTGGCTTCGCACGGAATCGCCCGCAGAAGACGAACTGAAAGGCGCTGTGGTGCGGATGCGTGAAAAGGGCCTGAAAGCTACAGGCTGCAATTCGGCCATCCGCGCCATCAACGCTTATCTGCACTGGAGCACTGCGGGCGCTGAAGTCAAATGCAGTCCCGCGTGCAAGCACCTCCGCATCCCGCAATTGAAAGAGCCTCAGCTAATACTGCCCACGTTCACCACAGCTCAGGTTACTCGCCTTGTGAATTGGAAGCCGAAGGCCAAGGTTTTTTGGCAAGGGCGGCTGCATCTGCTGATTCTCTTCCTGCTCGACACCGGCTGCCGAATCAGCGAAGCGTTGAGTATTCGAGTGCGGGAAATTGACTTCGATAATCTGCTGCTCACGCTGGACGGCAAGGGCCGCAAGCAGCGCGTTGTGCCGTTTTCCTTTGAGCTACGCCGGGCAATGTTCCGCTACATCTCCGATTTTCACCGCAAGCCGGACAGCTACTTGCTGGCGACCCGGAACGAAACCAAACCCGGAAGAAGGGTGATGCTGCGTGCCGTGAAAAATCATTGTGACCGTCTAGGATTCCAGCCGCCCGCACGCACGCTCCACTCATTTCGGCACACATTCGCGGTGAACTATCCTCGGCGCGGCGGGTCCGTGTTCCATCTACAAAAAGTGCTCGGGCACTCCACGCTTGAGATGACGCGCCGGTACGCCAATCTTGTGACGGCGGACCTACAGGCGATCCATGAACGGGTTAGTTTGCTATCCCAGCGCTGAGTTTGTCCCGCTAAACTAAGCCGATGGCTCAATCGCAGCCGCGAGCCACAAAGGAGTCCTTATGGCTGAAAAAATGTGTTCCCATTGCGGCGTGGCCCCCGCGCGCACTCTCAAAATCACGAAGCACGACCCCGACCTTGATGGTATGGGCGTGGGATGCTACGAAACGCAGGCGATTCTAGACGCCCACGACGATGGTGACCCGAACTTTTACTTGGTGACCGGGTACTGCTCGGAAACCTGCATCCACCTTGCGGGTGAGTATGACCATGCGATGGCAAGAGACAAAGACTAGCTCTTGAGTTAGGCCGGGCCTGCCTTTCAACGGGGAATCCATTTAAGGGGAGGGCGGGTCAAAATCTTAAGCACATCTCCCGAATAGAGCGCCGCAATCGTTTTGCAGGCATAAACGCGAAATTTTCGATTTCGGAAATTTGTTGTTTGTGCTGGAAAAACGGCTGTGGCGGGCGACTGTGTATTCGTCCTCAAGATTTCTTGCCGCTACCCTCTGCCTCTTCTATCTCGACCTGAATCTCGGCGATTCGCTGATCTCGGTTCTTGTTGTGTTGCTCAAAATCTCCAGCGAGACCGGCAGCAAAGCTCCTCTGTGATGCGGCGTAGGGTCCGCGACCGCCACCACGAACCTGATACTTCGTCAGCGCCTCAGCTTCCGCCTTCCGCTCATTCAGGAGTCTCTGTAGTTCCTTCTTCAGTTCTTGCAGGTGCTGACTCATGCGCCGTGCTCCGAGAAGAGTGTACGCGCCTATAGGAGAGAGAACAAACGTACAGACCCACCACATCGTAGTGTGGGGGAGAGCGAAGCTCTCTACCCCCCACAACGCTGCGATTGTGTGTCGCGTACACTCACGCGCCAACGGTCATCTCTCCCGTCTCCGCCTGAATGTGGGCACGGGCCTTTGCAATCCAGGTAGTGCCCCGGCTGATGTTGAGAGCCGTGAGGTGCTCTTGCAACTTCCGCACGGGCAGCTTGATGTTGGCTCGAATAACCGCCTCCGCCGCATCATCCAAGCCGTCCTTGTTGGCACGGTTGCCCTTGCGTGATTGAAGACTGACGGGGCGTGTTGCCGGGTCCCCAACAATGTGCAACCGGCAATCCGGGCCGGACGTGACTTCAAACGGCCTACTCTCAAAATCGCGCTGTTTCAGGTTCTCCAAGTAGGACGCGGACTCATACGGCCTGCTTGGGTTCTGCAAGCGCGTGCCCCATGCACAGCACAGGAAAGCCCCTATGTCACCGGAGCCGCGCATCGCGTTTTCCAACGTCATCACGTCCCCGCTTTCCTTGGGAGAGTGATGCAGCATGACCACAGATTCCGCGCCGCCCCGCAAGAGGGCGAACATATCATCAGCAAAAGCCCGAGCATCCTGTGAGCTGTTTTCGTCGCCTTCGTAGAATCGGATTGCAGTGTCTAAGATCACAACAGAGCTAGGCAGCGCGAGCGCAAGAGCCGGGTCCTTCAGGCTGAGCTGTCCTTCCGCGCTGAGCGTCCGATAGAAGAGGGTTTCGCCTACGTAGTCCATCAGCCCGATCTTCTTGAGCCTGTCAGTGAACGGGCCAAGTGAGACTTCAGGGCAGAGGTACAGCACGCGCTCCGGCTTGGTCACCACCTCGAAGTGGTCAAACAGGCTTTCGCCGGTAACGAGGGCATGAGCCAAATTCAAGGCGATAAGCGATTTGCGCTCACGTACTGGCCCTGCAATCGCGGTCACGCCCTCACGCTGCAAGAAGTTTTCAATCAGGAACGTGACGGGCGGTGCGTTTAGCGCCTCTTCCTTGCTGTGAAACAGAGTGCGCCACTCGCGCGGCTGCTCCGGCTCTTTCGCGCCGCCGATAGTAACAACCGGCTCCGGCTCACCGATGGCCCAGCCGCAAGCGTTCTTGATAATGCGGCCCAGCTCATCCTCATCCAACGGCGGCTGTATGCGTGTGTCGTTGTAGTGATGAGCGAGAAACTCAATCGCCGCGTCATCCGCTCCGTCCGCTCTGTGCTTCCCCAAGGCACGTATGAGAGTGTCATTGCGCCATTCAGTGATGGGCGCGTTTGGGTCAACCGTTCGCTCGTTGCGGACTTTGTGCTGTGGGAGCTGATACACCCACGGCGGTGCGGGCGCAAGCGGCTTGTCCCACAGGACCTCATACGTTGCGCCGCTCTTGTGAAGACAGCCGGGGAGCCATGACGTGGCCCCACGTCCCGCGCACGTCTCCGGCGTACTCATCCACTCGCCAACCGTTGAATGACTCCACAGGGCCGCGCACAGCGTCAAAATACAGTTGTGCGCGGTACTCCGGGCGGCGGCCTGTGCGTACTGCGAAGGTTTCGGGGATGTCGTAGCGGGCGCAGAACGCGCGCAGGTCCTCTTCGCACGTTAGGCCGCTGTCCACGTCCACCACGATCTTGCCGCACGTTCCGGGCGCTATGCCTGCGTTGGCAATTGGCGTCCTCTCCGCCCATGCACGGACCTGAGCCTCATCGAGTGTTGCGTCCTTGTAAGCGCCTTCGTAGCGCGGCTCTTTGCCGTCTTTGACGTTGCCCGTTGCGTCCGTCTCACCCGGTAGGAAGCACGGGAAGACATGCCAACCGCGCCGGATGCAGTCTAGTGCGATGTTCAGGAAGGTGCTCACTGCGCGTACCTCCTAACCCGCTCACGGCGGTTAACCCTCTTCGGCTCATGTGGCGTTGAAGGTCTCCATCCGCTTTCAATTGGAGTGCCGTCCGCCCACAACAAGCGGCGGATGTAGCCGCGCTTTGCATCTTGTGAGACCGGCTCAAGCGTCGTGCCTAAGTCTGCGTCAGCTTGGCTCTTTGCCATCTCAAAAAAGCCGTTTAGGTCGGGGTGCAAGATGACGATGATGCGTTCATACCACGGGAAGTAGTTGTTGCTCATCACGAAGGAATCACCAGGCGCGCGATGCTTAGTCAGCACCCATCGTGCGTGATGCCACAGGCTGCCAAGTGAGGTGCGCTCCCAGCCGCTTGCGCGTGCGTCCCACAGTTCTAGGACCAAGAAGTCCAGCACTTGCGGATTGGCTCGGTGAAATCGGTACACGCGCTGTAGTCCCGCCCTAATAGGGCCGTGCTGCTTACGATATTCGATTAGTTCATCAATGGATTTAGACATGCTTGAATGCTCCGTTTAGATTTGGCCGCTGCTCTCACATCGGCCTGTTGTAATTATTTCAGGTGCATGATAGTATTTCAAGGCTCCCTTGGACATGTAATACGTTTCCGAGAAAGAGGGGTCTCACAATGAAGGAACAGTTGATTTTGGCGGGCTTGAAGCGGGTTGGTTCACGCCCATTGGAACGCTTGCCGTGGGCCGTGGACTTTTCGCAGCGCCCTTTGGTAACCCCCGGAGACCAATTGAACGCGGAGTTGGAGTTGGCCTGCTTCCTGTGGGCACCTAGCTTGCGGACGGACAAAGGGTTGACGGTTGCGCGCCAGATTAACGCGCTGATGACCGATCATCCCTGGAAAGAAGACCGGCTAACCGGGCAGGAAGTGACTTGGGCGCAGCAGGAATTCACTCGGGTGCTAAGGGTCGCAGCGGGTGAAGGTGAAATAGAACGGCGTTTGAGGTACGTCAAGGTGGAGTTCACGCGGGCTGATGGCTTGGAATACGTGAGCACGATCCCCGACGGTGAAGCCCGAGCCGCGCTGTTGGAAGCGGTGGCTGTGCGGTTGCTGAGATTGTTAGACAAGACCGTGAGAAGCAGCCTCTCCAAAGCCAAGGGCGGTGAGCGATTTACGCCTGTGCGTTTGTACGTCGGAATATGCCCCACAGCAGCGGACGGTTGCGGGAAGCTGTTTGCGAAGACTCGAATGGACCAAGACTATTGCTCTCGTACCTGCGCGAGCCGTGCCCAAGTGAACCGCTTTCGCAGAAACCAGCGAGCATTGATGCAGCTTTATCCGGGAAAGCTGATGAAACAGCTCACTAAAGCCGAACGTGCCAAGGTGGAGCAACTCGCAGAATCGTATGCACCGAAAGCACGCAAACCTTCGGCATCCGCTCTGAGTGGCGACTAATCGAATACCCCACTCCGAAACACGATTGACGCTGTTTACAATCAGAATGTCCCATGCCCAAACTGGATTGGCTCACCCGAAGCGAAGATGAGAAGGCCTCTGCCCGCGTTCCGTACCGGCTCCTAGAGGCGGTACCGGAGCATTCCTACGGAGATGCTAACTCCGAGAACATGCTCATTCAGGGGGACAACCTTGAGGCGCTGAAAGCGCTGCTGCCGTTCTATGCGGGCCGCGTGAAGTGCATCTTCATTGACCCGCCCTACAACACCCGCAGCGCCTTTGAGCACTACGATGACAACCTGGAGCACACGCAATGGCTCGCGTTGATGTACCCGCGTCTTGATCTTTTGCGCGAACTGCTGACGGAACACGGGACGATTTGGGTCACGATTGATGACAACGAGGCGCATTATCTCAAGATCGTAATGGACGAGGTATTTGGTCGCAAGAATTTCGTCGCCAACGTTCTTTGGCAGAAGCGGACCTCGCCCGATGCACGCATTCGGCTTGGTGCGGCTCACGATCATTTGTTGGTATTTGCCAAGGATAGGGATGCGGCACTGCTAAACAGGCTTAAGGTCACGCAAGGCAAGGGGAGCAGTTATAAAAACCCAGATAAAGACCCCCGTGGAGCGTGGGCGTCCACTGATTTCACTGCGCAAGGATGGCGGCCCAATCAGATGTACACCATCACGACTCCAAGCGGTAAGAAATACAAGCCGCCTCCGGGCCGATGTTGGGCAAATATCGAGCCGGAGTTTTTCAAGCTGGTAGCAGACAACCGAATCTGGTTCGGGAAGAAGGGGGACTCTCGGCCTAGAGTCAAGAATTTCCTGTCTGAGAGCCCGGGCATTAGCTCCTGGACGTGGTGGACGAATGAAGAGGTCGGGCACAACCAAGAATCGAAAAAAGAAATCATTGCCCTGTTCGGAGCCGACGATGCTTTCGATACTCCGAAACCAGAACGTCTGATACAGCGGGTGGTACAAATTGCCTCTAATCCGGGGGAAATTACACTCGATAGCTTCCTTGGTTCCGGCACAACTGCTGCCGTAGCGCACAAGATGGGCCGCCGCTACATCGGAATTGAGATGGGAGAACACGCGATGACCCACTGCGTCCCCCGCCTCAAGAAGGTGGTGGATGGGGAACAGGGCGGCATCTCGGAAGCCGTAGGCTGGAAAGGCGGCGGCGGATTCCACTTCTACCAACTCGGTAGCCCGATCTCGATGAAGAGGGCCGCATCAATCCCGCTGTGCGCTTCGCCCATCTTGCCGCGCACGTATGGTTTGCCGAAACGCGCACGCCCTTGCCGCATCCACGGCGGCGCTCCCCGCTTTTGGGCGTGCATGAGGGCGTGGGCTATTACCTGCTATTCAACGGCATTCTCGGAGACAAGAGGCCCGATGGCGGCAACGTGCTGACGCGCCGGGCACTAGCGGAGATGCCCGCGCACGATGGCCCGAAGGTGATCTACGGCGAAAGCTCCCGACTGAGCAAAGAATCGCTGCTTCAGCTTGGCATCACCTTCAAGCAAACTCCTTACGATGTGAAGGCGCGTTGACGATGATACGGCTCAAGAATTTCCAAGAAGACACGCTCAAGAAGCTGAAAGAGTATTTGGAAGCCGTGCGCCTGAGCGGAGACCCGGAAGCAGCCTTCCTCAAGATTGCGAAACCGCCCGATGGCCGTTTGCCGCTCTACCGCAAGGTGCCGGACTTGGAGAACATCCCCTACCTCTGTTTGCGGCTGCCCACGGGCGGCGGCAAGACGATAGTGGGAGCCTATGCCATCCGGGTAGCGGCGCAAAGCTACATCGAAAAGGACTACCCGGTTGTCTTGTGGCTTGTGCCCTCAAACTCGATTCGCACTCAGACGGCACAGGCGCTCAAGAACACTGCTCACCCATATCGGATTGCTTTGGATGAAGCCTTTGATGGCCGGGTGCGCGTATTTGAAATCTCGGAGATTGAGAACATTCGCCCGCAAGACTTGCGAGACGCTGTTTGCGTCGTAGTCGGCACGATTCAATCTCTCCGCGTTACCAGCACGGAGGGGCGCGATGTGTACGCGCACAAAGAAGCCCTTGAGGACCACTTTACAAATCTGAATACCACTCTGCCGGGATTGGAGCGAATCGAAAACGGAGCGGGTGCAGGCAAGGTGAAGTATTCGTTTGCCAACCTGATGATGATTCACCAGCCGCTCATCATCATGGATGAAGCGCACAACGCGCGCACGTCACTGACGTTTGACACGCTCAAGCGTCTCTCGCCTTCAGCCATCATCGAATTGACGGCAACACCGGACACCGACCCGCGCACGGGCAGCAATGTGCTTTACCGAGTCTCGGCCTCCGAACTGAAATCGGAAGACATGATTAAGCTGCCCATTGTGCTCACGGTCCATGAGGGTGGATGGGAAGAGGCCGTAGGCGATGCTTGCCGCACGCGAACACGACTTGCTGAGAAGGCCGCAGGGGAGCTGCCGGATTACATTCGTCCTATTCTGCTCATTCAGGGCGAGAGCAAAGACAAGCCCGCGAATGTAGAAGCGGTGAAGCAATACCTGATTGACAGCGAACACCTCTCGGAAGAGCAGATCGCCATCGCAACCGGGGACCAACGAGACCTGGACAAGATCAACCTCTTTGACCCGAGCTGCAACGTGGAAGTAATCCTTACCGTACAGGCACTCAAAGAAGGTTGGGACTGTTCTTTCGCGTATGTGTTCTGCTCCACGGCGAATATCGGAAGCAGCCGCGATGTGGAACAGTTGCTAGGCCGCGTGCTGAGGATGCCCTACGCGAAGCGGCGCAAGGCAGCGGAGTTGAACAAAGCCTACGCCCACGTCTCCAGCCCGAATTTCGTAGAAGCCGCGAAGCAGCTTGAAACCTGCATGATCGAAAAGATGGGCTTTGAGGCGGCAGAGGCAGAGCAGTACATCGAAGTGCAGCAGCCCTCTATCCCGAATCTGCCGCTCTTCCTCCAGCAGAATCCGCTTTGTTTGACCGTTGCGGAGCCGCTGAGGCTGGAGGGCTTGTCAGAACGCGAACGGCAGTCCATCGTCACTAAATCGGAATCTCCGGGCCGAATCGAAATTGAGGTGCATGGGCAGGTAACGCCACAGATTCAAAAGGCGGCGCTTGCTGCTGTCCCGGAGGCGGTGCGGGCGGAAACAGAGCAGAAAATTCGGCAGTACATCGCGGAGCAGGAATCGCGCCTTGCGCCCGCCTTGCGCGGTGAAAAGCTGGAGGTGCCCCGGCTGTGTGTTCGCTTTGAAGGCGAGCTACTGCCCTTCGAAAAAGAGCTGGTATTGGACGCCGCTTCATGGGACCTGAGCCAATGCGCGGTTGACCTGAGCGATTTTCGATTCAACGACACATCAAAGACGTTTGAATTTGATGTGCAGGGCGGCAAGGTTGTGTATGCGTTTAAGAGCGAACAGCAGCTAGACCTCAACCTGCTTGCCGGAGCGTGGACAGAGAACGATCTGATTCGATGGCTGGACAAGGAATTGCGGCAACCGGACATCCGGCAACCGGCAAGTCTTGCATGGCTCCGGCTATGCGTGCGGCAACTTTTGGAGCGCAAGGGATTCGATCTCGCTCTTTTGGTGAGGGCGAAATTCATTCTCGCTCGCAAGCTCGCGGAGAGGCGGGATGAGTGCCGGACCACAGCCTACAACGCCGGGTATCAAGATTTGCTCTTCGGGCCGAATGCAGCACCCGAGACTAGCTTTGAATATGCGTTCCGCTACGACCCCAACGGCTACCCGGCGAAGTGGTTCTACGGCGGGAGGAATAAGCTTCCAAAACATTTTTACCCGATGGTGGGCGAGCTGGAGAACACGGGCGAAGAGTGCGATTGTGCAGTGGCGCTTGAGGCTCAGTCCGGCGTGAAGACTTGGGTGCGGAATCTGTCGCTCCAGCCGGATGCTTCGTTTTGGCTCCAGACCTCAACGGACCGCTTCTACCCTGATTTTGTGGCGGAGACGCTGGATGGCCGTCTGCTTGTAGTCGAATACAAGGGCCGCGACTACGCCACGAACGACGATTCAAGAGAAAAGAAACTGCTCGGTGAAGTGTGGGCCAGCAAGAGCAATGGGCGCGCTCTGTTCCTGATGGCCGTCAAGAAGGATGAGCACGGCAGGGGCGTTCACGATCAAATCAAGGCGAAGATTGAGGGCTGGTAAACATCTGCGGGAGCCAAGTGTGCCTGTCACCCTAGAGAATCTGAAGTCCGTTTCATACCTCAAACCCGAAAATCTCGGAGACGGGCGAGTAGTCAACTTGATGCCTCTCTGGGATGGGAATGCATGGCACCTCTGGGTAGAAACGCCGGACGCGTTGATCGAAGCAAAAGTCCTGGATGTTGCCGAAGGGGACTACATTGGGAAGGGAGCGGCCAAGGAAACTGATCTGTTCATCCCCTTCATCGATTTCATGTGGCAACGGGCTAGTTGGCCGGAAATCGTGCATGTACTGAGGGCCATTGCGGACGATTTTCATAACATGGGCACTTCGGTTGCGAAGCTGCGCTTGTTTTACGACACACGCTCGAAGCTCGCTGGAAATAGCTCGGCACGATTTGCAGCAACGGAACTGGAATACCTCGTTATGCTGTGTCGCACGGTGTTCGACCTCTTGCAACAGATGATTTCAATAACGTGGGGCAGCAATGTTCAGCTTCTTGACGCGGCAGCCGAGAAACGACGTAAGCAGAAGAAGTTGCCAGACACATTTTCGAGGATGGTGCTCGTTGATAAAGAAAGGCCCCTAACGCCAGCAGAATTTGAAAGCAGGTACGGCATTCCGCCAGTGCTCGCAAACGAATATGCACGTCTCATTCCGTTTTTCATTCGGTTGCGGAGAACTAGGGACAACGTTGTGCATCGTGGAAAAGGAATCGGCTTTGTGTTCGATACGGAGCGCGGATTCTGCGTTAACCCCAAGTTCTCACCATTCTCGGATTTCACAGGATGGCGGCCCGAACACTACTACACCGAGAATATCGCCAGTCTTTTGCCGTGGCTTGCCGACTTGATTCTGCAGACGATAGATGCGTGTAACAGCTTGATGCGAGCTTTCGCAACCGTTGTGATGTTTCCAGCAGAGATTGCGCCGGGGTATCGCATCTTTGTACGCGGCGCTTACAATCCGGCATTGGCACAGGTCCTCGAAGTTCACAACGGCGGGTCACCGTGGTGGGAAGATGCAGCTACCCATCCTGAACCTGATGCGCCGGATGGTCCAACAGCACCGTGACCGTTCGGAAGCTGAGTACCGTTCTTTGTGCGGATTGACACCTTGCCTTAGAATTTCAGCAAGGAAGAAACATCGCGTAAGCCATTGATTCCAAGCCCCGTGGCTCTATCTGGTCTTTTCTCGCTTGGGGTGCGAGGGGTCGGCAGTTCAAATCTGCCCGTCCCGACCATTCTTCCAAACTAGTTCCATCGTAGACGCCAGAGCCAGGATGATCTTTCAAGCCCTGGGCTATGCCGCTTGAAGTGGTCCATTTTTGTGAGTCGTAAAGATTCCTGGAGGATGGACAGCTTCACGAACCGGGAACAAGATTGCCAGAAGCCGAGAATGACCGCCATTATTCGTGTTAATAAGGGTGAACGTAGACACGATACGGTGTCCACTGTATTGACAACCGCAATCCAGCCGACCACAATACAGAAATCCCCCAGTGTTACGATTAACATACGCGCCGTTGGCGCCCCATGGAGTTCTCCCAGAGCCAGGCAAAATTGTTTTGATCAGCTTCGGGGTCTTTATCCAGGCCGAGGTGGTTTTCCATGCCAGGCCAACAACCCAACCACGGCACTGGCATTCGACCATAGCGAGTCAATCTCAGCAAGCCCATAACCGAATTTGGAGACAGTATGAAGTCGGGTGTTGTGTCGTTCGTTCTTCTGGCGGCCACGTTTTGCGGCGCGCAGGCCACTACCAATCCCAGTCGCGAATTGATATTTCGCGCCGGCTACGATAACGGTCCGGCCCTGGTGGATCTTCAGTTAAAGGACCAGCTCCGCCTGTTCGGGCTGACTCAGACAGGTATCTTGCAGTACGTCATCTGGCAATGCGACGGTGGCGCCTCGAGCATGCAGATAGCCCGCCGCCGTGCAGGCGATGTCCGCGTACTCACACCGCTGCTGGTTCCGGCCACGGTTGGCACGGTTTCCGGCACCATCGCCTGCGCCAGTTGGGATGGCAACAATCGAACCTGGGAAGGCAATTCGGTGCCGTGCAGCAAGATTGGTTCTCTTGGGCTCACCAACGGCGACACCATTGAGACCACCGACAACCCGGTTGCCGACGGAGTATCGAAGTCATGCACCGCCTTCGTTGTAATCCAATAAAGAAGTTTGCGCCGGTCTTCGTGCTCGCCTTTCTGGCGTGTCCGGGTCTTCTGTCAGCTACGAACTACAGTTGCGCCGGCTCCGGAACCAGGAATTGGCATACCCCCACCAACTGGACGCCGAACGGTATTCCAGGAGCCGGTGACACGGCGACGATCACTGCGGGCTGCACGATGCAGTGCGAGCCGGGCAATTCTTGCGTGGTCGGTAAAGCCGGCATCCCAGGAACCACGGATCTCAACCTCCAGGCGGGCGGCAATCTGACGCTGCTAAGCGGCTCGACCTTCGATATGCGAGGGGATGTGTCGTTGCTGGGTGAGCTGGACATCTTTGGGGCGACTTTCACTCTGGATCCTGCCGCGGCCAATGGGAGCGCGGCCTACATCATTGACGGCGGGGCGTCGACGGGAGCAGTGACGCTGAAGATTTGCAGCGAGGCAAGCTGCAGCTCAAACAGCGGAAGCCTGGCTATTCTCACGTGCAAGACAGGCAGCTCCGGTTCTTGCCAGATCAGTCACACGTCTGGTCAGGGCAATGGCATGAATGTTCTGGGCAGTCACGGCCAGATCAGCAACTTTGGTACGGCGACGTCTCCGGCTGTTTCCCTGGTGGACGGATCCGTGCCGCCAACCGGCGGATTCGTACTGAAGAACGGTTTTAGCGTTCACAACAACGGTGTTATCAGGGTCGCCTACGAGAGCGCAACGGCGAACCTGACATTTGACGGCGTATCGTTCGACAGCCTCGTGGACAAAACCGGAAGCTCCAACGGATACTCATTTCTCGACCTTATCAGTCTGGTTGCTCCTACTTCCGGCGATCGCACCTTTCGGGCCACATGTGCCAGCACCGGAGGCCACAACGCCATCGTCTACATTGATGTTATTAATCCGGTTGTCGGTGACAGCACGCATCCAGGATGGGTTAGTTACAACTGCATGCTGTTTAAGGGAGAGCACGGCGGCACTTTCCAGAACGCCCTCAGTGTGATCGACCGTAATTACACGAGTGGGACCGCCCTCGCTACCGCTTACAATGCCGATGCCACTTATCAGAATTGGGTGATCTACAACCACACCCCGAACCAGCATCACATTGTGGGCTCACAGGTCAATGGTGGCGGGTCGGGGAATACCTACAACCACATAACCTTCGACGGCGACGGTTACGCTTCCTACGACGCCGGCGATGACTATCAAGATACTGGCACCTACACGGCATCGAACGGCCTGCATATAAACGCGAGCGGAACGGGGTTCACCCTTTCTTCGAACCCCCTCCAGATGGCGTCTCTCGACCACGAGACAAGCTACAACACTTTTGGGGGCGCTCTGTGCGAGAGCAATTGCGCCGCCACGATGTTCGGGAAGTGGAGCAACTCCATCTTTGTTCGCCCGTCGGAGTTGTATGGCGCGGAGTTCCGGGGCAACGACGGTATGCATGCTGACTCGGCGTTCAGCTATATGTATCGGCAGACCGCGAACAGTTCTGCCACCGACTACGACGTTTTCTGGCAGATGCCGGGATCGGGTGATCCGGGAGCATACCCGGCGAAGAACACCTTAATCCAGTTGAACCTTGGGGCAACTCCGAGCTGGATTGCGCTGCCGTCGCCCCAGACAAGCATCGTGAGCAATCAGACGCCGGTCATAACCGGCGGAGTAGACGTGTTCTGTAGCAATTGTTTCCAGAATGCTCAGGCCAAGGACTACGTGGTTGACGTCACGGAAACTCCGAATACCTATGCTGTGATCCAGAGAGTGACCGATTCCAGCCATGCCGTTCTGTACACGGCCATTCCCCACTATCAGTCTGGCGATCGCATTGACGTTCGACCCAGCTACTTCGTTTCCAACGGCCTGTACGGAGTCGATTGGGGAGCTCACGACCAGCACATGGACCCCCAGTTCCAGGATGCCACGCGCACCGTGTGCACATGGTGGAAGTTGCAAACGGGTAGTCCCGCGAACTGCAACTGGGCAAACGGAAACAACTACACCGCCACCGCCGGGACAAGCGGCACAACCATCGCCGATTCTTCGGTGAACTTCGTTGCTCTTGGGGTGCGGGACAGAGTGGACCAGGTTCTGGTGTACAGCGCCGGCTGGGGAGCGGTGAAGGGATCTGCCACCGTGGTCGGCCACTCCCCCCATTCCCTTAGGGTGGAGGGGGCAATCAACGGTGCGGCCTCGGGCGACCTTTTCACCTTCGTTACGGCGGCAGAGAGTCTCGGCCTGAGCGCGGTCCAGCTCTACGGATTCGACGCCTTCGGCAACGTGGTTACGCCCCCCTCGTGGGTGAATACGAATATGGTGCAGAACATTCAATCGTACCTTCAGCAGGGTTACTCGCCGACGAACCCCGCGCTTTTCAATGCCGGCAGCGATGGTAAGACAGTCGGCGCAGTCGAGGTCATGCCCCCCAACGGAGCCATCATGGTGACTTCCAACTAGATCGCTCCCGTCTAGCATTCGGTCATGAGGCGGTACACCAAACGGTGTTACCGCCTTTGCAGTTTCCGGCTCAATTTCGTCATTTTCGAAGTTCCGGCGCCGCAACCACATTAGCCCTTGACAACCTCCAGGCCGCGTTTCAAAATGTTTAGCGCTCGGCGCTATGTGTCCGGAGATTGCTCCAACGCGGTGTCCCGAGCGTGTGCTCTTCACTCATCTGTGCGAGATGACGATTCACCCACCGGAGCCTTTTGGTAGAAGGAGGAAGGTATGCGCCGGTTTCTTCTGTTTCTTGCTTTGGCAGTCTGCTTGAGCGCCAGTTCGGCTTGGGCCGCTGCCATGATGTATGCGATCAATGACAGCAACAACTCGCTGTACACCATCGACCCGAACACCTATGCGGTCACCCTCGTCGGCAGCACGGGTGTGGCCGCCGGCGATTTCGGCGACCTGGCTTATAACCCAAACAGCGGAACCGCGTACTGGGTGCCCGGTCGCGGTAACGACAGTCTCTACACCATAAACCTTCAGACCGGCGCGGCTACCCTGGTTGGCGCGCACGGTATCGACGACATGTTTGCCTTGGCCTATGACACCGCCAACAGTACGCTGTATGGCGAGTCGAGCAATAGCAACTTTTACAGCATCAACACCACCAATGGGGCAGCTACGCTGCTCGGCAACAACGGTGTGTATCCCGGCGGCTTGGAGTACCGCTCCGATATCAACCAACTGGTTCTGCTAGGGGCAGGTGCGGGAAACTTCTATTCGGTCAACCCGGCCAATGGAGCAACAACCCTGCTCGGTGGCAACAACCAATTCATCAACGACAACGACCTTGCATGGAATCCGGACAAGGGCTTGTACTACATTGTGGATTGGAGCAGTAAGCTCTACACCGCAGATCCGAACACTTACAGCGCGAATCAAGTTGGGTCGTTGCCTGCCCCGTTTGACGGGATCATCTACGTCAACGCGGTTCCCGAGCCCGGCTCCCTGATGCTGCTCGGCACGGGTATCCTGGGCGGCCTCGGCGTGCTCCGCCGCAAGCTGTTCTAAGTCTAACGACTGATTTGCACAAACGCCGGAGCGCCCCGCTCCGGCCTTTTTGTGGACGCGTGCCTTCTGATGGCGGCTGGGCCTGATCCGGGTCCTTGCTGCCTTGGTCCGGCTTGGCTCAGCGGGGGTCAAGCACTTTGGGGCACTGGCAAACAGTTTTAAGGGATGGAGAACAGCTTCCATCCGTCCGCATGGAGATTGAAGATGAAGTCGATCAGGCCGACCCCGGAGCAATTGTCGTTCTTCACTTCCGCCACGAGGATCGCCTGACGCACGCCATTGCGCGTGGTCTCCGTAGCTGCGGTTCGCACCTTCTGTGATTTGGTTAGTAGTTCACGATAGGAGCAGGCGCGGACGTTGCTTTTATCCAGCTCGATCTCCGACGGAATGCACCCTGAGTCGAAGAGCTTGCAATACAGGCCGCGCTTGTCGGTCAGCTGATCTTCGACCTGGGAGCGAGTAAGGTGTTGGAGAGAGGACCCGACGTTCACGCCACCCTCCGGAACATAGGACAGGAACCGCTTCACATCCGCGGAGCGAACGATCGCAAAGAACTGCTGCTCCAGATGCGCGGCGGCGTCAGGTTGTGCTTTCTGTGCCTCAGCATTAGGCGTCTTTGCGGTGGATGTTGAGGAACTTTGTGAAGCATTGCCCTGGGTGTAGCCATTGATCGCGTACAGGCAACAGAGGAAGAGGACAAGCGGTGATGCCGCCGGGCGGAACCGCCTCATCGGCCCTTCCCCGCCTTGGCGCCGCGCGCCTTAGGGAGCTTGGCTTTCGTTTTCTTCGCGCTTGCTTTGATAGCTTTAGGCGGAGTAGCGGTCTTCTTCGCGCCCGTCGCTTCCAACTCCGCTCGCCTTTTCTTCGGAATTCGCTCCCACACCAGACGATACGACTCGGCGAGCAGCTCCCTTAGCTCGGAGTCGGGCAGTGTATTGAGCTGTTCCAATGCGACCCACTGTGCGCGCGCCATGTAGGGAGCGGGCTTGACTCCTTCGCGTTCGCACAGTTCCGCAAAATTCTCAAGCGAGCACTTGAATGACAACTGCACCGGCGCGGGCTCCAGGGGCGTGACAGCAAACAGCTTGCCGTCGACCTTAAAGCACAGGTCGTATCCCCACTGCACGTTCTCCGTCGCATGGGGAAAGGCCAGACAATATTTCCGCAGGCCATCGATATCCATAATTCAATTCGACAGTGTATCGCAGGCAAGATTGTCGGGTAGAGGTCGCCGCTATTGAGGTACGACGGGCTGGTTCTGGGCTACGGCGGCGGCGGCGCGCGTATCGGGGCGGGGTGGACGCTGCACCAGTATCCGCTCTCCCGGCCGGACATAGCCTAGCTGCTCGCGGGCTTCTTTCTCGATTGCCTTGGGATCGCTCTGCAAAGCCCTCACCCGCTCCTCCAATTCCTGGTGGCGCTGGTTTTCATCGGCAATCTCCTGCTGCAGGCGCTGATACTCCGCCTTCTTGGCTTTGTAAACGATCATGCCATTGTGGCCGTAGACGACCTTGTATCCGGCTGCGACAGCAAGCGCCGCAAGGCAGAGTGTCGCCAGTACCCGGCGCATGCGGTGCAACCACTTTCCGGCAAACCTTACTGTAAAGCTCAAAGGATCTCCCAGTCCCCAGTGAACGTCGGTTGCGAATTGTGGTCAAGCGAAGGGAAAGCGAAGCAGATGCGCAGGAATCAAGTTCGCCATAGAGTTGCGAACTTCTTTAACTGAAATTCGCGGTGCTGGTTTGCCCTCCCCTCAAATCGCTCCCTCTTCGCCGCCGTAGAATGTCCAGTTCGGAAATCGGGCAGCATCAGGAGCTACAAATGGCTGAGGCGCGAATTGTTCTGACCACCTTGGAAGACGAGCAGCAGGCCGCAGACTTCGCCACCGAGCTCGTTGAGCGGCGGCTGGCGGCCTGCGTGAATATCGTTGGCCCAATTCGGTCCGTCTATCGCTGGAAGGGCAAGGTTGAGCGCGAAAACGAATACTTACTCATCATCAAGACTACCGCCGAGCAGGCCGCCCGGCTGGAAGCGGCGTTCAAGGAACTCCATCCTTACGAGCTGCCGGAAAGAGTTGAGCTATCAGTTGAGGGCGGCAGTGGGGATTACCTGGCGTGGATAGCCCGTGGGGTGCAGAGCGAGAGCTGACGACGCCAACAGCGCCATTCCAACTTACTTGTTAGAGGTCATCTCATAAATCGAGTCGCCTTGTATCATATCAGGGCACGCCTTTCAGGGCACGCCTTCCAGGCGTGCCGAACGAGGCGTAGAAAACGTCTGGGGCTTTAGCCCCCGCAGAAACAGTGCGCGCAGGGGCTGAAGCTCGAACCTTATCTGTCTACTGCGGCCCCGGCTGAAGCCGTGCCCTGATACAAAACGGTAGCGCGTAAAGCAATCCAAAGCAAAGCCGATCGGAATTGGAAGATCCCACCCCGCGAGAGGATTCACAAGCTAGATTCCCAGCCCCGTTACTCTCCATCCCGCGCCATGCACTTTATGGCGAATGTTTAGCGTGATCAGCAGGGCGGTCATGGCTTCGACGATGCGCGCGTTCTCCAGCTTCCCACCATCGACCGCTCGAACCCCGGGGATCTTTGTCGCCAATTCCGAGGCGACCTGACGCGCGCGGTCGTCGTCGCTGCACACGATCACGTCACAATCGACGTCCTGATCGCCGTCGAGTACGGTCGATGAAAGAGAGTGGAATGCCGCGGCCACGGAGACGTTCTTGCCAACCATTTCCTGCGCCTGCTCTGCCGCAGAGCCTTGCCAGACACCGAGCAGGCGAGTCGGCCGCCCACCCACGGCGGTTGCCAGCGGGACCGTGGCGTCGATCAGCACCGTGCCGGTTCGGAATGACGGCTTCAGTTGCTTCAGAAGTTCGGCCTGCCCGGCGAAGGGAACCGTGAGTACCACAGTGTCACACATCTTCACTGCAGTAGCATTGTCCGCGCCCTCGACGCTGGCCAACGCTCCGGCCTTTTCGGCGATCTGAGCCGCCGTGGCTCGGGCGCGATCGCCATCGCGCGATCCGATGATGACCGACTCACCCGCGCGCGCCCAGCGCATCGCCAAACCGGCACCCTCGGGGCCCGTGCCGCCGACAATGGCGATCATGCGGCACTCCCGGCCGGCGACATCGGCTCCGGATAGGTCAACTTGGTGTAAGTGGTGTTGCGTTGCGCCGGGATACGCCCCAGCTCGAAAATGCGCTCCTGAAACTCTTCGGTTGATATGTACTGACCGAACGAGGCACCGGCCAGGCGCGAGATGTTCTCTTCGAACAAGGTGCCGCCATAGTCGTCGGCTCCGGCCAGCAGCGCGAGTTGCGAAACTTCGCGGCCCAGCTTGACCCAGGACACTTGAATATGGTCGATGGAGCCAGCAAGCATAACCCGTGCTAATGCATGGACTTTCATGTGCTCTTCTAAAGTGGCGCCTGCACGTGCCAGCCCTTGCGCAAACAACAGCGTGTTGTCGTGGATGAATCCCAGTGGAACGAATTCCGTGAAGCCGCCGGTCCGCGACTGAATCTCGCGCAACAGCAGAAGCTGGTTAACCCACTGCTCCGGCGTTTCCGTGTGTCCGTACATCATGGTCGAGGTGCTACGTATGCCGCACTCGTGCGCGGTTTCGATGATCGCGCGCCATTGGGCGACACTCAGCTTGTTGCGCGAGAGCACGTGACGAACGTCGTCGTCGAGGATTTCGGCGGCCGTACCGGGCAAGGTGTTCAGGCCAGCATCTTTCAGCATTAGCAGGTACTCGCGCAGCGGCATGCCCGTGAGTTCCACGCCGTACAGCATCTCCATGGGAGAGAAAGCGTGGCAGTGCATCGTAGCCACGGCGGCTTTCACGGCGCGCAAGATATCGCGGTAGTAGAACGGCGGCAGGTCGCGGGGAAGGCCTCCCTGGATGCAGACCTCAGTCGCTCCCCAGCGTGCAGCTTCGAGAGCTTTGTCGGCGACCTCCTTCAGGGAGAGAAAGTAAGCCGTCTCGTGCCGCGGCCCGACCGCGAACGCACAGAACTTGCAGCCCACGATACAGACGTTGGTGAAGTTGATATTGCGAGTGACGACGTACGTAACGGCGTCGCCCACAATCTGCCGCCGCAATTCGTTGGCCGCGACGACCAGCCCGAACAGATCATTGCCCGTCGCGTGCGCCAGCAGCAGACACTCCTCGCGGCTGAGGCAAGCGCCGCTTCGTGTGTCGAGAACTCTGTCGAGTGCAGATCGGATTGGGAAGAAAACGCTGCCTTGAACATCGCTCCAGCGAGTTGTGCGAAGCGTGCTCTGTCGGCACCAGCTCAGGTCTTGCATAAGGCCGGACTCCCGGATCTATGAAAAAAGCTCAGCGAAACAGGTCTTTATCTGGGGGACGCACCAACCGGCGTGCGCTTCCCGGGCCGCGCGAGTATGCGTAACCCCGGATTATACAAGCCGGAACACGCGCAGTTTTTCCCGAAACCAGGCCCGCCATAGCGGCGAGTTCGTCGGCCACCGCGTGCTCGGTGGCGTGGAGGCGATATCCGTAGTCGTCACGCTGCCCGCGATAGTCGTGAATGACACGCATCCCCGCTACGCCAATGGCAACATCGCATAATCCCTGTCGCCACGCCCGGCCGAAGCTGTCGGAAATGATGACGGGGATATGCAGGCCCGTCAGCTTCTTCAACTTGCGGTGAATTTTCGCGGCGGAAGCATCGGGGTCGGTCGGGAGGAGCATGGCCGAGTCGCCGCCGTCAACATTGGACACATCGACGCCACTATTGGCGCACACAAACCCATGAAGCGTTTCGGTGATGAGCACGTGCTTGTCACGCAGCACACGCTTGGCTTCGCGCAGGGCCAGTTCGATGACGCGCGCGTCGGTATGATTGCGACGCGCGGCCGCCCGCGCCCGCCGGGATGGTTTCACAGAATCGAGCTTGACGATTCGCCCCTCCGCTTTGGAAACGATCTTGTGTTTCAGAACGACGATGTCACCCGATTGCAATGTGAGGTCTCGCGCAGCAGTGGCAGCAAGAACGAGATCAGCCAGAGAATCGCCGGGCTTGACCTCAGGGATTCCTTGCACCGGAATGACGTGGAGTTCTCCCGGTTGCGAGTCTCGGCTCCGGGCTCTCATGCGGAAGTTATGTGTGTTGCCTTCGATTCCGAGTTGAAGTTCCACAACCGCAGGAGACGTTGCGTCCTGGTTTCCCCTTCGCGGGTCAACAGAAGGTCGAGTTCGTGCGGATTATCGATATCGAGTCCGATCCCGTCAGATTCCATTATGACGAGTGGCTTGCCGATCTTCCGCATGGCTTCGCAGTGGGGCAGAAAGCTGTCGTTGCCGAAGCGGAGAGGGATGATCGACGCAGGTCGGCGAAGGATGCAGTTGCTGCCGCGACGGTCGTAAGCGGGCACGATCACCATGCCTTCTTCGGGAGCGGCGTCCAGCACGCAATGAAGTTCTTCGCTGCGAATCAAGGGAATGTCGCCGGGAATAACAATCGTGGTGTCGTAACCGTGTGCCTCGCTCCACGAAGTGGCCATGTCGATGGCGGCGGTTTCACTTTCGTTGCAGATATCTTCGATGACGAGGAACTCGAATTCAGCGGCCAGCTCTTTTGCGCCCTGATCACCGGTAACCAGGGCGACGTCGACACGCGAGCGCACGCCCGATGCTGCGAGGAGCACGTCGCGCAGCATGGCTTCCGCCAGTTGCGAGCGGTGTGCCTGGTCGAGCGCTGTGCCCAGCCGCTGCTTGGCGTTGGAGAGGTTTTTCACGGGGATGAGGAGAATGCCGCGCATGGTTAATTGTCATCCCGAACGAGCTTCTTTTGCGAGCGAGGGATCTGGGCGCGCCGATTCGCGCCGGTGCGCGAAAGGCGCGCATCCTCTTTTTTCAAGCCGCCTGTGCCGTGGAATCCAGAACTAGTTGCGCTAAATCGACCTTGTCCTGAAGCGATTGCATAAGCGTCTGCCCGCAAACCACCCGCAGCTTTTCACTGCGGAGGGCGTCAGCTTCGGCGCGATCGACGTCGTCCACGACAAGAACATCCAGAAAGTCCTCGTAGGCTTGCGCGATGCCGGCGATAGTGCTCGGCCAGCCTTTCATGCGCATCAGCGCGGCGGCAGGACCTGAGACAGCCGCTCCGCCGATCACCGGACTGACCGCCGCGACCGGAGCCTGTGCCCGCCGCAAGGCTTCGCGAATGCCGGGTACGGCGAGGATGGGACCGATGCTGGTGACGGGATTGCTCGGCGCGAAGACGATCAGGCCGGCGTCGGTGACAGCCTCAAGTACTCCCGGTGCGGGACGCGATTGCTCTGCGCCAACGAACTCTACGCTGTTCACCTGTACACTGTGTCGCTCGCGCACGAAGTATTCCTGAAAGTTCAGCCGTCCCTTCTCGGTTTCCAGCATTGTCGAGACGCGATCATCCGACATGGGAAGAACTCGTGCCCCAATGCCCATTCGCGATGCGAGTTCGGCGGTCGCCTGCGTCAAAGTGCGGCCCTGACGCAGCAGGGAAGTGCGCGTCAGATGTGTGGCCAGATCCAGGTCGCCAAGGCTGAACCATGAGGGCTCGCCGAACTGCTTCATGCGCTCCAGGCAGCGAAACGAGTCATCGCTCACCCCCCAGCCACGATCGGCGCTCAGCAGGCCCGACAAGCCGTACAGGACGGAATCGATGTCGGGCGAGACGTACACTCCCCACCATTCAAGATCATCGCCGGTATTGACGACGACGGTGAGGTCTTCCGGCGGCACCAGCCGCTGCAGACCTTGCACAAGCTTGGTGCCTCCAGTGCCTCCGGTAAAGACGACAACTTTCATCTACGCCGCCCTCGCATATCCGACATTGTCGGATATCGCTGCCAGCCGCTGACCGAGTAGCCCGCCCCGCTTCACCACAAGCGGGATGAACTCCGGATACACCGGCAGACGCTGGCGAAGCTGCTGACCAGCCTCGCGCGTGCGGCGCCCCAGATCAGCCAGGTGCGGCCACGGCGCTTCGGGATTGATGTAGTCGGGCGTGAGCGGCGACACTCCGCCCCAGTCGTTGATCCCACCTTGTAGGAGACGCTCGTAACCATGCTCTGTCAGGTTCGGCGGCGCCTGGATATTCATGTCGCGCAACAGCAGGCGCGCGACCGCCAGCGTTCGCAGCATGTCACCGTTGTCGGGCTCGGGCCAGCTCGCCATCGGAATGCGCGGCTTGGCGCGGAAGTTCTGGATGATGACTTCTTGAATGTGGCCGTACTCGTCGTGCAGGTGCTTGATGGCGAGCAGCGAATCAACGCGGTCCCGCAACGTTTCACCGATGCCGATCAGAATGCCGGTGGTGAAGGGAACACCAAGCTTGCCGGCATCGGCAATCGTTCTTAGCCGCAATGCGGGCAGCTTGTCAGGAGCATTGTCGTGCGCCACACCTTTCTGAAGCAGCGCCTCGCTGGTCGACTCCAGCATCAGACCCAGGCTCGGATTCGTTTCGCGCAACCGTTCGATCCACTGATGACTCATCAGCCCCGGATTGGCGTGTGGCAGCAACCGCGTCTCGTGCAGCACCAGTTCGCACATGGCTTCGAGATAGTGCAGCGTGCTGCGGTATCCGAGGCGGCGCAGCGTCTCCCGCATCTCGGGAAAGAGCATCTCCGGCTTATCGCCCAACGAGAACAGCGCTTCTGTGCAGCCCAGCTTCTCTCCCTGCTTCGCGACCGCGAGCACCTCTTCGGGAGTCATGGTGTGTGCGCCATGCTCGCCTGGATCGCGCCGAAAGGTGCAGTAGCCGCAGTAGTCGCGGCACAGGTTCGTCAGTGGCAGAAATACCTTGCGTGAGTAGGTCACCACTCCCGGGCGGTAGCGTTCCTTGACAGCGACGGCAGCGGCAAGTAGCTCGTATTGAATCTCGCCCTGACACGATAGCAATGCAATGGCCTGCTCGGGCGAGAGTAATTCGCCATCGCGGGCATCGCGGATGCGCGCAATCAGCTCATCGCTTGAGAGTTCGTTCTGGACGCGAGCGACCGCCATAGTCTCACGCAAGAATACCGCAAGCGCGGATCGACACGGATGAACACGGATCAGCAGCTGCTACTGCGATCACTTTCACAAGTCCGAAGGACGCAACAATCGTAGCCCAGCTCGTGAGTGCTGGGTGAGCGGATTAATAAAAGCGACAGTCCCTTCAGGGACGAGACACAGACCAGATCCCTCGCGGGCTGAAGCCCGCTCGTGATGACAATTCAAAAGGCGAATCGATATCGGCACGACTGGAAAAGCCTGCCCTGAGTGGAGCCGAAGGGTGCCCTGACGCGACCGTTCGCAGACCCAGCCGCGCTCACCCGCATTCATCCCCGGTTCAGTCTTGATCTAGCCCCACACCGTAGCGCCCGCGAAAGTACAGCAGGGGAGTGCCTTCCTGTACGGCGACCTCGTTCACGTGCCCGACGAAGATGCTGTGGTCGCCCGCCGGATGGGCCTCGACCACGGTGCAATCAATTTGCGCCAGCGCGTCGGCAAGCACGGGCATGCCGCTACTCATGTTTCGATAAGCAATGCCCAGCCGATAGCCGGCGTCAGGATTGCGCTCCGGATCGGCGAAGAACTCCGACAGCGCCTCCTGATCTTCTCTTAATATGCTGACGCCGAAGCAGCAACGCTCGCGCAGGTGGAGATAAGTCTCAGCAAGGTGGTCGACACACACCAGCACCAGCGGCGGGCGCAGCGACACCGAGCAGAAAGCGCTGGCTGTCATGCCGTGAACGCCGCCATTCGCAGTCGGCACGGTGATGACCGTGACCCCGCTGGCAAAACGTCCCAGGGCTGCGCGAAACTGTTCTGGCGATACCTCAGGCATGGCTTGGCTGCTGGAAGCAATATACCTGAGCCCGTTCGGCTGGCGCCCTCGACGCAAAGAGAAGTCCTTTCGACTCTGCTATAAGTTGTGGTGTACATTGCTTCGCGTCAGGGCACGACTTCCAGTCGTGCCGAAACCGCAGTTTTTGAAAGATGCCACGTCCCTTCAGGGACGACACGAAAGCAGGCCCCTCGACGACTGAAGTCGTCTCGGGGTGACAATTCAAAAAGAAAGTGCACCTGCGACACGAATGAATTGGCGCCCTGACGCGAAGCTTCAATGGATTAACAGCCGTGCCCAAGAAGCTCGACCACACCGCCGCCATAGAACACCTCTCGCGCGTCGACCGCAAGCTGGCGCGCCTCATCGCCACGACGGGCGAGTGCCGCCTGCAGATGGAAACCACCCAGAGCATCTTCGAGGCGCTGCTGGAATCGATCGTCTACCAACAGCTCCATGGCAAAGCTGCGGCGACGATCCTCGGGCGAGTGAAGGCGCTGTTTCCTGAAAACAGCGGCCGGCTGCGCACCCGGCGTGGACTGGTTGCAGGATTTCCTAGTCCTCAGCAGATTGCCGATGCCGCACCTGAGCGGTTGCGCTCCGCCGGGCTGTCACAGGCGAAGATGCTGGCCATCAAAGATCTGGCGGCCAAGACCATTGAAGGCGTGGTTCCCACCCCGCGGCAAGCTCACAAGATGAGCGACGACGAACTCATCGAGCATCTGGTACAAGTGCGTGGCATTGGCCGCTGGACGGTCGAGATGCTGCTCATCTTCCGCCTTGGCCGGCCGGACGTGCTGGCCGTTGATGATTACGGCGTGCGCAAGGGCTTCGCCAAGATTCACAAGCTTACAGAACTGCCGAAGCCGAAAGAGCTGCTGGCCTATGGAGAGCGCTGGCGGCCGTATCGCAGCGTGGCCTGCTGGTATCTGTGGCGCGCCGCCGAGATGATAGACCTGCCGCTGGCGGCGGCTGAGAAAAAGAAACCCGAGCGCAAGTCGAAGAAAAAATCAGCGGCGAAGAAGCCGCTTGGCGGTAAAAGGTGAAAGCCCCGTCCTTCAGGACGGGAAGACCTCGGGTGCCCGACTCATTCCTGTCGTTGGAATGAGTGGGAGGAGAGAAGAAAGTCAAATCCCCGCCCAACCAATGGAAGGTTGGACGACCCTGAGGTGTTGACTACTTCTGATGCTTGCCTACTGCCGAACAATGTCCGTCACACGAAGATCACCCACCGACGCGCAGTGGTAAATCGTTCTTTCTCCCAGATACTCGCCGGCGAGATTCATGATGGTGACGACCTCTCTGGTTGATTCATCGTTATTCTCATACTTGTAGTCGACGCGTACGCTTACGATGCTCTCGACCTTGCGCTGCGTGTCCCGCAGTTGCAGATGACACGTCGCCCCGTCACTTGAAGCGCCGGCCACCCATCGATATTGCACGTCGTGATTGGACGAGATCCACGATGACCATTCCTGTCCGACTACCGTACCTTGCAACATCCACGCCATGACCAAGCAGACGGCGGCAACTCGTAGTTTCATGTCTCTCCTCTCATGAGCCTTGCAATGCGGTAACGCTTCAGCCCTTGGGCACGAACGCACTATACTCCTTCGGACTTAGGTCTGCTGTGATCAACTCGAACCTCCAGCCTCCCACCCTTATCGTCCAAACGAAGGACGGTAAGGGTGGGGCACCCAAGGTGTTGGGAGTCTCGCCGCTTATTTGTGGAGAGTGTGGGCCACCCTCTGCTGACGAAAATTGTCAGGGGCCAAGTTTTATCGTCTGCTCGACGCTGTCGTAATGGGCTTTGACCACTGCAAGATCTGGCACTCGTTCCCTGGCCCAAGCGCGAATGGCCTGCTCGTTCTGCTCTGACAGGCTTTTTCCTAGAATCAATCGCCTTAGCCATCGCGGGTCGATCTTCACTCTCGATCCATTACCGCGCGGTAGGACGAGGCGAACTTCCTCTTCATTTCTCCAATCCGGACGCTTGCAGAAGAACCAGAACCCATTCGTATGGTCGGGATTGTTGACATCCATCTGGAGGGAGTCCTCGTAGATCACATCTCTCGCCGTATCGAACAGAGGTCCCTCGTTCACAAACTCCAGACAGTAGCCGGAGTGTTCCCCGGCGTATTTGGTCCATAGGCTGAGGTTGTCATACCGCTTCGACATGGAATAGATTCGGTAGTCCTTCAACTCCGAATGAAGAGACTCCGTGAGCATTCTGTGAAGCGGTCCCGTGCCATGCAGTTTGACGTTGTAAGAAATAACTTCTCGTTCCCTCGCCAACTCCGCAGGTGAAAGGTGTGGGCTCCGTTGAACGAGCTTCCGGTACAGGAAAGAATTCATCTCCTCTTCCGACAATGGAGCGAGGCGCGGCCTTCCATCTGCCGGGTCATTCAATTGATCCAGGTTCGGCAAGTACAGTTCATGTTCCTGAACTATGACGCGAAGACGTTCGAGGTGTTCCGGAGTCGCCAGGCTTGAGTACTTGTAGAAGAGGGGACCCGTCGCCTTCGGAGGGAGTGGGATCGTACCATCGAGGGGAGGCGCAATTTCCATCGTGTCGTCGCAGAACTTTACTATCGTACAACGTCCGCAGGTGGCCCCGGCAAGGGGCGGATGGCCCGCGCAACGCTCACGAGGCCCCATCCAATCCCGGTGTTGGCTTGGGTGGGGTTTTCGTGTACGGTGCCGCACATTTCAAGCTTTAGGATAGGTCTCGATCAGGAAGAACAAAAGTCAAAATCCCCACTCAACCAAAACGCGGTTGAGTGGGCCACCCTCCGACGAAAAGGCCCCAGTCTGATACTAAAATCCCCACTCGGGCAAAGTGGGGCACCCAGCAGCTCGAACCCACCCGCGGGGTCGCACGGCGTGAGATGATTATGCTTCGGGCCGGCCATGATGATTCATCCTACGGACGCAGCCCAGTCTTTTGGCGATCTCGATCGTCACCTGCGCATTGAAGAGCTCTATCTACTTCAACGCGTGGCGCAGAAGATCAATTCCATCCTTGACCTAGAAATCCTTCTCGACCAGATCGTCGCGGATGTGGCGAAAACATTCGGCTATACCCGCCTGGCCGTGCTCTTGAAAGACGAAGCGGCTGGCGAGTTGGTCATCGCCGCAGGCTGGACCGGCGAACGCTGCCTTAAGGGCACGCGATTCAGGATCGGGCAGCAGGAGGGCATGAGCGGTCGAGCAGCCGCCACCGCCGAGACATTTTATGCCTCCGACGTCAGGAAGCATCCCTTCTACATTGTGGGCGAGGAGGACACACGTTCCGAGCTTGACATACCGCTGAAGGTCAGGGACGTCGTGATCGGAATCTTTAATATCCAGGCCACAACAACGGACGCCTTTACCCCCGAACGTATTCGCCTTCTGGAAGCTCTTGCCGGCCACATTGCCACTGCCATTGAGAACGCCCGCCTGTTTCAACGCGAGCGGACCGAGAAGGAGCGCATGGCCCAGGATCTCGACGAAGCCCGCTTGATTCAGTCGGCTCTGTTCCCGGGTAGCTTTCCCCAGGTTGAAGGCTTCGACATCAGTGGCATCTGTATGCCCTGCCGTGAAGTCGGTGGCGATTGGTATGACTTCATTCCCCTGAGCGGCGGCCGGGTTGGAGTCGTGATCGCCGATGTCTCCGGTAAAGGGATGGCAGCGGCGTTCCTGATGTCCTCGGCCCGAAGCGTTTTGCGGCTTCACGCCGCACGCGAGCTCTCTCCGGGTAATGTTCTGTCGGTGGTGAACAAGGTCTTGCTCAACGATTTCCCGGCCGCAAAATTTGCCACTGCGATTTACGCCGTTGTGGATTCATCGTCACGCACCGTCACCTTCGCCAATGCCGGCCACCTTCCCCCGCTACTCATCGATTCGCGTGGAGCAGAGTTCCTTGAAAGCCGCTCTGGTATGCCGCTCGGTCTTATGGAGTGCGCGTTCACCGAAGTTCAGATCGAGATGTGTGCCAACAACCGTCTGTTGCTCTACACCGACGGGGTAACGGAGTCGGTGAATGCGTCGCTCGAAGAGTACGGCCCATCCCGCATACGAGATCACTTTCTTCACCCGCCAGCGACAGCTCAGACGCTCTTAGGCGACCTCCGCAACTTCACTGCCGGCCAGCCTTCAGGGGACGATGTAACCATCGTGACGATTGCCGCAAGATCCAACGGTGTGCACGACGGCTCTTAGGGGGGGGGGGGGGGGGGGGGGGGGGGGGGGGGGGGGGGGGGGGGGGGGGGGGGGGGGGGGGGGGAGGGGGGGGGGGGGGGGGGGGGGGGGGGGGGGGGGGGGGGGGGGGGGGGGGGGGGGGGGGGGGGGGGGGGGGGGGGGGGGGGGGGGGGGGGGGGGGGGGGGGGGGGGGGGGGGGGCGGGGGGGGAGGGGGGGGGGGGGGGGGAGGGGGAGGGGGGGAGGGGGGGGGGAGGAGGGAGGGGGGAGGGAGGAAGGGGGAGGGGAGGGGAGAGGGGGAGGGGAGAGAGAGGGGGGGGGGAGGGGGGGAAGGGGGGGGGGGGGAGGGGGGGGAGGGAAGAGAGGGAGAGGGGAGGGGGGGGGGGAGGGAGGGGGAGGGGGGGGAAAGAGGAGAGGGAGAGGGGAGGAAGGAAAGGGGGGGAGGGGGGGGGGGAGGGGGGGGGGGGGGGAGAGGGGGGGGGAGAGAGGGGGGGGGGGGGGGGGGGGGGGGGAGCTTTCCTGCGCGATTGTTCGGAATATCTTGTATGGGACTTCGAAAGCGACGGTGCGGTTCTGGACTCGTCCACACACTTGCTGGCAGGGCGCGGATATGGCAAGCTGACTAATCCAGTCTGAGGCGCGCCAACGGAAATATCCATAAACCCCTTCATAAGCATCGATCGGGCTGCTCTGTCGCGGCTCGCAAAGGCCAATCATGAAAAAGGAAACAGCAAAGAGTAAAAGCCGAAAGGCCCAGAAAACACCAGCGAGGCCGCCATCGCGGTTAACCACCGAATCCTTGCTACGAAGCCTGCAGAAGCTCATGGAAGAGAAGCAGTTCGCCAGCATCGAAGACGCTAATGCCTATCTGGCAAAGCTGACTGGGCCGGGGCTGCAGGACGCACTCTTCGAGATGGGGGACGAGCCGCCTGACCCGCGATGGCAAGCGCAGGAATTGGCCTTCGACGCCATGGAGGCCGGGAGTGCCGAACAGGCCCGCGAACTGGCCCAGCGCGCACTGGCCATCGATCCTGATTGTGTGGACGCGCTGGTAGTCATGACCGACTTGGATGCGAGGGCCGAGCGGGAGGCGATTGCCGGCTTGAAAAAAGCGGTGGAGGCCGGCGAGCGTTCGCTGGGCCCGGACTTCTTTCGCGAGAACAAAGGCGCGTTTTGGGGAATTCTGGAGACCCGTCCGTATATGCGCGCCCGGGTACATCTGGCCGAGCTTCTGCGCGACGCCGACAGCGGCGTGCAAGCCATGCAACACTATGAGGGCCTGCTGGAACTCAATCCGAACGACAACCAGGGCATTCGCTACCCGCTGTTGGGTTGCTATCTCGCGCATGGCCGTTTGCAGGAAGCCGCCAAGCTGCTGCACGACTACCGGGGCGACATGATGGCGACCTTTGCCTGGGGGCGGGTGCTGGAGCGCTTTCTGGCGGGTGACCGCGCAGGAGCCAAAAAGGCGCTTAAGTCGGCGCACGCAGGTAATCCGTTTGTGGGGCTTTATTTGTCCGGGCAGAAGCGATTGCCCGGCGAGATGCCCGATAGTTATAGCTTGGGCAGTGAAGAAGAAGCCGCAATCTGCCTTGACCAAATCGGAGCAGCCTGGGCGAAACATAAGGATGCGGTGTTCTGGCTGGTCGATCAAATATGCGCGGTGGCTCCTGGCCGGCGCTCCCGCAAAGTGAAGCCATCAGGAAGAGAGAGCAATCATTGAACAGGCGCTAAACGAGAACTCATGTGGCGTAGCGATTTATTGCCCTTATAAAGCCTCCTACATCAATCAGTTACAAACAACGGAATTCCACAGTCTTCCACAACTGGCCGAATCTGGTTCGGGGGTGGTGTTTGTGAATTAAGTTGATGAAGTTGAAGAGCGAGTGGTGTTGTTATGTGTGTGGTTGGTGTGTTTTGTTAAAGTTTTTTTTTGTGGTGTGAATGGTATTGAGAGTAATAAATAAGTTTGATGGATGTGATGTGTATAAATTTAGTTGTAGTAGGGATGTATAGAATGTGTGTAAGGAATTTGGAAATGTTTTGTTTGTAGAGACAGTTGATGATGTGATTGGTTGGTGAAGGTTTTTGATTGAGGAGAATTTGATAGCTTGTTGTTATTGGAGTTGATTGGGTTGAGTGGTAGAGACAGAAGAGGAAAGAGAGCTCATAAAAGTGTGTAGAAATTGATGCTGTAATGTTTGTTGTTGCTGGTGATAGCTATGGTTGTGTAAGATGATTTAGTTAATGAGGTAGTTTTGATTGAAATGCAAATAGAGTGTTATTGCTGGAGGTTGAATATGGTTAGTAGCAGATGGTGATGTGGTTTTATCAGAATTTTGGGAATGTTGAGAGGTTGCAGCTATATAGTGATGTTTGCTGTGATTAGCTGCTGAGTGCTGCTTGAGATATAAGGAGCACGTGATGATTGGTAGTGAGTTGCACAGTGGAATGGGGCTGAAAAATGTGAGGTTGATTGGGTGATGGTGTGTGTGGGGAATGAAAGAGACGCGGAGTGAAAGATGAAGTAGAAGTAGCTTGGTGATTTTGGAGAGAGTGCGACTTGTTGTGCGTGATTACTGTAGCTTTTCTCTATATTTAGAGGGGAGATGCTGAACTACGGGGGGCGGAGATTCGGTGAAGCTGGAATTGGGAAAAGTGCTTCGCTACTGGCTATGGAGCTACAGAAGGAGAGTTTCCTGCTCTGTGCTGCGGCGAGGGAGATAGGTGGGAGTATCGACCTGCTGGCGATGGTAGGAGCTAGAATTGATGTTGAACAGACACTCGGGGCAAATGCTTCAGTCGAGGAACTCAAAAAAGCTGGGGCTCTCTTCTTCATCAAGCGACCAGCAGAAGCGCGTGGTCTTGTTGTTAGATGATCTCGACGGGCTCGACTTGCCGAGGCGCTAGACCTGAAGCTTGATTCCTTTGCTTCTCCTTGGCTGACTAATGTACGAGTCCTTTTACTGTTAGCTTAACAACACAAGCAAAGATTTACCGCGTTGCAAGGTGGCCTTCGGGGACCGCGCTACTCTCTCTCCGTTGAGCGAGCAGAGGCAACTACACCGCGCTCGCGGTTTGGCGCCGCTACACTGTGTTTGTCCGCCGGATGTGATTGGAATCGTGAAAGGTATTCGCTCTTCGAATAAGCGCCCATACGAAAACCTCTCTGGCTCACGCTAGCGATGGAGGAGATCAACCTCATCGACGCTGACGATCTGGAAAAGATCGGCCGAGTTACTGTCGATACTCCTCAAGACGCCAGGCAAAGTCCTTCGCGAGATAGCGAAAAGTCTCCAGGCACTCTTGAGGAGTTATGGATCCATATTCGCCGAATGGAAAGGCATTACGGAACGCCTGGGTTCGAGCGTTGATTCTGCTCATATCTGAGAGTAGTAACGGTTGGCGAGAGACCGATCTGTTGATCCTTCTTCCTCAGGTGGCGAGGATACTCGACCAGAGATCGCGATCCGCACCAGTCTTGAAGCTTGCGACTCTCGACGGGCATTCCGCGGACGTTTAGCAGCACTTGGAAATGATCAGGCATGGAACTTTTCCCATTCGGCGCTGCATGCTTCATTCGTCAGTCGTTATACCTCCAGGTGCAAGATCGGGTGCGTAAACGAAGCTGATCGGGTGGCCTAGGAGATAAGGGAACAGCTCTGCAGCTTGCAGTCGCCGCGCGATTCTCAACCACCTTATCACTCCCTACGGGAGATCCGACGCGACATGAGTTCGTATGGTACGCACGTCTGTGCAAGGCATACGGCGAAATGACAGGTACCGCTGATGATCTGTCAGACACCGCAGTCAGAGTGGCGATAATAGATCTCAACGGTATGGTGAGCGCCGCATATGTGACCGCATGACCTGCGACCGGATATGGAAGTAAACGAGAACTCTATGATGAAATGTCACAACACTCAATCAAAATCTCGAAGGCCTCAACGAAGCTGAACAATCCGGTGTTAGGTAGATTGTCTTGTCACAACAGTTGTCTGGATGGAATAGCGAAGCTCAGCTCTGGATGATAAGATCTGCAAAAGATCGAGCCCCGGAACTGGAAGCACTACGTGCGCAATGTGCCCCGGGTGCTTGAACTGTGCGTCGGTGAGCGGGAGACGAACCAACGGGCAAATATCCAAGCGTATTGGATAGCGCGGTGAAGCTCTCTGAACATCTCGATCGAAAGGGGACGGACTCAGCGGGAATGTCGAGCAAAGCCGAAGCTTCTCGTTGCAGGCCATGCATACTTGGCTTCACAGAAGCCTCACCTTGCAGAACAGACTGCTGTCGCTGCTCTTGACGCGCGGAATATTGACGATGAGCGCTCGAAGCCCAGTGTTTGATCGACGTAGGCGACGTTCGGCAGGCGATCAACCGTCGTCCGCCCTGTATGCTTATCGGAGGCTGTCCGCCTTGCGAAAAGCGGCGACACCGTATCTCGGAATCGCCCTCAGCGCTACGGCACCTGCCTGGTATATGCAACCGCACTCTGAGGCAACCGCTCCTCATACGTGGCACAACGCTATTACGCACCTAGCCCAAGACAACCTGACGACTCTCGCTAGGAACTAACCCCTGGCGGTCGCCACGCAACGTCGTGCCTGAAGAGATGCCCGATCACGCCAGTGCGTCAGTTCGCCGAGGAGTGGTCAGTGCGGTAGACCTGCATGGCTGGTCAGTCGGTATGCATAAGTACGCGCTGGACGTCAGAAGACAAAGACAACAATGCCGCTCACTCTACCGCAGCCAACGTAATGGTCCAGCAACGTGCCGATGAGGCGTTGTTGCATGTCGCATCGAGCGTGGCCGTGCCTCACGGCCGGAAGGGTTGTGGATCACGAATGTCCACAAAGCTGGCGCTGCCTCAGGAGCAGATACCCGTGGTATCTGGAAGAGAACCCCTGACGAGCGCTGGCTACGCCGCGATGAAGTTAGCTCTAGATCAAGGCATATCTGCAAGAGTACAAGGGCGAGGTCACCAAGATGTCCGAACCCCAGCGCGGTGCACTCTAAACGCAAGCCTGCAGAATACTACGATGACGATGTCGAGGGAATAGGAAAGTGTCTGGAACTCGGGGAATGTACGACACTGAAGAGGTCGGTAAGTGGCCTGACTGGGGTGTGTGGGGAGCGCGTGGCTTGGGCTGGAGAGCGCTAGGTGGGCGACTGTAGCTGAGCATCACCAAAAGGCAATCACGAAGGCCTTAACACTTCGCCGCGAGCGACCAAGCTGACTACGCTGAAACTCGCGAGGAGTGGTGGGGCCTGTAGAAGTCAAGAAGATGGAGGGAGACGCGGAGAAGTACGTGAGTATATGGGCCAGTGTCTAGATGTCGTCACAAATGGAACACAATGGGATGCCAGTGAATGACTCCCGAAGCCGCGGTAGCCATGGGATAAAGGCAGGTATATGTGTGAGAAAAACCATAGGGGAAAAGTGATCTGTCGAAGCCGGAGCCGCCGACCAGCAGCCGCGTGGCAGCAACGCCACACCAAGAGCGGCCTGAAAGGGCGGCGCCTCAATCTCGAGCACACCAAGCATGGAGCGAGGCACGCTCTGCCGGGGAAGAGACTGAGAGTGCCAAAGCCGCAGAGGCCGAAGGGAATCTAACGGAGTAGCATAGAGCTCGACTCGCAACTCCAGTACCTTACAGTCCTCCGGGCTGGTTAGCGACGATCGTACTCGAAGATACACATCGTGACTGTGAGCGACCTGATCCCCAGTTCTTGGGGAACCGACTGGGTCGAGCGATGTCGGCACTGGGAGACGTGGGATGACAGTGAAGTGACGTACCTCCGGAATGGACGCAAAGGACATGGCTAATAGATGGTAACACGCAGGCAGCCCCACTCTGGTTCGCTGTTATCGCTCTGGAACTGTAGTCGATTTTGTAGCGGTCTCGCCTCTAACTTCACTAGTTTCACTAGACTTCAACTAAGGCGGCTGCAAGTGGCGCAAAAATCACTTAGAATCACCGCATTTCATTGGATTTAAAGATGGAAATCTGGTTCGGGACCAGGGGGTCGGAGGTTCAAATCCTCTCTCCCCGACCCAGCGTTTCAATCACCCGCAGCAGCCTTCGCCGCCACCAATGACTCGGAGACTCTCTTCGCGATCCGGACCCAAGCTTTGGCGCGCTGCGGGCTCTTTAGGCTATCTAGGGGCTGCGACGGCTCATGTGCAGCCTGAAATTGCGCAATCCCGGTTTCGCGCCAGGCACTGTCGACAACGGGAATCCAGAAAATCACCAGCCCTTCCGCGTTGGCGGCAGCGAGCATCTTCGGGAGCTCGTGGTTCTTGATTTGGAATGGAAAGAGGTGAACACACCGATACTCATGCCCAAGCTGTAAGCGCCAGGTAATTTCCGAAGCTGTCACCTGCAGTGTGCGACAGGGCCGCGAATATCCAAGCCACCCGTCCAATTCCCATTCTGGGAATTTCCTGCGACCCTCGTAACTGTCAGGATCCTCCTCTTTAGTGCGTCTGGCTTTCGCAATTCATGAACAGTATTCGAGGACACCGAGGAGTTTGCCCGCGCGGAAGTCGATCCAGCTAAGCTATTTGAAATCAGTATTTTACCTGTAAGTCTCAGGAGATCAGGATCTTACGGCGAAAAATACGCTAAACCTAAGAAAACAAAGATCGTTAAAATTTAAGTTTTCGTCCTTTGGCGCGTTATCGGACGTGACGGAACTTGTCATGCTTGAGCGAAGCCGAAGGGCACCTACTGGTTCTTGATCGGCGACTCAACTTGGGTCAGCGAGGGTGGCCCGGTCACCGGAGCAAACTCCAGTGACATGCAATGCTCGTTTGAGCTGCACACGAAAGCAGGTCCTTCGGTCGCAAGGCGACCTCAGGATGACAGTGTTGGATAAGCGATGACAGGCAAGGATTCTGTAACAGGTACTGGCGCGCCCGGAGAGATTCGAACTCCCGACCTATTGCTCCGGAGGACTCGCCGCACGGCAAATCAACAACTTAGCTAACGTATCACAAAGTGTCACGATGCTGTATTCATGCGGGTTTGGAGCGGGTTGCGACCAAGCCCGTATCACGTCGGAACACGTAAGCTAGGCAGGGAGTAGGCACAAAATTGGGCACACTTCGGGCGGGGCAGAGGGGTGGTACATGCGTCACTTTCGGCTGTGACGAAAATCGAGATGGGCATTCAAGGCGAGAGAAGAATTTGGGCCCTAGGCAGCCTCAGACGTCTCTCGCTTGAGTGATTACTTGTGCCATCGGGATTTTCTCAACAATCATCAGACCAGCAGGACAGGCCGACGAGGGCGCGGCCTGACTTTGCGGCGGGTTACTGCGTCCGGCGAGAAAGAGCCGAACGCGCCCGGTCACCTCTTTTCCTCGTTCCTTATCTTGTCGGCAACAGCAAGAAGCTGTTTGACCTTCCCTGGCAATGCGCGCCGGTCACGCTCCTGAAGGGCAGCTTGTTCTCCCTTGTAGGTCAATTTCAGATTGTTGAACAGGACGACCCCGTCGGCGTTCCTTGAGCGCTTGCCTCGAATAAGCCCACGAGCAACATGTTTCTCTATTTCTCTATTACGCTGCTGACGTGAGCAAATGCAGTGCGATACTCCGGAGCGGTGATTTGGAGGTTGGGATTCAGTCTCTGTGTCAACGTGTCTAACGAGAAGGTAACGTCTGGCCACTCGTAGATTGCGATCAGAACGTCACCCTCAGTGCCGTCGAATTCGGGTTTGGGTCGCGGCATCCATTTCACCCCTTTCTAGTTTTACTGGCGGCTGGATTAGAGTCCGATCCCCATACTGTCTTCAGCCTTACCGCGCCGCCCACGCCGTGCGCTTGACCGCATGATATCTGGCGCTTAACTGTTCGTATGCCCCCGGAGTAATCTCTTCCGGAAACTCAGGACCGTACTCCACCAACAACGGCTCGATTCGCATTTTTGCAGGATTTTGGAACCACGCTCTTCCGTATTTCCCGAAATTGAGGACAGTTGTCATGCGCAGAGTCGCAACAATGATCTCGCGAGTCTGCCGATCAGCTTGCATGCATTCCGCTGCCCTTTGCCTAACCTGGGGCAATATGGACTTAATCAGAGAGCGCAACGGCTCGTCCTTAACGCGGGCAATTTCCTCGATGTCCTCGCCCTTAAGGAAATTTACGACTTGCGCGGCTAGAGTTTTGGCCGTCTCCCCGTCCATTTGCGAGGAGTAAGTGTTACTAAGCTCTGCGAACAGATCAACCTGTATTACGCGCAAACACGTTTCGAATGACCGTTCTGCTCGTTTGAGGAAAAACCGCGACAAAAGCCCCATGTCTACGTCCTCCGTAGTGTCCGGAGAGGACTTTTCTTTCGTCGCCAACACTTTACGCTGAAAATGCGAGACTTACCACGATGATTTACCTAATCGGCGATAGCACTCAGTATTCCCCTTCCAAACGAACTTGTACCAGCGTTCTATCATTCAGCTAGGCTCGAATTTCAATGAACACTAAAGTTACCAATGGCCAGTGCATTGCCGCTCTTCTCGAAGCGCATGGGCAAATGACCCTGGCCGCTTCCAATCTCGGGATTACGTACCAAGCTTTGCGCAACCGCACGATCAAGCACGCGGGTGTGCGTGCCGCTCTGCAGCAGGCGAGGGAGAATCGCGTTGACCGCGCAGAGAAGGTGATTGACGACCTGCTTGATACCGGGCATTTCGGTGCTGCGAAGTTCACTCTGCGCACACAGGGAAAGCATAGGGGATGGGCAGACGTCGGAGCTCGCTCCGTTGCCGTCAGCTTCTCAGTCGAACGTATCGACGAGCCCAGAGACGAGCAGGGCAATATCTTGGAGCTGCCAGGGGAGGTCGAGTAAGCCAACCCCATTGGGCTCAGCAGGGGGTGAGCAGGCGTGGTACATGCGTCGCGCTATTGCCCTCCGAAGTGCGATATTCCCACAAAAGGCGAGAACAGAAAATTGGCGAGATTGAGTCCGAAGAGCTGCCATTTCTGTTACTGCAATCCCCGCAACATCGAAATCGCTAGAACGTAACCCTTGGCTTCCCGCAGAGCAGTATTTCGGACATTGCCCATGAGAACACATAATCCTTGTGACTTACGCGTACGTAGTACCGGTATTCGGAGGGCAGGTGCCATGACGGCACTGCAATGACTGCGGAAACTGTGACCGAAGCCTTAGGCTGAACTATGAGGGGATTTGCGGCACTCGACGAATTTGTCGAATTGTTCTCGGAGCTGTGATTGAACATAATCTCACTCGGAAAGCTGCCACTGCTGAAGCAAGGGAGTTGACTAAACTTTCTGTTGTCCAGTCGCGGTATCGCCTTTGAGGTCTTGTCGCCGATAAGTGCAATGACTCGCCCGTCGGTACTCGCGCCACCGTACTCTACCGGAACAGGATAGTCCGTGTTGTTGACTACAGTAGTTGCGCTGATGATGACTTCGTAAGGGTGTCGCAGATGTTTTGAATCCTGGGCCCCATTGGGCCTCGTACCCCAAACGTGAGCCTACCTCCACTCCATGGTAAGTCAACTTGTGCATGGGACTACCAGTGAGCGGATCCTGTATAGCTGAAGAAAACGCTCCATTCGGAGAGTCTTGCCCCCAGACGAATGCGCTTTCGGCTTCAACCGTAAATGTTGGTGCCTGCTGGGCGAGGCTCGAAACGCTGAAAACAATGATGCCGACAAGCAGAATGGGTCTCATTTGCTGTTTGCCTTTCCTCGTACATCGTAATTGGCGAACTCGGCAATTTGAAAGTAACATCAAACGCAGCGGCTAGGCTCGCGACCGAAAAGCTGGCTTTCCCGGCCAGCCTGCCGCGATTCTTGAATTAGGCGGGGGCAAGCGGGAAATGCCGAGCAATAGAACCGACCTTCCTGAAGTCCGCCATATCCCCAGCCGTTCGACTCACGCGGCCGCAAAAGAGGGGAAAGACTGGGATTCTTTGGTGTTTTCTCTCATGGGTGCCCCTACACCTGTGCGCGCGGATGGGGCAGCTTGGCACGCACTATGGAACCTGGCTTGTGCAGGGATTTCGGGGGAATACCTATCGAGTGCACTCGACACGATCTGGCTTCACGCGGAGGGGCATGCCAAGGGGCGGCGAGCAGAGAACTGGGCACTGCCCTCGGGCCTTACTCGCAGACAGTTGAATAACCTGCCAAAGAGGATCGAAGGCTTTGCCGAGTGTATCGAGCAGGTCAATTCACATGAACTCTTTGCCCCTGGCAGTTCGCTCGGCATGATCTATTTCACGAAAGGGCTACGACGAGCCGCTCAAATGGCATCCCGTACCCCGCGCATCCCCTCCCCCGCTGAGGGAATTGTTGCACTTAGCTCTCTGCCAATTGCAATGAGAGCCTATGCCGCTAATCTCCGGAGCCGAATCGAGCAGGTGAGTGATCTCCGAAAGGGGCCGGCAAAAGGGGCTCAGTATGAATTCAACGTGAAGCAGGAAATCCTCAAGCTGATCGTCGCAGTCAAAGACGTAACGGGCAAGAATCACTGGACTGAGTTGGCGAACCTGCTGAACCCCATCCTTCCACGGCAGATAAAGTGGGCCGCCGATGGGGACGCCCTCCGGAGCTTTTACAACCAGAACAAGAAACTGCTCGTCCTGTACTAGCCCTTCCTGATTGCCCGTTTCCACGTGAAGCAGCTACCAAAAATGTCGCCAGTGATGTCGTGTGCTGGCTGCGTCTCGTGCGCTAGTTTAAGCCTAGCGAGCAGGGGATTTCCCCAGTTGCTTAGAACGAAGCCGAGAGGTGCGAATGCAGTACGAAGAACGCTGGATGGATATCAGAAAGACCGCCCGCCACATTGGCATGTCGGTTGGTTTTGTGCGCAAAGCTGTGCGTAACAAATCGATCCCCTTCACGCGCATCGGAACCAAGGCGCTGCGCTTCGACCGTGAAGCGTTGGACGAATGGTTGTCAACCAACCGGTGCGGTGGCGAAGCCAATTACCGCAAAGACTAAGGGCCATAGCGTGTATCAGACGCAACGGCCCTAAACGTCCACCCGAGGCGGAGCGCCCGAAGTAAGTGTGTCGAGCGCCAGTGTACTCCGCCTCACTCACCGCTGCAATGCAGAGAATGTGAGCGTCTGAATTGTCGCAACGACAACCAGTGAAGCTGATTTCACTCGATCAAATCCAACCCGAGGATGTAAAGTGGCTATGGCGTGGGCGCATCCCGCTAGGCAAGGTAACCATCCTTCAGGGAGACCCCGGACTCGGCAAAAGCACAATAGCCCTCGACCTTGCGAGTCGCGTCACCACGAATCGGGAAATGCCGGATGGGACGATCTCCGATCTGGGCGAAGCTGCCGACGTTCTGCTATTGAGTGCCGAGGATGGCGTTGCCGATACGATTCGGCCAAGGCTCGACGCACTGGGAGCCGAGCAGACGAGAATCACCATACCAGGGGATCACCGCCATTTTCTCGTTCCGTCTGACGCAGGGCTGATTCATCAGGCACTTCAGCAACGAAAGGCGAAGTTGTGTGTGATTGACCCTCTCGCGGCATTTCTCGATGCGTCGATTAACAGTTGGAATAACCAGCACGTCAGGCGCGCTTTGACTCCACTTGCGCAAGTTGCGAGTCGGACAGGGGCGGCATTTCTGATTGTCGATCACCTCAACAAGCGGAGCGGGATTCCGGCAATTCACAGAGGGAGCGGCAGTATTGCATTCTGCGCTGCCGCACGTTCCGTACTACTGGCATGTAAACACCCGCAGGAGCCGGAGACTTTCGTGCTGTCGGGCGTGAAGCACAATCTATCCGCGCAGTCGCCATCGCTTTCGTATCGGACGGTTGAGGCGAAAAATAAAGCCGTCAAGCTGGAATGGCTGGGCGAATGTCCCTACGACGCGGAAGAACTGACGGCAGCCGCGTTCGAGCCTGTGGGCAGCCGCAAATTGGAGGCTGCCAAAGATTTCCTTCAGACTAGGCTCGCCTCAACTTCAGCGCTTTCGAAGATCGTGGAACGAGAAGCCGCTGAACGTGGCATCTCGCCGAGGACGCTGTTCCGTGCTCGGAAGGAACTGGGGGTTATCAGTCAGCCGTCTGGTATGCAAGGAGAGTGGGTGGTCTCTCTGCCGGTGAAGTAGAATTTTGGCCGCATGGCAAGCAGAGACTTGGCGGGCCATGATCTTTGATCTCGGTTTGTTGGTTCGGGAGACTCTATGCAAGACAACACGGATCAGTTGTTGACACACAGCGACTTGCAAGATGCGCAGAAACTCACTCGTAAGGTTCGTGCCAGATTAGAGGCGGAGGCACCCGAGAATCGAAGGGCGAACAACACTGTCTACTTGAATCTCGCGCTGATCTCCGGCGGCACCGTTGCGCTCAGTATTACGTACCTCGGATACCTTAAAGGCGGCTCGCGTCCGGTGATTCATTCACAGTTGGTCGTTGCGAGCTGGGCTTGTTTGCTTGCCGCTGTGCCACTGGGTTTGTTTTACCCTGTCCTTCATACCAGTTACACCTACTACGCGAGAATGCGCGAGTACCTCGATGCAAGAGTCGAGCAGCGCACTGCGGAGGCGGAGGGTGCGCTTAAGCTCAATGTCGTTGGCCTTGATACCCCTCAAGAACGTGAGCGGGAGGCGGCGAGACTTCGAGATGTGGCAAAGGAATTCAGAACTCAAGCCGACAGGTGTAGGCGGCGTGAAGACCTGTACTCTTTCCTGTTCAGATGGAGCGGGTTAGCGGCCAAGTCGTTTTTTATTGCTGGCCTGGCACTCCTGTTTTGGTTCGCAACGTCCAACACACCATAACCAGAGTCTGCCAAAACGTCCTAGAGTCTGCCAAACGATCAATTGGCAAAGACTAGAAGCCCTGCAAATTTTGAACGACTTTGAAGGTGCCTGAAAGCCAGCCGCGCTTTGATTGGGCGAATACTCGGGTAAACCCGCAGTGCCGCGTCGATTGTTGCTCTAGGCGTGTCGCACAATGGGCCAGCGATAACCTCACGAAGGCTTATCTTGTCGTCGAAGGCGCAGAAGTAGTGGCCGGTTGAAGTATCGCATTCGTCCAGCCGAAACCAGCCACGCCACTCGTCCTCGTAGGACCAGTCCCGATACTTTGTAAAGAGAAGTTGGTGCATTGTCTCCTCGGTGGGCGGAATCTGGAGAGGTATGCGCTCGCCTACGTAATTGACGGCCTTAACGCAGTGCTCATCGACTTCGAATCCAAGGCAAATGCCGCGATGCTTGTGAGCGTAGTGACTCCACAGTACGGGGGTTATGCCAGTGTCTGCTGAAGCACAGCATCCCAAATCGCTTGGCCATAATGCTCTTAAACCTGCGCAGAGCTTTGCGAATCTCTCGATCTTCCTGTGCCGAACACCAGAGTTCGAAGGGGTCGTTAAGGTCGTCGATCTGGGACAGCTTAATCCGCCTGCTTGTGAGGTCGTCCAGAGCATTCTTAGCGGACAGAAAGTGATATAAGCGCATCGACTTCAGATTGTAACTGGCATCACAAAGACTTTCCCAGCTTCCGCCACTTCTCGAAAAGTCACCGAGTCTTGCCGATACTTCTTGACTAACCCAACACGATAGGTTTAATATGAGTCTGTGAGATGTCCAATCCACAAAGTCGAGTTGGTTTGCTACTGCCCAGCCTGCAGAGGCGAGGTGACGTCGAAGCGCAAAGCCGCCGCATCACGTGCAAACGGGAAGTTGGGCGGCAGACCGAAGGGCAGCAAGACGCAGAGAAAGGCAAGGTCATGATCTACAAGCGCGGTCGTATCTACTGGTACAAGTTCGTGTGGCAACGTGAGGCAGTCCGCGAGTCCACCAAGCAGGGCAACGACAAAGTTGCACGCCAAATGTAAGCGGCGCATCGAACGTCGCTGGCGAAGGGCGAAGTAGGAATTCGCGAGAAGAAGCCCGTTCCGGCTCTGAGCGAGTTTTGCGAGAAGCGATTTGAGCCGTGGGCGAAGTCCAGCTTTGAAAAGAACACTCCCGCCAACTGGCTGTGGTATCGGGCTGGAATTCGTGCCCTGCTCTTATACAAGCCGCTTGCCAATGCGAAGCTAGATCAGATCGGCAACGAACTCGCTGCCGAGTATGCTGCTCACCGCCAGTCCGCCGGGAAGCAGGTCAGCACCGTAAATAGCTCCCTTCGCGTTCTGCGGCGCGTTCTGCGGCTCGCTGTCGAGTGGGGAGTGCTAGACGCTGCCCCGGCGCTCTCGTTGCTCCCAGGCGAACGCCATCGCGAAACAGTGGTCACTCCTGAGCACGAGCAGATATATCTAGATCACTGCCCGGAGCCCCTGAAGTCGATTGCGACGGTTCTCGCTGACAGCGGTATGCGCCCGGAAGAGTGTTATCGGATGCGCTGGGAAAACATGAATTGGCAGCATGGGCGCAATGGAGCCGCGCTCGTAACACACGGCAAGACCACTGCTGCTCGCCGTTCCATTCCAATGACGCCGCGTGTCCGGTTCATTCTTGAGACTCGCTGGGATTTTGCAGGGAAGCCCGCTTACGGCTGGGTGTGGCCCGCGCCCACGAGGAAGGGTCACGTTGACCATTGCAGCCTCAAGAAGCAGCACGCTCGTGCCTTCAGGGAAGCGAATGCCGAACTGAAGCGCAAAGCTGAGGAAGCGAAAGCGAAGCCCGCTCTGTTGCAGCCGTGGGTGCTGTATTCGTTCCGTCACACGTTCCTGACCCGGCTGGGCGAGTCCGGCTGCGACGCATGGACTCTGGCAAGGGTCGCTGGGCACAGTTCAATCGCCATTTCGAGCCGCTACGTTCACCCGTCGGAGGATGCCGTTCTGAATGCAATGGCGAAGCTGGGTGGGCACAAAATTGGGCACAGTCCAGAAGTGACGGAAAGTGTTGCGAAGCAGGAACAGCCGCAACTAACGGAAAAGAATGAGGCTTACTGGCGCGCCCGGAGAGATTCGAACTCCCGACCTATTGCTCCGGAGGCAATCGCTCTATCCAGCTGAGCTACGGGCGCGTTCCAACCCGATTATACGCGAGGCGAATCGCCGGCAGACGCAAGAAGGTGCGAAGGCTCACGCGCCTTCGACCAGGCGTAACCGCACTGCGTGGCGGGCAAGTTCGTTGGCCTCGCAGTTCTCTTCCCGGCTGATATGCGCGATGGAAAACTCGAGCGAGCGGGCCAGCTTGCGGCATATCCAGTTGAGGGAATACAGCCGGGGGCTGCGGCAGACATACTGCCCGTTCATCTGCTTCACGACGATCTCGGAATCAGAGAAAACCTGCAGCGCCTTGGCCTTCGCCGCTACGGCGTGTTGTAACGCTTCCAGCAGCGCGATGTACTCGGCGACGTTGTTGTCCTGGTGACCGATCCACTTGGCAATGCGCACAGTCTCGCCCCGGGCGCCGTGGATCAGAACTCCAATCCCGGCTGGCCCAGGGTTTCCGTGGGATCCACCGTCAACATAGGCGGTCAAAGCGGGCATTTGTCCCCTCTACCTTCGTTCAACTCGGGGGATTCGTCAAGATGCGAAGTTGGTTCCCCGGAATGAACCCTCGAGAATGTCGCAGTTCTGTGAAAAAGATGTGAATTGTTGTAGAAAATCTTGAAGGCTTGCTGCGGAACTTCTCTCTTTACTATCGGTTGCTGTGGTCTGCGCGGCGCTTGTCATTATCTTACGTGTGCACACACCTCGGGCGTTGACATTCGAACGCCATGTATTAGGATTCAGTTCGTCGACGGTCGAAAAGAGAGGGCTTCTAAATCAGTCGCCCACTTGAAGTAGGCTGAGCGATCGGTGAGCGAGGCGACTCGCGGAACTGCCAGACCCGAAAAAATCGACGGCGTTGCGAGATGTCCGCCGAGGTTTGGAACTGCGAAAGCGGTGATCGCGTCAAGGGCTGCGACGGTACATGCGTCCACGGCGGCAACTCTCTCGCAGGAGTTGACGGCTAGAGCATAACCAATGCCGCAGGTTCACAGTCGACGGTCGAAAAGAGAGGGCTTCATTCATCAGTCGCCCACTTGAAGTAGGCTGAGCGGTCGGTTGCGCGAGGCGACTTGCGGCAACCGCCAGACCCGAAAAAATCGACGGCGCTGCGAGGTGTCCGCCGAGGTTTGGAACTGCGAAAGCGGTGATCGTATCAAGGGCTGCGACGGTACATGCGTCCACGCCGGCAACTCCCTCGCAGGAGTCGCCAGCTGGAGCATAACCAAAGTCGCAGCCTTTTCCATTTTTCCCCACCGAAAGCCCTGCCAAAACCGTAAGGCAGATTCCACCACCGAGGACACCGAGCACACAGAGGATTGAGGTCAAAGCAAAGCAACTCTGCGAAATCTTTGCGATTTCCACCCCTCATCGGCCCCACTTGATCCACAGATCTCGGTGCCCTCGGTGTGCTCGGTGGTGAGGTTCTGCACCCGTGAGGTTGCCAAACTGGTCGCGTTCGCATACAACAGCAGAGCAAGAGTTTCTCTCTAATCAGACGTGCGGCCCGTCCGCGGTGACTCGACTTTGAGGTGAACATGCCGAATTGGAAGAAGACACTGGTTTTCGCTAGCCTTGGAGCAGGCGCCGTGCTGATACTGACCGGACGCCGAGGCGTGGGGATGGGTTTTGCGGCAGCCGGCCTGACCATCCTCGCCAGTGAATATCCTGAGAAGTTTGAGGCCGTGTGGGAGAACGCTCCCGACTATCTGCAGAAAGGCATGCAGATCTTCGGCGCACTTCAGAAGCTGGGCGAAGGCTTTATCGAGGAAGCTGAGCGCCGCGGCTCCAGCACCTGGGCCGACATGCGCGCGCAATACGGCGATTAACTGCAACGGATCAACGTGACGCTGTCAGCGACCGAGGGTCCGCGTTAAGTCAGAAGATGCGCCCCTTCACAGACTCCTGCCACGTAGCCGCGCTTGCATCTGGAATTCATGAAGCTTCTTCGTGCTGCCATCCAGAGCAGGTCCCTTCGATCGGGATGACAATTCCAAGGCTATAACGGAATACTCAGAAGCTCGGCTACACACTAACGTCTCACGGCGCCACATGTAGGCTGACGAGCAGGGCCACTCCCCAGACTACGACTCCCGCCGCCGCCACTCCCAAATACAGGTTGCGCTCGCGGCGGTTGTGGAGTGTGGGCAAGGGAAGTGGAGTCCCAAGCGATCGGTGAAACCACGCCGTCAGGAACCCGCCGAAGCCGACCAGGGCCGTGACCCCACCGAAGGCAAGTCCGGCAACCACCAACACGAAAGTCAGATCGAACACGGCCCACCCCACGACTTGCCAATACCCTATGCCCAGCCGGGCGGATTGGCAAGGGCGCCTGCTAAAATCCAGGGCACACGTAGGAGGCGGAATGAAACGTGTCACCGGGCTGGGCGGATTGTTCTTCAAGTGCAAGGATCCCGAGGCGATGTACGCATGGTACGAAGAGCATCTGGGCATTAAGCGCGATCATAGCCAAGCGGTATCGTTTCATTGGCGGGATGCGGACGAGCCGGAGAAGACGGGAATGACGGTGTGGTCGCTTTTCCCCCAGACCACGAAATACTTCGATCCCAGCACGTCGCCCTTCATGATGAACTTCCGCGTCGAAAACCTTGAGCAGTTGCTCGAAGCCCTGCGCGCCGAAGGCGTACAGGTTGACGAAAAGGTGGAGAGCTACGACTACGGCAAGTTCGGCTGGATCATGGATCCGGAAGGGAATCGAATCGAGCTCTGGGAGCCGCCCCCTGAGCGGCAGGCGTTGCCCTAAGGTAATTTCCGGCGACTCAACGGATTACCCGAGTTACTACCACTCTAGTATTGACGCGCTGCGGCCTCGCGCGCTACAGTTCCATCGTCTCAACTACTCTCATCCTCTAGGTTCCCTGCTTGCAGAATGTCCCAAGAGCGTGTGAGGTTCGTCCGCTCATTGCTACATCAGAAAATGTTCTATATGCAAAGGAAGAGTGTGTTCATGGCAAAGAAACCTGCGGTATCTCCTCATTTCCTAACGGCCAGCAGTCTTCTGCTGTTCCTCGTCATCTTTAGTTTCGCAACTGTGAGTTCCGGTTTCGCGCAGTCGGCCAATCTGGTCCAACTCAGTCAGGACCCCTTCATCAATTCGCAAAGCCAGCATCAGACGGAGGTCGAACCCGGCGCGTTCGCCTACGGCGATACCATCGTGACGGCATTCCAGGTCGCACGTATTTATGGCGGAGGCGGCGCCGACATTGGTTTTGCCACCTCCACGGATGGGGGGCAGACCTGGACCAATGGGCTCCTGCCCGGCCTGACGATCTTTTACCAGGGCGGCACGTATTCGGCGGCGAGCGATGCCATGGTAGCCTACGATGCAAAGCACGGGATGTGGCTGATTTCGACGCTCCCGATCGGCAATAACGATTTGGTGGCAACCAGCCGCTCATCCGACGGCCTGAACTGGTCGAACCCGGTGCTGGTCACTTCGAGCATCAACTCGGACAAGAACTGGATTACCTGCGACAACTGGCCGATGAGTCCTTACTACGGGAACTGCTATACCGAGTGGGACAGCCCCAGTGGGGGCGACTTGCTGTACATGAGTACTTCCAGCGACGGTGGCGCGACGTGGGGCTCGGCCAAGACGACGGCGAGTCGAAACACTGGTATCGGCGGGCAGCCTCTGGTTCTGCCCAATGGCACGGTGGTGGTCGGCTATGCCGCGTTTAACGGGACGATGAGTGCATTTACCTCGACGAACGGGGGGCAGAGCTGGAACTCGGCGGTGATCATCGCCAATGCCCCTAGCCGGGGCGAAGACGGCGGCCTACGCAGTGCCGGACTGCCCTCGGCGGCGATGGATGGCGGCGGCGTCATCTACATGTCGTGGCCGGATTGCAGTTTCCGCAGCGGATGTGCGGAGAACGACATCGTCTACAGCACGACGACCGACGGCACTCACTGGAGCTCCGTGACGCGTGTTCCCATCGATCCGGTGAACAGCACGGTCGACCACTTCATCCATGGTCTGGGCATCGATCCCAACACCGCAGGACAGTCTGCGCATCTGGGATTGGCCTATTATTTCTATCCCAATGGGAACTGCGGAAATAGCTGCAGTTTGCGACAAGGGTACATCGAATCTACGGATGGCGGTCAGACTTGGGGCTCGGCAACGCAGCTCGGCGGCCCCATGCAGCTTACCTGGCTTCCCAACACCTTTTCTGGAGTAATGGTGGCCGACTACACTGCGACTGTATTCGCCAACGGAAAGGGCTTCCCGGTTTTCGCGCTCGCCTATCCGCAGATCAGTTTGAGCGTTCCTTTCCGGGAGTCGATCTTCACTATTCGGCACGCTTCCGAGCTGACCGGCAATGGGCTACGTTTCAGCTCAGTGCAAGACAAACAAATCCCGGGCGTCAAGGGCTCTCGCGTTTGGGAGTACTACGATCTGGATCACGAATACCCGATCAATCCGGCCCAGCACCCGCCGCGGCAGCATCCGGACCTCGATTAGAAACCTTGTTCGTTGAAGTGTTAGGGTCGCTGAGCAATCAGCGGCCCTTTTCAATGGGCGCACGCAAGGTAGTCATTCTTCAGTTGGTCTGAGAACGCAGCGCGCCACGCTGCAGAGAACGACCCACTATTGGCCCTGGCCGGGAGCGGCCGTACTCTGTGGCGCTCCGAACACGCCGATGAGTATGTAAAGCGATTGCGCGAGGGTTGGTAATGAGCCGCATCTTCTGGGACACCAACCTCTTCATCTATCTCTTTGAGGACTATGGCGAGTTTTCCCGAAGAGTGCAGCGCTTGCGGGCAAGCATGCTATCGCGTGGCGACCAGCTTCTCACCTCCGCTCTCACCCTGGCTGAGATACTGGTGAAGCCAAGCGAGGAAGGTGACTCCGATCTGTGCAAGCGGTATGAGAATGCCGTCACTGGAAGCTCGGTAGTGGTTCCATTCGACGTGACAGCAGCGAAATTGTATGCTGCCTTGCGCCGCGACCGGGCCCTGCGAGCTCCGGACGCTGTGCAATTGGCATGTGCGGGATCGGTTGGGACGGACTTGTTCATCACCAATGACACGCGATTGCGGAACAAAGCTGTGCCCGGCATTCAATTTATCGTGTCCCTGGAGAATGCGCCTATATGATTACCGCGCTAGCCTTCCCACCGCTTGAACACCAGACAGCCGTTGGTGCCGCCGAAGCCGAAGGAGTTCGATATGGCATACTCCAGTTGCGCTTTGCGAGCCGTATGGGGGACGAAGTCCAGGTCGCATCCCTCGCCGGGATGGTCGAGGTTGGTGGTCGGGGGCACAATCTGGTCACGCAGCGCGAGCACCGTGATGCCGGCCTCTAGTCCCCCAGCGCCGCCGAGCAGGTGTCCGGTCATGGACTTGGTCGAGCTGACCAGCATCTTGTAGGCGTAGTCGCCAAAGGCGCGTTTGATGGCCGTTGCTTCCAATTCATCGCCCAGCGGTGTGGACGTTCCGTGGGCGTTGACGTATCCGATCTGCTCCGGCTGAAGGTGAGCGTCGCGCATAGCATTACGCATAACACGGAATCCGCCCTCACCGTTTTCTGCCGGCTGCGTAATGTGGTAAGCGTCGGCACTCATTCCATATCCTACCACCTCGGCGAGAATCGGCGCGCCGCGTCTTTTCGCGTGCTCCAGCTCCTCAAGAATGAGAATGCCTGCGCCTTCGCCGATGACGAATCCGTCGCGGTCACTTGTCCCACGGGCGGCTGGCGCGGTGCGGATCGTCGTTGCGTGTGGACAGCGCTCGCATGGCGGCGAACCCACCGACGCCCATGGGAGTGATCGCGGCTTCCGAGCCGCCGGCAATCATTACGTCGGCATCGCCGTACTTGATGATGCGCGAGGCGTCGCCGATGGAGTGGGCGCTGGTGGTGCATGCCGTGCAGGTGGCTTCGTTGGGGCCTTTGGCGTTGTGACGCATGCTGACCTGGCCGGCCGCCAGATTCACGATCGCGGAGGGTATGAAGAAGGGCGAGATCTTGCGCGGGCCGCCATTCAGCAGGTTGGAGTGCTCGCGCTCGATGATGTCGAATCCGCCGATGCCCGAGCCGATATTAACCCCGGTGCGCTCGGCCATCTCTTCGTTTTCGACCTTGTAATTGGCGGACTGAAGCGCCTCGTCGGATGCGGCAATCGCCAAGTGAATGAAGCGCCCCATCTTGCGCGCTTCCTTCTTCTCGATGTATTGCAAGGGATCGAAGTTCTTGACTTCGGCTCCGATCTGGCAGGCAAACTGGGAAACGTCGAAACTGGTTATGCGCTCCACACCGCTTTTGCCGGCCAGTAGCGCCTGCCAGACTTCCGGGGTGCTATTGCCAACGCCGCAGATAAGACCGGTTCCCGTTACGACGACGCGACGCTCCAAACTACTTCGATCCTTTCGCGTGCGAGTTGATGTAGTCGACGGCGTCCTTTACGGTGCGGATCTTCTCCGCATCCTCATCCGGAATCTCGATGTCGAAGGCTTCCTCGAAAGCCATAACCAGCTCGACCGTGTCCAGGGAATCCGCACCCAGATCGTCTACGAACGAGGCGTTGGGCGTGACCTCGCCCTCGTCCACTCCCAACTGCTCCACAATGATCTGCTTTACCCGCTCGTCTACGGATGCCATGTCTTTGAAGGCTCCTTCCTGGAATGTGCCGGTTTGAATAAGCTTTGCTGGAACGGGTCTACTTGCTCGCCTTGGCGTGCTGCTCAATGTAGGAGACCGCATCCTGCACGCTGCGGATTTTCTCCGCATCCTCGTCGGGAATCTCGATGTCAAAAGCCTCTTCGAAGGCCATGACCAGCTCGACAGTATCCAGCGAGTCAGCGCCGAGGTCGTCTACAAACGAAGCGTTGGGAGTCACTTCGCCTTCATCCACTCCCAGTTGCTCCACAATGATCTGCTTAACCCGGTCTTCAGTCGATGCCATGGATTGTCTCTCCTGCCGCCTTGGGCGGAAACCAGTAAGTGTAATTGTCGCCGGGAAGCTCTGTAAAGAATGCTGAACTGTTATTGGAAATCGCGAGTCTCAGAAAAGTCTTAAGCTGCCCGGTGCCGTAGGACTCGACCCATCGTAAATGCCAAGTTTGCAACGGTCAACGCGGGACCTTTGATTCCGGAGAAGGCCCAGGGTTACAGCCCGCATTCGAGCTGACGTGATACAAACATCGTCATGCGTGCCGTGGTGCAGCGTGTGAGTCGGGCTTCCGTCACCGTCGCGGGTTCAAGTACGGGGGAAATTGCGACTGGCCTCCTCGTTTTACTGGGCGTTGGAGCCGAGGATGAGGAATCTGACGCCGACTTCCTGGCGGACAAAATTGTCGGCCTACGCATCTTCGAAGACGAAGATGAAAAGATGAACCGGAGCGTGGTCGAGGTCGGCGGCGCGATTTTGGCCGTTTCACAATTCACGTTGTTGGGTGACGTGCGTCGAGGCAAACGCCCGTCGTTTGACGCGGCTGCGGGTCCTGACCGTGCGCGCGAACTGTATGAATATTTCGTGAATCGCATTCGCTCGCTCGGCGTCCGCTGCGAAAGCGGAGTTTTCCAGGCAAGGATGGAGGTCGAGCTGGTCAACTCCGGCCCAGTCACGATCCTGATCGACTCAAAGAAGCAGTTCTGAGTTGAGCAGCATCGATGTTGCAGCTGTGATGCACTGAGCCCGAAGGGCGTGCCATGACAGCCCGGCACGTAGCCTAAGGTGGAGTGCTGGGTGGGGGCTGGTGACGAACCTGAGTCCCTCGGGAACGACGCCAACCTGCTTCTGCATTCATCTTCCTGACACCGAGCCACTGCGGACCGCCGCTACGCGATCTCGTACGTGGCCAACGAATTCGGCGTCGCTGATTTCGCCCAGGTTGATCTCGACATTGGCTAGCGCTCCGTCAGCAGCCGCCTTTGCCAGACCGGTTCCCACCGTCAGGTCTGACGCCATCTTCGGGTTGGTGATCGGCCGCAGAGATTCGAGAATCCGGCCGGTTTCGCGCGCCTGCTCGGAGACTTTCAGCGGGATTTCTGTCGCGCGCTTCAGTGCAGCATCGACTTCTGCCTGCGCTCCGGCGTCATTCTTCGCCTTCTTGAATGCCGTCATAACCTCACTGAACGAGGCGGCGTCAGCATCGATCGCAGCTTTGAAGGCCTCGCGCAGCTCGTTTAACCGCGCAATGGCGTCGGTCAATTGCGACTCGTATTGCACATACGCTTTCTTGCCGCGCGACATGCCCGCGACCATGCAACCCAGCGCGGCCGCCATGGCTCCTGTAGCAGCCGCGGCGCTGCCTCCGCCGGGAGCTGCGGTAGGAGCCGCAAGCTGCTCGACGAAGGGCTCAATGCCCGCGCGAAGCCCTCCCACTGCCATCTTGCCGCTCATGACCGCCGCGAGCCGGTTCTCAAGAATCAGCGACGAATCGAAGTTCTCGATCTGCAAGAACCACTCGGCCGCGTCTTCCAACACTTTCTTCGGAATCAGGCCGACGATCTCGCTCGACAGCGGCATCACGCCGTAACGCGCGGCCTCGCGCTTCACGTATTCGAAGACGCGCGCAATCGGTGTCTGATCGGTGTCGGTCAGGTTCATGGAGACCTGCGCCAGGCCGCGCACTGGGACGCCCATGCCCTTCACGTATCTCAGTCCGCCATTGGAAAAGCGCACCGCCTTGCCGATCTTCTTCGCGATCTCGACATCGGGCGTATTGAGGTAGACGTTGTAGGCGACGAGGAATTTGCGCGCGCCCACGATGGTGGCTCCCGCCGTGGGATGCAGCTCGGCGTTACCGAAGTCGGGACGGCGCGCGGGATTCGTCTTCACCTCCTCGCGAATGCCTTCAAACTGGCCGCGACGAACATTCTCCAGGTTCTGCCGCTCGGGTGTCTGCGCCGCGGCCTCGTACAAATACACCGGCACGCCGAAGCGCTTCCAAATCTGCTCGCCCACGCGGCGCGCCATGGCGACGCAGTCTTCCAGCGTCAGACCCTCGATGGGAATGAAGGGCACGACGTCGGCCGCGCCCAGCCGTGGGTGCGCGCCGGTATGTTTAGTCAGATCGATCAGTTCCGCGGCCTTGCCAACGCCGCGAATGACCGCTTCTTCAATCTTCGCAGGATCGCCGACCAATGTGATGACGCAGCGGTTGTGATCGGCGTCCATCTCGCGGTCGAGCAGATAGACGCCCTCGATCTTCATAGCGTTGATAATGGTGTCGACTTTGGCCTTGTCGCGGCCTTCAGAAAAGTTGGGAACGCATTCGACGAGTGCAGGCATAAGCGTCGAGGATAAAGAAGCGGTCGCCAGCAGGGCAAGGACGGAGAGCACATGGCGCGGTTCTCGGGTGGGGTGGAAGGATCACCACGGAGGCACGGAGCGCACGGAGTTTCCAGTTTCGGGTTTCACGTTTGCAGCGTGGCTTAATCCGTAATTGTGATCTTGAGCGAGGAGCGCGCCGACGAGTCTAAAGACCCCTATCGTCACATCTCAAGCCGGAGGTACGAAAATCACGGATCTACGGATAACGATCACCGATTCCCAATCCTCCGTATTCTCCGTGCCTCCGTGTTGAATTATTTCGGCCGCTACCTCTTCAGCGACTCGAGATACGCGACCACTGCCACGGCATCGGCTTTGTTCATGTGATATTGCGGCATGGGAGGACGGGCGGGCTGGCCGTTCGGGGCAAGGCCAGTCATGAAAAACTTCACCGCTTGTGCGTGGTCCCAACCGGGCAGGCCGGCGATGTTCGCCGAAGTGTCGGCCCATACCGGCATGGGAACAGTCGGCACGAAGGTTAGCTTGGCTCCCTGCAGCCACTTGTCTTGCACGTACTCGCCTTTGTCGTTAAAGGGCGTATGGCAGTCGGCGCATATACCGATACTCTTCACGATGTACTCGCCGTGCGTGACCTGCGCACTTTTGTTTGCCTTGGATTTTTCTGAACCAGCATTGCTGCACAGGACGGCAGTGCAAATCATCACAGCCACGGCACTTGCAATGAACAAGCGTTTCACACAATTCTCCTGAGAGTGGGGATAGCGGCGGTGGACTCCGCGCTGTCTTCTTACACCGCTGGTCTTCAGCGATTTCGCCGAACTGCGAAGAAGGTAAAGTGAACGCACCGCAAGAGTGCCTGATTGTGCGGTAACTCGAAGAGCGTTGTCAATCGTACGGCGGGATTACAGAGTAACGGCTACTTCGTTACCATCGACGCGACCAGCGAGTCGAAAATCTTTATGCCGTCGGTCATGCCCAACTCGGGCTCGGCGGCGCGCTCGGGGTGCGGCATCATGCCCAACACGTTGCGGCCTTGGTTGCAAATGCCGGCGATATTCTCCAGCGAGCCATTCGGGTTCGCTCCCGGCGTGACTTCACCCTGCGGTGTGACGTAGCGGAACACGATCCGGTCCTGATCTTTCAGCTCCGCCAGCGTGCGCTCGTCGCACACGTAGTTGCCTTCCATGTGGCCGATGGGAATCTGGAGAACTTCGCCCTTCGAGAGCTGATGCGTGTATGGAGTGTTCGTCGTCTCCACGCGCAAGTAAACCGGCTTGCAAACGTATTTCAGCCCGACATTGCGCATGAGTGCCCCGGGCAGCAAGCCCGACTCGCAGAGGATCTGGAAGCCGTTGCAGATCCCGAAGACCAGCCCGCCATCGGCGGCAAACTTGCGGACGGAGTCCATGACGGGCGAGAACTTGGCGATCGCTCCGGTGCGCAGGTAGTCGCCGTAGGCGAAGCCTCCGGGCACGATGATGGCGTCCACGCCCTGAAGATCGGGAGAGTCGTGCCAGAGGAAGGTCACCGGCTGCTTTTCGACAGTCTCGATGGTCCAGTAGGCGTCGTCGTCACAATTAGAACCGGGAAAGATGATGACGCCGAATTTCATTGTTGCCTTCTTGTGCGGGAATAAGCTAAGTCTAGCATGTGGGCCGCAGCTCGCTTGAGGCCGCATACATCCAATAAGCATGCAGGTTTCGCGGCACATCCACATCACCGGCGGAGCGCTGAGGCAGTGGTTCGTGGGGCAATGTTACGACTCCGCGTGCGTAGGGCTGCTGTGGTGGGCCGGGCTGACATTTCTGCAAGTGCCGTTCGCCGTTTTCTGGGCCTTGCTGGCCACGCTATTTCAGTTCATCCCGCACTTTGGCCCGATATTAAGCATCATCGGGCCATTGATCGCTGCGGCCTTTGTGAGCTGGGAGACCGCACTGTACGTGCTGATCCTCTACGGCGCCATCGTCGTGGTTGATGGTTTGATTCTGCAACCGCTCATCATGCGACGTCAGACACGCGTGCCCATCTGGGCCTCGCTGATTGTTCCGATATTTCTGAGTTTACTGTTGGGATTCTGGGGATTGTTGCTGGCAGCGCCGTTGTTAGCGGTCGCGTTCGCTTACCGAGGACTCGGGAGGACTCGCGCGCGACCTGGTGTCCCGCAGCAAACACCGCCCGGGCAGGTCATCACCGGAGGGCGCCTGATCTCTCCTGGCGAGCCGACGGGGCACATCCCAAGGCCGGAGTAGCGCCCCGTTTTCCACACTCTTCACCGAATGCAGGCGGCGTTCGCGCCGCATAGAATAAGATTCAGCACAACCCCACGATGCCTGAATTCGTTCATCTTCATCTGCACACTGACTACTCCATGCTCGACGGCGCATGCGAGACGAAAAAGCTCGTCAGCCGCGTAAAAGAGCTTGGAATGCCGGCGGTCGCGATCACCGACCACGGGAACATCTTTGGAGCGGTTGAGTTCGTCGAGGCTGCCAATGACGCCGGTGTCAAGCCGATCCTCGGTTGTGAGCTTTACATCTGCAAGAAGGACGACCACCGTGCCTCCCCTGAAGGCGACACCTACAACCACCTTGTGGTGCTGGCCGAGAGCGACGAAGGCTATCGCAACCTGGTGAAGATTGTCTCAGAAGCCTCGCTGCACGGCTTCTATTACAAGCCGCGCGTGAGCAAGAAGTTTCTCGCCGAGCATGCCAGGGGGCTGATTGGCCTATCAGCCTGCCTGAAGGGCGAGGTTGCAGAAGAGCTGGTCGAGGGCAAGTACGAGAAGGCGCGGCAGGCAGCGGTCACTTTCAATGACATCTTTGGCAATGGGAATTTCTATCTTGAGATTCAGGACCAAGAGCTGCCAGAAGAGAAGCGCATCCAGCCGAACCTGCTGAAGCTGGAGCACGAGCTCGGCATCCCGCTGGTTGCGACCAATGACAGCCACTATCTGTGTGAGGACGACGCCCACGCGCAGGACGTGATGGTCTGCATCCAGACGGGCAAGTCGATCAACGACACCAACCGCCTGAAATTCGCTAGCAACCAGTTCTTCGTGAAGAGCCCGGCGGAGATGGCGAAGGTCTTCTCCGGCTACGAGCGCGTGCTGGCGCGCACGGTGGAAATTGCCGAGCGCTGCAACGTCGAACTGAAGAAAGTCCGCGAGCCGTTTCCGAAATTCGAGGTGCCCGCCGGATATTCGCTCGATGACTATTTCGAGCACGTGACGCGCGAAGGCTTTGCCCGGCGGCTCGCCCTGCTGCGCGAATTGCAGACGATGGGTCGCCTGAAGCATCCGCTGGAAGATTACGAAGCACGCCTCACGCGCGAGATCGGCATCATCCGCCAGATGCAGTTCGCGGGATACTTCCTCATCGTCTGGGACTTCATCCGCTATGCGAAAGAGAACAACATCCCTGTGGGCCCCGGTCGCGGTTCGGCGGCAGGGGCGCTGGTGGCGTACGCGCTAGGCATCACTGACATCGATCCGCTGCAGAACGAGCTGCTGTTCGAACGCTTCCTGAATCCTGAGCGCGTCACCCTGCCCGACATCGATATCGACTTCTGCATGAACCGTCGCGGCGAAGTCATCAATTACGTCACCCAGAAATACGGTCGCGATCAGGTAGCGCAGATCATCACCTTCGGCACGATGGCGGCGAAGGCTGCGATCAAGGACTCAGGTCGCGCCATGGATGTGCCGTATGCAGAAGTCGATCGCATCGCCAAGATGGTTCCGGCCACGCTGAACATCACCATCGACGGCGCGCTGAAAGACTCGCCTCCCTTGGCGACGGCCTATCAAACCGAGCCGCAGACGAAGGAGCTGATCGACACCGCGAAAAAGCTGGAGGGCCTGGTACGCAACTCCGGAGTACATGCCGCAGGCGTTGTAATTTCGCCTCAGCCGCTGACCGACCTTGTGCCGCTCTATCGCACCAAGAACGACGAAATCGTTACCGCTTATGACATGAAGGCAATCGAGAAGCTCGGGCTGCTGAAGATGGACTTCCTCGGGCTCACTACCCTGACCATCATCGACGATGGCTTGCGGCTGATCGAACAAACGCGCGGCGAGCGGCTGAACCTGGAGCGGCTGGAACTCGACGACGCGACCACCTACGAACGCGTCTTCCACACCGGGCTGACATCGGGCGTGTTCCAGTTTGAATCGCACGGCATGCGCGACGTGCTGCGCCGCTACAAGCCCACCAGCGTCGAGGACCTCACGGCCCTGAACGCACTCTACCGCCCCGGCCCGATCCAGGGCGGTATGATCGACGACTTCATCGACCGCAAGCATGGCCGCAAGAAGATTGAGTACGAGCTGCCGCCGCTTGAGGCGGTGTTGAAGGAAACCCTGGGCGTAATCGTCTATCAGGAGCAGGTAATGCAGATCGCCAACCTGCTGGCTGGATATTCGCTCGGTGAAGCCGACCTGCTGCGCCGTGCCATGGGAAAGAAAGATCCGGAGAAGATGGCGAAGCAGCGCGAGCGATTCGTGCAGGGCGCGGTCGAGCGCGGCTTCCCGCCGAAGAAGATTGAAAAGATATTCGACCTGATGGAGCAGTTCGCGGGATACGGTTTCAACAAGTCGCATTCCGCAGCGTACGCGCTGCTCGCCTATCAGACGGCTTATCTGAAGACGCACTATCCGATTGAGTTCATGGCGGCGTTGCTGACGTCGGTCTCGTCGAGCACCGATGACGTGGTGAAGTACATCAACGAGTGCCGCGAGATGGGCATCGCCGTTGAGCCGCCGGACGTAAACGTCAGCGACTGGTCGTTTACACCACATGGCGAGGCCATTCGCTTTGGACTGGGCGCGGTGAAGAATGTCGGCCAGCACGCTATCGATTCCATCGTCGCGGCACGCAAGGAACTGGGCCGGTTTTCGTCGATCTTCCAGTTCTGCGAAAAAGTTGACCTGCGCCTGCTGAACAAGCGGGTGATGGAGTCGCTCATCAAGAGCGGCGCTATGGACGAACTGGGACGCCGCGCGCAACTGATGGCCGTAGTCGACAACGCCATGGAGCACGCTGCGAAAGTTCAGCGCGACTCCGCCATGGGGCAGCACGGGCTTTTCGGCGTCTTTGCCGACGATGAGCCGCAGGCGAAGGAAAAGCCGCTGCCCAACATTCCTGACTGGGATGAGCACCAGCGCCTCGCCTTCGAGAAGGAGATACTGGGCTTCTTCATCACCGGGCATCCGCTGGAGAAGTATTGCGAAAAGTTGCTCGACTTCCACGCGCTGACGACCGTCGATGTCTCCGAAATGAAATCGTCGACTGGGAAAGACGACACACTCGTCGGAGGCGTACTGAATAACGTGCGCGTTGCCAAGTCGAAAAGGGGCGATCTGTACGCAACCGGGCAGCTCGAAGATATGAACGGCTCAGTCGATATTCTCTGCTTTGCCGAAGCCTACCGCCGGCTGGGCGACAAGCTGAAGCTCGATGTTCCGGTGCTGGTGAAGGGCGGCGTGAAAGTCGAAGAAGGCTCGAACACGAAGATCCTTGTGGGCGACATCACTCCCTTGGAGCAGGCCCAGCCAAGATTGCCGCACAGCTTGCGTATCAAGATTTCCCTGGAAAGCGCATCGGAGGGCACCGTCGCTGGTCTGCACACACTCTGTCAGGAGCGTCGCGGGGAAGCGAAGGTGCTTTTTGACCTGGAGCGCCAGGGCGACTTCACCGTGGTGATGGAGGCGGAAGGCTATAATGTGTTGCCGGACCGGTGTTTTCATCAGCCGCGTGGAGGAGCTTTGTGGGCGCGGCAGCGTGCGGGTGATTGACTAGGTAGTGCGGACATTCAAAAGGCGCGGTCGGGAAGAATTCGCGTCAGGGCACGACCCTTCGGCAAGCTCAGGGCAGGCTCTCGATGGCGCCGGAGCGTTTTACGTCGTTATTGGTTGTCATCACGAGCGGGCTTCAGCCCGCGAGGGATCTGTTCTTTGTGCCGCCCCTGAAGGGACTCAGAACCATTGAGATGAGTTTTTTCGGCACGACTGAAGTCGTGCCCTGACACAAACCTTTTTATCGAGCTTCATTGACCTTTTAACGACAGACCCTGACCCGAATGACCATGGAAGCTGCTTCCAAAGCCCAGACTGAGCTGGAGCGCATCGAGAAACAGATTGTGCAGTTGCAGGCAGCCGCCGGCGACAATGACGAGGCGCGCAAGCAGCTCGAAGATATGCACCAGCGCGTCGATGCTCTGCGCAGGCAGGTGTCCGGCCAACTAAGCGCGTGGGAACGGACCGAGCTGGCACGCCATCCCATGCGGCCCTATTTCCTCGATTACGTCGAACGCATCTTTCCCGATTTCAGCGAAATCCACGGCGATCGAGGCTTTGGCGACGATGCGGCAATTGTTGCGGGCATGGCGCGCTTCAACGGCAGGGAAGTGGCGGTCATCGGAACGCAAAAGGGCCGGGAGACGAAGCAGCGCATCTATCGCAATTTTGGGCAGCCGAACCCGGAGGGCTATCGCAAGGCCATGCGCGTCATGCGCTTCGCCGAGAAGTGGCGGCGCCCGGCAATCACGCTGATCGATGTTCCGGGCGCGTATCCGGGACTCGGCGCCGAAGAGCGCGGACAAGCTGAAGCCATCGCCCACAACTTACGCGAAATGGCGCGGCTGAAAGTTCCCTTTATCGCTGCCATCACGGGCGAAGGCGGCAGCGGCGGCGCGCTGGCGATTGCGGTCGCCGACCGTGTACTGATGATGGAGAACAGCATCTACTCGGTGATCTCGCCGGAAGGCTGCGCCTCCATCATGTGGCGCGATTCCAGCAAGCGCGAGCTTGCGGCCCAGGCCATGCGCATCACGGCCAAGGACAATTTCGCAATGGGATTCTGCGACGAGGTCATAACGGAGCCTGCGGGCGGAGCGCACCACGACTATGACGCTGCCGCTGCGGCGCTGGGCGGGGCGTTGGAGAGGAATCTGACCGAACTCGAGAAGAAGCCGCTACAGCAGTTGCTCGACGAACGCTATCAGAAGTTCCGCAAGATAGCGCAGTATTACGAGACGGTGAGCTAATGATGTCTTTCTTCACCGCCTGCTGATAGTACTCTGCCTTAAAACTCACGTCTCTCGAATGCCGGAATGGTTCCGGAGACCTGTGTGAAATCGCAGCGATCGTACATGGTTTAGAATTCGCGCATGCCAGCAGAAACAGACCTTGCGCAACGAGTTGCGGCTTATTCGAGATGGTGGCACCGCATCGATCTCGGAAATGGCGTTGTTACTCCGGGCTGTGATAACTCGCCGGAAAAGCTTAAGCACTGCCACTTGCCGCCAACCATGGACGGTCTCAGTGTGCTCGATCTTGGGGCGTGGGACGGGTTTTTCTCTTTCGAATGCGAGCGTCGTGGCGCCAAACGAGTTGCGGCCGTGGAGTGGTACAGCTGGCAGGGTGAGTTGAAGACCGGTTTTCTTATTGCCAAAGAGGCATTACGTTCTAACGTGGAGGAAGTCCTTTGTAAAATCGAGGATCTGACACCGGCAGCACTCGGCACCTTCGACATCGTACTGTTCTTAGGCATTCTGTACCACGCCGAAGATCCGATGCGATACCTGCGGATCGTGAGAGCATTGTGCAAAGGGCTGGCGGTTGTCGAAACCCACGTTGACGCATTGGATTATCCGCGGCCGGCAATGGTGTTTTATCCCGGCAAGATTCTTAGTAATGACCCGACTAACTTTTGGGGGCCTAATCGCCTGGCGGTAGAGGCCATGCTTGTGGAAGTCGGCTTTCGAACTGCAGAATGGGTAGCCACGTATGACGGCTGCCGCATGGTATTTCACGCGTACGTGTGAGCGATCTTGAGCGAGACCTCTCGCAGGTACTTCGGCCTAGCTCTCCTCTCTCACCTTCATGCTTCCACTGCGCAGATACCGGCTGTGCCATCCCAGCGATTCCGTCAGCAGGTGCGGCGTGTGCTTGCCGTAGGACAGCCGTTCCGCCCGGTTCAGATAATCGAGCAGCGCAGCTCTGTAGTCCGGGCTGGCGCACTTGTCGATGATCAGATGCGCGCGCTGACGTGGTGAAAGTCCGCGCAGGTCCGCCAGTCCCTGCTCGGTCACGACAACTTGCACATCGTGTTCAGTGTGGTCGATGTGTGACACCATCGGCACAATGGTCGAGATCGTCCCCTTCTGTGCGATCGACGGCGCCATAAAGATTGACAGATATCCGTTGCGCGCGAAGTCTCCTGAACCACCGATGCCGTTCTGAATGCGCGATCCCATAACATGGGTGGAGTTGACGTTGCCGTAGATATCGGCCTCGATCATGGCGTTCATGGCAATCACGCCGAGGCGGCGAATGATCTCCGGGTGGTTGGAGATCTCCTGGGGCCGCAGGACAATGCGCTCGCGGTAGCTGGCCATGTCGGCATTCACTTCGGTTAGCATCTCGGGACTGAGCGAGAATGCTGTCGCAGAGGCAGACGTTAGCTTGCCCGATTTCAGCAGGCGAATCATGCCGTCCTGAATGACTTCGGTGTAGGAGGTCAGGTTTTCGAACGGGCCTTCCTCAAGCCCGAACAGCACCGCGTTGGCGATATTGCCGACACCGGACTGCAGGGGCAGCAGGTTCGCCGGCATGCGTCCCTTCTGTACCTCCCAACTGAGAAACTCGAGGATGTGGCCGGCGATACGCTTTGAGGCCTGGTCGGGCGCCTTGAATGGGCTGTTACGGTCGGGCGCGTCGGTGAGGACAATGGCGACGACTTTCTGGGGCGGAACCTCCAGGTACGGCGAGCCGATGCGCTGCCCGGGATGGACGAGAGGGATAGGCCCGCGATTCGGCGGCGGCTCGAGACCGTAGTAGATGTCGTGCATGCCCTCCAGCGCTTCCGGCTGCCACGAGTTCACTTCCAGAATGACGCGCTCTGCCTGATCAATCCACGTCTTGTTGTTGCCGATCGACGAACTTGGCAGCAGGCGGCCGTCCTCGAGCACGGCGGTGACCTCGATCAAGGCAACATTGAGCTTGCCAAGAAAGCCGTACTCGACGAATTGGGCCACATGGCTGAGGTGAATGTCCATGTAGTCCATTTCGCCCGCATTGATGCGTTTGCGGGTTTCCGGGTCGGACTGGTAGGGAAGGCGAAGGTTGATGCCTCCGGCCATAGCGAGCGCACCGTCAAGCTCGGGACCGGTAGAGGCGCCAGTGAACACGCTGACCTGAAATTTTTCACCACGGAAGTTGGCGTCAGCAATGCGGCGCGCCAATTCGATGGGTACGGACTTGGGATAGCCGGAGCCGGTAAAACCGCTCATGCCGACCTGATCGCCGGAACGAATCAGGGCCGCAGCTTCGTCGGCGCTCATGATTTTCTGTGCCAACGCGGTATTCAGAACGCGGGAGGTGGTGGTGGAAACAGTCGCCATTGGATGCCTTTCGAACAGGGGCTAATGCCCAAAATTAACAATATTGGCGTGGGTTTTGCGCAGTCTGTGAGGTTGATCACTGTTTCAGCGGATTGGAACGGTCCGTAGCGTGTTGTTGGGCGGCTGTTAGCGGCCCGACCAGCCGACGACCGGACAAGGTTTTACATACCTCCGAACACTCGGAAGTATGTCTTCAGCAAACCAGATTGCTTGTTGGGTGGCCGGGACGAATGCCATGCATAGACCTGCCGCTCAGACTCTAGCAGCAGGCGCTCGAAGTCTTCATGGCTAATGCGGCGATTAGTCATGAGCTCGGCACGCTTGCGTCGCATATCGGTCAGCTTTGACATCGCCCCACGAATGCCCCGGAGATAGGCTCCCAGCCCAAGATTCCGCACGGCATAACCAAACCAGAGCGCCTGGAACAGGATGATGCGAGGTAGATAGCGGCGCACCATTGCGGGCGGGTAGTCCTTGGCAAGGACCCATAGCTGGTTGCGCGTGACGTACTCGAGGATCCTGGGATGAACGACTGCCCCAGTCGTCGCGCTTCCGATGTGGCACGCCACCGCCTGTGGCACGTAAACGCCACCGTACCCGAGCCACTGGGCCCGCAACCCAAGATCGATGTCATCGAGATAAGCGAAGAAGTCGGCATCCAGCCCTCCGCATTGTTCGAATGCCTCGCGGCGATACAGAACCGCGGCGCCGCAGCCCGCGATGATTGGCATTGGCTGATCAAACTGTCCCGTATCTTCGTCCATGCTGCCGAGCCGGTACGCGCCGCCGGCGATCAGCATAGCGTCTCCGGCGCCATCCAGGTGCGTGCGCTGAGTGGCGCGTAGAAGCTTGCCCATCGCGAACCCAAGGCAGGGATCGCCATCGAGAGTTCCAACCAAAACCTCCAGATAATCCGGCTTAAGCTCGACATCGTTGTTCAGCAGGAGAATGTACTTCGACGAAGTTGCCGCGACGGCGCGATTGATCGAGCCGGTTGTACCCTCGTTAGTTGGCAACTCGATGCGCGAGGTATTAGGTGGCAGGGGACCAGGCAGGATGCTCTCGCTACGAGCGTCATTCTCAACCACCACGATCTCCCATTGCGAGCGAGGCAGCGTCTGCGGCTGAATAAATTCGATGCAGCGCTGCGTCAAATCGGGACGATGCAGAGCTGGGATGATGATGGTGACGGTCTTCACGCGTGGTTAACGCGATTCTACACACGCACCATGGTGCAACCGGACGCTACGGTGTGTTGCGGTTCTCGAATTTGGTGTAGGTGATCACTGTACCGGTGCCGTTCACCATGTAGGAGTCGGCCAGAACAGAAGAGGGCGGCCCATTGTGCACGAATATCGCGTAGCCGGAGCTGTTGCGAGGCAGATTCAAATCGGAAGTACTCGACGAGTGAAACACCTGCTTGTTGGGAGACAGAATCACCCCACCGGCTGCCAGCAACCGATTGCCACTATCTAAAACATAGAGCGTCCCGCCAATCGTCATATCGGACATGTTGGTAAAGCCCCACGTTGTCTCATACCCGGACCAGGTACTCCAGCGGGCATTGAACATGCTCGTGTCGATAAAGCGGTAGGAATACGCTCCCGCTGCCTGGCTGTTGGTGATAGACACAATATTCAGACCCGATACCGACTGAACAAACGAAAAACGCTGCCCTGCGCCGTACTTGCTGCGTGCGATGGCCGGCGAAAAGATCTGCGTCGAAATCCACGGCACGGACGACGGACCGGTGCAGCCGTTCGCCTGCAGGCCAGAAATGTCGTACGGGCCCCACACCATCGGATTCACGAAGCTAATGCTGTTGCTGGTGTTCTCATTGTCGATGGTAGGAACAAACTCGATCGAATACGAGTGCATCCCCTGGCCGTAGAAGGCGTACCAGTAGGTCGGGTTGTAGCCGTTGAAGCTGCCTTCAAACTGAGAATTCACAATTCGGCCGTCAGCTACAACCAGACTCGGATTGAGGCAGTTTTTGGCCTCTCCCCACGCGCCGATCGCCGTTAGCAGGCTTAAAGCAAGAGCAGCAGTCTTCATTGGAAAGGCGTTCCTAAGAGCCTAAGAAAGATTTTGCCTTCATGGTAACCGCTTGCCAAGTTACTTCGTCGTCAAGCGGCCCTCCAAATGGGAATTTATTCCAAAATGGGAATCGAAGGTAACCAACTGCATCACGCGAGGTGCTATATCGAGCGAGAGAGGGATTCAGGACTATTTCCAACCGATCGCGGCATAGTCCTGGAAGCCGTAAAGCAACTCGTTCAACCGGGCAATCCCAGCGTTGAACTGCTCCAAGGCCGGAGAATTACTTTCGAGCGTGAGGCTAGGTACCTGGAACTCGCGAAGTGCTGCCGAAAAGCGTAACTCAACGTTACGGAAGTTGCACGACTCCATGGCAAACTGCAAGGTCTCGGGATGGACTGGCCGCACGTGGGTGGGGTCGAGAAAGAAGTTGTGGACTAGTGCGAAGACGCACTGGGGATTGATGGTTTCAAAGAGCACCGGCGAGCCGGGCTTACACTTCTGATAAGCCAGGGCGACGAACCGCAGTTGATCGCTGGCCGTCAAGTGCTCGATCACCTGAGCGCTGAAGATGCCGCCAAGGGATTCGTCGGGCGTGGCCTCCAGAAATGCGAACAAGTCTTGCTGAACAACATCGAGACCTTTCTCCTGGCAGAGAAGGATCTGATCGGTCCCTAGCTCGACGCCCCGCGCTGTGATGCCGACTTCACGAAGCGCCTCCAGGAACTCTCCCCGGCCGCAGCCGATATCGACGACGTTGTCGCGACCGCGAAAATAATCGACATAGGCCTGCTGCTTTTGCCGGGTGTCGGCTTCGTCGCCGCGATACTGCTCTTCGAAAGCAAAGTAATCAAATTCCAGTTCGTCTTTGATTTCTGCAGGAAACATCGGCGGGACGGGAGGAGGCTGGGGCGACATCTGCCGGGCCCGGCCCGGCCCGACGACCCGTAGCAGGCGCCGCAGGTCGCGCTCGCGCACCCGCAGCTGCACCGATGCTTGGCGGACCTGCTTGGTAGCGTTCTCCACGCGGGCATTGAGCACATTGAAATTCGCCCTGAGCGGCTCGACATGCCGCTTTGTCACTGACTCGGCCACTTCAGCGTAGCTGCGCAAAGCCTCTTCGAGCGAGGTTTGAAGGGCCTGTAAGGCACTTTGCAGGCCGGTCAGCCGGCCGTCAACTGTGCTTGCGATCCTGCTCTCTTGCGACGCGATCGCGCTCTCTTGTGATGCAATCCTGCCCTCTTGCGATGCAATCCTGCCCTCTTGCGATGCAATCCTGCCCTCTTGCGATGCAATCCTGTTCTCCTGCGACGCGATCCTGCTCTCCTGCGACGCGATCCTGCTCTCATGTGAGGCGAAAATGGCGTCCACTTGCTCGTGAAGGCGGTGCACGCTCTGTTCGGTCGCGACCCTCTGCGACTGAATCTGCTCGACCAACCATGCTTTGTTGCGCTCGGTCATGTCGGCGTGCAGGTTCAGCATTTCCGCATGCTTGTGCAGCCGGCCGCGATGGTCATCGATGATGTTGCCGATATGCTGCAGCGCCCGAATCACAGCGCCCTCGAACAGATGGAGGGGACGCGTGTACCAGGTTAGCGAACGCCGCATGACTTTCTTGCTGAACTGTATGGCGTCGTTCAGCGTTCCCGGCTTGCGCGGATTCAACTGACCAGTCTGGCGGCTGCCCTCCTCCGCGAGAGCGATTTCGTTGCGTAAATCGAGGATTTCGTCGCTGCCCGGAACAGAGGGAGACATGCCGGCCGCGGCCCGCAGCCGCTCTACAATGCCTTCAACGGTTTGAGGTTGGCTCATGATTTATCAGGCGTTGACTTAAATTGCCCCCGGTAGGAGACAGCCACGTCCGTAGTAATGGAGAAGCGTATCAACCTGTATCGATTCCTGCAATTGCGGCTATTGATACATCTTCACATCTCACGGTAATTGAGTAGTGCGGCGCCGATCAGTACGAAGCAAGCCGGCCAGACCCAGGATGGAATCTTGCGATTCTCTGCAGGCAGCCGTAATTCCAGCCAGCGCGCCCATCCGGCGAACACAGCTAGTATTCCCATGGGAACGTGGCTGAGTTCCACAAGCAAGTTCTCTTTGACGTTGGTGATGGCGTGCTGATGGGTCAGCAACACCGCGCCGCCCACCGCGCACATTAGGGGAAAGACCAGCGCCAGCCGGTCGTTCTCTCGTTTCCGTCTGCGCACGCGCAACTCGAAGATCGCGAAGGCGACGCACACCAGCGCGGCCATGCGGTGCTGAAATACTTCGGGGTCGGCAAAGCAGGCGCCGACGCTCTTCCAGCCCACAGGCCAGCATTCGCTGTCAGCCTGCAGAATGATAAAGATTGCGATGCCGATGAGCAGCAGCGGCCAATACTCGGCCCAGGGAGCCTTGCCGGTGCGCGCCAGCAGTGCCAACACTCCCATGCCCAGCACCAGCACGCCCATCCAGTGGTGATTCGACTCCGACTCCATCGACCAGGCGATCATCTGCGGTGAAAGTGGCTCACCATCCGCGTTATACGCCGCCAGTGGCTTTGACGGAGTAGCGCCGCTGACGCTCCGTCCTGACGCGGCGGGGCTGGCGGCTTCCACGCGCGAGTAGGTGAGACGCGGGATGGTTGGCCGGAAGCGCTGGTAAATCTGGTGGAGCGAAACGATGTCGTTTGGCTGGTCGACGGCCGGCGGTTGCGAAGTCAGCGAAGCGGCCGTGAGAATCACGGTAATGCCGATGCCGACCTCGGCTTCAATCAGCCGCCGCAGGCGCGGCATCACCTGCTCCCTGCTCATGTTGCGCAACATCAGAAAGTTGATGCCGCCCAGCAACATCAGCACCCCGAGCATGGTGGCTTTGGCAAGAACCATCACTCCATACGCCGTTCCCAACACCGCCTCCCACGAGGCGATGTACACCACACTCATGCTCAAACCGCTGGCCACGATGAGGAAGACGCTTATGAGCGCCAAGCGCGAGAAGCGTTCGGTCACGTAAAAGCGGGCGCTCGAATCCTTGTTGCGGAACAACGCGAGCACCAGGAACGGCAGGCCGCCGATCCAGAAGCCGGTGGCTGTTTCGTGGATAGCCGTCAGCGTAACCAGCAATGGCCGTCCCTCAAGTCGCGACGCCGCGTGGTTGGTCATGAGTGAGGCGGCCATGACGACGATGGCTGGAACAATGAGCGCCCAGGAAGCAAATTTCGTGCGAAACAGGGAGATGACCAGCGCCACCAGCGCGGCGCACAGCACTACGCTGCCGGAGATGAAGAAATTTGCGCCCACCACTCCGCTGAAGCCGATCTCGGCACTGGCCATCAGCACCGATGAATCGACAAACAGGTAGAGCCCCTGAATGACAATCAGCCCGAGAATGCTGATGCGCAACAGCATCCACGAGCTGCTGTCCATTCGCTGGCGCTGCGCGGGATCGCCCGGCGTTGCACGTGAGATCCACAGCAGGAACAGCACCCCGCCGAGCAGCAGTGATTGAAAAACCAGGGTCCCTGCCCGCAATATGACGGACAGGAATTCGAAGAGATCGACAAGCTGGCGCATTCTTTGGCGCTACTGCACCGTGAAAGGAACTTCGCCTTTGCTCATGTGCCCATCCGAAGCAAGCACGCTCCACTTCAGCTTGTAGGTCCCCGGCTTCATGCCTGTGGCCTTGCATTGCAGCCGTTCCGGACTGGGCTGCTTGGCGAGCGGCAGGGTAGTCTCCTTTCCGTCGGGACCTATGAGCTCCACGCGCGAGCGGCCGCCGTCAATGCGGACGTTGTAGCGCAGCGTGATGTCCACGTCAGGACCTTTAACGGTGGAATTCTGCTTGGGAGTCGAATCCATAAGCACGGCATGCGCGAAGAGAAGTTGTGAGCAGGTCAAGACAATGGCTAACGTGAGCAGGGCGCACTTGCCGCGCCGTGAAAAAACCACTTTGGTATTCCTCCAACGAAATGCTTGCAGTATTCAAAGCATACGCGGAGGTGTGCCGCGGCTCAAGCGATGGCCAAACAGCGGGGGAAGCGTCACCGATACCTTGCAGATGGCGACGCTAGGAACGCTCTCTTGTATCTAATCGGCGGAGCACGCATCTGAAGATGTAAAGATGGGAAAACTTCACATGCTCTCACGCCTGTATCGCGCGCTGTTCGCTGTTGGCATTACGATTTCACTCTTCGCCTGTTCGGCCAATGGCCAACCGAAGGGACCGATCCCGGCTGCCAAGGTAGATGTGCCGCTCGCCGCCAGTTCGGGCAAGCAAACGGCTGTTTTTGCCGGAGGCTGCTTTTGGGGCACGCAATCCGTTCTTGAGCGGGTGAAAGGGGTGCTGAAGACGACCGCAGGATATGCCGGCGGCTCCGCAGCGACCGCGACCTACAATCAGGTGACGACGGAGGCTACCGGACATGCCGAGTCGGTCGAAGTGGTCTATGACCCATCCAAGATTACCTATGGGCAACTGTTGCGCATCTTCTTTTCCGTGGCCCACGATCCCACCGAGCTCAACCGGCAGGGGCCGGATTTAGGAACCTCGTACCGCTCGGCCATCTTTTATCTCAACGATGAGCAGAAGCGCATTGCGACCGCATACATCGAGCAGCTCGACGCAGCCAAGGTCTTTCCCCAGCCCATCGTGACCGAGGTAACTCCGCTGAAAGGTTTCTACCGCGCGGAGGACTACCATCAGGATTACGCCTTGCATAACCCCGATAATCCCTACATCAAGGTGTGCGATTTGCCGAAGATCAAGCTGTTGAAAGAGGAGTTTCCCGAGCTGTTTGTCGACTACAAGGGGCAGTAGTCTACCGCATCGCACCTGCAGGGTCAGTCGATTTGCTTCTTCAGTTCGTGCAGCAGGTTGAGCGCGTCCAGCGGGCTGATGCGGTCGCAGGTCCGTTTCTTTCAGCCGGTCAACCACCTTCTGCGACAGCGGGGTGAAGATGGTCAGCTGCATAGGGCCGGGCTCAGGCTCGCCCTCGTTAGCCAGGTGTTTCACCGCATTCCGCTCGGCGCTTTCGTGTTCGGCCAGGACCTCGCGGGCGCGCGTGATCACGTCGTTGGGCAAACCCGCCAGTTTAGCCACTTCGATACCGTAACTCTTGTCGGCAGCGCCTTCTTCGACCTTGCGCAGAAAAACAATCCCGCCGTGGCTCTCTTTCACCGAGACGTGATAGTTCTTCACCCCGCTGAGCCGGTCAGCCAGCTCGGTCAGCTCGTGATAGTGGGTGGCGAACAGCGTCTTGGCGCGGGTGTTGGCGTGGATGTACTCGATTGCCGCCCAGGCGATTGCCAGCCCATCATACGTCGAGGTACCGCGGCCCACTTCGTCGAGCAGGACCAGCGAGCGCGGCGTCGCCGTGTTCAGAATGGCCGCAGTCTCGGTCATCTCGACCATGAAGGTCGAGCGCCCGCGCGCCAGGTTGTCGCTGGCGCCGATGCGGGTGAAGATGCGGTCAACCAGCCCTAGCCGCGCCGAACGTGCCGGAACGAACGACCCCATTTGCGCCATCAAGGCAATTAGCGCCGCCTGCCGCAGGTACGTGGACTTGCCTCCCATGTTTGGCCCGGTGATGATCAGCACTGCATGGCTCGTTCCGTTCAGGTAGAGATCATTGGGCACGAAGCGGTCAGAAACGCCGCTGATCTCCTGCTGCTCGATCACGGGATGGCGGCCGGCGGCGATCTCCAGATCGCCGCTATCGACGAACTGCGGGCGGCAATAGTTGCGATTCGCTGCAAGTGTAGCGAACGAGGCGAGGACGTCGATCTCCGCCAGCGCCAGCGCGGTCTGCCGAATGCGCCGTGCCTCGGTGGCAATCGCGGCTCGCAACTCGGCGAAGAGCCGCCGCTCGATCTCGACCATCTTCTCCTGCGCGTCCAGTACCTTCGCCTCGTATTCCTTCAGCTCGGGCGTAGTGAAGCGTTCGGCATTCACCAGCGTCTGCTTGCGCTCGTACTCGGCTGGAGCAAGATGCAGGTTGGCCTTGGAAATCTCCAGGTAATATCCGAAGACGGAGTTGAACTTCACTTTGAGTGAGCCAATGCCCGTGCGCTGCCGCTCGCGCTGCTCGATCTGCGCAATGTATTGCTTGCTGTTGCGGCTCAGGTCGCGCAGCTCATCGAGCGCCGCGTCCACCCCGCTGCGTATCACGCCGCCATCATTAAGCGTGAGCGGCGGTTCGTCTTCCAGCGTGGAGAGAATGCGCGAGCGCAGATCGGCCAGCTCATCGCATTGCGCATGCAGTGTCCGCAGACGTTCCGCCGAGAAAGCGGCCACGGCTGCTCGGATCGCCGGCAGCTTCGCAAACGATACGGCAAGCGCCAGCAGGTCGCGCGGGTTGGCTGATTCCAGCGTCACGCGGCTGAGCAGTCGCTCCAAATCGAGCATTCCGTCCATGGCGCGACGTAGCTCTTCGCGCCGCACCAGGTCGGTGACCATGCTCGCCACCGCGTCGAGGCGCTGATTGATCTCGCTTAGATCGATGGCCGGCCGCAGGATCCACGAGCGTAACAGGCGCTTGCCCATGGGAGTAGCGGTGCAATCCAGGCAGCGGAAGAGCGTCACGCTGTCGCCCGCGCCCGAGAACAGTGGCTCAATCAGCTCCAGATTGCGGACCGTGACCGCATCCAGCACCAGGCAGTTCTGCCGCTCGTAGTAGCCGATGCGGTCGATGTGATCGAGCGAGCCGCGTTGCGTGGTACGCACGTAATGCAAGATCGCTCCCGCAGCGGTTGCGGCGGCCGAACGGTTCGCCAAACCAAAGCCTTCCAGAGAGAGCACGCCGAAATGATTCTCGACCAGCGGAATCGCATAGTCGGGCGCGAAGACCCAATCCTCCAGCGGAGTCTCAGCCCAATTCGCGTTCTCCAGCGACGCGATGCGCGGTGCCGCAGCCGCCGCCGGTGAGGACGCATACTGCCGTGGCTGATCGAACAGGGGCAGGGAAGAGGCGAACAACACTTCCCGCGGACGCAACACTACCAGCTCTTCCCGCACGCGTCGCTCGGCGTCTGCCCCGCGAAACTCTGTGGCGCGAAATTCGCCGGTCGAGAGATCAAGCGCGGCGAATCCCACCTCATCGCGCAGCTTGGCCACGCACGCCAGGTAATTGTTCTCTTCCGATTGAAGCTGCGAGTCGGCAGCCGTGCCCGGAGTGACCACGCGCGTCACTTCGCGCTTGACGATCTTCTTCGCCAGGCGCGGGTCTTCCATCTGATCGCAGATGGCGACCTTGAAGCCCTTGCGTATGAGCTTGGAGATGTAGTTCTCCGCTGCGTGATAAGGCACGCCGCACATCGGGATGGCGATGCCTTTTTCCTTGTTGCGCGAAGTCAGTGTGATTTGCAGCTCGCGCGCCGCGACCACCGCGTCTTCAAAGAACAGCTCGTAGAAGTCGCCTAAGCGAAAAAACAGCAGCGCCTGGGGATGCTCTTTCTTGATCGCGGCATATTGCCGCATGAGCGGCGTGGAAGGCTCGGTCATCGCGCAAAGCGGAGCGGAGTGAAGATGCGCGGATTATAGCAGCGCGGGAGGAAGTTCAACCGCGGACGAACACGGACCAATGAGGATCGGAAATGCGCCGCAAGGCGGGACGGCTAGGCCGGCAGAACCTGGCACCGTAGGCGATACAGAGCTTATCCCGCCGTTTCGCCGGCGGGCCGGGAGCTTACCAGACGTGCGGCACAAGGCGGTACCGCACTTTCTCGCAATAGGCCCGGTAGCCTTCCAGGTCGCGTATCAACAGCTTCTCCTCGCCAATGATGCGCAGAATGAGGAACCCGGCCGCGGCCAGACTTACGAGAAGGCCCAAAACGGAGCCGAGCAGCAACGGTCCGCCAACGAACAATAGGCCCGCCCCGAGATACATGGGATGGCGAACAAAGCCGTAGACGCCGGTATCAATGACATGCTGGCCGCGCTCGCTCTGAATACGCACCAGCTGCGACGCATACGTGTTCTCGTTGAACGGACGAAACATGAAGAAACTGCCCCCGAGGAGCAGGATGCCTCCGCATACTTCGCTCCACAGTGGTAGGCGGGGTGTCCAACCGAAGCGCACATCCAGCGCCGACAAAATGAGCGAAGCCAGGAAGCAGACTTTTACCCCCACGAGGATAGCCATATCGGCGCGCGATTCACCGCCGCTGCCGGGCAGGCGCATGCGCTCGGCTAGCAGCGCAGGGTCCCGGAAGCGAAGCCACAATTGAATGGCGGTAACGAAGGACACCCACCAGACACCGAAGATCCAGCCCTGCACCCAGCGCCAATCGCCCGACAGCCATAGCAGCAGGGCCGCGAACCCTAGAACGCCAAGGGGGACAGCCACCAACAGGAGCCCGGTGATGAATGGCGTGGGGCGCATCTAAAGCCGAACACATCATACTGCCGAAACATGCTGCCTTCTACTGTTGGAGCGGATTGCCGCGTGGGTGCCCCATCCTTTTCCCATGTTGGGAAAGGGTGGGGTGACGAACCCGCTTAATCCCCCGTTTCATCCGCGGGATAACTCGCCTCGCCGTCGGGACTCGCAATTACGACCACGTAACCATCCGGGTCGCGCAGCCACATCTCTCGATGTTGTGGATTGGGATTGATCTGCGGTTCCTGAATCACCTCGGCGTGCAAGGTCCGGGCCCGGTCAACCACCGCATCAAAGTGGTCAACCTCGAACCAGATAAGGACCCCATGGCCAGCCGGCGCCGCGTCCGCGTTGGTGAGATTTGGATGGTCCTCCTCGTCCCAGGCATGGAGCTGAAGAATCAACCGACCATCACATTGCACCCGGTCGTACACATCACGATGCGGATGGTCCGGAAGCGAATCGGCTGCGAGCAACTGGCGATACCAGCGGCTGCTTGCCCTCGCATCCCTGACAGCAATTAGGGGCTGAGCGCGGACAATTGCACTTCGTGCCATAGATCTCTTTTCCTTCTGACGATGAAAAATCATCCGAGGATTCATTGACTTCTTAGAATACCTGCTCGGGCCACTCGCCCGCTCACACACATTCGGAGACCGCGAATGTGTGGGGCACCCGAGTGTCTGTGCCGTGCCTCCGGCACTCAGATGGTTTGGAGGTACAATACCCGCCGTTGAAACGGCGGGCTAACCTGTGCCCCGCCTACGGCGCTGCGAAGGAGGTACAAATGCGATTAGATCCCCGCCCAACCAACCGAAGGTTGGACGGGCCACCCTCATGTTCCTTCTCTGCTCAGAATACTTGCCCGTGCCACCCGCCCGTGACTGCGACAGATGCCAAGACGGGCCGGGCGCCCAGTACGACAACCGATGCCACCAGCTTGTACGAGTTTTCCCGGCTTGCCACCCGGCCACTATCTTGTCTGCTTCGCTGGCGTAGACTATCGTGTGGCCGAGGTTCCATTGGTGACCGTGAACGTGACGAAGAACTCCTCAACTCAATCCGATCTTAGCTTGCGCAGCATTCTCGGCGTGGACTGACCCTGCTCGGAATCGGTGGTGAGGCAAATGAACCCGCCAGGCATCGACGCGAATGAGTCCGTAGCCCATCGATCGTCAGGGTTGCCCGGCAAGTCTCTCCAACGCTATGGGCTTGCGGTCCTCTCCGTCGGGGTTGCATTGGGGGCGTCGCTACTCCTTGAACATTTCCACTTCCGCGTCCCTTCCGCTCTCCTGCTGCTGTTTGCGGTGGCCATCAGTTCCTGGTACGCAGGAGCGGGACCTGCTGTGTGGGCGGCGATCCTGTCCACGATCAGCTTCTACTGGTACTTCGTGGAGCCGGTCCGCACCATCTCCATCAACCGGTCCGAGATCCCATATTTCGTCATTTTTACGGCGTTCGCTGCGCTCCTGTCTCGGTTCGGCACGTTTCGGCAGCGCGCCGAGGCAGATCTTCGCCGGACTCACGACCAGCTTAAAATCGAGCGTCCCAAACTCGGATCGCGCACCATCGCGCTGCTGTATTTCGCGTTCTCAAGTTGCTGGATCCTTCTTACCGACCGCTTGGTGCATAGGCTTGGGTTATCCAATATACAGCTTCTGAAGGTTTCAGAGGCCAAGGGAATTCTGTTCATTTCCTTGAGCACCCTCCTCATGTACGTGCTGGTGGAAAAGGCTTTGCGCCAGCGCCACTCCCTCGAAGCCGCCTACTGGCAACTCGTGGAAACTGCTCAGGAGGGGGTCTGGTCGGTCGACGCTGAAGGCAAGACGGTATTCGCTAACGAAAACATGGCCGCTATCCTGGGCACGTCGCAGGGGGAGATGATCGGCAAATCCATTCTGCCCTTTGTGCCGCAGGAGAAAAAAGACGAGTTGCTGAATCGCCTGCTTCGGCGGGAGCGGGGCCTCCAGGAACACTACGAATTCGCCCTCCTGCGAGCGGACGGGGCTCAAGTCTGGACGTTGCTGCGCGTATCACCGGTCTTTAGACATGGACAGCACACCGGCAGTCTGGCCCTGGTGAGTGACATCACCGAACGCAAGCGGGCCGAGGAGGCGTTGCGCCGTTTGAATCGCGAACTGCGAGCGATTAGCAACTGCAACCAGACCCTTCTGCGGGCCACTGACGAGCAAAGCTTGCTCGAAAAAATCTGCCGGATCGTCTGCGAGGAGGCGGGTTACCGCATGGCGTGGGTGTCCTATGCCGAACACGACGAGGCCAAAAGCGTGCGCCCGGTGGCGTGGATGGGTGCCGAGGAGGGATATCTCGCATCCGCCGGCATAACCTGGGCCGACACGGACCTCGGGCGCGGCCACACCGGAACGGCCATCCGCAGCGGGAAAACTTGCTGCATTCAGGATTTCGCAACCGATCCTCGACTGGCCCCCTGGCGGGAGGGCCTTTTGGAGCGCGGTTTTCGTTCCGGCATCGCCTTGCCCCTCAAGGACGAAAACGACAACGCCTTCGGCTGTCTTACCATTCATTCCGCGCAGCCCAACGCTTTTACATCGGAAGAGGTTCGACTGCTTGAGGAACTGGCTGGCGACATGGCGTTCGGAGTCGTCACCCTGCGTTCCCAGGCCGCACGCAAACGGGCGGAGCAGGAAGTCGCCCTGCTCAGTTTCGCCCTAGACAATGTGCACGAATCCGCCCTTCTGGTAGACGAAAGCGGTCGTATTCAGTACGTCAACGAGGAGGGGTGCCGCGTTCTAGGTTATACCCGTGCGGAACTGCTCGGCATGGGCGTGCCGGATGTCGACCCTGAGTTCCCGGCGGGGCGTTGGTCGGACCATTGGTGCGACCTTAAGGCGCAGCGATCGCTGAATTTCGAGAGCCACCACCGAACCCGAGACGGCCGCGTTTTCCCGGTCGAGATCAGCGCGAATTATTTCGAATATGCAGGCCAGGCTTACAACTTAGCCCTGGCGCGGGATATCACCGAGCGAAAGCGGGCCGAGGAAGCTCTGCGGCAGAGTGAGGCATATCTGGCAGAAGCGCAGCGGCTGAGCCATACGGGCAGTTGGGCTTGGGACATGGCCAGTGACAAATGGATTTACTGGTCCGAGGAGATGTTCCGAATCTTTGGATTCAATCCGCAGGAAGGTATACCGGCTAGGAAAGCACTTTTTGAACGAATCCTCCCCGAGGACCGGGGCACGGTAGAAGGCAACTTTCAGAAGTCGCTGCGTGAAAGAGTAGACACGTCCGACCAGTACCAGATGACGCTGCCCGACGGAACGCTCAAACATATTCATCTCATTCGGCACCCTGTCCTGAATGACGCAGGAGAGGTCGTTCAATTGTTTGGCACGGCGATCGATATTACGGAGCGCAAGCGGGCGGAGGAAGCTCTGCGCGAGAGCGAGACGCGCTTTCGCACGTTTGTGGACCACGCAGGCGACGCCCTTTTCGTTTTGGACCTCGAGCAAGGAACCATCATTGATCTGAATCGGGCCGCCTGCGAGAGTCTTGGTTACACTCGGCAGGAACTGATCGGCAAGACACCGCTTGCCTTCCACCTGGATTCGTATCAAGCGGAGATTGAAGCAGCCACGGAGCGAACGGCGGCGGGCGAGACCGTATTTGACAGACACTGGCATCGGCGAAAGGACGGGTCGCTGTTCCCGGTGGAAGTACACACCAGCCTGGTTTCGTACGGGGGGCGTCGCTTCCTGCTGAAGGTTGCCCGGGACATCAGTGACCGCGTGCAAGCCGAAGAACAGCGCGAAAGGTTGCGGCAACTCCAGGGGGATCTCGCGCACATGAACCGGGTATCGATGCTGGGCGAGCTGTCTGCCTCGGTGGCGCACGAGCTGAAACAGCCCCTCGCCGCAGCGGCTCTTAACGCTCAAACTTGCTTGCAGTGGCTTAGACGTGATCAGTCGAACGTGCACGAGGCGGGCGAGGCAGCAACCAGAATCATAGATGACGCAAACCGCGCGCTCGAGATCATCGACCGTCTGCGCTCGCTGTACAAGAAGTCTCCGCCGAAACGTGAACTGGTGGACGTTAACCAGACGATCTGCCAAATGGTCGCGCTACTGCTGGGAGAGGCCAACCGGCATGCCGTTTCCATACGCGCGGAAGTGGCTGAAGGCCTTCCGAAGATCCACGCCGATCAGGTTCAACTCCAGCAAATCTTGATGAACCTGATGCTCAATGGCATCGAGGCAATGCATGACACGGGCGGAATCCTTACCGTGAAGTCGCAACCAGCTGAGGACGGCCGAGTGGAAATTTCCGTCAGCGACACCGGGGTAGGGCTGCCGGCGGGCAAAGCCGACCAGATATTCAATGCCTTCTTTACCACCAAAGCGCAAGGCAGCGGCATGGGGCTGTCCATCAGCCGCTCCATCGTCGAGTCGCATGGGGGCCGGATTTGGGCGACAAGCAACGACGGACGCGGCGCGAGCTTCCATTTCGCTTTGCCGATTGCAGCCGAAGCACAAGCGGCTGCCGGCGTTTCATGATTCCTTCAGCCACCATAAATTCGGTGAAACTGGAGCACGCCGCGGTAAGCACTCGATACCATGGTCCCTACGGGACTCGGAATTGCGGGGAAGCGGCTTTTCGGCACGACCAAGGTCGTGCCCTGACGCGGACCTTCGCTAACCGGAGTCTTTCAGAGGCCCGTGAAGCCGCGCCCCTTCGAAGCCGTCGTCCCCACCACGGAAATCAAAATCCCCACCCGGCCAACATCAGGCCGGATGGTAGACCCGAGAGTTCACGGAGTATGGTCGTGGTCCGCACTTTCATGCTCGCTTCGCATGCGGCGTGCCGATATATGGAAACTCCTTCAGGGTGTCGGTATGGGGCTTGAGGCCCGTGGGCGGACACTCATTTTTCGTCAGGAAGGCGAGGCGATAATTGATCACGTCTTCCTTGAAGGTGCGGCCGTTGGGATACTCCGCCGGCTTCGACGGGTCGAGAGTCATCACGTCGGGAAGTGTGCCTTCCCGGTCGATCGCAGCAATGGCTTCCTCGCGCGTGTAATTGCCCGTGTGCCCCATCAGGTGGATGAACTGCTCGAGCCAGCGCGTGCGGTCGTTGACGGGCTCGCTAGCGTTGTATTCCAGCTTGGTGTCATCGGTGTTGAAGAAACTGCTGACGCTGGGATGGCCCGCGCGATCGACGTGAAGCAACTGGCCGTCGCGGCGTACACTGCACCGCCCCCAGATGTGGATCACGGGCTTGGGACCGAGTTCACTTGTCGGCAGCTCGATCACCGTCGAAAACACGTTGGCTTCCGTATTCGAATCCACGCCGGTCCACGGAGACTTGCTGCCGAGATGAGGCTCGGTGAAGTTCCGCTTGCCTCGGATGTCGAACAGGTTCTTGATTCCGTCGAAATCGAAAAAGAACGCGTCGCTGCGACTGCCGGCGAAAAACGTGTAGTTGCCCGACTTGATGATATTCGGCTGGGCGCCAAAGGAGACCTCGGCGTCGGCGATGATCTTCGTCCCCACCGCTTCGGGAGAGCGCGACTCCGGGCCCTTCGCCGCGTATACGCTAACCGTCTGGCTGCCATTCTGCGGTTTCGAGAACACATAGCTGAACGCGATGTCCGTCAGGTAATCGCCGTCGTTATCGATGTTGAGGCGATAGATCGCATCAGGATGAAGCGCATCCGCATTGGGATTGGCGTTGAGGATGATCACGGTCCTGTTTTTGTCAGCTGGTGACTGAAATGCGTAGAGGTCGCAGAGGTCAAGGCGTTGATCGCCCAGCGGCGGACCTAGGCTGAGTCCTGTGAAATGGTTTGACATTAGCTTCTCCTTTTCGGCTGGATTTCAATTTTGGTTTTCCCGGGGTGCGAGATTATACACCGAGATTCAGAGTGAAAACCCCATCCGGCCAACGTCAGGCCGGATGGGGCACCCTGGAGTGTTTCGATGGTTCCGAGCGGCTATCTGTTAGAACGGCCAACGCCAACCGGCAGCCTCCGGCTGATCAATGCCGTACTGGTGAGCGTAGTTTTTGCATTCGATCTGCTGATTCAGGAAGCGATCTTTGGCATGGCCTCCGATGCGCTGCAACCGGGGCACGCGATCGATCACGTCCATAGCGAGACTGAAGCGGTCGATGTTGTTATTGATCGCCAGCTCCAGCGGAGTATTGATGTTGCCCTTCTCCTTGTAGCCGCGCACGTGCATGTTGTCGTGGTTGTGACGGCGATAGGCCAAGCGGTGAATCAACCACGGATATCCGTGGAAGTTGAAGATGATCGGCTTATCGACGGTGAACAGCGAGTCGAAGTCGCGGTCCGGCAGTCCATGGGGATGCTCCGTGCTGGGCTGCAGCTTGAACAGATCAATGACGTTGACGAACCGGAGCTTGAGATCGGGAAACTCGTTGCGCAGCAGGGCGATTGCAGCCAGCGCCTCCTGCGTGGGAATGTCACCGGCAGACGCCATCACTGCGTCGGGCTCGCCGCCTTCGTCATTGCTGGCCCAATCCCAGATTCCAATGCCTTTCGTGCAGTGGGTGATGGCCGCGTCCATGGTCATGAATTGCAGGTGATTCTGCTTGTCGCAGACGATTACGTTGACGTAGTCCTGGCTGCGCAGGCAGTGGTCGGCCACCGAAAGCAGAGAATTCACATCGGGCGGCAGGTAGATGCGCGTGACGTTGGCACTCTTGTTCACCACCACGTCGAGGAAGCCAGGGTCCTGGTGCGTGAAGCCGTTGTGGTCCTGCCGCCAAACGGTGGAGGTGATCAGCAGGTTCAGCGAGGCGATCGATGCGCGCCACGACAGGTGACTGCAAATCTCCAGCCACTTGGCATGCTGGTTAAACATCGAGTCGATGACGTGCACGAACGATTCGTAGGTGGAGAAGAAGCCGTGGCGGCCGGTCAGCAGGTAGCCTTCGAGCATGCCTTCCATGGTGTGCTCGCTCAGCATTTCCATCACGCGGCCATCGGTCGACAACTCTCCGCCGTCGAGGTCCTCGGGGAAGAACTGCTCGATCCAGAACTTCTTGCTCACCTCGTAGATGGCATCGAGCTTGTTCGAGGTGTTCTCGTCCGGGCCGAAGACGCGGAAGTTGTTCATGTTGTCTTTCATCACGTCGCGCAGGAAAACGCCCAGAGGACGGGTATTTTCCGCCTGAATCTGACCGGGCTTCTCGAGCTTGATGCCATATTCGCGGAAGTCTGGCAGACGAAGGGCCTTCTTCAGGCGTCCACCGTTGGCATGCAGATTGGCGCTCATACGGCGATTGCCGGTGGGAGCCAAGTCGCGGAACTCCTGAACAAACCGTCCGTGCCCGTCAAAGAGCTCTTCGGGCTTCTGCGAGTGCATCCAGTTCTCCAGAATGCGAAGCTGCTCGGGATCTGTCTTGACGTTGAGCAGCGGCACCTGGTGCGCCCGCCAGAAGCCTTCCAGACGATGGCCTTCCACTTCGAGTGGGGCGGTCCAGCCTTTGGGCGAGCGCAGCACGATCATGGGCCAGTGAGGCCTGTTAAGGTCCGACTGGCTGCGCGCCGAATTCTGAATGTTGCGGATTTCGTTGATGCAATGCTCCACCGTCGCCGCCATGGCCTGGTGCATGGTCTCGTGGTCGGAGCCTTCCACGAAGTACGGCGTCCATCCGTAGCCGCGAAGCAGGCTTTCCAGTTCTGCATGCGGGATCCGCGCCATCAACGTTGGGTTGTTGATCTTGTAACCATTGAGGTGATAGACGGGCAGGACTGCGCCATCGCGTCTGGGGTTCAGAAACTTGTTGATGTGCCACGATGTGGCGAGCGGTCCGGTCTCGGATTCGCCGTCGCCGACAACGGCAGCCACGATCAGGTCCAGGATTGTCGTAGGCCGCACCGCAGGCGTGCGAGAGAACGTAGCCCAACTCGCCGCCTTCGTGAATCGAGCCCGGAGTCTCCGGCGTGCAGTGACTGCCGATGCCGCCGGGGAAGGAGAACTGCTTGAAGAAGTCACGCAGACCTTCGTAGTCCTCGCTCATCTCGGGATAGACCTCGGAATAAGTGCCTTCGAGATAAGAAGGGCCAAGCACGCCGGGGGCGCCATGGCCGGGGCCGGCGAGGAAGATCATGTCGAGGTCGTATTTCTTGATGAGCCGGTTGAGATGCACGTAGATGAAGGACAGCCCGGGACTCGATCCCCAGTGCCCAAGCAGCCGGTTCTTGATGTGCTCGGGGCGCAGAGGCTCGGTGAGCAGGGGATTGTCGAGCAGATAGATCATCCCCAGGCTCAGGAAATTGCAAGCTCGCCAGTAAGCGTCGGTTTTGCGTAGCTCATCCTGGCTCAGCGGCGCGCCGCTAATCGTGGAACGCGCCGGGCCGTAAGCGCTAATAGAATCATGACCGGTAAGATCGGGAGGGGTAGCGACGGCAGTCATAGAAAACACTCCTTTTCAGCTCCGCCGGATGGGCGCCGGCAGTCAGTGAAGGTACTAGTTTAAGCCTCAACCTTACGGTGCAAGTAGTCAACTGGTCACCCAGGTTGTCATGCAGATTTAATCACTTTTTCAAGCCCGGAAATATTTTTTTACTATCTCCGCTTGGGTGCGAGCCAAGGCCCGCGAGCGAGCCAGGCGCCATATCCCCGTTGGCGAGTAGGCGCTCCGGTTACAGATGTCATGACCATTTCTCCGGGTTGGGTCATCCAATGGAACAAGCTTGTTAGCCGCGCGCAGAGGGGTCCTTCGACTTCGTTCGTCCGCCGCGGGCGGACTCACTCCACGCAAGGATGACAAACATTGCAGCTGTCATCCGGAGCGAGGAGCGAAGCGACGGGTAGGGACCTCTATCCGGAGCAGACATTCCCGTCAGCATGATTTGCTTGCGGGCAGCGGCCCGTTGATTCGCTCCACTACTGTCGGGAGTAGAATTTTTATACGGTCGGCGCACCATCCACGGACATCCCGCTTCACAGTCTGGCGCGCAGCAGAACCATCGGACCTTCACCAGAAAATTCGCACTCTTCCGGCCTCGCCCGGCGTGTACCTATACAAGAACGCCGAGGGCACCGTCATCTACGTGGGCAAGGCGAAGAACCTGCGGGCGCGAGTGCGGTCGTATTTTATGGAAGGCGCCGCCGAGAACGCCAAGACGGGGACGTTGCTGCGCGAGGCGGTCGATCTCGACTACGTTGTGGTCGACAATGAGAAGGAAGCGCTGGCGCTCGAGAACAACCTCATCAAGAAGAAGAAGCCGCGCTACAACATTCTGCTGCGTGACGACAAGACCTACCCCTACATCAAGCTGACGATTGGCGAGCGTTACCCCCGGGTTTTCCCGACGAGACGTTTACGTAAAGACGGGTCACTCTACTTCGGGCCGTACTTCCCGACCAGTCTGGCGTATCGCATTGTTGACCTGATTCATCGCCACTTCTTAATACCGTCGTGCAAGCTGGATCTAAATCGCACCTATCCGCGCCCTTGCTTGCAGTACTATATCGGCCGATGCCTGGGGCCGTGCGTGGCAGGCCTGACTACTCCCGAGCGCTACGCCGAGGCTGTGCACGATGTAAGGCTCTTCCTGGAAGGCCGCGGCAACGACCTGAAGCGCTCATTGCAGAAGCGAATGGCCGCGGCTGCGGAGAGCCAGCAGTACGAGCTCGCCGCCAAGTATCGCGATCTGATCTCGACGGTGGAGTTGCTGGACCAGAAGCAGCGCATCGCCACCCTCGACGGAGACGATGCTGACGTGTTCGGGTATCACTTCGAGAACCATATGCTTGCTGTCAACCTGTTCCACTTGCGCGGCGGCAAGATCGTCGACAAGCGCGAGTTCTTCTGGGAGGAACTGAGCGAGATCGTGGGCGAAGAGGGCTTCGAGCCGGGAGAGTTCTTTTCCACGCTGCTGAAACAGATCTACCTCGACGCACAGTACGCGCCGCGGACGATCTACGTTCCTGTCGACTTCGAAGACCGGGCGATGCTCGAAGAAGTACTGGCAGAAGGCCGCGAGCGTCGAGTACAGATTCTGGTTCCGCAACGCGGAGAGAAGCGTTCGCTGGTTGATCTTGTCGGGCAGAACGCGAAGCAGGCGTATGATCAGCGCTTCCGCGTGCTGAAGCCAAGCTCGAAGGCGATTCAGGAAGCTTTGCAGGATGCCCTGATGCTGCCGGAGCCTCCGCAGCGGATTGAGTGCTTTGACATCTCACACATTCAGGGCGCGGAAACCGTTGCCTCGATGGTGGTGTGGGAAGACGGCAAGATGAAGAAGTCGGACTACCGCAAGTTCATCATCCGCAGCGTTGAAGGGGTGGATGACTTCGCTTCGATGCGCGAGGTGGTGACGCGCCGGTATCGCCGAGTACAAGGGGAGAACCAGCAAATGCCCAGCCTGGTGCTCATCGACGGCGGCATTGGGCAGTTACACGCGGCGGCGGAGGCGCTGGAATCGCTCGGCATCACGAACCAGCCGCTGGCCTCGATTGCCAAGCGCGAGGAGATCATTTACGTTCAGGGCCAGGAAGATGAGCCAGTGGTGCTCGATCGCCATTCGCCGGTGCTGCACCTGGTGCAATTAGTGCGTGACGAGGCACACCGTTTTGCCGTAACCTTCCATCGCAAGCGCCGGGAAATTCGTGATCGCAGGACGGAACTGCTCGACGTTCCCGGCATCGGCGACCGCACCAGCCGGCGGCTGTTGCAGCACTTCGGCAGCCTGCAGGCCATCAAGCAGGCGGATACTGCGGCGTTGTCAGCCGTGGTGAGCCGGGCACAGGCGGATGCCATCTTGCGCCACTTCCGGGCTAACCGCGAGCAAACTGAGTCGTCTCAACTTGTTCAGATAGACTGATAGTTACATGCAGCTCGATGAGCAGTCCCGTTCACGCGATGTGTTGATCTTTCTTCTGGTCGTGCTGGTGGTGAGCATTATTGGCTTCGCCTTTGATCGCCTTCTGCTCCGCGAGGGCGTTCACCGCGTGGACATCATGGCGCTTTCCAACGGCCTGACGGGAATCGCTGCGGGCTTGCTATACCTGCAGGTGACCCGCGTCGAGCGCGAACGCCGGGCCGCGACGCAAGCGCGTTTGCGCACCATTGCGGAGATGAACCACCATATCCGTAATGCGCTCCAGGTAATCGCTTACGCCAGCTCTGCCACCGACAGCGCCCAATCCGTCGAGCTGATCCGCAGCTCGATGGAGCGCATTGAATGGGCTTTGCGGGAAGTACTCCCCGGCCACATCACCCCTGAGACGCCGATGCCACGCACAGAGCACGCCCGGGAATCGACGCACGTCTCTTAAGCGGGGTTTGTGCCTCGGCGCCTTAGGGCGCGTGATATCTTCGTTTGAAAAGAAGCGCAAGATTCGGTTGGACTGGTTGAGGCATGTCACATAGCGAAGTCGAGGAACTGCACGAGCACGCGGAACACGGGCACAATCCGGGGATGGCGCGAGTAAGTTTCACTATGGCCCTGCTCGCTGTCCTGGTAGCGGTGGTCATGGTTCTGGGGCACCGCTCCCACACCGAAGAGATACTTCTGCAAAACCGCGTAACCGATGAATGGGCCTACTATCAGGCGAAGAACCTGCGGCGTAATAACCTCGAAGCTCTGCGCGATCTCATGGGCGTACTGCAGGCCAAAGATCCCGAGAAGGCGGAAGCCGTCCAGAAAAAGTTTGAGGCATCGATCGAGAAGTACGCGGATGACCAGAAGGAGATTGAGCACGAGGCGCGTGGCCTGGAATCAGAGCTGAAGCAGATGGCCCGGCGCGCAGACTGGTTCGACACGGGCGAGGTGCTGCTGGAGATTGGCCTCATCGTGACCTCAATCACGCTGCTGACCGGCAGGCGGCCTTACTGGTATGCCGGAATCCTCTTTGGCGTGTTGGGGATTGTGGCAGCCACCAGCGCTTACACCTTACGATGACCGGTCGTGCTCAAAAATAAAGACCGACGGGGCAAGGAACGTAGCACGCCCTCACGGCCTCCATCCTTCTCGCCCAACCAGCGGCACAAAGCGGCAGAGCTCATGAAGAGTCGTGATCAATTCTCCGTTCGCCTTGCGAATGAGACAAATCTGCTGCTCGGTGCGGCTTCCGATGGGAACCACTAGGCGTCCGCCTTCCGCGAGCTGGTCCACCAGGCTTTGGGGAACGGCCGGCGCCGCCGCGGCCACCAGTATCCTGTTGAATGGTGCGTGTTCGGGCAAGCCTAAGGAGCCGTCGCCCTCGAGCACATGCACGTTGTGATATCCGAGCCGCGCCAGAATCTGCTGCGCTTGGCAGGCGAGCTCGGGAATCCGCTCCATCGTCCACACCTCGCCCGCCAGCTCGCCCAGCACCGCGGCCTGATATCCCGTGCCCGTGCCGATCTCAAGAACGCGGTCATGAGGCTCGATTTCGAGTGCCTCGACCATGGAAGCCACAATGTACGGCTGCGAGACGGTTTGCCCCGCGCCAATGGGCAGCGGATGGTCGCCATAGGCATCGGCGAGGGTGTCGGCATGGGCGAATTCCTCGCGCGGCACCTTGGCCATTGCCGCCAGCACGCGCTCGTCTCGGACGCCGCGTGCACGCAGCTGCTGATACACCATGCGCAGCCGTTCCTCCTGGGAACTGGCCGGGGTGTGAGTTGGCAGCCAATCGGCCATCACGTTTTACTTTCTAGCGCCGGGAGAGACCTTTGTCATGCGCGACATCCGCCTACTTCTTTCGCTTTCGAATCAGCAGGTCAAAGCTGACAACGCCGTTCTCGTCGCGTTCGGCGGTGATGGTGTAGTCACGCGCAATGTTGTATTCCAGTTCGAGCACCTGCTGCGCCGAGCGGGAGAGGTTCGTGATGTAGGTGATGGTCACGTTACTGGAGACCTGCTGCTCCACGGTGAGCCGGGCGTTGGGATTATTGTCGGGACCGCCGCCCACGGCGGGATTGATTCGGATGGCGCTCACGCCGAACAGGCGCGAGACGCGGTTGGATACGACCTGGTTGATCGCCGCCCCGATCACGGCGTTGCCGGTGGCTTCGCCGAGGCCCGCGCCCGCCGCACTAGTCGGCAGAGCATTTTCCTGCTGCGTGCGGCCCAGGGTGAGCAGAGAAACAATGTCCTCGCTGGAAAGCGGCGGGTCGGAACGGTAGGTGGTTGACAATCGTTCCAGTGTGCCGTGCAGTCCGATGGTGATGTCGAAATCCCGGACGCGGGTCTTGGCTTCCACATCGATCACCGGGTCGATCCGCACCGGGTTGGCGAACGTCAGGTCTCCGCGCTCCAGAAAATATTTCTGGCCGTTGATCTTGATGTCGCCCTGAGCAATGTTCACACGCCCCAGCAAGATGGGATTCAACGCCGTTCCCTTGAGCCGCAGGTCGGCGTCACCGGACAACTTGGCCAGCGAAGTCTGCACCGTCAGCTCGGGCGCGGAACGAACACGAACGTCAAAATGCAGGTTGTTGAGCGGCGAGGCGGCATTCGGTACTGGGGCGGGAGCGCTGGCAAACGCGGCTGCGAGATCGGCAGAGGGGATCTGCGCGAACCGGGTGATAGTAATGTCGCCGGAAACGGTAGCGTTCTTGAACGTGCCTTGCACCTTGAGTTGCTGGTTGGCGGTGATGCTGATGCCGGAATAGCGGAAGCGAATGTCTCGGCCCTGTGATGTCAGATTGAACGCCACGCCGTTGGCATAGCCAATGTAGCCGGCAAATTCGACCGTCCCGCCGCCTATGTGCCCGGTAAGCTTCTCGATTTCCAGACGGCTTTGGTTGAACACCAGCGTCCCATTCACGTCGGCAAGGGCGGCGGGCAGGTCGATGTCGGATAGGGAGACGTTAGCAATCTGTACCGTTCCGGTGATGAGAGGCTGGGACATCGTTCCTTGCATACGAACGTCGAGCGCGGCTTTACCGCTGGAGGTCAAGTCCGGATTCAAGGTTTGCAGCAACGCCATGTTCACCGAGCCATTCGCCTGCAGCTGCATTCGCTTGTCGCCGCCGATATCGACGCTACCCTCGACATTGAGTCTGGTGTCGGCGCTGGTCATGGCGAAGCGGTTCACCTTTAGTGTCTCGTTGGCTAGCGAAATTTCGATCGGTCCGTCGCTCTGCACGGGGACGTTTTCAAGCTCCGCATGGAAGTTGTCAATGGTCAATCCGCCGGTGAGCTCGCGAGGCTGGCGAAGAGGGCCTGCCACATGTGCTCTTCCAGCCATGCCGGAATGGGCGGTGATCCTGCCCTTGAGTTCCTCGCTAAGGAACGGATCGATGTCGAGGTTGCTGAACTGAACGTCAAAAACGCCCGGCAGGTCGCCGTGCATGCCGACGGTTCCATCGAGTGTCAGGACCGCACGCTGGAAGTTTGAGCGGCCGGTGATGACCATGTCCTGCCCGTGGGTGGCAGCGTCAATCGTCAGGTCGCCGACGTGCTCTTCGTTAAGCACCAGTTTGTCGATTTGCAAATGGGCATCGACCGTGGGGTGCTGCGGCGTGCCGGATGCGTGCAGCTTAAGGTTAGCGACGCCGGTGGTGCTCATCCGCACCAGTTGCAACTCCGGAACATGGGAGAGCTGAACGTCATCGCTGTGCAGGTCGGCAACCATCTGATGCGTGCTCAGGTTGTACGAGCCGGCGCCCAGCACCGTGCCCCCGGGCGCCTTCAACGTCACTTTGGCGATGTGAAGTGTGCCGTTATCCAGGGTGGCGTCGCCGGAAAGCGAGTCGATCGCCCGTCCGTAAGCCGTTGCCTTGGTCAGCGTGAGGGAGCCGTGGCCATGCGGGCTGGCCTTGGTGCCCGAGGCCTGCACCGTCAGGGCGGCTTCGCCGGTCAAGGGATAGTCCGTGCCAACGATCTGTTGCAGAGACGATATGTCTCCGTGCTGCATGGCTGCGTGAAGCTCAAAGGCCGACTCGTCAAGGAAGTCGCCGTGGTCGAGCGCAGCCGAGCCATCAAGGTCGAGAGTGGTTCCCGATGCGCTGATGACTGCGTGATGGAGGGCAACGCTGGACGGGGAGTAGAGCACATCTCCGGCGAAGGAGTCGAAGTGAATTGGCCGAGGTTGTGCGGGCACAGTGGCTATCGGTGATGACGGGCCGTAGAGATACGTGAACTGGCTGGCCTGCAAATGGCCGCTAATCTCCGGATCACGCAGGCGGCCGTTGATTGTTCCCTTGAAGCCAGCCTGACCTCTGAGTTCGAGCGGCATGGGCGGCCAGCCCACGACGTTCAGGACATCATCAATCTCGCCGAGGTTGCTGGTTTCGAGGCTGACATTCAAGTTTGCCGCGCGAGACCCGACGCTACCGGAAGCTTCGATCTGCGTGGCATTGGTGGCGAGCTGCAGAGGACGGAGCTGCAGCGTCCCGGAGCTCAACTCGTAGGAGCCACGCACCGTCCCCGACAGCGCAAGCTGGTCACTCGCGGGCTGCGCAGGGGCGCTGACGTTAAGGTCAAAGTCTGCGATACCGCGCAATGGAGTGCCCTTCCAGGTGAAATTCAATACGCCGTCGGCGCCGCCGGCCACCTTTAGCGCTTCGAGCGGCAGCGACCGCGTGGAAAATGCTCGCGCGGCTTCCGCCAACGATAGCCCTGCGAGTTTCAGCCGAGCTTGGCCGGATTGAGGCTTGGCGTTGCGGACTTCGGCGTTCCCGCTTATTTCGCCACCGAGCATGCGCCCGGCAAGATTGGTCAACTTGAAGCCGGAACCGTCAGCCTGGAAGTTTCCAGCTAAACTGGCATCCCGAAATTGCGATCCAGTCCCGGTGTAGTCCAGGTTGCGGACAGAGAATTTACCCGACGTGGAGTATTGTTCGCTGCCGTAACTCACGCTGCCGGACAGAGTGGCCGTACCTTTGCGAATGCTGCCGATCCGTGCGACAGCGGCGGCCTGCGGAAGGTCCACAGTTGCGGAGTAGTCGAAGCGAGTTTCAGGATTGTTGAAGTCATTGACAGTGCCGCGCAGTTCGACAGAAGAGTCCTGCGACCGCAGTGTGAGCTGCTTGATTTCAGAGCGGTTTTGCCAGACGCTGAACTCCGCCTGGGAGGTCACTGGGACTTCACGGTAGTCCTGATACTTGGCAGTGATCTTTCCTACGCTCAGCGTGCCGTCGTATCGGCGGCCCCTCCGGTCGAAGCTAACATCAGCCGCGACATCATTGGCCAGGAAGTCGAATGGGATCTGGCGCTGGTTTATCTGGAGCAGTCCGTCACGGATTTCGGCGCGCGAGATGGCCAGGTCAAACAATTGCTGCACCGGATCCGAGGTGCTTTTCTCCTTGGGTTCGGGGACGTTGCTCCTACTGTTCCGATCAACGATCAGGTGAATCTGCGGGCTGTCGACTCCGAGGTACGTAAGATCAACCCGTTTGCCAAGCAGCGAAACGATGTGCGCGCGGACGCGCAGGTCCGCTATTTGCGCGAGCGGCGCCTCTGTCGGTGGCTCGAGGCCGTGGACAGTAAGATTGATGGCTTCAAATTCCAGCCGGGAAAGGTTCCAGCGGAACGACTCGAGCTCAACGCGCCCACCCGTGGCGTCTTCGAGCGCTGTGATGACTCTTTGCCTGACCAGGTTTGCGAACTGTGGGCTTCGCAGATACCATCCCAACGCGACAACACATCCGAGCAGAAACATGCCAACCAGCAGCATGACAAAGGCGCGCCGCCGTATTTTCCTCGCCGGATGCTTGTTCGTCTCGCGTTGTCCCGACGTTTTCGTTACCGGCCTCCTTCTGCGCTCGGAGAAGCCAGGTGCGCGTTCATTGCCGGGAGGGGGACGAGGGTGTGAATGCTCGACTGCTGGCGCAAGTTATGCAGCCACGCGTCGAGCATTTCGTCCATGCGCTGCTGCACCAGCAACTCCCGAATCTTCGGCTCGACAGCGCTGAGCGGTACGACGCGCGCGCCGCTTTGCTTTAAGTCGGGAACAAGCTGCGCCTGGTAGTACGACGCCACTTCGGAATCCTGTATGCGGACATTCGGGCGCAGTTGCACATCGATGAAGTTCATCACTCGAACTTCCTCTTTCAGGTGCACGGCGATGACCGCCTCGGTGAGACCGTACGAGCGTATGAGCGCCTGCCACTTCTCATCGCTGCTGCCCGCGGGGAATTTTTCCCGCAGCTTGGCGATGTCAGCGGCCAGTTCATCGTCGGAGGGCCGCAATGCCTTTTCCTGGTTCATTTGCTCATCCAGAAGCTCACGGTCGATCAGGCGCTGGAGGGCCGCAATGCGCTCCGCCTCGGAGACGTCTGCAAGCCGTTTTTGGTGCATGAAGGCTTCGAAGCGGACTGCCTCATTCCAATCGCTGCGCAGTACAGGCTTGCGATTGACGGTGGCTACCACGCCGTCGATGATCTCGCCGGCAAAGCCGCGCGCAACCATGTTGAGCATAACGATGGCGCCAAGAGCGATGACAATGTGTTTTCGCATTAGAAGGTTTGTCCAATACTGAAAAAGAAATTGATGTGCCGCAGTGACGTTACCCTGTCCTCTTCGCGGATGGGATAGCGGGTGGGGTTGAAGTTGTAGCTCAGGTCCAACCGCACGGGTCCAATGGGAGTCTTGTAGCGCACGCCCATTCCCACCGCTTGAGGGTTATAGCTGAAGTTGCATGGCTCCGTGCTCGTCGGTGGAGCACAGTCAGCCAGCGAGGGCTGATGCAGGCGAGTGATGCCGCTCAGGATCTCATTCGCGCTGCTGAAGACGTTTCCCATGTCGTGGAAGAAGACGAAACCAACGCCGTTACCGATGATGGGAAGCTGCACGGGAGGTGTGCGCAACTCCAGGTTGTTGACGAAGAGACCCTGCCCGCCGATGGAATAACCGCTGTCCGGGTCGCGCGGCCCCGCCTGGTTGATGGAGAAGCCACGCAAGGAATTGCCGCCGCCGGCGAAGAAGAGTTCCGGTAAGGGAATCGCGGTGGCCTGCGATCCGGTGCCGTAAAAGTTCGTTCCGTAAGGGCGTTCAATGCCAATCTGGGTGCGGCGCGCAAGGACCCAGCGTTTCTTGATCCGGTAATAGCTGGAGTTGTCGAGCAGCGTGCGCGTGAAGTTGGACTCGGAACCCAGCGCGCTGGTGGCAATCCCAACATCCCAGGCAGTGTAACTTCCGCGGGTGGAGTCGATGGGATTGTCACGTTTGTCGCGAATGTAGGTGAAGCTCGGCATGGCGATACGGACCGGCTGCGAATAGAGAGGTATCAGGTTGGGATCGATCACCAGGCTGTTGGGGTCGACCCGCACTCGCTGATAGCTCATGCGATAGAGCATGGTGGTGAAGCGGTTATAGCGCTCTTCGACTTGCACATTGCCTTCCAGCCGTTCCGAGGCGAAGGTATTCACGTCGGCCGTGTTGTCGTAAAAAGCACTGAACGTCACCCGCCAGTTTTCGCGGCGAAAAAGCCTGGGCGCGTCGTAGCTGACCAGCCCGCGCCGCGTCAGCAAGCCCACTCGGGCGCGGAAAGTGAGGGTCTGGTCTCGGCCGAACATGTTCAGCCGCGTAATTTCAAGCACAGCGTTCGGGCTGATGCCCGTTTTGCCCTGGGGATTGCTGGTGCTGGGCAGATTGCCGGTTGCAAACTCGATACCGCCGCCATAACGGAAGGTCCAGCGCTTGGCTTCCGTCAGGTCGAACAGCACGTCTTTTTGTGGTTCTTGGCCGTCAGGATTCTGCACGGCCGCGTTCGCCTCATTGAAGATGCCCAGGTTGTATAAGCGCCGCTGGGAGTTGATCATCGCCGCCTGGCTGAGCGGGTCGCCAGCGTGTATGCGCATTTGCCGGTCGACGATGTAAGGACGGGTGTACTCCAGACCGGTAACGACGACCCGATCCACATCCACCTGTTCGCCTTCCGTGATCTTGTACACCAGGCTCTCGCGCAACGGGTCGCTGGCGGCCGCAGTGGGAATCGCCTCGAACTGCACATCCGGGAAGCCGTTGTTGTAGTAGAGCAGCGTGATGGCGTCGCGGTCGTTGATGAGATTGGCTTCGCTGTAGGGCTGACCGGGCAGGTTGGTAATGAGCGAATCCAGTGTGCTCGCATCGAAACGGTGATTACCGACGATCTTTAGGTCTACGACCCGGGTTTGCGCCCCTTCATCGATGTTGACCCTGACTGCGATCTCATCTTTCTTGTTGTTGTAATCGCTCAGAACGCTCGAAACCTTGACCGCCAGGAACCCATTGTTCTGGTAGAGGTTCTTGATGGTGGCCACATCGTCGGTCAGCATCTTCTGGCTGAAGCGGCCGTTCTGCTCGACCCAGCTCGACGGGGTAATGCTCATTCGTTCACGAATGGTCGCGGTACTGAAGTACTTGTTGCCGGCGACCTCGATCGCAGCCAACTTCTGGTGCTCACCCGTATTGATGTTGTAGACAATGTTGACCACGTCATTGGCGCGATCTTCTCTGCGGGTCAGGTCTACCACAGCATCGAAGTAACCCTTGGTCTGCAGGTAGTTGCGAAGATTGCGCCGGCCCTCATTCAGCAGGTCTTGGTCGACCGTGTTTTCCTGATACACCGGCACCAGCTTCTTGAGCTCGCGCCGGCTGATCTTCGCGCCCTGCGCGGTGATCAGCACCTTGGAGCCTTCGTCGACGGAGAAGTTGTAATCCAGCTTGTTGGTGTCGTCGTGATACTCGCGGTTGGCAAGCTGTACCTGCGCTTCCAGGTGGTCGTTCTTCTGATAGTAGTTGCGCAGCCGCTCCAGGGCCCGCGAAAGATGGTCATGGCTGACTTTGGCGCCGGGCTTCAGCTTGGTGATCTTCTGAATCTTGGCCGGGTCGATGCCTGTGTCATCGTGAATCTTCACTTGGCCTACACGGGCAATCGGTCCCTGGTTCACTTGGAAGGTGACCTCCATCTGACGGGTGTCTTCGTGAGGCGTCAACTCGTATGTGATGGACGCCTCATAGTAGCCGTTGTCGGCCAGCACCTTCTTCATTCGCGGAAGCCCGCTTTGGACTTCCTCTTCCGAGAACAGTTCGCCGAGATCGAGACGGCTCGCATTCACCAGGTCGCTTGGCCGGGGCAGGTTGCCGGTCAGGCCCTCAACCCGAACCTGGCCGTTGAAGTAGTTCTCCACCGCCACGAAAGTCAGCGCGATGCCGGAGGGCACCGTATCGGCCTCAACATCGAGCGTGGCAAAGCGCCCGGTCGCATACAGCGTCTTCAGACTTTGCTGAAGCTGGTCTCTATCCAGCGGCTCATTGACGTGGACTGTCATCATGCTTCGCAGCATGGCAGCGCTAGTTCCGGCGATGCCGGGAAAATCGATTTGCCGGACGGTCTTGCCCTCGTAGCGGGAAAGAGCAGTGATGTCGTAAGACGGCGATGCCTTGCGCATCGCTGGTCTGCTCAGGTGTCTGGGCGGATTGCGCCCGCGCCAGGGCTGCCGGCGCCAGCAGGACGACAGCGCATATAGCGAGCCGGAACTGAGCTACGAGCACTGGCTTAGTTGACATCACGCTTTGCAAAGGTGCAGACAATCAGGCTTTCAGAATGGCGTGCCCGAGGGCCTCAACGCACTGCTTGCGGCCGGGAAGCGGTCATCGGCCGTGCCCCCGTTGAACCTGAAGTGTAGTCCATATAATAAACAAGCAGGCGCGTGGAAAGGCCGATTCTTGGATTTGGCGGAGCGATATTCGCGACAGATTCTCTTCCCGCCCATGGGTACAGAAGGCCAGAGGAAGTTGGCAGCGGCCCGCGTTGCCATCGTGGGCTGTGGCGCCACTGGTTCGGCCCTGTCATCGTTGCTGGCCCGCGCCGGCATCGGCTACCTGCGCATCATCGATCGCGACTACGTGGAGACGAGTAATCTTCAGCGGCAGACGCTGTTTGATGAATCCGACGCCGCCGAAAGCTTGCCCAAAGCCATTGCGGCGGCCAGGAAGATCCAAGCCTTCAACTCCGAAATCGTCGTTGAACCACATCCCGTTGATTTAACCCCGGACAATGCGCAAGAGTTGCTCGGCGGTGCCGACATCATCCTCGACGGCACCGACAATTTCGAGACGCGATACCTCATCAACGACTTCGCGGTGAGCGTCGGCACTCCGTGGGTATATGCGGCAGCGGTGGGAAGTTACGGGGTTACGATGACAGTGCTGCCCGGCGAGACCGCGTGCCTGGCCTGCATCTTCCCTGACTCGCCACGCGGCATGGTCGAGACCTGCGACACATCGGGAATTCTCAACTCCGCCGTGAACCTGATGGCTTCCATCGCGGCAACGGAGGCCATGAAGCTAGCGGTCGGCGCGCGCGACAAACTCCATCGGACACTGCTGTCCTACGACGTGTGGTCGAACGAACACGCGGCCATTGGTGCGGGCCGGCCGCGCGCCCATTGCCGCGCCTGTCAGCGGCGCGACTTCATCCACCTGGCGGGCGGAGGGCGTCCGCACATTACGCTCTGCGGGCGCAATTCCGTACAGATCCACGAACGCCAGCGGCCAATTGATTTCAACGAGATTACCCGGCGCCTGAACGCGCACGGCACCGTCCGGCACAACGAATTCGTACTTAAGTTCTGGCGCGACCCCTACGAGATGACGCTCTTTCCCGACGGGCGGGCCATCATCAAGGGCACGACTGACACGGCGGTGGCGCGTAGCCTCTACGCGCGCTTTGTCGGGTCATAGATCCCCTGGGGTTTTCCAGATCGTCCAATAGTTTGTTGAGCCCGTTCTAAATAGTCCAGGGATTTATCACAGGGACAGACAGGTCTTCGAAATGAGTGGTGTTGCGCGTGGCCAGCGTGGCATGGTGGGCGAGCACGATTCCGGCGATCATCGTGTCCCTCAGATCACCACGTCTGCCTCTTTTTTGCCGAGCCGCCATCAAATCTGCCGCCTCGTTTGCTGCGGCAGCGTCAAATGGGGCGATGCGGCGCCCCATGGCGTTGAGCGCCGCCTCGAATGCCTCCATGAGAAGCGTTCTCCGTTTGCCGCTTGCCATGATCTGCAACCCGAAGCGAACCTCAAGGACAGTCACCGCGTTCATCCATATGGAACTGCGAGGTTGCCCATCGAGCCACGCGAGCACGTTGGGGTCCGGGCTCGGCCGCATCAGTTCGGATATGACGTTGCTATCGAGGATAATCAAGGCTCAAATGATGCGGGCTTGATGCGATGGCCGCGCAACTCCGGAACTTCTGCATCCCAACCTAGATTGCGGAACAAACCGGCGATCTCGCTCCCAAGGTTGCCCGCCGGCGTCGCTTCTTCATGGGCGGCGTTTCGGAGGATGTCTCGAACTTCCTCCTCCATACTTCGGCCATGACGTCGGGCCCGACGCTGTAACTTGGCCTTTACCTCATCCTCGAGATGGCGCACGATAAGCTGACCCATGGCAGTTCACTTCCTCGTTGATGATGATATCATGATATCAAAGTATCTAAAATAACTTTAGCCTTCGTGCACGTGGGGCTTCTTTGCCCTCGCCTCGCTCCGTTCTTCCGGCCGCATCTGCTATCTTTCTCCTTCGCCAACCGCAATCCAAGCTGGCAGATTGAGGCTTGAATGTCACAAGCATCGCTGACCGTTGAAACCCGCCCCGAGCCCAGCAAGTTCTTTCGCTGGCTGGTGCTGCTCGTAGTCAGCATCCCGATCTTCGGAAACTACTACGTCTACGACTGCATTGAACCGATAGCGGACCTGCTCTCCAAGCAACTGCACTTCTCCGATTCGAACATTGGCCTGCTGCAAGGCATCTACAGCGCGCCCAATGTGATCATGGTGCTGATTGGGGGCTTGATTGTCGACCGCATCGGCACGCGCCGCGCGCTCGCCCTTTTTGCCAGCATCTGCTTCATCGGCGCGGTGGTCACCGTGATGGCGCCACATCTGCCGGTCATGGCCGCCGGACGCCTGATTTTCGGCCTGGGGGCGGAGTCTCTGATCGTCGCCGTCACCACGGCGGTTGCGAAGTGGTTTCGCGGCAAGGAGCTGAGCTTTGCCTTCGGCATCAACCTGATGCTGGCCCGGTTTGGAACCTGGCTGGCTCAAACCTCTCCGGCATGGGCAAAGAGTGCCTACGCCAACTGGCGCACGCCGCTGCTGATGGCAGTAGGCTTCGCCGCCGTTTCCTTGCTCGGGGCAATTGTGTACTGGATTCTCGAAGCCTACGCCGAGCGTAACTACCACTTGGGGGAGGGATCGACCGACAAGGTGGTGTTGAAGGACATTTTCAACTTCGGCGTCTCCTACTGGTACATCGTGGGGCTGTGCATCGTCTTCTATTCCGCGATCTTCCCGTTTGAAACCTTCGCAGTTAAGTTCTTTATGCATGCGCACGGTGCTTCTCTCCAGGCGGGCGGCATCCTGCTTAGCATGCTCACGCTCTTTACGATGTTCGGTACCCCACTCTTCGGGTTACTTGTGGACCGTATAGGCAAGCGTGCTTTGTTGATGATGTTTGGCTCGGTGCTGCTGATCCCTGTCTACTTAATGATGGGCTATCTTCACTGGGTCCGGCAGCTCACCATATACTTCCCATCTTTTCATTTTTCTCCGCTCGCATTTTCATTCTCGGCTTACCAAGTTCCCGCATTGCTGGTGGGCACGATGTCGATGATGGGCTTTGCCTTTGCGCTGATCCCGGCGGTGATGTGGCCGTCGGTGGCCTACATTGTGGGACAGGAAAAACTGGGCACCGCCTACGGTCTGATGACGATGATTCAGAACATCGGCCTGTTCGGCTTCAACGTGCTGATCGGCTGGGCCAACGATCATGCCGGCGCGAGCGCGGCCAATCCTCAGGGATACCGGCTGGGGATGCAGATCTTTTCAATCCTCGGATTCCTGGGGTTGACCTTCGCCTTCCTGCTGCGCCAGCGTGAGTTGGGCCCGCATGGCCACGGCTTGGAGACGATCACCACGGCGACGCAGGCGGCCTAAGGACTCGTCGCGGGCAAATTACAGCTCGCGCCGCCCGTCGATGGCCTTCTGCATGGTGACCTCGTCGGCGTACTCGATGTCGCTGCCGGCCGGAACGCCGGTGGCAATGCGAGTGACCTTCACGCCCGGCGCCTTGAACAATCGCGAAAGGTAGGTTGCTGTCGCTTCCCCTTCGACGGTGGGATTCGTCGCCAGAATCAATTCGTCAACGTCGCCGGCCTCTACCCTCCGCTCAAGGTTAGCGATGCGCAACTGTTCCGGCCCAACCCCGTGCAGCGGCGACAGAGCGCCGTGGAGCACGTGATACACGCCGTTATAATTGCGGATCTTCTCGACGGCGGCGATGTTGGTCGGCTCCTCCACCACGCACACCAGCCGTTGATTGCGCGTCGGACTACTGCAATAGACGCAGGGATCGACGTCGGTGATGTTATTGCAGATCGAGCATAGATGCAGGCTGGCCTTCACCTGGAGAACGGCGTTAGCGAGCAGTTGGGCGTCTTCATCGCTGGAGCGCAGGATGTGAAAGGCGAAGCGCTGCGCCGTCTTGCTGCCGACGCCGGGAAGCTTCTTCAGTTCTTCGATGAGTCGAGCCATGGGCTCGGCAAAGCGTGACATGGTGCCCCTGACACAAATTCTCGCGAAGGGGCGCACTCGAAGGCGCGCCGCTATGAGTGAAATACGACTTTGCCCTTGCACGGGCCGTCGGGTTAGCCACCCGTATCCGAACCCTTTGAACCATGGGCAGGTTCACTTAGTATCGTCGTTTACCACTACCCAAATTCTCTTCAGTGGCAATTCCGCCTTGATGTCGTCATCGATCCGTTCATAGTTCTCCAGAATGGCATCCACAATGTCGCCTTGATTCCACAACCGAATTTTGAAGAAGTCCTTTCGCGCGTCCGTCTTCACGGGCTGCGTGAATCCGGCCCACGAGACGAGAAGGCCTTGCTGAGAAGCAAATTTTGCCACGACCCCGTGGAGTTCGTTGAAGGTCGTCTGCCCTTGAGCCACACTACCCGACTTGACCTGGACACAAAGGCGAGGTTGATCCAAGCCGAGCGACCCTGAACCAGCGAGAATGTCTACTCCTCCATCCGGTCCCGGGGGCGACACTTCGGTCTTGTAACCCTGTGCCCTCAGGACCGCGTCGATTAGACGAGCAAGTGCATGGCCTTTGAATTTGACCTGAATGAACTTGAGTATCTCGTCGCGCGCGGTCTCTTCCAGATCGATTGTTTCATCCTCGGCTTCGACCTCAACTTCAAAATTCTCTGCCGCGACTTCGGGGACAGGGGAGCCAACGCGAGAATCCTTTGCACTCGGTTTTCCGCGTCGTTGCGATAAACCTTGAAAATAGTGAGAGCCGCGTTCATTGAAAGGAGTATCTCTGTAGGGAAGACAGAACGTGGTACGGTCTTAAGCCATTCCACGCTCCGTATGTGCATTACATTCGGAGCAACCTTCTTGTACTGGTATTCACCCGTGATTCGACCGAACGCCAGCGCAGACTGGGTCTTAAGAGGTAGCGCAACCAGATCGCCCTTTTGAACCTCGTGTGCGAACCTCCAGACCTGACCCAGTCCGGCGATAACTTGTTTTTCACTTTCGCCCGGATACGTCGCCTTATAGAGCACCCGCAGGTCGTCCTTCGTGCGGTATGCCGAGTAGTCCGGCAGTTCGTTCCATGCATGACAGACAAGGTGGTCCTTGATCGCTGTCTCCTCTTGCTCGCCATGCCTACCCGCGCGGACGACCCACAGAGACATTTTCAATATCCTCCGGTTTGCGTTTACAAGCCCGGCAGGCCCATGCCGCCGAACATTCCGCCCAGGCTGGACTTCAGCGCCTCATCAACCTTCTGCGAAGCCTGATTCACGGCGGCGATGATCAGGTCCTGCAACATCTCGATGTCGCCCGACTTCACGACGTCCGCCTCGATGGCAACGCTTAGCAATTGCTTCTGTCCATTCATCTTGACGGTTACGCTGCCTCCGCCTGACGAAGCGTCGACGACAATCTGCTGCATTTTTTCTTGCAGCTTCTCGGCCTGCTGACGCGCCTGCGCCAGCATGTCCTGCAAATTGAAATTGCCCATGGCTCTTCGTGCCCCTTAGCTGTGCTCTTTCAAATCGATGACGGTGCGGATCTCGGCGCCAAAAGTCTCCTGCATTTGCTTTACCACGGGATCAGCAAGAGCCCGGCTACGCGCACTGGCACCGTTGCCGGTTCCGTTGGCCGGGCGCGGAGCAGAAGACGCGGGCGTGAACTCTGTGCCGCCGTTTTCCATCTTGAACCGCAGCGGCTTGCCGCTAGCCTGCGAAAGCGCATTCTGAATCACACGCTTGGGGCCGTCGCCCAGGGCCACGTCGATCAGCACCTTGGACAATGCAACCTTCACGCTGACTTCAGTGCCCCGCACTGACCATTCGCCCTGCTCGAGGTTGTGCGCGAGCATCTGCTGACCCGAGTTCTCAAGCGCGCTAAGAACGGCGTCGCGGAGCAATTCCACGGCGACTTCTTGTTCTGTTTCAGCGGTACCCACCGGTTCCGCTTCGACAGCGATCGCGGTTGCGGTCCTTACGCTCACCGCGCTTGTCCCACCAGCGAGCTCGCCCTTCATTTCTGTTTTGCGGTTGCGATCGGACTCGAAGGGAGACGGCTTCGAGAACGGCGATGCAGGCTTGCTGTTAGAACTGGCAACCCCCGGCGAATGTGCGCCCGCAGGCCGGGATGTCGAAGCCGCGGGTCGCGGGGAAGCGAGGGCAGTGGAGCCTCCCCGCGACCTCGATGTTCCTGCCGGACTTGCGGCCTCGCGGCTCAGCAACTCCTCCAGGGGGAGCAGGCGCTGCGCGTGTACCAGCTTCAGCAGGCCAAGCTCAAGATGGAAGCGCTGCTCCTGCTTGTAGCTGAGATCGTTGTGCGTGCGCAGCATGATTTGCAGGAAACGCGCCAGATCTTCCTCGCTAAAGGCTTCCGCGACTCGTGCCACGCGCTCGCGCTCGTCGGCTGAGATTTGCAGGACAGGAGAATCATGCCCAGCCACCTTGGCGACCAGCAAGTTTCGCAAGAAGCGAACCATCTGCCGTGCGAAGTGCTGCGCGCTTTGCCCTTCCACAAGGACCCTGTCGACGATGCGCAGGACATCCTGGCTGGAGTTGGCGGCAACCGTGCCCATCACTTCTTCCAGAACTTCGGAGGAGACGGTGCCGACCAGCCCGCGCACGACGTCAGCGCTAAGCGTGGTTCCACAGCAGGCAATGGCCTGGTCCATAATGCTAAGCGCATCGCGCATGGAGCCGTCACCCACTTCAGCCAGCATTGACAGCGCGGCATCGTCGGCAGCGATACCCTCCTGCTGAGCGATGTCGCGCAGCTGCTGCACGATTTCGTCGAAGCGAACGGCGTGAAAGCTGAAGTGCTGGCAGCGCGAGCGAATGGTCTGCGGAATGTCCTCGGGCTGCGTGGTCGCCATCATGAAGACGACATGTCCAGGCGGTTCCTCTAGCGTCTTCAGCAATGCATTGAACGCGGCGTCGGTAATCTGGTGCGCTTCGTCGAGGATCCAGATCTTGTAGCGGTCGCGGGCGGGACGGTAACGCGCGGCATCGCGCAGCTCGCGGATCTCGTCGATGCCGCGGTTGGTCGCGGCGTCGATCTCAATCACATCCACGGAGTTCCCGGCTCGAATCTCGCGGCAGGAATCGCAGACTCCGCAGGGCTCGGCAACGGGATGCTCCTGCGACCGGCAATTGAGCGCCATCGCGAGAATGCGCGCGATGGTGGTTTTCCCGATTCCGCGATGCCCGCTGAAGATGTAGCCATGCGCGATGCGTCCCTGCTCGATAGCGTTCTTCAGGGTGCGGGTGACGTGCTCCTGCCCGATGACCTCGGAAAACTTCTGCGGCCGGTATTTGCGGGCAAGGACCTGGTAGCTCATGGAAGGAAGGTTTGATTATAAGGCGCGCGAGCTGGTGGATCGCTTCGAATCGCGATTTGTCATCCTGAGCAAGGTCGCCCGCCTCTGGCGACGGAGTCGAAGGACCCTTATAGGTGCGAAGAGATTTCGGGAAGGTAGGGGTCCTTCGACTCCTCGCTACGCTCGTCGCTCAGGATGACAGCAAATAAATCGAGAGACGCAGCAACTACCGTTGGGCCAACGCGCCGCCATTCGCCTTGGAGTGCACGGCGCGTTTGGCGGCCCTCTTTTGCTGTTTCCGTTTCCGCGCCTCGCGTGCCTTCTGTTTCTTCAACTCCTGGGGCGAGTACATGCTGCCGCGGCATCTCCTGCTGCCGCAATGGCAGGGAGCATCATCGTCGCCGTCATAAAGCCAGTAGTCATAAGTGAGCTCCTCGCCCGCCTTGATATTGCGGATGGCGACGATATACACCCGCCCGTCGATCTCGTCGGTTTCGCAGTTGGGGTCGCAGGAATGATTCACGAACATGGCCATGCCGTGCCCGTCGATAACGACGTCACCTTTGCCGATTCCGAAGAGATAGGTGAACGGCCGGCCCTCGTAGCGCAGATCACCTTCGTCCTTGGTGATGCGCTCGCCTTCGTATTCCAGCAGACGAGTGCCTTTGGCGACCGGCTCCAGGGCGAAACATCCGGCGGCGTGAATGTCCGATGAGCGAGTGATCAGGCGGGGAAGGATAATCGTTCTCCTAAGGTTTGCAGTATAGCGCAGCGGCAGCGCGTAGCGATTTCGCCCGTGACCGGCGCGCGCCGCGGCGCAAACATCAAGTATGTTCGCGCGTCACAGAAAAATGGGGCAAAGGGAGTTCACAATCGCTGCACAATTGCGTATCGTGGTAAATCGTTCGAGATCGGGAGGCTTTTCTTATGGTTCATGTCATCGTGCGCCACAAAGTGGCGGATTACGGCAAATGGAAGCAGACGTTCGACGCGTATCTGAATCACCGTATGGCCGCGGGCGAAACCGGATTTCGGGTGTTCCAGTCCATCGAAGATCCCCGGGATGTAACCGTGCTGCTGGATTGGGAGAACACGGAGAGCGCTCGCCGGTTCATGCAATCGGACGATCTGCGAAAGACCATGCAGAATGCAGGCGTGGTCGGCAACGCCGACGTGAGTTACGTGCAGGACGCGCTTAATGTCCGCCGCACGGCGGCAGACTGAGCTTCGCCGGAGTCGTGTCCGCCCCTGGCGCTATGCTGTGTCCACATCTGCGCCCCGGTGTGGCCTGTTCTGTCAAGCATTATTTGTTTTGTCCTTCTGGCCGCAGTTTTGCAGGGCGCACTTGAGAATCGTTGACAAAGCTGTCCGAGCAACTACAATACCGCCTACTTACTCCGAGACAGGTTGAGACCAACAGACGTGACAGAGTCGGAAATAACTAACAACGTACTCCTCCAAACCGATTTTCCCGAACTCACACTCTACGCAAGCGGTAAGGTGCGGGATATTTATAAAGTCGATACGGAGCACCTGCTGTTCGTCGCCACGGATCGCATTTCCGCATTCGATTACGTGCTGGCGACGGGCATACCGCAGAAGGGAAGAGTCCTCACGCAGCTCTCGCTGTTCTGGTTCGATTTCCTCAAGGGCATCGTTGCCAACCACACAGTCACGGCGGATGTCGCGAAGTATCCGCCCGAGCTTCAGCGGTACGCTGACCAGCTGCGTGGGCGCTCTATGCTTGTGATTCGGGCAAACATGGTCAGCATTGAATGCGTGGTGCGCGGATATCTCTCCGGTTCCGGCTGGAGGGAGTATAAGAACAGCGGTTCGGTTTGCGGTATCGCGCTGCCCTCCGGTTTGCGGGAATCCGACAAGCTGCCTGAGCCCATCTTTACGCCGGCGACAAAAGCTGTCTCCGGCCATGACGAGAACATCTCGTTCGAGCAGATGGTGAAACTGGCGGGCCGCGAGTTGAGCGAGCAGTTGCGCGATCTCAGCCTGAAGGTTTACACGGCGGCGAACGACTACGCTGTGGCGAAGGGCATCATCATCGCCGACACCAAATTCGAGTTCGGCCAGACGCCGCAGGGACTGGTGCTGGCTGACGAAGTGCTGACTCCTGATTCCTCACGTTTTTGGCCGGCAGACAAGTATCGGCCGGGCGGAGCGCAGGAGTCGTTTGATAAGCAGTATGTCCGGGATTACCTGGAATCGATTAAGTGGAACAAGCAACCGCCGGCTCCTGGCCTCCCGCCGGAGGTTGCCCGCAAGACGAGTGAGAAGTACATCGAGGCCTACACTCGGCTGACGGGGCGGCCCTTACCTGATTAGAACCGCGACATCATGATGATGGGTTTCTCCATCCTGGATTGGGGATTCATTTTCGTGCTTGCAGCTTCGATTCTGACCGCGGCGGGGCAAGGCTTCTTCTACGAGCTGTTTGCTTTGGCGGGTGCGGTCCTGGGTTACCTGGTTGCGGCGTGGGAGTATCCGCGTGTGGCCACCTGGTATATGCGCTACATGAACTCCGCTTGGGCGGCTGACATCGCCGGGTTCATGACGATTTTCGTCGTCTTGGCGCTGCTGGGCAGTGTTGCCGGACGTATCGCGCGATGGGCGGTCAAAGGAATCGGATTGCGGTGGTTTGATCGCGTCCTGGGAGGGCTGTTTGGAGCGGTTCGCGGCATTGCGGTTTGCACAGTGGTGGTGCTGGCGCTCGCGTCGTTCAGCCCGACTTCTTCGTACTTGCAGCAGTCGAGAATTGCACCGTTCCTGTTGGTGACGGGAAGAGGATTGATATGGGCTGCCCCGGCTGAATTACGGCAGCGCTTTCGGGATGGTTGGAACCTGTTGCGCACGGTTCCCGAGCATGTGGAAGGCCGGCATGAGATGATGCGCGCGTTTCCCTAGATAGCTGCAAGCAGTAACAACGATTTCAGGCTGAATGCATTCATGAAAGAGGCGTCGTGAAAGATCAACTGGAAGCTCTAATCATGCAGATGTACAAGAGCGGCATCCTTTATAGCGAAGCAGTGCGGGAATTCAAGAAGAAGTTCATTCTGACTGTTTTGCAGGAGAACAAGGGCAATCAGTGCAAGGCCGCGCGCCAGCTCGGAATGCATCGCAATACCCTGAGCCGAACCATCGCCGAACTCGGACTCGACATCAAGGCCCTGCGCAGCGGAACCCGGCGTCCGCCTCGCAGCGCGCGTCCTTTCAACTTCGAGAAGCGAGCCGTGCGCTAGCGCGGACGGCAGCAGCCGAAGGCATCTCCAAAAAGAAAAACGGGAGCGCGTGCTCCCGTTTCCCGAATCTCCACCATTCCTGCTACTGCTTGTGAGTTGTATGGTGGGCCGGCGCTGCGGTTTGAATAGGATTCCCGTTCTTGTCCAGCAGAATGCCATCCGTGAAGGTCATCATGAACGGATTAGGTGTATAGCTCGAGACCACTCCCTGGAAGAAGATCTCTGCTCCACTTTGGGGAACCAACTTGGATGGCAAAGCTTTCGCCATGTTTACCGTGATATCGGCTCTTTTGTCGCTGATGTCGTCTTCGCTGCCCGCCAACTGTATGCTGCTGGCGCTGGCGCTGATCACGTTGGCGCCAAGCTTTACTGCCTTGTCTTTGATGATGTTCCAGACGGTGTCAGCAGCGGACTGATTCCCGGATGAGAGGACCAGCTGCCACTCGGCGAAGCTCATCTTCTTTGGATCTTTGTTTTTTACCAGGTCGGCTGCCTGTTCAGCCGGTGAAGGCGGCGGAGGGGCGGCAGCAACCGTGAACCCCGTCGGTGGCACCGCGCTCTGCGAGCTCTTGGCCTGGTTCACCAGCTCTTGCCAGCCTTGTTCGGAGCCATGGTAGCGGATGTACTTCTTGCGTCCGTACTCAAGAATCTGCTGCTGCCCGTCCCCCTGTGCCAACTGCGACGCCTTCACGATGTACCAGAAGCCTTCTGGATTCATTGGCTTCGCTTCCAGATCGGCTTGTGCCAGAGGATAGAGGTCGGCGATACTCGGCTGGCCCTCATGCGACACGGCTTCGGCAAAATCCTTCGCTGCTTCCGGGTAATTCTTGGCCTGTAGAGCAACGAATCCGAGGCCACCTTCGAAGATGGCGCCGAGTCCGTTATGCAGCTTCGAAAAATCGTCGTCGCTCATCCCTTCAGATTTGGCCAGGTTGGGCAGCGCCTGCTCACCCCGGGTGGCGTACTGCTTAATCAACGGCAGGTTCTGTTGCAGATTCTGGGCCGTTGTGGTGGCTCGATAGGTGTAGGTTAAGATCGCTAATGCCCGGACGTTGTTTGGGTCCATCTGCAGGATGCGATTTGCCGCGTCGATCATCTTCTGCGCGTTGCCCGCCTGCTGGTAGGCCGCCATCAACTCCTCGGTCGCATCAATCTTCATCACGCTGTTGGGGTAGGTCTGCAAGAAAGCTTCCAGGGCCTGCGCCTTGGCGTTCGGGTCCTTCTGCTGAATGGCGTTGACGTATGCGTTGTACTCGGCGGGGTCCTTGATTTCTTTCTTTTGCGCAGCCTGGCCCAGCGCCGCCGCTGGCTGAACGAATCCCGTGGCAGTCACGACCAGCAACATCACAAGTAGGAACTTCTTCATTCGCTTGGCTCCTTGATCTTAGGAACAGATGACGATTTCAACCCTAACGCGCTTACGGCGGCGCGTGCTTTCCGTCCACATTCAACAAAGCTGCACGAGGACGACCTGACGGTCGTGAACACACCTACAGCTGTCGCAGGAAACAGTGGGGCGCAGAAAGCGGGATTATAAGTATGTAGTCCGACTAAGGCAAGTTTGCCGACATTTGCGCCGTCCCTCCGGGTTCTACGATGCTCGGAAAAGCGTTGCCGGATGTGCGCTTTGAGCGGACACGTCATCCTAAGGCCAGAATCGTATTCAGGAACCAGCGAGCGGCAAAAACCGGCTGACTGCCTCCCGGCGTCATTATTTTTCTGATTCGATGAACTGATCGCTGCCTAACCTGTATTATTATATTTGGAGGTTATAAGGAGGAGGCTGCATGAATGAGCTCCAGCAGATTCTCGAGCAGTACAACCAGACCATGACCGGAGATGCCTGGTACGGCGACCCGGTGTGGAAGATCCTTGACGGCATCGACGCGCATTGCGCCGCGGCGGAGCCGATTCCCGGGGTGCACACCATTTGGCAACTCGTAATGCACATGGCCTTCTGGGAAGACGTTGCCAACCGCCGTTTTTCTGGTTCGGTTACTCCCGATGAGGTAGGGAATTTCCCGGATACTCCGGCGCCCGACGAGGAAAGCTGGCAGGGGACGCTGGATCGGTTCCGCACTTCCAACGCGGGGTTTCGGGAGGCCCTGTCCCGCGTGGATCCCGGCAAACTCGACGAGAAGACGCCGGGAGGGCAGCGAGCCTTTCGCTACGAAATGGTGGGCGTCATTGAGCACCACATCTATCACGCGGGACAGATCGCTCTGCTCAAGAAGGCGTATGCTGCAAAATAGCTGGGCTTGGCGCCGAAAGCATCCGAAAGCATGAGGAAGGGGCTCGAACTGCTCCGTTCTTTCTATGCAATAAGCTATAGGTTTCAGCCGCTTGCCTCGCGCTATAATTTGCCAATGCGTTTGCCATGGGAATGCCTCGGGCAAGCGCGCGCATCCATAGAAGCATGCCTGAGCATATTAAGAAAAAGCTCGAACAGGAGATCCAAACCCTGGAATACGAGCTCAACCACGAATTACCGAAAGAGCTGAAAAAGGCCGTGGCCATGGGCGATCTCAGTGAGAACGCCGAGTATCACATGGCCAAGCAGCGGCAAGAGTTCGTCCGCGCCCGGCTGGGCCAGCTGAAGAGACGGATGGCGGACCTGTCGCTCATCAACATGGCCAACATCCCGAAAGACCGCGCCGCTATCGGCTCTACGATCGTTGTGTTCGATTCCACAAAGAACGAAGAAATCGAATACAAATTGGTGACCAGTGAAGAGTCGGATGTTACCAAAGGGCTGATTTCAACCAGCTCGCCTATCGGGCGTGCACTCATGGGCAAGAAGGTGGGCGACGTGAGCGAAGTCGTGACCCCAACCGGCAAGCGCGAGCTGGAAGTGCTGAAACTCGTCACGATTCACGACGAGGCATAACTCGTTATGACCTGGACAAGCGCTGTCGGGAAATCGTGCAAGTGGCTGCTGTATAAGATCGTGCACGGCCTGGCGCTGACCCGCATCTCGCCCAACGCATTGACCTTCATTGGGTTGCTGATCAACATCGCCGCCGCGGTGCTGTTCGGCTTTGCCAACGCCGGCAATCAGCGCCGCATGTTCCTTTACGCCGGACTGGTGATCATCGGCGCGGGTATCTTCGACATGGTGGACGGCCGCGTCGCCCGGGCTACCAATCAGGTCACCCAGTTCGGCGGATTCTTCGATTCCGTGATCGACCGCTATAGCGACGTGGCGTTGTTCTTCGGACTACTGGTGTACTATGCGCGGGCCAATCGCTTCCTTTATGTCGTGATCGCCGCCCTGGTAATGGTTAGCTCAGTTATGGTCAGCTACGCCCGGGCACGCGCCGAGTCGCTCATTCCGAGCTGCAAAGTCGGCTTCATGGAGCGCCCGGAGCGCATTGTGCTCATCATCATCGGAGCCCTCTTCAATCGCATGGCGCCAGTGCTATGGATCATTGCGGTTCTCAGCACGATCACCGTTATTCACCGGATCCGTTACACCAAGCAGCAACTCGAGCTGATCGAACCCCCTCCGGTTCGTATCCGCCCCGATCCTCTGCGATTTGAAGAAATCGTCGGCTAGAGCTACGTTTCTGGGATGCTCCGCGTCAGGGCACGTCTTCCAGACGTGCCGCAAAGCTCGTCGCACGAAGGATCGGCTTTAGCCTCTGCAGGGGCTAAAGCCCCTCTTCAAAAAGGGGAACCGTTCAGCACGACCAAAGGTCGTGCCCTGACGCTGTGTCTTCCCCTAGCCCGGACTTTGTGCGGGTGCGCTCATCCCCTGTCCGCAATACGGGCAGCAGGCGTAGTCGTTTCTTATCGGTTGTCCACAGCTAGAGCAGACGGGGGCTAGCGCGTAGCGGCAGCGCGGACAGAAGCGGAACGAATCGTTAACGATGAAGCCACATCCCGGGCATTCCTTTGGGAGTGGTTTTCGCAGTATGAAGTAGATGATGAAGCCGATAAGATTCGGTACGAACAGGCAGATAAGCGTCCAAAGCGTAGGGCTCATGCCACGCCGCGCGGCATCGCGATTGACGTAGCTCAGCAGCAGGACCCAGCAGGCAATCACAACGGCACACAGCACGGCCAGCACTGGAATCATCAGGCGCGGCACCGTGTGATCGTTATGCGCCGCGAAAAAGATCGCGATCAGCCCGCAAATCCCTACGGCGAATGCGAGGAACCAGCCAAATTGCGGGACGACGGCGAGTTGCGTTCGGAAGGTTGATTTCTGTTCGTTCATTGCAATTCCTCGCTGTGGTCCAGCAGCGTCCAATCCGCCCGGGCGTAATGAGAAGGCGGTCGATACTGAACCATGAATGCCAATGCCATAGCGATTGCCGGCGCCAGCCAGAGAACGACCAGCCCGGCGGCGACGGCCCACTGCGCGATGTGAATCCGCTCCGCCAGCCATGAGCTGAATCGCCAGCCGATAAACATCGACCCGGCGGACCAGAGCAGGCCCAGGCAGAAGGAAATCCCAATCAGGAAGATCCGCGCCTGGTGATCGCGAAGTTCGGCTGCGCGAGCACGGACACGTGCCTGCGTGGCCATGACCAGTGACGCCCTTGCGGTGACCGGCACGCTGCGTAGTACGAGCGAGGCCAGTTTCATCTGGTCCGTGAAAGCGTTGCACTCCGGGCAATCAGCCAAGTGTGCTGCCAGCCAGATGGCATCGCGATCGCTGAGTCCCTCTACGTCACTCAGTAGCACCAGCTCGCGAGCGCGTTCATGATCGGAGAGATTCATTCGTCGGCTCCTTTCAGCGCCGGACGGAGCGCCATCACGCCGCGGTACAGGCGCGTCTTCACCGTGGCGACAGGTATATGGACCAAGTTGGCAATCTCCTCCAGCTTTAACTGTTCATGGATCCGTAGCGTCAGGACTTCGCGGAAGATTGCCGGGAGCTTTTGCAGCGCGGCTTCCAGACGGGCGCTTTCCTCGTTGGCGGCCGCCTGCTCAAAGGGTGACGGCCTCAGGTCTTGAACTTCGAATGGAGCCCCGTCTCCGCCATCCTGCATCTCGTCGAGGCTTGCCGGGCTGCGGCGTCGCAGGTGGTCGATTGCAGCATTGTGCGCAATCGTAAGCAGCCAGGTCACGAAGCGGCTCTTGCCGTCGTAGAGATGGCCCTTTTCCAGCACACGCATCCAGGTTTCCTGGAAGAGGTCTTCAGCGGTAGCGCGGTTCGCTGTGAGGTGTAGCAGGTAGCGCAGCAGGCGATGCTGATACTGGGCGATGAGCGCGTCCAGCACATCGGGATCGCGACGGCGCAAGCCACGAGCTATGCGGGCCTCTTCGGTCTCCATCGGCAGCAACGAACTGAATGCGGTGGCAACCATGCTATCCGGGTATACGGATGAGGGCGAGAAAAAGTCTCAAAGGCCGCCGCTATTCGCTCTTGGCTCTTGGCCTCTGGCTTTTCGCTTCCTCCTTCTCGTTTGTCATCACGAGCGAAGCGAGGGACCTGCTCTCCGATGATCTGGAATGGTTTGATTGGTTGCGACGACCTCCGCCCCGCCACGCTCCAATCCCTTTCCCGCTACTTTCCTCGTTTACAATCATCTGTTTGTTCATACGCAAAATTTCAATCTGTAGAGTGGAGCGCAAGACTTGCCTGACACCATTTATGACGTAGCCATCATCGGCAGCGGCCCGGCCGGATACACCGCCGCGATTCGCGCCGGCCAACTTGGCCTGAAGACTGCATTGATCGAGAAAGACCCGTACCTCGGCGGCACCTGCCTGCATGTTGGCTGCATTCCCACCAAGGCCTTGCTGTTCAACGCCGAGGTCTACGACCACGTGAAGGAAGGTCCGGAGCTAGGCCTGGAGAATACGTCCGGCGTCACGCTGAACTGGGACGCCATCCAGAAGCGCAAGCAGGGAATCGTTGACAAGCACGCCAAAGGATTGCAGTTCCTGATGCGCAAGAACAAGGTGACGGTCATTGAAGGCTATGGCAAGCTGACCGGCCCTGCTAAGAACGGCATCCACACCGTGGACATCGAGTCGAAGAGCGGCAAATCGCAGGTGCAGGCGAAGAACCTGCTTCTCTCGACCGGCTCCGTCGCGCGCATGTTGCCGGGCATGGAGGCCGACGAGCAGATCCTCACGAATATTGAAGTACTCAGCCTCAATGCGATTCCGAAGTCGCTGATTGTGATCGGCTCAGGCGCCGTCGGCGTGGAGTTCGCCAGCATTTACAAATCGTTCGGCGCCGATGTGACCATTCTGGAAATGCTGCCGCGCTACGTGCCGGTGGAGGATGAAGAGGTCTCGAAAGAACTCATGCGGGTGTACCGCAAGCGTGGTATCAACGGCTTCGTCAACGCCAAAGTCGAGAAGGTGGAGAAGACCGAGCAAGGCGTGAAGGTCACGTTCACCGTCGATGGCAAGCAGCAGACGCTGGAGGCAGAGAAAGTTCTGGTCGCAATTGGTCGCGCGCCTCGTACCAATAACGTCGGCATCGAGAAGACCAAGATCGAAGTCGAGCGCGGCTTCGTGAAGACCGACAAATACATGCGCACGGCTGAGCCGGGCATATACGCGGTCGGCGACATCGTCGCAGGCTATCCGCAATTAGCGCATTCAGGCGGCATGGAGGGCATTGTCGCCGTCACGCACATCGCGGGCAAGCCGGCGAAGCCCATCAACGTGCTGCGCATTCCCAACGCCACGTATTGCCATCCTGAAATCGGCAGCGTGGGCCTGACCGAAGCCAAGGCGAAAGAAGCAGGCTACGACGTGAAGGTTGGCAAGTTCCCGTTTACGGCGAACTCCCGTGCGAGCATTGTCGGCGCGCATGAGGGCTTCGTGAAGATCGTCGAGGACACGAAATACGGCGAGATCCTCGGCGTGCACATCATCGGGCCGATGGCGACTGAACTGATCGCCGAATCAGTGGTTGCCCTGGAGATGGAGTGTACTGCGGAAGAGCTGGCCAACATCATCCATGCTCATCCCACGCTGTCAGAGGCGATGCTGGATGGAGCCAACGCCGTGTTCGGCATGGCGATCAACGCATAAGCGTCTTACAACCACAGAGACACCGAGGCACGGAGAAGTTCGTGCCCGTCGTTTTGCCGGCATTAACTTCGCTGGTGTCTCTTGCCGGGCAAGCGTTGCCGAAAGTTCGCCTACCACCTATGATTCAGCCCAACGCCGATGGTCACAAAACCTGTTACTGAGTCAACCCAAACTTCCTCGACGGGACAACCTGAGACGCAAGTCTACGCTGTCCATGGGGCCGATCCCGAAGTGCAAGCCTACGGCATGGCCAAGTATTCGCGCTCGGCGCTATCGCTGCGCGAGTCGCTGGCCGAGCTGAACGAGCAGAAGGCGGAGAAGTTTCTCAACACCTTCTACTTCCAGTATGGCCACCGCAGCATCGCCGACCTGGCACACATCGCATTTGCCATCGAACAGCTGTCAATTCTGGCTGCCACCATCCTCGTCGACGAGCCGCGCTGGGACGGGCAGGAGCGGTCGACACGTTATCAGGACTTCAAGAAGAGCGGCTATTACGTACCGGAATTTGCGGGTGATGCGGCCACTGAAACCCTATATCGCGCTCGAGCGGACCACCTGTTCGCGGAATATCAGCACTTCTCCGCCGCGATGTTCGAGTACCTGCGCGATCGCACGCCCAAGCCGGAGGAGATGAAGCAGGACGCATATGAGCGCACGCTGCGCGCCCGAGCTTTCGATCTCTCGCGGTATCTCTTGCCGCTGGCGACCAATACGTCGCTGGGACAGATCGTGAGCGCTCGCACGCTGGAGAACCAGGTTTCACGGCTCCTCTCCCACACCCATGCGGAGGTGCGTCGGCTGGGCGAGCTACTGAAGCAGGCGGCGCGCGAAGGCGCTTACAACGTGAACCAACCGGCTGCCGAGCGTTTGTTGCAGGAGATTCGACAAGAAGCTCCGCAAATCGCCGACCGCATCGAAAATGCCCTTTTGCATGAGGTCCATGTCGCGCCAACGCTGATGAAGTATGCCGAGTGCAATGCCTACGAAGTCGATACCCGGCGTGAACTGAGCGGGGCCGCTGCTGAGCTGCTCGGACGTTTGCCGATCGACCCCGCTCCGGTGGTCGATTTGCTGGAAGATGAGCCGCTCGAGATCGAGCTTGCCACCACGCTCCTCTACCAGGTCGCCCATCATTCCTATCGACAGATTCGCGCCGTGGTTGAGGGACTGAGCGAGCGGCAGCGCAACGAAATCATCGCCCTTGGCATGAAACATCGCGGACGCTTCGACGAGGTTGCGCGGCCCTACAATGCAGGTCAGCGCTTTCGTTTTGACATCCTGATGGACATTGGCGGCTTTCGCGACATGCATCGCCACCGCCGCTGCGTGCAGATCATGCAGGACTACACGACGAAGCACGGCTACGACATGCCACAGGAGATCGAAGCCGCTGGCCTGGCGGCGAGATATTCGGAAACCATGCAGCGCACGCGGCAGGCTATTGCCCAGTTTGGCGCGCGAACGACGACCGAGGCTAGCGAGCAGTCGCAGTATTTGATCCCGCTGGCCTTCCGCAAGCGCACCCTGTTTAAGATGGACTTCGCCGAGGCGCTCTACATCAGCGAACTGCGTACCGGGCCTGCCGGGCACTTCTCTTATCGCAACGTGGCGTACGCGATGTACGAAGCCGTAGCGCAACGATATCCGGAGCTGGCCAAATACTTCCGCGTGACCGACGTGCGCGAGCCGGTGGATTTGTTGAAGCGCTAAGGGAACTGTCACAATGTCATCCCGAGCGGAGCCGAGGGACCTGCAGTTGCCCCACGTCTCTACACGTTGTCGGGTGCCCCATCCAAGCCGGGCCCCGAACGAGCGCCGGGTTTGCGCTCGGTTGGGTGGAAGCCATCGTTTGGCTTGGGTGGGATTGGTACGATTCATAGCTCTACGCATTACCCTTAGCGACCGATGCCCACTCTTCTTCTTCCACCCTGACCGAAGCCACCGGCTTGCGCGCGCCCACAAACAGCTTCTGGCTGATGGCGGCGCGTTGCGGTGTCGGCTTGCGGCCGTGGGGATTCTCGCGCGAGATGTTGTGATCCATCTCGTAGCCGAAGATGGACACCTTTGCCTGTTCGTACTGCACCGGGCTGAGGAATGACGGAATACGCACCGTTCGGTCGAAGGGCTCGCGATCGAACACATTGATGGGACCAACCGTCGGCTCGGCCTCGCCGGCGTCGTCGCCGGATGAGTCGCTGGCATCAGCCTCTTCCGTGCGCCTGGCGTTTGCCTCGTCAGGAATCAGACCCGCATAGCGCGCGCCCTCCATGATCTCCGCCGCCTTGGCGTCCAGGTTCTCTCCATCCGCCGGCTCCTCGACGCGCAAGCCGGCCGTGCTCTTCTCGTCGAGCTCGTAGTCCTGCTCAAAGCTGTCGTAACGATTGCACACTGCGACGGTGTCTTCTTCCTTCGCGTCTTTGGCCATGTTGCGCAGGTTGCTGCTGGCGGTCTGCAAGGCATAGAGCACCAGGCCGCCGCGCTTGGGGTCGAGCCTCCCGTTCAGCAGCGCCTCGGTCACTTGCATCAGCGCCAGTTGGATGGACGCGGCATCTTCCAGCAGCGGCAACTCGAGAGGCGGGCATTGCAGCCCGTGCGCAGCATAGCGCTCGAGGCGCAGCCGCTGTCCGATGTGGTTGAGGTGGAAGAAACAATAGTTACGGTCGCGCATCGCAGGCGATCCGCAGAAGTGGCCGTTGGCCTTTACGTGTTCGCAGTGGCGAGTCATGGAATAAGTGCTCCGTAGTTATGAATTGTCATCACGAGCCCGCGGCAGCGGGCGAGGGATCTGCTCTTGTTCGCTTTTCGCTCTTGGCTCTTCGCTCCGGAATCTGGCGAAGAGCGAACAGCGAATGGCGCATAGCATACCCCCCTGGGGGGGTACCCCGTAAGATCTTGATTCCATTGGGGCGGCGAAAAAGTTGGTCTGCAAAATCTTGAGCCCGTGAGACTTACAGGCAAAATATTGGAAAGATGATAGTTAGCGCGATTGATTGCACAAGAAGTTGTGCAGAAGAGATTCTGAGAAGTAACCAACCGGTCGACCTGAAGCAAGCCTTGCGGCATTACCCAAACGCCCTAAAGAGCCGCGCCCGGAAGGCTCCGGAGCGAGCAGGCGCACAATGCCTGCGCCCACCAAGGCGAACGTAGCAGAGGAGCAGGGAGGGCGCAAGTTACGAAGGTAACTGGGCGGACTGAGCGAAGGATTCAAAATTAGGCTCCGGGCTCCTAGTTTATGGATTGTACGTTATTATTGACATACGTTCTTTGCGACGTATAATTGAATCCTATGAGAGCCAACCCCGGCGGAGTTCTTGCCCCCGAAGATGTCATTGGCAGGAGCGGTTTGATCCAGCACATCTGGCGAGTACTGGAGACGCAAAGCGTCGTACTCACCTCGGAAAGGCGCGTGGGTAAGACCAGCGTAATCCGAAAGATGGTTGCTGCGCCGGAGGGGGGACGTAGTTTGCTTCCTGCGGGACATAGAGGGGTTGAGATCCCCAGCTGAGTTTGTGGAAGCGATCTACGAAGACGTACACGACATTCTCTCGAAAAAAGAGAGGGCTCGCCTCGCGGTTCTTCGCGGCCTTGAGATGTTGGGAGGGACGCAAATAGGCGACATCAAGCTTCCGCAGATCCACAACCACTGGAAACCGCTACTCTTTGCGCTCTTTGAGGACATTTTCGACGCAGAAGGAAGACGCGTGATTTTCTTCTGGGATGAGTTGCCTCTATTCCTCTACAACGTTAAGTCTGCAATGTGTGAGAAGGATGCGATGGAGCTGTTGGATGCGCTCCGGGCGCTGCGACAGAAATATCCTCGATCACGCATGGTGTTTACGGGATCTGTCGGCATACATCAAGTAATTGGGAGCTTGCGAAAGCATGGCTATGCCAATGACCCTACCAACGACATGGCCATTATTGAAGTACCCCCTCTCGATCCAGAGGATGGGTGCTGCCTCGCGGAGCTTCTTCTTAAGGGTGAGAGCGTTGAACTTCTGAATGGAGCTGAAGAAATCAGTCGGGCGTTGAGTGAGGCTGCGGGTCACATTCCTTATTACATACACTGGCTTGTTTCGAGAGTTCGGAATACGACAAACCGCATATCGTTGCAGGATGTAAGTTTGCGTCTTCAAGATCTCATATCTGACCCGAATGACCCAGCACACTTCGACTACTATCAAACCCGGCTTACTACCTACTATGGGACCGACGAGGCGAGAATTGCATTGTGTGCACTCGACGCTTTGGCGCAGCTTCCTCGTCCCGCCGACTTTTCAGAGATATCAAATTTAGTCAGACACGCAACCGCCGAGACCAGCGATGAGCTCCTCCGCGACGTACTGCTTCTGCTGCTAAAAGATCATTACCTGCTGCGTCTCTCAGACAAGACTTTCAGATTTCGTTATTCAATAGTTAAGACCTGGTGGGCGTATACAAGAGGGTAAAGAGAATATGCTTTCCACATTTAGTCCGTCAACGATGTCCTCTGACACTCTCGAAAGCACGTTCGTGCAACGTCGAGCCCTTCTGAACCGCCTCGTCGATATTTTCGAGGAAAGCGCCCGGCGGGAATCGAAGCACAATGTATTGCTAGTAGGCCCTAGGGGGATTGGAAAGTCTCATGTCATATCGCTTGTATATCAAAGACTTAGGGCTAAACATGATCTTTCTGACAAGCTGGTCATCGCCTACCTTAGAGAAGACGAATGGGGGATAACCTCGTTCTTGGACTTCTTGATGCGCATCCGGCGGGCTGCTTTGGATGAGGGGAACGAACTCAGATCGGAGGACTTGTCAAAACTGAGTAGAGCCGATGCTGAGGACCGGGTTTGGAGTTCCCTACGAGACCTGCTCGGTAAGAGGACGCTGCTGTTGATCGTTGAAAATCTGGATGCCGTTTTCGACAAAATCGGTGTGCACGGTCAACAACAGTGGAGAGCCCTCATGCAAACACATCCTCAGTGGGCGATACTAGCTACAACCCCCGCCCTGTTCTCCGGTATATCCCGCCAGGTCTCGCCTTTTTATGGTTTTTTTGAGGTCATCCACCTGCGGCCTCTCTCGTTCGAAGACGCCATCAGTCTGATGGACAAGCTCGCTCAGTACCACGGCGACACTCAGATTGCTAATTTCTTGCATACAGCCGAGGGACGAGCGCGTCTGCGAGCAGTGCAACATCTTGCCGGAGGTAATCACAGAATTTTTGTCATTTTCTACGATTTCCTAAGACAGAGCCAATCGGAGGACTTTGTCGCACCTCTGCTAAGAACGGTCGATGCGCTTACACCGTACTATCAATCGCAGATGGATAGACTTTCACCTCAACAACAGAAGATTGTCAATTTTCTATGCGAATATCGACGGCCTGCAACGGTGACGACGATTGCGTCAAATTGCCTCGCCACCCATCAGACCGCTGCTGGTCAATTGAAACAACTGTTGAGGTCTCGCTACCTCAGGGTTGATAGGATAGGCAGGGAGGCTTTTTATGAACTGGCCGAACCACTACTGCGCATTTGTGTTGAAGTCAAAGCACACACTGACCGCCCGTTGTATCTATTGGTTGACTTCATACGCTATTGGTTCTCTCGTGAAGAGTTGGAGCGTAAGCTGTCGGACGTTATAGACCGTGATCCTCGCAAGCTCTACTTTGCTGCTGCGTTGCGGGAATATGACAGTCACAGCTCCCATGTACACCTCACACCGGAGATTGCGTCACTCTGTAGAAGCCTCAACATCCAAGATGGCGCCCCTGAAGAGTTAGACAAACAAGCTGAAGAACTTGCAGAGTTGAGCAAAATTGCCGAGGATTGGTCTCACTATGCCAGAGCTCTCGTCTGGCTTCATAGAGGGGCCGAGGCCGTGCCGATTTTAGAGCAGCAACTTGCAAAACATGCAGGAGATGTCGGTTTATTGCGATCATTAATTAATGCTTATGTAGATGCTGGGGCGATCGACCTTGCGCATAAATGTCTTGACCATGCGATTAGGGTTAATCCACGCGATGGTTATCTGATGTATCAAAAAGCTAATTTTCTGGCACGGACTGGTCATGGAGACGAAGCTCTGACTGCATGCGATACGGCTATTGCACTCGATCCAAGTCTGGGGCCTATAGTTGCGATCCGCAAGGCACGACTATACTTAGAGAGAGATGATTATAATCGCATGCACGATATATTGGAGCCTTTTGCTAACGAGAAGCGAGCAATGCCGGATATTCTGGTGGACTATGGGGTCTCGCTGGCAGGGTTGTCGAAGCACAAGGAAGCCCTCGCATTTTATGACAAAGCGATCGATAGGTTTCCGCACTATATAGGTGGCTGGGCTAACAAAGGTGTTCTCTTGTCTCGGTTAGGGAAGTATGACGACGCACTTGTAGCCTTGAACCGGGCCCTGTCTCTACGCTCATCTGATGGAATGCTTCTACATTATCGTTGCATTGCTCTACTACGGACCGGCCAATACCGGTTGGCCATTGAGACGGCATGTGCAGAAGACTTGACGCACGGCATATTTCACGAATTGTTAGATCTCTTCAATACGCATCCCAAACAACAAGGAAAGCTCCAACAGGCTTTACAACATATAAGGCATGCAGATGAATCTGAGGCGTGGCAAAAGGCATTTCTTGGTGGGCTGATCGAGTTTACCAGCTTTGTGGCGGCCGAACTTCGGGGAAAAAAAGATCACGCCGATCTCGAGAGGTGGAACTTGGCCCTTCAAGAGCTGTTCGGAGACGAGGTGCCTTACTCTACCGTGTTGAATTTGTTTGATGTCCTCACCAGGGCGCGAGTGCTGGATGATCCTAAAGCGTTATTGGAGCTTCCTCTAGAGCAAAGGCAACTGTTGAATGAGGGGGGCAGTGAGCAAACGCCTAAGGGTGAAAAAGCCGCGATTCACTGATTCCACACCTGTAAGCCGGGGCTGATTAGATAACCGTGTCGGCTGCCCGCCGGGTGGCCCACATTTGCCTTCGGTTGGCAAATGTGGGGGCTACAGTGCTGCCCCTGAAGGGGCTCATGATTCTTGTGGGGGCACGTTCCCAGCACTCACGTGCTGGGCTAGGAATTGTGTCGCCCTTTGGGCTTGCGATGAGGCCGCTCCTCAACCACCCCAACAACCGGGCGGATGGCCCACCTTATCACATTCGCTTTCGGGTGCCCCATTCTACCGAACGCGAAGCGGAGGTAGGGTGGGGCTTTTCGGTTGAAGGTCCGGAGATGTTGAGGAAGTCAAAGTCAACACCCCACCCTAGCTCGTCCGACAATCACTCCGTGCTCGTCGGCGCGAGCTAGAATGGCGCACCCTGCTGTGCCCCGATGATTCCGAAATTGTTCTCGATCCCGCCCTAGGGGAGCCAATTAGAATCGGAGAATTTTTCCAAGCCGAAAACTGTATGCGCGTCGGTCACCTCCTCCTCGCGCTCGGCCCTTAACAAATCGAGAAACAATTCTTCATGTGCCATCGTTTTCCCGGACCGTATTACTTCAGCCAGTGGATTTTGATTTCCCGGTCAAGCGGCTTAAATTCCGGGTCGCCGGTCACGAGGTCAGCCTTCTTTTCTTTGGCCAGCGCGGCGGCGAAAGCATCGGCCAAACTCAACTTGAAACGTGCTTTGAAATCGGCGGCAGCGTCGGCCAACGCGCGGGTTGTGGAATGAAAATCAATGGGCAGGCCCTCTAGAACCTTTGCGGCTTCCGCCCAGGCTGCGGCGCCGTCTTTTTTGACAATCGAGTACTTCACCTCGGCGTAGTTCACATCGGACATGTGGAGCGGGCTGTCTCTTTTGCCGGCGGAGACGAGCAGTTGCTCTACCGCTTCCGCGCCCGATTCATCGCGAAAGTAGGCGATGAGCGCGAAGCTGTCGAGCACCTTAGCCGGCATGGCGCTCCTCGAGCGCGCGTTCCTGCCTTTTGTGCGCGGCCCAGTCCTCGGTCAGCGACCCGTGTCCCGGCGCGCGCTTGAGGATACCGCGCCCGCGTCGGATGAGTGCCGCAGTCACCGGTTTGAGGAGGATACCCTCCGGCGTCGCTTGAACCATCGCTTTGGTTCCGTCCTCGATTTCGAATTGCTTGCGAAGACGAAGCGGGATCACGACTTGCCCTTTTGTCGTAAACCACACGGTCTACGAGTTTTTTAGTCATACTCATGCCAGATAGTATTACACGGAGAATATAGTCCGTCAATATGTATGAAGTAAGACTAATAGCTATTAGGAGGAGATCAGCGGCTGAGTCTTAACAGCGGCGCTCGTCGGGGCCCCGGCTACGGGACTCGGGGCGTTTTTCTCCGCGTACCCAAGGACTGAAGCCTGCTGTCAGTTGTCAGTTGTCGAAAGAAACTGCAGGTCCCTCGACTACGCTCGAGATGACACCCGTGGGGGAGCGAAGAAACTGCAGGTCCCTCGGCTGTGCTAGGAATGACACCGAGAGTGCGCGAGTCGAATAGAGTGCGCGAGTCAAATCGGGACAGAGGTTACTTTCGTTATCCCTCCCTTGTGGAATTTCGCTATTTGTTCGCTCTTGACCGGGTGTATACTTCGCTGTCAGTTACTCATGCGCCTCCCCCCGGACACGCCCAAAATTGTGGCGGCGCCTGCCCCACTGACCCATCGCAATACATATTTCCAGCTCGCCCGAACAGATAACGTTACGGGACGAAGCGGCCAAGGAGCGGCATTCATGGCAGACGAAAGAACGGAAAAAAACCGGGCCATCGACCTGGCGATGTCGACCATCGAGAAGCAGTTTGGCAAGGGTTCCATCATGAAGCTGGGGAACAAGGAGGCGGTCGTCCCTATCTCCGTGATTTCCACTGGCGCGATCTCGTTCGACGCCGCGCTGGGCGTCGGCGGGGTACCGCGCGGCCGCGTGATCGAGGTTTTTGGGCCGGAGTCGTCGGGCAAGACCACGATTGCGCTCCAGATCATCGCCGAAGCGCAGAAGACCGGAGGCATGGCGGCCTTTATCGATGCCGAGCACGCGCTCGATCCTGCCTATGCCAAGAAACTCGGCGTGGATGTTGACAACCTGCTGGTCTCGCAGCCTGACTACGGCGAACAGGCGCTGGAGATCGCCGAAGCGCTGGTGCGCTCGAACGCCATTGATGTGCTGGTGGTCGACTCGGTGGCGGCGCTCGTGCCCAAGGCCGAACTCGACGGCGAAATGGGCGACAGCCACATGGGCCTGCAGGCCCGCCTGATGTCGCAGGCCTTGCGCAAGCTGACCGGCATTGTGTCGAAGTCTCGCACCAGCCTGATCTTTATTAACCAGATTCGCGAGAAGATTGGCGTGATGTTCGGCAATCCCGAAACTACAACTGGCGGACGCGCGCTGAAGTTTTATTCCTCGGTGCGCATTGATATTCGTCGCATCGCCGCCATCAAAGATGGAGATGTTGTCACCGGCTCGCGCACCAAGGTGAAGGTGGTAAAGAACAAGGTGGCAGCGCCGTTCCGCGAGGCCGAGTTCGACATCATGTATGGCGAAGGCATCTCGCGCGAAGGCGACTTGCTCGACATCGCGGTGAACAACAATATTGTCGAGAAGTCGGGAGCGTGGTTCAGCTACAAGACCGACCGCATCGGCCAGGGCCGCGAGAACGCGCGTCAGTTCCTCAAGGACAATCCCGACATCAGAGCAAATATCGAGGCAGAAGTGCGCAAGGCGCTGGGACTGACCCATACCGGCGAAAAGCCCAATGGCGCGGCGGCAGAATTTTCCGAAGCGCCTCCCGTGCTGGCGGCGGCAGCGCATTCCTCGGCGAAGACGCCGGCGGCGCGGAAATAGTTTGGACGAGGTGAGAATGGGCGGGGCCCGTAAGGGAACCCGCCTGAGTTTTCATGCCGACGCTCACGCCCACCGACCTGAAATTCTTCAAGACGCCTGCCGACTTGCGCAAATGGTTGGAGAGAAATCACCGGAGTGTTTCAGAGCTTTGGCTACGGTTCTACAAGAGAGACTCGGGCCGGCCCTCTATTACCTACCCTGAAGCGCTCGACGAGGCTCTTTGCTATGGCTGGATCGATGGCGTCCGCAAAGCGGTCGAGGAGCTTAGTACTCTACTACGTAAATACAGTGACGTATTTATTGCTTGAAAATTGGCGCAAACATCAACTAGGCTTGTTCTTGGAGACATGCCTTGCCACGTTCAAGCCCTTTTCGTATCGTTCTTGCGCCCCAGGAGCGGGAAGAACTGGAAGCCCGGACTCGAAAATATACGTCGCCGTATCGAGATGTCATTCGAGCTAAGATTGTCCTCCTGGCGGCGCAAGGTCTGCCCAACCATAGCATCGCCACGCGCTTGGACACGCCGCGGCAGATCGTCAGCAAGTGGCGCAAACGATTCGCATTGGCCCGTCTGCCCGGCCTCGACGAACAACCTCGGGGCGGGCGTCCCGCGCTCTTTTCCCCCCAGCGTCGTCGTGCAAGTAAAAGCTCTGGCCTGTGAGCTTCCTCATCGCCTCGGACTGCCGCTCTCACGATTGTCGCTGGCCGATATCCAACGAGAGGTAACCGCCCAAGGCATAGTCGCCCAAGTCAGTGGTACTACCCTCTGGCGCTGGCTGAGTGCCGATGCCCTGCGTCCCTGGCAGCACTGCAGTTGGATCTTTCCCCGCGATCCGGATTTCGCTCTGAAAGCAGGGCGCATTCTCGATCTCTATGCCCGCATGTGGCAGGGAGCGCCCCTACAAACCAATGACTTCGTGATCTCCGCTGACGAAAAGACCAGCGTGCAAGCGCGACGCCGCAAGCAACCTACTTTACCGCCCGCTGCCGGACGCCCGATGCGGATAGAACACGAGTATTTCCGCGAAGGCGCCTGGACCTATTTGGCAGCCTGGGACGTCCATCGTGCCAAGCTCTTCGGTCGCTGTGAGAAGAAAAGTGGTATCGCTCCGACTGATCGTCTCATGGCTGAGGTCATGAGTCAGGAACCCTATAAGTCGGCCCACCGCGTCTTCTGGATTATGGACAACTGCTCGGCTCATCGCGGCCAAAGGGCGGTTGAACGCATCCGATCCCGTTGGCCCAATGCCATCCTCGTGCACACACCAATTCATGCCAGCTGGCTCAATCAAGTCGAGATTTATTTCTCCATCGTCCAAAGGAAAGTGCTCACTCCCAATGATTTCTCCTCCCTTGCCCAACTCGAGCAGCGCCTTCTCGACTTTCAAAAACACTACGAGCATGGGCTACCCCATTCCAATGGACCTTCACTCGCAACGACCTTTCTGCCCTCCTGGCCAAGCTGCAGCCTCAAGCGATCGCCGCTGCCGCGTGAGACTGCACACAAATACGTCACCGTAATTCCGAACCAGAGTACTAAGTTACACCATACGGTTTACACCTCGCAAGCCGGACAGCATCTGGAGCCTGGTGAACATTCGCCGCGTCGGCGAGCTGACCAAGCTGGGGCGCATGATGCAGCCTGGCATCGCGGCCTTTGAGGCGCGCGATGCGGAGAAGTCGAAGAGGTACTCGTACGAGAACCACCTGCGCAAGCTGGATGGTGCTTACGAGAAAAAGTTCCGGGCCAGCAAGAAGGCGTGGGAGTTCTTTCAGGCGCAGGCGCCCTGGTATCGGCGCACGTCGAGCTGGTGGGTCGTCAGCGCGAAACAGCAAGCGACTCGCGAGAGAAGACTAGAGCAGTTGATTGCATGCTCAGCAAAGGGCGAGCGCATCCCGCAGCTCATCAGTAAGAAAAAAGCTAGCTAACCGCAGATTGGCACAAAGGAGCGCGGACGATACTCGAGTGTTTCCGTTTCTTCTGATCCGTGAGCTCCGTGGAATCCGTGGCTGCCTTACGCTCTCCAAATAATTAGGCACCGATTCGACGGACCGGATTCCAGGATTGAAGCCTTAATCAGATCCGCGTTTCTCCGCGTTCATCCGCGGGTGCCTCTTAGTCCTGATACACGATCCTGCCGCCCACAATCGTGGCCACGGTCTTCCCCGTGAAGCTCCAACCGTCGAACGGTGTATTGCGGGACTTCGATTTCGATTGCGAGGCGTCGAAGGTCCACTTCTTTCTTGGATCGAACAGCGTCACATCGGCGTGAGAGCCCACGGCCAGGCTTCCCCGGCCCTGAAGCCCGAAAATCCTTGCAGGATTGGACGAAAGCAGCTCCACGATACGCCACAGCGGCAGCTTGAAGTGATGGTGCAGCACGGTGATGGCGAGGGGCAATGCCGTTTCCAGCCCTGTGATGCCGAAAGCGGCCCGCTCGAACTCCACCTGCTTTTCGTGGAACGCGTGGGGCGCGTGGTCGGTGGCGATTGCATCAATCGTGCCGTCGATCAGGCCTTCGATCAGCGCTCGGCGGTCGGCGATGGAGCGCAGCGGCGGATTCATCTTGTAGTGAGTGTCAAACTCACCCACGTTGTCATCCACCAAGGTGAAGTGATGTGGCGTGACCTCCGCCGTGACGCGTACGCCTTCGGACTTCGCCCGACGCACTGCGCCCAGAGCTTCCAAGGTGGAAAGATGGGCCACGTGCACATGCGCGTTCAACTCGCGCGCCAACCGGATATCGCGTTCGACTACCTTGGATTCGGCAGCGTTCGGCATGCCTCGCAACCCGAGCCGAAACGACGCCGCCCCGAGGTTCATGGAGCAGCCGGCTGTCATACACGTGTCTTCCGCATGTTGAACGACGGGAATTCCGAGCTCGGCTGCGGCACGCAGCGCGTCGCGCATGACAGCGTCATCCAGCACCGGTTTGCCGTCATCGCTGAAGGCGACAGCGCCGGCTTCGCGCAACGCTGCATAATCAGTCAGCTCCAAACCCATGCTGCCGACGGTTGCCGCCGGTATGGGAAAGACATTCACTACGGCGCCACGCTCCGGGGCCTGTATCCAGCGCGTGATCTCGGGCGAATCGTTTACGGGATTCGTGTTGGGCATCGTGCAGACCGAAGTGAATCCGCCCGCTGCCGCCGCCGCGGTTCCTGTTGCAATCGTCTCCTTGTGTGGCTGCCCAGGCTCGCGCAGATGAACGTGGAGATCGATCAACCCCGGCGCAATCACCAGTCCCTTCGCTCGGAAGACCTCGACGCCGCTTCGATCCAACTTGCCGGGCCCGCTGACTCCCGCCACCCGCCCGTCGCGCAACAGTACGTCCATGTCGCGATCCAGCCCGCTCGCAGGATCAACCACCCGCCCACCGGAAATGAGCAGCTCGCGCATTACTTCATCCTCCCAGTACGGTCGCCAGGATCGCCATCCGCATCTTTACCCCATTGGCGACCTGCTCGAGGACGCACGACTGCGGGCCATCGGCGACCTCGCTGGTAAGCTCCATGCCGCGAATGATGGGGCCGGGGTGCAGCAGAATTGCATCCGGCTTGGCCAGTCTCATACGCCGTGAGTCGATCTGGTAGCGGTCAATGTAATCCTCGACGCTGAGCTGCTTGCCCGCGAGGCGCTCCTTTTGTATCCGCAGGGAAATCACCACGTCAGCTCCGTGCAGGGCGGCATCCAGGTTGTGGCAGGCCATTACACCCGGCGCGATCATAGCCGACACCTCCGGCACCAGATCAACCGGCCCGCAGAAGACTACTTCCGCCCCCACGCGCGTCAACAGGTGCGCATTCGACCGCGCCACCCGGCTGTGAAACACATCGCCTACGATGACGACGCGCAGGCCCTTGAAGCTTTTCTTATGATTGGCAATCGTCAGAGCGTCAAGCAGCGCCTGCGACGGATGCTGATGCAGTCCGTCGCCGGCGTTGATAACAGGCACCGGAGAATAGCGCGACAGAAGATACGGCGCGCCGCTGCAGGGATGCCGCATAACGATGGCGTCAGCGCCCAATGCTGTAAGCGTCCAGCCGGTGTCGATCAGCGACTCGCCCTTCTCAATGCTGGACGACGACGCCGTGATCAGCGCAGTTGTTGCGCCGAGTGCTTTCGCCGCGAATTCAAACGAGGTTCGGGTTCGCGTGGACGGCTCGTAGAACAGCAGCACGACTCGCTTGCCGCGCAGCCACTGCGGCGCCTTGCGCGGGTCCATTCTCCGGGCCAGCTTGAGATAGGAATTGATCTGCGCGGGGGTTAGTTGGTCGGTGCCGAGTAAGGAATGATCGCGCCGGTTCATTGCCCTGGGGGAATCCGCTCCATCAAAAGCACTTTTTCTGTGCCGTCGGTCTCTTGCAGTCTTACTTCAACCATCTCATCTTGGGTAGTCTCGATCTTTCTTCCAACAAAGGCGGCCTCAATGGGCAGCTCGCGGTGGCCCCGATCGATGAGGGCGCAAAGTTGTATTCGCCGGGGACGGCCGTGATCGAACAGCGCATCAAGCGCAGCACGCGTGGTACGCCCGGTGTAGAGCACATCATCCACCAGGATAATGTCCTTGTCCTGGATGTCGAACTCCATCTCCCCCTTGCGGTATTCCGGCCGATGCCCTACGGTAGACAGGTCATCGCGGTAGAGCGTGATATCGAGCGTGCCTATCGGCACTTCGGTCTTTTCGATGCGCCCTAGCAGTTTGGCCAGCCGATTGGCCAGCGGCACACCACGACGTTGAATGCCGACGAGTCCAAGATTAGCGACCCCATTGTTCTTCTCCACGATTTCGTGCGCCAGACGAACCAATGTGCGGTCGATCTCCGAGGCGGACATGATCTGGGTTCTTTCGCGAAGATTTTCGGGGCGCGCCGCATCCTTAGTCATTCGCTTCGCATGATAAGGGAACAGGAAGGGGTGAGCAACTTCCAACCACTCTCGATAAGGAATGCAATCACCGTCTCCGCGACGAGAGCGATGCGCCTAGCGCACCACCGGCGGCGGAAAAGATAATGAAAGCAACTGCAATGACAACCAGCACCCACAGAAAGACAGTCGCCAAGCCTTCCGGCGTCCCCAGCTTGTTTATGAACTGTTGTATCACTTCTGCACTCCGCGGATCGGGCGCCTTCTCCATCGAAGCTCGCATCTGGTCTTGCATCGCCTTGCGAAGCTGGTCCCCTTCGGTCGTAAACAAAACAGTGCTCATGACCGCGGTAATAACGAAGGCGAACACGCCGGCAAGAGCGCCGATACGCATACCCATGGCCGGCCGTACCACCGCGGAGGGAACCCGCCGCTGGTACATGGAAACCGTCATAACGCCTGCCAGAAGTAACCAAAGCAGGGATCCCAACGCAAGGTAGGGCAGGGAGGAGAGCAGAGCTGCTCCCACTCCGGCAAGCAAGGCGCCTTGCCAAGCCTGGTTCCAGTGAATCGGTTCCGAAGGTTGGAGCGGGGAACGCGGCGGACCCCAAGGCGAATTGGTCCTTGTCGGTAACGGAAGCGGCAGGTCAGGTGGGGGCGATGGCGCAGGCGTGTATGAGTCGGGTTCAGGAGGAACGACGTGGATTTGAGGCGCACCGCAGTGAGGACAAAACGGCACGCCCTCCTCGACGGCAGCTTGGCACTTGTAGCAGGCGTGTTCCACCGAACTGACGTTAGCAGTTGACGCACGCCGCCTGCAACATGCATCGGAAGTGGTAACCTCACCGCCCGGAACGCCGCTAGAGCTCGCCCTCTTTGCCGTGGATCTGAACCAGAACCGTTCCAAAGCGACTGCCGGAACCTTCGGGCTCAATGGAAACGATGTGCTGATTGTGTTGCGTGCCGACTTTAAGCTCCCAGCCACTACCGTGGACGTCTTTGCAGGTCAACTTGTCATCACTGTTACCGTCCGCTGAGACACCCTCGCCCTCGCTGGAATGCCCCCTGCACACCAGAACGTTACCAAACTCCTTGAGCTTGTCTTCGTAGAAGCTCTTGACCTTCTCCGGCGAGTCGGGCGTGTCGTACTCCGCCGCGATCACCTTCAGCCCGAAGCCAAAGCCGCCGATATTGACGTTCGCGCGATGCTTGTCGCCGTCCTTATCGGCCACGCGCGGTGTTGCGCCGGGATATATCGGAATGCCGTTATCGGTGGCCTGCGGGCTGGTATCGACCTTCAGATTCGCAATCGGAGTCTGGATGTCGACCTTCTGCTTTTCTTTGTCCTTGTCACTCACTTGAATGGAACATCCTGCCAGCAAGCCAGCGCCGGCAAACGCCAATAATAATGCTACGAATCCGAGCAGTCGTTTCATTGGACCCTCCTGACGGGCCGCTAAAGAAATCAATCTGCAGCCGTTTCAGTCCCCTATCTTTCCATACGATGAACAGCGGCAATCAGTTCCCGGTAAGCTCAATGCGGGTTCTGGGCCGTTATGCACGCCTAACGAGTGCAGTCGCCTCGCGCTCGATTGCGGGATCATCTCCGAAGCCGCGAAGCCACTTTACCTCAGGTTCACGGTTGAACCAGGTCATCTGGCGCTTGGCGTAATTCCGGTGCCCCTGTTGTGTCAGCGTAACCGCCTGTTCGCGAGATAGCTCGCCCTTCAGATGTTGGACAGCTTGCCTATATCCGAGCGAGGTGAAGGGCGTGCTATTTGAGAGGTGCGGATACCTTTGCAACAGGTTCCGGCTCTCCTCGATTAATCCCTGCTCAAACATGGCAGCCGCCCGGTGGTTGATGCGCGCGTAAAGCTGATTGCGATCGGGATTCAGGCCGATGCGCAGAATGCGGTAGCCCTGCAACCGGTCGCGTCCGCTTTGCTGCCACAGGTCGCTCATGGGCTGGCGCGCTGCAATGCAAACCTCGATGGCGCGAATCAGCTTTGGTGTGTCGTTGGGGTGAATCTGCGCGGCGGATGCGGAATCAAGCCGTGCGAGTATGCGATGAAGACATGGTGATCCACACTGTGCCGCCCTGTCGCGCAAGCGGTCGCGTAGCTCCTCCGAGCGGTGGGGCCCAGGGAAGAGACCTTCCAGCAGAGCGCGGAGATAAAGCCCGGTCCCGCCGACCACGATTGGCAGCTTGCCGCGGCCAGAGATGTCAGCGATAGCGGCCCGCGCCTGGCGCGAGTATTCGCCGGCGGTGAACGCCTCTCCGGGGTCGGCTACGTCAATGAGGTGATGAGGAACCAGCTCGCGTTCCGCCCGAGTCGGCTTGGCGGTGCCGATTTCAAACTGGCGATAGACCGCTACGGAATCGCAGCTCATGATCTCGCCGTGGAACTCTTGTGCAAGTAAAATGGCCAGCGAAGATTTTCCCGATGCGGTAGGCCCAAGAATTACCAGCAGGAGCGGGTCAGCTGCGGCACTCGGGGGCATCTTTCAGCGCGCGCCCCAGGGAATCGTCTTGCCAAAGCGGATGAAGGCCAACACAAGAATGAAAAGGGCCACCAGCAGCAGCCCTAACAGCTTCTGCCGTTCGCGCGCTCGCTGGCGGACGACCCGCGCGGCATCTGGCTCTTGGGAGCGGATTTGCGGACGACGCGTCATAAAGCCCAATTTTACTGCCAGCTAAACATCTGGGTGATAATGAGCGCTCAGCGATTCGATTTCGAGCCTTGGGTCTGCTCGCATTGCGATACCAAAGGAGAAACGGATGAGCAGTGCCAATAAGCCGCCGTTAGCAAGCCGCCCGAAGATGGAAGGGTATGGCGTTCCCCAGTCCAGCGGTGGAATGCTGCCCTGGCAGTGGGCCCTTGAGCGCATTACACGCTCCCACAATTATTGGCTGACGACGGTTCGTCCCGATGGAGCTCCTCATGTCATGCCAGTCTGGGGTGTGTGGCTGGAAGGCGCCTGGTATTTTTCAACTGCCGCTACCTCACGCAAGTCGCGCAATTTGGAGCGAAACTCGAAGTGTGTGGTGTGCAACGAGAATGCCGACGAAGCCGTGATTCTGGAAGGCACGGCGAAGCGGCTGAAAGACAACGAAATTCCGCAGCAGGCGTTTGCTGACTACAAAGCGAAGTACGGTTGGGAGCTTGACCCCAAACGCGGGCCGGTGTGGAAGGTCACTCCCGAGGTAGTATTTGCAATGCCGGAAAAGCAGTTTCCCGTGGGAGTAACCAAGTGGATGTTTGAACGGCACCCATCATGAACTGCAGTGGAGAACCGATTCAATGCCTGCGAAATCGAGAAAGAGCATCCCGAAGCAAACCAAGAAACGTATTCCCCGTGCCTCCCGCCCTGATGTTCCTGCTGGCTATCGCTTTCCGACTTCGCCGGAGGGCTTGCTCGACTGGAACTGGGCGCGTGAACGGCTGACCGATTCGCACAACTACGTAATCGTCACTGTGCGTCCTGACGGGCGGCCACACGCCATGGGCATGCACGGCATCTGGTTCGAGGACGCCTATTATTTCGGGCCGATTCCGCCAGTCGCAAAGCCAAGAACCTCAAGCACAATCAGAATTGCATCATCATCAATGAGAAGCTCGATGAGATCGTGATCGTCGAGGGCATAGCGGAACTGGTCGGCCCTGATGATCTGCCGCAGGGGCTTTCAGCAACCAGCAAGACCAAGTATGGATGGCCGATGAAACCAAGTAAGGGTGACGGCATATATCGCGTCACACCGCGGGTCGTATTCGCATTTCCGCTAAAGGACATTGCCACCGCCCCAACACGCTGGAAGTTCGAATAGGAACCGTTTTTTTGGGGTCGCTGAGCGAAACGAGGACCCGCTTTTGCGCGCATCAACACGTCTACCACAGAGATCACCGAGGTCACCGAAAAAAGCGCTACTAATTTTTCTGTTTCTCTGTGTTCTCCGCGTACTCTGTGGTTGATTGTTTTGCCGTAACTTTGTAGGGTCGGCGAATGGCAGGTACGGACTGCCGTCCCGCAGGATTCCGTTATAATTCAGCTACCAACCCACCGGTAGGGGAAGATGTCGGAAGCTATCGCAGCCCAAACCGTCAATGAACCGGGGCTGCACGAAGCGCCATCACTGCACTACGAACTCGAGCCCTGGGGGCGCGTATTCCGTCGCAACCTCGCCGACCTGATCTTGCGGCGCGAGCCTCCTCCCCTTGAGCTGACCTCCGAGCCGGCTCCCGTTCCCGCCGACATCTTTGTCGACAGGAGCCTGAACTGGCGGCGAATTGGCGAGTCGTACGGCGGCCACATTGTATTCGTCGCACTGGTTTACTTTGTGTCGGTTTCGTTCTTCCAGCGGCCGGTGAAGTTGCAGTCGCCGTTCCAGAACACCGAGATCTCTTACTATCCGGTGAGCGAGTATCTGCCGCCGATCAACACGGGGCAAAAGGGAGCAGCCAAGCCGCGCAAAGGCGAGCCTAAGCTGGCGAAGCAGGAGATTCTTTCCCTTCCACCGAATCCAGATAACTACCACCAGACGATCGTGGCGCCGCCTCAGGTAAAGTTGAACAAAGACGTCGCGCTGCCCAACATCGTTGCCTGGACGCCGGTGCCTTCCACGCAGCCGATCGCGGCAAGCTCGCAGGCAGTTTCGCAGCTTAAGATTCCGCAGTTCCAACAGCAGGTAGTTGAGCCGACGGCCGACGTTTCGGGTCTCAAGCCCAAGCTGCTCGTTCCGCCTGAACTTCGCCCAACGGTTGTCGAGCCACGCGCGGACGTATCCAAACTGAACCCCACGCTGAAGCTGCCCGCCGTGGTACAGCCCTCTGCCGTCGAGCCGCCGGCCTCGGCCAATCAACTGAAGCTCCCGACTGGGCAGCTCAACATGGCGCAGTTACAGCCGCAGGTGGAAGCACCGAAGTTGCCGGTTGCGGCACAGCGCGCCAGCGGCGCAGGTGAGGTTGGAGCGACTTCCGGGAAAGCCGGTGCTCCGCCACAGCCCAGCTTGCAGGGCTTGTCAAACTCGCAAGGGCAGGGACAACTGATCGCGCTCGGGCTGAATCCGGCCGATGTGCACGGACCGATCGAAATGCCCGGCGGCAATCGGAGTGGCGAATTTCATGCATCACCGAGCGGCAAGGCCGATGCGCCCGGCACGCCGAACGTCAAGGGCGATCCGAATTCGACGGCGACTGGCGCCGGCGGCGCGCAAGGGAAGGGTAACGGCTCGGGTGGAAGCGGTAGTGGCTTGCCGCCGGGTATCAGTGTGGGTAACCCTCCGCCAGGGGCGGCGACCTCGGCGGTCGCGGGCACTCCTAACGGCAAGCCTGCGCAGCCGACAGATCAGCAGATGGAGGAGCGCAAGCGCATCATTGCGGCGGCGATGAGTCCTTCCATCCCGAGAGCAGCCGGGCGAGCGACTCCGCCACCTGAGCCCGCGCCGAATCTGGAAGGGGAAAGCATCGAGGCACGCGTCTTCGGAAAGAAAAAGTACTACTCGCTGGTGCTCAACACTCCGAATTTCAACTCGGCGGCAGGAAGCTGGATCATTCACTTTGCCGAGCTGAAGCAGACCGACGACAAGATCAAGCCCACCGCTCCCGTTGCGTTAAATGAAGTCGATCCGGCTTACACTCCCGACGCCATGCGTGACAACGTCGAAGGCACGGTTACGCTGTATGCAGTCATTCGCACTGACGGCTCGGTCACGGACATCAAGGTGCTTAACAGCCTCGACGATCGCCTAGACAACAGCGCCATACGCGCGCTCTCGCGTTGGCATTTCCGACCGGGCATGAAGAACGGCGAAGCCATCGCGCTGGAGGCGGTGGTGCAGATTCCGTTCCGGATGAGGAAGTACTGAGAAGCGGGCTATTGCCCGGCATTTGAACTTACAGCCTCAGCGTGGCGCGCAGGTCTTTCATGAGGAGCATCAAGTGCAATTCCATTCCGGGACAGCTCTCGAAGCCGTACTTGCGGTAAAAATTAGCCGCTTGGACGTCGATCGCGTGCACGAGAACGGCACGCCCACCCAGGATTTCAGCACCCGAGTAAGCACGCTGCAGAGCGTCTTTCAGAAGAGCCGGGCCGAGCCCCCTTCCTTGCTCCATTTTATCCACTGCCAAACGCGCGAGCAGAATGATCGGGATTGGCTCAGGCGCTGACTTGCCTGCACGAGCCGTCGCTTGTCTGCGCGAGATACTGCCCGGCGCGAGCGAGTAATAGCCAACAACCTCATAGCCGCGGTGAACGACATAGGTGCGCGTGTCCCCGCTCGCCTGGTTCATGCGAGCGAAGCTCTTCAGCCAGTCGGTAAGGGATGCATGCTTTCCGCAGTCGAACTTGGCCAGAACGTGTTCAGGCGCCAGAGGTTCGACGCCCGACAGAGGCCCGGGGGTAGGTATCTCGCTCAAGTACCGACTTCTCCGAGAATAAGTTTCGCAGGCCGGGTACAACTTTGGCGGGACGGTCGAGAGCCTCCACGAATCGGGCGAACTGGGCAGCAGATAGCTCGAAGTGTTTTTCGTCGGCCAGCACCATCTCGGCCGCGCTGCAGGCGCTGTCGACGATAAACCGTGTTACCTTTTCGCCACGTTTCTGTGCTCCCAGGCGGATCAGGCGCTCCTCGGATGCAGACGCGCGGAAGTTGATCCGCTGCGACCTGGCCGGAGATTTCCCTTTCGATGTAGTTGGCATGCACTTACCTGACATACATACATTGTATGTACAAAACAGAGTACCCTCTGAGAAGGCCGCGGTCAAGCGGCATGGCTAGCGACCGCTGATATACCTGATAGCTGACAACTTTCTTATTCCGCCCCGCTGGCCTTGCGGGCTTGCTCGAACTCGTCGCCGGGAACCCAGCCAACCTCACTCTTCTGGGTGGCGGCATCCCAGCCCAGGGCGAATCCGAAGCGCGCCATCACAGCGTCACCGGCAAAGTCCATCGACGGGTGGTATTCGTCGCTCGGGTGATGGTAATCGTTGGCGACGAAGTCTTTCGCCTTCTGCACGCCCCATTGGCGGTCGTGTCCCTGGTAGAGGTCGCCTTCGCCGATGGAGAACGACGGCACGCCGACGCGCGCGAAGCTGAAGTGGTCAGAGCGATAGTAGTGCCCGGCGTTGGGATTGGGATCGGGAATGATCGTCAGCCCAAACTCCTTCGCCATCTGCTGCACCGCGGGATAGAAGGTCGTGCGCTCGGCCCCGGCAACCTGCACCTCTTCCGGAACGCCCAGGGGCGCAACGTCGTCATAGTTCAAGTCGAGCGAAATTTCCTTCGCGGGTACCGGCGGATGCTTGCCGAAGTACTCCGAGCCGCGCAGGCCCTGTTCCTCTGCCGTAACCGAAGCAAAGTACACTGATCGCGGCGGAGGCCGCTTGGCTGTGCTGTAGGCGCGCGCGATTTCCAGCAGGATTCCGACGCCGGTGGCGTTGTCCTGCGCGCCGTTGTAGATGTTGTCGCCCGGCATGCCGGGAACGATTCCCAGGTGATCGTAGTGCGCGCTGTACATAACCGCCTGCTCTTTGAGGGTGGCGTTCGCGCCGGGCAGCATGGCAACGACGTTGTTCGAGTCAAATGGGCGAACTTTGCTGATGATGTGGCCCTTCAGCTTCGCGGGAAGCTGCTCGGCCTTGAAGCCCGGCTTTTGCGCGGCCGCCAGCATCTCGTCGAGGTTCATGCCGCAGTCCTGGGCTAGCTTGCGCGCAACGTCGAGTTGAATCCATGATGCAACTTTGAGCTTAGGCGCGGGATCGTTGCGCAAATACGAGCGCTCACCGCCCCAGGAGTTGCGCACGACCTCCCAGCCGTAGCTCGCCATCTCGGTTTTGTGGATCAGGATGACGCCGGCGGCGCCCATGCGCGCGGCCTCTTCGTATTTGTACGTCCAGCGGCCGTAGTAGGTGAGTGCCTTGCCATTGAAGAATTTCGGATCGTCGGACGGTGGTTCGTTGACCAACATCAGTAGGACTTTGCCTTTCACATCGATGCCCTTGTAGTCGTTCCAGCTGAACTCAGGAGCATCAATGCCGTAGCCAATCCAGACAATCGGAGCGTCAATCGTGGTATCGGTTTTCCCGGTCTCATCCATCGCGACATAGTCGACGCGGTTCTTCAGATCGAGGGGCGCGCCTTTCCGGGGCACCAGAGAAAACGTCGTGCCGTCATCAACCGTCTGAATTCCGACCATCGGCACCTTCTGCATGTATGAGCCGTCGTCGCCCGCCGGCTTCAGTCCGTAGAGCGAGAACTCGGTTGCGATGTATTCCGCAGCGATGTCGCCCCCGCGCTGACCGGTGCCGCGTCCTTCGAGCAGATCGCTGGCAAGAAACTTGACGTGCGCACGAATCCTCTCGGGATCGATCGATGCCATCGCTTGCTGCGCGTCGGGCGGAAGGGAAGCGATGTGGGGAGCTGTGGTCGGGGAGCTCTTTGGTGGCTGCGAGCCTTGAGCCAGAAGCATTACTTCAGCGATTGAGAGAGCGAATAAAGCAAGAGCAATTTTGCGCATAGATGGGGCCTCGCATAGTTTGCTCGCACGGAGCAAACCCCACATTCTACGGCAAACGCTTGCGCAACTTAAGGTGGTGGGATGCGTGAAGCAGAGCAGCTTTTTGAAATTGAAAATGAACAGCAGATCCCTCGGGAGCTGACGCTCCCTCGTGATGACAAGAAGCAAGGGATGAGCGAACTCGGTGCAGCTAAAGCTGCGCCCCTTCCGAGTTGCGCCGTTTCAAAGCTGCGCCCTCTCAAAGCCAAGGCCTAATTGCTAAATGCTAAGTGCCAATCGCTAATTGCCGTCCTTCAACATGATCCGCTCAATCTTTGTCGCGCGCCCCGTCTGGGCGTCGCAGTCGATCAAGCTCGCGCAGAGCCGCACGTCATCGGATGCAGCCTCAAAGCGCCCCGGCATGTTGGTCAGAAAGCGGTGGAGGATCATCTCTTTTTGCACGCCGATCACGCCGTCGTAGGGGCCGGTCATGCCGACGTCGGTCTGATACGCGGTTCCCTTGGGCAGAACGTATTCGTCGGCGGTCGGCACGTGAGTGTGTGTGCCCAGCACCGCGGTCACGCGCCCTTCCAGGTACCAGCCCAAGGCGATCTTCTCCGAGGTCGCCTCGGCATGAACATCGACAAATACAACCCTTGCCGTGATTCGCTTCAGCAGCTCGTCAGCCACACGGAATGGATCATCATTGTTGCCCATGTAGACGCGGCCTTGCAGGTTGATGACAGCATAGTCAATGCCGCTGCGGGTGCGGCCCTGGTACCAGCCGTATCCCGGAGTGCCTTCGGGATAATTCGCGGGACGCAAGATGCGGCGCGCCAGCGACGCCTCGTTGCCGTTCGCCGAGTTCATGTAGTCGATGATCTCGCGCTTGTCCCAGATGTGATTGCCGGTAGTGATGACATCGATGCCGAGTTCGAAAAGTTCTTCAGCGAGCTGGGGCGTGATGCCGAATCCTCCGGCAGCGTTTTCACCGTTGGCAATCGTGAGATCGACGCTGTTCTGCTTCTGCAACTCGTGCAGGCGCTCATGAACGATGGTGCGTCCCGGGCGACCGTAGATGTCTCCGACGAAGAGAATACGCAATGTCTTTGGCGCTCCTTGTGCGCGGAAATTCGATGGTAGCACGCGGTGTCTGAAGAAAAGGTACGAGTCAGGATATGGAATTCAGACGTGTTTTTGGGATGCTCCGAGTCAGGGCACGTCTTCAGACGTGCGCAAATGCGGTTGAATGAAAGCGGCTTTAGCCGCTGCAAGGGCTGAAGCCCTTTTATCAAAAGAGGCCGCGGTCGGCACGACCAAGGTCGTGCCCTGACGCGGAGGTATAGACCGGGCAGATAGTTTACAGATTAGACCGGGCACATACTTTACACCAGGTTCGTTCACGAAGGCATGTACAACGAGGCATGCCTTGGAAAGTGAGCGGAGTGGTGGAACGACGCAAGCAGTTTGTGGCCGAGTACCAATCGGGCCAGGAGACGATGACGGAGTTATGCCAGGCGTATGAGATCTCGCGGCCGACCGGCTATGCGGTGCTGCGGCGGTATGAAGCGGGCGGCGAGCTGGGGCTGGCGGAGCGCAGCCGGGCGCCGCGGCGGCATGCTAACCAGACGCCTGTGGAGATCGAGCAAGCGGTGCTCGAACTGCGGCGCGAGCACCCGCGCTGGGGGCCGGTCAAGCTGCGGGCCAAGCTGGAGAAACGGGCGCCGCAGCAGGCGTGGCCGGCGGCGAGCACCATCGGCGCGATGCTGGATCGCGAAGGGCTGACGCGGCATCGGCGCCAGCGGCGGCGCACTCCGCCGTACACTCAGCCGCTGGCGGCGGCCAGCGAACCGAACCGCGTCTGGTGCGCCGATTTCAAGGGCTGGTTTCGCAGCGGTGATGGGACACGCATCGATCCGCTGACCATGATGGATGTGCACAGCCGGTATCTGCTGCGGGTGCAGGCGGTGGAGAAAACGGACACGGCGCGGGTGCGAGCGATCTTCGAGGCGGCGTTTCGCGAGTATGGGATGCCACTGGCGATCCGCAGTGATAATGGGGCGCCGTTCGCCTCGCGGGCGGTAGCGGGGCTGTCGCGGCTATCAGTGTGGTGGATGAAGCTGGGCATCGTGGCGGAGCGCATCGAGCCGGGACATCCGGAGCAGAACGGGGCGCACGAGCGGATGCATCGCACCTTGGCCGAGGAGACGGCGTCGCCGCCGGCCTACGACGCGCGCAGCCAGCAGCGGGCGTTCGATGGCTTCCGTCGCATGTACAACGAAGAGCGGCCGCACCACGCCCTGGCCATGCGCACCCCGAGCGAAGTGTATGAGCTCTCGCCGCGGGCGTATCCGGCGCGCGTGCCGGAGCCGGAGTACGGCAGCGCCCTGAAGGTGCGACGGGTGCACAAGCACGGGCAGTTCTGCTGGAACTACCACGATGTGTTTCTCAGCAAAGTGCTGTATGGCGAACGTATCGGCTTGTTGCCGCTGGATGATCGTTATTATCGGGTGTACTTCGCGACCTTTCCCTTGGCCCGGTTCGACAGCTATGAGTTGCGCATCGAGCCGCTGCCGGCCGGAGACGAAGACGAAGCGGAGGAAGAAGAATGTGGAGTGCAAGGCTGACCGGAGGCGCGGGGAAATGTGGAAATCGCAAACAGCGCGATTCCCACATTCCCCCGACGACGACTACTAAGTATTTATAAAGGCTCAAGAACCAGAAAACGGACCGAAAAGTGTAAAGTATGTCCCCGGTCTGAAATGTAAACAATGTCCCCGGCTGGACGCGGATCTTACGGCACCAACTGTGCCGTACGTAGGAAATCGTAGTTGCCGGAGGCATTCAGCCCAATGCCGCGCACCCGCTTGGTGTGCACGATCACGTTGTCGTAATACCAGAGGTTGATGTAAGGCAGGTCTTCCGCAACGATCTGCTGTATCTGGTCGAACAGTATCTTGCGCTGCTGCTGGTCGAGCGTGGCATGAGACTCTTCAATGAGCTCATCCACCTTGGGATTTGAGTAGAACGTTCGATTCGCACGCTTGGGAGCGAAGCTCTTGGTGGCGAAGACGTACTCGAAGATGTCGGGATCGAGATTGCCACCCACCCAGCGCAGCGAATGAAGCTGGTAGGCACCCTTGGTGATGTCGGAGAAGAAGGTAGCGAATTCGAAGGTGTGAATGTCGAGCGCAATTCCCACCTCGTGCAGCTGCTGCTGCAATACGGCGGCCAGCAGGCGAGTCGACTCTTCCGTCGAAGTCTTCATCGCGAGATGAAATCGCACACCATTCTTCTCGGAATAACCAGCTTCGTCGAGCAGTTGGCGCGCGAGCGCGGGATTGTATGGATATCGCGCGACATCCGGATCGTAAGCCCAGTGCTGCGGTGGCAGGACGCTATAGGCGGGCCGCGCCTCGTCACGCCAGAGGTAACGGATAATCGGCCTGACGTCGATGGAATATGCCAGCGCGCGACGCACGCGCACGTCCTTCAAGGTGGGATCGCGAAGATTCAGGGCCAGATACGCATAGATGGTTCCGGGGCCGCGCAGGACTTCCAGACCATTGTCCTTTTCCAGCGCCAGCACCATGTCGGGCGTGAGCGCGTTGCTTACCACGTCAGCGCTGCGCTTGCGTAGTTCAAGGGCGCGCGTGGTGGAGTCGGGAATCACCCTGAACTCCACACGCTCCAGGTTAGCGGGCGTTGCCCAGTAGTCGGGGTTGCGCTCGATAACGACGTTCTTGTCCTGTTGCGCGCTGACGAAGCGAAACGGGCCGGAGCCGATGGGATGGCGATTGAAATCTTCGCCGCTGCCGTAGGGCACGATGCCGATCGCTCCGTCGGAAACGTTCCACAGCAGCGCAGCCATGGGTTCTTTTAAGTGGACGATGACGGTGTAATCGTCGGGCGCGTCGATGTGATCGACAGCAGTGAAGGTGCTCGTCTTCGAGGAGCGCAGTTTGCCGCTAAGCAGCGAATCGAAGGTCCACTTCACATCTCTCGACGTGAGCGGCTGTCCGTTGTGGAAACGTACGCCGCGATGCAGATGGAAGATGTAGGTCAGCGGATCAGGAGTCTCCCAACTGTCTGCCAGCCACGGTTGCAGTTGAAAGTGCTCGTCGCGGCGCACCAGCGAATCGAACAACAGCTCATCAATGCGCTCAGATTGCGCGTCGATGCCCACCCGCGGATCGAGGTTGGTGGGGCTGCTCTCGATGATCATGACGAGGGTATGCGGGTCAGGCTTGCGCGAGCAGGATGTTAGGAGAATCAAGCTGGCAGCAATAAGGAAGAGTGTGGATGCTATAGCGGTCCTTCGAGTCGCCCGCGCAGAGACGGCGCGTACTCGCTCAGGATGACAAATCGAAAGTACTGTGATCCTGAGCGGAGCGAGATCGCACCGGCGATCGAGCGCAGTCGAAGGACCCCTATAGCCCGCAACGTGAAGCCATGCCGGAAAGCTACGCATAGCTGATCTTGCCCAAAATTGCAGGTTGCTTCGCTCCGGTCGCTGAAGGTACGTTCGACGCCGTGCGATGCCAGGTTTGATACGCCAGAAGCGCGAAGGCTACGGCTTCCTTGGCTTCCGAAGGGATCCCAATTTCATCCGTGGTTCGCAAACGGAGGTGCAAAGCGGCCATGTCGGCGGCGATCATGCTCATGAGAGTCGAGTTCTTTGTCCCACCGCCTGAGACGATGAACTCGTGGAACATACCGACGCCGGACAAATCAATAACGTCAGGAGCTGTCTCGGCACATAGGACAAACCTGCGTAGCGCATGGCCAATCGACAGCGCAGTAAGCGCCGTAGCGGTCGCGATCACGTCGTGCTTGTCCGCGGCGCCGCAGAGGCACAAAAAGTCATCTACAAAATCGCGCCCAAACTCCTCCCGTCCCGCGGTCTTTGGAGGTTGCTGGTGAAAGAAAGGCTGGCCCAGCAATTTCCGCAACACCGCCGAAATCGCTTTGCCCCGCGCAGCCAGCCTTCCATCTCGATCGAACGGCCGGTTGAACAGTTCCTGCGCAACTGTGTCGATCACCATGTTCCCTGGGCCAGTGTCGAAGGCGATCACCTGATCACTGCTTGCTCCTGGAGGGATGGCAGTAAGGTTGGCGATCCCGCCGATGTTCTGAACGATTCGCCCAAGGCGGTCGTGCCGAAACAGGACATAGTCAAGATAGGGAACCAGCGGGGCGCCTTTGCCTCCGGCAGCCATGTCCGCAGGACGGAAATCGGATACCACCGGCACGCCAAGCCGCGATGCCAGCACCGCGCCCTCGCCGATCTGCCAGGTGCAGGCGATGTCGCGCCCAAGGAAGGGCATCGCACTCCCCTGGTGATAAATGGTCTGGCCATGGCAGCCGACCAGTTCGCACTCGTATCCCGTCTTGCGCTGGGCCGATTTCACGGCATCGGCATAAAGTTCAGCAAGGAAGAAGTTCAAGCGTGAGAGCTCGGCGACACTGGCGACAGCGTTCATTGTGTCGAGAATGTGTTGGCGTACTTTTCGAAGATAGGGTACGTGATGATGCGCGAGCAGCTCGACACGGCACCGAATGCCGCGTCCCTTGATTCGCACCAGCGCGACATCGATGCCATCGGCTGAGGTTCCGCTCATCACGCCGGCTACGATCAACGCGGCGCCTCGGCGGAGGTAGTCAGGCGCACTTCTTCAGCAAACTCCCAGATGCGGCGGCAGAGCTTGTCGACGGTCTTTGGTGTGGGCCGCGGTGCTTGCCGCTCGCGCAGCTCCCGCGACTTCTTCTTGAACTGAAGCACGCGCTTCGACTTCTCGGCAATTAGCTTCGCAAATCGGCGATCCGATTCAGCTCGCTGGTACACAGCCTCAAAGGCGCGCGAGACACTCTCCTCTTTGTGGCAGACCAGCATGAGGTCACTTCCAGCCAGCAGCGTCTGAACGGCGGCCTCTTCGATAGGCGCTGCCGAGAGGACTCCGCCCATCTCGAGATCGTCGGAGACGACAAGTCCGCGAAACCCGATCTCCTTCTTCAGAGCGTCGCTTATCCACTTTCTCGACAGCGAGGCCGGCTGCTTATCGTGAGTCACATCGGGATATGACGCGTGCGCCACCATTACCATGGGAAGATCGCGCCGCAACTGACGGTAGGGAAGCAGGTCCTCTTTCCACAATCGCTTCCACGGTTTATCGACCGTCGGCAGATGAAGGTGACTATCAAGGCCGGCCTCTCCCAAGCCCGGGAAGTGCTTACCGCAACCAATCACACGCGCGTCGCGCAGGCCCCGCAGGAATTCCCGCGCAAAGCGGATCGTGAGCTTGGGATCGTCGGATACCGTTCTGGAGCCGAGCACCTTGCGTGATGCTGGGAACTGAAGATCAACGCAGGGGGCAAAGTCGGTATTGAACCCGAGGGCGCGTACCTCATCACCAATCAGTCCTCCGTGTTTACGGAAGAGTTTCGGCGAACGGGTTGCGGCGACTTCCGCAACCGACGGGACAGGCGCAATCGCATCGCGCAGCCGGTCGACGGTGCCGCCTTCCATGTCGATGCAAAGGAACATGGGCGTGGCGACCGCTCGTTGCGCGTGGCGCAGCAGGGCGTGAACCTGCGCCGCCTCTTCGACGTTGCGCTTGAAGAGAATGATGCCGCCTGGCTGCAACGTGCCCAGCAACGAGCGCAGCCTCGCGGACACATCAATTCCGTCGAAGCCCATGATGAGCAACTGTCCAACCTGCTGGCGAAGATCGAGCGAGCTACGGGAAGGCATCGTGTGAAGTTGTGAAAAGGGAAGTGTATCGCGAAGCGCAAGTCGCAGCGGAAAAAGGGAAATCGGCCGCGGATTTATGTGGAGGAACGAAGAAGGACCAACCGCGGATTCACGCGGAGCAACGCGGATCAGAAAGGCAAGAATCAGAAGAAAAAGCCTACCACGGATTCCACGGGAAACACGGATCAGATTTTCTTCTTATTGCCCTCTCCTGCTCCGTGGTATCCGTGCAATCTGATCCGCGTTTTCTGCGCTCCTCCGCAGGGATCCGCGGTTGATTGAGCTAAACCGGATTGCGCAGCTCCGACTCCTCGACTTCAGCCGTGGGAGTTGAGTTGGGTGTTTCCGGTTCGATCTCACCACCCTCGCCGGGAGCGAGAAACAGATTCTGCTCCAGGCCGTGCTGCCGAGTGTAAAGCTCGTAGTATCGTCCGCCCAGATCATAAAGCGATTCGTGAGTACCGCTTTCTACGATCTCGCCCGCTTCCACCACCAGGATCTGGTCGGCTCTGCGAATCGTCGATAACCGGTGCGCAATGACGAACGTAGTGCGGCCGTGCATCAGGTACGAGAGGCCATGCTGAATCAGCGCCTCGGATTCGGAGTCGAGGCTCGAGGTTGCTTCGTCCAGGATCAGAATGCGCGGGTTGGCGAGAATCGCCCGCGCGATGGACACGCGCTGGCGCTGACCGCCGGAGAGCTTCACGCCGCGTTCGCCGATGATGGTGTCATACTTCAGCTCGAATTTCTCCGCGAACTCGTCGACACGGGCAATAGCGCAGGCGCGCAGGATCTCTTCTTCCGACGCGTCCGGCTTGGCGAACGCCACATTCTCGCGAATGGTGCCGTCGAACAGGAACGAATCCTGCAGCACCATGCCAAGCTGCGTGCGATAGGAATCCAGCCTCACGCTAGCGAGATCGATGCCGTCGACCAGCACCTTGCCCGCGTTCGGTTTGTGGAAGGCTGCAATCAGGCCGATGATGGTCGACTTTCCCGAGCCGGAAGAGCCGACGAGAGCCGTCACCGTTCCTGGCTTCGCTTGGAACGAGATGTTGTGCAGCACAGTTTTCTTGGCCTCGTAGGCGAAGGTGACATCTTCAAACGCCACGTTCCCCTCGATAGGTGGCAGCGTCGTTGTGCGTTCCGGGTCTTCGTTCTCCGGGGTTTCGTTCAGCACCTCGCGCGTGCGTTCCAAGCCGGCGATGGCTTCGGTGATCTGCGTGCCAATTCCGACCACTTGAAACAGCGGCGCCGCCAGGTAGCCGAGGAACATGGTGTAGGTGAAGAAGCCGCCCAGCGTGAGCTTGCCCGCCAGAATCTGCCGGGTCCCCATGAATATGACAATCGCACCGATGATGCCCATGAGCATCGCCGAAGAAAGGCTCATCACGGAAGTGGCGGTGAGCGTCTTGAAGACGTTCTGCAGTAGCCGTTCAACACCCAGGCTGAAGACGGCGTGTTCGCGGTCCTCGGCATGGTAGCCCTTCACGACGCGAACGCCCCCGAGTGATTCCGTAAGTCGCCCCGTCACTTCGGCGTTGATCTTGCCGCGTTCGCGGAAGATCGGTCGAATGGTGCGAAACGCCTTGCGCAAAGCGCCGCCAAATACCAAAAGGAATCCGAAGGCGATACCCGTCATGACGGGGCTGATGTGGACGAGAACGATAAAGGCAATGACCGCGGTCATCAATCCGCCAACAAAATCCACCAAGCCGGTGCCGATGAGGTTACGCACCCCTTCCACGTCGCTCATAATGCGTGACACCAGCATTCCGGTCTTGTTCGCGTCGTAATAGGAAACAGACAGGCGCCCGACGTGCTCCTGCACGCGGCGGCGCAGCTCCGCGATCAGCCGCTGGGCAGCCTTCGACAGCGTCTGCGTGAGGGCGAACGACGTGAGACCCTGGATGATTGTCGCGAGCAACACGATCCCCACTAGCGGATAGAGCAGCCGCAAGTGGCGTTTGCCGATCACGTCATCGACCAGGTATTTGGTCGAGGCGGGCAGCACCAGTCCGGAGACACGGTTAATGACCATCAGGCCAAGCCCCAGCGCCAGCAGCCCTCGACGGGGATGGACGAGCGACCAGATCTCGGGAAGGGCCCTAAAGACCGCTGTCTTCGGCTTCTCGGTTTTTCGAGAGTTTCCTGCCATTCAACTCTGCATTGGATTCCAGCGACATTCCTATCGGTGCGAAAAGCCCGGTAGCAAGAGCCGCAACCGGTGAATTGGACATCTATTGTGGTAGTGACACCTTCGGGGGATACGCAAAAGCCGTGCCGACGAGCACATAACATAAAGGGCGGTCGGCCAGATTAATTATTGCTAAAACCAATTGGACAGGGGTGTTAACATTGTGGGTAATCGACGGAGGAAATTGTGGGGTCACCTTACGGCTTCGAGCTGGTAGAGAATTGCCTCATTTGCAAGCTGCGTAGCGACAGTTTCTTCTGCTCCCTTCCCAAGGCGTCTTTAGAAGCGTTCGACAAGATCAAGTACACCGCGTCTTACCCTGCCGGGGCAGTCCTTTTCGTAGAAGGTCAATCGCCACGGGGGATTTACATGCTCTGCAAAGGGCGCGTGAAGATGTCGACGACGTCCGCTGAAGGAAAAACGCTCATTTTGAAGATTGCGCAACCGGGAGAAGTGCTCGGGATGCACGCCACGGTTTCAGGAAGTCCCTACGAGATTACCGCCGAGACCGGGCAGCCGTGCCAATTGAACTTCATCAAGCGTGATGACTTTCTGCGCTTTCTTCAGGAACACGGCGACGCCTGCCTGAAAGCCGCGCAGCACCTGAGCAAGGATTGCCAGAGCGCCTACCAGCAGATTCGGAGCCTTGGACTTTCGCACTCTGCCCCGGAACGGCTTGCCCGTCTGCTTCTGGAGTGGACCGCGACCAGTCCCGACAAGACGGAGCCCAAGGTGAAGCTGGCTCTGACGCACGAAGAGATCGCCCAGATCATCGGGACATCGCGGGAAACTGTTACGCGCGTGCTGGCCGACTTCCGCAAGCGTCAGATTGCCGTGTTAAAGGGCTCGACGCTCACCATCCGCAACAAGGCTGTTCTGGAGAGACTGGTAGGCGCTTAGCCGGCAATCAGCCGACTCAGACCTTCTCGCGCCGCAGCTCTTCCATCACCGATGTAATCAGCTCTTTGGCGTCGGTGATCCCTTTCATGACAATCTGAATGTCCATCGCGGGCCTGCCGGGCTGACGAGCGCTTTGGCAGTAGACGCCGTGCTGGCCGACCATCGTCAGGGCATCGGTCAGAGTGTCGAGAGCAACCGCCAGCCGCCCTCGCGGCTTGCCCATCATGAACTCATAGTGGTCCAGCTCCGCGCGCTTTTCGTCCATAACGCTCATAGGCTCGATTGTAACCTCAGCGTCCGGCGTGAATAATAGAGCAACAGCATGCAGTCCAGGTGTTCGAGGAGGGTGAGAATGAAGCAGGGCCGTTCGTATCTGCTGGTATTAGTAAGCGTGGTAGCGCTGGCTGGGCTAATGATGGCGCAGCAGAAGCCGGTGCTGAGTCCTCCGGGAGAAGCTTCCGTCAAGTTTGATGACGGCAAGACCATCACGGTCAAATACAGCCGTCCTTCCATGCGGGGCAGAAAGGTTTACGGAGGGCTTGTTCCATACGAGCAGGTGTGGCGCACCGGCGCGAATGCCGCGACGAGCCTGACCACCGACGCGAACCTCGACATTGGCGGCACGACGGTTCCTGCCGGCAGCTACACGATCTACACGTTGCCGGGCGAGACCTCATGGCAACTAATCATCAACAAGCAGACAGGTCAGTGGGGAACCAAGTATGACCAGTCGCAGGACCTTGCGCGCATTCCCATGAAGGTTGGCCAGCTTCCTTCAGGCCTGGAGACCTTCACCGTTTCGCTTGACAAAACTGGCGCTCGCACCGCGGTCCTCAAGCTCGATTGGGAAAATACGACCGCGAGTGTGAGCGTCAGCGAGAAGTAAGCCGGAGATCGTGTTCTCGAAATCGCAATTGAACTGCAATCGGCTGTTCACAAAAATCAAACGGACTCGCTGAACCTACCACCAAAGTCGAGTAACGAATTAGCGCCTCAGCACGAATTCCGATGCGGTGAGGCGTGTTGTCCGTTACTATGGCCTAACTCACTCAAAGATTGGAGAACACTCCCTGTTCATGAGAGCCTTGCGCCGCGCGTGCCGACGCCCATGCCTATTTGTCTTGATCCTTTGCCCATTCGTCTCGTTCGCGTGTGAGCAGCTTCCCTCCGGCCAAACACTCTGGATTCGCCTCACCTCGCCTATATCTACGTACAACGCAAAAGTCGGCGACCTTGTCTATGGTGTCGTAACCGAAGATGTGGTCTGCGATGACGCGACGGTTGTTCCCTTAGGGGCTTCCGTGCTTGGAACGGTGCGTTCGGTGCGCAAGGTGGGATTGGGATTCCGTCACGAGACGGCTGCTCTGAAGATCCAGTTCAATGAGATCGCAATCGCGCCCGGCGGGACGTTGACGGTCGTCGGTGATGTGGCCGCAATTGACAATGCCCGCGAGCAGGTCTCCAACGGCATCGTGCACGGAATTCGCAGCTCCAACACTCCGCAGGGAACGGTCACGAGCCGGCTGAAGTATCTGCCTGCTTTTAATCCCTATCCCGACCTCGGTCTGCTGCTTTTCAAGGCTACATTCCCCATATTTCCGGAGCCGGAAATTTACCTGCCGGTCGGAACTGACATTCAAGTGAAGCTCGAAGCTCCGGTGCTCGATCCACCATCGATGGCGGTCGTTGATGACGCTGAGCCGATTGATGCCTTGGCCCCGGCGGAGTTACGCGCTCTTATCGCTTCGGTACCTGAGCGATCGACAACTCCGAAGATGGCGATGGCCGATATTGTCAACCTCGCATTACTGGGCTCGAAGCAACAAGTCGAATCGGCGTTTTCTCTTGCCGGATGGCAAACGGCTGACCCTATCAATCGCCACAGCATCGCACTGAACTTCTACGCTGTCCTGAAGAACAGTAGTTACACCCATGCGCCCATGCGCCCCTTTCTGCTGGACGGCCGCGTTCCTGACATGAATTGGCAGAAGAGTTTCGACACCTATGCCCAGCGCGACCACATGCGGATGTGGGAGTGGAACGTTCCCGGGATCGCGGAACCCGTCTGGCTGGGCACTGCGACGCATGACAAAAGCGCCGGTTTCTCTCTCAAGCATCATCAGTTCGTCCATCACATCGATCCGGCTATCGACGATGAACGCAGCAAGATCATCCGTGACTTGCGGGCTGCCGGATGTGTCCGCGCGGTATATCTGGTGCCGCGCCGGGATGTTGCCGAAGTGAGAGAGAACGCGACCGGAGACGTGGTAAAAACAGGCGGAGCCATCGCAGTTGTGCAGCTCCAGGAGTGTCATGCCGCCGTTCCAGAACTAGCCTCGGACCCCGAGGCCGCTCCATACAAGCCCGGCAGTGCTGTGTTCCGCTATTTCCGTCGTGAAGTGCTGACCGTGAGAAGCGACATCTGGCGGGCGAACATCATTTACGCTGGCTACGACGTGGTGCGTATGACCGTTCGGGCATGGCGGCACCATCCTGCCGTTGCAGCCACCGGCCCGACTTCCAAGCCGAATAGCACGGACGTAGCGCAGTCGTTCAAATCCAGCGCTGGAATTGTTCAGTAAGAGGCTTGTCGGTAGAATTCGCCCAGCTTGAACTCTCGCTGGCTTCCGGCCCTTCGGTTACTCTGAAGGAACCTCGCATCACAATCCCGTACGGTCCCCGTCAAAACCTTATAATGCGAACAAAGGCTGATCGACACGAATGAATTCCTTCTGTGCCCTGCTTGCCTCCGCCATTGGCGGCGAAATAACAAGTCTGATTGAGACCAGCGGTTTGGTCGCCAAGACAGTTCTAGTCATCCTCCTCTTCTTCAGCGTGGTGTCGTGGGCAATTATCTTCGCCAAATGGGGATTGTTCCGCCGTGCGCGCCAGCAGAGCAACCGGTTCGTCCGCGCCTGTCGCAAATCGCAGCGCATGCAGGACATCTCAGCGGTGGCTGAGCAATTTAAGCCCAGTCCCCTGGTAGCGGTTTTCGAGGGCGCGTATGAGGAGTTGCGCAGGCAGGCGCCCCTTCCGCTGCGACTGCCGGCCGTGCAACGGGCGACGCAGATCGCGTCTTCGGAGGAGCTGACACGATTGGAAAGCCGCCTGCCGTGGCTGGCCACGACAGGAGCGGTCACTCCCTTCATTGGGCTGTTCGGCACGGTGTGGGGCATTATTGACGCATTCCACGGTCTGGGGACCGCGGGAGCTGCCACGCTGCGCGCGGTGGCGCCCGGTATCTCGGAAGCGCTGGTTACCACCGCTGCCGGCCTGTTTGCCGCGATTCCCGCCGTTATCGCCTACAACATGTTCATGCAGCACATCCGCGAATTCGGCGCCCGCATGGACGACTTCGGCCTGGAGCTGATGAACGAGATTGAGCGCGCCCAGGCGAGCAATGTGCGGCCGATGCCCGAGGCTGTGGAGCGGCGTTAATGGCTTTCACCAACCCACAAGGTCGTACGCAGAGCTCGCTGTCGGACATAAACGTTACGCCGTTTGTGGACGTCGTGTTGGTGCTGCTGATCATATTCATGGTGACGGCGCCGGTGTTGCAATCGGGCATCGAGGTCCAGGTGCCGCGCACTCGAACCGTGAAGCAGATCACCGAAGAGCGGCTGGTGATCACCATCAACCGCGAGCAGCAGGTCTTTCTCAACAACGATCCGGTCAACATCAACGAGATCGGGGCGAAGATCCACGAGAAGATTCGCGACCCGGAGGGCCAAGCCATCTACGTCCGGGCGGACGAGAATGTCCCCTTTGGTGCATTCGCCACGGTGATGGACGCGGTGAAGAGCTCGGGGATCACCAACGTTAGCATCGTGACCCAGCCGCTGGAAGAACATGGCAGCCGACGCTGACATTTTCGACGGCGAAACCAGCCTCCGCAAGCCCCTGATCGGCTCCTGCGCTCTGCACGCCGGTATCGTGGTTTTAGCGCTGTTTGGTTACCTGATTCCGAGCGGACGGGGCGAAAACTGGGGCGGCACCAACGGCGGAGGCGGTGCGATGAGCGCTACTCTGGTGAGCAGCGTTCCCTTGCCGGAGCCGTTGACCCAGACGGAAAACGTTCTGGCCAACGAATCCAAGGGCCTGTCACAATCGCAGCCCAAGGAAGAGCCGAAGGTTGAGGAGCCAAGGGCGATTCCCATTCCCGAAAGCAATGCGCAGCGCAAAGCGGAACAAAAGCGAGAGTCGACGGAGAAGAAGCCGCCGAAGCAGATCGCAAAGGCGGAAGTAAACAACCAGATTCCTTACGGACAGGGCGGTCCGGTCAGTGGGCCGTATGGCGCGTTCACCGCCGGAGCGACCAAGGGCGGATTTGGTTTTCAGGGGGGAAATGGAGATTTTGGCAGCCGCTTCGCCTATTACGTCGATATCGTGCGGCGAAAAGTATCGGAAAACTGGCTTAAATATGAAATAGACCCGCGCGTAAGCGACGCCCGGCGCGTCTACATATACTTTGAGATAACGCGGTCTGGGCAGCCCGTGAATATGCGGGTCGAACAATCGAGCGGAATACCTTCCCTCGATCTATCGGCCGTTCGGGCATTGCAACGCATTGACACTTTCGGTCCGCTACCCACCGGCTACAACGGAAATTATGTCTCGGTGGAATTCTGGTTTGACTATCGGCGGTAGGCTTTTGTAGCGGCATTTGGTTTAAGTTGAGTATTGCTGAAGGTCGCAAGGGCTCGCGGTTCAGGCGTGCCTTGGAAGACTTCGCTTTATTTTGCGCGAGCGGAGCTAAGCCGCGAGGCATCTGCCGTTCGAGTATCGCCGGCGGAAGTCGGCTCGGAGCTAACAAAAGGTTTTGCGGCGCAGGGAGAGCAGCGCACCTTCTGCTGCGTTTGGACATTTCATGAGACGATTCGTGATCTTGGGGACATTGCTTCTTGCCAGCTTCACCTTGTGCGCATCGGCGCAGGACTGGATTCGAACCGGGACTGGCCTCGGCGTGGAGAAGATTCGCCTCGCTGTTCCCGACTTCAAGCTCAGTAACAGCGAGGGCGGCGCGCAGAACCTGGCCATGACGTTCAACCAGGTCTTGTGGAACGATCTGCAAGCGGCGGGCATTTTCGACATGGTAGGGAAGAGCTTCTACCCCATGGCTCCTCCGGGCGCACCGCAAGACGTTCGCCTTGCTGACTGGGACCAGCCGCCGCCCAACGCGAATATGCTGGCCTTCGGCAACCTCGGCGTGCAGGGCGGCTATCTGAGTGTTCAAGGCTGGCTCTACGACGTCAAGAACGCGCAGTCGCCCCAGGTCCTTGGGAAGCAGTATCGTGAGGAAGCTACGGATGCCAATGCCCGTCTCATCGCGCATCGCTTCGCCGATGAGATTATCTTCCGCCTGGGCGGCGGTATCCCCGGCATCGCGGAGACAAAGATCTACTTCATCAGCAACCGTTCCGGTCATAAAGAAGTCTGGCAGATGGACTACGACGGAGCCAACCAGAAACAGATCACGCACAATGGGTCCATCGCTCTGTCACCGCATGTCTCGCCAGACGGAACGCGCATCGCTTACGCCGGCGTCATGAAAGACGGCTGGCAGATTCAGATGTGGTCGCTGGAGCTGGGACGCGCCGTCAGCTTCCCGCGCTTCAACGGAACCAATCAGTCGCCGGCGTGGTCGTCCGATGGCAAGACCTTGGCATTCTCGTCGTCCTGGAGTGAACACTCCGATCTGTACGCCATCGACAGCAGCGGAGGCGTCCCGCGCCGCCTGACCAATGACAAAGGCCCGGACGTTTCTCCAACCTGGAACCCGAAAACCAATGCCCAGATTGCGTTTGTCAGTGGGCGCACCGGGCTGCCCCAGATCTACACTATGGCATCGGACGGAACCAACGTCTCGCGGGTCACTGACCAAGGCTATGCGGTATCGCCGTCGTGGTCACCCAACGGACAGTTTCTGGTGTTCGCCTGGATTCGACACTACGGGCCGGGAGCGCCGGGCGCGAGCGACATCTACCTGATGGACGTAGCCAGCCATCAGTGGGTGCAATTGACGCACGACGGCGGCCGAAACGACTTTCCTTCATGGGCCCCCGACGGACGCCACATCGTCTATCAATCGAATCGCTCGGGCCGAACCCAACTCTTCATGATGCTGGCCGACGGGACACAAAACACGCAGTTGACTACCAGTGGCGAAAATACGCAGCCGAACTGGGGAAACAAATAGGAGGATCAGAAGTGAAACTCTCTAAGAGTAAGTGGTTTGGACTTGTTCTTGCGCTGGCAGCCGCGTTAGCCGTTAGCGGATGCGGAAAGAAGAAGGTCGCGACAGCGACACCTCCCCCGCCGCCTCCTCCGCCCGCGCCTACCGCAACGCTTACCGCCAATCCGAACACGATCAACGCGGGCCAGGCCTCTACCTTGACCTGGAACACGACTAACGCGACTGATATTTCCATCGACAGCCTGGGGAAGGTTGGTCCGAGCGGCTCTGTGCAGGTCGTGCCCAGCGAGTCTACGACCTATCGTCTGGTCGCGAAGAACCAGAGTGGAACCCAGGAAGCCACCGCTCGCGTAACGGTGAATCCCCCAGCGGCGCCTCCACCGGTGACATCCAATGCCGGCGATGCCCAGCTGTTTGAGGAGGACATGAAGGATGTGTTCTTCGACTATGACAGCTATGACATCACGGGACAGTACACCGCCGTCCTGCAACAGGACGCTCGCTTCCTCCAGCAGCATCCCAGTATCAGGTTTACGATTGAGGGACACTGCGATGAGCGCGGCTCGACGGAGTACAACCTGGCCCTCGGCGACAATCGGGCGCTGGCGGCTAAGCAGTCACTCGTCTCGATGGGTATTGCGGCTGATCGCATAAAGACCATCAGCTATGGGAAAGAGAAGCCGTTCTGCACGGAGAGTACCGAAGCGTGCTGGCAGCAGAACCGTCGTGCGCACTTCGTGTACGGCCAATAGGGCTTCTGTCGAATAGGGCTTCTATAAGGAAACACTATGTTTCGCTACCGATACGTGTTGCTATTGGCTGGGATCCTTTTCCTTGCCGCCAGCCCGGCCTTTGCCGTCAGCAAGGAAATCATTCAACTGCAGACCCAGGTACAAACCCTGTCCGATCAGGTCGCGCGGCTCCAGCAGTCGATGGACGAGCGCATGGGCGTAATGCGCAACCTGGTGGAGCAGAGCGCTGACAGCGTCAACAAGATGAGCGTGACGGTCAACGAGCTGCAGCAGAAGCTTTCATCGCAATCCGGCGAAAACGGGCAGAAGCTGGACCAGATCTCTAGCCAGGTGCAGGCCTTGCATGACAGCGTGGATGAATTGAAGTCGCGCTTGGCGAAGGTCGGCAAGCAACTCGACGACATGCAGAACGGAGGTCAGAACCTGGCCGCAGGGCAGCCAGCGCCCACAACCGGAGGCCTGGTGCCTGGGGCGAACAGCTCTGCGCCGCCGGTGCCCGTGGCCCCTCCGCCGGACATCCTCTACAACAATGCTCTGCGCGACTATAACGCTGGGAAATATGACCTTTCCTCGCAAGAGTTCAATGATTACTTGAAGTATTATGGCAACACCGATCTGGCCGGCAACGCCCAGTTCTACCTCGCCGACATCGAGTATCGACAGGGCAACTTCGATGCGGCGGTGAAGGATTACGACAAGGTGTTGGAGCAGTATCCCAGCGGACAGAAAGCGGCAGCCGCTCAGTTGAAGAAGGGTTACGCGCTGCTGGAATTAGGCCAGAAAGATGCCGGGGTGCGGGAGCTGAACAGCCTCGTCCAGCGTTACCCGCGATCGATCGAAGCCTCGCAGGCACGCGACCGGCTGCGGCGGCTGGGTGTCGGCACCGGCACGCGCTCGCATTCGGAGTGAGCGCTGTCGCCTATTGCAGAAGCCCTGGTTTGCTTGGCTGGTATCTTCCGCTAACCAAAATCGGCGCGTGAGCGGGGCGCCCATTGTACTCGTATAGCCAGCAATCTAATGTTTGGCCATTAGAGAGCCTAACCGGATGACGCTTGCGGACGAAGAGGCTCACACCAGCGTTTTCCGGCTCGAAGCCCTCATAAACATCCAGTCGGCGCAAGAAATCGGGGTCACTGGGGATGAGGAACACAGTCCCAAAGATCTTTCCACCCTGATCGGAATCCAGCACCGCTGCTGGATAGTCGCCCAAGTCGTATAGAGTGCCATAGACCCAGCCCTCTGCGTAGGGGACGAGGTTGGCGGTGGCGACCGCGATTTCTTCCGGCGCATGCTGAGGAATCAAAGTACCGTAGGAAAAGAGAAAATCGCTCACGCTTGCCTCGACAACCTACACCTGTTTCTGCCTGGAACGCGACGAGACCTTTCGTTTCGCTTTGGCCGGAGCAGCTTCAGGAGATGCCTGCATTGCGCCCATCACGCGTTGCCTTTCGCGTGCGGTCGCAGTGCGCCGCCCTGGCTTGGCCGCAACCGGTGTCGATGGATCGATACCGGCCAGTTTCTCGATGGGCGGCAGCTTCTGCTTCAGCTTCAGCACAGGCTCAAAAAGGTCGCCGTGGGCTTTCACTCGCTCCAGCACCTGCGCCGCGTCGAAGACCAGTAAATTGGGATCACCCTCACCAAGGCAGTGCCCCACATCCTCCCAAGTCACTGGAGTAGATACCGTCGGACGCTCCTTTGCACGCAAGGAATACACGCAAATCGTTGTCTTGTGATCGTCGTTCTGGCTCCAGTCGACCAGGACCTTGCCAACCCGTAGCGACTTCTTCATGTCGGAAACCACCAGCCCGGGATGCTGCTTCTCCAGCAGACGCGCCAGCTCATGCGCGAACGGCTTGGTCTCGCCGTAGGTGACGGGTGTATTAAGCGGGACGTATATCTGAAGCCCCTTCGATCCCGATGTCTTGGCGAAGCTTTTCAAGCCGAGCTGCGCGAACACGTCTCGCACCCATAATCCCACCTGGCAGCATTGCACGATGTTGGCCGGCTCGCCGGGATCGAGATCGAAGACAATGAAGGTCGGCCGCAGGATGTCTTTCGCGAGCGAAAGGCTGGTATGCAGCTCGATGTCCGCCAGATTTGCCGCCCACACCAAGGTCGGCAAGTCCTGCGCCAGGCAATAGTTCATCCACTTGTTGTTGCCTGCGCTCCACACCGGCGCCACCTGGACCCACTCCGGACGATGTTCGGGACAGTTCTTTTCATAAAAGAACATTCCATTGACGCCATTGGGATAGCGCTTCATTGTCAGCGGACGTCCTTTGGTGTGCGGCAGCAGCACGGGCGCGATGCGCACGTAGTAATCCACCACCTGCCCCTTGGTGAATCCTACGGCGGGATAGAGCACCTTTTCCAGATTCGACAGCTTCAGGTGCTTGCCCTGGATATCAACTACGTTCTCGCTTGCCATGCCGGTCCCGTTATCTCAGTTTAAAGTTCACATGGATCGTTGTGTCCACTTCAACGACTTGACCATCGTGGACATATGGCTTATATCTCCATTGCTCAACAGCCGCCATAGCTGCGTCAGTTAAGTCTTTGGAAGGGCTGCTAACTTCTTTCAAGTCTCGGATCGAGCCGTCTTTGCCTATGACTGCATGCAGAACAACCGTACCCTGCACAAGATTCTGGCGTGCCCGGTTGGGGTATACAGGTGCAACCTGATGGACGAGGTTCCCCTGCGCCACCAATTGGCTTACCTGGACGGGTCCACTTTTGCCGGCACTGCTCACATCAGCGAGAGACTTGCCATCAGACGAAATAGCCTTGTCATAAATCCTGCCGGTAAATGCAAAGTCGTAATGCATCTTCACCGATGCCCGGATGGGATGCCCGTCCTTGATGTAGGGCTGGAACTTCCATTGCTCCATTGCATCGATTGCCGCTGCCAGCAGGATCGGATCTCCGCTAATCGGTTCCGCTGCCACCACATTGCCCGACTCATCAATCGTGAGGTGAGCCCAAACCCTTCCTTGTAATTGCTTCCCTTTCGCTGTTTCTGGATACGTTGGCTCTACCGCTTTGATGACAATCAGTCGGGTTGAGTCGGCTGGTTTCGAAGGCGAATTGCCCGAAGCAGCGCTCCCAGCTGACGAAGATGTTGGGCCCGGAGATTGCGAAGGGTTGGCCGGGCTCTGCCTAGCATCATTCGATTGGGCAATAAGAGGGGCGAGAGAAGCAAAAACAAGCACACTGAACCAGAGTCTATGCATTGCCGGAGCATTCTACGCTCAAGCTTTGCGTCGATCAAAACCTCGTCTCACCGCTCGCCTTGGTTTGACTTACCCGTCCTACTCTGCGTAGCTTTTACTGCAAGGTGATCTCTAGCTCCCCTCACATGGAGGTACGATGACGCGCTGGCTCGCCAGACTTGCGGCCCTATTGTTGCTGACGTTCGCCCTGCCCATATTCGCGCAGGACTTGGCTTCATTCGAGAAGCAGGTGACCGTCAAGACTTTGCCCAACGGGCTCACGGTCGTTCTCTATCGCCGGCCGGAGGCGCCGGTCTTTTCCTTCTTCACGCTGGTCGATGCCGGATCGGCGCAGGACCCGCTCCATGAGACCGGTCTTGCCCACATGATGGAGCACATGGCCTTCAAGGGCACGCCCGACATCGGCACCACCGATTACGCCAAGGAGAAAGTCGCGCTGCAAAAGGTGGAAGAGACCTATGCCGCGTATGAAGCCGAGCGGGTGAAGCGCGTCGGCCAGGACCCGCAGAAGCTGAAGCAGCTACAGGAGGCGTGGCAAGCGGCGATCAAAGACGCCGACCAGTATGTTATCAAGAACCAGTTTGGCGAGATTGTCGAAAGCCACGGCGGCGTCGGCCTGAACGCCTTCACCAGCTACGACGAGACCGGCTACATGTACTCGCTGCCATCCAACCAGGTTGAGCTTTGGGCGGCGCTGGAGTCGGACCGCTTCAAGGACCCCGTGATGCGTGAGTTCTACAAGGAGCGCAACGTGGTGATGGAAGAGCGCCGCATGCGCACTGACAGCCGTCCCACGGGCCGCCTGGTGGAACAATTTCTGGGCACGGCGTTCATGGCCAACCCGTACCACCGGCCCACCATCGGATACGCTTCAGACTTGCTTTCGTTCTCGGCCACCGACGCGCTCAACTTTTTCCACCACAACTACGTTCCCAGCAACATGGTGATCGGACTAGTCGGCGATCTTGATCCGGCAAAGGTGATGCCCATCATCGAGGAGTACTTTGACCGCCTGCCCGCCTCGCCCAAGCCGACTGAGCTGACCACGACTGAGCCGCCGCAAAACTCCCTGCGCTCCGTGAACCTGCAGGATCCGTCGCAGCCCTTTTATCTCGAAGGCTACCATCGGCCGAACTATCTCGATCCCGACGATGCGGTATATGACGCCATCGCCGACATCATGTCCAATGGCCGCGTGTCGCGCCTGTACCGAGCGCTGGTGCGCGATCAGAAGATTGCAGCTTATGCTGCAGGTTTTTCCGGACTGCCGGGAACCAAGTACGCTCACCTGTTTGCGTTCTATGGAGTTCCGCTACCCGGCCATACCAACGACGAAGTGCGCAAAGCGATTCACGAGCAGATCGACAAGCTAAGAACGACCGACGTCACCGACGAAGAGCTGGCGATGTTCAAAACGAGAGCGAAGGCTGACCTGATTCGCAGCCTGGCCAGCAATGAAGGACTAGCGCAGGCATTGGCGACCTACGAGACACGCTATGGCGACTGGCGCGAGCTGTTCCGCTACCTCGATCGCGTCGACAAAGTGTCGAAGGCCGACGTACGCCGGGTTGCCAATCAGGTGTTCCAGGAGAACAACCGCACGACGGGCGAAATCCTGACCGCTCAGCAGCAGCCCGGGCCTGAAAGCATCTCTCCTCAGGGCACGCCTCCGCCCGCGCCGAAGAAGCCGGCTGAGGGCTCGCCGAAAGGAGCGCAATAATGCTGACCGGCAAGATGCATCGCTTGCTTTACCTGTTTCTCTTCGCGCTCCTGGCCCTCTCGGTCGCAGGGGCACAGGTCAAAGAGTGGAACCAGATCCAGGCGCCGCCGTTGCCGCCGTTCACGCCGCAACAACCTATTCGCGTGCAGTTGCCCAATGGCTTGGTGATCTTCCTGCAACCCGACCACGAGCTGCCGCTGATAAGCGCCGCGGCCGAGATTCGCGGTGGCTCGATCTCCTCACCCGCCGATAAGGCCGGGCTAGTCTCAATCTATGGCGATGTCTGGCGCACCGGCGGCACAAAGACTAAAACCGGCGACCAGATGGACGACTTTCTGGAAGCCCGAGCCGCCAAGATCGAAACCTCAGGCGGCGCCGATTCAACCAGCATCGCTCTCGACTGCCTGAAGGGCGACTTCGACGCCGTCTTTGACCTCTACCTCGATCTGCTGCACAACCCCGAGTTTCGCCCCGACAAAATCGCTCTCACCAAGCGGCAGATGTATGCTTCAATTTCCCGGCGCAACGACAGCGTGGACTCGATCGACTCGCGTGAGAGTGCCATCCTCGGCTATGGAAAGGACAATCCTTACGCGCGCGTGGCCGAGTATTCCACGGTCGCGGCGGTGACGCGCGAAGACCTTGTCAACTGGCACCAGCAGTATGTGCAGCCCAATAACATCATCTTCGGAATCAGCGGCGACTTCGATCCCAAGGCTATGGAAGCCCGTCTGCGTCAGGCCTTCGAATCGTGGCCAAAAGGGCCCGCCGCCAAACCGCCCGAAATCAAGTTCTCGGAGCCTAAACCCGGCTATTACCTGGTGAAGAAGTCGGACGTGAACCAGAGCAGCATTAGCATGGTCAGCCTGGGCATCAAGCGCGACAACCCCGACTACTTCGCTGTCTCGGTGATGAACGAAATCTTTGGCGGCGGATTCTCTTCGCGGCTCTTCAACGACATTCGTGCTGCGCAGGGACTGGCCTACGACGTCGGAGGCGGCGTCGGCACCAGCTTCGGCCATCCCGGGCTGACCAATATTGGGATGCAAACCAAAAGTGCCACCACGGTCGAAGGTATCGAGGCGCTGTACAAAGAAATCGATAAGATGCGCGACAACGCCTCGACCCCGGCGGAATTGAAGCGCGCCAAAGACCAGATCCTGAACTCGTTTATCTTCCGCTTCGACACGCCGGAGAAAGTCCTGCGCGAGAAGATGCTCTACGAGTTCTATCATTACCCGCTCGATTTTCTCGAGCAGTATCGAACTGAGGTAGAAAAGGTCACTGCCGACGACGTGAGCCGCGTCGCGAAGAAGTACCTGCACAAAGAGAATCTGGCGGTGCTGGTAGTGGGGAACGCGGAAGAATTCGGCAAGCCGCTGTCAACGCTAGGCCAGGTGCAGGACGTTGACATTACCATCCCGCCGCCACCTGCGAGCCTGATGGGCGAGATGCAAGGGCCGGGAGGGAACTGAATGAACGTGGAAAAAGAGGTTGGCGATGGGGGCGTTCCGCAGATGAGAGTCAGAGAAAATCCCCGCCCAACCAACCGAAGGTTGGACGGGACACCCTCGTGTGCATCGAGGATTCAGAATGCTTGCCCGGGCCACCCGCCGGCAGGTTTTTCGGTCGCTCGTCGATACGCGCTGTCTTCGGGAGCCAATCAGCTTCTGCCGAACGAAGCTTAAGACCTCGCGCTACTTCATCGTGTTCCTCACATCCACCAGGTAGTGATCGAAGTGGTCGACGCGAATGATCCCCAGCCGCGGAAATTCCAGATCGAGAATCACATAAATGCTGATCGACAAGATCAGGACGTAGCCGATGATGTGCCGTGTATTCCGATGCTGTGAGTCAGCCAGTTGATATCCCGCCATACCGGCGCTGGCCAGAGCGATCAGACCCAGCATGAGGAAGATCTCGAAAGGAGGGTGGTCTTCGGTCGCCCCCATTCGGACGGTAGTGATGTCGAACATGGCATTGAGCGCCGGGAGCAGCAGCATACTCGCCGCAGTGGTATTGGATTGCGCGGCAGCAGCCACCGACTTGTTCCAGATTTCCGTCTGCAAGTCCTGCGATCGTGCGAGTTCGGCCCGCGCCAGGCTCAGGTCATAGACATGCTTGTACACGGAGAGGCGCGCGTCCACGTAGCGGCGAAACAGCTCCCGCATCTCCGGCTGAGCTGCGGCGGGAAGCAGATCGATCCTGAGATAGGCGGTGCCGATATCGTTGGCCTCCTCGACGATCAGGTGCCGGCGGCCTTCAAACCGCGACGCCGCGCCCGAGAACGTGAAGGCGATCAGCAAGCCGAGCAGGGCGAAGATGGCGCCTTCGATGGCTCCGAGCCCCACCTTGCCGCCTTCTTTCCTGGCTGCGCGCGCACCCAGGCGCTGGCCAATATCGAAGCAGGCCACCATCCCCACACTGAGCAGAACCACAAACACGACCGCTGATAGTTCGTTGTTCATGAGCCTCATTCGCTTGGACTAACCTCTCATCCTCCGGCTCGCCGCAATCGCTTGTCAATTGCGCACGTCCGGTTATTGCTGTCAGGGGCAAATGAGAATCCTAAATGTTCGGCCGGGGGCCCCAGGCAAAACTCACGAGGGTGCCCCGTCCAACCATCGGTTGGTTGGGCGGGGATTTTGACTTTCGTTACTTCTGATCTGGAAGTATCCTGAACCTTGAACCGAGTCGCAGTGCAGACGAAAACCCCCATGCAACCAAACGAAGGTTGCATGGGGCACCCTGCGAGCGTTGCCCGGGCCACCCGTCGGTAAGTGTCTTAAGTTCGCCCATCTGACACTCGGAGAGCGGGTACAATTATTGAGGTCGCGGCACCAACTCTGTTTGTTGTTAAAGGTCAGGATACGAAAACAAGAAAGAAGCAACCGCAACAGAAGCAACAACAACAACAACCGCGAGGATTGCGACGCATGCTCGTTGCGGTGTCAACCCCAAAACGAATCCTCGTGTCGTTCGTTAGCTTTCTTGGAGCAGTGTTCGGAATCTGGCTCGGTTACACGAATCTAAAGCCTCAGCTCTCTCCAGATATTGGCCAGTTGCGGGACGCGTTGAAACCCCACTCTGCCGACTTCATTATCACAAACAACAGCTATTTCCCTCTAACACATATTGAGATCACATGCCTCCCGAATAGCATCAAGTTTGAGTCCGGGGACGACTTCTTTGGGCCGACAGTTAAGACCGTTACCCTCTTCAGTCGCGATAGCATACAGCCGCACGAAAAGTTTGCCTTTAATTGCCCACAATTGGCTCACGAGAAGAACTGACCGAAGTGCAATGATTATCGGAGGGGCCGACTTTGGTTCTGGCGATGACGTTCCAGTAAAAGACTCCGATGTGAGCGTCCAGATCAAGTATGACTACTGGCCAATTCTTCATATCGTGCAAGCCCCTGTTACGTTCCGTTTTCACGGCACGGCGGAACCCTCCGGGTTTCACTGGAGTTACGAGGTTGAAAGTGCTCCAAAGGTCTATGCGACCCCCAAAGGGCTAAGCAAATTGGGACACCACCCAGGGGACTTCTCAGTTGACAGAAAAGCCACTCGCGTTTTTGTCTTTAATCGAAGTTCTCGAAAAAGCTGTAGGCCGCAACACGGGCTACGCCATTCTCGAACCGTTTCCGTGCACCACCGCTGATGATGGCGAACCGGCAGTTGTGAGCATTCAGAATGCCGGTAAGATCATCGCGGAACACACGGGACTAGCTGACCTCACTTTCGTCATTGCTGTAACGTCGCAGGGCCCGAGCACGTCGGGACACATAGAACTCCGTTACGACTCCCCCGATGTCTTCGTCGAGATCTCTCAGGACATTTGTGGGTACAAAGATGCAGTGCTGGCAACTCTCTGCCATGAGATTTCTCACAAATTCCTCCATGCACACGGAATCCGCCACGGAACAGTGCAGGTTGAGCAAGAATTTCTCACTGATGTCGCAGCCGTTTACCTCGGTATGGGGAAGATTATGCTCAACGGTTGTGAATGCCAGAGTGTCCGAACCGGAACAACCGGCGGGAAACAAACCACAACGACTCACACCCTGCGGGTCGGATACATCTCGCGGGAATGCTTTGCGTTTGTATATCGGCTTGTATGCCAGATGCGGCAGATACCTTCGGAACACTTTCTGGCCGGGCTGTCTCCGGCGGCCCTGCAAGCGGTAGCGCTCTGTGAACAGGCATATGGACAGTGGTTTACCCCGGAGTACCATACGCCTGATGGCATCGCGGAACTGGTCAATACCCTGCGGCAGCAAGTAGTTGATACGCAGGCATGCGCGGCCACGCGCGGTCAAACCCTACGAAACGCTTTGCGGAAAGTCGAGGTTTTGGACAGCCACGTTCGCGATTCGCACCAATTGCTTTTCGAAGCCGAAGCGAAAATCACCCGATTGCTGGAACCAAATGACAATCCGCACCTCGGCTATCTCAACTGTATAAAAACCAGAGAATCGATCCCTGATTTGACAAGCGCTGCTAAACGCAAAATTGCCGAGCATCAGCCAGACTGGGATCGTCTGGATGCAGTTGCGAGAGCAGTGGAAGAAGATGAAACTGAAGCGCCACGGATAATCGAGTGTCCGCTGGATAAAACGAAATTGCGAGTACCGGGAGGAAGAAAGAGGCTGCTCGTTACGTGCTCATCGTGCAAGTACAAGTTCATCGTGAACACAGCGAATCCGGCGCGCAAAACTGAAGAAGAAAAAAAGAGCGCCCACAAGTTTCGACTGTTGACATCGCTTAAGGGTCTGTTGGGCCTCCGCTGATCCTCGTTCCCATCCCTGCCGCGACTTGTTTACACAGAATGCGAATATACCCAGAAACACCTATTACTGGCTCGCCTTCGCCTTGTCGAAGGGGATGCGTTTTTCATGCCGCCGCGACCGGGAAACCACTAGAATGCTAGTCAAGTGGTACTTGGCATACTTACCGTCCGATAGGAGGGTCACAGGTGGGCGTCATCGGCGAAGGCTTGGACCTCTTGAAGTTGGTTGATAAGGGTGCGAACGCAGACCTCTATAAACAGCTTGGGGAGTGGATTGACAGGGTCAGGAACCTGCAAGAGCGCGTGGACGATTTGACGGCTAAGAACCTCCAGCTAGAGGAACGACTGCGTTTCAAAGGCAAGGTTCAAAAAATAGCTGGTCACACCTACGTTGAGGGTGACGATGAGGAGATGTGCCCCCGATGCGCACGTGACTTTCTAGCCGTTCCGCTCCTTGACACGGACCTCGATGGCCGAGGTAGAAAGGCTACTTGCCCGCAATGCAAAACACCGAGAGGTATGGGGCCGCCGATTCCGAGGAAACGGGCAGAAGAGACCGCCCGAAAAAATGCCGACAAATCTGTGTAAAGCCGGGTACCCAGTCATCCGTTCGGTTCGGATGAGTGGGATCGAGCAACGTTGATCGGCCACGGACGGGTGGCCCACAATTGCCTTCGGTTTGTTCGACAATTGTGGGATGGCGAAGCAGTTCGGAACGCGAGTGGTCGTGAGAAGAAGAATCGTAGTTCCCACATTTCCCAACCGAAGGGAAATATGGGCCACCCGTCGAGCGGTTGTACCCGGGAGTTCCCATTTCGGGATTCTCTACTACCTTCGTAACCTGTGCGCTCCAGGATTCGCGTGCCGGTCAGTTCAGCAAGTCATAAACTCTCACCCAGGACACCGAAGGGTGTCCCTGCGGGGGCTGATCCCGCCAAGCTCTTTGAAATCAGGAATTTGCCTGTAAGTCTTTGGGCATCAGGATTTTGCAGACAAAAATGCGCTACACCGATGAAAACAAAGGATCGCGCGAAAAAGTTTTTTCGCGACTTGTGCATTTTGGCTCTTGGCGTTTGGCTCTTGGCTCACAGCTTACGGCTTGGCGACTGGGAGCTCGCGGGTGTGCACGCCAGAATGACGCAATTGGCAGCTAAGTGGTTCGTTTCCAAGATTTTGCCTGTAAGTCTCATGCGCTCAAGATTTTAGCGGGAAAGTTTTCAGCTTGCCCAATGGGATCAATATTTTACGAGCGGGTAGGGGGAGGGGGTACCCAAGATTCGGGATGTCTAGCCGAGGTCGCCGAATTGCGCGCCATGTTCGACAGACGCTACGACGAAATCAAGAGCGGCCGCGTGAAGCTGATCGATGGCGAAGCTTTCTTTGAGAGTCTCCGGCAGCGCGAATGATTTGAACGAAGCTTAGGGAAAAGATCGACTTGATGACAATCAGCCCCACTCACTCCAACCGCAGGAATGAGTGGGGTATCCCCGAAAGACCCGGTGCGTGATCACGCTAGGGCTTGATGTTCGAGGTGTAGATGTTGGTGACCAGATCGCGGAAAAACGTATTGTGCACACCGATCGGCGAGTTCGCCAACACTACCAGCTCCATGCCTTGGGGCAGGAAGTAGGTCAAACTTTGTTCCGTATGGCCTGATCCGTCGCCCCATGCACCGTTCTTGTTGTAAAGCTTTCCCAGCGGCGTATTCATAATCACGTCGATCCCGAAGCCGTTGTCGAGCATGGTCTGAGCCTGAGCGTTGCTCATGATGGTGCCTTTGCGGCGGAAGGTTCCCATCACGTTGAGCAGGTCGTCCGGTGACATGTGCCACCCGGCACCGCCGCTTACTGTGGCGAGGTTGCCCGAGTTCCAGCCAGTGACGGGCGGAAAAGTGTAGGCCAGCGCATCGGGAGCCGGATGATCCAGGGTAGGCCCTGAGACACCCGAAGGCGCGAACAGATGTTGATTCACGTAAGCCTGGTACGCCGCAATGGTGATGAAATCCCAAAACTGGTCCATGGGCGGAAAGTCCGGCGAGATGTTTCCATTGATGGTGGCAATCAGGATCCGGCACAAGCCGAAATTCATGTTCTGGTACCAGTACTGACCCAGGTGATTGGTCCCGGCGGCGACTTGGGCCTTCATGAAGCCGTAGTCCGAGGCCGAGCTCTGGACGTTGAAATTGAATCCCGAGGTTTGTGTCATCAAATGGCGGAAGGTGACTTGGTTTACATGCGGCCCTTTCACCCAATAGTTGGGTAGATGCGGGGCGATGGGAGCGTCGTACGAGATTCCCTTCTCGTTGAGCAGCTTGGTCATCGCGATGGCCGTAACAAGCTTGCTGCAGCTCGCGATGTGCATGCGCACGTCGGGGTTCCAGCCCTCGCCGCCGTCGGTCGGCAGTTTGGCCCAATTCCACTCGAGGGTATAGATCGTCGTGCCATTCTCCCGGAGACGCATGACGTAACCCGCCACGGAATCCTTCAGTGCCGCATGTAGCGCGTCACCGAAGCCCTTAACGTCGAGGTGGTACTGCGGGCCGGGGGGAAGGTGAAATTCCAGTTGGGCATTGCCTTCGAGCAGCCCGCGGCTGGAGACGACGCCTTGCAGGTGTGGTGGATTGATCACGTGGGCCTGCATAGCTGTCTGGTCGATGGAGAGGTTGTGGACACCCTGCAATGCTGTGGCGGTTGCGGTTGCTTTCAGATCCATGTTGCCTCCTATGATTCCAGTGGCGGAGCTAAAGGAGATGCATGATGCCGTTTGCGAGCTCGGCAGGTTCGAGTAATCAGACGCCGCAGCCGTGGAGAGGAAAGCGGCTGAGGCGAGCGCGCCTTCGTTTGGGGTGCATGCAGGCTCTTACCCGTTTGTAGAAGGCAAGTACGTGGCCGTTTGCCTGAAAACCGGGCGTCCCACTCATCCGTGTCTCTCGGATGAGTGGGCGGTTCCCCTAGGCAGACGCGTGTCCGTGATGATGCTTCGCTCCGCTCGCATGCTTGCTTGCCATGCTCGCGTGCGCTTGCTTATGTTGGTGTGCGTGCGCTGCCTTTTGAGCCTGCGCCGGCTTCTGGTCGAAATGGTCGGGATCGATCTCCTGCTGTGCGTATAGCGATTGTCCGAAAAGCGAACACGCCGCCAAAGCTAACAAGAGTGCGATTGATCTGAATAGCTGCATGATTGTCCTCCGTGCCTTCCTATAAAGCAGGTAGGTGGCCAGAGCTGTTCGGTTCCGTGGGCGAGTCATCCCGAAGCAGTCGCAGGCTGTGCAATCTGCTCACACGACAGGTGTTGCGCACATGGGACTTCGCCAGAGTTGATCCCGTAACCCAATCTGAAGACCATCTCTCGGGCCGTCAAATATCCGACCGGATAGACGGGGCATATCCGAATGACGTGTTCCCCGCGTTAGCTCGCTCGGGTGCGGAGCAGCCGCAATCGTAGGGGAGGGAATTTCTGGCCCGATGCCACTTGACGCGGATCCGGTTCGGCGTTACTCTAGGCGAACAAAAAGCGAATACCAGAGAAACCGTCCCATGTATCCGCTGCTCGAAATCGAGTCTCCTGAGAACGCTCCCGATGGCAAGCCGGAGCTGGTCGGCATTGCCAAACTGGCGGCCATGGGAGCGTCGCTGCGGCAGGGGCACTTCGTCGAGTACTTTTCGCTGCCCTCGCGCGGGCTGCTCAACCGCTGTGTCTCCAACCGGCGCATGCCGTTTACGTGGACGATCAATCCCTATCGCGGGTGCGAGTTTGCCTGCAAATATTGCTATGCGCGCTATACCCACGAGTTTATGGAGATGCGCGACGGCGTCGACTTCGAGCGCAAGATCTACGTCAAGCAGCAGGCAGCGTGGCTGTTGCGGCAAGATTTGAAGAAGGTGAAGCGCGGGGAAGAGATCGCCATCGGCACGGCGACCGATCCGTATCAGCCGGCGGAGAAGCGTTTCGAGGTGACGCGCGGCATTCTGGAAGAGCTGGCGCTGCATCGCGGGCTTGAGTTGGGCATTGTTACCAAGTCGGACCTGATAACACGCGACATCGATGTGCTGCGGCGCATCTCCGAGCAGAACCAGCTATTCGTCAACCTGACGATCACCACGCTGGACACTAAGCTGGCGCGAATTCTGGAGCCCCGCGCGCCAAGACCGGATCTGCGACTAAAGGCGGTAAAGGAGCTGGATCTCGCTGGCGTGCGCGCGGGAGTGATCTGCGCGCCGGTAGTGCCGGGGATTACGGATTCGCCTGCCGCGCTCGAGGAGCTTGTGAAAGCGACGAAAGAAGTGGGCGGGCGCTACATCTATGCCAATCCGCTTTTCCTGAAGCCGTGCTCGGCCAGCATCTTCCTGCCGTTTCTGGAGAAGGAGTTTCCGCAGCTTGCGGACGATTATCGCAAGCGCTACGCGAACAAGGCATTTGTCAGCAAGGCTTATGCGAAGCGCATTTCCGAGCTGATGGCGACACTGCGCAAGAAGCATGGGATTACCAAGGAGATCACCGATCGCGCGGCGACCTTGGCGAAGAACAAGCCGCAGGAAGAGCAGATGGGGTTGTTTGGGTGAGTGAGCTGGATCAGGCTCAGCGTCTGGCTTCTACTTTGCTCAAGCGACCTTCCATGTCGCGAAGGGTACTCTGAACCATCATCATATCGTTGTGAAACTGAGTGCTCAGGCGATGAAAGTCCTGCCGGTTCATAAGAATGCCGATCAACACCATCAGCGTAGGAACAGAGATAACACTCATCAACTGCCAAAAGGGAATAACGGCGTTCATATGAGTCTCATAATACGGCGATCGCGCTCTGATTGCCACAACTGCTGACATCGGCAAACGCTGGGCGTTAGGCGGAATTCAGGGAGCCAATATTCTCAGCTGAACAACCGCATGAATCCGCGCGGCGGAAGATCGGGAACGAGGAAACGCTGCGGAGTGCCCGCCACTCGCGTCAACGCCTCCGCTGCTCCATAGCCGCTGCGCACAGCGCCTTCCATCGTCGAGGGCCATCCTGTGGCGGTCCAATCTCCGGCAAGGAACAGTCGCAGCCAGGGACTGACATGTGAAGGCCGATACGCGTCGCTGCCCGGCACGGGAGAGAAGGTGGCATGCACTTCCTTGATCACGGTCGCTTTCGTAAGCTTGGCTTCGCGAACAGCAGGGAAGTACTCGGCCAGCTCGCGAACAGCGAGCTCGATGATCTCACCGCGCGGTTTTTCTATCAAAGACTTCGAAGCGCTCACAACCAGCTCGATATAACTTCCGTTCTCCGCGGAATCGCGGCGGGTGGCGAGTATCTTCGACTTCTGAAACATCCACTGAATCGTCCGCTCCAGCAGGACCGCGTGTTCCAGCGGAGTGATCTCGCGGTCGAACCAGAGGTGAATGCCAGTGATGGGCACCGTGCCAAAGAAGTGCGTCTGCTCGCGCAGCGGTTCCAGTTCGGGGGTATTCGGCAATAATTTTTCAAGGGCGCTGAACGGCGTGGCCAGCACGGCGTAATCAGCGCGAACATCTTCTCCACCGACACCAAGAACCACAACATCGCCGGCGACCGCGATTGAATCCACAGCCGCCCGCAAGTGCACCTTGCCGCCGTGCGCTTCAATGTAGGTCGCCGCCTCGCCGTAGAGCTGAGAGAGAGGAACTGCAGGCAGCCCCATGCGCCCAGCCTCGGCGGACTTGAGAAATGAATCGCGAAATACCAGCGCGGCGTAGCGCACCGAGACGCGGTCGAGGTCTTCGTTCAATGCACTGATTAGCACCGGCGCCCAGAAACGATCGATGGATTGCTGCGTCTGCCCATGGCGGCGGAGCCAGCTTAGAAAGTCCTGACCGTTGTCCGCCGGAAGCGCCGGCATAAGAGCTAGCAGCGCGCGCGCGATTGCCAGCTTGTCTCGGAAGTCGAGCACCCTCGACGCAAGGAATGCTGGACCCGCATGCATAGGCGCGGGGAGAAAGCTCGGTCTTAGCACCGACGAACGCCCGCCGGGCAGCATGAACATAATCTCGTCGTACCAACGGATCTGCCGCTCCACGCCGATGCGCTTGTAGAAGTCGATCAGATTGGTGCAGCAGCCCAGCAGCACATGCTGACAGTTGTCTACGATTTCACCGGTGCCAGGGTGTTCGTATGACGATGCGCGTCCGCCGAGGTAGGGGCGGCGCTCGAAGAGCTCCACTTGATATCCGGCATCGGCCAGCGCGCTGCCTGCAGATATGCCTGCGAGACCGCCTCCGATAACCGCTACGGTGGGCCGCTGCTTGCTGAGTGCAGAACTCATGTCAGGCGGCGCAGCCATCCTCTTGCCAACACGCTGACCTTTTCCGCGGTGCTGAGGTGAACGCGTTGCGAGAAGACGTCATAATCGCGCAGCGCAATGCGTTCCAGAAGGCGGCGATAGATTTCCACCAGCGTCCACAACGCAGGCTGGCTGTCTTCATCGACGAGCGGCAGAAGCTCGTCCGCGGAGCGATAGAATTCCCGGGCACGTTCCGTTTCGAAGGCTAACACCGGGCGGAGGGCGGCAGGGGCGGAGCCGTTGGTCAGCGCCCGCGGGTCAACGCCGAACCGGTTCAGGTCCTCGCGGGGAATATAGACTCGGCCCAACTGCGAGTCTTCCTTCACATCACGAATGATGTTGGTGAGCTGAAACGCGATTCCGGTGCGCTCGGCCAGCTTTTCCGCCTTGGGATCGCGATAGCCGAAGATTCGAATGCAGATCAAACCGACCACCGATGCTACGTGGTAACAGTAATCGTAGAGCTGATCGAAGGTGTCGTATTGCTGCGGGGCATCGCCTTGCGCAAGGTCCATGGCCGTGCCACGCACCAGTTTCTCCAGCAATTCCGACGGGATGTTGTAGCGCTTCTGCGAGTCAGCAAGGGCGAGCAAAACCGGATCGTCGGTTTTATTGCCCTCGACAACACGGTGCATGGCTTCCAGCAACCCGGCCAATTTCTGACGGCGCAATTCGACTGAGACCGACGTGTCGTCGGAGATGTCATCGGCGCGCCGCATGAAGGCATAGACCGCTGAGAGCGCGTCGCGCTTGTGGCTGGGGAGAACCAGAAAGCCATAGTAGAAGTTCTTGGCAGCAGAGCGAGCGATATGACGGCAAACGCTGTACGCTGCCCGCAATTGCAGCGGGGAATTGCTCACAGCAGTTTTCCCAGAGCCGCCCGCGCCACCAGCCACAGCTTGCGGGGTTTGGAAATTGCCGGCCGTCGCGTAAGGACGTCGTAGTCTTGCCGCTCGATTGCGTCGAGGATAGCCAGTCCGCCGCGGCTGAACAGCTCGATGTCGAGAGCGAGAGAACGATCAACCATTCTTGCCAGCGGTAGCCCGCGCTCAAACCAGTCGCGCGCGCGCTCGACCTCAAACTTCAGCATGGCGCGAAACTGCGGAGTAGCTTGGTGGTTGGCGATGTCGCTTTCGGTAACTCCGAATTGCGCGAAGCTCTCCAGCGGCAGATAAATGCGGCCCTTTTGGTAGTCGACGGCTACGTCCTGCCAGAAGTTCGCCAATTGTAGGGCCGTACACGTGAAATCAGCAAGGTGCTGCCGTTCTTCGTCGCGATACCCGCAAAGGTACAGGACAAGGTGGCCTACCGGATTGGCCGAATACTGGCAGTACCCGAGCAAGTCCTCAAAAGTAGGAAACCGAGTTACAAGCTGATCCTGGCGAAACGCGATCAGTAGATCGGAAAACTCATGCTGCGGAATGCCAAACTGGCGGACGGTTTCGCGCAGAGCGACAAACACCGGGTGTCGCGGCTCGCCTGAATAGCACTGGTTTAGCTCCGCTTCCCATTCGTCCAACAGGAGCAACGACTGCTGCTTGTCGCCAACCTCGTCGCCCAGATCGTCGGATATCCGGCAGTAGGCATAAACGTTGTAGAAGTGCTGGTGGAGCTGCTTCGGCAGAAACCAGGTGACGACCGAGAAGTTTTCGTAATGCGTGTGGGCAAGGCGGGAGCAGTAGTCGCGAGCCTCTTGCAGTGACGGCGCACGGTCGGGGATGGCGTATTCCGACGGGAGCGCCGACCAGCCAGCGGCGCTCGGTGTCACCGAATTGTAGGTTAGGTTGGACATCTATTTGCTTCGAGCGCAGATTTGTGCCGGTAAGAGAGAAAGCAGGTCCCTCGCTACGCTCGGGATGACAAAACTGGAATAGGCGATCAACGCCCGCCAAACACTAGCGGCACCCTTTACTGGCCCGGGATAATCGCTGTCTTGATGTCATCGGTTCGATTCAGCATATGCCGCAGCACTTGTTGCAAACGCGACAGGGGGGCCTCTCCGGTGATGTAGTCCGTGCCCTTGATCTTCCGCTCGGCGATCAAGCTAAACGCCTTGCGTACGGCCTCGGGCGTATGGTGGAACGTCGCTTTGAGCGTCAGGTCGTTGTAATGCAGACGCTGCGTGTCGAGCGCGACCTTGGTACCGCTGGCGCATCCGCCGAAAAAGTTGACCGTCCCGCCCTTGCGCACCATGTCGATCGACCATTCCCAAGCCTGGGGCCGGCCTACAGCTTCGACGACCACATCACATCCGCGTCCGTCCGGCGTCAGTTTGCGTACTGCCTTAACCGGATCGTCGACCTCGGTGATCTGTACGGTATCGTCAGCCCCCATGCGGCGAGCCGCTTCGACTTGGGAGTCGCGCTTTACTACGCTGATCACGTTACAGCCGGCAATCTTGGCGACCTGAACGAACATCAAGCCGATGGGCCCGGCCCCGATGACCGCTACGGTGTCGCCGATTTCCATCTTGGTTTCGTGCAATCCGCGCAGCACACAGGCCAACGGCTCTACCATGGCTGCTTCTTCAAAGCTCACGTGCTTTGGCATCGCCAGTACGTTGCTTTCAACGATGCGCCGGGGAATGCGGATGTACTCCGCGTAGGCGCCATTATTGAACAACAGGTCTTCGCACAGGTTTTCCTGGTGCTTGGAGCAGTAAAAGCACATGCCACAGGGAGCCGAGTTCAGCGCCACCACGCGCATGCCCCGCTTGAATCCCTTGACGTTCGGGACCTACCTCTTCGATGACGCCGGCCAGTTCGTGCCCGAACAACGCCGGAGGGACAATCATTCGCGCGTGGTATCCGCGCTGGTAGACCTTGAGATCAGTGCCGCAGGTCAAGGCGACTTGCACCTTGATGAGGATTTCACCCTCTTCCAGCGTGGGGATCGGCACCCTCTCAATTTTGACGTCCTCTTTACCGTAGAGGACCGCCGCGGTCATCTGTCCATTCACTCTGCTAATCCTTCCATGAGCTGCCCGGTTGTATCACGATCTTCATCGAGTCCGGTTTGGGATGGGCAGCCAACTCCAGAGCCTGTACAGCCTCCTGTAGCGGGAAACGATGACTAATCAGCCGCTCCATTTCCATCTCGCCACCCAGCACGAACTGCTCAGATTCGCGTTGCAGGTCGACCGAAGCGCTGTAGGAACCCAGGAGACTTTTCTCCTCAACGCAAACCGCAGCCGGATCGATAACTGCTTCCCCATGCTGCGTTTGCGCAAACAACAAGACCCGTCCGCCGGGACGAGTGGCATTTATCGCAGGCCGGATAAGGCCGTTACCTGCCACTGCCAAGATCACGGCATCAGCCCCTCGCCCTTCGGTCAGGGCCATCACGGCTTCCAGCGTATCCCGCGTCGAGGCGTCGATATTCTCTTCTAACCCGAACGCCTTAGATATTGTATGCCTCTGCGGAAACAAATCGGAAGTGATTACCCTTGCGCCGCAGCGGCGAGCCAGAACGCCCAGAATTATGCCAATCGGTCCCTGACCGATTACCAGAACGCTCTCGCCGGGTTTCAACCGGAGGGTCTCGACACCCTTCATACAGGTGTTGACCGGCTCGATGAACGACGCCTGCTCAAAGGAAACGCCATCGGGTATGCGGACGACGCCACCCTTGCTTACGATCCAGTCCATCACTCTTACGTACTCGGAAAACCCGCCGCCACTGGGCTCGTATCCGGCGGTGGCCCCGACTTTCTTATATGTCGGACATTGCGCAAACACCTTGTGCTTGCAGTAGTAACAATTTCCGCAGGGAATATGATGGAACACCATCACCCGGTCGCCTGGGCTGAAACTGCGCACGCCTTCGCCGACAGCCGCTATCACGCCGGTGGTTTCGTGGCCGAAGATCCTTGGAGCCGAATGCGACCCGGTGGCAATTTTTTTCAGGTCCGTGCCGCAAATCCCACAAGTATGAACCCGAATAAGTAATTCGCCCGGGCCAATCTCAGGAACAGGAACGGTCTCCAGCCGCACATCATTTACGCCGTGGTAGACGAGCGCCTGCATCGTATCCGGAATCGATTTTCCCTGACCAACATCCCGCAACTGTGAAGCAACCAACATGCTCTCTTACCTTAACGTCGGAAACTCTTCTCTGTCGTATTCAAAAATGTATGTTGCATAATTAGATGATCCAGTGCTTCAGCTAGGTTCGTGGCGGCCAATCTGCTGTTTCCGGCCAAGCGAATCGCGGGCAGCCACCACTTCGGCCGCACCGCGACATAGCTCCCGAAGGCGAGCGCCCGGAAATGGCCGTCAGCATTCACAAAACCATTCACCGGCGGCATTGGGAATGCCACATCATCGGAGATCGCCTTGATCGCCGCGAAAGGAATGCCATGTTGCTTCGCAACCCGCGCTACGGAGGCTCCTTCCATATCGACCGCCGACGCGGCGTAGGTTGCGGCCAGGCGTTGTTTCCCTTTGACGCCTGTTACTCGCAAAGCAGTGACCAGCACGGCGTTGCCTCCGGTCGTGGTGTAGTCGTCCCCGGTGGCTTCGTCCACCACGTCCCGAACATACACAATGTCGCCAGCGTGCAGGGCCGGAGTTAATGCTCCGGCCAGGCCGGCGGAGACCAGTAGCCCGGGATCGGACTCGCGGACGACAACCTCTGCGGCGCGCAGTCCTGCGCTGGGCCCGATACCGCCAATCGCTACCAAAGCTGAGGGCAACTCGTAAAGGTCGACCCCATCAACTGTGCGGACCTTCGCTCGTCGCAACAGCGGGCCAAGCTCCCTCCGCATCGCCGCGACAATGGCGACCGGCCTAGACATATCCGTTGGCGCGGAACCAGTCAACAGCCCGCCGCAACGCATCGTCGACCGGCCCCGGTCTCCAACCCAATTCGCGCTCGGCCTTGGCACTGGACACGAACATTTTCTTTCGGCCCATGCGGACAGCGTCGAGGGTAACGCGCGGCTCCCGCTTGCGCAGCTTGCCTGTGACCAGCGTGTCGACGAAGCCCGTCGCGTACGCCACGGCATACGGCAGCTCGATCTTCGGCGAAGACAGCCCGGTGATAGCTGCCAGCTTGTCAAGGATCTGCTTCAGCGTGAGGTTCTCGCCACCAAGGATGTAGCGCTCGCCGGGCTTCGCCTTTTCCAGCGCGAGAATGTGCCCCTCAGCGCAATCCCGCACATCAAGCAGGTTCAGGCCTGTGTCGACGTAAGCCGGGAATTTGCGTTTCAGGAAGTCCAAGACGATCTGCCCGGTAGGCGTTGGCTTGATGTCGCGCTCTCCAACCGGAGTCGTCGGATTGACCATCACAACATCCTGCCCGGCGCGCGCCGCCTCGATTACCAGGCGTTCGGCCATGAACTTGCTGCGCTTGTAGTCGCCGATCATATTGGACAGAGTGACCGGCGTGCTTTCATCCGTCAGCCTGCCGTTATTGCCAAAGCCCATCGTCGCGACGCTGCTGGTGTACACCACCCGGTGCACTCCGCATTCCCGAGCTGCTTGCAGGATGTTGCGTGTGCCTTCGACATTGGAGTCGTACAGTTCCCGGCCATTGACGGCCCACAGACGATAGTCGGCGGCGACATGGAAGACGACCTCGCAACCCGCCATTCCCCGCTTCAACGATTCGGGATCGCGGAGATCGCCAACCACACGTTCCGCGTTCAGATCGTCAATGTTGTCCTGCCGGCTTGATGGTCGTACCAGGAGCCGTAGCTCGGCGCCGCGGTTTAGCAGGGCACGGGCAACATGGCTTCCAAGAAAGCCGGTCGAACCTGTAACGAAAAGCTTCATTGTGTTGTAAGAGGCAAATGCTCCATATCCGAAAACTACAAACGGCCACTCCGTTTTGTATCAGGGCACGGCTTCAGCCGTGCCGTAACAGGCGGTATAGACCGGGCAGATAGTTTACAGATTAGACCGGGCACATACTTTACACCAGGTTCGTTCACGAAGGCATGTACAACGAGGCATGCCTTGGAAAGTGAGCGGAGTGGTGGAACGACGCAAGCAGTTTGTGGCCGAGTACCAATCGGGCCAGGAGACGATGACGGAGTTATGCCAGGCGTATGAGATCTCGCGGCCGACCGGCTATGCGGTGCTGCGGCGGTATGAAGCGGGCGGCGAGCTGGGGCTGGCGGAGCGCAGCCGGGCGCCGCGGCGGCATGCTAACCAGACGCCTGTGGAGATCGAGCAAGCGGTGCTCGAACTGCGGCGCGAGCACCCGCGCTGGGGGCCGGTCAAGCTGCGGGCCAAGCTGGAGAAACGGGCGCCGCAGCAGGCGTGGCCGGCGGCGAGCACCATCGGCGCGATGCTGGATCGCGAAGGGCTGACGCGGCATCGGCGCCAGCGGCGGCGCACTCCGCCGTACACTCAGCCGCTGGCGGCGGCCAGCGAACCGAACCGCGTCTGGTGCGCCGATTTCAAGGGCTGGTTTCGCAGCGGTGATGGGACACGCATCGATCCGCTGACCATGATGGATGTGCACAGCCGGTATCTGCTGCGGGTGCAGGCGGTGGAGAAAACGGACACGGCGCGGGTGCGAGCGATCTTCGAGGCGGGGTTTCGCGAGTATGGGATGCCACTGGCGATCCGCAGTGATAATGGGGCGCCGTTCGCCTCGCGGGCGCTAGCGGGGCTGTCGCGGCTATCAGTGTGGTGGATGAAGCTGGGCATCGTGGCGGAGCGCATCGAGCCGGGACATCCGGAGCAGAACGGGGCGCACGAGCGGATGCATCGCACCTTGGCCGAGGAGACGGCGTCGCCGCCGGCCTACGACGCGCGCAGCCAGCAGCGGGCGTTCGATGGCTTCCGTCGCATGTACAACGAAGAGCGGCCGCACCACGCCCTGGCCATGCGCACCCCGAGCGAAGTGTATGAGCTCTCGCCGCGGGCGTATCCGGCGCGCGTGCCGGAGCCGGAGTACGGCAGCGCCCTGAAGGTGCGACGGGTGCACAAGCACGGGCAGTTCTGCTGGAACTACCACGATGTGTTTCTCAGCAAAGTGCTGTATGGCGAACGTATCGGCTTGTTGCCGCTGGATGATCGTTATTATCGGGTGTACTTCGCGACCTTTCCCTTGGCCCGGTTCGACAGCTATGAGTTGCGCATCGAGCCGCTGCCGGCCGGAGACGAAGACGAAGCGGAGGAAGAAGAATGTGGAGTGCAAGGCTGACCGGAGGCGCGGGGAAATGTGGAAATCGCAAACAGCGCGATTCCCACATTCCCCCGACGACGACTACTAAGTATTTATAAAGGCTCAAGAACCAGAAAACGAACCGAAAAGTGTAAAGTATGTCCCCGGTCTGAAATGTAAACAATGTCCCCGGCTGGACGTACCAAGGAGGGGCGTGGGCTTTAGCCCCTGCAAACGCCATTCTTCACAGGGGCTGAAACCCAGCCTTGTCGTCGAGTCTTTTCGGCACGGCCAAGGTCGTGCCCTGATACAAGGCAGAGACCTTCTTGAAAGAGTCGATACTTCGAGTTCTTTCGGCAAGAAACCCGACATGGCGCAACCTCCTGAGTCCCGCAATACATGTCCCTCAAAAGCTATTTCACGCAGAATACCGTGCTCTGGAAGCTCGGCAAGCGAACCTCCACATTCGCGAAACCGGCCTCCCGGCAAACCTGTTCTATCCACGATTTATCGTAGGCCACGGCGGCTTCCGGATACCGCTCATTCTCTATGTAGGCTGCATCCCGGCGATACGCGAAAGTCCATCGGCCACCCAACAGATTGAGAGTCCGCAGATCATCCATGCAGAAAAAAGTCATCGCCATGATGCCGCCGGAGCGGAGCACTCGCGCCGACTCTTTCACATACGTCCGCAGATCGCACTCCAGCAGATGGGAGAAAAGCGACTGCGAGACCACCAGGTCGATCAAACTATCTTCGCAGCCCTCTAATGGCATTCTCTGGTCGGAACGCCCGTCCGGATTGTACACAGCGCTGAACATGTCTACGGCGCGGAAGTTGAAGTGCTCGGGATCGAAATTCTGCTGGCACCAGCGCACCATAGCACCGTCCACATCGAATCCGTAGTACTGTCCGCGAAAGCGCTCGCCCATGTACTCGAAGTCTCTCAACGCTACTGCCGTCTTGCCGCATCCACTGCCTAGCTCCACAATCCGCGAATCCAGATTCGCCCATCCTTGCGCGAAGGCATAAAGCCAGAAGTTCACTCCCTTCGTCAGGTAAGAGAAATACGGGGAAAGGATGTCATTGCATCCCGTCCGGCTGATGTAGCGCATGGGCGGAAACCGCCGCTTGGTGACCATTCGGCAAGCCGCTCCTACCGTCCAATCATTGATGACCGAGAAGGGGTAAAACAGCGCAGACCTGGATAACACAGCGGTCGAAGGAACCAGCCTTCGCAACCAACGCTTAAGAACCATTGCCGTTCTTGGTCATCATGTGCTGGTTGCGCGGCCTCGGAGATACCAGCGCTCGACCCGTCTACGTACGCTCGCGATCGGCCGAGCCACTTCGCAGCTGAACTGCCCGAAGTTGATCTTTCGTAGCCGCCGCCGATGCCTTCACGTAGGCGCTCAAGGCGATCAGCGGAAAATATTGCCGGTACATGTAATACATCAGGTAGAAGACGCGTGGAAATCCAGTGCCGGTGTACCACTGCTCATCCCAGGAACCGTCGCGCCGCTGTGTTTTCAGCAGGTACGCGATGCCACGCGCAACGCAGTCGCTACGCAGATCGTTTGCCGCCAGCAAGCCCATAATCGCCCACGCGGTTTGCGATGCCGTACTCGGTCCCACGCCCTTGGCATTGGGATCGTCATAGGAGCCGCAAGTCTCCCCCCAACCGCCGTCGGGATTCTGCATCATCCGCAGCCATTCTGCCGCCTGCTGCACCATGGGCTCGTGATAGTCGACGCCCACGGCTTCCAGTCCCCGCAGCACCAAAGCCGTGCCGTAAATGTAGTTAACGCCCCAGCGACCGAACCAGGAGCCGTCCGCCTCCTGTTCGCGCTTGATGAACCCCAGCGCCCGCTGCACCGGCGCGTCTTTCAGAGAGTATCCATAGATTGCCAGGCATTCCAGCACGCGTCCTGTAATGTCGACGGTCGCGGGATCAAGCATCGCGTTGTGATCGGCGAAGGGAATGTTCTGGAAGACCATGCGGTCATTGTCTTTGTCGAACGAGGCCCAGCCGCCGTTCTTGCACTGCATTGACAGTACCCAATCAATCGCCCGCTGCACGGATCTGTACTGGAAACTTTCGTTGCTGGTTTTCACCCGGCTCAGCGCCAGCATCACCATCGCGCTGTCGTCAACGTCGGGATAGAACTCATTGTTGAATTCGAAGTACCATCCGGCGGGCGCGGCTTTGGGATTCTTCACGCACCAGTCGCCCTTGCGCGTGACTTGCTTTTGCAGCATCCACTCACTCGGCTTCACCAACCGCTGATCGGTCGACGAAACTCCGCTCTCACCAAGGGCGAAAATCGCGTAGGCGGTGTCCCAGACGGGCGATTTGCAAGGCTGCATACGGAAGGTCGTCTCTTCCTCGATGCCCAGCTTCTCGAACTCGTCCATGGCGCGGATGACCTGCGGATCGTCGAGCGAATATCCAAGACAACGCAGCGCGATGATGGAGTTCATGATGCCGGGATAGATGGCGCCCAGGCCATCGCTCATCTCCAGACGCTCCAGCATCCATTTTTCAGCCTTCTTCAGCGCTTGCGAGCGTAGTGGACGGATGTGAACGCGCTCGAAGAAGTGCACCAGGCGGTCAAGCACAAGAAAGAAATTGCGCCAGCTAACGATCTTCTTCGCCCACTTCAATCGCAGATTGCTCTTACGCCCGCCGACGAAGAGCTCGTCAATTTGCTGCTCGTCGGGAATTTTCTTGAACGGCTTCTTAGCGTAAGCGATCGAGAGCGGGACTAAAATCGCGCGCGACCACGATGAAATCTCGTAGATGTTGAACCAGAACCAGGTGGGGAAGAGAACGATCTCGGGCGGTATAGCGGGCACGGCATCGTAATCATACTGGCCCAGAAAACAGAGATAAATCTTGGTAAAGGTGTTGACCTCGGTCACACCGCCCATCGCGAGGATGCGCTCGCGCGCCTTGGCCATCGCCGGATGATCGGGGCTATAGCCCGCCATCTTGAGCGCGAAGTACGCCTTTACCGACGCGCTGATGTTCGAAGGGCCGCCGTTGTAAATCGGCCATCCGCCGTCCTCGTTCTGACGTCCCAGAATCTCGTTGGCGCACTTCTGCGTTCGGACTGGGTCTTCCGTTCCAAGCAGACGATGTAGGAGAATGTAATCGGATTCGAGGGTCGAGTCGGCGCCCAACTCCCCGCACCAGTAGCCACGCTCCGGCTCTTGAAGGGAGAAGAGGTACTTGCGCGAGGCATCGATGGCGGCTGCCACTCGCGCCTTAATATCATCAATTTTGCCGAAACGCATCTCGGCAGGATTGGGGGGTATTGCTTCTGCCATTGCGTTCTTATTCAGCCAGTGCCGGGGCGACGCCAATCGCTTCAACGATCTCGGGCGGCAGACCGAAGCGAACGTGTTCCGGCATCACTTCCACTTCTCGCAAATCAGTAAAACCCTGCCCTTGTAGATAAGTCACGGCTTCCTGTACCAGAATCTCGGGAGCTGAAGCCCCAGCGGTCAGGCCGACGGTCTTCACGCCTTTCAGCCACTCGGGCCGAATCGAAAGGAAGGTCTCGATCAGGTACGACTTGGTACCCAGGTTACAAGCCACTTCGACCAGACGGTTCGAGTTCGAGCTGTTGTCCGAACCTACAACCAGCAAGAGGTCACACTCCGCCGCGACGTCCTTCACCGCTGTCTGGCGGTTTTCGGTCGCGTAGCAGATGTCCTGCGCGTGTGGGCCCTTGATATTGGGAAACTTCTTCCGCAGGGCTTCAATCACGTGTTTGGTTTCATCGAGGCTCAAGGTGGTCTGCGTGAGGTATGCCACGCGCTCGGGATCGGGAACCTGGACGTTCTCGACTTCTTCGGGCGAATCCACGACCTGCGTGACCGCCGGAGCCTCGCCCAGCGTGCCAATGACCTCATCGTGGTCGCGGTGACCGATCAGGATTAGAGCATAACCCTCGCGCGCGAACTTGACCGCCTCCACATGGACCTTGGTTACTAGAGGACAAGTGGCGTCGATAACGCGCAGCTCGCGCAGCTTACTGGCGTCGCGGACTTCGGGAGCCACTCCATGCGCGCTATAGATAACCCGCTCGCCGGCGGGCACTTCGTCGACGCTGTCGACAAAAATGGCACCCTTGGCAGAAAGCTCGTCCACAACATACCGGTTATGAACGATTTCCTTGCGGACATAGATCGGCGCGCCGAAAGTTTCCAACGCAATGCGGACAATGTCGATCGCCCGCACCACGCCGGCGCAGAAGCCGCGCGGCTTCAACAGCAGTAAAGTCTTTGCTTCGCTTTGAACCATGCAATCCTTGTAGGATGCGCCAGACGAACTAAGGCCATCCTCATGAAACTCTATTTTAACAGTCCCGAGATCAAGAACCCATATGGCCGGAGCTGCGGAATCCAGCAATACACCCCGCGATTTGAGCAGTTAACGGGGAGGGGCAAAGACCAAGTTCATCGCACGGGATGGTGTGTTGAAGCATTTTGACTACCGTAGCAATTACCACATTGCCATGCGTATGTATATATTTATGGTATATACTTTGCTTCATGAGTACATTCGCCAAACTGTTCCGAAATGGCAACAGCCAAGCTGTTCGCCTTCCGCGGGAATTCCGCTTCAAGGGGGACAAGGTTCGGGTCCGGCGTGTGCCTGAAGGGATACTCTTGCAACCCGCCTTCGAAAGTGTCGAGGATTGGTTCGCAGCAATCGACAGCCACGGCGAGTTGGATGGGTATGGGCCCGGATGGAGAAATCAGCCTAAAACCCCCAAGCGAAAGATCTTCGAATGAGCTATTTCCTCGACACGAGTGCCTGTATAGCGATTCTGCGCAATAAGCCCGGACAAGTGCGTCATCGAGCAAACGCTGCACTAGTCGCCGGGAACAAATTGCTGATCTCGTCCATTGTCCTGCACGAGTTGTGGTACGGCGCGTACAAGAGCGAGCAATTCGAAGGCAACGCCGCCAGGCTGCAGGACTTTCTTGCCGCGTACGTGGAGGTGCTCGAGTTTCTGGAGGATGACGCAAAATTCGCAGGGCAACTGAGAGCTGAATTGGAACGTCAAGGCAGGATGATCGGCGCCTACGATACGCTTATTGCCGCTCACTGCCTTCGATACGACTACGTTCTTGTGACGGCACATGTTTCGGATTTTCGGCGAGTGAAAGACCTTCGCTGGGAAAACTGGGTAAGGTAGTCACTGGAGTACCGAAAGTGGAACCAGGTCACATGAGAGTGGGCAGCAGAGTCAAACTGATTGGCGTGCCGAACGGTCTCCCGGAGCAGCCGGATCTTCCGACAAGAGCGGTTTTTGCAAAGTGTCTAGGGCATGAATTCCTCATTGCTGGCCTCAACGACCTCGGAATGGCAGAACTCATCGTGGAATCCGTAACCCATAGTGTTGGGGAGACAATCTGGGTAGAGTCGGTGTGTCTTGAAGTACTTGGTTAGCCATTCGCAAGCTTCGAGGCAGACCGACTCCCCGGGCCCTGCGTGGTGAAGTCATCCCTCCCCGTTTGCGCATCCTCCTCACCCTCCGTTATCGTTGACCTTCCTACGCACGGAACATCATGAGCGACAAACTCCAGCAGCCCACCTTCGAAAGCAAGGTCAAAGCCGGCTCTCCGCGATTTGAGCACAACGTCCATGCCATGGCCGAACTGGTCACGCGCGTGCGCAATGAAGAAGAAATCATCCACGAGGGCGGCGGCGATAAGGCCATCGAGTCCCAGCACAAGAAAGGTCGCCTCACCGCGCGCGAGCGGATTGCTTTGCTTATCGATGAAGGCACGGAGTTCTTCGAGCTCGGCACGTATGCTGCGTGGGGTATGTACGAAGAGTGGGGCGGCGCGCCCTCGGCGGGAGTGGTCACTGGATTGGGCCGCGCGCACGGCCGCATGGTCATGCTTATCGTGAACGACGCCACGGTGAAGGCGGGCGCATTCTTTCCGATGACTGCGAAGAAAGTCATTCGGGCGCAGAACATCGCCATCGACAATCACATCCCCACGATTTATCTGGTCGATTCCGCCGGCGTGTTCCTGCCCTTGCAGGAAGATGTGTTTCCTGACACCGACGATTTTGGCCGTGTATTTCGCAACAACGCGGTGATGTCGGCGATGGGCATTCCGCAGATCGCGGCCATCATGGGCATGTGCGTGGCCGGCGGCGGATACCTGCCCGTCATGTGCGATCACGTGCTGATGACCGAAGGCAGCGGCTTGTTTCTGGCTGGCCCGGCGCTGGTGCAGGCGGCGATTGGCGCGAAGTACTCGGCAGAAGAGCTGGGCGGCGCCAAGATGCACGCGCAGATCAGCGGCACCGTGGATTATCGCGAAGCTGACGATGAGTCGTGCATCATGCGCATCCGCTCGCTGGTCGACAAGCTAGGCAATCGCCAGCTTGGCGTCTTCGATCGCAAAGAATCGCGGCCCCCGCGCTACGAAGCCGAGGAGATCTATGGCATCTTCGACGCCGATCCCGCGAAGCAGTACGACATGAAGGAGATCATCGCACGCATTGCTGATGGCAGCGAATTCGATGAGTACCGCGCCGAGTACGGCGAAACAGTGCTGTGCGGCTTTGCGCGCATCGGCGGCTTCGCAGTAGGTATCGTTGCCAACCAGAAGACGCACGTGCATCAGACTGATCGTTCCGGCAACAAGCGTGTCGAGTTCGGCGGCGTGATCTACACCGAGTCGGCCGAGAAGGCGGCTCGCTTCATCATGGACTGCAACCAGAACATCGTGCCGCTGATCTTCCTGCACGATGTCAATGGATTCATGGTGGGCCGCGATGCCGAGTGGAGCGGCATTATTCGTGCCGGAGCCAAGATGGTAAACGCCGTATCGAACTCGGTCGTTCCCAAGATTGCCGTGATTATCGGCGGCTCGTTTGGGGCAGGGCATTACGCCATGTGCGGCAAGGCCTACGATCCGCGCTTCTTGTTCGCCTGGCCGAGCGCGAAGTACTCCGTGATGAGTGGAGCTTCCGCAGCAGGCACTCTGGTCGAGATCAAGATCAAGCAATTGGAGCGCGGCGGCAAGAAGCTGAGTGAAGAAGACAAGAAGAAGCTCTCCGACGAAGTGAAGGCCACCTATGACGAGCAGATGGACCCGCGCTACGGCGCAGCCCGGTTGTGGATCGACAAGATCATCGATCCTGTCGAAACGCGCGAGGCGATCATTACCGCCCTTGAGGCTGCGTCGTTGAATCCCGAGCTGCCGAAGTTCAGCGTAGGGGTGCTGCAGACGTAGCGGAGGGTATCAGGTGTCAGGTCTCAGGCATCAGTTTTTCGTCTGACGACTGATACCTGATACCTGACACCTTCTTTTTCATGTTCATCGATGAAGCCAAAATTCGCGTGAAGGCCGGTAACGGCGGCAACGGCTGCATGGCCTTCCGCCGCGAGAAATTCGTCCCTCGCGGAGGCCCTTCTGGCGGCGACGGCGGGCACGGTGGAGACGTCATCATGGAGTCCAGCGAGCGTCACAACACGCTGGTGCACTTCCGTTTCAATCCCGAGTACAAGGCCGAGCGCGGACGCCACGGCGAAGGCTCGAACAAAACCGGGCGCGAAGGCGAGGATGTGGTCCTGAAAGTCCCGGTGGGAACCATCGTCTATGACGAGCTGACTGGCGAGCGGGTGCACGATTTCTCTCGCCCCGACGATCGCGTCGTCATCGCACACGGGGGCCGAGGCGGCCGCGGTAACGCGCGGTTCGCGACCTCAACCCATCAGGCTCCGCGCGAGCACGAGCAAGGTTTTCCCGGCGAGGAGCGCAGTCTTCGGCTGGAACTGAAGCTGCTGGCCGATGTGGGGCTGGTGGGCTACCCGAACGCGGGCAAGAGCACGCTGATATCGCGCATCTCGGCGGCACGGCCCAAGGTCGCCGACTACCCCTTCACCACGCTGGAGCCGAATCTTGGCGTCGTCGTAGTGGGCGAAATGCCGGACGAGCGCAGCTTCGTGGTTGCCGACATCCCCGGGCTAATCGAGGGTGCCAGCGAAGGCGCTGGTCTTGGGACGCAGTTTCTCAGGCACATCGAGCGCACGCGGCTGCTCGCGCATCTGGTCGACGTTTCGGATTCCAGCGGCCGTCCGGATCCCATGCAGGACTTCGAGGTCATCAAGAACGAGCTGGCCAATTTCGGGGAAGGGCTCGACTCCAAGCCGACCATCGTCGTCGCTACCAAGGTCGACGTCGCCAACCAAGACAAGCTGGCCAAGCTGAAGCGCTTCGCCAAACGCAAGAAACTCGACTTCTTCGCCATTTCAGCCGTGACCGGTGAGGGAATCGAGGACCTGAAGTGGGCGATGGCGGATCGGGTGGAGAAGTTGAGGGATGCAGCTTCGAGCGACGAGCTGCGTGCAAGCAGCGATTAGCATTTAGCACTTAGCAGTTGGCACTTAGCATTTAGCCCTTGGCCTGGAGCTAGTAACAACCTTGGCGTTGCCTTCGAGCATTCGGCAATAACCGCAGGCGGCGGGGGCAAGCCGGAATACCCGCTAACGGCTAAAGGCTAAGTGCTAAGTGCTAAGTGCCAACTGCTAAGAGCTAATTGCTCGTCGCTAATTGCTTTCACAACTTATACTTGCAAACCGCCCGATAATTTGAGAGTATCCGGTCGAGCCTCCGGCCATGCCCTAGAAGGCCGCGAGGAAGGGGCGAACATGACCAAGGCAGACTTGATCGACGAAGTGTCACGGTTGGCGGAGCTTACCCGGAGGGACAGCGAGGTCATCGTCGAAACGATCTTCGAGAGCGTGGTGCGCTCCCTGCGCGCCGGCGACAAGATTGAGATACGTGGCTTCGGCAGCTTCCGCACCCGCCAGCGCAAGCCCCGCGTCGGGCGCAATCCCAAGACCGGCGACAGGGTTGAGGTGCCCGCCAAAAAGATTCCTTACTTCAAGCCCAGCAAGGAATTGAAAGACCTGGTCAACACCTACCACGAAGCGCCCGTACAGGTCCCGGCGGCGGTGCCACCGGAGGGAACGCCGGAGGCACAGGGGTAACGAACCGCTTACCGCTTGTGGAGTTCGTCGCGAGAGCGAGGCCGCTCCCAGCCCATAGGTTTTGCTTCTCTCAGCCTCTTCAGAGCTCTTCGCCGGGCGGCTGAATACTCCTTGTGTTTACGAAACAACTGCTCCATATGTTGGGCGAGAACCGCAGGGATAGACGTACCCTCCCGTGCGGCCGTGGTTTTGGCTTTCCGCAAAAGGTCCTTGTCGATTTTCAGAATGATGCTGGTCTTCATACGAGCACGTCATCAAGCGCAGCACGATTATCCGTGCAGTCGCCCATGTTTTCCAATCCATGCAATCTTAGACGAGGAGATCCCGCTGTTCTCCCCTATTGCGGCGCCGGTGCCGGCTGCTGCGCTGGCGTTCCGAAGTTCACCTTGGGAACCTGGCGCGCGCCTTCTTCGGTCTTGAAATAGGCATCGTCGCGCGTGAATCCGGCCATGCTTGCGACGATGTTGTTGGGAAACAGCCCGATGTAAGTGTTGTAAGCTTGTACCGCTTCGTTGTAACGGCGGCGCTCGACGGCGATGCGGTTCTCGGTTCCGGCAAGCTCGTCCTGCAGGCGCATGAAGTTCTCATTCGAGCGCAGCTGCGGATAGTTTTCCACCACGACCAGCAGTCTGCCGAGCGCTCCGTCGAGTTGTCCGTTGGCGGCGATCTTGTCCGCCGGAGTCTTCGCTCCGATCAACGCTGCGCGCGCGGCGGCTATGTCGCCGAAGACCTTCACCTCCTGCGCAGCGTAGCCCTTTACTGTCTCCACCAGGTTGGGGATAAGGTCCGCGCGCCGCTGCAGCACGACATCGACCTGCGACCAGGCGGCATTCACCGTCTCTTTCAAACGCACCATCTCGTTGCGATGGCCGACGTATATGCTGCCAAACCAGATCAGCAGGATAACGATGATGAGAACTACGACCAGGCCTGCTTTCATGTCTTCTCACTCTCCTGTCAGGAAGTCGGCTGCCATTTTCTCTTCGGAACTCGCACATCCAGCTCATGCGCGACCCGCCCAATGGCCGCAAGGTAGGCATGATACAGCTCGAGGACGCTCCGCGGCTGATTTGGATCGTTGCGCAACTCTAAGATCGACCGCAGCGGCTGTGCGTCGAAGCCGAACACCTCTCCTGCCTGCTCCAGTAGCTTGGGCTTGGAGTGTGGCGTATCTTCACCCAGCGCGATCAGCGCGTGGCGGAACAGCGTAACCACGCTGCTGATGGATTTCGCCAGCACCGCGCGAAGTTCGTCAGTTTTCTCCGGCGCCAGCAAAAGGTGCTGGCGAAGCCGCAAGAGCGTTGTGCGCAGCTCGTGCTCGACTTCAACCCGATGGAGGTTCATCGGGCACCTCGATCGTGCTGGCTATGTCTTCTCCTGCCAGCGTCCGATGCACGGTCTTGATATCCAGCAGCTCGATCGCGAAGACGTCTGCGGACTCCCGCAGTTCTTGAAGCGTCATGATCATCGGCGGCCGCAGTTTCTCCTCATGACTCCACCAGCCGATCACCGGCGCGAGGGCATGCAGAGCATTCGGGCCAAGTTCCCTTAACACCAATAACAGGTTCACATCGGAGTACTGCTCGTGAAAATCCTCCCGCGCCGCCGACCCATACAGCACCACAGAAACGAGATTGTCCCCGCAGGCAGTTTGAAGGCGTTGCACCAACTCCTGGAGCTTGTCTTCCGGCTTCTTCATAACCGTACCCTCATTGCACGCGCACCGACTAAAGTCGGCAGAGGTTCAAAGGAAAGACGCTGTTCGGCACGACTCGAAGCCGTGCCCTGACGCAAATCTTCGCACATCACATTCAGTGTTTCGGCACGAGACTCATCACTGCCAAACAATTGCTAAACCGACAACCGACAACCGACAGCTGCTTTTCTACCAGCTTCCACCGGCGCCACCACCGCCGCTCATCCCACCACCGAACCCGCCAAAGCCCCCTCCACTCCCACCGAAACCTCCGCCGCCACTCCAGCCCCCGCCTCCCCCACCCCAGCCGCCCGGCAGGAAGACCACGGGAGGCACGCCGAATCCTCTGCTGCGCAACCCCGATCCCGGCCCGCCGCCTCCGCCGCGTCGGATAACGGCCCTGACAATCAAAAAGAGGATGTAGATACCCAAAAAGATTAGCCACCAGGGCAGGCCGGTGGCCCGCGCCGGGGCGCGAGGGCGGTTCGGCACGCCCGTAAGCTCCACACCTTTGTCGGCCGCAATGAGCTGCGCGATCTGGGTCATCGCAGTGAGGATCGCGGCGCTGTAATCGTCGGTGCGCAGATCAGGCACCATGGCGCGGCCAATGTCTCCCGCCCGGGCGTCGTTAATGACCGGCTCCAGACCGTAACCAACTTCGATCTTGTATTGCCGGTCTTTGGGCGCGACCAGCAGCAACACCCCTTCATCGGTCTTCTTGGGACCAACGCCAAGGTGCTTGTAGAGATCGACGGCGTATTGTTCCTTGGTTTCGCCCTCCAGCGAGTTCACGGTGACGACCGCGATCTGTGCGCCCGTCTTCTGCTGGAGTTCAGCCGCCATGGCAGAAATCTTGTCGCGGGTCTCCGGCTGAATTACGTTGGCGAGGTCGATCACGTAACCGGTGGGCTGAATGTCCGAAACCTTCTCGGCCAGTGCAAATGGCGCGAGAACATAAAGAAATACTGCAACAAGGGCGAGTTGGAGGCGCAGTGGCACCATCAGAGGAAGACTGTGATTAGAACTCACCAGTAACCGTAGAGGGCTAGTCGAGGCGTGTCAAATCGCGAAAAGCTTTACCACGGAGGAGGATGCGAAGAGCTTCACCACCGAGAACACAGAGAATACCTAATATCTCTAAATATCTCTAAGAGCACTTCAACCCAATCTTCGATTCCCCTCCGTGGACTCGGTGACCTCGGTGGTGAACCATCTCCTTCGCTTTGTGAAGGCACAGGCGACTGCCTGGGGGATTAGGACGAGCTAGGACTGCGCTTCAGCGTGGGACGGTCGTCATCCGGCTGGGTTCCAGTGCCATTGCCATTGTCGGTCGGCGAGTTGGACGTCTGCTGACGGCGCAGCGTGGGCCGATCGCTGTTGTCCTTGTCGCTTTGTACCTTGTGCCTGTTCTCGAGCGCAGCCAGCCGCGACTTCACGTTTTCAAATTCCGAAGTATCGACCACATATTCAGGCCGCGGCGGCAGCACGTTCTTCATCTCTGCCTGGGCGTGCGCGACGCGGTCAGCCGTCATCGGATGCGAAGAGAACGCTCGCGCCAGAGTGCCGGGCTTCTTCTTTTCTTGCGCTTCGATCTTTTCGAAGAACGAGATGAACGACTGCGGGTCGTAGCCCGCCTTGTACATGTACTCCATGCCGAGGAAGTCGGCTTCGCTTTCAAAATTGCGCGAGAACTTCATGAACGTCAGCGGCACCCCGATACTCAGAGCGGCCTGCGTCCCTTCGTACACCGCCCAGCCTCCGGGAACGAAGATCAGCGGAATGCTGGCCAGGCTAACGATGTTGCCGCGCGTCTGCTCGCGGGCCACGTGGCAGGCCGCTACGTGAGCAGTCTCGTGCGCCATAACGCCAGCCAGTTCAGCTTCGTTATCGGCGGCTAGTATCAGGCCCGAATTCACGTAGAAGAATCCGCCCGGCAGCGCAAACGCGTTGATCGCATCGTCGTCGATAACTTTGATCGTGAATGGCACCTTCGCGTCCGAGTTGCGCACGATATTCTGCCCAATGCGGTTTACGTATTCCGTAACTACCGGATCATTGATCAGCTTGGCACTGTGTTCCACCTGCTGCGCATACTCGCGGCCCATGGCGACCTGCTTGTCGAGTGAGTACCAGTTACCGATGCCCTCCTTGCAACCGACATTGCGGTTGCCGATTGCGTCGAGATTGTCCATGGTGGACGGGGCGGGGGCGTGCTTATCGTTCTTCACTTCCGGTGCATAGGCGCCATCATTCGAGTCGCTGGTCGTCGTCGAAGACGAGGTGCTCGAGCCGCCGCTGCTCTGCGGGTCAGTGGTCTGGGGGACGGTAGGCGGCGTTGACGGAACAGTGTTGGGCGTTGAACCGGGTGCCGGCGCCGACGTGCCCGGATATTGTGAACCACCGTTCGGATACGGCGTGCCGCCCATCTGTGCGGCAGCGGTCATGCAAAACAGCGCCAAGACCAAAGCCGAGCTCGCTACAAAGCGGAAATAACCCATTTCGTTCCACCTTTTTCCGGGGCCTGCAGACGGAACTCCGTCGGGCGCACTCCGGATCACCCTAATTATCAACCCTAAGCCGACAAAAGTGTTGCAAATGATGTTGAACCATCGTTAGGTGAGCTGATTCGTTTCCCATTGGATAGACGCGCGAGATTCCTTGGCGGTTAGATTCCTATTGAGGATTCTGTCCGTTCACCACGCAGGTTCCCGCAAACAGCCAGCTCTCCGAAGAGCGCCCCCGCAAATGTTAGACTTGATGGCAGCACAATATGGCCCAAATTCAGCGTAGAAAGACCTATACCGCCGTCGTTGGCGGCGTTCGCGTCGGCAGCGATGTACCAATTGTGGTGCAGTCCATGACCAACACCGATACCGCCGACATCGACGGTACCATCCGGCAGTGCGCCGCTCTGGCCCGCGCAGGCTCCGAACTGGTGCGCGTTACAGTCAACAATGACGCTGCGGCTGCTGCCGTGCCGTATATCGTCGATGGCCTCGACCGCATCGGCCTGCCAGTGCCTATCATCGGCGACTTCCACTACAACGGCCATATCCTGCTGAAGAAGTATCCCGAGTGCGCCCGCACGCTGGCGAAGTACCGCATCAATCCCGGCAACGTCTCCATCGGCAAAAAGGACGACAACAACTTTCGCGCCATGATCGACGTCGCCATCGAGAACGACAAGCCGGTGCGCATCGGCGTGAACTGGGGCTCGCTCGACCAGGCGCTGCTCACCCGCCTGATGGACGAAAATTCCAAGCTCGACGATCCCAAAGATGCACGCGACGTGACCATGGAAGCCATGGTGCAATCCGCGCTGCGCTCGGCGGAGCTGGCTGTGAGCTACGGACTGCGCAAGGACCAGATCATCCTCAGCGCCAAAGTCAGCGGGGTGCAGGACCTGATTGACGTCTATCGCGGGCTGTCGCGCCGCTGCGAGTATCCGCTGCACCTCGGGCTCACCGAAGCCGGCATGGGATCGAAGGGCATCGTCAGCAGCACCGCTGCTCTCGGCGTGCTGTTGCAGGAAGGCATCGGCGATACCATCCGCGTCTCGCTGACGCCTGCGCCGAACGGCGACCGCACCGAAGAAGTCCAGGTCGCGCAGCAGATTCTCCAGTCGATGCAGATTCGCAGCTTCACGCCGCAGGTCACCGCCTGCCCCGGCTGCGGCCGCACTACCTCGACCTTCTTCCAGGAGATGGCCGAGCAGATCCAAAGCTACCTGCGCGAGCAGATGCCGGTCTGGAAGACCACGCACGTGGGCGTCGAAGATATGAAGGTCGCGGTCATGGGCTGCGTCGTCAACGGCCCCGGCGAATCGAAGCACTCCAACCTCGGCATCTCGCTGCCGGGAACCTTTGAAGAGCCCAAAGCGCCCGTCTACGTCGACGGCCGCCTGATGACCACGCTCAAGGGCGATCACATCGTCGCCGAGTTCATCAAGATCCTCGACGACTACGTCGACTCGCACTACGCGAAGAGCGACAAGCCGCAATTGACAACGATTTCGTAGTCCTCGGATTCCCACATCTGCCAACCCCAGGCAAATGTGGGCAGCCCGTCGAACCGCGCTAGGGTTATAGCCAATGAGCGCTTTACGAGAACAGATCGCCAACCTCACGGCAGCCGAAAAGGCCGAATTGCTGGACGAGGTGTGGGAGAGCCTGGAGGCCGACGCGCTCACGCTGACCGACGCGCAACGGGCCGAGTTGGATTCCCGGATTGAGCGCCTCGAGCAGAACCCCTCCGATGTCATCCCCTGGGAAAAGGTCAGGTCGGACACTGTTTAAGAAACCGTGAAGCTGCCCGTCGTCTGGATGTCCGCGGCCGCCGTGGAACTGCGGCAGGCGCGGGCTTGGTACGACGACATTCGCGCGGAGCTTGGGGAGCGTTTTGCAGTTGCGGTGGAGGTTGCGGTGGAAGCCATCGCGCAGCGACCATTGCAGTTTCCCGTAGCTCATCGCGGACGGCGACGAGCGGGGGTCAGACGGTTTCCGTACGGAATTTTCTTTGAGGTGCAGGAGAACAGAATTGTCGTGATCGCCTGCTTCCACGCCAAGCGCGATCCGAGGCAGTGGCGAGAGCGATAGAGTTGATGCTTTCTTATCGGTCGAGTTCCACCCAGGTTAGCGTCCAACATAGGGACGCGAACCTGGGGCACCAGGCACCAGGCGGTCTCGGATCAGGCTGGCACCGTCTTTGGTGCTAAACACACAATGCAACAGGTTGCAGGCGTAGGTGTGAGCCATGATTTAGGTTAGGACTCCCGGGCTCCGTCATCGGTAATGCTCAACACGCACCTTCCTGACCCTCTGTCGTCCGCTGAAGCGGACTGTCGATGTTACATTGCGGACCCTCCCACGGCTAAAGCCGGGTGCTTTCATCTGCCGCCGCATAGCGGCTGAAGTCTCAGTGCAAGATGGACGGGTGGGCCACCCGACCTCTCACCCTGTTAATTTGAACCGCTGGGCGTTCCGAACAGAAACCGTTTCCGCATGGAAGGGAAGGTCTCCTTCAAACGAAACGCCATCCTTCCGTTCGACGCTATAGCGGAGCTTTCCCTCAAACGTGCTGTGCTGAAAATATGATTGACTGCTATTGGCAATCAAATTCAGCGACGCGTGAGTGATCTGAACACTGAATCCCGTCGAAAACAACTTCGCTCCCAGCACGGGATATTCGTGTAGTTTCGTTCCCGATGAGGAAATAAGAGCAACCTCATGGACGCAAAACTCCTGCGACGATTGAAGGATCAGCTTGTTGACTTGCTCATCTCCCTCGACCGCCGACGTAATTCGAGCCCTTGGTTTCCATGACGCCGCATCAGCCTTGCGTTGTAGTACCTCGTGCTCACTTTTCTCCTCGATCACCATTCTTTCTTGTTGTTGCCTTTCTTCGGAACGACGCACACACAAGGCGCGCATGGAGCCACTGTTGAAAAGGATGAGGTTGGCGCGCCGCCCACCGTGGTGGAAGTCGAAGAACCAAGCGGAACGCGAGCCCTCCTCGGTCGAACTCCACACCCACCAGCCGGTCAGCCGGAACGGTTTCCGGATCTTGTATGGGCGCGAGCCTTCGGGATCGAAAAGCTTTTCCAGTTCGTCGATCGTGGGCAGCCGCCAATCGGAATAACCGGCTAGCGTCAATTCTTCGGCGTACTGGCTGGCCTCAGGCCAGTCGATGTCTTTACCGTTGTCTTTCATCGTCCACATCAGCTTTGTTTCAGGGTCGAGAAAGACCTCTTCAGGAACAGCGAGCAGTTCTGAGACGGCGGCTCTTAGTGTGCCAAACTCCGTATGCTCTGCTTCCCCTCGCCAATCCGTTAGTCGTGATGCTTGCGTGTAGCGAAACTCGAGCGGGATCTTTGCGTCGTCTTCGATTAAGGCGGGGAGCAGAATGCCCCGGCGGTTCCCCTCGGACGCCTCTGCTTTGACCCATTTCGATTTGACCGACGCCTTCGACCATAAGACGATGACGCACTTCGCCTTCTCGAGTGCCTGGTCGATAACTTCATCAAAAGTCTTGCCGGGCGGAATCTTGGGGTCCCGACCAGACGGACCAACTCTCCCGCTGCAGGGCATTCGCCAGCGTTTGCGCGGTGGCGCGGTCAGATCGCGAGTAACTGATGAAAATGTCACTCAAGGGTGTGGTGGCTCCGAGGTTTCGAAATCCCGATGGAACTGTATCTGAAGCTTTGGAACTCACTCCATGGCGTAGCCCAGGCATTCGCGGTTTTCGAATGTGTAGAACCCGGCGGAGCAGATTCAGAGCTACCTGCGCGAGCAGATGCCTGTCTGGAAGAGCACCCACCTGGGTGTGGAAGACATGAAGGTCGCGGTGATGGGCTGCGTCGTCAACGGCCCCGGCGAGTCAAAGCACTCCAACATCGGCATCTCCCTGCCGGGAACGTTCGAAGAGCCGAAGGCGCCTGTCTACGTCGATGGCCGCCTGATGACCACGCTCAAGGGCAATCACATCGTTGCCGAGTTCATCAAGATCCTGGACGACTACGTTGACTCGCACTACGCGAAGGGCGACAAGCCGCAGCTAACGACGATGTCTAGTAGGCCTCGGATCCCCACATTTACCAACCGAAGGCAAATGTGGGCCACCCGCCACCCGCGTGTGTCTTGATCACTCAAACTGCTCGCCCGGGCCACCCGCCTATCCAGAAAAGGGGTCAATCTCCCAAGTGTGGAAGTACTCAAACAACTTTGCCCTGATTCTCGTCCGCCGGACCTTGGTATTCATATCGTCGCTGGCACCCAGACCGTGAACTGCTGAGTGGGCTCGGTTCGTGCGAATTGGTTCATGACGGACTTCTAAAGGTTCGATCGAGCGGGTTATTGCGGCGACTAAGGCAACAATACCATTTCGTTCTGGTTGTGCTGCACGATTCCGGCTTTCTTCGGCTGTAGAGTAATTCTCCCAGTCTGTGGACATTGCCCCACAGTGCTCGCGAAAAACCCCGGGATGGAGGTGTTTGTCCGGAAGTTGTCCGATGTGCACACGGTAAAAGAGACGCGCTGCATCCGGTATCTGCTCTACAGGCCAGACTTCTTCTATTTGTTCTGAGTCAGCCATACGACGAGATCTCCACGAGGCGCCTCAGTGTTCACGACCCCCGATATCGTATCGCCACTTCGCTTCTGTCCGTAATAGGTCCCAAGTTCATTTGGGTCGGCGGGAATATTCACAAGCAGCTCCTGGTCTCCGCTCATCCAGTGAATATCAATGCTTCCGTGGTCAGCTGGCGCAATACGCGGAACTCCAATAGAGTAGCGGTTACTGTATGCGAACATCGTTTGCTTCAACAAGAATCCGGTTGCACGTCCCCAAGTAGAACCGTCGTATCCCCGCGCCCCCTCACGATCCCAATCATCATGTAGATCGGTGATTGCACGCGACTTCTGAATGGCATCGAGAATGGCTGAATATTCTTTATCGAGCTGCGAAATTAGCCGTTCGGTCGCCGGGCCAAGCGTCGTTGGTCCGATAGGTCACGGCATCAACCAAAGGCGGATAGGCACCTAGATGCTTGAAATACAGGTCAGTGTACCCGACCTTTCCCGAAGAAGAGGCATCTCGAGCCATTTCGAGCCAGTCTTTCTCCTCACCAAGTTTTGTAGGTTCAGCCGCGGCATCCAAAATGACTGCATAGTCACTTCCAAGCGAGAAATATGGGACAGCAGCATGCTTTACTGGCCCAGCAGGAGAACCGGTCGCTATTTCGGGCACATTCTCTCCCCCGTAACTCACTACTCCGGGAAGCCACCCAACTTCAGAACCAGCTGAGTAAGATCGGCCAAACTCGGCACCCGGCGAAATGTCGGCAGTCCAAGTTCCCCCCCCCTTACCGACCGCTGATGCAACGCGAGCCAATTGAATCCAGCTCTTGGTGGGCTCATACCACGGCTTGTATTCACACTGATCGTCGTCGAAGTGTTTAAAGAATGGGATAGGCACTATGACAACCTCACGATTCACCTTCGATGTCCAGATACGACAATCCGCTTTGATCTATGTTTTTCTTCAACGCCGCTTCTTTCTGAAATGCTCGGTCGAGCACAGCTCGAAGCTTCTTCAAATCAGTGCTGTCCAACGCGGCGAAATACGATACACGAGATCCATCCGTATAGGTTTCGATCTCCAAATGATGAATGATGACACAAGCGACTGGCAGTAAGTCTTCTTCCGAGAAAATTGGCCTAATATCAGTTAGGACACGTGCGTCAACAAAGACATTCTTGTGCTGGAGGTACACATCCGTCGCTTTTGCCGTAATCCCCAAAATTGGAAGCTGGAAGAAACTTAACAGCTTGCTCTTTAAGCCGTCGATTTCATCAGGAGTTAATTCCTTTCCGGTCAACTGTTCAGAAGAAATTGCTCCAGCAACGTCTCCAGCAGCGGTTTCCTTGGCTTTCTTGCTCGTGTAGACGGTAATCAACAATGACGCGATTAGTTGGAGTATTTCGCGGAGATCGGCGAAGGGGATGTCAACTTTCTTTTCGACTTGCCGTGCCAGTTGCACTGGCGTCAACGTCGGTTTAGCATCCTGCAACGCTCGAAGCAGCGCGTCTGTCGAATCTTTTGAGAGCGCTACAAAGGTTTTTAACGCGTGCCGCTGTTGTATAGGGATTCGTAACTCAGCCATTTCGGTATGCGCTCAGCACAGTCAGTAGGATAGCGCATTGATGCGCCCGATCGCTTAAAAGCCTTCCGCCAAAACCACTCAGTGGCAGAGCCTGTTGGGCTATTCGTGCAAACTTCTGACTGTCCTGCCGAAGTCGATTGCCAGCTAACCTTCTGATAATGCACGAGAAACACGTAAAGGTAAAGAGGAAAGGATCCCTTTCAGATGTATCGATTCGACTAGCCGGATGTCGCAGCCCAGAGAGAAGCGCAATGCGGCGCAGATTTCCTTCATTCGCGCGGAGCTGAGTTGAGTCACGCGTCTCCCCAACCGTTGTTGCGAGACGGTGACGGCATGGTGAAGGTTCACCGCACAGGAGGATTTCATACCGTCATCTTCGCTCAGCACAACCTCGGACGGCACACCGCGCATGGTGGACGTGACGGGTGCGACGGTGACAGTGGAGAGATAAGTGATTAGCGCATCCCGTACCAATGCCGAGCGATTGCGTTAGCGCTGTTGCGCGTGATCACCACCACAGGCCTCGTTTTGTCGGGCGCGGCGAAGGTGTAAAGGCGAACATCTCCTTGCGCTATTCTGCCGGCCACGCTGCCTCCGCCTCCCAAACGCGCGCTTCCTCCGCCGCCTGTGGGTGCCGCGCATAGCCTTCCCGGTCTCGCTCTTCCATGGAAAGCACCTCTAATCTCCGAAGATGTTCCCGTTTTCGTCCGGCGTGCAGCTCTGGGCGGATACTCGTCCGGCCTATAGCAATTCGCAACACCTTCCGTTACTTCCGTAACGCCGGCTCGTCATATTTCGCTTGGCTTTGAGTTCAGCAACTCATAAACTATTCATGAGGACACGGTTTGTCGTGTGCGCCTGGTGCGCTTGAACCTAAGTTATTTGAAATCTATCGAGTGCCTGTAAGTCTCTGGGGATCAACCATTTGCGTGCGAACAGTGGCCTAAGTTGTCGAGAACAAGGTACCGGAAGAATGATTTTTTTGTGATTTCGCTCACATTATCGGACCTCGGAGCGGCTAGTAGCGAGCGACGAGGTAACTGGAAGTCATCTTATGAACCCGGTTTTGGACTTGTATCAGGGCACGCCTTTAGGCGGGCCGAACGGGGCGCAGAAAACGTCCGGGCTTTAGCCCCTGTGGAAAAAGGGCGCGCAGCGGGAGTGTAAAGGATGTCTCGGGACATTTTGTAAAGGATGTCATGGGACTGAACACAAAACCAGCTTGGCCGGGGCACCCTCGTGAGCGTTGGCCGGGCCACCCTCGAACAAATAGAGTAACGACTCGAGGAGGAAAATATGTTTGAGGCATATCATGGCGTCACGGGCGCCCAACATCAGTCAAACTTCAACAACTTCTCCGCGCACGGATACCGAATGATCTCGTTGAGTGTGTACGGGGACCCTGGTGACCCCCTTTATGCGGCGGTTTGGATCCAGCGTCAGGGGCCCGCATGGGTTGCGGTTCACGGCGTCGATAGCGCAGGCTACCAATCGTTCTTCAATAACTGGACGGCCAAGGGCTATGTCCCAGTCCTCGTTTCGGCCACGGGAACAATCAGCAATGCGATATTTGCCGCGGTATTCGAGCAGGGCATCACCGGGCCCTGGTTTGCGCGGCACGGAATGACCAGCGGCTCCGCCGCAAATACAGGCACTTTCCAGAATCAAAATGCGGTGGCGGCAGCGGGCAAGATGATCCTGCGCTCGGTTGCGATCTATGGCACGGCCACCGACCGCCGGTATGCGGCGGTGTGGCACCCCAACCCGGTCTATGTAAAGTGGCATGTACACCCATCCGACACCGGTGTAAGTTACCAGGTGGTCTTCAATGCAGAGACGCAATTGCCTGGACTTGAGCTGGCCGCATATCGCCCCGCCTTTGTGGCTGTCTCCGGCGACGCGATGTACTGCTCCGTGTTCAAGGACGACGTGGTGGGCCCTTGGGTGGCGCGCCACGGGATGACGGGAGCGGCCTATCAGAACGAATTCAACCAGCAAGTCGCCCAAGGCTTTTACCCGATCTGTACCCAGGGCGGGGGCACAACCAGCGCGCCCCTCTACGCCGCGATCTTCGCCAAGCAGGATATTCCAGCGAGCCGGCAATGGACCGTAACCGGTGCGGCGGTTCCAGCGCTAGCCGGTTTGCGACCACGCCATGCAGACGTTCATGCAGGCCAACGGGGTCCGGGCGGCGCAGTTGGCGGTCGCCAAAAACGGCACTGCCAAATTTTCGCGTGCCTATTCTTGGGCCGAGCCGGGCTATCGCGTCACCCAGCCCTCCGACCGTTTCTTGTTGGCTAGTTGCAGCAAAATGTTCCTTGAAGCCGCGGTTCAGTCCCTTTACGACGCCAACAAGATCACTCCCACCACGACCGTGTATCCCCTGCTTGGCTTCTCGAAACCACTCGATCCGCGCAGCGACACGATCACGATTCAGCAACTTCTGGATCACACCGGTGGCTATGACGACTCGGCCACGGGCTCGGGTTTTGATCCAACCTACAACATGCGCACGATAGCGCTTGCCCTCAACCTCTCTCAGCCCGTGACCAAGCTGGATGTGGCGCGTTATATGTACGGGAAGATGCTCGATTTCACGCCGGGCACCAACAACAAATACTCGAATTACGGATATCTCCTGGCCGGCGCAGTCGTCGAGCACGTAACTGGCAAGAAGTATTTCGACTATGTCAACCAGACCCTGCTTCAGCCAGCCGGTATCAGCGAAGTTAAAGTTATTTCGACGCGGGCCTCGCTGCGTACCAACAACGAAGCAATCGCCGAGGGCCAGGGCCTCGGGCCGAGCCCGCTCGACCTGAACTCACAGCTTCTTGTGCCTGCGGTCTATGGCGGCGACGGAGAGATCAACGAAGTGGGCGACCCCAATGACGGAATGGGGGCTTCCGCCGAAGCCCTGACACAGTTCATTCATCGCCACGCCGTATGGGGCAATGGTTCACGAGCGGCCGGAAGTGCCCGTTCCGGAAGTACGCCGGGAGCCTCCTCCCTGGCGGTCTCCCGCAGTGATGATGTCGATTGGGCTTACGTCATCAACACTCGTGATTGGCCACCTTCCACCTCGCCCACGCTGGACGACATGGGAAACTCGATTACACACATCCTCGACACGACGCCGCTGCCGTAATGGCCCGACCAAGCCTACTGTAGTCGTCGGGACGAGTGGCCCGGCCAAGCGCTCTGAGTAGTCGATGAACTTCAAGGTGCCCCGTCCCAACCTTCAGTTGGTTGGGCGGGGATTTTGATTTATCTTCTCATTCGAAAGAGTTAAGTTAGTTGCGACGCTCTGATGCACAGCTTCAAAAACCCCCGCCCAAGCAAAACCAGCGCTTGGACGAGGCACCCTCGTGGGCGTTGGCCGGGCTACCCCCGTCCCTTTGTGATGTACTTGAGAGCCCGGCCAACAGTGCGGAAAAGAGGTGACAGTGGTCTACCGGCCAAGTGTTGATGCACAGCGTTGCTTTGTTCTTCTGCCTTTACGCTCGCCATTCCTCGGTTACTTCGACAAAATAATTAAGCCTGCCGCTCTAGAGGTCGGCCTCAACGCTGTTAAAGCAGATGACATCTACGGGCCCCGTGCTGTTATAAAGGACATTTGGGAGTTGATATGGACTTCAAAAGTGGTGATAGCGATCGTGGCTGGACAGAATGCTAACGTCAATTATGAGCTTGGGATGTGCCATGCCCTGGGAATTCCCACAATCCTAGTAACGGAACGCCAGGAGGATGTCCCATTCGACTATCGTCATCGCCGCTACATCCGTTATGTCCCACAGGAAGCGGGTTGGGAACAGAGGCTATTTGAAGATATTCGAAATACTCTAAGAAGTGTTCTAGTATCCTCATGCGTGGAGGATGAGTTGTCATGGCCGTATAATACCTTCGATTTGGGTGTATACAAAGCTAATGGCTACCGCAGCAGCCCGTTGAGTCCGAGCCGCGTGCAGGATCTAGGAAATTTCCCGGCATTCTTGCCCAAGATCATCCAAGTTGTCAAGAACGCACCCGATAATTCCAGGATTCAGATTTTGTGCGATTACGTAGGCTACGGAATGTTCAACGCTGGTGAGATGTCTGACATTTATCGCGATGCCCTGATGCAAGCTAGAAAGCGTGGATGCACTATTCACTTGCTAGTTTTGGGAAGTGAGCCATTTAAACAAATGCGTGCCCGAGTGTCAAAGGCGGACGAACAGTGGTTCAAGCAGCTGAAGGAAACGGAAGAGTTCAGTAAGTGTCTTGACGCGTTTCATGATCGAGTGAGAAAACTCGGACTTCCCTTACCGACGACATGGAAGCGCACCAGCCATCTAGAGGCACTGATGCAAGTTGAGCGTAAATACGGAGAAGTACTCGGAGACCTCGGCATTCAGATTACTGTTGTCAGTGGCCCATTACCGCTGTATCTGTGGATAACGAAGTCAGAGGCTATATGGGTGATCTGCCCGACCGAACCAAACGAACGCTTTCCAATGATAGACCACGATCTCTTAGCACTTGGTAGAATCAGTGTGACTAGCCCTTTGGATGAGTGCGGGTTCTTTTCGCGCGATGAGGGACTTGTGCAGCGACTCCGTTACGTATGGCAGAAGTACAATCCCCTCGAATCACAGGCTGCGTCGATGTCACAGGGGGCGGGTGGCCAGGCCAAGCATTCTGAGTAGTCGATGAACTTCAGGGTACCGCGTCCGACCTTCCTTTGGTTGGGCAGGGATTTGATTTATCTTCTCATTCGAAGAGTAGGCCCTCGGATTTCCACATTTGCCAACAGGAGGCAAATGTGGACGACCCGCCGCAGCCCAAACCTGAATAAGGCATCCGTCCCATGGGCCGGGCTTCGGGTTGAGAGGCAGGCCGCATCGCGACTTACTCGAACCGGATCGCACCCTTGTAGGCATAACCTAATGGCCGGATTTCAAGCATTTCATCTAATCTTGCCTGAAGCGCCTGATTACCGGCACAAGCATCCAACCATTTCTCAGTGGCCGCGCATAAATCTTCACAGAAAGCAGCAACACTCACTTGGAGAAGCGTCTCCCTCACGCCGTCGATTATTGCGGTCTTGAACAGATTCAAGTGAGCGCTGGTGGTCATGAACAAAACATGATCCAACAACTCCCTTCGCTTCTGGTGTACAATCTCGTCCTTTCCCTCGTGAAGAAGAGAGCACCTCAAAGCGTAGCAGTCGTTACCAGGCAAAAAGGGTCTGTAACCTGGAAGGTTAGTATCAAACCAGTTCGCATATCTATCCCAGCGAGTGCTACCAAACTCAAGAGCGCAGCAAATGTCCGGCAAGGTCATAGAAATGAACAGAGCTGCGTACCAGTTCTCTTGAGCAATTGCAGCACGGACAGCTTGCAAGAGATTCTTCATGGTGGGACGGGTGGCCCGGGCAAGCTCTCTGAGTACGCAATGAACACGAGGGTGCCCCGTCCAACCGTCAGTTGGTTGGGCGGGGATTTTGATCTGTCTCATTCGAAGAGTAGGTCCTCGGACTCCCACATTTGCCAACAGCAGGCAAATGTGGCCACCCGTCCGGGCCACCCGTCCTGCGACTCGCTCACTTCGGGTGCCCCACACATTCCTTCGGTTGGAATGTGTGGGGTACCCGGCCACCCGACCGTCCTATCGCCCGCTGCCACCGCATGCCCTGGATATTGAGTTCAGGATCTTGGTCATCGCATCTTCGCTTCCATATACAATGAGGTGGTACTTCTTGCCATTCTTGGTCTTAATGTGAAACTCCCACTGGTTCGACCATTGCGGCGCCATTAGATGGCTCACAGTGTTGCCCGCTAGACCCGTTTCCTGCTTCCACTCGCTCATTTCCTCGCAGTGCGACGACCAGCTGTGCTTCTCGTTAAAGTCGGCCTTCTTACTTGCCGTATGTTGATAGTGAACCATTCCCGGTGAAATTTGAAGAAAACCGCCGCCGACCCCATATTTCTCTGTCCAGAAATCCGCAGTCCCGGTAGTTGTCGCGGGAGCACTCGGCAGCGGTGAAGAGCTTGCCGAGCCGTGCATGTACAGTTGCTGCGGCGTAAACGTCTGTTGTTGCGGGTTGGCTGCTATACAGCGCTGAGCGAGTGGGCTAGCCACGGACCAATCTGCGGAATCCACGCTGAACTTGTGTTGAACGGTTTCGAATGTGATCCGGTCGGTATATATCCACACGGCGGCTTGAGTGGCTTGCAACGAAAGACCCTGAGTGCGAGACTCGTTGAGAATGCAACTCAATGTCGGGTCGACGTTTCCTATTGAAAATATTGAGTTCGGTGATGGGTTATCCTTGTTGAACTCGGCACAAAAAGCGGCCAGCAGGTACGTGTGCGTTTCGTAATCTGTCAGGGTGATCTCAGAAACAGGAACGTACAAGTTGCCCCACATAACTGCTCTGACACCTGCGATTACCATGCTTTGACCCGTACCGTTAACATTAGTCAGTCGCATACCTGCAAGATCAAAAATCGGGAGGGGGTCAGCACTGGCCTTGGGAGTTTTGGAAATAGTCAGCAGTATGGAATCGCCGCTGCTGGCACCCGTACTTCGAAACTGGGCCGTTACGAGACCATTCGACGTAACATGATCCAGCGCGTAAGCCAAATGCAGGACGGTTTGCCCCTCAGCAACAAACGCGAGACCGCTCGTGCAGACCAGCAGGACAAGCGGTCGAATCTTGACCATAAAAGCCTCCTTCTTGACCCTCTACAGCTAGCACCGCGTGCGAGTACTTCAATGAGGCCCAAGGACCTGATCCTGCTGATCCCTGCAGTCCTGGTAGTCCTTGAGTGCCTTATCCGCCTGCCCTTGCCATTGTTGTCCACAATCACCGCATCCTCGCATGCAGGCGTATAAGGCCTCGCCTAAAAGAGTACCGCAGGAGGCGGTGCAAGAAAGATACGTCTTGACGCAGAGGTCCCAAGCATTTTGGATCATTTGCCTCGCCCCCTGAAACTGCGAGCAGGAGTCGCTAGGCGGGCTTACTATGGGTGGGCTTACGACAGGTTGGCTTACGGGAGTTTGGTTCGTCATCACATGGTTGTTGCGAGCCGCGGGCGGCTTGTGTGGCGCATAACTCATACATCGTTGTAGTGTCGCAATTTGATTCCTCAGAGATTCCTGAAAAAGATTGCTGTTTTCCAGAGTCGCCATCGCATTACCCGTCTGTCCGAGGGCGACAATTTGACCTTTCTCGTCGACAGCATACTGCTTTACGATTGTTTTGGCATTGTTAACGAATTCAACAGCTTCTCTCGAATTAGTCGGGATTTTCGAGTAAGGAGGCGGGTTTAACACGCCTCCAATTTGCGAAATCAGCCCCGTCGCTTGCTTAAATATGTCGAGCGTCTTGGAAAGACCAATCGTAAGGTGCCTGGACCTGAAGGCAATGTCAGCCTCATCCAGTGTTTGCACTAGCTTCTCATAGTCTTCTGCACGACCGAAGAACAGCCCGAGGTTGAGGTTGTACATGTCCTTCGTTGCTATGTCAGCATTGGACCAGATCTGATGAAAAGCTGCGCCGCCCCGCTCCTGCTCAAGCAGCAGATGTTTCTTGTATTGATCGGACAAGTCTTGCAGCTGTTCAAAACTCTGTCCAGCGACCGATGAGCAATCTTGCCCTACGAGCGCTCGAGGTGCCGCCAGCACGACAGACAACAAGATCATCGGCAGAATCGAGGTTACCCGTGTCTTGCGTTTTTGGCAGCGCATCGAGTCCTTTCATTGCTCGCCGATTAGTCCGCCCGATGATTCGCAAATATATGCCGACCAACCTCCGGTAGCAATCGTGAAATTATAGGACGGGTGGCCCGGCCAAGCATTCTGAGTAGTCGATGAACTTCAGGGTGCCCCGTCCAACCGTCGGTTGTGTTCAGTCTCATGACATCCTTTACAAAATGTCCCGGGACATCCTTTACCCTCCCGCGCAAGCGTAGCGCGCGCGGGAGGGTGAGCCGGAATGCCTTGGAAGACCATGGATGTACGAGAACAGCGGGTGCAGTTCGTGGTAGCAGCAACGCGGCGGGAAAAGTCCTTAACCGCGCTGTGTGGGGAGTTCGGGATATCGCGTCCCACCGGCAACTTGTGGCTGAAGCGATACCAGCAACAGGGGCTGGCGGGAATTGCCGAACGCAGCCGGCGTCCTTGGAACAGTCCGCGGCACACCGCCGAGGAGTTGGAAGAGCAGGTGGTTGGGTTGCGGCAGCGCTATCCCGACTGGGGAGCGCGCAAGCTGCAGGTGCTATTGCAGCGCGAGGGGGTGAGTCTGACGCGCAGCACCATTCATCGCATTTTGTTGCGGCGGGATCTGGTGCGCCCGGCGGATCGGCACGACCAGGCCACCGAGCGCTTCGAACGCGCGCAGCCCAACGAGCTGTGGCAGATGGACTTCAAGAGCCCGATCGGGTGGGAGGCGCCCACCGGCCACTGTCGGTGATCGACGATCACAGCCGGTACGTGATCCGGTTGCAGCAGACGGGCAGCACGCGGGCGGAGTTGGTGCAGGAACAGTTGCAGATTGCCTTTACCGAGAACGGGTTGCCGGAAGACATGCTGATGGACCACGGGATTCCGTGGTGGAGTGCGACGGCGGCCACGGGGATGACGGAGCTGAGTGTGTGGCTGATGAAGCAAGGCATTGGGCTGCACTGGAGCGGGATACGGCATCCGCAAACGCAAGGCAAGGTGGAGCGCTTCCATGGCGAGCTGGAGCGGGCGTTACAGCGGCGGGGCTGGCGAGGCAAGTCGCCACAGCAATGGCTGGACGAGTTTCGCTGGGAGCACAACCAGGTGCGACCGCACGAGGCGCTGCAGATGCGGACGCCGGCCAGCGTCTGGCGGCCGAGTGTGCGATGCTACAATCCGCAGCCGCCGCGGTGGGAGTATCCGGCGGGAGCGCATGTGCGGCGGCTGGATGGCGATGGCAAGCTGAAGGCCTTTGGACGCAACTGGAATATCGGTCAGGCGTTGCGTCGGGAATGGGTGCAACTGGTGCAGATGGAAGACCGGGTTCTGGTGTACTACTGCCGGAGCGTGGTGCGCGAACTCGACCTTTCAATCCAGCGTTCGACCGCGGTCGAACGCTGGATTGAAAACCAAGAGAAACTGTAAAGGATGTGTCGAGACAAACCGTAAAGCATGTCTTGGGACTCGACACGTCGGTTGGTTGGGCGGGGATTTGATTTAATCATCAATTCGACTAGCCGATGTCGCAGCCCAGAGAGAAACGCAATGCGGCGCAGATTTCGTTCATTCGCACGGAGCTGAGTTGCGTCACGCGCCTCCCCAACCATTGTTGCGAGACGGTGACGGCATGGTGGAGGTTCACGGCACAAGAGGTCATACCGTCATCTTCGGTCAGCACAACCTCGGACGGCGCACCGCGCATTATGGACGTGATCGGTGCGACGGTGACGGTGGAGAGATAAGTGATGGCGCTGTTGCGCGTGAGCACGACCACAGGCCTGGTTTTGTCAGGCGCGGCGAAGGTGTAAAGGCGAACCTCTCCTCGCGCTATTCTGCCGGCCACGCTGACTCCGCCTCCCAAACGCGCGCTTCCTCCGCCGCCTGTGGGCGCCGCGCATAGCCTTCCCGGTCTCGCTCTTCCAGGGAGAGCACCTCTAATCTCCGAAGATGTTCCCGTAGCGCATCCCGTACCAATGCCGAGCGATTGCGTTTCGTCCGGCGCGCAGCTCGGTCCGTTGCCTTCAGAAGCTTTTCATCAAGCACAATCTGGATGGTTTCCATATGTGGATTCTACTCCACAGTAGACTCCACATACGGAACGGCCAGCGGGCCTGCGGCGCATAATTGACGGGTGCCACATCCTTGTCTTTGCTTCGTACCAGGGCACGCCTTTAGGCGGGCCGAACAGGGCGCAGGAAACGTCCGGGCTTTAGCCCGGCCTGCAGCAATTCACAACACCTTCCGTTACCTCCGTAACGACGGCTCGTCACATTTCACTTGGCTTTAGTTCAGCGAATCCTAAACTATTCCTGAGGACACGGTTTGCCGTGTGCGCCTGGTGCGCTTGGATCTAAGTTGTTTGAAATCAAGTTTTTGCCTGTAAGTCTCTGGCGCTCAAGTATTTGCATGCGAACTGTTGCCTAAGTTGCTGAAAACAGGGTACCGAAAGAATGATTTTTTTGTGATTTCGCTCACATTATCGGACGCGGTAGCGGCCGAGCAGATTCTGACTTGGTGTATCCGGGTGGAGCACCGCTTCAGCGGTGCATTTGAGAGTTGTCTGTGAATCCGGCTTTAGCCGCCGAGGTGACCGAAAACACTACCTCAGGCGCTAGAGCGCGATGCAAGAGTTGTAGTCCGTCATGCACGCCTGAAGGGGTGCTCCACCCTCGGATACAGCAACCCCGGAGCTGCTCTAATGCGCGGAGTAACTGGTCTACGAACTCTGCAGGTCTTCCGATGAGCCCAGCCGATCTAGCGCCCAGCGCGCTTGCTCGGCGACGGATGCGTCCTCGTCGGTGGCCAACTTCTCGAGTGCCGGAATGAATCGCGGATCTGCGCTGTTCCCCATCGCTATCGCGACGTTCCGCCGAAGGCCCTGATACTTGGCGCGCTTCACCGGGGAGCCTCGAAACACCTCACGAAACTCGTCCAGCGAGAGTCCGGCGAGCCATTGCAGAGCGGGGTTAACTAACTGGGTTCTGGGGGCGAATTCCGCGATTTTGGTCACAGGAGCCTCGCGGTTCCACGGACAAACGTCCTGACAGATGTCGCAGCCAAAGACCTGCCGCCCGATTCCTTCCCTCAGCTCTTCAGGAATGGCCCCGCGCTTTTCGATGGTGAGATACGAGATGCACCTGGTCGCATCGAGCTGATACGGAGCAGGGAAGGCATCCGTCGGGCATGCATCAATGCAGCGCGTGCACGAGCCGCAGCGGTCGGCAGCGGGCAGGTCGGGCGGCAGCTCAAGCGAGGTGAGTATGACGCCGAGAAACAGCCACGAGCCCAGCTCTTGGTTGAGCACGCAGGTGTTCTTGCCGATCCAGCCGATGCCAGCGTGCTGTGCGAAGATGCGTTCGATCACCGGGCCGGTATCGACGTAGCACCAGGTGCGGGGCTTGGCGAAGCCTTGCTCCACGAAAAGGTCCAGCAGCCTCGCCTCAAGCGCGCGCAACTTCGCCAGCAGAACGTCATGATAGTCACGCTCGGTCCAGGCATAGCGCGAGATCCATCCCTGCGAAGTCGTCCCGGAGTGCGTGGAGTATGGCGCGTCGCTGTTGTAGTTCAGCGCGCACACTACGACCGAGCGCGCCCATGGCGCCGCGTTCATCAAAGCCGCACGCTTCAGTTCTCCGTCGTTATTGCGTGCCTCCAGATAGCGCATCTCGCCGCCATATCCGGCAGCCAGCCACTGCGGGAAGAAGCGGTGCTCGGGGGTCTCGGCTACTCCGGCGATACCGGCAAGATCGAAGCCGACATCCAAGGCCATGCGCTTGATATCAGCACTAAGTTGGAAAGCAAGATTGGACAACGCAAGTGGATTATAGAAAAGAAAGGCAATGCAACCGCGGATTGCGCGGAGGAACGCGGATCGGAGAGGGGGATCGAACCGCCGATTTGCGCGGAGGAACGCGGATCTGGACCAGGGTTCCAGGACTTCCTAAAAAGCTATCTCGTAGGTCGTTCTTGGGTTTGTATCAGGGCACGAACTTTAGTCGTGCCGGCAAAGCATACTGAGTATCAGGGCTTCAGCCCTGCAAACCCAGAGTATTCGGGGGCTAAAGCCCAAGTCATTACGGTACCTATCCGGCACGGCTGAAGCCGTGCCCTGATACAAAGCATCTATGAGCTGACCTCTAGAGATTGGTTTCGTCTTTCTCTGATCCGCGCCATCCGCGCCAATCCGCGGTTCGCTCTTGCCATTCCCCGCGATTGCTTAACGCGCATATCCCGCAGGTACAATGGTCGAAATAAATCGTCTAACGTTTTTCGCAATCTAATGAGTTGGAGCCAGGAGAGAGTGAATCAATGCCTCAATTGATGAGAACTTCGAATCCCGCCCTTAGCGGCGACGCCTTCCGCACGACCGGTGTCGGCACGCTGGGCGAAGGCATGACCATTTCAGGTGCCGTGAACAAGACCGGGATTCTGTTACTGCTGTGCGTGGCGAGCGCAGCTTGGACGTGGAACCGCTTCTTTGGCGTGCCTCTGGAAGAGGGCATGGCTGCGATCGCGCCGCTGGTCATGGTGGGCGGCATCGGCGGCTTCATCGTCGCGCTGGTGACCATTTTCAAGAAGGAGTGGTCACCGATCACCGCTCCTATCTACGCGTTGCTTGAGGGCCTGCTGCTTGGGGGCGTGTCGGCGATGTTCGAGGTGCGCTTCCACGGACTTGCCATTCAGGCTGTGTCGCTGACCTTCGGCACGCTGGTGGTGATGCTGATCGCCTACCGCTCGGGGCTGATCAAGGTCAACGACAAGATGCGGCTGGGCATCGTGGCAGCCACCGGCGGGATCATGGTCTTTTACTTGATCCAGTTCGTGCTGGGATTGTTCGGATTCCATGCTTTTGCCGCGGTCAACGGTTCGGGGCCAATCGGCATCATATTCAGCTTGGTCGTGGTGGGCGTGGCGGCGCTGAATCTGGTGCTCGACTTTGACCTCATCGAGAACGGCGCGCGCTGGAACGCTCCCAAGTACATGGAGTGGTATAGCGGCTTCGCCCTGATGGTGACGCTGATCTGGCTGTATCTGGAGATGCTGCGCCTGCTCTCGAAGTTCAGAAGCAGAAGCTAGGAACCAGTCGCGTTGCAGCGACCCGAGGATAGGTGGCTGCAGCGAGGCGTAATGCCGGTCGGCAAGTAATGGCCGTGTCAAAAGGCAAGTGACCCCCAAAAGTAATTTGTTCCCTCTCACCCTTCTTGCATTTTTGTTGTCGGCGACCGCCCTCTTTTTCGGAACAGGTCTGCACCCATTCTGGTGGCTCACCTGGCTGGCGCCCATTCCGGTGCTGCTGATGGCGCCTCGGCTGTCCGGCATCTGGGCGTTTTTGTCGGCCTTCGCCGCCTGGGCTGTAGGCGTATTGAACCAGTGGCACTTCGTTCTCACCGCGCTCAAAGTCCCCATGAGAACGGTGGTTCTCTTCACAGTTTTGCCGGCGGTGGTCTTCGCACTTGCGGTATTCGCCTACCGCAGCTTTGTGCTCCGCGGTGCCGTGTGGCGCGCGGCGCTGATCGTGCCCAGTATTTGGGTGGTTGCCGAGTTCATCAATTCGCGGATTTCGATACACAGTACTTCGGGCAATCTCGCTTACACCCAGATGAACTTCCTGCCCATCTTGCAGATAACATCCCTGACTGGAATCTGGGGGATCAGCTTCTGTCTGCTCTTGTTCGCGTCAACGGCCAGCATCCTGCTCAGCGGCTATGGCAACTTGCGCCAGCGGCGAAGGGTTGGAACAGCGGTGTTCGTAGTCTTAATCCTGGTACTGGGTTTCGGCGTCTGGCGCCTCTACTCAGCGCCATCAAGCCCGATGGTGAAGGTTGCGCTACTCAGTTCTGACGTGCACCAGAACCTGCAGACGGAACAGCACGCCGATACGATGCGCCTGCTAAGCGATTACTTGCAGAGGCGCAGAAGGCCACGCAACAGGGAGCGAAGGTCATCGTCATTCCGGAGAAAGTTGCGGTGTTGGTGCCCTCCGATATAGCCGATGTCGACCAACTGCTGCAATCGACCGCCAACCAGATGGGTGCTCAAATCATCGTGGGAGTGATACACATCACCCCGGATGCGAAGTTGAACGAGGCGCGCATTTACTCACCCGGGGCCGAGATTCTTACTTACGAGAAGCACCACATGCTTCCGCCGTTCGAATCCAATTTGAAGCCGGGCACTAGACTGACCGAATGGCAGCACCCCTCGGGCCTTTGGGGAGTGGCCATCTGCAAGGACATGGACTTCCCCCAAATGGGCCGCGATTACGGCAACGATGGCGTCGGTCTCATGCTGGTTCCGGCTTGGGATTTCGGCGCCGACGGTTGGCTGCATGGGCGCATGGCCATCCTGCGAGGAGTGGAAAGCGGCTTCAGCATCGCACGGTCGCCGAAAGAAGGCGTGCTTACAGTCAGCGACGATCGCGGGCGGGTCATCGCCCAGCAGGTTTCCAACGCCGCGCCGTTTGTGAGTCTGGTGGCGGCGGTTCCCGTGCGTAACGACCACACCTTCTATGCTCGCAATGGTGACTGGTTCGCGTGGGCGAACATGGTGCTGCTCGTCGTCCTGATCCTCAGCCGCTGGGTTGCCCCGGGCACCCCAGTCGAACGCCGCTCAAGGTAGACATCACAGTATCCTTCTGGTGAAAACTTTTCCAAAAAGTGCTTTGGAATCCGATCTCGGAGTTGTCTTCGTACCCAGTGTGCAGTCGTTGTAACGAACCAGAGGCTCGCGAATCTAACCAGACAATAGATTGTGCCTGAGCCGTGGGGTGTTTCATGCAGATCAAGAAACCGTCTGATATTCCGTCTTCCGAGGTAACGTCCAGGGAGTTCTACCTCAACCGCCGCCGCTTTCTCATTGCTGCCGGTGCCGTGGCAGGAGCTTCTGTCCTGGGGGTGAAGTTTTCCGTCCTGTTGTCGCCGAGCCATAGCGTCTCAGCCAACACCAAGCTGAGCTATAAACCTGGGCCTTACGGGACGACGGAGAAGGAGACGCCTTACAACGACATCACGAATTACAACAACTACTATGAGTTCTCCACCGACAAGTACGAGCCCGCCAAGTTGGCGGCCAGCTTCAAGCCGACTCCTTGGTCGGTCAAAGTCGACGGTCTGGTAAACAAGCCCAAGACCTTCGACATTGACGCGCTGATGAAGATGCCGCTGGAGGAGCGCGTCTATCGCATGCGTTGCGTCGAGGGTTGGTCGATGGTGATCCCTTGGATTGGCTTTCCGCTCAAGTCGCTGCTCGACGAAGTTGAACCGAACTCGAAAGCCAAGTTCGTGGAGTTCACCTCGCTGGACGACCCGAAGCGCTTTCCGGGCCAACAACGGGCGGTGCTGGATTGGCCGTACGTTGAAGGCTTACGCCTCGATGAGGCTGTGAACCCGCTGACTATTCTCGCCGTGGGACTGTATGGAGAGACCTTGCCCAACCAGGACGGCGCTCCGATTCGTCTGGTGGTTCCGTGGAAGTACGGCTTTAAGGGAATCAAGGCCATCGTGCGCATACGCCTGGTGGAAAAGCAGCCCGTCTCCACCTGGACGAAGGCTGCGCCCAACGAGTACGGCTTCTACTCCAACGTCAATCCCAACGTCGACCATCCCCGCTGGAGCCAGGCGAAAGAGCGCCGCATTGGCGAATTCTTCAAACGGGACACGCTGATGTTCAATGGCTACGGCGACCAGGTCGCCTATCTCTACAAGGGCATGGATCTGAAGAAGAACTTTTGACGTATGAAGACCAAGTACCTGAAGCCGATCGTCTTCCTGGCGTGCCTCGTGCCGCTGGTCCGCCTCGGCTGGAAGGCGTTCAGCTTTGGGTTAGGCGCCAATCCCATCCAGGTCATCACGTTTTCTACCGGCACATGGACGCTGGTTTTCCTTCTGGTAACGTTGTCGATTACGCCGCTGCGCAAGCTGACCAAGCAGTACTGGCTGATTCAATACCGGCGCATGCTCGGCCTGTTTGCGTTTTTCTACGGCTGCTTGCACTTCACCACTTACATCTGGCTGGACCAATTCTTTGATCTGCATAGCATCTACAAGGACATCTACAAGCGACCCTTCATCACCGCCGGGTTCACGGCGTTTGTGCTGATGATCCCATTGGCGCTGACCTCGACGAGATGGGCGATCCGTAAGCTGGGCAAGCGTTGGCAGATGCTGCACCGGCTGATTTACTTCAGCGCCCTGGCCGGCGTGGTGCACTACCTATGGCTGGTAAAGATCGACAAGCGGATACCTTCGATTTACGGCGCTGTTCTGGCAGTCCTGCTTCTGTATCGGCTGCTAGTCTGGTATCTGGATCGTCCCAGGTCGTCACGGCCTGACGCGCGCCGAAATCAGATTCAGCCGCGCCGGCTTCTGGCCGAGAAGCCGTAGCGGCCGTTCTGCGTATTGTTGGCTTCCGAGGCAGCGTTGTTACGCTGCGGTATCATCTTTGCAGTCAGGGCGCGGTGTCCGTCCGCGCTTAGCGCATGCAAACGAGCACCTTCCACAATCTTCTGCGCAGGACGCTGCTCCTGCCACTGGTCCTTCTCGTCCTTTTGGCATTGACGCTGGTCATCGAAGTTCTCTCGCTCACTTCAAGTCTGCGTTGGGTCGATCATTCTGACCACGTAATTGACAGCTCCCGGCAAGCAATACGCCTGATGATGGAGATGGAGTCCGGCCTGCGTGGATATGAGCTGACCCGCGACCCTAAGTTTGTGGAGAGCTTCCGGCAGGCGGAGGCTCAGTTGCCGGGGAAAATCGACCAACTCGTGCAGCTTACGGCCGACAAGCAGCTTCAGCAAAACCGGTTAAAGGACATTCGGACTCTGGACAACGGGTGGATTCAATGGGCGGAGGAGGAAATCGCCAGACATTCCAAACAGCCTCTCAGCGAGGATGAGCTGCTGTACGGGGTGCGCCTGATGAACGAGATTCGCACTCGCCAGAGGGAAGTGACCGGCGAGGAAGAACGCTTGCTTCGCGAGCGTTCACATGAGGCGAACATTCTGGGACGCGTGGTTCTGGTGAGCGCGGTGAGTCTGTCGCTGGTGGTGGCCCTTGTGCTGCTCACCGTTACACGGCGCGAACTGCGCTCCCTGACCGAAACCTACGAGATGCATCTCAGGGCGGAAGCCGAACAGACGAGGCAGTTACAGGAGAGCCGCGAGTCTCTTCGCATTACACTCAACAGTCTTGCGGATGGCGTCGTGGCAACAGATGCGAAGGGACGGGTGACCTTCCTCAATCCCGTCGCCCAGAAGCTCACGGGATGGGAGGACGCAAGCGAAATTCAAGGCCGGCCGGTGCAGGAGATTCTCCGCATTGTGGATGAGAGCACGCGGGTCGAGTTGCGCAACCCTCTCGACGAACTTCTACGGCTGAGAAAGGCGCCGGGTATCTCCAAGCATCTGGGCATGCTGGATCGCAACGGTGACGAGTTCCCGGCGGAAATCGACGCGGCGCCAATCCTGAACGACAACCGCGAAATGGCGGGCGCAGTGATCGTCTTCCGCGACATTAGCCAGCGGCGGCAGACCGAGCAGACGCTGCGCGTGAGTGAGCGTTTGACGCAGGCGGGCCGGCTCTCAGCGACTATAGCCCACGAAATACGCAATCCCCTCGACACCGTCACCAATCTCGTTTACCTGCTGCAACACGACACGAACTCCACTGCTGTGACGCAGCAATATTTACAGATGGCCAGCGAAGAGCTTTCCCGAATCACCCAAATCACCGGACAGTTGCTGACCTTTCACCGGGAGGCCAGGCAGCCAGTAGAAGTCAGTATTCCCGAGGTACTCGACAGCGTGCTTACGCTTTATGCTCCCCAGATTCGCAAATGTGGTGTGGTGGTTGAGAAGCGCTATGAAACTTTGGCAGAAGTGCGTGGTTTTCCGGGAGAGCTGCGGCAGGTCTTCTCCAACCTTGTGGGCAACGCGCTTGATGCCATGCCGGGTGGCGGCAGGCTCGTGTTGAGGGTGCGCGAAGGGAGCCGGGCCGACGATCCTACCTGCGAGGGCGTGCGCACGACGATCGTCGACAGCGGCAGCGGAATAGCACTAGGAGTGAAGCGGAACTTGTTTGCTCCGTTCTACACAACCAAGGGGGACAAGGGGACGGGGCTGGGGCTCTGGGTTAGCCGCGGCATCGTCGAGAAGCACGAGGGCACGATTCATGTCGCCAGCAGTGTTCGAGAGGGCAGAAGCGGTGCGGCCTTTTCGGTGTTCCTGCCGTTCGAGCAAACGATGGGGAAGCTGGACGCCCCGCGGGTCCCAACCGTTAGCTCTTAAGGCCAGGCTAATTGGTGAAAGCCAGCTTTAGCTCGGCTCTCGCGGGACTCTCTAGCGCCTTAGCGATAGGCCTTCAGCTCGGAAGCCGATCCCTAGGGTTCCTGATTACTTCACGGCTAGCCGGTTGTAGCGCTTCAATATTTCCTGAAGTGCATTGTGCGGGATGGCGTTCACGGTGTGCTCGTTGATGCCGGTCATCGTCTCGGCTGCGATCATTGCGTTGATGACGGCTTCTTCGACACCTTGACCGTCGCCAGGAACAACGGATCCATTTCGCTGTTCGGGAGCATTGCAATTTGCTTAACGCCTTTGGGATTCCACGCTCCTGAGTTGGCGGTTGAGAAGGCGATGAAGATGTCGCCCGAGCCGTTGCCGGAATAGCTGCCATCGCGTCCCAGGCCGAGCGGGACACGGCGTGCCAAGCGTTTCAGTTGATGCGGCAACAGCGGCGCGTCCGTCGCGACCACGACGATGATCGAACCCTGGTCTTTTTCACGAACAATGCCTGGCGGCAGCTCGCGACCCACGGGAATGCCGGCAATGCGTAGTTGCTCTTGCTTTCCGTAGTTGCATTGCAGCAATACCCCGACCGTGTAGCCGCCGTCTTTTTGTTCGAGCTTGCGCGATGCGGTTCCGGTGCCGCCTTTGAAGCCATTGCAGATCATGCCGGTTCCGCCGCCCACGTTGCCTTCCTGCACCGGGCCACCGGCGGCGGTGTCGAGTGCATGAAACACGTGCTCGGGCTTTACGTGAAACCCGTTGATGTCGTTCAGCTCGCCGTCGTAGGTTTCGGCCACCACCGGAAGCGCCCACCAGATTCTGCTGGCGCTGGCGGGATCATGCTGCACGCGCCACTGGATGACCGCATCCCGCACCACTCCCACACTGTGGGTGTTGGTAATCATCACCGGGCCTTCGAGGAAGCCGGATTCCTCCACCCAGGTCGTGCCGGTCATCTCGCCATTGCCGTTGAGCGAATACCAGGCGGCGAACACCGGGTCGCCAAAGACGTTCTTGCCGCGAGGCAGTACGGCTGTAACGCCGGTGCGTACCGGACCTTCGCCGACCTTCAACTTGCCGGAGCCGGAGATGAGAGTGGTGTAGCCGACTTCAACGCCCTGCACGTCGGTGATGGCGTTGAGCGGGCGGGGCGTACCGTCGAAGGGAATGCCCAGGTCACGGGCGCGCGGTTTCGATTGTGCGAAGGCAAGATTGGCGAGAGCGATCATGATAACGATTATCGCCAGTACATGAACCAGTTGAATAGTGTGGCGGCGCGGCATGGCAAAGCAGTGTACCAATTGCGGGAACAACCCGCGCGTAGGGGCGCGCGGGGAGTCGCAGAATGTGGGAGCGCTGCCACATCGTGCAATGTGAAAGATAATTAACCGGCGGTGACGATCAGCGCCTGGCACGGCGGTTTGCCTACCCGGCGGTAAGTATGGGGAACGCTCGCATCGAAGTAGATGGAGTCGCCCGTCTCCAGTTCATAATCGTCCAGGCCGACTTTCAATCCGAGCTTGCCCTTGGTCACGTGCAGAAACTCGGAGCCGGGATGCTGATGGGGCTTCAGCTTCTCCGGGGAGATAACTTCAAAGTCGGCCAGGTACGAGTTGGTGCGGCGTTCGTTGCACTTGTAGTCCAGGCTCTCGAAGTAGTAGGCGACCTCCTGAGATCCCGGTCGCTCGGGCAGCCGAATGCGCTCATCCTTGCGGACTACCGAGACAACATGGCGCTTGCGTTCGTCGGTAAAGAAATAGTCCAACCCCACGCTGAACACCATTGCGATGCGCAATAGTGTCGGCAGTGTGGGATACAGCTTGTCACGTTCGAGCTTCGAGAGCAGGGCGGGAGAAAGACCGGTATGCTTGCCCAGCTCCACCAGCCCCATGCTCTTTTTCAGCCGGAGCGCTCTTAGTTTTGGCCCGATCTGGTACGGGCGGAGCCCGTCGTCGATCGTCTTGTTGACCACGTTCACCTCGCTTTTTCCCGCCCTGAAAACTTCAGTGCGAGAATTTTCCTGCTGTGCACAGAGAGAGTTCGCGCACAGTGCTTTCTACGCATGGTTAAATAGTTTTTCAGTATAGTCAAGTCCAGCAGCGAGCAGTTTATCGCTCGCTACCCAGACCGCCATAGTTGGGCGCAAGGATCGTGCGGTCTGTCGCGATGGCCGGCTTGGGGGAGTCGGCCATCGCTTTTTTGTTCCCCCAGGCATCTTCAATCCCGAGTCCCCCTTTCGTCCGTCATGTAATAGACTTTCGCCCATGCCACGCGACCCGGTTGAGCTTGAGGTCTTCAAGCACCTATTTCATGCCATCGCGGAAGAGATGGGCGCCGCGTTGAGACGAACCGCCTTCTCCCCGAACATCAAGGAGCGCCGGGACTACTCCTGCGCCGTGTTCAGCGGCGAAGGTGACGTGCTTGCAATGGGCGACCATATGCCCGTGCACCTCGGCTCCATGCCCATGTCCGTTCACGCTGCAATCACGCAGATCGGACCTCTCCTCCGGCGACGTAGCCATGCTCAATGATCCCTTCCGGGGCGGCACGCATCTGCCGGACATCACTGTGGTCGCTCCTGTGTTCATTGCGCTGCAGCGCAGGCGCTCGGAGCGAAAATCAGGGCCGGACTTTTACGTTGCTGCCCGGGCCCATCATGCGGATGTGGGCGGAGCTTATGCCGGCTCGATGGGTCCTTGCCGGGATATTTACCAGGAGGGATTGCGCATCCCGCCGGTGAAGATCGTGCGGGCAGGCAAGGTAGACGGCGATGTCCTGGCTCTCCTACTGAACAACGTGCGCACCCCGGAGGAGCGCGAAGGCGATTTACGAGCGCAACTGGCGGCTTGCCACACCGGGGCGACGCGATTAAAGGAGCTCTGTGATCGCTACACGCTGAGGCGGGTGCAAGCTTCCGCCAGTGACCTGTTGCTCTATTCCGATGAGATGATGCGGGCCTTTCTAAACACTCTTCCGAGAGGGAGTTATTCGGCCGAGGACTTTCTCGATGATGACGGCGTGGGAGCTGGGCCGATCCGAATCGCTGTCTGCGTCACCCTTCCAGAGCAGCGACGGGCGAGTGCGAGGCGCGGCCCGGCAGTGACGGTGGATTTCACAGGAAGCTCGCCCCAGGTGGAAGGCAGCGTTAATGCCGTAGAAGCCATCACGCAATCGGCCTGCTTCTATGTATTTCGCAGCTTGTTACCCGACGACGTCCCAGCCACCGCAGGACTGACGCGCTCGATTCAGCTCATCGCTCCGCCGGGCACAATCGTCAACGCTGTGGCGCCAGCGGCGGTAGCTGGTGGCAACGTCGAGACCTCGCAACGGATCGTCGACGTGCTGCTGCGGGCATTAGCACAAGCACTGCCCGACCGAGTTCCGGCGGCGTCTTCCGGCACTATGAACAACCTGACGATCGGAGGTGTGGACGACCGTTCAGGAAGGCCCGTCCCGTTTGCCTACTACGAAACCATCGCCGGGGGCGCGGGAGCGAGCGCCGCTCACGACGGCGTCTCCGGCACACACACTCACATGACCAATTCGCTGAACACTCCGGCGGAGGCGCTTGAGTATGCTTACCCATTTCGGGTTGCACGGTACGCGTTGCGCGAAGGAAGCGGCGGCGCAGGTGAACATCGCGGTGGAGATGGCATCATACGGGAGATCGAAGTGCTCACCGACGCGAGCGTGACCATCCTCGCGGACCGTCGCAAACTGCATCCCTACGGCCTGGCGGGCGGACAAGAGGGGTCAGCGGGGAAGACGAGTGTAGTTCACCTGGACGGCTCGATTGAACTGCTGCCTGGGAAATCCAGTGCTCGACTGAAGGCGGGAGAGCGCGTGGTCGTCGAAACGCCGGGCGGCGGTGGATGGGGCAGCCCCGATCAGTGAATCCGGCCTAGAAATGGACTCGTGACATCCCACAGGTCTGGCGCGCGGGGCATCGCCGAAAGCTACCGCATTTGACTTTCGCTTTCACCGTGCAGAACAATAAGCGGTTGCCTCGCGCTGCCGTCCGGCCGGCCGATAGGATTAAAATCCATGGCAAGAATTCTCTGTGTGGATGACGAGCCAAGTGTTGCCAGGCTCAAGTGCACCATTCTGGAAGCCGCCGGACATCAGGCAACGCCTTCCACCTCAGCCCAGGACGCCATTCAAAAACTTGCGAGCAACACCTATGACGCGGTGGTCACCGACTGGCGGCTCGGTGATGCCGATGGGCACGCAGTCGTGCAGGCAGCAAAAGCGAATTCCACTATGCCGGTGATTGTGGTCTCAGGCTTTGTCTCGGAAGCCTTCGTAGCCCCGGAACCCCTGCCGGAGCCTCTATCTCGAGAAACCTGTAGACCCGGAAGAGCTGGTCAAGGTTGTGAATCACCTGCTAAAGATCGGAGACAAGGCCCAGGTAGAGCAGGACGCCTCCTGAGCAGCTGCAGCGTGCGATTCTACTGAATTGTGGTTGGTGGCCTTTTGAATGGAGGTGTTGCTCCGATTGCTGCCAGCCCGGTGCGCTTGAGCTTGCGCTGTTCGGGCTCAATCTGCACCGCGGAGGCGGCCTGCGCCAGTACCCGGTGGTGGAGAACGAAGAGCGCCAGCTCCAGCCGATCGGAAACCCCGGTCTTATCGAAAATGTTGCGCAGCGCATTCTTAACAACCTGCTCCGATGTGTAGAGCTGCATGGCGATGTCGCGGTTCTTGAAACCGCGCACGACCGCAGCCATGATTCGTATCTCCTTGTCGGAAAGCCGGTCGCGAACCCGCGTGCCAACCATATCCTGGTTTGAGTCGTTGGCAACGGCCCCGTGTATCTGCACGTAGGTCTCGCCCCGCGCGACGCGACGCATGGCCTCGACCATGCACTCTCCGGGAACCGAGCGGTAAACAACACCTCTTGCGCCAATCTTGGCGAACTGGGCGACCGACTCATTACTCTCGGCCAAGACTACGATGGCAGTGGCGCCACGTTGAGCCGCAGCTAGTACCTCGCTCAACTCAGGGGCGAATCCGCTGGACAGCAAGAGAACTCTTGCCCGCAGCTTTTCCAGGCAAACGAGCAACTGTTCAAGCGATTTGGGTTGTCCTACAATTCGCAGATCGTCTTCGACTGCAAGTATCTTCGCAATGCCCGCCCGAAAAATAGCTTGATGATCTGCAATGACGATGTTGATCACAGGGCTCCTAGCCGCAAGGCCGGAAAATTCTGGCAATTTGCCAGTTTGCGCAACCTTGCTCGAAATGCAATGTCTGTCTACTCGTCAAGACTCCACACCCTAATACTCTTACTACTGTAACGGTCTAATTTATAGACAAGAGGGACTATGATGGATACCACTTCAGTGGGACTATCGATATGCTAGCGTTAGCATAAAAGTGCTAAATCGTTGCGCAAGCCTTGTTGGCAGCCTAAGACTATCTCTCCACAGCATGAGCCCCAATCGGGCAAACGCCGTAGATAACCGGTCAAATCGCCGTAGAACCAAAGTTGTAATGTGCGGAGCTATGAAGCCAGTGAATCGCGGCTATTCATGCTTGCGCTGTGCCGTAATCACGCAATGTCCGACCCGCGCAAGTGCGACGGTGCCATGTCCATGCAAGCTTGGCGCTTCGCCACGCCACAGTGTTCGCGATTGAGGAACGTAGCTCATTCGCCAACGCCTCTCCATCCTCGGCGCGCTATGATGAGGCATCTTGCTCAACCAGCCGGTACTGTCCCGTACGTATTCTCGCCCGAATTGGGCCGAGGTCTCGCTCTCGGCGCTGCGCCACAACTTTCGCGTGCTTCAGGAGCACGTCGGCTCCGGGGTGACAATCTGTGCTGTCGTCAAGTGTGACGCCTATGGTCACGGATACGCGGAGTGTGCGCGTGCTCTGCAAGAGGCGGGCGGACGCTGGTTCGGCGTCACGTCAACCGACGAAGGCGTTGCCCTCCGGGAATGTGGGGTTACCGCACGCATTCTCATCATGGTGGGAGCATGGCGCGACGAAGAGGAAGATGTTTTGCGTTATTCCTTGACGCCAGCGATTTCACGAATTGAAGAATTGAGCACGTTTGCGCGGGCAGCGGATCGGCTTCGACTCAATAGGCCCGTGGCCGTTCACTTGAAGATCGATACCGGCATGGGACGCTTGGGGCTACCCTTCGAGGAGCTGGATAGTTTTGCAGAGACGCTCAAGGGTATTCCCGAGATCGAGCTTGAAGGAGTCTTCAGCCACCTGGCATCCTCCGAGGTGCTCGATGATGTCGGAACGCGCAGCCAGACGCAACGCTTTCGTGAGGCACTCCAGACGCTGGCCGCGCAAGGCCTCGAGCCGTCGATCCGCCATCTGGCCAACAGCAGCGCCGCCATTGCACGGCCTGAAACCTGGCATAACTTTGTGCGGCCGGGCCTGGCCATCTATGGTTACCAGCTTCCACTCGTAAACTACGACGGCACGCCGGCGCAGGGTACTACAACACTGAACCTTCGGCCTGTCCTGCAATGGAAGACGCGCATTATTTCGTTGCGCGATGTTGCCGCGGGACAGGCGCTAGGATATGGCGGAACCTACGTCACGCAGCGTCCTGCGCGGATCGCCGTCATCGCCGCGGGGTATGGTGATGGGTATTCCCGCAAGCACTCTTATCCGAAGAACGGCTCGGCGGCGCCCGGCAAGAACGGCGATTCGGGCGAGCTTCGCAGCAGCGTGCTGATTCGAGGACAACGCGCTCCGGTCGTCGGTCGCGTGTCTATGGACATGACCCTGGTCGACGTCTCACCAATTGGTCGGTGCGAGATCGGCGACGAAGCCGTCCTGATTGGCCAAAGCGGCGGGGAAACGATTACGGCCTGGGACTCGGCCCGCTGGTCAGAGACACTGCCCTACGAAGTTCTGTGCAACCTGTCGGAGCGGGTTTTACGAAGATACGTGGACTGAACCTCTCGTACCGCGTGTTACGATTCCTTCCAATCAGAGTTGAAACCTTAAAGGAACCGTTCGTAATGAGACTCTTCGCAGCAATTCTCCTGGCTTTGATCGCCACCTTCGCTGTTTCACAAACGTCCCCAGCGCCCAGCGGACCGACTCCCGAGCAGCAGATCATGAGTTACTTCGTCGGCAACTGGAGCTTGCAGGGAACGACGAAGATCAGCCCGAAGTCTCCGCCGGCTGAGTTCCAGGGCAAGGAACAGAGCGCCTGGACGCCGGGCGGCTACTTTGTGGAGACCCATACTGATATCAACGGCCCCTTAGGCGACGTTCGCAGCACCCGAGTGATGGAGTGCAACCCCACCGACCATGTGTACACCTACAACGTGTACAACAGCCTGGGTGAACATATTGTCGCGATCGGCCATCTGGCCCAGAATACCTGGACGTGGAAGGCCGAGCAGAAGCTCAACGGTATCGTCACGCAGGCGCGATACACGTTCAACTTTGTATCGAAGGATTCTTATACCTTCAAATCGGAGGTGGAGTCGCCAGGCGGCGCGTGGGTGACCGTGATGCAAGGCACAGCCACCCGAACGCCGTAGAGAGTCCGCCCTGCGCTTTAGACCTTCGCAGCGATTTCGGACTTCTCCACTATCGGAGCCACGCTGGGAATGATGGTCAGCATGTCGGTTTGCACCTTGTCCCACTGCTGAATCAGGAATCCCTTCTGCTCGAACACCTCACGGATGGAGGCTGAATCCCATCCCACAACTTCTTCGAGGATCGGGATCAGTATGGCCAGCGCGTTTTCGCTTAGGATCGACCGCTGTGCGATGGGTGCCAGGTATTTGTTCTCCGAGACGGCGATGGTGAAACCGTCGCGCCGGTTGATGTGCAGCATGACGTGGATGTCAGAGCTGCCATCTCCGACATACACGATACGGTCGGAGCCGGTCTTCAGCTCTTCAAGCAGTTGGTCGATCACCGCCACCTTGCCGTATCCGGCTGTGACCTGCACGATACGCTCGATCGCGCCTTGCTCGTTGTATTTAAACTCGGTGCCGTAGATGTGGTCTGCCGGGATGATCCCTTCCAGAGCTGAGCGAATGATCTCGACCGGGCCGGCAGAGATCACATAGAAATCAAAGTGAAAGCCTTCCACGTCGTTCGAAAGGAACGAGTAGAGGGCGTCGATGTTGGGCTTCAGCCTAACCCGCTTTCCGGCTTCGTAGAGATGCTCGCGCCGCACCCGGTCGTGGAACTCGGGATCGTGCAACAGCAGGTAGGCAAGCTCGCCGCCCTGCTGCACGAGGTTCAGCTTGGCCATCCCGTGGATCTTGCGCTCGAACTCCGACTCGGGAATGCCCAGCAACTCGCTCAGAACGTATCCCGAGTCGTTAAAGCTGAGCGTCTGGTCGAAGTCGCTGGCCAAGATGTACCGCTTGGTTTGGAGCTGTGGTTCCGTATTGATCATTGCGGACTTTTCGAGTTCTTTATTCTTGTGTGTACTCAAAACAAGCCGTCCTTTATCGGTTATGAAATATGAATGCAAAACAGGCTTCGAGAAAAGATTATGTACTGATTAGATAGCGGGCGGGTGTTGGAGGATGATGAATTACGATTGACTGTTTCGATTACCTCGATTACCGCTCCTTATGCGGCAATCTGCTGTAGATTCAGTTGCTTACCATGTTGCCTCATCTTTAAGTAAGCGAACATTAAGCGAACACAACACGAATACAGTGCCACATTCTCGCGTGCTCTTTGGGCGGCTTGCATGATTGGGGTGGTCATCTGATATATTTCTTTGCCTGCAACGACTTGTGCGATTCCAGGATTCCCGGCATGAAGATTCTTGCCCTCAGCACCGACGAGGAGCTTAATCGGCTGCGGCGGTTTGCCCTGGTAGCGGCCGGCCATACGGTTGAGATGGTGAACACGGAGAAAGAAGCCGTCGCCGCGGCCGAGGGCACAGAAGAATACGACGTCGTTGTGCTGTGCCACAGGCTGCCGGCTTCCACGGGGCGGCAGGTGGTACGGCTGCTGCGCCAGAAGTCTTCGGCGGCGAAGCTCGTGTACATCTCACATATTTACGGCGAGTGGCCGGAAGTGGAGGCTGACCGCTACATCGTTGGCGCCGATGGTCCCGAGGCGCTGAACCGGGTGCTGGAGGAAGTGGCGGCGGCAGCCTAGCTCCTCTACACCTGCGCTTTCCTCCCAAAACGGACTTCGTCCTCCGCATTCCCAAGATTGTTTTCACCCGACGCGGAAAGTGTGCTATATCTATGCACAACTTCTGGTGCTCCTACGATGTAAGAGATTATGAGCACTGTAAAGCGGCGCCCGGGCCGAACAAGGGGTGAGTCCAATGGTGGCGACGATAGCAGTTGTGAGCGTGATCCTGGTGAGTTTTCTGGTAGGTTGTTTGACGAGTTCAGTCGAAACGGAGAGGGAACTGCCCCACCGCTTCTAACCTGCTAACCAACGCTCCAGACGGCGCATTTCTTTCTAAAACCGCCGGTCCCTGCAACTCCGCTCAGCCAGTCGGAATCGGACTGCTGGAGCGTCTTTTGCCGGAGAGCTGCGCCTAACGGCCGCTTGCTGTTCAGGCATCGATCTCATGACTCATGCATGGCACGACATCTCGCCTGGCGAACAGTTGCCGCAAGAGTTCCAGGCGGTGATCGAGATCCCTTTCGGGTCGAGCGTGAAGTATGAGCTCGACAAGCAGAGCGGGCTCATCAAGCTTGATCGCGTACTGTACTCAGCGGTGTACTATCCGGCGAATTATGGGTTTATTCCGCAGACACTCGCAGAAGATGATGACCCGCTCGACGTGCTGGTGTTCTGCCAGGAACCTGTCGTCCCCCTCACGCTGGTTCATGCACGGGCCATTGGCCTGATGACCATGATCGATTCCGGAAAGAAGGACCACAAGATTATCGCGGTCGCCACCCAGGATCCCGAGTTCAATTCGTACCGCGAGGCCAGCGAGATGCCAGAACACCGCCTGCAAATGCTGCGCCGCTTCTTCCTTGACTACAAGCAACTGGAGGGGAAGGCGGTTGAGGTAGATGAGTTCCTACCTTCGCAGGCAGCTTTTCCCATCATTGAAGACGCCTTGCACCGCTACAGCCAGCAGCGCCGCAAGGGCTTCGGCAAAGGGCATTAATTTATCTCGTCCCCTAAATTAGCTTGACATTCCGCAGTATCAGCGTAGAGTGTCTCCATTCGCTCCACGTCGTAGTAGTAATCTTGCCTCCTTCCTCGTGGGCGGCGGCCCGGGCCCCGGTAACGAACCCTAGGCCGCAAGTAACCTCTGCGATCCGATGAACTAATGACAGATGCCATCCAGGCATCGCGATTTCGGATCTGCTGAATCTCTCCGGCGGCGAAGTCGTATCGGCTAACTTCAGCCACCGCCCTCCCAAAACAAGGAGAGCTACCATGAAATCCCATGCACGCATGTGGATGTTGGCAGTGTATTTACTCGCCGCGCTGGCGATAACCATTCAACTTACTGCACAAGACAATCCCGCACCTAAACCCAAGCACCATCAGTACAAGCTGTATGACTTCGGCACTTTCGGCGGGCCGGGTTCTTACGGTTCGTATTTTGCAGTGACGCTCACGGCAGCAGGGGCCGTGGGCAGTTCGGACACGCCCTTAGCTGACCCGTTCACGCATTGCTTCTATGCCGACTGCTTCGTGAAAGACGCCGTGCTGTGGCGGCAGGGCAAAGTCACCAATCTGGGGGCGCTGCCCGGCAATAGTGGGAAGAACAGTAGCTTTTCATTTGCCATTAACAACGCGGGATTAGTGGTCGGGATCTCGGAGAACGGTGCCACTGATCCTGCCACTGGTTACCCCGAAGTTGACGCCGTCATTTGGCAAGACGGAAACATCGTGAACCTCGGCACCTTTGGCGGAACGCAAGGCAATGGCTACATGGTCAACAATCGAGGGCAGGTGGTAGGAAATGCGTTGAACGCGGTGCCCGATCCATACTCCTTCGGTGGTTGGTTTCCTGGAACAACTCAATCACGAGCATTCCTATGGGAAAGAGGAGTTATGCGTGACTTGGGTACCCTGGGCGGACCGGATGCCTCGGCACCCATAAACAGCGACAGCGGAAAAATCGCCGGTACCTCCTATACGAACAACATACCCAACCCTACGACCGGGATTCCGACCATTCATCCCTTCCTCTACGACAAGGGCCAGATGATCGACTTGGGTACTTGGGGAGGGACTCTGGCTACTGTTTGGAACGTCAACAACAAAGGCCAGGTCGTCGGATATTCCTTCCTGCCCGGGGACCAGAACTGGAAGGGTTTCATCTGGGATAAAGGTGTTCTAACGCCAGCAAGTTTGGGCGGACACGGCTCGTATCTGGGCTGGCTTAATGAGGCTGGCGACGCTGCGGGAGGGTCGTTCCTTCCAGACGAACAGACGGTGCACACCACGCTTTGGAAGAAGGGTCAGGTGAGCGATATCGGAGCTGTCGGGCAGGACACCTGCGCACAGGCTTATAGCATTAACGCAAGCCAACAGGTCGTGGGCGTGTCTGTTGACACCTGCGCCCACTTCCCGAATGGTCGCGCCTTTCTGTGGGAGAACGGTGGCCCCATGGTGGACTTGAATTCGCTGATCGAAAACCTCTCGGGCCTGCGCGTCTACATTGGCCTGTACATTACCGACAGCGGCCAGATTTACGGTCAGGCAGTCGACTCAAACAGCAATAACCACACCGTTGTGCTGATTCCTGACGGGGACTGCAACTCTAATTGCGAGCAGCGCATTGGGGAGTTCGCAAACCGCATCCCTGATCCTGTGCAGCCGTCGGGCAACGTCCCGGCTCAGTTTGGTGGTGTTCCGGGCATGGGAAGGTTCAACCCGTTAGCGAGGCTGCTTGAGGCGCACCGGCCCAATGCCAATCCCGCTCAACCGAACTAAATCCTCTCCTGAGCGGTCGGGGCGCGGCTCACCGCCGCGCCCCATTGTCGAACCGTGGCGGCTACAGCTTCGCTCGCAGCATGTTGATCACATCATCGGCGGTGATGACACCTGTCAGCCGGGCTTCCTCATCAATTACAGGCAAGGTCAGCAGGTTGTATTTATCGAACATCTCCGCTACCTCCTTCTCGGTCGCGCCGGGATGGATGGTGGGCATGAAGCGCGTGCTCAGCAGCATGAGTGGGGTATCGGCGGGAGCTAGGACAATCTTCGCCAGGGGCACAGCACCCAGCAGCTTGTCCTTTTCACCGATGATGTAGATGGTGCTCATGCTTTCCAGTCCACCCTCGAAGTTGCGCAGCATCTCGATGGCGTCGGCTACTATTGAGCCCGGCTTCAACGCCATGTATTCGGTGGTCATGCGCCCCGCCGCCGTGTTCTCCTGGAAGGCCATCAGCTCGGAGACTTCGGCGCGCTCCTCGGGCTCCATCTCAGTGAGGATTTCCTGGGTCTCGGCGGGAGACATGTCGCCAAGCACATCGGCGGCAGCGTCGGGGTCCATCTCCTCGACGATGTCGGCAGCGCGGTCTGAGTCGAGCGAGCTGAGAATCGCAACCTGAAGCTTGGGGTCGATCTCTTCCAGGGTTTGCGCTGCAACTTCTTCGTCCAGGGTCTCGAAGATGGCTTCGCGCTCGGCCGGGGCGAGTTCCTCGACGATGTCGGCAATGTCGGCAGGATGGAGCGAGGCCAGCCGGTCCAGCGAGATCTTCAGCTTTACCCGGCGCGCGGGATCGGTTTCGATCAGGTCGACGAACTCCCAGGGAATCATGCGGGGCGGGACCTTTGCGAGCAGCGCGTGCAGCGGTCCGGCGGGCACGATTCCTTTCAGCAGACGGCGGATCGCCCCACGGGCGCCGACATCGACCGCCGCCAACTTCAGGATGGTCTGTTCGTGACCGACTTCCTCGTGAATGTCGATGTCGTTTACGCGTACGACCTTCCTGCCATGCACGTCGATGATCTGCTGGTCGAGCAGATCGCGCCCCAGCAGCAGCAGGCCCTCACCATTCCCATACGGCGACCATTCCGTCGCCAGCGTGCCGATCCGCAAACCGCCATTGATGGAGCTGATGGCCTTAGGGTTGAGCAAGCGATCGCCGAAGCGGGTCTTCACCACTACGCCCGAGATGCGGGTGGCGTCCTCCTGTGGAGAGATGGCGACTTCGCGCACTTTGCCGGCTGACGATCCGGAGCGGTCGTAGACCGTCGCGCCCAGCAGTTGGGAGAGTGCGATCGAAGGCATAAATTCACTATATGCGACGGAGATGATATTGCTCAGCGAAAAAGCTGCGAGGTGACAGGTCTCAGGTTTCAGATTGGGTATCAGTTTCAGGTATCAGGTGTCAGATTGCGAGGCGACCAGTCTCGCTTGGTGACACCGGCGTTGCGGTGCACACACTAGAATCAGATAAGGCAGGCGCCTCTGATACCCAATACCAAATCTGATATCTGACACCTGACACCTGATACCCCAACCCTGCTTTGCGCACCACCGATACACCTGCGAAACTGGGGGATATGCCACTCTTCACCTGCCTGGCGGTGCTTCTGGATCTGGATGGCATCCTGGTGGACTCCACGCCCTGCGTCACGCGCGTTTGGACCAGATGGGCAAATGAGCACGGGCTTGATCCTGATTACGTTGTGCATGTAGCGCACGGCCAGAAAGCCATCGAAACCATCCGCAAGGTGGCGCCCCAGGTGGACGCTGCAAGGGAGATGAGAAGGGTTGAGCAGATGGAGCTCGACGATACCGACGGCTTGCGGCTGTTGCCCGGCGCCAGGGAGCTTCTCGGAAAGCTTCCAGCCACCAGATACACGATCGTGACTTCAGGCACACGAAGGCTGGCTACCAAGCGGCTTCAGGTTGTCAGGCTGCCTGTTCCGGTGAATATGGTCACGGCTGATGAGGTTATGCGCGGCAAGCCCGACCCCGAGCCTTACCTCGCAGGTGCAGCCGCCGTCGGCTTTCCCGCCAGCGAGTGCCTGGTCTTCGAAGACGCGCCTTCCGGAATACGCGCTGCGAAGGCTGCGGGCGCGCAGGTCGTAGGCGTTTCCACTACGTACACGCCCGAACAGCTCGACTCGGCCGACCTCATCGTTCCATCGCTGAAGGTAGTTGGTGTGCGGAGCTCATATGAGAACAGCCGCTTGCTGTTCGATATTCCTGCCTGACAAGAGTATGGCCAAGGTTGATCGTTCCGCTATGCCCAGCCGCTTCTGTAAGGCGACGATCGGCGGCCTCGCTTTCACGCGAATTTAACATCTTCAATCGTCATCTTTTCGCTAGGTTTAAAGGCTTGAGGTCCAGCGATCTGAGTCACCGGAGATGGAGGCAGCGTCTCATGGCACTTTGCCTCGGCGAGGCGCCGTGGGCCACTTTACTTGTGCTGTGGCTCATTCTGGCTACGCCCGCTTTAGCGCAACTGCCCGACATCACCTCCGGACAAAGACCCGAACCAGAATCAGAAGAGGTTGGGGAAGCGGTGCCTACCATGTTTCCGCATCCTCCTGAGGGACGGTACTGGATTTCGGGGCAGATGAACTTCATCTTTCAGGCGAATGCTCCGCTGTACGCAGAGTATTCGGGCCAGCAAAGTTTCAAGCCTGTCTATGAAAACGCCATCTCTCGCGTGATGACACTGTATACGGGCTTACAGATCAATCACTCCGCGGAGCTTCTCGCCGATGTGGAGTCGGCCAGCGGATTAGGCCTAAGTCACGTCTATGGGATCGCCGGTTTCCCCAACCTGGACGCGGTGAAGGAGGGGGACCTGACGGCTGCGCCGTACTTGGCGCGGCTCATGTACCACCAGGTGATTGCGCTTAGCCCAACCAAAACCGAGAATGCTCGCAATCCTTTGTCCACATTCTCCGAGCTGCCGACGCGCCGCATTGAGATTCGTATCGGCAAATTCTCCGTCACGGACTTCTTCGACACCAACGCCGTGGGTAGCGACAGCCACTTGCAGTTCATGAACTGGTCTGTCGATCAGAATGGCGGCTGGGATTTCACCGCTGATCCTCGCGGCTATACCTGGGGGATTTACGCGGAATATCAATCCCCGAAGTGGGGCCTACGCTTTGCAGAGGCGCTTTTTCCGGGGCCGAATCTTGGCGACAACCTGGAATGGAACCTGCGCAAGGCAAACACGTCGACCTTCGAGTTTGAGTTGCATCGCGGCTTCCTACCCAAGAAGGCCGGAATCATCCGCGTCCTGTCATATATCAATAACGGCAACATGGGGATTTATCAATACGCGAATGAACAGTATCTGAGCGGAAAGGTGACAACACCAAATCTCGGGGACCATCCCGAGTGGGTGACGACCAAGTATGGCTTCGGTCTAAACTTCGAGCAGGTGTTAAGCAAGAACCTTGTGGCTTACGGGCGTTTTGGATGGAACAATGGGAAGACCGAGTCCTGGTCGTTCACCGAAGTCGATCAGCAGTTCTCCGGCGGCATTGGCGCTGCCGGGAGCATGTGGAACCGCCGCTACGATCGCGCAGGGGCTGCGTTCGTCTCTAACGGAATCACCAGTGAGCACGCGCGATATCTGGGCTACGGTGGGTTAGGTCTGATCCTCGGAGACGGCAAGCTCTCCTATGCCAGAGAACACCTCATGGAAACCTACTATACGGCACACCTCTGGCGCGGCCTGTTTCTCGGGCCCGACCTTCAGTTGATCGTGCATCCGGGGTACAACACAGTTCGGGGGCCGGTGTTCGTGCCGTCGTTCCGGATCCATGTGGAGTTATAGCCGGTGAGAGCCGCCACGGTTTTCAAACAAGCTGCTCCTGGCGCCCATCGGTGCTGGTTGGTTGCGCTTTGCTTCGTATTGTCCGCTACACCTTTTCAGGCGCAGTCGGCCCAGTCGCTACAGCAATTGCATAGACTCTATGTCGACTGCTTCGGTCCCAGTAAAACCGACGAGGTGCTGAGGGAAAATCTCATCAGGCGATTGGAGAAAAACGGCGGCTACACGGTTGTAGACGACAAGAGTCTGGCTGACGCGGTAGTCAAGGGATCGGGAGAGGTTTGGGTGAAGAGCTACATGGCGACCAACTGGCGCTCCCCCAGCATGAACCGCCAGGCCGTGTACAGCGGATTCCTCTCGGTTGAAGTTGTGGGGCGCAATGGAACCACGCTCTGGTCGTACATGGCCACTCCCTACAAGCTCATCTGGACGAACATCGCCGATGAGCTTGCCGGCAACCTGGTGAAAGCGATGGTTGCCGCCCGGGAACAAAGGGCCGATCCCTTTGTCAGCAGCTCGGCTTTGCATTTGGCTCCAGCAAACTTGCACGGCGCTGGCGCCACCTTTCCGGCTCCGCTATATCTCAGATGGTTCCAGTCCTTCCATATGTCTAACCCTGGCATCCAGTTCAATTACGACGCGGTGGGTTCTGAGGCGGGAATTCAAATGCTGCAAAAGGGAGAGGTCGACTTTGCCACGTCGGATGCTTCCTCGCCCGATGTACGCGACCTGAAGCTGGGCACAGGTTACTGGCGCATACCGGTTGTGCTGGGAGCGGTCGTTCCCGTTTACAACCTGCCCGGACTACTTGAAGACCTGAAGTTCACGCCCGAGATGCTAGCCGGAGTCTATCTGGGGAAGATCACCAAGTGGAATGATCCGGAAATTCGCCGGTGGAATCGAGAAGCCGACCTTCCTGACGCCAACATTGTCGTGATCCATCGCTCCGACGGTAGCGGCACAACCTACACATTTAGCGACTACCTCTCGAAAGTAAGCCCCGAGTGGAGAGACAAGCTGGGCAAAGCCTATCAACTGAATTGGCCGGTCGGCACAGGAGCGGACGGCAACGCGGGCGAGGCTGTCGCAGTGGAGAAAACGCCGAACTCCATCGGCTATGTCGAGTTGGTCTATGCCATTCGCCGGCAACTGGCGTTCGGCTCAGTTCGCAACAGCTCGGGAGTGTTCGTACACGCCAACCTCGATAGTGTTGCTGACGCAGCGAAGGATACCACGGTCGCCGCCAGCGGAGTGCCCACGTCAATAACCAATGCGTCGCGAAAGGGAGCTTATCCGATTTCGACCTACACCTGGATCGTCCTGCCGCAGCAGATCAGCGACCCTGCCAAGCGTGCCGCGTTGCTTGCCATGTTGCAATGGGTACTTACGGATGGCCAGAAGGAATGTTCCGCCCTTGCATATACGCCGCTGCCCAGCGACGTCGCGGAACAGCAAGTGGAGTTTGTTCGAAATCTCATGAAGCCCAGCCTTGCCGGGGAAGAGTCCAGCCATCACTAGGAATCTATCTAGCGGCGAAGGCTGCGGCAAGAATTCGCAGCTCCGACCAGGATTTCGCGTTGAGCATTGCGGGCATCCTAAGGGGACACGACCATCCCGACCCTGCGGTCGACGAACGAACTCTTTGCAACGGAGTTGTTACGACTCTCCCTGCGTTCGCAGACCTGCCGAATGCGGCGTAACATGCGCTCGAAAATGAGCCTATGAAACGGATACAGTGACCACCAGTACAATTGCCCCCATAATCCTCTCGGCTCGAAGCTGGCGATGCTGCGCAGTCGCGTTGCGCCGTTGGGTAATGACACAAAACAGAATTGCAGCCAGGCCTTGCCCGGTACCTTCATTTCTGCTCGTAGCAGCAGGCGGTTCGCGGACGCCTCCTGCACGCGCCAGAAATCCACGGCATCATCCTGTTGCAGCGGGATCACGCGAAAGCAACGGCGCCGCATTCCAACTCCTCCCAGACGCTCGTCCAGCCAACCACGCAGCCTCCATAGCCAGTCGGCATAAAGCCAACCCATACCTCCGCCGAGGGAGTGCACTACGTCACGCACGCTATCAAGCGGCGCGGCAACCTTCGTCTGGCGGCAATCGGAGATCAGACCGTCAACACTGCGCAATGCAGCTTTTCGCCCAATCGAAAATGCTTCGTCCTGCGTTCCCGGGTCGCGGCGGTCTAAGGCAACCTGCAGGGCGTCGCGATAGCTGGACGGCGTTATCTGGGGGAACAAGGCCCGGGCGCGACTGTTCTGACACACAACCTCAGTTCGCAAGCCTTCAATCAACGGGCGAGTGATTGCCGGCGAAACGCTGGTTACGAAATCCAGCCAGTAGGAGGACAGGCGCGGCGTCAGGACCGGAACCCGGACCAGCCATCGCCGGAGCTGGCGCACGCGCGCATACTCCTGGATCATACTTCTGTAGCTTTCGATCGTACTGCCTCCGATCTCGACAATTTCGCCCGCGATGCATTTCACCTCCAACGCAGACAAAAGATATGCAAGTACATCGGAGACCGCGATGGGCTGAACGCGCGTGGTCACCCAGCGAGGACAGATCATTACCGGAAGCTTCTCAGCAAGGCTGCGGATGATTTCGAAAGAAGCGCTGCCCGCACCGACGATGATTCCAGCCCGAAACTCCACCGTTGGCGGTCCGAAGCGGCGCAGGATGTGTCCCGTTTCCTGGCGGCTCTTGAGATGCTCGGACATCGAACCGGAGCCTAACCCGCCGAGATAGATAACGCGCCCCACAACAGCGCACTTGGCTTCGGAAGCGAAGTTAAAGGCCGCGAGCCGGTCGCGCTCCGCGAATCCAGCTTCGCCCGCTGTCATGGAGTGAACTAAGTAATAGGCGCAATCAACACCCCGCATGGCTTCCGTTAGCGTTTCCCGCCGCAGAACGTCGCCGACAACAGTTTCCACTGTCGCGGGGAGAATGGCCGCACGGGTTGTGCTGCGTACCAGGCATCTCACTCGATGGCCCTTTGCCAATAATAGGGGCACAAGTTGCTGCCCAATGTACCCTGTTGCTCCCGTAACCAGCACGAGCATGATTTTCCTCCCCAAGGATGAAAATTCTGGATGGGAGTGTGTCCCATCCAGAACTGTTGTTTACTGCCGGGCAAACGCTGGTTCGGCGTTCCAGCGTTTCTGGATGGCCTTCCAGCTCACCGCCTGGTAAAGGGCCGCAAGCCCCACCAGCGAATACACCACACGGCTGAGCACGCTGAGTTCACCGAACAGCTTGGCTACGAGGTCAAAGTTCAGGAGCCCCACCAGGCCCCAGTTCAATCCGCCCACCACGAGCAGGACGGCTGCAATCACATCGATTTTCTTCATCAGAGTTCTCCTTGTGTTTGCGATCAGTTGCCGGGCGGCAGCATCACTTCATTTATGACGTGGATGATGCCGTTGGAAGCGGGAATATCGGTTTTCACGATCTTGGCGTTGTCCACCATGACCGAGCCGTTGTGGTCGGTAATCTTCAGGTTCGCGCCCTCCAGCGTCTTCACCGATGTGAGTTTCATAACCTGCGCCGCATCCAGGTCGCCTGCGACGACGTGGTAGGTGAGAATCGCGCGGAGCTTTTCCTTGTTCTCCGGCTTCAGCAAGGACTGTCAGCGTCCCGGCCGGAAGCTTTGCGAAGGCTTGGTCGGTGGGAGCGAAAACCGTAAACGGCCCCGGGCCTTCCAGAGCGGAGGTCAGACCGGCCGCCTGCACTGCCTCGACCAGGGTGTTGAAGGATCCGGCGGCGACCGCCGTTTCGACGATGTTCTTCTGCGGCGCAGCTACGGCGCTACCGGTGGCGAGCGCCACGAGCGCCAAACTAAGAAGCTTGCTAATCATGAGTGTTCTCCTCTTTTGTTGGCAGGTCCGTACCTGCTCCCGTCAATTGACGGTAGTTCAAAGATGTTTTATCAACAGTACAAGTCGCTGGCGTTGGCAACTTGTTTTACGGTCAAGAACAAATAGGGGACGAGCTGCGCGTCGGGAGAAAATAAGGCTGGAGATTTACTGAAGGAATGACCCAAGTTGCCTGAGTACCATAAAAGTGGCAGAGCTTATTAATATTTCATAGCTCGAACGATATTTCATATACACTTGGCCGAGATTGCATGTTCTGCAGTCTCGGCCCTCGACTTCTCATGACTTCTAAGCTCATTTAAATACCCCATTCGACACGCCCTGTCACCATCGAGCTGTCGATTTATTGACCTCCATCAGGATCCGATGCTAACGTGGGCGCTCAAAAAGCAGAGTTGAAGCTTGTGATTGGCTAACAGGACGAAGTACTTCCGGGCTCGCATGAAACGTGGTGGGAAGCAAGACCCAAGTTCGAATCCGTCAGTCATCTACAGATCCGCGCGCGCCATTTTTCCAAGCTCTTGTCGCCCCGGTACCCCTGGTACACCACCAAAGTGCCTTAGCGACTTTCTGAAGATCCCTGCCGTTTGCCTGGCGCTGATCGTTTGTCTCAGCAGTACGAGTGCCGCCCAGTTACCAACCATGACGACTCTGACTGTGACACCGAACATGGTGCAGGCGGGGCAGGTTGTCACCCTCACTTCCAGCACATGTGCCATGCTCAGCGGATGCATACCCGTCACGGGCGGGACGGTGACCTTCGTCAGCGGTACGCAGCTGCTCGGAACGGTGCAAGTTAAGAGCGCCGACGGCACGGCCACACTCAAGACGCGGTTCGCGCCGGGAAGCTACACGCTCTCGGCCCAGTACAACGGGACGAACCAGGACGCCAAAAGCATATCGGCGCCGCAGCCGCTGATCGTGACCGGCACCGAGCCGACGATCAGCACGCTCAGCGCAGTTCCCAACGGCAGCAACTACGACTTCACGCTGAACGTCTTCGGCTATGGCTATCCCGCGCCCACGGGGACGGCAAGCCTGGACGAAACCTCGCAGCAGATTCATCTCGGCGACTTCTCGCTTGGCCAGCCGGGGGCGGTGGCTTTCCAGGCGCCCGTGCTTTATTCCGTCGGCAGCCTAAATTACGGGATTGCCGTTGGCGATTTCAATGGCGACGGATTCCCTGATATCGCGGTGACGGACAACAACGCTAACACCGTCACCGTTTTACTTGGAAACGGTGACGGAACTTTCAATCAGCTTCAGCCCTTCACGGTTGACTTCCAGCCAAGCGGAATTACGGTGGGGGATTTCAATGCCGACGGGAACCTGGATATTGCCGTTGCAACCACTTTTAAGGTGGATGTGCTATTCGGAAACGGAGATGGGACGTTTCAGCCCAAGGGAGCGTATTCGTTCGATTCGCCTTGGAGCCTGGCGGTCGGAGACTTTAACAATGACGGCACGCCAGATTTGGCGGTCTGTAGCAGTGGCAATTCCGTCGCCGTATTCACCAACAACGGGGACGGCACCTTCACGCAACAGCCGCTGGTAACGGCTGGCTCCGCCCTCACCAGTATCGGCGTCGGTGACTTCAACGGCGATGGCAACCTTGACGTTGTGGTCGCAGATTCTACAGGTACGAATGTATTCGTGCTGCTCGGTGACGGCCTCGGCGGTTTAGGAACGCCCGCGCCGTTCCCGGCGGGCCAAAATCCTTACACTGTGGTGGTTGCCGACTTCAACAACGATGCGAAGGCAGACCTGGCTGTCTCAAATCGAGCCAATCCGGGTACCGTAACCGTGCTTCTTGGCAACGGAAATGGTACTTTCCAGACGCCAAAAATGTTCCCGGTTAACATCGGTGCCTACGGCCTGGCCACTGCAGACTGGAACGGGGACAACATCCCAGACCTGGCGGTTTCGAATGGCGGCAACACCATCGGCATACTGCTAGGCAACGGCGATGGGACTTTTCAGACTCAGCAAGTCTACGATTCGGCTGTCGGTACCAGCCCTATAGCTGCAGCAGACCTGAACGGCGACGGGGTTCCCGATGTCCCCGGCACATCATTAAGCGGTGCACTCGGCATTTTAATCGCGGGAACCTCGACCACCGCTCAACTAACGAACATCGCCGTGCTTGGCCAAGGCACGCAGACGGTGCAGAGCACCTACTCGCCCAACACGCAGTTCTACACGGGCGGGAATTCGAACAGCCTGCAACTCACCGGCACGCAACTGGCCACGACGACGACGGTGACCTCCAATATCAATCCCAGCCAGTACTTGCAGCAAGTCACGTTCACTGCGACCGTCACTGCAACGAATAACGGCAGCCCGACGGGAACGGTCGCTTTTTCAAGCGACGTCCAGGGAGGTCTCTGCACCGCTACGCTGACTACGATCAGCGGCGGGAGTGTTGCCACCTGCGTAGTCTCGTTGAACGTTGTCGAAAATCACATAATCACGGCTGCCTACAGCGGCGACAACAATTACTTACCGAGTTCGGGCGCTCTGATCCAGATTGTGAACCAGGCAACGACAACTACGGCCCTGGCGGCAAATCCGCCGAACCAGCAAGTCTTCGGTCAGCCGGTCACGATTACGGCGACGGTTACGGGCGCCTTCGGCGGGGCGCCTACCGGCACAGTGGATTTCGCAGACGGCATCCATGAGATAAGCCTTTGTCTGGGAGTGCCGCTGGTCAACGGCGTTGCCAGTTGCCAGACGTCGGCGCTACCGCTGGGCCAGGATGACATCTTGGCCAGCTATAGCGGCGACGCCAATTTCATGCCCAACAACGCCTTCCTGCCGTACAAGATTGTCGGGGCGAACTCCGCGACTACTCTTTCCCTCAACCCGCCGTCGCCGATCGTCGCTGGCCAGGTCGAGACGCTCACCGCCACGGTTACCAGCAACAATCAGCCGGTCACCGCGGGTACGGTGACGTTCTTCAATGGCACCCAGCCGCTGGGAACAGTGCAAATCGCGATCTACGGCGGGGCGGCGACGGCGACACTGAAGACAAGGTTCGCGCCGGGAAGCGACACGCTTACGGCACACTACAACGGGACAAACCAGATCGGCATAAGCACTTCCCCGCCGCAACCGCTGATCGTCACCGGCACGGAACCGACGATCAGCACGCTTGCTGCGACACCCGACGGCGGCAATTACGATTTCACGTTGTCGGTCTTCGGGTTGGGCTTTGCCGCTCCGACTGGAAAAGCAAGTTTGGACGAGAGATCGTTGAACATCCATCTCGGCGACTTCTCGCTGGCAGGGCCGGGAGCGCTTGCCTTCCAGGCTCCGGTGACCTACCAGGCCGGCAATTACAACTCGGCGATCGCAGCCGGAGATTTTAACGGCGACGGCATTCCTGATCTAGCAGTGTCAAACACCAATGACAACACCGTAAGTGTTTTCCTGGGAAAAGGTGACGGGACATTCGGCGCTCAAGTCACCGTGCCGGTCGACTCAAAGCCATTCGGGATAGTGACGGGCGATTTCAACTCCGATGGTAATCTCGACATCGCGGTAGCGGCCGATAGCGGGAGTGGAATCGACATTCTCCTCGGCAACGGCGACGGCACGTTTCAGCCAAAGCAGCTATATTCTTTCGCGAATGCCTATGGCTTGGCAGTGGGAGATTTCAACGGAGATGGTTTCCCCGACCTTGTCGTAATCAACACAAATTCCGTAGGGGTGCTCCTGAATAGTGGAAATGGAGCATTCTCATCGGGAGGGACAATTCAGATCGGAACCTTCCTTCAATCTCCCGCGGTCGGTGACTTTAATAGCGACGGGAATCTTGACGTGGCGGTTCTTGACTCTCTCGGCAACGACGTGATCGTGTTGTTGGGCGACGGCATGGGCGGTTTCTTAGGTAACCCGCAGACGTTTCCTGTAGGGCCGAAGCCGTTCGGACTCGCGGTCGGCGACCTCAACCACGATGGCAAACTGGATGTGGCAGTTACAAACAGCGACAACACGGTCAGCGTTCTGCTAGGGAGCATTGAAACCCTCTTCCAGCCCCAGCAGACATACCCGGTGGGACAAAGCCCAACCGGGGTCGCTATTGCTGACTGGAATGGGGATGGAATCCCTGATTTGGCGATAGCCAATTTCAGCTTCAGCACCGTAAGCCTTCTGTTGGGCAGCGGCGATGGTACCTTTCAGCCACAGCAGGTCTTCATGGCAGCACAGCAGCCAGCAAGTCTCATCGCGCTTGATCTGAATGGCGACGGAGTTCCTGACTTGGCCGCTCCAAACGAGACATTCAACAGCATCGGCGTTCTGCTTGGCGGAACCTCCACCGCCGCTCAACTCACAAACATCGCCGTCCCCGGCCAAGGACAAGAGACGGTGCAGGCAACCTACGCGCCGGATGCCAACGCTCCACTTTACAAGGGCAGCATGTCCAACGTGGTAACAGTAACGGGAAGCCCGAACTCTACGGTGACGACGCTGACGGCCGACTTCAATCCCAGCGGGATTACGGAAGCTGTGACCTTCACGGCAACGGTGCAGGGCGCCAGCGGCAGTCCAACTGGAACCGTAACGTTCACGGTGGATGGAGCGAATCTCTGCGCGGCTGTCCCGCTGCAACCCTTGACGAACGCCGGCTTCGCGACCTGCGCCACGTCGAGCTTGAGCATTGGCAGTTACACCATCGTCGCCACCTATAGCGGTGACAGCTTCTACCTGCCGAGCATGTCGATGCCGCTGACGGAGATGGTCGGCAAGATCACGAACTATATTGTGGCGCTTTCCGTGCAGGCGGTAGACCAGGGCAACAGCATCATGCTGACGGCCTCGGTCGAGCCGCAGCACTGTGATCTGGTGTGCATACCGCCGGCGCAAGTGGTGCCGACAGGGACGGTGACGTTCGGCACAAGCCCGAATGACTTGACGAGCCTCGGCACAGCCCAACTCAATAGCCAGGCGATGGCGAGCATAACCGTCACAAATCCCGGCAGTCTTTCGGTCGTATACGCACACTACCTCGGAGACGCCAATTTCTATCCTGCAACTTCTACTTCGCAGCAGGATCCGGATGCTCCGCTTTTGGTTGTGCAGAGCGCGACTACCAGCCCGGGCGCTCTCTTGTCGGTAGCCTTGAACCTGACAATAGACTTCCGGCCGGGTACCAACTACTTCAAGCAAATAACGTGCAACGCTCCGATCGCGCTGGGAATTACTTGTACTCCGAATCCCGCTATCATTACGAGTAATGCGCAAGCCAATGTGGACATAATGACGTCGGGGGGGATTGCCTACCTGCGAACGCCTGGCATCTTCGGCGGAGATGCCCATCGATGGCTGGCGCTGATGACGCAGTTGGGGACGCTGGGAGCCGTTTGGCTGGGATTTGCGCCTCGGCGTCAGCGCCGCGGGAAACGCATTGCCGGAATTCTACTGGTGCTGCTGGCTTGCTCGCCGATTCTTATGACGAGCTGCGGCGGTTTCGCTCCAGCAGTTCCACCGGGCGGCTCCAGCAGTGCAACTCCACCCGGGACCTATTTCATTACCGGGACGGCCACGCTCTATCAGAAAGCGGCGGCACAAGCCGGCGGAAACTTGCAGATCGGCACGCCACAGAGCTTTTTGATCCAGTTGTTAGTTAAATAGTAGTTAGTGGCAGCTTGCAGGCTAGTTTTGCGGATTGATTTACCGGGCCTTTCCATAGGAGACCTTCCGTGTGCCGGAGATTCTGGGTTGGGACACTAATATTGTTGATGTTCGCGGCGGTTGCCGGTCGAGCACAGGACAAAGCACTCCTTACCGGCGACGTAGTCAACGATCAGGATCAGCCGATGGCCGGTGTCCTGGTCACGCTCCGGAACGATCAGCTCGGAGTGCAAAAGACCTTCACCACCGAGAGTGATGGCACCTACGTCTTCGCCTTTGTTGGTCCAGCCGACGGCTATCGCATTGTGGCCACAGACGCCAATGGCGATAGCTTTGCGCCAGGCCAGGTAGAGCTCACGGTTCAGGTTGGTGAACACCGCTACATCTTGCCCTCGTTTATTGAAGAGCCGAAGAAGGCCGCGATGCCGTTTTCCCCTTCCTTTCCCGCTGCGGCGAGCAGGCCCGTGGTCGTCGCTGCCCGGAGTCACGCCGCCGGTGACACGTCCTGGTCGCTGGCGACCGTGATTCCGGGGAGCCATGCCAACCCCGCACTGTTGCTCTCGGCTTCCTTTCACGTGCTCCCGTTCAGAACCTTGGACTATTTCGACGCCCTGCCCGGCGCTGGTCCGCGAGTCCCGCAATCACAAACTGGAGCGCAGGGTAGCGGGAGTCCATCAGGGACGTCTGTTCCAGGCTCGCAGCCGCTTTCGGCCGGCGGCCAGAGGCCTCTCGTGCTGGAGAACCTCTCCACCGCGATGAGCGATGTCATCACCAGTGCGCGATTGCGCAGCTTGCCGCTGTACAACCGTAATTTCCTGGCGCTCGGACTTCTCGCTACCAGCACATTCAACGTGCCTGCGGGATCGGTGTTGCAGGGAGCGACCTTCGGAGTCTCAGGTCAGCGGCCGACTTCTAACGATTTTCTGATGGATGGAATGGACAATGTAGCTTCGGGCAACAATCAAGCTATACCTTTCCAGGTCAACGATGCTATCCAGGAGTTTCGCGTCGTTTATGCTACTCCGGACGCTCAGTATGGCCGCTCGACCGGCGGTGTAGTCAACGTGGTAACTCAGCGAGGAACCAATAAGTTTCACGGTAGTGTCTTCGGTTTCTTCAGTTCTGACAGTCTCAATGCCGCTTCACCTATCTCTGTCTACAGCGGCAGCGGTCTCGATCAGGCCGCATCCTATGCAGGAAACTATGTTCCGACCAGCGCGCAGAGCATAGGGTTGGCTACCGATGTCTATCTGCCGCAGAACTACAACCAGTATGCGGCGACGGCACAGGCGCAAGGATTGCCCTGCACGACCCCGGGAGCTACGAAGGGCAGCGACGATTGTTATCAAGCATTCGATCCGGCGTCCATCCTGTCCGAGCACAATAGTTTTACTCAACCGTTTTCGTCTCAGCAGTTCGGAGCGCGCGCCGGAGGCCAGTTCCTGAAGAAGTGGTATTGGTTTGGAGACTACGAAGAAACGCGAATCGATAATCCCAATCCTATCTTCGACCGCGTGCCGACGGCGTTTGACCTTAGCCGCGAGCAAGCTCTTTTTCCGCAGGGAAACCAAAGCGCGAAGATTGCCCATGACCTGCTATCACTGTATCCGCAGTCCAACGTAGTTGGTGTTCCGGGAGCGCTGGAGTTTTATCAAGGACAGGCTCCGAACTACACCAATGTTGACAACTACATGCTTCGCTTTGACTTCAATCAGTCAGCAAAATCCGACTGGTCCTTTCGTTACAACATTCAGGACCTGCACCAGCTTCACGACGATGGCCTTCCGTCGTCGTCTGTCTATCCGGGGAACGGCTCAAATCGCAGCGTTCTAAACCAGAATTTTGCCTTGACCTTTACGCACTCCTTCTCCGACAAGCTAATCAACGAAGCCCGGGTGGGCTTTACCCGTTTCCAGGTGATCGAGACGCCACAGGACCAGAGCTTCAATGCAGCTACTGTCGGACTTTCCTCAGGAGAATTGAGCACCTTCTTATTAGCCGGTCTTGACACCCAGTACAGTGGGGCCAAGCCCGGCGTAAATGGCGCTCTGGGCGGATGGGCCGACTCGGCATGGATTCCTTCCGCATCGCAGAACCCGCCCAGTAGCTCACCCTTGATCTCTCCCTCTACAGACGGATTGTTCCCCTTTCCGCGGCTGGGGGCGCCTCTGGATTCGCCCGGGCAGCGTCGCGATACCGCGGGTGAATACCTGGATAATATTTCGCTTATCCGCGGCCGGCACTCTATCAAATTCGGGGTCGAATTCCGCAACCTGCAGGACATCTTCATCAACGATGCATTCAGCCGCGGAATAGCCGTATCGGGCGACATCGGAGAGTTCGACAGCGATAGTGAAGGCTGCAACTCGCCCGGCTGCGTCGTGCCGGCATTCACCAATCCATCCTTCGACTATTCACTAAAGCAGCAGGCGCCTTATCGTGGCGAATTCAACTCCTATGTTGCAGCCGGATATGTACAAGACACATGGAGGATAAAGAGTCATATTGCGTTGAACCTTGGCCTTCGCTATGAATATTTCTCGCCGCCAAAAGAAGCGAACGATCAAATCTGGAATTATGATCCGGCGGCGAATGGGCTGGTGCAAGAGGGTCATTCGCAGGTGGTCGATCCATTTGGATACCCCTGCAGCACAGGATTCGGCGCAGCGGCATTTATCTATCCGGCTGTACCGCTCTATTTGCCATGGCGCTGCCAAAACACTGGGAACGGCGGCTTCCTGCATGCCAGCACCACGCAATTCGAGCCCCGTATCGGAGTGCTCTGGTCGAATGCCGACTCGTCTACCGTCATCCGCGCGGGCTTCGGCATCTTCTATGATCAACTTCCCACCAGCCAGATCGCCCGCCTGATGTTCAATCGCCCGACGCAACTCAACATACAAACTCCGCAGGCCGTCTATGGGCAGAATTTTAATAGCTTCTATTGCGGTTCGGCGGTGCTCGGCCAACCTCCCGGGCAATGCGGCTTTGGGAATACCAGCCTCAATAGCGTGAATCTCGGCACAGCGGTCTACCAGGCCGCGGCAGAACCGTTCGGCATCAGCGCGGTCGACGCCAATCGCATGAACAGCCCGCAGAGCCGGCAAGTCAGTTTTTCGGTGCAACATCTTTTTGACCCCAAGCTATCGCTTCAAATCGGATACGTCGGCAATTTCATGAGGCAGCTTTCCACAGTAACCAACACCGGATTCAACAATGAATGGTTCTGTACGAATTCAGCAGGCGCTCCATATCCAAGTATGCCGGCCAGTAATGCATCGAATTGTGATAGCTTTAGCTATTTCCCAACCTTCACGCTCGCCGATCGCGGTTACGGCAGCTACAATGCCCTAGTATTGGAAATACGAACAAGCGGCTGGCATGGCCTGCAGGCTGGAGCATCTTATACCTGGTCGAACGCTCTCGACAATGCCTCGCAGTCTGATTTCTCCCTGATTCCTACTTCTCTGTTTACACAACTCTATGGATTTCAGTTCTACGGACTAGGCAACCCTAGCGTGTTTGGCTTGGGAAATACCACCCAGTTTGCCAATTCGAGTATAAAAATTACTCCGGGCGCTTATACTCAAAATGTGGCTGCACTCACAGGCTTGCTCAGCGAAGGCATAACCACGACGGGAGCAGGGCAGATCTATGCCACGCCGTACACGGTTCCGCAGGATCCCAACAATTTCCTACGCAATGACTATGGGCGGTCAGACCTCAATATCACGAACCGCTTCGTAGCAGACTTCGCCTGGGACGTTCCGTGGAAGCGGCGATCCCCCTATTTTGGAGGCTGGAGCCTCAGCGGCATTTTCACCGCGCAGAGCGGGCAGCCCTTCACAGTGTTCGCGGGCCCGCTCGTGGGAGAGCTCACGCAGCGCGCGAATCTGAATGGCACGCTGGGCACTACCGGCAACTCTACTCAATATTTCAGCAACCTGGGAGCGATTAGCAGTCCCGCTGCGGCTTGCGCCCAGAGTGCTCCGTCGAATTCCTGGTATGTGCAGGGCCAGGTTTTGTTCAACGGGACGGCAGGGTCGCCGTGCATCGGGAATTCGGCGCGAAACCAGTTTACGGGTCCGTCATATGTGGATCTCGATTTGGCCATCCAAAAGGCATTCAAGCCCACGGAGCGCACGGAATTGATATTTCGCAGCGAGTTCTACAATATGCTGAATCGGGCGAACTACTACAATCCCATCAGCTCGTACTCCCTGGACGCGGTCTCGCCGAATCCGCAGTTTGGAGAGATCAAGTCGGCGCACAATCCGCGGTTGATCCAATTGGCTGTCCGCATGAACTGGTAGTTCCGACGGCCCCGCTGCTTTCGCAAGACCCAGTGGATTGACGGCTCGAATGCCATGCAATTCGAAAAGCACCTGTTCATCAGCTACGCGCACCTCGACAACCAGCCCCTCACCGAACAGCAGCAGGGATGGGTGACGAAGCTCCACGCCTCGCTTTCGGCCATGCTGAGCATGAGGCTGGGCCGCAAAGCCGAAATATGGCGCGATGTGAAGCTTGCCGGCAACGACATCTTCGCCGACGAAATCGTTGACCAGTTTCCCAAAACTGCTTTGCTGGCTTCCGTGGTAACACCCCGCTACGTCGAGTCGGAATGGTGTACCCGCGAAGCCCGGGAATTTGCCAAGAAGGCTGAGGCCAACGGCGGTCTGCTTGTCGAAAACAAGTCGCGAATACTCAAGGTGATCAAGATGCCAGCGGATTGCGAGGATCCGCTGCCTGACGTGATGAAGATGTCGCTCGGCTATCCGTTCTACGTTCTCGATGAGCAACAGACCCCGTTGGAACTGGACTCAGTCTATGGCCAGGAGTACGCGGAGAAGTACAACCTGAAGGTCGCGAAGCTGGCGTTCGACATCGCGCAATTGATCAAACAGATAGAAAAGCAGCAGGCAACGGCGAAACCCGCAGACGCCCCACCCGGCGCCTCGAAGCCGACGGTCTATTTGGCCGAGTGCAGCTATGACCGGCGGGACGCACGCGAAGCGCTTCAGGCGGAATTGCAGCTTAACGGCTACAGGGTATTGCCGGAGACAAAACTGCCGATAGAAGAAGATGCGTATGTGTCCGAGGTGGGGAAGTTGCTGGAGCGCTGCCAGCTTTCGATTCACCTGGTGGGCGCAAAGTATGGAGTTGTGCCCGATGGCCCGAGCGACAAGTCGGTGGTCGTTTTGCAGAACGAATTAGCAATTGCGCGCTGCCAGCAAGCTCCGCTGGCGCGCATCATCTGGCTGCCCGAAGGTACAACTTCACCCTCGCCGCAACAGCAGCAGTTCATCGACGCGCTATTGAAAGATGCCGGCCAGCAGGTTGGAGCCGACCTGATCACCGCAGATATTGAGAGCCTGAAGTCGGTGATGCATTCCGCGCTGAAGAAGATTGAAGCGGCAGCTGCGGCCGAGCGGGCCGCCGCGAAGGTCGCTGCTGCAGCAGCGAGTGCCGGTGGAGCTGCTGCCGGGCAGCCGTTCGCTGAGGTAGGTAGGAAACTGGTCTACATCCTTTGCGACGAGCGCGACCGCAAAGCCACCATTCTGTTGCGCAAACTTTTCAAGCAGAACGGCATCGACTCGCAAATTCCCGTCTTCGAGGGGGACGCCGCCGCGGTTCGCCAGGCGCATCAGGACATGCTGGCGCAGTGCGACGGCCTGATGGTTTTTTACGGCGCCGGCGATGATGGCTGGAAGCGTTCGATCGACAGCGACCTGCGCAAGTTGCCGGCCTATCGCAGCACGAAGCCCATACTGGCCAACTACACCTATCTGGCGGAGCCCGCGAGCGCCGACAAGACCGACCTGATCGACTTGGAGGAGCCGAACCTGATCAACGGCTTGGGCGCCTTTTCCGACACGCTGCTCGATCCGTTTCTGAAGCAGCTCAACGGAGGCGCTCGGTGAGCAGCGAAGCCGCTGTACAGGCGAAACTGGCCAACCCATTCCCGGGACTGCGGCCGTTTCGAGAGGAGGAGGAACACCTCTTCTTTGGGCGCGAGAGCCAGGTCGACACCATGATCGACAAGCTTGCGGTCAGCCGCTTCCTCGCCGTCGTCGGCACCTCGGGCAGCGGCAAGTCGTCGCTGGTGAATTGCGGACTGAAGCCGGCGCTGCGGCGAGGCTTAATGACCCGCGCGGGCTCGCACTGGCGCATGGCGCAGTTTCGGCCGGGGGGCGAGCCGATTAAGGCTCTGGCTCACGCGCTGGCCCAGCCGGGAGTTCTGTTCGACGATCCCGACTTTGCGGGCGGCAGCCTCGACGAGATGATTGAGGCGACACTGCTCATGAGCAAGCTCGGCTTGGTCGACATCTACGAACAGCGCCAGGCCGAAGCCGGAACCAACCTGCTGATCATCGTCGATCAGTTTGAAGAGCTGTTTCGCTTCAAGGCGTCGCCACAGTCTCTCCCGGCAATTTCCGGCGGCGATGAGAAGGCAACTGCGCTGGTGAACCTTCTGCTGGAAGCCGCGCAATCACCGCACCCCATCTATATTGTGCTCACCATGCGCTCGGATTTTCTCGGAGACTGCGCGCAGTTCGAGGGCTTACCCGAGGCGATCAATCGCGGCGAATATCTCGTGCCCCGGATGACCCGTGAGGAGCGTAAGAGCGCCATCCTCGGGCCGGTGCGTGTCGGCGGCGGCGAGATCAGCCCCGTGCTGCTCACCCGTCTGCTGAACGATGTCGGCGATAACCCCGATCAGCTTTCCATCCTGCAACATGCGCTGAATCGGACGTGGTCACGATGGCAATACGAAGGCAACGGCGAAGGCTGCATGTCGCTAGAGCACTACGAAGCCATCGGGACCATGACCCATGCGCTCGATCAGCATGCCGAGAAGGCATTTTCCGAACTACCTGACGAGCACGCGCAAACCATCTGCAAGAAAGTGTTCCAGGCCCTCACCGACAAAGGAACGGACGTGCGCGGCGTGCGACGGCCCACGCGGTTTTGGGAGTTGTGCGCCATCGCGGAAGCCAGTCCGGACGAAGTCACAACCGTGATCGACGTCTTCCGCAGGCCGAGCCGCTCGTTTCTCATGCCGCCGGCAGGAGAAAAGCTCACACCCGACACCGTCATTGACATTTCGCACGAGAGCCTGATGCGCGTGTGGACGCGGCTGCGCCAATGGGTGGAAGAAGAAGCCGAGTCGGCGGCGCAATACATTCGCCTGGTCGAGAACTCCAACCTATACGCCAAGGGCGCTTCGAGCCTGATGACTGATCCTGAACTTTCGCTCATGCTCGATTGGCAGCAGCGCTGGAAGCCCAACGCCGCGTGGGCGAAGCGTTACCACCCAGATTTCGAACATGCGATCGCGTTTCTGCAAGGCAGCCGCCTCGCACGCGACTCCATCATGCTGGCCGAGGAGCACGCGCGCAAACAGCAGTTGAGGCGAGTGCGGGCAGTGGCAGGCGTGTTCTTCATTTTGTTTCTGCTTGCGGTGGGCGCGGCCATCTATGCGTTTAACCAGCACTCCTTCGCAAAGGCCCAGGAGGAGTTGAAACAAAAGGCGCAGCAATTGGCCGACACACAGACCAAAGCCAAAGCCGAAAGCGACAAGTTGAATACCGAACTGCGCGACGTCAACGGGCAACTCAGCACCTCGTTACAGAACGAAAAAGAGGCGAGAAACGAGGCGGAACAAGCAAGAAAGCGGGCCGAGGAAGCCGATGCCCGCGCCGAACGCAACGCCAACCTCTTCATGAGCGCCATGCAGGCGCAGGCCGCGGTGCAACGCGCGGCCGCAGTTGAACTGGAGAAAGCGGCCATCCTGCAGAACGACACCGACGCGAAAAAAGACGCTGCCACCCTGCTGCAGGACAAACGCGCTCTGGAAGAGGCCAAGAGAGTCTCGCAGCAGCTTGCCACCGCCGGCGCACAAGAAGCCGGCGAAGCGTTCGCCATCATGGGCGCGGTGAAGATTGTCGGCACCGACCAGATCAGCCGCTCGGATCTCTTCGATACAGGCTCAGGCGCACAGGTCACGAGCAACAGCGGCGCTAAGAATCCAGGCGACATGTTCAACGGAGCGTCGGGCTCGCCGGCCCGCGCCACCATCTTCGCCGACGGCCAGCCGGTGGGGTATCCCCACTGGATTGAGTGGCGCACGAAAGCAACTACGACCATCAAGAGCGTAGGCCTCTACGCCGCCCACGACCAGATTCGCTTCCGGCGCGCCTTCAGCAACTTCAAGCTGTTCGCCAAAAGGCAAGGGAACTGGGTACAGATTGCCGAATATACTCCCGCCCTGCCCTATGGGGGCAGTTGCTCCAAAGAGCCTTGCCTGCCGCCCAACATCAACTACAAGGCGGGTTCGGTGCTGTCGGTCTGCGTGAATGTGGGCAAGCCGGTGGCAGCCGAGGAGTATCGAGCTGAATTCGCGCAGGCGGTCAGCGCTTTGGAAGGCTTTTCAGGGCCGCGCATCCTGCAACTGGACGGGTACTCGAAGGCCAATTGCGCCAAGTGATAGTTGCCCCCCTCCTCAACGCCATGATCGCTAGGACTCGGCTTGGCGTCCTTCGGCTGCCCGCCCCCGCAGGCAGCACATTCGATCCAGTTTCTTCGGTCTTAACGCAACTCGTCGCCCCTCAAAGGAAGAGGCCAAGGCTCCAGCAGAAAAATAGAAAGAAGTAGCTTGCTTATCAGATGTAAAAGAGTGCACAATGCCAAGCCTGAAGCGAATTGCACACTTCAGCTAACAAGTGATCGGCTAACGGGCACAATCGGCGTGGAAAAGATAAGGTTTCGACCAGATTCATTTCGGATGTGGCCTTTAGCGGTGGCAATTCTCTGCCTGTCCTGCCCCACGTTTGCTAATTTTGCAGTTCCGGCGGCAGCACAAGCGAAACAGGAAGCCCCGCCCTGTAGCTCTGAGACTACAACGGCAGGCATGCGGAACTGTGAAAACCTACGCTTCCAACATGCGGAACAAGCTCTCGACTCGGTTTATGCCGAATTGATGAAGAAAGTCGACAAGCCGGGCCAGGCGAAACTACGCGCTGCGCAATCAGCATGGTTGCAGTTCCGCCAAGCCGAGGCGGACTTTCAAGCTGACATGGCCCGGGGCGGAACCCTGGCTCCATTGATCAAGATCACGGTAATGGCGGAGTTGACTGAGAGTAGAGTTGAGCAGCTAAGAAAAGAACTGCAGCCTTAACACTTTCAATTTAGGAGAATAGTCATGGCAAGCTTCGACCTGTTTCTTCCCCTCTTGCTGCGCTTCGAAGGCGGATACGTAGACGATCCTACGGATCCAGGCGGCGAAACCAATAAGGGCGTCACCATGGCCGTGTTCCAGCACTGCTCTCATGATCTGCTCGGTATCGACCCCACTTCCGCGAACCTGAAAGCGTTGACCGACGCTCAGGCGGGGGTGATCTACAAGGCGCTCTACTGGAACAAGATCCAGGGAGATAACTACACGTCACAAGACCTGGCGAATATCGTGTGCGATTTCTATGTGAATGCTGGTACGCACGCGAGCACGTTGCTCCAGCAGGTAATGAACGGCATGGGAGCGCATGTTGTGGTCGATGGAGCTCTGGGCGCGGCATCGATGCAAGCGCTTGCGAAGCTTGACCAAGTTGAAGTCTATCGCCGCTACAAAGCAGGGCGGATTGCCTACTACCAGGAGTTGGGAAAGAGATTTCCGCAATTTGTGAAAGGGTGGTTGAACCGGGTCAACGCTTTTCCGGATCAGCCGGCGGCTTAGGGGACAGAAACGCGGAGCATCGTGGTCGCTTCAAAACATTGTGTGACAATGAGGTCCCGCAGCGTCAACTCTTACTGAGAGAAGGGGGCATTACCAATGAGTGCAATTAGGAATTCGCTGCTGTTTGGGTGTTGCCTGATGTTGACGGCATCCGTGTTCGCCGATCCACTACCGTGTAAGGCTCCCGGTAAAGAACGGTGGCCGATAAAGATCACCTTGCCGGCGAACCCGACGCAAAAGACGATGAGCCTGGACCAGGCGCTGGCTATCCCCAGGCTCACGGATGTCAAGAAAGACGATCCGCGTTACGAGAAAAAGCGCATTACAGACCAACCGGTGAAAGAGAACGTGATGGTAACAATTTCGGGATATCTTTACCTGGTTGCCTTTGAATCCGACGACTGCGACTTTCACATTCAAATCAGTTCGCAGCCGCGAACGACGACTAACAAGCCTACCAAGGACGACAACTGCATGATCGTAGAAGTCCCTTCCGGGACATACGCCACCACATTGGATGGCAAAACGGAAGCTGTACGCGATTGGGTCGTCGCCAAGCTGCTGAATAACAAACCACCGACAATTGGCAGCGTTCACGTGATGGTTCATCCGGTTTATGTGAAAGTTACGGGGGCGCTTTTTTACGACGATGCTCATGTGTACATGCAAGACGGCGGCACGGGACGCGGCAAGAAAGGGATGGAGTCGAAAACTCTTTGGGAACTGCATCCGGTGACGGCGATGGCTTTTGCGCCGCCGCCGAAGGGGAATTAAAGCCGCACATGCTACCGAGGCGGCTCACCACGAAAACAGCTTCCTCCCGCTCCGTAAGCACAGGGGTGTGTAATTGTCGTTGCCGATTGAGGTTAGACGGCGGATTCTCACAGATTCGAACTCCTGACCCAGGTTCTCGCGGCGGATCTCGTTTTGGCCCGGGTCGCTCCTTTACCGTCGCCAGTGAGTTCAGCTTGCAATGTGGCCTGTAGAGCTATTCAGGAGGGTGTTGCCCATCGCCTCCAGAGAGCCTGCGGTTGGCCCTGGGATAACGCACGCGAATGGTGGAGGCGATGTCGTTGGTGATGACTGGGTGGCTGCCGATCCTGGCATCGGTATTCTGTCCACTTCCGGAGTGGCACTGGCTCTACTGATCACCCCATGCGGAAGTGAGCCAGGAGACGAGGCTAAGCGCCGTCGAAATTGCCTCGCACCACACTGTTTCGACCGGCTGGTTACCTCTGTTGATGTCTGCGTTCCGCCACGCCCTTAGGGAGGGGCGCAGAACTGCATCGCGGCATTGATCGACAGCGTGCCATTCATCCGTGCAGCAATCAGTCGCGGGTACGCAGTCTGCAATATCTTCTTGACCTTGCTAACGTGACGAACACCGGCTCCCGTGGTGGGAACAGGAAAACTTTAAACAATCTGGTATTGAAAGCGGTGTCCCCAAGGTGTATCATCGGCGGCCATGCTGGGAGAGGTTCTGGTTTTTCTCCGAAGCCGTCTGGACGGCTATATGAGTGCCCGCCTCGGTGTGGTTCCAGGCGATGCGGAGCAAGCAAAGGTCGTTCTGCTGGATGGCGAGAAAACCGACCCGATCGAGTTCCAGATGGGAGCAGTTACGGCACTTCTAATCAATATTGAGCAGGAAAAGATACAACGTGCACCCGACCGTTATTATCGGGTCCTTCCTGACGGCACTTCTGAGCGAGTTAACCCAGAGGTCAGGATAAATCTTTATGTATTATTCGCGGCCCATTTTAAGCAGTATGAACAAGGATTAGATTATCTTTCACTCGTCATCCAATATTTCCAGAGCCATGCTCTGATCGATCGCAGTAGCGCTCCTGAACTGGACGCTCGTCTTGACAAATTAACCTTCGAGCTAGTGACTTTGTCTCTTTCAGAGCAAGGGGATATATGGAATGCGCTGCGGACCAGTTACATGCCGTCCGTACTGTACCGGGTAGGATTGCTCATATTTCAGGATGAAGACAGTATTAGCGGTCCCGCGGTCGCGGAACAGGTTATCGGAGTATCGCAGTGAAGTTTGCGCCTATATTCAGCATCGCCTGCCGCCACTCCTACTATGTGAGTGGCGTCTGTCAGGACTTTGAGATTGTCGCCAGTGCCGATACAGAGCATCTGCTGCAGAACCATCGCTGTCTGTTTCGGTCGCGGCCTGACGGTGCACTATGTTCGGCGGAACTGGGCGACGATGGATCTATGTTGATCGCCGTGGGGCCTGCAGAAACACTTAGCTTCAACCTGATCTTGAAGAATACGGGATTCGTACTGATTACTGAAATGGCTACGATTGCTAAGCAAAAGGCTCCCCTCTTCGTTCCGGCGGATGCGGACGTTACCAAAGGGGGAAGCTTGCAGTTGACTTCCCGCGACCAGGCGCTGGACAACGGAGTTTTTGCGGCGGTGGAGATCCCTGGCAAGGTGTTCGCCAATCCCGGTGCGCAATCAGTGCAATACTCTATCGATTTTGTGGCGAAGCAGGCGCTCTGGCTGTACTATTGCGTCACCGATCTCAAACTTACGGGGAAAGACCTTCGCGTGGTTGACTTGGGAACGTCCGGGACCCCGATTGTCTTTAGCACAACCAACCGGACGGATCTTGGGCAGACGCCCGATCCAAATGACTCGCTGGCGGCGGAGTTGGCTGGACGCTATGCGGATTATAGCCGGTTGCGATTTACTTCCGATGACGTGGTAGCTTGTCGGGAATCGCCGCGATCACTGGCCCTACAACTGGACGGCCACAATTTCCCCGATATCTTACCGGCGCCCGCCCTGCAAAACTGCACGGCATGGCCTTTCGCGAAGCAGCAGAATATAACAAAGCAGGATGCACTGTTCCAAGTGGTTAAGTATGTAAGCTACTCATTTTCAAAGAACGGAGTGTAAGCTATGGCCACCACGAATCCGACGACGCCAGGGGTATACGTCCAGGAAATTTCAACTCTACCGCCATCCGTCGCAGAGGTTTCCACTGCCATCCCAGCGTTTCTAGGCTACACGGAGCTGCATGCCGGCAAGGGCACTCCGCAAGTTGCGCAGGTGAGTACGCTGCTGGATTACACCAACCTCTTCGGAGGGCCCAAGATTGTCCCGATTGAGGTAGCCGGTTCCGGGGACACACTGGTTCCGGAGGTCCCCGATCTGCCGTATCTCCTATATTACAGTCTCAGTCACTACTTCATGAACGGCGGCGGTCCCTGCTACATTGTGTCGGTTGGGGACTACTCGTCTGCCCCCGCGAAGGCGGACTTCGTGGCCGGACTTGCCGCCCTGGAAAAAGAGGATGAACCCACCCTGATTATATTGACGGATGCGATCAGGCTGAGTACAGCGGATTACACCGATTTGTGCCAGCAAGCGCTGGCCCAGAGTAATAAATTGGGCGATCGCTTCTGCATCTTCGATGTTAACGACGTACAAGACTTTCGCGATCAGACGGGCACAAACTACCTGAAATATGGAGCAGCGTATTACCCGTATCTCAACACCACGCTGAACCTCCAGTACACAGATGACCAGGTAACAGTAGATGCCGGCGATGGCTCAACCCACTCCTGGCAGAAGACACTGGATCCAAGGGGCATCACGGTTGCGATGGTTGCCGCCAGCCGTCCGACGGTGAGTGTCGTACAGGATGCGGGGTCGGCGACCCCTGCTTTCACCGTTTCTAAGACCAACCTGACAATCAAGTCAGCCGCTGCTCCGACCGGCTCCGCAGTGGGCACCGCTTGGGCCGCTTTTATCAAAGCGCAGAATCCCCAAGGCTGGAACATCCAGGTCGCCGGCGATGGTTCAGCGACCCTGCCATTCCAGGACTCTACAGGCTTGGACGACAAAGGGGCTGCTGCCGTTTCTCTGGATTCACTCCAGACCACGAACACCGGACTGTATCAGAAGGTAAAGTCGGTCCTTGCCAACGTCACAGTGACTCTGCCTCCCAGTGCCGCGGTAGCTGGAATCTACGCCAGCGTTGATCGCGATCGCGGCGTGTGGAAAGCGCCGGCGAACGTGAGCGTAACGTCAGTCATCGGTCCGGTGGTGAAACTCAACGACGATCAGCAGGAGGACTTGAACGTCGACACCACAGGCGGGAAGTCGATCAATGCCATCCGCGCTTTTACGGGCAAGGGAACGCTGGTTTGGGGCGCTCGCACCCTGGCGGGGAATGACAATGAATGGCGTTATGTGCCGGTGCGCCGCTTGTTCATCATGATCGAAGAGTCCTGCCGCAAGTCCACGGCGTTCGCGGTTTTCGAGCCGAACACGCTGACCACGTGGCTCAAAGTGAAAGGCATGATCGAAAGCTTCCTGTACGGATTGTGGCAGCAGGGGGCACTGGCCGGGGCCAAACCTGAAGATGCCTATTTCGTCAACGTAGGTTTGGGGAAGACCATGACCCCGCAGGACGTTCTGGAAGGAAGAATGATCGTCGAGATCGGCGCTGCCGCGGTCCGGCCGGCCGAGTTCATCATCCTGCGCTTCAGCCACAAGCTGCAGCAGTCATAACCGACACTTCGCCGCGGGCGATAACTGGGAGAAAGAAAAATGGCACTCAGCAAAGCCGAGATCAAAGCTGCTTATCCGCTGCCCGTCTATAACTACAAGGTCGAAATTGGCGGGGCCGCAGTAGCATTTTCCGAGGTGTCTGGCCTTACCATCCAGCACCAGACTTCCACCTATTCTGAGAGCCCGGTAGCGCCCGGGTCTCCGGGGCCTCGCGTGATGTATATGCCGGCGCAGACTAGCGCCGTCAATGTGACGCTGAAGAAAGGTGTAGTCCGGGGCGTCAGCGTTCCCGCGCTCTACGACTGGATGAACCTGACGCAGATCAACCAGACCGACAAGCGCGACGTCTACATCCGTCTGTGCGATGAAAAAGGGGATCCGGTCATCAGCTGGAAGTTGTTGAATGCTTTCCCAGTGAAACTGGATGCGCCCACGTTCACTGCCAGCTCGAACGATGTTGCGATCGAGACCATGCAGTTGATGGGCGACAGCGTTCATATTGAAGAAGCAGGCTAGTCGATGACCCATGGCTGATTCGAAAGACCTTCAGAAGCAGCTCTATCCGCTGCCGGCATATAACTACCGGGTGCAGGTGGGCGATACGGTAATGAGCTTCAGCGAAGTTTCGGGCATCTCCGACAACTTCGATAAGGTGACCTACCGCACCGGCCTCAGCGCCTGGGAAGGGGAGGCGATTCTCACCTTTAACTTCGGCTCCTTCAGCAGCGTTACGCTGAAGCGCGGGGTCATTCTCGGAAAAGACCCGCTGGCGCTTTATAACTGGCTCCAGGCGGGAGAGGTCAGGCCACTACTGGTTAGCCTCTGCGACGAGCAAGGGGACCCGGTAATTTCCTGGAAATTCGAGAAGGCCGTTCCAGTAAAGCTCAATGCTCCGGCCTTCGACGCAAAAACAAATGAACCGGGGATTGAGAGCGTGGAACTCGCCGTGAGCGAGATGTCGATGACTACCCCGTAGGCGACGCAATCGAGATAGGTGGGCTTTTCCACGCCAGAATAGATGGAGACTCGGGATGGCGGTGTCCGCCGCGGACATTTTATTGCAGAAGCAAATGTGGTTGGGCTACCGGTTCCTGGTTACGTTCCTAATCGGTGGCGTGCTCCCCAACCCGCTGGACATTCGTTTCAAAAAGGTAAGCGGATTGAAGGCGACGGTAACAACGACACCGGTGCCGGAGGGCGGCCAGAACCTCTATACGCAGAAGGTGCCGGTAAAGATCGAGTACGAAAATCTGGTGCTGGAACGTGGAATGATCGTCGGCTCGCCTTTGATTATCGAGTTCAACGTGGCCATGTCGATGTTCAAGTTTGCGCCCTCCAACGTATTGATAGCGCTTCTAAGCGAGGAGAAGATCCCGGTCGCGGCCTGGATGTTTCTTAACGCGTATCCCGTTCGGTGGGCAACTTCCGATCTTGATGCCGACCAGAAAACGATCGTAATCGACACGCTGGAACTCGCCTATCAACGCATGCAGATAGTCAGGATTTAGTAATGCCGGTCGAAATCAAGGAACTCGTGATACGGGCTGTGGTGGATCCTGGCCATGCCGCGGAAGGCCCGCTTTCGGAGGACGACACTTCTTCGAGCCGTACCCAGGAGGTTGTCCAGGCTTGCGTCAAGGAAGTTCTTAGAATCCTGAAAAGATCGGAGGAACGATAGTGGGACTTCTGGATCTGTTCAAGCTCGAAAAGTTGACTATTGAGGCGTACGGCGACGCGAAAAGAGGCAAGGCCGACTTCAAGACAAAGTTCGAGGCCATGTACAACCCCACTTCTTTGAAGCAGTCGTACGCGATCAAGTGGACCAAGATCATAGGAAAGGGCAAGTCTGCCCCGACGGTGAAGTACGACTACACGAAGCCCTCAGCCCTTGACCTCGACTTGATCCTGGATGGTACGGGCGTCGAGCAGATGGGCGTGGTTAATCTTTTCAGCTCAAAGTCGGTGAAGGATCGTATCAAGGAGTTCATGAAGGCGGCCTACGTCTACCAAGGGGACATCCACGAGCCGTACTACCTCAAAGTGAAATGGGGCCTGCCCGAGGAGTTCAACTGCCGCCTGTCGTCCTTTGACATCACCTATACGAGCTTCGACCGTGACGGTACTCCACTGCGAGCCGAGCTGAAGGTCTCGCTCGTCGCCGACGAGGACCGAAAAGAGCGGAAAAAAAGGCGAACCCGCTGTCTTCCGACCTTACGCACGGCCGGACGTTCTGTGCGGGTGATACCCTGCCGCTGCTGACGCGCCAAATTTATGGTTCCTCCGCCTATTACCTGGATGTTGCACGCTTCAACAATATGGATGACTTTCGCAGCATAACGCCGGGCCAGCAGGTTCTGTTCCCGCCTCTGGAAACCCTGCTTAGCGGAAGGTAAGCGCTTCCCTTTCAGATACCACCATGATTGCTAGAGTGACCATCTTGAAGGACGGAGCGGAAATGGACCCGACTTACCAGTTGTTGTCGGTGAGCGTTCAACGGGAGGTGAATCGCGTGCCGCGCGCGGAGCTGACCCTGATCGACGGCGATGCGGCTGAGCAGAAGTTTGCCATCAGCGATAGCGATTTTTTTGCGCCCGGAGGCAATCTCGAAATTCGCTTGGGATGGGAGGGCGAGCAAGATGAGACGGTTTTCAAGGGCCTGGTGGTAAGGCACTCCATTGAGACCGACCGCGAGAGCTCTTTCCTGGCCGTGGGTTTGAAAGACGCCGCCGTGAAACTGACGGGCCCCAGGCACACCGCAGTCTACCGCGATCAGAAAGATTCCGAGGTCATCAGTAAGTTGGTCTCCGACGCCGGACTCAGCGTGGGCGATATTGCAAGCACAACGACGTCGCACAAGCAGCTGGTGCAGTATCACTGCACCGACTGGGATTTTATGCTCTCCCGCGCGGAAGCGAACGGACTGTGCATTTACCTCGATGATGACAAGGTCTCCGCCGCTGACCTCACCGTCTCCGGAGATGCGGCCATGAGCTTCGAATGGGGTATCAGTGAGATTTACGATTTCGAGTTTGAGGCCGACGCCGGTTATCAGTATGCAGCCGTCGAGAGTCTTGCCTGGGATGGGAAGAGACCTGAAGCTTACCGACGCGACCCAAGCGAAAAGCGTTTCGCTGTCGCAGGGTAATCTGAATCCCGACGCGATCGCGAACCAGATCGGGTTCGATACGGATACGTTGGTGAGTATGGCCCCGCTGGAGCCTGACGAGTTAAGCGCGTGGGCAGACGGGACCATGGTTCGACTTCGTGCCTCGGCTCTGCGCGGGCGGCTTACGGTAGGTGGCCTCAACGGCCTGACCCTTCTCGATGTGATCGAGCTTGCCGGTTTTGGCGACCGCTTCAACGGCAAGACTGTGGTCACTGGCATCAGCCATCGCATTGGCGAAAGCGGTTGGATTACGGATGTGCAGTTCGGAGTTCCGCCCCAGCCTTCGGCATCCCGGCAGCGAGTGATGGATGTTCCTGCTGCCGGCCTGCTCCCGGGCATTCTCGGACTGCAGATTGGCCTGGTGGCCAGCTACAGCGACGATCCCGACAAAGAGTACAGGGTCGAGCTCAAGCTGCCTGCGATCGCTCAAGGCGACAGCACGGTATGGGCCAGGCTCTGCTCTCCTGACGCAGGAAACAATCGGGGTTATTTCTTCCGGCCGGAAGTTGGCGACGAAGTCGTCGTGGGCTTCTTTAACAATGACCCCCGCTACCCCGTAATTCTGGGGGCGTTGTACGGCTCCAAGAATGCGCCTCCGGACGCCTTCGCTCAGCTTTCCGACAAGAACATCAATAAGGGCATCGTCACTAAGAAGGGTACGACGATCAGCTTCGTCGATGACGATAAGTCCTCGATTTTCATTCAAACGCCGGAGAAGAACAAGATTCTTTTGGACGACGATGCTAAAGCAATAAAGCTGACCGATCAGAATGGAAATTCGCTGACGATGGATGAGAACGGCATAGTATTCAAGAGCGCGAAAGACTTCAAGGTAGATGCTGGTTCCGGAAATGTCGAGATTTCCGGAACAAAGGTAGATGTTAAATAACCCGAAGGACAATTGAAAGCCATGAAAGAGCTTGTGTTTAAGGTAAGCCTCGAGGAAACGAACCTGATTCTGGAAGGGCTGGGACACCTGCCGTTCGCGCGGGTGTACGCGCTGGTCGAGAAATTTCAACAGCAGGCCGGCGAACAGCTGAAAGGTGCATCCCGACTCGGCGCGGCACCGGATGCTGAGGTTGCCCCTGCGCATCCAGCCGGCACAACTAGCGGACCCTCGAATGGACAGTGACCGGCCATTCTTAGGGCGTGGCTGGGGATTTCCACCCGTGTTCAGCGCTGAGGGGGCTGACGTCGAGATGGTCTCCGGATCCGATGATGTGCAGCAGAGCTTGCGCATTCTGCTCGCCACAGCTCCGGGTCAGCGGGTCATGCAGGAATTATTCGGCTGCGATATGGAGCGAATGGTATTCGAGCCGGTGAACCAGGGCTTCATCAATACAGTCACGGGAATGATCACTAACTCGATCCTCGATTTCGAGCCGCGGGTTGACCTGAATGGGGTAAATGTTGACCAGAGCGCTGACGTAGAAGGTCTGCTGCTGATAAGTATCGACTACACGATCAGGAGCACCAACTCGAGGTTCAACATGGTCTATCCATTTTATTTGAAGGAGGCGGCAACCCAGGTCTAGGCGGAGGAGCGGCAAGGGTATATGGCTGACTTCATTCTGATTGATAACGACGTTGTCGACTTCTTGCCTGCCTTTGGCGCAGCTACGGTTGTTGTGCTGCCGGGCAACATCAAGGGTTCATGACGGCCACCCTGAATGGGCAGAAGCTATGTGTAGACGGGGATGAGAAGCAGGTGGAGGTCCCAGGATGTATCTATATCGCTCCTCCTTATGTCATTCCCGGCACTGGAACACTCAAGATTGCTGCCCTCGCTCCCAACCAGAAGGCAACCAAGACCAACACTGGCAGCAAGGAAGTGCTGCTGAAGGGTAGCCAGTTCGATGCGAAGTTTGAGGTACAGAGCCCGGCGCAACAACCGCCTCCGGGGCCGGGCTCGCCCATCCCGGATTCCATGACGCAGTACATGGGCAAAGGGATGTTTGTCACGACGAACATGAAGTTTCAGGGCACGTAATCGCAGATCAGGGGAACTGCGCTGAATGGCAGACTTGAACGAATTGGAGTTGATTGCCCCTGACGGCACCAGTCAGGCCCAGCGCTCGATGGAAGCGCTCAGCCCAGACTATGCGCCGGTTGACGAGCGCAGCGCCCAAGACCTGCTAGCCTTCGTCCGCCAATATGCCGAGGAGATTCGCTATTTCGACTTGAACAACGCCCCCGCCGGCGCCTGGACTGGGTTCCTGGGGTCCTCGGATGCCGACCTGCGGCTGTCGGACGCCGCTGCATTCTTACGGGATTCGGCCCAATTTACGCCGGTATCAAACCCCGTCCTGTATCGTCCTCACTTTGTCCTCTTCCTGACATTCTTGCAGTTGTTGCAAAATGCACAGACATACCTAAACGGCTTTGGAAGACGGCACCTGGATTTCTACTACCGCCAAGTGCTGAGAATGCTGAACAGGCCGCCGATCCCCGATCAGGTGAACCTGCTGCTGGATCTTGCAGCAGGTGTCAGCGCAGTGCAGGTCCCGGCCGGCACAACCCTCAGCGCGGGTCCCGATAGCCTGAGCCGTGAACTAATTTACGCCACAGACCGCTCCCTGGTGGCAAACCGGGCGCAGATCGCAAAGCTCAGTTCGCTGTGTCTGGATCGGCGGTTTGTGGGAACTGCCGACGCCCGGCTGGAGCACTTGAATGACCGCAAGGGCGCGGTATCAGCTATGCTCTCAATCGCCCTCGGCGATCCTCCCGGCGGTCCTCTTCCTCCATACCCCGGCGGAAAGACCGTAGATGACACACTGTTGAACGACATACTTGGACTCTTGCAATTTGCCGGTAACGATCTGTTCCTGCAATTCTTCGACCTGCGCGGCCTGATGAAATACAAGCATCAGCGCGACAACGCCGATGCCGATTGGACCCAGATCAACCAAATACTGCAAAAGGCCGGCGCGCGACGCGATCCCAATTTCAAGCTGCCCTCGCTCACCTCGCGCGATTTCGATGGCAACCTGCAACTCGCGCTTAACGGAAAACCGGATTTCGCGGGTCTTCCGGAAGTGAAGAGCCTCAGTGATGCCTACGATCATCGCACCCGCAGCGATGTGGCAGACTTCATCAAGCAGAAGTTGTTCATGGATCCGGCAGACTTTGAAACCATGATGCGGATCAAGCTGCGGATTGACGCCGAATGGGGTGAGATCAACCGCATCCTGCAGGTAGCCGGTTCTACCAAGACACCCGGATTCCAGCTGTCGTCCATACCGGGGTTCGATCCCACAAACTTTGCCGCTAATCTTCAAGCGGCTGTGAGCCCTAACTTCGCTAAGGTCGGCGTTGCCGACATCGAGAAGTACTATGCGGCCGTGCAGGAGGCGGAGCAATACTTTTTCACTCCGGCGGAAGATCTGCTGGTGCTGCTGGTGACCTTCCAGAAGAGCAACCCTGATCCATCGCCCTCGGAATGGGACCGACGTGGACCAGACTCTGGCCGCGGCCCACGAGCAGAAGGTTTACGCCGTTCGGCGTGCTGCTTTGCAGAAAGTGCGGGAAAAGTCAGGCTTCACCGCTATGTTGCAGTTAGCGCTGGGCGATGACCGAGCCAGCCGGCTGATCCAACTGTGGTGCTCGAGCAGTTGAAGCCGTTTGTGCTGCGGGGCTCCGATTTCGCAATTCTGCAGGCGGCGAGTATAGGCCCGCCACAGGGCCAGGACTGGGCGACGATCTATAGCATCGTGGAAGTGGCCCAGCGAAACCGCGAACGCCTACCGAAGCCCGTGGCCCAACGGGTCGACTGGCTCAACCTGTACCCGGCAGCAGATGCTACCAAAGAAGTAGTGCTTGGGTTTCAGGCATCCTCGAACGTGTCCCGCTGGAGGACGTTCGGTATGCCGCCGACTGAGGCGGACCCGGATACGCCGCCTGCAACACTGCTGGGTTGGGCCCTCAGTTCTCCTTTACTCTCTATGAGCGAGGGTAGCCGCACCATCACCCTCACCCTGGGATTTCGCCCCGAGCAGTTCCTGGCGGCGAGCGGCCTCGACGCATTTATCAAACCCGATCCAGCCGTACCCTATCCGATTCGCTTCGAAATCAGCACCCAGAAGGGGTGGAAGGAAGTCTCGCTTCATGCCGTCACTAGTGACACGTACACGAAGCTTACGGGAACCGACTCTTCCGACCTCATGGGAATTCAATGGAGCGTCGTGTTTGATCAGACAACGGAGCCTTTCGCACCTCCGCCGGCCGGAGATCCCGGCTCTGGTAATCCCTGGCCGGTGCTTCGCCTGACGCTGCGGCAAACCTATCACCCGGATACGAAGGAATACACCATCTCATTTCCGGTGCTCGCCGGGCTGTTGCTGGTAAGAGCGCACGTGAACGTAGCCGTCACCGGCTTGAAGACGCTCAACATCGCAAATGACGAGAACACGCTCGACGCCAAGAAGCCGTTCCTTCCTTTTGGCAATAGCCCCGTCGCGGGCGAACGGTTCTTTGTCAGCCATCCCGAGTTGGTCAGCAAGACGCTCGACACAGTGACCTTCAACCTCGAGTGGCTTGGTGCACCTAAAGATTTCGGCGCCTACTATGCTACCTACGCAGCTGATGGGCTTAGCGGGCCGAATCCGTTCAAGGCAGACGTCAACTTTTTCGATCAGCGGACCGACACGACATTGCTGCAGGACGCTCTGCTTTTTGAAGCCTCCTCCCCGGCCTCCCATAGCATCAAGGTTAGCCTTTCAAGCGACAAATTCCCGAAAGGTTACGTTTACAGCGGTCTTCCCAACGCCGAATTTCCAAGCGATGTACTCAGTTGGAGCCGCTACTTCGTCTGGGAACTGAAGCCGCCCGACTTCCAGCACCAGGCGTATCTAGCGGTCGCTGCCGGTAAGGCGGTCCAGTTGTCGACAGACATAGCTAATAAGACTCTAGACGCGAAAGGTGCGGCCGCATATAAGGTCAATCCTCCGTATACGCCCAAGCTTAAGTCGCTGGTAGTGGATTACACCGCGTCCCTTGAGGTTGCGATCGAGGACGCGGCGGCGGACGCGGCGAACCAGATATTCCACATTCATCCTTTCGGTTATAGCTATGTTGCCGGCGACCCTACGCCCGACGGCTTCCTGTTTCTGCCGAGCTACCAGAATCAGGGTGAACTGTATATCGGTTTACAAAACGTCCAGGCTCCGCAGAACCTGACCATCCTGTTTCAGGCGGCGGAGGGGAGCGCCAACCCAGACCTGCAGCCGCCCGATATTCAGTGGAGCATATTAGATGGAGACGCGTGGGACGACGCCGGTGGTGGCCTGGTTCTTTCCGATACCACGCGCGGGCTGATCAACACTGGGATCCTCGAGTTCGATCTTCCAGTGGCGGAGCCCAGCACGCGGATGCCGGGAAACCTGTACTGGATTCGCGCTGTCGCGCAGGAAAACTCCACTGCGGTTTGCGATGCGATTTCGTTGCAGGCGCAGGCGGTCAGCGCCACTCTGGTCGACAACCACAACGCGGCCGATCACTATGCGACGCCGCTTCCCGTCGGCAGCATCAAGAAGTTCAAGCTGCCCATCGCGGGCATCTCCGGAGTACGACAGCCCTACACCTCACGCGGGGGACGGGCGGCGGAAGAGGACAGTCTCTTTTATACGCGGGTTAGCGAGCGGCTCCGGCACAAGCAGCGTGCCGTGTCGGCATGGGACTATGAACGCCTGGTGCTTGCTCAATTCCCTGAGGTCTACAAGGTAAAGTGCATTCCGGCGAGTGTGGCGCGTAATCCGGATGAACCTGGGGCCGTGCAGATCGTCGTGGTACCGGACATCCGCAACAAAATGCCATCCGAGCCTTTCGAGCCCAAGGCCTCGGCCGAGCTGCTGGCGGACATCAGCGCCTACCTGGGGGCAAGGGTCCCGCAATGGGCCACGCTGAGCGTTCAAAATGCGCACTACGTTGCGGTGAAGGTCCGTCTGGCGGTTCGTTTTTCTGCTGAGGGCGACGAGGATTTCTACAAGCAGCAGTTAAACGACGACTTGAATCGTTTCCTCGCCCCCTGGGCCTACCAGGAGGGCGCAGACATTGTTATTGGCGGGAATATTTACGCCAACAGCATTGTCGATTTTGTGGATCGACGCTCCTACGTTGACTTCGTGGCCAACATAGAGCTATTTCGAAGCGAAGATGGCGAGAATTTTACCCGTGAAGTCGCGCCCCCAGTGGGAGATCCGCACTACCTCCAGGGCTACTGCATCGCGGCGGGCCGTCCGGATGCCATCCTGGTGGCGGCCCACGAACACCAGATCGACGTAATTTCGGATACCGGCTATTCCGTGCAACTGCTAACGGGCATCGGTTACATGACGCTGGAACTAGATTTTGTTGTGGCCTGATGTTAACGGCTGCATAGGCGGAATGACAGGAGAACAAAAATGGATATCGACAAGAAGAACCGTACGGACCTAAAGCTCTATTTCGTTAAGAATGCCATTCCGACCGAAAGCAATTTCGCGGATCTTATCGATGCCATGCTGAACCAGAAAGAGGATGGCATAGCCAAACCGGCTGGAAACCCGCTGTGCATCGAGGCAACGGGAGATGCCGGCAGTCTGCGAAAAGCTATCAACTTCTACGAGAGCTTTGCCGACGCCAACCCGGCGTGGGCCATAAGCCTGAATCCTCGCGTAACTCCGGGTGATCCGAACACTGCCAAACCAGGCTTTGCCATCAGCGACCCCAACGGGGCGAACCGGCTATTTATCGATAAGACTACCGGAAACGTTGGTATCGGAACGCTGGCGCCAGGAAGGGTGTTAGAAGTGTCCGCGGCAGATTCGAATACAGGTCTAAAAATCACCGGGACCGATAGTCAGCGTTCCTGGCTGGTGACGGTGGGCGTAGTAGCGGGCGACGGCCAATTAGCTTTCTATGACTTCGGGGCCGCGGTACAACGGCTCACCATCGATAAGGCTGGCAACGTCGGCATCGGCACCAGCACTGCCAACAAAGGCAAGTTAGATGTGCGCGGAATGGTGGGAAACACGGTCGGGTTGTTTGGCGATGTGGGCATGTCTCTGGTGGCATCGTGGCCGAACCTGGGGTTTAACAGCTACTACAACGGGGGTTGGAAGAGCATTTCGCCGGGATTTGCCGGCAACATCGATGTAAATCAGTCCGACGGGAGCATGAACTTCTACCTTCCGCCGGCCAAAGCGGCCGCTGCTGATGCAGCGTTGGCGCCTGCCGCCCATCTCTCCATTGCCGCCAGCGGCAACGTCGGTATCGGGACAACTGCGCCACAAGCCATCCTTCACGTTGAGGGCCCCACCGAGCTTTTCTGTGGCGGTTCGGTGGCTGGCTTCTCGTTTGCCAATCGCAATGCCCCGAACAACGGCGCCCGCAATGATAACCCCCCGGCCGGCCAGCGCTGGGTGTGGTACTCGCAAGACAGCATCGCGCGGCTTTGGACCAACACGAATGGCGACAGAATGTACGTTAACGCCGCGGGGTTTGTGGGGTTCGGAAATCCCCCGGCATTTCCGTTCGATGTTCGTGCGGCCGGCCGGATCAAGCTCGGATTGGAGGGTATGGGCGGGGGGCAGTTACAGATCGCCTGTAACCCCAACGATAACTCTGTCTTCTTGGAAGCATACAACGCAGCCGGAAACGCCAGCGCAAACGTATTCTGGCTGACCGGCATGAATTCCCAACCTGTTCCGCTGATGAATCTTCAAGCGAATGCGGTTCATATTTCGGGTTCGTTGACGGCCGGGGGCGGTAAAGGTGGCTATGTCATGGACCAATTCGTCAACGCCGTTGACGACACTCTGGAAGAAGGAGACGTCGTAGTCATCGGCTCAAATCAGGCCTCGCTTTACTATGGAACTAAGGACGGCATTCCAGTCCCGGAGGCTGACTTGACTACGCGCGCGTTGGATACACGCGTTTGCGGAATCGTCTGCTCGGTGCACGGCAATGTTGAGCCGAGCGAGACGTCTAAGTCGGGATCGCAGACCCGAGCTTTGACCCACGAAGAGCTTCAAAACACCGACGAAAGCAAGGTAAGAGCGGGCCAGGTCGGCTGGATGGTAACCCTTGGTGCTTACGCGCATTGCAAAGTAGACGCAGACATCGCTCCTATAGAAGTTGGCGATCTGTTGGCGACAAGTCCCACGAAAGGTCACGCGCAAAAGGTAACGGGCGGTGCTAAAGCTGTCGGTGCAATTCTGGGCAAAGCCCTGGGAGCGCTAAGCAGCGGCAAGGGAAAGATACCTGTTTTAGTTACGCTGCACTAGGTCGAAAAATGACTCAGGTGAAGCTCGCCTGTAACTATTTCGAAAGCGCGGTTTGAAAGGGTATTTCGGTTAGTTGCCAATGCCAGACCTACCTCTAGCTATGGACTTCACGGCGCTGCGCACACAGGGCATTTCCCTGCTGGAGCAGATGAATGGAGGAGTGTGGACCGACTTTAACGTCCATGATCCTGGCATTACGATTCTCGAAATTCTTTGCTATGTGCTTACCGACCTCGCCTACCGCACGGGGTATTCCGTCCCAGACCTGCTGGCCAGCGCCGGCGACGCCGCCGTCAAGAGTCTTTACACCGCCCCCGAGATACTAACTACCAATCCGGTTACGGTGACTGATCTGCGGAAGGTGGCCCTCGATGTAGCTGGCGTGAAGAACGCATGGGTCGAGCCTGCGCAGTCCTCCGCCGACTTCTACTACCACGCGGGCAAACAGGAGATCAGCCTTGCTCCCGATCCGCCGACAACGGAACCGCCGGCCAAGGTTGCGGTGACAATGAAAGGTCTGTACCAGGTGTTGATCGAAACTTCGGACCTGGCCGGCATCGACGGCAGCGAGGTTCGCCGGAACGTCGCCTTGCACCTACATAAGAATCGCCCGCTGTGCGAGGACTTCGTCGACATTCAAGTGCTGGAACCGCAGCTTGTCCAGGTGCAGATGGCGCTCGAGATTGGTCCCATCGAAGATCCCGTCGACCTGCTGGCGCAGGTCCTCGAAGCCATCGAGGAGCAACTCTCGCCCATGATTCCATTTGCTCGCGCCGATGAGCTGCTAAGTTCCGGGCAGGCGATGGAGGACGTTCTCGAAGGTCCGCGTCTTCAGCGTGGCATCGTTACCGATGATGCCCTGCGCAGCGGTGATCGGCGCACCAGCCTCAATAGCTCTGACGTGATCCACGCAGTAATGGATGTTCAGGGGGTGCGAGCTGTGCGAAGCCTGAGCCTATCCTCAGGAGGCAAGACCGAAGAGTGGTCGCTTCCGCTGGACCCGCAGAAGGTACCCCGGCTTGATGTCGCTAGTTCAACGATTCACCTGGAACGCGAAGGGATTGCTGCCGCCACCGATTTCGCGGCAGCCGCCGCGGCGTACCAGGCAAGGCTTAGCCTCAAGTACCAGATTGATCTCTCCAGCTATGACGAAGGGATTTTCGCGGTCCCCACGGGCAGAGACCGGGGGCTGGCCCTGTACTATTCCTTGCAGCATCACCTGCCGCCTACCTACGCCGTAGGAGATGCCGGTTTACCTGAATCTGCCAGCGACGATCGCAAGGCCCGCGCCAAGCAGCTCAAAGGCTACCTGATGCTGTTCGATCAACTCCTGGCCAATGAGTTCGCTCAACTTGCCCACGCCGGTGAGCTGTTGTCGTTTCAAGGCGACGGCACCCGCACGTATTATTCCCGGGTAATTCAGGACGACACTCTCTCGCTGGACGACATCCGCGCCACCGATCTGGCAACTCACCAGGCGAGGGTCGACGCGATCACCGAAGACCAGCAGGCTTCCTTGCTCCGCAAGAACCGCTTCCTGAATCATCTGCTGGCCCGCTTCTCCGAGCAGATGACGGACTACTCGCTGATACTTCCGCAGGCGCTGCCGTCGGAAGAGACTTCCGCTGCAGCCAAGCTGGTCCGCGATAAGCAGGCCTTTCTGCGCAGCTATCCGCGTATCAGCGGCGCCCGAGGCTCGGGAATGAATTACCTGGACGCCTCAGGCCCGGACAACCGTTCCGGACTCGAGCAGCGCATCAGCCTGCGTTTGGGTCTTTTGCAAGAGGAACAGCCTCTGTTGGTCGAACATATTCTGCTTCGCCCCATGGAGGGCGACGATCAACAGGTTGAGCCGCTGCTCTCGGCGTCCTCACTCAAGGACCCGTTCTCGTTGCAGCTAACGTTTGTCTTCCCCGCGGTCAGCGATCGTATGAAGTCGGCCGATACCCCGTTTCGGCGATTGATTGAGCGCACGGTGCGGGAGGAGACACCGGCCCACCTGACGCCCTACATTCAATGGCTCGACGGCGGTGCTTTTACCAAGTTCCAGGCGGCCTACGCGACATGGGTTGAGGCGCGCCGTGTCCATTGTTCCGAACGGTTTGATATTAAGGTTTAGGAGGCTGTCTACAGATCATGTCCGTGACGACACAGATTCTTCTGCGGGCCGGTCGCGACCGAGTGATCGATCTGCTCGGCCTGGGTGAAACCTACCCCCTACAGGACACGGCTGTCAGCGCGGACCGTCTCACGGTGGCTTTTGGTACGTCAGCGAAGATCACCATCTTCCCCGGGCAAACCGACGTGGACTACACGCTCCGCGACCCTAAGGACCAAACTGTAACGGCACCAGCCCCGGGTACCGGTGGCGATACAGTGTTGACCACCCCACCCATTAAAGACGATCAAACTTTTCGCATCTTTGCTTCCAAGATCGACACTTTCGCTTCGAAGATTGACCGTCAGGACTTTCTGACGCAAGTCGCCGATGTCAAAGTCGGGCTCGACGCGACCCTCAACGCCTTTATCGACGCCCCCCTTCTGGATCCGCACAGCGATCATCCCGCTTCGAGCGATCCGCGCATTGCCGACTACGGAAGCGCCGTCCGCGTAAAAGTTGAGCAGAGCCAGGAAGGAGTGGACTACAACCTCGCCGTTATAACCGGCGGCAACGAGGCGGCCGTATCGCAGCAGGATGTCAGAGGCAACCTCGACACGATCGTGCTGACGACGAAACCCGTGCAGGAGGATGTCGAGCTGCGGGTTCGAGCGACTAAGCGTTTCGATCCCAGTGAAGGGCGACAAGACCAAACCACATTGCTCGACGTCAAAATGCCGCTCATGGTTCGGGCTCGCACCGACCTTGCCGTCTCAGCGCAGCCTTCACCGTTGGGGGTTGGCAAAGATGCCGCGGTTGCAATTGCGGGAACGCAGACCAGCGCCCGGTACGTCGCTTACATTCGAACTCTTGGCGACGGCGATTTCGTCTACGGACTGCCACCGGACCCAAGCCTCATTCCCGTCAACCCCAATATTCAAGTCACGGCTCCCAGGTGGATCGCTGCCCCGTTCACCGTGCCCGACGGCTACGCCAAGCTGGGCGACTATCAGGCAGGCACCGGCGGCGACCTTCACTTAGCTGTGCCGGGGCTTGTCGAAGACAGCGTGCTGATCGTAGAGGCCCACAAGGAGCACGGCGTTTCCAAGACTCCATCGAGCGTTCAGTTGCAGCAACCGGCCCTTGTGCTGGTGCAACCGAATCCGAATCCCGCGCTCACGGTCGAAGTAACGGTGGACAACAACGCGATTCCGGGCCCGCTGCTCGTCGCCTCCGGGCAGCCCGGCGTGTACTATTTTTTCCGGGCTGGGGATGGCGGAAAGGAAATTCTTCCTCCGGCTTACTTCCATAAGCTGGATGCGGCCGATCCAGCCTCGAACAAGGGCATCAACCTGTTGCGAATTGGAATTGATTTGGCGCTGGCTCGCGATCCCGATACGCCTCCAGCAGATCCGGCGCACACTCCGCCGCTTTCGCCGCTGCTGGATCTGGGTCCGCAGGCGCTCGACATAACCCTTTTTGTACGGGCCATGAAGGCCCGCAGTGGAGTTGATGTCCCACTGTCACAGACGGCGCAGGTGCCCGCGCTGCCGGTGATCAAGTTGGACCAGCCAACAGTGCCCACCGGGACTGCGGCCAAGATAGTTGTCACTGCCAGCGTGAAGGGTGAAAACTATCGGCCGGTTCGTGGTTGACGGAACACCGGTCGCCGACGCCCAGGACGGTACGGGAGCTGATCTCTCATTTACGTCGCAACCCCTCAGCGAAAGCACGACGTTTCTGCTGCGTGTCAAGCGAGGCGGGTCTGGCATTCCCGTTACGCGAACCGTTTCTTTAACGGCGAAGGTCCGAATAGAACAGACCCCATTTCGGCAAGAGTCGAGGAGAGGTCCAGCGACATGGCTGCTCAGCAACATCGCATTCGTCGGCAGGTGCTGGAAGTCCATACACCCGGAGAAGATGTCGCCGGCGAGATCCACCGCCAGTTGGGCCGAATCCAGCGCCAGTACCTGGAGCGAATTATTGATGAATGCTGCTCGGAGTTGAGTTCTCCGGACCGCCTTCACCGCATTGAGAAGCTGGAGGTCGATCTGGGGAGCGTTGCCTTGGCGGACTTGGAGGCTGAGCTCCCGCAGTCGTTGCAGAAGGCCATGCGAAAGGCACTGCGAGAACAAATTCAGGTGCTGGACAGGAAAGCAGGAGGCGGAGATGGCCACCCCGCTGCTCGTTCGCAACTGGAACTGGTGGCGTTCTTTGCTATGAACGGAGTGCTGCCCTGGTGGGCAGATTCGGGACGTCCCCGCCATTTGCGTGAGAGCATCGAGTTTCTTCTTAGCCACGCGCCTGACGATCTAGCCAGATTGCTAGGCGACATTCTCGGGTATCCCGAGCCGTCGTTGCGGATCGTGCTCCACTGCGACGACGCCCTCTTGCTCCGGGTCTTCGACGTTCTTTCGTCCTCGGCGCCGGGATCCGGTTCTGTCCGGCAGCAACTGAATGTGGTTTTGCGCGGGCCATTGTTCCGGGCCGCGCCAAACTTCTCGCAGGCGAGAACTGCGCTTTGGATCGCCGCCCTTACCCACGCCTCCTCCGCGGCTGCCACGCCCGCTCGGCGAGCGGCGACAGGTACTACGCCTTCACCATTCTGGCTGCGCGTTTTCGATTCTCTGACGACGTGCTCTCCAGAGGCTTTTGAGGCGCTGCTTGCCACGGTACCGCAGCTTGCGCGATCAGCCGACTCGACGGCGAGCCAGGCGATGCTGCCGGTCGTCGCGGCATTGGTGAAAGTCGGCAGGAGCCATGGCCGAATTTCGAATGCCATGCTCACCGGGATGGAGGACCTGTTGCGCGCGGCTGAGTCCTCGGCTGACACCGCTCAGGGTCGCGTCTCCGCGGAAGTTGGCGGAGATGCGGCGGGCGAGTTGGCAGGAACCCAGTCAGCGGAGCCCGCAAGCGGCCACGACACCGCCCGGCGACAGACTCTTGATGACGAACGCGTCCGGATCCCGCCCGGGAAATCCCGGCCAGAAGAGGATCAGAAGCAAGCCGAACCCGCTCTCCCGCCAGCGTTCCTGGACCGGAAGCAGGTGACAAGGCTGCGTCCCTCGACCTTCGCTTCGCCGATGCCGACTCGGTGTACATCGAGAACTCGGGACTGGTGATCCTGTGGCCTTTTCTGGAGCGCTTCTTCGATCGCTTGCAGTTGCTGCACGAAAGGAAGTTCGTCGATCCGGAAGCCCGGCATCGTGCCGCCGGCCTCCTGCAATACGTGGTTACCGAAGACCCATCGCCTCCGGAATACCAGATGTTGTTGAACAAGATGCTATGTGGCATGGGGCCCGACGATCTGCTGGAGTTTGGTCCGGCGGTGACCGAGGCGGAAACGCAGGAATGCGCAAACCTGCTTTCCGCTGTCATCGAGAATGCGCCGGTGCTGCGCAACATGTCGCACGAGGGATTCCGGGGATCGTTTCTGCTGAGAAAGGGAGCGCTCAGTGCAGGAGATGGAAGCTGGCTATTACGAGTGGAGCGCGAGACCTTCGACATTGTGCTCGATCGCTTTCCATGGAGCTTCAGTTGGATAAAGTTGCCCTGGATGGAAGTTCCCCTGGCAGTGGAATGGTAGACGACGACAAAATTCGCAATAACGCTCGCGACCTTGAACTGGAACTCGCCTGGTTTGCTCGCGTGCTCGATACCCGATTCAAGCTCTACTTCAACGAGCCAACGGAACATCGAGACGTATTCGACCTGGAGCCTCCATCGCTACAGGATGCCAACTCCGACTATGCGCGCTTCCTGCGCCACTACGAGGTGGGCTTCGCGGAACGGCTGGCTGTTGTTCTTGCGCTGGTGCCGCACATACGCCCGCAATTGCTCGACATTTTTTTTGTGCGCAACAAGACCTTCGATCGAAAGTTCACTGAGTTCGGCGGTTTCCGGCAAAGTTCGGATTCCGATTTCGTTCCTACTCCCGAGACCCTGGCTTTTCTGCTGGGCGGCAGCAGCCTCGAGGTGCGCTTCGGGGTAATGAGGCTGTTCGATCCGCATCACTTCTTCGTACGCCACAGTATCCTCACGCTCGCGCCGCAGTCCTCTGACGAACCGCTGTTGCGCGCTCCTCTCCGGCTCGGAGAAGAGTTTCTAAGCCTCATTACTACCGGGCGTGCGCGCCGGCCCGTTTTCGGAGCCGACTTCCCGGCCCAGTTGATCGAAACCGAGCTTACCTGGGACGACCTGGTACTGCATCCCGCGACCCGGACACAGATTGAGGAGATCGAGACCTGGATACAGCACGGCCCGACGTTGATGAACGACTGGGGCATGGCCGCCAAGCTGCGTCCCGGATTTCGCAGCCTCTTCCACGGCCCTCCGGGAACCGGCAAGACGATGACGGCGTGCCTCTTGGGCAAGTCCACGGGACGCGACGTCTACAAGATCGAACTATCTCAGGTCGTATCGAAGTACATCGGCGAGACGGAAAAGAACCTGGCACGGGTCTTCGACCAGGCGCAGCACAAGGGCTGGATCTTGTTCTTCGACGAGGCTGACGCGCTCTTCGGCAAACGCACCCAGACCAAGGACGCGCACGACCGCTACGCCAACCAGGAAATTTCCTACCTGCTGCAGCGCGTAGAGACCTTCGACGGCATCGCTATTCTTTCCTCCAATCTGAAAGAGAATCTCGACACCGCATTTACGAGGCGCTTCGAGTCGATCATTTACTTTCCTATGCCGCGGCCGGAGGACCGGGCGCGCATTTGGCGCCAGGGCTTCTCCAAGAAAGCCCGGCTCGACGAGTCAGTCGACCTTAACCAGGTCGCGCGCGATCATGTCTTGTCGGGCGGGTCGGTGATGAACGTGATTCGCTTTGTGTCCCTGCAGTCGCTGAAACACGGAGAGAAGTCCATAGGCTACGACGACCTGTTGCAAGGCATCCGGCGGGAGTACGGCAAAGAAGGCAAGGCGGGATAGCCATAGCCTTGGCCACCGCGCCGCATTGGCGGTTCGGGACCCTAAACAGGAAGCACACCGGTTTCGGTTGGAAGTTCGGCCCAAAAGATGAAGAGCCACGCGGCGCAAAAAGACGGAGCCAAGGAATCGTCGAAGACGGGATCGCGTCCTGCTGGCGCCGGGCCAAGCTTGTCGGCCGCGCCTCCGGCGTACGGCATTGGTTTTGTCGACGAGATGTTGATGGACGGCCCTACTGTCTCAGCACAATCTGCGCATGTGCTGCAACCCCAAGCCGCAGCTTCTGCCCCGCCTGCAAACGCCTCCGGCTCTCCGCCCATCGGCCCGCCCAATGATCCATTGGGTAAGGAGGCCGATCGCCTCACCGATCGATTGCTGGGGAAACGGAACGACGCTCCGGGTTGGTTCCAGTCGCATACGGCCGGCGTTCAGCTGCAGCGTAAGTGCGCCTGCCAGGGACAGACGGAATCCTGTGACGATTGCGGCAAGAAAAAAGCAGATGCCACCGACTCAAGTCAGGCTCCGGTTTTACGTCGGGCTCCAGCTCTGGGTTGGACGGGCAGCAAGAACAATGCGGGCAAGACCTCCGTAACCACCGCGACGCGCACGATTGAACGCATCCCCATCGAGGGGCTTTCCGCTCCGTCGGTTAGTGGACGCGTCATTGTCTTACTGACATCACCGATCGACCTCGCCAAGCCTGTCGATATTCTCTTCCACTTGCATGGTCACAACGAGGGGTACGAGAATCTCCGGGACCGTGACATCGAAAAAATTGAGGAGCAACTGGCGGGGAGCGCACGGGGCCAAATGATTGCGGTGCTGCCCCAGGGAACCAGCAAATCGAGCTTTGGCAAAGGCACAGGGCACGCAGGTCTCGATAGCGATGCATACCTGGATTCGGTCTTCGATGCCCTAACAGCACTCGGCGTCTGGAAAACCAAACCGCCCAGGGGACAAGTGCTGTTGTCGGCGCACAGCGGCGGCGGTGAGACCGATCGGCGAGGAGATGATACCTGGAAAGGCGGGAGCATCCCTGCCCAGCAACCTCAAGGTGCTGGCGCTCTTCGACGCCATCAACGGTCCCAATGAATGTAAGGCCGTGGCCCAGTGGATCACAGACCGGTTAGACCAAGATCTCACCGAATTGCAGAAACCTGGTATGACGCCGAGCACGCAGGCGCAGTACCTGGCCGCTAGCACAAAGTTCCGGGGGTTCCATACTGGCGCCACGACGAAAGTTGCATCGAAGGAGATAGACGCTTCCTACGCCAATCGCTATGCGTGGGTGCAGACCAAGATCGACGACTGGTTCACCCGCAACGCCACCGCAGTCGGCAGTCTTCCCTCAAACATACAAACCACGCTTCACCAGAACTATTCGATTCAATCCCTAAGCGCAACGACAAGCCTGGACATTCATAACCAGGCGGTCTCCCTTGGAAGTCACCTGCAATCGGCTATCACCGATATGCCTGCTGCGCCGCCGATCCCATCCAGTCCAAAGACGGGATCCACAGGCACAGTCCAGCCCTCTCGCGACCCGGCTTCAGAAGCGCGGCCCGGGATGGCGACGCCGTCCGTAGGGGATGCACTGCGGTCTTCTGGTCAGCCGCTTCCCAGTGCCACTCGTCTTGAGATGGAATCCTCCTTTGGGGATGACTTCAGCGGCGTTCGTTTGCATCATGATTCCACTGCGGCGCGTGCGGCCGGTTCAGTCGATGCCCTCGCGTTCACTGTTGGAAGCCACATTGTGTTCGGGGCGGACCAGTTCGCTCCTGACACGCCCTCGGGCCGCAGGCTGCTGGCCCATGAGTTGACGCATACCTTGCAGCAAAGGAACACCGGCCCGGTCGACTGGCGACAACTGCGCATCGGTCCGGAGCGCGATTCGTTCGAAGCGGAGGCGTCGGCACACGAGCGGTTCGGGGAACAATCGCATCCGAGCGGCCAGACGCATGGAGCAGTCGTGCAGCGCCAACCGGACCAGCGAACACTCCGCGAGCAATTCTGTGAGGATCCGACAAAGGCGGTTCACACCGAGCCGGGCGCGTGTACGTATAAAGAGCCGGAGAACTGCGCACTCTATGGCGAGTGGGTTTCAAATTTTGCGCGGCTCAAAAGATTTGCTGCTTCCGACACTGCCCCCGGCGGCACGGACCCCACCGGCCACCTGACTCTAGGCGATAAGCCGGCGTCGCATGATACCAAGGCGGCAACATCTGAGCAGGCGCCCGCTCCTGTGTCGCCGCGGGTCGAAGACAGATTTATTGACCACGCGACTGATAACTGGGTGCAGACCTGCCTTCCGGACAATCTGCGCGCCACGGCTTATCAGCTACCGTCCGACTGCGCTGATATTGCAGTGATTCTGCGGCACGTCTGGCTTTCCGCCCACCATCGCACCGAGGCAATTCCCAATCCTCCTAACCCCGATTGGGTCATCGGGGATCAGGCCGGGGGCGCAGCCCAGAGAGCCGTCGGTAAGGTTATTGATGAGGTTTACAGCGGCAACGTAAGCCAGATGGTCAATCCCTATGCAGACGAGCATGGTCGTCCCTTGCGGAGTATCGCTGCGCTCGAGCCTCTGTTGCATCCCGGCGACATTCTGGTATGGGAACACCACGAAGGCGGTCTGGGAACGGCGCGCACCGGCGGCCACACCCTTACCATCGCGGAGATCGATCGGGTGGGCGGCAAAATTCAGGACATGACGTTTCTCCAGGGGAACCAGCCGATAGACGAAGATCAGGCTGGGGAGATCAGCAAGTTCCTCAAAGACGAAAATAAGACAAGCAAGAAGAAAACGGCGATTCCGAGCGAAGCCGTGATGCGCAAAGCGCCGGGTCGGCGCGTGGAGGTTTCTCTCCTGGCGCACTTCGGCCTACAAGACCGAACCCCACCCGCTACCAAGAGCAACCCCAAGCCGGAAGCAGCGTGGACGTGGTTGGACGGAAGCACAACCCTGGTGGCGGCAGGGCCGCCCCGGTCCGCCGCGCGCCCGGCGATGACCAAGAAGGATGGCGTGACCATCCGCCGCATCTCGGACTGGTTCGGAGCCCTTCGAACCGCCACTCAGGACCGCCTGCAGGGCATTTGGGAAGCCGCGCTTGCCGAGATTCGGTCCACAATCGAAGGCGGTCGGGCCGTAGCAGATGCCGATGTCGCGGAGATTGGGCGCATCGTCGGTCAGAAAGTCTGGGACTGGGCGAAGGCCAAGCCGGACTTCGGCAACGAATCCCATTTTGACGTGCTGCAGAGACTCCAGGACACCGTGCGGGGTTTTGGCAACCTCGATTTTCCCAGCGGTTTTTTCGACCGGCTACGAGCACTTCGAGGAATAGAGAATCCCCACGCAGATGAAGTTCGCCGTGTTTTCCGCATCCTGGAGCACTCCTTTGTCGATGCTGCGCGCGGGGGAAGCTCCATCGATTTCACCAGGAAAGTGAAGAAGGACACGAAAATAGTTAACACTCTGCTCACTGGCTTCGACCCTTTCACCGGACGCGAGCAGAAACCTGCGCGGGGTGAATGGAATCCTTCCGGCGCCGCCGTCCTGGCCCTCGATGGACAAACCGTAACTGCGGAGGCGGGTGTGGTCGCCGCGGTGGAAGGCATAGTCCTACCCGTGAGCTTCGATGAGTTTCGCACTGGCCTGGTGGAGCACATACTCACACCGCAGATGAGCACCGTGGATGCGGTGCTGACCGTCAGCCTCGACGAGAATATCGAGCCCTCCGGGCCTGTTCGGCTGGAACGTTACGCCGTGGGCGTACACAAGCTAAATGATGGTCGGCTGGAGGCGATACCGGCGGCCCCGGGAGGCACCGAGGGACCACGAATCATCGAAGCTCCTGCGCCGATTGAGGCCATTGCCACGGAAACGGAGCAAAAGACCGGCGGCAGCGTATCCGTGCAAAAGCCGACTTTCGGAAACGACATTGAGCTGAAGTTTCACAGTGCGTCTGAGGCTAACAAAGCTCGCGCCGAGTTGAAGATGCCTGCCTCCAATTCGGCCAACTTGGTGATTGACGATCAGGCAGCCGTGCAGCAGATCATCAGCACTGCGCAAATCGCACTAGGACCGGCTATCCATTTCCAGGTTGTTCCCAAGGGTGCGATGCACGAAGCTGATCTCCTCCGTGGACCGGGCGGAGATTTTCTGTCCAATGAAGTTTCTTATCGTGCCCAAAGATTACTGCTGGAAAGCAAGAGCCCGCGCAACCCAGTGTCTTTCCACACCCATGTTCCGGGCACGCGCGAGCTGTTGCCGGAGGACCCTAAGTCAGCGACGGGTAAAGATGTCATGGCCCGCGCCAAAGAACTGAGAGATCGTTTGATCACCACGCTCCGCAGTATGATTGCCGCAGTCGCGCGCGTCATTGCTCATCGCAAGCCATGACGCCGCATTATGAAGCTACAGCTCGCGAATTGGGAGGACTAGATTCCGCTAAGGTTGAGGAACGTTCAACCTTCTTAGATCTCCGCCGCTTGAAATAGTTACACCCGAGAATTCTTAACCGTGGCATAATCCCTCAATGCTCGCCAACCGGCAGAAAAGCGCAAGGCAAAGCTCGTCGAGCGCGGAAGCTCATTCCCGAAGCTCTACTGGTGCCTCGCGAGAGGCGGTAGCTTTTCGCAAGTCCACTGCGGGGCGGAATTCCGCATCGCACGAGGAAGCCGGCAACGCGCACGCGATCGATCGCGCTGCTCGCTCCGCCGGACAGTCGCTGGACGCTGCCACGCGTGCCTCCGTGGAATCGCAACTCGGACACGATCTCAGCGGCGTGCGCCTGCACACGGGCGTCGAAGCCGCCTCGGCTGCGAAGGCACTCAATGCACGGGCATTTACTGTCGCAAAGGACATCTACTTCGGCGCCAACGCCTTCAGCCCTGGCACGGCCGACGGAAATCGCCTGCTCATGCACGAGCTGGTGCACACCGTTCAACAGGCTCCGGGGTCGAAGGCCGCACCATTGACCAAGCTCGATGTGAGCCAGCCGGGCGATCCGGCGGAGATCGAGGCTGACCGCATGGCAGATCGCTTGTCAGGCAGAGCTTCGGCTAGCGCCGTCTCACCGATGCCCATCCTGGCGGCGCGCAAGACGATTTCGCGTGCTCCCTTGCCCACCAACGGCGGTAAGTTTGAAGTGAAGAATTACAACGAAAGCGATGCCGATAAAGATAACGACACGGACAAGGATGTTGGCGCGTCGATTGATATCACCTTCACCCCGGCAGAGGACATAAGGTCAGAAAAGATCAGTTTCATCCAGATAATGAAAACGCTGGACGACGGCAAGCCGTACCTGTTTGAAAATGAAAAGGCGCGAGCCACGACCGAGGGCTGGGCCCTCGACCGGCTCGCGGGCATGAAGTCGCCTAACTACCAGGAGGAAAACACCGGCAGTGCCGGCGGGAATACGATTTTCGGCAAGCGCACCAGCAAAACTGACTTTGTGGCGGCATGGATGCACGATGGCATCAACCTGCCGCGCTCCAAGGGGAAGACGTTTTCCAGCGACGCCAAGACTTTCGCGTTGAACGTCACCAATGGCAAGTACCTCGGCGGTATTACCTGGGGTTTTGACACAGATACCTCCGGCAAGGTTACGAAAAAGACCGCGGCCGTATTTTCCATGGGCAACCCTACCGGCGATCAGGCGAAGGCGCTGGCCAAGTGGAATGAGCAGGCGGATCTTTCTGGCGCTGACGCCTCGAAGAAGAACGCTCCGGATCAAGAGAAAGTCGCGGAACCTTGAGGCACATGTGAGTGAGCCAGAAGTAGTTTCCATTCTGCGTCACATCGATCCGGCCGGGCATGGACCGGACGCTCCATTGTTTTCCGGAGACGACCTGTCGAAGCTGGCAGCGCTTCCATCATCCGAGAAACAGCTTCTGCAAGTTGTTGGCGACCCCAACTCTGATCCGGGCATTCGCTTTGTCGCTGCGGAAGCGCTGGTTGAAGGCAACTGGACGGCTTGGAGAGATGATGCCGCGAGTCGTCGTGCGCTGGCCGATGTGCTGGCCAATGCTATGGCGCACGACCGGATCCATAACCGCTGGGGACTGCCGGGCTCGTTTGTCGGCCCATTCGGTAAGCGGCTCTTGTCGCTGGGGGCTGAAGCCGAGGCCGCCCTGGTGCCACTACTCAGCGATGTGCGCCCCCTCCGCATTGTTGGAAGCGAGGCCGCCACCCTGAATTCCCAGGCCAATTTCCGCGTCTCGGATTTGGCGGCATACCTGATCGCAAGCGCCCGTCAAATTCCGTGGCAGCCGTCCCAATCGCCTGCTGAACGGGACGCCGAAATCGGCAGGCTGCGGAGCCACATCGGAGAAAGATAAATGCAACGCGCCATTCCCAACCCTACATTCAGCCATTAGTTTAGTCGGCGGGAGATCAGTGATAGAGGCGGGGGATCGGATCGGACTCCGTTTTGGCGCAGACATGGCCGTCATCGATTCGATGATTGGCCAATGGATGGGAAATGTGCCACTTGTCCGCGTGATTACAGGAGATTAAATGGCGCGCCCTGAGAGATTCGAACTCCCGACCTACTGATTCGTAGTCAGTCGCTCTATCCAGCTGAGCTAAGGGCGCGCATTACAGTGCGGCGACACGAGTATAACAAATTCTGCCGGGGCCCCGGGCCGAACGCCCTAGGAGGCGTCTCCTCGCAAACGGTCGAGCGCAAAGCCGCCGCCGCCCACAATCAGCAGAAACAAAAGCCCCAGCAACATGCTGAAGTCGGTTCGCGCTTCGTGCAGCATGCTCCAGATGCCGCTGGTGTGCAACATTGGCAATTTGGTGGTCACGATCGCCGTCACGATCACACAGAGCAGAGGGATTGTTGCCAGTCGGGTGAGGAGACCGAGAATTACCAGGGCGCCGAAAAGGACCTCGACCGCGCCGACAAAAGGCGCCATCACATGGGGCAGAGGGATGCCGATTTTCTCGAAGCGCCCCGCACCCAGTTGCGCAGGGAAGAGGAACTTCTGGACGCCTTCGGAGACAAACACCCAGCCGACGAGGATGCGTATCAGGATTACGGCATTCGCAATTCGCGAGCCCGAGCCGGCGCCACCGCCCCTCACGACAACACCTTCGGCGGCGGCGGTGGCGTGAACTGGCTGATGTCCGCATAGCCGAGCGCGGTCTCGACAGCCGCGATCTTGCTGACCGCGTCGTCGAAGCCGTCTTTGCCGAACATCTTGTGCTCGATGTCTTCAAACTGGTCGGACAACTCGTCGAGCTGCTTGTTGGTGAAATGCGTCTTCCACGCCGGAAATACGATCGTATCTTCCCGAGCGGCGTGGTTCTGGTACATGAGGACGAAGCTGTCGAGTGCGCGCGCCATAGGCTCGGCATTCGCTGTGGCGATCTTGCCTGACTTCGTGACCGCCAGGATGTATTCGGTGATTTCGCGGCCGCGATCATGCTGCTCAATGAGGATGGGCACATACTGAGCCGCCGCCGCCGGTCCCTTCTTCACGATAGGGAAGATATGTTTCTCTTCCAGCAGGCGCTCATGGTAGTTCTCTCCGAAATCGCGAAACAGTTGCGCGGTCTTGTACAACTGCGAGGCATCGAGGGACGCGGGGTTGCTTCGAATACGCGGAGCAGTCTCGTAATAGACCAGCAGTGCGCGGCGAAGTACACCATGTTCGCGCATCAGGTCTTCAGTGGCGGTTACTTCCGGTTCCTTCTCTTCCGGCATCGCGATGAGAGACGCGGGCGCAACTATCGTCGCGCCTCCCACCGCCAAAGCTGCAGTCATGACTTTCCGGCGAGTGATGGATTCGGGGCCGTGCAGCATGATTCACCTCCGTGACGATACTATGCCCGCACGGCGGGACAGGTTGCCTGAATCTTGCTAAGCACGAAAATGTAAGCCGCCAGGGCGAAGCTTAACCGGCCTGCGCTACGATGAGGTTGATCGGCCCCGGCATGCGTATCCGCTTGATCTCACCGAAGCCCGCGGCCTTCAGCCATGCATCGTATTCAGGCTCGCTGTAGGTGGCGCCGCCATGGGTGGCGACGAGCATATTCAGCGCGAACAAAGTGGCGCTGCGAGGCGACGCCTTGTCGGGATCGACGATGAAATCGGCGATGGCGATTCGTCCCTTCGGCGCCAGCGCAGCGCGCGCACGCGCAAACAGTGCCCGGTTTTCGTCGGGGGAGAACATGTGGCAAATCGACGACAGCAGTACTAAGTCGTAGCCCTGCGCGGGCAACTCCACGGTGAGCATGTCGCCGGGGCGAGCCGTGATGCGATTGGAAAGGCCCGCGTTCGCTATGTGCTCCTGCGCAATGTGGACAACCTCGGGCAAGTCTACGATCTCGGAGTGCAACTCCGGTGCGGCCTTGGCGAATGCGATGGAGTACGCCCCGGAGCCTCCGCCGAGGTCGAGCATGTGCCGCGTGCCATTTACACCCAGCGCTTGCACTATGGCGCGAACTCGGGCGCGAGCGCTGTGGTCCATGGCAGCGATGAAGGTCCCCACATACTCATCATCGCGGACGGACGGGGCAGGGAAGCCGGTCTTTACCGACTCGGTCAGGTGCGACCAGCGGCGCCACATATTGGCTGTGTGGAGTTGTGCCTGGCGGGCGCTGTCGGGAGAGCCATCGGCGAGGAAGCGAGCTGAAGTCTCGGAGTTGCGGAAGGCGCCATTTTCTTTCTTAAGCAGTCCTAGACTGACCAGCGCGTTGAGCAACATCTCCGTACCACGCGGATTGGCGTCGATCCGTCTCGCCAACTCGGCGGCATTGCAGCCGTCGCGCAGAGCGGTGAACACATCAAGCTCCAGCGCGCTTAGGATCACGCGGCTGGGCATGAAGGCGCGGATTGTCTCATAGAGGTCGTCGGGCAGGACTCCCGCCGCATCCTTTCCTTTGACCATGGCAAAGTACTTTTGGCGATGGTCGAGTATCTCCTCGCGCATGGTCGCGAAATCGTTGCGCTCCAGGCGTGTGACTGGCCGTCCTTGTGCGATATGCGACGACACGATTTCTTTCACATCTGCCGGCGTGACCTTCACGTACCAGGTTCCCTCAGGGTAAACGATCATGACCGGTCCGCTGTCGCACAGGCCGAGGCAGCCACACGTCGAGACGATGACGTCATCTGACAATCCGGCGGCGCCGAGTTCACGGTAGAGAGCGTCCAGGACCAAAGGAGAGCCGGCAGAAGCGCAACAGGTAACGTTTTCCGCTTTTTGTTGAGTGCATACGACGATGTGGTAAGGAAAGGGATTCAAGATCGACCTCCGAAAGGCGGTATACCCTATATTGAGATGCCGGGCTAATGCCGAAAAGGAAGAAGCTCACAGCGGTAAGTGATGTTGGTTGGCGATCCTGCCGCTGCGCATCGTGATTGAATCCCCATGCTCCATTTGAACTCCGACCAGACCGTAGCCATGATCGCAGGCACAAGCTTTGCCGCGGGGCTGAACGTGTATGCGACGGTGGGGGCATTGGGGTTGCTTTCGCGAACCGGGATGGTTCAGCTTCCTTCGGGCCTTCATCTTCTTGAATCGTGGTGGGTCATCGGCGTTTGTGTGGTGATGTTTGCGCTGGAGTTCTTCGCCGACAAGATTCCGGTGTTCGACCTGATATGGAATGCGCTGCATACTTTTGTCCGCATTCCAGTTGCAGCCTACATCGCCTACGCCGCTACGTCTCACCTTTCGCCGGAGATGCAATTGGCTTGTACGCTGATGGGTGCGACCATCGCCTTCGCTGCTCATGGCGGAAAGACGGCAGTACGCGCAGCCGTCACGCCCTCGCCGGAACCGATCTCCAATATGGCTCTAAGCTTTGGCGAAGACGTGGGAGCTATCTCGCTGACGTGGATTGCAACCCAGCACCCTTACATTGCAGCAGCCGTGGTAGCGGTGCTGCTAGTGATTGTCATCATTTCTGTGAGGTGGGTGATTCAGGCTCTGCGAAGTTTGTACCGCAGAGCGGCGACCGCGATTGCCGGCGCCTGATCATCCCGAGCCACTCACATTGCTACAATCTTGGTAGCTGACTTATGGCAACGTTGCCCCAATTCTGTGACGTCGAGACCGCGCTGAGTGAGATCCGCGAGGGGCGCATGATCGTTGTCATCGACGACGAAGACCGGGAGAACGAAGGCGATCTCACCATGGCAGCCGAACGAGTCACGCCGGAGGCCATCAACTTCATGGCCAAGTATGGCCGCGGATTGGTGTGCCTGGCCATGACCGAGGAACGGCTGGACTATCTGCGGCTTGGTCCTATGTCCGCCGAGAATACCTCGAACTTTGGCACCGCGTTTACGGAGTCGATCGATGCCAAGGAGGGCGTTACCACTGGCATCTCAGCCTACGACCGTGCGCAGACGATCAGAGTGGCGATCGACCCCGGCACCCGGCCCAACGACCTCGCGCGGCCCGGACATGTGTTTCCGCTGCGGGCGCGCAAAGGCGGCGTGCTGGTGCGCGCCGGCCAGACCGAGGCTTCGGTCGATCTCGCACGTTTGGCGGGACTGGTTCCTGCGGGCGTGATCTGCGAAATCATGAACGACGATGGCACCATGGCGCGGGTGCCGCAGTTGACCGAATTCTGCCGGCAGCATGATCTCAAGATGCTGACCGTCGCCGAGCTCATCCGCTATCGCATGGCGCACGAACGCTATGTTCGCCGCCTGGCAGAGGCGCTGGTGCCGACCGCTTACGGCGAATTTCGCATGATCGCCTATGAATCGGAGATTAACGGCGACTCGCACATTGCGTTGGTGCTGGGTAACGTGGAGCGCGCGGGCGACAGGCCCGTGCTGGTTCGCATGCACACCCACTGCCTGGTGGGAGACGTCTTCGGCGCCGTCTGGTGCGAGTGTCGCAACACCATTGACGCCGCCATGCGGCGCATCGCCGAAGAGGGTGAAGGCGCGCTGGTCTACCTGCACCAGACCTCGAAGGGTTATTCTGTTGAGAAGCTACTCGACAAGTACACCATCCAGTTTCATCACGAGCAGCGCCTGCCGACGCTGCCGGAAAATCAGCGCCGCACGCAAAGAGAAATAGGAATTGGAGCGCAGATTCTTTCTGATTTGAATTTACGCCGCATTCGCATACTGACGAATCACCCGCGCAAAGTAGCAGGGTTAGAAGGCTTCGGCATCGAGATCGTGGAGCAAGTTCCCGTCACTGCGCAGGGCAGGCTGCACGCGCGCTGAAAGGCCGATGGAAGCGGGCTAAGACCAGAAGCCTGAACTAGCTGGGCTTGCGCGCCACGATCTCCTCGTCGCGAATGAAGAACTGAGCCGAGCACTTTTCCGAGCCGCAGATTACGGTTAGCAACCCGGCAATCTGCTTACGCGTGACCAGCCCGAGCTGTCCGCAGTTAGGACAGGCCAAAACGGCCCAATAGGGATCTTCCTTTTCGCCCATTTCGCCGGCATTTTCCAGCACGAAGATCGTTCCAGGTTCCATTTGTTCGGGGATCCACTCATTCAGGACGCTCAGCTCTCCGATCATGTGCCCTCCTTGGACGGGTTGAACCCAGACTTACTTTCAAGACGCCTTGCTTGTAGCCAAAAGATGACGTACCCCGGCGCTACGCTTTTTGGCATAACCGAGTTCTCCGCACACCCGCTCGATGGCGTCGCTCAGGCACACGCATAACATCGGCTGCCGCGAATTTTTCAGCAGGTCAACCACGCCACGGGCGGAATCTTCCAGGTAAATGTTGCGGCCGTCCGTCAGCAGATGGTATTCATCGGCGGCGCACACGGTCTGCACCAGCCGCCGGCCCAACTCTTTGCGAAGAAAGCGCACCACGTGTCGGATCTTCTGGAGCGAGAATCCGCGGCGGCGCAGATCGCAAATAATGGCGATTTCTGCCAGATCATCGAGAGAGTAAATACGGCGGTGTCCCAGGCGGGAAGCAACCACGATGCTCTGCTCGTCCCACCATTGCAACTGCCGCAGCGTAATGCCGGTCAGTTGCGCGACTTCGAATGACGTGAACGATCCTTGCAACGCTGCTCCGCAAAACAAGCTTGACGGGAAATGTTTCAGACATCATAGAGCAGCCTCGAATACAGTCAAGGTCAATTGTTGATGAACTTGGCACGGGGAAACGAATCTGACAAGCCCAAGCAATTCCCGATCATGGACAAAGGGCTGCTCGCAAGCAGCCCTCGGAGGAGAGAATGAATTACTTAGAGCGTCGACTCGATTTCGAATCCCCAAGCTTCCAGAAGAGGTTCAGGAATGTACTTGGAGTTCTTGTTCTTGCGCGCCCACTCGCGCAGGCGAGTCGAACGGATGTACTGATCGGGCTGAAGTTTGAACTCCTTCACCACCTGCTCAAACTCAGTGATGGTTGGGACAACCGGCCCGATCGGCTCAGGCTTGCCCCAATTAGGATTGCCGCGTCGCTTTGCCATTTGGTTAGTTGTTTACCTGCCTTGCGAATTAATTTAGCGATGACCCAAATTACCAGGACGAACTTCCGGTTCGGTTGAACCCTACCCTAGATTTGATTCCGAGCACAGCGTAACGACTCTAGTCCGGATCAGGGCGCACATTCCGGGGGTGTTTGGAGGGCCCCGGAGCCCTTTTCAAGACCCACAATATTAGCCCTATGTTAACTCCTAATTCAACGAAAAAACGAGGATACTCAACCGTTAAGACTGTAACACTCTGGTTACACGTGAGATATCTCTCAATAAATCAGACGTTTAGGTAGCCAAACGTCAACCGCCGACGTAGTATGACCATAATTCATAACTGACAAAAAACCGCAACGAATCCGTCTCTCGATCAAGTGGACGGTTTGAGCTTGGCCTTGGCTGGCTTCGGGTTGGCATGCGCATTCGTGCCGTTGGCCGGCGAAATCGACCTAGCGCTCTGCGAGGGGGACGGAATGCGATGAAACAGGTGATGCTCGTGCAGGGCTGTGCGCTGCGCCAATGCCACCGTCGATGAAGCCGCGACCAAGAACAGTAGAACCAACCGCGGTGGGCCTGAGTGAATCATGATCAAGTTCCATCATTGATTGTAAGACAGAGAAGAGCGCGCTTAAATGAAAACTTCGGATCGCCGCATGCTACTTTCTGGTTACTCAGGACTTTTTCGAGGGGATTTCCGCAGCACCGAAAACTTGTGGGCGTGCGCTTCGAAATCAACTTTCCGGCCACGAAATCTGACGCCCTCGGAATCGAGCAGAAAGCGCTGCTCCAGTCCCAGTTCTCCGGGGAGGGAAATCCTCCCGTCTGACCCTAGCACTCGCTGCCAGGGAAGCCCCTTGACTTGGTTCAGGACCTTGGCGACGTGGCGGGCGCAGCGCGGATATCCGGCGGCTTTGGCCACGTCTCCATAGGTGCTAACTCGTCCGCGCGGGATTTGGCGAATGACCGCAGCAATGGCGCTGGCCATCTGAGAAGAGGTGGATCCAGACTTTGAAGAGGCGGATCCAGACTTTCCGGGCGCTGAAGTTTTCATCGACCACGGTAAGATAACACTGATGCCGGAACCGCTTCGCGATCCCCAGTCGCGCTTCTCTGACCGGGCGGACGATTACCTCAAGTATCGGCCTCGTTATCAGCGCGAGGTGGTCGAGAGCCTACGGGCCGCGTGCGGATTGAACCCTTCCCACGTGATCGCCGACGTGGGCTGTGGTACCGGCTTCGCGGCAGAGCCATTTCTACGGAACGGGAATCCGGTTATCGGAATCGAGCCCAATCGGGAGATGCGGCACGTGGGAGCGCAATTCCTGGCGAGCTATCCCAACTTCGAAATGCAGGAAGGCTCAGCGGAGCATACTGGGCTTCCTGCTCAGAGTGCCGATTTCGTCGTGGCTGGTCAGGCCTTCCATTGGTTTTCGCTGCCGCAAACGCGAGAGGAGTTCGTTCGCATCCTGAAACCCAATGGCTGGGTTGTGCTGATCTGGCAGGACCGTAGCACCGACGCCACACCATTCCTGCGGGCCTACGAAGCTTTCCTTCACCGCCACGCCGTCGATTACAAAGAAGTGGCGCATCGGCGAATTGCCAACCCGGAAGTCCTCGGAAGGTTCTTCGCGCCGCAGGACGTTCGACTTATCAGTCTCCCGGCAGAGCAGCGCTTTGACCTCGAAGGGCTTCGCGGCCGCTTGGTCTCATCGTCCTACATTCCGCGCGAAGGACCGAGAGCCGAAGCGATGCTGAGCGAGCTTCCCGAATTATTTTCGTCCTACCAACAGGACGGGTACGTGATTCTGCAATACGAAACGAAGATTTACTACGGACATCTCAGCGCGTGACAGCCAACGAGCAGGCTGCGCCCTCCGCTGTGATCTTGCGAACTGAGCATCTCAGTCGCGTCGCAGACGGCATCGCAATCGTGAACGATGTTTCTTTCGAGGTGTTTCGGGGCGAGCTGCTGGGGATTGTCGGGGCCAGCGGTTCCGGCAAGAGTTCTTTACTTCGACTGCTCAACCGGCTCGACGAACCGACCAGCGGCACGGTGTACCTGGAGGGCGTCGATTACAAGACCTTTCCGCCGCGCGAGCTCCGCAGAAGGCTCGGGATGGTGACACAACGCCCGTTTCTGTTTCCAGGGAATGTGGCTTCCAACCTGCGGTTTGGCCCGCGGCAACGAGGCGAAGTACTTTCGGACGAGACTATTGGCGAGTTATTGAAGCAAGTCGGACTCGAGGGGTTCGCCGACCGGGACGTAGCCAATCTCTCCGGCGGCGAGCAGCAGCGGGTGTCACTGGCGCGTGCGCTGGCGAATCAACCTGAGATGCTGCTGCTCGATGAGCCAACCTCCGCTTTGGACGAGGACGCCAAGCTCGGCGTCGAGCAGTTGATTCGCGATCTCGCCACCGCTACCTCAGCCACCTTCATCCTGGTAACGCATGACCGGGAGCAGGCGCGACGTATTTGCGACCGGGTGGGCGCTATGGAGCGGGGACGGCTAACGCACATGGGTACACCCGAGGAGGTGTTGCATGCTTAAGGCTATCTTTCATACCCAGATTTCGCTCGGCCTGGCGCAGGCTGCGATCGCCTCGGCATTGGCTATTGCAGTCGTTTTGCTCGCCCGTAGGCGCAACATCCATCTGGAGAGCGATGCTGCCGTCGCCTTAGTTCGTGGCATTGTGCAGATCGTAATCGTCGGCTCGGTTCTCACGCTTCTGCTCAAAGCGCCGCGCTGGTCAAGCCTCTTTCTGCTAGCCGGAATGCTGATGACAGCGGGATCGATCTCAGCCAGGCGAGCCAAGAATATTCCCGGTGCGCGAAGGGTTTCGACCCTGGCGATCGCCGCTGGAGCAGGTTCCGTCACCGCCATTATGACCTGGGCGGGTGTGATCGATACCGCCATCACTTCTCTGATACCTGTGGGTAGCATGATCATTGCCAATGCTATGAACACCAATGGACTGGCGTTGAACCGCTTCCGCTCTGAGGTGCTGGCTCATGCTGGAGAAATAGAAACTGCGCTCGCGCTAGGGGCGGCGCCGCAGGACACAGTCAACGGGTACGCCGAGTCCAGCATCCATGCGTCTCTAATTCCCGCCATCGACAACATGCGTTCGCTGGGAATTGTCTGGATACCCGGACTGATGACCGGCATGTTGCTGTCCGGCTCCGACCCCCTGTACGCCGCGATCTACCAATTCGTGGTGATCGCCATGATCTTGGCATCGTCCGGACTTACTTCGCTGTTGAGCACGTTGATGATCCGTTCGCATGCGTTTTCGCTGGCCGAGCAGCTAGTGCTTAAGGGAGCATGAGCGTTCGATGGCGCTCTTGGTCCTGATAAAACTCGCGCAATTGTGTGACCAACTTCATCCGCTCTTGTGCGACGCGTCACAGCACTTCGCTTGAGACAGTGTTACCAAGTAATTAGACCCTCTCTATAAATAGGCCCTCACTCGGCCCGCCGCCCTCACAGGTGCGCCGCGCTGCCGTGGCGCATTTGTCGGCGCCAATAGGAACTGGCTTATGAACCCATGGCGAGAACGTCGGGAACGTCCAGCATTCAAGACTTTTTTCCAGCGATCTCTTCCCGCCTTGACCGCCCTCACAATCTCCGCCGTTGGCGCCGGCGCGATGTACAAAGGCATAAGGCTTGGGCATCAGGAAACGGCAGGGTGGGGAAGCGCCATTCTGCAACTCGTTTCCCTGCTGGTGCCGATTGTGGCTGGTCTGGCGGCAGGGACGGCGGTATGGCTCCTGCAAAAGAGCCGGCGCCGGGGTCGGGAGCTGGAAGCGGCGAATCGCGCACTGGAGCAGATGAATGAGCAACTGAACCAGGAGGCAAGCAATGCGCTCCATTCCGAGCAGCGCTTCTGCCTGCTGTTCTCCTCCAATCCTTGCCCGATGTGGATCTTCGATTGTTCTACTCTGGCCATCAGCGATGTTAATGACGCGGCGCTGCGGCAATACGGTTACACGCGGCAGGAGTTTCTCGAACTAACGGCGCTCGACCTTCGCCCCCCGCAGGAATACGAGCGATTCCAGGCCCGGCTGCAGGAATTCGACCAGGGTTACGGCTTTCGGGGGCTTTGGATCCACCGCCGGAAAGACGGCAGCCGGCTGCAGGTTGAGATTCGCGCGTTCCGCTTTGTGCACAACGGAAACATACGAGAGCTGGTGCTAGCTCAGGACGTTACCGCCAAAATCGAGGCCGAGGAAGCGCTGCTTCGCTCGCAAATGGCGCTGGAATCCATGGTCGACAATGCCCCCTTTGGCATTTGCAGCACGTCGCTGCAACGGGACTGCTTCGAAGACTTCAATCCCGCGCTGGCCGAGATGCTCGGTGGCTACACCCGGGAAGAGATGCTGGCTCTGAAGTTATCGACCCAACTATATGACGAACCGAGGGACGGTGAGCGCATGCTGGAGCTGCTGCGGAGAACCAGGCGATTGAACGCCTTTGAAGCGACCTTCCTCCGCAAAGATGGCAAGCCGGTTCGCATTCGCGCATGGGGTGTTCTTAAGGGGAAACCGGAGGACGAGCCCGACCTACTCGATGCTTACATCGAGGACGTTACTGAGCACAGCACGCTGGAGCAGCAGGTCCGCCAGGTGCAGAAGCTGGAAGCCGTCGGCCGCCTGGCTGGCGGCATTGCCCACGACTTTAACAACATTTTAGTAGTTATTCGATTGTCAACCGAACTAATGCTCGGTCGGGTCGCTGTTGACTGTCCCTTGAGCAAGCCGCTATTGCAAGTTCTGAAGGCTGCTGATCGTGCCGCTGCGCTGACCCGCCAACTGCTGGCCTTTGGCAGGCAGCAGGTGATGCAGACCCGCACCGTCAACCTCAACAGCGTCGTGACGGACACCCTCCAGCTCCTGCGCCGCACCATCGGCGAAGACATTGAGCTGGTCACGCACTTCGATGAGCAGTTGCAAAACACGCGGCTTGATCCCGACCAGTTGGCGCAGGTCATCATGAACCTCGCCATCAACTCGCGCGATGCTATGCCCCGCGGAGGCACCCTGGAGATCGAAACTCGAAATGCGGAGCTCGACGCGAGCTATGCCAGAAACCACGGACCTGTGCAACCCGGCAAATATGTGATGCTGGCCGTGACCGACAGCGGCTCGGGCATCGACAGTGCAATTCTTCCACGCATTTTCGATCCCTTCTTTACTACCAAAGACGTCGGCAAGGGAACTGGCCTGGGACTGTCGATCGTGTACGGCATCGTGAAACAAAGCGGCGGCTACGTGTGGGCTTATAGCGAGCCGGGACACGGCACGACATTCAAGCTGTACTTTCCCATCACGGATGCGCCGACCGAGGTTCCGGCCGAACGGTCCGAGTCTTATCCAGTTCCAGGCGAGAAGCGAATCCTGGTTGTGGAAGACGAAGCCGAGATTCGTCAAAACCTTTGCGAGTGCTTACAGCAACTGGGACACCAGGTTCTGGCGGCAGCTGACGGTTTCGAAGCTCTCTCACTCTTCCGGCAGCAGCCGGGCAAAATAGATCTGGTGCTGAGCGATCTGGTCATGCCGCGTATGGGCGGGCATGAGTTGTGGACGAAGCTCACGCGCCTGGATTCCCGGCTCAGCTTCCTTTTCATGTCGGGCTACACCGAAGACAACGCGCTGCGGCGAGCGATACTCGGCCAGCAGAGCGCGTTTCTTACCAAGCCGTTCAGCGTAGCGGATCTTTCCGATGCGCTGCAGCGCGCCTTTGCGCGACAAGCGATGCACGATAGCGAACATTTCACGCCCGCATAGTGGCCTCAGCCGGCGCGAAAGAGTTCCGCCCAACTTGCATCCAGGGTCCGCCAGCGGTCGCGTTCCAGCGAGTTCGCCTCCGATTCGGGAACGTACAGCGTGCCGTGGCCAACTTCACAAACCATCTCTGTGCCGGCGAAGTTCAACAGCACGCTTCCGGGCCTGCCTACGTCAACCGGCATGGTGAGTCTGCGCAGGCACACGCGGCAGCGCTTTTGCTGATCGGCAATTGACCAAGTCAGCACCGCAATCGCCAAAGGAAGGAATGTCCAGAAGGCTGCCTCGTCCGCCATGGGATAGACCGTGCCGCCTACCCATCCCAGGAGACCGTGAACTGCCAGCCATACCAGCAGGTACGTTGCTGCCGTAAGTGCAGCTGACTTGGCAGCGAAGAATGCCCACCAGCGGATCCTTTGGCGTCCTTTGATCGACACCGGGCCGAACCCGCCTGCTGCGGAGCGCAACAGCCAGGCAATTCCAGCGGCGCAAGCCAGCGCGAAGCACAAGAACGCGGCATAGGCCCAGAGCAGGCCGCGCGACTCGCTCGTTAGAGAAACGACTTTCATCGGTGCCTGAACAAAGCGGTAGCCGGCATTTTCGCTGCGGTCGATCAAATCACTCTGCAACTGGCTGGGAATGGCGCCTTGGTGCAGGCGAGCCACCGCACCCACCCGGCTCATGAAGTTGCTGAAGCGCAGGGTCGCATCGTCCAGCACTGTCCAAACCGCCGTAGAGGATGCCGGTAGTTCGAAACCGCGTGGCAATATACCGATGACCGTCATCCGACGACCATCCAGTTCGACCTGCCGGCCAAGTATGTTCTTGCTGCCGTGGAAATGAATGTGCCAAAAATCGTGGCTCAGCACAGCGCAATTGACGCACCCCAATCCGTCCGCCGGCTGCGGCAGTCGCCCGAGTTCGGCACGGGTTCCGAGCAGCGAAAAGAAGTCGGGTGCGACGCGTGACTCGATGACGGGAACTTCGCTCCAGTCGTCCGATAGCCGGCTAGGCCCACAGGAGTACAAAGCCAGCTGCGTGGCCTGAGGAGCAGTTTTCCAAACCGAGCCGAGATAAAGAAGAGTCTCGCTGCGAATGCGGACGTACTTTCCCTTGAAGCTGACGACGGCGACCCGATCGGGCTGGACCACGGGTTTCGAAAACAGGGAACTGGTCAAGGGAACAAAACCGCCAGCGAGCACCACAACGAGCAAGAGCAAGAAGCACACCGCAAGACAAACTGACGGGGAGCGCAGAAGGCGTCGCTTGCGGCTAGCAAATTTCTCCCGGTCGAAGCGGATCCAGAAAGCTTCATCGAAGGAGCGCCAGCAACCCCGCATCAGGATTTGGCGGTTGCGGGCATCAAGGCACCCCGTTTCAGCGAGGAAACTCGCCCAATGCCAGATCTTGTCGCGCCACATCTCCGTCCACTGGCGGCGAAGCGGTTTGGGCACGATCCAACTCGCGAGCCAGACAACGGCGCGGCAGCTTTGAGTCGTGATCTTCAGTGGGTCGAGCCGGGGCATCACGCCGCACTCCACAGCAAGCGATACGGGTATGGTAAGGCAGCAAGCCTCTTTAGTCAGACGCGTTCTTTGTGGAAAAAGTTTCGCCAGAACATTACAAGCCGCTGGGACTCGCCGCTCGGGTAACGACTTTGCGCTACGCCGAAGGCACTTCGCCGTACTCGATGACGAACTCGATCTTGGCCGTCTTTTCCAACATGGCCGAGACGGAGCAGTACTTCTCCTTCGAGAGTTGAACGGCGCGCTCCATGCCCGCATGGGAAACGTGCCCGCCCACACGGTAGATCAGCTTGATGCTGGTATAGACTTTGGGGAAATCCGGCGAACGTTCTGCTTCAGCGCGCACTTCAAGGCTGGTAAACGGTTCGCGTTTCTTAAGCAAAATCCCGACTACGTCACTTGCCGTACATCCGCACAGTGCGATCAGCAGCAGCTCGATCGGAGTGCCCCCCGTCTTCGGTTCTCCGGCGTCCATTACGATGGCGTGCCCGCTATTCGCCTCGCCCAAAAATCTTTCCTTATCAGTCCAGATCGCCCGTGCCTCGGTCATTTGTTGATCTCCTGCCGTTTCCAAGATACACGAGACAGGGGCATGCCTGACTGGCGCAGAAATTCGGGGAAAGCGGCCAAGCAGCAGCTTTTCCGTTCACACAATATCGCGATTGAAGGCTTCCTTTAGCATTGGTCTCGGCCTGTAACCTTTCATGATTTCGCCCTTCTTGTAGTTCGTGCTACTCTGCCCAAACTGATGTCGCGGAAGTTGATGCGCGAATCGCGAAAAACAGATCTTTGGAGGCTGCATGAACGTCGAACTGCCCATCATCTACCTCGCCCGTCATGGGGAAACCGCCTGGAGCCTTTCCGGCCAGCATACGGGAACCACCGATCTCCCTCTGACCGAGCGGGGCGAGCGCAATGCCGCGAGTTTGGGCAAACGACTGAAGGGACTCACGTTCGCCAAGGTGTATTGCAGTCCGCTGCAGCGCGCAAAGAGAACCTGCGAACTGGCAGGTTTCGGGGCAGTGGCGGAGATCGACCCGGACCTCGTGGAATGGAACTATGGGCAGTACGAAGGGCTTACCAGCGCGCAAATCCATGCGATCAGGCCGGACTGGCAGTTGTTCCGCGATGGCTTTCCCGGCGGCGAGTCGGTTGCGCAGATCGGAGCCCGCGCCGACAGGGTTGTGCAACGCGTCCGCACAGTGCAGGGAAACGTGCTGCTATTTTCCAGCGGACATATTTTGCGCGTGATCACCGCCCGCTGGTTGGGCCTCGATCCCGGCGCCGCACGCTTGTTTCTGCTCAGCACGGCCAGCCTCAGCCAGTTGAGCTACGAACACAATCTGGCTGAACCGGTGATTCGCCTCTGGAACGATACCCATCACGTAGAGGCCTGACAAAGGAGCTTATTTCATCAGGTCCTGAGCGCCGCGCAGCGCAAAGTCGAGCACCCGTCCCGGCAGCACGCCGAGGTAGATGGTGGCAATCAGGCTGATGGCCAACCCCAGTCCAAGCCCCGCAGGAATAGGGGCAACCGGCGCTTCCATGCGCTCATCGCGCATGTACATATAAACGATCACGCGCAGGTAGTAGTATGCGGCGATGGCGCTATTGATAACGCCAATGATGGTCAGACCTACGAGATTGGCCTGCAGGGAGGCGGAAAAGACGTAGAACTTAGCGAAGAATCCCGCGGTGCCCGGAATGCCCATGAGCGACAACAGAAAGATGGTCAGGATGGCGGCCAGCACTGGTGAGCGGCGGCCGAGCCCGGCGTAATCGTCGAGGGTGACATACTTTTCGCCGCGCGCGGCAAGGTGGCTGACGATGACGAAGGCGCCGACGTTCATCGCGGCGTACGACGCGGCGTAGAAGATAGCGGCTGAAATTCCGGCCTGACGAGCGGCCGCAAAGGCAACCAGCAGATATCCGGCATGGGCGATCGAGGAATATGCCAGCAGCCGCTTGATGTTCTGCTGCACTAGGGCGCCGATATTGCCGATCGTCATCGACAGTGCCGCCGACACCCACACCATCCAGAACCATCCTGGCGCGCCCGACGCAAACAGCACGCGCAGTAGCACGGCAAACGCCGCGGCTTTAGGCCCTGTGGACATCAAGGCAACGACCGGTGCGGGCGACCCTTCATACACGTCAGGCGTCCAAACGTGGAAAGGCGCCGAGGCGACTTTGAACCCGAGACCAACGAACATCAGCGCCACCGCGAGATAGACAAGGACCGAAGGCTGACTCTGAAGAACCTTTGCGATGTCGTAGACGTTTGTCGTCCCGGTTGCGCCAAATACCAGCGCAACGCCATAGAGGAAGAACGCCGTCGCAAATGATCCCAGCAGGAAGTACTTCAGCGACGACTCGGCGCTTTCGGCCGCACGCTTCCGGAATCCGGCGAGGATATAAGTTGAAATCGAAGAAATTTCCAGCGCGATGAAGATCAGCACCAGCTCGATGGCCGACGACATCAGCATCATGCCGACTGTGCCGAACAATATAAGAGCGTAGTACTCACCCGAGTAGATGTGCTGCACTTCGAGGTAATTGAAGGACGCGAGAACAACCACCAGCGCGATCAGCAGTATGACGAAATGAAAGAAGACGCTGAAGGCATCGACCCGCACCATGTTGAAGAACGCTTCGCCGTAGTTCTGCGCCTGAATGAAAGCCGCCACCAATCCGACGAGCACGCCGGCGAGCGCGATCAGGCCTAGCGTCTTCTGGTTGCCCTTCGGGGGGAGCGCCGGATCGATCAGCATGATGGCGATGCCGAAGATGGTCAGCACCAACTCTGGAAGGATCCGAATGTAGTCGACTGTTGGGATCATCGTCCGAACACCGCCATAAGAGTGCTGGAGAAGTGCGTCGCAGCCGAGAGCGTTGCCTGCGTCGCGCCGTTGAACTGTCTGAGCGCCGCCGAGACCGACGGATCGATCGAGTGCAGCCACAACATCGGCGCAACTCCCATAACCAGGGCGGCGAACGCCAGCGGCCACAGTGAGATCCGCTCGCGCGCGTCGAGGTCCCGGAGCTGTGCGTTAGCCGGATTCGTGACCGGGCCCTGGAAGACACGCTGGTACATCCAGAACAGGTAGCAGGCACTCCAGATCACGCCGGTAGCAGCGAGGACTCCCCAGAGCTGATCCGCCTGGAAGGTTCCGCTCAGGACCATGAATTCGCCGACGAAGCCGTTCAGCAGCGGCAGGCCCACAGAAGAAAGCATGATGAACGTAAAGAACGTCGCATAGATCGGCATTGGCGTCGCCAGGCCGCCGTACTCGTGAATATCGTAGGTATGGCGGCGGTCGTAGATCATGCCCAGCAGCATGAACAGGGCGCCGGTCGAGACCCCGTGATTCAGCATCTGGTACACCGCACCGTCCACGCCCAGCTGGGTGAAGCTGAAGATGCCCAGCACGACGAAGCCCAGGTGGCTGACCGATGTGTAGGCGATCAGCCGCTTGATGTTGGGCTGAATCATCGCCACCAGCGCGCCATAGATGATGCCGATAATGGCGAGCGCGGCAATCCATCCGGCGTTCGCTTTGGCCTGTTCGGGGAAAAGGCCCACGTTGAAGCGCAGCAGGCCATAGGTGCCCATCTTGAGCAGCACACCGGCGAGCAGGACTGAGCCCGCTGTCGGCGCTTCGACGTGCGCGTCAGGCAGCCACGTATGCAGGGGAAACATCGGCACCTTCACCGCGAAGGCCACGAAGAATCCCAGGAACAGCCACTTCGCTGCTGAGGCGAATCCGGGAACGGAGCCTGACTGGATCGCCCGCTGAATCTCCAGAAAATCGAAGCTGCCGGTGTGCGCGTACAGCCAGATCAGGGCCGCCAGCATAAACGCGGAAGCGATCATCGTGTATAGGAAGAATTTCACGGCGGCGTAAATGCGCCGGCCGTGGCCATACATTCCGATGATGAGCGCCATCGGTATGAGCGTGGCTTCCCAGAAGAAGTAGAAGAGGAACAGGTCGAGCGCGACGAAGACGCCGATCATCGCCGTCTCCAGCACCAGCATCAGAATGAAAAATTCTTTCACTCGCTCATTGATCGACTTCCACGACACCAGCACGCACATCGGCATGAGGAACGTGGTGAGGACGACGAGCCAAAGAGATATCCCATCAACCCCCAAGTGATAGTGAATGTTGGGGTGAGGAATCCACGGCACGTTCTGCTCATACTGGAAACCGTCGGCCCCGCGCGTGAAATGCCATGGCAGGTGCAGCGACGCCAGGAACGTGATGATCGAAACCGCTAGCGCGAAATAACGAATGTCGCGCGCCCGCCGGGGGAACACCAGCAGCAGCAGCGCTCCCGCCAGTGGCAGGAAAGTGACGATGGTGACGATGTTCTGGTTAACGAAGTTCATCGCAGGCCCCGCCAGACCATATAGACGATGACCGCCGCTGCGCCGGCCGCCACCCATCCGGCGTAGGAACGAATGTTGCCCGACTGCATGTGTCGCATCGCATCGGAGACGTCCTGCGCGCCGAGCGCGCTTTCATCGATCGCGCCGTCAATCACCGTCTGGTCGATGCCCTTCCAGAAGACATTGGTTGAAAGCAAGATCAGCGGATGAATGATCACTGCTCCATACAGCTCGTCAATGCGGTACTTGTCGAGCACCAACCGGTACAGCCCGCCCGCGCTTTCGGCCAGCTTCGCCGGAAGATCGGTGCGCTTGTAGTAGAGGTACCAGGCGCCCAGAAAACCGATCACGGCGACACCGACGGAGATCCCCATAAACGCCAGCTCAGTCGTCTCCTCGTTGTGCTGCTCGGCCTCGTTAGCTGCCACCTGCTCGCTGCTAACGTGGGCGCTGATGTATCCACCCGGCGGCGCGTACTGGGCGAATACCGGATCGAGGAAGTGTTCGAAGTGGTCTACGCCGCCCAGCGCCTTCGGAATGCCAATCCAGCCGCCGATCAGCGAGAGAGTGCCGAGGATGATGAGCGGCACAACCATCACCCAGCGACTTTCGTGGGGAGTACTGTGACCATGGTTGCCGTGCTTGTCATCGGCATCGTGTCCATGACCCGCCATTGCAGGATTCGGCCCGCGATAGTCGCCGAAGAAGGTGAGGAACCACAGCCGGAACATATAGAACGATGTCATGCCGGCGGCGATGATTCCGATGAGCCACAAAACGTGTTGTCCGCTTGCCCAGGTCTGCCACAGAATTGCGTCTTTCGAGAAGAACGCCGCAAACGGCGGCAGCCCTGCAATAGTGAAGGTCGCCGAGGTCATCGCCCAGAACGTCCAGGGCATGTACTTGCGCAAGCCGCCCATATAGCGCATGTCCTGCTCGCCGCTCAGGGAGTGAATGATCGAGCCTGAGCAAAGGAACAGGCAGCCTTTGAAAAAGGCGTGTGTCATCAGGTGAAAGATGCCGGCGCCATAAGCCATCACGCCTGCGCCCATGAACATGTATCCGAGCTGTGAGACCGTGGAGTACGCCAGCACCTTCTTGATGTCGGTTTGCACAATGCCAATGGAGGCAGCGAAGATGGCGGTCAGCGTTCCAATTACGGCAACCGCCAGGGCCGCAGTCGGCGCGCGATCGAAGATAGCGTGCGACCGGCACACCATGTACACGCCGGCGGTGACCATGGTCGCCGCGTGGATCAGCGCCGACACCGGCGTCGGGCCTTCCATCGCGTCGGGCAGCCAGACATACAGCGGTATTTGCGCCGACTTGCCAGTCGCGCCCATCAGCATCAGCAAGCCGACCGCGGTCAGCAGACCGGTTGTGGTTTCGACGCCCAGTCTCGAAACGGCGTTGAATACCCCGTCATATTGCAACGTGCCGAAGTGCTTGATGAGCAGAAACAGCGCGATCAGAAATCCGAAGTCGCCCACGCGGTTGGTAATGAACGCCTTCTTGCCCGCATTGGCCGCCGACGGCTTCAGGAACCAGAAGCCGATGAGCAGATACGAGGCCAGGCCCACGCCTTCCCAGCCGACGAACATCAGCAGGTAGTTGTCAGCCAGGACTAGCGTCAGCATGAAGAACATGAAGAGGTTCAGGAAGGCGAAGTAACGGTAATAGCCGCCTTCGTGCTCCATATAGCCGACGGAGAAGATGTGGATTACGAATCCCACTCCGCTCACGACCAGCAGCATAACCAGCGACAACTGGTCGAGCCAGAATCCGAAATGGGCAGAAAAGTTCCCCGCAGCTATCCAGGTCGAATGGGGCTCGATGTATGGAATCTGGTCGGCAGAGAAGCCGAAGAACTGTATTGCGACCCACACTGCGTAAGAGAACGTCAGCGCGGTTGATCCCAGCGCAATGGTGTTGACCAGCGCCTTGGAAAAACGCTTGCCGAACAGCCCATTGATGGCGGCGCCGGCCAGCGGCAACACCGGAATGATCCAGAGATGAAGACTCATAGCTTAAGCAGATTCACGCGATCAACATTCAGCGTTTCGCGCGTGCGGAAGACGGAGATGATGATTGCCAGTCCCACCGCCGCTTCGGCTGCGGCGACTACCATGACGAAAAAAACAAACACCTGGCCGCTGAGCTGTTTCAGTTGCGCCGCAAATGCGACGAACGTCAGGTTCACTGCGTTGAGCATCAACTCAATCGACATGAAGATGGTGATGATGTTGCGCTTGATCAGAAATCCGGCTACGCCGCAGGCGAACAGGATGGCGCTCAGAATGAGGTAATACGAAAGCGGGACCATCTACTCCTCCCTCCGCGCCAGCACCACTGCACCCATGATGGCGATCAGGATCAGGATCGAGGTAACTTCAAACGGCAATAAGAAATCGCGAAAGAGCAAATGTGCGATCCGTTGCGCCGCGCCGAATGATTCTGTGCCGTTCATGATCTGCGGCCCGCCGATCCCGATACGGTCCATGCCCGTCATCCGGCTGACCACTGCTGCAGCCACACCCAGCCCAATGATCAGCCCCGGCACTCCCAGCATGGTGGCAACGCGGCTGGCGTGCGGCGTGCGCTCCTCTTCGCCCGCGTTCAGCAGCATGATGGTGAAGACGAACAGGACCATCACCGCGCCGGCATACACGATGACCTGCACTGCGGCGACGAACTCGGCGCCCAGCAGCAGATAGAGCAGCGCCAGCGAGCCCATTACCACTATCAGCGACAGTGCGCTGTTGATGGGGTGCCGCTGCACCAGCAGGTTGATCGCGCCGCCGATACACACCGCTCCGAAGATAAAGAACAGAATCAGATGCAGCATTGGTTTCCGCTTTTGGCTCTTAGCTCTTGGCTATTGGCCGGAATCTACAGATTGCATCGCTTCGGCTGTGGAATCATGAGGCCTTCTCGCACGGCGAAGCGTCTGCCGGAACGCCGTCAACATCTTCCGAATGCTGGTTAGCGCGTTAAGATTCGTTTGGTAATCATCTGCACTAATTAACCCGAGGTCCCTAGCTAATCGAAGGTGATTCTGCAACTCGCTGGCTGAACCCATAGCGATTTGAACGAATCGGGCTAGCTCGGCTTCGCCCCACCTTCCGCAACCTTCGGCGAGATTTGCTCCGATGGATGCCGCGAACCGACGAATCTGAGAAGTGAGCCCGAATACCTCAGTACGAGGGAATGTTTCGGTCAGTCGGTACACCCGAATCGTCAGAGCATGTGCTGCCTGCCAGACATCAAGATCCTCGTGATTTCTCAATGATCCTCCAGCCATCCGGCCAAGAGCCAAAAGCCAAGAGCCAAAAGCCAAGAGCCAAAAGCCAAGAGCCTTATTTCAATGCCACCACCAGGCTGGTGACAATGATGTTCGCCAGCGCCAGCGGCAAAAGAAACTTCCAACCGAACGCCATCAACTGGTCATACCGGAAGCGCGGCAGCGTACCCCGCACCCAGATGTAGATGAAGATGAAAGCGACGACTTTCACCACAAACCAGAAAATCGGCAACAGCACATGCAAGATCGGCGGACCGAAGACCGGTCCCGACCATCCGCCGAGAAAAAGCACCGTTGCCAGGCAGGCTACGGTGAACATGTTGGCGTATTCCGCCATGAAGAACATGGCGAACTTCATGGAGCTGTACTCGGTGTGATAGCCGGCGACCAATTCGGTTTCCGCTTCCGCCAAGTCGAAGGGAATGCGGTTGGTCTCCGCATAAGCCGCCGTGATGTAGATGAAGAACGCCACGATCTGGCCGGTGAAGATGTTCCACTTCGGGATGAAGCCCAACCAGGTGCCCATCTGCGCGTTGACGATGTCGCGCAGGCTGAAGCTACCGGCGTAGATCAAGACGCCGATGAGCGACAGACCAAGCGCAATCTCGTAGCTCACCATCTGCGCCGAAGCGCGCAGACTGCCCAGCATGGAGTACTTGCTGTTCGACGACCATCCCGCCAATGCCACGCCATAGACGCCGATCGACGTCAGGCCCAGGATCACCAGCAGCCCAATGTTGACGTCGGCAATCTGCAAGGGCGTGTGAATCGACCCGATCGTCACCCACGGGCCAATCGGAATCACTGCAATCGCCGTAAGGGCCACGGTCAGGGACAGGATCGGCGCCAGCAGATATAAGGGCTTGTGAACATAAGGCGGTGTAAGGTCTTCCTTAAAGATAAACTTTAACCCATCAGCAAGTGGCTGCCAGATACCGAACGGCCCCACGCGCGTAGGGCCCCAGCGGTTCTGAATATGGGCAACGACCTTGCGCTCCGCCAGCGTCGTGTATGCGACCGCCGTGAGCAGCACGAACAAGGCGATCACAATCTTGATCAGCGAGACGAGGATGAAGAGTCCTATGCTCATGAATTCGTCAGTCCGCTGCGACTTCTTTGTCCGCTGGCTCCGTCCGATAGCGCTCCATCACAGTGTTCAGCGTATTCGAATAACGACCCAGCGTGCCCGACGTGAACAGCGTGTCATTCGACGGCAGAATCAGCTCCGGATGGCCCGTACCCGTTGCGCCTGTGATCTGCACCAACTGCGTATGCTCGTCCTGTCCGGCCAGCATGCCGAGCCGCGAAATGTCGTATCCCGGCACCAGCCGCTGGATTTCATCGAGCATCGCGATGGGATCGAGAGGGCTCATCTTGGGCTCGAGATTGTGCGACGCAAGCCATACCGCGTGACGGTCGGATTCGCCCGACTGAGCTCCGCGCGACTGTCCCATGTCGGCGCGCGTGCCGCCGCCGCCGAAGGGCACCAGCTTGCGCACGTCGTAGCCCATCGTCTTCGCGATGCGCACGATGCACTCGAAGTCGTCGCGCACGGCCGAGAAGTCGCCGCCCTTCTTCAGCATCTGCAGATCGCCAAAGGTGTTAGTCACGGTGCCGGTTTTCTCGTATGCGTTCGCAATGGGCAGCACCACGTCGGCAACCAGCGCCGTCTCGGTCAGGAACATGTCCTGCACAACAGTAAAGGTGTTCTGCAACACGAAGGGATCGATGTTATAGCGCGCGATGGGATTGGAGCCGACAACGTACAGCGCCTTCAGCTTGCCGGCTTTGGCGGCGTCCCTCATCTGCAGCAGGTCCATGCCCGGCTGGTTCGGAATTGCGTCGAGCCACTCTTCGTGATAGCGCGTGGCCGAGGTCACCGGCGCATAGCCCGGCAGCATGTCGGGATACAGACCCATGTCGGCCGCGCCGCGCGAATTGGCGTAGTCACCGAGGCAAGCGAACTTCGCCCCCTGCGCCAAGCCGAAGTCAACCAGCGCCTTAACATCAGCGCCGCGCAGCTCGGAGCCGAAGACAATCACCAGCGGCTTTTCGCTTTTAAGCTTGTCGCGCAGCTCGTTCACCGCTTCGCGCGTGAGATTGGGCGAGATAACGGACTCCGCCGCCGAATCATTGCCGCCGAGGAACTGCACGAAGCTGCCCTCGGAGCCCGGCGCGATCTGCGCAAACGCCGTCGCTTGGCGGCGCAGCTTGATCGGATAGGAATTCACGACGTAAACGCGCGCGCGACGCAAACGCACGTTGGTGCGAAGCTGCCAGGCCAGCAGCGGGTGCTGTTCGGTCGGATTATTGCCGATCAGCAGAATCGCCGGAGCCTCGCCGATCTCGCGCAGGGAGGCTGTCGCATTCTCTTTTCCTACCAGTGCCGACGCGAAAGCAGGGAAGTCGGCAGTGCGATGGTGGTCGATGTTGTTCGTCCCGAGCACCAGTCGCGCAAACTTCTGTAACAGGTAGTTCTCTTCATTCGAGGTGCGATTCGAACCGATGACGCCGATCGCGCCGGGTCCGTCGTTGGTCAACACTTCCTTGAACTTCGAGGCGATCAGCTCGAACGCCTGCTCCCACGTTGAGGGAACGAACTTGCCGTCGCGCTTGATCAGCGGCTTCGTCAAGCGCTCATCGTTATGCGCGAAGTCGAAGGCGTAGCGCCCCTTGACGCAAAGAAAATCCCCATTGATGCCGCTCTTGTCGCGATTATCGCCCCGCACAATCTGCATGCCGGTATCGGCGCGGCGAACGCCCAGCGTGGTCTTGCAGCCGTCACCGCAATGCGTGCAGACGGTGCCGACGTGCTTCATCTCCCACGGACGCGTCTTGTAGCGGTAGGCTCCCGAGGTGAGCGCACCGACCGGGCAGATGTCGATGCACATGCCGCACTCTTCGCACTCGAGGTGATCTTCTTTATTAGGGGCGATGATGGCGCTCGATCCGCGATTCTGGATTCCCAACGCCCAGACGTCCATGCCTTCGCCGCAGACGCGAATGCAGCGATAACAGAGGATGCAGCGCGGCCGATCGAAGTAAACCACCGGCGACCACTGCTGCTCTTCGCGATGGTTCTTCAGTTCCATGAACTTCGACTCGGCAGCGCCGTAAGTGAAGGTCATGTCCTGCAGTTCGCACTCGCCGCCGGCATCGCACACCGGGCAGTCCAAAGGATGATTGCCCAGCACCAGTTCGAGCATCGCCTTGCGCGCCTGCTTGATCTTGTCGCTCTCGGTGGTGACCACCATACCCTCGCCGACTGGCGTGGTACACGCGGTCTGCAGCTTGGGCATTTTTTCGATCTCTACCAGGCACATGCGGCACGCGCCCTGTAGCGAAAGCCCGGGGTAATAGCAGAACGAGGGCACGTGAATGCCCGTGCTCTTGCAGGCTTCAATCAGCAGCGTTCCCGCAGGAACCGTGAGCTTTTTGCCGTCGACAGTAAGTGTTACGTCAGCCATGAGAAACCAGTTGTCAGTTGTCAGGTATCAGTTGTCAGTGAATACCTGTTATTTGTTCGATACCGTCAATCTGTGTAGCCGCCAGCCACCAGCTCCCAGCCGCCAGTCAAAAACATATGTCATCCTTAGCGAGGAGCGCAGGACGAGTCGAAGGACCCCTATACCGCTATTCGCTCTTGACTCTTCGCTTTTCGCCAGATTACCCTCGACCTCCGTTCTGGCGAAGAGCGAAGGGCGAATAGCCTCTTTATGCCCCCACTAACTCCGCCGCGTGCTCAAACGGGCACGGCTTCCCGTCCAAATGCGCCTCAAACTCTTCCCGGAACTTCTGGATGTACGAGATCATCGGCATCGCCGCCGCATCGCCCAGCGGACAGAAGGTCCGGCCCAGCATGTTGTCGGCCAGGTACTTCATGTTGTCGATATCCTTGGCCACGCCGCCTCCAGAGTGAAAGCGCACCAGGGTCTTCTTCAGCCAGTCGGTACCTTCGCGGCACGGGATGCACCAGCCACAGCTTTCATGCTGGTAGAACTTCATCACCCGCAGCGCGAACTTCACAATGCACTGCGAGTCGTCCAGCACGATCACCCCGCCGGAGCCCAGCATCGTGCCGGCCTTCATCATCGCGTCGAAATCCATCGCCACGTCGATTTCGTCAGCCTTCATGATCGGCACCGACGATCCGCCGGGCACCACGGCCTTCAGCTTGCGGCCGTTGGGAATTCCGCCCGAGACGTCGTAAATCATCTTCTTCAGGTTGTAGCCCATCGGAAGCTCGTAAACGCCCGGTTTCTCCACGTTGCCGCTCATGCAGAACAGGCGCACGCCGCCATTTTTCGGAGTGCCGAGGTCAGCGAACCACTGTCCGCCGCCAAGCATGATATGAGGAACGCTGGCCAGCGATTCGGCGTTATTAATCACAGTCGGCCCGCCCCACAGTCCCACGACCGCAGGGAAGGGAGGCTTGATGCGCGGCACCCCACGTTTGCCTTCGAGGGATTCCATCAGTGCCGACTCTTCGCCAACTTCGTATGCACCTGCGCCCGAGTGAACGTAGATGTCGAGGTCGCGCCCGGAGCTCATAAAGTTCTTGCCGATGAACCCGCGCGCGTAGGCGTCGGCTACTGCCTTCTCCATGATCTCGACCAGGTAGCGATACTCGCCGCGCAAGTAGATGTAGCCGACCTTCGCGTTGATCGCAAGGCAGGCGATCATCACGCCTTCAATAACGGAGTGCGGGTCGTGCTCGAAGATCAGCCGGTCCTTGCACGTGCCGGGCTCGCTCTCGTCGCCGTTGCACAGCACATACTTCGGCTTGGCCGACTGCTTGGGTACGAACGACCACTTCATGCCGGTAGGGAAGCCCGCGCCTCCCCGCCCGCGCAGGTTCGAAGCTTTCACCTCGTTGATGATCGCGTCCGGGTCCATGGTCAGCGCTTTTTGCAGCGCCTTGTAGCCGTCGAGCTCGAGGTAGCGGTCGAGGTTGGTCGCGCCCATGCCGAAGCGCTTGGACACGACCTTTACTTCATCGGGATGGGAAACTAAATAAGCCATCAGTTATCAGCTATCAGTTCTCAGCAGCCAGCAGCACCAGCTACCAGCCGCCAGCTAAATCTTGTCATCCTGAGCGACGAGCGTAGCGAGGAGTCGAAGGACCCCCATGCCAACATGTGCCGTCCCTACGGGACTTCAATCCTTCAACACCGCCTACCCAGCACTCCGCTTCGCTGCATGCTGGGCTAAGCTATTTCGCCCCTCCGGGGCTGGTGCATTGGCAGTTTGAATCCGGTCGCAAATCTAATTGCCAAGTGCCAACCGCTAATCACTAATTGCTAGTTGCTCTTACTGCTTCTCGCTCTTACGAATCCCCTCAATCAACTCGTCCATCTTCTCCGGCGTCAGGTTCTCGTGGAACTCGTAATTCAACATCATGGCCGGGGCCCACGAGCACGCCCCGATGCACTCGACTTCTTCCAGATGAAATAGGCCATCCGGCGTGTCTTCCTTGTGGCCGATGCCCAGCTTCTTCTTGCAGTGCTCGAATATTTCGTCGGCACCGCGCAGCAGACAGCTTACGTTCGTACACATCTGCAGGTTGTGCTTGCCGATGGGGTGTGTGCGCAGCATCGAGTAGTAGCTGACGACATTGCGCACTTCCAGGTCCGAAAGGTCTACGCGTTGGCCGATCTCGTGAATGGCGTCCTCGGTCAAAGCCCCAACCTCGTCCTGGATATACAGCAGCATCGGTACGAGCACCGACCGCTTGGTCGGATAATGCGTGACCATCTCCGAGAAGCGCTGCTCGAGTTGGTCAGAAAATTTCATCTTCGCTATTGACTCTTAGCTCGTGGCTTTTGGCCAGAGTCTCCGCTCTCGCTCTCTGGCTAAGAGCCAAGAGCGAAAAGCCAAGAGTATACTTACTCAAAACTCCCGCTTCGGCGTGGCCTGCTGCGGGCCGACGCGCCCGGCAACAATCTCGGCCTTGAAATAGTTCTCACCCTTTACGGGACTTCCGGCCACGCGCCGCAACAGCGCGATCTGGCCGACGTGCGTCAGGGCGTCGGCAATCGGACCCTGAAACAAACGCTCGGCGCTTACCGCCAGCGGCTCAGTCGACGACAGAAAATCGTCCAACGCCTGCATGCCCCCATGAAAACGACGAACCTCTTCGTCCCACGGCAGCGGTGCGGCATCCTGCCAGCGCTGCTTACCTTGCGCAATCGAGAGCGCCCAGTCGAGCAGGTCTCCGATATGCGAAAGAGTCTGCACCGGAGTGCGCGCGCCCTCGGCAACGCGAAAGTCGGCGAAGTCTGCCGGCACGCCCCGAACGGCTTTGCCGCCGCGATAAGCAAGGGTCGCTAGCGTATGGCGCAACATCTCTCGCTTCTGATCAATCGCCGCGCTCTGTGTTGCCGTAGTCATTCAATCGCTCTTCGCCATTGGCCCTTGGCCATTAGCTTTTGGCCAGACTCGCTGATGACGATTTCTGGCTAAGAGCCAAACGCCAACAGCCAAAAGCGGCTTTACCGATCCACGTCCCCCAGAATGATATCGATTGACCCGATCGCCGCCACTACATCGGCGATTAGGCGGCCCTCGCACATCTTGCCTAGCGTCTGCAGATTCGCAAACGAAGGCGAGCGCATATGCACGCGATACGGCTTGGCCGTGCCGTCGCTCACCACGTAGTAGCCCATCTCGCCGCGCGGCGACTCCACCGGCATGTAAACCTCGCCCTCGGGAACCGTGAAGCCCTCCGTTACGATCTTAAAGTGATAGATGAGGGCCTCCATCTCCGTCTTCATCTTCTCGCGGTCGGGCAACACGACCTTCGGCGCGTCAGCCTTCGTCGGACCTTCGGGCAAACCCTCGAGAGCCTGAACCACCATCTTCTGCGACTCGCGCAGCTCCTGCACGCGGACCATGTAGCGCGCGAACACGTCGCCGTCGTTCGATATAGGCACGTTGAACTTGAAGTTCTCGTATCCCGAGTAAGGATTGTCGCGCCGCAGATCGACGTCGATTCCGCTGGCGCGCAATGTGGGTCCGGTGCCACCGAGTGCCAAACAATCCTCGGCGGTAATGTGCCCGACGCCCTTGATACGGTTCACAAAGATGGGATTGCCGGTCAGCAGCCCTTCGTACTCGTCTATGTCAGCAGGGAAGCGGTCGATGAACTTCTTCACGCGGTCGAAGAACCCCAGCGGCGGCTCCAGCGCCAGTCCGCCAATACGGAAGTACGAGGTCATCATGCGCTGTCCGGAGACCGCTTCGAACAGCCGCAGAACATCTTCGCGCTCGCGGAAGCAATACAGAAACACCGACATGGCGCCGATGTCCATGGCGTGCGTGCCCAGCCACACCAGGTGCGAATTGATACGCGTGAGCTCGTTCAGCATTACGCGAATCCATTGTGCGCGCGGCGGAATTTCCAGCCCCAGCAACTTCTCCACTGCCAGGCAATAGGCCAGGTTGTTGGTCATGGGGGCGAGATAGTCGATGCGGTCCGTCATGGGGACGACCTGCTGATAGAACTTGGCCTCGCAGGTCTTCTCGATCCCCGTGTGCAGGTAGCCAATGTCGGGCAGGATGCGGACGATGGTCTCGCCGTCGATCTCCAGCAGGAGGCGAAGCACGCCGTGCGTCGACGGGTGCTGCGGCCCCATGTTCAGGATCATGGTGCGGTCTTCGGTCGAGTCCAGAACCGGAGGGCGTGCGATGGTTTCAGGCATTAGCGATAGCCCTCGACGGGATAGTCCTTGCGCAGCGGGTGGCCGTTCCAGCCTTCGGGCATCATGATGCGCTTCAGGTTGGGATGCCCGTTGAAGCGAATGCCGAACAGATCGAAGACCTCGCGCTCGAAGAAATTCGCGCTGGGCCAGATCGTGGTCAGCGAATCGACCCGGGGATCGTCGTCGGTGAGTTTCACTTTCAGCCGGACCCGCTTCTTCGTCGAAGTCGAGAACAGGTGATACACAACCTCAAAGCGGGGATCGTTGGGGTACCAGTCCACGCAGGTCACATCCATAAGAGCGTTGTAGTTCAGTTGCGCGTTGTCTTTCAGCGCGCGGCAGGCGTCGCGAATCGAAGTGCGTTCGATGTAGATCGTTAGCTCATTGCGATCAAACTTGGCGCCTTCCACTGCGGCGGAGTTCCATGCCAGCAACGCCGCAAGTTCGGGCTTATGCTTCAGCACCTCAAGTTCGGTAATCGCCGGAGGCCAGGGCATAGTCAGATCCTCTCCGCCTTCGACGAGCGGTTCCAGTCGATGACGCCCTTCTTCACGATGTACCAGTAACCCGCCAGCACGATGCCGATGTAGACCAACATCTCCCAGAAGCCGAACATCTTCAGGTCCTTGAAGATCACCGCCCAGGGATAGAGAAATATCGCTTCGACGTCGAAGAGGATGAACAGCATGGCGACCAGGTAGAACTTCACGGAAAAGCGCTGGCGCGCATCGCCGACAGGGGTCATGCCGCATTCGTACTGCGACATCTTCGACTTGTTGTACTTGTGCTGCCCGATGAACCACGAAAGCAGAACGATGACGCACGCCAGCCCACCTGCGATGCAGATGTGTATCAGCAAGGGCAAGTAGCGCGCAAAGTAAGTGTCGGGCATGAGGTGAAGCCGCTCAGAACTCGTTGCGAATGAGCAAGGTAACCTTTCGAGTCTATTGGTGGATACCGAGCATGTCAACCACGCCGCAGGCAGTGTTCATGCAGGTTTCACAATGCTGCGAGGAAGGGGCGCAGTTTGCTCCTGCGGAGAAAAAACCTCACCACGGAGAACACGGAGGCCACGGAGGAACGTAGAAAAGAATCTGTATCAGGTCGGTTCTATTTTCGGCAAAAACGTCGTAGCGAAGCCTCGTGTCAGGGCACGACTTCAGTCGTGCCGATGAGCTTTGTTTAATATCTCAAGTCCCTTTAGGGACGAGACAAGATGCGAGGCTTTCCCGATGCTGAATGTCTTGCCCTGATGCGAAGCCCTCTCGGCTCTTTGGAGGCTCAAAAAAAGTGCGACGGCTGGAGCCGCTGGCCCCACCAGGCGGAGCACAGGTTTCCAGCTCGGTTTGAGAAGAACCAACTCACCACAGAGGCATGGAGTACACGGAGAAGAAGAATTGAGAATTTGAGTTTCCTCCGTGATCTCCGTGCCTCCGTGGTGAGTTCTTCTCCGGAAGCACACCTGCGCTGCAGACACAGGTGTGCTCCCGGCGCGCGCGCATCCCTGAGCCCCGGCAGCTCTCCTCAGGACGCCGGTTAGCGCGCCCGATGAGCTGCGAGGCGGCCCAGGGTTTTTGGGCTCAGCCGTCGCGAAAAGTTATTCAGTTGTCAAAGAGTCGTCCGGCGCGGGCACTGGGCCAGCCGGTTTTGCGTTCCGGAAACGCAAAAAGAGCCAGACGGCGGGGTGCGCCGTACTGGCTCTACTATGTCTAGTATGACAGATTTGGAGGGAAATCTTTAGCAGTTTCGCAACTTTATATTTCTATTGCTGTCATGCAATTGCGCGGATTTGTGGCACCTTCGAGCTATTGACAGGCGCTTTCCCGAAGTGGGAATTGACGAGTTTTGAGCAGGTTTGGAGGGTGCGTGCGGCGTCGGGTGGGACCTTGGCCTCGGCGAAGATTCGAGTCAGGGCACGACTTCACAGGCTGCGGAAAAACTCGTGTGAAGGGGTGACTCGAGTCAGGGCATGACTTCAGCCCCGGGCCGTACAGCGTCTCCTATCTTGTTTGTCATCCCGAGACGACTTTAGTCGTCGAGGAATCTGTTCTTGTATCGTCCCTGAAGGGACTGGTGTTCGTGAAGATATCTTCATCGGCACGACCGAGGTCGTGCCCTGACGCGGGGTATCGCAACGCCGTCTGCACCCCTTAGCCCCCGCCGACGAAATGAACGATCTCCAGTTTGTCACCGTCATGCAGCACGGTCTCAGCCCACTGCGCCCGGGCAACGATTTCGCGGTTCAGCTCCACGGCAACGCGATCGGCTTTCATGCCGAGTTCGTCGATCAGCCCGGCCAACGACAGACCGTCGGCAAAATGCTTCTCGTCGCCGTTGATGTGCAAGCGCATGGGAACAATGTAAACCAGCTACGGGCGCGCGGTAAGGACTCCTTTCGTGCTATAGGGTCCTTCGACTCCGCTCGGCGCTTCGCGACCTCTCTCTCCGCTCAGGGGAAAAAGGCGCATACCGCGACCGATCTGCTGCCCGATTTCCCGTCCACGCTAAGATCTCTGCACCTGTTCCGCTAACCGCGGGCAAGAATTCGTAAGTTCACATCGCAATCTGAGATTCCAGGCCCGCAACTCGGTCATCTAAGTTGCATCTCAGGGTTGCGGGTCGCGGCCTGCTTCGAGTTGGCCTGCGTCCCGCCTTCCGTGTAAGCTTCACAACTCAGCAGGGTAGAGGACTTTGGCAGCTAGCGCAGAAACCGTGGGGGCGATCACCGTCTCCCGGCCGGAGACCAACCCGTGGATCATTGCGGTCGCGGTCATGCTGGCGACGTTCATGGAGGTGCTCGACACCTCCATTGCCGCCGTCGCGTTGCCGTATATCGCAGGCAGCGTCTCGGCCACCAACGACGAAGCCACCTGGGTGTTGACCAGCTATCTGGTCGCCAACGCCATCATCCTCCCGGCCAGCGGCTGGTTCTCCATTAAGTTCGGACGCAAGCGGTTCCTGATCACGTGCATCATCATCTTCACGGTTTCGTCGTTCTTCTGCGGCGCAGCCAGCAGTCTAGGATTCATCCTGGTAGCGCGCGCCGTGCAGGGCGCAGGAGGCGGCGCGCTACAGCCTCTATCCCAGGCGATCCTGCTGGAGAGCTTTCCGCCGGAGAAGCGCGGCCTGGCGATGTCAGCTTTCGGGCTGGGCGTTGTGGTGGCGCCGGTCCTCGGGCCGACGCTAGGCGGATGGCTGACCGAGACCTACTCGTGGCGCTGGGCGTTTTACATCAACATTCCGGTTGGAATTCTCGCGGTTCTGTTGATTGCCCGTTTCGTCGAGGACCCTCCGTATATCAAGAATGCGAAGCCCGGCAGGCTTGACGGAATTGGCCTCGGGCTGCTGGCCGTTTGGCTGGGCGCGCTGCAGATCATCCTCGACAAAGGCCAGGAGGATGACTGGTTTGGCGCGACCTGGATTCGCTGGGCAACTGCCATTCTTGTCGTTGCCTTAGTCGCGTTTCTTATCCGCGAGCTGACGCACGATAAGCCGCTGGTCGATTTGCGCATTTTCAAGAACCGGAATTTTCTGGTCGGGTGCATCCTCATCTTTCTCTTTGGGGCCGTCGTTTACGGCCTGATCACGATTCTGCCGCTCTTCTTTCAGGAGTTGCTTGGCTACACGGCATTGGCCGCGGGATGGGCGGTGGCGCCTCGCGGCCTGGGGGCGCTGTTCTTCATGCCGGTGACCGGAATCCTCACGCAGAAATTCGATAACCGCTATCTGGTTTGCGCCGGATTCATATCCGCGGGCATTTGCACCTTGTGGCTGGGACAAGCCACGCTCGACATTTCTCAGTGGTCGCTATTTTGGCCGATCATCCTGACCGGCGCCGGTGTGAGCCTGATCTTCGTTCCCCTGGCCACGGCGACGATGGGAACTCTGCGCAACGAGGAGATCGGCAACGCCAGCGGCCTTTACAACCTGCTGCGCAATGTCGGCGGCAGCATCGGAATCTCGGTGGTCAATACGCTGCTGGCGCGGCACCAGCAGACGCATCGCGATGAGCTCTCGCACAACATGGCCCAATTCAGCCATACGTTTCAAGACCAGCTCAATGCACTCACCGCCTACCTGTCGCTACACGCCGATCCCGCCACTGCGTCGCGGCAAGCCCTCGGTATCTTGAACCGCATATGGGAGAGCCAGGCTGCGCTCTGGGCGTATGTCGACGACTTCCGCTACCTGGCGCTGCTGTGCTTCCTCTGCGCTCCTATCGCGTTTGCCATGGTGAAGGTACGCCGGCGTGGGGGCCCATCCATGGCGCACTAACCAATGTTTATCGGCACGGCAACACCGAGTGGCAGGCCCGTATCAAAACGAAGTACAATACGCGCCACTTGGGCTGATAGTTGCATGATCGCCGCGCATTACATCCCACGTCCGCCATTGTCAGAGTTCATCAAAGTGCTTTGGTATTGGGACGGTTACTGCCAGCCGCACGCGCGCGAGCGCCTGCTGCCTGACGGCAGCATGACCATTGCCTTCAATTTAGGCCAGCGCCACCCCCCTCTTGGCGGAACTGAAGATTCAAGCCACTGCGATGTCACATCTGGGCAGGTGATTTGCGGCGCCCGCTCGCAGTTTATGGTCAGCGACACGGCGAACATGGTGACTACACTTGGCATTCAGTTCAAACCCGGCGGCGCTTTTCCGTTCCTGCGCCTGCCGGCCAGCGAGCTGAACGATCAGTGCTTGCCACTGGAGGACGTGTTCGGGGCGGCTGCACAAAGTCTGCATGACCGCCTGCTGGAGGCGGCGACTCCGGAGGCTAAATTCGCCGAGGCCGAGCAATGGCTGCTGTCGCAAGTAGCCAAGCCGCTGACCAAGCATCCAGCGGTGAAGTACGCCACCGAACAGTTCCTGTGCGGCTCAATTGGCCGCCCGCTGTCATCGGTGCTGGACCGCATCGGCTACAGCCAGCGGCACTTCAATCAGTTATTTGCCAATGAGGTGGGCCTCACCCCCAAGCGCTTCCTGCGCGTGAGGAGATTCCAGCGAGTGATTACGTCGATCGCCACCAGGAACTCGGTCGAGTGGGCCGAACTGGCGCTGCGCTGCGGCTACTACGATCAGGCGCACTTCGTGCATGATTTCAGGAGCTTCTCGGGCCTCACGCCCGCAGCGTATCTCTCACATCGGACACCCCATCTCAACCATGTTCCCGTGCTCGACTGAGGTCAGATTTTTACAAGACGGGGCTTGCCCCGAAGGCAGAGAATTATGACAAATGCGGCTGAGCCGCGGCGATTCCATTTCGGTCAGTTACATTTCGAAGAGGAGAGCACAATGGCAGTCAAACCGATTCCCGATGGATTCCAAACGTTAACGCCCTATCTGACGGTCGATGACGCGCAAGCTTTGATCAATTTCATCGAACAGGCGTTCGATGGGAAGCTGACATACCGGATGAATGACGACGAGGGCAATGTTCGCCACGCCGAGATGAAGATTGGCGATTCCATGCTGATGATCGGCCAGGCCCGCGATGAGTGGCATCCCAAGCCCGCCAACCTCGTCCTGTATGTGCCGGATTGCGATGCCGTGTACAAGAAAGCTCTGGCGGCTGGAGGGACGTTGGTGCGCGAAATGGCAACCCAAGCCTACGGCGACCGCAGCGGTGGGGTTCAGGATTCGCAGGGAAACACGTGGTGGGTCTGCACCCACGTGGAAGATGTCTCGCCGGAAGAGATGGAGCGGCGTATGAAAGCGGGTGCGCACTAAGCTCCGTTTGCAGATCCCACTCAATCCAACAACAGGATTGAGGGGAACAGCCCAGGCGGCCGGCCGAGCAGCGTGCATTTGACGAGCTTACGCAAATTGCGTAATAATTTACGCGTTATGCGTAAGGGCGCAACTTTGGAGGCGCTGTTCCCCACTGTGAGGGAAGGTGTGCTGGCCGCCACCATGGCTCAGCCCGAGAAATGGTGGTACCTGTCGGAACTGGCGGCTACGCTCGGCACGCGGCCTTCGAGCCTACAGCGTGAACTGGCGTTGCTGGTCAGGATCGGCATTCTGCAGCGGCGGCGCGAAGGAACGCGGGCTTACTTCCGGCCGGAAAAGCAATCCCCGATCTTTCCGGAATTGCGTTCCATCTTCGAAAAGACCGCAGGCATTGCCCCTACGTTGCAGGAGATGTTGCGGCCATTTGATCGGGGCATAGCGTTGTCGTTCATCTATGGCTCGGTCGCGAGGCGCGAAGAGCATGCGGGCAGCGATATCGATTTGATGGTGATTGGAGACGTTGGCCTGGCTGAGTTGGCGCCCACCCTAAGAGGGGCGGAGAAGCGATTGCGGCGGGAACTAAACGTAACCAACTACTCCGTCCGGGAGTTTCGCGACAAGATCAGGAACGGTGACCACTTCCTCCTCAGCGTGCTGAAGAAACCCAAGTACTTCCTGAAGGGAAGCCAACGTGAGCTGGACGCAATGGCTCAGTAGTAGAGAGGCCCAGAAGCACGTAACGTCGAAGAAGGAGCTCGACGGCATGCGCGAGCTTATCCTGCACGATCTCGGGGACGCGCAGCTCTCGGGGCTATCTGGGGATCGGCGATTCGCGACGGCATACAACGCCGCCCTGCAAGCGGCGAACCTGGCCATCGCTTGTGCGGGCTATCGGATCACGGCGCGGATCGGACACCATCAACTTTCCCTCGAAGCCGCCCGGTTGGCGATCGGTCCTTCGTCGCAAAAGCTTCTCGACTATTTTGATCTGTGCCGACGTAAGCGCAACGTGATTGACTACATCAGCTCCGGCGTAGCCACAGATACCGAGGCGGCGGAGATCGTCTCCAAAGCGGCGGAGTTCTACGATCTTGTAGAGCAATGGATTGCGACGAATCACCCATCATTGAAGAGGTGAGAGATGTTGCGCCATTACTCTCTTTAGGGGCTCCTATGACAGCCGAACAATTCCGCAAGCTCGTTCTCAGCTTCCCGGATACGGAAGAACGTGCCCATCACGGGCATCCCGACTTTCGGGTCGGCGGAAAGATCTTCGCCACGTTGGGCTATCCTGACCAGACTCGTGGGATGGTGCAGCTCACGCCTGAGCAGCAGGCGGAGTTAATGCACGACCATCCGCTGGTGTTCTCGCCCGCTGCCGGTGCATGGGGACGCAATGGTTCGACGATCGTACATTTGCCCAAGGCGACCAAGGCTGTTCTGCAAACCGCAGTGGCAGCGGCTTACAAGAAGGCCGTGAACAGGACGGCAAAGCGAGCTCGCCTGGCCGCCGGTTCCCGCCAAAGGTCTTCATGAGAGGCATGCCTCCGGGCGCGGCGGACCTAGCACGCTGTGCATGAGCGGAACCAACTAAGCAACTACCCGCCGCTCGGATCGCATCGAAATGGTGGGATTGAAAGGGGAGACTTGGCGACAGCAAAGAAAATCTTGGCTCCCGGTATCACCGAGGTGGAGGCAATCGCGCGGGCGAAAGAAGGCGATGCCAGTTGCTTCGAGATGCTCTACGGCATGCATAAGCGCCGCGTCTACTCTCTAACTTTGCGCATGACTGGCAACACCGCCGAGGCGGAGGACCTCACACAAGAAGCGTTCCTGCAGCTTTACCGCAAGATCGGTACGTTTCGTGGCGAATCGGCTTTCTCGACCTGGTTGCATCGCCTGGCGGTCAATGTAGTTCTCATGCGCCTGCGCAAGAAGGGGCTTCCCGAGGTATCGCTGGAGGAGACCATGGAACCGCAACAGGAAGACGGCCCCAGGAAAGACGTAGGCGCGAGGGACATGGTGCTGGCCGGATGCATCGACCGCGTCAATCTGGAGCGCGCCATCGAGAGCCTGCCTCCGGGATATCGCATTATCTTCGTGCTGCACGACGTGGAAGGGTACGAACACAACGAGATTGCCGCGATGCTGGAATGTTCGATCGGCAACAGCAAGTCGCAGCTGCACAAGGCCCGCATGAAGCTGCGCGATCTGTTGAAACTGAGCCGGGCGGAAAGGGCTGCGCGGAAATCGGGGTTGCATGGGACGTAGCGGATTCCTGCGAGGCAGCCGGCGGGTGCACATCGCCGGACGCCGGATTGTCATCGGAAAGATTGGGGCCGATTCGCGGGGAGTCCTGGGGAGAGAACAATGAATTGTGCCGAGTTTCAAAGGGTTTTGCCATTCATCATCGACGGCGCGGGAACTCCCGAGCAGGAGGAGCATCTGCAGACCTGCGCTGTCTGCTCTGATCTGGTGGCCGATCTGCGCTACATCGCCGAGTGCGCCAAACTGCTGGTTCCCATGGAGAATCCAAGTCCGCGAGTTTGGGAAGGCATCGAAGAATCATTGCATCGTGAGGGCTTGATCAAGCGGCGTCACGTCTAAGGTTGCACAGAGCACGGGGGGCTGCGCAGGCCGCTACGCTACATCTTCAGCACTGTCTTTTCGTAGAGATCGCGGAAGCGATGGTTGGGATCGTACTTCTTCTTCAGCGCCTCGTAACTGTTCCGGTCGTAGATGCTCCAGAAGGTTTCCTCGTTATAGTAGGCGCTTGAATAAAGCCCCTTCACACCGTGCAGTTCAAGGGCTTTCGTCTCGATCTTGCGGTTGTAGAAGCGGTCACTGCCCGCCTTGGGCAGCATGTCCCAGAAGCCAAAATTCATATAGAGCTTCTGCGTATCAACTGGACATAACGTGTATCGCGCGTTTGGATCGTAGCTCTTGAACGGGCACAGCCAGATCGGCAGTATTCCCACTTCCCGGAGTAGAAAATCCAGAAACTCCGGCGCGTGCTCAATGGGAATATCAACATCCTGAATCACCGACTCGGTGTTCGAGTTCAGCGGCAACTTGCGCGAGAGGCGCATGATGTGCTGATACGTTCGCGAATTCAGCAGCCGCCTTCCCGCCAGAGCACGAATGAACGGGTTTTGCACGTGGAAGACCTTGGAACACCAGAACCAATCCGTATCCCAGCGCCAAATGTAGTCCTTCGTGGTCAGATAGTCGGATTCTCGCCGGCGAATGGATTGATAGAAGATCTTGCGGTACGTGTAATCGCTGACATAGGGCGCCGAGTCGGCGAACTCGCCCGTGACGACGTACGCCTCGTCTCTGCCGAAAACGACTCCGTCAACGAAGTCGGCCTGTGAGCTGGAACAAACCGCGGCCAGTTCGGCGAACAGCATCGCCGGGTCGCTGAACCGGCGATGGGTCAGCTTAACGTACTTCTTTGTTTGCACAAGCTTAACTTTAAGCCTGAGCACATATCCCAATGTTCCGTAGGAGTTTGGGAAGCCATAGAACAGGTCGTTGTTCTGCGCGGGAGAGCACACCACGGTCGAACCATCGGCCGGCAAAACTTCCAGCTCGTCGACCGTCTCGTGGACCAGCCCATATTTGAACGATGACGACTCGATCCCCAGCCCGCTCACAGCTCCCCCGATGGTGATGGTCTTCAACTGGGGAACAACCGTGGGAAGCAGACCGAATTTCAGCGTCGCATCGACCAGCTCCTCGTAGGTAGTCATGCCCTCGACATCGGCGACGAGGGCGTCGGCATCGATGTTCAAGACATGGTTGAAGTCCCGAACGTCGATCCGGCGCTTGGAACCCTGGGCACGCGTGCGAAAAAGATTCGAGGTCGCTTTGTTCAACCCAACAGTCTCGCCCTCCGAAGCCTGCCTCAGCTCGCGGATGAGTTTGTCGCGACGTTGCTGGAATGTGGTGAGATCAGTGCTCATTGGCGTGAAGGCGAAGCGCCACGATTGTGCTGGCGCGCTCTCTCGTTTCCTACATGAGGACCAAGCCTGTCAGGGCGTGTGATGATAGCCCAGCACGCAGCGGAGCGGAGTGCTGGGTGCGGATGTATGACTTGCGAGTCCCTCGGGGACGGAGCCCAGCTTCTCGGTCTTGTGTCATCGGCTAAAGCCGATTCATTCCAGGAAATATGCTTACCCAGCGTTCCGTCCGCCGCGGCGGACTCCACGCTGGGCTGTCATCGCACGCCCTGCGGGCTCTACTTATCGACGTAGAGACCTTTGCGCAAAACAAGAAGCGCCTTACCGCACCGGCTCGTAGCCTGCGATCCTGCCGGCGCTCAGCACGATTTGCCACAACTGCATGCGCCGCGCGCGGAACGAGCCCGCCGACATCATCAGATACAGCTTCCACATGCGGAAAAAGCGCTGATCATAGCGCTGCTTGTCGAGCGTGCAGTAGCGCGTCTCAAAGTTCCTCCACCAGGCGAGCACCGTCTTCGCATAATCCGGTCCGAAGTTGTGCCAGTCTTCGACCACCCAGAGGTTCTCCATTGCCCGGCCAAGCTGCGCGATGGAGGGCAGCATGCCATTGGGGAAGATGTATTTGTCGATCCAGGGATCGGTCGACGTACGCGAGCGATTGCCGCCGATGGTGTGCAACAGGAACAGGCCGGTGTCCCGCAGCTTCGCCCGCACTAGCTCCAGAAACGGGCGATAGTTCCTGTAGCCGATGTGCTCGCACAAACCAATGGCGGCTACGCGATCGAACTGCCCGTCTTCACGGATGGCCTCGCGATAATCTTTCTCTTCGATCCGTACCGGAAGGCCGCTACAGAATTCGCGCCCGAATTGCACCTGCTCTTTGGAAATGTTGTAGGACACAACCTCGCAGCCGTACTCTCTGGCCATGAAGCGCGCCAGTCCGCAGAATCCGCCGCCCAGTTCCAGCACGCGCATGCCGGGTTCCAGGTGCAGCTTGCGGCAGATGAGGTGCATCTTGTTCTCCTGCGCCGCGTCGAGGTTGTCGGCGTTCTTCCAGTAGGCGCAGGTGTATTGCATGTTCTTGTCGAGCATAACGTGATAGAGATCGTTGCCGATGTCGTAGTGCTGGCGTGCGACCTGTTTCGAGGAGGATTTCCTTTGCAGGTTGAACAGCGAGCTCCTGATGCCGAGCCACAGCAGCTCGCGGGTCTTGACGCGCTTATCCAGTTCCGCGCGTTGAATGCGGCAGAAGAACTCGTCCAGTTGCGGCACGTCCCACCAGCCATCCATGTAGGACTCGCCGACACCCACCGAAGCATGGTTGAGCGCGCGCTGATAAAAACGCTCATCGTGCACCTGAAGGTCCCAGGGATCGGGGCCGTTCAGCTTTACATCTGCGAGGGCCAGCAGTTGCCTGATCTTTTCTTTTGCGGTCATGCGCAGCAACCAGGATCGGCGAACAAGTTTTTAACAAGGCAATGTACAGGAACGGCGCCCGTCCTACAAACTTGTGTGAGGCTAACGCGTTGCATCGCCGTCGATTGGTCGGGCGCCCACTGCGAAGTGGCATAGCCAACACATCGCAACCCCCCGGTGGGGAATCGGACGGGAAACCGGGGGCAACTCGAGTTGTGACGCGTGTAATTGACCCGCTTTACCCCAAAATGTTATAAAAAGCCGCTCTTGTAATGTGCTCATAAGCTGGGCAGAGTATGTCCGGCCAGGGTGTAATTTCCCGACGCGGCCAAACCTCAACACTTCTGTCTTGAAGTGGAAGCGCGTTCCCGGGATTCCAGCAGGTACAGCGACATTCCCTTCCGCAAACCCGGGGAAGAGAACTACGCGAGCCCTGCCTGCTGGCGGCAAATGAATCATAGGAACGCTGTCTGCGGAGAATCGTGGAAGAGCGAAATCGCAATCCTCACCAAACGTGGGCGCGTCCCGCGGCCCATGGGAGAACTTGTATGCAAAACTGGCTTACCGCCACTCGGCAACTGGCACTCGTAAAACGCCCGGCAACCGCTTTGGGCGCGATTCTAGCCGTACTTCTGTTGAACGCCTCCGCGGTGTTCGCGCAGCCCGCTGGCGAGCCCTCGGGCGAGGCCACCCTGAAGCTACCGGACCTCTCGTCCGTCAACTTCCTCGGGATGAATGGCCACAACCTGCTGCTGATTGGCATCGCCTTCTGCTTCTTCGGACTGCTGTTCGGGCTGGCGATTTACATGCAGCTCAAGAACCTGCCCGTACACCGAGCCATGCGGGAAATTTCCGAGCTGATTTATGAGACTTGCAAGACGTACCTGCAGACCCAGGGCAAGTTCATCCTCATCCTGTGGGCGTTTATCGCGGTCATCATCGTCGCTTACTTTGGATGGCTGGCGCCGGTGCCCGGAAAGCCGGTCGGGGTAACGCTGCCGATCATTCTGATGTTCAGCGTCATCGGAATATGCGGCAGCTACGGCGTGGCCTGGTTCGGCATTCGCGTGAATACCTTCGCCAACTCACGCACCGCGTTTGCAAGCCTGCGGGGTAAGCCGTACCCGTGCTATTCAATTCCCCTGCGCGCCGGCATGTCGATCGGCATGATGCTCATCTCGGTCGAGCTGCTGATCATGCTGTGCATTCTGCTGTTCGTTCCGGCTGATTACGCCGGCCAGTGTTTCATCGGCTTCGCCATTGGCGAGTCGCTGGGAGCGGCTGCGCTGCGTATCGCCGGCGGCATCTTCACCAAGATCGCCGATATCGGCTCCGACCTGATGAAGATCGTCTTCAAGATCAAGGAAGACGACGCGCGCAACCCGGGCGTCATCGCCGACTGCACCGGTGACAACGCGGGCGATTCGGTCGGCCCCACTGCCGACGGCTTCGAGACCTATGGTGTTACCGGCGTGGCGCTGATCACCTTCATCCTGCTGGCGGTACGAGACCCCAGGATCCAGGTGCAGCTCCTGGTTTGGATCTTCGTCATGCGCATCATGATGCTGGTTTCCAGCACCGTGGCGTACTTCCTGAACGAAGCCGTCGCCAAGGCGCGCTACGGCAACGCCGACGAGATGAACTTCGAGGCGCCGCTTACCTCCCTGGTATGGCTCACGTCCATCGTCTCCATCGTGCTCACCTACATCGTCTCCAGGCTCATCATTCCTGAATTAGGCGGCGACGACACGCAATGGTGGAAGCTGGCGACCATCATCTCCTGCGGAACCCTGGCCGGCGCTGTGATCCCCGAACTGGTGAAGGTGTTCACTTCCGTCAGATCCGGGCACGTGAAGGAAGTTGTGACCTCGGCGGAGGAGGGCGGGGCGTCGCTCGATATCTTGTCGGGCTTGGTGGCCGGCAACTTCTCCTGCTACTACCTGGGCTTCACCATGGTGGCGCTGATGAGCATCGGCTACTACGTCAGCACGCTCGGCTTGGGCGCCGTCGTAGGCGGCGTGCCCCTGATGCTGGCTCCGGCGGTATTCGCCTTCGGCCTGGTGGCCTTCGGGTTCCTCGGCATGGGGCCGGTGACCATCGCGGTCGACTCCTACGGCCCGGTCACCGACAACGCGCAGTCGGTGTATGAGCTTTCGCTGATCGAGCAAGTTCCGAACATTGCGGGCGAACTGAAGCGGGATTACAACATCGACGTCAACTTCGAGCGCGCCAAACACATGCTGGAAGAAAACGACGGCGCCGGCAACACCTTCAAGGCTACGGCCAAGCCGGTGCTGATCGGCACGGCAGTGGTGGGAGCCACGACCATGATCTTCTCCATCATCATGGCGCTCACTCATGGATTGACGGAGAATGTCGGCCATCTGTCGCTACTGTATGCACCCTTTGTGCTGGGATTGATCAGCGGCGGCGCTGTCATCTATTGGTTCACCGGCGCCTCGATGCAAGCAGTCACCACCGGCGCATATCGCGCCGTGGAATTCATTAAAGCGAACATCCGACTGGAAAGCACGGAGAAGGCCTCGGTAGAAGACAGCAAGAAGGTGGTGCAGATCTGCACGCAGTACGCGCAGAAGGGCATGTTCAACATCTTCCTCGCGGTGTTCTTCGTTACCCTGGCTTTTGCCTTCGTGGAGCCGTTCTTCTTTATCGGCTACCTGATTGCCATCGCCATCTCCGGCCTGTACCAGGCCATGTTCATGGCCAACGCCGGCGCCGCCTGGGACAACGCCAAGAAGATCGTCGAGGTCGAGCTCAAGCAGAAGGGAACTGCGCTGCATGACGCGACGGTGGTTGGTGATACGGTAGGTGATCCGTTCAAGGACACGTCGTCGGTGGCGATGAACCCGATCATCAAGTTCACCACCCTGTTCGGATTGCTGGCGGTGGAACTGGCAGTGAGCCTGCAAACCGGCAACTCGGGTCTGAGTCACATCCTGGCAGTTGTGTTCTTCGCAATTTCGTTCTTCTTCGTGCATCGCTCGTTCTACGGAATGAGGATCGAGAAGGCGGAAGCAGGGAAGATCGCGGAGATGGAAAGCGCGGTGCGGTAAGGAAGCAACTAGCAACTAGTGACCAGCAAAACCGGGTGGAGTACGCCTTCAGGCGTAGAGACTGTCGGATCTGAAAATGAATCCGGCTTCAGCCGCTGAAGGGATAGCGGCCAGAGCGGATTTTTGCATGCCATCGTAAGCGCGGCCACCCGCGGGGGTGGGGATTTGAACACCCCCACCCCGGCAAAGGAAGCCGGGATGGAGCACCCGCTAATCACCAAGTGATAAGTGCCAAGTACTAACGGCTAACTGCTAGTTGCTCCTACTGCTTCATCTTTTCCTTGACGCTTTTCGCCAGCTTCTCAATCTCTTCCGCTTTGCGAATCACATCGAGCGAGATGATGTTTTCGTTGGTCTTGTCAACGTACTGCTTGAGCTCGGTCGCAAGTTCAAGCAGCTTCTCGGTATCACGCTTGATGTCCAGCTCGCGCTGAAGGTTGCGTTGCTTCTGCATCTCCTGCTGAACTTTTCGCGTCGCAGGATCGGTGTTGAGCTGAGGCTCCACGCCGGGTTGCTGGCTGGAATCGACCGGCTGCTGTATCACTTGCGCCCATACCCGCGGCGCCTGCACCACCATCAGAGACATCACGAAAAGCAGCGAAACCATGCGCATCTGGCGAACGTGAAGAGAGCGGTTCATGACTAGTACGATTATATTTACCGATATCGGTTCTCCGCTTGGAGCGGTCTCGCCAAATTTGCGGTACCGGCCACTAGGCGCGGGGGATTACGGTGGTCTTGTCTGGAGATCGTAAATCTCGCCAGGTAATCACTACGAGCATCCGCTCTTACCCAGCGAGGGCCACTTGATACCGATTCCAAGGTGGACTAAACTCCTGAAAATTGGAGTGACCTAACGTGGGTTTGTTCCTGCCTGCAAACGCTACATTCAGGCGACTGGCCTGGAGCGATTTCAAGACCCGCACACTGACCCCTCCGGGACCAGGCACGACGGCAGAGGGCGCGCAGACCTTTGTCAACATGAACCTCCAACCAAACTCGTTGCAGTTCCGGCGTGCCGAGTACCTGAAGCCACCGAATTTCAAGATGGTCCTGGACCCCAACGTAACCGTAACGTTGGACACCGCCAAGATGTGGGTCGCATCATGGGTGTTTACCCGCCCTATCGCGTTCCAGAATAGCTTGCTAAACCACGAGCAGGGCCACTACGAAATCAGCATGCTGAATGCGCAGGACGTCTTTTTCGAATTGCTGGATATCAGCGGTGGCGCGTTCGCAAGCGCGAAGGCAGGCGTGGCTGCGATCAAGAACATGCAGTCGAGGCTGTTCAACGCCCAGAGCATCCATAACAAGTACGACGCGGACACCAAAGGTGGCCTAAACCAAACGATGCAGACGGCGTGGGATACTGCACTCCTCAATGCCCGTATAACATTCGTTCATCCGTCGCTACGCACGGCGCTAAAGAACGCGGGGTTGTTTCCATGATTCTTAAATCCGATATCCTGTCTGGAAATGCACGACTCGAAGTTGCCGCTTCGGGAGGCGCGCCGGTGAAGATAAAGCCACCCCTCGACCAGCCCGATGCGGTGAAACGGATCCAGAGGGCGCTCGTTGCCCTCGGCTTTCGGATGCCCCTTTCATTTCCGAATGGCGCCGGCAGCGAGCCAGACGGCATCTTCGGGAACGAGACGTACCAGACGGTCGTCGCTTTCCAGCGCCGTGAATTCTCGAAGGAACCGGGGCAGTGGGACGGTCGCGTAGGCCGATTCACACTGGCTCGGATGGACGATCTGCTGGGTGGCTCGGGCGACGAGTCAGTCACCGTCCCGGCCAACGAACTGTCGATCTCGAAATGTCGCATGCCCGTCCCGCTTTAACCTCGATCGACGACATTCGCCGGGAGGGCCGTTGAGGTCTTCGGAACTCCGGCACGGCCTGCGTGGTTGTTATAATCGCGCCACTGATGCCTTTCTGCTCGCTCCTGTCTTCGCTTTTCGTGACCGCCGACCCCCACGACATCACTCAGGTCCTTAACGATTGGCGTAACGGTGGCTGGGAGTTTCTGAGCCACCAGGCACCGCGCATTCTTGCCATCATCATCGTGTCGTTCGTTCTGGCTCGCCTGCTCAAGCTAGTGTCGCGCCATCTCAGTGATCTTGGATCAAGCCAGGTGCTGTCTTCGGCCATGCGGGCACAGCAGTTGCGCACGTTGTCCAGCGTGGTTTACAGCGTCGGCGTCCTCGTCATTGGCTTCCTCGCGACTATGCAGATCCTAACCCAACTCAACGTCAAGGTTGAGCCGCTGCTGGCCAGTGCTGGAATTGCCGGTCTGGCGATAGGATTTGGCGCCCAGACGTTGGTGAAGGACTTCATCAACGGCTTCTTCATCCTGGTGGAGAACCAGTACGACTTGGGGGACACCATCCGCATTGCAGGAGTGCAGGGGGTGGTGGAAGGCATGACGTTGCGGCGTACTATTCTGCGCGACGCCGACGGCACGGTACACACTGTGCCTAGCAGCCAGATCACCATTGTCAGCAATCTCACCCGCGACTGGACGAAACTGGCGATGAAGATCTCCGTCAGCTACAAGGCGGACAGCGATCGCGTAATCCAGCTGCTCAATGAGATCGCACTGGAGGTCGCGCACGATCCCAAGTTCGAGGGACAGATCGTGGCCGATCCGCAAGTGCCAGGCATTGACAAGGTCAGCGGCGATGAAGTCCAGTACCTGCTGCTAGTGAAGACACGCCCGGGGGCGCAGTTCGATATCAGCCGCGAGCTGCGCCGTCGCATCAAGGCGAGCTTCGAAAAGAATGGGATCGAACCGGGCAATCCCAATAAGGTTTATGTGGTGGACAGCGGCCGGGCGAGTTGATCCGGTTTCGCTTTCGTTGGATTTGCGGGCCGTCCCGAGAGTAAACTGCAGCTCATGAGCGTCGTTGAAGACCTGCGCGGTGCGCCACAAGACTTCCTCGCTCCTGAATTGCGCGGTATCAACGAACGGCTGGAAGCCTTGGAGCGCAAGCTCGATATCCAGATTGCGGCCGTAGAACGCAAGCTCGATATCCAAACCACGGCCCTGGGTCGGCAGATTGACGACCGCTCAGTCGCGTTTAATCACAGAATCGACGATCTGAAGCAATATCTCGAAAGACGATTCGACAACCTGGAATATCAGCTTCGTATTTCCGAGCGCTTGTCTGTGGTGGAAGAAAAGCTCAAAGAGCGGACCAACTAACTGGTTGAAAACCGCTCGCGGTGAGTCGAGTTTTACTTACTTAGTCCCGCCCACTTCTCCAGCAATTGAATGGTAGCTGCGTAGTCGAGATCGTCCCAGCCCTCTTCGCTCGAGAGCTCGTAAATTTCGTCCACCGTCTCCAACGCGGGCAGTTTCACCCGCACTTCCTTTGCGGTCTCGAGGAGCAAATGGATGTCCTTGTGCATGAGCCGCAGCGGGAAATTGGGGGAGTAGTCGTGGCGCATGACGAACGGGATCTTATAGTCGACCACGCCGGAGCGAATCATCGAGGCTTGAATCAGTTCGACCATCTTTTGCGGTTCGACACCAAGCTTGCGAGCCAGCGTCATGCCCTCTGCGAAGCCTTCGTAGATCATGGCAATTTGCAGGTTCATGCAGATTTTGGCGGACTGCCCCTTGCCCGTGCCGCCCATATGGATGGCCATCTTGCCCATGACTTTGAACAGCGGTTGTAAGAATTCAACTGCTTCCGGCGTGCCGCCGACAATGAAGATGAGCTGAGCATTCTCAGCGCCGATCTTGGAGCCGGTCACAGGCGCGTCTACCCATTGCACGCCTTTGGCGGCGATGCGTTCGGCAAACTTCGCCGTTGCCGAAGGCGAGATGGTGCTGGAGTCCACAACGATCATGCCTTCATGGAGCGACTGCTCGACACCGTCGGCGCCGAACATGACACGCTCCACCGCGGCCGTGTCCGCCACGCACATCCACACCACTTCGCACTCCCTGGCCGCGTCGGCCGGGGAGACGGCAGTCTTTGCACCATCAACATGCTGGCGCGCTGTACGGTTCCAGACACAGACTTCATGCCCAGCTTTCACTAAATTGGTAGCCATGGGGCGGCCCATGATGCCCAAACCGAGATAGGCGATGCGCATTCGCTGCTCCTTGAACCGAATCAATGATTTAAGCTGAGGATCCGAAGAAGGTCAAGGAAAGGTATAACGCGGGTGAGCGCCGGGACATCAGTGCGAGTCATCTCACGCCTCAATAAGCACTTCCGTCCGCTTCTTTTTAGGCGTTTTTTGGGGGCTGCTATCGGGTCGTAAGCAACGGGCGCAGTGTGGGAAGTGCCGTCATGTATTCGTAACTGAAGACGCCCGAAGTTTGACAGGCAGGTGTCTCGACAGGCGATAGCGGTGCCGGTAAGTTTGGCTCGTGGCCTTATAAGTTTGGCTCGTGGCCTTAACTGTGGTGATGCGTGGGCGTGCACGGGTTCGGCCTGGCCGGAGCCATCTGCCGCATGCTGCTCTGAACCACGGTTTCTGGCCTTTGCTCAAGCCGCCCGGCCGACTTCTTGGGCGCTTATCGCTATGTAAATATTTAGTTACTATTTCCAGCAGTCGTATTTCAACGGAATCAATAGTAAATGCAACTTATTGCAAGCCGACTGCAAGCTCGGCTGGGGTAGACTTCGAGCTGAGCTTTTGTGTTACCCCTTTGATAACTAGGAATGAGAGAATTTTTGACCGTCATGATACTCGACAATCTTCCGGAAATCAGGTAACTTTGGTTCCGTGCGTGTTCTGTTCCCAGGGTGTCGGGAAGCAGGACGTGTTTACTTAGTAGCTCACTTCCGTACGTCTGCTGGTGCACCGGCTGACGACGGCTTCGATTTAACAGGAGGAAACATGAGTTTTGGTCGTAGCAAAGCAGTCTTGCTCGCAACCATTTGCGCCCTTGTCCTGTCTGCCCCGGCGTTCGCAGCGACGTTGTTCACTCAGTCGTTCGATCAAACGGGCAATGCCAACGCTTCCCAGAACGATGTTGGCGGCTTCGGGAATTTCGCAACCACATACGACAACTTCACCGTCAACGGCGGCAACTACAACATCAACGAAATTCAGTGGACTGGCGGGTACTTCAATCCCAATCAGCAGGGCAACATCACCGGTTGGACCATCAGCATCTACTTTGACAACGCCGGCCAGCCGGGCACGCAGCAGTACACCACGCACATCGCGGGCACCGGCAACGAGACCTTCCTCGGCAACTATAACGGTTTCCCCGCTTACTCGTATGACGTATCGGGCCTGAACTTCTCTGAACTCGCCGGCGTGCAGTACTGGCTGGCGGTGGTTCCTGATCTTACCTTCCCGCCGCAGTGGGGCTGGGCGACCTCCGCGCAGGGTGATGGGGTCTCCTACCAGGACTTCTTCGGTTCGCGCAGCCAGTTGGCTAGCGACGAGGCGTTCACGCTCATCGGAACCACTGTTCCTGAGCCGGGCACGTTGGTCATGCTGGGCACGGGCGTGCTCGGTTTGGCGGGTGCCATCCGCCGCAAGCTGTTCTAGTCTGAAGCAAGCGTTCATCGCAAAAGCCGCTTTCGGGCGGCTTTTGTCTTGCATGTTGTCCACTTCCGGGCTGCATCCCAGCGTTATCGAGTTCATTATCATTGGCTGTCTAAAAGATTAACTGACGTGACACTCGACAAATCGATCGCAGATGGAGTAACCTTTTGGCCCACGAGACTTCTATGCCTGCTCGTGCCCAGGCTGTAGAACTTGTTGCCCGATGGGTTGCCAGAATTTTCGCACGCCTTGCAGGTACTTTCAGGGCGGCGATTCAATATCAGGAGGAAACATGCATTTCGGTCGCAGCAAAGTAGTCTTACTCGCCGCGCTTTTCGCCCTTGTCCTGTCAGTCCCGGCATACGCAGCCGTGCTGTACAGCCAGACATACGATGGGCAGGGTCTTCTCAATGCGTCGCAAAACGACACTAGCCAGGGCGGCTTTGGCAACTTCGCCTCCACGTATGACAACTGGAACATCAGCCCCGGTGGGCTTTACACCATCAACGAAGTTCAGTTCACGGGGGGATACTTCAATCCCAACCAGCAAGGCACCATCACCGGCTGGACCGTCAACGTTTACTTTGACAATGGCGGCATTCCGGGAACCTTGCAGCACACGGCGCACATTTCCGGTAACGGTGGAGAGAGTCAACTCAACGGCAACATCTACACCTACGACATTACAGGCCTGAGCTTTCAGGAGCTCTCCGGCATTCCGTACTGGCTGTCGGTGGTTCCCGATCTTTCCTTCCCGCCGCAGTGGGGCTGGGCGACCGGCACAGGCGGCGATGGAGCGGGCTATCAGGACTACTTCGACCAGCACGGCGCGATCCCTTATGATTCGGCGTTCACGCTGATCGGCACGACTGTTCCCGAGCCCGGAACTCTGGTGATGCTGGGCACGGGTGTGCTCGGCTTGGCGGGTGCTATCCGCCGCAAGCTGTTCTAGAAGCCCAATCAGCTAACTCATAGCAACAGCCGCTCCTTGGAGCGGCTGTTCGTTGTGCGCGTGACAAATGGAGCCCGGCTATCCTAGTAATAACGGCGGGTGCGGGCAGGGAAGAGCTTGACCAGAAACATGCCGCCAAGAAATCCTCCGACGTGCGCCCAAAAGGCAATGCCGGTGGATCCGCCGCTGTGGGCGACGATCGAGGTCGCTGCGCCGCTGAGGAACTGTGTGATAAAAAAATAGCCCAGCACAATCCAGGCGGGAAGCCACACAAAAAATACAAAAAAGAAGGGCACCAGTGTAAGGACCCGGGCGCGCGGATAGAGCACAAAGTAGGCGCCCATCACGCCGGCTATCGCGCCGGAGGCTCCAACCGTGGGAACAGTCGAGGAGAAGTTGAACAACGTGTGAAGTGCCGCCGCCGCCAGTCCGCTCAGAAGATACAGTACGAGATAGCGAAAGTGCCCGGCATAGTCTTCAACATTGTCGCCGAAGATCCAAAGCGCAAGCATGTTGAAGATCAGGTGCAGCCACGAGCCGTGCAGGAACATGGACGTGAATATGGGAACGAAGGCCGCTGCAGCCGGGACGTACCGCGCCTGAAGTTGATACACGAGATTCCAGGGGACGTAACCCTGGTCGTACAAAACGACGGAGATCCTCGCCGGTACCATCCCGAACTGAAAAATGAAGCGGTCGAGCTGCCGCGGCCCGCCTAATCCAATCCACATCTCCAGCAGAAAGACCAGCGTGTTCACCGCTATCAGCGTGTAGGTGACGTAGGGTGTGGTAACGCGTGGAGCGTCATCTTTCAGCGGGATCATAGAAGGGGCGCGGCTTCATCCGCGTGGCTGCCTGTGCGGGAGAGCAGACGGCTCATTTGACCGAAACTTCCTAAACATACACGATACCAGAAGCATGGCATTACACGGTGTGATGGTCGTCGACAAGCCGGCGGGATGGACGTCGCACGACGTTGTCGCGCGTTGCCGCAAGCTGCTGGGCGAGCGCTCGATTGGCCACCTCGGAACGCTCGATCCCATGGCTACCGGCGTCCTGCCTCTGGTCATTGGCCGCATGACGCGCCTGAGCCAGTTTTATTCGGTTTCGGAGAAACGCTACGAGGGCACTATTCGGCTCGGGATCGCGACGGATACGTACGACGCCGATGGAGACGTGATTGGCAGCGAGCAGAACGTTGAAGTATCACTTGAGCAGTTGAATGCGGTTGTGCGCGGATTCGTCGGTCTGTTACGGCAGACGCCACCGCCGTTCTCGGCCAAGAAGATCAAAGGCGTTCCGGCTTACAAGCTGGCACGCCGCAACGTGGAGGTAGAGCTGAAGCCGGTTGAGGTCGAGGTGTTCGAGTTCGACGTAAGGGAAGCGAGCGGCCCGGAATTCTCCTTCGCGTGCCGGGTTTCGTCGGGAACCTACGTTCGCAGCCTGGCCCACGAGTTGGGGCAGAAGTTGGGCTGCGGTGCGCATCTCGCCAGCCTCCGCCGCACCGCTGCAGCCGAGTTCGACGTCGCAGAGTCGCACACGCTGGACGAGGTCGCTCAGTGGGCGAGCGAAGGACGAATCGCCGATCTGATGGTTCATCCGCGAAAGCTGCTGCCGGACATGCCGTCCGTCACCGCCGACGACGAAGCCATCGCCCGCATTCGCAATGGCCGCAGCGTGAACCTGCCGGAAATGTCGCGCTCGAAATGGGTGAAGGTCTTCGCCAACCAGAGCGATTTGATATGCCTCGCCAGCCGCGTGGCGGGGACGCTGTTCCATCCCAAAGTGGTGCTGATATAGTAACTGTGCTACGCCGTTCCATCGCATGCATCAGTGGCCTCAAGATGAAGCGCCAACGACATTGAGGCCATCAGTTGTGAAAAGATGGTGTAGAATTCAGTATTATGAGGACTACGGTGACACTTGATGAGGAAGCGAGGGCTATCGTGGAGCAGTATGCCCAAGCCCGGAAATTGTCCTTCAGCAAAGCCATTTCCGAGCTGATCGTCAGGGGAGTGCGCAGAAGGCCAAGGATCAAGTACGTCAACGGGCTGCCGGTTTTCGATCTACCGAAAACCAGCAAGCCCATAACTACCGAACATGTGAGAGCAATTGAGGCAGAAACCTGGTAACGGCTTGTTCTTGTTAGACGTCAGCACCCTCATTGCGCTGGCACATCCTCACCATCTCGCTCACCGGACAGTCGGGGCTTGGTTTCACCAATATGCTGCGGAGCGCTGGGCTACGTGCCCCATTACAGAATGCGGATTCGTGCGGGTCGCTTCGAACCCAAGATTCGCGTCGCCCGCTAGTCCGGTGGAGACGTTACAACTCCTGGCGATCCTCATAGAAATGCCAGGCCATCATTTCTGGCCAGATGATTTAACCGTGGGCGATGTGTTCGGGCAATTCGAGGAGCGGTTGTTTGGGCACCAGCAGATTACGGACGCTTATCTGCTTGCCCTTGCGATTGCCAAAGAAGGCCGGCTCGTTACCTTAGACCGTAGCATTGCAAGCTTGGCTGGGCCGGACCACGTTGCCCACCTTCTGGTGCTGTGAATCTTCCTGTCGCCTCCCAGAGAGAATTGCTTTGGTCTTGCCAGCCGCGTGGCCAGCACGCTGTTCCATCCCAACAGTCACCTCGAGCGCGAGTAATGAGTCCGACCCCGAGGCAGCGATCGGCCTCAAGCTCGATTGGCTCCTTCGCCAAGCCTCGGCTGTCGGTCTGGAGCCGGAGGGAGCGATTCGATGGGGCTCGTGGACGGGAAGAAAGGACGGCTATTCCGGGCAGGACGTGGCAATCTTCCGGCGGACGTAACGGGGCGATAGCTAGAGCGACTAACGCAATGTCCGATAACAAGTATTATGTTAAATCACGTGCTGCACGCGGAAACTGCGCCTCGCGAAGCGCCTCTAATCCAGCAGGCTCTCGATTTCCGGAAAGCTGATGGCTAACCGGCCACAAGGTGTGGGGCCCGTCAGGACGGCTGTCAGGCTGCCGTTCGCGAAGCGATATTTACTTCCCTTCGGATCGACAACGAAGATGCCGGGGATTCCCATCCGCTCATAGTCGGCCAGCTTGATCAGCATCCGAGCCATAATGTCGTCCGGCGAGAGTACCTCGAACACGGCGAGAGGCGGATGCGTCACGATCTGCTCGATGGGCTGATCACGATCCAGAACAGTAACGTCCGGCACGCGGAAGCGCGTCTTCGCTAATTGTACGCGCACCTCGGGCTGCACTCGGATGTTCCAGTCGATGTTATGCTGCCGAAAATACACCACCAGCGCCGTTTGCCACGCGGCGTGGTCATATTCGCCCGGGGGCCTCTCCTGGATTTCGCCGTCGGCGTACTCGGCATCGGGCTCGAAGCTCGATCGCAGATAGACGTCAATAGGAACGGCTGTGCTGACCATCGAGGTTCTCCCTCAGGATTATAGGGTTGGTTCAGGCCGCGCAGACCGATCACGCGGTGGCAGTAAGCTGCTCTTCCAGATCTTCGCGGAACTTCTGCAACGCGGATAGCCGTTCTGGCGTAGCCTCTACGGTCTCTGACTTCGCCTGAAAGACACGGTGCCCGTCCTTCTCCACCAGCACTCCGAGCACCTCGCCCATGCGCCAGCCCGGTGTGCCGATCATCTGCAAGCCAGTAGGGGTTGACCGCAGCAGCGCAATGCAGCCATCGCGCAGGACGCCCACAGCATTCGGGTAGCGCTCGAAGGTTTGCAGGTCAAACCCAGCTAAATAAAGACGTTGCAGTTGCTCGGAAGGATCCGGCATGACCTACATCTTGTAGCGCCCGAGGTCGTCTTCTCCCAGGTTCTCCAGATACTTGCGAAGCTCCTCGCTGGTCACCCGGTCGCTGACCGTGGCGGCGAGTTTGCTGCTCTTCAGAACGTCGTCTTCGACAAAAATCGGGCAGTCCATGCGCAGGGCCAGCGCCAGCGCGTCGGAGGGACGCGAATCGATACTGATGGCTTCCCCGCTATGATCGAGCCAAATGACCGCGAAGAAGGTGTCCTCGCGCAACTCGGTTACGACAACCTTCTGGACGGTCGCTTCCAGTCCGATGAGCAGGTTCTTCAGCAGGTCGTGCGTCATGGGCCGGGGCGTGGTGACCTTCTCAATCTCCAGCGCGATGGCGTTCGCCTCATAGATGCCGACCCAGATGGGCAGCACCACATCGCTGCCGGCGTCTTTGAGAATCACGATGGGCATGTTCGTCACCGGATCCATAATCAGTCCGCGAATTTTCATTTCCACTTCCATCGTGATTCCCTCCTGTTGGATTCTCCAATCCCTAGTTGTCATCCCCAGCGTAGCGAGGGACCTGCTTTTCTCTCGTTGCGGCAAGGACTCCTCACGGCTAAAGCCGTTCGAAGTAAAAAATAAATTACCCGTTTCGGTACGACTGAAGTCGCGCCCTGACGCGAATCCTTCCTCACGAAATCACTTCGCTGTACCGGCACGGCTGAAAGCTTGCCTGACGCGACCTCTTCCTTCGGGAAATCACTTCGCTACACCGGCACAGCCAAAGCTGTGCCCTGATACAAACCTGCCCTACACCATCTCCCCCAGCAAACTGTTGGGGAAAGCCTGCGTCACCAGAACATTCGCGTAATCGCCGACTCTCGGCTCCGGTTTGTCACCCACTATAAAATTCAACGTCTTATTTTGCGATGTTCGGCCTATCATCTGGCCGCGAGCCGTATTCCTGCCTTCGACCATTACTTCTAGGACGCAGCCCACATGCCGGCGGTAGCCTGTGCGTTGAATCTCCCGCTGATGCTCTTGCAGAATCTGCAAACGGCGTGACTTCTCGGCATCGGGGATGGAGTCGGCATATTGTAGCGCCGGCGTGTTTGGTCGCGGCGAGTACTTGAACGAGAAGACGCCGTCGTAGCCGACATCCGTTAGCAGAGTTAACGTCTCGCGGAACTCTTCTTCAGTCTCGCCAGGGAAGCCGACAATAACATCGGTGGTGATGCTGATCTCGCGATTGCGGGCCGACTTCATCCAGCCGATGCGCTCGAGATACTGTTCGCGTGTGTATTCGCGGAACATCGACTGCAGCACGCGCGATGAGCCGCTCTGCACCGGCAAATGAACGTGATCGCACAGCGTCCGAACCGCGTCGATGGCGTCGATGATGTCTTTGGTGAAGTCGCGCGGATGCGACGTGGTGAAGCGCACGCGCCGAATGCCCGGCAGTTCGCCTACCGCGGCGAGCAATTCCGCGAAGCTTCGCTTCCCTGCCGGATCGCGGTAGGAATTCACGTTCTGCCCGAGAAGTTGAATGTCGGTGTAACCGGCGTTGGCCATGCGCCGCGCTTCGGCGAGGACGGAATGCGAGGTGCGGCTGCGCTCCTTGCCGCGCGTGTAGGGTACCACGCAGTAGGCGCAGAACTTGTCGCAGCCCTCAATGATGGTGATGTATCCGCGATGCGGGTTGGTGCGGGCGGTGAACTCAGTTTCGAAAGTCTGATCGGTTTCGCGGTCGTCAAGCCCGGTGACGCGAGTAGCGCCCGTCTCGATCTGCAGCAGCATCTCCGGCAGATTGCGGTATGAAGCCGAGCCTGCCACCAGCGACACGTGCGGCGCGCGCTCGAAGATCTTCTCGCCTTCCTGCTGTGCCACGCAGCCGAGCACGCCAAACTGCTTGCCCTTCGCCTTCAGCTTCTTGAAATCGGCCAGGCGATGGAAGACCTTCTGCTCGGCTTTATCGCGGATCGAGCAGGTGTTGTAGAAGATGAGGTCGGCATCTTCTTCGGTCTGGACCTGGCGATAGCCCTGCGAGATGAGCGAGCCCACGACCTTCTCCGAGTCGTGGAAGTTCATCTGGCAGCCAAAGGTCTCGATGTAAAACGTCTTCTGTTGCGCGCTCACGGGTACCCCGGTAGGAGTCAGTATAACGCGGGTTGCTGAGCTGTCAGCGATCAGTTATCAGCCATCAGCGAGAGCTACCAGCTGCCAGCCACCCCAGCACGGAGTCCGCTACGCGGACGGAGCGCTGGGTACGGGGCAGTTTATTGCTTCCGAGTCCCCCGGGGACGGCATGCGCCGCGTCATCCAGATTTTGTGCCGTCGGCTGAAGCCGACTCGCACACGCTACAAAACGCTTACCCAGCGTTCCGCTTCGCTCCACGCTGGGCTGTCATCGCACGCCCTTCGGGCTCCGGGGCTCGCCTTAGTCGATCATGTTCGCCCGCGTCACCTTGAGCTCACGCTCAATCAGCGGCCGAACCGTTTCGACGAACTGCACCGTGTGCGGCAACGTCGCGTGGCGATCGAACGCCGCTTCATCCACCCACCGCGAATGAAGATAGAAGAGTCGCGGATCGCGCGTGGAGCGAAAGGTATTGATGCCAATGCAGCCGAGTTCCGCGCGAGTGGGAGGAACAACCTCGTGGAGCGCGGCCTCGACGGCACTCTCCATACCGGCCTTGGCGCGAAAGCGCGCGAAGATGTAAAGATTCATGGTTCTGCCTGAAGAAAGGAGTCGGCCGCCATTCTATGTTGAGGGAATCTTTCGCGGTAGCGGCCGTTCTGCGCTGTTCTCGGACCGTCGGAAGAAGTGATACCCGTGTTAGCAGACCAGTAACCTGTAAGCCGGGATAGCCAAGTCCCCATGCAACTAAAAGAAATTTTCTTGCCAGTGGTGTGTGCAAATAATTGTAAACAATATTGTTGTGCGCCAACCAGCTGCAAAATGTCGGGAGATAACTGATTTGATTGACCTTATAGGTATAATATTCCAGCTACTAGGTTTACACCGACCAACTGCACATAAAACAGTGCATAATTGGGGGCACTCGCTCTCGACGTAGTAATCAGAACCTAACACCCGAATCAGTTGTCAAAGAGCAACTTCCCACTCCTCCCTAACGAGGAGAGTTGGCAGGCACACAAAATGCCCTTCACTCGTGGAACCTAGCAAACCGAACGATATCGTGCAAGTTACGAAAGTACCTGACCCAATTCCACGTTTGTCATCACGAGCGCCTTCCTTTGGCGCGAGGGATCTGCTGTCGTGTCCTCTGCGAATATTGCATATGAGAATTGCGTCGCACGGGCGACAAAGAACAGATCCCTCGCTTCGCTCGTGATGACAATTATGAAATGGACGTTTACCGCAGCCCGAAGGGCGGCACAACCGTAGCCCAGGACGTGAGTCCTGGGTGAGCGGGTAAAAGAAAGCCGGAGTCCCTCGGGGACGACACACGGTTCGGGTGGAGCACCGCTTGAGCGGTGCAAGCTGGAGTGCCGAGTTGACGGGTGGCTTCAGCCGCTGAGGTGATTTTCGACCGTGACCTCAGCGGCTAAAAGCCGGCGCATGAAATAGACCTGGATGAAATGCACGCCTGAAGGCGTGCTCCACCCTAGAAGCGCGGGATGGATGTGCCGCCGGCTGAAGCCGGCTCTGGAACTTAAATGGGCACCTTACCCAGCGTTCCGCTTCGCTCGACGCTGGGTTATCATCGCACCCTTCGGGCTCGAACTAGATCAGGACGTCGCAATCTTCTACTGCTGTTGCGCCCTCTTTAAGTTCTATAAGCGACAAGATACGAGCGACGAGTTCATCCAGAATCAGCTCATCGCCGCTACCGAAGCATTTTACCTTTTCCAATTCACTCGGATAGCGCAGCTCGTGGAAGAAAGGCTCAAAGTGCTCGAATGCCTGCCGCACCAAGAAGGGCTTCGGAAAAAGAACATTGTGAAACTCCATCTCCTCAGAGAGATCGAAACCTGTGCGCCGTTCTAGCTCCTCCGCGAGCTTCAGGAGCGAGTGATCCCAGACACAGTCCTTCTTATCGATCACTACGCCCTTCGGAAGTCGCTTCACGTTATCGGGATGGAAGCTGACCATCCCTGTGCCAATCAGGACTCCTTTCATCAGAACTTCAAGGGCGGCATGAGCCATTGTGGCTGCTGGGAAAAGCAGACTCGGATTAGAGGTGCCAAGCTCGAATAAGGCTCGCGCGGCGTGAAACAGAATCTCGCCATGAGTGAGCCACGTTTCTGCATCTTGAGCGTATTTGTCAGGTGTTACAACCTTTGCCAATTTTGTTTCCGATCACGTCGCTTAAACCACGGTCCTCCGACTGATTCTACCTTTTAGCATTTTAGCCGCTTCATCCAGCAAGAATCCGTCAATGACATTAGTTGCGATCAGCGGATTTCCGGCACCGTGCACGAAACACTGCTCGCGATAATTGGCAGGGATGTTCTTGCTGACCGCTAACATGAACGCCAACCCGGGCATGGGAAATCTGTAAACATGAAGACTCTCTATTCTGGCGCCGACAGGGGCGTAAGCAAGACGGTCGATTCTACTCGCGTCGCGGACGGCAACCCGCAGATTTGAATCTCTCGGAAATGGTTCGTTGCCCATTAAGTATTGTCGGAACCTCTCTTGAAACTGACCGAGCTCTACAGGTATCGATCCATCGCTGTTCCAGCCATGGATGGAGGCGCGCCAGAATATACTGGCAGAAAAATAGGACAGTGCTGCAATATCGATCTCGGGAATGTTTGCCGCAAAGTAAATCCTGGTAGCAGCCCCGGCGGCGGAAATATCCGGAGCCCTCGCAGCTAGCCATGCGGCCAAGCGAAAGCTACCGTCTTTCTTCAGACAACTGCGCAAAACCCAATCCTCACCGTTCTTGCAAAAGCGCCCTTCACAGGCCTCGCAGAGGAGATTGGCCTTCATTTGCCACGAGGTCTGTACCCTTGCGCTGCCTGTTACAAGAAACGGATTGGGATTTGGGTGTCCATCGTCACGGAGAATGCGATAGATTCCTTTCGGAAGGAAATGGCTCTCCTGTAACTCAACGTCGCACCGCAAGCAAAGTCTGCATTGTCCTATAGATTTCGCTCCCATGCCTATAGCCCTCTTACGCCACAAAATACTTTGCCGCGGGATGGTGTACCACAATGGCCGAGGTGCTCTGTTCGGGATCGAGCAGGAAGCCCGTCGTCAGATGCACGCCGATCGCCTCGTCCGGATGCAGCAACGCGAACAGCTTGGTCTGGTCTTCCAGGTTCGGACAGGCGGGGTAGCCGAACGAATAGCGCGAGCCGCGATACTTCTGGTGGAACAGGTCTCGGATATGCGGCGCATCCTCGCCTGCAATGCCCAGCTCTTCCCTCATGCGCTTGTGGTTTAGCTCGGCGAGCGCCTCGGCGGTTTCAACACTCAGTCCGTGCAGGTAGAGATACTTGGTATACTCGCCGCCTTCGAAGAGCTTCTGCGTCTCATGCGAGGCCTGCGCGCCGATGGTCACGCACGTCATGCCGAGCACGTCCATCTGGCCGCTCGATTTCTTCAGGAAGAAGTCGGAGATGCACAAGCCTCTTCCCTCTTTCTGCCGAGGGAAGGTGAAGCGCAGCTTTTCTGTCGGAACCGGGTCACCCCGCTTCCATCCCTCCGGCAATTCATAAACAATGACGTCGTTGCCCTCGCCCTGCGCGCCGAAGTAGCCATTGACCACCTTCGGCTCGAACCAGCCGGCGGCGATGACTTCTTCTTCCAGTTCTTTCAGTATCCCGCGGTACTTGGTCTCGACCAGGCGCGCATAGTCTTCCTGCGATGCCGTCTTGAGCTGCCACTGGTTCTTGAACAGGGCAGTCTCGTTGATGTATTGGAAGACCTCGCGCAAATCGAAGTCCTTCACCACGCGCGTTCCCCAGAACGGCGGCTGCGGAATGTTGGGCGGCGCGGGGACCTCGATGTTCGGACTCGTTCCGCCGCCACCGTCGCCCGCTCCCGCGATAGCCGCTCGAGCAAACTCTTTCACCGTCTTCCCTTCCGCGATACGCTTCTCGCGCGCGCCATTGGGAGACGCCAGGTCCTCCATGAGGTGCAGCCCGGCAAAGGCGTCGTCGGCATAAAAGATGCCGCCGCCGTACTCGCGGCGCAGATCGTCTTCCACATACTTGCGGGTCAGCGCCGCGCCGCCGCAGATCACGGGGAACTCCAGCTTCTGATGATGCAGGTCCTGCACCACGTACTTCATCTCCAGCGTCGACTTCACCAGCAAGCCGCTCAGCCCGATGGCGTGGGCCTTGTGCTCGATAGCCGCGTTGATGATCGCGTCCGACGGCTGCTTGATGCCAAGGTTCACCACGCGATAGCCGTTGTTGGTGAGGATGATGTCCACCAGGTTCTTGCCGATGTCGTGGACGTCTCCCTTCACCGTGGCAAGCACGATAGTTCCCTTCTGGCTGCCCGCTTTCTTCTCCATTTTCGGCTCAAGGTAAGCGACGGCGGCCTTCATCACACCCGCCGAATCGAGCACCGAAGGGAGCTGCATCTTGCGCGCGCCAAACAGCTCGCCCACCGTACGCATACCATCGAGCAGCACGTTGTTGATGATGTCGAGCGGCGTATAGGTCGTAAGCGCCTGCTCCAGCAGTTCGTCCAGCGATTTCTTGTTCGCGCCGTCGCCAATCTGCTTTTCGCCGTTGATGATCACCCACTTCAGCTTGTCTTCAATCGACAGCGTATCGACGTGCGCCGTGGTCTTCTCTTCCCTGCCCGTGGTCCCGGCAAAATGCTTCATGTAGAACTGCAAGGGGTCGCCATTGGAGCGATCCTGGAAGATGAGCTTGCGCGCCACATCGACTTCGGCCTCGGGAATCTTGTACAGCGGATAAATCTTGCTGTAGTTCACGATGGCCATGTCGAGCCCGTTGTCGACTGCCTCATGCAGGAAGACGCTGTTGAGCACGCGGCGCGCGTAGGTGTTCAGGCCAAAAGAAATGTTGCTGACGCCAAGCACCGTCTTCGCCAACGGCAGCTCGGTTTTGATCGCTTTCACCGCCTTCAACGTCTCCATTCCCGCGGTGCGATAGTCTTCCTGTCCGGTCGAGATTGGAAGCGTGAGCGCGTCGAAGATGAGATCGACCGGGCGAATGCCGTACTTGTTCACCGCGAGATCGTAGATGCGCTTGGCGATGGCCAGCTTCTTCTCCGCGGTCAGCGCCATTCCCTCTTCGTCGATGGTCAAGGCGATGACCGCTGCGCCGTAGCGCTTCGCCATCGGCAGAACTTTGGATGTGCGCTTCTCGCCGTCCTCCAGGTTGATCGAGTTGATGATCGCCTTGCCGGGAATGCGCTTCAGCGCCTCTTCGACGACGTCGGCCTCGGTCGAGTCGACCAGGATCGGAGCGGGCACGCGGGTGGCGATCTTCTCCAGGATGGCGCTGATGTAGCCCTTCTCGTCTTCGCCCACGATGGCGCAGCACAGGTCCAGCATGTGCGAGCCTTCATTCACCAGCTTCTTGGCCAGGGTGAGAATCGCGTCGTAATTCTGCGTGCGCACCATGTTCTTGAAGTGCTCGACACGCGTAGTGGTGTTCATCTCCTCGGCAATCACCAGCGGCTTGGGATCAAGCTCGAGCGGCACCATGGAATACGCACTGGCCGCTGCGCCGATAACCTTCGGATCGCGCGGCGCCGGCTCAAGATTGGCGCACGTATCAACCACGGCCTTCAGGTGCTCGGGCCGTGTGCCGCAGCATCCGCCGACAACCCGCACTCCGTACTCGGTAATGAACTGCTTGTGGTAGTCGGCCAACTCCTGCGGCTGAAGCTTGTAGACCGCGACGCCGCCGACATTCTGCGGCAGGCCGGCATTTGGCAGAACCGATACCGGCTTGGGCGAGTTCAGCCCGAGGTAGCGAACGCCGTCATTCATCTCCTTGGGACCGGTGGCGCAGTTCATGCCGATGACGGCGACGTCGAACATCTCCAGCGTGGTGAGCGCCGCGCCGATCTCGGTGCCCAGCAGCATCGTCCCTGTGGCTTCAAGTGTTACTTGAACTTGTACCGGAACCCTCTTCCCTGCCCGCTTCAGCGCGTCGAAGATGCCGACCAGTCCCGCTTTGCACTGCAAAATGTCTTGACAAGTTTCGAGCAGCAGAACGTCCACGCCGCCTTCGATCAGGGCGAGCGCCTGCTCGGTGTAGGCCGAGACCATGTCGTCCCACTTGATGTGTCCCAGCGACGGCAGCTTGGTAGTGGGGCCCATCGATCCCGCAACGAAGCGCTTACGACCGTTCGTGGAAAAGCTGGCGGCGACCTCGCGCGCGAGCTTGGCGGCCGCCACGTTCACCTCATGCACGTCGTTCTGCATCTCGTACTCGGCCATGACGATACGCGTCGAGTTGAAGGTGTTGGTCTCCACCACGTCGCAGCCGACCTTGAAGAATGCCGAATGGATGTCGGCGATCAGGTCGGGCCGGCTGAGCACCAGGATGTCGTTGTAGCCTTCCTTACCGCGGAAGTCGTCCATCGACGGGTTGCGAAGCTGGATGTTCGTTCCCATTGCTCCGTCGAAGATGACGACGCGCTCTTGTATCGCTTTGAGGTATTCGCTCATGCAGGTCTACTTAGTATCGCAGATTTGATGACGGGCCTTTGGCTCTTGGCTCATGGCTGTTGGCTCACGCAAAACCAGATTCACCACGGAGGCACCGAGGCCACGGAGGGGATCACTTCATTCCGTTGTCATCCTGACCGAGCGGCCTCGATTGGCGCGAGATCATTCGAAGCTACGGGCAGCCCATTCCCAATCTGGGACAGGCGCGTCAGTTTGGAACCGAACGCCGACTTCAGCGTTGATCCTAGAATGGTGCGGGACTAACGTGGTGCTGTTCGAGCTTTCGGCCCTCTTTTTATCAGCGGATTCCTGTGCACCTTCCGCGCTTAGGAGCCTGCTCGCCCGAGCAGCCATCGAAGGAGGAATCATGAAGACCCTTGCATTAGTCCTTCTCTTGACCCTGGTGGGGCACGCTCGCTGTGGGCAGATGTCCCGTACTTCTACGGCGGCGATTTTGACCCCAACAACCCTAACGCGAACGGTCTCGCGAACGAAAATGACGCCATCGTGAGCAGCAATCCCTACGGTGCGGCGACTTACCAGAACTTTGTTTCCGACTGGGGCGTCGCTGTCACCGGCCTGTTCACCGACGACCTGATGAATGATTCGCTGATGACCCCGCCAACCGTCAAAGGCCAGCCCACGGCGTATTGGGAGATCCGCTCGGGCGTCTGGGAAGGTAACGGGGGAACTCTCGTCGCCTCGGGCACCGGCTTCGACACCGTGACCCCTACTGGCCGCAGCGATTTCGGCTACAACGAGTACACGAACGAGGTTGACATGCGGGCCTACCTGGGTACCGGCACTTACGGTTGTGCCACAAGCTGCCAACTGGGCCGGGGGCGTTCATATAACAGCAACACCTTCGGGCTGAACAGCGTCGGCACGCAGATCAGCGATCTGCAGTTCTTCAATAGCTCGTTCTTTGGAGCGAACTTCACCGACGCCAACAATGAAGGTGCGTTCCAGACGTTTTCCAGCGGGGCCTTGACTTATTATGCCGAAGGGGAAGCCTGCAGCCTGTCTCCGTCCTCCGGCGTTCCCGAGCCCTCCAGCTTGCTCCTGCTCGGCACGGGGCTGATCGGAGTCTTGGCTGCGGCGCGTCGGCGGCTGGTGTGCAGAAAGGGAAGGTGCAGCACGATCGACGAGTAGCCGAAAGCAGTGCGGTGGGTCTTACGGCGTTCAGCCGATGGCCACGAGTTTGTAGGCCAACAATACGAATATCGTGACGGCGCACGTAACCACGGCCGCGCGCGGCTTCTGCCAGAAGAGCAACGCGACGGCCAACAGGCAAAGCACCACGTCGATCAGCAAGCCGCCGAGATATGGCTGGTAGCGGATCAGCGCCTGGGCTGCTCCGTAGTAATGACGCAGGCGGTAGAACTCGGCGATGGTGCGGATCATAATCGCGAGTTGCACGATGATGCCGGCTCGCGCCCACCATTCGGGAGTGCGATTTCGCCACGTCGAGTTGGGTTGACGCGTGATCATAGCAGTTCACCACCGAGGCACGGAGAACATGGGGCACTGGGACCTGAATTCTGATTTGTCATCCTGAACGAAGTAAAGGACTTGCTTTCGTGTGCAGTGGAAGTTCTTTCCATAGTCGAAGTTCTTTCCAGTTCAAGCGGACAGCAGGTCCTTCGCTACGCTCAGGATGACAAGCCGGCGGGCGATGCCGGTCAAGGACCTCGGTGTACTCGGTGTTCTCCGTGGTGAATCCTCACCAACGAAAAGGCACGGCCGCAGCCGTGCCAAAAATGCCTAGCTGAAGCCTACCCCTTCTTCGGAACCAGTTTGTCTAACGGATGCATTCGGCCCGCACCCTCGATGTTGAACACGGCATTGGCGCCGATATGCGCGGGCGTGCCGGAGAGCAGCTGCTCCTTGCGATAGACCAGATTGCTGGCGTTGAATGTCGCCAGCTCAAAGCCGTGGCCGTGAGTGATGGCATCGGTCGGGCAGGCCTCGACACAGTAGCCGCAGAAGATGCAGCGGTTGTAATCGATGTTATAGACCTTGGCGTAGCGCTCGGCGCCGCTGATGTGATGCGTCTCGGTGTTCTCCGCCGCTTCGATGTAGATGCAGTTGGAGGGACACGCCGCGGCGCACAGGAAGCACGCCACGCACTTTTCCAGCCCGTTCTCGTCACGCTGCAACACGTGCATGCCACGAAAGCGCTCCTGGAAAACCGCGCCCCGCAACGGTCCCGGCCCATCAGGATAGTTCTCGACAATGGTTGGCCGGAACATCTCGCGGAAGGTGATGCTCATGCCTTTGGCAATGGCGGCGATGTTTTTGACGATGCGCATGCGTTCCTCAGTATAACAAGGCTGGCGATGGCAATTCGTGAGGGGCGTGAACTCAAGCGATGGCAGGAGCAGGCCGTCTCTGCGCACTGACTTGAACTTGTAAGCGGTAGGTCTGGAGTCTGCTCGGTCCAGAAGCGGCTAAACGGCCGCCCGCTTGCTCTTCTTCCGGCACGCCTCGCAGACACCGTAAATCTGGAAACTGTGGCGGGTAGTGACGTAATGATTGGCGCGACCGATCTCCCGTTCAACGCGCTCAATTTCAGGCGAGAAAAATTCCACTGAGCTGCCGCATTCCGTACACACCATGTGATGGTGACTGCGCCGGTTGTATTGCGCTTCGTAGCGGGTGACGCCGTCGTTGAAGGCAACCTCGCTGGCCAGTCCGCATTCCGCCAGCAGCTTCAGCGTACGGTAGACCGTGGTGAAGCCGATCGTGCCGTCTTTCTTTTTGACCAGCCGGTAGAGTTCATCCGTCGAGAGATGGTCGCGAGTGTCGAGAAACGCGCGCAGGATGCTCTCGCGCTGCGCTGTCTGCTTTAGTCCAACCCGCCGCAGATGATTGTGAAAGATAGACTGCGCTTCACGCACGTCCTCGAGAGAAATCGCGGGATGGTCATCCACCCGGCTCTGTAGGATGCTCGAACTGGCGGCGCGTTTGCTGGGCATCACGATTCGCCGTTTCGCACTGAATGCCACCAGCATAGCACCGCAGCTTCGCAAGTTTTATTGCGGACTTCGCTTCAGCGTGGGACGATCTGGGTCCTCATTCCCTTTGCTGGAGGATGAGCTGCCGGCATTCGTATTCGCATCGCTGGTTTCTGTCCGTTTCAGCAGCACGGGACGCCGGCTGTCGGCGCTGCTCAGGTGCTGGGCGTTATCCAGGCTCAGCAGCCGCGCCTTTACCTGCTCGAATTCGCTGGTATCCACGATATAGCTGTCGCGGTCAGGGAGATACTCGCGAATCTCGTTCTGCGCCGCAGTCACCCGGTCGGCATTCATGGGATGGGTGGAGAACATCTTCGCCAGTCGGCTGTGCTTCTTCTTCTCATCCGCATTCAGCTTTTCAAAGAACTGCACGAAAGCCTGGGGATCATATCCCGCGGCGTAGTCGTACTCCAGCCCAAGCAGGTCGGCCTCGCGCTCGGCATCGCGCGAAAACTTCAGGAACGTCATGGGCACCGCGATACTAGCGATTTCGGCGATGGCGTAGCCCGCCGGTCCTCCGACGAACATCAGCGGAATCGTAGCGAGGTTCCAGATCTCCGACTTCGTCATGTTCTTGGTGGCATGCCGGGCGGCCACGTGCGCGATCTCGTGCGCCATGACCGCCGCCAACTCGGCCTCATTGTCGGCAGCAAGGATCAATCCGGTGTCCACATAGAAAAATCCGCCCGGCAGCGCGAACGCGTTTACTTCCTCGTTGTCGAGCACCTTGATGGTGAAAGGCACGCGCGCGTCCGAATTGCGCACCAGGTTTTGCCCGATGCGATTGACGTACTCGGTGACCATGGGATCGGTGACGAGCTTGGAGGTGGCTTCCACCTGCTTGGATAAATCCCTCCCCAATGCCATCTCGCGGTCGAGCGAATAAAAGTTCACTCCGCTACTGACATCCCGCTGCCCGATCAGGCGCACATCGTACTTCGGCTTCAGCGGCTCGGACGGCGCCACGCGTGTGCTGGCGACGACGGACTTGGCCGGGACGGCGACGGGAGGCTCGGCTGTGAGCGGTTCGATAGTCTTCGCAGCCGCTACGGTATCCATCGTGATCGGTGCGCTTGGACTGGACTGTGACTGAGCGTCTCCCGGAGGCGGCAGCGGCGCCGCTGATCGCAGCGGCGGCGGCTTGAGCTGCAGAGAGTTCACCTGGGCGGTGATGGTCTGGCTCTCGCTTGAATCACGCGTAGGAGCTTGGGCGGCGAGCGCGGGCGACAGAATTAACCCAAACAGCACAGCGCAAAACAGGAGACCGTTGTAGACTTTGCAATCCGAGGACTGAGCACTGCGGAGGAACTGCACAGTAGCACCCCAGCGTAACTTCCTGATTATCCCGCCGATCGTCCCCTTCGAAAAGAGAATTTTCGACGACTACGCGTCCGGCATCGTTGTCACCGCGACGTCAACGATACTTTTCACCAGCACATTCTAATCCTGACGACTGCACCGCGAAAATAAATGCTATCGCTCGAGTGCCAGCGGCCCGTCTCTTTGAATTCGTGGAACGCCTCTGCGCGAATGCTCAGGGGTCGCAGCGAAAGCGGACATACCGGAGGCTTCCGCTGCCGTACTTCTTCTGTGAAGGTCCCGCGGCCGCTTGCCCCTTGATTGGCTTCCGGGCGACTTGACAGTCGGCGGGCAGTCCTTTATGATTAGCACTCGTGGGAGGTGAGTGCTAACAGCGCACCGACCAGCCTCCAACTTGGGACTTATCCCAAAGGTTTCATGAGCTTCGCCCACCGAACGCAAACCCCTCGGAACCGGCGACGGCTCACTGCAATCCAAACTGACCCAACGAATTGAAAGGAGTTTCACGAATGGCTACCAAGCTGACTCCGCTGCATGACCGCATCGTGGTGCGTCGTGTAGAAGAGGCCGAAACCACCCGCGGCGGCATCATTATCCCCGACTCGGCGAAAGATAAGCCGCAGGAAGGCGAGGTAATTTCTGTCGGCCGCGGCAAGACCAACGACAAAGGCGAAACCTTCCCCCTCGATGTGAAGGCAGGCGATCGCGTGCTGTTCGGCAAGTACGCCGGCACCGAGATCAAGATCGACGGCGAAGACTTCCTGATCATGCGCGAGGAAGAAGTGCTCGGCATCCTGGAAGGCGCTCCCAAGCACGCCGTCGCTCACAAGTAGCTCGCGGGTGCCGGGTGCCTCATCCTTTGCCCAGTTTTGCGAGTGGATGGACGACGAAGGTTGTGAAGGGTGCGGCTTCAGACATCTCGAAACAGAGGCAGGTTTTGAAAGGGCACGCCTTTAGGCGTGCCGCAACAAGCCAACAAATTTTGGGGCTTTAGCCCCTGAGGAGAATTTAGCAATGGCAAAACAGATTCTGCATGGTGAGGAGTCGCGTCAGGCTATTCTGCACGGCGTGAATATTCTGGCCGACGCAGTGAAAGTCACGCTCGGCCCCAAGGGCCGCAACGTGGTCATCGAGAAGAAGTTCGGTTCGCCGCTCATCACCAAGGACGGCGTGACCGTGGCCAAGGAAATTGAGCTGAAGGACCCGCTCGAGAACATGGGCGCGCAGATGGTGCGCGAAGTCGCCTCCAAGACCTCGGACGTCGCGGGCGACGGCACCACCACCGCGACCGTTCTGGCGCAGGCCATCTACCGCGAAGGCGTGAAGACGGTGGCTGCCGGCGCCAATCCGATGGCGCTGAAGCGCGGCATCGAGAAGGCCATCACCGCCATTTGCGGCACCGTGGATAACGACGGCAATCGCAATCCCGGTGCTCTCGACAAGTTCTCGCAGAAGGTTTCCGGCGAGATGATCGCCCAGGTCGGCAGCATCTCAGCCAACAACGACGACACTATCGGCCACATCATCGCCGAGGCCATGAAGAAGGTCGGCAAAGACGGCGTCATTACCGTGGAAGAAGCCAAGACGATGGAGACCCAGCTCGAAGTCGTGGAAGGTATGCAGTTCGACCGAGGCTACCTGTCGCCGTACTTCGTCACCGATCCCGAGCGCATGGAAGCGGTGCTGGAGAATGCCTACATCCTCATTCACGAGAAGAAAGTTTCCTCGATGAAGGACCTGCTCCCGCTGCTCGAGTCGATTGCCAAGGGCGGACGTCCGCTGGTGATCATCGCTGAAGACGTGGAAGGTGAAGCGCTGGCTACGCTGGTCGTGAACAAGCTGCGCGGCACACTGAATGTCGCCGCGGTAAAGGCTCCTGGCTTCGGCGACCGCCGCAAGGCCATGCTGCAGGACATCGCCATCCTGACCGGCGGCAAGGCCATCACCGAAGACCTCGGCATCAAGCTGGAGAACGTGCAGATAACGGATCTCGGCCAGGCCAAGAAGATCACCATCGATAAGGACAACACCACCATCGTCGAGGGCAAGGGCAAGCATAGCGAGATCGAGGGCCGGGTGAAGGAAATCCGCAGCCAGGTCGAGAAGACCACCAGCGACTACGACCGCGAGAAGTTGCAGGAGCGGTTGGCGAAGCTGGTCGGCGGCGTTGCCGTGATCAAGGTCGGCGCGGCCACCGAAACCGAAATGAAGGAGAAGAAGGCCCGCGTCGAGGACGCGATGCACGCCACGCGCGCTGCGGTGGAGGAAGGCATCGTGCCCGGAGGCGGCGTGGCCCTCATGCGCTGCTCGGAAGCCATCGACGCGCTCAAGCTGGAAGGCGACGAGAAGATCGGCGGGAACATCGTTCGCCGCGCGCTGGAAGAGCCGCTGCGCCAGATCGTCGGCAATGCCGGTGAAGAGGGCGCAATCGTGGTCGGGCGTATTCGCGAGTCGAAGGACAACAACTTCGGCTACAACGCCCAGACCAACAAGTTCGAGGACCTGGTCAAGGCCGGCGTCATCGACCCAACCAAGGTGACCCGCACCGCGCTGCAGAATGCAGGCTCCATCGCCTCGCTGATGCTGACCACCGAAGCCCTGGTTTCCGAGATTCCGGAAGACAAGAAGGAACCGGCAATGCCTCACGGCGGCGGCGGCATGGGCGGAATGTACTAAAGGACGCTGTTCGCCATTCGCTCTTCGCTAAGTAATTAGCTTGGGTGCCCCATCCTGGCGTAGCTAGGGTGGGGTTTTTCTTTGACCGCACCACACCCCAAGCCCTATCCATAACTACGACGTCTTACCGTGGCTGCCTTTATTCCCGGTTGACACCGGCTGGTTGCTTAGTACTCTGGTTCGGAATTACGGTGACGTATTTGTGTGCAGTCTCACGCGGCAGCGGCGATCGCTTGAGGCTGCAGCTTGGCCAGGAGGGCAGAAAGGTCGTTGCGAGTGAAGGTCCGATTGGAATGGGGTAGCCCATGCTCGTAGTGTTTTTGAAAGTCGAGAAGGCGCTGCTCGAGTTGGGCAAGGGAGGAGAAATCATTGGGAGTGAGCACTTTCCTTTGGACGATGGAGAAATAAATCTCGACTTGATTGAGCCAGCTGGCATGAATTGGTGTGTGCACGAGGATGGCATTGGGCCAACGGGATCGGATGCGTTCAACCGCCCTTTGGCCGCGATGAGCCGAGCAGTTGTCCATAATCCAGAAGACGCGGTGGGCCGACTTATAGGGTTCCTGACTCATGACCTCAGCCATGAGACGATCAGTCGGAGCGATACCACTTTTCTTCTCACAGCGACCGAAGAGCTTGGCACGATGGACGTCCCAGGCTGCCAAATAGGTCCAGGCGCCTTCGCGGAAATACTCGTGTTCTATCCGCATCGGGCGTCCGGCAGCGGGCGGTAAAGTAGGTTGCTTGCGGCGTCGCGCTTGCACGCTGGTCTTTTCGTCAGCGGAGATCACGAAGTCATTGGTTTGTAGGGGCGCTCCCTGCCACATGCGGGCATAGAGATCGAGAATGCGCCCTGCTTTCAGAGCGAAATCCGGATCGCGGGGAAAGATCCAACTGCGGTGCTGCCAGGGACGCAGGGCATCGGCACTCAGCCAGCGCCAGAGGGTAGTACCACTGACTTGGGCGACTATGCCTTGGGCGGTTACCTCTCGTTGGATATCGGCCAGCGACAATCGTGAGAGCGGCAGTCCGAGGCGATGAGGAAGCTCACAGGCCAGAGCTTTTACTTGCACGACGACGCTGGGGGGAAAAGAGCGCGGGACGCCCGCCCCGAGGTTGTTCGTCGAGGCCGGGCAGACGGGCCAATGCGAATCGTTTGCGCCACTTGCTGACGATCTGCCGCGGCGTGTCCAAGCGCGTGGCGATGCTATGGTTGGGCAGACCTTGCGCCGCCAGGAGGACAATCTTAGCTCGAATGACATCTCGATACGGCGACGTATATTTTCGAGTCCGGGCTTCCAGTTCTTCCCGCTCCTGGGGCGCAAGAACGATACGAAAAGGGCTTGAACGTGGCAAGGCATGTCTCCAAGAACAAGCCTAGTTGATGTTTGCGCCAATTTTCAAGCAATAAATACGTCACTGTATTTACGTAGTAGAGTACTTAGTTAGTGTCCTTTCCACGGATCGAGAGTCTCGCAACTCTCTTTCAAAGGGGACGCGCGCGCACGGATAGCAGAGGCCCCGTGCTTTGCGCGAGACCCTTCATACGACCACAAACCTTCTCCCTGGAATGGCCAGGCTTCGAAAGGGCACGCCATGCGCAAGAAGACTATCTTGTTTGCTGTCGCCGTTGTTGTTGGCATGTCGACACTCATCTGGGCCCAAGCTGACAGTTCATCCGCCGTACAGCCCGTTCCCAAAACCGGCAGTCTTAAGCCTTCCAACAAGACAAAGTTCGCCTTCATCGTAGCCGGTGACAATCGCCCGGCGAAGGCCGGCGACTCGCAGCCGAAGACCGCAAAGCATGTCTTTGATGCGGCCAAGAAGGAGAAGGCTGATTTCGCAGTGTGGACCGGCGACACCATTTATGGGCTCGACTCCGCCGATCCCAAGGCCATCGCCAAACAGTACAAGGATTTCTTCGACCTTGCCGCAAAAGCTGGGGTACCGGTCTTTAACGCTCCCGGCAATCACGAAATGGACGTCAAGGTGAAGGACAATCCGAACCTGAAGGAAGAAGGCAGCGCTGCCATGGAGGCTCTCTATCGCACGAACATGGGCATCGCGGACGGCGGGCAGATTTACGGCTCGTTCTCCTACGGCAACGCGCATTTCATCCTGCTGAATACCGAGGAGATTCCGCCCTCCGGCGCTACCCGCTCTCCCGGGGCGATCGTGGGCGACGCAAACTCGAAGACCAAGGTCAACCTCGATCCCGGCTATATCAGTGACGCGCAGATGCAGTGGCTCACGGACGATCTAAACGCCAACAAGGCGGCTACACATATTTTCATCTTTATGCACCATCCCATTAAGCCGAAGAAGAGCGACATGGGCTTGAACCAGACGAACGCGGACGCGCTCATCACTCTCTTCAAGAACTACTCCAACATCGACTACGTGTTTGCATCGCACGAGCACCTCTATTACAACCCTCAGACCGGCGATGACTCGCAGCCGCCCAATCGCACCGACCCGTCCAAGGATCCTCCCTACTACCTCATCTCCGGAGGGGCGGGAGCACCGCTTGCCAAGGGAGGCGCCTACAACTACCTGGTCGTATCCGTCGACGGCTCCAAGATTAAGGTCAAGATGGTGCCAGTGCAGTAGCCGATTTTCTGAAGCCCAAAATCCCGCAAGGCCTCATGGAAACACGGAGACTTTTTGGTTGGGTTCCTCTTTGCGTCCAAAACCTTTAGCCCCAGGACGCCCAAGCGGAGAAGTCGGTGGTGGCGCTCATCAAGAATACGTGGAATGGTGGTAAATGTTGGGTGGCATTGTAGCCCCATTTTGTGCTACTAACCCCCCGTCACCCTCGCGCACCAGCATCCTCAAGTGTAGTCTTTTCTAGCGATTAGGCGAGCATCTCCAGGGCACAAAAAAGTCACCTGCCGGGCATTGCTTCCCACACCAAATTGTCCCATTGTGTGCCCCACCAAGCGGAAAATCGGAACCGCACAACCGATGGCCCGCCGATGGAAAGACGCTTCCTCCTCCGGAAGCAACAGAGGATGGCAATGGAGACCGCGAACACCATCGACGCTCACCAACTGGGAGAACTTGCCCGGTTTCTGGACGAGCACCCTGGCTTCTCCCCGCTGTTTTCCGACGACGCCATCCTCTGCGGCTCCCGTGTCGGGGAGTGCTCGCTCTCGCTGGAGGACATGAAGTGTTTTCTGGCTTGTCCGCGCGAGAGGAGGCTGTCGGCATTGTTGGCCGCCTCCGCCGAACGAGCAGGCGGGCTGTGAGGAAACAACACAGAAATGCGGGGACGAAGCTGTTCGTGAATGAGGTGAGAGTCTTTCCAGGGAAGAAGCAGTTCAGCGGTGACATCGCAACTCGCCTCCGGATCAACTGCCGCCACAAGCTATGACCAAAGGAGGTCAATATGAAAAGCTCACGCACCAACCACACCACAACTTATTTCATGCGCAACTTTGGCAAGGTTGCCGTGCTCGGCATGGCTTTAATGGTAATCACGTTCTGTTCTGCCCATGCAGAGCAGGTAACCGCGGGCGTATCCTTCGCCCAGGTCAGTTTCACTGCATCGAACCCACCCGTAAACTACTCGCATTACGGCCAAGTGTCTGTTGACTTCACTATGCTGTACGGTGAGGGCTACATCAACGTAGAACGATACGAAAATGGGGTGGCTGCCGGGTGGGTGGTTAAGAACCTGCCGGTGATCAACGGTTCTATCCTGTCCGGTTTTGGTACGATGTTTGATCTACAAGCCTCCGGATACCAGTCGTCATTTTCCGCTTATGTGGACTATTCGACCACTCCGCTGGCAGACGACAGCTCTCTAAGAAACCAAGTCCCCCAGAATTATCCACTGGCGCAGTTCGAGGACTCACTCGGTGAACCGGCAAAACAGTATGACGTGTCTTTCGAGATTGTCGACTGCAAGAACCCGACCAAAATTCAAAACCTAAAACAGGACTATGGGAGCCCCTTGACTAAGGGAGCGGTTGACTTTTGCTTGTTGAATGACCTCAACGAGAAGGGGACAAACGATCTAATCATTTCAGCGGGGGTCAGGTGGGACAATCCATTGGCTGAACCACCGTCTATAGGGGGTCCTCCTTTCTTTGAAGGCCACGGATATGCCAAGAGTCAAAGCATCGCCTTCATCAAAGGGGGCGGAACAGGCATTCCCAAGGACGGTAAGACCTTTGTGCTACATATTAAAGACTTTACGGGGGCGAAGAAGGTGTTCTTCGCTGCTTTGAAGATCCAGTAGAAGCTATTAATCAGAGGTGATTTAGCTGAACCGGGTGTAAGTCCAAGCCACCGTTGCCTGAGAGGTTTAAGGGAGCAGCCACGCAGTTGAGCTGCTCCTCACCATCAAAATTAATCGCTGCCACAATTCTATGATTCAAGGAGGTCAGTATGAACAGTTCAAACGCTAAAGTTGGCATCGAAGATACGCAACGCCCCATCTCGTTTACGGTCAGGGTGATTCGAGAGGAGATCATCACCATCCTACTACTGCTTCTGACGATATGGACTACACCGCTCTTTGCACAGGCGGCTTCGGAGCATTTCATATCCTTTGAGGAGTTTGTATCCACGACAGAGGCGGCTAGTATAGCCGATTTCCTCGATCGTCCTGGAACGGAAGCCACCGACCCTGCGGCGTTCGACGAGATGCGCCGGCATGTTCTTGACCTCTACATCGGAGTGGAAGTGAATCACAGTTTTCTCCTTGATTCCGATTACATCGATTGCGTTCCTATCGAACAGCAGCCCTCCGCACGCGACCTTGAGGTCATAACCCCCAGTTCACTACACGAGCGGTCAGTGATTTCCAATAGCCTCGACGCTTCGGGGTTGCCTGTCGATCGAGAAGATCAGCCCCGAACGGGTTGGCAAGTACAACCACATGGAGGTGTAGACCAATTTGGAAATTTGCAAGGTTGCCAACAAAATACGATACCTATGCGGAGACTCACGTTAGATGAGCTTACCAGATTTCGTACATTGCCAGATTTCTTCCAGCGTGTACCTGGGCCAGCTACCGCCGTCGACGGAGCGGAACACAAATACGCAACCGCATATCAATGGGTGGACAATGTCGGAGCCGATGCGGACTTAAATGTCTGGAATCCAGACGTTCGTACCGACTTTGGTGAAGCGGTCTCGATCTCGCAGATTTGGGTGTCTGGTGGCGACGGTGATAAGCACCAGGTAGTCGAGGGTGGGTGGGAGAATTATCCAAAGAAATACGGCGATAATAACTCACGGCTTTTCATCAACTGGACCCCCGACAACTATAAAACCAGATGTAGAAATTTAGAGTGTAAGGCATTTGTCCAGCTGGACGACAGTGTAATTTTGGGAGGTAAATTTGACGCATATAGCACAAAGGGCGGTAAACAAGTTTATGTCAATATACGATGGGCTTTTATTTCTCCCGCCGTAGCCGACAGGGACGGATGGCATCTTTTTATAGGAGACAAAGATGTGGGTTATTATCCGCTGAAGCTATTTGGATCAGGGCAGATGTCAAAGGGCGCCAAATTGATCCAATTTGGCGGTGAGACCGCCATTCGACGAGAAGCCGATGCCAAAGAATACTGGCCCCAAATGGGTAGTGGCGAGTGGCCGGACAAGGGAGAAGGGCAGGCCGCGTCCCAGAGAGACATTCTCTATATGGTCTGGAACAAGGATCACGACGTTCTCGACTACAAGACTCCCGACTTGACGACCTCACAAAAGAGTCCTAAGTGCTACAAAATTAGTAACCCGAAAATGTCATCGGAGAAGAAATGGGGCACCTATTTCTTCTTTGGAGGACCCGGATCACTGAGTGGATGCGGCTGATCGTTGGGTCGAATCGCCTCGCCGCCGTGCTGTCTCACAGCCCCAGGTTTGAGTCCCTCGGTTGGACGCTAACCTGGGTAGACCGCGGGCGGAAAGGATCGTCTTAGCTTAACCAGCATTATTTGCAGCGTCGCGTGCGTTGGCCCCAGGGTTAACCCAAAGCACGGCAAACCTGAGGGAGTTTGCCACCTCAGGCTTTCGCGCCACTAGGCGAGAACGCGGCATCGAGGAACGATGGATCTGTCTAGAATCTTATTCGTTATCGGCCCAAACGTCGCTTGGTCGCTATTGCTGATTGCGGCAATTGCCATCTATCTGATCTTTCGTGGCCGTCGTTACTGTCTGCCGCGAGGCGTAGTTGGCGGGCTACCTTCGGCGTAGCACTGTTCGTAGCGGTGCAAGCCGTTGGAGGACGAAATGTATCTAACGAACAACGAATGGTGGGAAGAGCTGTTGCGCCGACAAGCGGCGAAAGGCAAATGGGCCTTCGTCTGGCGGGTTGGACTGCTGGGCTGGGGCATTCCGATGGTTTGCGCCATCAACTTCTGGTTCGATCGCCTGACCGATTATCCACGACTCACCGTCTTGTGTATCAGCCTTATAGTTTGGCTGGTTGCAGGGATCATTCTAGGCCTGGGATGCTTCAGTAATGCACGGAAAAGCCCCGAGGAATCACGTGAGCTCTGGTTGCAACGCAGGCGAAAAGGAGAAGGACATTTCGTCTGGCGTTATGGAGTGCTCTGCTTCGGTGTGCCAATGTTCGTCGCATTTACCACACTGGGCCTGGGCACTCCGGCTGTTCGGCACCTCGGGGTGAAGTTCATCATCTTGAACCTTGCGGTCATGCTCCTGGCAGGTGTTGTTCTTGGAGTGACACTTTGGTCAGGCCTTGAGAGGAGATACAGCTAGCGAAGAGGAGCAGCATTCAGGCGAACGTTCGCGTGTTTCACCAGCATGCGAAGCTGTGCCCGTACACAACACCAAGCCTCGCACCCATCTCACCTCAGCGGTGGCACGTAGGCAATGTAGCGGGCGAACAACCAACACAGGAAGAACACAATCGGAATATGCAGCATCATCTGTAACACGGTATAGCCGACCAGGTCGCGAGCCTTCAGCTTTAGTAGTCCAAGCAGCGGCAGCATCCAGAAGGGATTCACCAGGTTTGGCAGTGCTTCCGCTGCGTTATAGATCTGCACCACCCATCCCAGATGCACGCTATGTAAATTAGCCGCCTGCAAAACGTACGGCGCTTCAATCACCCACTTGCTGCCGCCGGAAGGAACGAACGTCCCCAGGATGGCTGAGTACAGCGCAACCAGCAGCGGGTAGGTTCCATGCGTGGTGACGCGAGCGAACAGATCCGCCAGCCAGGTGGAGATGCCCGTGCCCACAATCATTCCGAAGATGACGGCGTAGAACGGAAACTGAATCAGCACGCCTCCCGTCGCAGGCACTGCGTCGGCCACGGCGCGAACGAACCTTCGTGGCTGCCAGTGCAGCAGCAGGCCCGCGGTGATGAACATCAGGTTGTAGGTGTTCAGATCGAGCGCCGCCAGTGCGCCCTGCGGCGAGCTGCGAAAGAAGTCGATCAGGTACCAGACCATCAGCGCGCCGACAAAGATGGTCAGCAGCGGACTGTACTCCAGCCACTCGCCGGGCTTGGTGCGTCGCTCGGCCGGGAGCGGCTTGATCCCAACGTCAATGCCGAAATGCTCGGCGGTGCGCGCATTCTCTACCGAAGGCGCCGAGAAGTAGGCGACCGCCACCGATACCACGATCAGCACGGCAGCCATTGCAAGGCTCTCGGGCAGGAACAGTGTCTGACGCAGTGGGATAATGCCCGATACCGCGAACAGCGCCGGCGGAATCGCGCTCTTGGTCGCCATCAGCATCGCGGCCGAAGACGACAGGCCCAGCGCCCAGGTTGCACCCAGTCCCAGATAGGCGGCGGCTCCGGCAGCGCGGTAGTCCATGCCCTTCACACGCCCCGCTAACTCGCGGGCGAGCAGGCCGCTGAAGATGAGGCTCAGTCCCCATGAGATGAGCGAGGTCAACATCGAAAACAGTGCGATCAGCGCGATCGCCCCTCGGCCCGTCCTGGGCAGGCGCGCCAGCGCCACGATCAGCCGGTTCACCAATGGCGTGGTGGCGACGACGTAGCCGCCGATGATGATCATCACCATTTGCATGGTGAATGGCACAAGGGTCCAAAAGTTCTTCACTCCCTGGATCGCCAGCTTGCTGGCCGGCTCCCGCAGGCATAAACCCGTGACGAAGACTACCAAGATTCCCAACAAGGCAAAGACCAACGGATCTGGGAACCAGCGCTCGCTCCACCCGGCCAGCGATAGACCAAAACGCGCCAAGCCGGACTCGCTGCGTGGCTTTTGTGTTTGTCCTGGGGAACTCATGACCGGCTCCTTCTTCCCTGCTGCGAGATGTAGTGTCTTTAGAAGTGCCGCAAAGTCTAGCACAAAGGGCTATGTTTGCCCGAGCGTATGGGGCAGGTAGTAGGTAAAGAACTCCAGGACTGGCACACCTTATTGCCCTGAATCGTACGTGGCTGTCCAAGAATGAGCAGCATCGCCCGAAGATGAGCACGCAGCGTGCAGGCTCATCCGGGAGGCTGCCCACGAAGCATCACTAAACATCGCCTGGACCCGATGAAGGCGCCGCATTATGAGTGATACATCCGGGACTCGCGAATTCGTGGGAACACCCCGTCCAACACGACAGATGTTCTCTCGTGCGGGTCAACTGGCGCCTGCTGCTTGAGCGGCATTGGCCGCGCCGCCCTGCGACAACGTCTCAATTACCAGGCGGACATCCTTGCATTCAGCCTGCTGAATAATTTTCAGACCCTCGCGGCCGACAAGCGGGTACAGAATCGCGCGGCCCGCAATCCACACCGCCAGATCGATCCCGTCGGTCGTTGCCGGGTGGAGGATGGACGGCTCCCAGGCTAAACCTTGCGCGGTACGCCAGGCGGCATCGCGCGCTGCCGTCAGGTCGAAGTTGAGCAGCGACGTCTCGGTGCGCAAGCCGATCTTTTCCAGATCGCCAATCAGAGGAGAAACGGCTGCAATCTCTGCTGCCACGGTATTCACTAGACTCGCCAGCACGGTGTTTATCTCGTAGAAGTCCGGCTTCAGTTGCGCCAGCTGTTCCCCGGGACTCACCTGCGCAGCGGCGATGCCAAGATCGAGGTTAATGTGCGCGTTCATGCCCGAAAGTAGTTGCTGCAAGATAAGAAGGCTGGAATCGTTGCAGCCGTGGAAAGCCAGCATCCAGCTTCGCGTGGTCGTCCCGCCTGCCTGAAAAGCGGCGAGAGCGTCGAGGTATCGCGATGCGAACACGACATCGAGTTTTTCGATGAGCGGACCGTTCTGGAAGCTGCCGTTGGCAATACCGTCGCGCACGGCGCAGGTCACGCGCCGGTACAGCGCCGCAAAATAGCCAAGGCGGCTGGCCTGGTCGTACGACCGCTGCACGATAGTGTCGAGCGCGGAGACCACATCGTCGATGGTTTGCACATTCATGTAGAAATGATATTAGTGTAAAGTCTCCGAGGGCTCATGACTCTTACGGCCGGGCTGAAAAGCTTGCCCTGAATGAAGCGGGGCGCTCTCAGCCTACGGGCTGTACTCGCGTCGCCCGAAGCGAACACACAGAAAGGCATGACCGAATGCAAATCTGGCCTCCACCCCGTCGTCGCACCTCGGTGCTTTTTCGCTGGCTCGCGTTCGCAATGGCTGTCGGTGCCCTGGCGTGGGCGCCATTTGCCGGAAGTCAGGAGCGGACTCCGTGCTGCGGACCCATCGACGCCGACGGACATCGCCTGTTGGCGTTCCTCGACTCACTTCAGGTGGAGAAACTCTGGCTGGCCGGATGGCATGTCAACTGGCGCACCGGAGAATCCGAGCACCCCACCGAAAAGCCGACCAGCCATTGTTCTGCCTTCGCTGCCTCCGCCGCCGACCGGCTGGGAATCTACCTGCTCCGGCCCCCCGAGCATAAGCAAGTCCTGCTGGCGAATGCGCAATTCGATTGGCTGCAAAACCAGGGCGCTGAGAAGGGTTGGCGGCGCTTGCGTGGTTATCGCGAGGCGCAGGAGCTCGCCAACAAGGGGCAGCTTGTGGTTGCCTCCTTAGCCAATCCAAACTCCGAAAAGCCCGGACACATCGCGATTGTTCGTCCCAGCGAGAAAAGCCAGTCGAAACTCGACGCCGATGGTCCGGGAGATCATTCAGGCTGGACTAACCAATTTCAATCGCACCGACGTTGCCACCGGCTTCGAGCATCACGAGACCAAGACCAACAGCTGGAAGCAGATTGGCATCCTCTATTTCGCCCACGAAGTGGACTGGTCAAAGCTTCCATAGGAGGCGTCGCTGCGACAGAGTGTGCCCGCCTACAGCCGGATGCCCACCCTTGTCCGCCGCCGTTGCGGACAGGGTGGGAGACGATCCGGTCGGCTGGGCCGGAATCCAGGAATGATCTGCCCACATTTCCAGCGCCACCCTCTCGCCAGACGAAGCCAGGAATGAGTGAGGGCACCTCGGGCCTACCAATGTGACTCAGATCACAAAAAATGTAATATCGTGGTGTTTTGTTTTCAACATTTTAACCAATATTTCTACTCTACATAATTGAGCCCCAAGGACTTACAGGCAAATAACAGATTTCAAATAACTTATCCGCGCTATGCGCTTTGCGCCATTCGCGATGCGCGGGCGGCACAATCAGGCCGCCTATAGAGATTGTAGATATCGGGAAGCTGGGAATCACGAGAAAACCGAACGCTGCAATAGTACGAAGGTAACCATGTGTGGCCGATGGCTTGTCGCAGCAACATGCCGCTGCGAAAGAGTGGTAGCCAATTCTATCCAGCGCGGGCCGGGGATTGGTCCAAGGTCTGTCCGTGGAGGTTCACCCTTCGTCGATCCCACTCATCCGAACTGAACGGATGAGTGGGGCAATGTAGCTTACATAGTGACGGTGACCGTGGCGGACGACTCGACGGGAGTCCACCCACCCCATTCGAAACGAAGAAGCAGAACGTACTGGCCCGGCTCGGGGAACAGGGCAGCACCGAGCGGCCACTCGATCGGTGGTGTGGTATCGCCCGGCGGCAAGAGGTCCCACTTTGCGGGCACCACGCTGTTGCCCAGCGCCAGGTCGAAGGCCGGGGACGGCTCCCCGTTGACCAGGAGTTGGGTCGCGTACAGATGCGGGTCAACCGTTTCGTCCGATGTGTTAGTTGCGACGAGGCCAATGCGGAAGCGATCACGCTCGCTCATGGACAACTGAGTGGGGGCGGCCAGCAGGCGAATTGTGATGGGGCTCTTCATCCATCCAGGTAGTGATGAGTTCTTGCTTTGTTGCTCAGGCTAGGGGGAGCACAGCGGCTCCCACAAGGCCTCAGCACCGAGTCAGGCAAACCATTGATCCAAGCCAAGCACCTGGCCTCCCGCTCGCCGCTCCGCGACTCCACTCATGTGGAGGCGCCCGCTTTGGTGATGGTCATGGTACCGGCGGCATTCATGGTGAAGGTCTGGGTTGTTGTGGTGAAATTGCGGCCACTGGACGTGCTTTCTCCGTCAAGGATGTATCGGTTCGGTATGTCCCAATGGAATGCCCCATCCGAGTAGGGACCCGCTGTCGAATGCCAAGCGCAATGGTCGTTTGCGGCGTTGTGTGGTCCCGCTTCCATAACATTGCTGTCATTGACGAGCGCATAGTTAGGGTTCGGGTTATGGTGAAGCGTCGTTGCACTGAACTTTGTGAAGAAGCCGCTGATGCCGGAGCCCGGTCCGGGCACCTCGAGCCACTGAATCGCTCCCAGACAGACGTCGGTGGGACCGAAGGTCACCTCGGTTAGCATACAAGCCCCGCCAGCCCCAACCAACGTCGAATGGCTGCCGACGTTCCTCATCGAGATCGAACTGGGTGGGATGACCGTTATCGTCTTAGTGGCGGTTTGCGTACCGACGGTGAGAGTGATAGTCGCGGTCGTGTCCGACGTTGTTGCGGGCGCTGCCCAACGAAACGTCGATGATCTCGACCCCGTGGCCGTTCCTATGCTGGCGCTCCAGGTTCCAGCCGCGCTACCAGTAAAGTCGACCTGCTCGCCGACGCCTACCCGTGTGCGGGTATTGGCGGCTCCCGACGGGGCCGCCTTCACGGATGCACTGGCTATGGTGGGGGCTGGCGGCGTTGGTGTCGGCGTTGGTGCTGGTGTCGGCGTTGGTGTTGGTGTCGGTGTTGGCGTTGGTGCTGGTGTCGGCGTTGGTGCTGGCGTTGGTGTCGGCGTTGGTGTCGGCGTTGGTGCTGGTGTCGGCGTTGGTGTTGGGGTTTGCGTCGGGGTTTGCGTCGGGGTCCCGTTTTCACCGATAGGGCCCTCCAGCTCTTGTCCGGCGTCGACGGCAGTGGATCCCGAACACTGCGAAGGAGGTGTGAGCGTTGTGTGCTCAAGTGGCCCGTTTCGAAGGGCTAATGCTGGATTTCGCGATATATTTTCTGCGGCGCAATCGCCCGTAGGAACCGCAGCATCCGGCCTCGCTGTCCGTCCCTCAGACAAGCGTTGCATCGCTTGACTCCAGATTGCGCGCTGCGAATGCACGTCAAGATCTGCCTGACGCTGTGACCCGGGCGCTGCGGTCTTAGACCGAGCACTGCTTGGAGATACGTGCCTTTGCGGTTCACTCGGCTTTTGTGCAAAGGTTCGCATACCCATCTCCTGTTTGGTCCCAACAACGCAGGCTGCGCGGAGCGGCCCGGCACACACCTGCTCTCACTTAGGACGCTTGCAGCAGGACGGCATCTTATCACACAACAGAACGAAGCCGGGTCAGCGGCGGTACTGTCGGGTGGCCCACATTTGCCCTCGGTTGGCAAATGTGGGGTTTCGTTTATAGCGTGAACGTGTACGTCGTGCTTCTCTTCGATTCGAGCTGCAGGTGTCTCCCCCTTGTCTGCCCAGTTGAGGATCGGGTGGGAGCCGACGCGAAAGGCTCGATCAACCCGCCCTGATGACAGGGAGCCCTTCTCGGCTTATGCTTTAGAAGACGGGAGATGGGCTGTGACTGTAACCATTCAATTGTCGGACGAGCAGGCAGCCGCGTTGCAGGCGCGAGCCGCGGAGGAGGGCCTCACGGTCGATGCCTGGCTGCAACGGCTTGCCGAGCAGTACGCGCAGTCCGAGCTACCTCCAGCGCCGGAGAAATCCAACCGGCCCGTGTGGGAAGTCATTTCGACGCGCATGCAGACCTTGCCGCCGGAAGTTTTTGAACGCCTGCCCCAGGATGGAGCAAGCGAACACGATCATTACCTGTACGGCTCCCCAAAGCGAAACCAGTGAAGCCTGCCTTTGCGGACACCTTCTACTGGATCGCACTCGCCAACCCCAGAGACCACACTCATAACAGAGTCCTGAGTTTCTCCGGCTCTCTCGGCTCCCGCGTCATCGTGACAACCGACGAAGTCCTGACTGAATTTCTGGCGTTCTGCGCGTCCGATTCGCAGCTGCGCATGGCAGCAGCTGCGGCGGTACAGGATATTCTCGGCGCAGCGCATGTTCGTGTCATTCCGCAAACCCGAGGTTCGTTTCTTTCAGGTCTGGAACTCTACCGCGCGCGACTCGACAAGGCCTACAGCCTCACGGACTGTATTTCTATGCAGACGATGTGGCGTGAATCGATTACCGAGGTCTTGACCAATGACCGGCATTTCCAGCAGGAAGGCTTTCGAGCACTGTTTCGAGATTCATAAGAACACTGAGACCGGCGGTGCTTCAGAGGACTCTCCACATCGCCTCTCCCCTACAATTTCACCCTCCTCAACCGCAGCGCATTCGTAATCACCGACACGCTGCTGAAGCTCATCGCGGCGGCGGCGATGACTGGGCCCGAAATGCCCGCGGCCGAACCAAACTGCCATCCCAGGATGGGATAGAGGATTCCGGCGGCGATGGGTATTCCGACCGAGTTGTAGACAAAGGCGAAGAACAGATTCTCTTTGATGTTGCGCATGACGGCGTGGCTGAGGCGGCGGGCCCGCACCAGCGCGCGCAGGTCGCCTTTCAGCAGCGTGATGCCGGCACTCTCCATCGCGACGTCGCTGCCGGTGGCCATGGCGACGCCCACGTTGGCCTGCGCCAGCGCAGGAGCGTCGTTGATGCCGTCGCCCGCCATCGCCACCGTGCTTCCCTGCCCTTGCAGCTTCTTGATGACGTCGGCCTTGTGATCGGGCAGCACGCCGGCCTCGAAGTCGGTTATGCCCAGCTTGCGCGCCACGGCTTGCGCCGTGGTCTGGTTGTCGCCGGTGAGCATCACCACGCGCAGGCCTGCGCGTTGCAGGTCGCGCACCGCCTCGCGCGCCTCGGACTTGATGGGATCGGCGATACCCAGCAGTCCTGAGGGGCGGCCGTCGATGACGGCGTAGACCACGGTCTGGCCGTCGCGGCGGAGGGCGTTTGCTCTGTCTTTCATGGAAATGATGTCGTGAGGCGAAGGTTCGTCATCCCACCCTTTCCCAAACGAAGGGAAAGGATGGGGCACCCGATCGTCATCCCACGTGAGCCCAACTGAAGGGCCCACATGGGGCACCCGTTCGTCATCGTTTACCCCAACAGAAGGGCTCACACCTCGGCTAGCCTTGTCGAAGCTCATTGGCGCGGATAGAGGTCCCTTCGGCAAGCCCAGGGCAGGCTCTTCGACTCGGTTCGGCTGCGCCTCACTTCGCTCAGGATGACAAACTTGATTCTTGTCCGCATCGGGAGACGATAGGCCAACGGACACTCGGGGCAGGCTAGGGGGCACCCGAGCATTTCCGGGACCCCGTTCGTCGAAGAAGATGCCCAGCTCTTCCAGCAGGCGATCGTTGCCGGCGGCGACCTCGTGTCCGCCGACGATTCCGATAACACCTTTGCCGGTGAGCGAGCGGAATCCGTCGGGCGGGATGAGCTGCAGTCCGTTCGCGAGCGCCGCTTCGACGATGGCTGCGCCCAGCGGATGCTCGCTGCCGCGCTCCAGGCTGGCGACCAGCTTGACGATGCTCTCGTCGCTCCAGCCGCTGTAGGCGACGACCTCCTGCAACTCGGGCTTGCCTTGGGTGAGCGTGCCAGTCTTGTCGAGCGCGATGGTGGTGACCTTGTCGAAGGTCTCGAGCGCTTCAGCGTTCTTGATCAGGATTCCGGCGCGCGCGGCGCGGCCTGTGCCCACCATGATCGCCATTGGGGTGGCGAGTCCCAGCGCACACGGGCAGGCGATGATGAGCACGGCCACGGCGTTGACCACTGCGTTGGCCAGTCGCGGCTCGGGCCCGTATATCAGCCAGACAAAGAAGGTCACGACAGAGACGCTCAGCACCGCCGGAACGAAGAAGGCGGCCACGCGGTCGGCGAGCCGCTGTATGGGAGCTCGGCTGCGCTGCGCTGCGCTCACCATCTGCACGATCTGCGCCAGCATGGTGTCGCTGCCCACGCGCTCGGCGCGCATCAGCAACCAGCCGGTGCCGTTGACCGTGGCGCCGATCACTTTGTCGCCCATGCGCTTCTCCACCGGGATGGGCTCGCCGATAATCATCGACTCGTCGACCGCGCTGAGGCCGTCGATGACGGTGCCATCGGTGGGAATCTTCTCGCCCGGGCGCACGCGCAGCTTGTCGCCAACCTTCACCTGGTCGAGCGGAACGTCGTACTCGCTGCCGTCGTCCTGCATGATGCGCGCCAGCTTTGGCGAGAGATCGAGCAGTGCGCGGATGGCCGAGCCGGTGCGGCTGCGCGCTCGCAGCTCCAGCACCTGGCCGAGCAGGACGAGCGCGATGATGGCCGCGGCCGCTTCGAAGTAGACTTCGGGCTGGCCGCCGTGCGTGCGCATGGTGTCGGGAAAGATCTGCGGAAGAAGGGTCGCGACCGCGCTGTAGAGGTACGCCACGCCCACGCCGAGCGCGATCAGGGTGAACATGTTCGGGCTGCGATGCTTCACCGACGCCCAGCCACGCTGGAAAAACGGCCAGCCTGCCCACAGCACGATCGGAGTCGCGAGCAGGAACTCAATCCACGTCCCGAGGCGCGGGGAGATGGCGTGCATGAGCGGCCCCACGTGCGGCATCATCCGCAACATCATCGGCAACATCGCCAGCGCGATGAGCGGCACGCCGAGCAGGACGCTCCACGATAAGCGGCGCGTCATGTCGCGCAGCTCGGGATTCTCTTCTTCGGCTGCGCTTACGGTGCGCGGCTCCAGCGCCATGCCGCAGATCGGGCAGAAGCCCGGCTGCGGGCGCACGATCTCGGGATGCATGGGGCAGGTCCACTCGGCGCGGGTGGCGGCAACGGGCGTCTCGGGTTCGAGCGCCATGCCGCACCTTGGGCAAGGCACGGGCTTCGATTCGCGCACTCCGGGACACATGGGGCAGACGTAAACGGTGGCCGTCTCCGTGAGCTTGGCGGGCGCCGATGCAGCAGGTGTCTTTAAAGTGGCAGGCGCGCTGCTCTGTTTAGGCTGCGCAATCCCGCCGATCGTCACCACCGAACTCGATCCCATGCCGCCGCCCGGCTTGTGCGCGGGCGCGAGATACTCTTGCGGATCGGCCTTGAACTTCTCCGCGCAACCTTTGCAGCAGAAGTGATAGAGCTTGCCCTCATGCTCGATGGAAGCCGCCGCTTTCGCGGGATCGACGTTCATTCCGCAAACCGGGTCGCGCTCGATCTTGCAGGTCGCGCCGATCAGCACTTGAGCTTCGTTCGACATTCCGCCCGGCGTGTAGGAAGGCGAAAGATACTTGCCGGGATCGGAGACGAACTTGTGCATGCACCCGGGCGAGCAGAAGTAATAGGATTCGCCCTGGTGATCGGCCCGGCCGCGCGCCTTCGCCGGGTCAACCGTCATGCCGCAAACCGGGTCGCGCACGGTGGCGGGAGTAGTGGTCTGCGGATTTGTGTCAGCGTCATTCATCGTCGCCTGATAAGCTGCTGCTTACCTCATTATTCTTACACGCTATCGGAGGTTCTGATGACGACCGTGGATGTGATGTTCCGCTACGGCATGCCGCCGGGCGAGACGGAGATGGCGGCCATGGCACAGTTCAACGATGTGTACGGCATACGCCGGGTGCGCATGAACGAAAAAGAAAAGACAATTCTGGTGGAGTTCGATGCGTCACGCCTCACGGATGACGCTGTCGAGAAGCTGTTGCGCAGCGCAGGGATCGACATTCGCGGGAAGCCGGCGCTGGCGTGAGGCGTTTCGCTGCTCTAGGGGTTCTTCGACGGCAGCGGCGTCTGTTCAAGAACGGGGCCGGATAGCGCTCTACATTTCGGGTGTTATGCCCGGACAGGAAGTCCGAAACCGCCGTTGTCAGAAAGGTATGTTCACCTCGGAATAACTGCCGGGTGTCACGGCATTCACGGTGGCAGCGATCTTCCGAACGTGGCGTTGGACGATACGCCATTGCGCATTTCCCAACACTACAATTGCAATTGTGCGCCTCTGCAAATTCTGCTGCACCGCTATATTCTTGTCGGTCGTCAAGAATACTTCAAATCCGGCTTCCTCGGCGGCTTTCAGTAGTTCCCCGTTAGTGAGCTTGTCCCACCCGGCATCCCTTGCCTTGGTCACGGCGTGGCCTTCGAGGAACGGGATAAGCGGCGCGGGCGTGCCCTGATCAAAGAGAATGCGCATCAGCGGACGTTACCGAATGGGCAGCGGGCGGAGCTTCGAGACTGCGAGCCGCAAAGTCGAGCACGGCGACGATCTGCTCCCGCGTCACGTCGAACCACTCCGTGATTTCCTCGATACTGGCGCCGGATTCGAGGTTCTCGAAAACTGTGGAAACCGGCATACGGGTGTTCTTGAACACCCATGCGCCGCTCACTTTGCCGGGGATGCTCTCCACCGCGGCGCATTGGGACCAATCGAGAATTGCCATTTTCTTACCCCTCTTCATCGTAGCTTAGCACGGGGCTTTTCGCGCCGATTCGTACCGCAGCCATAAAAAGGGTCACCCCTCGTGAGAGCTCTGGCCGACACTCTCGCGTGGGTGACCCTTATGCGCCACTTCGTCTGCTTGTCTTTAATGCAACGGCGGCGGCAAAGTTGCGGTGACCGAAAGAAAAGAGTTAGGAAAGTCTGCCGACGTACCATCGGCCAGAATTTCCTGCCCTGCGAAGTTCTTGCCTTTAACGGATTGTCATCACAAGCGAAGAGAGGGATCTGTTGTTCCGCGCAAGAGAGCGGATTCCTCGCGCCAAAAGAGGCGCTCGTAATGACAGTAAGGATAAGGAAAAGAGATGCGCGGACGCGGCGCTGAAGCGCCGCTCTACCTCTCCGCCTCTCACTTCCCTGCCGCAAAGCGCTCGAAGAAGCTGTCGCTGTTCCAACTCGGCGCCTTAGGAGCATCCGCTACCTCGAGTGCGATGCCGGCCATGATGTCCTCGAACTTGCCGGCCGCCGCCAGATCCACTGGCTGCTGCAAGTCATCCGACGGAGCGTGATAGCGCTCGTGCAGCCATTTCTTCGCGGTGGCTTCCTCCGGACTTCCCTTTTCGTAGCCGACTTTCATCGCCAGCGATGGCACGCCTTGCTTGATGAAGCTGTACTGGTCGCTGCGTATAAAGATGTTGCGCAGCGGCTCAGGATCGGCCTGCACCTCGACATCATTCTTCTTCGCTGCCTCGCGCGCGTCCTCGCCCAGCGTCGATTCATCGAGTCCGTACACCGTCACAATCTTCAGCGGAATGATCGGCAGGAACATGTCGGTGTTCAGGTCAGCGACAATGTCTTTCTTCGGGACGGTTGGCTTGGCGGCAAAATATCGCGACCCGAGCAGGCCTTTCTCTTCCGCCGTGAGGAACAGGAACAGCAGCGAGCGCTTTGTCTTCACGCCGACGGCATGCAGCTTGTCGGCGATGTCGAGCACCAGCGCCGAGCCCGCGGCGTTGTCCATTGCTCCGTTGTAGATCTTGTCGCCGTTAATGGGCTCGCCGATGCCGAGGTGGTCGAGGTGCGCCGAGAGCACAACGTACTGCGACGCCAATTGCGGGTCGGAGCCCGGCAGCTTGGCCACTATGTTCGCCGACTTAACCTTCCTGGTAATGAGCTTGGTTTTCGCACTGATGCTTAGCGTGAGGGGAAACGTGGGCAACCGCTTGCGCTCTCCGCCCAGCGCAGCGATTTCGGCGAAGCGATGGCCTGAGCCGTCGAAAAGCTCTTCAGCGTATTCCGGATTCCAGATTACCGCCAGACCGATTCCCTTCCAGTCGTTGAAGATCGGGTCGGCGAGCGACATGCTCGGGCGAGTGCGCGCCAGCGTCATGCGGCTCCACGGAATGTCCATCGCCGCAGGATTGGGAATTATGATGTACCCCACGGCTCCTGCTGCGCGCAGCTCTTTCGCGCGCTCGGTTGACGACTGGTAATGCGAAGCCAGCGCAGCCGACATCTCGGACGGCGATCCGCTGAAGATCACCACGACCTTGCCTTTCACGTTGAGCCCGGCGTAATCGTTGTGGTTCTTCTCGGGAACGTGCAAGCCGTAGCCGACGAAGACGAGCTGGGCGTCCGTCTCGGGCGCGAGGTCCACGCGCGTGCTGAACATTGCTTCCTCGCCCAACGTGACCTTCTGCGGCTTGCTTTCGCGCACCAGCGCCAGGCTGGAGCCGGACTCATCAATCTGCCGGCTGATCAGCTTTACCGGCTGGTAGTAGCCTTTGCTGCCGGCAGGCTGCAGGCCGTCTTTCTTTAGCTGATCGACGACATACGCCGAGGCCCGCTGCATGCCGGGGCTGCCGGTCTCGCGGCCTTCCATATTGTCATCGGCGAGGACCTTGACGTACTCCCACCAGTTCTTGCCGTCGAAAGCAGGAACGGATTGCGCGAATGCGAATTCTGAGAAAAAGACAGAGGCGGAAAGCACAATCAACGCTACAAGCTTCAAGGCTCGACGATTCGGCAAGTCAGAAACTCCACGGAGAGAATGCAGCTATTGTCGCGCATGGTCGCGGGCAGAGACAAATTGGCGCTGCACTCCTGAACTGCAATCGCAGCATGAAACAATGCTTGCTTTCAGCTTGCCCGGCCGAAGGCATGGGAGCATACTCGCTTGCGAGCGAGTCTTCTCCCCATGCCAAGCAGCCCAAACATGCGCACAGACGAAGGCCTCCACTGGCCTACCACGCTTGCCTCACTGGCGGTAGGAACGGCATTCCTCGCACTATGGTTCTGGCTTCTTCCCGGCTGGCTGGATCTCCGCATTGCGAACGCAGGCATAGCTCGAGGACGCTGGCTGGGTGTTGTGCCCTGTGTCTTCGGATTCGCGGTGGCGATCCGGTGTATTTGGGATTTTGGCTGGACTGGCCGCGGAACCCCGGCTCCCTTCGCACCGCCGCAACGGCTGGTGATTGTCGGCATGTACCGCTACGTCCGAAACCCAATGTACCTGGGCTTCTTCCTGGGATGGTTTGGGCTGTGGATCCTCTTCGGACAGGCGAACCTGATCTCGTTGTGGATATTGCTCGCGCTTGTTGCTGTCGTCATTCTATTCGTCCGCTTTTACGAGGAACCGACGCTTCGCAGAACGTTCGGTGGCGATTACGACGAGTATTGCCGCAACGTTTCTCCCTGGGTGCCGCGCGTAAGAGCTTGGACTCGATAGGTAAACGGCGGCTTTGCTCGCAATCTTTGAGCGGTGTTACACTCGTTCACGACGAGCGGGAGTAACTCAGTGGTAGAGTCACGGCTTCCCAAGCCGTTGGTCGCGGGTTCGATCCCCGTCTCCCGCTCCATATTCAGCTAGGCTCCCGCAGGAAGCTCCTCCCGTGGTGTTCTCTTCCAAAGATCAACAACACCGCCAACCCTGCAATCACCACCAGCTCAAACGAGGTCAGCGCCCAGGGGTAGCCCAGCCGATCGCGCAGGGCGAATTCGAGGGAGGGTGTTGAAGCTGCGAGCAGAATTCCTATCTGATAGGTAAACCCCGGCAGCAGTCCTCGTATGGCGTGCGGCGAAAGCTCATTCAAGTGCACAGGAATAATTCCCCACGCGCCCTGCACGCCGACTTGCATCACAAATGCCGCCATGGCGAGCAGGAGAGTTCCGCTGCCGAACGCCCACGCCGGAATGATGGCCAGACACACGGCCAGGGCGGCCAACATGCTATAACGGCGGCCGAGCCTCTCCGAGAGCAGTCCGAAGATCACCGCGCCTGTGACCGCACCGAGGTTATAGAAAATGGTGATGTAGGCAACCATGTTCGGTGAAATGCCGTGCTGGTGTTTGAGGAAGTCGGGATACAGGTCCTGTGAGCCGTGCGACAGGCAGTTCATCAGGAACATGAGCGCGATCATGTACAGCGCCAGCCCTTTGTGCTGCCAGGCGATGCGCGGGCCGTCGATGGTGCGCGCTACGCGGTGTTGCTCCCACGCCTCCGACTCGGGGACCTTGGTGCGAATGTAGAGCGCCAGCAGTGCGGGAACGGCCCCGGCCCAGAACATGGCGCGCCAGCCGAAGTCCGGCGAAAAGCTGGGCAAGATCACACGCGCCGCCACCGCTGCCAGCAGGTAGCCAACGGCGTAGCCGCTTTGCAGAATGCCCGACAGCACACCGCGCCAGCGAACCGGCGCGTGCTCCATAGCAAGCGATGCGCCGACTCCCCACTCGCCGCCCATCCCGATGCCGAACAGCATGCGGAGAATGAAGAACACCGTGTAGTTTGGCGCGAAACCGCAGAGCAGCTCAATCGCAGAGAAGAAGATGACGTTGGCCATCAGCGGACGGCGGCGGCCATAACGGTCGGCCATCATGCCGAAGAGCAGCGCTCCGAAGGGCCGCATGGCCAGCGTGGCCGTAAGCGTCAGGACGATGTCGGCCTTGCGCACGTGAAAGTGCTCAGCCAGAGTATCGAGCAGGAAGATAACGACGAAGAAGTCGAAGGCATCGAGCGTCCAGCCGAGAAAGCCGGCCGTAACGGCGTGCCAGCGGTCGGAACCTGCGCTCGTCTTCGCGGTTGTGGTATCGGCCATTGCGTGCCCGAGAAGGTAACAGAAGAGGTTGCGCTGAGCAATACAGTGGCCTTGATTTCGTATTGCCTATCGAGCGCCACCCACTTGATGCTTGTCGGCCCGAGTTCTACCCATTTCATGACTGTCGTCCCAAGCGGAGCGAGGGACCCGCTTTCGCTGGCGTCGCAGTGCTGCTCGCTCAATGCAGAGTTTGTGCGTCTGCCGGTACACGCCTTGCGCCAACGCGAGCTTTTCGCGGCTGGGAAACAAGACCAGATCCCTCGCCGCGCTCCGGCTGACAATGACTAAGGAGGTAGGCCGCTAAACAAAATGGAGTGATGCCCGTGTATCCTTTTATAAATAAATGACCGAACGCCTGTACTATACCGATTCTTTCCTCCAGACTTTCGAGGCACGCGTGGTGGATGTACGCCCCGGCGCGAACGGCACCGCGGTCGTGCTCGACCGTTCGGCGTTCTATCCCACCAGCGGAGGCCAGGTCTTCGATACCGGATGGTTGGAAGTTCCTGCGGCGAGCCCCTCCACCCAGCGCGTGCACGTTGTGAACGTCGAGGAAGACGAAGCTAGCGGCGATGTCTTGCATTGCGTTGAGGGCGCACCTTCGCTTGAGCCAGGCACGTTTATTCGAGGTTCGATTGATGCTGAGCGCCGCCGCGATCACACGCAGCAGCACACAGGGCAGCATGTTCTGTCGGCGGCGTTCGAGCGGCTGTACGACCTCGCGACCGTCTCTTTTCATATGGGCGACGAAACCTGCACCATCGATCTCGCGACTGACGCTGTCGCTCCTGCCTGGATTGCAGCAGTAGAGAAGCTGGCAAACAAAATTATCTTCGATGGACCGCCCGGTAGAGATTCGTTTCGCGACGCCAGACGAGGCGCGTGCGATGGGCGTCCGTAAAATTCCCACTGCCGAACGTGAAAAGCTGCGGCTCATCGATATTGAGAACTTCGACCTCAACGCCTGCGGTGGAACCCACGTGCGCAGCGCCGGGCAGATCGGGTCTATCCTGATCCGCAAGACGGAGAAAGTCCGCCAGGGCGTTCGCGTTGAGTTTGTCTGCGGATTGCGCGCGGTAGTGATTGCGCGGCGCGACTTCACAACACTTAGCGACGCCGCCGCCGTGTTCTCCAGCCACATCTACGAGCTGCCACAGCAGACGCGCAAGGTGCTCGATGAAGTGAAGGCGGCGCAGAAGTCGCAAGCGAAGCTATTGGAAGAAGTCGCCGAATTACAGGTACAACAGTTTCTGGACTCAGCAACTATGTTGGCGTCAGGCGCCAGGCTGGTGGTGCAGTTCTTTCCCGGCCGCGACCTAGCCTTTATCAAGATGCTTGCACAAAAGCTCACGCGCGCCGGGCAAGCGGTCGCCCTTCTCAGTTGCGGAGGATCGCAACCATCGCTGGTGTTCGCGCAATCGCCCGGCCAGCCGAACGACATGGGAGCTCTGATGAAGCAGACGCTACAAAAACTCGGCACCCGCGGCGGCGGGAACAAAGACATGGCCCAGGGCGGCGCTCCCGATGCAGACCGGGCCGAGCACGCGATTATGGACGCTGCAGAAGGACTGAGTTCGCGCGCTTCATGAAGATAGGGGTCCTTCGGCTCGTCCCCCTCGCTTTGCTCGTCGTCCTCGCTCGGGATGACAGATATTAGAGAACTGAGAGCTGAAACCTGACACCTGATACCTGAATGGACCAACGCCTCATTCTCGTCACTCTACTGATACGGCTCGGCGTAGCTGCGGCCATCAGCAGTGTATTGGTGCGCGCGCGGCGCTTCCGCATGTTGCTGTTTCGCGAAGAGCGCACCCTGGGCGAGAAACTGGAGATGGTGCTGATCGTCAGCACGCCCGTGGCACTGGGTGTGCTGGTGCGCTGGTGGGTACGCAACTTCTACGCCGCCGACATCGCCTTCGAAGGCGCGATCCTGATGGGGGTCATCGGAGGCCGTCTGGTCGGACTGCTGGGCGGTGGGCTGGTGTCGCTGCCTTCCATGCTGATTGCGCACGAGTGGCTATCGTTACCGCTGAATGTGCTCGCCGGCGTGCTGGCCGGGCTGCTCCGCCATCTCTCCTCCGAGCGCGAAGCCATCTGGTCGTTTTCGCCGCTGTTCGATCTCAGCATCTATCAGTGGGTGCGGCGTACCATACGGCGCTCGTTCATTGATTGGCAGACGTCGTTCTTCATCCTGATCCTCGGCCTGGAATTTCTTCGCATTCATCTTCATAGAACCTGGCCGCGACGCCTGTTTGCGCTGGATTCGTCAAACTGGGTCGTGGAACTCGCCATTTACGCAGGAACGGTCATGACGGTCGCCATTCCTCTCAAGGTGCTGAATAACGTTCGCATTGAGATGAAGCTCGAGCAGCAGGAGCGGCTCCTGTTGCAGGCGCGCATGGAGGCGTTGCAGAGCCAGATCAACCCGCACTTCCTGTTCAACACGCTCAACTCCGTGGCGTCGCTGGTGCGCCGCGATCCCGACTCCGCGCGCGAGATGATCGTCAAACTGGGCAACATCCTGCGCCGTCTGCTGCGCAAGGGCGATGCGTTCGTGCCCCTGAAGGAAGAGCTCGAATCTCTTGATGACTATCTCGACATCGAGGTCGCTCGCTTTGGCCGCGACAAGTTGCGCGTTCATAAGGAACTCGACCCCGAATCGCTGAGTCACCATGTGCCCAGCATGATTCTTCAGCCGCTGGTAGAAAACGCCATCAAGCATGGACTGGCCGACAAGATGGAAGGCGGCAATGTTTATATCCGCAGCCGCTGCACCGCTCAGCGCATAATCATCGAGGTTGAGGACGACGGTGTGGGCATGGCGGCCTCCGCCGGAAGCACCGGCACCGGCATCGGAATGCTGAATGTCTCCGAACGGCTGCAGGTGGTTTACGGCGATGCGGCGGAGATCGACGTCGAAAGCCAGCCCGGAAGCGGAACGCTGGTCCGTCTGATGTTGCCGATCTTGCAGGCGGAAGAGCTGGGCGGCTCGGTGGCGGGAGCAATCTACGAAGCGCGCTCCAACACTTCGCGATAAAAATCTTCGTACTTAGGGATGATTCGGCTGGCGCAGAAGCGGGCCTGCGCGCTTTGCCGCGCGCGTTGTCCCATCTCGCGCAGCTTGTCGTCGTCGCTCAGCACCTCGATGGCGTAGCGCGCCATGGTATCCACGTCGCCGACATCTGCCAGGAAGCCCGTCTGGCTGTGGTCGATCACCTCGGGCACTCCGCCGGCATTGGTCGCGATGGGCACAACTTCGCAGGCCATGGCTTCCAGTGCAGCCAACCCGAACGACTCCAGTTCGCTGGGTAGCAGCAACACGTCGGCCAGAGGCAGCTTCTCATGAATGCGGTCTTGCTTGCCCAGGAAGTCGACCTGCTTGTGAATTCCCTTCTCCACTGCCAGCCACTCGGCGCGCGAGCGCTCGGGGCCATCACCGATCATCAGCAACCGCGCAGGGACCTGCTTTCGCACGCGATCGAAGATTTCGATTACATCGGTCAGCCGCTTTACCGGGCGAAAGTTGGACAAGTGAACGAGAATCTTCTCGTCCGGTGAAGCGTACTCCGACCTCTTCTGCATCACTTCATCGGTCCGGTGATAGAGGTCGCAGTTCACAAAGTTGGGAATGACTTTGATCGGGGTCTGCACGTCGAACACTTCAACAGTTCGTTCCTTAAGATATTGCGAAATTGATGTGACGCCGTCGCTTTGTTCGATGGAGAAGCGCGTGATTGGCAGATACGAAGGATCGGCCCCCACCAGCGTGATGTCGGTCCCGTGCAGCGTCGTAACGAATGGTAGCTTGCGCCCGTGGCGGCGATGGTCGCAGGCCAGCATCTGCCGCGCCAGCATGGCGCTCACCGAGTGAGGAATCGCGTAGTGAACGTGCAGCAGGTCTAGATCGTAAATCTCCGCGACCTCGGCCATGCGCGTGGCCAGTGCGAGATCGTAGGGCGGATACTCAAACAGCGGATAGCGCGAGACCTCAACCTCGTGATAACGGATGTTGGGCAGCGGCTGGGTCAGCCGGATGGGTTGCGAATACGAGATGAAGTGGATGTCGTGGCCGCGCTGGGCCAGCTCAAGCCCAAGCTCGGTTGCGACTACACCGCTGCCGCCGTAGGTGGGATAACAGGTGATTCCAATCTTCATCGCGCGTTAACGTTCGAGACCATTCGGAATACCCATTGGATGGTCGTGCGGAGAGGGAGATTCAGCGGCCCAGAGAGGATGGGCGGCGAGTCGTCCCAGCGATCATCCCTATTTAAGGGTTGTCATCCCGAGCCCATCCCACTGCACCATCTGTCGGGGGTGGACGGGTGTGTTTCGACGAGCGCCCCTCGCCGCTGCTAACCGCTGCCTGCCCGCCACGCAAATAGCCTGGAAATGTAAAATTCACACTACATGCAGTTAGAGGAGCAGCCGGTCACGACCCCGGCCCAACACGAAGCGCGCGCAGCGTCACGCCGGCGAACCACTTCGCGTTCTATCGCGTGGATGATTCTGGCCGGGCTGACGGTGCGCATCCTTTATATTTTTCTTGCGCATTCCTATCGCTTCCGCACCAACGACGCCAATTTTTCTTTTGGCTGGGAGGTCGGCCGGATTGCCTACTCCATCGCAACCGGCCGCGGCTTCAGTTCCCCCTGGGGCGGCGACACCGGTCCTTCGGCATGGACAGCGCCCGTTTATCCGTACATTGTGGCTCTGTCGTTTCGCCTGTTCGGTCTCTACACCCATGCGGCGGCCATTGCGCTGCTGATTTTCAATAGCTTGTGTGGAGCGCTGACTTGCTGGCCGATCGTACGCATTGCGCGGCGAGTGTTCAACGAGCGAGTGGCCTTCTGGTCGGGCTGGATCTGGGCCCTGTTCCCCTACATGATCTATTGGGATGTGCGCTGGGTGTGGGAGACCAGCCTTTCCGCACTGCTGCTGACGCTGCTCTTCATGCTCACGCTGGAGATGGAAGGCGACCGTCGCCTCATATCGTGGTTCGGTTACGGACTGCTCTGGGGCGTGATCGGTCTGACCAATCCCGCTGCACTTTCATTTCTTCCCTTCTCCGGACCTTGGCTGGCTTATCACCTCCATCGGCGCAAACTCGGATTTGTACTTCCGGCGGCTGTCGGCGCCATAGTTTTTTGGCTTACGTTGATGCCGTGGCTGATGCGCAACTATGAGGTGTTCCATAAACCAGTCTTTGTCCGCGACAACGTTGGGGTGGAGTTCCGCTGCGGAAACAACCCGCTAGCAGAAGGTATCTGGGTCGGAATGTATCACCCGAGCCAGAATCCCCTGCTATTTGAAGAGTACGAGCGCACAGGCGAGGCGGCTTACTCCGCCGAACAATCGCGGCTGGCGAAGCAATGGATCACCGAGCATCCGCGGAAGTTCGCAATCATCAGCTTTCGCAAGTTCATTTACTTCTGGACCGACATACCTTCCGCGACGACCATTCCTGAATGGATGCAGGAGCACCACGAGAAATGGGCCGCGCGAACCTTTCGGTCCGTCATCTTCCGCGACGATGGGGCCCCTCGCAATTGGCTCGTCGACATCCTGGAACAGTTCAAACCGTCGCTCTTTCTGGCATCTACCCTGCTCGCGATAGGCGGGCTGCGGCTGGCGTTGAAGCGACGGGTTCGCGGCGTGTTTCTGTTTGCCAGCCTGGTAATCATCTATCCTCTGGTTTACTATTTCGCCTTTCCTCATCCTCGCTATCGGCATCCGATTGAGCCGGAGCTGCTGATCCTGGGAGTCTATTTGGTCACGGAAGCTAAGCCGCGCCTTACCGGCGCCTACAGCAACGAATACCCGCAGCCCGACGAGAGCGATGCCGTTCCCACGTTCCATACCCTCTCGGTCATCATCCCGGTGTACAACGAGCGCAAAACGGTAATGAAGCTGTTGCAGCGAGTAGTGGCGCAGCCCGTCGGCTTACACAAAGAGCTCGTGATCGTTGATGACTGCTCAACCGACGGCACGCGTGAATTTCTCCAGCAGGCCGACCTTGAGCGCGTGCTGGCGGACGGTGGGCGAAATACAATTCGCCTTGTGCTGCACGACACGAACAAAGGAAAGGGCGCGGGGGTGCGTACCGGCCTGGAAAACTCGACCGGCGATCTAGTGCTGATTCAAGACGCCGATCTGGAATACGATCCCGCTGACTATCCATCCCTGCTCAAGCCCATCCTTGAAGGCCACGCCGACGCGGTCTTCGGAAACCGCTTTCACAACGGCTCGCATCGCGTGCCGCGCTTCTACCGCTATACGCTGAACCGCCTGTTCTCGCTGGTTTGCAACGCGCTTACTGGAATCAATATTCACGACGTCACGGCTTGCTACAAAGTCTTCCGCCGCGAGGTGCTGGAGAAAATGAACCTGCGCTCGGATCGCTTCAGTGTCGAAACCGAAATGACCGTCAAGGTTGCCAAGCTGAGAGCGCGCATCTATGAAGTGCCCATCGTCTATCATGGGCGCACCTACGCGGAAGGTAAGAAAATCAGTTGGAGAGACGGCTGGCTGGCACTTTATGACCTGGTGCGGTATCGGTTCACGGACTAAGGTTGCCAGTCGTGACTGTTCAGTGATCAGACCGAAGTTGGTAGTTCCTAGCGGTCAGCGGGAGTTCTCAGTGGTCAGGACTAAATTGCCACATGGTGCCCAAAGTACGGACGGACGCAAAACCATCTCGAGGCGTAGCCTACCCGTTGTCATCCCGAGCGCCACCCATTCCACGATTGTCATCCCGAGCGCAGCGAGGGACCTGCTCTTCTCCGCGCTGCTGTGATGCTGGTGAAGCGTAGTACTGTACATGCGGGGGAGTCTGGCTGGGGTCCGAGCTCTCACTCCCGGGATGCGAGAGCAGGTCCCTCGCTTCGCTCGGGATGACAAGAATGAGAAGGGCGGTGACAAGAACAAAACGACAGCATCGATCCCAACCCAAAGTGACACAAGTGATTTGCTCGGTGATTATATTTTCTCTGGGACGAACTGCACTAACTCTTCGTATCTACTCTCGTCTAACCCGCCACAAGGAGGGCTGTATGTCGGGAGATCTTGTTAATCAACTCAAAGCCAGAGGAGCCGTGTTTGCGGCGCTCATCGCAATGATTCTGGCGCCGTCTGCTCAGGCCGTAACCGGCGCCAACGTAACTGAAGAGTTTCACAAGACCGTGCCTCTGAATGCGAATGGGCGAGTATCGCTGGAGAACATCAACGGCAACGTCGAAATCATGGGTTGGGAAAAGGGCGAAGTGCAGATTGACGCAGTCAAGTCGGCGCGCGACCAGCAGCGCCTGGACGAAGCCAGGATCGAAGTCGAAGGCAGCGGCGATTCGGTGCGAATTCGAACTCGCTACCCGGAGGGTGGAACCAATAACGATCCTGCCTCGGTTCACTACACGCTGCACGTGCCCGCGGGGGCGCAGCTCGACAAGATCAACATGGTGAACGGGTCGCTCAACGTATCCCTGGTATTGGGCGAGGTAAACGCCAACCTGGTGAATGGCAAGCTCACGGCGCATGATCTCTCGGGCCGCGCCGAGTTCTCAACCGTGAATGGATCGAGCAATGTAGAATTCCGCACCTTGACGAACGTGAGTGAAGTGAGGATCAGCGCTGTGAATGGCAGTATTAATCTGATCTTGCCGGCTTCGCCGAATGCAGAAATCTCTGCCTCGACGGTGAACGGCAGCATCAAGACCGACTTCCCCATCCAGGTTGAAGGCAGATTCATGGGGCGCAGGATGTCGGGCACGCTAGGCAGCGGAGGTACTCGCATTGAGCTGAGCAACGTGAACGGCAGCACGCATATCGGGCCCGGAAGCAGCGCGGGATCGTAGGGAAGCGGTCAGCGGTGCGTTGGGTGTCAGGTGTCAGGTGTCAGAACAAGAGAGCGACGTTCGAGACCTGATACCCGACACCTGATACCTATCAGGCCTGCGCCAGCGCTGTCGCTGCCTGGCTCGTCCGCCGCATGCTGCGAAATACGCCGACGGCGAGCAGGGCGGCGGTGGCGATCGGCGGAATGAGCAGCCCAAGAATCAACCAGCCGGGCCCCGCTTGCGAGGGGTTCATCACATAAGGAACCAGCCAGCGCAGCATCTGTGTCGCGCGTTCCGGACCGGCCACTACGGCCGAAAGGATTGCGCTGGCGAGGTAGTAACAAACCAGCAGAGCCGAGCCTTTCATTATCGGAGCCTTTACCTTCCGGCTCACCATCCACTGCAAGAACATGCCATCGCGAATGGCATAGGCGACCACGCTCAGGTACATGGCAATGATGTCAAACCATTGCGGAGCAGCACCGGCGAACGTCTGTCGATAGCCGTTCAGCGCCAATGCCGCCGCGACGAGCCCAATCAGGCCGGTTGCGGCCCAAGGAGCGATCTCGCGCGCTGCAACTTCTGACGAAGTTCGCTTGTGCAATTGCTGCCGGAGGTTGTCGCGCGTGAGCAGTGTGGCCATGACGGTAAAGTACAGGCACGCGATTGCGGCTGAGACCCCAGTCCCGACAAGGCTCTGCAGCGTCCACTGCGAGGCGGACACTTGGGCTACGTTGGAGCCGGATACCATAGGGGCAATCGGGCGGAACGCGGCATACACGAAGAGCAGAATGGAGGCGGACACGCCGACAACTTGTGATGGCGAGAAGAGCGAAATCTGGTCAGGCTCGAACTTGATGCAGCGCACCAGCGCCACCAGGCACCAGGCAATCACCGCCAGCGCAACGACCACCGTGACCAACAACGACGGGACCGCGCGCCCAAACAGCGATACCGTATCGATGCTTCCTTCCAGCCAGGCTCCAATTCCGGTCGCCGGGTTCAACGCAGACCAGGCGCTGCTTAACTGGGAGATCATGTGCTCGCCCCTGCTGGCGATGAGGCCGATCACCACCAGCACCGTCAGGATGCTGGCCCGACGAGCGTCCTGAGCACGGGCCGAACCGCAGAGGGCAACTGCGCTGAGCGCCACATTGAAGAGCGCAACGATCAAGTACGATCCCACAATGGCGGACAGCCGGAAGTGGGCCATCAGTCCGGTGAATAAAAGTACCGGGAAGACGGTGGCGTAGAGCAGCCAGGGACCCAGCGGCGCGCCGAAGAGTTTTCCCAGCGCCAGGGTCAACGGTGACAGCCGAGTCGTACGCCAGAAGTCGAAGGTGCGCTGCGTCCGCTCGCTTACGACGGACTGTGACACGTTCAGCAGGCTCCAAAGCACCAGGATCATCGAACTCGCAACGAATATTGCTCCGTGAACGTTGTGCCAATAGTCGGGGCCTATGTCCCGTCCGCCCTCGTTTTGGAAGACAAAGAGCGCCATCAGCAGAGCGCCTGTCAGCGTCGACAGAGCGATGACGGCAACGCGCGCCGGGCGCAGCTCGGAGCGCACATAGCGCAACAATTCGGGATTCGAGATGAAGTTCATCACATCACCTGCCCGTGGGAGAGTTTCAGATAGAGTTCTTCGACCGACTGCTTCACTTCGTGAAAGCCCGTAAGCCGGAGACCGGCGGCGGTCATCTCGGCGAGCAATTGGCTCAGTGCCTCGTCGTCGCCCTTGAACGGAAACGCGCCTTCATGCTCCTGCAGCAATGCGTGTTGCAGCAGGCCGTGCGCCCGCAGCAGCTCAGCAACAGGGGTGACGGGGCCGACCCAACGGATCTGGATGGTGCGTGCATCCTCGGCTTCGACCTCCTGACGCAGTTCCCTCACCTGTCCGCTGCGCAGCATCACACCACGCTCCATTACGCCAATCGACGTGCTGAAGTCTTCGAGGTCGGGGAGGATATGCGAAGACACAACGATGGTCGCTCCCTGATCGCGCAGGAGCTTGAGGAGTTGCCGCAGCTCGAAGCGCGCTTTGGGATCGAGACCCGACGCCGGTTCATCGAGCAGCAATACCTTGGGCCGATGAATGACCGCACGGCCAATGCCGAGCCTTTGCTTCATTCCGCGCGACAGGCCTTTGACCATCGAGTCGCGCTTCACTTCCAGCCCAATTTCGGCAATGACTTCGTTAACCCGCTCGGGGACGCGAGTCGAATCGAGCTTGTAGGAGCGCGCGAAGTAGTCGAGATACTCCCAGACTTTGAGGTCGTCGTAAACCGAGAAGAAGTCGGCGAGATAACCGATTTGCGACTGCGCGGCTTCGAGATCGTGTTGCACGTCAATGCCGTTGACCAGCACGCGCCCCGAGGTCGGCGGAAGCAGGCCGCAGCACATGCGTAGCATCGTGGTCTTGCCCGCGCCGTTGGGGCCAATCAGGCCGTAAATTTCGCCTTCGGGTATCTCGATCGATACCTCGCGAACGGCCGTGACCTCGTCGTATTCCTTGGTAAGGTTTTCTAGTTGGATCATAGGGCAGTCATCCTACGGGGAGAGATACGGAGCGGGGAGGGAAAAGTTCCAAAGCAGTTGTCAGTTGTTGGTTATCAGTTGTCAGTTGAAGTTGGGGACAGTTATGAGCTACAGAATGACTGGCCTTGGAATTGGTGACAATCCTCTCCTTCAAGGCAGTGAAGGACTGACTATTGACAACGATCACTGACAACTGACAACTGCTTCTATCAATACACCTGCATGGCCGGCGGCGGCACGAGGAAATTCGGCTTGCGAGCGATCAACAGCAACGCCCCAATACGCTTGAAGTCCCGCAACTCCTCGGCGTTCTTGAACCAGCGGCCGCTGTACTCGTCCGGGGTCGGCGTAAGATCGGGTACGCGCACCGCGCGCACGTCTTCGAAGGTATGCGCCTTCAGCAGATCGATGTACTCCTGCTCGGAGCGTACCTGCACCGCAACCTTGAGCTCCTCCACCCAGCGGAGCGAGTAGTGATTGTCGCGATACAGATTGATGAGGACGTATAGCTCGCCCAGCGGCGCCATCACGCGAAACAGTTCGGCTAGCGAGCGGTCCTGATCAGCGTAGTAATAGAAAGACTCGACCGACAGCACCTTGTCGAAGAAATTCTCTTCCCAGGGAATCTGCTGCGCCGAGCCGACGACAAACATGATGTTGTCGTAGTCTTTCGAAGCCGAACGCGCGCGGCGAATCATTTCATCAGAAACATCAAGACCGATCACCTGTCCCGGCTTCTCGGCATCGTAAACGGCCTTGGCCATCAGGCGGCTCGCCCATCCGGCGCCGCAGCCGAGGTCGAGGACTTTTTCACCCGGCTTGAGCTTCATCATCGCCAGCGTCTGTTCAGTAATGGAGATGTGATGCTGCTCCATCTCCTCGCCCTTGCCCTGCTCGGCCCACTCGTTGAATTCCCGGCGTAAACGCTCGTCGGCAGCACCGGTGCGTAGATCAGACATTGTCTCCTCGCAGTGTCGAAGCCTCTATGGTACAGTTTCCCGAACCGATGACCCAACCCTCTGAACCGACGAACGGCCACAGCAAGGTCCCTTCCCTGCTCTACTGCCCGACGTGCGCGCGCGAAGTCGATGACCCGCTCACCTGTGGCGACTGTTCGGCCGTGATCTGCCGCCAGTGCGGAACGCCGCTGGAAATGCCTGAGGACCTGGGGATCGGATAGCAGGGCCCTTCGGCTGCCGCGCACGAACGTATTGCCACTTTATATTGTTTTGTTATGTTGTGCTATGTTATGCTTGCGACACAAAAAAGGGATAACAAATGGCTTCACCAAACTGGGCCCATCAGATTCGTTCCTATGTCGTGGAACACTATATTGCTCCCGCGCGACGCCGTGGTGAGCACCGGGTGAAGATTGTTGCGGGCGACGTTCATCGAGGGCTCCGCCTCAAGAACCTGGTCCCGAATGTGTGCCAGGTTTTGGATTCGAAGAAGTTCCGTGAAGAGAACCAGCTTGAGATCGAGGAGAAGTCAGGACCACCCTCGGGGATGGGAACTCGAATGACATACGTCTACCGTCTCCTGAACGATCCTTTGAAAAGCGCGACTGCAAGCCGCGGTTCCTCCCCCAGGCCATTCGATTCTCTTTTGAAGCTGCGCGGCCTGATGAAAGACACCTTCCAGTCGCTGGGAGGCGGAGAAGCGTTCCTGCGCCGGGAGCGCAACCGCTTTTATGGCGATGAGCGGGACAAACGATGAGCCTGGTCTATTGGGACAGTATGCTCTTCATTTATTGGTTGGAGAGCCACCCGACATGTGGGCCTCTGGTGGAGGCCATTATCCATAAGATGGGACAACGAGGCGATCAACTCTGCACCACGGTATTCACCGTCGGCGAAGTTCTGGTTGGGCCCTACGCAAAAGGAAGGCTCAACGAGGTAAAGCGGTTCTCAGAGTATTTTGACAGTGGGGACGTCACGGTGTTGCCCTTCGATCGGGATGCCGTTGAGCGTTACTCGCAGATTCGCGGGCAGTACAGGGTTTCGCCTGCGGATGGAATACACCTGGCCACCGCCTCGGTGGCGCATGTGGACGTCTATCTGACCAATGACAATAAAGTAAAAAAACTTCTGATCGACGGGATCAAATTCATTGCAGGTTTGGACGGAAACATCTTCTGACCAGTGCGATGTGCGCACGGTGCGCTCCGAGGAATTGCCCCATCGCGTCATCAGCAACTCTGGCCGAAGACTTTCTTCTATCCGCGCAAACGCCAGTACACGCAACATCATTACACCAGGCCGGACGGAGTGGTTCAGACCGCTGCTCTGGCGATCCCACTCCGCTGAGCATGACCGTGTCGCGGATGGCCAACCGTCCGTCCGCGTTGTCGCAAACCAGCGCGCTCTAGTTCGGATCCACCTCGATCGTCGCCATCATGCCACCGTCCTCATGATCGAGGATGTGGCAGTGGTAGACAAATTTGCCGGCGATTTGCGGATCGCTGAAATCCATGCGAAGCGTCGCATTGTGATACGGACCGCTGCCGGCCCACTCAGGAATGGTGATCGTGTCCGCGAGGTAGGGGTTCGGCACCGGGACTCCGTCAATCGCCATCACGAGAAAGTGAAGCTGATGAATGTGGAAGGCGTGCGGTTCGCCGGTCTGGTTAGAAACCGTCCAGTCTTCCACTGCGCCAATCTTGGTGACGATGGCCGGCGGGTTGTTAGCATCAAACAGCTTGGGAACCTGACCTTGCACCGTGATGTAAAACTGGCCGGGACCGTTGCTGCCCACGTTGGTCTCGGAGAAGTAGAGCTGCCGCGTGCCCGTGGGCTTCTTACCAGCCACACCGGAGAAGCGCTCAACGCGCGTCTGCTTTACGGCAGGCGGCATCCGGGGCGGCTCGTACTTGGCGTTCGTGGTGGAGACAACGACATTGGCCAGGGTGGCGGGCGGCATGGGATCACCGATAGGGCCGGTATCGAAGCCTATGGTCTGAAGCTGCGTGGTTACGTTCGCCTGCAGGGCGGGGGTGACGAATTCGGCGCGCGCCGCCGGAGGTATGTTGACTGTCGTCATGGTCTGCGGCGGATTAAGAGGTATACCGTCGATCGAAACCACCAACAGGGGCAGGGCCTGATCCGTGAACAACTGCAGCGCCAGGAAGCCATTAGTGGAAGCGTTCACCACTCGCCAGAATTCTTGTTGCCCCGGTATGGTGTTGATCACGGGCAGAGGTTTGCGGGGGTAGTTTGCCACCACGAAGTTTATGGTGAACATGCCATCCTCGTCGGTAAGCGCATCGGCATTGCGCCGAATCACCAGCACGCGCTCCGGTAGCCCCTGAGTGTACTGATTCGAACCGTTGATGATGAGCGCTCCCGCGGCTCCGCCGAAAACCTGCGGCGCGGCGAAGCCGTGAGGATGGGGATGATACCAGTACTCGCCGAATTGATCGTTGGGCGGAATCTGGGTGTTGTACTGGAACTGGGCGCCGCCGTTGGGAATGATGGTGTAGACGACCTCGTCCTGATGGCACAGCGGGGGGATGTTCATGCCATGGAAATGAATGTTGGTAGTGGTGGCGTCGACTACGCCGCCCATGCAATAGTCGCCGGTCTTCTTGGCAAGCGCGGGATCGCCCATGGGCATCGGCATGTTGGGCGCATGCCGCGATTTCAGCGGATGTTTCGGCTGCGTAACCGAGATGTTGTTGGTGAAGTTGATCACCAACTGGTCGCCGGGATTGACCCGCAGCGTGGGGGACTCCACTGCCTGGTCGCCGTTCATGTAAACATAGCAGTAGCGCACTTGCTGGGTCGGCCCAAACTGACTATTCATGGCAAGATTCAGCGTCAAAACGCCGTTCTGGCTGTATAAGTCCAACGGATTCACAACCGGATCGCCATAGTTCGGACGCGGCGGACACAAATTCTGCGCCAGGGACGCAAGCGAGATTCCGCAAAGCACGACCGCCAGCAGGCTAATCTTCCAATTCCATCTCATTGCTTGTTGCCTCACTCGTAAGAGCCCAGAGCTCCTAGTACTGTCGAACGGGATTTCAGTATGGCCGGGGAGGGTACGCGCCTAGCGACAGCGCTCCCGGCCAGGTCAGCAGCACCGGAGAGTTGGGGGATTCGGCTAACGTGCACGTCTTCCCATCGGAGGTGACCGTCAGGATACCAATCGCCGACTGCGGGGCCCTCTCGTCAATGTATCTTCCAAACTCAGCGACATACAGCACCTTGCCGGTTCCGGTCGTGTCCCGGGTCACGACTTCGCCAAACCAGGGCCGGGTGTTGAAGCCCTGCAATGGGGCCGAAACGCAACCCGGAGTCAGCAGTCCGGTGGAGGTATTGAAGAATGCCGCGGTGACGGTGCCGCTCTCAGTATTCACCATGTAAAGTAGAGTGCCATCGGGGCTAAGCCTGACCGTAGCGGCGTCGACATTGGTTCCTAGGGTGTAGAAAGTCCTGGTTGGGGCCAATGCTTCGTGGGCAAGGGTGAAAAGGCTCGAGACCTCTACCAGAGACAAGGTGGAAGTGTCGCCGAAGATGGCCCAGCGACCGTCCTGACTCAAATCCACGCCGTTGGGGATGTTGCCCAATGGGCTGTTAAGTCCAGTGATCGGCCCGGCGAAACCGCGCGAATCCCGCAAATCATTGTTCGGTACGGGAATACCACTCGTCACATCGAAGGACTGGATCGAGCCATCGCCATAAGTAACGACCAGGATGCTTCCGTTCACCGCTATACCGGTAGGGCCACCACCCTGTTCGCCTGCCGCAGGCACGTCCTGCAGAAAGGTCAGCCCGCACCCCGGACTAGTCGCGAACACTCCGAGGGTCTGCGAAGCCGTATACCCGGCATAGAGGTATTTCGCATTCACTGCCAGTCCGATGCCGTTAGGCATACCGTTATCTGTAAGCGAGCCTGCGAAGACACCCACGATTTGTTGGGTGTTGAGGGCTACGGCTGAGATGGTGTTGTCGCCCGAATTCGACAGATAGACACAATTGGTGTTGACATCCGGTGCTGACGCTATTCGCGGAGTTCCGAAGTATCCTCCGAAGCTTCCATAGTCGCTGGTTTGAATTATCGATTGCAGCGTCAGCGACGGCGCGTTGTCGGTGCCGGTCGCGAGAAACACAGAGTACGGGGTAACGTAGGGAAAGCCCCAATCCTCGTTGACGATTACATACGTGGGTGGCTGCGGCGAATCCTTTGCCGGCTTCGGTTTCGGCTCGGCGGCGCTGCATAGCAAACTCGGTGCCAGCACAAGGGCGAGATAGCAACAGATTCGAAAATTGGATTTCAAGTGCGCTTCCTTCAGGCCTAAAAAGCTCAGACCAGCTATGGCAGAACAGCCCCGGCAGGTTAACCGAACTCAAGCAGAGATCGGCAAAAAAATCGAGGACAGACCCCTTAAGCAGGATAGATGTTGCTATTAACCATCGCGATATGTCAATACATCCAACGAAAAAAGAGTTGCAGGATCACTGCAACCAGTTGAGATTTGCAACGAAAGGCCGATGAATCGCCACTTCTTGATACGTGCCAGGGTCAGAAAACATCGATCCCGCATTTAACACTTCGTTACATTTTTGCATTGAGCGAAGCGCCTCCTTGGTTCGTATCACTCACGGGACAATCCTGCGCGAGCGCTCTTTGCGCCTGCGCAACTTGCGAATACATCGAATCAGGTACGCATGGGTTCCACAGTTAGCTCCCAGACCAGGGCAACGGTCCGCACCGATAACGTCTGCCGTCATTACCAGATGGGCGGCAACGTCATTCGCGCCGTCGATGGCATTTCGTTGGAGATCGAGACGGGTGAGTTCATCGCCCTGCTCGGGCAATCCGGCTCCGGCAAGTCCACGCTGCTGAACCTGCTCGCCGGTCTCGACCGGCCGACCTCCGGTTCGGTGCTGGTGCATGGGCGTGACCTGGCGAAGATGTCTTCCGAAGAGCTGGCGCGTTATCGGCGGAACGACGTCGGCATGGTCTTCCAGGCATTTCATCTGATTCCGTCGATGAAGGTGACGGAGAACGTCGAGCTGCCGATGCGCTTTGCCGAGGTCGATCGTGCTGAGCGTGCTGAAAGGGTGCGCGAATCGCTGGAGCGCGTTGGCCTGAGTAAGCGCATGGAGCATCGTCCGTCGGAGTTGTCTGGCGGCGAACAGCAGCGCGTGTCACTTGCCCGCGCTTTGGCGAACCGGCCATCACTTCTTCTGGCCGACGAGCCAACGGGAAATCTCGACAGCCGCACCGGCGAAGACATCCTGAACCTAATTCGCGACGTAAGCTTGTCGCTGGGCATGACGGTCATCATGGTCACGCACGAGCGCGCGCTGGCCGAGCGCTTTGCGCAACGGCTCATCTTCCTCGCCGACGGCAAATTGCAGAGCCAGGAGGTGAGCGCATGAAGAGCTATGACCTGTTCGACCTGGCGGTGCGCAATCTGCGGCAATCGAAGCTGCGCAATGGACTGACGACGATTGGCATCTCGGTGGGCGTGGCGTCGCTGGTGGCTATGCTGTCGCTCGGTGTTGGACTACAACAACTGGCGACGCGCCGGCTGGCGGGCTCGGGAATGTTCGACACCGTATTTGTCACCTCGCGCCAGGACTTTCGCGGATACGACAAAGAAGATGATGCCAAAGCGCCGAATCCGGAGAAGGCTCCGGTCCTCGATGAACCTACACGGGAAAAAATCAGCAAGCTGCCGAATGTTACGGAAGTCGAGCCCGAGATGCGCGTGATGGGCGAAATTGCCTATGACGGGCAGACGCATTTTGGCTTCGTCACCGGCTTGCCTATGTCGGCGAAGGAAAACGAAGCATTCGAAACGCTCAAAGGCAGATTCTTTACTAACGATGATGCGGAAGAGATCGTCATCCTCAAGGACTTTGCTAAGGAGCTGAATGCGAAGGACCCCAACGCGCTGATCGGGCAGGAAGTGACGCTGCGCTATGGCGAGCGACAGGCACTGCCGGCGGATGCGTCCGACCGGCCCGGCGTGGCGCCCCAGGACAACGGAAGCGCTGAGAATTCCGGCGATAGCTACGGCTTTTCGGTGGTGCGCAAAACGCAGAAAGTGAAAGTCATCGGCATCATCGACGAAGAGCCTTATGGCGGTATGCGCACAGTTTCGCGCGGGAGAATCTTTCTTCCGGTAGGTACCATGGAGCGGCTGAACATGGCGCAGTTCACCGACATGCGCAGTTCTCTCCGTGGCACGGGCAAGAACTACATGACGCTGACGGTGCGCGTGAAGGATCCTGCCAAAGTGCAGGCCGTGCAGGATGCGATCAATCAGATGGGCTTCCGCACCTTCTCAGTGCTTGATGCGACGAAGAGCCTGCGACGGTTCTTTACCGTGCTTGACGTCTTCCTCGGTATATTCGGGTCTCTAGCTTTGGCAGTGGCGACGCTGGCCATCATCAATACGCTGGTCATGGCCGTGCTGGAGCGGCGGCGCGAGATTGGCGTGATGAAAGCTATCGGCGCGAGCGACGCCGATGTGAAGAAGCTCTTCTTTACCGAAGCGGGCGCGATGGGCTTCTTCGGTGGACTGCTGGGAGTTGGGCTGGGCTTTGCCATCGGGAAGGCGATCAACATCGGCACAGGATTCTATCTGCAGCGCCATCAGCTTCCGGCCGAGCCGGTGTGGATTCTGCCGCCCTGGCTGATCGGCGCGGCTATTGCGTTCTCGATTGTGGTGAGTTTATTGGCGGGGCTGTATCCGGCAAGCCGCGCGGCGAGACTCGATCCGGTCCAGACGTTGAAGTATGAGTGAGTTCGTTCAGCAGCATCGCGCGATCTCTTGAGAAAACATTTTTGAGTTGTAATCCTGAGCCAAGCGAAGGACCTGCTGTTTTGGCGCGCGAGCAAACAGCAGGTCCTTCGTGGACTCACGTCCACTCAGGATGACAAGTCAGAAAGAGATAACAAATCAGAAGCGGGAAGCGCGTACGGCATGCCTGATGGCATGCCCCTTCAAGGCGATAACGGACGCGCTATTTCCGCAACGGACGCGGTCACTTCCCGGTCGCCGGGCTCGCCTCGGCGCTTTGCTGGCCGGCGTAGTAGCCACTGCGGGTTCGCACCTGGAGATGCTTGTGGCCCTTGGCGCTGGCTTCGACCTTTACTGTGCGGTATCCGCCGGCGCTCTGCGGCTTCGTCGGCTTGTAGACGATCGTGTACTGGTTGCGGATGTCGTGAGCGATCTGCGCGGTGATGGCGTTCACTTCGCTTACATCTTTGGGGAAGAACGCCTCACCGCCAGTTTCCTCGGCCATCTCGCGTAAGGCGCGCTTGGCGCGCTTGGAGTGTTCATCGCCCAGCAGGCCTATGGTGTACACCGTCGGACCATTTTCTTGTTGCAGGCGGCGGATGGCCTGCTCCAACGTTTCCCGACTGGCGTTATCCTCACCGTCGGTGACGACCAGCAGAACTCTCTTCTCCAGCGGCCCACTTTTTTTCAGGTGATCGGCGGAGGCGACGGTTGCGTCGAAGAGCGCGGTCCCGCCACGCGCCTCGATACGCTGCAGCGCGTCCTCAAGCTTCGGGATCGAACCTGTATAGTCCTGGTCGAGAAAGTATTCCTCATTGAAATTGACGACGAAAACCTTGTCCTGGGGATTGCTGGCCTTCACCAGGTTGATGGCAGCCGCGTTCACCGAAGGTCGCTTGTCGCGCATGGAGCCGGAATTGTCGATCACGATGCCCATGGCAACCGGAATGTCTTCCCGCTGGAATGACGTGATCTTCTGCGGTTGGCCGTCTTCGAACACCTGAAAGTCATTGCGTCCAAGGTCAGTGATTAGGCGGTTGTTGCCGTCGACTACCGTCGCGTGCAGCGCAACTTCATCGACTTCCTTCTTGAAGATGTACAGGTCGCCGCTCTTCTCCGATGGGGCCTGCCCCTGCGTCGTCTCGCCCGTCTGATTCGGAGTGGTTGGGGCGGGCTGAGCATTCTGCTGGGTCACGCCTGGCGCGGAGGGCGCGGACGTTCCCGGCGAGGGCTGACTTTGTGCGGCCACCCAACTCGCAAACAGAAAAATTGTCGCGGTTAGCAGGACGCAGTACTTAGTCCGTTGGCGCATAGTATCCCGTTTTGGCATAAACATGCAGCGGCGGCAGGCCCTTCGGCGGGTTCAGCTTCACCTTGATCTTGCGCCATTTGCCGTCGCGTGCCGGATTGGTTGGACGGTATCCGAGCACATATTGGTTGCGCAACTCGATGCCAATCTTGGTTGCCACGTCCGCCAGTTCGTTCGTCGAACCGATGACAAATGTCCGGCCGCCCGTGACTTCCGTTATCTCGCTCAAAAGCTCAGGGCCTTCCCGTTCTTCCGGAGTTTTGAAGTCGCGATCGAAAAGTCCAATGCCATAGATCTGCACATCGGATTCCTTCACCATCGACTTGATCTCGCCCTCGGTGTAGCGACTGTGATTGTCGCCGCCATCCGAGATGATGAGCAGCGCCTTTTTCTCGTAATGCGCCTTGCGCATGCGCGTCATCCCGAGGTAGATCGCATCCAGCAACGCTGTGCGTCCTTTTGGCTGGGCGTATACCAGCCGGTTCTGGATGTCTTCAATCGACTGCGTAAAGTCAGACAGCAACTGAGGCTTGTCCGAGAAAGTAATCAGGAAGAACTCATCCTGCGGATTGGCGGTGCGGAAGAACTCCACCACCGCGTCGCGCGACTTATCGATTTTGTTGCTCATCGAGCCGCTGATGTCGAAAATCACCCCTAGCGAGATGGGAGCATCCTCACTGGAAAAGTGTTTTATCACCTGCGGCTGCCCGTTGTCGGACAGGGCGAAATTTTCCTTCTCCAGTCCGGTGACGAGCCGGTTCATGGGATCGGTCACGCTCACCGGAACCAGGACCAGATCAACGTCCTTGCGGAATGGCTTGGTATGCGTCTTGAGCGAAACGTCAATGTCGCCGGCGTAAGGCTTGGCATCTTTCAGCGCGTCGTTAGCGTCGGTGGTCGCGGCTGGTCCTTCCGGTTTGTCGTGTTGGACGCGTGGAACGATGTGTACTTGCGGTAAGTCTTCCTGGGCAAGCGCTGAAATGCATAGCGCGGCAGCCAGGCAGCAGCCGATACACAGCAAGATCGCCGAGGACAAAACGCGCACGAGGTTATGGACGAGGACGGCGGGCAAACGTCCTGAAAGCTGGCCGGCAAGAAAATCCCTGGAAGATGGGCGGCTTGACCCTAATCCGTTACTGCAAGCGCGGGCCATAAAATCCTCAGTGCCTGTGTGGCTGATGGTAACACGGGAGGCGCAGCCATCGTAACATTCTGTTTTGCTGATCCCGCCAATCAAACGCGCTACTTGCATGGATGAAGCCGCCTGGGCATCTGGTTTCCTGGTAACCGCTGTTACAATCGTTTTGCTTCCTTCAAAACGCCCCCTCGGTCGTACGTTCGAGGAAGCGCAGCAGATGGCAAACAGAGTTCCCTTTCCCTTGCTCGTCAAACTTCAGACAACACTTCTTCTTACGAACCTGCTAACCCATCCATACCACGAAAAGTTGCACCGAATGTCGGCGGGAGGTCGCGGAGTTGCCGTTTAGCCGCCGAAGGCCGATCGCAGTCGCGAGCGCGCTTCTCGTGATTGCCGGATTCTTTGCTCTTCGGAGCCTTCAGCGTGGGTTTATTGTTCACGCGCAGGCCAGCGCCCCTGGGCAGATCGCCGTCTTTTCGCCGCAGAGCGTCTACTCCATTCCCGTCTTGCAGGTAGGCGCCCAGCCGTATGTCGGCTTGCTCGATCTGCTTGAACCCCTGGGTTCGGTGGAAATGAAGGCGAGCGGCAATAAGTTAAAGTTCAACTTTAACTATGCCGGTAATCGCAAGCTGGAAGGAGAGTTTCAGGAAGGAAAGGACAGCGGCAAGATCGACGGCGACAAGCTCAAACTGACAGCCAAATTCGTCATCCAGAATGGGCGCGGCTATGTGCCGTTATCTTCTGTTAGTGAGCTTTTGCCGCGACTTGGCCTGCAACCAGTGCAGTATCGCCCGGCCTCCCAGCGTCTGCTGATCGGGAATGTGGCTGAGCGCTTTACCGCGGAGCTAAAGAAGGGCACTCCTTCGCGCCTGCTGCTGGGCTTCCCTGCTCCGGTCAATCCGACGATTGCGACCGAGCCGGGCAAGGTCCGCCTGACCTTCAAACGGGACCCGGTGGTGGCCTCGACGGACCACGTTAAGTATGACGATCCGCTGATAACGGGCACGAACTTTTCCGAGCACAACGGAGTGGCCGAGTTGGAGATTACCGGCCCGGCTCCGCTGATGGCCAACTTCGCCGACGGCGGCAAGACGATCATCGTGACCGCTGCGCCCGGGCCGCCGCAAACGCAGGCGGTGCAGCAGTTGCCTCTGCCGGTTCCTCAGACAGCGACAGCCCTGCCCCAGCCTGCTCCGCAACCGCCGCCACGTCCGCGATTCCTGGTGCTGATCGACCCGGCGCACGGCGGAGTGGATATTGGTGCCGCGATCACGCCGCAGTTGCCAGAGAAAGATGTGGTGCTGGCTCTCGCGCGGCGGGTGCAGCATGAGTTGCAAACCCGTGGAATCGCCGCCTCCCTGCTACGCAACGGAGACTACGCTATCAGCCTCGATCAGCGCGCCATCTCCATTAATGCCGCGCGACCGGCGCTGTACATCGCGCTTCATGCCGCGAATACCGGCAAGGGTGTGCATGTGTTTACCGAGCTGCTGCCGGCGGAGAACATGGCTCCCGGTGAGTTTCTCCCGTGGGACACTGCGCAGGCGGCATATTCCGACCTGAGCGGCGCTGTCGCAGGTTCCATCTCTGCCGAGTTGGAGAATCGCAAGCTGCCGAACGCGACCCTGCCGGCGCCGCTGCGGCCTATGAACAATGTGGCCGCGCCTGCCGTCGCGGTCGAAATTGCGCCACCGGGCGCGAACGTTGCCGAGATCGCCAGCCCAGCCTACCAGACGGAAGTGGCTCAATCGATCGCGGCAGGTATAGCAGCCGTGCGGGCGAAATTGCCGGAGGTGACTCCGTGACGCGGCGCATCGCCCTGATGCTTGGTGTGTTGTTGCTTGTGGCAGTCGGCCTCGGGCTATACGCCTGGCACCTGCACAGAAGAGTAACGGCGGAAGAACAGCGCTTGGCGGAACAGCAGCAAGCCGTCGCTCCCCCGGCGAATGGGCCGGAGTCGACTGTCACCTTATATTTGGCGTCGGACGCGGATGCGACGTTGTATAAGAAGCAGGTCAGCATTCCTTTGCCCGCGGAGCGCAGCGAGCAGGCGCGAGCGATACTCCGCGCGTTGCTTGCGGAGTACCTGCAGGCGGGATCGCCACATCCGATTGGCGCGGGCTCAGACATTCGGGATGTTTATCTGCTGAGTGACGGCAGCGCCGTAGTGGACACGAACGCGGCGTTTGCCGACGCTCATCCTTCGGGCGTACTGGCGGAAGAGCTGACCATCACGTCGATGGTCGCTACGCTGAACGCCAACGACCCGAAGATTGTCCGCGTGAAGATCATCGTCAACGGAGCCGAGCGCGAGACGCTCGCCGGGCACGCCGACCTGCGCCGCTCCTATCTCGCCAGCAATATCGGACAGCTCGCCAAGGAGCTGCAATGAGCTTGCCGCGCATCGGGGTGTTCGACTCAGGCGTAGGCGGGCTTACCGTTCTGAAGGCCCTGGCCGAGCACCTGCCCGCACACTACTTCTATTTTGGCGACACCGCGCGCCTGCCGTATGGAACGAAGTCGGCTGAGACCGTAGCTCGCTATGCGATCGGAGCTACGCGCTTTCTCGAGTCGCAGAACATCGACCTGCTGGTGATCGCGTGCAACACGGCTAGCGCGCTGGCGCTGCCGAAGATCATCGAGGCGGCAACGGTTCCGGTGGTCGGAGTCGTGGAGCCGGGAGCGGCGATGGCCGCGCAGATCAGCCAGACTCGCCGTGCGGTCGTCATTGCCACCGAGGCGACGGTCGCCAGCCATGCGTATCGCGATGCGTTGCAACGGCATGGCATCGAGGCGTTTGAGAAGGCCTGTCCGCTGTTCGTGCCGCTGGTCGAAGAAGGATGGACGGAGCATCCCGTGACCGAGCAGGTGGCGCGCATTTATCTCGACGAGGCCTTGTCCGCTGGAGATGGGGCCGACGTGCTGGTGCTGGCGTGCACGCACTATCCGCTGATTGCTCCGCTGCTGCGCCGCACCGCTCCGGAGAAGATGACGATTGTGGACTCGGCGGAGTCGACCGCTTCCGTCGTAAAGAAAATCGTCGAGGGTTGGGGCGGTGATGACCCGACCCTTTCGCAAAAGCGGCGAAAGGATGGGGCACCCGAGGGAAAGGGTGGAGCACTCGCAGCGGATCGAACGCGTTCCGATCACCGCTCCTTTCAGTTCTTTGTTACCGATTCGGTCGACAAGTTCAAGAAGCTGGCGGCGCGCTTTCTCGGCCGGCAGGTCGATCACGTCGAGCACGTGGACTTGGGCGGTTGAGCGGCGTTGGCTAGCTTGACGGCAAAGATCTCACCACGGAGGACACAGAGGACACGGAGAATAACCGAGGCTCCGATTGGGACTTGCTACTGACGCTCTGCAACTCCAATTTGGTCTTCTATGTACTTTCTCGGTGCTCTCCGTGTCCTCCGTGGTGATCCTTATTTTTGCGTTGCGCTCGCTTCGTTGACCCTTCCTGTCGCATCCCGTAATCTTAGAGTTCATTCCCCAAGATGCTAATGAAAACTGCCGACATGACTTCCCTCCGGGTGGCGGAAGAGATCACCGAACTTGTGGGCGAAACGCCCGTTCTCCATCTTCATCATGTGGTTCCCGCTGGAGCCGCCGACATCTACGCCAAGCTGGAATACCTGAATCCGGGCGGCAGCATTAAAGACCGCGCCGCGCTGGGCATGATTCTGAGCGCCGAGCGCGAAGGCCTGCTTGCACCGGGATACACCATCTTCGAAGCCACCGCCGGAAACACCGGCGTGGGCCTGGCGCTGATTGGCTGCGGCCGTGGCTACAAGGTCGTGCTTTCCGTGCCGGAAAAGTTTGCGCAGGAAAAAGTCACGCTGATGGAAGCGTTGGGAGCGGAGGTGATTCGCACGCCCCACGAGGAAGGCATGCAGGGCGCGATTGACTACGTGAAAGCACGCGCCGCCAAGACTCCGAACTCGTTCGTCGCGGCCCAGTTCGAAAACCAGGCCAATCCCGATTTTCACTATCAAACCACCGCGCGCGAGCTTTACGAGCAGATGCAGGGCCGCGTCGACGCCATTGTGATCGGCTGCGGAACCGGCGGAACGTTTACTGGGGTCGCGCGCTTCATGAAGGACCAGAACCCCAGCGTGCTGACCGTCGCCGTTGAAACGCAAGGCTCGATTCTCGGCGGCGGCCCCAAGGGCGAGCATGAGGTGGAAGGCATCGGAGCGAGCTTCATCCCCAAGACATTCGATTATTCCGTCGCCGACGAGATCATTGCGGTCAGCGACTACGACGCGTTCGACATGGTAAAGCAGCTCGCCGCAAAAGAGGGCGTGTTGGCGGGATCGAGCGCCGGGGCCGCGGTGTTTGCGGCAATCGGAATCGCCCAGCGCCTCGGACCGGGCAAGCGCGTGGCAACGATTATCCCTGACTCGGCAGAGCGATATTTGTCAAAGGACATTTTTCATTTCAATGAGAAGAAGTAGCTGGCACTTAGCATTTGGCACTTAGCATTTGGCCTTTGGAAAATCGGAGGCGTTCATCTCCACCCGCTCTAGTTAAATGCCAAGTGCCAAATGCCAAATGCCAAAACTCCCGGCTTCTCCACCCGCGCCATCCACGTCGGCAATGAGGCCGACCCATCCACCGGGGCGGTCGCGCCTCCGATCTTTGCGACCTCCACTTACGCGCAGGAGGAACTGGGCGTCACCAAAGGCTATGACTACTCGCGCGGCGGCAATCCCACGCGCACGCGGTTGGAAGAAAACCTGGCGTCGCTGGAGGGAGGTATCGCAGCGCGCGTCTTCTCCAGCGGCATGGCGGCGATCGGCGCAGTCTGCCAGATGATGAAGGCGGGCGAGCACATCGTTGCCTCCAACAATCTCTATGGCGGCGTGCCGCGGCTGTTCAACCAGATCCTGACGAACTTCGGGCTGGAGTTCACCTACGTCGATACCTCGGACCCGCGCAACGTCGAGCGCGCCATTCGCCCCAGCACGCGCTATGTACATATCGAGACGCCGACCAATCCGCTGATGGCGCTCACCGATATCGCGGCGGTAAGCCGCATCGCGCACAAGCATGGCTGCGAAGTGGTGGTCGATAATACGTTCCTGTCGCCCTACTTTCAGCATCCCATCAAGCTTGGCGCCGACATCGTGATGCATTCGACGACCAAGTTTCTCAACGGCCACAGCGACGGCATCGGCGGAGTGCTGGTATGCACCACGGCCGAACAAGCCGAGAAGCTGGCGTTCATACAGAAGTCGGCCGGCGCCATTCTTTCGCCGTTTGAGTGCTGGCTGGTGCTGCGCGGCACTAAGACGCTGGCCGTGCGCATGAAACAGCACGACGAAAGTGGGCGCGTGATGGCTGATTTCCTTTCCCGGCATCGCAAGGTGAAACAAGTCTTCTATCCCGGGTTGAAGAGCCATCCGCAATACGCGCTGGCGCGACGGCAACAGACGGGCTTTGGTTCGATGATCACCTTCGAGACGGGCTCGCTCGCCAATGTCAAACGGCTGTTGAAGCGGGTACGTGTGTGCACTCTGGGCGAGTCTCTCGGCGGAGTCGAAACCCTTATTTCCCATCCGGCGAGCATGACGCACATGGCCATCGGCAAAGAAGGCCGTAAGGCGATCGGGCTGACCGACGGAATGGTGCGCATTTCGGTCGGGATCGAAGATATCGACGACATCATCGCGGACTTGGAACAGGCGCTGGCGGGAATGTAAGTGACGTTGTCATCCTGAGCGAAGTGAGGCCGCCTTCGGCGGACGAATGGAGTCGAAGGACCCCTATCGCACGAAATCCATGCAATAGCGGTGCTTCGGCTCGTCGCTGCGCTCCTCGCTCAGCATGACAACGAGCCTCCACCCTGTTTGCAACCTGCAGTTCTCAATCACTGCTACATCTCCACAAATCCGCTATAACTGACGTGTGAGTGCAAGCAATCCCTTCTACGCTCCGAAGACGGCCCTGATCACGGGCGCCTCCAGCGGCATCGGGCTGGAGCTGGCGCACCTGTTCGCGGAAGACGGCTACCGGCTGGTGCTGGTGGCGCGCAACCGCGGTGCGCTGCGCCTGCTGGGCGACGATCTGCAATCGCGCTACGGGATCACCGTCCGTATCGCGCCAAAAGACCTGGCGCACCCCGCAAGTCCCGACGAACTTTACCACGAATTACAGGAGTCGGGCATCGTTCTCGACGTGCTGGTCAACAACGCAGGCTTCGGCGCAGCGGGCGCCTTCTTGAAAACCAACTGGACCGACGAATCGGAGATGGTCCAGGTGAACATCACCGCGCTCACGCATCTGACAAAGCTCTTCCTTCCGCAGATTCGCGCGCGCGAGGGCAAGCTGCTGAATGTCGCTAGCACCGCGGCGTTCCAGCCTGGCCCGTTCATGGCGGTGTACTACGCGAGTAAGGCGTATGTGCTGAGCTTCAGCGAGGCGTTGGCGGAGGAGATGATCGGCACCGGCGTGACCGTGACGTGCCTCTGCCCTGGGCCGGTCAAAACAAATTTTCAGAAGCGCGCCTACCTGGAAGGAACAAAGATGGTGAACAGCCCGCTCCTGGTCGATGTGCGCGAGGTAGCGCGCATCGGTTACGAGGGAATGAAGCAGGGCAAGCGCATCGTGATTCCGGGATGGAAGAACCGCGTACTGGTGAAAGGCGCGCGCCTCGCCCCACGCAGCCTGCTGACCAAAGTTGTGCGCAAGCTGCAGGAGAAGAAAGAAACGCCGGGAACGAGCGGAGTTTAGTCCAAGTTAAGAAGCGCGTGCGACAGAGCGGGTGCTTATCCCGTCGCTATGCTTAGCGGTCGTCAGTATTTGGTGGGCCCGGAGGGATTCGAACCCCCAACCAAGGGATTATGAGTCCCCTGCTCCACCATTGAGCTACAGGCCCTTTCATGATTCACACAAGACTTCGCTGATGGAACCGAACCCTTCCCGCATTGTATGGCGCAGGGAGTGAATCGCAAAGTCGCGCCATCACTCTCCACAGCATAGCAATTAACAATCTGGGGACGTTGCCATGACAACCGACATCTGCCCCGACAGTAGATTTGCCCTCGGGTAGCAATTCGGCCCCACTCGCTAATGGCGAATCAACAATCCCCGAATTCTGAACTAGCAAGGAGTACACCATGTCTACGACAAGAAAAGTGTTCGGCATGCAGAACACTACCGGCTTTGGACTGAAGGTATTGCTGTCCGTGGTTGCGATAGCACTGCTCTGCCTTCCTGCAACCGCTCAATTAGCTTCGAACAGCACAATGTATACAGTCACCAACCTGGTCTCCGACATCCCGGATGCCGCCACCAACCAGGACACTGACCTGGTAAATCCCTGGGGTCTGGTTGCGAGTGCAACGAGTCCCTGGTGGGTCTCCGACAACGGTACCGGACTTTCGACCCTTTACGACGGCACAGGCGCTAAACAGGCTTTGGTGGTGACCGTCCCCGCGTGGGATGGCCCCGATGGCGGCGTTCCGGACGGAATCGTGTTCAACGGGACCTCGGATTTCCAGCTTACGATGGGCAATCCGGCACGGTTCATCTTCGCTACGGAAGATGGAACGATTTCCGGCTGGAACTCGGCAGTTAACGCCACCATGGCCGTAATCAAGGTCAACAACTGGCCGGGAGCCGTGTATAAAGGTTTGGCCCTGGGCTCAGCCAACGGCGCCAATTACTTGTACGTGGCCAATTTCCGCGGCGGTACGGTCGATGTGTTCGATGCCAATTTCAATCCTTATTCGTTTGGCTCGGGCGCATTCGTCGATAACACTCTTCCGACGGGATACGCTCCGTTCAATGTCGCCAACATCAACGGCAATATTATCGTCACCTACGCCCTTCAGGATGCCGACAAGCACGACGACGTTGCCGGTGCAGGTCACGGCTATGTTGACAAATATGACAGCCAGGGCAACCTGCTCATGCGATTTCCCCATGTCTTTGCGCTGAATTCTCCCTGGGCGGTCGTGATGGCGCCTGCGTCGGGGTTCGGCTCGTTTAGCGGCAAGCTCCTGGTCGGAAACTTTGGCAGCGGCGCCATCGCGGGCTTCGACCTCACTACCGGCGGCTTCCTGAGCGAAATGCTGGATGATTCCGGCCTTCCAATCCGGCTGGACGGCTTGTGGGGACTGGGTTTCGGCAATGGCTCAAAGTCTGGCCCGGTGAATACTCTGTATTTCACAGCCGGCGCCTTCGGAGAGAATCACGGGATATTCGGCACTGTCACTGCACCGATGAACAATGCCAACAAAGTAGCTACCCGGAAACCCAGCACGAAGCAGTAGAAAGCGACATAGCGAGACGTACATCTTCACGGTTCACCCGGCAGCTGCCGCGGACGTATCCCAATCCGCGACAGCTGCTTATCGTTTTTGCCACAGTGCGTCTTGCACGATCGCAACCATTGGTGTGGCTTTGCCCCAACTGGTTTCCGTAAACCAATGCAAACTCCCGCGATTGCGATCTGAAATCAAAAATGCCACCATTGCGGAGGGATTCAGCAGCCTGCACAGCCATCGAGTTCACGACTGATCCAGGGGCCCTGGATCGTCAAGCTCGCCACGGTGTCGAATAGGTATGGCGTTCACGAAGGAAGGGACCATTCCGGCCCGGCAATCGCGGCTGGGCTGAAAAGCTTCTAACTACCGATAATGACTCCAAACGCCGCAATTGAATTTCTCATATGGCTTCTGATCGCCGCCTCTGTGATCGCCGTGGTGGCGAGCCGGCTGCGAATACCTTACACCGTGGCCCTGGTTCTTGGTGGGTTGGTATTGGGTTCGATCCATCTACCGATTGTAGCCACCCTGATCAGTCATCAGCCTGACTGGCTCACACCCAACATCGTGCTAGTCATCTTCCTGCCTGCCCTACTTTTTGAGGGGAGCCTCAAGCTGCAATTTCGGCAGTTGCGGGAAAATGCCCTGCCGATTCTCCTGCTGGCGACCGCGGGCGTTCTGGTCGCCACGCTCGTAACCGGCTTTGCGGCGTACTGGCTCTTGCAACTTCCTCTGCTGGTAGCTTTGGTCTTCGGAGCCATCGTTGCCGCTACGGACCCTATCTCGGTTCTGTCGATCTTCAAGGAAATGCCGGTGCCAAGGCGCCTTTCCATAATTGTGGAAAGCGAAAGCCTGTTCAACGATGGAACGGCCGCAGTTCTGTTTGGAATTCTCGCCGCAGCCGCGGTTGGCTCGGGAGGCCTCAGCCTACAAAACGGGGTGCGCGACTTCCTGGTTGAGGTGATGGGCGGGATCGCTGTCGGCGCGGCCCTGGGCTATATCTTCAGCAAGTTCACACAAAAGATCAATGACGCGGCGATCGAAATCACGCTTACGACGGTTTTGGCTTACGGCTCCTATCTGGCGGCGCAGAGTCTGCACCTTTCCGGGGTGATCGCCGCGGTGGCCGCCGGACTCACATTCGGCAACCTTGGAAAACGCAACGGCTTCAGGCCGGAAGATCGTCTGGCTTTGTGGTCTTTCTGGGAATACCTTTCTTTTGTCGTCAATTCCCTGGTGTTCTTACTAATCGGATTACAAGTGAAGATTGGAACTCTGGCGCACAATTGGCGAGCGACGCTGTTGGCCATTGCAACCGTCACCCTGGGAAGAGTGCTGTCCGTCTATGGATTGGCTCCCATCAGTAACCTGTTCGGACAGAAGATTCCCATTCGCTGGCAGAACGTGCTGGTCGTCGGCGGCATTCGTGGCGCGTTGGCCCTTGCGCTGGCCCTGAGTCTCCCGCGGACATTTCCCTATCGAGAGCAGATTCTCGCGATGACATTCGGGGTCGTAGCATTCACAATCGTGGTTCAAGGCCTCGCGATCAAGCCCCTGCTTCACATGATGGATATCTGTACCAGCGGCGAGAACGTCTACGAGCTAGCTCGGGTACGACAGATTGCCGCCGCCTCGGCCCGGTCGGAACTAGACGAGTTGTTCCGCAGCCACGTCGTATCCAGCCCCGCTTACGACCAGCTTCGCCAGGAGCTTGACGAAGAACTCGAGCGCGCCAAGCGGCGGGTTACTGAGCTGTACGGCAAGGACACCTCCCGAATCGTTCCGGAGATTCAAGCCGCGAAATTAAAGTTGATCGCGGCCAAGCGCAGCGCTATTGAGGAAGCTGAACACGATGGCATGATCAGTCACGAATCCGCCGCCAAGCTGATTGAGGATGCAGATCAGGAGCAGGATCGAGCTGCGGATGCTGAGTAAGGCGCCACGTAACGTACAACCGGGTTAACCGTTGCCTCGGGAGAAATGTCCTGGCCATAGCTAAGTGCGCCAATGGTTCGTTTCCAGTCCAAGAGGGGTGCATCACCAAGCAGCGAGCCGCCCTCAACTTTCGATCAGCACAAGTCGCAAATGACGCACCGTGTGTAGCCGATATGCCACGTGCTACTGCTGGACAAGCCAGTGTCACGTAAATCCACCGCGCAACCCGTCCTCTAAAGTTTTACAAGCTGTCGACAATTCCTTAGACAAGCGCGTGACATAAGTGGCGTATCGCCGGCGTAGCTTCAAGACGTGGCGGTCACCGGATTGTTCCGGCTCGCATCCTAAGGAGAACAAAATGCGTATTATCAAGAAGCATTCGGATGTTTTGGCGCTAGGCATTACAGGCGTTGTGAAAGGAAGAGTTGGTTCTCATCGCCATTCATCGCCGGCAAGGCACCCATTTTTCTGTTTGATCTTATTGCTCTTCTCCAGCGTTACTGGATTTGGACAAACGATAGGCGCCAAGGTCATAGTCCACAGCATGTTTGGCGGGCAGATTTTTGGATTTGATATCGATCAGAACGGTTCGGAGGGCTTATTGAGCGAAGCCCAGACACTGGCTAACGGCCTGGTGCTGGCCGCGGTGGAAACTTTCGATCAGAAGACTGGGAAGATTCTTGCCGTGGTCACAAAAACCGAAACCTCGGAGGACTTCGTCACTATGGGGATTGTCGGCAACAGCGTTGGACTGGTCGAACACGAAATCGAAACCAGTCTTTTTCGCGTCACGCGCAAGTTCCAGGTGTTGAACCCCCTTAACTCGAACCAATTCACCGGCATCTGGACGCCGCCTATCGGATCGCAGCACATCATCATGCCCGGTGGGGTGAGCCGCAGCCAGGGAGTCCCAAACGTCGCAGTATTCGCTTACGATAATAGCGACCAATTCATTCCTTACGTATTCAGCTCCAACGTCGGGGCCAATACCTTCGGTCCCGTCGTCAAGATTACGGATTCCATTAACTTTGCAAGCGTACCCCCACCCATCGCATACGATAGCGTCACGAACCAGGCGGTACTAGGCGGAGGGCCGGGATGCTTTGACTGCTTGCCCGTAATCGGAGTGGTTGATCTCACGAACGCTACGTTCAAGGAGTTTCTTGGTATCGGATTTGGCTTTGTAAACGGTATCGCCATCGATTCCGCCGACGGTATCGCGGTTACCACGACAGAAGACGACGCGAATGTGGAGTATTACGATCTTGCGGCGCAGAACGGCTTTACCGTGCAGCTACCGAACTCACAGGGACAACAGTTTTTCAGCGGTGCTGATGTGGAGTTTGATCCCATCCACAAGCTGTTCTTCATTGCTCAGCCTAATTCGAGCGTGTCCAGCGGCAGCACGATCTACGTTTACGATACGCAGGGTGTGCTGAAAGAGACCCTCAATGGATTTAACTTCTCCAATGCTTTTAATGTGGTTGGAGCGCACATTGCTCTCAATCCGAGCAAGCGCACCGGATTCGTAGATGGTCCGGACCAGGGCGTGACCGAACTTCAGTCGTTCACTTACTAGAGCGTTGCTTGCACGATTGCCGCCATGGTGTGGCTTTGGCCGGGCCCGAGCTGCACTGCGGATGGAAGAACGTTCGTAGTTTCGATACATACGAACTTCTTCCATTGATCAGCGCCAAGGTCTTTTAGCGCCATGGATTTCTCCGACCAGGGATTCCACACGACCGTGGTGCGGGAGTTTTCTTTCGCTATGTTGATGCGGCGTTGCGAAGCAGGATCGAACAACTGTAGTTCGCTCTCGGTAGCGAGATAAACTCTGTCAGTTTCCGTCGAGATATGGACGTCGCCACTCTGCATCTTCTCTGTTCGATGGTCGGTTTTGTCGATGAACTTCGTGGCATCGAGGCCGCGCACGAAAGCCGACTCGGCATCTCCCACGGCGAAGTAAGCGTGCAGCGCCTCTTCGAACGAGAACGAAGACGCACCCGTGTTGGTGACGATCAACTCCAATTTGAGTTCGCGCCCGAATGTCGCGTGGCAAACCAGGCGAAACTCGTGCGGCCACCATTTGCGCGCGTCTTCGCTGTTTTCGGTGGACATGCTGACGGCAACGTCCTTCCCAACCAGTTCGATCGACTGCAACTGCCAGGCCTTGGTGCGCACGAAGCCGTGCGCGGGCGCCGATGGGTCGTCGGCCTTATCGCCAAACCACGGAAAGCACACCGGCACACCTCCGCGAATCGCGTGGCCGACCTGAAACAGCGAGTTCGGGCTGAGATACAGCACCTCGCCTGAGCCTGTCGGCGCCCATGAAGTGACGTGGCCGCCATGAAGATACATTTCGCCAGTCGCTTCCGCAGCGGAGATCACAACTTTCGTCAGTCCACTATTTCCGGCAACCACCTTTGCGACTCCGGCAATGCCGAAGTGGCTGTCAAGATTCGCTACGTCCGGTGTAACCAAACTACCCTCCTAACTTCCGTCTGCCCGTTACCGCCTTCGGGCAATGGAGATTGTAGCGGGTATACAACAACACGTCGTGACGATGCCGCCTTGCTGCCTTCCTCGACACGTCGAATCACTTGCTCAATACGCGCAATTGTTTGCACTTCACTGCTCGACCGAATCGGGAAGAGGTCAGCAGACGCCGATCTTTCACTGATTTGCAGCTTCGGCCCAGTTGGACTCTGGTCTGCACTAGGCACAGTCAAGGTACACGGACTTGATCCGTGATGAGCCGAATGTTTCTTGGGAACGCACAGGAGAAAGAAAATATGACTACGTGGTTTCGCGCCGCGGCGCTGTTTTGCTGCGCTCTGCTATTCGTCAGCGTGGCGAGCGCCGATGTCATGACGTTCACGCTTTCGGGGCAGGGTCTTGATGCCACCGGCCTGTTCTACGGAGCGCCGGTTACAGACGGCCAGTGGCTGATCTCCGACGCGAGCGGCACCGTCAATGGCTCCGACATTGTCGGGATCTGGCCGGAGTCCAACAGCGGCAATCTTTTCAATTTCAACAATATCTTTTACTCGCCGGGGCCCGCGGTCGACAGCTTCGGAATCGTCTTTCAGCTTTCCAACGGCGACCTGGTGAACCTCTGCTACGACACCGGATGCGCGGGAGCGGCCCAGACCTACACCGCCATCGTCTGGGACCCCAACCTGGGCTTTACCAACTTGAACGTCGATAGTTACGCGTTCGCCGGGCCCGTACCGGAACCTTCGACGCTGATGCTCTTGGGCAGCGGACTGCTAGGCTTTGCGGGCTTTGCCCGGCGCGTGCTGTAGAGCGACCTGGCGCGTTGGTGCGGTGGCCTGACAGCGGCTGCCGCACCTTTTCCTGCGGACTACACGGCCGTCATTTCGGGCATCTTCGCTTCGCCGGCCCAGGTGATCAGCCCAGGCACAAACGCCGTCGGCATGTCCGGATGATACGGGCGCACGCGCACAGTGAAACCATGCTGCCCGCTGCGGGCAATCGCCGTCTCCACCGTGTACCGGTACGTTCCATTTACAGAATTGCCTTCCGGCCGCATCGGCACGGGTTCGCCTTCGATGAGCTCGCCGTTCATATCCACGCGGCCGACATAGAGTTCGACGGCCACGTCTCCCGGGCCCAGCCTTCCCAGGTGTACCTGGGCGCTGATCTTCATGGGAGAAGCCACGGCAACGACCTGGCCGGCTCCATCCTCGACCTGCGTCACCCACACATCCGTCCAGTCGCGGCGAATGCGCTCCATGGCCGCGGTAAGCTCGCGAGTGCGGCACGCTCCGTCCTGCTCCAATTCGCGGAAGTGGGCATGGGCCTTCAGGTAGAAGTCCTCAACGTAGTCGCGCACCATGCGGTGGGTATTGATGAAGTGGCACAAGGAATCGACGCAGTCCTTCATGCGCTCGACCCACTTGCGAGGAATGCGATCGGCGCCACGCTCGTAGAAGCTGGGCACCACATCGCGCTCCAGCAGGTCATAAAGCGCCTCGGCTTCGACCTGGTCCTGGCATTTGGGGTCGGAATACTCTTCGCCCTTGCCGATCGACCATCCCATCTTCCGGGAGTTGTTGGGATCATTCCAGACCTCATCCCACCAGCCGTCGGGAATACTGAGATTGAGCACGGCATTGGCTGAGGCTTTCATGCCGCTGGTGCCAGAAGCCTCGTTGGGGCGTAGCGGAGTGTTCAGCCAGACGTCCACGCCCTGCACCAGGTAGCGTGCGACGGCCATGTCGTAGTTCTCCAGGAAGACTACGCTGCGGCCGAGGACGGGATCGCGGCTTAGTTCAGTAACCTGGCGGATGAGCTCCTTGCCCTGCTCATCCTGGGGATGCGCCTTGCCGGCAAAGATGATCTGTACCGGGCGCTGGGAGTTAGTGAGTATGCGGCGCAACCGATCCATGTCGTGCAGGATGAGGGTGGCGCGCTTGTAGGTGGCAAAGCGGCGGGCGAAGCCGATGGTAAGGGTGTCGGGATCGAGCACCTCGTCGGCCGCGTCGATCTCGGCCTGGGGCGCGGCGCGGTATATGCGCTGGTCGCGAACCCGGCGACGCGCCCATGCGACCAGCCGCTCACGGCGCCGTTCGTGCGTGCGCCATAACTCCTCGGCAGGAATCGAGCGCACCCGGCTCCAGACGTCGCTGTTGGCCGGCTCCTCGCGCCAGCTCGGCCCGAGGTAGCGATCGTAGAGCTGATTGAATTCGGCGGAGATCCAACTGCGGAAGTGCACGCCGTTGGTCACGTGGCCGATAGGGACTTCGTCGACGGGCACGCCGGGCCACAACGACTGCCACATCTTGCGGCTCACGTCGCCGTGCAGCTTGCTGACGCCGTTGGCGTGTGCTGCCGTGCGCAGCGCCAGCACCGCGGTGCAGAAGTCATCGCCATGAGGCGCCTGTCCGAGCTGGAAGAACTCATCCTGGGACATTCCCAACGCACGCGCGGTATCGACGAAGTAGCGCTTGATGAGATCGGCGCTGAAGTAGTCGTGACCGGCTTCGACGGGTGTGTGCGTCGTAAATACCAGACTTGCGGCAGCCAGCTGCCGCGCCTCAGCAAGATTCAAGTTGCGCGTACTCATCAGGTATTGGATGTGCTCCAGCGCCAGGAATGCCGAATGTCCTTCATTCATGTGGCAGACGGTAGGCTGGATGCCCAAGGCCTGTAGCGCGCGATAGCCGCCGATGCCAAGCAGAATCTCCTGGCGTATGCGCATTTCGCGGTCGCCGCCGTAAAGCTGGTCAGTGATGTCGCGATCCTCGGGCCGGGTGTTCACGTCGATGTTGGTGTCGAGCAGATAAAGAGGAACGCGCCCGACCTGCACCTTCCATACCTGCGCGGACACGGGGTGACCGGCGAGGTCAACCTGCACCATTACCGGTTTGCCGCCGTCATGGTACACCGGGCTGACAGGAAGGTTGTGGAAGTCGTTGTCGACGTAGGCTTCCTGTTGCCACCCGGATTGACTTAGATACTGGCGGAAGTATCCCTGCTGGTACAGCAGGCCGACGCCCACCAGTGGCACACCCAGGTCGCTGGCCGACTTCAGATGATCTCCGGCGAGAATGCCCAGGCCGCCGGCGAAGATGGACAGGCACTCGGTCAAGCCGAACTCCGCAGAGAAGTAGGCTATGGTCGGCAGGTCGCGCTCGCATCCGTGGGTGCGGCAGAACCACGTGCCTTCTCCCGCGACATACGTTTGCAGATGTGACTCGACTCGGTGCAGATGCGCCAGAAAGGCTTCATCGTGCGCAGCGGCTTCCAGCTTCGATTGCTCGATGGTGCCCAACAATAGCACCGGGTTATGTCCGGCCGTCTCCCATAGATCGCGGTCAAGACGCCGGAACAACTCGATCGATTCGTGGCTCCAGCACCAGCGGAGGTTGTAGGCGATGGCTCGTAAAGCTTCGATTTCCTGAGGAAGATTGGGTACAACACTGAAGGTATGAATAGGCTTCATAAAGGCGCACTCCTTGCCCTATGAGCGCGTTCTACTCTCCGCGCCAGTCAGGGTCAAGTTAAGGATTCGTCAAAGTAGGCTGGAATCGCTATTTGGCGGAATTCTCGGCCCAAAATGGGAAAAGGTCTTGGCTGGAGGCAATCGAAGCCGGCAACACGAACCCGCGTTCCGGCAAGCACCGGGAAGAAGTGGATGACGGCCTGGCCTTGTCGAGTCACGACAATTCAAGTCGGCTGCTCAAAGCGATGGGCAGTGTTCGATCTGACCAGATAAAATCACAGGGCAAACTCTGCCCCAGCGCTCGATGAGATAAAGGAGAAGGATGAAGGTTCTGGTGACCGGAGGCGCGGGCTACATTGGTGCCACAACGGTACGCTCGCTACTCGCCGACGGGCATGAAGTAATCGTCTACGACAGCCTGGGAAAGGGACATCGCGAAGCGGTCCCGGCAGGTGTGCCCTTGATCGTTGGCGACGTTGCCGACCGCGTTCTTCTCGATGCCACCATCCAGGAACGAAGGCCGGAAGCCGTATTACACTTTGCCGCCTTCATCGAAGCGGGCGAGTCGATGCAGGCGCCGGAAAAGTATTTTCGCAACAACTCTGCCACGACCCTCACCCTGTTGGAAGCGGTGCTGGCGAACGGAGTCGACAAATTCATTCTTTCATCGACGGCTGCGCTGTACGGGGAACCCCGCCGCATTCCTGTCGAAGAGACCGACCCGCTTGAGCCTACGAACGCGTACGGGGAATCGAAGCTGCTGATCGAGCGAATGCTGGCCTGGTTTGGACGCGTGCATGGACTGCGCTATGCCAGCCTTCGCTACTTCAACGCCGCCGGATCGGACGGCCACTCGGGAGAGCGACACCATCCTGAGACCCATCTCATCCCTCTGGTCCTGCAGGCGGCCGCGGGCCAGCGCAGTTCCATCTCAATCTTCGGCACCGACTACCCTACTCCGGACGGTACCTGCATCCGTGACTACATCCACGTGAGCGATCTTGCGCAGGCCCATCTTCTGGCGTTATACGCGCTAGCGAAACATGATCGACTGATCTACAACCTGGGCAATGGCCGCGGCTTCAGCGTGCGCGAGGTGATCGAGACCGCGCGCCGCGTCACGGGAGTGGACATTCAGGCCGTCGAAGCTGCTCGGCGTCCCGGAGATCCCGCGGTGCTGGTCGCAAGCTCAGAAAAGATCCGCCGCGAATTGCGCTGGGTTCCGCAGCATCCCGATCTCGAGTCGATCATCGGCAGCGCCTGGAGATGGATGCAACAGCATCCGGCGGGCTATGCAGAGGAGGCAGCGGAGAGGGCAAGCTGACAAGCTCTACTTGGCCTTGGGATTCTTGAGCTTCGCTTTCCCGGCTCAATAGCAAAGCGCAGATGGTTCATTAAGACAGCGGCTTTCCCACAACAGACCTTAATTTGCGCGCGAAGTTGCGCTCCTCTTCGCTCCATACTTACTTGCCAAACGTATAAGAAGCGCCTACGAGTGGCACAGGACTACTGCGGAGACCAACATTATTGAGCTGGAACGTGACGTTGGCAAAAATGATAAGGTCACTTCCAAGGCTTGATCTTGGCTCCCAAAGCGAGCTGTTCCGAGTTGTACGAGCGGGTCTCCGAATTGAGCGTAGGTTGCGCAGGTGGATATGGAGTCTGCGGCGCATATCCTGGAGCGGAGAGAGTGGTGAATCCAGGCACGAGCAATGGCGCGTTATTGATCTGATTGCCGAGCAGATCTACTGTCATACTGGCTGAGGGCTTCCTTAAAAGGATCACGTCAGTACCCAAGCTGTATTGGAAGCCTCCCGGAAGAACAGAACTGCCGGGCCCGTTTACGAAGTCGCTCGGGATCAAGACGGTCTTTGTATTCGCCTGGTATCCCAGTCTGCCGTGGGGCGAAAAGCGGCCAATCTGAAACGACAATACGCCATACGGGTCGAAGCCATAGGCTCCTGAACCCAGATAGTTAAGTGCATCTCCCGTCGGGAAGCGGAACAACATTCCTGCGGCAAAGGTTATTCTTTCGCCCTTCCAAACCAGTCCTTTGACATTGATCAGCATGTCTCCAATTCCGCTGGCCGATCCTGTTATATGGGGCGCTTGGAATGGCGGCGTCTTGCCTTGGGCACTGTTGTCGGGACCGACCGAGTAGAGCGTTACCGTCGCCTGCGAACCTATATTCACGCTCTCGAACGGCAGGATAACAGAAACGTCTATCCTGTCTGTCAGGCCGAAGGTACCTACCGCCGTATACTGGTTGAGTTTGAAATTGATGTGCGACGTTTCTACAGTATATTGAGTTGGCTGCGGCGGCGGCGGTGCGGCAGTAGTCGAAAACACTAGTGGAACTGCGTCCAAGTTAGTGCCATCAATATCGGTAAAGCTAAAATGCTGCCACGCGAAACCCAGTAATAATTTGTGCTTTCCAATCGTTTGAGCACGTTCCGTCAATATTGGGCCAAGGTTGTCGGACACGATAGGAACGCCAGTGTTGGGATCATATGTCACCGCAATAGCTGGCCCCGAACTCAGCACTGGTATCTCGCTCAACTGCGTTGCGAATGAAGCGTTAAAGGATGGCGCCAGCGGATTATTCGCGACGCTCTTAGTGGATACGGGAAGGAGACAGATGAGGGGGAGGTGTTTATTATTGGGGTTGTTACATCCCCAGAAGGGTTGCTGTTGCGCAAACGCCCGCAAACTCGAAATGCAGCATAGCATGAGCACCACAAGACTGCGTTTCGTCATACAAGCTCCTCAGCAGGATTTGAATTCCAAGTGGGCTGAACAGCGCTCACTAGAGTTCAATCGTCCATCTATAAGCTGCCGCCGACAACATCGAACGGAATCACAGCCGAACTCTGTACGGCACCGCTGGAATCTTTTGCCTGAACCAGTATGCTGTATGTGCCTGACGGGGTACTGACAGACGGCCGCGTAAATCCATTACCACCACACCCCACGCTCTCAAGCAGAGCGGCAAGCAACAGCGTGAGTCCCAAAAGCTGGAGAATACGTTTACGCGAAAATCCCTTAAACGGCAGTGAACCTAAGAGGACAATCGCTGGCAGCCCAAAACAGAACGTGGCGAATATTCTATCGGTGAGCCTCTCAAGTCGCGCGTTCGTCGCCGAAGTAGTGATTGTCACCGTCACAGAAGTCGGGTTGTTTGGATCGGTCGAAATCACCGCCTGACCCGGATTTGTCTGGCATCCTATCTTATAAGCGTTGAAATCATTGATCCCTTGAGGTCCGGTGATCATGGCGCAAACAAAGCTTACGTTCACCGCGGAAGCACCTACAAAGGGAACCTGAACTGGCAAGTTACCTGACGCGCCAATCGACAAGGTACCAGAGAGGTACCCAACATTGACTAACACTGACGTCTGGGTGGGAGAGCCGCCAATATTGGTGTCCTGTCCCGTCACTGTTACGGTGTAAGGGCCAATGGTGGTGGCGCTTGCAGTAGAGATCTGCAGCGTTGCCATACCGGCCACCATCGACGAGTTTGGATTTGTGGTGCATGTCGGAGCGTTGGCAACCATCGGCGTCACGTTGCAACTCAGACTGACAGCCCCGCTATAGGCGTTTGTTGGATTCGGGGAGAGCATCACCGTCAGCATCTGTCCATAATAGGGCGTGTTTATATTGTTGGAGCCCTGAATGATGGCGACGGCGGTGGGAAGTCCTCCAAGTTGGAAGTACTCCACAGTTTGTGTCAGGGTAAAGCTGTTGCCGCTGTAGTTGTTGTCGCCGCTGTAGGAGGCAGCGACCGTATTTGAGCCGGGCAACAGCGTACTTGTGGTGCAGGTAGCCTGGCTGGAGGCCAGAACTACCTGGCTACATCCTGGGATCGCCACACTCCCTTGCCCCATAGGCGTGACTGTAAATGAGACAGTACCTGTCGGGTCTACCCCTCCATTAACTGCCAAGACCATTGCGGTAAATGTGACGGCTTGCCCGTTTAGAGACGTGACACTAGAGGCGGTGATTGAAGTGTTTGGTGGGGCTGGAGAGATCGTCAGCGACAGCTGAGTAGAGGGTCCCACCATACTGTAGTTGGTATCGCCATTGTAGACGGCTACAATATTGTGTACTCCCCCTAAGAGCTTTGTTGCCGCAGTACAGGTAGCGGTGCTCTCGTCCGTTTCTAGGTTGAGTCCTGCGCTGCAGAGCTTCGTGTTGCTGGTCGTATCGGTAAACACCACCGTACCGGTTGGCGGTCGGGCCCCCATGACACCGTGCACATTCGTGGTAAACGTGACTGGTACGCCGTACGTGGGATTCATTGGGCTGGCGCTCGGCTCATCAATAGTCGGCGTCGCCGGACTAATCGTCAACGGTGGCATCAACGAAACGTCATCGGGCTTCGTGTAGTTATTGTCGCCGCCATAGGAAGCCGTGATGGTGTGCGACGGGGGGCTCCCCATCAGCACTCCTCCCGTCACATTACAAGTTGCCGTGCTGTTGTTCTGCGCGCCGGTGAGCGCTGACGTGCATAACACACTGGAATTGTTGTTATAGGTATCAGTAAACACAACATTCCCGGTTGGTGCGGCCGCTCCCGGTGTTGTCACCCCGTCCACGGTCGCTGTGAACTTGACTGGATCACCGTAGGTCGCCGTACTTGGGCCCGTCACTGTAAATGAAGTGACAGGCACCTTGTTTACCGTCAGCGTGGTGGCGGTATTATTCGGGGCGGGGTTGAAATTCTTACCATCCCCGGGGTAGCTATAGATAATGGGATACATGCCTGCCGGTATCGTGAAACTCTGACTGGTAGTCACGAAGCCTATTTTGAAGCCACCCACGTTGTCACTGATCGGGGTGGGCTGAGCATTGTTGTCGATCGTCACCGTGACGATCTCAGGATTATCCATAGTGCTTGGCGGCGGGTAGACCGGCCCCGGAGCGGACACGACACCCGTCAGCATGATTGATGGGGTGCCATAGTCAATGGCTGCCGGTTGCGTGATACCGCTGAACGAAGGTGTAGCCAAACCCACTGTCAAACTGGTCGAGGTGTCGGGCGAGGCCGCAGTGAAGTTCCCCCCGTCACCAGCGTATTCGTATTTGATGGTATGGGGAGAATGCTGCGCATCAATGCCCGTCGTGTTGTAGACAATTGTGAAGTCACCCGTGTCGTCCTTGATCATAGTGCTCTGCTGAGGAATGCCGCCGTCGATCGTCACCGTGACGATCTCAGGATTATCCATAGTGCTTGGCGGCGGGTAGACCGGGCCTGGGGCGGACAGCGTTCCCGTCAACGTGACCGTAGTGTTGCCGTAAGTGATTTTCGCGTTCTGAGTCAGATTACTGAAGGACGGCTTGGCGGCAACTACGGTCTGTGTGCCCGGGCCGTCTTTCGGGTTGTAGTTATTATCGCCGTTATAGCTGCCCGTGATTGCGTTATCACCGGCATTCAGCAGATTTCCATTTTGCACACTGATTGTGCAGGTGGCCACGCCGAGAACAACCGGCCGCGAACCACAGTTTGCGATAATCCCATTGGGTGGTTGTTTAAAGTCTACAGTTCCCGTTGGTAAGCTGCCCCCGGGCAGCCCGCCTACTGCGGCCGTGATGTTGTAGGGATTGCCGCCGTAGGGTGGGTCCAGGAGCGGGCGTTATTGTCACGGTGGGGTCTATGGGGCTGACAGGATAGTCTGGGATGTCCGCCTGGGCCGCAGCGTAGTTGCCGGGGACGTAATGCGCTCTTAAGTGGTCGCTTCCCCCCGGTAACAGATTGTTATTACTAACGCTGGTTGTGCATGGGGCGACATAAAGCTCAAGTCCTTCGGGCGTGATCGGGATGTTGCTGCAGTTGAGTATTGGGGTCTCATTGTTGTTGACTACTATTACGAAATTGACATTCCCAACCGCTATGCCGTTCGAACCATCCGTCGTTAGCCTGGCGGTCAGCGTCACTTGCTCGCCATAACTCGAGCTTGGGGGAGCTGCCGCCAACGCGAGGGAGTCATTGCCGCCGACTTTCCCCAAGTTTCTCAGCACGGTCACGTCGCTGCCCATGGGCGTAGAGCCGGAGTTGCCGTTGGCGGCGACGAGGTCGACTGGCGCCGACTGCGCAGCTTGCACGGCGGCCAGTGATTCGGGACCTGCGCCGACGGGATAAGCAACTGCCTGTTGCAACGTTCCGTCGCCGTTGCCGAAGAGGACACTGACGGTTGCGTCTTTGAAGTTAGCTACCGCGATGTCGGCCTTTGAGTCTCCGTTGAAGTCGGCGACCACCACGGACGAAGGCGCAGTTCCGGCGGCGTAGGTGGCGGGCGTCTTGAAGGTGCCGTCGCCATTGCCGGGCAGGATGCCGATCTTGTTGTCTCCGCGGTAGGCAACTGCGAGATCCAGGACCTTGCGTCCCGCCAGATCACCGAGAGCAAGCGAAGACGGACTCATGCCGAGAGAGATTTCTGTGCCCGGCTGGAATGCACCCTGGCCGTTGCCGATGAGCACGGTAGCGGTGCCCTTGGCCTTGCAGGTACTGTCATCGCCGCAGGAGTTCGCAATCACCAGGTCCAGGCTGCCGTCGCCGTTAATGTCACCTGCCGCGACAGCAACTGGCCCATAGCCGACCGCATAGCTCGCGCCTGTCTGGAAGCTGCCATCACCGGCGCCGAGCATTAGGGTCAGCTGACCGGGCCGCGCACAAGCGCTCGAGCCACAGTCGCCGGCCACAGCCAAATCGATCTTCCCGTCAGCGTTGAAGTCGCCCACGGCCAGAGCCGAGGGACTGTTCTGCAACGAATAAGTCAGTGCAGACTGGAAGGTGCCGTCACCATTGCCGAGAAGCACGGTGACGGTCCTGTCGCCCTTGTTTACGGCAATCAGGTCCAGCTTCATGTCGCCGTTCAGGTCGGCCAGTGCGACTGATACAGGGCCAGCGCCCAGCGGATAACTTCCGGCAGCCTTATAGCTGCCATCAGCCGTGGAGAGCAGGACAGTTGCGGTTCCATTGCTTGCGCAGGCCGCGTCGGCGCCACAGAAATTCGTGACCACAAGGTCCGGCTTTCCGTCTCCGTCGAGATCACCAACAGCGATCACCTTGCGAGCCAGATCGGCTCCGTACACTCGGGCGGCCTTGAACGTTCCATCGCCGTTGCCCAGGGGAACGCTCACGGATTTGTCGGCGAAGTTGGCGACTGCGAGATCGGTTCGTCCGTCTCCGTCAAAGTCGCCTGCAGCGAGAGCCTGGGGTGACTTGCCGACAGCGAAGTCAATGGAGCTTTGAAACGTGCCATCGCCATTGCCAAGAAGCACACTGAAGGTGTTGGCCGCCTGGTTTGCCGTGATCAGGTCGGGGATTTTATCGCCGTTAACGTCTGTGACAATTATCTGAGCGGGATTGTTGCCGACGTTGTATGTGGAACCTTTACTGAAGCTGCCATTGCCATTTCCCAGCAGAACCGTGACCAGCTTGGTGCCCGATTGGGTAACTGCAAGATCCGTTTTGCCGTCGTTGTTAAAGTCTCCGGCAACTATGGAGGCGAGAGGCGTCGCGCCAATCGACACCGTAGAAAGCGAACGGAACGAGCCGTCCCCACGTCCCAGCAAGAGGCTGACCGTACCGTCGGCATTGGCCGAAGCTACATCCTGGTTGCCATCACCGTCGAAATCCGCGGTTGCGAGCGCATTGGGAGTGGATCCGGTGGTGAACGGAGTCACTTTGGCGAACGTTCCGTCACCCTTATTCAGCAGAATTCCGATGGTTTGGGCCGCGGCCGAGGAGACTGCCAAGTCCGGTTTGCCGTCGCCATTGAAGTCGGCTGCGGCCAGGTAATTGGCTCCCGGCACCGCATGATAGACAGCCTGAGTTTGCAGAGTGCCGTCTCCGTTGCCAAAGAGGACACTGATTGTGCCGTCGGCTTGGTTGGCGACCGCCACATCCAGCTTGCCGTCTCCATTGAGATCAGCAACGATGACCGAAGCCGGCTGGCTGCCAACCGCGTAGTCGACCGGCGCGGCGAAAGTGCCGTTTCCCTTCCCCAGCATTACGGATAGCTTGCCTGTGCTTGAGTTGAGGATTATGAGGTCGAGCTTTCCGTCCCCATTCAAGTCGCCGGTTGCAACCGCGGTGGGAGTGCCACTAACTGAAAGTGCCGTAGCGACCAGAAATGTCGCCGGACTGGGGGTCGTAGCTTTGGCTGTGTTTGCCGGTGACGCGCCGGACTGCACGGTAGCCTGCGTGGTCGCAGACAGCGACGACTGCGCGGAGCCGGACTGCGTTGCTGCCTGGGCCGGGCCTGACTGTGGCGCGGGCTGTGTGGTCACAGACTGCACTTGGGCTGAGCCGGACTGCGTCTGGACCTGCGCAGCAATCGATTGACCTGGTACCGGAGCTGCACCAGATCGCACCTGGGCTCCAAGGATCGGAGAAAAACCAGAGGCAACTAGTGAGATTACAGCCCAATAGATCCAGCGACGAGAAAGCAAGTGGCAGTGGCGCGCCATCAGAACCTCCGGGAGTCGAGGAGACGCTATTTGTAGGTACTGAAAAAATGCTGCCTTCGGGGAGCGCTTGAAATTACCAAAAACAGTTACGCAAGTCAATGGCAAACAGACCCCAAGTTGCAGGAATTTTCTAAGGGATATTCCTGCACGAGTGAGCGGGAGACTATGAAGGATACGATAATTGCAGGAAATTCGAGAGGTCAGGACGATCTGGGGAGAATAGACCTCATAGTTGTGACACCGATCACAACTTTCCCAAAACGGAACGTCTAACTTGAAATTTTCGGATATGCACACTAAGGTGGCGGAGCCGGCGGCGGGGCCGTTTTCGGAGACTTAGATGGCACTTAAGTGTACGCGGCCTAGTTAGAGCCCGTCAGATTGGAAAGAACCCATTTGTCCCCGTGTTTCGCAAACTCCATTACAACGTGCCTCGGCCTGGGCGGACGACCGCCGATTACCGCTACAGACTCTTTGCATGATGTCTCTGCTCCATCCCCGCTAATCTTGGGGCTAGTACAGTCGTCGTACTCGACGCTCAATCGTACCCTTGCGTTGGCCAGGTCCAATATCTTCCTCTCCACTTGGGGGGGTATATTGGGCCAGGCCGCTTCGAGTTGGCCTTTATCGAGGCTTTCATACGCTAACCTCCATCTTTCTTTTGCCGCCATGATCGCCGGCTTTTCATCCACAGTCGTCGGCTTTTCCGCTATGACAGGCTTCGCATGCACGCTGATCTTCACGTGCTCGGTCTTGTCCTCTCCAGGACCCTTGGCGATCAACGTATAGGTGGTGTCTTTATCCGGGGTAACATCTATCTGCCCGTTAGCTTCGAAGGGCTTTCCATCGAGGATAACTTGGGTAGCGTTTTGGGTGTTCCAACGTATCGTCGCCGACTTTCCTTGCTCAATGTCGGGTGGCTCGGCGCTAGCCTTGATGGTCGGCTCCGGCTTAGCAGCAATCGGGATAGGCTGCAACTCGAACGGCAACGACAACGTGTCGCCAGCCTTGGCGGTCACCGATTTTGTCTGCGGCTGATAACCGTCCGCACTTGCCTCGACCTTGTGGGATCCGGGGCTAAGCTTTCCGCTGTACGAGCCATCTGGCAAATTGACCGGGGATCCATCATCGATGCGTATCTTTCCGGCAGGCTGCATTGTCACGGACAGAGTCGCGTCAGTCGGCGCTTTCGGTATCAAATTGAATAATGCCGATTGCTGGCTGTTGGCTGCGATTGTGACGCTCTGGTATTTTGGCTCCTCATAATCGCTCTTCTTGATTGTGACTTTATGAGAACCCTCCGGGAGGTTCTTGATCTCCACCTGCTGACCTTTTCCGCTGTTCGATTTGAGCTTGCCGTCGATGAGTACATCGAAATGGTCAACATTAGCTTTAACGATCAGTGTTCCGAGCTTTCCATGTAGCGGTTCCGGGCTGACTATCAAGGGCTCGTTGTTGCCGAGTTCAAGCGTCACCGATCCCGAGTAATGCTTGTAATCGGGAGCATCCATTTCCAGGGAGTAGGTGCCTGGTTTGGTCTCCACTTCGGCAGTGCCATCGGCGTCCACAGTTTTGCTGACCTCCCCAAGAGTAAACTTCGCGCGCGGCGGCGCGATGATCTTCACAAGAGCCTTTGTCGGCTGAACAGCGTGAGAAGTTTCGCCAGCTCCGGCTTTGCTGGCAACGGACGGTTGTGTTTCCACGACCTTCGTTGGCGTTGGGTTGTGAGCCAGGAACCAAACTACGACTGCCAACACAACGATCGCCAGTCCGCCGGCAGCGATGAAGATTGGGCGCTTGCTGCTGGAAGGCTGAACCTCCGGCGGCACCCCCAGAAACGGCGCCGGTGGTTCGGGAGGTCGCGATGGCTCCGCCGGTTTGGGTTCCTCGACTACCGTCTCCATCCGCAGGCGAGCAACCTCCTCAACTGGCGCGAGTGGTGCGATGGTCGGCGGGCCCTCCGGCGGAAGAACAGGTGTGGGTGAACCGCCCGAAGTACCGGCGGCATCGCGCACGGTTGCAGGCGCCCCATCGAAAGATGGTCCGGCCGCTGCCGCCTCTCTTTGTCTCGTGAGCTCGCGTTCTGCCGCTTCTCGTTCTCTGCGCTCTGCGAGTGCTTTCTTCTCCGCCAGTTCGGCGGCCGCTGCCGCCTCTCTTTGTCTCTGCAGCTCGCGTTCTGCCGCTTCCCGTTCTCTGCGCTCTGCGGCTGCCTTTTTCTGTGCTAAATCTGCCGCCTCTGCTGCCTCTCGTTGTCTCTGGAGCTCGCGTTCCGCCGCTTCGCGCTCCCTGCGCTCTGCGGCTGCCTTTTTCTGTGCTAAATCTGCCGCCTCTGCTGCCTCTCGTTGTCTCCGGAGCTCGCGTTCCGCCGCTTCGCGTTGGCGCCGCTCCTCGTCCTGCTTTATCAGCAGCGCTCGTTGGGCCTCCTCGGCCTGGCGCCGCTCAGCTTCTTGTTTTTCCCGCGCGGCGCGCTCGGCGGCCTCGGTTCGCCGGCGCTCCCCGGCCTTTTTCTCCTCCTCGATCTCAATAGCCAGGGCCAGCACGTCAGGTTCATCCGCAGCTTCCAGCTCGCACACGCGCAGCAGGGCTTCCGCCCCGTGAATGTCCTGCGCTCTGAGCTTTGCGCGAGCATCTTTCAGACTGCTTTGCAATCTTTCCTTTGCCCGCCGTGTATCCTCAGCCTGTTTCCGCGCTTGCTCCAACAGGACCTGGAAGTCGGCATTCTTGCCATACTTGTCGACCTGGGCTTCGAGGAAGGTAACCGCCTCGGAATGATGCCCAAGGTTCAGCATCTGGGTAGCTTGTTCGCCTGCTTCCCGCACGCCAGCGCGGAATTTCGCGGCCTCTTGCCGGGCGTATTGCAGTAAGTTCGTAAGCTCCGGATCGGAAACCTGGGCGACGGTGCGCTCCAGTAATCGGATGGCATCAGTATGAGCGCGCGAATGGAGAAGGTCCTGCGCCTGTTTACTGACCTCCTCCACCTGCTTTTTCCTTGAAAGTCGTTCGAACTCTTCCCGTGCAGCCTTTAGCAGGTCCTTGATCTCAGCGTCTTCAGGAAATTGAACCAGGCTGCCTTCCAGCACGCTGATAGCTTGCGTGAAGCTCTTGCTCCGCATCGCAGCTCGCGCCTGTTGCAGCAGTTGTTCCTTCTCCCGCGCTGCATTCTCGCGAGCAGCAGCCTGACGCACCACCTCCAGATACTCGCGAAGCCGCAAGTCGGTCGGATATTCCCGTTCGACATCCTTAAGCATGCGAAGCGCCCGCGTAGCTTCGCCCCCTTCGATCAGCCGGGAGGCTGTCGCCATTCGCTCGTCGACGTAAGCTCGGCGCTCTTCCTTTTCTATGGCAGCTTCCGCGGCTGTCTTCAGCCGCATCAGGTTGGGTTCGCCATGGAACTTCCGCATAGCGTTCGCGGCAATGTCCCGCGCAGCCTTCGGCCTGTTGGCGCTTAACTCCTGCTCGATTTGGCCAAAGAGTTGGGCCAGATCCCGTTGCCGGGCCTCCTGTTCCAGGCCGGCCTTAAGCATCTGTTCCAAGCCCGGAATTTCCGGATAAGCCGGATCAATGGCCTTGGCCTTGGCGACGTTTTCCTGGGCAGCCGCAAGCTGGTGCGCAGCAATCTCACGGCGTGCCGCTTCCAGGAATTGCTGGATTTGGCGTTGCTTCTCATACTCGATCAGCTGTCGAGCTATGGAGGACTGTATTAGCTTGGCATCCGTGTCTTGCGGGTCCAGGGCAAGAGCGTCCTCCACAGCTTTTTTCGCAACCACCAACTCACCTGTTTGCTGGGCCACCTTGGCCAGAGTGAGTAATTTCTTGACCTGCTGGCCCCTGGATTTGGCCTGCTCAATCTGTTGTCTCAGGTCGAGCAAGTCAGGATCGGTGGAGTCAAGCTTGATTGCCTCCTGGATCAAGTTTGCCGCTTGCTCCAGTTGTCTTGCCGAAAGGGCGCCAGCAGCCTCCGCTCGAATCTGCTTCACTTTCTCGCTGCGAGCAGTTCTTTGTAACGTCTGTTGGATTTCATACAGCAGCTGCTTTGCCGTCGGGTTCTGCGTATCGACCTGAAGGACCTGTGATAGCAGTTCCCTGGCCTTCGTAAGATCCGATCGGGCGATCGATTCGCGCGCCTTATCGACAAAGTGGCTCACCATATCGCGCTTCAGCCGCTCCTGAAGTCGCGATAACTCAAAAGCGAATTCCTCCGCCGTGCTGAATCGGTGTTCACGGTTCACCGCCAGCGCCCGCGCTATGATTTCATCGAGCTCCGGGGGATACGATTCGAGATACTTGGAGAGGGGAGGAGCAGGATCGCCGCGCAGGCGCTTCACGATCATCCCCGTCATGTCCCGGGGATCGAAAGGCAGGGTGTATGCGAGCAGCTCGTAAAACATGATGCCCGCGGAATAAACGTCTCCACGCCCATCCACGGTTTCGCTGTTCAACTGCTCCGGCGACATGTACCACATGGTGCCCATGACCTGCCCCGTCTTGGTCTGCCCCAGATCGCCCTCGCGGGCGATGCCAAAATCTAGCAGCTTGACGTGGCCGTCCCTGAGCAGCATGACGTTGGCCGGCTTAACGTCACGGTGAACAACATTGTGTTGATGTGCATAATGGAGGGCGTTCAAGACCTCGATGACAATGCCCAACTTCTGTACCAGGGGCACGCTCTGCCGCTGCGCGATGATCTTGTCCAAGGGAATACCGTTCAGATATTCCATGACTAGGTAGGGATTGCCGTGCTCCTCGCCCAAGTCATAGACAATAACGATATTCGGGTGCTGCAGATTGCCAACGGCTTGCGCCTCGCGATAGAAGCGCTTTAACAACTCGGGATTCTCCGAGAAATCTCCCTTAATGACCTTGATGGCAACGGTGCGGCCGATGCGGGGATCGGTGGCCTTATAGACGGCACCCATGCCGCCTTCTCCGATCACGTCGGTTATTTCGTATTTCCCAATCCTGGCTGGTCGGTTGGCCACCGGCATTACTTGTCCTTGCTGTAGGTTACGGTCTGACAAAAAGTCGGACCCCGCCTCGACTGTGACGTCGCCCATACTTGGCAGCGGCCGGAAAGGTCACTCTTGAAGTCGAGAACGGGGACAGCGTGAAGCTGCCGTTCAGGGCGCTTCTTGGGTTCATTGTGCTACGAAGGGCATCACGTGGCAAGACCAACAACCAAAAAGCGCTTCTCAGAAGCAGATAGTTGAGATACATGCGGTACGGATACAAGGGTTATCTGGGTTGCAGTGGCCGCTTATAGGGACGACCGCCGAGAGAGACAGTGCGTCCTCGTTCCTGTCATGCAGCTGTGACTCTACTTCAGATTTCCGTAGACTTTTATTCGCTTCCGACATAGTGTGGCTCTGCGCTAGTCCATTGAACCCTTCGAGCACCTCCACGAGGGGCGAAGGCCGCTATTCCCGAGCGCATCGGAAGACATCCCTATGGTACGTCCCTTTGATCGTGGCAAAGTCGAAATTTCGCAGAGTCTCGGCGTCGAGCGCGGGATTCCGAAAGAAGAAACGCCTTTTAACATCGCGCTGATAGGCAATTTCAGCGGTTCGCCCCAAGCCGCCCCGCAGAAGGTCGGGATTGCAAGCCGCAGCATGATTCTGGTGGACCGTGACAACTTCGACGAAGTCTTGGCCCGGATCGCGCCCACAGTTAGCCTTCCGATGGAAGGGTCGGAAGCGTTGGTACTGCGGTTGCGTGAACTCGAGGATTTTCATCCGGAACCGGCTCTTGGAGAACGTGGACCTATTTCGCCGATTGCGCGAGGTCCGCCGGCGACTCGCCGATCCCGCCACCTTCCCGGCTGCGGCCGCGGAGTTAGGCTTAAGCGCCAAACCGCAGCGCTCAACCCCTGTCAGCAGTGCAGCCGCTTCTGCCGAGTCAGTTGTGGCTGCGGTAACGCGAGACCGCGGAGGCAGTCTGTTAGACGATGTTCTACAAGAATCGGAAGCGCCGGGCCAGGTACGCGGTTCGAGGGATGAGTTGCAAGAGTTCGTGCAGCGTGTGACCAGGCCACATCTCGTGCCCGACGTGGATGATCGGCAGGCAGCTGCCCTCCAGGTGATCGATCGTGCGCTCAGCGCGCAGATGCGAGCTCTCCTCCATACTCCGGCTTTTCAGGCGCTGGAGGCGGCATGGCGGGCTGTCTATTTCCTGGTGCGGCGCGTGGAAACGAGTACGCAGCTCAAGCTGTACCTCATCGACATTTCGCAGGAAGAGCTCTGTCGAGATGTGCTGTCTTCCCCGGATCCTGGCAAGACTCAGACTTACCGCTTGCTCGTCGAGAAAACAGTAGGCACTGCGGGGGCGGAGAGGCTGGCGCTGATTGTCGGCAATTACACCTTCGGTACGAAGCGCGACGACGCGGAGGCGCTGGGGCGCATTGCCAAGATCGCACATGCCGCAAGTGCGCCGTTCCTTGCGGCAGCGAGTTCGACGCTGCTGGGCTGCGCTTCTCTCACCGAGACTCCGCACCCGCGTGACTGGAAGACGCCGCTGGAACCCGACGCAGCGCGGGCGTGGGACGTACTGCGGCGATCACCCGACGCAACATGGATAGGCTTGGCGTTGCCAAGATTTTTGCTGCGCCTTCCTTACGGCAAGGAGACTGACGCCATCGAATCGTTCGATTTCGAGGAGATGCCGGGAGAGCCTCAGCACCAAGACTATCTGTGGGGCGATCCCGCGTTCGCCTGCGCGCTGCTGCTGGCGCAGTCATTCAGCGACGATGGCTGGGAGATGCGGCCCGACACGCACAGCGAGATCACTGGATTGCCACTGCATGTCTACAAGCATGACGGCGAGAACGAGTTGAAACCGTGCGCCGAAGCGCTGCTGACGGAAGAGGCGGCTGAGAGGATTTTGGAGTCCGGCTTCATGCCGCTAGTTTCGCTGAAGGGAAGGGATGCGGTCAGGCTGGTGAGATTTCAATCAGTCGCCGAACCGCTGCGTGCGCTGGCGGGAAGGTGGGGGCGTAGTTAGACTTGGGGCGCCCCGAATCATATTGGCAAGCGAACAGCTTGCCTGGGGCCACAGCCGCCGCAGACGCCAAGTTGATTCACTCATTACGCTTGACGTAACGCATAAACAGCGCCATAGTGAATCGTGATTCTCGGCTATCGCGACAAGCGCACCAGAGATTTCGCCGCTGGAAAACGCGTCAAGGCATTTGACGGAATCGAGCGGGCCGCGCGATTGAAGCTGGATCGTCTGGAAGCGGCGATAAGCCTCAAGGATCTCGCGGCATTGCCTGGAAACCACCTGGAAGCTCTGAAAGGCGACCGGAAGGGGCAATACAGCATTCGAATCAACGATCAGTGGCGGATTTGCTTCGAATGGATGGAAGGCGCATCCGGGCCCGATGACGTAGAGATGGTGGACTATCACTAGGAGAAATGTTATGAGTGTCGTAGCCATTCATCCCGGCGAGCATCTGGCTGAAGAGTTGCGTGAGCTGGAGATGAGCGCCGCGGAGCTGGCGCGCCGGCTCGACGTTCCCACGAACCGCATCACGGAGATCCTGAACGGGCGGCGGGCCGTCACCGGGGATACGGCCTTGCGGCTGGCTCATTTTTTCGGCACCAGTGCGGAGTTCTGGCTGAATTTGCAGAGCTTGTACGAAATCCGCCTCGCCCAGCGGAAGTCGGGTAAATCAATCAAGGCCCTACCGACCCTTAGGCGCGCGGAACCGACGCGAGCGTAGAAGGGGATGCACGTGGCCCGCCCTACTTTCGGGAGAGCGGGGTACCCGAAGATAATGCGTTGGCCGGGCCGCCCGCCAGCGAGTTATCAGTCGTCAGCTTTCAGTCGTGATTGTTCAGTTTCTCATTGCCATCCCGAGCCGAGCAAGGGACCCACTTTCCCTCGACCTGCGGAATACGAAAGCATCTCGAGCTAGGCAAAGGCAGAGTCTTCCATAGCCTCACAAACTTGAAGGTGTCCCCCTGTGCTCTTCTTGAGCTTAGCTATCACGTTATCGAAATCCTTATCTGCCACTACGATGCATCCGTCGCTACCTTTATCGCCCTGTGAGTGGATCAGAAAGCCACCGCGCTGATTCGGCAGTGTAAATTGCGCTTCCAACACACACACCTCTTTCCGGAATCCTTTGTGCTGCCCAGGAGGATAAACTCTCCAGGAACCCGGGGGGATGGCAACTCCCCGCACGATCGGATTACGCTTCTTGTCCTCAACGGCTTTTAGCGCGTACATGTATGGGTTGTTGGTATTCTCATTTGGTTTAAGCGTCTTCGCACCGCCGCCACCGCCGCTCCAAGCCGTAGCATAGATCTGCTCGTCTCCGAAAATCCCTGTGAGGACGCCTTCCCAGATGTAATAAGTCAGTTGGCCAGTACCTGGCAGCGCCTTTTTGCTCTTTGCGTGTTTGATCCTATGGAAATGGAGAGCCTTTGACTTAAAGTCCACTCTATTAGCCTCCACAATTAGCTTGTCTCTTGCCGAGATTCTTGCGTCGAAAACGGCCTCATTGTACGCCATGCTTGGCTGTATTGCGGTAATGTGCCGACGCGTGATTGGCGCAGTCTGTCTTGTGCAGGTCAGGATTTCTCGGCGCGAGCCAAGCAGTATCCCTCACCCTACCAGCCCGCTATCCTTCAGTTGTTCCTCCGTCCGCTCGACGCTGGGGATCAGGATGGGAGAGTTGCGGGCCTGGCCGGCCCAGCGGGTGGCTTCGTCTTCCTTCACGCGGAAGTCGATCAGAAAGGCAACCAGGTCGTCAAAGGTCTTGACGCGCACGGTTTGCGTGTTCAACTTGCCGCTGTAAGGCATGAAGTCGATTTCATAGTGTGGGCCGAGAGCCTCGGTGCCGGGGTTCGGTCGAATGCGGATGTTGCCGATCAGTTTTTTCATCCTGAGTTTTCGCTCGCTTGTGGTGGCAAGCTTGTCTTCCTGGTTCGAATAAGACCCCGATTGCAAAGCACTTTTCAGACACAATATACGCGCAAGTGCCAAGGTTTTCTACAAATTCCCCGGCCCGCATCAATTGGAGAAACAGCCCGCCAGTGCTCTCCTGTATAACCACTCAACAAAGCAGGAAGCCGCGTTCGATAAGCTTCCGAACGACTGTCAGGCATTCGTGCTGCACCTGTTCGCGAGGGGCGTCCACCTTGGCGGCAAAGTCCGCGACGAGATCAGCCAATGGCCGCACACCGTCGCATCCAGTCAGGAACTCCGCCACGATCGGCTGCACGCCGATGACGGGGTTGAAGCCCTTCGACATCCTCAAAGTGAGCTCCTGCTGTTTCCAACCACCTTCTAAGAAATGAAAGACTTGCTCTAATCGCGCGTCCGCCGAGAGCCGCGGCTTCACCTGGAGCAACTGATCATCCGCTTCATGCGAAAGGAGAAAGCCACGTCTCTCGAACATGTCTGCGATCAGGTCGCCAAAGGGATTCTTCGGAGTCTGCTCAACTTCCTCCATGAACATCCAGTTCGTTCCCGAGCGGCGGTGCATCGACACCGCTCCTCCATGGATGGCGACGACTTTATGCTTCCTGTAATAGTCCATATAGCTGTCGTAGAGCTTGGAATCCCCTTCCGACGTTGCCGTCAGGGTCCGGATATGCTCTTCGGCATACTCCGCAGGATCTTGCGAGTACCCTTTCAAAACCAGGGCATCACAACCCGTGCCTTCAAACCACTCGGTAAGCCTGTCCTGCCAGCTTTGACCTTCGATTCCGACCCATTCACACAGCATCTGGAAGTAGCCGCCTTCATTCAAATGCTGGGGAGCATCACGCGCCAACGTGCGGCAAAGCTGATCGAGTTCAAGCCGGTTATCACAGAAGAGAAACCGTTCCTTCGGGGTGATCATGAATGGGGGATTGGAAACGATCAAATCGAACGAGCGTCCGGCCACGGGCGAAAAACCGTCGCCCACCAGGAACTCCACCTTATCCACGCCGTTCAAGCGAGCGTTGAAAGCCGCAAATTCAACAGCGCGCGAATTCAAATCGGTGGCAACTACCGAGTCGCTGTGATCAATCGCGAGCAGCGCCTGAACCCCACACCCTGTGCCTAGATCGAGCGTCGACCGGACGGGATGCCGAATGATCAGCCGCGAGAGCAGCCTGCTGGTTGGGCTGGGCCAGATGACAAGATCGGAGTCGCCCGAGTCGATCTTGCTGGTGTGGTCGGCCGCGAAAACAAACCGGTCCATGGGAAACAGCATGGCTTGCGGATGCAGCTCACCGTCTTGCTGCCGAAGCAAGCCGCATTGGAGAGCGAACGAGATAAACCATGTGGGAACTCGCTCAGCCGATTCCCCGGCGCTTTGCGGCAGACCAATACAAAACCAGCGCACCAAGGTATTGATACAGCTCGGCTCCCGCGTGAGGTCTCGAAGGCGAGGCAGGTTGCGCAAGTGCATCGCAGGAACTTTCTTCAACCCCAGCGTTTGCCTGAGATTCGCTTCTGTATAGCCTTTCTCCTGCAAGAAAGATCGTAACCGCTCGGCATCAGAGTCGGAAATCGACTTCAGCATTCCCTACCCCCCTTGAAGCTCTGTAGGTTATCAGGTTCGGGCAGAATCGGCCTTTGCTGATTTCCGGCTCTCCGGTGACGGCCCACCCGTAACTCCCGTCCCGTTGAAACGAAGCGGTCCGTTCAACGTCCAACGTCGCTGAGAGCGTAAATGCCTGATTCCTGCGTCTCAAGCCTTGCACTCATCAAGCAGTGCTGCCAAATATCCTGCCATTCAGCCGGAGACGCCTCAAACATCTTGACTTTCTTATTACATCATGGTAACAAGAGCCACCACCGGAAATGGGTGGACTTGATACCTTGCCCCCAGCCAGGCCTCACACCTGCATTCTGGTGTGGGTGTTCCATGTCATACCAGGGAACCTGAAGTGTCCCCTGCCGGAAACCGAATTCGATTAACATGTTTTTCCTTCAATGAGAAACGAGGGCTTCGATGGCGAGACAAAGCGCACAGCACAAGCTGGATCGAGTGCGACCCCCCCGGGTCCAAATCACCTACGACGTTGAGATTGGCGGAGCGATTGAGCTGAAGGAGCTGCCCTTTGTCGTTGGCGTCCTGGGCGATTTTACCGGCAATCCCGAACAGCCTCTTCCCAAGCTGAAAGACCGCAAGTTTGTTGAGGTCAATCCCGACAACTTTGATTCCGTGCTCGAAGGCATGAAGCCCCACCTGTCATTTTCGGTGGAGAACAAGCTGAGCGACGAACCCGATGCTCCCAATCTGAAGATCGATCTCAAGTTCAAGAAGCTTGACGATTTCGAGCCCGCCAACGTGGCCAAACAGGTCAAGCCCCTGAAGGAATTGCTGGATTTACGCACGCGGCTCGCCGATTTGCGCGGCACGCTACAGGGTAACGACAAACTTGAAGACCTGCTGCTTGATGCGGTCGGAAAGACGGAAAAACTCGATAAACTGAAACAGGAGATGGGGACCAAGGAGGAGCCAAATGCCTGATCCAGCTGCGACAAAGCAGGCGGAAGCGGTTGCAACCCAGACGGAAGAGAAGGGTCTTCTCGATCAGATCGTCGAACAGGGACGATTCGGCACCGATCCCGTCGCCCGGGAACGCGGCAAAAACCTGGTGAAGGAGTTCGTGGCCCAGGTCCTCGACGGTTCCATGACGGTGGCGAAGGACGCCGAGATGATGATCAACGCCCGCATCGCGCAGATCGATCATTTGCTCTCGCTACAGCTGAATGAGGTTTTGCATCACGCGGCGTTTCAAAAGCTGGAGGGCTCCTGGCGCGGCTTGAAGCACCTGATGGACCACAGCGAGACGGGCGTGGGGCTGAAGATTCGCGTCCTCAATGCAACCAAGAAGGAACTACTGCGAGACATCGAAAAGGCCCCGGAGTTCGACCAGAGTGCGTTGTTCAAGAAGGTCTACGAGGAGGAGTACGGCGTATTCGGTGGCGCTCCCTTTGGTGCGCTAATTGGCGACTACGAGTTCGGCAAGCATCCGGAAGACATGGCGCTGCTGGACGGCATTTCGCACGTTGCGGCGCAAGCCCATGCGCCGTTTGTTTCGGCTGCTGCCTCTGACCTCTTCAACCTGGAAAGCTTCACTTCCCTCGACGCACCTCGCGACTTGGCGAAAATCTTTGACAGCACCGAGTATGCGAAATGGAAATCGTTCCGGCAAGGTGAGGATTCCCGTTACGTCGCCTTGTGCCTGCCACGGACTCTGGGCCGGCTGCCCTACGGCAAAGAAACAAAACCGATCGATGAGTTCAGCTATGAAGAGCACGTCGACGGCACGGACCACTCCAAGTATCTGTGGATGAATGCGGCGTATTCACTGGGCACCTGCATGACCAATTCGTTCTCGCAATTTGGAATGTGCGTTGCGATGCGCGGTGTCGAAGGTGGAGGCCTGATCGAGGGCCTGCCCACCCACAACTTTTACACCGACGAAGGCGACCTGGCGTTGAAGTGTCCGACCGAGGTCCCAATCACCGACCGCCGCGAGAAAGAACTCGCGGACCTGGGTTTCGTTCCTCTGGTGCACTGCAAAGGCACCGACTATGCCGCCTTCTTCAGTGTGCAAAGCTGCCAGAAGCCGAAGCTCTATGATCTGGATTCGGCGAATGCCAACGCACGGCTTTCGACACAACTGCCCTATATCATGGCCTGCTCCCGTTTCGCTCACTATCTGAAGGCGATGATGCGCGACAAGATTGGCAGCTTCATGTCGCGCGAGGAAGCTGAGGTGTTCCTGAATCGTTGGATTACCACCTATGTAACACCGGACGATTCCGCTTCGCCGGCGGCAAAGGCACAACGGCCTCTACGGGAAGCGCGAATCGACGTCGCCGAGATTCCGGGTAAACCGGGATGCTACAAAGCAGTCGCATTCTTACGACCACACTTCCAGTTGGATGAGCTTACGGTTTCCCTCCGGCTGGTGGCGGAGCTTCCCGCCCCGGCGGCATGAGGTTACCCCCGCAGGTACAGGGCCCCTTAGAAGGCAGTTTCAAGATTCACACTGAAAGGAGATATTGCAATGGCAGTCAATGCATACTTGAAAGTCGATGGCCGGCCTGGCGCCAGTACCAGCAAGCAGGACTATATCGATGTGTTTTCCTTTAGCTTCGGCGCTTCCATGGAGCACGTCATTGGTCCACAATCGGCAGGCGGTGAAGCCAGGGTGGGACGGGCAAACATCCAGAACCTCACGGTCATGAAAGCGGTCGATAAGGTGTCGCCACTGCTGTTCGACGACTGCGTCACCGGCAACGTTCTCAAAACCGTGGACCTGATCTACGACAAGCCGATGGGTGATCAACAGGAAGACTATTACAAGATCCACATGGAGAATGCGCTGATCACCGGCATCCAGCACTCGGGGTCGAGCGAGAACCCGATGGAGTCAGTCTCGTTCGCGTTCGAGAAGTACAAGATCAGCTACAACCCCGAGGAGGAGGGAAAGCTGAAGGGGTTCATCGACAAAGGCTTCGACCTACTGAAGATCAAACCCTGGTAACTCTGTGCTGAACAGGCTCAATCGGAGGCCCGATGACGGCGAAGCAACTCTTCGATGCAGGAAAGGTGCGCCAAGCGGAGCGGCAACTCACAGCCTACCTCCGCGACCACCCCACTGACGTGGGGCAGCGCACCTTTCTGTTTGAATTGCTGTGTTTCGCCGGAGAGTACGGCCGGGCGGAAAAGCAGTTGACTGCCTTGTCGCAAGGCAGCAAAGATGCCGAGCTCGGCGCAATCCTGTATTTCGCCGCTCTTCATGCTGAGAAGACTCGCCATCAGATGTTCGAGGCCGAGCAGTTTCCTCAACAATCTCCAGCCTCCTCCCCGCCGGGCACGCTGAATGGACGCCCTTTTTACTCATTGTCCGATTCCGATCCCGACTTGGGCGCGCGCTTGGAAGTATTCGCAGCCGGCGCCTACCTCTGGATAGCGTTCGAGCATCTGGCCTCCATCGAGATGGAGCCGCCGCGCAGGTTACGCGACACCTTATGGAGGCCGGCCATTGTTCGCGCGGCGCCTTCCTTCAAGGGGGCCGAGCTGGGAGAAGTGTTCGTACCAGCTTTATATCCGTTCTCCTGGAAACACCCGGACGAATCGGTCTGGCTTGGACGGATGACGGACTGGGCCGCTGATGAACAAGGCAAACAATATCCCTCAGGGCAAAAAATGTGGTTGGTGGACGGCGAAGAAGTGCCCTTCCTTGAAGTCCGCTCCGTGGAGTTCTCGGTGCAGCAGCCTGCGACGCCGCCTCCAGCCGACGCTTAGATGAATCCATGCCACTTCGCGAAGATCTTCTAACTCCTATTGCCGGCGAGAACCCAAGCGGCTCGGATCTGCGCTACAACTCAGACCAAGCATTCTATGACCGCATCCAGGAGGCTCGGCGTCAAGATGATGACCTCCCGGTCGGCGACTGGCAGCATGAGCGCAAAGCCGCCGACTATGCCGAGGTCCTGAAGCTTTCGCAAGAGGCCATCGCAACCCAATCCAAAGATCTTCAGATGGCAGCCTGGTCGACTGAAGCTCTGCTCCACAAAGAAGGGTTTGCCGGGCTAGGGCAGGGGCTTCAGTTGTGTCACCAATTGCTGGCCACGTACTGGGACACTCTCTATCCGCTTATCGAAGACGGCGACGCCGAGCTGCGAGCAAAGCCATTGAACTGGCTGGGCAGCGCTCTCGAACTTCCCGTGAAAAGCATTCCTCTTGTAGCCGCGGGCTACGACTGGTTGAAGTATAAGGAATCCCGCCTTGTGGGATATGAGGAGCAGGCACAAACCCAGAACGAGAAAAAGAAACGCACCGCGACGCTGGCCGAGGGTAAGCTGGCACCTGAGGTATTCGACAAGGCCTTCGACGAGACTCCGAAAAGTTTCTATGCAAAGTCGGAGAAAGACTTAGATAACTGTTTAAGCGTTTTGAGTGGCCTTGAAAAGTTTTGCGATGACAAGTTCGGGGATGCCGCTCCGTCATTCAGTCGTCTCAAGTCGGCGGTAACGGAAGTTCGCCATACCGTCCATGGCTTCCTCGAAAAGAAGCGCGAGCTTGAGCCGGATCCGGTCGAGGCTCAACCTGAAAGTGCGGAGGGCGGCGCCCTGGAGGATGGCATCGCTGCTGATGGAACAGGCGCCGGGATAAGGGTACCGGCGCAGTCTATCGTTATCCCCCTGGGCAGCAGCGAACCGATGGAACGGCGCGAAACAATTGCTGCAATTGGCAAGGCGGCTGCCGCTTTGCGCAAACAGCAACCCGGGAATCCAGCACCTTACCTAATGATGCGTGGTCTGCGGTGGGGAGAATTAAGGGCTTCCCCGGGGCTTACGGACCCCAATCTGCTGGAAGCTCCTGGCACCGAGCTTCGACGGCACTTGAAACGATTGGCGCTGGCAAGTAGTTGGGCGGAGCTGCTGGAGGTTGCGGAGAACGCGATGTCGCTGCCCTGCAGCCGAGCCTGGCTGGATTTGCAGCATCTGGTAGTGCTCGCCTGTGCCGCGCTGGGGGCGGAATACGAACTTGTCGGGACGTCCATTACGTCCGAACTGAAGAACTTGATTCGCGATTTGCCAGAACTGCTCAACGCAACTCTGCTCGACGGAACGCCTGCCGCAAATGCGGAGACCAAGGCATGGCTCTCCAGGCTACTGGTCGAGTCAACCCCGTCTGCAGCAGAGAGCGTGCCTGTAGCTGCCGGCGACAGCACCGACGGCGCCGCAACCACTGCGCCAGCACCTCCCAGTGCGCCGAGCTCGTGGTGGGAGAAGCCAAGCGACGCTTATACCCTTTCTCAAGCGGCCATACGGGCAGGAAATCTTGAGAAGGGTTTCGCGATTATGCGCGAGGAGATTGCCCGCCAGCAGAGCGGACGGGCAAGATTCCAGAGGATGTTGCAGTTTGTCCGCTTGTGTGTCGAAGCGGGCAATGATGCCATCGTACAGCCCATGATTGATGATGTGGCGCAGGCCCTGGAAACCCACAAGCTGGACGATTGGGAGGACCGCGAAACCGTAGCCGACGCTCTCGTTCTAATTATGAGTACCAGCAAAAGGGTGCAGGCCGACAGCGCCGAGCGCAAGAAGCTATTTGAGCGCGTCTGTCGTTTGGATCCCGTCCGGGCATTGCGCGCAGGATAAAACATGCCAAGAAGCCAAGGGGACGTTAACGTTACGCAATCCGTTTTCGACCGCTTGATCGACCTCGAGCCCACAAGCAAGGTTGAGGCCCCGATGAGCCGCGCGCAATCGGTACGCCTCCTGAAGGCCGCAGTCCGCCGCGATCTGGATTATCTGCTCAACACTCGTCGCGTCGCGCAGGAGCCGGAAGAGTCGCTACAAGAGGTCACCCATTCCTTATACGCATATGGGTTGCCTGATTTTTCAACTTACAGCATGGCATCGCCTGCCGATCAAACAAAGTTGTTACGGCATCTTGCCGCCTCGATTAAGCTCTTTGAACCGCGGCTGGCAAACGTGCGCATCGTCCCGCTGGAAAGCCCTTCCGTGGGCCTTCAGCGGGTCAGGCTGCGGATCGAGGCAACTCTGATGATGGACCCTAATCCTGAGCCGGTATCTTTTGATACCGTCATCGAACTAAGGAGTGGGAACTGCCAGGTTTCAGGAGAAGCAAATGCGCGATGACTTGCGTGTGTACTATGAGCAGGAGCTCGATTATCTCCGCAAACTAGGCGTTCAGTTCGCAGAGAAACACCCCAAGATTGCCGCGCGTCTGGTGCTCGAGCCCACGAAGTGCGAAGACCCGCACGTTGAACGGCTGCTGGAAGCTTTTGCCTTCCTGACGGCCCGCGTTCATCTGAAAATTGACGACGAGTTTCCCGAGATCACGGAAGCTCTGCTAACCGTTGTCTATCCCCAGCTTGTAAGTCCGATTCCGTCGATGTCCATCGTCGAATTTCAGCTGGATACGGAGAAAGGCAAGCTAACCAGCGGAATACCAATTCCGCGGAACTCAGCGCTTCAGTCGCGTCCCGTCCAGGGGGTGCCGTGCACGTTTCGCACTTGTTACAACACGGTGCTGTGGCCGGTGTCGGTCGCGGCGGCGGAGATGAAGCCTCCCAGCCGCCTGCAACCGGCTGTTAATGCCGGCGATGCAGCCACTGCAATACGTCTCCAGCTTAACTGCGCTCCCGGAGTTACATTTCAAGAGCTCAAGATCGATCGGGTCCGCTTTTACATGGATGGGGAAGCGGGATTTCTCAACGGCCTATATGAACTGTTGTTTAGTCAACTAGACCGGATCGTGGTACGCGATGCATCTCCGGGATCCAAAAGTCCTGGAGTAACGCTTCCTGCAAGCGCCTTGCGCCCAGTAGGCTTCGATGCAAAGGAAAGCCTACTTCCCTATTCGCACCGCTCGTTCGCCGGCCATCACCTCCTTCTGGAATACTTCTCCTTTTCTGAGAAGTTCTTCTTCTTCGACCTGATTGGGCTGGAGAAACTCTGGACGTCAGGGCCGAAGCAATCTGTGGACTTCATCTTCCTGCTCTCCGATGTCCCACAAGACGAGCAGCGGCAACGACTGGAACTGGAGCTCTCGGCCAGGACCTTCCGCCTCGGATGCACTCCAGTGGTGAACCTATTCAACCAGGTGGCGGAGCCCATCCAGCTAAGCCAGCGCAAATATGAATATCCCATTGCTCCCGATGTTCGTCGCCCGTATTCGACCGAAATCTACTCGGTGGATGAAGTCGCGGGCATTAACACTGACACACAGCAAATAACCATCTACGAGCCGTTCTACTCGTTGCGGCATACTGCACGAGGCGGTAAGCCGGCCAGCTTCTATCTGGCCAGAAGACGACCCGCGGTAAGACCGAATGACGATGGAACCGATGTTTACCTGTCGCTGGTGGACCTGGCCTTGCGGCCCGTGAATCCTGACGCCAATATTCTGTCCATCCGAACTACTTGCACCAATCGCGACTTGCCGGCCCGCTTGCCGTTCGGCAATGCCAGCGGTGATTTTGAGCTGGGCGGCGCCGCTTCGATCAAGAGCATCGTAGCGCTTCGCAAGCCGACGCAGACTGTCCGCCCAGCCTCTGGCAAAGCGGCCCTTTGGCGCCTGGTCTCGCATTTGTCATTGAACTACCTCTCGCTGGTGCAGGGGGGGACGGATGCGCTTAAACAGATTTTGCGGCTGTATGACTTCGGGCAGTCTGCCTATTCCCAAAACATAATCGACAGCATTCTGCGTGTCGAAAGCAAACCTCGTTTTACGCGCCTCTCCTCCGAACATGGCATTACCTTTGCGCGCGGAACCAGGATCGAGTTACACATCGACGAAGGGCAGTTCGTCGGAGGAAGCGCGTTTCTGTTCGCCAGTGTGCTGGAGCGCTTCCTCGGGCTCAGTGTTTCGCTCAACAGCTTTACCCAACTGGCCGTCACCACGCCTCAAAGAAAGGACTTTAGTCACGAATGGCAGCCGAGGGCAGGTCGCAGGATCCTGGTCTAGAGGACTCTCCGCTGGCGGAGAGTTTGCGTCAGGACCCGTGCTCGTTTGAGTTCTTCCAGGCAGTCACGCTGCTGCAACGCCTGCAGCACGACCGCCAGCCGGTGGGAGGCTTCTTCAATCCAGAGGATGAAGCTGTACATTTCCGTGTCCACAACAGGTTGCCGTTCCCTGCCAGTCAAGTGCAGGAGTTGAATTGGCCTGACGCCGGCTCTCTGCCGGACATGGTCGTAAACTTCATGGGTCTCACCGGGCCGTCGGGAGTACTTCCCTACTGGTACACCGAGCACATTATTGAGCGGCTCAGGGCCAAAGACGACAGTCTGCCATGCTTCCTGGATATCTTTAATCATAGGGCCATCTCCTTCTTCTATCGGGCGTGGTCGAAGTACCGATTTCCGGTCAGCTACAATCGCGGCGACCAGGACCGATTCACAAAATATCTGCTGGATTTGATCGGGCTTGGGCCCACCGGCCTTCAAGAGCGCCAGGCCGTGCCGGACGAGGCGCTCCTGCATTACGTAGCGCTTTTCGCCGAGCAGTCGCGCTCAGCTGAGGCCCTGGAGGCAATCCTTAGCGATTACTTCCAGGTTGCGGTCGAGGTGGAGCAGTTTACCGGGTCCTGGTATCGCCTGGAGGCACCTATCCAGTGCTCCCTCGCGGACGACAGCGACGAAGCGCGTCAGCTCGGAGGAGGCGCCGTCGTCGGTGACGAGGTCTGGGACCGTCAGGGGACGGTCAGGATCAAGCTCGGTCCGATGGAGCTGTCACGATATAGCGACTTTCTTCCCGACGGCAGTGCCTTCGAGCCGCTAAAGTCAATTACGAAGTTCTTCTCTAACGAGGAATTCGATTTCGAGGTTCAGCTTCTTCTAAAGCGAGACGATGTTCCTGCCTGCGATCTGAGCTTGACCTCGGAGGAACCTCCCCGGCTGGGTTGGGTGAGCTGGCTTAAGACAAAGGCGATCGACAGAGACCCTGGGGACACGATTCTCAGGTTATGAGGGTAGCGGTATGGGACTAAATCTCAAATCATTGATCGGCAAGCTCAACGATACAACGCGCTCGGCCCTGGAAGCAGCCGCCGGGCTTTGCCTCTCACGGGACCCACTACGACATCGAGATTGAACACTATCTCATGAAGCTGCTCGACGTCACCGACAGCGATTTCGGTCAAATCATGCAGCGCTTCGGCGTTGACCGATCTCGCCTTGCGGCTGAGCTGACGCGCAGTCTCGACAAACTGAAGTCTGGGAATGCGCGCACACCGGCGCTTAGCCCAACCATCCTGAAGATGTTCACCGAGGCCTGGACCATCGGCTCCATAGATTTCAACGCCGGAAAGATCCGCACCGGATTCACTGTCCTGGCGCTGGTAACGGAAGACGACCTCTCCCGCCTGATGCGCGAGATCAGTCGCGAATTTCAGAAAATCCAGACCGATGCGCTGCGCAAAGATTTCTTGTCGATCGTTGCGGGTTCGACAGAGGAAGAGCTCGAGCCCATGGCGGAGGTCTCGGGCGAAGCCGGCCCGCGTCGCGCCATAGGGGGCAAGACTCCCAATCTCGATCAGTACACAGTCAATCTCACGGACGCTGCGAAAGCGGGCAAGATCGATGCTGTACTGGGGAGAGATTTTGAGATCCGTCAGATCATCGACATCCTTACGCGCCGCCGGCAAAACAATCCCATCTTGACCGGTGAAGCCGGAGTCGGCAAAACGGCCGTCGTCGAGGGCTTCGCGACGCGCGTCGCGCAAGGCGATGTTCCGCCGCCGCTGAAGAACGTGACCATCCGCACTCTCGATCTGGCTCTTCTGCAGGCTGGTGCGGGCGTGAAGGGGGAGTTTGAGAACCGTCTAAAGGGACTGATCGAGGAGGTCAAGTCTTCCCCTACTCCCATCATCCTCTTCATCGACGAAGCCCACACCATGATCGGGGCCGGCGGTCCAGGCGGGGCAAGGCGATGCCGCCAACCTGCTCAAGCCTGCCTTGGCCCGTGGCGAATTGCGCACCATCGCCGCCACCACCTGGTCGGAGTACAAGAAGTACTTCGAAAAAGATGCTGCCCTGGCCCGCCGTTTCCAGGTCGTGAAAGTGGAAGAGCCCATCGAAAAGCAGTGTATGGTCATGATGCGCGGTATCGTTGGCGCGTTGGAGAAGCATCACGACGTGCGGATCCTGGATGAGGCGGTCGCGGCGGCGGTACATCTGTCTGATCGCTATCTTGCCGGGCGTCAACTCCCGGACAAAGCCGTGAGCGTGCTGGATACAGCATGCGCGCGGTTGTCGTTAGGACAAAACACCACTCCCCCGGCCATGGAGGATGCCGTCCGCCGGCTGGATGATCTGGAAGTCCAGGAACGCATTCTTAACCGCGAAGTAGCGGTTGGGGCAGACCACACCGACCGCTTAGCGGAGATTGCGAAGAGCAAGTACGACGCCAAGAGCCGGCTGGAGGCCCTTCAGGAGCGGTGGAACCAGGAGCGGGCTCTGGTTGGCCAAATTCGAGAGATCCGAGCCAAGCTGGAGGGCGAACCCTCTCCCGGTAACGGTCGCTCGTCTGCCGCCGGCGCGCCTCTTTCTTCCGCTGGGGTACCGGCGCAGCTTGGAGAAACGGCAACCGCCCAAAGTTCGATGACTGCAAGCGCAGTGGCGGTCGCTCCCCAGGCCGAACCGACTCCGGCGGAGCTACGGCAGCAACTCTTAGCGCTGGAGAGCCAGCTAACTGCCCTGCAGGGAGAAGAAGGCCTGATTCGCGTCTGCGTGGACGGTCAAATCGTGGCTGAAGTCATATCTGGCTGGACCGGCATCCCGGCTGGCAAGATGATGAAAGACGAGATCGCAACCATCTTGTCGCTACAGGATGTACTCGGCAGCCGGGTGATTGGTCAGTCGTACGCTTTGGATGTGATCAGTCAGCGCATTCAAACTTCCCGGGCCAGCCTGGATGATCCCAACAAGCCTGTCGGTGTCTTCATGCTGGTCGGTCCCAGCGGCGTCGGCAAGACCGAGACGGCGCTGGCGCTTTCCGACCTTCTCTACGGCGGAGAGCACAACCTGATCACCATCAACATGTCGGAGTTCCAGGAGGCGCATACTGTCTCTACGTTGAAGGGCTCGCCTCCGGGATACGTCGGCTATGGCGAAGGCGGGGTCCTGACCGAAGCAGTGCGCCGACGTCCGTACTCCGTTGTGCTGCTGGATGAGGTGGAGAAAGCGCATCCTGATGTGCTGGAGCTTTTCTACCAGGTGTTTGATAAAGGAAGGATGGAAGACGGTGAAGGCCGGCAAATCGATTTCAAGAACAACATCATCATTCTTACCACGAACGCTTGCACGGACCAGATGATGAAGCTGTGCGCCGATCCCGAAACCGCCCCGACTCCACAAGGGTTGGTGCAGGCGATGAAGCCCGAACTCAACAAGATATTCAAGCCTGCATTTCTCGGCCGTATGGTGATTGTGCCCTACTATCCCATTCGGGACGAGGCCCTCAAGAAGATCATTGTTCTCAAGCTAAAGAAAATTCAGCGTCGTATCGAGGAAAATCATAAAATCCGCTTGACCTACGACGATAAGCTGATCGATGAGGTCTCCCGGCGCTGTACTGAAGTGGAAAGCGGAGCTCGCAACGTGGACAACATTTTGACCAATTCCCTGCTACCCGACATCTCGCGTCAGATATTGGGACGCATGGCAGAAGGGGAAAAGATCAATGACATACACGTCGGCATCGGTGAAGATGGACAGTTTGTATATTCCTAGGCTGGAAGCTATCGCGAGGCTTCACCGCGGACGGAGTGGTTGAACGCCCTCATCCGTGAAGGAGCATATGCCTTATACACAGGAAAACCGGCTGATCGCCATCGAGACTCCCCTCGGGAAGGACGTGTTGCTATTGCAAGAACTCACGGGGCGGGAGGCTATTTCCCGGCTCTTCAGCTTTCAGCTGGACCTGCTATCGGAAAAAGACTCGATAACGTTCAAGAGCATCATCGGCCAGAACGTTACCCTCCGAATCGCTCTTCCCAAGGGTAAACAACGGTACATCAATGGCTTCGTCAGCCGCTTCGCGCAGAGCGGGCCGCTGCAGACGCTACCCACTACCAGATGGAGGTCGTGCCCTGGCTGTGGTTCCTCACCCGCATCGCCGATTGCCGCATCTTCCAGGACAAGACCATACCGGAGATTATTGAAGCTGTCTTCAAGAGCCGCGGCTTCAGCGACTACAGGCTTTCGCTCATGCCAAACTACGAAAAGCGGGAGTACTGCGTGCAGTATCGCGAGACCGACTTTAACTTCGTGTCGCGGCTGATGGAGCAGTACGGCATCTTCTACTACTTCGAGCACAAGAACGGCAAACACACCATGGTGCTGGCCGACTCCGAGAGCACGCACCAGCCGTGTCCGGAACAGCCTACGGCACACTACATTGCCGGTGGCGCAGCCAAGGAGATAGAAGACGTCGTTACCGGCTGGCAGATGGAGCAGGAGTTGCGCACCGGTAAGTACTCTCACACCGACTACAACTTCGAGACTCCCAGCACAAATTTGTTTTGCGACTCGCCAACCCTGGTGAAGGTCGCAGACAACAGCAAATTCGAGATCTACGATTATCCCGGCGAATATCTTAAGACCGACGAGGGCAAGACGCGGGCCAAAATCCGCATGGAGGAGGAGGAGGCCGGTCACCTGGTCGCGACGGGATCGAGCGATTGCCGCGCATTCATTTCCGGCTACAAGTTCAAGCTGGAGGACTACCATCGCGACGACATGAACCAAAGCTACGTCCTGACTGAGGTGCAGCACCATGCTTCGGTAGCCGGTACCTATAAGCCGGGCGGGGAGGGTGCTGGCGCGCACTACTCGAACCGCTTCACCTGCATACCCGAATCGGTGACCTTCCGTCCGCCGCGCATAACGCCTCAGCCATTTGTCCAGGGCCCACAGACAGCCAAGGTTGTAGGCAAGAAAGGAGAAGAAATCTGGGTCGACAAATACGGCCGCGTACGCCTGCACTTCTACTGGGACCGCCTGGGCAAGCAGGATGAAACGGATTCCTGCTGGATTCGCGTCTCGCAGGCTTGGGCAGGAGCAGCCTGGGGAGCCATGTGGATCCCTCGCATCGGCCAGGAAGTCATCGTGAGCTTCCTCGAGGGCGACCCTGACCGTCCGCTTATTACGGGGAGGGTTTACAACGCCGAACAGATCGTGCCTTACACTCTGCCCGATAACCAGACGCGCAGTACTTTCCTGTCTCGCAGCTCGAAGGAAGGCGACAAAACAAACTTCAACGAGATTCGCTTTGAAGACAAGAAGGACAGCGAGCAGATATTCGTCAACGCTGAAAAAGAGATGGACTTGCGGGTGGAGAAAGAATCACGCGAGTTTGTCGGCGCCAACCGCCACCTGATTGTGAAGGCCAATCAACAGGAGTTGGTGGAAGGTGACAAGCACGGCCATGTCAAAGGCAAGCACTTCGAGAAGATCGAAGGCGACATGTCATTGCAGATCAATGGCAAGCAGATGCAGAAGATCGGGGGCGACCAGTCCATCGAGCTGGATAGCGACCGGAAAGAGAAGGTAGTTGGCACCGTATCTCAGCAGATCGGCAAGGACCAGAAGCGCCAGATAGGTGGTGGCGTCTCGCTCCAGGTAGGCCAGTCGCGTAACGAAAAGATCGGCCAGACGCATGCCATGGAAGCGGTGCAGACCATCCACCTCAAAGCCGGCCAGACGGTGATCATCGAGGCGGGTATGCAGCTCTCGCTGAAAGGGCCGGGCGGGTTTGTGGATATCGGCCCGTCGGGCGTGACGATTCAGGGGACCATGGTTCTCATCAACAGTGGCGGCTCCGCCGGCAGTGGGCCGGGAGCGAGTCCGCAGTCACCGGATGCTCCCGACGCGCCCACGGACCCGAAAGACCCCGATACTGCCGACGACGGCAGCAAGGGTGGGAAGCTAAATCAGTAGATTCGCAGAGGAGTTGCAGTTGCCTCCAGCAGCACGCACCACCGATCCAACCACGCATGCCATGGTTCCTTTGGCGCCGGGTCCTGGCAGTACGAACGTCATCATCGGCAACCTGCCTGCGTGGCGCACCACAATCGATCAGCATGCCTGTCCAGCGGTAAGCGTTAGCGGCGCTGATGGCGTCGGCGCGGTGGTGATGGGCAGCCCAACCGTGCTCATCAACAACATGATGGCCTGCCGAGTGGGGGACATCGTTGTGGAAAAGCCCGGCCTCGCTATGGGCCCTGCGAACCCAATAGCCATGGGCTGCCTCACCGTCATCATCGGCGAAGTCGGAATGGGCTCGCCGGTAATTGTCACCCCAATACCGCCGCTTGTGCTTTTGGCTCAGGCGATGGCAGGCGTAGGAGCGGCCGCCCAGTCCCTGGCGCAGGGAGGGGCTAGTGGTACTCCCTTCATCCATCCCTGTCCGGGTTGAGAGGCGCTATCGCAGGCGGCAGGTTCTGCCGCTGGGACGCCGACGAAGACGGTCGATCCCGCCAAGAAATCGTGGATAGAGATTGAGCTTGTCGATCAGCAGGGCAAGCCGGTTCCCAACGAGGAGTACGAGATCGAACTGCCCGATGGCTCAACCGTGGATGGCAATCTGGATGGCATGGGCCTCGCACGCGTCGATGGCATCGATCCCGGCAACTGCAAGATCACGTTCCCAAATCTCGACAAGAGGATTTGGCACCGGAAATGAGCTGCGTGGCGACCTGATTTGCCAGGCGGCCTCTGGCGAACCGCGAGGACTAGAAGTAGATAGCAATGGGAAGCTACTACACAGTCGTACAAGGCGATCATCTCTCCAAGATTGCCAAGGAGAACGGCTTCCCCGACTACCACATTATTTGGGACCATCCCAACAACGCCGACCTCAAGAAGAAGCGCGATAACCCGAACGTGCTGAATCCCGGCGATCAGGTCTTTATACCGGATATGGAGGAAAAGCAGGAATCCGGCGCCACCGAGAAACGGCACACCTTCGACGTAAAGAAGGAGCCGCTCAAGTTGCGCCTGGTGCTGGAGGACTACTTAGAAAAGCCGATCGCCAATGCGACCTATGCATTGTTGGTCGAGGGCGTAGTTACCCAGAAGACCACTGACGGGCAGGGACATATCGAGCAGGAGATCCCGCTCGACGCGCACGAGGCCTGGCTGGTCCTACGGGGCGACGAGACTCCCTTTCGCGATGTTCCCTTCCCCGTGAAAATCGGGCATCTTGATCCGGTGGAGGAGGTCTCTGGCCAAGTCGCCCGGCTCAACAATCTTGGCTACTTTCCGGGAGACGGGACGGACCACGAAGCATTCGAGTCGGCGGTGGAAGAGTTTCAGTGCGACCACCCTCCTCTTAAAGTAGACGGCAAGTGCGGCCCGCTAACGCAGGCGAAGCTCAAGAAGGTGCACGGCTGTTAGGAGGCCGTCACTGGGGTTTGAAAGGGCACGGCTTTAGCCGTGCCGAAAGGCGCTAATTATTTGACGGCTTTAGCCGCTGCGGATCCCGAAGTCGATGGCCTGGTGCTAGTCAGGGTTGAAGAACAAGATGGCTGATGATCCAAAAGGCGTAATTCAAGCAGCTTCCGAAGGAGGTGTGTCTGGCGAGCACGCGGAAGCTGAGCCCTTCGAGTTTCTCGTCGGGCCGACTACCACGGACCAGTTCAACACCGCGCGTTTCCGGCTGATTCCCATCGCCTGCTGGCGAGTGGATGACATCCGGTTTGCCTTCGACTCGTCTTTCGTCAACGCCGACCCGGAGCCCGACAACCCGAATGACATTCGTTCAGAATTGAAGCATCTGGTCGATCTCGTCAAGGCGCATCCCGGAGCACCGCTCTCCGTCTTCGGCCATGCCGACCCGGTCGGCAGCGACGATTACAACAAGCTGCTAAGTGGACGGCGGGCCATGACGATCTATGGGCTATTGATCGCGAATGGAGATTCAGGCACCGCCGTCAAACTCTGGCAGCAGGTAGCAGCTACCGAGCATTGGGGCAAAGACCAGCGGCAGGTTATGGAGCAGGCCACAGCCCTGGGCAGTGGTACGCCGATCAATGCGCTCATTCAGTCTTACTTGCAGAAGCTTTGTCCACCGGAACTGAAGCTTACTAAGACCGACTTCCTGGCCCAGGGTGCGGATTCCGGCGGCAAGGGGGACTATCAAGGCTGCGGCGAGTTTAACCCGGTCCTGCTGTTCTCGAAAGAGGATCAGGGCAAATTCGACCGCGCGGCCCAGGGAAACACCGAAGCCGATAAAGATCTCCTCAAGGATCGCAACAAAGCCAACGCTCGAAACCGCCGGGTGCTGGTGCTGATGTTTCGCAAAGGCAGCAAGGTAGACCCGGCGAAATGGCCCTGTCCGCGTGCCTTAGAGGGTATTGCCGGATGCAAGCAGCGGTTCTGGAAGGCTGACCCCAATGGAGACAAGCGGCGGAGCACGCATTTGCCAGGCAAGGACAGAAAGTTTGACGACACTAAGGATACCTTCGGCTGCCGGTTTTACCAGCGAATCACCGATAAGTCGCCTTGCGCGGCCATCGGATCGCTGGAGTGCATATATTCGACCAAGAACCATAACATCGACTACAACGGGTTGGATTCGAAATTCGTGACGTCGACACAAATTGCCCCGGTTACGGTGGCATTTCGCCTCGAGGCGAACCTCGCCGATGGGAATATTACGATTACCTCGATTTTTAAATGGGGAACGGTTGCGGCCAATATAACGAACGATCAAAAGGCCGACACGATCAAACAATTCAAGGCGAAGGTGGCCAGCTGGGGAAATCGGTTCAACATGAAAATCACTGATCCGGTATGCGGCGAGAAGACGCTGCCAATCCGGTTCCGTCTGTTCTGGTCACCCGATGATAGAGCCGATGCAGCTCCTTACCGCGTCAACCTATACAAGACCTATCCGAGAGCCGGCGTCACCGGATGGAACATTGACATTGGATACGACTCGGACGTCACACCCATTTCCGCGTGGGTGCTCGCTCACGAGTACGGACATACGCTGTGCCTGGAGGACGAGTACTTCTATGCCGGTGTGACCTCAGCAACAGTGGTGTATAAGAAGGCGGACGGGCACGAACGAGAGCGTCGCACTGGAACCGAGCTCTGGCAACATCATGTATACCCATGGAAATACGAATTATCTGAAAAGATTCTACTATTTTTCGGCAATCGAAGCGCAGGAGCTCTTGCGAGCAAAGTCTCGCCGAAATGTCACATGCGAAGTTGTCTAACACTAATTATCCTCGCGCTATTGGCGAGCATGGGTGTCGATCCACATAAGGTGAATCCTATGTCTGAAACCGTAGTGAAAGACGTCCGCCTCTCCTTCACCGGGCCGGCGACGCTGCCGCTCTCCGTCGTGCTTCGGGACAGCCCGGCCTACGATGCCCCACGCAGCTTCTTCACGGTGTCGCTGAAGAACGAATCTGGCAGGACGATCACCCTCCCTTTTGACGAGTTACAGCGAAACATCGTGACCAAATACCAGAACCCTGCTACGGGCGCCGAAGTTGTCGACAACCGAACCCCTCCTCCGAAGCTCGACGGTGCTGTTGAGCAATTGCCTCCGGGCGAAACAAAGAGTTTTCAGGTCGTTTTCGAGTATCCGGCAAGCATCGCGACCATGAAGGATCGAGTCGCGGTATTACGCTTCTGCGTCAAATGGGAGAGCGCTTGGCTGCGCAAGGCAGCATATGCCCCTGGCGCCTATAACTGGAACGAGTCGTTTGAGCTCTGTCGTGAGCTACGAATTGTCGACCGATGACGCGACCTGGTTGTCCAGAGCCTTGTTGCTTGCTCACGGTGTATCGTTGCCTTCGCCGTGCCACGTTCCGTCGCGAGACGTGCCGATATCAGAGGCGCGACTGTCTTGGTGGCCAAAGGCAACGTAAAACGCAGCCTCGGCACATAAGTTGCCGAGGCGCCACGTTAAGCAAATTACGATCCCTTGCAGGTAGAGCAGCGATATGCAAGTCATCCTTGAAATCCAGTCGGGCCCGCTAAGCGGGCAGACCGTCCAGCTTGAGCCGGGCAAGTCTGTGCGTTTTGGGCGGAGGAACATTGCCGATTTCGTCCTGCCCGACGACACCCACATGTCGAGCCTGCACTTCATGGCGGAGGTCGAGGAGAAGGGCGTGGTACTGCGCGACTTGGCCAGCCGCAACGGCACCATGGTCAACGGCCGAAGTGTAGCCCCTGCAGCCGCTGTATACCTCGCCGACGGAGACCTGATCGTCGCCGGTGAGACGCGCTTCCTGGTGAAGATCGTCACGCCCAGGGCCGAGCCGGTTGTGGAGATTCCTGCCGAGCCGGTTCCTCTCACCCCTCACCAGAAGCTCATCGCCATGCTGCGCCGCGACTTCCAGCCGCTCTACGCGCTCCTCGACGCTGCCTGTGAGCCTTCGGTCCTAAAAGTCCTGTTCGAGGCCAAGGAGCGGCACCTGTCGCTGTTTGAAGGGCCTCAGGGAGCGCAGCTCGCCCACTTCGCGCCATATCTGGTGCGCCTGCCGGCTGAATCGCCCTTCATCACCACCTTGGTGGAGCAGGGTTGGGGCAAAAACTGGGGCGTGTTTGTCACCTGCGCCGAGCCGCTGGAGGCGCTGCGGCATCACTTTCGCCACTTCCTGATGGTTAAGCTGCCCGACCGCAAGCAGGTCTATTTCCGTTTCTACGATCCGCGGGTGCTGCGGCTGTTTCTGCCGACGTGCAACGCCGAACAAATTCGCTTGCTTTTTGGGCCCCATTCAGTACTACATCATGGAGGACGAAGATCCGGATTCCCTGCTCCGCTTCTCCAACAAGGGCCGGGGAGTAGGAAGAAGAAAGTTTTCGCTGGCGTCTGTGGTCGAAGCCGCCGTGTCGCAGCCGGCCTAAAGCGCTACTCGCCGTCGCTGCCGAACGGCTGGAGTATCGAGCCATATGCTCACCATTCGCAAAGAACAGATGGCCGTCTTCCGCGAGCCGGCCATCAATGACTATGTGAAGCGCACGGTGGCTCACCTAAAGGAGAGTTTTCCCGAGAAATGTGAAGCGTTAGGTGACTTGAAGGTTCGCGAGATGGTCCAGTATGGAATCCAGCGGGCGGCGAGCTACGGTATTACCACCGAGGGAGACGTGCGCAGGTACATCGATCTGATGTTCATGTTTGGATCCGACTTTGACCAAGACCCAGAACTCCCATGGGTTGGTTCGATCCTGAACAACAAGGCGCTGGTCTCGACGACCAAGGTCAACCGACTGTACGAGGAAGTGAAGAAGCAGGAAAAACTCGCCGGAGCAAGCCATGGCGGATAGTGATCCAGTCGGCGGGGCAGTTGATTCTTGCGGTAGGCCCTTCGACAATTCCTCTTTGGCACTTGGACAGAGTGAAGAGGAGATCTCACCTATCGACAAGTCGACGATCGCGAAGGCGAGGTTGACTGTAAGTGTACGCTATGATCCGATAGACGCTCCAGTGGAGAAGGCTACGGTAAATATTAAAGGGCCGATGAAAAAGACGCTTATGACGGATGCGGACGGTTTGGCGGTATTCACTGAGCTGCCACCTGGCGATTATGAGATTACTACTACTTATAACAATAAACATCCACTTGTCGACTTCGCGAGACGGCACAATCTTAGCAAAGACTGGGCGGTATCGACGGAACGTCAGATAGATCCGCTCGCCACATATCCAATAGGGAGCAATAAGTGCAATTTGTTTGTATATGAGATGGTGACAGGGGCTAGTTACACGGTGGCTCCCAAGATTCATGAGCAAAAGATATTCGGCATCACTGTGAATACGGTCTTGGTGGCCCCAAATGCGGGGGACTGGGCATCACCCACAACAACCGTCGGGACTTCGATCGTAGTCGCAACCCCGAAGCCTGGCGATGTGATTGCTTGGTCGCATGGATATTCAGATGCGACGGGTCATGTCGGTATCGTTACCTATCCGCAACCAAGCACACCACAGACCAAGAAGTTAGCCCCGGGTGATGATATTAAGGTTGACCTAAAGATGCGACGACAGACTATTTCTGCGCACTCGGATGAAGTCACCGAGGACACGTATACTTTTTGGCATTATTACGACGAGAAGAAAACAAGCGAGACTAGCAAAATCATATTTCGTCGTCTGAGCAAATGAGACTAAGCTTCATTGTAGTATTGGTCGTCAGCGTCGCAGGGTGCAAACTGCAGCTCCGTAGCTTTTCGAACGAGAGAAACACCATGCAGGAGACAGAAAACTTTCATCGCTCTATTACGACGATTGCTAACGACGTTAAATCGTTGGGCGTTCCCGATGAGCTGTTTGCCTCGAGGGCATTTGTGGTAATTTATGAGACTCCGCAAACGTATTTGTCATCGGCGATCAAGTTGACTGGGAGTGTGGATGTAAGCACACATGAGAAGTTGATCATAGGATATGCGATGCAAAGGCTGCCTAGGGAGCAGTTTGTGGCTTACGTCTCCGCTATCGCCAACAGCGTGGAACGGGGCACAACCGACATCAAAGTACTAGAATCCACTGCTTTCGCGCCCCTTAATTGGGGGAGGCAGTCACTAATCATGAACTATCAAGATCCCCAAGTAGTGGCGCTGCTAGTGCGCCTAATGAATATGAAGCAGTTGTCCTCCGATCGCAAAGCGTATATACGAGATCGAATGCTGACCGGACTCGCCAAGCAAGATTATCTGGCATACATGGATATGATCGGGCGGCCTGTAAAGGAGGAGTAACAAAACAGCGTGGTGTAAGCACAACGTCGGATTCAGAATGGTATCTCACGTCCATCGCTTGGGTTCTGGGCTGATGGCGGCTCGTCCAGCCTTTGTTTTGCTTGGGGAGTTTTCCTAATCAAGTGGGTGGCGGTGAGTGGTCAGCGGCGGTAATGCACTTCTATTTTGATCTGTTCTCTTTTGCTATCGAAAGAATACGTATAACTCCCTTCGCGTCCGTGCGCGCCGAGGCTTTGATAGTTGTCGCCTGCCCGATAATTGCTTTTCCGTCTGCTCCGCAGAAAGCAATCAAGGAACCCCGCAATTCCTCTTTACCGGGTACATCCATAGCGACGGAGATCGAAGGCCAGGTGCCCCCACTCATTCCTGCCGGTGGGATGAGTGGGAATTGTCGTTGACACCACCAGCTTGCGGAAAGCTGAGTCTTTGAGTACTTTACTCCCAGACATTCGAAAACTGCGATTGTGTGCGGCCCCCCGGTATGAAGCGAGCTGTACTCTCTTGTACGCGGTAGGCTTCAGGGGTACAGTAATTGGCAGTCATGCCTGCGGAAGGTTGTTATGCCGAAAACGCCCAGCTCCCGGCCAGATGGCTATAAATGTGATCTCCGTCTGCCGATCGAAGCCCTCGCCTATAGGAGAAGCGTTCCAGGGTTGGTCTCCTTGGATGGTTTGGCAAAAATCAACGTTACGGCGTGGTTGTATTTGGATGATCAGGGCGTCAGACAGGTCAAGGTCAATCCGAACATCACTCTAGCGCAGATACGATCGGAGTTCGGACGAGCGCCGACGCGGGACGCGGAGACAGGAATACACTCCGAGGGAATCGCAGGGCAGTTCTTCATGGGCAACCCAAGGTTTCGCGTGCTGGATATCTTCTCGGAGCGTATTCCATGCAAGATTATGTGCGCTCCAATGCTCAGAAACTACTTTCCGGGGGTGCCGTGGTTCTACTATTACGATCGGGATTCGTGGCGCGGCAACGACGGAGAATTGCTGAAGCGGGCCGCAGAGGCGTTAAGGGCGTGTTACGGCTTGTAGCGGTTGTCACGGCCATACGATTGATTTACTGCGATTACCATAGTGCCGTATGGGGGCTGTAGCCGCAGTGGATCTGAACCTAGACGGGTGGCCCGTGCAAAACTCATGAGGGTGTCCTAATGCCCGAATCATCGTGTCCTGCCTCCCACTGTCCGCCCCTCCACGTACCACTTCCCTTCCACCTTCTTCAGATGGAACTGGAGGGCATGCGTCTGTGACGGGCGCGACTTGCCTTCAACTTCGTAGCCTAGTTGCTCAGTGCAGGTCCACTCAGCGGAGTTGCTGACGATCACCGGCGAGCCGGCGCACTTCTCCTGCAAGCTGATCTGCGAAAGGACCTTGAAGGTGTTCTTGAGCTGGCTGTGAGCCTTGGGGCTCATCGAGGGCCAAGCCTCGCTCTTCAGCAGGTCGGCGTCCTGAAGCTCGAAGAAGAACTTGAACTTGTCGACGGCTTCTCTGATTTGCACCGCATCTGCAACTCCGGTGTTGCTCCCGACCGAAGGCGCAGCAAAGAAATCCGCGGCGGGAGCGGCCCCGTCCGCCGCCGATGAAGGCTCCGGGTTAACTTGCTACGAACAGTTAACTAATGTGAAAGTTCTGCGATAGCAGATTCCTGCTGCCATTTATTCTATTCCGACGACGCTTACATCCTGTCAAGGTCGCTCAGGATCATAGGGAAAACGCCGACACCCCATCCGCATGCCGGCGCGCGTTCCGAAACTCAACACTCAGGAACGTCAGCTATGGCATGATCTGCCAGACGACGCCCTGGCTCAGCGCACCACCCTTGGAGGCACTACCGTAGAGGCTCCCGTCGTTTGGGTCGATTGTCACGTTGCTAATCGGATTTGCGCCGTCATTGCCTCCCGTGAAGTCGTGAAGTCGTGAAGCGAGCTGTACGACCAGCCGTTCCCCACTCTCGTCAGCTTGAAAACGTTGCCCATGCTATTGGCGCCGTCACAATTCGTGGCGCCATAAAGATTACCCGCGGCGTCCATGGTGAGAGTTCCCCATGGGCCACAAATGTGGGTTGGGGCCACTGGGCTGGCGACGAGCGTCAGCGCAAACACAATCGCCAGCGCCGATGCCACTGTTAACGCGCACACATCTATATTGGAGCGCCAAGCTCCGAAGTTGTCTGAGGTTTGCCATGACGATTCTCCTTTCGAAATGGTTAGGCTTGTTGCGGCGGATGACCTGTACCATTTAGCTACGGCGTGATCTCAAAGATGACGCCTCTGCTATAGGCTCCGCCTCTGGAAGCCGTTCCATAGATGTTGCCATTCGCGTCGAATACCAGGCTGGAATATGGATTACCTCCGTCGGCGAGGCCGGTAAAGTCGTGCAACGAGGTATAGGTCCAGGTATCGCCGGAACGCGTCAGCTTGAAAACCGAACCACCATGGTTGGCGCCGTCGCACCGCGTAGTGCCGTAGAGATTCCCTGCGGTGTCCATCACGAGGGTCCCAAAGGGCCCACACTCATTACTGCCAGGATTGGTGAGCCCATAGAGCACGCTATAGTTCCAGTTAAATCCCGAAGGAGTCAGTTCGAAGACGGTGCCACCGGCGCCGGTGCCTGCGTCGGATGCCGCGCCGTAGAGATTACCCGCCTGGTCGAAGATGAGCCCGACATAGGGAAGGCCTCCATCGTTGCCGCCTTGGAAGGTGTAAATATCGTTTTCTGTCCATCCAAATTGGGTATTCGTCAATTGAAAAACCGTGCCCTCCTCGGGTTGGCCGCCGATGAACGTAGTGCCGTAGAGATTGCCGCTCTTGTCGAGGACGAGGCCGTTAAAGGGCTCTTTGCCGAGGCTCCCCTGCCCAAAGCTCCAAAGCCCGGTCTTGTTCCAGCCGTTGCCGTTCCGCGTCAACATGTATACCGTGCCGCATCCGACACCGACAGGAAGGCATTCTTGAGATGTACCGCCCACTTGGGTAGTGCCGTAGATGTTGCCGGCCTGGTCAATAATGAGAGCGCCAAACGGGCCCGCTCCGTCAACGCCACCCTGGAATCGAACCAGTACGGTTTCTTTCCACGGGCAATTGGCAGTCTTGCAAATGGTCGGTGAGGGATGCAGGCTATACACAGTGCCGCAGCCGTAGCCATTGCATCCGAAATTTCCGCCGTTCTCCGTTGTGCCGTAAGGCGCGCCATCGGGGCCGATAGTGATGGCCGCAAAAGGCTGCGCCCCGTCACTCCCGCCTTGGAAGTTGTAGAGCGGGGTCAGGAACCAGTTGGAGCCTATCTGCGTCAAACTGAAGACCACGCCTTGATTGGCCGTGCCGCCGAAGTACGCCGTACCGTAAAAGCTTCCGGGGGCATAAGGCGTCAAACCCGTATAGGGATTGGCTCCGTCCGCGCCACCGCTGAAGTCGTGAATCACCTTAAAGCTCTGCGCCTGCGCCGCGCCAAGCACCAATAACAAAACCACGGCGAGGGCAGAGACTACCGCCCGCACATTTCCTTGCCAGTCGAACTTTCCACATGAGTAAGACATGGGACTGCTCCTTGGCTTGGGATTATAGGCTCGGGTTCTCCGCCACAAACTCGAAGTTTCACTACCAGGGATTCAATCAGCCATTCAAAGCGCGGGCGAATTGCGCTACTCTATTTTCGTGATCCCGGCCGGGACCAACTCGCGCGTCCTCTATTTATGGCTGCTGCTGACGCTGCTCGCCGGACACGTCGCCTTTGGCCAGGCGTTTACTCCTGCTCCCAAGCTCTCCGCTCGCGCCACAACGACATCGACCTCTTCGACGCTGCCAACCACTCGGCGCGCACAAGATGCCCTGCTTCCCTTGCCCGCCGCCGGAATCCCCGCCGGACTGGAACCGTTCTTCGAACTCAGCCACTCCGACATCAAGTTCTCGTTCGCAACGCTCACGGACATTCTGCGCGACAAAAAGCACGAAGGATGGGTGCTGTTCGCCTACCCCGACCCCAAGACCAGCGATCCTCTCATAGGGGCCGGCTTCACCCTCAGCCTTCCGGCGCGCGAGCACCCGCAAAGCGACCCGCTGAACCCACATCAATTCCTTGAGCCTTCGTCCGCGCAGCTATGGCAGGCTGCCGGCTTCGATCCTGAACGGTTGCAAACCATCCTCACTCAGTACCAATCCAACCTGGAAGCTTGGGGCACACGGAAGTACCGCAAGAAGATTCGCACCCATGACCTGACGGACCAGGTGACCGAGGACGAGGCCCTGACTTTGCTTCGGGTGGCTGAAGTGCAGGCCATCCACAATGCGCGCGCCTACTGCCGTAACTTCGACCAGCTAACTGCCTCACAACAGATGGCCGTCACCCAGCTTGTCTACCAGATGGGCATTAACCTCGAGGAATTCACCGTATTTCTCAGTCTCATCAATAACGGGCCCGGCCTCGAGAACGCTTCGCTCACGCTCGGGATGGGGAAAGACCGCCAATACTGGCAAGAAGTACAGGAGAGCCTGATCCACAGCCAATGGGCGCGCAAGTATTCGACGCGCGCCATCGCCGTCATTGCCATGTTCGACCCCGACTACGCCGAAAGCCCGTCAGCCGCCGAACGCCGCGTGAAAGCCACCCTCCACCCTGCGAGGCACCACCGCCAAAAGAAGAACAGCAAGCGCCGTAACGCGAGTGCCTAACCTAACGGTGTCACGCTGGGCGCGCGACCGTCGCGGCCTTGCCCTGGAGCTAGTCAAAAATTGATCGGTCCCGCCGCTTTCTTTATGGAAACAATCCAGACTCGCGAGTCCCCGTCTGTGGTGAGAGTCTGCCCCAGGTCCTTGCGAATATTGGCGAACATCAAGGCGAAGCGGGTACTATCGTCGTGATTCAAGTCAATGCTCATACCATGGGGATTGGTCTTGGCTTCCATGTCCAGCGTAGTGCGGTCATTGGGGATGAGCGTGCTCGGAGGCGAGGGTGCCTTCGGTCCGCTGTATGCCGGTGTTGTAATCCCGATCAATGTGGCGCGGCCGCAGGCTCATGAGGTAGTCCGCCCCCAGGCGATCAAGAAACTCGTCCTTGTTGCTGCACCATTCGAACGGGATTTTCTTCGACGTTTGGGCGTCGGACCAGACCGTCGCTTCCAGCTTGAAGCAATGGGAGAAGACGCTCCGTCCCTGCGCGCTCGCGTCCGTCAGGTACGAATCCATCCAGCCCGACGGGGCGTAGTCCACCGTGATCGCGATATGCGGGAACTGCTCGGACAGCGGCTTTTCCGGGTCCCATTGCGGCAGAGCGTTGCGCAAGCCAATGTGGTCGATCACGGACTTCCCCTTGAACGCATCGAATACGGAGCCCATCCCGTTTCCGTGTCCCTGGTATTGGGTCGTATTGCTCGACGCTGTCTTCGAGGTGGCCGCATTTGAGGTCGCGGGCTGCGTTGCGGCCGGCGCAGTCGGCGAAGACGTGGACGCGGTTTGCGAAGGCGGCGCGGTTGTCACTCCCTGTGAGGCGGCGGTCGCTGGTGCCGGGCCGGACTCAAGCATCGCCTTCATCAGCGCATCGCTGGCCTTCGCGTTCTTCAGGCGAACCATGTCGTCAGCGCTCAAATCGAAGGTCTGGCCGCTCTTGTGAATCTTCTCAATGATGATGTCGTCAGAGATCCCTGCCTGAAGCATGGAGATCACGCCGTCGACGGTTAGCCCCGGTTTGGCCGAGGAACTCGCTGCCGCCGGACTGGCTGACGTCGCGGAGCTGGACGGCGTGGCCGGCTTATACCCCAAAGCCGCTTCCCCTCCCGAGTCCTTCCACGCCTGAAATGCCTTCTGAAGTTTGTCCGCTTCGTCGCCCGTCACGGTAGGCAGAAGCTGCAGGTCACCGCCCTGATCAATGATCGTACCGATCACGTGATTACTTGAATTAATCACCTGGGCCATGCGATTTCCCGGGAGGAACTTGAACGTGTAATCCTCCCACTTGATCTCGGTGAATGAGCTTTTATGTCTGAACTGCGCGTAAACCGGCGACAGCCATCCGCATGCAATGACCTGGATGAGAACTAGAAGCCAAATGGCCCGGATTCGGAATGGGTTCATCGTTCGTCTCTGTTGGGGGACCCGAACTTACGGCGCACCGCTCTTAACCCGCCTCTCAGGCAGAGCGTTTTCAGCTGGGGAATCTTCTTGGGGCCGAAATCGTAGGTTACCTGGGATTTTCCCTTCCTACCCCGAAAGGGACACGATTGTACTTTCGTCCCCCGGATCATTGACATGGAAAAAGACGCGGGCTGTCGGAAATCTGCAGCTTTCAGACAGCACCGAAAGCCGTTTGATGGTCGAACCCGCGGCATGAAGCGAAGGATTATGCAGGTCGCCGCGCTCCTGTAGACTTTGTTTGTCCAGGAAATGAACAGCAACCACTTGGGTTTTACCCCGGCCGAGCTGCGCAAGCTGCGCGGTTTTAAGGAGCCCTACGGGATCCAGCGCTTTCTCGACGGCCTGCCGTACCACCTCGAGGACACGGCCTGGTCGCCGCGCCGCGTCCTGCGCGAAGGCACGGCGCACTGCCTCGAAGGTGCTCTCTTCGGGGCCGCTGCCTTGCGCGCGATTGGCCATCCTCCGCTCATCGTCGACTTCGAGGCCGAGCACGATACCGATCATGTGCTCGCCGTATTCAAGGTCAAGGGCCACTGGGGCGCGATCGCCAAGTCGAACTACACCGGATGCCGCTACCGCGAACCCGTCTACCGCTCCTTGCGCGAGCTGGCCATGAGCTACTTCAACATCTACTTCAACCTGCGGCGCGAGCGCTCGATGCGTACCTTTTCGCGCCCTGTGAACCTGGCCCGCTTCGACGACCGCTGGTGGATGACCACTGAAGAACCGATCTGGTTCATTCCTATTTATCTCTTCGAAGTGAAGCACTACCCGCTGCTCACGCCGGCGATGATCAAGCGCCTGCACCGCGCCGATGAACGTCTGTTTAGGGGGGAGATATTGGGTAAAGCATTGAAGTAGGCCAGTTCATTGCCGCGACAAGCTTTACCTGAGCTGAGGCACTCCGCTGATGGAGTTCTCATCAACTACCTTGCACTTGTCCGCCACCAGTGCTTTCAGACGACTGACTGTTTCCGGCATCGCCTGACGTGCCCCGGGCCCTAGTACAAGTTCGCAAGCTCCGAGAAACTCTGGACCTAAAAGCTGGACGTCCCTTGTGCCCGCAAACGTAAGTTTCGTGTTCCTAAAGGTGCAGAGAACGAATTCCATCCCGTCGAGCGGCTGCGCACCTCCTTCGAATGTACTCGCGACAGCGCGGACAAAATGAGAAGGCGGAAACGGAGCGAACTTCGGCTTTCTGGAAATCCAACTGAACCCTTGGGGCGTAAGCACCGCCACGTCAATTGGCCCGCCTACTCCGGCTTCTGTCGGCGATAAAGCAATCGTAGACTTTACGAGCACTCTCGCTAGGTCAACTGCCTCGCTTAGCGTGAAATCGTTCAAGCGCCCGGCACGTTTCCTGTCGTAGTACAACTTAAGCGCATTATCGGTGGCAAGCGACTCTGAAATGGGCTCCTTCGCAGTCAAAATCATGCGGACTATCGACGGATACCCAATAGCTTGCCATTCGAAACCGGAAAGAGGCAGCTCTGGAATGCGGGCCATGGGATCCCGGACCGTATAGTACGTTTTTCCGTTGTTTGCTACCGTTGGCGCGTATGGCAGCACAAGTGTTGTCCATTGGGCCGCTCCGTTTGCATCCCAGCAGGCTGCTATTAGGCCGGCGGCATTTTCGCCGTTGAGCGGCATACCTTCCTGTTCTAGGCCTGCTACATCCTCCGCGCCAAATTGGAAAGCACGTGAAACATCTATGATGTTGAGCCGTTGCCGGGCCCTCTTATCCAGATCCTGTAACGAAGTGCCAATCGAATCCCGAACAGCAAACCCGTCCATGCCGACCTCGGAGCCAACCACTCCGGCGATGGTCGCTGCGCAATAATCACCAATTCGAAATATCTTTTGCGCATCGTCGGAGAATCGCGTCCCCCTAGTCGCACGACTATCAGAAGCAAAAAACGAATCCCTGTTTTGTGGCTATAACAACATCGATGGTTCCATGTACTACCTCCGAACTTTCAGGGGTTGTTTCGGCTGGCGCCGGACAAAAGGAGATGAGAGCCAGACCACAACAAAGTACTGCCAACGAAATTGTCGAATAATTGAGCCACAGACGACGAATAAACCTCATCATGCTTGCATTATAGAGGCTGTTTGGAGATTGGCGACCGTTTACTGCCAGTCTCTTATCTGCCGGCACTTGTTGCGTTTCTACCGACCCTTGCCTTACAGCCAAGGGTACAATCCCCTCTTATGGTCTTTCGCTCCGACAATCGCTCCTCCGAACAGATGCGGCCGGTGAATATCGTCCCCGACTTCATCTCCACCGCTGAAGGCTCGTGCCTCATCGAGCTAGGCAACACTCGCGTCATCTGCACTGCCACATTGGAGGACACGGTCCCGCAGTTCTTGCGCAACAGCGGCAAAGGATGGGTTACGGCCGAATACTCCATGCTGCCTCGCGCGACGCTCACCCGCACGCCGCGCGAGGTCAACAAAGGTCACCTTAGCGGACGCACGCAGGAGATCCAGCGCCTCATTGGCCGCTCGCTGCGCGCCGTCACTGAGATGGACAAGCTGGGCGAGCACACATTGTTCCTCGACTGCGACGTGATCCAGGCCGACGGCGGCACGCGCACCGCCTCGATCACCGGCGCCTTTGTCGCCATGGGCCTCGCCATGATGCGCATGATGGAATCAGGCGCCATCAGCGTGGCCCCGATTCGTGACTATGTCGCCGCCACCAGTGTCGGCATCGTCGATGGCGAGGTCATGCTCGACCTGGCGTACGAAGAAGACTCCCGCGCCGATGTCGATATGAACCTGGTCGTCACCGGCAGCAAGCGCATCATCGAAGTGCAGGCTACGGCGGAGAAACGTCCCTTCGACGACGCGCAGTTCCACAAGATGATGGCGCTGGCCCGCAGCGGAATCGAGTCGCTCATCCTCAAGCAACAGGCGGTGCTGAAGGGACTGCTGTTGAGGCAGTAAAGCCGGACAAGTCGCCAAGAGTTAGCTGGGTAATTAAACGATTGTCATCCTGAGCGAGGACGCCGAGCAGCGCGAGGGGGACGAGTCGAGGGACCCCTATACCGCCAACACACCTGCTCTTGTAATCCCGAGCTGACGCTAGTCAGCGCTGTCACACGATACAATCTCTCCAGCCTCGATGCCGTTACAAACTCAGGTGCCGCCCACCCTGCGAACGCACCACGAACATCTCGCCAGGTTTCTCAACGCCGCCATTTTCTTCGTCTTCGCTCTGTTCGTCATCCTGCTGCCCTGGTCCGATCAAGGGCGCGCGCTATGCCTGGATCGCCACCTTCTATCTCTGGATCCTTTGGCTCATCCTCGAGCGCAAGCGCCTTTACCCGCAGCCCCTGGCGCTGCCCATGCTCGCCTACATTGTCTTGAGCGGCCTTTCCTGTGTGTTCTCCTACGATCCTTACATGAGCTGGCCGCATATGAAGCTGGTCTGCTGGACCGCGCTGATCGCAACCCTCTTCGCCCAGAGCCTTCGCCGCCTTTCGCAGGTCCGCACTCTGGTCCTGTTGCTGCTGCTCTCCGCGGCCGCAGTCGCAGGCTTCACTGCATGGCAATATGCGCGCGGAATCGGCTTGCGCATCGTTTCTATCATCTATCAGTCCCGCCTACATCTCGCCGGGCTTCGCCCTGATGACACCTTGGTTGCCATCAACGGTCACTCGCTGCATTCGGCGAACGATCTGATCAAGGCAGCCGCGGCCGTCCCCGGCGATACAACCGTGCGCGTGCGCTTTCTGCGTGGCTTTCCTCTTCGCAGGAAGGAGACGTTTGCCCGGGCGGCTGATTTCCTGTCCGGCGACCGCGTAACTCCGACACTGGTTCTTGCCAAAGCCAGACCATTACGCGCGCAGGGGACGCTCGGCCATCCCGGAATCCTTGCGGAGGTGCTCGCGCCGATCGGATGCCTGGCGTGGGCGCTGATGCTGGGTACGCCCTCGCAGCGACGACTGCGTCAATTGCTGTTCGCCGTGATGTTCATCGCCATCGCGGCCACTGTCTTTGCCAGTCAAAGCCGCGCTCCGCTAAGCGGTTTGCTGGCCGGCTGCGTAATCGCGCTCTTTTTTATCTCACCCCGGCGTGCTCGGGTGTGGCTTATCGCCGCACTGCTAGGGTTCGCCCTGGGCGCTGCGTCCTGGATTCAGCACACTCGCGGTCTGAAGTGGGTCGACATGCGCGATCCCGGCACACAGTACCGCGTCCTCATGTGGAAGGACGGCGCGCGCCTCGCGCTGCAGCATCCGCTGTTCGGGGTCGGCATGGACTCGACGCAAAACCATTGGCCGGAGTGGAACCTGCAAGGCTTCGCGCGATTCCGCGAATACTGGAACTTCCACTCCGACATCGTGCAACTCGCCGCCGAGCGCGGACTGCTCACCCTCGCAGCCTGGCTCTGGTTCGTGGTTGCCTACCTCATTTACCTTTTCCGCCTGCTGACCCGAATTCAGCGGCGAACGCGCTTCGGCTGGGCCGTCGCCACCGGCATCTTCACCGGCTTCGTCGCCTTCCTTCTTACGTCGATAGTGGAATCCTCGCTGGGCGACGATACGCTCGTCATGCTGCTGTTCTTCTCTTTTGGCGTCGCCGTAGCCATGGAGCGCATGCTGGGCGAGCGCGGCGCCATCGACGTGGCGTGATGTAAGGCCGCTTTTCACTCTTGGCTTTTGGCTGTTCGCTCTTAGCCCGGATTTCTCATCAGTAGTAAACAACCACGAGTAATTCACAGTAGAAAAAGGCCGTCTTTTCAGGCATAACTGCGGTGTGAAACGAAGTCGATGCCCCAAAAAGAAACGGCCTTTCTCATGACAGAGTGTACTCAAGAATCGTTCGCGTTTGCAGATCATTTTTCGCGGCGGGTAGTGGCCAACTTCGACGGCGCCCGCATGACCAGCGACGGCGGCGGCCTGCTGTTGCGCCGCACCAACCGCAAAATCCGCTTGCTCGAGCGGGCGACGGATTGCTTCACCGATGGGCGTGATCCGGCGCGGGTCGAGCACAGCGTGGGCGAGATGCTGGCGCAGCGCATCTACGGGCTGGCGCTGGGCTATGAAGATCTCAACGATCATGAGCAACTGCGCCACGATCCCCTGCTCGCGGTGCTGGCCGGCAAGCGCGAACTGGAAGAACCGCTGGCCGGCAAAAGCACGCTCAACCGCATGGAGTTGACGCCGGCGGCGGCTGCCGATCGCTATCACAAGATCAGCTACGCGGCCGAGCGGTTGGACGCGCTGCTGGTGGATATTTTCCTGGAAGCGCACACCAAGCCTCCAGCGGAGGTCGTGCTCGATCTGGATGTCACCGACACGCCGTTGCACGGCGAGCAGGAAGCGCGCTTCTTCCACGGCTACTACGGCGCGTACTGTTACTTGCCGCTGTACATCTTTTGCGGCGAGCATCTACTGTGCGCCCGCCAGCGGGCTTCCAATCAAGATGCCAGCGCAGGCGCGCTCGCCGAAGTGAAACGCATCGTGGGCCAGATTCGGCAGCGCTGGCCGCAGGTGAAAATCATTCTGCGCGCCGACTCCGGCTTCTGCCGCGAGGAGCTGATGGCCTGGTGCGAAGCTGAGCACGTGGACTATGTCTTCGGGCTGGCGCGCAATGAGCGGCTGGAGGCGGAAATCGCCGCCCTCCTGGCCGAGGCCCGCAGCCAACACCAGCAGACGCAGCAAGCGACCCGCGTCTTCGGCGAGTTCTCCTATCAGACGCGCAGCAGTTGGTCATGCGCCCGTCGCGTGGTGGCCAAGGCCGAGTATCTCGACAAGGGCCCCAACCCGCGCTTCGTGGTCACCTCGCTGAGTCCCACAGAGTGGGAGGCGCGCGCGCGCTATGAACAGCTCTACTGCGCTCGCGGCGAGATGGAAAACCGCATCAAGGAGCAGCTCTCGCTGTTCGCCGATCGCATGAGCACCGCTACCCTGCGCGCCAATCAGTTGCGGCTGTACCTGTCGTCGTTGGCCTATGTGCTGGTGCACGCTCTGCGGCGGCTGGCCTTGGCGGGCACCGCGTGGGCGCACGCCCAGGTGAACACGATTCGACTGCGGCTGCTGAAGATTGCCGCCGAGGTGCGCCTCAGCGCCCGCCGTATCTGCCTGCGCTATCCCCGCGCTTATCCCTGGAAAGCGCTGTTTGCCGCCGCCTGGCAGGCGCTGCGCTGCTGAGCGCGCTTTGGGCGTCACCTGCAACCCGATTCTGCCTGGCAGTCGCGGCCCCCACACGCTCGCAATCGCCCACCTCCCTCCGGGCCTTCGCTCGGGCCGCTGCTCCCTCCCAGAAAAACCCGACCCCGCCTCGCCGGACCGCGATCCCTCGCCCCATCTCGACCTCCCCGTCATTCCTCGACCGCGTGGTGAGAAATTCGGGTTAGCTCTGGGCTCTGTAGCTTTGGCTTTTGTCATCCTGAGACGGGAGCGTAGCGACGAGTCGAAGGACCCCTGGACCGCTCTACTTGTCATCCTGATCCAAACATCGAGCCACGACCTGAAACTCGAAACTTCTTTACCTCCTATCTGCTATCTTCTCCACCGAGACTCTTGCCATCGACGCCGACACCAACTCGCCCCGGCTCCGCCTGATCCCCTGCGTTCTCCTCGCGCTCTTCGCGCTTCAGTCGCTCTGGTTTGTCAAAACCCAATCGCTCACCTATGACGAACCGGCGCACATCATCGCCGGCTCCCAAGCCTGGCGTTTGGGCAAGTTCGAGATGTGGAACGATCATCCGCCGCTCGGCCGTCTCTGGCTGACGCTGCCCGTCGCACGCAGCCCGATCGACGCAGACGTTCAATTCAGCGAGCGCAACTTCCTCGTCACCCGCTTGCAGCCGGGGCCGGAGTGGCTCGCCTGGCGCACGCGTCCAATGAACACCTTGCTCGGCCTCGCGTTGGGCGTTGCCCTCTGGTTTGCAACGAGGCGTCTCTTCGCCGAAGGCGCTGCCAACGTGGCGCTCGCCCTCTTCGCGTTCACCCCGTCGCTAATCGCGCACTTCTCTGTCGCCACCACCGACGGCATCGGCGCCCTCTTCATTTTCTTAGTTGCGATACAACTTATACGTTGGCGGCACAGCCGGAGCACTGCGCAAACCGTTCTCATCGGCTTGGCCCTCGGCGGACTTTTGCTCTCGAAGTTCTATGCGCCGCCGCTGGTTTTGTTGGCGCTAGTGCTCATGCTGATCGTTAGCCGCGACCCAGCTTGTCCGGTCTCGCGCAAGGTGAACTGGAAGCCTGCACTGGGCGCGCTGACAATTGCGCTGCTTGTCCTCTGGGCCGGCTACTTCTTCCACGTCTCGCATCTCGAAGTCGGCGACGGCCATGTTCGCGCCACCTTCCCCAACCGCCCCGTGCGCGAGTGGCCTTCAGCAACCAAGCTTCACCTCAGCGCCATCGTGCCTGCCGGAGAATTCTTCGAAGGCCTGCGCGAAGTGGCGCGCAACAATCATCGCGGACGCCCGGCGTGGTTCCTGGGAACGATCTATCCCTACAGCGGCATCCTGGCGTACTATCCGGTCGCGATTGCGTTGAAATGGCCGACTGCCCTGCTGACGCTGCTTGTCGCCGGCCTGTGCGTTCGAGTCTGGAAAAAATCCCGCTGCCCTGCTGATCTGCTGTTGCTCTCGCTCTTTCCGCTGGTCTTCTTCGTCTTCGCTCTCGATTCGAAGTTCAACATCGGCGAGCGCCACATTCTGCCGTTGTATCCTTTCTGGCTGCTCATAGCGGGTGGAATCTGGGAGCGCGCCCGCAGATCCCGCACGGGCAGAACCCTTGTCATCCTTGCCCTCTGCCTCAACACGGCCGACGCTCTCCGCTATGCCCCTGACTACCTCGCATACTTCAACGTCTTTGTTCGCCCGCAAACGAGTTGGCGCCTGCTCACCGACAGCAATCTCGACTGGGGCCAGGGGCTGATCGCGCTGCGCAACTACCAGCGGCAGCACCCTGACGAACCGCTGCACCTCGCTTACTTCGGATCGATCGATCCCACGCTCTACGGCATCCACGCTGCGCCGCTGGCAGCACACGAGCCGACGAAAGGTACCCTCATCATTAGCCCCACCCTCCTCTCCGGCCAGACCCTCGACGACGGCGACGCCTACCATTGGCTCTGGTCGTATGCCCCCAGTCGCGTGATTGACCACTCGCTGTGGACGTACGACCTGCATTAGCCCAATTCTTCCGACACCTGATGCCTGACACCCGACACCCGCCGACTGACATCCAAACAACTGACGGGCTGACAGCGGGCGGCTGGCCGCTTTAAGATAAACAGTGCCCACCGTGTTACAGCGCCCCACCTCGCATTCAGAAAGAAGGACTCATAGATGAACAGCTTCGGCAGTCGTTCCACCCTCCGCGTCGGCAATCGCGAATTCGAAATGTACCGCCTCAACGCCGTCGAGCAGCACGGCTGCTCCATCAAGCACCTTCCCTACTCCCTGCGCATTCTGCTGGAAAACCTGCTGCGCCGCGAAGACGGCAAGGCCGTGAAGGCCGACGACATCCGTGCGCTGGCCTCGTGGTCGAGCAAGAGCTCTCCAGTGCAGGAGATCGCCTTCATGCCCAGCCGCGTGCTGTTGCAGGATTTCACCGGCGTGCCCGCGGTGGTCGATCTCGCCGCCATGCGCGACGCGATGAAGGCGCTCGGCGGCAACCCATCGCTGATCAATCCGCTGCAACCCGCCGAGTTGGTTATCGATCACTCGGTGCAGGTCGACGAGTTCGGGACCCCGCAAGCCTTGCAGCTCAACGCCGAGCTGGAGTTTCAGCGCAACAAAGAGCGCTACGCCTTCCTGCGCTGGGGACAGACTGCCTTCAAGAATTTCGCCATCGTGCCGCCCGATACCGGCATCGTGCACCAGATCAACCTGGAATACCTCGCGCGCGTCGTCTTCGTCGGCGCCAACGGCGAGAGCGGCAAGCCGCTCGCTTATCCCGACACGCTGGTCGGCACCGACTCGCACACCACGATGATCAACGGCCTCGGCGTGCTCGGCTGGGGCGTTGGCGGGATCGAAGCCGAAGCCGCCATGCTTGGCCAGCCGGTGTCAATGCTTATCCCGCAAGTCGTCGGCGTGCGCCTGCGCAACAGCTTGAAGGCAGGCTCGACCGCAACCGACCTCGTCCTCACCGTCACCGAGATGCTGCGCAAGTTCGGCGTCGTCGGCAAGTTTGTCGAGTTTTTCGGCCCCGGACTGCAGAACCTGCCCCTCGCCGATCGCGCCACGATCGCCAACATGGCGCCCGAGTACGGCGCCACCTGCGGCATCTTCCCCGTCGATCACGAGACGCTGAAGTACCTGCGCCTCAGCGGCCGCAGCGAAGAGCTCATTGCCCTCGTCGAAGCCTATTACAAGGCGCAGGGCCTCTTCCACACCAAGGACACGCCGGAAGCCGAATACACTCACGTGCTCGATCTCGACCTCGCGACCATCGAGCCCAGCATCGCCGGGCCCAAGCGTCCGCAGGACCGCGTGCCGCTGTCGCGCGCGGCGCAGTCGTTTGAAGATGCGCTGCCGAGCTTATTGAAGCCTGGCCAGCAGGTTCCGCCCAAGCAGGCTTCGTGCTGGGAAGCTGAAGGCGGACGTCCCGCCGGCATGGACTCGCAGCAGGATAGCGCCCAGGAGCACGTGTCCTACAATGGTGGACTGAATCACGGCAGCGTGGTCATCGCCGCCATCACCAGTTGCACCAACACCTCGAACCCGTCAGTCCTCATCGGCGCCGGCCTGCTGGCGAAGAAAGCGGTCGAGAAGGGCCTGGCCGTTCCGGCGTGGGTGAAGACCTCGCTCGCTCCCGGCTCGCTGGTCGTTACCGAGTACCTCACCCGCTCCGGCCTGATGCCGTATCTCGAGAAGCTGAAGTTCAACGTGGTCGGCTACGGCTGCACCACCTGCATCGGCAATTCGGGCCCGCTGCCGCAGGAAGTATCGAAGGTCGTCACTGAGAAAGACCTCGTCGTCGCCTCGGTGCTCAGCGGCAATCGCAACTTCGAAGGCCGCATCAACTCCGAGGTGCGCGCCAACTACCTCATGTCGCCGCCGCTGGTCGTCGCCTACGCGCTGGCAGGGCGCATGGATATCGACCTCTACAAGGAGCCGCTCGGCAAAGGCAACGGCAAGCCGGTGTACCTCAAAGACATCTGGCCGACCGAGAAAGAGGTCGACGAAGTCTTGCAGAAGTTCGTTACCGGAGACCTCTTCCGCAGCGCCTACGCGGACGTCTTCAAAGGCGACGAACGCTGGCGCGGATTGAGTGTCCCACAGGGTGAGACCTTCGCCTGGGACTCGAGCTCGACCTACGTGCAGAACCCTCCCTACTTCGAGAACATGCCCAAATCGCCGGCCCCGGTGGGCGACATTCGCGGCGCGCGCGTCCTCTGCTATCTGGGCAACAGCGTCACCACCGACCACATCTCGCCCGCCGGCTCGATCAAGCCCAACAGCCCTGCCGGACGATATCTGATCGGCCGCAACGTAGTGCCCGCCGACTTCAATTCCTATGGCTCGCGTCGCGGCAACCACGAAGTCATGATGCGTGGCACCTTCGCCAACGTTCGCCTGCGCAACAAGCTCACGCCTGAGCGCGAGGGCGCTTACACGCGCTACCTTCCCGACGGCGAGGAGATGTTCATCTTCGACGCCTCGGAGAAGTACCGTCGCGAAGGCACCCCGCTGCTGATACTCGCAGGCAAAGAGTACGGCTCCGGCTCATCGCGCGACTGGGCCGCCAAAGGCCCGCTCCTACTGGGTGTGCGTGCCGTGGTGGCCGAAAGCTTCGAACGCATCCATCGCTCGAACCTGGTGGGCATGGGCATTCTGCCGCTCCAGTTCCTCGACGACGAGAACGCCGAAACCTGCGGCCTCAACGGAGAAGAGTTATACGACATTGTGGGACTCACCGATGTGCTGGAAAACTTCACTCCCGGCAAGACAGTGAAAGTCCGGGCAAAGAAGGCCGACGGGGCAGTTGTCGAGCTTGACGCCACCGTGCGCATCGACACCCCGCAGGAAGTGCTGTATTACAAGCACGGCGGCATCTTGCAGTATGTTCTCCGCCAGTTGCTGCAAGACAAGACGGGCGCGGCCAGAGCGTAAACGGTTCTATTAACGTCTTCTGAGATTGACCTCGTCCCACTCATTTCAGCGGCCGCAATGAGTGGGCACCCGAGGTGACTTCACCGCCTGACGACTCTCAAAGTAAACATGACCACAAACGACGCTTCCAAGAAGACGAGCGATGCAGCGACTGGATATGGTTGCCTCGTTTTGTTAGGAATCATCGGAGCGCTATGTTACTGGGCATACACGGGGATTGATTCGGCCGGATGGATGCAACACCAAGAAGACAGTGTCATCACGGCTCAGGCAAATTGGTTTGTTGGCGAGAGTAAAGATTGCACGTCCTACCCATTGGATGACAGGATGGCGCAGACAATGAAGAAGCCGACAGGCTATGCGATTTCCCTGGTCAATTGCGACGGCGGGCCGGAGCACAGCGTCAAGATTACATTCTTTGGCAGGACAGAACAGCCCGAATACGCTTGGGTTACGTGGCGCTGCACTCGAAACGAAGCTTCTTTCACCTGCAAGCAAACCGGAGCCTCTCAGCCTATCGTCAGAAGCCATGATGTCAAGACAGGTAGACCGATCTTGTCCTACGATGGCGGCAAAACGTGGCAGTGGGCGGATCAATAAATGGGGTGGGTGGTACGGGCTGGCCGGGCGGGGTTTCCCAGGTTCACCCTTCCTTTGGGCTAATTTGGGAAACCGAAGACGTCTTAGCAGCTTGAGATTCTTGTCCTCGAATGTGTGGAAGGTAAAGAGTAATTCGACCTAACCTGACGGAGAGTATTGACACAACGATTTTGGGACTAACTAGCTCCTACTCATTCCAACCGCAGGAATGAGTGGGAACCCGGCGAAACTTGGCAAGTACCGGGTTAGCCGTCCTTTGCTTTCCAGGCGGCTAGGGCCCCTGCCGATACGTGCTTAGCCGCCCATGCGCGACCCTCGTAAACATCGCAAATCCAGAGAAAGTCATTAATCGCCCTGAGCATCTCCTCTAACTCCAGGCGATGCGGAGGCGTCTTACCGGCATGGACAAGCTTGTTCCTGCACTCGATCGCATTATTCAGCACCTTAACTAATCCTTTGGGCGGACAAATGGATGTGCCCTGGAAGTGGGCTCTCACCGGGAGGGTCGGAAGATACTTACCTAACATCTTAGAAAACGAAGGTGTTTGAAGCTCATCGACCAGCCACGCGGCGTTTGGCACGAGGCTCCCAATCAGTTTCTTTAAACCTACTTCGGCTGCTGCGACTCCAATCACCAGCGAGCTTCTAGGATTTGTTTCTCTTTGGTTCCATGCCTCTCTAAAAAGCTGGTGACCCAGGGGCTCCTCGACCCCCTCACTGACGAGCTTAACAATCTCATCACAGATTTCACTCGCTGCGGCAACAGGCCAGGTGAAAATCCCCCAGTGAACCTCACCCCTTCTCACCAAGCTAACTTCGCGCCAAATCTTTCCATCTTTCGAGATGTACCCTCGTCGATTGCTGAACGGATTGTGCGGGCCCTCAGGTAAACCTACTCGCCACCTGAATACAGTCACGAACCGCACGATCAAGCGAGCTAGCTCCATAAGAGTGTCGTCGAGGAACGCCACTGTGGCTGGGGTAGCATCTTTAAGAACGGCCCACGGGCTATCTGACGAGACTGCTAACGCTGAGTCGAGCTCGGATGTGATCTTTGCATTCGTCGGCTGTTCTGCAGTTTCAGCAACACAACATGCGTTTGAAGAAGCGGGTGGCTTTTTGCAGTCGGAAGAGTCCCGAGTCAAGCGGATGACTATCGACCGAGGTGGGCCGAAACGAAATTCTAGATCCTCCATTTCGGGGAGGTGGGGCCGAAGTTCTACGACTTCGCAAGAATACTTGAAAAACACCGTCACTCTCAATCTCCGTGTCGTTTGGCTCATTTTACCGCCCCGCCGTTTTCAGTTATCTTTTCGACGGAAAGTGTCCTTTGGTTTCCAACGAGGGGAAAACCCATGCCATTTGTTGTCAAAGCCGCACCCGCACCTCAAAGCCAAACCAACCTTTCGTTCAACGAGAAGACGATGTATCGCGGCAAACAAATCCAAGTCAACGACGAGATATTCATCTTCGCCTCAGACCACATGGGCGGGCAAGGACTGGTCGCAAGGGGGGTCGTGACGGCGGTTAAACCTGGACAGGGCATCCGAGTGAGCATTAAAGTCAGACGCACCGCCGTTGCCCGGAGGAATCTCGGAAGACGCGAACTGAAACCTTTCTGTAATCTGGACGACGACCAGCCCCAGACCGAAATCGCTCGTAAGCTGTATCGGCAGGCAACCAACAAGATTGCCGGTGTCTCAGCCGAAGCGGCCGCGTTTTTGAGTACGTTCTTCTAAAGGACTGGGCGGTCCGGCTCCTGTCCTTTGCCTTCCCTTGAGAAGGGGTGGGAGTCGATGTGGAAGGACGGCTCGTGGGTGGAGCACACCTTCAGGTGTGCAGTGTACGTTTCGGTGTAGAGAATCGTGCTTTAGCGCCTGAGGTAAATCGTTTCCCTCGGCGGCTGAAGAGGCCGATTCGAGAAACGGCACGGTAATGGTTCTAAGGAATTGAGATTCGACGATTCCCAGGTCTGACGGGCAGCCGAGGTTGCCCGGTTCGGCGACAGCGAAAGTGACTCGCGCCGCTCGGGAGGACGGTACGATCGCGCCGCATTGCCGTGCGCGGGACGCGCCCGTCGCGGCGCGAAGGCCTGAGATCGCACTTACCACGTGCAAAGCCCGACCGCTCCACAGAGGAAACTGGCGTCCGAATTGCTCCCACTTCGTCTCCGCCGGAAGCGAACATGGTTTATACTTCGGCTACCACATGATTGCGTCGGAAAGAGTCTGCCGGCCCGCTGTTTGCCGGCAGCGGTCGGGCGCGCTTCATTGTTCATAAGCTCCGCCTTGTTTCTTGCTAAAGGCCCCATAGCGGCTATGGAAAGTGGCTGGTTGGCCGGTATCCAATTCGTTTCGGCCTGCCAAGCCCGCCCCAGATGCCAGGAACCGGCCCCGGGAGGTGTCGCTTGGACCTGGTTTTTATACGCGTAATATTTGTCCTGCTTTCAGCAGTTTGCGGTTACGAACTTCAGCCCCTGGGACTTTCGAGTTGGCCTGCTGCAGGTGTCGGAGTCCTCTTCGGAGCAGCCGTTGTCCTGTTTGAAATAAGGTTGCGTCAGGTCAGCCTCAAGCGGCTGATCGGCGCCGTCATCGGCAGCATCCTCGGCATCGTCGGGGCATACCTGTTCAGCCTCGTCATCAAGAGCAGTCTGCCGGCGGGACACACCCAAAGCTTCCTTCAGCTCTTCGTCATGCTCCTGATGGCCTACGTCGGACTCATCGTCGGTGCGGGCAAAGGCGACCTGCTGAACCTGGCGGCGCTGGGCGGCATCTTTGGCGGCGAAAAACAATCCAAGCGCAGCTACAAGATTCTCGACACCAGCGTCATCATCGACGGGCGCATCGCCGATATTGCCGAGACCGGCTTCCTGGATGGCACCATCGTGATCCCGCAATTTGTGCTGCGCGAACTGCAACTGGTCGCCGACTCCGCCGACTCGATGAAGCGCAATCGCGGCCGCCGCGGGCTCGACATCCTGCAGCGCATTCAGAAGATCGCCAGCCTTCAGATACAGATCGTAGAAGACGACTTCCCATCCGTGCGCGAGGTCGACCTCAAGCTGATTGAGCTGGCCAAGCAATACGAAGGCAAGATTGTCACCAACGACTTCAACCTGAACAAGGTGGCGCAACTGCAGGGCGTGCAAGTTCTCAACATCAACGAGCTGGCCAACTCGCTGAAGCCCATCGTGCTGCCGGGCGAGATCATGCGCGTCTTCATCCTGAAGGAAGGCAAGGAGTACAACCAGGGCGTCGCCTATCTCGATGACGGCACCATGGTCGTGGTCGACAATGCGCGCAAGATGATCGGCAAGAACATCGACATCTCGGTAACGTCGGTGTTGCAAACCACAGCCGGTAAGATGATCTTCGGCAAGTTCGACGAGCGCGGCGGCAGCATGCCTTCGCGACCGGTGGAAGCGCGGCAGGGGATGCCGACCGAGATTCGCCGCACGGCTGCGGCGAGCGCCGGCGTGACCGACGCGCCCAAGCCTGAGTAGCTTTGTCTGACATGGTGAGACATCAAAATACTACTGGCCGTACACGCTTGGTGCGTCTGCTTGCTTGCCTGCTGACGCTATTGTTCGCGGGGATTGCCAGCCATGCCCAGACAGGCAGCGCCCAAGTGACCGGCTCGGTCACCTATCACGAGCACATGGCTCTTCCTGCCGACGCGGTCATCGACGTTCAGTTGGCCGATACCTCCGTGGCCGATGTGGCAGCACAAACAGTTGCAGAATCTCTTATCAATGCCGAAGGCCGGCAAGTGCCGATTCCGTTTGCGCTGGCCTACGATCCGGCACAGATCGTGCCCGCGCATCATTACTCGGTGCGTGCCACCATTCGCGCCGGCAACGGCATAATGATATTCAGCACTGCGCAGGCTTATCCGGTACTCACCCACGGCGCGCCGTCGAAGGTGAACCTGGTGCTCCACACTGTGGGACATGCCGGAAAGCCGGTAATCTCGATAAGAAACAAGAAAGCCGCGCCGCCTGCGGCAACTGTGGAGTCGGAGCCTGCTCCGCCAACGGCGGGATCGACTCCACCCGCGAGCGAACCAGCGACAAGCGAGGCGGCAACTCCGAGCACGCAGCCGACCGAGCAACCGCCGGCTAAGCAGGAAACTGAGCAAGCCGCTGCGCCGCCGCCGACACCCGCCCCCGAGCAGCGCCCTGAAACCCCTGCGCCCTCGTCTGCTCAAGCGGAGAGCGCCCCGCCTGCAAGCGAATCGGCGGTCCAAGCTGCCCCGCCAGAAAGCACGCCGCCTGCGCAGGAGACTGCCCAGCCGACACCAGCACCAGCGCAGGAGCAAGCTCCGGCTTCCGAGCAGCCGGCCGAAGCAAAATCAGAAGCGACTGAGCCGCAGGCCCCTCAACCGGAGCCGCCAAAGACCTCCGAAGCGCAATCCGCCGTGCCTGACTCCACCACTCCACTGGCGGAAACCAAAGCGGCTGAGCCGGAGCAACCCTTGCCGGAAGCGCCCTCGGCCACCAAACGCGCCGAACTCACCTCTGTTCTGCCGGAGGCGATGGAAGCCGAGCCCGAATCGAAGCCCGAGCCCAGGCGTCCCGTTCCCAACAAGGGGCTCACGCCGCTGGCCGACACGCAGTGGAAACTGATTCAGCTCGGAGTTCAGCAAATCGTCATCACCCCGCCGCAACGGCCCGTCACACTGGCCTTCAGCCCTGAAGGCAAGCGCATTGCCGGTTCGGCCGGGTGTAACAGCTACATCGGCACCTTTACTGACGAGCACGGTAAGCTTCAGCTCGATCCTGGCAACATGACGATGATGGCATGCGCCGATCCCGCCGGCTCGCGGGAACATAAGTTCGTCGCCATGCTTCGCTCCGCCGATGGATATAGAATCGACGGCGACTTTCTGCTGCTGACCCACAACGGAAAGACAGTTGCTAAGTTCATAAACAACCCGGAGCAATGACACCCTTGATGATTGTCATCCCGAGGGGACTTCAGTCTCCGAGAGACCTGTTGTAGCTTCGAGGGGAACCCACGTCGAATGCCAACTCTTATCTCGCAACCCACTCGCATCGCCGCCGCAGGCAACAAGCCCAAGCTGGTCGATGAATACATCGGCCGGGTGAACTCGCAGACCACAAGCACGAGCGTGGCCCACATGCGCTCGCCCTCGGGATGGGTCGAGCCCGGACAGACGCCCGAGTTCGACGAGTTTACCGTCGTGCTGCGCGGCACGCTGCACGTGAAGCACGAAGACGGCGAGATGGATGTGAACGCTGGGCAGGCCGTCATCGCCCACGCCGGCGAGTGGATCCAGTATTCAACGCCTGGCCCTGAGGGCGCGGAATACATCGCCGTCTGCGTGCCCGCCTTCGACATGAATACCATGCACCGGGACGAGTGATAGGCGGAGCTCAGAGGCGCAGGCGCGCCGCGTCGTGAGATTGCCCACCCAGATTGCGACGAGCGTACATGTTGTGTACACTTAGGTGTACATGAAGACCGAAGCCATGACTGCAATCAAGGTCGGCGTGCGTGAGTTCCGCGAACGAATCGCCACCTTTCTGGAATCTGACACACCGGTTGCCGTTACCCGCCGTGGGGAAACCCTCGGGGTCTACGTTCCCACGCGCCGAAAGCGCATCAAGACTGCAGACCTATCCGAACTCAAGGCCGCGGCGGAACGCCTTTCTCAGGCCTTGGCGGGCATCGATGAAGAAGAACTGGTAGACGAGTTCAAGAAATTGCGCCGGCACGGCAAAGGCGCAACTCGTTGAGATGATCGTTCTCGATGCGAATATCTTAAGCCGCGCCGTACTGGGGCGTCGCGTTCGACAACTTATCGAGACTTACGCACCTCAAGGGGTACGCTTTTTTGCACCCGACGTCTCGTTTGACGACGCCGAAAAGTACCTGCCCCTTCTCCTGAAGAAACGCGGCCAGCCTGATGCCGATGTTTCTGCCTCGCTCGAATACCTGAGACACATCATCGAACCCATTCAGAACGACCTTTACGACACCTTCGAAAGCGAAGCACGTGAGCGTCTGCGCGGACGCGATGAGAGTGATTGGCCAATATTGGCAACGGCAATCGGGTTGGCTTGCCCGCTGTGGAGTGAAGATTCCGACTTTTTCGGAGCGGGCATCGCCGTGTGGACGACGAATCGCATAGAGATCTTCCTCAAGAGGCAAATCGAATCGCAGCCGTCTGACGAGGAGTCCACATAGGTGGTAGTAATTATCGGTTGCTTCGCGGAGTCGCGATCCCGTCGAACGCCCAAAGCCGCAGCCTGTGAGGTCGACCCCCTTTACAGCTCCCCCAGCGCCCTGTGCACCAGGCTGATCGCCATCGAGCCTTCGCCCACCGCCGACGCCACTCGTTTCACATTTCCCGAGCGGACGTCGCCGACGGCAAACACTCCCGGCAGGGTGGTCTCCAGCATTTGCGGCGGCCGGCCAAGCGACCAACTTGCAGAGCGCAGAGCGTCGGTGTCGATGTCGCGGCCGGTAAGAATGAAGCCTCTGTTGTCGAGCGCGATGCAGCCCTGTAGCCAGTCGGTGCGCGGCGACGCTCCGGTCATCATGAACACATGGCGAATGTTGCGGGTGGAGAGCTCCCCGCTGGCCTTGTTCCGCCAGGTGACGCATTCGAGATGCGTGTCGCCTTCCAGGGTCACGATCTCGGTCCTGTAATGAAGCTCAATCGCCGGATTCTCTTCGATGCGCCGTATAAGGTAGCGCGACATGGTGTCGGACAGCTGCACCGAGCGCACCAGCATGTAGACCTTGCGTGCCGTCTGCGCCAGGAAGACCGCGGCCTGTCCCGCCGAGTTTCCCCCGCCCACCACGATCACGTCCTCGCCCTCGCAGAGCTGCGCCTCCATGTAGGTCGCGCCGTAGTAGACACCCAGCCCCTCGAATTTCGAAAGGTTGGGAATTGGCGGCTTGTTGTATTGCGCGCCTGTGGCGATGACGACAGTGCGTGCAGCGAGCCTGGTGTCCCCATCGAGCACGACTTGGTACGGACGGCGCTGGCAACTTAGCCGGACGGCGCTATGCGCCACCATGATGTCCGCGCCAAACTTGATGGCCTGCGTCAGGGCACGGTTGGCGAGCTCCTGGCCCGAAATGCCGGTGGGGAAGCCAAGATAGTTCTCGATCTTCGAACTGGAGCCGGCTTGTCCGCCCGGAGTGGCAGTTTCCAGCAGCAACGCGTCGAGACCTTCGGAAGCCGCATAAACAGCAGCCGCCAAGCCGGACGGACCCGCACCCACGATAATCAGGTCGCGCACCGTGGTCTGATCGACATTCGCATTCAATCCCAGGCAGTCCGCCAGTTCCTGAATCGATGGGTTCCTCAGAACGTTGAGGCCATTGCAGATCGCCACGGGAATCTCATCGGGGCTAACGTTGAAGCGGTCGAGCAGTTCCTGCGACGAGTGGTCGATCTCCAGGTCGGAATACAAGTATGGATAGCCGTTGCGGCCCAGAAACTCGCGCAGGCGAAGCGTTGCGGCCGAGTGGCGCGACCCCAACAGAATGACGTTGCCCAGCCCGCCCTTGATCAGCGCGATACGGCGCAGGATGAAGGCACGAAGAAAGATCTCGCTCAGCTCCGCATCGCGCGCCATCAGGGCGCGGAAGTCATCGTGCTGCAGCTCCAGGAAGTCGCCGGGATCGGTCACCCGCCCCAGCACAAAGCAGCGCTGGCCGGACATCGTGGTGATTTCACCAGTGAACCCGCCCGCCCTGTGCGTTGTAATTACAGGTTCGCCGGGTTGACTCGGCTGCACAATCTCCATGGCCCCCGACAGCAGCACGAAGAAGGGAACATGCTCATCCCCAGGCTTGAACAGAATGTCGCCGGGCTTTACCGGTCGCACCTTCGCCATCGGGCGGATGCGATCAATCTGAGCGGGCGTGAGCGTAGGAAAGATCTGGGCCTGATAGTCCAGAGCGCTGGGAGGAAGAGTCGCGGACAATGTCATGGCTATCCTTGATATGAAAACTTGCCGTGCAGCAGTAGATGACGGGAAGGGTGGCCGGGCTTCAGGGCCGCGAGGATTGGGTATCAGGTATCGGGTATTCGATATCGGATGTCAGGGCTCAGGTGTCGTGTGTCCGAGGTCAGATTCAGAAAAACTCGATTGCGCGAGCTTGCCCAGCCAAGTTTTTCAGCTGTCGTCCAGGCACCTCCGGCCCGCGAGAACGCATGAAAATCACCCCAGACGGCCGAATGTATTTTCAACGACTTACTGTGTATTTTCGACCCAGCCTGAGAAGCCGCACCCTGATAGAAGGCTCGACATAATCATCCCGACCACCTCCAAGTCTTTTCACGGCTGATAGCTGGCGGCTGGTAGCTGACTCCCAACACCCGACACGCGCTCCTGCGTTTTCTATAATCAAAGCTTATGCCCTCATTCCCACCCGTCGCTGAGCAACTGGAGTACCTGCGCAAAGGCGCGGCTGAAATCATCCGCGAGAGCGACCTGTGTGAGCGCCTCGACAAATCGCTGCGCACCGGCAAGCCCCTGCGCGTGAAGGCCGGCTTCGATCCCACCGCGCCCGACCTGCACCTCGGGCACGCCGTGCTCATGCGCAAGCTCAAGCACTTTCAGGATATGGGCCACACCGTCATCTTCCTCATCGGCGACTTCACCGGACTCATCGGCGATCCCTCGGGCCGCTCGACGACGCGCCCGCCGCTTACCCGCGAGCAGATCGACGCTAACGCCGAAACGTATAAGGCGCAGGTGTTCAAGATTCTCGACCGCGACAAGACCGAGGTGCGCTTCAACAGCGACTGGCTGGGCAAGCTTGGGTTCGAAGGGTTCATTCGCCTGGCCGCGAAGTTCACGGTCTCGCAGATGCTGGAGCGCGAAGACTTCCACAAGCGCTTCACGGAAGAGCGGCCGATCGCCATGCACGAGCTGCTGTATCCCATCGCGCAGGGCTACGACTCCGTCGCGCTCGAGGCTGATGTCGAGCTCGGCGGCACCGACCAGAAATTCAACCTGCTGATGGGACGCCAACTGCAACGCGACTACGGCCAGCCACCGCAGATCGTGCTGACCATGCCGCTACTGGAAGGCACCGACGGCGTGCAGAAGATGTCGAAGTCGTACGGCAACTACATCGGCATCACCGAAGCGCCGCAGGAGATGTTCGGCAAGGTGATGTCGATCTCCGATGAGCTGATGTGGCGTTACTACGAGCTGCTCACCGACCTGAGCACGCGCGAGATCGACCAGCTAAAGCACGCGGTCGCGAAGGGCGACGCGCATCCCATGACGCTGAAGCAAGACCTAGGCAAGCGTATCGTCGCCGACTTCCATGGGTTCGACGCCGCCGAGCAGGCCGCGCAGGATTGGTCGCGCATGTTCCAGAAGGACGAGACGCCGGAAGACCTGCCGCTGATCAGCGTGAAGTTCGAAGAGGTCGCCGCGCCGCATGCAGCGGTAAGCGCGAACGGAGTGGTCCAGGTGAAGCTCGACAAGCTGCTGGCGCGAACCGGGCTGGCAACCTCAGCGACCGATGGTGTTCGCAAGGTCAAACAGAACGCCGTGAAGCTCAACGGCGAGTTGAAGACCGAGCTGGTCGTCTCGGTAAAGCTTGGCGCGGAGTTCACCCTGCGTGCGGGAAAGAAGATGGTGCGGGTGAGCGTCAACGGCTAAGAACCAGGCGGGCGCGGGACAGAAAGCCAGCCGCCCTAGCTCAGGTTTTTGGGCTCTCCGGAGTGGACTCGAGGTATTGTTTGACCGCTTCACGCAAGGCTTCTGGCTCGGCAAGAAACGCAACCCTCTGCGGCTTCAGGTAAAACGGCAAAGCTGTTTCTGCGTCAGCCGGACCGCGCCATAATAGCAGCGGTTCCCGGCCGTACGCGTGAGCCAGCCCCACCTCGTACATGACATTTGCGCTGCAATTAGTGATGTCGACGATTACCGCGTCACTTTCGCCCAGTAGTCGCCGTACGGTCTCGCGGACGTCCCCGGCATAGATCTCGCCGGTCCAATCGAAGCGGGTGAAACCCAAGCTCGTCGATGGTTCGTTCGAGATCGCAATAAACGGGGTCAAGTTCTTTCCGAAACGGCATCAGGACGAGACAATTGCGGCGCATCACTCGCGTAACCGTCTGCACGACTTGGTTTGTGATCATGGCCAACTGTTGCGGTGGACCAGCCTTCAAATCCAGTGCTTCCCAGGCTTGGGCATAGTCTTCGGGAATGCTCAGTCGGTGGAGATAATAGGAGCGATTCCCCTGCCAGTATTCGCCTGAGTCACCTCCGGTAAACGGAAGGGGCAACGCTGCTCGCCCGATCGCGACTGCCATCTCCAGCACCAGCGCTGTGCGAGACCTTTCCCTTAACCGTAATCAGGCAGTCGGCAACTTGAACCAGCCTCAAGCGACGCGCTTGATCCGACAGCCCATGCAGATCTCGGACCCTTCCCTCCCTGAATCGCTCAATGCCGCCTTCTTCACGCCGGTCCTTTGCCGATTCCGGAAGCCATGTCTCGAAGATGGACTCAAGTGGCACCTTTCGCTCGAACGCAAAGGCCTGAGCGCCGCTCAACACCGCAACATCGGTCGGCTGCGTGTCCGGCTCCTGTTTCAAATGTCTCTTGAACCCTCCCGTGGCCAAGAGGATCTGATTCGTCTTTAGGAATTCCTGTGCCAGCCCTGTTACATATTGCGCAAGGAGAGGATCGAGGTCTGTGCCACCATAAATTACAACGCGTTTGTTTCTCATAGTTCGTCGGAAGGCGGATGTTCCACTCAAGCTTGTCTTAGTCTTGAGCGGGAAATTGGGTGTCGAGTCTACCATGATGTCTGCTCTTATACCGACCGCCCTGCCGGTAAGTCACCGTGGAGCATATGCGGTGCAGGCCGCTCACGCCGGCGCAGGGTACCCCAAGCCGCCTGGCACCCTCCACCTCCGGTTGCTTCTCTCCCCCTCCTGACCGCACAATAGGGGCCAAGACCGGGAGAGCCGCCGTTGGACATCGCTGTCGGAAGCAGCCTTCTGCAGTACACCATTGTTCGCCGTCTGGGCGCGGGCGGCATGGGCGTGGTGTACGAAGCGGAGGACAGCAAGCTTGGACGCCATGTCGCCCTGAAGTTTCTGTCCGACGAAGCCGAGCAGGACGCCAGCGCGCTGGAGCGTTTCAAGCAGGAAGCGCGCGCCGCCTCGGCGCTGAACCACCCGAACATCTGCACCATCTATGCCATCGAAGAGTGCGACGGCCACAGCTTCATCGCCATGGAGCTGCTCGAAGGCCAAAGCCTCGCCGAGAAGATCAATGGCCAAGCGATGCCGCTGGAGAAGATCCTCGATATCGGTATTCAGGTCACCGATGGGCTCGATGTCGCCCACCACAAAGGCATCGTGCACCGCGACCTGAAGCCGGCGAACATCTTAATCACCACGCGCGGACAGGCTAAGGTCCTGGATTTCGGACTCGCGAAACTCATTCGCGAACGCCGCGCTGCTATGGAGACCGTCGCCGCTGACGCGCCCACGTATGTGCCGGACCATCTCACGTCGCCTGGGACCGCTGTCGGGACTGTCGCCTATATGTCGCCCGAGCAGGCACGCGGCGAGGCACTCGATGGCCGCAGCGACTTGTTCTCGATGGGGTCGATCCTGTATGAGATGGCAACCGGCCGTATTCCCTTTGCGGGCACCACGTCGGCCGTCATCTTCAGCGAGATCCTTACGCGCAATCCACCCCCGCCGACGGAGTTCAATCCTGCGATTTCTCCCAAGCTGGAAGAGATTATCGCCAAGGCGCTGGAGAAGGACATTGATCTCCGCTATCAGAGCGCCGCCGAGATGCGCGGCGACCTGAGGCGGCTGAAGCGCGATAGCGAATCGAACAGGGTTGCAGCACATTCGTCGACGGGCTTCGCCGCCGGAACTTCGGCTGCCTCTTCTTCTGCGCCGTCCATGCCCAGCTCAATTTCAGCCGAGGCGAGTCCGCAAGGGCCAGCAGTGCCGGCGCATCCCAGCTCACCCGTCATCCAAGCTGCGCGCGAGCACAAGGGCCGCACCGGACTCATTCTTGCCATCGCCGTCCTGGTGCTGGCGGCAGCGGGCTTCGGCGTCTACTCGTTCTTGCAGGGCAGAGGCGGGAGCCGTCCAACCGCGTTTCAGAACATGACTCTGGAAAAGCTGACCGATTCCGGCAAGGTGAGGCTGGCGACGATTTCGCCCGACGGCCACTACCTGTTCAACGTGCACGATGACGGGCGCGGCACGCAGAGCCTGTGGATCCGTCACATCGCTACCGGAAGCGACAAAGAGATCATGCCCGCGATCGAGACACGTTACACCGGGCTGACCTTCTCTCCCGACGGCAGCTATCTGTATTTCGTTCGTATTGAACCACAGCGGCCTGACGTGGGCTTGCTTTACCAGGTGCCGGTCCTGGGCGGCTCTCCACGGCTCCTGATCGCGGACGTCGACAGCGCGGTCAGCTTCTCGCCCGACGGAAAGCGATTTGTGTTCCTGCGCAATAGCTCCGCCGATGCCGATTCCAAGCTGATCATCGCCAATGCCGATGGCAGCAACGAGCACCTGCTCTCCAAACTTCCGCTGCCCGGCTACAAAGATCCGGCATGGTCACCGGGCGGCAACACCATCGCTGCTTGTGTTCTCGATCCCGGGGGTGCGAACCTGGGAAGGCTGGTGGGCCTCGATCCGGAGACAGGCAAGGAGCGCACTCTCTACGCCGCCATAGCCATGTTGAACAAGCCGGCCTGGCTGCCGGACGGTCGAACCCTGGCGTTCGTTTTTCAGGATGTGGCTACTAACTGGGATGGTCAGATTGGAGAGGTCAGCGCGCGCAACGGCAAGTTTCGTCGCATCACCAATGACCTGAACAACTACAGTACGTTGACCCTGGCCGCCACCGCCGATGCCAAACAACTGGTCGCCGTTCAGTCGACCCCGGTCCTCGGGCTCTACACGCTGAGCTCGGAACCCAACGCTCCCAGCGCTCCCACGATGATCGATAACCACGAAGATGCGAACGTCGGCTGGCTGCCCGACGGGCGGCTGGTCGCGATCGATGCGGATGGGCACATCGCAACCATGAACGCCGACGGTAGCAATCGCACTGTGGTGTTTTCCGAACGGCTCTTTATGCACGACCTTTCTGTTTGCCAGGATGGCAGGCGTGTTCTATTCAGCATGCCGAACAAGGAGACGAAACGTTTGAACATTTTCCTCCTCGACTTGCAGAGTGGAACAGCGAAGCCCATAACCTCCGGCAAAGCCGATCAGCATTCCTTTTGCTCACCCGACAGTAAGTTCTTCCTCTATACCAAGCTGGAAAACGGGAAGAGTCTCCTGATGCGCATGTCACTCGCCGGCGGCGAAGCCAGGCAGATCTACGACGGCATTGTTCAGTTCGCCAGCCTTAGTGCCGACCGGAAAACGATGGCGGTCGGCGCCCTTGAGGGCACAGGAGTAGACACCAAGCTTGTGATTCAGCTGGTCGACCCCAACGGTGGGCCGCCTATGAAAACCATCCAGCCCAGCCCGGCAATCACGGGATTAATGACGTTCTCGCCTGACGGCCAGTCGCTCTATTACCCCATCAATGAGCGCGGCGTCTCGAACCTTGTCAGGCAATCGATCGACGGTGGCGATCCCGTTCCGGTAACCAATTTCAATGATCTGTGGATCTACGATTATTCTTACGACTGGAACAACAAGAAGCTCGCGGTCACGCGCGGCCGAACCACCAGTGACGCGGTCCTGATCAAGGACGCAGCACGCGGAGTGAAATTCAACGTGGCGGGGTTATAGAGGAAGCAATGTTCTGCACTAACTGCGGCGAACCGATGCGCGACACCGACAAGTTTTGCGCCGAATGCGGTACCCCGGCTGCCCCGCGGCCAGCCAGGAATCGAGCCCCGGCGAGCGCTCCTCGAGAGCAGCCCGCGCCGCCGCGCGCTCCCCGGTCAACGGCGGAAGCCTTTCATGTGCCGTTGCCGGCTGCGCCAGCCGCCAGAGGAGCGGGTCAGCCGGAGCTGGGATTTTCACCTCCGCCCCAGCAAGCGCCGCCCGTGTCCAAAGCCCCGTTGAAGATACCAGCGCGGCCGGTAAGAGCGGCACAAGTACCGGAACCTCCGCTGTCCAATCAGCAAGAGCAGCAGGTATTACTGGAAGCCGAGGAGATGGCGTCGGTGCACGGTATGGCGCCCATCGATGCGCTGCCGGAGGGCCTCCCTGCTCCGGCTCGCAGCGCCGTACCGCAGGGCGCGACCCAGACTTGCTTGTCGTGCGGGAAAGTGAATCCTGTAGAGAATCGGTTCTGCGAAGGCTGCGGCCGCGCGTTGCAAGCTGCTCCCACTCACCCCGAGGCGGCCCCACCTCCTCAAAGCAGTTGGCTTTACGACGCCGAACCAGCTTCATCGCCCGCCCCAACGGAGGCGGCGCCGGCTGAGGCGACTATATCGGCGGCGCCAACCCCGGCGACCCCAACCACTGTAGCTCCTGCAGCTCACGACGAAAATTTCTTCTACTTCTACGACGACAGCTCGGCGCAGCGCGGCAATCGCAGGCTGCTCATCATCCTGCTGGTCGTGCTGGCCCTGGGAATTGCCGGAGTCATCTACCTGATGTCGCGCCCGTCGGCGAAAAGCGCCGCCATAGCTGATGTCACGGTGACCATCTCTCCCACAGAAGCCAAGGTCGTGGCGGGAGAGGCCCACGACTTCGCGGCGACCGTCACCGGCAGCGGCGACAGCGATGTCACCTGGTCGGTGGAGGAGGGCAGCGCGGGCGGGAAGGTGGTGAACCACGGCGCACAGGCCCAGGGTGGAACTGTGTCAACCGTGGGCGTCTATATCGCCCCGTCGACCCCGGGAACCTATCACGTGGTGGCCACCAGCAAGGCGGATCCCGCCAAATCCGTGGCGGCAGAAGTGACGGTCACAGAGAAGTAGATGGCAAGAGGGTTCGAGTTTCAAGTTTCGAGTTGTTGAGGGTGATAGGGGGTCCTTCGACTCGTCGCTCCGCTCCTCACTCAGGATGACAAATCGTGAAGGGCGGGCCTGACGGACGGCCTGAAGGCCGTCCGCTTCAAACCTGGACTCAATCCAGACCTGGACTCAATCGAAAGCCTGTCAGCAGCGTTCCTTCAGAACGATTTGAGGCTGGGTTTTTCAGCCGCGTTTTTACACTGTCGCGTACTGCCGGGTACCCCTCCCCCCTAGCGCTTCCAACACATCGACGGCGCAGGAGTAGCGTCCGAAGGGAGCGGCGATCTGCGCGCCCTGCACCATGCCGCGGACGGCGGAGAGCATGTCGCGGGCGATGGCAACACCTTCGGCACGCGCGGCGTCGGCGGTGTTGGCCTTCACCATGCGCTCGATGATCGCGTCGGGGATGGAGACGCGCAGCTCGTTCTTCATGAACTCGGCATTACGCGCACTGGTCAGCGGCCAAATGCCGGCCACAACCGGGACGCGGCAATGCGCAATGTTCTTGAGAAACTCTTCCAGAAGACGCAGGTCAAACACCGGCTGCGTGACCGCCAGCTCGGCTCCGGCTTCGACTTTGTACTCGAAGCGGCGGATTTCCTCGTCGATATTATCGGCGCCGGGATTGGCGCCTACGGCGATCACGAACTTCGTCGCGTTGCCGATCGGGTTGGCGCCAATATCGAGTCCGCGATTCAGGTTGTGCACGATGTTGACCAGTCCGATGGCATCAACGTCGAAGACCGCGGTCGCATCCGGATAGTCGCCCATCTTCGGCGGATCGCCGGTGATGCAGATGAGGTTGTGAATGCCTATAGCGCTCGCGCCCAGCAGGTCCGACTGGATGCCGAGCACGTTGCGGTCCCGGCAGGTGTAGTGCAGGATGGGCTCGATGCCGACTTGTTGCGCAATCAGCAGGCACAGCGCCTGGTTGCTCATGCGCGCCGAGGCGCGCGGACTGTCGGGGATGTTGACGCCGTCAACGCCCACGGACTTGAGGAACTTGGCGCCGTCGATTTCCTTGGTCGCGTCGATGCCCTTGGGAGGAACGATCTCGACCATGGTCGCGAACTCGCCCTCGGCGATCTTGCGGCCCAGTTTCGAGCGAAGGCCGAGAGGAACGCTTTCGATGGGATGCGCGGCGGGCGTTGCGACAGGCTTGAACGAGGTGGTGCGCGCCGAGCCTACTCGAAGACGCGCCTTCATGCTGTGAATGTGCTCGGGGGTAGTGCCGCAGCAGCCGCCAACGAGCGCCACGCCAACATCGACGAACTTCTTGGCGTAGCTGGCCATGTACTCGGGCGAGCACAGATAAATGTTGCGACCCTCAACCGAGCGCGGCATTCCGGCGTTAGGCTGGGCCGAGAGTGGAGCCGTCGTCACCGCACGAACCCGTTCCATGGCGTCAAGCATGGCGACGGGGCCCACGCTGCAATTGCAGCCGACTACATCCGCTCCCCACTCCTGCAACTGCGGACCGTAGTGTTCGGGGCTGGAGCCATCGAGGCAGTTGCCCTCCTCATCGATAGTTACCTGCGCCACCACGGGCAGCCCGGGATTCACCTCGCGCGCGGCCAGCAGGGCCTGGTGCAGTTCCTCCAAATAGCCAAAGGTCTCCAGGATGATAAGGTCGACTCCCTCTTCGTTGAGGGCTTGAATCTGCTCGCGAAAGGCGTCGCGCGCCTCCGACAGGGCAACCTTGCCCAGCGGCTCGATGCGCACGCCGAGCGGTCCCACCGCACCCGCAACCAGACCGTCAAAGCTCTTGGCTGCCTCGCGAGCGACGCGCGCGCCCATGCGATTGATGTCCGCCAGGCGATCCACACACCCGTGCCTGCCCAGGCGAAACGAATTCGCGCCAAAGGTGTTTGTTTCAATGATCTCTGCTCCGGCCTGGAGGTAGTCGTGATGGATGTTGCGGATCAGGTCGGGCTGCGAGAGGTTCAACTCGTCGTAGCAACGGTTGATGAAGATGCCCTTCGCATACAGGAGCGTGCCCATGGCGCCGTCGCAAAGCACGGGGCCACGTTGCAATCGAGTTAACAGATCGATAGCCATGTGGGGTAACTGCTACCTGCGTTTCACAGGTTGCAGTCTATGGTACATGACGCGGAGTCGCGCTCCAATCAGAGGAGGCCCCGGTTTGCTTTGTTATAATTCAGGTTTCCAACGACTTACGTCCTACTGTCGAAATTTGCGGAGCAAACGGTTGAAGCGAGTATTGGCTCTTGTGGGCGCTGCCCTCTGCGTCCTCGTTATGGCATGCTGTGGCGGCGGAAACAACGGCAACACCTCGGTAGTGACTCCGAACGGCAATACGATCAACAATCCCAAGGGCACGCTCACGAACCGGGCGTACATCAGCAACCAGTTTTCCGGCAATCTGCAGATCGTGGACAGCGCCAACGATTCGACGGCGTACTACAACTCGAGCTACACCAATACCTCGACGACCAACCAGATCGCCGACCTGTCGGTGAATATCCCAGTCGGAATATCGGCAACCTTTTTGGCGCTTAGCCCCGACAGGACGATGACGGCAGTCTATGATCCGTCGGCAGTGGACATAGACCTGGTAACAAACTCCACGCAGACGGATGCGGCGAACGTTGCCCTGCCGTCCTGGGCAGCGATGGCTGTCTTCTCAACGGACTCCACGACGCTGTATGTCCCCACTGGAAACGTGACGGTCACAGGCAGCCAGCCAGGCGCCATTCAGCTGATCAGTGTTGCCAATGGGACAATCACCACGTCCTATCCTGTGCCTTCGGTTCGATGGGTTGCGTTGAGCCCGACGGGAACGACGATGCTCGCCTTCGCCGACAACTCCGACTCGATGTGGTTCATTGACCTCACGGCTAGCACCATCACTCCGGTGGCGATTCCGGGATTCGCCCGCCCCGTGAACGCGTTTTTCAGCAGCGACGGCAACACGGCCTACGTGCTGAACTGCGGCCCGCAATGCGGAACGAACTCGCCGGCCTCGGTGGCGCAATTCGATATTCCTTCCAAGACGATCAAGGCCACGGTGGAAGTAGGGGGCGCGTCGGTCGGCCTACTGAACAGCACCAGTCTCTACGTTGCGGGGTATCCGGGTGGCGCGAATGGCACGTTCGACGCTGTCGATATCTCCAGCATGACCCGAACCACGGCCAGTTCCATCCTGATCAACGACGGCCAGCAGTCGGTAATGGCGCTGAATAACAACATGCTCTACATCGGCGCCGCGACCTGCAACAATACCATCACCGGGTGCCTGTCGATCGTCAACGTAAGCACCAACACCGCCGTGGCGCCCGGACAACCCCTGGGCCGGTCACCGGTCTGCAATCCATTCCTAACCGCGACGTGATGTATGTGATCCAAGGCGGGAAGCTGAACATCTACGACACCACGAACAACACGCAGATGCCCTCGCTGGGATTCCGCGGCGCCCTCTACGGCGTGTTGCAGATCGATCAGTAGAGGGTCCTACTGGCGTGTTGTCCAAGGGATAGGCAAAGAAAGTCTCGCGATAGGAAGTGGTAACGGCTGTTATGACAACTGACATTGACCCCTTTAGTTAAGATGTGTGTGGCAGCAGGTCAATAGCGCCGCCCAGCGTCGTCATTGAAATTGGCGCAAGTGAGACCGTTTCGCAGGCTGGAGCCTTTGGGTTTGCGATCTTGCTAACCGCGTGATGGGACACTGAGCTGTGGCAGTGCATTGCCCAAGCAAAGGCTGCCGAACGCGGAACTCTGTCACATTTGGGCCGGCACACGGCAAGGAAGAACTACAATGGCACGCAAAATCGTCACGCAGTACGCCGTCTTTCACAACATCGGCGCCGCTTCCGATATCGTCTTTTACTACCAGGGTGGCGGTGCCGACTCCGTCTCCGGGGTTCCTTACCAGGAGGCCGGCTACATTGTGGATCTGTTGCGCAACGAAAAGCCGATGTCCTACGACGCCGCTCTGAAGCGGCTGTCAACCTATACGCCCGAGCCCGTTGGTGAAGGGGAATAGGCCATGGCACGCAAGGTCGTCAGCAGCTATGCCGTGTTCGAGAACCTCGGCGGAACCCGAGACGTTGTGTTCTATTACGAGGGCGGCGGTGCGGACTCGCTGAGCGGCATGGCCGCGGCTGAGGCCGACTACATCGTAGACCTGCTGCGCAACCAAAAGCCAATTTCTTACGACCACGCCTTGCGGCGCCTCTCCACCTACACTCCACAGCCTGTAGGCGAGAGGGAGAAGGGCCCCGACCTCGACGCCTGGCTGGTCGCCCATCCGGCCATCGCCAGCAGCATCGTGTGGCAGGACTCCGGCGGTGCTCATGGCTGGTCAACCTGGAGTGCGGCGCAGCAAACCGAGCTTCGCCAGGCATTAGACCTGGCCTGGATACGCAGCTCGATTGCCGTCGCCGACGTGCCCCCGAATCAGGCTACACTCGCCGACGATCAGCAGGTGACCACCATCTTGGCGGCCGGCGATGCCTGGGCCTACTTCAAGGCCAGCGTTGCGCAGTCTTTGGCGGAGGAGATCGGTCAACAGCTTCTTTGGTCTCTCCAGGCTTACTCCGCACCGCAACTGGCCGTGCTCTTCGATAGCCGCGAGATGTTTCTGTGGAACGCATCCCCCGCCGGCTACCGCATCGATTCCACGCAAGGCAGTTTGGTGCCCGGACCACCAGCGCGAAGCTACGCTTTCCTGGGCACTGGAAACCTGATTGGGGATACTCGCCTCGACACGCTGGCGCGAGTGGTGGACTGGTGCCGTGCGAACCTGGTCGATTTCACGGGCGGGGCCACGGCCGCCAACATGCAGGACCAATGGCAGTACCGGGGCTTCCCTCCCATGACGCGGGTTCTGGACGGCACGGTACAGACCTCACAGCCCGGGCTCGGCGTCATGCATCGCACGGCAGGCTGCTGGGGAACGACGGGCCTGCTGCGGGCGTTGCTGCGCACCATCAACATTCCCGCCAAGCTGGTGACCAACGCGGGACACGCGCAACCGTGGTTCATGGCCGATGCTCGCTATCTTAGCCATGGTGACGATCCCTACAACCAGCTGACAAAGGCCACGCCGCCTATACCCGCGGCGGAAATCTTGATCGACCAGGCAAAGTTCGATAGCTGGTTCGGTGCCGGAGTCGGCGATACTGATAAGTCCAACAATATCGGGCGCCGTACCAGGGAGCTGGCTGTCGCTTACTTGCCCAACTATCTGCTCCATGCCTATTGCAGCGACATCGCGAACGGAAAGGGGCACGGTAACGGTCAGGTGCTTGCTACCTTGTCACCCAACTACACGGTAGCCCAGTTAGAGGCCCAGAATCTGTGGACGCGAATGGACGCGAAGATCGCCGGTTTCGGCGGCTGCGCCCATGTTCCGTAACCGTGCGCTTTACGTTAACTGGCGCCCTGCGATTCACTCGCGCGCTTCGCCCTATTGCGGCTCCAGCCGCAGATGATGTACTCCGGCATGCTTCACCGCCTCGACTGAAAACGGCAGCGGGAAGGTTCGCTCGTGATAGTAAGCGTCCCACTGATCATTGAAGTGGTCGTCGAAGATATCTCCCGACTGCCCATTCACGATGTTTAACGTCGAGTGATCCAGGTCGGACATGTCGGCGGTAAAGCGCTCCGACGGACCAAAATTGTTGCGCACCTGCTTGATCGTGTCTTCATCGCCTGACAGCGGCTGCGGTCCCGGCCCGGCGCGCTTCAGCACGGGGAAGTTGCTCCAGAAGGGGTGCCTGACATCCACCTTGTGTACCTTTCCCCAGCGCCAGGTGGAGAGCGCCCTCGGTGCGCCTTGTTCCGATAGCGCCGCTTCCACTGCGGCCATCAAAAGCTCATCGTAGTTCGCGTATTGTGACGGCAGCCAGCGCGGCGGCTGGTTGGTGAGGATGTTCTCCAGCCACACCGGCTCCATGAACCAGTGGTAGAGTTTCCAGTCATCCCCGAGCTTGTCGCGCAGCAGCAGTTCTTCCAACTTTTGTCGCGAATCGTAAGCGATGGTGGGGGCGGCGAGATCAGTCGACATGGCGCCGTCCCAGTTGCGCATCAGGTCAGCAGCGGCCTTCGCGAGCTGCGACGCTTTGGGCGTGTGATCAATGGCGTAGACGAAGCGCTGCGCGCAAAAGCGATCGAGCTCGGAAAGGACATCGGTCTGGATGGTCAGCATGTCCGCAGCCGTAGATTTCTTGTTCGCACTCAGCAGCTTGTAGATGCGCTGCACCCGGTACGGCGCGCTCCATTCGATGGAAATGGTGTAGGGATAGTCCTTGGGCGTGACGCGTGCGTTGGCGGTCGCGATGATTCCCGAGGGCGGATCGTAGACGCTCGGCATCTTCTCGTAGGGAACGTAGCCGGTCCACTCGTGGCTGTCGTCGTCGCCGGGCACCGGCAGCGAGCCGTCGCCGGCAGCGCGAATCGGTATGCGACCGGTGGCTTGGTATCCGATGTTGCCGTCCGTGTCGGCGTAGACCACATTCTGCCCCGGCGCGGCAAATTCCGAGAACGCCGCGCGAAACTCCTCCCAGTTGCGGGCCGAGTTTACCTCGAAGAATGGAATGCTTCCCTCGGTCGTGTCATAAATCGTCCACTTCAGCGCGAGCTGGCGGGTTTCGCCGGGAACAAACGGCGTAATGATGGGCCCATGGCGGGTGATGACGACGTCGAGATTGACGTCGGGCTTACCCTTTACACGAATGATCTCCTTGCGATGCTCGGGCTGCATCCAGCCTTGGGGCGTGAGGTATTCGCCGCGATCGTTGAACTTCTCCACGTACAGGTCTTCGACGTTGGGCCCAAGATTGGTGAATCCCCACGCAATGTGTTCATTGTGTCCCACGATGACGAACGGCACGCCCGGCAACGTAACTCCCACAACGTCGTAGTCGCCGGATGCGAGATGCGCCTCGTACCAGGTGTTCGGCATGCGCAGATCAAGATGCATGTCGTTGGAGAGCATTGGCTCGCCAGTCACCGTGTGCGCGCCCGATACCACCCAGTTGTTGGAGCCGGGCCGGAGAACGCCGTCGAAGACGTCGGCCTGGCCTTGAAGGGGCACGCCTTCGCTTTGAATGGGCGGGTCCGGAAGGGGCGCGCCTTCAGGCGCGCCGTGGAGGTTCCCAAATGGATTGTCATCCCGAGGCCGCCGTAGCGACCGAGGGACCTGCTTTTCTCGCAGCCACGAGCGGTGCACCGGCACCTCTTCCTCTTCCTGATCGGGGCCCTCCTCCGCTGGAGGCTCGTTCTCAATCGACTGACTCTCCGCGCCCGGCGGATGATCGCGCCACGACGAATTCACGTACAGGTCCGCCGTCAGCTCCGGCCCCAGCCTGGCGAGGATATTCTCGCGCTGCAGTTCCTTCCTGTACATGTAATGGTTGAGAAATTCCGTCATCGACAGGCCCACCAGCATGGAATCTTCGACCGTCCACGTGTACGGGAAGTAGGTCATCAGGCGAAATTCCAGGGGCAGCGTCTTCTGGTGCTGCGCGATGTAGGCGTTCACCCCGTCGGCATACGCCTGGAAGCGCGCACAGTCGGCGGCGCTCATGTTCGCGGCCAGCTTTTCCGCCACCTGCCGCAGGCCGAGGATTCGCTGCTCGGTGTCGGTCTTGACATATTCGGGGCCGAGAATGGCCGCGAGATCGCCCGACGCATAGCGCCGCGTCATGTCCATCTGCCAGAGGCGGTCCTGTGCCGTGACGAAGCCTTGCGCGAAGAAAAGATCGTGCAGATTATCGGCAGAAATGTTGGGCACACCCAGCGAATCGCGGGTTACGACAACCGGAGCTGTCAAACCTGAGAGCTTCAACGTGCCATCGACTACCGGCAACGAAGCCTTGGCCGCGCGGAAGAACCAGACGTCGGTCACGACAAAGAGAAACAGGAAGAAGACAAGCAGCGCGATTACCGCTCGCAAGGCGATGCTGGGTGGCTTGCGGCGCGGAGGCGAAACGGTTGTTGGGACGGCCATGGGAACTTCGATTATAGCGACGTAGTGCGGTTACCCTCGTGGTCATCCAGAGCGATGCGAGGATCGATATCTGCGGAGAATCTGAGCCTGCAGGACGTGCCATCACAGCCCAGCACGCAGCCCAAGGACCGCTACCTCGCGAGAACATTTCGTGATCATAGGGGTCTTCAGACTCCGCTCGGCACTGCCTCGCTGCGCACCGCGAAAAATGACGCTTGCACCACATCCCCAACTTGCAGCCTCTTTCCCAAGTTGCCATAATGGGGCGCATGAAGTCATCGTCCGCGATCTTGGCGGCCGTGATCCTGTTCCTCACGATCGGGGTTGCCGCCAAAGACAAGAAGAACTCTCCGGAGGACACTGGCGAACCTGCATTTCAGCGTGGTCAAAGGGGATAACGGCAAGCCGGTGCGGAACGCTTCCGTAATCCTGCATCCGGTAAACAAGAATGGCAGCCAATCCAATGCAGGGTACCAGCTCAAGACTGACCTCGACGGCAAGACCGAGAGCGAAGGCGTGCCCTATGGCAGGCTGCGCGTGCAGGTGATTGCGCCGGGATTTCGCACCTTCGGGCAGGACTACGACATCAACCAGCCGAGCATGAACATCGATATTCGGCTGAAGCGCCCTACGCAGCAGTTCACGATTTACGATAAGCCGACCGCCGTCAACAAGGACGATGGCAGTCCGCAGCAAGGGACGCCGATACAACCGCCGCCGAAACAATAAGCAGCTTTGCGGCACGACTGAAGCCGTGCCCTTTCAAAACCATTGTGAGATAGCTTCCACCCTTGTCACGCGGGCCACTTACTTCGGCTGACTGGAGGCTTGCGCGGTGCTGGTAATTCCCTTCTGCTTCAGGCGGTCGATTCCCTTCTGCGCTTTGGCCGCGTAGGGCCCATGGGGAAGAATTTTCAGGTAGGCCTGATAGTCCTCCATCGCGCCTTTCAGGTCGCCTGATTTCTCCAACGCTTCGCCGAGCTTATAGGTGGCCTCGGCGTCGTGAGGCTTGTACTCCAGCGCCTCCTGGTAACGGCTGATGGCGGCAGGATAGTTCTCGCGCTTGAAGTAGAAGTCGCCAACCTCGACGTCCTTCATTGCCTTCAGGGGATTCCAGGGGGTGAACTCGCCGGACTCGCTGCCCGTGTCCAGGTCCGCGCCGGGATGGCTCCTGGCGTCGCCTGCCGGCGGGGAGATATCGATCTGCGTTTGCTTGCTGGAGCTCTCGTCGGGGCCTGCATCGTCATGGCGCGGCGGCTGGGCGGTGTTGTCTTGTGGAGCAGGAGCGTTTTTGTCGACCGGGACTCGCTCCACCGGCGCTGGCTCCTGCGCCAGACAAATTCCAGCCATGAGTATACACAAGGCCGCAATCACAACAGCTCGAGACTTCACACACATATATTAGACAACCCGGCGCCTGGCTTGAACTCTCTGTTCGTAGCAGAGCTCTTTCGGCTACGTTGCTTGGCTGTCGGCGCGGCGCTGCTCGGCAGGAGCTTCGCTCTGTTCTTGCGGCCAGATGAGAATTGCAAGGGCCAACTAAATGAGGTCAGCCCTTTCCGTTTGGACATTCTTAGAGCTGCGCATACGCAACTCCCGCAGACCGCCTCCCGCATTTGGGGCACCGATTTCGCTCCCAGTGCACCTATCTTCTACCTTCCACCTCTCTCTTTTGCAAAATTGGCTTTTTCTTTACGGGCGAAATAAAAGTACGCGCCAACGCTTAGAAAATTGACCAGCACCGAGACCACGTTCCATACGATCACCGGTCGCGAAGCAATCAACAACCCGTAGTAGACCCATAGGATTTGAAAGAGGCCCATGATTGCTGCCATCCTTGGGTTCATGCCGACGCTTGATCGACGCTTGAGCATCGCGATCAAGTCTGGCATGGCGGCAAAGGTGGTACCAAAACCCGCCACTAAGCCGAGAACCTCTGACCGCTTAACATAAGGGTCAAGTAAGCTCTGTGTGTCATGCACAGCCAGGCCCTGACAGCCGCAAAGGGCCAACAGACCCGGGAGAAGCGCAACCAGCATCAGTCGGTTTGACCGATTCATACTCACCTTCTCAGACTCTGCAGCGGGTAGATTGGAATGACTTGCCTCACCCGCCGTCCTTCGTTCTCGGCCGCCCGCTGCAGACCGGGCCGCGATTCGATTCTCGATTCCAGGAGCGAAGTGCTTATTGTCCCACGACCTGCTCCCGCGTCATTTCGCCGACAACTTTCTGGCCGCCCTGGAGCAGTTCGTCGGACTTCACGCGGGCGAACAGGTCAAGCGTACGAGCAATCAGCCCAGTCCACCCCGTCTGGTGGCTGGCGCCAAGCCCGGCGCCGTTATCACCATGGAAGTATTCATAAAACAGGATGTAATCGCGCCAGTACGGATCTTCCTGGAACTTCCTGGTTCCTCCGTAGACCGGCCGCTTTCCGCTTTCGTCGCGCAGAAAGATGCAGGAAAGACGGCGGGCAATCTCTTTGGACACTTCGAACAGCGTCATGTACTTCGCGGAGCCGGTCGGACATTCCACTTTGAAGTCATCGCCGTAGAAGGCGTACATGATGAGCAGTCCCCGTATGATCAGTGCGTTTACCGGCATCCAAATGGGGCCTCGCCAGTTCGAGTTGCCGCCGAACATGCCGGTGTTCGACTCCGCCGGCAGGTATTGCACCCTATAGTCCTGCCCGCCAAACTGAAATTCGAAGGGGTGATCAAGGTGGCGTTTGGACAGCGACCGGATGCCGTAAGGGCTGAGGAACTCGTTTTCGTCGAGCATGTACTTCAAAATCCGCTCCAGCTTCTGCTGGTTGCAGACGGCAGTCATCCTGCGGTCTGCATAACCGATAAAGCCGCTTTCGAGTACCGAAATCTTCTTGACTACCTCCGGATGCCGCTTACGGAACAACGCCATCAGTTCGAGAATCCTTGGATGGTTGGCTATGGCCCCCGGTTCGAAGATAGTGGCGGCGCACAACGGCAGCAGTCCCACCATGGAACGGATCTTCAAACGCATGGCATCGCCGTTGGGGAAGTGGAGGAGGTCGTAGAAGAAGCCGTCCTCGGTGTCCCACATTTCATCCTCGTTGGCGCCAATGCGATCCATGGCGTATGTGATCCAGGCGAAATGCTCGAGGAATCGGAACGCAATCTCCTCATACATCGTGTCGTATTCCGTCAGGATCAGCGCAATCTCCAGCATGCAGAGGCAGTAGAACGCCATCCACGCGGTGCCGTCGGCCTGGTCCAGGTGGCCGCCGGTAGGCAGCGGCGAGCTGCGATCAAACACGCCGATGTTGTCGAGCCCCAGGAATCCGCCGGCAAAGACGTTCCGTCCGTCAGGATCTTTGCGGTTCACCCACCAGTTAAAGTTGAGCATCAGCCCTTGGAAGGAGCGTTCCAAAAAACGCAGATCAGCGCGGCCCAGTTCGGTCTCAACCCGGTACAAGAAAAGAGTGGCCCAGGCATGAACCGGGGGATTCACATCGCTGAAGTTCCACTCGTAGGCGGGGATCTGTCCATTGGGATGGGAGTAGAGCGTGCGCAGCATCAGGAGCAACTGCTCTTTGGCAAAGTCGAAATCCACCAGCGACAGCGAGATGGTGTGGAACGCCAGGTCCCAGGCGGCGTACCAGGGATACTCCCACTTGTCGGGCATGGAAATAACGTCGCTGTTCAACATGTGGTACCACTCGGGATTGCGCGCTCCCCCCTTGCCCGATCCCATGAGCGGATGCGAATTATGCTCCTCAAGCCACCTGTCGAGGTCGAAAAAGTAATACTGCTTGGACCACAGCATGCCCGCCAGCGCCTGCCGGTGCACACGACGCTCGTCTTCCCTCAGAGATTGAGGAGTGATGCGCTGATAAAATTCGTCGGCGTCGGCGAGGCGTTGGGTGAAGGTCTGGTCAAAGGTCGCAAACGACCCTGGCGCAGGCTTTGCACTCAGCCGCAGGCGCACGACTTTCGATCCTCCGGCCGGAACGTCCAGGACGTAGAGCGCGGCGGCTTTGGTCCCCGTACGCGCCGGATTCACCGCGTCCTTCTTTCCCGAGATTACATATTCGTGAAAAGCATCCTTCACGTAAGGCGACGTGTTGGGTTGGCCCCACAAGCGGGTGTTGTTGGTCTCATTTTCGGTGAACAAAAGCTCGGAAGCGCCTTCGCACTGCAGGGTGTACTCTCCCAGCTGTGGCACGGAAGCACGGATATCGGTGTTGTTCGCTGCTCGCAGAGAAGGCTTAGCCTCGCCGGGCTCCAGCTGCCACGTATTGCGGAACCACAGCGTCGGTAACAGATGCAGTAGTGCGGCTTCCCGACCTCGATTGTGAACTGAGATGCGAATCAGAACGTCTTCCGGATCGCCCTTGGCATATTCCACAAAGACATCGAAGTAACGGTCATCGTCGAAGATGCCGGTGTCGAGCAGTTCGTACTCCATTTCTTCGCGCGAACGCCGCTTGTTGGTTTCCACCAGGTCGCGGTATGGATACTCGCGCTGCGGATACTTGTACAGGTACTTCATGTAGGAGTGCGTGGGCGTGCTGTCGATGTAAAAGTAATATTCCTTGACGTCTTCGCCGTGATTGCCCTCGCTGTTGGTCAGGCCGAAGAGGCGCTCTTTCAAAATCGGATCGCGCCCGTTCCACAACGCCAGCGCAAAGCAAAGCCGCTGCTTATCATCGGAAAAACCCGCCAATCCATCTTCTCCCCAGCGGTAGGTTCGTGAGCGCGACTGGTCATGCGAGAAATAGTCCCACGCATTCCCATCCTTGCTGTAATCTTCGCGAACCGTTCCCCACTGGCGCTCGCTCAGATAGGGCCCCCACTTCTTCCAGGGGATGCCCTGTTCACGCGCATCGTTCAATCGCATCTGTTCGGTGACTTGTTCGTAGATAAGAGGAGAGCTGTTTTGGGCGGTCGGACTCATGGTGAAACTCCTTCGCTGTAGTCAGGTCTGGGTTCATGATTGCGGGTGTGGGCACACAACCGCGGCTGGGAAAATCGATGACCCTCTCATTTTAACAACATAGGGGGCGGCGGGACTGTGACAACGCGGAGAGCGCATATCTCCCGTCGTCTACTGTTCGGATGTTGTTCGGAAAAGGTTTCGCTGTTATGCAGTTGTAACTCTTGGGTTGGCGTACTTCCCTGCTCTCGGGCCGGGACTGAGCTGTCCCGGCCCGAGAGGAAATTAGCTTATACGCAGCGGAACTAGGTTCCGGCGATGGCTTTGTTCTGGAGAACTCGTACTACGACGCGCCGGTTCTCCGCCTGTCCTTCTGCCGTCTTGTCGCTGCCAACCTGATTGCTCTCGCCCATAGCGGCAGGCGCCAGCATGCGAGTGAGCGGCACACTAGCCTGCTGAAGCAGGATGTTGGTAACGTTGGCGGCGCGCTCCTGACTCAGTTTCTGATTCAAAGCCTGACTGCCGACCGCGGATGCATAGCCTTTCACTTCGATCATGTATCCGTTAATGCTCTTGGCCTTGTCGGCCAGGGCGAGCAACTGAGGGTTATATTTTGGATCGACTTTGACTTGGCCATTGGCAAAGTACACCGTGACTTCGTCGCGAATATAGTAGTCGTCGAGTTCACCGAAGCGGGCCACCGCCGCAGCGATCTCGGCCTTGTTCTTTTGGATCTCCAGTTGCTGAGCGGATAATTGTTCCTGTTGCGATTTCAGAGCTTCGTTCTGGGCCTGCAGGGCCGCATTCTGCTTCTCCAGTTCCGCCTGGTTCTGCTGCGCCTGAACCTTGGTTTCGTGCATGCCGGCCTGGACCGACTCGGCCTGTTCCAGACTCTTGCCTGTGAACACTATCTTTGTGGCCACGAGCTGCTGTTGATCGTTGTATGTTCCTTCCGCCTTGATGGCGAGTCCCGGAATCAGGGCAGCCATCGACATTTCCTTCCTGCGGGCCTTAAACGCGCCCTGCGCCTGAGCTACGTTAGTGCTTTCGGTCAGGACAACAACCAGGTTGGGGTTTCCTGTTGTTTGCAGGATGATCTGGTCGCCATTGCGAGCTTTGATCAGGCCCTCGACTTTCACATTCTGCGCTACCGCCATCGTGCTCAGGGTGAACACAATCAGCGCCAAGGCAACGAACGTTCCAACCTTCAGTAGATTCTGGTTCTTCACGCTTTCTTCTCCTAATAATGAATTTTCAATTAAGTTCGGGGGTCGCCGACAACGAACTCTTTGTCGACGTTGTGCTGCACAGGCGGCAGAAGCGGCCGCACCTTTTGACAATTCTGAGGCTAACACCTTGAGCGTTAATTCGCTACATTCACCCTATTTTTGTAATACAAAAGGGGCCTTCACGCCAACTAGGAAAACTACTAGGAGCTGGCTCTGCGTTCCCGCAGCGACCAAATTCTAACGAGGGGCGTTTGTGCCGCTTCCCTTTTCGCTGGTGGTCGGTGAGAATCGATGCAGCTTCGCAAACGGATCCATGCGCGTCCGCCGCGGCCCCAGCCACGGAGAGACCGGATGCTTCCTTGACGACGAAGATACCTGATTTGGCCCCCCGCTCTTAGCGATTGGAAAGGTCACGGATGAACGTTCTGGTTCTCAACTCCGGCAGCTCCAGCCTGAAGTTTCAAGTCATTGCAACCGACCTTGAGCGCATCAAGGCGCACCAAGACGAGCGCCTATGTCGTGGTGAGGTGGAACGCCTCGGCGGCGAGGCAATCGTCACGTTTCAGGCAAGCCAGGAAGCAAAGCGGAAGTTCACCGCTCCCTTGCGCGACATCGCGGCGGCCGTGGATTACCTGGCGCGCTACATCGCATCGGACAATTCGGGCGTGGACGCCATCCGGAGTTCCGGCGACATTCATGCCGTCGGCCACCGCATCGTGCATGGCGGCGAGCTGTTTAAGGAGTCCGCGCTGATCGATGACAAGGTGTTGCAGGAAATCGAGGATTGCATTGACCTGGCGCCACTGCACAATCCCAACAACATCAAGGGAATCATGGCGTCGCGCGACCTGTTCGGCAAGCACGTTCCGCAGGTGGCTGTGTTTGATACCGCTTTTCACCAGACCATTCCGGAGCAGGGTTACCTGTACGCCATTCCCTACCACCTTTACCGGCGGCACAGGATTCGCCGCTATGGATTTCACGGCACGTCGCATCGCTACGTCGCATTCCAGTACCGCGCCTTGCGCGGCCTCACGCGCGAGCAGACCAACATCATCACTTTGCACCTGGGCAATGGCTGCTCGGCTGACGCGATCAAGGGCGGCAACTCCATCGATACCTCCATGGGCATGACGCCGCTGGAGGGATTAGTGATGGGCACGCGCTCTGGCGATCTCGACGCCGCTATCGTCAATCTGGTTGCCTCTAAGGAAGGCATGTCGGTGTCCGAGGTCGAGACCCTGCTCAATACGCAGTCCGGGCTGCTGGGCGTCTCCGGCCTGACGAACGATATGCGCGTCCTGCAATCGGAGCTCAGCGAGCACGAGGACCGGCGTGTCCGGCTGGCGATTGAGATCTTTTGCTATCGCGCGCGGAAGTACATCGGGGCCTTTCTCGCCTGCATGGGCGGCGCCGATGCCGTGGTCTTCACCGGCGGCATTGGAGAGAATTCGCCGGACATTCGCGGGCAGATCTGTGCCGGCATGGAATGGGCAGGGCTGAAGATTGACGATGCCAAGAACCAGCAGTCCATCGGCAGCGCAGGACTCATCAGCACCGACGATTCCAAGCTCCTCGCCTATGCGATTCCTACCGATGAAGAATTGCTGATCGCGCGAGACACGGTGCGCGTCATCGAAGGCGTGCCACACCCGTCGTGAGGACGGAAGGCTCCGAGGCGCATTCAGAGCCTGCTAAAACTCTCCTGAAGGAACGCTCCGCGTCAGGGCACGACCTTGGCCGTACCGAAAAGGTCTTTATTTTTTGGCATCGCGAGCGGACTTGAGTCCGCGAGCGCCCCAATTGCCGGCAGCCTCTTCAGACGTGCCGCACAGAGCGCATTCCACCACACAGGCTTTATTACAGCCGCTGCGCGCGCAGGGGCTGAAACCCTGTCCCTTTTTGAGCCGCATCGGCACGACCGAAGAGCCTGCCCGGAGCGCAGCCGAAGGGTCGCGCCCTGACGCGGTGTATCGCAACATCGAGCGACTTGTGACGGCACAGCTAAACCTGCGCCCCTTCAAAACCCCCGGTCGAGCCTTTCGCCAGCCTGCAAGCTGCGCCCCCATTTACTGCCTAGCGCCGCCTACCGCCGCCACCCATTCTTGCGCCACCTGATCGTGCGCCGCCGTAACTGCGCGCCGAGTTGAAGTTCTGCGTGCGTTGCGCTCCCTGCGTCCGCATCTGCTCCTGACGCTGAAGATTGGCATCGGGCTTCGATGCAGACTGCCAGCCGCTGCCGCTGTTGGATGACCAGTCTCCGCTTTGCCGGTTGTAGCGATAGACCGTGCCGTCTTTGCCGGCGTAGACGTTGTCTTTGCCGGCCGCGGCGCCCGCACCGGTATTGGTGTTGTAGGCAAAACCTCCACGGTTGGCCGTGCCTTGGCCGCTGTAGATGTTGCCTGCGTAACCGGCTCCGCCGCCGGCGACGATGCCGGTGTTGGGGTTATAGGTCGCGCCGCCGCGATAGCCGGCCGTGTTGCCGGTATAGATGTTGGTATTAGTGCCGCGACCGGCGACGGTGGTGCGACCCGTTTGCGTATTCTGATACACACCGCGTGTCGCTGCCCCATAGTTGCCGGTGTAGGGATTCGCCCATGCCGCTCCGGTACGGGAATACGCCGTGTTGCCCCAAACCCCGTAGACGTTGGCAACTGCCGCGCCGCCCCACGCTCCCCAGCCGTAGTAGGGATACCAACCATATCCGTAGTAGCCCATCGGGCCCCACCACGGGTAATACCAGGGATAATAGGCATAACCGTAACCGAAGCCGAAACTCCATCCGGTGGCCGTGGTGTAGGTGAACCCGGCTCCCACACCGTAGGTGTACGGCCATCCATACCACACTGTAGGACTAATGTACGGCGGGTAATACCATCCCGTGCCGTAAACCACGGTCGTGGTGCTGGAGGAAACCACCGTCCCGTAATACCCAGGCGTATACCCCACGTAAACGACCTCCGGCGTCGCGCCGTAGACCTTCACGTAAGTGACGTAGTAGAGCGGCGAGCTGGGCGGGATGGTATAGATCTCGGGCGGCACGGAATCCACGACGCGCCACGGCCCCTGAGGCGTCGGCCCCTTGAACCACACGCCGGCCTCGACACAGTAGTAGTTGTTGTCCGAGACCTTGATCACCGGCGCCGATGTGTTCTTCGCATAGCTCATCGACGTGCCTTGAATAGGCACAAAGGTTGCTTCCCCGTCGTACTGCACCGTCAGTTTCGCTTCGGAACGCGTGATGGTCGCCGTCTGCGGAATCGAATTGGCGATCAGAGCCTCCTTCGATTCCGGCGTGTCGGGAACTGACGCCAGCACGGTTCCCTTCGGATTGTCAGTTGGAATCTTCGCAAAGTCAGGCGGCAGATCTTTGCCGTCAACGAAGGTCCAGGGCCCATCGATGGAAGGGCCTTTGAACCAGCGGCCCGAGATCAGGATGTAGTACTGACCATCCAGCTTGAAAATATTCCCGTTGGTGTTGACCACATACTCCAGGCCGGTCCCGGGAATGGGATTGTATTGCGGCTCGCCTTTGGTTTCGATCAGTTCTGCCGGCCCAAAGACAACGTAGACAGCCGGGATTTCCGCCTTTTTGCCGGCCTCTTTCAGCGAAGGCTGCTTGGGGTTCTGCTCGCTCTCCAGCGTCTGCGCGGGAGTGTGCGTCACCACCCACTCCTCCGCCTTCTTCATGTCGTCGGGAAGCTTGTTGGCATAGCTCCAGGGGCCCTCCAGTTCCTTCGCCTGAAGCCACCAATCCTGCACGCGCAGGTAGTAGAGCTTCTTGTCGTTCTCGAACAACAGCACGGCGCGGGTGTTGATGACGCGCTGCAACTTCGTGCCTTGCACCTCTCGCAGTTGAGGCATGCCGTCAATCAGCACCAGCAGTGAAGGCTTGGAGGAGATGATTACTTTCGGAGGATCATTCCTGACTTCAACGGTTTTGACGGCTTCACCCTTGGCCTCCAGCATTGCTTCCAGCCGGTCGAGAGAAATGGTCTTGGTCGCACTCGGAAATTTCTGGCTAAGCAGTGCGCTGAGTTCGGATTCCTTTTCATGGGCCGCCGGGAACTTAATCTTGGTCAGCTGGACCTGGTCGAGCGTCACGAGGCGGTTGACCTTGTCGACCTCAGTGCGCGCACTAAACCAGACGACACCATAATTCGACGGGCCGCTCTCACCGGTCTTCACCTCGACCGCCGCGTACAGATCAATGCGGTCGCCATCCCACGTGTCGACCTGCGGCTGATAGATGAGGAACTTGTCGGCGCCGCTGGTGAAGGTGCGCGGCCAGCCCTCCCCGGACGTCTTGGCACTTTGGGTCTTGGCCTTTTGGGTACTAGGGGCGTTCGACAGGGTTTGCGCCCAGATTGGAGAGAAACTGGTGAGACCGAAAAGCACCAGGAACAATCGCAACACGCACCTCTCAACCTGATCCGAAAACAGGGATTTCTGCACCACTGACCTCCACTGCGGTCGTTCCGCAGTTGCTGAATTCAGGAATGCACTTAACTACGATACGCGAACAACCGGGCCTATCAAGTCGTACCTGTCGATGGAGTACACATTGCCGATAGTTTTGTGGCATTATGTACCTAGGGCAGAAATCCATGGCGGCGGCAACGGCGAAGACATTAAATGCATACTTCGAGCACTGGCTGGGTACCGAGGCCGGCTCCGACCAGGAGGTGGTTCGCCTGGTGGAGAACGGACTTCCCACCAGGGTCATCAGCCACCTGATCGATCGCGGCCTCACGCGCAACGAAGTCTTCGACATCATCATTCCATTGCGCACCTGGAAGCACCGCAAGAGCCGGCGCGAGGCCTTGTCGCGGGAAGAATCCGAGCGCGCAATTCGCACGGCAAAGATATTGGCACGCGCGCAGGCCGTCATGGGTGACGAGAGTTCCGCGCTCGATTGGCTGCGCGCTCCCAAGCGGAGATTCGGGGGACGCACACCGCTTCAAATGCTCTCGACCGAAGCGGGCGGAAGGCTGGTGGAACAGATGCTGATCCAGATTGATCAGGGCATGTTCGCCTGATGTTGTTGTGGCGAATCAGCAACCACGCTACGCTCGACGGCCGCGGAGGATTGCAAGCTTCAGCCCGCTGGCACACGCAAGGCCAGCCCATTGTGTATCTGGCGGAGAGCGCTGCCGGTGCGCTGCTGGAGGTGGTGGTTCATCTGGAGCTGAGTCCGGTGCGGATGCCCAAATCTTACCGGCTGTTGAAGGTCGAAGCGCCGGACGACCTGACGCTAGAGACGGCCCGAGCCGCCGAGCTTGCTGAACACTGGGCCGACGACGAGACCCTGACCCGAACCTTCGGTGACCAGTGGCTCCTCGCGAATCGTTCCGCTCTGCTGCGCGTACCATCGGCGATCGTGCCGGAGACGTTCAACATGCTTCTAAACCCCGCCCACGATCAGGCCCGGCGGCTGAAAATTGTATCCCACCGGGAATATCCGTGGGACCTGCGGCTTCTCTCGCGGCGGAGATAAGCTGAAATCCCTCAGGGGCTGAAGCCCGCATTTTTGGCGGCCTGAACGGCACGGCTGAAGCCGTGCCCTTTCAAAACCTCTTCCCCGCGCCTTCCAAGCTGGCTAGCGGCCCGGAATTTTTTCTGTAACAGTGCCGTGCGTCACTGCGTTTCTCCATGTTGGCCCGATGTAATGGGCAGTCGGGTCGGGCCCCGGCCCAGGAGGAAAGCAATGATTTCTGCAACCGTAAGTCTTACTCAGCCACAAAGCACTCATCGCCAATTCGTCGCCACCAGCGGCACCGGACACCATCTGCTGATCGACGATGCTGCCGGCAACACCGGCGCCAAGCCTATCGAGCTTGTCGCCATTGCGCTGGCCGGGTGCACAGCCTTTGACGTCATCAACATCCTGCGCAAGAAGCGCCAGCAAGTCGCCGGATATGAGGTGACGGTCGAAGCCGACCAGGCTTCCACGCCGCCGCAGGTCTTCACTTCAGTTCGCATTCATCACAGGATCACCGGCGTCGATGTCTCGCCGCAGGCGGTCGAGGACGCGATTCGCCTCTCGGAAGAGAAGTACTGCTCGGTGGGCGCGATGGTGCAGAAGAGCGCCAAACTGCACTCCAGCTTTGAGATTGTGCCAGTGATGGACGCCGAGTTGGTTGAGGCGTAGGGATGGCGTGGTCTCATAGACGGCCGTCATGTGCGGTAGGCGGCTCAGCGCGGCGAGGAATGGCGCGCGCTCTGCCGAAACTCGCTCTGCTGGCAATGACGGTTGCATTTGCGTACTCGTCGGCCTCGGCGCAAGACACCACTCCGCTGACGTTGCCGCAAGCTGTGAACATGGCGCTGGAAAAAAATCCGCTGCACAAAGCCGCTTTGGCTGATCTGCGAATTGGGACCGCCGCGGTGCGCGAAGCCCGCGCTCCGCTCATGCCCAAAATCACCTTTACGGAAAGCGCCGTGCGGGGCAACGATCCCATATTTGTGTTTGGCTCTCGCCTGCGTCAGCAGAACTTCACGCTGGCCGATTTCGCGCTGAACCAGCTCAATACGCCGACGCCCATCAGCAACTTCTCCAGCCGCTTCTCCGGCCAGTGGAGCCTGTTTGACGGCCTGCAAAGCTGGTACGGCGTCAGTCGCGCCAGATACATGAAGCAGGCCGCGGAGCGGCAGCTCGACCGCAGCGACCAGGAATTGGTCTATCAGGCGGTGCAAGCCTATTACGGCACATTGCTGGCGCAGCGGCAGGTACAGGTCGCAAAGGCCGGTCTGGAAACTGCGAATGCAATCGAGGCCAGCAGCCGTGCGCGGGTGGAAAGCGGCATGGTCGTGGAGTCGGACCTGCTGAGCGCAGAGGTGGCAACCGCAGCGCGCAAGCAGGAGCTCATCGCCGCGCAGAACGCGCTCTCGCTGGCGCGAACCCAATTGGCGTTGGCGCTCGGCGTCTCCTCCGACAGCCTGTTCGAGCCGCAGGAGGCTCTCACCGACCGCACCTTCTCGCCACCGCCGGTCACCGAGTTGGAAGCGCTGGCCCTGGACAAGCGCCCTGACCTGCAGCGAATGGAGTCGGAGCGCAGCGCGCAGGCCAAAAGCATCTCCATGGCCAAGGGGGCGTTCGCGCCCCGGCTGAACGTCTACGGCTCGTGGGAGACGGACAGTCCCACGCCGGGATGGAACGGCGGCAACAACTGGATCGCCGGGGCGGAGTTCCAGTTCGACCTCTTCGATGGCGACAGCAAACGGGCCAATCTCGCCATGCAGAAAGCGATGCAGGAGAAGGCCACCGCCATGCGCGACAGCTTTCGCGATCAGATTCGGCTCCAGGTCCGCAAGGCCTATTACGACTATGACGCGGCACGGCAACAGGTCGACGTGACGCGTACCGCGGTCGCACAGGCAGAAGAGAGCCTGCGCATCAACCAGAACCGCTACGACAGCGGGCTGACGACGATCAGCGACCTGCTGCGAGTACAAGAGGCCAATCAGCGGGCCAAGGTGGATTACTGGGACGCCGTGTACCGCGTGCACACTAGCTATGCCGGCGTGGAACTGGCAACCGGGACTCTCAGCCCAAGCTCTCCGGCGGTGACGCAATGAACAGGGACAGGATGACGATTGCGGAGCAGGGTTGTAACAGGGCACGACTTTCAGTCGGGCCATCAGGAGCAGACAAGAGAACGGCTTTAGCCGCTGCGGAACAGGGGCTGAAGCCCAATTACACTGGCACGCTTTCGGCACGGCTGAAGCCGTGCCCTGATACAAAGCGTTTGTTAGCGAGTGCCTTGGCGGCGAGCGTCATCGTCGCGTCGCTTCTTCTGCTTGCGGCATGTTCCAGCGAAAAGCCGAACGCTGCTGCCCCGCCCCAGACCGTCTCCGGCGTCGCGTTACTGACGGCGCAGCGCACCACCGTTCCTGACTACATCGAGGCCACGGGTACGGTGCGTGCGGTGCAGTCGGCGCAGCTCGCCAGCCAGGTGATGGGAACCATCACCCGCGTCAACGTACATGAGGGCGACGCCGTTCGTCGCGGGCAGGTGCTGATCACGATTGACGAAGCGCAGCCACGCGCTGCTTATCAAAGCGCCACAGCGGGATTGCAGGCTTCGCGGGAGTCCATCGCGGCGGCTGATGCCGACTATGCGCTGGCCGAGTCGACCATGCAGCGCTACCAGATGCTGTATGACAAGAAGTCGGTGAGCCCGCACGAATACGACGAAGTGAAAGCGAGGCTCGCAGCGGCAAAAGCGCGCCGCGATGCCGCCCACGCCAACAGCGTCCAGGCGGAAGCTGGGGTGGCCGAGGCCAACACCGCAGTTGGCTTTACCAAGATCCGCGCTCCCTTCGATGGCCTGGTCGTCGCCAAGCTGGCCGATCCGGGCGCCATGGCTGCGCCGGGAGTTCCGCTGCTGGTCGTCGAAGACCCCAGCCGCTTCCGCCTGGAAGCCAACGTCGACGAAAGCCAGATCGGCATGGTACGACTGGGCGCGAGCGTTCTCGTTGTGCTTGACTCGCTGGGTGGTCAGGCCATTACTGGCAAGGTGGTGCAAATCGTGCCCACCGCCGATCCCGCCAGCCGCAGCTTCACGGTGAAGATCGACCTTCCGTCCGATTCGCAGATTCGCTCGGGATTGTTTGGCCGCGCGCGTTTCCCTCGCGGCGAGCGCGAAGCCATTCTGGTTCCGCAAGCGGCGCTCCTCCATCGCGGACAACTCGACGCCCTCTATGTCGTCGGCAAAGACGAGATCGCCAGCTTGCGTTACGTCACTCTTGGCAAGCCTAGCGGCAGTGATGTTGAAGTGCTCTCAGGACTGGATAACGGCGAGCGCATTGTGGCGCAGCCCGACGATCGTGAGCTGGCCGGCAAACGTGTGGGAGCGCAATGATGCTGAGCGTAGGTGAAAGCGAATCACCTCAGGGGCTGAAGCCCCTGGTCTATGGCGGCCTTTACGGCACGGCTAAAGCCGTGCCCCTTCAAAGCTTCAGAGTCAACAACACGGCTGGACAGGCTGCGGAAAAACTCGGCTTTGGGATGTCTTGTGTCAGGGCCCGACTTCAGTCGGGCCGGAAAGCCCTTCATCTTTTTCATCCGAAGCCGGCTATAGCCGCCGAGGGACCTGCTGTTCCAGGTTTTTCAGCAGCCTGTGAAGCCCTGCCCTTTGCAAGCCAGGCCTGCAAGGTAATGCATGGCTGAGCCGCAGCAACCACAGCCGTCACACCTGCGCGTAGCCGGGCTGGTGGCGCGCACCTTCATCAACTCCAAGCTGACGCCGCTATTCATCGCCGGAGCGCTGCTGGCGGGGGCGTTCGCCGTGCTGATGACGCCGCGTGAAGAAGAGCCGCAGATCATCGTCCCGATGCTCGATGTTTTCGTCAGCATGCCGGGCGCGTCGCCCGCGGAGGTGCAGGAACGCGCGAGCATCCCGATGGAGCGGCTGCTGCGCGAAGTGCCCGGCGTGGAGTATGTCTACTCGATCTCGCAGCCCGGCATGAGCATACTGGTCGTCCGCTTCTACGTCGGCACCAAAGAAGAGGACGCGATCGTCAAGACCTACAACAAGCTCTACTCCAACTTCGATCGCATTCCGCAAGGCGTCTCGCAGCCGCTTATCAAGGTGCGCTCCATCGACGACGTTCCCATCCTTGCGCTCACCCTCTGGGGCCAACATTACGACAGCTATCGGCTGCGGCAGATTGCCGGTGAACTGGAGCACCAGCTCAAGCAGATCGACGACGTCTCGGAGACGAAGATCATCGGCGGACTGCCACGCCAGGTGCGTGTGGTGCTCGACACGCAGAAGCTGGCCGCATACGGCATGACGGCCGGCGCTGTCGCGGCGCAACTTCAGCAGTCCAACGCCCGCAGTCTGGCTGGCAGCTTCGCGCAGGACAATCAGGAGTTCCAGGTCGAGGCCGGACGGTTCCTCGGCAAGGCCGACGATCTGAAGCAGGTTGTGATCGGCGTGCACGACGGCAGGCCGGTGTATCTGCGCGATGTGGCCGCTGAAATCGTCGATGGCCCGGAGGAGCCGCGCGACTACGTTCTTTATGCCAATGGTGCCGGGGGCGCGAAATCCGCCCCGCGCGGCGACTTTCCGGCAGTGACCATCACGCTGGCAAAACGCAAAGGCACCAACGCAACCATCATCAGCGAGAAGGCGCTCGACAAAATCGCGCAGCTTCGCGGGTATCTGCTGCCGCAAGATCTGAACGTCGCCGTAACCCGCAACTATGGCGAGACCGCCAAGGACAAGTCCAACGAACTGCTCGAGCACCTGTTGCTGGCGACGCTGTCGGTCACCCTGCTGATCGCGCTGGCGCTGGGCTGGCGCGAGTCCGGCGTCGTGCTGATTGCCATTCCGGTCACGCTGGCACTTACGCTGTTCATCTTCTACTTCCTGGGCTATACGCTGAATCGTGTGACGCTGTTCGCGCTGATCTTCTCCATTGGCATTCTGGTAGACGATGCCATTGTCGTGGTCGAAAACGTGGTCCGGCATTTCCGCCTGCCATCCAGCCGGGGACGCTCGCTCTCCGAAGTTGCCGTCGAAGCTGTCGACGAAGTCGGCAATCCGACGATACTGGCGACGTTCGCCGTCATCGCGGCCATCCTGCCGATGGCATTCGTTCGCGGCTTGATGGGCCCTTACATGCGGCCCATCCCAGTCGGTGCGTCCGCAGCGATGCTGTTCTCTTTGATCGTGGCGTTTGTGGTCTCGCCCTGGGCTGCGCTACGCCTGCTACGCCACTATGCCCGCACTGACGAGCCTAAGCACGAAACGGAGGGCTGGACGACCCGGCTGTACCGTCGAATCATGAACCCGCTCATTGAGAGCGCTGGCAGACGCTGGCTCTTTCTCGGCAGCGTCGTTGTTTTGCTGCTGCTCGCCTGCTCGCTGGTGGCTTTCAAGCTGGTGAAGGTGAAGATGCTGCCCTTCGACAACAAGAGCGAGTTCCAGGTCATCATCGACATGCCTAACGGCACTACGCTGGAGCAGACCACCCGCGTGGCGCAGGAGCTGGGGCGATACCTCGGACAGCAGCCGGAGGTCGAGAACTATCAGGTCTACGCCGGCACATCGGGTCCGTACAACTTCAACGGACTGGTACGGCACTACTTCCTTCGGCACGGCGCCAACCAGGCCGACATTCAGGTCAATCTGTTGGGCCGACACCAGCGCAGCGCGCAAAGTCATGAGATCGCCAAACGTCTGCGTCCCGGACTGGACGCTATCGGTAACCGCTACGGTGCGCGCATCAAGGTCGCCGAAGTTCCGCCCGGCCCCCCGGTGCTGGAGACATTGGTTGCGGAAGTGTATGGGCCCAACTACCAGGAGCAGATCGCGCTCGCCCAAAAAATCAAGCACATCTTCCAGACCACGCCCGGCGTTGTCGACGTGGACTGGTATGTGGAGGATCCGCAGACCAAGTACGACCTGAAAGTCGATCTCGATAAAGCGGCGCTTAACGGCATTGCCGCCGCCGACATCAGTAAGACCATCCAAATCGGCCTGGACGGGGCCACTGCCGGCCTGCTGCACGCACCCGATTCGCGCGAGGACGTACCCATCCGCGTGCAACTGAGCCGCGCCGACCGCTCCAGCATCGCCTCGCTGCAAGAGTTGCGCCTGCCGAGTGCGGGCGGAGGGCAGGTCTCGATCGGTGAACTGACCGACCTCGAGAAAAAGACCATCGACACCACGCTGTATCGCAAGAACCTGCTTCCGGTCGTCTATGTGCTTGGTGATGTCGCGGGCGAAGAAGAGAGTCCGGTGTACGCGATTCAGAAGATGAACAAGGTAATCGACGAATTGCGCGGGCCTGGCGGTTATGAGATCAAGCGGTACAACGTCGTCCTGCCGACGGACACCAGCCGTCTCTCGATGAAGTGGGACGGCGAGTGGCACATCACCATCGAGGTGTTTCGCGATCTCGGGCTGGCGTTTGCCGCCGTACTGGTGATCATCTACGTGCTGGTGGTGGGCTGGTTCCGCTCGTTCGTTACTCCGCTGGTGATCATGGCGCCAATTCCGCTAACGCTGGTCGGTATTCTGCCGGCGCACGCTCTGATGGGCGCTTTCTTCACTGCAACTTCGATGATCGGCTTCATTGCAGGGGCAGGAATCATCGTGCGCAATTCGATCATCCTGGTCGACTTCATCGAGCTGCGCCGCACGCAGGGCATGCCGCTGGAACGAGCGGTGGTCGATGCCGGCGCGGTGCGCTTCCGGCCCATGCTGCTGACGGCAGCGGCGGTAGTGGTGGGCGCGAGCGTCATTCTTTTCGATCCGATTTTTCAGGGCCTGGCCATTTCGCTGATGGCGGGCGAGGTTGCTTCCACGCTGCTTTCCCGCATGGCGGTACCGATGCTCTACTATATGGTGGAGAAACACAAAAGGCACGCAACCGGAGGTGACTCCTCTGCGGTACGTTCCCAGGAGGCTTACATATGACAATCGAACGTGGTTTGCGGCTGATGGCGGGAGTGTTTGTTCTGCTTTCGCTGGCGCCGGGATACTGGGTAAGTCCGTACTGGTATCTGTTCACTGCCTTCGTTGGCTTGAACCTGTTGCAATCGGCTTTCACCAACTGGTGCCCGGGCATGTGGATGCTAAGTAAGATAGGTTGTAAGTCGGGCGACGAAGCGGTGCGGGCGCAAGTAGTACGCTAGTGCGGCGCCGTTTCCCACACATTCGGAAATCGCAAATGTGTGGGGCACCCGCACGATAAAAAGATTTCGTGGAAGAATGTTCTATTGGAGGCCTGAATGCCCGACTGGGTGTGGATATTTTTGTTTGTGGCAGTTTACCTGGTGCTGACGCAATGGTTGCTGCCTAAGCTGGGAGTTTCCACCTGACGCCCCGCCACGCGGTCGGTCGGACCGGCACAGCCGCAACGCCCGCTGTGAGCTACCGCGAACGGGAGAAAACTCCCGCGAAGCTAAACCCTAGTTCTACGTCCGCCAGCCGTTCCCGTTTCGCGTCCCACACATTCGAGAGCCGCGAATGTGTGGGCACCCGGCAAGTCGATGTCGGCGTCGGCTCCGCGGGCGATGTCTTCACCAACAACTGGCCGTACTACCCCGCAGCCCTCGGCAGAGTTGACGAAGCTGTGTCAACCCCCGAGACCGGGCAAGGCTTAGTCGTTTTCTATGGAATGGTGAAGCCGGTTAAGATACCGTTGATCGGCGCGCCGCGCGAGCTGTAAGCAACAATCAAACAGAGTATGAACAAACGAATGTCTAGCCCGGCGAGCCACGCATAATATCAAGGAATGAAGCTGTTCTCTCCCCTATCGCTTGCCTTCGTTCTGTGTTCAGCCATGCTCGCATTCGCGCAACAGAGCCAGCCTGCAAAACCCAAGCCTGCGGCCCAGGCGCCTGAGGCGGGACTGCCTCTGAACTTCGCACTTTTGCGGCATACAACGCCGGCCCCAATCGCATAGCAGAGCTCCGCAAGGAAGCGCCGTCCCAGGGACTGGATCCTAACAAGTGGTTCGGCAACGTCGAATTGCTCGTGGCCCAAAACGGGGGCCCGGTGACGGTCCAGTACGTCAGCAACATCTACAAGTACTACGTCGCCTACAAGCTTGTGGTGGAGCAGGGGCAATCGCTGCAATAGCGCGTCAAAGGTTCCACCCGGCAGGGCCGGTGGCGCATCGTGCCACGCTCTTTGAAGTAGCGCCCCAGGGTACGAGGAACCAAAACTGGCGGTCCAAGAAATGAAACGGAATCATCCCATGCCATCCGGTGAACCTCCGCTCAGTCGCGGGTGGAGGTTGCTGGATCTTTTTCGAACTGCCAGTTCTCGCACGCTGATGCGCACGTTCACTGCGGTCGGGGTGGCTTGGTTACCGCTGGCCGTACTAACTGTGCTCCGCGGACGTGCTGCCTTTCTCTCATTCTTGACAGACTATGCATCGCAATCCCGGTTTCTCATCATCCTTCCTGTGCTCATCCTGGCCGAGCCCCAGCTTCGTGAAAGGCTTGCCCTCGTGGCACATTATTTCGAGAAAGACCTGGTACCTCGCGACCAGCGCCCGGAATTTCAGGCGAACTGGAACTCCTGCGACAGACTTCGGAATTCCAAGCTGGCGCGAGTTTCGATCGCCATACTTACTTATGCAGCGGCGGCATTCCTTAGCCAGTACCTGAGCCCGAGCGGTTCTGAATTCGTCTCATGGTGGACGGGAAGCGGTGGGTTCAAATCTTTCTCGCCGGGAGGAATGTGGGCGTTCTTTGTCAGCTATCCTATTCGGACTTACTTCACATTCCTATGGATTTGGAGACAGTTTCTCTGGGCGCGATTCTTGCATTCTACAACCCAACTGAATTTTGCCCTGATCGCTGCTCATCCCGATCACCTGGGTGGCCTGGGGTTTCTTGAGGCCTCGCTTCTGGGACAGATTCCCTTCAGTTTTTGCCTGGGTGTCGGACTGGCCGGCGCTGTCGCTAACCAGGTCTTGCACCACGGAAAGCAACTGTTCGCATTCCGCTTCCTGGCCTTGGCCCTCATCGTCGGCGTGCTTCTATTCTGTGTCGGACCTTACCTTTTCTTCACACGAACTCTGTTACAGATGAGACGCCAGGGCATGTTGTCCTACGGAGCGTTCGCCCGCGCCGTGGGTGAGCAGTTTGAAAAGAAGTGGCTGCATCAAGCGGACAGCCTGAATGAAGAAGTATTGTTAGTCCCGGATTTCTCCACCACGGCTGATCTTTACTCGGTGGTGCATAACATCGATGACATTCGCATCATCCCGGTTGGTGTGGTCAACCTCTATGCGATCGTCATCGTGGCGTTGATTCCGGCACTCCCGGTAGTCATCGCCGCCATTCCATTCAATACCCTCATCCGGGCCGCGATGCGTCTGCTGTTCTGAGAGAGAGGGAGGTGTATCCCACTCTGCACGTGGAACAGGAATTGAACAACTGGAACAGGAGCAGCTAAAGAAGTAATTCCAGTGTTAAGGTTAGGGCAGCGCTGGTTGGCCGGGACATCGCGGCTATGGGGCAATCCGGCTGAACCACTGCCCGTCGCTGAAGCTCAGCTACAGCGACGGTACCTACGCACGTTCTGGAGGAAATTACCAGAACATTTCCGTCGCGTGCAGTATTCTTGGGTAGGCACGCCAGATAGCAACTCAGTCCCGGAGAAGTCTGTGAAACGGAATTCCACAAAGAAACGCAGTGCCGTGCGGCCGAAGGGCGCACCTGCCAGTCGATCCATCCGGGGAAGTTGGCGATTCAGTGTGATCGTCTTAGTGGCGATCATTGCGATCTGCGCATCCGTGCTTTATTCTCAGCGGGAGGGCGGCACAGCAACGGTGTCCGCCGCGTCGTCTGCTTCGCCCGCTTCCCTGTTCCGGCCGACGATCCCCAGTCGCAAACCCGCTCCCAAACCAGCCCCTGCCGGCATGGTGTGGATTCCCGGCGGCGAATTTTCCATGGGAGCGAACGATCCTCCCGACATGGACGAGGTCGGTATGAAGGCCACGACCGACGCTCGCCCGGTCCATCGGGTCTACGTCGATGGTTTCTTCATGGACAAGACCGATGTCACCAACGCCGAATTCGCGCGCTTCGTGAAGGCTACCGGATACGTCACCGTGGCGGAACACAAGCCACGCGCAGAAGACTTTCCCGGTGCTCCCCCCGAAAATCTGGTTGCAGGCTCGGTGGTCTTCTCGCCTCCCAATCATCCGGTAAAGCTCGACGACCATTATCAGTGGTGGAGCTATGTGCATGGAGCTAACCGGAGACATCCCACCGGTCCCAACAGCAGCATCAAGGGAAAAGAGAACTATCCCGTCGTTCAGATCGCTTATGAAGACGCTCAGGCGTATGCAAAATGGGCCGGCAAGCGGCTACCCACCGAGGCGGAATGGGAGTTCGCCGCGCGCGGCGGCCTGTCCGGAAAGCCGTTTGTGTGGGGTACCGAATTCAGGCCCGGCGGCAAGTGGATGGCCAACACCTTTCAAGGGCACTTTCCCAATTCCGATACAGGAGCGGACGGTCACATCGGCATCGCCGCCGTGGCTCAATATCCACCGAACGGATACGGTTTGTACGACATGGCCGGCAATGTGTGGCAGTGGACCAGCGACTGGTACCGTCCTGACTACTACCAGCAACTGGCGGCTCAGGGCGGCGTAGCGCGTAACCCCAAAGGGCCGGAGTCGTCTTTCGATCCCGCCGAGCCGAACGAGCCCAAGAAGGTCCATCGCGGCGGGTCGTTCCTCTGCACCGACCAGTACTGCTCACGCTACATTGTTGGCACGCGCGGCAAAGGGGAGGTCAGCACGGGCACAAACCATCTAGGCTTTCGTTGCGTGCAATAGGTCGGCTATCCACTCGATCAGTACTGGAGAGGCGCAAGTCCGAGTCGAGGAATACAGCTATGTCCTCGTCGACGTGCAGCCTGAAAAACCGACGAAGTTTACCCTCAACTGCTTCCGGCCGGTTTCAGCTCAGCCGTTCGCCACCGTGAAGCTATTTAAAGGAGTGGCGAACGAACCTCCGGTCATAGCTACTTCTGGAAAATATCTATCAAAAATACCAGTTCCCGCCAAGCCGCGATTGTGGTGAACTGGAGTACCCGCTTTTACCAACTTCAACTGAGCAGCGTCCGGAAAGGAGCGCCTAGCCGATTCATCGACTGCCGTGCGGGCGTTGCGTTGTTGCATCGGCAGAGCGTTCGGGCCTTCGTCCACCTTCGGCCGTCGAAGGCGGATTCTGTTCGTGCGTTGATCTACGGAACGATTTCATCGCCATCCTCAATTGTTGCGCACCAGAAATTTCGCAGGGAGAGAGAAGTATGGATTTTGGAGCAGGGGTTCGAAGATTTGCATTCGGAGCGTTGGCTGTCACGAGCTTTGTCGCCAGCGGCAACATAGCCAGTCACGCTCAAGCCGCCACCGCTAAACAACCCAACATCGTCGTCATTATGGGTGACGACATTGGCATGTGGAACATCGGCGCGTACCACCGGGGCATGATGGCCGGGCGTACGCCGAACCTCGACAAGATGGCAAAAGAAGGGATGTTGTTTACCGACTATTACGCCGAGGCCAGTTGCACGGCGGGTCGCGCGAACTTCATTACCGGCGAGCTTCCGGTCCGCACGGGCATGACCACGGTGGGGCAGGCCGGCGCCAAAATCGGAATTCCCGCCGAAGCAGTGACCATAGCCACGATCTTGAAGTCGATGGGCTACAACACCGGCCAGTTTGGCAAGAACCACCTTGGCGACAGGAATGAGTTCCTCCCCTGCGTTCATGGATTCGACGAGTTCTTCGGATATCTGTATCACCTGGATGCCATGGAAGACCCGGCGCATCCCAACTATCCGCAGAATCTGTTAAATGTGGTCGGCCCGCGCAACATGGTCCATTGCTGGGCCACCACCACGAACGACCCGACGGACATGCCCCGCTGGGGCGTAGTCGGCAAGCAGAAGATTGAGGATGCCGGCACGCTTTATCCCAAGCGGATGGAAACCGTGGACGACGAAATTCTCGACTGGACGATCAAGTTCATCGACCAGTCCAAGCAAGCCAACAAGCCATTCTTCGTGTGGCTGAACCCGACCCGCATGCACATTGTCACCCACCTTTCGCCGAAGTATGAAGCGCTGCGCAACTCCGAGAATGGCTGGTCGGAAGAAGAAGCGGGCATGGTGCAGATCGATGACATCGTGGGTTCGGTGATGCAAAAGCTGAAGGACATCGGCGAGGACGAGAACACCATCGTCGTGTTCACCACCGACAACGGCACCGAAGTCTTCACCTGGCCCGATGGCGGTCAGACCCCATTCGCGCAGTCCAAGGGCACGGTCATGGAAGGCGGCTTCCGCGTGCCCGCGATCCTTCGCTGGCCCGGTCACGTGCCGGCAGACTCGGTGCAGAATGGAATCTTCTCCGGCCTGGACTGGCTGCCGACGTTTGTTGCAGCGGCCGGCAATCCGAACATCACCGAGGAATTGCTGAAGGGCAAAACCATCGGCGACCGGACCTACAAGAACCATTTGGATGGCTATAACCAGATGGCTGCCATCACCGGTAAAGGTCCTTCCGCGCGCCATGAAATCTTCTACCTCGGAGAAAGCTCGCTCGGCGCGGTGCGAATTGACGATTACAAGTATCGCTTCATTGATCAGCCGGGTGGCTGGCTGGGTGTCAAGGCCCATCCTGACGTGCCTATCATCGTCAACCTGCGTCTCGATCCGTTCGAGCGCACGGCCTGGCCCAACGATCTGACCAAGGAAGGGTCCGAGCAATACTTCGATTGGTTCAAGTACCAGTTCTGGCGCTTCGTGTTGGTCCAGCAGTTAATGGGCAAGGAAATCCAAACCTTCCTGGAGTTCCCGCCAATGCAGCGGGGCGCGAGCTTCAACCTCGACGCCCTCAAAGCGGAGATGGGAAAGAAGATGGCCGAGGCGGAGGCAGCGACCAAAGGCCCCAGCAACTAACAGGAATGACCTTCACAACGGGCGGCTCGCAAGGGCCGCCTGTTCGCTGAAGCAAACTGATGGTCTGAAATCAGTGCAGAGGCGCCCGGCTGCCGCCAGACCGCTCTGTCTACAAGATCCACTGAGGACGAACAAAACGCACGCCACCCTAGAGTGGGCCAATCGTTGACCGTGCATTGGCCCTGCGAGAAGCCCGACTCTCGCCGTGCTCCGCATTCGCCCTCTGCGTCGCTACGCTCTGCGCGAATGACAATGCCTCAGCTTGCGTGGCCCACGATTCGATTGGTCATGGCGCGAGCCAACGAATACGGCAAAGCTATGAGAACCGGCCCGACGATCAGTGCGGGACCGGGAAACACTTCATGCAAGATCAGGAACTGTGATATAGCATCCAGCAGAATCGACACGCCAATCAACACGGCGAGCTGCTCGAAAGCCCCTTTGAGCAACGCTCGGCGGCCCTGACTGTCGAAGAGAATGCTCAAAATGTAAGGCGCTCGCCGGGCCCGCGCATCGGCGATTCCAGCCCTTATGCCGAGAAAAATGGCCGTTGCAGGCTGCAGAATGAATCGGAAGCGGCCGGGGCCCGTCAACCGCTTGGGAAGGTCTTCCAGAAATCTGCGTGAAAAGAGATAGAAGCCGCCATGCTGATAGGCATACTGGAGCGAATAGGGAATGGCGGCGATCAAAACCAGAACGACCAGTATGAAGACCGCGTTTCGAATTGTCAGGGTGTGTTTCAATCCGACACCGATCGCGGTTCCCTCTCCTCTTCCATCGTTTCTCGGAACCACCTTAGCAGTTACAGTCAAATGCTTCGTGTCTCCCGGCAGTGCAATTGTGGCCGGAGCTAGCACAAGCCGCAGTGATATTTAACCCAAGCCCAAGTGACGACACCGAGGCTTATGGTTGTGAAATCGTTCAGTATACCAGCGACTCCGCAAACTCGTGGCGCGCAACTTTGGTAGTGGTGCAGTTTGAAACCGCACCACTCCCGGCAATCCGCTCCGACGGTAGAAGGCAGCACGTCTCGGCAGTATGATGTTTTCAGCTTCTCATGCGCCCCACGCCATTCATCACCGGGCTCATGTTGGTGGCTGTCCCCCTTGATGTTCTAGGGTTCGCGGCCATGCTGCTATGGCTGTCGGGCGATTGGCGCTGGGTGGAGGGCTGGATCTTTGGTGTCTGGTGGGTTTCCTTCGCTGCCGCCCTTCTCTTGTGGCTTCGCTCCCGGGACCCGGCGCTGTTGGCCGAGCGCATGCGCATGCCCGGCAGCGGCGGTGAATCGCGCTCCGATGTGGCTATCCTCATCGGGATAAAAGTGTGCTTCCTGGCTTTGATCGTTGTGCCGGCGCTGGATGTGCGCTTCGGTTGGACACCCCGCCTGCCGCTGTGGTGCGAGGTATGCGGAGGCATCCTGCTCCTCGGGGGTAGTTTCCCGTTCTTCCGCGCCTTCACCGATAACACGTACGCGTCGCAGCTGGTGCGTATTCAGACCGAGCGCGGCCAGCATGTCATTGATACCGGCGTCTACGGCTTTGTTCGCCACCCCATGTATCTTGGGGCAAGTGTAGCGTTCGTTGGCGCCGCGTTGCTGCTCGGCTCCGTTTGTGGCCTTCTCGCAGCGCTGGCCTTAGTCGGGTTGCTCGTTGTGCGCATCTTTGGCGAGGAGAAGCTGTTGACACGCGATCTGGAGGGCTACAAGGAATATCTCCGGAAGGTGCGTTACCGGTTGGTACCACACGTCTGGTGATCACCCCGTCAGCGGATTTCCGCTCTCAACTTATGGTGGAGGCGGCTGGTGGAGGCGGCAGGAGTTGAACTGTGCACCGCTATTGAAAACACACAACTTATTCATTTATAAGCACTCACAAAACTCGAAAAACGCCGAATACGAGGAACTTTGGTACGTATCAGGTACACGAGATTTTCGCCCGAGATTCCGCGTTCACCTTTTGTTCTTTTTCCCTCTCGAATAATCTTCCAATTTACTCGACTCAGAAAGTCATCCATGAACGGATGAACCATTTGCGCGGGCCCTTGGCGCCCCTGTTTGGATGGATAAGTCGAGAGAAGGCACCGGATAACCTCCTGTATGCCGACCAACCACCCCCGACTCCCTGCCGTCACCAAGAGTACGGGTGGGGAGTGCCTGGAAGCCGCCGTACCTGCTGCAAGATTGTAGGATGTGTTCCAATTGTCTTTGATGGATCGGTTCGGCATCACAGATCGCCTCCACCAATATTGGCTATTCTACCAGCGATCGCTCCCTTGTTAACTGAAACGAACTCAACATACGTGGAGTTCGCGTCCCGCATCACGCTCCGGCTTTGCTGTGCCAAGCGCAAACCCACGAGCACAAATCCCACAGTGAAGAAGATCAACACAAAAAGACCTTCGGCGTGAGTTAAAGGATACTTGGCAAGAATCTGGATCTCGTGGGAGTGCAGTTTAAAGAGAAGACACCCCCACACCAATGCCGCAGCAAAAGCAACCTTGGAGGTGTGGTTGACCATTACCCAGCGCGAGTGTTCCCAAGAGGGGAAAGTGTTCTTTTCCACTTTCGTTGATAATCGTAACAAAGCAAAAACCAATTTGCCGCGATGATATGCTTCTTCGTCATTTTCGGTAGGCCCCATTAAGTCCCCGTCGACTGCGTGAGCAAGCTTCACAAAAAACGCTCTCTTTTCTTGTTTATAGCCGAAGGTAAACTGATAAAGCTTCATCGAATCCATCATGAACCCGATAACCAAGGCACTCATCAGATAACCCATAACAGACGACCAAGACAGAACCCTTTGTGCTAGATCGAAATCCAACACCAACACCGGAACCACGATGAGTAGGAAAACTGCGTTCACACCGGGAAGTATGTACCAAAGGAACGCCGGGAGTGTAATGTCTTTCAGATTCATGAACTAATTACCCTCGATTTAGAACCTGATCCAAGGAAGAACTTATCGCACTAGTCGACTTCAATACAAAATAGTCATTGTCTCGAGTGCTAACACCCACGCTGTCGTACTCCCGAGCTAGAAGAAATCTAGCAACAGCCCCTTCTTCGCTGTCAAATAACATCTCATCGTAAAACCTAAGATACTCGGCGACCATCGGCTCCGGAAGCGAACTCAGCACGTCCGCCAAAGCCGATCTTCTTGTTTTTCTGCCAAAGGTGGCCCGGATCCGAACCGAAAGCTCGGCAATATGTGTTTCGATAATGCCTTGAAGCAGCACGCACCGGATGGCTCGTTCGACGACTCCCTCCCTCTGCGACTGGGTGCCCTTCACGAGACCCTCAATAGCCACGCAGCAGGCGAGAAACGCAAGTCTGAAGCATTGCTGGGCAATGGTTTCCGGATGCTGATCCTCACAATCAACTTTGAGGAGCTTTGCCTTGTTAATATCCTCAATGAATTCATGAATTCGAGACCAGTCCTTGGTCTTGTTGTGCTCCGAGATCCACACGGCCAACTTTTTCCTGGGATCTGTTCGCCCAGGCCCTTGCACACCGCGGACTGCCTTGATTTCGGAGGGACTCATCTTCCTGGCAAAGGCGAATAGAGTCCATGCCCCTGCCGCATTTTTATCTGACGCAATGTCCAACTCAAGAGGCTTGTTGACCCATCCTTGGCTCAGCCCATATAATGTTGTAACCGTGAAGCCCGTTTCACGGAGTAACTGCACAATACTTCTAACTCCAAAATAGCGGATGTGCTCCTCTCGCCAACGGAACCTCAATCCGTCCTTCTTCAATCATTCTCTTTAGTTTAGGTTTATTGAAACTGTTAGGAACTGACACAAAGAGTAGGCCGCCCGGTTTCAACACCCGGTACGCTTCCATCATCACGAGCCAGGGGTCAAAAATGTGTTCAAGGACTTCGCCAACCATCACCACATCGAAACTGTCAGGGTCGAAGTTCCAGTACCACCCTATGTCTGCCCTTCGAGCCACGAAGTCTCGCCCTTCCCATATCTTCTGAGCTTCGGCCAATAAGAATTCGTTGATGTCGATGCCAGTGACTTGAGCTCTAGGACGGTCAGATTGAAGAAAAAAACGCGAAAAGCTGCCAAGCCCGCAACCGACGTCGAGCACTTTCACTTTCTTCGAGGATGCCAGGGGAGCATTGCGAAAACAAGTTCTTACGAGATTGTCACGCTCACTCCACTCCCTCTTATCCTGTTCGATCTGCTTGTCGGCAAAGTACTTCCCGCTATGATGTTCAGTCGCTTCGAAATGCTGAAATCTAACGGCGATACTAGCCTTCAGAAAGTTACGCTTTCTCTCAATGGCCCGCGCAAGATCGAAAAGCTTGGGCACTCTCTCACAACGCCGCACCCATTGCCAAAATTCGTCTAGTTTATGCTGACCTGTTTTTTCATACTCATATGCCTGAGATAGCATTTCTACGACATCGAGGACGTGAGTCGCCCGCGCACGCTTGGTTCTCTCCTTAGCGTACTCGTCCCAAATCTTTCCAAGATAGCTGCGGGATGCGTCGGGCAATGATTGAAGGACCGCATGGAAGTGGTTCCTCTCGAAGTCCGCGTATGATGTTCTCGCATCCTGCTCATGAACATACTTCTTGGTGCGTGGCGTGAGATCCCCTGTCCGGAGTTCCTGGATGTCGTGAACCAATGCAAGTACGAGCGTGGAGGCCGGGTATAGCTTTGGGGGATGGTCGTCGAAAAGCATAGCAAGAACCATCGTTCCGAACGTGTGGTCGGCGACGGTTTCCGGCTGTTCAACGCCTCTGATCAGCCATCCCGTCCGGGGTATCTTCGCTAGCTGAGCGACCTGCTGTTCAGCATTAGGCATAGTTTCTTTCATTAGAATAGCGGCTTCAGTTTATCGAAGGCTACCCGCCTCGGGTGCCGTCAAAAGCCGCCGCAACCGCCTTTGCGTAGCTTAGCGGATCACCAACGGTGTACCACTTACCAGTGGTGAGTTGTGAGGCGCAGACACGTCCGCCCTTTTCAATGTGGCGGACCACTGCATCGACAAACCAAACCTCGTTATCCCGGCCAGGTATGGTGGTGCGAAGTTCGTCCATGAGATTCGGCGTCACTAGATATCGCCCGAACGAAGCCAGATCAGAGGCAGTCTCCGCCGGTAACGGTTTCTCAATAAGTCTGGAAACGTAAGACACGTCTTCGTTTTGGTAACACTCGACAATCCCGAATTGCGACTTCCTGGACGGTTCCACATGTTGGGTGGCCAAGACCGGGTAGCCTGTGCGAGCGAATGTATCCAGGAGACCGGCGGAGGGATTCTCTCCGAGAACGATATCGTCGCCGAACGCATATATGCACGGTTCAGATCCAACCGCGTCCGATGAAAGAAGTAAAGGAGTACCGTTACCGTAATTGCCTGACTGAGGAAGGATCGTAAATTTCAATTCTGCAATTACTTCTTGGTAGCTCCGAACCAACGGATCATTAGCGACGTTTTGGGGCGGGAGAATTGAGGGGTCAATGAGTATTTCGAACAGTGGCAACGCTTGCCTGCCAACAACCAGAACAACATTGCGAATACCGGCGTCCCGGAGCTCTGCCAGAAGGTGGACTACGGCGGGAACGCGACCAAGCGGGAACAGCTCTTTTGGAATTGCTTTGCTCGCCGGCCACATCCGGGAGGCATGGCCAGCAGCCGCCACTACAGCAGTTTTGACTAATTGAGGCATGTTGGCCTGAGGGAAACCGTCACCCGGAGAACCTTCGCCCTTCGCGGCTCATTTGCGAGAGCGCAACCGGAGAAGTGCGGGCAAGATCAACATCGGAAAGATCATCAATGGAAATTTTGTAGGCACCACGAATGGCCCGGATGTCGATCTCTGTGGGTTGCTGGGGTGGACTGAACCAATGTCTGTAATTGCGATACTCATACGCTCGCCACGAATTGGTTTCCCACTTGACAAATCGTCCTTCGTAGCCTTCGTCGGTCCAAACCGCGATTTCTTCTGGTGCCTCAGTCATCACGCGCCACTCACACTGCAACATCGCACTTTACCACAGGAACGGCCTGGGCCTCCTCCAGTTCAACGCTTTCCAATGTCACCACTGGGCTGGACTTGCCACAGCCGGACGAGTGCAGCCTTAATCGCGCGCTGCACTGATTGATTTTTTCAACGTCGCAAAAAGAGGCGTACCGGGCGAAGAAGTTGAGCTCAGCAGCGCACAACTCAGTACAAGACGACGCCATTTTATGTGCTTGATTTTACAGGAGGTTAGCAGCGCATCTATGGAACCCGCAAAATCTTCTATAAATTATTGAAAATAAATGGGTTAATGGTGGAGGCGGCGGGAGTTGAACCCGCGTCCGAAAATGCTGCCAGCAAAGAGCCTACATACTTAGTCAGTTCACGCGCCGGTTACCCGGCACTCTCGCCCGCCGCGCTGAGAACCGACAAGAAACGCGGCCGGCCAGCCTGAAAATCTCGCCTCGAACTCCCAGACGTAGAGTTCAACGCCAGCTCACTGTATGACGCCCGCTCTCAGCCCATGAGCAAAGCCGAGGAAGGCGGCAGCTTATTTAATTAAGCTGCGTATGCCAGCTGTTGATTGGCAATTCTGTTTTTGCACACGATTACGGATGCATGCACTCCGGTATGCCTCTTTGCCGCAATCACTTCCGTCGAAGCCGTGACGCCCCCACGGGTGGTTGGAACGGTCAACTTCACTGTACCATCGCTGGTGGACGAAACAAAACCGCTACTTGTATAGATGCGGGCGGACGCTCCAGGGAGCAGGCGGTGCTGCCGCTGGGCGCGCTGCGAAGCCGGCGGGACAAATGGCTGCATCATTGAGCCTTGTGACACATCCAAACGTCTTGCTCCTGTTAGTCTCAGATTGAGTGCGGATGACAGAGATTCTCCTTAATTCGTGTCGCTGTCGGCAGGGGTTCCGCCCGTGATTCCCGACTGCATCTCCTTCAGCGCGATCCCGCATACCACCAAGCTCTTTTCTGACTATCTTTCTCAATCGCCGGAGGTTCGCAAGTTTTTCCCGCACTCGTCCGACGGGACGAACGTCGCCTCTCTTGCGCGCGTGGTTCCTTTGGGAACCGAGACGCACCGCCGGGTGGCAGACGTGCTGGAGCGGCAGAACCGGGCATGGGGAGCGTCCGAGACCGCGCTCAGAAACATCCAGCGGCTTCGCGATGGAGCGCACGCCGTCGTCACTGGCCAGCAGGTCGGGTTGTTCGGCGGACCGCTGCTGGCACTGCTAAAGGTCGCATCGGCGCTCGCACTGACGCAGCAGGTGGAGCGCGCCGGCGTGCCCTGCGTGCCGGTCTTCTGGATAGCCAGCGAAGATCACGACCTGGCCGAAGTCAACCAGGCCCTGTTGCTTACCCAAGACTTTAAGCTTTCGCCTTTCATGGCTGAAACGAAAACAGTTGAAGGCGCTCCGATGTCGCGCGTCGAGCTCGGCGAAGGGACCGATGTCCTGGTTGCACAAGCCACCGAGCTACTCGGAGATTCGCTCGCCACTGACGACCTGCGCGCAAGCTATCGCGACGGGGAAACGTTCCCCAACGCTTACGCCCGGCTCTACGCCCGCATCTTTGGCGAGCAGGGTCTGATCATCCTCGATCCCGCCGCCGACGAGCTCCATCGCATCGCCGTACCTCTGTTCGTTGAAGCCATCAGCCGTGCCGCCGAGATCGACGAGGCGCTGTTCGGTCCGCAATCGCGAACTCGCCTCGGCCGGCTATCACGAGCAGGTGAAGGTCACCGACCTCTCGACTCCGTTGTTCGCTCTGGTCGACGGTCTTCGCGTTCCGGTGCATCGCGCAAACGGTGAGTTTTCGATTGGCAAACAGCGTCTCTCGCCCGGTGAGCTGACGCGCCGCATTGAAGAGCACCCCGAGCAGTTTAGTGCCAACGTACTCTTGCGCCCAGTGCTACAGGACTACTGGCTGCCCACGCTCGCCTATTTCGGCGGGCCTGCGGAGATCGCTTACTTCGCGCAGGTGGGCGTCGTCTACGAGAAGCTGCTTGGGCGAGTAACGCCCATCCTATCGCGGCTGAGCGCGACGCTGATTGAGCCTCGCATCGAGCGCCTGCTCGAGAAGTATGCGGTCGAACTTCCTGAGCTGTTCCACGGCGAATGCGAGCTGCGCGACTGCATCGCCGCCCGTTCCCTGCCTCAGCAACTTAAAGACGACCTCCTGAAGGGGAAGCTGGCAATAAAAGAAGGCATGCACCGTATCTCTGAATCACTGGCCCGCCTTGATCCGACGCTGGTGCGGGCTTCGGATCGCGCTGCGAGCAAGATGCTCTATCAAATCAATCGCCTGGAACGGCGCGCCGCTGCCGCCGAACTGCGGCGTAACGAGGTCATTGCCCGCCACGCCGCCCAGATCGAGAACGCCCTCTATCCCCGAAAGACGCTGCAAGAGCGCGAAATCAGCGGCATTTACTTCTATGCAAAGTACGGCCCCAAGCTCATCAATATTCTGATTGAGTGTGCCCAGGCGCGCTGCCCAGAGCACAGGATCATCCATCTGGGCTGAATTTTTCCGTACATCAGCTAGACACTCCCCATCAGCGCCAACGACGTGTAATCTTCTGTGCACGGGCAATGACCTACCGCCCGCCATGTGACCACTTACCTGAGCGATGTCCTGATCATCAGCGCCTGCGTGGTGGCGGCCCTGACGTTCCTCTGGATCGTCACCCATACCTCCGCCGCTCCCTCGCGCAAGGAGTCGAACGATTTCACCGGCGCGGTCGTTGCTGTGATCGGCACGACCTACGCGGTGATCCTCGCCTTTATGCTGTCCGGCGTCTGGAACATGTTTCAGCAGGCGCAGGCGAACGAAGAGCAGGAAGCCAATGCGCTTACCAATGTCTGGCGCATTGCCGGACAGTTGCAGCCACCCACGTCGACCGATATGCGAGCGCTCTGCCTGAAATACGCGCACGATGCCGTCGACAGGGAGTGGCCTGCACTGGCCGCCGACAAGCCTGTTCCTCCCGAGACTTCAGAGACGGTCAATCAACTCTGGGCAGTCGCCGGACAGAGCCAGGCGCATCCTGGCAACGATTCCATCGCCGTTTACCAGATGATGGAAGAGCTGCGCATGCTCACCCAATACCGCCGTATCCGCATGATGCAGGCGCGTGAGGAGCTTCCCGGAATCCTGTGGGCGGTGCTGATTGCCGGAGGCACCATCACGGTGTCCGCTTCCTGCTTCTTTGGGGTGCCGAACTTCCGCTTTCACGTGTTGCAGGTGGTGGTACTCAGCTTTCTGATTGCGCTGGTGCTGGTGGCGATTGACGACATCGATCGTCCCTATCAGGGCGTGGTGGCCGTGCAGCCGGAAGGGTTTTCGTTTTCGCTCGAAACCTTCAACGGGCACACCTTCTAACCGGACTTACATTAATGAGCCTTCCTTTAACTTGTGTCATTGAGGATATTGCGGAAGCCCTTCTGAAGATAGATCACTCTGGAGTGCCTTTCAGAAATTTTCAACTTGGCGTTGGTCCGTACGGCGAGCCACAGCTGCTTTCCCTAGTTGTTGCTCATTTGAGAAATCTTGATCGATATGGGGCAGCGGTTCGAACGAAAAGAACGCCCGATCTACTGATCCCGGAGTCTTGGGCCGTTGAGTGCAAGATCGCCCGTCCTTTTGGAGATAATGGCAACCCTGCGGAAAATTGGTCGGTTAACTTACTGCATCCGTACGAAGGAAATACAAGCCTGCTCGGTGACTGTCTTAAGCTGACCCATTTGAATTGTGCGGAAAGGAAGGCAGTAGTTGTGATCGGTTACGAACACACTCCGCCCAAAGTCAGTCTTTTGCCGCTGTTGCGATCCTTTGAAGTTGTCGCAAAAGAGGTGCTTGAGATCAGGTTGGGAGAGCGTGCGCAGAGTCTTCGCACAGGTCTGATACACCCAGTACATCAGCAGTTGGTAGTGTGCGGTTGGGAAGTGCTCTGAACGAAGGACGGGACTGCCGCCCATTCTCTCCGCTTCTCGGCGTCGGCTTTCCTGAACACCCCCGCGATGCGCGTCCCGCAGTTCTTGCAGCAGCCGTGCTTCAGATGGTTCGACATCACCGAGTGCCACGAGCGCGTGATCACGACCTGCTTGCATCCCGGACAAATGGTGTTCGCGCCGTCGGAGAAGATGTTGCCCTCGTAGACATACTTCAATCCCATTTGCATGGCGAGCTTGCGCGCCCGGTGCAGCGTCTCCGGCGGGGTCGCCGGCTTGTCGGTCAGCTTGAAGTCAGGATGAAACGCCGTGAAGTGCAGCGGAACATCATCGCCCAGGTTCTCCAGCACCCAGTCGCACAGCTCTTTGAACTCAGAATCGCCATCGTTCAACGTGGGGATGATGAGGTTCGTCAGCTCAAACCACACGCCGGTTTCGTGCCGCAGCCACTTGAGCGTGTCAAGCACCGGCTGAAGGTGCGTCAGCGTGATCTTTGCGTAGAAGTTTTCGGTAAACGCCTTCAGGTCGATGTTGGCGGCGTCGATGTGACGGTAAATATCGAAGAATGCCTCGCGCGTGATGTAGCCGTTCGAAACCATCACCGTGTTCAGGCCGGCAGCGTGCGCCTCGCGCGCGATGTCGATAACGTACTCGCCCCAGATGGTCGGCTCGTTGTAGGTGAAGGCGATGTGGGGCGCATGGTGCTGTAGCGCAACGTCGACCACGTGCTCGGGACTGAGTTCCAGCGAGTTCACCTGGTCGGACTTGGCCTTCGAGATGTCCCAGTTCTGGCAGAAGAAGCAGCCCATGTTGCAGCCGGCCGTGCCCATTGACAGGATCTTCGTGCCGGGAAAGAAATGGTTCAGCGGCTTCTTCTCGATCGGGTCCATCGCGATCGCCGCCGGCCGCCCGTAACCGAGCTGCACCAGCCGCCCGTGCTCGTTCTTGCGGATGAAGCAGAAGCCGTGCTGCCCTTCTCCGATGTGGCAGTGCCGCGGGCAGAGATAGCAGTGCAGACGGCCATCGGCCATCGGCTCCCACCAGCGGGCTTCGTGCGCGTTGCGAATTTCGGGCTCAAGGATGGTTAACTGCATGGTAGCGCTATGCCCTTATTTTAGCGCTTTCTGCGCATGGAGATTGCACGGGGTCTTGCGTGAGGTTCGCATGCTTGCGAAGCTTGTCTGTCGCTGGGGAGTCACCGCGCGAATGGATACTGTGCTCTTCTTAAACCTCCGCGGCTGCTCTTTACACCCGCGCCAGGTGCACTCCAAACCAACTCTTGGGATCGGACCACGTCTTCTCCAGCTTGAAGCCGCTTTCGCGCAGGATCGTGTCCACCATCTCGTCGGTGTACTTGTAGCTGTTTTCGGTGTGCAGGCGCTCGCCTGCCGCAAAATGCACGTCCATGTCGATGGCGGGAATAAACACGGACTGCTTCGTGGCGCTCTCCAGATAGATCTCCATACGCGAGCAGCGGCGGTTCCAAAGCGCGACATGGTTGAACGCGTCGAGATCAAAATCGGCATCCAACTCGCGATTCAGCCGGGCAAGAATGTTCTTATTGAAGCGGGCAGTGACGCCCTGCGAGTCGTCGTAGGCGGGCAGCAGGATCTTTGAGCTCTTCGCCAGGTCGGTGCCTAACAGCAACGCGTCACCAGCGCGCAACGAGCGGCGGATGCGGCGCAGCATACTGATCGCCTGTGGCGCCTCGAAGTTGCCTATGCTCGACCCGATGTACAGGACCAGCTTGCGTCCGCTGATTCGTGAGAGCGCAGGCACTCCTCCGGTGTAATCGGCAACCACGGGATTGACGCGCAGTTGTGGGAACTGCGCACCCATCTGCCTGACCGCTTCGTTGAGCGCGGCGGGCGACACGTCAATGGGATAGAACAGCGCGCGCGACTGGCGCTGTAGCAGCTCTTCGATCAGAATGCGGGTCTTGTTGGCAGTGCCGGCGCCCAGCTCAACCAGGGTCAGCGAAGGTCCGGCGGCTTCGAGGATCTCAGCGGCGTAGTCCTCGAAGATGGCTCGCTCGGTGCGCGTAAGGTAATACTCGGGCAGTTCGGTGATCTCCTCGAACAGCGCCGAGCCGATCTCGTCATAGAAGAGCTTGGACGGCAGCCGCTTGGGGCTTGCACTCAGGCCATCGCGAACTTCGCGGGCCATCGCAGGATCGACCACGTCCTGGAGTTGCTTGCTAGTCGCCATTGGCCAACCTGATCCCCATAAATTGCCAGCGCGCGTGGGGCGGAAAGAAGTTTCGATAGGTGGCCCGAATATGCGAGCGCGGCGTCGCGCAGGAACCCCCGCGCAGCACCATCTGATTGCACATAAACTTGCCGTTGTACTCGCCGACGGCACCGGCCGCCGGCTTGAATCCCGGATAGCCAAGATAGGCGCTGCCCGTCCACTCCCACACATCGCCGAACATCTGAGTCAGACGATTGGATGAATGCGCCGGCAGCGGCTGTAAGGCGTCGCTGTCCAGAAGATTGCCTTCGACTAAGCAAGCTTGGGCGGCAACCTCCCACTCGAATTCTGTGGCCAGCCTCGCGCCCGCCCAGCGCGCGAAAGCATCGGCCTCGAAGTAGCTGACGTGACACACGGGAGCCTCCGGCTCGACCGGCTGCATGCCCTCCATCGCGTAGTGCCACCAGTCTCCGTCGCGGAGTTCCCAGTAGAGCGGCGCATTCCAGTGGTTCGCACGCACGTGGTCCCAGCCTTCGGATAGCCAAAGCTCCGGCTTACTGTATGCGCCGCTACTCATGAATTCCAGATACTCGCGGTTGGTGACAAGCCGTGATGCAATGCGAAACGGCTGTAGGTAAACCTGGTGTCGCGGGCTTTCGTTATCGAAGCAGAATTCCTCTCCGTCAGCGCCGACGTCGTACAAGCCCTCATCGAAACGGTGCCAATCCATCGACATGCCGTTCTTGCCTGCTTGCGAGATCAGGCCTCGGCCGCGATATGCCGGCCGCAGCGGGTTCGTCCACAGCCCGTGCTTCACGTCAGTGACGATGAGCTCCTGGTGCTGTTGCTCGTGGTTGATTCCGAGAAGCACCAAGTCCAGGACCTGCGGCGACAAGTCCGAGCGAAGCAATTCACCTATCGCCTCGTCGACCGCATTGCGATAGGAATGCACCTCGGCCAGCGATGGTCGCGAAAGCGTATGCCGCAGCGCGCGCAGCGGGCGATCGCCTATCGCTTCGTAGTACGAATTGAACAAATTGCGGAATGCAGGAAGAAATGGCTGATATCCGGCACGATTGGGTGTGAGAAGGAAGGTCTCGAAGAACCAGGTGGTGTGCGCCAAGTGCCATTTTGCCGGGCTCGCGTCCGGCATGGACTGGAGGCTGTGGTCCTCAATGCTTAAAGGAGAGCAGAGCCGCATCGAGGTCTGCCTCATGTCCATATAACGTTGCATCAGGCTCGGCTCTCTTGCCGGCGCCGAGGCCCCGTCGTGAATGGAGCTTGTTACGTGCATCGCGCCCTCAACTTTCTGACAGAAGTCCTTTTAAAGTTGCCGCAGGTCAGCGCTCTTAGCGAGGCTCTCAACAAAGATGCTCGCGCCGGAAGAAAGTCACAAATAAGTGAGAAAACTCCCGAGGAATATTTAGGTCGCTAATGTGAACGGTTTGTCGGGACTGAGCTTTCCGGCCCGGACGGCAGAGCCAATGGGAAGGGCCCCGTCATGCCAGCCGCGCAGGATCCGGCTCGGCAGCCGGAACTTCGTCCACCGTCAGCAAGGCCTGCTCGTACCTGCCCCGGATCTCATTCCAGCGCACCTGAAGCACTTCGGTACCCATGCGAATGCCGTCGCGCAGCGGACTGATTTTTGAACGGTGATCGTGTGCCCACTCGACCGGTACCTCAACCGCGCGCAGCTTGAACTTCTTCGCCAGAAACAGGATTTCGGGATCAAACCCCCAACGTTCGATATGCTGACGCGGGAAGATGGTGCGGGCGGCTTTGCGTGTGAAGGCTTTGAAGCCGCATTGTGTGTCGTGATAGCTGAGCCCCAGCACTACTCGCAATCCCAGGTTGAACAGCCGGCCATAGAGCTGGCGGAGCAACGGTTGCCGCTCGGTTTGTAGATCACGCTGTAGCCAACGCGATCCGATCGCGATGTCGGCCCCGTTGCGAATGGCGGCGAACAATTTGTCCGCTTCGTAGATCGGCGATGAGAGGTCAGTGTCGGTGAACAACAACACGTCCCCCTGGGCGTGCAGCATACCGTTACGCACGCTATAGCCCTTGCCGCGATTGCCGGGGTTCTCGATGAGCCGCACGATGGGATGGATGGCGGCGAACTCGCGCACGATCCCGGCGGTGTCGTCCTTCGATCCATCGTTCACCACGATGATCTCTGCCGCCATCTGCCGCTGCGAGACGTATTCCAGAACCTTGGGGAGAGAGGTCGTTAGTCGCTCGCTTTCGTTGTAGGCGGGCAGCACGAAGCTGTAGCTGGTTTCCATGGTTAGAAAACTTAGACGGACTTGATTGTATGTCAGTTGCAGGCCGGTCGCGGCCAGATCACCGATCTGCAACAGAAGACAACTTGACCTCAAGGCCACAGCAGCAAGGTTACCAAAGGAACTTGCACCTCGGGGAAACGAGGATGTAGCGTTGGCTTAATGCGCGGTGTTTGCGGCTTCGCACTGATGCTAGCCACGGCGATTCCCGTCTGGAGCGCCTCCAAGCCGCACGTCGTCTTCCTGGGCAAGCCGCAACCGGCGAAGATCTTCCTCGGGCGTGACGAGAGCCAGTCCGTCAGCATTACCGTGCGGCCGCTCTACGTGGACACTAAGCTGAAGGACTACACTATCGGGGACGCCCACGATGTCACCGACCGGCAGTTCGTAGTGCAGCGGGCTTTCCGGATTAACGATTCTTTGCCCGGAGATACTGCGAAGCAAAGCAAATGGTTGTGGGAACGTGGCGACTGGCTGCTGGTCGATCGTGTCAGCGGGCACGTGGCGCAAGTGAAGCTTCCCGACTTCGACGCGAGCACCTCGCGGGTGAGCTGGTACCGCGACTACGCGGCCTATTGCGGTCTCTCGGAGAATGGAACACGCTGGAACGCAGTGGTGGCTCAGGTCGGGGGCCGCAAAGCCCTGTTTCGCAAGGAGATCGCCAAGCCTGCTGTGGCCGATACTGACGTCTCCGGTGGGGAATGCTCGCCTCCGCACTGGGAGCGGCGTCCCGCGCGGGTAACGTTTTCGCCAGCCACCGGCCAGCCGTTCACCGTGAACGTGGTGGCGCGTCACGCGGAAGAGCTGGCAGATGACCAAGCGGAACAGTAGCCGATCTTTTCAGAAGTGGGGTTTCGACATTTGGCAACCATTGACGAGCTGCTGCGCGAGGCGGAACACGCCCATGGTCATCTGTGCGCCGGACAGGTGCTGGGCGTGCGAATGGCCATGCTCGGGCTTGAACTGCTTGGGATCGAAGATCCAAAGGGACGCGACCGCAAGCGCCTCATTACGTTCGTCGAGATTGATCGCTGCATGACCGACGCCATCGGCGTGGTAACAGGCTGCCGCCTGGGCAAACGCGCACTGAAGTTTCGCGATTGGGGTAAGGTGGCCGCAACCTTCGTTGACATGGAAAACGATCGCGCCGTGCGCATCGCAGCCCGCGAAAGCTCCAAAGCCCTGGCGCGGCAGATGCATCCTGAGATCGAAAGCAAGAACCAGCAGCAGATGCTTGCCTACCGCGAGATGCCTACCGAGGCGCTCTTCGACGTGCAGTGGGTCAAGGTTCGCCTCCCGCCCGAAGAGCTCCCCGGCTACAAAGGCGAGCGCATCACCTGCGCGCGCTGCGGCGAAGGGATCAATTTCGGGCGTGAAGTACTCAGGGATGATAAGACGCTGTGCAAGGCCTGCGCGGAGGGGAAATATTACGAGCCGGTGTGACCTGCTTTTCGTCACGTCGTTTGAAGGCGGATGGCTTCAGCCGCACCTAGCACCCCTATTGATTTGTCATCCTGAGGCCGCCGCGGCGACCGAAGGAACCTGCTTTTCGCCGGTAGCCGGAAGCCGATCGCCACGCCGAGAGGGCGCCCAAGATGACCATCCGGTAGGGCTCGCAGTTTCGCGCGCATCACTGCTTCACCCGCATCTCCGTTGCTATACTTCCCTCTTCCATGCTGAAGGACACTCTCGAACAAGGAAGGCTTACGACTGACGAAGCGCTGGAATGGCTTCTGCCTCCAGCCGCGCAGTATCCGTCTTCCATCCACCATGCGATGCGACACAGTGTCTTTGCCGGCGGCAAGCGGCTGCGGCCCATCCTGTGCCTGGAGACGGCGCGCATGGTCGAAGGCTGCGTTCCACTTGGCGTCGAAGAGCTGGGCGCGGCGCTGGAGATGCTGCACACTTACTCGCTCATCCACGACGATCTGCCCGCGCTCGATAATGACGACCTGCGCCGCGGTCGCCCCACCTGCCACAAGGTCTTCGGCGAAGCCATCGCGATTCTTGCGGGCGACGCCTTGCAAACCCGCGCTTATGAAGTGCTCGCGAAGATGCAGTGCCCGGCTGATGCGCGGGTAGCCATCATCGCCGAAATCGCCCACGCCACCGGAACCATCGACGGAATGATCGGTGGCCAGGTGATGGACCTGGAAGCCGAACACACCCGGCCCGATGCCAAGACGCTGGAATACATACATCGCTCCAAGACCGGAGCGTTGTTGACAGCCAGCGTAGCCACCGGAGGCATGTACGCCGGAGCCGACGAATCGCAGGTGCAGAACCTGCGCGACTTTGGCATGAATATCGGTCTGGCATTTCAGATTGTCGACGACGTGCTCGATGTAACCCAGACCTCGGAGCAGCTCGGCAAGACCGCCGGCAAAGACACAGCAAGCGAAAAGGTGACCTACCCGGCGTTGTTCGGAATCGAGGCGTCAATCAAGAAGGCCGACGCGCTTGTGGCGAAGGCCGGCGCCGCACTGGATGGGTTCGGCGAGCGAGCGCAGACGCTGCGGGAGATCGCGGAGTTTCTGGTGGAAAGGAAGAAGTAGATTCACGACTTGCTTCGAAATCAGTCCAGCGCCGAACTGAGATCCGTTTGAGAGAAGTCATTCCCCTTGAAAAGTAGCGGCTGCCCAGTCTCGCGCGCGAGTGCATACGCAAAACAATCCCCAAAATTCAGTTGCGCGGGATGACCGCTGCCCTTCCCAAAGTCGCGATAGGCTTCGCGAGCGATCCTGGCCTGGGTCTCGGTGACTGGCTCGATCACAATACGCGCTTCGCGCATGAAGTCATCGAAGCGGCGGATCGTAATGGGACTGCGATGCCGCTCGGCAATGATAGCGGCTTCGATATAGGTTCCGGCGGAAATTGATCGGCGAGATGCGCTATCGATGCGATTCGCAAACCTGCTTGCGTCGGGTTCCGCATACAAGATCGCAAAGATGGCGGAAGTGTCAATGATCACTTGGGTAGCCCGTTTTCGTCATACAACAAATCGCCGTGATCAATCGCCATCAATTTCGGGTCAGCGTGAGCCGCGAAGTCACGCCCAATTTCCATCAGTTTCTCGGCTACGCCCTCCTTTTTCGGGTGCTTCTCTCTTTCCAAACGCTCACGAACAGCGTTGGCGATTGCCTCCGTCATGTTCTCGCCGGTGAGCTGCGCAAGCTCTTCGACCAACGCGCAAGTCTCTTCGTTTTTGATGTTTAGCGCCATATCTACCTCGTATATACAAGGGTTCTACCATTATACCGCGCCGGGTTATCGTTCAGATCGACTGTACCGGTATCGCCAGCAGATCTTCCACCAGCCCGACTTCCTTCTGCACGAAGGGCTCGGCGTACTTCACGCCTGCAAGCAGGCCGTAGAAGCCAGCCATGTTCGCCAGCTTCTCGCGTATCTCGGACTCGCGCGGAAACAAGCCACTGCCTTGGGCCTGGTCGGAATACTGCGAGCGATAGGCCAGCAAGGACTGCAATCGCGCCTCAAAGTGCTCGGTGATGTCGACCACGAAGGTCGGACGTACATCGGCGTAGAGGCTGGCGTAGATGATTTTGAAGGGGCGATGCGCCGGGAAACCGAGGTCTAGTTTGGCGAGTCCAGCGACGAACGCCGCCTCGTAGCCAAGAATGCCCGCGGTGTAGTGGTCGGGATGGCGGGCCTGCCAGTACGGCAGGATGAGCACCCTTGGTCTCAGCTCACGAAGGACCGCCGCAACCTTCTGCCGGTTCTCGAAGGTGTTCTCCACCCGGCCATCAGGGATGTCGAGCGCCTCGCGCCATGACACGCGCAGGATCTGGCGCGCATTTTCCGCTTCGCGGGCGCGGTCTTCCATGGTGCCGCGCGTACCGATCTCGCCTCGGCTCAGGTCGAGAATGGCGGTGCTTCTTCCCTGCTGCGCCATCTTCAGCAGGGTTCCGCCGCAGGTCTGCTCCACGTCGTCACGGTGCGCAGCGATGGCAAGGATGTCCACTGGCTCGGTCATGGCCCGATCATAGCCGATGCTCCAGCTATCCTGTCGCTATTGTGAACACTGTCTCTGCGGCTCCGGTTGCTGTCAGAATGTCAGCACGCACGAAGACAATAGTTTCTGTCAGCAGAAGTCGAGGCTGACAGCCAAAATGCGTCGTGTCCTGAGGGAAAATAGATTCACGCTGTGAAGGGATATCAAGTCGTGAAAGGGAAACCATGGAACGTCAGAACATTGCAGGCAACTCACCGTACGAGCCGAGAGTCGGATTCTCTCGCGCGGTGAAGGTTCGGACCCTTTGTGACGGTTGCGGGAACGGTCGCCACTGGCGCTGATGGCAAGATCGTCGGCGGGGACGATGTGTACGCCCAAGCCGTGCAGGCCCTGAAAAACATCGGGGCCGCACTTGAGCACGCAGGCGCGAGCTTCCGCGACGTAGTGCGCACTCGCACCTACATAACCGACATTCAGCGATGGCAAGACGCTGGGCGCGCGCACGGGGAGATTTTTGGCGAGATTCGGCCCGCAGCGACCATGGTCGAAGTGAACGCTCTCGTCGCGCCGGAGATGCTGGTGGAAATCGAGGCCGACGCCATTATCGCAGCGGAGATGACATAGTGTAGACGGCTGCGCCTACTCTACGCCCGTTTTGCGCCGGCTCTACGTTCGCTCCGTAACGACGTGGAAGGAGACCACCGACGCCGTCACCTGGCTGCGCCCATAGAAAAGGAAGAGCAGCACCCACAGGCTCTGCAACACCAGGATCACCGGCAGCGTCGCCACCTGCGATAGTCCGAGCGTCAGATCCGGTGCGGGGCCGCTGCTGGGCAGCAGGAACGCCGCACCGGCGAGGTAGGCCATCGCGATCAGGCTCATCACCTGATAAACGGAGATCCGCGTATGGCCGCGGTGGTCAGCGCGAAGGTTTTCTGCAATCGTCCGCCATCCCCATGTGCCCACGATGGGGACGAGCAAAGCGAGACGCCAGTGCTGCGCAAGAAAGAATCCCAAACCGACCAGCCCCGATAAGGTAAAGACAACGGAGGTCATTGTCTGAACCGGGATGAGCGGCTCTTCCTGCAATCCCGAGGCATAGGCCACCTTCTTCGTCTTGCCGTGGAAGACGGTGTGGCAGCAGCGAAACATTCGCGCCATCTGCGGCGAAGCGTCACGCAACGGCATGCCATAGCAGCAGCCAAAGCTCATGCAGGCGAGACGGCCGATTGCCTCTGCGAGCGCGTAAGCAATGGCCGCGGCGGCCAGCGCGGGGAGGGCATACAAAGTCAATCCCCAGGAAGCCAGGTATTGCCCGCCGAACCAGACCAGGGGCGGCAACACTATGGCCGCTACAAATGCGGCTCCGGCAATGGTGTAGGTGCTGCTCTTCTTCTCGACGACGGCGGCGACCAGCCGCGAGGCCGGCAGACAAAGCACCATCATTCCCGCGGCGAGGATGACGGCCACCAGCATCGACACATGGACGGAAGCGAGCAGCAAAATCGCCATGGCGATACCGAACACACTGCCCGTCGCGCTGAAGAAGCCGTAGAAGGTAAGGTTCATGCCGCGCCACTCGCCGTCGCAGCCCTTGGCCACGGGCACGGCGGCGATCATCTGCCAACGCTCTTCGGGGAGCGTCCGAAATCCCCAGAGCAGCAGGGCCGCCATGAGGGCGGCAAGGGTAGCGATAAAGGCAGCGTTGATCATGACGCGCTCCTTTTCTTTCCAGGCAAAGCCAGCAGCGAGCGAACGGCTACATCGGTTTCTACGAGCGCCTGTCCGAAGGCTTTCGAGTAGCGGCTGCGCACTTCGCTGCGCTGCTGATTGCGAACAAGATCTTCGGCGAAGCGTACTTTGTCGCGTTGGAACAGGAGAAGAACCGTGCTGCTGCCGGGACGGAACAGCGCCTTGGGGGCCCCGATCCGCAGCATTATGCCTTTCTCAATGGGCCGCGGGTCGCGGTACTCGTGTTCGCTGTAACGCTGATCGATTTTGCCGATCATCAGCGCGACCACCTCAATCATGGCAACGAAACCAATCCCGGTTCCACCGGGGCAATCGGTATCGAGGATGGTTACGACGCGCTTGTTCCTGGAGTGAGGGGTAATCAGCTTTGCCGTCGCGTTGGGGTTACACGAATGGTAGCGGCCGTTGACCGCGTAGAAATCGGCGACCTTGCCGGTCATCGGCACATGCGTGTAGTGATACTTTTCCGGAGTGAGGCGAAACACGGCGTAGTCGCCGTCCTTGAACTCGCGCGTCCAGCGCACTCGCGGACCACCCAGCAATTCGGGGAAGGCGAAGAATTTTTCTTTGATCAGCAGCTTGGACATCGCCGACATCGAGCCGACGGCAACCCGCGAGTCAGCCGGGCAAACCACACAAGGGCCCACCTCGGGCAATGGACGGCATTCCCAGTAGCGAATCTTGCGCTCGAACATCTGCCGCGCAGTACTCAAAGACGACGGCTCGTCCACCAGTTCAGAGAAGTCGATGCCGCTCTTCTTCAGGAACCGCTTCATCCCCGACGCGCGCGACGAAAGCCGGTTGTCGTAGTTAAGATAGCCGAGCAACTCGGAAACTTTGCGGCTTGACGCCAGCTTAGAGACCCAGGCGGCATTCTCCAGCTTAGGTGAGTACAACGCGCGCACCGTGCGGTCTCCTACCAGCTGTTCCCGCGCGATTTCGCCGGTTTCTCGAACTATATATTCATGTATCATGTCTGCTTAAGGACTTCTTCCGACAGGGTCCTGGCGCTGCGGTCGTGTTCGGCGGCGGAAAATACCAGGAGCAGATTGAGCAGCGATTCAAGTTCGGTGGTCGAGAGTTCGTCTTGCAGCAGGCGATTGCCGACACCGCCGAGAAAACGTATCGGGTCCTGCACTCGCACGCCGCAACGGATCAAGGCTCTTAGTTCCTCTCCAGTGTTGACGGCTGCGGTCTCGACATCATCTCGTAAATGACTCAGCGCCTCGCGAAGCTGCGCCTGCCGTACCTGGTCGCGGTAGTGCTTCTCCGACGCCCGATTGAATTCGACTGCATTCATGCGCATGGCATCGCGTTGGTCGTTGGTGTTCAGTATCTCCGCGATCAGTCTTTCGGAGGCACGCATGGTTTTGTCGGCCAGCCGCCACCGAAGCTCTCCCAGCAGCACCGTGGCCTGGAAGTCCGCGATGGTTTCAGCCGCCACTTCTTCGAGGAAGGCCACCAATGCATGGCGGTAATCGCTGATGGAGACGCGCAGGTAATCGGGGTGACGCCAGCTCGACCGCGTGTTTTTGCAATGGCGCAGGATGCGGCGCAGCAGTTCGTTTCGCGTGCGTTTGTGAACGTAAAACGCTGGCAGGCCTACAGCGCTAAAGAAGAACGGCTGGCGGCGCTCGCTCTCAGAAGTCGGATCGTCGGGAATCTGCTCGTGTCCAACCGCGCCGTCCACCGCCATGCGATACGCCGCTGCTAACAGGAGTTGCTGCAAGTCTGTGGCCGGAGCCATGTCCCGGTCATAGCTGGGAAACAGGCTGTAGTAGCGGGCCTCAAATCCCGAATACCCAACCGTCTCCAACTGGCGCAGGCGCAAAGGCATGTAGAACGACATGCGCCGATCGACAATGCCGAGCTGGTCAAGCTCTGCCGCGAGCCGCGATATGTTTCCGGGTTCGCCATCCAAGGCAGAGGTGTGCCCGGTAGAGAGCCACGCTACTGGATAGTTGAGCAGCCGATAATCCGGCACGAGGTCCCCACGCAATCGGAAGATTCCTGAGATGGCATGATCGAGCCACAACGGCCCGTACGGCGTCGCCGGACGGCCAAGAACCTTCAGCTTCGCTTTTTCCTTCCACTCACGCCACATAAGTCGCAGGTGGGTAAAGTCGAGTTCGTGAGGAAGGAAGGCCAGCAACAGCTCGGGATGGAACTGGGCAAAATCGATGCGATACGGCGCTGCAGAATAGGTACCGACAAATAGAGGGAGAAAATGCTCGAAGATCTTGATGGCGAGATCACCCAGCCGCTTCTCTTCCCTGAGCGCCGTAGCCGATTCTTCTTCTTGCAACGCTTGGGACAGCGCGCGGCTGCCCATGCTGATGTGAATCCCATTGTTGGCGAGACTGACATTCGATGGACTGGGAAGCACGATCAAGTTGTTGGCGATGAGGCCCGCCTCGCGCAGCTTGGCCACCGAGTTGAGCTGGCTGCGGCTCAACACCTGATGGCACAGGTGCATGTATTCTGCTTTGGCTTCGCCATCCTCCCAGCCCGAGAGACAGGGGCTCATGAACAGCTCGCGATAGAAGGAGTCCGAGATGCAGGACGAAATCTCGGTCTGGCGCACCGGCGGATGCGGCCCGTGATAGACCATTCCCCGCTGGCCGTGCTCTGCAAGCCCGAAGCGCTGGTTCGCCCATGACATCAGCAGCGTGGTGAACAGGAAGCGCCGCGCCGACTCACGCGCCAATTGCTCGCCCAGCGAGCGCTGCGACGCGACCGAGACTATGTGGAACGAAGTCGTCTCCGGCGAGGTGTTGTCGTTCGAGAAATGGCCCAGCAGGCGTCCGGCTTCCCGGCGCAAGCGCTCAGGCAGGTGCGGTTGGGCACCGACGAGGTCGGCCAGCGCCAGCTTCAGGCTGTAGCTGATGGGAACCCGAATCCACCGCTCCCCCTCCTGCTCGAAGGTGTAGCGCAGAGAATCGGTACGGCCCGGCTTCGACGGTCGTCTGGGATGCAGGCCGAGGTCTGCGCGAAAAGTCTCCAGCGCGTGCGCACTCAGGCGGCGTTCGGGAAAGCGTATCCAACTGTTCTCCCAAACTTCAGCCGAGTCATTCAGAAACTCTTCGACTTCAAGATAGGTCTGGCGCGGCGCCTCGCCACTGGAAATGCGCTTGGCCAAATTGCGGTAGAACTTTGATTCGCGGATCGTAACAGGAAGGTCGCAGACTTGGGACTTGCCGGCGACAACGGCCTGCAACTCATCTTCACTTCCCGCGGTTACATCGCTCGGACCGAAGGGCAACTCGTGCAGCCTCAATCGTTGAATACACTCTTCGTGCGAAGGCTTTTGCGAGGTTTCGGTCCTTATGAGCATGCACTCCGTGGCCGGGCAGACACCCGGCAGCCTATGTTGCAATTTTGCCTAAATTTGTTGATTTGCTAGTTAATGCCCCGTTAATTGTGCATAAATTTGCGCCCGAGGAATCTTGGCCGGAAATAGCAAGCGACGCTGCGACAAAGAGGTTTCAGGTATCAGGTATCAGGTGTTCAGTATGGGTTCTAAGCTGACACCTGACACCTGATACCTGACACCCCACGTTAGAAGTTCAGCCGCAGCATGAACTGCATCTGGCGCGGTGTTCCCGTGCCGACCGGTCCGGTGTTCACCGTGTTGAGGATCTGCCCGAAGGTCGTCGCCGAAACATCCTTCTGCGGCAATCCGTACTCCGCATGATTGAAGATGTTGAACGCCTCGGCTCTCTTCCTTCAGAACTGTAGCTTCAGCAGAAACTGGAACTGACGCGGTGTACCCGTTCCTATCGGAGTTGTATTCAAAGGCAGATAAATCCTGCCGAAGTCGGAAGCCGAAATGAGGCCATCCGGGTTAGCAAACTGCGCTCGGTTGGCAATGTTGAACACCTCAGCCCGGAACTGGAGCCCTACCTGTTCTGTGATAGGGAAACGCCGGGAAAGCGCCCAATCTGATTGCCAGAACCCAGGACCTCGCAAGTAATTGCGCGGTACATCACCGAATCCTGCGGGGCAGAGGCCACCTGGATACAGCGGGTCCTTCGTCCCGGGGGTGCAGAAAGCCGCGGCATTGAGAGTCCCGCCGGCCAAATACAGCGGCTGGCCGGGAACCAGGTTGGGACGCTGATTGTTGCTGTTTCCGTCCGGACCGGTACCGCTGGTGGTGAGGTTCACGGGGAAACCGCTACGGGCGATGAAGATAGTGCTGATCTGCCAGTGACTGAAGACAGCCCTTTCGAAACCGTTGCCCGAGAGATACGACTGACCTGCCCCAAACGGAAGCTCATAGATAAAATTTAGGTTGAATACATTGCGGGCGTCGAAAGCGCTGCTAGCGCGCTCCCCACACCCTGCCGCTCCCAGAGGAAAGCAGGAAACATTCTGCGGCTGGATGGAGTCGCCGTCGCCGCTGCCATTGGAATCGTCGTCGATGCTGTGGGACCAGGTGTAATTGGCCGAAACCAGCAAACCGCGGGAAAAGGAACGCTTGATCGACAGCGCCAGCGCGTTATACGAGCTGTTGGCGATCCTGCCTCGCCAGGGGATCTGCGAGAATTGCGGGTAAGGACGCAGGCCGGTGAGCGGGTTGATGACGTTGACGTAGGATTCCGTCAGCAGATCGGTGCCTTTGCTGCCGACATACGCCAAGTTGAAGGTGAAATTGTAGGGCATCGTTTGCTCAAAGGAAGCCCCCCACTGGGTCACGTACGTGTCTGGGCGGTTCCGCGCTTCTGCGTTCGGTGACTGCGTGCCGGTCTGGCAGACCGGAGAGCCTGTCGAGTTTAGAACCAGGGGGTAGCTAAGTCCTGGGCAATTCTTCGAGGTGAGCGCATAGCTTAAGATCTCGTTCTTATCGGGGATGTTCTGATCGTCTAATTGGCCGTCCTCGTGGTAGATACCAAAGCCGGCGCGAATGACGGTCTTTCCCTCGTATTTGACCGGGGCCCAGGCAAAGGAGATGCGCGGATCGAAATCGAGATAATTCGGCGGGCCGAAGCTCGCGCCTACGCCGCAGTATCCTTGCGGCCCGCAGGTGGCAAAATCAAACGGATTACCGCGGCCCTGTACCTCATGGAAAACATTGAAAAAGCTGTAACGCAATCCCAAGTTCAGGGTAAAAGTCGGCTTCCACTTGAACTCGTCCTGGATGTAACCAAAGAACTGTGTCTTACGCAGGCCGTTTACGGGGTATTCTCCCGTGATACTGGCCTTATAGGAGTTGTTCGCCTCAAATGCCGACAGGGTGTTGTAACTGATCGTGCCGTAGGCACTGCTTCCCTGGTTCATCTGTATGCGGCGAACCTCGATTCCGCCCTTGATTACGTTTCTTCCCTTGACTGCGGTTACGTCGCCGAGCCAGGAAAACGTATTGCCCACGCCGGTGCTGAGACGGCCGTTATTCAACGAAGTGAGCCCTGCTACTGAGATCGCGTAGAGCTGTCCGGTCGGATTGAAGTATTGGGTGTAGCCTGTGCTGCGGTTGAAACCAAACTTGAAGTCGGTGAGTATCGTCGGAGAAAAGGCGTGCGTCAGCGCGATAACGCTATTAACCGGATAGGACGTAAGCTCATCGGTTTCGTTGAGATATTGCCCGGAGCTGGGGGAGTACGGGAGATGGTAGTCGGCCTGGTCGATATTGGCCCGCCAGAAGAGATTGGTGGCGTCGGAGAAGTTATAGTCCACGCGGAACATCCCCGAGTTTTCCTGGCCCACTTGATTGCCTTCGCCCACGTACTGAGAAATGTCAGGATTGCTGGTAGCGATCTGCCCTATGGGATAGCCGTCGATGACGGGCGCGAGTGCGGGTGACTTTGCCAGCACTTGAGAACGATAGGCATCGCTGGGCACATAACCGATCAGAGTTTGACCGAGGTCTTGCTGGTAGCCTTCGTAGGCGATAAAGAAAAAGGCCTTATTGCGAATGATGGGTCCCCCCAAAGACCCGCCGTACTGATTCAAGTGAAAGGGCGGCTGGTGGTTTGGATTCAAGGAGTCAATCGGATCCGTGGCATCGAAAGCGCTGTTCCGTAGAAAGTCGTAGGCATCCCCATGGAACTGATTGGTGCCTGAAGTCGAGGCTGCGCCCACCTGGCCTCCTCCCGTAGCGGCGGTCTGTGCCGTCCCCAGGATGGGGTCGACCCGCATCTCCTCGATGGTGTCGATGGGAATCGCGGCGCGCAGGTAATAGAGCTGCGACTGATTGATAATGTAGGTGGCATCCACGCCGTCATAGGTGTAGTTGTTATCGTCGCGGCCCCGGCCGGCGTAGCGAATCGAGCGTTGGTTGCCCGCGCCGGGCCCGCCGGCGGTATCAATGGCTGTTGGAACTAAGGCGGTCAAGGTCGCCCAATTCTGCCCATTCAAGGGAAGTTCTTTGGCCTGTATGCGTGCAATGCCTGTATTCAACGTATTGTTCGTCTGATCTACCGATACCGGGGTGGCCGAAACTTCGACCTGCTGTGTGGGTGTCGCTATTTTCAACGTTACGTTCAGCGTTCGAGTTGAGCTCAGCTTCTCCACCACATCGTCGAAGCGCAGCGACTGGAACTCGGCTTTGTCGAAGGTGACGGTATATGTTCCAACCGGCAGTTTAGGAAAATAGTAGGCTCCGTCCGGGGAAGTCGTGGCCATGCGCTTGAGATTTGTAGCACCCTCTATAGCGACAATCTGTACGCCGGGAATCGGACTTCCGGAGCTATCGGTGACAGTGCCTGTAAGAGCTGAGTAGTCTATTTGACTATACGCTGGAGTCGTGAAAGATAGGATAAGGCATAAAGAACAGCAAGCGAGTAACAGTTTCCCAGTTAGGGTCATAGCACCTCTGAAGTATCACGACGAGAAATAAAAGCTGCGTCCTAAAGTGAACCGCTAAGCGAGCGCTTGCGATCGAGTTAGTAAGTTTACGGGCCGACTTCAGCGGCATCGACGTGCCGCCTTGGCCAAGTGTAGGGAGGGCTGACCGCAGCAACTCAACCGCGCCCAGAAACAATAAAGGAGAAAGGGCCGCTCCCAAACGACCCATTTTCCCTCCAAAAGAAGCATTTGCTTATGCGGTTTCACTTGGATACTAAATTCGCAGGTGTTACGAGAGATTCGCGCAAGCGTGAAGGCTTCATGAAAAGCCCCCTATCGGCGATAAGAGGAAAGGATTGATTGCACTGTTTTCGGCGCATATTAAAAGTTGAGAAATCCTCCAGGATCGCCATTGACCGCGGGCATTATGAACTTCTAAAGTTGCTTATGTTAGGTCATGGAAATGGACCACACCAATCCTTCAGCAGCTCCGCTTGGTCCGCTTGAGCGGCTGATACACCGCGCTGTTCGGGAGCGAGGTACGGCGACTGTCCGTGAGGTGCCGTACAGGACAAAGACATCTGGCAGCGGTACAACACTGTGCTGACGACCATGGACCGCTTGTTTCGCAAGGGTCTCCTCGGTCGAGTTCTCGAAGGCAAGGCGTTTCGTTATTGGGTACAGTGCAGCCTGGAGGAGTTCGATCGCGAGACGACGGTGACCGGTCTTCGGCAGTTGCTGCGCTCCGACCAAGCGTCCTTGCATCTCTCTTACTTTGTGGAGGCGGTGGGCGCAGAGGACGCGAAGCTGCTCGATGAGTTGCAGGCCCTGGTGGAGCGCCAGCGCGCAGAACTCCAGCTTAAGAAGGGTGAGAAGTAGCCATGTTTGCAGCGCGTGGCGTCATCGTTTGCCTGGCCCTCTTCGCGGTGATGTATGGAACCCTGTCGTGTCTGGTTGGAGCGGCATGGTCGGCCGGCCAGCGGCTACATCGAAGACGGACTTCGAGTAGCCCCAGCGTACTCTTTGGAATCAGGATTCTACCTTTCGCGGTTTCCGCTCTTTTCGCGGTTTTCTTCACGTTGCCATCTTTTTGGCTGATGGAGCGCAGATCACTCGACGAAGATGTGACTACGTTCTTCCTAGCCGTCTGCGCACTGGTTTTGCTGAGCGCGGGCACCGCGCGCGCCCTTAGGGCGGCAAGGCTGACCAGTCGCCTGGTCTCGCAATGGCTGAGTAAGCCGGGCGACGGTAGCGAAGCGCAAGCTACGACGCTAAGCGCCGCCGAGGGCGCACCAGCTTTGATGCTCGTCGGCATTTGGCGTCCCAAGGTTATGGTTTCCGACATGGCAATGGCTGCGCTGAGCGAAAACGAATTGCGGGTCGCGGTTCGCCATGAGTTGGGGCACCGACGCTCATGGGACAACCTGAAGAAGCTCCTGATGAATGCACTTCCATTGCCCGGAATGAGCGGCATCGAACGATCCTGGCGGGAAGCGGCTGAGCTGGCAGCAGATGATTCCGCGGTTGAAACCCGGCAGGATGCGCTGGATCTCGCAAACGCCCTCATCAAGCTTTCCCGGTCTGCAAAGCGATGGACCGAACCTGAAATTGCGAGCGCGCTGGTGTGTAGCTCATCTGCAGTCACCATGCGCGTTCACCGCTTGCTGGATTGGCGCACAAGTGCTCGGCTTCAAAGGACGTGGCCTTGGGCTTTTTTGTTCGTCCTCATCGTCACCGCTATCGTGAGCAACTACGGTACTGCACTGGTGATGACTCACCGGCTGACGGAACTTCTTGTCCCGTAAGACCAGCTTGCCTGTAAAGCCGAAAGCGGTTCTCAATAAGCAGCAGCGGGTTTGTGCTGCAGACTTCGATGGTCTATGGGTGAGCTTCGGGCTGCATACCAACCTCGGGGAGAAATTTGGAACCGCTGACTGTAGAAAAACTGCTCCGCCGGCCAGGTTCGAACGGCGGAGCAGGGAGTTTAGCGATTAATCGTTGTCTTTGGGAGCATTGCTGCCGACCAGATCAACTGCCGTCTGGTACAGCTTGGCCTGCTCCTTCTTATATCCCGCGCTATTCAGTTTCTTGTCCTTGGCGGTCTGGTTGTGCAGATCATCGGCAGCCATCGAGAGCCGGCCAAGCTGGCCGAGACGGTGGCTGTCATGGTCAGGAGCCGAGGTGTCCAGCTTGCCCACCAGAGACCAGATCTTCTTGCCCTCGGGGCTGGGCTGATACTTCAAGCCGGTAAGGAAGTCCCACTTGATATCGGCAGAGGTAATACCGAAGCGAAGCTTTCGTTAAACGAATTCGGAAGATCAGCGGGTTTTGCAACATTAGAGAAAAAGGCCGCCTCATTTGAGACGGCCAGTTAGTTTGGGAGGAGTGTGCTGGTTAGTTGCCGCGTCCGGTGCGAACATCATCGTCCGCATCCCGGCTGACCTTCTTCGAGTCCTTAGCATCGTCCGCGTCGTGGGCCACCACGCGAATACCGGTGTGACGGATCACCGGCATCGGCGTATTCGGTCCCTTTACTGCATGCCAGAGGACTTCGTTCAGCATCGCCGAATCGACGCTGTCGGGAACATCGAAGTTCATCTTCTCCGACGCAACGGCCCACTTGTGCATCGGGTTGCTGGCCAGATCCAAGTCTGCACTACCTTTCTGACACATGATCGTCGGATCGGCAGCGGTGGCATTGAACGGAGCGTTGTTGTTAGGCGCCTTGTCGAATGGCAACAGGATGGGAAGGGCGTTGCCGTCGTACTGGTTCATGGGTGTAACACCAAGCAGCATTTCGATGGTCTTGAGAATGCTGGCGGTGTTGTAAAAGCTGTGGTCAACATAGCCCTGCTTGATGTAGGGGCTGATCACGTAAGCGGTCGAGCGGTGGACATCAACGTGGTCAGGCACCATCCTGCGCATCGTCCTCGATCACGAAGATGGCGGTGTTCTGCCAGATGGGACTCTTGCCGATGAGATCCGCGACCTGGCCAACTCCGTAGTCGTTGTCAGCCACCTCGGCCTGCGGAGTGAAATTGCCCTTGCTCAAGCCCTGGGTGTGGTCGTGCATCAGTCGCAGGGTGATGAAGTTGGGAACGGTGTTGCCCGTCGGGTCCTGCGCCAGGTATTCCTGGAACTCACGCTTGAATTCCGAGAAGCGGCTGGGCTCGTTGTAGTGTCCATACGTCTTCGTGCTGTATGGGCAGTTATCAACCGTGGGAGCATCGCTATCGGCGAAGGCAGCGTCGTAACGGCGAAAGTCGTAATCGCTGATGCCGCCTGTGTCCTTTCCGGCAGGCAGCAGACCGCCATCAGCCGGGAAGTTGTCGGGAATTACCGTCGCATTGTTCTGGGTCACACCGAAGGTGTAAAAGAACCCGTAATTGCGATAGCTGAGGTTAGCTGCCCGCGCCGCATCCCAGATGTGTCCGCTCGGAGCAACGTTGACATCTGGAATCGAAGGCAGGCCGTTGGGGAATACCTGCGAAAGCTGCTGTCCGTATGGATCCGTGGCAGGGAATCCGCCGACCGGATAGCCATTGTCCTGGCCTTCGAAGTCGTACTCACGGCCACGGTTGCTGTAGTTGTAAGGCAGGTTCTTGATGTTGTACTCGCTGCCCATGGCTTCAGTGCTCCAAGGCCAACCGTCACCGCTCGCTTCGCTGATGTCGTAGAAGTTGTCCAGCAGAACGAAGCGGGTCGCGAGAGCGTGCAGGCTGGGAGTGTTGGCATAACCGAACTCCGTCAGCTGCGGGTCCCCGTTACCCTGCGGGATATCACCGAGCACCTGATCATAGGTGCGGTTTTCCTTGATGATGTAGATCACGTGCTTGATCTTGCCGGCCTTCAGGCCAATCCCATCGAGACGGTGATCGTATGGACCCTGCTGAAGGTTTTGCGCAACCGCGCCGTTATTTGCCAGCACCTGGTTGGTCCATAGCGCGAGCTGGGTTGAGTTCGGTACCGCGATCGAGTCGGCGGTGCCGAGGATCAGGTTCAGATCGTAGCAGGGGTTGTCGTTGAACTGGTACTGGACGTAGCAGGGGTTCGGGATCTGCGGTGTGATGCCTTTGGCGTTCGTAACCAGAATGCGCGTGTTGTCGCTGTTGGGCTGTACGGCTGTCGGATACCAGCCGCCCGGAATGTAGCCCTCCGGTATCAGGTAGTTGCCGTAAATGGCTATCTCTGCCACGGCGTTCATGTCGCCCAGGGCCGCGTACATGGTGTTTCCGTCAGAGGTGATGCTCATCTGCAGCGGACTGACGCCGATGAAGTTCTCCAAACGCGGCACCGTGAATTTCAGCGTGCTGACGATGCCGTCGCTGTTGGTCGAGATCACCGCGATGCTGTCGGTGTGCGCCACCGCCACGTACAGCAGGGACTGCGACTGGTTGAAAGTCAGTCCTACCGGATGGGCGGCGACATTACCCAGGATGATTCTCTTCTCCAGCGTGATGTTGCTGGGATTGCTGGTGTTCAGAACGTAGATTTCGCCATCACGCTGGCTGCCGACGTAGGCCTTGCTGCCGTCCGCCAGAACAACGATACCCAGCGGGAAGTTCGGGGTGCCGTTATAGCTGTTGGTGAAGTTGTAATGCCCGAGCAGCGTGCCGGCAGCGTTATAGATGGCGACGTTGGTGGGCACCGCGAAGGTATCAGGGTCGTTGTTTGTGACGTAAACGTTGCCATTCTTGTCGGTCGCCACCCCGGCCGGGAAGTCGGTCGACTGAAACGCGAAGGTATTCGTGTTGACGAGGGTCAGGTTGCAATTCTGGTCCTGGCTCACCACCGCGATGGTCTGGTTCTGCCCCATCGCAGCGTACAGCGTATAGGGAGCGGAGTTACCAGGGGCGTAGGCCAATCCGTAGTACAGACCGTAAGGGCTGTAATTGTCATTGGGCTGCTGGCCGAAGTCGAGCTGGGAGATGATCGCTCCGGTGTTGACATCTACCGATGACAGCCACTGATTGAAGCCCATGTCGCTGATGATGGCACACTTCCCATCCGGCGACTTGATCATGTTCATCGGCAGGTTGCCGACCTGCACGTTGGTGCCTACTGGCGTGATCCTCTTGCCCGTGACCAACTGGGACGCTGACTGCGCCAGCGTCGTACCCGACAGGACGGTAGTGGCCACAGCGGCCAAGGCCAGCTTGCCGGCCAATGCGCGGCAGCGGTACAGGCGCTGAAATGCATTTCGCATACTTGCTCCTTTGCGTGGTTGGGAGTGGATTACGGAAAGATCGTTAGATCGTTCGAGGACGCGAGAGACGCCACTGGGCTAGTCATTCCTTATAGCGCGGAGGCGTTAATGAGGAATGACGGCAACGTTAAAACCTATCGGCGGTAGTTGGTCATCAAGGGCACTCAAGTCCCAGTCTTTATGAACGTCTCGCGAACAGACGGTTGCAAAGGAAGGTGGCAACGCTTTTCTCAACGAAATGCAAGCCAACGACAACCCATCGTGACTGCAAACCTGATGCCGCCATCGCCACCGCTGATCGTCTCCGCGCTGTGCAATCGGCGTCTCCTGCTACACTTGGCGCTTGCTGAGCTCCATCCAAAAACGAAATGAAATGTCACGCGGGAACATTCTGCTTAGGTTGCTGCTTTGTCTCGCAGCTGCTGCTCCTCTATCAGCGCAGTCAGTGCGCTTTGAGGTGAGCGTTCCGGCTGCCACGCAGCCCGGGCCGCTAACCGGCCGCGCCTACGTGGTCCGTCAGCCGGCAGGAAAGCGAAGACTTGCTCGGGCAGATCGGCTCCTGGGCAGAGCAAACGCCCTTCTTTGCAGTCGACATATCAGGCCTGTCGCCCGGCAGTGCCGCCGTCATCGATGCCGACACGCTTGGCTACCCGTTGAAGAGCCTGCGCGAGATTCCCGCAGGAGACTACTACGTGCAGGCCCTGGTCAATGTCTACACCGAGTTTCACCGCTCTGACGGGCACACCATCTGGGCGCACATGGACCAATGGGAAGGACAGCACTTCAACCATTCGCCGGGCAATCTCTACAGCGAAGTACGCAAAGTTCACCTCGATCCCGTGACCGGATACGACATACACCTCGAAGCCGATCATGTGATTCCCCCGATCGAGGCGCCCGCCGACACTCAGTGGGTGAAGCACATCAAGATTCAAAGTAGTCTGCTGTCGAAGTTCTGGGGTCAGCCCATCTTCATCGGAGCGACCGTCCTGCTGCCCAAGGACTACGACAAGCACCCTGACGTGAGCTACCCGGTGATCTACGAGCAAGGACACTTCGGCCTGGAGCCTCCCTTATTCATGCAGACGGAGGCGCCGGCAAGCGACTCGAAGTGGAAGACAATCGGCTACGCAGGCTTCCAGGCATGGCGCGGCAGCAACTTCCCGCGGATGATTGCCGTTACTTTCCAGCATCCCACTCCGTACTTCGACGACTCCTACGCCGTGAACTCAGCCAACGACGGACCGTATGGCGATGCACTGATGCAGGAGCTGATTCCATATCTGGAGGAGCATTTCCGTATCATCCGTCAGCCTTGGGCGCGGGTGCTGACCGGAGGCTCAACCGGCGGCTGGGAGTCGCTGGCGTTGGAGCTCTATCACCCCGACTTTTTCGGTGGCACATGGACGGGCTTTCCCGATCCCATCGACTTCCGGCACTATCAGCTTGTGGACATCTACAGCGATCCGAATGCGTTCGAGGTTCCTGGGTACGAGTGGGTTGCGCGGGAACGTCCCCTGATGCGTACTCCGGAAGGCCAGGTCATCGAGACCTTGCGCCAGATGAGCCAACTGGAAGAAGTGCTCGGATCCCATGGACGTTCCGGCGAGCAGCTTGAAGCCTGGGAGGCAGTGTATGGACCGGTTGGCCCGGACGGCTATCCTGAACCGCTATGGGACAAGCGCAGCGGAGTAATTAATCGCAAGGTTGCCGACTACATGCGCGATCACGGCTACGACCTGCGCTACTATGCTGAGAAGAACTGGAAGAAAATCGGACCTCTGCTTACCGACAACGTATTTATATGGGTCGGTGACATGGACAATTACTATTTGAACCTGGCGGTCTACGACATGGAGGACTTCTTCCAGAAGCATCCTGAAGCTAAGGCGCACTTCGAATACGGACGGCCCGAAAAAGGTCACGGCTGGTTTCCATGGTCAGTGGCCGACTTCGTGAAGATGATGGGCGAGCATGTCGCCAGCCATGCGCCCGCAGGAACAGATCTCCGCAGCTGGCACTACTAAGAACCTATGAGCGTCGCTCTCTTCACCGCACTTGTAGCCTTCGGCTCACTGCTGGCCGGCTTCCTGGGCGCGCTAACCGGGCTGGGCGGCGGCGTTGTGGTGGTACCTATGCTCGCGCTGGTCTTCCACGTCGACATCCGTTACGCCATCGGCGCATCGCTGGTGTCGGTGATTGCCACCTCTTCGGGAGCGGCGGCCGCCTATGTACGCGAGGGCTACTCCAACATTCGCATCGGCATGTTTCTCGAAACGGCAACTACCATTGGCGCCGTCGCCGGAGCTTTTATTGCCACGCAGGTTTCCGGCAGCGCCATCGCAATTGTTTTCGGTCTGGTGCTGCTGTATTCCGCTTTCCTATCCAGCCGCCATCGCGAAGAACACGGTCCGCACATGCAGGCGTCGAAGCTGGCTACGGAGCTTCGCCTCAACGGCGCCTATCCGGTCGGCGGCCAGAGACAGGCCTACAACGTAACCGGCGTGCCGGCGGGATATTCCATGGCGCTGGGCGCGGGTGTACTGTCCGGCCTGCTTGGCATCGGCGGCGGAGCCGTGAAGGTGCTGGCGATGGACCAGGGGATGAAAATTCCCTTCAAAGTTGCGACCACGACCAGCAATTTCATGATCGGCGTGACCGCAGCCGCCAGCGCCGGCATTTACCTGTCGCGCGGCTATATCGCGCCGGGAATCGCCATGCCGGTGATGCTGGGAGTCCTCTCAGGATCACTGCTCGGCGCGCGGGTGCTCGCGGGAGCCAATGTGCGAGTGCTGCGCTATTTGTTTGCTGCGGTAATCATGGTCTTGGGAGTCGAAATGATCTTCAACGGGGTGACCGGGCGCCTATGACCACCAGAAGCTGGGACGATCAGCGACTCGAAATTATCATTGGCTACCTGCTGCGCACCGGTGTCCTGCTTTCGGCAGCACTGGTAGTGGCCGGCGGCGCCATCTATCTCGCCCGCCATGGTCACGAGGTCGCCGACTATCGCACGTTTCACGGCGAGCTGGCGGCGTTGAAGAGCTTCGCCGGAGCCGTGCAGGGGGGCGCCAGTTGGAAGGGGCAGTCGATTATCCAGCTCGGGTTGCTGGTTCTGATTGCTACTCCCGTGCTGCGGGTCGCCTTTTCTGTAATTGGATTTGCCATCGAACGCGACCACATGTACGTCGTCATCACCCTGATCGTGCTTGCGGTCTTGCTCTATAGCTTGTTCGGGTCGGCAGGGTGATGCGATGATGTGGTGCGTTTTACGGCGCTGCAGATAGGAGGCATTCATGGCAGGAGTCACTTTGGCGGATGCGCGCCGCGTAATCGCCGCAGCCGAGAAGAAGGCGCAGGAGATTGGTCACCCGATGAATATCGCTGTCGCCGATGAAGGCGGCAACATCGTGGCGCACGTGCGTATGGACGGCGCCTGGATCGGCAGTATCGATATTTCTATGAAGAAGGCCTATACCTCCCGCGCCTTCGATATCGCCACCAGGGACCTGGCGCAGCATTCGCAATCGGGCGGCCAGTTTTTTGGCATCCATGCTTCCAACGATGGCAAGATCATGATCTTCGCCGGCGGCATTCCTCTGAAACGCGACGGCAAAGTCGTGGGAGCCATCGGCGTGAGTGGAGGCTCGGGGGAGCAGGACCAGGTGGTGGCCGAAGCCGGGGCAGCAGCGTTCTGATTGCCTCAGAACAATTCTGCAGTTGGTATATAGGGTGGAGCACCGCTTCAGCGGTGCAGCATTGCTCATGATATAAACCGGTTTTTGCTACTCGGGTAACGGAACACGTTCCCTTGTATGTTGTTTGCTACTCCCCAAGGCTGCCCCTGGGTGTTAAGTGGGAAGGGCAGGTATGGGGTGCGGCGGGAAGGCCGTAGTTCCCTGAGGCGCGGTGCCGGAGGCATCGTAAGCCTGTCCTGAGATCGGCCTCCCGCCCTGCTTTCCGGAAACCGCGGAGAATCCGAGGCAGGAAGCCTGCATATTCAAGGTCGGCCGGAGAGTTGGCGTTGGGCGGGAAGCCGGAGCCAGCCTAGCACAGGAGGAGAGCGAAGGTGAACTATTGCGGAATCGATGTCAGTGCCCAGGAGTTGGTGGTCAAGGTTCGTCGGCAAGCGGGCGAGGAAGGGATGCATCGCTTCGCCAACACGCCGTCGGGGCATAAGGCGCTGCTGGGATATTTGCTGAGGCGGCGGGGCGAGGCCATGCGGGTTTGTCTGGAGGCCAGCGGTAACTACAGTTTGGACGTGGCCTTGGCGCTGGCGGGGCAGGCGGAAATCGAGTTGGAAGTGATCAATCCCAAGGCGGCGCGCCACTTCGCCCAGGCACTGGAGCAGCGCAGCAAGAACGATCCGCTGGACAGCGCGGTATTGTTGGAGTACGCGGCGCGCATGCCGTTTACGCGCTGGCAGCCGCCGCGGGAGCAGGACCTGCAGTTGCGCGCCATTACTCGGCAACTGTCGTCGCTCACCCAGGAGCGGGCGGAGTTTCGCTGTCGCTTGCACGCCGCCCAGGTTTCCAACAGCACGCCGGCCTGTGTGGTGCGCGAGCTGCGCCAAACCATTGCGCACTTGCAACGCAGCCTGGCACGGTTGAGCAAGGCCGCCCGGGTGCTGGTCCAGCGCGATCCCGTGCTGCAGCGCCGCCTGCAGTTGCTGGACAGCCCCAAAGGGATTGGGGAGGCTACTGCTTTGGCGGTGCTGGGCGAGTTGGTCGTGATCGGGGAGCGCTCGGCACGCGAGTTGACCAAACACGCCGGTCTGGATGTGGTGGAGTTTACTTCCAACAGCTCGGTGCAGAAGAAGCCGCATATCAGTCATGCCGGCAACGCTTATTTGCGCAAAGCGTTGTACATGTCGGCGCTGACGGCGGCCTATCAAGAGCCGTATCTGCGGGCCTTTTACCAGCGTCTAGTGGCCGCCGGGAAACAGAAAATGCAGGCTCTGGTGGCGGTGATGCGTAAGCTGCTGCACGCCATCGTGGGCAGGTTTCGTCACGACCAGCCCTACGACGGGGCCCGGCTGTGTCCGCCGCTCGGAGCGGCGGTTCGCTGAAAAAAGAAGAGAGGTTCTCCGCACCTCTCCAGAGAAGAAAAAAGCTTGCGTTTTAACAGAGAATCTCGGGAGCTAAAGCACGTTTATGAGTTGCGTGGCATTCCGCAAGCCTGAAGGGCGTGCTTCACCGTTGCTATAACCTGCTGGCGAACCGCGCTAGCGTACCGAAAAACCGGGGGCACACTATGTCGAGTGAAATCTTCGACGCCATTCGCAGTGGCGATTCAGAGCGCGTATCAAGTCTGATCGCAGCCAACCCTGGCAACGCCCGCGCCCGCGACGAAGGCGGCGTATCCGCCATCATGCAGGCGCGCTATCAGCGGCAGCTTGCAATCGTCGACTTGCTGCGGCGTGCGGCCGGCGGTCTCGATGTCTTTGAGGCCGCTGCCCTGGGCGACACACCCCGGTTGCATTGGTTGCTGCAAGAGCAACCCGAACTGGTTTGTACTTTCAGTGCTGACGGATTCACGGCGCTGCACTTCGCCAGCTTCTTCTCACAGCCCGAAGCCGCCGAAGAACTGCTGAACAACGGCGCCGACCCGAATGCCGTCGCAACCAATGCGACCAAGCTGGCCGTCATCAACAGTGCCGCCGCATCGGGCAACGCTCAACTGGTAACGATGCTCTTGCGCGAGGGCGCCAATCCTGATACGCAGCAGGAAGGCGGCTTCACCGCGCTGCACTCCGCTGCACAGCAGAACAATGCGGAGATGGTTCGGGCGCTGCTCGATTCCGGCGCTGACCTCTCGATCTGCACCCATGAGGGGAAAACTGCGGCTGACCTGGCAGGACCAGATACCGCCGCTTTGCTAAAGCAGGCTTGAGCTTTCGATCGCCTGCGGCTGCAACTGACTTTGCGCTGCATGGCTGCGCAGGATGAGCAGTCCCACAAGCACGGCACAGGCAAGAAAAAGTACTCGCATCGCGTTAACGTGAAAAACCTGATCTCCCAGCACAATGCGTAAAAGGCCGAACGTAGCACTGGCCGTGCAGAGCGCGAAGTAGAGCTTTTCCTTTGCGCAATCCGAAGCTCTTAGCAGCAGCAACAAGACAGTCGTGACAATCACGTAGATGGCGAGAAGGACGAGCCCTCTGGGTGCCCTGGGCGAGCCCAGCGACAGCGGCTCGGCGTGCGAAATCGCGGCCTGAATTCCTGCGACAGCGAGAAAGAACACGGAATGAACCAGCGCGATCACGGCGCGTTTACGGCTGTTCAGAATTGAGAACGTTTCCATGGTCCTGCCAGCATCATGCACGATGGCCAAACGTTCACGCTGTGATAAAGGTCACACGCGGTGCCCCTGCTTTTTCGGGTCGATACCGCATCGAGAGAGATTGACGCGCTTGTCGATTTCACAAGAATCGAATCAGGAATATTGCCTAAATGGGAACGCATCCCACCTCCGGTGTAGCTCGGGAGTCGAAAAGCGCTTGCTAATGCCCAGCGAAATCATTTATCGTCACACATTCGTTGTTTGCTTGGGCGGTTTCAGCCCGCCGAGCCGAAAACAGTAAATGCGCACTCTTTCTCTCTGGCCAAACCTGACGAACCATACACGCATCTCGCGAGCAGTGCCCTCTGCCCTCGCCCTATTGTTATTGATAACAGTATGGGCTACGCCGGCAGGGGCCATTATCCACACCCACCTGCATCATGGACATCGGGTCAGCACCCGCGCGGTTCACCGTGTCTCGCTCCACTGGAACCCGGTTTTCGCCGGATCGCATGAGTTGCTGGTGCAGCAGAACATCGAACTGGACAAGCTACAGTTGCCGCGAATCGCCGACGATGCGGAGCTGATGAAGTACGAACTCTCCCAGGAGTTGGTACCGGTAAGCGAATCTGACGCCCTCAAGGTCGCGCCCGACCTTCCTGACAACCGCCGTTACTGCCGCCCATGGACGCGCGCCTTCCTGCAAGATTTCAGCCAGGCTTTCTATAACGAGTTTCATATTCCCATTCAGGTGAACTCGCTGGTACGCACCGCTGAACAGCAGCGAAACCTCCGGCGGCACAACCGCTTTGCCGCTCCTGAGATTGGTGACACGGCCTCGACCCACCTCACCGGAGTCACCGCCGACCTGTCGCGCCGCGGCTGGACCAAGCAGCAGTATCAGTGGATACGCGACTACCTGATGCCGCTCCACGAGGCCGGACTGGTTGACCCGATCGAAGAGAGCCAGCCTGTCCTGCATATTGTGGTGTACGACAAGTATTCGGTTCATGATAGCGACAGCAGCGTAGGCATGTCGGAAGCCAGCGAACCCGGCGAGTTCCCCCTCGGCCCGTTCAGCGAGTCGCGATAGGTTCGTAAGCCTTCCTTCCCTTCTTTGGCAGCAAATCACTTGATTCACACAAGTGCGCGGCGAATAATCACTCCATGCCGCACATACTTAAGGCAGCCGCCCCTGCTGTCCGGCGGCTATTCCACTGGAGATACGCCGGTTGGGCTATTGCACTTGCCGGAGGTGCTGCTTTGACTGCGGCGCTAGCCGACAAATTTGCATTGGCATATGTATTTACTTCGGTGTGCTGCACCTGCGCCGTAGGCTGCTGGTTGAGCTCCGATGCGCTGAAGGAGAAGCAACCACATAGCCTGCTGTTTCTGCCAGACGGCACGTCACATGCACCCTCGATGCTCGGCTATAGGCTCTGGAAGGTCACTCCGGCTTGCGTAATAGTATTATTCTTTGTTGGATGCATTCTTTACATTTATCACTTAGAGGTTGCAAATGAGTTAGAACAGTCGGCGGACTGGCTTTATCCGGCCAATGACCCTATTCCTGCTCCCGAAAGTGGGTGCGACAAGAACTTCCCCTTGCCTGACGGCTCGATAGCACTCTATCTAGGCAACTCTAGGATTACTGCTGGCAGGGATGTATCCATGTGGCAGGTAATCACTCCCCAAGATCGGCGGATAGCCGAACCTGTGCTTGTCGTCGAGCAAGATCCACGCGGCAGGATTGCCATTGATCTAGACGTTCGGAGTAAAGACCAAAGAATCATAGCTCGAATAAAACGTAACCATTTCGAGCTGAACCCAAATAACATACTGACCCACTCGCGCCCTGACAGGAGCACGCTGATAGTAACCGACCAAGAGGGGACGGAAGTCTTGAGGGTCAGATACCTTAATCCCCATGCAATATACATGACTGGCACATTTTACGTCGTAGGTCAAAATGAGCCAGTTGTAATAAGTGAGGACAAACAGGACATGGGTGGGGGCCGCTTGGTTTTAAGCGGTGCTTGTAGCACTCCCCTAACAGGGGATATTTCCATGTCAATAAGTACAAGCGGAGACGGTTCTGGAAACCACGAGTACGATTACCCTGGCTCTAAGGAACGCCCGTTATCTCCCGTGCGTAAGTGGAATACAGCTAAGGGGGAGTGGGAACATGAATTTCGCAATTTAGGGCCTAGGTAGTTTACCGTGTTGCTCTCGCATAGGAGGAGCCTTGATGACTTGCTTTCTTTAGTCGAGAAAGTCTCCACCCGCAAGTGACTCCCGCCTTTGTGCCCGTAGACGCTGGGCCTTGATACCTTGTCCGTCGCCTTTACCCCGGACTACGGAGTGAGGGCCTATTTCCCTTCCTGACCTCCATTTCCCATTTTGGAGTTCCAATTTGGAACTCTTCCCCTTCGGGAGCCCACCCCCACTGGTTGACCGCTTCGCTTTTTATTCGCATAACATTGCAGCCGTGCGACTTGCCGGACGTGAGGGCGGTGCCTGCAAGTTGGCAGTCTGACTGCACTTACCTCGGTGCCGCAGCAGTTGGATGGAAGCAGTTCGCGGTGCGAGGAAAACTCCCATGCAGGCAGCAAACAATCCTCTCAACAAGCCGCCGATGCGGACCATACTTCTAGTGGAAGACGAGGATTCGGTTCGTCAGATCACCCGATATGTACTCGAGAGCGCCGGGTACCTGGTATTGGAAGCATCCAGCCCTGAGCTGGCGATCGCCATCTTCCGGCGATTCGAAGGCGCGATCAACCTGCTGCTGACTGACGTGGTGATGCCAAGCATGAGCGGCGCCGAGTTGGCGGCACAGTTGAAGCAGATGCGTCCCGGTCTGACCACCGTGTTCATGTCGGGTTATGCGAGGAATGCAGGATTGCCGCAGTCCAATTTCGAGTTGCCCGAGTGGTATCTCCAAAAGCCCTTCACCACCCGGAGGCTGCTTGCGCAAGTGGCTGAAGCATTGGGCCAGCCGCCCGCCACGCTCGAGCCGGTCACCGGGATTCGCTTGCCGGTCTGAGATTCCGATGCGAACGATTATATACTTGACATAGGAGGAGGGCACTTTATTGAAGCTGTTGAAAACAAATATGTTACTAAAGTTTATCAAGATTCTGCTACGTTAGTTCTAGCGAGGGAGATCAACGATTTTGTTCATAGTCGCACGTTAGACCCTACGGTTGCTTCGATGGCACTTGAGGCGGCAAAGGGTGACGTGTTCATTCGTTGAATGGCCTCCGCGATCATCTGAGGCTCTTTGCCATACTCCCAAGTTGAGACTGAATTGCCGCCAGACGCGCCATTATCTCTTCGTGTCGCTGAAGTTCTGAGAGCTTCGGGCTGTCTGTCATAATGATCGCGTATTATATACAGCAACCAAATGAACGTTCCTGCGTGGTTGCGCTATATGGGTGTTGTCTTGAGTAGGGCAAAGTTTTATCTCGGAGGCGGAAGTGCAATCATGGTGTTGCTTGCTCTATATGGAGGGCTTTCAGGTGTTCCCATTCCTCGACTTGTTTATATTGTATGTGCATCTCTAACGATAATATCGGCTGTCTTTTCAGTTGGGTTAGAACAGTACAAGGCATTGGAGCCGAGATTGGTGATTGGAGAGCCTGATTACTATACACATAACGCTCCGAGATTAACTCATTGTTATCGCGTGCCGATTGGTAACAGCAGTAAGGCAAAGACAATTAGAAATGTCGGCATACAGATCATAGACATACAACCTACACCACAATATTATCCGTGGGGACATTCCCTCCCTCTGCAATGGAAGGACAGTCTAAAACCTCTTGGCTCAACTGAGCCATTTAGACGATACCGTGACATTAAGGCTGGCAATCCAGAGGAAGTTGATTTTGTGCAAGCTATGGAGCACCAAAACTCGATAACAGTGAACCACTCAGTAGATAAGATTAGTGAACAAACCATTCCGTTGCCTCCGAGTACCTATCGAATTACTTTGGAAGCCAAGGGGGATGATGTTCCTTCGGCTAAGGCGGTTTTTGAAGTAAGGATGAGCAAGCACGGAATGTTACAAGTTGTGCCCTTAGGCGGTATATAGAAACTGTTTATGTCGGACGATAAAGAGCCAAAAAGTGACATTACAGTTGACAAGGAAAAGTTTGACAAGCTGCTCCGTCACATGATCGAGAGTAAGCCAGTGACGTTCAAAGATGTGGTAAAGACCTCAAAGAAGCGGAAAGTCAAACCCAAGGGGTCTCTAAGCCGTGAGTACCTTAAAAGAATATACACCGTTTAACGCAGCAGAATATACAGCCAAAACACTAGCCCGGAAAGCTCTTTGGGCGGGGGGGGTGCTTGGATTGGCATTATATCAATGCTAGTCAGTATCATTGCGTTCTATATGGATTCGCAAAAGGTGGGTATTATCGCGTTTGTTGTTATGACATTTTCCTTAATGATGTTTATTATGAATCTTATTGAGTACAAGTTTGTAGCATATTTCCCATATAAACCTGATGATGGTAACAAAGAAGATAATCAAAATTGAAGGCTGGCGTAATCCGACACCAGCCTCTTAACGCCGGGGAATGTCCCGACGACAGCGGTTGCCAACAGGTCTACATTACCTCGCGGTAACGCTTTTTCAAGCCCTTCATGCTAATCCAAGCATGTTGGACAAGGATGCGTCATGTCAATTTCTCAATTTTGGAACGCAATTCGTCGTAACGTGGCTTTTTACTGGTCTGTACTGCTTTTCTTTCGCCCTCTTGTTGGGAAAGATGCGTTCCCGCCACTCATCTCTTCAGCGTGGTAGCAGGGGACATGGTGGGTGTGCTGGTGGCAATTTGCGACAGCGGCAACGCTTCGGGTACGACGACGATATCGACTCTTCGATTCAGCTGTTGTCCCGCCGGCGAGGAGTTCTCGGCGACCGGATGGAATTCTCCATATCCGGCCGCAGAGAGCCGTTCCGGGGCGAAGCCGTCGTCTTCGATCAACATCCTCACCAGCGCAGTGGCGCGCGCGGTGGAGAGTTCCCAGTTCGAGGCAAAGGAAGCGGTGTGAATGGGTACATTGTCGGTGTGCCCTTCAATGCGGAGGGCGCAGGCACGGCTTTGCAGGAAGCCTGCAATCCGGCGAATCGCGTCGATCGCCTGCGGTTTGATCTGGGCTGAACCGCTATCGAAGAACCCGATCTCACGCAAACTGATGATCAACCCGTCGGGCTCCATCCAGAGCGCCACTTCACGGCGCTTGATCTCCGGCGACAGCAGCTTTTCCAGCTCCTTCTGAATCGCGGAGAAATCCTCGGGCTTGTGATTAACGTCCGTAAGTCCCACATGAGGTGGCGGAGTCCTCGCCAGTGCATCCGATGAGGGGTGCGCGATCACCTGGGGACGGTTTACGCCGGCCGCCCCAGGGTTTGTTTTGCCCGGCGGGCCCGCTCCAAGGTCCTGGAATGCGGATTGGATCGCCTGGGCAAGCTGTACCGATTTTTCTTTGTCGATCCGAGCGGCGGCAAACATGACTACGAAGAACGCGAACATCAGGGTGATGAAGTCGGCATAGGAAACCAGCCAACGTTCGTGGCTGACGCGATTGTGATATCGTCTCAGGTCCTTCATCGCGGGCCCCTGTCGGCCGCTGCGCGCTGAGGCTGGTCCTGCAAGAAGCCCAACAGCTTCGTTTCCAGCATGCGCGGATTCATCCCCTCCAGAATGGAAACCACTCCCTCCAGCGTCATCTCGCGCACGACCTGCTCCTGGCGAATGCGGATGCGCAACTTGCCGGAGCCGGGAATGAAGAAGAGATTGGCCGAGCCAACGCCGTACACCGTCGCCACAAAGGCGACCGCAATGCCGCGGCCCACCTCGTCCAGGTTGTCCAGATGCTGCATCACCTGGATGAGGCCGAGCACCGCGCCGATGATCCCGATGGTGGGAGCAAAGCCTCCGGCGGACTCGAAGACCCTGGGAATATGGTCCTCATATTCCGCCTGGTTATCCAACTCCAACTGCATCATCTTGCGCAGCTCCTCCGGCTCCGTCCCGTCCACAGCCAGCATCAGGCTCTTGCGCATGAAGGGATCCTGGATGTGAGGCAGTTCGGAATCCAGCGAGACAATGCCTTCCTTGCGCGCCTTGTTGGCGAAGCTCACCAGCTCGCGTACGACTTCGTTGGGGTTGAGCTTGCGCTCGAAAAAGACGCTCATGAGACGGCGGAATGCCGAGGCCACAACCGACAAAGGAAACTGGAGCATGACCGCTCCCAGGGTTCCGCCGAAGACAATCAAGGCCGCTGTTGGCTGGAGTATTTGGGAAAGCCGGCCGCCTTCGAGGATCAGCCCGGCGATGATCCCGCCAATCGCTAGTATGAGGCCGCCGAAACTGCTCTTATCCACAGGCTATTCCCCGGATTGAAAAGCCAAAGACTCCTCGGCCGTCGGCGCCAATCCGTTCTCGCCGGCGAGCCGTATGGCGGGATGAGCTGCACAGAGGATCGCGCGGCGAAACTCCCTCACCCGTTCGATGACCTCTGCCACCCCTTCCCTCACCACGACCTTTTCACCGGTCACCAGGGTCAACACCGTATCCGGGGCCGCTTCCACGAACTTGATGAGATCGGAGTTGATCGCCAGCCGCGAATTATTCAACCGCGTCAACTGGATCATGCGCATCCTTCAGCACGGGGAGGCTGGGACAAACAGATCATCGGCAAACGCGCGCGTGGCTTGAAGAAAGGCTGCACCGCGGAGAACACGCGGGCTTTCGTTTATCACAGTCGCACAGAGACACCGAGACTTCAGAAACTAGGTGCGCTCTGGTGCCTAAGCTCGGGGGAAGGGATTTGCTGAAGCCGCGGCTATTTCTTACTTTCGGTACCTCGTGCCTCTGTGTCTCTGCGGTGAAAAGCCACCGCTGTTAAAGAAGCTGCCGCCTGCGCCGATGAGAAGGGTGAACAAATTCGGTTCCGCCCGCAAGTATCCCCCGGCAGCGCAGCTGCGGGAGCAAACCTTGGGCCCGGCTCAAGCACGGTGGAACGAAGAAAAGGAGCTATTCCATGGCAATTAGCATCTTGAACAACATTCCATCCCTGGCTGCGCAGAACCAGTTGTCGATGACGCAGATGAACCTGCAGAAGACGCTGTATCAACTGTCTTCTGGCTCGCGCATCAATTCCGGCGCCGACGACGCCGCCGGCCTGGCCATTGCAGATGGTTTGAACGCCAACATTACCGCCCTGACCCAGTCGGCGCAGAATGCCACCAACGGCGTGGGCAAACTGCAGGTCGCCGACGGCGCCCTTTCCCAGATCACCGCCCTGCTGAACCGGGCCGTGACCCTGGCCACGGAGTCGGCCAACGGAACCGTGAGTGACGGTTCGCAACGCGAAGCGATCGATACCGAATTTCAGTCCATCAAGGCCGAAATCGATCGCATCGGCAGCAACACGACGTACAACGGGTCCGCCGTGTTCCAGGGCGGCACCGCCAACTACAACCAGGCGGTCGTGTCCGACGCGAACGTCGGCGGCTTGGGCACCCAGACCGCGATCACCGGACAACTGCTGCTGAAGGGAGGCACGGGCGGCACCTCGTTCACCTTCACCTCCAAGGCTGCCGACAAAACGGTCGGCGACCTGATCAATGACATCAACACCAACGGCAACGGCTTGATCGCCTCGCTCGACGGCAACGGTAATCTGGTGGTCACGGACACCAAGAACCGCGGGGTTGACGCCACCAGCGAGTTGCAGGACAACACCAGCACCCTGAAGCTCGGGGGCGACAGCAACGTCGCCACGGTTACCGCAGCGCCGACCAATTCCTCCACCATGGACGTCTTCCTGAGCGACTCGACGGCGGTCGGAAGCAGCACCATCTCGGTGGCGCTGAACCAGCTCGACAGCGGCGACTTGAACGGCGCCAGCATCGCCAATGACGACCTGCTGAGCTCTGGTACTGCCCAGACCGCCCTGACCGACCTGAACACGGCAATCGCTCAGGTGGCGGCCCTGCGCGGCGACGTCGGCGCGGGCATTAACCGGCTGCAGGCGGCCACCAACGTGATCAACACCCAGACCCAGAACCTGACCTCGGCCGAGAGTGGCATCCGTTCGGCCGACATGACGCAGGTGGTGGCCAACCTCACGCAGTATTCCATCCTGAGCCAGACCGGCATTTCGGCGCTGTCCCAGGCCAACCAGATGCAGCAGAGCGTACTGAAGCTGCTGCAGTAGTTCCTTCCCAGCTTGCAGGGCCCGCTCCTGCAGCGGCTTTGCACGGGGGAGAAGGTGGGGCTTCGCGGCCCCCCTTCTCCCTGTCACATTAGGGTTCTCTCAGGGTTCGTGGCACGCAGCTTGCCGTCCCCCAGAGGGAAGGAGTGGTGAATTCCAGTGAGCACTTCCGGCGTCTCCAGCATACTGTCCACCATCAACGACGCCTTCAGCGGCAAGACCAGCGGCATCGACGTGAACTCCGTGGTGAGCGCCCTGATGCAGGTGGAGGAACAGCCGGCAACGTCGATGCAAAGCCAGCAGTCGGCGATCAACCTGCAAATCAGCACCTTGGGTACGATCGCCTCGCAGTTAAGCCAGTTGCAGACTGCGGCGCAATCTCTGACCGACGTTTTCGGCGCTTTCAGCCAGAAGACGGTGACCTCTTCGGACCCGACGATCGTGACGGCGACGGCGCAAAACAGCGCGGTCAGCGGAACCCACAGCATCGTGGTCAGCCAACTGGCAACGGTGTCGTCCAGCTACTCCGACCCCATCGCCGATCCCACCAGCCTGGACGGAACCACGCTTAGCATCGCCTACGGCGACCCGAACAATCCCACGAAAACGGACACCATCACGCTGCCCGATACCCTACAGACCCTGCAGGATGCGGCCGACGCAATCAACAGTTCAGCCGACAACACCGGGGTGACCGCCAGCGTGGTGAGCGACGCTAATGGCCAGCGCCTGGTCCTGACCAGCAAGACTTCGGGAGCGGATGGCAACATCACCGTTACCGGGCCGGTTACTTTTACCCAGGGCGTGGCCGGCCAGGACGCCCAGCTCACGGTAGACGGCGTTCCGGTCGATAGCGCGACCAATACGATCACCGGGGTGATCGCCGGCGTCACCTTGCAGTTGGCGTCCAGCGCGCCCGACAGCCAGGTGCAGATCGGGATCAGTCCCGACACCACCACCGCGGCCACGGCGGTGAGCGACTTTGTCAACGCTTACAACAGCGTCATGCAGACCATCAATGCACAATTTACCTCAGACAGCTCGGGCAATGTGGGGCCGCTGGAGGGGGACGCCTCGCTGCGCACCCTGCAGTCGCAAATGCTGGAGCTTGCGGGCTATTCGGTAAGCGGCACCGGCCAGTACGTGAATTTGCAGTCGCTCGGGGTGGAGATGCAAGACGACGGCACCCTGCAGTTGAACACCAGCGTGCTGCAAAACGCCCTCACCACCGACTACGCCGATTTTCAGAATTTCTTTCAGTCAACCTCTCCCGAGGGCTACGGCGAAGCCATCAATACGATGCTGCAGCAGATGACCGACCCCACTTCGGGTGTAGTGGGTTTGGACACTCAGGGTCTGCAGTCCGAGAGCAACGACCTGACGCAGCAGATCAATGACTTTATGAATCAGATGGCGGCGGTGCAGCAGCAGCTGACCACGCAATACAGCGCCCTGAACGTTCTGCTGCAGCAGTATCCCGCGGAGATGCAGCAGATCAACTTGCAACTTTCAGCTCTCAATCCCAGCACCAACAGCCAAGGCTGAGTTTGACGATGAAACTTCCCAATGCCGCGCTTGCCTATCGGGAAGCCGTCTTGTTAGGAGCAACTCCGATCGGCATGGTCGTGCTGCTTTACGACCGGATGGTGCAGGACATTCATAACGCGGTTGCCGCCTTGAAGGCCAAGGACGTGGAAGCCCGGTCAGCACACGTCAACCACGCGCTGCTCATCTTGCAGCAGCTCCAGGGCAGATTGGATTTTGCCAACGGAGGAGCGGCGGCGAAGCAGCTTGACGAGTTCTACAGCCATGTCAGGGGTAAGCTTCTGGAGGCCCAGATCCGCCAATCGCCGGAGATCATGCTGGAGCAGGCGCGCGCCTTGCTGCAGATTCGGGAGTGCTGGGCCCAGGTCGAGACGAGCACCTATCAAACAACGGCGGCCGCAGCGCCAGTCTCATCGGAGACGGACGACAGCCTTGCAGGGGCACGGCTTTAGAGGCTGTTGAAAAATTCGTTGACTTGCGTCGCTGCTTCTCAGCAGGTTCATTTTTTCCGAGTTGAGCAGCCCTTCGGCATGGGTGGCCCACATTTGCCTTCGGTTGGCAAATGTGGGGCCCCGAAGCCTGCTTTTCCCGCTTGGCAGAGCAAGGTGGAACTCGACCGCCTCTTCGGCGTTGGAGTCGAACCAGAGAAACGGCGTAATGCGGGGGAAGTTCCGTAGAGCGCTCATGCACACCACATTGGCGGGTGAGCGGCTGGCTCGTCAAGAGCTGGAGACATGACCATGTGCGCAGGCATTCAGGCTTATGGTCACAAAGGGATCAACTTTCGTGAAACTGCCGTAGCATTGTTCTGCCGCTGCTTTGCAGCCTCCGCAGCATGCGGCCTTAAGTTCAGGATTGCAGGTCTCGCACTCTGCCGGCCAGGTATCGCGAAAAGCTCGAACGTAAGGGTGCTCATAGTAAATGTCGGTGAAACGATCCTGTTTAAGGTTACCCAGAACCACGCTGGAATGATTACAGACCCGCACATTTCCTTGCGGATCGACAGTGAAGTACGATCCCTCACCTGCCAGTGGGCACCATCCGAAATGGATGTGTTTGTATTTCCGTATATCGATTACGCAGGGTTCGATCGCTACCCCGACTGCGACAGGCAATTGGTACCGCGGGCCCATTTCTTCCAAGGTATCCAGGTTTTCTCGAATCATGGCTGCCGTGGGCAGCAGGCGGTCGGCGTAGCGGATGTTGCGCGCCCCAAGATTCACCCGGTTATACATCAAGCCGTTCGCGCCCAACGCAATGGCCATTTCGGCCGTTTTGCCGACATCCGCACAGTTGAGTTTGGTAGCCACGAACACGGATACAAAATTCCCTTTTGCCTGCCGGACATTCGCCATACCGTCAACTGCGGCTGCCCAGGCTCCCCGACGGCCGGCTAACTGGTCGTGCACCTCACGGTGGTAACTGAGCAGAGTAATTTCGAACGTGACATCTGTGCCCACGGACGCAAGACGTTCTCTGGTTAACAGCGTGCCATTGGTGATGACAACGATGGATACTCTTTTACTGCGAATGAAGGAGAGGATCTCCGGGAGATCCTCTCGCAATAGTGGCTCGCCCCCGGACAAAGCTATAGACTGCACCGGAGCTTCGTCGCATAGCTTTGCTATCGTGTCGGTTAACTCCCTGGTGCTCATCTCGCTGCTTCGATCACGGCTGCAGTCCTGCCCCGACGGTCCTTCTGCGAGGTAGCAATAGAGGCAGTGATTGTTGCAGCGTTTCGTCAGTTCGATAACGAACGTCTTGGGAAGGGGCCTTGCTTGGAAGCTGTCCGGGGGTTGCTTCATAAAATACCACGTTCTCAGTAACGTTTAGGGAGCCATCCAGATTAGGACGTGTCCCAGCTTATGGAATTACCGGCCTCCGCCACTCAGTTTGTTGAATGTCTCCTGGCTCACCAGCCCGTCGTTCAGCAACTGCTTCGCTAAGGCGGCGCGCATCTCTTCCGGCACCACTCCAAAGAACTTCTCGATCTGGAAGTAGCATGTGATTGGGGGGTGTCCCGGTCTCACTAGTCCGGCCACGAAGGACATAGGCTCGGAATACAGAATCTCGACCTGGTGCCCGACCGCTTCCTTCAGCTGCGCCGGTGGGGTTTTGGTGACCGGAATGGGATGAAGCTTGCCTTCCGCCTCGAGGAAGTAAGTTCCCTCTTTCTCTACCACTTTTCCTGTCTTTGGCTGCGCCATTTTGTTCTCCTTTCAGGTATCAGACGTCTCTCCACCGTGCTCGGGAGTTAGTCTGAATTGCACCACAGTTTGCCCCTAGGTCGCCATTCACCGCTGTGACCCACGACACAAGTTGGAGTGACGAACGGACACGACAGTCGCTTACTCTCAGCATTCCTCGCGTACAAAACCACCCGAAAAAGCTGCGCTTTGCCGGCAAGTGGGTTTCGTCCGCGAGGAAGCTGCTTGCCGGTGCCCCTCGATAAGGACGAAGGGTTTGTCAAGGACGTAGTTGTCCTGGGCGGCGCGCGAGCGCTGCTGGTTTGTGCTTCGGCGAGAGAGGCGCTATGGAAGTGAAGCTGGACTCCCGCGCTGAATCACTACCCGGAGCGAATGCGACGGGTAGGGTGGGGAGTTTTCTTGGATTAGGGTGCTTCAGGAAAATGGAAGTCAAAACCCGAAGCGACAATTTGAGTTCTTTGAACGCTCGACGATTGCTAGGGTGGGTCACCCGCCAGATGCAAGTGCTCCGGCATAACCAGGAAGCCATACACCTGCATGCGATACAACTTCCGGCTTCTTTCCAGCGCCTGCGCAAACAGGTCGCGGACTGCGGGGTTACGAAGGTGCGGGTATCGGTGATAACAGGTGAATGTAATGAAGTGCGCTGAACCCGAGTTGTGAAACCGATAGAGCCCGCGCGGCACCGTGTCAGTCTATTCCTCCTTACCCCTTACCCCACATTTGCCAACCGAAGGCAAATGTAGGCCACCCGTCCACCCTTCCCCGCCGTTCGTGAGAGTGTTGTCAAAGCCGCTTTCAGTGTGCCTTCTTTACTTCACCCCGAAGTCATACCCGTAGGCACCATTGCCTAGGCCCGTCACAAGGAAATACTCACCAGCGGGTAAATCCGCCGTGGGGACGACCATAATGCTGCCGTCTGCAGCACGGGTGGCGGTCACAGGCACCGCATCTTTGTTTTGGGTGGTGTCCACGCCACTCCACGCCCCCGCCTTGCAGTACTGCACTTCACGGTGGTCTTTCTTTTGAATCATCTTGAGAAGATGAATGTCATTCAGGGAAGTCTCACCCTGAGCCACAACCACAAAAGTTGGTTTGTGATCGGTCAACTGGGTGGGGGCTGATGCGCCGTTGTAGACCCACAATCCGCTGATCTTGGCAGCACCATAGGTGAACATCGCTGCCGTCTTGCCGCTGGTCTTAAACCCCGACTGCATGGTGCGTTCGATGCGGACGTAGCCAGTGGGGGACTGGTAATAAACCCCTGTCTGGGTGGGTATGGGGGTGTCGGTGGCCATCCCCAGCGAAGCCACTAACAATAAAGACGCGATTAACGCTTTCATCTGGCCTCCTTAAATACTTGCACCCGCCCAATAGACTTCTCTTGATTAACCAGTAATTTGACTGATTATTACGACCGCAGCCTCCTGGGTTTCTGTCGGACTTCCTTTGGCCATTAACTGCACGCATGTGCCATCGGCGCTTACGCGAAAAGTAAGAGGACCGCTGTCCAGGGGAGTCTTATAAAAGATGCAAGGAACATCGGGATTGTAGGTTAAGATTGCCTGTCTGCGGTCTCCTAAATTGGCAAGCTTGAACGTGTTAATTCCGTCTGCTTTACACTCCAGCTTGACTGGAGACACTTTACCGATGCTGCTGCAATGATCGGCCAGTGTTTTCTTAAGTTCTTCCCAAACCGCTGGGGCGAGAGCCTTCCTAATCTTCTGGTCTTCCATAAATCGAAATGTCTCTGCTGCCTGGACGGGTGGCGCGGGCAAGCATTCTGCACGACCAACACTCACGGGGGTGCCCCATGCAACCGGGGTGGAAGCCTTCGTTTGGCTCGGGTGGGGGGGTTCGTTCGTTGCGCTAACCCGCTTCGGGCTTTAGGATACTCCTTCATCACCAACAACAAAAGCCAGAATCCCCGCCCAACCAAAGAAAGGTTGGACGCGGCACCCTCGTGTTCATTGGGTACTCAGAGCGCTTGCCCGGGCCACCCGTCTTGCACGATCCATCCTGCGGCTTACAACTTAAACAGCCAACCAACAAATATCGCAGCTGCCACAGCGAGAACACCTGCTTCAAGTAAGTGATCCCACTCGGTCAGCCGTTGCCATCTAGTCAGCGGAAGCCGAATAAGTCGCTCAATTCGTCCATCCAAGAAATGTATTTCCGGCTCCACTCGATGCTTTTCGCAGCCCATGAACGCGTCTTCTTGGCAAGAGAATCTAGGGAAAGAAAACCACTTCCACCATTTGCCGGGAGCGAGTTCAGTATAAAGTGGGGCAGTGTCAGCCGCGAGTGTGTCACATTGGTCACAGAACGGTAATCGCTGAGGAACCGCAGTCGGGCTAACGAGCCTTTGCCCGTTCACGATGATGTAAGGCTTCCGGATACGATACGGCATATGGCAAGTGTACGCCGACGACAGGGTAGAAATCCAGACGAGAAAGCTGGCCGGGCCACGCATTATAGAAGGGCGCCGGGTTCCCACTCATTCCTTCGGTTGGAATGAGTGGGATCACGACCGCTGGGCTAACCTGGGGGCAACCACTTGTTCCTTGCTCCTTTTTTCATGTCACAAGCCATTGTGATCTCGTGACCAACTTTGCTTCCCATTTTGGAACTGCGCTGGTTACTAAAGGACATGCCCTTTCGTAACCTCTGCTTGTGATCCAATACCTGACTTCATGGTTGACGCTTCCATAGTCTTGAAAGTGTGAAAGTATGAAGCCGTCAGCTCTCAGCCGTCAGCCGTCAGTGAAGGCACGATGAATCTACTGATGGCTGAGAGCTGATAGCTGACAGCTATTTCAAGGAGTCCTTATGCCTTATCCAAACTGCCGTCACGTAAAGGAAGACGGCCATCTCTGTCAGTCTCCGGCCATGCAGCGGAGCCACTACTGTTATTTCCACGGCAACCATCGCGCGCGCCGCATGAAGATCGCGCAGGCCCGCGCTCGCGGCGAGCGGATCTGGCTCGACCTGCCTCCGCTGGACGACATGCGCGCGGTACAGGCCGGCATCTCGCAGGTCATCGAGGCCATTGCCGCCGACGTGATCGAACTGAAGCGCGCCCGCGCATTGCTGACGGCCCTCCGCCTGGCGGCAAGCAATTTCAAGACTGTGCGCGCATGGGGCGACCGCAGCCACTTCGAGGTCGACGAATGGCATGAGAGCGTGGCCAGCTATCCCGGGCTGGCAAGCGAGTATGGGCTGCCGCCCGACAGCGATCTCGACGCCGATCCCGAAGCGGTCTTTCCGCCGCCCGAGGCGAAGCCGGGTGCTCCGCCGGTGGCGCGCCTGATGGGCCACAAGCGCAGCGCCGTCGGCTGCCGCACCGCGCCCGGCATCGTCGACACCTGCAAGCGGCTGGCGCCCGCAGACCAGCTCATGATGCTGCGCGAGATGGCCGGCGCCATTGCGGAGGGCATGGGCAAGAAGCCTCCTGCTTCGGCTGCAACCAGCGCAGCCAGCCAGCCTGAGGCCGATTACGTGCAAGCGGGCGGTGCGAGCAGCGTAGGCTGAGGCTCATGACACGGCCGATCAGCGGCCATAAGTCATTCGTTTGCAGGATTTTAGCTGTAACCGGCTACAGAATCAGGAATTTAGGAGGAAAATCGCTATAACAAAGAAACCAAAGGCCTGGGCTTGAGAAAATTCGAGCAAGCCGGTTGAGGGAAACTTACAGTCGAGGATGAGTGGACGGAGAAGACTCACTCAAGCCAAACGAAGGCTTGAATGGGGCACCCGAAAGGGTTTTGATGTGAACCACCCGCCCGAGCCAGCGCCCGGGCGGGTGGTCGTCACCTTTCGAACCAGTCGGATGAATCCCTACTTGCCCGGGATGTAACTCAAGTCGGGGCGGAACTGAATGATCGAGGTCGACTCGTACATCACCATATCGTTGAAGCTATTGAAGAGCGACTGCGCTTCCGCCTCTCCAAATGCGTCCTTTACCATGTCGCGAACAGGCTTGATTTTCGGATCCTCTCCGAAGCCCGCCCAGTTATCGTGAGGAAGGGCCAGGACCCACTCGTCTCCCGAACCGCCATTCGCAAGGTGGTACCACTCAAACTTCACCGGCCAGTTGGTCTTTGTTGCGGCCTCCTTGACTCGGCTGACGCTTTTTTGGAAATCCATACCCTTGCCATACTTCACGTGAAAGGCAATCACCTCCTCGTACTTCTGAGGAAGCTTGGAATTGGAATCCGGATCCGGCGGAGAGGTGAGATTCGGCATGAACTCGTAGTAGCGGATCACCAGCTTCTGGACGTAGTTGCCGATGACTTTGTTGTACTCGGCGAGATCGGCCTCTTCGGGTACGGACGGTTTATCCATGTCCGCCCAATGCTGCGGGGGCTCGCCGACGATGTAAGTGTTGGTATCGTCGCCGCTGAGGATCTCCCAGACCAGCAGCGGCGTCTTGTCGTTCTGCTGCTTGTGCCAGGCGGCCTTCTGCTTGCGGCCGTCTTCGTACTGCTGGATCATCCCGTTCTTGGGGGTCTGGAATTCCAGCTGAAGGATGGTTCCTGGGTTGGACTGTGCCAATAGCGAGGGTACGGACAATACGGCAAATGCAAGAGCTGACAACAGGCGCATTGTTCTCATCTTCTCTTTCTCTCCTTGTTTACGGCTGTTTTGAAAAGCGACTCCCGTGCGGGAGAGGTGCGGCGAACCTGGGCAACACATGGCGGGCGACGATGGGGAGGGCCGCCGGTGCGACTGCTCGTAAGGTTTGTGACTCGGTGGCGAATCATTACACCAATTTGCCGGCGAGTCAACAACATGTGTGAGATATGATGAAAAACATGGTAGGTGCTACGACTGTGGGGCGGATGATCCACCCCTTCCAGACTGACGACGCGCGCCTGAAGCCGATACACGACAAGGTGATGGATCAGGAACGGCTCTCGGCTGACGATGCGTTGGCATTGTACGCATCAGGCGACATCCTGGCGATCGGCTGGCTCGCTAACCACGTGCGTGAGCGGATGCATGGCGACACGGCGTACTTCAACGTCAATCGCCACATCAACTACACGAATGTTTGCGTGGCGGCTTGCCGCCTGTGCGCCTTCGGGCGCAAGAAGGACGCTCCCGGCGCGTACACCATGGCACTGCAAGAGGCATGGGACACGGCTGCCACGGGCTACACGGAGGCGGTCACCGAGTTCCACATCGTTGGCGGGCTGCATGCCGATCTGCCGTTCCAGTACTACCTCGACCTGATCTCCGGATTGAAGGAGCGCTTCCCGCAAGTCCATCTCAAGGCCTTCACTATGGTGGAGATCGCGTTCTTTGCGCGCATCGGCAAGACGACACCACGCGAGGTGCTGCTGAGATTTAAGGAGGCGGGGCTCGATTCCCTACCCGGCGGCGGCGCCGAGATATTCTCCGACCGCGTGCGGCACATTATCTGCGATCACAAGATTGATGGCGACGACTGGCTCGAGATTGCGCGCGCCGCGCATGAGATCGGCCTGAAGTCGAATGCCACCATGCTCTATGGCCATGTGGAGAACGACGAAGACCGCGTCGATCACCTCCTGAAGCTTCGCACGCTGCAGGACAACACTCACGGATTCCAAACGTTCATACCACTGGCCTTTCATCCCGAGAACACGCCGCTCCAGCATCTGCCCAAGACCACCGGCATGCTCGACATGAAGCAGATTGCGGTCTCGCGGCTGGTGCTCGACAACTTCCCGCACATCAAGTCGTACTGGCAGATGGTGACGCCGAAGATGGCGCAAATCTCGTTGCGCTTTGGCGCTGACGACATCGATGGCACCGTGGTCGAAGAGAAGATCTACCACGATGCGGGCGCGACCACGCCGCAGGGTTTGCGCCGCCAGGACCTGATCCGCCTGATCACCGAAGCCGGGCGCGTGCCGTTCGAACGCGACACGCTGTACCGGCCCGTGCTGCGCACGGAGACGACGGTGACCGTGGCGGTGTAGGTCTACTTCTTCTGCTCCGGCGCGAGGCGTCTGCCTACAGGCATCGGAGGCCAGCTCAGAGCTTCACCCTCGATCAGAGCTACTGCGTTCTCGTAGCGCTTGCCCTTCTCGTCGATTACGGCAAACCGTCGTGGATGCTGCGCCCTGCTGCTCCACAGCGACACACCCGCGTATTCGCCGTCGCGCCGCAGGATGTAGAAGATCATGTCCACGTATTGCAGCCTTTGCATGTTGCCGTTGAAGTTGCGCACGATGCGTTTGAGGGCATCCATGCCCGCGTCTTTCGGCGACATGCCGCGGCGCATGTTCTCGACGATGGTGTGCGCGCCGCAAACCTTGATGTTCTCTTCGCCGTTGCCGGTTGCGCCCGCCGAGCCGACGTCCTGATCGGTGTAGCTGCCGGCGCCGATGATCGGTGAATCGCCTGCGCGCCCGGGGATCTTCCAAGCCAGCCCGCTGGTCGTCGTCGCGCCCGACATCTCGCCCTTCGTATTCACCGCCGAACAATGGATGGTGCCCGTCGGCGGCTTGAGCACGCGCTCGATGGCTGCCATACGGAAGTTTGGCTCGATCCCGATTCGCGTTGCCAGCTTGTACATGTTGTCGATCAGCGGATCATCCTCGAGCCGGCTGGTGTCGCCGCCGATGTCGGGGAACTTGAAGTTGGGGCTGGCCAGCCCCGGGCCCCACCAGTCATCGTTGGACATGGTTTCGCGCCAAAGTTGCCAGGTCTTGCGCGAGCGCTCGGTCAGCAGGTTTTCCTTGGGAAAGCCCATCACCAAACCGAAGTGGCTGGCGCCTTCGCCGACCAGCATCACGTGGCCGGTATGCTCCATAACAGTCTTCGCGAGCAGCGACACATTCTTGATATCGTGCACGCCCGCGACAGAGCCTGCCATTCGCGTCGGCCCATGCATGCAGCAGGAGTCCAGCTCGACCACGCATTCCTCGTTCGGCAGGCCACCGAGTCCGACACTGTCGTCGTTGGGATCATCCTCGGGCCCGGTGATGACCTGCATGACGGCGTCGAGCGTGTCGCCTCCGCCGGTGAGCACGGCATAGCCGCGGTCGAGATAGTTGTAGCCGTTGTGCGCGCAGATGATGACGGGAGCCTTCGGCTTGGTCGACGGAGCATGGTTCTCGCTCTGGTAGTCAGGCGCTTTGGTTTGACCTTGCAGGTCGAGGGCTAAAGAAGCAGAGCCTAAAGCAGTAGTGGCAACAAATTCGCGGCGAGTGAGTTTCATGGCATCTCCTGATCGGGATCGAAGTGAAGCAGGATAGCACGGGATAGCAGTGGCCAGTCGTCGGTTGTCAGTTGTCAGTGGTTAGCGGTCAGCGGACGGTGGTCAGTTGGCAGTTGTCAATGGGAAGTACTCAGTGACCGGAGAAGACCCACTCTAGCCAAACGATGGCTTGAATGGGGCACCCGCGGATAGGAAAGACCTACCCAAGCCAAACCAGCTTGGGTAGGGCACCTGACGTTCTCAGTCTGTGACGTCGCGCGTGACCTTCTGTGATCCCACTCATTCCAACCGAATGAGTGGGGCACCCGAAACGGTGTACGGTTTAGACGGCCACCTTCATCGGCGTGTTCTGATCGGCGCGGAAGCGCAGCAGAGCGGCGATGCGGCCGACGCGGTCGAACTCCTCGTTGTTGTCAATCCAGAGAAGGTCGATGTTCCTGCGAATGGCATGGCCTACGATGCCGTCGCCTATGTCTTCCAGGCGAGTGTTTGGCTTGCCGCATACCGCGCAGTCGGGCGCGTCATGCATATCCATGTGACCGCAGTTGTAGCACTTCACGCCCGGCGCCTGGAAGTTCGACCCCAGGAGCAGCGTCTGCACCTCGCCGGCCTCCAGCGAGCGCAGAACGCGACGCAGGCCGATGGCGCCGTTGCCGTTGCGATGGGCTTCGCCGATGACTTCGGTGATCAGGCGCTGCTGCTCGTTGTGCTCGTGTTCAGCGATTCTCTGCAGCGCTGTCTCTTTCACCTGCTCCGGCGTAGCCACTTTGGGATCGATGCGGAAGTGGCCAATGAGTCTCTGCCGCGAGTAGGTGTGAAGATGGGGCTCGATCTCCGGACGCTGCTCGTCGTGGCAGCCAATGAGGAGCTGATCAAACCCTTCGCGCTCGTAGCGTTCTTTCAGGTAGTCGGCAATCAGCTTGAAGTGCTGCGCGACCTCGTTCAAGACGCGGCGCTCGGCATGTCCGGCGTCGTAGCCGGCAAAGCCGTCGCTCTTGCCACGCCGCGTGAGTTCGTTGATGAAGTCCATCTGCTCGGTAATTTCGCCGTTAGAAAACTTGAAGACCCGAGCTTTGGTGCGGTCGGCGAGAACGATCAGCGTCCTGCGCCCCTCGCGCAGCAAGGCAGCCAGGGGCTTGAGATGGAATCGTCGATTGAGGATCACCTGCGTCCTGGGCAGATGAGGCGGGAGGTCGAACTCGCGCCAGAAGTCTTGTCCGGCGCAGGCGAAGATAGCTTTGGCCTTGCCGCCGTTGCCATGCAGCGCCTCGACCAGCGCACTGACGCGCTCCAGGTCGGCCCGCGCGCAGCCGTCTTTACCGCCTTTCTCGGCCTCTCGCTGTGCATTGCGCAGCATGTCTTTGACGAGGATCGACTCGCTGCGATGGGAAAGGTCCTGTGGAGTAGAGGGCTGGTAGTAAAACGTGAGGGCACAGATTTCCGGAGAGTGAAAATTCGCCAACTCACGGATTTCATCGCGTGCAATCATTCCGGTTCTCCTGTTATGAACTTTAGTGTGACGAGAGACCCGGCCAGGCGGCGTTGCCGTCAGGCCGTTTTTGCATATTCGACGAGCTTGTCCTTCAGTGGATCACGCAGGGGCAAGGCCGTTTGCAGGTGATCGCGGGCGCTACGGATGTCGGCCCGAACCTGCTCCGCCGAGTGACTCGTAATGTCTGCTATTTCATCGATGGTAAAGCCTTCAATGGTATAGAGGATGAAAGCTTCACGTTGGTTGCGTCCGGCATCGCGCAAGGAGCGCTCGACGCGTTCGATCAGCTCGTTGCGGGCCGCGAGATCTTCGGGAGTTTGCGCCGTGCTATCGACGATGGCGCTCTCGACATACACAGGTTCTTCAGGCTCGTCGAACTGTGCCGACGGTTCACCCGTCTTGTGGGCTTCTTCGGTCGCGGACCCGCGCTCCAGCGAAATGCGGCCTTCGTCGCCGTTGGACGAAGCTAGCCGGTCGATCGCCTCCAAGGCGAGCCGGTACAACCAAGGCTCGAGACGCATGCGCTCAGGCTTGTCGTGATGCTCGCCCAAGGCGTTGGCGATCGCTTCGCCAATCACGTCATCCACCGGCACCTCATCCCGCAGGAGCCGCCCTTCGCTCTCGCGGTGCGCTAGTTCGCGCTCAACAAAGCGCTGCAAGCGAGGAAGGTTGGCGTCGATGTAGGTGGAGATGTCTCCGGGCGAAACCGGCTGGGGCTTTACGGCAGCCACAGTTTGCTCAAATGGCACCGTATCGACCAGCGCGCGACCTGGACCGCGCCGCCGCGGCCACTTGTGCTGATTGCGCAACAACTGCTTGTGTTTCTTGAGCTGCTCGGTCAGTTCGGCGAACGCCGTTCTTACCGTTGCCGAGATCGTGTCGCCCGTCTCCTGCGCGGCCAGTTGTCCCGTGGGTAGCCGGAGGTTGAGCGAAACCGCAAAGCCGGGGCCAGAGTTCTCGGCGATGCTGCCCTTCAGATGCACCAGATCGGGGCGAAACACCGCTAGCAATCGGTCCAGCTTGTCGGCTTGTCGTTGTAACAGGTTTTCGAGATCGGCGGTCTTATCGATTTTGTAGCTGAAGTGGAAGTTCATCGAAATCCTCTCCGGACAGTGGGTACTGCCCGCAGCTACAGTCCTTTGTTAGTAACATTTTACTCCTCTAGTAAAGAGGGGGATGAGAAATAGAAAGGTTGCACGAGGGAGCGTCTCGTTTTGGGTTCGCGCCAGCCCGCCGTCATCCGGTGGAACCGAACCCCTTCGAACCGCGTGCCGCGTCGCTGAGTTCGGCTTCCACAACGTCTCCCGCCAGGAAGGGATGCTCGAGCAGTTGGGCAATCTTATCTCCCTTTCGAATCGTGTAAGGCTGGTCGCCCAGATTCTCTATGAGCACGATGATCTCGCCCCGGTAGCCCGCGTCGATCACGCCGGCATTGCACATGAGACGCTTCTTCGCCAAGCCCGAGCGTGTCTTCACGATGGCGCCTGCCTTGGGCACGAACTCGATGGCGATGCCGGTGTGAATTCCAGCGGCGCCGTGAGCCTCGATGATTGCGTCCTCAGATGAGTACAGGTCATAGCCGATGTCTTCTTTAGGATGCGCGATGGTGGGAAGGACGGCGCGGGGGGAAAGGCGTTTCACCTTGAGCATGAAACGATTCTGACATGGAGGAGCTTGCGCCAGGGCACGAGTACGCGAAGATTCGCGTCAGGGCGGCGTTTGCGAAGGTCCGCGTCAGGGCACGAGTTTACTCGTGCCGAACCCAGCACTCCCTTTTGTTTTATCATCCCGACGCGGCTTCAGCCGCCGAGGGACCTGCTCTTGCGCGCAGAGGAACAATCGATGCGCAGGAAGCAACAATGCGCTGGCACAGACTCTTTGTCAACATGACGCGAGAGCAGATCCCTCACTTCGTTCGGGATGACAATACCTAAAGGGAAGGCTTTTCGGCACGACCAAGGTCGTGCCCTGACGCGGGGTATAGACCGGGCAGATAGTTTACAGATTAGACCGGGCACATACTTTACACCAGGTTCGTTCACGAAGGCATGTACAACGAGGCATGCCTTGGAAAGTGAGCGGAGTGGTGGAACGACGCAAGCAGTTTGTGGCCGAGTACCAATCGGGCCAGGAGACGATGACGGAGTTATGCCAGGCGTATGAGATCTCGCGGCCGACCGGCTATGCGGTGCTGCGGCGGTATGAAGCGGGCGGCGAGCTGGGGCTGGCGGAGCGCAGCCGGGCGCCGCGGCGGCATGCTAACCAGACGCCTGTGGAGATCGAGCAAGCGGTGCTCGAACTGCGGCGCGAGCACCCGCGCTGGGGGCCGGTCAAGCTGCGGGCCAAGCTGGAGAAACGGGCGCCGCAGCAGGCGTGGCCGGCGGCGAGCACCATCGGCGCGATGCTGGATCGCGAAGGGCTGACGCGGCATCGGCGCCAGCGGCGGCGCACTCCGCCGTACACTCAGCCGCTGGCGGCGGCCAGCGAACCGAACCGCGTCTGGTGCGCCGATTTCAAGGGCTGGTTTCGCAGCGGTGATGGGACACGCATCGATCCGCTGACCATGATGGATGTGCACAGCCGGTATCTGCTGCGGGTGCAGGCGGTGGAGAAAACGGACACGGCGCGGGTGCGAGCGATCTTCGAGGCGGCGTTTCGCGAGTATGGGATGCCACTGGCGATCCGCAGTGATAATGGGGCGCCGTTCGCCTCGCGGGCGGTAGCGGGGCTGTCGCGGCTATCAGTGTGGTGGATGAAGCTGGGCATCGTGGCGGAGCGCATCGAGCCGGGACATCCGGAGCAGAACGGGGCGCACGAGCGGATGCATCGCACCTTGGCCGAGGAGACGGCGTCGCCGCCGGCCTACGACGCGCGCAGCCAGCAGCGGGCGTTCGATGGCTTCCGTCGCATGTACAACGAAGAGCGGCCGCACCACGCCCTGGCCATGCGCACCCCGAGCGAAGTGTATGAGCTCTCGCCGCGGGCGTATCCGGCGCGCGTGCCGGAGCCGGAGTACGGCAGCGCCCTGAAGGTGCGACGGGTGCACAAGCACGGGCAGTTCTGCTGGAACTACCACGATGTGTTTCTCAGCAAAGTGCTGTATGGCGAACGTATCGGCTTGTTGCCGCTGGATGATCGTTATTATCGGGTGTACTTCGCGACCTTTCCCTTGGCCCGGTTCGACAGCTATGAGTTGCGCATCGAGCCGCTGCCGGCCGGAGACGAAGACGAAGCGGAGGAAGAAGAATGTGGAGTGCAAGGCTGACCGGAGGCGCGGGGAAATGTGGAAATCGCAAACAGCGCGATTCCCACATTCCCCCGACGACGACTACTAAGTATTTATAAAGGCTCAAGAACCAGAAAACGGACCGAAAAGTGTAAAGTATGTCCCCGGTCTGAAATGTAAACAATGTCCCCGGCTGGACGGCGGAGCATCCCTAACAAGCCGCTTTCCGAATACCGCTGAAACTCCGGCGTGACGCATACTATTCTCAATGCTTCCGCTCCGTTCTGCACAACTCCAATGTCTTCGCCGAGCACTGCTGGCGTGGTACGACGAGCATCGCCGCGATCTGCCGTGGCGTGAGAACACGGAGCCTTATCGCGTATGGGTTTCCGAGATCATGTTGCAACAGACCCGCGTGGCAGCCGTTCTGGAGCACTACGCGCGATTTATCAAGCGGTTCCCCACCGTTGCTGCACTTGCGCGGGCTCGCGAACAGTCCGTGTTGGCCGTCTGGAGCGGCCTGGGCTACTACCACCGCGCACGCAGAATGCATCAGGCGGCGAAGGTGATCGTCCGCGAGCGCGGCGGGCAGTTCCCTTCCCGTGCTGAAGACTGGTTGCAGCTCCCGGGTATCGGTCGCTACTCCGCTGCCGCCATTGCGAGCATCGCGTTCGGAGAAGCTATCGCGGCTGTGGATGGCAATGTGGAGCGGGTAATCTCTCGTCTGCGAGGAGCGGCCGAGCCGCATGCTCCTACATGGAACCAAGCCCAGGCGCTGCTCGACCGCAAGCGTCCCGGAGACTTCAACCAGGCCATGATGGAGCTGGGCGCAACCATCTGCACGCCGCGTGAACCAAAATGCCTGTTGTGCCCACTGGCCGCCTTCTGCCGGACGCAGGGCGAGCATGTCGAGGCGAATCAAGCTCCGAGGAAACGCAAGCGGCTCAGCTATGCATTGGTGGAAAAGAACGGGACTGTCCTGCTAGTTCGACGGTCATCCGGTGAGCGCCAGATGGCGGGAATGTGGGAGCTGCCGCAGATGGCCCATGCGCCGGCAAACGGCACAGCGCCCGTTGCGCGCTTGCGTCATTCCATCACCGATACGGACTACCAGGTCCTGGTGTTTCGAGTGCGGGAACTCGATGCGCCCAACTCCAGCTGGTTCACGCCCAGGCAGTGGCAACGCATGGCGCTGACCGGGCTGGCCCGCAAGATTTTGAGGCAGCTGGAGGCGAAGCCGGCATGAGTCGCCGCGAGTACCTGGGTAATCCAATCTGGCTGGAGGTTTGTCGATGCGTGCACTGGATACAGGAGTCATCGCTCCTGATTTCATCTTGCCCACCACGGATGGCAAGCAGATTTCCCTCGGTGAGGCGCTGAAGAAAGGGGCGGTGCTGCTAGCCTTCTTCAAGGTCAGTTGTCCTGTATGCCAGTATGCCTTTCCCTTTTTCGAAAGAGTCTTCCGGTCGAACCGGGGAAACAACATTACGGTGCTCGGCATTTCTCAGGACACGCCCAAGAAGACAAAAGGGTTTGCGCAAGAGTACGGGGTGACCTTCCCAGTCGCGATTGACGACGAATCGAATGGCTACGCCGTGTCCAACGCCTACGGCTTGACCAACGTTCCCACCGCCTTCCTGATCGCGCCCAGTGGGGACATCGAGGTCTCATCCGTCGGCTGGTTCAAGCGCGATGTTGAAGCCATCAACCAACGGCTCGCGGAATACCGCAATCAGCCGGCCTCACCGATCTGGCGCAGCGGCGAAAACATCCAGGAACTTCGCGGGGGCTGAAGCTCGAAGAACTGATCTGCGGTTCGCAGATCGAAAGCATCAGGGTTGTCAGGCAAGAACGGCTGGGATACTCTGCCCTCGTGTCCGCTTCTGATGAGCTATTCATGGAAGAAGCTCTGCGCGAGGCGCAGCGTGCGCTGGCGCTAGGCGAAGTACCGGTTGGAGCCGTGGTGGTGCGCGACGGCCAGATCGTCGGACGCGGCTGCAACCGGCCAATCACGTCGAACGATCCCACGGCCCACGCCGAGATCATTGCACTGCGCGAGGCCGGTTTCAGAGTGGGCAACTATCGCCTGCTCGATTGCGATATTTACGTCACGGTCGAGCCGTGCGCGATGTGCGCCGGAGCGATCACGCATGCGCGCATACGGCGGCTGATTTACGGAGCGGAAGACCCCAAGGCTGGCGCTGTGCATTCCGTTTTGCAGGTGCTGAATCACGCGCGCCTCAATCATCGCGTCGATGTGACGTTTGGCGTGCTCGCGGCGCGCTGCATGGAAATAGTGCAGGCGTTCTTTCGGGAGAAGCGGAATGCAGCTTCCTCGATCACACTCGAGAAGCCGAAGCCATGAAATGATGCTCCGGTCGCTCTAAATGCCTGGAACAGTGAGATAATTGTATATACAATCAGGCAGTGGAAATCGAATTCGACCCTGCAAAGAGCGAACGAAATATTCGTGATCGCGGGCTGTCCTTTGAGAGAGCAGCAGAATTCGATTTCGAAACGGCACTCATTCTGAAAGATGAGCGCCGCAGCTACGGTGAGCCGCGTACGCGTGCTCTCGGATACATTGGAAATCGATTGCACGCGCTTGTCTTCACGCTGAGGGGTGACACTCTGCGCGTTATAAGCCTGCGACGGGCGAACCGACGAGAGGTACGGCATTATGAAGAATCGGACCCAACCCTGAACTGCTGGACGATGAGAATCCCGAATGGACGGTTGAGGACTTCGAGCGCGCAATTCCGTTTTCCGAGCTCCCGTTCTCGGAGCAGGAAAAGCTGCGCTCGTTGAAACGGCGTCGCGGCCCGCAGAAAGCACCCACGAAGCAACTCGTATCGATTCGCCTTTCGCAAGATGTGATCTCGAAGCTGCGAGCGTCCGGCCGGGGCTGGCAGGCGCGCGTGGACCAGCATTTGCGCGAGTGGCTGAACCGAACGGCGCGCAAGCGCGCTTGATGTCAGCATTCAATTTCACGGCGAGGAGCTCCAATCTTCCAAGTTCAGGTGGACTAGGCTGAAGGCGGGTGGAGCACTGTCGCTGTTCGGCTTGGCCTGCATCCTCGTCGGCGCGACTGGAACGAAGAGCGGACACTTGGCGTGGCAGGAATTGGAGAGGGATCCACGGTCTTTGCGCGGGACTCTCTGCGATGGGGATTGCGCTATTTATACTGGGCGTGGCCGTCGTGATAGTTCCCTTGCGATGGGCGAATCAAGTTTTCGGCGTGGAACACGCGGTCGTTGCCAAGAAGAACCACCATCGATAACGACCCCACAATCATTTTGCTAAACTAGAGAAGCTGGCAACTCCGGCCAGATGCAACCGCGCGCGGAGAGGTGCGTGAGTGGTTGAAACGAGCCGCCTCGAAAGCGGCCATACCTGAAAGGGTATCGGGGGTTCAAATCCCTCCCTCTCCGCCATCTAAAAGTCATCTCATAAATCAGTTTGCCGTGTATCAGGGCACGCCTTTCAGGCGTGCCGAATGAGGCGTAGAAAACGTCCGGGCTTCAGCCCCTGCTAAAACGGGGCGCAGGGGCTGAAGCCAAGATAGTTATTTGCCGACTACGGCCCGGCTGAAGCCGTGCCCTGATACAAAACGATTTATGAGATAGCTCCTAAATAGAGACTCCTTCCGACCCGAGGTCCCTCTGTTTAGGCACCAACTCTATTGCGTGAGGCGCAGTAGTATCTGCGCGGCGATGGTCTGAAACACCTGCTGAAGCTCCTGTGAGCACTGTGAAGAAGGGCAGTTCGTGGCGAAGACGGCCATACCTACGGGCTGTGAGGAGTCGTAGGAACTGCTGGCGGGATCATTGGCAATCTGCTGGAGAAAGGCAGTGTCCACGGACGAGCCCAGGCCGATGGAGTACACGTACATGCCTTCGGAGCGCATGGCATTGGCGGTTTGCAAGGCGCGATAGCGTGCGTCGGCGGTGACGTTGGTGCGCGTGAACGCCTTCGTGGTTCCATCAATCGCCGAAGTGAAGCCCGGCAGGTTCTTCAGACAGAAGTTCGAGGGGCTCCAGGTATTTGAACCGCTGTTGTAGGTTGCAAGCGAGGTTCCGGTTGTGGGATCGAAAAAATCAACTGTATTGCCCGAGTCATAGCCGCCGTAATTGTAAAGCGTCATGGTCGCCATTGCAGGAGAGTGTGTCCTGAATGACGTTCACATAGCCATCGGTGAAGTACACGCCGACTTTCACCACGTGTTGGTCGGGATCGACCGGCACACTTTCGATCTGGCTCTTGCCGAGTGTCAATCCTCCCAGGCCGAATGTGCCGCCGCTGAAGTGTCCGCTGAGAGCGTTGGCGGCGTTGGTGATCGGGGTGATGAAATCGGTGCCGATGGGAACGTCAACGGTTGCATTCGACGCAAAGCTGACCATCGCCACCTCGTCCTCAGCATTGTCGAAATAGTTGGCGAAGGTCCCCACCGCGGGCGGCAGCGCCGTTGCGCCGCCATTGTTCTGCATTGAGCCGGATCGATCGAGCACCAGCGACATGACCAGCTTGCCGCGCGTGGCCTGGGCGCTGTCGCTCACCGGCAAGGTCTGGTATTCGGGCAGCAGGGCCATGAACTGGGTCTTGATGGTTGCGGTGGCGTTGACGTTGACGAACTTCTGTCCATTGGCGTCAGTGCTGAAATTCACGCTGACAGTGGGCGGAGACGCGTCCAGCGAGGACGAGCGGTAGTTAGCGTTAAAAGAGTTGGTGGCCAGGGTGCGCGCCGTGTCCTCGCCCTGCGCCAGATTACGCATCGCGGTCAAGCAGGCGCCGTCCACGGCTTTCGAAAGCTTGGCCTTGGTGACGTAGGCGAACCCCAGATCGACCGCCAGTCCCAAAGCCAGAATCAGCGACGACAGCACCAGGGCGAACAGGACGAGGGTCTGTCCTCGATCATCGCGAAGATTAGTGAGCTTCGGCCGGTGTCTCATGTCAGCGCTCCTCGTCAGTAATAACCAACGTCATACAGTTGCGACGGAACGATCGTCGCGTTCAGGAAACTTCCCACCGGCGTGATCGAGTGGTAGGTGTAGAAGACCTCAGTAATGAACACCGTTTGACCCACCTGCGGAGTGGCGTTCGCGGGTAGCGTTACCGTGCTTCCGATGGAGCTTCCAATCCGGCTGGTAGCCGCCAGGCCGCCCAACGCCGATTGCCCGGTCAGCTTCAGCACGTTGTTGTTGTTGTAGACAGAAGAAACGATGACCCGTCCATGGCCGGTGAAATCCAGAGGAGGCGAGGCTGTCATCACCGCGGTTGCGGTGTCGGAGAGGGTGGTGCCGCGCGAGGCCAAGGCGCATCCTTCGCCGGTGAGGTTCACGATCACCTGGCCGACGAACAGGGCGCGGCTCACGTCGATCACGCCGAACATGATGATGAGCAGCACCGAGGCGCACAGCGCGAACTCCATCAACGCCTGGCCGGATTCATCCCCCATCCTCTTGCTCTGTTTCGGACTGTGCTTCGCTTGCGGGAACATGTCGTCGGCTCGTCAGTTGCTGTTGCCTGGGGGGAAGGGCTCATTGCGGAAGGTGGCGGAGACGGTGGTCGTATAAACACCGTTATCGAAATACTGACCGATCAGCGCCGTCATCAGGGGCAGGTTCGCGGTCAGCGAAATGGTGACCGTGTCGCCCGGGCCGCCGGCATTGTTCTCTCCCCCGTTCACGCTGGAAATCTGGATGTTGGAGACGTCGAGGCCCATGGCTGCATCCTGAGCGACCTGGGTGATCGAGGCCGCACGAGAAAGGGTGTGGCCGGGATTGTTGGGGTCGGGCAGGTGATTGCCCGTCATGGCATAGCGTCCCGCCTCGCGTACCGCGTTTTGCAATGTGAGTTGGCCATACATCAGGCAGGCAAACTCGAAGCAGCCGAAGACCACGGTGAACATCAGGGTCGCCACCAGGGCAAATTCCATGGTGGCGCTACCTTCGTCACGCGACGTCAGGCGCTCGAAGGCTTGGGCCGAAACCCCGTGACCGTGCAATCGAGTCATCTATGCGCTTTATCGGCAAGAGCCGGCGAAAACTTCAGAAGCACCCTGGCAGCTGAAAAAGTTCCCTGGAAGTGCCTCAGGGCTAAAAAGCCCTTATGTAATTTTCAACACCTTAGACCCTGGCCTAAAGGCCAGCCCTACCCTCAACCCGACTTTTTTCAGCAGCCTGTCAGGGTGTCCGCGCAAAGAGCACGGCGACCTTGTCCTCGTAGATCACCTTCCATCCGGCAGAGTTGCGCAGCAGATAGGCTAGCGCCTTCTCGCGGGCGTAGAGGACATAGCGAATATCGTGCTTGCGCAGCAACTCCAGCGAGTTCTTCAGGCTCATGATGTCGAGGTAGTCGGCGAATATGCCGCTGTACTCGAAGATGTCGACCCGCGAGTCGACGAACACCGGCATTTGCCGCGCGTTCCAGATCAGGTAGCCGCCCCAATCGTAGTCGTTCAGCACCCGGTCCTGGGGGTGCAGCGAGTTGAGATACATCGTCGCCGCGACGGGATATTCCTCAGCCATACCGGCACTTAATTGCGCGTTCGAAGGAATCTGCCAAACCATGATCGCCGTCATGGCCGCCATCATGGCGAGGTTCAAACCGGTTTTGTCGGCAGCAACCGGGCCGCCAAATCCGCGCAGGCTGAGTTCAGCCGCGAGCACCGGGGTGACGATGATCGCCGCCAGGAAGAGGAAGCGTGAATACGTCATCGCCGCGTAGAAGGCGATCAGCAGGAAGAGTACCTCTTGAAGTTTGCAGCGGCCCTGGCGAATCAAGGCCAGCACCAGAACTCCCAGGATGATCGCCAGCAGCAGCTTTCCCCGGAGGGCATGAAAGTCGGGGCTCTGCCACTCCTCGACGTGGCTGACGTTCAGCTTTTGCCGAAAAGCCAGGTCGAAGGGGTAGAACACCAGGCGCCATCCGTAGGGATTGAAGAACAGCGCCGCCACGGAAAGTGCTATTACCGTCGCAAGCTGCTTGATCTCGGCCAGGGAGCGGCGAGCGGACTCAATTCGTCCGGCGCGCACATTGCAACAGGCGGCGGCGGTGAATGCGATCAGAAGCGCCAACCCGATCAGCCAGGAACCGTGGGTATTGACCCATACCGCAAACAGCGGAGGAAGCAGCCAGAGCCATCGCCGCTGGGTGTCGTAGGCCTCCAGAATCAGCAACTCCAGGAGAAGAAAGATCCAGCCGAACAGCAGAGTGCGCGGACCAAACGACACCGTCGCCAGCGGCATCGCCAACCCGCAGGCCAAAGCTGCCGCCTTGTAATCGTGCGCCCGCAGGTACGCCAGCCGGTACAGCAAAAGGAAGATGGCCACCAGTGCCAGCGCCATCACCAGGTATAAGCCCCGCAAGCCGAGACAGCGCCACCCGAAGTAATAAGGAATTTCTCCCAGCCACTCATGATTGATCCAGGCCGCGCCATGCACGGTGTAGGAGTAGGCGTCGGCCCGCACAAAGCGGCCGGTGCGCAGCAACTCCTCGGCGTTGCGCATATGCCACCAGATATCGGGGTCGGCGATGCTGCGGTTGGCGAAGATCAGAACCGTGGTGACCAGCGCGGCCGCCAGCACGGCGGGGAAACCGGCCATCGTACGCCACCAGCGGCGCGATTGCGAGCTGGGCTGGGCGGGCGCCAGACAGTCGAGTGCATTGGAAGCTGCCATCCATGTACTCATCGGCGCAGCGGGTGCGGACGATTATGGCTGGCGGCGCGCGAACCAAAATGAAACTCGACTCATGCCGTGGTGGCGGTTGCCGATGAGACAGTCAGGCCCTTGCGGGAAACCGGGGGGCGATAGCTCTCGGCAGCTTAGCTGCCGGAGCGAAGGGAGAGCATGCATGTTGAGTAACGCCACAAATGCCTGGCGCAGACTGCTGCGGGATGAGTCGGGTCAGAACATGATTGAGTATGCGCTTGTAGCCGCGCTCATCGCGCTAGGAGCGATCGTCGCAATGCAGGGGGTGGCGACTTCGCTGAGTACAGCCTTCAGCAAGGTGTCGAGCCACCTGAACGCGTCCGTGACATAGGTTCACGCCGCGTTTCAGAACCGGAGGGCCATGCCGCAAGCACGGCCCCTCCACAAACAACCGAGCCGTCACACCCAAGGAGAGTACTACTTCGCAATGTAGTCAGGTCAACCATGATACCCCCGTCCTCCAACCCGTACACGCTTGCAGGCGGAGCCTGCTTCGCCCTCGCCGGCGCCGGTTGTGATCTGCGTTGGCGCCGGATTCCGAACCGGCTGACCGGGGCCGCTCTCCTCACTGCTTTAGCGGCCAATTCTTTCCTAGGTGGAATGCGGGGACTTCTGGACTCGCTCGCGGCCTGCCTGCTGGCTGGGGCCGCCTTCGCCATCATGTTCTTCCTGGGAGGCATGGGCGGGGGAGATGTCAAGCTGATGGCCGCCGTCGCCGCCTTCGCCGGATTGGGCCGCCTGATCGAACTGTTGCTGGCTACCGCGCTGGTAGGCGGTGTGTTTGCGGTGGCAATGGCCCTGGCCCATGGTGCGCTGGGTTCTACGCTGCGCCGGGCCTTTGGCTGGGCCTTGCCGGGCCGCATCAATATTGATCCCTCTGCTGAGGGACTCGCGCAACCTCTCTATCTGCCCTACGGCGTCCCCATCGCCATCGGCGCGCTGCTGACGTTTTATAGCGGGGTGCTCGCATCATGAAAGGCAAACGCATCGTCGTGGCGCTGTTGCTGGCCCTGCTGATCTCGGGCTTGTGTACCTTCGTCCTGGCGCGGCGAGTGATGCGCCACGCCGCCGGGCGTCCCCAGACCCAGCCATGCATAACCGTCAACAAGGCAGTGCTTCCCGGAGAGGTGCTGAAAGCGGACAACCTCACCATGATGGACTGGCCTGTAAGTTTGGCACTGCAAGGGAGCTATGGACATACCGAAGAGGTTGCGGGCCGGGCCGCGCTGTACCCCATCACGCCCGGGCAGCCGGTACTTGCTGCATATCTGGCGGCCCCCGGCTCAGGCATTGGATTGACGGCGAAGATCCCCGATGGAATGCGGGCTACCGCCCTGAAATCGAACGAAGTCATCGGCGTGGCCGGCTTTCTCTATCCCGGATCGCACGTGGATGTACTGGTGACGTATCGCAATGAAGTCTCTCCCACGCCGATGACGCAGATCGTATTGCAGGACGCGGAAGTCCTGACGGCCGGGCAGAAGATCGAACCCGATCCTCAGGGTAAGCCGGAGAGCGTCAGCGTAGTGACGCTGCTGCTCACCCCTGAGGATGCGCAACGCGTCGTGCTGGCCAGCACGCAAGGCACGGTGCAGTTTGTGCTTCGCAACTCGTCCGATCACGGCATCGTCGAGGATGCCCCCATCGACTTGCGTCAATTGTCAAAGATCGGCGAAGCCCCCGCGATGGCCAAGAGCGCCGAAGCCGCGACGCCAAAGGTGAAGTCCTACAGTGTCGAGACCATTGCCGGAGATAAGCGGCAGGTCAATAGCTTCAACTAGCCGTGAAACGACAAATCCAATTCGCCCCGCTTGTCCTGCTAGAAGCACTCATTCTGCTCGTTCCCTTGACCCTCTGCAGCCAGACTGCGCCGGCCGTGCAGACTGCGCCAGCCATGCAGACTGAACCAGCCGCGCAAGCTGCGCCGCCCGCGCCGGTGCCGACGCAAAGCTTCAGCGAGCTTCCCGCTCCGGCAAGTAATCCCTCCGTTCTGCAGCCGTTGGCGCAGCCGGAGCGCAAGCCGCTAGTTCTTGCGGTCGGCCATTCGACCGTGCTGCGAACGCAAACGCGTCTGCGGCGGGTCTACGTCAGCAATCCTGAGGTGATCGACTCCATCACCGCGAGCCCCCACGAGCTGGTGCTGACGGCGAAGGCCGGCGGTTCGAGCAGCGTGGCGGTGTGGACGGAAGACGGAATTACCAGCCTCTACGACGTAATCGCGGACCTCGGTCTCGCCGAGCCCGCCAAAGCGTTGCGTCTGGCATTTCCCGGCGAACAGCTTGTGGTCGAGAGCCAGGGAGGCCGGCTGCTGCTGACCGGTGCCGCCAGCTCACAGGCGGTGGTCGATGCCGCACTGAAGCTGCTCGGGTCCTATTCCAAGAACGTTGTCAGTTCCGCACAGGTTCTCCTGCTGCACACACCCCAGGTGCAACTGAAGGTGAGGTTCGCCGAAGTTGACCGTACCAAGATGACGCAGTTCGGAATCAACATTCTCAGCGGGGGCAAGACCCAGGCCGTTACCCAGACCCAGCAGTTCGGCCCCGTCGCCTTGCGCGACGATGGCGCGCTAGGCCTCTCCGATCTACTCAACATCTTCATCTATAACCACGATATCGACGTCGGCGCGATCCTGAGAGACCTTCAGCAGAACCAGGTTTTGCAGGTGTTGGCGGAGCCGAACATCACGGCTCTGAGCGGTGAGACCGCCCACTTTCTGTCCGGCGGAGAGTTTCCCTTCCCGGTGATCCAAGGCTCCTCCGGCGGCACGACCAGCGTTACCGTTCAATTCCGGCCCTACGGGGTGAAGCTCGACTTCACGCCCGTGGTGAATCCCGACAGCACGATCCGGCTGAAAGTAGCGCCCGAGGTCAGCGCCCTCGACTACACCAACGCCGTCATGATCAACGGCTACACCATCCCTGCGCTTTCCACGCGGCGCGCCGAGACGGAGATCGAGCTGCAAAACGGCCAGAGCTTCGCCATGTCCGGGCTGCTGGACCGGCGCACCACGGAAAAGCTGAGCAAGATGCCGGGAATCGGCGACATTCCCATTCTCGGCGAGCTCTTCAAGTCGCGGGACATCAACAAGTCGTTCACCGAGCTGATGGTGATCATCACGCCGGTGATTGTTGACCCGTTGACCAACCCCGCGCCGGTGCCGCCGCTGCCCAAGGACGCCGTTCCCAATCTCAACGAATCGCAATTTGACTCATCGCTCAAGTCCCATGGCAAGCAGCCGAAGGAACAAGTGACACCGCCTGCTGCGGAACATTAATAAGTGGAGACCGCGTGAGCAGCAAAACTTCCAATGCGACGCGCAACGGCTTATGCGTCCTGACCGTATGCGCCGACTCCCACACCATCGACGATGTCATGCGCGCTACCCTGCAGGTGTTCGCCGCGCAGTTTGTGGGCGGCCTGACGGATTACCTGAATCGCACCGCCAACCTCGAGATCCTGCAGCGCGCCCAGGACAGTGAAGCCTGCCTGTGCGTCATCGACTTCGACCGCGACCGGGTGGAAGCGGTCCATACCGCGAACTCCCTGCAACAGATGTTAGGGGCGCGCATCACTATGATCGCACTCAGCGAGCGCGCCGACCCTGCGCTCATCCTCGACGCCATGCGCTCGGGCTGCAACGAATACCTGGTCAAGCCGCTGCGCATCGAGCAGCTCTCCGACTCCCTGGTGCGGCTGCAAAGCCGTTGGGCCACCAGCGAGAAGGCCTCCACCTTGCGAGCAGGCGTGCTCGCCTTTCTGGGCACCCGCGGCGGCGCCGGTTCAACCACGTTGGCGGTCCATGTCGCAACCTTTTTGTCGCGACTGCATGCACGCCGGGTGCTGGTGATCGACCTGCACCCGCAACTCGGCCATGTAGGACTGTATCTCGGCCTTCCCGGCAGCCGTTACGACTTTCCGGAGCTGGTCCGCAATGTGGGCCGGCTCGATTCCTCCCTGCTCTCCGGCTTCGTTGCCCATCATGAAAGCGGAGTGGATGTATTGCAGTCACCCGACGTGATGGACAGCACGGCGGAAGCAGCGGTGGACGATGCGGAGCGCGCTCTGCTGTTCCTGCGTGGCCTCTACGATTACGTGATCTTCGATTGTCCGCGCAGCTTCAGCGGCGCCAACCTGGCGGTCATCGATCATGCCGACGAGCTCTACCTGGTGGCTACTCCCGATGTGCCTGCGGTTCGCGACCTGTCGCGTTGTGTGGACCGCCTAATCCAATGCAATCTTTCACCCGGCAAGTTGAAGGTAGCAGTGAACCGGTACTCTTCGCACGGTGCGGTCACCCTGCAACAGATCGAGAAGGCCATTCGCCAGCCGATTTCCATAACCATTCCCAACTGCTCGGCGGAACTGATTCGGGCCATGAACACCGGCACACCGCTGGATCCCGAGAGCAAATCCGAGTTCGTGTCCCAAATGCGCAAGTGGGCGGCATCGCTGGTTCCCGGAGGAAGTGCACCTGAGCCGGAAGCGGCTCCACGCGCGGGCTGGCGGATTCCGTTCTTGAGTTCGCTCAAACCGGCAAGCTAAGGACTGAAGCATGGCAACCACGCAGACCGTCGTTCCCAATCGAGCTGCAGTCCCGCCGGAAGGGCGCCCGCAAAAGTTGTTGCTGGGCCGGGCACAGCAGGAGGTCAAGTCGGCGGTACACCGCGAGCTGCTGACCCGCATCGATCTGGAAAAACTCGACTTTCTCCAGGATCCGCGCGCCCGGCAGAGTCTGCTGGCAATGATCCACCAACTGCTTGGCGAGCAGAGCATACCGCTGAGCGTAGTGGAGCGCGACCGGCTGGCGCGCGAAGTGCTCGACGAGCTGTTTGGGCTGGGTCCGCTGGAGCCGCTGCTCCAGGACCCGACCGTGAACGACATCCTGGTCAACACCCATAACACGGTGTACGTGGAGCGCGCCGGTATCCTGGAACGCACCACCGTAGTGTTCAAGGACAATGCCCACCTGATGCACATCATCGACAAGATCGTCTCCGGCGTAGGAAGGCGAGTCGACGAATCTTCTCCCATGGTGGACGCCCGGCTGGCCGACGGCTCGCGCGTGAACGTGATCATTCCTCCCCTGGCCGTCGATGGTCCGCTGCTCTCCATCCGCCGCTTCGGCAACACGCCGCTGACGGAAGACGACCTGATCGCCAACCGCGCTCTGACTCCACAAATGCTCGACGTATTGAAGTCGGCGGTGCGGGCGCGGCTGAACATCGTAGTTTCGGGAGGCACCGGCGCAGGCAAGACGACCTTCCTCAATGTGCTCTCCGGATTCATCTCCGACCGCGAACGAATCGTGACCATCGAAGACTCGGCCGAGTTGCGCCTCAAACAAGCGCATGTGGTGCGGCTGGAATGCCGGCCGCCAAACGTGGAAGGCAAGGGGGCCATTCGGCAGCGCGAGCTGGTGATCAACGCTTTGCGTATGCGTCCCGATCGCATCGTGCTGGGCGAGGTGCGCGGCGAAGAAGCCCTCGACATGTTGCAGGCAATGAATACCGGACACGACGGCTCGGTCACCACCATCCACGCCAACACCCCGCGCGATGCGCTGTCCCGCATCGAGACCATGTCGCTGATGGGTGACATCATGCTGCCGGACAAAGCGATCCGCGCCCAGACCGCGTCGGCCATCAACATCATCGTGCAGATTGCCCGTATGAGCGACGGCTCCCGGCGCGTAACCCACATCACCGAAGTGACCGGCACCAGCGGAGACGTCATCAGCCTGCAAGACATTTTTCTGTTTGAAAAACGCGGCGTTGGACCGAACGGCAAAGTTCTGGGGCGCTTTCACTCGACCGGTATCGTGCCCAAGTTCGCGGAGCGGCTGAAGAGCGCGGGCGTGCCGTTCTCGGCGTCCCTGCTGGAGCACTCGCTGGAGGTTTAGGAGATCATGTTCCTGATCGTGATGGCGTTCGTGCTGGTCCTGGTGCTCAGCTTTGTTTGCCTGCTGCTGCTGACCCGGCCCTCCACGGTCGAGAAGGCCATCGACTCTCGCCTCTCGCAAATCCACGTCATGGAAGACGTGTACCTGGGCGAGGGGGCTCCCGCCATTTTCAAGCTGACAAAGCTGAGCGAGGTCGGCTGGATTGACCAGGTTCTACAAGGAGTGCCGGCGGCGCACGCGGTGCAGACCCTGCTTACCCAGGCGGGCAGCACCTGGAGCGTGGGCCAGGTAATTCTCAGCTCGCTGGTATCGGCCCTGGCAGGATACCTGCTCTGCTCGATGTTCTTGCCGGTCAGGACGCTGGCGATCGGCGCTGCCCTGGGAGCGGCGGCGATTCCCTTGCTGGTTCTGCGCAGCAAGCGGGAGCGGCGCCTGAAGAAATTCAACCAGGCGCTGCCCAGCGCCATCGACATCGTTTCGCGCTCGCTGCGCGCCGGGCACGCCCTCAGCGCCGCGCTGGAAATTGTGGGGGACCAGGCGCCGGAACCGGCGCGCTCCGAGTTTCGCACCCTCTGCCGTCAGCAGAACCTTGGGCTGCCGTTTCGCGAGGCGGTGTTGAACCTGCTGGAGCGGGTGCCTTCCGCCGACCTGCAACTGGTGGTGACCAGCATGCTGGTGCAAAGAGAGACCGGCGGCAACCTGGTCGAGATTCTGGACCGCACCAATCAGGTGATGCGCGACCGGATTCGCCTGGAAGGCGAGGTGCGAGTTTACACCGCGCAAGGACGCCTGACCGCGTGGATTCTCGGACTCCTGCCCGCGTTCCTCTACGTGATGCTGCGCCTGGCCAATCCCGCTTACATGCGCGTAATGACCACCGATCCCATCGGGCAGAAGCTGCTGATCGGCAGCGCGTGCCAAATCCTGTTCGGCTTCCTGGTGATTCGCCGAATCGTGAAGGTGAAGATCTGATGAGCGCCCCCGCACTGCTCGCCATCGCCTTCACTACATCGCTGCTTTGCGCGGTGGGAACAGCTTACCTGCTGTTGAGCAACCGCTCGTCGCAGCAGCGAATCCGGCGCGGCCTGGAAAGCGCAGTGCGCGAAACGGAGGACAATGCTTCCCCTAGCGCGGTGCCGCTGGGCCAGCGCGCCATCGTCTGGGTTAAGGAACACCTAAACTTTGGAAACTCGCGGAAGCTGCGCGAGCACCTGCGGCTGGCGGGCATGCGATCGGAGTGGCACGCGGGCGCTTATACCGCCGTTCGCCTGCTGCTGCCGTTGCTGGCACTGGCGGGCAGCACCTTCCTTCCGCAGTTCGGCTTCTTCGGAGCTGCGACCCTGGTGTTCATCGCCTACCTTTTGCCCGATTTCTGGCTGAACACCATGATCCGAGGCCGCCGTGAGCAGATTCGCCTCGCCCTGCCCGACACGCTCGACTTGCTTGTGATCTGTGTTGAGGCCGGCCTGGGACTAGACCAGGCGCTGTATCGCGTCGGCTCCGAGCTGGCGATTCGCCACAAGGCGATGAGCGAGGAGATCGCGCAAATCAACATGGAGCAGCGTGCCGGCAAGCCGCGCATGGAGGCGTGGCGGGGCATGGCACAGCGCACCAAGCTGGAGGACATGGAAGCCTTCGTCGCCATGCTGTGGCAAAGCGAGCGCTTCGGCACTCCCATCGTGCGCGCCTTGTCTACCTTCGCCGAGTCCCTGCGCACCGCGCGGCGGCAACAGGCAGAAGAGCTGGCTGCGAAATCGACTGTGAAACTTCTCTTCCCGCTGGTGCTGTTCATCTTCCCCAGCATGTTCATCGTGCTGATTGGGCCGGCGGCGCTGAATATTATGCACAACCTGGGAGGGCTGTTCGACTAGTGCGCACAGTCAACCCGGAACAAATCTGAAAGGAGCGCTTTATGGATACTGTCACCCTGATCCGAGTTGTGGCGGGCGTAATGTTCGCCGTCATTGCGTCGGTGCTGATTTACCGTAAAAAGAAACTCGCTTAGCGATTGGCAGGACGCCGATGTTCCAACTGCCAACGCTAACCATCGTAGACCGAACTTCGGGCGCCGTCGTAGGAGACCAGATTCGCTTCGCCAATACCGCATTGGCCAGGCTGGTCGGACTGCTCGGCGCCGCGAAGCTCGCTCCGGGAGAAGGGCTGCTGCTGATGCCTTCCTCCGGCATTCACACCTGCGGCATGTCGTTTCCCATCGACGTCATCGCCATGGATCGCGGTTGGCGAGTGCGCCGCATCTGGGAACACTTGCCGCCCTGGCGCATTCTCCGCCCATCTCCGGGTACCCGCATTGTTCTCGAGTTGCCCGCAGGCCGCGCAGCAGAATTGCATCTCCGCACCGGAGACGAGCTCAAGTTCATCGCACATCATGAGCCCTGATCACTTGCCCAGATCATACATGTGCTGACCTTCATCCCCACCGCGACCGCATAGACAACGCTTGTGTTTTGCGTGCTGGCAGCGAGGGCCCATCCGCCAGTCGGCGCGAGCAGTTCCATTTTGGGCAAGATGACGCGGAAGTAGTATGGGCGTCAGACTGTTCCTTCCATAGAATTTACCTGATTAAGCCCACGCTCCCAGCGTAGCGCAGCGGCTCGCGATAACTCATGAGGAAAAGTGTGTTCAGAACAGCTCTCGTCGGCCAACCCGTACAAGGAAGGCAACATGAAAGTTCTTCGGGCTGAAGTTGATAGGCCTGGGCCTGCTTGAAGGGCGACGCTGGTTCGCTTCAGTTCATATCAAGGAGAGAGTAATGAAGTTCACTGGAAGTTGATCGCGACCTTACAATCAATGCAGTTGACGGACTAGCTCACATCGTGCAGCACGACCTCGAACACCTACGACGCGTGCTTCGAAGCGGACGGACAGACCGCCTGCTCCTACAAACCGTAACGCAGAGGGCGTACATTGTTGTTGCGGGGCGGCCACCCAGCGCTGCCCCGCTCATGGGACAAGGAAGCAGATTACATTTCAACTGAGGAGAACTCGTGATGAAGCGTCAGTTCCTGTTTGCAATCGTGCTCGCGTTTTTGTACGTGACACTCGGCATCGCGCAGCAATACCCGATCATGGACAAGGTCGCCGACAAGGTTATTCAGAAGTATCAGACCTCCAGCTGTGAGCAGCTATGGGAGAAAAAGTCGCAGAAAGCGCCGCCCTCCGCGGAGGAGCAGAAAGTGATCCAATTTCTGAAAAGCGATCCGCAAATGCGCGCCGCCTTCATTGACAAAGTTGCCGCCCCCATTGCCAACAAGATGTTCGAATGCGGCATGATTCCGTAATCCAGAACTGGGCTCGCCACCAAGGAGAGAGAACCATGCAATACCAGTCACGCCGCAAGGCACTGCTGTCGCTCGTGATGATATTAGTGGTTGCGGCCGCAGCGTGGGCACAGGCTGCGGCCCCACCGGCAAAGAAGAAAACGACGGCAACTTCCAAGCCGGCGCCGGCAGCTCGCAAATTGCAGCTGGAGCCCAAGGCGCTGGAGATTCTGAAGGCTACCAGCGACAAGCTGGCAGCCGCTCACACCATGAGCTTCACGGCGGTAGAACTGTTCGAAAACTTGACCCGGCAGGGCGCTCCACTGGGGTACACCTCGAAGTATGAGGTCACACTGGAACGGCCGGACAAATTGCGGGTGCTCAAGCCCGCCGATGGCCGGCCTACCAGTTTTTACTATGATGGCAAGACCATGATGGGCTACGCTCCGACCGAGAACCTGCTGGCCGTGGCCGACGCCCCTCCCACGATTGACGCAACCCTGGAAAGGGCGTTTAAGCTGGCAGGGATAGCCGTTCCCTTCGACGACCTGATCGTTGCCGATCCCTATGGCGACCTCGTGCCTGGCTTGAAGCATGCTTATTACGTCGGCCAGTCCCATGTCGTAGCAGGAATCACGACTGACATCGTGGCCTACGCCGGCGACGGCGTATTTGCACAGGTCTGGATTGGATCGGAGGACAAGCTGCCACGGCTGGTTCGCGCAATTTTCCTCGATGATCCCGACCACCTGCGACATGAGCTTGCCATCACCGACTGGAAGCTGGATGAGCCCGTGCCGGCGGACACCTTTAGCCCGCCCAGCGAAGCGGCGTCAGCAAAACATATCCCGTTTGCCCGCCCGGAACTACCCTCTAACGCCCAACCTTCACCGAAGCCGAAGCCCAAGCCAACCAAGCCACAGCAATGAGGAGTTGAAACACCATGAAGAAGATCATCGTCCGTTGCCTGAGTGTAGCCATCACGATACTGCCGTTCGCCACCGCGTCGGCTTACTCCCACAGTAATCGCTACGGCGGCAGCACCTCGCACAGTTACGGTTCCACGTCGCACAGCAGTGCCTATGGAACCAGCTCTTCGCACACCTACGGTGAGGGCTCATCCCACACCAACGAGTACGGGGGCAGCACCTCGCACAGCTACGAGGGTGGGACTACTCACACCAACACCTACGGCGGCACTACTTCCGGTGAGGCCGGTTACGGTGCAACTCACACCTACACCAACGGCTCAACCGTAAGCGCGAGCGCGTACCATCCCCCTGACCCCTACTACGGGTATCACCCGCCGACCACCTACTACGGGTATCATCCGCCTGCACCTTACTATCCAGGCTGTTATGACTGTGGATCGACAGCGGGCGCGGTGGCAGTAGGCGCTGCGGTCGGCATGGCTACCGGAGCAGCCATAGCCTCTTCGTCAAGCGCGGCTGCCTCGCAGAATGCCTACGCCCAGGGCTACAACGCGGGAGCCACCACCGCCAACGCTGCCGCAGCCAACGCAAATATGGCCGCTGCCAACGCCAATGCCGCAGCCGCGAATGCTAACTATGCCGCTGCCGGTGCAAACGGCGCTGGAGTAGCCGCCAGCTCGTATTCGATGGGGCAGATCGTATCGGTACTCCCGGCAGGTTGCATCACGCCGTCCGTTGGAGGTGGTGGGACCTACTATCTCTGCGGCAACACCTGGTTCAGCCCGTCATATGGCGGAGGCGGCGTGTACTACAAGGTGGTGCCGACACCGTAGGGCGATGGGATGGGAGGATCCTGGGCTACAGATTGTTTCGCTCTTCGAGCTTGGATCGACATACAGTCCCTCAGGGACGGCACACGAAATCTCGAAGCTCCGCGTCAGGGCACGACCTTGGTCGTGCCGCAAAGCTTGGTATAGACCGGGCAGATAGTTTACAGATTAGACCGGGCACATACTTTACACCAGGTTCGTTCACGAAGGCATGTACAACGAGGCATGCCTTGGAAAGTGAGCGGAGTGGTGGAACGACGCAAGCAGTTTGTGGCCGAGTACCAATCGGGCCAGGAGACGATGACGGAGTTATGCCAGGCGTATGAGATCTCGCGGCCGACCGGCTATGCGGTGCTGCGGCGGTATGAAGCGGGCGGCGAGCTGGGGCTGGCGGAGCGCAGCCGGGCGCCGCGGCGGCATGCTAACCAGACGCCTGTGGAGATCGAGCAAGCGGTGCTCGAACTGCGGCGCGAGCACCCGCGCTGGGGGCCGGTCAAGCTGCGGGCCAAGCTGGAGAAACGGGCGCCGCAGCAGGCGTGGCCGGCGGCGAGCACCATCGGCGCGATGCTGGATCGCGAAGGGCTGACGCGGCATCGGCGCCAGCGGCGGCGCACTCCGCCGTACACTCAGCCGCTGGCGGCGGCCAGCGAACCGAACCGCGTCTGGTGCGCCGATTTCAAGGGCTGGTTTCGCAGCGGTGATGGGACACGCATCGATCCGCTGACCATGATGGATGTGCACAGCCGGTATCTGCTGCGGGTGCAGGCGGTGGAGAAAACGGACACGGCGCGGGTGCGAGCGATCTTCGAGGCGGGGTTTCGCGAGTATGGGATGCCACTGGCGATCCGCAGTGATAATGGGGCGCCGTTCGCCTCGCGGGCGCTAGCGGGGCTGTCGCGGCTATCAGTGTGGTGGATGAAGCTGGGCATCGTGGCGGAGCGCATCGAGCCGGGACATCCGGAGCAGAACGGGGCGCACGAGCGGATGCATCGCACCTTGGCCGAGGAGACGGCGTCGCCGCCGGCCTACGACGCGCGCAGCCAGCAGCGGGCGTTCGATGGCTTCCGTCGCATGTACAACGAAGAGCGGCCGCACCACGCCCTGGCCATGCGCACCCCGAGCGAAGTGTATGAGCTCTCGCCGCGGGCGTATCCGGCGCGCGTGCCGGAGCCGGAGTACGGCAGCGCCCTGAAGGTGCGACGGGTGCACAAGCACGGGCAGTTCTGCTGGAACTACCACGATGTGTTTCTCAGCAAAGTGCTGTATGGCGAACGTATCGGCTTGTTGCCGCTGGATGATCGTTATTATCGGGTGTACTTCGCGACCTTTCCCTTGGCCCGGTTCGACAGCTATGAGTTGCGCATCGAGCCGCTGCCGGCCGGAGACGAAGACGAAGCGGAGGAAGAAGAATGTGGAGTGCAAGGCTGACCGGAGGCGCGGGGAAATGTGGAAATCGCAAACAGCGCGATTCCCACATTCCCCCGACGACGACTACTAAGTATTTATAAAGGCTCAAGAACCAGAAAACGGACCGAAAAGTGTAAAGTATGTCCCCGGTCTGAAATGTAAACAATGTCCCCGGCTGGACGGCTTCCTCTGAATCCCCGAGTCCCGTAGGGACGACAGAAGAAAGCCCAGCCTTTCAAGGCTGGGTGAGAGAATTAATAAAAGTCCCGAGTCCCGTAGGGACGGCACAAATCTTTCACTTCCCGCGCATTCGAAAACCGCGAATGTGCAGGGCACCGGGCCCGGGCAAGCGCTCTGAGTGGTCAATGAACCCGAGGGTGCTTCGGTTGGTTGGGCGCGGATTTTGACTTTCGTCGCTTCTGCACGGGAAGTATCCTGAACCTTGAACCGAGTCGCACTGCCGACGAAACCCCCCACGCAACCAAACGAAGGTTGCATGGGGCACCCTCGTGATCTTTGGCCGGGCCACCCGTCCAAGGCACGCCCTGGGTAATGCAGGCTTATTCCGACATCGTCGATCCCAACCTAACGTATGACCAATTGGAGAAACTTGGCGACAAGCTGAAGCTCGCCGAGGGCTGGAAGTTCCGGGTGAAGGTCCTCGATCGCGACCTCACCATCAAGGCAATTAACGGCCTGGCGCATATCGTTCAGGACGATCTTGAGAACACCTACGACCAGTGCTTCGAGGAGAATGGCCAGACGGCCTGCACCTTCAAGCCGTAACGACACAGCGAGTGTGTTGACTCGGAGGGCATGCTTGAACTGAGGTGGACGGGGGGCCCGGGCAAGCGCTCTGAGTGGGTTAAATACGAGTCCCGAGTCCCGTAGGGGCGACACAGCCGGAAGCATCGCGTCAGGGCACGACCTTGGTCGGGCCGCAAAGCTTCCTCTGAATCCCCGAGTCCCGCAGGGACGGCAGAAGAAAGCCCAGCCTTTCAAGGCTGGGTGAGCGAGTTGATAAAAGTCCCGAGTCCCGTAGGGACGGCACAACTCTCTTGTTCCCACACATTCGAAAAGCTCGAATGTGTGGGAGTTCAGGAATGCGTCCAAGCGAGAACTCGACGACCGACGGCGTCGGGCAATGACATCCCACCCATTCCAACCAAAGGAATGGCCGGGCCACGCATTATAGAAGGGCGCCCCTTTCGCGGTAGTCTGCAGTAGCTGTGAAAAGCAGAAACTGCGGCAACACGAAAGGAACACCCTGATGAATAGCATCAAGTATGTCGGACTGGATGTCCACCAGAGCACCATCTCGATTGCGGTACTGAACGCGGAGGGCAAGCTGGTGATGCAGTCGGTCGTCGCCACCCATAGCAGGACCATAGTGGACTTCCTGCAAGGGCTGCGTGGGACGCTACACCTCACCTTTGAAGAAGGCACGCATTCGGCTTGGCTCTACGATCTGCTGGTGCGGCGGGTGAGCAAGCTGGTGGTATGCAATCCGCGCAAGAATGCGCTGCTGAAGGCGGGCAACAAGAGCGATGCCAGCGACGCCCGCAAGCTGGCCGAGTTGCTGCGCGCCGGGATGTTGTCGCCGGTCTATCATGGCCAGAACAGCGCGGCGACGGTGAAGCAACTGGGACGCAGTTATGCCACGCTGACGGAAGACACCACCCGCACCATGGGCCGTATCAAGGCGCTGTATCGCAGCCAGGCGATTGCTTGTGCGGGCGAGAAACCCTATGGATCACGGCACCGCGAAGACTACTTAGCGCAACTGCTGGAGCCGGGATTGCAGCGGCGGGCGCGGCGACTCTATCAAGAGCTGGATCTGCTGCAGCAGTTGCGCCGCGAAGCTCGTTGCGATCTGCTGCTGGAATGCCGCAAGCATAAAGAGACGAAGTTGCTGCGCACGGTTCCGTGGCTAGGTCCGATACGCGCGGCGCTACTGATGGCGCGGGTGCAGACGCCGCATCGCTTCCGCAGCAAGCGCCAGTTCTGGGCTTACTGCGGGCTGGCCCTGGAGACGCGCAGCAGTGCCGACTATCAGATGGTGAACGGGCAGCCGCGGCGGCACAGCAAGCCGGTGTTCATTCGCGGACTGAACCTCAACCACAACCACGATCTCAAAAATCTGTTTAAGAGTGCGGCCACCACCGCCAGCGGCAGCAGCGGAGTGTTTGGCAGCTTCTACGAAAACCTTCTATTAAAGGGAATGAAGCCCGAGCTGGCTCGGCTCACCCTGGCCCGCAAAATCGCGGCCATCACTCTACACATTTGGAAGAAAGGAGAGCCGTTCGACGCCGACTATCTGAAGCTACATGCGGCTTGAGCGCGCAGCGACAGGACTGAGCGGATTGCTTCCGCGTTGTGGTTCGTGCTGAGCGCTCGGGTTCGAGGGTAAGTATCCTGGACGGGTTAGGCGACGAGGGTGTTACTACACCCAAGTCTCACGGGCCACCATATGCTCCCTCGGACAACCCAACAAAGCTATAGTGCCGCCCCGAGCGGGCGAGTCTCCGATAGAACCATGGTTGGCCATTGAGCCCCCATGTGGCTTGCGCAGCGTACAGCAGCCGAACGACGCAGTACCGTGGAAGAGAAAACCGGAAAACCCTGCCGCCACCAAGCTCATGCCGGCACCAACTGGGGCTGGATGCCAGAGAACTACCCCTCTCTGCCGCCAGGGGAAAAGTATTTTCTCTTGACATCCCCTTCTATAGAACTCGGCCGGGGATTACCTCTTTGACGGGGACATCAGAAACAGGGTGAGCCAGAGAAACAGGAGAACGATGAGAACTGCGATTCCGTCGGCTACGAGCGTCGTCAATGATGTGTTGCTGAACTGAGGGAACGGTGTCAGCTTCCAAGCCGGAAGGATCACCTGATCAGCGAGAGTTGGTACGACTACGAATCCAAAGAGCACGGTCAAAGCCCAGCCGACGCGAGTGGTTCGAAGGGCCTCTATCGACCGCGCCTCGGATTCCCGCAGACGGAGGCCCGCATCTATCTCGGAGACGAGATCCGGGAGACCCATCTCTTTCCAGCCTTTTTCGAGCAGGTCTCGTATTTCGCCAGAGTGACTGGCCTCGTGCATGCTGCGCTTTAGCTGGAGAAGTTGCTTTCTGACCGAAATGACCTCGGCGGTTGTGCCGAATTCCTGAAGGCGATGATAGAGACTCCGGTGGAGCATATAGCCGTATTCGAGAAGTTCGACGAGAACCTGGCGTTCATAGATCAGATTTCCGCGATTGGGATCCATGTTGGCGGACTGTTGCGACAAGCCATCGCGGGACCACACCCACAATGAGGTGGCCGACGTGACATAGGCGCTATAGTCCTCAAAGAGTCGGGCATCCTTCGGTAAAGTGCGCCTTGCCTTCGCATCATCAGGAAACGGCACTCTGCAAACTATTCTTTCGAAGTCGGCTCCGTGGCAAGTTTCATTCTCCGATGCTGTTTTGCATTGCTCCCGAAAGCGAACCAGATGAATGTGCGGCCGGCCTGACCAAAATTCACCGAGTGCCGGCGCAGGAATCTGCCCTCGGAAAAGAAACGCAAGGCCTAACCTCGGGCGACCAGCGAGAAAGGCGACAGTGTGAAATATCGTCAGTGCGATCGATTTTAGGTCGTCCGTTTCCGAGCCGCTTAAAGGGGCTAAATTAAAAGAGAAATGTTCGTCGGTTTGTTTCGTCGTTCTTTCTTTGACGGCTGTGTCGTGCCCGGCCTGTAGCCAGATGAGTTGGAGCCTTCTTATGAAATTCCATTTATGCGCAGATTGGTAGTAGGCGCGGGTTGCGAACGAAACCAGTCCAGGGTTCACCTCGACACGGTCGAACTTATGCCTGAAAAGGTTGACGCCGTTGACGATGAACTCGCTCAACGCGGTTACGTGGTTTGGCCCGATCATGCGGAACTCAAGAACTAGTACGCCTGATTCATAGAGGATGAGTACGGGATACAAGTTAAGCTGCGACGCATCAGCGTCCGATCCCGATATCACGCGGCACTTGCCCAGATAGGCACGGAGATAGAATGGGGGAAGAGGCGTGTCCTCGCCGAGGACGTTGTGCTCACTTACTAAAAAATAGGAGGCCTGTCCCCAAGCTTCCAGGGCAAAGCCCTCGGGCGGCTTGCATCCAACATCGAAACGCAGGTGAAATGTAGATTGCCCGCTGGTCGAATCGATCTCAATTTCTGTTGAGCCAGAACCGACGGTACCGCCGGACTTCCAGTAGGTCCGGCCATCGCGTAACATGGCGCATTCGGCCACGCCCGAAGCGACCAGCCGACGGGCAGATTCCAGCAAGTCGAGTTTGGTCGCGTCGAGGTAGGTGGTGTAGGTGTGCCATATCTCCCATTCTTCAATTTCAAGACCCATTAGACAGTCTCGGAAATAACGACCTCTTACTTAGTGTGCCTGTTATGGGCGCGATTGTACATGTGGACTGGCACGAGGAAGCAAAAGAATTTCGCGGGCGGGCCACCGGCTTGGTATCGTTACCTGCATGGCGAACCCTGAACATCTCGCAGTCCTCAAGATGGGAGTCGAGCAGTGGAATAAGTGGAGGGAAGAACATCGTGAGGTGCCGGACCTCCGCGGGGCGGCCCTCCGCAGGGCGGACCTCATCGGGGCGAACCTCCGCGGAGCGATCCTCACCGGGGCGAACCTCCACAAGGCGGATTCTCAGCGAGGCGGGCCTGCGCGGGGCGTACCTTTACGGGGCGAACCTCAACGACGCGGACCTCAGCGGGGCGAAACTCAGCGACGCGGACCTCAGGCGGACAGACCTAATCCGGTCGAACCTCAGCGGGGCGGACCTCAGGAATGCGGACGTCAGCGGGACCAACCTCTTTGGGACGAACCTCAGCGGGGCAAAGCTCAGCGGGGCGGATGTCAGCGGAGCAGCGCTAGTCTATACCATCTTTGCCAATACGGATTTGAGTGGAACCAAAGGACTGGAGCTCTGCAGGCATGAGGGTCCCTCCAGCATAGGCATAGACACTTTCTATCGATCCAAGGGCAACATTCCCGAAAGCTTTCTGCGCGGTTGTGGCGTGCCCGAAGTATTCATCACCTATGCACGCTCGCTGGTCGGCCAGCCGTTCGAGTTCTATTCCTGCTTCATCAGCTACTCGAGCCAGGATCAGGCTTTTGCGGAGCGCCTCCATGCCGACATGCGCGCCAAGGATCTGCGCTGCTGGTACGCACCGGAAGATCTCAAGATCGGCGACCGTTTTCAGGAGCGGATTGAAGAGTCGCTTCGGGTGTTCGATAAGGTGATGATCGTTTTGTCGGAGGCTTCGGTCGAGAGCCGCTGGGTGGAGCGCGAAGTGAATGCGGCACGTGAGCGCGAGGACCGCGAGAAGCGCACGATACTTTTTCCGATCCGCATTGACGACGCGGTCATGAACGCGCCCCAGCCCTGGGCGGCGGATATCCGCCGGATGCGGCATATTGGTGATTTCCGCGAGTGGGAGGCTAACTCAGCCTATTTGAAGGCCTTCAACCGGCTGCTGCGTGACCTCAAAGCAACCGAGCGCGCTGCAGAACAGCCGGGCTAAACGTTCGCGGGGAGGTTGCCCGGTTAGAGCTGGTCGGACATCACACAGATGTGTGACAAAGTCGCTTGGTGGGCAGGGCTCGGTTAAGTAGAATGGCTGTAATGAGGACAAGGGGTAATTGTGTCCCTCCGAGTCTTGCTCTTTGATGGGGAGGCGTGACGCGATCCGGTCGTCATAGCGCCTGTTGGCAGCTGTTAACCACTTCTGAAACACTCCAATCCTTTCATCCTCGAAGAAATCTCTCTTAAGTCCTTATTCCGCAAGATTTTGCCTCTAAGTCTCACGCGCTCAAGATTTTGCGGATCAACTTTTCAACTTGGTCAATGCCATCAATATTTTAGGGGTATACCGGGGGGAGGGGGTACCCTCCAGATTGCACATGAAAAGGTGCAACAGGACATCCGAGGAACTTGCGGCGGCAGATTACCAGTCAATAAACAGGAGGTCCACAGTGGGCTCGTCTTGGGCCGCGATTCCACAGGCCGGCATGAAAATGGGCTTCCCGCGTTACTAAAAATGTATAAACTGCCAACGACCCCTAAAACCAGAAGTTTCACCTGTCACCGTCTTAAGACGAAACGAGAGGACAAAAATGACTTATCGCCTGACTTCAAAAACGAACCGCGTCGCTCTTGCGGTCACCGGAGCATTCCTACTCATGATTGCGCTCAACGGAGTAGCCGCCCTGGCGCAAAACCAGGGGATGGAACAGAAGCTGATGGCCATCAAGAACGCGCAAGCCGCCAACAAGCAGAAACTCGCCCAGTACACCTGGACGGAGACCGAAACCATCAGCATCAAAGGCGAAGTAAAGGACACGAAGACGTACCAGGTGCAGATGGTGAACGGCCAGCAAAAGAAGACCCAGGTCAACAACCAACAGGCGAGTTCAGGCGGTGGACGTCAAGGCCGGGTGAAAGAGCACGTCATCGAGAAGAAGAAGGAGGAGTACCAGGAGTATGGGCAGTCGATCGCCGCGCTCGCCAAGCAGTACACCACTCCCAATCCCGAAGCCTTGATGCAGGCGAAGCAGGCAGGCAATATCTCGCTGCAACCCGGCAGCGGCACGGTGAGCCTGGTGATCAAGAACTACGTGAAGCAAGGCGACTCGATGACTATGACCATCAGCGAGCAGACCCATTCGCCCGTGAGCATGCAGGTGAACTCCTACTTGAACGATCCCAAAGATGCGGTCACGATTTCCGCCCAGTTTGCCCAGTTGCCGGACGGTACAAACCACGTTGCTACTACCACGATTAATGGCGTCAGCAAGCAGCTCACGGTCAACGATCAGAATTCGAACTATCAGAAGATGTAACGCTACCCTGAGGATCTCGATGGCTAAGTACTCTACTACGTAAATACAGTGACGTATTTATTGCTTGAAAATTGGCGCAAACATCAACTAGGCTTGTTCTTGGAGACATGCCTTGCCACGTTCAAGCCCTTTTCGTATCGTTCTTGCGCCCCAGGGAAGAACTGGAAGCCCGGACTCGAAAATATACGTCGCCGTATCGAGATGTCATTCGAGCTAAGATTGTCCTCCTGGCGGCGCAAGGTCTGCCCAACCATAGCATCGCCACGCGCTTGGACACGCCGCGGCAGATCGTCAGCAAGTGGCGCAAACGATTCGCATTGGCCCGTCTGCCCGGCCTCGACGAACAACCTCGGGGCGGGCGTCCCGCGCTCTTTTCCCCCCAGCGTCGTCGTGCAAGTAAAAGCTCTGGCCTGTGAGCTTCCTCATCGCCTCGGACTGCCGCTCTCACGATTGTCGCTGGCCGATATCCAACGAGAGGTAACCGCCCAAGGCATAGTCGCCCAAGTCAGTGGTACTACCCTCTGGCGCTGGCTGAGTGCCGATGCCCTGCGTCCCTGGCAGCACCGCAGTTGGATCTTTCCCCGCGATCCGGATTTCGCTCTGAAAGCAGGGCGCATTCTCGATCTCTATGCCCGCATGTGGCAGGGAGCGCCCCTACAAACCAATGACTTCGTGATCTCCGCTGACGAAAAGACCAGCGTGCAAGCGCGACGCCGCAAGCAACCTACTTTACCGCCCGCTGCCGGACGCCCGATGCGGATAGAACACGAGTATTTCCGCGAAGGCGCCTGGACCTATTTGGCAGCCTGGGACGTCCATCGTGCCAAGCTCTTCGGTCGCTGTGAGAAGAAAAGTGGTATCGCTCCGACTGATCGTCTCATGGCTGAGGTCATGAGTCAGGAACCCTATAAGTCGGCCCACCGCGTCTTCTGGATTATGGACAACTGCTCGGCTCATCGCGGCCAAAGGGCGGTTGAACGCATCCGATCCCGTTGGCCCAATGCCATCCTCGTGCACACACCAATTCATGCCAGCTGGCTCAATCAAGTCGAGATTTATTTCTCCATCGTCCAAAGGAAAGTGCTCACTCCCAATGATTTCTCCTCCCTTGCCCAACTCGAGCAGCGCCTTCTCGACTTTCAAAAACACTACGAGCAAACGGCTACCCCATTCCAATGGACCTTCACTCGCAACGACCTTTCTGCCCTCCTGGCCAAGCTGCAGCCTCAAGCGATCGCCGCTGCCGCGTGAGACTGCAACGAATACGTCACCGTAATTCCGAACCAGAGTACTAAGTGATGTGCGGAAACTCATAGCATAGGGCGGTTGGGCCCGGCATTGGCATCGATACATCGACGAAGACGGCGGATTCCAAATGCTGGAGAAACCACAATTACGACCGGATTTGTTGCTCCTGCTGTCCCTGCTACTGGTCATCCTGACGTATCCCGCCCTGGATCACGGTGACATCCGTCGCCTGATCCTGGGGGGGCTGATGTTTCTTCCCGTCAGCCTGGCTACGGTCAGGCTGGCGGAGATCAAGCGCCGGATTTGGCCGGCAGTGCTCCTGATGCTGGCCGCCATCGCCTTCGGGGTTGCTAGTGTAGTCTCCCCAATCCGGATCTTCGAAGGGGCGAAGTGGGCACTGTTGGCTGCTTTTTTTGCACTGACAGTGGCCGGCCTCTTCTCCTTTCTCAGGAATGCCCGCAGCGTCACCGGTATCCATCTCACGACAGCTGCCAGCATCTATCTCCTGCTTGGGATGCTGTGGTTCGCCCTCTACTCCGCGATCGAGGTCTTCTATCCAGGGTCGATCCAGCATGCAACTGGGGGGCCGGACCGGCACAGTGAGTTGCTGTACTTCAGCCTGGTGACACTCTCAACCATTGGTTACGGCGACGTGGTCCCGATTACGGGCGAGGTCCGCATGCTGGCCGCGCTGGAAGGGGTCACAGGTGTGCTCTATGTGGCAATCGCGGTGGCGCTACTGGTCAGCGCCTACAAACAACAAGGCACTTCGCGCGAGCCTTGACCCGCGTCGGATCCGCCCTGGCTGATTCTGAGACGCGCCGCTTCACGAAAGTGTCGCTTCGAGCTCGGATGCTTGCCCGCCCGGAGTCATGGCCCGACGACAACTGCTTCGGGCCTCAGATAGTCACTCAAGCGAGTGATGACGAACTCCTGGCAGTACAATCAGCGCGCGCCGTTGGGGTACATCAGGATCTTGCTAGCTTCTCCGGTCTTGAGCCGCTCCATGCCGCTGGCGAAGTCTTTCATGGCGATGCGGTCTGTGATCACCGGGTGCAGGTCGAGCATGTTGGCCTTCAGCAGCGCGGTCATCTGATACCACGTCTGGTACATGCGGCGGCCGTTGATACCCTGCACGGTCGCACCTTTGAAGATCACCTCTTCGGCAAGGTTCAACTCGACCGGCTTCGACGGAATGCCCAGCAGCGACATGCGTCCGCCGAGACGCAGAATTTTAAACCCAGTGCGGATGGCTTCGGTGCGACCGGCCATCTCGAGCACAACGTCGACGCCGTTACCGCCGGTGTGGTCCATGACTATGCTGTAGACGTCGTCTTTCGTGGGATCGAGCACAAAGTCCGCCTTCATCTGCGCGGCGATCTTGCGGCGATACTCATTGATCTCCAGCGCAAAGATCTGCGTGGCCCCGCAGGCACGGGCGACGGCGATGGAGAACAGCCCGATGGGGCCGCATCCGGTGATGGCCACGGTCTTGGCGGCGATGTCACCGGCCAGCACCGTGTGCACCGCGTTGCCCAGAGGGTCGAGAATCGACGCATACTCCTGCGGGATGGATGGGTCGAGCTTCCAGATATTGCTCTCGGGGATGACCACGTACTCGGCGAAAGCGCCGTTGGCATCGACGCCGATGATTTTCACGTGCTGACAGATGTGGGCCTCGCCGGTACGGCATTGCAGGCACTTGCCGCACGCCACGTGCATCTCGGCGGAGACGAAGTCGCCTTCCTTCACGCTGGTGACTTCGTGGCCGACGGCCTCGACGATACCGCAGAACTCGTGGCCGGGAATGAGCGGTGGATGAATGCGGCGCTGCGCCCACTGGTCCCAGTTGTAGATGTGCAGGTCGGTGCCGCAAATTGAGGCCACACTGACCTTCACCAGTACTTCATTGGGCCCAAACTGCGGGCGAGGGGACCTCACGGATCTCTGTGCCGGGAGCGGGCTCCGGCTTTACGACAGCAAGCATAGTATTGGACATGAGAATAGCTCGCGAGCCGCGAGTATGCGCGACGAATGATGGAGTAGCAAGGATGTGAATGGGTCGGGCAAACCCGCAATTCTAGCATGGGCGTGGGATGCGACCTTGTCATTGCTGCTTCGCCCGGGTCCGCGAGCAGGTCTTAACCAGCGCCCGCCTTCGCCGCCTTGGAGCGGACCAGTAATTTCGCAACTATCGTCGCAACCTCCTCTTCGTAACCTCTTGCGGCGAGTGATTCGACGGAACCTAACAAGCCATTCGTCGTCCAAGAGCGTCCACCCACCCGATTTCGCAAGCTGGCACAATTTTGGCCGATCTTCTTCTCTTGCGACTTTCCCTGTCGCAAGGCATAGTTCAACCTTCGGTGACGGGTTACACATTCCGGCCTGTTCCAGCTGAGAAACAAGTCTTGCCTTGACCACCGTCCAGAGCCCCTGCTCCGTAAAGAGCTTGTAGCGAGTCGCATACCGTCCGCCAGCAAGATCAGCGTACGTAACACCAACAGAATCTAGATATGACTTGCATTCGACTGCTCGCAGCAGATTGCCCGCTGGCCGGTACGCAATAAGGTCAATTTCCCATCGCGCATTTGAGTGCCTATTGATTGCGAGTTTGTCTTCCCTCGTGAGCTCAACACGGAAGCTTGGGTAAACCCAAAAGCCTTGGTTTCGAAGTAGCGTGGCAACCAACGACTCAAAAGCATTCATCCGCGGATTCTACTCTGAATCTTTACTGCAGGATCACCTCTGTCCTCCGCGGCTCTCCGCTATCTTCTTCGCGTTGAATTGTTCGCTTTTCCCCTTGGGTACGCTCAGCGTCCTCCAGTCGGCACCCTTCCAGTGTTTTGCGAGGTAGACGATCTGGCCGACGTGGTAGGCATAGTGTGCCACCTGCCGATTAATGGCCTGCAAGACGGAATGGGGTTCGCCACGAACCGTGACCGTGCGTGAGAGGTCTTCGGGGCTGAGCGAGTTTAGGGTCTCAAAGACGAGCTGCCAATGTTGCTCCCACACGCGAAGCAGCTCAGCGCGGCTAGTACCGGCATCGAGGAATTCCTGGTCGCGATTACGATCGGGCTTCTCGCCATCGGCGTTCAGAAAATCGGTGAAGCGCGAACGCATGTTGCCGGCCATGTGCTTCACGATGATCGCGATGCTATTGGATTCGGCATCGGGCGTAGCGAAGAACTGCTCGTCGCTGAGCTGCGCGATGGCTCCGTCGGCCAGGCGCTTGTGTCCGCGCAATGACCGGAAAGTTTCGTCGAGATAAAGGGCGCCGATGTCAGGCAAAGTGCTTGCTCCTAAGTTTCAGAACAACCGCGGATCACTCGGAGATAATGCTTACCACAGATTTGCACGGATGCACACGGATCGGAAAAGCAGATCAGATCGAATTCCCAAGGCTCGATCTTAATCCGCGTACTCCGCGCACATCCGCGGTTCGTAGTTTCTGATCTGTGTTCATCCGTGGCAATCCGTGGTTAATCTCTCTTCCACGTTCCTCAGCGGCGATCCGCGGTTGACATTTCTTCTTCTACTTCGTCCAGCGGTCGACCCAATCGGTGACCGTCTGCCACCACAATTGCGAGTTCTGCGGCTTCAGCACCCAATGGCCTTCGTCAGGGAAGTAGAGCATCTCTGATGGAATTCCCAAGCGCTGTAGCGTCGTAAAGAGCTGGAAGCCTTCCGAAACATCGAGGCGATAGTCAAGCTGCCCGTGAACCACCAGCATCGGCGTCTTGAAGTTCTTCGCGGACAGATGCGGCGACCACTTGCGATACATCTCGCGGTTGGTCCACGGAGTTCCTTTGAACTCCCATTCATTGAACCATAACTCTTCCGTGGTGCCGTAGGCCGACTCGGTATTGAACATGCCGTCGTGCGACACCAGGCATTTGAATCGATCGGTGTGGCCTTCTATCCAGTTGATCGCGTAACCGCCGTAGCTGGCGCCCAACGCGCACTCACGGTTCTTGTCAATGAATGGGTAAGTCTTCTCCACGTAGTCGAGGCCCATCATCAGGTCGTCGAACGGCGGGCCGCCCCAATTGCCATTAATGGCATCGATGAAGCTTTGTCCATAACCGGTTGAGCCGTGGAAGTTTACCATCACGACGACGTATCCGTTTGCGGCAAACAACTCAGGATTCCAGCGATACGACCAGTCGTCGCCCCACGCGCCCTCTGGACCACCGTGGATAAGATATTTCAGCGGATAGCTGTTGTCCTTCTCGAAGTGTGGCGGACGGATGATGAAGCCCTGCACCTTCTGCTTCGCCTCGCCCTGGAACCAGAACGACTCCATCGGTGGCATAGCGACCTGCGACAACACAGCGTCGTTCAGGCTGCTGAGCGGCTTCGCCTTCGACAGCCGGCATGCAGGAACGGCATAGGCATCGCCCGCGACGGCAATTTGACACGCCATGTAGTGCAATGGAGCGCTATAGATTTCGTTTGGCGCGGCGACCGACATCTGGTCGAAGACAAGCATCTTGCCGTCGGGCGTTGGCATGGGGCTGTCGTTGAAACCGTCGACCAACTCCTGCGGCCACGGATTCGTCTGCCCGATGTTGAGCACATAGATTGGGTTCTCGCCTTCGTTATTGGCGGTGAAGTAAATCGACTTCGAGTCCGGCGACCACGCCATCGCATCGACCCAGCGGTCGAAGTTTGGCGTCATGTCGGTGATCTTGCCGGTTGCGCGCTCGTAGAGCATCAGGCGAAAGCGGTCGCTTTCGTAACCTGCGCGGAACTGAGAGCGATAGGCGATGTACTTGCCATCGGGGGAATAGATGGGAGTGCTATCGCTGCCGGGATTCGTGGTGATCTTCTTCGGCTCGCCGCCGGCAGCAGGGACTACAAATACGTCAGTGTTGGTGCTGGTGGCTTCGACTTTGTCGAGATTGCAAGCATAGGCCACTTCTTTTCCATCGGGCGCGAAGACATATTGGTCTTGTCCGCCGAGCGAGAACGGAGGCACGTCATGGTCGCCGGGCGTGAGATCGCGCGCTGCGCCGCCGTCAATCGATTGGATGAAGAGATGGCTGCGCTTGCCGTTCGAGTAGTGGTTCCAGTGCCGATACATAAGCGTGGTGAACATCTTCGCTTTGACTTTCGACTCGGCCTTCTCTTCGTCGCGTTGTTTGTTGCAGGCATCGTCCTTGCAGTCGGGATAGACCTCGGAGACGAACAGAATATTCTTGCCATCCGGTGACCAGATCCCACCGGCTGCCTCGGTGGAGATGTTCGTGACTTTGCGGGCGTCGCCGGTAAGAGATCCACTCGCAGAATCGAAATCCCGCACCCAGATTTGCGAGCCACTTTCTTTTGACGACTCAAAGATGATGCGCTTGCCATCCGGCGAGAAGCGCGGGCGGTCTTCGCCAGGGCCGGTTGCGGGTGTCAGGCGACGGGCCTCACCGCCGGCGACCGGCACCACCCACAGATGCGGCGTGCGCGTATTCGCATCCAGATTGACGTCGACCGCACTGAACGCAACCCATTTGCCATCGGGCGAGACGTTGGGCTCCGCGATGCGCTTGAGCTGCATCATGTCCTGGAAGGTGAAAGGGTGCCTGGTTTGGGCGAGAGATGTGATTGCGAGAGAGAACAGGAAGAGAGCTACGAGGATGCGACGAAGCATGTTACCTCCGCGAATCGGGTTCTTACTCCCGCCGAACTCGTTGGTTTCAGAAACTTGATGGTAAATGAAGTGTTCACCGAGACGGAGCAGGAAGTGTCGCGGCCACTTTTGGCAGGCTTGACCGCGAGTCGATGGAACAGGTTCCTTCGTCTTAAGACTGGGCAACGGAGTAAAATCGTCACATGCTTACCGCAGAGGACAAGCAGTGGAGTGCCGCCGAGATTGCCTCTCAGATCAGAGCAAGTGAGGATCGCATGTCTGCGCGGCTTGCCGACGCCGAGGATCGCATCTTTACCCGGATCGAGAACACCGAGACTGCTTTGTTAACAGAGTTCCATAAATGGGCTTCTCCGGTCGAGATGCGCCAGCGCACTCACGCCGCTGCTCTGCGGGCCGTCGATGCCGAAATGGAAGCACTGAGCGACCGGTAAAGAAGCTGGAAGCCAGTTAGGTTCCGAGCACCCGGAGTAGATGGCCAGAGTTGCTTCCCGAAACGTTGCGAGTTGAAAGCTGTTTCTATCCCCAGCCCCTTCCGCTCGTCTAAAAGTAAAAATGAGACTTTCGAGTAAAATACCCGCAGGATATCTGATGTACTCTCAAGTTTCCTTCCGCCGCTTTCCGCGGGTCGCCTTGGTTTTGCTCTGCCTTTCCGCTCCTCTGCTGGCTTCCGATCGCGGTGAAGGGCCGCTTGATCCGTCGCAACCCACGGGCATCACCGTCGACGAGATCATCCAGCGGTTCGCTGCGAAAGAGAAGCAGTTCAAGATCGCGCGTGAACAATACGCATATCGGCAGGACCTGCCTGGTGCAGACCCTTGACGGCGATACCGTAAATGGCGAGTTTCGCGAGGTGGAAGACGTGCTGTTTGACGACAAAGGCAATCGCGTGGAGCACGTTGTATTCGCGCCGGAATCCACACTGGTCGGGATTCTGATGACCAAGGAGGACTTCGACGACATCCGCCGCCGCATGCCGTTCGTTCTCACCACAGACGAGATTCCGGAGTACAGCATTCTGTACGTGGGCAAGCAGCGGGAGGACGAACTGGGGACTTACGTCTTCGATATTGCTCCTAAGCAGATCGAAAAGAACAAGCGGTATTTCCAGGGAAGGATCTGGGTCGACGACCACGACTTCCAGATCGTGAAGACCTTCGGCAAGAACGTGCCTGACCTTGGCGTCCATAAGCGCGGCGGCCAGGAAAACCTCTTCCCTAACTTCACCACTTGGCGACAGCAAATCGATGGTAAGTACTGGTTCCCGGTGTACACCAAGGTTGACGACACACTGCACTTCTCAACCGGCGACGTTCATGTCCGGCAGATCGTGAAGTACACCGATTACAAGCGCTTCGGCTCGAACGTCAGGATCACCTACGAAGGCCAGGACATCCCAAAAGACGGGCAGCAGAATGGCACTAAGCCTGCGCCAAGCCAGACCCCTCCAAAGCAATAGGCCCTGGCATGGAAGAGTTCCGAATATCAAGGACTTGGCGTCCGTCCGGAAAGCCACCACTTTCGTCACTCGCGCGTTTTTTAATACCGTCGTAAACTGTACCCCGAATGGCTTTGGGTCTCGAGGTCGCAGGACGCAGCGACATAGGTAGGGTGCGCTCGTCCAACGAAGACAGCTTCGGCTACGATCAGCGGCTGGGCGTGTACGTGGTGTGCGACGGCATGGGCGGGCACGCAGCAGGTGAAATCGCCAGCCGCATCGCGGTCGACAGCGTACTCGCCTATTTCCGCGACCAGGAGCCGATGGCCGCCGACCCTTCGCTCATCGATGCTCCCATGGGCGCTCGACTTCTGGCCGATGCCGTCAACATGGCGAACGAGTCGATCCTGCGCTATGCCGACGAAAACGAAGCGGCCACCGGCATGGGAACGACCCTGGTCGCGGCGCGATTCTGCGATGGCAAGTTCACCATTGCGCATGTCGGCGACAGCCGCATTTATCTTTTGCGTGATGGCGAACTGGTGCAGCTGACGGAAGACCACTCGTTCGTCATGGAGCAGGTGAGACGGGGAGTGCTCACCATCCAGGAGGCCAAACAGTCCGCGGCACAGCACATCATCACCCGCGCGCTGGGAACCGGCGATGATAGCCCGCCGGATCTGGCAGAATTCCCCGCCCAGGAAGGCGATCTGCTGTTGCTCACCACCGACGGCATTTTGCGGCACGTTGGCGACGACGAAATCAAGGCCATCCTGTCTCAAATACCCTCTCTCCAGGTTGCCTGCGACATGCTGGTTGACGCTGCGAACGAGGGCGGTGGTGAAGACAACGCCACCTGCATGCTGCTGCGCGTGCGCAACTTCAACGGACCGAATCCTCGATAGCACCCATCGTGGTCGCCCTTATCAGCGCTCCCTCTGCTACACTCGAATGTTTTTCGGACAGCTTTCATAAGAAACTGAGGGCATTTCTATGGAAATCAAGAACCTAGGTGTGATTGGCGCAGGGACCATGGGCAACGGCATCGCTCACGTTTTCGCGAAAGGCGGCTACAACGTGACGTTGGTCGATGTCGAACAGCGATTTCTCGATCGTGGGTTGCAAACCATCAGCAAAAACCTTGAGCGAGAGGTAAGCAAGTCGAAAATAACGGCCGAGCAGCGCGACGAAGCGCTCAAACGCATTCAGTCCACTACCGATCGGAAGCAGTTGGGCGCCTGCGATTTCATCGTCGAGGCGGCCAGCGAACGCTTCGAGATCAAAACCGAGCTGTTTCGCGACCTTGACACGATGTGCCGGCCCGAGGTGATACTGGCCTCGAACACTTCGTCGATCTCCATCACCAAACTGGCAGCGGTGACAAAGCGTCCAGACAAAGTGATCGGGATGCACTTCTTCAATCCCGTTCCGATGATGAAACTGGTCGAGGTCATTCGTGGGCTGGCAACCTCGGACGAGACTTATAAAACGGTGAAGGAGCTGGCCGAGAAGCTGGAGAAGACGCCGGTCGAGGTCAATGACGCGCCGGGATTCGTCTCTAATCGCGTGCTGATGCCGCTGCTGAATGAGGCAATGTACGCCGTGATGGAAGGAGTGGCCACGCCCGAAGCGGTCGACGAAGTGTTCAAGTTGGGCATGGCGCATCCCATGGGCACCGCTGACGCTCACGGATTTCATCGGACTCGACGTTTGCCTGGACATCATGCGTGTGATGCAAGCCGGCCTGGGCGATCCCAAGTACCGGCCGTGCCCCTTGCTGATAAAGATGGTCGACGCTGGCTGGCTGGGTAGGAAGTCAGGCCGCGGCTTTTATAAGTACGACCAAGGGACCAAGTGAAGACAGTTCCCTACCTGCTCGCCATTCTCTTCGGCCTGGTTACCGGGTGGATCAACCAAGTCGTTAACGACGCACTGCTCACCGCGTTGTGCGTGCTCGGCTTCACGATGTTCTTGGGAGTCTGGAAACCTGAGCAGCCATGGCGCTGGGGACTGCTGGTGTGGGCGGGCGTTCCGCTGGTGCTTGCGTATTACCAGTACGTGGTGAAGTGGCCACACGATCGCGGACAGGTGTATGGGGCCTTCCTGCAGTTGCTGGCCGCCAATGCAGGCACCTACGGCGGGCACTTCATGCGGCGGATGATCGAGGGGGTCTTCGGCAAGGGGTGAAGTCCGCGGAGATCCGCCGTCCAGCCGGGGACATTGTTTACATTTCAGACCGGGGACATACTTTACACTTTTCGGTCCGTTTTCTGGTTCTTGAGCCTTTATAAATACTTAGTAGTCGTCGTCGGGGGAATGTGGGAATCGCGCTGTTTGCGATTTCCACATTTCCCCGCGCCTCCGGTCAGCCTTGCACTCCACATTCTTCTTCCTCCGCTTCGTCTTCGTCTCCGGCCGGCAGCGGCTCGATGCGCAACTCATAGCTGTCGAACCGGGCCAAGGGAAAGGTCGCGAAGTACACCCGATAATAACGATCATCCAGCGGCAACAAGCCGATACGTTCGCCATACAGCACTTTGCTGAGAAACACATCGTGGTAGTTCCAGCAGAACTGCCCGTGCTTGTGCACCCGTCGCACCTTCAGGGCGCTGCCGTACTCCGGCTCCGGCACGCGCGCCGGATACGCCCGCGGCGAGAGCTCATACACTTCGCTCGGGGTGCGCATGGCCAGGGCGTGGTGGCGGCCGCTCTTCGTTGTACATGCGACGGAAGCCATCGAACGCCCGCTGCTGGCTGCGCGCGTCGTAGGCCGGCGGCGACGCCGTCTCCTCGGCCAAGGTGCGATGCATCCGCTCGTGCGCCCCGTTCTGCTCCGGATGTCCCGGCTCGATGCGCTCCGCCACGATGCCCAGCTTCATCCACCACACTGATAGCCGCGACAGCCCCGCTACCGCCCGCGAGGCGAACGGCGCCCCATTATCACTGCGGATCGCCAGTGGCATCCCATACTCGCGAAACGCCGCCTCGAAGATCGCTCGCACCCGCGCCGTGTCCGTTTTCTCCACCGCCTGCACCCGCAGCAGATACCGGCTGTGCACATCCATCATGGTCAGCGGATCGATGCGTGTCCCATCACCGCTGCGAAACCAGCCCTTGAAATCGGCGCACCAGACGCGGTTCGGTTCGCTGGCCGCCGCCAGCGGCTGAGTGTACGGCGGAGTGCGCCGCCGCTGGCGCCGATGCCGCGTCAGCCCTTCGCGATCCAGCATCGCGCCGATGGTGCTCGCCGCCGGCCACGCCTGCTGCGGCGCCCGTTTCTCCAGCTTGGCCCGCAGCTTGACCGGCCCCCAGCGCGGGTGCTCGCGCCGCAGTTCGAGCACCGCTTGCTCGATCTCCACAGGCGTCTGGTTAGCATGCCGCCGCGGCGCCCGGCTGCGCTCCGCCAGCCCCAGCTCGCCGCCCGCTTCATACCGCCGCAGCACCGCATAGCCGGTCGGCCGCGAGATCTCATACGCCTGGCATAACTCCGTCATCGTCTCCTGGCCCGATTGGTACTCGGCCACAAACTGCTTGCGTCGTTCCACCACTCCGCTCACTTTCCAAGGCATGCCTCGTTGTACATGCCTTCGTGAACGAACCTGGTGTAAAGTATGTGCCCGGTCTAATCTGTAAACTATCTGCCCGGTCTATACCCCGCGTCAGGGCACGACTTCAGTCGTGCCGAACCCCGCTCTCCATTCTTGTCATCACGAGCGAAGCGAGGGATCTGCTTTCGCTTACGGAGCGATGCCGGTGGGTTTCTGGGTCGTTGCTGATTTCGTATTCAGGCGCGGTCTCTGCCGAATCGCGCAAACTGCAGGTCCCTCGACGGCTGACGCCGTCTCGGGATGACAGACAAAAAAATGTGGCGTGCGTCACGACTGGAAATCGTGCCCTGACGCGAATCATTGCGGCAAGCAGTCTAGTGCTTTGGGGCCCCGCCTGCGTTCTGCTGGGCCAGCTTCACCTTCGCTGACTCAAGCTCTCTTTGGACTTTGGCTACGTCGTCGCTGTCCACTTCCGCGGGAATGGTCTTGTTCCACTCTTCCAGCGCGCGCTCCCAGTGCATGGCTGCCAGCTTCAGGCGGCCTGTCTTCAGATAAAGCTCTCCCAAGTGGTCCTGGACCGTCGGATCGTTGCCGATGTGCTCCGAGGCTAGTCGCAGGTTTTCTTCGGCGAGTTCATAGTTGCCCATTTTGTAATAGACCCAGCCCAGCGAGTCGAGATACGCGCCATTGTTGGGGTCGAGCGCCACCGCACGCCGAATGTAGCCCAGCGACTCGTCCAGCCGCGTGCCGCGATCAGCGAGCATGTATCCGAGATAGTTGAGCGCCATAGCGTTCTTGGGATCGCTGGCGATGACCTTGCGGAAGTCTTCCTCGGCCAGGTCGTATTTCTTCTGCCGCTCGTAAATCGAACCGGCAACGAAAATGGTGTAATCCTTGTCTTCCTGCTTGGTCGCGAGCGCCAGCGCTTTGTCGATGTTCTGCTCCGCCTCGTTCCATTGTTTGAGGCGGCTATACATCTGCGCCAGGGCAATGTAAACCTCGCGATCGTCAGGATTGTTCCGGAGCATTCCTTTAACGCGCTCAATCGCCTGGTCCGCATTCCCCGTGTCGGCCTGCTGCGAAGCAGCAATCAACTGCAGGCTGCGATCCTTCGGGTATTTCTTGGCCGCTTCCTCCGCAACGCTGGTTGCCATCTGCCAGTTCTTGTTGTCGCGATAGGTCTCAATGATCTCCTGGTAGCCGCGACTGGCGTTATCATCCCCCAGCGTGAGCATCTCGCCAAAAGTCTGGATCGCGAGCTGAGGCTTGTTGGCCTCGCGATACACGGTGCCCAGGCGCTCCAGAAAGACAGCTCGGTTGTTCTTGTCCGCCTGCTCGTATTGGCCGTCGCCGTGGTCGGTTTTCGCCAGCAGGCCGGTCAGAATCTGGATGGCATCGTCATATTTACCCTGGGAGTCGTCGATGACCGCGATGTTGTACTGCAGCTCCAGCGAATCCGGCACAATAGCGCTGGCCTTCTTGAGGGCCTCCTGTGCCTGGTCGTACTTGCCATTGCGGCGGTAAATCTCCGCCATCTTCATGTACGTCTGTGCGTCCGAGGGATCGGAGTCGGCGACGGCCTTATACTGCTCCAGTGCGGCTTCGGCCTGGCCGTCATTCAGCAGATTCTGGGCCAGCCCGCGGACGTAATCGAGATTGTCCTTGTCCTGCTCGACGGCATGGCGGTAGGCATCAACCGCCTTCGCGTAGTCCTTGCTCTGTTCGTAGGTGTAGCCGAGCGTGGAGTACACCTTGGCCGTGCGCTGCTGCTCGGGGATGGCATTCAGCACCTGCAGCGCGCGCGTGGTGTCTCCCTCCTCGTTGTAGAGATAGGCCAGCATGGTCACCGCTTCTTCCGATTGCGGCTGCAGACCTGCGGCGATCTTGAACTCGCTCTCTGCCTTCAAGAGCTCGCTGTTGATCCGGTACAGCCGACCAAGCAGCAGGTGGTCCTCCACGCTCTTTGGATCGAGCTTCACGATTTGTTCGTATTGCTCGATGGCGAGCTTGAGGACTTCCTGCGACTGATTGTTCGACTGCATGTCGCCCAGAGAACGCAGGTAAATGCGGCCCAGCAATCGGCGCGCTTCCAGATTGTTTCCGTCACGCTTGAGGATGTCCTGGGCTTCCAGCACGGCATCGCGAATGCGGCCCGTCTTGGCATATAGCTCAGCCAAGCCGGCATTCAAGTAATCGGAATCAGGGTCGTTCTCGATGGCCGCGCGGTACTCTTCGATGGCCTTGGTCGCATAGTCGGCGCGACCGTAGGTGGAGACCATCTCCTCGTACATATGCGCCATCATGAAGTGGTAATACGCCGCTGCTTTGTCCGGCTTGGTGGCTGCCTTTGAAAATGGCTGGGTGTTGCCCTCTGCGGCGGCCGCCGCCGGAGCAACGTCCGTTCCATCGGGCGAAGCTTTCTGCGCCGCCGGGGGTGCCGTCGTCTCGACGCCCGATGCGGGTTCCGACTGAGAGGGTTGTTGCGCGAATCCGCTGGCCGTAGCAGCCAACAAGACAATGAGGAGTTTGCAAAGAGAATTCGAATTCATTCAGTAGACCAGCGACTCACAGGCCATTGGATGCGGCACCCAGTGGCAAAGGTGTTTCTATTTTAGTCGTTTGTGGGCGAGACGGGAACTTGAGAAAATTGCTTTCTTCCACCTCACAGGCTTAAGAACCCAGGCAGGGGTTGGACGTAGCGGGGCGGCGAAAGTTAATGTTGCGCTTTGCGGTGCTAGGCTGGTTGAAGCCAAGACAATGGAAACCCTTTTCTACTCCCGCATCAGTTCTCCGGCCGGCCCACTGCTGATTGGGGTCAGCGAGGCCGCGCTTGTCGCGCTCGAATTCGATCGCGGCTTGGCGCAACGATTTGCCGGCCAGCCGGTGCGCTGGGAGGCTTCGCAGGAGCGCACTGCCGAGGTGAGAACGCAACTGGAAGAATACTTCGCCGGTCGGCGCAAAGAATTCACACTCGCCCTTGATCTGCGCGGGACTGAGTTCCGCAAACGTTGCTGGGAAGAATTGCTGCGTATCCCGTATGGTGAGACGCGAACTTACGCCGAGGTTGCGCGTGCGGCCGGCTCGCCCGCCGCATTCCGTGCCGTCGGACAGGCCAACCACTACAACCCAATCGCGATCGTCGTGCCCTGCCACCGCGTGCTGGCCTGGGGGCATCGCCTCGGCGGATACGGCGGCGGGCTCGCCGTGAAAGCCCTATTATTGCGGTTGGAAGGCGCAGACTTTCGCGAAGAGTCGAAGGACCCTATGCTAGTCAGGCCCCCAGGATCGGGGAACTATAGGGGTCCTTCGACTGCCTTCGGCCGCCTGCGGCGGCCTCCCTCCGCTCAGGATGACAAATCGCGGCGTCTATTCAAGCATCTTTAAGGCTTTTGCCAGGCTCACCCGCATGCGGTTGAACGAGGCCGTGACATCGGCGATCTCATCTTTGCCGCGCACTTCGAGAGGCTCGATGTCGACTTCCCCACGGCTTATTCGATCCGCGGCTGTGGAAACGGTGTGAAGTGGACGGATGACGAGAAAGTAGAGCGCCCCATCCAACGCGAGAATGGTAATGACAAAGACCCCAACCAGAAAGATGATCAGGCTGTGATAGGCCTTCTGTGCAATTGCCGTCGGGACCGTCATCGGCACCGAAACGATCTGTGCCGCGATGACCTGGTTCAGCTTCCACCCGAATCCGTTGTTTGGGCCGTATTTACGAATCATGGCGGCAGGAGCCACGGATGGCTCGCTGTGACATTCGAGGCAGCTAGCGCCTGCCCGCATGGGTTTGGCCAGATATAGCTGGCGGCCGGTCGGAGTTTCGCGCTCGTTGACCAGTTGTTTCTGATCAGGGTGATCTTCAAAGTAGCGGATGATGTCAGCTTCCCAGTCCTCCGCCCGGTCGATTGGATTCGTGGGGTTCAAGGTCGCTTCGCGATAGGAGTAGTCGCTGTAGTTCTTCCGAAGCGAAGCGAATATCGTCGTCGAAGCGAATGCGGGCACGGTCTCCGGCAAGAAGTTCGTTTCGTGGTCCGAGTTTTTCAGCAGCAAGGGTTTGATCTGGTCGTCGGTGTAATCGCGTGTGGCTTTTGCCCCTGCCATCATTAGTTCTGCCTGCTGTACCACCTGGTCGCGAGCGTTGTTGAGGAGGAAGTCTTTGGCAAGCTGGGCAATCAGAATTCCGCCCGCACCGAAGAATATGATCAGGACGATGTTGAACTTGGTAAGGAGCTTCATGTTGAGTTCAGTAGAACGCGAGCGGCGAAAGCCGCGTTCGCAGGCAAAGTATGTTGGAGGCATGATACGGGAATTCCGCGGCTGTCTGCGCCTTGGCGCGTTTATTCCTGACCATTCGGCACTTCAAGCGAGCAAACGGTTCCGTTGTCCTTCATACGCAGAATCAGCGTTGGCGTGCCGGGGTTGACGTTGAATGTCCCCGTGCAGCTTGCTTTCGTCTGGGGATTGAGCAAGGCAAACTGGTGCTTTCCTTCCTTGGCATGAATCTGGATGGGTGTACTACCGTTCGCATCGAAGCGAATCTGGCCCTGCTGCTCGCCGTCAATCAGAACGTCCACCGGGCCTGACACATTCGTCAAGCGTTTGTTCTTCGCTATGGTCACGGCTACGCCCGAAGCCTGCGTCCGGCCTGCGTTCTCGGGTTTCGTCTGACCCTCGCCCGAACGATCCGGCAGGGTAATACCCGAGTTGATCGGTTGCACGTCGGGCTTCCGCTCCGGCTTATGGCTGTGTTTCACCACGAAGTACCCAATGGCTAAGGCCACAATTAAAGCGGGTATTCCGATCATCAATCCCTTGTTTAAGCCACCACCCGGCGTGGTCGAATCAGCCGCGGTTGGAGCTGGCGCCGCTCGCTGCACCGTTCGCGGTGGTGCTCCTGTGGCTGAGACTGCAGCACCGGCCGGGTGCTCGACCTTGCCCTCGCCGACAAGAGGCCGGATTTGCCGCACCAGCTTATTGACGTTGTCTTCCCAGCCCACAGCATGACTCAGCGTAAGGGCGTTGCGATAAGCGAGGTCATGAAGATCCTCGGAAAGCCTGTCTGGCGGCGGCATTGTGGCGCCACGCACCAGGACCGGAATCACCGGCAGAGACTTTCTTTTCAGGGCTGTTCCAACCTCTTGGCGAACGAAGTCGCCTGGGTTATCCAGCCTGCGGCGCGCCGCAGGGTCGTTGGGATCTTTAGCGTCGAGCCACGTTGGACCGATAACTGCGAGAAATACACCGCAGTCATCGAGCTTCTTCTCCACCGCTTCGCGAAAGTCTGAGCCATAGGCAATATCCTCCACGTCGATGAAGAGCCGGTCCTTGCCGAACTCTCGAAGCAGGCTCTCATATAGCGCGCGAGCCGAATCTTCGGCATCTTCGCGGCGGTAGCTGATAAAAATCGCGGACATAATAGGGCCCCTCCCAGGTTGACCGGCGCTGCTGCTGCGAAATGCTACTGAAAAACTGCCGAATCTACAACGATCAAACTGCAGGTCGAGACGGTGAAGGTACTCTTCCCGCAAGTGTCACGCGCGATACTTCAGAAATCATTCCTGTCTCTCAGAACAGCCGTCCGATCCTGAAGAAGAATTTGCGATGTCCGGTGTCGCCATAGGCATACGCGGCTTCTACCGGACCAAAGATGGTGTCAACGACCAAGCCCACTGCTCCATCATTGGGGTAGCCGGAAGCCTTGTTTAAGGCAAAGGAAGGCTGTCCACCAACCTGCGCGCCTTCGTACAGAGCCAGCAAGTAGACGCCATTCCCTAGCAGGGGCGGTAGCTTCGCCATTTCCCGGATGTAGCCCAACTGGAACAGGAAGTACTTGTCCATCAGCAGCTCGTCGGTGCCGTAGGCGACGAGGCGTTGCGAACCGCCGAGAGTAAATTGCGGCAGTCCGGTGGCGTAGTTGAACGTTGTGCCGCCAAATACGCTCAGAAATACCGAGGAGGGCTCGCTTATCCGGAAAAAGTTGCGTGAGACGGCTTCGAATACGGGAAACTGTTGGGTCGCCAGCGGACTGCTATTCGACCACAGAAACGTGGCGTCGGCAGCTTGCCCCTGGCGAGGAATTACAGCGTTGTCCAAGCGATCCAATCTGTATTGCACCCTGGCATCCGCAAAAGTGCCGGAAACAGCTGGGTAAGCCTTGGGGTCGCCGACTTCCTCGTTATATTGCTCCCAGCCGCCTTCGTATCCCACGCGCAGCTCGCTGGTATTTCCGAACTGGTAGCCTACGTCTAAACCACCTCCGCCAGTCTCTTTACGCAACTCGGAGAGGAGTGTGTTCTTTTTGTAGAGATAGAAAGGATCGCTATCGATAACGCCCCGAGGTGCAATGAACCAGTGTGTCTGGGGAGTGAAGGGATGGTAATACTCCGACCGCAGCCCGTAGTCGGAGAACATGACGACGTCATTGCGCCATTCCGAGCGAAAGCCTCCGATATCAAGCCAGGTAACTCTTGCTCCCAGGTTGAAGGTCACATTCTTGAGGCTGGCGCCGTCAACCAGGAGAAGCGGCCGAACGATGGGTGGCCCATAGGAGTTTTCTTCCGTTTTCACCAGGAGGCCTTGTTGGCCATTTCGTTCGACAAATTCGTAGCTGAGAGTGGAAAAGCGCCCCATGCCCTTCAGGTGCATGATTTCCGAATCCAGCGTCTTATAGTCAACGGGCTTGCCCACCACGTTGGCCATTTGCTCCTCGACACGCTGTGACAGATGGCCATTCACTCCGTTGACCGCTACGAACGTCGGAATTGGAGGATTGAGGATACGGCGGGCGTTGCGTTCGGCGAGGTACTGGTTCCAGGTGGCGTCATCTACCGCGAGCGTCATCAAGATCTTGGACTTCGCCGCGGCGGCATCGTATCCGGCCTGGATGATCGCGTCAGCGTCGTCGAAACTTAACGCCCCCCATTTCTGTACCGGTACGGAGACCAGGATGTCCGCCTTTTCCATACTTAGCAATTCATTGGCTGAAATCATGACGGAGATCGATTGGCCGAGAACCGAGAACGAGGAAAGACTTGCATTCGGGGTAATGGGCGCTTCCGCCAGGTGAATCGCCAGCGTCAGATCGGCTCCCATCGTTTTCGCTACCTCAACAGGGATGTTCTGCAGCAGGCCACCGTCGGCGTAGATGGCATCTTTCGTTCGGACCGGCGTGAAGATACCGGGCAATGACATGGTGGATCGCAGAGCGAGGGACAACGACCCGTCGCGGAAAACCTTGGGCTTGCCGCTGACCAGGTCGGTAGCGACACAGGCGAATGGAATGGGGAGATCGTTGAAGCTCTTGATCTCCGAGTAGGGTGCCGCCACCTGGTCAAGAATCAGCGACACCTGCTGGCCCGAGTTGAAGCCTTCTGGGAACTGCACTCCTTTGCGTATTCCAAACTCCAGGCTGTTGGGATAGTCGCGGGCATCTTCCTTGCGCCGGAATGAAAGATCGTTAAAGGGCGTCTGTCCAGCCATAACCTGGTCCCAGTTGATGCTCTTTACCACCTGCCGAAGCTCAGCGGCATTGCGTCCTGTGGCGTATACGCCGCCGACCAGCCCACCCATGCTGGTGCCTGCCACGTAGTCCACGGGAATGTGATGTTCTTCCAGCCAGGTGATGACCCCCACATGGGCGAGTCCAAGCGCTCCGCCGCCCTGCAGAACGAGACCCAGGCTCGGACGGTTGGCTTTTGGTGGCTGTTCTTGCGATAAGGCACAGAAAGAAAAAAGTACGAGTATGAAACTGACAAGGCAGACTCGAACGCGCTTGTACATACGGTTTCTCCTGAACTCCAATTCAGTCCTTGTGCTGCAAAGGCCCCGGTGAGGCCGAAAGCTTGGGTGATGGTTATAGAGCGTCTTTGACGTGGGGGCGACGAGAGGAAAATTCACAACGCTCAGATTCAGCTCTCCTTTCGGTCGCGAGCCCAAGACCCGAAACGTAACATCTCGAAGCGCAAGTAGAAATGCCATAAAGCGCGATACGGTTCTCATTTCAACCCTCGGTGCGATTACGCACGAATGTAAAAACCCGGGATCGCCGACACAGCACGTGCGGCGAGGCCAAAGGCCACACTTACGACTTATTTGAGGAACTAAGAGATGTTATCGCGAACGGCCCTGCAGGCGAAGCGAATCATTCCTCACCGCGGAGGCGCAGAAACCGATTGGGCATCAACTGAAGATGGCTATTGAGAAACGGCGCAGTCAATCGAAGAGTTTTGGCGGAAGCGTGTGCGAGTCGAAATCGAGCATAAACGTAAACTCAGTAACTTACAGCGCAGCAGATGGCACGATTTACCCCGTTTTCGATGTAACGCACCACGAACGGCACGGGAAACAGCACGGACGCACACGCTTCTTTCCGTGTGCAATCCGGGCAGTCAATGCAAGGATTTTCGGGCGCTATCACACCTCTTTGTGATGTGTACAGGAGCTAATCCAGTATCGGTGTTTTCCCCCGTGCAGGTTCGGCAATCAACCGATATGGTTCTAGCAACTCTCTGATTTTGCGCGGAAGCGTCGGGAACGAGTACGCACTTTTCTTGGTCCACGATATGCTCTTTTTGATTCTGCCAGAGGCAATGACCTTCCTCAAGAAGCCGTCATGGGGGTAAAGAAACCACTCGCCGCCATGCGGGAAGCAAATAAACAGCTCTTGGTTCAAATACTTTTTTTCAAAGGTCAATCGGCTCTTCAGTTGGATTTTCAGGAACGTTAAACCATCGAGGTGTTGGGCAATGAAGTCAGCACCACGCCAATCACTGCTAAGCCTAATCGTGGTAAAACCATAATCGGCGAGTACCGCCGAAACTTTCTGAAAATTGAATGCTTCCTTCTGGCGCGAGTTGAGATTGCGATAGGCTACACGTCTGAACTTTGGCGCATTCATCCTTTGTCCTAGCCGGAGATCACGCGGAAACAGCTTTTCACGGCCTCTACGGGAGAAGTGCATTATAGTCCGATTGCAGAATCGCTAACAGAAGACGGATTTTCATGAGAGCCTCTTCTAGCGCCCTCTCGGCATCCGCAAGGCGAGCCGTGCGCTAGGCCACAGCAGTGCGGTCATTACGGAAAGTATTAGGCCAAATGGAAGCAAGGGGGACTCAATGCTCACGTTTAACGCACTTTTGAAATATGAGGGAATTGACCCTAAGCGGGTGCGTCTTGTTCGCCATCAGGATGCCCGAGCATCCGCAAATTGCACGCCCTACGATCTGTGGCGCGCCGGAGATGGCCGTCTCGAAATGTACCAACGCATACAACGGCGGGAGGTGTTTCAAGTAGGCGATCTGCTGACTAGTTTTGTTGTCACACCCGCAGGGGACACGTTGTTCATCGGATTGTTTCGTGTTGATGGCGTCGGAATTGCTCCGCCGGGCACTATTGACCCTGTTCTTAGACAAGATCGAGCAGGTCTACATCTTTACGACATTCAACGGGAAGCCCTGCTTTCAGAGTACGTCGGTCATCTGATAATTGAGTGGGGAAAGGGTTATATCCAGTGGGTCCAGCGTGCAGAAAGCAGTGACAAGACGATTCTGGAGATTAGAAAAGAAGTCAAGGATGAGGCTTTTCCGGGCTTTACGCGGTTCTGCTGTGACATAGAACAGCTTGAGATGATTCCGCTGGCATGGAAAGAAGTGCTCAAGCACGTCAGAGGGGTCTACCTCTTGGTTTGCAAGGAAACGGGCAAACAGTACGTAGGGTCTGCCAAAGGCGAAGAGAGTTTGTGGGGACGCTTTTGCGATTACGCGAGTACGGGGCATGGCGGAAATATCGAATTGAAGAGATTGGGTCTGAAGAGCTTTCAAGCGACAGTTTTAGAGGTCGTAAATTCCGATACCCAAGAGATTGAGCAAATCGAAGAAGCGTGGAAGAAGAAGCTCATGAGCCGAAAGTTTGGGCTGAACAAGAACTAAGCCCGCTCTTGCATCAGTCGTCTCTCGGGGCTAGGCCAACTTCTGCGCGATTTGCTCATCCAAAATTTCCTGCACCGTTAGTGGGATGATGACCACGTGCTCACGCCGGAAGTATGAGTCGATCTCCGTGAGCGCATCCCGCGAAAAGTCGAAGCCCACGAAAAAGCCTTTCTTGCGGCGCGTCCGCAGCATGGCGGCCTCAAATTTATCTATGTCGGGGCGGCCCACGCGGTCCATTTGCTTCACCTGGATTGGATACCACTCATCCATGAAGTCCAGCTCCGGCGTGTGTTTCACGGCTGCCTTGGGCGTTGCGCCTACCGGGTAGATACGCCCGTCTATGCCCATGTCCCCAACTTGCGTCTTGTTCGGGATTCCACCAAGAGCAATGACGGCCCAATTCTCAAACTCAAATGGCGGGATGTTGCGGAGTTGCTTTTCCGTCCAAGGCAGATCACGCACAACGAAGCCGCGCCCGGAAAGCCACAACCGCTCATCCTCGGGCAGCCTACAAATGTCGCGTAGCCTCTTAGCCATCACGCGGCAGGCCGTGGGCGAAATATCTATTCCAATCCACTGCCGCCCGAGATTCTGAGCAGCAACCAGCGCCGTCCCGCAACCGCAAAACGCATCTAGCGCAATGTCATTTTCGTTCGATGATGCCTTGATGATTCGCTCCAGCAACGCGAGCGGCTTTTGAGTGGGGTATCCTAGCGCCTCTTTCGCCTGGGAGTTGACTGGCGGCAGGTCATCCCACACGCTTTGCAGCGGGACGCCTTCAGACTTGTCGAGGTAACGTTTAAGGGCGGGTATATTCCCTTTGGGCGGAATAGCAACAAGGCCTTCCTGAATGAGCTTCTGCATCTTTTCCGGCGTGTATCGCCAATATTTCTTGACCCCAAGAACCTCGTAAAATGCGTTGCCTTTAGCCGCACCACCTGGACCGGTCAGATTGTCCCATCGGAAGCGCCGCCCATCTTCATCACTATTCGTGTAGTGCGACCGGATATAGCTTTCGTCCAGCGGCGTGTAGAGCTGATTCCACGTATAGTCTTTCGAACCTCCCGAGTAGAGTAGCAGTACATCGTGAAGACGCCCGAAGTGCTTGCTCCCTTGCCGAGCATCGCTGTGTGCTGTGCTGCGCTTCCAGACAATCTCGTTTATGAAGTTGTTCTCACCGAGAATTTGGTCAAGCATCACCTTGACATAGTGGGATGCGTGCCAGTCGCAGTGATAGTAGAAGCTGCCGGTTTTCTTGAGCACGCGGGCCAGCTCAACACACCGCGGGCGCATGAAGTCTATGTAGGCTTGCGTGGAGGCGTGCCGGTCTTCAAAGGACCGCTTCTCTTTCGTCTCGCCCCAAAACACTTCATAGTTGCGGTTGGAGTTGAAAGGCGGGTCAATGTAGATGAGATCAACGCAAGCATCAGGCAGCTTCTTGAGCTGCTCCAGATTGTCCCCGCAATAGATGACGCGGGTGTCAACGAGCGCGGATGGCCGCGCATGTCTAGCCGTGGTTTGGGGCATCGCCGCCAATTCTATCCTGATGGTGCTACCGGAAGCAGTGACGTGAGAGATGACAGTGTGCCCCGAACGGCGCGGACGCATCAAGCGGACCGGTGCAGCTTGATTAGGCTGTATCAGTAATTTCGGACTTGACATAATTCCGAGATTACACTAATCTCGTAATTGACATTATGACTGCATTACGCAAATCCGAAGAGAAGAGCGCCAACCCGATGGTGGACACCTGGACTCCAGCAGCAACGGTGCGCCGGGCGTTCAGGGCTGGTCCGAAGAGGAAAACCGACCTTGAATACGACCTTGAATCGGCAATCCTTCACGCTCGCATTCTGCTCATTGAGTTCCGAGCCGCGATGCTCAAAGCCAAGATAACCACAACGGGTGAGGACGTAAGGGCCGCGCTCGTTTTGATGACTCCTGAAACCGCAGAGTCAAACCAAGTACACCTCCTGTCAATGCCGAGACAATTGGAGGACTTGCCTGAGCTGTCCACGAAAGCGGCGAGACTTGAGAAGGCGTACAACGTGGTTCCGCTTGGAGTAGCGATTTGGCAGCGGGACCGTAAAGCAGGTGCCTCGACTACGTGGATACATCCGTGGCTAGTCGATCAACGCGCACAGCGAGCAGCAAATGCAGCGCAAAAGGCTTTTGTTGCTTCGGAGGGCAAAGAGACGAAAGTCACGTTCTAACAGTACAAACACGAAGGCCCCCGAATAGCCGGAAAGGGACTGATTATGGACGCAATGGAGCATTTGGTTTGTGAATCCGAAATCGCCGTGGGCGTGCTTGGCCGGAGCGAAGACTACGTGCTTATCCCGCTTGATGGGCACGGACCAATCCCGCAAAGAGTCATTGATGACGCAAAGCGGCGAGGCTTCCAGTTCTGCGGTGTGCTTGGAATCGTGAACGGGCGCGCGGCGGCGAAGTGTGAGACGGACACGGACGCCGTGGGTGTGATGCTGCTCGCCGCTATGGGTTTCGCGCAGCAAGTGACCGACAAACTGAAGTCGAAGGATGACGGCGCGGATTGGCTTGAGCGCCTATGGGAATTGCCGGACACGCGAGACTAACCGCGCCCGTCTGTGAAGAAGTTTCGCAATGCGCCGCGAAGTATCGCGCCGCGACGGGCGGTGAATATCGCGTCCCTCACCGCCCCAAGTTTGAATGAGCTGCCCGCGCCAAAAAGGGCCGGGGCATTGAACGCGCTAGCTCCCCCTCATACGGGTTTGATCGGCGCGATGCAGCAAACCCGATGCCGCAACGCCGGGCACGTGACCGCGCGTGAGGGCTGACGGGCCGCGAAAATTCATAACGGAGATTTTTATGTCAATGCGATTGTTCGACATGAAGAAAGAAAGACATCAAGCGTTGCAAGCGGCGGAGGCCATCTTGGAGCGCGCCGAAAAAGACAAACGAAACCCGACTGACGCCGAAAACGCTCTGATTGATGAGCACATGGCGCGTGTCAAAACCCTCAATCCCAAGATTGAGGAGCGTGAGGCCCTCTCCACCATCCGTCAGTTTGACCCCGTGGCAATGTTGAGCGGACGCCTCGTCAAACCTGGCGAGCCGGACCCTTACGATGAGAACGGACATACGTCCGGCGCAATCGTTCCCAAAGAGCACCCGCAAGCTGCCGCACTGAAGCGCAACTTCGGCGCTTGGGCGCGGCGAGCTGTGGGGAATCTCACCGGCATGGGTGGCACAATCCCCGAGATGGAGGCAAGCAATCCATCCGGCGTAATCAGTATCGGGACGGGCACCGGCCTGGACTCGGTTTCTTTCGCCGTGCCCGTGCAAATCCTGCCCTTCATGAAGAGCTATTTCGAGTTTTCGCCATTCGAAAAGGCGGGTGCGTCTGTCATCTCGACTGACCACATGCGGCAGATCAACCTGCCAATTGTGAGCGCCGGTGCTCCGCCCGCGTCCTATGCTGAGGCTCAAGGTCCGACTCAAGGGGCCACAGGCTCACAGCCATTCGGCATGAGCGGTTTTACTTTCGGCGCGAACAAGAAGAGCCGTCAAGTGATTGCCGATTGGGAATCACTGATGAGCACGGAAGTCCCGCTCCAGCCGATGATCGTTGATGAGCTGCTGACCTCAATGGCAAACGTCCTAACCTCCGACGCAACCACGGCCCTTTTCAACGCGCTGAGTGCAGCTTCGAGCACGCTGCAAGTTGGGCAGACTGGAGATGACACTTACACGCGGGTGACGGACTTGCGGCACGCGCTTGTTGAGGGCCTGGAGGGTCCGAATTGCTGCTTCATGCTCTCCAGAAACACGCTTGCCAAGATTCGCAACACGCGCGCCACTAGCAGCGGTGTTGTGATGTTTGACCCGGACGAAGACCTCATTCTTGGCCGCCCCTACGTTGTCAACGAGTTTTACGACACCGTTTGCGGCGCGGGCTTCCTGGCCTATGGCAATTGGAACAAGGGAGCTTGGTTGCGGCGGACGCCGATTCTCACGCGCGTGCTGCAAGAGCTGTATGCGTTGAACAATGAGGTCGGCTTCTTGGCAACAGCGTGGGCGGACAATCACTTCTTGGCTGAGCTGGTAAGTGCAGCACAGCCTCCAACCCATCAGCCGATTTACTACACGGTATTGAGCTAACCGAAGTTTGGCGCGGGTTTTTTCATTCCCTAGCTAGCCGGGGACTCGCACACGGCCCGCGCCATCTCTTCGCGCGTGTGTGAGTACGGGGCTAGGCCAGTCTTCGGCGTACTGGCGTTCAGCAAAGCGCCGGGAACGGGGCTGCCGTTTTGGGGAGAAGCAGCGGCCCCAATTCTGATTCTTGCAGTGCGTGGTGCCGATGTTGTTTCGTGCACCATTCACAAGGCGGTGCAAAATGGAATTACCGTACCTCGCGCAAGGCCCTCTTGCCGAAGCATTCGCAGAACAGACGAAGGACTTTGCCTTCCTGTATGACCGGGGCACGTTCGCCGCTTGGGTGGGAACGCGCTGGAGCATCGGGGACCCCGGCGATTTGCTAGTGAAACGAGCGGTCAACAGCTACTTGGGCGGATTGTTTCCTCAATACGACTTGCCCGCGTCCACCAAGAAAGCGTTGCTGGATTCGCGCTTCCGTCAAGGCGTCGTGGACCAAGTGAAGCCGCTCTTGCCCGCCTGGAAGTTTGCGGAAGAATTTGACCGGGACCCGCTCTTGTTGGGAGTGCCCGGCAATCAGGTGCTTGATCTGCGAACAGGCAGCGTCCGGCCCATCTCCCGCGAGGACCGCGTAACCAAGCGCACGAACGTAGCGCCGGACGCGAGTTGCAAGCCGGTACGTTTCGAGCAGTTCATGCGCGAGATCACGTTGGCCGACGAATCGCTGAGCGCCTACCTGATGCGCTATTGCGGTTACGTTCTAACCGGCCATACACGGGAGCACTGCCTTCCGTTTTGGTACGGGCACGGCGCGAACGGCAAGGGGACGCTTATCAATGTCCTTCAGAACATCCTTGGGTGGGAGTACGGAACGGCCCTTCGCATGTCCAACCTTGCCGCGAAGAAAAACGAAGATGATGGACAGCGACGCATCATTGCGAAGTTGTGCGGGACACGATTGGCAACCGCGAATGAGGGCAGCGCGCATGTGAAGCTGGACATGGCCCTTCTCAAGAATCTTGCTAGCAGTGATTTGCTCGCCGGGGCACATCTGTACGAGAAAGAATTTACCTTTCAGCCCTCGCACAAACTCATCATTGCGACCAATCACAAGCCGGAGCTGGAAGTCGACGCGGCGGCGCGGCGGCGCGTCCATCTTGTGCCGTTTGATGCCGAATTTACCGGGGCGAAGGAAGACAAGGGATTGGAAGCGGCACTCAAGCAGGAAGCGCCCGGCATCATGGCTCTGATGGTGCAAGCGTGTCTTGAGTGGCAACAGATCGGATTGGCCCCGCCGGAGCGCGTCACGCGGGCCACACGGCAACTGTTTGAAGAGTTGGACCCGATAGGCCGCTTTGCTGTGGAGCGACTCGCAGAGGACCCCGATGGCTTCATGTCCACGGAAGAGCTGTGCTCCGCGTACAGCGGTTTCCTGCACGACAACGATTATGAAGCGGTGATTGACTCCAAGGCGCTTGTGCGACGGCTCAAAGAGCTGCCTGGCGTGAAACAGCTAACCCGTGTTGCCAGTGACGGCGTGCGCCGCCGTGGACTCTTAGGACGGAAGGTGATTGACCCATGACACATCGACACGCACGGCACGCCTGTCCTGAATCTTTTTTATAGATACGCCCACGTCATTGGACAGTGGGGCTATGTAAGAAAAAGCTACTAATATCCCGTGCCGCGTGTCGATTCGCGTGCCGGGTCAGAACGGAGGAAAGAGATGGGCTACCTGAAACAAGGCGAAGTGAACGCGAACGGCAAGCGCGCCAAGAAACCCAAGGCTGGTAAGAGCGAGGATTGGCGCTCGCACTATCACACGCGGGAAGAGATGGAAGCCGCACTCACTAACTCGCATCCTGTTGCTGATGCGATAAACGGACTCGCCAGCGTAGTGAGCACGTATGTCACACAGGCACGCAACGGGGACAACGGACACTCACTCTACACGACCCCGAACGGATACCCCGTGAAGATAGCCTTTGAGGACGATCTCCAGTCGCTCACACTTTACCTGGAGGGTGAAGCCGTCGAGAGCATCGCGGACTCGCTCAAGCGAATCGCGGATGCTATGGCCGGGCGCAAGAATAGTGTGGGAGGCGATGATGCGAGTGTGTAGCGGTCCCGGTTGCTTGCGTTCTGTGCCTGATGATGTGCGCTTCTGTGATGAGTGCAAGCCGCAGTCCGCCACGTCGTCTGATGACATCCGCTCGCATACGTCCGGCTACACAGAAGAGTTGGACGCACTGCGCAAGGGCACGCGCTGGCAACGCATCCGGGCGCGAGTTATCAAGAGCGGCCCACTCTGTGCGCGGTGTCAGCTTCGCATCAGTGAGATCGTGGACCACGTAGTCCCTGCTGGCGTGGCAGTACAGCAAGCGCGTGACAGTGGCAAGTATCCGATGGACAGGAACGCGGGTTACTACCTGCTCAGCAACCTGCAAGGGCTGTGCCGCCCGTGTCATCAAGCAAAGACAGACGAAGACAAGATGCACGTAGGCCCGTGGCCTGATGTGGTAGCCATCGAAGCCAAAGCGCCCAAGCGTCTCTTTACCTTCTAAGTCATTGCTGCCGTTGGCGATGGACGGGAGGCGGTCTACATCTTGAGGATGGTTTGCCCATAGCCCACGGCAGACGTTTTTCCCGTATGAACGACAAATGTTGCATTTTGCAACAATTGTTGAAAACTAAAGAGAAATCTTTGAGAAGTCGTATTTGGGCGCAGGGGAGGCGTCCGGGGATGAAAAAGACATGGAAAGCCATTGGCTCACCGGGCGTGAGGCCGCACAATACTTGCGCGTCAGCCATCGCACCCTTTTGCTGTGGGCACGCCAAGGAAAGATTCCCGCACATAAACTCTCCGGCATCCGGCGTTGTGTTTGGAGGTTTCTAAGATCGGAGTTAGATGGTACGCTCGGCTTGTCATCCGCTGAACCTGCTGACGGGAGGCAGCAATGAGGGTACAGCGACACACAACCGGGTCCGTGCGATTCGATAAACGGCGTGGGACCTGGAATTACCTTTGGTATGACGGCGCAACTCGCCGGTCAAAGCTAATCGGAACCAAGCACGAATTTCCAACCAAGTCCGCCGCGTGGAAAGAAGTCGGACGGTTGGACATCGAGCAGCCGAAAACACAAGACGGGGTGATTGTGCGAAGCCTCGTTGAACGATACGGAGCTGAGAAGATGCCACAGCGTTACAGCACACGGCGAAGTTACGACGTGTGGCTGCGTCTCTACGTGCTGCCACGATGGGGTGATTCTCCGCTCACTCAAGTACAAGCCCGGCCCGTTGAACTGTGGCTGCAATCGCTGGACCTGGCTCCCCGAAGTCTCACCGGAATTCGAGGGATGCTGAGGATTCTGTGGGAATTTGCCATGTGGAGCGGTGACGTGCCTACGCAACGTAATCCGATGGAGCTAGTGACGGTCAAGAACGCATCCAAGCGCACGCGAAAGCCTCGCAGTCTCACCGTGGAAGAATTTCGCAAGCTGCTTGAGCACATGGAAGAGCCATTCCGCACGATGGCTTTGGTATGTGTGTGCTTCGGTCTTCGCATCAGTGAGTGTCTCGCGTTGAAGTGGCAAGATGTAGATTGGCTCAATGCGGGACTGCGCATCCGGCGTAGCATCGTGCGCCAGAGGGTTGGCGACACGAAAACCGAATACTCAGAGCGGGCAATGCCCGTTGATGAGGAAATGCTGGACGTTCTGAAGGCGTGGAACCAAGCCACGCAATTCCGGGCGTCTGACGATTGGGTGTTTGCTTCACCGGCTCAGATCGGTCGCTTGCCTTGGGCCGCTGACAGTCTCAATCGGGCGTATGGGAAGGCGGGGAAAGCATCCGGCGTGGGACACGTGAGCACGCACACGATGCGCCACACATACCGCTCATGGTTGGACGCCGTGGGCACTACGATTGCCGTGCAACAAAAGCTAATGCGTCATGCAGACATCAGGACCACAATGAATGTGTACGGGGACGTGGTAACCGATGAGATGCAGCGGGCGCACTCAAAAGTGGTGGACCTCGCACTGAACGGAGCGCAAGCAGAGCGCAGGCCAGTCTAAGTCTTTTAATTTGGCGGAAGCGTGTGCGAGTCGAACGCACCATTGACATCGAAGATGTCAATCGCCGGTTTTGAAGACCGGGAGAGTCACCGGACCCCCTTCGCTTCCGCAAGACCTTAAGCCGACGCCTTCACTCCGGCTGCGGCACAATCCGCAGGTACGGCCTGAGTGTCCTCCAGCCCCCGGGATAGATATTCTTCGCCTCTTCGTCGGAAACCGAGCCGGAAATGATCACGTCTTCTCCCTGCTTCCAGTTTACCGGGGTTGCGACCCGGTGCTTTTCCGTCAGTTGCATGGAATCGATAACCCGCAGGATCTCGTCGAAGTTGCGCCCGGTGCTCATGGGATAGACGATGATGAGTCTGATCTTCTTGTCCGGCCCGATGACGAACAGGTTGCGCACGGTCATGTTGTCGGCAGCGGTACGGCCGTCGCAGCCGCCTTGCACGTCCGCCGGCAGCATTCCGTAAAGCTTGGCCACTTTGAGGTCGGTATCTCCAATCATGGGATAGTTCGGCTCGTGGCCCTGGGTCTCGCGGATGTCTTCCGACCAGCGTTTGTGATTGTCGACCGGATCGACGCTGAGGCCAATGGCCTTCACATTGCGCTGGTCGAAATCCGGCTTCAGCTTCGCCATGTAGCCCAACTCGGTCGTGCAAACCGGCGTGAAGTCTTTCGGATGAGAAAACAAGATTGCCCAGGAATCGCCGAGCCACGCATGAAAGTGGATCGGGCCCTGCGTGGTTTCAGCTTGAAAGTCGGGTGCAGTATCGCCAATCCGTAAGGACAACTGTGCCTCCTTTTCGAAATGCGCTGTTGATTTTACCAGCCGCTTCCGATACAGCACTGTCATCTGTCACAGCTACGACTCCAGGAGAGCCCGGGCATGGCTAAGCCAAAGGGAATCCGTGGCCAAGTGAGGGGAAGAGCGACTGCATTTCGCATCGTCACCAGTGCCCGGTTCATCTCTCTGTCAGGTGTTGCATTAATCTCCGACTACCTGGAGCGTAAAGAGAAATGCCTGCCCGCGAATTCCCTTTCGTTCACCTCGACGTATTTACCTCGGTGCCGCTGGAAGGTAATCAACTGGCTGTCTTGCCCGACGCTCGCGGCCTCAGCGATGACGAGATGCAAAAACTTGCGAGAGAGATGAATCTCTCGGAGACGACGTTCATCCTCCCTCGCGATTCCGCGACAGAGGCACGCGAGGGAGTGCGCGTGCGAATCTTTACCGTTCAAGAGGAATTGCCGTTTGCCGGACACCCAACGCTTGGGACGGCGTGGTATCTGAAACAGCAGCGAGCGGACCAGTCTGAGATCGTTCTCCATCTGAATGCCGGCCGCGTACCAGTACGCTTTGAAATGCGCGACAGCCGGCTGTTCGGAGAGATGCGTCAAACGGACCCGCAGTTTGGCGACTTGCATCAGCACGCCGCGGTGGCGCGCGCACTTGGTGTGCATGTGGAGGATCTGGACCAGAACCTTCCAATCCAAACGGTTTCGACGGGTTTGCCTTTCACCGTCGTCGCCTTCCGCGAAGTTGCAACGCTCAGTCAGCTGAGGGTTAGCTGGCAACAGATCGCTTCCTACTTCGAAAATTATGGCCGCTCGGGCTTCCTTTACTTCGTGGCGCGCGATGGCCACCAGAGACTTCGCGCACGCATGAGCTTCTACAACGGTGAAGATCCGGCCACCGGATCCGCTGCCGGCTGCTGTGCGGCATGGGCAGTGAAATATGGCGTGCTCGCCTCTGGTGAGCAGGGCGTGATCGAGCAGGGACGCGAAGCGTTGCGCCTCAGCTACATCTACATACGCGCAACGAAGTCCGCAGAGACGATCACCGACGTGCGTGTCGGCGGCAATGTAGTGCATGTCATTGATGGCAGAGTTACCTTGTGAATTCTTTGCGGATATCTTGTGCATCGTCGCCGGCCGCATAAACAGCGCCTCGCAACGCGCTCATGTATCCTCAAACGGACCTTCACACGCACTACTTGCGCTGCATCCCCAACGTGAAAATAAACTCGTCGAGTTGATGGCGACGGTACTTGTGCGCCGTAATGCGCGCGCGTAGTATCCCTCTCAAGCCACTGTTCTGATGTTCAGGCCAGGAACCGCGACACGCTGCCACGCGCCTGACTCTCCGGGGGCGGGCAGCTGAAGCACCACACGTGAATTAGCACGGACCAACTCCGATGAAACCGAAGCGCACGATTCTTTGCGTCGATGACGACGAACGCTCTCTATCAGTCCGAAAGGTGATGCTGGAGACGCGAGGTTATCGCGTGCTGACCTGCTCCGATCCTGAGAAGGCGCTGGAGAGCGTGCGTAGCGGAGGCGTTGACCTAATCATCGCAGACTTGATGATGCCCAAGATGACTGGCGCCGAATTCATTGCACAGGCGAAACAAATCGTGCCTCAACTTCCTGCCATCCTGTTCTCCGGTTCGGTAAGCCACTACGCCGAGCAGAGCCTCGCTGATGTGTGGATGCCGAAGGGCAGCTTTGCTCCCGCCGAATTGCTCGAACGAGTACGAATTGCGCTGATTCGGAAGCGCGGTCCAAAGCGCTCCTCGCCGCCGGGAAGTTCGTCGAAACAAATCGCATCGTAGGCCAGCGTGATTGGCTGCCCAGTCTAGCGGGAAGGGACAGATGTCTTCAGAGTCCCAGGGAGCGAGGGTGCTGCCATCATTGGCTCGTTGGCTTTTCTGAACTATCCAATGCAGACGGGGGGATACCAGCGAGATACACGGTCTAGATGCAGATATCCCTCGAACGGATGTCGTGACGGAGTAGCCAGCAATTCGGCTGTCGGCCCGGTTCCCACTCGAGTGAATTTGAACGAACTGAGGGGAACAAGTTCTCGCAACTACGTAGCAGCCAATCCTTAAAGCAAAGTGGCGCCACTCATGTTGCCATGAGTGGCAGGCAACCGCTGGGGAGTGATAGCTATGCTGACTTCGTGGTTTTCGCTGCCTTCTTGCGCTCTGCCCAACGCTTCTTCATCATGTCAGAGATGCGCTTGCGGGCTGCCGCGCTCATATGCCGGCGACGAACTGCGGCCACCTTAGCCTTACCCGATCCGGCGGGACGGCCAGGGCCGCGCTTCCTTCCCGAGCTCAACCCTTGCAAAGCCTCAATCGCGGCGTCAAGTCTGGCGCGTTCTTTCTTCAAGTCTGCCAGTACGTTTTGGATATCCATGTGTCACCCGTCTTCTTTTGATTTTTGGGGGAAGACAACTTCTGCAACGGTAACAGATAGAGTCAAATGAATCCAACAGCTTTTTTTACAAGTCCGATCTCAGCTTTCGAAGAATATGCTCGATACAAACCCCAAGTCAGCTTCTAGTTGCTCTTTTCATAACCGAAATTCTTCTAAACTGACTTCATATTCCACTAAGGGCCAATCGGAGGTGCAAATTGTCAGAGCTCTCAAGCTACCACATGACTACAGAGCGATTCAGGGAATACGGTTATGCCGTGGTTGACTGGATTACCCACTACTACGACCGCTTGGAAAGCCTTCCCGTGCTCTCAAGCGTACAACCCGGCGACATTCGACGGTCCCTGCCACCTAACCCTCCGCAGAATGGTGAGGCTTTTGCCGAACTAATCTCTGACATCGATAAGGTAATTCTGCCTGGCATTACCCACTGGCAATCGCCTAATTTTTTTGCCTATTTCCCGGCGAATGCCTCGGGCCCGGCTATTCTGGGAGACTTGCTCTCTTCCGCCCTGGGCGTCCAGGGCATGATGTGGGCGACCAGTCCGGCTTGTACCGAATTGGAAACTCACGTTCTCGACTGGCTGGTCAACATGCTGGAATTACCGGAGAAGTTCCTGTCCTCTTCAACTGGGGGAGGCGTAATTCAAGACACTGCTTCGAGTGCGACGCTGTGCGCCATGCTTGCGGCCCGCGAGCGATCTACCCATTACCAAAGCAACGACAAAGGATGTGACGGCAAGTTGGTGGCGTACACCTCGAGTCAAGCGCATTCTTCCGTAGAGAAGGCGGCGATGATTGCCGGCATTGGCCGCGATAACTTAAGGCTGATTGCCGTAGATAACCGGTTCGCCATGCGTGCCGATGCGCTGGCACAGGCCATTCATCAAGATCAGGAAGCAGGCCTTAAGCCTTTCTTCGTTTGCGCCACAATTGGGACCACTTCCTCCCATGCCATGGATCCATTGCCACAAATCGCTACCGTGTGCCGGGAGCACGGCTTATGGTTGCACGTCGATGCAGCCATGGCCGGCACCGCGGCGTTATGTCCCGAATTCCGTTATTTACAGGCCGGAGTCGAGCACGCTGACAGCTATTGCTTTAATCCTCACAAGTGGATGTTTACCAATTTCGATTGCGACTGCTTCTTCGTTGCGGATCGGGCAGCTCTCATTCGAAGCCTGAGCATCTTGCCTGAATACCTGCGCAACCAAGCCACCGAATCCGGGTCGGTCTTCGATTACCGCGACTGGCAAGTTCCCCTCGGCAGACGCTTCCGCTCACTAAAGCTTTGGTTCGTGATCCGTCACTATGGAGTTGAAGGACTACAGCACCATATCCGCCGCCACGTGGAGCTTGCGCAGCAGTTTTTGAAATGGGTGCAACGTGACGGGCGTTTCGAAGTTGTGGCGCCTGCCCCCCTGAACCTGGTCTGTTTCCGCTACTGCGGCAGCGATGAACAAAATCAGCGCCTGATGGAGAACCTGAACCGCAGCGGCGACCTGTACTTGACACATACCCGCCTGGCAGACAAGTTTGTCGTCCGCTTCTGTGTGGGACAAACGAACACCGAGGCGCGACATGTCGAGCGCGCCTGGCAGCGCATTCAGGAAGAAGCTGCCAACCTCTAGCCGGTCTTGCATTTCTTGACCTGTCAGGTTCCTCAATTTGGGCTAAACTACGGCTCGAAGGAGCTAACTGTGGATCCCAGGGTTGTCGCTTTGACCGGCATGTCCAAGGGCGAGAGCTATCGCCTGATCGGCGTCAAACTTACGGTCGGCCGCGACAACTCCAACAGCGTACAGGTCGGGGATGCAACCGTCTCCAAGAAGCACTGCGCCATCGAGGCAGCCGACGGAAGTTTCGAACTCGTCGATCTGGAGAGCCATAACGGCACCTTCGTCAACGGGATTCCCGTGAAACGACGTTCCCTGGTACACGGGGATGTCATTCGGGTGGGTACCAGCGAACTGCTCTTCCTGACCCGCGACGAAACCCAGGACGAGGACGTCGAATTACAGTACAGCGATGAATCCACGCAAGAGTCGCTGAAAACTGTGCAACTCCCGCCGGCCCACCACACGCATTCTGCAACTGACGTTGGACGCATGGCGCGCGACTTGAACGCGCTGTTCAAGATTGCGCATACCATCAACTCCATTCGCGATCCCGGGCATTTGCAAACCAAGCTCCTGGAACTGATCTTCGAAGTTGTGCCCGCGGACGTCGGGGCCATTCTACGGATGAGCCAGGTGGACGAGGAGCCGACGGCTGCCCACATCTATGAGCGCCACGCTGGAGCCGGATCTGCCTTGCGTATACGCCGCGACGTGATCCAAAGGGCGATGTGGGAGCGTGCCTCCGTATTCACCGATTCCTCCGTAGACGTGGCGGGGGCGGAGAACATCATGTGCGTACCGCTGGTGGGAGTGCAGAACACCATCGGGGCGATCTACCTGAGATCGAGCGGACTCAAGGCGCGGTTCGCGGAAGAGCATGTGCAGTTTCTAAACTCTGCGGCCGGCATTGCCGCCGTTACTCTGGAGAATGTGCTTAGCTTCGAATCCCTGAAGGCAGAGAACCGCAGGCTTCGCAAAGTGCTTGACCCCTCCGATGCTCTCATCGGGGAGAGTAAGACCATGCGCCGTCTCGGTGCTTTTATCGACAAAGTTGCCAAGGGCGACTCGACAGTCCTCATTCGCGGCGAGAGCGGCACTGGAAAAGAGCTGGTGGCCCGCGCCATTCACGCCGGCAGTGCCCGTTCCGAGAAGCCGTTCGTCGCTATCAACTGCGCAGCCATCCCCGACACATTGCTGGAGAGCGAACTTTTCGGCAACGAGAAAGGGGCCTTCACCGGGGCGGTTTTCAAGAAAGGTAAGCTGGAAGCAGCCGAAGACGGAACTATCTTTCTCGACGAGATCGGAGAGTTGGCTCCCCTGCTCCAAGCCAAGCTGCTGCGGGTTTTACAGCAGAAGGAGTTTGACCGCCTCGGCGGCACCCGGCCCCTGAAGCTCCTGGCCCGAGTGATCGCCGCGACGAACAAAAACCTGGAGCAGGCGATCAAGGCGGGCGAGTTTCGGCAGGACCTCTTCTATCGGCTCAATGTCGTCTCCACAACTGTGCCGCCGCTGCGCGAGCACCGCGAGGACATTCCCCTACTGGCCATTTACTTCGCCACCAAATATGCCGAGAAGTCCGAACGTCCCTTCAAAGGAATCTCCACCGAGGCGCGCAACATTCTGATGAGCTACGACTGGCCGGGGAACGTCCGCGAACTGGAGAATGCCATTGAGCACGCCATCGTCATGGGAACGGTCGAGGAAATCCTCCCCGAGGACCTGCCTGAAACCTTGCTGGAGAAGCCGTTCGTCCAAGTGAGTTCCGGGAAATACCGTCATGAAATCAATGAATTGAAAAAACGTCTGATCATCGAAGCCGTTACCCAAGCCAAGGGAAGTTACATTGACGCGGCTAAGCTGCTGGGGGTCCACCCTAATTATCTGCATCGCTTGATCCGCAACCTGGAGATCAAAGACATGCTGCGGGCCGTAGAAAGCCCCTAAGGACGACTCGCCGCGTTTCGCCAAGCCTCTTTTGCAATTCACGAGCGTTTACCGGCGCACGCCCCCGATTCAGTGGTAAGGTAATGCAACCCCCGCTGGTCTCAAGTCGTCTTTCTGATTCTTGCAGCAGAGCTTTTTAGAATGGCAACTGTTGTCCTACCATCATTCGAGGGTGCCCGCCTGGCGCGCCGCGAGGTTTTGAAGCTCGCGATCGGCTACGCTCTCATCATGTTGGCGATTTGGACGCCGCTCTTCTGGGCTGCGCTGTTCCTGCTTCTTGGACTTGGTTGGGTGGCTTACCAGACGCTTTCCTCCGGTACGAAACCGCGCGACTTGGGACTGACGGTTTCCGGCGTTAAGCGCGATTACTGGGTGGTGCCGGCCTCTGTGGCAATCGCCGCATTCGCGGTGTTTCCAGCTATCCGCTATAACACCCTTCACCTGCCCTTCAGTAACACCAATCCGGAACTACACGCAGGTGAATACCTGCTATGGGCCGTCGTTCAGCAATTCATCTTGCAGAACTTCTTCCTTGCCCGTCTGCTGCGGCTCATGTCCAGCAGAAGTGCCGCGGTAGTTACCGCCGCTGGGCTGTTCGCCAGCGCCCACATTCCCAATCCTTTGCTGGTTGTGGCGACATTCTTGTGGGGACTCATTGCTTGCGCGCTGTTCCTTCACTATCGCGACTTGCTTAGCTTGGGAGTCGCGCATGCGGTCTTTGGCCTTTGCCTGGCATTCGCCATTCCAGCAGGTGTCCACCACCAGATGCGGGTGGGGCTGGGATATCTGCGCTATCACCCTGAGCAAGTAGAGGGCAGCGAGAAGCGATGCCCCTATTCGGCCAAACGGCTCACCGCCGCAATCTCCATGTCCAGTTCTTCGGCAGCCAGCTAGAGATCGAGGCCGGACGTAGCTACTGCTGCTGGAAAGGTATCCACGCCCGGGTGTCTGCAATATCAACACGCATGGTACATTCCTCGGGGCCCGTATGAGCGAAGTAGACACTGAACTTCGACTCCGGCGCGGGCAGTTGTCCGATCTTCATGGGGGCGCGCACCAGGTCCTTCGACTCGTCGTACGGGGCCTTGACGTCAGTATTCTTGGAGACAATCAGCGTCCATTCCTTGCGGTCGGGAATTAGATAAAGCGTGTACGCCCCCACCGGAACGCTGGTTCCGTTAATGCTCACGGCTACATTCGTGAACATGGTGAGTGGTTGTTCCCCGGGCTCCCAGACCTTTCCGTACGGCACATCGTGGCCCAGAAACTCCTTCTCCTTCCTCTCCTTTTTTCTTACCGTCACCTGTTGATATCTCACAGCAAGCTGATCCTGCTGATTGAAGTTACACGTCGCAGTGGCTGCGCCAGGATTGGATGAAGTGGAACTCTGCCCAAAGCCCAAGGAGGGGGCCAGGGCGCATGCTAATGCTAATGCGAAAGCCCAATAACGGTGCATTCTTAAAACCTCCTATGATGGAATGGAGATACCCACAGTTCATAGGATGTGCCAGGGCATGATTCTGGATGACTGCCGAAACCCAATCCAGCGCCGCAACCGGTTCGTTTGATACGGTAGAGTGATGGCTTTTCTCGACAGTTTCGCCTTTCGGCCGCGGAGGCTCGGACTTGGAATCATCGCTATCGGGCTGATTTATCTTGGCTTCAATACCATCCGAAATACCCGCATAGACGCCCTTGCGCGCGCGGCAATGGATAAGAAGGCTGATCCAGCCGTGGTGAACAAACTGGCGAGCTACCGAGGTTCGCGCTCGGCAGAACTCCTTCTGTTTGTGGCCAGTGCCGCTCCGGCGCAGCAAAATCGCATAGCCGCCATCCGTGCCCTGGTCGACAGGAAGGCTGCGCCCCCCGTGTCGCGACTCTCGGAGCTACTGCTGCCCCAGGAATCACTCGCCGTCCGCAAAGAGATCGCTCAAGCGCTTTATACCACTGGCTGCGCGCCGGAGTGTGTCAAGAACGTGCTGTATTTCGAGGAGCGGATGTGGCATGGGGCGCGGCCTGCCGAAGACGTTCAAGCCGAACCGTCAAAAACGATGTCGGAGCCGGAAAAGGAGCTGCAGACTTCGCTTGACGAAGTACTGAAGAAGAACAGCGGTGCCGTCGGCCTGGTTCTGGCGAAGATTTATGGACTCACGTCCGACTTCCCGTCCCCGTTTGCCGTCGAAGTGGTGCAGCGCCTGAATCTCACCGAAGCTTGCCCGCTGTTGATGCACACATACCTCAGCACCAACGACCAGGTGCGCAATTCGCCTGAATATCAAAATGTCTCTGAAGCAGTGAAAATGCTGAAATGTCCTGGCCCATCCCCGCCCTAATGAACATCGTCTAATAAGCCAGCGCTTGCAGAGTGATCGCAATCACAGACTTGCTGATCTCTTACTCGCCACAATAATCACCGAGCGAATCTTTCGCTGACGCCAGGTTAGGAGTGTCATGAAGTTCAAGATCACGGCTCTTCTCGCGATGCTCGTCTTTGCACTGGTCTTGGCGGCACAGGCGGGGTCGCAAGGCACACCGGCTGCACCAAATCAGAATGGGAATATCTGCGCCTGTTGCAACCAGAACAGGCCGCAAAGTGAATCAGGGACCGGCTGCAACGGCTGCTGCAAAGATGGAAAGTGCCCCATGATGTCCGGTGGCGCTTCCGGCCCAAGGTGTCCAATGATGGCAGAGAAGGGAAAGGTGCCGAATGGGAAGATGTGCTGCTCAGGAAATAAGTGCCCGATGCACGCAAAAGGCGGGCAAGGAGCGCACTGTTGCTGCCACCACATGAGCGAACCTGCTCCGGTCGGAATGTAGCCTTCCGGTGTCTGGAAGAGCGGACGGATTTGGGTGTAATCTATTGCAGATGAGAGCTGGCCAACCATTGCGACTGCGTTTCATTCTCATGCTGATGGTTTGCGCAGTGCTGTGGTCCGATCCCGCGTTTGCCGCTTTGATGTGTGTCCACCACCCGGGATGCCACATGCAAGGTGCACAGCTCTTGGACCAAACTGACCTCACTACCGCGAGCGGCGGTCGTGAGGTAAGCTCCGACTCCAAGCCCTGTTGCCCAATGCATACGGGGCAGCACAACCCCCAGGGCACGGGCACGTTGGATTGTTGCGTCTGGAGCCGCGGCGGTCTGGGCCTGTCGCTTCTGTTGTTCGCATCCGACCAGCCTCAGGCCAAAGAGGCGTTGGCCAGGATCGCTACTCCAATTTCTTGCCCTCCAGTACTCACGAGCCATTCGCCTCTGCTCGCATTAGAGGCGCCTGATCTCTACCCCAGGCCTGTCAATCAAAACAAGACGGACCTCAGGATTTAGAGCGTACCCACCAAGCGCAATTTTGCGGCGGTGAGACACCGCTGCATGGGTGCGAACTCGCGGAAGCCATGCTTCCGCCCAGCCAAGAATTCTGAGGAAATTGAAATGAGATCAAAACTGCAAGTCGTCGTTTGCATGCTCGCTCTCGCGCTGACCGCGATGGCGCAAACATCAAGAACCGCAGCTCCAGCCCAGAACGGAGCCATCTGCACCTCCTGCAGTCAGTGTGCGGGGAGCGACTGCTGCCAAGGTGGAGACTGCTGCGGTAATTGCCAATCCTGCTGCAAGGCAAGCTGCTGCGATAACTAATGCCAGACCTGGCTGACCGTCCAGGTCAGCTTGCGGTGCCCCCGGACTTGCAAAAGCCCGGGGGCGTTCTCATTTTCGGAGAAGCCATCGGGGACAGGGCGATCTCGCCTGCCGCGCTTCCTACTGTTTTTTGCATCAATGATAAGTAGGCAAGAGTGCGCAGTGGGAGCCGGAGACGAACTTCTACGGTACCCAGCTAGCGCGTACGTATCTCGAAGCTGATCTCAATCTCATCCTTCACTCTCACGGTTCCGCCTGCGACCTTCATCGGCGTGATCCCAAAGTCCGTCTGCTTCAGACTGACCGACCCCTTATAACTTCCGTCTGAGAAGGTCACCGGAATCCTGATCTCCCGATTGGTGCCGTGCAGCTTCAAATCGCCCACTACTCGGTACATCTGCGGATTCACGATCTCGACTTGCTTCGAGGTGAAGCTGATCACAGGAAACTGCGCCACGTCGAGCACCTTCGGCCCCTTCATCGTGGCCTCTATCTCCTGGTGCTCGGACTCGCTCCCCTCAGTGTCCGATATCTTCAAGTCCGCCGCATTGAACGAAAGCGCGACCGTGCGTTGCGCCGTGTCGACAGTTCCCGACGCGATAGGCGCCTTAACGATGTGGTTATGAGCAAGGCCGGAGAACAGTCCCGTCTTGTACACCCGCACCGTAACCATCGAGTGCGCCGTATCGATCGCAACGGGCTGCGCGGCAGCCGTGACTGCCGTAACCAATCCTGCCACGAACATCAGCTTTTTAATCATCGGCGCCCCAAACGCCGCTTAGAAATGGGCTGGAACGAGAATTGGGAACAAAACCATTCGGGCCCAGCGCAGCGCCAGGCCTCGGTATTTTTTAAGGACGAAGCAGCAGTCTTAGTGTGACACCGCCGCGAACAGCTCCGACTTGAGCAACGCCTGGAAGCGCTGGTCGTCAGTCTTAAAGTGCATCTGGAGCAGATCGTGAGTGCTGTCGACCGTCGTGCTGTCTAACGCAAGCTTTTCCGTGGGGCTGGCCGACATCTTGCGATATACCACGCCTGCCTTTACCAACGAAGCGAGACTCGCTGCGGTCATGGTGTCCGAGGTCTTGACGCTAAGATCGAACGTCACGCCATTGTCGAAATTCATCATGTAGTCGGAAGCGAGTAAGCGCTTCTTGACCACGTCGTAATCGGCAACCGAAGACGCCTGTCCCAGTGCCGATCTCATCATGTATTGCGTACCCAGCTGGTCGAGCACGCTCCACACCGGAGCGGCGTCGACGTCTGTGACCAGATCGTTGATCGCGGCGTTCTTCTCCACCGAGTCGGCACCGTTATCGCGGACGTCGATCGCGCCGTGGAGCGCCGAGCTGTCGCCAAACACGATCGTCGACGGATCAAGAAACGCCATGTCCATGCCCGCGGCCATCGGGTAGATAGAAGTCAGCAGATACTTCTCCGGCTTGATCTTCTTCAGGTGCGCCTTTTGCAGGAACTCTTTCTGCTTGAACGGGCCCTGCGCAATTCCAATGCTGTGCAATGCGCCTTTTGAATTGCGATAGCTGACGAAGGTAAGCTGCTCGGCATCCTTGTCGGGATCAATCCCGGTCGCCCGCAGCGCCGCTTCGAACTGCTTCAGGGTGTCAGGCATTACGCGGTCCTTCAAGGCCTGTGCCGTGGGCGAATTGCGCAGTTCGCGATAATCCACCGAGATGATTTGCTGAATCGCTGACGGGATCACAGTACGTGCGCTGCTGCTTAGGGGAGCAGCGAGTGCCGTCCCTGCCAGAAGAGAGACAATGGCCAGGACAAAAGCGAGATATTTCATAAGGGTCATTTTAGCCGAGAATGCCTGAGATGATGCTCACTGAACAGGATTTATTGCTCACTGGAGACACTGGTACTCCCCTGCCATCCTTCAACAACTTTGGGTGGGGTATCGCCTAATCTAACCCTTCTCACTTGGGATTGTTTCCCGCATTTTGGCTGGCGGCAGCCTTTTGCTGCATCTGTTTCTTCTTGCTGATGGGAGTTGTCTCGGCGGGAGGTGAACACTTATCGTCCATGATGTTGAAGCTGGTCGCCTGGAAGCGCTGATTCTTCTTCTTGCCGCTCTCATCTTGCGAGTCGGCGCCCGGTACCCAATGCCCGGTGAGTTTGACCTTGTCCCCTGCCGCTGCTGCCAGGTCGCTGGTACCGAGCACTTCCACTCCGGAACGATATTGCATGCTCCTTAGTACGAAGTGCCCTTCGGCGTCAGGGCTGCCAAGACAGCCGATGACGGTGGACATCTTGGCGCCGGCAGGTTTTGTATTCTGGTCAGCGCTGGTTTCGGTGTCGTGCGTGGCAGCAGTGGCATTACTTTGCTTATCGGCTTGGGCGGCGGAGGGAGGTGTGGCGGGATCGGAGGCATCGGCTTTGGCGTTCTGCGCCGAAGCAACCAAGCTCAGCGCTAGCGCAATAATCACAATAGAAAACAGCCTGCTCATAACCGGAGTTCGATGCCTCATTATCGGCTATAGCGTGGGGTTTCACAAAGCACTGTGGCGGCGCCGGCCGTCCGACGCCGCTTCATTCCCTCTCCTTAGTAGTTCGTCTTCTTCGCCAAGGCCGCGGCGGCTCCGTGAGGTTTCCAGAGAACACTGGGCGGCGGGATGATATCGGCAGCGGAAACTAGTTCGAGGAGGCCGCTGCCGTTGCCGCGTGCTTTTGGAACAAAGAGACCAGAGCCGGGATTGCGGTCTGGGCGAGCGCCGCGGCCGCGGCTTCTTCCTTCTGCTGCGCCGGATCAGCAAGAAGCTGCTGGGCGGTGGCAGAAGCAAGAGTGATGGAGTCGCTTACCCCTTGCTGCACTGCGCCCGACTGGAATTCCGAGACCGCGGGCTTGGCGGCGCCGATGACGTTTATGGCGAGCGAGAAATACTGCACAAACTTGGTGAACATTTTGTGACACTCCTTTTTCGGGTTGGAAGAGGTTAGAGGTTGAGCTGCCCGCGCGACGCGGGGCGGCCGTTCAGTTCGCGGGCAAGCGCCCGCAGATCATTCGTACGGATAGTCAATATGCAGCAGCATGGAATACCGCGAATACTTCACCGGATTCGAGGCGTCATACTGCTGCAGGTAGTAGTCCTGAACTCGCGATAGTCGCGGCAGGACGAAGCTTTGCGACGAAAAACGTCCGGCCAGATTGCCGTTGCTGCCCGCTCCCCATCCGCCATCGGACCGCCGCACTTCGATACCTCCACCCGGCGGTGGCGCTGTGCCCGCATCGATGGTGATCTCCGTTGCGATGATGTTGGTCACCTGTGCCGCCGTCAGCGCCGGCAGGTAAAGCGACGACGATGGACCTGTCACCGTGAATACTGTCCCGAGCGGTTCCGCCAGCAGCACAGAGTTGAATTCCAGGGTCATCAGCGCGGCAGCATAGTTCGCAAACTTGATGGCGTAGTGCGACCGGTCTTCATCCACACCGAGCACTTGCACCTCAACTTCGCGGACGTACGCGGGAAACTGCGCCTGCCAGGATGGCGCCGCGACTTGCACCAGCATTCCGGGCGTCACATCGCTTGCCGGCAACAAGTCACTGATCACGTCATACGAGCCCATCCAGGCAGCCTGCGTCGTGTCGTCGAGCGTTGCCAAAGCGGCATTCTCGCAATCGACAGAAGTGGGGGCATTCGGTAGCTTCAGCCGTTTCACGCAGCTTCGCTGCCCGTTGTCCGCGCCCTTGTGGTGGGTGTTAATGCTGTTGGTGTCCTGCACCCTTGCCATCGCTCGCGCGCCGCTGCGATAGGTGACGATAATCTGCTCGTCGGGATCGGGCGGATAGGGCGGGTAGAAGTGGAGATTGCCGGCAGAAGTGACATTGCACTCTCCGCCGTCCGCCAGTGCACCTGTCAGGCGCGTCCGGAAAGAGCCGCCCGTCTTCATGCTGCGGACCTCTGCCGCGGCAGTCTCAGTCACCCGCGTGAACGACAGGTCGAAGCACAGGCTGCCGCCATCTACCACGGCATAGACGCCGAACGACGGCGTACTCCACTGCACATCGTCATACAGCACCGTAGCCGGGGCCGCCAGTGTTCCGGGATTGTTGGGATCGACGTCGTGCACCGACAGCACAAAACGAACGCCCGCCCCGACTAAATCTCCGCCTCTCTGGTTGTAGGGGCCGTGCAGTGACGAGTAGTAACTCTGGTGGACGCGGTGCGCTTCGTTCGACAGTACCTCCGTCGCGAAGGCGTACAGGTGTCCGGGAGTGGTGGTGATCACGCTTCCCACGGGCGCGCCGTTCACCAGCGCCTGTATGTTCGAGTTTGCTCCGTTGGGCGTGATCCGAAATCCCGCCAGGCAATTGGCATCGCCAACCGTGCCGTTGTAGATACCGCCTATCGTTCCCTGTGACGCTGCATTGAACGACACCTGCCCGTGCTGGAGCCTCAGTCCTCCCGCTAGCTCAAGTTGCTCAACAAAGCGCAGAGTGGCCGGCCCATTCAGGTGCAAAGTCCCGGACTGGACCGTAACGGTGTGATTGGGATCGTTGAGTGCCCATAGTGTTGAAGTGAGTCCCGGGCCCTGGTAGCTCTCCTGGAACAATGTGGTCGACGTGGCGTCGTAAGGGTTAGACGACAACGCAAAGTTGAGCGTCAGCCCATCGCCCACAAAGTAGTTACGCACATACAGCTCGGGCTCCAGCTCGCCGACAATGGTTACATCGTTGCGCAACAGATCGGGTGTTGCGACAGCAAGCCCTTCTGGCACGAACTTCGCGTCGCTCTCATTGATGCTGACGCTCTGCTGGCCTATCGGCTGAAATGTCAGCTTGGCATCCTGCACGGCATAGCTGGCTCCGACCATCGTCGCCAGCTCCTGCGCATGTTCAATCCAGTCCTTCTGCGCGTTCGTCGCGTACTGGTAGATGACGGCAAAGTCCTGCACGCCGGAAGTGTCCAGCACCCCGGGAAGCACGTCGTTCGTTATCGTGCGTAATGCATCTCCCGCGCTGCGCCATGCAAACGGAGGACGAATGGCCAGCGCGTTACGCTCCAACAACCAGGAATCGTCTTGCGCCACCAGCAGGTAACGCCACGCCCGCGCCTTTTGACCGTAGCCCAGCGGCTGCTGCTGCGGGGCTGCGGTCAGGTAGCCGGTGAACAGCTTGTAACCGTCGTTGCGTTGCAGGACAACCCGCCCGCCGCTGGCCGGTAGGATGAAGTTGGGGTCGGCTGCCGCGAGCGCCGCCGTCATCTGCCAGGCGCGATTCAGCTTGCGCGAGATCTTCGGCAGCGCCGTCGCATCCAGATAGGGCGTGTAGTCCTGTGGCCCTCGACTGTCGTTATTATCGATCGTAAGTTTCATGGAAATCGCATCTCACTGAGTGCGCCACTCCCAAGCTAATGAGCGACGCTGAAACCAGGTACGTGATCGAATTGCAGACGCGCTTGAGCGAAAAGCTTCAGGCGTTGGGATTCGGGGCCGACCCGCGTGCTCGCCACCTGATGCATCACCTCGCTGAGATCGCAGCCCGCTGCCGCACCTTCGAGCAACAGTCTTTGCCGTTATTCAACGAGCTCGCGCCCGAGCATCGCCGCTCGTTTGTCCAATTGCTGATGGAGATCAAGGCGGACCTCGACGCCATCCAGGACTCGATCACCGACACGCAGCCTGCGCTACAAGCACTCTTCGACTACCTGGTAAAGGAAGAAGCCAAATCACGTGAGTGACGCAATGGTGCTTGGGAGGAGCGCAGCTTCACAGGTTGCTGAAAGACTCACGTGGAGGGGTGATTCGCGTCAGGGCACGACCTTGGTCGTGCCGATAAGCCCTTTATTCTGGTACCCCGAGGGGACTTCAGTCCCCGAGGGACCTGTTTTTCTAATCCGCTGCAGTTTGTCTTCCCCGCCGTTCCGCCCTCAATACACCGCCGCGTATTCGGTCGGGAAATAGCTGCGGTAGCACAGGACCGTTTCGCCGTCGTTTGCGTCCGTCGTCGGCAGCGCGTGCAGGCTCACATGCAGCATTGTGTTGAACTCGGGAGCAGTCCACTCCTGGCGATTTTCGCTCGTGCTCTGGCAAGGTTGCAGACGCGGATAGTAAATGCAGATTCGGCCGCCAGCGTCGCTCGGCACCACGAACAGCACCGCCCACTCCTGGAAGTAGCTGCCTCCTTCGCGGTCCACGAAGGCAACCACCTTCTGCACGCCCATGCCGGTGTTGGCGCTGCCGATGAGCCGCTGCGCCAGCCCGAGTTGGTTCGTCGTCATGCTCTTCACTCGCGAGAGATTGAACGTCACGCGCCGCGTGTAGTCCTTGTGCGTGCCGGGATCGAGTGCTGTCGTCAGATATGCCGCCGGGGCCCCCGTGCCGATGTACCCGGTAGCGCCGGTGTAGTCCCAATCGACCGCGATCATGTCGCCGATGTTGTACTTGCTCATCTCTCCCGGATCGAGCACCACCGTGTAGTCGCCGGAACCATCGAGTGCGTAGGAAGGTGGAATCGCGACGCCGCCTGATCCCTGAGGCAGGCTGGTCTGCGGGGTTGCCAGCACGTTCATCTCTTGCGTGCCGCCTGCCAGGGCCATCTGTATCTTTCCCCACGACTGAAAGTCGAACTCCACCAGCGTCTCCGGCTGCGAGCGATACTGCGTGCTGAGCGTGCTGTGCGGTCCGTTGCGCAACCCTTCGTATTTTGTCGTCGACTTGCGCTCAAAGTTGTGTACGCAACCCAAGTCGAGAAACGGAGGAGGGGGATTATCCAAGTCGAACTGTCCCTGCGCGGCAGGATCGAAGGCCACAGAAAACCCGCTGTTGCGATCGATCGGGGCCACATAGGCGCGCACACCGTGGCTGAGCGGCGTCATCTGCGAGCGCTTGGCAAACATTTCCACACTCATTGCTGATTTACCTCCGGATAAAAGAAGACCGTCACGTTTGCCTGCCGGCCCACCTGATTGGGCTCCACTTTCGCGGGCTTCAGCTCAGGAGCCGCCCAAAAGATGTACGACCCCAGGTCGACCGGCGACCCGCTGGAGTAGTCGTTCTTGTGTGCCTGTGCGGGCGTGCACATCGCCAGCAGGTCAGCATCCAGCGCGCCTAAGTTGCGGCCACGGCCTACCCCGCCCGTCTCAGGATCTCCTGCGCTGGCGTACGTAATGGTGCAATCCATGGCTTCCAGGGTGCTCGTAGCCGGCTGCACCGAGCGCGCGCTTCCCCATTCCAGATAGAACGCGCCGTTCTGCCGCGGCAGCGAACTGGGTGGCTCGTTTTCAACCACGACGATGGCTGGGCGCGTCGCGCCGTCAATAACGATCTTGAGATTTGGATCGACCTGTACCAGCCGGTCGCGAAGTGTGATGTAAAACGTGTCTTTGGTTGCTTGCATCGCCTACTCCGAAGCGAAAACGCGGTAGAGATATTCCGCACCCGCGTACTGGTCGACCAGCACGCTGTCGATGTGCAGCAGCTTGTCGCCATATACCAGCCCGACTGCCGTTAGCAGCCAGGTCGCCATATCGTCAACCTGGTATGTACTCACGGCCTGCTCGACCGACGCCGCTGACAACCTCACTTCATACCGCGCTGTCGGCTCATGCGGCGCCGACACGGCCAACACTACCGCCGGCGAGAGAGGCACATCTTCCACTGTGGGAGTTGTGATCCCCAGCTGATTGTTGATGTCTCCGCTGCTTGGCTCGGCGATGCGCAGCGACACCTGGGTCGCGCCCAGCGAGCGCATCATGCAGTCGGCCGTACGCTGTGCCAAGTGCTGTTGTCCGTCGATTTGGGGTGAAGAGAAATGCGGATTTTCCATTTCACGCCGCCTTCTGCGCCAGATACGGCGCCAGGTAGTTCTTCACCGTCTGGTCCAGCAGTGTGTCGGCGAAGTACTCAAGATGCATGCTGCTTAGCGTACTGGTATGGACGTTCAGCGCCGGCGTCGCCTGGGCGTTTCGTACGATCTGCGCGCATGCGAATTTCACCGGGTCGGGAATGGTCGCAAATCCCGCTGTATAAGTAATCTCCAGCTCCTGAAACGCCAGTCCCAGTGGATTCGGCAGCCAGGAAACTTCTCCCGTGTCGTTGAAGTAGTCCATCGTGGAAACATCAAGGTCCACCCAGGTTCCCGGCAAAGCGAACACCAGGGAGACGTCGTTAGCGATATCCCACAATGAGGTATCTTCCCCGCGCCGCGGTGGGGCATACCGACCGCGCGCCGACACCAGCGGCGTCTGGTTCTGGCCGTCGATCGCCAACGGCAGGTATGTCAGCCGGACACAGTTGCGGCCAGGTACCAGGCGCATGCGCTCCGTAAACGTCGAAATGCCCAGCGTCGGCCGCCGGCAATAAGCATCAATCAGCGACGAAGCCGACCCCACCCAGGACGCAACGGTTGCCGACTCCAGCCCGTAGTTTTCGTATTCGGAAGGATCTAGATAATTCATGGCACTTCCATTCCTCGGATTGTTCAAAAGTAAAGTTGGGGCGGAGTTCGCCGCCCCTCGCACCAGGTTGGAGACCGCGCCGCTGAAGTACAGGGATCGTTAGCAACCTGGTCAGCAGCGCGGCGCTTCGTCGCCCTTAACGGTCGACGACCACCTTGTAGTGCGCGTAGCTGGCGCCTTTCACCACAACGCCGCCAAACTTCACCACCACCATCTGCGACGCCAGCGAGCTGGGCGTGCCCAACTGGAAGACGCGCGGCTTGGGATCGGTGAGCCAGTGATACTCGATCATGTCCTCGCTTACGATGAAGGCCGGCAGCACCGCGTTGCCGCTGCCCGGATTGCCGGTGTACGGAATCGACCAGTCGGGAATCAGCGGCAGGTCGCCCGCCTGGGTTGACAGCGTCTTCACTCGAACTCCGCCGGCGACCTCAGTCGTCGAAAGCACGACGTTGAACTGTGCCTTCAATTCGCGATCGATCAGGTCGAGCAGCACGGGGTTAGAGTAGATCGCGGTCGGCCGAACCTCGTAGCTGGAGTTCGCCACCATCTCCGCCACCGTCGATTTCAGGTTGTCGACAATCGGGTCGCTGGTCTTGATCGTGACCACGTTACCGCCGTCGTTGATCTGCCCCATGACGCCGTAGTACTGAGGCGTCGTGGGATTGGTTAGCGAGGTATCGTTCCCCTGCCACAAGTTGACATCGTGCGTGCGCATCAGACCTTCGACCGAGTCGGCCAGGTCCTTCGCCTGTATGTAGGCGAACTGGCTCTGCTGCGAACCTACCTCGATATCAAACAGGTTGTAGTTGATCTGCGACACCAGGCACTTCAGGGGTACACTGCGCTCTGACCGCGTCGGAGTTACCAGCGTAGGTTGAATGTTACGTGGATCGACAAAGCCTTGCGCCGCGCTGGGCGCCGGGATCGCCGTCTCTTCAAAGAAGCGGGACGGATGCCCCGTCGCCGGCACCTGCTTGATGCGCTGACCAAAAATGCCGCGCCGCATACAGATGTCTGTGATTTCGGTCTGGTAGCGGTCGATCTCGACCGCGCCCGGCCCCATATAATCGGCTGCCGATTGCAAATTGACGAATTGTGCTCTCATGTTGTCCTTTCGAAAGGAAATGGCGGCCCGAAAGCCGCCATCGCTTGACGTTGATTTGTGACTTACGAAACTGTTTAACTTGTCATCCTGAGCGAGATTTGTGATCGCTACAACTCCCCATTGTCATGCTGAGCGCAGCGACGGACCTTTTCTTCTGTCATCCTGAGCGAGGAGCGCAGCGACGAGTCGAAGGCCCCCTATCACCGCCAGCGAACTGGAAGGAAAATCGTCACACCAGTATGCCGGCCCTCGCCAGCTCCGCCTTGACGGCAATGCGCTGCTCGATGCTCAGCCCTGCCAGTGCCTTCTCCACCACCGGCGTTTCGATCAGCGCCTCGCCTTCGACGCCTTGTTTCGCCAGCAGTGTGGTCACCAGCGGCGACAGCGTTTTGCGTCGCGCCCGCGCTGCCTGGGCCTGCAAACCGTGATTGGCCTTCTCTAACTCAGCCATCTTGCTGCTCGCCTGCGCTTGCAGGTTGCCGCCATCGATCGCCGCGACAATGCGATCGACCTTGGCGTGCAGCGACTCAAACTGCGCGTTGATGTTGACCAATGCGTCGGCGAGCGACTGTGTCGCTTGCGCCAGGCGGTCGGTTGTGGTTTGCTCCTGCTCCGTTGCCGTCTCAGGAGGCGTTGCGTCATTCGTTTCTGGATCCATCTTCTCTTCTCCTACAATGTCGGATTGATTTCACTTCCTTGCTATTAGCTTGTACTCGCCGCGACACGGTCACTTGCCGGCCGCCGAGCCGCATCCTCGATCCGTAGCCATGTCTCCGGATACGCGGCCTTGTCGCGCCGAAGCACGGCCGCTCCCGTGAACGTGAACTTGGTCACCGTCCAGATTGCCGCCGACGTGTCCGGCACCCAGGCGTTCGTGATCTCATATGACATGCCCATCACGCTATGGCCAGCTCGAATCTCACGCGTCACATCGGGAAAGTCCTGTGCATACAGGAACCCGCCGATCGCTAGCTGCCCTGCCCGATTGCCGGCTGCCAGCGGCTCAATCTCCGCCTCGGTGATGATGCCGATCTTCCGCCGCACATCGTGTGCGTCCATCGCAGGCGAGTAGTCCAGCCCCATACCCAGCAACGACGGCAGCGCGGCTTCGGTCGCCTTGTAGCTCAATGTCACCCGATGCCCTTGCGCCCCCGACGGCGGCTGCTGCGATGGCGTTCCCACCAGCGTCAACACCCCGCGAAACGGCAGCCGGTTGGGATGCTCTACCACCTCCGGCATGGCCAGCGCCATGGCTTCCAATTGCAATTTCATTCCCAGCTCCTATTTGTCTCGATTTGTCATCCCGAGCGGGGTCGCAGCTTTTAGCGACCGAGTCGAGGGACCTGCAGTTCGCTTTTCGCTTTTCGCTTTTCGCTTTTCGCTTTTCGCTCTCGGCTCTTAGCTCTAAGCTAATTGCCAATTGCTAACTGCTAACTGCCAATCGCTGCTTTTCTCACTGCAACTCCGGCGCGTCGCTTACCCCGCCATTCTTCTCCGGCAACGGCGCCAGCCCGCGCATGCGTCGCACTTCGTTCACGGTCAACACGCCGCAGCCGATCAGCGTCTGCTGAATCTGCGCCTGCTCCAATTCATTCGGGGCATCGACGTCAGTAAACACGAACTCCAGGTCGCTCCAGCCCAGCCGCTTGGCGATTATGTCGCGCGTCAGGTGCTCGGCCAGCAGCCGTGCCACCGGCACGACGGCGGTACGAAACGCGTCGTCATACTGTGTGGTAGCTGTGTTGCGATTGACGTCTCGCTCCAGACCCAGCAGCATGGGCGGCAGATCGAACGCGTCCGCGATGATGCGAATCAAGAACTCCTGCCACTGCAGCCGCAGGTCGGCATCCGTGCCCCCGGCAAACCGCAGCACCTCGGGCTTTGTATCGACGGAAAGGATCGGCACCTTGCCTGTGCCTTCGATTTCATCCTGCCACCAACGAATCAGCCGCTCATGATGTTGCGGACTCAGGTTCTGCACCCACAGCGCGTACTGCACTACCGTGTTGCTCGCCATGCGTGCGGCGTAACGGTGCGCGCCGAGGAACTCGTGGATGGTCTCGAACGCGACCTCCAGCTTGCCCAGTCCGAAGGGCGTATGCGTGCGGGGATTCAGCCGGATATACGACAGCTCTTCGTCAGCCAGTGTGATCTCCGCGTCAGTAAGAAACTTTCCCGTAGACTGCACGTAACGCGGGGAAGCCGGGTTGCCGTCCCAGTCAGTGCGGATGCGAATACTCGCGCCATCGACCGGCCACAATGTCAGAGGCCGCTGTGCATCCCCCGTCAGATCGAGCTCAATCGCTCCGAAGCCGCCCACCAACACGTCTTCCAGCACCTGCTCGATCAGCGAGCGGAACGAATCTTCCGGGTTGGGCTGCTCGAAGTTCTCCACCAGGATGGCGAGGCGCTCAACCGCTCCCGGCAGCTCGTCCAATGAGCGCCCATGTCGCGGCTGAATGCGCCAGTGCATGCCGGCGATGCGGTCCTTGATGGTGTTAATCGCCTTACGCGCAATCGGCGTCTCGGCAAACTTTCGCAGGTTCACCGGCGACGGTTTGGGCATGACTCCGGCACGCAGAAGCGTGGGCGCCCCCGGAGTCAAGATGGAAGGCAAGGGCACCGTCCGTCGCGCGGATTCGGTTGAATTGGTAGAGCCGGCCTTCAGGCCGGCGGCGCGCCCGGCCCAGGGGTTCAGGAGCTTTAGCCCCCCTTTGGTTGATTGCCACAATGTGGGACTGTCTAGACGCACGTCTCCCAGACGGCGCAGCGCGCCGCCAAAACCTTCTCGCATGTTCATATGTTTTCCTGAAATAGAAAAGCGCTCCCGAAGGAGCGCCGATGTCTTTGAAAGGCACGCCTGTTCACGCGTGCCGAGTAGCCGCAACGAGAAGAGCTTACAACTTCATCTCCGCTCTCACCTGCCCCGCAATCGCCGGCATCTCCGCCACCCGCGCAACCTGAACATCGCTCTCCGCCAGCATCGTTAGCGCAAACCCGGTCGCAGCATCCATTTCATCCAGCCCGTCCTCTACAATCGCCGTCAGAGTACTCTCCACGTGCCGCTTCTGAATCAGCCCCTCTTTCATCTCTGCATAGCTAAAGGCCAGCGCCTTCGCGGCATTCACCTGCGCCGACACGCCCTGCTCGGGAGCTAACGACAACGCGTGAAACATATGCAGCACGCCATTGGGCTGATACCCGCAATCCACCTTGAAGGGGTCGCCCGGGCGCGTGAACTCGGCCGCCGCAATGTCCTTCAACATTAGCGCCCACACCTCCACTCCTTCGAAAGCCTCTCGCATCTTGTTGTAGATTGCCTGTCGCCCGCGCGCTACCCGCTCCGCCTTGCCTCGCGCCTGCGACTCCAGGTAGGCCTTGGCCAACAATCCAATCTCCGCTTCCGGTGACTCCGTGACCACTCCCATCAGCGGAGTCATTTGCAGTGTGCCCGACCAGCTCGTATCGATCTGATCCAGCAGCCATTCACGCCGCGGCATGGGAGCGTTGTAGTTAATGACCTCTGGCACTCGTGATTGCAGCTTAGCGCGCAAATCCTGCTCCAGCGCCTGCAACAGTTCAATGTCCACGTCGGGATCCAGGCATCGCACCCGCCGCCAGTCGCGCGTCAGGAGCACGTCGGTAAACGCCGACTCACCCTCTCCGGCCTCCAGCAACACCACGCCGATATTGACGAACTCCCCCTTCACCACGTCAGGCACGTAGCGTAAGAGGTAGAACTCGCATTGTTTCTTGCTAGCCATGAGCTCCCAGCCGCCGGTTATCAGGTCTCAGGTGTCAGAGCTCGAAGATCTCAGTTTTCCTCCGTGCCCTCCGTGCCCTCCGTGTCCTCCGTGGTCAATTCTTCTACTCTCCGTGTCTCTGTGCCTCTGTGGTGAGAAATCAATTCACAACTTCCTTCCAATTCGGGAACGGATTCCGGCTTGAGTTCCTGAACGACGAAATCAGCTCGCGTACCCGCGACCGCCGCTCCAGGAGCTTGGTGAACAGGCGCTGCAGCGCGTCTACATCGGAGTCATACCACTCCGGCGGGATCTCCTCTGCCAGCGGCCACAACGAGCTCTCAGGAAAGCTCTCGATCCTGCCCAACCACGGCTCGAAGCTCTCCCACCCTGTGATACACGCGTATACATCGTTCCGCCCGAAGACTCCTCGCAGCGGCGCATCAGGAAAATTCCATTCGCCCGCGTTGAAACAATAGCCCTGGTCAATGAAGGACGCCCGAAACTTTCGTTCGCGCGCCTTTCGCCAAAAGGCCGCCTGCCGCCCGTTGGCGTTGCACGTCCATTTGTCCAGCGCCAGCGCGCCGGCAAAATCGCGAAGGTTGCGAACATTCGCAATCATCGTCTCCGGCAAATAATCGAACACCTGCCCTTCCATGGGCGAGATCACATATTGCGAGCCGAACGACAGCCCAGGCGTAAACAGCATTCTGTGCCCGCACAGCTCAATGCGCAGCTCTGGCGTATGCTCCACGAGCCAGGGATCGACATCCACCACCGCCGTCTCCGGCATCGGCAAACCAATCAGCCGTCCCAGCCGCGTGCCCAGCCAGTCGTTGGCGAGGACCCGCGTGTGCTGCGGATTGTTCTGAAACTTCACTACGTAATAATGGCCGTCGTCGCAGCGCATGAGGTGGCTTTGCGCCCCGCCCCGCATCCGGCGAACGTGTTGTACGGCCTGCACCGCCAATCGTTTTCGCGCTCCTTGCGCTGTTTTCAGGCGACGGGGCGGATTGCCTACCGGCGATACAGTCCCCTGCTGGGACCCGCTCTCGCTTCATTCAGAATCCGCCCGCAACGGCCATCGCGGCCGTACATCACGGCCATCACCTCCGCGTCGCCGGTGCACCCAACGTCACCGCTACGCCCTACGACACTGCCGCCGTTGCCGGATTTCGAAAATTTGATGCTAATCATTTCGCAATCCCGCTTCGTCGGCAGGCGTCACAGGGCGTTGTGATTCAAGTCGCAACCTCCCCAGCATCTGCTTTAGGAGATTGTTGGAAGGGGCGCGGCTTCAGCCGCGCCTTCCTATGCGTTTGTCATCCCGAGCGGACTTTAGTCCGCGAGGGACCTGTTGTTTGTGCCGCAACTGAAGGCACTCGATTTCGGCCCGCACAATTCCGGCTCAGCGCGGAAGCGCTGGGTACAGCCACTCCAATGACCAACGAGCCCCTTCAGGGGCGGCATACGATCAGGGTGTGGTCCCTCAAAGGGACTTGGGAGCTCGTACGCGTCTCCTACCCAGCGCTTCCGCGCTGGGCTGGAATTGGGGGGTGCGACGTCGATTTTGTCGCCAAAACTGCCGCCTTGTCAGGACACGACCTTAGTCGTACCGGAAGGCCCATCTGGACCAGCTTCAGCCGCTAAGCCATTGCTCTGCGGAGAGTCCCAGCGGCTGAAGCCGATTCGTTGTCCAGCGGTGAAATGCACGCCTCAACGCATGCCCCACCTTTTGCAAGCTCGAATCATCCCAGCGAACCCACGCTTACGCTCGACGGTTTGCGCGCCGCAGTCGGCGCCACCTCCGCTCGCACCGCCTGCGCCACCGCCATGGCCATCACCAGGTCGTCATGCGTGCCGTTCGCCGCCGACGCGCTGCCATCGGGATGCCGCACAAATGTGCGGCACTCTTCCAGCAGCCGTGTGCTGCTGAACAGGAATGGCGCATTGGTGAGCGTGGCCGCAAAGTTTTCCAGCATGCGCGGCCGTGAAGCAGGCGAGGTCAACCAGCCTGCCTGATTTCCCTGGTAGTACACGTTCTGATAGCCCTCATGCAGTGTCAGCGACGCCAGCACCCCATGCCCGTGATTGTTGCGCTCCACAGCAATTAACGCATTGTTGTAGTCGCGCCCGATGAGAGCTACCCGCGCCGCCAACTCCGCCGGCGGGAAGTGCCCCTGCAACTCGGCGCATTGCATGCCGCTGGCCCGCTCGATCACCTGCGCGCACGCGAAGTCACCGTCGCTGCCGCCGCCCGCCGGATCGACGCCGATGATGTACTCCTTCGGATTGGCGCCGTTGTCGCCGTTGATCGGCGGGAAGAAGACCAGCAGTTTTGCGTTATCTTTCTGTTCAACCACAGTGCGGGACTCGCGCATCCGCCGGTCGATCACCTCGACATCGAAGACGCAATCCCCCGACGCCATGAAGCAGCTCTCGGCGTCTTCCGCATACTCCTCCGCCATACGCGACCCAAAATTCGCCCGCATCTCCCGGCGGAAAGCGATCTGCCCGGCGTCGAGTCCGTGCTTGCGCATCAGCTCGCCTTCCACGTCGCTGAAGTCTGCAATCTTCACCTCGCGGCGGTACGTCGGCTCCCAAAACCACGGGAAGAAGTGCCGCGTGTATCCCGTCTGGTGCGCGCGCACCCATTCGCCATAGAAACAGCCGCAAGCCCCGTTGGGCGTCGACTCCAGCACGATCTCGCCGTCCGGCGGCACCGCCGCGCGCAGCGACGCCAGCGTCGCCGCCGCATCCCGGGGCCAGCGGGCCACCTCCGAGCAGTGCAGGTTCTGGATGGTAAGCCCGCGGCCGGCATTCGGGTCGGCAGCTGTCTCCACGCGATATTCAGAATCCAGGCATGGAAAAACAATCTGCCGAACATTGGCGCGCGAAGTTCGCAGCGCGCCCTTGCGCAGCGGTGCGGGCAGGTTCTCCACGAACCGGTGCACGATGCGAAAAATCTCCTCTGCCGATTGCTGATCGTGCGCCACTTGCACGCTCAGCGTTCCCGGATGCGTAATGGTGTGGTTGAAAAATCGCGCCGCCACGTAGGTCGTAACGCCCAACTGGCGTGCCTTCAAAACGATGTTGCGCTTGCTGCAACGCCGCGCGTAATCCTTTTGCGCCCGGTTCAGAAACAGTGGCCGCAGCTTGCCGCGCTTGTCGCGGACCTTGAGCTGCCTGGCCATCATGAGCTCGCGAAGCGTCTCCACCTCCCCTTGCTCTTTGCCGAGCGTTACGACCCTGTCCTTTTCTTCCACCTCACGGTCTAGCGTGAGGCCGCAATCTACCAACCAAATGAATCCTTCGCTGGGATCCGAGCCTAGCTCCTTGACTCTGGCCAGCGATTCTTCGTGTTCGCCAAGTGTTTGTTCGAGTGCCTTCCTATCTTCTTCCGTAAAGTACACAGCTCTGGTTTCACACATGCCTCTCACCCCTGGAAAATAAAAGGCCGGCGATTGGTGAACCGCCAGCCTGTTGAGCGCGGCCGTCTGCCAGTCATACCACGCTGTGGTATACGAGGGTCGGCATTCAGCTGCGCTTCCTCACCCTGTTCTTGTCGTAATCGCTATTCGCTCTTCGCCTTTCGCTCTTCGTTTATGACTGACCATCTTCAGTTCAGCGACCAGCTCCCAGCTACCAGATGCCAGCCCCCAGCCGAGCTAAGTGCTAGTCGCTAGTTGCTAGTTGCTCGTCGCTAGCTGCTCGTTGCTCATTGAATCGTCGTGCAATAAAACGTCTTTGGCGTGATCGTCTCCGAACTTGACGCATTGAAGGTCAATTTCAGCGTGGCCGCGTTGGCCAGATTCTCCGACGCTGTCAGACCCACCTGTGGGCCAGCCTGAATCGTCGTTCCGGCGATCAGCGGGCTTACATTTGCCACCTGACTCGACAGCGAGCTTGGCGTGAAGACCTCAATGTCTCCTACCCAATTGCTGCTGGCTGACGTGACGCTTTGTGTCGCCAACAGGGTTGAGCCAAGGGTCCACTTGAACGTGATGCTATTGCTGGTTGTCGTCTTAACGAAGCGGGCAGAACATGTAAATCCCGTACCAACCGACACAGTCCCAGCCGGGATGGTGACGTTGAACACGTTTTGGTCACTGCCATTGCCCACAATGCCGCCCTGCGGGCCGACCATCGTTCCGGTGACGAGATGAACCCCCGGCGCACATGACGAGCCGAGAGCGCAAGGCACACCGTTCACTGTCGTTGAAGCGTTCGATGCCGCCTTGCTATTCAGTGCGTTTTGAAGATCGGTCTGATTGGACAGCGTTCCGGTAATCGAACCCCAAACCGCGCCTCCACTTCCGCCCGTGGTCAGCGCCGTCCATGCGCTGCCAGTGTAGTAGCAAAGCACGCGGGTCGAACCGTGTCCAGTTGTGCAATCGGTCGAGCTCGCTCCGTCGCTCACCCATGCCAGCGATCCGACACCGTAAGACATAGGCAGTGTGGCAACAGTGTACGTCCCCAGGGTGAACACCAGGGCATCGACGTTGACGCCATAGATGTGATTCCAGCGGCAACTTACCGAGCCACCCTTCTGGCACACAGTGAGCGAGTTGCCCAGGTTCTTTTCGGTGGTGTCGCCTGCATTCCACGCGGGAACAAAGTCCCACTTTGTGGTATCGTAGCCGCTGCCGGTGAAGCGGTACCCGGCGCGGGACATTACCTCCGGCGTTGCGCCGTAATTGATGCGGTTCTGCCCTGCCAACTCGACCCCGCCGGTCATGATGCTTTGTCCGTCACCGTTGCCGAGCGAGGCAACCATCGTGGCATTGCCTGTGGTTGCATAGAAGATCGGGGTCAGCGAGGTCGACCCGCCCATCACGCCTGTGCCAGGACTCAGCGTGAACGCCTGGTTCCCAAAGACGATACCGTTAGGTTCGTAATAGAACGGCTGCTTGGAGTTGGCACCGGTTGCGGGAATCACCACGCTGCGAATCGTATCGTTCATCAGGTTGGTATACCCGGTGACGTAGAAACCTTCCATCTCGAAGATGCCGCCACCCGCGCCAATCACCTTCACCAGCGCGTTTTGCGCGGTGCCAAAAGCGTAGCCCCCGATGACGTGCACGTGAGTATTCAACGCTGCCAGGGTATCCAGCAGAATCACCGGATCGTGCGCCGTGCCGTTGGAGCAGATGCTCGATTCCGCCTCGGATTTCAGACCGGTAATCACCAGCGTCCCCGCTGCATTCTCCTGCACCGAGACAAGCGAGCCGGCATTGCAGTCGCCGCTCAGGCCGTTGATCTTGCCGACGCCGGAGAGATTGGTGAAGCGTATGCCGCTGCCATTGCGCGAACGGCTGGTGCTCAGGTTGGCGATGTCTGACTGTGTGGCAGCTGCGCCGACGAACTCAATGTTGTTGCTGTAGCAGTTCTTCACCAGCAGGTCGCGCACCTTCGAGGTTTCTCCCATATTCTCGACATGGACGCACTCGCCCGCGGTTTGATTTGTGCCATCGACATTCAGGTTCTCAATCGATCCCCAATGCCACCATTGCACGCCCGCGCCCGTTCCCGTGCCCACGCTGCTGGTCGCAATAATGTCGTTGGCGAAGCCGCTGCCCACGGTGATGGTGGTTCCGTGATTCGAGGAAGTACCTCCGCCGGCCAGGTGAGCGCCTTGCTCGACAACGATGGCTGCCGTGACATTGTTATTGCCGTTGTTGTGCGTCACGGTCGAGGTAAAGGTATACGGCACCGGCGCCAGTTGCACCTTCACGGAGTCGGGGATATAGAATCCTGACCCGCTATAAGCAGCGGTGCGATCATCTATGACCGCGCCCGCGACCGTCCCGGATCCATAGGCCGCATTGATCGCCGCCTGAATGCTGCCGAACTGGCTGACAAAGTATTCGTGCCCCGGGATGTCCCTCGCTGTCAGATCACCTGCGACGGTGACGGAAGATGAGATGTTGAGCTTGCCGCCGTTGCCCGGCGTCAGGGTGAGGTCACTGTTGGTGTCGCATCCCAACTGCCAAGTCTGCGTTCCGCCCGGCAGCACCCACTTCAGGCAGCCGGCATGGCTGGCATCGCCGGGCGACATGTGCACATAGCCGCCGCTAAACGGAGCGCTGATCGCCAGCACTTCCGGTCCCCATAGCGGCCCATAGAAGATGCTGGTGCTGCCATCGCCGCCGGCTTCCAGCTTTCCGTGGAGGACTATGTCTCCGGTAGTATTGCGCAAAGGAGCGCTGTAGGCGGTGGTGCTCTGCCCGGTATCGGTGAAGACGTAGGGTTGCCGCGTCGCTCCATCGAACGCGCCTTCACATGGCAAATCGGTGGCCAGCGCGTGCGAGGTGTCGCTTTTCAGCAGGTCCCACGAAGAGTACTGCGGGTAGCAGAGCACCGAGATTGAGTTGTTCGGCGTGGCTGCGCCGTTCGTAATCGTGGTCGGCGGCGAAACGTTCGTCGTGCCCAGCCCGTAGTCGTGCAGGACAATTCGATAGGTGTAGCTGGTGGTGCCGCTGCTGTTGACGTGAACGGATGGAGCCGCAGGGTCACTCAGGGCGTTGCCCGCGATCCTTCCTTCAAACTGCATGCCGCCAGACACGTTCTCTCCACCTAGCAGCCATTGGCGACCTTCCAGCACCTGGCTCGCCGTGGTATTGCGTTCGGGATCGTTAACAAACGCGCCCACCAGCGCGGTCAGCGAAGTGTTGCCCCACGAACCATCGTCCACCCATGTACACGAGGTGTTAGTGGCGCACGCCGTCACGGTCGAGAGCACTCCCCCTGCCGCTGCATTGGGGTCAAGCACCACACTGCCCACGGGATCATCGCCCCGCGAAGGCAGCATGTTGGAATAGAATCCGCCAACGTAAGGCTGGTGGTAGGTCACCGTGTTCTTGCACGTCCCGCCCCCGGCCGCGAGCTGGGCGTAGGTATAGCCCTTGGGGTCATTGCAGGCCGGTGACGCCTTTGAATAGCCACTGTTGGCGTCGGTGAAGCGCAGCCGGTAGTCGATGCCCGAGCCATCACCGCAACCGGAATGCGTTACCGTGCAGGTATTCGCGCCGGGATCGGCAAGTTGGTAGTGGGCCGCTCGCCCTAGAACCACCGGGCCGCCCACCTGCTCAAACAGTTGCACCGGATGCCGAATCATCCACACCCCGGTGGGATAGTTCGGCATGGTCATCCACGGCAGGAACGACATGCTGCGTCCGTTGTTCATGTCGAACGAGCCGTCCTTCTTCAGGAAATCCAGGTCGGCCTCGCCGTCACTTTGTACCCATATCTTGAGGGAGTTGTAATTCGCATCGCCGGCCGAACCCGCCGAGCCCGCAATCGACGAGCCGATGATGGTATTCGGCTTGACCCTGCCGATCGGAGGGGGAGAATCCAGGTTCGCCGTGCCGGCATTCGCATCCACGTATTCCTTATTGGCTACATCGGTCGGCTTCTGCGGGTCGGGCGCCACCGGTGACGTGGTGAACGTCTTGACCCCGCCAATCGTCTGGCTATCGTTAACATGAACATAAACTGAGTCCGCCAGGTCGCGCGTCAGGAATTGCGCCGCGGTAGTTGTGGGAACCAGCTTCGCCCGCACGGCGGAGATCGTCGTGTTGTCGGTCGCCGGAACCCCCCAGTACTCTTGCTTGTTCGTCCCATCGCCCAGCTGATATACCACAGTGTAGTACACCCCTGGCGGAGTGCTGCCCGTGGTCGGCGCAAGGCTGGCGTTAAAATATCCGTTCGGACCCAGGGTCACGCTCAGCGAACCCGCCGCCACCACGCCCTGCGTCGCCGTTGTGAATGCCGGCCAGGAGATCAGCAGTTTCCCCTGCGCCTTCGATCCGTTGGCGTAGTACACCGTGTCGGTGATGGTGGTCAGCGTAATGGCGCCAAAGTAGGCGTGCGTTCTGGGCAAGGCGTAGCGCAGCACGTGATTTGCAACTGACAACCGACCACTGGCAACTGACAACTGGTTCTTCCCCCAGGCGGACGGAGCCTTTGGAGGCCTAAATCCAGCTCCGCCCGCCGCCACGGCTCGCGGCGCTACACACGCGAGCCACACAATCAGGACAGAAAAAAACCGCCCGGCTGGGCGGCTGATGGTATGCATATCGTCTGCCTCGTGTTAGCCGTTAGCAATTAGCAGTTCGCATTTGGCTAAAGCTGTTAAGCTGCTTGTTAAGCGCTAAATGCTAAGTGCTAAATGCTAAGCGCTAGTTGCTAATTACTAATTGCTATCTTTCCGCTGCCTCATAACTCTTCATAAACTCTTCCACGCTCTCGACGTACACTTGAGCGAAGTCGGCTACGGGGCGCTGAACTTCGATACTCTCGATGGCGTCCTCGAGCGGCCATCCCATGGCCCGTAGCACCGCCAGTGTCATCATCGGCGCGCGATGCACGCCCGCGGCGCAGTGAATAAAGACCTTCGCCTCCGGATCCTCCAACGCCTGCAGCGTGAAGTCGACGCCACGCTGCAACAGCGCCGGAGTCTTCGGCCGGAAGTCGTCGTCGGTCGGGTTCCACAGCACCTTCACGCCATAGGGCGCGGCCAGCTTGGTATCGTCAAACTCGATCTGCATGTCGACGATGTGGGTGACCCCGGCGCGAACCACTTCGATCATCTTCTCTTCGTTCCAGATGCCGCCCCCGACCGCAATGCGGTCGGTCACCCAGGTCATGTCCATGCGGCGAATCGCTCCTCGGCCGGATTCGGCCTTAACCTTCGATTTTACCGTGTGGGGTTTGCGCACACATGAAGATGGACGTTGTGCCGGTCCAGTTTCGACGTGAAACAGGGTCAAAGGAGCCATTGTCAGGTATCAGTTGTCAGGGATCAGTTGTCAGTCGTCAGAGGCTTCCACCGGGCTATCGCTTTGTAAAAGGGCACGGCTTCAGCCGTGCCAACACGCGCCCCTGTTGAGATTTGTCATCCCATTGCGGCTTCAGCCGCCGAGGGATCTGCTCTTATGCCGTCTCTGAAGGGACTCCAAAATTTCTAACGCTGCCTATCCAGCACTCCGCCTGCGGCTGCGTGCTGGGCCAGACTATACCGTCCTGCGGACTGGAGTATCGCGACCTGAGCACCTTGGAGTTTGTGAAAACCGTCGCCCTCCGACCGATCCAGCCGCTTTAGCGGCGGCTGCGGTTTAGCCGTGGGCGCGGGCCCAGGTCCGCGTCACAGAAGAGCTTCTCTGGCTGCGAAGCGGCCCGCAATTCCTGGACCCTCACGAAACGATGGTCTGCGCTTCTTCCGCCGTCTCCGCTGCCTTTGGCGGCTTCAGCCGCGGAGGCGTCATGCCGAGCTTCTTGTAAAACGAGAGCACCGCCTTCGTCGGATCGTCGTCCACCTCGGCTGACAAATTGGAGGTGTTTGGCTGTGACTTTCCGAGCGCCGGCGTCGGCGCGAGGTCGTCGATCCCGGCGAACTCGCACAGGAACTTAGCGGATTGACAGTTGCCCTTGACCGCCAGATCGATGTGGGCGTTCGTCACTTTGTTCAGGTGCGCATAAATACTTCGTTTAGAGCGCTCCACCGCCTTCTGTCGTGCCTCCAGCGAGGCATAGCGCGGGTACTCCGCCTTCGACTTGATCGCCACCACCTCTGCCTGTCCGGTCTTGTTACTGGCTTTCGGGGCCGATCTCGATTTCGTCTGCCGTTTCACGGTCGGCTTGCCCGCCTTGTCCTTACCGCTGACCTCTGTTCCGCTGCCTTCCGTAAGCTTCGACATCGATTGCTCCTCGTTTGCAGACAAAAACCCGGCGCAAGGCCGGGTTATGAACACGCCAAAAACGGCAAAACCCAGCTCTCGCTGGGCTCTAATAAAGGGAAGGGCTACTAGCCGTTTTCCCGAATCGCAACTCTAATTTCAATATAGCACAGCGAGAGGAAAATCTTTAGTTTTTGCGAAATTTATATTTCCATTATCTACAATAGTTTACAGAGAATTGTTGCATTTCTCCTAGTTGACAGGCAAAAACTACATAGTTAGACTACTGGTCAGTAGCGACACATCTACTCTTTTCCTGTTTCGGGAACGCGATCCCCTCTATGCGACAATCAAGCTTACTCAGGAGGCACTCCCAACATGCGCCGAGTTGTTGCTACCAATGATGCTCCTAAAGCTATCGGCCCCTACTCGCAAGCCATTAAAGCCAACGGCTTCATCTTCGTCTCCGGCCAGATCGCCTTTGACCCGGCCACCCAGCAGATCATAGAGGGCGATGTCGCCGCCCAGACCGAGCGCGTGCTGCAAAACCTGGCCGCCATCCTCAGCGCGGCCGGCAGCTCGCTCGCCCAGGTGGTGAAGACTTCGGTCTTCCTGAAGAGCATGTCCGACTTCGCCGCCATGAACGAGGTCTATGCCCGCCACTTCCCCGACGCCGCGCCCGCGCGCTCGACCGTCGCCGCCGCCGGCCTGCCCCGCGACGTGCTGGTCGAAATCGACGTCATCGCGCTGGGGTAGTATCTTTCAGCGATCTGCTCACCATGGCATGGCTCTGCTACATTTACGAGAATGCTCCCCCGTATAACTTTCGTTCTCCTCTTCGCGGCGGTTGTGCTCGAGTCTTTGGCTGCTCACGCCCAGATCAATGCAAAGAACTGGGGAGAAAGTACGGTCGGCGTCACGCTAGTTTTGCATGAAGGACCGCGACAGAATTCAGCGCAGGGGACTATCCTCTGGTACAACCTCATCGGCAAAGGCTTTCCGTCCGGCGTGCCGTACACGCTTTGGAGATGGCAGTCCGGTCACGAGCCCAAGGCGGTGATAGAAGGCGTGAGCTTCGATGACCGCGGAGTGCTGGTATGCTCCGGGCAGCCTGGGTTCTGTAAGGGTCAAGGCCCGGATGATCCCATCAATATCAAGACCACCGCGGCACCCGGCGAAATGAAGCGCTTCGCCGTCGCCTCGCGTGATGGCAAGATCGCCGGCTTTGCTGATGCTGTACCCATCCCCCGCTGAGGCGGACAGCCTGCCCCGCGATGTGCTGGTGGAGATCGACAGTCGTCGCGCTGGGATAGCAATTAGCAACTAGCAACTAGCTGGGCGATTTTTTTCTCGCGAAGCCCGCAGGGCGTCACAATCGTAGCCCGGCACGTGAGTGCCGGGGGACACGCATGTTAACAATGTGTTCGAGTCCCGCGGAGCGGGACGGCACATGGCACTTCGCGATTCCCAAAGCCTCCTTTAGTCGCCGAGGGACCGGTTTTTGTGCCGTCCCTGAAGGGACTCGGAATTCTTTACCTACCTTACCCGGCTCTGACGAGCCGGGCTACGATTGTGACGCCCTTCGGGCTTCCAGCGCCTCCGCCCTTTTGACGCAAATCCGTTACGCTTGACGCAGAGCTTACCCTTATTGGAATGGCGAACCCGGAACATCTCGCGAAGCTCAAGAAAGGCGTCGAGGCTTGGAACCGGTGGAGAAAGAAGAACCCTTCGCTGGTACCCGACCTCAGCGGGGCGGACCTTCAGTTGGCGGACCTCCACCAGGCGGGCCTCTACAAAGCGGATCTCACCAGGGCGAATCTCACCGACGCGAACCTCAGCGGGGCGAGCCTCGGCGAGGCGAACCTCCGCAGGGCGAACCTCCTCAGGGCTAAACTCAGCGAGGCGGACCTCCCCAAGGCGGACCTCAGCGAGGCGAACCTCGGCGCGGCGGACCTCCGCAAGGTTAACCTCAGAAGGGCGAGTCTCATGTGGGCGGACCTCCGCAAGGTTAACCTTAACCGGGCGAAACTGTGCTACGCCAATCTGATCGGGGCGGACCTCCGCAGCTCGGGCCTCGACGAGGCGAACCTCAGCAGAGCAACGTTCGGAGACACCTCCTTCGGCGGGACGTACCTAACAGGCGCCATCGGCTTGGATTCGTGCGAGCACGTGTTCCCGAGCTACCTCGATTACTTCACCCTGCAGCGTTCCTGGCCTCTTCCGCTCGCGTTTCTCCGCGGGTGTGGCCTGCCCGATCAGTACATCGAGTATCTCCCTTCGCTGCTGAACCAGGCTATTCAGTTCTACTCTTGCTTCGTCAGCCATTCGACAAAAGACAAGCAGTTTGCCGAGCGCATCTACAGCGACCTTCAGAACAAGAACGTACGCTGCTGGTACGCGCCGGAGGACTTAAGGATCGGCGACAAGTTTCAGGATGTAATCGAGGACTCCATTCGACTGCACGACAAACTGCTACTGATTCTTTCGGATGCCTCCGTCAACAGCGCCTGGGTCGAGCGAGAAGTACAGGCCGCGCGCGAGCGTGAAGACCGAAGCGGCAAACTTGTGCTGTTTCCTGTCCGGCTGGATGATGCCGTGATGAACGCAAGCAAAGCATGGGCTGCCGACCTTCGCCGCACGCGCCACATCGGCGATTTCACCAACTGGAAAGACCACGATTCCTATCAGCAGGCATTCGAACGCCTGCTGCGCGACTTGAAGGCGCAACCCGCAGCCGATTCCGTCTCGGCAGACTGATTTACCACGGAGGTCACAGCGAACCCAGAGAATACGCTGGTTGCGAAATAGTCATTGCATCGCCGCGCATTAGGTGTATTTTGTTTCGCAGCAACAATGGTTTAAATCTGGCAACACCGTCACCGGAGGGCTGCCATGCCCGATTTGACATTCGTGTTCCGTCTGCTGGGCCCGGCCATGGGCGTGATCGGGCTCTATTTCATCCTGATTGGCGTGGCCTATTATCTCGGCTCCAGGACCGCATTCGCCAAAGCTTTCTTCCAGTCCAGCACGCCTCCGGCGATTGCGGCGGTGGTGCTGTTTCTCGGCTTGTACCTCCTTGTGATCACCATCTCGGCGCAATTTGCCTCTGATACCGGGGACTTCGCCTACAGCATAGCCGCGGCTACCTTCGGGCTGACGCTCGGCTGGGTGCTGGGAATCGTCATCTCGCCCACCAGCAAAGACGAGGCCGGTGAATTCTCCATGCTGACCAAGGCGGTCTCTACCTTCATCACAGGTTATGTTCTGGCGAATCTCAAGGGCATTACCAAAGAAGACCTCGTGCACTTTCTCAGCCGGCCGGAAGTGCCTTTCCGCCTGATGATCGGCACCGCTTCTTGCCTGTCAGCGCTGGCAACAATTTTCGTCATCCGCCGCGCCGAAGCCATGCACGCTAACGCCAAGCGGGAATGGTTTGTCAGCTACGCGCCCGCGGTTCCGAAGCATGACCAGGCGCTGCCTGCCGATGTGCTGGCGCGCGGCCCGTTCGCCACCCGCGACGATGCGCTGGAGGAAATCAAGCGCATCCAGGGACTCCCCGAGTTTAAGGGCAGAACCTTGAGTGCCGTGCGCGTCGACATCCTTTCCGAGGAATCGGTGCTAACGCCGCCTGCCGCCGCCGCGACAACGACAACGACCGGGTCATCGACGACGGGTTCCACGTCGGCAACGTCTACGACGGCCGCCACTGCGACCACGACCCCGGCCGCCGCCGCATCAACTACAACAACAAGCACGACGACCCCATCGCCCGCCGCCGCGACCACAACAACCACGACGACCACAGCGCCGACACCGAGCCCGACGCCGGCAACAACTCCGACGCCCGCGGATACGAACACTCCTACGACGACGGCTGGCAGTCCGTCAGCCGATCCTGATCAGGCCGAGGACGCGTCCTCAGATAAGGATGCTGCTTCTGAAGCAACCGCGCCGGCGACGACGGACTCTGCTCCGGCCGCCGGCGCCGAAAAGAAAGACCCCGTTGTGGCAGAGTGAGATCGGTCATTAGAGTAGGGTCCTTCGGCTTCGTTCGTTTACGTTGTCATCCTGAAAGGATCCCTACGCTTTCGAATTTGTCATTCCGAGCGTCCGTCATTGGCGCGAGGAACCTGCTCTCGCGTGCACAACAGCAGATCCCTCGCTTCGCTCGTGATGACAAGCGCATTTAGTGGACGAAGTGTCTGCTCGACCAAAGAAGCTCTGAGCCCGGACGGCGGCTGCAAGACAGCCCAGCACGTAGCGCAGCTCTGCTACCCGCGATTTCCCTGTTGCTCATCTTGGAACCTGCTCCACAACCGCATAAAAAGCGGCCTAGAATGCCCCTGCCTGTGGAAAACCCGCATAAAATCAGGCGAAAATGCTTTGCGCCCGTCCGGTGTTGGTATACCATACCGTTCAACTGGGCATAATCATCGCTCAAAAGTTCAAGGAGGTAGTAACCAATGGCAACAGGCATGACAAAAACTCAGCTGGTCCGCCACATGGCGGAGCATCACGAGTTGAGCAACAAGCAGATCGCTGCAATCCTCGATCACCTGGCGGAAGTGGCGATCAAAGAGACCAAGAAGAGCGGCGTATTCGTAGTGCCGGGTCTTGGCCGGCTAGTGAAGTCGAACCGCAAAGCCCGCATGGGCCGCAACCCGCAGACCGGCGAAGCGATCAAGATTCCCGCCAAGACCGTGGTGAAGTTCCGCGTCGCCAAAGCGGCCAAGGACTCGATCGCCCCCAAGAAGTAGTAGTAGTTTCTAAACTGTAAAAGTTATTGCGTAGAGGCCGGCCGCGTGCCGGCCTTCCGCGCTGGAAAAGCTCCGGTTTGACCTGGTCTTTCGCGGCGTCGGTATCGCACGGCTCTCCCTTTACCCCGGCAGATCAGCGGTCCATCCCTTCCCACCACCTAAGTTTCATTGACAATCCGGACTTCGGGCGTAGAATTTCCACACTTTCATTGGTACGATCCCAGGCCATCCCCGCGGGCAGCACGTCTATCCAGGTAAATTGACAAACCCCTGAGTCTCCCAGGACTCACATCTTCCGCGACTTTGTCACGGACATGGAGGTCGCAATGAACGCCAAAGACAACCCATCATCCACTTCCACCAATATTCCAGATTTCAACGACCAGGATTTCCAGGCTGGACTGAACGCCTTACTGGCGGTCTATCAACCTATCCTGGAGCAGCAGCTTAACCTCGCAAAGAACACGGACGAGCTCCAAAAGCAAACCCAGGCCGAATCGTCCCGCACCTGTGCCCAGGAATTTGAAGAAGCCTATGCCATGTTCAGCAAGTTTCTCAACGAGGACACCGCCGTACGCCTGCTCCCGCCGCAGGCGCGGGAACTGCTCGGTCCCATTGAGCAGTGGCGTTGGTGTTTGCAGCACATCATCTGCTGCCTGGTCTTCGGCTGGCTGGTCTGCCGCTGGCCCCGCACCTTCCGCGGCTACGCCTACTACCTCTACGAGTTCTGGAGATGCGTCCGCCAAGTCATTGGCAATCCGGTGCACGAGCCGCCGACCGAGGAGGAGCGCCGCGACTTCGACATCCTGGTCAAGGTCCTCGCTGGAGCATTTAAGCCGTACCTTACCGATCAGCTCGCAACCGTCGAGTATCCACAAGGCGTTCCGGACGAGATCTTCTCCGGCAAGATCGACTGCTTTGTCGACGAGCGCGAAGCCTGCATCATCTTTGAGCGGCTGCTGACCACTGAGGCGGCGCAAGCCCTGCTGGGAGCGGCCGCGTTCAAGGAGCATAGTCAGCAGCGTTTCTTCTGGTTCTGTCGCTGCTGGTGCCTGTGCGCTCTGTGCTTCGGCTGCTGTCTGGCGCGAGCGCGCAACCTGCAGCAGGTGGTCTTCTGCCTGTATGAGTATTTTCTGTGCCTGCGAAACTGCTTCCGCCCGCTGACCTGCGACCTGACCGGCCCTACCGGTTGCGTCGCGGAAACTGCCGACCCGCAATTGAAAGCATTTGTCGTCCCGGTGACCGGGACCGCCGCCGGCCTCAACTTCGATCATTATGTTCTGGAGTGGTCGATCGACAACATCAATTTCAGCGCGACCGACTTCATCTATCCGCCGATACCGCCGGGCAATCCTGGACCAGGAACCATCCCTGTCACCAATGGTCTGCTGGCCGACTTCAACACCACGTTCCAGAATCCGGGAACCTACTACATCCGGATGACCGTGTTCTCCAACACGCAGGCCCAGCAGCCGTGCTCGATCAGCTTCCAGCTCTTCAAGCAGGACGTGCTGATACGGGCCATTGACGACTACTCCACCATGGACACGGGGCCGACGGATCCGCTTGCCAAGTTTGTCGAGAACGTCCCGGCGCTCTGTACCCGCGTGGCCAGTGTGTCCGAGGTCTCCTTCGGAGAGTGCCTCTCGGTAAACGGCGGCGCATTCGTGGGCGGATGCAACAACGTTACCGTCAAGTCCTACTTCCTCGATTACAAGGCGGGGCTGGAAACGGATTGCACCACCCCAGGCTGGACGAATTTCTGGGAAGTCGATTTCGTTACCTCGGCGCAACAGAGTTTCAAGAACTGGCGCCTGGGCTTTTCCGACCTCACGGCCGTGTGGGGGCCCGACTGTTTCATCCCTTCGCTCGCCAGCAGTTGCGCGCCGTTCACCGATCCGCTTGCTAACGCGCTGCTCCACGATTCCTGTTGGCCGAGCAACATCGGAAGCTGTCAGCTCAACGGGTTGTACACCTTCCGGCTGCGGGTTATCGACACCAACAACAACCTTTACTGCGACACGCAGAGCCTTTGGATCGACAACAAATACCCGTGCGGGGCCATACGCATTGACGCCGTCCCCAAGTGCGCCGACCTTTTCATCAGTCAGTTCGCCAAGCCCCCCGATTGCAGCAATCCGTGGGCACTGCCTCTCTCGGGAATCGCTTTCGACCCGCTGATCGACGAGCTCGCGCTACCCAATCGACCGAACAACAACTTCGACTATTACTATGTCCAGCTCGAGAAACAGGGCGGACCCACCGTCCAGATTCCCATCCCCGGTCCGGATTTCGATCCGCTGCATCCCTGTTTCTACGGCACTTCAACGGTGGGCGATCCCCTGAACCACTGCGCCAGCGCACCTTGCGATCCCAACAACCTCGACCCGGGCGCAATCTTCGGAACGCTGGCCAGCTTCGATCTGAGGGCGCTCGATCCCATCTGCCGCAGTTCCGTCAAATGGGGACCTGACCCGAACCTCACGATTCCCCGGGGACAGTGCTGTGTCTACATCTTCAAAGTATGGGTTTATGACCGCACCATCCGCGAGGATGCGCAGCACACGGTCTGGGGTTATGGAGACTGGCCGGTGAAGATCTGCAACGATCTGCAGTCATGAACTGGCCATTGAGGTGCCTGGCGCGCCAACGCGCAGCACCGGCGTTGGGAGCCAGGCGACGCGCAGATGAGTGAGCTCGGCTCTTGGATGCGGTTCGTCCTGGCCGTCCTCGCCACCTGGCGGGTTACTCACCTGCTGGCGAACGAGGACGGCCCGGCGGACATTATCGTTCGCTTTCGCAGGTTGTTAGGCCAGAGTCTGGCTGGCTCGTTGATGGATTGCTTCAACTGCCTCAGCCTTTGGATTGCTGCTCCGCTTGCGCTCTTTGTCACGCGCCGGCCGGTGGAGTGGCTCATGAGTTGGCTGGCGATTTCCGGCGGCGCCTGTTTACTGGAGCGACTGGGCCGCGAGCCGGTGAACATTCAACCTTTATCGCACCCATTAGAAGGAGACCCGGATCATGTGCTGTGGACAGAACCGCGCGGCAGTGAAAGCCAGCCTGACGCCCACATCGAGAACCAACCCGAACCCCGCGCCGAGCACTATAAGTAGTGCTGCCACCTCCACCGCCTACACACCACCTGTGCCCAGGGCGGTGCACAATAACTCAGCCGGCGCACTCTTCGCAGCGCCTCCGAGAGTGCAGCAGCCTCCGGCGGCAAACTACGCTCCAACGCATTCCACGATCAGCCTGCGCTACTCGGAGAGCTCACCCATTCAGGTGCGAGGCCCGGTCTCGGGACGTCAATATCAATTTTCCGGATCGCAGCCGCTCCAGGCCGTCGACCCGCGGGATGCACCTGCGCTGTTGCAGACGCGTTTCTTTCGCCGCGCCTGACGCGCTTCTAAGGAAGGTACGCTTCTTGGCTACGATGAAAGCTACGATTAAACGCACCGCGCCGTCGAAGTGGGTTCGTTAGTATCCCCACGAGTGAAGGCGCCGGCCGGGTCACCCGCAAAAAAGAACCGGACCCCGTGTGAGGTCCGGCACAATCGAAGAACAGCCGAATAAGACTACAGCATCAGCTTGCGGCGCAACACACCGGCCAAGCCCAGAACGCCCGTACCCAACAGGGCGATGCTGCCCGGCTCCGGCACCGCAGAGAGCCGCAGCCCGATTTCAGCGGCGCCATAACCGGCGAAGTTCGGGATGCCATATCCGCTGTAGTTGGAGTTACCGCTGGTGACGGCCGTCAGCCCGTTGTTGCTGTAGTTGATGGGCGGGTAGATGTAGCCGTAATCCGCGGAGGCGTCAGAAATCACGCCGAAGAAGTAGGTGTTCCCGGCCTGCAAAGTGAAGTTGAACTCGGGAGACGAAACCCAAGTCATGCTCTGAATGGGGGCAACACTTTCCTCCTGCAAGTACAGCAGGCTGTCGTTGGTGCCGTTCCAGATCATGAACTTGAAATTGCCACCGTTCGGCGAGTCGAGAAAGAACTCCATGTCGTTGATGGTTTGCGTGGTGTTAACGATAACACCCTGGCCAACTCCGCTGCCAGCAGCGCGACTGGTCACACCGTTGGTTGGGGAAAGGTCGAAAATGATTTGGTCAGCGAAAGCACTGGTGGCAAAACAGAAAACTGCTAGCACGGCGAGCAGAGAAACTTTCCGCATACAATCTCCTCCTACTTGCATTAGCGCGTGGTGGCAGAACGTTTTGCCCCACACTCTGAACTACGAGTCAGCTGCTGAAGGCCGCGTCACCCAGAGGGATAAACGCCGCACTCGAGATCGGCAATAAATCCGCACCACCGATTTCGCTTCCACATCATACTGCCGAGGACCCTGGTGTGCAAGTCAAAAAACAAGATTTTTCGGGGATGAAATAAGCGCCACCATAGTGCCATAAAAGCACCTTTTTTCGACACTCCGCCAAGGGGCATCAGCCATTCCTGACTCGAGCGGGGTCGCCTGGCCGGGTCCGGATGGCGGCACGGCGGATCTCCGAAGACCCGCGAAATTGCGCGATTAAAGCGGCAGAATCTTTCTTACTCGACCTCTGGAGTAGTGCTATGCTTTCCAAAAATAGGTGAGGAGGTTCTGATGGCAGCACAATCTGCGACGAAGTTGTCGCCGCAACCGATCGATCAGTTGAAGGCTTCGTTTCGAGGCGAACTGATTCAACGCACCGACCCCGGCTACGACGTAGCCCGCAAGCTCTACAACGGCATGATCGACAAGCACCCACTGCTGATCGCCAAGTGCGTTGACGTCGCCGACGTCATCGCGGCGGTGAAGTTCGGCGTGGCGAACGGCCTGCTCACCGCCATCCGCGGTGGCGGACACAACGGCGCCGGCCTGGGATGCTGCGACGACGGCCTGGTCATCGACCTTTCGCGCATGAAGGGCATTCGCGTGAATCCCGCCGACAAATCGGTTCGCGTTGAGGCAGGCTGCTTGTGGGGCGATGTCGATCACGCGACCCACGCGTTCGGCATGGCCGTGCCGTGCGGCTTCATCTCGACCACTGGAGTTGCCGGGCTGACGCTGGGCGGAGGCATCGGCTACCTCAGCCGCCGCTATGGCCTGACGATCGACAACCTGCTCTCCGTCGATGTGGTGCTGGCTGATGGCAGCTTTACCACTGCGAACGACAAGCAAAACTCCGACCTGTTCTGGGCGGTGCGCGGCGGCGGCGGAAATTTCGGCGTGGTCACGTCATTCGAGTTTCGCATGCAGCCTGTCGATGTTGTGCAGTTCGGTCCGACGTTCTGGCCGCTGGAAGAAGCTGCCGACGTTCTGAAGGCCTATCGCGACTTCATCAAGACGGCTCCCGAGACGGTAAGCGGCTTCTTTGCCTTTCTTGTCATTCCGCCCGTGCCGATGTTTCCCGAGCAGCTTCATCTTAAGAAAGTTTGCGGCATCGTCTGGTGTAGCACCGGCACGGCAGAAGAAATGGACAGCGCCACGAAGGCGATGCGCTCCGTCGGCCATCCGTTGCTCGATCACGTTGGCCCTGCGCCGTTCCCCGTGGTGCAGAGCATCTTCGACGGCCTGTTCGTTCCCGGATTGCAGTGGTACTGGCGCGCCGACAACTTTACCGAGCTGAGCGATGAAGCCATCGCCCGCCACGTCGAGCATGGGCCGAAGATTCCGACCATGCTCTCGACCATGCACCTTTATCCGGTGAATGGCGCGCCGCAGCGCGTGGGTAAGAACGATACGGCGTACAGCTTTCGCGAGGCGCTGTTCGCTGAGGTCATTGTGGGCGTCGACCCCGATCCCGCCAACGCCGACAAGATCACCACCTGGTGCAAAGAATATTGGGAGGCGCTGCATCCCTTCTCGGCCGGCGGCGCGTATGTGAACTTCATGATGGACGAAGGCCAGGAGCGCGTGCAGGCCAGCTTCCGCGATAACTACGCGCGCCTGGCGGAGATCAAGAAGAAGTACGACCCGAAGAATTTCTTCCGGGTAAACCAGAACATTCGGCCGAGCTAGAGAATTGCATCCTGTGATTCAGGCCGGACCTTCGGCGCATTGCGTAGAAACCTCGCCAGTCTGGCGCCGGTTGCTTTTCCCGCACGCCGCTGGAAGAACGCAGCCGCCGTTTCCACGGTGCCGACTTTTTCCGCCACTGCGACCGCAATCCATTGGTTCAGGGAAACGCCGTCCTCTTTGGCCAAGCGCTGCGCGGCCTTCTTGACCGATAGAGGGAGCTTCAAGGGATAAGTTGCTTTGCTCATGGTTTCACCTTCTTCAATACGTCAGGCGGCGTGAGGACGGCAATGCCAAAGCGTTGGCAAGGCAGCACAAAATCTTTCACATTGTAAGTGACGAGGGCGTCGGCCCGGCCATTCACCGCCGCTTCAATCACCATTTCATCGTTCGTGTCAGAGGACTGAGGCCGCCAGCGAAAATGCAGCTCGACCGGTTCTACTAAAGCCGCGAGTTCCGCCAAGAATTCCTCAATCTCCTCTAGAGTTAATCCGTGCGCCAGACGCTGCTCAGGACGCAACAAAACTTCTTCATATTCCAGAAACAGCGGCGGCGTGGCCAGAGCTACGAGGCGGTGATTTGCAACCAGTCGCAGTACGGCATTCGCGGCGCCCAACCGGGTGCGCAGCGCGGCCACAACCACTGACGTGTCGAGCACGACCTTCCGGAACATGTAACATCCCATAGGATGTCACATTGCCCATCGATTTTTCAATCCCGGTAGACAATTGCCATTGTGTCGGCGCACGGTTATGCTTCTCGTCGCAGCCAACCATCCGCCATGCCGAAACTCTACACGCCCCGCGACGCCGCCCAGGTGCTGGGCATCAGCTATTCCTCGCTCAAGCAGTGGATCTATCGCGGCAAGCTGAAGACGGTGCAAACGCCGGGTGGGCATCACCGCATACCCGAGTCGGAGATCGATCGCTTTCTGCCGCGCGTAACCGTGTCGGGAGCTGCCGAAAAGCGCCGGCGCACGTTTCGGCGCATCAGCGGACGCAACCAACTGATTGGCCGAATCACGGACATCAAGGTCAGCGGCCTGCTTGCCCAGGTGACGCTCGCGGTCGGCGAGCAGCACATCACCTCCATCATCACCGCCGACGCGGTGCGTGAGCTGCGCCTGAAGAAGGGCCAGATCGCCGCTGCGCTCATCAAGTCCACTGAAGTCATGATTATCATTCCGGACTGAATCGTTTGACAGTAACGGTTTACTTCGATTTAATCGACTGACCAACGCATTCTCTGCGTCTCAGGGGTTGATCGAATGCCATTTTGCCGCCGGGCTCTGTTTGCCCTTGTGTTTTTGTGTCTGCTGCCGCTGTCTTCCCATGCCCAGGTCTCAGCCAGCCTGACGGGCCGGGTTACCGACCAGACCGGCGCGGTAATTTCCGGTGCAACCGTGAATGCCAAGAACCAGGAAACCGGGCTCATGCGCTCAACGGTCACTGACAGCGCCGGCCGCTACGAGTTGCCGGCCCTCCCGGTTGGGCAATATGACGTGAGCGCAATCAAGGACGGCTTCTCCGAGCGCGTGCGTTCCGGAATCTCTCTGGTGATCGGTCAGGATGCGACAGTGGACTTGAGCCTCGCCGTCGGCAACGTCAACCAGCAGGTGAAGGTGACGGGCGACGCCGCGCTCGTCAACGCGACGACGCAGGACATTTCCGGACTCATCGGCTACCAGGAGATCAAGGAGTTGCCTCTAAATGGCCGCAGCTTCGATCTGCTGCTCACTCTCAATCCCGGAATCGTCAACTTCACTTGGGAGAAGACCGGAGGCATTGGCGTTTCGAACTCGACCACAGGCAACAACTTCTCCGCGTCGGGGAACCGTCCGCAGCAAAACCTCTTCCTGCTGAACGGAGTCGAGTTCACTGGCGCGGCCGAGAACAATATGCAACCCGGCGGGCCCAGCCAGAACTTGCTGGGGGTTGAGTCGGTGCGCGAATTCAACGTCCTGCGCGATAACTACGGCGCCGAATACGGCAAGCGCCCAGGCGCACAGGTCACCATCGTGACCCAGTCGGGCGCCAACCAATTTCACGGCTCGGTGTACGAATATCTGCGTAACAATGCGCTCGATGCTCCCAACTACTTCGATCTGGGATCGGCGCCGCCCTTTCAGCGCAACCAGTTCGGCGCGTCCACCGGCGGTCCCATCCGCAAGAACAAGAGCTTCTTCTTCCTGAATTTCGAAGGCTTCATTCAGAACCTGCACCAGACTTCGGTCGCGTTCGTTCCCGACCTGGCCTCGCGAGCGGTGGCGGTACCCAGTGTTAAGCCGTTGCTGAACTTGTGGCCAACGCCTTCCCCAAGTGATCCCGACTTCAACGGCATCGCCGCGGTCTCCAGCAGCCCGTTGCAAACGATTCGTGAGTACTTCGGCAACGCGCGCTTCGATCAAGTGTTTTCGCCGAAGGACAACTTCTCCGCTGTCTACACCATTGACGATGGCAATGACTTCACTCCCACCACGCTCAACCCGTACAGCACCGACATCCTTACGCTGCGCGAGCAGATAGCCACGTTGGAAGAGACGCACGTCTTTTCGCCAACGCTGCTGAACACCGCCCGCTTCGGATATTCCCGCGCAGGCTACTTCTTCACCGGCGAGCCGACGCCGGGCACTCCGGCAGCCGACGTTCCCGGCTTTCTTGTCGGGCATCCGGTAGGAGCGGTGGTCGTCGGCGGAAGCGCGGCTTCGAATCCGCAAGCTCAACTTGGCCTGGCGGGCAGCAACAACGGCAGCAACCTGACCATCGCGCGCAACCTTTACACCTACGAAGACCGGGTATCGTGGACAAAAGGGAGACAGCAATTCGACTTCGGCGTCTGGATCCAGCAGTTTCAATCCAACGAAAACATCGCCCTCAGCCAGTACGGGCAGGCGACCTTCGCCAGCCTGCAAACGTTTTTGCAAGGAACAACCAGCAGCTTCTTGTATGATCCCGCGCCCACTAAGCTGAACTGGCGATCAGTCTTCGGAGCACTATATGCGCAAGACACGATTCGTGCCACCGACAGGCTGACGTTGACACTAGGCTTCCGCGCGGAGTCCTCCACCGGATGGAACGAGGCCCACGGTCGCGCCGCAAACTATACCTTCACCGACGGAGTGATCTCCAGCCAACCGAGAATCGCGAGCAGCGCTTTCACGACAAACAACGCGAAGTTCCTGCCCGAGCCGCGAATCGGAGTCGCCTATGCAGTGCATCCGGAAACTGTGATCCAAGCCGGTTTCGGCATTTATCACGAATTGCAAGACGCGCTCGGTTACCGCATGGACCAGAACGCGCCGTTTAACCCCACCTACAGCATCGCTTCTTTACCGGTTTCGCAACTACCGATCAATCCCAATGCGCCGCCTCCGCCGAAGGCGCTACTGGTTCCCGGCGGAGTGCAGCCAGACTTGAAGATGCCGACCCTGATCTCGTGGACTCTTGGTGTCGAACAACAGGTCACGCCGAACACCACGTTCACCCTGCGCTATGTAGGCTCGCATGGCTACCACGAGATTGTCGGCATCGATGCCAACACTCCTGTGCCGACCATCTGCCCGGCCGCGCCATGTCCGGCGACCTATCCCAGCAATTTTCCGGTGGGACTGGCGGGTACTCCGGTACCGGCGGGCTCGTACTACATTCCTGTAGGACGGCCGAAGGCCAATCCCACGCTGGCGAATACCTGGACGTGGTTCTCGGAGGGCGACAGCCTCTACAACGCGCTGGAGGTTGACTTCAACCGGCGCTTCAGCAACGGCCTCGCGCTGCGCGGCGTGTATACCTGGTCGAAGGCGCTGGACGACGGCGATTCCGTGAACGGCACCACTGCCGGCAACGCTCCCGGGCTGGTCTCCAATCCCTACGACATACGTGCCGACTGGGGGCCCGCGACCTACGACGTGAGAAACATCGGCGTGATCAGCGTGGTGTACGACCTGCCGTTTGGGAAAGGCAAACCCTATGGCAACGGGTTCACAGGATTCAGCGGCGTGATGATCAGCGGCTGGAGCATCAACAGCATCGTCACGCTGCAAAGCGGATTCCCGTTCACCGCCCAGCTCAGCTACAACCCGTCCAACAACGGTGATACGCGCAATCCCGTGCGGCCTTTTAACAATCCCAACTTCACGGGAAATCCGATTCTCGGAACGCCGGCGCAGTGGTTCAATCCCAACGTCTTTCTTCAGCCGCCGCCGAACAGCGGATTCTTCGGCAATGCCACGCGCGACAACCTCGTCGGCCCAGGTCTGGCAACGTGGGACTTCTCCACCATCAAGAACACCAAACTGCGCGAGAGCCTGAGCCTTCAGTTCCGCGCCGAAATCTTCAACCTGACGAACCGCGCCAACTTCAACACCCCCGCGCTGATCACATTCACGCCGTCCGGCGTGTCGGGCACCGCCGGAGCAATCACGAGCACCTCGACCACCGCCCGCCAGGTGCAATTCGCGTTGAAGTTGCTTTGGTGACCTCCCCGCCTGTGACGCGAATCACAGCCCGCCGTACATCCCGTGATGAGAATGAAAGGGATATTCTTATCTTGAGCCAGCCGGGCGTTTCCGGCAATGCGTATGTGTTTCCCGAATGAGGTCAATTCATGGATAGCGCAGCACTACTTATTCACCGTTTGCAGTTTGCCTTTACGGTGACCTACCACTACCTGTTTCCGCAGCTCACCATGGGGCTGGCGCTGCTCATCGTGGTGCTGAAGACCATCGCCCTGCGCAGCGGCGACGAGGCCTACGATCGCGCCGCCCGCTTCTGGGCCAGGATTTTCGGCATTAACTTCGTCATGGGAGTCATCACCGGCATCCCCATGGAGTTTCAGTTCGGCACCAACTGGTCGCATTTTTCGCGCTTCGCCGGAGGCGTGATCGGCCAGACGCTCGCCATGGAAGGCCTGTTCGCCTTCTTCCTGGAGTCGACCTTCCTCGGCCTCTTCTTATATGGCGAGAAGCGCCTGAGCAAAGGCATGCACTGGTTCTGCGCGTTTATGGTGTTCGCCGGTTCGTGGCTCTCCGGCTACTTCATCGTCGCCACCAACGCGTGGATGCAGAATCCCGTCGGCTACGAAAAGGTGGCCGACGGCAGCGTGCAGCTCAGCAGCTTCTGGCAACTAGTGCTGAATCCCTGGGCGCTGGTGCAGTACGCGCACAACATGAGCGGCGCGGCCATCACCGGCGCGTTCGTGATGGCGGCGGTTGGCAGCCTCTATCTTCTGCTCGGGAAGCACACCGAGCAGGGACGCATCTATGTGCGCGTGGGCGTAATCGCCGGACTCATTTTTAGTGTTCTGCAACTATTCCCCACCGGTGACATCGCAGGAAAGATGGTGACGCAGAAGCAGCCGGTCACGCTGGCCGCGATGGAAATGCTATTCGACACGCAGGCAGGCGCGCCGCTGGTGATCATTGGCCAGCCCAACATGGTGACGCAGACCATCGACAACGGCATCCACATTCCAAAGGTGCTGAGCTTTTTGACCTATCGCCGCTGGAACGCCGAGGTGAAGGGACTGAACGAGGTTCCGCAGGAGGACTGGCCGCAGAACATTCCTCTTCTTTATTACTCGTACCACATCATGGTTGGCCTGGGGACGGTCTTCATAGCGGTGATGGTGGTTTCAGCCTTTTTGCTGTGGCGCGGCACCTTGTACAACGCGCGCTGGATGCTGTGGATCCTGCTGCTGCTGGCGCCGTTCCCCTACATCGCCAACACCGCCGGATGGATGACCGCCGAGCTCGGCCGCCAGCCCTGGCTGGTCTACGGCTTGATGCGCACGATGGATGGCTATTCGAAGATGGTGTCGGCCGGCAACGGCTGGTTTACCTTCCTGGGATTCGCCGGCATGTATACCGTGCTCTCAATCCTGTTTCTTTTCCTGATACGGCGTGAGATTGAGCACGGGCCTGAGCCGGGCGCGTCAGAAAAGTCGAAAGTGGTTCCCATAAGTCCCGTGGAGGTGCGATAGCCATGGCAACGATATGGTTCATGATTGTCGCGGTCATGGTGGCCGCTTACGTGTTGCTTGACGGCTTCGACCTGGGCGCCGGCGCGGTTCACCTGTGCATCGCCAAGACCGATGACGAGCGGCGCACCATCCTTCGCGCCATCGGCCCGGTGTGGGACGGCAACGAAGTCTGGCTGCTTGCCGCCGGAGGCGCGCTGTACTTCGCGTTCCCGCTACTCTACGCGTCAAGCTTCAGCGGCTTCTATCTTCCTCTGATGATGGTGTTGTGGCTGCTGATGCTGCGCGGTATCGGCATCGAATTTCGCACTCATCTCGAAGAGCCAATCTGGAAGGGCTTCTTCGACGTGGTGTTTAACGTTTCGAGCATATTGCTTTGTATTTTCCTCGGAGCGGCGCTGGGCAACGTGGTGCGCGGCGTGCCGCTCAACGCCGACGGCTACTTCTTCGAGCCGCTGTGGACCAACTGGCTGGTGGGCAAGAACAACGGCATTCTCGACTGGTACACCGTGCTCTGCGGCGTGGTCGCGCTGGTTACGCTTACGGCGCACGGCTGCCTCTACCTGGCGATGAAGACCGATGGCGATCTCAACAAACGTGCGCACGATGTGGCTTTCGTGCTTTGGCCGGTGCAGGTGCTACTCACCGGAGCCAGCCTGATCGCCACGCTCTACGTTCAGCCGATTTCGCTGGTGAACTACAACAAATGGCCGATTGGATTTGTCATTCCGGTGGTCGTCATCGGCAGCCTGCTCTATATCTTCTTCTCGCTGAAAAAGAAGAACGATACGGGCGCGTTCATCGGCTCATGCGGATACATTGTCGGCATGCTGGTAGGTGCGGCCTTCGCACTCTATCCCATGGTGCTGCCCGCCAGCACCGATCCGGCGTATAGCCTCACCATCGACAACACCAAGACCGGCGCGCACGGCATGGCCGTGGGCTTCGTATGGTGGAGCATCGGGATCGTGATCGCCATCGCCTACTTTGTCTTCATCTTCCGCATGTTTAGGGGCAAAGTGAAGTTGGACGAAGGTGGGGAGCATGGGTATTGAATTAGTGATTAGTGATTAGTGATTAGTGATTAGTGGTTAGTGGTTAGCAATTAGCGACTAGCAGCTATCCAATAAATCGTTTTGTATCAGGGCACGGCTTCAGCCGTGCCGTTCAAGCCGCCAAGAATGCGGGCTTTAGCCCCTGAGGGATTCAGCCTCTCCATTGATGAGATAGCAATTAGCGGTTGGCAACTAGTCCCGCGCAGGCAGGACGACTCAGTGTAGCCCAGCGTGAAGTCCGCCCCGCGGACGCAACGCTGGGTAGAGGGTTGGTAGGCACGGAGCCCCGGCAGGGGCTCCCGACCCGGCTATCCGAACACGAACCGTGGATCGTACTCGATCCCTGACTTCCGCAACAGTGTCAGGAACTCCTGCTCGAAGCTCCACTTCCGGTGATGTTCTTCCTGGCGCCCGATGTAATCGATAACCACCTGTTGTTGCGCCTTGCTCACGCTAAACGCACCATAGCCCTCTTGCCATACAAAGCGGCAGCCGTGCTCTCCCATCCCTCGTGAGCTATGAGCGTTCAACTCGCGCAATGCCGTCGCGAGGCAGAGCGCGGGAGGAAGTGCCATCAGGAGGTGTACGTGGTTGAAGTTCCTCCGGCTGCAAACAGATTGATCTTCCGATCTCGAGCCAGCACTGCGAGGTACCGCCGCAGCGCCTCAGGCTCTCGGATGAGGTGAGCGCGTTATTTGGTGCTGAACACACAATGCACGAGCACGGAAGCATGAGTATGGGACATGCTCCGAATCTACGAAAGGCCACCAGGAGTTTCTGTGATTTCGAGCACGCGTGAATGTGCGCGGTCTCTTTGTGACGGAAAGAGCCCCTGCCGGGGCTGCGGGTCTTGCGACGAATCTTACCCAGCGTTCCGCTTCGCTTCACGCTGGGCTACACTGAGCCGTCTCGCCCAAGCGGGACTCTAGAGATCACAGTTGAAATGGGCACGGGAGTTATTCCGCGCCCAAGGGTTGTTTAGGTAATGGTGGCTACTTCTTAGCAGGCGTGACGGCTGCTACGCGCCGAAGCTCAGCCGGAGATCCGAGAACTATTCCGCCAATACCTGGACGCACGCCTTTCCGTTTACCGGCATGTCTATGACCTGAGCATGGCGCGGGCCGAGCTGGCGCGATCGCAGGACTTGCAAACCGAAATCTGGAACAAGTCGGTGGCTGCTGCCGCGCAATCCAATACCACCGCGGCGAGCATGCTGCTGCTGCCGGCGCTCAATGCCATGTTCGACATTACCACCGTGCGCATGGGGGCGACCGAAGACCATCCTCCGATCGAGATATTTCTCATGCTGGGTCTGATTGCTTTGGCCAGCGCCGGTATGGCGGGATATCAACTGGCTGACTCACAGCATCGGAATACACGGCACATCATCGGCTACGTCCTGATCTTGTCGATCAGCATTTATGTGATTCTCGATCTGGAATTTCCGCGGTTGGGGCTCATTCGCGTCGATCACTTCGATCACTACCTGGTGGATGTGAGGAACACGATGAAGTAGAGCGGGCGCTTGACGCTTCTGCTCGGAAACTATCCACAAATAAACTCGCTTGTCATGCTGAGCGAACGTTGGCTGCCGGTGCCAACGTGAGTCGAAGCACCCCTATCTGGCTACTATAGGGGTCCTTCGACTGCGCTCCCGCCTGAGGCGGGTCGCTCCGCCCAGGATGACAACGATGAGGTGGGAACCCAAGCTTAGCACTAGCGTGGATGACTTATCCCGCTCCCCCGCCAGACACGATCCACGCGATCGTCAGCACGATCATGATGATCGTCGTCGCCCAGGCGATGACGTTGAACCAGGTTCCGTTGACGTGCTTGCCCATCAGCTCGCTTTTGTTGATGAGCAGCAGCATGAAGATGAGCACGAACGGCAGGACAATTCCGTTCACCACCTGCGAAAGAATGCTGATCTTGACCAGCGGAATGTTGGGCAGCAGAATCACGCCGCCACCCGCGATGAGTAAGAGCGTGTATAGCCAGTAGAAGACCTTCGCGTCCGCGAATTTGCTGTCCAGCCCGGACTCGAAGCCCAGGCCTTCGCACACGGTGTAAGCGGTTGACAACGGCAAGATCGAAGCCGCGAAGAGCGACGCGTTGAACAATCCGGCGGCGAAGAGGATGTAAGCGTATTCGCCAGCCAACGGACGCAGCGCCTGGGCCGCGTCGGCGCCGTCGCGAATCTGATGGATGCCATGGGCGAATAGAGTGGCCGCGCACGCAACGACGATAAACCACGCCACGATGTCAGTGAAGAAACAGCCTAGGATGACATCCCAGCGCGAGGCGCGATACTCGCGCGCCGTAATTCCCTTCTCTACGATCGACGATTGCAGGTAGAACTGCATCCACGGAGCAATGGTCGTGCCCACCAGGCCGATGACCATGTAGAGGTACGACACATCGCGAAACGCCTGGTGCTGCGGCGGCTTGAAGGTCGCCACGAAAGCTTCGCGCCAGCTTGGCCCGGCCAGCACTCCGGCAATGATGTAAGCGAAATAGAAAAATGACGCGGCCAGAAAGACCTTTTCCACGCTCTTGTAGCTACCCTTCACCACCAGCAGCCAAACCACGGCGGCGGCAATCGGCACGCTGACGAAACGGGAGACGTGAAACAACTCAAGGCTGCTGGCGATGCCGGCGAACTCGGCCACCACGTTGCCAAAGTTGGTGAGGATAAGGCCGACCATCATGAAGAACGTGATGCGGAAACCATACTCTTCACGGATGAGGTCGCTGAGGCCTTTGCCGGTGGCCGCGCCCATGCGCGCCGACATTTCCTGCACCACCACCAGCGCGATGGTCATAGGAATCATCACCCACAACAGCGTGTAGCCGAACTGCGCGCCGGCAGCGGAATAGGTGTAAATGCCTCCGGCATCGTTGTCGACGTTGGCGGTGATGAAGCCGGGGCCGATCACGGCCATCAGCATCAGCAGACGCATTCGCCAAAGTTTTAGCCGTCGCGCTTCAGACATGAACACCGGGAGAAACAGAGAGAGATGGAGAGTTGTTCAGGATAAATGGGCAGCCCGCAATGCGCCAAATAAAGGAGCCGACCTGCAGATGGGTAGGCTTTGAAAGGGCACAGCTTTAGCTGTGCCGAGGAAGCCTCATTATTGTTTCGGGCTTTATAATAGCCCCTGCATCTCGCCTGCAGAGGCTAAAGCCCGGGTCTGAAAGCGCGCCGTTCGGCACGACTGAAGGTCGTGCCCTGATACAAAGCAGGCCGATCCGACTTTTATCGTGGCCCGTGAAGTCCTGCTCCGATACAGAGTCAACTCGTCCCCGCCACCTTCTCCCGCACCTCCTCGAAGCTCCACTCCGGTATCGCTCCGGGCTTGCTGGCCACCACCGCGCCCACGGCGTTGGCAAAGCGGCCGATATGCTGCACTTCCCATCCCTGGCTAAGGCCATGGACCAAGCCCGCGGCAAACGCGTCGCCCGCGCCGACCGTGTCAGCGATCTCCACACGAAAGCCGGGAACCTGCGTGAATTGCTTGTCCTTCAGAATCGCGCAACCGCGTTCGCCGCAGGTGATGCATACAATCTCGGGTCCAAACCGGTCGGCCCAGCGGCGAGCGAAGCTTTCCATCGAATCGGGCTCTCCCTCCACATCAAAGGTTGCATCGAGACACTCGGCCTCCCAGTCGTTCAGCTTCACTACCGTCGAATGGGAGGACAGATGCTCCACCGCCGTCAGATTCCAGTTGTCGTCGCGAAGATTGATGTCGTAGAAACGCTTCGTAGAAGGGAGCGCTTGTAACAGATTGAGAGTCGAGGCCAGCGTAGCGCTTGACGTGTGGTAGAGCGTTCCGAAGTAGACCCACTGCGGGTTGAGCTTGCCCAGCGCCTCAAGGTCGCCGGCCGAGAGCTCTACGAAGTCGTAGGCCGCGGGGCGCACGATGCGAAACGTTGGCTTGCCGTCGAGGTCTAGCTCCACTTCGGCCGTGCCGGTCGGCTTGTCCGGCAGCACGCGAATAAACTCGGTGGAAATGCCGCACCCGCGAATCAGCTCCAGTGCCCGATGGCCGCGTTCGTCACCGCCAACGGCGCTGAGCGGGAACACCTCGTGCCCCAGCTTCTGCGCATGGGCGGCAAAATTCAGCGGAGCCCCGCCCAGATGTTCGCTTTGGCCAATGACGTCCCACAAGATCTCGCCCACGCTCAGAATGCGCATGCTTTAACTTTGATCCGATCTGCGTCTTTCCGCGTTCATCCGCGGTGCTCTCCGCGTTCATCCGTGCCAATCCGTGGTCGCAGGCATCACTTCCTCTTCCAGCGCACGCCGTCCTTGGTGTTTTCCAGGATGATGCCGTTGTCCGCGAGCTGCTTGCGGATCTCGTCCGACCGCGCAAAATCCCGGGCCTTGCGTGCTTGCGAATGCTCAGCGACCAGGCGCTCGACTTCTGCGTCCGAGAGCGCCGCTGCCTTGGCCATCTCGGCTGCGGCAGGGCTGATCTTGTCCTGCAAGCCTTCCCTCTCCGCCCACTCAACGATGGCGCGCACTTTTGTCGCATCATCGTCTTGCAAGACGGCGAAGATCTCCTCGAACTGCGCGAGAGCTTTGAGCACGTGAGCGACGTCGTCCTTGCGAACCTCGCCCGCGTCAGCGGCGGCATTCACGTCGCGCACCAGGTCGAACATCGCGCCCAATGCCCGCGCGGTGTTCAAGTCGTCGCTGAGCGCAGCCGTCATTTCATCCGACGTCTTGATCGCCATCCCGGCTATCTTCTCGTTCGAGCCCTCCGCCCACTGCGTCGTCTCCAGCCGCAGCTTGAAGTTGCGCAGGCGTTCAACCGAATTGGCCGCCTGCGTGAGTCCGTCGAAGGTAAAGTTGAGCTGCTTGCGATATGGGACCGACATCAGCAGGAAGCGGATCGACGACGGCTTGTGCCCCAGCAGCGCCAGGTCGCGGACGGTGTAGAAGTTCCCCGCGCTCTTCGCCATCTTCTCGCCTTCGACCAGCAGAAAACGCGAGTGTACCCAGAAGTGCGCGAAGGGCTTGCCGGTCATCGCCTCCGACTGGGCAATCTCGTTCTCGTGATGCGGGAAGATGAGGTCTTCGCCGCCGGCGTGAATATCGAAGCTGTCGCCGAGGTACTTCATCGACATGATGGAGCACTCGATGTGCCAGCCCGGCCGGCCCGGCCCGATCTCCGTCTCCCACATCGCCTCGCCCGGCTTGGGGGCCTTCCACAGCGCGAAGTCGCGCGCGTTGTCCTTGTCGTATTCGTCGACATCGACGCGCGCGCCGTCTTCCATGCCGCTGAAGTCCTTCTTCGACAGCTTGCCGTACTCCGGGAACTTGGCAATGCGAAAGTAGTACGAGCCGTCGTCGGTCGCGTAGGCATAGCCCTTATCGCGCAGGCCAGCGATGAAGTGCGCCATCTCCTGAATATATTCGGTCGCGTTGACCAGCAACTCCGGATGCTCAAGGTTCAGTGAGTCAGCGTCTTCCAGAAACGCCTGCTTGTATTTCGCCGTGTACTCCTGCACCGTGACCCCGTCGCGCGCGGCATTGCGAATGATCCTGTCATCCACGTCGGTGATGTTCATCACGTGCTTCAACTGGTAGCCGCTCTGCTTCAGAAAGCGGCGCAGCGTATCGACCACGATGAAGGTGCGGAAGTTGCCGATGTGCCCGTAGTCATACACCGTCGGACCGCAGGCATACATGCGGACCAGGTTGTCCTCGAGCGGGCGGAACTCTTCGACTTTCCCCGAAAGGGTGTTGAAAAGCTGAATTGCCATGAAGCCTTTCAGATGCGATGAAAGAAACTCGATTGTAGGGTTGAGCGAGAAACAGGGTCAACCTAGGAGGCAAGGTGCCGGCGGATTCAACGGTTCACGATGGCTATTGATTGCGGCTTCGAGATCGCGGGCGAAGTCCTCGTCGAGCGTGGCCGTGGAAGCATGTTCCTTGGTGTGCAGGATTCTGGGACTGCGATGATCCTGTCACGGATGCACATCCTGCCAGCTTAGAAATCGGAAGTCAAGTTAACTAGTGTGAACAGCCAGGCGGCGTGTCGGCGCATCGATCACGCGGCACCGCAACAGCGTGCGGCGCCCAATAGAGCGTTCATATTCCTGGGAACAATCCCGGTGTCCGGGGAGTCTATAAGGTATGTCCCTCAAACGCACATCGCACGGGTGATGCCTGAGGACCATGTTTGCAACTAGACACGTCGAGAGCGTGTCTGCGACGGGCGGTTGTTACGGAGTCGTGAACTCATTATGATGAGGTTGACGCCGTGAGATCCATGGCGGGAGTAGCAACATTGAGCAACCTCGCAAGTGCGGTGGGGGTCCGCACGGAAGAAGCCGCGATTGTGGCCGAGTTGAAGGCCGGATCGGAGGCAGCTTTCGAGTGGCTGATTGCACAGTACAATCAGCCGGTATACAGCCTCGTGTACCGCATGCTGGACGACCCCTGTGACGCTGCCGATACCACCCAGGAAGTTTTCATTAAAGTGTTCCGGGGCATCAAGCGGTTCCATGCCGACTCAAGTCTGAAGACCTGGATTTACCGCATCGCCCTGCACGAGGCTTCCAATCAGCGGCGCTGGTGGTTCCGGCACAAAGTAAAGGAGACGTCGATCGAGCCGCGGCTCGAGGCCGAGGCGGAAAGCACACCGTGTCTCAAGGATCTCCTGATCGACGGGGGCAAGTCGCCCCTGGAAAACGTTTACGACGAGGAACTCAAGGCGCGCGTGGAACAGGAACTGCGAAGCCTGCCGGAGCCGTATCGCACCACGGTCATCTTGCGCGACATTGAAGAGCTGTCATACGAGCAGATCGCCGAAGTAATGGAAACGTCGCTGGGGACAGTGAAGTCCCGCCTGGTGCGCGGTCGGGATGCGCTGCGCCAGCGGCTCGAGCGGCACATGCCGGCGTTCGGAGTGAGTTGTACGGCGAAGCGGCGCAAGGTCCGCAAGGAGACTGCCCTCGGGACACAGGAAGCCGAGGTGTTGCCATGAAATGCTCGACGGTTCAGCGGCTCATGTCGTCGTACCTGGACGGCGCGGTGACGCGCAGCCAATTGGCGCAGATTAGTGAACACATCGAAGGTTGCGCGGAGTGCTCGGCTAACTACGAATGCTTGCGGGAGACGCAACAGCTCGTTGGATCTCTCGGCCGTAAACCGGCTCCGCCCGAGGTCGCGTTTCGTGTGCGGGTAGCGCTCTCGAAGGAGTTGGCCAACGCGCGCCGGCCGCGGTGGGAGTCACTGCTGGTTCGCTGGCAGAACGCTTTCAATGCCGTTATGGTTCCAGCGACCGCGGGCCTTATCACAACCATTATCATCTTCGGCCTGCTCATCAGCTTCCTCTATTACCCCGGGCAACTCTCGGCGGCGAACGATGTACCCACCGCGTTCTATACGCCGCCTGAGCTCCAGTTCGCCCCGTTCGAGATGGCCATGGGGGTCCCCAACGCTGACGATCTGGTCGTCGAGGCCTACGTTGGCGCCAATGGCCGCGTGCAGGACTACCGCATCCTGTCCGGGCCCGACAACATGAAGTCGCTGCCGGCAGAGTTGAAGAATGTTCTAATCTTCACCACCTTCCGCCCGGCGACGACTTTCGGGCGTCCGACCTCAAGCCGCGCCATACTTTCGTTCTCGAAGATTCAAGTCAAGGGCTAGGCCGCACCTCAATCGGACCAGACTCAGTTGCAAGCAGCCATTTTCGTCATTAGCCGGCGCGCCACTACCGGTTCATTGACAAAGCCCGGCTGGCATGATAACCAAGGCGCGTGCCGAGACGGAAAATCTCAACGTTCCACTCCCACCTGACGAGAGACGGCAGAAGGCGATAGGAAACATTGCAGAGCGACTCCAACCTGCGGGAGAGGCTGGGAAGCGCTGATGTGCGCTTTCTGGCGATCTGCCTCGCAGTTTTTGCTCTCACTGCCTGGTTCTCGGTCAGGTACTTCTATCGGGCCTTTCCTCAGGCATCCATCGACTTCCGGGTGAACCGCGAGCAGTCGCAGGATCTGGCCCGCAGATTCCTCGAAAGCCGCGGATTCGTCGTCAGCTCCTACCAGCAGGCTTCTCGCTTCCAGTACGACGATGAGGCAAAGACCTTCCTCGAGCGCGAAGTCGGTCTGGAGAAGGCAAATCAACTGATGAGCTCGAAGATCAGGCTGTGGCGCTGGTCAAATCGCTGGTTCCGTCCGCTGCAAGCGGAAGAATTCACCGTCGACATCACTCCTCAAGGACAACTGGCGGGCTTCGCTCATTTGATCCCCGAGGCGGCTCCGAGAACGAGTGTCACCCAGCAGCAGGCCCGCGAACTGGCGGAGCAGTTCCTGCGCGACACCGTGGGCGCCGATCTTGGCAGCCTTGAGTTTGTGGAGGCTTCGAGCACGGTCCGCCAGGCCAGGACTGATCATTCCTTTACCTGGCAAGAACGCGACTTCGCGGTACACGACGCCCGATACCGCTTGGGAGTCACCGTGCTCGGCAATGAAATCGGTGGTTTCCGCGAGTACTTGAAGGTGCCAGAAACTTGGGTACGTAGCTACCAGAGCCTGCGTTCCCGAAATCAAGCGGCGGAGGTAGTCGATACAGTGCTTCTGGTTCTGCTGGCGGTCGGATTGCTGGCCGTACTCGTGATCTCCATTCGCCGTCACAACGTGCGCCGGCGACAGGCGCTGATTGTCGCTTCCATCGGTGCGGTGCTGTTCTTCTTGTCCAGTTGGAATGCCTTCCCGCTTACCAAGTACGGATATCCAACCACCGATTCTTACAAGAGTTTCCTCACCCAAGCCTTCCTGCAAAGCCTGCTCGGCGCGCTGGGCGTTGGGCTTCTGCTTACGTTGCTGACGGCTGCTGCCGAACCGCTCTATCGCGAATTCTTCGGATCGCAGGTGTCCCTGGGAAATCTCTTCACCTTCCGCGGTCTGCATACGAAAAGCTTTCTCCGTGGTTCAGTCCTCGGCATCACGTTGACTGGCATCTTCGTCGCCTACCAGATCGCTTTCTACATGGTGGCCTATAAGTTCGGGGCATGGTCGCCGGCCGACGTTCCATACGACAACCTGCTGAACACCCGTTTCCCATGGCTGTTTGTGCTCTTCTCCGGTTTCTTCCCTGCCGTTTCAGAAGAGTTTTTGTTTCGCATGTTCGCCATTCCGTTCTTCAAGAAATTGGTGCGGGTTACGTGGTTGGCACTGGTGCTCGCGGGCTTCATCTGGGGCTTTGGACATGCCGGCTATCCCCAGCAGCCGTTCTGGATCCGGGGAGTCGAGGTTGGTATCGCCGGAGTCATCCTCGGCCTGGTTATGTTGCGCTGGGGCATTCTCCCGACCCTGGTGTGGCACTACTCCACGGATGCGATGTACGCCGCGCTTTTGTTACTGCGATCGCAGAGCCTGTATTTCCGGTTGTCGGGTTTAGCCAGTGCAGGGATCGTGGTTCTGCCGGCTGCATTCGCCTTGTTCGAATACGGGCGTCGCGGCGGCTTCGATCCGGAGGTCGGGCTGACAAATGGGGAGGACTCGACCGCCACGCCGCCACCGATTCTCGTTCCGGTAGAAGCGGCTTCTGCGACGACCATCTCCTCCGTGCCGCTAACATACCGGGCACGCGTGATTGCCGTTTGCGTGCTGTTGTGTGCGGCGGCCGTGGCGTTCGTCCCGGTCCAGCGATTGGGCAACTCCCCGCACTACCGGCTCCCCGAAGGCGAGATTCGCGCTTCTGCCGGGCGCTTCCTCAACCAGCTTGGGCTGAAGGCGGACCGCTATCGGGTAATAGCGTTTCCGGACGAGCACTGGTCCGGGCTCGCCGGCATATACATGCTCAAGCATGTCTCGCTAGCCGACGTGGCCTCAATGTACCAGCGCTATCGGCCAATCCATCAGTGGGCAGTTCGCTATTACCGTCCGCTGCAACAAGACGAGGTCGACGTGTCTGCCGACCCCGAGACTGGGACGGTTCTCGACTTCAACCAGGACCTAGCGGAAGACCAGCCCGGCGCTGATTTGCCCGAGGCCAAAGCACGCGAGTTGGCGGCGGCATTCGCGTCGGCGCGCGGGATTGATACCGCAGCGATGGACTTGAAAGAGTCCAACTCCCAAAAACGCAAAGCCCGGCGCGACTATACGCTCGTATGGGAAGCGCGGCCCGGCGATCCTCGGAATGTTGATGAGGCGCACTACCGAGTGGAAGTTGGGGTCAGCGGCGACGGCGTGACCTCGATTGAATCCTTCTGGAAAGTCCCGGAGACGTTCGAACGAGCACGCACGAAACAGAACTTCATCTCCATCGCAAGCTTGATTTTGGGGATCGTGCTGATCGCAACTCTGGGCTTCTTCGGGATACGGCTACTGGTTGATGCCACGCGAGAGCGCTCTCTTCCCTGGGCGCGAGCAATACGTTACGGGTTGCTCTTGGCCGGGCTGGGATTCGCGGGATCGTTGATGAATTTATCCCAGATATACCGCGGTTACGATACGGCCGTGCCGCTAAGAACTTTCCAAATGACGGCCTACGCGGGAATCTTTATGGGCACGATTCTGCAGGCTCTGTTCGGCTGCGCGTTGTTTGCCGTCCTCTTCTGTCTGAAGCCCGATTTCCCGGAATGGTTCGCGAAGCGGAATCGCCGCGCCGTTGCTCTTGATGCCCTGCTGCTCACGGCAACAGCGGCAGCGTTGGCGGCGGCCTTGTACAACTTCAACGCCATTCTGATGGCTGCCTTTCCTGCCTTCGCTCTGCCGCAAATCACCAGCCCGCAGCTCATCGTAAGCGCCTTCCCCGCACTGTCCGCGGTTGCCGGAGCGGCAACCAGCACAGTCAAGGTGCTCATCGTCCTCGCTCTGGTCTCCCATATCGTGCTAACCGTCAGGTCGCGCCAGCGCTGGTGGGTTATCGCCCTTGTTTTGATAGCGCTTGCCGGGATGCTTCCCGGCGGGGTCCACACCATCGGGGAATTCCTCCTGGCCTACTCGGAGCGCCTGGTGCAAGCGTCCGTCATCGTTGCGATGTGCGTTTTCCTCCTCAGGAATAACCTACTGGCTTATGGACTGGCTGTGTGGACCATCACGTTGGGTTCAGCTGCCGCCGAGTTATTCGCGCAGCAAAACACACGATTGCAGCTTCAAGGTTGGATTGTGATCGGCATTCTGCTGCTGACTGTCACCTGGGCGATCGCTCCTGCGTTTTCGAGGCCGCAGGGTCGCACGGGCCTTGAACGCGCCGAGACTCCAGCGTGACGATCGCGAGGTGCGGACTTTTCCAGAATGTTCCGGAACGTGTCGACCCTCTTGTTGCGGGGAAGGTCCAGGGACCCGGCCCATATACCGCACCGTCAAATCGAAGGTCTGTGATTTCTGTTGTGAACAGCCCGAGCCGTAACCAATCGTAAACCGGCCGCTTGGTGGGGATCACTTACCGGTTGGCGATTGATCAGTGTCGGTATGAGTCGACGGTGTTTTGCATTGGCAACGTCGATCCTTGCCGGAATGCATAGAAACATGAAAGGCCCGGAACTTTGAATTCCGGGCTTGCTGATTGTGTTCTTTCTTAGAGAACTTGAACGTTCTCGGCCTGAAAGCCCTTCGGGCCTTTCGTCACATTGAATTCAACAGCTTGACCTCCTTGAAGGCTCCGGAACCCATGGGATAATACGCGTGCCCGTCCCGATAAGCTAAGCCGCCGCGGAGTGCCTCAGAGTTAACCAAGGCCCAAATTCTGGCCCTGCCCCTCCTTTGCTGGGGTGGACACCGGCATTGTCGAAAAATCGAACCGGCAGGTGCTGATCTTCGCCAGTTTCCGCCCGGCGACGACCTGCAACCGTCGGAGGGAAAAGATGTTATACCAGGAATGACCGTTTTGAATGGCATTTGTAGGAAGGCCTTGCCTTTGTTGATGGGCCTGGGAGAGACCAGCCAATGACCGATTCGGCTCACGCTTTACAAAAGACAGATTGATATTGCCAACGGTTGGTTAAGATGGCAGGCTTGACATTGAGCTCGACTGGCAACCGCGCCAGGGGTGAATTGTGCCTGGTTTCTTCTCGGCCAATATTGCGTCGGAATTCGCGTTTCGCAATGGTCTGCAAATAGATCTCCGGCCAGACTGACTTGTCATGGCGCTCTTCCACGGTACTCATCGAAAGTAGAAGGGAATGTCCAAGTCCGTGCGCCCCAGGCAGCCGCCCCATTGAGTGCCGCTAAGTATCTGGCACTGACCCGTGTAGCGTTTCTCCCACTGAAAGTTATAAGTCATGCCTTGCTGCATCGGCGAGATATAGTACTGTGCCCCATTCTCAGTGGTTACGACGACCGAATAGCTGATTCCTTTCAAGAGTGAAATGGTGGGAAAAGAGATCGTGTACCAGTTATAGGCATTCTTGACTGCATTTGTCAGGTCGATGACGCCAGTGGCCAGGACGTGGTTGAAAGAATCCTCGATGGTAAGACGAATGTCGCCTTGTGTAGCCAGTGGATCGAGCCTGACTGATACGGTTGAAAATGTGTGATTCGCATCGTTTACCAGGAAGGCTTCCGAGACTTGAGCGGCAGCTCCTCCCAGCAACGTATTTTGTCGCACATCCATATAAATCTGACCCTGACGGTAGCCATCGTCAAAATATATGGAGAAGATTGGAACAAGATGCGTATTCACCTGCATTGAATGATTGGAATCCAGCTTGACAAGAACTGCTAAATCGATAGTGTTTGCGGATGGCTGAGAATTACTGCCGCCCGCAACACTGTAAAGATTGTCGATAGAAATGTAGTTGTGGACAGGATCGGACGAGAGATTCGTAAAGACAATGTGATACAGAGTATTCGCCTGAATGGAAACAGGTTGAGCGAATGTTACCACCCGATTCCACTGAGACATCGGATTCGCGATGATCGCCGAGCCGAGTGTAATTCCCGTCGGCAGATGCTGTCCGGTGCCGTCGTCGGTTTGTATCTGGAGTTGGATGATGCCGCCGTCACCGTCAGCATAGCAGCCGTCGCACACGGTGCGAAAGATCAGGTAAAGCTCAATAGCGCTGAATGTGCCTGTGTGACTTGCCCGGAAGCGATAGCTCACCGTTCTCCCTACAAAGCGGCCGATTTCAATATTTGAGAGTGAATCGGCTGTCCAGCCTGCACCGAATGTGTCGCTGCGTAACATGCCGTCACTCTGGGCAGATTTGCCGAAGAGAGGCGTAGTCTGGATAGCCAAGGGCAACAGCGCGATGAGCACAAAATAGCTAAGGAACCGACTAGTACGGGCCATGGATAAATAACCTCCTAACAGAGAATCGGCAACACAGCAGAACTCTTCATTCGTCGTGGAGCGACTGTATTGTAAATATGCCTGCGGCTAAGGCAATGCGGTATTTTGCGAATGACAGGTACGAAAGTAACCTTCTGACTAGCCTCTAACTGGCACCTTCATTGAAGATAAAAGGGAATGTCAAGGTCAGAGCGTTCCAGGCAGTCTATCCACACCGTTGCAAGTTTCGTTTCGCAGTGGCCTGCTGTAAACAGGGTGTCCGGATCAAAGCCGTATGTCGAGCCTTTTTGCAGGGGAGTAATAGTGAATCCCGCGCCCTTTTGGGGAATGACTGTCACCGAATAGCGACCGAGCCGCTTGAAAAGCACCGGCGGGCTGAATTCCGCGATCTCCCAGGTTGGAGCGTCCGCCACGGTATTAATAAGAAACTGATGAGATGCTAGGATGTGTCCCTCAGAGTCACTCACCTGAAGCTCAATCTGCCCCTTGCTAGCTGTAGGTTGAACACGCACGGCGGCCCTGCGAAAAGACCGGTCTGGATATAGGAAAGTAAAGCTCTCCCGAGCGGCCTGCCCTTCAGCGACAACAACAGCGTTTCGCTTTACATCGATGTAGCCCTGACCTTGCCGGTAGCCGTCATCGAAATTGACTGACAGGATCGGGACGTGCTGCTTCTTGACTTCCCACTCTGCCGCGCCGCTGGTCTTGAACAAGACGGCTAATTGCGATGCTTCCCCGGATGGCTGCAAGTCTCCGCCTTCCACTCGGGTGTAAAGATCGTCTATCGAAACGTAGTTCCGGGTCGCACTCGGCAACGGGTTTGAAAAGACGATGTGGTACACCTTGCCGGACTGGAGCGTCGCAGGGCGGTCGAGCTCGACGACCCGGTTCCACTGCTTCATCGGGTCTTGCACCAGCGCCCGTGCCAGGACCCGGGATCCCGGGACGTGCCTGGAACTGCCGTCGTCTTCCTTCAACTCGACGGTTACATTGCCGCCGTTGCCATTGGCGTAGCAGCCGTCACATATTGTGCGGAAGACGAAGAACACGCGGACAGAACTGACCGATCCGCTATGCATGGCAAGGAACCTGTAGCTCACCGTACGCCCGGAAAAGCGCCCTATCTCCAGGTTGGCCAGAGAGTCTGCCGTCCAGCCTGCTCCAAAGACGGTGTTGACCGGAACGGCCTTGCCGGCGTCGACGGAGGAGGACGAGCCATGCGCCCCGTAGTCTGCCAAGTGGAGAGTCAGGCAAAACAAAGCTGACGCAACAGCGATGGCCCCCAGCCTCATACAAAGTCGTCTCCCAGAGGCCCAAGTTGCGCTGGAAGTACCAGTAAGCGATTGTACAGATCGAAGGTCACCAGCTTATGCAACAAAAAGCTATGGTCAGCATGGCCCTGCGAATGCGCCGCAATAAGAGTTTGCACATATGAGTTATTGAAGTACATCTGTTGCTGGTTCGTCTCAAAGACCTGGTTCAGCACCCTACTCCGAGCAGGCTCAAGATACGCAGCGTCGATATCGCCAACCGCCGATGAGGGCGCTATGCGACTCAGCGACCTATAGAACTTGTCGACCAGGAAATGCCCGGCCTTATTGCGCAAGCGATAGTAGGCTCCGAGGTAGTGGTACTCTGCCCGAAGAGAATACTTACGGTTGGGATACGGAACTTGTGCCAGTCGAGGAAACTTGTGTATCAAAACTCCGAGATAGACCCTTTCGTGCAATCTCATGGACGTAGGCAGCTTCAAGAAGAAATCCAGCACTCCATAGTCAAAGAACGGATAGCGATAACGGACAAAAAGCCGCGGAACATCGTTCACTCGTGTATATTCCCGCCAGTTCTTAGTTCGCATTTCTTGCTTTAACTGGGCATGCGCCGGAGCTTCCGACGCAAGGTCGGCAAAGCTCGCATCAAAATTACGCTTGGCGGCGCCCTGCAGCAGCGGGTAGTAGCGATTGGAGAAGAGCATGTTTGGGGGATGATCGCCCAGCCGCCGGGAGTAGCGCGTGAAGGTTTCCGACACCACTGGTTGCAGATCTCTGGCCCTGGCTATGGTCCCGCTCAACCAACGTCCACCCAGAACATCGCCGGCGTGACCATTAAAGGCAACGTCGACTTCCCCCTCCATGGCTTTGCCGAGTTGGTAGTATTCGGGGGTATTGATGGGGCCTTCAGTCAGCCAGACCACTTTCTCGAATTGCGCTGGCAGCTCTCCGCCCGCAACCTCCACGTGGTGATATTCAGCGCCAACAATGTCCGCGATTCCTCTAGCAAACTTTACGTCGTCGCAGGCCGGGTTGCCAAAAGTGAAGCTATGCAGTGGCGAAACAGCATTCGCCAGGTAGCCGGCTACGATCCTCGAGTCGCGTCCGCCGCTGAGCGCAATGCCGTAGTGGCAGCGGTCCCTGGTCTGCCGCTGAAAGACGCGGCGCAGAAGATGATGGAATTCCTCAATATAATCGCGGGTAGAAGTGCCGTTTGCACTTTCACTGGAGGGAAAATCCCAGTACTTCTGCTGACTGAGCTTTCCGTTGCGATACTGCAAAATGGTGCCGGGCGGCATTAGTTTGACGCCGCAAATGAAGGTCCGCTCCCCGAAGATGCTGCCGAAGGTGAAGAAGTCCGCTACCGCCTCTGGATCAACCTTGCGCGTCAGCTTCGGATCGCAGAGCAAGGCTTTCATCTCGGGGCCGAAAATTAACCGGATACCATCATCGTGATAGTAGAGGCAATGCAGCCCGACCCGGTCGTTAATCAGCGTGAGGCTTCGGTCCCGCCTGGCCCCACACGGCAAGAATGAACAGCGCATTCACCTTGTGGGCAAGGCCGGCGCCATAGGCCTCATACAGACGCATCATCAACTCGGCATCGTTAACGGCATCGGCATTGTAGCCATCGGAGCGCAGCTCATCGCGCAGGTCTTCGCGATTGAATATCTCGCCTTCCATCACCAGGCAAGAGTGTCCGGTCATGGCTCAATACAGGCTTCGTGATGGCGTTGTAGTAAGCGGGGGTACTCCCGCCGATGACACACCCTGTGGACTCAAAAACGTAATCCTTGTACGACGGGGCATGCCGAAGAATGGCGCGCATACGTCCGGCCAGCTCCGAGGCCGGCGGAGCGGCGCTGTCGGCGGTGACAATTCCAAGAATACCGGGCATGAACTTTACGTCCGCATCGAAGAAAAGTCGCCATTATCAGCAGCTTGAACCGCAACGTCGATAGCTTCCGGCGCGGCTTGCTCTACTAGCTTGTTTGGCTGCTCATCGTATTCGCCCATCAGGCGGCGGTACTGACTGGGGAAGAACCACCGCGCCAGGGGGCGAATCGGGCCGCGAATGGAGATGTAGGCCGGATACGCGATCTGCCGGTATCCGAGGTTCTCCTTAAACTGTGTCAGCTCTTCTCCGAAACCGCGAAGCCCATGCCGCGATCTGCAAATTGCCGGGTTCTGCTGGCAAATGGTAATGAATGCGAACACCAGCGGCGTGTTGGGGGTCAGCCGGTAATAATCGGGATGGGTGAAGCACATAGCGATGTTCGCCGTGCCCATGATGCTCTCGCCGATGATGAACGACACCAGGCGGCGGTCGTCGTACGCACCCAGGACAAGTTGATACGGATGGGCATGCACGCGGCTGATCCAGCGGGAATACATTTCGGGCGATGACCGCTTCGTAAGCACGCCGGAGTGCCCTTCGAGCCATCCTTTGTAAATCTCGTAGCCGTCGCGCAGCAGGTCGTCGAGGCTGGTCACCTTCGCGATGCGCAAGCGCCGCAATCCGCGCCGGATGTTATGCCGCACCATGCTGCGCAGGTCCTCCAGTCGGTACGCCCGCAGATCGGGAATTTCGTTGGCTACCACCCAGCCATTCGCTCCCTCTTCTGCAGGCAGCTGGTGTCGATATCCCCCAAGAGCCAGCAGCGGGTTGGGCGCGCTACTGCCCTTTTCGATGGCCAGCGCCGGGGCCGCAGGAGTATAGAAGAACGGCTTCACTTCCTCCCACCACACTCCACGGTGATAGTGACAGCGCGACTCGACCTTCGAGGCCGCACGCACCGCTTCTTCCGGCGTCATGTCGTGCAAGTGGATGGAGTGGATAGTCTCCCAGTTCGCTGCCGCTTGTTCCTCTTCTGTGTTGCGGCTGCGCTTCGCGTCGATCATCGGCCCGCCTCCATACCCTTCACCACCAGCCAGGGATAGCGCGCTCGCACGCGGTCGGCGGCGAACAGCCGAAGCAAGGGATGAATCCGGGCATATGCGGGGAACTCGCGGAGGCGGCCAAAACGCAGCTTAAACTCGTTCAGGCTTTCCTTGCCGCACAGCGGGCCGAAGTCAGCCATGGTGATGCCCGGGGTCTGGCGCGCAATGCACAGCATAGCGTGGTAGAGCACGTCGTTAGGCCGGTGCTTCAGATAGTCCGTATGGCTGGCGAGAAACGACGGCGCCACCACATGGCCCGTGGCATAGGGGAGCATGAATGCCGCCATCTTGCCGTCGACGAACGCTGCCAGCACCATCTGCTTAGGTGAGCTGCAAGCCCGCATCACCCATTCCCGGAAACCATAACCGCTGCGATCGCGGCCCCATCCCACGCGCTCATGCCAGCTTACGTATACATCCTGACCTTCGCGTAGCAGTTCCTCAAGCGACACCGGACGCACTGCGACGTTGGCCACTGCGCCGCGAATCATTCCCGACTTGCGCTTGCTGGCCAGCCGCTTCACCGAGTAGCTCTTGACCTCGTCATTCACGATGGCCGGATAGGTGGCGTTGCTCTCGACACCCTCGGGACAAAGGTGCATATAACCGGCGCGGGCAAAGCGCGGATCGGGCCACGACTCGCGGGGGTCGATCTCCGTAAACGTTGAGCACGGCATACAGAAGAAGCGGTTGAGCTGCTTCCACCATACCCCCCGGTGATAGTGCACCTGATCGCCGCCGGCTGTGTGCTGCGCCGGCATCTCCGAGGCTTCCATCACCGGGAAGGTCAGCCCCTGCCAGCGCAAGTCTTCGGCAGCGAGTTCGAGTGGCGCAGGCGCTTCAGACTTGAGCATATTGCCGTGTTCGGTCTTCAGTTGTTGCGTTGAGACCCAGCCAAGGATAGCGGGCCTGGAGCTGCTTGCTTGCAAGCGCCGTCAAGATTCCGTTGAGTTTAATAAACGCCGGAAATTCCCGAATTGTGCCAAACCTCAGCTTGAAGTCGTTGAGCGTGGACTTACTGCAGACCGGGCCAAAGTCTGCCATTATTATTCCGGGAGTCTGGCGCGCGATGCACAGCACCGCATGGTGTAGGGCATCGTTTGGACGAAACTTAAGAAAATCCGTGTGGCTCGCTATGAATGCGGGACAGACGACACCTCCGGTTGCGAACGGAAGCATAAAAGCTGCCAGCCTGTCTCCGACGAATGCCCCTAGTACCATGCGTTTTGGTCGACTGCACGCGCGCCGTATCCAAGTATCAAAGCTTTTCTTCGATCTATCTCTGCCCCAACCGACACGCTGGTGCCAACTCTCGTAAACAGCGGGGCCTTCCTTGAGAAGCGTATCGATGGCAACCACTCGCACTTCAACTTTGTTCAGCGCCCGACGGACTTCTTGGACATTGCGTCTACCACCTAAGTTCTGGATCGAATATCTCTTGACGCTATCATTGACAATTGCTTTGTAGGTCGAATTGCTCTTGGTACCCGGGGCAGACAGGTGCACGTATCCGGCGATAGAGCGATGCCATTCTGGCCAGGACCTCTCGGGATCAATCGTCTCGAACGTGGAACACGGCATGCAGAAGAAGCGATTGAGCTGCTTCCACCACACTCCCCGGTGATAGTGGACTTGGTCACCGACAAGCTGGTGCTGCGCCGGCATTTCCGACCTGTCGATGATCTCGAAGGTCAAGCCCGCCCAAAGCTGGTCCTCAGGCGCAAGTTGCAATGAATCAATAGCAATGGCCTCAGAGTTCGACATAGGAAATCAACTCAATTCCGTTGCGCACTGCTACATCACGCAAGTCACAGTTGGAGAAGATCTCTAGTTCCAATTTGCGTCTGTCCTTAATCATGTCGTATTCGGAAAACCCCGGATCGGAAAATGCGGGATGACAATTCAACTCGTATGTTCCAGACCCACAATGTTCCAGTCCGTCCCGCAGCCCTTCGTCAATAAGATCGAGCTTGCCGCGAAACTTCGGGTGATACACAAGAGAGGTATCCGGTGATTTCAGGTCTCCGAATACGATCTCCTGGACGTAGAACATGTACGAAGCTGCTGCCATCTGACGAAAAAGCGAACCGCCGTGCTGCCCGACTAGTTGGTTCTTGGGAAAGTATCGATGTCGCGGAGCACGAACGCGTAGGATGCCTTCTTTCTTGACTGCTCGATGAAAGGCGTAAATCGCATTGGGATAAAGGTGCACGTGGTGGTGCGAATCGGCATGGGTTGGAGTTACGCCGCGGTCCTTCATCCAGCGAATCTGTGCCCGGAACTCCGCCTCGATCTCAAGCGCCGAAAATTTCTTCTTCCACAACCGGCTGACCGTCTCGTCGTGGGAATAAAAGTTGCCGTCACTGTCGACCAGACTTGGGACTTGCTCCGCCGGCAGAACTGGAGATCCATCACACAAGGTCAGGTGGACACCCACGCTCAACTTTGGGGCCAGCTTCATCTGCTCCAGTGCATACTCGCTGGCCGCACGGTTCACCATCATCGAAGTGCTGGTCACGATGCCATCGTGATGCGCTTTGAGGATGCCGTCGGTGATGCCTTGCGTCCAGCCATAGTCGTCGGCATTGACGATCAGCCTCTTGCTTCCGTTACCGTTTCCGTTGCTGCTCATGAATTCAACCGACCTTTGTCAATCCCGGCGAAACCTTTCAACTCGAAAAAGCTTGCAGAATACGAGCCTGCGATTGAGGAAGTGAAAGCCGCAAGTAAATGTCCATGTACTCGTCAGCAGTACGCTCAATAGAGAAAAGTGCACGGGCTTTCTGGCTGTTGCCCCGTGCATATTTCTCACGAATCGCCGGGTCAGACATCATCGAAATGGCTTCCGCAAGGCTCTGCACATTGCCGGGCTGAACCAACGCGATTCCGAGTCCAGCCCTTTCCAAATCCACAATTGGGCCCCGGGCGGTGGCTATGATCGGCAGTCCGGCAGAAGCGGCTTCTACAACACAAATACCGAATCCCTCATTTCTGGTCGACAGTACCGATACATCTGCGGCAGCGAGGAATACGCCCAGGTCTGGCCAGGCAACTTCCCCGCAGAAAACCAGATGTTCTTCCAAACCAAGATCCTGTGCCATCTTTTCTAGGCGCTGTCGCTCGGGGCCAGTTCCGACCACCAGCAGACGGACATTCGGGAGTTGGCGCATCGCGACGGCGAGCGCTTTGAATAGCGTGGGATGATCTTTTTGGATGGTCAGACGAGCGATGCTTAGAACCACAAAAGAATCCGGCCCCAGGTTGAGTCTGCGGCGGCTTTCGTCTCGGGCACAGACCGCGGATAGCATCCGTTGAAAATCTATTCCATCGCAAACGATCAACGGCTTGACAACACCGTGCGTAAAGCTTGCGACTGTAGCTGCCGTGTGTGCCGAAACTGCTACAACGGCATCACAGCACCGGGCAACCTTTCGGATGAGCGCGTTCGACCGCTGTCGCTCGGGGATTAAATCAGCGTGAACCGTGTAAACGATGGGTATGTCTAGTCCCGACTTGCGAATCATCAGCCCCGCCAGCGCAGTGTAGTATGAGTGGCAATGGACCATGTCTGGGGAAAAGCGGCTGAGTTCCCGACGCAGTCTGAGCAGACCGAGTGGGTCAATCCGGACACTCTGGTTCATACCTATGGAATGGACCGACCAGGAGTCCCCGGTTTCAGGTCCGACTCGACCGTCTTCATAGAGGAACATGACCAGTGAGGAAACTCCACGCGAGTCAAAAGTGTCGCACAAGTCTCGTATGAGATATTGAATGCCCCCCTTCCCCCAGTTTTCGCAGATGTGAGCAACTCGCATTTATGTCCTCTCAGACAGCACTCCACGCGTAGCCTCTGAATCGCACCAGAGGAACCGCTGTTTCCTGCCACGATATTCGTTCTGCAGTCCGCTCCTCTCCATCACTTCAATGACTGTTATTTCGTGTGGCCAATTCAATGCTGGGAGGATGACGTCGGCCGTGCGATGCAACTCGATTATTAAGTCCCAGTTGCGCGTCAGTTCGACCGTATCTGACCGAAAGAGAACTCCTTCGAAACCTTCACAATCACAAATAACGAGAGCCCGCCGGTCAGAAAAGTTTCGCATTTCGTCCACCGTGAACAGATCATCGAGGTTGACCAGTTCAGACACGCCGTTGTTTTCGGCCATCAGTAATGAATAGGCCTTTTCTTCCGGTGCCGGATCATAGGCATATACGGGAACGTGTAGCATACGAGCTAGCCCAGCAGCGTAGTAGCCTTCAGCGCTTCCTATGTCGATCACACAGTCATACTTGCGGCTCGAAGCCTCGTAGAGGAACGGATGCAGCTCCATTTCGTACGTTCCCAGAAGCTTCGGGAGACACCACCTGTTCAATGCTGCGTCGAGCGGATAAACCAAGCCTGTGAAGGGACCAGACTGGACCACAGTTCCATGGTTCTCGATATGCTGCTTCACGAGGTCAAGACGGCCGCTATCAACAAGCCGGTCGAACTGATCTCGGCGGTTACGAGTCGCCTGAATCCTCTGAAAAACAGGCACCGGAAGCATTGTTTTCGCCGACGATTTTAACAGTGCCTTCATTCCGCTCATCCTATACTTTGACTCCTACTCTTAACCATGCGAGCGTTTCTACGCCGCAAAGCATTCCTTGAAGACTCGTGCGGTGTCGAAAAGATATCTCTGTCCCAGAAGTGCCCATACCGATACATAGACCAGCAGAGCTCCTGCGACCGCTAAGGGCCACACTCCATGGGGAATGACCAAACACGCGGCTGCCATCGCGACGCCTGCCAAGGCTGAGACCATGGCAGACGGAAACTCCACGGCCAAACCAATAGCCTTATGCGTGTGCAGATATCCCACAATCATGCTCGTATCTGCAAAAAAGATTGCTACAGCGGCCCCGATCGACGAGAAAAACCAACCCAAGGTAAGTGTTAAGATAAGAGCCACCGACAACCCGAGAACTTGGGAATTGCGGCGTTCCCGTATACGACCTACCGACATCAGGCTTGCTGTTCCCAGGAAGCCGTCAAGTACCGCCAAGAGCGACCGAGTGGCAACGATCCGCAGCGCCGGCGCGGCGGGTACAAAACGTGCACCGAGCAAAAGAGATATTTGTGGAGCGAAAGCGGCAAGGGTTATTCCCACCGGCACGCAGAAGAAGACAAGTGCATTGAGCAGACGCGTCCTCAATGCAATCAGATTATCGATGCGCCCCGCTTCGAACAACTTGGTCATAACCGGCAGCAGCGCATCGGCCGCGGCATACGTGAATGTCGGAAATACGTTTGCGATCGTCAGCGCGGAGGCGAGAAGTCCTACCTGCTCATTACTGGCTACTAGTCCGAGCCCGACGATCGCTACTCGTTCGTACCCAATCTGCGTGAGCGAGTAAGAGTAGTAATGCCGCGAACTCTTCAACACCCGTGCAAACTCGGCCACGGTAAAACACGCCAAAGGGGGCAGCGAAGCCCGTAGCTGCCAGAGACGAAGCGTGAGCACGATTCCCGCTTTGGCCGCGAGTAGGGCAAGCAAATGGAACACCGAGAGTCGATACACAATGACAACAGCGACGACCGTGATCGTCGTAAGAGAGCTAAGAATAGCGCCGGGTAAAACCGCTCGTGAGCGCAACTGGGCGGTAAGAATGCTGCTGCACAGCAGCGAGGTCCCTTCGAGATTCGTCAGAATAAACGCCGCACCTAAGCATGCGAGATATAAGCTGCCGTGTTGTATACCGTAGCGGATGACCAAAATCTCGACGATAGTCGCAGCCAGCGTTGTGATGATGGAAATGGCAAGAATGGGTACTGCTTCAGCGGGAGTCGCGGCAACCGACCTGCTCGCATATCGGGTCATCCCAAAGTCGAGAAATGTGTTGACCAGAGCTCCCAACGCTATGACGCTGCTGTACAGACCGAATTTTGACGGTCCTAGATAGCCGACCATGGCGAGGGCCGCGACCATGGTGGCAACACGCAGCCCCGCGCGGTCGATTAGCAACCAAAGAGTGTTCCTCCCGAACAGGCGCATAATCTCATGCCCGTGTTCTGGGACCTCGGCCGCGTGATCGCTCTTCTGCTGATCGGCAACTGACTCGCTGACCGCTGCAGTAGCTGTTGTCTGGTGGTGCATTCTCAGTACGACTGTCCTGTAATTCTTAGCTGCCTAATTACAAACGGGATGCTGAGACACGTCCAAAGCTCTCGGGCATCGTTGATGTTTCCTGTATTCAGCATGCTCACAAATTCGATAATCATGAAGCACATTGCAAGATTGACAGCAGATCGCCAATGGTCGTCCGCAACAATAAATTCCTGGTAAGTGGCTTTTAGCGCAAAGAATGCGAGACAACAGAAAGAAAGCATGGCAGCCACACCTAACTCAGAACCAATTTCGACCGGGATGTTGTGAGGCCAGTTGCCTTGCCCGGTAATGCGGGTGGGAAATCCATTGATCCCAACTCCAGCCACGGGATGCTCAAGTATTAAATTCAGTCCCATCTTGATCAACTCTGCTCGCCCTCCCAAAAAAGCATCAGTATTATTAACATTTTCCAATTGGGCCAAGTAATTGAACGACGCTTTGGGAATTCCCGCCGATACCACCGCCACAACACAAAGGGGAGCAAATAAGATCAAGTCGAATAGCAGTCGGCCAGAACCAAAACCGACTCTTCTCTGAAAGATGATGCTTATGAATATGGCTAAACTAAAGCCGATAAAAGGGCCACGGCTACCAGATCCGACCATTCCGATGCCCATTAATCCGATTGCCGCATACAGGATTACCCTTACTGGAAGACTTCTGTGGGGCAACAAGCCAAACCACACAATCACGATGCCAAGGGCAGCATCGTGGCCCATTTGTATGGTATCCCCGCTTGGAGTAGTAAGACGCTCGTATCCTCCGAGGCCCGATAGTGCCATCGCACTTACGGCCAAACCCGCGGCCGCCATAGTCAGAAATAGCCGCATCATCTTTGCAGGTGAGGTGAGAATGACAAAGGGAGCAAGGATACATATCCCGTCAATGAGAAGAAAACGCACCGTTTTGTCAATTCCTGCGGCGAGATGCGGTGTGTAAGTCAGGCTGAGGACCATCATGAAAATGATGGGAACGAAAAAGCAAAACTCCCACGGGAGACCGAGAGTGGGCCTCTTCCAGATGCGGTATGCAGTCGCTAAAGCGAGAATAATCAGCAGCACAAGTGTCAAGTCGACAGGCACACGTTGGAGTTCGCGCGCACCTTTAAAGCTGCCAATCGTTAGCAGCAACCCGAGCGCGATCTCCGGATACTTCAAGAGCAGCAGAAATCCTGCGAGCCCTGGAATAATTGCAAGGACTTCCAAGCCTGCCAGAGACGTGCCCAGAACAACGCTCGCGCTGAGCACGATCACAAGCAGGGCAATCCACAACGAACCGGGAACGCTCGGTTCGGTGCGGTACGGCAGTGCCTGCTGGCTTTCCAGTCGTATGAGCATCGTGATCGTAAAATCGTGACCGGCCGAACGCTTCTGCGTCAGACTTGAGCGCTCACCAGCGTTGGGCGAGGCCCTTCCTGCAATACCAATGGAGTCTTCCCCCCCGCTTTCATGATCGGCCTGGAGGCAAGCTCCGTTTCTATCTCCGAATTCTTCCCCAATAATGCGGCGATCTCCTGCCTTACCTTGCGGAGCTCGCGCTCCGCCTGTTCGCCTTCACCCACGGCACGTATCAGCACCTGACCTGGCGCTCGCTGAATAAACTGGCAAAACCGAAACGCGGTCGTACCTTTCAATACCTGGTTTACCGAGCGAGGCGAGAAGACCCGCCCATCCGCCGCACACAACACGTCGCTTTCGCGCGTCATGCCGGGATCGACCAGCGGGGTGTTGCGTCCACAAGTGCAAGGTTCCGGGCTCCATGAACCACGATCGCCTATGCGATACCGCAAGAGAGGCATGGCATCGTTGATAAAGCCCGTCCACACCAGATAGCCAACTTCACCCGCCGGTACAGGCCGGTTCTCTTCGTCGAGAATCTCGAGGTAGGCATAGTCAGTGTTCAGGTGCAGCCCGCCCTGCTCACACTGCTGAATGAGTCCGCAAAGTTCGGTGTTGCCATAGGTGTTGTACAGCCTGGCACCGAAGGCAGCCTCCAGCTTTGCGTGCAGGAATTTGTGCATCGGTTCTCCATCCGTGAAAACAGCACGCATCGGGATCGGATCGCCAGTCGAGATTACGTAATCCGCCAAAATACTGAGAACCGACGGAAAGCCTTCCACTACCCAGCCGGCGTGCTTGCGAAGGAAGGCAATATAGTCCGCTGCCGTGGCTGTCGAGAGATGGAAGATGCTCAAAAATATCTGGCGCTCAGCCGCGTTGTAGATCCAGTAGGGTGGAGTTCGGCGGTCGGCGGGAACCACCCTGTTGCCGAAAGCCGTGATCCGGGGAGTACGGGGCGTCACTCCAGCCCAGCGGAACTGTTGCATCCGGAAGGCCCAGTTCTTGCGCATTACTTCGGTCGTATAGCAGACTTTAAGACTGGCTCCGGTGGTTCCGGTAGTCGCAACCATGATCCTGTCCTTCTCGGGTACTTGTTGGTTAATCAAAGACAGGTGATGGGTACGAATGCGTTCCCTGCTAAGTAGCGGCAGATTTGCCCATTCGGAAACGGAAGCGAGCTTCAGATTTGGATAGTCGGCGTAGAACCGGCAATGAGTGCGGCCAAGGTCGAGAATCCGCTGCAGATTGATGATTTGACTGTGCTCGATCTGCTTTGCCGTCCATAGCTGATGGGAGCAGAGCTCCTCCAGAAACTTCTGCGACGCCGGCGAGTAGCGGTTCTTGGCCAGAGTCCATCCACGCAGGGTAGTCAGGCCAGAACGAACGAGACCCGGCATACGGTCGTATACCCGCTGCAAACTGCCTGTTCTTGCCCTGTAGAACTGCTCTAGCATCGCGCCAAATCTCCTGAGTATCGCCAAAATCGACAACGATAACTATGCGACGACATCTCTGGGAGGACAGTCCGCGGACTTCTGATCTCCCAAGAGTTGTTGATACAACCGCATCAGCTTTCTCTGTTCCGGCACTATGTTGAGCCGCGTCAAGACTGCCTGGCGTGCTTCTGAACCCATGCGCTCAGCGCAGGCTTTATCCTGAAGCAATCGGGCGATCGCCCGAGCAAACTGCTCGGGGCTCTCCGGATCAACCAGGTAGCCATAGATGCCGTCCCGAAAAAAAGGCCAGATCGGTGGCAGATTGCTGGCAACAACCGGTAGGCCACAAGCCCAGTACTCAAATATCTTCGTGGGAATGTTCTTGAGGAATTTGGAAATCGGTTGAAGTGGAACCACCCCGACTCTGGCATGCATCAGCAACTGCGGCACCTGCTCGTGTGGCACGCGTCCCAATAGTTTGAAACAGTCATCAATGCCCTTCTCTCGTGCCCTGGCAAGGAATTCGGCCTTGAAAGTCGGCTTGTCAGAATAGCCGAACATCAGCACCCTGGGATGAATACCTTCGCGGGCCAGTCTTTCTATTGCATCCAATAAAACGAACGAGCCCGTCCGCTCGGACATACCGCCAGAGTAGACTATGTCATACAGCCTGGGCGTATCAGTCATCCGGGTCGAAACTCCCCGGAAGAACACATCCAGTGATGGAAAGTTATAGAAGACGATTCGCCTTTTCCTGGGGCGACGGTCGCGGGCTCCAATATACTGCTTTAACACTGCAGGATCCGCAGTAATCACGGCATCCAGGCTTCGACAAGCCACACTCTCTATGGCATAGACTCCTCGACTGATCAGACCGCGAAGCCAGTGTGGACGCCATGAGCGGGTCAAGACCATGGAAGGAAAGTCCTCGAACATGTCATACACGACGCGCTTGCGAAACAATAACTTAAGAATCAAGGCGACTGGAACCAATTGGAATGTGTGCACGTGGTAGATATCAGCCCTCTCCGCCAGAGCGGGCCCCAGAATCGCAGGACTGCTTAGCAAGCGACCAACGGCGCCATGTCGGCAGGGATAGTGCCGCATGTTAAACCGTCCTTCCGAGACCTCTCTAGGGTTTCCCGAGAGCAGAGTAACGACAGCGCCTGCTTGCGCCATGGCGCGGCATTGCCGATTTACGATCCGCGAAGTAGAAATCGGGATGGTCGATAGTACGCACAGCTTCACACCGTCAAGGCGTAAGGCCACGCTCTCCACTACTGGTATGTCGCAAGCGGTCGCCATCTATTAAACCTTAGCCGAAGCATAGTAACTGCGATATGGATATTCCTTCGCAGACACGCCGTTCAAAGCTACCCCCAGTATGGGCACGGCCAACCGGGCGAGTAGTTCCGCAGATTCCTCGAATGATTTCCTTTCGGTTACCCCGGCCCTCGCGATCAGCACGGCGCCATCGCACAGCACTGCAAGAAAGCGGGTGTCCGCGAAGGGCAGGAGCGGCGGCGAGTCCAGAACCACAAAATCGTACTTATTTCGCAAAGTGGTCATCAAATACTGGAAAGCATCAGACATGAGGATGTGGCTCGCGTTTTCCTCGACGGTTCCAGAGTGCACTACGACAAGGTTTTGACGGTCGCCAGATGGAATTTCGATTTCCTCCAGAGATGCGATGCCTTTGCAGAAGTCGGAGATACCGGGATAGTCTCGGCGCCCTCCTTCCAGCGGCGTTCCGCCCTTTCTAAGGTCTGCATTGAGGAAACATGTCTTACCTCGGGCCGCGAGAGCGATGGCAAAGTTATAGGCGAGGGTCGTCTTACCTTCCTGCGGAAATGGGGACGTTACCAGCAACGTCTTGAGGCTTGTCTGGCGATGCGCCAGCAAGACGGTACTCAGTAATGACCGCAAACTCTCCGCTTCAGGCGAATCCTGCCTGGCGAGCATGAACTTATTCAGTCCCTTATGTGCGGGCTCAGCATTACTGCCTAAGCGCAACCTATATTTGCCAAGCACAACCGTTGGCAGGGCCGACTTCTGTTGGAAGTCTGGCACGAGCACAAGCGATTGGCTACCGGAAGAATACGAAACATCGTCAGCGCTGCGAATACTGCCGTCGACACTGTCTCGAGCCAAGCCTGCACTTACTCCGCCTATCCACGACACGAGAAACGCGATGGGCAGCATGAGGGAAAGCCGAGGCCAGGTCGGATGCTCCAGCACGCGAGCTTTGTCGACCACGGTTATGTTGCTCGACTTCGACGCTGCGGTGATACCCGCTTCCTTCACTCTTGCATAGAGGGCATCGTACAGGTCATCATCGGCCTGAGCTTCTCGCTTAAGGATTGCGTAATGCGACATCTGGCTCATCTGCAGCATCGTACCCTTCATCTCATCGGAAAGCTTGCGCTCACGCGCATTGGCCGCTGCAAAGTTTGCCGCGATCTCGCTGCTCGTGGCCTGTTCCTGTGATCCCAGCTGTCGTCGAAGTTCCGCAATTTCGCTGTTCAATCTGGTTATGACGGGATGATTGCTGCCATAGCTCACTTGAGCTTGTGATAGCTGGCCCCGCAGGTCGCCCAGTTTCTGCATAGTCTGCTGTACGACGGGATTATTGCGGAATTGCGGCACTGAAGCGACGTCGCCTTGCTTCACCCGCATCAAGTAAGACTCGTACTGAATCCTGTCCGCCTGGGCCTGCGTGTATTGTCGGATCAGCTCACTCTCGCGCTCCGAAAGGTTGTTTTGCCGATCATCTACCTCAGCAACCCCATACTCTCTCTGATACGCTACCAGCGCGTCATTTGCCGCAACCGCTTTCGTACGAATGTCGTCAAGTTGCCGCGACAGCCACTCTGAAGACTTCATTACGGCATCGTAGCGTTTCTCGTAGTTTTCGAGTATGTAACGGTTAACCAGCGCGTTCGGCACCGTGGCTGACAGCTCGGGGTCGGGACTCTTGAAGGAGACTTCGATGAGACGGCTGTTCTTGACCGGATTTACACTCAAGTGGTTGGAAAAATACTGTAAGGCAATCACCTCGTTTTCTGATAGATGTGTATCGTCGCGCAACTGCGGGCTAACTGTCTTAGGGCGCTGCAGAGATGCCAGAATCGATCTTACAAGCTTCGTCTCCTTCAATTTGGCCACCAAGCCCTTTTTCATGACAAAAGGATTGCTGTCCAGCTTCAGATCACGGATCACGTCGATGGCAAGGTCGTCACTGCGCAGAACGTGTGCCTGAGTTTCAACGTAGTCTGGCTCACTCAAACCCTGGTTGACGGCTTGTAGTGAAAAAGCTTCGGATCCTGGCGGGTCGATGATAACTCGGGCTGTCGATTCGTACACGGGCGTGACCAGGAGCAGCGCCGCACTGATCAGGACGAAGCACAGGCCCGCGATCATGGTGATAAAGAACTTTTGCCGCCGGAAGGCATCAGCAAAATACCTAACCTCGGATCTCTCATTCGCCTGCGGACGCGAGAGTGCGGCGCCGGAAGCGGGCATTATCTCGGGCGCCGGTTGCAACTGTCTTACATCGTTCACGTTCATGTCATCACACTTCTTGCACCGCGTAACTAAAAGCGGCCGTAAATCGCCAGTCCGCTGATGGTATAAATGGCCGCCTCGGCCGACCGGCGTGCAATCACCTTCGACGAACTAATTGGGACCAGGACGATGTCATCAGCCTGCAGTAGTGGATCCGGCATCTGGCTGGCCATTATTTTTTTCAGTTGCAGGGGTGTCTCAGTTCTGCCTTGCGGAGTGGTTCGTATCAACCTTGCAGATCCTAGTGCTGCGGTTGATTTCGCCCCTTCGGCAAGAGCAAGCGCCTGTAGCACCGTCAACTTCCCGGTGTTGTCCATCACGAAGCCGCCGGGCTTGTTGACGTCCCCCACGACGTAAACGACTCCCGCCCGTTCAACCACTACCTTGTCTCCCGCAGACAGCGTGGGATTTTGTCCCGGAGGCGATGCCCCGTTCGGAACCGGAACAATCTTGGTAGGGTCGGAAGGATCGCCGTGCTCGATGGCGATTTGCTGTCCCGCACGATTGGTGAGCCCACCGGCGGTCGCAATGGCATCGACCAACCGCATCGACCCATTCATGGGATAGACACCGGGCTTCTGCACCTCGCCCGACACGGAGATGGAATGCTGCACTCCGTAATCGACCACCACAAGACTGACTTGAGCCTGCTTATAGATGCCGTGCTTAAGGTAGGAGCTCGCAATGTCACCTTCCGCGTTTTCCAGGCTTAGTCCAGCGACATGGAATGCGCCCAGCAGTGGGAGCTGAATCGTGCCGTCGGTTCCGACTCGAACTTTGGAAGTAAATTCGGGCTGCGCCGAGGGAGAGGTAAAAAGATCCACTTCCACCAAGTCGCCGACTCCAAGCGCCGACCCGCCGGCAGCCGCCTTGTTGGTAATATTCCCTGAATCAGTGCCGAGTTGGGCTGGCTTGTCCACCACGCTCGACTGTCCGAAGCTCGCGACCGACACCAGAATCACCATCACGCCGCAACGCCAAGTGAGCGTCCTATTTCTGATATTCATAACCACCTCATATACCGCTCCGCTGTTCAACTCGCCCCAGCATCCTCGTTTTCAACAGCCAACGAGACGGGGACAAAGCATCCCAGAATCCCCAGGCCGTTGCAGCGCCGTAGCAGAAGTGATAGCTGGCGATCAGACCCGGTACTAAGAACAGATATCGCCAGTTGTTCTTGGCTGCGATTTGCAAAGCGGCAAGAACAAGTGCGCCTACGTAAAACGCAACCAGCACCAGGGCCAGCATCCACGCTGCGCGGTAGTGCCAGCCAGCGAGCATCAAAAGTGCTAGCGAACTGACGAAAGCAAACGGAGCGGCATGCCTCCAACAAAAGCTCGCCGGGTAACGGATCCAACACCGCGCTCCCCACACACCATTGGAGACGGCCTGACGCATGAACCTGAAAAACGTTGGCGAATTGAAGTACGTGTTCTGAATTCTTGACGAAAGATAGATCTTGTGCCCGGCAACGCGGATTCGCGAGTTAAATTCATAGTCCTGGTTGCGGACCAGATCCTCACGAAACAGGCCGACCTCGTCGAAAATCTCTCTCCGGAAAGCGCCGAACGGGACTGTATCCACGAACTGGTCACTCTTGCCCAGGCGAAACGCCGAATTTCCCACGCCGACCGGATGCTGGGTCAACAACGCAACACTTCGCGCGATCCAGCTATCGGCGCCAGGAAGCGTCTGTAAGCTTCCACCGACGTTGGCTGCCCCGGTGCGCTCGAGTTCAGCAACACAATTCGAAATATAGTCGGCGGGATATTCGCAATGTGCGTCCATGCGCAGGATGTATCGCCCCTGCGCCTTCCGTATCGCCATGTTCAACCCGGCGGGCACTTCTCTCTTCGGGTTGTGCAGAAGACGGACCAGCGGAGAATGACGCATGCGCTCGCGCACGACCTCACAGGAGCGGTCCGTTGATCTCCCGTCCACCACGAGAATCTCCACATTCTCGTCGGGGTAGTCGTTACGAAGTATGCTGTCCAGGCAGGCTCCAATTCTGCGCTCCTCGTTGCGCATGGGCACGATGATGGAGACTTTGTTCGACCTATGGTCCATGTGATCTGGCATGTCTACACTCGCAACTGAAAACCCGGTTTGCTGCCATCAACGTGCCGACTCTACGGAGCGAACCACGAGCCCGGTTGACTCACTGCAGAATCGCCTTAACGGTATTGGCCAAGATTGCAAGGTCCACCATCAGAGAGCGCTCTTGCACGTACTTGAGACCCAGCCTGATCTTCTCCGGCTGTATCTTTTCGTGGTAGACCGTGCCTGGATCCGTGGCTCCGCGCAAGATCTCGCTTTCATGCCGGAATTGGATGGAGGCCCAGTCGGTAATTCCCGGCCTAACCGAGAGCAACTCGCGCTCGCGTGAATCGTAACGTTCCACTTCGTCGAGCACTTCGGGCCGCGGACCGACGACACTCATGTCGCCCAGCAGAACATTGATGAACTGCGGCAACTCGTCCAACTTGTAACGGCGTAGAAACGCCCCAACTCGCGTAATCCGTGGATCGTCGGCGGCCGTCTCGGCCCCACCCCGCTTCTCGGCGTCCCGCACCATGGTGCGCAGCTTGACAATCCGAAATGGCTTACCCTGACGGCCGGCCCGCAATCCCAGGTAGAAAGCCGGCCAGCCGGAATCGAGTATCACCAACAAGACGAGCACTGGCAGCAGCGGTCCGATCACCGTGAGGGCCGCAAGAGAGAACACGATGTCAAATGCGCGCTTTGCCAATCCTCTGCTCCTTAGCAACGCACAATCTTTCGGTGACGCAATTCCCACCGTTGCATTTCTTGTGTCTACAACCAGGTTCGCTTCTTCGACGATTCGGCCCCATTCATAGACCGAGTGGTCGGTCACCACCAGGACACAATCCCATTTATTCAGCCCTTCCAGCGGAGTGCTCGCCATGTTCAGGTTGTAGTGGCGCCCCTGTCCAACGTAGGGGAGATAAGGATCGTTGTAGGCGACCGTCGCTCCAGCGTCATGCAGCAGTTCAATCAGGGTTAGCGCCGGACTCTCACGCAAGTCGTCGACGTCCCGTTTGTAAGCGACGCCCAGAATCAGAATCTGAGCACTGTTCAGGCATTTTTTCTGCCCACTCAGCGCATTTTGTACCGCGGAAACTACGTGATAGGGCATACCGCGATTGACTTCGCCGGCCAGCTCAATGAAACGGGTATGAAAGTCATATTCGCGTGCCTTCCACGCAAGATAGAAAGGATCAATGGGAATGCAGTGCCCCCCAAGGCCAGGCCCGGGATAGAAGGGCTGAAATCCAAAGGGCTTCGTTTTGGCGGCGTCAATTACCTCCCAGATATCTATGCCCATGCGAAGGCTGAGCAGCTTAAGCTCATTCACCAGCGCAATATTCACGCAGCGGTAGATATTCTCGAGCAGCTTGGTCATCTCCGCTGCCCTGGCGGAACTTACCGGTACGGTGCGCTTGAATATTAAGCCGTAGATGGCACTCGCCATCTCGGTAGCTTGCGGCGAGACTCCACCGACGACCTTGGGGACCTGGCTCCGGTCTATTTTGTTCCCTGGATCTTCACGTTCAGGGCTGAAGGCCACGTAGAAAACATCAGGGAGGTTGTCGGTCTCTGACGTAGCCGCGCGCAATCCCAGAGGATTTCCCGCCTGCAGAATCGGAATCAGCACTTCCTCGGTGGTGCCGGGATAGGTCGTGGATTCGAGAATGATTATCTGGCCTGCTCGCAGGTGCGGCACGATAGCATGGGCGGTGTTTTCAATGAACGAAAGATCCGGCTCGTGGTGTTCGTTCAGGGGCGTAGGAACACAGATTATGATGGCATCGAGCTGAGATAATTGGGAGTAGTTAGCAGTCGCGGTGAAGCCACTGGTGCGAGCGGCGGCCACGGAGCCCGGCGCGATGCCTAAGATATAGCTCTCGCCTGCCATCAACCGCTGCACCTTAGTCTCATCTATGTCGAAGCCCACCACCGCAGCAGCCGGCCCGCTAAGTAACAGAGCTAACGGCAGACCGACGTAACCAAGGCCGACCACGCCGATCTGCGAGGTATGCGGTGCCGTACATATCGTCGAGCCACGTCTTTCTGGCGTCACGCGGGCAACAGCCATAAATCTCCTCGTAAAATGCCGCTGCTATTTCTCTTGCTACCTCTAGGTACAGTCGAATCCGCGAATGCGACGATTCGTCGAAAGCTCATCAATCCGCCCGGTAACTGCATCCAAGTTATGCGAATGGTCAAGTAAACCCGCCTTCGACAACCGTTATCGATATTGACAATAGTCAGATTGCACAACCGGCATTCCAATAATTTCACTACGTGTGTAACCTTTGACCTCTAGCCAATCGCTCCGGGAAGCCCCATTCATGCCCGGCGAATATCCCGATGGTTAGGTTGCAAACGCTCTCATGTGTAGCATTTAAGTGGTTAAGTATATTACTGCTATAGTGGTGACAAGAATGATTGTACAACTAGTTTTAAGTGTCAAGATAAATCACACTTATATACCAGTTTTTATTTTCGTATCGTAGCATTAACGTGGCGTTACCATGCTTCGATAAGGTAACCTCATGTCTGGTCAGGATCCCCCGAAGAATATTTATTGTCACCAAAGCCAATAACTGCAGCGCCGAAACGCAATTGAGAGGCGAAACAAGAGAGGGTATTGCTGCGACCTGCGACCTCCTCGTTGTGCGGGGGATCATGAGCGGGCTTGTTGCAGCCACTTTGCTTACTGCCAGTATCGCCTCAAAATGACGACTCTACACAAATAATTATGGCCTTTTAGTGCCATACATTTACTATTATTTTTAACTTGAAAGTGCCATCACGATGCCCTACTATTGAGCCTCATTTTGGTTGCTTGGCCAGTATTCAGAATTCCTTGAAATTGGGAACAAGAGAAAGTGCAGATAGTGCTGGACTCCAAGTCACTCAAGTCGGCTGTAAGTAGTCTCGGCGGGGCCATTGAGCGTCTTCCCCGATTTCTGTTTCGGCGCCGAGTTCAAATATTCGTCGATGCCATCCTGTCGATGCTGGCGATTTGGTTTTCCTATCAGCTTCGCTTCGATTTCAACGTGCCATCCAGCCACAGGGTAGTAATGTGGACTTGGGCCTTGCTGCTGGTGTTCCTGAGACCCCTCTGTCTGCTCGGGATGGGTGTTTACCGCGGCACCTGGCGGTATTTTAATTTCAACGATGCTCTATCATTCACGGTTGGAGCCTTGCCTGCGACCGCGCTGATGCTGCTAATGCGAGTTGGATCAGCTACGGTTTTCGGAATCAAAGTGCCGCTGATTGTAATTGTTGTTGATTACACCTTGTTCCTCCTCCTGGGACTCGGCGTGCGCGGTTTGCGGCGCGCCCTCTACCATACATCCCTGCGCCGAGGATCACTCAAACGAACACTTCTCGTCGGAACCGAGATAGGGCTCGTGTCCGGACTACGCCAGATCGATATGTATCCGGACCTGGTCGTCACCGGACTGCTTGCACCGGATGCCAAACTTGTCGGGAACCGCATCAGTGGATTCGGTGTTGTGGGAACTCCCGGTGAGTTGGGCAAGTGCCTGGCGTCGGGAGAAGTGGATCTGGTTTTGGTGGCGGACTCTGATCTGAGCTGCATCGGCGATACAGTTTCGACTTCGATGGAATTCGGTGTCGAGGTTCGCCTTTTGCCTTCTGCCAAGGAGATAATCAGCGGGGATGTAAGGGTGTCGACAACGCCTACCCCTGAAGTTGCTATCGGCAACGAAAGCGTTCTTGCACTTGAGCCTCATCCGCTGGTGGCCGAAACTTTTCGTGGTCGTTCTGTCCTGATCACCGGCGCCGGTGGATCGATCGGCTCTGAGTTGAGCCGACAGGTCTCTCGCCTTCCCGTGAAGAATGTGCTGCTGCTCGACCAGGATGAGAACGCCATGTTTTACATCCATGGTGAACTCAGCCAGAGCAACGGGATTGAGGGAAGACTGGTCCCAATCGTGGGAGACATTCGCGATAGAGATCGGCTCAATGACGTCTTCAGGAAGTATCGGCCAGAAATCGTCCTGCACGCTGCTGCCTACAAACACGTTCCCGTGATGGAGCATAACTGCACCGAAGCGGTGCTGAACAATGTTCTAGGCACACGCACAGTGGCCGAGATCGCGGTGGAATTCGAGGCCGAGCGTTTCCTGATGATCTCGACCGACAAGGCGGTCAATCCCAGCAGCATGATGGGCGCCACCAAGCGCGTAGCCGAGCTGCTAGTGCAGCACCTGGCCAGCCACTCCAACGGCCATGCCCACCGCACTCGGTGCACCTGCGTCCGCTTCGGCAATGTGGCCGGCAGCAATGGAAGCGTAATCCCAATTTTCCTGAAACAGATTGCAGCGGGCGGCCCGGTTACGATCACCCATGAGGAAATGACCCGCTACTTCATGACCATTCCGGAGGCAGTTCAACTCGTGCTTGAGGCGGCCTCGATTGGGGTTAATGGCGAGGTCTATATGCTGGACATGGGTGACCCGCTGAAGATTAAAGACTTGGCCAACCGGCTCATTCACATGTCAGGATTACGCCCGGGTGTAGACATCGAAGTCCTGGTCACTGGCTCCCGCCCGGGTGAAAAGCTCCATGAGAAGCTCTGGTCGGACGCCTCACAGGTGACCCCAACTTCCTTCCCGCGGGTTCTGAGTGTTCAGCCGCCGCCACCTCCTCCGGGCTTTGCCGACCACCTGCGTGTCCTTGGAGCAGGTCGCCCTAACGCGCGACGACGAGCTGGCACGAGAGACGCTCATGAGCATGCCCATCAACTTCGGCATCGCTCCCGCTCCTGCGAAACAAGATCGGCCGTGGCACCTGGCTCACTCGATCCGTGATTCCAACTTGGATGCCGACTCTCTGGCTAGCCGTGCAGCGACGGCTTGAACCCCAGTATCAGGCGCCCTCTGCCCATTCCTTTGAACCCCGCCGCTGTACTTGTGCTGCGAACCTTCAAGTAAGTGCACGACGTAACACAACCGGATTCGACCTGGGTGTTCCTCAACGATGATGGTGCGAAGTTGCAGGGACATCGCGACTGGCTTGAACCCGTACTTGCGAGTCGGCGTCGCTGACTACTCTTGGCATTGCAATCGCCACACTTTTGCGTCTAGACTCGTGATGGCCGGAGTGGACTTGCGCACGGTGGGAGAACTGCTCGGCCACCGGACACCCGGCATGACGTGGCGCTGCTCACACTGATATATAAGATTTATTTTCATGATTTTGCCGCAGATGCGAAAGTGGCGGAATTGGCAGACGCACCAGACTTAGGATCTGGCGGGTAAAACCGTGGGGGTTCGAGTCCCCCCTTTCGCACCAACAACTTGCAGTGTATCCTCGGGTTCCGATTTTCCCGCTGTGCCTAAATTTGTGCCCACCCCGAGTTTCTTTGGCTCTTCCGCTGTGCCCAGTTTTCCAAATGCGGTGAAAGCACGTTCAACTGCGTCCGCCTGAGGATGGACATATCGCTGAGTGATAGTGATGGAGCTATGCCCCGCAATGCGCGCCAGTGTGAAGACGTCACAGCCGGACTCAGCTAAGCGCGTGAGGGCCGTGTGCCGCAGGATGTATGGTTCAAACCGCTTCACGTTAGAGCGCTCAACACCAAGGGCGTGCTGATCCTTGCTCGTGTCCCCATTTAGGTGTCCCTCTGCTGAATTGGACGGGAACACCCACCCCTCTTCCGGCTTGTGCTGTTCTTCCCAACGTCGCAGAAGCACGGAATGCACGGCAGGAACCATCGGCAGGATGCGCTTTGCTGCTTTGCTCTTGCCATCTGAGACCTGTAACAAAGGACGGTCGGCATTCAGTAGCACCCGCTCCCATCGAAGCGTGAAAACCTCACCTGGGCGCATTCCCGTTCCACGAATTATGGTTGCAGCGTCGCGCCACGGCTGAGGGCACGCGGCGAGATATGCCGCCACTTCGGCATCGGTGAGCACTCTATCTCTCTGTCGCTCTCCTTTTGCGAGAGTGATTCTTGCCGGCCGTTCCAGCTTGCCCCATTGGTAAGCCAGATTCAGCGCACGGCGAAGAGTACGTAAGCCACAGTTGATGCGCGATGCAGACAACTTAGAACGCTGCGCAGCGAACCGTTGCACGTGCTGGTCGTTCACTTCGTCCAATCGAAGAGCGGCGAATATCACTGCCCTCTACCATCTTGCAGCCCTCTTTGTAGTACGTTACCGTTGCAGGTTTGCAAGAATGCTTGGTTTCCACATAGGGCACAAATTCCTTTGCGAGGAATTGCGCGACGGTGGGAGCAACTTTCCTCTCGCGGATTCCCACTTCTCCATTCGCCAACCGGGTGCGATGTGCGGATTCCATGTTTCGGGCGACTCGGTCGTTCTTCTGTCGCGTGGATTCCCGGATCATCTCGCCATTCCACATGAACTTATACCAGTACGTTTTCCCACGCTTGTAAATGGCCATATCTTCTCCTTTCACTTGATGTTCTTGTTCTTGTGCAGCCAGTAGTATTCCTGAGCCTTTTCCCGACGGTGCTTCTTCCATTCGTCTGAAGAACGAAAGGCCCTTTCTCGACAACGGGCAGTGCAGAATCGCTGATGCGCAAACCTGGCAAAATACCAGTTGCCACAATCTGAGCAGCGTCTTACCCGCGATAGCTGACCAGTCCGGCCGAGATCCAGAGCCGTTTCGATAACCCCCCACTCGTCCGGATCATCTTCAGCCCACTGCAGAAGTATCCAACTCTTATTCTCCAATTCAATGCCAGACGTGACCCTATATCTGGAGAGTTGAACGTTGATGGTCTCCACTTTGCTCCAGATCGTCGGATCTGGTCGCATAAAGCCCGTTCCGGCGTCTCTGAAGAAAATAGGCTCGGTTCGCGACGAAAGTATCTGGTCTAGCTCGAGAAGGTTGGCCTCTATCAATCTGGTGATCCGCTCCGTGGTGTGCGCACGATCTCGGAAGAGTTCCCCTCGCAAAGCCCGCACCAAGATTTTTCCTAGTGCTTCTCCGCTGTAGGTCCGGCTCCGAATGTCTGTCACATGACTTTTCGACATAGCCTTGTCTATAAATGTATGAACATGTTTTGCTTTCGTCAAGCGAAAATGTGTTTGCAGTCGGTTATTGGGAGGTTGGGATGGAGAATTTGCTCTCGGTTGAAGAAGCCGCGCGGCGTTTGGGCGGAATCAGCAAATGGACCGTTCACGCTTGGCTTAGTACTCTACTACGTAAATACAGTGACGTATTTATTGCTTGAAAATTGGCGCAAACATCAACTAGGCTTGTTCTTGGAGACATGCCTTGCCACGTTCAAGCCCTTTTCGTATCGTTCTTGCGCCCCAGGAGCGGGAAGAACTGGAAGCCCGGACTCGAAAATATACGTCGCCGTATCGAGATGTCATTCGAGCTAAGATTGTCCTCCTGGCGGCGCAAGGTCTGCCCAACCATAGCATCGCCACGCGCTTGGACACGCCGCGGCAGATCGTCAGCAAGTGGCGCAAACGATTCGCATTGGCCCGTCTGCCCGGCCTCGACGAACAACCTCGGGGCGGGCGTCCCGCGCTCTTTTCCCCCCAGCGTCGTCGTGCAAGTAAAAGCTCTGGCCTGTGAGCTTCCTCATCGCCTCGGACTGCCGCTCTCACGATTGTCGCTGGCCGATATCCAACGAGAGGTAACCGCCCAAGGCATAGTCGCCCAAGTCAGTGGTACTACCCTCTGGCGCTGGCTGAGTGCCGATGCCCTGCGTCCCTGGCAGCACTGCAGTTGGATCTTTCCCCGCGATCCGGATTTCGCTCTGAAAGCAGGGCGCATTCTCGATCTCTATGCCCGCATGTGGCAGGGAGCGCCCCTACAAACCAATGACTTCGTGATCTCCGCTGACGAAAAGACCAGCGTGCAAGCGCGACGCCGCAAGCAACCTACTTTACCGCCCGCTGCCGGACGCCCGATGCGGATAGAACACGAGTATTTCCGCGAAGGCGCCTGGACCTATTTGGCAGCCTGGGACGTCCATCGTGCCAAGCTCTTCGGTCGCTGTGAGAAGAAAAGTGGTATCGCTCCGACTGATCGTCTCATGGCTGAGGTCATGAGTCAGGAACCCTATAAGTCGGCCCACCGCGTCTTCTGGATTATGGACAACTGCTCGGCTCATCGCGGCCAAAGGGCGGTTGAACGCATCCGATCCCGTTGGCCCAATGCCATCCTCGTGCACACACCAATTCATGCCAGCTGGCTCAATCAAGTCGAGATTTATTTCTCCATCGTCCAAAGGAAAGTGCTCACTCCCAATGATTTCTCCTCCCTTGCCCAACTCGAGCAGCGCCTTCTCGACTTTCAAAAACACTACGAGCAAACGGCTACCCCATTCCAATCGGCAACTTCACTCGCAACGACCTTTCTGCCCTCCTGGCCAAGCTGCAGCCTCAAGCGATCGCCGCTGCCGCGTGAGACTGCACACAAATACGTCACCGTAATTCCGAACCAGAGTACTAAGTGACTGAAAATTGGTGAGCGCGGAGCGATTGGTAAAAGAATAACCGCCACTCGGCTGAGTGTGCCCAGAGGCTACAAAAAGCAGTTGCAGGCCGGTCTCTCGTGTTGGAAAGACGTTTGTGTTCGGCGGGCCTTAACGACGAGTTCCTTGTGGCCCGCCCAAAAGGATGGGTATGCGCCGTGGCGGTTTTTCCCACAGAAGTTGTATTTCGTGTGCGGAGGGAACTTTCACTGGCATTTCTCCGCAATGACGGCCCGCAACTATTTACATTCCTGTAACTTACGATAACTTCAGGCGCTTTCCTCCCGTTCACATCACATTAAAATTGTGTCACGCGTCACAAGAGTAAGTGAGCGATGTCCGTCTCTCGTGGTTCGCCCCTCGCATACATTTCTTGCCCAAGGCACAGCTTGCAAAATCTGTCCCTGTCTGTACATTTCGTGCCCGGTACAGGCATGGATATTCGCCTGTCTGAAAGCCGAATTTCAATCGGGAGACGACAATGCGCTTTCTACTTCGATCGTTAGTGCTGTCGCTGCTCGCCACGGGACTCCTCTGGAGTCCAAGCAGCTTGAACGCTGCCGATCCAGAGGGTCCGGCGGGACCGGACGCGGCGGTAGCAGCCGCGCCAGATCCTGCTCCGAATGGCGTCAACCTACCAGCAGCAACCCCCAATGCCGTTCTGTTGAACCTCCTGGTCAGCAAAGGCATTCTCACCCCGGGCGAGGCCGCCAGTTTGAGCTCCGCCACCGGACAAGCCGGAACGCAGCAATTGCTGCTGCTCCTTAAACAGAAGGGTGTTATTAGCGATTCGGACGTCGCCTCGATGCAGGCGGCGTTTGCTCCACCCGCCAGCGAACATACGATGGCTGAAACTCTGGCCTCGGATGGTTTCCTGGTTGGCCAGATGACGACAGGCGGTCAAGGTGCAACTCCCAAGCCAAAGGAAGCACCCGGCCCGGTCGTGATTCCAGCAATCGCACCAGTGCGGGTATTACCCATCGATCCTCCGAACAAAGAAAGCGTGAAACCTTTGTTGGCGCTGGGCCCGGTGAAGGTCCGAGCCGTATGGGTTCATCAAGTCAACCATGGCGTATGACACGAGCGACCCGCGCGGCGATGACTTCATTGTTCCCGGGTTCCTGAACTCAGATACGGGGCCGAACAACAATCCGGAATTCCACATCAAAGCGCGCGCGACAAGAATGGGCGCACGCTTTGAATGGCCCGACCCCTCTCCGAAGCTGACCATTACCGGTGCGATCGAAGCCGACTTTGAAGGTAACTTCAGCCGCGCTGACAATCGCAATGTGTCTTCCATTCGCAGCAATGCCCTGCAATTGCGCCTGGCCTATGGGCGCCTCGATTACGCCGCAAGCGAAAAGACCGACGTGTTCTTCGAGGCCGGACAGGATTGGAGCATCTTCGGCTCAAGCGCGTTGATGAACCTGCTGGAGACCACGTTCTTCGGCGCATACTGGGGCAACATCTACGAACGCTCTCCGCAATTTCGCGTCGGCATGGTGCAGAAGCTGGGCGACAGCTCGCGCAACTTCAAGCTTGCGCCTGAGTTCGCGATCATGATGCCCAGTGAAGGTATCCTCCCTGCGGATAGCGTCACTTGCACGATTACCAAATTGGATACAGCGACCACCTGCAGTTTCACCAACGGCTTGGGCAACCAGCTCGGGTATGGCGAACGACAAGGTGCCGACTACGCTGCGCCGGAGCTGGAAAGCAGGGTCACCCTGCAGTTCCAACTGGACAAAGCTCCCGGGGTAGTGCCCGCCCAGATTCTCTGGAGCGGCTTCTACACCCACCGGCAAGCGACAGTGTTGGCCTCGGCGGTACCGGCAGCTTACAAGGTCGACTTCCCGACGGGCTACGATGCCACCAGTCCTGGATATGGCAACCAGGTGGCGGTATCGTTACCGACCCGGTGGTTTACCGTGGTAGCTAGCGGCTATATGGGAGCCGATCTGCGCTTCTTCTTCGGCGATCAGCTCAACTCCATCTACAACTACACGGGAGGCCTGACGGCGACAGCCAATGGCTCTTCGGTGGACGGCGCCTCGACCGTGGTGTTTGGCACCAATGGCAACGGCGTTGCTGTGGCGGCTCCGCAGAGGCCCGTGCGTGGTTACGGCGGATTCGTGCAAGTTGGTGTGCCGTTGTCACGCTGGTTCAACGCCGATCCCAAAGGCCGCAACGCCGGATGGCAAGCCTATTTCGAATACGGTGTTGACGCATCGAATGCGGCCGACTTCAAGAAGGCCAAGGACATCGGCGCCAACGGGGCTGGGCCGATCAAGAGCAGCTTGAAAGCCGGCACCCTCTTCTACAAGTTGAACAATTTCGTACAGTTCGGCTTCGAAGAGAGCCAATACCAAAGCTATGCGTTGCCCAACGATATGGGGATCTGCACCACGAAGATCGCGGGCAAGCCCTCATGTACGTCGACGGACTGGCGCACTGAGTTTGGTCCCATATTCACGTTTTAGGGCGCTAACGTCGTAAATAGTTTGCAAGCTGATTGCCGAGTTGCAACGTAACCTGGCGGAGGGACTCGAATCCGAGTGTCTCCGCCAAGCTGTTGCCAAACTCGGGCAGGATGGGTGTGCCCCAAAATCAGCCACGAAACCCCTGTCGTTTCAGGCCTGTCCTTGCTTCGGAGGCTCTCTGGCCAACTCTCGCCAAGCCAGGTCCCGACCGTCTTGTATCCAGGCTGCCTACTGGGGATTAGCCTGGCAATTCGGCGATACGTCCTCGACGCTCTTCACTTCAAAGTAACGTTGTTCCACAGCGGTTGAGGCAGTGCCGGGCTGCGTCGTGTCTATGGTCCTGATGGCCGGCTTCCCGGTGAGCCTTACCTCGTGGCCGAGCAGGCCTTTCAGCTTTCCGTTGTTCGACAGGCGGCGAAAGGTGTTGTCCTCATCCACCAGAATGTAATTGCCTTGGGAGCGTTGCAGGCAGCCTTGGATCGTCGCCAGGCTGGATTTTCCGGCTGACGACTGGTCTGCCTGCGGCGATTGACCGCCCGGTTGCGCTGCGACCATTGCAGCACACATGACGAACACAAGAGAGAACGAGGGAACTCTTTTCATGAATGGCCTCTCAGCAAATTGCCGGTGGGATGTGTTTGCGCACACGGGATTGCCCCCGCCGCAAAACCCCTTCCGGCGGGCCCAGTACGATCTTCAGCTAGATTGCTGCATTACCGCCTTCGCCGGGAAGATGTATTCCGCCACCTTCGCCAGCGATTTCGTCCCACGCACCTCGTCGTCAAGCAGCGGGACAATTGCCCGCAGGTTGTCGAAGTCGCGCCAGATTTCCTGCATGTACCCATCCTGCATAGCCACGCGGTTGCGTACGAATTCCGGCGAGTCGGCGCGGACCTGGCCCTTCTGGATCAGCATGTTGACGATCACGCCACCAACCGGAATTCCGAAATCGTGAAACCAGTTGATGAAGCGTTTGATGACCGCAATGGGCAGCGCCTCGGGCAGGGTGACGAAGAAGAACGCGGTCTGCTCCGCATCGGTGAGTAGTTCGCGGGCGTGCGAAATTCGTTCGCGGAAAGTAAGCAGGTACTCCATCAGCGGGTCCTGCTCTTTCTTCTTGGTGAACGACAGCAACTCGCGCAGCGATTGCGCCTCCTCGCGCGATTTCACCATCTTGTTGACCCACAGCGAATAGACCTTGCTCATGCCCAGCAGTCGACGCGCGTTGGCGGTCGGCGCGGTGTCGAAGACATAGGCGTCATATTCGTTCTTGAACATCAGGTCGACCATGTTCTCGAACATGGCCGACTCTTCGAAGGCCGGGTTCATGGTTGCGCTTTCGACGAAGGCATCGGCCTGGGTGGAGACCTCGGCGAACTTCAGGAACCAGCGGATCTTCTGCTTGATGTCCTGCTTCGAGCGCTCGATGGTCTCTTTGGTGTCGATTTCATAAGCCCACAGGTTGGACACGCCATTGACCGGCGTGGGCTTACCGTAGACGTTCTGGTCGAGCAGTCCGCTCAAGCTGTGAACCGGATTGGTGGAGGCCAGGATGGTGCGCTTACCGGTCTGCGCCAGGTGCAGCGCGGCCACGCCCGCCATTACGGTCTTGCCGACGCCACCTTTACCGCCGAAAAAGATGAACTTCATTCCAGGATGGGCTGCGAAAAATTCTGTCAGATTTTCCTTCATTTCAGGCATAGGTCGCTCACAGTCCGCCATTTCCGTACATGATTTGGGCGAGTTTTTCGATCATCGGCAATCCGGTTACGTCGCGCTCCAGCTCCGGGACCCGCGCGATCACGTCTTTGCCAAACACCGAGTCGACTTTCTTCAGATAATCGGCTTGCATAGCGAGGCGCTTCTTCAGGTAGGGAGGAATGTCCTGTTGCTCCAGTTCCGGCGGCAGCACGCGGTTGACGACGTATCCCGCAATGGGCACGTCGAACTTGGAGAAGAGTTGGGCTGCCTTCTCGGTGTCGAGAATGATCATCTCCTCCGGCACTACCACGAAGAAAAACGCCGTTCGCTGCTTGTCGGTGAGGATCTGCGATGACTGGTTGATGCGGTCTTTTATGTATTGCAGTTCGGTCAGGATATGGTCTTCTTCCGTGGTCTTCTCTCGCTTGATGCGCGCCACCATCTCTTCGTGCTCCCGCATTTCCTGGCGCAGCTTGGTGATGCGGTTGATCCACTCGTCGTATACCTTGGCCATGGACAGGTAATACAGCGCGTGCCCTAGCGGGACGAGGTCGTAGATGTAATAGTCGTATTCGCCGCCGACCACAATATCGACCACGGCATCGAAGATGGCTGACTCCTCCATCGCCGGCTCCGCTGAAGCCGCCTGAATGTACTGTTCGATCTCGTCGGGGACGGCATCAAGGCCATACATGTCGAGGATTTTTTTGCGGATCTGGTCCTGGTATTCGCGGATATGTTTATCGGCGTCGACCTCCTGCGCATACAGGTTCGGAATGATTTCGACCGCGCCTTTGCCAAAGATGTCGCGCTGGAAGATGTCACTGAGCGATGCCTGCGGATCGACGGAGAAGACCAGCACCTTGTGCCCCTGCTTGGCCAGCCAGAATGCGGTGGCCGCCGAGAAGGTGGTCTTGCCGAGTCCGCCCTTGCCGCCGAACATGATGTAGCGGCGGTTCTTATTATTTTCGAATGCCTCTCGTAATGACATGAAGTCCTCTTATGATTCGGCTTTGGACGCAGATAAGAATCAGTTGCTCTTAGAACATGGCGTCCGATATGTCCTTCTCGCGCAGCATGCGGCGCTTCCAGGTGGAGATGTTTGGCACTACATACGGCAGCAGGCGTAGCGAGTAGTAAGGCGGAAGAATGGGCACGCCAATCAGGTCTCCCATGGTGATGAGGATGAATAGGTGCTCCATGCTGGCGCGAGTACGCATGGCATAGCGCGACATATCGTGCGCGCTCATACCGTAGGCGATCTCTTTCAGCTTGCTGAACAGACCACCCTTCTCTTCGGTTTCGTCTTTCTTTGGATCGTCTGGCATATTAGTCTCCATCCGCCCTGACGGGCCCTTGTCTCATATTCCGTGCAAATGGCACTCCTCGTTCTCGAGCACATCGCGTTCGCGCAATATCCTGCGCTTCCAGCCTTTGATCATCGGCGTGGCATAGGGCAGGATGCGCAGCGCGTACAGCGGCGGCATTATGGGTACGCCCAGCATGTCGCCCATGGTGAGCAGCACGAACGCCGTCTCCAATTCTCCCCGCATCTCGCGCGCCTGGTTCTCGAACTCGAAGCCGGTCATGCCGTACAGGAACTGGCGCACCCGCTGCCACCAACCCTCTCGCTTCATTTCCACCACGTTCATACCCACCTCAAGCTGCGACGCCGGCATGTGCCATAATGAACCCCGATTTCGGAATCACGCGGGAAATGAATGTCTGCGGAAATGGCCATCTTCGTGGTGGCAGTCATTGCCATTGTTGGCTGGTTCGCCGTAGGTACACACCTCAACGTCCGCAAGGGTCATCAATTTCTGGACTGGTTGCAGGGCGGCTTGCCCCTGGTGGGGGAAAAGACCACGCTGCGCTGGCTCGGCTCTTCCGTCGGTCCACCTCCAGGTGGAAAAAGCCCATGCACCTTTCCGCCGGGTTGAAGTACTGATCGTTCTTGAACCGCGCGATGTGCCTCCTCTATGGCTGCTGTCGCGCCTCCGTGGCAGGCGAGACCTGTTGATCGTGCGTACCGAGCTGCGCTCCGTTCCAAAGCTGCAGCTCGAAATTCTCCATACCGAGGCGTGGGCAACCCGCGACATCGAGCGAGAAGTCAGCGCGCAACCGTGGCAACTCGCCGAAAGCCCACCCTTCCGCGTCTACACCCTTGCCGCCGGCGCCAATCCTGCCGAGCTGTTGGCGGAGGCCAAACAGGCCGGCATGGACACGCTTCGCATCGGCGTGCGGCGAGCCAATAACGCCCTCGAGCTGCATTGGCGTCTTCCACGCCGGCCGGCCGATGCTTCCGCGCGCGCCGTCTTCGAGGCAGCCCAGCGCGTTGCCGGCAAAACTTAATCCGCTGCCATCGGCGCCGGCACAGTCTTCGCCGGCCCCGTCCGGCCCCACGCCCGCCAGGAGTCGTAGGCAATGACCAGCGCCGCTACGAACAACAGTAACGCGACGATAATCATGGCCACCGCACCCAGCAGGTTGATGGTTTGGGACGCAATCTGCTGGTTCGACAGAATGCTGGCGTAGAGGTTGTAGCCGGTTACCAAGATGGCCGCCATGGTCGTGACGTACATGAAGATCATCGGCCAGAACGCGTAGCGTGGATTCCGGTTGATGGATTTCAGCCACAGGCAAACGATTAGCAGACTCAGCGCTGCCATCAACTGGTTGGACGCGCCGAACAATTGCCACAAATAAATCCACGTTCCGCTGAGCACCAGCAGCAGAGTCAGTCCCATAGAAAGGATCGCCGCGATGTGCGGGTTCTTGAACCCAAGCCACACGTCGCCCAGCCATTCTCCCAGCGTCACGCGCATCACGCGAAACACCAGTTGCACCATGGTTAAGACGATCACCACGAATACGCCAAAGCCGAGTGCCGTTCCGTAGGCCTGCTCAATGGCGCCAAACGTGACCAGTCCCAGCAGCTTACCGACGCCATTGGCGAATGCGCCTGCACCCGCCCCGCCCACGATGGAAACCGCCACCAGGGCGAGCAGGGCGAGCGCATTTTCCGTGAACATGCCGCCGCCGCCCACCGGGAGGGCGTCAGTCTCATATTCCAGTTGCCGCGCCGTACCGATAGAGCCGACTAGCGAGTGCCAGCCCGAAATGGCCCCGCAAGCGATGGTGACAAACAGCATGGGCCAGATAGGTTGGATCGCCGGCAAGCTCTGAACGATATGACCGGCGGCATCCTTGGCTTGCGTCATGGGGATCCAGGAGCCAAACACCTTCGTCTGGAAAGTCACAGCCTGGGCCATGGCTGCATTGCCAAAGAGACCCCGGACTCCGGCGACGAGTGCCCCTAAGGCGGACAGTCCAATGGTGATAAAAGTGATCCAGAAACCCATGTAATTCGTGGGCTGCGCGAAGCGCCAGATAGGCAAGACCGTCCCCAGATACGAAAAGGCAAAGATGAACAAGCACCAGAAGATGAATGATGGTTGCATCTTGATGGCGCCGCTGGCATCCGTGTACTTGGGCACGATCTTTCCATCAGCATTGATCATCGTCGGCACCAGCCGCGGATCGGACTTGGTTGGGTCAACCACGGTGTACATTGCGCGCCCGCCGTTGATGCTGTTGATGCCGTCATTCAGTTTTTCAACCAGCGAATTAACAGGACCGGCAAACACTACGGCGCTTGCCGGTTTGCCATCGGGCGTGGTGCCCTTAACGGTGGTCATGCCGCGCGCGCCCCACGCCATAGCTCCCATCGTCAAGCCAACCGCGAGTACGGTGACGACAATCAGGTCCATCTTCCAGCGATACAGCATCTGGCCCATCAGCAGCCCCATCACCGCGAGAACGAAGATCCCGAAGGGAACATCGGCGCGGGGATCGAAGATACCGGCCATGATGCCGACGAACGCTCCCGCCAGCAACAGAAGGTAGAAAAAGATAAACACGAACAGAATGACGCGAGCACGCGGCGCGATCAGCCGGTGGGCAATCGCCGACAGCGAATTGCCGTCGTTGCGCACCGCTACCACGATGGCCGAGTAGTCGCTGGCCCAGCCGAGGAAGGTGACGCCCAACGTGAGCCACAGCAGAGAGGGCAACCATCCCCAGAGGGCTACGGCTGCGATCGGTCCCACAATGGGCCCCGCGGCGGCAATGGACTTGAAGTGGTAGCCGTAGAGCACGTTGCGGCTCGTGGGCATGAAGTCGACTCCGTCCATGTACATGCGCGCTGGAGTCGCTCGCTTTTTGTCAGGTTGAATGACGGTCCGGTCGATTTCGCGCGCGTAGCGCGTGTAGCCCAGCCAGATCATCACCGCCCCGAGAATTGCGATAACCGGGGCAGTCATGGGCCGCTTAGCGATGGCGTATCCGCCGCCCACCACGATCGGGAGAAGAAGTAGAACCAGCATCATCGCCCGGGTCTTCATAGAGGAACCCCCCTTCCGGCGTAATCACAGACGTGTTTACTGGGCGCGACGAGTGAATTCGAATCACTCGCTTTTGCAACTATGGAAATTATATGCAATTAGTCAAAATAGTTACTCCCTTATAAACCCAGATAGGCCCGCCTCACCTCGTCCATGCCGGCCACCTCACGTGAGGGTCCTTCGATGTCCACGCGGCCCTCGCTCAGGACGTAGGTGTAATCGCTCAGCGCCAACGCCAGGTGGACGTTCTGTTCCACCAGGACAATGGTCATCCCCTGCTTGCGCAACTTCTTCAGCGTCAGGAACAACTGCTGCGCCAGCACAGGAGCCAGGCCCAACGAAAGCTCGTCAATCATCAGCACCTCGGGCTGCTGCATCAGTCCGCGTCCCATGGCCAGCATCTGCTGCTCGCCTCCGGAGAGAGTCGAGGATTTCTGCTTGCGCCGCTCCTTCAGCCGGGGAAACATCTCGTAGATGCGCTCCAGGCTTTCGTTCTTGCTCTTGCGGGCCCGCGGCGCATAGCCGCCCATCTCCAGGTTCTCTTCCACCGACATATCGGGAAAGAGTTGCCGTCCCTCCGGAACCAGCGCGATGCCGCGATTGGCTTTGGCGTGCGGCGACAGTTTAGTCACATCTTCGCCGCGCAGCAGAATATGGCCGCCCCAGGGACGCACGCTTCCCATGATGGTACGCAAGGTCGTGCTCTTGCCGGCGCCGTTGGCGCCCACGATCGTGGTCATCTTGCCGGGCTCAACCTTCAACGAGATGCCCCACAGCACCTGCACCTCGCCATAGCCAGACTTTAAGCCATCGATCTCCAGCAGCGCCGGCATCAATTCTTCTCCATCAACTTCTCGGCGATTTCTTCATCGCCGAGGTAGGCTTCGATCACCCGCGCATCGGCCGCCACTTCCAGGGGACTGCCTTCCGCCAGCTTCTGCCCGAAGTTCAGCACGACAATGCGGTCGGAGAGCTTCATGATGGCCTGCATGACATGCTCGATCATGAACACCGAGACACCGCTTTCCTTGATGGCACGAATGAGGTCGATCATCAGCGCGACCTCGGTGGGATTCAGACCCGCAAGCACTTCATCCAGCAGCAGCAGGCTGGGCTTGGCCGCCAGGGCGCGCGCGACTTCCAAGCGCTTCTTGCCAGCGAGCGTGAGACTGCGAGCGGGAGAACTGGCGCGCTCGGCCATACCCACGCGCTTCAGGACCTCAAGCGCTGTCTCACGCGCGGCTCGCAGGCCCAGCGATTCGCGTCCGAAACAAGCTCCCACGGTTACGTTGTCGAGCACACTCATTCCGTTCAGCGGCTTCACAATCTGATGGGTGCGCGCCACGCCCAGCTTGACGACTTTATTCGGCGCGGCGCCGGTAATGTCCTTGCCCGCAAAGGTGATCTTGCCCTTATCGGGCTTGTAAACGCCGTTGACGATGTTGAACAGAGTGGTCTTGCCTGCGCCGTTGGGGCCGATGAGGCCTAGAATTTCGCTTTCCTGGATTGTGAAGCTGACGTCGGAGACGGCGTGCAGTCCGCCGAATCGCTTGCTCACGCCCTTGACTTCCAGGAGGGGACTCATTCGACCACCTCACGCGAGCGCGGCAGTAACGAGTAGAGCCAGCCGATGAGTCCGCCGGAGGCGAACAACACAACCACCAGCAGCAACCCGCCGGAGATCACGAGATGGAAGTTCGACAACTTGGGCGAGGTCAGCAAGTACGAGCGCAACCGCTCGTACAGGCCGGCACCCAAGGCCCCGCCCGCAACCGTCCCCTGGCCGCCCAGCATGAGCATGACGATGCCTTCGAGGGAAAGCATGTACTCGAAGGCGATAGTGGGGTCGATCATCGCGTTCTTGTAAAACATCAAGGTACCGGCGACGGCAGGAAGAAAGGCCGAAACGCTGTAGACGATGGCCTTGTAAACCCTAGCGTTGATGCCCAGCACCACCGCAGCATCCTCGTCCTCGCGAATGGCGAACAGTGCCAAACCGAACTTCGAGCGCTTGATGGCGAGACTCAGTATCAGCGACAGCGCCATTACGCCGATGATCAGGTAATAGGTGACCCATAAGGCGTGCATCGCTCCGCCCAGTGGCTCATAAGCTTCAAACGGCAGGTACATCCCTGTGGACCGCCCCCAAGGATCGAAGTTCGAAACCCAGGCGTCCACCGCCACTAGGACGCCTATGGTGGCGAGCGCGAAATACGCTCCCCGCAGGCGAAGGATGCCGATGCCGAAGACCAAAGCGCACAGGCTGACCACGATTCCGGCGGCCAGCGCCGCCCACGGCAGGTGCCAGCCTCGAGCCGTAATCAGATATAGCCCGACATAGCCGCCGAGGCCGTAGAACACGATATGACCGAAATTGACGTACCCGGTGTAGCCGATCATCAAGTTCAGATTCGTGACCAGGATGATGGAGATGGCCACCAGGATGAGGTCTTCGCGCATAGCGGCGTCGTTGTTGCGCACCGGGAAATAAATGAAGGCTGCTGCCAGCAGCAGGACCAGCCAGAACATGGGCCGGCGCAGGATCATGCTGTGGCCTTCCCGAAAATGCCATGCGGAAACATGATGAGCACAATAACAAACAAGCCAAACTCAATCAGCGGGATCCAACTTACGGCGATGAAAGGAGTGACCGCGCCCTCCAGCAGGCCGAGCAGCAAACCGGCCACCAGCGCGCCCAGCGGCTTGCCGAGGCCGGCGAGCACGGTCACCACGAAGCTCTTCAACTGGTAGCCCGCGCCGGAAAGAATGGTGAACGGAAACAGCGTGGAAACCAGTGCCCCAGAGCCCACCGCCAACGCGATGCCGATGCCGAACGCGATAGCCAGCACCGTGGTCGAGGATATTCCCATCAACTCCGCGGCTTCGCGATTGTCGGCCACAGCTCGAATCGCTTTTCCCGGGCGGGTGCGATACAGAAACAACTCCAGGGCCAAAGCGATAACCACCGCGGCGACGGCAGCAGCGATGTGGTTGCCGGTGAAAGTGTAGGCCCCGAAGGTGATGCCGGGTAGGCTGAAGTTCACGTTATACGGACTGGTGCTCCACACCGCGGTGCCAATGCCGATCACAATCATGTTGACAGCGAACGTGGACAGCAGGCTCATTAACTGCGAGCGACCCACGACCCGGTGCACCGCTAGCCAGTAGACGAATATTCCCAGCAATAGGCCGATCACGATGATCGGAATTAGCAGCAGGTAGGGGTTGATGGCCGAGGCGGCGAAGAGCAGGAACATGAAGAACATGCCCAGGGCGATCATGGCGCCGTGGGTCAGGTTGATGACGTCCATGACGCCCCAGATGAGGCTCAGCCCCATGGCCGCAAGCCCGTAGACCGCGCCTACGAGCAGGCCGTCGATCATGGATGCAAGAATCCCCGACATCGTTCACCCGCTCTCCGTCGCCGTTCGTCGGAACAGCCGGCCCTAGCGTAGGGGATATTTCAGATTGGCGCTCTTGGCTGACAGCGGCCACACCACCTGCTTCACCATGTTGCCGGACTTGTCCTTTTGCCACTGGGCCAGCACCATCGCGTGCCCGATCTGCAGGCCGTGCTCATTGGCTGCGGTGGCAAACTTGGACTTGCCGTAAAAGGTGGTGATGTCAGTGTTATTCAGCGCGGCCGAGACTTTCCCCGTGTCTAGTCCGCCAGCCTGCTCGATGGCGCGCTGCAGGATCAGCCCGCAAGCGTATCCACCGGCCGACTCATAGCTCGGAGGAGTATTGTACTTGGCGGTATAGGCCTTGTCGAAGTCCGCGCCGCTGGGACCGTATTGCGCCTTGAACATGGTTTGCGGTTCCCACTGCGAGGGCACAATCACGCCAAACCCGGCATCGCCTAGCTCAGTCCACTGCGGGCTGTCAGGAGCGACGAGCAGAGCGATCACCTTCATCGGCACCTTGTGGCCGTAGACTTGACGCGCCAGGGTTGAGCCATCAGCGTAATGGCCGCCGCCCAGCAGCACCGTCGCCTTCGAAGCAATCACCTTGTCGATGATGGCGCTGAAGTCGGTGGTGTTAGGAGCATAGGCTTCGCTGAAGACGACATTGAATCCCTGTTGCTGGGCGTAGGCCTTGGCCGGCGTCGCCACCGCGGTCGAGAAGGATGAGTCTTCGTAAACGAAGGCCACGGCAGCTTTGGGATCTTTGGCCTTCAGGGCGTCCACGACCGCGGTCAAATACTGTGATGCCGGCGCGAACATCTGGTACAGGTAGTGATTGCCGAGCTTGTAGGTCTTCTCTTCCGCCGCGCCCGTGGTCAGCATGATTTTGCCGTACTGCTCGGTTACAACAGCCGCCGTGGCGGTGAGACTGGAAGAGTACGGGCTGAACATGAAATCCGCTTTGTCCTGCAGGATCATGCGCGTGTAGAGCTGCTGCACGCGCTTGGAGTTTGACTCATCGTCGTAGCTGACGAGCTGGACCTTATAGCTCTTGCCGCCGGCTTTAATCCCGCCGGCCGCGTTGGTCTGGTCACGCCACAATTCAAATCCGCGATATTGCTCCAGCGAGTCAACGTTCAGCGCGCCTGTCTTGGAGACGGTGAATCCAACCGTGATGGTTTGCTGGGCTAAGACTGAGGTAACCTGGAATAAACATAGGACGAGCAGAACGATTCTCACTCGCTGCACGGTGCACCTCTCTATAGTAATCAGTAATCTGGGCGTGTTTGGCAGCATAAGGCGGCCAGTCCCGGCAACCTGTGACATCGGTTACGCTACGGAGTGACCTTCCTCACATTTCGTGCGAGTAGCCTGCGGTTCCGGTCCCGAGCACTCTCTCCGACCGGCTGAGTATTTACGGGGAATCCAGGGGGAGTTATGACCAAATTCAGCATTACATTTAGGCGGAACGGAAGGCCTCACTTCTGCTCCAGAGTCTTGATGTAGAGCCCCAAGCCCACCAGCACGAGCGCTATGGCTGCCACCGAGAAGCCAAGTCCCACGCGCCGAAACTTCCATTCCGCCATCGCCTTCTCTCCGGCGGCATGCGTCTGTCGCGTAATGGCGAGCCCAGCGTTGATGTCTTGTTTCAGGTCGTTATCGCTGAAGGCGTGTACCGCGACCCGTGCCTTCAGCAAAGCGTCGCGTGCCTGCAATTCCTGCTGCTTGGCCTGGCTCACCTCCATCCCCTGCCGCTCGGCATGGGTGAGCAATTCATTCGAGACGGCAATAGCCGAGGCCAGACCGATGAGTTGCTGGTGCATCGCCACCGCCTGCTTGCCTCCCTCATCATCCGCCATGTGGCACTGCGCGCAGACCGCCTTGTCTCCCATACCAATCATCGCGTCGGTGGGATGCTGGATGCCATGGTTGCTGTGACACGTCACGCATCCCGGAAATCCCGCCGCGGCAAAAGCGGCTTTGTGCGGACTAGTCTCGAAGAGTTGTGCCTGAAATACATGGCAGTTGGAGCAGACGTTGGTTATGTTCGCTACTCCCGGCGGAGTCGCCCCGTGGTTGCCATGACACGTGGTGCAGGTGGGAGCGCTCAGATCGCCCCGCACCGTCATGGCTTCGTGATGCACGCTTTGCTCGTACTGGGCGAACTGATCTGTCCTGATGCCATACGGCTTCATGTATTCGGCATCGGCATGGCAGTGCGAGCACGTGGTCGCGATGTTGGTCGGATGCACAGTCGAACGTGGGTCCGACGGGGCGCGCAGGTCATGTACCCCGTGGCAGTCGGTGCAGACTGCGACCTTGTTGTCTCCCTTGGCCCACTTTTGGCCATGAATACTGGTCTTGTATTGCTGGAACTGATCCACACGCAGACCGGGGTTGTACTTCTTCATCATTTCGGCGTCGCTGTGGCATGAGGCGCATAGCTCCGGAATCTGCCTGCGATCGATCTTCCCTTTCCAACCCGCTGCGCGGCTCATGGCCTTTTCCGGGTCGTCGCTGGTAGCATCGCCACCGTGGCAAGATGCACACGTCAATCCTTTTTGCGAGTGAATGTTCTGGGCGAAGGTATCAGCGCTCACTCCCAGTGGCTCCGGCAGGTTGGAGTGGCAGTCGAGGCAGGAGTCTTTTGTTTGGGCAACGGCTGTTTGCGCAACAGCTGTTTGCGCAACAGCTGTTTGCGCAACCGCGAGAAGGCCGCAGCCGATCAGGCAGGTCGCCATAATCCAACCCGTGACGTGCCTGCATGTCCTGTATGCACGATCGTTATTCATGCAATCTCACTTTGCTACCCATCCGTAGATCGTCATCGCGAACATGTACCCGAGGAAAAGGCACGCGAACCCTGTAATCCAACGGCCGGTGTCAAACGGTTTCTTGCGGTCGAGGAATGGCAGGAACAACGCTGCAGCTCCGATCAAGCCAAAGACCAGTATGCCGAGCATCTCGCCGTCCATGCCGAGAATCGTGGCCGGTATCAGCTTCAGCGTCTGGAACATGAACAGGAAATACCACTCCGGCTTGATGCCAGCGGGCGCCGGTGCAAACGGATCGGCCTTAACGCCGAGCGTCCACGGAAACAACGCCGCCAGAGCGCCGAGCAGTCCCAGCGCCAGGTACCACGCCATCAGTTCCCGCAGGACAAAGTTGGGGAAGAAACGAATCTCGCGCCTGCGGCTCGGGTGCGCTTCCCAATCCTTCTCTATGCTGGGGGGTACGCTCATTCCGAACCACTGAATCATCCCCACGTGAAAGACGATCAGGAAAGTCGCGATCGCCGGCAGAATGGCAACGTGGAACCCGAACATCCGGGTCAAGGTGCTGCCGGTAATTTCTTCGCCGCCACGCAGGAACAGCAGAGTCGGCCGGCCAATGATCGGGATCTGCGCCGGTATGTCCGTCCCCACCTTGGTCGCGAAATAGGAGAGCGTGTTCCACGGCAACAGATATCCGGTGAACCCGAAGGCGAGCATGAGGAACAGGAGCAGTACGCCACTTACCCACGTCAGCTCGCGCGGCTTCCGGTATGACTTCAGAAACAGCACGCTGAAGAGGTGGGCGAAGGCGATAAACACCAGCAGGTTTGCCGACCATGAATGCACCGATCGGATCAGCCATCCGAACTGCACCTGCGTCATGATGAACTGCACGCTCTCGAAGGCCTCGTCGGCGCCCGGGCGGTAGTAGAGCAGCAGCAGCGACCCAGTAATGACCTGCACGCCGAAGAGAAACAACGTCATGCCGCCGAGGAAGTACCAATATGAGTAGCGGTGCAGCGGCACAGTCTTCTTTTGTGCCAGTGCCTTCAGGTCGTTCAGATGAAAACGCTCATCGAGCCATGCGCGAACATCGCTCGCCATGCTCGCCATCAGGCCTCCTGCTTGCGCCGCACGAAGATGTCGTCGCCGCGAACCTGCACGTCGAATAGTTCCAGCGGGCGGGGCGGCGGACCCGAGATGTTGCGGCCGTTCAGGTCGTACATGCCGTTGTGGCAGGCGCACCAGATCTCATGCAGGTCGGGGCGATACTGCACTGTGCATCCCAGGTGCGTGCACGTCGCCGACATGGCGTGATATTCGCCGGGAGCCGTTTCCACGAGGAGTCCCGGGCGGGCGCCGAAGCGAAAGGTTTTGGCAGAGTTCGGCTTCAGTTCCGAGACCTTGGCCGCCAGTACGGCGTCATTGCCGAGGTCCGGTAGTTTCGGCGGAACCAGGTACTTAAGAATGGGATACAGAAACGAGACTGCCGAAGCCAGCAATCCCGTACCCAACAGTATGTTCACCAAACGGCGGCTCGGCACATGCCCTGGTTCGGTGGGTGCCGCGTTCGCGCCTGCCGTTGAAACCATCCGGGCCTCCTGCTATTTTCCGAGCTCGCGTATGTACTTGACCAAGCCGTCAATCTGGTCGGCGGTGAGGCTCTTGTAGGAAGGCATCTTCCCCTTGCCGTTGGTGATGATCTCCTTAAGATCGGCGTCCGACGTCTTTTGCACCTCGGGGGACTTGTAGCTCTTGATACCCAGGTTCTTGGCCATGGACGTGTTCGCCGTGCCGTCAGCCCCGTGGCACATGGCGCACTTGGACTTGAAGAGGGCCGCGCTATCTCCAGAATCGGCAAAACAGGTGAGAGTGCCAAAGAGGCTAAAGATCAACAACAACGGAAAGAAGCGTTTCATTCCACCCTCCTGGGTGCATTTCTTGAAGTACCCCGGCTGACATCGATCGGCGCGAGCCGGGAGTCAGCAGGTTGTATCGCAGCGATTACAGCGCAGTCGCCTTCTCCCCTTCAGGGCGCCAACAGAGGGGGTTGCATCGCTGCGCCATCCTCGAACGGCGTTCCATTGAGGGTGGCGAGAAAGTAACACTGGCCAATGTTGTAGGGCTGTGACAGCCGTCACGGTCGGCTGTGATCAGGCGTTGCCGGGCTATTCCCTGCATCCGTCGGCACACGCAAGAACAGAGATTCCAAGCTATGTTGCGGTGTATCTGGATTTAAGAACTCATTGCGTGGACGACGTCCAGGATCTCCGACTCGCTTAGGACCCGGTTGGATCGCTTGGCCAGGTCGAGGATGGCCGCCACGATCTCGGGATTGGCGGGAAGGTCTCGAGAGGTAAGGTAGTACAACACGTTGGAGTTGCCCGACATGTGTCCTATTTCGATCTCTTGCGTTCTGCCGATCCATGCTGCCGGCACTCCCGAATAGACCCTGTCCGCCAGCCACGATTCGCCTTTCTTTTTCGCCTTAATGACGGCTGAGGCGTGGACGCCAGTGGCGGTGCGAAAGGCGTCGCGGCCGACAATGGGCATGTTGATCGGCATGGGAACTCCTGTGGCTTCCGACACCATCTGCACGTATTCTGGCAAATGCGAGAGATTGTCGTCGCGCATCCCCAGCAGCTTGAGATTCACCAGTAGTTGCTCGATGGGCGTGTTGCCAACGCGCTCGCCAACGCCAAGCGCCGTTCCGTGAATCCGCGTAGCGCCGGCCTCGACCGCGGCCAGGCTATTGGCCACATCGAGGCCGCGATCGCGATGCCCGTGCCAGTCAATGCCGACATCTGGGCCGAGTTCCTTCAACAGTTCCTTCACCCATGAAACCAGGTTCCAGACGCCTTGTGGCGTGGCCGCGCCGCAGGTGTCGCACAAGCACAGGCGTTTGGCTCCGGCCTCAATCGCGGCCGTGAACAGGACGCGCAGATGTTCGGGTGAAGAGCGAACCGTGTCTTCGGTGACGTACATCACCTCCAGACCTTCCCGCACCGCAAAGCGAATGGCTTCACGAGAGTAGCGGAGGATGTCCGTCAGCTCCCACTCTTCCGCATACTGCCGAATGGGGCTGCTGCCGATGAAGACACAGGCTTCAATAGGCACACCCGTGAGCTGCGAGACCTCGGCAATCGGCTGAATGTCCACCATCAAAGTTCGTGCGGCGCAATTAGGGCGGATACGCAGTCGGTGCTCGGAAATCTCACGGCACAACCGCAGTACCGCCTCGCGCTGGTGGGGGCCGGCACCCGGCAGCCCGACATCAGCGGTCTCAATGCCCAGGCTCTCCATCAGGTGGAGGATTTCGACTTTCGTCTCCAGCGGAGGGTCGGTCACCGAAGGACTCTGCAAGCCGTCGCGCAGCGTTTCGTCATCGAGCATGACGTGATCCGGGTAGTGCGGGTTGCGCGGGCCGGCTTCCGCCCAGTCGTAGATGAGAGTACTTTGTTCGCCTGAGCTCATGCTGTCCTTCCGCGGTTAAGAGATGGCGCTTTGAGCTTTGCCGAATTCCCGCGCCCGCTGTAAAAGCTCCTCCGCGCCCATCGCGTCACCCGCGTCGCGCCGAATCAAGGCCAGGTGGAACAGGCTGCTCACTTCTCCAATGCTTTCATCCAGGCTACGGCGGAACTCGCGCTCGGCAGCTGCCGTTTCTCCCCGACGCTCGTGAATGACCCCGATATGGTAATGCGCCATCAGGTATTCCGGAGTGAGAGCGATCGACTGTTGAAAATGATTGAGAGCTTCTTCTAACTCGCCGGCATGGAACAGTGACACAGCTAGACGATAATGTGCGGCGTTGTAATTAGGATCGATTTCCAGGCATTGCCGGAATGCCCGGACGGCCTGCGGCATATTTCCGCGATGGTACCAGGCAACTCCCAGGTCGTAGTGCGCCAGCAGGAAAGTGGGCGCTGCCGCAATGGCTTTCTGATAGCGTTCGATCGCCAGCTCCAGCATACCCTGATGGAAATAGAACGTGCCTAACATGTGGTTGGCCAGCACATTGTCCGGTTCCGATTGCAACAGGCGTTCCAACTGCTGACGGGCTGCGCGGCTGTTGCCGTCTTTTTCTTCCACAAGTGCGTGCAAAATCCTGTGATCGAGGAAGGCGTCTCGGAGGAAGAGTCCGCATTCCGCACAAAACTTGTCTTCTGCTGCTGCTTTGCGTCCGCAACGCGAACACCGCACGGGCGTCAGCGCGACGGGCTTGCGCGTGGCAGCCTTGGCGGCCTTGCGAACCGGTGTTTTTTTTCTCATGGCAAGCCTCTCCATAATAGACATTTTCTAGTCTTCCGACTGCGTCGGGTCCAAAGTGCACTCCAGACAGAGTCTGCTCGAAGGCCGGAAGCCCTGGCTGCGGAAAAATGCGAGCAGGCCAAAGTCGTCCCAGGAAACCTCGGTCCTCACAGCTGTAATGCGTAAAGCTGCCAGGTTGAGCTGTAACTGTCGCATGAGCGCCTTGCCAACCTTCTTCCCACGCCAGCGCGGATCGACGCTTACCGCGTCAATGGAAGCGGAGGGTTCCATCACCCCATATTCGCCATAGTAAAGCGATCCGATGACGAAGCCTACAACCTGGTTTTCCAATTCCGCCACCAGCGAGATCTGCAAGCTCGCCTGAGTTACTGCTCGCTGCAACATGATTTCGAAATATCGCGGACGCCAGCGGCCAGTGGCAGCAGCATCGATAGCCACGACCGCTTTGAGGTCATCCTGGCACATGGTGCGTACCAGCACAGCATCTGTTTCCAGCACTCCCGCTTCTTCCACATTCTTTGTGGGCATGATTTGCCTCCTGCCTACATTCCTCCCAGGAACTGGCCTGCATCGACGCGCAGAATCTGGCCGGTGATTCGACTGCCTCCCGGCCCGCATAAGAAGAGAGCTGCCGCTGAGATGTCTGAAACATCGAGCAGGGTCCCCAGCAGACTTTCCGCCTCTGCGGCCTGGCGGGCCTTGCTGGGCAACGCGTCCGTCAGCGGCGTGCGCACCCAGCCCGGCTCAATGACATTGACGGTAATTCCAAAACGGCCTGTCTCGCGCGCCACGCTCTTGGCCAAGCCAAGAAGTCCGGCTTTGCTGGCGGAATACGCCGAAGTACCGAACTTACCGCGCGACCCGTTGATGGAACCTATCAGCACGATTCGCCCGCCCTGCCCTTGACGCATAAAGGGAATGCTGTGGCGCAGCAAGAGAAAAGCTCCGCGGAGATTGACTGCCTGGGTCATGTCCCAATCTTCGACCGCGAGCTTCCACACCACCGCCTCGCGCGAGATTCCCGCAGCGTGAACCACGACGTCGAGCCTGCCATTCTGCCGGAAGAACTGCTGCACAGCGGACTGAACGGATTCGTCGCTGCGCACGTCGCACTGCAGCCAGGGAATGTCCTGATCAGGCGGCGGAGCGAGATCGAGGGAAGTGGCCGTTGCGCCGGCCTGTTGCAGGCTGCGAACGATCGCGCTGCCGATTCCGCCCGAGCCGCCGGTGACAATCGCGGTCTTCCCCGCCAGTTCGTCGCCGCCTGTCATGCCGTGACCTCCGCGACGCGCGACAACATGCGATGTCGGTACGCTCCCCACAGGGCGGCTCCCAGCGCGCCGGCATAGATGGCGTTCTGGTGAGTCCGAACCTCTATGTCCAGACCATCCTCCTTGGCCTTCTCTCGCAAAGCCTGTGCCAATCCGGTATCGGCTGACAATCCTCCAGTGATCGCGACGTGCCCATGCACATCAATGGCACGTAGCAGCTTGAGGTAGCGGCCTGCCATTGACAGATGTATGCCCTTGAGAATGTCAGGCGGAGAGATGCCCCGGCTCACCATGTTGATAACGTCGGTTTCCGCCAGCACTGCGCAGATGCTGCTCACTGCCTGTGGATGGGCGGCATTGCAGGACAAAGAGCCGACATCATCCAACGCGATTCCCATGTAGCGCGCCACGTTTTCCAGGAACTGCCCTGAACCGGAAGCGCATTGGCTGGTCATCCTGTAGGCGAGAACACGGCTGCGTTGGTCGATACGCATCGCGCGGGCATGAAGCGCCCCCACATCAAGGACAGCACGCACCTCGGGCATCAGGAAAATCGCGCCGCGCGCGTGGGTCGTCATGCCGTAAAAGTGTCCACGGCGAAAGTCCACCAACTCACCTTCGCCGGTGCTGGCGACGTAGCAGACTCCGTTCGCAGCCACGCCCGCTTGGCGCAGAGCTTCCTCATATCCTTCATTCACCACACGGTGCAACTCGCGGCGCCGTATGCGTTCGGTGAGCAGAGAAAGCACTTTGGCTTCGCGACCGCCGTTTGAAACCAACACTGCGATCTTGACAGCGCTCGAGCCGACGTCTACCCCGGCGGTGATCTGCTGCTCGGTTGAGCGATCTTGAACGAGGGCGGCGGTCAGGGTCATGCGTTGGCCTCCGCACCGCGTAAGGCAAACAACGCAGCCCCTAGAGCGCCGGTATAAATCGAATCAGCTGAGATGTTAAGCACCCTCTCGCCGTAGTTCTCCTTCACCAGCTCACGCAAGGCAGCCACCGCCGCCGGATTCCGCGCAACACCTCCAGTAAACGTGAACTCGTCCTTCACGCCTCCCGAGCGCGCCAGCAGCGACATGGCCCGAAGGATGACAGCCCGATGCAGACCAGCAAGTATGTCCTCGCGCCGCTGGCCCAGCGATAGGCGCTCGCGCAACTCGGCGCCTGCGAAAACCGTGCAGGTGCTGTTGATCTTCACCCGGCGTTGGCTCTGCTGCGCCAGTGGGCCCAACTCGTGCAAGGCCAGATTCATCTCGTCGGCGATATATCCCAGATATCGCCCACACCCTGCCGCACATCGATCATTCATCTGGAAGCTGACGACCAGCCCATCGGCATCCACCTGGATCGCCTTGGTGTCCTGCCCTCCGATGTCCAGCACCGTGCGGGTGTTCGGAAACATTGCGTGCGCTCCCAGCCCGTGACAGAGAATCTCACTGCGAATCTGTTCCTTGGAAAAGGGCAGTCGCTGCCGGCCGTAACCTGTGCCAACGGTGTTCGCTTCGATGATCTCAATTGCGCAGGTTGCCTCGACGGCTACGCGCAGTTGTGAAGCCCACGTTTCTAAGCCAGCCCCTCCGGCTACGAGAGTACGCTCCAGGGCGTCCCGTAGCTGCGTATCGAAGTCGGTGCGGGCGGTTGCGTTTTCCACTACGAGGATGGCAGCGTCGAACAACCCACAGAGCAGGTCGAAGCTAATGCCGGCGGGATCGCTGTTCTCTTCCGCTAGCTGCATGTAGTCCGCAGTCGCGACGTCGCGAAAGAAATCGCTCTTACGGACGGCCAGCTCGCTGAAGTGCCCTGCCGCCCTTTCGACCATGCTATCCATGATGCTGTCGATTGCGGCGTTCAGCTCCTTAGCGTGGTCGCGGTGGCGCGGGTCGTCAGCGATCTGGCGCAGCGCGTCGCGCAGAGTGGCGACCTGATCGAGGTGCTGGCGGAAACGAAAGTTCCGCGCCAAAGCGGACAGGAAGGCTTTCTCCACTTCAGCCAAGACCGGATCGCCGCTGATGGCCTGCCAAATAAGCGTCAAGCGCGTACGCACCAGCGCTTCCTCGCGCACCACCTGACAAGCGACATCGTAGTTACTGCGGGTGTTGGTGATGCCGCGGCCGATTACCTCGCCCGCGTCGCTCAACACCACCGCCTTCGTTGTCGTGGAGCCGAGATCTATTCCGATGTGGATGCGTAACGCGCTCATGCATTCGCTCCCGCGCGCCGCTGGTCCAGCATCTGGAGATAGCTCTCAATTCGGTTCTTGATATTGGCGGCGGAGAAGTAGCGCGGATCCACCAGGTCGCTTTCAATAAAGCCGCCGGGAACTCCGGTTCGTTGTTCGAGCCGGCGCAGCATGAGGAGTTGTCCCACACTGAAGGAGTTGCAACTCTTGATGCTGTTGATCATGAAGCCGTCCGCGCGATACTCGCGGATATAGCGTTCCAGTAGATCGACGCGCGTGGGCAGTCCGAGGTTCGTGTAACACCCCAGGCAGTATTCAGCCAATGTCTCTAGCGGACGCGCGGCGTCGTGACGAAAGCCCAAGTCGTAGAGCCCCCCGACCTTGGTGTAGCTGCTGGCCACAACCACCGCGCCTTCTTCGTGAAACATCTTCCAGAACTCGCGAAAGCTGGTCCAATTCGGCGGACCTTCCATCACCAGCCGGTACCGTTCTTTCTCCTGTGTTCCGTCGGGAGTTAGAGGCCCCGAGTCCATCGCGCAGCCGGGCCTCCACCTCTTCGCGCAACGTGCGATAGTAGGCGACTCCCTCGGGCGTGCCGCGAAACGCGGTGAACATCGGTCCGATGTAGTACACGCCACCGAAGTAGGCGTCGATCGGCGAAGGCACGTGTTTGGCCGACTCCAGCACCCAGACCAGGTCATCCTCTGCCTGCGCCGAAAGCCGCAGCGCCTCGCGCAGCCTGTCTTCGTCGTAGCGAAGTCCGCTTACCTGTTCGAGTTTGGGGATCACTTCGCTGCGCAGTTGCTGCACGATGTAGTCGAGATGATGCGGCAGAATACGGCCTTCCGACTGATACGGCACATGCAACATCGCCACCGGGCAGTCGTACTCCTGGCGCAACAGCTCGAACCACTTCATGAAGGTGAAGCAACCGGTGTAGGAAAGCAGCAGCAGGTCAGGCGGTGGCAGCCGCTCGCCGGTGGGGCCGATATTCCCCTTCTTAAGCATTCCGATGTCGCACTTCACGTACGTGCAAACATCTTCACTGTGGCCGTGCTTTTCCGCTTCTGCGATGTAATCGCCCGACAACTTCCTCATGCCCGACTGCAGCGCGTTGATCTCGGGTAACACCGGCAGCAGATTGAACGAGCGCAGCAGCTCGGTGAGATTTCCGGGAACGAAGGTGTACACAACCTTGCGGCCAGTCTGTGGAGCGCGTGCAAGCTCAGTATAGTGGCCGGCAATCATCTGCTTTTGCAGCAGCATGCTGCGCTCTTTGCTGACCTCTTCGGCAACCTTGCTAGGCGCGACCGTCATGCTTCACTCCACAGGCGAATGGAATCGGAGAACGTGCCCACCTGCTCGCGAATGACAGCGAACTGGCCGGTGTCCTCGCTGTATTTGAATTGCGTGTGCGGGATGCCTTCGCGTTCGAGCTGCGCCACAAGCATGGGCTGCTCCAGCAGCGCGGGATCACAAAAACTGGGCGCGCAAAAGACCACACCATCAGCATGGTTGTGGCGGACCGATTCCACCAGCGACCGCCCGCGTTCTCCTTCAGGCTGGTAGCGGGCAGCGGTCTCGGCGCTTTGCGTGAGAAACGCCTCGACCAGCGCCTGTAACGGATCGCCGTCGGTCGAAACGTCGCCTGTGATCCATCGCAACCCGAGAAGCAGATCATCATCCACGATCCAGCATCCCGCGCGCTCCAGCGTGATTAACAGGCCGAGCGGAGGCTGCTCGCAAAACATTCCCACCAGTACAACCCGGCTCTGATCGCGCTCATGCCGATCGGTTTGCATTTGCGCAAGTCGCAAGTATTGCCGCAGCAATTCGGTGTGCTCCTCCGGTGGAAGGACATTGCCTGCGCGCAACACCGGGTAGACCTCCGATATCGGAAAGCACCACGGCTGCCGGCTGCGCGCGCCATAGAGTTCGCGAATCACCGCGCGATTTTCGTTGTAGACGGCAATGCTGTTTCGCAGCGCGTCATCGGTAATCGTTTGGCCCGTCAGCCGGACGAAATCGTCACGTAGCGCTTCCAATTCGTGTCGCCAGAACAGGCCGCCCACGCTGGAATCGAAATTCTGCGGTAGGTCCACATAGCGAACGTAACGCTCCGGAAACAGCAGCCGCCACATGCCGGAGAGGTTGCGAATAACGTCGCAGATGGAGGGGAAGAGCATGCCGTCCAGCACGTCAAGGCGATGGCTGAGCGCGAGTTCGATGGTGCTGCGTGGTATGTGACAGATGTAGCTCTGGAAGTAAGCATCGCCACGAATAATCTCAAGCCGTTCGCCTGCGCCCATAATTCCTACCGGCAGCATACCTGCGGCGTGAATCAGCTCGCGGGGAACATAGATGGGCATGTGTCCGATGGCTTTGCGGCCAGGCGCAGCTTCTTTCCACGCATGCACTGCTTTCAGATCGAGGTCGTCAATCAACCCCTGCGCGTGTTCGATCAAGCCAGCCAACCCACGCGGCGCCTGCCCGTCGTGCTCTAGTTCCCCTAAGACCGTGTTCCCCACGCTCATCCCTTTCCAGCTCTTGCTGCTTGCGCCGTCCAGGGAGCAATCTCCTCAATCAGCTCTTCACTCCACGATGCACCCTCCGCCAGCCGCTGTCGTAACAGAATGAAGTCCACCTCCCTCTGGTCCTTGGTGCCATAGTGGAAAGCGTGGAAACCGGCGCGGGCCTCGGTCATCATGTTGAGTGAAAGCCATGCGCGATTGGTTTCGCGGTTGCGGTCCCAGTGCTCCAATTTGTGCTTACGCAAGCTCTCGATGGTTTTGATGAGGCAATCCGGCATGGTGAAAAGCAGGTGCGTGCATAGTGATTCCACCGCCTCATCCAGCAGACTCAGATCGATCTTTCCTTTTGCCAGCAACGACTTCCCTTCTTCGCGTTCGGCGCCCGCCTTGTAATCGCCGAGCACCAGCCTCCCGTATTCGTCCAGAACCCGATCGGTAATAACGAGCGGATTCGCCGTCCATTTCCCGTCCACCTTCAACGCCGGAACAATCTGCGTCAGTCCGCCCAACCAGTAAAAGCGATGAGCGCTCCACTGCTGGCACAGCGTGCCGCTGAACATGGCCCGCTCCATGCCAACGAACAGGGGCAGGAAGTCGGTCGAGCCGCCGTCAGGCGCGGAGCCGTGCCGCGGGCCAGCCTGACTAAAGACAGCCAGATCGCTGGCGACGGAGAAATCGCATGCCATGCCAACTTCCTGACCGCCCCCCACGCGCATGCCATTGACACGGCAGATGACGGGCTTGTCGCACTGCAACACGGCGGTGACCATGTCGTTAAACAGCCGCATGTATTGGCGATATTCGCCGGGATGTCCGGCATAGTTCTCTGCGTACTCGCGGGTGTTGCCACCGGCGCAGAATGCGCGTGTGCCGGCGCCCGTCAGCACCACCGCGACCGCCGCGCGATCATTGCTTGCAGCCCGCAACGCCAGGATGATTTCTTTCACCATGTCCGTCGTGTAAGCATTGAGCTCCGACGGATTGTTTAGCGTTATCCAGACGTCGTGAAGTCCCTTCACTGGCGCCCCGGCGCGGTCCTTCACTGCCCGTTGCTCAACCAGGATCGAACGCTTGGGAAATGATTCCACCAGGTTGTGATCGTGCACGCTTGTTCTCCTCGTTATTACCGCGCGGCTCAGTCTTCCGGAATCAGAATCGCGCGCTTGCGAATTTCATGCCGGGCTACCGCTTCCAGCACGGCAGGGGCCTCATCAAGAGAGTGACGTTCAGCGTAAGGCTCCAGAACCACCTTCCCATTCAGCACCAGGGCCAGTGCGGCCGGATATTGTTCGGGGGGACAACCCCAGTTGCCGCGCGCAGTAGCGTCGAGGGCCATCAGGTTGGAGAGGCGCAGCTCCACCTTCTTTGGAGTGAAGCCGACCACAGCCAGATAGCCTCCGGGATCGAGCAGTCCAAATGCGGTAGTCTGGCCTGCCGGGGTGCCGCTGGTCTCGAAGATCTTCAGCCCGATTCCTTTGCGGCCTGATTCCTTTACGAACGCTCGCACGGCGGCCTTCAAATCCTTCTCGTTCTTGGAACTGGCATTCAGGGCCAGCAAGGCTCCGTGCTTAGTAGCCAGTTCGAGCCGGCTTTGGTCGACGTCGATGGCCACAACGGCAGCGCCGAAAGCCGCTGCGATCTGTACCCCGAATCCGCCTACGCCGCCCACCCCGACGAACACAGCGACGTCGTCGGCCCCCAGCCCGGAGCGGCGTATCGCCTCGTAGGGCGTGGTTACGGCGTCGGCCACAACGGACAGAAGATCAAGCGTCATCCCGGCAGGCAGATTTTGTGGAACCGCACAAAGCCCTCGCGCGGGAACCCGAACATGGGTTGCGAAGCCGCCGTCGCCATCATTTCCGGGCATAAACTGCCGGCGGCAGATGCTCGGCTGACGCGCGCGGCATGGAGCGCAGTCCCCGCAAGGAATAACCGCGGGAACCACAACGGCGCACCCCTCCCACTCCGGGACATGGTCGCCCGCCGCTACAACGCGTCCGGAGATTTCGTGTCCCAGCGTCAGCGGCAACGGCGCACGCGTGGCAACGCCGTCGTAAGCAAATCCGACATCCGTGTGGCAGACACCGCAACCAGCGACCGCTATCACTACTTCGTCCGCCTGCGGCTCAAGGGAAGGAAATTCGTATCGCTCCAGCCTTTCGGCAGGAGCCGTCAGACGGTATCCATGACCGGCCCTTGTGGAAGACACGCAGCGAATCCCCGGCCCCACGACCGTTTAGACGATCAATTCTCTGGGGACTGGCTACTTTACTAACTGACAAACAAGGACTCTGTGACGTAGATCACCGGGCTGAGTGAGAACGGTTCAACACCGATCAGCTTCGAGGTCAATGACCTAAAAAAAACCAGCTCCCCACTAGCAATTTTGCAGTTTGCGAGCTAATAGTCCGAAGCGTAAGCTTTTTCCACCTTTAATTCTTAGCTGGGCATGCGCGACTGGTTCGTCCTGCAGGGGCGTATCTTGTTGCGCCTGAGGAGAGAGGCAGGTATGAAGGCGAGAGTTGCGGCAACAACGGGTTTGGCGTTGGTCCTTTTCAGCATCGGCGTACTAGTTTCCTGCAACAAATCTAAGGCCCCGGAATCGGCGCCATCAACCGGCCAGACTGCCCAGGTGTCGAATGCCGAGCAACCGCCGAAGCCCAACCCCGATCGCAACGCCTACTTCGGCGAGGAGCACATCCACACCAGTTGGTCGGTGGATGCCTGGCTCATGGGCAACCGCCTCACGGGCCCGGACGAAGCGTACAAGTACGCTCAGGGCCAGACCATCAAACATCCGCTGGGCTACGACATCAAGATCGACACGCCCATGGATTTCATGGGTGTGACCGACCACTCGGAATATGTCGGCCTCACGAGAGAAGCCAATACACCGGGATCGGCCGTGAGTAAGATGTCCGAGGCCCAACCGCTCATCCTGAAAGATCCGAATGATCAAGCGGAGGTCCAGAAGGCCTTCACCTACCTGGTGAACATGTTGAGCCAGCCTCCAATAAAAGCCTTCATGACCCCTGAGGTTGCGGGCTCGATCTGGGCAAAAAACGTCAAAATCGCCGACGAGAACAACCATCCCGGAAAGTTCACGGCCTTCTGTTCTTACGAATATACGTCCCAAAACAACAACATCAATCTCCACCGCAACATCTTCTTCCGTGACTGCGCCAAGGTCCCCGTAATGCCCTATAGCGCGCTCGATTCATGGCACCCTGAGGACCTTTGGAAATGGATGGATGCGCAGCGCAAAGCGGGCAATGAGTTGCTGGCCATCTCGCACAACGCCAATTTGAGCAGCGGCTGGATGTATCCGGTTGATGTTGACAGCTTCGGCCGGCCAATCGACGCCGCTTGGGCGGCCTCGCGCGACCGCAACGAGCGTCTGGTGGAAATCAAGCAGATCAAGGGACAGTCGGAAACCCACCCCCTGCTGTCTCCTAACGATGAATTTGCCAGTTACGAGCTGTCAGAGGGACTGCTCGGCTTGCCGGCGAATGTTGGCCGCATCGACAAGATTCAAGGCAGCTATGGCCGCCAAGCCCTCAAAGACGGCATCACCATGCAGGACGTACGCGGCTATAACCCGTACAAGTTCGGCATGGCTGGCGGTTCGGACTCGCACAACACCGGCAGCCCCTACCGCCACGACAACTTCTACGGCGGTCACGCACAGATTGACGGAACCGTGGACCGGCGCATGGCCGGAGTTCTGGCATTCGGCACCCTCGACGTGCGCCTGGAGAACCCGGGTGGACTGACCGGTGTCTGGGCCGAGGAGAACACCCGCGCATCCATCTGGGACGCCATGTACCGCAAGGAGACCTTTGGCGTCAGCGGCCCGCACATCAAGGTGCGCTTCTTCGGCGGTTGGGACTACAACAAGGACATCCTCAACGCCGGCGACTGGGTACACCAGTCCTACGGCAAAGGCGTTCCGATGGGCGGCGATCTGCCTGCGATGCCGCAGGGCGGGAGGGGAACAGCACCGAGCTTTGTCGTCTGGGCAGTAAAGGATCCCACATCAGGCAATCTCGACCGGATTCAGGTCGTTAAGGGTTGGACGAAGAACGGCCAGAGCTTCGAGAAGATCTTCGACGTTGTCTGGTCCGGCGACGACCGCAAACCCGACAAGTGGACGGGGCGTGTGCCGGCGATCAAGAGCACGGTGGACATCGAGAAAGCCACCTACACCAATGACGTCGGTTCAACGGAACTCAAAACCGTCTGGAGCGATCCCGAATTCGATCCCAGCCTGCATGCGTTCTACTATGCGCGTGTGCTGGAAATCCCCACGCCGCGCTGGACGCTGATCCAGGCAGTGAAAGCCGGGGTTCCGCCCCCGGACATGGTGCCGCTCACCGGTCAGGAGCGCGCCTGGAGTTCGCCGATCTGGTACACCCCGAGCGCGGACGCCCGGAAGCTCGCGCCCGCCGGCATGACGGTCGCCGATCTCAAGGCGAAGGGCGCAACCCAACTGAACGATGCACAGTTGAAGGCCTTCATCGTGGGCAAAGCTTTCTGGGTGCGCAACAACGCAACCGGCGAGCAGGTCAGCGTCGCCTACACCAAAGAAGGCCAGAGCAACGTCTGGCACATTGGCAAGTACTCTACTATTCCCAGCTATGTTGGCAACCCGCTGCGCAATGGCTACCAGGGAACCACCACTCCGTACAAGATTGAAGGCGGCAAAGTGGTGACCACCATTTCCCAGGATCCCTTTGCAGTCACGATCTACAAGCTGGGCGACACCTATTACGGTGCGCGCAGCAACGAGTTTGGCTACGCCAACTACGAGATCATTCCTTCGCCACAGTTTGTGGTCAATCCGCTGATGGCTATGCTCAACCAGTTCTCCATTGAGCTGGGGCTAACGGAAGAGCAAAGGCAGCAGATTCTCCCCTTCCTGCAGGGAGAGACCATTCCGAAGCTCAAGGCGCTGAAGACGAACACTTCTCTTACGCCTGCGCAGAAACTAGAGCAGTTGAAGCAAATCAGCGACGAGGTCGACGCCAAACTTACGCCTCTCCTCAATCAAGAGCAGCAGCAAAAGTTCCAGGCCATCCGCGACGAGCACCGGCGGGAACTGATTGAGAAACTGGGCGGAGAGGCAATGCAGAAAATCGATAACGGTGTGAATGCATTCTTCGATCAACATGCGCAGAGCAAAAAGTGAGAGGCTTTCTTGGTTGGCAGGACGTCAGGGCATGGGTCTCGCTTCCCACCTGGCGCTGGTGAAGGTCAATGAATGTATTCCTGGTAATCGCAAGCTTGGGAGAAGCGGCCACAGGCGTTATCGTGCTCGCGTATCCGCCCATCGTCGCCAGAGTATTGTTTGCGGCAGAAATCAGCGGTGCGGGCGTGATGATGAGCCGCATCGCCGGCAGTGCGCTGATCGGTCTGGGCGTCGCTTGCTGGCCCGGTAGCTTGGCCCTCCAGCAGCTTAACGGAATGCTAACCTAAACCACGCTCGCCATGCTGTACCTTATTTACATCGGCGTCCGCGGAGAGGCGGTTGGATTGCTATTGTGGCCGGCAGTTGTCGTCCATGCGATCCTCGTCGTTCTTCTCGGAGGCGCGTGGCTGAAACAACGAAAGAATCCGGCCACATAACGGACACTCGTGGATCGTGCGTTTGGTACAACTAACGCGGAATACTCAACGTTCACCGGTCTGGTACGATGCCTGTACTCCACCCGAGGTGCTGCCGGTGAAACCGCTGTTAACTGCCTTAGGCCTTGCTGTTCTTCTTTCGTTTCTGACTGGTTGTAAGAGCAAAGAAAGCGAACAGGCAAAAACCGCCGAGGCAGGAAGCAACTCGCCCGCCGCCTCACAGGCCGCGGAAGTACATCCGCCGCGTAATCCGCTCAGGAACGCCTACTTCGGCGACCTTCATCTACACACTGGCTACTCCATGGACGCCTTTGCCTTCGGAACCAGGACCACCCCTGAGGATTCGTACAAGTATGCGATGGGCGAGACCGTGGAATACATGGGCAAGCCGCAGAAGCGTAACGCCTCTCTCGACTTCCTTGCCGTTACCGACCACGCCGAGTATCTCGGTACCGTCCGCGAATCCATCAACCCCAACGGCCCCTTCGCCAAAACCGAGTGGTTCACCACCATGACCAGCACCGATCCCAAGGTCAGTGGCGCGGCGTTCCACAAATTGCTCGGCTCTACCATGGTCAACAAGCCGATTGCGGAGTTCAATCAGCCCGAAGTGCTGCGCTCCACATGGCAAGCCTATTCCGCCGCCGCCGACAAGTACTACCAGCCCGGAAAGTTCACCACCTTCATCGGCTTCGAATGGACCTCCATGCCGCAGGCGCAGAACCTGCATCGTTGCGTGATCTTCGCAGGCAAGGGGCCCGACATTCCCTACACCGCCTTCGAGTCGGTCGATCCCGAAGACCTCTGGCGCTATCTCGAAGCCCAGCGCAAGCTCGGCTTGGACGTAATTGCCGTTCCTCACAACGGCAACATCAGCAACGGCCTCATGTTTAGCACGAGGGATCTGTCAGGCAAACCGCTGACCCGCGATTATGCCGAGCGCCGCATGGCCAACGAGCCTCTCGCCGAGATTATTCAGGCCAAAGGTCAGACCGACACCAGTCCGGCGCTGTCACCCACCGACGAATTCGCCAACTTCGAGATGTTTGTGTATCTCCTCGACGGCAAGTCAAAAGCGAAGTCGGCTACCGGAAGCTTCCTGCGCCAGGCCTATGGCGTAGGCCAGGAACTCCAGCAAAAACTAGGTGTCAACCCTTTCAAATATGGCATCGAGGCGGGAACTGACTTTCATTCCGGCATCACTTCGACCGAACCCAACAATTACCCCGGCTCGCACGGAAACCAGGACAGCGATCCCCGTACCGTCGTCACCGCCACGGAATCCGTTGTGGGAGAGCCCCCCACCGCCCTTAGTTCCGGCGGACTCACCGGCGTCTGGGCCGAGGAAAACACCCGCGAATCCATCTTCGCCGCGTTCAAGCGCAAGGAGACTTTCGGCACTTCCGGAGTCCGGATCAAGGTGCGCATGTTTGCGGGCTGGAACTATTCCAAGGACATGACCAAACAGCCGGATTGGGTCAAGGCCGCTTACGATGGCGGCGTGCCCATGGGCGGCGACCTCACAGCACCATCAGGAGCGGCGGCTCCCACCTTTGTCGTTCACGCCGTTAAGGACCCCGAAAGCGGCAATCTCGACCGCGTCCAGATCATCAAGATCTCGACCAAAAATGGCAAGAGTCAGGAGAAGATTTACGACGTAGTGTGGAGCGGCGACCGCAAAGCCGACGCAAAGACCGGTAAAGTCCCGCCGGTAGGCAATACGGTAGACGTCAAGACCGCTACCTACCAGAACACGATTGGTTCGACCGAGTTGATCGGCGAGTGGACCGATCCGTCCTTCGATCCCACGGCGTACGCAACCTACTATGCTCGCGTGCTCGAAATCCCCACGCCACGCTGGTCTACTTACTGGGCCGCGAAGCTCAACCTGCCGCCCAACCCCACAGTGCCGGCGACAGTACAGCAGCGCGCGTGGACGTCGCCCATTTGGTACTCGCCGGCAAAACCTTAGGAGTTGTGTTGTTGAATGAGTGAAGCCTCTGTAGAAATTGTGCCGGATGGACAGGACACATTCCCGGACTCTGTACTGCAACATTCTTTTTTTCCAGTCCTGACGCGCTGGCTGCGCGAGCCCCTGCTGCACTTTCTGCTGATTGGCGCTGTGCTGTTTGGGCTTTACGCCTATATGCATCGTGGCCGCATCGGAATCGAATCGTCGAAACAAATCGTTCTCAGCCTCGACGAATTGCGCCAGATGGACATGTACTTCCAGTCTCAGTGGCATCGTCCGCCAACCGAGCAAGAATTCCAGGCCATGGTGGAAGACAAGGTCCGCGAGGAGGTCCTTTACCGCGAGGCATTGGCGATGGGCTTGGACAAAGACGATGAGATCGTGAAGCGCCGCATGGCGCAGAAGATGCAGTTCCTCGCCGAGGATGTCGCGGCCGCGCACGAGCCTTCTACCGCCGAACTGAAGGCCTGGTTCGAAAAGAACACTAGCAAGTTTGCTCTGCCCAGCCGCTACAGCTTCCGCCACCTTTATTTCTCGCCTGACCAACGCGGCAAGAACGCGCACGACGATGCCGCAAAAGCACTGGCCAAAATCACCGGCCAGCCCGAGGATTCCAAGCTCGCTGCGTCGATGGGTGACCGCTTCATGTTCCAGGATTACTATGGCGACCGCACGCCCAGCGCCATCGCCAAGGAGTTCGGGCCGCCCTTTGCGGTGGCGATCGAGAAGCTCAAACCCGGTTCGTGGCAGGGCCCCGTCGAGTCCGGCTACGGCTGGCATCTGGTGTTTGTCGATACCGTCATTCCCGGCCGCATTCCGGCGTTTGAGGAGATCGAGCCCGATGTGAAGATCGCGTGGCTGGGTGAGCAAAAGGCGACTGCGTGGGACAAGGCGTACAAGGAGATGCGAGCGAAATATACAGTGCTGCTTCCCGCTCCGCCAGACAAAGGCGCTGCACAACCCCCGACACCGCCGCCCGCGAAGCAGGTCCCCGCACCCTCCGGCGAGGCCCCGCTGTGAGACATCGCGTTTTGAAGGGGCACGCCTTTAGGCGCGCCGTTGAGTCCTCGAGGTTTATTACCTCGATCGGACTTCAGTCCGCGAGAGGACGCCTTGTGACTGCTTTCATCCTGCTGCTTGTTATCGCGCTGTCTGCTTCGATCGCTTCTGCCCACGAGGCCCGTCCCGCCTACCTTGAGATCAAGGAGACCGCTCCCAACCAATTCAGCGTCCTCTGGCGGACGCCTGTCCTCGCCGGGATGCGTCTTCCCATCGTGCTCAAGCTCCCCGAGGATGTGAAGAATTTGCGCGAGCCCGACGTAGAAGAACTCGCGGACTCCTTCGTCGAGCGCCGTTGGATCGACGCCGGCCCTCAAGGTCTTGCAGGCAAGCGCATCGAGTTCCCCGGACTGCAACTGACCATCACCGACGTGCTGGTGCGGGTCGAGATGCTGGACGGGAGGAAATGGACGACGATTGTCCATCCTTCGCAGCCGTGGGTTGAAATTGCCGCCTCCCAGACTTGGATGGGAGTGGTCAGCACTTACATCGTCCAGGGCATACGGCACATTCTGTTCGGCGCCGATCACATGCTCTTTGTGCTGGGCCTGCTGCTCATCGTACAGAACCGATGGATGCTGCTGAAAACCGTGACGGCCTTCACGGTGGCGCACAGCATTACTCTGGCGATTGCAACGCTTGGTTATGCGGAAGTACCCGTCCTTCCTCTGAACGCGGCGATTGCGCTGAGCATTCTGTTCCTCGGCCCTGAGATCGTGCGCACCTGGCGTGGCGAAACCAGCTTCACCATTCGCCATCCCTGGGTGGTGGCCTTCGCCTTCGGATTACTGCACGGCTTCGGCTTCGCCAGCGCGCTCACCAGCGCCGGGCTTCCACGGCACGAGCTACCACTGGCCTTGGTGAGCTTCAACGTCGGCGTAGAGCTCGGGCAGCTCGGCTTCATCGGGCTGATTCTGGCGCTGGAGCGCTCGTTCCGCATACTCGAAGTACGCTGGCCGCGTTGGGTGGAGGCCCTGCCGGGGTATACGGTCGGCAGTCTGGGCGCATTCTGGGCGATTCAGCGGATTGGCATTTTGCTGGGAGGAACACGATGAGATCACCGCAGTTGCCTTTCATGACGCGCGTGATGACCTTGGTTGTAGTCATATTTCTTTCTGCTGAAGCCGCCTTCGCCCATCCGCAGAAAGGCGAAGCCACAGGCTTCCTGACCGGCTTCTATCATCCGATCTCTGGCCTTGACCACGTGCTGGCGATGGTAGCCGTCGGTCTCTGGGGCGCTCAGCTTGGCTCACCCGCCATCTGGCTGCTACCGGTCGCCTTTCCCATGGTGATGGCGATGGGTGGAATGCTCGGCTTGATGGGCGTACCACTCGCAGGGACCGAATACGGAATCGCTCTTTCGGCAATCTTGCTGGGAGCTGCCATCCTGTTTGAAATCCGCCCGCCGCTCGGCTTCGCTGCGGCGCTGGTCGGCTTTTTTGCCATCTTTCACGGATACGCTCATGGGGCCGAACTCCCTCCCGGACAAAGTGCCATGCTCTATTCGATCGGCTTTGTCATCGCGACAGGATGTCTGCACGCCGTCGGCATCGGGATCGGCACGGTCCACCGATGGGGCTGGGGCAAGAGGGCCTTGCGCCTGACGGGAGCGTTAGTCGCCGTCGGCGGCGCGTTCTTCATGTGGAAAGCGATTGCATGAACCGGCGCAAACCATCCCGGTTACCGCTCTACGCCTTCGTCTTCTTCGCGTTGATCATGGGCGCGCTTCCGGCCGAGGCGCATCTGAACACAACCGGGATGGGTCCCATCTATGACGGGCTGATGCACTTCCTCATGAGCCCTGAGGATTTTATTCCTGTGCTCGCCCTCGCTCTCCTAGCCGGTTTGCGCGGGGCAACGTACGGACGGAGCGCGCTCTTCACCATTCCCATCGCATGGCTGCTGGGCGGACTGATCGGCCTCAGCGCAGTCGCTGCCAATCCACATCCGTTCATCGCCGCGGGCTGGTTTCTGCTGCTGGGAATATTGCTGGCCGCGGATGCCAAGATTTCTTTGCGCGTCACCACCGCAATGGCTGCGCTGCTCGGTCTCTATCACGGCTACCTAAACGGTGCTGGTTTGGGTACGTCAGCCAATGCGGCAGTAGCTCTATTAGGATTGGTGTTTGCTGTATTTGTGTTTGTCGCACTGGCCGCGGCCTTCGTCGTGCGCCTGCGGGCGGAGTGGGCACGCATTGCGGTGCGTGTTGCAGGTAGCTGGATAGCCGCCAGCGGCCTCCTTATGCTTGGCTGGGCCGTCCGAGCAAGATAAGGGAAGAGCCCAGGCGCCTGCTGGTGGGCACTGCATAAACGCCGCTATTGACGGATCGGCGGGAAGGGTTTTCGATTGCACGCGCGGCGCGCCAGCGGCTAAGGTATACAAATCACTTCCTAATATTCAAACCACTGAAAAAGGCGCACACGCGCACGGTCATCTTCTTGCGTAACGGCGCCGGACAGGAAACTCATGTTCTCGCAGTCGCTTCCCATCAGTTCCGAAGGTGGCCACACCAGCTTCCAAAACAACCTTCCCGATCCCGTGACCTCGGGCAAGGAGCTCCCAACCTTTAAGTTTGAATTGGAGAAGTCTGAAGGGCGGGTGCTGGGAGGCAGCTACGGCAAGGAAGCCACGGTGGAGCAGCTGCCAATCTCCAAGGGCATAGCCGGTGTCTCGATGCGCTTGGAGCCGGGCGTGATGCGCGAGCTTCACTGGCACGCCACAGCCGCAGAGTGGGCGTTCGTTACCGAGGGCCTGGTACGCACTACCGTCATTGACCCCCAGGGCTGCTGCGAGACGAACGATTTCGGCCCGGGCGATATCTGGTATTTTCCACGCGGCCATGGCCATGTCATTGAGACCCTGGGCGACCGCCCGTGCCACTTCATTCTGGTTTTCGACAACGGCTACTTCTCGGAATTCGGTACCTTCAGCATCAGCGACTGGATCGGCCACGCCCCGAAGAAGCTACTGGCCAAGAACTTCGGCGTTCCAGAGTCGACTTTCGATAGCTTTCCGAAGAGCGAGGTTTATTTCGCCAAAGGTAAGATTCCACCCGCTGTTCCCGCTCCACCGCTTCAGGGTTGGAAGGCACCGCCGCTCACTCACAAGTACAGTCTGCTTTCCCAGAAGCCTTTCGACATCTTCAACGGCGGTCTGGAGTGGCGAGTGGACGGTTCTCAGTTTCCCATTTCCACGACCATGACGGGCGTCGTGCTTGAGATGGAACCGGAAGCTCTTCGGGAACCACATTGGCATCCCAATGCGGCGGAGTGGCAATACATCCTGAACGGTGAGTTCAACGTGACCCTGTTCGGCTCGCAAGGCCGCTGGCGCGAGGAGCAACTTAGCAAAGGAGATGTTGGGTACATCCCGCAGGGCTTCGGGCACTCCATCGAAAATATAGGGACCGAGAAGGCACGCATCCTTATCGTCTTCAACAGTGGTCACTACCAGACGATAGATCTGTCCCAATGGATCGCCGGAAACCCAACCGACATTCTTGCCACCAACTTTTCTCAAGATGCAGCATGTTTCGAGAAATTCCCGCGCAAGGATGTATTCATGACGAAATAGGTTTAGATTGCCATATCGAGGCACCAATTTAGTGATGGCGGAGAAGAGTGGCAACAAAACTTAGCAGTACACCTACAACGATACTCAGCAGCTTCGTTGACGGGCAGTTTGTCTGCGGCGAACGGGAGTTTGACGACATCAATCCCGCTGACGGCAGCGTCATCGCGCGAGTTGCTGAGGTCTGAACCGGAGGTCGTCGATTCAGCGGTGAATGCCGCGCGCAGGGCCCTCAAAGGCGGGTGGGGCGGCTCTGGAGTGCGGCAACGGGCGGCGCTTCTGTACAAGATTGCCGAAGGCATCGAGGCGCGGTTCGACGAATTTGTTCATGCGGAGTCGGCGGACACGGGTAAACCCATCGCGCTCGCCTCGCGCCTTGATGTTCCTCGCGCCGCGGCGAACTTTCGCGTCTTTGCCGACCTGATCAAGACTGCTTCGCTGGAAGCATTCGAGACTGAAACTCCTGACGGCAAGCACGCGCTGAACTATGCTGTGCGCAAGCCGATTGGGGTGGTCGGCATCATTACTCCTTGGAATCTTCCGTTGTTGTTGCTGACGTGGAAGGTGGCGCCCGCCCTCGCGTGCGGCAATGCCGTGGTTGTGAAGCCGTCGGAGGAAACGCCTGCCAGCGCCACCCTGCTTGCGGAGGTAATGCATGACGCAGGCGTGCCGCGCGGGGTCTTCAACCTGGTACACGGCTTTGGCGAAGGCTCAGCCGGCGAGCATCTGGTGAATCATCCTCGGATTAATGCCGTGACATTTACCGGCGAATCACGCACCGGTGCGGCCATCATGAAAGCATGCGCGCCCGGGGTGAAGCCGGTTTCGTTCGAGCTCGGGGGCAAGAACCCCGCTATTGTCTTTGCCGACTGTGATCGCAACGAAACCACCCAGCAGATGAGTGATGCGGTATTCCTTAACACCGGTCAGGTTTGCCTGTGTGCGGAACGTATCTACGTCGAGCGAGCGATTTACGATTGGTTCGTCTCGGCGATGAAACAGAAAGCAGAGAGCCTGCAGATAGGCTGGCCCGCCGATAAGGCAACAGATTTGGGGCCGCTCATCTCTGCGGCGCACCGGGAAAAAGTGCTATCGTACTTTCGCGTGGCGCGGGAGCTTGGAGCCACCATCGTCACCGGCGGCGGCGTTCCGGCCTTTGGCGATGCGCGTGACAACGGTTTTTATGTTCAGCCCACTATGCTCACCGGCTTGCCGGAATCGTCTTGTTGCGTCAAGGAAGAGATCTTCGGCCCGGTATGTCACATCGCTCCGTTCGACTCCGAAGAGGAAGCCGTCGCGATGGCGAATGACACGGAGTATGGTCTCGCGGCCTCGATCTGGACGAATGATCTAAAGCGGGCGCACCGCGTGGCGCGCCAGATGAATGTGGGTATCACCTGGGTGAACTGCTGGTTCCTTCGCGATCTACGCACGCCGTTCGGCGGAGTTGGACTTTCGGGCATCGGCCGCGAAGGCGGTATGCACTCGCTCAACTTCTACTCCGAGCTGAACAATATTTGCATCCGACTGTGAGGGAGGGCCGGAAGCTGTGTCCGCAGTCAGTGCAATGAAAGCGACGATCGTGGAAGGCAAAGCGAAGCCTCGCGGCCGGTTCCCTCACGTCAAGCGCGCCGGAGACTTCCTGTTCGTGTCGGGCACCAGCGCGCGGCGTGCGGACAATACCATTGCCGGCGCGGATGTGGATGAGTTTGGCGCCACGCATCTCGACATTCGCACGCAAACGCGCGCGGTGATCGAAAACATTCGCGATATTCTGGCGAGTGCCGGAGCGGACTTGAAGGATGTAGCCGAAATCTCGACGTTTCTGGTGAACATGAACGACTTTGCCGGATACAACGAAATCTACGGCGAGTACTTCGATCACGAAGGCCCCGCACGTACGACTGTAGCGGTGCATCAGTTGCCGCATCCGCACCTGCTCATTGAGATGAAGACGATTGCCTATAAGCCTGCCAGGGAGAAGAAATAACGATGGCATCCATTAGCTCGCTGAAAGCTTTCAACCTGCAAAAATGGATAGACGAGAACCGCGACAAGCTCAAGCCGCCGGTCGGCAATGCCCAGGTATGGGAGGACGGCGAATTCATGGTTACGGTGGTCGGCGGGCCAAACCAGCGGCGCGACTACCATGACGATCCCACCGAGGAATTCTTCTACCAGCTAAAGGGCGACATCTTCCTGCGCATCATGGAAGAACCCGGTAAGCCTCCGAAGGAGATTCCCATTCGCGAAGGCGATGTGTTTCTGCTGCCCAAGCACATGCGCCACTCGCCGCAACGCCAGGCCGACACTGTGGGACTCGTAATCGAGATGCCGCGGCCCGACGGTGCCGTCGATGCATTCGAGTGGTACTGCCCCAACTGCCACAATCTTGTCTATCGCGCGGAAGTCCGGCTGAAGAGCATCGTGGACGACCTTCCTCCGCTGTTCGAAAGATTCTACGGCAGCGAAGAACTCCGACGTTGTAAGACCTGCGGCACGGTTCACCCGGGGAGGTCGTGAGCTATGCCCATTATCGACATCCATGCCCATTTCTTTCCCGAGTCGTGGCCCGACTTCTCGGCGCGCTTCGGTACGCCCGACTGGCCGTGGCTGAAGCACTTGGGGAACGGTGAAGGGATGGTTATGCTGGGGGACCGCGAGTTCCGGCACATCCGGCAAGCTTGCTGGGACCCCGCAGTGAGGCTGGAGGAACTGGACCGCCACGGCGTGGATATACAAATCATCTCCGCCACGCCCGTATTGTTCTCCTATAGCCGTCCCGCCGAGCAGGCATTAGAAGCTGCGCGAATCTTTAACGATGCCGCGCTGGAAATGTGCAGCCACGGGAACGGGCGCCTGAGGGCGCTGTGCCAAGTGCCGCTGCAGGATATCGATCTCTCTTGTGCCGAGCTGACGCGGTGCATGAAGGCCGGACACATAGGCGTCCAGATCGGCAATCACGTCGGCCCGAAGAACTTGGACGATCCCGGCATCGTGACCTTCCTGCATCACTGTGCCGACGAAGGCGCTGCCGTGCTGGTGCATCCCTGGGACATGATGGCCCGCGACCGCATGACCAGGTACATGATGCCGTGGACCGTTGGTATGCCTGCGGAGACGCAGCTCGCTGTTTCAGCTCTCGTTCTGAGCGGTGCGTTTGACCGCCTGCCCAAGAGCCTGCGCATTTGCTTCGCACACGGTGGCGGCAGCTTTGCCTTTCTGCTGGGCCGCATGCAGAATGCCTGGGAGCATCAGCCGCTGGCGCGCGGAGCGGCAGAGCATCCGCCCGCGCATTACGTTGATCGCTTCGCCGTGGATTCTGCGGTTTTTGATCAGCGCTCCTTGAAACTCCTCGTCGACGTGATGGGAGACGACCGCGTCCTGCTTGGCTCCGACTATCCCTATCCGCTGGGCGAGGAACATATTGGTGCGCTAATTCGCAATAGCGATTTGTCTTCGCAGGCAAAAGCCAAGCTGCTGGGCGGCAACGCTGCGGAGCTCTTCGGGATTAAGGCTGCACCGGTAAGGTCTGACACTGTGGCACATGCACCGGTCGCGCACGCCGGCTCCGGCTGTCCGGCGGGGCGCAGACCCGCAAACGGGGACAGCGCGGGAACGCATTCGGCTTCGTCGCATGCCCTGCTGAACTACAGCTCCTACCTCCGTGTTCCCGATTTGCTAAAGTTGCAAAATCAGCTCTCCTCTCCGGCGGCTCACGACGAGCTGCTGTTCATCATCATTCACCAGACCTATGAGCTGTGGTTCAAGGAGCTGCTGCACGATCTTGACGCCGTAGTCGAGAGCCTATCCAAGGTAGCTTCGCGGCAGTGGCGTGACCAGGTCTATGAGGCGGCGCGCCTACTGCGGCGCTGCACGGAGATCATGCGGGTTCTCGTTTCACAGTTTACGATTCTTGAAACTATGTTGCCAACCCACTTCATGGCATTCCGGGAAAAGCTCGAGCCGGCCAGCGGCTTCCAGTCGGAGCAGTTCCGCGAGATCGAATTTCTGTGCGGGCTGAAAGACGAAAAGTTGATGCGCCAGCACACTCACGATCCGGAAGCCTTTGCGCGACTGGAGCAGAGGCTGCACGCTCCTTCCCTCCACGACGTTTTCTTCGATGCGCTAGCCACCATCGGCAAGTTGCCCGAGCTGCCGAAAAACGCGAGCGAAGACGAGCGCTTCCAGCAACGCGCCGAGGCGGTCCGTAATGTGTATGAAGATGAGCGCAACTATCGCGACTGGATCGATCTTTGCGAGCGGCTCACCGAATTTGACGAGCTGATGGTTGCCTGGCGATTGCGCCACATCCAGGTGGTCGAGCGCATCATCGGCGCGCGCCGCGGCACCGGCGGAAGCGAAGGCGCTTCCTACCTTCGCACCACGCTCGGCAAGCGCCTGTTCCCCGAGCTCTGGGAGGCCCGTACCATGCTTCATCAGCCGGAAGCAAATCCTACGCAGGCATGAGCCCCGATCGCAGCCAAATCACCCTGATCGGCTCCGGACTCACCGGACCTCTGCTCGCCATTTCCCTGGTGAAGCGCAGATATGCGGTGCAGCTCTACGAGCGCCGGCTCGACATGCGGCGGGTGCACATCAGCGCCGGACGCTCGATCAACCTGGCGCTCTCCACCCGCGGCATTCACGCCCTTAGAGAGGCGGGCTTGTGGCACGAGGTTCAAAACATCATTATCCCTATGCGTGGGCGCATGATGCACTCGGTCGCCGGCGAACTCACGTTCATGCCATATGGCAAGGACGAGACGGAGGTGATTAATTCCATCTCACGCGCCGACCTGAACATTGCACTGATGAATGCCGCAGAGCAAAGCGGCGTGACGATTCACTTCAACGAGCGCTGTACTGGCTTCGATCTGCGTAGCGGCGCTGTTCATTTGCGGAATGAAGAGACGGGCGCGGAGATATCGATTGCCTCCGATATGGTGATTGGCGCCGATGGTGCTACTTCCGCCATTCGCGGCGAGATGCTGAAATTGCCCCGTTTCAACTTCTCGCAACAGTATCTCGATTACGGCTACAAAGAGTTGACCATCCCCGCCGGCCCCGATGGCGGTCACGTATTGGAGACGCACGCACTGCACATCTGGCCGCGCGGTACCTTCATGCTGATCGCCTTGCCGAACATCGACGGCACCTTCGGATGCATTCTCTTCCTGCCGTTTGAAGGCGACATCAGCTTCGCGGCACTCGACACCGAAGCGAAGGTGCTTTCGTTCTTCGAGGCGCAATTCCCCGACGCCCTTGGGTTGATGCCGAATCTGACGGAGAACTTCTTCGCCAATCCCACCGGCACGATGGTCACCATCAAGTGTTCGCCCTGGCACGTGGACGGCAAGGCGTTGCTGCTGGGCGACGCGGCTCACGCCATCGTGCCTTTCTTCGGTCAGGGAATGAACTGCGCCTTCGAGGACTGCACGTATTTTCTCGAACTCATGGGCCGTCATGGCTCTGACTGGCTAGCGCTGTTCTCTGCCTTCGAGAAGTGCCGCAAAGCTGACACCGACGCCATTGCCGACCTGGCCATCGAGAACTTCGTCGAAATGCGTGATCGTGTCGCCGACCCACGCTTCTTGTTCCGGAAGAGGGTTGAGCTGGAGTTGGAAAAGAAGTATCCGCAACGCTTCGTGCCCAAGTACGCCATGGTGACCTTCCATCGCACGCCATACTCGGTCGCCGCAGCGCGCGGGGCAATTCAGGACCGCATACTGGGAGAACTCTGCGACTCCGTCCAGCGTGTGGGAGACATCGATTGGGCAAAAGCTGAAACGCTGGTGCAGCGTGAGCTGACTCCGCTGGCTGGAGTGTAAATGGCGACGATTGCCTTCGATACTTCCGCCGCCTTCGCTGCGGAGATGGATGCGCGCGATCCACTGGCTTCTTTCCGTCAGCAATTTCATGTCCCACCCGCGCCGGATGGCAGCCCGTCGGTTTACCTCTGCGGTCATTCGCTGGGACTTCAGCCCAAGCGCGCTCGTGAGTACCTCGAACAGGAGCTTGAACGTTGGTCCAAGCTAGGCGTGGAGGGGCACTTCAAAGGCCGAGATCCGTGGATGCCCTATCACCGGCTGCTGACCTTGGACATGGCGGATCTGGTGGGCGCGAAGCCGGTCGAAGTTGTGGTGATGAATTCGCTCACCGCGAACCTTCACCTGATGATGGTTTCGTTTTATCGCCCGACGCCGCAGCGCCATAAGATCGTGATCGAAACGGGAGCGTTTCCCTCGGACCGTTATGCGGTCGAATCGCAGATCCGCTTTCATGAATTCGATCCTGCTCAGTCGCTGATTGAGTTGAAGCCTCGGCCGGCAGAGGCAACGATTCGGCACGAAGACATCGAGGCGTTACTGCAGCGCGAGGGCGCGTCCATCGCGCTCGTTATGCTGGGCGGAGTCAACTACGCGACCGGCCAGCTATTCGATATGCAGGCGATCACGCGCGCCGGACACGCGCAGGGATGTGCGGTGGCCTTCGATCTTGCCCATGCCGCTGGAAACATCCCCGTCAGGTTGCATGACTGGGGCGTCGACTTCGCCGTCTGGTGTACTTACAAGTATCTGAACGGCGGGCCGGGATGCATCGGCGGATGCTTCGTTCACGAGAAGCACGCGTGTGACTGGAATCTGCCGCGCTTCGCAGGATGGTGGGGACACGACGAGGTGAGCCGGTTCCAGATGGGACCTGACTTTCACCCAATGGCCGGCGCTGAGGGCTGGCAGTTGAGCAATCCGTCCATCATGGCGATGTCGCCGTTGCGCGCGTCACTGGAGATCTTCGCCGCTGCGGGCATGGAGGAGCTTCGCAAGAAGAGCATCCCGCTCACCGGCTATCTGGAATTTCTGCTCGATCAGGACAGGGCAGACAGGTTCACGGTCATCACACCGCGTGAGCCGGAGCGACGCGGAGCGCAATTGTCCATCCGTCTACGACAGAATGGCCGTGCGGTATTAGACCGTCTGATTGCCGAAGGCATTCTCTGCGATTGGCGCGAACCGGACATCCTGCGAGTAGCGCCCGTGCCGCTGTACAACACGTACAGCGATGTTCATCGCTTTGTGCAGCGCTTCTTCGCCGCCATCGACTAAGGATTTCCGGCCCACCGCCAGTCCACTTTCATCGCAGCACGATCGAAACGAGGCCCGCCAGGCGCACACCGACAGGCACCTGTCCTGACACGATTTCGCAGAAAGAATTCTTGGGCCGCTTTCCGCAACTTTTACTTGACATCATCGTCCAATAGAATAAATATACAGTTAGCTGTATATTTATTGTATGTCCAAGCTGTCGCGCCATGCAGCCATCCGCGAGCTGACCGGGAACCAGGAAATCTTCAGCCAGGACGAGATGCGGCGCAAGCTGTACCGGCAAGGACACAGGGTAACGCAGGCGACACTGTCGCGCGACATTCACGAGCTGCGGCTGCTAAAAACGCCGGAAGGTTACAAGCTGCCCCAGGACGAAGCGGAAGACGCGTTTCTTCCTTCGGTCGAGCGCCTGATTCGCGAGTTCGTGTACGACGCGGTCACGGCGCAGAACCTGGTCGTGGTGAAGACCAGCGCAGGCAGCGCACAGCCCGTCTCGGCGGCGATTGACGCCGAGGAATGGGACGAGGTTGTGGGCACGATCGGTGGCGATGACACGATTCTGGTGATCGCCCCCGACGCGAAACAGGCAGAGAAAGTGGCGGCGCGAATTCGCAGCCATTTTCGGTGATAGGTAGTGCGGACCTTCAGGTCCGCGTTAGGTGAGCTGTAACAGCAGCCGAGTCCCGTAGGGACGACAGATGCAAAGTGGGCGTAGCTGACAGACGAACTTGAACACGGCGATACAACCCGTGATCTTCGGCGCCACCGGATACTCCGGCTTTGAGCTGGTACGCCTGCTCGCCCGGCATCCCGGATCGAAGAAGCCGCTGCTGTTTAAGCGCAATGGCGAGAGCGGCGGGTACTCCGACCTCAGCGAGGCGTATCCCCAGATTGCAGGCAACGGCGGGTTCCCGTTTGAGAGCTTCTCTGTGCAGCGGATGAAAGATGCTGGAGTGAATTGCGTCTTCTTCGCCACGCCGCACGAGTTCTCGCGCGAGCTTGCGCCGGAGATGATCGCCGCCGGATTTCGCGTGATCGATCTCAGCGGAGCATGGCGGCTGAGAAATGCCGCTAATCGCGAGGTGTACAGCTTCGACGACGCCGACGCGAACGCTGCCGCCGAGCTAGATAGCAAAGCCGTCTACGGATTGCCCGAGCTGCACGCGCAAGAAATCAAACACGCCGCCTTGCTGGCCAACCCGGGCTGCTATCCGACCTCGATCATCCTGGCCCTCGCGCCCTGGATCCGTTCCGGATACGTTGACCTGCAGCACGGCATCATCTGTGATTCGAAGTCGGGCGTGTCGGGCGCAGGCAAGACGCCATCGGCAAAGACGCACTTCGTCGAAGTCGATGGCGACTTCAGCGCCTACAGCGTCTTCGGGCATCGCCACACCGGCGAGATGCTGGAGCAGCTTGGTCTGAGTCGTCGCTCGTTGCAGTTCACGCCGCATCTGCTGCCGATTCCGCGAGGGATCTTGTCGACGATCTACGTAAAGTTGGCAAAGCCCGCAACGGCAGAAGAGCTGGAACAATGCCTGCGTAGCTTCTACGCGGGCAAGCCGTGGGTGCGCGTCTTTGGCGCAGCGCGTCTGCCGCAGATCAAGTTTTCGCTGAACACGAATTTTTGCGACATCGGCTTTTCGCTTTCGCCGGATGGCACACGGGCGGTGTTGGTGTCGTGCATCGACAACCTGATGAAGGGCGCGGCCGGTCAGGCGGTCCAGAACATGAACCTGATGTTCGGCTTCGACGAGAAAGAGGGATTGCAGTGAAGCTCGTCGTCAAAATCGGTGGCGCAGCGCTCGATGACAAGGAACTGGTACACAAGTTCGCCAAAACGATCCCCAGCCTTTGTCGGGAGGAGCACAAGCTGGTGATTGTTCACGGCGGCGGCGCGGCACTGAGCCGGACGCTGAAGCAACTCGGATGCGAGACCTCGTTCGTCGATGGACTGCGCGTCACCGATGAACAGACGCGCGATGTGGCAATGATGGTGCTCGCAGGCCAGTTGAATAAGCAACTGGTGGCAGCGATCGGTGCGGCGGGTCAGCCCGCGATAGGCATCTGCGGAGGCGATCTGCGCATCTTCCGCGCCGCAAAGAAACGTCATCCCGACCTGGGCTATGTAGGCGAAATTATCTCCGTTGATTCGGAGTGGATCGAGCGGCTATGGTCGGCGGGCATCGTACCCGTTGTGTCGAGCCTGGCGCTTGGACACGACGGCGAATACTACAACGTGAATGCCGACGCCATGGCCTCAGCCTGTGCCATCGCGTGCGGCGCACATGCGCTCATTTATCTCACCGACGTTGCCGGCGTAAAGGACGCCGATGGCGCCGTGCTGCGCTGGCTGGACGTGAATGCGATTCAGCAGATGGTAGCGGAAGCTACAGTGACTGGCGGCATGTTGCCCAAGCTGGAAGCCTGCACCAAGGCGCTGAAGAAAGGCGTTGCGCGCGTGCGTATTCTTCCCGCGAGCGAGGCCGAAGTTTTGCCCGGATTCTTCACTCATCCCATCGAGTGCGGTACGGAGGTCATCGCGTCATGAACGTTTTGACTCCCACTCCGTCGCTAAAGACCGGCGACAAGGGCGGGGCACGCGACTTCGACCGCGCGCTCGAACGACGTTGAGCCCAGGGTAGCCCAAAACCACGGGCGAATCTGGGTTCCTCCCCATGTTTTCATCGCAATTTATCGCGTTACGGCAGGCAGTAGGGCTGCCGTGTTTGTGCTTTTTGTTTTTGAGTCGCAACCCAAAAGGAGGTTGGACGTGATTGCTACAACGTTTCCCGCAGGCGCCAACGCTTACACGCAACGCAGCGTGGTTGGCCGCGACCTGGTCTCGATCACCGATTTTCTTCCGGACGAGTTGGCTTGCTCGCTGGAGCTCGCCGCTGCGATGAAGGCACGCCCGGCAGATTTTCGTGGCACGCTCGACGGCAAGCAGATTGTGCTGTTCTTCGAGAAGCCATCCCTGCGTACGCGGCTGACGTTTGAAGCCGGCATGAACAGCCTGGGCGGCACGTCGTTCTTTGTCGACCAGACTGCATCGCGCCTGGGCGCGCGCGAGCCGCTGAGCGACATCGCGCACAATCTCGAGCGCTGGGTCGATGGCGTGGTACTGCGCACGTTTGCACACGAGACGGTTACGTCGATGGCGATGCATGCGTCAATTCCGGTGATCAACGCGCTGAGCGAGCTGGAGCATCCCTGCCAGGCGATGGCCGACATGCTGACCTTGCAGGAGCACTTCGGCGACCTGAATGGTTTGCACCTCGCCTACGTCGGCGACGGCAACAACGTGGCGCATTCGCTGTTGCTGGCGGCGGCGAGCCTGGGAGCGTCCATCTCGGTGGGAACGCCGAAAGGCTACGAGCCGAACGCCGCGATTGTCGAAGACGCAAAGAGCTTGGCGAAGCTCACCGGAGCCAAGATATGCGTCACCAATGATGCGGTTGAGGCCGTCACCGGCGCCGACGCGGTCTACACCGATGTGTGGGCCAGCATGGGGCAGGAGAGCGAAACCGCCGAGCGGCAGCAGATCTTCGCGCCCTTCCAGGTGAATCGCAAGCTGTTTTCGCACGCCGCCAAGCACGCTGTGTTTATGCACTGCCTGCCCGCGCATCGCGGAGACGAAGTTGCGGCGTCGATCATCGACTCGCCGCGTTCCGTGGTTTTCGATCAGGCGGAAAACCGCCTGCACATTCAGAAGGCAATTCTGGTTCTCTTGCTGGAAGCCGGTTCGCACCGCTTCCCCCCGAGGAGTGCACATGCGTGAGAACGTCGTACTTGCTTATTCGGGAGGACTCGATACCTCCATCATCATTCCGTGGCTGAAGGAAAACTACGACTATGACGTCATCGCCTACGTGGCTGACGTCGGCCAGGGAGACGACCTCGACGCAGTCGTCGAGAAGGCGTACAAGACCGGTGCGAGCAAGGTCATCGTCGACGATCTGCGGCAGGAATTCCTGACGGACTACGTTTTCCCGGCGATCCAGGCGGGCGCGGTGTACGAGCACAAGTACCTGCTCGGCACTTCTCTCGCCCGGCCGATCATCGCCAAGTACCAGGTCGAAACCGCGATCAAGGAAGGCGCGACTGCGGTTGCGCACGGTTGCACCGGCAAGGGCAACGATCAGGTGCGCTTTGAGCACGCCTTCCAGGCGCTGGCACCGGAGCTGAAGGTCATCGCTCCATGGCGTGAGTGGAACCTGGTCTCCCGTGAGGACTGCCTCGATTACGCGGAGGCGCACGGTATTCCCGTGGCTGCAAGCCGCGAGAAGATTCACAGCCGCGACCGCAACCTGCTGCACGTGAGCCACGAGGGCGGCGAACTCGAAGACCCGAACAATGCTCCGCTCGCGACAACGTGGACATGGACGAAGTCGCCGCAGGAAGCTCCGGACGCGGTCGAGAAGGTCGCGATCGAGTTCAAGGCGGGCGTGCCGGTCGCCGTGAACGGCGTGCGCATGGACCCGGTTGCCATCGTCGAAGTGCTGAATGAAATCGGCGCGCGCAATGCGATTGGCCGCATCGACCTCGTCGAGAACCGGTTCGTCGGCATGAAGTCGCGCGGCTGCTATGAGACGCCCGGCGGAACGCTGCTGCTCACGGCGCATCGCGAGCTGGAGGCACTGTGCCTCGATCGCGACCTGATGCACTTCAAGCAGCACATCGGCTTGAAGTTCGCCGAGGTCGTGTACTTTGGCCTGTGGTTCACGCCTCTGCGCGAATCGTTGCAGGCGTTCGTTGCGAGTTCGCAGGCTGATGTAAATGGCACTGTCACACTCGCGCTCTACAAGGGCAACATCGATGTTGCTGGGCGCAAGTCCGAGTCGTCGCTCTATCGGCCGGACGTAGCCAGCTTCACCATGGGTGCCAGCTACAACCAGAAGGACGCGGAAGGCTTCATCCGCATCCTGGGCCTGCCGGCGCGCTCGCGTGCGCTGGTGAAATCCGCTGTGCCGAAGTTCGGTGTCGGCAAAGCCGGGATCGAAGATGACGGCATGGTGAAGTCCGAGGTGGCGAAGTCTGGGGTAACGAAATGAAGATGTGGTCGGGCCGTTTCAGCCAGGAGCTGAATGCGGATTTCGAGCAATGGCAGCGGTCGTTTCCCTTCGACCGCATTCTGCTGCCCTATGAGGTGGCGGCCAGCAAGGCGCACGCGTCCGCGTTGGCGAAAACCGGCGTGCTGACGACGGCCGAGCTGCATGCGACGCTCGAAGCGCTCGATCAGATCGCGGCCGAAGGCGTGCCTGCGGTGGACGACCCGTCCATCGAAGACGTTCACCACTACGTGGAAACACGGCTGGTGCAGCTTGCCGGTGAAGTTGGCTACAAGCTGCATACTGGCCGCAGCCGCAACGAGCAAATTGCCACCGATCTGCGCCTGTATGTACGCGCGCAGATCGATGCCATCTCGCAGCAGATGGCGGAGTTCCTCAACGAATTCGTGAAGCAGGCGGAAACCGCGGGCCATGCGGCCATGCCGGCCTACACGCACCTGCAACGCGCTGAGCCCGTGCTCGTCGCGCACTGGCTGCTGGCCTACGTCGAGATGTTTCTGCGCGATCTCGATCGGCTGGCCGACTGCCGCGAGCGGCTGAACGTCTGCCCGCTCGGCTCAGGCGCGGTTGCGGGAACGATTCTGCCGCTCGATCGCGAAGGAATTGCAGCGAGACTGGACTTCGACGCGCCCACCGCCAACAGCATCGACGCGACCAGCGATCGCGACTTTGCGCTGGAGTTCACGCAGGCGCTGTCGGTCATTGCGTTGCACCTGAGCCGCTGGGCGGAAGAGCAGATTCTCTTCGCGACGACTGAGTTCGGCTTTGTCAAGCTGCCGGAGCAGTACTCCACCGGCAGCAGTGCGATGCCGCAGAAGAAGAATCCCGATGCGCTGGAACTGATTCGCGGCAAGGCGGGCAAGGTCGTGGCCGATGGGACCGGGCTGCTGCTCACCATGAAGGGTCTGCCGCTGGCCTACAACAAGGACATGCAGGAGACGCAGCAACCAGTTTTCTCTGCGGCCGAACAGGTAGCGAGCATGTTACGGGTCGCGACGGGTTATCTCGCCACCGTCACATTCAACTTCGAACGGATGCAGCAAGCCGCGAGCGGCGGGTTCATGAACGCGCTGGCTGCGGCGGCGCACCTGGTTCGCCAGGGCGCGCCGTTTCGCAAGGCGCACGAGCAGGTCGGCAAGGCCGTGCAGTTGTGCGTTGAAAGAGGCTGCGAATTGGAACGGTTGTCGGCGGACGAACTGGCTCTTTGCGGAATCGAAGCCGACGACGAGTTTTATCGCGCCTTGCAGCTAACCAGCGTGCTGGACGTACACGACGTACCAGGAGGTACTGCGCCGCAGCACGTGAAAGCGGCGCTGCAAAAAGTGAAAGAAAGACTATCTCCCATTGTAGGAGTTGCCCATGTATGCGCGTAACGCCACCCTTCCCGATGCCTTTGCCATCGAGCAGTTGATCCAGGTCCATGTGGCCGATGGAACGCTGCTGCCTCGCTCCTTGTCGGAAATCTGCGAGAACATCCGCGACTTCGTGGTCGTCGAGCACAAAGGCGAGATCGTCGGTTGCGGCGCGCTGCACCTCTACGGCATGCATCTGGCTGAGGTGCGCTCCATCACCATCGGCAACCAGGCCAAGGGAAAGGGCGCGGGGCGCATCCTGATCGACGCCTTGCTGGCTGAGGCCAAGCAGCAGAGCGTCACCTGCGTTTGCCTATTTACGCGCATTCCAGACTTCTTCGGCAAGATGGGTTTCCACACCGTGGAGAAGGAAGCGCTGCCCGACAAGATGTACAAGGACTGCCTGAAATGCCCGCGTCTCCACGCCTGCGACGAAATCGCAATGTACCGGGGAACATTGCCCGAGTACCTGCCGCACGGCAACTTCATGCCAACCCACAAGCCGCTGGTCCAGATCGCCAGCCAGTAGTGTCCTCTGCGCGGCAACGCACAATGTGTTATAGTCGCGCACCTTGGTGGTAATTTCCGGCCACAAATCGCGGTTCAAGCTCCCGACGACACATACATGCGTCCGGAGCTTTTTCCCTGCTGCGCGGCCGGCCACTCGAATTGTGTGGCGCGCGGGAGCGATCGGCGGCATCTTTCTATCAGGTGGGCAATAACATGTGTCTGGCAATTCCCGGCAAAGTGGCAGAGGTTTTCGAGCAAGGCGGGATGCGTATGGCGAAGGTGCAGTTTGGCGGCATCACCCGCGAAGCATGTCTGGAGTACGTTCCCGACACAAAGGTGGGACAATACGTCCTGGTGCACGTTGGATTCGCCATCAGCACGGTAGATGAAGAGGAAGCCAAGCGCACCTACGAGCTGCTGGAACAACTGGATCAACTGACCGAACTGCAGGCGCCGGTGGTTGATGAAATCGGCACGCGAAGAGAGAAGCCATGAAGTACCTGGATGAATATCGCGATGGCAAGCTCGCAGCTAAGATCGTTGAAGAGATCCGCAGGGTGCAAACTAAGCCGTGGGTGATCATGGAAGTCTGCGGCGGGCAGACGCACTCCATCGTGAAACACGGCATCGATGAGCTGCTTCCCAGCGGCATCGAGTTGGTGCACGGCCCAGGCTGTCCGGTCTGTGTCACTCCGCTGGAGATGATCGACAAGGCGCACGCCATCGCCCGCCGGCCTGATGTCATCTTCTGCTCGTTTGGCGACATGCTGCGCGTACCGGGGTCGGACGGCGACTTGTTCACCATCAAATCTCAGGGCGGTGATGTGCGCATCGTCTATTCCCCGCTCGACTGTCTGAAGATCGCGCGCGCCAACCCTGACAAGCAGGTCGTCTTCTTCGCCATCGGGTTCGAGACCACAGCGCCCGCCAACGCCATGCTGGTGCACAGCGCAAAACAGCAGGGCGTGAAGAACGTTTCCGTCCTCGTGTCGCACGTGCTCGTGCCCCCTGCAATTGCTGCCATCCTCTCGTCCCCTGACAATCGCGTGCAGGCATTTCTCGGTCCGGGACACGTATGCGCGGTGATGGGCTACAGCGAATATGAACCGCTCAGCCAGCGGTTCCACGTGCCCATCGTGATCACCGGATTTGAACCGCTCGACCTTCTGCAAGGCATCCTCATGGCCGTGCAGCAGTTGGAATCGGGGCGGGCTGAGGTGGAGAACCAATACTCGCGTGTGCTGGACCGCGAAGGCAACCGGCCGGCCCAGGATCTGGTATTGAGTGTGTTCAAAGTTGGTGATCGCAATTGGCGCGGTATCGGGACCATCCCCGGCAGCGGCTACCATTTGCGCCCGGAGTTTGCGGAGCACGATGCCGAACTTCTCTTCGATGTCGCGCAAATTGCCACCCGCGAGTCGGAGATTTGCATCAGCGGCGAAATCCTGAAGGGCAACAAAAAGCCACATGATTGCCCGGCGTTCGGCAAGCAGTGCGATCCGCAGCATCCGCTCGGCGCAACGATGGTCTCGGCTGAGGGTGCATGTGCGGCGTATTACGCTTACGGTCGTCACCTGGAACGCGACGCGAATGAGCGCCGGCTCACCAGCATCTCAAGCGAAGGAGCTGCATGACGCAACCGGCCTCCGAAAAATCGAAGCAGGAAGAAGAAGCCTCACCGCAGGCGAGTGAGGTCCCTTCTCCGCTCTTCGGCTCCTGTCCGCTACCCATCTTTGAGCACAAGCAGATTGTGCTCGGCCATGGCAGTGGGGGAAAGCTCACGGCAGATCTAATCGAGAAGGTGTTTCTCCCTGCCTTCTCTAATCCTGTATTGAATAAGCTGGACGACCAGGCCGTGGTGCAGATCAATGGAGCACGCCTGGCGTTCACGACGGACTCATTTGTAGTCACGCCAATCTTCTTTCCCGGCGGCGACATCGGCAGGCTTGCGGTCAACGGCACAGTGAATGATCTGGCGATGAGCGGCGCTCGCCCGCTCTATCTGGCGGCGGCATTCATCCTGGAAGAGGGCCTGTTGTCGGAAGAGCTGCAACGCGTCGTCGAATCGATGCGCGATGCCGCCCAGCAAGCCGGAGTGCAGCTCGTCACCGGCGACACGAAGGTCGTCAATCGCGGCAAAGGCGACAAGGTCTTCATCACCACGACCGGCGTGGGCGTGATCGAGCGGCCAGTGGAGATTTCCGCAACTCGCGCGCGGGTAGGCGACAAAATCATTGTCAGCGGATATGTAGGCGACCATGGCATGGCCATCATGTCGCAACGCGAGAACCTGGAATTTGAAGGCGCCATCGAAAGCGACTGCGCTCCGCTGAATTCGCTGGTGAGCGCGATGCTTGAAGTTTCTGACATCCAAGGCGAGTTCCCGATCCACGTCCTGCGCGACCCCACCCGCGGCGGCGTGGCCACCATCCTCAATGAAATTGCGGCGCGCTCGAGTGTGGGAATGGTGCTGGATGAAACCGCAATTCCTGTTCGTGAAAGCGTGCAGGGCGCCTGCGAACTGCTGGGTCTCGATCCACTCTACGTTGCCAATGAAGGAAAGCTCATAGCGGTCGTAGCGCCCGCGGCGGCCGATGCCGTGCTGGAGCGCATGCGCAGCCACCCGCTGGGCGCCGAGTCGGCGATCATCGGCGAGGTCGTCAGCCAACGCCCGGGGATGGTGCGCATGAAGACCGCCGTCGGCGGCACCCGCATTCTCGACGTCATGTTCGGCGAGCAGCTCCCGCGCATCTGCTAATCCCGCCTTGCCACAGCTATTCCCGTTCTTGCATTCGGGAATCTCCGCCACGAGTCACGTCTCGAAGTGATGCCCCTCACTGCGCAGTTGGCGTTTTCGGCACACCCTCTAAGTAGAAACGAGCCGCAACGAAACCTGGACGAGCCGATACCCTTCTTCGTGCGGCAATTGCGAAGCGCAGTAAGGCTCCGCAGAAGTGCTGACCCTCTGTACGAGAAAGGAGCGTCCTGCACATGCCACTGGTCACGACGATCGACGCGACAGAGAAAGCCCTCATCGATCAAAGCATCGCTCAGCATACGGGGGGGCCGGGTGCATTGCTCGGCATCCTTGAGGCCGTGCAAGAGCACAGCCGTCACAAGTATTTGCCCGAAGACGCGCTGCGCTACATCGCCCAACGCATGGAAATTCCTCTGTCGCGCATGCATAGCGTAGCGACCTTCTATGCGCTGTTCAATCTTCAGCCCCAGGGTGAGCACACCATCTGCATCTGCCGGGGAACGGCGTGCCACACGCGAAACTCCCGCAATTTGCTGGAAAGCCTGCGTCTGGATCTCGGCCTCGAAGTGAACGGCGGCGACGTGGGCAGCAGCGAAGCCGACAAGCTCGCTCTGACGACTGCCGATGGCAAGTTCACGGTTCGCACCGTCGCCTGCTTTGGGCAATGCGCGCTGGCTCCGGTGGTGGAAATCGATCACCGCATCTGCGGACACGTCAACGAGCGGACCTTACAACGCGAGGTGCGCGCCCTGGGCCGGGAAGGTGAGTGATGCAGCGCATCGAAGATATCGGCACCTTCAGCGCGGTCCGCGAATCGGGCCTGAACAAGCTGCTGCCGACAGTGCCGCGAATCACCATCGGTATGGGCACCTGCGGCCGTGGGAATGGCGCTGAAGGTCTCTATCACGCGTTTACCGAGGCCATTGACCGCAGCGGTACCACCATTTACCTGGCGGGAGTAGGCTGCTTCGGCGCTTGCTATCAGGAGCCGCTAGTCAGTATCCACATCCAAGGGCAGCCGCTACTGCTTCTGCGTCGCGTTCAGGCCCATGATGCCGGACGCATCCTTCACGACGTGGCCGCCGGCAATGTTCCCCCTGATCTTGTCTTCTGCAAGATCGAGGAATGGGACCACATTACGGCCTCTATTCGCTACGGCAAAGGTTTTCCGGAGGTGCCGCTCTGGAGCGAAATTCCCTTTTTCAAAGGGCAGAAGAAGGTCGTACTGCGTAACTGTGGGCTGATCAGTCCCGACGATATCGAGGAGTACATCGCCGTCGGCGGATATCAGGCGCTCTACAAGGCGCTCATCGATGCCAAGCCGGAGACAGTGATCGAGCTGATCAAAGCCGCCAAGTTGCGGGGCCGTGGCGGCGCCGGATTCCTTACCGGCAACAAGTGGGAGTTCCTGGCCAAGGCCAAGTCCGATCAAAAGTTCATCATCTGCAACGCCGACGAAGGCGATCCCGGCGCCTACATGAACCGTAACGAGATCGAAAGCGATCCCCATGCGCTACTGGAAGGCATGATCATCGGCGGTTATGTAATGGGCGCGACGCACGGCATCATCTACGTGCGCGCCGAGTACCCGTTGGCCGTGCATCGCCTGAACCGCGCCATCGAGCAGGCCCGTGACTACGGATTGCTGGGCGAGAACATACTTGGACGCGGTTTCAAATTCGATATTGAACTGGTAGAGGGCGCCGGCGCATTTGTCTGCGGGGAAGAAACCGCGCTCATCGCTTCGCTGGAAGGCGAAGCCGGGCGCCCGCGTCCCCGGCCGCCCTTCCCTGCCCAGAACGGTCTGTGGGGCAAACCGAGCAACATCAACAACGTCGAGACCTGGTACAACATCGCGCCCATCATCATGAAGGGTGCAGCATGGTTCAGCGAAACCGGCAGCCCCAAGAGCTCGGGCACGAAGGTCTTCTCTCTGGTCGGCAAGATCAATAACACCGGATTGGTCGAGATGCCGCTCGGCACTCCGCTGAAGACGTTCGTATACGACATCGGGGAGGGCGGCACTCCAGGGCGCGAGATCAAGGCGGTGCAAACCGGCGGTCCTTCCGGTGGAACCATTCCGCACGAGATGTTCGACACACCCGTCGACTACGAGAGCCTGGCGCAACTCGGCTCCATCATGGGGTCGGGCGGCATGGTGGTGATGGACGAAGACATTTGCATGGTCGACCTCGCCCGCTACTTCATCGAGTTTACCAACTCGGAGTCGTGCGGAAAGTGCGTGCCATGCCGTGTTGGGCTGAACAAAGAGCTGCGCATCCTGAATCGCATTACCACTGGCTTCGGCCGGATGCAGCACCTGGAAACTCTGGATGAACTCAGCCGCTACATTCGTGATTGCTCGCTGTGCGGGCTCGGCCAGACTGCGCCGAATCCCGTGCTCACCACCATGCGGCACTTCCGCCAGGAGTTCGAAGATCACATCGTTTCTGGCCGCTGCCAGGCGGGCGTGTGCGAAGAGCTGGCGCTCTCTCCTTGCGAGAATAGCTGCCCGCTGCACATGAACATCCCGCGCTTCCTGCAGCTATACAAGGAAGGCCGGCTGGAAGACGCTTTTGACGCAGTCATCTTCGACAATCCCCTGCCCAGCTCGACGGGCCGGGTATGCCAGCACCCTTGCGATAAGCGTTGCCGCCGCCAGACCATCGACAATGCCGTAAACATGCGGGATGTGCATCGGCATATCGCGGACACGGTGCTGCTCTCCGACCGCTTCGATGCGGCTGTAAGCCGCATTGCCTCCCGAGCGCTCGAACCGACGGGACGAAAGGTTGCCGTCGTAGGCGCCGGGCCCACCGGGTTGACCGCCGCCTTCTATCTGGCCCTTCTGGGGCACGATGTCACCGTCTTTGACCCCATGCCCGAGCCCGGCGGAATGCTGCGCTTCGCTTTACCCGAGTATCGGCTGCCGAAATCGGTCCTGCATCGCGAGATCGAGCTGATTACGCGCCTGGGGGTGAAGTTCGTTCTCAATACTCGCGTCGGCACCGATATTTCGCTCAACGAACTTGACGAACGCTACGACTCCGTCTTTCTCGCCATTGGAACCTGGAAAGAGTCGTGGGTGTATCTGCCGGGGACAGAACTGAAAGGTGTCTACCCCGCTCTGCCGCTTCTGGAAATGGTCTCGCAGTCGGAGAGCGTACAGCTTGGCAAGAAGGTCGTAGTCATCGGAGGCGGGAACGCAGCGATCGACTCTGCACGCACAGCGCTTCGCATGGGAGCCGAGGTCACGGTAGCTTACCGGCGCGAACGCAAGGACATGCCCGCCATCGAGGAGGAAACTGCGGCGGCCGAGGATGAAGGGGCACGCCTCCTGTTTCTCGCGGCTCCTCACCGCGTTATTGGCGACGCCAAGGGCAATGTTCGCGCCCTCGAAATTGTGAAGACCTCCCTCGGCGAATACGACACCTCGGGCCGACGCAAGCCGATCCTGACCGATGAGGTACGGCGTATCGACTGCGACTCCGTGGTTCTTGCAGTGGGTGAGTCCGTGGACCTCGATTTTGCCAAAGCATCAGGGCTGCGCATCAAGGAACACGGCACCATCGAGATCGACCACTTCTCGCTGGAGACCAGCCGCCCACGTTTCTACGCCGGGGGCGATTTGGTTACGGGTGCTTCCAACGTATCGAATGCCATGGCTTATGGAAAGCAGGCAGCGCGGTCGATCGACAAACAGTTGATGGACGTCGATCGCTGGGACCAGCTATTCACTCCTATTCGCTACGAGCAGGCGGTGCCGAAAGAAATTAGCGAGAGCCGCAGGAACATGCCGCCACACCTGCCGATCCAGAAGCGTGTGAACAACTTTGAAGAGGTGGTCGCAGTCCTCAGCCCTGAACAGACCCTGGACGAAGCCTGCCGCTGCCTCCGCTGTGACGTGAAGGCAGCGCCGTCGCGCTAGAGAGGAGAAGGGCCTTGCCGCAGAAGAAAATCTCGATCCGCATCGACGGAGAAATGGTAAGCGCCTTCGAAGGCCAGACGATTCTGGAAGCAGCTCAGAACAGCGGCAAGAGCATTCCGACGCTTTGCTACCTGAAGGGGCTGAAGGCGGTTGGCGCCTGCCGCGTTTGCATGGTCGAGGTGTCCGGCATCGATCGCCTGCTGCCTGCCTGCACCACTCCTCTACAGGACGGCATGTCGGTCATCACCAACTCGCCTCGGCTGGCGCGCTACCGCCGCATCACCATCGAGCTGTTACTGGTCGAGCGTAACCATACCTGCGCGGTTTGCGTTTCCAACGGCCATTGCGAGTTACAGGACATGGCGTACGCCTTCGGCATTACCAACGTGCGCTTCGCCTATAACTTCCCCCGCCTTCCGGTGGACCTGTCGCATCCCCGTTTTGCGCTCGACCACAACCGCTGCATCCTGTGCACCCGTTGCGTGCGCGTGTGCGCCGATGTGGAAGGTGCGCATGTGTGGGACATCTCCAATCGCGGCATTCACGCGCGCCTGGTGTCGGACTTGAATGCCAGCTGGGGCAGCGCCAAGAGTTGCACCAATTGTGGCAAGTGCGTGCAGGCCTGCCCCACCGGGGCACTTTCCGAGAAGGGCAAGAGCGTGCAAGAGATGGCGAAAGACGCCGACTTCATCACCTCGTTGGCGCACCAGAGAGGAGTACAGGCATGAGGAAGGTGAAAGTCGCAACCACATGGCTGGACGGCTGTTCCGGCTGCCATATGTCCCTGCTCGACCTCGACGCTGCCCTGATCCCCATCGCCCGCAAAGTCGAGATGGTGTACGGGCCTTTGGTCGATGCTCAGGAGTTTCCCGAGGAAGTGGATGTGACCTTCATTGAAGGGGCCGTCAGCACAAGTGAGGATGTGGAGAAGGTCCAGCAGATACGGCAAAGCACCAAGGTGCCTGGTCGCGCTCGGCGATTGCGCTGTGACCGGCAACGTTTCAGCCCTGCGGAACACTGTGCCGGTCAAGACTCTGCTGCAATCGGTGTACGTTGAAAAGAGCGATCGTGACGGCGCGATTCCCAAGCAGAACCTGCCGCAACTTTCACCCCTGGCACGGCCGGTGCAGGACTTCGTGAAGATAGACATCTCGGTCCCCGGCTGTCCGCCGCAAAGCAAAGTCATCGGGGAGTTGCTGGAGACCCTGATCGAGGCCCGCAAGCCGGACGCGGTCATGAAGCTCAGGTTTGGATAGGAGCCGCGATGCAACCCATCACCATCGATCCTGTCACCCGCATTGAAGGTCACGCCAAGATCACCATTCAGCTCGACGACAGTGGCGCCGTCGCCGACACGCAGTTCCAGGTGACGCAGATCCGAGGCTTCGAGAAGTTCGTCGAAGGCCGCCCCTATTACGAGATGCCTGGCATCACCAGCCGCATCTGCGGGATTTGCCCGATCAGTCACCAGTTGGCGTCGGCGAAGGCTTGCGATGCGATCATGGCCGTGCGTCTGTCGCCCACCGCCAGGCTGCTGCGCGAACTGATTCACTGTGCCCAGTTCTTCCAGTCGCATGCCTTAAGTTTCTTCTACTTGTCTGCTCCGGATTTTCTGCTGGGCATGGACAGCGATCCCGCCACGCGTAATGTATTTGGCCTGATCGAAGCCAATCCCGATCTGGCGCGTTCCGGAATCGAGCTGCGCAAGTTTGGTCTTCAGGTTATTGAGGCTCTCGCCGAAGAGCGGGTACATCCTTCCTGGATCGTGCCCGGAGGCGTGAAGTCGCCAATGAGCTCTGCGGCGCGTGACCGGATCCTTGCCGGCGTACCATCCGCCGCGGCCGGCGTGGAACGAGCTCTGGAGCTGTTCAAAAGTACGCTGGACAAGTTCGACGAGGAGATTGCCAACTTCGACTCCGCTCCCAGCATGTACGCCGGGCTGGTTGACCGTCGCGGCAGTCTCCAGCTCTACGATGGCCTGCTGCGCTTTCGCGGCGCCGACGGCGAGATCGTCCAGGATGGCATTCTGAGCGAGGAGTATGCGGACTACATCGGCGAGGCTACTTTGCCCGATTCGTATCTGAAAGCGCCTTACTACAAACCCGCCGACTACCCGCAGGGAATGTACCGCGTGGGACCTCTGGCGCGGCTGAACACGGCCGAGCAGTTGGGCACGCCCAAAGCCGACTTCGAGCTAGTCGAGTTCCGCCACCGTTTCGGCCGAATGCCGCACTCAGCGTTCCTCTACCACTATGCGCGGCTGGTGGAGATGACCTACGCGCTGGAACGTATGCAGCAACTGCTCGACATACCCGCAATTATGGATACTCACGTCCGCGCGACAGCCGGGGTGAACTCGCTGGAAGGCGTGGGCGTGATCGAGGCCCCGCGCGGCTTGCTGGTCCACCATTACAAGGTCAACGACGAAGGGGCAATTACCTGGGCCAACCTCATCGTGGCTACCGGGCACAACAGCCTGGCCATGAATCGCGGCGTGTTGCAGGTGGCGCGGCACTTCGTTCATGGCGAAAAGATCGAGGAAGGCATGCTGAATCGCGTGGAGGCGCTCATCCGTGCTTATGACCCCTGCCTGAGTTGCTCGACGCACGCCGGTGGGCGGATAGCACTGCTAATGGAGCTGCAGTCCCGCGACGGGGCAATTCTCGACGAACTTCGGAGCAGCTAAAATGCCCGACGTACTTATCCTCGGATACGGCAACATGCTGCGGGGCGACGATGCCTTAGGGATTCACGCGGCCCACGCTCTTCAGGATTTCTACCGCGACGACGGTGGAGTCCGCGTCCTGGCCACCTCGCAACTGACCCCGGAGTTGGCTGAGGACCTATCGCAAGTGCAATTTGTCCTTTTCATCGACGCCGCAGAAGGCGGACCTCCCGGCGACATCTTCTGGGAATGTTTGACTCCGGCGGAGGAGAACATCCGATTCACCCACCATTGCACTCCCCGCACTTTGCTGGCGGCGGCCAAACAACTGTGTGGCGAAGCGCCATCGGCCATGGGCCTCACCATGGCGGGGACCTCTTTTGAGGTAGGAGTTGGGCTATCACCCGAGGTGCAAAGCGCCCTGCCGGACTTGTTGGAAGCTGCCAAGGAGATCGCGCGACCCCGAACCAGCGGCTCCTGGTCGCGTTCTACGAGGGTGACGCGCCTAAGGAGTTGTCGATAGACTCGCGAATTCTTCGATTGCAGGCAGCGGCCCAATCTGCGATCACAGAATGACGCCTGCCCCGAAGCCCTATAATCTGCTCAGCGTAAGCTGGCTCCCCGCAACCCGCCGCGTGGGACGACAATTAGCGATTGCGAGGCTTCTGGTCTGCGTCTCTTCAGGAAAAAAGAAAAGCAGGAACACCGCATCATGCGCCAGGCGAAGCAACGCGCCGGCGCGCTGGTGCCTGAGTACCATCGCTCCACTCCCGAGTGTCCTCACCCGGAGCGCTGGAGCATGTTCGACTCCATGACCGCTGAGGTCGAGGTGCTGGAGTTTCTCCGCACCGTGGTCACCACCATCAAGCCCAACCTCGTAGTCGAAACCGGAACTTTTATGGGCGTCAGCACACTGTGGATCGCAGAAGCGCTGCGCATGAATGGCTTCGGACGAATTGTCAGTTGCGAATACGACCCGGCGGTGTTTGCCACGGCCAAGGAGAAGATCGACGCTTCGGAATATCGCGACCTGATCGACCTGCGCAACGAGTCGAGCCTCGAGATGAAAGTCGAGGGCACCATCGACCTGTTCTTCAGCGACAGCGACATGCCCATCCGCGAACAGGAAGTTCGCCGCTACCTGCCGCAGATTTCGCCCTTCGGCCTCATCCTGATGCACGACGCCAGCTCACACCTGAAGCAGGTGCGTGAAGCGGCGTTCAAACTCGAAGCGGAGGGACTCATCTCCGTCGTACTGCTGCCCACTCCGCGAGGGCTGGTCGTTGCGCAGAAAAGACAGGGCAGGCGCTGAAGGACCTGTTGTCTAGTAACTAATATCCTCGTTCTCTTCTAAGCCCTGACAACCTGCCGCCGACTCGGGGGTAATCCCCCTCCCCCCCGGGTATGGCTAAAATCTTGATTCCATTGAGCCGGTAGAAAAGTTTCCGCGCAAAATCTTGAGAGCGTTAGAGTTACAGGCAAAATATTCCGGAAATTGGACTTAGCTCGATTAGTTGCACAAAAAGTCGTGCAGGATAGATTTTGACGAGTAACGAAACGGTCAACCTTAAGCAAGCCTTGCGGCATTACCAAACGCCCAAAAGAGCCGCGCCCGGAAGCCCCGGCGCGCGTGGGTACACAAATCCTTTGCCCACCGGGGTGAACGTAACAGAGAAGCATAAAGGGCGCAAGTTACGAAGGTAACTCCAGTCGTGTAGTCGTTATCTCTTCCCGCCGATTCAGATCGAAGGGATGATTGGACCACCCGGAAATAACCAAGAAACAAGTAGCACTACCGGAGCAACGCAAATTCTCACTGCGTGAATCACACACGGTATCCCTGCTCATAACAATGCAACCACATGAAGCATTGCAACAACAAAGGAAGCGCCAAATTGCCGTTTCCCGGAGGTGAACTATGAAAAAGACTATCGGTGTGTGGATGGCAGGGCTTGCCATGATCTTCACACTGGGACTGGCCGAAGCCTATGCCGCTCCGGCCTCACACATGGCCTATGGAAAGACAGTTGAAATCACCGGATGCCTGCAGCAAGGCCCTGTCGCCAAGGAGTACTTGATCCAGAACAGCGACGGTACAACCTGGGGAGTGAACGAGACGAGCGATCTTTACCTGAACCACTATGTTGGGCGGAAAGTCACCATTGCCGGTGATGCCATGCGTCCAACTACGGCTGAGCGCAAGGACGGAGGCGCGCATCACTACCTCGACGCCCGCGACGTTGCCGTCGACGCCGAACACTGCCAGTAGCCAGCGGCAAGGGTTGACTAACTGTTCCGTTGGGTAGAGCGGGCCTTCAGGCCCGCGTTCTCGCGCGTTTCTAAGGGACTCCGGGATGCAACTCACCGTTTGTGATTTGCATCCCGGCCAAACTAAGATGAATATCGCCTTATCGCGGCGCCGAACCGCCGCACTACCCTGTTGCGGGAAAGCAACGGGTAAAGGAGTTGCGAATCCCTGTCCTGGTTGGAGTACCTTCTCACAAGTTTCACGTGAGCCGCGAAGCGGCGACTTCGGTTTGAGCCCCGGGCGCGGGGGTTAGGGCCGGAAACAAAGAGGCTGGCCGCGTAGCGGCCTGGTATCGTCCCGCAAAGATGTAGGCCGCTACGCGGCCTGAAGATGCTCAGGGCTTCTCTACCCCCGGGCTTACGCCTGGGGCTAACTACGCAGCCGCTGCTCCGCAGCTCCGTCTTCGAATCCCACATTTGCCAACAGACGGCAAATGTGGGCCGCCCGTCCACCCGTCGTCAGGAAGAACAAAAGTCAAAATCCCCGCCCAACCAACCGATGGTTGGACGGGCCACCCTCAAGTGCTTCGACTGCTCAAAGTGCTTGGCCGGGCCACCCGCCGACCCAAATTAAGGCACAAAGGTGGCATTGACATCGCTAATCATCCGGTGCTCAACTTGTCCTGCTTTCGCAGTAGTCTTCCACACTAGTTTTTTCCTAATTGGTTTTCTCGTCCTGTTTCTTCGTTTTCTAGATTCCTTACAAAGGAGTTCTGGAGCATTGAAAGAGTTGCTGCACGGAAAGGAGCTGCGACATGCCTAAGATGGAAGTCATCGTTGTGGACACATACTGTCCGAATTTACAACCGGGTGAAAATTACTGGTATTGGCCTATCGATTGGGAGTACGTGAGCTCCACGCTTATTCCCATCACCGATGGAAATGTCTGGATTAGCTTCCAGTATGTGGGTTTGGCTCCTGGAGGAGTTGATCGGGTTCTTTTTGCCACCCTCTTCAATGGCTTGGACACTCCTGTAGATTGCTTCTGGACGCTAACACTTCCAGCGTCGTCGGTCGCCTGACCGGGTCCAACCGAGTGACAAAATTAGCTTCTTAGAAAGGAGATGGCCAATATGGCAAAAATCTACATAGTTCATGATCACGAGGGAAAGATCCTGGCTGCGTCGGAATTTGAGAATCACGGAAGGCCCCTTCATCATGAGGGCAAAATTGCGTCTGGAGCAAGAGTTCGGCCAGAAATGAGGCCTGGAGTGAGGGTAGGGGAGTTCGAAATTCCGGCGAAGTTTGTCGAAAAGAAGATGCATGAGTACATTCCGCTATTGAAGGTCGATATAACGACACAGCGTCTAAAGGAAAAGTAAGTCCTGGGGATGGGTGGCCCGTGCAACGCTAACGAGGGTGGACGGGTGGCCCGGGGCAAGGCTCACGAGGGTGCCCCGTCCAACCTTCGGTTGGTTGGGCGGGGATTTTGACCTTCGTTGTTTCTGATCGGGAGGTATCCTAACTCGTGAACCGAGTCGCACTGCCAACGAAAACCCCCATGCAAGCCAAACGATGGCTTGCATGGGGCACCCTCGTGAGCGTTGCATGGGCCACCCGTGCACCCAATAATGTTTTCTTTCTTCAACCTGCTTGCGCGGGCCACCCGCCGGGTGGCCCACATTTGCCATCAGTTGGCAAATGTGGGATTCCCCTACCGCGTGAATGTGTACGTCCTGCTACCCCACGATTCACTGCACGTTGTCAGTTGTTGGTTGTCTGTGGTCGGAAACATCAAGACAAGAGTCCGCGCGGCACGTTATCAGTCTATTCCTCGCAGCCCCACATTTGCCAACCGAAGGCAAATGTGGGCCGTCCCGGCCCTGTTTCTTATGTACCCGATTGCTGCTTGATGTGGCGGTCACGGTCGTCCACAAAGACAGGATCCTCGAGCAACTTTTTCAGTTCAGCAGCAGGTACTACCACCGACACGCCACTATTTGCTGACAGGTTGCCAGATATGGATGTGGTCACATTTAAGGTCAAATCTGCGTTCTCAGACACTTTTCCACTGATAACTCCTAACAACCGCAACGGCGGAACTACATACATCACCCCTGAAAATTTGCTGGGATCAACAAACATTGGAGAGCCGCTATTTCCGTCAAATGCGTGAGCATCAGCTAGATATATCTTCCCACGATACTGCTTTCCGTCTCTGCCTGCCAATGTCGTTGGGAGAAGTCCTTCTGGCAGCATGGCGAGTGCTCCCGATCTCACGATTGGCTCCAGCGTATGAACCTGATCAAAGGTCTGAATGAACAGTCCTGCGAACAACACAGGATCGCCCTCAACCACCTTGTGATTCTTGATGTCCTCTTCGGTGACAAAATCGGTGTTCGGGATCACGATGTGGTCATACAGCTTGTCGTCGAACGCGAACGCTGCCGCGGCGAGGTCAACCGATTCATCTTGTGGACTTACCCACCGAACGAGATTGTCCAACCTGTATCCCTCTGTGTAATCGGTTGGGTGAGCAGCGTCGGGCTTGTGGTTCAGCAGAATATAGGAACGGACGACCTTGCAGGGTGTTCTTTTCTCCACACCGGGCCGTATGACATGGCGATTGCTGACTAGGTAGGGAAAGTAGCGAGGCCCTTCGTCTCCTGGCTGTGCTTTGATACGTTCATCCATGTAGCCGACTAAGAAGCCTGTACCCCGAAACTTGTCAGTCAGAAACTTGTCAGTCAGCAGCGAAGTAACCTCAGCATCTGATAATGCCGCGAGTTCCTGATCGCTGAACGATGTCATCTTGATCAGCGCCTGCAGCCTCCATTCAATGTCGTCGACCGTTTGTTCAGGCGTCGCGTTACCAATTGCGTTCGGCACCAGACGAGCGGCTTCATCCGGTGATAGCTTGGCGACACTGGTCTTGAGCAGTCGCAGTCGCAGCGTAAGCGCAGTTAATTGCCCAAGGATGTTCTGCTGCTGCTGTGGCGACATTTGGAGCAGTTTGTCACGCGATAGATCGGGTAAATCTCGATTGAAGTCATGCAGACAGTCGGTCTCAAGAAAGACTATGGTCTTCTTGATTTGCGTCGTTGGGGGAAGAGGCGATTGCTTCGTGGTGGGCTGGCCATTTGGAGCTTGGCCTAACGAAAGGTGCGAAGCAAAGAGAATTAATAATCCCCAACAGAGAAGTAACCGAAAAGAAGGTAGCAGTTGGTTCTCGTACATTGTTATCGGCCCCTTATATACAAATTTCACCTTCTTATCTTATCGCATTTAAGATTTGTGATTTCTGAATACTTAACGGCGGGTGGCCCACCCTACGACTTTTTTCTCTTTCGGGTGCCTCATTCTAGCGGAAGCCGACCGGCAGGGCGGCTGAGCTAGGGTGGGGGGGTTGACTTCCGTCTCTGCCCGGAGGTTCGTCAGGGGTACGGAAATGCCCCACCCTATCCTCGGCTCCGCTCAGGACAGGCTCTCGGCTTCGCCTGCGGTAGAATGGGGCACTCGATCCAAATCTCTTCTGACGATCCTCCGAACGAAGTCGACGGGTGGCCCACAATTGCCTTCGGTTGGCAATTGTGGGTAGGCAAGCAGGCTGTGAGCGTGATCACTTGAGCAGGAAGCATCGTAGCTCCCACATTTCCCAACCGCCGGGAAATGTGGGCCACCCGCCGTTCTGTCACTTCTCGATCGAAAAGCACAAATGAGTGGAGCACCCGGCACTCCGACATTTCGCAACAGACGGGAAATGTGGGCCACTCTTCGTTAACGCGCCAGAAACATGTGGCGATGAAATGGAGCGATGCTGGCCACCGGCTCACCTTGAATGCACCCGGAGACTAGCTCCTCGAGCTCCTTGTTTGCCTCGTACTCTGCTGCTTCATGAGTAATTGCATGACCCCACGAGACCAACAAGTCGGGGTTCCTGGTTGAACAAATCATCCAGTGATGACGCTTTTTCTTGTTTGTCAAGGACTGTTCTTCAAACGACAGGACAAAGGAATGGACGGCTGGCTTTTTCAAATACTTCCTGCTCTCTGACTTTGCGATCGAGAATGAAAGGCCACGTCCGGCAGGCGTCCCTGAGCGTTCCCGCACACGTCGGTCTGCCGCACATTACCGGTACCTTTATTATACGCCCGATGACACTCAAGTGAGTCATCAAAAGCTGCCGCGCATCTTCCAGTACACCTTCAGGCTGGGTGCCGCATCCAATCCATCCGTTGGATTGGGTGGGATCTTCGTGTACACGATCGACGCGTGTCATCCCGGCGTCACCACGACAGAGTAAAGGGTTGCGTTCCCTCAGGTCAGTGACGTCGTAACGCATACCCTGTGATCCCACTCATTCCAACCGATGGAATGAGTGTGGCACCCGGCACCCGGGTCGCTTGCGGAACTGTTAGCAGCCGAATAGAATCGCACTCCATGGAAACAAAGTGTTACTGGGCACATTCCCCGAATTCAGACGTGCCAATCTGCGGATTGCATCAAAAGCCGCTGATTGAACAAATCTTACCGCGCGATCAGAATCCTCAGGGCTCAGGTAAAGGTGTATTGGTATACCACCCCACTGTTTTTGTTTGCCCAGTAACTAAGGAAACTGTAAGGCGGTTTTGATTGCTCTGCTCGCCTTTGCCTTTGTTTTCTGCCAGCAACATTAACCCTTCCTGTGCCCCCGCGAGCGAGCCAGCAACTCTCCGTTAGGACATCACCAGGCAACGGCGGGCGGGTGGCCCACCTTATCACTTTTGCTTTCGGGTGCCCCATTCTACCGAACGCGAAGCGGAGGTAGGGTGGGGCTTTTCGGTTGAAAGTTCGGAGATAGGAGTCAAAGTCAACTACCCCACCCTAGCTCGTCCGACGATCACTCCGTGCTCGTCGGCGCGAGCTAGAATGGGGCACCCACCTCCACTTCCACTCTGACTCAATCTCCACTACACCCGGCCGGTAAGCATCGGCCGTCGTGTTCTGTTTATGAGTTCACCGCCCCGTGTGCGCAAATTCATAGCTTCCCAGCCCGAACGGCGTTAGTATTCCCTCGAAAACAGATACTCCGCGCAGGCGCACAAATCAAGTCCTGACGCGAAGCGGAGGTGTGGCATGCGTCTTCCGCAATTGGTGTCAATCGTCGTCATCGCTCTATCCTTCCTTCCGGCTTTCGGCCAGAACACCCGCATCACCATCCCTGCGGGCACGCCCGAAGACAAGGCGCTCTCGGCGATTGCAGCCGAGCCTGACGCCACTAAGCGGGCCGCTGCCTACGAAGACTTCATCCAGAAATATTCCGACGACAAAGCGGCCGTTGCCTACGCGGAGTGGCAACTGTCGCAGCAGTATCTCGCCGCCGGCGACAAGGCGAAGGCCTTGGAGTGGGGCGACAAGGCGTTCCAGGACTATCCTGACGATCTCGACCTCATCGTGGCGGACACCAACGTAGCCATGGCGATGAAGGACAATGCCAAGATCATCGAATACGCGGTCAAGGGCGCCGCCGTTTATCACTCCATCGCCGAGCCGCAGCAACAGGCGGCGGTGAAATCGAGCTACGACTTTCTGGAGTCGGCTGCCTACAACGCGATTGCCTCCGAGCAGGATCCCAACCAGCGCATGGACTACATCGAGAAGTTCACGCCGGCGTTCCCCAAGTCGCAGTTCGAGCCGCAGGTGACGCAGCTTGCCATGTACAGCTTGCAGCAACTCAACCAGCCGCAGCGCCTGCAGGCCTACGGCGAAAAAGCGCTGGCTGCCAATCCCGACAGCATTCCCACGTTGCTGATGCTGGCGAACTCCTACGCCGGCGAAGCGAAGGAGGCGGCGAAAGCGGCAGAGTATGCCGAGAAGGTGATCACGCTCGTCCGTCCCAATCCCACCGACAAGACGCAGAAGTCATACGCCGGGCTGGCGCACACCGCTCTCGGCAGAGCGGACCTGAACCGGGAAAAACTCCCGACCGCCGTGACGGAACTGAAGACCGCGGTGGCTCTGCTGCAAGGCGATCCGGCCGATCAGCAAGCCGCTCTCTATTACCTGGGATATGCTTCGGCCAAAGAGAATCGCAAGGCGGAGTCGGTTGCTGCCTTGGAGAAAGCCGCCGCCATCGATGGACCGTATCGCGCGCCGGCGAAGGAGATGCTCAGCAAAGTGCAGGCGGCCGGCAAGAAATAGGCGGAAGGTGGGCGCTCACGTCCCTCGGATGTGGGTCATCGTATGTGGCACTTGTGTGTGGCGGGGCAATCGGCGCAGTAACTAAAATAGGCCCGCTGCCAAGGAGCGGTGACATTTCCTTGACTGCGGGCCCATTCGATCCTGGATTGGATCGGAGGTGATATCAGTATAGTAGCCCTTATATCGGAAATGTCAACAACAAATCAATTAACCGGCTTCGTTTGTTTAGCTTACATCCGATAATTCGAGCCCGAAAACCGCCGCGCCAGCGAATTGCCGCGCCTATTCGCCGAGCGCAGGCGTGCTACACTCCGCTTTCTCCTCATGTCACCACTATTGGGCCTCACCACCGCATGGCTGCTTGATCAACCACCAAGCCCAGGCACCGCGACTCAGGCGAGCGGCCTGCTGCACTACACCCTGCCGCCCGACAAGCTGGCGCAGGCCTATGCCTTGTACCGCATCGATGTGTCGCTCTACTTCATCACCACGTTCTATGTCTTCCTTGTGCTGTGGCTGATGCTGCGCACTCGTTATGGCGTTCATCTACGTGATTTCGCGGAGCGCGCATCGCGCTTCTGGCTGGTGCGGGCCGCCGTCATGATCGTGGCATTTTTCGTGACGCTGGAGGTGCTGCAGCTTCCCTTTTCGCTCTATCGCCACCACATCAGCTTGATGTACGGTCTGTCCGTGCAGCAGTGGGGCTCATGGTTCAGCGATTGGGGAAAAGGGCTCGCGCTGAACCTGGTTGTGACGGTCATCCTCGGCTGGGTACTTTTTGGCGTGCTGCGCCGCAGTCCCACGCGGTGGTGGTTCTACTTTTGGCTGGCGACGATACCTTTCCTGCTGTTCGCCATCTTCATCCAGCCGATCCTGATCGATCCGCTGTTCAACAAGTTCGAGCCGCTTACCGATCACCACGCCGATCTGGTCGAGCAGATTGAGCGCGTCGTTCATCGCGCCGGAATGGACATCCCACCTTCTCGCATGTACGAGATGAAGGCCAGCGAAAAGACGAACGAGTTGAATGCCTACGTCACGGGATTCGGCTCAAGCAAGCGGGTGGTGGTGTGGGACACCACGATGCGCCATATGGACACTCCCGAGACGCTGTTCGTCTTTGGCCACGAGATGGGGCACTACGTCCTCGGCCATCTGATGAAGGGGTTTTTCTTCGCCGTCGCCGTGTTGCTGGTTTTTTTCTACTGCTCCTACCGGATCGCGAACTGGCTCCTGCGCCGAAACGGTAGCGCGTGGGGCATTCGCAGCCCCAGCGACTTCGCCTCTGCGCCCATGCTGCTGCTGATCTTCTACGTGCTCTCATTTCTCGGAGATCCGGTATTTAACATTGTGTCGCGCCACTTCGAGCATGAGGCCGACATTTATGGGTTGGAAGTAATTCACAGCCTTGTTCCCGACTCGCAGCGCACGGCCGCGGAGTCGTTTCAGATTCTCGGCGAGCGCTCGCTCGATTATCCTTACGTGGGCAAGTTCGCCGAGGTCTGGCTATGGAGCCACCCCACCATCGCCGACCGCGAAATCTTCGCGCAGACCTACGATCCCTGGAGCGAAGGCAAGCAGCCGAAGTTTGTTAAGTGAAAGGCACAATGGAAAAGCTTGTGGTGAAGAGGTACATGCTAGGCGGGTGTGCACTGCTTGTGCTGGCGGCGCTGGCGTTGAGCGGGTGCGGCCGCAAGCAGGCAACGTCCCTGGAGCCGCCTCGCAATTCAGAGCCGTTTCGGAGTCCGTCGCCTCAGCCGCATCACAATCCAGGTGCTGCCTCGGCCGCCAGTCACCCCGAGTCTGAGCCTGAAGCAACGATCGACGCCGGTTGCAAGTACGAGCCGGTTCGACTTCTACGTGCTGGCCCTGTCGTGGGCGCCGCAGTTCTGTGCCAGCCATGAAAACGGCAGCGCAGGCGAATGTGATCCTTCAAGGCATTACGGATTCGTCGTCCACGGGTTATGGCCGCAGAACAACGACAGCACCTATCCCGTAAGCTGCACAAACGCGAGTCCAGTCGCCAATGACGTCGTTGGGCAGATGCTGCCCATCATGCCGGCGCGCGGACTGATCCAGCATGAGTGGGCTACGCACGGCACCTGTAGCGGACTGACCGCTCGGGAATACTTCTCGCTGGTTCGGCTGGCATTTGGAAAACTGAAGGTTCCTGAAGAGTACCAGCATCCCGGTCATGCGATCCGGGTTAGTCCTGCCGATGTTGAGCAGAATTTCGCCTCCGCCAATGGAGCGCCGGCTGATTCCTTCCGTACCTCGTGCAGCAAGGGAGAGTTCATTGGCGTGGATGTCTGCCTGACGAAGGATTTGCAGTTCCGGAGCTGCGGCAACGCAGTGCGCGAGTGCCATGCACGGCAGGTGGAGATCGTTCCCTCACCGTAAACAGCGCCACGTCATGGCAGGCGCACTGTGCGCTCAGTATCGTAGGTATTTGCCGGAAACGTGTAGAGCTGATCGTCATAGACAATGACTAGCACCGAGGAATTGTCTGTTACCTCAAGATTCACGGCTCCGCCGGCATTTGTCCTTCCCCAGTGCTCCGCACCAGGACGCGCCTTTGCATCCCGCAGCAGGACTTCAGCGCCTTGTGCCGGGCTCCCGTTGGCGGCAAGCACGTGGAGAGTGAGCCTGCCGACCGCGGCCAGCACCGGATCGTCCATGGACTCCCTCGCCAGCTCAAGGGTTACGGTTACCGGACTGTCCTTGACCATGAATTCGCGGACCTCCGTCTTCCATGAGCGATACGGGTCGGTGGCGATGGCCCGGTACAGCCCCGGTTGCAGGCTCCTTCAGTTCGGCTTGCCCTTGCGGATTGGTCAGTTCGCGCGAGACTTCCTGCTCAGTATCGTTTTGCAGGCGCTGCACCATAACGAGCGCGCCCCCAAGCCGTGCGCCATTGGCGCCGAGCACGTTCACTCTGACCGGGATGGCGAAGAGTGAGGTTGCGAGAACTGTAAGTGACAAGAGAACAACACAGGCGCGGCGAGCGGCGGTCATGCTACTTGATTAGAAGCAGGAAGTATTCACATGGTAGGCTTTGCAAGTGAACAAACGGAATCAGAAACTTGGCGAATCCGCCGCAAAGATTGCAAAGAAGCATTCGCACCTGGGATTAAAGGAGCTGTTGCTCGCTCAGCGGCCGCGCTTCGATTACATCGTCCCGAAGGGTGGACGTTGGCGGCGCCGAGATGCTCGTGAACTCTGGTAGGGCCGGCTGGGATCGAACCAGCAACCCTCAAGTTAGAAGACTCCCTGAAATGGCACTATTTTGCGCCCTCACTTTCAGCCGAGGCACTCTTCGCCGATTTGAGCCCTTGCTGGACTGAACCGAGATCTGTATTTATGGACTGCTACAATTCAGCACTAATCGCTAATGACGCGCATCTACCACATCACGCATATGCGCAACTTGGCAGGAATTTTGGAGCAGGGAGGCTTGCATTGCGACAGAAACGCGCAGCAGTTGAAGTCCATCCAGATCGGGCATCAGCACATTAAGGCGCGCCGAATGGCACGAGTCGTTCCTCTGCCTCCGAATGGTACTCTGGGTGACTATGTTCCGTTTTACTTCGCCCCACGGTCGCCGATGCTGTATGCAATCCACAATGGAGCCGTGGTGGGCTACACCGGCGGGCAAGAACCGGTTGTGCACCTCGTGTCTTCGGTCGAAGACGTCCGTGATTCAGGACTGGAATGGGTATTCACGGAGGGTCACGCTGAAATGGCGTTTAGTGATTTCTTCGGTGATTTGGAAGATCTCGACAAGGTGGATTGGAAGGTCATGGGTTCCAGCTACTGGTTCGACACTAACGAGGGCCCGGACCGCAAGCGAAGGCGTCAAGCGGAGTTCCTTGTTCATCAATTCTTTCCATGGAAACTTGTTTCGTATATCGGTGCATATGACGCTAAAATCCAGAGACAGGCTTGCGAGGCTCTAAAAGATCAGGCTCATGTTCCAGAGATCGGAGTTGAGCCGCGCTGGTATTACTGATGGTCAATGAAATTTCTGGCAATCTGCTCGACGCTGACACAGAAGCCCTCGTCAACACGGTGAATTCCGTCGGCGTTATGGGCAAAGGGATAGCGCTGCAGTTCAAGCTTGCGTTTCCGGAAAACTTCGTTGCCTATCTCGCCGCTGCTAAACGCGGGGAAGTTCAGCCGGGTCGGATGTTTGTTTTTCATACGAACACTTTTCACAACCCTCACTGGATCGTCAATTTTCCAACCAAGAGGCACTGGAAGGGAAAGTCGAAACTGGAAGACATCGAATCAGGATTACGTGCACTGGTGGAATTTATCCGGAAAGAAAAAGTGCGTTCGATTGCGGTGCCTCCGCTTGGCTGTGGCAATGGCGGCCTGGAGTGGAACGATGTGCGAAAGAGAATTCTTCGGGCGTTCGAGGGGGGCCCAGAGGTCGACGTTCGACTTTTCGTTCCATCTGGTGCTCCAGCGCCTGACAAAATGCGTATCGCAACGACTCGACCCCGAATGACGGCGGGGCGAGCTGCCATAGTCGGCTTAATGGGGAGATATGCAATTCCTGGGTATCGCTTAACATTACTGGAGATCCAAAAGCTTGCGTATTTCATGCAGGTCTCCGGCGAACCCCTTAAGCTTGAATTTCAGCAGCAGCGATATGGGCCTTATAGCGAAACTCTTCACTACGTTTTGCAACGCATGGAGGGACACTTCGTGCGGGGATACGGGGCCCGTAGCCGTGACGCTTCGGTGTATGTATTACCTAATGCCCTTGCGGAGGCTGAGAAGTTTCTCTCGTCTGAATCGGATACTCTCCGACGATTTGAGCGGGTATCAGCCCTCATTGACGGCTATGAGACGCCTTATGGAATGGAACTTCTGTCCAGCGTCCACTGGGTCGTTACGCAGGACAAAAGCGCCGGCAGCAATAATCCTAAACTTGCGGTCGCTGCAATTCACTCCTGGAATGAACGCAAGCGTACCATCTTCTCGCCTGAGCGCATATTGATGGCTTGGGATCGGCTAAAAGCTGAATTTTGGTTTTGAACTGCTCTGGTAGGCCCGGCTGGGATCGAACCAGCAACCCTCAGCTTAGAAGGCTGATGCTCTATCCAATTGAGCTACGGGCCCACGCGCGTGGCGCGAGACTCGATTTGGAAAGATCGAGTTTCGGCTGTGTTCATTATCGCAAATTCACGCCTCAGCTCAGCACTCTCCGTATAAAGCCTTTGATACCCACCCAACTCAACACGATAAGGCTGACGGTCAGCGCGATGAGAGTTACCCAGGCAGGCATGTGCGGCAGTGATGGTGTGAGCGTCGTGCGCAGGCCCTCGCTCATGTAGACGACCGGGTTGATCAGCACCAGGATCTGCAGCCAGCGCACAGTGTGCATCATGGCCCACGGGTAGTAGACGCAGCCCAGAAACGTCACCGGCACCACAATGATGCCGAACATCAGCGCGATGTGTTGCGGCTGGACGGTGGTTCCGATCGTCAGCCCGACGGCACCCGAAACCAGGCTGGCGAGCAGCAGGACCGCAATCAGCATGGGCCAACTGAAGATGTGGATCTCCACCGGATTGACCGGAATGAAGTACACCAGCGGAAAGATGACCAGTGCCGCGAGAATGCTCTGTAACGCACTGAAGACGATCTTCTGGCCCGCAACCCAGGAGACGGGCAGCGGCGACATCACACGGTCGTGAATTTCGCGCGTGGCACCGATCTCCATGGAGAGCGGCAAAGCGGTCGCCATGATTCCCTGAATGAAGATGCCGATGGCCAGCAAGCCGGGGAGAATGAGAGTGCCAAAACTTGCGCCGGCGGTACTCTGGAAGCCCTGGCCTATCTTCGGAAATAGGTACGTGAAGACGAAGACAAACAGCAGCGGGTTCATGATGGTACGAATTAGGAAGGCAACGAATTGCCGCCGCAGCACTGTGAGGTCACGCAGGAACAGCCCCCAGAACGCGCGCCACTTGATTGTGGAATCAGTCACGTAATTCCCTTCCCGTCAGCTTGATGAAGACCGTCTCCAGACTGGTCTCGCTGACTTTCACGTCCTGCAGGCCATCGCCGGTGACGCCCACGATTTCGGGCAGAAGGCCGGCGCGGCCATCGGTAAACAGCCGCAAGCCGTCAGCCGAGGTTTCCACTTCATTTACTCCCGGCACCTGCCGCAGACGCTCCGCAAGGCCATCGGACTGTCCGCTTTCCAGGTGCAGTTCAAAGACCTTCTGCGCTCCGACGCTACTCTTGAGCTTGCCCGGTTCATCGCAAACCAGAATCTTCCCGTGGTCAATGATGGCCACCCGCTCACAGAGTGCATCGGCTTCTTCCATATAGTGAGTGGTCAGAACGATGGTGATCCCACGCTGTCGGAGCTCACGGATGATGTCCCACAATGCCAGACGAGTTTGCGGATCGAGGCCCGCGCTGGGTTCGTCGAGAAATAGAATCTGCGGCTCGTGAGCGATAGCCCTTGCGATTTGCACCCGCTGCGCCAGTCCGCCGGATAGCTGAGCGACATTCGATTTCGCACGTTCGGTCAGCTTGAACAGCTCGATAAGTTCATCCGCCTTCGCCGCTGACTTAACGTGGCTCATGCCGAAGTAGCGGCAGTGAAAGTAGAGGTTCTCGAAGACGGTACACTGACGATCGAGCGTGTTGAACTGGGTCACCACTCCCATGTAGCGCCGCGCTTCAGCGGGATGCGCAACCACATCGATCCCGGCAATCGCCACCTTGCCGCCAGTGGGCAGCGCACGCGTCGTACAGATGCTGATGGTCGTCGTCTTGCCGGCGCCATTGGGGCCAAGCAAGCCAAAAAGCTCGCCGCGCCGCACCGTCAGGTCGATTCCTTTCACCGCCTCGACCGGAATCTTGCCTGCGTAGGTCTTCTTCAGGCCGCGGATGTCGACAACTAGATCGGCTGCGTTGCTCACGGCTCTCCGTTGTGGTGATCAAGCGAACAGAAGCGTTCCAGCAGTTTACAACGAGTCGCTTGCGGAAGAATGAACCCTTAGACCGCCTGCCCCATGCGGGTCAGTACCAGAGTGGCGTCATCACTGAGGTTGCCATCGGCGTAACCGCGCACCCTCTGCAGGACGAACTGATACTGGTCCGCGGGATCGAGCGCCTGTCCGCTCATCAGCGCCTCCAAGAGTCCTTCGCAGCCAAATTCGCGTGCGTCGCCATTGGCGGCCTCGGTAATACCGTCAGTGTAGAGGGCAAGGCGATCGCCCGACTCAAGCGTAGTTCTGTGGACCTTGAATTCATCGCTCACGCCAAGACCGAGTACCGGCCGAGTTGCCGCCAGATACTCCACCATGCCGCCGGCGCGGAGTAACAAGGGCGGACAATGGCCGGCATTCACATAGGCCAGTACGCGGGAGTTGAGATCCAGAGTCGCGTAGACGATGGTGACGTAGTGACTTTCGCTGAGTTGCTCCCGCAACAAGTGTTCGACTTCCCGCAAGATCAGGTCGGGGCTGCTCCCAGAGGAAGACAAAGTACTGACGGAGGCATACAGCATCGCCGCGATCATCGCTCCCGGGGTCCCCTTGCCCGAAACGTCGGCTATACACAGGTGCACAGAATCAGAGGTGGGCTGCCACACGCCGAAATAGTCGCCACCCACGGTTCCCGCAGGCAAGCTCTCACCATAGATCGTGATCCCGCCGGCAACCAGATGACGGGGAGGCACAATCCGCGTCTGTAGGTTGTGCGCATCCTGGCGCTCGAACTCGGAGATCCTCTGCGAGGAACGCGCATCGCGGACCCGGGCCGTCAGCAAGTTGACCTTTTCCAGCAGCGACTGGTTGCGCCAGGGCTTCTCGATAAAGTCGTTGGCTCCCGCCTTCATTGCCCGCACTGCGAGCTCCACGTTTCCCCAGCCGGTCAGCGCGATGATGGGAAGCGTGCTCTCAAGGCCGCGTAGACACTCGATGAGCTCCAGCCCTTCGATGCCCGAGGTGCTATCACGCCGATAATTCATGTCGAGCAATGCGATCTCAGGCATCTGCCGTTTCGCCGCCGACACCGCCTGCTGAGGCGACGAACACAACTCGACCTCGTAGCCGTCTCCCCGCAGCAACATGGCAAGCGCCTCTCTCACGTGCTCCTGGTCCTCAGCAATCAGGCACCTTCGCTCTTGTGTTCTTTTCAACCATCCGACAGGAGTGAGTTAGTGCAGATCGAATGCCAACCGTTGAAACGTAAGCGGCATCTGTTTCAGTGGCTTACAGCGAAGGGAGAATCCGGCCCTGTCCGAAAGCACGAACCTTGTGTTCGCAAGTGGACGCGCCAATTGAGCACGACTTCGGAGGGTTTGCAGGTGCCTCTTTACATAGCGAACATCTAACTTGCCTGAGACCCTGATTAAGGCAAGTCTTGTGGGCTCTTACTATAGATCGAGAGATCGAGGTCAAGCTGGATGAATAGGGTTCGTAGCTACGCGTTTATCATCGCCCTCTCCGTTTCGCTCGGCTCTACTTCCTGCGCATCGGCGCAGAACAAGGGCAAGAATGCTCCGTCGCCCCAGGCTCCCTTCACGGACTATCGCTCTGAGAAGCCGGGCGCCATACACAAGATCACGCCGCAAGACTTGCCTGCACCCTTTGCAACCAAGTCGGCTATCAATGGTCCCAGAGTGGTCGATCGGCCTGCGAATGTGTTGCCGGTTGCACCAGCGGGTTTCAAGGTTGAGTTGTTCGCCACCGGGCTCGATGAGCCACGCAAGATGCTCACGGCTCCAAACGGCGATATCTTCGTCGCCGAGAGCCACGGCGGCGACATCAAGGTATTTCGCGGAATCGGCCCAGACAGCAAGCCGAAACAGACGGAAACCTTTGTCGGCGGACTCAATCGACCCTATGGCATCGCGTTTTATCCGCCGGGTCCCAATCCCCAGTACATCTACATCGGGAACACGGATGCGATCGTCCGGTTCGCTTACAAGAATGGCGATCTGAAGCCTGAAGGCAGCCCTGAGAAAATTGCCGACCTGCCCGCTGGCGGCTCACACTGGACGCGTGACCTGGTCTTCTCTCAAGACGGCAAGCGGTTGTTCGTGGGAGTGGGTTCGGATTCGAATATCGACGACCCTGATACTCACCCCGACGAGAAGAACCGGGCCGACATTCTGGTGATGGATCCCGATGGCAAGAATATGCACGTGTATGCATCGGGCATCCGCAATGCCGGCGGAGGACTGGCGATTAATCCGAAAAACGGCGAGCTATGGTGCTCCGTCAACGAGCGCGACGGACTGGGCAACAATCTTGTGCCCGATTACATTACCCACGTCCAGGAAGGCGGCTTCTACGGGTGGCCCTATTACTACATCGGTGGCAATCCGGAGCCGCGGCTGAAGGGCGCGCATCCCGAACTCAAGTCGAAGGTCATCGTTCCCGACGTGCTCATTCAAGCGCACAACGCGTCACTACAGTTGGCGTTTTACGAGGGCAAGCAATTTCCTTCGGAGTACCAGGGCGACATCTTCTCGTCGCAGCACGGATCGTGGAACCGCGACCCGCGTACCGGGTACGAGGTGATTCGCGTTCCTCTGCACCAGAGCGGCCATGCAACCGGCGAGTATGAGGACTTTCTGACCGGCTTCGTGCTGCCGAATGGCGACGTTTGGGGGCGGCCAGTGGGCGTCACCGTTGCGCCTGATGGCTCGCTGCTGGTGAGCGACGACGGCTCGAACTCGATCTGGAGAGTGAGTTACGTTGGGAAGTAGGGCACGTCCAGCTGTGTTGGCCTATGCCAATTCCGTGCCGTCACCCATGAGCTCTCGCAGCTCTTTCGGCGGACGCGCTGGCGTGTCCTGGTTAGCAGGAGCGTTAACGGACTCCTCCGGATTGCGAGCGCCGAGCAGGTCGTCGAGCGACTCCAGCCACAGCATCTGCGAGTTGAACACGCGACCGAAGTTGCGCGAGGCGGAGGTCGCAACCTCCTCCAGCGGCGCCTGCTTTCCGGTTTCGCGCTCGATGGAAGTCACGGGCTTGTTGGTAATCCCGCAGGGAACGATCAGCGAGAAGAAGTCGAGGTCCGCGCTCACATTCAGCGCGAAGCCATGGGTCGTGACGCTGCGCGATATATGAACGCCGATGGCCGCGATCTTCGCCTCAGGCTTGTTTGGCAATGCGTAAGTCCAGACGCCGGTCAGGCCCTTGATTCGCTGAGTCGCGATGCCATAGTCGCCGCAGACGCGGATCAAGACCTCCTCCAGTCGACGAACGTACTCTACCGCGCCAACCTTGGGATCGAAGCTGCGCAGGTCGAAGATGGGATAGGCGACCAACTGCCCGGGACCGTGGAACGTTGCATCGCCTCCGCGATCGATCTCAAACAGCTCGACGCCGCGTTGAGCAAGAGACTCGGGCGATGCCAGAACGTTTTCGAGCCGCGCATTGCGGCCCAAGGTGATTACCGGCGGATGTTCCAGCAGAAGCAGCGTGTTCTCGACATGCCCGGCCTTCCGCAGGTTGAGCAGGGTGCGCTGCAGCTCGTTGGCCGTGCCGTAGGGAATCCGTCCGAGGTAGAGAACGTAGGTGACCATCTTGGCTCTTGGCTTTTCGCGCTTCGCGTTTGTGGCCGTTTAGCCTGTTGCCAACGGCTAATTGTCTGCGGCTCGCAGCTCGCAGCTAGCTGCTCGCAGCTAACTGTTTCTTCACCATCTCGCTGACAACTTTGCCATCGACGCGCGCGCCGGCGAACTTCGCCATCACGTTTTTCATCACCGCTCCCATATCCCTCATTGTGGGAGAGCCCATCTCGGCGATGGTCGCTTTGACGGCGGCGGCGATTTCTTCTTCGCCGAGCGCCTTGGGCATGTAGGCCTCGATGATGGCGATCTCATCGGCTTCCTTCCTCGCCAGCTCGTGACGATTGCCCTTCTCGAACTGCTCGATCGAGTCCTTGCGCTGGTTGATCATAGTGCTGAAGACTTGGAGCTCTTCTTTCTCGTCGAGCGGGGCACGCTTGTCGATTTCTTTGTTCTTGAGCGCGGCCTTCATCATGCGCAGGGTGGAGAGACGCAGCTCTTCTTTTTTGCGCATGGCATCGACCATGTCTTTCTGGACCTGCTGGGTTAGGGTCATGCGCCAATTATAGAGTCGGGGCCGGCGGGGATCTCGGCGGTTGCAGCAGTTGCTAGCAGAAAGCTGCTTCTGTAAACTGAGAATGCTTCCTGAACAGCGGGTGTTCACCCGCAGCCTCCCGTGCCGAAGTGGCGGAATTGGCAGACGCGCATGGTTCAGGTCCATGTACCCGCAAGGGTGTGGGGGTTCGAGTCCCTTCTTCGGCACCAAAATCAGTTGTCAGGCGTCAGTTCCTCCGAGGTGTCATCCCGAGCGCAGCCGAGGGACCTGCAGTTTGCTCGCGCCACGATCTTTCGCGCGCAAATCAAAAATGTGCCGACGGCCCTGCTTCCAACTTGCCGGTAAATGCCGCCCGGGTATACCAATTTTCCGCAAGATCACTCCACGCTGGGTTCATCGTCTTGATCAGAGCAATCTTCTTCTCACGTCGCCAGCTCTTGAGTTGTTTCTCTCGCGCGATGGCATTCGCTATTTCCCCGAATGGCTCAAAATAAACCAGCCGTTCGATCTTATACCTCGCGGTGAATCCCTTTGGGTACTGATGCAGTTTGTGCTGCAGAACCCGCCCGCCCAGGTTTCCTGTAACCCCGATATACAGCGTCAACGAGCGGCTTGCCATGATGTACACGTAGTACCACTTGTGCTGCTGCATGAGGGCAGAATTTCATTTGCAATGAGCTTCGAGCAGTGATGTGGCTCACACGAGGCGGTTAGGCCCGTGCACAAACTGTATGTCCCTCGGCTTCGCTCGGGATGACACGCGTTGGGAAAACATTTCATTGCATAACTGCCGCACTCGCTCCCGCTCCCGCATACTGAATCGCCAACAGGGTCTCGTCGTCCGCGCGCTCGCTGCCGCCGCGGAACTGCTCCACTTGCTCGCGGCAGGCCGCGACCAGACGCTCGGGGCAGCACAAGCCGCTCTGCTCCAGTAGTTTTCGCAGGGCGTCGGTCCCATACTCCTCGCCGGCTGGGTTCTCTGCTTCGCTTACGCCGTCGGTAAAGAGCACCAGCGTTTGCTGTGGGCTCAGATGCGTGCGAATGGCGGTAAACTCCTGGTCGCAGAAGAGACCAAGCGGCAGATCGTTGCTCTCGAACAGCTCGACTGCCGGTCCGCGCAGGATCATCGCGGGCAAGTGCCCGGCATTGACGAGCTCCAGAGCGCCCGTCGCCGTGCTGTGGCCGACGACCAGGGTGGCATACTGCATGGGCAGCTTGCTCTCACAAAACAAGCGGTTCGCCTGTGACAGCATCTTCTGCAAGGGTAGATTCAGCGGAACCAATGCGCGCATCACCGCACGCAGGTTGGCGGTCAGCATGGCCGCCGCCACGCCCTTCCCGGCAACGTCGGCGATGATGAAATACAGCCCGCCACGATCGTCGGCGACCACGTCGCAATAGTCGCCGCCCACCACCCCCGCCGGCCGATAGTGGTAAGCGACCTCCCATCCGGGAATAGAGATGTCGGCGGCGGGCAGAAGCCCGTTCTGGATGCGAGCGGCGAGTTCGAGATCGTATTCCAGCGCACGCTGCTGGTTGGGGGTAAGGCAGCCCAGGCAGACCGAGGTCAGCGGATCGCGCAGAATTCGCTCTTCTTCGACTGTGCCATGGCAGACCTCGCACACTCCAAGGGTGCCGTTATCGAATCGTTGTAGCGCCTGATCGACTTGCGACAGCAGCTCGCTGAGCTGCTCGGAGTGGTTGCGCTCCATAACGCTCTCCAGCCGCTCGCGCCGGGACAACAGATCGCCGCGTACGGTTTGCAGGAAAGGAGTTTCTGCGGTTGCCATAGTAACCACCTTATATCGTTTAGACAGTTAGACAGAGTACCAGGATTCAGTCTTTTCTTCGCCAATTCTTCGATCAGAATCCTGTGATGCAAACCATCCTATACCCCGGGGAGGGACGGGCGAACCCCGATTCTTGCGGGCAAAAGCTGAAAACCTCACCACGGAGGCACGGAGGACACGGAGGAAATTGAGTTAACCACAGAGACACAGAGACACGGAGAAAATTAGGGTTTGCCGGAGCGGTCGCAGGCGGGCCTTGCCAGTCCGAAGGACAAAACAATTACTAGCTCAGGACGTGAGTGCTGGGAAAGCCGCATCATCGAATCCCGAGTCCCCTTAGGGAAGACACGAAAGCAGGTCCCTCGCTGCACTCGGGATGACAATCGTAAGACCTGGATTCTCCGCGCTGTCCGTGCCTCCGTGGTGAGCTTTCTCTTCACCCCAGCAGGGCGCCCACGACGTCATAACTCTCGGCCAGGGCGGAATCGAGCGCTGCGGGATCTTTGCCGCCGGCCTCGGCCATGTCGGGACGCCCGCCGCCGGAGCCGCCAACCTTCTTCGCAACTTCGGCGATGATCTTGCCCGCCTGTACGCGCGAGGTCAGGTCTTTGGTGACGCCGACGATGAGCGCGACTTTGCCGTCAGCAACCGAGCCCAGCACCACCACGCCCGAACCGAGCTTGTTGCGCATGTTGTCGATGAGCGTGCGCAGTTGCGGGCGCTCGAGATTGTCGGCGCGGGTGGCCAGGACTTTCACGCCTTTCACTTCGCGAACGTTATCCGTCGCCGACGAGACCGAAGAGGCCGCCGACTTCATGCGCACCTGGTCGAGTTCCTTGCGCAGCTTCTTCAGCTCTTCTTCGCGGCGTTCGAGTTCATGCTTCAGCGCCTCGGCAGGAGACTGATCGTCGCCGCCGCGCACCAGGGTGGCGACGACGTTCTCCAACTGATGGTCTTTGCGGAAGTGGCGTAGCGAGCCTTCACCCGTGACGGCTTCCAGGCGCCGCACGCCGCTGGAGACGCTGCCTTCTTTAAGAATCTTGATCAGGCCGATCTCGCCGGTTGCCGCCGTATGCGTGCCGCCGCACAACTCGGTCGAGAAGTCGCCAATGCGGATGACGCGCACGCGATCGCCGTACTTCTCGCCAAACAGCGCCATCGCCTTGTACTCGTTGATGGCCACGTCGATGGGCACATCTTCGATGACCTCGACGCGGTCATTGCGTAGCACTTCGCGGTTGGCCAGGTCTTCGATGTCCTGCAACTCTTCGTCGGCCAGCGAGGCGAAGTGCGAGAAGTCGAAGCGCAGGTGGCCGGGATCGACCAGCGAGCCCGCCTGCTTCACATGCGTGCCCAGCACCTCGCGCAGAGCGGCATGCAGCAGGTGCGTGCCGGTGTGGTTGCGCATGGTGGCGCGACGAACTTCTTCGTTGACCTTGGCGTCGAGCTTGTCACCGACATGGATCGTTTGCTTCGCAACAACTTTGTGTGCGCGCACGCCCTGCACGGGATAGCTGACACCTTCGACGTCGGCGACCAGCGTGTTGTGATCGTCGCCATGGAGCCAGCCCACATCGCCAACCTGGCCTCCGGCTTCGGCGTAGAACGGCGTGTGGTCGAGCACGATCTCGCCGCGATCGCCGGGCTTCAACTCTTGCGCGCCAATGCCGGTCCCGTTGTGCGCCTTGATGATGGCCAGCACCTCGCATCCGGTGGAGAGCGTCTGGCGGTAGCCTTCAAACTCGGTGCGCGGCAGCGATTGGTAGACCGGGCTAGCCGTGGCCTTCGCACCGCCCTTCCAGGAAGCCTGCGCCCGATGGCGCTGCTCTTCCATGGCAGCGTCGAAGCCTGCAGCATCGAAAATGATGGCAGCATCGCGGCAAGCGTCTTCTATAAAGTCACGGGGCAGACCGAACGTGTCGTATAGCTTGAACGCTCTATCGCCTGGATAGGCCGGCGGCTGAACTGGCAGTCGCGCCCAGTCAGCCTTTGTGCTGGGGTCGCCGAAGTGGTCGCCGAACATGCCTCGGAGTTCATTAAGTTCCGCGATCAATGGCGCGAGATCGTCTTCCAGACGCTTCAACCCGATGTCCAGCGTGTGCGCAAAACGGGTTTCCTCGTTCTTAATGGTTTCTGCAACTCGACCGGCGCTCTCTGTCAGTTCCGGATATGCCTCCCTCATGACGTCACACACGGTGGACACCATCTCGAACAGAAATGGCTTTTCCTGTCCCAGCATGCGCCCGTGGCGGATCGCACGGCGAATGATCTTCCGTAACACGTAGCCACGCCCTTCGTTAGAGGGCAAAACTCCATCGGAGATGAGGAATGTCGATGCACGCGAATGGTCCGCGATGATCCTAAGCGAAGCATTGCGGAGCAGATCGCGTCTGTGCATCTCCGCTTCGCCTTCGGGACTTTTCGTAATAATCGGAACAGGGGCATCGGGTTGCATGGCAAAGAAGATCGGATACTCATTAGGCTGCACGCCAGTCAGATCCGCCGCGCGCAGAATCAGCGGCCAGAATAGATCCGTTTCGTAGTTTGAAACGTACTTGGAGTCCTGAAGGTTCAACATCACCGCTGCCAGGCGCTCCAATCCCGCGCCGGTATCGATCGAGGGCTTTGGTAGTGGTGTCAGCTTGCCATCGGGCTGCTTGTCAAACTGCATGAACACTAGATTCCAGATCTCAACGTACCGCCCACATTCGCAGGGGAACTTGCATTGGCCGGTTGCGCACTCCGACCTGCTCTTGTCACTCGCCTCTATTCCCATGTCGTAATGGATCTCGCTGCAGGGGCCGCAGGGGCCGGTGTCGCCCATCATCCAGAAGTTGTCTTTCATGCCGAGCTCATAAATGCGCTCGGGCGCAACGCCGGTCGCGATCCAATGCTGATAGGCTTCGTCGTCGCGCGCGATGCCCTGCTCGCCCTTGAAGATGGTGACGTACAGCTTGTCTTTCGCAATGCCGAACCACTCAGGCGAGGTCACCAGCTCCCAGGCGAAGGCAATGGCCTCTTTCTTGAAGTAGTCGCCAAAGCTGAAATTGCCCAGCATCTCGAAGAAAGTGTGGTGGCGATTGGTGAAGCCGACGTTCTCCAGGTCGTTGTGCTTACCGCCGGCGCGCACGCATTTCTGCGAGGTGGTGGCGCGCGAGTAGTCGCGCTTCTCGATGCCCAGGAAGACGTCCTTGAACTGGTTCATGCCGGCGTTGGTGAACAGCAGCGTGGGGTCGTTGTGTGGAACCAGCGAAGACGAATGGACGATCTTGTGCCCCTTCTGCTCGAAGAAGCGCAAGAACATGGAACGGACTTCGGAACCTGTGGGTTTGGTGGGCATGTTCAATATTCAGTTTAATTGGCCGGAGGAGTCTTTCACCACCGAGGGCCCGGAGGGTCACCGAGGAAGAACAGGATCACCACAGAGGCACGGACGAATTAGATCACCACAGAGGCACAGAGACACGGAGGAGAAATCAGGGTCAAGCAAGAAATCCGAATCAGAAACACTCGATGCTGAGGCGAGCAGTTTCGTCCTGCGGCATCTTTTCAAGCTCGTTCCCTCTCTGTGCCTCTGTGCCTCTTGTGGTAGATCAAGAACTCCGTGCTTCCGTGCCCGGGCATCCGGCTCGCCAATTGACCCGGCTGCGCGAATGGCCGGATAATCGCAATGCTCAGCGATTTCCGTTACACACAAGGTGGTCACAAGTGAATGCGAAGAACACGAACGATCGCCGTCCTTTCCAGACGGCGGGCGAGCACCTGGACAGTATGCTTGGCGATGCCTCCAAGCGCATCGAGGAGCAGACGCAGGCGGTGCTCGATTACATCAACGACGAAGTGGTGCCCATGATTCGCGAGAACTCGAGCAAGGGCCTGCACGTTGCGGCCGACAAGTTGAAGGAGTTCGCGAATCTTCTGGATTCGAAGAAGCAGGGATAGGTTTGCCGGCGGCGGCATCGCTCGGCGCGGCGCAAGAGCGCCGCCCTACCGGTGCCTCCCAATTCCCAGCGCTGAAGGATCTGGGGGACGATGTCTGCCGTCCCTACGGGACTCTGATTGATTTCCTACGCCACCCAGCACTCCGCCTGCGGCTGCGTGCTGGGCTAGGTTATTCCGCCCCATCCGGGGCTGGGATAGGGGGCGGGGCGATCGGTATCGTCACGGCTGGCTTGGTTCTCGAACAGCCTCTGAAGCGCCGCTCTACCGAAGCCAGCCCATCACACGCAGCGTTAAGGCACCGCGCTACCCGAACCCTTTTCGTCGTGCTCACCGCGAGCCCAATTCTGCTTCTCTCCGCCTGCGGACACAAGAAGATCGCGGCCCACATTCCTCTTCCGCCGACCGTCACCGCCAATCCAGCGCCATCAACCGAGGCCAGAGCTAAGCCAGTGCCGCCGCCTAGTGTCGAGGTCCCGCCCCACGCCAAACCGATCTACGTTGAGACTGGCCTGGCGAGCTGGTATGGGCCTCCGTATCACAATCATCGTGGAGCCAACGGCGAGATCTACGACCAGAACGCGCTGACCGCGGCACACCGCACATTGCCAATGAACTCGGTGGTGCGCGTGACGAATGAGAGCACAAAGCATTCGGTTGTGGTGCGCGTGACGGATCGTGGACCTTTCATCGAGGACCGCGTCATTGATTTGTCGCTGGCTGCGGCAAAGGCGGTTGATGTCTGGCGCCCCGGGACGGCCACGGTGAAGATTGAAGTGTTGTCGGCACCTGCGTCGATTTTTGAGGGCGGACGCTGGTGCGTGCAGATCGGCGCTTTCCAGAGCCGGCACGATGCAGCCAAGCTAAAGGAAAAGTTGCAGGAACACTATCGCGACGCGCAGGTGATTGAGTTCACCGGACCGACAGGCGAGTGGGTGCGCATCCGGCCTGAGGGCGACGACAAACACAAGGCGCAGGAGGTCGCCAGCAAGACACACGTTCGAGAGGGAGGGGTCTTCCTGGTCAGGCTCGACTAACTACTCTCTGAACTTTGCCCCAGAAGTAATCTCACTTTAGTTACCAGACTTTAGCTTTAAGCTATACGCGTGCAACCCAAGCCGGGATCGGCGCATACTCAAGCACTGTGAGGCCGTTGGTTACTGAGAGTGTTCAACTAACGTCGCCGGAGCGCGCCGTTCTTCTCGCGCGAGGCAGGCGACTGGAGTACCTGACCATCGCCTGGAACGGACTGGAAGCCGCCGTTTCGCTGGTTGCCGGAGTTCTGGCAGGAAGCGTTGCGCTGGTCAGCTTCGGCCTGGATTCGGTCATTGAGACGGCCTCGGCTGTAATCCTGTTATGGCGCCTGGGCGCAGACACCGGCCCGCATGTCGCTCAACATCGCGAGCGAAAAGCTCATCGCCTGGTCGGCATTTGCTTTCTTCTGCTGGCAGGCTACGTCGCCATCGAATCGGCGCGGGCGCTGTGGCTGCATTCGGTGCCGGAACGAAGTATTCCAGGTATCGCGATTGCCTGCGCGGCAATCATCGTCATGCCTGTGCTCGCGCGCGCGAAGCGACGAGTAGCAGCACGGCTGGGCAGCGGCGCGCTCCATTCCGACTCCCGGCAGGCCGACTTCTGCGCTTATCTCTCGGCCATCCTGCTGCTTGGACTTGGGTTGAATTGGCTACTGGGGTGGTGGTGGGCCGACGCAGTGGCTGCTTTGATCATGGTCCCGATCATTGCACGCGAAGGGATACACGGGCTGCGCGGCAAGGCTTGCGAGGATTGCGGTTAACTCCCGTGAACCACAGAGACACCGAGGCACAGAGAAGTTCTTGTTCCCGTAGGTTCTCTGTGGCCCTGTGCCTCTGTGGTGATGAGCAGTCGCAGCATTTCACGGTTCAGGCTTTTCCGATATTCTGTTGGGCACTCGCAAAATCATGAGAACCGTCCAGCGTAGACCCGCCTCGAAGCCGTTTGTGCCGCTGTCGACACGCTTCGATCACGCTCTGCTGTTCGCGGCTCAGGTGCATCGCAACCAGGACCGCAAGCGCAGCGGTATTCCCTACATCTCGCATTTGCTGGGCGTGGCTTCCATCGTGCTGGATTATGGTGGCGATGAAGACCTGGGGATTGCTGCGTTGCTGCATGATGCGGCCGAGGACCACGGCGGGCGCGCCATGCTGCACACCATCGAACAGATGTTCGGGCCGCGCGTGGCGAAGGTCGTGGATGGATGCACTGATTCTTACGGCGACGAAGACAAAGCCAAGCCGAAGTGGTATCCGCGCAAGCTGCGGTATTTGCATCGCGTGCGCAAAGAGGATGCGGAGACACGCTTCGTGTCGGCCGCTGACAAGCTCTATAACACGCGCGCCATTCTGCGCGATCTGCGGCAGAGCGGCGAATCGGCCTTTGACCGATTTTCAGCGCCCAAGGCGAAGGTGCTGTGGTACTACCGCTCGCTGGTGCGGGAATATCGTGCGGGCGGCGTGACGCATCTTCTGAAGCCGCTGCTTGATGACCTGGATCGCGCGGTAACAGAGCTCGAGCATTATTCCGGACTGCTGGCCGACCCGAAGCGGACCATCCGCCAACTCAAGTTGAAAAAGTAGCCGCCTGGAACCAAGCGCGCCTTTAAAATGCCCATGTCGGAAGCAGAACGCATTACCGATCTACTGAAGAACTCCAAAACCATTGCGGTTGTTGGACTGACGGACAGTCCTATACGGCCGAGCTATGGCGTGTCGGGCTACATGCAGTCGCAGGGATACCGCATCATTCCCGTCAACCCGACGGTGACGGAATCATTGGGCGAGCGAGCCTACCCGAGCTTGCTGGACGTACCGGGGAAGATCGACATCGTGAACATTTTCCGTCGACCAGAAGCGGTGCCGGAGGTGGTCGATCAGGCAATCGAGCTGAAAGTGCCGGCGATCTGGATGCAGGAAGGGGTTGTACACGAGGAGGCCGCAGAGAAGGCGCGGGAGGCCGGAATCTTCGTAGTCATGGACCGGTGCATTTTGAAGGAGCATTCGCGGTATTTGCGGTGACTGGGAATCGCGGCTAACCACGCTGAAACATTTCGGCGAGTAACGCCGAAACCCCTTCCGCGACCTTGTCACTAACCGCGCCCAATTTCTTTCTCATTCGGCTCCGATCGACCGCTCGAATCTGGTCGAGGGCGACTTGTCCCCGCTTGTTCTGGAAGCTGATACTAATCCGCGTGGGGTAGGGTCGTTGGGCCGTTGTCATTGGGGCCACCAGCACAGTTCGAAGGTGCTGATTCATTACGTCGGGAGAGACCACGAGACAGGGCCGGATCTTCCTCATCTCTGATCCCATCGTCGGGTCAAGATCGACCAGCCAAACCTCATCCCGACCTGGTATTGCAGTTACCATCGCCACTCGTGGCGATCGAATTCGTTTTCCGGCAAGTCGAGCAAGAGTTCATCGTCGGCAGATGGTCCAGCTTTGCGGAAGGCTTCCGCCCAGCCCTCACGGGGAGTGAGCATCGGGGAGACAACAATGTGTCGATTTATTACCTTAAGGTCGACCGTTTCACCCAAACCGCACTCTTCAATCAGCGGCTTGGGTATCCGGATACCGCGCGAGTTGCCAATCCGTACAAGTTCCGCTTTCACAGTAATTATATTGTAATTACAATAGTGGCTGAACCGCAAGCTTGTTGTCTTCAGAACCCCATAATGTTGTAGCCGCAATCGACGTGGATCGTCTCGCCGGTGATGCCTGTCGCGCCGTCGCCCGCGAGGAAGACTGCCGTCGCTGCGACTTCGTTCACGTCGATGTTGCGTTGCAGAGGAGAGCGTTCGGCCTGCGTCTTCAGCATCTCGCCGAGGTTCCCGATGCCGCGCGCTGCCAACGTCTTGATGGGCCCGGCAGAGATGGCGTTGACGCGAATCCTCTGCTTGCCCAGGTCGTAGGCGAGATAGCGCACACAGGCTTCGAGAGCGGCTTTGGCAACACCCATTACGTTGTACCTCGGAACGACTTTCTCCGAGCCGTAATAGGTCATAGTAAGGATGCTGCCGCCGTCCGTCATGAGCGGTGCCGCTGCGCGCGCCAGCGCGACCAGTGAGTAAGCGCTGGTATCGAGAGCGATGCGAAAGGCCTCGCGGCTGATGTTGACGAAGTCGTCCTTGAGCGCTTCCGCCGGCGCATAGGCGACACTATGCACCAAGGCGTCGAGTTTTCCATAGCGCTGCTTAAGCTGGGCGAAGAGCTGGGCGATTTCTTCATCGCGCGAGACGTCGCATTGGAACGCCTGCGAGTTCGGCAGTGCTGCAATCAGGTCTTCTGCTTCCTGCTTCAGGCGTTCGTTTTGATAGGTAATCGCGAGCTGCGCCCCGGCTGCTTGCATCTGCTGCGCGATGGCCCAGGCGATGCTGCGTTTGTTGGCCACTCCAAAAACGACTGCGTTTCGTCCCTGCAATCCGTTCGACATTCCCGGCTCTCCCCTGTTGGTTGCTGAAACCATCGAGGATACCATCGGGCAAAGCCGGCCTGCGGGCAAAGAGAAACCCCGGCCCCGCCCCGGCAGCTTGCGATTTGGGCTTCACATGTTGGGATTTCTCGGCATATACTTGCGTCCTCATTTCTGGGGCGGGGCTTCGGCATTGTGTCGTAGGCGATGTGGACAACCGGGCAACCCGGCCAGGTTGACCGCTTCAGAGAGGTGCAAGTGAGGTGCTGGGCCCGCCCCAGCCACCACTCGTGGGAGGTAGCTATGGCGACCATTCGAGATTTGTTGAGCAATCGCACCATCCACTACATTCAACCGGACCAGACCGTATTCGAAGCGGCCAACTTCATGGTGCAATGCAACGTAGGGGCGGTGCCTGTGCTCGATGGCACCAAGCTGGTGGGAATCTTTTCCGAGCGCGACATCATGAAGCGAGTGGTCACGGAAGCGCGTGATCCCATGACAACGCGCATTGCCGAGGTGATGTCGACGGGCGTCCACACGGTTCCTCCCACGGCGAGCTGTCACGATGCGATGGCGCTGATGCAGGAGTATGCAGTGCGCCACCTGCCGGTCTGTGACGGCGCTACACTGGTCGGCTTTTTGTCGCTGCGCGATCTCATCGGGCAAAAGCTTGACGAGACCACAGGAGAGGCCGAGACGCTGCGCGCCTACATCCAGACCGGCACGAGCTGATAAGCTTTTTCCACTGGAGCCATCCGTGGAAAAAGTAAATCTCATGCAGAAGCTGTCCTCGTTCACCGTGCACTACAGCCCGAAGATCGTTGGCGAGGTGAACGATTCCTACGTCAAGCTGGTCAAGCTACAAGGCGAGTTCGTCTGGCACCATCACGATGCCGAAGACGAGCTGTTCTTCGTGATCAAAGGCGCTTTGCGGATGCGAGTGCACGAAAACGGCAGTGAGCGCGAGTTCTTGATTCAGCCAGGCGAGTTCATCATCATTCCGCGTGGGGTGGAGCATCTTCCCTCAGCCGACGAAGAGACGCACATCATGCTGCTCGAGCCGAAGACTACCCTGAATACCGGGAATGTGGAGAGCGAGAGGACGGTCAGGGAGTTGGAGAGGATCTAGGGCACAGGCTTTGTTCTTGCTTAGGAGGAAGTGTAAAGGGCTGGTTACGTCAAGCGACGCATTACTTCCGCATTGCTGGCTGCAGCCGCTAAGGCAATCCCTACTTCCCAGCAGGGCGTTTAACACGACTAATCTGCTTTGATCGGCACAACCGCTTCGATCATCAGGACTTCAGGGTCATGGCTGCCGGCACATCGACGGTGCGGGCGTGTTACGTCAAATTGACTCCGAACAGGCCAACTTCCGGTTGGCTCGTGACTCGGGAGCAAAACGGAGTAGGGTTGAGCTTGTACGAAGCTCAAATGAGTGCATTGGCGATTTTGAGTCACCGAGGAAGCGTTCTGTTGTCCAGATTTCAGAGTCACGACCTGGGTACTTTGCATCGATCCGCCGTTTGCCAAATTGATTCGGGGTGGCTGGTTTGCTAAGGTCGTCGTCATGTCCGAGCGTTCCACCGAGCAGATACGCGAATTGCTCGACTCCCTTTATCGCGTGGATTCGGGACGGATCCTGGCGACTCTGATCCGCTTGCTCGGTGATTTTGATCTTGCCGAGGAGGCGATGCACGAAGCCTTTGCGGCTGCGCTGAGCCTGTGGCCGAGCAGTGGAGTACCCGGCAACCCGCGACCATGGTTGATTTCGACGGCCCGATTCAAAGCTATCGATACTCTGCGTCGAAGGGCAAGATTTGATGCGTCGCAAGACGAGCTCGTGCGATATCTCGAAGCGCAAGGGCGTTCGGCGGAAAGGTCCAAGGAAGAGGACAGCCTTGAGGATGATCGCCTCCGTCTGATTTTTACCTGCTGTCATCCATCTCTAGCGCCGGAAGCGCAGGTTGCCCTCACCTTGCGTGAGGTGTGCGGGCTCACAACCGAGGAGATAGCCAAGGCATTCCTCACCACTCCGCGTACGCTGGCGCAGCGCATCGTGCGCGCCAAGGCAAAGATTCGAGAGACACCGATTCCTTACGAGGTGCCGACGCCGCAGGAATTGCCGGAGCGACTGGACGCGGTGCTTCAGGTCATCTATCTCGTCTTTAACGAAGGTTACTCGGCTGCGGCGGGAGCGGAGGTAACGCGGGCCGAGCTAACCGGCGAGGCGATTCGACTGGGCCGGTTGCTGACCGACCTCCAGCCAGAGCCGGAAGTCATTGGGCTGCTTTCCCTGATGTTGCTACAGGAGTCCCGTCACGCCGCGAGAACCTCTCCGGCCGGAGAGCTGATTTTGCTGGAGAATCAGGACCGCTCGCTCTGGAACCGGGAGCAGATCGCCGAGGGAGTGGCATTGGTGGAGCGAGCCCTGAACTCCCGCCGCTTCGGCCCGTACACACTGCAGGCTGCGATTGCGGCCGTTCATGCGGAGGCGGAATCGACCGCTGCGACCGACTGGCGGCAGATTGTTGCGCTCTACAACCAATTGGTACGAATTCAGCCTTCGCCAGTGGTGCATCTAAACCGCGCCGTGGCAATTGCCATGCGCGATGGTCCAGAGGCCGGTCTGACCCATATCGACGCGGTGTTGGAGCATGGCGAATTAGCAAATTACTACCTGGCGCATTCCGCCCGTGCCGAGTTGTACCGCAGGCTGGGCAGGACACGCTGAGGCTCGGTCTTCTTATGAGAAAGCTCTGGCGCTGACCCAACAGGAACCGGAGCGACGATTCCTGCAAGCGCGGATTCGGCAGCTGAAATAAGAATTGGACGGGTCGCCCGGGCAAGCATTCTGACTAGTCAACACACACGAGGGTGCCCCGTCCAACCATCGGTTGGTTGGGCGGGGATTTTGGTTTCGCATCACAGACTCATTCTCATGAGAAGCGTATCCTCTCGCCGTGCCTTGGGGATTACGACGATACCAGCAAACGCAGCAACTCCACTTCATTACCTTCAGTTGCCATCGTCGCTTACCGTACCTGCAGAGCGCGAGAGCCAAGAGACTGTTCGAGATCGCATTCGAAGAAGCGCGTAAGAGATATGGGCTGCTGGTATTCGGTTACGTGGTCATGCCTGAGCACATTCACTTGCTGGTGAGTGAACCGGAGCGCGAGGTATTATCGACCGCGATTCGGGCGGTCAAGCAGTCGGTCGCGCGCAAGCTGATCGGCGAACGAGAACACTTCTGGCAGGCTCGATACTATGACTTCAACGTGTGGAGCGCGAGTAAGATCAGGGAGAAGTTACGATACATGCACCGGAATCCGGTGAAGCGAGGGCTGGTCGAGAAACCGGAAGACTGGCCTTGGAGTAGCTATCGTCATTACTTGATTGGCGAGCCGAGCGTGGTGGAAATAGAGTCGGAGTGGACGTGGAGAAAGCGGTTGGCGATGGGGATCGTTCCGCAGATGAGAGTAAGAGAAAACCCCCGCCCAACCAACTGATGGTTGGACGGGGCACCCTCGTGAGCGTTGACTACTCAGAGTGCTTGCCCGGGCCACCCGCCTCCCATGTACACCTCACACCGGAGATTGCGTCACTCTGTAGAAGCCTCAACATCCAAGATGGCGCCCCTGAAGAGTTAGACAAACAAGCTGAAGAACTTGCAGAGTTGAGCAAAATTGCCGAGGATTGGTCTCACTATGCCAGAGCTCTCGTCTGGCTTCATAGAGGGGCCGAGGCCGTGCCGATTTTAGAGCAGCAACTTGCAAAACATGCAGGAGATGTCGGTTTATTGCGATCATTAATTAATGCTTATGTAGATGCTGGGGCGATCGACCTTGCGCATAAATGTCTTGACCATGCGATTAGGGTTAATCCACGCGATGGTTATCTGATGTATCAAAAAGCTAATTTTCTGGCACGGACTGGTCATGGAGACGAAGCTCTGACTGCATGCGATACGGCTATTGCACTCGATCCAAGTCTGGGGCCTATAGTTGCGATCCGCAAGGCACGACTATACTTAGAGAGAGATGATTATAATCGCATGCACGATATATTGGAGCCTTTTGCTAACGAGAAGCGAGCAATGCCGGATATTCTGGTGGACTATGGGGTCTCGCTGGCAGGGTTGTCGAAGCACAAGGAAGCCCTCGCATTTTATGACAAAGCGATCGATAGGTTTCCGCACTATATAGGTGGCTGGGCTAACAAAGGTGTTCTCTTGTCTTGGTTAGGGAAGTATGACGACGCACTTGTAGCCTTGAACCGGGCCCTGTCTCTACGCTCATCTGATGGAATGCTTCTACATTATCGTTGCATTGCTCTACTACGGACCGGCCAATACCGGTTGGCCATTGAGACGGCATGTGCAGAAGACTTGACGCACGGCATATTTCACGAATTGTTAGATCTCTTCAATACGCATCCCAAACAACAAGGAAAGCTCCAACAGGCTTTACAACATATAAGGCATGCAGATGAATCTGAGGCGTGGCAAAAGGCATTTCTTGGTGGGCTGATCGAGTTTACCAGCTTTGTGGCGGCCGAACTTCGGGGAAAAAAAGATCACGCCGATCTCGAGAGGTGGAACTTGGCCCTTCAAGAGCTGTTCGGAGACGAGGTGCCTTACTCTACCGTGTTGAATTTGTTTGATGTCCTCACCAGGGCGCGAGTGCTGGATGATCCTAAAGCGTTATTGGAGCTTCCTCTAGAGCAAAGGCAACTGTTGAATGAGGGGGGCAGTGAGCAAACGCCTAAGGGTGAAAAAGCCGCGATTCACTGATTCCACACCTGTAAGCCGGGGCTGATTAGATAACCGTGTCGGCTGCCCGCCGGGTGGCCCACATTTGCCTTCGGTTGGCAAATGTGGGGGCTACAGTGCTGCCCCTGAAGGGGCTCATGATTCTTGTGGGGGCACGTTCCCAGCACTCACGTGCTGGGCTAGGAATTGTGTCGCCCTTTGGGCTTGCGATGAGGCCGCTCCTCAACCACCCCAACAACCGGGCGGATGGCCCACCTTATCACATTCGCTTTCGGGTGCCCCATTCTACCGAACGCGAAGCGGAGGTAGGGTGGGGCTTTTCGGTTGAAGGTCCGGAGATGTTGAGGAAGTCAAAGTCAACACCCCACCCTAGCTCGTCCGACAATCACTCCGTGCTCGTCGGCGCGAGCTAGAATGGCGCACCCTGCTGTGCCCCGATGATTCCGAAATTGTTCTCGATCCCGCCCTAGGGGAGCCAATTAGAATCGGAGAATTTTTCCAAGCCGAAAACTGTATGCGCGTCGGTCACCTCCTCCTCGCGCTCGGCCCTTAACAAATCGAGAAACAATTCTTCATGTGCCATCGTTTTCCCGGACCGTATTACTTCAGCCAGTGGATTTTGATTTCCCGGTCAAGCGGCTTAAATTCCGGGTCGCCGGTCACGAGGTCAGCCTTCTTTTCTTTGGCCAGCGCGGCGGCGAAAGCATCGGCCAAACTCAACTTGAAACGTGCTTTGAAATCGGCGGCAGCGTCGGCCAACGCGCGGGTTGTGGAATGAAAATCAATGGGCAGGCCCTCTAGAACCTTTGCGGCTTCCGCCCAGGCTGCGGCGCCGTCTTTTTTGACAATCGAGTACTTCACCTCGGCGTAGTTCACATCGGACATGTGGAGCGGGCTGTCTCTTTTGCCGGCGGAGACGAGCAGTTGCTCTACCGCTTCCGCGCCCGATTCATCGCGAAAGTAGGCGATGAGCGCGAAGCTGTCGAGCACCTTAGCCGGCATGGCGCTCCTCGAGCGCGCGTTCCTGCCTTTTGTGCGCGGCCCAGTCCTCGGTCAGCGACCCGTGTCCCGGCGCGCGCTTGAGGATACCGCGCCCGCGTCGGATGAGTGCCGCAGTCACCGGTTTGAGGAGGATACCCTCCGGCGTCGCTTGAACCATCGCTTTGGTTCCGTCCTCGATTTCGAATTGCTTGCGAAGACGAAGCGGGATGACGACTTGCCCTTTTGTCGTAAACCGCACGGTTTCTGGTTTTTCTGTCATACTCATGACCGATAGTATCACACGCAAGGAATAGTCCGTCAACATCTACAAAGTAAGATTGACAGATGATGGGAGGAGCTAAACGATTAGGTAGTAATACACTGCCGCAACGCCATAGCGTGCGGACAGATGAAAACGTTCTCTGGAACGGTTGCAGATTGTCGAACACCCGGCCAGTCCCAGCTTTTGAAAAATAATTCGCCTCGACTGTCGATTTTCTCCGCGCGCGACGACTATAGGATGAACGATCCAGCGCGCAACGCTGTGCTGCTGGCTCGAAGAACATGAAGGAGAGTACTCATGCCACAGTATTTGGTTTGTAACTACATGCCCGACGACTTCGACCCGTCCACCGTAACCGAAGCGATGATGGAAGAGATCCACGCGCTCAACCGTGAATTGATTGCTGCCGGCGTGAGGAAGTTCGCCTGCGGCATTGCCCCGCCCGCCAACGCCAAGACGCTGCGGAAGCAGCCCGACGGTAAGGTGCTCATCACCGACGGACCGTATACCGAGACCAAGGAGCACATGGGCGGATTCTGGATCCTGGAATGCGCAGACCTGGACGAGGCACTTGCATGGGCGAAGAAGGGTGCCATCGCCTGCGATATCCCGGGCGAGGTGCGCGAGCTTCTTTTCTACCCGGCTCCGGAACAAGCGACGGAATAGTCTCACCCGCCGCGACTTCGGAAGACGCACCGTCTTGATCATGAGATGGAGCACCTCGGACAAGACGGCCCCGTAACGAGCCAGCGCGAAGCTACGCCGCTGGCTCCCACCCGGAAGGAAGAGGAGAAGAACAGTGAAATACCTCTGTTTGGGATACATCGAGCCAGGAACATTCGAAGGGATGACCGAGGACGAGCGACACGCAGTGCTCGACGAATGCTTTGAGCACAACGACCATCTGCGCACCAACGGACATCTCGTTGCCGAAATACCTCTTCAGCCTCCGGAGACCGCCGTGACCCTGTACTGGAGAAACGGCAAAGTCACGACGACTGACGGCCCCTATGCGGAAACCAAGGAACAGCTCGGCGGCATTCAGATCCTTGAGGCGCGAGACCTCAATCATGCCATTCAGCTTGTCTCACAGCAACCAGGCTTTAAGTATGGACTTGGGCCGATTGAGATACGGCCGGTCGTGGATTTGAGCGAAATCATAAAGGAGAGCGAGCGGCGACGGCGAAAGGATACCTCGCGATGAGGGCGGCACGAGGGAAAGAACGATCAGTATCATGGTCAGAGGCTGGCCCAATGGTCGATGATTTTCTGTATGCCCCGATGCCAAAAACCCAATAACAAGTGGGTGGACAAGCATCGGAGTCTGCGGACGTGCGATGTGTGATCGGCACGCTCCCGTTAGCGATACAGACCAATGCGCTCATCGAGGAGCCATGGGTTCGTGTTCCGGGTGGATTGTCGCCCACTCGGAAGTAATCCAGTTTGACGGGTTGTCGGCGTTCCGTCGTTGTGGCCGCGAGCTGGCGGAGTTCTTCAAGAGCACGCGATGGGCGTTTCCCGTCAACTTGACGTAAGTAGACTTGACGAGCGGCCCCGCGAAGCTTCCCCGAACCCCGTTTGGACAATTAAGACAAGCGGGGGGTCGCTGATCATTTTGTGCGGGACGGACAGTGTGTGAGATGGCCTGGTTAGAAGAGTTATTCTGGTTTGCACGTTCCCTATCAGCGAAGGTTCAAGTTCGGGTTATTGTTGACAAGTGCTTGACTGCGTGGTCCATTGAAGATCGTGTTGTTGCTTTTGTAGGTCACGCCAACCGCGACCTCTTGGCACCCTCTCAACAGGCGTTGCGACACAGGCAATATTCTGGAGGCAGCAGTACGGTGTTTCGGATGGGGCCGTGCGACTCCTGTCGTGTAGTTATCTTTCCAATCACCAATTTCGAGCTGACAGCCCGCCGATGTCCGCCAAGTTCGATCGCTAGGAAGATCATCGGAGAGCCATGGATACGGTAAGCATAAGGAGTGTGGTGTGATAATTGTCTCGAAAAGTGGCCCAATCGGGCATAGAGGATGAGAATTCTGTGGGCCGTTCGTGTCATCGTCATTGCGCTCTTCACTTGCTTCTTCATTATTTCCAGATGAGGAAGCAGAATATGACCCGTCGGCAAGCTGGGACGACGACAAAACAACCCATGCATCCTCGTAGACTGGCCCGGCTTGCACCTTGGTATTCTGAATGGTGATAAGCAGTTCAGATGCCAGGTCCCAGTTTCCTTTCCTCAAATAAAACTGAAGCAGCCGGGGAAGAGCAAACCGGAAGTAATTCAGATCGTCAACGGTAAAGCAGCTGGGCTCGATGAGGCCAAAGCCGGTTACAAAAAATATCACATGCGTTATCCCATACACATCATCCGTGGTGAGCGGGTAAAGCCTCGGATGCTGGGCCAAAAGAGTTCTGCGGAACGTATCCTTAATCAATTTTTCTGAAGAGGGAAACCCGGCTCGCCACAAACTATAAATGTAGTCTAGCTCCCGGTGCGGCAGGCGTTCGACCGCCGATATGTAGCCTTCCTGTAAGAGCTGTGAGAGTCTAAACCGGTACTCTTCGTCCTCATATCCACATTGACGGAGCGACCCATAGATGCCCGCCGTAAGAAGGCCGACCTCTCCGGTCAAGAGATGGTCTTGCACTGCGTCTTTGCAAAATACCTCCGACCAGAGATAAGAGGCCAGGTTCCGGTACGCTTCGGTTGTCGCAGCGTCGCGGCTACGGGAAATCGCGACGTCACAGAGTATCGCGAGTTCCGCCACTGCCTTTAGTGCGAAATTGAACCGCCGGGCGTTCGCATGGAGGAGGGGATTGAAGTAGTGAAGGTGTTCGCGAACCCAATTCAGTGCGCGAGACTCAGCATTGTGCTCTCTGACGCCGAGGTCACTCCGGGATCTCCGTTCCTGTCTAAGCATGTGAGTTCAGCCGAAAAGGGGCGTTAGAGGGAAATACGGATTCCACTAGGGCCCAGATGCTTGCGACGGTCAGGGGCAGGTAGATCGATCTTGATACTTGAGCACCATGCCTGCCGTCGGAACTGTGAAGATGCACCGCTGCTTCTCTCATCGTAAATCTGCCGTCGGCGGAAGAGCCGTCGCAGCACAAACCCAATGGCATCTTGAAACTCAGGCTTTGATTGAACGCCCATGTAATGAAGGCTCCTTAAAAGCGGGCACACCATATCGAGGTCACTGGTCACTTGACATAGCAAAACAACCAAAACGGCAAAGCCTTCTCCAAGTAGTCTCGCTCTGAGGCAGGGAGGGGCGGCGCTATTTGCCCGTAAGCCGAGAGCGCGGCGAGGTCCACGCACACTTGCCGGATGCAGGCTGAGTCCGCGGCGTACGGTGAAACCAATTCAGAAATCTGCGACCTCCACCATACTCGGGACCATCCGTCGCGCGAGTGACCGCTCAGCAGGTGGACCAAACGTTTCCCGCTCCAAAGCAGGGTGGGATCCTCTTCCAGCCAGCCCTTCACTTCGGATGTATGCCACACGACATCAAGCGTTGCCGCTAGCGCCTCGGCCGAAGTCTTCCCAAGGCCGCGCAGGGAACCAGCCGCCATCATTGGAGTCACAAAGCTCCTGATCCATAGGTCTTTGGTAAGGTTCGACTGGTGCGACCGCCAAGCATCAGCAACTTCGTGAGTGAGACTCTCAACCGCAGTCAAGCACTCGGCGGGACGTTCGCTTGCATTCAAGGCGCCAAGGGCACAGCCCAGGCCGAAAAGAAGGAGAGCAGCGCCCTGAGCGTCGCCGCCCACTCTCTCCTGTTGACATGCAAGCCAAAGAGCTGACTCTTGCAATGCGGCGCGCGTGAGCGCCTGGACTTCGGCAGAGACTCCGCTAATACACACACCCCCAACCCGCTCATGGGTACAAGCGAACGACCACTGCACGGACGACCTGGCAACCTCGTCGTCTAAAACTTCTTCTCAATGTTGGCCAGGACGTGAGTCGACCAAACGAACACGTAATGTGTCCAGTGGCTCTGAGGTGCCTGCAGTACTTTAACAAGCCCCCCCAGGGCTTGCCGAATCTCGGCTGGGCCAGTCCGTGCCATCGTAATACTTCCCTGAGTTGACATGTTGAGAAGTGACTGCGACGAAGTCCTCTACCGATAAGCCGACGAATTTAACTTCGCTTTTTTCCGCTGCCATAAACTTCCTCCTCACCAGGGAGCCAACAAAACAGGGCTCCTCTTGACTCTGACGTTGATGGGAAATTATTCCGGAATTTCCGTCTTAGCTCCCAACAGCCCGACACTATATACCCTTTCGGGGGTTCCCGCGCATAATTAGTTCCTTGGACGGGCTCCAGGGCGCGGCACGGGGTCCGGCGTGGCCCAACGCGATCCCACAACGGTTGACCACGGCCTTTCCATCCGGTCTTGTCAGATACCCCTCCGTCTCCTTTTGACCCTACATCGATTTCCCGGCTCGGCCTCAAGCGCTGAATCCTCTGTTGCTGCCTAACGCTGAGAATCGGACGGCTTTGGCATACGACGGACTCCTGGTCTCGGGCGTTTAGTCGCAGCCCCGTCTAAACGCGCTGCAAGGACGTCGAAAGCGGCCGTCGGACCGGCCCAGCGTAATTCCTCCACATCGTTAAAGAGCATAATGTCGGTCCGGAGCGTCGCGAGGGTGCGAAACAGCAATGCGTGATCGCGCTCCCGGCAAAGAGTGTCAGCGAGCAGACTCGCATTGGCGGCGTTCACACGCCACTCGCGATAGTCCGCAGGGATAGCTTCGAGATGTCCAAACTTCGCGAGGACGGCAGCAGATGACTTTGCGCCCCAGCCAGGCAGGCCCGGATAGCCGTCGGCAGAATCACCCACGAGAGCCAGATAATCGGGAATCGATGCCGGTGAAACGCCGAACTTCTTGACTACACCGGGTTCATCCACAGTGACGCGCGTACGACGATTGAGCTGGACAATCCGAGAGCCCCGCACACATTGCGCCAGGTCCTTGTCTGGAGTACAGATGATCACGCGTTCGACGCGTGTATCACGGGCGGCTGCGATGGCCGCAGCCGCAAGCGCGTCATCCGCCTCGAATTCCACCATAGGCCAGACGACAACGCCCGCCGACGACAGCACTTCTTCGAGCAGTGGAAATTGCGCGAGCAGGTCGGGTTCGACGCCTTCGCCGGTCTTGTAACCAGGCCACAGGTCATTGCGAAAGGACTCGATGACATGATCGGTCGCAACCGCGATGTGGGTGGCCCCATCTTTGATCATCCCCAGCACTGAAGCCAGGACGCCGCGGACGGCAGCAACTTCGCGGCCCGTGGCGTCCTGCGCGGACGGCAGAGCGTAGTAGTGCCGGAATAGTTCGTAAGTGCCATCAATTAGATAGATTTCCAGTGCGTAGCTCCACCACAACCTTATCGAACCAGTCCGCGCTCAATCAAGGCGCCAGAAGGCGCGCTCCAGACCTCATCTGCAGTAGCGGACTCCGTGACAAAGCCACATGAGCTCCGCTACGCAATCGAAGGCGTATCGTTAGGCTCTTCTCCCAGTGCCGATCCGGGTAATTTCCCACTTCTACGGAGCGGGCGTTTCCCGTCAACTTGACGTAAGTGGACTTCACGAGCGGCCCGGCGAGGCCTCCCCGAACCCCGTTTGGACAATTAAGACAAGCTGGGGATTCGCTGATCATTTTGTGCGGGACAGATAGGGTGTGAGATGGCCTGTTAAGGCGAACTAACTTGTCAATGCTAGGCTGATCTTTCGGGCACTGAATACCAGGATGGAGCCGTAGGCGTGGGGGCGAAAAGCTTCAAAACCCGCCTCGGCCACATAGCGGTCAAGATCTTGGAGTTCAAAGATATGACCGCCGCCTTTCTCCGCTCGCTCGCGTATTAATCTGTATTTGAAGAGGCCCCGGCTGCTGACGGCAAAGCACATCACTGCCAAGGTCGCACCGGCTTTCATGCTGCGGTTGATCTCCCGCAGCGCGAGGACGGTGTCGGAGAAATGATTCAACGACCCGGCGCAGATGGCCGCGTCGAACACACCGGCGGGGAACGGTAGCGCCTCAACCAGGGCCCGGGCAAAGTGGACGTTGGGGAGATGATCCCGCTCGACGTAACGGGCGCCTTGGCGCAGCATGCCCAGGCAGAGATCAATGCCATAAACGGCCCTTGACGTGGAAGCCATACGGCGTCCGTAGGTGCCCGGGCCGCATGCCACGTCGAGAATGGTTCCGGTCGTCGGTCCCACAATGTCAGATACGTCCCGCGCCAGCTCTGGCAAGGACGTGCTGTGCCAGCCGCCAAACAGGTTACACACCGACGGATAGATATAGGTCTCGTAAGTGGAGGCCAGAAAGTCAAGCAGGTGGGTGCCGTCCCGCCTTGCCATATGGCGCAGGTCGCTGTTACTGGCGTGTTCGAGGTCCTGCACCACGGTGAAGTCGGGAATCCGGTCGAGGATTGGGTAGCTTACCGCGCAGGCATGGCAGTAGAGACTCGCGGGCCGCGGCTCCAGTGCCCGCTTGCATTTGGGGCATGCATAGATGGCGTATAGCTGCGAACGCATTGCGTACTGTTGTTCCGAAGCGGCGATTTCGCGATCGATTGATGTGGTTGCCATTTTGCCCTCCTTGGACTTGCGGAATGGCTTTCGCCTCATGGCAGGGCTTGGACTCAGGCGGGCAATGCTCGTCGAGAGGCGACAGCTCGTGTATACCGCAAACAGGACAGAAAGTCAGTGACCGGAATTACGCGGCAAACAGCGCAGCATTGTTAGTGGCGCGCTGGGTACCCCGCACAAACCCGTTTTGGCTGGGTGCCCCAAAGCTTGCCGACGCCCCATCCTCAACGTCCCGGAGTTCGGAAACGCATCGGGCTCCAGCCTAGGGCGCGATTTGGCCCAGGTAGTATCCGAGCCGATTTTCGCCATCCCCCGGCTTGTGGAAGCCGCGAGCGATCAGCGCCTTGATCCCTTCCTGGGCGGCAGGTCGACCGAGCGAAGCGATGTACGCATCCCACGGGGAAACGAGACTCTGGCCTTAACGAGCGTTTCGTACATCGTTTCCGTGCCGCCGGCGACAAACAATCTGTTTGCCCAGGAGATGGCGACGCGTCTGGTTCAGCTGAGAACCAGCAAAAGGAATCGGAGCCGTCACCGTCTTCATAGCATTTCTCCGCAGAAGATCGGGCGGCCCCGTTGGGATATCACTAGGAGGCGGTGCTGGATTACCCGCAGCCAGGCGAGCGGGCCCCGCGGTCGAAGCAACATATAGAACGAACGCACCAATGGTCTAGCGCCAAGCCGACATCCATAAGCGTCTAAACCCGCGTCCCCTCCGGGCCGAGCGTTAACCGTACGTGAGATCGGTGCTCTGTCCGACCTCGATAATATAACCGTCAGGATCGCGGATGTAGCAGCGCGTCTCGCCGTACTTGGGGATCGGCTCCGTGATGAACTCCGCTCCTCGACTTTTCCATAATTCATAGCACGCTTGAATATCCGCAACGCGGAAATTCATAAAGCTGTTGATGTGATTCGGGTCGGGGACGCTGAGCGTTACCGTCGGTTTATCCGGGGTCGGCCCGCCCCCAACGTTCAGAATCATCCAGATATTCGCAAGCTGAAGGTACCCAGGCGCGTTGCCGTCACCCAGGCTCAGAATGCGAGCGCCGAAGACCTTTTCGTAGTAGCGAGCCGATCGCTCGATGTCGGCGACGGTGAGAAAATGCGCGATGCTGATCCCCTCTCGCGGGGGCATCTCATAGCTCTTCTGCTCGACTTGTACGGCGTTCATTGATGGCTCCTTTCGATATGGTGCGCAGAATATGTCAAACATCACTACATACATTCGAAACGTGTCCGCCAAGCTTGGCTTCGAACGCTTCCCATCCTCAACGTCCTGGAGTTGAGAATCGCGTCGGGCGCCGGCCTAGCGCGCGATTTGGCCCAGGTAGTATCCGAGGCGATTTTCGACATCGCCCGGCTTATGGAAGCCGCGCTCCATCAGCGCTTTGATATGGCGATCCGGGTCGCGAGCGTCTTGATCGTCAACTCAATCAGAAGCGTGAGTGGCTCTCTCCCCGAGTAGCTTGATAAGCGCTTGAGCCGCGGACGTCGATGACGCGGGGTTCTGTCCGGTAATGAGGCGCCCATCAGTGATGGAAAAAGGCTGCCAGTTCGCTAGCTTCTCAAAGACGGCACCGAGCCGCAGCAGTTCATCTTCAACGAGGAACGGCACAACCTTGGTGAGTTGCATCTCTTCCTCCTCGCCATTGGTAAACCCGGTCACCTGTTTTCCCTTCACAAGCGGTTCGCCCTGGTAGGTCACGTGACGAAGCACACCCGGCGAATGGCGGACCAAAGCGATTGGCTTGCCGGAATTGTAGAAGGACTCGAGTAAAGCGATGGAAACGGGGCTTTCCGCGAGATCCCACATCGGGCCGTGCCCACCCGGATAGAAAACGGTGTCGAAGTCTTCTGCCTTCACGTCCGCAAGTTTGACCGTGTTGGCGAGAGCCTTTTGCGCCGCCGCGTCCTTCTTGAACCGCGCCATCGCCGGCGTTTGATTTTCAGGCAGATCACTTTTCGGATCGAGCGGCGGCTGCCCGCCTTTCGGTGAGGCGAGGGTCAGATCGACACCAGCGTCCCTGAAAACAAAGTAGAGGGCTGCGAATTCTTCAAGCCAGAACCCAGTCGGGCGGCCCGTGTTCCCCAGTTGATCGTGGGATGTTAGCACCATAAGTATTCTCCTGTTCTATCTCCTTTTTTCTCTCGCTATTCCACCCGCTGTTTGCTGCAAACTGCACCACCTTCCAAGGTAGAAGATTCGACGGCGTTTACTCGGGGCCTAACGGGCATCTGAACTAGCCAGCAGGACGAAGTGGCAGGCTTCGGTAATAGGTTCACGATACAGAGCTAAGCGGCGCTCGCCGGTAGAGATTCGTCAAGTTTGAGTCTGGATTCTTCAAAAACAGCCGCTAAGAATGGACATCGGGTGAGGAGGGCTTCTAAGGACAGCAAACCCGGCGTCGATCTCAGTTGCTGAGTTGTCGGCGAACGGGGCAACCTCTCGTTGGCCTAATGATCAGGCATTTCGCAACCAACTCTCAATGCCCGTCCTAGCGCTGAGGTCCGGTCTGCTGCGTCAAGCTCCTGAACAGTCGCCAAGCCGGCACCCAATCCACAGCACGAGAAGTCGGCGTTCCGTCGTTGTGGCCGCGACTTGGTGGAGTTCTTTAAGAACACGGGTTAGCGGTTTTTCGTCCAAGTGGACTGGACTTGTAAACAATGGCGACTTCCCGGGAGTAATCTCTCACAACCTGTTTCTGGCCCACGTCACAAGCTAATGCAAAGCTGAGCACTTAGTCCTATTCAGATAGGCTGCGAGATGGCCCGTTTATAGCAGCTACCCGACTGATGCGTCGATCTTCGGCTCACCGCTTGACACTCTCGTGGTATCGAACGCCAGAATTATTGCAGCTTGGCGTACTCCGCTTTGGCTTGCTTATAGATAGGAATGTCGGGGTCGGCATCTTTCCAGAGGGTGAGGAAGTCTTTGTAAGCGGCGAGTGCTCGAACGCGGGCGGCGTCGGCATAGGCTCCTTGGGCGCTTTTCATCTGCAACACATTCGCGCGAGCTACGCCCAGGCGAGCCAGCGCTCCAGTCCAGCAGTTCCAGACGATGCCGTTATGGTCAAGAATCTTCTGGAACTCGATAGCAGCATCCTTGCCCTGCCCCGCCGCCAGATATGCCTCGCCGCGAACATAAGTAGGATAGAGACAGGAAAGATTGGCAGCAAACAGAATTTGTCCTAACTCAATGGGGACGGTGGATTGCAACGCGGTGAGGGCGTCAGCCGGGTTCTTCCGGTTCAGCGCCAGTTGGGCTCGAATCGCCGGCAGCCAGAGCGCCTGTACCTGAGTGTCCCGTGGGAAGCGTTGGTCGAGATCCTGCGCCAGCGATTCGGCTCGTGACGCGTCTCCCGTGATGGAGAAAGCAAGCGCGGCTTCCACCTCGACGCCCTGGCTGGTGGGAGCAAGCTTCAAAGCCTCAGCCGCTGTCTGCTTGGCCTCTGCAGCGTCGCCGAAGGCTGCTTCACGAAGCGCGGCATTTTCCTGCCAGATGGCTGCGTTTTCCTTGCTGTCAGCGCGGATAGCTGAGTCAACGGCCCGCATCGTTAATTCGCTTGCTCTGTCCAAATGACCCACATAGGCCTCGCTGTCGGATGCGAGCGAGAGCCCAAAGTGTTCAGAGTCCGGCTCGGCTGCGAACCATTGTTGCTGTTGCGCCGCTCCCTGGGGATCGTGCACTAGAAACGCCAGTGCAAAGAGCGCGTTGTGGAAAATGAAACTGTCCAGGTTCCTTGCCTGCGCCTGCTGAATCGTCTGAAGGGATTCTTCGAACCGCTGCAAGGCGAGAAGATTGTTGCCAAGATTTTCGTACGGGGCGACATCTTCAGGGTGGATGCGAATGTTTTCGCGATAAGAATCCGCCGCTTTCTGGTACTGCCCCAGTTCGCTGTACACGAGACCCAGATTGGTGAGTGCGGAAGCCTGTTGCGGGTAGCTCTCGATCATCTGCTGAAACGTTTGCGCCGCTTTGTCCAGTTCCCCGGTAACCGACCAATAGTAGTGAGCAGTGATCGTCAGCTTTTCGCGCTCACTGGCATGCTCCCGCAACTCAAAGGCCTTGCGGTAGTATTCGTTGGCCCGCCCCGGCTCTGAGAGACTGGAGTAGTCGTTACCTAATTCGTTGTAGCCCAGGGCAAAGTTCTGATCGAGCTCTATTGCACGTTCATGGTAAGGCAGGGCTGCCGCAGGGCCCTTCTCGAGATGTGCTCTTAGACCAAGCGTGTACGCTTTCAGGGCTTCGAGCGAAGAGGTCGTGGCCTCTTCCAGCGGAACATCAAACTTCTGCACCGTCGCAAGCGACTCGCCGAGCTCTCCACGCATCTTCGATGCCTCTTTGCCCAGCGCGCCGAGCACCTTTTCTTTGGACGACGCGGTAGTTTGTCCCTGTGCCAGCGGTTCTCCACTCTGGCAATTCACCGCCTGCAACCCCAGCACGTATTGATGGCCCAGACTGGCGATCGACCCCGCAATGTAGGCCTTGCTGCCTGCTCGCTGACAAAGCTCGCGGACCACGTCGGAGGTAAGCGGGGTGCTGGCCGGACGCGCCATGAGCCGCAAAGTTGCCGCCACCTTATTTTCGGAGAGGACATTCAGAAACGGCGACTGTCGCAAGGAAACTGTGAGTGCTGCCTTCAGCGTGTCATCGAAAACCGGATCGCCAGTCGTGTTAGTGAAGTCAGCGAGAACAATGGTGTCTTTCTCGGTGAGCTTGGGAGGGCGATGGAAATACAAGTAACCGGCAACAGATAGTGCTAGCACCCCCACCGCGGCAGGAACAAGCACCTTCCAGAGCATACCAAAACGACGCGGGGCTTTGGCATTTGCTCTTACCGGCGCCTCTCCCAATTCGCTGTCCCGCTTGAGCCGCTGCAGATCGGCTCGCACTTCGGAGGCATGCTGATAGCGGAGGTTCGGATCTTTTTCCAGGCACTTGTGGATGATCTCTTCCAGTTGCGGCGGGGTGTCAGGGTTTATTCGCACGGGCGGTACAGGAGCTCCATTCAAGATCAAATCGAACATCGAGCCTGCGCTGACACCCCTGAAGGGCATCTTCCCGGTACACATCTCGTAGAGCACCGCGCCGAACGAGAACAAGTCAGTGCGAGTGTCGAGCTCCTTTCCGCGCACCTGCTCCGGCGACATGTACGCGATGGTTCCCAGCGCTTGGCCAGGACTCGACAGATGTTCTTCGCCCTGGGTCGTCACGGCGCTGAGGTCGTCGTCCTCCGGTTTCAGTGTTAGTTTCGCCAATCCGAAATCGAGAATTTTTGCCTGGATTCTGTTCGTAACAAAGATGTTCGCCGGCTTGATGTCCCGATGAACGATCCCTTTCGCATGCGCGGCGTCCAGTCCGTCTGCGATCTGGATGCCCAGAACGAGCATCGTTTTCATCTCCAGCGGCTTGCCAGCGATCCGGTGGCGAAGCGTCTGCCCCTCCAACAGCTCCATAGCGATAAAGCTTCGTCCATCCGCCTCGTCAATTTCGTAGATGGTACAGATGTTCGGATGGTTCAGCGAGGATGCAGCCTTGGCTTCCAGCTGGAAACGGCTGAGAATCTGTGCGTCGCCAGCGCGGTCGTCGGGAAGGAACTTCAGGGCGACGTGGCGGCCGAGCTTGAGGTCTTCCGCCTCATAAACCACGCCCATGCCCCCGCCGCCGATCTTGCTCAGGATGCGGTAATGGGAAATGGTCTCGCCGGAAGGGGTGCTCATTGCGTATATATGTTAGGTGTGGGCGACGGGGAGAGCAACATGTGGTGGTGTCAACGGATTGTGGGTGTGACACGCTCACTTGGCGGTTGGTAGGCAATTCGCCAGTCCACTTGGACGTGTTGTCGGCGTTCCGTTCTTGTCGCCGGGAGACCTGCGTAATTCTTCAAGAGCACGGGTCAGTCGTTATACGTCCAAGTGGGAGGGGTCTACAGAACATGCACCTTGAGGAAAGAGAATGACCAATCGTAGAATGCGGGAAAGGGCGACCCTGTCGCAAGGAAACCACGATGGATGCTGCCGTTCTGCACACGCTTGGGAAGCCGCCAAGGTGTGAGCAGTTTCCCGAACCAATCGCTGGTAACGGCGAGGCGATCGTGCACGTTCACGCCGCATCGCTGAAACCTATCGATAAGCAAGTGGCCAGTGGCTCGCACTATGCCAGCCCGCGCGAATTCCCCGTTGTCTGCGGCTCAGACGGAGTTGGGCATCTCAGCGACGGGCAGCGGGTGTTCTTCGGCGGAACGCGACCACCTTACGGTGCGATGGCACAACGAACGGTCGTGCGCCGGGCATTCTGCTTTCCGGTTCCCGAAGGTGTGGATGACGAAACCGCCGCCGCCCTGCCCAACCCGGGCGTCTCCGCCTGGCTTTCGCTCGCCTTCCGCGCAAAGCTGGCGCGTGGCGAAAACGTCCTCATCCTCGGTGCGACCGGAGTCACTGGCAAGCTGGCGGTAAAGATAGCGAAGCTTCTCGGCGCAGGTCGCGTGGTTGCTGCCGGGCGCAACCCGCAGGTTTTGCGCACCCTAGACAAGCTCGGTGCTGACGCGACTATTCAGCTCGACGCGCCCTCAGAGGACCTCGGTGAGGCCTTTGTACGCGAAGCAGGTGAGTCGGGTTTTCAGGTCGTGATCGATTACGTGTGGGGCCGCCCCGCAGAAGCGTTTCTCGCTGCGATAACACGCAAAGAATTTGCTGTCATTGCGTCGGAGACTCGCTTCGTTCAAGTTGGGGAAAGCGCCGGGCCGACGATATCGCTTGCAGCTGCCGTGCTCCGGAGCACAGCGCTGACAATTCTCGGCACTGCCGGGATTCCACCTCACGACATTCTGATCGATGCCTTGCAAAAAGTCATGGCGCATGCTGCCAGCGGGGAGCTTCGTGTAGAGACGGAACGTGTTCCACTCGCGGATATTGAGAACGCTTGGCAACGCGACCAACAAGGCCGCAGATTGGTCATTACACCATAACTATTCATCTCACTGGCAATCGGTAACCACGAGTCAGCTGCTGGCGAGTGGTGGGCAAATCCGGAAGTAATCAAAACTTGTCGGAGGATTGGTACCGGAAAGTCGGCCTGTGGGAAGTGGACTCTGCGGCGAAGCGCCCCCGGGACGGAACACAACAGCGCGACGGTTCCCGCAGTGCTGGCCGGCCTGAAGGCGGTTTACCTGTGAACTGGTAGGCTCTACTACGCAATTGCCGGGTCGATCTTCTCCGCATCGATCCCCAGCTCGCCAAACGCCTGCTGCGCGCGCTGGGCGTCGAACTTGCCTTCACGGGCAAGGCGCGACAGTGCCGCTGCTGCGATGGACTCTGCATTGACTTCGAAGTGCTGCCGCAGGTGCTGGCGATTGTCGCTGCGGCCGAAGCCGTCGGTGCCCAGCGAAACCAGCCGCCCCGGAAGCCAGGGAGCGAGCTGATCGGGCACCACCTTCATGTAGTCGGTGGCGGCGACGATGGCGCCTTCGGCTCCGTCAAGCACTTCATGGATGTACGGGCGCTTCTCCGGTTCGGCGGGATGCAGGCGGTTCCAGCGCTCGATGGCGAGGGCGTCCCGGCGCAGCTCGTTGTAGCTGGTCACGCTCCAGACGTCAGCATGGACGCCGTACTTCTCCGCCAGAATCTGCTGCGCTTTGACCACTTCGTTCAGCATCGGACCGCTGCCGAAGAGGTGAATGACGGCTTTCTGCTCGGCAGCTTTGTATTTGTAAATCCCTCGAAGGATTCCTTCTTCCACGCCCTGCGGCATCTCCGGCATGGCATAGTCTTCGTTGTAGGCCGTGATGTAGTAGAAGCGATTTTCGTTCTGCTCGAACATGCGGCGGATGCCGTCCTGCACAATCACGGCGATTTCGTACACATACGCGGGATCGTAGGCATGACAGGTTGGAACGGTGCTGGCGAGGACGAGGCTGTGGCCATCCTGGTGCTGCAAGCCTTCACCGGCAAGCGTCGTTCGCCCGGCGGTGCCGCCAACCAGGAAGCCTCGCCCGCGCGCATCGGCAAAGGCCCAGATCATGTCGCCCACACGCTGGAAGCCGAACATCGAGTAGTAGGTGAAAAATGGGATGGTTGGGACTCCGTAGTTGGAGTAGGCCGCTCCAGCCGCCGTCATCGATGCCATTGAGCCAGCTTCGGTGATGCCCTCTTCCAGAATCTGGCCGTCCTTCTCTTCGCGGTAGTACAGCAGCATGTCGACATCGTGCGGACGATAGAGCTGTCCCTGGCTGGCGTAGATGCCGACCTGGCGAATGATCGATTCCATGCCGAAGGTGCGGCCTTCGTCAGGAATGATGGGCACGATGAATTTGCCCATATTCGGGTCCTTCAACAACTGGCGTAGCATGCTCACGTAGCCCATCGTGGTGGAAACTGCGCGGCCCTTCGATCCGGCCAGCGATTCAGCAAGCTCGGTGAGCGGCGGTGCTTTGAACTCGATCTTCTTGGGATTGCGCTGGGGCATGAATCCGCCGAGGCGGCGGCGCTGCTCGCGCATGTAAGCGATCTCGGGGCTGTTATCCGGAGGACGATAGAGCGCGCCCTTCTTCGCTGCTTCCTCCGGAATCGGAATGGCGAAGCGCGAACGGAAGGCGGTGAGCGCCTGGTCAGCGAGCTTTTTCTCCTGGTGGGTCGCATTGCGAGCCTCGGCCGAACCTAGCCCGTAGCCTTTGACTGTCTGCGCAAGGATCACCGTCGGCTGGCCCTTGTGCTCAACGGCGCGCTTGTAAGCGTTGTAAACCTTCTGCGGATCGTGGCCGCCGCGGTTGAGATAGTGCAGCTGCTCGTCACTCATGTCTTCGACCAGCTTGAGCAGCTCAGGATACTTGCCGAAGAACTCTTTGCGTATGTAGGCGCCGCCTTTGGCTTTGTAGCTTTGCAGCTCGCCATCGACGACTTCTTCGAAGCGCTTGATCAGGAGACCCGAGTTATCTTTGGCGAGCAGCGGGTCCCAGTCCGAGCCCCAGAGCACCTTGATGACATTCCAGCCCGCGCCGCGGAATGCAGCTTCCAGCTCGTTGACGATCTTGCCATTGCCACGCACCGGGCCATCGAGCCGCTGCAGGTTGCAGTTCACCACGAAAATCAGGTTGTCGAGCTTCTCGCGAGCTCCCAAAGTGAGCGAGCCCATGGATTCGGGCTCGTCCGTTTCACCGTCGCCCACGAACGCCCAAACCTTGCGATCGGTTTTCTCGATCAGGCCGCGATTTTCCAGGTAGCGCATGAAGCGCGCCTGATAGAGCGCATTGAGCGGGCCGAGTCCCATGGAAACCGTCGGGAAGCGCCAGAAGTCGGGCATTAGCCACGGGTGAGGATAAGACGATAGCCCCGGCGTATCGCGCAATTCGTGACGATAGTTCTGTACACGTTCCAGCGAAAGGCGGCCCTCTAGAAAAGCACGCGCGTATACACCGGTGGAAGAGTGGCCCTGGAAGTAGATAAGGTCTCCGGGCTGATCTCCGTAGCTGGCGTGGAAGAAGTGATTGAAGCCGACCTCGAGCAAAGTGGCCAACGAAGAATATGTCGAGATGTGGCCGCCGATACCGGGATCTTCCTTGTTCTGCCGATGCACCATTGCCATGGCGTTCCAGCGGATCAGGCTCTTGATGCGGCGCTCCAGGGCACGATCACCGGGATACGGCTCTTCTTCCTCGATGGGGATCGTGTTGATGTAGGGTGTGTTGAGCTTGACGGGGACATCTACACCGCTCCGGCGAGCGTGCCGAACCAGGGCGTCGATCAGATTGGTGCCGCGTTGCGCACCCTCTTCGTCGACTATCTGGTCAAAGGCTTCAAACCACTCCGCCAGTTCGGCATTGTGCTCCTTGTCCATTTCATCAACGATTTCAGGACGAGCTGGAAATTCCAAGACCGTAGGATTATGTAGAGCCACATTCACCTCGAGGAAACATGCTGGGCAGTTGACGGCCAGCACGGGTAGCGTTTCTAAGTATGTCTAGGGTCGGATTACCTTATTTCGATGCGCTACATGCGCTTCCGCTTCAGTCTTATTGCTCTCAAAACACAGCGGTTTTATCAAACAGCTTCGGTCTTCTCGTGGCCAGTCGACGCTGAGACGGTGAGGCGCGCCAAGGTTCGAACCGATAACGGAGCTTTGCCCATTAGCGAGGCGGAATCTTGTATTGCGTCGTATTGCGTTGATTCTATCAGGACACGGAACTGGAGAGCGAAGCGCAACGCGCGCTTCCCCAAGCCAGGAAACCAACGTTGCGATTCTCCAAGTATTGCTTATTGTGGTCTACGAGCAGGGGGGATGACCGCACTCGCAGGCGATCTCCACCTCTTCGCTACCTGCATCTTTACAGAAGTCGCCACAATATTTTTCGCCGGGAGCTACGTTGCATTCGCAGGGCTCGTGGGCGCATTTGCGTTCTTCCTGTTGGCTCATGACTTTCTCCTACCATTCGGGGCGTAATGGGGTTGTTTTCGTTCCGAACCGTCTGAGGCAAAAGCCCAAGGCTTCGCCACTGAACCGGCTCTGGGCGCATCTACCTACCGCGACACGATCTTAGAAGGGCTGATTGACCCGCTGCCAGATCGCCATTCCGGCGATTACCAAAATAAGCACGACGGAGGCGGCCCAGCAGACCTTTACAGGTAGAGCAAGCTTCTGCATCCGAGCCTGGAGCTGCTCCTGCTCGATCCGCATGCTGGAACTGGCTTCATCGAGGAACAACTGGTCGTCTTCGTGCATGCTCAGGGTGCTGCGGTAGATGAGCAGAATGATCAGCACGGTCGTTATCACGGCCCAAATGATGAACAGAGTCATCAGAGACATTTGCCACCTCGGCTCAAAGCGAACCGCTCCCCGCAGGAGGACACAAGCTTACCGCCCGCGTGGGGCCTCACGGCAACCAATTATATCCCGTGGGGGCAATCGTCAAGCCTAAATTGTCAAGAGCAGGGTGACACCGCAGGAACATTGCACTTCCAGCGATCAGGACGAGCCCTAGCCATGCGACCAATCGGCCGCTCGCCACATCGAAACAAGTGAGGGTTGGGTTCCGGTTTATGTGGACTCCTGCCCGCAGCGATTTGTTATAATCGGCCAATATTCTTAGGAGAGTGAGATGGCAACTACCACGACCACACCGACTGTTCCGACAACCCCAACCGTAGACACCAAACCTGTCGACTTCACGGCCACCGCGATTGGCAAAGTGAAGGAGATCATGGCCCAACAGAATCCCGTTCCGGCCGGATTGCGGGTGGGAGTGGTCGGAGGCGGATGCTCCGGTTTCTCCTATTCGATGTCGTTTGAAAACGGCGCCGGCATGATGGACAAGACCTTCGATTTCGACGGTCTTAAGGTTTTCGTTGACGCGACCTCGCTCATGTACCTGAAGGGCGCAGTGGTGGATTATGTCGAGACGCTGGAAGGTGCCGGCTTCAAGTTCGAAAATCCGAATGTAAAGAGCACCTGCGGTTGCGGTTCGTCGTTCAGCGTTTAAGCTTTTGACGTCAGTTTTGCCGGAAAGCCCTGCCAGACGGCAGGGCTTTCTTACGTCTGTAACAACAAAAGGGTCGCCGCCGGGTTTGCCCGTCGAGGACAATCGGCGAGGCCGCAATTACAATGGTGGTTTCCTGCGAAATGCGCCCGGGCACGGCCTGGGAAGAACGGAATGATCCTTGCGTAAACTGCGATATCTTTTTCCTGTTCTGTGTCTGTTGGGGTTAGGACTCGGCTGCGGTGATCAGTATCGACCTGTGGCCAACCCCATCGTTGGACAGGGCGGTCAGCCACAGACCACTCACTATGCATTTGTGGTGAACAACAATCCCGCCGGAAATAGCAGCACGCTGCAGGTCGACGTATCCGGTGACACCAATCTGCAAACGCAACCGGCTGGGGCAGGCGCGGTTAGCGAGTCTTTTCTCGCAGGCAACACAGGAGCGCTGTTCACCGCGAATAGCCTTGCGGATTCTGTTAGTGAGTTCACCACGATCACCAACTTCTCGCCAGTCACGACAATCAACCTGCCGATCGGCTCGAGGCCGATTGGCGTTACCACCAACAGTCCAGGTTTCATCTACGTCCTGAACTCATCGCCCAATACGAATTGCCCGAATACCGGCTCGGTCAGCACCATCAATACCAGTGTTCTGGCTGTTATTGACACGACTTGCGTGGGATCGAATCCGGTTGCGTTCACGCAGCTTACCAACGGAACCAAGGTGTACGTTGCCAACCAGGGAGACAATTCCATTTCGGTGTTTGATCCGGGAGCCGGGCGCATCACGTCGACCATTACGCAGGCCATGGGATTGGGCCTCAATCCGGTTTACCTCGTCCCCAGCCCGGATAGCGGCTACGTCTTCGTCGTGAATAAAGGCGACGGCACCAATCCCGGTAGCTTGAGCATCATCGCCTCGGTGGACGATACGGTTGTCACCAATATCCCGCTTGGTGTTGCGCCTACCTTCGCCTACATAGACACCCACCTTATACGGCTGTATGTCACCAACACCGGCAGCAATTCGGTCACAGTGTTCGATCTCTCCAACCTCAACGTCAACAACAACCCGGTGCTGGCCACGCTTGCTACGGTGAACGTAGGCAGCGGCCCGGTTGGTGTTACCGCTCTCCCGGATGGCACAAAGTTCTATACGGCGAATTCGATCTCCAACGATGTCACCGTCGTTAGCGCTACCAGTTTTGGCGCGTTGAAGACCGTCCCCGTAGGCCAAACCCCGATCTGGATCACGTCTGAGCCGACCTCAACCAAGGTCTACACGGCGAACAAGAACAGTGGGAACGTCAGCATCATCCAGACAGTGAACGATTCCGTGGTGAGCAATATGCCTGTGCCGCAGCAGGACCCGAATTGCACGACAGTTTGCGCGCTGCAGCAACCCACAATGATCCTGACCTACTAGGAGCAAGCCGATGAGCCGCGTTCTGGTGATAGAAAGCAATGATCCAGTCAGCGAGGCCATTGGCGATGCGCTCGCCGGCTGGAATTTCCCGATGGAGTACGCTGCCGGTCACGCCGATGCTTTGAGCAAGCTGCGGATGAAGTCTTTCGGCGTTGTGGTCACCAATCCCGAGAGCATGGTCGAAGAGGACCTGGCTCTGCTGGCCGAGATGCGGGCGATCCGGCCGGGCGTAAAGAGTATAGTTCTGGCTCCTCACAGTACGCCGGATGGGCTGATCGCTGCTCTCCGCGCGAGAGTTTTTTCCTGCTTTACTCCCCCGTTTGACGCGGAAGAGATCGCCCACCTGGCCTGCTCGGCGGCCTCCGATAGCGAGTGGCGTGATGACATTCAGGTATTGTCGGCCAGGCCCGGATGGGTCACTGTCCGGGTGAATTGCCGGTTGCTGACGGCCGAGCGGCTCGTCAACTTCGCCAAGGAATTAAGTGCGCAACTTCCCGAAGACACGCGAGCCGAGATGATGCAGGCGTTCCGGGAGATTCTGCTCAATGCGATGGAACACGGCGCGGCCTTCAATCCCGAGCAAGTGGTTGAGGTCACGGCCGTGCGCACGGCCCGCAGCATGGTGTTCTACGTCCGCGATCCTGGGGCAGGCTTTCGCCGCGAATCACTGACGCACGCTGCCATTGCCAATCCCGAGGATCCTGCGGCGCACATTGCTGAGCGTGAAGCCGCCGGTATGCGGCCGGGAGGGTTTGGGATGCTGATGGCCGCCGGCACGGTCGACGAGCTGATCTACAGCGAAATCGGCAACGAGGTGCTGCTGATCAAGTATCTGGATGCCACAGCCCCGAGCACCGGAGCCTGATGGCACCGAAGAAGCGCAAGCCGAAGCCCTTTCGCGCGGCGACCGCCGTCAAAGCCGCGGCGCGCAAGGTTGTCGGCACACCTCCACCCACACGCGCCGAACCTGACAATACGAAGCGCAAACCATCCAAGGAAAAATACAAGCCGAAACTGCAGGACCTTCTCGCCGACGACAGAGAGTAACCGCGCAGCGATCGCCGCAGAGTTATTGCGTGACTTCGAGGTTGACGCTCTGGCCCTCATAAATACGCTGCCCGGCCGCAGGCACGGTCTTCGTTACCCGCCGAGTGCCGTAAGTCGAAGAGTCAGCCGAGTTGCCGGAATCGGCCTCCTGCGTAGTGATCTGTCCCACGCGCAGACCCGCCGCCACGATTGTGTTAACCACCTCATCCTCGTTGCGGCCACGCAGGTCGGGCATGACGAACGATTTCTTGTCTTGCGGGGAAGCCACCAGCAGGCTCACCTTGGGTGAAGATATGTTGGTCGCATTTGCAGGTGGACTCTGGGCTGCGATCTCATCGGCAGGAGCGCCGGGAATGTCTGCTAAGGCCACTGCCCCTATCTCAAGGCCACGACGGCGGATGTTGATCTCTGCGGCGCGTTCACTGCCTCCAACCAGATCGGGTATAACAACCCGCTGCGGCCCCATGCTCTCGGCTACGCGCACTCGCCACCCGCTACGCACCTGTTCGCCCGCCGGCGGCACCTGCGACATGACGCGGCCTTCCGGCACATCAGCACTGTAGAAACGGTCCGAATCGTCCAGCAGCAGCCCGCGGTCTTCCAGAGTTTTCTGCGCCTGGGCTGGGCTCATGCCTACTACCTTCGGCACCGCAACCTGCCTGCCATGGATCGCGAACCGCATGGCAACCAGCGCGGAGACCAAAAAGACAACCACCAGTACCATCACCCGCAAAATGAGACCGAGAACCCGTCGCATTAGTGCGACTCCGCATCGGTTGGCTCATGCTCGGCGGTATCCACCTTTTGTGCGAGCGCGCTGGGCGCCCCTGGCGGAGGCGCAGCGAAGTCCTCGGACTCGCGGCCCTGCAATGCGATGCGCATGAAGTCGATCCAGATGGGCAACGCAGCCCTCGCGCCGGTTTCCTTATCGCCCAAAGTCTTCTTCTCATCAAAGCCGACCCAGACACCACAGGTAATCGAGGGCGAGAAGCCGACAAACCAAGCATCTGTGAAGTCGTTGGTGGTGCCGGTCTTTCCTCCCAGCGGATGGTTCAGCTTGCTGGCAGCGTAGCCGGTACCGTGTTGAATCACCTCGCGCAACATGCTGACCATGATGCGCGCCGTGCGCGGGCTGACGACGTCTTTCACGTCGGGATAGTTCTCTTCCAGCACGCGACCGTCGTAATCAGTGACCTTGCGGATATAGCGCGGCACAACCCGCACGCCATCGTCGGGGAACGTGGTGAAGGCCGCCGTCTGCTCGAACAGGGTGATGTCCGCTGCACCCAAGGCAATCGGCAAATAGGCCGGCATCGGCGAGGTAATGCCGAACTTGCGAGCGTAGTCGATGACCGTCTTTATGCCGCCGACACGCTCTGTCACTTTCAGCGCAGGAATGTTGCGCGACTCCGCCAGCGCGTGGCGAAAGGTTATGACGCCCTCGAACTTGCCATCGTAGTTGCGCGGCGTGTAGGAACCGGAAGGCGTGGGAAAGCTGACGGGAGCGTCCAGCACGGTATCATCCGGCGTCATGCCCTCGTCGATAGCCGCGGTATAAATGTATGGCTTGAAGGACGAGCCAACCTGGCGCAAAGCCTGCGTGGCGCGGTTAAACTTGGATTCCTCGAAATCGCGCCCGCCAACCATCGCTTTGATGTCGCCGGTTGCGTTATCGAGCGCCAGCAGCGCGCCTTGCACACCAGACTCCTGCTCCAGCGATACGCGGCTCTGCGCGCCGTTCAAGTCCTCCACCTTGACGTACACGATATCGCCACGCGCCAGGAAATCTTTGGGAGAAGCGTAACGCGTCCACTTGATCTCCGCCGGGCCAAGCTGTGCCTGGTATCCGCCGAACTTCACTATGGCGTATTGTGGCTCAACTTGCGTAACCAGCGCATGGAGATAGCTTCCGGGCTGAATCGCATTGTCCCAGTCGACATGCCGATAGCTTTCCAGCGACTCTCCATTGGCGACCACATTCAGCAGATTGCCCTTCCATCCGTGCCGGCGCTCGTAGGCCGCCAATCCATCAAGTACGGCTTCTTGGGCCGCTTGTTGCATTTCGAGATTCAACGACGTATAGACGCGCAGCCCTCCCTCATGTACCTCGTCCGTGCCGTACTTCTTCTCCAGATATTGCCGAATCTCCTCCACGAAGTAAGGAGCAAAATCGTTGGGTTCACTCTGAATGTGCAGGGCGAGTGGAGCGTTCTTGGCGCGCTCGGCTTCCTCCCGCGTGATCTTGCCGTCCTCAAGCATGTTGTTGATTACCAGGTTGCGGCGGCGAAGTGAGCGTTCGGGATTGTTAATCGGAGAATAGGCATTCGGGGCCTTCGGCAAGCCGGCCAGCACGGCGGCTTCTTCCAGCGTCAGATCTTTGGCCTTCTTGCTGAAGTAGTAGTTGGCGCCCGCTTCGAATCCATACACGCCGTGACCGAGATAGATCTGATTGGCATAGAGAGTGAAAATCTGCGGTTTGGTGAAGCGGCGCTCAATCTGGATCGACAGCATCACCTCCTGAATCTTGCGCCGGAAGTTGCGGTCGGGCGAGAGAAACAGGTTGCGCGCCAACTGCATGGTCAGCGTGGATGCACCCTGCGCCCGGCTGTCGGACACAAGGTCGCGCCAAGCGGCCCCGGCCACGCGCCAGGGATCGACGCCCCAGTGCCGCTCGAAGTCTTTGTCCTCGGTGGAGATGATGGCGTCGCGCAGCACCTTGGGAAAGTCCTCATACTTGTCGATGACGCGCCGTTGCAGTGCGAATTGGCCAATCACGCGGTCGTGGTCGTCGTACAGTTGCGTGATGGTGGCGGGCCGATACTCTTCAAGCGCCGTGACCTGTGGGAGATCGATGGAGTAGACGAGTAGGAGGCCACCGGCCGCGCCGGCGATAGCAGCCAGAACGATGAGCACGACGAAAACGACGTTGCCGACGTACCGGTGAGGAGATTCCACTACGGTTCCAGCTTACAAGAGTTCGCCCACGTCTTGTATATCAGGGAGGGTGCGCGGTTACGTCCCTGGCAACTTCGTCCCGGCTAGGCCCTCACCAGTTCTCCACGGAATCTCGCGCTCCTGGGCCGGCAATTTCTCCACATTCGCCATGAAGTCCTCGGAGGCGCGCGACCATGCTCTAAGTAGGACAACCAATCCTCTCGCCGGCTGTCCAGGCCGCTCTCTTCTCTCTTGCTAGTTTTGCTCCGCGGTGTAACGAAAGCAGGTTCCTCGCTGCGCTCGGAATGACAACCCAAAGTGGTGTTCTTATCCGACAACTGACAACCGACCACGGACAACTGTCTTCCTACATCCCCGGCATCTTCATCCCCGCCATACGTCTCGCGAAGCTGGGCTTGCCCATGGTCTTGAACATCTTCCGCATCTGGGCGTACTGGCGCAGCAGGTGATTGACTTCCTGCACGCTGGTGCCGGAGCCGCGCGCGATGCGCTTGCGGCGGCTGCCGTTGATGACCTCGTGGTGCTCGCGCTCATACGAGGTCATGGAGTTGATGATCGCCTCCACGCGGTTGAGCTGTTTCTCGTCGACTTTGTCCGCCGCCTGCTGCATGTTGGCGAACGGCCCAATCTTCGGCAGCATGCCCATGATGCTCGAAATCGACCCTAGCTTTTTCACCTGCCGCAGTTGATCGCGGAAGTCTTCCAGCGAGAAGCCTTCATGGCTGAGCGCCTTCTTGGCAAACTCTTCCGACTTCTTCTTGTCGAGCTTCGACTCGGCCTTCTCGATCAGCGACAGGATGTCGCCCATGCCGAGAATGCGCCCGACGATACGGTCAGGATGGAACGGTTCCAGCGCATCGTACTTTTCGCCCACGCCGATGAACTTGATCGGCTGGCCGGTGACATTGCGAATCGAAAGCGCCGCGCCGCCGCGCGCGTCTCCGTCCATCTTGGTGAGAATCACGCCGGTGAGCGTCAGCTTCTTGTGGAACTCATCGGCCGAGCGCACCGCATCCTGTCCGGTCATGGAGTCGGCGACGAACAGGATCTCCTGCGGGTTGAGCAGCTTTTTCAGCGACTGCATCTCGTCCATGAGCTGTTCGTCGATGTGCAGTCGGCCGGCGGTATCGACAATGAGCACGTCGCAGGCAGAGTTGATGGCCTCGCGGCGCGCTTCCTTCACCAGGCGCTCGACGGTCGCGGTGTTCGCCTCGGTAACCTCGCCCTGGTACAGGTGGGCCTTGATGGCTTCGGCAACCACCCTCAACTGCTCGCGCGCGGCGGGACGATAGACGTCGACCGAGACCAGCATCGGCCGGTGCCCGCCTTGCTTCAGCCAGTGCGCCAGCTTGCCCGAGGTCGTGGTCTTGCCGGAACCTTGCAGGCCGGCCATAAGCACGACGGTCGGCGGCTGCGAGGCAAACTTCATCTTGGCCGTGTCTTTGCCGAGGATGTTGATCAGTTCGTCGCGAACGATCTTCACCACCTGCTCGGCGGGCGCAAGCGCGGTCATCACTTCCTGACCGACCGCCTTCTCGCGAATGTGGTCGACGAGTTCCTTGGCAACCTTGAAGTTGACGTCGGCTTCCAGCAGCGCCATGCGGATTTCTTTCAGCGCTTCGCCGATGTTCTCTTCGGTGAGGGTGCCTTGTCCGCGCAGGTTTTTGAATGCGCGCTGCAGTTTGTCGGTTAAATTCTCAAACATGTTGGTGAAGTTCTGGGCGCAGTGTTCAGCACCAGCACGCACAGATTCTCAGCCCGAGCGGGGTTCAGTCCGCCAGGGGTCTGCACTTCTATTCGATTCTCTCATGGCCAAGAGGTCGCTCGCGCCAAGAGTCCGGTTCGCAGCTTCAAAGTTGTGACCAATTAAGATTGCGCGCGGCAATTGGACGCATCGGTGCACACAAGGGAATCCCCGTATAATTGAGCTTAGCTCAAAACCTTGGTTCTCAAAGTGGGTTTAACCTCGGGAGTGGTGATGAGTTCTTGCCAGACAACACGGCCGCTAACAGCCAAGCTTCGTTCAACCCTGAAAGCCGTCCTTCCCATTCTCTTCTGCGTCGCCATGGGGGCCTGCGGCGGCTTTTTTGTCAACCCTTCGATCAGTTCCATGTACATCAATCCTCCTTCGGCTACGATCTCCATCGGCAATACGGTCCAGCTGATCGCCAACGCCAGGTACTCCAATGGAACCAACAACACGGTCCAGGGAACTTCGGTCGGGTGGTCAAGTTCGAGCACCCAAGTAGCTACCGTTACCTCGCCCGGTGGGCTGGTTACAGGAGTGGGCACCGGCACGGCTACCGTCACGGTTACGGACCAGGGAATCACGTCGACGGCCAGTATCACCGTCACTCCCATGAACATAACGACCATAAACATTACGACGACCCAGGGGAGTACCAATCAGCAATCGACGGCAACCATCTCTGGAGCGCCGGCAACCTTGCAGTTCTACGCCTACGGCAATAACACGAGTACCAATGACCTTACCCAGGCGGTCACCTGGACGTCCTCGAACACGCAAGTGGCTACGATCAGCTCGGGTCTGAGCACCGGCAATGGGCTGGCAACGAGCGTACAAGCAGGAACTACGACCATCACCGCAACCCTCACCAACACCAGCACCAACACCGTCATCACCAGCAACACGATCTTGCTCACTGTGCAATAGGGCGAGGGACTTTAGACGCAGATTTTGCCGATCCTAGGGCTTAGCCGGCGACTCAGGAACTCGCGTTTGCTTCTCATCCAGAAACGCGAGGTACGCTGCTACCAAGCGGTAAGTCTGATAGTAATCGTCGAGATTTATCTTCGAGATCTCATCCTTCTTCGTGTGAAGGATATGAGCATCCCAGGTTTCTTGGGTCAAGGAATGCACGGTGATGCGAGGAATCTTGCGCTTGGCAAACTGCTCAGAGTCTGAGGTACCGACATTGTCCACATTCATTCCGCTTAGAGGCAGGTTTGTGGCCTTGGCGACCTGCGCGAGCATTTGAATCAATTGCTTGTCGGAATGACTGATCCAAATTTTAGTAGGCGAGAGACCGAGAGTGTCCATGTTCACCATGGCTTCAGTCGCGGCGACTTGCTCATTTGTCATGTGCTGAACATAGAAATGAGACCCAACCTCTCCCTTTTCCTCGTCGGTGAACCCGATGAAGATAAACGTGTGCTTGCGCGCCTCGCCTTTCAGCGCCTGATAGAGGGATGGCAGCAGGGAGGCGCCGCTCCAGTTATCCACCACTCCCTGTCCTTCCGGGACATGGTCAAAATGCGCCCCGACGATGATCACTTTGTCAGACGATCCCGGCAGCACGCAGATGACATTCGACAGCTTCGATCCCTTCACTGGCTGCTCCGACAGGTGCTGGTCATCGCATCCGGCCGCGGCAAACATCTGCTTGAGTGTTGCTTCACGCTCGTTATCTTTTCCAGCGTATTTCTGCAATCGGGCCCCGACCACATCACGCGAAACTGGGTTGTAATTGACGGTTTCGGCGGCTCCATACAGGGTGCAGAAAAGCAGCGCCGCGAGGGCAAAATGATGAGACTTCTTTCGTGGTATGAAACAGGAGATGTGCATAGGATTTACTTCTGCGCTGGATTGTTGACTCAACGGCCTCAATTGCGCTCCGGCAAAGGAACATAACGTGCGAGATGGCAATTTTCCATCAAATGACCAAAGGAAGTAGCTTCCCTAACTTCCGGTTGGCCGAGCATATCTCCGCTCTCCGGCCAATACCCTTCCAATGAGGCGTTACCGGAAATCTCGGCGACTATCGGCAACTAATTTCACTGCACGGACACACCTCGGCGCGCACTCCTACGGTCAGTTGCAGTTGGGCTTCTGCACGGGCGGCGGCTGGTGCGCCATCGTGAAGAGGTCATAGCTTGCCCTGTTTAACAGATCCTGCAGCGACGGGTTGCAGGGGATCGTACTTGGCAGAGTCGGGTGGGGATGGTTCTGCGCATATCGAATGTCCACGTAGTCGACTTCCACCCATTGCATGGGCGCCGTGCCCGGCTCTGCACCGTAATATTTGGCGAACGGCGTCCCGTAGAAAAAGTTGGCCAGCACGTAATATGCGGCCTCCTCCTTGTTCACCTTGCAATTGGGCGCCGGTTTTGATTTCACCGTGCATTTGGAGCTGGGAGGAGGTGGACATCCTACTTCGTATCTCTGTTTCTTTGTGCCCGAGACGGCATGATCGAATTGGGCCCCGCCAAGAAGCGGAGGCGAAAGCGATGTGAGCAGCTTCACGCCGGGAAGCCCAATGTCGCCCGTGCAAGTGGCACTCGAGGCCCTCATACCACCGACCTGCGTGGCCTTTGCATTGCGATCACCTGCGGTGAGAAAGTACGACAGAATCTCCGTCTTCGCTTGGCAGGAAATGGGATACAGAGTGTCCGAGCAGTCCTTGGGGAACAGCCATCCCGAGGAATTTGAACTTGTTACCTTGTCGCCCAACTCGGGCAGGTCGCTGCCCGCGTCAGGGCTCAGAACCAGGGTCACGCCGGAGAAGATACTCTCGTACATATCAATCGTTTTTTTCGTCCACTGGTCAATGAACACCTCATCCGAGTTCTGGTACTTGCTGGGCGGCGGAAAGGAGTTTGCAATAAGCGTGCTCCACGCCTTGTCTGCCGGCAAACCTGATGCTTGGGTCGAATGGTTGCCGCTGGTGGGGAGGATCATCTCGGTTGACGCACAAGTCGGACCCGCGATGGCGATGGAGACGAATGCGGAATTGTGGATGTATCTCTTTTTGAGACTGGTCAGGAATTGTTCCCAGTATTGTTGATAGATACCGTTCCAGGGCAGCGGCAACACGTGGCCGTCGGCGTGTGTATCTTCTTCCGGGAATCCGAAAAAGGTCACCATTCCGCAATTGCGAATGGGTTGAGAGGCTGTTCCGGGGGTAAAAAGTGGGTCGCAGGAGGGGAGCAGATGCGAGTACAGCCATTGAGGGGAGCCAACGACCGGACTAAGGATCAGCGGGGAATCAACGCCGGGAGTGATGATCAGCTGCACGGACTTGAGGTCCGGATTAGCATTAGCTTTAACTGCCGCGAAGACGTCGTCCAGCCAACTCCAATCGTTACCATCTTCGGTGGCAGGTGGGCAGGAGTGATTAAGAACACAGGCGGGGTCGGAGATCTCGATCCTGTCCCAGTGCACTCCCAACGTGATCCCCGAGACAGCCTTGTCGTCCAAAAGCCTTGCATAAAGCCGTTGGAGGTACGCATGCTCTGCCTCTGGCCCCGGATTGGTATTACCAAACTTACGTTTTAGCGCAACATCGACATCGACGTGGGCGTAGACGCCCAATGGCTGGCGGTACTTTTGTCCATCTGCCTGAGACACAATTGCGCATACCAGGAACACTGCTAAACAAGCGCAAGAGGCAATGGTGTGTCGGGACATGGCTGACCTCCATGGGGATGGTACGCCGTCGGAGAGTGCCGGCCAAGTCTATGTACCGACCACTCGCCTCACGGCGACAGTGCGCTATCCGTCGTTGCAGGTACGCGACATGGTGATCGCGTCCGGAATGGCGAACGGCGCAGGCATCAGCTACGACCGCTTGGAAGACCTGTTTGCCGAGCTGCAACGGTAATAGCGGGTAGTGATAGCGGGTCCCAGGTTCGCCAAGAAGTGCGGACCCGGGCCACCGTCTAAGTGTCGAACAGGCGCCGCTGTCGCAGCAGGTACCAGATAATGAAGCCCCCAATTGGCAGCCCGATCAGGGTGCGCTTGTCGCCGGTGATTAGCGCGTTGGTTGTGTCGCCCGCCAAGTTCATGCTGAGAATGGCCAACGCTGTCCAGAAGCCCCAGCGAGTACAGCGCCAAACACCAACGGCCGCCACGGCGCAAGCTAAGCAGACGACCAACATCAGCAGCACCGCCCATGGTCCCATCGCCGCGAAACCTTCATGGGCCCGCGGATTCAGTCGCCATAGGGGCTCCAACACGCTTCCTGGGAAGAGCAGCATTAGGAAAGTGAGACCGCTCATCAAGGCCCCAAAGACAAAAAACAAACTCAGGGCCGTAATGCCAACCGGACGCCTGTGCTTGGCGTCACGGGCAGACTGGGCCACAGGGATTACTGCCCTTCTCCCATGCTGCCCACGATCACAATCGGCGAGGTGGGTTTATCGGAGCCAGCTTCGTCTTCCACCGTTAAGGCGAAGGTCTTGGGCTGGACGCCGATGGGCATGGGATGGTCGAGCATCATGGCATTGCCGTGCTCATCCGGCTTGAAAACGCCCGCGTTCACGGGAGCGCCCTGCGGCGGAATCACCCACAACTCGTAGGCTTTGCCCGGTGGTACCTGGGGAAGGTTGGTCGCCATTAATGTCATGCGTTGCTGCGACGGGCTGAAGATGGCGGTAGCGCTGGGATGCCGGCTCGCATTCTGCGGAGTCAGGGAGACATGAATCGCGTCGGGCGCCAGCAGCAGCTTCATGTTCTCCTGCGCCTGCGCCAGTTGGACCTTCTGATCGTTATAACGGTTGCGTAACTCGGCAAGCTGGTCGTGCAGGCTCTGATTGCTCTGCCGCAGGCTGATGGCAAACACGATGACGGCTAGCGCGATAACCGCCGGAATCCAGGCAAGCCAGAAGATGCGCCGCGAAGAAGTCGCTGGCGAGGTCGCAGACGCTGAGACTCCGCGCGGCTCGGGGGCGATAGCGCGCATCAGCCGGTCTTTGCTGCGCGAGGGCGGCCTCGGCCCAATCGCCGACAATCCCAGCAGAGCGAGATCGCTGCGCAGCGACTGCAACTCGCGGCGGCACGAGGCGCACGTGTCCAGATGCTGCTCCAGCTCCTGCAGCTCGCTGCCGTGCAGCTCGTTGAGTGCGTAGAGCGCCAGCTCATCCGCGAATTGTTCGTGCGTTCTCATGTACTTCCCGGAACTGGGTCCCCGCGCAGGGGCTAAAGCCCTGGACTTTAATTGTCCCCACCAGCACGGCTGAAGCCGTGCCCTTTTAAATCCCTCCCGGCGCGTGCCCTTTCAAACCAGGCCCTATGGAGAGTTTTCCGCAGGCCGTGCCGCCGTGCCCTTTCAAATCGCTCACGCAAACCTTGCCCGTAATACCCGTAGGCCGCTGCGAATCCGGGTCTTGATCGTGCCCAACGGTTCGCCGGTTTTCTCGGCGATCTCCGCGTGTGTCAGGCCCTGAAAATAGGCCATCTCCAGGGCCTTGCGCTGATCCTCATTCATCTCTCCGAGAGCTGCGCGCACTTTCTCGATGACCAGCGAACGCTCGGTTTCATCCCGCAAATCCGTGCTGCTGGCGATCACAACTTCTTCGATGTCGGTCTCCGGACGCCGCTGCCGAAGGCGATCAATCGCGCGGTGGCGGGCGATCACCGCCAGCCATGCCACCAGGCTGCCCCTACTGCTGTCAAAAGCGTCGGGCTTGCGCCACAGTTGCAGGAAAATGTCCTGGAGCACGTCCTCCGCCGCTGCCGCATCCTGCAACACCCGAAGGGCCACACCATACACCACGCTGGAATAGCGATCATAAAGCTCCGACATCGCACCTTGCTCGCCGGCGCGGATACGGGCAACCAGCCTCATATCGTCGCTAGCGTCAGCATGATGCATTTCCGGATGTTCGATCGTTCCCATAGGAAGTACGTGGGTCAGAAACCCCGCAGATTGTACCGCACGGGCACAGAAGCAAAAAATTTCTCCTGCGCGAACATTTTCGCAGAGAGAAAATCCATTCCCACGATTCGCGTCGTAAGCGAAACAGCAGGCCGAAATCCCGAAACCATATCAGCAAAGGTGGCTTGCGAACAAGCTTCCGCTGCGCTTCGGATTTCGTCCTAGGTTGCTCCCTGCGCGTGCGCCAGCTTCATCGCGACTCCAGCGAAGGGCGGATGCGCTGATAACAGCCGTTGACCCGATCTCCCACATCGTCAGATGCTGATTTGACGGTATCCAGGGCAGGTGAAATCCGCCTTAACATTTCTGTTCACTATGGCACTTCACTGCTCTATCATGCCAAGCTAATTATGGACGACATCGATGTGCAGAAGGAGTGGCAACGCCTGGAAGAGGCGTACGCCGAGATGACCGAGGAGGAGCTTTGTTCCCTGGCCGAACAAGCCTGCGACCTCACCGACATCGGGAAGCAAGCGCTGCGAGAGCAGATCCTAACGAGGGGCATGAAAATCGAGTTGAGGGAGGCACCACTGCCCAATTCTGAGACTGGAGGCGAGGAACCAAGAGGCGACCTTGATCCCGCTGAGTTAGACCTGGTAGTTGCAAGACAAGTTTGGGATGTAGATGAAGCTCGCCGAGTAATGCAGGTTTTATACGAGGCAGGTATCCCCGCTTACCTGGGGCCCGAAAATGTTGAGGACGTAGACGCCTTCCACTCGAGCTTTGACAACGGAGTTGAGTTACGCGTGCGAGCTGTCGACCAGCTGCGTGCATTCCGGGCCCTCACGCTCGTTGCCCCTGAAACCGAGCAAGATGTAGAGGAGGAGACGCTGTTCGTAGCACGATGTCCTCATTGCCAATCCGAAGAAATTGTGTTCGAGGAACTAGTCGCGGCACCCTCGTCTGCGGGACCTGGCTCGCCTCAGAAATTCCACTGGCGGTGCGAGGCGTGCGGCCACGAGTGGGAAGATGACGGGGTTGAGGGGGAGTCCGCAAGCTAGCACGCGACAGCCGCTCGCCTGCAGCTCATTCAGCGCTATACTGCAAGCAATACATGGACTCCCCCCGATCATCTGCTTTCGACGCCGGCGACCAAACTCCCGGAGAAATAATTCCCGTTTCCGATGCCGCCCGCATCCCCGGCGCTGAGGAGCATCAGATCACGATCAACGGACTGACCTGGCGTTACCTGCGTGCGGGCTCAGGCGCACCGCTGCTGCTGGTTCATGGCCTGCTGGCCTACTCGTGGTCCTGGCGGTTCAATATTCGGGAACTGGCCCAGAACTTCACCGTTTATGCGCCCGATCTTCCGGGATGCGGTTTCTCGCAACGCTCCGATTCTCTTACTGGATCGCTGGAAAGCGACGCTGATGGCCTGATTTCGCTCATGGACCATCTGGGGGTTGACCAGTTCAACCTCCTGGGAAATTCGCGTGGGGGCGGCGTGGCTATCGTCCTGGCGGGCCTGCTGGCGAAGCGTGGCTTGCTGCATCGGCTGCCGCGCATGATCCTGTCGGCGCCCATCAATCCCTGGTCGGGCTTCGGTCAGAGGCGGGCGCGATGGTTTTCGACGAAGCTGGGCCAGTGGTACGTGATTCACGTGGCGCCGCGGCTTCCGTCCATTCTCAGGATGTACTACCGCCAGCTCTATGGCGACCCGGAGCGCATCGCCGAAGGCAGTGCTGCGGGTTACGCTGCCGGGCTGCTTGTGCCACGCAGCTTCCATCACCTTGCGCACATCATGCGCCTCTGGCACAGCGGCTTGCGGCAGGTCGAAGAGACGCTGCCGTTACTGAACGAGCTGCCCGTACTTCTTCTGTGGGGATCCAAAGACGTGGCTGTGTATCCTTCCTCGGCTTGCGAGCTTCAAGCGCGATTGGCAAACAGCGCTCTGATCATCATGGACGGAATCGGCCACATGCCCTACGAAGAGGTCCCGGCTGACTTTAATCACATTGTCTGCGAGTTTTTGCTGCGGCACAATCCTCCTACTCCGCTGGAGAAGGTCGCCCACGACGATGCGGCCCCGGGCATCCGGAAAACCGGCGCACAGAGTGAATCAGCCCGAATTCAAAGCCGCATCGCCGGCTAAGAATGCTGCCAAAGCTTTTCGGGTTCCTGCACGAGGGCTAAGTAAGATGAGATTCGTTGCGGTGAGCTACTCGGCTTTCCATCGATAGGCATCAGCTTGCGGCAGCCCAACGTGCGCCAGCACGCGATTGACGAACTCGGTCGCAATCTCTTCGGTTGAGGCGGGGCGAAAGTAAAACGCGGGAATTACAGGAAAGATCGTGGCGCCCGCTTCAGCGGCGAGGGTCATGTTGCGCAGGTGAATGCGGTTGAAGGGTGTTTCGCGCACGCACAGCACCAATGGACGCCGCTCCTTGAGACAGACGTCAGCCGCCCGCTCGATCAACTGAATCGCCATCCCATTCGCAATGCGCGCCAGCGTCCCCATGCTGCACGGCAATACGATCATCGCGCCCGTGGGATACGATCCGCTGGCGACATTGGCGCCGATGTCGTCGTTGTTCTGCTGCCGGATCTTCTGTGGTGCACGGCCGAGCAGCTTCTGTAGAAGCTCGTTGCGGCCGGAGATTTCCAGCTCCTCGGCCATCACCCGCAGCCCGCCATCGGACACAATCAGATTGATGATGCCGACGCGCTCATCGCGTTCCAGCAGGTCGAGCAGAACGCGAGGAAAGATGGAACCGCTCGCGCCGGTAACGGCCACGGTGAGGGTGCGCAATGGTGGATGTTGGTCAGACATCTACGTTTGACAGGCTGAGCGACATCGTATCACCGGCGCAGAACGACAGAGCACTACCCGCTGAGAAGAACGCTCCCATTCCTCGTATCAGAGCGCTTCTTGCGTCGGAGCGGATAGAGCATTTTCACTCTTGGTGTATCGGGTGGAGCACCGCTTCAGCGGTGCAGTTGAGAGTCGGAAATGAGGCGGCTTTAGCCGCTGAGATGGAAACATTACCTCAGGCGCTAAAGCGCGATCCCGGAACCGACAACGGTGATGCACGCCTGAAGGGCGTGCTCCACCCATCGTCTATACACCAGATGTGAAACTGCTATAAACCTCACTCCACTGGAAAATCCAGATGAAAGCGCTCGTTCCCGACCGGCACGGTGATGGTTACGGCGTAGCTCTTACTGCGGCGGCGGGCGCTGGGGTCGGTCGCGGCCAGCCGCGGCATGGGAAAGTACAACACGCCTTCGATGTCGCATTGCGGTGGAATGGTGTTGGCGAGAAACGCGGTGTGCTGAATGGAGTCCGCCAGGTTCTGTTGCCATCCTGACGAGAGCGTGGAGTTCACTTCACGATTGCGCAATTGGCATGCGGTGTCGCAGTCCGGGCCATCCACCTGGGCCCCGCTGACTGGAGTAAACGGCGGTGGTGGAGTCGGCGCGGGCGCTCGACGTCACCTCCGGTTGCAGGGCCCGTATCAGCTCGTTCCACTGCGGATTGACCAGGTCGCCCATCGGCTCAGGAGCGCCTGCAACCGCAGAGCTGGCAAATCTCATCCAGCCCGGCTGACCACGCTTGCGGTTGGCGATTTCGATGGCGGGAATCGGCTCCAGGCGACGGTTGCCGACGGCATCCACAACGGCGATGTCTTCGGGCCTGACCGTAATCGACTGCCGGCTGCGATTGAAGATGTGCACTTTCACCCCTAGGTACTTGCCGGCAATGCCGGTGGTCGCCGCCGCTACCACCGCGTAAGACGAGGCGGCAGCGTAGCGATAGGCGATTCCGTTTATGTAAAAGAAGCTGGAGCCCGGATCCCACATTCGCGCCTCGATCTGGGCTTGCGGGGTGAGTGATCTCTCCTGCGACCATGCTGATGGGATCAGAAAGCTAAGTCCAGTTATCAAGGTGAGAATGCGCATTCCGCCTCCGAAAGAGAGCACAGGTGCCTTTCAGTTCATCGGCAGCGGATCGGGGAAACTTGCGGGAGCCGGCTGTAAGCATCGCACGCGCCAAAATCAAAGGCTTTTACTACGGAGGTCACCGAGGATCACGGAGTGTTGGGGATCTTGAGGGGGAATATATAAAGAATGAACTTGTGTGCTGCCCCGACATGGACAATTCAAATAGAAAGTTCTCGGTGCCCTCCGTGTTACCTTTTCTACTTTCTGCACTTACTCATTAGCATCGCCAACACCTTAGGAGCACTGCTGCTGTTGCTATGCCAGGTGCGTATTGTTCTCCAACTCCAGCGGAGTCACCCCCTCGGGCAGCGTGCCGCCGTTGTACTCGGCCATGCGGTTCTTCCACTTCAGGAAGTCGGTGATGGATTGCGGCTCGATCCGCACTTCCACTCGCCGCAAGCTGGCCAGTAACAGGTTCATCTCTTTTATCAGCGCGGCTGGGCTGCGCTGGTCAATCCGTCCCGGCTTCACGACAATGTGTACTTCCCTGCCGCGAAGCTCCAGCAGACCCCAGTGCTTCGGCAGATCTTCGCGTCGAATCACGCCCGCCGGAGCCAGATAGAAGCGCTCGCAGCCCATACCTTCCTCAGGATTGCGGCGGAAGGGCTTGTCAGCGTCGGCCAGAAAGTCGGCGCGCGACACTTTGCACTCGACCAGGACGGACCGGCAGAAGCCCTTCCAGCCGATGACGTCGGGGACCTCTCCAGTAGCGCAGTACTGCTCGGAGAGGATGACGCCGCAGCGGTAGTGAGAGCGAAGCCAGCGGACCGGCACATGAGATCAGGAGAGCGTGTTTCTTCTTGTCCGCAAGGAGGCTCATGTTCTGTTTGTAGCGCAGAACGGCTAGCGATGGGAGTAGCGAAGGAGCATCCCCGGGAAGGGTGCGCGCTTCATGTAAGATCGAAGATTCGCATGTCGCTGATAATCCAGGTAGAGGACGTACGCAAGACCTATCGCGTCGGCAAGATCGACGTACCTGCCTTGCGGGGTGTGTCGCTGGCGGTCGAGAAAGGCGAGTTCGTCGCCATCGTCGGGCCTTCAGGCAGCGGCAAATCGACCCTGTTCTACATTCTGGGCGGCCTGACCCACGCCGATTCCGGCCACGTCATCATCGACGGTGTCAACTTCAGCAAGCTCTCTGATACAGCGCGTACCCGCCTGCGCAGGACAAAAATCGGCTTCGTATTTCAGAAGTTCAACCTGCTGCCCACGCTGACTGCCGAAGGGAACATCGACATCGCGCTCGACATCTCAGGGCACGCGACCTCCGCCGATCACGAGCACATTAAGCGCATTACGCGCTTGCTGGGCATCGACAGGCGTCTGCATCATCGCCCCTCGGAGATGAGCGGCGGTGAGCAGCAGCGCGTGGCCCTGGCGCGCGCGCTGGTGAACAAGCCGGCTATCGTGCTGGCCGATGAGCCAACAGGCAATCTCGACACCGCAAACTCCGAGATCGTGCTAAGGATGTTGCGTCAGTCGAACAAAGAGCTGGGGCAGACGGTGCTGATGATCACCCACAATCCCGAGGCCGCCGAGTACGCCGACCGCATCATCCATATGCGCGACGGGCACATCGTGCCGATGGGCAAAGTCGAGCAACAGCGGGTGGAGGATGTGGAGGATTGACTCCATTCGTTCGAGATGGAATGGGTGGGGCGGGTGGCTCAGCGGTATGCCTCGCGGCGGTGGAGAACGCGGCGGACTTCGATCGCGCTCTCAGGAGTTACGAAGAACAGTCTGTAGTCATCGATTCGGAGCCGAAACTCGTCTTTTCCCTGAAGCGCCTTCACATCGCCTTCGCCAGTCTTAACGAAGCGGTTCAGGACGGCAAAGACACGCATGACTGTTGACTTGTCGAGACGGCGGACATCGGCCTTCGCGGCATCGGTCCAGATGATCCGCTTCATCGTTTTTCGCTATAGCGGTCAATCTCTTCCTGGGTGATTCCGAGTTCAGCCAATACCTGTTGATGAGAAATGGGCTCGTGGTGTTTCGACCACTCTCGCGCCTCATCAAGTGCTTTGATCCCGTCGGCGCTGATGGGTTCGTCCTCCACGGGTGCGTTGGCAATGGCGCGGGCCACGGGATCCGCCATCACCTGAAGCAGGTGAATGACGGCAGCCAGTTGGCCGGCATCGAGCAAATCGAGAAGTTGGTGCGCGTGTTGTCTTTCACTCGTGTGGGCCATTTACGGATAGTTTACTGCGAATGGGCGCCGTCGGACACCCTCAGTCGTTTGCCGCCTTCTGTTAGGTTTCGTTATAATCACATTCGCTGAGCGGGAGTAACTCAGTGGTAGAGTGCGACCTTGCCAAGGTCGAAGTCGCGGGTTCGACCCCCGTCTCCCGCTCCAGAATTGCCGCCCTCGCTCCGTGCGGGGGCTTTGCGTCTAGCCCGTCAGGTTTGCTCTATAGGGCGCGGTAGCCAAGTGGTAAGGCCGAGGTCTGCAAAACCTCTATTCGGCGGTTCGATTCCGCCCCGCGCCTCCAAAAAGCAGTTGTCAGTAAGAAAGCCACCAGCTACCAGCCGCCGATCGCCCTGCTCAGTTCGGTCGTCAACGTTCCGGCGTTCGTGCCAGGTCTCCCAAAATCAGGTTTCGCTTGTGAATTCGCAGAGGAGCCACTGACAACTGACAACTACCGCCCTACTCCGCTAAGAATTGCAAAACGTGCTGCACTAGTTCCTGCGGCTTCTCCAGTGCCGGAATGTGTCCGCACTGCGGAATTATTTCAAGCCTTGCCCCCGGGATGAGCCGCCGGTAGTTTTCCGCAACTGACAATGGGGAGACGGGGTCCGAATCACCCCAGATCAGCAGTGTCGGCACCTTCAGCCGATGGAGTTGATCGTCGAGATAGTCCAGCCTTTGATGGATCGCTTCCAGGACGCTCGCGATCGTAGGCCCATCGTTGCGTTCCAGGTGGAATTCGTATGCTTCCTCGACCATTCCATCAGTCGCGAGTCTCTCGTCGTAGAACATGAACTCCATGATTCGCCGCATGTTCTGCAAGCTCGAAGGGCGGAAGTCGATCGCAACCTCAACCGCACCGGCGACGATGCCGATAGCATCATTCAGCACGAGTTTGTTCACGCGCTCCGGAAATTGAATCGCGAACCACGCTAAGATCCAGCCGCCCATCGAGTTGCCCACGAGCGACGCTTGTGGCACCGCCAAGGCTTTAAGAAAGCGTTCCAGGACCTCGATGAAGGTCGGGACGCGGTAGTTGATGAACGGCTTGCTGGAGCGCCCAAAGCCCAGCAGATCGGGAGCAATCACGCGATGCGTTTGGCTCAACTGCTCCAGGCAGAAGGCCCACACATCCGCATCAGCGCCAAGCCCATGGACGAGAACCAGCGGGGGGCCTTCTCCCTGATCGTAGTACTTGATGGTCTGCCCGAAAACCTGAACCGACCGCAGGGCCGGAAGCCTGGGCAGTTCCATAGGATGAGCAAAGGCAGAAAATACCCGATCGTTCATTAGTCGCGACCTCTCAGTACTGTGGAAGAAGAACCGTGCCTTCAGAGGTTATCGGGAGGCGTCGCAAATGTAAAAAGGGCACCGGCTTTTAACCGGCGCCCGAGTAACACCAGCCCAGACCCTTTAAACCTCTGCCCTGCGTCGCAATAGACGGGCCAAGGCGAGCATTCCCACGCCTATCAAGGCCGTCACCGTCGCCGGCTCAGGAACATAGGGTGAAGCGGCAAGCGACCTACGTTCGCTCCCGGCACGACCGTCCATCCAACTCTCGGCGGAGGAGGCAGCCTGGCTGAACACACTTCCTGTGTGTGCAAGCTTCAGACTGCCTCTGACGATTACGGCGTTCAGCAATTTGGCGGCAGTGCTTGAACATTGAAGTTCCTGGGAAGCACGCGCTCTCAGCGGGACTTGGTCAGCGCGAGCGACGCTCGTCAGCGTGAGCAGGCAGGCTGCGGCCAGGGCAGCTACCATGAGTCGAGTTCCCTGCTTTATGCCGATCATTGGTCCATCTCTCAAAGCGCAAACTCTAAGTGCACGCATACTGCCGTTCACTGTGCTTTACCCTTTGGGTTCGATTTGTGCGCCAGAGAAAGTCGAGCTAAGCCCCAGTTGCACAGTCCCTTCCCGCTGTTGCAGCGTCCTCTGGATCCAGGTTTTCCGCTAAGCCGGCTAAGCAGAAAGACGAGTTTTCGAGCTCAACTGGCCCGTGTCCTGCTGGAATTGACTTGCCCTAAACCTGCAAAAACTTGCACCTTCCGGATCCGAATGGCCTGGTCGATCATGACGCCTTTCACAACGAGGAAACAAAGCGGAAGATGTGACGCCCGACTCCAAGCCCAGCTCTTGTTACACGGCGTTCATACTTCAACTCTTTCATTGTGCTTGCGGGAAAGGTTGTGCGATGCTCTCCGCACCAAGCTCAGTAACGCTAAATGAGAGGTGAGGCATGCCTTGTGATCCCGAAGAGTTGCGGCACGTTCCGCTGTTTGAAAAGCTCGATGACGAAGAAGCCGCCATCCTGGCGCAACAGGTGGAGCTCAAGAAATTCGGCGCGCGGCAACGCATCTACAAGATAGGCGACCCCGGCGAGCGGGGATACCTGATGATCTCAGGCAAGGTCCGGGTTTCGACGGTTGACGAAGATCAGCAGGAGGTGGTGATTGATGAGCCTGGCCACGGTGAGTTCTTTGGCTTCGCTGCCATGCTCGACCAGATCCCTCACCAGACCACGGCCGTGGCGCTGGAAGAAACCACCTGCGTCGAGGTTGACCGCAACGACATCGCGACCCTGTTACAGAAAAAACCGCTGGCCGGCATGGACATGTTGGCAGTGCTAGGGCGGCAATTCCATGCCTCACAGCAGTTGGTGCGGCTTCGGGCGGCCCGCAATCCCAATGAGGTTATCGAGCAAGAAACCACTCTAGGCGAGCGTATTGCCGACCGCGTAGCTGCCTTCGGCGGCTCGTGGAAGTTCATCAACGCGTTCCTGGTCGTGCTCGTGATCTATTCCGCCGTGAATATCTACCTGGGGAGCAAAGCTTGGGACCCATATCCTTTCATTCTGCTGAATCTGTTCCTGTCAATGTTGGCCGCGCTACAGGCACCCGTCATCATGATGAGCCAAAACCGCCAGGATCAAAAAGACCGGCTGCGCAGCGAACTCGATTTCGACGTCAACCGGCGGGCGGAAACGGAAATCCAGGGGCTGTCCCGTAAGCTAAACCTGATTGCTGACAAAATCGACGATATGGCTGATTCGGCTGGCGGACGTCAGCCTGTGGGAGGAACTTCGGCCCATTGATTAGAGGAGTTAATAGCAGATTAAAGGAGTCAGTAAAACCGAAGTTCGGTTGCGTTGGGGAGCAAAGGTGAGGACTTGGTTTGCGTTGACACTCCCTCAGAGGCTCTGTTAAGTTCAAAGGTTCCGAATTTGTCATAGCGCCCCCAGAGCGTCTTTCGCCGCCAGGAATCACCGACAAGATGGATCAGACTCTTAAACAAGTAGGGGAATTACTGCTCGGCGCCATACCGACTGCAGTACTGCTTCTGTTGCTCTGGGCGGCTTATAGCCTTCTCGTGGAGGCTCCGTTGCACCGCATCCTGGCGAAGCGCCGAGATCTCACGGAAGGCGCTGTAATGAAGGCACGGGCCGACATAGCTGCCACCGAAGCCCGCACGGAAGAGTACGAGCAACGATTGCGCGAAGCCAAGGCTGCCATCTACATGGCACTGGAGACACGCCGTCAAGCGGCCCAGCGTGCCCGCGATGAAGCCATTGCCCAGGCTCGCGAAATGGCCCATCAGCAGATCCGCGAAGCGCAAGCGGCGATTGAGCAGGAAGTGGCTGAGGCCCGCTCCGGATTGCAGGTGGAAAGCGAAAAGCTTGCCACCCAGATCATTCAAGTCGTTCTTAAGCCCGCCGGGCCCGTTCCGGTGGCAGGCCGGCAGGCATGAAACGCTCCACTGTCCGCCGCGCCGCCTTGTCGGCACTTTTGTTCACCGTGACGTTTGTAGCTGTTGCTCTTGTGGCGCAGGAATCCTCGCCTTCGTCTGCTCCGGCGCAGCCACCACCCCATTCTGGAACGGCTCAGGGAGCGTCCCAACAAAACGAGACTCCTGAGTCGGCTGGCGCTGGTCCGAACGGTGGGATCGGTGAGATTCTGGAAGCAACAACCGAAAAGGCAGCTCACCGAGCAGAAGCGTGGGGCAAAAAGATAGGTCTCAGCAGGGACACCTCCTTCGCAATATCGTTAGCGGTGAACTTCGGCGGGATCCTTTTGTTCTTTTACCTGATCTTCAGGTCGAAGTTGCCGCAGATGTTTCGCGACCGCACCAATTCCATCCAGAAGGCGATCCTTGACGCGAAGGCAGTCAGCGCCGAGGCCACCGAGAAGCTGAAGAACGTCGAAGAGCGCCTGGCCAAGCTCGATAACGAAGTCTCGGGCATTCGAGCCGAGGCAGAGAAGCAGGCTGCTACCGAAGAAGAACGTATCCGCGCCGCTGCCGAGGAAGATAAGCGCCGGGTTGTCGAGTCGGCCAAGATGGAAATTGATGCGATTGCGCGCAATGCCCGTCGCGACTTGAAGAACTACGCCGCTTCGCTGGCGGTCGATTTCGCTGCCAAGCGCATTCATGTCGACGAAAGCGCTGATCGTGTGTTGGTGCGCGAGTTTGTCGATCAGCTTGGAAAGGACGGTCACTAGCCTATGGCCGCCGTTGCCAGCCGTTATGCCCGGGCACTGGTCGATGTGGTGCTGGAGCAGAAGATCGATCCTGCCGCAGCCGTGCAGCAGGTGAACAGCATCATCGGGGCCATCAAGGAAAGCGACGACCTCCGCAAAGTCTGGGAAGCGCCTGATATTCCAGCGGACCAGAAACGCAAACTGCTTGACGCCATCGGGGCGCAAGTTGGGTTGACGCGCATGATTCGCAACTTTTTCGCCGTGCTGATCGATCATCAGCGGATTGCGATGGTGGAGCAGATTGCCCGGCAGTTTGAGGTCGAACTGGATGCAGAGCTGGGGTTTGCCGAGGCGCAGGTCACCAGCGCGCGCCAACTTTCGAACGAGGAAAAACGCGAAGTCGAATCGCGCGTTGCAACCATGACAGGCAAGAAGGTGCGCGCCCGCTACGCTGCCGATCCGGAGCTGTTGGGAGGCGTGATGGTTCAGGTTGGCAGCACGATTTACGACGGCACGGTGCGCGGCCAGTTGCAGAAACTGCGCGAGCAGTTAGTAAACGGGTAAGAAGTAGTACATTTGGGGCGCACCGACTTTTGCGTCGGTGAACCATGCTGGCGGTCTGGAAAGAATCGAGTCAGGGCACGACCTTGGTCGTGCCGCCACGACCAGTTAGTGAGACTGGGCTTTAGCCCCTGAATCGAATTGCGACGCATTCTCGTGAAACGAGGCCGCGTCCTCTCGAATGGCTGAGCCCGAAGGGCGACCGCATGATAGCCCAGCACGGAGCCGAAGGCGGAGCGCTGGGTAGACGTGCAGTGCAGATTGGAGCCCCTTCAGGGGCGGCACAAACAGCAGGTCCCTCGCGGACTGAAGTCCGCTCGGGATGACAAAAGGGAAATAAAGGGCGGACCGGCACGATTGGAATCGTGCCCTGACGCGGTTTTTCGGGGTAGCTCGGCTGAAGCCGTGCGCCTTCAAAGGCCGGATATCAAGCCTCTTCCGGGCACTGACAACCGGCAACTGACAACTGGATTCATATGGCACAAATCAAGGCAGACGAAATCACCAAGCTCATCCGTGAGCAGATCGAAAACTACGAAAGCAAGATTGCCGTCGACGAAGTCGGCACCGTGATGTCTATCGGAGACGGCATCGCTCGCCTCTATGGTCTCGACAAGGTCATGGCCGGCGAGCTCATCGAGTTCCCGCACAACGTGGCCGGCATCGCCATGAACCTGGAAGAAGACCAGGTCGGCTCGGTGCTGCTCGGCGATTACACCGAAGTCGAAGAAGGCGACGAAGTACGCCGCACGGGCCGCATTATGAGCGTGCCGGTGGGCGATGCGCTGGTGGGCCGCGTAGTCAATGCTCTCGGCCAGCCCATCGACGACAAAGGGCCGATCAATACCGATCAGTTCAACCCGGTCGAGCGACTTGCTCCCGGCGTTGTCGATCGCCAGCCGGTGAAGGAGCCGATGGCGACCGGGCTGAAGGCCATCGACGCGATGATCCCCATCGGCCGCGGCCAGCGCGAACTCATCATTGGCGACCGCCAGACGGGCAAGACCGCCGTCGCGCTCGACTCCATCATTAACAGCAGGGGTCGCAACCTCATTTGTATTTACTGTGCCATCGGGCAGAAACGCTCGTCGGTCGCGCAGGTCGTCAAGACGCTGGAAGACTTCGGCGCGATGGAGTACACCATCGTGGTCTCCGCTTCGGCATCCGATCCTGCGCCCATGCAGTACATTGCGCCTTATGCAGCGTGCGCTATGGGAGAGTACTTCCGCGACAGCCAGCGTCATGCGCTGTGCATCTACGACGATCTCTCCAAACACGCCGTGGCGTATCGCGAGATTTCGCTGCTGCTGCGCCGTCCTCCGGGCCGCGAGGCTTATCCCGGTGACGTTTTCTATCTCCACTCCCGTCTGCTGGAACGCGCCTCCAAACTGAACGACGAGAAGGGCGGCGGCTCGCTGACGGCGCTGCCGATTATCGAAACGCAGGCCGGCGACGTTTCGGCGTACATTCCGACCAACGTCATCTCCATTACCGATGGCCAGATTTATCTGGAGACGGACTTGTTCAACTCCGGCGTGCGGCCGGCGGTAAACGTCGGCCTTTCCGTAAGCCGCGTGGGCGGCAACGCGCAGATCAAGGCCATGCGCCAGGTTGCCGGAACCCTGCGACTCGACCTGGCGCAGTACCGCGAATTGGCGGCGTTCTCGCAGTTCGGCAGCGACCTCGACAAAGCCACGCAGGCTCAACTGGCCCGCGGACAACGCCTCACGGAAATCCTGAAGCAGGGACAGTACGCACCGCTGCCGTTCTCGAAACAGATTCTGATCATCTACGCCGGCACGCAGGGCCTGCTCGACGACCTGCCGGTAGATCGCTTGCGCGAGTTTGAGAAGGGCCTTTACGAATACGTCGACGCAGGTAAGCCCGATGTGCTGCGTACGATTGAAGAGAAGAAAATCCTCGACGACGACTTGCGCAAATCGCTGACCGATGTGATCAAGCAATACAAGGACCAGTTCGTCAGCGAGCACCAGGGGGTAGCAAAGGTGAGCGTGTAAGCGGCAATGGCAAACGTACTCGATCTTCGGCGGCGTATCCGCAGCGTGAAAAACACGCGGCAGATCACCAAGGCCATGAAGATGGTCTCGGCGGCGCGCCTGCGCCGCGCCCAGGAGCGGGCACTGGCTTCGCGTCCGATGGGGCAAATGTTGATCAACCTTCTGGAATCGCTCATCAGCCGCTCGGATCTGGTGGACGAGCAGACGGGCGAATGCAAGCATCCGCTGCTGGACCAGCGGCCAGAGAACAACGTGCTGCTCATTTTGGTCACGGGCGACCGCGGCCTGGCCGGCGCCTTCAATTCCAACGTGCTCAAGGCGGCCGTAAAGTTTCTCGCCTTCATGCAAGGCAAGAATATTGACATCGTGGTCGTCGGCCGCAAGGGTCGCGACTTCCTGCGCCGCCGCTATCCCACGCTAAAGCCCGACAGCACTGAGCGTGCGGAACAGATTCAGGTAATCGATGCGTACGTTTCCCTGTTAGGCAAGCTTGAGTTTGAGGCAGTATCGGAGATGGCCGACGCTGTTGTGAAGCGCTATACGCGTCAGGAAGTCGACGCGGTTTACTTGCTCTTCAACGAATTCAAGTCGGTAATCGCCCAACGCGTCATCGTGCAGCGTCTGCTTCCGGTGCAGGAGATTGGCCGCCGCGAGGTCACCCAAGCCGAAGAGTTGACGCAGGCCGAACGTGAACGTATTGGCGAAGCCGCCCGCAGCGCGGGCATCAGCCTGAAAGAGCCTGAGCCGACGGAGCGCGACAAAGAGGCGGTAAAGTTCGGCACGCTTCCGGTGGATTACATCTATGAGCAGCCGCCGGAGGAGCTGTTTGCCGGGATATTGCCCAGATACGTGGCGATTGAAATTTTCCAGGCGACGCTGGAGTCCGCCGCCGCCGAACACGCAGCACGCATGACGGCCATGGACTCGGCGACGAATAACGCGAACGATGTAATCGACTCGCTGACGCTGAAATTGAACCGCGTCCGTCAGGCGGCGATTACGAAAGAGATCATCGAGATTGTCAGCGGCGCTGCCGCGTTGTAAGGAAGTTGTCAGTTGCCGGTTGTCAGTTGTCAGTGAGGTCTGAAGGGACGAAGGATAGCCGATGCAGGCGAACCGATATCAGGACTTGATTGCATGGCAGAAGGCGATTGCGCTCGTGAAGAGCGTATACGAGGTTAGCAGCGGTTTTCCGCAGGACGAGATGTTCGGGCTCAAAAGTCAGATGCGCAGGTCGGCAGTGTCAATCCCGAGCAACATCGCAGAAGGGCAAGGACGCGCCACGGCAGGAGAGTTTCACCAATTCCTAGGGCACGCGCGAGGTTCCCTATATGAGCTTGAAACACAGCTCGTCATTGCGTCGGAGCTTCAATATGTCTCCGCAGAACAATGTGATTGTCTGCTTGCTGGTTCTCGTGAGCTGGGGCGGATACTTAACGCCCTGATAAGCTCCGTATCGAAACAACAAATGCCGGCCAGGAAACTGACAACCGGCAACTGACAACCGACAACTGGATTCTTATGGCAGAAAACATCGGACAGGTCATTCAAATCGCAGGTCCCGCGGTCGACGTGCAGTTCTCGGAAGGCCATTTGCCGCCGATCTACTCGGCGCTGCGCGTCACCAGCGAAGGCTTCAACATTCCCACACCGCTCGATGTCATTCTGGAAGTCGAGCAGCAGCTCGGCGAATGGCGCGTGCGCTGCGTTGCTATGGAACCCACAGAGGGCATGGTGCGCGGCATGAAGGCCATCGACCTCGGCGGCCCCATCACCGTTCCAGTAGGCAGGGCCACTCTCGGCCGAGTGCTCAACGTCATCGGCCAGCCGGTCGACAAGCTTGGCCCGGTCAACGCAAGCAAGCGCCTGCCGATTCATCGTCCGGCGCCGGCGTTCGACGAACAGTCCACGTCGATGGAAATGTTCGAGACCGGGGTGAAGGTCATCGACCTGATCCAGCCCTTCCTTAAAGGCGGCAAGATCGGCCTGTTCGGCGGCGCGGGCGTGGGCAAGACGGTCGTCATCATGGAACTCATCAACAACGTCGCGCTACAGCACGGCGGATTCTCCGTGTTCGCCGGCGTCGGCGAGCGCACGCGTGAAGGCAACGACCTCTGGCTGGAAATGCAGGAATCCGGCGTGGTCAACATCAAGGAGCCGGAGAAGTCGAAGGCCGCGCTCATCTACGGCCAGATGACGGAGCCGCCCGGAGCCCGCCTGCGCGTCGCCCTCACCGGCCTGACCGTCGCCGAGTACTTCCGCGACGAAGAAGGCTCCGACACGCTGTTGTTCATCGACAACATCTTCCGCTTTACGCAGGCAGGTTCGGAAGTATCGACACTGCTGGGCCGCATGCCCTCCGCCGTGGGATACCAGCCGAACCTGGCTAGCGAAATGGGCGAGTTGCAGGAGCGCATCACCTCGACGAAGAAAGGTTCCGTTACCTCGGTGCAGGCCGTCTACGTGCCCGCTGACGACTTGACCGATCCTGCTCCAGCGACGACCTTCGCTCACCTCGACGCGACCACGGTGCTCTCGCGCCAGATCTCCGAGCTCGGAATCTATCCCGCCGTCGATCCGCTGGCTTCAACCTCGCGCATTCTCGATCCGCGCGTCGTTGGTGAAGGGCACTACGACACGGCGCAGGCGGTAAAGAAGATTCTGCAGAGCTATAAGGACCTGCAGGACATCATCGCAATTCTCGGTATCGACGAGCTTAGCGAAGACCAGAAGCTCACCGTGTCGCGCGCGCGCAAGATCCAGCGCTTCTTCTCGCAGCCCTTCCACGTGGCCGAGCAGTTCACCGGTATCCCCGGCAAATATGTGAAGGTGGCTGACACGGTGCGCAGCTTCCAGGAGATCGTTGACGGCAAGCATGACGACATCCCCGAGCAGGCCTTCTTCATGAAAGGTTCGATCGAAGAAGTGCTCGAAGCCGCCGAGAAGATGAAGACGGCATAACGGCGATGGCAGCGACAATCCAACTCGAGATCGTCACGCCGGATCGCCTTCTGGTGAACGAGCAGGTCGACGAGGTCCAGATACCCGGGGCGTCGGGCTATCTGGATGCACTGCCGGAGCATGCTCCGCTGATCACGGAACTGGCTCCGGGCGAGTTGACTTACAAGCGCGGCGGCACCGTAACCCATCTTGCAGTGAGCTGGGGATTTGCCGAGGTGCTGCCCGACAAAGTCACGATTCTTGCTCAAGCCGCAGAACGCCCGGAAGAGATCAATGTGCAACGCGCACAGGAAGCCAAGACCCGCGCGGAGCAAGCTCTCCAGAACCCCAAGCCCGATACCGACTACGATGCGACGCTTGCCGCCCTCAGGCGCGCCGAAGTGCGTTTGCAGGTTGCGGCGGAGAAGGCGCAGAAGTAGCTGCCAGAACCATCACAAGTTGTCATCCTGCGTATGACGAGTGGTGGCTTTGGAGCGCGACACACTTCACCGCTCATAGGTCAGCCGCGCCATCATTTCCTAAGCTACGCTGGGCAATATTTCCGGCGCTGAGGCTGTGAGAGCGCTCACAAACGCTGGATGGGAAGCAGCAAGGCAAACGGGCAGTCACCTGGTAATGACAAAGCCGGACACTCGCGTGAATCTCACTATCCCGCAGCATAAAGAGTTATCGGCGGGAACCCTCCGAGCCCTCATTCGCGCCGCAGGCCTCACGGTCGACGAATTTCTCGAACTTCTCTGACCACCAATTGCCTTCACCGCTCGTACGTCTCCACCATCTGTTTAAGCCGCTCTGTCATCGACGGCAGCAAATCGCCACTGCGGAACCGCCAGCGCCAGTTGCCCGACGGCGTTCCCGGCAGGTTCATTCGGCCTTCGCTGCCTACCCCCAGCACGTCCTGCAGGGGAAACAGCGCGGTATCCGCTACCGACGCCATCAGGGTTCGAATCATCACCCAATTGATCTCGCTGCCGTCGGTAATGAGGTAGCGCCGCGCATAAGTCCATTTCTCTTGCAACATCTTCCGCGGTGCGCGTGCTGTCGGCCGAGCCCGTGCTGTGCCACCATCCCATGACGGTATCGTTGTCGTGCGTGCCCGTATAGGCCACCAGGTGATGCGGATAGTTATGCGGCTTAAAGTCCGGCGCCTGGGGATCGTTGCCGAATGCGAACTGAAGAATTGCCATGCCGGGGAAACCGAATTGGTTGCGCAACGCTTCAACTTCGGGCGTGATGACGCCCAGGTTTTCCGCGACGATCGGCAGCTTGCGTAGCGCGCCTTCCAACGCCTCGAACAGCGCCGCGCCCGGACCCTTCACCCACGTGCCGTTCACGGCGGTCGTGGCACTACCGGGAATTTCGTAGTACGCCTCGAAGCCGCGGAAGTGGTCGAGCCGGATCAGGTCGAGCATCTCCAGCGAGCGCCGAAAGCGCGCAATCCACCAGGCATAACCTTCCTTGGCGTGTTGGGCCCAGCGATAAATGGGATTGCCCCAGCACTGCCCTGTCGCGCTGAAGTAGTCCGGAGGAACGCCGGCTATGACGCGCGGCTTGCCGTCGGGCAGCAGCTCGAACAACTCGCGATGCGCCCACACGTCGGAGCTATCGAGCGCAACATAGATCGGCACATCGCCCATCGGCCGAATGCCGTTACGCGCGCAATGCGCCTTCAGTTCCGTCCACTGCCGCTCGAACTCAAACTGGATGAACTTCTGGCGCTCGATCTCGTCGCGCAAGTCGCGCCTCGCCTCATCCAGCGCCGCCGCATCACGCAGCGCGTACCTCGGCTCCCATTGCGTCCAGATCACCATGTTGTGCTGCTGCTTCAGCGCCATGAAAAGCGCGAAATCGTCGAGCCACCACGCATGCTTGCGGCAGAAGTCTTCAAATGCCGGCGCGATCCGCGCCCGAGCGGACGAAGCCCTGCATACGCCTTACTCAGCAGCGGCAGCTTCCACTCGATCACCCGGCTAAAGTCGACGTGATCGGCAGGAAACAGCGGACGATTGTCCAAGTCCCGTTGCGTGAGGTAGCCGCGATCCACCAGCGTCGTCGAGCGACAGCAGCAGCGGATTGCCGGCGAACGCCGAGAAGCATTGATAGGGCGAGTCACCGTATCCGGTGGGGCCAAGTGGAAGCACCTGCCAGATCTTCTGGCCTGCGTCGCGCAGGAAATCAGCGAAGCCGTGCGCCTCCGGCCCCAGCTCGCCAATGCCATACCGCCCGGGCAGCGATGTCGGATGAAGAAGGATGCCACTCGATCGTGGGAAGGTCATGGTCTGTTCGATGCGCGAACAGACATGCTAGCAGAGGATAGAACAAGCGCGGCAGCTAGCAACAGCCGTCTGCGCACAACTCCCGCCACAGCCACCAGACCGACACCCAGCGTGATCAAACTCGAAGGCTCGGGAACCACAGTCCCAATCACTCCGCTGGAGAACCGCGGAAAGATGCTGAGGTTGTCGGCGTTCGTGAAGTTATAACCGAGAAACGGCGAGTTGAAGTATTGCTCGTCGCTCACCTGCGTACCGACGGAGTTCGTTCCGAAGGTATTGGTGTTATAGGACGTGCCCTGCTGGTTGGGAGCATCGGGCACAACCGCGAACCAGTACATCCCCGGGCCCAGCATAAGATTCAGGCCGCTCACTGTGTTCGTATATTCCCCGTAGAAGCCTTTCAGGTGGTAATAATCGGCACCTGTTCCCGACGCCAAAAGTGTTCCGCCATTTCCTTCGGAGACACCCGTCCGAATCTCCCAATAGGCATTCGGAGGAGCCAAGGTCATGAGGTCGTTGCTGAACAGGCCAGTGACGTTCCAAGTCTGTCCGGTGGGAATCACAAAGTTCTGATACACCGCTGCGCCGTACGGATTGCCGTGGACGGACAGGTCATTCTCATTCGCGAGCGCGTTCGAGTACCAGTCGCTACCGACAAAGTCGCCACCATAGAAGAGGACATCGGCGCGCGCACAGATCACGCAGAAGATCGCAACAGCCAGCAGGGAGAATACGAACCTCTTCATGCCAATTCCATGGCGCACAATCGTACTGCCAAACTTCCCGCCAGGCAAGAGTTTGAAGCGTAGAGCCAACCAGCGAATGGCGCCCTGCCTCTTCACTCCGCCCGCATCACCGCGCTGGGATCGATGTGAATGGCGCGCAACGCGGGAACCAACGCTCCCGCCAAAGTAGTGATCAGGCACAGAGCCGCTGCCATCGAGAAGGTCGCGGCGTCGTCAGGCTTCACCCCTGCCAGCAAGCTCTGCAGCAGTCTGGCCGCAACATACGCCAGCGCCAGCCCCGGCACTAAACCGCTGACTGCCAACACGGCCCCTTGTCGCAGGACCATCTTGGAGATATCTGCTCTATCAGCTCCTAACGCCATGCGGATGCCAAACTCCTGCTGTCGCAGCGAGACGGTGAACGACAATAGGCCGTAGATGCCCAGCCCCGCGAGAATAATGGCGAGGGCAGTGAAGGTGATCAGCACGTGCATTTGCAGGGCGCGCGACTCGGTTTCGCCCCCCACAATCTCTTCCATGGTTCGAATGTTGGAGATGGGCTGCTGCGAATCGGCATTCGTGATAATTCGTCGCACAGCAGGCACAAGTTGCTCTGGCGGCTGCGAGGCGTGGATCACCAGGTCTTTCGGCACATAGAAGATGAGCCAGCCATCTGGGACCTGCTTGTACGGCAGATAGACTTGCGGCTCGCTTGTCCTCTCCAGTCCGCGCACGCGAACATCGCTGACCACGCCCACGACCTCGCGATCATGCAGACCAAACGTGAAATGCCGGCCGATGGGCTGCTCGTCAGGCCAGTACCGCTTCACAAAGGATTCGCTCACTACCGCCACCCACGGACGGTCGGCGGTATCGCTTTCGCTCACTCCGCGCCCCTGCTGGATGGGAATTCCCAGCGTCGAGAAGAACCCGGGCGTCACGAAGCGCAGGCTGGCGGAATTACCCTCGGTGCGAATCTGCGAGCGGCCGTCCACAACGACCGGCCAGATGCCTCCGCGCATCCGCATTGGCAACCCGCTGGTGTAAGCGGCTCCAGTGACGCCAGGCAAGCTGCGAATGTCGCCGAGCACTTTGTTGTAGAACTGCTCGCGCACGCTGACCTTCTCATACTTCGGAAGCGGCAATTCTGTGCGCATCGTCAGCACGTCATCGGTGCGGAATCCCGGGTCGATCGACTGCACCTTCCACAGTGCGCGGATCAACAGGCCCGATGAGGTCAGGAGCACGACCGAGGTCACAACTTCCGCAATCACCAGCGCGGACCGCACGCGATGATGCCCTGTCCCGCCCGTGCGCACGCCTTCGCGCAGTCCGCTAAGTCCGGCACTTCTCGAGGCACGCAAAGCCGGCGCAACGCCAAAAGCGACAACCGTAATTGCGGTGAGGCACAACGCAAATAGCAACATCCGCACGTCCAGCGGAGGCACCTGCTCGATGGGCAAAGCATTCGGCACCAGTCGCGACAGCAGCGGCAGCGCGGCGAAGGCCACAGCAATCGCGCCCGCACCACCGGCCAGTCCGAGAAGGATGCTCTCCGAAAGCAGTTGCCGCATGATGTAGCGGCGGTTGGCCCCCAGCGATATGCGAATGGAAAGCTCCTTCTGCCGCGCGAGCGAACGCACCAGCAGAAGATTGGCTAGGTTCGCGCAGGTGATCACCAACATGCAGAGTGCCGCGCCACACAACGTTATCAGCAACAGTCGCGACTGGGTGGTCAGTTCGTCCCGCAAGGCCACGACGTTGGCGTCGACGTTCTCGTTCTCCTTGGGATATTGCTGTTGCAGTCTGGCGGCGATCAGGCTCAGCTCCGTCCGTGCCTGGCTGAGGGAAACATCCGGCTTTAATCTGCCAATGCCAACCAGATAGTTGTCGTCACGGTCCTTATAGGCGTCTTCCTCGAATCGGAAGGTTGTCCAGAACTCCGTCTCCCGATTGGGGAAGTGAAAGTCGGCAGGCATCACGCCGATGACCGCGTAAGGTTCACCGTCGAGGAAGATCGTCTTTCCCAGGACGCCGGCGTCGCCCTCGAATTCGTCTTGCCACAGCGCGTAGCTCAGCACCACGGTTCCTGGAGCACCTGGCGCATCGTCACGCTCGGCAAAGTTTCGCCCCATCCACGCCGGCTTTCCCAAAACCGCGAACAGGTTGCCTGTGACCGTGGCTCCATCGATTCGCACCGGCTCGCCTATACCAACGAGGTTCTTGGAGCTCAGGTTCGTGTAGGCTGCGAAGCTTTCAAACGAAGTGCTGGCCGCCTTGAAGTCGCGATAGTTGGCGGGCGAAAGCTCCATGTGGGAATAGCCGTTATGCTTTTCCCAGATCTCGACCAGGCGCTCGGGATGCGGAAAAGGCAACGGCCGCATTAACACGAAATCAGCCAAGGTGAAAATAGCCGCGTTCGCCCCAATGCCAATCGTGATCAGCAGGAACGCGGTCAACGCAAACCCGGGCGAGCGCCACAGCGACCGCAGAGAATATGTCACGTCGCGCCGGGCAATCTGCCAGTGCACAGCCGCGGCATTCGACACCACATCGACCACCGCCGCCAGCCACAGCAAGCCCTTTGACAGAATTCCGCCGCTGAGGCGCAGCTCCTCCTCGAACACGGCGCACATCTCATCGCCATAGTCGGCGCGATAGGACGACGGATACATGTGCAGCAACAGGCGATAGAACTTCATCAGGTTGTCCTCGGCACCACACCGCAGGCGCGCGCCATCTTCAGCAGCGCCTGCAGCCGCTTGACTTCGGCCTGCGCGACAGCTTTACCCAGCGCGGTGATGCGGTAATACCGGCGGCGCTCGTCGTCCTCTTCGGGCGCAGGCCTGGTCTTGGTCTCGATGATCAGCCCTTGCTCCTGCATGCGCTGAATTGAGCGGTAGAGCGTGCCGGCACTCAACCGGATATCGTCATTGGTGCGCCGGGCGATGTCGAGGATGATGGCATAGCCATGCCGGTCTTCGTCGGAGAGCGACAGCAGAATGTGAAAGCTGGCCGGCTGCAGGGGCAGCAGCGCATCTATGGAACCCTTATCAGGCATGGCGGCATTATATGCACAGTGGATATAGCTATGGCGAGTAGATGTGACAGGAAGCTAGATTACAGGGGCGAACGGCGGTTGGCGAGCGAAGAATGGGTGCGGACCCTTGGCGACGCACACCTTGGAGCTTGACCGCCAGCACGAACTTTTTATGATACATTGTACTTAAAAAGGTACTGTATGGCCGACCAGCCGCAGAAGATCCCTCTGGTGTTTTATCGCTCGGCGACGGGTACTGAGCCGGTGAGGGAGTGGCTGAAAGGGCTGGAGGAGGCCGAGCGCCACGCGATCGGGAGAGACCTGATGCGAGCGCAGTGGCGCTGGCCGGTAGGGATGCCGTTGTGCCGCCCCATGGGAAGTGGTCTATGGGAAGTCCGGACGGACCTCCCGACAAAACGCACGGCACGGGTGTTGATCTGCCTCTACCGCGAGCACCTGGTCGCGTTGCACGGTTTCATCAAGAAGACGCGAGCCACTCCGGACGAGGATTTGGCAACCGCGCGCAAGCGCCAACGAGAATTGGCCTCGAAAAGCAAGGAGGAGAAGTGATGAGCAAGAAGCACATGGGTTCCAGCATTGATGACTTCCTCAAGAAGGAAGGCATTTTCGAGGAAGCGCAGGCACAGGCGGTGAAGGAAGTTGTTGCCTGGCAGCTCGCCGAGGCCATGAAGAAGAGGAAGATCTCCAAGAACAGAATGGCCACACTGCTGAAGACCAGCCGCTCGCAGGTTGACCGGCTGCTCAGCGCCGAAGACGACATCACGCTGTCGAGCCTGCAACGGGCCGCTGCTATCGTCGGTCGCAGAGTCAGTATCGAACTGGTGTAGGGGTGGGCAAGTCGGGGGGCCCGCGTGGGCAGGTGTTGCCGGAGTGGGTCTTTTTGTTGGAGAAACGAAAGGTCCCACCCCGCCAAAAGAAGGCGGGATGGGGCACCCACTTCGAGAATTTTTCACAACATGGAAGCGCGGGGCGGGCCACCCGACGGAGCCATCATTAATTGATTTTCGTTGCGACGGCGTACATAAGGCTGACAGCAAACTTCGCGTCTTCCTCCATCACGACAAAGGGGTTTAGTGACTCCGCATACGACCGCTGCGAAAGGTTGTAGGCGTGATCGGACGGTTTCAGGTGGGCAAAAGGATTCCGCACCTCCCGGAGTCTGTCGATCCGTTTTATGAGGAAATCATGGGTCAGCCGCTCACGTCTAAGGCATTTGGTAATTGCTTTCAAGCCGCCCTTCGCATCTGCGTTGAAACCACGAGAGCTCAGAAAGGACGATAGCCAATGTTCAATGAACGAGGTACAAAGAAGAACGGTTGCGACGTACGCGCCGTCCACAAACGTATTCTTCACCTCCCCGAACATGAATAGAGTCTCCGGGGGTCCCGCAAAGCCATGGCTGTCCGGAAAAACTTTGACGAGCCACTTCAGCCTCGCAAGTCGTTCGTCAAACGAATTTCGGTCGTAGCGTTCAAGGTCGATTTCAAGTTTCGACCTCCGCTTCCTGACCTTCCGTCCGAGAAGATCCTTTTCCATCTCCAAATCCGTGGCAGGCCGCTGAGAGGAGCTACTTCCCCTTGAACTGCGCTTGCCGTTTTTCGAGGAACGCCTGCGTTCCTTCGTTCTTGTCTTCGGTCGAGCAGCACACGCCGAATAGAGAAGCCTCCAGATACAGACCTTCGGCCAGCGGCAGATCCAAGCCGTGATTGACCGCTTCCATGGCGTACTGAACGGCGAGCGGCGCGTTGGCGATGATCTTCGCGGCAAGGGCTTCGGCGCGCGGAATCAGCTCTCCGGCAGGCACGACTTCGTTCACCAGCCCGATGCGATGCGCTTCCTGCGCGGTGATCATCTCGCCGGTCAGAACAAGCTGCATGGCGATGCCTTTGCCTACCAGGCGCGACAGGCGCTGCGTGCCACCGTAGCCGGGAATGAGGCCCAGCTTCACCTCGGGCTGGCCGAGCTTGGCATTTTCGCTGGCCAGGCGCATGGTGCAGGCCATGGCCAGCTCGCATCCGCCGCCGAGGGCAAACCCGTTGATACAAGCGATGGTCGGCTTGCCCAGGTTCTCGATGGCATCGATGATCGCCTGCCCCTTGTGCGTCCATTCCTTCGCGGAAACCGGATTGTGTTGCGACAACTCGCCGATGTCGGCCCCTGCGACGAAGGCCTTCTCGCCCGCTCCGGTCAGGATGACGACGCGCACCTCAGCATCGTCCTTGATAGCGGCGAATGCCTGTCGCAGTTCTTCCATCAGGGCCACGTTCAGCGCATTGAGCACCTTCGGCCGGTTGAGGGTGATGTAAGCGATCTGGTTTTTCTTTTCGAAGAGTAGGTTCTGGAAGTCGGTCATGAAATGTCTCTAATTGGGCGCTTGGTCTTGATTAATTTCAAATCGTATTTTGCACGACACGCATTCGTATGTGTGGGTATCGGATGAGACAGTACCATCTCGCCGTTTATAGGCGTGGGATTTCATTTGGTTCCGCCGAACATTACGTAACTCGGCCCTGCAATTCGGGCAGAATTTCACATCTGGTTGTGGGCCAGGAAGATTTGCCATGTTGCGTCACTCCTCGTCTTTCACGACACAGACCTACCCGACACCGGATGAGCCGGGTGGCGTTCTACTTCACACCGGGATCTTTCCTCCGCAGGAACTCGTCCAGGTATCGCTTGGAATCCGCTTCGGAACCAAGCGCTATGTCCATCAAGGCGCGAAGGCCCATTACCGGTCCAGGCAGGATGCCGTCGGTGTCGATGTCTTTCCCGTCGAAATCAGGATTCACCGGAATTTCTACGTTGACGATCCACCATTTTTCAATTTTATCGATGAGCGCAACCATCTCGGAAAAGCGAATGTGCAAATCGGGCGGCAGCCCTCGCGTGAGCAAATTGACAATCTCGTGCGCCAAGCAATTACGGGTCTTCTTTACACGCTCGAACACTTCCACATCGTTCTCATCGATTGCCTTCATTTCTTTCAGCCAATCGAGGGACGCATAGGTGGGGCTCGCGTTTCTGGACTGCACCTCGGACGCATACTCGGAATCAATCTGAACTCCGTGTTGATCAATACCGACCATAAAGAAGGTCTTGATTCTATCTACAACAGTATTTTTCAGGAGTTCATAAGCAGCAATGTACAGCGACGCGATTATGAGACTTGGGCGAATAATGTCCGGGTTGAGGAAGTTTTCCCACGCTTTGTCATTAGCGTTGCTCAATTACGCATTCCTCTCGAGGAAACTCGCGGAACCTACACAAACTCGTCCTGCAGCCGACTGGCTATGGGCCGTATAGTCGAAAAATCCCAAATTGCACCCCTGAAGCGGTGTCTCCAACCATCGCTAGTCACTCATCCACCACCAAAGTGACGCAACAAAGTAGCGATTGCGAGTCACCCTGGAGGTCACTATTTCAGATTTCGCGTTCAAATTCGTTTTAAGCGTCTACTCTGTTCCGGACATACTTTGCCTACCTAATTATCCAGAGTACGCTCATAACTCAATTCTGCGCGATTACGAGGCATCCTACAATGGCCCTAGACGCCTATCCCAGTCAGCGCAGCTAGTTAGTGGCTCTAAAGTGCTATAAATTCCCAAATCGGAACTACACAAACTCTCCCGGCACCGGATGGTTCGGGTCGGAGTAATCATAGAACCCCCTTCCTGATTTGCGGCCATACCAGCCCGCCAGCACCAGCCGCCGCAGCAACGCGGGCGAGGCGAAGCGCCGCTCCTTGAACTCGTCGTACATCACCTCGGTGATGTAGTACGTCGTATCGAGCCCGACGAAGTCGAGCAGCGTGAACGGTCCCATCGGGTAGCCGCATCCTAGCTTCATGGCTTCGTCGATGTCGGTGATCGAGCCCACACCTTCTTCGTAAGCGCGGATGGCGTCGAGCAGGTACGGCACCAGCAGGCGGTTGACGATGAATCCTGTCTTGTCGCTGGTGCGCACCGGAACTTTGCCCAGCTTCTTGCCGAACTCGACTGCCGTGTCGAAGACCTCGGGCGCGGTAGCGATGGTCTTCACCACCTCGACCAGCTTCATCATCGGTACCGGATTGAAGAAATGCAGTCCGATGAAGCGCTCGGGACGCTTGGTCGAGGTCATCAGCTCGGTCACCGAGATGGACGACGTATTGGTGGCGAAGATCGCATCTTTCTTTACGATCTGATCGAGCTGCTCGTAGGTCTTGCGCTTCTCGTCGACGTTCTCGATGATGGCCTCGATCACGATGTCGCAGTCGGCAAGGTCCTGCATGTTAAGCGTGCCCTTCAGGTGTGACTGCGCTTCGGTCTTTTGGTCCGCCGTAAGGCCGCCTTTAGCCGGGCCGCGCTCGACCAGCCGTGACAGCGACTTCTCGATACCCGCGAAGCCTTTGTCTAAGAAATTTCTGCTCCTGTTCGAGCACCACGACGTCGAAGCCGGCAGTGGCTGCGACCTGCGCGATGCCCGAACCCATCAGCCCACAACCCAATACGCCAACTTTTTTGATTTCCATGATTGCGCTCCTTTCGAATAAGTCCACTCTGCAGAGCTATTCAGCGAATTGCTGACTAGTTTATCCGTCGCCGTTCTTGTCATCACGAGCGACTCGAGGAAACTGCTCTTAGCCCAGCCCAGCACTCCGCTTCGCCGTAGCCAAAACCTGGGCGTCGAGTCGACGAGTCATCGCTTAGCGGGCTAAGCTGCCTTTGCCCGCACCCGTTCCGGGGTCTGGTGCTTGCAGCGGTGCAATGCATATCCCATCAACTTTTTCTGCGATAGGGTGGGCCGCGCCTCAAGCTCGCTCGCAGCACCGCCTTCATCGAAACTGCAGAAACTGCCGAAGAAAAACGATCGCGACCTCGGGCCGCAGAACCCGAATCTTCTCCACGCTATACCTTACGGTGCTCCCTTTGTAGATCGTCCCAAAGACCATCCGATGGCCCGCCTCAATTGCGATGCGACCGCTTAGTATGCACCTCTAGAATGCGAATAAGTCGGCGTCCTCCACGAAGAGCGCGGCGAAAGCGGCGGCGTCTGCGGCAGTTCCATGCCGCACTCGAGCTGGTATACCATCCCGTGCAGCGCCCGTTCCTCAACGCTCATTTTGCCTTCCTGTTGTCTTTCGTTCGCCTGCGCAGTACGTAGGTCCCCCGCCGACCAGCTCCGCCGGACCATCAGCACCAATGCGGCCAGCGGCGACCACCGATGCCAACTGCGACCATTGATGCGATCGCGCCTGCCGCCATGATCAGCGCGATAATCGCGGCCACCCACATATCGCTCCGCCCGGCGATTGCCGTGCCCCAGTAGCCGGCCAGAAATGCGAAGAACACGCCATACAAGATGGCGACAATCTCGAAGCTCATACTTGCCGGCGCGTGCGGGTCCCGATGCGTGACGCGAAACAAGGCAAACGCCGACACCCGAACACCAGATATCCGAAGATGACGCCGCTGATGGTGCGCATGGAAAGTCGTTTCTCGGTCGCAATTGTCGAGTTTCGAAATTACATCGGTGGTCAAAGTCCATTCGAGAGGGTTGTCATCACGAGCGAAGCGAGGGATCTTGCTCTCGCTGGGTGCGCCACGGAGGCACTTTAGACGATGAGCTCAACAGAACATCGGATCGCAATTGCAAGCGTTGTCGCCAATGAAACGGGAACAGATCCCTCGCTTCGCTCGTGATGACAATTCCAGAACCAAGCTCAACGATGCACATTCTCCACAATTACCGCTATCCCCTGCCCGCCGCCGATGCAGGCAGTCGCCAGGCCGTACTTCGCCTTGCGACGCCGCAGTTCGTAGAGCAGCGTCAGCAGTATCCGCGTTCCGGTCGCTCCCAGGGGATGACCGAGCGCGATAGCTCCGCCGTTCACGTTGAGCTTTTCGTGGTCGATGCCCAGCTCTTTCACGACGGCCAGCGCCTGCGCCGCGAACGCTTCGTTGAGCTCGATCAGGTCGATGTCTTCAAGCTTCAGCCCGGCTTTCTCCAGTGCTTTGCGCGTGGCCGGCACCGGGCCCGAGCCCATAATCTTAGGATCGACGCCTGCGATGCCCCAGCTCACGATGCGGCCTAGCGGCTTCAGCCCGCGCTTCTGGGCTTCATCCAGTGGCATAACGACGACCGCCGCGCCGCCATCGACAATGCCGCTGGCATTTCCCGCCGTCACCGTTCCGTTCTTGCCGAACGACGGCTTCAGCTTGGCCAAGCCCTCTAGGGTTGTTTCGGGACGGCGATGGTCGTCTTCGGTGAACATCTCGCCCGTGGGCTCGCCTTTGCGATTGCGCAGTGCGAACCGGCGTCAGCTCTTCCTGCAGGCGTCCGGCTTTGTAGGCCGCGTCGGCGCGCTTCTGCGAGCGCAGCGCGAACTCGTCCTGCGCCTCGCGGCCAATGCCCTGCTGCTCCGCGTAGAGCTCGGCGGTGTTGGCCATCTGCATGCCGCAGTAGCTGTCGAACAGCGCGACCATTAGCGAGTCTTCCAGCTTGCCTTCGCCGAAGCCGACGCCCCAGCGCATGCCGCGGATCACGTGCGGCGACTGCGACATCGATTCCATGCCACCGGCCAGCGCGATCTTCGATTCGCCAAGCTGGATCATCTGCGCCGCCGACACAATCGACTGCATGCCCGAGCCGCACAGGCGATTCACCGTCAGCGCCGGCGTCTCGATGGGAACTCCTGCCTTGAGCGCAACGTGGCGCGCGCCGTAAATGGAATCGCCCGACGTCTGCTGGGCGTTGCCAATGACGACGTGATCGATCTCGCCCGGCTCGACGCCGGAGCGCTGCATGGCTTCCTTGGCGGCGATGGCGCCCAAGTCCATGGAGGTGAAGTCGCGGAGCTTACCGCAGTAGCGGCCCATAGGGCGTGCGGGCGCCGTTAACGATTGCAATATCTAAGATGGAATTCGACATAGTTTGTATGGGGATGAACCAGAAGGTCTAGGCAAACAGTCGAGTCTATCAGCGGCGCAAGAAGGGCGGCAAATGGGAGGAGTGGCCGCCGCGTGCGGCATCTCGGCCGATCGGTAGTTAGGAGTACAATCGGGAAACTGAGGACTCAAATGCCGCTACCGAGCGCAAATGGCCAACAGACGTTCCGTATACAGCTTGATCGAGAAGAAGACGGCCGCTGGATCGCCGACATCGAGGCGATTCCGGGAGCGTTGGCCTATGGAAGCTCGCGCGAGGAAGCGATTGCTAAGGTGGAAGCCCTGGCGCTCCGCGTGATTGCTGACCATATCGAAGAGAACGGGAAGCCGCAGGACGAAGTGCGGTTTGAACCCTGCGCGTGACTCGCTGGCCCAGCACCAAAGCGCGACAGGTTCTCAGGGCTCTGAAGAGCATTGGATGGGAAGTGAAAGCGACGAAAGGCTCCTCGCACATCCAACTCGTACATCCCGCGCATGGCGAATATACCTGGGCTTTCCACGACTCCGAAGAGTTAGGTCCGGTCATGCTCTCCAAGATCGCTAAGAAAACGGGCCTGAAACCGCAGGACCTGTAAGACATTCGCGTCCTTATTCGTGGATGTGCTCACCTATTTCGCTTGCGTAGTTATTCTCTGCCGCCTTCTCTGCCACTCTTCGCTGCCGAAAATCTTCGGCCCGACTTCAATCAGGCGGGGCAGCATCTGAAAGACCGACACCGGAGTCCAGCGCACGCCTTCGCGGGTGCGGAAGCCGCGGCGGTTCAGCTCTTCGGCGATAAAGGAATAGGGACCGTCCTGAATGGTGAGCTCCATCATCGCCACCAGGGCTTCTCGCTCCCGCGGGTCCTCTTCAAGATGAGCGCAGTCGCCGGAGACACGCAGCCCGAACGGGACCCCGGCCGCAGGCCCTTCCACAAGAAGCGCCTCGGGGGCTCGTTCGCGCTCCCACTCCAGAGCCACCAGCTTCCAGCCTTCGGCGGTTCGACGCTGAATCTCGTCTGGGTCCAGGGGCCCTGAAAGTGTTTCGCGAATTCGCTCCCGCATTGGAGGCCTCGCAGGGACGGAAGTCCGAGGAAACTACTTGCAGGTCGCATGCCAGCGTCGCACGAGCGAAGATAGATGATGACACGAGAGTTATGCGGCTATCTGCTGCGCGTCCGACGGATCTAATGTCCCGCGGACGATGGGGTTGTTCAAAAACGAACGGCTAACCTGCATGTGCGGACTACTGACTCCGGTCGGTCAGGAACTTTCCCCAGTACAGGCGTGCGGAGCCGAAGCTCTCGGAGCAGGAACCGCAATACCAGTCGGGGCTGTCGGGGCGAATCACGATTCCTTCGAGCATGTAGCCGTCGCGCACGGCGGCGTGCGAAGGATATGCGGCGAATTCGTCTACAATTTTTCGCACCTCATCATTGCGATTACAGCGGGGACAGATGGGCGCTTCACTATGCTTCATGGCTGGGGTCCGAGGTCAGCAAAGCGCAGTTTGCGTTCTGCCAGACCAAATTTGTCTACCATTGTAGACCGCAGCTTCGCTGAATGCGGTAAACGGACCGGCAATTTTGTTTGGCGGAGTTATCTGTCGCATCAACTGCCGCGCCCCTTACAATTGAGTGCTTATGATCCGATCGATGGTATTTCCACGGGTGCTGGGCAAATCGCTAGACGATCTCCAGCCGATGATCTCGCTCCTGGAAGCGGTGGGCTTCGCTCACGGAAACGAGTGGCACGAGGGCGGGAGTCACGGTATCGAAATGCTCGCTCCAAGTGGGGGACTCGAGCTGATCGCAGCCCCCGATGCGCCTAGCGTGGACGCGATGGTCGAGGTTTCCGACGCCGATCTGGCTTACCAAATTGTGAAGAAGCTTGCTCCCACCCTGTCTGCAACTGCGGCAGACATGGGTGGGGCACCCCGCGACGGTGTAACCATCCGCAAGGAGATCGGCGACACGCCTTATGGCGCGCGGCTGTTCGAAGTTGAAGTCAGCGGCCTGCGGCTGGGCTTCCTCACGTACGCGAAGAAGACGGAGGCGCAGGGAATCGAGGCGCCCCTGAATGCCACTGGCAAGCATTTCGCGATCGTGGTTGCGCGTTTCAATTCGTTCATCACTGAGCGGCTGCTGGATGGAGCGCTGCTGGCGCTGCGGCAATGCGGCGCCGACCCGGCCAGCATCAACATCGTTCGTGTCCCCGGCTCCTTCGAGATCCCTGCGGCTGGGCGGCAGCTCGCACAGAGCAAGAGCTACCACGCGATCATCTGCCTCGGCTGCCTGCTTCGCGGAGACACGGCGCATTACGACGTGATCGCCAATGAGGTCACACGCGGCATCGGCCAGTCGGCGCAGGAGACCGGGGTGCCGCACGGCTTCGGCGTTCTGACCGGCGACACGCTGGAGCAGGCCATCGACCGCGCCGGGCTCAAGTCCGGCAACAAGGGCTACGAAGCGGCCTTGGCGGCAGTCGAGATGGCGTGTTTGCGCGAGAAGGTCGCTGTGCATACAAGCAGCGCGACGGAAGGTCAGCCATGACAAAGTCCGGAACCCGCCGCAAGTCGCGCGAGCTCGCGCTCCAGATGCTGTTTCAAATGGATATGGGGCAGCAGACGCCTGACCATGTCCGGCTCACCTTCTGGAACGAACGCAAGGACCTTGACGAAAAAGTACGCGGATTCGCCGACGAGCTGTTCACCATCGCCGCCGAGCGCGAGAAGGAGATCGACGAAATTATCGAGCGCAACGCGGAGCATTGGCGCATGGAGCGCATGGCGGTGGTCGACCGCAACGTACTGCGCATAGGCGTTGCGGAATTCATCGGTTTTCCGGACACGCCGCCCCCGGTAGTTATCAATGAGGCCCTGGAAATTGGGCGGCGGTTCTCGACTCCGGAGTCGGTGCAGTTTATCAACGGGGTACTCGACAGCGTGGCGCGGGAGCTGGGCGAGACCAAAGGAGTAGTGCGGTTCGAACGAACACTCTCTCCGCCAAAAGCCGAAGCTGGGCCTGCACTCCAGCAGCTCATGGTTGCGCCGCCGGCGGCGCTTTTGCCGTACTCAGGATGGTGTCGAGCTTCTGGTAATAATCGACTTTCGGCTGATCAGGAGCGATTGTGACACCTGTCAGGGCCGCTTTGCCTGCCGTTGAATAACGGGCGGGATGGGGTTGGAAGCCGCTTGGAGTCTGGCTTAAGTTTGTCGATTTGAAATCGACCCAGGTCGGACTCGGCGACCTTGGATGCGCTGCGGCGATTTTGGGGCGAACGTCGGCGGGCAACCCTGAGACAAACTGCTCGAACTGTTCTTCGGGCTCCGGCGTGGCCGAAGCGCTGGAATTTGTAGCAACCGTTGCCTGGATCAACCGCGTGGACGGGGCAATCGTCCCCGGTGCAATGCTTGCGCTGATCAGCGGCTTCATTTCCATCTTCTCCGGCATCGTCCATTGCAGATGAAGTTCCCCGTGTACGAGCGGCTCCAGGCTGGAGTCTCCAAGATCAATTTCGACCACGAAGTTTGTAGGGTGGACGCCGGAAAACAGTGGGAACGTTGTTACCTTAATATTCTCCGTACTCGTACCCCCTTTCACAGCCCTTTTCCAGGACGTAGCCTCCAGAACCACGGGCGGCTTAATCGTAGCTCTGGCCGCCAGGGCAGGCTTAAGAATATGGTTGTAAGATCGCGGTCGGTAATTGAGCCTATGGCGCAGAAGCCTTCGTCTCCTGCGTTCCTTGCAAAGATGGCCCATGTGTCATCCGCAGGGTCGTCCTTAACGTGAAGGGCGAGCGCGAGGACCGGATGAATCTCGCTTCCGCAATAGTGGGCACAGTCAAGTCCCATCATGCCAACCTGGACCATCTCGGCCGGCTTGCCGTTGACCGTGAGCATGTCGTTTGGGGCTTGAATGATGGCCTGAAAATCAGTCTTGCACTCTGGTGGCGCAAGTACCCCTAGATTTTTGCAGTGTACCTGGGTCGTAACCGCGGCGTCGCTGCGGTTAACGGCATCGTGAAATGCCTGCCACCATGGAGTCACGAAATGGTCGATGGTTTCATCCGAATCGAATTCCGTCAGCACTGCTTTAGGATTGTCATCCGTATAGGCTGACTGATCGGGACGCTCGATGTTGATGTTGTAGTCATCGTCGTATCCAACAGGGGAATGCGATTCCCACTCAGCCCCGCCCGTGTAACTCACGACCGCCCAGTTTTCATGGGGCCCGTTAGCACCGGAAGTTGTGCAGAAACCACTTCCCGGATGCTGAAGGTTAAATACCGACGGCAATGGAACTTCCTGCGGCGATTGCGTCGTGCAGGGTGCTTGCCACGGTTCCCCGCCGCTGCCGCAGACTCCTATTCTGGGAAGCCCTGGGCACTGTGGCCGGTCTTGCTGCGCCCAGCGAGGATTCAGGGGCAATCCATTCAGGTCAACCGTCTTCCACGTCAGATCATAGGGAGCAACGGTTGGCTGGGAGGAAAAATCTGCAGGACACTTGCTCTCACACTGGGACAGACACGTCGTATAGAATTTCGGGTTCCCATTCTTGAGCTCCCAGCACTCCGACCCGGTTTGCGTGCATTTGCTGATGCAGGCAACGCGTGCCGGATTGTGCGGGCAGCCGACCTGGCCTGAGGCAACGCAGCAGGGCAACAAAACCACCAGCAAGACCGCCGTTGCCGAGATACAGCGTCGAACTTGTCCTCGGAGCCCTCGAGGGGGAACAGCGTTTGCTCGACTTACAAGACGAATTGTTGGGCAGGACAACATGAGCTCACCTCATTCCAAACGACTGCCCGCGGGTGCAGGGACTGTTGGATTGTAATGAGCACGAATCTCCATTAGAGACTCAAAAACGTGTGAGAGTGTACCACAGATATTCCGCGGCACTACGGGAAATTCGTCCTTCATGGCACTAAGGAGGCTCGGCCACGGGTTTCCTAAACCCCTCCGCACAGAAGGGTTTTGGGATAGCAAGGAGGACTCTTTTACTTCGGCAGCACCGCTACCAGATCCGGCACAGCCGTATTGCTGTTGGCGTCCTTCAGCCCCGGCGCAATGGTCTGCACGTCGGAGAGCGAACTCGAGGCGATGATGTGCACGTTGCCGTCGCTGGCGCCCACGTAAAGCTGCGAGCTGTCGAGCGTGAGCCCGCCGCTATAGGCCTGCACCCCGCCGGAGAGCGCGATCGTCGCCGGCGAATTCGTGCCCAGGGCGAAGGTCAGCACCGTTGGTTGATCGGTGATGATCCAGGCCCGCGAGCTGTCGAAGCTCACCAGCAGTTGTCTCGGCGTGAAGCTCCCGGCCTGGAGGTCGTAGCTGCTCAGTGCGCTGCTCGCTGCAGTTGGGCAACTGCCGCCGGGCTGGGGCGTAGTAATTACGTCTAGCTGCGGAGGGTCAACAGCGACAGCACCTGTGCCATTCGGCAGTCCTTTGATCAGTGTGGGGCTGTTGGCCTTGAGCGTCTGCAGATCACTTTGATCGCAAGTCGAACGGACGTCCACTGAGTGCGCGCTGCTGCTGGTGATAAACGCCAGCGAGCCTTGCGCCAGCAGGTCGATGTTGCCCGGGGCATAGCTGAGCGCCGTAGTTGCATTCGCAACGCTGTTGCCCATGCGCACCAGAGTCTGCCCAATCAGCGACAACGACCACTGGCTGTCCGGCGTCATCGCGCCCGATGTTGCGACTCCGGTAGCAGTCGCAACCTTTATTACTTCGGTGTTGCTGTAAAAGTACGTTGCATTGCCGGCCTGATCGGCAACCAGGATGGTGCTGCCATCCGGGGTCACAGCCAGCACTTTTCCGTTGAACGGCAGGGTTGTCACTCCGTTCGTGGTGTTGTACACCATCACTCCCGTGTCCGAACCGAGGAAGACGTTATCCCCGGTAGGGCTAGCGACGATAGAGTTCGGATAGTTGGGGAGCGTGATCGCCGTGCCCACCGTGTTCGACACTACTGGGATGGGAACCATCATCAGCGATTTGGTGCTGGCGACGTAAACCGTGTCGGGACTTTGACCGCCTACGCTGGCAGTCACCACGTTAAAGGAGTACTGCGGCGCGAGACTGACGTTGCAGGTAGGCGTAACGCAGGTCGCCGTAACCGTAGTCGCTCCCGGGCCCGCGCCGACGATGCTGGCAGTGCTGTTCTCCGAGGACTCGGAAGCGGCGCCGGGCTGCGAAGTCGCCCAGGTCAGATTCGGCTGAATGGTCTGGCCTTTCGAATCCAGAACGTCAGCAACGAGATTCTGGGTCTGACCTCCGTTCAAGGCGAAGCTGGTCGCCGAACTAGTGGCATCGTGGACATAGATGGACTGTACCGGACAGGTGGTAAAAGGAGTGCCGACGCTGTTTACCCCCGCTACACTGGCAACGAGGACGGTCGAACCCGGGCTCTGCGCCTGTAGACCAGTAGCCGTGTTCAGCGCGGTAATGACGCTGGCGGTGCCGCTACAGGTTGCCGTGCCGTTGCTCAAGGTGGCGGTGGTTGGGGGCTGGGTCGCGCCATACCCCTGGTTCGTAATTGTCAACTGGGTTCCGCTGGCAATGGTATTGCTGCCCGTGAGAGTGACCGTGGCGGTTGCCCCAATGACCTGGTCGACTCCCGTAGTAGTCAGCAGCGAGGTGATGACGTTAGCCGTACCGCTACACGTGGCCGTGCCGTTGCTGAGCGTGGCCGTGGTAGGCGGAGTGCTGCCGCCGCCGGATCCCGGCACGGTGATGGTGAGGTGGGTGCCAGTGGCGATGATATTCGTATCCGTCAGGGTAACTAGGGCAGTGGCGCCCGTAAGGCCATTAAAGTCTGACAGATTACAGGTCTGGCCGGCCGCACCCGTGATGCTGCCGCCGGAGACATAGGTCGGGCTGTTCTTCGACGGGTTGTAGGTTGGATCGATTCCCGTCCCGCCACCTACACTGAAGTCGCTGAGGTTGCACGTCTGGCCCTTGCTACCGGTGATCGTACCTCCGGTGACGTACGTCGGACTGTTGGTGGTGGAAGAATATGTAGGGTTGATTCCAGCCGCGCTTGCGAGAACGTCCAGGTTGCCGGAGCCATAAATAAAGGGCCCTACCGTCGAGGTAATGTCGCAAGGCGCGCTGGTGGAGCATCCCGGAGCCGACGTATTGTAGGCAGAGGCCGATGGATTCACCAAGGTTCCCATGCTCTCGCAATCGTTCACCGGGTTGACGACTACCCGGTCTACCTGCTTGTGAACGTAAACCTGAGCGGTCGCGGATACACTTCCCGAGGTTACCGTGATGGTCGCCTGACCATCCCCGTTGGGCGAGCAGACGATGCTGTTGCTGTCGAACTGGCCGCCGCACACCAGTCCTGCGCTGGAAACCGATGCCAGCGCCGGATCGCTGCTGCTGTAGGTGTAGTCCACCGCCACCACGGTACCGGTGGAGTCCAACGCGGTCGCTGTGAGAGTGACGACTTGACCTTCATTCACACTTAAGGTGGATGGCGACAGCGTTATAGAAGCCGCCACCGGTGTTTGTACGCCTGTGCCCCCGCTGCATCCCGCAATCGACGCCAAAAGAACCAGGGAAATCAGTGCAGCCAATAACTGGGCCGCTGAAAACTGCCGCATGTACCCTCCCCGCGCGGCAACCGGCCGGCGGAAATCACGAGAATCAAAGGTCAAGAAGACTTCAGTGTAGAGTTAACACTCGATTTCAGCAAATTCTGCGTAACTTTTTCTATAACATTTCTCGAGGCACCTTGAGTCTGGACGGACACACTAGAATCCGCGGTGCTACGGCACTCGACTTGCCGACTTGGATCCTGGCGCGGCGACTTGCTTCTCGTTCCACCATCCTCCGCCGAGCGCCTGAAACAATGTGGCGGAATCAGAGTACCGGCTAGCCTGGTAGGCGATGCGATCCAGGGCCGTCTGGAGCTGCTGACGCTGCGCATCCAGAAGCGCGACCTGACTTATACCGCCGGCGGCGTAGCGCTGCGAGGCAATCTGGTACGCGCCTTCGGCCTGGGCGGCCGCCTCGCTTTCGGCTTGCAGGGCTTGCGCATCATGCTCAATCGCGCGCAGCACATCTGCTACTTCGCGGAAGGCCTGCAGCACGGTCTGCTGATAAACGCTGCCCGCCTCGTCGTAAGCCGCGACTGCCTTGCGCTTCTCCGAGCGCAGCGCGCCGCCGTTGAAGATGGGCTGCGCCAGTGACGCTCCGATGTTCCAGACGTCGCTCCCGCTGGCAAAACTGGTGCCGACGCCTCTTCGGGCGAAGCAACGTAAACGAACTTGCCTTCGACATAGCCCTGATAAGTCGTGGGCTTCTGATGCGAGCAGCCGGCAAGACAAAGCGCCAGCGCCGTCAAGGCCGGGAGTGACAAGAGAGAGCGTTTTTGATCAGGGTGCATGCTCGTTCCCTCCTTCATCGTTTTCTCCTGCGATTGGCCGCTTTCAATTTGGCGGTGGGCCGGTGGCACAATCCGTCCAGTAGTAAGCCGGTAATGTGGCGCTGCACAGCCCGCCGAGTCCGAGGCTTGCGATGAAATGTCTCGGCCCACAACTTGCTGGTGGCCATGAGCAGCATGACCATTCCCAGAGTCGAGAACACTGTCAGCAGCGGGTCCAGTTCAGGATTGAAGGAATTGTGCGCTTGTCCCCGTGCGATCGCCCGGGCCAGGGTTTGCACCTTGTCGTAGGGCAGGCGGTGCAACATCCTCTCGCGCAGCAGCCCACCTTCATTCAGGATCTCGCGCATCCAAGTGGACGGGACCCAGGGCATTTTTTCAATGCCTTCAAGCAGGCGCTCGACAATGCCGCGAATGGTGTCTGCGGCATCAGCATTCGGCTGCACCGGGTCCCAAACGTGCGAAACCAGCCGCAACAGGCGCTCTTCCACGACGGCGTCGAGTAACTGATCGCGGTCTTTGAAGTAGTAGTGCAACATAGCCGGAGTCAGCCCGGCGCGCTGGGCAATCATCGCAAACGTGGTTGCGGCCACTCCTTGCACCGCGAACAGCTCGGTTGCCGCGCTCAGCAAGAGCTCGCGCGCATCGCGCTCCGCGCTGGCCGCCGGACGCCCGGGAGACCGCCTGGATGTAAAGGTTGCGTTCATTTCTCTCGTTTTTAATTAATGCATTAATTAAATTTTAGCCAAGAGTGCCTTGTCAAGCAAAGTTTGTGCCTGCTGCTAAGAAAGTGCGCTGAAAGAAGATGTTTTGGGATTGTTGGTCAGACTCTAATCAACGACGGGGAAATATCTGGCGGAGAGGGGGGATTCGAACCCCCGGTACAGCTTTTGACCGTACAACGGTTTAGCAAATTAACTCCGTCCCGCCCTGTTGCTTGGATTCAATCACTTAGACATGGAGCCCTGTCTGGCACCGCCCGCTACAGACATGGCTTATGAAGCCCTAGCTGTGGTATGATCCTCAGGTGAAGAAAGCCGGGAGGCTACGCAAGGTTGTAGACGAAACGACCCAAGTGCGTTGTGCTCTGGGAAAGGGACTCATTCGCGAAGAGGTATGGCAGGATTCGCGCGGCGAGGTCGTCAAATACAACCTGGCTTTCATCAATCACGCTCTTTGTGCCAGGGATAACGGCAGGGTTGCGGGTTACGACGACAGCCACGGTGATCATCATCGACATTTCGCCGGTGCCGAAGAGAAGTCTGCTTTTATCAGCTACGCGAAGCTGCTGGAACACTTTCTAGACGAAGTGCGGGAACTCCGCCAGAAAAGGGAGCCGATATGAAGTTGAAAATCAATACGGATGGATTCGAAGGCTACGCGAAGCGGGCCCTGGAGCGGGCGCGCAAGCTGGATCGGCGGGAAGCGATCAAGCCGGAGATCACCATCACTTTTGAGGATCCACTCGCAATGGTCGAGGTCCTGACGGCGGAGCGTCTCCGGCTCGTTCAGAAAGTGCGGTCAAAATCTTCGTCGATAACGGCGCTGGCGGTCGCGCTGAAGCGTGATCCCAAATCCGTGCGCCGAGACGTTCTAAAGTTAGAGCGAGCGGGAGTGGTTCGAACCCGCCAACAGATCAATCCCGGCCACGGACGGGTGAGGATCGTAGAACCTGTGGCCCGCGAATATCGCCTCACGGCGGTTCTTTAGCCTGGCAACCAACGGTGTTTCGCCAAATTGAAGGGCCAGTAGCGACCGTTGAGCACGACGCGTTCATCCCCAGCTAGAACAGGGGGTCATCTTTACATCGCTTACATCGGTGGAGCAGAGGTTGCTTTCGTGGCCGATCGATCACCGGAACTCGTTTGTCCAGCACCAGCATGTACGCGCTTGGGACAATGTTTCCGAATCCCAACCTACCAGGCAACTCGCGCTGACCGATAGCGCGAGCGAGCAAGGAGTAAGTAATGGGATTACCGTTGCCTTCGCGTGCTCAGACGTGCCGGGCAGTTACCTCTGTCAGTCTGCATTTGCTGGGCTTGGGCGGCCGAGCGCCTCCGTCAAAAGCCATCAATCATCCAGACGTTGCCGTCCAATGTCCGGGCCTCGAAACCCAGGTACTTGCCGTCCGGGGGCGGAAGCGGCCATGCACGAAACTGGTCCTGGAAGCTTCCGTCGGTCAACCGCGGCTGCACCTTGCCGTCGCGCGTGACTTGCAGCAAGTTGAACGAGCTCGCCATGCAACCAGCTTTTCCGCAAGACTCTCATTCGGACGCCGTCGGAGGATCTGCCATTGCCCCATTTCTGACTGACTCAAGGAGCATGGCCTGGCCGTCGTGCGTCCGGGAACTGAGCCCACCCGCTCCCGGATCAGCTCGTGCTACACCGGTGTGCGCTGGGAATGATGCCCCACATGACTGACACCAGCCCTGTCATCGACGAAGCCCGATGGTTCGAGGAAAAGCTCGGTGCACTGCCGGACGCTCGCGACCGAATCGAAAAGCTCATATAGAATTGAGATGGCAGTAATTTCTTCTGGTCAAGCCCGCCTTGCAGTAATGGAAAATCTGCTTCGCCACTTAGATGACAGAATCCGCCAACGGCGACATAACAAAGGGCTTCTGCGTTACACCAATAACGAGGTAACTGCAGCCCTATTCGTGACACCCAGTTTGGAGTCAGAAAAAACCAATGATTGGATTGTCGACACGTATTTCTTACGCATTTCGTTGCTTCTTCTCGCTCTTATTCAGCGGCACTATCCCTCAAGACATTGGGCGCGCCCTGGCCATTGCGCCTGCTGCAGGTACGCCGAACGTGCCGGCGGCCGTCAAGCCCAAGGCCGGCGAAAAGCCTCCAGTGGAGTCTTTCGACCGGGCTGTGCAGATGCTCGCTTTATTGCAGCGTGATGGACGGTTGATCGACTTCCTCGCCGAAGATGTCTCACCCTATCCGGACAGCCAGCTTGGAGCGGCGGTTCGAACGATTCACGCTTCCTGCCGGCAGGTGCTTGATCGCTACCTGAAGCTTGAGCCGGTGATCTCTTCGGAAGAGGACCAGCCCGTGACGGTGCCCGGGGACTTTGATCCAGCAGCGGTGAAGTTGATTGGAAACGTAGTTAGCGAGCTGCCCATCACGGGGTTGCTGCGTCACCGCGGCTGGCGCGTGAAGGACGTGAGTTTGCCTTCGCTGCCGCAGGGGGGCGGGCGAGAGATCGTCGCGCCGGCAGAAGTTGAAGTTCCGTAGAAATATCAGCACCATTCATTTTGCAGTGCACATTTTGCAGTGCACCGTTTTGTTGATGGAGGTTGGATTGGATTCAGAATTCATCGTTGGCATCGATTTGGGCACGACGAATTCCGCTCTATCGTACTGTGGAGCGGCGGATGAAAGCTGGCGGATCAACGTCGAGAACATCCCGCAACTTGCGAATCCGAACGAAGTTGCGGACCGCACACTGCTGCCTTCATTTCTCTATATCCCGGGCGAACTCGATTTTCCGACGGGCAGTTTGGGTTTGCCATGGGATGAGGCGCCGGAGTTCGTAATCGGAGAGCTGGCCCGCAAGCGCGGCGCGGAAAATCCTGCGCGGCTGGTTGCGTCCGCCAAGTCGTGGTTGTCGCACGCCGCCGTGGATCGGACTGCGTCAATCCTGCCCTGGCAGGCGCCGGAGGAGGTTGCCAAAGTCTCGCCGGTGGAGGCTTCTGCGCGATACCTGCAATACATGCGCTCGGTGTGGGATGCCCAGCATGTGAGCGACGGATCCGGCTCAGGCCTCGCTCAGCAGGACGTGCTGCTCACGGTGCCTGCGTCGTTCGATGAGGAAGCGCGCGAGCTGACGCTACGCGCCGCGGAGCAAGCTGGTCTTGCGCACGTCACCCTTCTGGAGGAGCCGCAAGCGGCCTTCTATGCGTGGCTCCAAAGCCAGGGGGACGACTGGCGCAAAAGAATCAAGGTTGGCGACCTGGTGTTGGTGTGCGATGTCGGTGGCGGTACGACAGACTTCAGCCTGATCACCGTCACGGAAAAGAATGGTGATCTGGCGCTGATGCGCGTTGCGGTCGGAGATCACATCCTGCTGGGTGGCGACAACATGGACCTCGCCCTGGCGCGATTGCTGCAGCGGAAGTTGGAAACCGAAGGCCACCGCATCGATACGTACCAGCTCCAGGGGCTCTGGCACCAGTGCCGGGCGGCCAAAGAGTATCTGTTCGAACATCCCAAGTCGCAGAAGCAGGATGTAACGTTGCTGGGCAAGGGGCGCAAGCTGGTCGGCGGCACCATCAAGACCGAACTGTTGCGCGAAGACCTGGATCGGGTGCTGGTCGAAGGCTTCTTTCCCCGGGTGGCCGGCGATGAAATGCCGATGCCGCAGCGCCGAATCGGATTCCAGGAATTGGGGTTGCCCTACGCTGCCGATGCCGCTATCACGAAACATCTGGCGCGCTTCCTGTCGGAACAGGTGCAGAACAGTACCGAGGCGGGGAACATTAGGCGCGGCCAAAGCGGGCTGGCGTGTCCCACGCATGTTCTTTTCAACGGTGGCGTGATGAAGGCAGCCGTGCTGCGCGAGCGCCTGGTCAGCGTCTTGAACCAGTGGTTGAGGGAGGAGGGCTTCGAGGCACTGGGACCGGCACAGGTGCTCGATGCTCCTGACCTGGAGCTTGCGGTGGCGCGCGGGGCTGCCTACTACGGGAAAGCACGACGCGGACATGGAGTGCGGATTCGCAGCGGCGCCTCGCGCACGTATTACATCGGAATCGAGAGCGCGATGCCGGCGGTTCCCGGCTTGGCCGCGCCCATGAAGGCACTGTGCGTCGTACCGTTCGGAATGGAAGAGGGAACCGAGGCGCAAATTCCGGGTCGCGAATTTGGTTTGGTGGTCGGTGAACCGGCGGAATTTCGTTTCCTCTGTTCTACGGTTCGCAAGCAGGACCGCGTCGGTGATCTACTCGAGAACTGGTCTGGCGAGATCGAGGAGCTCAGCCCGCTCGAGGTAACGCTGCACGTCGACGGCCGGCAAGGGACCGTTCTGCCCGTGCGCCTGGAATCGCGCGTAACCGAGATCGGCACCCTCGAGGTGTGGTGTGTATCCCGGGAGGGTGCGCAGCGCTGGAAGCTCGAACTGAACATCCGAGAAAAGGGCGACCGATAAACAGGCAGTGATGAACCGCTCTTCCCGTTACCTGATCGGCATCGACTTGGGCACCACAAATTCCGTGGTTGCCTACATCGACACGGCAGAGACGCCAGACGGAGAGTCATCCGGCATTCACGTCCTCGACGTCGTGCAAGTCGCTGCGCCAGGCGAGGTCCGGGCGCTCCCGGCCCTTCCCTCATTTCTCTACTTCCCGACAGAAGCTGAGGTCGCATCAGGTGCGTTCAATCCGCCCTGGGAAGAGCAGCCATCTGCGATCGTAGGAGCCTCGGCGCGCGAGCACGGCGCACTGGTGCCGGGGCGGCAAGTTTCGTCGGCGAAATCATGGCTATGCCAGGACGCCGTGAATCGCACTGCCGAGATTCTGCCTCGTGAAGCGGAACCGCCTGAGCCGATGATCTCTCCGGTCGAGGCATCGGCGCGCTACATCATGCACCTGCGTAACGCGTGGAACCACACGATGGCTGCGGCGGATGTAAGCACTCCCGAACTGGCCTTCGAGAAGCAGGAGATTGTTCTGACCGTGCCCGCGTCCTTCGATGAGGAGGCTCGCGAACTGACGGTGGAGGCAGCGCGGCATGCGGGGCTGGAACACCTGACATTGCTGGAAGAACCGCTTGCAGCGTTCTACGCCTGGGTCGCCAGTCGCCGGCACGCAATCGCTGCGGATGTGCGGGATGGCGAACTGGTCCTGATCTGCGACATCGGCGGCGGTACATCGGATTTCAGCTTGGTGCGCACGCACGTGAACGGCAGCAACGTTCAGTTCGAGAGGACAGCAATCGGCGATCACCTGCTGCTTGGCGGAGAGAATCTCGACCTTGCCCTGGCGCGCCGCATTGAGCAGAAGCTCAATGCGAAGCTGAGCTCGCGGCAGCGTCACGCGCTTGAAATTGCCTGCTCCGCCGCGAAGGAGCGACTGCTCACCGAGGTCAACATCGACCGGCTTGCCATCAGCATTTTAGGTTCGGGACAAGCGGTAGTTGGCCAGATGCTCAGCAGTGAGCTGACGCGTGGCGAAGTCGTGGAACTGCTCAGGGATGGATTCCTGCCCTTGACCGCTCCAGAGGAAATGCCGTTGCGCACTCGGCTCTCCGGGCTGCGTGAGGTTGGCCTCCCCTACGCGAGCGATCCGGCAATTACCAAGCACCTTGCGGCCTTCCTGAGGCAGGCGGCGGCCGCCATGGACGGGGGATCAGGTGCGGCTTTCGGCAAGTCCATCGGTCCGCAGATAGTGAGGCCAGATGCAGTTCTGTTCAACGGAGGCTTCTGCATCCCGGAGATCGCGCGTGAGCGCATCGTCGAGGCGATTGCCAACTGGTTCGGGGACAAGGAGCACGGCTGGCGCCCCAGAGTTCTCCGCAACGACACGATGTGCAGCGCCGTCGCAGTCGGGGCGGCATACTACGGCAGGGTAAGGCGCGGGGAAGGCTCGCGCGTGAAGGCGGGCAGCGCGCGAACCTACTACATCGGAACGCGCGCGGAGAGCACCGCGGTTTGCGTGTTGCCGGCTGGAACGGATGAAGGGACGACACTGTCGTTAGGCCGGGAATTCTCGGTGCTGGCGAATCGGCCGGTGTCGTTCAACCTGTTTAGCTCGACGGTGCGGCACGACCCGCATGGAGCCCTTGCTGACTTGGATCCGGCGGAGGTGCATCGGCACGCACCGCTGGTGACGCTGCTGCGCTATGGGAAGAAGCTGCAGCAGATGGAACTGTCGGTGCGACTGTCCGTGAGCTTCACCGAAGTCGGCACGCTGGAACTCTGGTGCGAAGCGGTCAGCTCGCCGCATCGCTGGCGGCTGCGGTTTGAGTTGCGGGGCAACGCTGCTTTTGATGACACGTATGGCGAAGCGACCCGGCCGCAGGCAGCCACTGCGGCATTGCCCTCGGAGATTTCCGAAGACTCGCTTCAAGCCGCAAGGCAAGCAATTCGAGCAGCGTTTACCCAAGCCAGGGAGGTGCAGCCCAGCGACCCCGCATCGCTCGTTAACGAGTTGGAAGCGAGAGTCGACCTGAAGAAGGAGTCGTGGCCGATGCCGTTGCTCCGGACGCTGTCGGAGACATTGCTGGATGTTGCCGACGGGCGAAAGCTGAGTGCGCCGCACGAAGCGCGATGGCTGAACCTGCTCGGCTTCTGGTTGCGTCCGGGTTTTGGGGACCCGCAGGACAGCCGGCGCATGAATCTGGTGCAAAAAATATATCGATCAGGGCTGGTCTTTTCCGGCGATCTGCAGAATCAAGTCAACTGGCTGGTGCTTTGGCGGCGGGTTGCAGGCGGCCTGAGTGCTGCGCATCAGCACCAGATTCGTAATTACCTTGGCGGAGTTGGAATCGGACGAAAACTGCCCGGCAAGCGCCTGAACACACAGCTGGAGCGCGACGGCTGGCGCTTGCTGGCCAGCCTGGAGCATCTGTCGGGCGCCACTCGTGCCGCTCTCGGAGGCGAACTGCTGCGCAAGCTCAAGAAGGAGCCAGCTGACATCGCCTGGTTATGGTCGCTCGGCCGGTTGGGCGCGCGCATCCCGCTCTATGGCCCGCTCGCCTGTGTTGTACCAGCGAAAGCCGCGCAGGAGTGGGTCATTGAGCTGCTCGATTTACGTGAACTCAGCCATGCTGCGGCCGACGCGATCGTTCAACTCGGCAGGCGTACGGAGGACCGAACGCGCGACATCAGCCAAGATGTCTTGAACGATGCCATTGACCGGCTGAAAGCTTGGGGCGCTGCCGACGAGCTATCGTTGCGCCCCTTGGTGGAATTCGTACCGCCCAATCGATCCGATGTATCTCGAACCTTCGGCGAGGCGCTTCCGGAGGGACTGCATCTGGAAAGCACAGCAGCCTGCCTGTCGCCTGTTTCGGCCATTGCTGTCGAGAGTTGAGGCGTTGAGGTGGTCGGCAACTCGTGGAGCTGGCTCAGCTCAGCTTACGCGCCATCGCGTCGAGTAACAGAACCAGCGTTTTCTGTTGCTCGAGAGCGACGCCCGGTCCCGCGATGGTTTGCATCGCTTCCCGAAACGCCCCGGCAACGTCCGCGCCGTAGATGACCTCGGCGAGCACCGAATTTGACCGAAGCCGCAGCAGACAATCAGTGATAGCGGCAGCATCGCCATCGCCCTCCGTGATGCGGCACAGCTCCGCGAAATCACTACAGGTTTCCTTGAGAAAGAGGAGACGGGCCTGGTGGCGCTGTTGACGCTCCCAGATCTTAAAGCCGAGGAACGCCGTGGCACCGGCACCAATCAGACTACCTATAACTCCTAGAAAGAAAGTAGTCAAAGTTTCACTCTCCGGCCAGATAGTGGTAGCTAGAAAGCAGTCTCTCGTAGCTCTCACAAAGCCGCTCACGTCTATATCTAGCTAGATCCGTCGGGCGGATGAACTCCTCATGCTCCTCGTGCGGCGTCAGGCGCTTATCGACGTCTGCCAGTAGCGCGTCCATAGTCAGTTTATAAACCTTCGCTGCAGCCCTTTCGATAAACACAAACCCGAGGTCAGCAGAGCGTCCACGACCGCAGCATGAGGGATCGGAACGTGCGTTGCTGTCGACGGTGGAGTTGGCAGCTGCGCCAGCTCCACCTGAGTGCTCTTGCCAGTGCATGAGATGAGTGTGCTTGTTCCTGACGTATCGTTCTTTCTCCTTCCGAGGTTGAATTCAGTGCTCAAAACTCATGCTTGATTGCAATCTGGTCTACATGCCTCTCCCATGATAGGAGGCTTTTATGACAACTATTCGAGCTGCGCTCTACGCGCGCGTATCCAGTGAACAGCAGGCGGCTGCGCACACAATCGAGAGTCAGAGATTTGCGCTCACAGAGCGTGCACGAAATGACGGCACACCGGTGCCGCCGGAGCGACAGTTTGTTGATGATGGGATCAGCGGGCCACTATGGCTCATCCAGCTCTGGATCGGTTGCGCGATCTGGCGGTCGTCGGCGCAATTGACCGAATCTATGTCCATTCGCGGGATGCGCGCTATCCCGAATGGCACGGCTGGCACGCTGCGCGGCGGGGACTCGGTTCCAATCTGTATCGGCTAGGCGTGCCGGAGATGGTGATTCAACGTATATTGCGGCACGCAAACGTGAGCACTACGGCAACCTACTACATCAAGACGGCTGCCGGTGATGTCCGCGATGCGATGTCGAAGCTGGAAAGCAACATACCTGCCCCGAAATCCTTAACGGACACCTTCGGGACACTAAACGAGCGTGCGACACCTCAGTCGGGCGCGATTCAGTAACCCTGCTCTATGCTGCTACGTAATTGGGATTGCGGGATTTCTGGCGGAGAGGGGGGGATTCGAACCCCCGATACAGCTTTTGACCGTATAACGGTTTAGCAAACCGCCGCCTTCAGCCACTCGGCCACCTCTCCGCGGCGTAATATCAATAGCTTACTACATGCCCGTCAATTCGTCTGCTGGCCAACTGCTGGCCAAGCCTGCAGCGAATTCACTACCACCTGCATTCGCTGCATTGCTTCCATGACCGCTGGATCAAACGCCTTAATGTACCTTTCCCTGGTCACATGCGGCTTGGGGTGACGCAACACGCGCTGAACGATTTTGTCATTGGCACCCAACTCGTATAGGTTGGACGCAATGCCCCGCCGGAAATCAGGTCGCAGTCCACCGCCGCAGTCGCTTGATCTTAACCAGAGTGTCAGATCAAGTATGAGCTACTCGCATAAGATGACAACGCCGCCAGCAGGGAAATGAGAGTACAGGTTGCCACACTATTTAACGTAATAACGTAAACTCTCTCTTACCTTCTCCTCGGAGGCTTCTTTGGCTCGTGTTCCCAACATCTCTCCCGCGCTCAAGAAGCGCGCCGCGCAAATTACACTGCTCCTGATGGACGTGGATGGGACGATGACGAACGGCAGTGTCACCCTGCTCTCGCAACCCGACGGCACCGCCCTCGAAAGCAAGACTTTTGACGCGCACGATGGCCAGGGACTCACTCTCGCGCAAACCGCCGGCCTGCGAACGGGCTGTATTACCGGCCGGGAAAGTGCTGCGCTCTTCCGCCGCGCCCACGAAATGAAGATGGAATTTATCTACATGAAACAGCCGGTGAAGATGCTGGCCTATGAAGAAATCCTGCAAAAAGCGGGCGTCTCCGATTCAGCTGTCGCGTTTATCGGCGATGATCTTCCGGATATCCCCTTGATGCGCCGTGTTGGGCTGGCCGTTGCCGTGGGTGATGCTGCCCCTGAGGTGAAAGAGGCCTCGCACTACACTACGAGCGCCCGCGGCGGTGACGGCGCGGTCCGCGAGACCGTTGAACTCATCCTCAAGTCCAAGGGCATCTGGGAAGAGATGATCGATAAAGCGCGCGCGTGACGTGGTCCAGTTCCCGGTTTTCAGTCGTCCTGCCGACTAGCCGTGGCTGTTACGGATGTAATTCCCTTAAGATCCTGCAGCAATCTCTGGATGCGGCACGCAGTTTTCGGCCGATGGGAAAACAAGAGGTGGCCGCATTGTGAGCGAAACTGCAAAGCCTGCCCAATCAGCGAGTTTTCGAATCAATTCGAGAGCAGTATTTGGGGGGCGCCTCTACACCAGGGTTGCCCGGGCCCGACCGCCTGTTCCGTCGATGAAGTTATCGTGCTTGCGACGCCTGATCGACCTGCGCCAATGCTCCCGACTGCAGCTTCTTCCATTGGGCGAGACTGCTCTTCGCCGCTTCATTAGCCAGGCGATAGACCTCGAGCGCTTGCGCCGGAGGGGTGCGGTCGCCGCTTTCCACAGCGCGCAATGCAGAAGCCAGCCCCGCGTTGGCGGCCGTCAATCCTGAGATTGTGCCGGGCGGCCCAGGCGTTCCCGTCTTGATTGCGTTCATCGCTGACTCCAGAGCCGTGAGTTGCGGCAGCAGCTCAGGATGGCTGGTTTGAAGCTGCGGCTTGCTTGCGTTTAACCGCTTGCCGGCAGCTTCGATTTCGTTGAGGGCCTGGCGCGTCTCCTGCGCCTCAGCATAAATCTGCAAGGCGAGCTTGAATTGCTCCTGCAACACTTGCGGTGTGGCCGGCGAGCGCGGATCCATGGCGACTTGCAATGGCTGGGTGTAGCTCTTACCGTCCACTATCAGCTTCAGCGTGTAGTTGCCGGGCACGATGCGCGGGCCGCGAGGCGAGCCGTAAGCGTCTTCGTCGTCGGCCGGCTCGCCCTCGCTGGAACTCTTCCAGCGCAGGTCCCAAACGTAGCGATGCATGCCGGACGTGGTCTCGAGCACCGATGGCTTAGGAAACCAGCGCTCGGCAATCGGCAGCGGGGGATGTGTCGGCGGCTCTTGGCCGCTTAGGACGTGCCGTACGAGCGTGTTGTTCTGGTCGTAGATGTCGAGCGTGACCTGTCGCGCGCCCGAGCGCAGATAGTAGTCCACTATGGCGCCGTCCGGCGGATTCTTCGCCGTCGGCTCCTCCGGCGGCAACGGCGTTCCAAGGAAAGCATCGTTGTCGACGCGATACGCATTCGCCGGAGCGAACAAGACTACTGCCTGCGCAGCGGTGCCGTTGTTGACCTGCCGTAGGGGCGTAATGTTGTCCAGAATCCAGAAGCCGCGCCCGTGGGTCGCGACGATCAAGTCATCCCCGTGCGCGGTCAAGTCGCGCGCCGAAGTCACTGGCAGGTTCAATTGCAATGGCTGCCAGTGATCACCGTCATCGAATGAAACATAGACGCCGAGCTCAGTTCCCGCAAACAGCAGACCCTGCTTCTGCGTGTCCTGACGAATGGCATTGAGGAATGCGCTGGGGGCGATGCCATTCGTGATCGGCTGCCAGGTCTTGCCATAATCGCGCGTGCGATACAGGTGGGGAGCGTAGTCGTCGAGGCGGTGGCGATCGACTGCCGCGTACGCGACCGCAGGATCGAAGCGCGAAGCTTCGATCATGGTGATCTTGCTCCAGTCGGAGAGCCCGGGCGGCGTGACGTTCTGCCAGCTCTTGCCGCCGTCGCGGGTGAGATGAATCAATCCGGTGTCGCTGCCCGCCCAAATCACCGCCGCGTTCTGCGGAGACGGCGCAAGGCTGTACACCACACCATAGCCGCGCTCTTTCGCCTCCTGAAGACTCGGCTCGCCCGTAGGCTTGGCGCTGCCGGCGTTCGCTGCTGCGCCGGTCAAGTCAGGACTGATCTCGGTCCAGTGCAGGCCGCCATCGCTGGTTCGCAGCACATACTGCGTGCCCATGTAGAGCACGCCCTTCTCGCTGGGCGACAAGACAAGCACCGGCGTCCATGGATCACGGAATTTTCGGTCGGTAATGTTGGACTCAAAGCTCCGGTATGGCCATGGCGTGATGTCCTGGCTGAGCGAGGTACGCCGGTCGTAGCGAACCGCACCGCCATACGCGCCGGTGGCATACAGAATGTTCGCGTCACTGGGATCGACGACGATGTATCCGCTCTCGCCGCCGCCGACCGGGAACTGGTCCTGCGCCCTAATCTGCTGATGATCGGTACGGCTGTAGATTCCAATGCTGCCTGTGTCCTGCTGCGCGCCGTAAACCGCATAAGGGAACTGATTGTCCGTGGTGACGTGGTACATCTGCGCCGTCGGCTGGTTGTACCACGTGGACCAGGTCTTGCCATGGTCGACGCTGACGCTGGTTCCCTGGTCGCAGCCGAGAATGAGGTGGCTCGGGTTCTTAGGATCGACCCAGACATCGTGGTAGTCGTCGCCACCCGGCGCGCCGCGAACAATCGAGATGGTCTTGCCGCCGTCTTCCGAGCGATAAAGGGCGACGTTGGGGATGTACACAACGTCAGGATTGCTGGGATCAACCTCCGGCCAGTTGAAGTACCATGCCCGGCTGGTCAGGCGGGGATCGCCGTTCGCCAGGATCCAGTTGTCGCCGCCATCATCACTGCGATAGAGGCCCGACTTCTTGCCGGCTTCAATCAGCGCATACACGCGTTTGCCATCCGGCGCGACCGAAGCCCCTACGCGTCCCCAATCACCGTCGGGCAGGCCGCGACCGGTCAACTGCGTCCAAGTCGCGCCGCTGTCCGTCGAGCGATAGAGTCCGCTGCCCGGCCCTTGTAGCGGGGCGTAGGTGCTCCACGGCGGACGGCGTGCGCGCCACATTCCGGCGAACAGCAGCGACGGATTCCCTGTCGCGATGGCCAGGTCGGAAGCGCCGACCTCCAGCCCTTTATCGAGGACTCTTGCCCAGGTTCTCCCGCCATCGCTTGACCTGTAAACGCCACGCTCATCGTTGGGACCATAGGGGTGACCCAGCGCCGCGACATAAACCACGTCCGAGTTTGCAGGATCAACCACGATGCGGCTGATTTGGCGTGAGTCCTTAAGCCCGATGTTCGTCCAAGTCTTGCCGCCATCCGTGGATTTGTAGACGCCGTCGCCCGATGACAGCTGAGAGCGAATGTCGGATTCCCCAGTCCCAACGTAGATAATGTTGGGATCGGACGGAGCCACGGCAATGGCGCCGATCGAGGCGATGGGCTGACCGTCAAAGAGCGGCTCCCAGGTGATGCCGCCGTTTGGCGACTTCCACACGCCGCCGCCCACCGCGCCGAAGTAGGCCATCGCGGCGCCCCCGGGGACGCCGGCCACAGCGACCACGCGGCCACCGCGGAATGGACCGATCATCCGCCACTGCAAAGCGTTGAATGTTTCCGGCGAGACGGTCTGCGAGGTTGCCATCGGAAGAACGATAAACAGAGCGAGAAGTGCCAGCAGTAACTCAACCGGGCGCGTCGAGCGGTGCAATGCGATTGTCCTCTCCCCAATGCGAGGTACAGCTAGCTTACGCTGCGTCGCCCGGCAATCCGTCACTTCGAATAGTTGCCGGCAACCGATGGGCGCAAACGGGTCCGTAGGGCATTTCAGGCGGTGGCGACCGGCCGCCGCTATTCAGCAAAGAACAGAGCCCGAAGTCGATGGCAGAGCGATCAGAAGCCCCCAGTCACCCCCTGCCCTCCTGTGCTGTGTCACGAACGCTGGAGGTGACTTCAGAAGCCACTCAGGATCGAGCCGTCTCTTGCGGGGTCATAAAGTCCAGCGCGCGCGAAATATACGGCTTCAAGTCGCGGCGGTGCACGACCGCGTCCAGCATTCCGTGTTGCAGCAGAAACTCGCTGCGCTGGAAGCCTTCGGGCAGCTTCTGGCGGATGGTCTGCTCGATGACGCGCGGACCGGCGAAGCCGATCAGCGCGCCCGGCTCGGCGATGTTGAGGTCGCCGAGCATTGCGAACGAAGCAGTCACGCCGCCGGTGGTTGGATCGGTGAGGACCGAGATATACGGAACGCCGGCATCGTCCATGCGTGCCAGCGCCGAGGAAATTTTTGCGAGTTGCATCAGGCTGACCACGCCCTCCATCATGCGCGCCCCGCCGGAGGCCGACACGATGATGAGCGGCAGCCGCTGATCGGTGGCGCGTTCGACGGCGCGGGTCAGAACTTCTCCGACGACTGCTCCCATGGAGCCGCCGATGAAGGAGTACTCCATGGCGCTGATGAACACGGGCTTGCCGTCGAGCTTGCCCTTCGCGTTGATGACGGCGTCATTCAGCCCGGTTTCGCTGCGCGCACGCTGCAAGCGGTCGGCGTAGGGTTTCAGGTCGGTAAACTTCAGCGGATCGGTCGAGACCAGGTTGTCATCATCGACCTCGTAGTGTTCGTCGTCAAGCAGTTGCGACAGGCGGGTGCGTGCGTCGATGCGAAAGTGCCGGTCGCACTTGGGACAGACGTTAAGGTTCTGGTCGAGATCTTTCTTCCATATGATCTGCCGGCACTGGTCACACTTCACCCACAGGCCCTCGGTCTTGACCTTCTTCTCGCCCGAGGTGTCAAGCTCGCCGCTCTCTCGTTTGAACCATGCCATGGGTCAGGATTCAGTTTAGCCGACGGGGGAGGAGTTGTCGCGCACGAGAGTGTGAATCTACACGTCCCGCTTCGCGGGCGCGGCCACGGGCAGCGACGGCATGCGCGACTGAGAGCTTGCCGGCACGATGGGCAGAGAGATCTCGATTTGCAATCCGTGCGGAATGACGTTCTGCGCGATCACAGTTCCGCCGTGCGCCGCGACTGCGTTGCGAACAATCGCCAACCCGAGCCCCATGCCTCCGGTCGAGACGCCACGCGAGTTGTCGACGCGATAGAAGGGCTTAAAGAGCAGCGCCAGCGATTCCTCGGGGACGCCCGGCCCGTTGTCGCGCACAGATAACAGCGCTGTACCGTTGTCACGCCGCAGGGTGACATCGATCTGCCCGCCCTGGCCCGAATAGAAAATCGCATTGCGCACGACATTTTCGATAGCGCTGCGCAGCAGGTCCGGATCGCCGCTCAGGTTCACCTCCGGGCTGCCGGTAAACCGGATGTCGACGTCGAGCGCGGTGGCCTCAAAGCGCGCGTCGTGCAGAACATTTTCGACAATGTCGCGCAGCGAGACGCTCTCAAACTTCGGCTTGTGTTGCCCGCCCTCGAGACGCGCCACCGTCAGAATTTTCTCCAGCATGGAGTCGAGCTGAATCGTGTCCTGCTCGATACGGTCGAGCATCTCTCGGCGTTCGCGTGCGTCGGCGCCGCGCGCCAGAGTCAGCGCAAGGCGAATTCGCGCGATGGGCGAGCGCAGTTCGTGCGACACTCCGCTGAGCAGATTGCGTTCGCTCTGAATGAGGTTGCGCAGCTCGCCTGCCATGGAGTCGAAGTCGCGCACCAGATCGGCGATCTCGTCACGCCGGTTCCCTATGTAGCGGCTGACCCGAATATCGAGATTGCCGCGCGCGAGCTCATTGGTCGCATTACGCAGGCGCTCAATCGGTTTGCTGAGGTAATGAGCGATCAGCAGACAGAGAAAGGCTGAAACGATGGTGCCCAGCTTCAACGTCCACAGGATGTCGCCGGGGACGCGCTCAGAGAGCGGAGGGGGAACGAACTCCGCCACTAGCAAGTATCCCGATCGCGGCGTACTCACCGCACTCACCACAATCGACGAGTCCTCGATTCGCATAGATCCGCCGCTCTGGAGCGCCTGCATGGCATGTGCCTCCAGACCATTCGGCGCGGGCCCGCCGCCAAGTTCCTTGCCATCGCCATCCAGCAGCCAGTAAGAAGCCCGGTTCTCTATCGAAATGCTATTCAGGAAAGCATCGAGCTCAGGCTGGCCGCCGCGTTCGTATTCGGCTGCGGCATCGCGCCCCAACTCGGGCATCACCTGGCGCGAAGGCTGAGCCCACCAGGGTCGCTCGGAATGCAGACGAACGTGCAAACGCAGGTAAAGGGCACCGAGCAACAGCGCCTGTGCCACCCAGAAGGGCAGAAAGATCTTCCAGAACAGCCGGCGGCTCACGTTCGGCTCCGTTCCGGAGTCGATGCCGGCATGAAATATCCGATACCGCGAATGGGGCGAATCAGCTCGTCGCTGCCCGGAAAGTTGCCGAGCTTTTTGCGCAGGCGGCTGACGTGTACGTCGACGCTGCGGTCGAATGCATTCAAAGGACGCCCCAATGCAACTTCGGCAATCTGCTCGCGCGTGACCACGTTGCCCGCATGACGCAGCAACAGCTCGAGGACGTTGAACTCCACGGACGTAAGGTCGACCGGCTGACCTCCGCAGGTGACGGTGCGAGTGCCCATGGACATTTCAATCTCGCCGACGCTCAGGGTTTCGTCGGGCTCGCTGCGCGAAGCGCCGGCAACGCCCTCGCGGGTGCGCCGCAGAATCGCGCGGACCCGGGCCACGAGTTCGCGCGGATCGAAAGGTTTGGCGAGGTAATCGTCGGCCCCGATCTCCAGCCCCAGGATGCGGTCCACCGCCTCGCCGCGCGCCGTCAGCAGGAGCACGGGAACGCCGGATTGTTGCCTCAGAAACTTCAGCAGCTCGAATCCCGAGCCGCCGGGCAACATCACATCAAGGATGACGAGCTCGTGCTCGCCGGAGAGCGCCGCCTTCAATCCGGTGGGGTGATCGTACGCGGTGTCAACCATGAAGCCTTCGGCTTCGAGGAAACGCTTCAGCAGGTTGACCAATCCTTGGTCGTCGTCGACGACGAGGAGCCGCTTCATAGGCTTCATTTTGCCTTTTCCGGACGGCGGCTGCGGTGAAGAAGTGTTTCGAGATGTACTATTAGCCTTCACAAAACTTAACTTTCCTTCACTCTCTCTTAACGGCCTTTAGGATAGCTGTTCCGGTCTAATACTTCAGGGGAAATGGTCTAATACCTAGAAGCAATAACGATCTAACAGTTGCAAGCAATAATATTGATATAAACGGCCCGATTCCAGTGTAGTTAAGCGCCAATCAGAATCGTCTCCGCGGACCCCGGGCCTGGCGAGCGTTTAGGAGGAAAGTTGAAGCGTCGCGGATTCCCAGGAATTGCGGTTGCACTTGTCATATGTGGAGTTCTGGCCGGCTGTGGCCGGGGAAATACCGCCAATGGCAAAAGCGCCCGGGCGGGGGGGCCGCCACCGGCGGTGCCCGTGGGTGTTGCCACGGTAAAAGAGCGCGATTTCCCGGTCTATCTGACCGGTCTCGGTTCGGTTCAGGCGTTTAATACGGTTTCCCTCAAAAGCCGGGTTGACGGCCAAATTATGCAGGTCAACTTCCAAGAGGGGCAGGACGTTCGCAAGGGCGATCTTCTCATCGTGATTGACGAGCGGCCGTTCCAAGTAGCGCTGGCCCAGGCGCAAGCCAACCTCCAGCGCGATGAAGCACAGTTAGCCAACGCCAAGGCGCAGTACGAGCGCAATAAAGCGCTCTACGAGAGCGGTGTCATCGCCAAGCAGGACCTCGACACGTTGCAGGCATCGTTCGGGCAATACGAGGGCACCATCGCGGCTGACAAGGCTGCCATCGACAGCGCGAAGCTTAACCTCATCTACTGCCGCATTACTTCACCGATCGACGGCCGGGTTGGGCTCCGCCAGGTCGATCCGGGTAATTACGTACAGGCGGCGTCGAACACGCCGATGCTGGTGATTACGCAGATGCATCCCATCGCGGTGGTCTTCACGCTTCCCGAAGACCAGTTGCAGTCCGTGCTTCAGCAAATGAGAAAAGCGTCCCTCCAGGTTGATGTTTACGGGCGCGACGATCAAACCAAGCTGTCCGCCGGCAAGCTTCTGACCATCGACAACCAGATCGACCCGACTACGGGAACGGCAAAGCTGAAGGCCGTCTTCGAGAACCCCGAGAACACCCTGTGGCCGAACCAGTTCGTGAATGTCCACCTGCTGCTGGAGACGCGTAAAGACGCCATCACCGCTCCTGCCGCCGCCGTGCAACGCGGGCCACAAGGAAACTTCACTTACGTGGTCGACAGCGACAACACAGTGAAAATGCAGCCGGTGCAGATAGCCCTGACGCAGGGCAACACGGTGGTGATTGCCTCCGGTTTGCAAGCCGGCGACCGGGTGGTCACCGACGGGCAAGAAAAGTTGCAGGCGGGAAGCAAAGTTGCTCCGCAGGCGCCGCAGCGGCCAGGGGGACAGTCGAGGAACGCACAGGTCAACGAAGCCGCAGGCTCGCAGTCATGAGTATTTCGCGGCCATTCATTATCCGGCCGATCGCGACTTCGCTGCTGATGGCCGGCCTGTTGCTGGTGGGCATCGTTGCCTACCGGCAACTGCCAATTTCGGCCCTGCCGCAGGTCGACTACCCGACCATCCAGATTGTCACCTTTTATCCCGGAGCCAGCCCGGACGTTACCGCTTCCTCCATCACTGCTCCCTTGGAGCGGCAGTGCGGTCAGTTGCCGGGATTGAGCCAGATGACTTCGAGCAGCGCTTTTGGCGCCTCCGTCATCACGTTGCAATTCAATCTCGAGGAAAACATCGACGTCGCCGAGCAGGAAGTACAAGCGGCGATCAATGCCGCACAGTTGTACCTCCCCAATGACCTGCCGGCCCCACCGATCTACAGCAAGGTGAACCCGGCTGATGCGCCGATCCTGACACTCGCACTGACTTCCGACTCCATGCCGCTGCCCCAGATCGAGGACTTGGCGGACACGACCTTTGCGCAGAAGATTTCGCAGCTTCCCGGCGTAGGACTGGTCACCATCAGCGGCGGCCAGAAGCCCGCGGTGCGCATCCAGGCCAATCCTAAGGCGCTGGCCTCCTACGGTCTCAGCCTGGAGCAGTTGCGTGCCGTCATCGCTCAGGTCAACGTCAATCAGGCCAAAGGGCAGCTGCAGAACAACCGCCTGGCGTACACCATCGGCGCCAACGATCAGCTCTTCGATCCCAAGCAGTACGGCGACACCATCATCACCTATAAGAATGGAGGTCCGGTTCGCGTCTCCGATGTCGCGAACGTGATTGAAGGGCCGGAAAACGCCAACCAGGCAGCCTGGATGAACACCACCCCGGCGGTGATCATGAACATCCAGCGGCAGCCGGGGGCCAACATCATCAAGGTGGTGGACAGCATCAAGCTGCGCCTGCAGCAGCTTCAGTCCAACTTGCCCAGCTCGGTCAAGATCACGGTGCTCACCGACCGCACCAACACCATTCGCGCCAGCGTTAAGGACGTGCAATTCGAGATGATGCTGACCATAGCGCTGGTCGTAATGGTGATCTTCATCTTCCTGCGCACGCTATCGGCGACCATCATTCCTAGCGTCGCGGTCCCGCTCTCGCTGGTCGGCACCTTTGGCGTGATGTACCTGCTGGGCTACTCGCTCGACAATCTCTCGCTGATGGCGTTGACGATCTCGACCGGATTCGTGGTCGATGACGCCATCGTGATGATCGAGAACATCGAGCGCTTCATCGAAGAGGGCCATTCGCCGCTGGAAGCCGCGCTACAGGGTTCCGCGCAGATCGGCTTCACCATCGTATCGCTGACGGTCTCGCTCATTGCGGTGCTCATCCCGCTGCTCTTTATGGGCGACATTGTAGGACGCTTGTTCCGCGAATTCGCCGTCACCCTGGCGGTCACGATTCTCATCTCAGCCATCATCTCCCTGACGCTGACGCCTATGATGTGCGCCCTGCTGCTGCGCCAGCGCGATCAGGCAAAGCATGGGCGGTTCTACGAGTGGTCGGAGAACGCCTTTAACAAAACGATTGCCTTTTACGGCCGCACTGTGCAGTTCGTTTTAAAGCACCAGACGGCAACGCTGCTGGTGACCATCGCGACGCTGGTCGCGACTATCTGGCTGTACATCGTCGTGCCCAAGGGATTCTTCCCGGTGCAGGACACCGGCGTCATTACCGGCATCACGGATGCTCGGGAAAGCATCTCGTTCGCTGACATGTCGCAGCGGCAACAGGCCCTGGCGGCGGCGATCCTGAAGGACAAGGATGTCGAGAGCCTGTCTTCGTTCATTGGCGTCGACGGCACCAACACAACGCCGAATAGCGGACGCATCCAGATCAACCTGAAGTCGCGCGACGAACGTGATGATGACGTCACCACCATCATCAAGCGGATACAGCAGGAGGTCGCCGGCGTCGAGGGCATTACGCTTTACATGCAGCCGGTACAGGACCTGACGGTCGAAGACCGCGTCAGCCGCACGCAGTATCAGTTCAGCCTGGAAGACGCTGACCCCAAGGAGCTCGGCATCTGGACAGCCAAGCTGGTGGAGAAGCTGAAGACCCTTCCGCAGCTTCGTGACGTTGCCACCGACCAGCAGAATCAGGGGGCGGAAGCGCGCTTGATCATCGATCGCAACACCGCCTCGCGTCTGGGAGTGAGCGCTGCGGCGGTGGACAACACGTTGTACGATGCATTCGGCCAGCGCCTGATTTCGGTCATGTACACCCAGCTGAACCAGTACCACGTGGTGCTGGAGGTTGATCCACAGTACCGCGACGATCCCGATTCCTTGAACGACATCTACGTACCGGGCGCGAATGGGCAGGTGCCGCTGAGCGCGATTGCGCACTTCGAAACCGGATCGGGTGCTCTGTCGCTGAATCACCAAGGGCAGTTCCCTGCCGTGACCATCTCGTTCAATCTCGGAACCGGCTATTCGCTAGGCGAGGCGGTCACCGCCATCAACAACACCGAGCGCGAGATCGGCCTGCCGCCGAGTATCCAGAGCAGCTTTCAGGGCACAGCACGAGCGTTTCAAGCCTCGCTGGCCAACGAAGGCTGGCTGATCATCGCCGCGATCGTCACCGTCTACATTGTGCTGGGCGTGTTGTATGAGAGCTACATCCATCCCATCACCATTCTGTCCACGCTGCCTTCGGCCGGCGTGGGCGCGATTATCGCGCTGCAGATTTTTCACATGGATCTGGGAGTGATGTCACTCATTGGCATCATCCTGTTGATCGGCATTGTGAAGAAGAACGCCATCATGATGATCGACTTCGCGCTGGAAGCCGAGCGCGGCGAAGGCAAGAAGCCGGTGGACGCCATTTACGAAGCCTGCCTCCTGCGCTTCCGGCCCATCATGATGACCACGCTGGCTGCTTTGTTCGGTGCGGTGCCGCTGGCGCTTGGGACCGGCACCGGGTCGGAGCTGCGGCAACCCCTGGGCGTTACCATCATCGGCGGCCTGCTGGTCAGCCAGTTGCTGACGCTGTACACCACGCCGGTCGTATATCTGTGGTTCGATCGTCTGGGCGAAGCGATTCACCGGATGCGCGCTCACCAACCAGCCGAAGCGCTCGGGGACTAGCATGAACATCTCCAAGCCGGCCATCGAACGTCCCATCGCGACAACGCTGCTCACGGTTGCGTTGCTGCTTGCCGGCGGGCTCGCATACATTAACCTTCCGGTTTCGCCTTTGCCGCAAATCGACTTCCCCGTGATTTCAGTGGGAGCGTCGCTGCCCGGGGCGAGTCCCGAGACGATGGCTTCGTCGGTGGCAACTCCGCTGGAGCGGCAATTCGGGCGCATCGCCGGCATCAACCAGATGACCTCGAGCAGTCAGCTCGGCTCGACCGGCATCACCATGCAGTTCGACCTGGATCGCAACATTGATGCTGCGGCCCGCGACGTTCAGGCTGCCATTAACGCCGCGCGCAACTACCTGCCCGCTGATCTGCCGAGCAATCCGACGTACCGCAAGATCAATCCTGCCGATTCGCCAGTGATCATTCTCGTAATGACCTCCGACGCGATGACGCAGGACCAGATGTACGACGCGGCGGATTCCATCATGGGGCAGAAGCTCTCGCAGATCGACGGCGTAGGCCAGGTCTTCGTATGGGGATCCTCGCAGCCCGCGGTACGTATTGAGGCCAATCCCAACCTGCTGAACAAGCTGAACATCGGCCTCGAAACCCTGCGCACTGCTGTGGCGGCAGAGAACGTCAACCAGGCGGTTGGCATGCTGCAGGACAGCAATAAGAGCTGGATCATCCACACCAATGACCAGCTCAAAAAGGCCAAGTACTACCAAAACCTCATCATCGCGTATCGCAACGGCGCACCAGTACGGTTGTCGGACGTAGCCGCGGTCAGCGACTCTTATTCCAACGTCTACAATGCGGGCAGTTTCGACGGAAAGGCCAGCGTGCTGATCGTCGCGTTTCGCCAGCCGGGCGCGAACATCATCGCCACTGCCGATCACGTGCTCGCGGCCCTGCCCTTTCTGCAGGCCTCGCTGCCGCCTTCCATCAGGCTCCAGGTTGGCCTTGACCGAACGATTACGACGCGGGCTTCCGTCGCCGATGTGGAGCGCACGCTCATCATTTCGGTGATTCTGGTGGTGCTGGTGGTGTTTGTCTTCCTTCGCGAGTTTCGCGCCACCATGATCCCCAGCGTCGCCGTGCCGATGGCGATTGTCGGCACCTTCGGCGTGATGTATCTGTGCGGGTACTCGCTGAACAACCTGTCACTGATGGCGCTCACCATCTGCACCGGATTCGTGGTCGACGACGCCATCGTGGTGCTGGAAAACATCATGCGCCATGTGGAAATGGGAATGCCCCCCTATGAGGCTGCGTTACTCGGCGCGCGCGAGATCGGGTTCACCGTCGTCTCCATGAGCACCTCGCTGATCGCGGTGTTCATCCCCATCCTGCTCATGGGCGGAATCGTCGGCCGGCTATTCCATGAGTTCGCGGTAACGCTAAGCGCGGCGATTACCGTCTCGCTGGTGGTATCGCTTACGACCACTCCCATGCTCTGCGCCCGTTTCCTGAAGGCGCACGATCCCGGCTCCCACGGCGTGCTCTACCGCATGAGCGAGCGTGGCTTCGTTTGGATGAATCGCTTTTACAAGGCCTCGCTGGGATGGGTATTACGGCATCAGAGGCTGGTGCTGGCGATCACGATTCTTACGGTCTTCATTAACGTTTATCTATACGTGATCGTGCCCAAGGGCTTCTTCCCGCAGCAGGATACGGGCCGGCTTCAGGGCATCGTAATGGGCGACCAGGACGTCTCCTTCGACGCCATGCTGCAAAAGACCAATCAGTTCATAAGCGTCGTGCAGCATGACCCGGCCGTGCAGCATGTGCTCGCCTCCGTTGGCGGAGGCGGCGCTCAAAACCAGGCGCGCATCTGGGTAATTCTGAAGCCTCTCAACGAGCGCAAGGGCGTCACGGCGGACGACGTCATCAATCGCCTGCGTCCCAAGCTGGCGCACGTTGCCGGGGCTAGCGCTTTCTTCCAGCCCTATCAGGAAATGCAGATTGGCGGCCGCGTATCCAACGCCGAGTATCAATACACGCTCTCCGGTGAGGACTTGCAGGAGTTATATGAGTGGGCGCCGAAGCTGACCGAGAAGCTTAAGAGCATATCCATCCTGAAAGACGTCAACAGTGACCAGCAGGTCAATGGCCTGGAGCAAAACGTAATCATCGACCGTGATACGGCAGCGCGCCTTGGAATCACGCCTTCTCAGATCGACAACGTGCTCTACGACGCCTTCGGCCAGCGCCAGATTTCGACCATCTACCAGACGCTGAACCAGTACCACGTCGTGTTGGAGGTCGACCCGCAATATCAGATGACGCCCGCCGCGCTCGACAGCGTGTACGTCATTACTTCGGGTGGAGCCCAAGTACCCTTGTCGGCTTTCGCTCACTTCGGAACGGCGGCGACATCGTTGACAGTGAACCACCAGGGCCAGTTCCCTTCGGTTACGATCTCCTTCAATCTCGCTCCGGGAGCTTCGCTGGGGGCGGCGACCCGCCTCATCGAGCAAACCGAGATGGACATGCGGCTGCCGGCGACCATTCACGGCAGCTTTCAGGGAACGGCCGCAGCCTTCCAAGACTCACTCACTTCCGAGCCGCTGCTCATTCTTGCCGCGCTGATTGCGGTGTACATCGTGCTGGGCATTCTGTACGAAAGCTATATCCATCCCATCACGATCCTGTCGACGATTCCCTCGGCCGGCACGGGCGCGTTGCTCGCCCTCCTGCTCTTCCACATGCAGTTGGACGTGATCTCGCTCATCGGCATCATCCTGCTGATCGGCATCGTGAAGAAAAACGCCATAATGATGATCGACTTCGCGCTGGAGGTGGAGCGCCAGGGCAGGATGGCTTCTGAGGCCATCTACGAAGCCGCCCTGCTGCGCTTCCGGCCGATCATGATGACCACGGCTGCTGCTATGTTTGGCGCCTTGCCGCTGGCATTGGGCCACGGTATGGGCTCGGAACTCCGCCGGCCGCTGGGCATCAGCATCGTCGGTGGCCTCATCGTCAGCCAGATGCTCACGCTGTACACGACTCCCGTGGTCTATATCTATCTTGACCGCTTCCAGGATTGGGTGCTGGCACACATTCCGTGGCGCAAAAAGAAAGCGGTCAAGGAAGAAGCTCCCGTGTTTGCGGACTAAACTGCGCTACACTAGCGGGCTGATGGTCGAGTCCACCAGGCCGCATGAACGGCAATCAAAGGCATACTTGAAGGCCGGGGCTGAACCAATATCTGGAATTCCCTGAAGGGCGTCAGGAGGAAAGCGATGCGTTCGTCCAGACTTGGGCTCTGTCTCGTGCTCGGGCTTACCCTCCTGAGCCTCGTACTGCCTGCTCATGCCGATGACTTCGCCTACTATGCGGTGGGAAGCTTTCAGTTCGATTCGATGACCATCTCAGGCAACGCTGGTGGAATCTGCTCCGGACAATGTCTGCCCTGAGGCAATCTCGTTGTTCTGAACGCTGTCTTTTCCGCTTCGGTCACCAACTATCAGGAAAGCACTTCCTGCGCCAATGACCAGTGTAAGACCGAGATCAGTGGCGATTTTGGTGTCGGCTCACTGTCTGCGTACCTTTCGGTCGGCGAGCCTCCCCAGGCCTATTACCTGAGCCCCAGTTCGCTGTCAGGCAGCTTTGACAGCCACTTCTGCACCGGCAAGTGTGGAAGTTACCGGCCTGAGACCGAGCTGTCGCTGGAATTTACTGGGGCCGTGGAATAACGGTTGGTTTTCAAGCGAGACAATCGAGATGCACTGCTTTCAAGAGGATGTCTGTAATGACGGGAGCGGCGCAGGCGATCCGGACACCGTTACTCCCGAACCGTCGAGCATCGCGCTGCTCGCAGGCAGTCTCCCATTTCTTGCCCGCGTCATGCGGCGAAAACTCTTCCAGGTTAGGATCGATGTCCGCCGCGCCGGGCGGGATTCGGAAGCGAGTTAGCCGGCGCCGACCGGAGTTTGGTAGACCTAGTCGGGATCGAACCGACGATACGAAGCAGGTCGGCGGCCGTATGCTCAAGGGCCCAACGTGCGCAAAGGCTTCCTGCAGTATCCATAAACGCTTGTTGAGATTCCCGACCCGTTACCTGGACCAAAGTTGACTAAGAAATGCATATAATTTGTCGGCTGCGAATCTCATCTCGCGAGATCACAGAAGGAAGTGACGTGGCAACAGTCCTGTAGGTATTGATCCTCTACGCGCCGACGCGACCTTTCATCGCTATCAAGTCCGCTCACGGGTGACGACATATTTATCTCCTATTCGCGGGCGGATGGTGCGTCGTATGCCACCGGACTAGCCAACGAATTGACGGCACTGGGTGTCTCATGTCGTATCGATCAATGGGGGGGCGAGCCGGGCCAAACGGTGCCTCGGTCAATCCTGAGGGCAGTGCGTCAAGCAAGCATGCTTGTGATTGTCGCCACGACAGCTGCCGGAAAATCCAAAGCGGTTCGGGACGAGATCGAGACATTCCTGACAACACGGCGATTAATTGTCCCGATCGATCTGGATGGCACCATCACTCAGGCCGATTGGTGGCCTTTACTGGAGGGTTTGGCGATATCGATCGAGGAGGCAGCCTCGGACGGGCGGATAGCAACCCGGCCTTCTCGCGAGGTGCTGGATCGAATCGAGAACAGCATAAATTTCACGCGGCGCAATGAAAGACTGCGTCGAGTCACAATCGCGACATTGGTAATTTTGGCTTTGCTCATTGCGGGTGCAATTGTGGCGACAAGAATCGCCGCGTCGGCGCGAGACGAGAATAAGCGATTGACTGAGCAGAATGGCACAGCCAATACGCAACTCGCCGAGACGCAAAGCAGACTTGTCGCGAGCGAAGCGGAGTACGCGAAGCAGAAAGAGCTCACCGCGAAAGCCACAGAGCAGCGAATGGCTGCGGACAATCAGCTTGCGGCGTCGAAGGCTAAGCTGGAGCGGCAGACCGCGATTGCGGAGTCGCAGGAACTGGCCCGCCTAGCACCCTCAGCTCCGACTGAGCGGCAACGGATCAATGAAGCAGTGAAGGCAGTACAGCGATCTCCTACAGAAGCAGCAAGGCTCAATTTGGCGCAAATCTTGCTGCACTCAATCCGAACCACGTCCCGAACAGACGTTGCCATAGGACACGAAGGGCAGCAGGTTGCGGTCGTGAGCGGCTCCGGGGACGCGAAATACTTCGACTTATCGAACCAGGCGGAATTTCGCATTTGCGGCCATCCGGAACCCATAGACATGGTTAACTTTTCGAACGATGGCAAGTATCTTGTTACTGGAAGCGCAGACGGATCAAAGAGTCATGTTGTGCAGATTTGGGATGTAAGCCGGGGTGTACAAACGGGTATATCGGAGATCAGTGGACTACACGAAGAGCGCAGGGTCGACGGCCGGAGCTTTTCCAAATCTTGGATATCACCCGACGACAGCCGCCTACTTCTGTATTGGGCCGACTCGCTGTACATATTGGAGATGCCCACAGGCAGAATCCTGAGTACTGTGAGGTTCGAAGGTCGTAGCCCTCATGTTTCCATAGAAACCGGCGCCTTGAACGGTCCCACAATGTCATGACGTCAGTAACGGTATTGTTTTCGTAAACTCGACTGTCAATCTCAAGCAATGAGGAATCTGGACTGAAACGGCCAAATTTGGGATCGCCGAAGTGCCAGTCCTGAAGGGGTCCCAGTGTGCCGCGGCTCGCGAGATCAAACAATACGGGCGCGTCGGACTTAGAAGAGTCGAACGAACCCACAGAGTTCTCGGCTGACAGCGGCCGCTTGTTCCTTTTGCAGAGTCACCGGGTATTTAACGCGCGCTCTGGAGAGCCTCTCACGAATATTCGAAAAGGCGACGTGCTCTGGATCGGAAAAGCTGGAGACCGCTTGTTTGGTAAAGCCGGTAGTGCTGTCTTTCTTTGGGACGTCGATGCAGGAAAAGAGCTGCGGACCATCGACATTACGACTCCCGACGTTGAGGCCAATGAGCGAGCCTTGAAGCTTCTGAACTCCGGTTCCTACTCGGTCGACGAACTCCTCGCGATCGCCCCGCCGAGAGCTACATGAGTGCTCGCCGAAGCAATGAAGACGCAGCTCGGTCTTCTCCTCCTCTAGCCAAGGAAACGAGAGGTGAATCTTGCACATCATGACACAAATGCCGTTATTGCCGGCATGCGCCCCGTTTAAGTTGTTGAGAGATTTGGTGGACCTGGTCGGGATCGAACCGACGACCTCTTCCATGCCATGGAAGCGCGCTCCCAGCTGCGCCACAGGCCCACAATTAAGGAAGGAACGGCGCTCGAGGTACGCGCCTTAGGTATTTTCTCGCACGCTAACAGCGTAGTCAAACTGGCCGCCAAGGCTGTGGAAAAGACGCGCGCGGAAAAGTCCCCAAGCCGACTTTTCCCCCGCGCTTGGAAATCCCGCCAACCGCGCGGGATTCCCACTTTCCCACAGCGACGACGGCTACGGATATATGAAGTCAACCTAAAAACCGGACATTTCACTTGCTACCAAAAGCGGACATTTTCACTTGCTACGAACAGGGCTCCGGTCTGTTGTCGAGTGCCGCTGAATGCTGAGCTCCAAATCATCGCCGAGTCCGGCTGATGCCAGGGTTTGCCGACCGACCAGCTATTTGTGTCTCACGGCCTGGTTGACGCTGGGGACGTGAATGACCGGTCATTCTGCAGGTGTGTGCCGATTCCCACGCCATGTCGGGTGTCTTTTCCCGTCGGCTCCCTGAACCAAGTGCCAGTGCATCATTAGGCGTGTCATTGTTCTTGTCTCCTTTCGCGCCCATTCCGCTTATTGGCACTTTGGCACCCAAAGCCGATAGGACAAATCCCATTTCTGCCATGGCATGAGCTTACGGGGCGGTGCTCCTTGCCCATATTGAGGCAGGACCGTGGCTGAGCGGGGCATGTCATGACTTTTTGGCGGCAACTGCCGTTGCCTCTTGTCGTTCCGGTGAGCGGACCAGACGACTGCCAGTCCACGGTCTCAATTGACGACGGAAGGTCAGTCCCGCTGCCCACCTGATCGGCCAGCGGCTGAAGAGTCAATGAATAGTTGCAGTTACGTCGAACTGCTTTGGCTGTTCGTTTGCTTTAGGTAGTTGCATGTTTGCCGTAATTCGTACGCCAGTGGGCGCTCTTTTCTTCATTCTCGCCGCAATTACCTTCTGTCCAGCACAGCAACTTCCACCGCAAACGCCGCAGACAGCGACCGTCGTCGGGACGGTGCTGGACGTCACCGGTGCCACGGTTCCAAATGCACATGTTGTTTTGCAGGGACCGGACGAACTTCGCACCTTCGTTACACGGGATAACGGTTTCTTTAGGTTCGAGGAAGTTAAAGCTGGAACACCGGTCCGAGTCGAGGTCAGTGCCCCCGATCTCAAGAGTTGGAGTTCGAAGGAGATCATCCTCCAACCAGGGCAGTCCTTCATAGTGACTGACATCAGTCTCGGTGTCGCAAATGTCGCAACGTCAGTGAGCGCGGTTACACCGGAAGAAGTCGCTACGGAACAAGTCAAAGCTCAGGAGCAGCAGCGCGTGTTTGGTATCGTACCCAATTTCTTTGTCACATATGAGCGCGACGCTGCTCCAATGACGCCGAAGCTGAAGTTCCAGCTGGCGATGAAGGCCCTCACTGACCCGGTCACCCTTACGGGCTTCGCTATGAATGCTGCAATTTATCAGGCGGCCGGCTACCCGAGCTATCCTCAGGGTGCAGCCGGTTACGGTAAGCGCCTTGGAGCCACATTTGCGGGGGGATACAGCAACATCCTGCTTGGTGATGCGGTATTTCCTTCGTTACTGCACCAGGATCCGCGCTATTTCTACCAGGGTACGGGCACGACGAAATCCCGCCTTCTGCATGCCATGTCAACTCCGTTCATAACCAGAGGAGACGATGGTCGACGAGAGATCAACTATTCGAACCTCCTGGGCGATCTGGCCTCCGGGGCGCTTGCGAACGCCTACTATCCCAGCCAGGACCGCGGCGCAGGACTTGTGGTTCGCAGCGCAGCGATTGGCATCGGCGGCCGTATGGTTCTCGGCATTGTCCAGGAGTTTGTTCTGCACAAATGGACAAGGCAACAGTCCAGTCAGCCATAATCCTGTGACCTCACCTAAACAAATGCGGCGGCCCCGATATCTCGGGGCCAGGTTACCCGCGCATCCGCACCTTCGTCGGCAAGATATCAAGCAGGCACGCGCGCAATTCCGAGCTTGCGCATTTTGTTCTGCAGCGTTGTGCGTTTGAGTCCCAAGCGCTCCGCGGCACCACCTTGTCCGGAGATTTTCCCCTCCGAGGCTTTTAGAGCCTCTATGATTGCCTGACGCTCTGCTTCCTCAAAGGTCGAGCCGGATGTGCTGACGACCGAGGATCTCTTCAGCTCCTTCAGGGGAACCCGGAGCTCGCTGCCTTGCGTGAGTATCACGGCCCGTTCGATGAAATTTTCCAATTCACGAATGTTGCCCGGCCAGGGTGCGTTCGTGAGCGCTTCCATAGCTTCTTTAGGAATGGATTCAATCCCCTTCTGCATCTTGCGAGACAGCCGCGAGACGAAAAAGTTTACGAGCAGAGGAATGTCCTCACGGCGGTCCCGAAGCGGTGGAATCTCGACGGGAAAAACATTCAGCCGGTAGAACAAATCTTCGCGAAACTGGTTGTCGCGCATCATGGCGTGCAAGTCACGGTGGGTCGCAGCAATCAGGCGCACATCGACGTGAATGGTCTTGGCGCTGCCTAAACGCTCGAACTCCTGCTCCTGCAAGGCGCGAAGTAGCTTGGGTTGCAATTCGAGGCTGATATCCCCGATCTCGTCAAGAAACAATGTGCCCTGGTCGGCAATTTCGAAGCGACCCTTCTTCTGCATCAACGCGCCGGTGAATGCACCCTTCTCGTGGCCGAAAAGCTCGCTCTCGACCAGCCCTGAGGGGATGGCTGCGCAGTTCAGGCGAACGAACGTGCGGTTCTCCCGGGAACTGTGACTGTGGATGGCTCGCGCGATCAGCTCCTTTCCCGTTCCCGTTTCACCGTGCAAGAGCACCGTTGAATCGGTAGGCGCGACGATTTCGATTTGCTGCAGCACTTTGCGGAGTGCTGCGCTTTTGCCCACGATGTCTGCAAAGTTGTACTCGGCCTGAATCTCAGATTCGAGGTAGAGTCGCTCTTCTTCTATCTGGTTTCGCGAAGCGTTCAGCCTCTCATAGGCAAGTGCATTGTCCAGTGCCAGCGAAATCTGGGTCGCAATCTGCCCCAGCAGATCGAGATCATCGCGGCGAAAATGATCTGGCCTCTTGCTCCCCAACGTCATCACACCAAGGGGACCATTGGGCGTGCGCAGTGCTGTGACCACCATCACCTCGATGCCCTCGGACAGGAACGGGTCACGGATTGTTGGCGGAAGCGCTTCCATCTCCGCACGGGTCCACAATTCGGGCTGGCGGGTCCTCATTTTGTGGAGATCCTCACCGGTAAGTGCGTGCATTGTGATGTCATCCAGGAAGCCGCGGCTGGAGGGGAAATCCATGGCGCCGCATTCCAGGCGATGCTGGTCCTTGTCGACGGTCCAGACCGCAGCATAGTCGTTGTCAAAGTATTTGCGGAGCGAGCTGCAGGCAGCGCGGAACAGGGCCTTCGTGTCAAGGTGGGCGATGACGTGATTATTGATTTCGAGCAGCAGCTTCCAGCGGTCTCGCTCGGCCACCAACTGCCCCTGATATGACTCCGCGGCGTCGCTTGCCATGGCGCTCTCGAGAGCGGTCGCTACATGAGAAGCGACTGCCTCCATAAGTGCAATTTCATCCGCTCCCACTTCACCCTCTTCGCGAGTTGCGAAACACAAAACGCCAAGCTTTCTTCTCGGAGTGGAAATGGGAACCATGTATGCACTGCGCAACGCGGTGATGCTGGCCTGCGACGCTATTTCCGGAAGCCTTGTCATCACCAGACGAATGTCAGGAATATAGATCGTACGTTGTTCCTCGACGGCACGGGCGGCTTCAGTGCCTACGTAGGGCTCTTCAGCTCCGAGATCGAGGTGAGGTCCTGCCGGGCCTCGTTCAAAAGCTACGACACGCAGCGACTTGCCATCGTTCGTCAGTAGGAGCATTGCCACGCTGTCGAAGCGAATCACTGCGGAAAGCAGCTTATGGAGGCTCTTCAAGACCGTCTGTACGTTGGTCTGTTTGTCGATGGCAGTGGTCAGTTCCAGCAGTGTCCGGTACCTGCCGTTAGCCGCTTGTAATTGTGATAGCTGCTCTGTCATGGAATTCACCAACGCTCCCGCCTTTCGCTATCTGTAGCTCGCCCGTTGTCTTGGTTCGTCGTTGTCAGCACCTGGCAGCAGTTCTGGGTCCTTGCCGACCAGGTGTGTAATAAGCGCAAACAGCAGGCTTACGGATATACCACACATCAGCACTCCCATCATGCTCTCTAACGGCCCTAGCAGCCGCCACTTCGCCGGGAGGACAACATCGCCGTATCCAACGGTCGAATAACTGGTTGCCGAGAAGTAAAACGCAGAATTCCAAGACCGAAAACAAAGCCAGCGATAGCAGCACGCCCAAAGCAGAATGATAGTTCCCTGCAGGATGACGATGGCTATGGTGGCTCGCATGACCAGCGCGGCAAAGTATGACATCCGAAGCTCCTGCATGTCATCTGACGCTACCGTCCTTAGCCAGCTTATCAAGGCAGCGACACCGGCACACTGCAGACACAGCGTGAGCACCACTAGAACAAAGCCTCCACCAATCTGTTGAAGCCAAGTCATAGCTCCAGAACACTCCGTTTGGTGAAAGGCAACACGCCATACCCGCTGACGCCCTCCGCACACCTGCTATGCCGCCGGTTAGCTCTGCCAGCCTCCACCCAGGTTTCTACCGATCCAAAACCAAAGATTCTGGCCTGCCAACTCTGCCTGGCCTTCAGGGATTGGCGACAGTTTCTCTAGATCCCCTCGGCTCTGATGGTGTGATCCGCGCAAGCCGAGATTTGCGGGTAGAGCGATGCCTACGAACCAGCTTGGGGACGGCATAGGTAAGCAGTGCGGCGAGCGCGAGCCCCGCCAAAACTGTTCCTGCTTTGCCGGCGTAGGCCATCGCGCGCTCCAAGTCATGGCTGAAGACATAGCCGAGTCCGGCATAAACGCACGCATAGAGACCGGCGCCAACGGTTTCAAGCGCCAGGAAATGGAGTCGGCTGGTGCCGGATGTCCCGGCCACGGGAGGCGCTACCGCGTCCAGTCCGGGGACGAATTTGTCCAGAACGAGAATCGGATTCCCATACCGGGCAAAGGTCTCTTTCGCTCTACGATTATGGACGTCAGGGTCTCGTCTGAAGTGGTGAATGAAGTGCAAGACCTGGTCACCCCAGCGCCGACCTGCCTCATACCACATCCAGTCGGCCAGCACACAGGCAATGATCGCCAGACCGAGCGCGGCGACGAGGCCCAACTTCCCGGCGGCTGCGAGCGCACCGGCCGCAAGCAGAAAGAGAGGCGCCGGTATCGGCAAACCTATCTGGCGGGCGAATAACGCAGCGAACAGGATTGGGTAGCCATGCTGCAAAAGGAACTGGAAAATAGCATTCATAGTGCTTCCGCGCGAGATATTCCGCCGATCACTCCATCCAGGATTGTGGTCGGCTACTACGCCTTGGTCGCTTACCGCCTTTGGTTCCGGCAAAGCGGTGTAGCCCACCAGCCTGTTAATCGGGATTAGCTCTGCCAACCACCACCAAGATTCCTATAAAGATCCACAAGAGCCAGAAGCTCATTGAGCCGCGCTTGCGCGAGTCCCAGCTCAGCATTGAAGTAATTGGTCTCGTTCGTCAGCACTTCCAGGTAGCTGGCGCGGCCGCCGCCATACCGTACTTCGGAGAGCCGCGCCGAATCCTGGGCGGCTGCCGTCAATTGCTCGTGGTAGTCAAGAAATTCCCGGTCCTTTTGATAGGCGACGAGCGAATCCGAGACGCCTCGAAACGCTTCCTGAATCGTCTTTTGATACATCAGCAGGAATTCCTGTTTTTGCGCCTCGGTGTACCTGACGCCCGACTTGATTCTGCCGCCCGCGAATATGGGTTGCATCAGTGTGCCTCCGAAAGCCCAGAAACCGGCTGGGCCCGTAAACAAGCTGGTCAGCGCTGAGCTGGCATATCCCGCGTTGGCGGTCAAAGTGATGTTGGGGTAGTAGGCGGCTTTTGCTACTCCGATTTGCGCGTTGGCAGCTATGAGTTGCTCTTCGGCCTCCCGGATGTCGGGCCGCCTCTCCAGCAAGCTGGAAGGAAGTCCGGCCGGCACCTCTGGCGGATGCGGCTGATCGATCAGGGGCAATCCGCGCGCAATTGGGCCAGGGTTGTTCCCCAGCAGCGTGCTGATGTAGTTCTCCTGCTGCTGAATACGACGTTCGAGATCTGGAATATTCTCAGCCGCAGCGGCGACCAGTTGCTCCGCCTGGCGTTGGTCAAGCATGTTGGTCGCGCCACCGCTTACCAGGGTCTTGGTCAGCTTCAGCGACTCTTTGCGAGCAGCCAGGGTTCGGCGCGAGATCTCCAGTTGCAGGTCTAGTGCGCGAAGCTGGAAATAGGAAGCAGCGACATCGCTCACAAGAGTAGATGTGACGTATTCCTTGGCCCAGCGCGTCGCAACCAGATTGGCGCGTGCCGCTTCGGTGGCGCGGCGGTATTTGCCCCAGAAGTCGAGTTGCCAATTGAAGCTGGCACCCACTGCGTTTACGCTGGTTTCAGTATTGGGGCCGAGAATCTTCGATTTCGGAAACTCTGAATTGATGGCCGCGGCGCCTGCCGAGATTGTGGGCAATTGGTCGGCACGCGTGATACCCAATTGCGCCTGGGCCTTCAGGATGCGGGCTGCCGCGATCTGCACGTCGTAGTTATTCTTAAGCGCGGTGCGGATCAGCTCCTGCAACTGTTTGTCCTGGAACACCTCCCACCACTTCTCGTCTCCCAGCGACTGAGGCGATTGTGAAGCCGCTTGCGTCGAAGGGGTCTCTTTGCTCCCGGCGGTACTTTCAGCTCCAGTTTGTGCGCCGTCCGCCAACGGCGCCGCGCCACGGTAGCCTCCCGGCACATCGACACTTGGTCGTTTGTAGTTGGGACCAACCGTGCAGCCGGTGGTCAGCGAGATCAGCATTAATATTGTTGCCAGCTTTTTCACGTTAGTCCCCTTCCACCGCAACCGGTTCCGGAAGCGCAGGAGCATGCTGCTCCTGTTTCTTCTCCGCACCCGCGATGCGTTCCACGAGTACATAGAGCGCCGGGATGATGAAGATGGCGATGCCGGTTGCGGCTAGCATTCCGCCGATGACGGTCGTGCCCATGATTTGCCGGCCCACAGAACCTGCGCCGGTGGCGACGAACAACGGCACGCAGCCGAGAACGAATGCGAACGAGGTCATCAGAATTGGCCGCAGCCTTAGCTTGGCGCCTTCCAATGCTGCATCCACCAGCGGCTTGCCGTAGACCTCGTGCTGCTCCTTGGCAAATTCCACGATCAAGATGGCGTTCTTTGCCGCCAGTCCGATCAGCATCACGAGGCCAATCTGCGAGTAAACGTCGTTGTCGATCTGCACCATGAACGCCGGGAAGATCATGCCAAGCACGGTGCGGCGCAGCCAGAGCAACCCGAAGGCGCCCGCCACCGCGATGGGCGTGCTCAGCAGCACACTGAACGGCAGAGACCAGCTTTCATACAGCGCCGCAAGAATCAGGAAGACGAACAGCAGCGAGACCGCAAAGACGACCCACGATGGGATACCTTCGCGCGCTTTCTGTTCCTGCCGGGACATGCCCATGTAATCGAAACCCATCTCAGACGGCATCGTCTGGTGAAAGACTTCCTCCAATGCAGCGGTGGCCTGGTCTGAGCTGTAGCCCGGCGCGGCGCTCCCGATAATCTGCGCTGATGAATATTCGTTGTAGCGCATCTTGAATTCCGGGCCATACCGAGATTCGAATCTCGTCAGAGCAGACAATGGCACCATTTCCCCGCGGTTGTTACGCACGTAGAACTGTCCCACGTTGTTAAGGTCGGCGCGGTATGGCGCTTCCGCCGCCACATACACCTGCCAGGCACGGCCGAATTGGTTGAAGTAATTGACGAACTGTCCGCCCATGAAAGCCTGGAGGGTGGTATACACATCGCTGAGATTGACGCCCTGCTTCAGCACCTTCTCTTTGTCCACGTACACGTACTTTTGCGGCGTGCTCGGTATGTACGTCGTCGTGATCATTCCGATCTCAGGCCGTTTGCGAGCCGCGTCCAGAAACTTGTTCAGGTTGTTTACCAGGAATTCCGATTCCTTCCCCGCGCGGTCTTCAAGGACAAACTGGAATCCGCCCGAAGTGCCGACTCCGGCGATCGCCGGTGGAGAGAAAGCGAACATGGTCCCTTGCGGAAGAGTGAGAAGCTTCAGGTTCAACTTCGCTTTGATCACCTGGTACTGCTCCTCGATTTGTTTGCGGTTTTCCCAAGGCTCGAGCGTCACCCAGAAGAATCCGTTGTAGCTGGTGCGGGTGAGACTAAGCAGACTGAATCCGATAGAGGTGGTGCAGTACTTGACTCCCGGCGTGGATTTCAGGACAGCTTCCACCTCCCGGGCAGCATCTGACGTTCGTTCAATGGAAGATGCCTCCGGCAGCTGCATCTGGATGTACATGTATCCCTGGTCCTCGTCGGGCAGGAAGCTGGAGGGCAGCGCCTTCCCGAAGAAGACCCCCGCAGCGGCGAACACCCCGAGAATCACCAGGGCCGCCGCTGTCTTACGAATCAGTCCGTGACAGGCGCGCACATACAAATTGCTGCCACTGTTGAAGACGCGGTTGAACCAGCCGAAGAATTTCGCCAGCGGGCCATGACTCTCTTTCTTGGGGCGGAGAAGCAATGCTCCCAGCGCCGGGCTCAAGGTCAGGGCGTTGAAGGCCGAGATGATTACGGAGATCGCGATGGTTAACGCAAATTGCTGATACAGACGCCCAGTGATGCCGGGGATGAATACCGTGGGGACAAACACCGCCGACAGAACCAGTGCGATGCCAACTACCGGGCCGGTCAGCTCCTGCATGGCTTTGCGAGCTGCTTCCTTCGGAGTCAGACCTTCTTCGATGTGGTGTTGTATGCCTTCTACTACGACAATTGCATCGTCCACCACCAGTCCGATTGCCAGCACTAAGCCGAACAGTGAAAGCGTGTTCACCGAGAAACCGAAGAACGGAAAGACTGCGAATGTGGCCACCAGCGAGACCGGCACAGCGACCATTGGAATCAGAGTGGCGCGCCAGTCTTGCAGGAAGAGGTACACAACAAGGATGACTAATACGAAGGCGATCACAAGAGTTATAACGATCTCCTCCATGCCGGCTCTTACGGCATCCGTTGTGTCCAGCGTTACGGCGTAATCCAGGTCCGCTGGGAAGCTCTCCTTCATTTTGGTCATGAGCTTCCGCACGCCCTTCGCCGCTTCCACAGCGTTGGAGCCGGGCAACTGATAGACAGCAATGAGCGCAGCGGGCTGGCCGTTGAGGCGGCCTACCCAGTTGTAGTCTTGCGACCCCAAGTCGACACTGGCGACGTCCCTCACGCGCACCACGCCGCCGTCGGACCCTTCGCGGACGATGATGTCGCCAAACTCTTCCGGCGTTTTGAGGCGGCCCTGCGCACGTATGGCGTAAGTGAAAGGCTGGCCTGCTACGCTCGGCTCGGCAGCAACCTGCCCAGCAGGATTCACTGTGTTCTGTGATTTCACTGCATTGACGACCTCATTGACGGTGACGCCCAGCTTCGCCAGTCGATCGGGCTTTACCCAGATGCGCATGGCGTACTCCCCTATGCCGTAGATCTGGGTTAGACCTACGCCGTAAGAGCGCGCGATGGGCTCCTTCACATTGATGTAACCGTAGTTCGAAAGCCACTTCGCATCGTGACTGCCCTTGGGCGAGTACAACGCGATCAGCATCATCGGCGACGTCAAGGACTTCTTCACGTCGATACCGATCTGGTTGACCTCGGGAGGAAGCTGACCAATGGCCAATGCCTGGCGTGATTGGGTAAGGATCAAATCCATGTTCGGGTCAGTTCTGAGATCAAAATCGACCAGCAACGCTGTGCTCGAGTTGTTGCCGGAGTTCAGCGAGTACATGTAATCCATGTTGTCTACGCCATTGATCTGCTGCTCCATCGGCGTGGCTACCGCTTTCTCCATGGTCTCGGCATCGGCACCAGGGTAGAGGGCCCAGACGCGGATTTCAGGGGGAGCAATATCCGGAAACTGCGCGACCGGAAGGCCCACGATGGTGATCCCGCCAATGATTACCATCAGGATCGAGATGACGATGGCGACGATGGGACGCCTTATGAAAAACTCAGACATGGGTCAGTGTTACTCCAACGGACAATTTTCCGGTTCCCCCGCCCTGATAGGCTTCTGCAGTTGAACAGGTTTCGCTTTACATCCGTGCAGATTTGCTGCCATTGATTGCTGGGTGTAAGCCATTGACATAGCAGAAGAACCACGATGTGAGGCGAAGCTCAGTGCCCCTTCTTGCCCAAATACGGGCATCTAGCCAGAAGACAGTGGGCAACGACGGCAATCAGGAGTTGTATGGGGCTTTGACTATGGGAGGATGACAATTTTGGCATGGATCCAAAGCGGTTAGGCCGTAGCGCGCAGAATGCCGGCACACACCATCTTCAGCTCTCTATAACTGTCGATTGTCTTTGCGATTGAGACAGGCATCCTGCTCCGGAGCCGCTCCAGTACAGTTTCCTGCGGAGCTGGCTGCTCTCCCGGTCTTTGCTCCAGCACATCCGCCATCTGCCGCAATCCGTTTTCCAGCGCGGTTCGGATCTCTTTCATTTGTGCGGTTTGCTGATCACCGTCGAGCTGCCATGGCCAGGTCGGAATCGCTAGAAGAAGGTCTGCCGCGCTTGTCGCGGCGTTCAGTATCTCCCCGCTCAATCTCATGTCGGCCGAGCGATCCGGATCGAACTCAAACTTGACCACGTCCGCAAAGGCTCGCAGATTTAGCACCCCGGCGGAGAACTGCTTTCTGATCGCAGCAATCTGCGTGTCTGTTTCGGCAGTAGGCTTCATACCCAATAAGCGAACGAGGTCGGACCCCGCGCGAAGCAGGCGCGCAAGGAGACGCCGCATGGTGTCCACGGTACGCTCGGGGCGCACCTGATGGAAGATGAAGAACATCACAATAAAGCCGAGTGCAATGCCGAGGAGCCGGTCTCTAGCTGGAGTCATTTGGTTCGGAGCACGAAGCCGTTCAAAGGCAATCAGGTTAAAGGCAAACGTAATCTGTAAACCGATGTAGCCGAAGTATGGGCTGGCACTGATCCATCCCCCAAGAAAGGCCAGGGCCGCAATTACGAGCAGGAAACTACTCACCCACTCGATGTTCGGAAACACGAATACCATGCAGCCGATGCCTAGAATCAGCCCTCCGATGGTTGAGCCAATCACGCGGAAGAGCAACTTGCGATTGCTCGCCCCGGTGGTACTCAGACCGGTGAAATATACCGTGAAGAACGCGGTAGAGATCCCGGGCCAGCCCAGTCCGTTATAGATCACGTAGCAAATCGTCGCACACAAACTTAGTTTGAGCGCATACATGAAATAGTCAACATTCGTGAACGCATCGGGGAGAAGCAAGCGCTTCGGGCGCGGTTTCCACCAACAGCTCGTCGGCGGGGCTTGCGATGGTTCCGATTCCCCTGTCTCCATCGACTCGGCACCGTGGCGCAAGGTCTGCTCGATATGATCGAGTTCGTCGGGCCTCGGGGTTCGCGCATCGCCGAGGATGTTCCTGACTTTCTCCAGACGCCCTTCTCCGACAGCCACGATCGCTCTGCCGATGCGCTCGAGCCTTGCCGGGTCCACAGCCTGGAGGTTATTGTGAGTGGCGAAACCAGCACCTAGAATAACGAGCCGGTCCAGCATCAGAGTTGTGGTTGTGAGCTTTCTGAATTCCGCACTGCTGCAGAGGTTGCGCTTCGATATGCGCTCCAGGAGGACTTGTAATCGCCCGTCGCCAGTGACGGCATAGCGGCGCACTGTCGAAGATTGTTTTTCAATCTGCTCAGCGTCTGCATGGGTTGTGTACAACTGGAATAGCTGTTGCAATGCGCTGCATCTGGCTTCGATCTCGATCCACCAGGCAGCCAAAGGATCGCTGCGGTTGAACAGGTACTCCACCGCGATCGCGCTGCCGGCGACGGTCGCCAAGGTGCCGAGCGGCCACAGGGAGAGATGCAATACTCTTTCCGCTCGGATTTGGTATTCCCAAAGGGAAATCACCATGTACGTGAGGCACCCGAAGGATAGCGCCCCGATCGGAATGGCGGACGCCCGAAAGAAGAATGTGGCGAGAAACGTAAATACAGCAAGACCCACCACCCTCGCCACCGGATGATTGCCGGTGGCAATGATCAACAGCAGTGCCGACGCTGTCCCCAGAGCGGCAAAGGATACGCACGTGAGGAGGTCTCTGAAGCAATCAAACGGCGTATCGTGCGAGACCAGGAACAACATGAACAGCGATGGTGCAATGAAGCCAACGGGAGGCTGCAAGACCAGCAGGAGAAGTGTTGCCAGCGCTGAAGTCAGAGCGAAACGCAAAGTTCCAGCCATCCGGCCGGGAACCGGCGCCATCTCTTGCCAGAAGCGATCCAGTTCTGAGACTTTTTCGGAGCTGAATAGTGACACGGCTGGTTATCTCACAATGGTGGTGGCGGTCTCGCCGATTCGAAACAGTGTTGGGTCCGGGTTCTGAATGCGTATGCGTACAGGAAAGCGCGCCGCAATATGCACCCAGTTCAAAGTGTGCTCGATGTCGGGAAGGCCGTTACTCAAGCGCGTATCGTCGGGGGCCACGCCAAAGCCAAGGCTCTCCACAATTCCATCAAACCGCTTCGAGGGCTGGCTCATTACGTAGACGTCGACGTGCTTGCCCAGCCGAATGGACTTCAACTCCGATTCCCGGTAGTTGGAGACGACCCACCAGTTGCGGTTATCGATGAGGGTGAAGATGGGCACGCCGGGCTTGGCGTATTCGCCTTCGGAGATATTGAGGTTTGTGACGTATCCGTCGAAGGGCGCTTTGACGGTGCAGCGCTCCAGATTCAGTTGAGCATCACTGGCCTTCGCAGCCTTGGCGGGCCTCTGTGCCAGCAAGCTGTCGAGAATCTCCACTGCATGCACGCTTTGCTCGAAGCGGGCCCGGGACGCTGTAACCGATATCTGCGACTCCTCGTGGGCAAATCGTGCCTGGCTTTCGTTCGCCAGTGCCTGCTGGAGAGCCGACTGCGCCTCCTCGTAATTGCGGTCTGCAATCTGCGACTTTGTGCGGCTTTCGTCCACCTGCTCCGGAGTTACATATTGCTTCGCCAGCAGCGGTTCAATACGTCTCAGGTTACTGGCGGCGAGTTTCTTTTGAGCTTCGGCGGACTCGAGCGCTGCCCGCGCCCGCTCCACTGCCGCGGAAGCCGCTTCCACGCTGCTCTCGCGCACCTTGGTCTGGGTCTGCGAACTGCTCACGCCCGCGCGCGCCGCACCGACCGCACTATTCTCCGCTGCGATTCTGCGCTGTGCGTCAACGATCTGAGCCTCGAGTAGCCGCTGATCGGCAAGCGCCTGCTGCAACGCATATTCGTACTGCCGGGGATCGATGGCGAACAGCAGGTCTCCCTTATGCACAAATGCATTGTCTTTTACCGCTAATGTCATCAGGCGGCCACTCACTTCAGGAGCGAACTGAACGTAATTCGCGCGCACGCTCGCGTCGTCAGTACGGGGATATCTGTTGAGGTTCCAAAGCACTAACCCTAATGTGATAATGGCAAACGCCAAGACCCCCAAGCATATCTGAACACTTCTCGACCGGATTACTGACAGGGTGTTATTCATGGTGCGGCCTCGCGCCTACGCAAACAGAATGAGCCATAGCAAACAAGTGATTGCCACTGCGATGCCTGGATAGAAAACAACCAATCGGACCAAGGTTCTTTTCCACTCCACGGCGAACCAGTTCCAGCCGTGTCAGGCCGGTAATAATAAGGGCCGCGATGATGCAGAACATCCACGAGGGGAAGAACGACCCGATCACCTCAATCGAGGGAGCCCTCGAGCAGCCACTGCGTCCCATCATCGCCAGGCAGAGTAAGCAAGTGTTTCCGAGTTCGCGCACAAGCATCATCCTTTTCCTCTACTTTTGAGGGCCCCCACTAGCCGGTTGCGCCACCGCCGACTGCTGACGCAACAGGTTTCCTGTTGCATAGTCGAGATTCGAGGCATCGATGCGGACCGCAGAACGCGACTGCACCAAGGCCAGTCGGGCCTGGGCAAGCTGGTTCTCCGCGGTTACTAAGTCGACCAGGTTCTTAACGCCGTACTTGTACGCATCAAGAGATGCGTCGTACGAAGTGCTTGCCGAGGTCAGCAGGGTTTCGGCCGCCTCGTGCTGGCGAACAGCCGTGCGAAACTGCACGTATGCAACCCACACTTCCCGACCAATAGCGTCTTCCTTCTCACGTTTCTCATCCTGAGCTTCGCGGCGTTTCGAATCGGCAAGATGAACTTCGTTGCGCCGCAATCCACCGTCGAAGATCGTCCAACGGGCGGTCACGCCCACGCTCCACACCGTCTGGTTCGCATGGCCAAGCGGATTGGGGCCAGCGACGTTGATAGTCGGCCAAATTGCTTGCTGAGCTGCATCCGCCCCGAGATGAACGGTAGGCCAGTATTCGGCTTTCGCAACTTTAAATTCCGCATTCGCCGCCAGGAGCTTTTCGGAGATTGCGCGTAAATCCGGCCGCTGCTGCACGGCCGCGTGCACCAGGTCTGCGGTCGACTGCGCGACTTCCGTCGGTAAAGGCACTCCGGCAGGTTCTTCGACGAGTATGGCGTCGGAAGGCTCGACCCCGATGGTCTCCCGCAGTACAACGCGAGCTGTGTCTACCGCCCCAATACTGGCTTGGAGATCGTAAGCGGCCTGTGCGGCAGCAGCTCGGGCGTTGAGCACGTCAGGAAGAGTAGACCTGCCATTTGCGAGCTGAGCCTCAGCGGCTTCCTGCGTGGTCTGCGCAGTCTTGATAATCTGCCGTGACGCTATCAGCCGCTCTTGAGCGGTGAGGAGATTGAAATAGGCGGTTACGACGCGAAATGCAACATCCTGATTGGTTCGCTGGAACGAGGCCGCAGCGGCTAAACGAAGCGCCTTAGTGGCTTCGACTCTGCCGCCGCGCCTTCCGAAGTCATAGACGTTGTAGTGCAACGCCACGCCAGACTCCACAACCGGAGCTTCGATCAGGAAGTATCCCCTCGGAGCACCCAGCGGCTTGGGCCATGGCTCGATGACGCGCTGGTCACCGGCCAGTGCCAGGGCCGCTAAATGGGGGTAATAATCGCTGCGGGCGATACCCAGGCGACTTGCCGCTTGCTTAGCTGCCTCCCACGAAATGCGTGTCCGCGGATTGTTGCTTTCCGCGATGTCAATGAGTTCTTCCAGGCGATAGGCTTTGATGGGATCGATTTCCGCTTTCGACATCGGCACGCTGCTTTGAGCCGTGCACCTTGCGGCGTCTTCCAGCGAAGTGAGGGGGCCCTGGCACTGAGCGCTCGCTGCTTGGGAGGTTGCGGACAAGGAGAGTAACAGAAGGTAAGCCCAAGCAGGACCCCCACGGAACCATCTATTTCTCCGCCCGAAGTCGCTCCCGAACATAGCTCACCGCCCCTCCGCTTGAAGGTTCGCGGGCTTGGGAACTACAGGCGTCCCATCCTTCACCTTCTCAATGCCTTCCACAATCACCGGGTCGCTCGGCTTCAGACCCTCGTCAATCACCCACATTGTCCCGACCTTCTCTCCAGCCTTCACTTGTCGAATCACGGCCTTGTTGCCGGGGCCAAGAAGCGCGACCTGGTAACCGCCCTGAAGCTCTTTCACCGCACTCTGCGGCACCAGCAGCGCATTCTGCTCGATGCTGGTTTGTATCCGCACACGCCCATACTGGCCGGGGCGCAGCTTGTTGCCGGGATTGGGAAATGCGGCGACCAGGCGAATCGTGCCAGTATTGGTGTCTACCTGACGATCCGTCAGCAGGATTTTGCCCTTGTAGGGATAAACGGTGCCGTCCGCCAGGATCAGCTCAGGGGAGCTTTCGAAAAGGTTGATCTGCTGACCCTCTGTGGTGATGTGCTGCGCTCGCAGATACTCCTGCTCGCTCACGGGGAAATAGACCTTGATCGGGTTCACTTGCGAAACGGAAGTCAGGCGAACATTGGGTCCCACCAGGTTGCCCATCTGCACTTCGGCGATCCCCGCCACTCCATCGACCAGCGAAGTAACCTTGGTCCAGCCGAGATCGAGCTGCGCGCGTTCCACCGCCGCCTTTGCTGATTCGACCTCCGCCTGTGCCGCGAGCTTGGCCTGGACTTCGGTATCCAGCTGGGCCTGCGCAATAGCTTTCTGAGCGGCCAGCGGTGTATCTCGCTCCACGTCAAGGTTGGCCTTGCCCAACTCAGCCTCGGCTTGAGCGAGTTTTGCCGTAGCGCTATCGAGAGTCGCCTGGAAAGGCCGCGGGTCGATCTCGAACAGGACCTGGCCTTTGCTGACGGCCGAGCCTTCTTTGTAATCTTGCCTGATGATGTAGCCCGAGACCTGGGGATGGATCTCGGCGTTCACATAACCATCCAAAGTTGCCACCCACTCGTTGTGAACGGGCACGTCATGCTGAATAGGCTGCGCGACCAATACTTCGGTCACTATGTTTGGCACGGCAGCGTTGCCTTTGTTGCATGCAACCATGCCTACGCTCAGTATTCCGAGAGCCGCAGTGATGATGATCCGGGTGATCCGTGCTTCTTGTCTCTTAGGAGTTTTGCAACACATTCCAATACCTTCCTGCTCACAAGTGCCCAATCAGGTTTCTTAACGAGACAGCCTGACTTGTGCATGAAGCATGCCAACCGGCATGTGAGGCTAAGGCTCAGCGATTCAAAGCACTTACGCGAGCGTGCGACTGCCCAACAACTGTCCTTGGCAAGGTCGCCGCCCGCATGCGGGCACCGTATCCTATTCGTGCGCTAGATGACTGTGGCAGGAGATCGCGCCCGTGGAGATCGTCAGAATAGGCGTAGGTTAGAAAATCGAATTTCGCTTAGACGAACGTTGGGAATCGCGTTACAACCCAAAGGCCCAGTGGGAGTCAATAAGCCCGATTTTCGGCAGTGTCACTCGCCAGCAAAAGAGTTTGGACTTGGATTTCGGCGCTGTCGAGCTTCACTGCCCCGGCGCTTACGTTGGCTATGCGCCTTAGAACAGAGTCCGTAGTTTCCTCAATACGAGTATTAGGCCGATGGAACTTACGAGTAGCCGTCGATACCAGACGGCAGAGGCTATAGCGATTACACAGAGTACGTTCGGCAGCAAACACCAGTTCAGATCTCATCGCTTTTATTGCTCCAGTAAAGAACTTCGAAGATTCTCTTGAGCACTCTTGTAACCACACGTTCCGCATAGGCATAGGTTTCTAGTGCGGCGGGACGGCCGGACCTTTCGGTCCGGCCGCTTGTGCGTTGGGAGGGCTATCAGGAGGAAGTTGGAAGCATATTGGGGTTGCTCTCGACTTTTAGTCAGTCACAGAGACGTAATGTCTGTGTGCACGTCTGTAGCCATCCAGAAGCTTCAGCTGGTGCCGACATAAACGAATCGGCAGAGGTGAACCCGCCCTTATTCGGACAATGACCGGATAGAGGCAATCAGTTTGTCTCAAGCCCGAGGCAATCCAATGATTTCACAGGCATATAGTCACCCGTGAGCTTGGCAGGGGTTTTGCAAATAGCAAGAGAGGAGAATTAGGCAACCGCCGGGATGGATACCATGTTTCGAGCACAGATTAATCAACTAGTTGACGGTCCAACTCTAAAGATGGAAGGCTGGCTGGTCGGCAGTTGGGCAGAAGAGGCTAAGTCGTTGATGACCAGTCGTCCAGTGCCGAAAGGCCTCATCGTTGATCTCACTGATGTGAGCTACATCGATTCAGTGGGCGAGCAGGTTCTAGCTTGGCTGGCAAGTATTGGCGCATCCTTCATGGCTGGAGGAGTATATGCTGCGTCGGTTTGTGAGCGATTACAGCTACCGCTCAGCCGCAGGGTAACTCTCCGGCGCAGACAGACTTGAGTTGCTGTCACCGAGAGTATTTGAGTTGGACCCGTTCTGGAGATGCCGGCGGCGTTAAGAATAGACGCTGCCTTAAGACCAGCATCCAAGCTGACGAAATAAGCCGTTGGCTGCGGTGGTCATCTACCCCTTGACTACCGCCGTGTCACTTCCATTAGATATTCGGCGATCCCGGGGCAGCGCCCGGCTCCGTAAAATGCCCCGTCGGAATGAATCGAGTATCTGCTTCATATTTCTGCTTCTGTTCTGAGGTCAGAACACTTGACACCTGCGATACTTCTTCCTGTTTCAGCGATTGCAAGTTATTCATGCGCGCTTCCGGCGATAGAGACTGATCTTTCAGGACCTCTTGCGCTTTCTTCGTTTCTTCCTCAAGAATCGTGCGTACTTTCATCACCTGATCGTCGGAGAGACTGTATCGGCCCTTCATTTGTGCTACCTCCGAGTCAATATCTCTGGCTGGAGGTACCGGAGATCCAGGCGGCGGAGGCGGCAAAGGAAACTGTGCACTCGCACTAAGGGCGATGAGAACAGTCGCAATAATAAGAAGTGCTCCGGTGATTAGTTTGTTGATCTGCATTCGGGCTTCCTCCGTGAGTTGATAGGACTATGCAAACATGCGTGACGACAGACGATTGCCGTATTCGTTCTGCCCGGCTGTTTTGAAACACTTTCAAGGCCTTCTCTATTTCACGCACCCACACTGATCTTCGGATGTAGGCAACTCTTCGAACGTCTTCGGTCAGCGGTTCGTAACCCGCCACGCCGGGATCGGCATTTGAATGCTGCTCACGCCCTTCGCTGTCTTGATGTGCACGGCGATCGATAGCGGGTAATGGTCCGAAGCAACAACGCTGTCGTGCAGCTCGGGCCTGTCGTAACGTAGCGGGCCGCCAACCAGGATCCAATCAACGGCTCGTGCACGACCCAGCCGGGGCCGCGTTATGGTTGGACGGCGATTGCCTTGATTGAAAGGATTTCGCAACCGCGCGCCATTCACGAGCGAAATAGCCGGTTCACGCGAAAGCTCGAAATTGAAGTCACCACCTACTACGACCGGCATACCCGAGCCACATTGATGAATGTCCGTAACAACTTCAGCGAATTGACTGGATCGAAGCCCGTCGCTCCCGCGGCTTTCCAAGTGAAGGTTGTACACGAGCAGCCGCTTTTCTGACCATGCGACTTGACTTACGAGCACCATCCTACCTCCCAGTCGTCGCTGTGATTTTTCAAGCTGCGGAATGAACCAGCGCGGGCGCCAAAAACCTGATTGCCTGCCAAACGTGAGGATGCGCGATGACAGAATCGGAAACTTCGAGAGCGTAGCCTGGCCGTGGTAAGCAGGCGAGCTGTGATTGCCTTGTGTCAGTTCCTCGAATTCGCGTCCGAAGACATAGTTCATCCGCAACGCCTGCGCGATTTCACGGGCGATGTTGCGGTACTGCGTCCGCCGGGCATTAACATCGGCTTCCTGTAGCAGGATCAGGTCCGCCGACATCTTGCTTAGAAACTCGATGATCCCGGGTAGCTGCAGTCCGCGATTTATGTTCCAACTGACGATGCGGATTACATCCGGACCAGCAGGAAACTCGGCTGCCTGAACAAAAGATCCCGTCTCGATCTGCTCAATATGCCTCACGTTCCCTCGCACACTAAAGCTGAGCAAGTCTAGCCTACGCAGCTACAGCTTTCGTAGCTGAGGCGGGCATCGCCGCCGCCGTATTGGCAGAACGCTGCTTCCTGGTAAAGGCTATATAGGTGTACAGGGAAATCACCCATGCTGCATTGGCGCCAATCGCGCTGCAGTACAGTGCCGCTGGCGTGAAGTTAAAGAGCGCAAGCACCAACAACGCGTATGGCAGAAAGCACCGCCGCACCATGAACTCGGTGTAACGGCCGAGGTAAATGAGCGGATTCGATAACCGGGCTTCGGCTTTCTTGTGCCAGACGGCAAGATATTGTTCCGGATTTTGTCCCGAAAGCTGCTGGCGTCCGAGCCCCGCAATGAGGAAAGTCAGAATCGCGCCAACGAAGAGCGCGGCTCCCCAGTATAGAAAACGGGTTGCGTGCCAGCTTCGCGTCAGTCCGATGCTCATGCCGGCGAAGATAAAGAGGTAATAAAGGTAGTCGCAAATCGTCTCCAACCAGCAACCGAAGGCCGACGACTGAAGCTTCAGGCGGGCGACCTCGCCATCGGATCCGTCCAGAATGCTGGCCCATAGAGATAGCACAGCACCAAAAAGGGTGTTCCAGTATCCGCCGAAGGCGAAGTATAGTCCCGATGCAAGACTCACACCCAGGGTAAACAATGTAACCATGTTCGGCGTGATGGGAAGCTTGATGAGCTGCCGGCTGATCGGTATAGATATCCGCCGATTCATTCGCGCAAAAATGCCGTCTGTAGGTTTGACAAGCCAGTGATCAAGCTTCTTTTCCGCTGCAAGGCGCTCTTGTTCAGTTGCGACCGGCTGCCACAACTCGCCAGATACTGCTTCGCTCGTCACAGTTCCTATCTGGTGCGTCAGAATCCAGGCATGCAGATCATCCAAGCTGCACACCTCCGCTCCCGAATACATCGCAATGTCGATCACAAGCTCTCGGGAAAGAACTGTCATTCCGATGGGCTGGTCGCCGGAGGTCAGCTCAAGGACACTGCTCGCTCTGTTCCATTCGCTTAATTTCCGATACAGGGAAGGATGATAGCTGCAATCTCCCCGGATTAGCATTACGCAACTCGCGTCGGCAGCAATGCCTCCCACAAGTGCGCCGACTACAGCGATCTCCGAGGGCACCTCAATCCACTCGACGCAAGCGGGGAGACGTCCAGTTTGCGCCAGATTCCTGCGGATGCCAGGGCCGTTGGCCGGGTCGACCGCGATGATGATGCGATCGGCGCCTGCGCTGCGTGCACTTAGCACCGCACGCAGCACAAGGGGGAGGGCGCCGACTTCCGCCAAGGCGGAATGCGACAAATCCGGATCTGAGGCCGGCTGATTCGCGAGTACGATCGCGACTTTCAACGAGAGCGGCGTGCTCTCGACATTCTGTCCTCTTTTTTGTTCCAACATGTTCGACTCCGTTTTCTTGCCCATGCTTTGGTGCGGTTGCGTGGTCTTCTTCAGACGAGAGAAGTAGAGCAGGCAGATGCCACCGATACTGGCCCAGACGAGGCTCCTGAAGCGGCGGCATAGTCCCAGCGTTAGACCCTCAGCGGGGGCCAGCCCAACCAGCTTCACGATGGCCATGTTGCCGCCCTCATAGGTACCGACGTTTCCGGGATTGATGGTTCCGGCGGCGTTGATTAGCTTTGTGAGCGCCTCGAGCATCAGTGCACCGATGAGAGTCACCTTGCTTCCCACGAGCAGGAGGATCAGGTAAACCTCAGCGATCGCCAGCCCGTGCGCTACGAAATTGAGGAGCGTGCTGGCCCAGAATGCGCGTGGTGCCTGCCTGTGGAACGTAAGCAGTTGTTGCTCCGACGACAGGATCACGGCCTCTTTGCTCTGCAGCCAAGTTTTCAACCAGGGTATGCGCCCTGCCAGCCGTGCAGTGCGCGACAATACAGGCCAGCCGTGCCGGACCGCCCAGACTGACAAGGCGAGGAGAGCGACTAATACCACCGCGAAGAGGCTGCCGTAGAGTCGTAGTCCTCCAGGGACAGCCGGCATGAAGAGCAGCGCAGCAAATCCCGCAATGGTCACGATAAGGCCGGTGCCCATGAATAGCCCACGATCGAGCGTCACCGACGAGATGACGCCGGAGGCAGGCAGTTCGGAAGCCAGCAGGGATGCTCTGGTAGCATCGCCGACCACCTGCCCTATGAAACCCAATTGGCCAATGGCTTCTGATATCAGCCGCAAGCCAAACGTGCGCGAGAAGGAAACCTTTTTACGCTCGTCAGGTAGGGTCAGCCGCCAGGCCCAGGTCTTTACGATATGCCCAACACCGGCCAGCCCGACCACGAGGAGAATGCCCCAGCCTATCGTCCGGGCATTCTCGAGTAGCTTGTCGGATCCAGCCCTGACGACCAGATAAACCAGCAGCGCCGTACCGAGTATCGCGGCGGCGGCTCGCAAATATCGGTTCGTTTGTGGCGCGAATTTAGACATAAACAGCCTGTGGAATTATCGAGTTCTGCACGGTAACATCAAAGAAAACGTCCTTCGCATAATCCAGTGCTTCTGGGGTATCAACATCCTGCCAGTGGTTTGCCCCGATATCGAAACCTCTAAACTTCCCGGTACGCGCCAGCAGCCGCAGGCCGTCTGACAACGAGCAGTTCCAGTTGAACATCGCCCTTTCGAGGGCCTGGAACAGCGCCGGAGTGCAGTGGAACATGCCCGTATCCAGCGCGTTGTATAAGCGAAGGTTCTTTCCAATCTCTAGTATTCGCTCGCCCCGCATTCTTACCTTGGTGGCATCGTCCAGATCGAACACGGAATCGATGTTCTTGTCGACAGCGAGAATGACTTCGCCCTCGTGTACAGGTCGGTGCAGAAGAGCTCGTGCCGTCTCCGGGTTGAAAATGTGATCTGCCATGAGCAGCAAGAATGGCTCGTTGATCACCGGCTTCGCCCGCAATACCGAGACGCCGTTGTCTTTCAGATACTCCGGGTTTTCCACCCAGGTCACAGGCAGGTCGCGCACCGGACTATCTTTCCACCACTGATGAATCAGGTGGCCACGATAGCCGATCACGACGACGAACCTTTCGATGCCAGCCTCTTGGGCGCCACGCATGACGTGCTCCAGCAGCGGCTTGCCATGCAAGCGAACGAGCGGTTTGGGAAGTTCTCCTGATCGCGCGGCCAACCGCTTTCCATTGCCGGCAGCCAGAATCAGAGCAAGCTTAGTGTTCAACATAACGCGCCTCGATGGGGAGTGAATTCGGTGAGGGGTGGGAGCTGCAGGAAGCAGCTCTGTAGTCGAAGTAGCGAATGCTCACGCGGGTAGTGCCGAAGACCCGTGCCTCCGTGACACTCGTGGTGGAGGCTGGAAACCAGAACGGGCCATTTTTCTGGTACTGCTGGGCGAAATGCACACTGTGTATCCAGAATGACGGGTTCTTTGCCGGCTGACCCTCAACCCGGGCAAGTGCGTAGTCCTCGGCATCCACCCATATGCGCCCACGAAAGAGATATCTGTCGCTGCGTTTGGGAATAGCTTCAATCACGTAGGCGGGCCGGCCGGCAATGACTTCGGATCCGACAAGACTAAATTCATAGTTCCCCGGGACTATTCTGGTCTTGGGGCGGGTCTCGGGTATGGAGCTCTCTGATTCCGACTCCAGCATCTTGTGAAAGACATGCTTGTTAGCGCCCTTCCATCCCTCTTCCGAAACAACCTGGAAGTGCTTTGTCCCGTCTGCATCGCCGAAGATCGCAACCGTCATGGCTGCGCGTTTGTTGAATCGTTCGTTCTCAAGAGTGTATTCCCGGCTCCCCACATAGCCGCCTTCCAGACTTTCGCGTACGCTGTCTCGAGCGAACATTCGGGCGATGACTTCGTCAGCACTCGGGCTGGCGACAGCCGCCGTCTGGCAAAGTGCCGGTACAGATGCATAAAGTAGAAGCGTTGCGATGAGTACTTGCTTTTTCATGGCTACCAACTAAAGACCAGCTTTCCGCGGAATGTTCTCCAAGCGTCGTTGTAGAAACCGCCAAACTGTGAACTGTTGACAATAGTCTGTACGTCACGAGGATTGTCGTGGTTGAAGAGGTTGAATACGGCGAAACCGGCACGTAGCTTCAGGTGCCGCTCGCCGAGGTGGACTGTGAAAGGCCGGGTCACTTGCAGATCGGTGGAAGAAAACAGTGGGTATCTTTGCGTGTTGCGCGATCCCATGTATTCGCGATACTCGTTCTGTACCGACCACGGGAAACCAGTATGGATGTCCCACACCGGCATGATGCTCAGCTTCCAGGGTCCTTGAATGTCACCCCAGACAAGGAATCTGTTTGGGGCGTCGAACGAAAGCCGCCCGCTTGCATTTGGCTGGATGACAGCCTGGGGGTAGTTGCCGAAGAATAGAAATGGATCATTCAATGTCCCATACGCGCGGGAGCGCACGTACGAACCATTTAACAGGAAGCGAGTACTGCGATAGCTAGCTGTAACCTGGAACTCACGATAGGAGTCGTTACCCCCATTCGAGAGAGCAATGATTCCGGAGCTACCTGTGCCTACAGGCGATACAACGAAATCCCGCGATGTATTGCGGTCTTCATAACCCACACGAACGCTCAGGGCATTGGTAAGTTGTCTCTCCAGCGTTACATTCCAAGCCGTGCTGCGCGGGTTCTGCAGGTTTCCCGTAATCCGATTAACGTAGGCGGTGGAATTAGTCACCTCGCCATTTGCACCCAGAAACGAGACCGTGCGGTTAGGGAAGGAATCGAAGACCGGAAGCAGCAATGGCACGCGATCGTAGAAAATTCCGCCGCCAGCCTTCAGCAGCGTCTTTCCGTCGTTCGTCAATGCCAAAACTACTCCGGCGCGCGGCGAGGCGTGCGTCGTGCCGGTAACGCTGTCGGAGTCGGAGCGCAGGCCGTACGTAAGGGTAAGGCGATGAAATGGACTCCATTCGTCGGAGACGTACAAAGCTGCCGCATTCTGGTTGACACTGAAAGCAGTTGGCGCGGTGAACGTAATCCGTTCGATGGCCGATCCCGACGAGCCGATTAACTCTGCGGGAAGAAACGTTTCCCGCCCATCGAAGTCGGAATGCGAGTAATCCATCCCCGCCTTAAGGCGATGAGAGCCCAGGAAATGCCGTGGCGCAAAGGCATAGCTCTCCTGCCACTCAAACCGGTTGGTTCGCCGGTTCTGCTGGTTGAAGAATCCGCCTTCGGTGGTATCGATCAGCAGTTGATAGGGACCAGTACCTTCCGGCGTGGTGTCAGCATCGTAAGTTTTATAGCTGATCTGTGATACTAAAGCGCTGTCAGTCCCCGTAAGAAGGCGATGCTGTCCGTAAAGCTGATATCCGCGCTGATGATAATCCACGGTCGAGGGCTGAGGCGTGAAGGTATTCAGCCCCATGTACTCCAGCTTCTGGGGGTATACTGCAACCGAGACTGTGGCAGTCTGTTTGTCATTGATATTGAAATCGAATTGCGTGTACGAGTTGAAGCCTTCCAGATTCTGGTCTCGCTCTAGCGAAGGCAAACTAGTGACGGGCGTTCGCACATATCGATATTCGAAAGATTGGGTGATGGCAACCTTGTCTTTGATTAATGGACCTGTAAAGGTCATTCGCGGTGTAGCCGACTCGACCCCCATCAAGCTACCTTCGCGGAACCGCGGGCGTGGCAAGATGTTCTGGATCGAGAAATGGGGCTGTTCGTAATTGCCCGTCTTCGTCTCGGCTGACGAAACCGCGCCTGTCAGGTTCCCATATTGGGGATCGTAGGGATCGGAAATGACCTGTACCGAGGAAACCACATCGATGGGAACATTGATGGCTGGACTTCCAGTCGCCGGATCTGTCACGTTCGCACTGTTCACTAGTGCACCACTTTGGGTGTTGCGTGCGCCCTTCATGTTGATTCGTCCGTCGGGACCGCGCACGACCCCGGGCACCAACGGCAACAAGGTTTCAAATCGTTCGTTCACGTTGGGAGCATCATCAATAGTCTTTTGCGTAATGGTTTCGGTGGCTGCCGGTGCGGTCGCGTCGTTGTAGGTCTCGCTGACAGTTACCGAGGTCTGAACGGAGACCGGCTTCAATTCCAACTCAACCTTCAGCGCCACGCCGGCCGTTATCGTGATCTCTTCCTCTGCTTGCAAGCCAGGAAACGTGGCTACTACTGTGTACTGTCCTGGCTCAAGATCGCGGAAGCTATACTGGCCCTTTTCGTCCGTCTCTGTCTGAAGCGGCTTGGATGCCTGTAGCGTGACCTTGGCGCCTGGCACATAGGAAGAACCTTGAGAGTCCACCGTAAAGACCGAACCTTGTACGGATCCCTCACCGACGGCGGTCTGGGCGGTTGCGTAAGCCACTAGCAGCGACCCAACAAGAAGAGAAAAAAATAGGTGGCTCGCAAAATAGCGGACGCGCTGCTGTGCGTCTCCTCCGCTTGGCCTGATCGATTCCGCGTTCATACTCATCCCCCGATGTGTCGGATAGAACAGCCCAACTCAAGGATCAGGTTCTATCTATGTTTGGGCTGTTCCAACCGACTGAACGTCAGTGATAATGCATGAGCTATGCCAGAGCTCAAGGGCTTGTAAGTCTTTGCCCTGCAACGTTGGGCGTGCCGCCTGGCGTTTCGCAGGTCTGCCCATAATCGGGCAGTGACGGCGCACAGGCGTTGAGTGCTCGGCACTCGGTCACGAACGACAACCTTGGTTGGCAGGCTGACGGCGCACATCTGACTGTGCAGAAGCGCATGTATGGCAGCGGGCTAGGTACACATACCCTGTCAAATGCAGGGTCTCGCATCAGCATCCCATCGTTAACTTGCGAAGAGACCCAGAAAGGTTCGCCCGCAAGCGCGCGCCGTGGAAGACGCGAACGCGTCCCCATCCGTAAATTGTGTGGTTTAACCTTGACCGTGTTGATTCCGACGACAGCGAACCGGCCAGCAGCTTCTGCGGCTCAGCATTCGTTTTCGCGCGTAAAGGTGAGCGCAGAAGGCAACTACGGTCCTACGACTAAACGCGAAATGCAAATGCCCAGATAAGCGAGCCATCTAGCCATCTGAGGAGTCGTACGGAGTTTGACTCGGCCACAGAGTGGGCTGCTACTTCGCTACTGCAGGCTGACCGGATCCGCGCCAAGGATGGCGCCTGGATGAAATACGCCCGGCGGAATTCATCGGGGTGCGGCGACGGCTTTGCGGCTTATTCAGCATTCTTGCTGTTATGCTGCCCTCCCATTCAGGGCGCCAGCTTTTCCGGCAACGACCTTGGCAATCAAATGCCTTCAATCCTCCACCAAGCGGACCACCGCAGCGAGGACAGATCAGATTCAAGATGCAGGAAACATCATTAGCAGTGAGTGAGCTTTCTGTAGCGGTTTCAGAGTGCATTAGCTTCTCCAGAAAAACTGGGATTAGTCACACTCCCAACAGCAAGATTCGTTCCAAACTACCAGCGCTCTATCTGCTTGAAAAACAAGGCTTGACCCATCCGAAGTTAGGTGTTCTGACGGTATGTCGGCATCAGTGACCTTTGCATTGGCAGTCGTGTCGCCGCGTGGGCCATCCTGCCCAGATCTCAGGCAGGATCTCCATTTACGCGTCCAGATTCCGATCTTCGCACCGCGGGTTCAGGCTTAATCCTTTTGATAGCCCTTCGCGATGCTTTTGATAACTCTTCGCGTTGGCGGAAGCGTTTTGAAGATGCGCTTTGCGATCTCTTGGGCGGGAGGAGCGGCGACGAATCAGGTGTTTCGCAAGTTTCCGGATGGTCGGATCGGGGTCCTCCAGCGCGGCAAGAAGTTGATTATAGGCGGCCACATGGGCATACTTTCGCCATTCCAGGTGGCAGAGGAACAGGTAGAGTGGGTCACGATTTTGCATTTCTCAGGCGCGCTCGTAAATAGGTGATTTCTTCCGCGCGATCAAATGGACTGCACTAACGTTCAGTGATGCACAAAGCAAGAACCCTGATACAACGGGTTGTTGTGTCGTTGCGGTATTGGACGTCCAGGTCCGTGCTCATTCGGTGACCGCCAGAACAACGGTGAAGAAATCGGCTATTGCAAGCACTAGCGCAACACCGCTTAATATCAGCGCCGCCATCACACGCGACGAGTCGTCGCCGGCCTGCAAGTAAAGCCCTGCTGGGTACTCAATCACTAGTATGTTTAGCAGAGCGGCAATCATCCACCATTTCGGATCACGTCTTCTATTCCTCATCTCGCCACCTCGACCGAAAGCCCTTAACCCTGTTCGTGGTGAAGACTCTCGCCTTTTTAGGTAGCACGAGTCGTGCCAATGGGCTCCGAGCGTCTGCTCGTTCATCGGGAGCTAGACCGATTCTCCGTAGCATAGAGAGCTACTATGTCATTTCCAGGAGCCTAAACGTAAGCGGTGTATGACTTTGTGGGCAATGGCTAACCCGCTGATTCGGCCCAAAGATTGAGGAGAAGGAGGGTGGTGCTTACATTATCCGACAGACCGATTCCTGCTTTGCCCGACTTTGCGCATGCAGAGTTCCCAACTTCTGGGACCAGATATGGTCAGTGCCGAAATAGGGGCGAACGTCACTCTAGCCCCAGACTGCGTCCGGTCAATCTCCACCCTATCCGCACGAGATACCCGCATTGATGGATTCTTCTTCGTTTGCTCTATTTCGCTTTCCTCCGCTGATTGCATCAGCTCGTGACAATCTGCCTCTCGTTTTCTGGAGACTCCAAACGCGACCGGATCCTGCGACTAGATCGCGACGCGAAGGCACGGACTTGGTGACCGGTTCTCCGGTTCTTATGGAGGCAATCTGATCCTTACTTAATTCGACGTTTTGCCGGAAGTAAGTTTCCAGGTCAGGGTCCTGCTGGGCGGTTGCGGCAGCGCGGACAGGCAGTGCAACAGTGCAACTGCGGAAATGACCCTTCCTGGTGTCGCTATTTTGGTCTATACAGCTCTTGCGTGTTTGCGATGCGCATAAGGTAGGTATTTCTCCCGGCGTGACTTTTGGAGCATGAATCGTACATTTCGCCATCGAGCAGGTTACGCATGGGCTGCCAAGGCTTGCTCGGGAGAGAATTGATATCGCTGCTGAATCAGCGTTGCAATTGGTTGACGAACATCGTCCAAATGACCGAGACGATATCGCTGCTCGACCTTGCGCACGTCGGCCGCCAGGCGATGATCGTGGAACACGCCCGATATCCACTGGGAGAAGTCTCCGCGACGCGCATGTCCGTCGAGACATGACATCGGTTCGCTGGCTAACGAGACAGCAAACTGTTGTAACGACCGGGCAGGAGGGCCAACGGTCCGGCCGCAATCCATAAACACAAATTCCTGCCCTCCGGCTACTTGCACATCGAAGTACTTTGTCTTGTGCCGGACGTGCGGTGTCAAACGAGGCAAGAGCTTGAAACGCCGTAACTTTCCTTCCGCTTCTTCGCTGCCCGGCAACAGAGCAGCTTCGTCGTCGGCAAGAGACGCCAAGGTCTTTGCCCAGATCGCGCCTGCGCTTCTGCCTCCGACCATGCTCAGCAGTGTTTGCACTTCTTGTTGACTGGTCAAGCGTTTGGCGATTACGGACTCGATGCCTTTTCGAAGGTCAGGGTGGAGGTCGGATGGGCGGTACGTGACTACGGTATAGGCGCCCAATTCGAAATCCAACAACTCTTTAACGTTGGGTTCCTGCAGGAAGTAGTGGGCCTCATCCACGACGATGCGATGTGGCAGGCCAGTGCTTCTCCGGAGGGCGGCCAACATCGGCAGCAGCGCCCTAAGATATTTCGTCTTTTGTTCGTAGGGCTCGTGTGACAGATCGATAACGACGCTCAGGTCGAAGTGCTGGAGGGCGCGTGCCACGGTGGGCAAATCGGGTGCTGGATCCTCGCCGCCGAGCACCACCACGCCTGGCAGGGCTTCCAGCACGCCGTAATCTCCTTCGGGATCGATCACACAAACACAGTAGCCCTGAAGGATCATCTGTTCGCAGGCAAGCCCGGTGACCCAAGACTTGCCGGCATGTGGATCTCCGACAACCAGGCTGTTCCGCCCATGGACGGCGATTGCGATCGGACTTCCATCCTGCGCGGTTCCCAAGGCGATTCGGTGCCGGCCAATTCGATCGTACGGTAACCTTGTGCCTTGGGACACTTGCCGAATGTAAGAGGCAACAACTGCTGGGCCGTCCCCGCGAAGAACATCGTCGGCCTCTTTTTGCAGTGCGGCGCTGCCCCAGCCTACCGCCACGGCGATCTCGCACGTTGCCAGCAGATCGTGGTCGTTTTCCGCGTCACCGATTGCAATCGCATTGTGGGGAGAAAGCCGAAAGATGCTGAGCATTTCCCGCAGGCCCGTACCTTTGCTGATGGCCTGAGGAAGAACCATCAGGCGGCTGCGGTTGAACAAAATGACGAGCGGAAGTTCCAGTTCTTTGATCAGCGTGAGAATTTGCGGAGCTGAACCGGCATCTGCCTCAACAACACACTGGCCCCTCGAAAAGTCAATTCTGCGGCGGCGGAGTTCGTCGAGGAGAGCTTGGGGTGGAGGATTGCCGAACAGCCTGGTTTGACCATTGGGTAGCGCGAGGACTGCGCCGTTCTCAGCTACAACTGCATCGACAAACTCGATGCCGCCAGTGACACGTTTCAGGTCAGCAAGAATGCGGCCGGTGACAAGGATTACAACTATCCTGCGCGCACGTGCCTGCATGATCGCGGCCTTAACGTCAGGATCGAGCACGCCTTCTCTTGCGATGGTCCCGTCGTAGTCAAGCGCCAAGACACCAAACTTCATGTGGGCCTCTCCACAGCTGAGCCTAGGCTGTGACGACTGATTGGTTTAAGTGTTCGGTCGTGCTTTTACTGATTGTCCCACGGAGGAGCTGCCGCTTGGCCATTTCCACCAGCAGGAGATAAGCCAGGGTTGCGACGGCAACAAAAGCGAAAAATGCGGCCGGCAACGGCGTAAATCCGAGCACTCCGGCAAGCGGGCTGAACGGCAGATAGAGTCCGAATGCCACCACGGCAAGGCACGTGGCCGTCAAGGGAGCACTGGGGCGGCTGCGCAGCGGATTCTGCGCTGTCCGGATAACGAATAGAACCAGCGTTTGGGTTGCCAGGGACTCAACAAACCATCCCGTATGAAATTGTGCTTCGCTCGTATGAAAGAAACGCAGCAGAACGTAGAAGGTCAGGAAGTCGAAGATTGAGCTGATGGGCCCGACGAACAGCATGAAGTTGCGGATCAGGGATGTGTCCCAGTGCTGGGGCTTTCGCAAGTAGGTTTCGTCAACGTTGTCAGTAGGAATGGTGATCTGGGCCACGTCGTACAGGAGATTGTTGAGCAAAATCTGGGTTGGCAGCATGGGCAGGAACGGTAAGAACAGCGAAGCTCCAGCCATGCTGAACATGTTGCCGAAGTTCGAGCTTGTTCCCATGAGCAGGTACTTCATCACGTTGCCGAAAGCCTTGCGTCCTTCGAGTATCCCGTCATGCAGGACCTTCAAACCGGGCTCGATCAGAATTACGCCGGCGGCGTCGCGAGCCACGTCGGCAGCGCTCGGCACGGAGATGCCGACATCGGCTGCGTGCAGGGATGGCGCATCATTGATGCCGTCTCCCATAAAGCCAACTGCGTGGCCATCGTGCTTGAGAGCCAGCAGTATGCGGTTCTTCTGCACGGGGGAAATCCGGGCAAAAACATTGGACTCCTCGACAACGTGCGCCAATGCCGGGTCAGTCATGCGGTCCATGTCTTCCCCGGAGATAATTGCGCCGGGGTCGATTCCTACTTGCGTGCAAACGCGCCCGGTGACACGATCGTTGTCACCGGAGATCACCTTGATCTCGACACCGTCCTGCTTCAGAGAAGCCAGCACCTGGGCGACATCGGGCAACGGGGGATCCGAAAAATTCAGCAAGCCGGCGAGGACAAGATTCTTCTCGTCCTCGATCGAGTAGCTTGGTCGCACCGCAACCTGGGTATAGGCCACGGCGAGCAGGCGGTATCCCTGGCTATTCAATTCACTGCTGACTTGTTGGATACGCTTGATCGCGGCGTCGCTGATTGCTTCTACCTTGCCCTCCAGCTCATAGCCGGCGAGCAACGGAAGGATTCCTTCGGGAGCGCCCTTGGTAATCAGTATTCTCTGCGACTGATGCTCCACTACAACCGAGAGTCGACGGCGTTCGAAATCGAAGGGAATCTCGTCGCATTTCGTATAGTCGCCGATGGTTGGCGGAGGCTGGTGGAGAATGACCTCATCCAGCGGACTGCGGATTCCGGTCTCGAACTTGCTGTTGAAATAAGCAAGATCGAGCGCCCGGCGCGAGGGATTGCCGAACGGGTCTATGGATCGATCGAGCGACATGGTTCCCGAGGTGAGGGTCCCGGTTTTGTCGCTGCAAAGCACGTCCATGCTGCCCAGGTTCTCAATCGCAGAGAGATGCTTGACGATGACCTTCTTGCGCGCCATGGCAATGGCGCCCTTGGAGAGCGTCACCGATGTGATCATCGGGAGGAACTCGGGCGTCAGTCCCACCGCGAGCGCTACCGCGAACAAAAGGGACTGAAACGGATCGCGGTGGCGAACAACGCTGACAATTAACAGGAAGAGGACCAAGAACATTACCGTTCGCGCCAGCAGTTGGCTGAAATTCTTCAAGCCGCGATCAAAAGCCGTCTCTTCCGGACGGGCCGCGAGACGGGCCGCAATATCCCCGAAGGCGGTCCCTACGCCGGTGGCGACCACCTCGGCTGTCGCCGTTCCACTGACAATGGAGGTGCCCAGGAAGACCATGTTGAGCGCGTCCGCCTTGGTGGAGGCGGCTTCGCCGGTCGCCTCCTTTTCAGCGGGAAGCGATTCGCCGGTCAACGCTGCTTGCTGCACATAAAGATCACGCGCAATCACCAGGCGTGCGTCGCCGGGGACGAGGTCTCCAGCGGATAAGCGCACTACGTCGCCAGGGACGACTTCGCGCCGTCTGACTTCCTTCCACTCGCCGTCGCGCAGCACGGTTGCGGTGGGCGCGACCTTTTGTCGCAGTTGTTCGACGGCATGTTGCGACCGATGGGTTTGGACTAAGTCGATTACGGCGCTAATCAGCACCACGGTAGCGATGATCCCCGCGTCCACTGCATCGCCCAGGAACACTGAAGCGATGGCCGCCAGCACCAGGATCAGCACCAAAGGATTCCGGAACACGCGCACGACATCGGAGAAAAAGGAATGGTGCTGTGTCGCCGCGGGTTCGTTCGGCCCCCAGCGCTCCAGCTGGGCCGCAGCTTCTTGCGAGGTCAGGCCTGTAATCGGAACCTGCGCTGGGGCAGTTGCAGCCATGGTCGACATGGTTGATTTCCTTTACGAATCCTGGTTGGACCTGCTGCGCACTCGTATATAGCTTACCAACGGGAAGTGAATTCTCCTTTTAAATGTCAGGCGGCTCTGCTTTGCAGGCGAGGCAAGCTGTGGATTGCACCCGGGTGCGCTGTTCACCGCCTCTTCGATAGGACGCGTAATCGTGACCATCATCTGGTCCGTCGGCATCACGCCGTTATCGACCCCGATGACGACGCGGGGAAAATTCGTAGTTGGGAAAACCGAGATCGGAATGGTGAGTGCAAGGTACACCCCGGCCAGCGCCATGATGATGGTGAGAAAGATCAGCGCTTTGGAGTAGCGGGTGTACCAGTAGCGGTCGTCGGGTGGCCCCGTCATCCGCATGCGCTCGAGCATGGTTTGCCAGTTCATGCTGCGCCCTATTGTTTCTCCTTCTCGGTGGCCTTCTTGTCGTCGGCAGCGCCCTTTTCGCTGTCTGGCTTTGCCAGTCCGCCCTTGTCACTCTCCGCGGCCGAGGCTTCCGCGATTTTCACCTTGGTTTCGTTCGGCAGTCCGTAGGCGCCGCTGGTGATGACCTTCTCTCCCCAGCTCAGTCCCGTCGTGATTTGTATGCGGTCGTCTTGGCGAATGCCTGCTTCAACGCTCACCTGGTGCGCCTTACTATCACGGCCAACAACCACCACGTCCCCGGTAGCCGCTGCTGCGAGGCAAGTACGCTCCGATTGCCCTCAAGCGTGATCATGATGTTCCTCACATCGGTAGGTGATGCCCTTCCTAGCCCGAAATTTTACAGAAGGTGATAGTAATTAACAGGGAGTTGTCTTTCGACTCCCGAGAGTTCGTGCGTGCCAGGGGCGAAGGCGCATCCCAACCGCCGATCAACTTTCAGCACGCCGATCCGTTTCTGAGCAGTCGCGGCCGCAAGCGTGCCCTGGTTGTTTCGCGCACAGACGCGACTCTCTATGATCCCTCGGAGGCCGTCATGGCAATAACCAAACAGGATGCTCTCGACTACCACTATGGGGCACGACCCGGAAAAGTGGAGGTCGTCTCCAGTAAACCTTGCCTTACCCAACGGGATCTGAGCCTTGCCTACACGCCTGGCGTAGCTCAGCCCTGCCTGGAGATCAAAGACAACCCGTTGGATGCATTCAAGTACACGGCGCGCGGCAACCTGGTTGCCGTGGTCACCAACGGCACGGCTGTGCTGGGACTGGGCAACATCGGGGCGCTCGCCGGCAAACCCGTCATGGAGGGCAAGGGTGTGCTCTTCAAACGGTTCGCTGACATTGACGTATTCGACATCGAACTCAACACCCTTGATCCTGACGAAATCATTAAGACATGCCAACTGCTCGAGCCTACATTCGGCGGTATCAACCTGGAAGACATCAAGGCGCCGGAATGCTTTTACATCGAGGAGACGCTGAAAAAGACGATGAAAATCCCGGTCTTCCACGATGACCAGCACGGTACGGCCATCATTTCGGGTGCAGCGTTGTTGAACGCTCTGGAAATAACCGGCAAGAGGATCGAACAGATCAAAGTCGTCATCAACGGGGCCGGCGCAGCCGGCATCGCCTGTGCCGAGCACTACGTTCGCCTGGGGGTAAAACGCGAAAATGTCACGCTGGTTGACACTAAGGGCGTCATCTATAAAGGCCGCAAAGAGGGCATGAATCCCTATAAAGAGCGGTTCGCCAGGGAAACGCCGCTGCGGACTCTGGCCGAGGCTGCCAAAGGCGCCGACGTACTCTTTGGCCTGTCTGTGAAGGGCGCATTCACGCCCGAGATTGTCAAATCTTTGGCGCCACGGCCGATTGTATTTGCCATGGCGAATCCTGATCCTGAGATCGCCTACGACGAAGCTCGTGCCCTTCGTGACGACATCATCATGGCAACCGGCCGGTCGGACTATCCGAATCAGGTGAACAACGTGCTTGGATTCCCGTTCATCTTTCGCGGCGCGCTTGATGTGCACGCCACCAGCATCAACGAAGAAATGAAGCTGGCGGCAACCGCGGCGCTCGCGGCACTGGCTAAAGAGGACGTGCCTGACTCGGTTTGCCGCGCCTACGGTGTCGAGCGTCTCAAGTTCGGCCCCGATTACATCATTCCGAAGCCCTTTGACCCGCGCGTGCTGGTCTGGGAAGCAACCGCCGTGGCCAAGGCTGCCATGGACAGCGGTGTGGCGCAGAGTCCGGTCAATATTGCGGAATACCGCGACCAAATCGAGAAGCGTCTTGGCAAGGCGCACGAGCTCATGCGGATCATGGTTCACAAGGCCCAGGCCAACCCAAAGCGGGTTGTCTTCCCCGAAGGCTCACACGAGAAGATCCTCCGGGCATGCCACGTCTTGATCGAGGAGAAGATTGCGACCCCAATTCTGCTGGGATGCAGCGATGAAATTCACAAGGCCGCAGCCGTTCTGGGAATCGCATTGGATCACGTCTCCATCGTCGACCCGGAAACCTATCCACGACGCAAGGAGTACGTGGAGGAACTGTACCGCCTACGGCAACGTCGCGGCGTCACCCTCGCTGCTGCGGACAAACTGATGAAAGACCACAACATCTTCGGTTCCATGATGGTGCGGCTGGGCGACGCGGATGCACTTGTGTCGGGCGTCACGCAGAATTATCCCGACACGATTCGTCCTGCTCTGCAGGTCATCGGAGTGCGCCAAGGTATCCATAAAGTATCGGGCATCTACCTCTTCATCACCCGCAAGGGGGATCTGTATTTCATGGCGGACGCAACCGTCAATATTGAGCCTACCGCCGAAGACCTGGCGGAGATCGCTCTCTGTGCAGCCCAAGAAGCACGTCGCTTCGAGGTTGAGCCCCGGGTGGCAATGCTGTCGTTTTCCAACTTTGGCAGCACCCGGCACCCGCTGTGCGACAAGGTGCGTCGCGCCGTGGAGTTAGTACATGAAGCGGACCCCACGCTCATTATCGACGGTGAGGTTCAGGCTGACGTTGCCTTGAGTCCAAAGCGACTGGAGGAGTCATTCCCCTTCAGTACGTTGAAGGGCGGAGCCAATGTCCTCATCTTCCCCGATCTGCAGTCCTGCAATATCGCCAGCAGAATGCTGCCTAAGTTGGGTGGCGGCGAGGCGTTTGGTCCCATCCTGGTAGGGATGGCAAAGCCGGTTCACCTGCTGCAGCGTGGAGTCGAGGTGGAAGAGGTCGTCAATATCGCAACCATCGCTGTTGTCGACGCTCAAGAGAGCGCTTTGTCAGACCTTTCCTGGGCGGAGCGGTCTGCGGTGGCAGTCGGTTAGAAAACGCGACGGCGATTCACAGGTCACACAGGCTTGCAAGGGCGTGCCATCCCGCGAGGCGCCGTTTGGCGGACCACAGTGTCTGACTTTTGGAGAGTCATCAGCGCTCCTGGGGTTCGATGCCGCGATGTGTGACGGCTCCTACAGCGAATGGAGCGATGCCAAACAACCTGTGGTTCGGGGAGATTCTCCTGAGTAGATTCGGCTGCGGCTTACGCTAATCAGGCCCCGGCGCGCGCAACGGTCTGTATTCAGATCTCCTTTGCGGGCGCGACAGATTTTCTAAATGCAGACTGCAGTTACCTACGAGCACCCGCTGACCGCTGCCGCGATGGGACCGGAGGCGTTTCATCGTCGGCGAACGCCGACGATGCCTCGACTGGTTTGCTGGGCGGCAGCTTCTCCAGCAGGCGCACGCACCGGTTCCAACGCAAGATTGCTTCCTCGTTTGCAGCTGGCCGGATCTTCTCTGCCTCCTCGAAGCGGCGCATAGCTTCTTCTATAAGGGCCACTACCACATAACTCGGCCGCCCAATATGCATCTGTGCTTTTGCCCTTCGCTCGCTCAGGATGCCGAGATAGTAGTGCTGGGCGTAGGCGTCTGACAACCGGCGGAAGATCGCCTCCGCCTCAGCGTAGCGATCATTGGCTTCGCCTTTGAACTGATCGGTAATGCTCAAGCCCAGCAAGCGCAGGGCTGCCTGGTTCTCCGGATCGGCGATCAGGATGTCCTGGCAAATCGATTCGGATTCCTCTGGTTCGTTCAGGTAACGATAAAGCTGCGCCTTCGAAAGGGCCTCGGCAATGCCGCTGCTTGAGATCGTTTTCAGTTTGTGTTCCATAGGCACCTCCTGACTATGGCAGTTTCACAGTTAATGTAGTCCACTCTCGCCTTGAAAGGGCACGGCTAAAGCCGCGACGAATTTGCAGCACTTACAGACGGCCTGAAGGCCGTCCCCCTTCAAATACGCTACTTAATCAGAGTTTCCCTAAATCCTTTTTCGGGCGAAACGCTCCAAGAATCCAGCCGCTACGGGATGTTCCACAACAGATAAGCCGCTGCCGCGGTGCCGGCCATGGCCCCCCCATAGCATAGAACAAAGATGATTTCGTTAAGGTGCTTTACTTTGAGTCCGTCGTATAGAGTGAACCGGAAGCGATGTGCCCAGTGAAACAACGGAAGGGCGCAAAGCACAAAGAGGTAGATGCGCACCAGAGGCATGCGGAGCAACGACATCAGGTGCTCGTAACTGGGCGCCTGCACCCAACCCAGAGGTATCGCCAACCCGAACAGAAGTAAATGCACCGGGATCAACAGCGCCGCTACCACGCCCCCGGCGCTGAACAGGACCAAAAGAAAGCTTCATTTGATTGCTTCGCCATCTCGCGTTACCCAACTCGGAAGTTATCGCAAAATCAACCACGCCACGAACCCAGAAATGATCACCCACGCCACATAGCTCGGGGCCGCAACCAATACGTCTGGAAGGCGCTTCCCACCCACGCGTACGGCCACGGCGCTAGGCGCTAGGTTGAACCATGTGATGGTATGAAATACGACAAAGAAGAAGCTGACAACATTGAGCGCTAGAACCAGCGGGTTGCGCATGCATTGCAAGAAATGCGCGTACGCCTCGGGTCCATTGCTCAAGGCGCGTATCAAGAGCAGCACCTCGATCACGCAGATGGCGACCGGGACACTGCTGAGCTCGCGCAAGATGAACTTGAGGTAATGCCATTCGCCCAGCCACCAGTAGACGGACACGCGTGGCCGGTACCATCGGGGATGGAATGGCGTGTAATGCGGCCTGCTACCGGCGGCATGATTCTCTGTCGGCATTACGGTTGTTGACCTCTCGGCGTCACGAACGACTTCAGCCACGAAACGACTGCAGCCAGTTTGTATTGCTGGATTGCACCCGCGGGGTCGACATGCTTGGGGCACACCCGAGTGCATTCACCAACAAACGTGCATCCCCAGACGCCGTCGGGATGGGCCAGTTGAGCCATTCTCTCCTCAGCACCCTGGTCACGCGAATCCAGGTTGTAACGCTGTGCCAACGCCAATGCTGCCGGACCGACAAAGATGGGCTCCAATCCCACCACCGGGCAGGCAGCGTAGCACAGCGTGCAGTTGATGCACATGCTGAACTGCTTGTAGCGATCGACCTGTTCCGGGGTTTGCAGGAACTCACCTTGCGCGAGCGACGGTTCCTCCTTGCGGATGAGCCACGGCTTCGCCTTCTTCAGCTTGCCAAGGAAATCGCCAAGCTCGGTAACCAGATCGCGTATCACGGGGAAGTAGCGCAGCGGTTCCACGCGAATCTTGCTTCCATTGCGCGCATAAGTGGAAAGAAAAGTCGCGCAAGTGAGCTTGGGCTCGCCATTCACCATCATCCCGCAACTGCCGCAGATTCCCATGCGGCACGACCAGCGATAGGTCAGCGTGCCATCTTCGGTGTCCTTGATGTGGTTCAAGGCATCGAGAATGACCCATTCCTTATGCACAGGAACTTCGTACGTCTGAAAGTGCGGTTTGTCGTCCGCCTCGGGCGAGTAGCGCGCGACCTCGAGCGTGATTTTGTCAGCCATTGAGCTAACTCACTTTGCTGTTTTTGCCTTCGCCTGCTCCACCGGTTGCTGGCCGTAGACCCGTTCGCCGGGAGGCCAACGCGTAATCTTCACGGGCAAATACTCCACCCGCGAGGAGCCGTCATTATTACGACGAATCATAGAGTGCGCCAGGTAATGCTCGTCGTCACGTGCGGGATAATCCGTTCGCTGGTGAGCTCCGCGCGACTCTTTGCGTTGCAGGGCTGATTCAACGATTGACTCGGCGACGTCGAGCATGAAGCCGAGTTCCAGCGCCGCTTCCAGTTCTGTGTTGAATGTACGGCTGCGGTCATCCAGATTAATATCTCTGTATCGCTCCTGAAGTTCTCTCAGTTTGGCTGTTCCTTCAGAAAGGGAGGCCTCTTCGCGATAGATGCCGGCACTTTTTTCGACAGTGTGCTGCATTTCGTTGCGAATGGTGGCGATTCGTTCCTTCCCGCAGGTGTTGTTCAGGAAACGCGATTCCAGTCGCCTCTGCTCGTCAACGGCCTGCGCCTGAATTGCCGGCGTGCTTGCCTTCTGATTGCTGGCGTACTCGGCAGCCGCCTTCCCGGCACGAGTGCCGAATACCAGGCACTCCGGCAGCGAGTTGGAGCCAAGCCGGTTGGCGCCGTTGATGCTCACACATGCCACCTCGCCGGCGGCGTACAACCCCGGAAGCGGCGTGGCGCCGTGGATATCCGTGCTGACCCCGCCCATCATGTAATGGACAACCGGGCGGACTGGTATGAGCTCTTTGACAGGATCGATGTTCTGGTATTTCAGGCAGAGCTCACGGACGAACGGCAATCGCGCATTGATGAGCTTCTCGCCGAGGTGCCGGAGATCCAGGTGCACTACATGTCCATGCGGCGTTTCGACCGTCCGACCCTTCTGAAACTCCTTCACAAATGCCTGCGACAGGCGGTCGCGCGGTCCCAACTCCATCGAACGCAATACCGGCTTGGGTTCAGGCCGCCCCAGATTGTAATCCTGCAGATAGCGGTAGCCGTCTTTGTTCAGCATGTAGCCGCCTTCCGAGCGAGCGGCTTCGGTGATGAGGATTCCCGTAAACGGCAATCCGGTGGGATGGTATTGCACGAACTCCATGTCTTTCAGTGGAGCGCCGGCGCGCAACGCCAGCGCCATGCCGTCCCCGTTCTTGATGTTGGCATTGGTCGTGAACGGAAACACGCGCCCACATCCGCCAGTGCACAGGATCACCGCTTTCGCTGCGATGGCCTGGATTTTTCCGGACATCAACTCGATGGCTACGACACCCTGCACTCGTCCGTCATCGACCAGCAGCTTGGTGACAAACCATTCGTCGTAGCGAACGATAGGGTCGAATCTCAGTGTGGTTTGAAACAGCGTGTGAAGCATGTGGAAGCCGGTTTTGTCGGCGGCAAACCACGTCCGCCTCTTCTTCATACCGCCAAAGGCGCGAACAGCGATGTGTCCGTCAAGCTCGCGATTCCAGGGGCAGCCCCAATGCTCCAGTTGCAGCAGTTCCTGCGGAGCTTCTTTGACAAAGGCTTCGACGGCATCCTGATCGCTAAGCCAGTCACCCCCTGAGATAGTGTCGTAGGCGTGCTCGTCGAGACTATCGTCCGGCTTGGCCACGCCGGCTGCTCCACCCTCCGCAGAGACGGTGTGGCTGCGCATGGGGTAGACCTTGGACACGACGGCGATACTGAGCCTGGGGTTGACTTCAGCAGCGGCGATGGCGGCTCGCAGACCCGCACCCCCGCCACCCACAAGAAGAATGTCGTGCGCCGAAGCTTCCATGTACCCCATAGGGCCGCGGCGAGGTGAGTAGCTGCCATGCACGGACCCGAGTGCCGACGATTCTCTCGCCAATGGGCCAAGGATGCAAATGGAATCTTTTGATCTGGCTACTTAGTGCGCTCCTGAATGTCGCCTGGGCTAGGAAAGTTGCCGACCTCAGTTATTTCGCTTTTTATTCGCATCGCGATGGACTGAGGACTCGGAGGCAACGTAGAACTATGCGTTCTTGCGATATATTCCAGGAGATCGCGAATGAATCGAATGATGAATCGAACCAATTGGGACAAACGTATACGACGCGCGAAGGAGCTTCTCGACCGAAACTCTTCCAGTTCGCAAGTGCTCACGTTCTACGCGCACGTACTTGAACTACAACAGCAGATGGGGCAGGGCCTCGCATCGCACGCACCCTCTGAACATCCACACGATGCTCCGTTGCGCGAGCAGCTCGATGTGGAGCTCGCAATCTTGTGGCTGCCGAGTCTGCTGGACGTCGTCCGGAAGCACGGACCGGCTAAGCTGGCGGAGGAGGCCAAGCGACTCAGTACGGCCGGGCAAGCGGACCACCGACAAATGCTGATCGAGTTTTTGCGGGACGATCAGCCCGCGTCTTATGCGCCGTCATCGTTCTTTGCGCGACTTCTCTTCCAGGCGTGCGCCGAATTCCTCGCCTCGCGACGAACCTTGCCGGCGCCGTATTCCGGATCGCTGTGTCCCATGTGCGGCAGCAGGCCTCAGTTGGCAGTGCTGCGTCCCGAGGGCGATGGCGGCAAGCGTCATCTTGCTTGCTCGCTCTGCCTCACGGAATGGGAATTTCGGCGCATCATTTGTCCGGTATGCGAGGAACTGGACCCCTTTAAACTCCCGCGATATTCCGCGGAGGAGCCGCTGGCGGTTCGTGTAGAGGCGTGCGATACGTGCAAGTCTTATTTGAAGTCATTTGATATGACGGTGGATGGTCTTATGATTCCCGAAGTGGACGAGATCGCAACCGTCCCGTTGGATCTGTGGGCGGCCGAGCATGGCTACCACAAGTTTCAGCTAAATCTGCTCGGATTTTGATCCCCATTCTCGGATCGCCATCCTCCCGGCCATGCGTGATTTTCGGGTTGACCGCTCTCGTTTCCCGGGTGTAGGCTCCTATCGATTTGCCGACGATGTGGGACCGTTTGCCGCAATGGCTGACGACATGATGAACCACGCACCACTCATTCGTTGCGCTGCCTTCGCTGGGTTTGTTCCGAGCGCCCTTTCACAACTCTCACTCTGTACTTTGCATCTCTCAATGGTTCGCCCAGGAGGTCTTCCCTATGGATGTGTCTAGACGAGCATTCTTCAAGACTGGCATAGCCGGCGCTGTCGGCATTACGGTGTTCGGCTTTGACGCCCAACCAATCCTGGCGCAGGCAGATAGTCTGAAGATCTCCCGCACCACCGAAACTCGCAGCACCTGCCCGTATTGCGCAGTGAGCTGCGGCGTCATCATCCACACCATCGGCGACCAGGCCAAGAATGTAACCCCGCAAGTGGTGCACGTTGAAGGCGATCCCGATCACCCGATTAACCGCGGCACTCTGTGTCCCAAAGGCGCCTCGTTGCAGCAGGACATCCAGAATGAGCGACGCCTTCTGAAGCCGGAGGTTCGGCGCCCTGGTTCCGACCATTGGGAGGACATTTCCTGGGACCAGGCCATCAACGAGATTGCGCAGTGGACCAAGAAAACGCGGGACGCGACCTTCATCGAGACCGACGCCAACGGACATACGGTAAACCGGTGTGAGTCGCTTGCCTTCACCGGCGGCTGCACCGATACGAATGAGTTCAATTACCTGGTCATTAAGACCATGCGTTCAATGGGGGTGGTGCGCCTGGAAAACCAGGCGCGTGTTTGACACGGACCCACGGTCTCAAGTTTGGGACCAACTTTTGGACGCGGGGCCATGACCAATGGCTGGATCGACATCAAGAACGCCGACATGATGTTGATCATGGGCGGCAATCCGGCCGAAAACCACCCCTGCGGTTTCAAGTGGGCAGTCGAAGCCAAGCGCACTCGCGACGCCAAGACGATCGTGGTCGATCCGCGCTTCACCCGCACGGCGTCGCAAGCCGATCTCTTCTGCCAGATTCGGGCCGGCAGCGACATCGCCTTCCTCGGCGGCCTGATTAATTACGCCATCCAGAACGATCGTGTCGCCCACGAATATCTGGTCAACTACACCAACGCTGCCTTCATCATCAAGGAAGGATTCAAGCTTCCGGAAGACGGACTGTTCTCAGGCTTCGATGCCGAGACGAAAACCTATAACAAGAGCACCTGGAATTATCAGGAGGGCGGTAACGAGACCGGCAAAGTTGTGCCCGTGGCTGCGCCGGAGGGAAAGCCCAAAGGCGAGGAGCCGCAGGCCGGAGCAAAGGGCGCCCCGGCTCCGCCTCCTTCACTGCCTCCGAACGTCGCCTACGATTTGTCGCTGCAGCATCCGCGCTGTGTCTACCAGCTCCTTAAGCAACAGTACTCGCGCTACACGCCGGAGATGGTGGCGCGCATCACCGGCATTCCACAAGACCAGCTCTTGAAGGCGTGGGACCTGTTCACGTCCATCCGCAAGGATGGCGACATGAAGAAGGTGGCGACGATCATCTACGCCGTTGGTTGGACGCAGCATACCTTTGGAACGCAGATCATCCGTACGGCGGCGATGCTTCAACTCCTGATGGGTAATGTTGGACGTGCTGGCGGCGGCGTCAATGCCCTGCGCGGACACTCCAACATTCAAGGCGCAACCGACATGGCCGGGATCTTCGACATCCTTCCCGGCTATCTCAAGATGCCCAACCCGGCAGACAAGGATCTCAAGACCTACCTGGACCGCGTAACGCCCAAGCCATCGAAGCCGGGCGATTGGGAGTCGTTCAATTATTGGTCAAACACGCCGAAATTCATGGTCTCCTTCCTGAAGTCGATGTACGGAAGCTCGGCGACGAAAGAGAACGACTTCGCTTTTAATTACCTGCCCAAGATCGACCGCAAGTATTCCTGGGTCGAAAACTGGAACGACATGTACGAAGACAAAGTGAAGGGATTTTTTGCCTTCGGCATGAACGGGGTCATGATCGGCCCCGATTCCAAAAAGAACATTGACGCCTTAAAGAAGGCCGACTTTCTGGTGGTTTGCGAGATCTATCCCGACGAAACCAGCGCCTTCTGGCAGGCACCGGGTACCACGCCGGAGGAAATGAAGCAAATCAATACCACCGTCTACCGGCTTCCCGGTGCAGGTTTTGCCGAAAAAGACGGGACTATGGTCAACTCGGCGCGATGGCTGCAATGGAAGCATACGGCGCTTCCGCCGCCGGGACAGTGCCGGCTCGACCAGGACATCCTGGCGCAAATCTTCCTGAAAGTGCGCGAGCTCTACAAGAAAGAAGGTGGCAAGTTCCCCGATCCTATTCTCAATGCGACCTGGGCCTACACCCTTCCCACTAGTCCGTCGCTGGCCGAGGTTGCGAAGGAGATCAATGGCAAGGCTTGGGCCGACATCAGCGATGAGAAGACGAACCTATCGTTGAAGGCGGGGCAGCAACTGCCCGGCTTCGGCGCACTGCGTGATGACGGCACGACTTCATCAGGCAACTGGCTCTACTGCGGATCGTGGACCGAGGCCGGACCGCTTATGCAGCGGCGCGGGACGGAAGATCCTTCTGGTCTGGGTATCTATCCCAACTGGGGCTGGTCGTGGCCGATGAACCGGCGCGTTCTGTACAACCGGGCGTCGTGCGATCTGACGGGCAAGCCGTACGATCCCTCACGCCGGCAGGTATGGTGGAACGAGACCGCGCAGAAGTGGGTTGGCAACGACGTTCCCGACTTCAAACCCGATTCCAAACCCAGTGATCACATGGGCCCGTTCATCATGAACCCGGAAGGAGTGGGGCGAATCTTTGTTCCCATCGGTGCCGTCACCGACGGCCCGTTCTCCGAGCACTACGAGCCCATCGAGAGCCCGATTGCCAATCCGCTTCACCCCGAGCAGTCGAACAACCCGGTGGTGAAGAAGTTCAACACGCCTCTCGACAAGTACGCCAAGCGCGATGAAGGCTACAACATTATCTGCACGACCTACCGGCTGACGGAGCATTATCACTATTCGACCAAGAACAACCCCATGAACGTTGAGCTCGTGCCGGAGCCGTTTGTCGAAATACCTGCCGAGCTGGCAAACGAAATGGGCATCCGTGGCGGCGAGAAGGTGAAGGTCAGCAGCATTCGCGCCGACTACATCGCCAAGGCGATGGTGACCAAGCGCATCAAGCCCATGCAGGTTGACGGCAAGAAGCTCTACCAGATCGGGGTTCCGATTCACTGGGGCTTCAAGGGAATTTCCGAAAGCGAGGGCAGGACTTCACTGATGCCGGCAAACCGCCTGACCCCAACAGTTATCGATCCCAACGCCTACACCCCGGAATTCAAAGGATTCCTGGTGAAGTTGGAGAAGGTCTAGAGGAGGCACGAGATGGGTGATCGCGGTACACTTCGGATCCAGCAAATCTCGGCCCACCCCGGACCCGTGGCGGGCGAGGGCACGCAGCGTCAGGACAAAGTCTGCAAGCTGATCGACACTACGACTTGCATCGGGTGCAAGGCGTGCGAGGTTGCCTGTGTGGAATGGAACGACATGCCCTTCCAGACCACGCACTTCGACAACACCTACCAGACCATGCCCGACACGGACTGGAACTACTGGAACCTGATCAAGTTCAATGAGGACCAGCACGAGGACGGCAGCTTTGCCTGGCTGATGCGCAAGCATCAGTGCATGCACTGCGCCGACCCCGGATGCCTGCGCGCCTGCCCGGCCGACGGCGCCATCGTGCAGTACTCCAACGGCATCGTCGATTTTCGCCAGGAAAACTGCATTGGTTGCCGGTTCTGTATCTCCGGCTGTCCGTTCAATATCCCGAAGTTCAACGCCAGCACCAAGAAAGTTTACAAGTGCACGCTCTGCTCTGACAGAGTAGGAGCTGGGCTCGAACCCGCCTGCATCAAGTCGTGTCCGACCGGCTGCCTGCACTTCGGGACAAAAGAGGACATGAAGTTCCTGGCCGAGAAGCGCGCCGCGCAGTTGCGCGACGTCTCCGGGTTCAAGAATGCCGGCGTGTATAACCCAGAAACGATCGGCGGCACCCACGTCATCTATGTGCTGCACAACATCAACAAGCCGGAAGCCTATGGAGCGCTGCCCAAGAACCCGCGTATCCCGCTGGCGTTCACTGTATGGAAAGAAGTTTTCAAACCGCTCGGCCTGTTTGCTGCCATGCTTGGATTTGTCGGTGTCGTGATGCACTACGTCTTCGCAGGTCCACTCCGGACACAGCCTACCCCGCCGATTAAGAGAATCGAGCCGCCCCCGACCGGCGGCGCAACATCAGGAGGAGACTAAATGGCGACCTCCGTTAGCAGCTTCGAACATCGCCCTAACGCCATCGACCGGCTGGGGAAGACCGTAATCTACGCGGGCGAACTGATGCGCCACCCGGTCTACACCCGTTTTCTGCACTGGATGGTCGGCATCTTCTTCTTCCTCGCCCTGCTGTCGGGGTTCGGGATTTACCTGCCCTGGATCTTCCGCTTCTTCACTCCGCTGTTCGGCGGTGGAGCCATGACGCGCTTTCTGCATCCGTGGTTTGGGCTGGTGTTTGTTTTCTTTTTTGCTCTTCAGCTGCTGAATTGGTCGCAGGTGATGACCTGGACTCCTGCTGATTCACGCTGGATCAAGCACATGAAGGACTACGTCAGCCGAACTGACGCTGTGGAATCCCCCGAGACGGGCTTCTTCAATGGCGGCCAGAAACTGATGTTTTGGGAGATCGTATGCGGCTGCATCGCCTACGTGATCACCGGATTCATCATGTGGTATCCCACGGTCTTCGGTCGGATGCTGGTTTCGATCTCGTACGTGATCCACGATCTCTCCGCCCTGATCATGCTGTTTGGGATTTTCTTCCACATCTACCTCAGTACCTTCGGCGAGCCGGGCACGATTCAGGCCATGACGCGTGGCACGGTAAGCGAAGCCTGGGCGTGGACGCATCATCCGGCGTGGTACAAGGCAGTGACCGGCCGGGATCCTGAGGAGGCGTTGGAACAAGCGCGGAAGACACCACCCGTCGGTGAGCCGCCCACGCTCTAGACTGGTGCTCGACGTGGCGCCTGTGAATCCAACGCAAGATTGAGTTCGAGCCGTTGACACGCGGCTCGCCTAATAAGTCGAATCGACGACCTTCACTGTGTGCCTAGAAGCTATCTCATAAATCGTTTTGTATCAGGGCACGGCTTCAGCCGGGCCGTAGTCGGCAAGTAATTATCTTGGGCTTCAGCCCCGCGCGCCGGTCTTGCAGGGGCTGAAGCCCGGACATTTTCTACGCCTCGTTCGGCACGCCTGAAAGGCGTGCCCTGATACAAATCAAACCGATTTATGAGATGACTTCTAGTTAAAGTTCCATCCCAGCTCAACCAGGAGCTGATGGTTGCCATTGGACAACTGACTGTTTCCGAGCTGGTAGGAGAAATACCCGGTAAGTTTGTGAGTGAGCTTGATGACGACACCTGGCGTCGCGTAGCCAACCGAGGTGGAGCCGGTAAACCAGTCTGCAGCGACCGTCACGCGGTTACCAACCGGCTGCTCGATGGCAAATTGTCCCCCGGCGCGATTGCCGGGAGCCACCACGTTCGGGGTGAAATAGTAAGCGCCGAAGGTCGCTCGTGTCTTGGTTTTCCAGGTCTTGGCGAATTCTGCGTAAACGTAGTTGCCGACATCGTATGTTCTGTTCTGCACGGGGATATACAAATCATCGCCAGCGAGGAAGACCCAGCCATTGTCGCCGCCGTCATAGGCTTTCCACTTGATGGTGGGGGTCGGAGTGGTCTGCGAATCGCCCGGATGAACGATGCCATTCAAGTTCACGCCAACTTCGATCCGGTGTCCGGCGCCAATCACCACGCGCGGCGTGTAGCCGGATGCGCCATCCGAGTTCCGGTAGGTAACGTCGAGCTCACCGTAAACTTTGCCGCGATCGAGCACGTCGGCGCTCGGGACACTGAATACCGTTTCCTGGGCAGGCGCGAGCCCTCCCACTAAGACAAGAAACCGGAGGAATCCCACGGCTTTCTTCAACGCACCACCTGTCATCGAGGGCTAGATTGAGTTCTAGCACGTTGACGCAGGGCTGGCCAAGGAATTGTCAGTGTCTCAGTTCCAAAACTGAGACACTCCGAAAAGCCTCCTTATCGGCAGGACAGATTGCGCGTTAGAACATCACCATCAGAGCCATATTCAGACGGTTCTCCGTCTTGCGGAGGTCGGGCGTGAAGCCAGGCACGACGGATCCCGGCGGCCCGGTGTTCCCTCCTGGAGGAGTAATGCCTTGATGTCCAGAAAAGTACGGTACGTTGGCCGCTCGATGATCGTACTCGAAGCGAAAGGTGAAGTACTGGCTGGGCATGTAGTCAAAAGTTGCCGACGTATCCCAGGCCTTGAATGGGTCGCCTGGGTTCTCAGTGAAGTAGGGCGTTCCAGAGATGGCCGTAGCACCATTGATCGGCGGCAGCAGCACCAGGTAACGGCCCGGATTGTTGATTTGGCCGCCTCCGAGTGTCACGGCGTAATGGTCCTTGAGGAACCAGAAACGGTTGTACACCATGTACCCGATAAAGCTCTGCTTGGGACCGCCGGGCACCATCGCCAAAACAGCTGACGCCACCGCCAGTTTCGCATCCCATATCTCCCGTGAGCGAAAAGGCCATTTGGTCTAAAAAGTTGTCAGGCTTGTCATAGTATTTGTATTGCACGCTGTCGTCGGTGTGATAACGCCTGCGCGCGGGGTTACCGAGCACGTCTTCGCCGAGCAGGTATTGGTTCCCAAGAACCGAAAGCTTGCCGTTGGGACGCCACAGGATTTGTGCGCCAAGCCCCAGCGCGTTGTTGAACTTTCCGTACGCCTGCCAGCCATTGACCAGCCAGGGCTCAATTTTCAAGTGCTCGTTGGGAAAGATTTGCACTCGCATTCCATTGAAAAACCACGGGGTGTTGGATGAGACATAAGACGGCTGGTAGGCCCAGTTGTCGAAGTTGTAGTAACTAAACAGTCCCACGTAGGACATGAAGATTCCTGCTTCGACGTTGATCCCATCCATCACATCGAAGTGGTATCCGCCGTAGGCCTCGGAAACGTAGCGGTAAGCATCGGCTAGTTGCCATTGGCCACGCGCCGGGCTCGCGTCGTTGCGCGGCGTGGTTTGGGAATACATCCCAAATTGCGTCATGACCCTGGCGAGTGCGTGTCCATAATGGAAGTCGCCGCCCACCCCCAGTTGTGTGACCTGGAACTCGCCTGAGCGGAAGACCTCGCTCGAACCGCCAATGGTGTCGTCAGCCGGATGCGCAAAATCGTAGATGTAGCTGATGTCGGCCCTGATCTCGGGAGTGAAGAACTTGGTATCGAAAGGTACCTCCTTGATACGGGAGTTGCCATTGAGCCAAGTAAAGTCGGCAAAAGAAAAGGGGGCTGGTTTCTCGTTTGCGGGTGCCGGCGCCGGTTCCTGCTTGGCTCCCGTTTCCCCGACCAAAGCCATAGCTGGGGTGCCCGTGCGGGCCTGCGAATCGTCCAAAACGGTGTGCAATGCGGCAGCTTCTCCGCTGCTGGAGTTGTTCCGGCCCGAGCTCTCGGCTTGTTGAGCTTCCAGTGCCGCGAGGCGCCGCTCCAGTTGCTCTACTTTGTTCATGAGCTCCTGTTCGCGGGCGGAGATCGCAGTTGAGGGTGTAGCCGCAGTCTCTTGTGCAAGAAGAGATGGGCTCAAGAAAGCAGCAATTACAGCGATGCTAAACGCGCGAATATAGTCCTTGGGCATGAAAACCTCCTAAAACAAGCAGTCTTCAGATTCCCTTGATCGGCTAAGGTTGAGCGCGAAGGTCGTCGAGGGCGAGATTCAGTTCAAGTACGTTGACGCGCGGCTCTCCCAGGAATCCGAACTGGCGCCCCTCGGTGTGAGCGGCGACGAGTCGCCGTACTTCTGCTTCCGGCATCTTCCGCGCTTGTGCTACGCGCGGGACCTGAAACTCCGCTGCGGCGATTGAGATCTGCGGATCGAGACCCGAAGCCGATGTGGTGACCAGATCCACGGGCACAGGCACATTCGGGTTGTCGGATTGCAGCGCAGCCGCATCCTGCCGGACCCGGTCGATCAGGATCTTGTTTGTCGGGCCAAGATTTGTGCCTCCGGAGTTTGCGGCATCGTATCCCGCGCCCGCGGCTGAAGGCCGCGAGTGAAAGTACCGGGGCTCGGTGAATGATTGGCCGATGATGCGCGACCCAATGACCTTGCCGTCGCGTACCAGCAGTTGCCCATTAGCCTTGTTTGGGAAGAATACTCGAGCCATGCCGGTCACCAGCAGCGGGTAAACGACTCCCAGCAGGACAGTGGTCGTGATCGTCATCAGTACCGAGATCAACAAGTTTCTCTTCATCGCTTTCTTCCTACGCTAACCCCACTCTGGTAATGAGGAGGTCGATGCCCTTAATCCCAATGAACGGAATCACAATTCCACCGAGTCCGTAGATAAGCAGATTTCGCCGCAGCAGCGCGGCAGCTCCCGTTGGGCGATATTGCACGCCGCGAAGCGCCAGGGGGATCAGCACGATAATGATTACCGCATTGAAAATCACTGCCGACAAAACAGCCGATTGCGGCGTTCTTAAGTGCATGATGTTCAATGCATTGAGTACCGGGAACGTACCTGCAAACATAGCGGGGATGATGGCGAAATATTTCGCCACGTCGTTGGCAATCGAGAACGTGGTCAGCGAGCCCCGTGTCATGAGCAGTTGCTTGCCGATCTCGACGACTTCGATCAGTTTGGTCGGATTGGAGTCGAGGTCCACCATGTTGCCGGCTTCTTTTGCGGCCTGAGTGCCGGTATTCATTGCCATTCCCACATCGGCCTGTGCCAGCGCGGGAGCGTCATTGGTGCCGTCGCCCGTCATGGCCACCAGCTTTCCCCCGCCTGTTCGCGTTTGATCAGGTCCATCTTGTCGCGAGGTGTGGCCTGCGCCAGAAAATCATCCACACCTGCTTCGCGCGCAATCGCTGCCGCTGTCAACGGGTTGTCCCCGGTGATCATCACGGTGCGGATGCCCATGGCGCGCAACTGGTCGAACCGCTCACGCATGCCGCCCTTGACCACGTCTTTCAGTTCAATCACGCCCAGAGCACCACGGCTCTTTTCCGCGACCACCAGCGGAGTTCCGCCGGAGCGGGCAATCTGTTCGACCGCCGCTTCCACCTCCTCGGGAAATTTGTGGCCTTCCTGCGACAGATAGTTGCGAATTGCATCCGCCGCACCTTTCCGAATCTGATAACCATTGAGGTTTACGCCCGACATACGAGTCTGGGCCATGAAAGGTACGAACTCGGCTTCGTGCGAGGCCAACTCGCGGCCTCGCAGTCCGTACTTTTCCTTTGCCAAGACCACGATGGAGCGGCCCTCCGGAGTCTCATCGGCCAAAGAAGAAAGCTGGGCCGCATCCGCCAGTTCGGCCTCGGTTACACCCGGAGCAGGGATGAATTGCGCCGCCTGCCGATTGCCGAGGGTGATCGTCCCCGTCTTGTCGAGCAAAAGAGTGTTTACATCGCCTGCCGCCTCAACCGCGCGGCCTGACATCGCCAACACATTGTGTTGTACCAGGCGATCCATCCCGGCGATGCCGATGGCGGAGAGCAGTCCGCCGATCGTGGTTGGGATAAGGCAGACCAGCAACGACACGAGCACGAACACGGTTTGCGGTGAGCCCGAATAAATGGCGAAAGGCTGCAGCGTCACCACCGCGAGGAGAAAGATAATGGTCAGCCCTGCGAGCAGGATGTTGAGCGCAATTTCGTTGGGAGTCTTCTGCCGCTCGGCGCCTTCCACCAGCGCAATCATTCGGTCGAGGAAGGTCTCACCGGGGTTCGAGGTGATCTCAATCCGCAAATGGTCCGACAACACCCGCGTGCCGCCGGTTACAGCCGAGCGGTCGCCTCCGGATTCGCGGATAACAGGCGCGGATTCGCCGGTGATGGCTGACTCATCGACGGATGCGACTCCTTCGATGATGGTGCCGTCCGACGGAATAAACTCTCCCGCCGAGACGAGGACGATATCTCCCGCGCGCAGCTTGGCGCTGCTTACCTGCTCGACGCCGCCGGTTGCCGTAACGCGGTTGGCAACCGTCTCTGCACGAGCTTTGCGCAGGGTGTCGGCCTGTGCCTTGCCGCGGCCTTCAGCCATGGCCTCGGCGAAATTGGCGAACAGCACCGTGAACCACAGCCACAGCGTGATCTGCAGGTTGAACTTGAATCCTGGCCCGCCACGTAACAGCAATGCCGTGGTGATGACGCTGCCGATCTCCACCACGAACATGACGGGGTTGCCCATCATCTTCCGCGGGTTCAGCTTCAGGACTGCGTCCAGAGCGGCACGCCGCACGATCTTCCATTCCCAAATCGCTTTGCTTCTCGCCATTTCGCGGTCTCAGAAAGTCTTTCCGGCGCCCATCAGCAGGTGCTCGAGGATCGGGCCCAGGCTCAGGGCGGGGAAAAATGTCAGCGCGCCGACGATGAGAATGACGCCCATCAGCAGCACGGTAAAAAGTGGAGTGGTCACGGGAAATGTTCCCAACGACGGTGGGACATACTTCTTGCGCGCAAGATTGCCCGCGATGGCGAGCATCGGGATGATCATGAGGAACCGCCCGATCAACATCGTCAGTCCGCCCGTGACGTTGTACCAGGGTGTGTTACCGTTCAACCCGCCAAAAGCCGAGCCGTTGTTGCCGGCTTCTGACGTATACGAGTACAGGATCTCGCTCAAACCGTGCGGACCGGGGTTCAGAATGCTGGAGGTCCCGAATTGCGCGATTGAGGAAATCGCCGTGAAGCTCAGAATCACGAGGGGAAAGACAAGCGCCACCAGCATGGCCATCTTCACGTCATAGGCTTCGATTTTCTTGCCCAGGTACTCCGGAGTACGGCCAACCATCAGGCCGGCGATGAACACCGTCAGCACAATGTAGATCAGCATCCCGTACATCCCTGCGCCGACTCCTCCGAATACCACCTCGCTCAGCATGATGTTCACCAGCGGAACCATGCCGCCGAGCGGGGTGAACGAATCGTGCCAGCCGTTGATCGCGCCACAGCTGGCGTCGGTCGTGGCCGTCGCAAAGATCGCGGTATCGGCGATACCGAAACGGACCTCTTTGCCCTCCATGTTTCCGCCCGACTGCAACGCCGAGGCGTGTTGGTCAACACCGGTCAGCAAGGGGTTGCCGCGCGCTTCGGCCCAGTAAACGGTTGTCACGCCGACCAGGAAGAGAACTGCCATCGCGGCCCAGACCGCCCAACCATGAGCTTGTGATCCGGTCATCCGTCCTAGCGTGTAGGTCAGTCCGGAAGAAACTGCAAAAATGGCGAAGAGTTCGATGAAGTTGGATAACGGCGTCGGATTCTCAAAGGGGTGAGAGCTGTTGGCGTTGAAGAAACCACCGCCGTTGGTACCCCATTCCTTAATGATCTCTTGCGAGGCCACCGGCCCTTGTGCGATCGTCTGCTCGGTGACCGTGTCCATGACGGCCTTCCCGCTCGCGTCGACCACGGGCTTGCCATCGGGACCGAGGTGCGGCACCTGCTGCGGTTCGATGAGCGAAGCCTTATCGTACGGGCGGAGGTTCTGCACCACTCCCTGCGACACCAGCAGCAACGAACCGACGATGCAGAACGGCAGCAGGACCCAAAGAGTGGAGCGAGTCATGTCGACCCAGAAGTTGCCAATCGTTTCCTTCTGCCGGCGGGCAATGCCGCGAATAAATGCGATTGCCAGGGTGATGCCAACCGCGGCTGAGGTGAAATTGTGATAGGCGAGGCCCGCCATCTGGGTGAAGTAACTCATCACCACTTCGCCCGAGTAGTTCTGCCAGTTCGTATTGGTCGTGAACGATGCTGCGGTATTGAATGCCAGATCCGGAGCAACGGCTGTGAATCCCTGCGGATTCAGCGGCAGCCACCCCTGCACGCGCTGCATGAGATAGAGCACGAGCATAGGAACGAGGCTAAAAAGCAACATGGAGATCGCGTACTCGGTCCATCGCATCTCGTGCGCCTCGTCGACCGTGGTGACGCGATAGATCAGACGCTCGATGGGCCGCAGTACGGGATCAAGAAACGTGCGCTCCCGGTTGAATACGCGCGCCATGTAAACGCCCAGCGGTTTGGTCACGGCCAGCACCGCGAGCAGGAAGATCAAAATCTGTAACCAGCCGTTGGCCGTCATCTCAGAACGACTCCGGCCGCAGCAGCGCGTAGATGAGATAGATCATGGTCAGCGTGCTGATTACCAACATGACAATGGATTCGGTATGCACGGCTTCCCTCACCTCATGCGCTCACAAAAGCGCACATAGCCAATCGACAGAGCGAAGAACACGATCGTCACAGCTGTTAAGATAACGTCCCGCATAAGCTTTCTCCGTAACAAGATGCTGTCAAACCCAAGCGCACTAGCGGCCGCCTCGAGGCTTCAACAGCCGCATTCGCGACCTTCGGCTCCTCTTGCGCGCGCGTGCTCCGTGCCTTCGCTCGGGTCTGGAAAAGACTCGGCTTCCAGCAGCGCCAGGCGCGTGGCTGCGACGAATCGTCTGCGCTCATTCGGCGGCAACATGTGCCAGTCTGACTCTCCGTTACCGGCGCAGTCGAAGTCGGGAGCTAACGCACTGTAGTAGTGATGAAAAGACTCTGCAAAGTTTTCGATTCTGTTCAGATTACTTGCCATTTTCCTATCTCGTTCTTGCCTCTTGCCGGCCTTCGCTGGTTGCCTTGAGATTGCCCAACATGGCCGATGTCGATGGACGAATGGTGACGATTTTGTTGCCTGACAAGGGATTGCGTCCGAGTGGAACCCTGACAGGCGTGGGGGCGTTGGGTCGCCCTGCCGAAGGATAAATCCCGAGTGAGCCGGGATTCTTGAGTGCCGACCGCTTCATCTTGCTCGCGTGACGATCCTCGCGGCATAAGGCCGTAAAGAACCTGACCATAAACAATGCCCCCGCACAGGCCAGCACGACGAAAACCATCACTCCCATACAGCCTCCCTGCCTGCCGAAGCAGCGGCGCATAGCGGACTCGGCGTTCCGGCGCCGGACCAACTGCAACACGGCAGTAGCAGGCAGAGCGCGAAGCTAAGAACACGGCACTTTAGGGAGTCCGCCATTGTTCAGCTCCGTTCCCTTGCCCAATTCCATTGGACTAGCCGCAGCGTAATCCCCGACTAAAGAGGAGATAAGGAGTTCGTAAATTCAGTCGCCTGGCTCAAAGCGGTATCCCACCCAGCGATCAGTGAGCAGATACTTGGGATCGGCGGGATTTTTCTCGATTTTCTTGCGGAGCTGCCCAATGAAGACGCGAAGATATTCGGGTTGTTCGGTATTCAGCTCTCCCCAGACCGCAGCAAGCAGGGTTCGGTGGGAAATGACACGATGCGGATGTTCAGCAAGATAGGTGAGCAGGTCGAATTCTTTTGGCGTGAGCTTTACTTCTACGTTGCGCACCCTCACTTTCCGGCTGGCGAGGTCAACATGGAAGTCGCCAATGTCGATCCTCTCCCGGCGCTCCGTTTTCGGTGACCGGCGAAGCGCCGCCCGGACCCGCGCCTGCAATTCGCCCATGCCGAAGGGCTTTGTGATGTAATCATCGGCGCCCGCATCGAGGGCCTCGATCTTGCTGCGTTCCTGCCCGCGCACGGAGAGCACGATGATGGGGACGTCTGACATGGCTCGAACCCGTTTGCATAACTGGACCCCATCCAGGTTCGGCATCATCAGGTCGGTGATAATCAGGTTCGGTGTCCAGTCTTTCATGATCTCGAGCGCCATCTCTCCATCGTTCGCTACCCGAACGTCATAGCCCTTGGCGTCAAGGGTGGTGCGCAGCACGCGAGTAATCTGCGGCTCATCATCAACCACCAGGACGTGCGGATGCTCCATTAGCCCACCTGCTGGGTAACGATGTGAACGTCAACCGGTGGCGAGTCGCGCAGGAAACGCTGAATCGCCGTCAGGTAAAGGTGCTTCTGCCATCCGGTTTGGGCAGAACGCCCGAAAATCACCTGCGTAATCCGTTGTTCGCGCACCACCTTCGCGACCTCTTCCGCAACGCTTTTCCCCTTGACTTGAATTATCTTTCCCCCGAGGTTCTCGGCGAAGCGCACGTTCTCGGCCAGGGTGCGTTGATTCCGTGGATCGCTATCCCGCCCGATATCGACGTACACGACATACAGCTCGCCTTTGATGGCCTGCGCCATGCGCGAGCCGCGGGCAATCAGATATTGAGCGGCCGGATTGGAACTGATGCAGACTGCGATACGCTCGCGCACATCCGGCGTTTTCTCGATCTGCTCTTTTGCAAGATATGCGTCCAGGCTGCGGTCAACTACCTGCGTAACCTGACGCAACGCGAGTTCGCGCAGGGCGATGAGATTGCCCGGCTTGAAAAAATGCGCCAACGATCGCGCAGCCCGTTCTACCGGGTAGATGTCGCCGCGGCTCATCCGGCTCTGCAGCGCCTGCGGCGTTACATCGACCAGCACGATTTCGTCTACCCGCTGCATGACCCAGTCGGGAACAGTCTCGCGCACCTGCACACCTGTGATCTGGGCTACGGAAGGTCCCAAGCTCTCGATGTGCTGGACGTTCATGGTCGACAGTACATCGATCCTCGCTCCCAGCAGCTCGATGACATCCTCGTAACGCTTGCGCCGCCGGCTTCCTTCGATATTCGTGTGCGCCAGTTCGTCAACCAGTACTACCTGCGGATGCCGCTTCAGGATCGCCTCAGGGTCCATCTCCTGAAATGCCGTGCCTTTGTATTCGATGGTCTGGCGCGGGATACTTTCGATTTTGTCAGCCAGTTGGGCCACCGCTTTACGGCCATGCGTCTCAATCACACCGATAACGACGTCTTCCCCACGGCTAGCGCGCCTGATCGCTTCACTCAGCATGGCGTAGGTCTTGCCCACTCCAGGCGCGTAGCCCAGAAAGAGCTTGAATAGTCCCTGGGCCTTCGCGGGAGCGACCTCTTCGAGCCATTCCTCGGGAGTCTTGATCACTGGCCCAATTGTATGCAGTTAGAAATAAGTTTCACGTAAAGAGTAGAATCCCGACGGGATGAAGTTCAGAGCGGCGATTGCTCGCACCGCAGCCGTGGCCGTAGTCCTTGCGGCCATTACGATCACGTATCGCCGGTTCTTTCCGGTAAATCCGACCACGGTTGCGCTGAGTTTCCTTGTCCTGGTCCTGCTCACGTCAGCGTTCTGGGGGTTCCGGATCGCTCTTTTTACCGCCATAGCGGGCACTGCGCTGTTCAACTTTTTCTTTCTCCCCCCAATTGGAACCTTCACCATCGCCGATCCCCAGAACTGGGTTGCGCTGATCGCTTTCTTGATTTCAGCGGTGGTGGCCAGCAATTTGGCCGAGCGCGCCCGCCGTCAGGCCGAACTCGCCCAGGAACGCCGCACTGAGGTTGAAAGACTCTATGCTCTTAGCCAGCAGCTTTTGACCATGGACGATACTGCACAACTGCTGAATCGCTTGCCGAATGACATAACGCAGACCTTTGGAGCTGAAGGGGCCGCACTGGTCATCAGCGGTCGCGACACTGTGTACCGCTCACGACCGGACTTGCATTTCGATCCGGAACTGCTCTTGCGCTGCAATGCGCGCGGCGAGATCAGCGAAGCAGGAGGAGTTTCTTATCTCCCGATGCGAATGGGAGTGAAGCCGGCAGGGGCGTTGGCCCTGGTCGGAGTCAGGCTTTCCCGAGAGACCCTGGAGGCCATCGGGAGCCTGGTCGGCATAGCGGCCGAACGCACTCGGGCTATTGAGGAACTAGCCGGGACCCGGGCCGCGCAAGAGAGTGAGAAGCTTCGGACGGCGCTTCTCGATTCGCTGACCCACGCCTTTCGTACGCCGCTTACCGGTATCAAGGCAAGCGTAACCGCCCTGCTGGAAGAGAATTCGCTCGGTGTGGCTCAGCAACATGAGCTTCTATCCGTGATCGACGAAGAGGCTGACCGGCTGAATAGGCTTGTTGGAGAAGCGGCTGAGATGGCGCAACTGGATGCGCACATGGTCAAGCTGGAGCGTTCGCCGCACCGCCCGGCAGACCTGGTCGAAGCCGCGATTGAGAAGACCAGGATGGTGCTTGCGGCCCATGTATTGGAGGTTAGCATCGCTTCTGATCTTCCAGAGGTCTCGTTCGACTTCGATCGCATGTGCGAGGTCATAACCCATCTACTGGAAAATGCGGCTAAGTACTCCCCAAAAGGGAGCCGGATTCGCGTCTCAGCCGAGCACAAACCCGGAGAAGTCATTATCAATGTCGCGGACGAAGGGAGCGGCATTGATCCTATGGAGCAATCGCTCATCTTTGAGAAGTTCTATCGTGGGCGTGAACAGAGAGTCATGGCTCATGGAACGGGAATGGGCTTAGCCATCGCCAGGTTCATCGTCGAAGCCCATGGTGGATCACTTTCGGTCGTCAGCCAGGTAGGAAGCGGGTCTGTTTTTTCGGTGCATCTGCCGGCAAGCCACTGACACTCGATTTCTCTGCATGTATCCTTAAGCTTTCGCAAGGCATCTGGCTATCTCATGTCCCTGATCGTTGTTGGCGGACATTCCCGGAGCGTTGGCAAGACCAGCGTGGTCGCTGGCCTGGTCGCTGCCCTGCCCGAGTTCTGCTGGACCGCCGTAAAGATCACGCAGTATGGCCACGGCATCTGCTCCGCCAATGGCGAGCTGTGCGACTGCGCTACCGACGACCATAGCTGGGCCGTAACGGAAGAGCGCGACCGCTCGGGAGAAAGCGACTCATCGCGCTTCCTGGTTGCGGGTGCAGTGCGCTCTCTGTGGGTCCGAACCCGCCAGGGCTTCCTCGCCGAAGCCATGCCCCGGTTGCGGGAGGAGTTGGCGAAGACCGAAAACGCGATCATCGAATCCAACAGCGTCATACGCTTCATCAAGCCCGACCTTTATCTGACCGTTCTCGATCCCGGAACCGCGGACTTCAAGTCCTCGGCGCGAGATTACCTCGACCGCGCCGACCTCGTTCTTCTACACGAGGGCCCGGGAGAGCCGGCGTGGACCAATGTGTCTCTCAAGCCCGCGGCCAACAAACCGCGGCTCAGGATCAGGCCACCGCAATACGTCACACCCGAGCTGGTCAGCTTCGTTCGAGAGCGACTGGCGATGAGTAAGCCGCTCGCCTGATGCGGGCGGCAACGATAAAATCAGCGAACATCTATGCCATCGCAATCCGATATCAGGCCGTTCGAAATCCTCTTTGATCGCGCCGAGCCCAGCCCGTTCGACGATCCGGCGTTTGCGCCCTACGGCAATTTTGGCTTTCCTCCTGCGCCCGCCGGCCGTCCCTGGATTTACAACAACTTTGTCCAGTCACTGGACGGCATCATCAGCCTGTTAGGCGAGTACGCGTCAGGCGGATACATTTCGCAGTCCGCCGAAGACCGCTGGCTGATGGACCTGCTGCGGGCGCACGCCGACGGCCTGATCCTGGGCATGACAACCCTTGAGGAAGAGAAGCGGGCGCGTGGCCCGGAAAGCCGGGGCATCGTCTTCCAAGTGGTTGATCCTGCCCTGCAGGCCCTGCGCAAGCGGCTGGGCAAGCAGCGCGAGCGAAACATCTTTGTCACGCGAGCTGAAAATCTCGACCTGTCGCAGTTCAAAGTGTTTGACGGAGACCTCGTCGACGCGGCAATCGTCACGTCACCTGCAGGGGCCGAGCGTCTCCGGGCGCGGGCTCAGAAGCCGAATGTCGCCATCGTGTCTGCCGGCGAAGGAGAGCAGCTCGACCTTCCTATGGCGATCGCCAAGCTGCGCGAAGAACTAGGGATTGAGCATTTGCTTTGCGAAGGAGGGCCTACGCTCTACGGCAGTCTCGCCCGCGCCGGCCTGATTGACGAGAAGTTTCTAACTGTGTCGCCGGTCGAGGTAGGGCAGCTCGTACCACCGGAGCAGAAGCGTCTGCCACAGGAGCAGAAGGTCGCGAATCTGATGCGGCCCACGGTGTTTGGCGGTCCGGGCCTGACCAGAGACACGATGACGCGGTGGAAATGGATAAGCTGTCGCAAGTCGGGAAATCATCAGTTCAACCGCTATCGTCGCCTCCGCTGAGCATCCAACCCGGTGCGACACTTGGCGGCAAGTGGCGCCGCCTTCACAAAGCGAAATCCGTTTTGTAATTTTTTCTTCCTGCCATGACGAGAGGATTAAAATAGCTCACGGAGCGACACCTTGCCGAAGTTTGAAGATTGCCTTCAGCGCCTGGAAGTCATCGTGAACGAGCTGGAAAAAGGTGACGTGTCGCTCGATCAGGCATTACAGCTCTTCGATGAAGGCGTTAAGCTCTCCAACTCCTGTCGCAAGGAACTGGAGGAAGCCGAAGGCAAGGTTGAAATCCTGCTGAAGCGAAATGGCAAGCTTCAGCCGGAGCCTTTTGAGCCGGTGGCGCCCAACAGCGGCACCGTAAAGTAGTCAAGCAACAGCTCAACGTTTGTAGCCGGCGGCTAACGCTGTCGTTCCCTCGTCCCCAAGGGGGTTTGCCATGCGGCCCATCAATATTGTGCTCGCGCATCACGACCCGGTGGTAGCGCGATTTCTCGCTGAATCTCTCCGGCCTAAGTTTCGCAAGTTAGTCGTTGTGAACAGCCTGTCCGAAGCGGAAGCCGAGATCGCACGCTTGCGTGCCGGTTTTGTCATCGTTGATCTTGAGCTGTTCTCTTATTCGGATTTGCAGAAGCTGTGCTCGGAGTTCCCGGGAGCCGTCATTGCCTGCGTGCACCGCCTGGCTGATGAAGCGATGTGGCAGGAGTCGCTCGCCGTGGGTGCGGTCGATTGCTGCCAGACGAGCGATGTGCGCGGCATTCTGCGAGCCTTCGAACGATACTCTTCCGCGCTGGGAGCAGCAGCGTGATCGGCGAGATAATCAGAACGTGCTCACGTTGCGAAGACATGGGTCCTTCGACTCGTCGCTTCGCTCCTCGCTCGGGACGACAAAGCTTACTCTTTGTCCGCTGCCAACGCGTGTTCCACCACGTGCCCTACCCGCAACACCGTCGCCTCGTCGAAGTGCTTGCCCAGCACCTGGAGCCCAATCGGCAAGCCTTCAGCATTGTCGCCGCACGGCAGCGATAATCCCGGAATACCCGCGAGGCTCGCTGTCACGGTGAAGATGTCGGCAAGGTACATGGCAAGCGGATCATCGGCCTTCTCGCCCAGGCGAAAGGCCGGAGTTGGAGTGGTCGGCGTGACGATGGCATCGACCTTGGTGAATGCCTCGTCAAAGTCACGCGCGATGAGCGTGCGCACGCGCTGCGCCTTCAGATAATAAGCATCGTAGTAGCCGGCGCTCAGCGCGTAGGTACCGAGCATGATGCGCCGCTTGACCTCAGCGCCGAAGCCTTCGTCGCGGGTGCGGCGGTACATCTCGGCCAGGGTCTTCGCTCCTTTTGCTCGCACGCCATAGCGCACTCCGTCGTAGCGCGCCAGGTTCGACGATGCTTCAGCAGTCGCGACGAGGTAATACGTCGGAATCGCGTACGGTGTGTGCCGCAGCGAGATAGGCACGATCTCGCCTCCCGCCTCGGCCAACTTCTGTACGGCTGCTTCTACGGCTGACCGAACCTCTGCGTCGAGCCCTTCCCCGAAATACTCGCTGGGAACACCAATCTTCAGCCCGGTGACCGGCTGTCCAACCGATTCGGAGTACGCCGGCACAGCATGCTCGGCAGAAGTGGAGTCCTTGGGATCGCGGCCGGCTATGACCTCAAGCATCAGCGCCGTATCTGTCACGGTCTTTCCGAACGGGCCAATCTTGTCGAGCGACGAAGCAAACGCGATCAGCCCATAGCGCGACACCCGGCCATAGGTCGGCATAAGCCCGACTACTCCGCAGAACGAAGCCGGCTGGCGAATCGAACCTCCCGTGTCGGTGCCGAGCGACGCGACTGCGGTTCCGGCCGCGATGACCGCGGCCGATCCACCCGACGAACCTCCAGGAACGCGCGAGCGATCCCATGGATTACGCACCGGATGAAAGCCGGAGTTTTCGTTCGATGAGCCCATGGCGAACTCGTCGCAATTGGTCTTTCCCAGAATGATGGCACCGGCACTCTCCAGCCGCTCAACGACAGTCGCGTCATAGGGAGCATCGTAGTTGGCCAGCAGCTTTGATCCGGCAGTGGTGCGCACACCCTTGGTGCTGATAACGTCTTTCACGGCAATCGGCACGCCCGCCAATGCAGGCAGCGTGTCGCCGCGCCCGGCCAGTTCGTCGATGTGCGCCGCCTGGCCGTATGCGCGTTCCTCACTGAGTGTGAGATAGGCCCCGATGTCCGGATCGTCGTGCCGGATCTTCTGGTAAAACGCATCCACCAACGCCGAGGCCGTGAACTGCTTCTCGGCAATCGCCGTGCGCGTGGACTCCACGGTGAGTGAGGTAACGTCCATGACTAGCGCTCGATCACCTTGGGAACTTTGAAGAACGCGCCATCTCTCTGCGGAGCGTTGATCATCGCCTCTTCGTGTGGCAGTGAAGGGATCAGCTCATCCGGACGCATGGCATAGGCAAACGCCCCCCCGGGCGGAGCGTCTTCGGCATAGCGGGTGGAGACTTGCGCCATCGGTTCCACACCCGAAGTGTCCAGCTCATTGAGCCGCTCAATATAGCCGAGAATCGAATTCAGGTCGCGCAGCATGCGCGCGCGCTCGGCCTCGGTCAATTCCAGGTGAGCCAGGTCAGCGACGTAACTGACGTCTTTCTCGGAAACCATGCCTTGTCCTCTGATTTGAGTGTAGCGCGAGAGGGTTCCACATTGCGAAAGTGCGACAGGTGGAAGGGTTGCGGAGACGCACTGGGTCGAGCGGCGCTTTAAGCGCCGCGATAGCCGCGCAACGCACTACTCTAGCTTAGCGGGGAACCATCGGGCGGGCCATTACCGATCTCCGAAACCCCCAAAAATGCTCCGGGGCGAGCCGGAGGATCGTGAAGGAGGAAGTGGCCCCCCGCCAAGCATTCCGGTTGAATGTCTCACGATGCGGGCGTCTGTCGACTACGAGGCTTACCCCATCCCCGCAAGACCCCGCAACGATTATGCCTTCTGAATTGTGTACAACGGATCGAACTCCGAAATCCCGGCTCGGCGCCCTGCCATCCAGCGCAGCACGTACACGGTCTTGGGGTCAGTCAGGCTACCAAAGGCATTTACGAGTACCTCCATAATCCCGTGGTTCAGCAGGTTCTTGTAGTAATCGATGTCGGGCTCGAGCTTGACACAATTCACGCCATCCACCTCGAGCCGGTCGTTTTCATGGAAGGTGAGCTGCACGTTGGCCTCGCCAAACTCAATCTCCTTGTAACTGCGCGTTGCACCGGGATGAAGGGCAAAGGGCGCGTTGGCAAATATGGGACGAGGTTGCCGCTTCGCCTGCTCGATTTGGTCGATCAGCCTGGGATCAGCCCAGGCAAAGAAGCGGTCCTGGGCCATCTTGGAGTCACCGTCACGGTCCCAGATGACACGCTTGAGGTAATCGAACGGGGTTTGATGCGGCAGGTGAATTTGTTGCATTGCGGTCGTGATGTTCAGCAGACACGCTAGAATCAGTCCCCCGTCATCCTCCATGATGTTGCTGTAGCGATTCGCTGCTTCGGCGTCACTTGCCGCGCCGCTGGCGAGCAGCGTTTTCAACGTCGGACGCGAATTGCCCAACGTAGTCCACGTGGCGTTGGCAAAGTTCAGCTCGTTCGACTTCGGAACCAGCATCAATTCAACGATTTGGTCCACGTTCGGGGACAGTTTGACCGGCGAGAAGCCGCTGTCTTTGTAGCCATCCGCCGAAACCAGAAAGGTGTAGTTGTCACCCTCATTGTCGAATAGCGGCAAGCCAGTAAAGAATACGGTTGGCGTGTTGTAGAACTTCTGTTTCTGCCGCTTCTGATTGCCGTCGATGACGGTGACAAGAAGCTCGGCTTTGTCAGAATAGAGCTGACGTGTGCCATCGTACACACTGATAATCGCGCGCCCGCCGACAGGCTGGTCCCCTAGTGACTCGGCTGTATTTGCCATAAGTCCCACTCCTCACTAAATGCTACGGGCTCTTAACCCGTGATCTACGCAACTGTTTCGAGCCGCTCCTCGCCCGCCCTCGTCGCAATTCTAGTTTCCGCAGCTGGGCTTGTTCCATTCCCCGTAAACCCGATCCTGATCTGCCGCGACAAACCGAATGCTCGTCACCTTGTGCCGGCTCATCTGGTTGAGCGCCGCCACATAGCGATCGCTGAAGCATTCGAGCTGGTTGCGCCAGATTTTGTCGGGCACGCGCACCGCCAGCTCACCGTTCACGCAGCCCAGCGCCGCCGTTCTCTGCGCGACCTTCGACCCACATGCCAGCGGCCACGCCAGCACCGGCGCCTGGTCGCCCGCGACCTGCTGCACGGCGTTCGCATAGATTTTGCTTAGGGTCGCCCTTGCGTGATGCATTGTTGCGAGAGCCGGATATTAGCACCCTCAACAGCGCGCTCCGTACTGTGAATATTGCGGATATCGCGGTCGGAATGGCTGCACGCTTCGCGCGGCGCTCTTGGCTGTTGGCTCTTAGCTTGTAGTTTTGGCCGCTCGGCTTTTTCGTAAATACAAATCCACCGGCACACGAAGAACAAGATGGACCCGATCTTCTCCGTGTCCTCCGTGCCTCTGTGGTGGGCCGCTTTGTGTTTAACTCACAATGGAGTTCGATCCGGCCCAAAGCCAAGAGCTAATAGCCAACAGCGGCTTTATCGAATTGGGAACTCGCTGGTAACGAAGCTCAACGCCTCATCGCGGGTGTGCAGCGAGCCTTCTAATTGCGCGTCTTCCACCGACGAAAGAATCTCCCGGAACTGCGGACCCGGACTGTAACCCATGGCGATGAGGTCGTCTCCGGAAAGCAGCAGCTGAGGGCGCATCTCTTCTTCGCTCAGCTCCATGCGCCGGTCGCGCACGAAGTTGTACAGCGTCAGATTGCCGTGACTGCTGAGACAATCCAGACGATGCAGGTCGAGATGCTCTTCAAATTTCGGCAGCCGCATGAAGCGCTTCAGGGTCGATTCTTTCATGCGCCCGGCATCGCCAAAGCGCATGTGATTCGCGACCAGCGCCACAATCTGCTCCGTGTCCTCTCCGGAGAAGTGCAGCCGCCGGCAGATTTCCTCGGCGATGCGGATGCCTACCTCCACGTGGCCGTCGAAGCGGATGCGGTCGGGCGCGACGCGAAAGGTCGCGGGCTTGCCGACGATCGTGCAGCAGCGCACCCCACGCCAGCGTACGCGGGCAGCGCGGCCATAATTTCTCCAGCAACAGCATGGTGTGAATCCACACGTCGCCCTCGGGGTGAAATTGCGGCGGCTGCTCCACGCCGTGCATGCGATCGATCTCGGGCAGCACATGCACCAGCAGGCCCGTCTGGTCGAGCAACTCGAAAGCAGCGCGCGCATGGCCTTCCGTAAGCATCTTCGTCAGTTCGTCGCGAACGCGCTCGCGGCTAACCTGATTGATCTCTGGCGCCAGTTCCTGAATCGCGGCGAAGGTACGTGGCTCAATGACGTACCCGAAGCGCGCGGCGAAGCGCACCGCGCGCAACATGCGCAGCTTGTCTTCGCGGAAGCGCAGCTCCGGCTCGCCGATGGCTCGCACCACGCCCTGAGCGAGATCTTTCCTCCCCCCGACAAAATCCAGCACCCGGTCGCCGCCGAGCGGATCCATCAGCAGGCCGTTGATGGTGAAGTCGCGCCGCTGCACGTCCTCCTGCGGACTCTTGGAATACTGCACGTGATCGGGATGACGGCCATCCGAATAGACACCGTCGCTGCGAAAGGTAGCTACCTCAACCGCGTGCGGATGTTCGGGCGGTAATGTCTCGTACCGCATTTCTTCCGGAATGGGCACCAGCACGACGCCGAACTGCGCGCCGACCGCGTAGGTCTTGGGGAAAATCCGCATCACTTCGTGGGGCGTTGCGTCGGTGGTGACGTCGTAGTCGGCAGGCTCAAGCCCGAGCACCGTGTCGCGCACACAGCCTCCGGCGAAATACGCCTGGAAACCGCGCTGGCGCAGCTCTCGAACGATGCTGGTGGCGAACTCTCGCATCAGGATGATTGTAACGATTGGATGTGGCGCCAGAGGGCCGGTTCCGGGGTTCGCGCGAACTACCACTCCGCAGGCGATCAGGCGATGGCCGACAGCCCTTTGTTGTGGACCAATGAGAGCAACTTGAGGGAAGACCCATTGGCATGTTTTTCGCCCCGTTCCCATTGACTGACCAGACTCACGGGAACGTTCAGGTAACGCGCAAAGACGGCCTGGCTCGCCCGCTTACGCAGGTTTCGTATAGTTCCGGGCTTCATCTGGATGATCGGGGTCAAACAACCTTCGTCAAATTCGCGCATGGTCGTGTGATTGATGATTCCCGCCTCATGCAGGTCCGACATCATCTCGTGCACGGACGCCATCGCCGAGCTGCGATACTTCTTCGCCATCGAATTGCCGATTACTCTCGTGTCAGCTCGATGCAACTATTGCTTTTTCGGAGGCTGCCCATTGTGGGGCGATTGGGACTGTCTTTGCAATTGCTGCTGCTGTTGCGCATGTCGTTCCATCATCTGTTGGGTCTGTTGCTGGTGCATCTGCTCCATCTGCTGAGTTCTCTCCGCCTGCTGAGCTCTCTCTGCATTGGCGTTCTGCTGCGCAAGCCTCTGATGGTCCTGCTCCTGGCTTTTCTCCAGTTGCTGGCGCTCCTTCTCCTGTTGCTGATAGAGCTTTTCCTGCTGTTGCTGATATTCCTTGTTGCTCTGGGCCTCTCCAGTATTAGGAGTAGGGGGACGGGGAGCAGGTGGTAGGTCCTTGGCGTGCACTGGCGAGGTGGCTCGAGCGACGTTCGCCGGAGGACGCCATGGCGCTCCTGCTTCTTTGGCCGGCACCACCCCAGCGCCGGTAAACGCTGTGGGCTTGTCGGTAGCCGCAACCGGGGGCTTGCCGCGATTTGCCGAAGCCCGTAGCTCCGGGTTGGCGCTGGCAGTCTGCCTGTGTTGCACTTGCACCGCGACCGGAGGAACATGCCTTTCGCGAGCAGCGGCCTCTTCCTCAGGTGTCGGCCTGACATCTATCCCACCGTTGCCGCCGTTGTAGCTGATGCGATGGACGTTTGTTTCTTCTGCGACCCTGGTGTTGTAAACGTTGTGAATGTCAGTGACGTTTATGTTGTTGACGGCGCGATTGTAGTAAAACTGCCCGTGCTCCCATCGTCCGCCTTCGTAACCGTGACCGAAGTAGCCGTATCCGTAAGGGATCCCGCCATAGAAACCTACCTGCGGGCCCCAGTATCCCGCATGAAAGATATATACGTTATCAGCCCATCCCCACCAAGGCGGCGTCCAGAGTAGCCCCGGTTCAGGCGCCAATACCCACGTCCCCGGAACCCAGTAATAATCCCCAAAGTTATAGTCATAGTCCCAGTATCCCGGAGTCCAGATGTAACCTTCGCCGGGGCAGAGAGGCTGGGAGTAGACAGGCAGCGCCGGGGGAGCGAATGTAACGGATATGATTTGCGCGAACGATGCCACACACGCCAGGAGCATCAACGGGAGTAGTAACCAGCGTCTGCTGAGAATGTTGGGCATTTCGGTTCCTCCTGGAAATCTCGCTCGACTAATGCCACTGTACCGCCGGGCTACTAGTGAGCATGCGTATTATAGGCGAATGCAGGACGTGGATCCGAACCATTTGCCCGTCTCACTTATGGTTGTAACCCACGCCGCAGAAATTGTCGCTGCGATTTGCGCGTCTGCGGGCGAGTGAAGCCGCCTCCTAGCGGGTTAACCGGCTTCAGGACAGTTTAGCCCAGGCGCTATGACTGGGGTGAATGGTGGGGTGCGCCCGCCCAACCTTATTTTGGCTGGGCGGGAATCTTTCTAATCGACTAGATGGGTAGCGCCTCGCGCCTACTCCACGTAGGGCTTCCAGCTTCCGTCCTTGGTCTCCATCAGCACAACCGTGACCTTGGTCGGAGCGGCGCTGTAGAAGTTCACGCCATAGGAGTTGATGAGCGTGCCGCGGTCCCAGGTGTTGAAGCCCTTCACCAGATCGCCCGAGGCATCAAATTCCTCGCCCAGCCGATTGGCATCCCACTTCCAGGAATACGTCACCCGCGCCAGGTGCGGCCGGATCATCTCGATCTTGTCGATGGCCACCAGCTTGCGCTGCGCCAACGGCACCTGGTAGGTCACCGTCTTGTCGGCGTTTGTGGTCTTCTCCACGCCGTCGATGCTGTCCAGCAGCTTCTGCCCGGCAGGCGTCAGCTCGGAGACAATCGAGTTCCAACTCTTCTGCTTGGTCGCCAGAACTCCCGCCTTCGTCAGCAGCTTGTACTGCGGACCCGTCGGCTTCTCATCCACACTGGCGGTGATGAGTCCCGTGCTGAAACGGATAACCGCAGGTTCCTGGGCTTTCAGGATGCTGTTGATCGCAGCGGTCGCGACCGGCTGGGTCAGCACCTGCTTGTGCGCCTTTTACGAAGTAGTAGATGGTTCCACCCACCACCAAAATCAATGCCGCCACAAAGAGAATGGGAAAGAGATTGGACGACTTCTTTTCCATCTCGATTTCGGCGGCAAACAGCTCGGGCTCTTTAGCTTCGGGCGTAACCAGTTGCGGTTTGGGTTCCTTTACTTCAGGATCGCTCATGGTTGGCATAGTAACGCACCTCCGACTTGCACGTGTTGCGCCGCGAGAGCCGGTGGAGGTACCTGCACAGATGCGAAGCACTGGCGGGGCAGGCTTTTACCATCCCGGCTTGGGTGCAGCCGTGAACACTTTACAGTACGAACTGTAAGCACGAAGCCGCAGTGAGGCCCATCACCTGGAGATGTGAGGAGTGAACGAGCGCGGCCGAGAACTACTGGATCAGCTTCTCGAGGATCTGATGCACCGAGCCGAGGCTGCCGGGCCATACCAACGCGGCAACCGCGAGACTGCCAGCGACCAGCGCCACATTGCGCGCGACCTGCACCAGCGGAGCCAGCGGCTTCTCAGCATACTGCTGCTCGCGCAGCAGACGGTCGACGCGGACCGCCAAGTCTTCGTCATCGGCGACCAGGGACGAGTAGAGAGATGACAACAGATACGAAGGTTGGTGATGCACGCCCATCTTGGCAACGCAGACGAGCGCCGCTGCCAGCGACAGCGCGCGTTGCGAGTCGCCCGCCACAGCATGATCGTCGGCGGCCCACTCGGTGTAGCGCGCCCACTGCCGCTCGATCTTCCGGAAGCCGGAGATAAACGGGAACGCATCCGGAGCCAACAGATAAAGGAAACGCTTGAGGTTGTCGCGAGATGCCTGATGTGCCTGCTCGTGGCGAAACGCCGCTTCGCGCTGCTCCGGCGTCAGTTTGTGCAGCACATTACGCGAGACAATCAGCTTAGGATGAACCAGTCCGGCCACGGCCATCACCGGAGCCTCGCGCTTTACCACCAGCACCGGAGCCGCTTCGCCCTCGACGGCCATCTCCTGCCCATCGCGCTCGCAACTGCTCATGTAGCGCGAGGTGCGAAGCAACGAGAAGCCGACACGAAACACCGACAACATCCAGACCAGGAATCCCAGCGCAGCCGCGCCCAGGCAGCCAAAGCCGACTTTTTCGCCGCTGGTCAGCGGCTCCAGCCACAGGTAGCTCGGGATGCAAAAGCCCAGCACGAGAAACAGGGTCAACGCGAAGGGAAACATCCGAAACACGAACAGAAACTTCGCGGCAAAGCCCGGCTTGGAATGCTGGGCCACCCGCAACGCTGCCGGAGCGCCAATCCATACCAGGACGGCGGATGCGGCATGCACGATAAAGAACGATCGCAAAACAGAGGCACAAAAGCCGCAATAGGTATGGCAGGGCCATTTACTTCGATTCTCCGGTAAGCGCGCGGCGCTTGGACTGGATCTTCGCTTCTAACTGGTCGAGCAGGTCAGGATCGTGCTCGCCCACGGCATCGACCAGGCACGATAGCAGCAGCTCGCGTGACGGCTGGGTTCCCGTCAAAAAGCCCGCCAGCAGGTCATCGGTGCGCTGGCGCTCCCACGCGTCCTTTGAAATGCGCTCCGAATAGAGGAACGCGCGGTCGCACTTGGTGCGGTCGAGCAGGCCCTTCTTGTAGAGCCGGTCCATGGTGGTCATGACAGTCGTGTACGCCAGCTCGCGGTCCAGTTGCTGGACCACGTCGCGCACGTTACACGCCCCGGTCTGCCACACCACTTCCATGACAGAGAGTTCGAGCGGCCCGAGTGCGAGCGATTGAGCCGAGTCGCTCTCGTCCGACCGCCGTTGTGGAAAGATGCTTACCATGCAAACTCCGAAGATAGCTGGAACTTTGTGAACTGAATTTTACATTGCTGCGACTGCGCGCGACCAGCCAAAAGCGCTCTGATTTCATAATGAAACCGCCAGTCGCTACTAGCGCGGTAGTATTCATACGTGCTGCGTGCGCGAGGTTCGAGCACTTGTCATCCTGATCGAGGTCGCCGCTTTTTGGCGACCGAGTCGAAGGACCCCTATAGCTTGCAAACTGACCGCTGACCGCTGACCGCTGAGAGCTTGCGTAGCCACCAGCCACTGGCCACTAGCGCAGCTTCTTGTACTCCGCCTTGGCCTGGCGGTAGATGGGAATGTCGGGATCGGCGTCTTTCCACAGAGTGAGAAAGTCCTGATACGACTTGCGCGCGGCATCTTTGTCACCCGCCATCGCGTAAGCGCGGGCAAGCTGAAGATGAGAAAGAGGACCTATAACGCTGCATCCCACAAGTCCAGGATGATCGATGATCTTCTGGAACTCGACGACGGCTTCGGGTCAGTCTCTCCAGTTTCAGCAAGGCGATGCCCCGTAGATACACTGTCATTAAGTAGGCGCGGAAGTATGGCAGGGCTGGATCGAGCGCTCTTAGAGCTTCCTCCGGTTTCCCTTCACTGAGCAATGCTGCCCCCATCAGGGCGGGCACTTGCAGCGCGTTCACTATCGTGCCAAGTGGCTTCTCTCTTTGAAGGTCGGTTGCTGTCTTTAGGGCGTCATCTCCATTTCCTAGTCGTGCGAGCACGAAGGAAGCACAAATCTTCACGTCACGGCTAGACGGCGCCATCGCGAGCGCACCATTAGCGTCCTTTCTCGCACGAACGATTTCGCCGATCTCAGCCTCTTCTCCCGCGAAGCCGCACCGGAACATTGCAGCTGATTCCTGAAATCCTGCCTGAACCTGCTTGCTAACTCCCTGCCCCAAGAACCTCGTTGCGACTTTGGCATGGCCGAAGTAGAGCTGTTTGCCCTGTTCTGAGAAGAAGACTCTTCCGTCTGCGCTCGGATCACTTTCCTCCCATTCGAGTTCCTTTTGCGTACCACTACTATCCCTTTCCAGAAACGCAACGGAGTATCGCGCATAGTGCAGCGCTTCTGAGTCGACGTTCCGCGAACGCGACTCTTCATACACGGCTTTGGCCTCTGCCCAACGATTCATCCCTATCTCTGCGGACATGAGGTTGAGGTAGGGGGCATACGACTCGGAATTGACGCGGATGTTCTCTCGGGCCGCGATGGCGGCGCTTTCTAGTTCTCCAATCGCCCGAAAGCACCAGGCGAGATTGTTTTGTGGTATCCCGTCGCCCGGATACTCCCGAATCATTTCCTGCCAAACACCAATAGCTCTGCCGATTTCGCCTGTCACCAACTCGTAGTACGAGCCTTCAATCCGAAGGCGCTCTCTATCCCACCAAATCGGCGACTCCGA